>CAWBJR010000018.1:0-158968 GCA_963789085.1 uncultured delta proteobacterium | reverse complement strand
TTCAGGCTTTCCGGCTTGATGGATAAATCAGAAGGTTGCTCAATCGCGGCTGCCCGCCCGAGTCGCGATGAGGGGAGCGAACAAACGAGAGCGAACAAACAGCGAAACAAGTCAAAAACGGAACTGAGCCCTGGAAGCTTTCGAAGCTGCCAACGCACCGCATTACAGAACCCGGTCATCGGTTTCGATGAGCGCCCGTCACATACCGATCGGTTTGTAATTTCGGCGCATCCTATGTTACCCGCTTATCCAGAAGAGAGGCTTAGTCATGGCGGAAAACTCTCGCGAATGGCACGAGGAAACCGTAAAGGTCGACGGCACTAACTTGCGCGTCATCAACGGCGGGACCGGCAATCCGCTCTTGATTCTTCACGATGAGCTGGGATTCCCCGGATGGCTGCGATGGAATTCCGAGCTGGCGAAGACGCGTACACTGCTGATCCCGCTTCATCCCGGCTACGGTGCGACCGAGCGCGCCGAGTGGATCATGAACATCCGCGATATGGCCGGCTTCTATGCCCGATATTTGAAGGAACAGAAGCTCGCCCCGATCGATGTTATCGGGTTCTCGCTCGGTGGATGGATCGCGGCCGAGATGGCGGCCAACAATCCTTCGCAATTCCGCAAGATGGTGCTGGTCGCGCCCGAGGGAATCCGTCCGCCCGAGGGCCAGGGCTACATCATGGATTTTTTCCAGGTGATGGCGCCGCAGCATTTCCTCGCGACGCTCAACAACCCTAAGGAGGTTCCTGAGCTTGCGCAGATGTATGGCGGCCAGGGGCCCGAGGCCTTCGAGCTATGGGAAGATGCGCGCGCGCAAACCGCTCGCATCGCATGGCAGCCGTTTTTGTTCAATCCGGGCCTGCCGCATCTGCTCGGAGTCGCGGCGGGCTTGCCGACCACGCTGATTTGGGGCCGCGAGGATCGCATCGTGCCGCTCGCGGCGGCGCACGCGTATCATCAATCAATCAAAGGATCGACGCTGAAGATTTTCGACAACTGCGGGCATCGTCCCGAGGTAGAAAAAAGCGCACAATTCGTCGCAGAGGTTCATGGATTCCTGGTTTAGAAAAAGGCGGAGAGAACTATGCACATAATGTATTTCACCGAGCGTCCGTATCGCGACGCGCCCAACGACGAGATCATCAAGAACGGATATTTCGGGCTTCCCAACCGCCTCTACAATTCGCAGCGCGGCTCGGAACTCCTCAACGAGTACCTCGATGAAAAGGTGCTGGCGGAGCAGCTCGGCTTCGACGGCGTGATGCTCAATGAGCACCATGACACCGCCTTCTGCATGGGCTCGGTGATGAACGTCGAGGCTGCGATCCTCGCGCGCATTACCGAAAAGGTGAAAATCGTACTTCTTGGCAATCCGCTGCCGGTGGTTGGGAACCCGCTGCGGCTGGCCGAGGAGCTGGCGATGATCGATATGATCTCGAAGGGCCGCCTCGTGACCGGATGGGTGCGCGGCGCCGGCAGCGAGCAGTTCGCGACCAATGCGAATCCCGGCTACAACCGCGAGTATTTCAACGAGGCGCACGACCTCGTGGTTAAGGCATGGACGCAGCCCGGCCCGTGGCGCTACGAGGGCAAGCATTTCCATTATCGCTTCGTCGATCCGTGGGCGCTGCCGCTGCAGAAGCCGCATCCTCCGATTTGGATTCCCGGTTTGCTCAGCCCGGAGACCGTCATCTGGTGCGCGCAGCATCGATATCCGTACGTGGCGCTGGCGACGTTCCTGGAACCGACAGTCGAGCTATGGAACATCTATCGCGACGCGGCGGCGAAGGAAGGATATCAGGTCGGGCCCGAAAACTTCGGATATCTACAAAAAGTATATGTCGCCGAGACGGACGAGAAGGCGCGCGAGATCGCCAAGTACGACATGTTCGGAGGTGCGGGCATAGGCTATTCGCTGTTCGGACAGCCACAGTGGATGTTCCCGCCGGGATATAACTCGAAGGAAGCGACCCGGCGCATCGCGAAGCAGTTCACCGATCCGGCCAGCGCGGATCAGGCATTCGGCGGCGCGTTCTCGGCTCCCACGAAGAATGACGACATCGCCGCCTCGCAGGTCGAGGTGCGCTCCGGCGTATGGCAGCAGAAGAATCCGGAGATCGATACGACTGCACTGCGCAAGCAGATTTTCGACGCCTTCCCCAAAGTCGAAAAATCGCTGCAGGTGATCTGCGGCACGCCAAAGACGGTGCTGCCGAAGATTCGCAAGGTGCTCGAGGTGCTGCGCCCCGGCGTGTTCGGCTTCTGGCAGAATGACGGCCCGATTTCCGCAAAGGATCGCACCACCAGCATGCGCCTCATCGCCAATGAGGTGCTGCCCGCGGTACGCGAGATGGGCAAGGAACTCGAGCTAGTGTCGCCCTTCGAACGCGCGCCGGGTCAGCGGAAGCTGCCGGCGACCGGCATTCCGGAATCTGTGGGCTCGATGGCGGCGCTCGCCTCGTAAAAGTCGGAGTTTATTTCAGATGCAACGCCTGCGGGGTGACGCTCCGGAGGCGTTGCTGTTTTCAGGCGTCCGCAGCGACGGCTCCAACAGGAGCTGTTTCTATGCGGCCGAAGGCGCGCATCACATTGTGAAGATAAATTCCGGCTGCCATTGAGGCCACGAAAGCCACAACGGGTAGAGATCCCGATGCGAGCGAAGTGATTGCCGGCCCCGGACAGAATCCGCCCAGTCCCCATCCCGCGCCGAAAATAATCGCGCCGAAGATCAGTTGTGCGTCGAGGTCAGTTCGCTTGGGAACCGAGAACTGCGGGGCCAGTACCGGCGCGCGCATCTTTCGAGATAGCCGAAAGGACACGAAGTAGACGCCGATGGCGCCAAGCATAACGAAAGCGAGGCTCAAGTCCCATGCGCCCGCGATATCGAGAAAGCCGATGACTTTGGAGGGCTGAGTCATGCCGGAAATTCCCAAGCCCAGCGCGAACACGATGCCGCATGCGAATGAAGCGAGGTTGGTCTTCATCGCGCGCCTCCTATCAACTGGTTCACCACGAATACCGTCGCAACTCCGCTCGCGATGAAGGTGATCGTCGCCGTTATGGAGCGCGGCGACAACCTACCGATGCCGCATACGCCGTGCCCGCTAGTGCATCCATTGCCCATCCGCGTGCCGAAGCCGACCAGCAATCCGGCGAGGATCAGCATCGGGTACGGCCGAATGATCCCGAAGTCGAACGCGCGGGGAAGATACATCCGCAATATTACGCCTCCCACGAGAAGGCCCGCGACGAACGATGTCTTCCACGCGGTATCGTCTCTCCTCGGATTGAGGATGCCGGCGAAGATTCCGCTGATGCCGGCGATCTTGCCCTCCAGCAGCAGCATCGCCGAAGCGCTGAGTCCGATGAGAATTCCGCCAATCAGCGCGGCTTGCGGGGTGAAGTTATGCATAGCAGTGGAGCCTCGACCGACGTTAGTGTTCGACCGGGAGATGCGCCTCGTTCCATTCGAGCATTCCGCCCCTGAGGTTGCCGACTTTTTCGAAGCCGAGCGCGGTGAGAATGCTGGCCCCGGTACTGCTGCGAACCCCGGCGCGGCATACCACGATGATCTCCTCGCTCTTGCGCGCGTTTAGTTCGCTTGCCCGAGTCGGGAGCGACCGAAGTGGGATCAATGTGCTACCGCGGATGTGGCCCAGTTCGCCGATGTATTCGTCCTGTTCGCGCACATCGAGAATCAGCGGCGGGCTGCCATGTGAGATGCGATCCTGCAGTTCCGGTACCGTCACTTCCTTGATGGTGCCGAGGCGCGAAACTTCGGGGAATTTGATCGAGTCATCGTCGATCGCGGATTGATTCGCTTGCAACGATTCCTGGATTTTGTCCGGTAGCGGCAGACCGAGGTGCAGCATTTTTTCGATGTACTGGTCGCGAGAGATGCCGACGAGGCGCGCGTTTGAGCTCTTTTCCTTGCCGATGGTAGAAGAATGATTGCCGCGATAGTCATGCGCAGGAAACACCAGGGTGTCGTCTGGCAGAGCGAAAAGGATTCCGGTGATGGCGTCGTATTGCTTGCCGGGATCGCCACCCATGAAATCCGAGCGCCCGGTTCCGCCAATCAGAAGCGTGTCGCCGGTGAAGACTCGTCCTTCGCCATAGAGGCAGATGCCGTCGGGAGTGTGTCCGGGCGTGTAAATCACTTTAAAGCGAAGGTCACCGACCTCGATGTTGGTGCCGGAATCAACGTGAATATCCACGTGGGGCGCGGGCGCATGGCGCTCCATCACAATCCTGGCGGCCGCCAGCTCCGCAAGGTCCCAGATTCCGCTGCGATGGTCGGCATGAGTGTGCGTATCGAGTACGTAATTGATGCGCAATCCAAAATAAGCAGCGACTGCCAGGTAGCGGCCGGTGTTTTCCTTGAGCGGGTCAATCACCAGCGCTTGCCGGGTCCGCTCGCATGCCAGCATGTAGGTTTTGCAGCTCGCACGATTAAGCTCACGGAAAAACATGGTGTCCCCTCCGCGTCGCACCAAAGTTCCAGATGAGCGATCGACGCGCTCTGACAATTGACAGTCGACACGGCTAAGTCAAATTCCCAGATTCGGCCGAATTCGCGTTCAACCCGTACCTTCGTGGCCTGATGGTGGATACAATAACGATGTGGGGTTACTGCGCAGGACATTGCTGATGCTGGCGATCGTCATCGCGTTTGCGATGCATGCGCCAATACCCTGTGGCGCCGCGCAGGCCGCGTCGCATTGCCCGATGCATTCGACCACAGCGCCGTGCTGCCGAATCACCGGATGCATCTCTTCCTTCGGTGCGCGACACGAGGCTGCTTCGCTTGAGACTCCCGCTTCGATCCCGCAGCCTGTACTCGCGTTCTTTTCCTTCGACCGCGATTGCCATCTCGATCAGTTCATTCGCGCAGTCGCGGTGAACCCTTCCTTGCCATATCTCGTTTCACGAAGTCTCGAATTTCGTCCGCTCCTAATCTGAACCACCTGCATTGCGTTTGAGGCGACGTTGCGCCGATTGGCGCGGCGCTCGCGCACGTTTGTTTGCGCGAAATAATGCAGGAGTTAGGAAATGAGAAAATGGATATTTGCTGCGATTCTTATCGCGATCGGTGTGTCGATGGCCGTCACAGCCTTCGCGCAGAATGTGCTCGATCTGCCGATGAATCGCGAGGGTTCGGGCACTGCGTGGCAGCCCGATTCCACGCCGATGTACGCGAAAGGCTTCATGCTCGACGGATGGAGCATGATGGCGCACGGGATCGCATTCGGCGGTTACGATTACCAGGGCAGCCGGCGCGGCGGCGGTCAGACATTCAGCACCAACTGGGCGATGCTGATGGCGCAACATGACTTCCTCGGCGGCGAATTCGGAGTCCGCGCAATGCTGAGCTTGGAGCCCTGGACAGTTGGTGGCAACGGCTACCCGCTGCTGCTGCAATCGGGCGAAGCTTACCACGGCGTTCCCAATCATGACCGGCAGCATCCGCATAACCTGTTCATGGAGATGGCGGCGACCTACACGCATCCGATAACGAAGGATCTCGGCTTCGAGCTTTACGGCGGGCCGGTCGGAGAGCCGGCGCTCGGACCGGTCGCTGCGCCGCATCGCGAGTCCGCTGCGGCGGACCCATTCGCGCCGATTGGTCATCACTGGATGGATTCCACGCACATTAGTTTTGGGGTCGTCACCGCGGGAATTTTTACCCATAACGTCAAATTGGAAGCGTCATGGTTCAACGGGCGCGAGCCGGATGAGAATCGATGGGATTTCGATTTCCGCAGGATGGATTCGTACTCGACGCGGCTTTCCTACAATCCGATCCGCGATCTCAGCCTCCAGATCTCATATGGATATCTGAAGAGTCCCGAGCAGCTCGAGCCGAACATAAGCGTCAATCGCATCACGGCGTCGGCGACCTATGATCAACGGCTCGCATCCGAGGGCAACTGGGCGACCACCGCAGGATGGGGCCGCAACATCGACTCGTCGGGCAAGCCTACCGATGCGCTGCTGCTCGAAAGCAACCTCGACCTTGACGGTACGAATGTTTTGTTCGGGCGCGCCGAGTATGTGCGCAAGAATGGCGAGGACCTCGAGGTTCCCGACGCGGGCGCCGTCTACAACGTCGGCGCTATCAGCTTCGGCTATCTGCACAAGTTCCAGTTGTGGAATGCGCTTATAGCGGCGCCGGGCGTGATGGTCACCACCAACTTCATCGATGGTCGCCTCGAAAGCTTCTATCATTCGCAGACGCCGGTCGGCCTCGCGGTGTTCATCCGCGTGCGTCCCGCAGCTATGAAGATGGATTGAATTGTTTTGGGACACCAAGACACGTCAAAATGGTTGCACCGGTGCAACAATTAGACTTCGACACCGCGAAGACATCGCTTCCTTGCTCGATGTTCTGCTTCCAGCGGGCGGCACGTTCTATGCTGCGTCTCAGACTGGGGGTCCGAAAAATGTTGCGATCGATCAGGCTCTCACCGGAAGCCAAGCGGGCATTTCAGGGATGGTTCGTCATTTTCCTCATGATGCTGATGCTCGGTGAACTATACATGCGCAGCAGCACACCGGCGGCGGTTGCGCTGCAATTCGCCCAACACAATGCGGTGGTGCAGGATGCAGTCGGAAATGTCGAGCACGCTCGGCTGAACTGGATCGGCAACATCCACTACGAAGGCAACGATGGATGGGCGAGTTTCAAGCTGCATTTGAAAGGGGATCGCGCCAACGGAACGATGGACCTAACTTTGCAACGTCAGCGCGGTGAATGGAACGTCGCGGCCGGCCGCATCGTGACCGATACGGGTCACGTAGTGACTATTGGTGAAGATTCCGAGCACGCGAGCGCGAATTAACTCTTACGCGAAGCAACTCTTAAGAGATAAGCGCATAAAGAAAACGGGAGACGCCATCGAGGAGCCTCCCGTTTTTCATTGCGGCGATGGATCAGCACCATCGCGAGCGCGCTCTAGTGATGCACGCCATTAAGGGACTGACGTTCCGCCGTACCGCTGACGACTGAGTCGGCATCCGTCGAGATAAATTCGACCTTGCCCGGTGAGACGAGCGTGAAAGCCTCATCCTGGACGCCCGTCGTCTGCGAGGGACAACTATAGTTAGCAGCCGGGACGCCGGTCGGCGCGGTAGCGGACGGCGTGAAGGTTCCGGTTGAGGTGCCGGTGCCGTCCGTATTCACCGTATATGTTCCGCTTACGGTGCCGGAGCAGGTAGAGCCGCCGATGCTGAAGAGTATCGTCGAGTTGAAATTTCCATTCCCATCAGCGGTCTCAATTCCAGAGCCGGATTGCGGCAGCGAGCTGGTAGTCGGAAAGGGATTGGCGGCGCTGCCGAGGAACCCGCTGAACTTCAACGCATAGGTGCCCTTGAGATCCTTGTTTTTGAAAGTCGGTGCCGCCGCCCAGACCGAACCCACGCCAGCGACCATCGCGAACAATGCTGTTCCAAGCAAAAATCGATTCTTCATCGGAGTCCTCCAGACAAAAGAAGTGAAATGCATCGAGAAGAGACTATAGCTACCACGTCCTCAATCGACTCAAAGTTCCTTGTATGGACGCCACGAAATACGATTACTTCATCGAAGTCGCCTTGAGCATCCGGATACAGCCTCTGAAGCGATAACATGAGTCGGCAAGGCCCTGTTCAAGATAATATGCTGGCGATTTGACAAAAAAACCTTGAATTGTGCATATTTGATGCGATTCGAGAAATAGAGACCTGCTTAAGACGATTACGATGAGGACGAAATCGGCAAAAATGTCCCTCCTCCGTGCGATTCGATTCGCGTCCGTGAGTGCCCTATTCATCCTATGCTTCGTCGGTATGGCGCACGCGCAATTATCCGAGATTGGGTCGATTTTCGAGGTCGATCCCACAATCGCGCTTAACGGCTTTGCGCTCCTCTCAGGCGCCATCGTCCTGCTTTTCGAAACCTACCGCTCTCGGCCTTAATTTCCCTCGTCATTATCCCGCGACGAGATGACATGAGTACGTCTTGATGACGAGCCACATCTGCGTACCGGCCTGAAGGTGCAGGTCATCGCGTGAGCCGAGCGTTAGCCGCACTTGAAATGGCCGGCCCGCCTCGACCGTGAGGATCGCGCTGTGCCCCTCGGTTCGCATCGACGCGATCGTTCCCGAAAAGACATTCCGCGCGCTGATGTGATTCGGCCGGCTACTCGCAAGCATGATGTCGCCCGCGCGAATCGCCACCTGCAATCGCGCGCCTGGTTCGTTGCGGGTCAATGGCACCTCGAGTTCCAGCGCGCTGCCCGCTATCGCGCACGTCATCGTGCCGCGATCTTCGTGGATCGCGGAAACGGTCGCGTCGAACAGATTTTCGAATCCGGCGAGCTGCGCGATGGTTTCCTGTCGCGGCGCGTCGAGGACTTCGAGTGGGTTGCCGCGCGCGATGATCTTCCCGGCCTCCAGCACCACCACGGCCTCGCCGATCGCGAGAGCTTCCTCCAGCGAATGTGTGACGTAGATGATCGGGATGTCGTGGGCGGCGTTCCATGCTCGCAGGTCCGCGATGATTCCCGATTTGGTTATCGCATCGAGCGCCGCGAGCGGCTCGTCGAGCAGCAGCATCGATGGATCGGTGACCAGCGACCTCGCCAGCGCGACGCGCTGCTTCTCGCCGCCGGAAATTTGCGCGGGCTTGCGCTTGCTGAGCGCTGCCACGCGCATCGCATCGAGGACGGCGGCGGCGCGCTCGCGTCGCGCGTTCGCCGGCAGCTTCGCGAGGCCGTACTCGACATTTTGCGCGACCGTCAGATGCGGAAAGAGCGCGAGATCCTGGAACAGGAAACCTACCGACCGCTGCGCAGGCGGAAGATCAATGCCGCCGTCCGCATCGAACAGCACGCGCGAATCGAGCGCGATACGGCCCGCGTCGGGATGGATCAACCCCGCGATGCAGTTAAGCAGCGTAGTCTTCCCTGAACCGGATCGTCCGAACAGAATTGTGATGCCCGATGGCGCGGTGAAGTTCGCCTCGAGCGCGAACTCGCGCGACAAGCGCTGGCGAATATCGACCGACAGCATCACCGCCGCCTCTGTCATCCTGAAGCAAGCGAAGCGCCGCTGAAGGATCTCGTCGCTCCACCGAACGATGTCGCACCACCAACCTGCACCGTTCGCGATGCTACCGCCCGGTCGTTCGCACTCGGATGCTGAAAGCAACACTCAGTCGGCAGGCGCTTCCGAGATCCTTCGCGTTGCGGCCAGAGGCCGCCGCTCAGGATGACAGGAGGAAGAAACATTGCACGCGTCGTCATTCAGCAACCGATGGCGTCCCGATCGCGTCTTCGCGGCGCAGCGGCCAGACCGCCCAAATTTTGCGATTTAGCGAATATGTGATCGACAGCACGATGAAGGAAAATATCAGCAGCACCAGTGCTGCGTGATTCGCACTCGAATAGTCGAGCGCCTCCACGTCATCATAGATCGCGATCGAGATCGTCTTCGTCACGCCGGGAATGTTGCCGCCCACCATCAGCACCACCCCGAACTCGCCCAACGTATGCGCGAAGCTGAGCACCATGCCGGTGACTACGCCTCCGATCGAGAGCGGGAACACGATGCGAAAAAAAGTCCGCATCCGCGACGCGCCGAGGATCGCGGAAGCGTTGAGCAGAGCGCGATCGATGCTGCGGAACGACGCCACCATCGGCTGCACCGCGAACGGCAGGCTGTAAATCACCGATGCGAACGCCAGACCCGCGAAGGTGAAGGGCAGCATGTGTCCAGACCACGATTCATAGAGCCGTCCGAGTGGGCTTTGATTTCCGGTCGCGACCAGCACATAGAAGCCGAGCACTGTGGGAGGCAACACCAGCGGCAATGCGACGATCGCTTCGACGATGAAGACCCATCGCCGGCGCGAGAAGCTGATCCAATACGCGATCGGAATTCCGATTAGAAACAGAATCGCGCACACCAGCGCGGCCAGCCGGATCGAAAGGAAAAGCGCGTCCCAGTTCATGCGGACAGCTTACTTTGCAGACGCATCCTTCGGTATCGCAAAACCATAGCGCTGCATCAGTGCTGCGATCTCAGGTATTTTAATAAACGCGAGAAATTTCCGCGCGAGATCTTTCTTGTGCGACGATTTCAGAATCACCGCTGCCTGCTCAATCGGCGGATAGTCATCCGTGGGAATCTCGAAGTACTTGCCCTTGTCCTTCATCGCCGGTGCCATCGCGAGCGACAGCGCGATGATACCGATATCGGCGTTGCCCGATTGCACGAACTGCGCGGTCTGTGAAATGTTTTCGCCGAGCACGATTTTGTTCTTGACCGCATCGTAGACGCTCTCATGCTTCATTGCCGCGACTGCCGCGCGTCCGTATGGCGCATGCTCAGGATTGGCGACCGCGATTTTGTTGATGCCGGGATCTTTCAACGCGCTCAGGCCCGCGTTCACATCGACCTTCGAACTGCTCGGCGCCCATAGCACGATCTTCCCGATCGCGTACTCTGTGAGCGATCCCGGTTCCGTCAAGCCGGCGTCCTGCAGCTTGGTCGCATAACTCATATCGGCCGAGAAAAACAGGTCGAACGGCGCGCCGTTTTGAATCTGCGAGTAGAAATTTCCCGACGAGCCAAGCGACAACTTCACCTGATCGCCGATCTGCTGTTGGAATTTCGCCGTGACATCTTTGAAGGCGAAGGTCAGATCGGCTGCTGCTGCGACAGTGATTTCGTCGGCGCCCGCCTCGCGCACGAGGCCGGCTGCGATCGCCAGCATCAACATTACCGCGATCACGTATCTCTTCTTGTTTCTCACGCGTTGGCTCCTCGCAAGTCGCGATGACATATGCCATGGTACTTGCAAGCAAGACAAGCACCATGGCTGACAAGGAACATCCGGTCCGCGCCGCCCGTATCGCACGAAAGCTCAGCCAGCTCGACCTCGCCAAACGTGCCGGTATTTCGCGTCAGGCCCTCGGCGCAATCGAATCCAATACCTATCAGCCCGGCGTGTCGGTCGCGCTTGCGATTGCGCGCGAACTTGGTACGACGGTAGAGGTACTGTTCGGCGCGAGCGAGGATGGAGTCCGCCACGTTCATGCGCGATGGGAGGGGGGTGCCGCGCCGCGCACCGGCACGCCTCCGCGTGTGGCTCTGGGCAGGGTCCATGGCAAACTGGTCGCGCATCCGCAAGCACCGGTTCATCTCGCGCTTGCCGCTGCCGCCGGAATCGTCGAGCGGGCGGGACGCGCCGGCGCCGAGGTGGCTAGCTTTCGCACCGATGAAGAGGTCGACTCGACGTTGCTGATTGCGGGATGCGATCCTGCTGCGGCGCTGCTCACCGAATGGCTCGCGCGTCGGCGCGCGCCGGTCTCGCTCGTGGCGTTAAGCTGTTCGAGTGCGACGGCGCTGAACATGCTGCTCGCCGGTCGCGCGCACATCGCGGGCGTGCATCTGCGCGATCCCAAAAGTGGCGACTTCAATTCGTCCGCGGTGCGCCGCAGCATCAAGCATCATCCGGCGATGCTGGTGAATTTCGCGCGATGGGAACTCGGCATCGCGACCGCGCCCGGCAATCCGCTCGGGATTCGCGGCATGGACGAACTTAAGCGGCCGCGCCTTCGTATCGCGAACCGCGAACTTGGCTCGGGGGCGCGCGCCGCGCTGGATGAGGCGATCGCAACCCTCGGCATCCGCACCGACGCGATCGAAGGCTATCGCCGCGAATTTCCAGGACACCTCGAGGTGGCCGCGGCTATCGCGACCGGTCAGGCCGATTTCGGCATGACGATTCGCGTTGCGGCCGACGTTTACGGTCTTCACTTCGTGCCGATTCGCGAGGAGCGCTACGATCTGGTGATTCTGAGTCGCGATCGTGATTCGATTCCGGTCAAGGCGATGTTCGATGCGCTCAACTCGCGCAGCCTCGCGCGCGAGGTCGCCCAGCTTTGCGCGTATGACACCTCGCAAATGGGCGCGGTGATGGCGCACCTGAACTGATCCTGAAATTTTAGTGGTGCGCGCCAGTCCTGTATTTCAGCTATCCCGCGGCTCCGAAACGGGCTAAAAGCGTGTGTCGCCTACGTGATGTTTTTATGAAGATGAAAATGGCCACGCTCGTAGCCGTCTCGCTGACTCTCCTGCTGAGATCCAGCGCCTACGCTTCAAACTTCTGCGTCTCATTCGGGGGCGCCCAAGTCGTCGTGAGCGGCCTGGTCCTGCCCGCGAAAGGGACGTGCGCGGCTTTCAACGGCTTCGTTGCGAACAAGCCCGGCCTTCTGATGTCGGGTGATGTATGCCGGAGTTCCGATGCAACCACTTTCCTGTTCAACACTTTCACCCAGTTTAACGGCTTGCCCGACAGCTTCGCAGGTACATGGTCCGCATCCAGTGGAACCGGCTCAGGCGAAGAATGCTCGAGTAGTCCCTGCATTCCCTTCGCCGTCGCCGTCACCAAATGTCCCGCGAGCGTGAAGATTCCGAATGATGTTGTGGGCTTCGAATCGGCATCCCCATTAACCAGCGGGTCACCGTAGAGAAAGTTGGTCGGGACGGCGAGATTTGAACTCGCGACCCCTTGCACCCCAAGCAAGTGCGCTACCAGTCTGCGCCACGCCCCGACCGTCGGAGGCGTTAGTATAGCGGTCGGGCGTCTCGATCAGAAACCGCGAAATGCCACCTGATGTGGTCCATGACGTGCTTCGCGAGGATCACTGAACCCCGCCCTGAGTCTCCGCACACAATTTCTCGATCGCATCGACGCGAGATACGGCGCGCTGCATCTCAACCAGCTTTGTGGCCACGCGCTGTGACGGAAGGCCTGTGTCGAGCTGATTCTGAATCTGCGATGCGAAGACGTACTCACGGGTGCTGTCGTGGCAGGAGCCCATCGCGACCATCTCGGTGCCATCAAAGACTCTGCACGTCGTCGTTATATCGAAGTGCCCCCCGTCCAGATCCACCGTTTGTGTCTCGTAGCTGAACCTCAATTCCCCCACCATCTTTAGCTTGTCCCTCCCGACTTTTTTCATCGCGGAAACGCCGCGAAGTCGATGAGCAGGTACAGATACGGTTCAGATGATGCGCAAGAGCAGGTGGATGATTGCTGGCAGTCCCTTCAGCCGTCAGAACCTAATGTATGTGGCATCGGCACGCAAGCCGGCGCGCCGATGCAGGCAACTGCGCGTCAGCCTCTACAGCTTCTTCTTCGCGGCCACGCGCGGACGCCATTGCGAGTAGGATCGCAGGTCGACCTGGAATGTCCACGAATCCTTTGGCTGGTGAATGAGATGTAGAATCTCCTCGCAGATGCGCTTGGGCGAGACGAACCATGACGGATCGACTTCCGGCATCGACTCGCGCACGCGTTCGCTGTCAACCGCGCCATCGACATCGAGCGCCGCGGTATGCACGCCGAGATGGCCGAACTCATACGCGAGCGATTCCGCGATCGCGCGCTGTGCCAACTTCGATCCGGTGTAGGCAGAATACCCCGATGGACCGCTGCGCGTTTCGGAGCCGAGCACGAAAATGATGGTACCATCGCGTCGCTCGGCCATTTTGCCGACGACCGCCTGCGAGCAGAAAAATGGTCCGTAGCAATTCACCTTGAACTGAAAATCGAATTCGTCCTCGGCGATCTCGGTGAATTTCTTCTTGAGATATGCGCCGGCGTTGTTGATCAGCACCGAGATCGGACCGAGTTCGCGCTCGACCGTCTCCACTGCGGATAGCACCGCGGCGCGATTCGAGACATCGGTCGGCGTGACGACGGCCTTGCCGCCGGCCTTGCGGATCAGTTCGGCGGTCTCTTCCAACTGCGATTTGGTCCGCGCGATCAGTCCGCATGCGAAGCCGTCTTTGGCGAGAGCCTGGGCGATATCGCGGCCGATTCCCCGGCCCGCGCCGGTAACGAGAGCAACTTTGGTGTCAGACATGGCGATGAATCTTAGCGGTATCCGATGGCGGTGAAAACCGAAGATAGCTGTTGTACAGGCACGACTCGCCGGTGCAATTCCATCGGAAATACGAAAACCGGTTGCGCTAAATTGGGGTAGTGATAGATTTCGATCCGGAGCTTCATGAATTTGTTTTCATTGCTCGCGGGCGCGCACGATTCTCAGCGACACCGCTGCGAAGCAGGGCGATGGAGCGCCCGTATCATCCTGGTTGCTCTTCTGGTCGCGATGCTCATGATCGCTCCCAAAGCGCGAGCCGATGGCGACGACGACGGGAGCGACACTGACGCAGTCGCGGAAAGTTCCGCCCCGGATACCCCGAGCACAGATTCCTCGATGGCGAACCAGGTGCTCGAAATTCCCCAACAATGCGACCAGGACGCCGTCGCCTCTCTATGCGATCGCTCAACCGACGCATCGATCGCGGCGGATGAGGATGAGAGCGTTGCCAACGAACCCGATCCGGGATCGCTTTACGACTACGCCAACCAGAACATTATCAACGACGCCTCGAGCACCGGCACTATGAATCTTCCGGTCGGAGTATTCGCCCCGGAGTATATGCGGCTTTCGCCCGCGCCGAATGTGGTCTCACCGCAGCTAATCGGGCCGGGCGCGTATCAGCAATGGGCGAGTGGTCCGGGTACCTATCAGCAGTTCGCGCCGGGCCCCGGTTTCATTGCGCCGATGCCGCTTGGATATCATCCGTACAGTTTTGGCCCCAGCTTCGGGCCGCATCCGTTCCACAGCTTCAGCGCTCCACATTTCGGACGCCGATAGCTCATGCTGGTCACCATCGATGTCAGCAACAACCAGACGGTGTTCGGGCTATACACCGGCGAGCGCCTGACCCATCACTGGCGAATTTCGACCAACCTCGAACGCACGACCGATGAGCATGGCGCGATCCTCACCACCCTGATGCATTCGGCGCGCATCGAGGTTCCGATTCGTCCCGAGGGCGTCGCGATCTCATGCTCGGTGCCGCCCCTCAACCAGGTGATGGAACAATTGGCGGTGCGCTATTTCGACTGTGCGCCGCTGATCGTCGGACCCGGGATCAAAACCGGGATGCCGATTCTTTACGAGAATCCCAAGGAGGTCGGCGCCGATCGGATCGTCAACGCGGTCGCGGCCTACGACCACTTCGCTGGCGCCTGCATCGTGGTGGATTTCGGCACCGCGACCGCCCTGGATTACGTCACCGCACGCGGCGAGTATGCCGGCGGCGCGCTCGCACCCGGCCTCGGCGTTTCAATGGATGCGCTTATTCAGCATGCGTCGAAGCTCTATCAGGTCGAGCTGGCGCGCCCCAAGGAGACCGTCGGACGGACCACCATTGCGGCGATCCAGTCGGGGCTGGTGTTCGGCTATACCTCGCTGGTAGATGGACTGGTGGCGCGAATCCGCAAGGAGCGCGACGAGAACATTCATGTGATCGCAACCGGCGGTCTTGCGGAACTGATCGCGCCGGAGTCCGAGACGATCGAGGAAGTAGATGAGTTCCTGACGCTGAAAGGATTGCGCCTGATCTTCGAGCGCAATCATCGTTAGTTCGCCGTTAGCGTTGACGGCAGGACGGCGTTAGAGTGCGCTGACGTTTGGGGGTTAGTTCGATGGAGAAACAGCCGGGGCGGATCGTCACCGATTCCATGATCGGGATGAAGCTGCCCGACTACACGCGGCATTCGGATCGCGTCGCAACGGTGCTCGGGCATAATCCCTCGCCGTTTACGGGTCCGGGCACCAACACGTGGCTCATCGGCACCGGTGAGCGTCCGATTCTCCTCGATACGGGGCAAGGCGTTCCGATCTGGATCGATCTTCTCGATACCGCGCTGAAAGAATTATTCCATAGCGACGACATCGATCGCATTGTGCTGACCCACGCGCACGTCGATCACATCGGCGGCGTTAAGCAGGTGCGCGAGAAGTTCGGCGAGCATCAGGTGCTAAAGATGCCGTGGACCCAGCATGACGCGGCGGCCGGCGGCCCAATTTCCGAGATCGGACATGACGCGGTGGTAACGGCTGACGGCGTGACGCTGCGTGCGATTCATACTCCCGGTCATGCGCCCGATCATCTTTGTTATTACCTCGAAGAAGAGAAGGCGCTGTTCACGGGCAACGTCGTGCTCGGCGCCGGCACCACGGTAATTCCCGACGATACCGGAGACCTCGCGCAGTATATGGATTCGTTGCAGCGCCTGCTGAAGCTCGATCTGGAAACCATCTATCCGGCACATGGTCCGGTGATTCGCAAGCCCAAGGAAAAGATTCGCGAGTACATCGCGCATCGCGAGTTGCGCGAGCGTCAGGTGCTCGAGGCGCTCGCCGACGGCCATCCGCGCGCGGTGATGGCGATGGTCAAGAAGATTTACGCTGATGTCCCCGAGTACCTGCATCCGGCGGCGGCCAGTTCGGTGCGCTCGCATCTCAAGAAACTCCGCAAAGAGGGACGTGTCGTCGAGGACGACAATGAATGGCGTATCGCGTGAAGTGGGGGCGCGGCGCGGATCGCGCGCGCTGATCGTAGCCGCAGGCGCGATCGTGATGCTCACATCGATGGCGGTGAGCGTAGGCTACGCCGATGATCAGGACTATCCGGTTACTGCCGCCGATGCCGCGCGGATGACACCGCCCGCACGCAGCGCGGGCGCGACGACCACCGCGCCATCGCGAGCCGCAGCTTCGACGGCCAACGTCGAGCCGAAATACTACGATCCCACGCCACTCATGATGTCCGCGCCGGTTGCGAGACTCCCATCAAAGCGATACCTGCATCATCCGAAGCGATGCCAGCAACGGGCAAAACGATGCCCGTATCGGGGCCGGCGCCAATCGCGAATGCGCCCGTCGCTGCAATACCGGCATCACCACCGGCTCCACTAGTGGCTGCGCCTGCGCCGGAAGCGAGCCCATCGAGCTATTCCGCGCTGCCGGTAGCGGCTCCTCTCGCGACGGATGAGTCGGACGCACTGGCGCGACCGACATTTGCCGCGCCTGCGGTGCCGGAGATCGATAGTCGCGGCAACGACGCCGCGTTGGTTAATCCCGAGATACAGGAAATTCCGCAAGCGATGCCGCAAGCGACCGCGGCCCCGCTCACGGAGACAGCCTCGTTGACGCAGCCGAATCAGAATCCGCTTCCCAACGTCGACGACCTCCACGCCTACATGAATTACGATGCGTCTGCCGTGCCGGGGATTGGCAGCCCGGACGGTTCTATCGCGGAAGGGGAGGAAGTTTCGCCGATCGGGATGGAGCTACGTGAGGCCCATCGCCGGCTCAAAACGGGCGAGACGGCGGGCGGGCTGTTGATCGTCAAGGTCGAGAAGGACAGCGCGGCGGCGCGGGCGGGGCTGCGTCCTTACAAACGCGCGGAGCACACCGTCCTCGAGGGTATCGCGATCGGCGCGGCAATGGTGTTCCCGCCCGCGATTCTCGCGGTTCCAGTTATCGATTACAGCGGGGTCGGCGAGTCCTACGACATGATTATCGGAGTCGACGGATCACGGGTCTGCAACGTGCTCGACTTCGAGGACCGGATGCGCAACATCCAGCCGGGCCAGACGGTCTACTTCAATGTCGTTCGCAACGGGCAACGGATTCAGCTGCCTGTCCCTATTCCCGCCTTTTCGACCGCGGCCTCACCCTAAGAAAAATCCTTTCACCCCTTCGGACGCCGGAAGGTCAGACTCCACAGCAGAATCGGAAAGATAAAGCTGCCAATCAGGGCAGTCCACATCATCAGATCCATCCGTCCAAAAATCGCAAATGGAATTATGACGTAGACGAAATCGCGCGAGGTGAGTTTCTCCAGCAGCGATCGCGAATCCGCTGCGCGCGTCCTGTACACCCAGTATGCGGTTGCCGCGGAACAGACGCATCCGACCATGAATAGCCCGAACAGTTTTAGATAGATCGGCCCGGCCGTTTTGTACGCCGCGATCGCAACCCCGGCAAACATCGCAAAATTCGCAATTGCGTCCGTGACCGCATCGAGTTTGCCCCCGAAGTCGGTCTCGCCGAGCTTCATGCGTGCCAGCTCGCCGTCGACTCCGTCGACGGTGACGGAAACGAGGAGCAGCATCGCGCCAATGAGTGGCGGCCAATAGCCCGCCATCGCAATCATTGCCGCGGCGAACAAACTCAACGCAGTATTGGCGAGCGTGACTTGATTGGCAGTAATTCCAGTCCGCGCCAGCATCAGTGCGATGCGCCATGAGATGCGGCGATCGAGGTGATGCGCGAGGAATCCGTCTTTCCAGGCCGTTTCGTGGCGCAGGGTGATGCCGATACGGCGTTCGGCCTCGGACGGATCATCGGGGCGGCCATCGAGCGCGAAGGGCAACAGACCTTTTAGCGATGCCGCTGCGCCGGCCATAATCGGAGGGCTCAACAGATCGGTCAAGCTTCCAACTGCGAGGCCCGCATTGACATCGCCGCCCGTGCTTGCAAGCCGCACCACCTTGGCGGATCCCGCGAGGTATTGCGCGATGACGCGGCTCAGTTGCTCGCCGGTGAAGATGAGATTGCCGTCGAGCGCGACGCAGGGAGCGAGATCATCGAGGCCGAGACTCGTAGCATCGGGAGAATCGAGCAGCACGACATCGGTGCGATTTCGAAATGAGCCAAGCGCGCGTTCAACGTCCTGACGCGACGCGCCGTTGCATGCGATGAAAAACCGACAAATACCGGCCCGCGCGCATAGCTCCAGATTGCGTTCGAGCAGCGACCTGCCGAAGACCGGCTCGCCTCCTCTGCCATGCGCATAAATAAGGGCTGTCTCTACCAACGTCAGCCTCCAGAACTTCAGTTAATCGGTTCGTACGGGAAACTGGTCTGTTAGGCAATTCGCGCGATGCGTTTTGCGCACCGCGCGAATCGATGAGAGTTCAACAATTATCGTCCAGATGATAAAGTCAGGAGTCTAGTAATAATCGACCGGGTCGATCTGACGTTTGGCGCCATACCAGAACAGCATGTTTTCGGTCAGTCCCTGCCAGGTGAATTTGCCCGGTGGAAGGAGCAGCCGCTTCGCCATCGACTTGAATGAATAAAACTCCTTGGTGCATCGCCACACGCCCTCTTCGACCTGTTGCGGCGAGAGATTTTTGGGCACGAACATACACCGGAAGTTATTCGTATAAAGATCCGCGTCGGGAATGATGACGCGGCCCTCGTTCTCGAGCTGGGTGCGCATCGGAGTGCCTTTGCGAGGCGTGACGGTGTTGAAAAATGCCTCGGGCGCCTTGACCTCGTGCAGGAACTTCATCGTGTCGGCGAAAATCGCCGGATGATCTTCCTCCAGGCCGAACAGGAAATTCAGCGAATAGTAGATGCCATGCTTCTCCATCTTCTTGAGAAGCTTCTTATACTGATTGGCGTGATTCTGGATCTTGTTCATCGACAGCAGACTGTCCTGGCTGATCGATTCCACGCCAATGTTGACGTGAAAGATGCCCGCCTTGGCCGCCAACTCGAGCAGCTCGTCGTCGTGATTCGAGTTCACCGTCCACAAGCATGAGAAGCGGATACCCAGTGGCTCCAGCGCCTTGAACAACTCCTTCGCGAACTTATGCTTTCCGGTAATTTGATCGTCGATGAACTGGAAGCGCCGAAACCCGGTGATTCGAATGTTCTCCTTGATCTCTTCGACGATTTCGCCGATCGGGCGCGTGCGATAGCTGCCCTCATAGAACACCGGAATCTCGCAGAACGAACATCGATACGGACACCCGCGGCTGGCCTGAATCGGAATCGCCTTGAACAGATAGCGATTAAGCTTCAGCAGCTCGTGACGCGGGCGCGGCAGATTCTTCAGGTCGTGCACCCTGGTCGCCTTGTAGGTGCGCTTCATCTTGCCGTCGCGCCAATCCTGTAGCAGCTCCGGCCACACGAGGTCGGCCTCGCCCTGCACGACGGCATCGGCATGGGTCAGCGCTTCTTCGGTCTGCAGCGTCGCATGGAAGCCGCCGAAGACCACCGGTACGCCCTTTTTTGCGAAACTGATCGGCGAGCTGATACGCGCGCAGCGACGCCCCAATGGTGGTGGTCATGCCGACCAGATCCCATCCCGCGTCGAAGTCGATGTCCTCGAGGCGCTCGTCGCATAGCGTCACGTCGTAATCGTCGGGTGTGAGGCCGGCCATCAACGGGATCATCAATCCCATGATGAGCCGCCAGCGGGTTTTATGCGGGGTACCGTCGAGATGAACGGTGGTCGGCTGGACGAGGAGAATGCGAGGTTTCCTGTTCATAGAGCCTCATGCCGATTTGGGTTGGATGGTGTGATCTTGCGAATCGTCTTGAGAATCTTGCGGTTTGCGCCACCATCGCCGGTAGGTTGCCCACATCAGGACAAGTGCGAACACGTAAGTGCCGAAGGCGGCGCCCCACGCGAAAAAGCCCAATCGATCGACCAGAGCGAGCACTACCAGAAGGTACGCGAAGTCGCGCCCGCTGATGCGGTCTATCTTCCCCAGCCATTCCTCCGCGCCCTTTTCACCAATCGACAAGGCGAGATACGTGCTCACCCCGCATAGCGCGAAGCCGCCCAGCACGACCGGAATCAGGTAGAAGTACGAGGAGTTGCCGGAGTTTCGATAGCAACCCCAGAAGATGCCCGCGAACACTGCCACGTGGACGATGTTGTCGGTGACGACATCGAGCATTCCGCCGAATTTCGTTTCGGTCATCGTGAGGCGCGCCAGCTCACCATCGACGCCATCTACAGTGATTGAAAACAGAAACAGCAAGGAGCCGAGAAGCCGCATCCAATACGATGGCGACGCGAACATCCAGGCGCTGAGCAGGCCGACCATCGTGTTGGTGAGGGTGACCTGGTTAGGAGTGATCGACGTTCGCGCCAGACGTTTGCTGATGCGCCATGAAAGGTTGCGGTCGATGTAGCGCGCCAGAGGAGCGTCCGTCTGCGCGGTCTCATCCTTGAGGGATCGCGCCAAGCGCTCCTCGGCCTCCTCGCGGTCTTCAACCCGCCCATTGAGGGCGAACGGCAAGTAGCTTGCGGTATGCATCAGGGAGGCGCGGGTCTGACCTGCGCGAATCAATTCGGCCAGCGGACCGGTGGCAATCGAGCCGCCGCGCTCATAGTCGGCGCTGATAGTGCTCATTACCGGACCGGTTCGGCCGCCGTCCTGGTCGAGGATCCTGCGCAGATGGGAGGTCGCGAATACCAAGTTACCGTTGAGTCGGACGCACGGCTCCGATGGGTCCAGCCCAAAGGGACCGCGCAATAGTTCATCGAAAGAGTCCACAATCGAGACGCGACGGTCGCCCGCAAAACGACCCATCGAATGGTCGATGCGCGCTCGATCCCTGAGATTGAGCCTGAACATAGACGCGCTTCACGCCGGCTCGTTCGCAGCTAACCAAGAGTCGCTCCAGCAGGGAGCGCCGGAAGATGCTATCGCTACTACGCGGAGGCGCGCTAATTAACGCAGTTTGTATCAAATTATTTATATATTAACCTGTCTTATTAAAGACTAGTTAAATATTCTAATCGGAAGGCGAGGTCAACCGGCCTCCAGCGACCGAATTGTGCAACGATATGCCGATCTTTGTCATTACTAATTACGAGAGCCAATCGGGATTCGCCGCCGTTGATGTTGTTCACCCAAGTTAGGAGACTTCATTTCGACGCGTCGCATTATGTCTGTACTGCCCGCGCGGTCAGTGCCATCAGGACATCAGTAGCAAATCGTTGCGCGCTGTCGATGTGGAGGGGCGAGGGGGCGGCTGGTAGACTTGATGCGGTGTCAAAGCCGTCGGCCATCATGTTTGACTTCGGGGGCACGCTTGATTGTCCGTCGCATTGGCTCGACCGCTTCCTGAAGCACTATCAAGGCGCCGGATTCGAGCTCACCCGCGAGGAACTCGATCCCGCATTTGACTTCGCCACCAAGGCCGGCTACGCGGCGGGCAAAGCGATGGAGCGCTTCAAACTGAACGATCTGGTGCGCTTCCTGATCGGCAATCAGTTCGAATATTTGCGCGCCCAAGGGCCGGATCGATTACGCGAAGCGCTGAGCAAAATGGATTCGCGCGAGCGCTTCCGGAGCGTCGAACGCGTGCGCGAATCGTTCCTGAAAGAAACCGTCGCAGGCCTCGCTCGCGGCAGAGAAATCCTCACGAAGCTGAGGCCGCATTTCCACCTCGGCGTCATCTCGAACTGGTACGGCAATCTCGATGCGATCATTGCCGAAGCCGGGATGAGCCGGATGTTCGATGCGATCATCGACTCGACCCAGGTTCACGCTTTCAAGCCGGATGAGGCGATTTTCCGGGCGGCGCTCAAGGCGCTCCAGTCGACCGCGCATCAAACCGCGATGGTGGGCGATTCAATGAACAAGGATATGGCACCCGCTCATCGCGTTGGCATGCTTACAGTGTTCCTGCGCTCCATCGGTCATGAGCACGAACCCGCAGCATCGCCTGCGCAGTCATCTAATGGCACCGGTTCGGATTTTGCGCCGAATTACACGATCGATTCGCTCGAGGAGATCCTAACACTCGCGTGGTAAGCGAATTGCAAGGAGCCATCATCGCTGCGGGGAGTGGCGAGCGATTGCGACGAAACGGCGAGGATATTCCCAAGCCGTTGGTGCGCATCGATGGGGAAACTCTCCTCATCCGGCAGGCTCGTGCGATGATGCGCGTGGGCGCACGGGAGGTGGTGGCGATCGTGAATTCGGAAACTGCGGGTATCATCAGAAAGGAACAAATCGAGCTCCCTGACAATTTACGTCTGTTGGTGCGCGATACGCCAAACTCGATGGAGTCGCTGCTGGCATTGGGCGAGGTGCTCGCGCCGGGAAATTTTCTCCTCGCGACAGTGGATGCGATCATTGCCGACGCGGAGTTCGCAAAATTCATCGAGAGTGCACGGGCGCTTATCAGAAACCGCGAGGCGCGGGGTTTCGATGGAGTTCTCGGCGTCGTAAAATGGCGCGGGGATAAGAGACCACTATTCGCGAAGATCACGGCGGACCGGCAGATCGTCGCATTGGGCGATCATGAATCCTCAACGGTAACAGCTGGTGTGTACCTGCTGCCGACCTCGATTTTCGCATTCACTGGAGACGCCAGGCGCACTCAACTTTCTGCGTTGCGTCGATTTTTAAGCATGCTGATCGACAATGGAATGAGGTTTGGTGCGGTCGAAATGGCCGATGTGATCGACGTTGACGAGGCTGCGGATCTTGCGGCCGCGCGCGTCGCAGTGGAGGTACGGCGATGAAACGTCGGGCGATTGGAGTTTATCGCGAAGTAGAATTCTCGCCGGGCAAGGTCGAGGTCGACGCCGCCATCCTCGATGCGGTGCTCGCCGAGCTCGCATCGCATGGCATCGAGACGCAGGCATTTGACGCGAAAACATTTGGCGCGAGTACCGCGATCGCCGATGCCGAGATCATCCTTGCCATGTGTCAGAGCGAAGGCGCGCTACGACGCCTCGCAGAACTCGAGGCGGCTGGCGCGATCGTCGTCAATTCCGCGCTCGCGATTCGCAACTGCTATCGCGATCTGCTGGGCGCCGGATTGACGCGCGCCGGAATTCCCGCACCCGACGGCGTTCTGCTCGCGACCGCCCCGCCGATCGACATGCGGCGGCTTTCCACCCTCGACCTCGATGCTGGCGTGTTCGTCAAACGCGGCGACCTTCATGCCTTGGGTCCGATGGACGTACAGCAGGCGGTTGGCCGCGCGGCGCTAACTTCCACTCTGGCCGACTTCGCGCGGCGCGGCATCGCGATGGTGTACGTGCAGCAGGCGGCGAACGGCCATACGGTGAAGTTCTACGGAGTCAGCGGGTCGGAGTACTTCAACGTCATCGCGCAGGAAGGTGAAGTATCGGAAGATGTCGCGCGTGCGCTCGCCGAAGCCGCAGGCATTGCCGCAACTGCCCTCGGCCTGGAGGCCTGGGGTGGCGATGCGATGGTGGATGGCGACCGCTTCGCGATCGTAGACTTCAACGACTGGCCGAGTTTTAGCCTTGTTCGCGCGCCGGCGGCGCGTGCGATCGCTCGCCGTGCGCTGAAACTTCTCGGCCGCCCTCGTATTTCCCCGGCGCATCCGTAAGGCAATTCAACCGAGGAGTTTAGAAAACTCGGCGACCGAAATGCCGGCCTTGCGAATTTGCGAGCGCAACAATCCACGATCGAGTTCACGATGCATCGGGATGGTCAGCACGAGAGGGTTTCCAGCCTTTACGAGGGTTACGTGACTGCCGTGCTGGCGCGCCTTTGTCCATCCTGCTCGCTCGAACGCGACAATGGCGCTCTCGCCCGAGCACACTGGCAACGCGGGTTTCTTGCTCTTTGATTTCGCCGCCATCGACGGAAGTTGAGTACAAAAGAGCGGGACTTCAGGGAGTGACTAGGCAGGCATCGATACTTTTACTTCGACCACTTCCGGTGCCGGAGGGATTCTCATGTCCTGACGCGTCAGCAGCGAAGCCTCGATAGCTTCGCGGATGTTCGCGAGGGCTTCTTTTTTCGTGCGTCCTTGCGAAAGACAGCCTGGTAGCGATGGACATTCCGCTACAATGAAGCCGTCCTCGCCGACAGTCAGGGTTACCAAAAACTTCGTGGTCCGTCGCATAACTATCACGTTAGCACGCGCGCTGGTCGATTCGGTAAAGCTCTCGTATCTGCTCGCAAGGATCGGTAAAACCTTCATCGATGACAAACGGAAAACTTCCCTCGGTAACCACTCCAATTCCGGGACCCAAGTCGCGCGAGATTTTCGATAAAGAACAAGCTTACGTCGCACCCGGACGCCAGCGTGTGTCACTGCTCGCCGGTATCGCGATCGATCACGGCGAAGGCGCCACCCTCACCGACGCCGATGGCAACGTGTACGTGGATTTTTTCGCCGGAATCGCGGTCGCGAGCCTGGGTCACGGACATCCGGGTCTCGCGCAGGCGATTTCGCATCAAGCCTCGCGCCTGATGGTTGGGACGCTGGCGAATGCTGAGCGCGCCGAGGCATTCAAGCTGCTGAGCGAGGTCGCCCCGGGAAATCTGAAGCGCGCACATCTGTACAGCGGCGGCGCCGAGGCGGTCGAAGCCGCATTGCGCCTCGCGCGGTCGAAGACCAAGAAATTTGAAGTGGTGAGTTTCTGGGGCGGCTTTCATGGCAAGACCGGCGGCGTCATCGGGCATATCGGCGACGAATGGAAGCAAGGCTATGGACCACTTCCAGGAGGCCGTTATCTCGTGCCGTATGCGGATTGTTATCGCTGTCCGTTCAAACTGAGCTATCCGAGTTGCGGTATCGCATGCGCCGATTTCGCAAGGGAGCAGATCAAGAATAGTTCGGCGGGCGCGATATCGGCGATCCTTGTCGAACCGATTCAGGGGACCGCCGGAAATGTCATCCCACCCGACGACTGGATGCATGCGGTGAAATCCATCGCAAAGGAAAACGGCGCTCTGCTGATCGCCGACGAGATGATCACGGGCTTCGGTCGGACCGGTAAAATGTGGGGCGTCGAGCATAGCGGCGTCGAGCCCGATATCGTCACAGTCGGTAAAGGCATGGGTTCGGGATTTCCGGTTTCCGGCGTGCTGATGAGCGATGAGCTGAGCAAGGCCGAGCCGTTTTCGAAACCGAGTTCGTCTTCGTCGAGCTATGGAGGCAATCCGCTTGCCGCAGTCGCCGTCGCGACGACGATCAAAACCATTGTGCGCGACAAGCTGGTCGAGAATTCGCGCAAGATTGGCACGATGCTGCTCGGCAAGCTGCGCGGACTGCAGGAGAAATATGAATTCATCGGCGATGTGCGCGGGAAGGGATTACTGATCGGAATGGACCTGGTGCGCGACCTGAAGACGCGCGAGCCGCTCTCGCGCAAGGTCAGCGAATTGATTTTCAGCGAAGCTCTGAAGCGGGGGCTCTTTACGATGGCGTATTTTCCGCGCGTGCGTATCAATCCGCCGCTCGTCATCACGGAGGAGCAGGCGGAAGCCGGCGCAGAGATCCTCGATGAAGTGTTTGCGCACGTGCGCGATCATATCGACTGGCGCGCCGCTGCCTGAGAGTTGTTCCCATGGCTGAGAATGGCAACGCCGCATTGTTCCTCGATCTCGCGGGCACGCTGGTGAAGATGGACGAGACGCGGCAACTGCCGCTCGATTCCAACGGCAACATCGTCATCGAGTTGCTGCCGGGCGTGTCGGAGAAGCTTCGACCGATTCGCGATCACCTTATCCTCATTTTCACCAATCAGGCGGGCATCAAGCGCGGCCGCCTCACGATGAAAAAGATGGAAGTGGCGCTCGCTCAATTGGATCATCAACTCGGCGACATCGTTAGCGGATGGCAAGTGTGCCCTCATGATGACGACGACCGCTGCGAATGCCGTAAGCCGAAGGCCGGCATGATCGCCGAATTGGCCGAGACCTTCGGCGTCGATCTGGCGGCCTCGACCGGCGTTGGAGATCAGTTGGTGGATGAACAGGCGTGCAAGGCCGGAGGCGTCGGCCGCTTCGTGTATGCGAAGGATTTCTTCGGCTGGAAGTAGCCTCGCACGATGTGACTACCGCCCGCTTCCGATGCCGATCTTTTCCGCGCCACCGGCTCATGTGGCATGATGTGGCTGCCTTCTTACTAGCCACGCTTTCCGTTTCCTCTTCATCCGCGCTACATAAGGACTCTTCGACATCCTCATCGACGGAGGCGTTATGAAATTTGGAGTGCTCGCGTTCATCAGCGAATCCAGCGCCCGCCCGGAAGCAATCGCGCGCAAATGCGAAGAGCTCGGCTACGAATCTTTCTGGCTTCCCGAGCACGCGATAATTCCTGTTACCCATAAGACCCCGTATCCCGGCAGCCGCGACGGCAAGATTCCCGAGCCTTACTCCCACATCATCGATCCGTTCGTCGGCCTCGCTATCGCGGGTGCCGTCACCAGCAAGATCATGCTCGGCACCGGCATCTGCCTGGTGCCCGAGCGCGACCCGATCGTATGCGCGAAGGAAGTCGCCACCGTCGATCACTTTTCGGGCGGGCGGTTCCTGTTCGGCATCGGCGCCGGATGGCTGCGCGATGAAACCGAAATCATGGGCGTCGAGTTCAAAAAGCGCTGGGCGATGACGCGCGATTATATCCGCGCGATGAAGGAACTGTGGACCAAGCCCGAGCCTAGCTACGAGGGTGAGTTCGTCAGGTTTCCGCCGGTAAAGAGCTATCCGAAGCCCGCGCAGAAGCCGTATCCGCCGATCATCATCGGCGCCGGCGGCATCGGACGTCCCAATGACCGCGCGATTGCCGACACGGTAGCGATCGGCGACGGATGGGCACCTATCATGATGACGGCTGAGCAGCTCAAGCCCGAACTCGACAAGCTGAACAAGAAGTGCGATGAGGCAGGACGCGACTTCCGCAAGATCGACATCACGATGTTCTCGCCGGTTCCGGGCGCTGATGCGCATGTCGCGGTACGCGAGTACGAGCGCGCAGGCGTGCATCGCGTGGTGCTGTTTCCGACCTGCGCGCCTGACACCTACGCGCGTGAGCTGGAAGACCTCGCGCGAACCTGGATGTGAAACTGCGCGGCGCGATTTCAGGATTCGGCGAAGTAGCGGCGCGCGGTCATTTGCCCGGATGGCTGACGCGCGACGGCGTCAGTATCGTCGCGATTCACGAGCCCATCGCCGAGCGGCGCGAAGTCGCGATGCGAACGCTCAAGGGCGCGCGCATCTATGACGACCTCGGCCTGATGCTCGATGGCGAGTCGCCTGATTTCGTCGATATCGCGAGCCCGCCCGCTTATCATGCCGGCGCCATCCGCGCGGCACTCGAGGGCGGCGCGCACGTGCTCTGCGAGAAGCCGCTATGCCTCGATCTCGCGCAGTTCGACGAGTTGACCAAACTTGCCGCCGCGTGTTCGCGCATTCTGATGTGCGTCCACAACTGGAAGCACGCGCCGTCGATGGCGGTCGCGCGTCATGCCCTCGCCGCGGGGCGCCTTGGACCCTTGCGGTTCATAAGCATAGACAGATTGCGCACGGAACCGGCTGGAGGGGCTGGGAAGTGGCGTTCGGATACCTCGTCCGGCGGCGGAATTCTCATCGACCACGGATGGCACGTGTTTTACCTCGCCCAATGGCTGATGGGCGACGCGCCAAGCTCGGTATCGGCCGCGCTATCGCATCATGATGGCCTCGACGATGTGGCCGATATTCGTGTGATGTTCCCAAATGATCGGCTGGCCCGGATCCATCTTTCGTGGCGGTCGCCGGTGCGCCGAACTTCGACGCTTCTCTATGGCTCCGACGCGATGCTGGAAATCGAGGGTGACCGCGTCATCCTGACCGAGCGCTCAGGCAAACTAGAGAATCTGTCTGTACCGGATGCGCCTGACGATTCGTATCATTCGGCTTGGTTCGGCAAGGTGGCCGAGGAGTTCGAGCGTGCGATTACGGCTGGACCGGCGAGCGATGCGGTTTCGCGCGACCTCCTTGAAGCGCGAGCCGCGCTGGCGCTGATTCTCGCGTCCCGGGTATCTTCGGCGTCGGGCGCTTCGCGCACCGTGCTCCACGATTGAGCAACTGATCCCTTAATCGAGCCTACCCAACCAATTGCGGACCCTGAAATCGCTGCCAGCTTCGTATTGACTTTCTCTTCCGGCTCAATCAGGTTAAGGACTGGTTAATTGACCGACAGGTTAGGGCATCTGTTGTCGCGCTTAGTCACCTCTGAGCGACGCGTGCCTGCCCAAAATGGCGGCCAACGAAGGGTGAGGAAGTGGCGGTGGCTGGAAGCGGGCGTCGAGGACCGAGCGCAACCCGGCGCGGCGTAATCGAGCGCGGGTTTGTACCCGAGGGATTTGACCTTCGATTTTTTATGGGAGCTTCTCAAGCCAAGGTGCCATCGCAAGAGACCCAAGCGCAGGATTCGCGCGACGAAATACTCAAAGCTGCCATGCATCTATTCGCCAACCGCGGTTTCCATGAGACCTCGATGTCTGAGGTCGCACGCGAGGCGCGGGTCAGCAAGGCGCTGATTTTCTGGCATTTCAAGACTAAGGAAGAACTGTTCCTTGCGGTCCTCAATCGCCTGCTGGAGCCCTACTTCATCGATTTCGCGGAGGAGGCGGCGCAGCTCGACGAGCGCCAGCAGACCCTTAAGTTGGTCGAATTCTACCTGCTCTTCGTGCGCGACAACGCCAGCTCGGTGCGGTTCTTCCTCGCGCAGCTCCTGCGGGAGCAGAAGATTTCCGATGCCCTGGGCGAGCAGGTAATGAAGCTCTACTCCAGCTATCGCGCGATGCTGGTGGACCTCATCACGCAGGCGCGCGCCAAGGGACTATGCGCGACGGGGCTCTCGCCCGAAACTGCCGCCGCATTCATTGTCTCCGCGCTCAATGGGCTGCTCATTGAGTTTCTGTTCATGGGCGGCAGCGCGATCAATCCGGAATCCGCCATTGCGATGGTCGATGAATGGCTGTTCCGGCAAAGCCACCAACAGAATCCTGCCGGCGGCAAAGCCGTCGCCTGACCCAGGTTCATGGAACTTCAAGGAGCCCGATAGCTATGCGGATGCCGCTCAAACAAATGATGGATCTCGGACGCTATATGCGCGCGAAGAAGCGCAGTGGCGACCAATATTTCCCGCTGGTCTTGATGCTCGAACCGCTCCACGCCTGCAACCTCGCGTGCGTAGGATGCGGGCGGATCGTCGAATACAAGGAAACGATCCGCGACATGATGCCGCTCGAAGACGCACTCTATGCCGCGCAGGAGTGCGATGCGCCGATCGTCTCCATCTGCGGCGGAGAGCCGCTCATGTACAAACACATCGGGCCGCTGACGAACCGCCTCATCGAAGAGCAGAAGCGCCACGTGATGATTTGCACTAACGCGATTCTCCTCGAGCGCTTCGTGAAGCAGGTCGCGCCTTGTCCCTATCTAAGCTTCAACGTGCATCTCGACGGGATGAAGGAAACGCACGACCGCGTGGTCGATAAGCAGGGCGTCTTCGACACCTGCGTGAAGATGATCAAGATGCTCAAGGAAAAGGGCTATCGGGTGCAGACCAACACTACGGTCTTTCGCGAGACTACCGCTGATGAGTTAGAGGACCTCATCAAGTTCCTCACCAGTCTCGGCGTTGATGGGATGTTACTTACACCCGGCTATCACTACCAGGTGCTGACTAATGACGACATCTACCTGACCAAGGATGAGATGCCGTACAAGTTTAAGCGCGTACAGAAGCTGGCCGATAGCTATAAGATCATCAACACACCTATATACCTCGACTACCTTGCGGGCGATCGTGATCTTAGCTGTAGCCCTTGGACTACGGTCACTCGCAATCCGCAAGGATGGAAAGGTCCCTGCTATCTCATTACCAATGGGCACTACAAGACATTCAAGGAATTACACGCGGCGACGGATTGGGAATACTACCGCACCAAGCAGGACATCCGCTGCCGCGATTGCAAACTGCATTCGGGCTTCGAGGGTACCGTAGCTCTCGACTTTGGCAAGAATCTGAAAGACTCGTGGCGAATGGTGCGCCACTACATGGCCTAGCTCCGATCTTTTTCTGATCTCCTTCCCTAAAGGGAAGGGGTTAGGGGTTAGGTCTTCTCGGGTGGGGAAGGCACTCAGTGTTCGAATTGCACCAATATTTAAAAGGACGCGCAGCTCTAGTCGAACGCGCACTCGCAGCGGCAGTGCCGACCCATGACGGCCTGGAGGCGCGGCTTTTCGAGGCGATGCGCTATAGCCTTCTCGATGGTGGCAAGCGACTGCGTCCTATCCTGGCTCTAGCATCATGCGAGGCGGTAGGCGGTTCCATCGACGATGCGATGAACTATGCCTGCGCGCTTGAGATGATCCATACCTACTCACTCATCCATGACGACCTACCTTGCATGGACAACGATGACCTTCGCCATGGCAAGGCTACCAATCACAAGGTTTATGGCGACGCGATCGCAACGCTGGCGGGCGACGCGCTGGTGACCGACGCCTTTGCGGCGGTCGCGCGCCTGCCTTTCGCTAAGAAGCATCCTGAAGTTGCGCTGGAAGTGATCGCCGAACTTTCCGATGCTGCCGGTTCACGCGGAATGGTGTCTGGCCAAGTCATCGATCTGCTCGGCGAAGGCCGTCAGATGAACCTCGAGCAGCTCGAATACCTTCATTGCAAGAAGACCGGCGCTTTATTCCTCGCGAGCGTCGTTGGCGGTGCACGTCTCGGCGGCGCAACGTCTCTGCAACTCGATTCACTGTCAAAGTATGCACGCGCTCTGGGGCTATGCTTCCAGGTCGTGGACGATCTGCTCGACGTCGAAGCCTCGACTGAGCAGATGGGCAAGCGCACGAACAAGGATCAGGCGGCCGGTAAGAACACTTATCCCGCGCTTATAGGAATCGAGCAGTCGCGCGCGCTAGCTCGTGATCTCGAAGGCCGCGCACAGAAGGCGCTCTTGCAATTCGACAATCGCGCCGACCCGCTGCGCGCGATCGCAAAATTCGTCGTGGAGCGAAAGCATTGAGCGCACAAACCGCCATCGCGCCGATTGCGGGAGACCACGCGCGTTCGCGTCAGGCTTTTCTGATCAAGCCTCGCGAGCTGGTGATGCGCGATGTTGAGCCGCCTCATCCGGGCCCCGGCGAGGTGCTGATCCAGATCAAATGCGCATTGAGTTGCGGCACCGATTTGAAAGCGTTTCGCCGCGGTCATCCGATGTGGCCGATGCCGACGCCGTTTGGTCACGAGTTTTCCGGCGTCGTCGTCGAGGTGGGCGAGGATGTTAACAATTTCAAGGTTGACGACGCGCTGATGGCGGCACCGACCGCGCCGTGTGGAATCTGTTTCTATTGCCAACGCGGTCAGGAAAATCTGTGCGCGCAGGCGATGGACAAGATGCTGCTGGGCGCCTATGCGGATTTCCTGCTCATCCCGGCTCACATCATTCGCCAGAACGCGTTTCGCAAGCCTGATGATCTGTCGTTCGAAGAGGCCGCGCTGCTTGAGCCGCTCTCATGCGTGGTGCATGCGCAGGAAATCGCGCAGCCGCAGCCGTTCGAAAGTGTGTTGATCGTCGGCGCGGGCCCATTCGGTCTGCTTCATCTGCTCGGGTTGCGCGAACGTGGTGTGCGCGAGGTCGCGGTCGCCGGCCGCGGCGACGATCGTCTGAAGTGGGCTGCTGCGCTGGGTCCCGATCGCGTGATCGATGTGCGCTCCGGAGATCCGACGCGCGAGGTAGAACGCCTCAACGGCGGATACGGACCGGATCTCGTCATCGAATGCACCGGGCAAATCGACGGATGGCATCAGTCGCTCGCTTACGTTCGCCGCGGCGGCCGTGTGGTGTTCTTTGGCGGATGCGCGCCGGGCACAGTTATGAATGTCGATACGCGCCGGATCCATTACGACAACCTCACGCTGCTCGCCCCGTTTCATTTTAGCCCGAGTGACGTGAAGCATGCGTTTCGAATTCTCGCCGGTCACCGGCTTGGCGCCAGTGCCATCATCAACGCGCGTCGAAGTCTCGACGAACTAGCGGAGGTTTTTTCGCTGCTTGAAAACGGATCGATCCTGAAGTGTGCGATCATTCCGTAGTTGGCCGCGTATTGCCGGGAAAAACAAAATTGGAACGCCGCTCCAATCAGTACCTGGGCGGCCATTTACTCAGGGACCACTAAACTTATGAACCAGGCTCTACCAGAGATTACTACCAGCCGCGCGCATAGTCCGGTCCGAATCGAGCGCGATGATTCCCGCAGCCAACTGAGTTTCGCGATCGATCGCGCGCAACGCTCGCTGATTGAGCAGCAGCATGCCGAGGGCTACTGGCACGCGGCGCTCGAAGCGAATGGACAGATGAACGCCGAGTACATCATCTTCATGCACTTCATGGAGGCGGTCGACAAAGACCTCGAAGAGCGGCTCAAGAAGGTGCTGCTCGATGCGCAAAACGCCGACGGGGGTTGGTCGATCTTCCCCGGCGGCGAGGGCTATCTCTCGGTCAGCATCGAGGCATACTTCGCGCTGAAGCTGTGCGGGTTGCGCGCCGGCGACGAGCCGATGATGCAGGCGCGGCGCTGGATTCTGTCCAAGGGCGGCATCGAGAAGTGCGGCACGCTGGCGCGTTTCTACCTCGCGTGTATGGGCCAGGTGCCGTGGGATGCGACCGCATCGCTGCCGATCGAGATTTCACTGTTCCCAAACTGGTTCTTCTTCAACATGTACGAACTCGCATCGTGGGCGCGCGGAACCGCATTCGGCTTGATGCTGTTGCAGGTCGCGAAGCCTGTTGTGGCGGTTGATTATCGCGAAGGCGTGCTCGAACTTTACATCCAGCCGCCGCACTTCACGAAGTTCAAACAGCCCGCGGCGCCGAAGTTCCTCTCGCTGCGCACGCTTTTCAATTTCACCGATTCGATGCTGCGTATCTACGATCGCCATCATCTCAAGTCGTTGCGCGCAAGAGCGCTGCGCTACGCAGAAAATTGGATTCTCGATCATCAGGAAGCCAACGGCTCGTGGGGCGGTATTCAGCCCTGCTATCTGCTCAGCACGATGGCGCTCAAGGCGCTCGGCTATCGCAACGAGCATCCGGTGGTCCGCAAGGGCCTCGATGCGACGCGCGAATTGATCTGGGAGATGGGCGATCGGGCGCTTTACATGCCGTGCGTTTCGCCCAACTGGGACACCGCATTGGCGGCGAAGGCGCTGCTCGATTCCGGCATGAGTGGCGATCATCCGGCGCTCAAGCAATCGGCCCGGTGGCTCGTCGACAATCAAATCTTCAAGAAAGGCGACTGGTCGGTGAAGCGTCCCGATCTCGAACCGGGCGGCTGGGCTTTCGAGTTTTACAACGATACCTATCCCGATGTGGATGACTCGGCGGTAATCCTCGAAGTCCTCGCGCGCACTGAGATCGACGATCGGGCCGCGAAAGACCGCGCGATTCGGGCGGGCGCGAATTGGACGATGGGCATGCAATCGAGCGACGGTGGATTCGCCGCTTTCGATGCCGATTGTCAGAAGAAGTGGCTCAATCAAATTCCACTCGCCGATGTGGAAGCGGTGATCGATCCGTCGTGTCCGGACTTGACCGGCCGCGTCCTCGAGATGATGGCCGCCGTCGGTTACAACGTCGATCATCCGGTGGCCAAGCGTTCGATCGAATGGCTCAAGAAAAATCAATCGCACGACGGCGGATGGTGGGGCCGATGGGGCGTCAATTACATCTACGGCACCTGGTCAGCGCTGGTGGGCCTGCGCGCGATCGGCGTCGACATGCGCGCGCCGTGGATTCAGAACGCCGCATCATGGATTCGCTCCAAGCAGAATGAAGATGGTGGATGGGGCGAAAGCCCGCTCAGCGACAAGGATCCATCGTGGCGCGGGCGCGGCACCAGCACCGCTTCGCAAACGGCATGGGCCATCATGGGACTCCTCGCGAGTGAGGAGGCCGTCAGCGACAACGTCAGGCGCGGCGTCGCATGGTTACTCGAGCGGCAGAACGAGGCGGGCGCGTGGGACGAGTCGGAATTCACCGGCGCCGGATTCCCGAATCATTTTTATCTGCGCTATCACCTGTATGCGCATTACTTCCCACTGATGGCGCTGGGTCGTTTTCAGGATCGCATCGCTCCGAGCGTCAACGGCAACGGGATCGGCAATGGCCACGGCCACCCATAGGTGCGGATGAAGAGCATTTCGATTCTCGGATCGACCGGCTCCGTCGGCGTCACCACGCTCGACGTGGTCAGCCGCTTTCCCGATCGCTTTCGCATCGTTGCGATGGCCGCGGGTCAGAACCTCGATTTGCTCGCGGATCAGATAAATCGCTTCAAGCCGGAACTCGTGTCGGTGGCGACGGCGGAACTCGCGCGCGATCTGACCAATCGTCTCTCCGGCGAAAAAGTTGACATTCTGCATGGCATGCACGGCGCGATCTCCGTCGCGACCCATCGGGACGCGCAGTTTGTGATGTCCGCGATCGTCGGCGCTGCGGGGCTGCGCCCGACACTGGCGGCGGCGAAGGCCGGCAAAGATGTCGGCTTCGCCAACAAGGAAACTCTCGTCATCGCCGGCGAGGTGATGACGCGCGCGGTCCGCGATAGCGGCGTGACCTTGCTACCTGTCGACAGCGAGCACAACGCGATCTTCCAATGCCTCGAAGGACGCCAACGCGCGAATGTGAAGCGAATCATCTTGACCGCGTCGGGCGGCCCATTTCTGAAACTTCCGCTCGAGCGATTCGCAACCGTCACTGTCGCCGAGGCGCTCAAGCATCCTACTTGGCGCATGGGCGCGAAGATCACCATTGATTCCGCCAGCCTGATGAACAAAGGACTCGAGGTGATCGAGGCGCGATGGTTGTTCGATCTGTCGGCCGAGCAAATCTCTGTGGTGATTCATCCGCAAAGCGTCGTGCATTCGATGGTGGAGATGGTCGACGGCTCGGTGATTGCCGAGATGGCAATTCCTGACATGGCGATTCCGGTTGCCTATGCGCTCGCATATCCCGAGCGCCTTCCGATGACGCATCTCAAACCGCTCTCGCTCTCGGAGTGCGGTGCGCTGACCTTCGAGCAGCCCGATTTTAGTCGATTTCCGTGTCTGCGACTGGCGTTCGAGGCGCTCGCGGCCGCAGGCACGATGCCGTGCGCGCTCAATGCCGCCAACGAAGTGATGGTTGCGGCGTTCCTCGCAGGCGAGACGCAGTTCCTCGACATCGCGCGCAACATCGAAACCGTGATGATGCGGCATTCTAACCAGCCGGCGCGCACCATCGAGGATCTGGTCGAGATCGACGGATGGGCGCGCGCCCAGGCGCGCGAACTTATTGGGCGGCACACGCACGCAGCGTGACGCGATGAGTGCCGCTTCGATCAATGCGCAAACCGGATCCGCGCTCGATGCGGGCTCGACGCCACACGGTCACAGTGACGTAAAATTCGCCTACGAGTATTGTGCGCGCCTGGCGAGATCGCACTACGAAAATTTCACCATCGCATCGTGGCTAATGCCGCGCGAGATGCGCTCCCCGATGCACGCGATCTATGCCTACGCTCGAATGGCCGATGACTTCGCCGACGAAGAGCACGACCTCAGCAAGCTCGACGAGTGGGAGCGCGAGCTGGACCTTTGCTACGCGGGCACGCCGCGTCATCCGGTCTTCATCGCGCTCGCCGATACAGTCCGGCGATATGACATTCCACGCGAGCCGTTCGCGGATCTCCTCGTCGCGTTTCGCTCCGATGTGAACTTCCGCGGCTTCGATACGCTCGACGAAATGCTCGCGACCTATACGCACTATTCGGCGAATCCGGTCGGTCGCCTCGTGCTGTATCTTTTCGGCTATCGCGATGAGACGCGTCAGCGGCTTTCGGATTTGGTTTGCAGCGGCCTCCAGCTCGCGAACTTCTGGCAGGACGCCGCAATCGATCTCGAAAACCATCGAATCTATTTTCCTCGTGAGGACATGCGCAAGTTTGGTGTCGCACCGGAGGATCTGGCAAAGCGGGTCGCGACGCCCGCGTTCATTGCGCTGATGCGTCATGAAGTCGGCGTCGCGTGTGACATGCTGCGGCGCGGCGCCGAGCTGCATAGAATCGTTGATCGCAGGCTCAGCCGGGACATCCTGATGTTTGCCGGCGGCGGTCTCGCGATCCTGCGCGCCATCGAACGGGTGGGCTATGACGTTTTCAATCGGCGTCCGAAGTTGACGAAGCTGGATTATTTGCGCGTTGGGTTTGGCGCGATGCGAGGACGCTTGCCGGGCTGAGTGGAGGCTCGCGATGCTGGTGGCAAACGGCAACGGTCATGGTGGTCTCGACGCCGACTACGCGCGCTGCGCGGAAATCACCCGTCGTTCTTCGTCGAATTTCTATTACGCCTTCATGCTATTGTCCGCGGAGCGCCGGCGCGCGCTTCATGCGGTGTACGCGTTCTGCCGCTTCATCGACGATATTGCCGATGATGAATCACCTAGTGATGCGCGTTCGCTGCTGACTCGATGGCGCGAAGAATTGGCTTGCGTCTATGGTGGCGTGCCGACCCGCGCGATCTCGCGTGCGCTCGCCGACAGCGCGCGCCACTTCAACATTCCGCGAGATTATTTCGACGAGATCATCGCCGGCGTCGAGATGGACCTGACGCGCAAACGCTACACGACTTTCGAGGAGCTCCGGCTTTACTGTTATCGGGTGGCGTCGGCGGTCGGTCTTATTTGCATCGAAATTTTCGGCTACACCAACCCGGCCGCGCGCATCTACGCGGAAAAACTCGGCATCGCGTTTCAACTCACCAACATTCTGCGCGATGTGAAGGAAGACGCGGGCCGCAGTCGAATTTACCTGCCGCAGGAAGACCTCGCTCGCTTCGATGTCACCGAGGAGGAAATTCTGCATAGCGTGTATAGCCCGAATTTCGTACGACTGATGGAGTTCGAAGCTGCGCGCACGCGGAACTTCTATCGCGAGGCCGACGCCGCGCTGCCGGCAGAAGATCGCTCCTCCTTGCTCACCGCGGAAGCGATGCGCCTGATATACGGCGCGCTGCTCGATCGCATCGTGCGATCGAACTATCGCGTTCTTGATCGCCGCCATAGTTTGCCCGCACCGCTGAAACTGTACCTCGTCGGACGCGCGTGGGCCTCGGGCCGTCTTGCCGCGCTACGAGGTTAGCGATGGTCGAAGCGAAGGACGTCATTATCGTCGGCGGCGGATTCGCCGGACTTAGCGCAGGCGTTGCATTGGCAGAGAAGGGTTTTCGCGTCGCGTTGCTCGAAGCCAAACCGGCGCTCGGCGGCCGCGCCTACTCATTCGCCGATGCGGATAGCGGCGACTTCGTCGACAACGGCCAGCACGTGCTGATGGGTTGTTATACCGAGACGCTGGATTTTCTCGATCGCATCGGCGCGCGCAAGCACCTCGTTTTTCACGAGGACCTCGAAATCGAGATGCTTGATCGTGGCGGCGCCTCCGCGACGCTACGGACCGCGCATCTGCCGGGACCGTTTCACATGAGCGCTGGGCTGCTTCGATATGGTCATCTCACGATTGCGCAGCGCCTGCGCGTCCTGACCGGCGGACTCAGGTTGCTCACGATACGACGTCGCGATCCCGCAGCGCTTCAGAAAATGACGGTCGAGCAGCTGATGGACGTGCTCGGGCAGGGCGCACGCGCGCGGCACGCATTCTGGTATCCGCTTGCGATTGCGACGCTGAACGACGAGCCGGTGGTCTCATCCGCCGCGCTGCTCGCCGAAGTTTTACAGCGCGCCTTTTTCGCGAAACGCTCCGACTCCGCGTTTGTGTACTCGCGCGTGGGACTCAGCGATCTGTATTGCACCGGCGCCTCGGCTCTTATCGAGCGCAACGGAGGAGTCGTCTCGACGCGCACGCCGGTCGAAGCGATCGAAATCGAAAACGGCGCCGCCGCACGAGTGAAGCTGCGCGACGGTACGCGCCTCGGCGCGGCCAATATCGTATGCGCGGTGCCGCCGCACCAGTTGGCACGGCTGCTCCCCGGCTCGATGCGCTACGATTCTTTTTTCGGGTCGATCGCAAAACTGGAAAGCTCGCCCATCATTTGCGTGCACGCATGGTTTGATCGAACGGTTACCGATTCCGCGTTCGTCGGGTTCATCGGAACCACGACTCAATGGCTATTCAACAAGCGGCGCATCTTCGAACTGCACGGCGAACGTCATCCCGGATATCTCAGCTTCGTAATAAGTGGCGCGCGTAAACTGGTCGATCGATCGAATGATGAACTGCAGGAAATCGTTCTGAACGATCTTAAGGCGATGATTCCCGCCGCGGCGCACGCGAAACTGATTCGCGCGCGGGTCCTCAAGGAAAAGCATGCGACGATGGCGCCCGCCCCCAACACCTTCGAGCTTCGTCCGCCGACACGGACGCCGATTCCCAATTTGTTTCTCGCAGGCGACTGGGTGCAGACCGGACTTCCAGCCACGATCGAGAGTGCGGTGATTTCGGGTCGCGCAGCCGCCGTCGCAGTGGCAAGCCGCGCAACCGAGACCATCGCGGCGGCCGCTTAGAGTAAAGTCACTGCGATGGGCGTTAAGACTTCCCTCGTCACCGGCGCGAATGGATTCCTCGGATGCCATGTCGTTCGCGCGCTGATTGCGCGAGGCGACCGCGTACGCGCGCTCGCGCGCGAGAATGCTGATATCTCGGCGCTGCGCGGAATCGACTGCGATATCGTGCGCGGCGATATTCGCGATCTCGACTCGTTGCGCACTCCGACACAGGGTTGCGACGAGGTTTATCACGTAGCCGCCGACTACCGATTATGGGTGGTCGATCATGCGCCGATGTACGCCATCAACGTCGAGGGTACGCGCAACGTGATCGCGGCGGCGCGCGAGGCCGGTGTCGCGCGCATCGTGCACACCAGCACCGTCGGCGCGCTGGGAATCCCGCACGGCGCGCCGGGGCGCGAGGACACTCCCGTCAGCGTCGATGCGATGGTCGGTCCCTACAAACGATCGAAGTTCCTCGCCGAGCGCGTCGCCGAAGATGCGGCGCGCGGTGGTGCCCCGGTCGTGATAGTCAATCCTTCGACGCCGATCGGTCCACTCGACTACAAGCCGACGCCGACCGGACGGATGATTGTCGATTTCCTCAGGCGCAGAATGCCAGCGTATCTTGACACGGGGCTGAACCTCGTTGGCGTTGAGGATTGCGCGCGCGGTCACCTGCTCGCAGCGGAGCGCGGGCGCATCGGCGAGAAATATATTCTCGGCGGCGAAGATCTCACGCTCGCGGAATTGTTCGCTCGTCTCGCGAGGCTGTCGGGAACGCCTGCGCCGAAGATGCGCATCCCGTACGCAGTCGCATACGGATTTGCGCTGGGCGCCGAGGCCTTCGCGCGCACGGTCACGCACCGGCCTCCACGCGCGAGTCTGACCGAGGTCAAGATGGCGCGCAAGAAAATGTTCTTCGATTCATCCAAGGCGAGAGCTGAACTGGGCTACGCGCCGGGACCGGTTGATCCCGCGCTAAAGCGCGCGATCGATTTTTTTCGCGCGCAGAACGGTCGCCGCGCCGCCGCCTGATTCGCGATGCATTTGCTGTTATCCACCATCGCGCTACGCCCATATGTGTTCGTTTTTCTCGCGAGCTTCCTCTTCATCTCGATCGCCAACTTCGGTGCGCGCACGACGGTGCTGTTCACGTTGATCACGTATATCGTCGCACTCGCGTGCGAGTGGTCGTCGGTGCACAACGGCTTTCCGTTCGGCCTGTATCACTACATCGAGGCGACTCGCGGCCGCGAGATGTGGATCTTCGGCGTCCCGTTCATGGATTCGCTCTCGTTTACGTTTCTTTCGTTCGCGAGTTACACGCTCGCGCTGCTAATCAGCTCGCCGCTCTATCGGCGCAGCATCGATATGCGCTTGGTCGACACGCGCGAGCTCAGGCGTGCGCCCCGCGTATGGCTGATGGCGGCGCTGTTCATGGTGATGATCGATCTTGTAGTAGATCCGCTGAGCGTACTCGGCGATCGATGGTTCCTCGGGAAAATCTTCTGGTACGATCCGCCGGGTCCGCATTTCGGCGTGCCGATCAGCAACTACCTTGGATGGTATTTCGTCGCAGCGGTGACGATTCCGATCTTCCAATTCCTCGATGCGAAGCTTAATCGCGACGCGATGAAACCCGCCGGACTCATGCTGAATCTTCCATCGCGCGCGCTAATGGGACCGGCGCTCTATGCGGGTATCGCTCTGTTCGGCATCGCGATGCTATTCGTCATCCACGCGTACGAAATCGCGTGGGCGAGCGTGTTCATCTTTCTGCCATTCGCCGTGCTGATTGTGCATATCGTGACGCGCCGCGACAGCTACGGCGAAGCCGCCGCGATTGAGCGCCACCTCAGAGATTTTCCGTACGAGCGTGCGCTGGAGTGGAATGGTTCCCCGGAGTTATCGGCGGGTGCAAACGTAGCGGCGCGGCGCGCTACAATTTAGCGATGGCGCAAAATATTTACGACGACAATGGATTCTTCGCGGAGTACAGCCGCTTGCCGCGATCCGTCGAAGGTCTCGCAGGCGCGCCTGAGTGGCCTGCTCTCCGCGCGATGCTTCCTGACCTTCGAGGCAGGCGCGTGTTGGACCTTGGTTGCGGATTCGGATGGTTCTGCCGATGGGCGCGCGAGAATGGAGCTGCGAATGTGCTTGGCATCGACGTATCCGAAAAGATGCTCGAGCGCGCTATTGCCGAGACGCGCGACCCGGCGATCGTGTATGTCAGAAGCGACCTGGAACATCTGGAGTTGCGCCCGGCGTCGTTCGACCTTGCCTACAGCTCGCTAGCATTTCACTACATCGAGGATTTTCCGCGACTGATGTCGCAAGTGCATCGCACGCTGGTAGATGGTGGGCGTCTGGTCTTTTCGGTCGAGCATCCGATCTACACTGCTCCTTCGGAACCGAAGTTCGTGACCAATAGCTCCGGCCGCACGACCTGGCCGCTGGACGACTATCTGGATGAAGGTCCTCGCTCGACCGACTGGCTTGCGAAGGGTGTCATCAAGCAGCATCGGAAGATCGCGACCTACATCAACACGCTGGTGGATGCTGGTTTCGCGATTTCACATATCGAGGAGTGGGGACCTACGCCGGAGCACATCGCCGAGCATCCGGATTGGGCCGATGATCATCAGCGGCCGCCCTTTCTTCTGATTTCGGCGCGACGCTAGTGGACGTGTTCCCAAGCATGATAGGAGCTGCGCACCAGCGGACCCGATTCGACGTGGCGGAAGCCGAGCTTCATCGCTTCTATTCGTAGCTCGGCGAACTCCGCGGGCGGGACGTAGCGTGCGACCGGCAGATGATCGGGCGAGGGCGCAGATACTGCCCGAGCGTGAGGATGTCGCATTCGACGGAGCGCAGATCGCGTATCACGGCGAGTAACTTCTTCGTCGCGCTCGCCCAGCCCCAGCATGATGCCGGCCTTGGTTTGCATAACTTCGCGCGCGGCGCGCGCGGATCTCGCTGGCGTGGCGCAGCACCGCGAGCGATTGTTCGTAACGGCCGCCGGGACGCGCGATCCTGTAGAGGCTCGGCACGGTCTCGATATTATGGTTGTAAGATCTCGATCGGCGAGCGACCACAGTCTCGACGCTCGCGAACGTCGCCCTTGAAATCGGGCACCAGGACTTCGACCCGGGCCGCCGGCAGCAGTTCGCTTGATGGCGCGGCGGTCGCGGCGAAATGCGCGGCGCCGCCGTCCGGCAGGTCGTCGCGATCGACCGAAGTCACCACGATATGCTGAGCCCGAGCCGCGCGGCGGCCTCGGCGATACGCCGCGGCTCGTCCGGATCGAGCGGGCGGGCCTTGCCATGCGTGACGCGCAGTACGGGCAATTCCGCGTGCATACGTCGCCCATCAACATGAAGGTCGCGGTGCGATGCGAGAAGCATTCGCCGATATTCGGGCAGGCGGCTTCCTGGCAGACGGAATGCAGCCTCAGCTCGGCGAGCAGCGCGCGGGTGCGAAAATACTCAGGCGAGACCGGCGCGCGAACCTTGATCCATTCCGGATGTCTGCGTTCTGCCATCGCGATGTTACGCTTCGCAATGCGCAGCGTGCGATTCAATCAGGCTCCAGAGCGCGCCGGGCGAAACCGCCTCGGCCAGCTCGTAGCCGAAACACTCGGCGAAGCTCTCTGCGATTAGCGGCGCGAAGTTCGTCGACCGCAATTTCCTTCCCGCCCAGCGCCGCGATCGAGGTCATCTCGCAGCCCGCGATGCCGCACGGCACGATCGCATCGAAGTAGCTGAGGTCGGGACACGACGTTGAGCGCGAAGCCGTGAAAGGTGACCCAGCGGCGCATGCCCGACGCCGATCGAGGCGAGCTTTTTTCGCGCCGACCCACACGCCCGGTCATCCCCTCGCGCCGGGTCCGGCGGCGATATCAAAATCCGCGCAGCGCGTCGAATCATCGCCGCTTCGAGATTGCGCAGGTATCGACCGAACGTCGCAGGTCGCGCCTTCCAGCTTCAGGATCGGATAGCCGACGAGCTGGCCCGGCCCGTGATAGGTGACCTGGCCGCCGCGCGAGACCCGATAGATCGGAACGCCGTCGGCGCTGCCGGCGCAGAAAGCGCTCGTCGGCGCCGCGTCCGAGCGTGAAGACGTGCGGATGCTCGAGCAGCAGCAGCGTGTCGCCGATCGCGTCCGGCCTGGCGCGCGCGCACCATCGCGTTCTGCAAGCGCAGCGCCGCCTGATATTCGACGAGTCCGAGATGCGCGACGCTGAGTTTGCGCTGATCGTTCGCAGCTCAGAACATTCATATAGCTCAGAAATTGATTGCCTCGCCCTCGGCGGCGAGCGCCGCTTCCATGATAGCTTCCGAGAGCGTCGGATGGGGATGGACGGTCTTGCCGATTTCGGCGGTGGTGGCTTCCAGCGTCGCGCCCCAGCACCACTTCGGAAATCAGGTCGGTGGCGTGATGGCCGATGATCTGGCAGCCGATCACTTCGCTGTATTTGCGGCTCGCGACCAGCTTCACGAAGCCCTCGGTCGGTTGATCGCGACCGCCTTGCCGATCGCGCGGAACGGAATCTTGCCGACCTTCACCTCGATTCCGCGCTCGCTTGGCCTCAGCCTCGCTCAGTCCGACCGTCGCGACCTCGGGCTCGCAATAGATACATCCCGCGATCGAGAGCAGATCGAAGCCGGGCTCGCGGCATGCCGGCCATGATTTCGACCGCCGCCACGCCTTCCGCCGAGGCTTTGTGCGCGAGCAGGGGCGGGCGGCGACATCGCCGATCGCGTAGATGGTCTGCGCGCTGGTGCGAAACGAATCGTCGATCTTGATGAAGCCGCCGCGTCCGACTTCGACGCCGGCTTCCTCGAGTCCCAGGTTGTGCTGAGCGGCACCCGTCCGACCGCGACCAGCACGGTCTCGGCCTCGAGTTTTTTGTCGGCTGCCGGCGGCGCTCACAGTGCACCGACCAGCTTGCCGGCGCGCCTTCTGCATCGATTTGTAACCGTGACCGAGCAGCACTTTCATGCCTGCGTTTGACGAACGCGCGGCGCAGTTCCTCGGCGATCTCGGCATCGAAGCCGGGCAGCATCTGCTTCTCCAGTTCGACGATCGTCACCTCGACGCCGAAGGCGTGGTAAAAGTAGCCGAACTCCAGTCCGATCGCGCCGGCGCCGATGACGATGATGCTTTGAGCAGGATGCGATCGTGCATCAGCGCTTCGTGGCTGGTCATCACGCCGTCGCCGATCTTCATCCCGGGAAACAGCCGCTCGCCCGATCCCGACGCGATCATGATTTTGTCCGCCTCGATCAGCGTGCCGGCGGCGCCGGTTTTCCTTCCACCGGCTTCGAGCGCGACGAGTATGCGGTCCGGCGATCGCTGCGCCCGCCTCGAACAGATCGATTTTGTTTTTCTTGAACAGGAAGCGTACGCCGCTTCTGACAGCTTGTCGGCGGCCTCGCGCGAGCGCGCGATGACGCGCTTGAAATCGACGCTAATCTCGCCGGTCTGGATACCGTGCTCTTCGCCGCGCCGCGAATCTCTTCCATCACCTCGGCGGAGTTGAGCAGCGCCTTGGACGGGATGCATCCCCAGTTGAGACATACGCCGCCGGGATCGATCGCGCTCGACGACCGCGACCTTCATCTTGAGTTGGCTGGCGCGAATCGCGGCGACATAGCCGCCCGGGCCGGAGCCGATGATTGCGAGGTCGTATCGTGATTGGCCAAGACTCGCTCCTTTCAAAGTGATCGCGCGCGCATTTGCAGTGCGCGCCGATCAACCTGTCAGCAAAGGCGGCGCTCAGACCAGAAGGCTGGCGGGATTTTCGAGGAATCGCTTGACGTCCTGCAGGAAGCGCCCGCCGACCATGCCGTCGATCATGCGATGGTCGCACGACACCGTGACCATCATGGTCTTACTGATCGCCAGATCGACCGTCGCGGACCACCGGGCGATCCTTGATCGCGCTCACCGCGAGAATCGCCCCCTGTGGCGGAACGATTACGGCGGCGAAATGCTCGACTCCCGCCATCCCCATGTTGGAAATCGAGAACGTCGCGCCCGACAGTTCATCGGCGGTGAAGCCGCCGCGCGAGGCCTTGCTTACGAGGCGATGAGCCTTGCGTGCGATCTCGGGGAGCGACAGTTTCTTCGCATTCGTGGATCACCGGCAGATCAGCCCGTCCTCGACGCGACCGCGATGCCGATGTTGATGTTCGGGTGAGATCGACATGCCGTCGTCGTCGAAAGCCGCGTTCATCCGCGTGAAGCGTCCCGAGCGACAGCGCCGTAGCCTTGATGATGATGTCGTTGTAACTGACGTCCTCGTCGAAAAGCTCGGTGGTTTCCAGCGACTTCTTGAATCGCACCGCCTCTTCCATGTCGACTTCGACGGTGACGTAGAAATGCGGAATTTCACGCTTCGAGTCGCCATCCGATGCGCGATGGTTTTGCGCATCGTGGACAGTTCCTCGCGCGAGCCGGGCGCGCCTTCATGGGGCGAGATCAAGCGGCGGAAACTTGAACTCTGCTGCTCGCGCACGAAATTGTCGATGTCTCGCTTGGTGATCCGCCCTTCGGGTCCGGTGCCGCGCACGTCGTGAGATCGATGCCTGCTTCTTCGGCGGCGCGGCGCGCGAGCGGAGACGCGCGACATCTTGTGAGCCTTCCTCGACGACTTCACGAGTGAGAGCCTGCTCTTGAGCGGATTCTTCCTCGGCGAGGGACGGCGCGGCGGGCGCGGCATCGAGGTCGGTCGCCGCGGACGATGGATGACGCTCATCGCAGGTGGACTGCTCGCGCGCATCGAAGCCGTTGGCGTGCTCGTCTTCCTCGCCGGATATATTCCTCGGGTGGTCATCGGGGTCTTGTTCCTCTGGTCGCTCCATTGGGATGCGCGATGCTTGATCCGCTTCCGCCTGTGCGCTCTTGGATGGCGGAGCAACGAGTTCCTCGCGCCCCACTGGCCGCGGCCGGCTTCGCCCGCCTTGCGCAGCGTCGCGATCACTGCGCCGACCTTCGCGGATTCGCCTTCCTTGAGTGGCGGACCTCTTCGAGCACGCCCTCATCGAAAGCTTCGAGCACCATGTCGGCCTTGTCGGTCTCGACCTCGGCCATCGTTCGCCATGATGGACCTCGTCGCCCGGATGCTTGAGCCAACGGAGGATCTTGCCCTCCTCCATCGTGTCGGAGAGCTTCGGCATCGTGATTTCGCTGCTCATAGTCCCTATCCATGTTTCGGAGCCACACTTGCGTCGGCGCAGCTACATCATGGCGTTCCGACATGACCGCTTTACGATATCGGACGCGCTCGGCAGCGCCGCCTTTTCCGAGGTGCTGTCGTTGTATGGCATTCGGTCGGATCGAGGGTCGCGACGCGCTCCATCGGCGCATCGAGATGATCGAAAGCCGATTCATAAATCTGCGCCGCGATCTCGGCACCCGCGCCGCCGGTCTTCCATCCTTCGTAAACGACGATCGCCTTGCCGGTCTTCTTCACCGATTCGACCACGGTGCCGATGTCGAGCGGATTAAGCATGCGCAGATCGATGACCTCGGCGTCGATGCCCTCGTTTTCAAGCGCCTCGGCGGCGTGCATCGAGTCATAAACGCATTTCGAATACGAAACGATTGTAACGTCCTTGCCTTCGCGCATCACATTGGCTTTTCCGAACGGCACCAGATGCTCGCCGTCCGGCACCTCGCCCTTCACGCTGTAGAGCGATTCATGCTCGAGGAACATGACCGGATCTTCCTGGCGCAATGCGGTCTTCAGCAGACCCTTGGCATCGGCGGGCGTCGCGGGAATCACAACGCGCAGGCCAGGGCAATGGAGGAAATACGCCTCGAGGCTCTGGCTATGCTGCGCGCCGAGCTGATGCCCCGCGCCCTGCGGTGTGCGAATGACCAGCGGCACCTTGGTCTTGCCGCCGAACATATAGCGCATCTTGGCGGCGTGATTGACGATCTGATCGATCGCGAGCAGGCTGAAGTTCACCGTCATCAGCTCGACGACCGGACGTAATCCCCCCATCGCCGCACCGATGCCGGCGCCGACGATCACCAGTTCCGAGATGGGCGTGTCGCGCACGCGCTTCTCGCCGTAGACCGCGAGCAGGCCGTCGGTGACTTTGAATGCGCCGCCGAAGTAGCCGACCTCCTCGCCCATGATGAAGACGCGCTCGTCGCGATCCATTTCCTCGCGCAGCGCCTGATTCAATGCTTCACGATATGAAATTTCCGCCATCGCCACATCCCCTGAATCGACGTAAACGTCTTCGCTAGTCGACGTAGACGTGCTTGCTGACGTCCTCGAGTCGCGGCTCCGGGCTCTCGTCGGCGAAGCGCACCGAATCCTCGATTACCTCTTCGACTTCGGCCTCGATTTGTTTGAGGGTCGCCTCGTCCTGTCCGCGCTCGGTCAGCAATTTCTTGTGAAGGTTCTTGATGGGATCGCGCTCGAGCCAGATGCGCTCCTCGCGCTTGGAGCGATACTCGACCGGGTCCGACATCGAATGGCCACGGAAACGATATGTCACTGCCTCGATCAGCGAAGGACCATCGCCCTCGCGCGCGCGCGCCGCCGCCTCGGTCACGGCGCCATAGACCTCGAGGACATCCATCCCGTCAACGCGTACGCCGGGAATCTTGTACGGCTCGGCGAACTTGTACAGATGCTCCTGCGAGATCGCATTCTGCACCAGCGTGCCCATGCCATAGAAATTATTTTCGCAGATGAAGATGACCGGCAGATTCCACAGCGCCGCGAGGTTCAATGATTCGTGAAATGCTCCCTGCGGGAGTGCGCCGTCGCCAAAGAAGCATGCGACGATTTCCTGCTCCTCCTTGTACATGACGGAGAGCCCGAGGCCCGACGGCAATCGGCAGGCCGCCGCCGACGATCGCATAGCCGCCCATGAAGCGCAGCACAGGATCGAACAGATGCATCGAGCCGCCGCGTCCGTGTGAGATGCCGGTTTCCTTGCCGAACAGCTCCGCCATTACGGCGCGCGGCTCCGCGCCTTTAGCGATGCAGTGGCCGTGCTCTCGATAGGTCGAGACCACGTAGTCCTTGTCGTAGAGCGCCTGGATGGCGCCGACCGCGACCGCTTCCTCACCCGCGTAGAGATGGCAGAAGCCGGTAATCTTTCCTTTGGTGTACATTTCGGCGGCTTTTTCTTCAAAGCGGCGAATCGTCACCATCTTGCGGTAAACATCCAGCAGCTGCGCCTCGTCGAGGGTAAGCAGCGCGCGCTGTGCGACGTGCTTGTCTCTTTCTAATGCCATAAACACACACCCCGTACGCTTCCCAACCTATTCCGAATCTACTCTTATGTCGCAACTCACACAAATCAACATAAATGCAGTTCGAGTCACAACCTCAGCGAACAGCGATGGATTTTCAGGAGATGGCTTCTTTTCCGAACAGCTTCAGTTGCGAGGCGATCGCGACCGGTGAAAATGACCTGCGATGGATCGGCGAGGGGCCGAGCTCCTCGACGATGCGCATGTGGCCCGGCGTGCAGTAGCCCTTGTGCTCGGCGAATCCGTAGCCGGGGTAGAGCCGATCGAATTCGTGCATCAGGCGGTCGCGCGTGACTTTGGCGATGATCGATGCGGCCGCGATGCAGAAGCTTTTGCGATCGCCGCCGACGATTTTGGTTTGCGGCAACTTAAGGCCGGGAATCTTGCGACCGTCGACCAGCACATGTGCCGGCGTATGCGTCAGCGCTGCGAGTGCGCGCTTGAACGCGAGCATCGTCGCCCAATAGATGTTGAGGCTGTCGATCTCATCGATACCGGCGCTGCCGACGCCGACCGTCATCGCGCGTTCCATAATTAGAGGATACAGTTCCTCGCGCCGCTCGGGCGGAAGCTGCTTCGAATCATGCACGCCCTTGATGAAAACTTCCGGCTCGAACAGAACTGCGGCCGCGACCACCGGACCGGCCATCGGACCGACCCCGGCTTCATCGCAACCCGCAACCGCGTGGACGCCTTCCTTCCAGAATCTGCGCTCATAGCGCAGGTCAGCCCGTTTGCCCATCGCGCACTCCCCTCCACATCACATCGCGATCACGCGAGGCGCTTCAGCCGCGCCTTGCGAACCGTTTCCGCCACACCATCGGGATCGTAAACATCAGTCATACGAATCATGTAATCGGCGCTCGCCGCCGATGCGATTAACACGTCGCCTAGTCCCGCGAGGCGCTGCCGTAGACGGCGGGTCACCTCGATCGACCGGATATCCTGAAGTTCCACCTCTCGCCGTGCTGTTGCAAGGATGCCGCGCTGTTCCATCAACCGGTCCGACGTGATGCGCCATGAAACCGACCGGTGCGCGATCGGAATTATCGCCCAGGCTCACGATCCCGATGACGAGCAGCGCGAACCCGAGTTGCATCGGCTGGAAGCCCTTGATGAGCAGCGAGGCGCCGAGGCTGACGAGCACCGCGCCGCCCATGATTTGTCCGGCATAGTACCAGTAGGAGCGCCGAATCTGCGCGATGGAATATTCGCGCACTGAGGCAGGCTTGACCTCGAGGAATTTGCTACCGCAGCGCGAGCAGAACGCGGCCTGCGGATTGGATTCGGTACCGCATTGCGGGCATCTCATTGAGGGCGATTATCCGGTCGCGATGGAGGATCGTCAAATCACATCGATGACAGTTAAATCGGGCCGCGTTCGGCGCGAACCGCATGAGCGGCGGACTCCTTCAGAATCACAGGTTCGTGTTGATGCAGGCGTGTACGCATTTCCTCCATTGTGGGCCTTTCCGCGGTGAGCCGGATTTCACTCAGCAGATAATCTGATAGAGATATTCCGGCCCTCGCCGCACGAGCCTTGAGTTTCCGATGAAGCGCACCGGGGACATTGCGCACCTGAATCACGCGTTACATCTACTGAACCGATTTGCATGCGCAAATCTCCTCAACAGAGTCACCTTTACTCGTGGTCCTGCAAATCAGTCCGACATCCAGATTGGAACCAAAGAAATTTCGTGGTAGGACGGCGCTATGAAATTCGGATTATTCAGCATCAATAACGGACCGTGTGCATTTCCGAAAACCGCGGCCGCCGTCGCGAAGGCCGCAGAGCAGGCCGGCTTCGAGAGCGTGTGGACGGGCGAGCATGTCATCCTGCCCGACCCGCAGGTGCCGCCGTCACCAGTCGCGCCCGATCATCCGATGCTCGATCCGGGCATCTCGCTGTCATTCGCCGCAGCGAACACGATGAAGATTCGCCTCGGCACCGGAATCATCATCCTGCCGCAACGCAATCCGGTGGTCCTCGCGAAGGAACTAGCCTCGCTCGACGTGCTGTCCAATGGGCGGCTGATTTTCGGCATCGGCATCGGCTATCTGAAGCCGGAGTTCGAGGCGATCGGCGCGCCATTCGATCATAAGGGTCCGCGCACCGAGGAATATCTCAAGGCGATGCTCGCGCTCTGGACGATGCCGAAGCCGGAGTTCAGCGGCCAGTGGGTGAAGTTCAAGGGGGTCAATGCGATGCCGCGGCCGGTGCAGAAACCACATCCGGAGATCGTCTTCGGCGGGCATACGAAGGAGGCTCATAGCCGCGCAGCCCGTTTGGCAAAGGGATGGTACGGCTTCGCCCTCGACGTTGAGGGTGCCGACAAAAACATCAAGGGTGTCCGCGAGGCCTGTAAGGCGGAGGGGCGGAAGTTCGAGGACATTGAGATCAGCGTCACGCCGCGGGGCAAGGTCGATCGCGAGATGGCGAAGCGCTACGCCGACCTCGGAGTGCATCGGCTGATTCTGCTACCGCGGGGCAACGATGAGGCGTCGATCCTGCAGATGGTGAGCGAAACAAATCGTGACTTGATAGGGAAAATCTAAGACGCGAGCGGGCGTCTTTAAGCAGAACATCTTTGTCACATCGCGGGACGGCTCGATGTTCAGAAATGTGACGGCGAGCCGCTCCTTCCACGCGACAAATTTCAGTCATCTCGCCAAATAACTATCGGCGAGATCAGCCTTTCCATCGCACAAAACCTCATAAGCGCATTGCGCTCCATCGCCTTGCGACGACGGCACGCCGCTTGCGTTTAAAGCGAATCGAACCATGTGGGAAGCCGCCAAGAGAGCACTGGGAGGACATTTGAGTGATCAAGAATGAGAACAGTCACGTTATGACCGTGAAGGAACTGTCCGATTATCTAAAGGTGCACCCCTCGACCATCTATCGTCAGCTCAAGCGGGGGCGCCTGCCGGCCTTCAAGGTGGGAAGTGACTGGCGCTTCAACATTGAATCGATCGATCGATGGCGGCTGGACCAGGATAACTTCGCCATGTGACAGAAGAAGATACAACGAAGCTACGAGATATTTTCGATAACCTCTGATGCTGGGCGCACATAGTCCATCGTCAGCCAGCCGCGCAGCGGGTCGACTCTCGCGATTTGAACCACGATTGTCGAGCCGACCGGCACATGGCCTGCGCCATGCAGCGTGCCGCGTACGCCATAGTCGGTGAGTTCAGCGCTGGCACCCTCGCGTGTGACGATTGCGGGCAGCTCGATATCGGCGGCATGGCGTTCGAGGTAACGCAGAATCCAATAGCGTTTGGCGCGCCGTTCGAGCTCGCGTCCATCGGCTTCGGCATTCTCGGCGCCCGCCAGCACCGCCAGCAGCTCTTCCTGCGAGTAGCTGAAGTGGTCGGGAGTCGCGAGCGCAGCAATCAGTTGCCGCTGCAGCACCAGGTCGGCATAGCGGCGAATCGGCGAGCTGAATTGCGCATAGTAATCCAGCCCGATTCCCGCGTGATATTCGGGATAGAGCGATAAGCGCGGCCGCTGTCCGGCAAAATCGCCGCTCAGCGGCTGAACTCTATATATGATCGGAATGCGATGGTCGGCGGCGTATCGCGCGGCGACGTAGTTGCTCAGTACCATGAACTCGCCGACCAGCAGGCGGCTCGGCGATCCGGTATCGAGCATCTCGATCTGGATGTCATCGCCATGGACGCGCACCTTGGCTTCGCGCCGCTGGATAAGCATCGCACCCGCGCGACGACGTTGTTCGCGCAGGCGATTCGCCGCGAGGTTGAGCTTAGTTAGGCTATCGGCGAGTTCTCCTGAGAATTCCGGGTCGGCGAGGATCTGGTCGACGCGATCATAGTTAAGCCGCTGACTGATCCGGATTCGCGCGGGATAGATCGAGGCCTCGGTGACCTCCCCGTCAGGCGCGATTGTCACGTCCGTCGTCAGGACCGGGCGCACTTCGCCCGCGATGAGACTAGCCGCCTCGCATGACACATGATCAGGCAACATCCGCACTGTTATCTCGGGCAGATAGACCGTGGTCGCGCGATGCGCCGCCTCGCGATCCATCGCGCCATCTTTCGCTACGAAGTCCGCCACCAGCGCGATATGCACGCGTACGCGCAACGAGCCGTCAGGAAGGCTCTCGCAACTCAGCGCATCATCGATCTCGACCGTTTCTTCATCATCGACGGTGATACTGAATCCGCCGTCGCTTTGCGGCCGTTCAGGCGCAGTGGTCTTCGCGGCCTCGGCCATCACCGCTTCAGGAAAATCCGTCTTCACTCCCGCGATCGTCGCGAAGCGCGGCAAACTCGGCGCCTCGCCAAGGCGGTCGAGGATTTCGAATGCCGCTTCGACCGGTTCGACGTCGGGCGCGGCCTGCTCAAGAATCGCGGTCAGGTCGCGGCTGCGGGTGAACGGATTTTCGATGTAAGGCTTTAGCTTCGCTGCCAGCGGCGCGGCCTCTTCCGGCGAGACGTTCGATGCGCCGTGGAGGATCTGCCGGATCACGCGCTGCATCTCGCGGAACTCATCGGAGCGCATGCGGATCTTCTCCTCCTGCATCCGCAGACGCTCGACCTGCTCGGGGGCGCGAGCATGAAACTCCATGTGCCGTCTGGTGAAGTACAGGCGATCGCTGAGCAGCGCCTCAAGCATCACCGAGGATGCTGCAGCGGAGTGGCGCCCGAAAAAAAGATCGGCGAGCTCATCGGCGCTGAAAGTGCGGCCCTGCTCGTGGACGACTTCCCAGAGCAGATTCAGATCGAGTTCCGAGGAAAGGTCGGCCCGTTCATGTTCCAACTCCCCGAGGACATCGGCGAGGTTGGAAGCATCAGCCTTGCGATCGGAATAGCGCACCAGCACCAAATCGCGACCGATCAGCTTTTCGCGTCCGGTCGCATCGAGCAGCGCCACATGACGATCCTGCTCGCGTACGACCAGCCCGGCGCGAAAGCGTCCCTGGTCGAGGTACTCAACCAACGATCCAAGGTATTTCGGCTGCGAAGTCACGGACTAACCATTTTGACGAGGTGGGTTTCAAAAGACTATATGGTGATGGTCATTTGAATGACGAACTGGGGATGGCGGGAAAAAAAATTCAGTTGATACTGCCCGATGAGTTGTTCGCGCAACTGGAGCAGATTGCCGGTGCGCTCGGGATTCCCGATCCGGCGGAGGCAGCGGTAATTGGTGTTGCGGAGTGGGTCTCGCGACGCAAGTCGGAAATCGACGATCGCGACCCGGAACAGAGGTATTTCATAAACGAGGCACTGGATGAACTGGACAAGAAAAAATAGCGCGACGAAATTTTCCATCGCGGCGATGAGTCTCGCCGTCGTGGCTCTCACATCCCTGGTGAATGCGGCGGGCAAGGGGCTCGATATCGAGATCGCATACGAGATCAAGGCGCTGAAGATCACTGGCGCGACCAGCCCCATCTACGTGCAAATCGAGGGCGACAAGCTGGTCTTCTCCGATGGATCAGGCGCCGTGATGTCCGCGCCGATGGGCGGCGGAAGCGCCACGACGGTGGCGAAAGTCGACAAGCCGGCGGGCCTCGCGATTGCTCCTGCAGGCTTCGGATCGTATGCGGGCCAGGTCTTCGTCGCGTCCGGCTCCGATGAAAAATCGCCATGCCAGATCATGCGTATCGGCGGCGCGTCCGCGTCGGCGTTCGCGACGCTTCCCGACGCGGGCAAGCTCAACGGCGGCAAGGCGACCGAATGCCGCGACCTCGAGTTCGGTATCGGACCGTTTGCCGGCAAGCTCTATGCGGTCGCCAACGGCAACGGGACAATTTATCAAATCGACCCCAGCGGCAAGGCCACCGCCTTCGCGACTTTTGATGGCACGCCCGCATACGAAATCAGTTCGATTGGCTTCACCGCGGCCAATGATCCCAAGGCGCCCAACACGATGCTGGCCGGAATGCGTCCACGCATGGAGATCGCGGGACGGGTCGGCAGGATTAATGTGATCGGCACCGACGGCAAGCAGAAGACCGAATACCTGGTAGGATTCGTAAACCCGACCGGATGGGGCTATGCACCGGCGGGATTCGGCAGCTACGGAGGAAATCTGATCATCGTCGATGCAGGAAGGCCTGCTGCGAAAAATTCGGCGGATCGCGATGGCAACGTCTATCGGGTCGACAACAAGGGTATCACCCGGGCGTTTGCGAATGGGTTGGTCGATCCGAACTGCCTCAGGATCGTCAACAACACGATGGTGATTGCCGACCCGTCGGAGCAAGGAAAACCCGGCAAGGGCGCTATCGTCGTGATCACCTCGATGCTGTAGAAGTTATCGCGATCGCAGTTATGGAGACGGCTTCGCCATCAGCGGAGCCGTTTTCCTTTCAGCCTTAAAATCAGTGCGGTGCGGAAATGTCGGAGTACTCGAAACTCGCGAAGATTTACGACGCGCTATACAGCTTCAAGAATTACGAGGCCGAAGCGAAGCGCCTGCACGAGATTATCGCGGAGAAGAAAACCTCGCCCGGCAACGCACTGCTCGATGTCGCATGCGGCACCGGCACCCATCTGTCATTTCTGCGCAAGTATTACGCGGTCGAAGGAATCGATTACACCCCCGAGATGCTCGAGGTCGCGCGCACTCGGCATCCGGAGATCGCTTTTCATCAGGGCGACATGCGCATCTTCGATCTCGGCCGCCGCTTCGATGTCGTCACATGCCTCTTCAGCTCGATCGGCTATATGAAGACTGTGCGCGATCTGCGCGCGGCCGTGATCAACATGACACGTCATCTGAATCCCGGCGGCGTGCTCATCATCGAGCCGTGGCTCACCGAGGAGACCTGGAAAGCCGGCGGCGTTCACGCGCTGTATGTCGATAAGCCCGATTTCAAAATCGCGCGAATGGATATCCCTTCAGCGAAGGGAAGGATGTCGGTGTTTCGGTGGCATATGCTCATTGGCACGCCCGACGGCATTCAGTACCTGCGGCAGAAGCATGAGCTGTTTCTGTTCAATAACGCGGAGTATATCGAAGCATTCAACGCGGCTGGCCTCGATGTGACCTACGATGAGAAGGGGCTGATGAACCGCGGGCTCTTCATCGGAACCTCGATCACGTTGGACACGAATCGCCGCTAGGAGGCAAGCGATGGACATCAATGGAATGGCGCACGTGATTCTCACCGTCTCGAACTTTGAAGCATCACTTCCTTTCTACAAGAAGCTGCTGCCGTTTCTCGGGATGAAGCCGGTGATCGACTCGAAGGAAATGTTCTATTGCGTCGGGGGGCGCACCGCGCTCGGAATTATGCCGAGCGAGGAAAAATACACCGGTGAGAAATTCGTCCAGCGTCGCGTCGGATTGCATCATCTATGTTTCAGGGCGCGCACGCGCGAGGACATCGATGCGGCATACCAGTCGCTGCGCGAGTTCGGCGCGAAGATCGTGCATCCGCCGGAAGAAGGCTCGTGGGCGCCCGGATACTATTCGGTGCTGTTCGAGGATCCTGACGGCATCCGGCTGGAGATGAACTTCGTGCCGGGAAAGGGACTGCTGGCTGAGAAGTAGGCGATTTGCCTGCCTCCTAAGGCCACGGGCGAGTGACTTCTTCCGTGTCGCCGGTCTCGCGATTGATCATCAGTACCTGAATCTGCTGATAGTCGCCCTTGGGGAAAAAGACGTAGCCGCTGACGGTGAAATTGTGCGCGACGTCTTCCTGCGGCAGCGCCAGCGAACTTAGCTGCGCGGATGCCTGCTGATCGGCCTTGTCCTGCCCACGCTCGGCGCCATTGAAGATGCCCCATCCCGCGCCGGTCGCGGCTCCGATGATCGCCCCGGGCCCGATGCCTCCGGTAACCGCGCCGACCGCCGCGCCCAGTCCGGCGCCGAGCGCGCCTCCCGCGACCCCGCTCACCGCGCCGCTCGTAATCGCGGCCCGAAGTTCGCCCGCACCTCCCGCTTGACGCGCGGCCTCGCCCGCAGGAAGTGGCGCGACGCGCTGACCCGAATCATTGATGGCGAAAATTTGGCTCGGAACGACCGCGCGCGAGATGTCGGTGCCGTTTGCGATCGAAACATTGACCGGCGTGACATCGCCGACCGTCTTGGCCTTCGTCACGCCGACGGAAAGCTCTCCCTGCAAGGGCGTCGCAACCACTTGCGAGGTTTGCTCGATGGGAGGTTTGGCGACCGCGCAGGCGGAAGTCGTTATGGCGAGGAGGCCGACGGCGAGCCGAGTAGTAAACCTAAGCATCAGCATACGATCATAAACTGCGGCGCCATGCCTGCCTATACGCGCGCCGACGCCGCTCGTTGCGGTATCTGCTAGGCTTGCGTGATGGCTCCCGACGAACCACAGCATCCGAAAAACGCGATCGTCATTCTCCTCGACAGCCTCAATCGGCACATGCTGGGTGCCTATGGCGGCGGCGAGTTCACGACGCCCAGCCTCGATGCCTTTGCGCGCCGCGCGCTCCGCTTCGAGAAGCACTACACCGGATCATTGCCGTGCATTCCGGCGCGTCATGACATCCTGTGCGGCGCGATCGATTTTCTCTGGCGTCCGTGGGGTTCGATCGAAATCTGGGAGGAGCCGATCACCGTTGCGCTGCGCCGCGCGGGAGTTGTGACCAAGCTGGTCTCCGACCATCCGCATCTGTTCGAGGTCGGAGGCGAAAATTATCACACCGGCTTCGATGCGTGGGACTATCAGCGCTGCCACGAGAGCGATCCGTGGAAAACGCGTCCCGATCCGAGTTGGATGGGCGCGCCGTCATTCGGTCGCGGATGGATGCCCTATGACAGCTCGCGCGGATATTTTCGCGGTGAGGACGATTTTCCCGGCCCTCGCACCTTGGCAGCGGCCGTGCGATGGCTCGACGAAGAAGCGCGCGCGCACGAGCGCTTCATGCTGTTCGTCGACGAGTTCGATCCACATGAGCCGTTCGACACGCCCGAGCCCTACGCTTCGATGTACGATCCGACGTGGCGAGGGCCGCATCTCATCTGGCCGCCTTACGTGCAGGGTGCGATCGCGCAAGGCGTGCTGACCTCGGCGCAGGCGCATCAGGTGCGCGCGTCGTATGGCGCGAAGCTGACGATGATCGATACGTGGTTTGGCAAGCTGATGGCTGCTATCGGTCGCGGCGGCTTTGCGGACAACACCGCCGTCATCGTGTGCACCGACCACGGGCATTACCTTGGCGAGAAAGACATCTGGGGCAAGCCGGCGGTCCCCGTATACGAGCCTCTTGGGCACATTCCGCTACTTATTGGATGGCCCGGGCAGCCGCCCCGCGGCATCGATGCACTCACCACCAACGTCGATATATGCGCGACGCTCGCCGACATCTTCGGCGTCACGATGACGCATCGCACGCACGGCCGCTCGATGGTGCCCCTCGTCACCGGCGCTACCGGCGGCATCCGCGACTGGGCGCTGTCCGGTGTGTGGGGACGCGAAGTCCACCTCATCGATCGCAGGCGCAAGTATGCGCGCGCGCCAAAATCTGAGAACGCGCCGCTCAGCCTATGGTCCAATCGATGGTCGACGATGCCGATCCTCAGCCGTCCGGACCTAAAGCTGCCGCTGCCCGATGATCGCGCGGTGCTGGCAAAGATGCCGGGTTCGACAGTGCCGGTCATGCGCCAGCCGTTTGATTCCGGCGACCGCCTGCCATACTGGGCGATGGGCAAGTTCAGCGGCAATCATCTGTATGACCTCGCGAACGATCCGTCCGAGGATCGCAACCTCACGGCAACGGCGGATGAACGCGACGCGACAGATCAACTTCGAGCGGCACTCCTCGAGATGGAAGCTCCGCGCGATCAACTGACGCGTCTCGGACTCGAATGAAAAACCCCGAACGCTGCGGTAGAGTTGTACGCGCGCCGGGGTGATGGAATGGCAGACATAGGGGACTTAAAATCCCCTGGAGGGTAACCTCCGTGCGGGTTCGAGTCCCGCCCCCGGCACCAAAGCGCTTATTGCTGGAAGGACTTTTCCTGAATTCATAATAGCTTGTAAATTCGTTCGAGGAAGGCTTTGAGGGAGTCCCCAAGAGCGCTTCATAGGCCCGGGTCGCTTGTTTAGCTTCGCGCACCGCTCCGGCACGGTTAACGGGCCGGATGCCGCCGAAGAGACACGGCCACCGCTCGCTTTCCTGCGGCTTTTGGTGTGTCACGTCGACCTGCCGGCGGGTAGAGATTGTGCTTACTTCTTGCGCTACTCCTTCGGCGGCTTGTGGCCTCGCCGCGCCGCCGCGCCGCGTGTATACTTGCGACGAATCTCCGCAATGTCCACCTGCGCCGGAGGCAGCTTCAGACCCATGTCCTCCAGTGTGTCGGCGAGGATCTCGGAGATGGCCAGGTTGCGGAACCACTTGTGGTTGGACGGGATCACGTACCATGGGGCATGCTTGGTGCTCGTCCTTTCCAGGGCTTCCTCGTACGCCTTCATATAGTCCGGCCACAGCTTGCGCTCCGAGTAGTCGCCCTCGCTGATTTTCCAGTGCCGCATCGGGTCATCGAGCCGCTGTGCGAAGCGCTCGAGTTGCTCCTCCGGGCTGATGTGGAGATAGAACTTGAGAATGCGCGTGCCGTTGTCGTGGAGCATCTTCTCGAAGTCGTTGATCAAGCTCGTAGCGCTTCGACCATACCGACTTCGGGACCATCTTGTGGACGCGCACCACCAACACATCCTCATAGTGCGACCGGTTGAAGATGACGACTTGCCCTTTGGCGGGCGTGTGCAGGTGGGCGCGCCAGAGGAAATCGTGGGCGGCTTCGACCTTGCTCGGCTGTTTAAAGCTAGAGACCAACGTTCCCTGCGGGTTCATGGCGGTGAACACATGGCGCACCACGCCATCCTTGCCGCCGGCATCCAGCGCTTGCAGTACGACCAGCAGCGACTGGTTGCCGTCGGCGTACAATAGATATTGCGCTTTGGCCATGCGCTCGACGTGTTTCTGGATTTCCGGCGTCGCGCATATCGTGCGATTCGTCGTGCTTGTCTTTGAATGCCGGGTCAATCTTGCCGAGCCGGACCTTGGCGCCGGGCTCGACGACGAATCTCTTGCGGTAGTTCATTGTCCCGGGTTTCTCCTATAGCTTGGCTGTCGACCCGCGAGTGCACGGCGGGACCTGCGGTCCAAGCGACTGGTTCACCGCCTCTGCACTATTTATCTGGCGTGCGGCGGTGCGGTAGTTGGCGAACCGGATGTTTTGAGGGTTTCCTTCCTTCAAATTAAACTTCGTCGCCTAGGCTACCTTTTTAGCGGGTGGAGTCGCTCCTTTGGCGACGACAGGGGCCGGATGAAGGGTGGCGTTGACTCTCGCCAGGTGGCGCTGATGGCGTGCGGTCCCAAGATGTAACAGGCGGTGAACTTCGACTTTCACCATGTCGTTGATGAAAAACCATGCGAGCGCATAGCCCCACACCGCCAATGCATACTTCCATCCGAGTGGCGTCATGCCCCATCCGTAAACCGCGGCGAGGGTTCCAATTACCTGGGTTGTTTCCGTGGCAACGACCAGGCGCCAATTGGGCCACGGGCGGCGCCAGAACGTTCCGGCGCTTCGCGTAATGTAGATAGTGAGGTGACCAGCGACCAGCAGCTTGAGAAACATGAGGCTCTGAACGATGGGCCGGGGCAGGTGAAGGTATTTCTCTGCGATCCAGAAAAGGCCGAATGCGGAGATAACTCCCATCACGCCGAGAACCGAGCTGACGGTGAGCACGCGTTCCATATCCCAGCGCACCGGGCGTGGCGCCACGATGGTATTATCGTAGGCGATCATCATGATCGGGAAGTCATTGAGGACCGCGATGAGCACGATCATGACCGCGGTTACCGGGTAGAAGTTGAACACCACGATCGCGAGCGTCATGAAGAGCAGTACGCGGATGGTTTCGGAGATCCGGTAGATTGCATAGCTGTTCATGCGCTCGAAGATCTTGCGCGCTTCTGCAATGGCAGCGGTGATTACCGAGAGACCGGTCGCCGTGAGCACCAGATCCGCAGGCGGCACGAGCGGCGTCGGTCGCGCCGCTTACCGCGATTCCGCAATCGGCCTGTTTAAGCGCAGGAGCGTCGTTGACGCCGTCACCGGTCATCCCGACGATATGTCCACGAGCCTGAAGGGCCTTGACGATTTTGAACTTATGCTCAGGAAAAACCTCTGCGTAGCCGTCGGCCGCGTCGATCTTGTCGGTGTCGTCAGCCTTGCCGTCAGGAAAAAGATCGCCGGCCAACGCGATGTTCGGTCCGAGCTTGAGTTCGAGCGACACCTCGCGGGCAATTGCAAGGTTGTCGCCGGTTACCATGCGAACCTGTAGTCCCATCTTTCGCGCGGTCGCGATAGTAGAAGCTGAATCGTCGCGGGGAGGATCGGACAAGGACAGTAATCCCAGAAATTCCCATTTTCCCTGCGCATCGGTGCGAGCGACGCCAAGCGTGCGGTAGCCTTTTGCCGCTAGCTCGTTAACCTGCTTTTCAGCTTTTTTGCGCGCGTCCGCATCGGGGTGGACCAGATCCAGAATCACCTGCGGGGCGCCCTTCGAGACTTTGAAGGTTGCGTTGTCGTGTTTGACCTCGGCCTCGGTTCGCTTGCTGACCGGATCGAATGGGGTGAAATGAGTGATTTGATAGGTCTTTAACGCCGACTGATCGCTGAGACCTTTGAGAACGGCCTCGTCGATGCCATCGCCACCCTCCCTTCGCGACGCCAACGCCCCGCCCAGGATCAGGTCCTGTTCGTTGCTCGCCTTGAAGACGACAGGGCTGCCCAACTTAAGTTCGTTCTTGGTGAGCGTGCCGGTCTTGTCTGAGCAGAGAATGTCCATGCCGGCCATCTCTTCGATCGCGACGAGACGGGAGACGATGGCCTTCATCCTGGCAAGCACGGTTGCGCCGACGGCCATCGTGACGGACAGGACGGCCGGCAAGGCGACCGGGATTGCGGCTACTGTAAGAATCAGTGCAAAGAGCAGGGTTTCGATGATCGGGTCGCCGCGAAATAGCGCGACCGTCAGGATCAATGCGACGAGTCCGAGCGTAATCAGAATGAGGAAATTGCCGATCTTGAGCACCGCCTTCTGAAAGTGGGAAACGGTCTGAACGCTCTCGACCAGCCGTGCGGTGCGGCCGAAGAGCGTGTTCATTCCGGTCGCGACGACGAGCCCATTCATCTGGCCCATTCGCACAATTGATCCTGAATACGCGACGTCGTTTTTCTTCTTGTCGACCGGCAGCGACTCACCCGTCAGCGCCGATTGATCGATGCTGAGGTAGTCGCCATCGACCAACTTCAGGTCGGCGGGGATGACATTGCCGAGTTTGACCATGACAATATCCCCGCTCACCAGGGTCTTGGCCTCGACGTCACTCCACTTGCCGTCGCGTAGCACTCGTGAATGCAGTGCGAGATTTTTCTTCAGCGCCTCGATCTCGTTGTCGGCCTTGAATTCCTCCCAGAATCCGACGACCGCATTCAGCGCCAGCATGAAAAAGATGATGACAAAGTCTTCCCAATGCCGAACCACTGCGGAGAGTACCGCGGCGATTTCGATCATCCACGGGATAGGTCCCCACAGGAACGTCAAGAACCGCTTGAGTGGGCTGATATGCTTTTCTTCGATGGCATTAGGACCGTCTTGCTTTAGTCGACTCGCCGCTTCTTCCTGGGTCAGTCCATGCTCGATACTCGACTTGAACTTGGTGAGCGCCTCCTGGATGGTCCCGGTATCAGTTGGCACCTTCACACCTTTAGACGCATCTGCCTTTGCCCCATCTGCCTTAAGCGCATGTGCTTTCGGCACATCACTCTTGGGTGCAGTGGCCTTGGGTGCATCTGCGGAAACTGAGGCCTCGGCCTTTTGCCAGTCCTCGATCGCACTGCCGGGCCCACCATGGCGAGCCTGAAAAATTCCGAAGGCGCGCTCGCGAGTCTCATCCACGCCTGGCTTCGACTGCTTGGACTTAGTCGCGTCTGCCTTGGACCCATTTGGCGCGGAGTCATTCGAATCGTCTAAGGTCTTATTCGTATCTTCTACGGAAGTTTTCTCGGTAGCCATCTTCTAACTCCTGCTAAATTCCTTCTATGCAGCGACGACTGACCCTAATTGCGAGCCCAAAAGTCGGTGAATATCTGCCCGCGCGGATGATCATGGATATTCTTCTGTCCTTGCTATGCCACAGGTTTCGTGAGTTGCGGGATACTTCTTGTCGTGCTCAGGTCTTTGTCCGTCGCGGCATTGTATTCGCCACGACGCGCTGCGCGGTTGCACCTGGCGCGATGATAGAGAGCTTGCTGTGCCGCCAAGACGTGGGTCTCCTCGCCTTCCCAAATCTCCAAAGCTGGTTGCTGGATGGCGCGGGCAAACGAGAACGCCAACGCCCAAGGCAGTCGCGACTTGAATCTAACGTTCATGGCATTCAAACGGGCCGAGGCTAGTTCACCGGATTGGCCGCCCGACAAGAACGCAATCCCGAGAACAGCAGCGGGAACCACTCTCAGGAGACACCTCACCGTCGCGTCGGCTCACGTCGTTCACCGCTGCTTGCTTAGAGCAGGACAATCCCGGAAGCACCATGTTGGGTTTGACGATCATGCCTTCCAGCATCACTCGTTGAGCATTCAGTTGGTTGAAAACCGTTCGGAGGACTTCCTCTGTCACCTCGTAGCACCGCTCCAGGGTATGCTCGCCGTCCATAAGCACTTCCAGCTCGACGATCGGAACCAATCCAGCCTCTTGGCAGATAGCGGCATAGCGAGCCAGCGCGTGCGCGTTGGCGTCGATGCAGCCCCCGCTGGGAATGCCATCGCTCACCGCAATCACCGCCCGCCACTTAGCGAATCGGGCGCCCATCCGAGAGTATTCAGCCAGGCGGTCGCGCAATCCGTCTAGACCTTCGGTCACCTTCTCGCCGGGAAAACCAGCCATGTCCTTCGCGCCGGTATCAACTTTAATGCCGGGAATAATTCCCGCATCGACAAGGACTTTGACAAAGGGAGTGCCATCTTTCTTCCCCTGGCGGATCGTTTCGTCGTATAGGATCGCGCCACTTATAGACTCACCAAGACCGGGCGTGGTCACTATCAATTCTCGATAGCAGCGCCGGGCCTCCTCGGTCTGGGGAATGCCCAACCGGGCGAATCGTTTGTTGCAGGTTGACGTACTTTCATCCGTCGCCAGCAGGCCCTTGTCGCCGGCGACCAGGGCTTTCGCGGTGTCGATCAGGATTCGCGTATTCATTTGTGGTGATTCTTTGGTTGTTAAAGTGCAGGGCTTTGCTATTTCTCGACGGCGTCTGAAAATGACTGCCGCGGTTGGCTGTGAGGCCGCCACGCCAAGTCATCGCTCATCACATAGGTGAATATGGCCACAAGCATCAAACACACCGCGACTATTAAGCGCCAATCATGATGCGCATGTTTCCAGTAAGGACGATGGGAGCCATGATGATCACTGTCGCTATCTGGTGATCCGTGGCGGTGGCGACTGTGCTTTACCTTATTCATTGATTCCCGCCTTCTCGATCCCGATCCGAATGGTCTCGGGTCGGCGATGTTACTCCTCGGTTGCTCCCACTCCAGTTCAGGATTTTCGGCCAGTCCTGCCTGTGTTTGTCGGTGTACTGCTTGTGCTTGATGACCCGGTTCCGGCCGCAGCGGCTACGCTTCTCCCAACCACTTCCGCGCCTCAGTGGCGTCAGTATGATCGAAGTATTGGGTCGTCGCTTTCGTAAACGGCTTGAAGAATGTCGCCATGCCGTGCTGCCACTTCTTATCCCCGACCACTGCGATCCGTTCGATATCTGCAAAGTGTTTAATATCGAACTTGATTTCGTCCCACAGTGCGCCGGCTTCCCAGCCGTGGAAACCGGTCAGGTCGAACAGCACGCGCAATTTTCCGTGTTGCCGGAGGAGCCGCTCGAACTTGGGCACACAGTACTCGTAATCCGCCTTTACCAGCTTCCCGCTGACGCGAACGGCGAGAATCTTTCCGCCGTTTTCTTCATTGAGTTGAATGGGCATTTGGGCCTCCTTTGGGTTCGTTTCAGGGTAAGTTGTTGTCGATGTTCGCTCCCGCTTTTCCACCCTTTTCTGCCAGCCGTTTCTCTTTCTGGGTTTCGCCCTGACTCCATTTCCAGTTACGAATCTCCGGCAAGTCCTGGCCGTGGTTATCGATATAGTGCTTGTGCTCGATGAGCTTGTCCTGAACCATCTGCTTCAGATAGGCCCCCTTGGCACCCAAATGAAGGCGGTCCACCACGTCCTGCACTAAGTGAAACCGGTCAAGATCATTCTGCACCCTCATGTCGAAGGCCGTCGTGATGGTGCCTTCTTCCTTGTAGCCGCGGACGTGCAGATTGCGATTGGTGCGGCGGTAGGTCAGCCGGTGGACTAGCCACGGGTACCCATGGAAGCCAAAGATGATGTGCTTGTCTTTGGTGAACAGTGAATCGTAGTCGGTTTCGCTTAGCCCATGCGGATGCTCGCTCGCAGACTGCAACTTCATCAGATCGACGACATTGATCACCCGGACTTTCAGATCGGGCAGATGTTTGCGGAGGATGGAAACGGCGGCCAGGATCTCCAGCGTGGGCGTGTCTCCGCAGCAGGCCATCACCACATCCGGCTCGGCGTCCTGGTCGTTGCTGGCCCATTGCCAGATGCCAATTCCTTCAGTGCAATGCACGACCGCCTCCTCCATGGTTAGCCACTGGGGCAGTGCGTGTTTGCCAGCAACCACCACGTTGACGTAATGCCGGCTACGCAGGCAGTGATCAAAGACTGACAGCAGACAATTGGCATCGGGCGGTAGGTAGACGCGCACGATATCGGCTTTCTTGTTGACAACGTGGTCGAGGAAGCCGGGGTCCTGGTGCGTGAAGCCGTTGTGATCCTGCTGCCAGACGTGGGAGGCCAGCAGGTAGTTCAGCGAGGCGATCTTCCGGCGCCACGGAAGCTCTAACGTTACCTTGAGCCACTTGGCGTGTTGGCTAAACATCGAGTCGACGATGCGAATGAAAGCCTCGTAGCTATTGAAAAGTCCGTGCCGCCCAGTTAGCAGGTATCCTTCCAGCCAACCCTCACACTGATGCTCGCTGAGCATCGAATCCAGCACACGCCCGGCGGGCGCGAGGAATTCATCATTCTTTACTTCGCGAGCGTCCCACTGACGGTTGGTAACTTCAAAAACAGCGCCTAGCAGATTAGAGAGTGTCTCATCGGGACCGAAGACGCGGAAGTTACGCTGATCCTGATTCAGCTTGGCCACATCGCGCAGGAATTTGCCGAGCACGAGCGTATCCTGGCCGTCGACGGCGCCGGGGGAAGGCACATTCACAGCATGGTCGTGGAAGTCTGGCATCCGCAGATCCCGCAGCAGAATGCCTCCGTTGGTGTGAGGATTTGCGCCCATCCGCCGATCGCCCGTAGGCGCCAGCTCGGCCAGTTCCGATATGAGCCGACCATTCCTATCGAATAGCTCCTCGGCCTTATAGCTTTTCATCCAGCTTTCAAGCTGCGAGACATGATCGGGATGCTCGGCATCGACTAGCAGCGGCACCTGATGCGCCCGGAAGGTGCCCTCGATTTGCAGGCCATCGACGACTTTCGGTCCCGTCCAGCCCTTGGGTGACTTAAGGACGATCATTGGCCAGCGCGGCCGAGTGGTATCGTTCTTGTTCCGCGCATTGTTCTGGATTTGCCGGATATCTTCGATAGCCTTTTCCAAAGTACCGGCCATGAGTTGATGCATCTTCTCCGGCTCATCACCTTCCACAAAGTAGGGCGTCCAGCCGCAGCCTCGTAGAAACTGGTCCAATTCCTCATGCTCGATGCGAGCCAGTACGGTCGGGTTGCTGATCTTGTAGCCATTGAGGTGCAGGATCGGCAGCACGGCTCCGTCCGAAATTGGATTCAGAAGCTTGTTGGACTGCCAGGCAGTAGCCAGCGGACCCGTTTCTGCTTCACCGTCGCCGATGACGCAGGCGACGATCAGGCCCGGATTGTCGAACGCGGCCCCGAAGGCATGGCTAAGCGAGTAACCCAGCTCGCCACCTTCGTGAATTGACCCCGGCGTCGTCGGCGCGACATGGCTGGAAATCCCGCCCGGAAAGGAGAACTGCTTGAAGAGCTTTTTCAGCCCGACTTCGTCCTGGCTGATGTTCGGATAAATCTCGCTGTAGGTGCCCTCGAGATAAGTATTGGCCACCAGCGCCGGACCGCCGTGACCGGGACCAGCGATGTAGAATATATCCAGGTCATACTTCTTGATGACGCGGTTCAAATGCACATAGATGAAGTTCTGGCCCGGTGTCGTGCCCCAGTGTCCGACCACCAGTGGTTTCACGTGCGACAGTTTGAGTGACTCTTTCAATAGCGGATTGTCATAGAGATAAATCTGGCCGACCGACAGATAGTTGGCGGCGCGCCAGTAGGCATCCATCTTGTGGAGCATTTCCGGAGAGAGAATTCTTGTATTCATGATTCAATTCCTTTTTTCAAAGCAAGGCTTCCGGCTTCGCTCATACATGGATGACCGTTTGTCATCCTGCAATCCGAACGAAGCCAGTTTCGCGCACGTGGACCTATAATCCGTGTGGAGAATGCTTCGAATCCCCAAACCTTCCGCGATCTGGACGAACATCGGGGTGTTTTCTATATAGATGACCTGCCGGGCTGGCACTTGGGCGATGTCCAACGCAAGCCGAAAGATGTCTGCGTCGGGCTTGCGGACATGGACAAAGCAAGAGGAAACAAAAGCATCTACAAACCTGGCCAGCTGGAACTTTCGAATCCGATATTCGTTCAGTTCGCGCGCTTCGTTACTGACCACCGCGATCTTGAGCCCGTGCTGAACCTTGAGCCGAGCGACCAGCTCGATCATCTCCGCGTAAGGTTTCGATTGTGCGAACATGAAGCGCCGAAATTGAGCCCGGGTGAACGGCCGCTTTTGGTAGAACACCACCCGACCTAGATATTCTTCCAGCGTGAGCTTTCCCTCCTCGTAGGTGTCGAAGGTCAGATGGTGCCGATCCTCCATCTCGGCCAACTCCAGGTTGAAGTTCGTCGCCGCGCGTTTGCGCGCATGATGATCCCAGCCGTTGGTGAGCAGGACACCGCCGACATCCAGAAAGATGCACGTGATTGCATTCGCTTTCTTCATCGCCGTTTTTCCGTCGATCGGATCATCGCTGCCACAGGATTCGTGCGTCTTCCAGCGGGATCGAAACGCCGTCGCAGTGCGGTATCACCCGCACCGTGTAGTCCCCTGGCGGACGGGCCGCAGACACCGCAGCGCTGTACATGAAGCCGCCCGGCGCGCCGGTCAGTTGGCGAACGCGTTTCATCTGCTGCCGCATGGGAGCACTGCCCATGACCCCGTCGGCGTAAAGCTCTACCCGCACTGCGTTGGGGTCGAGGTCATTGAGATTTACCTGCACTTCAAACAGGTGCTGCTCGCTGTGAGTCTCAAACTTCACTTCGCCGAAGCGTAGTGCGGACCATTTTTGCTCTAGCGCTTGCCGCCAACTAACTACCTTTACGCCGATTGCGCCTTTGTCGGCAGCTCGCTCACGGTAGGCAGAGGCAGCCGGGAGGTAGTGTTGCTCGATGTACTCGCGCACCGCGCGATTGGTGGAAAAGCGCGGCGTCAAGCGCGCCATGCTTTCCCGCATCCGCGCCACCCAGCCGCCGGGGATACCTTGCTCGTCGCGGGTATAGAACTCCGGGACCACCTCGCGCTCAAGCAGATCGTAGAGGGCTTCAGCATCGATAGCGTCCCAGGCGGGATCGTCGCCATGTTCCTGGCCATCACCCAAAGCCCACCCAACTTCCGGCGTGTAGGCTTCCGCCCACCAGCCGTCCAATTCCGACAGATTGATACCGCCATTGACCAATACTTTCATCCCGCTCGTTCCACACGCTTCCCAAGGGCGTCGCGGCGTGTTGAGCCAGACATCCACTCCCTGCACCAACTGTTCGGTTAAATCCATGTCGTAGTCACTGAGGAAGACCACGTGGGGGCGTGCCTCGGGCCGAGAGATGAAATGCGTCCATTCCTGAATTAAGGCTTGTCCGGCCTGGTCCGCCGGATGAGCCTTGCCGGCCATGATCAGCTGTACTGGGCGCTGAGGGTTGTTCAATAAACGCAGCAGTCGCTCCGGGTCGTGCAACAGCAGATTCGGTCTTTTGTAGGTTGCAAAACGGCGTGCAAAACCCAAGGTCAACGTCTTGCTGTCAAACAGATGCTTCGCACCATCAACCCTCTCGGGCGACGCGCCGGATACAGCCAATTGACGCGATGATCGTTCGCGAGCGAATTCAACCAGAGCCTTACGAGCGGCGGCGCGAAATCGCCAGAGACTGACGTTGGAAATGCGGCGAATGTCCTGCTCCAAGGTCTCCGCCGCCCCCAGCCAGCGGTCCTTTCCACAGGCTTCCGTCCAAAGATCATCGGCTGGGGCCGAGTCCCAGGTCGGCATATGGACTCCGTTAGTCACATGCCCGACCGGGATTTCGTCCTGCGGCCAGTGCGGGAAGAGAGGCAAAAATATGTGGCGGCTCACCTCCCCGTGCAAGCGACTCACGCCATTGACCGCCCCGCTCCCACGAATCGCCAAGTAGGCCATGTTGAAAGGTTCCGAAGGATCGTTCGGGTTCTGGCGGCCCAAGGCCAGCAAATCGCCGAGGCTTATGCCGAGTTGCGTCCGTGCATAACCGGCGAGGTATTGCTCGATGAGCGCCGGAGCGAAACGATCGAAGCCCGCAGCCACCGCCGTGTGGGTCGTGAAAAGGTTTCCAACTCTGGTGACGGCCAGAGCGACCGCGAAATTTCGCCCGGTTTCCTCCATCAAGCTTCGGGCGCGTTCCAGCACCGCGAAGGCCGCGTGCCCTTCATTCAAGTGGCAGACTTCCGGCTTGATGCCGAGCGCAGCGAGCAATCGCCATCCGCCAATCCCGAGCGCCATCTCCTGTTTGAGGCGCAACTCCGGCCCGCCCCCGTAAAGCTCACTGGTAATGCCTCGATGTGCGGGGTAATTCGCTGCATCATTGCTGTCCAACAGGTACAGCCGTACGCGACCGACCTGAACCTGCCAGACGCGCAGCCAGACGGGGTAACCGGGTAACCCGATCTCCAGCCGCAACCACTCCCCATTCGGTTTACGCAATGGTGTGATCGGCAATTGTCCGGGGTCGTTATATGGGAAGAGAGCCTGCTGCTCTCCGTCTCTGTCGATTACCTGGCGAAAATAGCCTTGCTGGTAGAGCAGCCCCACGCCGATGACTGGAACGCCCAAATCACTGGCGGCCTTGAGTTGATCCCCGGCCACATTGCCCAGCCCGCCCGAGTAAATGGGCAACGCTTCGCTCAACATGAATTCCATACTGAAATACGCGACATAGGTCAGCGGAGATTGCGGGTAGGTTTGCTGAAACCAGGAACGCGCCTCCGCAGCATCCCGCCTGGCTTGGACCAGATCGTCAATGTTTTTGCGGAAAGCACCGTCCGCTAGAACACGCTGGAGCTTCTCCCGCGAGACCGTCTGTAGGACGACCCAAGGGTTATGCGTGAGCTCCCACAGCACAGGATCAAGCTCCCGCCACACTTGGTCGGTGGCGTGATTCCAGGACGAACGCATGTCCAGGGCAAGCTCGGACAGGGAATCGAATCCGTCTACGTCGGTGGATAAGAGAGGCTGCTTCGGGTGGCTGATCTTTGGTAGCTCGCTCATAGGCTTCGGATCGAATCTGTTTTGGATACATTCTTAGGCTGCTGCCTGGAGGCCGTCAGCGCAGCACCGACGATTGTCTATGCTCCCGCCAGGATGCGGCGCAGGTTATCTCGTCCACGAAAGCTCCGAGCATTGGTGTGGCCGGCGTGACCCCGCGGCCGTCAGGGCGAGCAGAAACACGGCCGGCGGCAGTCCCATCATCCGGACGTCTCCTTGAGGTCGGGGTTATGCCAAGAGCCGTTTGAAGCGATGATCACGTCAGCCTCTTTCGGCCCCCAGCTGCGGCGCTTGGTAAGGGCGAACCCGGTGGTGAGCCTTAAGGACGAATACTGCCTGCGCGACGCGGTTGAGCTCCCGCGCCGACGCAAGGTCGCGTCCGAACGGCTTTTCGACAATACGCGCGCATGCTCGGCAAGGTTGGCGGCGCCGAGCCCTTTGATCATGGTCTCGAAGAGCGAGGGCGGGATGGCGAGGTAATGCGCCGGACGCCGAGCGCCACCCAGCGCCTCTTTCATCGCGGTGAATGTGCCTTGATCATTATAATCGCCACTCACGTACCTGAGTAGGGACAGAAGATGGTCGAGGGCACGCTGGTTATCGACTCCACCCGCTCGCCTGATACTGTCCATCACGCGTTTGCGCAAACGCTCGAGGCTCCACTTCGGGAAGGCGACACCGATTACCGGAGTCCTGAGGGTGGCTCGTTTCGCCATCGCATAGAGTGCCGGGAAGATCATCTTGTGCGCGAGGTCTCCCGTCACACCGAAAAGCACCAGCGCATCCGAATGATGAGACGCGGCCATCAGGCGCCTCGCTCGCTGGTGGTGGCCGCAGCCCGAAAGAACACGCGCTCTGTGCGGCCCAAGCCCTCGTTCATAATGCTGGCTGACACTTTGTAATTCCTGCGGATTTGAGAGTAGACCGTAAGCCGAATGAGTTTCCCAACACCTCGAGGTGAAAATGCCAGGTGCTGTTACGATGAACGCGTCGAAGCATCATCCTAGCAGATTAGATGTTCGGCTCGGCCACGCCATTCGCACTATTTTGGTTCTCTAGATAACTAACCGCGCTTTTGTCCTTGGCCCTTGCGAGTAAAATCAACATAGATTGATTGCGGGCCTTATGCGCAGCGGTTCAATAGCTCGCTTGCCGTTTAAGCGGATATTACGAACGGTAAAGAAATCAATCTGCAAGGATAAGAGGCCCGAGCCATGTCTGAGATACACTCAGTTGTAGCCATCTACGATAGCTACTCCCACGTCGAAAAGGCTGTGAAGGAGCTGCAGAGATCCGGGTTTGACATTAACAAAATGTCCGTCGTTGGAAAGGACTATCACACCGACGAGCATGTCCTCGGGTATTATACTACCGGCGATCGCATGAAGTACTGGGGCAAGCTCGGAGCCGTGTGGGGTGGCTTTTGGGGAATTTTGATCGGAGCTGGCGCCTTCGCTATTCCGGGCATCGGGCCGGTGTTGGTAGCTGGTCCTCTGGTAGGGTCGATTATCGGCGCGCTGGAAGGCGCGGCGTTGGTTGGCGGGCTGACCGCCGTCGGCGCGGGACTAGTCAGCATCGGTATACCTAAAGACAGCGTCGTTAAATACGAGTCAGCGCTCAAGGCTGACAAGTTCATTCTCCTGGCCCATGGCACGGCAGCCGAAATGGCCAAGGCCAGAAACATCATAGAGACGACGCACCCGACGGAGCTTGCGGTGCACGTCCGTCACTCGATGGGTGGAAAGGTCGACCGTTTGTTGGTCGGCGATTGAGGATACCGCTTCCAACCGAGGGCCCGCCCTCGTCACCTTCGTAATTGTTCCAGGTAGTGGCGAGTCCGGCCACACACAACTTTTTGATACGAAACCGATCAGGTAAGGATAAGGAGTCCTAGTCATGACGAAAACGAATTCAGTTGTAGCCATCTACGATACCCACTCTCAAGCAGAAGAGGCCGTGAAGAACCTGCAGAAGTCGGGGATTGATATGAAAAAACTGTCAATCGTCGGAAAGGACTATCACTCGGAAGAAGATGTCACAGGGTACTATAACACCGGCGATCGCATGAAGTACTGGGGTAAGCTCGGAGCCCTATGGGGTGGCTTTTGGGGACTTTTATTCGGAGCCGCCTTCTTCGCGATTCCGGGGATTGGGCCGGTGTTGGTAGCTGGTCCTTTGGTAGCGTGGATTATCGGCGCTCTCGAAGGCGCGGTGGTAGTGGGCGGGTTGAGCGCGGTCGGGGCCGGGCTATACAGCATCGGTATCCCTAAAGACAGCGTCATTAAATATGAGTCAGCGCTCAAGGCTGACAAGTTTATCGTCCTGGCTCATGGGACCGCGGCCGAAGTGGCCAAGGCCAGGGACATCATGCAGACGACACACCCGGCAGAGCTTGCCCTGCACGGGATCTAACGCGAAGAAATACTCTGAGCATCTTGCCAAACGACTTGTAGCCAACGGACGAAAATCTCCGGGCTATCTTTTGAGTCATCGATGAGTACACGGCTTTGTTCGCGCATCACAACGCCTTCCGCAACCGAAAGTTCGCGGGGCCATACGACCGCGGGATGCTGATAGATCTGCGCTTAAGTGGTCAGGATATGATCGCCTGCGCATAGTCGGCGACTATTGTTGATGCCTCGAAAGGTCACACCTTCGGATCGATAGATGTATCGAAAGGGGGTATCGACATCACAACGAACGATGAAGACTCGTGAAGCAGTTTGAACGAAAAGAATCAGATAGACACGGTTATCGCGCCTCTGAATTTCGTACAGTGCTTCGCGATAATCGATGAGGTTACCTATCGCGCCTGGTTGACGTAAGGGCCGTTGCCACACGCACTTGTGATTACGAATTAAAGTTTAGCGTTGGCGGATCGCCTATTGCTTAATGCTCAATCCAGATAATTTCGGAGCACGTTCGATAGACAGATATAGGGGGGAGCGAACCCCAGGTTCAATCTCCAAGTGACTAACCAAATGGGCAAATGCTTACTCATAACTCAGGCGAGGCGGTCACGTGCTCGGCGGCATCGACGGTTGCCGCAAGACGACCGAGCGATAGCCTGGAATGCTCGCTGCTTATCGCACCAACACCAACCGAGGAAGCGATCGCTCAAGTTTGAGCGGAGCAGGTGGTTCTGGAGCTGGGTTTGGAAGAGCATCTTCGGTGGTGGCGAGCCTGGTACCAGCACCAGGTCGGGCTCGGTCGAAAAAGCCGTCGCGCACATTCGTGAGCGGTGCTTCACTAACAGACAAAGCCGCAAGGAGAAACCAAATGGCGCAACAACAAGTCAACCTACAACGGACTATGGGAGAGGAGCCACCAGCCAGCCAGGACGAAATCCGAAAGCGCGCCTATGAAATCTATTGCTCTCGGAATGGCGGCCTTGGGAACGAGGTGGATGATTGGCTGAAGGCGGAAAGCGAACTCCGACAGGGGAGAGCTCTCGTTGGGAAATGTCCGGGAACTCTCGACGCCGGAATGCCCTGTCAGGAGGATTTGATCGGCAAGGACGAACCATTGATCCATCACGCCGAAGGTGAAGATGGGGGCGGTTTCACTCATCACGGTTGCAAGCTCGGACACGCATGGCATCGGCATATGGGCAACGGCTTGTTGACGCCCTGCGATTGCACCGGCCACGCGCGCGGCGGGATCTGAGCGACGGCTAAGGCGCTCCCTTTGGGCGAGCGACCGGCATTTTTAACATAGACTGCCAGTGACAGTCGCAGGGATAGGTAGTCGTATATGGAAATCTTTCTTCAGCCACCTAATCCCGAGGCGCTAAGCTTCGAGGTAGATTTCCAGATCCAGCAAGTAATAGTCGCATTGCGACACTCTTCCATTGAGATCCACGGCGCTGGCCGATTTGGTGATAGCCAAGCCGCTATCGTACTCAAGCACGATGCCGACGTTTCCGTCGCGCTGGAGGCGCTGGAACATGCCCACATAAGAGTATCTCACTTCGTAACGTTCGAATTCAGCGAACTGAATAGTGCGATCTTCGCAAGCCACGGCGTATGATCGACGTCCTGAGCCTGCAAAGAATTCTAACCTCGATGGAACGAAGCGTGGACCCATGGCTACGATATTCCGTAAAATTCTCTGCCCGGTCGACTTCGGCAACAACTCTATCGCGGCACTTGACCAAGCGGCGAAGCTCGCGCGAAAAGACGACGCGCTGCTGTACTTGATGCACGTCGAGTTTGTACCGATGAGCAAACCTGCCGGACTTGCTGACTACGACATCACGTTTTCGACCGAACCTGCCAAGTTCCGGCTCGAGGAGATCGCGCGAAAACACCTGGCCAAAGTGCGGCACGAACTTGTCGTACAAGTTGGATGGCCCGGTGAGCTAATCAAAAAGGCCGCTCGGGATTTTGACGTTGATCTGATCGTTATGGCGACTCACGGGCGGACCGGGATGACCCGTCTGTTTCTTGGGAGTATAGCCGAACACGTGATTCGCACGTCGGAGCGTTCGGTCCTTAGCTTAGGTTCCGGAACCGCTATTGGAGCCGTAAAGAAGATTCTGTGCCCGATTGACTTTAGTCCAAACTCGATCGCGGCGCTGAACTTTGGATGGCGACTGGCTCAGAAATACCGGGCCACAGTAAGCCTGCTCCACGTAGTACCCGTGCCCTTCGAGCCGTCAGAAGTCCCTGTAGAACCATCAACAACTGAGTGGGAGCAAGACGCCCGAGCGCAGCTCGCAAAGGTCGCAGCCGAAAGTCTCGGCGCGACGGCCAAGTGCAAACTGGTGGTGCGAAGGGGCGACGCAGCTAGCGCGATACTCGAAGTCGAAAAGGAATTGCGACCGGATTTGGTCGTAATGGCCACGCATGCGCAGACAGGATTGAGCCACCTGGTGTTCGGAAGCGTGGCGGACCGTACGATTCGCGAATCGACCGTACCGGTGCTGACGGTCCGAGAACGGCACAGCGTGGCCTGATCCGCACCCGAACCTAAGCAAACTGGAGAGTGGAGCATCTGTGCGGTCGATGTCCCCGCTTCGTGTCCAGCATCGGTTACACACCTCGTATCGTTCTGTCGAATTCCGCAGGGAGGATTCCGCTGGAAGGTGCTCACATCCTGTGGTTCCGCTAGCTGGTGCTTTCTTCAGCTTTAGCGCAGGGGCAGGGTGCCAGGTGATTAAAAGCTGCCTTCTGGCGTTCCGCACGATGAATGAGGAAACGAACCATGATTAGCTGGTCGCAGATTGAGGGCTTGCCGCATCCGCTTGGCGCCGTCTGGCTTAGAGAGGAAAGAAGCTACAACTTTGCGCTCTACTCCAGACACGCGACGCGCGTAACGCTCTTGCTGTATACCGCGCACGACCTGGTGAATCCGGCGCTGCGCATCCCGCTGAATTATCTAATTCATAAATCCGGGCGGATCTGGCATTGTCGGCTCGCGGCTGATGAGGTCGTTGATGCTCGCTACTACGCGTACTCGGTCGAAGGGCCGAACGATCCTCATGGAGAGCGTCATTTCTTCGATCCGGACAAAGTCCTGCTGGATCCCTATGCTACAGCGCTATTTTTTCCACCCAACTTTCGGCGACGCGCCTCGATCGGACGCGGCTCGAACGCGGGCAGAGCACCCCTTGGCGTGCTCCGCGACAGCACTTCATCTTTCGATTGGAGCGACGAATCCAGACCGAGTCACACTTCAGATACGATTATTTACGAGTTGCATGTCAGAGGTTTCACGAGGCGCGGCAACTCCGGTGTGGCTGCCGATAAGCGCGGCACTTATGCTGGGTTAATTGACAAGATTCCCTATCTGAAGGAGTTGGGCGTCACCGCGGTCGAATTGATGCCAGTGTTTCAGTACGACCCGGACGAGGGCAACTACTGGGGCTATATGCCTTTGAGCTTTTTCTCGCCGCACCAAGGTCATGCCGCGGTTTCGGGTGCCGAAGAGACCGCAGAAGAATTCAAAACGATGGTGAAGTCTCTCCACCAGGCAGGGATCGAAGTGATTCTCGACGTGGTCTACAACCACACTACCGAGGCGGGCGCCGACGGACCGACCTATAGCTATCGCGGTATTTGCAATAGCAGCTACTATTTGCTCGATGAGAGTATGACGCATTACCGCAACGATACCGGGACCGGCAATGTGCTCCGATCGGCTCATCCAATAGTGCGGCGGATGATAATCGACAGCCTCCGTTTCTGGGTAAGGGAGATGCATATTGACGGGTTCAGATTCGATCTCGCGTCGATCTTTAGCCGCAATAGTGACGGGTCAATAAATCTCCAGGATCCTCCCATCATTTCGGAAATCACCAGCGATGAAGGATTTGGAGCGATTCGCCACATTGCAGAAGCCTGGGACCCGGCCAGTTACGAATTGGGACGCAACTTTCCCGGCAAGTCATGGAGCCAGTGGAACGGCAGATTTCGACGCGACGTTCGCGCATTCGTTAAAGGCGACCCTGACAAGGTCGGCGATCTGATGAGCCGGATTTATGGCAGTAGTGACCTGTTTCCCGATGACCTCGACAGTGCTTACCACCCCTACCAGACGATTAACTACGTGACCTCGCACGACGGCTTTTGCCTGTATGATCTGGTCGCTTACAATGCGAAGCATAACCTCGCCAACGGTCAAAACAACAACGATGGAACCGACAACAATCTGAGCTGGAACTGCGGATGGGAGGGCGATCACGAGGTCCCCACGGAAGTAGTGCAGCTGAGAAAACAGCAAATCAAGAATTTCTTCACGATTCTGATGCTTTCTAACGGAACTCCGATGTTCCGCGCCGGCGACGAGTTTATGAACACCCAAGGTGGGAACAATAATCCGTGGAATCAGAATAATGAGACCACCTGGCTCGACTGGGACCGCCTCGAGAAGAACAAGGACATCTTTCGCTTCTTCAAGGGCATGATCGCGTTTCGCAAAGCACATCCGTCGCTTGCGCGTAGCCGATTCTGGCGCGATGACGTGAGCTGGTACGGCGTCGATGGCCAAGTCGATCTGAGTTATTCTTCGCACAGCCGCGCATTCTGTTTGCATGGAGGCTCGCAGCACGACCGAGATATCTATGTGATGATCAATGCCTATTGGGAGGACCGGAATTTCCGAATTCAAGAAGGCGACGTGAGAGACTGGATACGAATCGCCGACACAAGTACACCCAGTCCGCTCGACCTGCTGGAAATTGGCAGCGAGGAGAACCTTGCCTCGCTCGATTACAAGGTCAAAGCCAGATCCGTCGTGGTGCTTTTACGAGGCGCTTGAGCCGGAACCATATAGCTGATCATTCAACGGGATGAATCCCTGACGGGCAACCGTCGTGCGGGTTCGAGTCCCGCCCCCGGCATTCAATGCATCAACGCATTACTCCATTCTCAAGCAGTTCTCGTATTCGATCCTTGCCATAGCCGAGGAAATTCTCCAGCACGTATGCGTTGTCGCATCCGAGGGTTGGCGATATTCGCGCGGGCCCGCCAGGCGTGCGCGATAGCTTGAAGGGCCATCGCTCGATAGGAACCTTGCCGAACTTTGAATGCTCGATCTCCACGATGTGTCCGCGATGAACCAGTTGAGGATCCATTACCATGTCGGCGCTGCTTGCCACCTTCGCCGCCGGAATTTTTTGTGCTTGCAGCTTCGATTCGAGTTCGAAGCCATCGCGGTCACGCGTCCAGGCGCTCACGATCGCATCGAGGTCATCCTGATTCGCAAGCCGCGCATCGACCGTCGCAAAACGCGCATCGCGCGCGAGGTCTTCTCGTTCCATCAGCGAGCACAATGCCGACCAATGCGCATCGGAGGCGCATGCGATCGCGATCCATGAATCATCGCCGGCGCAAGGATACGCACCATGCGGCGCCATCAGACGATCGCGATCGGCGATCGGCCGCTGCACGCGTCCATTGGCGGTGTATTCGAGAATCGCGGGCGCGAGGAACGTCATCGAAGCTTCCGCTTGCGAGATGTCGATGTATTGCCCCCGGCCGGTGCGGCGTCGGTATTCGAGGGCGGCGAGAATCGAACTGATCGTGAAACGCGGCGCGACGCAGTCGGTGTAGGAGCCGTACGGTCCGGCGGGTGGGCGGTCCGGCCATCCGCACAGATTTCCAAATCCGGAAATCGCAGCCGCGAGGTTGCCGTAACCCGCGAACTTCGAAAACGGCCCGGTCTGTCCCATCAGGCAACTGCTCACCATGATGATGTCGGGCTTGATCTGCTTCAGCGCAGGATAATCGAGGCCCCACGCGCGCATCGCCTTGGGAGAGAACGATTCCGTGACCACGTCGGCCCATCGCACGAGGTCGTGGAAAATTTGGCGGCCGCGCTCATCGCCGAGGTCGAGCGTCACGCCGAGCTTGCCCGCGTTGAGATTTATAAACAGGCCGGAGTTCTCGATGCCGAACTCGCTCTTCACGTACGGACCGATAGTGCGGCAGGTGTCGGGACGGCGGCTCGATTCGACCTTTACCACGGTAGCGCCGTAGTCGGAGAGCACACGCGTCGTTGCGGGACCGGCCATCGCCCAAAACAGATCGACGACCTTCAAGCCGGCGAGCGGCAGCGCGCCATTCACAGATGTGCTACGCGCGTGACGCGTTTCTGCCGTACGCGGCAGCCACTCGTGCATCACCTCATCATTATGCTCGCCCAACGACGGCGGCCGGCGGCGGTAGGTGATCGGCGAGTCGCTGAATTTTGCGAACGCGCCCGGATATCGCACCTCCGCGTCCAGCTCCGGATGCGCGATAGCATTCCAATAACCGCGCGCGTTGAAATGCGGACTCTCGACGACTTCATCGATGGTCGCGACCGGCGCCATCAGTAGTGACTTCTCCAGCGCGAGTTTCATCAACTCGGCCTTGGTCAGGCTGCTAGTGAATCGTTCGACGATTCCCTTGAGCCGCTCGAATTCCTCCATCGGGACTTCGCCGGAAACCAGCTTTGCGTCCAGCGTCATCCAGTCGGTGTTCCGCGTGGCCTCGTCGCAGCAGCCATGCTCATACGCACATTGCATCAAGCGGCTGGTTGCACCGCCGATGGCCGCTCCGAACCATAAGACCGCGACCACGTGACCATCGCGCGCGGGCCATACCTGGCGTCCGATAAACTTGCCTGAGCGCGCGCCGCCCGATTCACGTTTTGAGCCGACCGTGCCGAGCGAAGTAACGAGCGGCTGCGAGAAGGCGGCGACCGAGATCGATTCCTGCGCGGATACGTCGATGTGCTGGCCCAGCCCGGAGCGCAATCGCTCATGATGCGCGATCAATGCCGACGCGGCGCCGTCCGCGCTCGCATGAAGAAAAGCTTGCGGCACCGTGATGCGAAGCGGCGAGCGGTCGGCGTCGCCTTGCAGAAGCAGCGTTCCGCCCGCGGCGACCAGCGTCAGATCGGTCGCGGCGAAATCGGCTTTGGGACCATCCTGGCCGAATGGCGAAATCGAGACGTAGATGAGGCGCGGGTTGAGCGCGGAGAGTTCCGCATAGCCGAGGCCGCGCCTCGCGAGGTCGCCAGGCGCGGAGGATTCGATCAGGAAATCCGCGCCGGCAGCGAGTTTGCACAACTTCTCGCGATCGGCCTCGCGATCAAGATCCAACGTGATGCTGCGTTTGTTGCGACTGAACGCCCAAAATCCGAGCGAGCGATCGCGATGTGGTTGATCGCGATAGAACGGTCCGGTATGGCGCGAGCGCGAGCCCTCAGGCGTCTCGACCAGAACCACGTCGGCGCCCAAGTCGCCGAGAATCTGTCCGCACAACTGTCCGCGTTCGTCGCTGAGGTCGAGAACCTTATATGGAGAAAGCATCGCGCGCTCCCTCGGCGGTCTCGACACGAGGCCGCGCTATCCGAAATTTTTGCAGTGATCGCTTCGGCCTCGGATTCTCGGTCCGATGAGATGAATCGTCAAGCCTCGCGTCAAGTTTCGCGCGGCCGACGCTACGGAATCCCAAACTCATCGGAGGTGGGGCAGGTACAAGTGCCGAAGCCGGAGCCGTTGCCGATTAGCCCGCCGCATCTGGTAAGAAGCAGACTGGCCTCACTCGCATCTGCATTACCGTCATCGGTGAGACTTACCTCGGTAAGACTGGAGATCCCGGCGAAGGTCTGAGCGTGCGTGATCCAGCCATTGAGGGTAGGGGTTGGAGTATAGCTTTGGAATGGAGAGCATTGAGTAACTGCGTTGTTAGGTGCCGCGCTCACGATCTGGATGACGCCCTTAGTCGGAGGATTCCCCACCCATAGGTTCCCGATGACCTGCTTGAAGCTGCCGTACCGGATCTGATTCGGAGTCAGCAGACATCCGCAGCATGCGCCCAACTCCTCCTGCGAATCGAAGATGTAGATCATTGCACACAGATTGCCGCTCACCGCGGTCGGGTTCTCGAGCCTGATCATATTGTCCAGCGTGGCGCCGGAGCCGAAGTCGAAATATCCGCTCAGAAATGTGTCCTGACCGTTGCCGGCATCCGCACCTGAGGAACCCGCGCGCCGCAGCGTAGCCGCCTCGACCGTCGCAACCAGCATAGTTAGCAGGCCTAGAGTCATCGCTAGCATCCCAGCCCGGATGAGAGCCGATTTGCAATCCGTTCGGTTGAGCATTTCCCCTCCCAGCGCGATGCGGCTACTTCTTGATTCAAGCTGATGAGACTTTCGATAGATTCAGTCCGGTCGCCCCTTCGAGGTCCGCCAGCGCCTGCTCCTCCGACACTACTTTGATTGCTCTCATGCCGAGAAGCGCGGCCGGTTTGCAATTGATTCCGAGGTCATCGAGATAGACGCAAGCCTTCGGCGCGACGCCGAGCAACTCGCACATCATCACGTACACGCGCGGATCGGGCTTGCGAATGCCGGTCTTGGAGCTTTCGATGATGGCGTCGAAGTGCTGCATGATGTCGCGCGCGCGCGATGCGCCTTGTGGCGTCGCCGCCATGCCCGGCCCGTGGCCATGAATCACGTTGTTAGTGATGCATCCAACCTTGAAGCGCTGCTTGCACACGAGCAGCGCCGCGACCATTCGCGGCCGCACCTCGCCGGAGAGCAGCGGCAGAACCTCGGCGCCGCGTAGAGGATGACCGAGTGCGGTCGACTCCTCGAAGAATTTCTGATCGAAAGCGCGGCTATCGATCTCGCCGCGCTCCAACAATGCCCACGCGTTGGAATCGGGATTGGTGGAGTTGACCCTTCGAATGAGATCCATCGGCAACCCGCGCCGCGTCTCGTAGTGATTGAATGCTTCGAACGGCGAGGTGGTGAAGACTCCGCCGAAATCCCAGATGATTGCTTCTATCGCCAATGTTTGAACCCTTGCGATGCTTCGATGCGCCCGAAGCTATACCTATCGACCTTCGCGGAACAGCGGTCTTCCCTGGAATGAGATCGGCGCCTCGACACCGGCCGCATCCAGAAGCGTCGGCGCAATATCGTAGACCGAAGCGCCGGTAATCGTCGCGCCCTGCGGGATACCGTTTCCCGCCGCGATCAGAAATCCATGCGCGCTATGCGAACCAGTGCGCAAATCCTGCTTGCGCAGGTGGATAGTGCCGAATTTCGGCGAATGCACCGACGACCACGGGAATGACGAATCCCATCGCACTGTGATGTCCGGCAATCGATCGGCATAAGGGCCGCTCAGTTCGCGTTGAACTCGCGAGATGAATTGTGCCACTGGCTTTCCAGTGACAGGGTCTGTCAGTTCCGCGAGTGCGGCACAGATGTCGTCGCAAATCTTTTCGTATTCGGCGCCCGGCTCGACCATGCCGTAACGATCACGCCCCTTTAGGTTGATGCGAATCGAGCCCACGGAATCATTGTTCGGAATCGCAAACGCGCGGCATCGATCCCACGATCGATTGCCTCGATAGAAGCGAAATACGAACTCGTTTTGCAGTTTTCGAGGCAGCGCTGCATAGATCGCGTATTGAAGACGCCCAGGAACGATCATTCTCAGAATCCGCCAGAAGTTCACGCTTCCCGCGCGTGATCGATTGCTCGGGCGACCCGGCCTCGTGCCATCTCCGTAGCCCCATTCGTCAAGCATGTCCTGAAGATTCCACGACGCGTGATAAAGCGGGGCCATCCCGTGCCCGGAAAGGACGTACACGCGAACGTCCGCTCCCGCTGCTTCAATGATCGCGCCGACTTCGCGATCGATCGCGCGATAGACTTCCTCAATCGCTCCGGCAAAATGATTCGAAGCTTTCGCGTCGTGACGAGGATGGTTCGAATCCATATCGTGCCAGTAGGTGTGTCCCGCACAATGCGGCTCGCCGAATACCGCGATGAACGCGTCCCAATCGGGCCTCGCGACGTAGTGACGGAACAGTTCACCGTGAGTCTTGATTCCCTCGATTATGCGGCGATGCAGCGCGGCGCGCGCCCGCTCGGATGTCGCACCGTCGCATTCCCCCACTGGATGACGTCCGAAGCGCTGGTTTACTTCGTGGAGCAACGACGCAGGCGTCGAGTAGGGAGGTCCTTGCGGTGCATGCGTTCCCCAAGAGAACTGATAGCCATTAAGAAGTCCCCTCTTGCCGACGTGCGGCACATCGAGTACGGCGACGCGCCGACCGGCGTCGCTCAGGTAGTTCCAGAAATACCTCGCTCCCGGTGACGAATCGGGCATGTGCTTCAGGCCGCCGGTTTCGGGATCGTACTGGGTATAAAAGTGGCGCGCGAAATGGGCTGGGTTGACCCCGGAGCACAAGCAACTCCACGCTTGATCGGGAAAGCGATCGGCCACCGTCGCCAGCTCCGCCTGCGTTCCCTCGCGCATGAGTTGCGCAAGTGTCGGCAGCTTTCCGGCGCCCGACCACTTTCGCACCAGGTCCCATTCCATCGCGTCGAGGCCGATGATCAGTTGGCGCGGTGCGATCGAGGAATTCATCGCAATTGCCATTGCGAAAACACGGCCTCAGTATTACTTCATACGGCAGCGAGGAAAAAGGCGCATCGGAAAAAAAGGAGTAACGCTATGCAGATGGGAATGGTCGGTTTAGGGCGAATGGGTGCGAATATGGTGCGCCGGCTGATCCGCAAGGGTCATGAATGCGTGGTCTATGACGTCAATCCGCAGGCCGCGAAGGACCTCGCCAAGGAAGGCGCGGTCGCGAGCACGACGCTCGATGATTTCGTCTCCAAGCTCAACAAACCTCGCGGTCGCCTTCATGATGGTGCCCGCGGGCGCAGTCGAAGAAACCCTCGCGCAGCTCACCAGCCGCTTCGAGAAGGGCGACATCATCGTAGATTCGGGAAACTCCTACTACATTGACGATATCAATCGCGCCAAGGCGCTGAAGTCGAAGGGAATCCATTATGTCGATTCCGGCACCAGTGGCGGCATCTTTGGACTGGAGCGCGGCTACTGTCAGATGATCGGCGGCGAGACCGAGGTCGTGAAGCATCTCGATCCGATTTTCTCGGCGCTCGCACCGGGACGCGAAGACGGCATCGTTCCGCGCACCCCGGGCCGCGAAAAAGTCAAGGGCAGCACTGCCGAGGATGGCTATCTGCATTGCGGACCCAACGGCGCGGGCCACTTCGTGAAGATGGTTCACAACGGAATGGAATACGGCATCATGGCGGCCTACGCCGAGGGCATGAACATCATTCGCAACGCCAATGTCGGGAAGCATCAGGGCAGCACGGTCGATGCTGAGACGACCCCGCTGCGCAATCCCGAGCGCTATCAGTATGACTTCAACCTCACCGACATCGCTGAGGTATGGCGGCGCGGGAGCGTTATTTCGTCATGGCTGCTGGATCTGATCGCGACCGCCTTGGTCGAGGATCCCAAGCTCGCAAAGTTTGCGGGCAAGGTGTCGGACTCGGGCGAAGGCCGATGGACGATCGACGCGGCGATCGACGAAGGCGTGCCGTGTAATGTGCTGACCGCGGCGTTGTATCAGCGCTTTAGCTCGCGCGGCGCGGATGAGTATGCCGACAAGCTGCTATCGGCGATGCGCTACGAGTTCGGCGGCCATCAAAGAAGTAGATCCTCTAGGCTCATAGCGAAAAGAAGTAACGGCAAATGACGAACGACGATCATCGCATCACCTCGGTTGCGCAACTACGGGCGCTCATCAGCGAGCCCAACGCGATGGTGCGCAAGAAGTTGCTCACCGAGCTCGACGAGATGGCGATCGACTTCATCAAGCGGTCGCCATTTCTCGTCCTCGCGACCACTGACGCTGACGGCAACCTGGATGCGTCGCCAAAGGGTGACCATCCGGGTTTCGTGCTGGTCGAGAACGCGACGACCATCGTCATTCCCGAACGCAAGGGAAACAAGCTTTTGTTCGGCTTGCAAAACATACTCGCCAACCCACACGTCGCGATGGTGTTCATGCTTCCCGGCACCGGCGAGACGCTACGCGTCAATGGCATCGCGGAGCTGACCACCGATCCTGAGTTGCTAGCCAAGCTGACGGCGCGCGGACAGCCTGCGTTGCTCGCGACGCGCGTCACGATCCATGAGTGCTTCTTCCACTGCGCCAAGGCCTTCATTCGATCGCAGCTGTGGCAGCCGGAGACCTGGACCGAGCGCGTTTCGATCTCATGGGGAACTTATCTAGGGCCCAAGCTCGGCGCAGATGAGACATTCGCGCGCCAGGTCGACAAGGCGATCGCGCAAGACTACGACTCGGTCGATCCCGCCAAGAACGCTCGCTAGGGATTTTTCGCCACATAGCAGATCGTCGCGTCATTGGATGGCGCGTTGGCGAAGCATACGACCGAAATACGTCTTTTTTTGCACCGCATGTTGCGTCTCACGGCAACCCTTCTTGTATAATTGACTCGTTCCGCAATTCTGGACCGGATTTTTCCGGCGCGGACACGCCCAACCAAGGGCAGACTCCCGAAGCGAAACAGGTGTCGCATGGTGCTTCAGTCTGCGCAGTCGAAACTTCCGGGCGAGCTGAAAAGCCAAGGCCCCGCTCTCGGCCACATCCTCATCGAGGCGGTGGAACCGGCGGTTGACGGCGGCCGATATCCAGCCAAACGCATCGTCGGCGAGCCTTGCGCGGTCGAAGCGGACATCTTTCGCGACGGTCATCAAATCATCCGCGCGGCGCTGAAGTATCGCCGCAAAAGCGACGAGAGTTTCGCCGAATCGCCGATGTTGCTCTTCGACAACGATCGATGGCGCGGGGAATTCGTTCCTACTGACAACACCCGCTACGTCTATACGGTCGAGGCGTGGACCGACCAGTTCGCATCGTGGCTTTCCGACTTCAGGAAGAAAGTCCTGGCTGGCCGCGATGTTCGTTCCGACCTGTTGGAGGGCACGGCGCTCATCGAGAATATAGCGCGTCGCGCGGCCGCATCGGATCGCGAGATACTCGGGCGATCACTCGAGCAGTTGCGCGCCTCGCAAAATGGTTTCGCTACCGCGCTGAAGATCGTCGAGGAGCCGCGCCTTGTCGAGGCTGCGGAGCGCGCGGCTGAACGATACGGGTTGGCGCGCTACGAGCCGTATCTGGAGCTGATCGTCGATCGGCCGAAGGCGCGCTTCGGCACCTGGTATGAAATGTTCCCGCGCTCGCAGACGACCGATCCCAGCAAGCCCGCGACATTTCGAGATGCGGAACGCCGCCTTCCTGCTATCGCCGATATGGGCTTCGATGTCGTCTACCTGCCGCCGGTCCATCCGATCGGAAAAACCAATCGAAAGGGTCCCAACAATTCGCTGGGCGGCGCGGAGAACGCGCCGGGTAGTCCGTGGGCGATCGGGAACGAAGCCGGCGGGCATGATGCGGTCGATCCCGGGCTCGGCACCGTCGCGGATTTCCAACATTTCGTCACGACGGCTGCTGCGCTTGGATTGGAGACTGCGATCGATTTTGCGGTGCAATGTTCGCCCGATCATCCGTGGGTGCGCGAGCATCCGGAGTGGTTCAGCCATCGACCCGACGGCAGCATCAAGTACGCGGAAAATCCGCCGAAGGAATATCAGGACATCTATCCGATCGATTTCGATACGAAGAACCAGCGCGGACTGATGCAGGAACTGCTGCGCATCGTGAACTTATGGATCGATCGCGGCGTCAAAATATTTCGCGTCGACAATCCGCATACCAAGCCGGTCGCCTTCTGGGAGTGGCTGATAGGGACGGTGCAGGCATCGCATCCGGAGGTGCTCTTCCTCGCCGAAGCATTCACGCATCCCAAGATGATGAAGGCGCTGGCGAAGGCGGGCTTTACTCAGTCGTATACCTACTTCACCTGGCGCAATAGCAAGTATGAATTGACTGAGTATTTGACTGAGATAACCAAAACCCCGATGCGTGAGTACTTCCGGCCGAACTTCTTCACCAACACGCCGGATATTCTGGCGCCGATGCTGCAGACCGGAGGGCCGCCGGCGTTCCGGATGCGCCTGGTGCTCGCCGCGACGCTCTCGTCCTCGTACGGCATCTACAGCGGCTTCGAGCTATGCGAGAACGAGGCGGTGCCGGGGACTGAGGAGTATCTGAACTCGGAGAAGTACGAGATCAAGGTGCGCGACTGGCACAAGCCCGGCAACATCCGCGAGTTCATCGCGCGAGTGAATGAGATTCGGCGCGAGAATGTTGCGCTGCAGGATTTTTTGAATCTTCGCTTCCTCGATACCGACAGCGATCAGATTCTTTGCTACGCGAAATCGTCGCCCGATAAGGGCAACATCATCATTGTTGCGGTGAACCTCGATCCGTTTCAAACGCACTACTGCACCACGGTGGTGCCGCCCGAGGTGGTCGGCGCTCAGCCGGGGCAGCATTACCAGGTGACGGACCTGCTGACTGGGGCAAATTACACCTGGTCCGATCGTAACTACGTGCGGCTCGATCCGATGGTCCAGCCCGCCCACATCCTGCGAGTGGAAAAGCTCCTATGAGCCGAAAAGAAAGCGGGCCCAACGATCCGCTCTGGTATAAGGACGCAGTTTTCTACGAACTTCGCGTTCGGTCGTACTACGACAGCAATGCCGATGGCGTCGGGGATTTTCCCGGCCTGACCGCGAAGCTCGATTATCTGCAATCGCTCGGCGTCACCACGCTATGGCTGCTGCCGTTCTATCCATCGCCGATGCGCGACGATGGTTACGACATCTCGAACTACAGCGCGATCCATCCCGATTGCGGCACGTTGCAGGAGTTCAAGACTTTCCTGCGCGAGGCGCATCGGCGCGGCCTGCATGTGGTCACGGAGCTGGTGCTCAATCATACTTCCGACCAGCACGAATGGTTTCAGCGCGCGCGCCGCACACCGATCGGTTCGAAGGAGCGCGACTACTATGTATGGGCGCGACAACTCTGACGGCTACAAAGAAGCGCGCGTCATCTTTCAGGATTTCGAGCCTTCCAACTGGTCATGGGATCCGATGGCGAAGCAATACTATTTCCATCGGTTCTTTTCGCATCAGCCCGATTTGAACTACGACAACCCCGCGGTGCGTAAGGAAATCCTGCGGGTGGTGGATTTATGGCTCGGCCTCGGTGTCGACGGTCTTCGTCTCGACGCGGTTCCGTATCTGTTCAAACGCGAGGGCACCAATTGCGAGAATCTGCCGGAGACGCACCAATTCCTGCGCGAGTTGCGAAGTCATGTCGACAAGAACTTCTCCAATCGCATGCTGCTGGCGGAGGCCAATCAATGGCCCGAGGATGCGGTGGCGTATCTCGCGGAAGGCAAGGAATGCCACATGGCGTTTCACTTCCCGATCATGCCGCGCATGTTCATGTCGGTGCGGATGGAGGATCGTTTTCCTCTCACCGACATTTGGGCGCAAACTCCACCGATCGATTCCACCTGCCAGTGGGCGCTGTTCGTGCGCAATCACGACGAGCTGACGCTCGAAATGGTGACCGACGAAGAGCGCGATTACATGTATCGCGCCTATGCGCAGGAATCGCGCATGCGCATCAACCTCGGCATCCGGCGCCGGCTGTGCCCGTTGTTGGGAAATAATCGCCGCGCGGTCGAGCTCATCAACGGGTTGCTTTTTTCGCTGCCCGGGACGCCGGTCCTTTATTACGGCGATGAGATCGGGATGGGCGACAATGTCTATCTCGGCGATCGTGACGGCGTTCGCACACCCATGCAATGGAGTGGAGATCGCAACGCGGGATTTTCCACCGCGAACCCGCAGCGCCTGATTCTGCCGGTCGTGATCGACTACGAGTACCACTACCAGACGATCAATGTGGAAGCGCAGGAAGCCAATCGCCATTCGCTGCTGTGGTGGATGCGCCGGCTCATCGCGCTGCGCCGCCAGTACAAGGCCTTCGGGCGCGGATCGATGGAGTTCCTCAGTCCCGAGAATCCACGTGTCATAGCCTACGTGCGATCATTCGAGAACGAGCGCATCCTGGTGGTCGCGAATCTTTCGCGCTTCGTGCAGTACGTCGAACTCGATCTGTCGCGCTTCAAGGGGATGTCCCCGATCGAGTTGTTCAGCCATTCGCCGTTCCCGCAGATCGGTGACCTGCCGTATCTGCTCACGCTCGGGCCGCACGGCTTCGTATGGTTTTCAGTAGAGACGCCGCGCGCCGGCGTGGTTGCGGATCTGTCGGACTACAAGACGCCGCGCATCCAGATCACCTCGGCGACTGACGGTTTGATGCGTGCGCAGACGCGTCAGGCGTTGCGCCGGATACTGCCGGAATATCTCCCGCGATGCCGCTGGTTTCGCAGCAAGACGCGCACCATCAAGAGCGCCGACATCGCGGATCTGGTGCCGCTCTCCGAAGGCGAGAACGCTCACCACATCGCGTTCGTCAATCTCGAATATGCCAACGCGGAGCCCGAGACCTATGTATTGCCGTTGGGCATCGCGGGTGGCCAGCAGGCAGACGACATTCGCGAGCACTGGCCCGAGCACGTCATTGCCGATGTGACTATACCGGCGACCGGCAACGGCAAGCCGTCCACCAACGGCGCGACGAACAATGGCGTCCGCGACGGCGTGCTCTACGATGCGACGGTGGATCCCGGGTTCGGGCGCGAGATGCTTGCGTTGATCGAGCGTCATCGCCGCGGCAAAAGCCAGAACAACGAGTTTGGCGCGCACTCGACCGATGCGTTCCGCGAAATATACGGTGCCGACGACATTCCGGAACCCAAAATGATGAAAGCGGAACAGAGCAATACTTCGATCATGTTCGGCGACCGCTTCATCATGAAGATGTTTCGCAAACTCGAGGCGGGTCTCAATCCCGATATCGAGGTGGGACGCTATCTGACCGAGGTCGCGCACTTCCCGCATACGCCGCCGCTGGCCGGATGGATCGACTATAAGGTGGGGCGTTCGGACGGCCGCAACCTCGCCATTCTGCAGGGCTTCGTGCCGAATCAGGGCGACGCATGGCAATTCACGCTGAACGAGCTGCAGCGCTATTTCGAGCATGCGGCGACGCGCACCGAACATCCCACTATGCCCGAGAAACACATCCTCGAGCTGGCCGAGCAGACCGAAGCTGATCCGCTCGCGACTGAAATGGTCGGCGCCTATCTGGATGCGGCGCGGATGATCGGGCGGCGCGTGGCGGAACTTCATCTTGCGCTGCTGGCCGATCAGAACGATCCGGATTTTTCACCCGAGCCCTACTCAGCGCTCTATCAGCGCTCGGTTTATCAATCGATGCGCAACCTGTTGGGGCGCGTGATGCGTCAGCTTGCGGGCAGGATGCGAGCGCTTCCGAAGGAGCTGCAACCCGAGGCGCAGGCGCTGCTCGATCACAAAGATCAAATCGGTGCGCGCTTCGATTCCTTCCTGAAGCATCGGCTGTCGGTGGTGCGCCAGCGCATCCATGGCGATTTGCATCTGGGCCAGATGCTCTATACCGGCAAGGATTTCGTCATTATCGATTTCGAAGGCGAGCCCGCGCGTCCGTTGACCGAGCGCCGCCGCAAGCGCTCCGGATTGCGCGACGTTGGCGGTATGCTGCGATCATTCGGATACGCTGCGCTGTCTGAAATGACGAATCAGTTGCACGGTGGCGCGTTGGGTAATGCCGATTTTTCAACCTTGGAGCCGTGGGCGCGCTTTTGGCAAACCTGGTGTTCGTGGTCCTTCCTGCGCGGATATCTCGAAACCGCGGACGGCACTGCGACGTTGCCGAAGACTCGCGAGGAGCTGGCCATCCTGCTCGATGCATTCACCCTCGAGAAGGCGGTCTACGAGCTGGGCTACGAGCTCGACAATCGGCCGAGCTGGGCGTTCATCCCGATATACGGTATTTCGCAGATCGCCGGTATCGCGGTGTCGCCTCCTCAGCAGCAGCAAAAATCGACCGCTACCCAACCACCTCCAACTTGACACACTGGGAGCCTGATGGTGAGCGAGCTGCAACAATCCGCAACTTCGAAGAAGGCGGCGAGCGACGGGTTTTCCAAAATCCCGAAGGATGAGCTGAACCGGCTCCTCGCGCTGCGTCATCGCGATCCTCATTCGATACTCGGCGCGCATCTGACGCCCACCGGTGTCATCGTGCGCGCGTTTCGTCCGGGTGCCGAGCGCGTCAATCTGCTCGTCGATGGCGAACCGCCGCGCCCGATGCGCGCGCGCCCCGAGCCCGGCCTCTTTGAAGTGATCGTCGCGAACAAGCGCGAGGTCTTTCCCTATCGCCTCGAAGTACATTTTCCCGGTGGCGCCGCCATCACCGCACACTCCGCATATTCGTTTCTTCCGACGCTGGGGGAACTCGATTTGTATCTCCTCGCGGAAGGGAAGCATGAGCAGGCGTACAAAAAACTCGGCGCGCACCCAATGGAATCGCAAGGCGTTCAGGGCGTGGCATTCGCGGTGTGGGCGCCGAATGCCGACGGCGTCAGCGTGGTCGGCGATTTCAACGGATGGGATGGGCGGCTCGACATGATGCGGATGCTCGGCGGCTCCGGCATCTGGGAAGTCTTCGTTCCCGAACTGGCGCCCGGCACTCGCTACAAATACGAGATCCGCACCCGCGAAGGCGCGCTGATGCTCAAGACCGATCCCTTCGCGACGTGGATGGAAGTTCCGCCGAGCACCGCCTCGATCGTCTACAAATTGTCGCAACCGTTCAGCGACGATGCGTGGATGAAGCAGCGCTCGGCGCGCGATCAGTTGCGCTCTCCTGTGTCAATTTACGAAGTTCACCTCGGCTCATGGCGTCGCAATCCGGGCGAGGGCAATCGATCGCTCACCTATCGCGAAATGGCGCATGAGCTCGGCGACTACGTCACCGATCTCGGCTTTACGCATGTCGAGCTGATGCCCGTGATGGAGCATCCCTTTGCTGGCTCGTGGGGATATCAGGTCACGGGATATTTTGCGCCCACCGCGCGCTTCGGCACGCCCGATGATTTCCGCTACCTGATCGATTCGCTGCACAATCGCGGCATCGGGGTGATTCTCGATTGGGTCCCCGCGCATTTTCCCACCGACGCGTTCAGCCTCGGCCGCTTCGACGGCACCGCGCTATACGAGCATCTCGATCCGCGCAAGGGATTTCATCCCGAGTGGGGAACCTACATTTTTAATTTCGCGCGCGATGAGGTCCGCACATTTCTGCTCGCGAGCGCGCACAACTGGCTTTCGGAATATCACGCCGACGGTCTGCGCGTGGATGCGGTTTCCTCGATGCTTTATCTCGACTACGGACGCAAAGCCGGCGAATGGATTCCGAACGAGCACGGCGGGCGCGAGAACCTCGACGCGATTTCATTTCTGCAGGAGATGAACAAGCAGGCGTTTCGGCAACATCCGGGCACGACGACGATCGCTGAGGAGTCGACCGCGTGGCCGGGAGTCAGCCGTCCTGTCTATGTCGGCGGTCTCGGTTTCGGCTTCAAATGGGACATGGGCTGGATGCACGACACGCTCGACTACTTCAGCCTCGATCCGATTTTCCGCCGCTATCATCATCGCGATCTCACCTTCGGCCTGATGTACGCGTGGAGCGAAAATTTCGTCCTGCCGCTCTCGCATGATGAGGTCGTGTACGGCAAGCGCTCGCTGCTCGACAAGATGCCGGGCGACCGCTGGCGCAAGTTCGCCAACTTGCGCGCGCTCTATGCCTACATGTGGGCGCGCTCGGGCAAGAAGCTGCTCTTCATGGGCGGCGAGTTCGGGCAGTGGCGCGAATGGAATCACGACGCGAGCCTCGACTGGCATCTGCTGGCCGAGGCCGACCATCGCGGCTTGCAGTCGCTGGTACGCGACTGCAACCGCATCTATCGCGCCGAGCCTGCGCTATGGGAAGCGGATGTCGATCCAAAGGGCTTTCAATGGCTCGATGCGAACAACGCCGACGAGAACATCATCGCGTTCATGCGCATCGCGCCGTCGTCGGGCCGCCGCGTCATTTGCCTATGCAACTTCTCGCCGGTAGCGCGCGAAGGATATCGCATCGGCGCGCCTGTCGGCGGTCTCTATAAGGAGATCCTCAACAGCGATGCGGGCATTTATGGCGGCAGCAACGTCGGCAACGCCGGCGCGGTGATGGCGGACAATTCGCCCTCGCATGGGATGCCATTCTCGTTGACGCTGCGATTGCCTCCACTCGGCGTGATCTGGCTCGAAGTCCCGCGGTAGTACCAGAACGGGCGCTCGCCGCGGCGATGCGCCGAACTCAGCGGTTGACTTTCTGCTCCAACTGGAACGCTTCCAACTCCTTGACGCGTTGCCTCAGGCGCCCAGCGAGATCTTCCAGCCAAGCTCTCGCCGTGGGGGTCGGTTGACCTCGAAGCTTTGATTCGATCTCGGACAAGGCAAATCCGGGCCCCGAGAATCCGAAGCTGACTTCGCCCGTGCGTTGGGCGCCTCGCGAAAGAAGCTCGCGGATTTCTTCGCTGTTGGGAAACCTTTCTAGAATTTCGAAGGCTAAATCCCAAAAACCTGAATTTGACGCGCTAAGTATCCTCGCGACCACGCGAGCCTGTTGTTCTCCGATTTCTGCGAATCGTAGCAGCAGAACGCGGTCAGCGACAGGATCGATAAATTCACGTGCGCCGTTGGCAACGGAATAAGCGAATTTTGCTTCAGCGTACCCTGAAAGCACATCTAGGACCGCTCTCTCATGATCGAGCTTAGTGAGGATGCTCCACAATTGCGACTGACCACTATAAGGTGAAATAGGATTCCAAGACCGCTCTGACCAAGGGCGCCGAATGAGGTCGTGAAATTCTTGGAATGCGGTTTCAGGGTTCAACTCTGCGAGGTTTGCCGCAAGATGGTCACAGTAAAAGTAGTCGTTTTGCTCCAGGTTTCGCGCGGCTTGCAAACACTTCCACGCAAATTGCATCACTTCATCGCTAAACGGCTGTCCTGCGAACACCGCTGCGTCGAGCACTCGGATAACTTCGAGAGGAAATTTGAGATCACGCCCAGCAATCAGCGTTAGCAGCGCCGATAGCTCGTCTGGCTTAATCTGTTTTAACCAAGGCGAGGCTATCGAGCCCGCAGTGACGGTTGGATCAATTCGCTCGGTTTCAAGAAGTGTGCATATCCGCCTTACCGCGCGAGACGTATCAATTGAATAGAGAGAAGCTTGAAGGACCACCGGACCCTCGACCTCCTCGTTCTGCGCCAGCCCGTCAAGAACTTGGTCTACGAATTCGGGTTCATTTTGGGCTAGCCCTCCGAGATACGAAACGAAAGCGCTAGCACCGCGTGCCATAGACACTCTTCGTTTAATCTTGTCCAGCAGGACGTGATTATTGTCGATTTGTCCGAGCGCCCAAAATAAGATGTGACCCCTCTCCGCCTCGCGCGAGCAAAGCCAATCTAGAAGTTCAGGACTAAGAAGCTCGGTATTGCTTAAGGCTTCCGCGGCGAGATCCTTGAAATCGCTTCTGTCGTCTTTGTCAGAATAGGTCCAGCCTCCGACGACGTTTCGAACGCGCACCTCGAAATCGGAGCTAGATTGGATGCTCTTCAGGAGCGTTTCTAGAGTTTTCCTCCACCGCTCGAATTCCGGTCTCGAACTTTGTTTCTGCCAAACAGAGAGAGTCCGGAGAGACCGTTCTATCGAATCTCGAATTCTCGCTATCGAGATAGAGCCGGGGTCCTTGAGTACGCGCGACACGATGTTGGAGACTCATCAACCGCAGTCTCGGAAGCACCCTGAATGAAGCCTTGATATAGGGCGCGTGGAAGAGCATGAACAGCAGCGGACGCTACCTCGGAGTCCTTGTCGTCCGTTAGGCTAACGAGAAGGCAAATTAGTCCTTCGTTGTAAGCCCAGACACCACCGTACGTTTGTGGGGGCCGAGCATCCAGAGGTTCGGCTCCCCAACTTTCCCGCAACATAACCGACTGCGGTTCTAGCGCGCTAGCTATTGCCGTGATTCCGATTAAACGGAGGTTCTTCGGAACGTCACTGCGAACCAGCTTTTGCAATATCTCGAACTTTTCCGGGCACGTAAGCGGTACCTGCGGATGCTCAGCATGAAACGATTCGACGAGAAGAGGCGTCAGATCATCTCCGCTCAATGGCTGCGGATTTTCTTCGCGTTCGATTCCAGCAAGCCTGATCAGGATATCGATAGCCCCGCCGCAGGTGGATTTTCGGAGCCAGAGGCGTTCGATTATACGGCGAAGAACACGTCGCGGCCCGACGGACAACGCCCCAAGTTCAGCTTCGTTAAGCGTTTGAATTTTATCCTTGAGAAACGCCGCGACCTGTTCCGGCATAGCTTCGACGAAGAGATAGATTTCCTCGGTACCGTTGAGAACCGAATTCAAGTCTTTGAATCTGATCCTGAATAGCGCCTCTTGAAACTCACGAGCTTCCTGTCCGCCGGTTTGTGAAAGGCGCCGTAACATTCTTAATTGAGCAAGAGGCGGCAGTTCGGCGAACAATGAGACGACGGCGTCCAGTCGCCCCTTCAGGGCAGCTTTCGCGAGGTGGTTCGCCAGGAAAGGAGGAACAACTTCTATATACGGACCCCACAATCTGAGAAAACCAATCTTCACCAATTGGTCGATTGCAAGCAGAGCTTTGTTGAGATCGACACCTCCGCCTAGGCGCGCGCACAGTAGTTTAAGTTCCTTGGCATGAGGCGATTCTACTCCAACATAAGTGAGCAGACTCAGGAGCCGAACGAGTGTCAGTATCTCTTCCCCAAATCCAGTTCGAACCCGTTCTTCAAATACTTCCGCCAGGGAAGCCACGAGTCCCTGCGCCTTCGATCTCAATTCATCGCCGACGGCAGCTGCTCTGAGCAGCAGTTCAGGATTGCCTCCGGCTTGGGCAAGAATCCAGGACCCCAAGCTGAAATCAATCTGTACGGCAGCGTTCAGCAGGATCCGCGCTGAATCATCGTCGAGCGGCCTCAATTGTAGAGTCCGTATCCGCGAATCTTGAGGTGTGGCGGGTACTCGGTGAGCAGTGACTATGAGCTTTAGCTCGGGGCGCGTGAGAGTCTGTGTCAGAAGTTCCCTGAGATTTGTCGACTCTGGTTCTTCCACTAGGACAATTGTTTCCTTCTTGGGAGACTCTAGAGCAAGCAAGTCTCGGACGCTTAGAGACTGCGGATCTAGTGCGTGCACTGTCTCGAGGCTTCGATGTTTTGTTGCTTCCAGAATGAGGCGAGACTTACCGATGCCTGACGGTCCAGAGACGAAAATTACCCTCACCGTTGGATCGTCGACCAGAGTTCGAAGGTTCCTCGCTTCAGCGTCTCTTCCGATGAGGGCTGCGTGCGCGACGGACTTCTGCATCAGATGAGCGTCCCAAGCGAGATACCATGTCTGAAAATCGGTGGTGGCAAAAAACGCGGAGCGCAGATGCGGCAAATTATTCAGCGCGGCAGCCAATTCACCCGCGCCTAACACTTCGACTTTCACGCCGTCGCGTTGATCGTAACCGTCAACGATCGATTCACGCAGAAGGCGTTTGTCTTCGTGTACTAGGTCGAGGTTTAACAGCAAAACGTAGGAGTTGGGTCGCCGCCCCGTTTTCTCAAAGATTTTCTTAATCGCAGATCGTTCGGTGTTTCGAATCCCGCTAATTGCGTTGGCCCTATCGTTTCCTCCCTCACGCTTCTTGTACTGCAGGATGTTCCAGCCGCGTACCAAGAACCGAGAGCGATCAAACTCACTCTGAGACACCTCGATCTCCAGTTCTGCGTCGATCCCATTGTCGCGAACGAATACCCGCTCAGTCAGCGATAGCGAAGACGACCGCTCCTGACCCGCTTCTGTCCAGATGATCGCGTTGCACAAACGCGCGAATCTACCTGCGTCCCAGGCTGGCCCGCCGATCGCAGCCTCCAGCTCCCTGGATCCGATTTCCTGGCCGTGGACTAAGGACATCCAATCAGAGTAGATGCGCTCTTGTCGGAGCGCTAGAAGCGTATGCGCATGTAATTTTCCGTCGGTGGGAGTCCTAGCGACTCAGGGTGCCGGCCCCGGGATTACCTACCGGAACTCCCGCGCTAGATGCTCGCATTGTAGCGGCGGACCTGGCGGGCCAACTCGCGCGTGACGCCGCGCCAAATCTGCGTATACACCTTCGCGCGCGCTTGAACTCGACGCGCTTGGTGCCCGCCACCTTGGCTATCACCGGCGCCGAGCTGACAATTCGCCCTCGCATGGGATGCCGTTTTCGCTGACGCTGCGACTTCCTCCGCTCGGAGTGATCTGGCTGGAAGTTCCTCGCTGACCGGAGGTCGGGACTGTGCTATGCTGCGAGTTGCGGCGCCCGGTGGGCGCCGCCATCGAACGTCCGCCAACTCAGGCGGGGACTCGCGCGTTGGCGCGCTGAATCCATAGCGAGGCCACTCGCCGGCGTTCCAAAGGAATTGCTGGCTATGGCTGCAAGCCTCTGCTAATTCTGTTTGGCTCGATATTCAGTTGTGCTTCTGCGAGGGGGGTTCTCGATGCGTCGTTTGTTCAGTCCTGCACGTTTGCCGATATACGTGTGTTCAATTGCCGTGCTGCTGGCCGTGATGGCTCCCGGAGTTCACGCACAGACCGTGGCGATTGCGGGAAATCATTCGCCGAGTGTCGAAACACTCGTCGCCGCCGGGGCCGCGCCCGCCGACAAGATTCTTTCGATGCGGATCGATCTGAATCCGTCGCATCGCGAGGAACTCGAGGCCTTGCTTGCCGTGCAGCAGGATCCCAATTCGCCCAGCTATCATCAATGGCTGAAGAGTGGCGAGTTCGATCGCCGCTTCGGCCCCGATACCGCCACGCGCGATGCGATTGCACAATGGCTCAACCAGCAGGGATTTGCGGTTTCGCAATCCTCCAATGGACGCGCGCTGAAATTCGCCGCTACCGTCGAGCAGGCGCAGCGCGCCTTCAGCATAAGTATCGCGTCGCCCGATGGAGGCAAGCATTACGGCAACCTCGGCGACCCGACGGTGCCTGCGCAATTTGCCGGCGCGATCGCATTCATCGATGGACTCGACAACCTGCGCGCCGCGCATACGCCGCTGCATGCGGTGCCCGGCTCGCCCGCCGATGACACCTCATCAGTCGCAGTCGGCGGCCCCGCGGAGAAGCTGAGCGGCAAGACCGGCTTTGGCCCGCAGGATTTCTATACCTTCTACGATGTCAATTCGCTGTTGAAGGGCACGATTACCGGCACCGGCGGCGGATGTATCGGACTGATCGAGGTTTCCGACTATCCCGATGCGGGTCTGACCAACTTCGATAAGGCCTTCAAACTCGCGACCCCGACCATCACCCGCGTCATCGCGCCGGATAGCGACAATCCCGGCCAAAACAGCCGCGCCGGCGAGACCATGCTCGATGTCGAATACTCGCACACCTTCTCGCCCGGCGCCGCGATCGATGTCTATATCGCGGATCCCGCGACGTATAGCGGCAACCTCATCGAAGCGACGGTTGATGCGCTCGACACCGCGGTCAGTCAGAACACCTGCAGCGCGCTGAGCATCAGCATCGAGTCGTGCGGGTTCCCCTCGACGTATTATACCGGCGCCTTGCACACCACCTACATGAAGGCTGCCTCGCAGGGGCAGACGGTTTTTGTGGCCGAAGGCGACGAAGGCGCCGCGGAATTTCAGTTCGATGCGTCGACCGACACATGCGGCCTCGGCACCAGCCGCAACGTCAATGAACTCGCTTCCGATCCCAATGTCACCTCCATCGGCGGTACTCAGTTCAAACCCGACTACAACAGCGCCGGCGACGATGTGGGATTCGTCGCGGAATCAGTCTGGAACGAGCCGCAATTCCTGCCCGAGGAAATCGGCTCCGGCGGCGGTGGCGCAAGCACGGTATGGACGAAGTCGGAGGCGCCATTTCAGGCCACCGGCACTCCCGCTGACGGCGCGCGCGACGTTCCGGACATCTCGATGGAAGCGGCGTGTGTCACGCCCGGCGCCTTTTCGGTTTTCCCCGGCCAGAAGACCGGAAACAACGTCAGTTGCTGCGCATGCGGAACCAGCCTCGGCGCGCCGGTATGGGCCGGTATCGCGGAGCTGATGGTGCAGAGCAACAGCAATCAGCGCCTCGGCAGCATCAACACCAAGCTCTACGAACTGGGCAACCTGCAGGATACCGACACGACCGGCATCCGCGACTGCACGATGGGCAACAATAACTACGACGGAGTGACCGGCTTCGATGCGGTCACGGGTTACGATCAGGCCTCCGGATGGGGCACGCCCGATGTCACGACCTTTGTCGACGCCTTTGACGGCAAGCCGACGCCGACTCCGGTGCCCACTGCCACGCCGATTCCTGGAAAACTGCGCGCCACGCCCCCGACTGTCAATTTCGGCGCGGTCACCCTAAATACCACCAGCGCCGCGAAAACCGTGAAGCTCACCAACATCGCGCGCGCGACCAAGAAGCTCGGCGCATCACCTATAACGATCCTGAGCGCGATCGCGTCCGCAGGCTTCAACGTCACGAACGGATGCTCCTCGCCGATTGAGTCGGAGGGCTTCTGCGACATCATGATCACGTTCTCGCCGAGCGCGACGACGCCGGTGACCGGGCAGTTGACCATCATGGATGACGATCCGAACGCATCGACGACGACGGTGAACCTAAGGGGCGCAGGCAAGGAGCCGAAGAAGTAGCGCGCCGGCGCGCGCCCGGCGTTACTTGAATCGCGCGTTATGCCGGCGCACATGAAGCGCGATCGCCTGCCATCGGTGCGGAGATTTTTTCGCCAACGCCATGAACTTCGGCCGCATTATGCGCACCGCGATCCTTTGGTCGCTGCGCGGCACTTGACGCCAAGCGCGGTGAAGCGGCTAACTCCGCATCATGCGTTTCACATTAATGCTTTCCCGGGGAGAGCATCAGGATTTCCAGGCGATCGCGCGGGCTGCCGAGGAGTCTGGTTGGACATCGATCACGATTCCCGACAGTCTGTTCTTTCCACGCGCGACCGAGTCCAGGTATCCGTACGCGGACACCGACAATATCCGAGCGTATATTTCCGCGACGCCCTTCATCGAACCGTTCATCGCGATGACCTGGATGGCGGCGGTGACGAAGACCTTGCACTTCTATCCCGCGGTGATGAAGGTGCCCGTGCGCCAGCCGCTGGTCCTGGCCAAGGCGCTCAGTTCGCTAGCCGTCATCTCGGGCAATCGCGTCAGCCTCGGCGCAGGTCTTGGTCCCTGGCGCGAGGACTTCACCTACAATGGCCTCGCGTTCGAGAAGCGCGGCAAGCTGATGGATGAGTGCATCGAAATCATCCGCGGCGCGATGCGTGGCGACTACTTCGAATTTCATAGCGAGAATTACGACTTCGGACCGATGAAGATGAATCCCGTGCCTGACCTACCGGTTCCCATCCTGTATGGCGGGCATAGCAAGGCTGCGCTCGCCCGCGCTGCCCGGCTATGCGATGGCTGGATTTCGGCGAATGCCGATACCGAGACTCTCAAGCGGCTAATCCGCGGACTGAATGCCGAGCGCGAGCGCTATGGAACCATAGGCAGGACCGACTTCGAGATCCACGTGATGGACATCATGGCGAGCACTGCGGATGACTACCGGCGTCTGGCGGACCTCGGCGCAACCGACATGGTGGCGGGCTTTGTGACCGAGGGTCAGGAGATGATCGATCAAGTGCGGCGTTTTGGAGAGAAGATAATTTCCCGGATCGGAACTGGTCGCCCCTGACCGATGGAACCGTCGAACCAAGTATCGCTTTTCGATCCCCTACTGGTCGGGGTGGGAACCATCGCATGCACGATCATAGTTCATGGGCTCATTCTGGGAATTATCATCAGCAGAGTTCGCCGCGATTTGCGGCTTAGCCGCGCGGGCGTGAAGTTTTCGACAGACTTCGTGATTGTAGCGGGCGCAATGCTGCTGGCACTCGCCGGCCATCTAATCGAGATGGCGCTGTGGGCTCTGACGTTGGAACTTTGCGGTGAGTTCTCCAACTTTGCCGCGGCGTTTTATCATTCGGCGGGTAGCTATACGACCCTGGGAGATAGCACCGCACTGATATCGCCCCGCTGGAGGTTGCTGGGGCCGCTGGAAGCTTCCGACGGAATGCTGATGTTCGGCATCTCAACCGCGATGGTTTTCGCGGTCGTGCAACGCTTGGTGCAGACGCGGTTCGGCAGCGGCGACAGCTAGCTTTCGGTCCGGGCCGATTTCACTTGAACCGTGCGTTGTGCCTCCGCACGTGGCGTGCGAGGTGACGTGCGATCGCATGCCAAACCTCCGGGTACTTTTTCGCCAACGTAAGGAACTTCGGTCGCGCGATGCGCGCCACTACGGTATCTCTAATCGCGATCACCGAGGCGGAGCGGCCTCCCGTCGGGTCGACCAACGCCATCTCGCCAATCGGTACGCCCGGTCCACTGGTGGCGACGCGGTTGCCGTTGACCTCGATCGCCACCTCCCCGTCGAGAATCATGTAGAGGTGAGTGTCGGTTCCATTCTGCTCGAGCAGCGTCTGCCCGTCGGTGAATTCCTCAATCGTGGCGCTCTTTGCGAAGTCGCGCGCCATCGCCGCATTTTTGCCAATGATTTCATGCGACTTGAGTGCCTTGGCGAGCCGCTTTTGTCCGGCGGTACCGGTGAACTGTTCGAGTGTGGTCATTAGCAGTTTCGTACGCGCGTGCTGCGGTGAGGTCAAGCATATCGTCACCCGTCCGGGTGAGTTCTTGCGAATCTAGACGAGCGTCCGCTCTTGTAGGGGCGGTTCGCGAAAGACCCTTACCAGGACGGAGGCTATCAGCGTGGCAGTTGCCGTGCATGACGGCCCGCATCCGGTTTTGCAGCGGCAACTGATTTTGCGTAACCACCGCGACCTGCGTAGGCTCTCGTCTATGGATCACGCCAAGACGCAGAGCTACATCGATCGCATTTGGGATTCCGCGATAATTCCGGAACTCACGGAATACATTCGCATCCCCAACAAGTCGGTCGCGTTCGACCCCGAATGGCAGGCGCACGGCCACATGGACAAGGTCGTCGCGCGCTTCGAAAAATGGGCGCGCGAACATCTGCCGAAGGGCGCGACGCTCGAAGTAGTGCGGCTTCCGAAGCGCACGCCGCTGCTCTTCATGGAGATTCCCGGTCAGATTGACGATTGCATCCTGCTCTACGGGCATATGGACAAACAGCCCGAGATGGCCGGATGGCGCGCCGACCTCGATGCGTGGACGCCGAAGCTCGAAGGCGACCGCCTGTATGGGCGCGGCGCCGCCGACGACGGCTATGCGATGTTCGCGTGCCTCAGCGCCATCGGCGCGCTGAAGGAGCAGGGCATCCCGCATGCGCGATGCGTCGTCGTTGATCGAGGCATGCGAGGAGAGCGGCAGCTTCGATCTGCCGCCGTACATCGACCATCTCGCGAAACGCATCGGGCAGCCGAGCCTCGTCATCGCGCTCGACTCCGGATGCGGCAATTACGAGCAGCTATGGTGCACGACATCGTTGCGCGGGCTGGTCGGCGGTACGCTTAAGGTCGAGGTACTGACCGAGGGCGTGCACTCGGGCGATGCGGGCGGCGTGGTGCCCGACAGCTTCCGCCTCGCGCGCCAGCTCTTCAGCCGCGTCGAAGATGAGGAGACCGGGCGCATCAAGCCCGAAGTGTTCCACGTCGAGATTCCGAAGGCGCGGATGAAGCAGGCTGCCGCGACGGCCGCGATTCTTGGCGACGACATGTACAAAAAGTTTCCGTTCGCATCGGGGACGCAGCCGGTCAGCACCGATCCGACCGAGTTGATCCTCAACCGCGCGTGGCGTCCGGCGCTCGCGATAATCGGCGCCGATGGACTCCCGGCGGTCGGCAACGCGGGCAATGTATTGCGTCCGGCGACGGCATTGAAACTTTCCTTGCGTATCCCGCCGACCTGCGATGCGAAGGTCGCCTCGCGCGCGCTCAAGGAGCTGATGAAAGACGATCCGCCCTCGGGCGCGAAGGTCAGCTTCGAGGCGAACTGGGGCGCGACCGGATGGGATGCGCCGGAACTCGCGCCATGGCTGGAAAGGTCTCTCGACGATTCATCAAATGCGTTTTTCGGCAAGCCGATCGCATTCATGGGCGAGGGCGGCACGATTCCGTTCATGGCGATGCTCGGCGAGCGGTTCCCCAAGGCACAATTTCTCATCACCGGCGCGCTCGGGCCGCATGCAAACGCCCACGGCCCCAACGAGTTCCTGCACATCCCGACCGGCAAGCGCCTCACCTGCTGCGTCGCCAAAGTAATCGCCGACCACGCGAACCGAACGCCGAAGTAAGGTGCCGATTCGATTAGTCGCGGCGTTCTCGCTCGCGATCGGTATCGCCGCGATGCCTCATGTCGCGAGCGCCGGCGACTCGCTCGGCGGCATCATCCAGGCGCAGCCGCTGCGCGGCATTACGGATGTTCACGAGCATATCGTGTTGCCGGAGGCGCAGACCAAATCGCTGGTCGACGTGATGGATCGCGAAGGCATCGCCACGATGGTGCTCCTCGATTCGCCCGACGTTACCTTCGATTCCGACGCCGGCTTCGACGGCTACGACGACACTGTGGAGCGCCAGCTCGCGATGAAGCGGCGCTATCCGGACCGCTTTCGCGTCTTCTATACGTATCCTTCTTATGATGAGGACGGCCCGCGCAAGGCCGCGCGCCTTGCGGGGAATGGCATCGACGGGCTGAAGTTCTACAACGGTCTGCCGATGCTGCGCGATGAGCTAGGCACCATCGACAGCCGCGCGATGTACGCCGCGTACACGATAGCGAGCGAGCGCGGCCTGCCGGTGATCATCCACGTCGAGGCGCTTCAGGCGGTTCAGCGTCGCGAGTTAGAACGCGCGCTCAATGACTTTCCAAAGGTGACTTTCATATGCCCGCATCTCTGCGGCGTGCAGAGCAGCCTCGAGATTCTCGGCGCGATGCTCAAAGCGCATCCGAACCTGTTCACCGATAGCGGCCCCTGGCATCGCGTCGGCGCATTCGCAGTGCGCGATCCGGAGAAGTTCCGCGCGTTCTACATCGCGCACAGCGATCGCATCATGTTTGCGAGCGACAGCGTGTTCGAGGACAGGCTCGACCCCAATCCCGGCTTTGACGCGATTCTTCGATGTGAGCGCAACCTGCTCGAGACCAAATATTTCTCGAGCTTCCGTTCCGAAGATGTGATGCTGGGGCTTTATCTGCCGCGAGCCTCGCTGGAGGATATCTTTTTCAGGACTGCCGCGCGGATATTTCCATCGGATACGCATCCGGCGACTGAACGCCAGACCCGGGCAGCTTCGCTCGGTGCGAAGTCGTAATATTCGCCAAAGGAGGTGCGGATGTATGAGCGATTCCGATGACAACGTCCTGGTCGTGACCACCAACGACATTCCCGGCTATGAGGTCGTGCAAGTGCTCGGCGAGGTATTCGGGCTGATCGTCCGCGCGCGCAACGTCTTCTCCAATTTCGGAGCGAGCCTCCGCACGCTGTTCGGTGGCGAGGTGGGAGGCTACACCACATTGCTGACCGACAGCCGCAATCAGGCGATCGACCGGCTTAGGAGCGCGGCGCGCGAACGAGGAGCAAACGCGGTTTTAGCGATGCGCTTTGACTGCAACGAAATTGCCGACCTGATGAGCGAAATTGCGGCCTACGGAACCGCCGCGATTGTACGTCCGCGCCAGAATGCATAGCCGCAATCGTGGCAGCGCAGTCAATTTTGTGGCACCGCTGATGTAGCAGGAGCGAGTGCGGATCGCGGCGAAAGAGTTCGCGCGAGGGCGGGTTCGCAGGTCAGCGCTTCAGGCGAACGCCACGGCAGCCCAGAGCAGGGCCGCGATCGCCAACGCGCTCATCATTCCGGCGATCCAATCCAGATTTGTCACCTGACTATCCTTCATCGAGACCGTCTGCCCTTCGTGTACCGCTTCGTTTGCGACACTGGAGAAATCAGCCTCAACCACGCGAGCAAGTTGCGCACCAACGTGACGAACGGCTTGAGCTCCGCGGCAGGTTCCGATTTTTCCATCACGATGAGCCCGGCATGACGGTCGAATTTGAGTATTTGGGCCCTGAACTTTCCGGAATGATCCACCTTGATGGCCTTTGTCCGACGTTTCGCTGCCGTCTCACGCATTTGACAAAGCCCTCACTGTCACTTTGAGACACATCGTCTCTTGTTCGCCGACTATTTCCGCTACATGAGGCAAAATCGGACATCGTTCGCGTCGTTCAGCCTCCAAGATTAGACGGTGAAGGAAGCAAATTAGATGACGGTGCCGAGAAAAAAATATGAATCGTTCGCATAATCGCTAACGATCGAGATGCGGCAGCGTATTTGCTCACCTCGGTAACGATCTGCATTTTTGCGCGCCAAGTTGCACTTGCGCGCTGAATGATTATTTTCAGCGTCCTTGATGCGATCGTGAGGTAAATACGTCCAACCCTAAATACGTCCAATCTGAGGAGAGGACGGCTGACCGGCGGCGAATCCGATTTTAGGATTTGCCGTTCGCGTCAGATGGGAAACCGATGAGGCGCTACTTGCGTAGATAGTTGAACGGCATTCGCGACCGAACGGTGAAGCAGAGGAGAAAAGATGGGACTCGCAATGACCACGAATTCGAACCGTCTCGGAACCCTGCGCGATATCCTCGCGCGGCTGCGAGACGAGACATATCAGAAGATCGTAGCTTTCCGGCGCGACCAAGGTGAGGAAGTGATGACCTCGCCCGGCGATGAAATGGATGTGGCGCGCTCGACCAGTGATGTTGAGACTCACGCAAGCCTCATCGAGCGCGCCGAGGATCGCCTCCGCCTGATCGATCAGGCATTGGCGCGCGTCGACAATGGAACTTACGGCACCTGCGCCGAATGCGGCGAAGACATTCCGGTTGAGAGGCCTGAAGGCACTGCCCTTCGCGCTGCTATGCGTCGATTGCCAAGGGAAGCGCGGCCGCAGCCGCGGTCGATGGGGCGCCGGCGGCACCATCGAGCCCTACAGTCAGACCTGGACGCCTCCCGCGGACATGGAGGCCGAAGATCGCAAGCCGAACAGCTACGGGGTGATGGAGGCTGCGGACGAGCATGCAGGGGATCCCTTCGGGCCGATCGACGAGCCGACGGGCGAGGAACCGAAGCGCCGACGCGGGCGTCCGCGCAAGAATAAGGAATGAATTGGACTCTGCGAGGTGGCCAAATCGTCTGAAAAAATGGCGGCGTCGGCCATCTAGCGGACCTCCCGTCTTCCGTATAGGCTACGCGGGCATAGGCCGCCATCTTGGCGGCTTATTCGCCTAAGAAAGCCAGGGTCCGATTCGGTTGAGGCCCGAAGGGGGCGCGCAGCGCCGCGGCGCAGCCGCCCGAGGCGGAGCGAAGCGGAGTCGAGGGAAAATTAAAAGGGAGTTCTCTGTATGGCCGCACGACCAGTAGCAGCAGGCTCAATCTCTTTCGGGTTAGTTTCCATCCCGGTCAAGCTCTACACCGCGACGCGGCCGAAATCGGTCAGCTTCAACCTTCTTCACGCCAAGGACAAAAGCCGCATCCAGCAGAAAATCTACTGCCCGGTCGACGATGCCATCGTCGATCGCAGCGAGCTGGTGCGTGGATATCAAATCGAAAAGGGCGTTTACGTCACCTTCACCGAGGAAGAGCTGGAGAAGCTCGAGGCGCACGAGGACCATGCGGTCGCTATCACCGAGTTCGTGCCGCTCGAGCAGGTCGATCCGGTCTACTTCGAAAGTTCCTATCACCTCGGATGCTCGCCGGAGTCGGCGCGGGCCTACAAGCTCCTCGCCACCGCGATGACCGAGAGCAAGCGCGTCGCGCTCGCGCACTTCACGATGCGCAACAAGGAGCATCTGGTGATCATCCGTCCGTATGAGGGCGGCCTGATGCTCCATACGATGTACTACCAGGACGAGATCGTCGCCGAGTCCGATGTCGATCGCGGGCAGAACGCGAAGACCAGCGACAAGGAACTCGAACTGGCCCAGCGGCTCATCGATGACCTGACCGAAAAGAAATTCGATCCTTCCAAGTATCACGACGAGTTCCGCGAGCGCGTGCAGGAAGCCGCTCAGCGTAAGGTCGCTGGCGAGGAAGCGGTAACCTCGGCGCCAACCGAGCCGTCACGCGGCAAGGTGATCGATCTGATGAGCGCGCTTAAGGCCTCGCTTGAAAAGCGCGGTGCTCGCCGAAAAAGCCGAGAAGCAAAGCCGAGGCTGCTCAGGAAGAAGAACCGAAGCAGGCAGCATCGGCATCGAGTCGCAGCGGCGGCCGCAGTACCGGCGCGTCTCCTGCGCACGCAAGCGCGAAATCCAGGAAGTCGGAAGTAATCCTTTAAGTTAGACCCGCGGAGGAGTACTTCTCCGACAGCAGCTTCAGCGATGGTTCGAGGCTTTGCTGATCGGTTATCGCACCGAGGAATGGGATCCGTCTTCAGCTTCGCCATCCTCGCGGCCATGTTCTTGATGGTGAAGCTTTCGGGATCGAGGTCCGGCTTCAGCTCCGCGACGCGAATCGGCGACGATACCGGCGCGCCCGGATTCGGCCGAACCGTGTACGGCGCCGCGATCGTCTTGCCGTGCCCGAGCTGTAGATAATCGATATAGACCTTGCCGCCGCGCACCGCCTTGTTGCGCTCGATGGTGCATAGCTCGGGAATCCTCGCGACCACCAGCCGCGCGACGATTTCGGAAAAATCCCGCGCCTGCTGATAGGTGTAAGCGGGCCGCAGCCCGACCATCACATGGATTCCCATCTGGCCCGAGGTTTTGATGGCCGCCTTGAGGCCGATCTCGTCGAGCAGCTTCACCGTCTCGCGCGCCGTATGCACGGCCTTCTCGGTAGTTGAGCCTTTGGGGTCGAGGTCGAAGAGCAACCAGTCGGGATTCTCCACGCTCCCGATGCGCGAGACCAGATGTGAATCGGAATCGTGCCGAGATTCGCTAGATATGCGAGCGCATCCTCGTTCTCGACGACGAAATAATTGATGTCGCGCTGGCTGTCGTGCGAGTAAATAGTCACGGTGCGAATCCATTCGGGCGCGAACGCCGGCGCATCCTTCTGATAGAAGCTCTTCCCGTCGATACCGTCGGGATAGCGCACGATCATCACCGGCCGATCCTTCAGATAAGGCAGCATCCAGCGCGCGATGCCGCGGTAATAGTCGACCAGGTCGGATTTGGTATAGCCCTCTTTCGGCCAGTACACTTTGTCCGGATTCGTGATGGTCACGTCGCGCGATTTTCCGCCGTTGCTACCATTTGTAGGCTCGACTTCTTCCAGTGGCATCGCGGTCTGCTCGGTGTTGGACGGCGTATTACCGGTATCGCCGAAGGCCGCTTGCCATGTGCAATCGTGCGGATCGACGCCCTCGGCAAGTCTCATAAAACTTCCGTGACGCACGCATCCGTCCTGCGTCATCTCGCCGAAGCGGACATTTGCGACCAGTTTCGGTTCGACGAAATGAGCGCGCCGCTCGGGCAGTACCAGATTCTTGCCCACGCGAAATGGCGACTTCTCGATCGCGAGCGGCTTCATCTTCTCATCGATCGATTTCAGCGTGTCGCCGTTGAAACCGGTGCCGACCTTGCCGACATAGCGGAAGCCGCCGTCATCTTCATAAACGCCGAGCAGCAGCGCGCCGAAATGAGTTCGCGAGCCGTCGGGATTGGTATAACCACCGATGACGAAGTCGCGCGTCTTCGGCGCCTTGATCTTCAGCCAATCGTCGCTACGCGCGCCGCGATATTTCGATTCGCGCCGCTTCGCGATGATCCCCTCCAGGCCCATCTCTTCGGCCGCGCGAAAGAAATCCTTGCCGCGTGCGACGATGTGATCGCAGTAGCGAATCGGCCCCTCGCCGCGCACCAGCTGACGGAGAATCTCCTTGCGCGCTTCCAAAGGCATCGCGCGAAGATCGAAACCGTCGAAGGCGAGCAAGTCGAAAACGAAATCGATGGTCGGCGTCGAGAAGCTCAGCTTGCGCGCGGTCGCCGGATCGCTGACGTGCATCCGCGTTTGCAGCTTGCCGAAGTTGGGCCGGCCGTCGTCGAGCAGAGCGACGATTTCGCCGTCAATGACGAAGCGGTCGAACGGCATTGCGTCGAAGGCGAGCGTCACCTCAGGATAGCGCTCGGTGACCTCGGTGCCGCTGCGCGCGAACAGCCGCACGTGCACGCCGTCGCGAATCGCGAGGATGCGCACGCCGTCGTACTTGATCTCGTACAGCCACGCGTCGCCATCGAAGGCGCTCTCGTGCGGCTTCGCGAGCGTGAGCGGAAACGCTTTCGCATTGAGCGCGCCACTGATGCGTGCCGCGCCCCGCTTTTCGAGCTGCGCGGAAATCTGCTGCCCGATCGCGGACGTATCGCGCATCTCCTCGATCGTGAGGCCGGACAGAATCGAGCGCGGATGGGCCTCGATCAGGTCGTCGTGCTCATTGGCGAACTCGTCGCGCTTCTTGATGAGCAGCCAGTTCTCCTGCTTACCGCGCTCATCCTTCAAATTCGTGCGCACGAGAGTGTACGCGCCGCGCATCTTGAAGCCGTGCATCTCGATATCGAGTTTGCCCTTGCGCACGCATTCGGCCGCATCGCCATTGGGCGGATCGATGACTTTGTAAACGCCGCGATCCCACAAGATGACCTCGCCCGCTCCATAATTGTCTTTTGGAATGACGCCCTCGAAATCGCCGTAGTCGATCGGATGGTCCTCGACATGAACGGCGAGGCGCTTTTCCCTCGGATCGAGCGAAGGACCTTTCGGCACGGCCCACGAGACCAGCACGCCCTCCATCGCGAGGCGGAAGTCATAATGGAGGCGCGTGGCGGCATGCTTCTGGATGCAAAACATCCCGCCGCTTTTCGAGAAGACAGCGGATGAGTTATCGGCGCGTCCGAACGGCTCTGGCGTCCGCTCCGGGTCGCGCTTATGGCGATATTGGTCGAGTGGCACTCATTAACAGATTATGCGAACGCGATATGTTTCGTCATCATGGCGCGGCAGACATCGATTCGTTTCGGCGTCGCTCAAGCGATAGGTGATCGGCATCTACGACAACGTCAGCAAAGAAGCATTAGCCGCACTATCTCGCCGAGTTCCAGTTCCGATACAACCAACGTAACGAAGCCGATATATTCGGGACGGGCGATAGCAGGATGCTGGGACCCGAACACCGGCGAAATATCCCAGCTAGCCGAAAACGTCGCGAGCGAGCCGATTCTTCACTGGACTTCTGAGAGATGGAACTAAACTCGCTGATGTCTATCGCCGAAGCTGGAGTTGTTCTCGGCGTAATCTTGGAAGGAACCGAATACGTTCCGTCAGTCCATAAGAGATGGCCGGTTCTAGAAAAAGTGGGGTTTTTAATATTGGTTCTTTCTTTGGTCGGCGATTGGCATTTCCAGTCCGCGATCAACGCACAACAGACCCAAGATTTGATTGCTGCCCGAAATCGGATAATCGCACTGTCTCCTCGATCATGGTCACTCACTCCAGATGTGAACCAAAAATTGGTCGCCGCGCTCAAACCATTCGCGGGCCAAAAAGTGGACCTCGTTATCAGAGTCCACGGGGATACGACCGAGCCGTCATTTTTTGCGAGTGGACTTAGGGAAATTTTCGAGGATTCGGATTGGCGCGATCCTTTGGGCAAACCCTTCAGCGCTTCTTTTGCTCCTCTAGTTGTGGATGATGCTGGCGTTACTGGCGTTATGATCGAAACGGGTCCGCACGCGTCGTCACAAATGGGGAACGCAGCAACGGCCCTCGCTAGCGCCCTGAACGAGGAATTGCCCAGATTGCCGGCATATGCGGTAACAGGTCCCGTAGCATCTTGGCCAAATCGAGATGACGGGGACACACTTTTGATTACGGTGGGATTGAAATATCCGCTGCTACAAAGTCGATAAGGATTCCAATGGCCAAATACGCGCCGAAAATCGTCCATTTCTATTAATTCAAGCGTAAGCGTATGAACGGAAAACAGTCGGCCCTGAACCAAAGCGCCGACTTGCCTGCTTCTCAGAAAGAGAGGTGCTCGCGGCGTGGGGGGAGTTCACGCCGCGAGCATTCTGCGGAGAGGAGACGAGGGGTAGGGGAGTCTATAAGTCAGCGCTGGCGCGACGCTTCGCTGCCGACGATTCGAAGACGCGGCTGATTGGAAACATTATTGTTCGCGACCTTCGGACGGCGCGCGTTCGCGGTCTTGCCTTCCGCCGATTGCGGAACCAGCCCGCGAGTCTGTTCGAAGAACAACGTCGCATAGAGTCCGCGCTTCGCGATGAGCTCGTCGTGGGTGCCCACTTCAACGATACGGCCCTGCTCGAGGACGACGATCTTGTCTGCGTTCACCGCCATCGCGAGTCGATGCGCGATCATGAAGGAGGTGCGCTTCGACATCAGGCGGTGGATCGCATCACGAATGAGGTTTTCGGCTTCCGAATCGAGCGCCGAAGTGGCCTCGTCCAGGATCAGGATCGGAGGATTCTTTAGGAAGGCGCGGGCGAGCGCGAGGCGCTGGCGCTGTCCGCCGGAAAGCTTCACGCCGCGCTCACCGATGACGGTATCGAGCTTCTGCGGCAGGGCCTCGACGAACGCCTTGATGTTCGCGTTGTCGAGCGCTTCCCACATTTCTTTTTCGGTCGCGTTCTGTTTGCCGAAGCATAGGTTCTCGCGAATGCTGGTGCTGAACAGCAGCGCATCCTGATGCACGACGCCGATGGTGTCGCGCAGCGAAGAAAGCGTAAGGCCTCGAACATCCTGCCCATCGATCGTCACGCGGCCGGTAGTTGGGTCATAGAAACGCGCCACCAGGCTGGCGATGGTGGTTTTGCCGGCGCCCGAGCGTCCGACGAATGCCACCGTAGTGCCGCCTTCGATCGTCAGGTCGATGTCTTTAAGAACCGCGCGCGCCGGGCTGCCGTCGCGCGGGGTATAGGAGAAGTCGACGTGGTCGAGTCGGACCGCGCCGGATTTGATTTCCAGCGGAACCGCGTCAACGCTCTCGACGACTTCCGGCTTGGAATCGAGGAAGTCGAAGATGCGCTCAATCGCCGCCATCGACGACGAGACGATGGTGGACAACTGCGAGAAGCGCTCCATCGGCACATAGAGGAAGCCGAGCAATCCGATGAAGGCGAACACGGTACCGATTTCCATCCCGCCGCTCACGATCATCAGCGCCGCGGCCGATACCACGATCAGCGGAGCGATGCGGGTGATGAATTCGCAATACATTTGCTGGCGAGCGGTCAGGCGCACGCGCTCGATGGTGCGCTGATGAAGCAGCGCGGTGCGATCGAGGAATTTGTCGGCAACGAAGTTCTCGCGCCCATACGACTTGATGATGCCCATCCCGGCGACTTGCTCGGTCAGCTCGCCAGAGAATTCGCCCATCATGCTCTGCACTTCCCGGCTGGCGGCCCGGATGCGAGGGGCGAACAGGCGCATCAAAGCGAAGTAGAAGGGGAATCCGCAGACGGCGATCAGGCCGAGCCGATGGTCGAGCAGAAAAAGGATCGGCACGATGGTGACCAGCGCGACCGCATCTGTCCAAACATTGACCAGCGTACTGCTCACCAGGTTCTGCGCCAGTTCGACGTCGCTAATAAATCGCGAGGCAACCGAACCTGAGGGGTTACGATCGAAAAATGAATGGGAGAGGCTCTGCAGATGGCGAAACATCGCGCATCGCAGATCGAGAATCATGCGGTTGCCGGCGATCCCGGTCCAATGTTCCGCGCAATAGGTCGCGGCGGCTTGGAACAGCATCAGAACGGTCATCACGCCGACCAAGACGCCAAGCTTGGTATGCATCGAGACGCCGAGGCCCAGTGCCGTGGCGATCGTGATGCACCAGTGATCGATAAAGGAATTCAGCGCGCTAGGTTCGTGACCCTGATGGAGCAGGACATCGATGATGTATTTGACGGCGAGCGGAAACGCGAGCGGAAGATTGAACTTTATGACCCCCATCACACCCGCAGCGGCAGCCATCTTCATGTGAGGCCGTACGAAGGCGAGGAACCTCCAGAGCGGAGAACGCGTTGCATCGGAGGAGGGATGCTGCAGGGCCGAAGATTGAAACTTGGAGGCTGATCTCGTATCCATCGAAGGTCACCACTCGTGTTAATCCGGAGGAGGTTTGCTTCCTCTACCGCAAGGTTCGTGCTCATTCATTTTCCTGTAAATTGGGGACATTTTTCGGTAGCGCTTCAGACGCGTGCCGGATATCGTACAGACACCGACCGATATGGAATTCGACCGCCGGAGGGGGTGCAATCAGGTAGTTTTGTAATTCCTACGCGTGGGCGGTGTAATTGTTACAAAAGCAACACGTTGCTTTACGGTGACAAGCGAAAAACTGCAATGTCTGAACAAAATCCTACGGTGGCACGTCAGTTGCCTTTAGGGACAAGCAGCAACGTGCCAAGGAATTGTTGAGACCGAGGCATAAAAGCAAGTTCCCGCTAGTTAAGCGAATCAAAACATCATAAAGTGTATCTAAATCTAGTATTGCACTTTATCGATGTTATTTCTCAGATTAGTTATCTGTTGCATCATCGAGAAATGAAGTACACAATCGGTAATGCCTTAACACTCGTTCGCAGATAAGAACATGGTATTTCAGCAAGGCTTGCACGCTGCGCGACAAAGCGCTAATTTGCCTGATATACATTCAGTGCGGAATGTTTGTACGATCCGAGCGGTATCTTAGACACCTGGGCGCTACCAAAATGGAATCGCGACGCTACAAAATTTTCCCTGCTGCACTCCTCGCGATGCTATGCGCATTCGCTTTCGCAGGCTGTTCCAGCGGGTCGAATGACCGTGGCGATCAGCCTCTGCGAGGTGGTTCGCAGCAGGCCGCCGTGGTAAGCCCCGAGCAATGCATCGAGAACGGCGCGGGCTTCGAGAACGCCGCGCTGGACACCGGGGGGTATCGCATTCAGCCAGGCGATCAACTCGCGATCGATTTTTATTTGAATTCGGAATTCAACGATAACGTGTCCGTGCAACCTGACGGCCGTATCGTGCTGAGGCTGGTCGGACCGCTGAACGCCGCCGGGCTTACGCCGGGGCAACTCTCCACTTCAATCAATCAGGCCTACTCGAAGGAACTGAAAAATCCCAGCGCGACGGTTCACGTTCAAAATATGCCGAGCCGCCAGATTTTCGTGCAGGGCCAAGTCAATCATCCAGGCGCCTTTGCCCTTCAGCCCGGAATGACCGCGTTGCAGGCAATCGCAAGCGCTGGAGGTCATACCGACGATGCCGAAATGAAAGATGTAGTGCTTATTCGACGCGACGCGTGCGGGCGGGCCGATGGTTCGAAGCTCGATCTCGCCTCGGCTACCGACGCACCGGATAAGGGTGAAGATGTAATGCTGATGCCGCACGACACGCTGGTAGTGCCGCGCAGCAGAATTGCGAACATGGATCTATTCGTCAAGCAGTACATCCGCGACTTGATGCCTGTCCAGCCATACATTTCACCGACAATTCCGTAAGCGACGTTTAGAAGAGAACGCAATGAACACACGCGACCTTAACTACTGGACTGAAATGATCTTCCGGCGCCGCATAACGGTGCTGGAGGTAGGCGCCGTGGTGTTCGGTTTGGTGGTCGTCGGAACCTTATTGTGGCCACCGATTTATCAGGGCAGCGCGAAAATCTTTGTGCGCGACAATCGCGCCGAGCTGCTCGTTTCGCCAGGAATGAGCGAAAATACTCCGCAAAATCCGGCCGCGATCTCCAATCCGGTCAACGAGGAAGATCTCAACTCCGAAATGGAGTTGTTGACCAGCACCTACATCATCAAGCGCGCGATTGAGGAACTTCCTCCGCCTTCACATGACAAGGGCATCGTCGGTCCGATGATGAACGGCGTGAGTTATGTTCTGGGCTTGCCCGGGGCCGGTTATCGCGTGATGCACTCTGAGCCGGAGCTCGATTCGCACGAGGCGTGGGCGATTCAACTCGAGCAGCATCTGTCGGCGTCGATCATCAAGAAGAGCGACCTGATCGAGGTGAACTTCCGCTCGCACGATCCGGCGTGGTCCAAGCAGTTTCTCGAGCGTCTGATCGGCGCGTATCTTGACTATCACGCCCATATCTCGCACGATCCGGCCGCCGAAAAATTCTTCAGTCAGCAAGCGAAACTGCTCCAGACCAAACTTGATGATGCGGAAGAGCAGTTGCGGCAGTTCCAGGTAAAGAGCGGCATCACCAGCGTCGATGACCAGAAGACCGGGTTGGTCGATCGTCTCGACCAGCTCCAGTTGCAGCTCGATAAGAATCAGGCCGACCTCGCCTACAATACCCAGCAAGCGGCATCGTTCAAGGAGCTGCTCGATCAGACTCCCGCGCGCCTCTCCAAGGAAACTCGCCAGGTCCAGAATATGGCTCTGGCGCAACTCAAGCCGCAGGTCATGCAGCTTCGCGCCGAGCGCGCGGAATTGCTGACAAGGTATCAGCCCGAAAGCGAGCGTATCCGCCAGATCGACGCGAAACTCGCCGCCGCGCAGAAGATTCTCGATACCGAGGATCATCTTGAGGTTTCCGAGAAGAGCACCGATATCAACCCGCTCTGGGTAACGATAAATTCCAATCTCGACTCCGCGAAAGCGCAGGTCGCCGCGCTGAAGGCCAGCCAGGTATCGATCAGCGGAGAGGTCGCCTCGGCGCGCCAGCAGCTGACCGATATGGCCAATAACGTGGTCGTACTCGATCGGCTGCAGCGTTCGGTGCAGAACGCCAAGGACGCTTACCTCTCGTATACCCGTAAGAGCGAGGAGGCGCGTGCCGCCGAAGCTCTCAACCGCAGCCGCATCCTTAACGTTAGCGTGGCGCAACCCGCCACCGCGCCGCTGCGCCCTGTATTCCCCAATGTTCCTCTCAACATCGCCGCGGGGCTGATCCTCGGCTTGGTACTGGGCGTCGGCGCCGCATATCGCGAGGAGGAGAACGATCCCAAAATTTACTCGTCCGCCACCATTGCGGAAGTGGCCGGATTGGACACTGTCGCGGTGCTGAGCGACGAGTTCTAAGGACTAAACGTGTATTACCAGCATTTCGGCCTGAACGGCCCGCCTTTCCAGTTCACTCCTTCGCCGTCGATGGTCTACATGAGCCAGACGCATCGCGAAGGTATGGCGGCGCTGGAGTGGGGCCTGATGCACGAGAGCAGTGGATTCTCGCTGCTCGCGGGCGAGAGCGGCACCGGCAAAACCACGCTCATTGCATCACTCTTGTCACGCCAATATCAGCGTCTGCATCTGGCATACGTCACCAATCCGCGGCTCGATTTTCCCGATGTGCTACGCCTCATCCTCACCCAGCTAGGCGTTGAAGCGGCGGGCTTGTCGAAAGGCGAAATGCTCGATGCGCTGGGCGGGTTCCTCGGTGGATTGCGGCCGGCGGAGCGCGTCGCGATCATTTTCGACGAGGCACAAGGCCTCAGTGACGAGGCGCTGGAAGACCTGCGCTTGCTATCCAATTATGGCCGGCCCGGCGAGAGCCAATTGCAGCTGATTCTGGCCGGCCAGCCCGAATTGCTTCGCCGCCTGATGGCGCCGCAGCCTGCGGCAATTCAACGAGCGCATCGGCGCGCGCACGCTGCTGGTTCCCCTCGATGCGGCGGAAACGAAGGAGTACATCGGTTACCGGCTACGGGCGAAGGGTGGCGCCGCCGGAAGAATTTTCCATCCCAAGGCATTGAAGTATATCGTGACCGCGAGCGCGGGAGTTCCTCGACGCGTCAACGTGCTCTGCCACAACGCGATGCTGCTGGCATACGCCGCAGGCGCCAAGCAGGTCACGCTCAAGATGGCGAAAGAAGCGGTCGCCGAATACCAGGATCTCTTTACCGCCGCGATCAAGGCCTCTTCCAATGAAAATCCGACCCCTCGCAACGGGTTTCGGATGTCGTGGAATTTCCGGCGGACCGCTGTCGCGGCCGTGATCGCGTGTTTGGTGATCGCGCTGATGGCTATCGGTCCGCGTCTGAACAAATGGAATCATCGCACATCGGCTTCCGAGGCGGGTGGCGCACACGATCAGACCCTCGTGTTGCCACAATCCGCTCTGATGTCGCACGACGGCGCGGAGGATTCTTCTTCCTCGACGACACCCATCGCGGTTCCGGACTATACCGGCGGTGCCGAAGAGCCGGCTGCCGCCGCTTCGCCGAGCATTTCTGCGGCAAATACCAAATCGAAACGCTCCGCGGTACGTCTAGCTAAACAGCACTCGAACGAACAGGACGAGGGCGAGGGCGAGTGATTTTGTGAGTAAGTACCACGAGGCAATAAATCGCAGCCTGGTTGAGCAGGCTTCGCAAGCCAGGCTGTCGATCGACTATGCCGGCAATCCGACCACCGATGTGCCGCCAGGTAGCTTGGGACAACTCGTTCCACTGCCAATTCTGGAGGACGCTGCCGGGAAGGTGTCGCGCAGCAAGGCGATCCGCCGCCTCGCGGAACAACTAGCTCCGCTTGCCGTGATCGATACGTCGGTTCGATTGCTTATCAGCGGATGCCGTCCGGGTGATGGTACGACCACTATCGCGTCCGCGCTGGCAATCGATCTCAGCCAGCGCCTCGGGCTGCGCACTATCTGCGTCGATGCGCACCTGCGTCATCCCAGTCTGCATCGAACTTTCGTTCCGCCCGGCAGCGCGAGTCCGCAACTGGTACTCGATGGATCGCTCCAGATTCGCTCCACCGAATGGCCGCGGCTCGACCTCGCGACCTGCTCCCCGGTCTCCAGTGACGATGAGCGGATGCAGCAGCTCGCGGATTTCGAAGGATTACTCAATCGCTATCAGGCAGCGGTTGTCGATCTGGGCGTTCCTCGCCTCGACGCGCGCATGCTGCCGCTGGCGCGGCCCAACGATCCGATCCTGTTGGTAGTTCGCTTTGGCTATACCGAGCGCAGCGAGCTTGCGACGACGGTAGCGGGCCTTCGCGCGGCGAATCGGCCAGTGGCCGGAGTAGTCCTAAACGGCGCAACCACCTCTGTTGCCAAACCCCTGAGGAGACTTCTCGGATCATGAGTGAAGTGTTGAGAATCAGTAATAACGGCGTCTCTGAAGACGGTGTCTTAGCGCGTCACGACGCTAAGGCGCGCGAGACCTCGAAGTACAAGATCGACGGTATCGGCGTCGTTGGCCTCGGCTATTGGGGACCTAACTGGGTCCGCAATCTTCATCAGCTGGGACAGGCGCGCCGGGTAGTTGCGTGCGACCTCGACATTAAACGACGCGATCACGTGCGCGGTTTGTATGCGGGTGTCGAGGGCTCCAGCAGCCTCGACGATCTTCTCCATGATCGCGAGATCCAGGGCCTCGTAATCGCGACTCCGGTCAGCACCCATTTTCCACTAGCCAAGAAAGCTTTGCTGGCGGGCAAATCGGTGCTGGTGGAAAAGCCGCTTGCGATGTCGTCGGCGGAAGCTTGCGAGCTGGTGCATATCGCGCGCGACCGCGGCCGCGTCTTGATGGTCGGGCATACCTTCGAATACAGCGCTCCGGTTCTCAAGATGCGCGACATCATCGAGTCGGGCGAGCTGGGCGACATGTTTTACCTGAGTTCGATTCGCGCCAACCTCGGGCTCATCCAGCACGATGTGAACGTCGCATGGGACCTCGCGACCCACGATATCTCTATCATCGTCATGCTAATGGGCGGACGGCTTCCGGAAGCGGTGAGCTGCCAGGGCCAGAGCCATTACAAGCGCGGTATCGAGGATGTGGCGATGCTTTCGCTGCACTTCCCGCGCAACGTCATTGCCTTCATCCATGTGAGCTGGCTCGATCCCAACAAGATCCGGCGCACGACCATCGTCGGCTCCAAGAAGATGCTGGTTTACGATGATCTCGCGTTGCAAGAGAAAATTCGCATCTACGATAAGGGCGTCGATGTCGCGCCGTACTACGACACTTTTGGCGAGTTCCAGTTCTCGTATCGTTACGGGAACGTGATGATCCCGCGTATCGACGAATCTGAGCCGCTGAAGGCGGAGTGCGAGCACTTCGTCGATTGCATTCGCAACGGCGCCACACCGCGCACCGACGGTCTTTCGGGACTGCGCGTTGTGAGCGTGCTGGAAGCCGCCAATTTGTCACTCAAGAACGGCGGCGCGATGGTGCCGGTGGCGCGGCCGGAGGTCTGACGATGAATCGCTCCGAGCTACCCGCGAACGTATGCGTAGCTGACGACGTCAAGCTCGGTGCTAACGTCCGGCTCGCGCCATTCGTGAACCTCTACGGATGTGAAATCGGCGACGATACTCGCATTGGCGCCTTTGTTGAAGTTCAGAAGGACGCAATCATCGGGAAGCGTTGCAAGATTTCCAGCCACACCTTCATCTGCTCGGGCGTAGTCATCGAAGATGCCGTCTTTATCGGACACGGTGTGGTTTTTATCAACGATCGCCTTCCGCGCGCCGTCAACACCGACGGCTCGCCGCAAAGCGAAGACGATTGGCAACTGGAAGAAACCAGGATTCGCGCAGGCGCTTCGATCGGAAGCGGCGCGATTATCATGTGCGGCGTTACGGTCGGAGAACGCGCGATGGTGGGTGCGGGCGCGTTGGTTACGCATGACGTACCGCCTCACGCCGTCGTCGCGGGCCATCCGGCGCGAGTACGCCGCCTGATGCTCGCGGAAAACGGCGCGGCTGAGAAAAGGGGAAATCAGAATGCAGATTAAGTTTGTCGATCTTGCCGCATTGAATGAGGAGATCCGCGAGCGCGTGGATCGCGAGATGGCGGAGATCCATAAGAATACCAGCTACATAGGCGGGCCGCAGGTCGAGGCGTTCGAGAAAGAGTACGCGGCTTATCTCGGTGTCCGTCACGTCATCGGCGTGGGTTCGGGCACCGATGCGCTACGCCTCGCGCTGATGGCGCTTGAAGTCGGCGCCGACGACGAAGTCATCACCACTCCGATGACCTTTATCGCGACTGCCGCCAGCATCATCCAGACCGGCGCGAAGCCTGTCTTCGCCGATGTCGATGCGAAGACCTGCAATCTCAGTCCCAACGGGGTGCGTCGCTACCTGGAAACTCATACGAACGGCAACGGCAAGGCGCATAAGCGTGTCATCCTGCCGGTGCATCTGTATGGCCTTCCTGCGGCGATGTCCGAACTCAACGCGATCGCGAAAGAGTTCGGCGCACTAGTAGTCGAGGATGCGTGTCAGGCGCACGGCGCGCGCATTGGATCCATCCGCGCGGGCGCGATGAGCTCGGCGAGCGCCTTCAGCTTCTATCCCGGCAAGAATCTCGGCGCATGGGGCGAAGGCGGAGCCGTTGCAGTCGATAACGATGAACTTACCGCGCGCATCATCTCGCTGCGCGATCACGGACGTATCTCGCACTACGCACATCAAGAGATCGGCTACAACGCGCGTCTCGACGCGATCCAGGCCGCGGTGTTGCGCGCCAAGCTGGAGAAGCTCGATAACTGGAACGGCCGGCGGCGCAAGCTCGCGAAGGCATACTGCGAGCGCCTGGCGGGAAGCGGCGTGACGCTTCCCTACGAGCCCGACGGCTACGAGTCGGTCTACCATCTGTTCGTAATTCGAACCGAGAAGCGCGATGCGATCCGCCAGGCGCTGCTCGAGAAAAATATCGGCTGCGGAATCCATTATCCGCTCCCACTGCATCTGCAGCCGGCGTGCCGCTACCTTGGATACAAGAGCGGTGATTTCCCCGAAGCGGAGCGTATCGCGGATACTGCGCTGTCGCTCCCGACGCATCCTGCGCTCACCATTGCGGACGTTGATCGCGTCGCCGAAGTGGTGCGCGAGACCATGAAGAAGGAATCAAGTCTGTTCGCCGGCGGGCAGAACCAAACTGCTGCGTGCGAACCCCCCCCCACATGTGGTGGTTGAAGTATGTTCGCCGGCGAACTTCGAAAACAGAAGGCTCTGTTCGCGGTCGTTGATGCGATAGCGCTGCTCAATGCTATCGGCGCGGCGCTCGCGATCCATGATCCTTCGCACGCGCAGGAAACCCGGCTGCTGGGCACCGACGGCAGGCTGCTGTTCCTTGGCGTGGCTGCGGTGGTTGCAGGATGGGTCCTGGTTTTTCGCGCATGCGACCTCTATCGCATGCGTGCCGGCGGCGCGAAGGAAGCCGCCGCGGTAGTCCGCGGATGCACCTACGCGGCCGTGCTCTCGCTCATCGCCGGATTCTTTTTCCATTTCGACGGGTCGCGCCTGACCATCGCGCTGGCCTATGTCTTCAGCATTCCAGCGGTGTTGATAGGACGCGCGCTCGCGCGCAACCTGGTGCGCCGGGTCTATTCCGATCCTCGAATGACGATTCCGCTCGCCGTCATCGGTTTTAACGATGTCGGCCGCTACCTGCTCGACCAGGTTACCAGCGAGATGACCTTCTATGAGCCGGTCGGGTTCATCGATGAGTCGCCGGAGGGCCGCCAGTATCACGGCCTGCCGGTGCTGCAAGGTCTCTCCAATCTGACCGAGCTGGCGAAGCTTCATCCGTGCCTCGAAGTGGCGATTGCCTTGCCCGATGCGGCGCGCTCGGAGCACGAAGACATCATCGAGCTCTGCGAAGAGAATCGCATCCGATGGTGGCTGGTGCCGTGGGTTTTCAACGCGCCTCCCGCGGGTTTGAAGGTCGACATGATGGGCGTGGTGCCGCTGCTGACCCTGCGCGGCTCGAACATCGAGGGGCTCAACTTTGTCGTCAAGCGCAGCTTCGACGTACTAGCGGCTTCTGTCCTGCTGGTGGTGGCAGCGCCACTGCTGGCGCTCGCGTCGATTGCGATCTGGCTCGAAGACGGCGGTCCGGTTTTCTTCCGCCAGACCCGTATCGGAATCCGCGGCGAGGAGTTCGACTTCCTTAAGCTACGCTCGATGCGCTGTGCGGCGGGTGACAAGGACCATCGCGAATACGTCAAGAAATGGATTCGGCTCGGTGAGCGTGCGGCATCCAACGGCGTCGCGTGCGAAGGCGAGAAGATTTTCAAGCTTACCGATGACAAACGCATCACGGGTGTCGGTCGCATCATACGGCGCTATCGCATCGATGAGCTTCCGCAAATCATCAATGTGCTGCGCGGCGACATGAGCCTGATTGGCCCGCGTCCGGCGTTGCCGTACGAACTTGAACTTTACAAAGGATGGCATCGCCGCCGGCTCGATGCGGTCCCGGGCATCACCGGCCTATGGCAAGTGAGCGGCGGTAATCGGCTGTCGTTCGACGATATGGTCCGGCTTGACGTCAAGTACATCGAGGATTGGTCGCTAATCAGTGACATCAAGATTCTCGCGCGTACCGTACCGGTCCTGCTGCGCGGCGAGGGTCTATGAGCGCGCGCTCGCGAGCTCAAGCGGCGGAGCGCGTCGCGCCAATAGATGAGTTCGGCGCCAAGCCGGAATTCATCGCGCCGCAGCCGGCGCAATCCGCAGACGAGGCCGGCTTGTGGCAGGCATTTGCGCACAGCGTGCGCGATAACGTCTTCGCAGAGATAACGCTACAGGTGATCCGCGTCGGCGGGATGGTCGTGCTGGCGCGCGAGTTGATGCCTAACGACTTCGGCATCTTCCGCGTGCTCCTCATCGTCATGTACTTTGCGCTGATCCCGATCGAAAACGGCATTCCCGAAGCGCTCATTCAGCGCCGCGAGCTGCTCCCTGAGCATGAATCGACGGGATGGTGCCTGAGCGTCGTCGTTGCAATGGCGATGGCGACGCTGATGTACCTCGTGGCGCCGTTGATCGCGCGTTTAATGGTCATGCCGGGGATTGAGCCCTACATCCGGCTGCTATGCCTCCCGATGATCTGCCAGGGCACCGCGATGGTTTCGAATGCCCGGCTGCGGCGCGAGATGCGGTTCGGCGCGCTCGCGAGCGCCGAGGTTTTCGCGGAAATGATCTTCCTCGCTGCCGCGCTGCTTCTGCTCCTCGAAGGCTATCCGCGATGGAGCCTGCCCGGCGCGCTGGCGGCCCGTATCGTCGCTTACTCGCTAGCATTGTGGGCGACCGATCGCCGCTTCACGGTAGCATGGCCGCGTTTGTGGGCGGCGCGTGATTTCGGGCGCTTCACCAGCACCGTATGGGGTGCGCGTACGATCTATACACTTTCCGGCAACGCGGATTTTCTGCTGATCGGCAGATTCCTCGGCAGTAACGCGCTGGGCTTTTATGGAATGGCATGGGACCTCCTGCGCTTCGTACCCGATCGCTTGTTCAGAATCGCCGGACGGGTAACTTTTCCTGCTTTCTCCCGGGTGCAAGACGACAACGTTCAGATGGCGAACGCCTTTGGCGAGTTCACCGGATACATCGCTCGCTTCGTGTTGCCGATCATGGCGATGGCGGCGATCGCCGCGCCGCAGTTCATCGGTTTCGTCTATGGCCCGAAGTGGATGCCGACGGTGTTACCGCTGCGCTTGCTGTCGATCGGCTTTACCGTGATGGGCCTGCGCATCGGCATCGGCTCGGTCTTCTATGCCAAGGATCATCCCTCCTATGACATGTGGACACATGGTATACGTCTGATACTAATTGTAGCGACGGTTCTGCCGCTCGCGATGTTCGTGGGACTCGGAGGCGTGAGCGCGGACATGGCATTGGTCGAGGCCGCCGTGAGCCTGATTGGTCTGTCGCTCGCTGCCAGGCTCGTCGACACCACGCTCTCGCATCTGCTGGCGACGGCGCTGCCGGGGCTGAAGCTCGCGATTGTGTGCTCGATTGCTGCGATGGCCGGTAAGGAACTGGCGCTTGCGGCGGGAGCCAATTCGGTGTCGGTGCTCGCGGCGGAAGCGCTTCCGGCGCTGGCAGTTTTCCTTTGGATGGAGGCATCGGTTTTCTTCGACATGATCACCAAAGCATTCAAACCGGCTCCGTCGCAGGCGGTGTAGGAACTGAAATTCAGTGAAAGCTTCGCTGACAAATGAATCGACCGGCGCGTTCTTCGAAGCCTCGCGCGCAATGCATGGCGCGCTGGAGCGGTCGGACAGTCGCGTGCACGACGGTTTGACGATCACGCCGTGGCCGGATGCGCTGCCGATGTGGCGGTCTGCATTGAGCCGCCTTCCCGGCGCGACGTTTTATCACTGCGAGCGGTGGATCGAATCATTGCGTGCCACATATTCACTCAACCTAGAGGTCGCAACGCTTCATCGCGACGGCGAACTGTGTGCTGCCGTAGTTGTCGCGCGCTCGAAAGGTTTGTTATCGACACGAATGGTCGCGCTGCCCTTTTCGGATTGCGCGGAGCCGCTAGCGGCCGACGAGGAGTCGGGCACCGATCTGATGCGCGCGCTGGCTTCGTCGAACCGGGCCGGATCAATCGAAATCCGTGGCGCCGCCGGAACCGGGCCATGGAAGAATGTCGACTGCTTCGAACATTGGACGCTCGACCTTAAGCGTCCCTACAGCGAGATCAGCAAGGGCTTCAGCCGTAACATTAGAAACGGTATCAAACGCGGTCAGAAGGACAATCTTCAAGTCGATCGCGGAACCAGCGCCGATTACATCTCGCGATACTATGACCTCCAGCTCGAGACTCGACGCCGGCTTGGCGTGCCACCGCAGCCGTTCAAGTTTTTCGCGACGGTGCATGACAAGTTCGCTCGCGGCGGTGATTGTGAAATCTGGTTCGCGCGCTTCGAAGGACGCGATCATGCCGGCGCGATCATGCTCCGTAGCGGCGACCAGCTTTGTTACAAATGGGGTGCGCGCATCGAGGACGGTCATCCGGGCGCCAATCATCTGATGGTGGCTTCGATGATCGAGGCTTATGCCGAAAAGGCCGCCTCGATGGATTTAGGCCGCTGCGATAAGCGCAATCAGGGCCTGGTTCGCTCCAAGTCCGAACTCGGATCTGTTGCGCGCCCGCTCCCCTATGCTTTTTTCCCCAAGGCTCCCCGCAACATCAGCTCTGAAGTCCTAAGCGGTCCGGCCAGGCTCGTCTCCATGATCTGGAAGCGACTCCCGCTTCCGGTCACGCGGGTACTCGGCGAGGCACTCTACCGGTACATGGCATGAGCAAGATGCGACTCATCGCGATAACTCCGGCCCGCGACGAGGAGAACTTCCTCCCGCGGTTAATTTCGTGCATGGCGGCGCAGACGCTAAAGCCGGAGCTTTGGATTGTCATCGATGATGGGTCCACAGATGCGACTGCAAAAATCCTCAATGAGGCCGCCGCGCGTTATCCATGGATCGATGCGAAGCATTTGCCGGTGGGACGCGAACGATTGCCGGGCGGGGAATCGGTCCTGATGCAATTCCTGCCGCAGGAGGCGTGGAATAACTACGATGCGATTTTGCGCGTCGATGCCGACATCAGTTTCAAGCCGGACTTTGTGGAATTAATGGCCACCGAGTTCGCGCGCGATCCTGCGCTCGGGATCGCAGGCTCGGCGCTGTTCGAGCCCGAGGGTGCGGCATGGCGGGAAATCCGCTCGCCGGGCTTTCATACGCGTGGCGCGGTCAAGCTGTACTCGCGCGCATGTTTCGAGGCTATCGGTGGACTTGTCAGCGGCCTCGGCTGGGACACCATCGATGAGGCCCGCGCGATGATGCTGGGTTACAAGAGCCACAGCTTCCGTCATATTCGCGCCTATCATCATCGGCCCCAGGGCTCGGCTGGTGGTTACCTGAAGGGTAATCTGGCGGCAGGACGCGCCGCTTACAACGTTGGATATCATCCGTTGTTCCTGATCATGCGCGCGGCAAAGAGGGGATTATCGTGGCCACCGGTGATTGGCGGGATGTTTCTATTTGCAGGTTACCTGGAAGGGTATCTAAGGCGGTCGCAGAAAATCGCGCCGCCCGACCTGGTCAAGTATATTCGCAAGCAACAGTTGCGGCGCATGCTGATGATGGAGTCGGTATGGCGCTAAGGGTCGCGTCGAGCGGCGGCCAGACTGTCGAGGACAGTCCGCGCAGCGAAGCGGTCGACTTCCGCAACGACGGGTTTTTCTTTTGGAAACTTCCCGAGAGCTATCGCGTCGAACTCGCGCAGGCTAGCGAAGCATCCGAGCCGCTCATCCGCCGCTATCTTTTCGAAGAATATATGTCGCCGACCAAGCGCCTGCCGTCGCCCGCCGTAATGACTTACTACCGGGTAAAGAGATTCATACCCCTGGCAATCCGCCATTGGATCAACTATGCGGCGGTTCACGCGCGCCTGCGCAATGTTTTTCCCAATTGGCCGTGCGAGACGGCGCTGCTCGACTTATGGCAGAGCTGGCTGCGCGCGAGCCTTGAAGTTATCGGCAATGATGACCCCTGGCACATCGCGTTCTGGCCGCAGGGCAAGCGTTGCTGCATCACGCTGACGCACGATGTTGAGACCAGTGCGGGTTTCAAGCGCGTCGAGCGGATGGCAGACCTCGAGGAGCGCTACGGCTTCAAGTCTTCATGGAATCTGCCGCTGGCGCAGTATCCGATCGATTGGAAGGCGGTCGAACGTTTGCGCGTGCGCGGCTTCGAATTCGGCGCGCACGGCCTCGCACATGATGGCCGGATGTTCCGCAGCCGTCACGATTTCGAAGTATGCAAGATGCTGGTCGAGCGGATTGCCGAAGAGCATGACCTGCATGGCTTTCGTGGTCCCTCGACGCTGCGCAACGCGGAATGGATCGGAACGATGGCGTTCGAGTATGACTCGACCTTTTCGGATACTGATCCTTACGAGCCGCAGCCTGGCGGAACCTGCAGCCTGTTTCCATTTTTTCTCTCGGAGATGGTCGAGCTGCCTTACACTTTGCCGCAGGATCACACCTTGATGCATCTGGTGCGGCGAAATCCGGTTTCGATCTGGGTGACCAAGGCGCATTGGATTCAGTCGCTGGGCGGAATGATTCTCACCCTGACGCATCCCGATTACTCGGGAGATGATCGCAATATCGGCGCATATGAAGAATTGTTGAAAGCGCTTGCCGATTTCGACGCTTGGCGTGCGCTTCCGCGCGAGGTCGCCAAATGGTGGCGTGAACGCGCGCAGATGAAACTAACTATCAAGGACGGAAAACCGTCTATTGAAGGACTCGCAGCACGGCGGGCAGTGGCGCGGCGCGTGAGCGAGGAATCGTTTGCCGGCTGAAGGAGAGTCTTACGTGGCACATGCATTAGTGCTCGCCTACACCACGTATATCCATGATGGACGCGTCAAACGGCACGCCGAGGCGTTGGCGCGGCGTGGCGATCAGGTCGATGCGATAACCCTGGCTGCGGGCAGGACCGGACTGATCAATGGCGTAAATGTGGTTGGCCTGGAGATACCTCGTTATCGAGGCTCCAGCCGCGCTTCGTATCTCAAAAGCTATGTGAATTTCTTTGTCGCTGCGGCGCGCAAGGCCGCCGAGCTAGCGCACGATCACCCTTACGATATAGCGATTGTTTGCACCATGCCGGACGCGGCGATCCTCGCAGCGCTACCGTTGCGCCGCGCCGGAACCAAGCTGGTGCTCGATGTACACGACACCATGCCCGAGTTGTATCGCGACAAGTTCCCCGGATGGATCGGCGCAATCGGCGTTCCGATCATGAAGATGGAGGAACGGCTGAGCGCAGGTTTGGCGGACCTCGTGCTGGCGGTGCACGAACCTCATCGCCAGCGCCTCGCTGAATACGGCATCGAGGCCGACAAAATCAAGGTCGTGCTCAATTCGCCTGACGATCGGATCTTCGTTCGTGACGGCATAGCGCATAAAGATCCCGACACCTTCACGGTCGTTTCCCACGGCACCATCACGCATAGGATGGGACTCGACCTCGCGGTGCGCGCGGTCGGTTTGCTGCGCGATCGAATTCCGCAATTACGTTTGCTGGCGGTTGGCGCGGGCGACTACCTGAGCGAGATTCACCGGCTGGTGGCGGAGCTCAACTTGCAAGATCGGGTGATCTTCAAGGACATGATTCCGATCGAGGAATTGCCCAACGTGCTGCGCACCGCGGATCTCGGACTGGTACCGAATCGCGAGAGCAGCGCGACTCATCTGATGCTTCCAGTGAAGCTGCTGGAGTTTGCAATGATGGGGATTCCCGCCATCGCTCCCAGGCTCAAGACGGTCGAATACTATTTCGGCGATGGCGCGGTGCGCTTCTTCAAGCCGGGCGACATCAACGACCTCGCCGATGCGATCGAGCTGCTCTATCGTTCGCCGGAACTACGGCGCGCCTACGCCGAGAAAGCCCGCAAAGTCGTAGATCGCATCAGTTGGCCAAACCAGCGCAGTGAATTCTATCGCGCGATCGATTCTGTTTTGCCGCTCCGCGAGAGCGAGAGTCCTGCGAATGTCGAGAAGCGTAAGGCCGGCGGTGTTGCACGCGCGCGCATGGAGGGATGATGCCCACAAAAAAGAAAACTTTGGTGGTCGGACTGGGAGAAGTCGGCGGAGCATTGGCCGAGGTACTCGAGCGTTCCCACCCGGTCCTCCGACACGACATCGAACGGCGCGATTTCAAGGACCCGATCGGCGTAATGCACATCTGTATTCCGTTCGTCTCGCGCGCCCAGTTTGAGCCGTTGGCGATCGAATACATCCGCCGCTTCAAGCCGGAGCTGACCATCATCAACAGCACTGTGCTGCCCGGCACGACCCGATCGATTTCAGAAAAGACCGCTTCGCCGGTCGCGTATAGTCCGGTGCGCGGCAAGCACGTCAAAATGACGAAGGACCTTTTTCATTACGTCAAGTTCGTCGCATCTGGCGAGGAAGAATGGACGGATAAAGCCGCCGCGCATTTCGAGCAACACGGAATCAAAACCCGCAAGCTGGATAAGCCGGAAACTCTGGAGGTCGCCAAGCTGGGCGAAACCACCTACTTCGGCGTCATTATCGCGTGGGCGCAGGAGTTCAATCGCTACGTCGAACGCGCGGGGGGCGACTACGAAGAAGCGATCGAATTTTTCGACGAAGTTGCGTTCCTGCCTCGCCAACGCTATTTCCCAGGTTTCATCGGCGGACATTGCGTGATCCCCAACATCAACCTGTTACTGCAGATCGATTCTGCGCCGCTGCTCGAGGCGGTGCTCGATTCCAATCAGCGCCGCGAGGCGGAATTGAAAGAAGAAGCGGCGCAAAGTGATTCGGCCGGCCGTGCGGAACCTCCACGGGACCAAAAGGTGCTTGCTCATCGGTGATGCGGGCGGCCATGCGCCGACCTTGCTGATGCAGTTCGCGCGGCTGCGTGGTTTGGAAGCAGAGTATTGCCGCTCGGAAGCCTCGCTAACGTTCGCGCGTGCAGCCGCCGCTTCGCTCATTGCCATCAGCTTCGCGGACCTTGACCGGATGGCCTCGCGCGAGCGCGAGAGTCTGCGCGCGTCGGTCAATGCCGGCGCTACACTCTATGTCCGCGGCGCAGCGGCCGAAGGCATCTGCTATCAACTCGCGCCGCTCGTCGAATCGTCGTTCACGCCAGGACGAGTCACGCGCGTGGCGTCCTATCGCTTCACTCATGATCCGATGATTCCGGCGGTGTTGCGCGGCGAGCAGAGCGCACTTCGCAATGCGGTCAATTGTGCGTACAACCTGAGCGGACCTGCGGAGCCGATTCTTATCGCACGCGATGCGGATGGCGCGGAGTCGCCGGTAGTGTTCGCGTATCGCGCAGGAAGAGGCGCGATCATTTGCGATGTTCAGCCCGACGACCGGGCTCCAGATACTCCGCTGATCTGGCGCCTCGCCGATCCGGTTCAACGTTGCGCGACGGCGAGCGCGCTCATCGCGGTGGAGCGCGCGGCCGGACGCGAACTCGATAGTCCCGTGCCATTCAATCTCACGATCGATGACATCCCGCTCGCTTACGACTACTTCAACGAACCTCTACTGGAAGAATTTTTCGCCCACATCGAGAATCGCTGCGCGGCCGTTCATCTCGATTGCGCATGGATTCCGACCAGCCAATGGATCAGCCGAAGATATGTCCAAATGCTGAAGGATCACGGCGCGGGATTTCTATGGCATGGCATGCATCGCCACGTCGATCATCAGAAAATCGAGAACCCGAAGGCCGAGATGGAAGCGGGCAAGCGCGCGATGGCTGCCAACATGCGGCGCTACGGCATCCAGCTGCAGCCGATGATCATCTTTCCGTTCGAGCGCGCGCATCGCAGCGCCGAGGAATTGCTACTCAATGAAGGATTTTTTGCTGCGGCGGAGCAGCCGCGTCATGACGAGGGCGGAGCAGCAATGCCCGAGTATCTCATATACGCCAACGCATCATGCATACATGAATCGGGCCTGCGCTTCCTTCATCGCTACGAAGCCGACTTCCTGACCCGCGATCGAATGCTTGCGATCGCGGCGCTGGGCATGCCGATTCTCGCATTCGCTCATCCCAAGGACGTGCGGCTGCGGCGGCTGTCGCGATTCCTCGAGCGCGGCGGAGTGTACTCGCACTTCGATGAAGTGCTCAACTTCGCGGCGGCCAAAAATCTTCCGGGCCGCTCCCTTGAGGAGATCGCGCGGGAATGCTTCGACAAGAAATCCGAATCGATAGAGCTGGGATGCGCGTAGGATCGCGAGCGTAGCGATACTGCCAATCAGCGCGCGCTGACGCTCGCTTCTTGCAGCCGGTCCGCGAGGGCGGAAGCCTTCTGCGCGAAGCCCGCGGCGGCGACGTAATCCTTTTCGGCGAGTGCCTGCTTGCCTTGATTCAGAAAGCCGTTGGCCTGGTCGTATGTAGAAAGGGTGGGACCTTTCAGGCGGCTGCGATCAAACCGCGCCAGGCGATCGCCGGCGGTCGCGATCGCTTTCTCGGCACTGCCGGAACTGTCGCCCGGCGCCGCCATCGAAATGGTTGTACTCGCCGCCGGCGCGGGAGGATTCGCTGTTACATCGGGCTCGATCGTCATCTCTTCCATATCATCAGGAGAAGAGGCGGGCTGCTTGTGCTTATGCGGATGCAGCGACGCCTGCCGATGCGATGATGTATCGCTCGACGACGGCCTTGTCGCGGGGACGGCGGTCTCCTCGATATCCGGCGTTTGCCGGATGGTGCCTTTGTCCCAATCGAAATATAAGGGCGAGCATCCGGCAAGCGTCGTAGCCAGCAGCATCGCGAGAGTCCTATGTAACAGTCTTCTCACCGGTGTCAGATCGCGCCTAATGGATGGAAGCTCCCGAGGGCAACTGCTGAGCGAGCGAGTCTCCCGCCGGAAGCTTTATTTTGACGATTGTACCGGCGCCCGGATTCGATTGCACTTCCATCATCCCGTAATGCAGGTCAACTGCGCGCAGCGCCAGCGATAGTCCGAGACCGCTGCCTCCTTCCTTGGTCGTGTAGTAGAGATTGAAGATATGGCTTAGATGCTCGGCCGGAACTCCGAGCCCATGATCCTTGATCGAAATTTCGACAAAGCCGTCGTCCGACAATTGCGTCTCGAATTCGATCTCGCCGCCGTCGGGCATCGCTTCGACGGCATTCTTCGCGATATTGCGCAGCGCCTCGCCCAGCAGCGCGCGGTCGGCGGTCACAATCGATGCGACAGGGTCGAGCGTGTGTTTCACGGTGATGCCGGGCCGCTCGACCTCCTTACCGACTTCGCGCAGCAAATCGCCGAGTTCGATATTGCCGAGCTTGAGCTGCTCGGGGCGCATGAACCGAAGCAGCGCGCTGATCGCTTCGTCGAGACGAGTGATCTCGTTGCGCACCTTCATCACGCGGGCCTCGACCGGTTTGCCCTGCGCGCACTCCTCGTTGAGCAGCTCGAGTTGGAGGTTCATCGCGTTGAGCGGATTGCGAATCTGATGGGCGACGCCGGAGATCAAGCCGCCCAGGCGCGCAAGGCGCCCGCTATAGTTCACAACATTCTCGAGTTCCTGAACCGGCTCGAGGTCCCGCACGATAACGAGCAGCCCCGGTGGTTCGGGACCTTGCCCGAGCGAAAATATCGAGACCAAAACGCGCAGCGCGGTGGCGCCGCGTCCCAGCTCCATCGCGACGTCGCGCACCTCGCTCCCGATTACATAAGCATTTTCGATCATGCGATTGAGCGCATGATCCTTCCCGAGCAATAAGCTCAGCGGCCGGCCATCGGATAGTCCGCCTGCCGGCAATCCCAGCTTCCCCTGCGCCTCGCCATTGGCAAACAGCACATGCCCGCGCGCATCGAGGAGCAGGAGCGCATCGGTGATCGATCGGAAAATGTTGAAAAATTGCCCGCGCTCGGTTTCCCATTGCGCGCGATCGTTCTTGATCCGCCGTGATAATTGATTGAACTTCTCCGCGAGCGTTCCGAATTCATCATGGGCCGCGACGCTGACGCGAAAATCGCCGCGTCCAGCAGCCAGTTCCTCGACGCCGCTGGCGATCGCTGCGACCGGCCGCAGGAAAAACGCTCCCGCGATCGCGCCGCCGATTAGCGAAAGGATTACGCCGATGATCGCCACCGTGACGATACCCTTCAGCGTCGCACGCACCTCGCGCTCGATCAGCGCGGTCGAAAGGCCGACCTTGATGACCGCGAACGGATGACCATTCATTTCGACGGGTCTGCTGATCTCGTATACTCGGTCGCCCCAGAGCGGACGCAATTGCCCGAGCGGAAACCATCCACCTACCTGTCCCGAGAGCTCCTCGAATGGACGAATCAAAAGTGAATCGCTGGAGGCCGGCGTTCCGGCGATGGGCGATCCGTCGACGCCGATCGATTCGTGCGTAGACGACGCCCTTCGTGAACGCCTGCGCGGATCGAAGCGACGACGCGATCGCCGGATCGGTGCGCAATGTCGCCACCGGGTCCCCATGATGCTGGCCCAATGTGACGCGCATTTGTTCGAAGATTTGATTGACTAGCGCAACGCCCGAATCGCTCAGGTTGGACACCATCATGCGGGTGGTGCGCTCGAATTCGAGCGCGCTGATGGCGCTCACGGCTACGATGAGGAGGGCGGCAAAAACCAGAGCGAGCTTGGCGCGAAAGCCCATGAGAGGAGTCCGTCGAGGTAAGTAGTACGCGCTTCCTGTAACTGATTTGGTCGCTAGCTAAGTTTAGCGGATCGCATCTCCGACTGATACCGCTCCAATCGATTGTACAGCGTCTTCAAACTGATCCCTAAAATCTCGGCGGCGCGTGCTTTGTTGCCATCGGTAAGGTCGATCGTGCGCAGTATGAGATCCTTCTCGACATCCTCGATGCTGCTGCCGAGGCGAATTTCGAACGAAGGCGCTGCCTCGGGGCCGGGCAGCGGGCTCGGGCGGCAAATCCGCCGTGCCTAGCAGCGGTCCGCGGCTGACCACCAGCGCGCGCTCGATAACATTGCGCAACTGACGGATGTTCCCGGGCCATTTGCGCGATCCTTCAGCGCCTGCAGACAATCGTTGTCGGCGCCGTGGATATCCTTTTTCATCTGCGGCCCGAGCTCGCGGATGAAGTGATCGACCAGCAGTGGGATGTCGTCGCGGCGGCGATCGAGCGTCGGCAGCTCGATGGAAAAAACATTGAGGCGATAGTAAAGGTCTTCGCGAAAGCGGCCGTCCTCAATCGATTGCTCGACGTTGCGATTGGTCGAGGCGAGCACGCGCACATCGAGCGGCACATCGGCAGTGCCGCCGACCCGCCGAAGCGTTCCCGCCTCGAGCACACGCAGCAACTTCGCTTGCAACTCGACTTTCATTTCGGCGATTTCGTCGAGGAGCAACGTGCCGCCGTTGGCCAGCTCGAAGCATCCTTCGCGACGCCGATCGGCGCCGGTGAACGCGCCGCGCTCATGGCCGAAGAGTTCGCTCTCCATCAGATTTTCGGGAAGTGCGGCGCAGTTGATCGCGACGTACGGCCCCTGCGCTCGTGCCGATAGCTCATGGATCGTGCGCGCGACGACCTCCTTGCCGGTGCCGCTTTCGCCGCGAATCAGCACCGAGGCCGAGGTAGGTGCGACCTGCTTGATGAGCACCATCACCTGTTGCATCGCGCGCGACTGCCCGATCATCGGGCCGAGCTTGCCGGCCTCCATCAGGCGCCGCCGCAAGCGCTCGTTCTCCTCGGCGACCGTGATGTGCGCGGCGAGGTTGTTGAGCATCACCTTCAGATGCGCGGGGTCGACCGGCTTGCGCAGGTAATCATACGCGCCGAGCTTGATGGTCTTGACGACGTCGGGAATCCCGCCCTGGCCGGAAATCACGATGGTCGGGATGCGCAACCCGCGCGCGTTGAGTTCCTGCAGAACCTCGAGGCCGTTTTTGCGCGGCAGGTTGAGATCGAGCAGCAGGATATGGGGGTCATACGAGCCGGCCTCGAGGAGGGCAGCCTCGCCATTCTCCGCGGTTTTGATTTTGTAGCCCCACGCCGTGATGAGCTCAGACCACGCATCGCGAGTGGTGGGGTCGTCTTCGGCAACGAGGATGCGCTTTTCCAATATGATGGCGGGCCGCAAGCTGAAGTTTTAAGCGCCGCACCAATAGAGGGTGCGAATTCTGAGGCCCATCAGCATGATCGCAAGACCATCACGCTCGCGCAATGACCTCGGATGCTGCTCTCTCCGGCGCGCCGCGAAGACCCTACTTATAGTTTGTCGATCCGCGTAACGCGTTGGGGAGTAAATGGGCCGCTTTCAGCAGCTCGTTGGTGAGGGAAGCGGCTTGACCTACTTTACCATCGCGCGCGTAACTCTCGACCGTCGCGCAAATGTTGGAAAACCGTTTCGCTCCGACGATGGCAGAGGCACTTTTGAGCGGATGCGTCACCGATGCCAGTTCGTCCATGTTGCTCGACCCGAGCGCCGTGGTCAGCAACTTGATGCGTGGCGGAAGATCGGAAAGAAACGTGTCCACCAGGTCGCGATATACATTGCGGCCAGTCGCCTTGGATAATTCCCGTATCGCGGCCAGTGCTGCGGGATCGAGCTCGTCGCCAGCGGTTTCGTCTCGCGCGGGGAGCGTCTCGTAGGCTGCCGGTGCGTCATCGCGATGTCCGGCGTCAAGCGTTTCCGCAAGGGTCTGCAAGCTAGCGGGCTTGCGAAGATAGCCATCCATGCCGGCATCGAGGCATCGTTTCTTCTGATTATCAGTAACGTGCGCCGTGAGCGCGATTATTTTCAGCGAGGCCCGATTTCCCTCCCGCCGTCTTATTTCTGCCGTCGCCTGGTAGCCATTCATACCCGGCAACTCGCAGTCCATCAAAATGACATCGTATTGTGACCGATTGATGGCCTCCAGCGCGCTTCCCGCATCGCTGACGATATCGACAGTGTAACCGAGGACATTGAGTTGTTCCCTGATCAGAGTTTGATTGGTGAGGTTGTCTTCCACCACCAGAACGCGGAGGTCCTTGCGCCACGCCGGTGGCGGATTTCGGACCTGAACAGGGCGAACGGGGTCGCTGTTGTGCTGCGCCTGATTGGAAAGAAGTTTTCCCAAGGCGTCGAGCAGGCGTGAAGGACTCGATGGTTTGGGAAGCCAACGATCAACAGTCTCGGTCGAGAGAGTCATGCCGGGGTCCGAAGTCATCATGATCACGAAGGTGTCTTTCAGCATCGAATCCGTCTTGATCAATCTGGCCAGGTTCAAGCCCTCGTTGGTTGGTCCCTCGTGAAGCAGGGCCGCTGAGTAACTCCGATTCTCGGTGCGGGCAAACCGGAGTTCGCGCAATGCTGATTCCTCGCTCGCGATCGACCGGGTCTTCATTCCCCACGAAGCCAACTGGCGCGCTATAGCTTTGCGACTAATCTCATCATCGCCGACTACTAACGCGTGTATTCCCCTAAGTTCCGCACCCATAATGTCGGTCCTGGTGCGTTCTGCGATGTGCTCAACCTTCTCGAATCCCAGCTTGAAGTGAAAGGTTGAGCCCTTTCCAAGCTCGCTGTCGAGTTCGATCGTACCTTCCATCTGCTTGGCCAGTTGCGCCGAAATCACCAGGCCCAGGCCGGTGCCCCCGAAGCGCCGGCTGGTGGATTGATCGGCCTGAACGAAGGGTTGAAACAGCTGACTTTGAACCTCGGGCGCGATGCCGATGCCCTGATCCCGCACTTCGAAACAGACCGACACTTCGTCATCGGTCTCCTTGATTTTATCGATACTCAGCCAGATTCCGCCGGTCGCGGTGAACTTCATAGCGTTGGACAAAAGGTTGTTGAGAACTTGCCGCACTCGCTTTGAATCGCCGCGCAATCGGGTGGGGATAGAGGGATCCAGGAACAACGCGAGCTCAAGTCCCTTCGATCGAACCAGGGCGCCGAAAGTATCGACGACACTCTCGAGCAGATCGGCCAAATTAAAATCGATCTTTTCAACTGCCAGCTTGCCGGCCGAGAGCTTCGAGAAATCGAGGATGTCGTCGACGATGGCCAGAAGAAGCTCCCCGCTGGATTTAATCGCATTCATTCGGCGCGATTGTTCCGGCGTCATCTCCGAGAGCATCTGCAATTCCGCGGTCCCTATGATCGCACTGAGTGGGGTGCGGATCTCATGCGACATGGTCGCGAGGAAGTCGGCCTTGAGCCTGGCGGTTTGTTCGACCTCCTTCGCAAGCCTTAGTTGCGCCGTCAGGTCGTGGCTGATGACCGAGGTTGCAGCCAGCTTTCCACCTTCGCCCATGACCGGAAAAACGGTGATTTCCACGTCGATCAGGGTCCCATCTTTCCTTAAACGCCGCGTGATGAATTGTTCGATCCGCTCACCCCGCTCGAGTTTTGCCTGCATCATTTCAATCTCATCAAATTTATCGGGAGGAACGATGAGAGTTGCCGGCTGTCCGATCGCTTCCGCAGCGGTATAGCCGTAAAGCCTTTCGGCCGCGGGATTCCAGTGGTCGATAACTCCGTCGGCGGTCACGATGGCATCCATTGAGTTGGCGACCAAAGCGAGAAGAGTCTCTTCGCGAACGGCATGAGATATCGGGCTGGCAGGATGGGCTCCCGGGCTATCGGTTGGCCGTTTCATCTAAACCTCCGGCGGAGTTTTCGATCGCACGAACGCTTCCGCGAAGGAGATGATGAGACGGGAGTCACGAGCTTCGAACGCGTCGCACGTCCTTCGCGTCCATCGTTCGAATCGATGTTGAGAACTCCACTCTATGCTGAAACGAATCCCGAAGGAATTACTTCGATGACTTATGGATAGATAATCATGTCTGATTGTCATCGAACGGCCGACGGTTAAACCTCACGCTCGGCAGTTAAGACGATGGTCGGCTAAATAACGGAGTTTACACACGCATTTGGAGGCGCAAGGCCGGTTCTAATCGATGCTCTGAATGAGAATCCGCATCCGCTGAAGCTGGCCGATGCGCTCCTGTGTGCTCATCGCGGCGCCCGCGACGAGTTTCTGCTCGCGCAGGAATGCGTAATCAATCGTGGAACGGCCGCGTCGAAACGCGACCAGACCACAATCCCAGATGAAAGCCGCCTCGCGCAAAATCCCGAGAGCCTCGGGATCGATGCCGTCGGGAATATCGCGCATGTCCAATGCCTCGCCACTCCTGATCGTGTCCATACCCAGACGATAGTGCTCGACCTCGCGCGCGTCGATTACCTGGGAGGTAATCATTTCGCCGCGATGGCGTGAGCTTGACTTTTTCCAGCCCGCCGACGTTCACTCCGATCATCAGCGGAGGACGCCATGTCGCAGATGTCGCAGCTAGTCGATTCCGACGGCCATATCGTCGAACCTCGCAGCGTTTGGGAGGAGTACACCGAGCCCGCATTTCGCGAGAAGATGATCCAGATTCGGCGCAATCGCGACGGCATGGATGAACTCTGGATCGGCGGCGAAAATCGCAGCCGCCCCTCGCTGCCGATCACCGCCTCGATGGTGCCCGGCGGTCTCGAGGACCTCGAACGCGCGCGCAAACTCAGATGGGATGACGTACTGCCCGGCAGCTACGATCCGCATCAGCGCTTGCGGGTGATGGACGAGGAAGGCATTGACGTTGCGGTGATGTATCCTTCGCTACTGCTGTTGTACGGCGACATCGACGATCCGCTGCTGGCGGCGGCAGCGTGCCGCGCTTACAGCAACTGGCTCGCGGATTTCTGCAAGGCCTCGCCAAAGCGCCTGTATGGCGTCGCGCCCATGCCGCTCCAGAGCGTCGAGGAATCGATTCGCGAGATGCGCCGCGTCGTAAAGGAGCTTGATTTCAAGGCGGTCTTCGTCCGGCCCAACCCCTTCAATGGACGCCGCCTCAACGACCCGGCCTACGATCCGTTCTGGCGCGAGGCGCAGGAACTCGACATCCCGGTCGCGGTGCACGGAAGCTTCGGCACGCGAATGCCGACCATGGGCGCCGATCGTTATCGCGATCCGTTCTTCTTCCACATGGTATGCCATCCGTTCGAGCAGCAGGCCGCGTGCATGGATGTCATCTGCGGCGGAGTGCTGGCGAAATTCCCGCGCCTGAAAGTTGCCTTCCTGGAATCGGGAATCGGATGGCTCGGGTACTGGCTCGATCGGATGGATAGCCACTTCGAAACGATGCGGACCTACGTGCCCTGGCTAAAAAAGCCTCCGCGCGAATATTTTATCGAGCAGTGCTACCTGACGATGGATCCCGATGAGAGCACGCTCGGTGCGATGGTCGCGCTGGGCGTCGAGCGCAACGTGCTATGGGGCTCCGACTATCCGCACTTCGACTGCAAGTATCCGGGCGTGTTAGGCGAGGTGCGCAAGGCTATTGGCAGCCTGCCTGAATCGTCGCAGCGCAACATCCTGACCGACAATGCGATCCGATTCTACAAAATGTAGGCGGTGACGGCTGACCTCAATGCACCAGCAGATCGAGGGTGCGGAACAACTCGTCGCGATCGACCGGCTTGCCGAGGAAAGCATCAAAGCCAGTCGCCTTGGCGAGCTTGCGATCCTCGGCTGAAGCGTGTGCGGTGAGCGCGACCACCGGAGTTTTGCGCCATCGCTCATCGAGACGCAGATTGCGCGTGAGCGTCACGCCGTCCTCGTCGCCCTTGAGCGACCAGTCCATAAGAATCAGTTCGACGTGAGCTCCGGCATTGCCGAGCTCCTTGCGCGCCTCGTCGGCTGATGATGCCATCTTCACTTCATAATTTTTCTTGAGAATGGTGCGAATGAGGACCTGGTTGTCCGGGTCGTCCTCCACCACGAGGATGGTTGGTCGTCGGATCGCCGGCGTCTGCGCGACGCCATTGCCATTGGCGGTCTTGGCTTCGGTCGGGTTGGGAGCCGTCAGCCGCAGTTCAGACTCCGGCGAGAAAGTGATGGTAAAGACGGATCCCTGGCCCTTTTGGCTTTGTACCGAAATGTTGGCGCCGTTCAGTTGCAGATAGCTGCGCGTCAGCGCGAGGCCGAGGCCATTGCCCTCGAAGCGGCGGGTGTACCCCGATTCCTCCTGCGAGAACGGCTCGAAGATGCGCGTCAGGTAGCCGGGCTCGATGCCGATACCGGTGTCAGTCACCGAGATCTTCAGATTGCGATCGGCGCCGCGATACAACTTCGCCGTCACGGAGCCTTGCTCGGTGAACTTAATCGCGTTCTGGAGCAGGTTGGTCAGCGCGCCGGAGATGCAATATTCATCGAACAATACGGTCGCCTTGGGATCCTCGATGACGCATCGGATGCGCAGGTTCTTCTGCTCAGCGAGAATGCGGATATCTTCGACATGGCGCTCGAGCATCGTCGAGAGCTTGACCGATTGCGGCCGCAGCTCGAAGGCGCGCGCCTCGATCTTCGAGAAGTCGAGAATCCCCTGGATGGTGCGGTTGAGGCGGCGTCCGGCGCGGCGGATCGCGTCGAGGTGCTCCTTCATGTCCTCGTTGTCCTGCGCATCGACCTCATCGGCGAGCACGTCGGTATAGCCGAGCACGACATTGAGCGGCGTGCGGATCTCATGACTCATGTTGGCGAGAAATTCCGATTTGACCCGCGAGGCCTGCAGCGCATTGTCGCGCGCATGCTTCAGCTCGCGCTGCGCGTGCTCGATGCTCGATGCCATCTGGTTCACGCCCGCGGCGAGGCGGACGAATTCGTCGCTGCCTTCGACCGCGCATCGCGTCGAAAGGTCGCCCTGCGCGATTCTGCCTACCGCCGAGGAAATCTCATCGATCTCCTTGACCACGGAGCGTCCGAGCAGCATCGAGAGAGCGAAACCGGCGAGCAGCAGAACGAGATCGGCGACCAGCAGGGCCTTATAGATGGTGCTCGAGATCCATCGCGACCCATTGCTGAGCGTCTCCGAAAAATTGTTCTCCAGCACGATCAGCCGTTCGTTGAGCTGATCGACGCGCGCGAGCAAATCCGCGCGTTCGCGCGAAGTGATGCGCTCGCTGGCGACTTTCGCGTGGGACTTGCGCCCGAGGTCGGCCAGTTGATCGGTCAGCTCATCGGCCTGGCCCCAGATGTGGATCGCCGCCTCGACAAAGCCGAAATGCCGGAAGCGCAGGAACAACCTCACCAGCGATGGAACATCTTCGGCCGAATTTTGTCCCGCACGGAAAAATCGCGCCGCGTTGTCACTGTCGGGACGCACCTTTTCCAGGGCGCGTCGAGCGTTGCCGTCCGCGAGCGGGACCACGATGTCGTCGGAGAATTTCTTATAGTCGGCTTCGTTGGCAGTCTGCACATAGCGGCGTAAATAGAAGACCGCATCTTTTTGGTACTTTGCGTAGAGTCCTTCCCCGGCCACATATGCGCGCACTCCCGACACGATGGTGATAGCGAACATCGTGAATGCGGTCAGGGTGATGGCCAAAATGAAAAGCAGGAAATTCAGGAACACGAATTTCCTGGTGATACCGGGCGAGATCCAGCGAGTCAGCGCAGACTCCTGCATTAGAGGAGAGTGTGACGGTTGCGTTCAGACGGAGCAATAGCCTAATGCATCATTATGCTACCTTTTGTATTGTCTCGGTCGCGGTAGGATAGCCCTCCGGATTGACGGTTTTTGCGGCTATGAGGCGGCTCGTCGCCGCTGCTGCTCCTCGAGGGGGGCTTCTATTGTGCCCAGCTCGCCCGGCAACACCAGATGATGTGCCCGGCGCCAGGAGCGGAACCACCCCTGGAAGCCTTCCATGTAGGTATAGACCACCGGCGTGATGTACAGGGTCAGGAATTGCGAGAAGGCCAGTCCGCCGACCACCGCGACGCCCAATGGCCTACGCGATTCCGAGCCCGCGCCGACGCCCAGCGCGATCGGCAGAACGCCCATCAGCGCCGCCATGGTGGTCATCATGATGGGGCGGAAGCGGATGATGGCGCCCTCGAAAATCGCTTCGGCGGGCGACTTGCCCTCAGTGCGTTGGACGTTGAGCGCGAAGTCGATCATCATAATCGCGTTTTTCTTGACCAACCCGACCAGCATGATGATGCCGACGAACGCGAACAGGTCGAGCTGCATGCCGACCAGCCACAGCGTGACCAGTGCGCCGAAGCCGGCCGACGGCAATCCCGACAAAATCGTGATCGGATGGATGAAACTTTCGTAGAGGATTCCGAGCACCAGGTAGATGATCAGAATCGTCATCGCGAGCAGCATCCCGAGGCCGCTCAGCGAGTCCTGGAAGGCCTGCGCGGTGCCCTGATAGCTGGTGGTAAAGGAGGAGGGCAGGGTCTCGCGCGCGAGGGTCTGCACCTCATCGAGGCCCTTGGCGAGCGAGACTCCGGGCGCGAGGTCGAAGGAAATTGTCACCGCGGGCAACTGTCCCGAATGATTGATCGCGAGCGGGCCGACGCCGCGCACGAACCTGACCACGGTGCTGAGCGGGACCAGCGGACCATTTGAAGATCGTACATAAAGTAGGGACAGGGTCGAGGGATCGTCCTGGTATTGCGGCTCGACCTCCATCTCGACTTTGTATTCGTCGTTGGTCGCGTAGATGGTGGAAATCTGGCGCGAACCGTAAGCATCGTAGAGCGCGTCCTCGATCGCCTGCGCCGAGACTCCGAGCGAACGCGCCTTGTCCCGATCGATTTCCACATTGACCTGAGGGTTGGAGATTTGCAGGTCGCTGTTGACGCCGCGCAGGTCCTTCAGCTCGCGCATCTTCGCTTCGAGGATCGGTGCGTAGCGATAGAGCTCACTGGTGTTCGGGCTCTGGATGGTGAATTGATACATGCTACGCGTGAACTGCGCGCCGAGGCGGATCGGCGGCGGATTCTGCAGGAACACATTCAGCCCCGGAATTGTGTTGGCGAGCGGACGCCATTTGTCGATCAGCTGATCGACGCTCATCGAACGCTTCGAGCGCGGCTTGAGATGACAGAACAATATGCCGCTGTTACTCGAGCCGCCCGGGCCGCCGGGGCCGATACTCGCGAAAAAATCCTCGACCGCAGGTTCATGACTTACCAGCGCGGCGAGTTTTAGCTGATGCTCCTTCATCGACTCATACGAAATTCCCTGCTGCGCCAGCGTGAACATGATGAGGTTGTCATTGTCTTCGCTGGGAATGAAGCCCTTCGGAATCGCGTAGAACATCCAGATCGTCGCCAGCAGCATCACGCCCGACAGAATCATCGCGGCGCCGCGATGACGCATGACCCATGCGAGGCTCTTTTGATAGCGATCGAGTACCTCATCGAAGAATCTTTCGATCACGGCGTATAGATGGCCGTGGCGCTCGCTCTTGGGCGGACGGAGAAAGCGCGAGCACAGCATCGGCGTTAGCGTCAACGACACCACGCCCGAGACCAGAATTGCGGCCCCAATCGTGATCGCGAATTCGTGGAGCAGGCGCCCCAGCAGCCCCGCCATGAACAGCACCGGGATGAAGACCGCCGCGAGCGAGAAGGTCATCGACATGATGGTGAAGCCGATCTCGCGCGAGCCCTCCAACGAGGCTTCCAGCACGCCCTGGCCCATCTCCATGTGGCGCACGATATTTTCCAGCATCACGATCGCGTCATCGACCACGAAGCCGACCGCCAGCGTGATCGCCATCAGCGACATATTGTCGAGGGTGTAGTTGAGCACCCACATCACCGCGAAGGTGCCGAGGATCGACATCGGCAGCGCGAGGCTCGGGATCACGGTCGCCGACAGATTGCGCAGGAAGATGAAGATCACCATCACGACCAGGAACACCGTCAGCAACAGGGTGAACTGCACGTCCGCGACCGACGCACGAATGGTGGTGGCGCGATCGCCGAGCTGCCCGATCTTCAGTCCCGCGGGCATTTCCGCTTCGAAGGCCGGCAGCAGCCGCTTGACGCTGTCCACCACCTCGACGGTGTTGACGCCGGGCTGGCGCTGGATCGCGAGCACCACGGATGGCTCGCCATCGGTCCAGCCCCCGGTCTTGTCATTCTCGACGCTGTCGATGACGCGGCCGACATCGGAAAGCCGCACCGGCGAACCGTTGCGATAGGTTACGATGAGCGGGCGATATGCGGCTGCATTGACGAGCTGACCCTCCGCCTGCACGGTGAACTGCTGATGCGCGCCGTAAAGAATTCCGGTCGGCAGATCGACGTTGCCGGCTTCGACCGCCTGAGCGACCTCATCGATGCCGATCCCGCGCGAGGCGAGCGCCTTGGGGTCGACCTGCACGCGCACCGCGTATTTCGCCGCGCCATAGATCTGTACCTGCGCGACCCCGCTGACCATCGAAATCCGCTCACCCAGATAGTCCTCGGCATATTCGTCGACCTTCGAAATCGGCATTCGGGTCGAGCCGAGCGAGAGATACAAGACCGGCTGATCGGCAGGATTGACCTTTTTGTAGGATGGCGGACTCGGCATGCCGAGCGGCAATTGCGCTTGCGTCGCGACGATCGCGGCTTGCACATCCTGCGCGGCAGCATCGAGGTTGCGGCTCAAATCGAATTGCAACGTGATGCTGCTGGAGCCCTGGATGTTCTGCGAGCTCATCGAGCTGAGTCCCGCGATGGTGGAGAACTGCTTTTCCAGCGGCGTCGCGACGGAAGATGCCATCGTCTCGGGGCTCGCGCCGGGCAAGCCGGCATTGACGACGATGGTCGGAAAATCGACGTTGGGCAGATCGTTGACCGGAAGATATCGATACGCCATCAGGCCGAACATGACGATCGCCAGCGAGATCAGCGTCGTCATGACCGGGCGGCGAATGAAAGTTTCGGCGATATTCATGATGCGGCTCTTGGCGTCGCGTGGTCGCTCTTGATCATGACCGTGCCGCCGGGCATCAGGCGCAATTGTCCGTCGGTGACGACGGTTTCGCCGCCGCGCAGCCCGCTCTGAATCACCGTGTCACCATCGATGGTGTCGCCGACCGCGACCGTGCGCATCGCGGCCTTCATTTTTTTATCGACGATGAAAACGTAGGAGCCTTCCGCTCCGGTTTGCACCGCCTGGCTCGGCACCAGCACCGCATCGGGCAATTGGTTGAGCGTGAGATAGGTATCGACGAACTGACCCGGCCACAATTTCTGATCGAGATTGTCGAATACGCCTTTGAGCTGGATGGTTCCGGTAGTCGCATCGACAGTATTGTCGACGAAACTCAGAACGCCGCGCACGGTGCTCTTTTTCTCGTCGGGCGCGACCGCGTCAACGTTCGAGCGGATGAGACGTAATAGAGCTTCGAATCTGCGCGAGCTGCTGCTCGGGCACCGCAAAGTCCACATAGACCGGTTTGATCTGATTGATCACCACCATCGCGGTGTCGGCGTTGGCTTTGACCAGATTGCCCTCGTGCAGGATCAGATTGCCGGTACGTCCATCGATCGGCGACACGATGCTGGTGTATTCGAGATTGAGCCTTGCAGTCTGAACACTGGCTTCGTCGGCGGCGACGGTCGCATCGATGGCCTCGTACTTGGACTTCGCCTCATCGTATTGCTGGCGCGATCCAACTCCCGCCTTCAGCAAAGTCTGATAACGACTGAAGTCGTTGGACAGCTGCACCTTCTGCGCCTTGTCGCGGTTGAGGTCGGCGAGCGATTGATTGAGCGCCGCCTCGAACGGACGCGGATCGATAGTGAAGAGCAAGTCGCCCTTCGCCACGTCCTGTCCTTCCTTGAAGTGGACCTTCATCACTTGTCCGTTGATCTGCGATTTAATCTCGACCGTCGAATAAGCCTCAACGCGGCCGATCGCATGCATTCGCTGTGCGACGGTTTTCCGAATCGCCTTGGCCACCAGCACCGGCACCGGTCCGTGGCCTCCCATGCCGGGACCGACCTCGCCGCCATGACATCCGACGATGCCCAGCATCGCCACCAATGCCATCGCGATGCTTGCGAAGCCGATGCGAGCCGGTCGGGAATTTTGGCTCGCGCCGTGGAACTTCCCCCATCCGCGCGTAGCGCACCACGCCTTCGACAATTTATCTTTCACAATCGATAGCTGATCGCGGATCGACGGACACGCCCGATTCCGCGGATGCGCCATCCTATCAGGCAATCGTGAAGAGGGTAAAAGGCTTACTGTACTGGAGAATCGAAATCAGTCAGCCGCGGCCGCGCGCATCGCCGGATGGTCCGTTGGCAGCGCGCACAAATCGTCGCTGGGAATCTGGAGTGCGCGATTGAAACGCGCGCGCATGTTCTCCAGCGCAATCATCGCGGTCAACTCGACGATCGCCTTCTCGTCGAAGTGACGGCGCAGTTCCTCGAAGACAGCGTCGGGCACGTTGACGCTGCGCTCGCACATTGACTCGGCGAACCGCAGCGCGGCCTTCTCGGCGTCGCTGAACAACGCGCTATGCTCGAAATCCTCGAGCGCGGCGATCTTCTCGAAGCTGATTCCTTCGTCTCTGCCAACGGCAGAGTTGATATCAATTCAAAAGGGGCATCCGACGATTTGCGCGGTGCGAAGCGTGACCAGCCGCTTGACGATTTTCTCGGCGCCTTTGGAAAACTCCAGCGCCATCGTCATCGCGGCGAAGCCCCACATGATGCCGGGGCGATGCGCCTGCACCTTGATCGGCGTCAGCACCTTGCCGACTTGCCGCTTGATGGCGGAGAAAAGCAGCTTCGCGGAGAAGCTAGCCTCGTTTCGTTCGAGCGGACGAATGCGCATGACGATCTCCTCCTAGGCGTGCGCGCGCCGAGGCTCTCGATGTCGCGCGCTGCGGGCCGGCTTCGCACCAGCATTAGCGCGAGTGCAATCAGGAACAGCGTCGGGATGTAAATGCCGATGAATTTCGGTGCCGAGATGCGCGAGCGACAGCAATCCGGCCTCATGCGAATAGATGTGCAGGATCGAATGAAACAGGTTTGCGATCGCGGCGACGATAACCACCGCTACGTGGCGCGCGCGGATCGAAGCCGGCGATCAGCAATCCGACTCCTACCGCGATGAAAAATGTTCCGCTGTCGGCGACCAGGCGCGCATTGAAGGGCCCGGTTTCAGGAACGCCGGGCACCATGCGGAAGAACCATACCGACGGCGCGAAAAACATCGCAATGCCGTTGATCAGCGAGGTCGCGCCAGAATCCACAGTACGATTTTGATCCATCGCGGTTGGGTCATGCGCGTAACCTCCACCATTTGCGATAGCCCTGCCGTCCGAGGTCGCCATGAATCGCGATTGCGAGGGCGACGACGCACGCAACCATCGCGAGATCGCGCAGCGCGCGCGCCGCTTCCATTTTCGCGATCCAACAGAGCGCGATTCCGATCGGGAGCAGTGCCATCGCCGATTCCATCATCACCACGCCGAAGGTGACAACGAAGCTGGTCGCGCGAAGTCTAAGCGGCCACGCCATCTCAGGCTTCTCCCGGCAGCGTGCCGCATAATGGAAATACCGCGTCGGCCTCAACCGGACCGAGCACGCGCGCCTGACACGCAAGCCGCACGCGAGGGCTCATCGACAAATGATAACGCAGCGAGAGTTTTTCCTTGGTGCTCATCGGCGAGAGATTCTCCGCGCCCTCGGTCACCTTGACGCGGCAGGTCGCGCATAGCGTTTGCGCGCCGCACGCATGCATGACACGGACGCCATTTTTCACCGCGGCAGCGAGCAGAGTGCCGCCCGCCCGCGCCTCCAGCCTTTCGCCGCACAGACGGATCGGGACCGCGTCGGGACGCGATGCGACCTCGCCAAGGCGCGCGGCAAATCGCGATGCGAGGTCGCGCGGCGGTCGCATCCGCTCGCGCGTCAGTCCCTGGAGTCGTTGTGCGACTTCGGCCTCGCTATTTCTTGAGGTCATTGGATTCATCTCGCATTTATCTCCGATTACTCGAGAGCTTTGATGAGCGCTTTGCGTGCACGCGCCAGCCGCGATTCGACGGCGTGCTCGCTGAGTGTCAGCACCGCCGCGATTTCTCCTACCGCCAGCTCTTCGACGTATTTCAAAATCAGCACCTCGCGATGATCCGGCGATAGCGCCGCCAGCGCATTTTTTAAATCCGGGTCCGATGGCGGATCGATGATCGATCGAACTGCCTCCAGCGTGTGATCCCTCATCAATTCACCGCGCCGCGCGCGAGTGCGAATGAACGATGCGGTTTTCCGATGCGCAATCGCACAAGCGAAAGTGAACAGCGAACTCTGGCCGCGAAAAAACGGCAGCGCCTCGGCCATCGCCATGAAAGTTTCCTGCAAGAGGTCTTCCGCGTCAGCCTGATTGGCGGGTCCCAACGCATGCAGGATGAAGCGATGGATGCGTGCCGCGTAGAGTTCGAAAAATTCCCGCGCAGCCGCCGCCTCGCCACGTCGCAGACGTTCCAGCAGCGAAGTTTCGTCGTTGCCCACCGTATAATCCGGCGCGGCCAGCTTGCGCTCGGCTTTCGTCATATGCGCTTCGAACCGTTCCTGAGGCCCGCCAATGCGCGATGCCTCGGCAATCGCAATCGGTTCACATCCGTTAGTCGCGCGAGGAGATGCCGATCCGTCGCGGCGGTGCAAGAATCTTTCGACTATACGATGAGCTTCTTCAGCATCGCACGCAGGCGTGGCGTGGTCTTCAATGATTTCGCCAGCTCCGCGATGATGTCCTCATCTACCACCAGCGGCGAGCGTTGAAAGCGTCCGCGCGGATCGTAATAGCAGAAGCGAATCTCGCGCTGTCCGGCGATCGGACCTTCGGTGAACTTCAGAAGCTGGATGGAAGTCCGATGATACTGGTCGACGGCGATCGCTTCCTCCTCGATGACGCCCGAGCCCCAATGCAGTGCGAAGCTGCGTTGCGGAGCCTTGTTGGAAATGCCCAATTTCGACTTAGTTCGCGCCGGCATTTTCCCTCCTCCAAAGACCAGGCATAGAACATTGCCTTTCACAGAACACGTAGATAGTTATCGAACAAATGGCCTCTTTCGATTGGCAACTCGCCGCAGAGATCGCGACCACGGTTTCGACCATTGCGGTCGCCGCCAGCGCGATCGTCGTGGTCATGCAGCTCCGGCAAGCCGCGCGCGAACGCTACTTTTCCGTCACTGCGCATCTTTTCGAGATCTGGCAGAGTCCCGAATTTCAACACGATCAGCTCTTTCTCCTGCACAAGCTCGCCAGCTCGGACTGGGACGAATTCTGCAAGCTGGGTCGCGGTGAGCATCCGGAGCGCGCGGTCCATCGCGTCGGCGGCTACTACGATCGCGTCGGTAATCTGGTCCGCCATGGCCTGATTCGCAAGGACGACATCCTGCCGACAATTGGCGGATACGCGATCGCCGTATGGTATCGCATCGAGCCGCTGGTCAAGGAGCTGAGGCTTCGGGAGAATGCCGTCCTGTTCGAGAACTACGAAGCGCTGCTGCCGGAATGCCGCGACTGCTATGTCCCGGGTATCGAGAGTCATGCCATCACCTCGCCTGCGATGCCGATTGCGCAACCAATTGGGCAAGCCTGCGCGATTCCGGAACCGCCCCGCCAATCCAGCTCATCCAATGGCTCGCACATCGATCGAACAACATTGGCTTCTTCCTTGGCACTTGGGGACCAGGTCACAAGGAGTGTGACGCAAATGGCTACCGAAAGTAGGGTCGATTCTCACGCCCCGGCGATACCGGAATTCGTACTTCCCGATACCGACGGAGTCATGCACAGCCTTTCGGAGTTCATCGCCGCGGGACCCGCGGTGCTCGTGTATGCACGGGGTGCATTCTGTCCGTTCTGCCTGCGCCAGTTATCCGATTATGGAGAGCGCTATCGCGAATTCAAACAGGACGGACTGGAAGTGGTGGCGGTATCGCCGGAGAGCCCGCGCCGCTCACGTCGGATGCGTCGGCAACTGAACCTTCCGTTCGCGGTGCTGTCGGATTCCAGGCTCGAAGTGGCACGCAACTTCGGCCTCATCGGCCATGAAAAGCCCGGTCAACCCACACCGGCGACGCTGATTCTGGACGCGCGCAAGGGCGTCGTTCTGTCCACCTTGAATGACTTCACGAAGTGCCTGGTGGCGCGTGACGCGCTCTCTTATATGCGCGCGCACAAGGAAGGAAACGGTCAACAATCGATCTCCGCGCCGCCGGTCGATTTGCCCAAACCCGGCTTTCTGTTCGTACGAGGAGTGCTGAACATGGCGGTGGGACTGATAGTCCGCTAGGTAGCGGTCTCGGTCAAACTAGAGACACGACCGTCCGCTCGGCTACGTTGACACGAGCATCACGGACCGATAATTAGATTGGTTCGTCCTATCATGTTTGCAATCATAAAGACTGGCGGAAAACAGTACCGCGTCGCTACCGGCGACCAAATCACCGTCGAGCGCATCGTCGGCGATGTCGGCTCCCAAATTTCGCTTACCGATGTTCTGGCGATCGGCGGCGACAGCCCCGTCGTCGGGCGGCCGTTGGTGGCCGGAGCTGCGGTGAGCGCGAAAATCGTGCAGCAGCCCCGCGGTACCAAGGTCATCGTATTCAAGAAGAAGCGGCGCAAGAACTATCGCCGCAAACGTGGTCATCGTCAGGAATTGACGGTGTTGAAAATCGAAGAGATTTCGGCGGGAGCCTAGCCCGCTAGCTTTGCGCGGCACCACGACTGATCGGCAGAGGCCGGAACGGGGCGCGTAGCGCCGCAGGGCCAGCGAAGCCGATTCGGGCTGTCTGAGGGCCGAATCGCAATAAAGCGTCGGCGGAGCGATCAGCGGAGTCGAGGAGATTTTTAAAGATGGCGCATAAGAAAGGACAAGGCTCAACGCGCAACGGCCGCGACAGTCCGGGACAACATCGCGGCGTTAAAATTTATGCTGGCCAAACCGTCAAGGCCGGAAACATCCTGGTTCGCCAATGCGGCACCAAGGTGCATCCGGGCCGCAACGTCGGAATGGGCCGCGACTATACGCTTTACGCCCGCGTCGATGGCGTGGTTAAGTACGAAACGTTCCGCAACGTGAAGCGGCGCGTGAGGATCGAACCGAGCGCGGAGACCGAAGGGGCGAGCGCGTAAACGAGCGCATCATTTCGAAGTATGAAGCCCCGCGGATTTCTCCGTGGGGCTTTTCATTTCAGAACAACAGGAGCTGATGACATGAAACTAGGATTGATTACCGGATATTCCGGCGCCCAGATGGGATTGCCGATGGAGCTGATCCTCGAAGCGGAAAAGTCCGGCTTCGATTCGGTCTGGACCGGCGAGGCATACGGCTCCGATGTCATCACGCCGCTGGCGTGGATCGGCGCGCTCACGAAGAAAATTCGCCTCGGCGCCGGCATCATGCAGATGCCCGGTCGCTCCCCTGCGATGACGGCGATGACCGCGATGACGCTCGATGCGCTCTCGGGAGGGCGCTTCATCCTCGGCATCGGACCCTCGGGTCCGCAAGTGGCCGAAGGATGGCACGGGATGCCGTACGGCAAGCCGCTCCAGCGCACCCGCGAGTACGTCGAGATCGTGAAGATGATCATCGCGCGCGAAAAACCCGTCGAGCTGCACGGCAAGGAGTTCGATGTTCCCTACACCGGCCCGGGCTCGACCGGGCTGGGCAAGCCGCTCAAGAGTATCCTGCATGGGCGCAAAGACATGCCGATCTACAGCGCGTCGATCAGCCCCAAGGGCCTCGAGCTCGCGGCGGAAATCACAGACGGCGTGCTGCCGATTTGGATGAGCCCAGAGAAGTACAACGTCATCGGCGATGCGGTTAAGGCGGGCCTCGCGAAGGGCCACAAGACTCCCGACCAGTTCGAGGTCGCGCCGTTCGTCACCTGCGTGATGGGACCCAACGTCGAGAAATGCCGGATGCCGGTGAAGGCGAACATGGCGCTCTACATCGGCGGAATGGGTGCGCGCAGCAAGAACTTCTATAACGATTATGCGACCCGCCTTGGGTATCCGGCCGAGGCCAAGGAGATCCAGGACCTTTACCTCGGCGGCAAAAAGAACGAGGCGATGGCCGCGATTCCCGACAAGCTGGTCGATGAGGTCGCGCTGGTCGGACCGAAGGAGCGCATCATCGAGCGGCTGAAGGCGTGGAAGGCGTCGCCGATCAAGACGATGCTCATCGGGACGGGCTCCATCGATACGGTGCGGGTTCTGGCGGAGGCCTGCGCATAGCGAAATCAACGAAGGCCGATCGGCGAGCGTCGGTCGGCCTTTTTTTGCCCTGAACGATCGTTCAATTTTCGCCGAAAAGCCTAGCAATATCAGGCACTTACGCCATCTATTCTCCTGATCTCCAAATGGCTTTGTTTTTGTACTTTTCGATCAGGTCGCCGTACGGCGTAATGGGTTTGTTTTTGCATTTTTTCGATCGATCGCGGAGTCGTAATGGGTTTGCTTTTACCGTCTACGAACTCCGCGAAGTGGGTTTGTTTTTGCAGTTACGAATATCGGGTAATCGTGTTCGAGGTCCCTCGCCAAGCCTCGGGACCACTGCTCGCGATGCTCGCAGTGGGTTTGTTTTTGCACTTCACTCATCTCCGCGCGCTGCGAATTTCCGTCATCCACCTCTCACCCGATATCTTAGCATGAGAGGCCTTAGTCGGCCTGATTGCTGCGCGCGAACAATGCCATAAGATAGAGCCTCGACTATGCGGTTCATCGACGAGGCACGTGTATTCGTGCACGCAGGCAAGGGCGGCAATGGCGCCATCGCGTTCCTGCGCGAGAAATATCGCCCGCTGGGAGGGCCCGCGGGCGGCGACGGCGGCCGCGGCGGCAGCGTGATCTTCGAAGTGAACGAGGGGATGTCCACGCTCCTCGATTTCAAATACCAGCCGCGCCTCATCGCGCGCGACGGGGAGTCTGGACGCGGCAAGCAACAATATGGCAAGGCCGCGAGCGATCTCATCGTGCGCGTGCCGCCCGGGACTGTCGTCATCGACGATGAGAGCGGCGACGTCCTCGCTGACATGGTGATGCCGAATGAGCGCAAGGTAATCGCGCAGGGCGGGGAGGGCGGCAAAGGCAATATCCACTTCGCGACCTCGACGCGACGATCGCCGCGCATCGCCACGCCGGGTACGGCGGGCGAGCAACGATGGGTGCGGCTCGAGCTGCGTCTCGTCGCGGAGGTTGGCCTCGTCGGTCTGCCAAACGCGGGAAAATCCACGCTGCTGCGCGCGCTCACCGCCGCCCGTCCCAAGGTCGCGTCGTATCCGTTCACCACCATCACGCCGAATCTTGGCCGCGTGATCATTTCCGATGAGGAAGCGTTTTCGATCGCCGACATTCCCGGGCTGATCGAGGGCGCGCATCTCGGCCAGGGCCTCGGTATCCGATTTCTGCGTCACGTCAGCCGCACCAGCGTGCTCGTATACGTGCTCGATGCGAGCGGCACGCCGGCAGACGATTTCCGGGTCGTTCGCGGCGAGCTCGAGGCATTCGATGCGGAACTTCCCACGCGCCCGTCGCTCATCGCGCTCAATAAAATGGATCTCATTTCCAAGGACGACGCGAAGAAGATCGTGCGTGAAACAAAAGCTGCGACGCATCTGGACGTGATCCAAATCTCCGCTGAGAAGCTCGCCGGACTCGATCCGCTGGTCGCCGCAATCTCAGCGCAGCTTCGCAATATCGAAACGCGAAAGCCGCAAGAAGTGGAAAAACAATCGTTTCCGGTAAAGTGAGACGCGAGGCGGGCGAAGCCGCGGCGCAGCCGCTCCGAGCGCGGAGCGCAGCATAGTGCGAGGAAAGTTAAAAAACTGTCGCAGCTAGATTACAAACAGGCGATCCTGAAGGGCGTGCGGCGCGTCGTCGTTAAGGTCGGGAGCGCGGTTTTATCAGACGCTTCCGGGCTCGAGGCGGGCATAATTACGCGGCTCGCCGCGGAGGTCGATGAAGCGGCGCGCGGTGGGCGCGAGATCATCCTGGTGACCTCGGGTGCGATCGCTGCGGGCCGCGCGCGCCTCGCGAGGCTTTCGGGCGCGACGGTTGCTGCACGTCAAGCGGCCGCCGCGACCGGACAAATCGAGCTGATGCGCTCATGGGCCGCCGCGTTTTCCGAACGTGATCGCATCGTCGCGCAGATTCTCCTGACTCATGAAGATGTTTCCGATCGCAAGCGGCGTCAGAACGCGATGCAGACGATGACCACGCTGCTCGCCTCGGGCGTCATTCCGATCATCAACGAAAACGACACCGTTGCGGTCGAGGAGATCCGCTTCGGCGACAACGACATGCTCTCGTCGCTGGTGGCTTCGATGGTGCAGGCGCAGTTGCTCATCATCCTGAGCGACGTTGCGGGCGTGCTGACGGGCGATCCGCGCAAGCGTCTCGATGCGCATCTGATTCCGCTCATTACCAATCCCGAGGCGGAAATGAAGGGACTCGTCGCGGAAAGCGTCGGCCCGCTCGGGACCGGCGGAATGGCCGCAAAGCTGAAGGCCGCGCAACAGGCGGCGCGCGCGGGTATCGCGGTGATCATCGCGCCCGGACGGGAGCCCGGCGCCATCCCAAGAGCGCTCGATCCGTCGTGCGAAATCGGCACGCTGATCACGCCCGCAGGCACGCGGCTTAAGAGCCGCAAGCACTGGATCGCCTTCGCGCTGAAGCCCTCAGGAGCGCTCGGCGTCGACAAGGGCGCGGCGGAGGCGCTGCGCAAAAAAGGACGGTCGCTGCTGCCGTCGGGAATTCGCGAGGTGCGCGGAGAATTTGCCGGCGGCGATTGCGTAAGCCTGATCGATCCTGACGGTGTCGAGTTCGGGCGCGGGCTGGTGAATTACGCTGCGCCCGATGTTGCGAAGCTCAAAGGCCGGCGGACCACCGAGATTTCCACTTTGCTCGGATATAAGGTTGCCGATGAAATCATTCATCGCGATAATTTCGTATTGCTCGAAGAGATTGGCTGACTCGAATTGCGCGAAATTGTAGATGGATCTCGAACGACAAATTCTTGCGCAACTCAAAAGCGCTCGCGAGGCATCGCGGTCGCTCGCGCTATGCTCGACCGAGCGCAAGAACGCCGCGCTGATGTCGTTGGCGAACGCTCTTAGAGCCGACGCCAGCGCCATCCTCGACGCTAATCGCAAAGACCTCGAAGTCGCGAAGAACTTTGGACGCGAAGGCGCATTTCTCGAGCGCCTTACCCTCAATGACACGCGCATCGCCGCGATGGCCCGCAGCGTCGTGGAAGTTGCGGCGCTTCCCGATCCGGTCGGCGAAGTTATCGAGAGCTGGAGTCGTCCTAACGGTCTGCAAATTCAGAAAGTGCGCGTGCCGCTCGGCGTCATCGCGATGATTTATGAATCGCGGCCCAACGTGACGATCGATGCCGGCGTGCTGACCTTCAAGAGTGGCAACGCGGTGGTGCTGCGTGGAGGCAAAGAAGCGCTCGCGGCCAACACCATGCTGGCGAAGATGCTCGCGCGATCGCTCGAGGATGCCGGCGTCGATCCCGCGGCGGTCCAATTCATCGATACACCCGATCGGGACGCGATCCAGATTCTTAAGCGGCATCCGGAGGCCCTCGACCTGATCATTCCGCGCGGCGGCGGCACTCTGAAGGAGGCGCTCGCGGGCTCGGCAGTTCCGCTGATGCCGCATTTCGAGGGCAAGTGTCACACCTATGTCGATCGCGCGGCCGATCTGAAGATGGCCCAGGAGATTTGCTTCAATGCGAAGGTGAGCCGCCCTTCGGTGTGCAACGCGATGGAGAAATTGCTCGTCCATCGCGAGGTCGCGGCGAACTTCCTCCCACCAATGGCGAAGCGACTCATCGCCGCGGGCGTCGAGCTGCGTGGCGATGAAGTGACCTGCTCCATCGTCCCAAACATCAAGCACGCCACCGATGTGGACTGGGATGCTGAGTACCTCGATCTGATTCTCTCGGTGAAGGTGGTCGATTCGATCGACGAGGCGATCGATTTCATTGCTCGTCACGGCTCGAGTCTCGCCGATGCGATCGTAACGCAGGATCAGAATGCTGCCGCGCGCTTTGAACGCGAAGTCGATTCGGCTACGGTCTACGTCAACGCCTCCACCCGCTTTACCGACGGTTTTGAATTCGGCTTCGGTGCGGAGACGGGAATTTCCACCAACCGGCTCCATGCGCGCGGTCCAATGGGTTTGCGTGAGCTCACAACCTACAAGTACGTCGTTCGCGGCGCGGGCCAGATCAGGAGTTAGATGCGGGTAGGAATCTTCGGCGGCAGCTTCAATCCGATCCACTTCGGACATCTGCGCGCAGCCGAGGAAGTGCGCGAGATGCTGAAGCTCGATCTGGTGTACTTCGTGCCCGCGTCGTCACCGCCGCACAAATCCGAAGGCGAACTGGCGCCCGCCGAGCATCGCCTGCAGATGGTGCGCCTCGCGATGAAGGGCAACCGCTACTTCATGGCCTCGGATGTCGAGGTGCGCCGCGCCGGGCGCTCTTACACCATCGATACCGCGAAGCATTTCGCGGCGACGCTGCGGCAGCAGGCGGAAATCTTCATCCTGATGGGATCGGATCAGTTCCTGGAGCTGGAGACCTGGAAGGATTGCGACGAGCTGGTGAAGCTAGCCAGCATCGTAGTGCATACGCGGCTGCGCGAGGGGGAGAAGGCGCCGCGCGTTTCGCTTGCCGCTCTGGATCGCTTTGGTTACATTAGGGAACAAGATCATTACGTGAATCCGGGCGGACAGACGCTTTCATTCGTACAAACCACGTTCTTTCCCATTTCTGCGACGCAGATCCGCAATAAAATCCAGAACAACGAATCGATTAATTATCTGCTTCCCGGCGATGTGGTCGACTATCTTCGCCGCCACGCGCTGTATTGATGCCGATCGCTCCCGGAATTTTCTTTGCGCCGATTAACTCCGCGAAATCACCTTTCGATCGAGATGCATAGCGTGAATGCTTTGGACAAAGCACTCGCCGTCGCAGAGGCGGCGCTGGAGAAGAAGGCCTACGATCTGACGGTGCTCGAAGTCGAGCATCTCAATTCGATCGCCGACTACTTCGTGATCGCGACCGGACGCTCCGATGTCCAGGTGCAATCGATCGCGCGCGGCATCGAGGAGCGGATGCATCGCGACGGAGAGCATGCGCTCTCGGTCGAAGGCCTGCCCCATGCCCATTGGGTTGTGCTCGATTACGATGACGTCGTGATCCACGTCTTCTATGAGCCGGCGCGCGATTTTTATCGCCTCGAGAGCGTATGGAGCGACGGGCACGAAGTGGCGCTGCCGGAGCCGTTTCTATCGCAAGCGCGCGACCTGCGCATCCGCGCCCGCGCCTAAAAGGGAAGGGCGCCCATCAGTGAGCGCCCTTCCAGCATCGCAATCGCGATTCTTACTTCTTCGCTTTCACAATTCCCTTCAGCGTCACAGTCGCCATAGATGGCGTACTGGGTGAATCGACCGTGACCGTTATGCTCGAGGTGGCCGGAGCGGTCGAGGTCGGCGTGAAGGTTATCACGATGGGCTGATTGGGCTTGCCTGGTTGGATGTTGCCGCCACTCCCCCCGCCTCCGAATGGTGCAGATGCGGCCGAGACGCTGCCCGTCAGGAGGCCCTTGCCAATATTTTTCAGGATCAGGTTCGCCTGCCCTTGTACACCAACACCCGTACTCGTGATCGTTAAGGTTTTCGGCGCCGAAAGTTTGCCCGCCTCACCGGTTCCGGTCACGTTAATGTTAATCGGGCCCTTGGTCGGATCGTTGCTGGTGATGGTGATCATCGCGGCATCGGAGGTTTTGTCCGGGACGAAGGTGACGGTCTCAACCACCGGCGCGCCGCGAGCCGGGATAGCGAATGGTCCAGTCGCGCTCAGAGTGAACGCGGCACCGGGCTGATTGTTAATAATTGAGATATTTCCGGTCAGTTCCCCGCTCTTCGCGACATTCTTGATGGTCACTTTCGCGCTCGAAGACGCGCCCACGACGCCGATACCCACGGGCCGGAGCGTCAACCGAGTCGGCGCCACTAGGATCTTGCCCGGCGACGGTACCGGGGTCGGAGTCGCTGTCACGGTCGGAGTCGCCGTCGCAGTGTTGGTCGGGGTCGATCCGACCGGAGGCCCGATCTTCGCGATAAAGCCATTGGCGAAGCCGTCATAGGACGTCAGCTGAGATCCTTGGGTCGGGAAGTCGGATGAGAAGGTGGTGCCCGCGAGGTAGATATTGGTACCCGTCGGATCTACCGCAACTCCACCTGGGCTATCGTATCTGGTTCCCCCTAGATAACTGGAGAAAGTCACCGTGGTGGCGCTCGGATTGAGTTCCGCGATTACCGGATGGAACTGGAGCAGCTCTCCCACGTAAGGACTCTTCATGCCCTTCACGCTGCCCGGGTGGTTGGCAAAATTGGTCACGAAAAATGCGCCGCCATAGCCGGAGGGGTTCTGATAAACGTAAGCCTGGTCCAAAGCATTCACGCCGGCGAATACTGTCGAGGGCGTGGTGCTGTTATCGCGATCGAGTTCCAAAGCCGAGTAGCTGAACTGCGGAATGTTGGCGCGAACGAAGGTGTTGAAATTATCGGTGCTCTCATAGAGGCCCTGGAAGAAGGTTCCCGCGTAGTCGACCGCCGGCGTTGAGTTGCGATCGCCAGTCATCGACCCAACCGCCGACATGGTGAGATTGGTTGCAGACCAGGTCCCCGGGAAACTCGCCATTACATTGGCGCTGGTATAGACGCCGCGGCTGGTTCCAGCGAACACCTGGCCGGGCGAGTCGTCGCGGCCATTGGAGGTCAGCGAAAAAATCGTCGCGGTTTCCGGCAGAGTGGTGACTTGGGTGAAAGTCGATCCGCCGTTGGTGCTCGACCATGCGCCCTTGCCGATTGTACCGGCGAGTATGTCGGTGTCGCTCAGCGAGCTACCGGCGATATCGACGACAAACTCGACTGGTTTGGTTAATCCGGTCAAAGAGAAGCTGGCGCCCATATTGGTCGAAACATAGAGCCCGCTGGTAGTTCCCGCGAAAATCACATTCGGGGTCAGACTGGTTTCGTAATCCGCTGCGGGGACCGCGCCGGAGGGTAATCCGCTGGCGGTTGCCCGGCTGAAAGTCGTCCCATCGCTGCTGACGAAGAGTCCCGTGGTAGTCCCGATCACGACCTGGTTAGTGCTGTTGCCTTCCTGGATGGTCAGTGCCGATCCATTCGTCGAGGGCCAGGTAATTTCATTCGGTGCTGGGGTCGGAGTTGGCCCGGGGGACCCTTCCTCGAATTGGAAGACTGCTCCGTTGAGGCCGGGGAAACCGCCCACTGGATTGTGGAGTGCGAAGGATGCGGATGTCGTGCTGCCGATTACATACACATCGCCGGCGGTGTCGACGGCAATTCCATTAAGCGCGCCGAATAGCGGAGAGTCGCTTGTCCCAAGCAGGGTCGAATACACAGTGCTGCTGCCATCGCCCGATAGCTCCGTAATGAATTCCGCTGCGACGCTCGTCAAGCTCGTCCCGAGCCCGCCGTTGGTTGGAAAGTCGGATGAAAAGGTAATGCCCTCGATGTAAGCATTACAGGGCTCGGAGCAGTTGGGTTGGATCGCGATGCCTTCCGCCTGATCGAAATCGCTGCCGCCCAAAAGCCGCGCATACGAGACGCCGCCGCTGGAATTGAGCTTCGCCGCGAATGCGTCGGTCGCCCCGGTTAGCGACCGTCCTTCGGTGGTGGGGAAATCTGTCGCATCGGTGCCTCCCGCTACGAAGGCCACGCCGCCGCTGTCAACCGTGACGCCGGTAGCGAACGTTACGGCGCTACCGGCTCCGGTCGGACCTTCCATTCCGGCAATGAGCGTCGTGTATACCTCGCCGCTACCGTCTGCGGTCATTTCGGTTACGAACGCGTCGTCCGAACCGGTGAATCCGCTGGCGCCCGGAAAATCCGATGACCCCGTATCTCCCGCGACGTAGGCATTGCAGTTGGTCGCGCAGCCTTGTGGAAGGGCGATCGAAAATGTCTCATCGAATTCGCTGCCGCCGAGATAAGTCGCCCATGTTACCGCTCCGGTGGTTCCGAATTTGGCGACGAAACCGTCGCCGTTTCCCGGTGCGCTGGTCGGACCGACTGTCCTTGGGAAATCAGTCGAGAATGTCACGCCGGTCATGTAGGCATTGCCGCCGCCGTCCACGGCGACAGCTTTGCCGTCGTCGAAGTTGCTGCCCCCGATGAGCGTCGCGTACATCATCGCGCCGCTGGAACTGATCTCGGCAATGAATGCGTCACTGTCGCCCGCGTAGGCCTGACTGGTGCCGGTGGCTGGAAACTCCACGCAACCGCTGCAATCGAAGGCGAACCCGGTCACATAGACATTGCCGGAGGAATCGATTGCCGTACCGTTTATCTCCGTCGTGGTGCCGCCGAAGAGGGTTGAGAAAAGCAGCACCGGATCGATCGTCAGCGCGCGCGAATGATCATAGTCGCCGAGCGCGATGGTTATTCGAGTGGCTTTCGAGCGCCCCGCGGCCGGAGCGATTTTGTAGTCGGCCGCGACCGCGCGACGCACGCCA
>CAWBJR010000017.1:0-104926 GCA_963789085.1 uncultured delta proteobacterium | reverse complement strand
CCATGTGATGCGCACCGGCGGAACTTCCGCCGTCACGCCGTTTTTCTTCAGGCCCGCCATGACCACCTCGCCTCCGTCGACAATCGAGCACGGCAGATCGAACCGCGCCCGCGTCTTGCATCCGACGCCATCACACTGATCGAAGTAAGCTGGTTGGAAGGTTTCGCCAGTGTCCGCGCGCACTGAAATCGACGAATTGTCGAGCGGCTTATCTGCGCCGGAAATCTCGACCACTATCGAGGTGCGATTATCCTTCAATGCGGCCGGTGTGAATCTGAACTCGTACGGAATAGGAGCGATCAGCGCTGTCGCCTGACAAAGGTTCTGGTCCTGGCCGCCGGTGTTGACCGCGACCTGAATCCCGGACGCTCCGAAGCTGACCGCATTAGGAGAATCAGTCTCCGGAAGGCATACCTCGTGTCCGTCGGCTTCGATCAGACTCTTGCCGAGATGCAAATACTGCGCGTCGGCCGAATCCGCTTTGAAGGAAGGATGCACACGGCCCATTGCACCCGGGATTGGCAGGAAGCATCCGCCTGCCACTATCGATGTCAGTATCGTGCTTCCGATCGCAACAACGCTCTTAGCCAAAAAATTGAATCGTGTCTTCATTGTCGCCACCTCCATGGCTTGCGTCGCGTGGTGCGGCGCTATGCCGAGAAGTACGCGGCTGGCCGGACGCAATGGAGATGGCGAACTACGTCGCGCTTAAAATGTCGTGATTTGCCGCACCATACCGCGCGCCTTCCTCGTCATCGCGGGAGCGAAGACCACCAACAGCACCAATTCCTGCGTGATGCCGTGGAAGCGATGCTCCTCGTTCGCCGCGACGAATATCACGTTGCCCGACGCGATCGGGCGATCCTGTTCCGGCTGATTTTCGCGCGACCTTCATCCGCGCGGCGCCGCTGATGACATAATAAATCTCGTCTTGGTTATGCGGACGCTGTTGTCCTCCTCGCCGGGTTGGAGCACGTAGACGCCGCAACTCATCGCCGGCACGCGCAGAAATTCCGCGTATGGAATCGGCCCTGATGCGCTTTCTGATCTCATCGAGCGAATAGAAGGATTGCATGCGCATCAGTTTGCCATGATGCGATCGTCGTCCGGTGAATCCGTTCGCGATCTAAACCCTCTTAACATCGGCCTCGCATGTATTATTGATTCTACTGGTCCGGGACGGGTGCAGGGGCGTGGCTGGGGGTACTTCAATGCCGGAGAGCGCTAATTGCTACTCGATTGGGAAGAAACGAGGTTCATCCAGTTGCCACCGCGATGGTTGGATGAGGTCGATTACCGAATGATTGAAGTACGGCATTTGACCAAGTTTACGGCAACTTTGTCGCGGTGCGCGACGTTTCCTTCAATGCCGAGCGCGGCTCGATTCTCGGTTTCCTCGGCCCCAACGGCGCCGGCAAAACCACCACCATGCGCATCATCACCGGATTCATGCCGGCGAGCTCGGGCACCGTTGTCATCGATGATCTCGATATCTTCGAGAACTCGCTCGAGGCGCGCCGCGAATCGGCTATCTGCCAGAAACCCCGCCGCTCTATTCCGATATGCGCGTCGATGCGTATCTGCGTTTCGTCGCGAGGCTGCGCGGAGTGGGGCGCTCGCAGATCGAAGACGCGCTCGACCACGCGCTGCAGGTGTGCGGATTGGAAGACATGACGCATCGCATCTGCGGGCAGCTCCGAAGGGATATCGCCAACGTGTCGGCCTCGCGCAGGCGCTGATTCACGATCCGCCGGTGCTGGTGCTCGACGAACCGACGATCGGACTGGACCCGCGCCAGATTCATGAGATCCGCGGGCTCATCAAGACGATGGCTACCAAGGATCGCACGGTGGTGCTCTCGACCCACATCCTGCCGGAGGTTTCGCAGATCTGCGACAAGGTCGTGATCATTAATGAAGGCCGCGTGGCGCTGGAACAGAAGATCTCGGCGTTGCCGGCCGGCACTTCGCTCGAAGACGTTTTCCTCCAGGCGATCACCAAGGAGCATCACGAGTTGGAAGGCAGCCGCGAGGAAACGCTGGAGGAGGTTGGGGCGGGCCGCGCGTAGCGCATCGCCGTAGCTATGCGAAATTCAATTACCATCGCGGGCAAGGAGCTCGCCGGATACTTCGTGCAACCGGTCGCATATGTGGTGATGACCGTGTTCCTCCTGTTGGGAGGATTTTTCTTCTTTTCGCTGCTACAGCGGTTCAGCATGCTGATCCAGATGTACGCGGCGATGCAGAATCCGCAGGTGCTGCAGCGCATCAATCTGAACGAGATCGTGATCGAACCGCTGCTGCACAATATGTCGATTGTGCTGGTGATCCTGGTGCCGGCGATCACGATGCGCAGTTTCGCCGAGGAAAAGCGCGCTGGCACCTTCGAGCTACTGCTGACCGCGCCGGTCCGCACCGGCGAAATCGTCGCGGGTAAGTTCATCGCGGCCTCTGCATTCATGCTGATCATGATCGCGCTGGCGGGAATTTTTCCGCTGATCCTGGTCGCATTCGGCAATCCGGAAGTTGGCGTGATGGCTTCCGGATACGTGGGCCTCGCGATGCTCTCGATCGCGTTCATCTCGATTGGGCTCTTCACCAGCTCGCTGACCCAGAATCAGATCATCGCGGCGATCACATGCTTCGGCGTCCTGCTGATGCTGTACGTGATCTCGTGGCCGGCGCAGGAGGGCAACTCCTCGGTTCTGTCCGAGCTGTTGCGCTACCTGTCGCTGCCGGATCACTTCTCGCAAATGGTGACCGGGATTATCGATACCAAGGACATCGTGTACTTTCTCAGCCTGATCTTCGCGGCGCTGTTTCTGACCCAGCGCGCGGTGGAATCGGCGCGCTGGCGCTAGGAGCGGGAGGATGCAGCGGCGATCGGCAGCGCTCTACGGAATTCTCGGTCTCATCGCATTACTCTTCGCGGCGTTCGCATATGTCGTCGCGGCGGGCTTCCGTCCCTACATCTTCGTCAATCTGATCGCGGGCGTGTTCCTGATCATCATGTGGATCAGCGCGGGATGGTCGCAGGTCGGCAGTTTCGTCGGCCAGCGTTCGACCCAATACGGCGCCAATGCCGTAATCTATTCGATCATCTTCGTCGCGATTTTGATTGCGGTGAACTACCTCTCCAATCAGCATCACCGCCGGCTCGACATGAGCGAGGAGCACGTCTACAGCCTCTCCAGCCAGTCGGTGCAGGTGGTGAAGAACCTGCAGAAGCCGCTCAAGATGTATGGATTTTTCGCCGGCGGAGAAAATCCCACCGCGCGCGAACTCTACGAGGAGTACGCTTACGCCTCGCCCAAGGTGACATTTCAGATGGTCGATCCGGATCGCAATCCGGAGCTCGCCGAACGCTACAAAGTGTCGGCGCTCGGCACCACCCATCTGCAATATGGAGGCGACAACGGCGATGGCACCAACGTCGATGGGGTGACCGAGGAGGCCATCACCAACGCGATCATTCGGGTGAGCAAATCCACCAAGAAGACCGTGTGCTTCCTCGATGGTCATGGCGAAGACGATCCCGACGACACCAGCGGTCAAAATGGTTGGGGCACGCTGAAGACTGCGATCGAGGGCGAGGGCTTCATCGTCAAGAAGTTTTTGCTGGCCACGCAGGCCGCGGTCCCCGATGATTGCACGATCCTCGCGATCGCCGGTCCGATAAAGCCGCTCGATCCGCATGAAGTCGATGCGATCGGCAAATACCTCGACGGCGGTGGACGCGCGCTGATCACGTTTCGCGCGCCACGTCCCGACAATGAGGTCGATGAGAACGCACTGATCAAACTGGTCGGACAATGGAGCGTCGATGCCGGTAACAACATCGTTGTTGACCAGGTGACGCGCCTGTTCTCGGCCCCCACGTTGGGCGTCAGCCCGCTGGTGCAGAATTACGGCGTGCATCCGATCACCAAGGACTTCAAAGAGCGCACCATTTTCCCGATGACGCGCAGCGTGACCCCCGCGGCGAAACCTCGCAGGGCGCCAGCGTGACGCCGCTGGCGATGACCAGCGACAGTTCGTGGGGCGAGACCGATATCGACGGTATTTTCAAACGCCAGGAAGCGAAGCTCGATCCCGCCGACCAGCGCGGGCCGATCGATGTCGCCGACGCGATCGAGCTTGCGCCACCGAAAGCCGGCGGAAAAGAGACTCGTATCGTCGTCGTCGGCAGCACCGACGCGGGCAACAATCAATGGGTTTCGCAACTGTTCAACCGCGACTTCTTCGTCAACAGCGTGGACTGGCTCTCGGGCGAGGAAAATCAAATCTCGATCCGGCCGTGGCAATTGCGTTCCTCGCGCTTCCGGCTCACCGCCGATCAATTCACCATCGTGTTCATCTTGTCGGTGCTGCTGTTGCCGGAACTGCTGCTGATCGCGGGCATCGTGGTGTGGTGGGAGCGGCGCAACTAAAGCCGATCGATTGGATAGATGCGTTTCCGTAATACGCTCATCGCGCTGGTCGTGCTGCTGCTCGTCGGCGGCTACGCGTTCGTCAATTATTATTTCGCCAAGCCCGAAGCGCCGAAGACCGCACTCAACATCAAGGCCGAGGACATCGCCAAAGTCGATCTCAAGTACCCCACCCGCGAGTCGACGCTGGAACGCAAAGCCGGGGAGCCATGGATGATCGTCAAGCCGATCGGCACCGCCGCGGACCAGACCACAGCCAACAACCTCGCGCGCGCGATTGCCGACTGCGAGATCACCAAGACCGTCGAGGACAAGGCCGACAACCTCGCGCCGTTTGGCCTCGATAAGCCGCAGGTGACGGTCACCATCACCGATACCAAAGGCAAGACGCTGCCGGCGCTCGAAGTCGGCAAGGTCACGCCGGTAGGATTTTCCGCCTATCTGAAGTACGCCGATAAACCGGCGATCATGCTGACCTCTTCGGCGTTTCCCTCGGGCATGAACAAAACCGTCGACCAGATGCGCGATCGCGAGCTGATGTCGTTCAGCGTCGACGATGTGAAGAAACTCGTCATCGCGCGCGACGACGGCACCGAAATCGATATCGATCGCGTCGAGGACAAATGGAGAATCGTCAAGCCCGCGAACTACGACGCCGATCCGACCCAGGTCCGCCAGATTCTCACCACCCTGGGCGATTCCAAGGTCGCCGATTTCATTACCGATGCGCCCACCAACGCAGCCCAGTACGGACTGGAGAAGCCGCATCTCGTCGCCACCGTCTATCTCGGCAAGGCCGGCGCGCAACAGTCGCTGCTGTTCGGCTTCAAACAAAAGGAATCCGGCAAGGACGGCATTTACGTGCGCCGTGGCGAGCGCGCCCCGATCTATACAGTCGCGCCGTGGGTGATGAGCGGAGTCGACAAGACAGTCCTCAACCTGCGCGACAAGACCGTGCTGTCATTCGATCCGGCGAAGGTCCAGACGCTCACCATCAATCCGATCGACAAGCCGGAGTTCTCGATCAAGCGCGGCGACGACGACAAATGGAACCTTGTCGATGGCGGCAAAACCTCGCCCGCCGATAGCGCCGCGGTCGCGCGCTTCATCGATCAGATTCGCGATCTGAAGGGCAACTCGATCATCATGGATCCGATCAAGAGTCCCGAGATGTTCGGCATGGACAAGCCCGCGCTGGTCGTAACGATGCTCGACAAGGATGGGCGCGAGGTCGGGCAGTTGCGGCTGGCGAAGATCGATGTGAAACCGGCGCCGGCCGCAGGAGGACCGGAGCCGCCCGCATCTTCGAGCGCACACACCGAGTACTACGCGGCCTCGAGCGCGAACACTGCGCTGTTCTCGACCGACGATTTCCTGTTCAGCCAGATGAACAAGAGCGCGGCGGATTTCCGCGCCAGGCAAACGCCTGCGCCTGCCGCGTCGCCCTCGAAGTAGCGCTCAGCCTTCCGCGATCGCGTGCACGATTGCCTGTGCGACGGTGTGCGTGATGCTCAGGTGAAAGCGCGCGATGCTCTTGCGCGCCGCGAACGCCGCCGACTTGCCGTGCAGCGCAATCGTCGGGGCCTTGCCGCGCTCGCGCACTACCTCGATCTCCGACCAGCCCACGTTGCGATTCCATCCGGTGCCCATCGCCTTCATCGCGGCTTCCTTGGCCGCGAAGCGCGCCGCATAGCTCTGATAGCGAGCCTTCCCGCGCGACTCGCAGTAGGCAATTTCGCCGGCCGTGTAGACGCGGTTGCGAAAGCGCTCGCCGATGACGGGATCGCTGAGCGCGCGCTCGATGCGCGCCACTTCGATCACGTCGATGCCGGTTCCGATGATATTCGCCATATGAAACGCTGACGAAAGTATCATTCGACGGGCCGGCGCGCGCAACGTCGTCGCTTGCGGCGCGCAAACTCCGGATTCTATTGTTCCAGCCATGGCCAAATTGAAAATTACCGTCAACAAAAATCGATGCATCGCGAGTGGCGACTGCGTCGAGACCGCGCCCTCTGTGTTTCAACTGGATGCGGACGGAAAGTCCGAGGTTGCAAATCCCACCGGTGCGCCCGACGGCACGATCATCGCCGCCGCGCGCTCGTGTCCGGTCAAGGCGATCACCGTCGTCAACGAAGAAACCGGCGAGCAGTTGTTCCCGCCGCCGAAAAAGTAACCGCACCGCTCAACGATGGCGCTGCGAAAGAAACAGGAGGGCAAGCTCGTCATCGAGCAGACGCGCGATCTTGCGCTTGTGCGCGCGATGCTCTCGGGCGCGGGGATGATTACCGACGGCGTCGAATGGCCACCCGCTTGCTACCTCGTCGCATACTTCGGAACGAAGCCGGTCGGCGTGATCGGCGTCGAGCCGAGCCTCGATGCGGCGCTGATTCGCTCTCTCTATATTCTCGATGAGATGCGCAACCGTGGCATCGGCGCCGAGCTGGTAACGGCGGCGCGCAAGGCGGCGCATACGCGCGGTGCGCGATCCATATATCTCTTCAGCACCAACGCCGGCGAGTTCTTCAAACGATTCGGCTTCATCAAAGTGCCGGTCGCGCGGTTGGTAGCCGCGCTGGGCGGCGCGCCGCAAGTGAAGTACTACCTCGCGCGGCCCGAGGAACTCGCGCGCGAGGTCGGATGGCACCTCGACATCTCGCAGGATGGCGTGATCCTCAGGTAGCCGGCGGTTCGTAGCGGCCGATATACTTGCCGAAGGATGTTGTGATCAAAATGTAGCGATGCTTTTCGAGCAGCTCCGCGGCGAGGCGATGCGTCATGTCGGGGCGAATCGTTTGCGGCGCCGGATTCATCGCATCGATGGCGTGCTCGCCCTTCGCATTGGGTTCGATGGCTCCGAGCAAAATGCCATCGGCATTCAGCACGACGGCGACCACATCGGCGCGCGCGATCGAAGCGCTGATAGCGTCGGGCGGATGCAGCCGTGACAGATCGTCCTTCGCCTCCTGCACAACCGTCGGACGATGTGAGAGCGCAATCCACTTCGCGCGGGTGCCAGGCGCGAGATTGTTGATGAAGTTGGGCAGGGCGCGCAGCTTCTCACGCATCGAGGGCGCGGGCTCGCACGGCAGTCCGCGCACCATCCAATCGGCCTTGCCGCGAAGGTAGTGCAACACATCCTGATGGCCGAGAAATTCGAGCTGCGCCGCAGCTCGCGCGCTGAGATCTCACAAACAGTCGCGGCAGTAAACGACGACCGGCCGCGTCCTGTCGAGAACACGCCCCGCGTCGCGCAGCAGCATCGGAAGCGGTAAGTGGATCGCGCCTTTGATCGCGGCGATCCGATGCTCGTGGTCAGGAAGCACATCGACGATTTGTCCTCCTGCGGCCATGAGCCTCAGCACTTCGCGATGATCGACGACCCGCACCTCGCGAATCTTACTTGATCGCAGCCGCCATGCGAGTGAGCTCGGCAAGCGCGATATCGGTGATCATCTCACCGCTGCCGGAATCTACGCGCGCGGTAGCGACTTCGTACCCGCCCTCGCCGTATGCCTCGCGCGTCGAGATATAACCAATCAGATCGTTGCAGTAGCCGGCCACGAGTGTATGCGCGAACGAACGATTCCGCCTCAGCGCGAGACCGAATTCGACGAACGGCTCTCCGGGGATTCCGATGATCGCAATGTCGCCGAGCGCGATGATGCTCATGCTGGTCGCCATCTCGCCGCGCTCATAGTTCACGCGGCGATCGCGCCGATTCGCAGCATCGAGAAGTTCGAGTTCTCCCAGCATCGCCATCGCGCGATCGTGATGGTCGCGCAGCCGCTTGAGTTGATAGCCGTCGCCACCCTGATGGTTCTTCAGCGAGAGCTCGGTTTGCGCGACGACGGCCCGCGCGTTCGCAATCGCCGGCGCGAGGTCTTTAATTTTCAGCGTCAGAGGAATGCGTTTGCTCACGACTCGCGATTCGGATGTCGGCTGCGCGACCTGGAGCGCCTCGAATGCATGCCGTCCCAGTTCGCGTCCATGTTTCTCCGCGACCGCGAAGCTGCCGCGGCTGCGCGGATCGATGTTGCCGGTCGCGCCGTTGAGAAAAATCGCGATCGCGTCTTTTCGTCCAAGACTTTCAATCTCATCGATCGCGAAGCCCATCCAATCGCGCGAGTAGAGCAGGTTGTCCTCGCACAGCACCACGCCGTGGCAGGGATAGTTAATGACGACCGCGATCGCGCCACCGCTCGCATCGTAGAAGCCGAGAACCATGGCCTCGTTGTCGGCGACGCCCGCGTAGTTGGCGGCCAGCATCGTGTCGCCATCGGGCATTCGCAGGCGGCGATTGGTACCGAGTGTGAAACGCGTCGAGGCGGCGCGAATCGTCACGGGAGCTATCCGCTGATTCGCAGCCAATACCGCGTCAGCAATCTTTTGCGGAAGCGCGCGCTCCCATTCGAGATCGCGATCAGGACCTGCATCTCGGGTGTCCGCATTCGGGGTCGCCCAGATGTTGAACATCGGACCCGAATGCGTGTGGGTCGCGCAAATCATGATCGCGTCGCGCGAGATGTCGGTTGCCGTGGCGATACGCGCGCAAATGTCGTCGGCGATGCGCGGACCGATCGCCAGCACGTCGACGCTCACAATCGCGGCCTTGTTAACGCCGTCGCTCGTCACCAACGCCTGCGCCGCGAGGTCGTCATGGATACCGGTCGAGCGGCCGACGCGATTGCCATAGCCGATCATCGCGATCCCGACCGGAGGTTGAAGCTTAACGCGCGCTGCGCCGGCGAATAGTGGTGGCATCGTTCAGGCGAGCGCGCTCGTGTTCGTCGCGACCTTGCTTGCGGCGGCAATAATGTCGTCGACATCGTCGGCACCGCCGAGCAGGCATTCGTGTGGAAGCGCCGCGATCTCGCGCTCGAAGAGTCGTTCGGCGACTGGGCAGTTAATTTCCTCGTTGCCCGGCTTGACGCCCGCCAGTTCACATGCGGTCCGATACGCACGCGAATCGCGCGGAAACAGCGATGAGCGGTAAACCGGATCATTGCCGACGCCGCACGGAATTCCCTCCGCGCGCATCGCCTTGACGAAGGTGTTGCGCGACATCCCGAGCTTCGTTTCGTCAACCTTGAACATAAATGCGTAGATTACTTCGCGCGTGACGCGAGGATCGCGCGCGATCGCATGAAGGCCCGCAATTGCGTTGAGGCCGTCGCGCAGCCGCGCCGCCATCGCGGATTTGCGCGCCATCTGTTCCGGCGCGCGATCGATTTGCGCGAGCAGGATGCTGCATTGCCATTCGGTCATCCGGTAGTTCGCGCCCATCAGCGGCGATTCGAAAGTGTCGCCGGGGCGACGCCGGCCGCAATTGATGAGCGATTGGCACTTCTGTTCGAGGTCGGAATCGCCAACGGTGATCGCGCCGCCTTCGCCCGCGGTCATCGGCTTGCTGCTCTGAAAGCTGAAGCATCCGAGCGCGCCCAATGTGCCGACGCCGCGCTCGCGCCACCTCGCGCCTGGCATGTGCGCGCAATCCTCGATGATCGCGATGGAGTGCTTGCGCGCGAGTTCCGTGAGCGCATCGAGGTCGGCGAGGCTCGCGCCATAATGCACCGGAATGATCGCGCGGGTGCGAGGCGTGATGAGCCGGCGCACCGATTCGACATCGATGCATAGCGTTTCGGGATCGACATCGGCGAAGACCGGCAATGCGTTGCACGTCAGCGGCGCGTATGCTGTCGCTGCGAAAGTTATCGCGGGCACGATGACCTCGTCGCCGGGGCCGACCTCGAGCGCCTTCAATGCGACCTCGAGCGCGGTAGTTCCCGACGACGTGGGGATTACATGGCGCGCGCCCTGGAACTCCGCGAATCGCACCGCGAATTCCGTGGCTTTGCGATTGGGCGAGGGATAGCCGCCCCAACTTCCGGAGCCGAGGACGTTCGAGGAGTTGCGCGCGTTCGCGCTCGTCGAACATCGGCCACTGCGCGAAAGGGCGCTTGCGAAGAGGTTGGCCGCCGAGCAGCGCGAGTTTCGAAGGCAACGCGGGATCCTCCGAACAACGATGATACTTGAAACGAACGCGGCGATCCCGAGGGACCGCCGCGCATCGATGCGAGCTACTTGCGGACGACTTCTTCGAGGATATCGACCTGCGGGCGGCCGTCGAGCAGCGCGCCGATCGCTCCGCCGAACGCCTTCATGTGGTCGGTCTTGCCATGAACGTCGAACGCGGCCTGATCCTTGTACAGCTCGTAGTATACGAATTCGTTGGCGTGCTCCTTCTGCCCGCGATGAAGGACGTATTGGAGCGCACCGGGCTCGGACGCACGCATGGTCTCGATCATCTTGCGCGCGGCGGCCTCGAACTGCTGCTCGCTTCCGGGCTTCACCTTGAGTTTGGCAATCACGGTAATCGACATCGGATTCTCCTTGCGATGATTGGTTCCGGCGCCGACGTTCCAGTGCGCGACGCTGCGGACCTCACCTGCGCTCATATCGCCATAGCCGCGACTTTTCAAGGAAGCAGCATCCTGCGCGTCTCTATCATTGCGCGGCGGCGTGCGTTAGCTGAAAATCCATCGGCGCCGTGGCAGAGGCAGAGAAACCACAGAGGCACGGAGACACTGAGGGATCAGACAATGTTCGGATTCGAACTAACCGAAGAACAACAAGAGCTGAAATCGCTGGCGCGCAAATTTTCCGAGAATGAGATTATCCCGCGCGCCAAAGAATGCGACGAGAAGGAATTTTTTCCTCGCGATGTCGCACAGAAGGCCTTCGATGCGGGCCTCATCAACTTCGGCGTGCCCAAGGAACTCGGCGGGCCGGGCCTCGACATCCTCGATACCTGCCTCATCGGCGAGGAGTTGAACTACGGATGCGCCGGGATCACGAACTCCATCGCGGCCAACGACCTCGCGACGCTGCCGCTGCTGATCGCCGGCAACGAGGAGCAGAAGAACACCTACCTCGGCGCGCTGATGAAGAAGCTGTCGTTCTGCGCCTTCGCGATCACCGAGCCGGGCGCGGGCTCCGACGTTGCGGGCATGACCACCAGCTATCGGCGCGAGGGCGACGAGTTCGTCATCAACGGGATGAAGCATTTCATCTCGAACGGCTCGGTGGCGGATTGGTATGTGACCTTCGCGACCTCGGACAAGCGCCTACGGCATAAAGGTATCTCATGCTTCGTGTTTCCCGCGACGACGCCCGGCGTCAGCAGTCGCCGGATGCATGGCAAGCTCGGCCAGCGGGCGGCAGACACCGCCGAGATTTTTTATGAAGACGTGCGAATTCCCGCGAGCGCGCTGGTCGGACGCGAGGGCGAGGGCTTCAAATACGCGATGGGGACGTTCGACAAGAGCCGTCCGGAAATCGGCGCCATTGCGATCGGAATTTCGCAGCGCGCGCTCGACGAATGCCTCAAGTATTCGCGCCAGCGCAGTGCGTTCGGACAGCCCATCGCGAATTTTCAGGCGATCCAGTTCATGATGGCCGACATGGCTATCAACATCGAAGCGAGCCGGCTGCTGACATACAAAGCGGCGTGGCTGGTCGATCGCGGCGAGACGCCGAACGCAATTTCGAGCTACGCCAAAGCATTCAGCGCCGATGCATGCATGCAGAACACCACCAACGCGGTGCAGATTTTCGGCGGCTACGGCTACATGAACGAGTATCCGGTGGCGAAGCTGATGCGCGATGCGAAGCTGCTGCAGATTTATGAGGGCACGTCGCAAATCCAGCGCGTCGTCATCGCGCGGGATCTGCTGAAGGATTAACCGATTTCAAGCAACGTGGCGCGGGCGCGACGGATCGTTATCCTCGGATGCGCAGGCACCGGCAAAAGCGCACTCGCCAAACGCATCGGCGCGGCAGCCTCGATGCCGGCGGTATGCCTCGATGAAATCTGGCAGCGCCTGCCTGCACCGCCGAATCCAGCGACGTTCCGGACGGCATTGCGCGAGGCTCACGCGAGGGATTCCTGGGTAAGCGAGGGCAACTTCAGCGAGGTTAGTTTCGACATTCGACTGCCTCGCACCGAATTGATCATTTGGCTCGAACGCCCGCGGATGATCTGCGCTTGGCGCGCGTGCCTGCGCGTCTTCCGCAGCGGAGAGATGCATCAGCTCCGCGACCTGCGCCGGGTGCTCGCGTACATCCGCGATTTTGAGCGGCGCAATCGCCCGATCATCGAAGCTGAACGAATGAAGCATGGCGCGGACGTGCCGGTCGTCCATCTCCGCACCAGCGCGGACATCGCGGAGCTTCTCAAGGTACTTACCGGGTGAACGGCAAGTCGGCCTGTGTTATGATGAGGACCACGGCGCTCCTTCGGGGGCGCCGTCGGCGTTTTGTAGGGTTCGGACTACAATAGAAAAGTGCAAAAACAAACCCATTAAATGCAGCAAAATCATGGGTTTTGGCGAGGAAAGGTTGATTCCAATAGCGATGCGAAAATTGAACATCCGTGGCGGGCGCTTCGCGAAGCGCCCCTACGAAGAATCGGAGGTGCCATCGAGCAGGAGGCAAGAATCCAACCCATCTGCATCACCTTATGACCGCAAAAGCAAACCCATTAAGTGTAGGGAGAACAAGGATTTTTCCTTGGACCAAGTGAAAAGCGCGCCGTCTGGTCGCGAATGCGAAACGAAGCCATCCACCATCGGAGACTAGACTCCGAGACAGAAGTGCAAAAACAAATCCTCTTCGCGATTTCCCAATGAAATCAAATACTTACACAGTCTATAGTATCGACATAGTGTCGGTAAACTACTACGGCTGAGCGTTGTCGTCGGGGTGATGGTTCGGGCTCGGATGGGGCTTTGGAGGATCCTCGGCTTCCTTGCCATCGATCGAGCCGACGTAGTCGCCCTTGTGATAGACGCCGACGTCGCCGGTGGTCGGGTCGGGAAAATGTTCCAATCGCCGTTTGGATCGCTATCGAACATCACCGATTTCGGCGCCTCGGGCGGAGGCGCGACCGCGACGGGAGGAGGCGTCGGCGGTTTCTCGGGCGGAGCGCTGCATCCGAAGAACGCAACTGCGCCCAGCATCAGAATCGTCGAAACCGCGGTGCGCGCGAGGACTTGCCCCATTTCCGTACGAACGAACGGCGCGAGATTGATCTATCTTCGTCAGCCGCGATGCGAGGCGCAAGTCCCGCAGGCTGTTGATGAATCACAGCCTGCGCCCTCACTCTTATCTCCCCCGCAAAGAGCGAGGGAGAAGAATGAGGAAGGCGGCCAGCTTCAATCCCTTTAGGCGGCGTCGCCTTTGAACATCGCGCCGGCAATGCGCGCCACCATTGAGCGCGGCGCGAAGCGCGTCGACTGCGCCATCACCGAGTTGATGATGCCGTTGATGCGCACCGACTTGCCGCGCTTCGCCGATGCGAGCGCTTGCGCGACAACGGTCTTCGCATCCATGTACGCGAACGACGGCACCCCGGCCTCGTTCACGCCGGCGACGTTCCTGAAATTCGGTGCGGGTCGGCCCCGGACATAGCGCCATCACCGTGACGCCGGACGATTTCACTTCGTACGCGACGGCCTCGGAGAAATCGAGCACGAATGATTTGGATGCGCCGTAGGTCGCCATGTACGGGACCGGTTGAAAGGCGGCGGTCGAGGCAACATTGATGATGGTACCGCGCCCTCGCGCCACCATTCCGTCGAGGAAGAGCCGCGTCATCGCGACCAGCGAGGTGATGTTGAGATTGATCTCTTCAACTTCGCGATCGAGCGGCAGTTTGTGAAAAATTCCGTGGGTGCCGAAGCCGGCGTTGTTCACCAGGCATTCGATCTCGATGCCGCGCTCAGTGACCTGCCGATGCAACTTCGCGGCGGCGTCGGCCTGTCCGAGATCCGATGCGATGACCTCGACCTTCGATGCTCCAAGTTTCATCGCTTCGGCAGCGACGGCCTTGAGGCGATCCTCGCGGCGCGCGGTCAGTACCAAGTCATAATTCTCGCGCGCGAGCTGGCGCGCGAATTCCTCGCCCAGCCCGCTCGAGGCTCCGGTGATCAGCGCGGTCGCCATGATTGCTCCTATGCGCGAGTGAGTTTCAGCTCGTTGCGAAAATATTCGATGCTGCGGGTGAGGCCATCGCGCAGCGCAACCTTCGGCTCCCACTTGAGATGCTTCTTCGCCAGCGTGATGTCGGGGCGGCGTCGCGTCGGATCGTCGGGACGCGTCGGCTTGCGCACGATTTTCGAGGAGCTGCCGGTCAGCTCGATGGTCAGCTTCGCGAGTTCCTCGACGGTGAACTCGTCGGGATTGCCGATGTTCACGGGGCCGGTGAAACCGGTCGGCGTGTTCATCATTCGCACGATCGCCTCGATGATGTCGTCGACGTATGCGAACGAGCGCGTCGCGCTACCGTCGCCATAAAGTTCGAGCGGCTCGCCCTTCAGCGCGGCGACGCAGAAGTTCGAGACCACGCGGCCGTCGTTGATCGCCATCCGCGGGCCGTAGGTGTTGAAGATGCGCACGATCTTCACGTCGACGTTGTTCTGCCGGTGATAGTTCATCATCAGGCATTCGGCGACGCGCTTGCCTTCGTCGTAACACGAGCGCTCGCCGTTCGGATTGACGTGTCCCCAGTATTCTTCTTTCTGCGGATGCACTTCGGGATCGCCGTAGACCTCGCTGGTCGAGGTGAGCAGGATGCGCGCGCGCACCCGCTTCGCCATCCCGAGCGTGTTGATGGCGCCCAGCACGCTGGTCTTCACGGTCTTCACCGGATTGTATTGGTAATGGACCGGCGACGCGGGACACGCCAGATTGTAGATTTGGTCTACCTCAAGAAGGATCGGCTCGACGATGTCGTGGCGGATGATCTCGAACTTATCGTAGTCACGCAGGTGGGCGATGTTCGAGCGCTGTGCCGCTGAAATAGTTGTCGAGGCAGATCACCTCGTGCCCGTCCTTCAGCAGGCGTTCGCAGAGATGAGAACCGAGAAAGCCGGCGCCGCCGGTAACCAGTAAACGCACCTGAGCCTCCGTCGAATGCCTAGCGGCGATTTTCGCGCACCAGCGCGCGCACAGTATCGATCACATAAGCTAACGTCGTCCGCGCTCATCGCGGCATACATCGGCAGCGAGAGGCAGCGGCTGAAAATGTCTTCCGTCACCGGAAATTCTCCGGTCCGGTAGCCGTAGGTCTTCTGATAGAAATCCATCGTGTGCAGCGGGATGCAATGCACCGAGGTGCCGATGCCGCGCTCGCGCAGCATCTCGACGAACTGATTGCGTCCGACCTTGAGGCGCTCGGGGCGCAGCCGCAGCACGTACAGATGCCATGCGTGCTCGACGCCCGGCTCGACGTAGGGAACCTGGAGCGCGTCCTCGCTCTTGAATGCCTCGCTGTAGGCGCGCGCGACTTCAGTCCGTCGCCGCATGAACTGATCGCACTTCTTCAGTTGCGCGAGACCGATCGCCGCATGCACATCCGACAAATTGTACTTGAAGCCGGTGTCGTGAATTTCGTAAAACCACGAGCCGGTCTTGTCGTAGCGCTTCCACGCATCCTTGTTCATGCCGTGAAGACTCGCGACGGCGATTTTTTCCGCCAGCGCGTCATCTTCGGTCATGATCGCGCCGCCCTCGGCGGTGGTGATGTTCTTGGTCGCATAGAAGCTGAAGCAGGTCAGATCGCCGATGGTGCCGATCTTCGTCATCCCGCGGCCTTCCATGTGACGCGCCGCGCCGATCGCATGCGCCGCATCCTCGACGATTTTCAAATTGTGCCGCCGCGCGATGGCGAGGATGCGATCCATGTCGCATGGATGGCCGGCGAAATGCACCGGCTCGATCGCCTTGACGCGCTTGATGGCGGCCGCTTTCGAGCGCCTCCTCGATACGCGCGGGATTGATGTTGAAGGTGCCGGGGTCGACATCGACAAAAACCGGCTTCGCGCCCAGGTATCCCAGGACCTCGGCGGTTGCGGTAAAAGTAAACGGCGTGGTGATAACTTCGTCGCCGGGGCCGATGCCCAGCGCCCATAGCGCGAGATGCAGCGCGCCGGTGCAGTGCGAGAGCGCGAGCGCGTGCTTCGCGCCGACATACTCCGCCAATTCTTTTTCGAAACGTTTGGCCTTGGGGCCGGTGGTGATCCATCCGGAGCGCAGAGCTTCGATCACCTCGCGCTCCTCCTCGGGACCAATCGAAGGACGGAAAAAAGGAACTTCTCGCATTGATGTTGTCGTGATGTTAGCGAATCGCCTAAGCGATTCGGTTGGTTTCGACGAGTATAGGGGACAACTCAAAAGGGGAGCAAGGTAGGTCCGGATCAATGATGAGACGTGGGGGCGCGGTGGCGATCGGCGTGGTGGTCGGATGGTATGCGTTAGCGCTCGCCGTGTTGCATCCGCTCGCCGACGGTCCGGTCGCGGATAGCTGGATCTATGCGGAATCGGTCAAGTGGTTTCGCACCACCGGCGAGATGCGATTTCCCGGCTTCACCGAAACGATGCCGGTCGCGCAAGTCCTTTATGGCGCGGCATGGGGATCGATCTTCGGAACCAGCGCGGCCTCGCTCGACCTCGCGAATGCGTTCCTCGGCATCGTCACCGCGCTGATGCTGTATGCGCTCGCGATGCGATGCGGAGCGCGATGGTGGCAGGCGCTCGTCGCCGCGGGCCTGCTCATCTGCAATCCGTGCTTCCTCTTCCTGAGCTTCTCATTCATGAGCGAGGTCGCATTTTTGGCGGCGCTGCTCGGATCGCAATTGGCATTCGCCAATGCGGACGGTGAGCATCAGATGCGATGGCTATGGCTCTCCGCGAGCCTCGCGGTCGTCGCATTCGCTGTGCGTCCATTCGGCGGCATCGCGATTCTTGGACCGGTGGCCGCGATTCTCATCTATGACGTGATGCGATCCGAACGCATGCGGTTGCTCTCGAAGCTGGCGCCCTTCGCGATTGCATTTTTCGGATGTGCATTGATCTGGTGGTGGCTCACGATATCGCGCCGACCGCCGTGGAAACTCCTTCAGCGCGAAACCATCCTCGCAAATTTCCTGAACGTCGCGCCCTGGGAGTATCTGCGGATGGGTGTGCTCGGACCGCTGCTCTACCTCGGCATCGTACTGAGCCCGCTCGCGTTGCTACATGTCGCGTCCAGGGCGACCATTCGAACGTTCATGCTTGCGGGCGGCATCTTCGTCGCGACGGTGATCCTGATACACATCGGAATTCAATATCCATCGATGCCGGAGATGAGTTGTTTCGGCGGATGGTCGAACGCGCTGATTCTGCGCGGACTGCCCAATCGCTTCGAATGGCATGATGCGTGGCGTTATGTGATGGCGTTGCTCGGCAGCATCGGAGCGGCGGGGCTGATACTCGCGGCCATCGAAGTTATTCCGAAACTTACCCGTGCATCGATGGCGGTGCTCATCGCGGCCGCAGTCTATTGGCTCGCGATGGTTCCGCTCTGGTTCTTTAACGATCGCTATTTCCTGCTGATGGTCCCGGCGGGCGCGCTCATCCTCGCCGTCGTGCCGATTCCGGAAAAACGTCCGGCGCAAATCGCCGCTCTCGCGATGACCGCGGTGATGGGGCTGATGTCGCTCGGCGGCACTTATGCATATCAGCGCGGGCTGACCGCGGTGATGGCCGCGCGCGATGTGCTGGAGAAGCGTGACATCCCGCGCTCAGCCATCGATGCGGGCTACGAACTCAACGGACTGGAGCTGTATCCATTTCCGCGCGAAACAGACACCGACGATTCCGGCGTCCCGATGATCACGTCGTCGAAGCTCAGCGAATATACGATTGCAGCGGGGCCGGTTCCCGGCACCGAAACCATCGGGACATTTTCATGGCCTGGTCTGTTCGGCCTGGGCACGCGCGAGATGTACGTGCTGCGGCGCCTAGAAAATTAGGGCGTCGTGTAGCTCGCGGTCATGCCTCCCTCTTCAGGAGAAGGTCCCGGCTGGATGTAGGTGGGGATGCCGGTCTGTGCGACGACTGCGGCCTCGAGCTTCTTCCAGTCAACGACGTTCCTGCAGATTCTGATTCTGAACCATATCGCGCGCGAGGCTCCACAGTCCGGGATACTTGCCGTAGAGGTCAGTGTGGACCTCGACATAAAGCGCATCGCCGCGCCATCCGAACTTGATCGGCTGATACACAATCGTGCCGGGCGTTCCAACCTTGGTCTTGTGGAAGAGCCGCTCGATGTCTTCGGGATAAAGGCGGATGCATCCGTGGCTGACTTCCATTCCGACACCCCACGGCACGTTGGTTCCGTGAATCCCATACTCGGGTATCGATAGGTCCAGCTTGTAGTGACCAAGCGGATTGTCATCGTCGCCGCCCGGGACGACGTGCTCGGCCTCGCCATCGCGCTCGAGATGTTCCTTGTAGATATCGTCGGGAACCACCCAGGTCGGGTCCTTCACCTTGGCGGTGACGCGGAACGCGCCGACCGGAGTCTTCCAGTCGAAGCGGCCCAAGCCGACCGGGAAGGTATAAACGACTTCGGCTACGGTTCCGCCTTCCGCATGGTGCTTATGCGCGTGCTCGGCGGGCTCCGGCGCCGGCTCGGTTGCATCTTCGTCATCGGGCGCCGGGACGATCTCGGTATCGAGAATCTTCTTGAACCCCACCGGACTGACGCCTTCCTTCTTTATCTTGCCACGATGCGGCGAGGGACCGGTGGTCGGCGACGGATAGTAATAGTAGAGGCGCATCTCCGGGATGTTCAGCACGATACCGACGCGCGGCGTGTCGGGAAGGATGTGCTCGTCGGTCAGGACGATCTTCGTACCAATCGGCGGCGCCCACCAATCCATGTGATTGTTGGCGTCGGAAATTTCTTTCGCGCTGACCCCAAACCATCGGCCCACATCGAGCAGCGTATCGCCCTTCTGAAGCTGGTAATCGACCAGATTACCGATGATATTGTCGCGCCCGGTCGGCACTGGATACGCGAACAGCGGCCGATGCTCGAACTCGTCCTCGGTCCATCCGTGGGCAATCGAGGGCACCGTTGCGGCAGCGATCAGAAGGCAAAAGAGAACGCCTAGCCTGGAAGAGGAAAGGAAAGATGATTTCTTCAAGTTTACTGCGAACAGTCGCCGGCCTATCGGATTATCCTGGATCTACCGTAGATCTTGCCGGCGAAACTGCCCTCCACCCAAAATTCTACGGAGTATGTATATGCGGAGCAACTTTGGTTAGACGGGGCGAAGGTTCGCAAACTTCAGCACCAGCAACTTGACGCCGCCTCGATCGAAGTTGATCCAGACCTTCGCTGTGTCGCCACGGCCCTCGCGCTTCCTTATGACGCCGCGCCCGAAGGTCGGATGCATCACCTGGGTGCCGACGCCGAGGCCTCCCGCCGCCAGTTCCTCTTCCGGCAATTGCGACTCGCCGTAATCGATGTAGCGCTCATTTGGCGATGGCGTTCGGATGAAGGGTGTGCGAGCCGGCTCCTCCGGCGCGATGCGGCGAATCAAGTCCTGCTTGATCTCCGCCAGAAACCGCGATGGCCGAGGCTCGTTGCGCTGCCCGTACAACTCCCGCGATAGCGTGTTGGTGAGATACAGAAGCTGGCGCGCCCGCGTCATGCCGACATAGCAGAGCCGCCGCTCCTCCTCGATATCCGCGCCGTTGTTCTCGTTCGAGCGCTGATGCGGGAACAGCCCTTCCTCCATCCCTGCGATGAACACGACCGGGTATTCCAGCCCCTTCGACGTATGCAGCGTCATTAGCGCGACGCGACCGCCCGCAGACGCAACCGCATCGGCATCGCTAATCAGCGCGACGTTCTCAAGGTACTCGACAATGCCCCCGCTTTTTTGATTATCGAATTCGCCCGCGCCCGCGAGAAGCTCCGCGACGTTTTGCCGCCGCTGCTGTCCATCCGGCATTCCTTCGAGATAGGCGATGAATCCCGACCGCACGATGATCTCATCGAGGATGCCGCGTACTGACATCTCAGGCGCGCGCATGATGAGGTCGTGCAGCCACAGATAGAGCGTCGTCGCCGCTTTCGCGATGCGCAATGCGACGTCGCGCGCCGTCTCCATCCGGCCCATCGCCTCGAGCATCGTGACGCCCTCGTGCGCCGCCATCTCCTTCATCACTTCGATGGTGCGGGCGCCGATTCCACGCGGTGGCGCGCCGAGCAAGCGCTCCAGGCTCACAGCATCGGCAGGGTTCGCGATCACGCGCAGGTACGCGAGCAGATCGCGGATTTCCTTCAGCTCATAAAATCGATGGCCGCCGACAACGAAGTACGGCAGCCGGCGGCGCACCAGTGCCTCCTCGATGATTCGCGACTGCGCGTTGACGCGATAGAAGACCACCACATCAGCGGGCCGAAACTTGTTCGCCTCGACCATCGAGGCGATCTCGCGCGCGATAAAGTCCGCCTCGTCGCGCTCGGTCATCGCGGTAAAATAGGTGACCTTCTCGCCGCTTTCATTCTCGGTCCACAGCGTTTTTTCCTTGCGCTCGCGATTATGCGCGATGACGGCGCCCGCGGCCGCGAGGATGGTCTTGGTCGAGCGGTAATTCTGCTCGAGCTTGAAAATCTGTGCGTTGGGAAAATCGTGCTCGAAATCCAGGATGTTGCGGATATCGGCGCCGCGCCATTTGTAAATCGATTGATCCTCGTCACCGACCACGCAGATATTGCCGCTGCGTGCCGACAGCGCCTTCACCAGCAGATACTGCACGCGATTGGTATCCTGGTACTCATCGACCATCAGATGCGTGGCGCGCCGCTGATATTTCTCCAGCGCCGCCGGATTGTCGCGGAACAGCTCATACGTCAGGAGCTGCAGGTCGCTGAAGTCCATCGCGTTGATGGCGCGCAGGCGCTCGCGATAGAGCCGATAGATGTGCGCGGTCGCGTTGTCGCGTCCGGTCTCGGCCTTCGCGGCCAACTCGGCGGGCGAAATCGCCTCGTTCTTGGCCTGCTCGATACGGGCGCGCACCAGCTCGGGCGCGGGCGAATCGGCCAGTGCCGCGTCCTCGATGACGTCGCGAATGAGCGCCATCGAATCGCCTTCATCGAGGATGGAAAAATTCTGCTCGTAGCCGACCGCGCGAGCCTCGGCGCGCAAAATCCGCGCGCACGCCGAATGAAAGGTGCTGACCCACGGCGGCTGGGCGCCTTCGATAAGCGCGGCGACGCGCTCGCGCATCTCGCCGGCGGCCTTGTTGGTGAAGGTGACCGCGAGCACCTCGCGCGGGTCGGCGTTGCGCTCGCCGAGCAGGTGGGCGATACGATAAGTGATCGCGCGGGTCTTGCCGGAGCCGGCGCCCGCGAGAATCAGGATCGGGCCGTCGGGTGCGAGCACCGCCGCGCGTTGTTCGGAATTCAGAACGTCGAGATTGAGTGAAGCCATCGAGATGAGATCAATTTACAACAACGATCGATTCAGAATTTTGTCAGGATACAGGCTTCGATCGGATGAGCAAACTATTGCAGTGGGTTTCTGATTGACGTGGCGACGTACGAACCGCGCGACAAATATTATCGCAAAGCGCGCGAGCAGGGCTTGCCGTCGCGCGCGGCATACAAAATCGAGGAACTGATCGCGCGCATCAAGCTGCCGCCAGACGCGCGCGTCATCGATCTCGGATGCGCGCCCGGCGGATGGCTCGCCATCCTCGGCGCTGCGGTCGGCAAAAACGGCCGCGTTATCGGAATCGATTTGGCGGCGTGCAAAGGTTTCGGCGCATCGGTGGGAACGATCGTCGCCGACATCCGCGATACGAAGCTGCCCGACATCATAAAGGAGAAACTCGGCCGCCCTGCGGATCTCCTCACGAGCGACCTCGCGCCAAAGCTGACCGGCATCCGTGATCGTGACAATGCGCAATTCGAGGAACTCATCGAGGCAGCGCTGATGATCGCATCGCGTACGCTGAAACCGGGCGGGACGATGATCGCGAAGCTGTTTATGAGCGGGACGTTCCAGGAAATCCACGCACGCTTCGAGGAAAATTTTGCGAAGGTGGATGTAACCAGAGTGAAAGCTACGCGTCCTGGATCATCGGAGCTTTATATCATCGCGCGCGGCTTTCACGGCTGAACGCTCGTCTTCCCTTCTCGTACGGAATTACGCTGCAGGAGACTGAGCATTGGATGTACGATTCGTAACCGCCTACACTCAGTGCCCAGAGGGGCCCAATGAAAAAGCGGAATGTTTCAATCACGCTTTCCATTTTGACTTTCCTGTTCGTGGCGACCTGCGCGCATGCGCTTTCCGAGGACGACTATCGGCAGCTCGAAACCTTCGCAAACGTTCTTGCCGTGACGCAGAAAAATTACGTCACTCCGGTTCCGACCAAGGAACTGGTCGATGGCGCAATCCATGGGATGCTGTCGTCGCTGGACCCCCATAGCGCCTATCTGACCGGCGAGCGGTACCGCGACCTCGAGGTGAATACCCAAGGCAGTTTCGGAGGAATCGGAATAACCGTGACAATCAAGGACGCAGTACTCACGGTTACGGATACGATGAAGGACACGCCCGCGGAAAAGGCCGGCATCAAAGCGGACGATCAGATCATCAAGATCAACAACCAGCCGACGAGTGTGATGACGCTCGATACCGCGGTCGGCATGATGCGCGGCCCGCGCGGAAGCAGTGTGCATCTGACCCTGCATCGCGCCGGGACGGCCAGTCCGCTCAACATTTCGGTCGCGCGCGAGGTAATCAAAATTCATTCGGTCGATTCCAGGAGTATCGACGGTTTCGCCTACATTCGGCTCGATCAGTTTCAGGAGGCGAGCGACGAGGAAATCGAAAAGCGCGTCGAAAGCTTTCAGCGAGAGGAGCATGGCAGGATTCGCGGGCTGGTGTTTGACCTTCGAGACAATCCCGGCGGTCTGTTGAGCCAGGCCGTCAAAATTGCCGATGAGTTCCTCAATGGCGGGATGGTCGTCTACACACAGGGTCGCGACGAAAGCCAGCGCGAGAAATATTTCGCGCATTCCAAGTCCGGCTTCTATGCGTATCCGATGATCGTGCTGGTGAATGGAGGAACCGCGAGCGCCAGTGAGATCGTCGCCGGCGCCTTGCAAGATCAGGGACGCGCGCTGATCGTCGGCACGCAGACCTTCGGCAAAGGATCAGTGCAGACCATCCTGCCGATCGACGATCATTCGGCATTACAACTCACGACCGCGCGGTACTACACACCGGCAGGTCGCTCGATCCAGGCGGTCGGAATCACTCCCGATGTGGAGATTGATGATCCGCGTCCGGCGCTCGCTTTGAAGGAAGAGGAAAAGGAACAAGTCGAGACGATTCCCCGTGCCGCATCACGTCCGGAGCTCCCGTCGACACCGAGCGATAAGGAACCTGAATGGACCAGGGACGTTCAGCTCACGAGGACGATCGAGATCTTGAAGCATTGGGACAGCTTCAAGACGCAGTTGGTCAAGAAGGAAACGGTCATCGGTTGGTCTTCCTATTCTGGTTCCCCTTCCACTTTAGGGGAAGGGGCTAGGGGTTAGGTCTGCGATTTTGTGCGGACCACAATTGCATCGCCGTGATGTAAATGGTCAGCGGGACCAGCGGCGCGAGGTAGCGGACATTCTCGCCATATTCCAGAAATGCCTGCACAACAGAGCCGACTAGAACTATTGCGATGATTTCGAGATCGAAGTCGAAGCCGTCATGGCCCAGCATCCATCGCGCGCGCGCGAACATTGCCCATCGCGCGAGCGCAAGTATGGCGATGATCAGGAACGCGATGTTGATCGCCAGTTGAAACGATCCGAGGACGAGCAACATCGCGTATCCGATACTTCCGGCGGAATCCTTATAAGCGCCGATGAAATCATAAAAACCGAATCCCCAGAATCGTACCCACGCACGCGAGACGGATTCCAAATAGAGCAGCGGATGATGCGCGAACATCTCCAGCGACATCCGGGTGAGTTGCTTCGATAGTTGTGCCGTCGAGAGCCCGGTCGCGCGTTTGATTTCATCTTCAGCCAGCCAAATCGTCATCGTCTGACTTCCCATTCGGGGGATCTGCCACGCGCGGTAGCGTAGGTAGATGTCGGCGATCTGCGAGTATTGCGGCGGCGCGAGTTCCATGAAGGCGCCGCTGTGATTGCTCAAATTGAATCCGGTCGTGGTCGTCACCCCGAAATAGCCGATGGTGTGTTGGTTGAATGCTGACCATCCGATCGCGAGCACGAGAGTTGGTGCGAGGACCAGCGCGAGCGCACGTCGCATCTGCCGGCGCGCAAGCATGAAGCAAAAATAGAGCGGGCCGAGGAACAGTAACATCGGGCGCGTCATGCCTGCGAGCGCCGCCGCGATTCCGAGCAGCGCATAGTTCAGCGATCGCGCGCCAACCTCCGCGTCGATGCGTGCGAACGCCAACGCCGAGAGAACAACGAAGAAGGTGCAGAGCGTCTCGCTATAGATGATTTGCTCGTAGAGCAATTCGCTTAGAGCGAGGCTGCTCAGTAGTCCGACTATGAACGATATCGCCACGCTGCGAGTTCGGTACCACGCGACGCGGAACATCATCGCGGCGATCGCGACGCCGAGCGCGCACTGGATCCATCGCACTATTTGCGAATCCATTCCCGCGAGCAGAAGCAACAGCGGGTAGATCGGAGTTCTTCTCCCGTCATAGCGGCTGAAGTCGAAATTCCTGATCGCTTGTGCAGTGAGGACGAAGCCGGGCGTGTCGTAAGACGCACGCTCGCGAAAATTCAGCGCGATGACGAGCCGCGTCAGAATCGAAATCGCGATGAGAGCAAAGAAGGCGAACCTGACCCGGCTACTGCGTTGCGCGTTCGCATCAAATGAGAACTCTTCCGGCATCGTGATGCATGCGGAGACTAACCATCAACCGGCCTCATCGACAAATGCGGAGAGAAAAATGCGCGCCCTCGGTCCGATGCCAAATCTGGTGGGGGGGTACCAGGTTCAACATGGTGAGGGCGCGCAAAAGTGCGAGGACTCAAGGCTGGCGGGAGAGCAGAAGAGGTGTCAGGTTCATGAATTTACCGGAGGAGGACGGGGAGCACCTTGAGCCCTCGAAGATTAAACATGTCACGGTACTGGACCGGATCGCCAGTAATCTCCATTGTCGGAAATCTTGCCGTTAACGAACCGATTGCAATCTCACCTTCGACGCGCGCGAGGTTTGCCCCAAGACAAAAGTGAATGCCGCCGCCGAATGCGAGATGCTCATTGTCCCGGCGCGCGATGTCGAAGCGATCGGGTTCCGCAAACTGCGCGGGATCGCGGTTGCAGGCGCCGATCAGCACGATGACGTGAGTGTCGCGCGGAATCGTGACGCCGCCGAGCTGCACATCCTCCAGCGTGCGGCGCGCGGTAGCCTGCACCGGGCTGTCGTAGCGCAGGCATTCTTCAACGGCGCTTTTGATTAATAAGGGATCGCGTCGCAGCTTGTCGAATTCGCCGCGATTGCGCATCAGGGCGAGCATCCCGTTGCCGATCAAATTCGCGGTCGTCTCGTGGCCCGCGCCGAGCAGCAGCACGATGTTGGCGAGCATCTCATCCAGGGTGAGGCGATCGCCTTTTTCCTCGGCGGCTATCAGCGCGCTGACGAGATCCTCGCGCGGGTTTTTGCGGCGCTCATCGACGAGTTTCACGAAATACTCGCGGGTTTCCTGCATCGCCTTCATCGCGCGCTCAACGATCGCCATGTCCTGCACGAAATCGATCAGCGGCGCCAAGTCGCCGGTCCATCGGCGGAAGAGATCGCGATCCTCAGCCGGAATACCCAACATCTCGGCGATGACTATTACCGGAAGTGGATATGCGAACTGACTAATCAAATCTACTTTGGAATTAGTATCGAACTGACTAATCAATTCGTCGGCGATCTGCTGGATGCGCGGGCGCAGCGACTCGATCATGCGCGGTGAGAAGGCCTTATTGACCAATCCACGGATGCGTCCATGCTTGGGTGGATCCATGAACAGCATCGTCATGCCCATAATCTCGCGCGCGGCACCGGACGCTTCAACTTCATCCAGGGTGCGATCAACACGGGCGTCAGCATTGGAGCATCGATCAGCAATCTGATGACGGGCTTCATCGTGAAACGTTCGGGCTACAACTTCGGCTTCATCGTGCTGGCGATAATTGCGGCGGTCGCGCTCGCGGCGCTACTGTTCGCGATGCCTGAAACCAAAGACGCCGGAGATCAAAATGCAACTACTCTGGATAGGCACAGGGATCATGGGGGCGCCGATGGCGCGGCGGCTGCTCAAGGCCGGACATAAGGTCAGCGTCTTCAATCGAAGCCCCGAGAAAGCGCAGGGCCTCGCCGCCGATGGCGCAACGATTGTCAGTGATCCTGTGACCGCCGTCGCCGAGGCGGAAATCGTCTTCATCATGGTGCCCGACACGCCCGACGTCGAAGCGACCATCGCGCGTATCAAACCCGCGCTGCGCAAGGGCCAGCTCGTCATCGACATGAGCACAATATCGCCCCAATCCGAGCGCGCGAGCGCGGCGCAATTGCGCGAGGCCGGGGTTGACTTCCTCGATGCTCCGGTTTCAGGCGGCGAGAGCGGCGCGATCGAGGGCACGCTCGCGATCATGGTTGGCGGCGAGCGCGGCGCATTTGATCGCGCGCGGGCGCTCTTCGAGCATCTGGGCAAGCGCATCACCTATATGGGCCCGTCGGGCGCGGGACAGATGACGAAGCTCGCGAATCAGATTGCCGTGTCGGTCACTCTCGAAGCTGCCGCCGAGGCGCTCGCGTTTGCAAAGGCGGGAGGCCTCGATCCGTCGCAAGTACTCGAGGCGATCGGTGCGGGCGCGGCAGCATCGTGGCAACTGAACAACCTCGGTCCGAAGATCATCGCGAATGACTGGCGCGCCGGATTTTTCATAAAACTGATTCGTAAGGATTTGCGCCTGGTAGGCGAGGCCGCGCGCGAGGCCTCGATCGCGCTGCCCGGCCTCGCGATGATGACTTCGATGTTCAATGCTGCCGCCGCGCTCGGTCACGACATGGACGGCACGCAGGCAGTCGCCCTCGCGCTCGACAGTGTCGCCAAGGTGAAGTAACTACGAAGGAGAATTCAGAGGGAACCACAGAGGCACAGAGACACGGAGCAGAAAGAGAACGAGACACGTTCTTATTTCTGTCTGACCTCTGTGTCTCTGGGCCTCTGTGATTAATTCTGAATTCTGATTCCGCACTAAAAAATTCGGAGGACATCATGCCCGATCTGATCGTCGAATTACGCGACCGCGTGCTCTATCTCACCCTCAATCGGCCCGACAAGCTCAATGCGATGTCGCCCGAGATGATGAACGGCCTCAGCGGCGAGCTGCAGAAGGCCTCGCACGATCCGAAAGTTGGCGCCGTCGTGCTCACCGGCGCGGGACGCGGATTCTGCTCCGGCGGCGACATCACCGCGATGCGCGCGCGCAACGAGGCAACCGGCCCCGCGCCGACGCTGGAGGATCGCGTGGCCAACCTGCGTCATGGCGAAGAGGCGTCGCGCATGCTGCATGAGATGCCGAAGGTCACGATCGCGGCGGTTAATGGACCGGCGGCCGGCGCTGGGCTCAGCATCGCGATGGCGTGCGACATTCGCATCGCATCTGACAACGCTCGCTTCGGTACCGCATTCGCGCGCGTCGGATTTTCCGGCGATTACGGCGGGACCTGGTCGCTCACGCAACTGGTCGGCTCCGCGAAGGCGCGCGAGTTGTACTTCCTTCCCGATGTAATCGATGCGAACGAAGCGGTGCGCATCGGGCTCGCCAATCGCGTCGTGCCGGCGGCATCCTTCAAGGACGAAGTCGAGAAAATCGCCAAGCGCATCGCCAATGGCCCCACGGTCGCATACACGCACATCAAGTCGAATCTGAACCTCGCGCTGACGCATGAATTCCGCGAGTTGCTCGATCGTGAAGCATGGGGGCAGACGCTGACCGGCCAGACCGAGGATCATAAGGAAGCGGTGAAGGCCTTCCTCGAAAAGAGGGAGCCGAAGTTCCAGGGGAGATAGACCTAACCCCTAACCCCTTCCCTTGAGGGAAGGGAATCAGAGTCGAAGAATACGTTTGCGGCGATTGGCGAAATCGAACGGCGCGAAGAGAAATGTCGCTCATGTCGTCCGGAGGAACTTTCGTTCCTCCGATGACGTGAAGGAGTTCTGGAAAAAGTTCCAGCGCGTGCCCGCCCGCCGGCGCCGGACAAAGCGCGACGAGGAGCGCTACTGCCTCGCGTTGTATCTGCTCGCGCGGGCGACGTATCGAAAGCTGAAGTATCCACTTCGCATCGAGGAGGGCGAGAGTCCGGACTTCGTTGTCACTTGGAACTCGGGGAAGAGAACCGGCCTCGAAGTCACCAAAGCGACGAATATGTGGATGCAGAGCGAGATGACGAAAGCTGACGACGAATATGAGAGAAGACAAAGAGCGGCTCGAGACTCAGGTGTCGAACCGGCAGGCGTGACAACGATGCTGTCCGATCTTGGATGGGCTGGCGATCAAGCCGAGGCTGAATGGATTTCGTTTATAAGAGCTGCCGTCGAACGCAAACTCCCGAAGCTTGCGAAATTCCGAGCAACGTCGCGGCAGGACTTGTTGGTTTACGATGACACCCCGCTTCCTGCAATCGACCGCGGAAAAGTTCTGCCAGTCCTGTCGCGTTGGTTATCAGAGACGCGGAACACTTACCGGCAACTCGGTCGCGTTTCGATAATCGTTTCGTTGGACCTGCTGCACGATTCTGGCCACGACTGGAAGTTCTACCCTTCGTCAACTGGTCGAAGCCGGGAGCGACATCCGACTTCGGCGAGCGTATCGAATACATCGGCGAGAAAGCGGTCACAACTGCGATTCGGAAACATAAGGAGGAAGGTCATTCAATTACCTTCACTGATGATCGAGGCCGTCTCATTAAGGAAATGCCGGACGGTACCCGTTACCATGTGCGTTTTTTGCCGGGCTCGGCGAGATCGTAAATCCGGACGAAATTGCCAGCGAAATGTCCGCGTCAACTCCCGACGAAGGTCTCCTGGCTGCTGGGCGCGCCGCTATTGAGCACAAGCGGCAGCTTCTAACTTCGGGACGAACATTCTCGATCGAAACAACTCTGTCGGGTCTCACCCTCTTTCGCTTCGCCCGTGAGGCAAGACAGGAGGGTTGGAAAATCGGCCTTCTCTATATCGGCCTGCGCAGTGCGGAGCAGGCGATTGAACGCGTACAGCTGCGAGTAAGTTCGGGCGGTCACGATGTTCCTCCGGACGACGTGAGGCGCCGCTACGCAAGAAGCTTGGGGAACATTGCGACGTTTGTTCCACTTGCCGACCGTGCTGTATTCATTGATAACTCTGCGCGTAGGCCGAGGGTGCTCCTAGAAGTAATCGAGAGCAGAGTATCGTTTCGTGCCAAGACAATACCGTCGTGGCTAACTAAGAGTCTGCCGTTAGCTAACATTCAAAAGTCATCTCAAAGGAGATAGCCATGGACTTCAAAACGATCATCTATGATACCCGCGACCGCATCGCGAAGATCACCATCAACCGCCCGGAGCGGATGAATGGATACAACGAGCACATGGTCAAGGAGATGGTCGCCGCCATCGACCTCGCGCGGCAGGATGACAGCGTCCGCGTGCTCATCATCACCGGGACGGGACGCGCGTTTTGCGCCGGAGGCGATATCAGCGGCGCTCCCGATAGTGCGTCGCGCTTCCGCGGCCATCCGATGGGCCACATGCTCGAGATGCGCGAGGGATTCCATCAGCTGGTGCTCTCGTTGCATCGCTTCGATAAACCCGTCATCGCGGCGATCAACGGCGCTGCAGTCGCTGGAGGCCTCACGCTCGCGCTCAGTTGCGATTTTCGCATTGCGTCCGATGAGGCGCGTCTCGGTGACACGGCGCTGAAGTTCGCGCTGCTATGCGACGAGGGCGGCGCGTATCTCTTCCCGCGCGCGATGGGTCTCGATCGCGCACTCAAGATGACGCTGCTGTCCGAAGTTTACGACGCGAAGAAAGCGTACGAACTCGGCCTCGTGACCGAGGTCGTGCCTCATGCCGAGCTGGAGGCGCGCGTCAACGATTTCGCGCAGCGCCTCGCCGATGGACCGCCGATGGCGATTCGCCTCGCCAAGCGCATGATGTACAAGCAGCGCGAGATGACGCTCGAGAACGCGCTCGAAGACGCCGCGCTCAACGTGATGATCACCAATCCATCGGAAGACGTGCGCGAGGGCACCCGCGCGTTTCGCGAGAAGCGCAAGCCGAAGTTCCAGGGGCGGTGACATCATGCCGATGAAGAAAAAGGAAATCGATGCGCTCCTTGCCCAGCCTCACATCGCGGTCGTCGCGTGCACTGCGCCCGACGGCGCGCCACATGCCGTCCCGACCTGGTACGAATACAAGGGCGGCAAGGTCATGTTCCATACCGACCAGACGGCGTTCAAGTACAAATGCCTCGCGCACGACCCGCGCATCGCGTTCGTCGTCGATACGAAGAAGGCACCATACAAATGCGTGATCCTGAAGGGCAGGGCGACTATCGAGATCAAGAAGAATGACGACGTGCGCGGGCTGCGGATGTCCATCGCGTACCTCGGACAGAAGAACGGTCGCGCGTATCACAACACGGTCAAGGGTCATGAGGTCGCGGTGGTGACGCTGAAGCCCGAGCGCATCATCTCGTGGGATTACGGCAAGGAGATGCCATAGCGCGGCATAAACCGAGACGGCGCTATCGTCACTTGTGTCAAGCGCCCTTTTGCGTCAGCATTCGTAATCCGACCAACTGGGTGAAGATAGGCGCCGTTAGGCCGTATGCATCGCGATTGGCGCCTCCGTAAGGGAGGGTATGGAGCTTCATCTTTCTGACCGTCATATCGTGGCGCTGAATCTACTGCTCGTTACGATTCTGGCGTACTTCGGCGCGCTCGCCCTCAACGATGTCGTGGGACTCCGAAACGCTTCGGCAGATAATCCGGCGATAAGTGCCCGTGCGCTAGCGGCCGATGACGGATCCTTGAACCGCCCGCGCAGCGAATACCAGATGATCGTCGAGCGCGACATTTTCAATATCGAAGCGCCGCCCGCGCCGCCCCCACAAGTCGTGGAAGAGGATATACATCTGACCCTGGTCGGCGTGTCGCAATTGACCAAAGGCAAGCCCTACGCAATCGTCGCCGACGCACGAGGCGAGCAATCAGTATATCGTGTTGGCGAAATCATTCCGGATACGGGCAAGCTGCTTGAAGTGGACAAGGATCGTGCGATCGTCGAGCATGACGGCAAGCAGGTCGTGCTCGAGATTCCCAAGGACGATATGGGCGGCGGCGACGGCACTGGTGGCGGCGAAGACAGTGGCGAGATGAGCAGCGACAACGGCGTGAATCCGGCGTCCCAGGCTTCTTACAACGATCTGATGCAGCATCGCCGGATGCGTCGCCACTTCGAATAAGCTCCGCTTCGATGCGGTCTAACACGGGTCGATTAACGCCACCGCATCGAGAGAACGCGAAAATCCATCCACCTCGGACCTGAACCTCAAACGGAGATCTCTCCCGAGCGATGTCGGGCCTCAATTCCCGCCTGCAGCACTATGCGATGAAGAACGCGCTGTTCTCGGGCTATCGGACCGCGCTGGTTGCGGCGACCCAGGGACGCGTGCTGGAAATCTGCTTCGAAACCGACAAGAACATCCACTATTACTCGCCGTGGGTCACCGACCTCGCCATCGTAAGCCTCGATGGCGCGCCGTCGACTCCTCGCGATGACATCAGCGACCGCGGCCTGCGCGTCGAGTTGATTTTCCCCGGCGGCGATGATGCGTCGCTGCCATTCGACGACGGCCGTTTCGATTGGGTTGTCAGCACGCTCACGCTATGCCGCGCGAAACACGCCGAGGCGATCCTCGCCGAGGTCACGCGCGTGCTGAAGCCGTCGGGCGCGTTCCTCTTCCTCGAGCACGGCCATAGCGCCGATCCTGCAATCGGACCGTGGCAGCAACGGCTGCGAAAGGTTTGGCTTAAGGTCGGCGGCTGCGATATCGATCGCGAAATCGATCGGATGATCGAGGCGGCCGGACTCTTGATCGAAAAGCTCGACCGCTTCCAGCTTGGCAGGCCGAAGTTCCTCTCCACGATGTACCGGGGCAGTGCGCGCCGCGCCTGAGCAGGCTACTCGAGCGCAAACTCTGTCACGTACGCGGCTAAAAGTGCGTTTTGCCGCTGTTATCAAGAGCGTCGCTTGAATTATCTTGAGGCCCGAAAAGTCAGGACGAATTACAAGCAGTATTGGTTTGAATTGATCCATCCGTAGCCGCGCGCACCGCTTAAGTCCGCCCGGGTCATCGAACAACTACTCGCCTGATGGAGTGGGACGATGTACGGAATTTTACTGATTGGTCCGCAGGCCCCACCGGAGCTGATTACGGCGGCACGATCGCGCGCCGACTTTCTCGCCGCGCTCAAGATGCGCGACACGCCTCACAACTGGCATCGTGCCGTATCCGACTTCACCGTCGCGCGCGAGGTCTCCGGCTTCTATGATGCCCGCCGCGCGCTCGATGAGGTCCGACGCAATTGTCCTCAGCATTACTTAGACTGCCGCTTTCTGCTCGGCCGATTCTTGTATCGCCTTGCGGTCGGCCGGCGCAGTAATTTCCACCGGACTATGCCACTTGTCGTGTATGATTTGTAGGCGAAGAATAAGCGAAGACGCAATGCTGATGCGGTCTTTTTGGCTTCGTTTGGTTTTTTTTCGCGATCACATGAGCATCTGATCGCGCCTCCAAGCCGTTCCTATCAAGTGGGTTTGTTTTTGCACTTTTCGGTGTTGAACCGTCATCGCCTCTCCATTCGCATAACTTCACGCGACACTTTAATTATACCGCAAATCGGCGAGGCTCACAGTAATCCTGGCGCGTATGACGTTTCCCATTTGTAGATTCAGCGCCCATCGCGCTAGATAGTGTCGGGTAACCCCATATATCCGCGCCGAAGGAGGCGACATGAAACTCTACGGAAGCTCGCGATCGCGCGCCGCTCGAAGCCTATGGGCACTCGAAGAAGTCGGTGCGAAGTACGAACACGACACGATGCCGAATACGCAGGCCAAGACCCCGGAGCATCTGAAACGCAATCCCAATGGTCATATTCCTGTGCTCGAAGACGATGGCCATTTCATCTGGGAATCGATGGCGATCAACCTCTATCTCGCCGAGAAATACGGCAAGAACGGATTGTGGCCGTCGGATGCGCTCGGGCACGCGGCCGCCTATCAGTGGAGTCTATGGGCTATGACGGAATGCGAGCCGCATCTGCTCACGCTGCTGATGCATCGTGTGCTGTTGCCAGCCGATCAGCGCGACGAAAAAGCCGCGCAGAAGGCCGCCGACGCGCTCAAGGCGCCGCTGAAAGTTCTCGACGATGCGCTGAAGGGACGCGAGTATCTGCTCGGCAATACTTTTACCGTCGCGGACCTCAATGTGGCCTCGGTGCTGTCGTGGGCCGCGATGATGCGCCTGGACATGTCGGCGACGCCGAGCGCGCAGGCATGGCTGCAAAAATGCCTCGGACGCGAAGCCAACGCGAAGGTGCGAACTCTAAAATAGCTTTTCTTTCACTCTGGTTCCCCTTCCCCTTATAGGGGAAGGGGCCAGGGGTTAGGTTTGCTATGCGCGATCCTCAGCGGGTCGAGGGGGACGATTTGCTCGCACTCGATCCCATCGAAGTTGGCGAAGTTGGCAAAGTTGGGATGATGCTCGATTCCATCACGGGTGGTGTGCCACCATCGGCGGGAGGCTTCGTCGCATCTTCCTCCTCGGGACGCTCGACGCGCGTGACCGCGACTTTTGCGGTACCGTGATGATCGACTCCTATCCGCTTGGCGGCGGCGCGTGACAGATCGATTCCGCGCCCTCGTACGTAGGGACCATGGTCGTTGATGCGCACCACCACCGATTTGCCGGTCTTGAGGTTGGTGACCTTCGCATGCGATCCGATCGGTAGTGTGCGCGAAGCCGCGGTCAGTGCATGCTGATTGTATGGCTCACCGGTGCTGGTCGGATGGCCCTCGAATCCCGGTCCATACCATGAGGCAGTTGTGATTTTCGTTGGCGCCGTGGGATGCGGGATGCCGACGACCCTAGGCGGTGGCGGCGCAACGGTTGGTGGAGCGAGGTTTTCGCTTTGCGTGCTGCATCCCCATATGGTGATGGCGAGCAGCGCGCCGCAGCCGAGGTTGATCGAGGCTCGGAGAAATGAAGATGATGCGGCCGGATTTGGTTGGGGCATCGGCGAGAATCTCCCTGAGTGGATGGGGACTGGACGGCCGACCCGTCGGTACTCCTTTTGACCTTACAGATGCAGATGGATGCTGACAATCTTTATTTGAGGTCATATTTCGGACTGCTCGGGGATCGGGGTTTCTAACCTCGACCCAAGCCGGTAAAAACACTTGAGTTCTGTAGCACAGACTTCAGTCTGTGTTCCTTTGGATTTCGGATAAGAATGGCAATGGCGAATAGCATCAAGTCCGAAGTAAATGGACGTGCCGCCACCGCGCCGCGCGAGGCCCTCCACGGCGAGGGACTGACGAAAATCTACGGCGGACGCGCTGTGGTCGACGACGTATCGGTTACCGTCAACCGCGGCGAGGTGGTGGGGCTGCTGGGACCCAATGGCGCGGGCAAGACGACGACCTTTTACATGCTGGTCGGATTGCTTAAACCCGATCGCGGCGTCGTGACGCTGGGCGGAGACGAGATCACGATGCTCCCGCTTTACCAGCGCGCGCGCCGCGGCATCAGCTATCTTCCACAAGAGCCGTCGGTATTCCGCAAGCTGACCGTCGAGCAAAATCTCCTCGCGGTGCTGGAGACCTTGCCGCTGAATGAGGAGGAACGTCAGGCGCGCCTGCAATCGCTGCTCGATGAACTCGGCATCGCAAGGCTGGCGAAGGCGAAAGCCGGCGTGCTCTCGGGCGGCGAGCGGCGCAAGGTCGAGATCACGCGCGCACTGGTGCTCGACCCGCTCTTCCTATGCCTCGATGAGCCGTTTGCGGGCATCGATCCGATTACGGTAGTCGAGATTCAGCGCATCATCGCTTATCTCAAGAACCGCGGCATCGGTGTGCTGATGTCGGATCACAACGTCTCGGCGACGCTCTCGATCATCGATCGCGCCTACGTGGTGTCGTCGGGCAAGATTCTGTTTCAGGGCAATCCGAACGAAATCGTCGCCAGCGAGGCGGTGCGCCAGGTCTTCCTCGGCGAGCGCTTCAAACTGCCGACGTAAGTGAAAATGGCTCGCGGTAGTGGGGAATCTGTAGTGGGGAATCTATGGATTGTAGTTTATGGGGCTCGGCTTTCGGTGGTGCTGAGGTTGTCAGAGGCAGTGCGAACTCTTAAGTTAATTAAGAGATGGCTGCCGCTAGAAAACGTTTGTGGTCTGGGTGGGCTGATATTCTCGCAGTCTGGCCAGTTGAGAAAAAGAGCACGGTCGCAAGGGGCGGGTGGAGCGTCGATCATCGTTCTCTATCGCGCGATTGGGAGTTTGTTGGTCGCGACCTGAGAAGCGGTTGTAGGGCTTGCGAAAAGAAGCACAACGAATATGAGTGGCACAAAATCGCCGCCGGCCCAATCTCAAGAGACAACGAGAGTTCCTCAAGCCATAGAAGAGCCGTCGCCAGAGACCGAGCAGATAAGTTCTGAGATCGCAGCAGCGTCTGCACCGCCTCGTAGAATCCGAACAGTAATCCATGAAGCGGTTCGTCAGGAACTTCGGATTTTTCGCGGTCCCCTTCCACCCCCCGATGTTCTTGCGGACTATAACAAAGTCTACCCAGGCTGCGGGAAAGAAGTGGTGCAGATGGCGCGCGACGAACAGCGCCATCGGCACCAGATCGAGGATCGACAGACTGACGGTGATTTAACTCTCGCAAAGCGCGGACAGCTGATCGGCGGGTTTCTGGCGCTAGCGCTTGTGATCGGAGCCATTTATTTGGTCTCTCACGACAAACCCGTTTCAGGCCTATCTGTTCTGGGTGGAGTTGTCGTCGCTTTTGGTGGAGCATTTATCTATGATCGCTACCAACGCGCCCGTGACGCTAAGCAGCAGAAGGGCCGTGAGACGCAAGAAATAGACAAACCTTATCAATCATCTCCCGAAACTTCTGAATCGGACTCAGCAACACGAGACTAGAGCACCACCCTTCAAGGTCCATACAACTTTCGTAGCCCATGACGAATAACCGGGCGACGGGAGGCGATGCGAATGGCGACCCATACGGCCGCCGACAAGCGAAAAGTCTACGGGCCGTAGGGGTTTCCATATCCGGAGGACGGATACCCACCTGGCGAGCCGTACGGCGAGCCCATTGGCGAACCGAATGGCGAACCAAACGGGCTGCCCATCCCGCCGCCCATCCCCATACCAAGGCCGCCGCCTCCACCACCGAAGCCGAATCCAAGCAGCGGCAGGAACATCGTCAACGGGCTGCCGCCGCTTCCGCCGAACGGTGAGCCTTGATTCATGTATTGCTGCTGTTGCTGGCTGAGCTGCTGATTCTGCTGACTCTCGTATTTTTGGATGTCGGGATTATCCAACGAATTGGAATTATTGTTGGCGGTCGCGGTGTCCGGACTGCCTCCCGGCGGCGCGAGGTCCGGCTCGATCGTGATGCGATTGTCGATCTGCGCGCGCGAGTCGTTAAGCCATTGACGCGCCTTATCGATGGCGTCGGCGCGTCCGAATGGCGTCGCGACGTAGCCATAAAGAATCGCCTGGTGCGGACCGCCATTGGAGGCTAGCACACGCGCGCCAACCAGCGGCAGCTGATGGCTATGCAAATAGTTGGTGAGCGCGGTGCTTTGCGAATTATCGATCGGGGCATTGCTGGTGAAATGGGTCTCAGGCTGCGACAGGGAGTATGGCGATTGCGAGGAAGAGCCGACCGTGGCCGGACTAGAAGCATTCGCGCCGGATCCGCCCGGCAGCGTTATCGGCGCGCAGGAGGCGAGGGTTAGCGCTCCCATCGCCAGCCAGATGCCCACGATATTTCGAGCAAACCGGCGTGTCACAATCTAATTGTATGTCCGCTTCGAAACTCCCGCAATTGGAATCTTCCGCCTACCGGTTGTCGCCGCCTTTTCTTTACCGGCTGGCGCCGATTTGGCGGATGAAATCGTGCACCAACTGATTGAAAACCGCCGCCTTTTCGAAATACACCGAATGCCCCGCGCCGGGCACCAGCGCCAGCCGCGCATTCGGCAGCGCCTTGACCAGCATACGAATCATGTCGGGCACGATGAGCGCATCTTCCTCGCCCTCGATGCACAGAATCGGCATCGTGAGGCGCTCGCGCACCTTTACGAGGTCGTAGCGGCGGCTGCCCAGGCGCTTCATCGCATCGGCAGGCGGACGCGCGCCGAGGATCAGCAGCGAATCGTACAGGTAAGCCATCTCGCGATTGCGCGCGAAGTAGTCCTTCGCATAGGTCGGCAACGATCCGATGCTCGCCGCTTCCAGCGGCCCGCGGCCTCCGGTACGAATGCGTTCCATCATCGCATCCATCTCGGGCGTGAAGATGCCGCCGGGCGTATCCGCCATCACCATCGCGGCGACGCGCTCCGGATGCTCGAGCGCATAGCCGGCGATGGTCCATCCGCCCATCGACTGCCCGACCAGCACCGCCTTGTCGATTTTCAGATGATCGAGCAGCGCGCCTAGGTCGCTCGAATGCGCATCGCAAAAGGTGCCGTCCGGATCGGGCGACAAGCCGAAGCTGCGCTGGTCGACCGTGATGCAATCGAACCATCGCATGAAGTACGGCATCTGCTGCCACCACGACAGATGATTTCCGCCCAGCCCGTGCAGGAAGACGATCGCTGGTCCGGAGCCCGCGCGCTCGTAGTAGAGCTGGAATTTGCCGATGCTGACGCGGCCGGGAATCAATTGCGGTGCGCTGTGCGTTTCCATGAAGTTTGCCTCGACGCGAAGCCTAGCACCGCCGCACGCACGCCATCAAAGACCTAACCCCTAACCCCTTCCCTTTAAGGAGGGGGAACAGAAGCAGAGATTGTTGGTTTCTTCCCCTTCCCTCAAGGGAAGTGGTCGGGTTAGGTCTCTGAAAGCCTCGCGTCCTATAATCCGCGCCATGGCAAAGAGAACCGTGATGATAGAATCCGCGATCAACGGCAACGCGATGCGCGGCAATCCGCACATCCCGTACTCGCCCGAGGAGATCGCCAATGACGCGATCGCCACCTCGCGTGCCGGCGCCGCGCTCATCCACTTTCATGTGCGCGAGGCGAACACCGGCAAATGGGTGCAGGATGTGCCGCTCTACGCCGAGGTCTACAAACGCGTGCGCGCGGTATGCAAGCCGTTGCTATGGCCGACGTTTCCATTCGATGGCACTGCGGCGGAACGCTTCAGCCATTTTGTAGCGCTCTCGAAAGATCCCGCCACCAAGCCGGACCTCGGCGCGGGCGACATGGGATCGGTGAACCTCGCGGGATACGATCGCCACACGAAGAAACTGCGTGGCGAAAAATTCGTCTATCAGAATAGCTACGCGACCTGTCGATACTTCCTCGAAACTTCGCGCGAGCTGGGCCTGCGTCCGACCCTGCAAATCTTCGAGCCCGGCTTCCTGCGTGCCGCGCTGGTCTTTCTCGACATGGGACTGCTGACAGAGCCGCTGCTGTTGAAGTTTTACCTCGGCGGCGAGGAGTCGCAGTTTGGCTTGCCGCCCACCATCAAGAGCCTCGAAGCATACCTCGAAATGATCAAGGACGTGCGATGCAACTGGTTCGCGGCGACCCTGGGCGGCGACAACCTGCCGCTGGTGCCGGCTATTGTGAGCCTCGGCGGACATGTGCGCATCGGCCTGGAGGATTATCAATACAATCGAAGCGGCCAGCTCTCGAATCCGCAGATCGTCGAGCGCGCCGCCGCGACCATCCGCGCGATGGGCCATGAGGTGGCAAGCATCGAGCAATCGCGCGCACTGCTCGAGGTTTAGTCTTTCTTTTTACATCTCCCCTCTCTCGCCAGCGAGAGAGGGTGGCCGGCGCGGTTCTCGCGACGGCTTCGATCCGAGAACCGTGACGGACGGGTGAGAGTGGGGGCGCGTGCCACGCCTCTTTCGCCGGGTCGCAAAATCCTGCGCGCGTCATATAATCCCGCCCATGGCAGAAGCTCTCGACCTCACTGTCGAATACGGCGATGTCCGCGCCGAAGAACAACTCGACTGGCCCAAACTCGTCGCATGGCTGCGCGAGCACCAACTTCCCGGCGCCGATGCGCCGCTGGACATCAAGCAATTCCGCGGCGGCTCATCCAATCTCACCTACCTGCTGCGCTTCGGCGATCGCGAATGGGTGGTGAGACGCCCTCCGTTCGGACCGCTCCCCGTAGGTGGTCACGATATGGCGCGCGAGTTCCGCGTGCTCTCGCGCATCTGGGAGGCGTTCAAACCGGCGCCGCGTGCAATGCTCTTTTCCGACGACATCTCGATCATCGGCGCGCCGTTTTTCGTGATGGAGCGGCGCGAGGGCATCGTGTTTAAAAACCGTCAGCCGGTGCCCGAAGAGCTCGGTGACGATCCGGCGACCTTCAAGGCGATCTCAGAGGGCTTCATCGACACGCTCGCCGATCTGCACGCGGTCGATTACGAGAGGTTCGGCCTCGGCGGTCTCGGCAAGCCCGACGGCTTCGTGAAGCGCCAGATCACCGGATGGATGCAGCGATGGCACAACGCCAAGACCGAGGAAGTTCCGCTGATGGATCGCCTCGGCGCGTGGTATCTCGAGCACATGCCGGCGCCGCTCAAGCCGGTCATCCTGCACAACGACTTTTATCTTCACAACATCATGCTCGATAAGAAAAATCCCGGGCAGGTCAACGGCGTGTTCGACTGGGAGATGTCGACGCTCGGCGATCCGATGATCGATCTCGGCATCGCGCTCGGATATTGGCGCGAGCGTGTCGATGTCGAAATCGTCAAGCTGGCAGAAATCGAGCCGCATACGTTCAAGGCGGGATTTCTTTCGCGCGCGGACATGCTCCAGCGCTACGCGAAACGGACCGGCCGCGACGTCAGCAGCTTTCCGTTCTATCTATCGTGGGCGCTATGGAAGAACGCCACCGTCGTGCAGCAGATTTATGTACGCTACGTGCGGGGGCAGACCAGCGACCCCCGCTTCGCGACGTTTGCGCCGCATCCGCCTGCGCTGGCGCTGGCTGCCGCGCGATACGCCTCGCAGTTGGGTTTTCATAACTAGATGAAGGACGAGACCATCGCCGTAATCGCGGGACGCGATCCCAAAGCGCATTATGGCGCGGTCAACACGCCGGCCTATCGCACCTCGACGATTCTCTTCGAGACGTTCGAGGATTTCGCGGCCGGCGTGCACGATCCCGCGAAACGCAAATACATGTACGGTCGCATCGGCACGCCGACTTCGGCCTCGCTCGAAGATGCGATCGCGCGGCTCGAAGGCGGCGCGCATTGCCGCCTCGCGCCCTCGGGCCTCGCGGCGATAACGACCGCGCTGCTCGCATTTCTCTCGGCCGGCGACAATCTGCTGATGACGATTGGCGCGTATCATCCGACCCACAACTTTTGCAATTCAATCCTGAAGCAGTTCGGCGTCGAGACGACCTACTACGAGCCGCGCGTCGGCGCCGATATCGAAAAGCTGATTCGTCCGAACACCAAAGTGGTTTTCGTCGAGTCTCCCAGCACTGGCCTTTTCGAGGTGCAGGACATTCCCGCGATCGCCGAGGTCGCACATGGGCGCGGCGCGATCGTGATGATGGACAACACGTGGGCGTCGCCACTTTATTTCAAACCGTTCACCCATGGCGTTGACGTTTCGATTCAGGCCGCGACGAAATACATCGTCGGACATTCCGATGCGATGCTCGGCAGCATCACGTGCACCGAGGCTGCGTGGGAAACGGTGAAGAACGCGCATCGTCATCTCGGCCAGATGGCCGGTCCCGACGATATCTACCTCGCGCTACGAGGGTTGCGTACGCTCGCCGCACGTCTGCCGGTGCATCATAGAAATGGCCTCGCGCTCGCGCGCTACATCGCGAAGCAGCCGGAGGTCGAGCACGTCTATCATCCCGCCCTGGAGGGCGATCCGGGCCATGCGCTCTGGAAGCGCGACTTCCTCGGCGCGTCGGGACTCTTCTCCTTTCGCTTGAAGCCGTGGGTCACGCGCGAGGCGCTCGCCACGTTCCTCGAATCGTTGAAGCTGTTTGGAATGGGCGGCTCGTGGGGCGGTTACGAAAGCCTCGTGTCGCCATTCAGGCTGAAAACCTATCGAAATGTTACAAAGGAAGACGACCGCTGGATCGTGCGCGTGCACGCCGGTCTGGAAAACGTCGATGACCTGATCGAGGATCTCGAGGCTGGCTTCGCGAAGCTGGCGTCACTCAAATGATGATCGATTTTCGCACCGAACCCGTAAAGTATCGCCATTGGAAGCTGAGCTTCGAGGGCGCGGTGGCCACCCTCGCGATGGACGTTGACGAGAACGGCGGCCTCGCGCCCGGCTACGAGCTGAAGCTGAATTCCTACGACCTCGGCGTTGACATCGAGCTGAACGACGCGGTGCAGCGCTTGCGCTTCGAGCATCCGGAGGTGCGCAGCGTCATCATCAGATCGGCAAAGGAGCGGGTGTTCTGCGCCGGCGCGAATATCAGGATGCTCGGGCAGTCGAGTCATCCGCACAAGGTAAATTTTTGCAAGTTCACGAATGAGACGCGCAACGCGATCGAGGACGCGACCGCGAACTCGAGGCAGTTTTATATGACGGCCATCAGCGGCGCGTGTGCGGGCGGTGGCTACGAACTTGCGCTCGCGACCGACTACATAATGATGGCCGATGACGGCTCGACCAGCGTGTCGCTGCCTGAGCTTCCGCTGCTCGCGGTGCTGCCCGGCACCGGCGGCCTGACGCGGCTGGTCGACAAGCGCGGCGTGCGTCGCGATCGCGCGGATTTTTTCTGCACCACCGAGGAAGGTGTGCGCGGCAAGCGCGGCGTCGAGTGGCGCCTTGTCGATGAGGTCGTTCCTCGCACGCAACTCCTCGAAGCGGCATCGCGCAAGGCGAATGAGTTTGCAGCGCGTTCCGATCGGCCGAATGATCAGCGCGCTATCGTGCTGAAACCGCTTGTGCGTGCCATCGAAGGCGATCGCATTAACTATTCGCGCCTGGAGGTCATCATCGATCGCGAAAATTCCGCCGCGACTTTCCTCGTGCGAGGACCGCAGCACCCAGCGCCGGTGCGTTTGGAAGACGCACTCGCCACCGGATGCGATTTCTGGCCTCTCGCGATCGCGCGCGAACTCGAAGATGCGATCCTTCATCTGCGCACCAACGAGGACACCATCCATAGCTGGATTTTCCGCACCGAAGGCGACATCGCGAACGTGCGCTCCTACGATGCGATGCTTCTCGCGCATGCGGATAACTGGCTCATCCGCGAAATCCGTCTCTATCTGAAACGTGTGCTCAAGCGCATCGATGTCAGCTCGCGTTCGCTCTTCGCGTTGATCGAGCCGGGCTCATGTTTTCATGGAACATTGCTCGAACTCCCGCTCGCCGCCGATCGCGTTTTCATGCTCAGCGGCAAGCGCGAGGGCGACGAACTTCCGGGCGCGACGATCGGACTGAGCGAGATGAACTTCGGCGTGCTCCCGATGTGCAATGGTCTCTCGCGCTTGCAAACTCGCTTTCTGGCCGAACCGGGCCGGGTGGAAGAACTCCGCGCGAGCATCGGCGACGCCATCGATACCGACCTCGCCGAGAAACTGGGACTCGTCACGTTCACGCCCGACGATATCGATTGGGAAGATGAAGTGCGCCTCGCGATAGAGGAGCGCGCCGCGTTTTCCTCCGACGCGCTCACCGGCATGGAGGCGTCGCTGCGTTTCGCCGGTCCCGAGACTATCGAGTCGAAAATTTTCGCGCGCCTGTCGGCGTGGCAGAACTGGATTTTCCAGCGCCCCAACGCGGTAGGCGAGAAGGGCGCGCTCAAGCTGTATGGTAGCGGACAGCGGCCCGAGTTCGATCCCCGCCGCGTCTGAGGAATGTCGATGTCGATTAACTATTCGGAATTGATTCCCAACAACGTGAACCTGGCCGACGATCGCCGCCTCCAGCGGGCGCTCGAAGCGTGGCAGCCGCATTACCTCGAATGGTGGCGCGAGATGGGCCCGGAGGGTTTCCAGGGCTTCGACGCGTACCTGCGCACGGCGACCTCGGTCGACGCGAAGGGGTGGGCGACCTTCGGCTATCTCAAGATGCCGGATTATCGATGGGGAATTTTTCTCGCCGCTCCCGAGCCCGATCGCCGCATCGGGTTCGGCGAGCACTCGGGGGAGCCGGTCTGGCGGGAGGTTCCGGGCGAGCATCGCGGTGTGCTGCGCCGCCTCATCGTGACGCAGGGCGACACCGAGCCCGCGTCGGTCGAGCAGCAGCGTCATCTCGGCAAGACCTGCCCGTCGCTGTATGACTTGCGCAATCTTTTTCAGGTGAACGTCGAGGAGGGGCGCCATCTGTGGGCGATGGTCTACCTGCTGCACGCGTTCTTCGGGCGCGACGGGCGCGAGGAGGCCGAAGCGCTGCTCGCGCGCCGCTCCGGCAGCGCCGACAACCCGCGCATCCTCGGCGCGTTCAACGAAAAGACGCCTGACTGGTTATCCTACTTTATGTTTGCTCACTTCACCGATCGCGACGGCAAGTATCAGCTCGCGAGTCTGGCCGAATCAGGATTCGATCCACTCGCGCGCACCTGCCGCTTCATGCTGACCGAAGAGGCGCATCATCTGTTCGTCGGCGAGTCGGGCATCGCGCGCATCATCGCGCGCACCTGCGAGCTGATGAAGCAGCACAACACCGATCGCATCGGCGCGTATGGTGGAATCGATCTCTACATCATTCAGCGCTACATCAATTTCCATTTTTCGGTTTCGCTCGATCTGTTCGGCTCCGAGCTTTCGACCAACGCCGCCAATTACTACAGCACCGGATTGAAAGGACGTTTCAAGGAAGAGGATCGCGACGACGATCATCGACTCACCACGATGACGCGCAAGGTGCTGAAGCCGGAAGGCGGCGCGATCGTCGAGAGCGAGCAGCCCGCGCTGCTGGCGTTGAACGAGACGCTGCGCGACGCATACATTGGCGACTGCGAGCGCGCGCTCGTGCGATGGAACAAGGTCATTCGCGAGGCCAGCGTCAAGCGCCAGCTGAAGCTGCCGCATCGCGGATTTCATCGTGCGATCGGCGAGTTCCGCGACGTTAACGTGACGCCCGACGGAAACATCATCAATGATGCCGAATGGCAGAACCATCAGGCGCAGTGGCTGCCGACGCAGGCCGACAAGGAATTCCTCGCGTCGCTGATGAAGCCGGAGACGCGGCCCGGCAAATTCGCGGGATGGATCGCACCGCCGATTCGTGGGATTAATCTTCAGCCGATCGAATTCGAATACGTGATTCTTCCGCGCAACTGAAATCGCGAAGGTAGGAGTGCTCGCATGGGTGCAGCAGAGAACAAGCAGATGATCACCAACATGTTCGTGGAGTTGGGCAAGGGGAATGGCGCCGCCTTCCTCGATGCGATGGCTGACGACATCAAGTACACGCTCCAGGGCAGGACGAAATTTTCTGGTACCATGAACGGCAAGAATGAAGTGATGACCAAGCTACTGGGTCCGCTCGGCGCCGCGCTCGATGGCGGAATCAAGTTGACGCCGTACAACTTCATTGCCGATGGCGACTACGTGGTGATGTTGGCGAACGGCAAGGCGACGACCAAAGGCGGCAAGCCTTACAACAACAGCTACTGCCATGTCTTCAAAGTCGTCGGCGGCAAGGTGAAGGAGATCAACGAATACCTGGATACCGCGCTGGTCGACGACGCCTTCGGCAAGTGAACTCGCTCGCCCCGTGCGCGAAGTAGGACCGTCTCGCATGCATGCCATCGACATGCACAACCACTTGATCGCGCCGGAGGTGATCGCTTTCCTCGCGCGCGAGGGTGCGCACTTCGCGACCCGTATCATCGAGCGCGACGGACGTTGATTTTTTCTCATCCAGGAGTCCGCGACACGTCCGATCGAAGGACCGATCTCCGATGCTGCCGCGCGCATCGCCGACATGGATCGCGAGGGCATCACGATGCAGGCGGTCTCGTGCGTGCCGTTTCTGATGTATCCGGAAGTCGCGGCCGACAAGGCGCTCGCCATTGCGCAGGTCAACAATGATGCGCTCGTGGCGCTGGGCAAAAATGTTGCGGAGCGCTTTTGCCCGCTCGCATCAGTGCCGCTCCAGGAGCCGACGCTCGCGGTGAAGGAGCTGGAGCGCGCGGCGAGGCTAGGACTGCGCGGCGTCGAGATTCCGCCGAAGATCGTGGAGCGCCAACTTGATGAACCCGACTTCGAAACATTCTGGGCGGCCGCCGAGGCGCTCCAGATGGCGGTGTGCATTCATCCGTTCGAGGCGGCGCCGGTCGGTGCGATGGGTCGCTACTTCCTCGGCAACCTCGCCGGCAATTTGTATGACACTGGTCTCGCAGCGGCGCTGCTGATCTATGGTGGCGTGCTCGAGCGCCATCCGAATTTGCGCATCGTGCTCTATCATGCTGGTGGCTCGCTGCCGATCATCCTCGGGCGCCTCGACATGGGCTATCGAATCGTACCCGAATGCCGCAAGGCGATTCCGCGCCCGCCGTCGAGCTACGCGAGCCAGTTCCATTTCGACATCATCGCGCACAGCCGCCCGATGCTGAGTCATCTGGTGAAGACGTTCGGCGCCGATCGATTCGTGATCGGAACCGATTATCCGTTGGCTGCCGGAATCGCGCATCCGGTCGAGGAGGTGAAGGCGCTCGGACTGGGCGCCGACGACGAGCGAAAGATCCTCGCGGACAACGCGCGGCGACTCTTGCGCATTTGATCGGCTTCTTACTATTCAACTTTCAGATATATTTGCAGGTACATTCGATCGGGGAGAGTGACTATGGCGAATCAGCCGCGGATGCTCGAAGGTTATCGCGTTTTGGATTTCACGCAGTTTGTCGCGGGCCCCACCTGCACGCGTCTGCTGGCCGAAATGGGCGCCGAGGTGATCAAGCTCGAACTCGCGCCCGATGGCGATCGGGTGCGCGCAGGCGGACTGAAGCCGCAGGACCCGGTGCTCAAGAACACCACGCACAGCAGCTACTACCTGCAGCACAATCATTCGAAACTGAGCTTCGCGATCGATCTGAAGAAGCCCGGCGCGAAAGAGATCGTGATGGCGATGCTGCCGAGCATCGATGTCGTGGTCGAGAATTTCGCGCCCCACGTCATCGACCGGCTGGGGTTCTCCTACGAGGAAATCAAAAAGGTCAATCCGAAGATCGTCATGTGCTCGATCTCGATGGCGGGGCAGACCGGGCCGCTGTCGGTCAACGCGGGCTACGATTACATCGGCCAGGCTTATGCCGGAATTACCAACGGCATCGGCGAGGCCGATGGTCCGCCCGCAATTACGACGATGGCGATCGGGGACGTTTCCACTGGCGTCGCGGCCGCGATGGCGGTCGGTTTCGCGCTGATTCATCGCGAGCGCACAGGCGAGGGTCAATACCTCGATGCCTCGCTGCTCGACACCTACTTCCATATGCATGAGCAGCATGTACCGGCGGTGTCGCTACGCGGCGACAAATTCAAACCGCGACGTGCCGGCTCGCAGCATCCGGACGGCGGTCCCACCGGCATCTTCAAATATCGCGACGACCAGTACGTCTTCATCACGGTGGTGCCGCACCAATGGCCGCAGATGGTGCGCGCGATGAAGATGCCCGAGTTGCTCACCGATCCGCGCTTCAAGGGCGCGCGCGGGCGGCGCGACAATCGCTTCGAGCTGAAAGACATCATCGAGAAATGGCTGAGCGAATTCCCAACGCGCGAGGACGCGATCGCCGCGATGGATGCGGAGCGCGTGCCGTGCGCGCCGGTGTTGTCGGTCAACGAGGCGGTCAAGCATCCGCATCTGAACGAGCGCAAGACGGTGCGATGGATTCAGGATCCGATGCTCGGCAAGGTTGCGATTCCCGCGGTGCCGGTTAAGTTTTCCGCGTGGCCGGACAAAACGGAATTGCGCTCCGCACGGCTGGGCGAGGACAACGAGCGCGTGCTGCACGAGCTGCTGAAGATGCCCGATGAGAAGATCAAGCAGCTGTATGCCGACGGCATCCTGGTGCGCGACCCGCAACTCGGCTGACGTATCTAAATGTAGAGCGACGCGAGGCGCGTCAGCTCCGCTTCGTACTGAGCGGGCTTCAACTGACTCGGTACGCCGATCACGAATCGATGCGCGCCTGCTTTCGCATAATTCTCGAGGCCGGCCTGCACCGCGCTGCGATCGCCCTGCACGAATCCCATCGCGGTGATGTCGAGCTTGGCGAAGTCGCGCTTCGTCGCATCGCATTCGCGGCGTAGCTCATCGAGCTTGTTCTTCAGATAGGTGTGCGGCACGCCGATCGGGCACCATCCATCGGCCCACTTCGCGACGCGCTTGAGCGCGTTCTTGTCGAGGCTTCCGATGAGCACCGGCGGGCCTGGCTGCTGGATCGGTTTAGGATTGCATTTCACCGGCGTGAACTTGACGTACTTGCCTTCGAACGAGGCTTCATCCTTCGACCACAGCTCGCGCATCGCGGCGATGTATTCCGCCGTCTGCGTCCATCGATGAGGGAAATCCGCGCCGAGGAGTTCCGATTCCTCGCGCAGCCATCCTGCGCCGATGCCGAACAGGAAACGTCCATTCGAGAACGCGTCGAGCGTCGCCACTTCTTTCGCCGTCACGATCGCGTTGCGCTCGGGCACGAGGCAGATGCCCGTGGCGACTTTCAAGTTGGTGGTGACGGCGGCCGCCATGCTGAGCGCGACGAACGGATCGCACATCTGCGAGTACATATTCGGAATCGGGCCGTTGGTGCCGGGGAACGGTGTCTTCGGATTGACCGGCAAAATCGGATGCTCGGGAATCCATAGCGACTCGAAGCCGAGCTGTTCGGCCTTGCGCGCGAAGGGGGCGGGATTCGCGGTGTATGCGGTAAAGGGCATCAGCAATCCGATCTTCATAGGCACCTCGATCGCGATACTTCGCTATTGCAGAGGGGAAACGCAACCATCGGGAGTTCTCGCGCCACTCCCAACCCGTCACTACTTCGGAGTTTCCGCCGCTTCCCGACTCGCTACTCGATAGCGATTCATAATGAGCCGCGATCCTCGCTGGCCGGTCACATAGGTCCACGCCCACTGCATCAACACCGTCACCCGCAGACCCGGGGTCGCCAAATAATGCAGATGCACAAAAGCCCATCCCATCAGAGCGATGAATCCTGCCAGTTGGAGTCTGCCCGTCTGTAGAATCGCAAACCCTTTGCCGACCACCGCCATGTTGCCTTTATCGAAATAGCGAAAGGGCGCAAGCGGAGCCTTGACGGTGATGCGACGGTGAATCAGCTTGGCCACATAGGTTCCTTGTTGCATCGCGACCTGCGCCACACCGGGGAGCGGCTTGCCGTCCTGATCCATCGCCGCGGTATCACCGATTACGAAGATTTCCGGATGGTCCGGCACGGTGAGGTCGGGGTTGATGCGCACGCGGCCGGCGTGATCGGTCTCGGCCTTGAGCCACGTGCCTGCGGGCGATGGCTTGACGCCCGCGGTCCAGATCACGGTCTTGCTGAGGATGCGTTCACCGGCCACGACAACGCCGTGTTGGTCGATTAGATCGACTCCCTGTCCGAGGCGTATTTCTACGCCCAACTTCTCAAGCCGCTTCTTCGCGGCGCCGGAGAGGTATTCAGAAAAACTACCCAGAACCCGTTTTCCCCTGTCGACGAGGACTATTCGCGCTGAGGTAGGATCGATCCGCCGAAACTCCGACCGCAGCGTGGTGCGCACCAGATCGGCGAGTGCGCCAGCCAATTCGACGCCGGTGGGTCCGCCGCCAACCAATACGAAGGTCAGCAAGTCTTTATGGCGAGTGGGATCTTCTTCGCCCTCGGCCTGCTCAAACGCTTGCAGGATCTTGTTGCGGATCGCGACCGCATCATCAAGGCCCTTCAGTCCCGGCGCGAACTCCGCAAACTCATCATGGCCGAAGTAGCTATGCGTCGCCCCCGTAGCAAGAACCAGGTAGTCGTAGTTGCTCGGCCCTTTCCGGTCGGCGTCGCTAATGAAAACGCGCTTCTGATCTTTGTCCACGTCGGTAAGTTCCGCCATGATCACAGTCGCATTCTTCTGCTTCCTCAGGAGCCCACGGATCGGAAAGCCGATATTGCCGGGCGACAGCTCCAACGTCGCCACTTGATAGAGGAGCGGCTGAAATACGTGGTGATTGGTGCGATCGATCAGAAGGATTTGCGCAGGCGTCTTTCTTAGAGCATGGGCTGCGGCCATGCCACCAAAACCTCCGCCAACGATGACGACGCGAGGGATAGCGTCAGGCATTGTGTTCACGGCCTCTTAGCTGGATTCATGGTCGGCATCGCGAAGTCGGCATCGATACGATGCTCCGGCCAGCGCGCGGTTACCGTCTTGAGCCGCGTGTAGAAGCGCACCCCCTCCAGCCCGTGCATCGCCATGTCGCCGAACATCGAGCGCTTCCATCCGCCGAAACTGTGAAACGCCATCGGCACCGGAATCGGCACGTTGACGCCGACCATGCCGATTTGTACGCGCGAGATGAACTCGCGCGCCGCGCCGCCATCGCGGGTGAAGATCGATGCGCCGTTGCCATACGGATTGTCGCTGATGAGCTGGATGCCGGTGTCGAGGTCAGGGACGCGAACGACCGACAGCACCGGACCGAAGATTTCATCGCGATAGATTTTCATCGCGGGCTTGACGCGATCGAAGACGCATCCGCCGACATAGAAACCATCCTCGAAGCCTTTCACCTTGAGCGCGCGGCCATCGACGGCGAGCGTCGCGCCCTCCTTGATGCCGTCATCGATGTAGCCGCGGACGCGATCGAGCGCGGCGCGCGTCACCAGCGGCCCCATCTCGACGCCCGCTTGAGTGCCCGGACCAACCTTCAGCGCCTCGACGCGAGGCTTCAGCTTCTCGATGAGCGCGTCGCCGGCGGCGCCGACGACCACCGCGACTGAAATCGCCATACATCGCTCTCCCGCCGATCCGTATGCCGCGCCGACCAGCGCGTCGGCGGCCTGATCGAGGTCCGCATCGGGCATCAGGAGCAGATGATTCTTCGCACCGCCCAGCGCCTGCACGCGTTTCCCGTTCGCCGCGGCAGTCGCATAGATGTAACTCGCGATCGCCGTCGAACCGACGAAGCTGACCGCCGCGATGCCCGGATGCGCGAGGATCGCATCGACCGCGCGCTTGTCGCCATGCACGACGTTGAAGACGCCGTCGGGCAGGCCGGCCTGCTTGAGCAGTTCGGCAATCATCACGCTGGCCGACGGATCGCTGGGCGACGGTTTGAGGATGAAGGCGTTGCCGCATGCGAGCGCGACCGGAAACATCCACATCGGCACCATCGCGGGGAAATTGAACGGCGTGATGCCCACGCATACGCCGAGCGGCTTGACGCATCGAATACGAATCGATGCCGCGTCCGACCTGCTCGCTGAATTCGCCCTTGAGCAAATGCGGGATGCCGCACGCGAACTCGACGACCTCGAGGCCGCGCGTCACTTCGCCACGCGCGTCGGAGAGCACCTTGCCATGCTCCGAGGTGATCAGCGCGGCGAGCTCCTCCGAATGCTTTTCGACGAGGTTGCGAAACTCAAACATCACGCGAGCGCGAGCGAGGGGAGGGGTCGCGGCCCATTCGGGAAACGCATCGGACGCAGCCTTCGCGGCAGCATCGACCTCGGATGCGCCGCCCATGCATACTTTGCGCGCGAGTTGACCGGTAGCAGGATTGAAGACGTCGCCCAAATCGCCGTTCCGGTGAGCATGAACCCTCGCGCCTGCGATGTAATGCGGGATGGTGTCCATGCTTCCGTTTTCGCGCGATGGACGGGGCCACGCAAGCGCCGCGTTGTCCGATTGCCCGCATGTAGCGGTTTGCGTTAGGAATAGGGGTCGAGCCGAAATTTTATCAACTCGATGACCATACCCACGGAGCGGATGGAAACATGGAGAACTCGCAGGATACCAAAGACGCGAAGCGGCAGAAGCCGGAAAAGCCGATGTCAACCAACTACTCGGCGGCACGCCCGAAACAGCCACGGCCGCAGGAGTATTATGACCAGATCAAGCAGAAGTTCGCCGAAGAACGCGACCTGCGCCTGAAGGAACGGCCCGAGGGCACCAAGCAGTTTTTTTCAGAATTTGACGGTACCCCCTTCGAGCGCTACGAGATCGATCCTTTCGTCGAAGACCTCAAGCCGCGCGAAGCCATCAACGACACCGTCGAGGTGCTGTTCATCGGCGGCGGATTTTCCGCGCTGCTCACCTCGGCGCGTCTGCGCGAGGTTGGTGTCGAGAGCATCCGCATCGTCGAACGCGGTGGCGACGTTGGCGGAACCTGGTACTGGAATCGTTATCCCGGCGTCGCTTGCGATGTGGTCGCATACGACTACCTGCCGCTGCTCGACGAAATGGAATACGTGCCGAAGGACCACTACGCGAAGGGTCCGGAGATCCTCGCGCACTGTCAGGCCATCGCGCGACGCTACAATTTGTATGAGCTGGCGGTGTTCCAGACCACCGTCACCTCCACAGTGTGGAACGAAGAAGAGCAGATGTGGCACATCGAGACGGATCGCGGCGATCATCTGCGCGCGCGCTTCGTCATCTGCGCCAACGGCACGCTTTCGAAACCGAAGCTCTCGAAGATCAAAGGGATGGAGAAGTTCAAGGGCTACTCCTTCCACACCGGACGCTGGGATTACGAGTACACCGGCTCCGATTTAACCAAACTGAAAGACAAGGTCGTCGGCATCATCGGAACCGGCGCGTCCGCGGTGCAGGCGATTCCGCGCCTGGGCGCCAATGCCAAAGAGCTCTACGTCTTTCAGCGCACGCCATCTTCCGTCGACATCAAAGATGATTGGGCGACCGATCCCGAATGGGCCAAGAAGCTGAAACCGGGATGGCAGGCGGAACGCCGTGCCAAGGCGAAAGCCCAGCCGGGGATGTTCGATCAGATGCGGACGGCGCACGAGTCGATCACGCGCGAGGAAAAAATCCGCCGCCAGGAAAACGCCAACATTGACTACATGATGCGCATCCACAAGCGCATCGAGGAGATCGTCAAGGACAAGGCCACCGCGGATTCGCTCAAGCCGTGGTACATGTTCATGTGCAAGCGCCCATGCTTCGATAACGATTATCTTCCGACCTACAACCGGCCGAATGTTCATCTCATCGATACGCATGGAAAGGGCATTCTGGAAATCAACGAAGACGGGCCGGTGTTCGAGGGCAAGACCTACAAGCTCGACCTGCTCATCTATGCAACCGGCTTCGAGGTGCAGAAGACCGGCATCTACAACAAGATCGTCGGCGAGGGCGGACTCGACCTCAACGATAAGTATGCGAATGGCGTCCGCACGCTGCTAGGTATCCACACTCAGGGATTTCCGAACATGTTCATCATGGGTGGCTATCAGGCGTCGTTCCAGTTCAACCTGACCGACATGCTGCAGGCGCAGGGCGATCATATCGCCCAATGTCATCAGCTTCGCGCGGCGCAACAATTGCATACCGATCGATGTGATGCCGGAGTCCGAAGAGTGGTGGGTGCAGGAAGTCATCAAGCATCGCGGCAAGACCACGCGCAATCAGCGATTGCACGCCCGGCTACTACAACTTCGAGGGCGAGTTCCAGCGGCGTCAGGACGGCAACTATAACGGCGGCTTCAACGCTTATTGCACTCATCTGGATGAGGTCAGCGCGCATCCGGAGAAGCACTTCTCGTTTACGAAGGAGTAAGTGGCGGAAGCGGTGTGAAGTTACACCTGGTCGATGGCACCTACGAGCTCTTTCGGGCGCACTTCGCACCGCGACCCGGCCATCAGTCGCCATCGGGCCCGGATGCCAAAGCTACCGTCGGCATCGTCGAGTCGATGCTGTCGCTGCTGAATGACGCGAATGAAGCCGTCACTCATATCGCCGTAGCTTTCGACAATCCCATCCGTTCGTTTCGCAACGACCTCTATCCCTACTACAAGAGCGATGAGGGCGTGCCGCCTGAATTGCGCTCGCAGTTCGATCCCGCCGAGGAAGCCATGCGCGCGATTGGTATCACGGTATGGTCGATGCGCGAGTATGAAGCCGACGATGCCCTAGCGACCGGCGCGCGAAAATTTCGCGATCAGGTCGAGCAGGTGCGCATCATGACGCCGGACAAGGACTTAGGTCAGTGCCTGCTAGGCGATCGCGTCGTGCAAGTGGATCGGCGGCAGCGGAAGGTCATCAACGAGGCGGCGTTTCGCGCCGAGCGCGGATTCGGTCCGCATAGCATGGCGGACTTCCTCGCGCTGACGGGCGATAGTGCCGATGGCTTCCCTGGACTACCGGGATTCGGCAAGGTCAGCGCGTCGGTGCTGCTAGGCGTCTATGAACATCTGGAAGATATTCCCACCTACGCGATGAACTGGAAGGTGAAACCGCGCGGCGCGTTGCACGCTCGCGACGACGTTGGCGGCGCATCGCGAGGAGGCGTTGCTCTATCGGAACTGGCGACACTCATCGACGACGTTCCGATCGCGGAATCGCTGGACGACTTGCGATTTCGCGGCGTCCCTCGCGAGCACTTCGAGAAATGGTGCGACGAACTCGGCGTCGCGCGACTGAAGACCGTCCCGAAGCGTTGGCAGTGAAGCCTCTGTCGTCTTCGCCTTACCTTCCTCGCCGCCGAGCGCAGGTTGCGAAGAAGCGACCGGCATCCGGCCTTTTCCGGTTTCGGGCACCATGTAGAATCCGCCGACCGCGACCAGCGCGAACACCAGCGAGGCAACCATCACGGTTTCGAGGCCGAAGCTGCTCGCGAGTGCACCGCAGATGAAGGGAGACAGGAACGCGCCGGTGTAACCTGCGCACCATACGACGCCGAGTCCGCTGCCGGCTTTGGTCGGAGTCATCCCTGGAAGTTCCATGACGATCGTCAGCAGCGTCGGCAGCAGCGCCGAGGACCCGACGCCGATGAGAATCAATGAGATGCGAATCGCCGCGACGCTGGTCAGCGTCACCGAGCCGAGGCATCCGAGTCCGAACAGAATCTGCATCGGATAGGTAAAGGGCCGTCGCAGTCCGATCATGCCGCCCATCAATCCCGAGCCAGCCGCGGCAAAAATCCCCGCGAACGGAATGAGCGCGGTGAGGCTTCCCGCTTGCTCCAGCGTCATGCCGCGCACGCTCTGGAAAAATTCCGGCAGGAACGCGCTGTAGAGCTGGAAGACCCACATGCCTGCGCCGAGCGCGATCGAGATGACGCGGATGTCGCGCATCTTGAGCACTTCACGCATCGCTCCCGCGTCGGCCGAATGCCCCCCGACGGTGGTTGCGTGCGCGGGATGGTCCCTGCCGAGCAGCGTCCACAACACGGCGATCACCGCCACGAAGATTCCGTATGCAAGCAGCACGGTGCGCCATTGTGAACCGAGCTTGATGTAGACCGGGCCGGTGATCGCAAATGCTGCCGTCAGTCCGGCGAACGGTGCCACCGCGTTGAGCGTGTTCATAAAGGCCCACTGCGATTCGTCGAACCATTGCATGACGAGGGTTGCCGGCGGCGCGATCATCATGCCGAAGCCGATGCCCTCGATGACGCGGCATGCGAGCAGCCCGGCAAACCCGGGTGCATACGCACTCAGCGTTCCGCCGATCGCCAGCAGCCATACGCCGATGATGAACGAGCGCAACGCGCCGATGCGCTGCGCGACGATTGCGCCGGCCAGCGCGAAGATCGCGATGCATAGCGCGATGATCGAGATGATGAGACCGGCGGCGCTCAGATCGATGCCGAGATCTTTGATGATCGGACCGAGGATCGGTGCGGGCGCCAGCCAAATGAGGGTTTGACTCGCGAGCGCGAGGATCAACAGCACTTCAATCAGCCATTTGTACGACGAGGTCTTTTCGCTGGCCGCCATAATCAGCCGGTCCTCCGCTGAAGCAGATATTGCCAGTCGTATTAGCGTTGCTGCTGAAAGTCCAGTGCGGCTACTTATGGCGCCAGGCGGGTTGGCGCTTCGCGACGAAGGCCTCGGTGCCCTCTACGCGATCCTCGCTCGCGAAGGTGATGCCGAACGATTCCTGCTCAAAGCGCAGGCCCGCGTCTTCTTCCATCGTGAACGATGCGCGCAGAGCAGCCTTCGCCTGCCGCAGCGCGACCGCCGACTTCGACGCGATCTTCTCGGCGAGCTTGCGCGTCTCGGCCATCAACTGGTCGGGCGCGACGACATAGTTCACCAACCCCAATTCCAGTGCGGCTTTCGCATCGATCATCTCGCCGGTCATGATCAACTCGCGCGCCTTCGCCTGTCCGATCCGATGCGGCAGGCGCTGGGTGCCGCCGAATCCCGGAATCAGGCCAAGGTTGATTTCCGGCTGACCGAAGCGCGCCTTCTCGCTCGCGATGATGAGGTCGCACGCCATCGCGAGTTCGACTCCGCCGCCGAGCGCGAAGCCGTTGACCGCGGCGATCACGGGAATCGGCAAATCCTCGATGCTCTCCATCACGCGATGGCCCAGTCGCGAGAATTCCAGGCCGTCGACAGTGCTCATTTTCGACATCTGCGCGATATCGGCGCCGGCGACAAATGCGCGATCGCCCGCGCCGGTGACAATCAACACGCGCACCGAGGCGTCGTGGCGAACCTCGCGAATGACGACCGCGATTTGTTCGAGCACCGACTTGTTGAGCGCATTGAGCGCCGGCGGCCGGTTGATGGTGAGCATCGATATGGGAGCTTTGTCGAAAATTACATCAGTCAGTTCCATCAGATGAACCTCGCGCGAAGATGACGCCTTCGACATTCCAACGTGAACGGCGAAGTGTCAATGATCGTCAGTACCGCGCGAGGTTGAACAGCATGATTCGCGAAGCCCAAAACGTCCGTTGCTCATTCTGCGGCAAGAGCCAGGATGAAGTAAGAAAACTTATCGCCGGGCCTAGTGAGATCTACATCTGCGACGAATGTGTCGATCTGTGTATAGATATCATCGCGGAGGAAACCGAATCGCCCGAGGAAGAGGCGAGCAAACCGCCACTCAGCATCATTTCCAACAAGTCATTCTTGTGGGAGGTCGTAACGCACTACGCTAATACCAATGTGGCTGCGGACTACACGCTCGCACCCGATGGGGTGGATTGGATGTGCGAAGGATGCGGCTGGATGTTGCGGCTCAAGCCCGGCGCGAACCCGCCAACGGAGCACTCGGAGCAAGTGCCGCTCGGCGTAATGGGTGGACCATACCGAGAGCTTCCGCGTCTGGAGCTGGTGCCGCGCTGCCCGAATCCGGAATGGAAAAAGTTTCCCTGGGCGACGCGGGTTAGCTCCAATTTGACGTAGTCACGAAATGCAGAGTATTGTGACTACATGAAGCGAGACGCAGTGGTTGGAGTACGTGAACTTCGTGCGCACCTCAGCGCATACCTGCGCCGTGTCGTGCGGGGAGAAAGCGTCATCGTAGGCGATCGACGGCGCAACCCGATTGCGCGCCTGGTTCCGATCGAACGCACTGCAGAAGACGAATGGCTCGACCAGTTGGCCGCGCGCGGAGCCGTGTTTCCTCCGACCAAGCCATTCGCCTTTCCGAAATCAATTCGTCTGAAGGGTAAGGGAAAGCTCGCCTCAGAAATAGTTCTGGAAGATCGGCGTTGATCGTTTATCTTGATTCCAGCGCTCTAATTAAACTTTACGTCGATGAGGCAGGCCAGGAGTTGGTCCAGGAGCGCCTTCGTTCCGCAGATCGAATTGCGACGGCTCTGATCACCTACGTCGAAACCTTTGCTGCCTTAGCGCGCCTCGAAAAGGAACGGCGAATCAGCGCAGGTGGCTTTTCCTTGCTTGCGCAGCAGATCGAAGCAAATTGGACCGACTACTGGACGGTGGAATTGACTCGCTCTGTCGTCCGAAGAGCAGCCGCCCTCGCACGCCATCACACCCTGCGCGGCTACGATGCCGTGCAATTAGCATCGGCACTCGAGTTACGTGTCGACGATGCCGAACTTGAATTTCTCTCCTTTGACGTTCGACTGAACGCTGCCGCCCGACGCGAAGAGCTTTCGGTTTTGGATAACTTCTAGTATTCCGGCTTGAAGTCGAAGTGGTGGATCGATTCGATGAAGCGCACCGTGCGCGTCTTCGAGCGCATCACGACGCTGTTGGTCATCGCGCCGCCGGAGAAAAATCGCACCCCGTGCAGATAGTCGCCGGTTGTTACTCCGGTCGCCGCGAACATCACGTTGTCGCCCGACATTTCCTGCAGGGTGTAGCGATGCTTCAAATCGAGGATTTCCGCTTTCAGGCACTCCTCGGCCTCGGCCTCGTTGCGCGGCATGAAGCGCACCTGCATCTCGCCGCCCGCGGAACGAATCGCAGCGGCAGCCAACACGCCTTGATGCGCACCGCCGACGCCGAGCAGCATATCGATCTCGCTTTCGGGACGCGTGGTCGCGATAGCGGCTGAAAGATCACCGGCCGAGAGTAACTTGATGCCCGCACCCGCCTTGCGAACTTCGGCAATCAATTTCTCATGGCGCGGACGATCGAGGATCGCGACCCGTAAATCCTCGACGTAGACTCTTTTCGCTTCCGCCAGTGCCTTAAGATTGTCGGCCGGCGAACGATCGAGGTCGATCACGCCGACGCCATACGGGCCGGTCGCGATTTTGTCCATGTAGGTGTCGGGGCAACGCAGGATTTTTCCTCGCTCCGACAGCGCGATACACGAGACCGCGTTGGGGCCGCCGGTCGCGCAGATGAGCGCGCCTTCCAGCGCGTCGAGAGCCACATCGCATTCGGGGCCGGCGCCGATGCCGACGATTTCGCCGTTGTAGAGGACGTCGACGTTAGCCTGCTCGCCCTCGCCGATGACGATCTTGCCGTCCATGTTGATCGCGTTGAGCGCCTTGCGCATCGCATCGCACGCGGCGCGATCCGCCATCCGCTCGTCGCCTTTACCGATGAAGCGCGCCGCCGCAAGCGCGGCAGCTTCGGTGGCGCGGGCAACTTCGAGGGCCAGGTTTCGATCCATCTATAACTCCGCCCTTGTTGCGGTCAGTCCGATCAGTTCGCGTTAATGATGCCGCCGCGGTTCAGCAGCGTTTCGATTAGCCGATAGCCGTCGACGACGGTCGTGCCGGTCGCTTTGCCATCGGCTTCGGTATACCGGCGCGGCTTCGCACCCATATTTCCAAAAGTCCGATTCGATATTACCGCAAATGGGACCGGTTCGCTCGAATGGGTTTTGATCTTGCTTGGGGTTGCATGATCGGGCTGCAGCAGCAGACGGAACTCACCCATCTTCGAGAGACCCTCGAGCATCGGGCCGAGGATCAATTCGTCGATGCGCTCGATGGCTTCCTTCTTCAAATCGGCGCGGCCCATGTGACCGGCCTCATCGGGTGCCTCGATGTGCAGGAGCAGGAAGTCCTTGTGCTCCAGTGACTTGAGGCCATAGCGACCCTTCGCAGCGTAATCAGTATCGAGGAATCCGGTCGCGCCCGGAACAGTGATGACCTCTAGACCCGCGAGACGTCCGATGCCATTGACGAGATCGACCGCCGAGATCACCGAGCCCTCGAGGCCGAAACGATCCTTGAGCGTCGGCACCGCGGGGCGCGTGCCTTGTCCCCAGAACCATGCCGAGGTTGCCTCGGTCTTGCCGGCCTCGCGCCGCGCCCGATTCACCGGATGATCGCGCAAAATTTCCTGCGACTTCTTCATCAGCGCGAGCAGGCGATCGGCGCCTTCACCCTCCGGCATCTGACCCGCGATGCTTTTGCCGGTGATGTCGTGGGGAGGCGTGAGCTTGGTCGCGCGCGGACCGCCGCGCCACACCATCAGATGGCGATAGCTAACGCCGTTGAAGAACTCGATGCCGTCGCGCGCAAGCTGCTCGCGCAGATCCGCGACGATACGCGCCCCTTCTTCCGTCGTGATGTGGCCGCTGGTGAAATCATTCATCACCGTCGCGCCGCCTTCGTCTTTCAGCGAAACGAGATTCATGCGGAATACGACGTTGCTTGGGCCCATCGCGATTCCCATGCTGGCGGCCTCAATCGGCGCGCGCCCGGTGTGATAGCGCTTCGGATCGTAGCCCATCATCGACATGGTGCCGACATCGCTTCCGGGGGGCATGCCCTCGGGAATGGTTTGCACCAGCCCGAGCGTCCCGCGCGTCGCGATGAGATCCATGTTGGGCTTGTGCGCGGCTTCGAGCGGGGTCTTGCCGCCGAGTTCGTCGCACGGCCAATCGCCCATCCCGTCGCCATGGATGATGACGTACTTCATTCGTTTTCCAGAATCTTGAGAACCTTATTTATATCCGGTTCGACCACGATCGTGTTACTGAGATTTTTCAGCGCCGTGTCGGGATCTTTAAGTCCGTGGCCGGTGAGCGTACAGACTACCGTCGAGCCGGGCTTGATGCCGCCGGTTGCGCCATACTTGAGCAGTCCCGCGACCGATGCTGCCGACGCGGGCTCCGCAAAAACTCCTGCCGCCGCGATGAGCCGATAGGCCGCGAGAATCTCGCCGTCGGTCACCATATCGATGATGCCGCCGGATTCATCGCGCGCGGCGACCGCCTGCTTCCAGCTCGCGGGATTGCCGATTTTGATCGCGGTCGCAACCGTCTTCGGATCGTCGATCGGATGCCCGATGACGATCGGCGCCGACTCGGCCGCCTGATAGCCCATCATCTTCGGAACATTCTGCGACAGTCCCTTTTCTTTGTACTCGCAGTAGCCTGCCCAGTACGCGGTGATGTTGCCGGCGTTGCCGACGGGCAAAAAATGGTGCGTTGGGGCGTCGCCGAGCTGATCGCATATTTCGAACGCGGCGGTCTTCTGTCCGGCGATTCGATCGGGGTTCACGCTGTTGACGAGGCGAATCTTCACCGGATCGCGCTCCGCGACATCGCGCACGACCTTCAGGCAGATGTCGAAGTTGCCAATGACCTCGAGCACACGCGCTCCATGCATTACGCTTTGCGAGAGCTTGCCGAGCGCGACCGAGCCTTTCGGAATCAGAACGAATGCTTTGAGTCCTGCGCGAGCTGCATAGGCCGCCGCCGATGCCGCGGTGTTGCCGGTCGAGGCGCAGATGACGGAGCGCGCGCCCTCGCCGAGAGCCTTTGAAATCGCGACCGTCATCCCACGATCCTTGAAGGAGCCGGTCGGATTGAGACCGTCATACTTCAAGTAAACCTTTATGTTTGGTCCGAGGCGTTCTGCCAGCGGGATGCTCTCGATGAGCGGCGTGTTGCCTTCATTCAAGGTGACGACTGGCGTTTTCGCGGTCACCGGAAGGAAGCGGCGATAGTGCTCGATGAGGCCGGGCCATCGCGTCAGCCGCGCCGGAATGCCATTGGAGGTTTTCTTCTGCGCGGCCATCGATCAGAGTTGCTCCTCAATCCTTATGAATGCGGGCGCTGCCGCGACCAGCTTGCGCCGCATGATTTCATTGATCGCGCGCGTCAGGTTGCGCTCGCGCGTCTCGTGGCTGTGCATGACGACCGGTACGGTTTTGCCGGCGCTGCGCTCATGCTGGATGACGGATGCTATCGAAATGCCGTACCGTCCCAGCACCGATGCGATGCGCCCGAGCACGCCGGGCTTATCCTCGGCCATGAAGCGCAGATAATACTCGCATACCACGTCATCCATCGGCTTTACATGGGCGCGCTTGATGAAGCTAACCGGATAGCCGAGCGAATGCGGGCGCGCATCGCCGCCGGCCCGCCGGTCGCGCGCGATTTGCAGGATGTCCGCCATCACCGCGGTCGCAGTCGGCATCTGGCCAGCGCCCTGTCCGATGTACATCGTCGAGCCGAGCGCCTCGCCATGAATGTAGATCGCGTTGAGCGCGCCGCCGACGCTCGCGAGGACGTGCCTGCGCGGAATCATCGTCGGATGCACGCGGGCCTCGATCGCGCCGTCGTCGTCCTTCGCGATCGCAAGTAGCTTGATGACGTAGCCCAGTTCGCTTGCATAGGCGATATCGGCCGAGGTGATACGCGTGATGCCTTCGGTGTAGACCTTCTCGGGCGTCAGCGACACACCGAACGCAAGCGTGACGAGCAGGCAGAGTTTGTGCGCGGCGTCGTGACCGCCGACATCGAGAGTAGGGTCAGCCTCGGCGAGGCCGCTGGCCTGCGCATCCTTCAATGCAGTCGCGAACTCGGCGCCCTGCTCGGTCATCGTGGTGAGAATGGAATTGCAGGTGCCATTGACGATGCCATACACAGCGCGCTGACGATCGCCGGCGAGCGCCTCCCGCAATGTCCTGATGATCGGCACTCCGCCGCCGACGCTGGCCTCGAAGCCGATCGCCATGCCGCTCTTGTTCGCGGCTTCGAAGAGTTCCTCGCCATGCTCAGCTAGCAGCGCTTTGTTGCCGGTGACGACGTCTTTACCCGCGGCGAGCGCCTGCATCATCAGCTTGCGCGCCGGCTCGATACCGCCAAACAATTCGACGACAATGTCTACATCGGGACGGGCCACGAGCGCCGCGCTATCGCGCGTGATCAACGATGATGTGATTCCGATAGATTTGTCGGGCTCCAGGCTGCGATCCGCGATACCGACGAGCTCGAGTCGCGCGCCGAGGCGGCGTTCGAGACTCGCGGCATTTTTGTGCAGCAGCTTGACGACGCCGGTGCCGACGGTGCCGCATCCGAGCAGGGCGATCCGCACCGGTTGTGACTTCGCGCCGGCCAAAATGCGTCCTCCCAGAATTCCCTGAATTTATGCGGTTGCGATGCGGCGCACTTTGGATGCGGGCGCATGCACGAGCGCCTGCTTGATGCCGCGAATCGCCTGGCGCGTGCGATGCTCGTTCTCGATCAGCGCGAAACGCACGAAGCCGTCGCCATCGGCGCCGAAGCCGACGCCCGGCGAGACCGCGACCTTCGCTTCTTTGAGCAGGAACTTCGAAAATTCCAAAGAGCCCATCTCGCGGAATGGCTCGGGAATCGGCGCCCATACGAACATCGTGGCTTTGGGCTTCTCGACCGGCCATCCTGCGCGCGTCAGCCCCTCGCATAGCGCATCGCGCCGCTTGCGATAGGTCGAAACAATCTCGGTAACGCAGTCCTGCGGGCCGTTGAGCGCCGCGATCGAGGCCACCTGGACGGGCGCGAAGATGCCGTAGTCGAAATACGACTTGAGCCGCGTGAGCGCCGCGATAATATCGGGATTGCCGACGCAGAAGCCGACGCGCCATCCCGGCATGTTGTAGCTCTTCGAGAGCGTGAAGAATTCGACGCACATTTCTTTCGCGCCCGGCACCTGCATGATCGACGGTGCCTTGTAGCCGTCGAAGCACAAATCGGCGTAGGCCAAATCGTGCACCACGAGGATGCCGTTTTCGCGCGCGAAGTCGACCACCCGCTTCATGAACGCGAGGTTCACGATCGCCGTGGTTGGATTGTGCGGGAAGTTGAGGATCATCAGCTTGGGACGCGGCCAGCATCGCGTGACCGTCGCCGTCAGCTCGTCGAAGAAGTCGTCGCCATTGCGCAGCGGAACGCTCTGCACCTGTGCGCCCGCGATGATGCACGCATATTGATGAATGGGGTAGGTGGGCGTCGGCGCGACGACCACATCGCCTTGGTCGAGGATCGCAATCGCGAGATGCGCGATACCTTCCTTCGAGCCGATGGTTACGATCGCCTCGCTATCGGGATCGAGGTCCACATCGTAGCGGCGCTTGTACCAGTCGGTCACGGCGAGCCGCAGCTTGTAGACGCCGCGCGAGACCGAATAGCGATGATTCGGGGCCTTTGTAGCGGCTTCGACTAGCTTGTTCACGATATGGGCGGGCGTCGGGAGGTCGGGATTGCCCATGCCGAAGTCGATGATATCCTCGCCCTCGCGCCGCGCCTGCTTGCACAAATCGCCGATGATGTTGAAGACATACGGCGGCAGCCGCTTGATGCGGGGGAACTCGATTTTTTCGGTTTTAGGTTTCGCCGCTTCCGACACTTTCGCCAACTCGATTGGGTCGCTCATCTATATGCCGATGTTATTTTGTAACTGACGCAGGGCGCCGGGGCTAGTGGGCCTTAAATTTACGTTAGTTGCTCAGAAAGTTTGATGTCTGCCTCTGGAGACCACTCGCGCCGAAGCAGCATTCCCAGTTCATTGCTGCTGAACTCAACGCCACCGAACTCGGCTTTCGCAATTTCGTCTGAATAGTGAACACCCAAAATGGGAAAGTATGAGCGGCGATTGGCGACGCTCCATAAGGACGCCAAACTGGCATGATGAGGGTCACCAAGCACCCATTTCAGCAGGCGTTCAGGTATCACGGGGATATCGACGGCCTCTCGGCATACCGACGATGAGCCTAGTGTATTTTTTGAGAGGACTGCCACTTCGAAATGGATGCGCGCTAGGTCCGGACCTGCCATTCGTAGACGATCCGAAAGGAGGCTTGGTTTCGTCGCCAACCATCGCCGTGACAGTTCGGCCTGTCGAACGCCTACGAGCAATTCCGTGTCCGTGTGCTCCACGTCGCGGATACGATCTGGTGAGGTCAGCCACTTGAGCTGGCAGCCGATGGCAAAACCGTTGGCCCTATCTAAAATCAACAGATCAAGGTCGGTCTTTTCGCGTCCCAACTCGACCGGGAGACGAGCGAAGGACTCCAAGTCATGAGCCGAAAGCCACTTCTCAAACTCCTGTGTCCAATACTCCTCCTTCTTGTTCCGCAGTTTCGAATGGAGCGAGGGTCGTAAAATCGAGAGCAGGTCCCAGAGATTTCGCTCAGCGTTGGAGTCGAGGACCAGAGAGCCTGACACCGCTAGAAGGTCCCGGCCTAACGGGAAGAAGGGTTGATACGTGGTGTCCGGCTGTTTACGGCCTGGGACGTAAAGCTCGTGCGTAAACGTCAAGTCGTCGAGGATTCTGCTAATGGCGGTTTGATCCACACCACTCCACCGAGCGATAGTTTTTACCCAGCGATCTTTCCTTTTAACTGGAACAACGCTCGCGAGCCCGCCCCCTTGAGCTCGAGATCGGAAGCAGGCGGCCTGGTGTGCGAAGGCAAACGTTACGAGGGCCAACCAAACTTCGCGAAATTCACCGACGGTGTAACCGCCGCAATCCCATCCTTCATCTAACTCCCAGAGATGGTCTATTAGACCTCGGTGAATTGCCTTCATTTCTGCGAAGACGTCCGGAGAAAGCTCATATTCTACCTTGCCTCCGCCAATCGAGCGGGGCTTAAGGCGGAGGAGTGACGCTTGGATCGCCGGTGATTCGGGGTCTACCAGTTCGGCTATCCCTGGTGGGTCGGGTGCCGTTACCACCCTTCCCGCAACATCGAAGCCCGAGGCAAGTGGGTCTGCGTAGCGGACATGGACCTTGTTCGGAGCTTCCCATTCTCCGATCACTCGATCCCTGAAAAGTAGCGCGAGAAAGTCCCAGACCTGAGAATATTCGATTGCGCCGTTCAACAGCGGCCAACAAAGCTCGTATGCGTCGTCCTTCAATGAAAGGTCAGGCTCTCCCGATTGGGGGCACCGCTTCATGATCCACGGTATCGCAAAGTTCATCGCGTCCTGGGCTTTTTTTCGCATCGCCAAATAGTTGTTCACCTCGCCGCTGGCCATCTTCAGCGCGTACAAGCGGACAAAGTCCTCGTAAAAACGAAGCAGGTGAAGCAGCATGACTGATCCGGGAAGCTTCAGTGCGCCGAATGCGTCAATCCCGGCATCGATGCGTCTGTCGAGCTCACGGACTTCTTCAGTGGAAAGCTGTGACATAATAGTTCACTTCGTTTTTGGCGGTCTTCACGAGCTAGAAGAAACCGTTCCGTAGTCCGTCAGCGTCGGAGGCAACAAAAGCCGACTGATAGCGGCGATTCATCATTCCCGCCAAATTTCTTCCTCGGCAAATCCGAGTTCCGCGAAGTCCTGCGCACGCAGTGCAGCTTCGCCGACAGGGAAGAATTCGTCGAGCTGCGGCGGCGGAACATGAGTGCCGGAAAGCATCGCATGCGCCTGCCCGCGATGGTGAATTTGATGCTGGAAAATATGGAGCAGCAAGCGATCGGCGCGTTCGGTCTGGACGCGCGTCTCACGACTGACGCGGATAATTCGCTCCGGCCCGGCTTCGTTCATTAAGTCGCACCATGCGATCAACCGGCGATCGACCGCAGACTGAGCAGGTCGCAACTCGGCCAAGGTCGGGCACGGGACGGGATTCGCCCACGCCGCAGGACCAAGCGTCCCGCCTTCCAGCGCATCAACGTAGAAGCGATCAACGACGAGAATGTGATTCAGCGTCGCCTGAATCGACGGAAAAAAGCTGGTTCGAGGCGCCTCGAATTCTGCCTGAGTCAACCCGGCGCACGCGGACAGCAAACGATGGCTCGCCCACGCGTTGTTGTAGGCCATGGAACGCAGCGTCAAAAGATTTGATGGCGGCATGCAGCCCTCCGCGTTAGAAAGTACATTTTCTGAGAACGCGTTTTGCCCCGAAATAGCGCTCGAAGTGCGACGTTCTACTTGCGCTCGGATCCTTGCGGTTGCCGCGCATTACTTCCCCGCTCCCCAAGCATCGCCGTCCTTGAAGAAGCTCAGTTGCGAGGCCGCGCGATACGACTCGAGCGCCTTTTGCGCCGAACGACGCACGCGATGGTCCGCATCTTCGGTAAGCATCATCAGCTTGCCGATGACCTCGCGTCGATACTTCGCCGGCGAGCCGTCGCGCACCGCCTCGACTACCCAATGGCGCACGTTCGCATCCGAATCGTGCGTAAGCTCGAGCAGCCGCCGCCATAGATCGGGGAGCTTGGCCTTGCGATCGCTATGAGGCCTGAACTGGCCCGCCCGTTCGGCGTCCAGGCTGAGTCTCATCGCAATCAACTCTGCAACGTCTGGTTTTCTCGTTGCCATAATAGCCATCTCATTTTGGAGATGAATCGCGTTGTTCATTTCGCCACCGGCTCGACGATTGCCATCCGTGCGACGCGCGGGCGGATCGCGAGGTAACACGGAATCGCCGCGAGGGTCAGCGCGCCGGCAAACTGCCACGCCATCGAAAGACCCGAGCGATCCGCGATAAAGCCGTTAATGAACAGTCCGATCGAACCTCCCATCGTGCCGAAGGTGCTCGAGAATGAAAGCATCGTCGCGCGCTGAGAGGACTCGATCTGCTCGTTGAACCAGCTCTGCAAAAGCGGCGTGACGGCTCCGGTGCAGATGTTCATGACGAACAGAAACGTCAGCGCGATGCCGGGCCTCGCCTGCAGCATTCCCGCGCCTGCGAGCATGATCCCTGCCACGCCGATCAGCGCGCTCACGCGACCGGGTCGCGAGGTCTCATCGCTGCTCATGCGGGTTACCAGTTCCGCCCCGATCATTCGCCCGACCGCTAAGCCGCAGTAAATCCATCCGATGATCCATACGCCGACGCCGAATCCTTCGTGGAACAAAATCGGCCATTCCAGCCAGTAGGGTGACCATGCAGCGACCTGAATCGCGCCCGCCGCGCTCAGTATCAGCACCGTGCGGTTGCTGAAGCCTCCGCGCACGCCGTCGACGATCCGCCGCAAGATCTGCCGCGGCAATCCCGCGAGGTCGACGCCCGAGGCGCGAGGCTTCTCGCCCTTCATCAGAATGACGCCGATGATGGCTGCGACCACGTAGCCGGCAGCGCCGCATAGCCATGGCCATGCGATATCGATATCGGCGATGTATGCGCCGCCGATCGCCGAGATCATGAAGCCGATGGTGGTGAGCTGCGAGATCCGCGAGAACAGCCCGTCCTTGAGTCCCTCGAAGCCGGCGTTGTCGAGCGCGTCCACACCCCATGCGTCGATGGCGCCGTTGCCGAAGGTCGTGCCGATACCATCGATGCTCTCGCCGATTAAGAACACCCAATAATGGTGCGCGGTGAAATAGAGCAGGAACGCGCATACCCGCAGCGCCGCGCCGAGGACGAATGAGCGCTGTCGTCCGAGCGCATCGGCGAAGGCGCCGGTTGGGACATCGGTCAGGAACAGCACCACGAAATACATTGCGAGCACGCTGTTGATCTCGAACTGATTGAGGCCGCGCGCTTTCAGGAAAATCGGATAGACGCCGAACAGAAATCCGCCCGCGAGCGCATAGGTTGTCCAGACCGCGTAGTAGCGCCGGATGATGCCGTTTATCTCGCGTGGATATTTTATATTTTCGCCCAAGTTCATCGGCGCACTCTTACGTCCAAAAAGAAAAAGCCCTGGGGGCTCTCAAGCTCCCAGGGCTTTCTCGAGCCACTATCAACATGCGGTTAGCCGGCGATAGCCCCGACTACGGCAACAAACTTGCCGTTTCCGCGCGAGCACGTGGTGCTCATAAGGGTGATGTCAGTTGAATGGATTTTCATTAGTGGCCTTGGTTGCGCATGAAGTTAGCGTTGCGCCTCAGATCAGTCAAGCGCAAAAGTCATTTTCGCGATGTTTTCGCCTCTCGAAAATGGGCTGCGCCTGGTTACTGAACCTCTACAAAGCGAACGATACCCGAACTCGTCAGGTTCACCGAGCTTGCGACCACATGATTGGTGGAATCGCGCGGCGCATTCAGCAAAGCCTGGATATCCACGATCGCCAGGTAAGTCGGTCCGATCGCAGTGCCGCTGGAATTCTCCCCGAAGTTCATCATCACGCCGTAGGCCTTTGCATTGTTGGGGCTGGTATATGAGCCGAGACCGTCCGGCTGATGCCAATCAAGCCACGGATTGCCGCTAGGATCATTCGGCATCTGGGCCTCTACCCAATCCGCGACTGCGGGCGTACCGGCCCCGGAAGTCGAAGGCAGCTTTAGCGCGCCGACCAGGTTTGAGCTGAACTCACCGCTAATAATCGCAACATGCGCCCCGGAAACCACACTCACCGCGGTGATGCCGCCGAAGGTCAAGTTGCTGAGCGTCTGAATCTGCTTGCCCGGCGTAGTCCATCCGCCGACCGCACCGCTGGTGGTGAAGGTTGCCTGGCTCAAGTCGAACAGCGCGATGTCTTCGATCGGATTGGTGAAGCAATCCGACGGCGTATGGAACGTCACGTATGCGATATTGGTCGAAGTGTCGATCGCGGTCGTGTCGGGCAGGATATCGCGCTGCGAGGTCCCACCGCTGCCGGTACAAGTTGATCCCGCCGGTTCGAAGAAGGCGGTATCGTTAAGCAGTTCGAAAACCTCGCTGCTCGACCGGAACAGGTTGAAAATCTCGAACTCCGGCGTCGAGCTCGCAAAGGTGGTCGGATTGGTCACGACATAGTTCGCCGACAAAATGCGATGTCCGACCGGATCGTATCCAAAATCGACGGGCACCGGTTCGCCATTTCCGGAGATCGGCGCGCCGACTGAATCATTCGACGGATTGAGCAACTGGAAGCCGCCGCTACTGGCAAGAATTCCGGTTCCGAGAAAATCGTCCACCGCGATCCCGCACGCGGCGCAGTCGCCGCCAGTGTATTCATTGCCGCCGCTGACGTCGTCTGACACAATCGTTGCTGTCGTAGCACCGCTCGTGAGGAAGTCCACCGTACCCGCCTGTCCCGAGCACATCGCGGCGCCGATGCTCGCGAAAACTGCGCACGAGTTGACCCGATCGGTCGTGATGATGGTAGGCGCGGTAAGCGTGCCCGACGCGCTTTCGATTGGCACGTTGGCGGCGTCAACCGGATTGGTGTCATCGCTGCCGAACGGCACCAGAGCGGTCACATTGGTGCCGGATATGACTACCCCCGGCGCATTGGCGGAGGTGCGATCGGCGAATGCGACCGCTGGGCTATTGTTCGGCAGCAGCGCGATGGTCTGTCCGATTCCGATGGCTACGCTCGGAATCGTCGCGTTCTGCGCCGTTGCGAGATCCGAGGTCAGGTTAACATCGCCCATCGCGATCTCGATGCCGCCGCCGGATGCGCTAAGTCCCCATTGCCGTGTGAGCGTACTCGGCAGGGTAATTCCAGCCGTGGCCGGCGCCGTGAACATCGCAATCAGATGGTCGGTCGTGTGGGCGGACGGAATATTTAGGGCCGGCGATGTAATGGTCGTTGAGCTCGAGTTCACGGCGCCATCGACATCGTCGATCGGATTCATTGTGTTGACGTTCTCGTAGTCTGCGATGCCGCCGGCGGCCTCATTCGAACTGCCGGTCCATGTCCACGTATAGCTCGCGGGTTCGGCCGGCGAACTCGGGACGACATGGTAATAGATCGCCTGAACGATGTTGGTTGCGGAGTTGTTGTGCGCGGCGAGGATCCATCCAGGGGGACCAGTCACCGGCGCGCTGGAACCTCCGGTAGTCGCGATTTGTGCGATCAGCAGATCATTCGGCGATATTCCGGCAGGTGCGTTGATCGTCAGGCTGCTGGCCGCGGAAGCGGTGCTCGCGATCGAGGTCGAGCGCAATGTTATCGGTCCGCCGCTGGTGCTGACGTGATTAGCGACGGTAACGGTCACGGTAGAAGTCCCGATTTGCGTGTCGCTGCTGTTAAACGCGATAGCCTCGATGCTGTGCGAACCATCGGCGACGGCGGTGGAATCCCACGTGATGCTCAGTGGCGGCGATGACGCGAAGTAGGAGCCGTCGATTTCGAAATCGATCCAGGCCACGGACGAATTGACTTGCGCCGTCAAAGTCACATTACCGGATACGGTGCTTCCGTTGGCGGGCGACGTCAGCGTCACTACCGGTTGCGGGTTGCCATTCTGGACATTTACGGTGACCGATGCGCTTCCAGCGAGCGTGCCATTGGAAGCATACGAGTTGGCGGAAATCGTATGGTTGCCGTTGGCAACGCTGGTGGAATTCCAGCTGAAGGTGAGCGGCGGAGACGAGGCTAGATATTGGCCATCGATATAGACATTGGTCCAGGCGACGCCCGGGCCGACCTGTGCAGTTATACTCACCGAGCCGGACACCGTCGCGTTGTTGGCGGGCGCTGTGATGGTCACAGCGGGCGTGGTGGTGGCGTTTTGTACGGTGACCGTGACGGACGCACTTCCTGCGAGCGTGCCGCTGGAAGAGTAGGCATTGGCGGAAATGGTATGGCTGCCGTTCGTGACCGTGGTGGAATCCCAATTAAACGTCAGCGGCGGCGAAGAGGTTAGGTAAGACCCGTCAATATAGACATTGATCCATGAAACGCCGGTTCCGATTTCAGCGGTTATACTGACCGTACCGGATACTGTTGCACCGCTCGCGGGCGCGCTCAGCGTGACGGCAGTTGTCGCGGCCGCCTTCGGCGCAACTTTAGTCTTGCGGGCGGCGGCGGCAGGCCGCGCTGTGGTGAACATGCAGAGGAAGAAAAAGGCTATTAAGAGGTATCGGAAGCCACGAGCTGAATCCACAAAAGATTTCATCGGCAACCGTCCCCCATATTAACCTGAACCGGCAGATTCGACCCCGACAACGCCGAGATAGTGCCTCGCATCGGATGATACTAGACTGAACGTGTCATAGTTGCAACAAGAGTTGCATGACATGAACAGACCCTGCTGAACAATCTGGTATAAGTGATTAGATATGGTCGCTTTATAAACAGCTAATTAGCTAATATCTAATAAGTAACGATAGCTATTGCGACATGATCGATACCTTGCCTGGGGGCGTTCGCGACGATGGTATCCCGACACATCGCCAGCCATCTTGACCCGGCTTGCGCGTGCTGCCGATGGTCAGCGTGCGGCCAGCGCTGGAGATGTTGAGGTCGTTGGACTCAAGGCCGGGGCCAGTCAGGGATGAGGAGCATACTGTCTTCGGATTCGAAAATGTCGGTGGGCGGAAATGCGGCGACCATCCGCAGCAGGTGCTCGGGCCGACGCCGCATAGAAATTCTGCGCGGCAAAAAAAGGGGCGGGCGTCGATGATGACGCCCGCTTCTCGTACGCCGTATGCGGTGCTAGCCGGCCTTGACCTCGATGCGGCGGGCACGCGCGGTCTCGGCCTTCGGCAGTGAAACCTCGAGCACGCCGTTGCGAATGCGGGCCTCGATCCGGTTCGCATCGATGTCTTCATTGACCACGAATTGCCGGAAGTAATTGCCCACGTTGTATTCGGTATAGAGCGGGAACAGGTTGCGATACATGTCGAGCGAGACCATCCCCTCGATGGTGAGCATGCCGTTTTTCAGGGTCACTTCGACGTTTTTCTCATCGACGCCAGGCATGTCCGCCCAAAGCCGAAGACCGTCTTCCGACTCGAAGATGTCGACCTCAGGAAGAAAATATCGTCCGGGTCGGGTTTGTTCGCGCCCTTTGTCCTGACTTTGCACTTCCTGTTTGCTGCGGGTTTCCATTTCGGGTGGAGTCATGACTGCACCTTCCTCAATTGCTTTGCACGGAAATCTGGCGAGTCTTCGCCTCTTCACGTTTCGGGACACGCACTAGCAACATGCCTTTCTCATACTCCGCCTGCGCTCGGGTCAGGTCGAACTGCTCAGGCAGATGCATCGAGCGGACGAACTCGCCTTGGGCGCGTTCGCGGCGATGGTATCCCCGCGCATCGCCGGCCATCTTGAGTGGCTTGCGCCCGCTGCCGATGGTCAGGGTCCGGCCGGCACTGGAGATGTTGAGATCGGCGGGCTCGAGTCCTGGAGCTTCCGCGATCAGAAGCAGACTATCTTCGGACTCGAAAACATTGATGGGCGGATATGCGCCGGGGCCTGACAACCCGAGATTGAACTCGGGACTACGCAGAGCGCGATCGAGCTCGCTCTGGAGGGTAAGCAGGCCGCTTACCGGGTCGAAATTATCGAGCCGCAAAAGAGCCATGATCAACCTCCTCTGTGAATTATTTTTGGGAGCAACTCCCTTTCGAGCGGAAAAATAATCACCGATCGGATGTGGTCAAGTGACTTTCCTGATTCGTAGGAAAGCCATCGGAGCCTCGCGCGCTTCGATTTCTCTTCGACCTTACATCCGTTAGAATTTTGGCAGGAGTTCCGTCTGCATGAGCACCACTGATTCCTCTATTCCCGTCCTTCCGCCTGATACCGAAGATCCCGGCCTGGTCGAGCGTGCGCGACGATTCTCAACCGTCGTCACGCTCGCCGCTCGCATTTATGCTGGTTACAAGAGCACGCAACTTTGGACGCACTATGTCAGCGCCGCCAATAAGGCCGAACTCTATCGCCGCCAGGACTTGCGTTCGGCGCGTGCGCTTTATCACACCGCCATCAGCCTCGAGGGATTGCTGATCAAGGCGTCGCAGTTCATCGCGACGCGAGCTGATTTGCTCCCCGACGAATGGGTCTCGACGCTGGCTGGACTGCACGATCGCGTACCGCCGCGCCCCTTCACGATGATCAAGCATCGCATCGAGACGGAACTAGGTCGTCCGCTTGGCGAGGTGTTCAGCGAATTCGATGAGAGTCCCATCGCGTCGGCGTCGCTCGCGCAGGTGCATCGCGCGCGGCTCCACGATGGCCGCGTATGCGCGGTCAAGGTGCAATATCCCGGTATCGACGGAATCGTGCGCGCCGATTTGAGCAACCTCGGTTTCGTGCTCAAGGCGCTCGCCTATTTGGAGCCCAACTTCGATTTCCGCATCATCGCGCGCGAGGCGCTCAAGTACGTTCCGATGGAGCTGGACTTCCTGCATGAGGCCGACAATTGCGAGACGATTCGGCACAACTTCGCCGCCGATCCGACTGTCATCGTGCCCGAGGTCTATCGCGAGTTCACGACGCGCCGGGTGCTGACGATGGAGTTTATCGAGGGTATCAAGATCACGCGCGTCGCCGAGCTGGAAGAGGCCGGTATCGACAAGCATGCGGTGGCTCAGAAGCTGACCGAGATTTTTTGCACGCAGATTCTGCGCGACGGCTTTTTCCATGCCGACCCGCATCCGGGCAATATCCTCGTGCAGCCGGGACCGAAGCTGGTGCTGCTCGATTTCGGCCTCGCCAAGGATTTTCCGCCGGCCTTTCGCGACGGTATCGTGCGGCTGACCTTCGCGATTCTCACCAACGACAAAGATGCGATGGTCCGCGCGTTCACCGAGTTGGGATTTCGCACCCGCAACGGCTCGCCCGATACCTTGGTCGCGCTCTCCGAGGCATTTCTGGGCGGCGCAGTGAAGAGCGGAAAGGCGTACGCGGACAAGGACATGATCGAACAATTTTCCGAAGAGCTGCCGAAGGAACTCAAGAAAAATCCGGTGGTCGAGGTTCCCGGCGATGTGTTGCTGGTGAGCCGCGTGATGGGACTTTTGAGCGGTCTGGGAAAATCACTCGATTCCAGGGTCAATCTGTTCTCGACCCTGATGCCCTACGCGCAACAACTGATGACGGCGCAGGCGGCGACCGCGATGGCGGCCGGCGCGGCGCAGCCGTGAAAATCGCGCATCGCATTTTCCATAACTGCCGGGCTGTGCTTTTCTTCCCAGCGGCGGTCTCGTAAGGGGCGGGAGCAAATCAGATGTCAGAAAAGCGTGAAAAATTGGTCGCGCTGGCGAGCGATCTGGCGAGCGATTTCGCGAGCCGAGCCGCCGACCACGATCGCAACAACAGCTTTCCTTTTGAGAATATCGAGCGGCTGAAAGAGACCGGCTACAGCGCGCTCATCATTCCCGAAGCGAACGGCGGACTCGGCGCGGACCTCGAAGATTACGTGCTATGTCAGGAACAGCTGTCGCAGGGATGCGGCGCGACCGCTATCGCGATCAACATGCATCTGTTCGGACTCGGCAGCATGGTTGAGCGCTCGACCGGTCAGCGTCCCGAGGAAAAACTTTTCCTGGACGCGATCGGACACGGCCGGCAAATCATCGGCGGCGGCATCAGCGAGCCGGAGACCGGCGGCGACTGGGGCTACTTCGCGACCAAAGCGCGCAAGGACGGCGACACCTACATCCTTAACGGCCGAAAAACCTTCACCAGTCTCTCGCCGGTGATCGATTTGTTCATGGTGATGGCGACCATCGAGGATACCAATCCGCCCCGCTCATCGACCTTTCTTATTCCCAAAAGCACGCCGGGATTGGAACTGATCGAGACCTGGGATGCGATGGGCATGCGCGCGACTGCGAGCCACGATCTCGTCATCAAGGATGTAATCGTGCCGGCGCTCGCGATGACGGAGTCGCGCCCCATCGGACCTATCGACGCATCCGCCGTATCGCTATTCACCTGGTTCAGCCTGTCGGTCGCGGCAGTCTATACCGGCATCGCGATCGCAGCGTTCAAGTTCGTGAAAGAATTCACCGGACGCTTCAAGCCGATGGCGCTGCCGCGTCCGATTAAATATCTGCCGGGAATCCAGTTCGCAGCCGCCGACGCCGAAGCGCTGCTCGCGCAGTCGCGCGCGCTGTATATCGGAACGGCGCGCGATTATCTCACCAATCCCAAATCATTCGCGGGCGAAGCCGGTTTGGCGCGCATGGTGCTCGCCAAGTATGTCGCGACGAACAATGCGATTCGCGCCGTCGATCAGATGATGGAAATCGTCGGCGCTCATGGCTATCTGAAGAAATTCCCGATGGAGCGTTATTTCCGCGACGTGCGTGCGGGTGTGAATCATCCGCTCTCGAATGCGCGGGCGCGCGAGCTGATCGGGAAAAGCTCGCTGGGCATCGGGCTAGGTGAACTTCCGCGCTGGTAGACCTGATCACAGGCGGAAGCCTGTGCTACACCCTCTCAACGTGGATGAAATCGAACAGGTGGCCCTGCGGGCAGCTCGCGCCGCCGGCCGCATCCATCTGAGCTGGTTGCATCGAACCAAAACGACGCGCAAGAGCAACGCGCTCGACCTGGTGACGGAGGCCGACAAGGAAGCCGAGGACGCGATCATCGCGGCAATCCGCCGCGCCTTCCCAGATCACGCGATTCTGGCGGAGGAAAGCGGAGCCAGCGCGCAAACCAGCGAGCATCGATGGATCATCGATCCGCTCGACGGTACCACTAACTTCGCGCATGGCTTTCCCGCATTCTGCGTTTCAATAGCTTATGAGTATCGCGGCCGCGTGCAGGTCGGGGTGGTCTTCGACGCCTTGCACCAGGACTTGTTCACGGCGCGACGCGGCAAGGGCGCGAAGCTCAACGGCAAACCGATGCGAGTCAGCAAAGCCCCGGCGCTCGCGACCTCACTCGTCGCGACCGGCTTCGCCTACGATCGGCGCGAGCGGCGTCGCTTCTACCTATGTTTCTGGGAACAGATGATGATGCGTGTCGAAGGAGTGCGCCGCGCCGGCTCGGCGGCGCTCGACCTCGCCTCGGTGGCGTGTGGGAGGCTCGACGGATATTGGGAGTTCGGCCTTAAGCCGTGGGACGTTGCGGCTGGATCGCTACTGGTGGAAGAGGCGGGTGGCAGAGTGACGAATATGGATGGAACTCGCTTTAATATCGAGGCGGCGCAAATCCTCGCGACTAATTCCCGAATTCATCGAGAGATGACGCAGGTGCTGCGCGAGATTCGCCCCGAGGCTGAGCGGCGTCATCTCGAACAACTTCGCAGCTGAGAACCAAGTTGGATAGCTCTTCAGGTAACGCTGTTTCTTGCACGTACATTTGACGGAGCTAACCGCATAGCATGTCGCTGATTGTAGGTATCCCCGCGCTCATAGCTCTCTACGTATATTTTCGTCGAGGTGTGGTGGGTTCCTTCCTGAACGTGTACGTGCCCGTCCTGTTACTGCTGCCGGAAGCGTTTCGCTGGAAGCTGTCAGGTCAACTCTCCTTCAACGAAAGCGCTATGGTGCCCGTCGCCGTCTTCTATCTTTTGACTTCGTGGCGCGAATGGGAATGGAGCGTAATGGATTTTCTGGTTGCGGCTTTGGCTGGAATCATGAGCCTCGCGGAATACATTGACCGCGATTTTCACGAGGCGCGCAACGTCGCGCTTCACGCGATCCTGACCCTGGTATTTCCGTACATGCTCGCGAAGGGGATTCTGAGGCGAGAAGTTCTATGGGTGGGAGTTGCGAAGAGGATCACCGTGATCCTCGCTATCGTGGCGATAGTTGGTGTCTTCGAGCTGGTGAGCGGAATCAACCCATTCGTGGACCTGCTATCCCCTCTCTTTCCCGACCAGCCCTACGACGCGGATTTTGTCCGATTCGGTTTGGTCCGAACCACCGGGCCATACGCTCATGCAATCCTGGCTGGCCTCATACTGGCCGCCGGCTATCGCATTGCCCGATGGCTCGACTGGAGCAATCTTTGGCCCGACGACATTGATCACTTGCGCATCAGCAAAGTTCATTTGTGCGAACTGTTAATCGTAATGGGAAGCATTTTGACGCTAAGTCGCGGCCCATGGATAGCGGCGGGTGTTGCCTCGCTGATTGTAAACTTTTCACTCGCCCGCAATCGCAAAAGAGCCTTCGCAATAGCAGTCGCGATGCTCATACTATTCGCCGTGCCTGTTTACTACATGGGCATGTCGTATGTCTCGGCGAACCGCGCAACGGTGACAAGCGAGCCGCATCTGAGCGCTACCTATCGCTATGAGATGATCGGAAAATATGCGTCGTTGGTTGAACAACGGCCAATATGGGGATGGGGGCGGGCCGGATTCTCACCTATCCGCAATTTGGCGTCTATCGACAACGACTACCTCCTTGTAGCTCTCAGCTATGGGGTCTTCGCTGCTGCGCTGCTGTCGGCAGTCATGCTATCGAGTTCGAGCAGGTTGTTTGTTCGTGGCATCCGGCTTGCGCGAGATGACCCGGCAGCGATGCTGATGTTCAGCCTGCTTGGCGCGCAGGTGGTTGTAGCGGTCTCGATAGCTACAGCGTGGCTAGGCGCTCAGACCCCGCAGTTCCTGTTTCTGATACTGGGTTGGAGCGAAGGCGTCCTGCAAGTTACGCGAGAGCGCGACCTCAAGCATAGTGTTCAGGCGACCTGACGGTCAGTATCCAAGCGACCTGACGGTTCTTGGCCATTGATTGATAGCCACGGCGGGTCAGGAATGATCGAAGCTCCCTCGAACGCCCAGGTCGAGTCGTCCCACGAAAATCCATACTTGTGATATACTTCCTGGCAAGGTCCATTTTGCGAGGTGGCAACAAGATGACCCCGAATGCGGTTGCGATTCAGCGCCTGAGCGAAACGCTTCAAGTGGTTCAGCATCGCAGTCTCGATTCCGTAACCGAACACGCGACAGCTAAGTACCCACAAGTGGATTTGGAGCTCCAGCGCACCAACCTCGACGATCATCGCCGATATCAGTCCCATAGCTCCGAATCTATCGGTCGCTTCACCGACCACGATCCGGTACTGCGAACTATCTATCCATGCGCTCACCCGCTGCGGAGTGACGTGTTGCTGATTGGTGTTGAATTGATGGGTTCGATTTATTAACTCAACCAAACGAGCGAGGTCTCGGGTCGAGGCCTCACGAATGTCTAGCTTGAGATTGAGACTACAAAGAAGGCGATCCTGATCGACCACCGCTTCAGTCGTAAGATAGCTCTCGCGGGCATCGCGCTCCCGATATAACCTCGTGCGGTCGGTGTTACCCTGGTCAGGCAGCGCGGCGGCCCACCACTCAAGCATCTCCCAGGTCTGATCTGAATTGGCGGCTAAAGTGTGGACTTGGGGCAGGGCCAGATTCACCATCGCGATCTCGTCGTCGCGATCATCGATAAAGACAAAATCCGAAAGATCCAGATTGAGCCTGGCGGCGATACGCTTGAGATTGAGCGGCTTGTTCTCCCAGTTTATCTGCGACGCTACAAAATCGGCTTCGCCCAGAAGAGCGCCGTCCCAGCGGATGCTCTTCGGATCGTTCTTCGAACAAATTGCGAGGACGATCCCTTTCTGACGAAGCGTTTTGAGCACCTCCTGCCTGACGTGTTGGTGTTCAACGGGTCCTTCGCCGATGAGCCCGGTCCAAAGAGTATTGTCCAAATCGGTTACGACTACTTTCTTTTGCAATAGATACTTCGCGCCCGTGAGCAAGTTAGAATAGAGCCTGGCAAGACGCAGCGATAACAGCGTCGGATGATAGTAGAGAGTATCGTACAACTTCTGGCCGAGTTCGCGCTCACCATACTTCAGATGTATGGGTCGTTCGTCAATTACTATCAGCGGCCGCGAGGCGGTCTTGTTATATTTCGCGATTTCCTTCTCAAGAACGTCGTTGAGCATGTTTGCGACGGTCTTTCGCACGGAGCGGGTAGCGACGGTCGTCGCATAGGACCTCCAGTTGTCTTGATAGGGGCGAATGTTTGCAGTTTTGTGAACCGCTACAGGACACTCGAACCGATCGGCAAGGAGTTCAAGTGTGAGAGTGGTTTGGTCTATTCCGCTCTGAGCGAGATCTCTAAGCTTGCGGCGACTATAAGTGAGGCTGCGCAAATGAAAGATAGGATATAGCAGGAGACTGAACTCATAAGTGTAGGGACTGTAGCAAACGAGGTCGAATGCAGTTCCTTCCAACTTCTGAATCGAATTACGCAAGTCGTACGGATTTTTGCTGGTCTCGAAAATCGGCCGGAGAGTGATACCCTGTTCCAGAAGTGCGGTGGTGCAGAAGCTCGATATATGGAGAAGCAGGCAATCTCCCACGAACAGGGCATGAACTTCCTCGGTGGAGGCGATCGCGAGCCGTAGAGCATCGCCTAGCAGCATATCCAGTTGCTCGCGACTCCCGGGATCGAGTTCTCCGGATACAAGCTTGCCCAGGCCTTCCCGATCGCCGGTCAATATCTGTTTTCGACGCGCCAGGTTCTGCTCCACATCGTCGGTCGGCAGATGCAACTGTTTGAGCCTTTCGCCGATATACAGATCGCGCCACATACGATTCTGCGTTTCAAAGTAGCGGATCAGGAAATCCACGAGCGGTTCGGTTTCCGCTCGCACGAATGCGCCCGCCCCCACCCCCGCGGATGAAGCAGCAAATTTGCTCCATCGGGGCAATGGTTCAGCAAGGCACGCGGCAGCCGAATCACGGTTTCGCAATAGGGCGTGTGCGAGCCTGGATTGCACTGTTAAAAAAGAAGTCCTTGTTGTAGGCCGTTAGAGATGATGGCTTGCATGATAGTGACTATTCACGCTCCAAAGAGGTGGTCGCGATTCGATCCGATGACTCGGTTTTGCTTCGGGTTGCGAAGTATTGCCTCGCGATGAGCGCGATGAAGTGCGCATTACCTATCAGGTAGCGCCGCCACAGCCGGCGCGGCTCCATAGCGAGCCGAAAGAGCCATTCCATTCCAATCAGTTGCAACCAGCGAGGAGCTCTCGGAACCAAACCTGCCAGCATTTCGAATGCTCCTCCAACAGGTATCGCTATAGCTACGTTGAGAGCGGAAGCATTGTCCGCAGTCCAGTACTCCTGCTTCGGAGTGCCCAAGGCCACAAACAAAATGTCCGGGGCTGCCTTGCGAATGCGCTGAAGGATGCGAGCGTTTTCAAAGCTGCTGTTTTCGAAGCCGTACGGTGGACAGTCGAACCCGGTCACCATAAGACTGGGGTAACGCTTCTTAAGTACCTCCGCAGTTAGATATCCGGAGCCAGGCCGGCCGCCGAGCAAATAAATGCCGAGTCTCTCGTCCGCGCACCGTTTGCACACTTCTTCGACTAGATCGACTCCGGCGACGCGATTCTGCAGCGGTGTACCTAGTAGCCTGGAGCTGATTACGATGGACATTCCGTCCGCGATGGAGATAGCCGACGTATTCAATATTTCCGCAAAACGCGGTGACTCGGCCGCCACCAAAACGGCCTGAGCATTTACACTCGTCAGGAGGGCGTATGATGAATGTTGCTTTCGTTGCCGCGCGCGCTCAATCGCAAAGGCGGCTGCCTCTTCGATAGTCGTGTTGTCGACCATAAGGGACCCGACCCGGATGCGATCGCGTGATGACCCATGTTCGCCCGGCCGGCCAGACGAAGTATTGGAACCCGGCAAACCCAGCTTAGGCGTTACTGCCAAGACGCGTACCCTGAACCTATACGGGGCATTGGGAGTAACCCTCCTAAGGACTCATCGACTCCGGTGCCAACAAGTGTAAATTGGCCGCGTTTAAAAATGGCTGAAAGTCCACGGGCGAGGAGGCGAGATCCTGCCGCCATGGGTCGCGCGCCATGCGTCACGCATAGTAGTAGCCATGCACCGCGAATCAGCCGCTTTGGCGGTTCTCGCGAGATCGCGTGAGACACTGTTACGCAACATCCGTGCGCGGTGCCACCAGACTTCCATAGCCATTACGCACCACGCGCTCAAACCTCCATGATACTTCCGGAAATACAGAAGCTCGCTGCGCATCCGCCACGAGGTCACTTGTGCGCCTGGCCTGTATTCGTCCTTAAGCATCATCCTGGTCGACGCTCCACCAACGTGGCTTACTATAACATCAGGCCACAACCACACCTCGTGGCCCGCGGCGCGGATCCGGCGACATAGGTCGATTTCCTCGCAATAAAGAAAGAAACGCTCGTCGAAGTAGCCAACCTGTTCGAGGGCGTTGCGGCGGACGATCATGTATGCACCGCCGACCCAATCTACTTGCGCGGCCTGGAGCGGGTCCGCCCAGGTGCGTTGGCCTCGCCCAAAGAAACGCGACGAGCGATAGCGCTCCGCCAGGCCAGATATTGTGAGAAACTTGTTAAGCGGAGAGGGGAACATCCTGCCCGAGGGTTGGCAAACATTGTCGAGATCCACGAGGCGTCCGCTTGCCAGCGCAACGCGTGGATTCGCGTCCATATGCGCGACCGATCGAGCGAGGGCGTCCGGACGCATCGACGCATCAGAGTTGAGCATTGCGATATAGCGGCCTCGCGCAATTGAGAAGGCTCGATTGTTAGCAGCGGCGAAGCCAAGATTGTGATGAGAACGAATTACCTGAACTTCCGGAAAGTCGCGTGAAACCATATCAGCCGAGCCGTCCCGCGAATCGTTGTCCACAACGATCACCTCTAGTGGAAAGGTACGAGATTGCCGTCTTACCGAGGACAAGCATCGACGCAGGAGGTCGCAAGTATTGAAGGAAACTATGACTACTGAAACTTGCTGCTCTTCCATCCGATCGAGGTGCTTTGACAATGAGTTCGAGTTCGGGACCTACAGTTCGGACGTTACCCGAGGGCGCGGAGTCCTAAGCCATTTAGCGTCTTTTCGTGAAAACGTGAATATGTTGATCGAGAGCATTAACTTCCATCCAATATAAAACGGTACCGCAGGAAGAATAGCGAGGTCCCACACATCGCCGTCGGCGATAAGCACCGCGGTTGTAAAGTACGCCGCGACAATCGCGCCGGATACTAATGTAAACATTTTCAGTGGGATGGTGCCCAAAGCGAAAACGACCGCCAAAAGTGCGATTTGAAAGGACATTGGCAGCGTGAGGAGTTCAAGCAAAGGCTCGAGGACCGTCAAGTTTCCCTCAAGTAGCTCGCGCGCCAAAGGCAAAGCATTTTCGCGCAGCATTCGCAGGCGACCACCTTCCCATCTGCTGCGCTGCCGGGCTGCGGCGCTCCATCCTATAGGCATATCAGCGCTAACTGCCGTCCGAACGGTGAAGGCTACTTTCTTGCCAGCCCTAACGAGTCGCAGATGATATTCCAGGTCTTCTACGATCGATGACGTAGAATAGGGCACGCTCAGCAATGTCTCGCGCGGCAGGGCGAATCCGTTGCCCAATATGCCTGCCGACAATCCCAGGCGATCCCGGGATCGCGGGCGCAACACATTGAACGCCTTAAGTCCGAGACTGGTTAGTCTGGTGTAGAAGGAGGCATCGCCATTGAGCGCGAGGTATTTTACCTGAACCGCATCGGCGCCAGACGCAAGGACTGTGGCGACTTCGCTAAGTAGGTTGGCCTCAACAACGGAGTCAGCGTCTACAATCAGGAATGCGTCGTATCCCTGAGGCAGGAGTTGTTCAAAGGCGTCCTGAAGGGCGAATCCCTTTCCCAAACGCGCCGCATCGGTTCGCACGATTATGATTGCGCCGCTGGCGCGAGCTAGTTCTTCGGTATCGTCAGTACAGTTATCGGCAACGACGACGATCCGGGCTTCGCAGCTTTGACCTGGAGGATTGCAGGTTCTCAGGCTGTTCAGACATCGCATAATTGTAGAAGATTCGTTACGTGCGGGGATCACCACGGCAAGTCTGCGTACCCGTGCTGCGTGATTCGTGACTGAAGAAACCTTGCGCGGCCAAATCGGCAAAATCGCTCCGAGAGTGAGCGCCGCTGTCTCGAGCGTGCCGGGAAGGGTCACCAAGGCTAACGCGTCAGCAGTGATCTCAGCCAGAAGCTTAGTCAACATTGGCTTACGCGGGACGGCTTACTCCCTCCAGGCCGACTTGGGTATGTTCGATCGGAGTGGTCCGGATGTATAGGCGCGACGAGAAGATACGGCCCAGATGCTCAACGTTGTGATCAAGATCGTACTTATCTATTACGCGCCGGCGGCCAGCCGTTCCCAGTCGCCGCCGTAAGTCGGGATCACTTATCAAGCGCTCAAGCGCGGCCACGAGACCCTGATAGTCCGACGGCAAAACCAGAATTCCATCTATGTCATCGCGGATAAGTTCGGGAATCCCTCCTACGAAGGTCGAGACACAGGGAATTTCCATAGACATAGCTTCCATCAGTACGATCGGAATTCCCTCAGCGAAGCTCGCCAATACGAGTGCATCCGCGGAACCGTACAGATCGCCAATCCGGTCCTGATTCACTGCTCCTTCGAAGATCACGTGATCGTCCAAGCCCAGCCGCGCGACCACGCGCTCGATCTGCTGACGTTCTGGGCCGTCTCCGACGAGACGCACGCGCGCCTTGCGTCCTTGCTGCAAGAGGTGTGCTAGCGCGGCAAGCAGAATGGTGTGACCTTTGCCGGCAACCAGACGTGCAACGCACAGGATTTCAAAGGGACTGGGATTCAAACGAAAGCCGTGCGGCCGAAGCAGCTTGGTATCGACTCCGCACGGAGCGACCACGAACTTGTCCCACTCGCTCGAGTTGGATACTTTCATCAGCTGACTGCGAGTGTACTGGCCGATACAGCAAACGAAGGAAGCGCCGGCGATCTTCTCCTTGAGTAAGTGACCATGCACATCGTAGAACTCGTCGGATCCGTGCACAGTCATCGATAGGCGCACATCAAACACCTGACTCACGATAAGTCCCACAGTAGCCGCTGCGTTGGCAAAGTGGACGTGTAGATGACTAAGGTTATGCGATCTCATCCATTGGCCTATCAGCAATGCTTCAGAAAAATAGAAGAATGAATATGCGATACGGCCGGGATCGCGTTTACCGAGGCTGAGTGCAAAGAAAAGCCCGCGTAGGTACTGCCACGGCGCCTTGAACAGAAGGCTAGCTTGCGCAAATAGCACCCCTCTGATCCCTTCAGGCTTGACATAGAATGTGCGCGAGACCTCTTCGCGCTCGTCAATCGGCATCGCCTCCAGCCGTCTGGCGGGCAAATTGATTGAGGCCACATGGATATCGAAATCCAGCGCGCGCAACCGGGCGAGCTCACGGGTGATGAAGGAAGTCGCGCCCGCCGGGTGCTCGCTCATCAGATATGCCAGTCTTCGGGGCGATTCCATTTTGTGCGTTCCGTGGAGCTTGGTCTAGTCTACAGTCTCTTCGACTACTTCTGCGGCATTGGCGAAATCGCCTGCCGTACAACACAGGAAGCTTTGTATTCAATCAATTCGGAGCTAGCCCCCCGCCATCGTTGCCAGTGATATTTGATCTGTCCAAGCAAAATTGGAATTTGCTGAAAGTGGGAGTGTAGGCCGTAGAGCAAAAGAGTCGCGGAATCGGCCCCTTTCCAACGGTTACGAACCGCCGTCCTGACCGCAAGTGCGCTGAAGATCGATGTGACGACCACGATCGGGATGACGGAACGCCGCATCGCTCCGAGGACCAGACTACTCACTATCAATAGAAGAATTACAACCCCGTTGATCCGGTTTCGCTTCACGTCGGCGCGCCATAACGGAGATTCGGTGTAGCGAAAGCGTTCTGACACTTCGGCATAGCCGTAGCCGGTTCGGATCGCGCGCCGCCAATACTGAGAGAGTCGAGTAATACCTAGCTCGTGCGCTGTCATTGTCCGGTCCACATGGACAACCTGCCATCCGCGAGACCGGAGTCGCCAGCAGAGCCTCAGGTTCTTCGCCGGCGATCAAACTCTCATCGAAACCGTTTACCTCCTGAAGCGCGGAGCGCCGCATGAGTGCATCACCACCGCAAACATTCGCAGTACCGGGCGCATGCACCCAGTCCAGATCCAGAACTCTCGTAAACAACGAGGCACGAGGATTGCCCTCACGTCTATCACCAAAGACTACAGCTATCCGGGGGTTATCAAACGCCCCGATGGAATCGGCCGCGAAGTCCGGTGCAAGCTCAGTATCGGCATCGAGAAACAGCACAATCTCCGAAGTTGTGGCCTTCCAGCCAGCATTACGGGCCAGTGCGGCACAGGGTCGTTGTGGACGTAGTTGGATGATCCTGACCCCGGCCCGATTCGCCCGGTCTATGCTGTCATCTGCCGAATCCGAATCGACGTAGAGAACCTCAACCTCGCCGAGCGGTTTGCGCATCGTACGAACAGAATCGAGGCAACGACTAAGACGTACACCTTCGTTGCGGCCTATAACCACAATCGAGAGCTTGGAGGCTCGGTAAGACGGGCTTTCCACCAATCAAAGACCTACCGCTGGCTGCGGGGACAAAGCATGCGCCAGCCCTGCAATGGAGCTTTATGAAAGAGTTCCGGATAGCAGGGCGCACCGAAAATAGCGATCGCAAGCGACAAAAATATTAGCGCTTCGGCAAAGATCGTCGTCATAAGGCCCCCACTATCGAGAACTTGAAGAGTTGCGATCGCGAGCCAGGGAACAAATGTAGACAGGTAGAGAACACGATAGCAAATGCCATCGATAGATATGGGCACGTGTGCGCTTCGGCCTTAACCTTCATCAGACTCGATGTTTACCACTAGAATGCATTATAACTATCGAAGTTTGCCCCAAATTCAGACGACGGACCGATCGAGGCAGCTGTCTTCGCGGTCCTAGGTGGCGCCTTGGTCATAGCGAGGTAGTCGCGCCGGATCTATCGCAGCGAGAGGTGGATAGCTGGCATCGCGAGGAGCCAGTTGGGGGTGAGCATCGCCCCAATGGATCGCGAGCTGAGGATCATTCCATAGGACTCCATATTCATCCTCAGGACAATAGAATTCATCGCACTTATAAACCAATTGCGCCATATCGGAACGAACGATGAACCCGTGCGCGAAGCCTTTGGGAATAAATATTTGGCGCATCGATTGAGCCGATAACCGGATTCCCGTCCAGCGCGCGAAGTTAGGTGATCCGACGCGAATGTCGACCACCACATCCCATACTTCCCCCGTTATAACCCGGCAAAGTTTCGCTTGCGGATGACGTAGCTGGTAGTGCAAGCCTCGCAGCACACCTTTGCGCGACAGCGACTGATTCTCCTGCACGAAGCAGGAATCGATTCCGAGGCGTGAAAGTTTCTCGCGATGGTACGTCTCGACGAAGTGCCCTCGCGCGTCTTGGAAGATCTCGGGCTCGATGATCCATACCCCAGGCAAGGTCGTGTTAGTTCGCTTCAATTGGATTGTCGGTTCAAGGAAGCATGCTATAGGACCCGCCGCTGACCATAGTTAAGGGCGAGCCAGTCGGTATATGGCTCAAGGCCGGTGAGCGACCTCATCCATGCAAGATTGTCTCGATACCAGCGCACGGTCTTCTCCAGACCCGATTCGAAGGTCTCTTTCGGCCGCCAGCCGAGTTCGCGCCGTATCTTGGCCGAGCTGAGCGCATACCTTCGATCATGGCCGGGCCTATCCGCCACATGAGTTATCAGGTCCGCGTAACTTCCGCATTTGCGAGGATGAATTTGGTCGAGCAGGGCGCAGAGCTTGCTCACAACCTCGAGATTCGTGTGTTCAGCCTGGGCGCTGATGTTATAGACCTCGCCCGGATGGCCGACTTCCAGAATTCGATTGAGTGCCGCGCAATGATCGCCGACGTACAGCCAATCGCGAATCTGATTGCCGTCACCATAGATTGGCAGCGTTTCGCCCGCGATCGCTCGCAGAATCATCAGCGGAATCAGCTTTTCGGGATATTGATAGGCGCCGTAATTATTGCAGCATCGCGCCACCGTGGTTGGCAAGCCATAGGTGATAAAGTAGACGCGCACGAGATGATCGGCAGCCGCCTTGCTCGCGGCATACGGGCTGTTGGGCGCGAAGAGGGCATCCTCGCCGCAGGGTGAAGCATCCAGCGGCAACGAGCCATAAACCTCGTCGGTCGAGACTTGCAAAAAACGGAAGCGGCTTTTGTCGACCTCCGGCAGGCTTTTCCAATACTCGCGGACTTCCTCGAGCAGGTTGAGAACCCCGACCACGTTGGCCTGAAGAAAATCGGAAGGGAACAGGATCGAACGATCCACATGAGTCTCGGCTGCAAAATTGACCACCGACATAGGTCGATGCTCGCGCAACAGTGCCCCCATCAGCGCGCGATCGCCGATATCGCTGCGGACAACCCGATGCAACCCTCCGCCGTTCGAACCAGGCTGATCCATCGCAGCCGCGTAGGTTCGTTTGTCCACGCTGATGATCGACTGCAGACCCACTTCCAGCCGGTCCCGTATAAAGTGCGAGGCGATGAAACCGGCGCCACCGGTAACTAGAATTTTATCTTGCGTGCCGATCATTCAGCCGAGCGATCGATGCAGAGGAAGGAAGCGGAGTTGTTATAGCAGGGTTTGGCGCATCTGGGGTTCTGGCAAGCGTCCGCCCACCCATGTGCGCTCGAATAAGTCGAGCACCAACATCGGCGACGACTACCGCTCCTCCACGGCGCATGCACGCGTGGTGGCAGAAAACGATATCGCCACTTTTAATCTCTTGCAGCGCGCTCTATCGGAATTTGCGGCGCTATTAGACGATAGCGAGCCGAGTTGGGTCAAGTGATAAGTAGTTCGTTTCGGCGCAGACTTCCCGTTAAGGCACTTTCAGACGTATCAAGTTTTCGTAAGGAACGGCATCGATGCCAAAACGAAAGATTGGCGTAACCACATCGATTGCCCAAATACCGCTTGATGCGCGCTTCACGGCGAGAGATGCTACCAACGCGTTTGGTATCTCCGCTCCGTAAGATTTTGAGGAGAGACTCGCACGCGCTAAGATTCGAACATTCAATTCGCTCGCGCCCCGGTAGTGAAAAGGACATCACGGAGGTCTCCGGAACCTCAAGTCCGGGTTCGATTCCCGGCCGGGGCACCACCCCTCTCTCTAATTGCCTGTTTCCAAGCGCGTAGCGGGACTGCAAAGTTCAGACGACTGCGGCATGAGCGGACCTACGCGGTAGATGCCGGCAAAATATAATTATGAAATGTAGTAATTCATGCCGAGTATCACAGAGATCGCGAGCCATTCAGCCGCGAGACGCTCTCCTCGCTTGCTTCATCCGATGGTGAGTCATTGCATCTCAGCACCGTCCTGTTCCTCGCTTGGTTGCAGCCGCACCGGGACTCGGTAAGACAACGCTGAATACCAGCCGCAGAAACGCTGCCCTTGACGCATCACAGTAGTCTAGTCAATCAATGGACTGATCTAACTACGGGCAGAGAGTTTTTACCGGTCCGGATCGAAGGCGCTATGCGCGGTGAAACGCGCGACCTCGCGCCGCGGTGACGCCATTGGCGGGAGCATTTTTCCGGTCAACGTGCAGGAGCTCGACGCCGACTTCTATGCTATCGGGGCATAAGATGTCCGGTCCAAGCGCGATCGGCGTCGTTTACGGCAAGAAGGCGCTGCTCGACGAGATGCCGCCATGGCAAGGCGGCGGCCACATGATCCAACGCGTCACTTTCGAGCACAGCACTTTCGCCGATCCGCCCGGCCGTTTCGAAGCTGGAACCGCCGCGCTTGGTCCCGCGGTTGGCCTGGGCGCCGCGGCGGACTATCTGACGCAAATCGGAATGGAAAATGTTGCGGCGCATCAGCGGCACCTTCTCGCATATACACACGATGCTCTGAGCCGCATCCCCGGTGTGCGGTTGATCGGGACTGCGCCGGAAAAACCGGCGTGGCATCGTTCATCACAGACGACATCTCGCCCGAAGAGATGGGCAAGCTTCTCGACCAGGAGGGGATCGCCGTTCGCGCCGGGCATCATTGCGCGCGGCCAACCATGGATCGCTTTGGACTGGAGGCCACCGTGCATCCCTCGCTCGCGCTTTACAATACGCACGACGAAATCGATCAGCTGGCGCGGGCAGTTCGTAGAGCGCTCCGGAGGTGAGTCCCGGGGATCAACCAGTAAAGGTATAAACGATGAGTCTGAGAGCTAACGACGTAAGTATCCACCCGACTGCCGAGAATACCAGGATCGACGGCGTGCCCCAGCTAAGCGAGGTCGACGCGAGATCATCCGCCATACGCAATATCCGATACGGATCGGTGGAAATCACCATCCACGACTCGCGCGTGGTGCAGATCGAGCGCAAGGAGAAGCGCCGTTTCGGTCAAACTAGATGAAAGATGCCTACCAGTTCACTGGCGGCGAGTACGATGGCCAAGACCAATTCCGCATCGACCGGACAACCGGAGGTCACAATCGCAATGGGAGGGAACCTTTGATGCTACGACTCCGGCTGTCGGGCAGCGCCGCCGCGCTCGCCCTGACTTTCACTCTTTTTTATTTCGCGCTGCCTGTCGCCGCCAAGGACCTGACGCTGTTCAACGCGTCCTACGATCCGACTCGCGAACTGTACCATGAGTTTAACGACGTCTTCGCGAAACATTGGAAAGACACAACCGGCGATAGCCTTATGGTGCGCCAGAGCAACGGTGGATCGGGTGCACAGGCGCGCGCGGCTCAACCATCACGTTTTCGCCGCGCCAGGTCGGCCACGTTCTCCTCGCGTGGGAAGACGAAGCGCTGATGCTCAGTAGCGATCCGAACAACAAGGACCAGTACGAGGTGATTTATCCATCGTCGGGCATTCAGGCTGAGCCTCCGGCCCTGGAGCTGGCGGATCGCGTGGTGGTAATGAAACGAAGGCAAGATCGAGCAAATTGGCACACCCGCCGAGGTCCATCATCATCCTGCGACTCCTTTCGTGTACCAGTTTTCTCGGCAATGTTAATCTGTTTCACGGACGTGTCGAAGACGGTCATGTCATGATCGAGGGCGCGCCGGTCGAGATCGAAGAGTCGCATCGCAATGGCGCGACGCCGCGAGAACGCGACCATGTCTACCTGCGACCGCATCAGCTCGAGATCGGCCTTGAACCCACTGGCGGCAATGAGTTTCGCGCGACCGTGGTCCACGTCAATGAAGCTGCCCCAAGGTCAAGGTCGAGCTCACTACCGAATGGCGCGATCCGGTCTTCGCCGAGATGATCACGACCGATTCGCCGCGTTGAAGTTTCACAAGGGGCAGCGCGTGTTTGCACGTCCCAAGGAAAAACCGCGCGTCTTCGTCTACCAGATTTGATCGCGCCATTGGGGCAGCTTCTATTCACGTGAATCGCAGCTAGACCGGAAATTCCGCGATCTGCTGATTTTTTCGGGCACCAGCTTTCCGCCGGGGCATTTCTATCGACGTGATGGTCGGGCTAAGCTAGAAAATGCATTACGTAATGCGATGGACTTGGAACTGACAGAATCGCAACGAGGCGCCCGCGACACCGCGCGACGCTTCGCTCGCGAGAAACTCGACAAGGCCGGTATCGAAACCGACCGAACGCATCGATTTCCTTCGGCAGTAATTGCTGAGCTGAGCAAGCTCGGCATGATGGGCGTGTTCATCCCGGAGAAATACGGTGGTGCGGGCCTCGACCACGTCTCGTATGCCCTGGTGGTCGAGGAGCTCGCGGTCGAATGCGCCTCGACGGCAGTTATCGTGTCGGCGCATTCGTCCCTCGCGTCGTGGCCGATTCTAGGCCTTGGCAACGAGCGTCAGCGCGAGCGCTTCCTTCCGCGAATGGCAACCGGCGAATGGATCGGATGCTTCGCGCTCACCGAGCCGCAGGCGGGCTCCGACGCCGCCGGGCAGAAGACCAAGGCAGTGCGCGAGGGCGATTACTACGTCATCAACGGCACCAAAAATTTCATCACCAACTCACCGCAGAGTGGCGTCGCGATTGTTTTCGCGATGACCGATGCATCGAAGGGCAACAAAGGCATCGCGGCGTTTGCGGTCGAGACTTCGACGCCCGGATGGGCCGTTACGCGCGTCGAAGACAAGATGGGGATTCATGGTGCGCATAGCGCGCAGCTCAGCTTCACCGATATGAAGGTGCCGCGTGAGAATCTCCTCACCAAGGAAGACGAGGGCTTCAAAGTCGCGATGAAGACGCTCGACGGTGGCCGCATCGGAATCGCCGCGCAAGCCATCGGCATCGGTCGTGCCGCGCTCGAGGATTCGCTCAAGTACGCCCAGGATCGCCAGACCTTCGGCAAACCCATCGCACAATATCAGGCGATTCAGTGGAAGCTGGCCGACATGGCGGTCGAGATCGATGCTGCGCGGCTGCTCAACCTCCGCGCGGCATCGTTGAAAGATGCGGGCCTGCCGTGCACGCGCGAATCCGCCATGGCGAAATTGTTTGCCGCTGAGGCTGCAATGAGCGCGGCTATCGAAGCGGTGCAGATTCACGGCGGTTACGGTTACACCAAGGAATTTCAGGTCGAACGATATTTCCGCGATGCCAAAATTACCGAAATCTACGAGGGCACTTCCGAGATTCAGCGCCTCGTCATCGCCAATCATACGTTGAGTGCCAACTGAGGGGACCGTGTCGAACAAACAAGAATGGCTCAAGGGCGCCTATCAGGATGCGAAAGAGCGGCCGGTGCGCTTCTCGACGATCTCCGACATGGAGATCGATCCGCTATATACGCCCGATGATGTGAACGGCGGCTATGATGAAAAACTCGGCAACCCCGGCGAATATCCCTACACCCGCGGGCCGTATGGCTCGATGTATCGCGGGCGGTTGTGGACGATGCGCCAGTTCGCCGGCTTCGGGCTCGCCGAGGACACCAACGCGCGTTTCCATTTCCTCCTGAAGCAGGGGCAGGACGGTCTCTCGACGGCATTCGATATGCCGACGCTGATGGGCTACGACGCCGACCACGAACGCGCGCGAGGCGAGGTCGGGCGCGAGGGCGTTGCCGTTAGCACCATCGACGACATGATGACGCTGTTCAAAGGCATCCCGCTCGACAAGGTCACCACCTCGATGACGGTGAACTGCTCGGCCTCGATCCTGCTCGCGATGTACCTGGTGATGGCAGAGCGGGGCGGCGTGCCTTGGGATCGCGTCGGGGGCACCATCCAGAACGACATGCTCAAGGAGTTCATCGCGCAGAAGGAATGGATCTCACCGCCCGCGCCGTCACTGCGCGTCGTCACCGACATGATCGAATTCTGCGCGAAAAAGGCGCCGCGATGGCATGCGGTATCGATCAGCGGCTACCACATCCGCGAGGCAGGCTCGACTGCGGTGCAGGAACTCGCGTTCACGCTGGCGGATGGAATTTGCTACGTCGAGGATGCGATGTCACGCGGCCTCAACGTCGACGACTTTGCGCCGCGACTGTCTTTCTTCTGGAACATCCACAACGACTTCCTCGAAGAGGTCGCTAAGATTCGCGCCGCGCGACGCATCTGGGCGAAACTGATGAAGGAACGATGGGGCGCGAAGAGCGAACGCTCGATGACGCTTCGATGTCATGCCCAAACCGCAGGCGCCTCGCTCACCGCTCAGCAGCCGATCAACAACGTCGTGCGCGTCGCTATCCAGGCGCTGGCGGGCGTGATGGGCGGCGTGCAATCGCTGCACACCAATTCGATGGATGAAACGCTCGCGCTGCCGACCGAGAACGCGGTGATGGTTGCGCTACGCACCCAGCAGATTATCGCGGAGGAAACCGGCGTCACCAATACGATCGATCCGCTCGGCGGAAGTTTTGCCATCGAGGCGCTCACCGACAAGATGGAAACCGAAGCGATGGCGTATATCCGCAGGATCGACGAGATGGGCGGAATGCTGAAGGCGATCGACACCGGATATCCGCAGCGCGAGATTGCGGAAGCGGCGTTCGCGTATCAGCGTCAGCTCGAACGCAATGAGAAGATCGTCGTCGGCGTCAACAAATATTCGATTCCCGAAGAAATTCCGATCGCGACGCTGAAGATCGATCGCGATCTGGAAGAACGGCAAATCCAGCGCGTGCGGAAGTTCAAGCGCGAGCGCAATTCGACATCGGTCAAGGATACATTGAAGCGCGTCGCGGAGGCTTGCCGCTCTGGCGAAAATCTGATGCCGCCGATTTGCGATGCGGTGCGTATCGGCGCGAGCGTCGGCGAAATATCGGATATCTTTCGCACCGAGTTCGGCGTCTACACCGACCCAGGCTGGATCTAAATGGCAGACAAACGGCTCCGCATCATAGTTGCGAAACCAGGCCTCGACGGCCACGACCGTGGCGCGAAGATCATCGCGCGCGCGTTGCGCGACGCCGGCTTCGAAGTGATTTACACCGGCCTGCATCAGACGCCCGAGATGATTGCCGAAGCCACCGTGCAGGAAGACGCCGACGCCGTCGGCCTGAGCGTGCTCTCGGGCGCCCATATGACGCTCTTTCCCGAAGTGCTGCGGCTGCTGAAAGAGAAGGGCGCCGACAACGTCGCGATTTTCGGCGGCGGCATCATTCCCGAGGAAGATGCCGCGAAGTTGAAGCAGATGGGTGTGCGCGAGATTTTCACCCCGGGCGCGTCGACCGAAGACATTGTGAAGTGGGTGAACGAAAATGTTCATCCACGCCAATGATGTATCAAATCACTGAATCCTGATGAACTTCGATTTGACCGAAGAGCAGCGACGAATCCGCGAGACGCTCACCGATTTCGCAGAGCGCGAAATCAAGCCGCATTCCACCGAATGGGACAAGAAGGAATTCTTCCCCCGCCACGTGATCGAACATCTGGGCGAGTTGGGATTTCTCGGCGTTGCGTTTCCGGAAAAATGGGGTGGGGGAGGGGCCGACACGCTCTCGCAAGTGCTGGTTGTCGAAGGGCTCTCACGCTTCGACGCGTCGATCGGGCTCACCGCGGCGGCGCATATGTCGCTCTCGACCGGCCACATCGCGAATTTCGGCTCCGATGAGCATCGCGATCATTACGTCCCTGACATGCTCGCGGCGAAGAAAATCGGTGCGTGGTGTCTGACCGAACCCAACTCTGGCTCGGATGCGGCCGCGATGCTCACGCGCGCCAATCGCATCGGCGACAACTACGTCATCAACGGTTCCAAGATGTTCATCACCAACGGCAGCGTCGGCGATGTGTACGTGGTGACGGCGAAAACGGCGCCCGACAAAGGACGCGGCGGCATTTCGGCGTTTATCGTCGATCGCGGAACTGTGGGACTCAGCAATGGCAAACGCATCGAGAAGCTGGGCCTGCGTGCGTCGGACACAGCCGAGGTGATTTTCGAAAACGTCACGGTGCCCGCGCGCAATCTCATCGGCGAGCTCGGCGCGGGATATTCGCAGGCGATGAAGGTCCTCGAAGGCGGTCGTATCGGCATTGCGGGATTCGCCGCCGGTATCGCGCGCGGCGGATTCGAGGAAGCAAAGTCATACGCGATGGAGCGCCGGCAGTTCGACCAGCGCATCGCAGACTTCCAGGCGATCCAGTTCATGATCGCCGACATGGCGACGCGCATCGATGCGTCGTGGATGCTGATTTGCCGCGCCGCGCAATTGAAGGATCGCGGCAAGCCGTTCGCGCGCGAGGCCGCGATGGCGAAGCTGTTCGCATCGGAAGTCGCGATGTGGACGACGACCAAGGCGGTCCAGATTCACGGCGGTTATGGATACGTCACCGATTTCCCCGTCGAGCGCTACATGCGCGATGCGAAGCTGGCGGAAATCGGCGAGGGGACGAGCGAAGTGCAGCGCATGCTGATCGCGAAGTCGCTGCTGCGCGACGGCTACATGCCGGCGTAAATCCGCTTACTCTCTCGTCGCGATCACGAATAGATAGTCGCCAAGATCGTGGCGATAGCTCTTCATCACTTCTTCGATTCGGCCGGATTTGATATCGGCGTCGAGCCTTGCACATCCGGCCGCAGTCTCCTCAGGCGTCACGACTCCCTGCGCGAAGAATGAAATTCCCGCGCGAACGTGCGGGTTGAGGTAGATTTCCGGTCGATATTTTCCCGCGAACAAAAACCAGTCCTGGATGTCGCGCGGAACTTCCCACGCTTCCCTCCTTACCTCGGTGAATCCGGCGCGTTCGAGTTGATCCATCACCTTTTCAGCCGCCGGCATCTGCTCGATGGCGGCCGCGAATCCGTCAGGGAAATATTCTCTGAGCCAGTAACCATTCATTTGCGCATGGTCGCCGGTGAAGATCACAAAATGGCCCGAGCCTACCGCGCGAAAGACTTCATCGAATCCAGGCCGAAGACTTTTCCAATGATGAATCGTCACGGTCGCAATCGCGCCGGCGAAGCATCGGTCGGGAAACGGCAGCGATGCGGCGTCGCCCTGTACCCATTGCGCCCGATCGCTCTTCAGGCGCGCCTGGGCGAGCATCGTCGAACTGAGTTCGAGTCCGTGCATCCGTGCGCCGAGATTTTGCAGCGCTGCGGTGTAGTTGCCGGTCCCGCAACCAACGTCGAGGTAGTTTGCTCCCGGGCGCAAATCGAGCATCCGCGCAAGGCATCGCGTGACGCTCGGATCCGCCTTGCGCGTGGTGTCGTAGGTCTTTCCGATCGCGTCGTAGAGAGCCATCAGCCCTCCAACAAACGGAAGCGAATCTCGTCCAGATGTTTCTCATCGACGCCGATCACGTCGCGCAGGAACCCGCGGATGCCGCCGGCATTGTCGATCGCCTCGAACACCGGCAACAACTGCTTCGGTTTGAGGGGCACCGCGGGAAATACCAGGTTGCTTTCGAGGAAGTCCTTTACGATTACCTCGCGATCGACGCCGAGCAGATCGAGCAGCATCACCGCGCCGACGCCGGTGCGATCGCGGCCGGCCGAGCAATGGAACAGGAGCGGGTAAACGTCTGGCTCGGCGAGCAGCCGGTAGAAGCGCCGCCAGTCGGTGACCAGCGTCATCACGAGGAACAGATGCTCCTTGCCTTCCTCGCGCGTGAAGAGATCCTTGTTGCGTTCCTCGAACCACACGTCACCCATCGGAATGTGTTCCCATCGCACGGTCTTGAGCACCGAGTCGTCGGGCGGACCGAGATGCGTGACCTCGACGCGGCTCTGCAGCGTCACCAATGTGCGCAGACCGACTGTATGCAGCGGATGCTCATCGGGAATCTTCGCCAGATGCGATGAGCGATAGATCATTCCGCTGCGCACCCGGCGGCCCTCGCGGGTGGGATGACCGCCAAGGTCACGAAAATTGCGCGCCGACACCTTGCGCAGCATGTCGAAGTCGATAATGACCTTTTTCTCGCGCGCGGTCGGTTGACGATTTTCTTCTTGCGACAAGCCCGGCCCTTTGTGCGGTGCGGCGCAAAGCGCGCCTCTCTGATTTATATCGCGTCGGATAAAATCCCGAAAGGTCGTTGCCTACGCGATGGTTACGCGAAGATGAAAGTTACGCCCTTATCCGCCAATCGAAAGATACTCGCGATACGATGCGCACGAATGGCGCAACTCGTCGTTCGTGCCGCTCGCGACCATTGCTCCATCGGATGCGAACAGGATGCGATCGCATGCCGCGAGCGTGCCCGCGCGATGCGCGACGATCAGCACGATGTGGTCGCGCGCAATCTCTCGCAGTGTGCGCATCAAGTCGGCTTCCGAGCCGGGGTCGAGCGGTGCCGTCGGCTCATCGAGAACGAGGACATCGGGCTTGCGAATCAGCGCGCGCGCGATCGCGATGCGCTGCTTCTGTCCGACGGATAATCGCGCGCCGCGCCGCCCCAGCATCGTCGCGTACTTCTCCGGCAAGGTATCGATGAAGTCCGCGGCGCCGGCGATACACGCGGCCTCGCGCATGTGCGCGTCAGTCGCGTCCGGGACTCCATAGCGAATGTTGTCCGCGATCGATCGCGAGAACAGCGCTTCAGTCTGAAAGACGAATCCGATGCGCTCGCGAAGTTTCTCATGTGAGATGCGCCGCACATCGATCTCGTTGACCGTAACTTCTCCCGCGCACGGCTCGATGAAGCGCGGAATCGCACAGATGATCGAGGTCTTGCCGGTGCCGCTTGGGCCGGCGAGCGCGACTAATTCGCCACTGCGAAGTTCGAATGAAATGTCGTGCACGACCGGAACGCCGTCGTCGTAGGCGATCGATACGTTGCGCAACTCGATGCGGCTGATTCTACCCGGGTCAACTTCACCGTCGCGCGCCTGATCCTCGTCGAGCCGATCGAGCACGCTGAACACGCGGCGCAATCCGGAGATCGGTGCCTGCAGGTTCGCCCAGACCGCGCCCAGCTCGCCCATCGGACGTGCGAGCATAGTTCCGTAGCTCATCAACAAAACCACGTCGCCCAGGCTGATGCGTTGATCGATCACTTCACCAAACAAATGGTAGAGCGCGATTACGATGAGGAAGAGAATCGGGGGCGTGAGCAGCACGACCATCGCGAGGATGAAGCCGATGAATTTGAGCGTCGCGCTGTAGGAGTTCCAGCTGGCGCGGTCGACGGTGTCGCTCTCGCGTCCTTCGGCGCCGTACGCCTTAATGAGATGGACATTCGCGAGGCGCTCTTCGAACACCGCCATGATGTTGCTGCCGCGCTCGCGCATGGTCTGCGCGCGATCGCGAAAGACGCGGGTGAAAAGCGCACCGCCGAGCGCGACCAGCGGAAGTATCATGGCGCAACCGATCGGAATCATCGGTTCATTGGAAAACTGCGCGCTGATCACGATGAGTGCGCAGACGAACATCGTGATCGACATGATCGGCGCGAGCACGCCGCGATAGAACACCTCGTTGATGGCGGCGCTATCGTTCATCACGCGAAAAACCGCGTCACCGATTTTCTGGTCGCCATAGAGTCCGAGCGGCGAGCGGAGGAAGCGAGTGTAAACGGCGGTGCGAAGATCCTGATTCACGCGTTGCGAGAGATCCAGCGTGACCGACGTTTCTATCAGCCCCAGCAGGCCGTTCCAAAGACTCCATCCGTTGTTCGCGGCGCCGCCGCTCTGCCCGGCCTGATCGAGGCCGCCGCTGCCGGTTTCGGTGTCGACCGGAGTCGGATCGTCGCCGGAAATCCCGGTCAGCATCACAGTGATGATCAGAAATATGACGATTACCAGGAGTAGCTCGATGCGGTCGGTCCCCGCGACCGGAAGAAGGATTCGCGCCGGGATGCCGGACAACGGGTGCGCGTCGATAACATTGTCGATGATGATCTTCATCGGCCATGGCGTGATGAGGAAGAGCAGCATCGACGCGATCGCGATCGTCGACTTGAGGATCACGAGTCGTCGATGCGCGGCGAAAAACGGCCAACTCTTCGTGAGCAAACGCAGCGCTTCGGAGAAGCTCAGTGACTCGCGCTCGGTTGCGTAGATATCGCGCGCCCGCGAGTCGCTGCGGTCGGATGCGGTGCCGTTGTGATTGGCAGCGACCGGCAAGTCCTGCAAGTGCGCGAGGATCGCGGCGGCGTGCTCATCCATGGGAGACCTCGGCGACGCGAGCGTCATCGAAGGCCGAATCATCTGACTCGCGCACGCATCCGTTGGCGATCTGATAGATGCGATCGGCGAGCGCCGCAGTGCTTCGACGATGGGTAGCGAGCAGCACGATGCGCTCGCGCGGGCGCTCGTCGAGCCATTCGCGGATCCCGCGCATCACGAGGTTCTCGGTTGCGGAGTCTAGCGCGGAGGTTGGCTCGTCGAGGATCAGGATCGGTGCATCGCGGATAAATGCGCGCGCCAGCCCGATGCGCTGCGCCTGACCGGTCGAAAGCTTGGCGCCTTTCTCGCCCAGTACGGTATCGAGGCCGGCGGGAAGAGCGCGCAAGAAGTCGCTGAGTCCGGCGCGCGCGACGGCATGAAGGACTTCCTCGTCGGTCGCATCGATGCGGCCGTACGCGATGTTGTCGCGCAGCGTCGCCGTGAAGAGCGGATTCTCCTGCAGCGCGACCGAAATCAGCCGCCGATAATTGTCGAGCTTGAAGTCGCGGATGTCTTGTCCGTCGAGCGTGAGGCGGCCCGCGGACGGATCGAAGAATCGCAGCATCAGCGCGATGAGAGTGCTCTTGCCCGAGCCGCTCGGCCCCGCAATCGCGGTGACCTCGCCGACCTTGGCAACAAAGCTCGCGGCGTTCAGTACCGCGGTTCGCGCATTGTAGGAAAAACTCACGTCCTCGAATGCGAGTTCGTGCGCGGGCGAATCCGGAATGATGGTGCCGCCGCGGACTTGTTCTTCCGGCATTTTCGCCATCATCTCAAATACGCGCGAGAGCGCGACGCCGACATCCTGCAGCGTGCCCCACATCTGCGTCATGTTGCGCACGCGCGAGCTGGCGCCGCCGAAAACCCACAGCGCACCCTGGAACACTCCGAGCGACAACACGCCGCGAATCGCGCCGGTTACACCGCCATGCATCACTTGCATCGCGCCGAAATAGACCGCTCCGACGTACGCGAGCGAGCGCAGCGTGCCGATGATCACGCGATAGACCACGAACAGCATCCGCGCGCGGCGCGCCGCTATGAAGGACGCCCAGTTGTCGATCGCATAGAGTTCGCTCTCCGAGGCTTCACGGCCGAACGCCTTGACTGCCTTGATCGATGCGAGCGTTTCCTCGATGCGAGTGGTCGCTTGCGCCGTCGCGACGCGTTCGGCGAGGAACGCGCGGCGCAGTGGTTTCGCGAACAGCGCGGCGATGAGCAGGTTGGCGGGTATCAGCGCCGCCGCAATCGCCGCGACGCGATAGTCGAACAACGCCAACACCACCAGGTTAACCAACACCATCGGCACGACGTGCAGCGGCTGGATGATGAGACCATTGATGATGTGCGGAATCGCCGCGGAGTCCTGGAACATCCGGAAAATCGCGTCGCCGATTTTTTCTTCGGAGTGAAAGCGCAGGCTCAGCTCCTGGAGGCGCGCGTACAGGTTGACGCGGAACTCATTCGTCATTCGCTGCAGGATCCAAATCCCATACGCGAGCAAGGCGATGGCGTATGGAATCGTGATTATCGTCAGCACGCCGGTAAAGACGCATGCGTGCCACAGGATGACGTGGCGATCGGCGGTCATCGGCACGCGCAGCATCCACGCCTGAAACGGATTCAGCGCATCGCCCTTTCCGACCGCATCGAAGAACACGCCCAGCAGCGCGAGTGCGAAAAGTCCGCCCGGCAATAGCGGAACTACTCCGACCGCGAGATAAACCAGGTGGCGCTTGAAGGGCCTGATGAACGGCCACACGCGCGGCACGAGGCGGAAGATATCGCGAGAACACATCTTGTCGGGCTCGGGAAGAGACGCGGCCTCGGACGTCGTCCGTTCATCGACCGCGAGCATCGAGGCGCCGACGATTTCCTGTTGGTTCGTGATACTCAATGTGAGGGGGCCGTTCCGATGGGTACGCTTGGCGGCTGGGCGCCGGCGAATGCGAGGATGCTATCTTCCAGCGCACCGGTCGATTTGCATTCGATGGTGGTCTGGTCCTGTGCGAGTCCGTAGAGACCCTGGAAATCGGCGCTTACCGTCATGAAGGTGGTGTTCCGAGGAGCTTGGTCGAGCTTGATGGTGATCGTGACGCGCGCGTCCTCGAGTTTGTAAATCATGTGGAGGGGATCGGTCTCGCACGCCGCCCAATTCCGCCATCGCCCGGAATCGATACCGGTTTGCTTGGCAATGATGGTGCCCGCCTTCTCATCGGCGCTTATCAGTTCGAACTTGGATTCGACGCGATCCGAGAAGTACGCCTTCAGGGTCTTGAAAACGTCGTCGACCGGTTTGTCGACGGGCGCCGAATGCGGAATTATGCGCGGCGGTTCCAACGCGAAGGCCATCGGTTGCGGATAGAGCATCGAAAGAGTCAGTAGCAGCGCTATCGTGATGATTCTCGACCGGAAGTTCATCGTACCTCCGCGCGGGATGCGGCTTCGTCACAGGATAAGAGATCATATCGGCACGTGAAGTGGCCGGTAAAGGCGGCGCGTGCTAACGTCGCGCGCGATCGCAACTGGAACATAGAGGACGCCAACCATGCCCGCGGTATTGGTCGAGAAGCGCAATCACATCGCATACGTGACTTTCAATCGTCCCGAGGTGCACAACTCCTTCAACCCCGAGCTGCTCGTATTGATGAGCGCGTTTTGGGAGGAGGCTGAGAAAGATGACGACGTGCGGGCGGTGATCGTTACAGGTGCCGGCAAAGTTGCGTTTTCCGCGGGCGCCGATCTCGGCAAGTTGATTCCGCTTTTCACCGGCGCGCGCAAGCCCCAGGACGAATGGGATCACAAGTTGCTCGGCAATCGTCGCATCGGCGATAGCGCGATTTTACGCAAATACGATTTTCCAAAGCCGGTAATTGCGGCGGTAAACGGATTTTGCATCGCGGGCGGAATGGAATTCATCCAGGCGACCGATCTGCGTGTCGCATCGGAGAACGCAAGCTTCGGGCTGCAGGAAGTCAAGTGGGCGATCATCCCGGCGGCGGGCTCGCTCGCAAGACTTCAGCGGCAAGTGCCGTACTGCAAGGCAATGGAAATACTGCTCACCGGCAATCGCATCGATGCGAATGAGGCGTGGCGGCTCGGGCTCATCAATTATGTCGTGCCGAATGAAAAGCTGATCGCGAAAGCCGAGGAACTCGCCGCCGCGATCGCGGAGAACGGTCCGGTCGCAGTGCGCAAGATCAAGGAAGCCGTCCGGCGATGCTCCGGTCGTCCATATGAAGAGGCATTCAAGATCGAGGACGAGGTCGCGCGCGAGGTGATGCGCACCGACGATGCGAAAGAAGGCCCTCGCGCGTTCATCGAGAAGCGCAAGCCCAACTACCAGGGCCGCTAACGCGGCGAGTTACGCGCCGGCGAGTGCGCGCATCGTGTTGGGGGCGTCGCGTGAGATGGTCGCGCCCGGGCCAATAGGAAATACCACCGGATGCGTCACACCGGCGGCGCGGAACTTCGCGACGAAGTCGCGCCCGACCTGCGCGGAACCGAATGCCGCGATCTTGCGCGCCGAGGCGTCGCTGATAGCATCGGGTGCCTGGTCACGTTTGCCTTCCTTCCACAACCGCCGCAGTTCCACAAATTCATCCGCCAATCCGTAGCGCGCGAACATCTTGTTGTAGGAATCGACGAAGGCGTAGCTCGCCAGTTCACGCTTGAATTGATTCACCGCCTTCGACTCGTCTTCGGTAATACACATGCGGATATAGATGCCGACCTCGATATCGGCCGGATTGCGCCCGGCCTTGGTTGCACCGGCGTGGATTTCCTTGATCATCGCGGGCATCGCTTCGGGCGGCGAATAGTTCATCAGCACGCCGTCGGCCATTTCGCCCGCGAGCTGCAGCATCGGCGCGTTCAGCCCCGCGAGGAAGATCTTCGGCGGACGCTTTAGAAGACGCATGCCAAGACGAAAGTCGCATTTGTAAATTTCGCCGTCGAACTTCGATTTACCTTCGGTGAAGAGCTGACGCATGATCGTCACGCATTCACGCATTGCGGTGACGGGCTTCTTGTACGAGGCGCCGTGCCATCGCTCGACGATGATCGGGCTGGACACTCCGAGTCCTGCGATGGCGCGCCCGCCTGAAAGTTCATGCACGGTGAGAAACGCCATCGCGTTCACGCCCGGCGTGCGAATCTGCATCGGGATGACGCCGGTGGCGAGTTCCGCCTTCGAGGTGTTCACCGCGAGCGCGCCGAGCGTCACCAGCGCATCGGGTCCGGAAACTTCGGCGACCCATAGCGATGAGTAGCCGAGGTCTTCGGCCTCCTTCGCGAAATTGAATCGCTCGCTGCCGCCGATAGTCAGATGGAGTCCCAGGTTTTTTGCATCAGACATAAGTATTCTCGCACTTCGGAATCAATGCGCGATTGTGTAACGATTGGATCGTGACCGCAACATCTCCTGGAGGTGCGCAAGTGCCGGCTTTCAATTCCGATGGGGTGAAGATTCATTTCGAGGATCAGGGCAACGGCGACCCGGTGATCCTGGTGCATGGTTTCGCCTCGCGCGCTGAACACAATTGGGGTCTCACCGGATGGTACAAAACGCTCACGCCGAATTATCGCGTGATCGCGCTCGATTGCCGCGGGCACGGCCAGAGCGATAAGCCGCACGACGTTAAGGCGTATGGTGGCGCGATGATGGAAGGCGACGTCGTACACCTGATGGATCATCTCGGTCTCGAGCGCGCGCTGCTGATGGGCTATTCGATGGGAGGTCACATCGCGATGGGGCTGCTCGCGCATCATCCGGAGCGCTTTCGCGCGGTGGTTCTCGGCGGCATCGGAGTGGGCGGCGGCGTATCAAATACTGAAGGGCGCAAGCCGATCGTGGCCGCGCTGCTCGCGGATGACAAATCGAAGGTGACCGACGCCCGCGCGCGTCAGTTTCGGGAATTCGCGGAGGCCAACAAGAATGATCTGAAGGCGCTCGCGGCGTGCATGGCTTCGGACCGGAAACCCATCGCGCTCAGCGAGTTCACAAGCAATGCAGTTCCGGTGCTGGTGGTTGCGGGGACGAAGGATGACGTTATCGGCAAGCCGGAGGATTTGGCGATCGGAATTCCGCACGCGCAGTTGCTCAAGCTGGAGGGGCGCGATCACCTCAATGCGCCGGGCGACAAGAAGTATCATCAGGCGGTAGTGAAATTCTTCGCAGCCGCACCACGCTGACCGCTGTCCGTTCCTTTAGGACAATCGCGGGAAGGCGAGGGTGCCGGACAGGAAGTAGGGGCCCGCGGTCGGTGGATGCGGAAGAAAATTTAGTAGAAAGCCCAGCCGCTCGCGCCCGGTCGGCGTTGTCGAAAGCTGAAACTTGATCGCGACTTCACTGTCGGGAAGATTCGGCTGGAGCTCGATGACGCCACGTCCCGATATCGAGAGATCGCCGCCATGGCTGTCCAACTGCTCGATGGTCAATTTGCCGTGATCGAGCTGAGCTGATCCGGTTATGTCGCCCAACTTCAGCGGCGGTGTGCCAGCGAATAACCGATACGATGCGCCCGACGCGGATAGATGAATCACGCCGTGATCAGCGAGAATGTCTCTTTGCGTGATGTAGGCGTCGCCGTCTCCGGAGATCACTCCACGGATATTCAGTCCCATCGCGCGCAAGGCCGGATAGCTTTCCACATGCAAATCGGCGCCGCGGAAGCTCAGCACGGTAGCCTCACCGATGCGGCGGGCGTGCAAGTCGAAACTGCCTCCGTACGCATCGGCACTGATGGTTACTCCGGGCGTACCCGTGAGCATTGACAGGAAAGCGGGAGTGACGCGCAAGCGTTCGCTCTGAAACAGTTGGCGGCGGCCATCCGGTGAGTCGAGCATCACGCCGTCCATCCTGATGCCGAAAGGGAAACTGAGTCCCTGATCGCGCATCGTAAGACGCAGGCCCATCGGCGCCAGCACGCCCGTGAGCGTATCGGCGTATGGAAATGTGGCGAGCAGAAATGCGAAGAACAGCAATACGCCGACCGCAGCGTAGGCCAGCGCGGTAGCGTGCTCGTGAACGAATTCGCGAAGCATCAGGCTGGCGAAGATATCACGCGATGCGCGCCGCTCGCGCCATCAGGCGCCTTTTGCAAGCGCGATGCAGGTCATGTCGACATCGTAGGTATGCGGATCCTGGGTGCGGCGGGTGACGCGCATGGTCGAGACCGCGACCGGCGCCGAGAGCGTCTTGACCCCATAGAGCGCATCGACGATCTGGTTCAGGTTAACATTCTGAAGTTTCAGGTCGACACTGTACTGGATAAATCCATCGGAGAGCTTGCGATCGGAGCCCGGCGTTATCGAGACGATCTTGTCATGTCCGACGCTGCTGGTGAGAGACTTCTCGATGACGGAAAACAGTGAGAAGTCCTTACCGATTGGTACCGTGTTGCGTTCCGCGTCTCGAAGCTGCTCTTTGCGTTCGAGGTAGGTATCGACCAGATGCTGAACCTGGCCGGTCTCGCGATGGCGCGTTTCTAAAGTAGTATCGATCGAATCGCGCCAGCTCGTCATCGGCGCGTAAATGAAATTGTAGACGATGAACAAGGCAAAGACGCCGCCCGCGAGCCGAATCAGGGTCCGCTCCCGAGGCTCAAGCTTCTGGTAGCGCGCCCGCAGTTGCGCTGTGTACGGACTAATCTCATCGCGCGCCTGTTCGAGGTACGGCCTCAGCGGCGCCAGCCATTGCGCGAGAATCTTCCGGAGCTG
>CAWBJR010000016.1:0-29657 GCA_963789085.1 uncultured delta proteobacterium | reverse complement strand
TTTTTTTTTTTTTTGTTGTTCTTCGTTCAGTTAGTGCTTCCCGGCTTAGCTGCAGACGCTTCTCGTTGCCCGCAGGCGCGGGCCAGTAAAGGCGGCCGCCCTCCATGCGCTTCGAGCATACCCATAACCCGGAACCATCGAAAAAGACCAGCTTGAGGCGGTTTCTTCGCGCGTTAGAAAACAAAAAGATGTGACCGCTGGTCGGATCGCATTCCAGCACATCGCGGATCTTGCCGTAAAGACCATCGAACCCGATCCGCATGTCCGTGACTCCGGCCGCAACATAAACGCGCGTCGCCGCGCCCAAGGAAAACATCGCCTCAGCCTTCCAAAACCGAGACCAGACGCTTCAGAAGAGAGACATCAAATCCGGCTTCGACGACGATGCGCCGTCCGTTGGCAAGTTCCACACGCAGACCGCCGCTCACCGGCGGCGTACTGATCAGATCGACGGGCAGCAGATCTTGGCCTGCAATTGCTGCACGGCGCGTCCGATGCCGGGCACGATAATAATCCAGCGTGTGAAGAGCGACGCTGCGCGCACTGCAAAATGCCTTCCGGCTCAATCCACTCTGTTCAAAATCCCGTACCAGGCTCTCCGCCTCTGCCTGGCTCCGACGACGCTTCTCATCAACCGCTTTCGCATCTCGCATGTCCTAACTTCAACATGCAATCGACCCCTTGAAAAGAGTGGCTTTGCCCGGATGGATACATATCGATGCCGGTTCCCAACTGGAAAACAAAAACTCCCCAGCAACCGAACCACGATGAAGACGTTTGTTGAACGCTCGGCAGGTGGCCGACAAATTGGGAGTGTCGAGAGCGTTTTATTCGGGATCACACGACACGCCGATCTCCGAAAATCCCCGCCGTGAAACTGGGAAAGCTCATCAGGTACCGTTGCGCGGATGTCGATATTTTTATGGCCGAGCTTGGCACCGTATCCACTTCCAATCGCTCCCGATTTGGTGTATGAAGGAATTGTTCTCCACGACCAGGACCGGAAGCAGAAATCGGAGAACTACATGGCAATGAAATACCAGAAAGGCACCGTCTACCCGAGCGGGAAGAAGGTGAAGATGTGGTATGGCAAGTACCTGATCTACGGACAAGACAAGGAAGGAAAGGAGTCCGGAAACATCGCAACGTCTCAACGTCACCGGACATGAAGAGCGGTCCGATCGAGATCATGTCTTGAAGAAAAACGGGATCCATCACAATGGCCTGCCCATTGTCAAAACGGAGAATTGGCCGCTGTCGAAAGATATTGTGGTCCAAGATCGCAACGTCAAGACTATTCGGAGCTCTGCCTCCCTTCCAGAGCGAACTCGTTAGTTCATCAACCGACTGAGATTTCAACCACATTAGTTGGTTAATTGCCTGCTGCAGATCCGGCTTCTCTGCCACGGGGTTGAAAAATCGCTTTGCCTCAAGAGTCCCGGGTGGTTTGCTGTTCATTCCCATGCTGCACATCACCAGAAACATCAAACATGTGAAGTAGTCGTCCAGCTTTAGTCCACTGACGTTCGAGAAGCGGCGGGCAAAATCAGGACACCGAATACAAAGGTAATTGCGAACGATCCGCACGCCACGAACAAACGCTTGTGTCAGATCCGGACCCTTTTCCGTTTCCGAAAGAGAGCGACGAAAGCGCGGCAGTAAGTTCAACCGCCGCGCTACAATGTCTCCAGTACCAGCGAGTTGATCCCGATATATCCGTTTTTCCCAAATGCCATTCACTAGCAGAAGAGCCTTGGCAAAAGCCTCCCGTCTAACATTATTGTTTAGTATTTGCTCGCCGGGATCTTCGTTGCGACAGTACAGGGCCGCCCAGCGGATAAGCTCCAGTAACTGGCCCCGAAAAACAAGCGAGCTATGCGAGTGCTGTTTGAAGAATCGTTGTATCCGAGTCGAAGAGCTTGCGTCGAAAAGCAACCCCGCAATTTGCCACTGCTTCCGAAAATGTCTCCCGCGTGAGCTACCACTGCCCTCGTTTAGGCAATCTGAGATAAAGAGGTTGAGGTGCGCGCAAAGGGCTATTACTTCGCCCTTGTTGAGATCTTTAAGAAGCCGTTCGAGGGACAACAGCGAAGCTTCCTCACCCGGGAAAATCGAGTCTAAGGTGACGAAAACGCCCACTTGGTCGTCGGCTTCCGAAACTCTTGAGGCTGGACCAGCTGGTCGAACTAAGGACATTGCTTGCAACCTTCGTAGCCCCTGAGACTAAGGTTGTTTTTCAGGTTTTGTTGATTTAAGTGATCGAACCCTTCCAATTGAATCGCTGCGAAGAGGTCCTTGGCCCAGTATAACATGCCAACAACGAGGAAATGAAAACCGCGGTTAGCGCGCGAGGCGCTAACCGCGGGCTTTGCAAGAGTAGAAATCCTACGACGGCTTCTTCATCTGGAACGACGGGCCGGACCATTCGTCCTCCAGGATCTGGCCCATCCCGCCGCCTTGCTGGCCCTGCTGAGGACCTAGCGAGCCGAAACCGGCCGTAGCGGCGCCATCGACGACCATCGCCTGACCGCTGACGAATTCGGAATCGTCGCTGGCGAGGAAGAGCGCCATCGCGGCGATATCTTCCGGACGCCCGGCGCGCTGCCATGGCTGAAACGCCGAGAACAGTTGCGTCGCGGTCTGCTCACCGCCCGGAATGCGGGTGTAGGTCAGCGGCGTCGCGATCAGCCCGGGGCATATGCAGTTCACCCGAATCTTGTCCTTGGCGAATTCCAGCGCGCATGATCTGGTCACGCTGATGACGCCCGCTTTCGCCGCACCATAGGCGGTAAGTCCCGGCGTGCCGCGGAGTCCCGCGATCGAGGCGGTATTGATGATAGAGCCGCCGCCTGAGGAGCGAATCGCCGGCACCGCGTGTCGGATCCCGAGAAAGACCGCGCGCAGCAGTATCGCGAAGGTGCGATCCCAGTTTTCGGCGGTGACTTTTTCCAGCGGGCCGACCGCACCGCCGAGCCCGGCGTTGTTGTACATGATATCGACACGGCCGAATTCCTTGACCGCGCGATCGACGGCGCCCTTGATGTTCTCCTCGCTGGTCACGTCGGTGAGCTGGAAGACCGCGTTGCCGCCGTTTTCCTTGCACTCGCGCACCACGGCGTCGCCGCCCTCGCGATTGAGATCGGCGATGACGACTGAGGCGCCCTCGCCGGCGAAGCGGATGGCGGTCGCGCGTCCGATGCCGCTCGCCGCGCCTGTTATCACCGCAACTTTCTTATCGAGTCTTCCCATGATGTGTGTGCTCCTTAAGAGACCTAACCCCTAACCCCTTCCCCTAAAGTGGAAGGGGAACCAGAGAGAAGTCGGAGAAAGATTAGAGAACAATGTTGATGACACCTCAAGCCGAGCGAGGCAAAAATCAATTCTGTGTCTGCATTCCTCCCTTCCACTTTAGGGGAAGGGGTTAGGGGTTAGGTTGCGCTCCCCGCTTCGATGCCTTCGCTCCTGACACCTCGCCATTAGCCGCCGCCGGATGTGCACGAGGCTTCGCGTTGTCTTTGTGCAGCTTGTACTCAACCGAATCGACCAGCGCCTGCCAGCTCGCCTCGACTACGTTGGCCGAGACGCCCACCGTGCTCCATCGCTTCTTGCCGTCCGTCGATTCGATGAGGACGCGCACGCGCGCGCCGGTCCCGCGCCCATTGTCGAGCACGCGCACCTTGTAGTCGGCGAGCTGCATGTGCTCCAGCGCCGGGTAGTACGGCACCAGCGCGCTCCGCAGCGCGGAGTCGAGCGCGTTGACGGGGCCGTTGCCGATCGATGAAGTGCGCGAGCGATGGCCGTCGGGGCCTTCGATGATCACCACCGCCTCGCTGAACGGCGCCTGGTCCTCATGCCACTTGTCGTCGAAGACGCGGAAGCTGACGAAGTTGAAATGCTCCCGCGCCATCCCGAGCGTGCGGCGCATCAGCAGCTCGAACGAAGCATCGGCGCCCTCGAAGGTGTAGCCCTCGCTCTCCAGGCGCTTCACCTCTTCGAGCAGCTCGGGAATTTTCTCATGATTCGGATCGACGTCGAGGCCGAGCTCCTTGCTCTTGTACATGATGTTGGCCTTGCCGGAGAGCTCCGACAGCACAACATGACGATCGTTTCCGACCAGAGCTGGATCGATGTGCTCATAGGTCTGGGTGTTGCGCAGGATTCCGGAGACATGCAGCCCGCCCTTATGGGCGAAGGCGTAGCGGCCTACGAACGCCTGCCGACCGACAGGCGTGATATTCGCCATTTCGTAGACCAGCATCGAGAGAGCGCGCAGCTCCTTGAGCTTCGCGGGCGGAACGCATTGATAGCCGAGCTTGAGCTGGAGGTCGGGGATGATCGAGACGAGATTGGCGTTGCCGCATCGCTCGCCGACCCCATTGATGGTGCCCTGCACCTGGGTCGCGCCGACCTTGACCGCCGCGATGCTGTTGGCGACCGCGACTTCCGAATCGTTATGGCAATGGATCGCGATGGGCGACTTCACGATCGCGAGCGCGGCGCGCACCGCCTCTTCGATTTGCTCGGGCAGCCGGCCTCCATTGGTATCGCATAGGCAGATGCGATCGGCGCCCGCCTCGGCGACGGTGCGGATGCAGTTCAGCGCATACTCGCGATTGTTGAAGTAGCCGTCGAAATAATGTTCGGCGTCGAAGATGACCTCATCGACGTGCTTTTTGAGAAACGTGATGGTGTCGCTGAGCACGTCGAAGTTTTCTTCGAGCGGGATGCGCAGCGCCTCGCGCACATGGAGATCCCAGGTCTTGCCGACAACGGTGGCGACGGGCGTATCGGCCTTGAGCAGAAGCTGAAGGTTGCGATCCTGCGCGGCCTTGACGCCCGCTCGACGGGTCGAGCCGAACGCCGCGATCTTCGAATGCTTGAGGTGCGCCTTTTTGACCGCGCCGAAGAACGCCGCATCGCGATCGTTGGAGCCGGGCCATCCGCCCTCGATATAGTCGACGCCGAGGTCGTCGAGGCGTCGCGCGATCTCAACTTTATCTTCAGTGGTAAGCGAGACATCTTCGGACTGACATCCATCGCGCAGGGTGGTGTCGTAGATTTCGATTTTCTTCGTCGCAGCCATCAAACGGTCTCCGCGGCGTTGCTCGCGCCGAGAAAAGTATCGTGAAGAGCGCGCATGGCGAGTTCGCCATACTTCGAGTTGACCACCACCGAGACTTTAATCTCGGAGGTCGCGATCATCTCGATATTAATTCGCTCCTCGGCGAGCACACGGAACATAGTGGCCGCGACGCCCGCATGGCTGCGCATCCCTAGTCCTACGATGGAAACCTTCGCGACCGGATCCTCATGACGAATGCCGGCGATACCGATCTCGCTACCGATCCGCTTGACGATTTCAGCCGCGCGTTTCAAATCATCGCGCGTCACGGTGAAGGTCATGTCGGTGCGGCCATCGGCGCTCGCATTCTGGATGATCATGTCGACGATAATGCCCGCGTCGGCAATGGGGCCGAAAATCTTGGCCGCCAAACCGGGACGATCCTCGACACCTGCGATCGTAATCTTCGCCTGATTCTGATCGAGCGTGACACCAGAAACGAGCACATCCTCCATGGTCGCATCCTCTTGTCCGACCCAGGTCCCGACTCCGTCGCCGAAGCTCGAGCGGACCACGAGCGGCACATTGAATCTTCGCGCGAGCTCGACCGAGCGCAGCTGCAGCACCTTGGCGCCGAGCCCCGCCATCTCGAGCATCTCATCATATGATACGCGATCGAGCTTGCGTGCAGTTGGAACGATATTCGGATCGGCCGTGTAAACGCCATCGACATCGGTATAAATCTCGCAGAGGTCGGCCTTGAGCGCCGCGGCGAGCGCGACCGCGGTGAGATCCGATGCGCCCCGCCCGAGCGTAGTGATATCGCCCGCGGAATCGACGCCCTGATAGCCGGCGACGACGGCGATCTTGCCTTCCTTCAGTACAGCATTGAGGCGATTGGCCTCGACCGACTTGATCTTCGCGCGGCCGTGATTGGAATCGGTCGCGATCTTCAACTGGTGCGCGAGGAACGACGCGCATGGAAAACCCAACGCAGTCAGCCGAATCGCGAGCAGCGCCGCGGAGACCTGCTCGCCGGTAGCAACCAGCACATCGGTCTCGCGCGCATTCGGCGCTTCGCTTAACTCACTCGCGAGCTTGAAGAGGCGATTGGTCTCGCCCGCCATCGCAGATACCACGACGACGACGCGATCGCCTTTTTTCTGAGCGGCGCACACACGCTCGGCGACCGCCTTGATACGATCGACGGTACCGACGGAGGTACCGCCGTATTTCTGGACCACGAGCCCCATTCGATGATGCCTTAACGCAGGAATTTACAGGTTAATCGCTAATTATGATCGGAAACATCGGAGCAAACCAGAGGGATCTGACTACGACTTCGTCCACTTGGCGCGCTTCCGAAAGAAGCGGCCTGCCAGTGCGCGAAAATTGTCGGCCCCTTCCGTAGTTAGTCCGGCTCGAGGGTCGCCGAGATCCTGTAGTTGCGAAGAAATGTGGAAAGGCCTCGGCGGTTCGCCATGCGCTCGCGGACTCGGCGGCAACTCGTGTTCCCGACGCCATCTCCGAAGACGGCGCTTTTGATCAGTCCATCTGTACATGCGTCCCTTCATGCCGAGCGGGGTGAGAAGAAAGATGAGGAAGATCGTAACTGCGATGGCGAAGGGAGCACCAAAATTTTGGATAGCGAGCGCCGCGGTGTCGAGCAGCTTCATGTCCCTAAGCGAAACGATGCTTGAGCTTCGATACCAGCGCGGCATGCCGATCGCCGGTAGCGCGGAATTCGAGGCGACGTGTGCTCGCGCCCGTATACTCGATGCGCACCGAAAGAAACTCCAACTCAGGTGCTTCGCGCAAGCGCTCGAACCATTCGACTGCGGCCACCGCCGATGAGAAGAGATACTCGCGCAGGCCGAGATCGTCGAGGACCGGCGCCTCCAGGCGATACAGATCGATGTGATAGAGCGGCAGGCGGCCGTGATGCTCCTGGATCATCGTGAACGTGGGACTCAGGATGTCTTCCTCGCGCAGACTCAGCCCTCGCGCGAGGCCCTTGATGAAGCAGGTCTTGCCCGCACCCAGCTCGCCGGTGAAACCGAGCAGCTCCCCGCCTTCGAGCAGCGACCCGAGACGACGCCCCCATCCTTTCGTCTCGCGCGCCGAAGTGGTCTCGACAATCAGGATGATTTCATCAGCGCCAGATTCTGTTTGCGTTTCGTTCATATGAGGAGCGGCATCCGCCGCAACTCCATTATAGCGCGATCAGTAAACCAGCGTGTCAATCGCGCGAGGAAGTTCGTCGAGCAGGTCGCCGACGATGTACCCTACCCTGCCATAGCGCGTGGCCACGCGATCGGCCGCATTGCCATGAAGGAAGACGCCGAATGCAAGCGCCCTCAGCGGATGCATTTTCTGTCCGAGGAACGCGCCCGTCATGCCCGAAAGCGCATCGCCCATACCGGGCGTGCTCATGCCGGCGTTACCCGTCGAGTTGATATACACCTCGCCAGTCGGCGCGGCGATCACCGATCGGGAGCCCTTCAGTAACGCGACGGCGCCCGTGAGTTCGGCGAGCTTCCTTGCTGATGTGATTCGATCGGCGTTCACTTCTTTCGTGCCGATGCCGAGCAGCCGCGACATCTCGCCCGGATGAGGCGTCAGCACGACAGGACCCTTCGCATCACGCAATCTTTCCGGACCGAGCTGCGCTAGGACGTTGAGGCCATCCGCATCGATGAGCATCGGCCGATCCGGCTGCACAGCTTCTTCGATCAGCCACGCGATGAGGTCCTTGGTGCCGTCACTCACGCCGATTCCTGGACCGACGACAATCGACGTCATCGGCTTGATGAGCGATGCAAGCGCCTCGGTCGCCGCGCGTCCGTCGAAGTGGCCATCGCGATCGGCAATGGCCTCGGTCATCAGCTCGGCCTGCCCCGAGGCGACCACATCGGAGATAGAATTCGGAATCGCCGCCGTAACGAGCCCTGCGCCCGCGCGCAACGCACCTCGCGAGGAGAGCAGCGCCGCGCCGGCCTTGCCGCGCGAGCCGGCAATCACCATCACGTGGCCGTACATACCCTTGTGCGAGTTGTCGGCGCGCGGCTTCATCCATTCGCGGGCGTCCTTCGCTTCGACGAAAAGGCCATTAGGCACGATGTCATCGACCGCTTGCGGCGCGAAACCAATCTGCTCGATTTTCAATTCGCCACTGTGTTGCGCGCCCGGATACGAGACGTGCCCGTACTTCGCGAAGCCGAAAGTAATCGTCAGCGAAGCATCGATCGCCGCGCCCATCACCGCGCCGGTATCGGAATTCACTCCTGAGGCGATATCAATCGCGACTGACGGAATCTTCAGCGCGTTGATTTTGTCGATCGCCGCGCGAGGCAGGCCGCTCACCTCAGCGTTCAGTCCTGTGCCGAATATCGCATCAATGATGATGCCTGGCCGCTCGCGCGTCGCGTCAGCCAGCGCGGGTTCGGTTTCGACTTCGATGACCCGACCGCCAGCCGAAATGTAATCCTCATGCGCGCGGGCAGCATCGCCCTTCAGCGTCGATGCTTTCGCGAGCAGGATCGCCCGAACTTTCACGCCGTCCTGATGCAGCTTGCGCGCGGTCACCATCCCGTCGCCGCCGTTGTTGCCCTTGCCCGCAACGATCAGCGCACCATCAGAAATCCGCGCGCGATACTTCTCGAAAGCCGCACGCGCCACCGCCTCGCCCGCATTGGTCATCAGTGCGTACGACGCGACGCCGTATTTCTCCTGGCTGAGCCGATCCAGTTCGCGACTTTGCGCGGCCGTGAGGAGCTTCATACTCTCTCGATGCTATCAAACGGGCGGCGCTGCTGCATTTCCGATATCATGGCTGAGATGGTTCGGCTCAGCGTCAACGTCAACAAGGTCGCGCTGCTGCGCAATTCGCGCGGCGGAGATATGCCGAGCGTCCTGCAAGCCGCGCGCGCGAGCCTCGACGCCGGATGCCACGGCATCACCGTTCATCCGCGCCCCGACGCGCGTCACATCACGTACAAGGACGTGCACGAGATCGATGCGATGCTGCACGCCGAGTACCGCACCGAGTTCAACATCGAGGGCTATCCGACCGCCGATTTTCTCGACCTCGTATGCGAGGTGAAGCCGGCCCAAGCTACGCTGGTTCCGGATCCGCCCGACGCGGTCACGTCAGACCATGGTTGGGATTTTCTTGCGCAGCATAAATTTCTGCACGAGGTATCGCATCGACTTCATGACTACGGCATTCGAGTGAGCCTTTTCGCGGATGCTGACCCATCGACGATCGACGGCGCGAAAGATTGCCACGCGGATCGAGTCGAGTTGTACACTGGCCCCTACGCGCATGCGTTCGGCACACCGGATTTCGAGCGCGTTCTGGCGCAACATCGCGAGAGCGCGCGCGTTGCGAAGAGTGTCGGCCTAGGCATCAACGCCGGTCACGATCTCAACACGAAAAATCTTCCCGCCTACGTGAAGGGCGTGCGCGGCTTGCTCGAAGTATCGATCGGCCACGCGCTGTTTTGTGATGCGCTCTATCTCGGATTGAAGAGAACGATCGGATTGTATTTGAAAGCGATCGACTCTCCGCCGGGACTCAAAGGAAGACCCGCCCCCGCGGGGCGCCGCTAGTAGCTACTCGCCGACGCGGCGCTGGATGGCGTCGCCGATCTCGCGCGCCATCGCTCCGATCTGAGCCTGGTCCGCGCCCTCGACCATCACGCGCGCGAGCATCTCCGTGCCCGAGTATCGCACCAGCAACCTCCCGCTCCCCGCGAGGCGCTGCTCGATGTCGGCAATCAGGCGCGCGATGTCCGGCATGTCCGCAATCGGAATGCGCTGCTTCACGCGCACGTTCTGCAGCACCTGCGGCATCCGTCGCATAACGCGCAACTCACTCAGCGGGCGGCCCGCTTCCACCATGTGCGAGAGCATGAGGAGCGCCGTGATGAGACCGTCGCCTGTGGTCGAATGATCCATGAAGATGACGTGGCCGGATTGCTCGCCGCCGAGGTTGTAGGAATTACTTCGCATCTCGCGCACTACCGCAGGATCGCCGACTTCGGTGCGAATCAGCTTCAACCCCGCATCGCGCAGCGCGACTTCGAGGCCGAAGTTGCTCATCACGGTGGCGACCACGGCGTCGTCGCGAAGCACACCCGCCTTGGCCATGCAGCGTCCCATCACCGCCATCACATCGTCGCCATCGAAAACCCCGCCCTTCTCGTCGATGAGCATCAGGCGATCGCCGTCGCCGTCGAGCGCGATGCCAACGTGACATCGCTCGCGCAGCACGGTTTCGCGCAGCCGATCGAGATGTACCGCGCCACATCCGTCATTGATGTTGATGCCGTTGGGATCGACGCCGATCGCAACCACGTCAGCGCCGAGTTCCTCGAGCACGTCGGGACCCACTTTGTATCCGGCGCCATTAGCGCAATCGATCGCGATGCGAATCGATTCGAAATTCACACTGCGCGGCACGCAGTTTTTGAGAAAAACGAGGTAGCGCCCGAGTGCGTCATCGATTCTGTCGGCCTTGCCGATATCGCCGTTGGTCGCGCGTCCGTGCGCCAGCGCGGTGTCGTCGAAGACCAACTGCTCGATGCGCGACTCCAACTCGTCATCGAGTTTGAAGCCCTCGCGCGAGAAAAATTTTATTCCGTTGTCCTGAAACGGATTGTGCGATGCGGAGATCACCACGCCGGCGTCGGCGCGCATGCTGCGCGTCAGATATGCGATGCCGGGGGTCGGCAGTGGTCCTGTCAGCCACACATCGACGCCCATCGAGCAGATTCCCGATGCGATCGCGGTCTCGAGCATGTATCCCGAGAGACGCGTGTCCTTGCCGATGAGAATCCTGCGATGACGCCCGTGCGATCCGCGGAATACGTGCGCGAGCGCGCGGCCCAATTTCAGCGCGGTCTCCGAGGTGATCGGCTCTTCGTTGGCGACACCTCTCACACCGTCGGTGCCGAAAAGCTTACGAGGCGTGCTCATCCGCGCTACTCCGTCTCTCATGATAAAGGCGCAGCCGGATTTTTTCCGGCGACGAGTGCACGACCTGCATTCCGTCGGGAAGGTCAAGCTGCAGGGGCACTTCGTGCGAGCCCGGGGTCAATTCTTTCGCATCTACGTAAGCGATTCCATTGGGGTCGAGTTCCTGCAGCTTCAGCATCGGACCGCGCACCACCACCGTGGCGCGGTTGGGGGCGACGTTGAATTTGTAGTCGCTGTCGCGGACCTCGACGCTCACCGCGCGAAATTCGCGATCGGAAACCTTCTCGGCGACATGAACTTTCGCATCGACGCGCGATGCGGTAAGCGCCACCGCAGGATTGGGATTTTCCAGATCAACGCGGCGATCCACATCGGCGTTGACTCCGGTGACGTCGACCGGCTCGGTGGGAATCTGCCCCAGCGTATTGACATAGCGGCTGGGGCCGATCGCGATCACGCTCGATGGTTTCGCTTCGGATGAGGCCACTTCGTATCCGGACGCGGGTTTGCCGTCGACATCGACATGAACCGGAATATCGCGTTGCACGACGCGGTCAACGTCGAGGATCACTTCGGAAGGCGACACGTTCGTCACGGTAGTTTGACGCGGCACATTGAACATCGAGGGATTTATTTTGTATGACGCCTGGCCCGGGCCAAGTCCCGCGAGATCGAGTCGCACAGTAAGGCGCTCGGGATCGAGCAGCGACAGTAGAGTGCGCGGACCGTTGATCTGAATCTTCACGAAGTCCGCGGGACGATTGACAATCACGAGGCCCGCGGGCAGCCGGCGATAATTCACCGGGACGTTGAGTTCATCGAACGAGTTACGCTGACCCGCGTTGACAAAAATCCACAGGCCGGTCGCGATCGCGAGCGACAGCAATCGCAAGGGAAGATTCTTGATGGCACGGCGCCAGACTCTGGTCTGCCACGCCGGCTGCTTTTCATCGACAGTTGCCATCGCTAGCGAGCCTACCTGCTCATTAGATCGATTCCTACGCCGGCAGCTTGCGCAGCGTCGCCAGCACTTCCGAGGGTTCGAGCGCGCGACGCAGTTCGCCACGATGCGCGATCGAGATGGTGCCGTCCTCCTCCGATACTACCAGCACCACAGCATCGGTATCTTCGGTCATTCCGATCGCGGCGCGATGACGCGTGCCCAGCGAGAGACTGACGTTGGGATTCGAGGAAAGCGGGAGCACGCACGCCGCCGACAGAATCTGATCGCCCTTGATGATCACTGCGCCATCGTGAAGCGGCGATCCGCGCATAAAGATGTTCTCGATCAGCTCCGGCGAAACTCTTCCATAGATGAGGCGTCCACTCTCGACAAATTCGTTGAGCCCATCTTCCTGCTCGATGACGAGGAGCGCGCCGATGCGCCGCGCCGAAAGCCATGCGGCGGCGATCGCGAGTTCCTCGGCCACTCCGGCGGTGGTGGTGCGCGAGCCGAAAAATGGATTGGTGCCCACGCGGCTCAGCGCGCGGCGAATATCGGCCTGGAAGATCACCACCAATATGATGATAAACGAACCGAGAAAATTGTTGAGCAGCCAGTTGAGGGTGAACAGCCCAAAGACCTGCGACGCGATGAACGCGAAGCCGATCACCACCATCCCCACCACCATCTGCACCGTGCGCGTGCCGCGAATCAGCAACGCGATCCGATACACGACATAAGCGACGATCAGGATATCGGCGATATCCTGCCATCGCGTCGCCGGCAACAGGGGCAGATAGGTATGCATTCGACTTAGCTGATTGTAGCGCGTGAAACCGCCGCTGCCATCGCCACCGCCGCGCGCGCGGGACCGGGCTCATGCACGCGCACAATCGAAGCGCCGTTGGCGATCGCGATCGCGTCGACCGCGGCGGTTCCGAGCAACATTTCCTCGGCGCTCGCCCCCGCGATCTTCCGCACGAAGCTTTTGCGCGAGGAGCCGATCAATACCGGATAGCCCAACGCGCAAATGCGCGGCAAGTTCCGGATCAGCTCGAGGTTGTGCGTCGCGTTCTTGGCGAATCCAATTCCCGGATCGAGGATAATTCGCGACCGCGCGATTCCATGAGCGATCGCGTCGCGCGCGCGTTCGGCAAGAAACTTCACCACCTCGGCCACGACATTATTGTAGCGCGCAAACTTGATGTGATCTTCGGGCCCGCCGCGCATATGCATGAGAACGACGGCGCATCCGGCCTTGGCCGCCAGCGGCGCCATCGCCGGGTCGGCCAGCGCGGAGATGTCATTAACGATCGCCGCGCCCGCATCCAGCGCCGCCCGAGCGACCTCGGCATGGCGAGTATCGATCGAAATCGGCACGCGCAATTTGCTGGCAAGGCGCTTCAGGACCGGCATCACTCGAGCGAGTTCCTGTTGAACAGGAACCGCTCGCGCACCAACCGGACGCGTCGATTCGCCACCGATGTCGATGATATCGGCGCCCGCAGCCTCCATCTCGAATGCATGCGCGACAGCCGCATCGGGCTGGAGAAAGCGGCCACCATCGGAGAATGAGTCGGGCGTGACATTCAGAATGCCCATCACGGCGGGCAGCCGGATAACAACACCGCCCTTCAGCCTCAGAGCTGAAGGGCGGTCAAAGTGCGATGAAAATTTCCCGTGAGTGGCGCGCGTGGCTATGCGAGAACGGGCTTGGGAGGCAATCCGGGCACCGTCGTCTCCTCCGGCTCCTTGGATTTTTCCTTGCCCAGTTCGGGACCTGGACGCGGCGGCTCGATGCGCGCGGGCGCACCACCGAATGGCTCGCGACCCTCGCGATACGCCTTCAGAATTTCGGCAACCTCGGCGCCGTCGAGCACTTCCTTCTCAAGGAGATGCTCCGCGACCGCATGGAGAACTTTGATGTGCTCCGACAGGAGGCTGCGCGCCTGCTGGTACGCCTCCTCGATGATGCGGCGCACCTCGCGATCGATCTCGACCGCAGTGTGTTCGGAATAATCCTTCTGATGGCCGATGTCGCGACCGAGGAAAACCTGCTCCTCGCGCTTGCCGAATGTCATCGGGCCGAGTTCCTTGCTCATGCCCCATTCGCAAACCATCTTGCGCGAGAGCTCGGTCGCCTTCTCGATGTCGTCGCCGGCGCCGGTCGTCATATGACCGAAGATCAGCTCCTCGGCCGCGCGCCCGCCGAACATCATCGAAAGGCGCGTCATCAGGTATTCGCGCGAGTATGTGTATCGATCATCAACCGGAAGCTGCTGCGTCACGCCGAGCGCCATTCCGCGCGGAATGATCGTGACCTTATGCACGGGGTCAGCGCCGGGAAGCAGCATGCCTACCAGCGCATGGCCGGCTTCGTGATATGCGGTGTTGCGACGCTCTTCCATCGACATGACCATCGAGCGCCGCTCCGCGCCCATCATGACCTTGTCTTTGGCGAGTTCGAAATCGCCCTGCTCGACCTTTTCCTTATTGCGTCGCGCCGCAAGCAGTGCGGCCTCATTCACGAGGTTCTCCAGATCGGCGCCCGAGAATCCGGGAGTCGCGCGCGCCATCTTGTCGAGGAGGACGTCATCGGAAAGCGGCACTTTGCGAGTGTGAACTCGCAGGATGCCCTCGCGTCCCTTCACGTCGGGGCGCGGCACGACGACCCGGCGATCGAAGCGACCGGGGCGCAGCAAGGCAGGATCGAGAACATCGGGACGGTTGGTCGCGGCTACGAGGATGACGCCCTCGTTGGCTTCGAAGCCATCCATCTCGACGAGCAACTGATTCAAGGTTTGCTCGCGTTCATCATGTCCGCCGCCGAGACCGGCGCCGCGATGACGTCCGACGGCGTCGATCTCATCGATGAAGATGATGCATGGCGCGTGCTTCTTGCCCTGCACGAACAAGTCGCGTACGCGCGATGCTCCCACGCCGACGAACATCTCAACGAAATCGGAGCCCGAGATAGAGAAAAATGGCACCCCCGCTTCGCCCGCAATCGCGCGCGCGAGGAGTGTCTTGCCGGTTCCCGGCGAACCGACCAGCAGGACGCCCTTGGGAATGCGCCCGCCGAGGCGCGTGAAACGCTTCGGGTCGCGCAGGAACTGGATTATCTCTTCGAGTTCTTCTTTGGCTTCGTCGATACCGGCCACATCGGCGAAAGTGACCTTATGGGTGTTCTCGGTGAGCAGTTTGGCGCGGCTCTTCCCGAATGACATCGCCTTGCCGCCGCCTATCTGCATCTGGCGCATGAAGAAAATCCACACTGCGACCAGCAGCAGCATCGGGAACCACTGCACCAACGCGACCATCCACCAGGGATCGCCCTCGGCCGGCTTGGCCGCGATTTTCACGCCCTTGGTGCGCAGCGTTTTGACGATATCGGGATCGGTCGGCGAATACGTCTTGTATTGTTCGCTGCCGGTAGTGACGTAATGGATCGTGTTGCCCTGGATAGTGACCTCGGCAACGTCACCTTTTTCAACTTTGTTGAGGAAGTCGGAAAAGATTTCTTCGTGCTCGCGGGGCTGCTGTCTGCTGAAGATGTTAAAGATCAGAAGAAACATCAGGCCCAGAACGAGCCAGAGAGCAATGCTGCGGGAAAAATTGTTCATCCCATCTAAAGGCTACACGCGGGTCAAATTGTACGCAACGGTGGATTTATCATTCTTAATGATGCCCATTGCTCGTCCCGGTCGCTCGAACTCGCAGCACTTGCTCGGTTGCTTCGGTCACCAATCCAACCCGTCCGCGCACGATACCCGGAACCCACGCGATAGCTCCTTTTAATTCGACGATTGGAAAGCTCGCGCGCCGCCCCATCGCCAGCTTGTTGTCGACGAAAATGTCTTTGATCTTTCTATGGCCCGTCATTCCGAGCGGCGCGATACGATCGCCGTGGCGAAACGTCCGCACGATCAGCTCTCCCGATGCCTCGGCGCCATCAAAGAGCGCCTCCATCTTGCTTGCGGGAGTCGAGGCATTATCTCGCCCAACCATCTTCGTCTCAAACACAAATCCTGCCTGCGGAATCTCGACGCTGCCTTCTTTTAATCTAATCATGAAGGGGACTGACGGCTGGATTGAGGGCTGATTACCCGCCGCGCCGACTCGAAGCCGCGCGTATTCGCGCACGATGTGCAGACCCGGAATGTCGACCGAGCCGTTGGGAGGACCATCGAGGCATAGGCGGCGAATCCCGTCGATATGCACCCGCTCGATGCGTCGCAGGTTTCCCGATTCGCGTCGGATATATTGCCGAATCAGCTCCGCCTGCAGCGCCGGATGAAGCTGCGCGAAGCGCGAAATGTCGAGGCCGTCTTCTGACCCGAGCGCCGCAAACTCACGGCGCGCCGCCTCGCCCACAAAGTCATCGAGCGCGCGCATTTCCGAGGCGAGCTGGACCAGTCTGCCGCGCAGACCCGGCGCGTAGTTGCGCTCGAGCATCGGCATCAGCTCGGCGCGCACATGGCTGCGCAAAAGAGCGGCCGACTGATTTGAGCTGTCGTTCACGAAATTCTCGCCGATACCCTTCAGATACGCATTCACCTCGTCGCGGGTTACATCGAGCATCGGCCGAATAATGCGCCCGGGTCCTCGCTCTGCCATCGCGGCAAGCCCGGCCGCACCGGCTCCGCGCAGCATCCGCATCAGCACCGTCTCCGCTTGATCATCAGCCTGATGCGCGATCGCGATGTAATCCGCGCCGATGCGATCGGCGGCAGCATTGAGGAAAGCGTGACGCACCTCGCGCGCGCGTTCCTCGAGGTTCGGCATGTCGGCGGAAAGACCCGCCGCTCGCTGGACGATCAGATCGACCTCGCATCGCGCGCAGAGGTCGCGGACGAAAGTCTCATCGCGATCGGACTCGGCGCCACGGATCAAATGATTGAGATGCGCGGCTGCGATTCGATAGCGCATCGTGCGAAGGGCATGGAACATCGCGACCGAGTCCGGCCCTCCCGAGAGCGCGACGAGAATCATCGCATCGCGCGGGATGCCGATTCGCGCGAGGCAGTCGGCGATGGTTCCTAGGAAGCGCTTTTCCGACCTGTCGCTCATCGCATTCCATTGTGGTTCCCCGTCCACCCCGGGGAAAGAGGCCAGCGCGACTTATCGCGAACGTCTTCTGGTCGAGCAGATGAAGGATCACGCCGATGCCGGGGAGATTCACGCCCAAGTCTTCGCCGAGTGAGCGGATCGTCCGGATTCTTCGCAGCGTCGATTGCGTGTAGACCGGCTCGCGATGACCTTCGATCTCCATCATCGCCGAATGCGTGATCAGCTCCTCGAACTCCCACACCCGGAGTTGATCGTCGGTGATGCCTGCGATGGTGCGGAGCGCATCGCGCGTAAGATATGCAGCCTTGCTCGCGCGTGGCGGGCGCGTGTTAGAACGGCCCTTTAGTGTCCGCATTCGCGAGGCCATCGGAGGTGTGCTAACTCCGCATCAACTCGGCGCGAGGATCGGGGACGTGGCGTGCCTGCCGCTTCTCGGCAAGTTGCTGCATCAGCGCGCGCTCTTCCTCGGTGAGGCCGGTGGGCGCCAGCACCTTTATCTCATACATAAGGTCGCCCGCCGCTTCCGCGCCGCGTCCGGGAATTCCGCGCCCCTTAAGCCGCAGCGTCTTGCCGGTCTGGCTCTCGGCGGGAATCGTGAGCGATATCTTTCCGCCGGTGACGAGCGGCGCCGTCACTTCCGCGCCGAGCGCAGCTTCGTAATCCCACACCGGCAGCGTGACGCGAAGATCGCGGCCCGCGACCGCGAACACCGGATGCGGTTCGAGGTGCACGGTCAGAAACAAATCGCCATTTAACTCGGCGCGCGGGCCCTTGCCGCCCTGCCCTTTGAGGCGAATCCGCGTGCCCTCGGTCACGCCCGGCGGAATCGAAACCTCCAGCGTGCGATGGCTCGGGATTACGCCGCTGCCGCCGCAATTCGAGCACGGTTGCGCGGAGCGGATGAGGCGCACCTTGCCCTGCTTCTGTTCCGCTGCGACCATGCCGGAGCCTGCGCAGACCGGACATTCGTCCTCGGCAGTGAGTTCGAGGCGACGCTTGGTTCCCTTTATCGCTTCTTCGAGCGCGATGCGGACGTCGGCGCTGAGATCGGGCGCCTTCTGCGGGCGCGGCTTGGCGCCGAAGCTGAACGATTGGAAATTGCCCGGCCCGGTGCGGCGCGCGGTGAACGGCGATTCTCCGAAACCGAAGAATTGCGAGAAGAAATCGCTCATGTCGCCGGCCTCGAAGCCCGCGCCATGCGTGCTCTCGCGCCCCTGGCTCGCGGCGTAGCGGCGAAGGATTTCTTCCTGATCCAGGCCGTGCTCCCAATCGGCGCCGAGCTGATCGTACTTGCGACGCTTCTCGGCGTCACCCAGGACCTGGTACGCCTCGTTGACATCCTTGAACTGCGCCTCGGCCTTCTTATTGTTGGGATTTACGTCAGGATGATACTTACGCGCGAGCTTACGGTAAGCCGATTTGATATCAGCCTCCGAGGCACCGCGCTCGACGCCGAGGACCTTGTAATAGTCTTTAAATTCCATGCGTGCTGGACCACTTTAAGGTGGTCCGCTTTAAGAAGATGGGCACGAATGCGCCGCAGCGCAACCATCGGCTGACCATCACTTTTGCGCCGCGCTCTTCGCGTCGGACGGCGGCGGCGCCGTCTTGAGATGCTTGAGGCGTTCTTCCATCACGCGAATCTCGATCTCCAGCCGCGCCTGACGCCTCCAGATGAAGACCACGTAACCGAAGATCACCGCAAAAATGATGGAGTAGGCGGCGAACAGGTAGTCGAAATGCTCCATCAAAAGTCCCCTGCCGCCGCCTCGATGAGAGCGACATCGCGCCGGATGATCATGAGGCGGCTACGGGTGCGCAACTGGCTCAGGCGCAGCATCAGCATCCATGCGAACAGCGCGGTGAACGCAGCGAGCGAAACCAGCAGCGTGACCACCATGCGAGGATCTTCGAGGCCGTGCTCGCCCGCGCGCGTGACCAGCACCGCGGGATGTATCGTGCGCCACAATCGCACCGAAAGAATGACCACCGGCACATCGAGTGCGGCGACGATTCCGATCACGGCGCCGAAGCGTGCGACCTCGGGCGTGTCATCGGCCATCGCGCGCAGCATCAGGTATCCGCCATAAAGCAGCCACAGGATGAACGTCGTCGTGAGGCGCGAGTCCCACGTCCACCACACACCCCAAATCGGCTTTGCCCATAGCGATCCGGTGATGAGGACCAGCGTGCAGAAGACCATTCCGATTTCGGCGGCGGCATATCCGAGATCGTCCCAGAGCTGTTCCTTCAGCCATAGATAGAACACGCCCGCGATCGCGACCACGCCAAACGCCGCGAACGCGACCCACGCGCATGGGACATGAAAATAAAAAATGCGCTGCACGATGCCCTGGTCCTCTTCGGTCGGCACCCATTCGAAGACCATGAACAGCGCAATCAACATCATGACGAGGGTGCCGCATCCGAGCACGGCGGTGGCTTTGTTTTTCATATTTCTGTTCTCCCCTTCCACTTCAGGGGAAGGGGTCGGGGGTTAGGTTTCAATCTTCACGGATCACATGCTCAAAGAGCAACGCGCCCAAGGTGACGAAGAGTACGTCGAAGGCGATCAAAATTCCCGAGCCATTGCGAAGCTGCTGCAAGCGGGAAGCCTGACAGCGCGGCCTCGCTCGACTTCACCCCCGCGATAATCGCCGGAATGAACAGCGGAATCGCGAGAATCGGCAGCAGCAGATCACCCGCGCGGGTGCGGCTGGAGATCGCGGCCAGCAGCGTCGCGAGCGCCGCGAAGCCGAGTGTGCCCAGCATCAGCGAGGGCGCGAGACGCGCCGAATCGGCGCCGAAGTCGAGGTTGAAGAACAACGTGATGAGCACGACGGCGGCGACCTCGACGATCGCCATGAATGCGAACGCGGCGCGCGAGCTTCGCGCCGTACAGCGCCGCAGGATCTATCGGGCTGAGGGACAGTGCGCGGATGCATCCGTTTTCGTTTTCGGCGATCATCGAGCGCGTCGCGCCGAGCATGCCGGCGAACACCAGCGCGACCCACAATGCGGCGGCGCCATCGCGCGCGCGATCGACGGGCTGGGGATTCAGCGCGAACACGAGAACCACCATTATCAGCAGCGAGAGCGCGAACAATGCGATGGTGCTCTGGCCGCTGCGAATCTCCGACGCGCAGGTCCTTGCGCAATATTGCGGCGAAGGCAGCCATCGCGATTACGCACCCATCCGCGTGCGTTGCGCCGAGCGAACCTCATCGCGAACAGGCATCACGCGTCCATTGACGATCTGATAGCGCGCGACCTCGATGCCGAGGTCGATTGGCGAATGCGCCGTGATCAGCGCCGCGCATCCACGCGCGATCGCCGCGCGAATGAGATCGCCGACGATCGCGACGGCGATCGGGATCGAGCGCGGCGAATGGCTCATCGAGGAGGAGCAAATCGGGCTCGGTCATCATCGTGCGCGCGATCGACAACCGCTGCTCCATGCCGCGTGAGAACTCACGCACGCGCTCATTCGAAGATGCCGCCAGTCCCACGGCCTCGATCCACTTCGTGGCGAGAACATCGCGATGCGCAACGCCATACAGCTCGGCGTAAAATTCGAGGTTCTCGCGCGCGGTCAGATTCGGATATAGCCAGCTCTGATGCGTAAGCATCCCGATGCGCCGGCGCGCGAGGCCGAGGCTGCGCGAGTTCTCGCCAAACACGATCGCATCGCCGGAGGTCGGCTGCGACAGTCCCGCGAGGATGCGCAGCAGAGTGGATTTTCCGGAGCCGTTACCGCCGATGAGCATCGCGCAGGCGCCCTCATCAATTTGCAGCGCGACCTCGCGCAGCACAGGCGTGACGCCGAAAGTTTTCGTGAGTGCCCGCGTCTCGACCGCCGGCCGCGCCATCACGAGGCTCGGCTGGCGACCCGCTCGCCACGCAGCGCGGTGCCGCATTCGCCGCAGAAGTTTCCCGCCAGCGGCGTTCGCATGCCGCATTGCGGACAGAAGCGGATGCGGCGCGCGCCCGCGATCTCGGCCGTCGCTCCGCGAGGCGAACTGACCGGCGGCACGTTTGACATGCCGGGGGCGATGGGAATCGCGGGCCTGGGTTTGGACATCGCGGCGATTTCGTCGGCGATGGCGGCGGCTTCGCGCAGCTTTGGACGCACCGTCACCGCGGCGAGATTGGCGGCGCGCTCCTGTTCCTGGAATTTGTCGACCGCGCTCATCGCCTGGAGCGCGCGTCCTTGCAGCGAGTTACGCAACGATTCGTAATCGGCATCGGAGAGCTTGCCCATTTCGCGATCGAACTCCAACTCGCGAAGTCCCTGCACCGCCAGCGCGTGCTCATGGTCCCAATGCGCGCGTTCGAGTTCCTCGCGATTCGATTTGGAAGCCGCACGCGACCCGCCCGAGAGCGGCGCGGCGACGAACAGCGCAACGCCCATGACGATCAGAAACGCTGCGACGTAAAAGGCCACTAGAGTCTGCCTCTTAACTTCCGCATCGAGTTGCTCGCGCAACTTCGGATCGATCACCGGCGCGCGCTCATCGATCGGCGCGGGCGGCGGCGTCTCGTTGCGCCATCGGCCGAGCATCATCACGATGAGGCCGCCGCCCACCATCGACGGCCAAAAACGGCATCACCCACGCGAGCAGATTGAAGCCCTCGGTGGTGGGCGCCGAGAGAATTTTCTCACCGTACTTCGCGCGATAGAACGCGATAATCGCCGGACGGTCCATGCCCTTGTCGATCATGCGCGCGATCTCGCCACGCAGCGGCACCGAGAAACTGCATTCGGGATGATTGCAATTGGCGACCGTGAGGCCGCATCCGCATTGGCAAGTCAGCCCTTGACTGATGTCATCGACCGTAGTGGCGGCGCGAAGCGGCATGACGTAACAAAAAGTAGCAGACGCCGCATCGACTGCGACGATTATAGTCCACTGCGCCGCAAGTCGTCACTCACCTCCGGGCGCGGCCTCGGCACGCGATTTCTGCCTTGCCCCGGCTCAGCACCTCGGCAATCGCGGCGCGCTCGCGCACGTTGGGCCACATCGTGATTACCGTGCCGATGACCATCACCAGACCGCCCGCCCAGAGCCAGAACACCAGCGGCGTCAGGAACACCTGGAAGGTCGCCATCCCGCTCTGATCGTCAATGCCGGCCAGCACGACGTAGAGGTCGTACAGCGGCGTCGAGCGGATCGCGACGTGCGTCGCCGGTTGCTGCGGCTTTTTGTAGAACAGCTTCGCCGGATACATCGTCGGCGACGTGGCGGCCGTTGCGCGTCACTTCGACCTCGGCGCTCGCGCTCTCCAGATGCGGCGTGTTCGAGCGGAGTCAGCGTCACGAATTGAAGCACGATACGGACCGACCGCGAAGCTCTCGCCTGGCTTGACGCTCTTCTTCACCTCGACGCGAAAGAACGACGACCCGACGATGCCGACGAACGCGAGAATCACGCCGATATGGATGATGTAGCCGCCGTAGCGGCGATTGTTCTTCGAGACCAGGTTGACCAGCGCGCGCGGCGTCGTCTCATGCACCATATGACGGCGCGCGCTGACGCCGCGGCCGAACTCAACCGCGATGGTGCCCGCGACGAACGCCACCAGCGATATCGCTGTCAGCACGTACCATTGCGTGACCCGAGCCCGAACAACACGAGGCCGGTGGTAACGCCGATGATCGCGGGCGCGGCGAAATGAGTTGCGAGATTCTTCACCGTCATCCGGCGCCATGCGATCAGCGGCCCGACGCCCATCAGAAAGATGAGGCCGAGCGCGAGCGGTCCGTTGACGCGATTGAAGAATGGCGGCCCGACGGTGATCTTGACGCCGCGCACCGCTTCCGAGAGCACCGGGAAAATCGTGCCCCAGAAAACCGCGAACGCGATCCCGACCAGGATGCAGGTTGTTGAACAGGAACGCCGCCTCGCGCGAGAGATACGATTCGAATTCCGCGGGACTGCGCAGGTCGCGCACGCGATAGAGCAGCGCCGCGGTGTAGACCAACGCGACCAGGATCAGGAACGTCAGGAAATAGGGCCCGAGGCCGGATTGCGTGAACGAATGCACCGACGAAATCACGCCGCTGCGCGTGATGAAGGTGCCGAACAGCGTCAGGAAGAACGCCAGCCCGATCAGCGCGAGGTTCCACACCTTCAGCATGTCCTTGCGTTCCTGGATCATCACCGAATGGAGATACGCCGTCATCACCAGCCACGGCATGAAGGCCGCGTTCTCGACCGGATCCCACGCCCAGTAGCCGCCCCATCCGAGGACTTCGTACGCCCATCGCGCGCCGAACATGTTGCCGAGCGTGAGGAAGAACCATGAGAAGATCGCCCAGCGCCGCGTGGTGCGAATCCAGGTATCGTCGAGCTTGCCGGTAATCAGCGCCGCCGACGCCGAACGCGAACGGCACCGTCGTGCTGACATAGCCGGTATACAAAGAGGGCGGATGTATCGCCATCCAGTAGTTCTGCAGCAGCGGATTTAAGTCGGAGCCCTCGAGCGGACGCACCGCGAGCAGATCGAACGGGCGCGTGACGAAGTTGAGCATGCCGAGGAAGAACACCGCGACGATCGCCATCACCGCGAGCGCATAGGGCGCGATTTCGGGATTGCGGCGGCGATTCTGGAAGGCGACGATCGAGGCGAACGTCGACAGCAGCAGCGTCCACAAGAGCAGCGAACCCTGCTGCCCGCCCCATAGCGAGGTGATTTTGTAGATGGTCGGCAGCGTCGTGCTCGAATACGAGGCGACATACTCCATCGAGAAGTCGCTGGTGCAGCAGCCCGACCCATAGCGATACGGCCGCGATCGCGACCATCGCGGTCATCGCCCAGATGGCATGGCGCGCGCTGACGATGAGATCGGCTCGCATTGCGCCGCGCGCCGAAGATGTTCGCGGCGATCGAGTAGAGCGCGAGGATCAGAGCGATCGCGAGTGCTAGCTGTCCGAGGTTCGGCATCGCGAGGCTACTTCACCTGTTTGCTTGGTCTGTACTTCGAAGGGCAACTGGTCATCACCTGCGTGGCGCTGATAGTGCCCGCGCCGGTCAGATGGCCCTCGACGATCACATCTTTGTTGGCGGCGAACATGTCCGGCTTCGGCTGCCCGACGCATATGACGTTGAACGAAGGCGCATCGGAAATCGCAACCGGCTTCACCGCGCCGTCGGCATCGGCATCCGGAATTTGATGAATGCCGAACTTTAGCGTCAGCGTTACCGGATCCCAACTGATCGCATCGGGATTGACGCGGCCGGCGACGCGCAGCGCCTGGCCGCCGAGGGTCGTCTGGCGCGCCGCGACCTCATTGACGGTCATGTAGTATTCGGAGGTGTTCTGAATCGCCGCGTATATAAGGTAGCCGACGGCAACGGCTATCAAGCCTGCCCCGACGAAAAAACGGGACCTGATTCGCATATCTCCCTTGAATCCCCTGCCGCGATCTCGTCGCGGTTCACACTCAATCCGCCCAATTCTGTCAGGAGATTTTCCTCATAACAACCGACTTTGCAGCATCGCTGCAAAGTCGTCCTGAGCGCAGCGAAGGACCTCGAACGCCGCTAGTCCTCCGAATCACCAATCGCTGCCATCGCGCGGGCCGAACGCGACGCCGCGTTTCGAGGCGCGGATGAAATCGATCATCTCCTGCACTTCGGGCGTGAGCTTCTCCGACACGATCCCGTCCAGCGCCAGCTTCAGGTTCTGACGCTTGCCGAATAGCACGAGGAAGACCTCGCGCAAGCGCGCGGATTTGCGCCGCCTTGAAACCCACACGGCGCAACCCGATCGCATTGATGCCGCGCAGCGTATGGGTTCCGTCCATGATGCAAAACGGCGGGATGTCGCGGCTGGTGCGTGAGAGCCCGCGCATCATCGCGAGCCGCCCGATGCGGGTGTACTGATGCACCACGCAGTTGCCGGAGACCAGCGCGCGGTCGCCCACCTCGACCCATCCGGCGAGCAGCGCGCCTCCCGCGATGATGGTGGAATTGCCGACGCGGCAATCGTGCGCGGCATGCGAGTTCTGCATGAAGAAGTTGTCGTCCCCGATAATAGTCACCTCGCCCTGCTCGCTGCCGCGATGAATCGTGGTGCCCTCGCGAAAGACGTTGCGATGGCCGATGCGAACCTTGCGCGGTCCGCCGGTATACGCGAGGTCCTGCGGCTCATCGCCGATGACGACATTCGGATGCAGCACGTTCGCGTCGCCGATTTCGGTATCGCCGAAAATCGCGACATGGCTGATGAGCCGCGTGCCCGCGCCGATGCGAATTTTTCCTTCGAGCAGACAGAACGGGCCGATTTGGACATCGGCGGCCAGTTGAACATCATCGCCGACGACAGAACTGGAATGAACGCGCGCGGAGGACGAATCTCCGCGCTTCAATTGAGATGCCTCTTGTTCTTGAGCGCCTCGGCGTTCAGGTCGTCGTCAGGATGCTCGGTTTCATCGACGGCTTTGCCCGCGATCCGGTACTTCTCGCTCGCCCACGTGCCGAGATCGATCATCTGGCATCGTTCGGAGCAGAACGGCCGGAATCGATTAGCCGGCGAAAGGTCGACCGGCTTTTTGCAGATCGCGCATCGCATCTAAGGAAAAGTTGCCAAAAGTCGGCGGACGCCGCAATCACGGTCGCCGAATGTTTCAGATCAGCGAGGGACGGAACAGTATTCCGGCCATCGACAAATCAGCTACCAGAGCATTCGCGAACTCCCGCCGTCGGGGCGAAATCCGGCGACATGATAGTCGTAAAAAACCTTCTTTGTGAGGCAGAAAGTACGGCCTAGCGCTGGACCCCTGTACACCATCGAGACCTGAACCATCAGCTGTGCGGCGCCGCTCACCGACCGCTGATATTCGTCCTTTTGCAGGAACACATAGAAGAAATGCGGCACGCCGGGCGCAACCACGCCTTGATTGGCGTCGGTCATTTCACCGTCGCGCGGCGGGATCTGCTTGCCATCGAGCAAGGCCGTCACCGCGATAGAGGTGGTCTCGGCAGGAATCGGGCCGAAGTTGCGGAAGTCAACCACGATTAGCGGCGCTGCGGTGTCGGTGCGCTCGAAGGTGACCTGTTGCACACCGAGAAAAGGCCGCTCGGAAACCTGCAGAATCAGATCCGAGATGCGGTAGGTACGCCAGGTCGCAAACGCCGTCATCGCGGTCGCCGCCACCATCAGCAGCGCCATCACATCGGCGGCAGTGAGGATGCGCCGCTCGGCGCGCAGAAGCTCGCGCCGCTCGGCATCGTGGCGGCGCTCGCGCTTGAGTTCTTCCGCGCGTTCAGCCATAGCGGCGAGTTATACTCGCCGTTATGGCCTGAGGCTACAACCTGTAGGATCGCGCGATTCTAGTTCAAACCGAACGCGCGCACCGCGTTGTCAGGCAGACTTCTGTTTGCGAATCACGCATCGCATCCCAAGGTCCCTGCGTTAGGCGGTCTTTGCGCGCAGTTTCCTTGTGTGAACTTTCTGTCCGGCGACTCGACCGCTTTTTCGCGGCGAGGATTTGGCCGGTTTGTAGTTCAGCATTTCGAAACCTATGACTCGGCCCTTGCGATCTTTCATCATCACGACTTCATCCGCGGTCTCTTCGCAAAGTGCTTCCTTGTTCGGATCGTCGAGCCAGATGGTGAGTGTGTGGCCCACCTCATCATGGATCACTTTGATTTCTTCCACACTACATCTCCGATTTTGATAGCGTCCGTTGGATACGCAGTTACAAGGAAGCCCTTACCATTCTCTCGCTTTGCGACAGCGCAAATCCAGCGGGGTTTTCGCCCGTGGTAAAAGAGAAAGACGGTTGGGTCTATTCGGCTTCGGCGAACCTCATCCGGTTCTGCAAGAGCCAATTGTACGGACGCTTCGAGGCCATCCATGACCGGATGCTTCAGCGAAACTATGCGCTGCCAGTAGTCACGGCTGCAGCGAACCGCGAATCCCAGCGGCGTCACTACTTCAAAAAGCGAGCGCTCGCGACGAGCCGTTTACGCCTCCGTCAATTCAAACCGAACGCGCGCACCGCGTTGTCATACAGAATCTTGCGCTTGCTCTCCGATGCGATCGGCTGCTTCAGCATCGACTCGATGCCCCATGGGAACGTGCCATCCGGATGCGGATAGTCAGTATCCCAAAGGAAGTTGTTGTCGCCGACCAGCTCGACCGCCGCTTTCATCGTAGGCTCATCGCCACGGAACGCGACGAAGATGTTCGATTTGAAGTACTCGGTCGGACGCTGCGTAAGATACTCATGCTCCGAGTTGCCGCTGAAATTCCAATGCTGCTCCATCCGCTGCAGCCAGTAGGGAACCCATCCGCCGTCGGCCTCAACATGCACGACTCGCAGCTTGGGGAATTTCTCGAAGATGCCGTACCAGATGAGGCCCGCCATCGCCGCCATCGCCTCGAACGGATGCGACAGGATGTGCCCGCTGACGTGAGTATCCATCCGATCGCCGAACGACGGTACCGATGCCGACGCCGACTCATGCGTCGAAATCGGCTTGCCGAGCTTTTCGATTTCCGCGAACAGCGGCAGGTATGCCTCGCTGAAGAGCGTCCGTCCCGCGACCGGGTTGGGCCGGATGTAGAAACTCACCGCGCCGTTTTTCGCCGCGCGATATCGCCTCTTTGACGGCTTCTTCTACATCCTGCATAGGCAGGATCGCCGACGCGCGCAGGCGCTTCGGATCCTTCGAACAGTAATCGATCGCCCAGTCGTTGTAGGCGCGGCAGCACGCGGCGAGCAGCTTGGTGTCGCGGAACTCTCGCCCCAGCATCTGTCCCGCCGCGGTAGGATAAACCACCTGCACGTCGACGCCCTGCTCGTCCATGTCCTGCAGGCGGCTCTCTGGACTGAATCCCAGTTTGCTGGCGCGCTCGAAACGCTCCATTGCCTTGCGCACCGCCTTGAAGAACGCGGGCGCCGCCATCGGATACTTTCCTTTCTCGCGGGTGAACGGCTCGCCCTCGACCAGAAAGGTGCGCCGGCCCGATTCCGTCGCGATGCCCATCTTGGGCGCCTGCGATTTGTACTTCTCATCGATGAATCGCTCGAACACCCAATCGGGTTCCATCAGATGCGCATCGACGTCGACGATTTTGAATCCATCTTTCATATGCGTGTCCTCATTATGTTTTCTTCGGGTCAGTATGCCGTCTGATTTGGAATGATAAGAGCCTTCACACCCTTGCGCGCGCGCAACAACTCGAATGCCTCGATACCGTGCGCGATGTCATATCGATGCGTCACCATCGGGCGCAAATCCACCGCGCCCGAAGAGACCAGCGCGATCGCGCGACGCCAGGTCTCCGGCGTGCGCACGCGCGAGTTGATGGTCTTGATGCCGTGGAAGAAAAACGCGCGCAGCTCGGTCGAAGTGAGATCGCGCGCGGGCCATCCGATCAGCACCAACTCACCGCCGCGACGCATCAGCTCGCGCGGCTGATCGATCATGCCGCACGCATCGAAGACCACATCGGCGCCGTCGGGCGGAAGCAGCGCGCGCACCTGTGCAATCCAATCGCTCTTGTCGGCGACGACGGTTTTGAATCCGAGCTCGCGCGCGAGCGCGAGGCGTTGCGTATCGGCTTCGAGGCCGGTCACCACGATCGATTGCACACCCTTGGCGCGAGCCGACATCGCGACGCTAAGCCCAATCGGCCCGGGACCCTCGACCACGCAACTGTCGCCGGCCTTGAGGCATGATTGCTCGACCGCATGAAGTCCCGTTCCGAACGGTTCGAGCAGCGCCGCGGTTTCGAAATCCATCGTGGGCGGCACGACGTAGGAATTTCCTACCGGCGCGATGACATACTCCGCGAATGCGCCGCCGAGATGCGTCGGCGAAGTGCACAGATTGAATCGTCCGGAGCGGCAGGTCGAGCATTTGCCGCAATGCCCAAACGGATCGAGCGCGACATGATCGCCGGCCTTGAACGTCGTCACGCCGGCGCCAATTTCGACGACCTCGCCCGCGGGTTCGTGGCCGATAACGGCCGGGAGTCGCGCGACCATGCGATCGGCGCCGAGTTCCCATTCGTAGATGTGGAGGTCGGAGCCGCAGATGCCGCATGCCGCGACCTTGACCAGCAACTCGCCGGGCCCTGGCTTCTTCACCGGGACATCGATGATCTCGGCACCGAATTCCGGCTTGGTCTTCGCGATCGCCTTCATCTTGTATGCCTCCCGTCGGCGTTCAGGCGGTAAAATAGCGCGTTGGGAAAAAAAGCGTTAGCGCCGCGTTTCATCGCGCAGTCTCGCCATGGTTATAGCCTCGAATTCTATGGAGCCTTCGATGAACGCGACGCTCGCGTCGTTGATTCTCGATTTCCTCGAATGGCTCGCCGTCAAACCGCGGCCCTATTCCGAGGTCATGGAGGCGTGGCGCACATCCTGCCCAAGGCTCACGGTGTGGGAAGATGCGGTCGACAACGGATTCATCCTCCGAAGATGCGACGCCGATAATGTGATGCTCGTCGATTTGACTCCGCAAGGCCGCAGCCACCTTGCCGCGAGCGGACGACTACTCCCAGTGGCGTAGCGGGACGCCGCGATAGCGCATCCGCGGGCGAATCAGCCGATTGTTGGCATACTGCTCGAGCGCGTGCGCGATCCA
>CAWBJR010000015.1:0-108369 GCA_963789085.1 uncultured delta proteobacterium | reverse complement strand
TTATGGGCGCCGACGATTCCCGGTCCACGCGAAGCGAAGGCGATCAGTCGTTATGAAGGCCGGCTTCATCGGGCGATCCGCGCGGCGACGGCGGAATTGGACGGATTGAGGGCCTCGCGAGGCGGCGCTGCACGCATTTCAAAATCGCAAAAACAAACCCACTTTGTTGAGCGAAATCACGGCATTTTCGATTTCGAGTCCGCCGCGACTGGAGGCTGGCGCGCGAGCAGGAGCCATTAACCGTATTACGCCCCAGCCACAAGTCGAACAGCGACAACCGCGCCCACCGACCTCCTCGGGAGATAGCCAGAAAAGTGCGAAAACAAACCCATTAAGTGCAATGTCTACGGGCAATCGTCACGAACGGAGGAGGGCGAAGGCGCTGGCGCGGCGGAGGCACATTCGTTCCTGCGCTTATACCTAGTGGAAAGAGCCGCGGCATTCCAATACCGGCGGCGAGGCGCCACTGGCCCTCACCCGAGATGCAGCACGCTGTGCGTGCCGCATCTCTCCCAACTTGCGGCTTCGCGAGCTCAGCCGCGGGAGAGGAAGCCTTCAGCAAAATCAGTCGCCGACGGCGGCGTCTTTTTCGACCACGCTGGCGCGCGCCTTCAGACGATTCAGCGCATTCACCAATGCCAACGCGCTCGCCATCACAATGTCGCTATGCGCGCCCTGGCCCGCGACCGTCATGCCGTTGTCGCGAACCATACAGCTCACTTCGCCAAGCGCGTCGGTGCCTCCCGTGATCGACTTGACCGTGTAGCGCTCGAGCGTGGGACTGACGCCCGCAGCTTTGAGGATGGCCTTAAAGCACGCATCGACCATCCCGTCGCCACTCGACTTCGCGCTGTGCTCGGTTCCTTCGATGCGCAAGGTAACCTCCGCTTGAGGAGTACTGCGCGTCGAGGAGGTCACGGTGACATCGACCAGTTCGTAGGCCTCCGAGGTGCGGCGCGCTTCCTCGTTCACCAGCGCGAGGATGTCGTCGTCGTAGACGATTTTTTTCTTGTCGCAGAGATTCTTGAACTCCGCGAAGGCCTTGGGGACGTTGACCGTCTTGATGTCGATGCCCAGTTCGGTCAGGCGATTGGTAAACGCGTGACGCCCCGAATGCTTGCCAAGCACCAGCTTGTTCGACGGGATGCCGATGTCCTCGGGCTTCATGATCTCGTACGTCAATTTGTATTTAAGTACGCCATCCTGATGGATTCCGGCCTCATGCGCGAAGGCGTTGTCGCCGACGATCGGCTTGTTGGGCGGCACCGGCCATCCGATGACCTGCGCGAGCAGGCGCGAGGCGGGATAAATTTGGCGCGTGTCGACGCGGCTCTGGACCTGCATGAAATCCTTGCGGGTCTTGAGCGCCATCACCACTTCTTCCATCGAGGTGTTGCCGGCGCGCTCGCCGATGCCGTTGATGGTGCATTCGATCTGACGGGCGCCGCCGCGGATCGCGGCCAGCGAATTCGCAACGCCGAGGCCCAAGTCATTGTGGCAGTGGGCGCTCCAGATGACGTGCTCGGAATTCGGCACGTGCTCGCGCATGTACTTGAAGAGATTCTCGTACTCCTCGGGAATCGCGTGTCCGGTGGTATCGGGCAGATTGATGATGCCGGCGCCGGCGCGGACGACTTCCGTCACGACTTTCACCATGAAATCCCAGTCGCTCCGCGATGCGTCCTCGCATGAAAACTCGATGTAATCGAGATGCTTCTTCGCATGGGTGACGGCCCAGGTCGCAGCATCCAGCACGTCCTCGCGCGTCATGTTGAGTTTGTATTTCAGATGGATGTCCGAGGTCGCAATGAAGATGTGGATGCCAGGTGTCTTGGCCTTATCCACCGCGGCCAGCGCCTGGTCGACATCCTCGATACGGGTGCGCGAGAGGCTCAGCACGCGCGGGCCGGTCAGGGTCTGCGAGATGCGGCTGACGGATTCGAAATCACCCGGCGATGATGCGGCGAATCCGGCCTCGATCACGTCGACGTTGAGCCGCTCGAGCTGGCGCGCGATCGCGATCTTCTCTTCGACATTCATCGTGCAGCCGGGCGCTTGCTCGCCGTCGCGCAGCGTGGTGTCGAAGATGCGTACGTAATCTTCCTGTTGTGGTTCGGGATTCGCGTTGCTCATTTTGCTGGCCTCCGTCTTTTGAACCCAAGGCGGGAGGGGCGAAGGAGCCTGGGCGGCAGAAAAGGAAACGCCCTGGGCGGCTTCTTCGGCCCACCGCCCAGGGCGCTCATCTCAGATTTTACAGCCTTCGTTAGGCCTGTTCCTCGACGCACCCGGCGTGGGCCCCGGTTAGGGCCAGGCTAAGCAGCAGTTCGAGGTTCAGGTAACGACTCATATCAGTGTCAGTTGTAGCTATGGCGTCAGCATCAGTCAATGGCACGTATTTGTTTAATGAATGACCGGTGGTGGAGGGACGCCGGCGATTGGGGGTGCGGGCGACGAAGCAGATGCAGCAGGTGTCGATGAACCGGCGGTCGATCCGTTCGAATCGGCGCCGGCAGACGGCGCGGCATTCGGTTGAGTGCGCACCTCGGATTCCGATGGAGTGTCTGAATCATTCGTAACGAACGCGGTAGTGTGCAACTCGGGGACGACGGTTTCCGTAACGCATCCTGACAATGCGAAAGCGAGTGTCGCGCAGCCTGCGACTAGACCAACTCTCTTGAAGCACCGCGTCATCGAAATCCCCCAACCCGCATAACAACACTATACGTGATGCTGGTCGGACTGAGCGTGTGCATCGGTGCTTTTGCCGTTCGCGCCATCCGGCGCCTTGGCGATCTGAACCGGATGCAGCACCGGGACTTTCGGCTGCATCTCCTCTCCGCGCAGCATCAGGAAAGGACCGGAAAGCACGAAGGCGGCTGCCAGAACGAACGCGGTCAGTTGCGGTAAGGCAAAGAGCATGGCGGCTGTCATCAGCACGCCGATGGTCAATTCGATAGGCGCCCGCTTGTGCACCGTGACGGTCTTAAAGCTGGGGTAAGGGACCCGCGAGATCATCAGCAGGCCGAGCGCCAGAGTTATCGGCGCCATCACAGTGGTCAGCGTGCGAGGCATCGCGAGTTCGAAGTAGCTGTAGGCGAGGGCGGTTCCCGCGATCATCGCGGCGGCGCCGGGAATCGGCAGACCTACGAAGCGGCTCTTATCCGCGCTGTCAGTCTGGATGTTGAATCGGGCGAGGCGCAGCGCGCCGCATACGACGAACATCCCGGCAATGACGATGCCGATTCCATTGAGCGGCTTGAGCGCCCAGTTGTAGGCGAGGCATGCGGGCGCGACACCGAAGGCGACCACATCGGAGAGGCTATCGTACTCGACGCCGAACTCGCTCGAGGTGCGCGAGGCGCGCGCGACGCGGCCATCGAGCCCGTCGCATACGAACGCGATCGCGATCATCACCGCGGCGACCTCGAAGTGGCCGTCGATCGAGGAGACAATCGAATAGAAGCCCGAGAGCAGGCCGAGCGAAGTGATTGTGACAGGGAGCAGGAATACGCCGCGACGCAAGGGAGCCACCACCTTTTTGCGTTGTTGTTTAATCCGGCCCGAGATAAGACGCATCCGCTTGCCGTCGCGAATGCGGCTGGTTTCCCGATTAGGGATCATTGCGCAAGTTCTCCAATTACGGTTTCACCGGCAAGCACGCGCTCGCCGACCGCGACGCTGACGCGGTAGTTGGGGGGTATGAAATGGTCGACGCGGCTGCCGAACATTATCAGCCCGATGCGCTGCCCCAGTTCGATTCTGTCCTGCGGATGCACGCGGCATACGATACGCCGAGCGAAGTAGCCGGCAATCTGCATGATGGCGTGGCGACGTCCGAGCGCGTCGCGAAACACGATCAGGTTGCGCTCGTTATGATCGCTCGCGTCATCGCGATAGGCGGCAAGGAAATCGCCCGGCGTATGCTCGACGAGGGCGACCTGGCCGGCGACCGGCGCGCGATTCACATGAACATTGAGGGGTGACATAAACACCGACACGCGATGGTAGACGGTCTCGCGGTCATCGGGAAGAGTGCACTCGGAGACGTTGGTTACTTTGCCGTCGGCGGCGGAAATTATCACGCCTTCGGTGCGGTCGGGGTAGCGTTCGGGGTCGCGAAAGAATGAGCCTACTGCGGCAGCGAGAAAGATCAGCGGTACGCCAACGACGGGAAAGCCTACAAACAGCAGGACCAGCCCCACCACCAGTATGCCGAAGACGAGCTTCCCACCCTCCGGCGCCAGGCCGATCATTTCTGCTAGTTTCCCCATCAGTCCAATTATAAAGCTTTTCGCCAGAAAATGTTCCGGCAGATCTTCGCTGAATGTTCGCCGCCCACCAAAGCTTTAGCGAATCCAGCTCTCGACCTTGAGACCCGGCACGCGCCGGAACTCCGCGCGATTGTTGGTGACGAGCGGAAGGTCTTCATGGAGTGCGTGCGCCGCGATCAGCAAATCGAGCTCGCCAATACGCGAGCCACGCAGTTCGAGGTAAGCACGAATCGAGGCGTAGCGGACGACTGCAGAGCGCGGCCAATCCAGAATTTGAACGCCAGATAGAAATCTCAACAATTTTGCTTGGCTGGTTTCAGGGGCGTTAGACTTGGCGACCCCGGTCCAGAGTTCACATGCAGCAATACAGGAAACAAAGACGTCGCCTGGTTCGGTGCGTGCCAAGCGTCGAGCGACACCAGCCGGTCGTCCCCTCATCGCATATATGCAAATGTCGGTATCAAGCATCACTCGGGGCATCAGAAACCCTTGGTGGGCTTGATGGGCGTATCTTCCGGCGCAACGAAATCATCCGAGATCGGATCGAGATTAGCGAAGTACTCCGCCCAGGTTTTCCATTGGCGCTTGCGCGGCGTCAGGATGAGTTTCTTGCCCTTGCGCTCGATGAGGACCTCATCGACGTTGAGGCGGAATTCCTTGGGGATCCGGACCGCCTGGCTGCGCCCGTTTTTGAATACTTTCGCGACCTTCGCTGCCACGATTGATATATATCATTGATACCTATCAATCGCGACGCACGAGATCCTTCGAAAACTCAGAATGACTCGTCGCCTTTCAGCGCGGAGTCAGTTCCTCGATTTATCCACCAATCGATCGCTCGCCAGCCACGGCATGAACGAGCGCAGTTTCTTTCCAACTTCCTCGACCGGATGATGCTCGCCTTCCTTGCGCAACTCGCGGAAGTGCGGCAGACCCGCTCGATATTCGTTGATCCATTCGTTGGCGAATTTGCCCGATTGGATGTCGCCGAGGATCTGCTTCATCGCCTTGCGCGCGTCCTCGCTGATGACTTTCTTGCCGCGTGTCATGTCGCCGTATTCGGCCGTATTGCTGATCGAATAGCGCATGTTGGAGATGCCGCCCTCGTAGATCAAATCGACGATCAGCTTCACCTCATGCACACATTCGAAGTATGCCATTTCGGGCGCGTATCCGGCCTCGACCAGCGTCTCGTATCCGGCGCGAATGAGTTCCGTCAGCCCGCCGCATAGTACCGATTGCTCGCCGAAGAGATCGGTCTCGGTTTCTTCCTTGAATGATGTCTCGATGATCGCAGCGCGCGCGCCGCCGATCGCAGCGCCATACGCGAGGCCGATTTTTGCGGTGTCGCCCGAAGGATCCTGCTGCACCGCGAGCAGACACGGAACGCCGCGTCCCTTGGCGTACTCGGAGCGCACCAGATGTCCCGGGCCCTTGGGCGCGATCATGAAAACGTTGACGTCCTTGGGCGGCTTGATGAATCCGAAATGGATGTTGAAGCCGTGGCCGAACGCGAGATACTTGCCGGGTTTGAGCGCGGGAGCGATTTCTTTTTCGTAAATCTCGCCGCCCTGCTCATCGGGAACCAGTATCATGATGATGTCGGCTTCTTTCGCGGCTTCCATCGTATCGAGCACCTTCAGGCCATTTTTCTGCGCCTTCTCGATACTCGCGCTGCCCTTGCGAAGTCCCACCCGCACGTCCATCCCGCTGTCGCGCAGATTGAGCGCATGCGCATGTCCCTGGCTCCCATAGCCGATGATCGCGATCTTCTTCGGACGGAGCAGACTCAGGTCGGCGTCGCGGTCGTAATAGACTTTCATGATTTACTCTCCTGCCTTTTGCGCCGGGCGCCGATGATGATTTTCGTTGGGCTGAACCGATCGCGTCATCGCGATTTTTCCCGATCGCACGATCTCCTTGATGCCGAGCGGACGGACCAATGCGATGAACGCCTTGATTTTCTCTTCGTCGCCGGTGAGTTCGACCGTGACGGCGTTGCGTCCGATGTCGACGAGATGGGCGCGGAATGCGCTGACGATGAGATCGAGTTCGGAGCGGGTGCGCTCATCGACCGCGACTTTCACCATCACCATTTCGCGATCGACGATGTCGACGCCCTGGAAATCCGTGACCTTGATCACGGACACCAGGCGGTTTAGCTGCTTGTTGATCTGCTCGAGTATCGTGTCGTCTCCCGAAGAGACGAGCACGATTCGCGAGACCGTCGGATCGAGCGGATCCTCGTTGACGGTGAGCGACTCGATGTTAAAGCCGCGGCCCGAGAATAGACCGGCCACGCGGGCCAGCACGCCGAATTCGTTTTCGACCAGTACCGATATTGTATGGCTTGGCATTCGGTGGTGTGCGAGCTCTCATGGCCGAATCCGTGCGGCTCAGTGTGCCTCGTGATGGTCCTGATGGCGATGCAGAATTTCCATCAGTTTGTCTTTGGAGGCCAGCTTCAGTTTCTGGATTCGTTTCTTTTCGAGTTCCTCTTCGGTGCTTAGGTGGATTTTATCGCGGAAGGCTTCGAGTTGGTGCTTGAGCTCGGTGTGCTCTGAATACAGAGCCCTGAGTTCATCGTCACGGGTCATCAGTTGCTGGATGAGCTCTTCGTCTCGTCGCTCCATGGCCTCTCCTTGGCGGCAGTGTCTGGAGGTACCGCCGCAGGTTTGAAAGTGGCCTCAGCCGTGCGGACATACAACGGTTCGACGATCGCAGGGATCTCCGTCACACCGCGCGCCATTCCCTCCGCCCCCAGTGCCGCCACATACCGGCCGCGCGAGTTCATCCCCTCGTCGAGAACGGTGGATTGTATTCCTCGCTCGCTGAGTAACAACGATGCTTCCTTGGCCTTCGAATCTCCGATCAGTATAACGCCGTCCGAAAGCTCTGGGAAAAGATTCTGTAACTTTATTACCAAGGGTTGCGAAATGTTGTCCAGCCGATCCGCCCTTGCGCGGTAAATATTCGCGTAAACCTCTCCCTTGCGAGCGTCTACGATGGGACAGATCAAAGTTCCCTCGACCGGATGGCACTGTTCGAATGCTGCTAGTGCAAGACAATCAAAGCTGGGAATACCAATCAAGGCGCATTCTAGCGCGAAGACGAGTCCCTTCGCATAGGCGAGGCCGACCCGCAATCCGGTGAACGACCCCGGTCCGATACCGACCGCGATGCCATGAAGATCTTTCAGCGTGATGCCGGCTCGATCCACGACCTCGGCCACCGCCGCCGGAAGTCCCGCGCCATGCGAGGCCGCCGAGCGCGCGACCTCCGCCAGCACTTTTCCATGCGCGACGATTGCGAGAGATGCGGTTGCGCTTGCGGTGTCCAGCCCGAGCACCGGGCCGACCCCGGCGCTCAACTCAAAAAGTCGCTCAGCCCTGAACAATATGTGAGATGTCATTGAAAATGGCGAATACCATCAGCGCGACAATCAGAAGCAGCCCCACCTGCAGCGCCAGCTCGCGCGTCCGCACATGCAGCGGCTTGCCACGCAATCCCTCGAACACGAAGAACAGAAGATGGCCGCCGTCGAGTAGCGGGACCGGCAGCAGATTGAGGATGCCGAGTTGAAGGCTGATCATCACGGTGAACATCAGGACCGCCGAAAGTCCCTCGTGCGTTTCCTTTCCCGCCATCTGCGCGATCATGATGGGGCCGCCGAGAGCCTGACGCACGGGGATCGAGCCGTTGACGATTTGCCATAGGCCGACCATCAGCGTCCCCGCGATCTCGACGGTCTGGGTCACACCATGCTCGGCCGCTTCGATAGGACCATAGCTCTTGATTTCCTCATCGCCGCGCGGAACCACTCCGATGATCCAGGTTGGGACCTTGTTCCCATACACGCTCGCCTCGTCTTCGCGCTTGGGCGTGATGGTGATTTCGCGGAGTCCAGCCGCCGATCCGGTGCCACGCTCGATACCTAACCTGATCGGAGTACCGTTACCGCCTTTGACCTCCGCGGAAAAGTCGTTCCAGAACTCGATCGGCTTTCCATTGACCGAAACGATCCGATCGCCTGGCAGCAAGCCCGCCGCATGGGCGGGCAGTCCGTCTTTGGCCTGGCCGACTACCGGCAGCAGCATCGGTACGCCGATCAGGAAGACGACCGTCATCAGGATGGGCGCGAATATGATGTTCGAGAGCGGCCCGGCCAGAACGATCGCGAAGCGTTTCCACAATTTCTGAGTGGGAAACGAACGGTTCTGAAATGAGTGAACCAGCGTGGGGGTCGGATGTTCGGCGAGATACGCCGTCGCCTCGGCGACTGAATCGCGCACGTTGATCTCGTGCATCACGTCGGCTTCTTCGGGCTTCAGCTCACGCCCGATGATCTCGAGCGGGCGCGAATGCACCACTTCTACCGGTGCGAGATCCAATGCGGCCGATGAACCGGAAGCGTCGATCGCGACGGCGCGGCTCGGCGCTGCAATCTCCGAATGTGAAAAGAGCTGCTTGCCGAGGGCAAGGATCTTCTGATCCGGATCCTTCGAGGGCAGCTTCCATCGGTAGTTCTCGGCCGACTCGAGAACGTCGAGGGCCAACTCGTGGACGTAATTCTGCAACTCCTCGGAACGCGGCTCCTCGCCGACTTCCTCGCCCAGCATTCTGACGTAGCCGCCAAAGGGCGTCAGTCCAATGGCGTATTCGGTCTCACCGCGGCGAATGCCCCAAACCTTGGGCGGGTAGCCGATGGAGAACCTGATGACCCGGACGCCGAGACGCTTCGCCATCGCGAAGTGACCGGCCTCGTGCACGACGATTAAGACAGCGAGAATAATTGCGGCCGCGACTATTGAAGTCAGCAAAAGGCGCTCCTCCGAAATGTGCCTTGCGAAAGCCCCCCGCGAGCAAGACAGCGCGGCCGGTAAACTTGCCGCATCATCGCGAGTAATAGTAGGTCAAAACCGCCGCGAAGACCAGTGAACAAGTTCGATCGAGCAGTCCGCCGTGTCCGGGGAAAATCCATCCTGAGTCCTTGACTCCCGCAACGCGCTTGAAAGCCGAGTTCGCGAGGTCCCCGATGATCGCGAGAATTGCCACCAAACCCGCGAAAACAATCATCTTTTCGATGGTCCATTGAGGCACGAGCGATGGTCGCAGGATGATACCTCCGATGACGGAGGCGATGATGCCGCCTATCGCGCCTTCGACGGTCTTACCGGGACTCACCTTCAATGCGAGCTTATGCCGCCCGACCGCGCGTCCGACGAAGTATGCGCCGGTGTCGGCGCAGATCACGAGGAGCAGCATCAGGACCAGCAGGGCGATGCCGTTGGGACCGTTGCGCACCAACGCGAAGAACGGAAACATCGGACCTACATAGAGCGCGGCGCTCGCGACTACCCAAAGGCCACGCGGAATCGATTCGGCTCCGCCGATACCGACCGCGATGATGTTGAGCATCGCGACACCCAGCACCGCGAGCATGATGATCAGTGCTCTTGAAGCATCGGGATACGGCGGCGGATATAGCCCTGCCATCGGCCCCGCGAGCAACCAGATAAGCGGAATCAATCCTAATATCAGCAGCGCGAGGATCGATGGGACAGAGAGCGGACGCGCCATCTCGTAAACTTCGTACAGTCCCCACAACCCTACGATTCCGATGAAAATCGTGAACCCTACCGCTGGTAGAAAAAAGATAACGCCGAGGAGAGTCGGGAGAACGACCGCCGCGGTCAGAAGCCTAGTTCTGAGCACGCAGCCGGTGGTCGCTGTCTGCCGGAATGCCGCCGAATCGCCGCTCGCGCGCCTGGTATGCGGACAGCGCAGTCAGGAACTCGCGCTCGCGGAAATCGGGCCATAGCGTCTCGGTGAAATAAAGTTCGGTGTATGCGAGCTGGAACAGAAAAAAGTTCGACACGCGCTGCTCGCCCGAGGTGCGGATGAACAAGTCGGGGTCGGGCATCGCGCCGGTGGCTAGCGATCGCGCGACGGTGGCCTCGTCGATTTCCTCCGGCTTCATCGCGCCCGATGCGACCGCGTCGGCGATTTTGCGCACCGCAGAGGTGATATCCTGCCTCCCGCTGTATGGCAGCGCGAGCCCCAGCGTCATTCCGTCATTGTTCGCCGTCATCTCGACCGTCTGCTCGAGCGCGTGACGCAGCGGCGGCGACAGGCGCTCGCTTTCACCCAGCGCCAGCACGCGGATGCCGCGATTCATCAGCCGCTTGCCTTCGGTGATGAGGTAGCGATGAAACAGGCGCATCAGGAAGTTCACTTCGGTCGAGGGCCGAGCCCAATTCTCATGCGAGAACGCGAACAGGCTGAGATATGGGATGCCCAACTCGCGCGCCGTCTCGACCACCGCGCGCACCGAATCCTTGCCGCGCCGATGCCCCTCGTTGCGGGAAAGGCCGCGGCGCTGGGCCCATCGCCCATTGCCGTCCATCACGATCGCGACGTGACGCGGAAGCCGCGCGCGATCGAGAGATAGATTTGGAAATTCGTCGGTTGGTAATGAAATCCCCACTTGCGATTTGACCTGACTCCGGAAGCCTCTCCCGTCAGACCTCCATGATTTCCGCTTCTTTGGCGGCCAGGACCTTGTCGAGCTTATCGATGAAATCGGTGGTGAACTGCTGAATCTTCGCTTCCGACGCGCGCAAATCGTCGTCGGTAATCTTCTTGTCTTTATGCAGATCCTTGAGCATATCGTTGGCATCGCGGCGATGATTGCGCACCCCTACGCGATGCTCTTCGGCGACCTTCTTGACGTGTTTGACCAGTTCCTTGCGCCGTTCCTGGGTCAGTTCCGGAATCGGAATGCGGATGATCTTGCCGTCATTTTGCGGCGTCAATCCAAGGTCGGAACTTTGAATCGCCTTTTCGATTTCGTGCAGCGCGGTCTTGTCGTAGGGCGTGATGACGATGAGGCGCGGCTCAGGCGCCGCGAGCGAGGCAACCTGACGAATGGGAGTCTTGGCGCCGTAGTAGTTTACCTGCAACCCCTCGACCAGTCCGGTCGAGGCGCGGCCGGTGCGCACGCGAGTCAGTTCGTGGCGGAAAGCTTCGACCGCCTTCTCCATTTCGGATCGCGCTAATTCTATAATCTCGCCTTGCATGTCAGGCTTCGCTCCCTACCCAGGTGCCGATGGTCTCCCCCATTACGGCTCTTCTTATATTACCGGGTTTGCGAAGATTGAACACGATAATCGGCAGCCCGTTGTCACGGCACATCGAGATCGCCGTCGAGTCCATCACCTTGAGGTTGCGATTGAGCACCTCCAGGAAGCTCAGCCGCTCGAAGCGTTGTGCGCCGGATTCCTTGAGCGGATCGCGATCGTACACGCCGTCTACCGTATGACTCGCCTTGAGTATCACGTCGGCGCCGATTTCGAGAGCGCGCAGACTCGCGGCGCTGTCGGTGGTGAAGTAGGGATTGCCGGTGCCGGCCGCGAACAGGATGACGCGGCCTTTTTCGAGATGGCGAACGGCGCGGCGGCGGATGTACGGCTCGGCCACCGTTTGCATCGCGATCGCCGATAGCACCCGCGTCGGCACCTTGATCCGCTCCAGCGCATGTTGCAACGCCAGCGCGTTGATGACGGTGGCGAGCATCCCCATCTGGTCCGCGGTCGAGCGATCCATCCCGCGGGCCTCGTACTCGCTGCCGCGCATCATGTTGCCGCCGCCGATGACGAGCGCGAGCTGAATGCCGAGGTCGTGGACTTCTTTGATTTCCTGCGCGATTTCCGCGAGCGCGTCGAGATCGATGCCGGCGCCGGCTGCCGGCGCGAGCGCCTCGCCCGAAAGCTTCAGCAGCACGCGATTGTAACGAGGAAGGGGGCTCACAAGGTTTTCAACCTCCGCCATCGTCTGCAATCCCACCCCCCAGGATGCTTTTCGCCCTCGTTTCCAGGTTAGCGAGCGCCAGCCCTCTCTCCTATCTCTCCCAGTAGGGAGAGATGCTGAAGGAAGGCAGCCAAATCCAAGATCCTTTAAGAGTTAGCGCCGTCGTCCGATTTGGCGATCCCTTCGCCGAGCTGGAATCGTACGAAGCGGCGAATCTCAATTTTTTCGCCCGACTTCCCAGTGTACTCGCCAATCAAGTCAGTGATAGTCAGGTTGGGATCTTTTACCCAACTTTGCTCCATCAGGCACGCTTCCTTGTAGAACTTGTCGAGCTTCCCCTCGACGATTTTGGCGATGACCTGTGGCGGCTTGCCGCTGCCCTCGGCCTGCGAGGCGTAGATCTGCTTCTCCTGCGCAAGGACATCGGCAGGAATATCTTCGCGCTTGATGGCGCGTGGATTGGTCGCCGCGATTTGCATCGCGATGTCTTTCACCAAGGTCTGGAAATCCGAGCCCTTGGCGAAGAAGTCGGTCTCGCAGTTGACCTCGACCAGCACGCCGAGCTTGCCGCCTGCATGAATGTAGGAGCCGACCGAACCTTCCGATGCGACGCGGCCCGCGCGTTTGGCCGCCGAGGCGATGCCTTTCTCGCGCAGCCACACCGTGGCTTTTTCGAGGTCGCCCTTACTCTCGGCGAGCGCCTTCTTGCAATCCATCACACCCGCGCCGGTTTTCTCGCGCAGCTCTTTTATCGTATTAGCGGTAACTTCCATCGGTCCTGCTCTATGTCGGAATAATGATGTTATTTACAGATACACGAACCCGAGTCCACGTCTGCCCATCGCGATGCTTGATGGGGACGGGCCTCGGGGGTTTTCAACTTCCGCCCCCTCTCTCTTATCTCTCCCCCTGAGGGAGAGAAGATTAAGGAAAGCAGTCAGACTTCTAGACGGACTGGGGCGGCGCTTCAGGTTGCGCGCCTCCGCCGCCGTTCGAACTTCCGCCCGAATCGTCGATGCCCTTCTGACGCTCCTCGGCCAGGTGCTTGCCCTCGATGGCTGCATCGGCAATCGCTGCGGTGAACAGCTTGATCGCGCGAATCGCGTCATCGTTGCCGGGGATGCGATAGGCAATCAGGTCCGGATCGCAATTGGTATCGACTACCGCGATGACGGGAATCCCAAGGCGCTGCGCCTCCGACACCGCGATGTACTCCTTTTTGGTGTCGATGACCCATAGCGCGTCGGGCAGCTTGCGCATGTTCTTGATGCCGCCCAGCACGAGCATCAACTTGTCGTGCTCACGCGCGTTGTCGCTCATCTCTTTCTTGGTGAGCGCGTTCTGCATCTCAGGGTCGGCCATGATGTCTTCGAGCTTCTTGAGCCGCTCAATCGAGGCGCGGATGGTCTGGAAGTTGGTCAGCATCCCACCGAGCCATCGATTGTTCACGTAGAACATGCCGCATCGCTCGGCTTCTTCCTTGACGATATCCTGTGCCTGCTTTTTGGTGCCGACGAACAGGATAGTGCCGCCCTGCGCGGAAACATCGCGCGCGAAGTCATAACAGGCGCGGAACATTTTCACGGTCTGTTGCAGGTCGATGATGTAGATGCCGTTGCGGGCCCCGAAAATGTACGGTTTCATCTTCGGGTTCCAGCGGCTGGTCTGATGGCCGAAGTGGACCCCGGCCTCCAGCAGCTGCTTCATAGAAATTTCGGTCATATGGTCTGTTTAGTCCTCAATTATAGCGAGCGTAGCCCACCAACTTAGCAAGCAATCCGCTTCGTTCCAAACCCAAATTTCTTCGATGCCTTCCCACTACGCGTTCATCGAATCGAGGAATTCCTCGTTGGTCTTGGTCTTCTCCATCTTGTCGATCAGGAATTCCATCGCTTCGACCGAATTGAGCTGCGACAGCAACCTGCGCAGGATGAACACCCGATTCAGCGTCCCGCGCTGGAGCAGCAACTCTTCCTTACGCGTCGAAGAGCGCTGGATATCGATGGTCGGGAAGATGCGCTTTTCGATCAGCCGCCGGTCCAGACCGATTTGCTGATTGCCGGTGCCTTTGAACTCTTCGAAGATGACCTCGTCCATCCTGCTGCCGGTATCGACGAGCGCAGTGGCGATGATCGTCAGGCTGCCGCCATCTTCAGTATTGCGCGCGGCGCCGAAAAACTTCTTCGGCTTGTGCAGCGCATTGGAATCGACGCCGCCCGAGAGAATCTTGCCCGAGGGCGGCACCACTGTGTTGTAGGCGCGCGCGAGGCGCGTGATCGAATCGAGCAGGATGACGACATCGCGGCCATGTTCAACCAGCCGGCGCGCCTTCTCGATGACCATCTCGGCCACCTGCACGTGGCGCGTCGGAGGCTCATCAAAGGTGGAGCTGACCACCTCACCCTGTACTGAGCGCAGCATGTCGGTGACTTCCTCGGGGCGCTCATCAACCAGCAGAACGATCAGCACGACCTCGGGATGATTGTGCGCGATCGCCTTCGCAATCGCCTGCAGCATCATGGTCTTGCCGGTAAACGGCGCCGCCACGATGAGACCGCGCTGGCCTTTGCCGATCGGCGCGATCAAATCGATGACGCGGGTTGTGAGGTCTTCGTGATTGTATTCGAGCTTGAGGCGTTCGGTGGGATAAAGCGGTGTGAGATTGTCGAACAGGATCTTGTCGCGCGCTTTTTCGGGATCCTCGTAGTTGATGGATTCGACCTTGAGCAGCGCGAAGTAGCGCTCGCCCTCCTTGGGCGGCCGAATCAATCCGGAGACGGTGTCGCCGGTGCGAAGATTGAACTTACGAATCTGGCTCGGCGAGATGTAGATGTCATCGGGACCGGGCAGATAGTTGTAATCGGGCGAACGCAGGAAGCCGAAGCCGTCGGGCAGGATTTCCAGCACGCCCTCGCCGAGGATGGCGCCGTTGCGATGCGCCTGGGCCTGGAGGACCGCGAAGATCATCTCCTGCTTGCGCATGTTGACCGCGCCTTCGACCTCGAAGTCGCGCGCAACCTGCGCCAGCTCGGTGACCTTGGCCCGCTTGAGCGCTTTGAGATTCAGCACTCCTTCGGGAGAAATCACCTCGACCGGTGGTTCCGACACTTGTTGTGGACGATCGACGATTTGGCGTGGTTCAGAAACCATCGTATCGTCGCGCATGTCATGATGCCTCGCCGCCCCACCTCTGCCTTTGGCCATATGCCTCCCCCGCATCCTGCCTACTCTTTCTTCTTCTTGATTTTCCATTATCCTGGCTCCGTCCTGAACACTCGTTCAGATGACGGCAATTGAGATCGTACGTGGTTTCGCGCCCGAGTCAGGGCAAATCCCAAGGATTAGACCCACCTAAGCGTTGGCAGCTGGAAGTGCAGTCGGGATAACGCCGGTGTCTCGGGTGTGAGGGGCTGGCCGTCAGAGTGGCCGAAGTGGTTTTGAACTCAAGCCCCAGCGTCCCAAAGTGCGGAAGCTACAACTAACCGTAACCAACGTTATAAATGCTGTCAACGGCTCGCCATTTGTTCTTTGGTCAAATCTGCGATCTTTAAATCATCGACACCGACTCCGCGCGTGGTCAAAAAGTCGCTGAAATCCGCCGGCATCGGCGAGCCGTAAACCAAACGTTCATGCGTGCGCGGATGCTCGATCGATAGATGCATCGCGTGCAGTGCGTGACGCTGAAACTCCGCGCCGCCGTTCCTCGCGCCGCCATATAGCGCGTCGCCGAGGCATGGATGCCCTATCGATGCGAGGTGAACGCGAATCTGATGCGTGCGGCCGGTCTCCGGCATCACCATCACCAGCGTCGCCGGCGATGGATCGGGCATCCGTGCGAGCACGATCACGTTGCTGACCGCGTCGCGCGGCGTATGCGAATGGATCGACATCTTCTTGCGCTCCGTGGGATGACGTCCGAGCGGGCGCTCGATAGTGATGCGATCGCGCGCGACGATTCCACGCACGATTGCGAGATAGATTTTCTTCACCGTGCGCGCCTTGAACTGCGCGGATAGCGCCGCCTTCGCAAAAGGCGTCCTCGCCACCACCATCACGCCCGAGGTTTCCTTGTCGAGCCGATGAACGATGCCCGGGCGCAACACGCCGCCCGCTTCAGCCATCGTCGCGAGTTCGGGAAATCGCGCCAGCAGCGCATCGACCAGCGTCGCATCGGGATGTCCGGGCGCGGGATGCACCGTCATGCCCGCAGGCTTGTTGACGATGATCAATTCGTCGTCGTCGTAGAGGACCTCGATGGATGGCGCCGATGATGACACCTCTCGAGGTTCCATCGGCGGGGGCTCGGCGACTGCGACGGCGTCCCCCTGATGCACGGCGCTCGATGGCCGCGATGGCGCGCCATTGACGGTCACGAGGCCCGCCTTAATCATGCGGGCGACTTGCGAGCGGGTGTATTCGGGGCCGAGCGCCGAGGACACGTACACATCGAGGCGCATGCGCTCGTGATCGAGCGCGACTTTCAGCTCGGCTGGCATCGAATGCGGGAGCGTGTGGCCATCAGGTTACAGGAAGAATCCCCAATGCGAACCTCCGGTGGGCTGACTGGTACAGTTCTGAGTGCCGTCCGGACTCGTCGTGCACGTAGTGTTGGAAGAGGGTGGAGTGCTGCTGGAAACGTCGATACAGCCGTAGCATGCGAATGCCGCGACGATTGCCAGCACGAGGCGAAGGTTGGTGATCTTTGGGATGCGCATATAACTACATTGTAATGATTAAGGCGCGGCACGCGATACTCGCCCATCATGACGGCGGCGGTATCGCGGGCGCGGCGCCCGGCGCGATATTCGGCGCGGGAGGTTGCGCCGGCTGGTCGCAGGTCACATCGGGCTTGCTCAGAAACATCAGACCCGATGTCACCGCTTTGCAGTTGGTGCCGAGCGCGGGATCGTTGGCCGGCTGCGAGCTGAAGAAACATCCGGGGGCGACAATTACGATCGAAGCAGCAAGGATCAGGTAACGTGCTTTCATCGAGTGCGAGCTCCGGTTGGTTGGTGAGTAAGTCCGATCGATGCGGGAAAAACCGATCCAACGATCCTGTAACACATAGAGTGTGACTTACTCCGTTTGCGAATGGTAGAAGGGCGACTTGGTGAATCTGGAATGAAACTTCGCACCTTCGCACTTTTCGCCGCTATCTTTGCGGCCAGCTTGGCGGCATTCGCAATAATTGGCACAACGATTGATGCCGCCGGTCCGCCACCATCGCGCGGGCGCATCGTCATCCTGATGGTATGGGATGGGTTGCGGCCGGATTCCGTCACTCCTCGCGACACCCCGACTCTTTATGAGATGAGCCATCAAGGCGTGCGCTTCGATCGTCATCATTCGATGTACCCCACGTTGACGATGGTCAATGCTGCCGCGCTCGCGACGGGTGCCTCACCGGGCGTCAACGGGATCGTTGCGAACACGATGTACCTCGCGCCGCTGCTGGCGGACAAAGTTCACGCGTTAGCGACGAACCCACTCGGACAAAAGCTCGCCAAGCCGGTGATGCTCGAAAACACTCCGCTGCTTGCTTCGCTCAACGGCGCCGGCGCATTCGCCGGACATCTGCTCGACCTCGATACCGTGGCGCAGCAAGTCGAGCGTGAGGGCGGCTATCTCGCGGTCGCCGGCAAGGAGGGGCCGACGTTCCTGTTCGACGACCGCGTCGAATCGGTCAAGGACGGCGTCGATTCCAAGGGCAATCCGCATAAGGATTATCTGTTCGCGACCGATGATCTAATGCTGCCCGCGCAGGCGGAGGCCGAGAAGGTCCCGGCCGCTAGCCCCGAGGGGGCGGCCGATTCGGAGCGCGACGCCTACTTCACGCGCATCGTGAGCGAGCGCGCGATCCCGGCGGCGAAGCTCGCCTCGGACGCGGGGCATCCCGCGCTCATCGTGTTATGGCAGCATAACCCCGACCTCACACAGCATCTGGCGGGGCTTGGGACGCTTCCTGCGCTGGAAGCGCTGAGTGCCGCAGACCTCAACCTCGCGAAGGTGCGTGCCGGTATCGTCAGCGCCAACGTCTCCGATCGCACCGACGTGATCGTGGTCTCGGATCATGGCTTCGCGACGGTGCGGATGACGGTCGATCTGAACGCGCTGCTCACCACCGCGGGCCTCAAGAAGGCGCTCGACAGCGACGACGTGGTCGTCGCGCGCAATGGCGGCAGCGACCTCATTTATTTGTCGAAGACGGCATTCCCGAGCGAGAATGCGCAGCGCGACGAGTTGCAGAAAATCGTCAATTTCGCCGAGGCCCAGGAATGGTGCGGTCCGATATTCTCGCGCGACCTCGCGGCGGCGCCGATTGAAGGCAAGCACCATCGCAAACGTACAGCCGAGAAACCCTTCCTGGGATGGATCGATGGCACCTTCGCGGAGCAGGCGATCGGGATTCTTAATCCGTCGCGCTCAGCCGATCTCGTGCTCTCATTTCGCGAAATTTCCGATCAGGACAACGACCAGCTCACCGGTCCGGAGAGGCTCGCCTTCGAACTGGCGGCCAAGGGGCAGACGCCGGTGAAGAACAAGTCGAAGACGCTGGTGCATCCGGTCAAGGGCATCATGTATGCGGACGCGCCGTCGTTCACCACCGGGATGGGAATGCATGGCGCGGCAGGCCAAATGGAACTGCATAACTTTGGCGCTGCGTTCGGTCCCGACTTCAAGCGCAGTTTTATCGATACCAATCCAACCGCCAATGTCGATATCGCGCCGACCATCACGCATATCCTGCATCTGGCGCCCAACATCGGACCCGGCGGCGTGCATGCGACCGGCCGCGTGATGACCGAAGCGTTTCCGGGCGAGCGTCCATGGGTGGGGACTGCGAAGGCGATTTCGCTAAGCACCAAGCTGACGCTTCAGGGCGTCGAGGTGACGAACAGCTTGCGCATCACGCGGCTTGGCGATCATGACTACCTCGACAACGCGACCGAGGCGCGCAATCCGCTCGGCAGCAGCCCGTAGCATATCGAATTTGCCCTAACTCGCTGTCGGCAAATGCCTGGAAAGCCCTTATTCGGCGCGGCGTTTCGACGTCTATTCGCCTGAACTGCCTAATGGGTTTGTTTTTGCGATTTCAGTGATTGCGGACGCGGCGTGGTGGGTTCGTTTATGTAATCCGAGGAGACGCGAAGTGGGTTTGTTTTTGCACTTTCGGTTTCTCGCGAATGCCTTCTCCATAATGATTACGGCGCCCGCGGCACCGTGCCAACATTATAACACGAGCAGAGAAAATGGCTGATTTAATAAAAGACATAGACACCGTCCTCATCGTGCTGATGGAGAATCGGTCCTTCGATCACATGCTGGGATCTCTCGGCTTGCCGCCGTTTCGCCTTGCCGTCGATGGCCTACAAAATGCGGGGGGCCCGCGGTACGGCAATCCCTACAACGGCGGCTCTTACCTGCCATTTCACATGAGCCGGCTCGACATGCCGCACGACCCGCCGCATGAGCGGGCACCGATTGCCAATCAGATTGGCGCCGTCATCAGCGGCGAGTACAACATGACCGGGTTCGTGCAGAGCTATTACATGAATGGGCAGATCGCCGGGCCCGCGCCGGGAACTTTGCCCGAGGTGATGGGATATTTCACTCCTGACGAAGTTCCGATGACCGATTTCCTCGCGCGCAACTTCGCGGTCTGCGATCGCTGGTTCTCTTCCATTCCTGCGAGCACGCAGCCCAACCGCCTGATGGCGATGAGCGGCTATACTCTTATCGACGGCAACGTCCACGTCCTCGATGACCAGTATCTTGTTTATGACTGGCTCAACGACCACGGGATCAGTTGGCGGGTGTATCACGAGGGGATTCCGTTCTTCGCGCTGATGCCGCGCATCCTTGGGCGTTTGCTCGACGACAACTTTCGCGGCTTCGAGCGCCTCTACAACGATTTCAAGGACGAATCGGAGGCGACCTTTCCCGAGGTGATTTTCGTCGAGCCGACTTACACCGACGCGCCGCATCTCGGCACCCCGAGCGATGACCATCCGCCGTCGTCGATCGCGGGCGGGCAGGCGTTTCTGCGCAACGTCTACACGGCGCTGACCTGCAATCCGGCGCGATGGGCTCGCACGCTGATGATTCTCACGTACGATGAGCACGGCGGTTTCTTCGATCACGCGTCGCCGCGAGCTATCGTCACGCCCCCTCCACGGAATGCGAAATTTGCGACTTTCAACTCAAGTGGCGTACGGGTGCCGGGGATCGTAGTCTCACCCCTCGTGCCGGCCGGCACCATATACAGCCAACCGCTCGATCACACCTCGATACTTGCAATGGTGGCGCAGAAATACGGGGCGCGTGGCGAGACTTATTCCGATGAGGTGGAGCAACGGCGAGGCGTATTCACCGGAAACATCGCGGATATGCTTTCGCTCAATACGCAACGGCCGCAGATTCTCCTTCCGCCAGGTGCGAAGACGGGCGAAGATGCAAACAAGGTCGCCTTCAAGAAGGCCGCCGCGACGATGGCCGATCGCGATCCCGACAAAATGACCAACAAGTTCCCCGAGCTGCGCGGCTTCATCAAGGGACTATGACGCCGCGCTTACAATGCGCAGCTACTCTCGCGCGGTGGTGCTGAAGCAGGGGGCCGCGCCGCCGTTGCTCGCGAACTGTGCGCGATAGTCATTGCACGCCGTCTCGTTGAAGAACGGTCCGACCTGGGTCGCCACTCCGTTCGAAGTGCTGATCAAGACGAAATACCAAACTGCAACAGCCAAAAGAGTTTTCTTGTGCATGACGCGAGTTTAACGGCTGCGGCCCGCGCGCAAAAGTTTAAAGAAGCGGCGACATCCTACGTAACAATTTGTAGGGCTATGTCCGCCTTCCGACATCAGCGGGGATCAGTGTGTAACAAATAGTTACACATCGTACGGCTGCCGCCCGCCTCGATGTTTCGAATAGAAGCGCCCTGACACCTGATTTGGCAACCTTGCGGGCGCGGAAATTGCTGCGATGCACCGCGTATGAAGCGTCGGGTACCGCCCGCGAGGCTGCACAATTTCCGCGGTCGCCCATTTATTTCCGAATCAAATGCATTCCCCCTCTCGAGCGCAAACTCGCGGGGCGCGCTTGCCGCGCGGCTCTATAATGAAGGAACCAGGCATCTGAATCGCGGCAAGCTGGATGCGGCAGAGCATTCGTTTCGCGATGCGGTCGCGCTCGCGCCGACCGACGTGCAGGCGTGGACTAATCTCGGATGCGTGCTGTGGAAGCTCAATCGGCTCGATGAAGCCGAGGCGAGCCTTCAGCGCGCGATCGCGCTCAAGCCGCATCTGATGGAGGCGCACAACAATCTTGGCGGAGTGCTGGAGGCGCGCGGACAACTCGAAGAGGCGGGCGCGCGCTATCGCATCGCGATCGGCTTTGATGCGAGCCGCCCGGAGGCGCATTGCAATCTAGGCTCGATACTCCATCGCCAGGGCCGCTTCGAAGAAGCCGCGGCTGAGTATGTTTGTGCGATCAAGGGAACCCCTTCGTTCGCCGACGCGTGGTCGAATCTCGGCGCAGCGCTGCAGGCGTTGGGACATTTTGTGGATGCCGAGCAATGCTTGCGGCGCGCGGTCGAACTCAATCCGAATCACTGCAAACTTCTCAGCAACCTCGGCGATGTGCTTCGTGCGCAGGGAAAATTTGCCGAGGCGCGCGAATTTTACCGCAAAGCGATCCGCGCTGTGCGCGATAACGTCCCGCAGAAAGTGAAGCTGGCCCTCGCGCAGGAAGTGATCCTCGATTCTCGCGCCACCGCAATGGCTCATCGCGTCGAAGTAATGAAGTCGCTCGACGACCTGATCGCGCAGCGAGTTCAGCTCTCGGACCCGCATCAGGAAGTCGGGCTGACGAATTTCCATTTCGCCTATCAGGGCGTGAACGATCTCGAGCTTCAGTCATTGACCGCGAAGTTTTATTTGACCGCCTGTCCGAAGCTCGCATGGACTGCGCCGCATTGCGATGCGCCCGCGCGATCGGACAAGGAGCGAATGCGAATCGGCTTCGTGTCGACCAACCTCTACGAGCACACCATCGGAAAGTTCTATCACGGCATCATCCAGAAGCTCTCGCGCCGGCGATTCGAGGTCGTCGCGATCCGACCCCTGCAGAACCGCGATGCGATTGGCGATGCGATCGGACGCGACGCCGATCGCAATGTCGAGATACCCTACGATTTGTATCGCGCGCGCGAGCTCATCGCGACGGAGCATCTAGACGTCCTTTTCTACCCCGACATCGGGATGGCGCCGCTGACGTATTTCCTCGCCTTCGCGCGGCTCGCGCCGGTCCAATGCGTGAGCTGGGGGCATCCGGTCACCACCGGCATCGCGGCGATCGACTATTTCATTTCGGCCAAAAGCATCGAGCCTGAAGATGCTCAATCGCATTACTCAGAGAATCTGATACTTCTCGATCGGCTGCCGAGCTACTACTTCCGGCCGCATAATTCCGCGACTCCGCTAACGCACGCGGAATTCGGATTTCCCGATGACGCGACGCTCTACCTGTGTCCGCAGAGCCTGTTCAAGCTGCATCCGGATTTCGATGTGGTCCTCGCCACCTTGCTGCGGCGCGATCCCAGGGCGCGTCTTCTGCTGCTGTCCGGAATTCACAAGCACTGGGACCGGCTGCTCGGCGCGCGCATCGCAAAAGCATTTCCCGATGTAGCGGGGCGCGTGATTTTCGTGCCGCGCATTCCGCAGGCGCAGTTCTTTCGCCTTCTGATGATGGCCGACGTGATTCTCGATCCGCCATTTTTCGGCGGCGGCAATACCAGTTACGAGGCGTTCGCGATGGGACTCCCGATCGTTACGTGGCCGGGCCAGTTCATGCGCGGACGCGTGACCGAGGGCTGTTATTGTCAGATGGGATTTACCGATCTGATCGCTGACAACCTCCACTCATACGTCGATCTCGCGCTGCGCCTGGCTAACGATCGGGACTGGCGCGAACACGTGAAAACTGAAATCGCATCCCGCTCGGACGCGCTCTATGAAGACGTGGGAGTGGTCGCGGAACTCGAAGATTTTTTGTGTGCGGCGTTCGAGGCGCATCGGCGCGGCGAGCAGATCGCGAAGTGGGGGCAAGCATGAATCATCGCACGATGCGCGAGCAGATATCTCAGTCGGTATGTCCAGCTTGCGGATTTCAAATCGCCGCGGCTTTTTTCAATGGCGGCGCGCAGCCGCTCGCGACTCTGGCATGGCCGGGCAGCGAGGAGGCGGCGCAATCGATGGCGCGCCTGCCGGTGGATTTTGTGCGCTGCGTGGAATGCGGGCACGTCTACAATCCGGCTTTCGACTACGCGCAGGTGCCTTACAGCGACAAGCCCAATTTGATGTTCAATCGCGGCGCGCTGTGGTCGCAATTCCTGGAGGACACCATCGATAAGATGCTGCACGTCGTGTCGGACAATCCGACGGTGGTCGAGATTGGCCATGGCGACGGCAGCTTGATTGCGGCACTCGCGGAAGTGCGTCCCGAGGGTCGTTTTGTGGGATTCGATCCGCATGGCGCCACTCGCGCCGAGGGAAATCTCGAGCTGCGCGCGGCGCTGTTCGAGCCGGAGAAGCATTTGGCGGAGCTGCGGCCCGATCTGGTGGTCAGTCGCCACGTCCTGGAACATCTGAATAGCCCGCTCGCGTTCTTGCAGCGCATCGCATTTGCGGCGGCGCGCCTCGGACGCGAACAGCTCGCATACTTCGAAGTTCCATGCGTCGATCGCGCGCTCGCGACCGGCCGCACCGTCGACTTTTATTACGAGCACAACTCGCAGTTCAGCACGCAGTCGTTCCGCAAGATGCTTTCGCGATGCGGCGCCACCATCAACAGCGTCGGTCACGGCTACGGCGGCGAAGTCATTTATGGATTCGTGGCGCTCGGCGGCCAGCAGCGGCGGCTACAGATTGCCGATGAGGCGCGCGCGTTCCTCGAAGCTGCTGATGCGGGCTTGAAGACCATTACAATTCAGCTCGATGAGCTGGTGGCTTCCGGTGCGTGCGTCGCGATCTGGGGCGGCACTGGCAAGTCGGCGGCATTTATCAATCGATACAGCCTCGATCGCGAGCGCTTTCCGATCGTGGTCGATTCCGATGCCGCCAAGGTCGGCACGTTCGTTCCTGGAACCGGGCAGGAAATCCGCTCGCGCGAATGGCTCATCGGCCACGGCGATACGGTCATCATAGTTCCGCCGCAGTGGCGCGCGCTCGATATCGTGCTGGAAATGGAGCAGGCCGGCATTTCATTCAAGCGGGTTCTCATCGAACACGAAGGCGCGCTGATCGATTATTTTTCCGATCCGCATCCATATGACCTCGGAAAGTTCGCAAGTGCATATGCTGATCACGAGGATGACGCCGCGAAGCCATCGGCGCCGATTTGGGATTCGCGCGACAGTATGCACAGCACCGTGCGGGAATAGGCGCGCCATCGGACCTGTGATAGCATCACGGCTCACACGTCTTCCGCGTCGATGCGTAACTCTTTCGATTCATGGCGAGCTTAGTTCGAGATCAGCCGCCGGGTGTGGCAACTGGTCCGTCGGTTGTTGAGCCGGTCAGACCTCGTCGCGATAGTTCCCCTCGCATCGGTCTTTCGATCGTAGTCCCGGTTCATAACGAATGGTCGGGGATCGACGCTTTCATGAGCAGACTGCAAGCCGTCCTCGGAGGCGTGGCGCTCAACTATGAAATCGTCTTCGTGGATGACGGCAGCGAGGACGCGACGATGGAGAAACTCATCGCGTTTCGCGCCGCCGACCCTCGCATCAAGGTGCTGAGTCTGTCGCGCAACTTCGGCAAAGATGTCGCACTTAGCGCCGGGCTGGAGTACGCGCGCGGCGACGCAGTCATCCCGATCGACGCCGACTTGCAGGATCCTCCTGAGCTGATTCCCGAAATGATCGCGAAATGGCGCGAAGGCTACGAAGTAGTGTACGCCGCGCGGCAGCTCGCGAGAGGGCGACAGTTTTGTTCGGACAAAAATCGCGCACGCTTTCTACTGGACGATGAACCGGGTTTCCGAAGTACCGATCCCTCCCGACGTCGGCGACTTCCGCTTGCTCGATCGCGCAGTGGTCGACGCCATCGTCAGGCTCCCCGAGCATTCGCGATTCATGAAGGGACTCTTCGCCTGGGTTGGATTCAAGCAGACTGCGGTGCACTTCGTGCGAGGCAGTCGCGCTGCAGGTACGAGCAAATGGAATTCCGGGCGGCTATGGAACTTCGCCCTCGACGGCCTGCTCTCATTCAGCTCGCTGCCACTGCGCGTCTGGAGCTATATCGGAATAGTCATCTCCCTGTTCGCGCTCGGCTACGCCGCGTTCCTGGTATGGTACAAGCTCGTGCTGGGGATCGATGTTCCCGGCTATCCTTCGCTCATGGTGGTAGTCCTGTTCTTCGCGGGCGTGCAGCTGATCACCCTCGGCATCATCGGCGAATATCTCAGCCGAGTTTACAATGAGGTGAAGGGGCGGCCTCTGTACATTGTGCGGGAAGCGCATGGATTCGATCAGGAAGGCCGCCACTCGCGAGGACAACGCGATGCCCCAAGCTCCGCCGCACGATTCGGCGCACGATTCGGAACGTTGAGTGGAACCTGAAATCTATCGAATGATGGCCGCGACCGAGGAATCGCACTGGTGGTTCCGCGCGCGCCGGTCCATCGTGCGCGATGTTTTGCTGCGTCTCGAACTGCCACCCGATGCCGTCATATTCGAGCCCGGATGCGGCAGCGGCGGCAACTTTGCGATGTTGTCGGAGTTCGGACGCGTCTACGCGATGGATTCGGATCCCGAAGTGCTGCGTGTTCTCGCAGGCGAGGGGAACCGCGACGGTCGAGCGCGGCGAGCTTCCCAATAACATTCCATTTGGCGACCTGCGCGCCGATCTGGTCCTGATGACCGATGTCCTGGAGCATCTGGAGAGCGATCGAGAATCGCTTAAAGCGATCGGGTCGCGGATGCGCGACGGCGGTTATCTCGTCGCCACCGTACCCGCATTGCCGTGGCTATGGAGCGAGCACGACGTTTCGCATCATCATCGCCGCCGCTACACGCGCGCCGGTCCTGCGCAGCGTGATGGAAACGACCGGCTTCAAGATCAAGCTGTTGACCTACTACAACTTCATCCTGCTTCCACTGATCGCGGGCGTTCGGATCGCGCAGCGGCTCCTTCCGATATCGTCGCGCACGAGCGACCTGAAAGCACATAACCCCGCGATAAACTCGCTGCTGCTGCGCTTGTTCTCGAGCGAACGATACGTGCTCGATCGCGTCAACGTACCGATCGGTACCTCCTTGCTGGTGGTCGCCACCAAGGAACTAGGACTTCTCGAAGGCATGGACGGCGCTCGGGATGTGGCGATCCGTTATGCTGAAGGCTGCGCAGGATGTCGGTCTTGGTAACGATGCCGACCAGCGCGCCACCATCGTCGGTCACTAGCAACATCTGATCGCCGCCCTCACGCGTGAGCAAACGCAGCGCCTCGGCGAGGTCGCAATTCGCCGGCACGCGGCTGGTTTCCCGTCGCGCGAGCTCGCCTATCTTCTGCGTATCCCATCGCGCCGGATCGGTCCTCGGCAGCACGCCAGTTTCGATGGTCCCGACGAGCTTATCGCGCTCGTACATCGGATAGATCGTGTGATGATGTTGCGCCGCAATACCGGCGCGGAAGTCTTGCACCGTGGTGTCGGCCTGCACGCTGACGACGTGGGTCTGCATCACCTCGCGCACCGTCGCGCCGCTCAGTTCTGCGATCTTCACCATCTCATGCAGATGCTGATCGCCCGAGACCGAGGCCTCGCCCGAGACCGCGTATGCGACCGCCGCGCCGATGAGGCTCGGAATCAAAAACGAATGACCGCCGGTCGTCTCCGCTACAAACACGACGGCGGTGAGCGGCGTCTTGTACCCTCCCGAAATGAAGGCGGCCATTCCGACCGCCGCATACAAATCCACCGTATTGGTATGCACGATAGATTGGCCGAATGCATTTCCGATGCATCCTCCAACTAGCAGCAGCGGGACGAACATCGCGCTCACGCCGCCCGAGCCCAGTGAACAGATCGTCGCTGCGAGCTTGAGGAGCGAGAACACGATCAGCATCTGCGATGGATGCGGCCGCGCGAGGATTTCGCGCACCGCCTCGTAGTTGGGACCGATCGGAATCAGCGAGATGTCATAGATGTGGACGAAGAGCAGCCCGCATAGCGCGGTGCCGAGCCCGCCCAACACCAGCTTCGCGACGTGAGGAATTTGTAGCGTCACGAAAAAGCGCCGGACCCGGCGAAAAGTGATGTCGTAGACAATCGCGATCAGCCCGATGATCGCGCCGAGCAACGCCGACCACATCAGATCGGTCTCGCTGAAGCTGGTGCTGCCCGCGAAGCCGAACAGCGGCTGCGAGCCGACGAATGCCACCAATGTCGCGTAGGACACCACCGACGCAATCAGCGACGGCAGCAGCGCCTCGTGCGCGAGGTCGTCCTTGTAGGGCATCTCCAGCGCGAACACGAGACCGGTCAACGGCGCGCGAAACACCGCCGCCATACCGGCGGCAGCGCCGCTGATCAGCATGATGCGACGGTCGCGCGGCTCGAGCCCGAAGCGGCGCAGCTTGGTCCACAGCCATGAGCCGATCGCGCCGCCGCCGTAGATGCTCGGTCCTTCCAGCGCAGCGCTTCCGCCCGATCCGACGGTAGTAACCGCGGCGAGGATTTTCCACCAGAACGAGCGCACGTCGATATCGCCCTGATGCTCGTGGTACGAGCGAATGATCTCTTCGGTGGAATGCTCGTTGGGATCGGGCGTGCAGTACTGCATGATGATTCCGGTAAGCAGGAACCCGATCAGCAGGCCCGCGAGAATCGCCCCATGATGTAACAAATAGTAGGGCAGCACGCGGACCCAAATCGTATCGAGGATCAGGGTCGCGATAGCGGTGATAAACAGGCCGGTAACGACGCCGATGACCGGCGCGATCAGCAGCCACTTGTGGATGTCGCGCGACCAGGTCGCGCTCAGGTCCTCATTTATCAGCGCGGTGTAACGCCGGACCGCAGGATGATTAAGAAGATGATTAAGCGGTTTCGACTGCTTCAGGCGAGCGGCAAAAGTCAACGCGCAATCCCCCTTTGTCTCAATTTGAAGTTCGATTTTGCCACGCTGATTGGCACATTGGACTTTTGATCCTGTTTCAATTCGGCACATCAACCGACGGTGGAATGTCTCGTCAACGCTACTTCTTCGGCGCTCTGCGCGAACGCGATCGTAAGCGCGCGCGAAAAAAATCTCGGGAACGCTAGCGATATCCGAGCCTTAACGACGTTTCCGGACGGCTACTTTTCAACCTAGCATGTCCGATGCGAGGGTTGCTGCTCAAGCCAAAATATGGACGGAAAGCGCTCCTCTAATGGCACGGCAATTGGATCAGTGTCACTCAGCCGGTGTGATACCGGACAAGGACGCAGGTTCTCGGGGGGCGCGGCGAATCCTTCTCTTAAGATGATCGTCTGAAACTTGAGCGCCGCATAAACATGAAAGAAGAACTCCAGCGAAGCAGAAAAATCGAAACGCCCAGCGATCCCATTGGGGTTCGCATTCTCCTGGTCGAGGATAATCCCGATCACGCCTTCGTCGCGCTGACCGTCGCACGCCAGGTCCTGGGCGAATGCATCGAACTCATTCACGCGCAAAACGCCGACGAGGCGGTCGAGCTGATTGGACATTTTACTTCGGAAGACCGCCCCGACCTTTTTATGGTCGATTTGCGGCTGCCCGATAATGGAGGCTTCTCGGTACTCTCCGCGGTGCGCGGCAGTACCGCCTGCGAGAACGTTCCGCTCTTCGTCATCACCAGCTCGGGTTATGATCGCGATATCGCGGAATGCTATCAGCTCGGCGCATCGGCAGTTTTATGTAAGCCGCTCTCGCGCGCCATCTTCCGGGAAGAAATCGCGCGCGTTGGGCTAATTCCCGGCGCCGCCGGCAAAGCCGTGTATCTTACCGTTCGCCAATAACATCGCATTAATGGATGCCGAGGACCGTGCGCTAACGCGCCACCTCGGCGCCTTGGTTTTTGCGCTCTTCACTTCGCGCCGCGCGCCAGCGTAGGATTCTCATCATTCATCCGCGCCGTTGCGCACGCGAGGATCTCATCGTGAAGCCGTATCAATTTTCCCAAAGTGAAGCCCTGTTCGAACGCGCGAAGAAAGTCGTCCCCGGCGGCATCTATGGACATCAGACGCCGCTGCTGCTGACGCCGGGTTCGTATCCGTCGTTCTTCGCGCACGGCAAGGGCGCTCACATCTTCGATGTCGATGGCAACGAATACATCGACTACATGTGCTCCTACGGTCCGATCGTCGTAGGCCACCTCAATCAGCGCGTCGAAGAAGCGGTGCGCAAGCAAGCAGCCCAAGGCAACTGCTTCAACGCGCCGACCGCGCGATGGGTCGAGCTGGCCGAGCGGCTGGTATCGATCACGCCCTTCGCCGATTGGGCTGCATTCGCGAAGAACGGTTCCGATGTATGCACGTGGGCGACCGAGGTTGCACGTCATGCGACCGGGCGGCCGAAAATCGCGATGGCCGAAGGAGCGTATCATGGCGCGCATGCGTGGGTGACGCCGGTGCCCAATGGCGTGACGCCAGAGGATCGCGCGAACATCGTGTACTTCCGCTACAACGACCTCGCGAGCATCGCGCGTGTCGTCGAGGAGAATCGCGGCAAGATGGCGGGCCTCATCATCTCGCCGTTTCGTCATGATGCGGGTCACGATTCGGAGCTGCCGGTTGAAGGATTCTTCAGCGGCGTGCGCAAAATCTGCGACGACAACGGCATGGTGCTCATCCTCGATGATGTCCGCGCGGGCTTCCGCCTCCACATGGGCGGCTCGGGTGAAGTCTTCGGTCTGCGGCCGGACCTGTCCACCTACTGCAAGGCGATCGCGAATGGCTATCCGCTCTCGGCATGCATGGGCATCGACAGTCTGAAGAAAGCTGCCGCCGAGGTTTTCTTTACCGGATCGTATTTCACCAGCGCGGTGCCGATGGCGGCGAGCCTCGCGACGCTGGATGAGCTGGTAGCAACCGGCGGCATCGAGAAGATGCGCACGCTGGGCGAGATGCTGCGCGACGGGATGCTCGCGCAGGCGCGCAGCAATGGCATCGAGGTGACGTGGTCGGGCCCTCCGGCGTTGCCGTACATGAGCTTCAAGGCCGATGGCGACAAACATTCGCGCAACAAACTCTTCTGCGGCGAGGCGGCGAAGCACGGCGTGTATCTACATCCGAGGCACAACTGGTTCTTGTCGGCGGCGCATAGCGAGGAGGACATCAAGCGCACGCTGGACGTGACGGATGAGGCATTCGCGGCGGTGAAGAAGCAGTTCAGGGATTGACTTCGCTTCGAGGGGAAAAGGCAATGTCAATTACATTGAGAAGACAACTCGACGACAGCGAAAAGCAGATAGTGCTGAAACAGCACGGCCGAAACTGTTTTGCGACCGGTCACCCAATAGCGGAAAACGAGCAGGTGCAGTTTGATCACATATTGGCATTTCGCAAAGACGGCCTAACGGAGTTGAGCAACATCGCCCCTATGTGCGCCCAGCACAACCGCGAAAAGGGCACCCTCCCATTACAGGACTTTCGGATAAAGCTCCGCCTGCAAGAGTTCTTCCGAACCGGGGACAAGCTGACCCTTAAAGATTTGTTGCGGTATTTCAAGAACAAGGGCGACATTGGGGAGTTCGGCTTGCCCGTTACCCTCAAAGTCGATTCCGACGCAATCACCGTCGAGTCGGCGCACAAGAAATACGAGCATACCGCTGAGGTGTGTCCGATTACTGGATGGAAGTACTTCTATGCGACACTCGATGTGGAGGTCCTCGATAGCGACGACGATAAAGACGACAAGATAGGCCTCCAGCCGCGCTACTTAATTTTTGACAAGGTCTTCGAACTATTTCGGCACTTCCAACAACACCCCGTGCTCCAACCCTCCATTGGAAGAATTGTGGACAATCGCATCCGTCTGTTTGATGGCCAGCATAAGGCAGCGGCGCTCTTATGGAATGGCTTCAAAGTCTTTGAATGCAAGATATATCTGGACCCCGATGTTCGGCTTCTTAACCAAACGAATATCTCCGCGCACGACAAGTTTGCCCAAACCAGATTCTATTCTTCGATAATGGTCATGAAGCTGGGCAGCCAATTCGGCACCGACTTTGAAAACTACAAGAACACAGAGAATGGAGACCCAAAAACCGAGGCAGGATTTATGCAATTCCTATCTAGGCAAGATGCTACACAGACTAGGGGTCAAGTTAATCAACGTTTCCGCAGTTATCTTTATGATTCGGTGCTCAAGGACTCTGACAATCAGGCGAGCAAATTTGTATCCGAGTCGAACCGCAGTACAGACGAGAAGCCGCTAACTATCGATCTCCTAAACAAGTCCATCTTTTCCTGCTTCATCTATCGCGAACCGACCGACGACAATATGGCAACTGACGCCTATCTTCGCGATGACGAACTGCGAAATACCGTCATGCTCCTGAATTGTTTGTACGATTCCGCACTCTCGCAGTGGGACCCTAAGGCTGCGCCGAACGACGCGAATCAACGCAGACTCGAACGTCTCTTCAGATCGAAATCCATGATGGCTTGGGCTGAACTTTTGCGCGATGCCATTTGTGGCAAGCTCGATCTGCAGGATGCTGAGGATAGGGCGACGCCTTTTTATCGGCCGTTGACTGAAAAACAGCTCGAGCAGGTTAAAAATGTTGTAAATCGCCTTGTAGGTTGGAAGCGCTGGGATTCTCCAGCTAATGATGAGGTGGATCGAGTCCTATCGGACAACAAGAGCGAAGTTAAAGAGTGGTTCAAGGCCAAAGGTTTAACAACGGGATACCTGATGGGCGCTGCTGAGTGAGGGAGCTAGTCGGTGCCCCCCGGTTGAGAGGAAGGAAATGTGATGATCACTCTACGTTGGGCGGACAGGATTGCTCGGCGACATGAGCCGACCCTGGGGATTCCCGTCGTAACAGCGAGCGACAAATCACGCGAGGACAAAATCGATGGCCATCAACGGCACCTACAATTTCGATGATCGCAACATCCGATGGCAGTCGCTCGGCGACTTCAAGCATTTCGTTTTCGCGGTACTCGATGTCGATGCGGAAAAGCGCATCGTCGACTTCATCGTCAAGTTCGACCCCAACCAGCGCATCTTTCTCCATCGCCATAAGGCGCACACCAATACGCTGGTAGTGCAGGGCGAGCATCGCTTCTACGAACCCGACGGCAAGTTGAAGGAAGTTCGCCGCGTCGGCACCTATACCTCCACGCCGCCTGGCGAGCCGCATAGTGAAGGCGGCGGCAGCGAAGGATGCATCGTGTTTTACAGTATCCGGCCGGAAGGAAATGCGATCTTCGAGATCCTCGATGACGAGCAGAAGCTCATCGGCACGCTCGACCTGCCGGATTTCGTCAATCTGTTTGCCGCCGCGAAGAGTCTGAGGCTACGCACCCGCCTCGAGGCTAGATCTCCGGCCACTTGTCGTTCCATGGGCGCGCCTGCTCGTAGGCATACGAGGCCTGCAGGACCAAATCGTCGCGATGACGCTCCGCTACAATTTGCAGGCCGCAGGGCATGCCGCTATCCGTCAGGCCCGCACGCACCGACGACGCCGGATGCCCGCTCATGTTGATCGGATACGTGAACACGACCGCTTCGAGCGGATTTTCGAGCTTCTTGCCGTTGATCTCGGACGGCATCGGACCCTTGGCCGGATACGCTTCGGTCGGCAGTGTCGGCGTGAGCATCAAATCGAAGCGCTCGAAGATGGCGCGAATCCATTCGTTGAACTGAAGCCGCGTCCGATACGCCTCGCCATAGTGACGCCAGGACAGATGCTTCGCCGCTTCGGTGCCGCTCAGAAACGAGCGGCCGAATTCGCTCCGATGCGGATCGATGTACTCCCACAGCATCGCGAGGCCCTGCCCGCCGCCGACGCGCTGCCACGCGTTGCTGGTCTCCGGCGGCTTGTCGGTGATGACGCTGATCTCATGGCCCATGTCCCTAAACACCGCGACGGCTTTTTCTACTTCTCGGCTAACGTCGCGCTGCACGATGCGGCCGAAGTCGGGATGAAACGCGATGCGCAGTTTTTTCGGCAGCCGATCGAGCATCGCGGCGTATGAGATCCCAGGATGCGGCAGCGAGTCGGGATCGACCGGATGGTAGCCCATCGCGACGTCCATGAAGATCGCGGTGTCGCGCACCGTGCGCGTGAGCGCGCCGACCACCGAGGTATCGTTCCACTGCTGCATGCCGAGCGCGGGGTCCATCGGGATGCGGCCGTATGATGGCTTGAGCCCGAAGCATCCGACATAGCATGCCGGGATGCGTATCGAGCCGCCGCCATCGGAACCGGTTGCGAGCGGCACCACGCCCGCCGCGATTGCCGCCGAGCTTCCGCCCGACGATCCTCCCGGCGTGCGCTCGAGGTTCCATGGATTGCGCGTCGGCCCGAACAGCACATTCTTGGTATGCGCGGTGAAGCCGAACTCGGGCGCATTGGTTTTCCCGATGACGATGGCACCCGCCGCCTTGAGCCTCGCGACCTGCACCGAATCATGCTTCGGCATGTTATTGCGAAACGGAACCGAGCCATGCGTGGTCGGCAATCCGGCCGCATCTTCGAGGTCCTTCACGCCGAGCGGCAATCCCGCCAGCGGGCCGATTTCCTCTTTGCGCGCGATTTTTTCATCGAGCGCGCGGGCGTCGGCCATCGCTGCGTCGGTGCGCAGCGCCACGAATGCGTTGAGCTTCGGATTGGTCTGTTCGATTCGCGCGATGGTCGCGGCCATCAGCTCGCTGGGTTTGAGTTCACGTTGCCGAATCATCGCGGCAAGTTCGTAGGCTGGTTTGAAATGAAGGTCGGTCGCCACGGTATGTCCTCACAGGTGGATGATGATGAAGATTCTTACTACGAAGCAGCGCGGGATGACTACCTAGCGCGAATAGGTCGGAGGTCCGGCAATCCCTTTAAGTGTCAGAAGAGGACGGACGCCGACTTCAGTGATCGGCCAGAACCACAACATCTCCGCGCAAGGCCGCTACTGGCGAATTGTTCAGTGATGGTCTAACAATACAAAACTGTCTGGGTGGCATGAGCATAACGCGCAGGAGATCGACGTCCATACTGCCGGTCATCGTGGTGGTATTTCTCGTACCGCGTATCCTTTCGGACTCAGTTTCCTCGCCGCGAAATCTACGCGCTCAGGAGGAGTTTTGTTTCGAAGCAGATCCTGACGTGGCAATCGGAGCGTGTACCGCCATCGTACAGTCTGGCATAAAGTCGACGGCTATTCTCGCCGGTGCGTTCAACGACCGCGGCATCGCATACGCCAAGAAACAACAATACGAGCGCGCGATCGCAGACTATGATCAAGCCATCCTTCTGAATCCGAACAACGAGAAGGCGTTCGACAATCGCGGCAACGCATACCGCCACAATAAGCGGTACGACCGCGCGATTGAGGACTATGATCAAGCCATTCGCTTGAACCCAAACGACGAGTCGGCGTTCGTCAATCGCGGCCTTGCATACCGCCACACCAAGCAGTACGAACGGGCGATTGAGGACTGCGATCAAGCTATTCGTTTGAATCCCAACGACGGAAAAGCGTTCGTCAATCGTGGCAATATATATCTTGACAAGAAGCAGTACGATCTCGCGGTCGAGAACTACGCTGAGGGCATACGCCTCGACCCCAAAGACGCTTCGGCCTTCAACAATCGTTGCTGGGCTTTGACGCTCGCAAATAAACCAGAAAGCGCTCTGCAAGATTGTAATGAATCGCTACGGCTGGACCCTCGGGACGCAAACCACTTTGGTAGCCGCGGCCTAACTTACTTGAAAATGGGCAAATTTCGGCCGGCGATCGCAGACTACAATGCCGCGTTACAACTTTCGCCTAAAATGGCGACCTCGCTATATGGACGGGGAGTAGCAGAACAGAGGATCGGCAATGCCGGATTGGCGCGCGCCGACATGGCCGCGGCCAAACAGATTGACCCATCAGTCATCGCCGAGTTTCACGATTACGGCTTTTAAGATTGTTCAGCCCGTGCGCTGGGTCGAATCCATACGGCGCTCGAGTGCTACTTTGCCGACCGTTTGCCGCTACTCACTGTTACCAAGCAGATCCAGTTGACTACCTAACATGCGTTAGGTACGATGCTCGAAGCTCATCCGGGGTGATTCATGGCCCGAAGTACCAACAAAAGCGCGGCACGATCCGCCAAAGTTGTCGAACTCCATCGCTCGCCCGACACTCGCGATCGCGTGTTGTCGGTGGCGCTCGGTTTATTCGCCGAGCACGGATATCGCGGCACCAGTCTGCGCGACATCGCGCGACGCATCGGGATCAAGGCGCCGTCGTTGCTGCATCATTTTCCATCCAAGGAGCAGCTCTACATCGCGGTGCTCGATCGCATCTTCGAGGGGATGGAGGAATCCGCGCAGAACGTGCTTTCGGGCCGCGGTGGTTATCAGGAATGTTGCCGCACCGCGATCATCGGTGCGATTGATCATATCGCGTCGCGGCCGGACTCGATGCGAATCATATGGCATGAGATGACCGAGGAGAGCGGGGTGGGGCGCCAGCTCCTGAAGCGCCGCGTGCCGCCGCTGTTCGCGATGGGAGTGAACTTCATCTTTCGGGGCCAGCGCGCGGGCGAGTTCCGCGAAGAAGTCGATCCGTTTCATTTCCTGCTCAGCCTGAACTCGATCACGATCGGATTTTTCACCACCGCGGCGATGGTGAAGCGGCTTTGGAACAACAACCTGCTCGAACCGGCGGTGATCGAGCGGCGCAAGCGCGAGGTCATCGACATGGTCGAGCGCACTTTGTTCATCACGCGCAGCGCATCGGGAAATCAACCGCCGCTGACCTAAGGGAGCGCTGCGCGAACTAGGAGACCGGTACCGGCTTCGCTGCGCGAAGCTGTCCGAGGTCCTTCCTCCCTCGCGTTGCTCAGGCCGTCAGGATGACAAATTATTAAGAGCTGTCCGAGGTCCTTCGTTGTTCGCGTTGCTCACTTCCTCAGGATGACAGGCAAAAAGGCTTCGATCTTTTCAAGTCAAAACCGCAAGGAGTCCTTCAACCGATGAAACTGGGAACATTCTACGAACATCAATTGCCGCGTCCATGGAAAGAAGGCGCCGAGCTCAAGCTTTTCCAGGACGCGCTCGATCAGGTCGAACTGGCCGACAAGCTTGGCATCGATCATATGTGGGAAGTTGAGCATCACTTCCTCGAAGAGTATGCGCATTCGTCGGCGCCGGAAATTTTCCTCGCCGCGTGCAGCCAGCGCACCAAAAATATCCGCCTCGGCCACGGCATCACGCTGCTGCCGCCCGCCTACAATCATCCTGCGCGAGTCGCGGAACGTATCGCGACGCTGGATCTGGTGAGCAATGGCCGTGTCGAATTCGGTACCGGCGAATCATCGGCGCAACTGGAACTCGGAGGTTTCGGAATTCCACGCGAGCAGAAACGCGACATGTGGCTGGAGTCGCTCGGCGCGATCGCCAGGATGTTCGTCGAGAATCCGTTTCAGGGTCACGAGGGAAAATATTTCAACATGCCCGTGCGCAACGTGGTGCCGAAGCCGGTGCAGAAGCCGCATCCGCCGCTGTGGGTCGCGTGCTCGCGCCGCGAGACGATTCACCTCGCCGCGAAACTCGGCATCGGCGCGCTCACCTTCGCATTCATCTCGCCCGAAGAAGCGAAGCAATGGGTGAACGATTATTACACGACGCTGGCAAACGAATGTGAGCCGATCGGATACGCGATCAACGCCAACATCGCGATCGTTACCGGCTTCATGTGCGACCAGAAAGAAGAGCGCGCGCGAGCGATGGGTGAGGAGGGCCTCAACTTTTTCTCATACGCGCTCGGCCACCATTATTTTTTCGGTCGGCACGAAGTCGGCAAGACCAATATCTGGAGCAACTTCAAAGGCAACAAGATGCAGATGCCGGGTGTCGGCGGCGAGACCGCATGCGTCGGCACGCCCGACCAGATCCGCAAACGCCTGCGCGAGTATGAAGAAGTCGGCGTCGATCAGGTCGTTTTCATTTCGCAGGCCGGCAACAACAAGCATGAGGACATCTGCGCGTCGCTCAACCTGTTCGGCAAGGAAGTGCTGCCCGAGTTCAAGGAGCGCGAGCAACATCTCGCGAAGAAGAAAGCGGAGCGCCTCGCGCCCATCATCGAGAACGCGATGAAGCGCAAGCCGGAGCCGAAAGCGCCGAAGCACGATGGCCCGACCATCGTGACCGCGGCGCCGCTGCCGTAACGTTGGATCAGATTTTCGGGATCAGATTTTCGAACGAGAAGGCCGGCCCGCTTATCGAGGCCGGCCTTTTTTCATTGGCGACTGGAGAGCGCGAATCATCTATAATATGTTACTGATGAAGCTCAGGAATTTTCATATGCTCGTGATTGTGATCGCTGTTGCGACGACGGTACTTGCGGCCGCGATGATTGCGCGCGCCGATAGCATACTCGATAAGCTCGGCAAGCCCGCCGCGGATCAGACCGCGGTCGTGCGCGGCGGCGATGTGTGGGCCATGATCAAACCGGATGTCGCGCAGGCCGCGCCCGGCCAGGACATCAAGGTGAGCGCGGATTTCATCATCGGGTCCGGATGGCACATCTATGGCAAGCCGATCTCGACCGACTATGTGACGACCAACATCACCTTCGACAAAGAGATGGTCGCGCAGCAATCGATCGATTTTCCCAAACCCGAAATGATGAGGTTCGAAGCACTCGGCGAGACGCTGCCGGTTTATAAGGACAAAGTACACGCGGGCGGCGATGTGAAACTGCGGCCCGACCTGAAGCCGGGCGACTACAAGCTCTCGGGCAAGGTCGAGTTCCAGGAGTGCAGCGACACCATCTGCAAAATCCCGCAATCGCTCCCGTTCGCGATTCCGATCACCGTGGCGTCATCCGCGCACTAGCGAAAAAAGAACCAGACAAAAGGCCCGTCCCCTAGTTCGTACCTACATCTCCAGTTTGTAGGCTTTTGCGACGTTCTCGCCGAGGATAGCGCGGCGGCCCGATTCTTTCATCGGCGCGATTAGCCCGCGCAACTCTTCCAGGTAATTGCCCGGATGGTCGGGATGCGGATAGTCGCTGGCCCAGAAGAACTTGCTCTCGCCCACCAGCTCCATCATTGCCGCGATGGTGCGCTCGTCGGGATCAGCCGAGATGTAGCATCGATTCTTGAAATAGTATGACGGCTTTTCGGACAGGCGCACCGTCGCGCCCAGCGTGGTGCCGGTGAAGATCGCATCCGCGCGATCGAGCCAGTAACCGATCCATCCCGCGCCGGATTCGAGCACGATCAGCTTCAGCTTCGGAAATCGATCAAACACGCCGTACTGGAAGAAGGTCGCCAGCGCATGCTGGCAGCCCTGCGCCGCGAACAGATCGTGGTACCATGCCGCCCAGCTGAAGTCGTCGAAGCGATGATGCACGCTGAACGCCATCGGCTCGAAGGTCGGATGAATCGCGAGCGGCACGTCGAGGTCCTGCGCCGCGGCGAAAACGCGATCGTGATCGGGATGCCCATGCGGTTTGCGCGTGATGGTGAAGGGCGCGACGAATGCACCCTTGCATCCATCCTTGACCGCGCGCTCGAACTCTTTCGCGGCGGCTTCCGGATCGCCGAGCGATAGATGCGCGATCGGCACGAGGCGTCCGCTGGTGTCGCGGCAGAAATCCGCGATCCATCGATTGTAGGCGCGGCAGTATGCCTGGGAGAGTTCGGCGTCGAAAAGTTCCGCCTCCCACAAAAGCCCGATGGTTGGATAGAGCAGCGCCTTCGCCATGCCTTCCTTGTCGATCAGCTCGATGCGCTCCTTCGCGTCCATGGTGCCGAAGGCCGCGCCCTTCATGTAGGTCTGCTCGGGGAGCGGACGCATCGCGCGCACGTCTTCGGGGCGAAGCTTGCCGCTCATCATCGCCTCGCGAAGCTGCTTCGACTCGTTGATATTCTTGCCCATGCCGCCGAGCGATCCGAGCACGCCGGGCTGCGTCATTTTGGCGCGATTGCGATCGATCTCGAGGAATTCATAGCCGTCGTCGCCGACGCGGATGCGCATCGCGCGCTGGCGATATTTCGGGTCGATGTATTTTTCCCACAGATCGGGCGGCTCCAGGATGTGTCCGTCGGCATCGATGACGAGCGCTTCAGCAGGCATGCTTCTGTCTCCTAAATTCGCCTACAATTTGTAGTACCTAGAAAATTGCGATCGGATTGACCGGCGATCCGGTCCCCCGTTCCAGGATCAGCGGCGCCATCGAGAACATGAATTCATAGCGCGAATGCTTCTTGCACTTCTCGGCGAGCGAATCGAAATCCGCATTGTCGATGAGATGGATGCCCAGCATGACCAGCGTGCCGACGTGCACCGGCAGCATCAGTTTGTCGTATCCGCTCGGCATCACATCGCTGACGGCGTCGGAGCCGAGCACCGCGACCTTGCGCTCATGCAGCCATTGCAGGCAGCTCGCATCAAGGCCGGGGAGTCCCTGCGCGGGATCCCATGCGCCCTTAGCCTTTTTGTTCGCCGCGCGTCCGGTCCGCACCAGCAGGATGTCGCCTTCTTCGACGTGGATCTTGTGATCCTTCTCCGCGGCGTCGAGGTCGTGGGGAAAAATCGCCTCGCCTTTTTCGAGCCAGTCGACTTTTTTGAGCTTCGGAATGTCGAGCAGCACGCCGCGGCTGATGACGCCGGTGCGAGTCACATCGATCGGGCACTTGCGCGCGCCATGCGATCCGACCTCGCTCGCATCGAAGCCGTTGTACATTTTCTTTTCCCAGAACACGTGGCAGAGCGCGTCGATGTGCGTGGTCGCCATCCCGTGAAACGAGATCGCGAAATAGTCGCCCGCATACGGCAACGGCTGATGATGCGCATCGCTACCCGCCTGCACCATCAGATGGGTGACCGGCGTGGGATTGTCCGCGGCCGGGGTGACCGGGAGCGGCAGCGCGCATGAGGCGGTCTCGCCGCTTTGCACCAGCTTGGCCGCGCGCGCGATCTGTTTTTCGGTGATGTAGTTCAGCGCGCCGCGCTGGTCCTCCTTACCCCACTTCCCCCAGTTGTTGCACTTCTCGAAGAGACCTTTGATATCGGCAGACGTGAGCCGCTGCGCCATGGTAATCTCCTTTCGCGGGTCGATTTTTCCGTATAGCACGAACGCCGCGATGCGCGACAACTGATATTCGAATGAGGCGCGCAGCGCCGCGCCGCAGGCGCCGCGAAGCCGATTCGGGCTGTCTGAGGGCCGAATCGAAATTAAAGGTGACGCGGAGCGAAGCAGAGTCGAGCGAACATTAAAACATCGGTATGTGAACGTGGGTAATTTCGACATAGAAGCGGCGCGCACCTATCACGAGATCACTAAGCACTCGTACACCAGCGTGCGCGCCGGCGCGTATGCGCTCGACTGGGACAATCGGCCCGGGCCGTACAAGATTTATCCCGAGGCGGGCAGCATGGCGCTGCCGCGCGATGTCGAACTTCCTGCGATGCCGGCGCTCCAAGCGATCGCATCGCCGGCGGACGGTCACAACGTCCTCGACCTCGCGACGCTGACGCGAATCCTCTTCTGCGCCAACGGTTTGACACGTCAACGGAAGATCGATGGCGAGGATTATCACTTCCGCGCGGCGGCGTCGGCGGGCGCGCTCTATCCGATCGAGACGTACATCGCGGTGGCCGACATCGATGAATTGGAGACCGGGCTGTATCACTACTCGCCCGCGGACTTGAAAGTACGCGGCATGCGCCGCGGCGATTGGCGCGAGGTCATCGTGCGCGCGACGGCGAATCGTCCCTCGATCGCGAATGCCCGCGCGATTCTCATCATGAGCGCGATTTTCTGGCGCAGCACGTGGAAGTATCGGGCGCGCGCTTATCGCTACTGCTTCTGGGACGCTGGCACCATTCTCGCGAATCTGCTCGCGGCCGCCGCGGCGGAAGGAATCAGCGCTGAGGTTGTGACGGCATTCGTCGATGCGGATGTCGAGACGCTCGTCGGAATCGATGGCGAGCGCGAAGGTGCGATGTGTCTCGTCGCGCTCGGCTCGACGAACAAGGCTATCGCGCCATCGCCGCCGCTCACACCGCTGGAGTTGGAATCGATCGAGCTATCGAATGAAGTCGTGTATCCGCCGCTGGTGAAGATGCATCTGGAGTCGCGCCTCGATTCGCCGCAGGACGTCGCGCGAGTTGCGAGCGCCACGGTCGCGATACCCGCCGCGATGCCTGTCTATTCGCAATTCCGCTTCGATGCGATCGATGCTGCCGATGCGCGCGCGCTGGGGGATACCATCCTGCGACGAGGCTCGACGCGCGCCTTCGCGCATGAGGCAATTGGCGCCGATGAGCTGACGACGATTCTTTCCGCCCCGAGCGGACCTTGCGAAGTCGACTTCCCGCGCCTTACCGATACTTACCTCATCGTGAACGCGGTCGATGATCTCGCTCCCGGCGCCTACTACTTCGATCACGATGCGCGATCGTTTGCGCTGCTGCAGCCCGGCGACTTGCGCAAGGCCGCCGGCTACCTGTGCCTCGAGCAGATGCTCGGCTATGACTGCTCGGCGCTGATCGTCTACATGGCCGACCTGGAGCGCGCGCTCGCGGCGCTCGGAAATCGCGGCTATCGCGACGTGCATCTGGAAGCGGGTATCCTCGCGGGGCGCGCCTACCTCGCGAGCTATGCGCTCGATCGCGGCGCCACTGGATTGACATTCTACGATGACGATACGACCAGGTTTTTCTCGCCTCACGCCGCCGCGAAAAGTCCGCTGCTGATGGTGGCCGTGGGCGTTCCGCTTTCCAAAACGAAATCCGAATGAGGAAGCTGCTTATTCAAGCAGCGTCTCGGCCTTTTCGGCGACCCAGATATCATCTAGTCGGCCTAGATTTGATGCTCGACAAATAGGCGGCTGCCTAGCTCCTGCGCATTTTGAAAAGTGGCGATGCTGCAAAACGCAACGCATTTTGTTGCATTTTGCTGGCATTCCTTTTGCGCTAAGCGTCCCGACCAAGCTGTCCACGGGTGGGAAGATCTCGTCCCGAAAAATAACGACGGCTTAGGAGGAGAAATGGCTGAGCAAGAAGCGCCAAAAATGCAAGCGACGCTTGGGCTCACGGGGGTAACCGTGAATGCGATGGCGTTGATCGCGCCGGGCGCATTCCTGTGGATTACGTTCTTCACCCAGGCGAACCAGGCGTATCCGTCCGCGATCGCGATGTGGGCAGGCATCTTCGTCGCACTGTGCCTCGCCTATGCGACCGCGCTCTCGTATTCGGAGCTCGCGAAACTTTATCCGGGTGCGGGCAGTTCCTATCTGTTCGCCGAGCAGGCCTTCCTGAATACGACTACAGCGTACCGGTTTGCGCGTGTCGCCAAGTTCGTCATCGGATGGTCCTCGCACCTTTACTACTGGGTGTATCCCGGAGTCATGGTCGCGACGATGGGCGTCATGATCGGTTACATCGTAGGAACTCTGGCGCCCGGCGTAATGAACGCGGGAGTGCCGGGCCCGGTGTTCATGGCCTTGGTCGCGATCGTCTTCTCGTATGCGGTCGCGTATATCGCATTCCGGGGAGTGAATGGTTCAACCAGCGTCAACGTCGCGATCAACGCGATTCAGATCGCCGCGCTCCTATTCTTCACGGCGCTGGCCATCTCGTATCGTCTGTCGCATGGTGACGGCTCCGCCGGCCTTGCGCTCGATCCCAATGGCAATACGATTCCGGCCACGCTGCATTATGCGCTGACGGGCGATCATCCCGCGCATCCGAGCGCGCTCTCGGTCATCATGCCGCATGGCTTGAGTAACACCATGATGCAGGCGACGGTCGCGATCCTGCTGCTGGTCGGATTCGAATCCGTCACCTCGCTCGGTGAAGAAGCGAGGAACCCCAAGAAGGACATTCCGCGTGCGGTGCTTCTCTCGCTGACCATTCAATGCCTCTTCTGCTACCTGATCGAATACTTCGCGGCGAACTACTTCCTCAGCAGCGCATACAGCCTTGCTGAAGCGAAAGGTTCGGCGGCGCCGATCGGTGACATGATGGTCATCCTCGGCAATGCGTTACTCGGCGGACACGGCCAGGCCTTCATGCTGCTGGAAGCGTTCACGGTATTCCTCGCGCTGATCGGCACCACTCTAAGCTGCATCAACACCGGCGCGCGCGTGACCTATGCGATGGGCCGCGACGAGGAAGTTCCCGAGCACTTCGGAATGCTGCATGGTGAAAACCTGACCCCGCATCGCGCGATTTGGGTGCTGGCAACTATCTCCGCACTCATCGGAGCATACGGAGCACTGTACTATTTCGGCGGCGGCTCCGCGCCCGATGACAAGACCATCGCGACGCTCCCGCATAGCATCTGGTACAGCATGGGTATCGGCAGCAATGCGTACCTTTCCTCGCTACCCAATGGGTTGCTGTTGGTGACGCTGCTCTCGAACTTCGGCACCTTCCTGCTGTACGGACTTACCAACATAGTCTGTATCATCGCGTTCAAAGAGCATCACGAATTCTCGGGCCTCAAACACATGGTGGTTCCGATTTTCGGCGCGCTCGCGAACTTTGCGTGCCTCGCCTTCTACATCATCGGACCCCTGATGGGCATCGGCAGCCCCAAGGAGCCGTTGATCGCCGTAGGACTCTCGGTGGTCTTCGGTGTGTACGGGGCCGTCTACTTCGTGCGTAACTCGAAGCGGAAAGGCCGCAGTTCGCTGCTCGTGGCGAAGCCTGTGTAAGGAAGGGTTATCAACTGGTACTACACGGGGGCGATCCGCATAATTGCGGCATCGCCCCCGAAACATTTCTACTCTCCACGGCAGGGCGGGTTGGGAGCTTTGGCAAAAGCGGATACTGAATCGGCGACTGCGAGGGAACCTATTCCCGAGTCGTTCGAACTGGCGACGCTGTCTGATATTGGAACCAATCGGTCCAACAATGAGGACTTCTGCGCGCATTTCATCGAAGCGCCGGATGCGGTCTTGTTCGCCGTCGCAGATGGCGTGGGCGGATACGAAGGTGGCGAAGTCGCCAGCAAGATGGCGGTCGAGGTCACGCTGAAGTCCTACCGCGAGAGTCCGCGCGAATGGGGTGCGGGCAAGCGGCTTCATCGCGCGGTGCAGACCGCCAATATCGAGGTCTACAACTTTGCGCTCACGGTTCCGGAGTTACGTCGAATGGCAACCACGCTCACCGCGGTCGCGATCGAAAATGGCGTCCTCAATGCCGCACACATCGGCGATTGCCGGCTGTATCTGCTGCGCGCCGGCAAGATCACCCAGATAAGCAAGGATCACACAGTCGTCGGCGAACGGGTGCGGATGGGTCTGATGAGCGAAGAGCGCGCCAAAGATCATCCCGAGCGATCCGCGTTGATGCGCAGCCTCGGCCGCGAGCTGATCGCATCTCTCGATCGCATCACGATGCCGCTGCGCAAAGGCGATGAGCTGATTTTGTGCAGCGACGGCCTCTATAACGTTCTCGAGCCGGCGGAGATGGTGGCATTGACGCGCGAGTTCTCCGCCCAGGACGCGTGCAGCAAGCTGATCAGCCATGCCAACAATCGCGGCACCGGCGACAACCTCACCGTCGCGATGTTCAAGCAGTTGGCTGCGACGCCTGACGTCGGCCCGCCCTCAGGCCTGCTGGGCAGATTGAAGAGCATGCTCTCGCGGCGAGGCTGATGCACGCCTGATTGATCGGGCCCTCGCGCGGATGTTAACGTCCGCGCCCAAGCGCCGAAGGAGAGTGGCGCGGTCTCATGCGCGAGGTCGGAGTCGGCGAAAAGCTCGATCAGTACCAATTGACCGAAGTGATCGCGCGCAGCGGGATGGCCTCCATTTTCAAGGCGATCGATACGCGCAACGGCCAGACCGTCGCGATCAAGGTTCCCTACGTCCAGTTCGAAAGCGACGTGGTCTTCTACTCGCGGTTTCAGCGCGAGGAGGAGGTCGGCCGCCGGCTCAACAATCCGCACATCATCAAGGTTCTCACCCCGGAAAAGAAAAGCCGGATGTATATCGCGATGGAGTATGTCGATGGCATCTCGCTGCGCGCGATCATGCGCGACTTCCGTCCGATGTCGGTCGAGCGAGGCGCTCGATTATACGCGCCAGCTTTGCGAAGCGCTGGTCTACATGCACTGCCGAGGAGCGTGGTGCATCGCGATCTCAAGCCCGAGAACGTGCTGGTGACCGAGTGACGGGGTGGTGAAAATAATGGACTTCGGCATCGCGCTCGACGAATCGGCGCGCCGCCTCACCTGGTCGGGCCTGTCATCGACCATCGGCACGCCCGACTACATGGCGCCGGAGCAGGTCAGTGGGCGGCGCGGCGATGTCCGCACCGACATCTACGCCTTGGGCACTATTCTCTACGAAATGTTAACCGGCGAGCTGCCGTACTCGGGCAGCAACGTCTACGCGATGATGAAGGCGAAGACCGGCGAGGATCCGCAGCCGCCGACGCACTTCCGTCCCGACCTCGATCCGCATCTGGAGGAAATCATTCTGCATGCGATCGCGCGCACCCCGCGCGATCGCTACGGGACCGCCGCCGAGATGCTGCAAGGACTTGCAGGATCCGTCCCAGGTCGAGATCCACCATCGCGCGCAGGCGCTGCATCCGACCAGCCTCAAATGGCGGCGAACCCGTAGAGCGATCGCCGTCGGCGCGTTTTTCGTATCGCTGATCGCGGCGTTCCTCGTTCCTGATCTGGCTCGCCAATCGCTATCCGCGGCAAGCCGGCAAGCCGCACCCATCCTATCGAGGCGAGATGAAATGATGCGCTACCGCAGAGTCATTTTCCGTGATCATCGTCGCGGCTGCCATGCGCTCGGCTTTGCTTCCATCGACTCGCACACGCGCAAAATGCCGGCGCGCCATTCCCGCTCGATCAGTCGCTCAACCTCGCATGGGTGCTGATCGCGGGCTTCCTTGTGATGTTCATGCAGGTCGGCTTCGCGATGCTCGAGACCGGCTTCACCCGCGCCAAGAACGCGGTCAACACGATGGCGATGAACTTCATCATCTATCCGATCGGCATCGTCGGATTCTGGCTCACCGGCTACGGCCTGATGATGGGCGGGGTCGGCGCACTGGTCCTCGCTCGGCGCGGCCGGGCTCGAGCATCACGAGCTTTCGATCAGCATCGGCGGACATGCTTATGGGCTGCTCGGCGCGAGCAAGTTCGCGCTGCTCAATGTTGGTCACGATCCCTCGAGCCTCGCGATGTTCCTGTTCGCGGTGGTCTTCATGGATACCGCGGCGACCATTCCGACCGGCGCGATGGCGGAGCGCTGGAAGTTTTCCGCCTTCGTCGCTCTACGGGTTCTTCATGTCGATGTTCCTCTATCCCTCTGTATGGCAACTGGGTGTGGGGCGGCGGATGGCTCTCGCAGCTCGGCGTGAACCTCGGACTGGGACACGGGCACGTCGACTTCGCCGGATCCTCGGTGGTGCATATGACCGGCGGATTGACCGCGCTGGCCGGCGCGATCGTGCTCGGACCGCGCATCGGCAAGTTTCGCCGCGACGGACAGACTGGCCGCGATCCCCGGCCACAACATTCCGATGGCGATGGTCGGCACCCTCATCCTCGCGTTCGGATGGTTCGGCTTCAACGCGGGCTCGACGCTGGCGGCCTCGGATCCGCGCATCGGGCTGATCGCGGCCAACACCATGATCGCCTCGGCCGGCGGCGCGCTCGCCGCGCTGCTTCTATCTGTGGTTTCGATTCAACAAGCCCGACGTCGCGATGGCCTGCAACGGACTGCTCGGCGGCCTGGTCGCGATCACGGCGCCGTGCGCGTTCGTCACGCCGCCGGCCGCCGCTGATGATCGGCGTCATCGCGGGATTGCTGGTGGTCGCCGCCGTGCTGATCCTGGAGCGGCAGTTTCCGTATCGACGATCCGGTCGGCGCGATCGCGGTCCATGGCGTGTGCGGGATCTGGGGCGCGCTCGCGGTCGGAATCTTCGCCGACGGCAGCTACGGCGACGGCTGGAACGCGGTGGCGGGTCCGGTGCGCGGCATCCTGTACGGAGATGCCGGACAATTCGTCGCGCAACTGATCGGCGTCACCGTCAACATCGTGGTGGTGTTCGGACTGGCGTTCGTGTTCTTCATGATCATCGAACGCACCCATCGGAAATCGCGTCATCCCGGAAGTTGAATGGAGCGGGCTCGACTCGCTCGAAATGGGCACCGACGCATACACCAACTCGTAGCTCGCGCCGCTGCGATCGCATCCGCTCCGGTAGCAATCAGTTCGTTCGTCTCAACTCCAACCGGCTCTGACGGAGTTCGTGCATGATTCTGGAGCGACGGAAATTTCTCGCGGCATGCGGCAAAACCGCGCTCGCGGTGGCCGGCGGCTATGTGGTCGCGGTCAACCCCGCGCAGGCGGCGGAGGACGAAGAGGGCGAGGGCGACATTGGACCCGTCGAGGATCTGATGCGCGAGCACGGCGTGCTGCGGCGCGTGCTGCTGATCTATGAGGAAGGGTCTGCGCAGCATCGCAGCGCACCAGGATTTTCCCGGCAATCCGTTTCTCACCGGCGCGCAGCTCATCCGCAACTTCATCGAGGACTATCACGAGAAGAACGAGGAGAAGTTCATCTTCCCGAAGCTGCACAACGCTCGTCGGCGAGGCCCGCCGCGACGTTCCGATCCTGCTCGCAGCAGCATCAGGCCGGCCGCAAACTCACCGACAAATCATTCGCGTCGTCGACCTCGAATGCGAAGGACACTCGCCTGGTCGATCCAGTCACGCAGTTCATCCGGATGTATCGGCCGCACGCCGCGCGCGAAGACACCATCGTGTTTCCCGCGTTCCATCAGGCGGTGAGCGAGAAGGAGTTCGACGCCATCGGCGAGCAGATGGAAAAGCAGGAGGAGAAACTCTTCGGCGAGGGCGGCTTCGCGAAGATCGTCGAAGCGGTCGCCGAAGAGGAACGCGCGCTCGGACATCTACGAACTGGATCCGCTTCACTCCCGAAAATCGAGGCCAATTGAATAACTTCGACGCGCTGTGAAAAGTTTACGCGATCACGCCAAAATCATTGCCGCGCTGATGTTCCTGAGCTATGCGCTCTGCCCTGCGGCGATTCGCCGCCGACATATGCTCACCCTTCGGCGATCCTCCCGCGCAGATCAATCACGGCATGTTCGCGAGCTCGTTTGCAGCGCACAATCCGATCTGTTTCGGCGGCCGCGTGCTGGGACCGTGGAAAGATTCTGACGGCAGCGATCGCTATGCCTGCATCTACGAGCCCGAGCAGCATAGCCGCGACAATCCGCTCCCGCTGGTGGTGTTCATGCATGGCTCGATCGCGACGGCGGATTCGATCAAGCTGACGGGCCTGATCGGCGAGATCGGCAAGGCGACCTTGGTGGAAAGAAGCCCGGCTTCATTCTCCTCGCGCCCGAGGGGCGCTACACCGCGCACTACTATCCCGGCCTCGATTCCAACGCGATGGGATGGGACAACTGGTACCGCCAGCTGAGCCCCTCGGGCGATGTGACCGTTGGTGGAACGACCTACAAGGAAAACGTTGACGCGGCGACCATCGATCATTTCATTCAGGACGAAACTGCGACTGGCGAGGTCGATCCGGTGCGCATCTACCTGACCGGATGGTCCAACGGCGCAGCGATGGCGCTGCTGTATGCGCTGAACCGCCAATCGATCGCGGCGGCGGCGGTCTACTCCGCGCCCGATCCTTTCGGCGCCTTCGATGATCCATGTCCGCAGGCGCCGGTGACCCGCGCGCCGACCTCAAATGCGCAGGTGCAGATCTTTAATCCGCGCATTCCGCTGATGCACGTGCGCAACGGTTGCGACATCGGTGGCATCTGTCCGAACGGGAATAATTTCGCGCGGCAGATGCGCGCAATCGGGGTCAGCCTCGACGATGTGATCCTCGATCCCGAAGGCAAACCCGTTACCTCCTGCGACGACACTTGCGGCACCAGCCCGAGGGCGGCGGGCGACGTCGGCGCCGGCGGAACATTTCGCGGAATCCTGCATCATATGCATGGCCGAAAGCATCGAATTCGCGGATGCTGGAGTTCATGAAGCAGCATCCGCTCGCCTGCGGCGGCAAAGTAGGATCGCATTCACGGTGGCAGCGGGACCCGCTTGACGTAACTTTTCACTCTCTGCGATAGGTGAAGTAACAAATCGAAACCACAGCCGGGTCGCCGCGACTCGCGCGGGAGCAGTAAGCCATGGCCTACAGCGAAATTCTCTTCGAGAAGCAGAACGCGATCGCGACCATCACCATCAATCGTCCACAAGCGATGAACTCCGGGACCATCCGGACCTGGGGCGAAATCGCCGATGCATTCCATGATGCCGAGCGCGACAACGATATCCGGGTGGTCAGTCCTCACCGGCGCGGGCCGCGCGTTTTGTGCCGGCGACGACGTGAAGGAAATTTTCCTCAATCCGGAATTCCGCGATGCGAAGCCCAACGCCGCCAAGGACATCGAAGAGTGGCGCACCCACGCGCCAGTTGCGCTGGATTTTCTGATCGACTATCCGAAGCCGACCATCGCTTCCGTTAACGGCGCCGCAGTCGGCTATGGATGCGACATCGCGTTGATGTGCGATATGCGCGTGTGCTCCGACCAGGCGCGCTTCGGCGAGGTGTTCATCCGGCGCGGCCTGATTCCCGAAGCGGGCGGACTGTTGGTGCTGCCGCGCCTGGTTGGTCTGGCGCGTGCGTACGAGCTGATCCTCACCGGTGACATCATTGATGCGAAGGAGGCCGAGCGCATCGGCATGGTCAATCGCGTGGTGCCGCACGCGCAACTCGGAGAGGCCACCATGGCGCTCGCGACCAAGCTCGCGCAGCAGGCGCCGCTCGCCCAGCGCCTCGCGAAGGAAGCGCTGCGCGTCGGGCTGAATCTCAACCTGCCGTATTTCTACGGCTATCAGCGCCACGGACAGCATCTGATGTTCGCGACGAAAGATCATATCGAGGGTGCGAAGTCATTCGTGGAAAAGCGTCCGGCGAATTTCAAGGGCGAATAGGATCGCAACTGCGCGACGATAATCTTTTATGACCGCGCGATCGGTGAGGATCGCGACGGCTTCGCTATTCGCCGCGCTGCTGGCCATTGTGGCGGCGCGCGCGCAGGATACCGTCTCACCGGTCGATACCGGCTCGCCAATCGGTGACAGCGCGCCGATCGGCACGCGCGAGAACTACTTCCGTACTCCATACAAGATCGGCTCGTTCCGCCACATGGATCGGATCTTTCCATATCACATCGTCTATCGCGCCGGACCGATCTCCGAGCTGCCGCGCGCCGATCGTCAATTGGACGAAGTTACCTACAAATGGAAGGGCGCCGCGCACACCCTGGACGAACTGCATCAGCTGACGAAAACGACCGGCTTCCTGGTGATCAAGGACGGCAAGATCGTCGAGGAGCGTTACTTCCTCGGCGCCGACGAGGCCTCGACCTTCACCTCGATGTCGGTGGCAAAATCGTTCACCTCGACGCTTGTCGGATGGGCGCTGGCGGACGGCAAAATCCGCAGCATCGATGATCCGATCACGGACTACGTGCAGGAGCTGAAAGGCACCGGCTACGACGGCGTCACGATCAAGGCCATCCTGCAGATGTCGTCCGGCGTGAAGTTCACCGAACGCTACATTCCCGGCCATTACTCGGATATGGACCTGATGTTCGAGCGCGGCATGATCGATGAGAGCATACCGCTCAACGATTACCTCAAGGGCCTCGCACGCGTCCTACCGCCAGGCGCAAAATTTGCCTACAAGGGTTCCGATACCCAGGCGCTCGGATGGCTGGTGCGGCGCGTCACCGGCGAATCGCTCTGCCGATTATCTTTCGGACAAGGTGTGGCAGCCGATGGGCATGGAGCGCGACGCGTTCTGGAATATCGATCGGCCCGGGCCCGACGGGATGGAGACCGCGTTCACCTGCCTCAACGCGACGCTGCGCGACTTCGGACGCTTCGGCCTCATGTTCCTGAATCACGGCAAATGGAACGGCAAGCAGATCGTTCCCGCCGATTGGGTCGATCGCGCGACCACGCCCGATGGTCCGCAGGTGCAGCCCGGTAAACTCATTAAGGGTTCGCAACTCGGCTACGGATATCAATGGTGGACGTTTCCCGAACGGCGCTTACGCGGCGGAGGGGATCTACTTCCAATTCATCTTCGTGGATCCGAAAGAGGACCTGGTGATCGTGAAAACCAGCGCTTGCGATCGTGCGTGGGATGCGACTTTCGAGGGGCAAACGTATGCGGCATTCCGGGCCGTCGCCGCGTCTCTAAGACACAATTCCCTACCACCTGATTAGGCTGGAGAATTAGCTGGGTTCGACCGCGCGCCCCATTTCCTGAGGCGAAAACGACGCGAAAATGCGTCATTTCTCCGATTTTCCCAACTTCAGCCTTCAAAAGCACCTCTGACCGGAGCCGAAACTTGCCTTAATTCGCCTTCAACGCGATTTTTGCCTAAGAAAAGATTGACACTCGCCTCAATTCTGAATATCTTCGCCAAACCTCATCGAGGTTCTCCTTATGAAATTAGGCGCCGAAACTCCCGAGCTCGACGCCATCGACCTCCAAATCCTCGAGCTTCTTCAGGACCAGGGACGGGTCCCGCTGGTCAAGCTCGGCGAGCAGGTCGGACTCTCGTCGCCGTCGGTCATCGATCGGGTCAAGAAGCTCGAAGACAACGGCATCATCACCGGCTATCACGCGTCGGTCGATGCGCGCAAGCTCGGCAAGGATGTCACCGCGTTCATCGGCGTTTCGATCGCGCATCCGAAGGCGGTGGTGGCCTTCGAGCACACCATCGAGATGCTCGAGGACGTGCTCGAATGTCATCACGTCACCGGTGAATACACCCTGCTGCTGAAGATCAAGACCAACAACACTGCCTCGCTGGAGCGGCTCATCAGCTCGATTCGCTCGATCGAAGGAGTGTCGCGAACCGAAACCATGGTGGTGCTTTCGACCCATACCGAGCGCGCGACGATTTCCGTCGCGGCGATCGAAGAGACCGAAGTGGGGGGCAACGGTCACGGCAAGCGGCATCGCCACGGCGCCGTGAAAACGGTGGTCGCAGACACCAAGAGGGTGTGACCATGCACGAACACAGCAGCATACCTCCCGCACAAGGCCTCTACTCGCCCACGCACGAGCATGACGCTTGCGGCGTCGGCTTCGTCGTCAACATCAAGGGCAACCGCTCGCACGACATCGTGCGCAAGGGTATCGAGGTGCTTAACAACCTCACCCATCGCGGAGCCTGCGGATGCGATCCGCGCACCGGCGACGGCGCCGGCATGCTGCTGCAGATTCCGCATGAGTTCTTAAGCCGCGAAACGCGCAAGCTCGGCTTCGAACTGCCCGCGCGCGGTGAGTATGGCGTCGGGATGCTGTTCCTTCCGCTCGATGATGAGAAGCGCAAGGAAGCGGAAGCGATCGTCGAGCGTGTGGTGCGCGAGGAAGGTCTGACGCTGCTCGGATGGCGCGACATTCCGCACGTCCCCAGCGCATGCGGCGACATCGCGCGGCGTGGAATGCCGGCGTTTCGGCAAGTCTTCGTCGGACGCGGCGCCTCGACGCCCGACGTAGCCTCGCTCGAGCGCAAGCTCTATGTGATCCGCAAGCACGCGACCAACAATGCGATCGCATCGCTCGGACTGCTCGATCCGGAGTTGTTTTATTTTTGCAGCCTCTCGTGCATCACGATCGTATATAAAGGTCAGCTCATCTCGACGCAGATTCCCGAGTTCTTTCCCGACCTCATCGATCCAGAAGTCGTCACCGCGCTCGCGATGGTGCATCAGCGCTTCTCCACCAACACCTTCCCGAGCTGGGACCGCGCGCATCCGTATCGTTTCATCGCGCACAACGGCGAAATCAACACGCTGCGCGGCAACATCAACTGGATGCACGCGCGCGAGAAGCTCTTCGCGTCGCCGCTGTTCGGCGATGACATTCACAAGCTGCATCCGATCATCGAGCCCACCGGCAGCGACACCGCGATGTTCGATAACTGCCTCGAGCTGCTGACGCGCACCGGCCGCTCCGTCGCGCACGCCGTCATGATGATGATCCCCGAGGCGTGGCAGAACGATCCGCAGATGCGTCCCGATAAGCGCGCGTTCTACGAGTTCCACTCCTGCATGATGGAGCCGTGGGACGGGCCCGCATCGATCACGTTCACCGACGGCGTGCGCATCGGCGCGGTGCTCGATCGAAATGGATTGCGTCCCTCGCGCTACCTCGTCACGAAGGATGGTCTCGTCGTGATGGCGTCGGAGACCGGCGTGCTCGACATCCCGCCCGAGCAGGTCGAGCTCAAGGGCCGTCTGCAGCCCGGCAAGATGTTCCTCATCGATACGGAACTCGGCCGCATCGTTCATGATGACGAGATCAAAACCACGCTCGCGGCGCGCCAGCCGTATCGGCAATGGCTCGACGAAAGCATCATGTCGCTGGATGCGCTTCCAGAGCCGCCGTCCGCGCCCGCGATCGATCAGTATCAGGGCAACGAGCTGCTCAAGCTCCAGCAGGCATACGGTTACACGGTCGAAGATTTGAAGATGCTGCTCGCGCCGATGGCGGTGAACGGGCAGGAGCCGGTCGGCTCGATGGGCACCGACACGCCGCTCGCGGTGTTGTCGGATCGTCCGCAGCCGCTGTTCAATTATTTCAAGCAACTCTTCGCGCAAGTCACCAATCCGCCGATCGATCCGATTCGCGAGGAGATGGTGACCTCGGCGGAGACCGCGCTCGGCGCGGAGCAAAATCTTTTCGAAGAGAGCCCGGTCCATTGCCGGCAGCTCCAGGTGAAGCGGCCGATCCTCACTAATGAGGAGCTGGAAAAAATTCGCCGACTGAACAAACCCGGCCTCCGCGCGAAGACCATCTCGACGCTCTATGCGGTGAATGACGGCGCGACGGCACTCAAGACTTCGCTCGATCGAATCTGCCGCGAGGCCTCGCAAGCGATCGAGCAGGGATACAGCATCCTCGTGCTGTCGGATCGCGGCGTCGATGCGGCGCATGCGGCGATTCCCGCGCTGCTCGCGTGCTCCGGCGTGCATCATCATCTGATTCGCGAGGGCTCGCGCACGCGATGCGGCATCGTGGTGGAATCGGGCGAGCCGCGCGAGGTGATGCACTTCTGTCTGCTGGTCGGCTACGGCGCGGCGGCGGTCAATCCGTACCTCGCGTTCGCGACGATGGCCGCGATGATTCGCGACGGCCGCCTGCACGAACTCGATCCCAAAGAGGGCGTCGATCACATCGTCAAAGCCGTGACCAAGAGCATGATCAAGGTCGCGTCGAAGATGGGCATCTCGACGCTGCAGAGCTATCACGGCGCGCAGATTTTCGAAGCGATCGGGCTGAGCAGCGAGGTTGTAGACAAATATTTCACCTGGACGGCCTCGCGCATCGGCGGTGTCAGTCTCGAGGAGATCGCGCGCGAGACTGGCGCGCGTCATCAGCACGCGTTTCAGATCGCGGCCAACCTCGACGGCGAGCTCGACGTGGGCGGCCAGTATCAATGGCGTCGGCGCGGCGAGTTCCACATGTGGAACCCGAACACCATCGCGAAGCTCCAGCATGCGGCGCGCTCGGGCAACTACAATTTGTTCAAGCAGTACACCGCCGCGGTCGACGATCACACGCGCCGCCTCGCGACCTTGCGCGGACTGTTCAAGTTCAAACCAGATCGCGCTGCGGTCCCGCTCGAAGAGGTCGAGCCCGCGAGCGAGATCGTCAAGCGCTTCAAGACCGGCGCGATGTCGTTCGGATCGATCAGCAAGGAGGCGCACGAGAACCTCGCGATCGCGATGAACCGCATCGGCGGCAAGAGCAACACCGGCGAAGGCGGCGAGGATCCGGCGCGCTTCGTGCGCGATGCGAATGGCGACTGGCGCCGTAGCGCGATCAAGCAGGTCGCTTCGGCGCGTTTCGGCGTCACCAGCAACTACCTCGTCAATGCGGACGAGCTGCAAATCAAGATGGCGCAGGGCGCGAAGCCCGGCGAAGGCGGCCAGCTTCCGGGTCACAAGGTCGACGACTTCATCGCGAAGATTCGCTACTCGGTGCCGGGCGTCGGACTGATTTCGCCGCCGCCGCATCACGACATCTACTCGATCGAGGACCTCGCGCAGCTCATCCACGATTTGAAGAACTCCAACGATCGCGCGCGCGTCAGCGTGAAGCTCGTCGCGGAGGTCGGCGTCGGCACCATCGCGGCGGGAGTCTCGAAGGCGAAGGCCGATGTCGTGCTGATCAGCGGATACGACGGCGGCACCGGCGCCTCGCCGCTGCAATCGATCAAGCATGCCGGCGTGCCGTGGGAACTCGGCCTCGCGGAGACGCAGCAGATCCTCGTGATGAACGATCTGCGCGGCCGCATCCGCGTCGAGGCCGACGGCCAGCTCAAGACCGGCCGCGACGTCGCGGTCGCATGCCTGCTCGGCGCCGAGGAATTCGGTTTCGCGAGCGCCGCGCTGGTCGCCTCCGGATGCATCATGATGCGCGTCTGCCACCTCAACACCTGCCCGGTCGGCATCGCGACGCAGGATCCCAAGCTGCGCGAGAAGTTCGAGGGCAAGCCCGAGCACGTGGTGAACTTCATGATGTTCATCGCGAGCGAGTTGCGCGAATACATGGCGCAGTTGGGTTTCCGCACCGTCGACGAGATGGTCGGCCACGTCGAATGCCTCGACACCAACGAGGCGATCAAACATTGGAAGGCGAGCAACGTCGACTTGAGCGCGATCCTCTACAAGCCGAGCGTCGGCCCCGACGTCGCGCTGCACAATATCCAGAAGCAGGATCACGGACTCGAAGCCGCGCTCGACGTGCAACTGATCGATCTCGCGAAGGACGCGCTGAGAGCATAAGAAGCCGGTCGAGATCCATCTGCCGATTCGCAACTCCAATCGCACCGTCGGCACGATGCTGTCGGCGGAAGTCTCGCGGCGTCACGGCGCGGACGGCCTGCCGCCGTACACGATTCAATGTCACTTCAGAGGCTCGGCGGGTCAGAGCTTCGGCTCGTGGCTCGCGCCGGGCGTCGCGCTCTATCTCGAAGGCGACGCGAACGATTACTGCGGCAAGGGCTTGTCGGGCGGCTTTATGGCGGTGCGACCTCCGCGCGAGGCGACCTTCAAGGCCGAAGAGAACATCGTGATCGGAAACGTCGCGCTGTACGGCGCGACCGGCGGCGAGGCGTTTTTCCGCGGCGTCGCGGGCGAGCGATTCGCGGTCCGCAACAGCGGCGCGACTGCGGTGGTCGAGGGCCTCGGCGATCACGGCTGCGAATACATGACGCGCGGGCTGGTGGTCGTGCTCGGCAAGACCGGACGCAACTTCGCGGCGGGCATGAGTGGCGGCGTCGCGTATGTCTTCGATGAGGAAGGAACTTCGCGTCGAAGTGCAACATGGGCATGGTCGAGGCTCGGACCGATTACGCATGGCGACGAGATCCATCAGCTCCACGCGCTCATCGTGCGGCATCATCAATACACGCAGAGCGCGGTCGCGCGCCGGATGCTCGATCGATGGGACGAGCACGTCAGCAAATTCGTCAAGGTGCTTCCGACCGAATATCGGATGGTGCTCGAGCGGCAGCATCTCGGCGCGAACAACGAGATGGCGAAACTGGCGGCGGTGTAGGCGGTAAGTGGAGGGCTATCGACAGATTTCAGGAATGGAGAGAATCGGGTTTCGATGGGCGAGGGTCGATGGGAAAGATAACGGGCTTCATGGAGATCAAACGCGAGACGCCCTCGCGGCGTCCCGTCGTCGAGCGCCTGCGCGACTGGCGCGAATACGACCTCAAGATGCCCGAGGACAAGCTGCGCGCGCAGGGTGCGCGCTGCATGGATTGCGGAATCCCCTTCTGCCACAAGGGTTGCCCGCTCGGCAACATCATTCCCGATTGGAACGATCTGATTTATCGCGGGCGCTGGAAGGAAGCGATCGAGCGCCTGCATTCGACCAACAATTTTCCCGAGTTCACCGGCCGCGTATGTCCGGCGCCGTGCGAAGAAGCATGCGTGCTGAACATCAACAACGATCCGGTGACCATCAAGCTGATCGAGAAGAACATCATCGATCACGCGTGGGCCGAAGGATGGGTAGCGCCGCAGCCCGCGCCGCGCGCGACCGGCAAGCGCGTCGCGGTGGTCGGCTCGGGTCCCGCGGGCCTCGCATGCGCGCAGCAACTCGCGCGCGCCGGTCACGCGGTCACGCTGTATGAGCGATCGGATCGCGTCGGCGGCCTGCTGATGTACGGCATCCCCGATTTCAAGATGGAGAAGCATCTGGTCCATCGGCGCGTCGAGCAGATGAAGGCCGAGGGCGTCGAGTTCGTGACGAGTTGCCGCGTCGGCTTCGACATCACCGCCGAGGAGATGCGCGCGAAGTATGATGCGATCGCGCTCACGATGGGCGCGACCAAGCCGCGCGACCTGCCGATTCCCGGGCGCGAGCTGAACGGCATCCACTTCGCGATGGATTTCCTGCCGCAGCAGAACAAGCGCAATCAGGGCGACATCATTCCCGATGACGTTTTCATCAGCGCGAAAGGACAAGCGCGTGGTGATCCTCGGCGGCGGCGACACCGGCTCCGATTGCCTCGGCACTTCAAATCGTCAGGGCGCGCTCAGCGTTCATCAGTACGAGTTGCTGCCGATGCCGCCGGAGCAGCCGCACGATGGACATGCCGTGGCCCGACTGGCCGATGATCCTGCGCACCTCGACCTCGCACGAGGAGGGCGTCAATCGCGACTGGAGCATCAACACCAAAAAGTTTTCCGGCGAGCAACGGCCATGTCACCAAGCTGCACGGCATCCGGCTGAATTGGCAGAACGCACCAGCGACGGCCGGATGGCGATGGAGGAAATCCCCGGCAGCGACTTCGAGCTCGATTGCGACCTCGTGCTGCTGGCGCTGGGATTTCTCGGCCCCGAGCCGGACGGAATCATTTCGCAGCTCGGGCTCAAGCTCGATCCGCGCAGCAACGTGCTGTGCGATAACTACCAGTCGAGCGTGCCGGGAGTCTTCGCGGCGGGCGACACGCGGCGCGGACAATCGCTGGTGGTGTGGGCGATTTGGGAAGGCCGCGAATGCGCGCGCGCCGTCGACGCATACCTGATGGGCGAGTCGTTCCTGCCCGCGAGCCCCGAACTCTAAGTCGAACGTGCTGCGGCTCTATGACTATCTGCCCTCGGGCAACGGCTACAAAGTTCGGCTGTTGCTGACGCAGCTTGCGACTCCATTCGAGCTGATCGAGCGCGACATCATCAAGGGCGAGACGCGCACGCCCGAGTTCCTCGCGAAGTTTCCCAACGGAAGAATTCCCGCGATCGAGTTCGACGACGGCAAATTACTATTCGAGTCGAATGCCATCATTAGCTACTTCGCCGAGAATACTCAGTTCAGTTCACAATGATAGATTTGAGCGCGCGCAGATCCTCCAGTGGCTATTCTTCGAACAGTACAGTCACGAACCCTACATCGCGAGCGTGCGATACCTCGTGCATGTCGCGCCCGAGGTTCACGGATCCTCGCCGCGCGATGCTCGACATGATGATCCGCCGCGGCTATGACGCGCTCGACGTGATGGAGAAGCATCTCGCCTCGCGCGAATGGTTCGTCGGCAATAGCTACTCGATCGCCGACATCGCGCTGTACGCATACACGCACGTCGCCGATGAAGGCGGATTCGATCTCGGCAAGTATCCTGCGATTCGCGCGATGGCTTGCGCGAGTAAAATCGCAGCCGCGCCACCTCGCGATCACCGAGCGGCCCGGCTCAGCGGCGAAGGCCTAGCGCGTCGAGCTTTTTGATCAGCCAGTCGATGCGATCCTCGCCCCAGAACGGCTCGCCCTCGACGACGAAAGTCGGAACGCCGAAGATCTGATCGCCCGCCGCTTCCTCGAAGCATCGATCCAACTCCGCGCGCGCATCGGTTTCAACGTAGAGATGGAACTCCGATCAGCGTCGAGGCCGACTTCGCTGTAGGACACGCGTCGATCGCGTCGGGTTTTTCGACGTCGAGTTCGTGTTTCCAGAAGCGCTCGAACACGCGATCGGAGTATGGGAGAAAGCGATCGTGCTTCGCCGCGAACTGTCCGCCATAGAACGCGAGACGACAGGAAAAAATCTTCTTCGGCGGATAGATGATGAGGCCGCGCTCCTTCGCGATGCGCCGCGCGTCGAGATAGAGGTAGCGGACCTTGCGCCGCTCGACCGTCGGATCGTCGAGGTTGCCATAGGTCTTGCGGATGTTCACGCCATACGGAATGAAGCGCACCTTCACGCGATGGGTGTGCTCGAGATCGCGCGCCGGGCACCCACGCCAGGTATGTGAATGGGCTGGTATACGCGAAGTAGAATTTGATCTACGTATCAGTTCATTCATCTCAGTAATCATCCGGCAGCGCGAGGCGAGAAAATCCGCCAGATGGATCACTCGGATCGGCGAGCGCCGGCGCCGCAGTTCGGCGGCAATCTGAAACTCGCATCCCGGATTCGACAGCACCACGTAATCGGCGCCGGTCGCGACGATGTTGTCGGCCTTGCGCCTGCGCCAGCGCGCGCGCCATTTCCGGCTCGGTCAGATTGTAGCTTCCCGCCGAGCCGCAGCAGAGATCCGATTCCGCGAGTTCGACCAGGCGCACGCCTGGAATCGATCGCAGCAGCTTGCGCGGGTTGTCGCGCACGCCGAGACCGTGCACCAGATGACACGCATCGTGATAGGTGACGGTGCATTCGAGCTTGCGCCACTTCGGCATCCGCTCGCGGAGCAGCGAACTGAGGTCGCGCACTTTGGATTGGATCTCGCGCGCGTCGTCATCGCCCTTGAGAATCGCGCCGTACTCGGCGATCGCGGTCGAGCATCCCGAGGCCGCCGACACGATCGCATCGGGCGCCAGCGCTTTGAGCGCGCGGACATTTGCGCGCGCGAAAGCGATCGCGCGCGTGTCATTGCCGGCATGCAGATCCAACGCGCCACAGCACACCGTCTCGCGCATCTGGAGCACGCGATATCCCGCGGCGCGCAGTAACCTTTCGCTGTTTTGATTTTCCGAGTCCGCCAGCACCTGCGCGACGCATCCGCGATGAACGACGACGCTCGGCGCATCGGCGTCGACGTGAGTTTCAGGTGCGAGCGCCGCGCGCTGGCCGCGCTGCACCAGCGGTGGAAGCAGTTCGACCCACTCCCGCAAGGACTCGGGAAGGATCGCTTCGATCGCGCCGCGCAGATGAAGCCGCTCCGCGAGCGCGAGCGGCGCGAGCATCGCGCGCAGGCGATTCGGATACGGGAACACGCGCGCTGATGAGCGCGCGGCGGATGCGATCGAGTGGCGCGCGTGTGTGATGATGCTCGACATATGCGCGCGCGTCCTCAATCAGCCGGCCGTAATGGACGCCCGAGGGACACGCGGTCTCGCATCCGCGGCATCCGAGGCACAAATCGAGATGGCGCACCGCATCGTCATCGAGTTCGAGGCGGCCCTCGGCGAGCGACTTCATCAGGTAGATGCGCCCGCGCGGCGAATCCATCTCGGCGCGCGTCACGATGTAGGTCGGGCACGCCTCGAGGCAGAGCCCGCAGTGAACGCAGTCGAAGAGCAGCTCGTAGTCGACGACGTTGCGCACAGGCTTCGCGGGCGCGGTGCCAAGCTCCGGCATCAGAGCGCTCCACGAAGCATCCGGGATTGAAGATGTCCGCCGGATCGAAGGTACTCTTGAGTCGCTGCATCAGTTTGAACGCGCCGGGATTCGGGCGATCGAAGAATTCGATCTGCGCTCGAATCGATGCGGGCGCCGCCAGAACGCGCAGATGACCGCGCGCTGAATGTGCGAGGTCTCGCCATCGCGCGACGATGCCCGCGTCTGAGTCGACGCGACAACAGTTCTGCGATTCCCGATCCGATGTGCGCGATGAACTCGGCGGACGATTCGCGAGCGCATCGCGCGAGCTCGTTGGGCAGCACTGCCATGCGCGCCGCGATCGCCATCGGCACAAAATCCAAATCGCGCAGCGACGTGATAGAGTTCGCGTCGCGCGATCGTCGTTCAAGCACTTCCATCGCGGGAAAAATCTTCGCGATGATCTCGCGCTGATGCTTCAACTCCGATGGAATTCCCGCGAAGCCCGCGAGCACGAGGAATCGATCCGGCATGCCCGAGCGCGGCGCCGGCGTGGGGACTGGTCACCTCGAGATGAATCAGCGGAACGCGATCATGAAGCGATCGAGGCAGCGGCGAATGCGGCATCGTGAGCATCGAAGCGCGCGACCGCGAGCGTGTAGTTTTCCGGAATCGGGCGAACCTTGAACGTCGCTTCGGTCACGATGCCGAGGGTTCCGAACGAACCCGTCATCACCTTCATGAGATCGTAGCCGGCGACGTTCTTCACGACGCGGCCGCCGGCGCGCACGATGCGGCCGCCGTGGCCTACAAATTGTATGCCGATCAGCAAGTCGCGCACGGTTCCTTCCGAAAGGCGCAGCGGTCCCGCGTGCGCCGCCGCGATGAGCGAGCCGATCGTGGTCGCATCCGGGTCGCGAGGATCGACCGGCAGGCGCTGCCCGCGCGTCGCCGAGCGTCGCGTTCAGATCGCCGAGCGTCGATGCCGGCCTCGGTGACGACCGTCATGTCGTCGGGCTCGTACGCGACGATGCGCGCCATATGCCGCAGCGAGATTCCGATCTGCACCGGTGCGCGCCGAATTTGGGCGAGCGTGCGCGCGGCGCCAATCGGTGCGAGGCGTGATGCGGTCCGCTTCGCATCTTGCGAACGATGGCAGCGATCTCCTCGACGCTATGCGGCTCGACGATCGTTTCGAACGCCGCGCGTTCCGATTTCATTCGGGCGCGCTCGCGCTCTCGGTGCCGATGCTCACAGCGGAACTTGCCTGCGCGGCGCGGCGACTTCGACACACGCGCCCGGAGTGGGAATCACTTTGTATGGATTGCATCGCTCATCGGGATCGAACACGCGGCGCAGCTCCGTCATCGCGATCAAATCGTCGGGCGAGAACAGCAGCGGCATCTCGCCCATCTTTTCGACCCCGATGCCATGCTCGCCGGTGAGACTGCCGCCCATTTCGATGCATGCGGTGAGGATTTCGCGACCCGCTTCGATCGCACGCCGCACCTGGTCCGGCTCGCGCTCATCATACAGCACGATCGGATGGATATTGCCGTCGCCGGCGTGAAAGACGTTTCCGATCGCGAGGCCGTGGCGCTCGCTGACCGCATGGATGACGCGCAGAATGTCCGGAAGACGAGTGCGCGGCACCACGCCATCCTGGGTCGCATAATTGGGCGCGAGCCTGCCGACGGCTCCGAAAGCCCGTTTGCGCGCTTTCCACAAAAGCGCGCGCTCGGCCTCATCGCGCGCGAGCTTCGCCTCGGTCACGCCGCAAGTGCGCATCAGATTCGATCGCCGCGGCGGCGCGCTCATCGAGGCCGACTTCGAGGCCATCGATCTCTACAATCAGTACAGCGCCGGCATCGGGCGAAAATCCGACGTGGAACGCCGCTTCGACGGCTTTGAGGATGAGGCGATCCATCATTTCGATGGCGCCGGGGATCATTCCGGACGCGATGATCTTCGAAACCGCGGCGGTCGCATTTTCGACGGCGGCAAACGTCGCGAGAATCGTGCGATGCCCTTCCGGCTCGCGCATCAACCGCAGCGTCGCCGCGGTGACGATGCCGCAGGTTCCTTCCGAGCCGACGATCGCGCCGACCAGATCGTAGCCGCATCGATCGTCGACCGGGCCGCCGAGCGCGACCACTTCGCCATCAGGAAGCACCACTTCGATGCCTAGCACGTGATTGGTGGTGACGCCGTATTTGAGCGTGTGCGGACCGCCGGAATTTTCCGCGATGTTGCCGCCGATCGTGCAGGCCATCTGCGAGGACGGATCGGGCGCATAGAAATAGCTATTCGACTTTACTGCATTAGTCACATGCAGATTGACTACTCCGCTCTGCACTTCGACGCGGCGATTAGTCAGATCAATAGTCAGTATGCGATTCATCTTGGAGGTGCAGATCATCACCGGGGCGAGCGGCAGCGCGCCGCCCGAGAGTCCGGTTCCTGCGCCGCGCGGCACGAACGCGATGGCGCGGCGATGCAGCGCGCGCAGCACGGCGCTGACTTCAGCGGTCGAATGGGGCATCACCAGCAACTCGGGCGCGCTCTTCTCGATGGTCCATCCGTCGCATTCGTAGACCTTGAGCTCGCCGGCGCGCGATACGATCCCATCGGCGCCGACGATCGCGCGCAGCTCCGGCGCGAGGCTCGCATCGATCGTGGCGCGCGATGTTCCGTTCATTTCCACGCCCCGACTCTAGCATGTTCACCGATTCGCTTAGGTAACGCGTCGGGCGGCTTCGATCGGCGTTTTTAATGCGGCCGCGATGCTGGCTAATATGAATGCCTCGATTTCCTGATCGGAAGAGGATTGAACTTTGGCAATTTCGGCAAGCTCGTTTCCCGAACTGCGGCCGCCGGCGCGCGTGCTGCTCGGCCCCGGCCCCTCCAATGTGCATCCGCGCGTGATGAAGGCGATGCTCTCGCCGGTGGTCGGCCATCTCGATCCCGATTTCGTCGGCATCATGGAGGACATCAAAAAGCTGCTGCGGCTGGTGTTCCGCACCTCGAACGAAATCACGTTTCCGGTTTCCGGCACCGGCTCGGCCGGGATGGAATGCGTGATGGCGAACCTGATCGAGGCGGGCGATGAGGTCGTGGTCGGCGTCAATGGCGCATTCGGTGTTCGCCTCGCCGAGATCGCGGATCGCCTCGGCGCGAAGGTGCATAAGGTCGAAGCGCCATGGGGACGGATCGTCGAGCCCGACCAGGTCGCGGCGGCGCTGGCGAAAATCGAGAAGCCGAAGCTGGTCGCGATCGTTCACGCGGAGACTTCGACCGGCATCCATCAGCCGCTCGAAGAGATTTCGAAGATGACGCGGCGTAGCGATGCGCTGCTGGTCGTGGATGCGGTCACCTCGCTCGGATGCGTGCCGCTCGAGATCGACGACTGGGGGATCGACGCGTGTTACTCGTGCACGCAGAAGGGCATCGGCGCGCCGCCCGGACTCGCACCGGTGACATTCAGCGCGCGCGCGATGGAGGCGGTACATCGACGCAAGACCAAGTGCCGTTCGTGGTATCTCGATGTCGGCCTCATCGAGCAGTACTGGGGACCCGATCGCCTGTATCATCACACGGCGCCGATCACGATGAACTACGCGATCTACGAAGCGCTGCGCATCGTGGTCGAGGAAGGTCTCGAGGAGCGCTTCAAGCGTCACGTCGCCAATGCGGGCGCGCTGGTCGCCGGCCTCAAGGCGATGGGGATCGGGCTCGCAGCGCAGGAGGGCCATCGCTTGCCGCAGCTCACCGCGATCACGATTCCCGACGGCATCACGGACGCGAGGGTGCGCGAGCGGCTGCTGCAACTTTTCAACATCGAGATCGGCGCCGGGCTCGGTCCGTTTAAGGGCAAGGTCTGGCGCATCGGTCTGATGGGCGAAGGGTCGCGGCGCGAGAACGTGATGCTGGTACTCAATGCGCTCGAGGGGATCCTCGGCTCGATGGGAATGGAAATCGCGCGCGGCCGCGCGCTGTCGGCCGCCGACAAAGCCTACGAATCGATGGGGCTGGGAGCAGGCGAGCCTCGATAGATTTGTACTTTTCTTCACCGATCTACGTCCATAAGATGATGCAAACGTGCAACAGGGCAGGTTTGCCTAAGTCGCAGGATCGACCGCGTCCTAGGCGAGCTTTGGGGAGTTATCCTACTCTCAATCGTTCTATAGCGGTCAGTCCAGCAAATTTATCGATGAAATTGCGTCTAATAACTTGTAGCATTTATGCTAAGCAGCTAATATCATGTTGAAACTAAGGTTTGCGGATCGCTGAAAATCATTAGGAGAGAGTTATCACGATGGCAAACAATTCTGACGACGGGGCCGCGTCGTCCAAGTCCGACGCCGGAAAGTTGCCGAGCGTCGCTCATCGAATCCATAGTCGGCGCGCATTTCTGAAGGGTATTGGCGCTGCGGCGACGGTGGTTGGCGCCGCACCGATTGCGGCCGCCGCGATGCCCGATGTCATTTCCGATCTGAAGCAGCCGCGACTCAACATCAATGCGCGGCGCAACCAGGCCTACCTGAAGCGGTTGCAAGCTGCCGCCGGCGATCGCAGGCTCAAAACACCGCCGCAGACCAACAACGGCGACGAAAAGCTGTATCCCAACGGCATCGCCAACTTCACCAAGGGCTTCGCGCACGATCAGTATGGGGTGGTCGAGCCCGCGCCCTATGCCGCGTACCTTCAGGCGATCGCGACCGGCCAGCGCGCGGATTTCGACAATCTTGCGATGGGCGGCAACACGCCGCTGGTCGATCCTCAGGCGGGCCTCGCTTTCGACCTCGAGACTTGCGATCCGACGCAGCACTCGATGCCGCCATTCGACACGCTGAGCTCTCCGAGCTATGCGGCGCAGATGGTCGAGACTTACTGGATGGCGCTGGTGCGCGATGTGCCGTTTGCGCAATGGAGCTCGAACTCGACCATCGCGGCGGCGGCGGCGGAGCTGACGAGCTTGCCGGCCTATACGCAACCGCGCGACGGCAACGGCAACGTCACGCCGCAAAACATTTTCCGCGGCTTCACCGCCGGCGATGTGATCGGGCCTTACGTGTCGCAATTTTTTCTGCAGCCGTTCAGCATCGGTGCGATCCCGTTCCAGGGTTACTCCAGTGTGATGCCGGGCGATTACGGGATCAGCGCTGCTTCGTGGCTCGCGATCCAGAACGGACAGGGACCATTTCCGGCCGCGCCGGCAGCCTCGAGTCTGAGATATCTCGGCACCGGGCGCGACCTCGCCGAGTACGTTCATAACGACGTGCTCTTCCAGGAATATCTCAACGCCGCACTGGTACTGCTTAAGATGTCGCCGCAGTTCAGCCAGCCGGTCCTGAATTCGGGAAATCCCTACATTGGAATGGCGTCGGAAACCGGCTTCATCACCTTCGGTCTGCCGATGGTCGAGTCGATGGTCGCTGAGGTTATCGTGCGCGCGATCAAAAACGCATGGTACCAGAAGTGGTTCGTGCAGCGAGTGGCGCGGCCCGAGGAGTTCGCGGGACTGGTGAACTATAAAATCACCGCGAACCAGAATTATCCCATCGACAGCAGCGTGTTGAACTCGCAGGCGGCCGCGACGGTCTTCAACCGCAACGGCAACTACTTCATCCCGCTGTCGTATCCGGAAGGATGTCCGCTGCATCCGTCGTATCCTTCGGGGCATGCGACCGCAGCGGGCGCGGCGGCGACGGTCCTCAAATGGTTCTTCAACGAGAGCCTGGTGATTCCCAATCCGCTCACCACCACTGATGCCGGCACCGGTACGACTGCGTACACCGGTTCGGACGCGGGTCAGATCACGATCGGGGCCGAGATCAACAAGCTCGCCTCGAATGTGGGCTTCGGGCGGGTTTTTTCGGGCATCCACTGGCGCGAGGATATCGAGCAGGGCATGCTTCTGGGCGAGGCGGTCGCGATCAATTTGTTGCGCGACCAGGCCCATCTGTACAACGAGAACTATACGGGTTTCACCTTCACGATGTTCAACGGCAACAAGATTACGGTGTGATCCTTCCTCCGGAGAGGCGGCGCGGAATTTGTTTCCCGCGCCGCTTTTTTTATGGAGAGATGGCTCTCCACCTCGGGTCATCATGGCATAAACAAAATGGCGAGTCTGTAGCCATTTTGACGGAGGCAGATTTCTTCCTTCTTAATCCTCGCCCGATGGGCGAGGTTGGTCGCGAGGCTTTGCGAGCGACCTGGAGTGGGACCTTATCCAGCGCGTCCTCGCGCGATTACGGAAATCTGTGTCAGCGTCTTGAGGTTGGTGTCTGTTCCAAAGTCCTTCTCAGCAGCAGAATTCCATAATCGCGCGAGGACGCGCTGAGTAAGGTCCCGCTCCAGCCCGCTCGTAAAGCCTCGCGGGCAACCTCACCCATCGGGTGAGGGTTAGGAGGGTTAGGATTTCCGAAACCTCATTCCTCCTCGCTTCCGCCGTTCCCATTCGATGGGGTGTCGTCGTCTTCCTCTTTCTCCGCCAACGGAACTACCGCGCGGACGCGTTCGCCATCGTCGACCTTCACCAGATGCACCCCTTGCGCGTTGCGGCCGGTAAGCCGCACCGTCTTCACGCCCAATCGGATGATCTTGCCGTGGTCGGTGATGAGCACCACCTGATCGTCGGTGCCGACCTGGCGTACGCCCACCACCTTGCCGGTTTTCTCGGTCACATTCATCGTGATGACGCCCTTGCCGCCGCGATGCGTGAGGCGATACTCCGAGGCCTCGGTGCGCTTGCCGAAGCCCAGCTCGGATACCGTCAGAAGCGTTTCGTCGTCGCGCACGGTGGATATCGAGACCACCTCGTCGCTGACCAGCGTGACGGTTTTGCCTTCCTTGATGGTCGAGGTTTCCAGCTCCATCCCCGCGACGCCCGCGGTGTCACGCCCCATCGGACGAACTTCTTCCTCGGCGAAGCGAATCGCCTGCCCCTCGCGCGTCGAGAGCACGATCTGCTGATTGCCGTCGGTGACGCGCACGTCGACCACCTGATCGTTTTCCTCGATCGCGATCGCGATGATGCCGGTCGCGCGTACATTGGCGAACTGATCGAGCGAGGTCTTTTTCACGCGGCCGTTCTTGGTCGAGAAGAACACGAACTTGTTGGCCGTCTCGCGCGGCACCGGAATGAAGGCCGACAACGCCTCGCCATCGCTGAGGCTCAGCAGGTTGACAATCGAGCGCCCCCTCGAGGCGCGCCCGCCCTCCGGCATCTCGTACGCCTTGAGCTGATAGACGCGGCCCTTGTTGGTGAAAAACAAAAGCCGGTCATGCGTCGAGACGCGCTCGAGCCGCTCGACGAAATCCTCGTCGCCGGTGCCCGCGCCGACCTTGCCGCGTCCGCCGCGCCGCTGCGTGCGATAGAGCGAGAGCGGGGTGCGCTTGATGTAACCGCCGTGGGTGACGGTCACCAGCATGTCTTCCTCGACGATGAGATCCTCGATGGAGAATTCGCCCTCGGCCTCGACGATCTGGGTGCGGCGCGGATCGCCGAATTCTTTTTTAATGTCTTCGAGATCGTCCGAAATGATCTTCAGCAGCTTCTTCTCGTCGGCGAGGATTTCCTTGAGGCCCTTGATAGTCTCGAGGGTCTCCTTGTGCTCGGCCTCGATCTTGTCGCGCTCCAGTCCCGTCAAGCGGCGCAGCGTCATGTCGAGGATCGCCTGCGCCTGGATCTGCGTGAGCTTGAATTGCGTCATCAGGCTGGTGCGCGCCGTCTCCGCATCCTTGGAGGCGCGAATCAACTTGATAACGGCGTCGAGGTTGCGCAGCGCGACCAGCAAGCCTTCCAAAATATGGATGCGCGCTTCGGCCTGGCGCAGCTCGAACTGCGTGCGCCGCGTGATGACGCGGCGGCGATGGTTGAGGAACTCGGCAAGCATGTCGCGCAGTGTCAGCTCGCGCGGGCGGCCCTCATGAATCGAGAGCATGATGAGCCCGTAGCTCTCCTGCAGCTGCGTGTGCTTGTAGAGCTGGTTGAGCACGATCTTCGGCTCGGCGTCTCGCTTGAGCTCGACCACGATGCGCATGCCGTCGCGATCCGACTCGTCGCGCAAATCGCTGATGCCGTCGATGCGCTTGTCGTTGACCAGCTCGGCGATGCGCTCGATGACGTTTTTCTTGATGACCTGGTATGGAATCTCGCTCACGATGATCGACGCGCGTCCGCTGCGCTTGTCGGTCTCGATGCGAGCGAGCGCGCGCATGGTGAGGATGCCGCGGCCGGCCATATAGACGTCGCGAATCGCTTTCCTGCCGAGGAGTTGCCCGCCGGTCGGAAAATCAGGCCCGGGAATGATGTCGAGGATTTTTTCCATCGACAAATTCGGGTTCTTGATCATCGCGAGCAGCGCGTCGCATACCTCGGTCAGATTGTGCGGCGGAATGTTGGTCGCCATCCCGACCGCGATCCCGTCGGAGCCGTTGATCAGCAGATTCGGAATCTGACTCGGAAGAAATTCCGGCTCTTCATCGGAGCCGTCGTAGTTGGGCTTGAAATCGATCGTGTCCTTATCGATATCGAGCAGCATCCGCTCGGCGATTCTCGTCAGGCGCGCCTCGGTGTAGCGATAGGCCGCGGGCGGGTCGCCGTCGATGGAGCCGAAGTTGCCCTGCCCGTCGATGAGCGGATAGCGGAGCGCGAACGGCTGCGCCATGCGCACAAGAGAATCGTAGACCGCCATGTCGCCATGCGGATGAAACTTCTTGAGCACCTCACCGACGACGCCGGCGCATTTGGAATGCTTGCGGTTGGCGAGCAGCCCCTCGCGGAACATCGCATACAGGATGCGCTTATGGACGGGCTTGAGGCCGTCGCGGATATCGGGGAGCGCGCGACCGATATTCACCGACATCGCGTAGTCCAGGTAGGACTGGCGCATGTCCGTCTCGATGTTCAGCAGCGCGGGTTCGTTATGGGGAGTGCTTCCGTTAGATTCTGGCATCCGAGTTCCTAATTCCTCTCCCGTAGGGAGAGGTCGGCCCGCAGGGCCGGGTGAGGGCCCTTATTAAAAATATGATTCTTGATCTTTTCGATGACGCCCTCGATTCCGAGGAGGACATCCTCGTTTGGAAAGCGCAAAACCTCGAATCCGTGCTCGTTCAGCCACTTCGTGCGTTCCGCATCCTGCTTCACTCGTTCCAAGTGTTGTGAGCCGTCGAGTTCGATGATCAATCCTTTCTCGATGCAGCAAAAATCCGCGATGTAATTTCCGATCGGATGCTGACGACGGAACTTCAGATTCAATACCTGCCGGTTGCGCAGAACGTTCCACAATTTCCCTTCGGCATCGGTCTGATCACGCCGAAGCTCTCGTGCTGCGTCGCGATCTGTGGTGGAGCGCGCCATTCCTATCTTCCCTCCCGTAGGGATAGATCGGGCCGAAGCCCCGAGTGAGGGTCCTTATTAAAAATATGATTCCTGATCCGATCGAGTGTCATTGAATTCGCGAAGAACCTTTTTTTCAAACGCGTGCTGAGTCGCGATCTGTCGTGATGCTCGCGATGAGGAATCTTATTTTCTAAATGGCCCTCACCCGGCTCGCTTCGCTCGCCGACCTCTCCCTTCGGGAGAGGAGTTAGGAACTAGATATCCAGATTCTTGACGTTGAGCGCGTTATCCTCGATGAACTTGCGGCGCGGCTCGACCAAATCGCCCATCAGCTTGCTGAACATCTCTTCCGCCTCCTCCACCGATCCAATTTGCACCTTCAACAGCGAACGCGATTCCGGATTCATCGTGGTGTCCCAGAGCTGACTCGGATTCATCTCGCCCAAACCCTTGTAGCGATTGGTCTCGATGCCTTTCTCGCCTGCGTCCATCACCGCCTTGGCTACTGCGACCAGCGACTCGAGGGTGCGCGTCTCGTCGCCCTGCTTCACCATCAGCGGCCCCTTGACCGCCTCGATGTCCGGCATCAGGCGGCGAATCTCGCGCAACTCACCGCATCGCAGCAGCGAAATGTCGACGATGGTCGGTGCCTTCGCGCCGTTCTGCCGATGCGAGAAGACCGCCTTGAAATGCGTCTCGCCATCGGGCTGCACATCGGCGACGAGGTTGTCCTTGCCGATCGTCTTGATGATCGCGGCCGCCATCGCCTTCGCCGCTTTTTCCGATTCGAAACTGTCGTCGCTTATTTCCTTCTCGGCGGCGAGTTTCGCTACCGCCGCGACGATCTCGCGTTCCTTGGAGCGGCGCTCGAGCTGCCAGTACATCCGATCGTAAAACAGCGCCTTGCGCACCAATGCCTTCAGCGGCGCGCCTTTCACCTCTTTCGCGTCCTTGCCCTTGCCGGCTTCGAGCGAGACCGCCTCGGCGCCGAGGTCCGTAAGATAATCCTCCAGCGCGCCTTCGTCCTTGACGTAGCGCTCCTGCTTGCCCTTCTTGACGCGGAACAGCGGCGGCTGCGCGATGTAGAGGTATCCGTTCTCGATGATTTCGAGGAACTGCCGATAGAAGAACGTCAGCAGCAGCGTGCGGATGTGGGAGCCGTCGACGTTGGCGTCGGTCATGATGATGATTTTGTGATAGCGCAGCTTCTCGAGGTCCTTCTCTTTGCCGATGCCCATCCCGAGCGCCATGATCAGCGTGCGCAACTGCTCCGAGCCGAGCACCTTGTCGATGCGCGCGCGCTCGACGTTGAGCACCTTGCCGCGCAACGGCAGGATCGCCTGCACCCTGCGATCGCGGCCCTCCTTCGCGGTGCCGCCTGCGGAGTTTCCTTCGACGATGAACAGCTCGCTCAGCGCGGGATCCTTTTCCTGGCAGTCCGCGAGCTTGCCCGGCAGTCCACCAGATTCGAGCGCGCCCTTGCGTCGCACCAGCTCCTTGGCTCTACGAGCGGCCTCGCGCGCCGTCGCCGCTTCGATGGTGCGTCCGACGATCTTCTTCGCGGGGCCCGGATTATGCTCGAAGTACTCGCTCAGCTTCTCATTGACGAGGCCGGCGACGAGCCCCTCGACCTCGGAATTGCCGAGCTTGGTCTTGGTCTGACCCTCGAACTGCGGCTCGCCGATTTTCACGCTGACGACGGCGGTGAGACCTTCGCGCGTGTCGTCGCCCTCCAGCCGCATATCTTTATTTTTGAAGAGGTTGTTCTTGGTGCCGTAGTTATTGAGCGTGCGCGTCAGCGCGGACTTCAGGCCCGACAGATGCGTTCCGCCTTCGACCGTATGGATATTGTTGGCGTAGGTGAAAATCGTTTCGTGAACGGCGTCGGTCCATTGCAGCGCGACCTCGACATCGGTGCCGTCGCGATTGCCCTTGAAGAAGATGACGTCGCCAATCGCCTGGTTGCCTTCGGATAGCGACTCGACAAACTCCGCGATGCCGCCTTCGTAGTGAAACTCTTCTTTCTTGCCGTCGCGCTCGTCGCTGATAGTGACCTTCAGGCCCGCATTCAGATACGCCATCTCGCGCAGGTAGCGCACGATGATCTCGTACTTGAACTTCACCTCGGGAAAAATTTTGTCATCGGGCGTGAAGGTGGTCTTGGTGCCGGTCGACTTGGTCGTGCCGCGTTCTTCGACTTTGGTTTTTGGAGTGCCGCGCTCGTAGCGCTGAAAATAGATCTTGCCGTTCTTGCGGACCTCGACCTCGAACTCCTCGCTCAATGCGTTGACGACCGAGGCGCCCACGCCATGAAGTCCGCCCGACACTTTGTAGGCATTTTTTTCAAACTTGCCGCCCGCATGCAGCACAGTATGCACGACTTCGAGCGCCGAGCGCTTCTCGGTCGGATGCATATCGACGGGGATGCCGCGCCCGTTATCCTCGACCGAAATGCGATCGTCGCTCAGAATAACAACATTGATCTCGGTGCAATGACCCGCGAGCGCCTCGTCGACGGAGTTGTCGACGATCTCGGTGACAAGGTGATGCAGCCCGCGCTCCGCGGTGTCGCCGATGTACATGCCGGGACGCTTGCGGACTGCTTCGAGACCTTCGAGAACCTTGATGGAATCCGCACCGTAACTATCGGAAGGTGATTTGTTTGCCATAGAAAAAGGCGAGTGCCTCCCACCAACCTCAACATCGAAATGGACACGATCATTCTATGTGGGAGGGGTCGATAGCACAAGCCGACCAGCAGCCACGCGGCGACCATAATCAAACGATGTCTCAACAGTCGCCCTGTGGATAAGAAAATGCCCACGATTTGCGGAAAAATCCGCTCATCTAAACAGGCGTGAGTAAGGCTTAGCGACGCGCGAGGTCTAAAGCAGAATTACAACGATGTTCTATGACTCGGAGGCGCCTTTTCAGGCGCATTTCCATCGCCGTTCGCGGCCGTGTTCTCCACGTGCGCTCCCTCGGTCGAGGAAACCGTTGCCTCGACCGCATCTTTTTGGGTTCGTTTATGTAAATCGCCATCTTTCGGCGATGCGATCGGCTTCGCGCGGGATGCTTTCGCTTTCGGCTTATGCTTGGTGGCTACGTTTATGTAATCCACCTCCTCGAACGCCTCATCGGATGCCATCCGCTCCTTGCGCCGCCGTTCGAGGATGGTGAGGCATCGCGTCATCATCGTGTTGATGGCGCCCTGGTAGCGGAGAATCGTGCGCGCCGAAGGGCCATTGGGAATCGTCGCTTCACCCAGGCCTGCTTCGGGCAGAAACTTCCGCGCCTGCTCTGAGACGATCTCCCGGATGGTAATAGCGGCGTTGTATTCGTCCGCATGAAATTGGTTGAATTCATCCATCGGCATACCGGGCGCGAGCCAGGTCCGCCACGCGGCCTCCTGCTCGAAGCGCCACACCTTCGCCAGCCGCCAGTAGCATCCTGCCAGCTGCTGCACCGTCATGTACTCGGTCATGGTGCGCGGCTGATACTCCTGCGCGAGGCCCGTAACCAGTTCCTCGAATTCGGCGCGCCGTTCTTCGCCCTCGATCGTCTCGTTGAATGCGGCCCGCGCGAGGATGCCGTGGCGCAGCGCATTGAGGCTCGATCGCGTCTTGCCGGCGGGCGTGCGGGGACCGGTGGAGCGCTTCGCATTGGCTCGATTAGCGGAGGCCTTGCGCTCGCTGGTGGGAGTTTTTGGAGATGGGTTGGTTTGGGAATCAGTCGATTGCTTCATACGTCCCTGCGCCGAAAATCATGGCGCTAGCTTGCCGACACGCATGCCGATCGCATCGGGAGTTAAGGGAGGGAGGCTGAGCGGGGAGGCATTAGGAAATCGCGCCTCCCGCGAGGAAACAGGAAGTATAGCATCGATGACAGGGTGAGGACAGATAGCTAAGCGCCGGCCGCGAGCAGTCATACCTAACCCTGGCCGAGTAAACCTAACCCCTAACCCCTTCCCTTTAGGGAAGGGGAGTATGCAGAACTTGACATGTGATAAATCTAAACCGAGGCGAGGGAGAGGCATTGCGAGACGCGCTCAAACGATACTTCGAGACGTTTTCGGAAATCGGAATTTTTGCGCGCGAAGTCGCGGGCCACGGCTACGCTTTAATAACGGGTGCTGGTTTCGTGGGCATCCTTTATTTTGTCGTCGCAAATTTTTTCTCGGTCGCGCGAGCATGGACGCTGCTTATCATTGTTGGCGCGGTGCTTTCAGGTGCCTACGTTGCTTGGCGAAAGGAGTATCTCGACAACCGCAGCGTCGTGGCGCTGAGCATAGATGCCGTTAAAGGCAGTGTGTTTTGGCTGTATCATGGGGGTGAATTACCGGGGACAAAGCGACCGACCGAAGTGGAAGTACGAATCTCGGTATCTATCTGGAATGGCATGGACGAGGGGGCGCTCTTAAGTGAATGGTTAGTCGTGATTCCGGATTTGAACGTAACGGTCAAGCCGCTAGTAAGATTCGATGAGGATGATTTTACTCTTCACCCCCTCGCCCCTCACTCACGGGCATACTGCGATCTAATACTCAAAGCGAAGCAACAAAATGACAGCGAGTTTTTAACAGAGCAACTTAGGGCGCGAAGTTTTGAGTATGAAATTTCCTACATGGACGATAAGCGGCGACGGCACCCATCTAAGTTTTTCTTCGGGCCTTTTCACCCGCAATCGAAAGGAAGTTCCGATTGAAAGAATCGCCACGGCGGAAAACAACTGTTCGGCATCGTCGAGGAGACCCATTGTTTGATGCGGTCAACCAAGTTTTATCGTCACATGAGTTGTTGTATTGTTTCTGCTCCCCTTCCCTAAAGGGAAGGGGTCGGGGGTTAGGTCAAAAACTCGATCGCCATCTGCGCGATGTCCGCCGGTTTCTCCATCGGCATGAAATGCCCCGTGTCTGCCACCTTCACCACGCGCCCATTCGCCAGCTTCGAGGCGATCGTGTCCGCCAGCACCACGCCCAGCGAATCGCTGCGCTCGCCGAATAGAACCAGCATCGGAACCGGCGCGCGCACGATGCGTCCCAGGCCGTCGAAATCGCGCGAGGTCTCGTAGAGGCGCGCCTCGATTTCGGGCTTGCACTTCAGTTCGCGTTTGCCGTCCGCATTGATGCGCGTGCCGAATTCGCAATAGTCGCGCAGTATCGATTTGTCCCACGTGTCGAATGGCGGCTTGCGGTCGAAGTTAGCGAACATCGCCTCGACGCTGTCGAACACGCGTCGGCGCTTGAGCGTGCTTTCGATGAAGGGGTTGCGCCATCCGAGTTCCGGCGAGTTCGGCGATTCGAAGATGACCGGCTCGGCCAGCACCGCGCGCGCGATGAGGTCGGGGCGCTCGAACGCCAGACTCCCGATCGCAGTCGCGCCCGCAGAATGCCCGAACGCGCGCACCCCGCGAAAGCCCATCGCGATGATGAATTCTTGCAGGTCCTCCATCGTGAGTTGCCAGTCGTAGCGGCCGTCGGGCGCGCGCCCGCTGTCGCCATGCCCACGCTGATCGTAGCTGTAGACGTGCCCAATGCGCGTCAGCGCGGATGCGATCGGCGCATAGATGCGGCCGAGAAATCCGGTTGCGTGAAGAAGGACGATCGGATCGCCGGCGCCGCCCCAGTCGAGGCAATGAAGCCGCACGCCGTTTACTTCGATGCTGCCGCTTTTCGGTTCCATCATATTCATCTTGTTTCTGGTTCCCCTTCCACTTTAGGGGAAGGGGCTAGGGGTTAGGTTCCGGGGCTAGGGGTTAGGTTTCATCATGTCCGCGAGCGTGATCGGGCGGACCGCATCGCGCGAGGCCCGCTGAACGATTTCCAGCACGTTGCGGATGCGCGGATCGGCGACCTCATAATGATCGATCGCGACGATCGGTTCGAGAATTTGATCCACCGTAATCGCCGCGGGCGCGCGGCACAAATAAATCCGGCGCTCATCGCCTTTCTCATCCTCGAGATTTTCCACGATGAGTCCCGCGTGCTTCAGGCCGTCGAGCACCGGCGCAATCGTATCGAGGTGGGTGCGCATCTCGGCCGCGAGGCTCTCATAGCTCACCGGCGCATCGGCGCGGTCCTGGCTTTCCGCGAGACGAATCATTGCGAGCAGCGCGACCAGACGTGGAAAGTCGGGCGACTGCGGCGCCGTCGCGAATGGGGGAACGCCGCGCTCGATCGCGGCCGTCAGCTCGGCGCCGAACAGGATGATGAGCCATGCGGTATACAGCCAGACCAGAAAAATCGGCAGCGTGGCGAGCGCGCCGTAGATCGCGCGATAACGGCTGACGCCGACCTGGAAATGCACGTAACCGTATTGCCCCGCCTGAAACGCGAGCGCGGTCACCAACGATCCGATCAGCGCCGCGCGCCACTCCACGCGCGTATAGGGAAAAAAAGTGAACAGAAAAAAGAATCCCGCCCACGCGAACATATACGGCGTCAGCTCCGCCACCGCATGCGCCGGAATCAGCCGAACCGAGAGAAACGCGGTCAGCGCGATGCCGGCGACGATGAACAGCGGCACCGTCAGCAGCACGCTGATGTAGTCGGTGAATTTGCGCACATAGCTGCGCGACTCGGGCACCCGGAAAATCGTGTTGAAGGCGCGCTCGACCGTGCCCAGCGTCGTAATCACCGTCGCGAGCAGAAACGCGCCGCCCGCAGAGCCCAGCGCCGCCGCGTTGACGTTGTTGATGAACGACATCAGTTGCTTCGAGGTCTCCGCCGATCCCAGCGCGAGGTATTGCTGGACCAGCGGTTGCAACTGATCGGAGTAGCCGAATCCTTTCAGCACTGAAAACGCGAGCGCGAGGATTGGCACGATCGAAAGCGCGGTGGTGTAGGTCAGCGCGGAGGCCCACAAAAATTCGTCATTGGCGATGAAGTTGCGCACGCAACTGCTGACGATGAACCATACGCGCAGCATTCGGCCGCGCATGGTGTCGCTGGCTTCGGAAGCGATCGGTATCGGCGCGAAGAATGATAACGTCGCGCCGCGCGATGCGGCTTTGGCGGTTCCTCTTCTCACCTCGCCAGCCTCCCCACTGGCCGTCCACCTACTATTTCTTCTCCCCTTCCCTAAAGGGAAGGGCCGGGGGTTAGGTCAGTCAACCCGCGTTGCGCCGCATGGCGCTTTGCGATTAGCTCATCGGGCATGGCTCGGCTGGTTGCGCGGGGAAAATATCTCTTCGACGGAGAGCGCAAATTCTTCGCGCGCGGCGTGTCCTACGGCCCGTTCCCGGAGAACTCGCGCGGCGAGCGCTATCCCGAGCCCGAGCGTGTTGCCGCCGACTTCGCGCTGATGGGCGAAATGGGCGTCAATGTCGTGCGATGCTACGTGCCGCCGCCGCCCTGGCTCCTCGAAGAAGCTATCCGACGCAATGTGCGCCTGATGGTCGGTATCCCGTGGCCGTTTCATATGGCCTTTCTCGACTCGCGCGAGATGGCCGGCGACATCCGCAATTCGATTCGCAAGAGCGTCGAGGCAATGCGCCAATACGGCGACGCGATCCTCGCCTACAGCCTCGGCAACGAAATTCGCGCCGACATCGCGCGATGGTACGGGCCGCGCGCGGTCAGCAAATTTCTTCGCGAGCTGTATGACATCGGCAAGCAGGCCGATCCCGCCGGCCTGTTCACCTATTCGAACTATCCGACCACCGAATACCTCGACTTGAGCTATCTGGATTTCGTGTGCTTCAACGTCTACCTCCATCGCGAGGAGGACTATCGCCGCTACCTCACCCATCTGATGGCGGCGACCGGTGAGCGCCCGCTGATGCTCAGCGAAACCGGCATGGATACGATTCGCGAGGGCGAGGAGCATCAGGCGGAGTTGCTTTCATGGCAGGCGCGTGCCGCATTCGAGATCGGGCTGTCGGGCTTCATCGTGTTCGCGTTCACCGACGAATGGCATACCGGCGGCGCGGAGATTTCCGATTGGGCATTCGGGCTGGTGAAAAAAGATCGCACGCCGAAGCGCGCGTTCGCCGCGGTCGGCGAGGTTTTTCGCGGCGAGCTTCCACCGCCACTCGCGCATGCGCCGAAAGCATCGGTCGTCGTATGCGCATACAACGCCGCGGCGACGATTGCCGCGTGCCTCGAATCGCTGAAGTCGCAAAGCTATCCCGACTACGAGACGATCGTCGTCGATGACGGCTCGACCGATGCGACCGCGCAGATCGTTGAAGCATCGCAGACTCGGCTGATCAGGGGAGACCATCGCGGGCTTGGCGCGGCGCGCAATGCGGGCATCGAGGTGGCGAGCGGCGACATCGTCGCATTCATCGATGCCGACGCGCGCGCCGATGCGGACTGGCTGTATCATCTCGTCGAAGCCATCACGCGTCGCGATGCGGCAGCGGCGGGCGGCCCGAACTTCGCGCCGGAGGATGCCGATTCAGCTTACGCATTCGCGCCGGGAATTCCTCGCGAGGTGCGTGGCGAGGGCGACCAGCTCACGCAGCTATGCGGATGCAACATGGCAATCACGAAGACTGCGCTACAAAATGTAGGCGGCTTCGATCCGATGTTCATCGCGGCGGGCGACGACGTCGATCTTTCATGGCGCCTCACCGAATTGCCGGAAGGGAAACGCGCGCCGATCGTGAACGCGCCCGGCGCGGTCGTCATCCATCAGCGCCGCACCGGATTGTTCGATTATCTTCGCCAGCAACGCGGCTATGGCGCCGGCGAAGGCCTCCTCTACAAAAAGTATCCTCTTCGATCGCCGCAACATTCCGGACTCTACGGCGGCGCGGGCTCATGGTTATCAGCGCTGCTCGGCGGCCCGCGCGTTTATCACGGCGCGTTCGGCCGCGGGCTTTTTCAATCGATGTATGCGGGCGCCGATCTCCCGTGGCTCGCGGAATTGCCACAAACTGCCGAATGGGTCATGTCGTCGTATGTTCTACTGATTCTCGGTCGAGTGAGTCCGCTCGCGGGCATCCTGGGATGCGTCGGCGTCGCGGGTTGGATCGCGACCGCGATTCTCACCGCCGCATTTGCCGATGCGGATGGCCGCCGGATTTCAGTGCCGGCTCGCGCCAAACTCGCAATGCTGTGTCTCATCGGACCGCTGCTGCGCAGCGGGGCACGCGCGCGGACTCGCTTCACGCTTACGCCGAGCGGCCATTCTGTCCCGACCGCGCAATTCAGCTTTCGCGGCCGGATCGTCATCAGTGCCGATGAGGGTCGGGCGGCTGACAGGATCGATCCCGCCACGCTACTCGGTGAAATGCGTGCGGCGCTGGTGAAATATGGCCTCGCGGTTGCCGCAACTGACGGATTCAAATCGTGGGACCTGAACATCATGCTCCCGGCTCCGCTTCGCGTGCCAATCAATGCTCTTCGCGTGAGTGACGGCTCGCTCGCGCTGGTATGGCGCACCAGCTTGGACCCGATGAGAACTATTCTTGCGGTTGCGGCGTTTGTCATCGCGGCGATGCTGCTCGGCTGGCTGACGATCGTCGCGATGGCAATTTTTGCGGTGACTCTCGCGTCTGGTCTGCGGCGGGTACCCTCTCTAATTGGCGCAGCGGCCCGATCGATTGCGGAAGCCCGCGGCTTGAAGATCACGCTTCGCGCGGGAGAAACGCTGTGAGCGGCGCGCTCGGCATCTATGGCGACGTGATGCGACGGATGCGCCCGCACCTTGGGCGCTTCGCCCTCGCGATCGCCGGCGTCGCTGCCGCCGCCGCGATGGAAGTGCTGAAGCCGTGGCCGCTCAAGGTGCTCATCGACAACGTGCTGAGCGGGAAACCGCTGGCGCTCAGCGCATTTGCGAACTATTCGAAAATGGATTTGCTGATCGCCGCGTGCGTCGCCGGCGTCATCATCTACCTCATCACTGGAATTCTCACCGTCGCCAACAACTACCTCACGATTTCCATCGGCCAGCGGATGGTCAACGATCTGCGCAGCCAGCTCTTCGATCATCTGCAGCGGCTCTCGCTCGGATTTCACCGCCGGCGCGAAATCGGCGACCTGATGGTGCGCATCGTCTACGACACCTTCGCGATCCAGACCATCACGATGAACGGCATCTTCCAGATCCTCGCGTCGTCAATCCTGCTGGTCGGCATGTTCATCGTGATGATCGAGATCGACGTGACGATGACGCTGATCGCGCTCGGCGTCATCCCGATGCTGGTTGTCCTGATCGTGTCGGTCAGCGGCACTATCGACCGGCTCGCCGCCGAGGCTCGCGTCAAGGAGAGCGCGCTCTACACCGTGGCGCATCGCGCGCTCGCGTCGATTCACGTGGTGCAGGCGTTCACGCGCGAGGCCGAGTCGTATCGCGAATTCGTGCGCTCCAGCAGCGAGAGCCTCGGCGAGAATCTGCGCCTTTACACTTTCCAATCGATCTACGCGGGCGGGGTGAGCGTCGTGATCGCGGTCGGCACCGCGCTGGTGATGTACGTCGGAGCGCTGCACGTGCTGAGCGCGCGCCTGACCATCGGCGGCCTCATCGTCTTCACCTCATACCTCGCGTCGCTGTATGTGCCTATCAATCAGATTTTCCAAACCTGGGGCATGGTCGAAAGTGCGAAGGCCGGGCTGCGACGATGTCTGGAACTGCTGGCGATCGATCCTGAGATACAAGACCGCGCTGGTGCGCGCGCTCTTCCGCGCGTACGAGGAGAAATCGAATTCGACGATGTAGTATTTTCCTACGAACCGGCGAATCCGGTTTTGAAGATAATCAGCTTCACCGCGCGCGCCGGTGAGTCGATCGCGATCGTCGGGCCTAGCGGCGCCGGCAAAACCACCATGGCGAGTCTGGTGACGCGCTTTTATGAACCACAGCATGGTTCGATCAAAATAGACGGTCGCGACCTGCGCGAGGTCACGCTCGATTCGCTGCGCAAAAATATCGCGGTGGTTCTCCAGCCTCCGCTGGTGCTCGGCGACACGATGCGCGCGAATATTGCACTCGGCAAACCCGGCGCGAGCGACGACGAAATCCGCCGCGCCGCCGCGATGGCGCGCCTCGATCCCGTCCTCGCGAAGTTGCCGCGCGGTCTCGACGAAATGGTCGGGCAGGGCGGCCACAGTCTCTCGGAAGGCGAGGCGCAGCGCGTCACCATCGCGCGCGCGCTGCTCAAGAACGCGCCGATCCTCATCATGGACGAGCCGACCAGCGCGCTCGATACGGAAACCGAATCGATGGTGCTGGCCGCGGTGAATGAGGCGATGCGCGGGCGCACCACGCTGGTCATCGCGCACCGGCTCTCGACGATTCGCAGCGCCGATCGCATATTGGTGCTGCGCGACGGCGCGATCGAAGAGCAGGGGAGTTTCCAGGAACTGCTCTCGCGTGGCGGATTTTTCAGCTATTTGTACAATTTGCAGTCGTGGAAGGAACCGGCGGCCCAGTCGGGCTAGGAGTCGGGTCAGGAGAATCGAAACTCATGTTGAATGTCGGACTCACCGGCGGAATCGGATGCGGCAAGAGCACGGTCACGCGAATCCTGGCGGAACTCGGCGCGACCGTAATGGACGCCGACAAAATCGCGCATAGCACCTACGCGCCGGGCGGTCCCGCCTACGACGGCGTGGTCGCGGCGTTCGGCAACGAGGCGCTCGCGCCCGACGGCACCGTGGATCGCACGAAGCTTGGACCGATCGTGTTCAAGGATCCGTCGAAGCTCACAAAGTTGCAGGACGCCGTGTGGCCCGCGACGAAGCAGCGCATCCGCGAGCTGATCGCCGAGGCGCGCGCGAAAGGCGAGCGCAAACCGATCGTGGTCGAGGCAGCGATTCTCATCGAGGCGAATTGGCAATCGGTGTTCGACGAAATCTGGCTCATCACCGCATCGAAAGAGCAGGTCATCGCGCGCGTCGAGCGCGACCGCGGGCTCAAGCCCGAGCAGACCGAGGCGCGCATTCGCGCGCAGCTTCCCGACGAGGAGCGGCGCAAGCACGCGACGCTGGTGATCGAGAACAACGGCACCATCGCGCAGCTCGACGCAGCAGCTCGCGCGCGTGTGGACAGCCGCCCTGAAGAGAAGCGGCTAGCGCGTCAGCGCGGCCATTGTCGCGATGACGACCAGCTCGCATACCGCCATGCCACCCGCCAGCGCGTATCCCGCGGCGCCGCCGAGGCGGCGGCTGAGCACGAGGCGTAGCGCGAGAATCGTCAACGCGAGCGCAACGATTACCACGAGTCCGATATTTTCGTAGAGCGCCATCGTGAGGCCGAGCGCGACCGCGCTTGAAACCGAGAACTCGCGGAAGCGGATCGGCCCTTCATAGGGCGCGCCGAGGCCCCATCGCTCGAGCGGACGGAGTCCGTATCCGATCGGCACCAGCGCCCATCGCGACAGCATGATGGACATCACCAGCGCGCCGCTGCGATCGGCCGGATCGTGGATTCGCGCGAGTAAATAACTCGTCGCGATGAACCATGCGATCGCGGCGAGCGCTCCCACCGGTCCAATCCGCGCGAGACCGGTTGAGGCGGGCCGCGAACCGATGCGGATCGCGTCGACGAGATCGGCGACCCCGAGCATATCCATCCCACCCGCGGCGAGTTCCATCAGAAGAATCACCACGAACGAATTGCCCAGCATGCGATCGATGAATGCGAAGACGACTGCGGCGATGAGTCCGACGATCGGCAGGAACACCAGCGCTCGCGCGCGCTGCTCGGCGTCGCCGAATTCGCTCCGCGCGAGCAACGACCATCGTGAAAGCGTCGCGCTCGCGATGATCAACTCGCGGATGAGATTCGCGGGGGTCTCGCGATGCGGCGCGTCGGCTTCCATCGGTTTCGCCACACTAGCGGAAGGCGCAGCCGGTTCTCTATAACGGAGGTCATGAAGATTCTCGTGATGGGCGCCGGCGCGATCGGCGCATTTTACGGCGCGTGGCTGCAGCGCGCGGGCGACGAGGTCTACTACTGCGCGCGCGGCGAGCATCTGCGCGCGATGAAGGAGCACGGCCTCGCGGTGAAGAGCGTGAATGGCGATTTTCACCTCGAGGTCAAGGCGTCGTCGGACCCGCGCGAGTTCGCACCCTACGAACTGATACTGTTTTGCGTCAAATCGCAGGATACGGTCTCGGCCGCGAAGCAGCTCATCGGATGCCTCGCCGCAGGCGGCGCAGTGCTGACGCTCCAGAACGGCGTCGAAAACGAGGCGCTGCTGTGCGAGATTTTTCCTCGTGAGCAGGTGATGGGCGGCAACGCGCGCGTCGGCGCCGAGATCACCGGCCCCGGCAAGTTGCTCCACACTGTCGGCGGCAATGCGGAAATTGGCGAGCTCGACGGCCGCATGACCGAGCGCGTGACGCGCATCGCGGAAAGTTTTCGCCGCGCGGGAGTTCTCGGCGAAGTCAGCGAGGATCTGCTCACCATTCGATGGCACAAGTTGATGGGCAACAACGGCACTAACACCGTGTGCACGCTCGGGCGATGCACCGTCGGCGCCGCGCTTGCCGATCCGGAAGGCGCTAAACTCGTCAGGCAGTTATTTGTCGAGACGGTGTGGGTCGGTCAGGCCGAGGGCGCGAAGCTCACCGAAGAGCAGGCAGACCGTCAGATTGCGCAAATGAAAAAGTATCCGAACCTGATGTCGGTGCGACCGTCGACGCTGCAGGACTACGAGAAGGGTAAGCGGCTGGAGTACGACGCGATCACCGGCGCGATCCTCCGCGCGGCGAAACGTCACGGCATCGCGGTTCCGGCGACGGAAACCGTGCATGCGTTGCTGAAGCTTCTCGACGCCGGCCTCGCCGTTCGCGCATGAAAATTCTGGTGATGGGCGCGGGTGCGGTCGGCGCGTATTTCGGCGCGCGCCTTCAGCAGGCCGGCGAGGACGTGGTGTTCGGTGCGCGTGGGCGAAATCTAAAGGCGCTCAAGGAGCATGGGCTCGAGCTCAAGAGTCCGCGCGGCGATTTTCACGAACCGGTGCGCGCGACCGATGATCCTCGCGAGTTCGCGCCATACGATCTGATTCTTTTCTGCGTCAAGATGTATGACGCAGATGCCGCGGCGCATTCGTTGATCGGCTGTCTGGTGCCGGGCGCAGCGATCCTGACTTTACAAAACGGTGTCGAGAGCGAGTCGCGCCTCGCGGAGGTTTTTGGTCGCGACACCGTCATGGCGGGATGTGCGCGCGTCGGCGCTGAACTCGTGGCGCCGGGTAGGATCGTTCACATGACCACCGGGATCATCGAGTTCGGCGAGCTCAATGGACGTGAAACTGCGCGCGCGCTCGGAGTCGCCGAGACGTTTCGGCGCGCCGGTATCTTCGGCGAGCTGACGAACGACATCTTCACCTTTCGATGGTCGAAGCTCTTGTGGAACGCGGCTTTCAACACCGTCACGACGCTGACGCATCAGACGGTCGGCGGAGTGCTCGATGATCCCGATACCGCGCGACTGATTCGCACCTTGATGGATGAGGCGCTCGCCGTTGCCCGTGCCGACGGCGCCAAGCTCGGTCCCGATCGCATCGAAGCGCTACTTGAGCACTCGCGAATGAATCTGCGCGCGATCAAAACTTCGACCCAGCAGGATTTCGATCGCGGCGGACGACTCGAATACGACGCGCTGAGCGGCTGCGTCGTGCGCGCCGCGCAGCGCCTCGGCATCGAGGTTCCCGCGATGCGAACGGTGCACGCGCTGATTGGCCTACTCGACAAAGGCACGCACGCTCACGCGATTTCGAGCAAGCCGTAGAGCAGGAAATAATTCACGGTCGGGAGAATCTTCGCCAGTTCGGTGGGAGGTTGGAAGCGCTCGGCCGCGTCCTTCACCGTCGGCGACTGATGCACCAGTGCCAGGAGCCGCAACGCGTCGGCGTTGAGCTCCGCGGGCCGCACGAAAAGCCACGGACTAAGGCGCGCCATCAGCTTCGACTTCGCGCTCGCGTCGAGACCCGAGCGTTCCTCGATCAGCGTCGTACCGTCGGGGATGCGCAGCTTCGCGGCCAGCATCGCACGCTCGCCGCGCGATGCGAGGTCGCGCGCCGCGATCATCTTGTCGATGCGCTCGCTGGTCAGGATTATTTGTCCGGCGCCCTGGATGTCGACCGCCGAGGTCCAGCCCGTTGGCGGCCCGGCCGCGTGTTGCAGGATGTTGATCGCGACGCGCAGGCCGCGAATTCCCATCGCCTCGAGATGCTCGCGGCGCATCAATGCGTCGCGCTCGTAGTCGGCATCGAGGTGCGGATGATCCGCCGCCGCGTAGATGGCGCAGTAGTCGTTGAGGCTGCTGGCGGGACATTGCAGGATAAGCAGCTTGATGTCGCTCGCGGGCATCGCGGCGCGCAGATGCTGCTCGACGGTTTCGCCCGCCAACTCCGGCCATTCGGCGAGGATCACCGCGCGTCCGTTCTTCGCAAGATATGCGGGAATTTCGCTCAGGAGACGCAGCGGCAACTCGTCGCCGCGCAGACCACCCGCCTCGAACGACGCGGCTGCGAGGCCGGGCGGCGAGGACACGAACGGCGGTTGCGAGATGATGAGGTCGAACTTTTCGGCCGCGACCGGTGCGAACATATCGCCCTCACGAAACTCGGCGTTGGTAACGCCGTTGAGTTCCGCATTGACGCGCGACAGGGCGACCGCACGCGGATTGATGTCGGTGCCGATGACGCGATCCACATGCGCTCCAAGGCTGAGTGCGCCGGTGCCCGCGCCGCATCCGACGTCGAGCGCACCGCGAAGTCGCCGCGAGGGCCGGCTCGCATCGCACATGAAGGTGGTGGTCTGCCCCGCGCCCATCACCGCGTCGCCGCCACTGCCGAGGTGATCGCAAATAACGAAAATGCCGCTCACCATGTTGAGGTTAAACGGCGAGACGTAATTTCCGTCATCGAGACGGATGACGAATCCTGCGTCGACGAATGGATCGAGCGGCACCTCGCCAAGCGCGGATTCCGCCTCTGCGCGCGAGATGCCGTCGTCGAACATCAGCAGGCGCATCGCGTAGCCGGCGGCATCGCGCATCTTGCGCAGATGCCATTTGCGAATCGGTGCACGGGCAGCATCGATCATGAAGATGCCGACCTGCATGACTTCCTGCGTCCGGGCCATTGTGATGCCGATGGTGCGCAAGCGTGCGCCGAGCGCGCGCCAGAGCGTCGGCGGCAGCGCCGTCATCTTCGCGATATCGGGTAGCGGCATGACCTAACCCTGACCCCTTCCCGTACGGGAAGGGGAACCGGAGTTTACCGTTTTTCGAACTGCTTGGTGCCGAACAGCGTGTCCCATGACTTCTGGTCCGCCAGCGGGCGCGCGATCCTTTGTTGATCCGCCATCGCGGCGAAGCCGGCCTGAACTGCGGGGCGCGCGCGGATGGCCTCGAACCACTTCTTCAGATGCGGCGTGTCGTCGAGGTTCTGGCCCTGCATGTTGTGCGTTATCAGCCACGGATAAATCGCGATGTCGGCGATCGAGTAGTCGCCCGCGATGTAGGGCGACTGGCTGAGCTGCTTGTCGATCACGCCGTAGATGCGTTTCGCTTCGTTGGTGTAGCGATTGATCGCGAGTTCGAGTTTCTCCGGCGCGTACACGCGGAAATAATGCGCCTGGCCGAGCATCGGCCCGACGTTCGCCATTTGGAACATCAGCCACTGCATGACCTTGTACTTGCCGCGCGTGTCCGAGGGCATCAGCTTGCCGGTCTTCTCCGCGAGATACATCAGAATCGCGCCGGATTCGAAAATCGCAATGGGTTTTCCGTCGGGGCCGTCATGATCGATGATCGCGGGCATGCGATTGTTGGGGCTGATCCTCAGGAACTCGGGCTTGAACTGAGCGCCCGCGGTGATATTGACCGGAATAACGTTGTACTTGAGCCCGACCTCTTCGCACATCACGGTGATTTTGTAGCCGTTGGGCGTGGGCCAAAAGTAAATATCGATCATGATGTCGCTCCCTGCGCGCTGCGAAATTCACGCGGCGATTAGTTTGGAACGGAGTCGGCGTCGCCTTTGCGCACGCCCATCAGGTACGACTCGATGAATGGATCGATCGCGCCGTCGAGCACCGCGGCGGTGTTGCCGATTTCGACGCCGGTGCGATGGTCCTTCACCATCTGATACGGCTGCAACACGTAGGAGCGAATCTGACTGCCCCACGCGATGTCCTTCTTGTCCTTGCTGAACTTCTCGAGTTCCTCGCGCTTCTTGCGCTCCTCGAGCTCGAACAGGCGCGCGCGCAGAATCTTCATCGCCATCGCGCGGTTCTTATGCTGCGAGCGCTCGTTCTGGCAGGTCACCACGATCCCGGTCGGAAGATGCGTGAAGCGCACCGCGGAGTCGGTCTTGTTGACGTGCTGGCCGCCGGCGCCACTCGCGCGAAAAGTATCGATGCGCAAATCGGCGGGATTTATGATCACCTCGACCTTGTCGTCGATCGCGGGGAACACGAACACCGACGCGAACGAAGTATGTCGCCGCGCGTTCGCATCATAAGGTGAAATGCGCACGAGGCGATGGATGCCGACCTCGGCCTTCAAATAGCCATACGCATATTCGCCGTCGACCTCGAACGTCGCGCTCTTGATCCCGGCGCCTTCGCCCGGTTGCAGGTCCGCGATATCGAGCGCGAAGCCATGGCGCTCGGACCATCGCGTGTAGAGGCGGAGCAGCATCTCGGCCCAGTCCTGCGCCTCCATGCCGCCGGCGCCCGGATGAATCGAGACGATCGCGCCAAGACGATCGTACGGCCCGCCGAGCATCAACTGCAGCTCATGCTTCTCCAGCTCGACGCGCGCCGCCGCGAGTGCAGTTTCGGCCTCGCGCGCAGCCTCGGAATCATCGGCGCCTTCTTCTTCGGCCATCTGAAAAAACACGCGCGCCTCCTCGAGGCGATCGCGCAAGCGCTGGAATCCCTCGACCTGGCTTTTGAGCTGATCCTGTTCGCGCAGAATGTTTTGCGCGTCCTGAGGACGATCCCAGAATTCCTGCTTGCTGGATAGTTCGAGGAGTTCCTTCTGGCGGGCGGTCAGTTTGGGGAGGTCAAAGACGCCTCCCGAGCTTGTCGGCGCGGGATTCGAAATCGCTCAGTTGTTCTCTGATGTCGCTGATCATCTGAAATGTCCTCGTGATGCCGCGAAGCGGCCCGACTGAATTTCGTATTATGACAGAAATTGCGCGATCAATTAATGGCTACCCGTTTACCGTTGCGCGAGGAGAGGATCTCCTCGACATGCGCTTCCAGCGGCTTCAGCTTGCGCGGCCGGCGCCATCCCCAAATCAACGCGAGCGCCGTCAGGAGCAGGCAAATCTCCGCGAACAGATCGCCGACTATCGTGTAGAGCGTGCGCACCGGACGCCATGAGATGTCTTCGAGCTCGGTGCCGCGCTTGAACAGCGGCGTGGTCGCCGTGATGGTGCCGTCGTCGAGGATGATCGCGCTGATACCGGTGTTGGCGGCGCGAATCATCGGCACCTTGGTCTCGACCGAGCGCATCGCCGCCATCGCGAGGAGCTGATAGGGCGCCGAGCTGGTGCCGTACCATGCATCGTTGGTGATGTTCACCATCACGTCGGCGCCTTCCTTGACCGAGCGCCGTGCGAGGTCGGGAAAGATGCTTTCGTAGCAAATCAATACACTTAGTTTTGCGCCGTTGAGGTTAAACAGCGTTTGCTGCTCGCCCGGGACCATGTCGCCCATCCCATGCACGATGCGATCGACGAAGTACCCGAGCACCGCGCGGAAGGGAACGTATTCGCCGAATGGCACCAGTTGAATCTTGTCATACCACGCGGTGACCTCGCCCTGTGCGGAAACCAGGTAGGCGCGATTGGCGAAGCCGGCGACGCGATCGTCGCGCACCACCAGCGCCGGCGCACCGAAGAGAATCGGCTTGCCGAGGTCGCGCGCGAGCTTAAGCAGCGCATCGCGATAGGCGGCGTCATCGGCGACCGCGGGGGGATAGCGATCGTCAGGCTGGAAAAGAAACGTCGCGGCGGCCTCGGGCCATACGATCAGGTCCGCACCCTGTTTGGCGCCCTGCGCGCTCTGGTCGCTGTAAATTTTGAAGGTCGGTGCGAGGGCGTTCGGATCCCATTTGACGGTCTGCGGGATGTTGCCCTGGACCATCGCGACGCGAAAACTCCCTTCAGGCTTGATCGACTTCAGTTCGTGGATGCGCCAGTTGCCGAACACAATCGCAGCGATCATGACGCCGGTGAGGATGCTGAGGCTGAGCGTCTGGAGGCGCCGAGAGCCGCGCCGCAACAGCACGATGAAGATGACGACGTTGAAGAAAATGATCAGCGCCGAGATTCCGTAGGTCCCGGTGAACTCCGCGAACTGGATTAGCTCGACGTTGCGATATTGCGTCTCGCCGAGCAGGTTCCATGGGAATCCGATCGGAAAATAGGTGCGGACCAGTTCGACCGCGGCCCACGCAATCGGCATCGTGATCACGATCGGTACGCGTAAGCGGCGCGCGGTGAATTCTCCGGTCCACATCGACACCGCAGTGAAGATGCCGACGACACCGGCGAGCAGCAGCATCGGTATCAACGACAGGAAGAAATTCACGCCGGCGAATTCATTCAGCGTGATGACGACCCAGTAGAGTGAGCCGACGTAACATGCGAGGCCTTGCAGCCATCCCCACCAGAAGACGTTTTTGAGCGGCTCGCCTTCGACCGCATAGAAAAACGGCACGAACGCGACCCACGCGAGCAGGCTCACGTCAGATTTCGGGAACGCCAGCGCGAGGGCCAGTCCGCTCGCGATCACCAGCGCCGCGCGGGTTATGGTATTGGAAGAGATATTCACGGCGTCTCGAAAATTTCTCCGAGCGGGATCACGCCCGCGCACGGAGGCTTGCCGTCAAACCGTTCGTAGATTTCGTCGACATCGCGCCAGCTCGCTACCAGAGCCACCGAGAGCGCAGGATTAAGCGGCAGATCGCCGAGCACGCGCCATTCGCGCTCGAAGGTCCAGTCGATCGGCGGATTGCGACTCATGTCGATACTCACCACGCGCCACATCTCGTCTTCATCGAGAATAGCGGCGGCCTCGGCGGCCGGCATATAGATGACCGGACGCGCGCCCTGCGAAAAAGCATACCGTTTATCGACGGCGACGCCGAAGGGTTCATAGCGGCGCCGATTGCGCGGGGTGAGCAGATGCCCGAGTTGGTGCGCAGGCGCATCGAAGAGGCACACGCCGCGATTGCCGCCGAGCATCATGCGCGTTGAGCCCCGAATCACTTTGTCCCGGAGAATCCAGAGCAGATTGTCGAGCGCGGAAGTCTTGCCCGAGGCGCGGGTGAAATGCGCGAGGGTCGGCGCCGACGGCAATATGAAGGATTCGCGCTTCATCCCGAAGATTTAGGCGAGGATTTGGTGATGGCGGCGGCGAGCTCGCGCTCGCGTGCGAACATCTTACGCGCCTCGGATGGCGAGCGCTCGTGATTGTAGCCGAGCAGATGCAGGAATCCATGAATCATCAGCGTGCGCAGGCGCTCTGCCGGTGCGACGCCGAATTCGCGGGACTGTGCGAGCGCGGTATCGATGCAGATGACCACATCGCCGAGCGGCATGCCTTCGATGTTGCGTACCGCGCGAGGATCGGGTGGCGCGCCGTCACGCTCCTCGAGTTGCGAGAAAGAGAGCACATCGGTCGCGCGATCCTGGTTGCGATATTCGCGATTGAGGGCGCGAATCGAGGCGTCCGAAGTTAGCGTCAGCGAGAGTTCGCAATCGGGAAGTCCGGCCGCTTTCATCAGGCTGGTCGCGTCGCGTTTGAGCGCGCGGCTGTAGCGCCGGCCCTTCGCCGACGCGCATCGAAACTCGACCCCCAAGCTATCGCGTGCCGTTCGTGTCCGGTCCGTTCGGCGCAGCATCGTCGCCGCGATTGAAGGCCTCATACGCGAGGATGATGCGCTGCACCAATCGATGCCGCACGACATCGCGATCGTCGAAAATCGTGAAGTTGATGCCCGGCGTGTTGGCGAGCACGGTGCGCGCTTCCTTCAGCCCGGAGAGCTTACCGCTGGGCAAATCGATCTGTGTGATGTCGCCGGTGACCACCGCTTTCGAGTTGTAGCCCAGCCGCGTAAGGAACATCTTCATCTGCTCGGTGGTGGTGTTCTGCGCCTCATCGAGAATGATGAACGAATCGTTGAGCGTGCGCCCGCGCATGAAAGCCAACGGCGCGACCTCGATAGTGCCGCGCTCGAGCATGCGGCGCGCGCGATCGAAATCGACCATGTCATGCAGCGCGTCATAGAGTGGCCGCAGATAAGGATTGACCTTCTCGGAAAGATCACCGGGCAGGAAGCCAAGCTTCTCGCCCGCTTCGACCGCGGGACGGCATAGCACCATCCGCGTGACCTGATTCTTCATCAGCGCCGCCAACGCCATCGCCATCGCGAGGTAGGTCTTGCCGGTGCCGGCGGGGCCGATGCCGAACACGATGTCGTGGTTGCGAATCGCGTCGATGTAGAGCTTCTGATTCATGCTCTTGGGCGCGATGACGCGCTTGTGCGCCGACACATAGACCGTATCGAGGAAGATGTCCTTCAGGTCGGCATTGCGGTCGCCACGCAGAATCCGAATTCCATATTCGACGTTGCTGCCGAACACCGGGTGCCCGCGCTTGAGCAGCTCGTACAGATCGCCGAGCAGCTTGCCCGTCATCGCTTGTTCGGCATGGCCGCCCGAGATGCGCAGGGAAGTGCCGGTCACTGCGATGCGAACGCCGAGCGCTTGCTCGATGGTGCGGATGTGCGAATCGTGCTGGCCGAGCAAATCGGAGAACAGCCGTGGGTCGTCGAAGTGAAGTTCGAGAGAGTCTTCCGAAACTAGTTGGGAAATACTGCTGGACCTCACTGGATCAGGATGCTTTGCGCCATTGATAAAAGACGCGGTGGCTAATCCTAACGCTTTTTCTTCCCTCATTAAAAGGTTTGGATGCTGAATCTTCCTCATCCCCTCCGCTCAGTCGACATTTTTGCACCTCGATGCCGCCGCGGAGAAGTAGGCAACATAAATATAATGATGAGGATGCGCCCGTCGGGGGCCGGACGCACTACCTAACCCCGAGCCCCTTCCCTTGAGGGAAGGGGAACCAGAGCTGGGATTTTTGTTCTTCTCCCCTTCCCTCAAGGGAAGGGGTCGGGGGTTAGGTCTGTCCCTAGCCGACGATTGAAGCGACGTGCGCGAGCGCCTCATCCAGCTTGGAGGGGTCCTTGCCGCCGGCTTGCGCGAAGTCGGGACGGCCACCACCGGAGCCGCCGACCATCGGCGCGATCTGCTTGATGATGTCGCCCGCCTTTATCTTCGAGGTGAGGTCCGGCGTCACCGCGACCACCAGCGCGACCTTGTCGCCCAGATTCGAGCCGACCACTGCGACGCATGAGCCATGCTTCTGGCGCATCTTGTCGGCGATCTCGCGCAACGATGCGGCCTCGATACCGTCGACCTTGCGGGTGACGATTTTCACGCCGTGCGCGACGACGACATTCTCGCCCGAGCCCGCGCCGTCGGCGGCGCCCGAGGCGAGTTTCTGTTCCATCGCGCGGAGCTTCTTTTCGAGTTCCTTTTCGCGCGCGACCAGTTTCTCGAGTCGATCGAGTGCCTGCGCATCGCGCGCGCCGAGATAATGCCCGATATCTTCAAGAATCTTCTCGCGCTTGCGGACCGCTTCCAGAGCGCCCTGGCCGGTCAGCGCTTCGATACGGCGTACCCCCGCGGCGATTCCCGATTCAGCCTCGAGCTTGAAGATGCCGATCTGCCCGGTCGCATCGACGTGGGTCCCGCCGCATAGCTCGACGGAAAAATCGCCCATGCGAATGACGCGGACTACATCGCCATACTTGTCGCCGAAGAATGCGAGCGCGCCCGCTTTGATGGCGTCGTCATATGCCATCTCATCGGTGCGCACGGACGCGTTTTCGCGGATACGCGCGTTGATCTCCTCCTCGATGGTTTCGAGGTCGCCTTCGGCAATCGCGCCATTGTGATGGAAGTCGAAGCGCAGGCGATCGGGCGCGACCAACGAGCCCGCCTGATGCACCTTGTCGCCGAGCACGTCGCGAAGCGCGTAATGGAGGATGTGCGTGGCCGAATGATTGCGCATCGCGGCATCGCGCCGCTCGCGATCGACCTTCAGATGTACGCGGCGGCCCTTTTCGAACTCGCCGATTTCGCCGCGCAGCAGGCGACCGACATGCACGATGGAGCCGTCGGCCTTGCGCGTGTCGACCACTTCCAGCAGCGCGCCGGATTCCGCCTCGATGACGCCGCGATCGCCAGTTTGTCCTCCGCCTTCGGGATAGAAGGGTGTCTCCGCGACGACGAGCGAAATGGACTGCGCATCATCGCCCTTTTCCGGTTGCTTCGGCTTATCGGCAAAGAGCGCCAAGTTCCAAGACAGGTCGGACTTTTTTTCTGAGACAGCGAGGATTTCCGCGTCGCGTTCGTACTCGTGATACCCAACGAAGCGCGACGAAGTGCCTGCGCCGAGCTGGATTTCCGGCGCGGCCATGTCGTCCTTGCGCGCCGCGCGCGCGCGTTCGCGCTGCTCGTCCATCAGGCGCTCGAACCCCGCCACATCGACTTCGATGCTTTCGCTGCGCAGCACATCCTGCGTCAGATCGAGCGGAAAACCATACGTATCGTAGAGTTTGAATGCGACGTCGCCCGCGAGCGTATGCCCGCCGTTCTGCTTGAGTCGCTTGCGTTCTGCGTCGATCAGTTCGAGTCCGCGATCGAGCGTCTCGCCGAAGCGGACTTCCTCGTTGGTGACGACCTCGGCGATTTTCTTCGCCTCCGCGCGCAGTTCTGGATACGCATCGCCCATCGCGTCGACGACGCCCTTCTGCACCTGCGCGAGAAACGAACCATGAATGCCTAGATAGCGGCCGTGACGGGCCGCGCGCCGAATGATCCGGCGCATCACGTACTCGCGATCGCTGTTGCCGGGCGTGAGCCCTTCCGCCGCGAGGAAGCTCATCGTGCGCGCGTGATCGGCAATCGCGCGAAACGAAATGTCGAAGTCCTCGTTCTGGCCGTAGCGCGCGCCGTTGCCGAGCTCGGCGGTCACACGCTCGATGCGCTTGATGATGGTCTGGAACAAATCGATGTCGTAATTGCCGAGCAGCTTGCCGGTTTCGAGGCTCTGCACCGCCGCAGTGATGCGCTCAAGGCCACTGCCCGTATCGACATGCTTCATCGGCAGCAGCGTCAGCTTGCCCGAGGCGTCGCGGTTGTACTGGATGAAAACCAGGTTGCCCAGCTCGACGAAGCGCTCGCATCCCTCAACGTTGACCGCGCATTGCATCCCGAGATGCGTCGCTGCGCCCTTGCATGCACCCTCGCCGCGATCGAAGTGGATCTCCGAGCACGGACCGCATGGGCCGGTGTCGCCCATCTCCCAGAAATTTTCCTTCTCGAAGCGCAGGATACGGCCCGGAAGGAGGTCGGGTATCTTCTTCCAGACCGCTTCGGCTTCTTCATCGTCGGTATAGATCGTCGCCCACAAGCGGTCGGCGGGAATTTTCCAGACCTTGGTAATCAGCTCCCAATGCCACGGGATGGCCGCCTCTTTGTAGTAATCCCCGAACGACCAGTTACCCAGCATCTCGAAGAAGGTGTGATGGTACGTGTCGCGGCCGACCGCTTCGAGGTCGTTATGCTTGCCCGAAATGCGCAGGCATTTCTGGCTATCCGCGACGCGGCGTGCCGGCGGCGTGCGCACGCCGAGGAAGTAGTCCTTGAACTGCACCATGCCGGCGTTGGTGAAGAGCAGCGTCGCGTCGCCGCGCGGAATGATCGATGCCGACGGCACAATCTGATGTTGCCGCTCCTTGAAGAAATCGAGAAAAGATAGCCTTATTTTGGCGGTCGTCCACTGCATAGGAGACTTATTTTAACTTACTCGCGTCATCCGTTCCCACTGGTATCGATCTGATACTGCACGTTTCCGCTACAATGATTATGTGGAAGCGAGTGACCCCAACCTCACCACGAGCGCCGACGATGCGCATTCGGGCGGCCCACTCCCCGACTCGACGCTTCATCAAAACGGGCGCGTGACTGCGGTCGCCGAGGAGCCCCCGGCCTCCGGCGTCAAACACTTTTTCTTCACCCATAAGGGCGGCGTCACGCTGACGTTTTCCGCCCTCGTCTATGCCGTCGCATGGGCGATGCTGCGCTTCACCACGTGGCATACCTCCGGCGAATTGATTGCCAACATCTCGGAGGCGGCGCTCATCGGCGGACTCTGCGACTACATCGCGCTGCGGATGATCTTCGAGCGCAAGTGGTATCTGCCGGGCTCGGGCGTGCTGCCGCGCAATCGGGTGAAGCTCATCAACGGCATCGCGTTGACGATTGAGAAGGAATGGCTGACGCCGCAGATGATCGGCGATCGGCTGAACCGGATGAACCTGGTCGGGCGGCTCGGCACCGCGCTGGAAGAGGTTGACCTGGCCGAATTCCTCGCCGAGCCGGCCTTCGATCGCCTGCTCAATCGCGCCGCGATGTATTTCGAGGCGCCGGAAGTCGTCGATCGGCTCGAGACGTTTTTGCGCAAGGCGCTCCCGAACTCGTATCGTCGCGTGTATGCCGCACTTAATCGGATGGGCGTGAAATCGATCAGCTCGCAGCTAGCCTCGAACCTGCGCACGCGTCTGCCGCAGCTTCGCAACGATCCCGAGCTGATGGCGACGTTGCAAAGCGCGGTGCACGAAATCGGCCAGCAGCTCCACGATCCCGAAAGCCCCGCGCACGAGCTCGCCAGCCGCGTAATCGATACGTTCGTGGCACGCGCGGTCCAGACCAGCCGCGGGCAGATTACCGAGATGGTCAAGGAAAACCTGATGAAGCTCGACGACGAGAAAATCAGGTTCCAAATCGAATCAAAGACACGCCAGCATCTGGACTGGATTCGCGTCAATGGCGGCATCTTCGGTGCGATTTTCGGCCTGATGTTCGCGTTGTCACGGATCGTCGCGAATCACGGCACCGAGATCCTCCAGCGCCTGCACCTGGGCTTCTAGCAATCCTCCGCTTTTGCGCCCTCCAACAGCGCCCGGCAATGGTTATCTTTCATCATACGATGAAAGCCAGCGTACGTCGTATTCTCAATGACGACCCCAAGCCGGTCGCTACCGGCGCTTCTGGTCCAACCCAGCCTTCGGACCCGCAACTGCTTGACGCCTACTCGACGGCGGTTTCCGGGGCGGCCGAAAAAGTCAGTCCCAGCGTCGTTCATGTCGAGGTCGCGCATTCCAAAGCATCAGAGGGACCGCGCGGAGCTTCGGGCTCTGGTTTCATCTTCACGCCCGATGGCTTCGTTCTGACCAACAGCCACGTGGTCAATCGCGCCTCGACGATTCATCTCACCCTGCTCGATGGACGCAGGTTGAGCGCCGATCTGGTCGGCGAAGATCCCGATTCCGATCTCGCGGTGCTGCGCATCGGCGCGCCGGACCTGGTGGCGGCGGAGCTGGGCGACTCTTCCACGCTTAAAGTCGGCCAGGTCGCGATCGCGATTGGAAGCCCCTACGGATTTCAGTACAGCGTCACCGCTGGCGTCATCAGCGCGATGGGCCGGTCGCTGCGCGCGGCCTCGGGCCGGATGATCGACAATATCGTCCAGACCGATGCGGCGCTGAATCCGGGCAACTCGGGCGGCCCGCTGATCAACTCGCGAGGCCAGGTGATCGGCGTCAACACCGCGGTGATTTTGCCCGCGCAAGGAATCTGCTTCGCGATCGCAGTGAACACCGCGAAGTTCGTGGCGGCGCGCCTGATCCGCGACGGACGCATCGTCCGCGCGCATCTGGGAATCGCCGGCATGAACGTTCCCATTCAGCGCAAGGTGGTGCGCTTTTATCGCCTCGCGAGCGAACGCGGCGTGATGGTCGCGTCGGTCGAGGCGGGAGGCGCGGCAGACAAGGCGGGCATCCGTCCCAATGACATCGTGATCGCGTTCGGAGAGCATCCGGTGACGAGCATCGATGCCTTGCACAAGCTGCTGAGCGATGAGCATGCGGGTGTGAAGACGCCGCTGACGATTTTGCGCGGCGCGGAAAAGCTCGCGATCGAAGTCACCCCGGAATACCCGCGCTGATCGTGACGATATCGCGGAGGATGGCTGGAAACGCACCCGGCTTTCCGGTTTGATGGTTGCGTTCCGCATCGAGATCCCGAAGGGGGCCGCGTGAGGGAAGCAAAGACTCCGAAGCCGAAGCCTCGGCGCGCACCAGGCAGCATCGTGGACCAGCCATCGGCCCCGGTCACCTCGCCGCGCACAATAGATGACGGCGGTCGCGGCCTTCTGACCGGCGAGCTGGTGACCAAGGCGGGCCACGAGCTTGCGACCTCGCTCGATTATCAGGCGACGCTAAAAAACGTCACCAACCTCATTGTTCCCGCAGTCGCGGACGATTGTTTCATTCTTTTGAAGAGGCAGGATGGCGAGTCGGAACTCGTTGCCAGCGCGCATTCCGATACCGAACGGGCCGAGGCGCTCCGAGCTTTCATAAAGCGGCTCACTCCCCGGCTACATCCGAAACTTCCAATGTTCACAGTTTTGCGTTCCGGTGAGCCGATGCTGATTCGCGATCCGGATCTGGTATTGGAGGGCGAGCCGCGTCCGGATGAAGAGGGTCTGCATCTGATTCTCAAATTGGGGATTCGATCGCGGATCGTCGTGCCACTGAACGCTCGCGGCGAGACTATCGGCGTGATGAGCTGGCTGAGCGCCAATCCCAAGCATTGCTACACCAACGCGGATTTGAAAATCGCCGAGGAGATCGCGTTGCGAGCGGCATATGCGATCGACAACGCGCGCCTGCACGAAGCTGAAAAAGTCGCCAATCAGCGCCTGAGCGACCTCCTCAATGGATTGCAGGCGTCGGTATGGGAGGCGCTGTGGGAGGGTCACGGCAATCGGGTCGATGAGGTCACCTACGTCAATCAGGCGGCGGAAGGCTTGCTCGGGTACCCTACGGAACAGTTGAAAGACCGGAGCGCATCGCGCCGCCTGCTTCTGGAGGCAGATTACGATCACGTGATGCGGTCGTACTCGGCGGGAATCCGCGGCGGGCGCGATTTCGAGGTCCAATATCGAGCGCGCCATGGCGACGGCCGCGTGATCTGGCTAAGAGACGTCGTCCGCGTATCGCGCGCGCCTGATGGGCATCCGATGGTACGCGCGGTCACCACCGACATTACGAAGCATAAGCAGGCTGAAGAGCGGCTCGAAATCCTGGCCGAAGCGGGACGAACCCTCGATACATCGCTGGATTACGAAACGACGCTGAGTAACGTCACGGCAGTGATCGTGCCCGCGCTCGCCGACGATTGCATCATCTTTCTCGAATCGAGGGATGGAAAGCTCGAGATGGTGACCAGCGCGCATAGCGACCCCACACGCGCCGAGATCGCACGCGAGTTCTTTCGCCACTATCCGCTCATCGAACGGCCCGACCAGCCGTTGCAGATGGTTCATCGCACCGGACAGTCGGTCCTGATGCAGGATGCGATATCCGCCATCGACGCGGGGACCGCGCTCAGCCGCGAGCAATATGAGACGTTGATCGGCACGCACGTAAACGCGGGCATAGCGGTGCCGCTTAAGTCGCGGGGACAGATTCTCGGCGTGATGGTGTGGGTATACGTCGAGTCGGGCCGCCAATACGGCCAGGACGATTTGAAGCTCGCCGAGGAAATCGCGCAGCCGCGCGGCGATCGCGGTCGACAATGCGCGGCTGTTCAAGACGGCGCAGGACGGCGTGGCCGCGCGCGATCGCTTCCTCGCGATGCTGGGGCACGAACTGCGCAATCCGCTCAACTCGATCAGCATCGTGGCGCGGATGCTGGAGCGCGAAACCCTGAGCGACGAGCGGCTGGTAAAGATGCGCACGCTGATCGGACGGGAGACGCGCCAGCTATCCTCGCTGGTCGACGATCTTCTCGATGTCTCGCGCGTGCTGGCCGGCAAGATGAGCCTCGCGCTGGAACCGGTCGACTTCACCGCGCTGGTGCGGGAGAGCACGCAATCCTTCGAGGACATCGCACGCCAGCGCGAGATGAGTCTTACGGTTGCGCTTCCTGAAGACCCGCTGCCGATGGTGGCCGATCCGGTCCGGATGCGTCAGGTGATCGCGAATCTGCTCAGCAATGCGATCAAATTTTCCAAGCCCGCCGGCTCGATCGAGGTGACGCTACGCGCCGACGCGGACTGCGCGATACTCAGCGTGCGGGACAACGGCATCGGCATCGCGCCGGAAATCCTCGATCGCATCTTCGAACCATTTGCGCAGGCCGCGTTGCTTCCGCCGCACGGATTGGGGCTGGGACTATCGGTAGTGAGAGCAGGTGACGGAACTTCACGGCGGCAAAGTTACCGCGGCGAGCGAGGGTGTGGGACAGGGCGCGGAGTTTACCGTGCGTCTACCCCGGGCGACGATGGTTTGATCGCGACGACGGTCGGCGCAGGAGTCTCGATCGTCTTCGGCGCGGGCGTCCACTCACCAACCACGGCGGTCCGCTGATTGCGCTCGATCGGCACCATGATGGGTGAACATATCGCCCAGAAGATGTGACCTAGCGCGCGGCAGTAATTCGATTCATGGAGGGAAAATCGGACGTAGCGCAAATGAGTCATCGCGTGGAGCGGAATATTATCGCGCCCCAGGTTATGCGCCTGATGAAGCAATTCGAGCGCTTTCGGATAATTTCCGTCACGCAGCGAAGTGTTGCAGAGCCTTAGATATTTGCGGCCTTCGGTCCACCGCTCTACATACGCGGGAGTTGCCACGTGTCACTTCCTATCGTAACCCGGTACCACGTCGTCAGACATCTTTTAACAATCAACATATAGCACGACTCGGCACAAACGCGGAAGAGCATCCTTTTCGACGGTCTGTCGCGTCGCGCGGATGGAATTCCTACCATCTGACGATTTTTGGGAACAAATCGTTAGTCACGCTTATAATTCTACAGATTGGAACCATGAATGGAGAGAGATTGGTTGATGCTAATCGATTTCCACAGCCGGAAGCCGGAGGCGTTACTCTTCGCCGAACTTGTCGTTGAAGAGCGCTTCGACCGCCTTCAGCGCCTGCTCAGCATCGGCGCCTTCAGCTTTGACCGTGAGCTTCGAGCCCAAGCCCGCGCCGAGTGTCATGAGACCTATTACGCTGCGCGCGCTTGCGCGATCTTTGCCCCGGGTCAACGTGATCGCTGAGGAGAACTTGCCGGCCGTCTTCACCAGCATCGTCGCGGCCCGCAGATGAAGGCCGAGCTTGTTTTTGATCTCGAGGGTCCCCTCCGCCACGCTCACGATTCTAGCCCTGCCGGCACGCCGACTCTATCAAGAAGCGCCCGCACGTGGGACCGTTGGGCGCCCATCCGAATCTTCGACCGCGGCGGCCAAATCGGCGGTGAAGATTTCGCGCAGCCGCGCCTCGGTCGCCGCGTCGCCGGTGGTGCCCTCTCGCGCTCGCCACGCGCGCAAAGGAATCACCGCCTTGGCCATATCGCGATGACCACCGCCGCTGCCGATATCCGCCGCGAGGTGTTTCGCCATTTCGCCGGCCGGCAGGCGCGTGTTGCCATGATTGCGCAAGGCGATTACGAGGTTGGTGCCGAGCTTGCCCGCCACCGCAACCCATTGCACGCCCTCGAACTGCAGGCAGAAGTCAGCCATCTGAACGATCAAATCGTCGCGCGCCACCCGCCCGAGATTGAGCACGGCGACGCCGTCCTTGACTTCGAGACGCCGCAACGCGCGGGAAAGAATCTTCGCGAATTGGAGCGGTAACTCCGGACGCTCGAACTGGCGAAGCAAGCCGTAATTGGCGATCGGATATAGATGTGTGAAGGCGAGCACGTCGTCATCGGTCACGCGCCGCGACAACATCACGGTATCGGTGCGGATGCCATAAAGCAGCGCGGTCGCGAGGCGTTCGCTGATGTGCTCGTCGGCGCTGATCATGTATTCGGTCATGATGGTTGAGGTCGCGCCGTACTTCGGACGCACATCCTGAAAGGTGGAATTATGCGGCCCGTAGCCCGGATGATGATCGATGACGATATCGGCGGTTTTGATTTTCTCGCCGAAGTAGGGCGGCTGCACATCGAGCATCGCGATCTTGTCGAACTCGCCGAGCGCCTCGGGCGTCGCGGGCTGAATCTCGATTTCGAGCAGATGCACCATGGTGCGGTTCTCCGGCCGCGTCACCGGCGCGAAGGCGAAAATCGGCGTGGTCTGCTTGTTGCGGCCGAGCAGCGCGCGCAGCGCCATCGCGCTTGCCATCGCATCGGGGTCGGGATCGTCCTGCAAGCACAATCGCGATACGATCGCTTTCGGCGACCATCGCGCGAAGTTCCTTGATCTTTTGTCTGGTGAGTTCCTTATCCATTCAGAGACTGAAGCCCGTCCGCGGCGCGCATCGCCGCGAACAAACGGCCGCCTTCAGTCGCGCGTGCACAGTATCGAACAAGCGCGCGCGCAACGGTGAAGATGAGCCGGGAATGGACCCGCAACGTCGGGTCGGGAGCAATTCGAGATAAGTTAATCGTCACGTCCTTCTACTAACAAATCTATAGGACGGCGCCAGGTAAGACAAAACTCGCGCATCGCCGCGGGGCTCATCACCTTCGAGGGCAAGACATGATATACAATAAACCCCTCTATGCCGCAGGGAGATTCATCATTCCGAGCCGCCGCGCGCGTGTATCATTTGTCGCCGACCCGCCGTCGAGTGGATTTTGAAGCTGACGCTGGAAGACGCCGGGGGCTGTAGCATGAGGGCCTCGTGTGCCCGAACTGCGGCGTGAAGCTGCGGCTTTCGTCGGAAAAAATCCGCCATTTGCAAATCGATCCGTGGGTTCATGATGCGGTGGCGCTGGTTTTGCGCGGACGACAACCGGAGGAGGAATAGCTCGAAGATGGCGCCCGAAGCCAAGACGCAAGCCGACCTGTATCTGTGGCCATATGAGGAGGCCAGCAAGGTCGCCGATCGCGTCGCCGCCTACGAGCCGGGCCGTCCGGTGATTTTCCAGAGCGGCTTCGGCCCGTCGGGCATGCCGCATCTCGGTACGATGTCAGAGGTGCTCCGACCGTCGTACGTGCGCAAGGCATTCCAGCATCTGCAACATTCCGGCGTCATACCTGCTGATAGGCCTGCGCGCCTGATTGTTTTTATCGATGACATGGATGGCCTGCGCAAGGTTCCCGAGAACATCCCCAATCGCGAGGGTACCAGCTTTCATCTTGGCGAGCCGGTCTCGCGCATTCCGGATCCCTATGGCGACTGCCATCCATCCTTTTCCGAACACATGCTGAGCCTGCTCGGCCAGTTCCTGGCGCCGGTCGAGATCGAATACGAGCTGATCAAATCCACCGATATGTATGGCAGCGGCGCGTTCGATGAGGCGCTGAAACTGATCCTCGCGCGCCATCGGCAGATCATCGAGATCATCGCGCCCACGCTTGCGCGAGGAGAATCGCGTCGGATGGTCGCCCATCATGCCGCTCTGTCCGCAATGCGGTCAGATCAACTCGACGCTCGTCACCGCGTATCATCCGGAGCGCGCGACGGTGGAATTTTCATGCGAACGCGAGCGTCGGGCGGCGCACGTCCATGCGGCTTCAAGGGCGAACAATCGGTGCTCGGCGGCAAGGCGAAGGTCGGATGGAAAGTCGATTGGGCGCTGCGATGGTATGCGCTCAAGGTCGACTACGAACTCTACGGCAAGGATCTCATCGATTCCGCGCGGCTGTCGGGACAAATCCTCAAGGTACTCGGCGGCAAGCCTCCGATTGGTTTTCCATTCGAGATGTTCCTTGATGAAGAGGGCCACAAGGTTTCGAAATCGGTCGGCCGCGGCGTCACGGTCGAGCAATGGACGCGCTATGCGCCGATCGAGGTGCTGAAATATTTCCTCCTGCTCAATCCACGCCGCGCGCGCAAGCTGTTCCTCGACGCGATCCCGCAATACGTCGACGACTATCTCGATGCGTTGCGGGCCTACGCCGCCTCGCCTGAAGCGGATCGCCAGAGTCATCCTATCGATTTGGTGATTCAGAGCACGACGCCGCGCCGCTTCGACTCGGAGCTGAGCTTCGGGATGATCATGAACCTCGTGTCCGCGCTGGGCACATCGGATCGCGAGCTCATCTGGAATTATTTGACCGGCTACGATCCGAAGATCGCGAGCAATCCGGAAACCGAGCGGATGGGCAAAGTTCTGATGGAATGCGCGCTGAACTTTTACGCCGACTTCATCGAGCCGACCAAGCAGCGCTATATGCCGCAAGCCGCCGAGCGCGATCAGTTGCGCGCGCTCATCGAGTTCCTCGCGGCGAACACGGGGGCCTCGGCGGAGGAAATCGAGAAGAAGATCTACGACCTCGGCCGTGAGAACTACGACAAGCCGGGCAAGATTTTCCCTCTGCTCTACCGCGTGCTGTTGGGCCAGGAACGTGGCCCACGTCTCGGCGCGTTCATCCGCCTTGCGACGCCCCAGCGAATGGTGGAAATCCTTAGCGTTTCTCTCGAAAGCTAGTCACTAAACGAATTCCGCGAACACCGAATCGGCGAGTTCGAGGCCGCGATCGCTCAGACGGATCTGGCCGGCGCGGTTCTCCAGCAACCCGCCCTCGAACAGACGCACCACTCGCGAACCAAACACCGCCTCGAAGCTGGTGCCGAATCGCGAGTTGAAATCCTCCAGCGCAAATCCCTCGCGCAGACGCAGATTCAGGAACACGAACTCGCCCATCGAGGTCTGAGGCTCGACGCTCTCGCTTCCGGTCTCCGCGATCCCGCTCTCCATCGCGAGCGCGATGTAGCGCGCGGGATTACGCTCGTTCCACCATCTCCGTCCACCAGCACCGTCGCGCGCGAAGCTATGCGCCCCCGCTCCCAGTCCCAGATACGTTTCGTTGTGCCAGTAAGTCAGGTTGTGCCGGCATTCGCGGCCGGCCCTCGCGTAGTTGGAGATTTCGTACATCGGATAGCCGCGGCGCGGCAGCTCCTCGCGCACCGCCGCATATATCTCGGCCTGCTCGTCGCTTTCGAGCGGACGAATTTTCCCATGCCGCATCTCGGTGAAAAAAACCGTCCCTTCCTCGAAGGTGAGGTTGTAGGCGGAAATGTGATCGGGCTCGAGCGCCGCAGCTTCCGCGATATCGTGCAGAACATCGGCGCGAGTCTGACCGGGAACAGCGAAAATCACATCGAGGTTGAGGCGTTCGAACCCCGCGCGATGCGCCATTCTTGCGGCCTCGCGGGTCTCCTCCGCGTTGTGGATGCGGCCGAGGAATTTCAGCGTCGCATCGTTGAATGACTGCGCGCCGAAGCTGATCCGATTGACCCCCGCCGATTCCGAAACCCGCGCAGCTTCTCGTATCGACGGTTCCGGGATTCGCCTCTAGCGTAATTTCGGCAGTCGCGCTCGATGCCGAAAGTCTTCTGCGCGGCGTCGAGAATTCCTCTCGATCGATGAGGGCTGAAACAGCGACGGCGTCCCGCCGCCGAAGAAAATCGTCGATATCGACCCGCCCTTGAACGGGACTTCCTCCGCGCGATGCTTCATCTCCGCTATGAGCGCGCGCGTGTAGTCCTCCTCCGGCCACGCGGTCGCCGCATGCGAATTGAAATCACAGTACGGACACTTCGCCTGGCAGTAAGGAATGTGGAGGTAAAGGGAAAAAGCCATGGCTATATTCTTACTGAGAAAAGATTGGAAACTCCTTTGATCAGCTTCGGCATATCGACTAGTCTAGACTAGTCGATATGAATTATGGTCGGATTTACGAAGCGCGGACGCGCTTGTCCGAAATGATAGATCGCGTCGCAAAGGGTGAGGAAATTGCCATCACCCGGCATGGCACTCCGATCGCCAAGCTTGTCCCACACAACGGTCCGTCCAAGGTATCGGTCGACGAAGCGATTGCCGAACTTCGTGAGTTCAGGCGCAGATCAAGCCAGGCTCCGCGGCTTGACCATCAAGCAGATGATCGAAGAAGGCCGCCGGTTTTGAGCGAGCTGGTTCTCGACGCCTCGGTCACGTTGGCGTGGTGCTTTTCGGATGAAAGCGAGGCTTACGCTGACGCGGTAATGTCTCACTTGAAAGACCACGTCGCGTTAGTGCCCGCGCTGTGGTTTTTCGAAATAGCCAACGGAATCGCAGTCGCAGAGCGGCGCGGGCGGATTCCGCCCGCTGAGATTGCCCGTATCATTTACGTGATTGCTCCCCTTGCGATTCGCTTCGATAGCGATTTGACGATTTCGCATTCAGTCGCGGATGTTGTTTCGTTGGCTCGCCGCGCGAAACTCTCCGCTTATGACGCCAGCTATCTCGAGCTCGCGTTCCGGTTCGGTCTGCCTCTGGCAACCGTCGATCGAGCGCTTCGTCGCAGCGCAAGCGATCAGGGAGTCGCGCTGTTTTCCCCTCTCACTCGGTAGGCCGCGCTCCCCACCTACAAGCTCGATGATGCGGTCGCTATACTCATGCGATCTCTCATGGAGTTGCTGTCGTAGCCATCAATCCAGAAAATCGCCCGCTTGATGCGGCTGACTTGGCCGTCGCGCACGATGCCGCGGTAGATGAGCGCGCCGCCAAAGCAGCGTCCAAGCCGGTCGCCGCCGGAGGCGCGGGGCTCGTCGCGTCGGGAATCCTGCTTAGTCGCCATCGCCGGCTTGATTCGCCAAAGCGTCCTCGCGCATTATCTCGGCGACTCCGGCGCCGCCGACGCGTTCAAGGCCGGATTCAGAATTCCCAACATCCTGCAAAATCTGCTCGGCGAGGGCTGCTGTCGGCATCGTTCATTCCGGTCTACAGCCGCCTGCTCGCCGAGGGCGAAGAGGAGATGGCCGATCTGCTCGCATGGGGCGTCGGCGCGATTCTCGCGCTTGATCGCGAGCGTGCTCGTGCTCGTCGGAACCTTGGCGACGCCGTATCTGATTGACTTCATCGCGCCGGGATTCGGCGCCGAACGGCGCGAACTCACGATCACGGTCGTGCGCATACTGTTTCCATGCACCGGCTTGCTGGTGATGTCGGCGTGGTGCCTCGGCGTGCTGAACAGCCATCGCAAATTTTTCGTGTCGTATGCGGCGGGAGTCGCATTCAATGTCGCGATGATCGCGACGCTGCTCATTTATGGTCCGCGCCGCTCCCAGGACGCTCTTGCGATCTATCTGGCCTGGGGACGCGGTCACCGGCGCGGCGCTTCAAATTCTCGTCGCAACTGCCGCAGACGCTGGCGTTGCTGCCGAAACTGCGGATCGATTTCGGCAAGGTGGCGGTCCTCGCTAAGAGCGGTGTTCAACAACCTTCTTCCGGTAGTGGTGTCGCGCGGGGTCGTTCAGTTCAGCAGATATATCGACCAGATCTGCTCGCGAGCTCTGCTGCCCATCGGTGCGGTTGCGGCTCTCAACTACGGGCAGATTTTCTACATGCTGCCGATCAGTCTTTTCGGATTCTCGGTCGCGGCCGCAGAATTGCCGACTCGATGTCGCGCGCGACGGCGCTTGCCGACAATGTCGAGGCCGCGCTGCGGCGCCGGCTCAACTCGGGACTGCGGCAGATCGCGTTTTTCGTGGTCATCCCTCGGCCGCCGCATTTTTCGCGATTGGCGATGTGATCGTCGCGTCCGTCTTTCAATCAGGCCACTTTACCCATAGCGAGGCGGTCTATGTGTGGGCAGTGCTGGCGGGATGCGGCGGTCGGCATGCTCGCGAACACGATGGGCCGGCTCTACCAACTCGGCGTTCTACGCGCTGTGGGATACGCAGAACGCCTCTCAAATTCGCGCTGGTTCGCGTTGATGCTCTCGGGCATCCTCGGATACCTGTTCGCGATTCCGCTGCCGCTCTGATCGGCATCGATCTAGCGATGGGGCGTCGCCGGACTTACCGCATCGGCAGGAATGGCCGCGTGGGTCGAGTTCACGCTGCTGCGCCGCAGCCTCAATCGTCGCATCGGATGGACCGGGCTCGACCGCAAATTCCTCAGCGCAACTTTGGGGGATGGCGATCCTCGCAGCTGCGATCGCATTCGCGAATCAAATCCGCGACGCCGCACGCGGGTCCGCGCTCTGCAGGCGCTGATGGTGATTCCGGCCTTCGGCGCGATTTATCTCGGCCTCGCGTATCTGCTCGATCTCGAGGAATTTCGCGGATTCATCGGAATCGTCAGGCGCCGTTTTGGTGTGCGCGCATCCGCGTGATGGTGCTCGAGGTGCTCTTGCCCGCGAGCAGCGGCGCCAGCGCGACGCTTCCGCCGTATGACTCGACGAACTTCTGCCCGTCGACGGTCTGCCCGCGATAGTCTTCGCCCTTGACCAGAACGTCGGGCCGCACCACGCGCACGATTTTCTCCGCGCGCGGATCATCGAAGATGACGACGTAGTCGACCGGCTCCATCGCGGCGAGAATGCGCGCGCGCTCCGAAGCCGGATGAATCGGACGATCCTCGCCCTTGAGCATCCGCACGCTGCGATCGCTGTTGAGTCCGACCACCAGCTTATCGCCCTGTCGATCGCGCGAAGTTGAGCAACTGCAGATGCCCCGCGTGAATCAGATCGAAGCATCCGTTGGTAAAGACGATCGTCTTGCCTGCGCGGCGATCGCGCGCGAGGGCCGATCGGAGTTCATCATTCGAGAGAATCTTGCGCTCCGAATGCTCGTTCTCGCGGCGTCATCGCGCGCGAGAGATCCTCGCGCGAGATCACATCGGTGCCGAGCCGCGTCACCTCAAGGCTCGCGGCGAGATTCGCCAGCCGCGCCGCCGACGTGAAGCCCAAGCCGCCGATCAGGAACAGGCCGAAGGTGCTGAGCACCACGTCGCCCGCACCGGTCACGTCGTAAACCTCGCGCGGGACCGTGGGAATATAGGTCGAGGCGCCGCCGCGCTCGACCATGTACATCCCGTCGCGATCGAGCGTGATGAGGCATGCCTCGAGTCCGAGCTTCTTGATGAGAAGCTCGCCGGCGTCGCGCCACGCGTCGCGATCGGTCATCTTGATGCCGGTGGCGGTTTCGGTTTCGAAGCGATTCGGCGTCATCGCGGTCGCGCCGCGATAGATTGAAAAATCCTCCGTCAGCCGCGGGTCGACAATCACCGGGATTTTTCTTTTTCGCGCGCCATCGATGATCGCGC
>CAWBJR010000014.1:0-7299 GCA_963789085.1 uncultured delta proteobacterium | reverse complement strand
ACTCAAGCGCCAACCTGTACTCGACAAAAGCAAAATCGAAAGCCCACTGCCGCGGCTTGCCGGTCTTCGGATGCTTGATGCATTTCGCGAATCGGTAGTAACGATGCACCGGCGGCAGGCGAAAGCTTCGACACTGATGGTAAAACTTGTCCTCTATTTTTTTTGAGACGCTCTGCTTTCGCTTCTCGACGATCTCCGGTTCTAGCTCGAACGCCGCGCGATCGGCCGTGACGGGCTTCTGCTCGAAGTCGAGCCGTTATTGCTCACGAAGGTGGTCGCGCTCATGCTGGCAATCCCGCGCGCGCGCGCCGCAGCCGATAGATCAGCGACGCGACCGAGTTCTGGTGAGGCCATAGCGGTCGGCGATCTCCCGATACGAGAGCCCGTGATCCTCGTGAAGCGCGAGGATCTTCGCATCACGCTTCGCGTAGTCGATGGTCGAGTCGGTGAGATGGCGCGCTGGCATGCGTTACTACCTAGTTGACGGTCGCTCCGTCCGAGGGCTTGCGCTTGCGGCTCGACTTGTCCGATGCAGTATCGCCGCCTGGCGTCAGGTCCAGCGATTCCTGGTCCGCGTCCTCTTCGTCCTCGTCCTCATCCTCGCCCGGATCGCCCAGCTCAAGCGCCACGTTGACGTCTGTACCGAGATACTCGTCGAGCTTCGCGAGGTCGCCGCGGATATTGGACTTGAGTGCCATCAGCATGAACGATACGGCGACCAGGCCGCCGATCTGCTCATCGAAGGTCAAACGGCTCACCGTCGCGCCGCCGAAGCTGACCACGTATGGTGCGATGCCGAAGGAGATCTCGCCGCTACAGTCCTTGAAGCGGCCGGGAATCGCATGCGTCACCTTACCGCCCCAGAATGGCTCCGCCGGCTTGCCTTTGCGTTCGTTGAAAAGCATGTCCCAGGCGTGTTTGGCGTCGGGGACGCCGATATGCGCGGCGAGCGAGATGGTCTCGGCTTTCGTGAGCAGCACGTTCTTGACGCGCACCGATTTAGCGGGGACGCGCTCCTCGCCGTGCTTCTGCGTAGGCGTCGCGAGATACGCCGAGCTTGCCCGGCCGTGAGTCAATTTGCAGCATTGGTGATGTCCCCTTGAGTCGGTAGTAACGATGTTCCATAGAAGCGCTCGTAGGCGTTCGAAACGTTTCCTGGGTGCCGTCGACCGCTTGCCGAAGTACGTATCCGCTAGCCCGCAGTCGATGATGGCCGCGCGGATTCGCTCCTGGCGTTCCCGCTGATTCGTCCGGCCCGCGTAGATTCCGGGAATGAACGGAACGCCGTGCTCATAGAGACGCCGCGCGAAGTAGGTCTCGGCGTCGAAGTTCTGAAAGGGCTGCGTGCTCACGTCAGTTCGAGCTCGCGGTTGCGAACGCCCTGGTAACCTTTCGAGAGCCTTCGCAGAACGCGTCGTCGCCAGAGTTATCGGCAAGCATGTCGATGACGTTCACGCGAAAGCCTTCGCGCTGCCCGACGGCCGGAATGAGAACGCCCGTGCATTCGGCGCAGCGCTCGCGGCCCTTTGGACGAGTCGCGTCGAACCATTCTCGATAGAGATACGTGAACAAATCCGTGCCACGGCCCTGAACGTGCCGGTAATTCAGCGCGACGTATTCGGAGAGCTGCTCCTGGATGCTAGGGCCCGTTTCGTGCTGCGGAATCGGTATGTCGACGCAGGCCTTCTGAACACGCCCAAGGTCGGCGGATGCACCGGCTCCAATCGCAGGCAGGCGCGGATGCCGAATGAGATCTGGTCGTTGGTGAGGTCCTCGATCGCGGCGATCCAGGGCTCGCTGGGTTTCAAGCCAAACGAATCGGTAAAGCGTGCTCCGTAGGCCTGCAGGAGCCGCTTCCACACTCGCTCGGAGCGCGTTTCACTTGGCATTGAGCGCCTCCATGTCGCGATCGAAGCGGGTCTTGCGGACAGAGTCTTGAGCCGTCGGCGGGTCCCACGCGTACGACCGGTGATCGACGGCGCCGAAAAACTCATCCGGGCCGAGTACATAACGGCCGCTGGTAACGCCGCCAGCTGCAACGAAAGCTGAGTAGCGTTTCACTCCCTGAATCAATGCGTCTGGATCGGCCCCGTTGGGCACAAGCTGGTAGAAATTTCGCTCAGCCATCGTCCAATTCACCCTTCCCGACCGGGGCGGGTATGCCCCTTGAGCTTCGGCGAAGAATTCACGCAGACGGTGGTTCTGGGTATATGTTTGGTGGTTGGAGGTTGGAGGTTGGGGAGCTTTGCCACTGGGTTTTATAGGGCTGGGTTCGGTTTGGGTTTCGTTTCTAGAACCCACTGGGTTTTGAGAAATAACCGAATGGGTTTCTATATTAGAACCAGATGGGTTTTCACTTGAAACCGGTTGGGTTTCTTGGGACGCCCGCCATTCCGACCGTTTTCGCGCGCTGCGTCGCGCGCCTTGGATGCCTTAGCGATCTCCTCTGAGCGCGACCGTTGACGAGGCCACCATCTGCCTTTTTCCAAACTGCTGGATTACCGAATCGACGGCATTGCGCTCAGGCTTCGTCTCCGCTTTTGCGATCCGGTAAAGACTCGACTTATCGGTGGGCAGTGGTGCTTGGGTCGCATAGAAATGCTGCATCAAGAGAAAGTACGCGCCGTGCTGCGTGACCGACAGATGCGGGGTCTTCTTTAGGTAATCGCCGATGTGATGATTGTAGAAGTTCAAGATGCTGTCTTCGACTTCGGCACGCCATCCGATCCGCGCGATCAAGGTAGAAAACATCACTTGATTCCAGTGGCGATCCGTCCTGGACGACCTCAATCTGTAACGGATAAACCCTGCCCCATAATGCCTCGAGAAATCCGCGGGTATGCATCGAGCATCTGAGCGGCCATTTCGTCAGAAGACCGTTATCTTCCTCGATTTCGGCGAAGACGATACCTGAGCAATCAGACCTTCGAGGAATCCGAGCACTTGCGCCAGTCTTTCCGGATCGAGCTCGGCTAGCCCACGCGAAATGAGCTCACAGGTCGCGTGTTCAGATTCGTGGCACGTTTCGCAGAGGGCCTGCAGTTCGCTATCTGAGTAGTCCCATGGCGCAGCGCCCTTTCGGTTGAGCTTGTGATGGACATGAAGCGTCTGCGTCTTGTCATGACAGCGTTCACACGCAAAATTAGCGCGATTGAGGATTTCCAACCGCCGGCGCTGCCAGCGCGGATCCCTGAGTAGTTCGCTGTACGATTTGCGTTCGCTCATGTCAGCGCTCCCCTACCCGCGCCCTGTCTGTTTCCGCACAGACTTTGATGATCCGCGGGCTAGTGTGTCGATGGGGAGATGCAGCCGATGGTTTTTGCTGGTCACGTCATCACCTCGGCCTTCAATTTCAGCAGCCGCCGCAGATCATTGTTCTCCGCCTCTAACTCGGCGACACGGCGCTCGTGATCGGAGCGATGCTTCCGCATCGAGGTGAAGTCATAGCCGCGGGCTTCGGCTAACCAGATTAGCGGCGCTTCATTCGCGCATAGGCCCATCAGGGCGCAAAGCTTGTTCGGTGGAAAGTTGGCTTGTGCCGATTCGATGCGCGAGAAGGTCGCTGCATCGATATCGAGTGCCCCGTAGATCTGCTTGCGATCCTTGCCGGAAGCCGCGATGCATAGACCGATCGCGGCCTGGAGCGATCCTTGCCGGCGGATCGTCGTGATATCGATAGTGATCGGTGTTACAGAAAATTCACGATTCAACAGATCAAGCTGCTTCAAACCATTTGATTCGGTTTGAGGGTCACTATTGCGGCGCAATGCGGCCATGGACTCTCTGTTCCCCCTGGATCGAGCTAGGCAGCCGCGTTTTCGCGGAAGTACGCGGCGAGTCTTTCGATATGGCTGACGCCAGGATCGGCGATGGTCCGATCGGCGATCTTCTGGATCGTGCGATTCGAAACGCCCGTGGCCCCCGCGATCGTTGGCCAAGTCCCCTTGCTCAGTTGAAGTTGCTCGATGACGAATTCGTGTAGCGACTGTCCCATGGACTCGGAGCGTATACCCACTCTTGGGTATTTTCAACCCAACAATGAAATTTACGCGACCGTATCGTTATGTGGTATGGGAGAAAGGAAGCAGGGAAAGCGCGGACCGCGGCCGGCGTCGAAAGACGCCACGCGCCTCAAGCGAATTCTCATCAAGAATACCCAGATCGTCATCGACCAGAATTTCCCGCTGAAGAATTACCGGACGAAATCCGAACAGCAAAAACACGCGGCTAGCGAAGGCGATGTCACATGGTCCACAATTCAACGCGTGCTCGATCCGCGCAAAGGACTTACTCTCGACGTGCTGGCGGATGTCGCGGCGGGTCTCGGTGTTCAGCCCTTTCAGCTGCTCGATCCGAAATTCGGGGGAGCAGCTAAAGGCAACAGCGCAGGCGCAGCCGACGACGCCCAAGGGCGCCGCGGCCGCTACGGAAATGGACAAGGACGCGCTTCAGCGACAGACAGGTTGACGCGTTGCTATCCGGTCTTCCAGTCAACATAATTCTTAAGGGAATACATCACCGCAGAATTGGGAAACCCCAACAGCACGGCCGGTAGAAGGATTCAGATCCATGTCGACGAAAAGGATTTTGCCCCTCAGTATCGCTGTCGCCAGCATCATGGGATGCGTGAGCTCCGGCACGAAAGTCACTCAACAACAAATATCCGCCTTCGAAGTCGGCAAGACGACAGAGGCCCAGGTGATCGCGGCGCTCGGCCCACCGAACGGCACAGCGACAGCGACAGACGGCACGAAATCCGACGTCTACATGCACGTCGCAGCGCACGCGACCGCTGCGACGTACATCCCCATCGTCGGCGCATTCGCCGGCGGAGCAAAGAGCACCACGGACTCGGTGACCTTCAACTTCGACGCTCACGGAATGCTCAAGTCGAGCTCGAGCAGCAGCGGTCAGAACACCGTCAATACAGGCCTCGCAAACCAGAAATGAGCTGATAACCAGCTCTCACCTGCAAACCCGCATAACTGAACCGTCGTCACGGTTTTCCAATTCGTTCGTAAACGCATACCCAACTCTGGGTTGACAGTACCCATTGTTGGGTATAGTCTCGCCTCCGACATCAAGGGAGGCGACGAATGGCTCAATTCAAATTCACCGTGGTTTGCGACGGCGGCGACGAGGTCGAACACTCGCTCCCCGCGCGCAATGAGGTCTGCGAGGGCCGTTGCTACTGCTCGAACTGCGGCGCGGACGGTGACGCATGATCACCTCGACCGACCCCTGCGGCTGCCGCCACATCCGCCACCGATCCGGCCGCGAAGTGATCGAGCTGTGCGCGCCGCACGCGGCTGAGGCAGTCGAGCGGCACGAGGCATCGAAGGCGACCGGCTGGAACGCCGATCGGCGCTGCGCGTCGGACGCCGTCGGCTCGCGCGTGGTGATCTTCGATGCGGCGACGCTCGTGAGGCTGACGTGACGGTCAAGCTGCGCGGCGGCCGCGAGTGGTCGGTGGATTCGCGGAGCTACGAGCTCGCCCTGCATTTCCTGCCGGACAACGTTCCTGAGGAATGGGCGCGCGAGCTCTCCCAGGTGATTCAAGACTCGGTCGAGGCCTGGCGCGTCGACTGTCAGACATGCGACGGCTCGGGGCTCCAATCAGTTCAGCATGCGGAGCAAACCAATACGGAGCCGTGTCCCGAGTGCAATCCCAATTACTGCAGGGTGCTTCCATGAAATCCGCGTATCAAATTCTCACCGAGGCGGCCGATCTTATCCGCGACCCGGCGCACTGGACGCAAGGTGTCAACGCGCGCGATCGGCACGGTGCTCCGACCGGACCGCACAACCCGCACGCGGTCTGCTGGTGCTTCGCCGGCGCGATCATCAAGTGCGGCGGCGGCGAACGGTTTGAGTCCGGTATCGCGCTGAAGCTGCAGGAGCTATTCAAAGGCGAGGCCGGCATCACGCATACGAACGATGACAGGGGTCATGCGGCCGTGATGACGCTCGCGGAGCGCGTGCGCGAGAAGGCAAAGGCGCTCGAGGCGGCGACGTGAACACCAAGCTCCCCGACCCCATCTTCCACGGCGTGCTCGCCGGCAAGCTCCTGGCGTATCGGGACGAGTACATCGATCTCGCGCGCAAGGTGAGCGGGGACTTGCGGGCCATGCGCGTCCGCATAGCGCGTGAGGCGAATCGCGAATACTTGAGACACGTGCGGCGGGCGAAGCAGACGCTCGGGTCGAGCGGCGCGCTCTATGACCTCAAGAGGATGGCGTCGTCGTGAAAGCCTGGCTCGTCGAACCCGGCAAAGAACCCATCGAGATCGCGGTCAGTGGGGGCCCGAACATTCTCCGCGAAGTGAGCAAGCGCTATTTCGGCGAGGCGACCATGGACATGACGAGGGTTCGCTATCAGGGACGCACGGTGCACATGGCGGTCGATGACGAGGGGCACGACAAGAACCTGCCCTACAACGGCATTGCGACCGAAGCGTATCTCGCGAACTGCTACCCGGGGACTGATCACTGGATCGCCGGCACGGCGGTTATTTTTTCGGAGCTCTTGCCGTGAACCGCCGCAATCTCCTCTGCGCCGTGCTCGGGGTTTGCGCAGCGCCTGCTGCGATCGCGATCCAGAAAAGACTTTCGGCGACCATCGTCAACTCCGACGACGAAAAGGATCTCCTGTGATGACCCCCGACCACGAACTTCAAGCCGCGCGAGTGATCGCCGCCGCCGTGATGTTCTTGCCTTCGTCCTCGGCTCCCTCGCCTGGTGCGCGCTGCTGCCGCATATCCGAATCTGGCGCGAGAAGCCCGCCATTCGCCGCCGCAACCGCGCCCTACGCCGCAAGATCGATCGCGCTTATCGCGCTACCGGCGCTCATGCGCTGCGTGAATTGCGGCGATGATTTCTACTCGATCGATAGCGCCGTCGCGCATCGCTGCCCCGAGATCCAACGGTATCGGCGGGAGCTCGCGCCGTGACCCTCGCATTCATCATCGGCGGACTGCTCGCGCTCGGCGTCCTAGCTCGCGTCTACCGACGCCGGCGAGATCGCAATGACCTGCGCGTAAGCAATCTGGACGTCAAAACTTGATCAAATCGTACGAGCCGAGCGCTCGACGGAGGCGAATGTGATGCGGATGTCGGCTCTCGAATCCCAGCTGCAGGCGAGCGTCTCGATTCTCGAAGTGCGCAAGCACGCCCAATCGATCAACGCGCTGAATGAGCATTTGAACGATCGGGTGATGGATCTGCACGCGGAGGTCACGCGCCTTGAAAATCAGGTGAAGGCACGCGATCTCATCATCGCGGCGAATCGCCAGAAAATCGC
>CAWBJR010000013.1:0-12423 GCA_963789085.1 uncultured delta proteobacterium | reverse complement strand
GCCGGCCGCAACAAGAACGGCGGCTGCAAGGAGTGCAAGCGCGAGGCCAATGTGACCTATCGCGCGAATGTGGCGAAGAAGGCTGCGGGAAAGAAACATGGACGGCCTGTCAAGGCCGCGACGCCGGCGCCGAAAGCCACGGTAGCCGCGAAGCGAGCGGGGAGCGGCAATGGAGCGCCGCCGGCGGCCACTCGCTCGATCACGGTGACCGCGCGCTTCTCGATCCAGATCGAGGATATCCACGGGTCGACGCATGAGATCGTGCTCACCGGCGACATGGTCAAGCGCCTAGCGGCCGAGCTGAAGGCCTGCGTATGACTGCCGAGACGATCACCTGGAAGCGCGTCTCCGACGAACTGCCGGACGCCGACATGACAGTGCTGATTAGCGCACCCAGGCACGACGAACCCGTCTGGCTCGGCTGGTACGAGGACGGCTGCTGGTTCAGCGTCGATGCAGCGGAGTTTTCCCGCGGGGACGTCGTCGCCTGGGCTGAAATGCCGACGGGGTCGGCATGAGCGAGCTCAACGTCGATTGTTTTGCCGGCGGCGGCGGCGCGAGCGAGGGCATCGAGGAGGCACTCGGCAAACCCGTCGACTACGCCATCAACCACGACCCGGAAGCTATTGCCATGCATCGGGCTAACCACCCGGGCACGCACCATCTCTGCGAGACCATCCAGGAAGTCTCGCCCCGCAAGCTTGCCGCCGGGCGCCCCGTGGGACTTGGCTGGTTCTCCCCCGACTGCACGTTCCACTCCAAGGCGCGCGGCGGCAAGCCCTTTCGTGATCGCAATGACGCGCGCGGCCGTCGTGGCCTCGCCTGGGCGGTTACCCGCTGGGCCAAGGAAGTACGCCCGCGCGTAATCATGCTCGAGAACGTCGAGGAGTTCGCCGACTGGGGCCCGCTGCTCGGCGACGGCACTCCGGATCCAGCGCGCCGCGGGCAGACCTTCCGCAGGTGGCACCGCCAGCTGGAGAACTTGGGTTACCAGGTCGACATGCGCGAGCTCCGCGCCTGCGATTACGGCGCGCCCACCACACGCCGGCGGCTGTTCGTGATCGCGCGCAGCGACGGCGCCGACATCGTATTCCCGGAGGCATCGCACGGCCACTTTCAGGGCGCGACCCCGTATCGCACGGCAGCCGAGTGCATCGACTGGTCGATACCGTGCCCAAGCATCTTCAACCGCGATCGGCCGCTCGCCGAGGCGACGATGCGCCGTATCGCGCGCGGCGTCTCACGCTTCGTCGTGGGCGCGGCTGAGCCCTTCATCGTGCCGCTCACCCACCATGGCGACCGCCGAGCCCATCCAATGGGCGAGCCGCTGCCGACGATTACGGGCGCGCATCGTGGCGAGCTTGCGTTGATCAGCCCATCGATCATCAACACGCGCAATGGCGAGCGCGAGGGCCAAGCGCCGCGCGTGCGCGATATCCGCGAACCGCTGCCGACGGTGACTGCGCTCGGGAGCCAGGGCGCGCTAGTCGCCGCTTTCCTCGCCAAGCACAACGGCGGCCACGAAGGACCAGGTACGCGCATCAGCCGCCCGATCGACACCATCACCGCCAAGGACCATCACTCCGTGGTGACGAGCCATCTCGTGAAGCTGCGCAACAATCAATTCGGTCAGGACATGCGCGAACCCGTGGGCACGCTGACTGCCGGCGGCGGGCACTACGGCGAGGTGCGCGCCTTTCTGATGAAGTACTACGGCACCAGGTCGATCGGACAGGGCTTGAACGAGCCCGTGCACACCATCCGGACCAACGACAGCTTTGGATTGGTCACGGTGCGCGGCACTCAGTACGCGATCGTCGACATCGGCATGCGGATGCTCCAGCCGCGGGAGTTATTCCGGGCGCAGAGCTTCCGTGACGACTACATCATCGACCCCGAGTATGACGGCAAGCCACTCACGAAGACGGCCCAGGTGCGTATGTGCGGCAATTCCGTGCCGCCGGTCTGGGCGAAGGCGCTGGTGCGATCGAACGTTGTCGAGCAGCGAGCTGGAAAAGCGCGAGTCGCGAGGATCGCATGAGACTGACCAAAGCGCAAAAGACCTTGAAGCGCCTGCACGGCGACCTCGAGGAGTTCACCGACGCGGTGATCGGCGCGATTGGCGACATCAGCAAGGACGAGGCGCTCGACCGCAATTCACGATTACCGCAAGCGGTGGGCGGAGGCGGGATTCAAGGGCAACGCGCCGGTCGAGGCGGCGCAGCCATGAAAATCGGCGACCTGGTAGCTGTCGTAAACGGCACCCATACCGGCGCGGTCGGAACCATCGCCTCGAGCTGCACGTGCACGTTGCAGCGGCTCTGCACCGCCATCCATCTCGGCTGCGAACTCTGGCAGGTGCGGCTCGACCGGGTCACGTGCATCCCGGAAGTGTGGCTGAAGAAGATCGATGGGCGGCCCGCGCCGGCGGAACGCGCGCCAGACAGGCGCAAGGAGGTCGCGTGACGAATGCCGAGCCGATCGGGATGGAGCGAGTCCTCCAGGACATCAAGCGCAAACGTCAGCGCCAGGTTGTCGTGCATGGATGGAGCCGCAGACACGATGATGAGGAGCACAACGACGGCTCTCTTGCGACCGCTGCGATTCCCTATATCCAAAGCGCGAACCGCCAACTGCTCGGGCTCACGGACGAGGAGCTGCAGGTCTATTGGCCCTGGGCGGAGGGCGACCCGAATCTGAACCAGCCGCGCCGCGAATTGCTGCTGAACGCGGCCGCGCTCCTGGTCGCTGAAATCGAGCGTCTTGACCGCCAGGTCTGCGAGCACGGCTGGCCGCTCGATGACCGCGCGCATTGCGGGCCGTGCATGAAGGGAAAGCCTCTGTGACTCGAGGAGGACGATGGTGGACACCGAACGATTCAACGAACTGCTCAACGGGCCGTTGGCGCATCCGATGCCGATGTTCTCGATGATGCGGGTCACGATGGCGCTTAAGGCTGTCGTGGATGCGACCGGCGCCGCCGGAGAACGCGCGCTCGAGGAGCATTGCCGCGCGCGCCAGGTTCAGGACGAGGGCGAAGCAGGGGAGATCGACGGATGACCGAACCGAAACCTAAATCTTTCGAACATTGGGCATGCGTCGAAATCATGGGTCATCAGTCCGTCGTCGGCCGCTGCACCGAAGAGCAGATCGCGGGCGCAACGCTCCTGCGCGTCGACGTGCCGGACGGCGATTCCTTCGTGACGCAGTACGTCGGCGGCGGCTCGATCTATCGCCTGCGCGTGGTGTCGGAGGAGGTTGCGCGGAAGCTGTCAGCGAGCCGCCGCGATAACGTGCCGCCGTTCGCGTGGGAGCTGCAGAAGCCGGAGCGGTCGCGCCTGCCTTCCTCGCCTGACGAGGATGACGAAGCGCTGCTCGAGGGTCACCGAGATCGACGACGACGCGCCGGTGAGCGACGCCTAATCCAACTAAACAACAGGGGATCACTCATGGGAAATCGATTCACGAAGATAGGAGCCGAGGGCGAGAAGCTCGCGGACGATGCCACCGAATGGGTCGCCGTCATTGACAGCACGACCGAGCCTCGTTTGGACGGTCAAAGAGACGACGCGGCTAACCTGGAAGAAGGCCGCGGCGGCGGTGCAAAAGCTCGATACCGCAGGCTTCGCGGACTGGCGCCTCCCGACGGTCGAGGAGCTCTTTATGCTCGCCGATCGGACGAAGTACTCGCCGGCGATCGACACGGTCTACTTTCCGGAGTGCAAATCCGATTGGTATTGGACGAGCACAGTCGCCGCGTCCTCGCCGGGCGAGTACGCCTGGGTCGTCAGCTTCGACTACGGCTACGCCAACTGGGCGTCCAGGGCAACGACGTTCACGTCCGCGCGGTGCGCGCCAGTCAGTCATAGGTCTTTTGGTCAAGGAGACGATCGATGCAGTCGCTGAGCAATGAATTGAAGGCCGTCATCTCAAAGCGCCTGGACGGCGCCGGACCGCGCGAGGTCCTCGCAATCGCGAGTGCGCTCTGCAACGGCGAGATGTCCGAGCCCAAGCTGCAGATCCTCGATATCGCCGAAGGGCCGCGCTTCCAGGTCGTGGACGATACGGTGCTCGATCGGACGACCGGGTTGCAGTGGACCCGCGAGAACGTCACGAGCGGCCGGATGAATTGGAAAGCGGCAAAGGAGGCCTGCGGGAAGCTCACGCTCGGCGGTCACGCCGATTGGCGCTTGCCTACCATCCGCGAGCTCCTGACCCTCGTCGATTACGAGCGCCATAACCCCGCGATCGATACGACAGCGTTCAAGTGCGACCCCGATTACTATTGGACCTCCACTCTGACCGCGTCCTCGCCGGGCGAGTTCGCCTGGGGCGTCGACTTCGGCGGCGGCTACGCCGGCTGGGGCGGCCAGGGCACGGCGATCGCGTCCGCGCGGTGCGCGCCAGTCAGTACATTTGATTTTTGGCATATGCACGGTCATCACCCAAGAAATGCCAGATCTCCCACCTACGTCGTTTGGGAGAGCATGAAGGCGCGATGCCAAAACCCGAGCGCGGCAAACTACGCGGCTTACGGTGGCCGCGGCATCAAGGTCTGCGAACGCTGGCAAGAATTCGCGAATTTCCTCGCAGATATGGGCGAACGTCCCGCGGGACGCACGCTCGATCGCCATCCGGACAATGATGGCAACTACGAGCCAGGCAATATTTGCGCGAGCTACCGCGGGCATTTCAGCCACGCGAACAGCTGGCGGCTGCGCCAGCGGCTCGATCGGCAGTTCCCTTGGCTCGCTTGCGCCGGAGGTTTGCGGCATGGGTAGGACCTCGATCGAATGGACTTCCGCGGTGGGACCGGACGGCACGGTTTATCCCGGCTATTCGTTCAATCCATGGCTCGGCTGCACGAAGGTCAGTCCCGGGTGCGATTTATGCTATGCCGAATCCTGGGCGAAGCGCATGGGCAGTCCTGAACTGTGGAACGGCAAGCGCCGACGCACGACGCCTGACAATTGGAAACAGCCGCGCAAGTGGGATCGACAGGCGGCGGCCGCGGGCGGGCGCAAGCGCGTGTTCTGCGCATCGCTGGCCGATGTCTTCGACAACGAGGTTCCGCCCGAATGGCGCGCCGATCTATTCGATCTGATCGATGAAACGCCGCACCTTGATTGGTTGCTGCTCACAAAGAGAATCGGGAACGTCAAGGCAATGCTGCCAGAGGACTGGGGCGACGGATATCCGAACGTCTGGCTCGGCATCAGCGTCGTGAACCAGGAGGAGGCGGATCGCGATATCCAGAAGCTTCTGCGGATCCCGGCGCGTGTCCGGTTCCTATCCTGCGAACCGCTGATCGGAGCGATCCAGTTCAGCCGATTGCACGCGTACTGCCCGACGCATGACTTTGATGGCGGGTTTTGTTCGGGTGCGTGCCCTGATCAGCGTCTGGTCGATTGGACGATCATCGGCGGGGAGAGTGGGCATGGCGCGCGCCCGATGGTACTCGGTTGGGCGAAGGACATCGTCCGTCAATGCCAGAGCACGTGCATTCCGGTTTTCATGAAGCAGCTCGGCGCGCGCCCAACGAATCGCGAGGGGGTGCGACATTCGATCAGCGACAGCAAAGGCGGCGTCATGGCCGATTTTCCGGATGAACTCAAGGTTCGGGAGTGGCCACGATGACGCCAGACGAGCACGCCGCCCTGGTCGAGCCTGACATGCGGCTACCGCAGGGCACGACCTGCGATGACTGCTGGTCGTTCAATCGCTGCAAGGCCTTCGGCGTCACAAAGCCCGGCCAGCGCCATTGCGACTGGTCGCCGAGCGCATTCCGCGAAGCCAACGCGCGACCGGAATCGCCACAGGGGAGGATGCTGTGAAAGAACGCGAACTACGGCTCTACGCCAGCTGCTCGCTGTGCAGGAAGCCGATAGGCCACACGGGGCTGCCGATCTTCTCGCGGATGACCCTCGAACGGATCGGCATCCTCACGAAGCCGGTGCATCGCCAGGATGGCCTGGCCGCGCTGATCGGCAATACGGCGATCGCGCAGGCGATGGGTGCTGACGAGGAGATGACGCAATCGATCAGCGGTGTGATCACTCTCTCGATCTGCGAGAAATGCTATCTCGAGCGAGTGATGATCGCGTATCTCGCGGAGCTCCCGAGCGTGATCGAGGAGACGCCACGATGATCTGCCGCTGGGTCCGGCTTCCCAACGGAATGACCGCTCACGTGCGCATGGCGACGCCGCGGCGCCGGCGATGCTCCGCCTGCAATCAGCTCACGGCTCACGAAAAGCTCCGCGAGTGCGATTGGAAGATCGGCGCGAATGAGACCTGCGATGCGCTCGTCTGCGTGGGTTGCGCCTACGTGCCGGCGAAGGATAAGGACCTTTGCCAGAAGCACGCGCGCGTATGGAAAGATCGACAGCAAGCCTCGGCAGCGCAGGCGAGGGCTCCCTAATGCCAGGCGCTAATCGTCACCGGCCGCCTACATCGAGACAGTATCTGGCTCGCATCTATCGTCGGCAGATCGAAACGGGCGCGGTCATTCGAGAGCTCAAGGCCGAGATCGAGCGTCGCGGCGAAATCACCACGGTTGTCGTCGAGCATTGCCGGCGGCTACTCCTCGAGAAGGAAACGCTGCTCAAGATCATCGAGGCGAATCAGTTCATGGCGCAGGAGCTGCCGCGGCGGCCGGCTGTCCGGACGCTATACGACGGCTTCGGAATGCCGCATATGATCAGCTCCTACGCCACGGCGCACAAGGAGTCAGAGGCGTGAGCTTCTATCTCGTCAAGCGCCGCGATCGGTATAAGGGCCTCACCTGTGGAATCTGGGGTCGCTGGCACACGTTCTCACGGTACGCGACGCTGGACGCCGCGCGGCTGAATCTTCCTGACATGCCGAAGCGGACCGGACGCGAATATAGCGTCTGGCACAAGGGGAAAAAGCTGTGAGCATCCGCCAGCCCGACCGCCGGCTTTCCCAACAGATGCGCCAGATGATCGATCGCGCCGAGCGCGACGCATCCCGCGCCTACGGCTCGCGCGTCGGCGTGGTGATAGTGTTCGTCCCGTTCAACGTCCCAGACTCCGAGATGCAGTACATCGCGAACGTCCAGCGCAAGGACGGCGTCGACATGCTGCGCAAGCTCTTTGCCCGATGGAATCTGCCGATCGAGGACGTGCCGGCGCACGAGAAGCAATGAATCCCGTCGACCCCGCCGTCTACCGCGCCGCGCTCGATCGCGTCGATACCTTCAAGAAAGCGACGATGGATGCGCGCGACACGTTCGCCGAGCTCGAGAGAGCCCTACGCGTGCTCCAGCGACCGACGCTCGCGGCTGCCTGCGCTCTCGCCAAGGATGACATGGACAGCGCGCTCGAGACGGTGAGGAATGCAGATGCGTGGGATAACGCGACGCTTGATGCCGACGGTAAGCCCATACCTCCGCCCGATCGAGGACTCGATCGAGGAGCGACATGAGAGTTACATCGCCGAGAGGGGTTCGCCGCCCTTCCCCGAGAGAGCATGAGGCGGCCGGAGGGCGGGCGACCGCCCTCGCGTTACTGCTGCTCGCGCTCACCGGCTGCTCGACCGCGCGCTATCTGCTGCCGAACACCGTCGCCCCGGAACTGGAGCACATGAGTCACGTGACGCAACACGAGCCGTTTGGCAGCGATCAATACCACTATCACGCGAATATCGCGCAGTTGACGGCGCATTGGGACCTGCCGCGGAAGTTCTATCTCGATATCAGCGAGGGCGTCGATCTCAATCCGGCATGGCCGAAGGACGTCGGGCAGGGATACGGCGAGATCGCGGGGCCCAAGGAAGAGTTCACGGCTCGGGTTGGCTGGAAGTTCACGGTGCGGCAATGAAGCTGAAAATCGAGAACATAAAGGTCCGTCGGGTCTCGCGCCATGACAGCGCCCTCGGCGACTTTATCGCGGCGCTCAAGCAACTTAAAGTGGGGCAGTCGTTCCTCTACGATCTCAAGAGCAACCATCGAACGGCTATTCAGATCGTTCAACACGTGCTCGATAGACGCTTTATTAGTCGCGCGGAAAAGACCACGTTTCGGGTTGGGAGAGTCACCTGATGTACATCGCGTGCGATGACGGGCGAGTCGTCATGCTCCTAGCGAGCTTCATGGCCGGTGTGATTGCGACCCTGCTTCTCGTGGCGCTGTATGCGGCGGCGACGCGGCACAGTTAACAAGCGGGAAAATGAGCGAAGCAATTAAAACCATTGATTTCTTTGCAACCGTCGAACGCGATGGAGCGAGGCAGTATCAGCCGCTGTTGACTGCCAGCGAGAATCAAAAAGGTGTCCTCGATGTTGACACCGTAAAAGGTTGCACGCTCGGGATGCGGGGCACACCCAGATGGCGGTTGCTATGGAGAATGCTACGCGCAAAAAACAGCGGCCAGGTACGGTATCGATTTTGCTACAAGCGTTTCCCGCAAGTTGACTCCCGTGGAACCCGTCGCACCGTGTTTCACGCCGAATACGCGATTTCCCTGCGACCTGGTATCGCATCGGCACTGCAGGCGATCCCGTGCCACGACTGGGAGTGAACACCCTCGATGTGTCTGCAGCGATGCAAGCAACTGGTAAAGTGCCGGTCATCATTACAAAGCGTTTGGATCCGCTCACTAACGAGCAAATTTTGCGCCTGAAAAAAGTGGAAGCGATCAAAAACGCCTCGACCAGCGGCCTCGACACGATGCTCAAACTAAGCATCGTGTTCGGCAATTCTTGCAACTCAAGTATTTGGCGTTGAAAGCGTGAACCGTGTCGTAACCTGCGATTATGGCGACACCGAATGGGCCACGCCGCGCAAGGAACGTCAGCGCTACTTATTGACCATTGGCCCGGTAATCGATAATCCGCTGCGCGCCGATAAAAACAACCCGCGAGTCGCCGATGGCAGTATCCGACTGACGCGACATGAACATGCCGTCGGTGAAGGGAAAATGGTTTCTCTACATCGTGCGGATATCTATTCTGGCACATGCGCCGGGTGTCCTGACCAATGTGGAGCAAAACCGATGCAGTCTTTGGCTAATCAACTTCCGCTTGCCACTCAAGCGACGATTTTTGACGATGAATCACCACCTGCGCGCGGTATCGAATGGGTGTACGTAAAGAGCGTTATCGGTTCCGGCTTTGAGTCGGATGTCTCAAAACTGGCTATTGAGGATGTGATTGCAAAGCGGGCAGCTCGCAATAACATGCAGATTCATTCCGCCATTATCCTTTTGATCGATGGCGAGTTCAGCGGCTTTTTCACATTTCAGAATAACGATGTATCGCGCGAGTTCTGCTTCCTACAATCGGTCATAAAGCCCGCTCGATACACCAAGGAACTGTACGCGCAGATGGTTCGCGAAGTTCTTGCGCGAAACACGAACGGATATCCAGCGATTATCACGACTGATCCCAAGAGCAAGTTCGAGACCCCCAAGTTGTTTGAAAGTGTTGGTTTCCAAACCTATCTAAAAATGTCCGGCTTTCACTACATGGTGAACGGGGATCTAGCGGCAGTGCGCATGAAACTGCTGGCCCACATCACGATGACCAATGTCTGGAACTCGGTCAAAGGCGATTGGCTGAGTCTTCAAAAAAGGAATGGCGCGATCGAATCGATGCTGCTGGCGCTGCTGTCGGAGTCGCCAATCCAGACATTCGCGAGCCGCGAGGGGTGCTGGCAGGGCGAGCAAGGCATGGCGAACGTGGTTACCAAAGACCCACGAAAAAAGGCAAGGAGGAAGGTCGTGCGCACAATGGCAATGCGTCAGTATTTGATACCGGTTGCCTGGAGGTGATCGCCCGTTTCTTCATGCCGACGACTGGGCGCCGAGTTTATAACCCGTTTGGAGGGGGCGTTCAATTCGGCTACATTTCTGGCGCTTGCGGGTATGAGTAGTCGCGAGCGAGATTCGGCAGAATCAGTGCCAGACGCGAACAATAAGATTTGTTCCGAGGTTCGCCAGCGTGAAATGGATAAAAAGCGACAGTTCGACGTTCGCACCTGATGGCATGTTCGACCTTTGTATTCACCTGCCCGCCGTACTACAAGGTCGAGCGGTACGTTGACTATGATGGTGTTTCACCGGATAGGGGAAATTAACTCATTCGATACCTATGAAAAGTTCCGCGACGCCCTGTTCGCAGTTACTAAAAAGGCGATAGAGCACCTGAATGAGAATTGCTTTTTCGTCGTCATGACAGGGGACAGCAGGGACAAGCGCGGCGCTTATTACTGCTCGGAATCGGAGACCGAGCTATTTTTCAAGGAACAGGGGTTGGCGATCTATAACAAGATAGTCTATTTGGAATGCGAATTTACCCGCCTCGCTCACGCTAAAAAGACCCTTCATCAGCGCAAGTTTCCAAAGCGCGAACAAAAGATTGTCGTCGCATACAAGGGGAAAATTGCGGATATCAAAAACCACTACTCGCCGATTGGCAGGCTGTGATGTGCTTTCAATCTGCAAAGGGAGTGTCCAAATGAGCGACCTTGATCGACAAGCAACGGGCATACCGGATGCGCCGCATGCGGGGGAGAAGCTCGCCAGGCCATCGAATTTCGATCTGTGCCAGAAGTGCAACGCGAGTTACTGAGGGAAAATCATGTGAGCACTGAAGTCGTCCCATTGAATCGCTCAGAGTTAGCGCGTCTTGCGCCGAATTATGAAGCGATGCGCCAAGCGATAGCAGTCTGCGAGCGCCTTGATTAGTCGCTAATCTGTCCGACCAGGCTGTCGCGGCTCAAGCGTACTACCGGCAAACTCAGGATGTCGAAAACGAAATGAATGCGAGCCGAATTTGCGTGCGAGCCGAACGCCAACTCGGTGTGATTCTTAAACGTATGGCGCAGAATGGAGAACGCGAAAGACATGGTGGCGACCGCAGATCAAGTTCGCGCGGCGCTAGTTTGAAACTTGAGGACCTTAAGATTCCTCCGGATCGTGCTTCCCGCGCTATGCAACTTGCGGAGATACCCCGAACCTGAATTCGAAGCTGCGCTCGCTGAGCCGAGCATCGCGCAGCCACGTCGAATTCTCGAAGACCGAAAACCTGCCGTGTCCCATCACCAAGACACTCAATCTTTGGGGACGCGTGCGCGATCTAGGCGCGGCCATCACGTCCGGCGAAGTTCCACCAGTTGAAGAATGGCGAGCGAATCTTCAACCGTTCCAGCTTGACGAATTGCGACGTTCGATTCCGTTGATCCTTGATTACCTCAACCATATCCATTCGGAGCTTACCAATGGACACTGATCAAACAGATTTTCGTTCACACGACGAACCGCATGAAGCCTCTGACGCTCATGTGTCGGAGACTGAATTCGAGCACGACGTGAAAGATTTCGTGCTGCGAAAGTTACAAGAAGACAGCGATGCGATCATCACGTGCCCCTCGCTGACGACATCATTTCTCGATGAATTCTTAGAGCGCTATGGACCACTCGGTCGCTGGAACGTCGCCGCGTACATTGGAGTGGCACAGACGATCCGGCCGCTGCTGCGTAAGAATGGTGATCCGTCGCCCGATCAGATTGACCTTGACTTACCGGAGACCGCGCTGCTTCAAAAGCGCTATGGGGTTCCTGGCGCCGGTGGTGAAGGCGAGTCCGCGTATGTGCCGCGACACAAACTCACCAAGGAGCAAATGCAACTCGTGGTGGGACGCTACCGTGCAATGTCCGTTCACTATGCGCGCTGTGCCGATGCGCTCGAATCCTGGTGGCATCGTAATCTAGAGACGCAGCCCGGTTAGGCTTCGCCTCTGCAAAGAATTCAGATGCTCGGTAAAACCACGCAATACGGTTTCGATTGGGGTCCGATGGGAGTCCAGCGCGCCTGCTCGGATGGCCGTATCACACGCTACTCATCACGACTAGGCATTGGGATATCCAGCTTTCCGTGAGCCCAACTGGTAAGGCTGTGCATTTCGCGAAAACTAAGCGCGATCCGTGTCCGCGGCCCTGTAATAACCGGCCGGAATGGTTCAGCAAATCAGAATGCATCCGCGCTGGTGAATGCGGATGCTCAGCACTGCAAAACGGATCGAAGTCATGAAGAACGGCGATGACATCGAGTATCCGGCAATCCTAGCTCAGATGGATAAGGGCATCGACGTGGATGTGATCGACGCCATAAACGCCATGCGGTGGCGCTGTGACAACCAGCGCCGCGAACTCAAGCGGCTAAACGCGAAAGTCGTGCAGCTCGAGTTTGCGCTCAAGGGCCTGCATGACGATCAGGTGGATTACCTCACGCTGAACAATCTTGGCGGGATAAATAATCACTGGCTCAAGGCCGCGCGGGAAGCTCTAAGCATTACTTTGGAAACGAAAGATGAAGGGTGAGGAAATTGAGCACCTTATTTGGACAGCCGTTTGGGCGATATTTGTACTTTGCGCGCTGCTCAAGGGCTGCGTGTTTACCTGAG
>CAWBJR010000012.1:0-343228 GCA_963789085.1 uncultured delta proteobacterium | reverse complement strand
TGACCCCAGCGGGAGTCGAACCCGCGTTCCCGACGTGAGAGGCCGGTGTCCTAACCACTAGACGATGGGGCCCTACCACAAATGAGGGAAGTTGGCTGAGGAGGAAGGACTCGAACCTTCAATCGCCTGATCCAGAGTCAGGTGGCTTGCCAATTAGCCGACTCCTCAGCGCCGTTCAAACTATAGCCACCACCCGCGCTCGGTAAAAGGGGCTTGATGTTTTCACACGGGTCCGGCCTTGCGTTTTGATGCCTCCGGCTTTATGAGCGCGCCGCCTTGCGCAATTCCTCCGCATGCCGATTCACCAACGCGTCGCATCGCTGCAGCAGATCCGGATCGTCCTGCGCGTTCTGCTCGATCATGTAGCTGAGCTCGCCGAGGTCGTGGACCAGCAGCCGCAGGCATCGTTCGTACTCGTCCGACTTCACCGCCTTGAGGAGGTCGGCGACGAGGTCTTCCAGCTCCGTCTCCTCGACCTCGAGCGCCATCTTGAGCGCCTGCTCGAGCGCGAGACCGGGCTTCGCGCGATCGTCGAAATCCTTATGCAGTCCGCGCAGCCGCACGATGGTGGCATCGTCGAGCGAGACCGGACTCGGCTGATCGAGCTTCCCTTCCAGTTCGAGCACGGTGGATACCAGTCCGAGCGCGCCGACGTGACGGGCTTCGTCACGCGCCATGCCGAACCAGAAATCGTGCAGCCGCATGTCACTTGAATATAACTTCGCAAAGCTCGCGTAGAGCGACATGCTCTGTTTCTCGAGAGCGATCGTGGTATCGAGGACTTCGCGCGTGGTCGGCATCTTCCTTCAATTGCGCGCATGACGCGCGCATCGGCGAATATATCGCGCGCGAGGCAAGCGCGCCAATGCGATCCGTGCGCTCGGCGTGCGCGACCTACTTCACCGTCGGCAGCGCACCGTAGATGTTGAGCCTCTCCAGCACCGGTGTGAGCGGAAGATGCGGCGGCTTGGGCAAATCGCCCACCGGGCGTGGCCATACGATCGGCGTCAAATCGCTCGCGATCGCCTCGCCCACCTGGATGCCGGGACGGTCAACGCTCGGATGCACGTAGGGCTTGGTGCGCGTCGCGCCGTCGCGAAAATAGATCATCGTATGGACGCGGCGGGTGCGCGCGCTCTTGTTCGCCATCGCCATGTGCACCGTCAGCCCATGATGAAACGCAGCCGCGCCGCGTGGCACCTCGACGTATCTCGGCGGGATCGCCGCGATCGCCGGCTCCTCGAGAATTTTCACCTTCTCATCGGCGGTGAAGATGTTGATGAACTTCTTGACGCCGACCAGATGCGAGCCCGGCACATAGCCCATGCATCCGTTCTCGCGCGTGGAGCCGTCGAATGGAATCCACGCGGTGAGCGTGTCGATTTCGTCCATCGGCCAGTAGGGCTGATCCTGATGCGGCTCGGTGTAGCGCCCTCCTCCATCCTTGTAGAGCGCCTGATCGTGCCACAGCCGCAGGCGCGGAACGCCGATGAGCATGGTGGCAGCCTCGGAAATCTTCGGATGGAACGTTAGTGGCGAAACGTCGGGATGGTCTTCCCACAGATTGATGCATTGGGTGAAGGACTGCTCGTAGAGCGATTTCTCCGCGAGCGCACGAGGATCATTGCGCGTGCGATCGGCGACCGCTCGATCGACTGCGGTGCCGAATTTTTCCAGCTCGGCGGGCGTCAGTAAATGATCGATCACGACGAAACCATCGCGCCTGAACTTCTCGATCTGCGCCGCATTCACAATCGGATTAGCGCTCACCCTGTCCCTCCGCATCGAGCCGGAACGTACACCGAATTATTCCACAAAACTGCGCCGCCGTCTTTGTTTCGCGGCGTGTTCGGCCTCGACGGGATCAATCCGGGCAGGCGGCGACTCGATCGATGAGTTGCGCGGCAATGCGAAGCATCGCGCGCTCGGACTCCGTCAGCGCCTCCATCATCGCGCGCCTCAGCCACGCCTCCTGATCGAGGCCGTTACGGCGCAGGAATGCGCCGCCCTTTGGCGTGATGAGAAGCCGCGCGCGCCGCAGATCGGTCTTGTCCTGCGCGCGGCTGATGAATCTTTCTTGCTCGAGTCGCGCGAGGATACGCGTCAGCGATTGCGGCGCCATGCGCTCGCGCGTCGCCAAGTCTCCGGCCGAGATCGGGCCGTGCTGATAGATGCACGCCAGCGCGCTGAAGGCTGACAGCCCGATGCCGATATCGTTGCGCGCGGCACGCAATCGGCGCTGTAGCCGCACCACCGCCATCCGAAGCGAATGAGCTTCCGACGCGGCGGTATCGGTTTCTTCAGATTGCCGATTTAGTACACTCATGTGTATGATTTTAGTCTTATAACGAGATATTCGCCATATAAATCGCAACTATATATAACGCATTACGTATTAACCTCCTCGATGATGAATTCGGAATCCCTGCGCGAATCTTTCCACCGGGGCCCGATCGTCTGGATAACGGTTGCAATGTTCGCGGCGATCTCTCTTCCGCTAGCCGGGCGCTACGACATCTTTCGCAACGAGCTGTACTTCATCGCTTGCGGACGCCATCCGGCGTTCGGCTATGCGGATCTTCCGCCGCTCGTTCCGCTGATCGCAGCGGCGACCCAGCTTTTTGGCACCAACATATGGCTGCTGCGCATCCCGTCGATCCTTGCGGCACTCGCGCTCATCCCGCTCACGGCAGAATTCGCGCGCCTGCTCGGCGGCGATCGCACCGCCGCCTGGATGGCGGCGGTTGCTGTAGCCGTTGCGCCACTGCTGATCGGTATCGCATCGATGCTTGGCACTCCCAGCTTCGAGCCCCTCGGATGGACGCTATGCGCGTATCTGCTGACGCGTGCGTTGCTACGAGGCGAGAGAAACGCCGCGGTCTGGGCGGGCGTCGTCGCAGGTATCACGATGGAAACCAAATACGGCATCGCGGGTTGGATGATCGGACTGGCGTTCGGAATCATTCTGACCTCGGCGCGCCGCCTGCTTGCGAGGCGCGAGCTGTGGCTCGGAGTCGTAGCCGCGATCGTGATCGCCGCGCCGAGCATCATCTGGCAGCAACTTCACGGCTGGCCATTTTTGGAGACGATTCACTATGCGACGCTCCATCGCAATTTCACCGGCAGCCCGCGCCAGTTCGAGATCAAGCAAATCTTCGAAATGAATTTTGTGCTCGCGCCACTATGGATCGCCGGCATCATCGCGCCTTTCATCACTGCGCGCCTGCGCGATGCGCGGTTTCTCGCGATCGCGTTCGTTGTCACCACCGCGATCATCATCGGTTCCCACGGCAAGGATTACTACATGGCGCCCGCGTATCCGACGATGTTTGCGGTTGGCGCGGTGGCATGCGCGCAAATTCCGCGATGGTTGCGGGCGCTATGGGTCACCGCCGCAATTGTGATGTTGTTGCCCGTCTTGCCGGTCGTGCTCCCGATCCTGAGTCCGCCCGCGCTCCAGCACTATCTTGATACGCACCATTTGCGTCCTTCGCCCGATGAGCGCGAGGCAGTCGGCGCGCCACTCACGCAGGTATTTTCCGATGAACTCGGATGGCGTCCGCTGGAGAAGCAGGTCGCGGCGGTATATCAAGCGTTGCCCGCGGATGAACGCGCGCGCGCCGCCATCATCGCGTCGGACTACGGCGAGGCGGCCGCGATCGATGTCTATGGCCGTGCCGATGGACTACCACCCGCACTATGTGGGCAGCTTCAGTATTTTCTCTGGGGACCTCGCGGCTACGACGGCAGCGTCATCATACACATCAACGGCGATCCGGATATTTGGAAGGACGCGTGTCAGCGAATTGAAGTGGCGGGAACTTTCGGCGGCCCATATGTGCTGCCATTCGAGAACGGCCCGATCATCGTATGCCACGGCTTGCGCCACCCGCTCGCGGAGATGTGGCCTCGCTTCCGGCGGATGCACTGAGAGCAAGTCTTTTTTCTTGTCATCCTGAAGTGAGCCGTAGGCGAAGCTGAAGGATCTCGGAAGCGCCTAACCTTCGGAGGTTGCTTTCAGCATACGAATGAGGAAAGAGCGCCGCTCGGTTTCCATCACTCGATGTCATGTCGTATAACCAAAAGTGTTCGCAGGCCAAAAAAGTGAGTGCCCCTGCGCATGCCACAAGAAGGTCGTGTTTACTACACATACATACTCGGCAGCAAATCGGGGGTTCTTTACGTCGGAGTAACCGGTGACCTTGCGGCTCGTATGCTGCAACACAAAGAACACGTGGTGCCCGGTTTCACTTCACGCTACAGAATCTCGCGGCTGCTGTACTTTGAAGAATTCGGAAGCCCGACCGAAGCGATTGCACGCGAAAAGGAATTGAAAGGCTGGCGCCGACGCAAGAAGTTGGACCTGATCCTTTCGAAAAACCCAAAGTGGAAAGACCTCAGCGCGGAATGGCTTTGACTTTTGGCGAGCGTGTATCAAGGTATCCTTCCCTTCGTGGCGATGGCATTCGGATGCTGAAAGCAATATTCGATGGGTAGGCGCTTCCGAGATCCTTCAGCGTCGCCTGCGGCTCGCTTCAGGATGACAAGGAGGGGAGTTGCTGCGCTTCCACGGTGGACTTTTCCTCAGCGCCTCGCTCATCGCAAGTAGAAGAGAAAGCGGAATATTCCGACTCCTCATCGCAAAAAAAGAGCGGCTGCCCTCGTCGGCAGCCGCTACTTTTTTTTCGCTCTGCTCCCCTTCGCTCAAGGGAAGTGGTTGGGGGTTAGGTGGTCTACTTCGCCAACTCAGTGGCGCGCGTCTCTCTGATCACGGTTACGCGAATCTGACCCGGATACGTCATGTCCGTCTCGATTTTCTTCGCCACCTCGCGCGCGAGGATGATGCTGTCGTCATCGGAGACCTGGCTCGGCTCCACGATGACGCGCATCTCGCGCCCCGCCTGAACGGCGAAGCATTTGTCGACGCCCTTGAACGATTTCGCGATCGCCTCGAGGTCTTCCAGCCGCTTCACGTAGCTTTCCAGCACTTCGCGACGCGCACCGGGACGCGCACCCGATAACGCATCGGCCGCATCGACCAGCGGCGCGAGGATGGTCTCGGCCTTCACTTCTTCATGATGCGCGGCGATCGCGTTGACGATCTTCGCCGACTCGCCGTACTTGCGCGCGATCTCGCCGCCGATCAGCGCATGCGATCCCTCGACCTCATGCGTGAGCGCCTTGCCGATGTCGTGCAGCAACGCCGCGCGGCGCGCCTGCTTTTCGTTGAGGCCCAGCTCAGCCGCCATCGAGCCGCAAATGAACGCCGCCTCGATCGAATGCATCAAGACGTTCTGCGCGTAGCTGTAGCGATACTTGAGCATGCCCAAAAGCTTGACCAGCTCCGGATGGATGCCGTGCACGCCGCATTCGATGATCGCTCGCTGACCTGCCTCTTTGATGGATTCTTCTACTTCCTGCTCCGCCTTGCGGATGACCTCCTCGATGCGCCCGGGATGGATGCGCCCATCGGAGATCAACCGCTCCAGGCCGACCCGCGCGATCTCGCGGCGGATCGGATTGTGGCACGAGATGACGATCGATTCGGGCGTGTCGTCGATGATGATGTCGACGCCGGTGGCTGCTTCGATCGCGCGGATGTTGCGGCCTTCGCGCCCGATGATGCGTCCCTTCATCTCGTCGTTGGGCAGCGGGATTACCGCGACGGTGCGCTCGGTGACGAACTCGCCCGCCAGCCGCTCGATTGCGATCGACACGATGCGTTTGGCGCGGCGATCGGCTTCCTCGCGCGCCTCTTCTTCGATGACGCGGATGTGCTTGGCGGCCTCGGTGCGCGCCGCGCCGGTCATCTCCTCGACAAGTGCGCGTTTGGCTTCTTCGCGAGTGAGATTCGCGACCTGTTCGAGGCGCGCGCGGGCCTCATCGATCAGCGCCTGATGCTGCGCCTCTTTATCGGTGATGTTTTTCTCGCGAGTGCGGACGCCCTGGTCGCGCCGATTGAGGTCGGCCTCGCGGCGTTCGAATGCCTCCAGACGTTTTTCGAGAGTGTCCTCGCGCGACTCGATTTTGGTTTCGAGCGCGGTCAGTTCCTTGCGGCGCTCGCGCACCTCGCGCTCGGCTTCGGCGCGCGCCCCAACCTGGATGTCTTTTGCTTTTACCTCCGCTTCCTTGATTGCGAGTTCGCTTTTAACACGAGCCTCTCTGAGTAATTCCTCGGCTTCGGCGCGCGCCGCTCCCATATCGACGGACGAGACGGCCGCGTCCTTGCGACGCTGGCTCTGCCCGACGATGTAGAAGATCGCAGCTCCTATGACGAAGCCCAGGATCGCCAATATCAAACTCACCTGGGGATACCTCCTTGTGACCGAACACCGCTCTCGCGCCAAATGACATCGGGCGCGGGATAGATTGCGGACTCGGTGACGACGAAATTAAGCCGCTGATCGAATTCCGATTGAGGAACGCGATCGAGCAGCTGGAATGAGTATGCGAGTCCCACTCTGATCGCATGCGCGGCAACTTTGGAAAGTTCCGCGAGCATACGATCATAATGACCCCCGCCCCGCCCAATCCGTTCGCCTTCCCGAGTGAACGCAACTCCCGGCACCACGACCACGCATGGCGGAATCGACGCGAAATCGACTGAAGGAGCCTCAGGCTCGAGGATTCCATACGCGCCCGGCACGAGGTCCGAGCGGCTTTCGACTTTGCATAATGCGAGAGTACGGGACGCGCGGTCGAGACGCGGATAGAAAATCGCGCGGCCCGCGGCTAACGATTCATCGAGGATTTGCTGGGTGGAAACTTCGTTGCGGAGCGCGGAATAAAGAACGATCGCGCGCGAGTCGCGATAGAAATCGGCGCCTAGAAATGCGGCTTGCACGCGCGCGGACAGCGCCGCGGCGAGCTTGGCAGTCATCGAGTCGCGCGTATCTTTCAGGATCGCGCGAAGATATTTTTTTTCATCCGCCACTGGCGTTAGCCGTGGCGAGTTTCGGGGCTACTTAAGGCGCTCTATCGAACGCGCGCTTGCAAACCTCCGCAAAGCGCAAAAAGCTGCATCCTGCGCGGGACGAATCCTCGCGCGGATATCTCTGGTTGATCGCCTGTCAGCTCGGAAGCAAAGTCTCACAGGTTGTATGCTTGCGCGCATCGCGTCGTACCTTCTTAAGATCCCCGCTACCCCGCCACTGGTCCCTTGTGACTCCCCGCGCCGGCGTGCTCGAGCACGAGCTTGCCGTCGATCGCGTCGGTCAGTCGTTCCTTCATCGCTGTAATCCTGTCGATTAACTCCTGATGCTCCTTTTTGAGGTGCTCGAGTTCATCGGCAAAATTCAACGCCGCCAGGATCGCGATATTCACCGAACTGACCGTGTTACCACTCGCGCGAAGGGTCCGGATGCGTTCGTCGACGGTTCCTGCCACGGACTTCACCCACTCGTCGTTTTCGTCACTGGCGACGGTGAGGTTCTGGCCCATGATTTCGACGTTCACGCCTTTCATCATACCTAACTCGGACGCATTAGGCCTTAGCCAAGATCGATTCCATCGAAGCGCGCGAGAATTTTCTCGATGCGGGTCTTGATCTCGCTGCGCTCGGTTTCGTGTTGCTTTCGCTCCTGCTCGAATTGCTTCATCTGCGCGGTAACTTCAGTAACCTTCTTCTCGCTCTCCGCCAGGCGATGATGCAATTGTTCGTTTTCACGCCTCAGTTGCTGAATCTTGCTAACCGATGCCGCAATGCGTTCGTCCAGATCTTTAAGAACATCCGTGGCCATCTTGGAAGCTTAACCTTTAGTTTAAGTTTTGGTTTATCGGCCTGTCAAGCTGCATAAGAGCCGCTGGCGATATCGCCTTCGCCCTCGCCGCTTGCGAATAATGCATCTACGAACTCGCGCGGGTCGAACTCCCGCAGATCTTCGATTCCCTCCCCGAGCCCGACGAAGCGCACCGGGATCCCGAGCTGCCCCGCGATACCTACGATTACTCCGCCTTTGGCCGTGCTGTCGAGTTTCGCGAGCACCGCACCGGTGAGACTAACCGCTTCGCCGAAAATTTTCGCCTGGCTGAGCGCATTCTGCCCGGTCGTGGCGTCGAGTACCAGCCAAACCTCATGCGGCGCGCCCGGCAACTCGCGCGCGATGACGCGGCCGATCTTCTTCAACTCCTCCATCAGATTCGCTTTGGTCTGCAGCCGCCCCGCGGTATCGATTAGAACCGTTCCCGCCTTGCGCGCAACCGCAGCCTTGACCGCATCGAATGCGACCGCGGCGGGATCCGATCCTTGCTTCTGTTTGATGATCTCTACTCCGGCGCGGTTGCACCATATCTCGAGCTGCTCGATTGCGGCCGCGCGGAATGTATCTCCCGCCGCGACCAGCACTGGACCGCGCGTTTCCTTATATCGCGCCGCCAGCTTCGCGATGGTGGTAGTTTTCCCAACGCCGTTTACCCCTACGAGCATAATGACCAACGGCGCGTCGCCGGGGTCCGCCATCGGACGCTGCGCCTTATCGAGGATCGCGGCGATCTCGCTCTTGAGGGCGTCGCGGATCGTATCGGGACGGCTCTCGTTCTTGAGCTTGGTGCGCAATGCCTCGGTGAGCTTGAGACTGGTGTCGACGCCGACATCGGCTCCGATGAGCGCTTCCTCGAGGCCTTCGTAAATTTCACTCAGCTTCGCGGTTCCGCTCAGCGCGGTGCGGATGCGCGCGAGGAAACTTTCGCGCGTTTTGCGCAGCCCGAGTCCGAGGCGCGGCGGAGCCTTGGGCGGCTCAGGCGCAGGAGGCGCAATGACCGGAGGAGGAATCGGCGCCGCGACTTCGACAGGCGGCGGAGGAGGTTTCGCGAGGACTTCCGGAGGAGCTTCCATACGCATCGGAGCTGGAGGCGCTTCGATGCGCGGCGGAATCTCCTCGACGACCTGGCGCGGGAGTTCAGCGGGCGCGGGCCGCTTCTTGCGCAGACTCCATTGCACCAGCACCTGGATGAAAATCAGTCCGGCGCCACCGACGATGCCGATGGCGGCAATTATCAACGTATCGGAAATTGCAGGATTCAATTTCGCAGCCTCAAACGTGCGCCGGAATTGAAGGCGCGGCCACAGAATAACAGCCTCGCGCCGGGATCGAAACGCCCGCAACGACGACTGCTGTGGAAAATCAACGATTCACGAATAGATGTCCGCTGAAGTACGGGCCCTCGCCATCAAGCGCGGAAATCCTGATGCGCATAATTCATGCGTCATGTATCTCCTCGTCGGCTCCTGAAGCTGGCGGGCGCGTACTCTGTCATATGACCCTGCACATTGTTGCCGGCCAATTTGAGGATTGCATTTCGAGACTTCGCAGGCGAACCTGTGCCCCGTAGATGTGTCACCGGTCCTTGGGACCGCGGCGCAAGCTGCAACTCGAAGTCGATTGGAACTGCCGGCTCAGAAAGGTCTTTGCTGCGCCGCCAAAAGATCGGATGGGGACTTGTGATCTATGATCAACCGGCTGCCGCGAGTTTCAAAATCTGTGGTGGGAATTTTGCCAATCGCAATGTTATCGGCGATCTGCGGGCTTGCGCAAATCAATTTGCTCCAGAAAGCCACCGGCCTTCAGACCAATTTAAACTTTGGGATGAGAGCTGCCTGGGCGCAAAGGGATTGGGCCGGTTATCGAAGTCGTTTGCTTGCACCAGCTCTGATCCATCTGCTCGGCGGAAACGTGAAAGCGTACCTCATAGCGACGTTCATCGGACTGTTTATCGGAGGTCTGTTGAGCTGGCGCCTCGGCGGCCTTGGCGGCTTTGGAATTTATCACGCGGGATTCGCGCTGGTTGCGAGCCCCTGGTTTCAGCCCTGGGATATTTTCGAGCCTGCCATCTTTCTGGCGTTCGTGATCCTGGTCGTGGAATCCAAACCGGCCTGGTGGTTCGTCCTGCTGTTTATGATTGCGATCTTCAACCTGCAGAGTGCGATGTTTATTCCTCTCTGGATGATAATAAGCCGTAAGATGATGGTACCAGGAGTCATCTGTATGCTGGTAGGTATAGGTATCATGTGGTTCTTCCAGCATAGCGGTCCCAGGTTCGGTTTCTACGTCTTCGGTGCCGGCTATGGCACTGATTACGCACAAGAGAGAATACGTGAAAATTTCTTTAAGCTTGCCGATCCGCTGACGGCCGGAATAATTGTGGTGATCGCGGGAGCTGCAATTGCAGTAATAAGGCAAGGATTCGCGGCGCTCGGTGTTACCTTTCTAGCTCTGCTTGCAGCCACGATCGTGTTCGGGGTCGTAAGTGAAACTCGGGTTTACTTGTGCTTCATATCTTTACTGATAGCGGCATCATGCCTTCACGGTGAGCGACGTACTTCCGAGGCATAGTTACCGGCCACGGACCGGCTGCAATGAAGCATGCGTGGCGCCTTCGACGATGCTGATGGGGGCAATTATGGACGTATCGGAATTGAACGATTCACTATCGCCGCCTCAAGCATGCGAACAAGTTGAAAACGCGGCGCAAGGATAACAGCCTCCCACGGGATCCCCACCGCATCGACTACTTTGGGAAATCAACGATTCACGAATAGATGTCCGATCGAGTAGGGTCCCTCGCCATCAATTTCGGTTATCCTGATGCGATCGGTCGTCGAGGTGGGTTGGGGCAAGGAAAATCGGTGGCGATCCATTCCGTCGGGACCGCGATCGATTTCCATGATACGTTGGTATCCTTTCGCGGTACGGCATTCGAGGCGATATCTTGCGCCGGCAGCCAGCGATACATCGATCGACGATATACTTACGGGAACTGGAAGTTGCACTTCGATCGCCGAGTCAAAAACCTTGTTGCGAGGATCATCCCAAGGAACGCCGAGGACGATCTGCGGGCTCAAATCGCCGATTCTGACCTCCACAGGCGGAACCTTTCCGCTTCGATACATCTCTTGATCCGGACGCTCGACCAGACCGAGATTCAGGCGAACGATAGCCTTGAATCTCTCGATGCTGAAGAGCGGTCCGCGCGTCACGGTTCGAATGACGTCCCAGAATCGCCGCGTCACCGGATCGAGAATAAGATTCTTCTCTCTCAGGAAACTTTCAGTGTAACCGGACGGCAGTTCCCGATAGAAGTGTCCTTCGCGCCAATCGACGTTATGAATCGCGGGGAGTCGTGCAATCAGGGGATCGGCCAATCCACAGGAATCGATCAAGTGGATACTTGGGCCGGAATTCAGGCCTATGATTCCCAGGTATCCGCATGCGATCGAGACCGTTTGCCGGGTTTCTCTCCACGGGGGCTGAACAAAAGCGTCGCGCGACACCGTGACAAGACCGGCGCCCTGAAAGAGGAAACCTCGTTCATCTGTTATCAGAGCCCATCCCATATCGCGGTTGACATAGCCGCGTCCGGATAGCATCGCGCCCGGCAATGAAATCGCTCCTAAAGCTACGAACACCACCGCCACGCACATACCACCGACTGCGGTGAATTCTGTTCGCGCGAGGATAACAGCAGCGGCCAACAAGGGAACCGTGAGGAAGCGGCCCGCCATAAAGTCGCCGCCGATACTGACGACGTATACGAGGTAGGTAACTATCCCGATCGCGATGGCCTTTAATGCGAGGGATCCGCGGATCGCGAGCAGGATGCCCATGACAGTGAAGGTCAAGGTAATCGGATCGTAACTTATCGAATGTCCCAGATAAGCAATTCCCTGCCTGACATACTCCGAAGTGGAGATTCCGGTTCCTAGCTTCGCATAGGCTGTATTTGGAAATGGAGTTCCGTAGTAGACAAGACTAAAAACTGTCCACAGAGTTGTCGGTGCGATTGCCCATGCGATAGTTACCACTGTCTCAGTGACGCTTCGGTGGCATCTCCATAAGACAACGCTGCAAAATGGCAGTACCAGCAGTGTCAAGTCTGGTCGACTTAAATATATACTGAGAAGAATAAGCACCGACCAACCCGCATAGCGTTGGCCGTTTTCTTCGTTCTCGAGGGCCTTGAAACCAAGCAACAAACCGGACACAAGGAGCAGATGGGATAGTGGATTCTCCAAACATGCTGTGGAGAAATCGAGATAGGCTTTGGATAGCAGCAAGCCGACGCCGGCTAGTATTCCGGGCCAGAATCCGGTTGCCAGCTTTGAAATGAGCAGCCACAAAACGATCATCGAACATACGATGCAGAGCCCGAATGCTGAAACAAAAATATTCCGTGAGACGAAGGTCGTTATCGATAGCAGGAGGAACCACAGCGGATGTGTATAGGGCTGCACTCTCTCGTCGATGTTGAAGGTTGGCCCATAACCGTTGAGCAAATTCATCACGCATCGGAGCGTGATTTCAGCATCGTCGGAGATCCAGGCAGTTCTGATGAGCGTCGCAAGTGTCAGCGAAAGCAGTGCGAATCTTACAGCGTCCCTATCACGGATAGAGATGTTCATTCAGCGCGGCGTCCATTCCTCGGGCTGCATGAACGTCGAACGGATGGAATTCGCTAGTCCCTGATGTACATAACTCGCGGCGCGTTCGTCTCTGATGCCGTGGACCACTTTGCCTGCCGCATACTTAGGTCCCGCGAAAATCGTGGTAGGAGCGGAGATCGCGCCAAGAACGGCTATCATCACGGCGATGCCGGCGTTACCAACCGCCGACAGGTCCGAGCGCGATACGATAACCGCCGACGCCAGGAGTGGAATGGTCATAAGATGTCCGGACATCGAATCTCCACCTACGCCGACTACATAGAGGAGGTATAGGATTGACCCTGCCGCCAGCGCCTTTAGTTCCGGCGACCTCTGCAAAGAGAGAAGAATTGCGAATGAAACAATAGTTAGAGTCAACGGATCTACTGAAAGAGAGTCGAGCAGATAGACTATTCCTTGACGGACGTCCTCTACTAGCGGTTGATTTGCTTGAAGTCGGGCGAATACCTGCGTGGGAATTACTTCCCGATAGTAGAGTTTGCTGAAGATCGTCCAACACAGTGCCGGCGCGATCGCGAGTGTTAGTGTGATCGCAATTTGGCGCGGATTGCGATTAGAACGCCAGAGCACCAGGAAGCCAAAGGGTAGAACTGCCAATAGCAACGAAGGACGGCAAAGGTAGATCGATGCCAAGGCAACAATACTTCCTGCTGCAATGTAGTCCGACTCGCTATTGAATGATTCCAGACCTAGTAGCACTCCGATGATCAAGAGAAAATGCGCCAGCGGAGTTTCCAGTCCGGAGGCTGGAGTAATCGATATAAGCCTTGGACAACAACAGGGCCGCGCCCGCCAACATTCCCGCCCAAAAACTGCTAGCTACGCGCCCGATAAGTATCCATACCGTAGCCAGCGACAGTACAATCGACAATATAAAGGTCGCTGCGAAAGCGTTGCGGGTGATTGACGTGCCGGCTGCTATAAGCAGAAACCACAAAGGATGGGTGAAGGATTGAATTCGATCGTTGACGCGAACTACCGGGCCTGCGCCATGTATGAAGTTGACGGCGCTGCGTAGCGTGTTGATGGATGCGTCGGAAATCCAGGCCGTCCGAAGAATCGCCGCGAGAGTAATGGCAAGCAGTGCGACGTGCGCGGTGGTCTTATCCCGTTCGCTTATCTCCATTCAGCGCACTTCTCGACGAGGCCCCGCCGACTACCTGCGAATGCGCCGATGAAAGCATGCGAATTTCGCTATTGCAACAGGCTACCCTATGGCAACAGGCTGCTATGATTGACTGCTTCCTCGATTTTCCACTTCAGGTCGATGCGGCGCGCGATGCCTTCCACCGTCACCAGCGCCTCTGACGCGGCAGCCCAATCGATTTGATTCTCGACCCCGGCGTTGCGCGCGGCCTCGCGCACCTGCTCGATATCCGGATGCCCTAGCCCGTACGGATCCGAATCCGATTCGAGATAGATTTCGCCGGTATCCAGCACCGCCATCGACACCGGCTCATAGATGATCTCGACGGGCTCCAATGCGCCGATCGAATCAAAGAGCGCCTCTGCGGACTGCGGCGCGAGTCGAATGCATCCGTGCGAGCCAAAACGAAAGATGCTCTTCGGATGATTGGTGCTGTGAATCCCGATGCCGCCGTGATCGAGTCCCATCCAAACTTTTCCCAGCGGATTGGAAGCGCCGGGACCAACTTCATTCGCCACCGTGATGCCTTCATCTTCCATGTCGGCGCGGATCGCGGGCGGCACGTGCCACGTAGGATTCCTCGTGCGCGCTTCGATGTAGAAACTTCCGAGCGGCGTCTGCCAGTCCGGAACGTTCCTACGGTGGCGGGCCATGCCTCGGCAACGTGGCCATCGCGAATGAGGAACAGCATCCGCTGCGGAATGTTTACGACGATGCCGTTGCCCATCGTCGGCGCGACGTGGCGGCTGTCGATATCGATCGTGCTTCCTTCATCCGGATCGTCGCCGTTGTCCATCGTCATGGTCAGTTCAGGCTCGCCGAAGCGCGCCGCGATCGAATCGGCGGTATCTTTCGGTCCCACTTCGTATTCGGTCTGGGTTCCCGAGATCTCGTGCGAGACGGGAACCATGGTCTCGGCGGCTTCGATCAGCGGAGCTTGCAGGATGAACGCAACGAACAGAAATACAAAAAAACGACGAGGGGTAAGCATAGGAGTCGAGGAGAACTGCCAGGCGAAGATGAAGCTGTACTTATTCTATCGATCGCGAAACGAGCCGCAACCGAATAACGACGGCATTGTGCCCTCCCGTACTATAGACGGGAGCGCATCCGACAAATTCGCAGATGCTGACGCGCGAAAACTATTGCGCCGCGCCGCTGAACCTGAGGACCACGCGACCGGTTTTGCTGATGGTCGAGGTAAATGTCGCATATCCGCTAACGCTGAACAGCGTCGAGTCCGCCAGTCCCATCGCGCCATTGGCGGCGAAATCTCCCGAGGGCTCGGTGCATTCGGCGCCCCATAGATCGAAGGTGGGAGAATCCTTCGCGATCGCGTCGATCTGCCCGTAAATCGGCGCGCAATCGTGACCCAATGCGCCGAAGGTCGCCGTATGATCGATGGTTAGAAAAAGGTTGGCGCGTCCGCTGCCGAAGCGTGAACCGCTGAAGCGCGCATCCATTACAGTCAGGCAACTGCAGCTATCGCCGCTGGGGCACTGATTGCTGAATCCGGTCGAACATGCGGTCCCGGTGGAGCTTCCGGTGCCTATGAACGAACCGGCGATACGGACCGGCCTGGGGAATCCGGCATCTCCGGTGACGCTCCAGGCGCCTGACGAATCCTGCGCCGTAGCTTGCGCGGCCAGAATCGAAAACAAACCGAGAATGGACAATACCAGAAGACTCTTCCTCATCATCTACCCCTTCCACCCACGCGGCGTGAATCTGGCGCGTGTCTCTGCCGATGAGTCTGCCCAATAGCGACGGCAAATGCACTAGCCCCCACACCGCCTCGCCGTGCTATACGAATCGAAAACCGTTCGCATTTTTTCGGGAGCAACATCGATGGGCAAGCTCGACAACAAAGTTGCAATCGTCACCGGCGCCAGCCGCGGCATCGGACAGGCAATCGCGGAGCTGTATGCGAAAGAAGGCGCACGCGTCATCTGCACTGCGCGCACCCTGCACGAGGGCGAACATAAGCTGCTGACCGGCTCGCTCGAAACAACAGTCGCTGGCATCAAGAAGGCCGGCGGCGAGGCGACCGCGGTCACCTGCGACGTTTCCTCGGAAGCCGAATGCGAAAAGCTCTTCGCCGAAACGCATCGCATCTACGGACCGTGCGACGTGCTGGTGAACAACGCCGCGCTGACCTACTTCATTCCGGTGAAGGACTACGAGCCGCGCAAGTGGAAGCGATCTTTCGACATCAATCTGCACGCGCCGTTCATTCTGAGTCGGTTGGCATTGAAGGACATGATTCCGCGCAAGTCCGGCGCGATCCTGAACATTTCATCGGCGGCCGCGGTCGGCCCCGGCCGTGGCCCGTACAAGGGCGATGCGATCGTTCGCGGCGCGGTCTGCTATGGCGCCGAGAAAGCCGCGATGGAGCGGATGACGCAAGGCCTCGCCGAAGAGGTCTACGAGGACGGCATTTCGGTGACCTGCCTGTCGCCGTCGGTGGTGGTGCCGACGCCTGGCGCAGTCTATTTCCACTTGACGAGCGGCGACGACGATCCGAACAGCGAGCCCGTCGAATGGATGGCGGACGCAGCGCTGCTGCTCGTCACCGAACCGCTCGACAAGGTCACCGGATGGGTGACGTATAGCCAGGTCGTCCTCAAACAGTACGGGATGCTCAAAAAAGAGGGGCGCGGCTTCGGCTTCGATCGCAAAGGCAGTGGCTACAGCCAAATCTGATTCGCTATGCGAACGCTAACCCCGCTGCTGCCGCCGAAAGTCGAACGCGTCGATAAGTCGCTCTATGTCGTCGAGCGCGATGTGATGGTGCCGATGCGCGACGGCGTCCGCCTCGCCGCCGACATATATCATCCGGCCCGCGACGGCGTCCGCCTCGAAGGCAAATTTCCCGCCATTTTGGAGCGTACGCCTTACAACAAAGGCGGCCGCTTCCACGGCATGCCTCCATATCCGTGGCAGCCGTTCTACGCGAGCCGCGGCTACGTCTGCATCTCGCAGGACACCCGCGGCCGATTCGCCTCCGAGGGCACCTGGCGCATGATGATCGATGACGCCGCCGACGGCTTCGACACCGCACGATGGCTCGTGGAGCAGCCGTGGAGCGACGGCGGCTTCGGCATGATCGGCACGTCGTATGTCGGCGGCACGCAGCATGCGATGGCGCTCGCGAATCCTCCCGGCCTCAAGACGCTGATTCCCGTCGATGCGGTCAGCGACGCCGGCTACTTCGGCATGCGCAACGGCGGCGCGTGGGAGATGCGCTTCACCAACTGGATCTTCTCGATGGCCGCGCCGGAGGGCAGCCACGCCTCGCGCAATCCCGAAACTCGCGAGGCGCTCGAGGAATGCGCGCGTAACGTCAGGCGTTACATTTCGAATCTGCCGATTCGCAAAGGCGCGACACTGCTTCGCCTCGCGCCCGAGTACGAAGACTGGATCGTTCACGCGATGAGCCATGGCGAGAACGACGCGTACTGGAAGCAGCCTGGCCTCGGCCTCACCCACAACATCGACGCATATAAGGACGTGCCGGTGTACCTGGTCGGCGGATGGTACGACTCGTGGGGCCGGCAGACCACGATGGCGTACGCGGCGCTGTCGAAAAACAAGCGCGGCCCGGTGCGGATGATCCTCGGGCCGTGGGTGCACGGTTCGCATATGATGTCGCAGCACGGCGACACCGACTTCGGCGCGCACGCCGCGATCGACGGCCTCGAGTTTCGCCTGCGATGGTACGATCGCTGGCTGAAGGGAATTCGCAACGGCGTCGAAGATGAAGCGCCGGTGAAAATTTTCGTGATGGGCGGCGGCACCGAGGCGCTCGGTCCCGACGGACGCCATCTTCATGGCGGCATATGGCGCGACGAGCACGAGTGGCCCCTCGCGCGCACCCGCTTCACGCCCTACTACCTGCATGGCGATCGCACACTCAGCATCGACGCACCGCGCGAAGCGAACAGCTCGACCAGCTACGATTACGATCCACGCGATCCTGTTCCGAGTATCGGCGGCAATATTTCTTCGGCGATGGAAATCATGCAACAGGGGGCGTGGGATCAGATCGGCGGACCGCATATTTGGAATTGCACCGATGAGGTTCGTCTTTCCTCGCGTCCGGATGTCATCGTGTTCATGACGCAACCGCTCACCGAAGATACCGAGGTCACGGGCCCCATCGACGTGAAGCTGTGGGCGTCGTCATCGGCGCTCGATACCGACTTCACCGCTAAGCTCATCGATGTGCATCCGCCGACGCGCGACTATCCCGAGGGAATCGAGATGAACCTCGAGGACGGCATCATTCGCGCGCGCTTCCGCAACTCGCTCGAAGCCGCCGAGCTGATGACACCGGGCGAGATCTACGCATTCACCATCCAGCTCTATCCGACCTCGAACCTGTTCAAGGCCGGACATCGCATCCGGCTCGATATTTCGAGCAGCAACTTCCCGCGCTTCGATCCGAATCCGAACACCGGCGAGCCGCTGAACGATCACACGCACACCGTCGTCGCGCGCAACACGATTTACCATGACGCGGCGCATCCGAGTCACGTCATCCTGCCGATCATTCCAGGAAAGTTTTCGCCGCGATGAAAGTTGTCGTGCCATGAAAGTTGTCTCAATCGATCACATACAGCTTGCGATGCCGGCGGGGCGCGAGGACGACGCGCGCGCGTTCTATGCGGGCATCCTCGGCATCGCGGAGCAGCCCAAGCCTCCGGACCTGGCGAAGCGCGGCGGATGCTGGTTCGAGCGCGGCGCGCTCAAGATTCATCTCGGCGTCGAGAAAGACTTCGCACCCGCACGCAAGGCGCATCCGGCCCTCATCGTCGAAGATTTGCCGGCGGTAGTCGCGGCACTGAAGCGCGGCGGCCATCGCGTCGTCGATGACGAGCCGCTCGACGGTTACGATCGGGTGTACGTCGATGATCCCTTCGGCAATCGCATCGAGTTGATGGAACCGACCTAACCCCTAGCCCCTTCCCGTACGGGGAGGGGGACCAGAAAAGAGCATCTCAACGATGTTAACATATGGCTATCGTCTGTAATCACTTGGCTTCCATCAAGCAGGATATTTTATTAATAAATCCTCACCAGCTTCCTCTCCCGCATTTTTCCGCGGGAGAGGTGGCGCGGCGCGATGCTTGCGATGGCTGCGAGCAAGCATCGTGACGTGACGGTGAGGGTGCTGCGAGCGGCACGACATCGCGATGAAACCACCTCTTCAAATTCATCCCACGCGTGCGAGTTCAATTCGCGACGCGCGCCAAATGCGAAAGAACCCGACCGACGCCGAGCGTCGTCTCTGGTCATATCTGCGCGGACGACAGGCCGACGGATTCAAGTTCCGCCGTCAGCATCCGATCGGACCGTTCATTGTGGATTTCTGTTGCATCCAGAAAAAGCTGGTCATCGAACTCGACGGCGAGCAGCATCGCGATGATCAAGAGTATGACGCGCAGCGGACCGAACAACTACAAAAAGAAGGTTATCGCGTCGTCAGATTCTGGAATGTGGCCGTTCTGACCAACATCGAGAGTGTACTGGAACAGATATCGATCGAACTCATCCAATAGTCGGAGCGCGCGAAGCACATAGAGCGTGGCACTCGCAGCACCCTCACCGGCCCGTCACAGTTCCTGCTCGCAGCCAACGCAGGAACTGCGCCGGTCCACCTCTCCCACGAACCAATGTGGGAGAGGAAGCTGATCGGAAAATCCTATGGTCCCTTTGGTTTTGCCGTAAAAGTTCATCCCGTCGACAACCGACAGTCATAGGCGCATACTGATCGGTTACGGTCGCGGCGTCGTCGCGCGGCCATCTTAAAGGAGGCTTTTGCTCATGGCAGCAAGTCCCGTCTGTGTCGCCCACGCTACTGTCTCCGAACCTTTCCTGTCCCGTCGCCGGCCACTCGCGCTCACGCCGCGCCGCCTCGCGGCCAATCGCCGCAACGCCGCGCACTCGACCGGCCCACGCACCGATGCGGGAAAAGCGCGCGTCGCGCGCAATGCCATCAAGCATGGATTCTTCGTCGGGCCGGATCGATGGAGTCCCCAGCAGCATCGCGATTTCGCCGAAATCTTCGAGGGACTAAGCGAGGACTTTAAACCGCAGGGTGACGCGGAGGAGATCTGTGTCGCGACGGTCGCGGATTCGTATGTGCGGATGGCGGCGCTGCTGCGTTACGAAAATATCGCGGCGCTCGAATACCATCAGCAGTGCGAACGCGAGCTGAACGAACGCATCGCAACGGCGGATGCATCCGAAGCGGCGAGGCTGGAGGCGCATCGGGAAGAGCTGCGGCGCGCGGGACTATGGCGTCCGACGATCCCGGGCCCTCGCGAAGCGAACGCGATCCTCCGATATCAGGGTTGCCTCGACCGTGCGATTCGTGGCGCGATGGCTGATCTCCGCGGCTTGAGGAGCCTGAGGAGCGCGCAACGAAAAGCGCAAAAACGCCGCGAGACGACGGCGAGCGGCGTCCTGAGCCGCTGCGGCGAAGGACCTCGGATGCCACATTCGCGATCAGTGAAAGCGCAAAAACAAACCCACTTTGTCTAGCAAAATAGCGGCATTTCCGCATCCGCGGATGGCGTCCTGCGCACCACGAAAGAAGCGCGCGACGCCTCTGCGCGCAAAATCCGAAGCGGCGGCGCGAACACGGCCCCGGAGGCGCTCCCCGCGACCAACGAAAACGCAAAAACGCCGCGAGACGATGTCGAGCGGCGTCCTGAGCCGCTGCGGCGAAGGACCTCGAATGCCACATACGCGATCAGTGAAAGCGCAAAAACAAACCCACTAAGTTCAATGTTTATGGGCAATTTCGCCGGTAATCGTCATGAACGGAGGCGCGTGCAGGCGATGGCGCGCCGACGGACCTAACCCCTAGCCCCTTCCCCTAAAGTGGAAGGGGGATAAGCTGCCCAGAAGACTCCGCGGTTTCTCTCCCGCATCTTTCCGCAAGAGAGGAAAAGCAATGGCATGGACTGCGATGTGCTGTCTCTGATTCCCTTCCACTTTAGGGGAAGGGGCCAGGGGTTAGGTCTATGCCGCCTGCGGAATCTTCAGCGAGATGATCTTCGATACGCCCGGATGGTCCATCGTCACGCCATGAATGTGATCGGCGCGCTGCATCGTGCGCTGATTGTGCGTGATGATGATGAACTGCGAGCGCGCCTTCAACTCCGCGATGAGCCCGGTGAACGCGTTGAGGCGGAACTCGTCGAGCGGCGCGTCGACCTCGTCCATCACGCAGAACGGACTCGGGTTGAGCAGGAACAGCGAGAAGATCAGCGCCATCGCCGAGAGCGCTTTTTCGCCGCCGGAGAGCAGCCCGATCTCTTTGACCTTCTTACCGGCCGGCTGCACCAGGATGTTGACGCCGGCTTCGAGCACGTCATCGCTCTGTTCGAGTTCGAGGCGTCCCTTGCCGCCCGGCAGCAGCTTGGGAAACAACTCTTCGAAATTTTTCGCTGCGCCTTCGAAAGTTTCGGCGAAGCGTTTACGCGCCTCGCGATTGAGTTTGGTGATGGTCTGCGTGAGGTCTTTCACCGCCGCATCGAGGTCGGCGCGCTCGGTCTGTAGCTTCGAGGCGCGCTCTTCGAGTTCCTTCACCTCGCTCTCGGCCGCGAGGTTCACCTCGCCGATGCGCTCGGCCTTCGCGCGCAGCTCCGCGATGCGGGTGTCATCGGCCAACGAATCGCGAGTGGCAATCGCGGCGGCTATTTCCGCCTCGATGGCGTCAAACTCGACGGCGAACTTTTCGATAAAAGTGCGCAGCAACTCCTCGATGAGTGTGCGCGCACGTTCGCATTTGATCGCGCATTCGTGAGTCTCGGCCTCGAGCGCTTGCAACTCCGCCTGCGCCTGTTTGAGTTGAGTGCGCTGCACTTCGAGGTTGGTAATGCATTCGGCGCATCGCGCTTCGAGGTTCGCGATCGAATCTGCGAGCGCAGCTTCGCGCAGCCGCGCCTCCTCGTCCTGCTGCGCCAGCTTCGCCAGCTCGATCTCGAATTCGGCGCGCTCCTCGCGCGCGCGAATCAGCCGCGCTTCGCTCTCGTCGATTTGATTTTCGAGGTCGCGCGTGACCACCGAGGCATGACGGAATTCCTGCTCCAGCGCGAGCAAACGCGAGCGGCGCGCTTCGACGCGCGAGGCCGCTTCGAGCATCACGCCGCCGAGCTGTTCGAGTTCCGCACGGCGCGTGGCGATGTCATCGCGCATCGCGGAAAGCTGCGCGCGCGAGGCCTGCTCGATCCTCGCCAGCTCTTCGAGCCGCGCGTTCGACGCCACCGATTGCTCGCGGATTTCCGCCAGGCGTTTGCGCGCGCCGTCGAGCGCGAGATGCGCCATACGCACGCGCTGCTCGGCTGCGGCGGCCTCCCCGCGCGCTGCGATCGCAGCGCGTTCGGCCTCGTTCGCGCGACCGCGCGCCTGCGCGAGCGATGCCGCCAGTTCGACCCGCGCCGCAGTCCGCTGCGCGAGTCGCTCCCTCAGATTCTCGTGCTCGAACTCCGCATGGATGAGTTCGCTTTCGAATTCTTCCAGCGACTTGACCGGCGGCGCTTCGATCGCGACCTCGCTCCGATGCGCGCTGCCGCCGCGAATGCTGCTGCCGGGCGTGACCACATCGCCGTCGCGCGTGACGAACAACGTGCCGTGCCCGTTGAGGTTCGAGGCGTTTAGTGCGGAGCGCACATCGTCCGCGAGCATCACGTGACCGAGCATCAGCTCGACGACGTTCGCATAGCGCGGATCGACGCCGATCATATCGATGAAACGTCCGGCGATGCCGGGCGCCTGGATCGCATCATGCGCGGCGACGCCGACCTCGGGCTCGGGAATGAAACTCAAGCGCCCGCCGTTTTTTTCTTTAAGAATGTCGATCGCCTTCGCCGCGAAATATTCCGAATCGACGATGACCGCTTCGAGGTTCTCGCCGAGCACGGCGCTGAGCGCAGGCCTAAGCTCCATCGGCGCGCGCATCACGTTGGCGAGGATTTCCGGATCGGTCGCGGGACGATCGCCGTTGAGGGATTCCAGCACGGTGCGCAGCGGGCTCATCTCACGCGCGGCCATCCGCGCCGCCTCGACCGCCGCCATCTGGAGGCGCGCGGCCTCCAGCCCCTCTTTAAGCGCCGCGATTTTGGCGCCGGTATGCTCGATCGCGGCGCGCGCTTCCATCTCATGATCCGCGGCTACGCGATGCCCCTCTTCCATCGACTCGATTTCCGCGCGCGCGGATGCGAGCGCAGCTTCGGCCGATGCCACAGCCTCTTTCGAAATCGATACCGTATCGGCCAGCGCGGGCGACTCGGCCTCGGCACGCGCGACGCGCTCGTCGAGTTCGGCGCGCTCGCCCGCGAGATCACCGAGACGTCCGCGATTGACTGCAGCCTCGCCGATGATCTCGGAGAGCTCGTCCTTCATCTCTTCGGCGCGGCGCTCGACGTGCTTCAGTTGCGATTGCAGGTCGGTGTGGCGATGGCGCAGCGCTTCGAGTTGCGCCTCACCTCCGTCGCCGGAATTATTTTCCAGCGCGAGCGATGCTCCAGCGCCGGCGCGCGAGCCGCGTGCGGCGACCGCCTTGATTTCGAGTTCTTTGAGCCTCGCGATGGCGTCGGGCTCCGACTCATCGATCGCCTGAAGCCTTCGCGCGAGGAAATCGCGGGTACGTGCGCGCTGCTGCGATCCGGCGTGGATAGTTTCCAGCTCGCGGCGCGTTTGCGTGAGATCCAGTTCCGCGGATTGCGCGGCAGCGCTCGCGCTCTCGACTGTCGCCTGAAGATGCGCGAGGCTCTCGCGCGTAGCTTCGGCACGCGCACGCAAGTCGGCCTCGCGATCGGTCTCGCTCGCGAGTTCGATGCGCTGATCGAGGATGCGGCGTCCGGATTGCAATCGCTCGAGTTCCGACAGCTCCGCCTTGATGACCTTGTAGGCCTCGGCCTTTTTGGCCTGGCGGCGCGCGTAGTTGAGCTGGCGCTCGATCTCGCTCAGCACATCGTCGACGCGCGCGAGGTTTTCGCGCACGCGCTCGAGCTTGCGCTCGCTGATATCGCGCCGTCCCTTGAAGAGCGACAGTCCCGCCGCCTCTTCGATCATCCCGCGAATCTCATGCGGCTTGCTCTGGATGATCTCGTCGACGCGGCCCTGCTCGATAATCGCGAAGCTGCGCGAATGGATTTGCGACGCCATGAAGAACTCGGTGATGTCCTTCAGGCGGCATGGAATCTTGTTGATGAGATAATCGGACTCGCCGGAGCGATAGACGCGGCGCGTGACGGCGACCTCCGATAGCATCGCGTAGGGTTCCGGTAGCGCGGCGCCTTCTTCGGCTTCGAGCACGAGCGAGACTTCCGCCATGCCGGCGGCGGCGTTCGCTTCATTGCCGGCGTAGATGAGATCTTCGGTGTTCTTACCGCGCAGGCGCGTCGGCGCCTGCTCGCCGAGCACCCACCTGATCGCGTCAACGACGTTGGACTTGCCGCATCCGTTGGGACCTACGACAGCAGTTACGCCGGGCGCAAAACTGATGTTGGTTTGCTCGCAGAAGGACTTGAAGCCTACCAGCTCGAGGCTCTTAAGACGCATCTACCATCGCCTCCGCCACACCACCATTACAACCTGCACGAAGCTACCTGCTAAGAGGAGCGAGCGTCAAGTCATCGCCACAAGGGACGCCGTCGAAAAGTGTCCACAGGCGGTAGGAATTGTGGATAGGAGACCTAACCCCTAGCCCCCTTCCCCTAAAGTGGAAGGGGGAACCAGAGAATAGATCAGTCCTGGAGGAGTTCGGTGTTCCAGTAGGCGGAATCCACATTCGTCAGGAACGGCATCCATTCGCGATAATGACGCAGGCTGAACATCTCGGTTGTGAACGGGGTCCATTCGGGACGCCGCGGGCGCCGAATCAGCATCATGCCCGATTGCTCGGGAGTGCGGCCGCCCTTTTTTCGATTACAGGAATGGCACGAGCATACGATGTTCTCCCACGTCGATACCCCGCCCTGTGAGCGCGGGTTGACGTGGTCGAGGTTCAGCTCGGTACGGGAGAAGCGCTTGCCGCAGTACTGGCAAGTATTGTTGTCCCTCGCGAAGATGTTGAAGCGCGAGAAGCGCACATGACGCTTCGGCACGCGCTCGTATGCCACCAGCAGCAGCACGCGCGGCACGCGGATATAGCCGCCGACGATTCCGAGGCGTTCGTGATGCATCTCGATTGCCAGGTCGCGCCAGCTGTCGAAATCGAAGGTGCGATACTGCTCGTCGACCGCCTTCGCGATCCCCTGATAGAGCAACGCAAAGGCGCGCTTGACCGAGGTTACGTGGACCGGCAGGTAGGAGCGGTTCAGGACCAGGACCCTGCTATTGAGGATGGCCCCGCCTTGCCCGTTTAGCGCAACAGATTGAGCGTCTGCGGACATCTTCAAATTGCTATAGAGCACCGCATAGTATGTCAAGGCAGGTGAGGTTAAGATTCGCCGAACTTTCACCCTCGCAAGAAAGATTGAACCGATGTTGGCCGCTTCGCAGAAGGCGCTTGCGCGCATAGAACATGGTTCGTATGATCGCGCATAGAGGGGTTGCGGAGGAAGGGGTAGGTCGCGCGCTTTGAAGCAAACATTAGCATTGGCGCATCCATCGAGCCGTACTTCCGCACGGACCATCGCGCTGCAAACGTGCGATTTCCGCGTGCTGCTTGACCGCGAGCGCGCCGCCGTTCAAAACATCTCAATGAAGACTATCCGGCAGTGAAACGCGAAATTCTGATCAACGCCTGCAATCTCGAAGTGCGGGTTGCCGCGATCGAGGACAACTCGCTCGCCGAGTTTTACCTCGAGCGCAATCAACAGCGCAGCCTGGTAGGAAATATCTACAAAGGGAAGGTCACGCGGGTGCTGCCCGGGATGCAGGCCGCATTCGTCGATATCGGTCTGGAAAAGGCCGGCTTCCTGCACGTCTCGGATTTTCTCACCGGCATCGATGCAGTCGGATCGATGGCCGATATGCTGGGCGAGGAGGTCGAGACTGAGCCGGTCGCATCCGATGAGGTTGTCGAGCAACCGTCCGAGGACGCGCCCGATCTGCCGCTGAGCCCTGATGGCCAAGCGGCGCAACCCGAGCAGGGGCGCGGACGGCGGCGGCGCCGGCGCGGCGGGGCGCAGGCTCGGCGCATGAGACTTCCGATCGAACAGCAGCTTCATCGCGGCCAGGAAATCATCGTTCAAATCGCCAAGGAGCCGATGGGCACCAAGGGCGCGCGGCTTACTTCATCGATATCCTTGCCGGGCCGCTTCATAGTCTATATGCCCACCAGCAACAATCTCGGGCTGTCGCGCCGGATCGAAAGCGCGGAAGAACGGGCGCGGTTGCGGGCCATCCTCAACGAGACGCGCCCGCAGCAAGGCGGCTTCATCGTGCGCACCGCATGCGAGGGCGTCAGCCGCCGCGAGATCCAGCGCGACGTGGCGTTCCTCACCAAGACGTGGGCATCGATCCTGAAGAATAATGAAAAATCCCCGCCCGCCTCGATGCTGTATAGCGATCTCGACGTTGCGCTGCGCACGGTGCGCGACCTCTTCTCCAGCGAGGTGGACAGGCTCTGGTGCGACGATCACGATACCTACAGCCGCATCGTGCAGTTCGTGCAGACCTACATGCCGCGACTGCGCGCGCGGGTGCAGCTCTATCAGGAGAACGAGCCGCTGTTCGAGCATTTCAAGGTCGAGCCGCAAATCGAGCGCGCGCTCGATCGCAAGGTGTGGCTGAAATCGGGCGGCTATCTAATCATCGATCAGGCCGAGGCGCTCACCGCGATCGATGTCAACACCGGGCGCTTTGTCGGCAAGAAGAGTCAGGATGAAACGATCCTGCGCACCAACCTCGAAGCGGTCGATGAAGTGGTGCGGCATTTGCGGCTGCGCAACATCGGCGGCATCATCATCGTCGATTTCATCGACATGACGCGCGAGGCCGATCGCAAGCGCATCAGCGACGCACTGAAGGAAGCGTTGCGGCGCGACAAGGCCCGGACCTCGGCGCTGAAGATATCCGAGCTGGGCCTCGTGCAAATGACGCGCAAACGCACGCGGGAAAGCCTTGAGGAGCTGCTCACCGATCCGTGCCCGCGATGCCACGGGAGCCGCGTGGTGAAGTCGGTGCCGACGCTCGCGGCCGAGGTGTTGCGCGGGGTGCAACGCGAGGCCGCGAAGAAGCCGACGACGGAAATGCTGATGGTGAAAGTCAGCAGCGAGGTCGCGCGCTATCTTTATGACTTCGGCGCGAAGGACCTCGAGGCGATGGAGCATCAGCTCAACACCAAGATCGTGTTGCGCTCGAAGGACGGCCTCGATCTCGGGGCATTCGAGTTGAGCCAGGCCCCCGCCGCCGCATAGGTTCATCCTTGTCTTTGCAACAGGCATCTGGATAAAGATCACAGTGGAAATTTCCGATCCGCTATTGCGCAGGATCCGCAAGATCGCCGCTCGCGAGAGAGTGACCTTGCGAAGTTTGATCGAACGCGGTCTTCGTCAGGCCGTGTCGGAGGCTGATCAGCAGGAACTAAGCAGGCGTGTTGATAATGCACCCGCGCCGAAGAACCCTTTCAAGCTGCGAAACGTCTCCTTCAAAGGCAATGGCTTACGGCCGGAACTCCGCGATGCGCCATGGTCGAAAATTCGCGACATGATTTACGAGGGCCGCGGCGGAGATCCTCCTTCCGTACCACAAGGGCGCAGCTAACTAATTCCGAGTAGATGGCTGTCGGCGATGTTCGCTGCTTGGTTGAAGCGGTTCCCGCAGAGATTTCGGCAACTCCGCTGCATCGGTGGCTTGGTGGCTTCCGTCTTTCTTTTCGCAGGGTGCGATCCGGGCGTGTATCTACGACCAACTGACTGGAAAGACATTTCTCCCATGGTCCGGGCGACCCAGATAGGCGTTGTTGAACTCCAGGCACATGACATAGGTGGGCTGATCGGACAAACTTACAGCGAGCTCGATTTGAAGATCGTTGATCCGCAGCTCAAGGACTTCGTGGTCGAAGGCGCGAAACTCAGGACCAATGGCGAGGAATACGCCGCCAAAGCCGGAAAAGCCTACAAGTGTTGTGGCGATCCAGACGACGTTACGCGACAGGAGTTTTTCTGGGACTTTGACAAGACCATCGACAACGTCTTTGGAAAAACAGGTGAGCTGGACCTCGACATCAGAGAAGCTCAGTCACAGCGCATTGTAACTGTCGACCTTGAACGATGTTTACCTGGCAATTGCTAATTCCTGACTGGCTCTAGCTCGGTTCCGCGGATGCTGCTGCCACGAGGTTCGCGGCCTCACGGACCTGGCCGAAGTGAATCTTGCCGAGGTCGAACTCCTCCAACGATTTCGTGAGGCTCGACATCGCGGCTTTGTAGGTCGGCATTGTCTTGCGCACGCGCGTCAGCGGATTGCATCGCGCGATGATGAAGTTCTTCAGGTACGGATGCATCAGGCCGCGCTTCTTGCCCTTGGCTACCAGCTCATTCACCAGATCGTCGGCATGCTGGACGGTCGCCGCGCGCTCCTCGCGCTCCTCCATCGCCTCGCGCAGCGGCTTGGTCATGAAGGTGTCGACGCGCGTCAGGATCGGCGCGTAGGCGCCGCCGGAAAATTTCTTCTTCTGCTCGTAGCATAGCCCGAGCGTGATGAAGGCGGCTTTCTCGAATTCGAACTCGAAGTCTTTTTCGGTCGCGCGCGGCTGACTCTCGAGCCGACCGCGATACATCCTGATCACCTCGAGCGCCTTGTCCTTGAGGTTGTGCGCCTTCTCGGTGTTGAGCGCGAGGATTTGATATGCGACTTCCGGCTCCGGCATGACGATCGCAGGAATCATTTCGGCGCCGACTTTCGCAGCAGCAGCACGCCGATGATTTCCGTTGGGCGTCCAGTAGCCGTCGCCGTGGCGCACCACCACGATCGGCTCGGTGAAGCGCTTGAGCTTCTTCATCACTTCGACCAGACGCTTCATGTGCGCGGGCGAGAGGTCGCGCTGAAACGGGGTGGGCTCGAGCTTCGCGGCGGGGATCATCGCGAACAGATGCCAATGATCTCCGACCGGCTCCTGGTATGCCGCGAGCGCCGCGCCGCCATCGGCGTTGATTTGATCCGCCAGCTCGCGCACCGAATTGGGAAGCTTGCCGCCGTCGGGAAATATCGATAATTCCGCCATGCTGAGTGATTAATGCAGATCCGGGGCGAGATGAAAGCGCGCGCGACGATATTGGCGCGCATAGCTCCGACGACTTTAGCGCTACTCGCGTTCGCTTCTTCCTCCTTCGCGAGCCCGCGCACATGGCAGCCGCTGATCATCGTAGGAAGGCAGCTTCCACAACTCTGCAAGCGCTCCCTCGATCAGTTCGAAGTGCTCGCGATGCATGATGGCAAGCTCGCACCGATTCCGTTTCAAATCGATCAGATGAATTCCGGCGGGAGCTTTGTGCTTCCTCAAGGACCCGAGCCGGTCGTCTCGTCGCATCCCGATGTCCTCGATGCGCGAGACGAAGTCGTGATGATGATCGCGGACCTCGGCGAGCGCACGAAGCCCAACTCTCCGTTGCCTTCCGATGCACTCGAAATCGAAATGAACGATCCGCTCGAAGGACCGCCTCGCTATGCCTACATCGCGACCGATGCGCATCCGGCGCTCAGTCCGCTTCACTATGTCGATTACGACTCCGCGAAGAATACCGTCGAGACCGATCGCTATCGCTTCGGCTACACGCACGGAGTTCCGACCGATTACGCGCCGCAATCGCGCGCGCATGAGAACGGACCCAATCTCCTGGATCGATTCAAGATTCGCGTGCGCGCGACGGTGTTGAAGCTGTTTCACTTCAACGTCAATGAAGACAACGTCGACAATCGGCTGCTCGCATGGAAGGCGGGGCCGATTCGCGTGGTGCGTCTGCTCACGCATTCGGTGCGCGTGGTGTTTGGCATCCGATCGCCTGAGGTCACCAACTACGATTTCTTTTATCGCGACTGCGTCGAGAATCCGTTCAAGCTGCGATTTCCGTGGGTGCCGCGCGTGCTCTTCGGCGACATCAAGGTGCGGATGGATCTCGACTTCGTCGGCCTCGATGGCTACACGATCGCATGGTCGCGGATGAACGATCGCGCGCTTCGCATCGGCGATCCGCATCTGATGAAGATCGCGAAATCCGATCCGCCGCGAGTGGAATGGATCGCACTGCGCGGCGGCGGCCGCATGCTCATCCAGACCATCGCGCCATCCAGCGATCTGCGACTGCTCGACCGCCGGCTTTACTATAATGACGATCCGAACACTCCCGATCCGCCGGAACGCGTGCGCGGAGAGCATCCGGGGATCGGCTACAGCATAAGCGGATGGGAAAATCTCGCGTCGGGAAGTCATACGCTGACTTCGATGCTGATTGGCGCGCCCGAAAATTACGATGCCGACGTTCCTGCTCAAGGAGTACCAGGCGCCGCTGCGCGTGACGATTCGCGCTGTCCGCTAAGGCCAGCCTCGATGACCAAACGAACCTCTTCCGCAACCGCGCACGCTCCCGGCTTCGACCGCAGGGGCGCGCTCGAGTCGCTCGGGCTCAGCCTGATGATCAATGCGCTTTGCCCCTTTCTGCTCTATCGCGTTTTGCAGTCGCATTTCCCGGCAAACAGCGTGATGCCGCTTCTTTATGCGACGATCTTTCCTGTCATCGGGTTGATCCTCGGCCTGCTACGCAAGCGCACCGTCGACGCAATCGCGATCATTACGATGGTTGGGCTCACACTCCACATCGTCGTGACGGTGCTCGCGCGCGACGTTGGTCTCGCGCTCGTTATCCGCTCGCTCGATGGAGCGCTCATCGGGTTCGCGTTCGTCATCTCCGCGTTGATTGGCCACCCGATCATTCTCTTCGTCGCGAAGCAGATCGTGGCCGGCGGCAGTTCCGAACAGGCGGCGTCACTCGCCAGGATGATCGAGAACGACGGCGCGCGAACGTTCTTCACGATCACCATGGTATGGGGCATCTGCCTGACGGCGATGAGCGGGTTGCACATCGTACTGGCCCTCAAACTGCCGCCCGCGGAATTCTTGCTCGTCTCGCCGGTCGTTGGCGTCGTGACCATTGTAGCGCTTCTGGCCTGGACAGGGCGGTATCTGGCGCGCAGGCGCACTCTGTTGGCGCGCAGCCAGTAACGGCGGCGCACTTCATACGTTCACAATATTTCGGGTTAGAGCCCCGGTGGCGTGCGGATGGCGACCACGTGAAAGGTCACCTTCACCATGTTGCCGGCTTTGAGTCCGAGGATCGACGGCTGCTCGATTCCGAAGTCGGTGTAGTTGAACGAAACTTCGCCGTCGCCGGTAAGCTTGTCGCCCGACAGCGAGACCCGCACCGGGACTTCGAAGGGACGCACCGCGCCATGCATCATCAGCTCGCCCTTGAGCGTCGCGGATCCGGAAGTCTCGCAGCTCTGTTTCACTTGAGTCCACGAAGATCCGCCTTTGAAACTGATGGTAGGGAAATCTTTCACATCGAGGATAGATGTCTTCACCGAGCTGTCGCGCATGCTGCTGTTCGAGTGATAGCTCGCGGCGTCGACGACCGCTTCGACCCAGATGTTCGCACCGTCATCGGCGCGGCGTTTCGGATCCTGATAGATGTCGCATGAGAGCAGGCGGAATTTGCCGACCGCGTCGCCGCAGATCGAACTCATCGGCTGGGGAACCGCGGCCGTGATCTCGCTCGCGTCGAGGTCGATGCGAAAATGCTGCTCCGCCGCGCGCGCGGGCAACACCGGCAAAAGCATCGCCAAAAGGATCCCAATGAGCGCCGCGCCGGCGCCGCGACGAATCAATCGCGCGCTCATCGATAGCTGACGATCTCGAGCAGGTTGCCGTCGAGATCGAGGAAGTACATGCAGTCGTGGTCGCCCCAATCGATCGGCTCGGCAGTTTCGACGCCTGCCTCAGAAAGCCGGCTCGCCGCAGATAGAAAATCGTCGCGGCTGACACTGAATGCGTGATGGCCGCGCCCGAGCGGATGACCGATAACTTGCGCGCGCTCGGCCGGCGTGAGCGCAGCCCTCTGCACCTCGAACAGCGCGAGGTTTTGTCCGCCGCAATCCATCAGAACCTGATCGCCGAAGCGGTTGACGACCGACAGCCCGAGCACCTCGATATAGAAACGCTCGGCGCGTGCGAGGTCGCGCACCTCGATACCGAAATGGTCGAGCCGCTGAAGTTTCATCGCTCGACTAACTTCGCGCTTACGCCGCCGACACTTGCCGCGCGGCCAGATCGGGACGCCGAGTCGCCAGCACGCGACCCTTTTTCTCTCGATGAACCTGGGATGGAAGGTGACGATCAGCACCGGCAGAATCGTCATCGCTCCGAGCATCGAGACGAACATCCAGACCGCCAGCAGCATGCCCATTTCGGCGTCGAAACGAATGTCCGACCAGTACCAGAACAGCACCGAGGCGACCAGCGTCAACGCGGTGAACACCACTGCCTTGCCTGACGTAATCAGCGCGAAGTAGGTCGCCTTCTCGATGTCGTGGCCGAGCGCCAGTTCCTCGATGATGCGGCTGACGACATAGATCGCGTAATCGATCCCGAATCCGACCCCGACCGTGACCACCGGCAGCGTGTTGATGTTGATGCCGATATCGTGCGCGCCCATGTAGGCATTGATCGCGGCATTCGCGAGCGCAAGCGGGAACAGCAAGTAGAATCCCGCGACGACCGATCGATAGGTGAACAGGATAATGAGGAAGATGGTTGCGAACGCCAGCACGTTGAGGCGCACGTCGTTGGTGATGATTTCCTGGTTGGCGGCGGCAAGTTCGCCGATGATGCCGGCCGCAAGTTTGAAATGCACGTTGTCGACTTTGTGCGCGGGATCATCGAGGAAGCGCTGGGTTCTGATCACGATGCGTTGAACGTTCTCGCCCTCCTGATCCTTGGCGTAGACCGTCATCTGCGTCGCATCACGCCGCGGGGTCAGGATGTAGGCGGTCGACAGCGGCGAGGATCCCGCCAGCAATCCGCCGACCAGCTGACCAGTCTGCCGCTTGGTGGTCGGCAATACCGCCCACTTGGGCTCAAACTCGCGCAACGCCGCGCCGTTGCCGGCGAGCAAATCGGCCACCGAGAAGGTGCGTCCCACCGAAGGATCGAGCGACATCATGCGCTCGTATTCGTCCATCACGTGGTAGAGCTTCGGATCGTTGAGTGCGTCCTGCTTGTCGAGTTCCGCCACCACCACGAAAGCCTCGATGGCGCCGAATTCACTTTGGATGGCGGACATCGCGCGATTGTACGGCGCATTGGGCCATAGAATGGGGCTGATGGAACCGGGATCGCCCACCTTCAGCCCGGTCCAGAAAAACGCGCACAGCGCGATTACCCCCAACGTCCCAACGAAGGTGATGATGCGGCCGTTGCGCGACAACATCGCACCGGCAATTGCGATGATGATGCGCTTGAACATGCCGTGCTCGCGCTGCTCGATAACTTCGATCCGCGGCGGCTCCAGGTAGTAATAGACAATCGGATTGAGCAGCAGCTCGCTGACGATGATTGCCGCGATCCAGAAGCTGGCGGTTATCGCGAGCTTCTGCAGGAACAGCACCGGTACCAGCAGGATGACGAGCACGCCGAACGCATCGGCGAGGATGCCGGAAAACGACGGCACGAAGAGTTCCGCAAACGCCGAGAGAATCGCTTTCTGCTTGTCGCGCAACCGGTAGTACTCTTCGTAGTACCGATCGTGCATCTGCACCGAATGGCTCACGGCGCGCGCGGTTATGAGGAACGGAATGACCAGCACCAACGGATCGAGCGTGAACCCGATCATGCGGATGAAGCCGAGACCCCATATCGCGCAGATGACGCCGGAGATGGTTGGACGCAACGCGCCGCGCCAATCGCGGAAGTACAGATAGAGCAGAATCCAGACCGCGAGGACGGTGATCAAGGAAAATTTTGAAAATCTGCGGCGTATACGCATACACCCAGCCATAAAGTATGGGCTGACCGCCGATGTAGATCTTGACCGTGCTGTCGCGTTCCGGATCGACGACGATCCTGCCGCACGTCATCGAAGATGCGCTTGTAATCCAGGCGCGATTCCAGAAAGCTCGCGGTCACCACCGCGGCCTTGTCATCGAGCGAGATGTATGGCCCATAGACGACGCCGGGATTCTTGTGGACGTTGCTGCGCAGTTCCGCGACTATCTTCCGGCGACTCGGGAACCTTGCCATTGGGAAGAATCGGCGAGTTCAGGATGACGCCGCCGGCCAACGGACGGAAATAACTCGAGGTCGCAAGCGACCGACCGAGCCATGCTGGATCCCGTACACCAGGTCCATGTTGCGGGTCATGTTGACGATCTTCTGGACAATGTTCGGCTGATAAACGTCGCCATCCTTGACCTCGATCATGATGGTGACGGTGTTGGTGGCGCCGAAATACTGCTCATACTTGTGCGCGATCTGGATGAAGGGATGGTTCTGCGGCAACAGGTCGCCGAAGCTGGTAACCAGTTCGGTCTTGGCCGCGAAGTAGCCGAAGAACGCAGTCATCGCGCCGATCACGATCAGCACCAAAAAGCGCCGCCGAATAATCCATTCGCCAAATCGATACCAGATCATCGATGTCCTCGAGCTTTCACCTCAGATTGAAGCGGTCTAGCCCTGGCACATGCGCCAGGTTTTGCCGCCGTCGTCGGTGCGCAGGATGGTTCCGTAGCCGACTATCCATCCGTGCTGTTTGTCGAAAAAGCGCACCTGGCTGAGCGGCAACGGCAGCGATGGAACGTTGGGGTCATGCGCCCAAACGCCGTCCGATTGCTAACCGCGAGACCGTGCCGGTCAGCCCGGTCGCCATCCCGTCGTTTCCGTCGAAGAGCTGAATCCCGAACAATGGATCATGCGCAGGGATTCTGTGGCGCGCCCGGAATCATGTTGTCCGGAGGCGCACCGGGCTTGGGCGATTCCTTCTGGAAGGCCCAGGTCTTGCCGCCGTCGGTGGTGCGCGATGATTGAACCCTCGAGGCCGCATGCGGCGCCGTTCTTTTGATCGCGGAAGGAAACTCCGAAAAAGGTCGGGAGCACGAAGTCACGGAAGCGAGGGTCCTCATTGGCAGCCGGCTGGCGCTTCCATTGCTCGACCAACGATTGCCTGCCCTCGCTCCACGTTTTACCGCCGTTGTCGGTCGACCAGATTCGTCCCAATTCGCCCACGACCCATCCATGATCGTCATCGACGAAAGTCGACGCTATAAAGAACCGGCTCCATGTAGGGCAGCGCATAATCCTGGATTTCCTGCGGAAAAAGTCCTCTCCAGCCGCCGCTTGAAAAAACTCTCGCCACCATTGGTGGTGCTTAGTACCACTGATTGATCGCCGACGAAAAAGCCATGCAGCCGATCCGGAAACGAAAGCGAAAATATATATAGATGCGTGCGAGAGTTGAGCCGCTCCCAGGTCTTGCCGCCGTCGCGGGTACGCATGATGAGGCCGTCCTGCCCGCACAAGTAGCCGTTGTCGGCATCCGCCATCTGGATGCCGAATACCGCGAGGTCGCTGCCGAGCTTGGGATGCGCTTGAAATGACGGCCGCCATCCTCGGTCAGCGAGCAACTTGCCGCGGGCGCCGACGATAAACGCGCGCTCGGGACTGGTCGGCCATACATCAAAAAAGATGTCGCTGAGCGTGATATTGCGCTCGATCAGCGGCGGAACTTTGACCTCGCGATGACACGCCGGCCGACGCAGAACGCAGCTATCGCGAAGATCAGCCTGAGCCATTTGAGAGAGAATTTCTTATCTGGCATCAACGAAAGCCCGAGAAGATTATGGTGCAGTATAGTCGAGGAAATCGGCGAGGATCGCAAGCGTGTTTTTTCCCGCACGACAAGCGATGCGCGTACGGCGGATTAGCCGAACCGGCAGCGCACCAAGCAGCTTCAGCCCAAATCCTGCAGCACCAATCCAGTGAGATATTCGCCTTCGCCGTGACCCAGCAGCACCGGGTGATCGGGCCCCGGACCGAGTGAGCCAAAATGCGGAAGTTCCGCTTCGCTTTGGTCTGCGCGATTGCGACCGCGCGAGATGAAATCCTCGCCGCGAAAATGCGTCGAGCAGCTAAATGTCATCAGGCCGCCGCACGCGGCGCAGCGCTCTCATCGCGAGCGCATTCAATTCGACATATAAATGACCGGCGCGATCGGCGTCCTTGCGGCTGCGCGCAAACGGCGGCGGGTCGAGCGCGATGACATCGAAGCGCTCCTTGGCGTCGCGAAGATATTCGGCCACATCGGCATGGATCAGTTCGGCGGCGAAGCCGTTGAATTCCAGGTTGCGCCGCGCCCATCCGATCGCGCGCGCGGACGTGTCGATGGCAACCGCATGCGTAGCACCTCCGCTCAGGGCCGCAAGCGCAAAGCTTCCCGCATAGCAGTAGGCGTCAAGAACACGCGCGCCGCGGCATATCGTCGCGAGCATCGCGCGATTTTGCGCTGATCGAGAAAGTAACCGGTCTTCTGGCCGTGCTCGAAGTCGACCACGATGCGAATGCCGTTCTCGCGCACCTCGACTTCTGAAATCGGCTCGCCCGCGAGTACTCCCTGCGCGATCTTCGAGGCCTTCGTTCTTGCGCACCGCGCCCGAGCTTCGTTCGAGGATCGCGCGCGGATGAAGTACCTCGCCCAGATGCCGCACGAGTTCATCGCACATCCGATCGGCACCCGCAGTGAGGAGCTGAACGACCAACATTTCGCCGTAGCGATCGATGACGATGCCGGAAAGTCCGTCGCCATCGCCATTGACGAGGCGATAGCAATCGGAGTCGTCGCGAACGACCAGCTTTGCGCAGCGCGAGGGCGTCGCGCAATCGGCGATCGATAGATCTCGGGAATCGAGGGCGTCTCGCCCCACGCCAGCATCCGCACCGCGATAGTCGTCAATGGATGGTAGTAGCCGAGCCCGATGAGCGCGCCCGAGGCATCATGAACTTCCACGGGCGAGCCAGGCTCGATGAGCGCGCGGCTCGGTGCGCTCGATCGCGCCGGAGAAAATCCATGGATTGCCGCCGCGAACAGTCGCATCGCGCCCGGGCTTGAGGATGACTTTTTCCATTCGATGCGCTCAGGTCTTGCGGCGCGCTGATGCTTCGCCCGGCCGGCGGAAGTCGCCGCTGCGGCCTCCGCTCTTTGCGACGAGGCGAATCGCGTCGATGACCATCGCGCGATCGATCGCCTTCGCCATGTCGTAAATGGTCAGCGCGGCGACGCTGACTGCGGCCATCGCTTCCATCTCAACGCCGGTCTGCGCCTCGGTGACGGCGCGCGCCTCGATGTTGAGCGTCGCGCGCTCATGATCCGGGGCTAAAATCGACCTCGACCACCTGCAGCGGAATCTGATGGCATAGCGGGATCAGCTCGGCGGTTTTCTTGGCCGCCATGATGCCCGCGAGGCGCGCCGCCGCGAGCGCCTCGCCCTTCTTGAGGTGTCCTCCCACGATCGCCTCGAGCGTGGCCGGCGCCATCTTCACCGCGCCGCGCGCGATCGCCTCGCGACGCGTGACCGCCTTCGCACCGACGTCGACCATCCGGACCTGTCCGTGCGCATCGAGATGAGTGAGTGACATTTTGGGAGTGGTTTTTGCGCGGCATAGGTCGAGCGGATCAAGAGCTTATGTTGACCCACGGCGGATATACAATAAACTCACGGCAAATTGATTCAGCGCGAACGTCGCGCGACGCTCGCAGCAAAGAAAATATGGCAGACCAGATTCATCGCGTCTCGATTCTCGGTTCGGGACCGGCCGGACTTGACCGCCGCGCTCTACGCCGCGCGCGCCAACCTCGCGCCGGTGCTGGTCGAAGGCGCCGAGCCGGGCGGCCAGCTGACCATCACCACCGAAGTCGAAAATTATCCGGGCTTCGAGCAAGGCATCCAGGGCCCCGAGATGATGGAGATCTTCCGGCGCCAGGCGGAGCGCTTCGGCACCAAGTTCATCACCGGCGCACGCGACCGAGGTGCGACTCTCCAAGTGGCCGTTCGAGGTCATCGTCGACGAGCGAGGTGCTGCGAGCGCAGCGGTGATCATCGCAACCGGCGCGACCGCGAAGCTGCTCGGGATCGAATCGGAAAAGCGCATGATGGGTTATGGCGTCAGCGCCTGCGCGACCTGCGACGGCGCGTTCTTCAAGGACAAGGACGTGATCGTGGTCGGCGGCGGCGACACCGCGATGGAGGAGGCGAACTTCCTCACCCGCTTCGCCAGCCAAGGTCACGTCGTCCATCGGCGCGACGAGTTGCGCGCCTCGAAGATCATGCAGGAGCGCGCGCGCAAGAATCCGAAGATCGGATTCGTCTGGAATTCCGCGATCGAGACCATCCACGGCGACGCAGAAGGACGGCGTCACCGGCGTCAGGCTGAAGGACACCAACACCGGCGCGATCTCCGAGCGCAAGACCGACGGCGTCTTCGTCGCGATCGGCCATCAGCCCAACTCGCAACTCTTCAAGGGCCAGCTCGAGATGGACGAGATCGGCTACCTGAAGACGCAAGCCGGGCTCGACCTACACCAACATCGCGGGCGTGTTTGCCGCCGGCGACGTTGCAGATTCACGTCTATCGCCAGGCCGTCACCGCCGCCGGCACCGGATGCATGGCCGCGATCGATGCCGAACGATGGCTCGAGGCCAACCACCCCGACTAAACGGAGACAGGCGTCCTTGCCCTCAAGCGCATACCGATCGGTTTGTTGGATGCTCTCCGAATCTTGTATAAGAATCTTAGCATCATCTGATTAGGGGCAGCACGGCGTTGCCGCTTTCGGGCGGCGCGAACATTTAACTGATCTCGCAACCAATCACGCAGTCCCAACCGATCGAGGAGGGAACAGGCAAATGGCGGATATCGATATCCAGATCAAAGGCGGCATCGTCGTCGACGGCACCCGCGTCCCGCGCTATCACGGCGACGTCTGGATCAAAGACGGCAAGATCGCGCAGATCGGCGGCCGCTCGCCCGGCTTCGCGAAGAAGACCATCGACGCCGACGGCCTCATCGTCGCGCCCGGCTTCGTCGATCTGCACACCCATTACGATGCCCAGATCCGCTGGGATCCGTGGTGCACGATTTCCGGCTATCACGGCGTGACCTCGGTCGTGCTGGGCAACTGCGGCTTCGGCTTCGCGCCGGTGCAAGCCCGATTTCCGCGACCGCTCGATGCTCACGATGACCCGCACCGAAGCGATCCCATACGAATCGATGAAGGCCGGGATGACGTGGGACTGGGAGACTATCCCGCAGTACCTCGATTCGCTGAGCCGCGCGCCCAAGGGCGTCAACTGCATCCAGTACATGCCGACCGCCTCGCTGATGACCTATGTCATGGGACTCGATGCGGCGAAGACTCGTCCCGCGACCGATGCTGAGCGCGCGGAGATGGCGCGTCTACTGAATGAAGGAATGGACGCCGGATTGTGCGGGTTCTCGATCCAGCGGCTGGGCAAGCATTCGGCGCAGGCCGACTTCGACGGCTCCCCGATGGTGACCGACACGATGTGCGATGAGGACATCCTCAACCTCGCGCGCGTGCTGGCGCGAGCGCGACGAAGGCTTCATCGAAATCACGCAGGCGACCGGCCACATCAAAGACGACCTCGCCTTCGTCGAGAAGCTGGCGGCGACCGCGAAGCGCCCGATTCTCTTCCAGGCGATCACCGCGGCGACCAAGAATCCCGACGTCCATCGCAAGAGCCTCAACTGGCTGCAAAAGGCGCGCGAGAAGGGTCTGCCGATTTTCGGCCAGGCGCGGAACCATCCGCAGCGGCTTCGCCTTCACGCTCGAGCATTGGAACCTGTACGACATGGCGCCGGCGTGGCGTGACATGACGACCGGGACCAAAGAAGAAAGATCGCCAAGATGCACGATCCCGTCATCCGCGAGGCGGTGAAGAGCGATCGCTCGATGTACGTCCTCGACAAGAACTCGGCGGGCGTCGGCGGACGGCTGGTGAAGCTCATCGTGCAATGGGTCGAGAACAAGCCGGAGCTCGAAAAGTATGTCGGCAAGTCGCTCGGCCAGATTGGCGCAGGAGGAAGGCAAGCATCCGGTCGATGTGATGGTCGACCTCGCGCTGGCAACCGACCTCAAAGCCGAGTTCCTGCAGCCCTATCCGGAATTCAACGCGGAGTACGCGGCCGAGATCATCAACAATTCGCAGTTCACCTTCCCGGGCGTATCGGACGGCGGGGCGCACACCAAGTTCTTCACCGGCGGCGCATTCACGACCGACTTCCTGCGATGGATGGTGCGCGACGAGAATCGCGTCACGCTCGAAGAGGCGCACTATCGCCTCTCGGCGCTCCCCGCGCATGCGGCGGGCTTCCGCGATCGCGGCATCCTGCGCGAGGGCGCGGCGGCAGATGTCGTCGTGTACGATCTGAAGAACCTCGGCATCGAGCCGGATTGGATCGGCGAAGTGACACACGACTTGCCGGGCGGCGAATGGCGCCGGGTGCAGCGCGCGAAGGGCTATCGCTCGATCATCGTGAACGGAGTGGAGACGTTCTCGGAGGATCAATGCACGGGCGCAACGCCCGGCCAGCTCCTCCGCCACGGCCACGCGTAAGCAGTAGCGCATAAGATGGAAGTAAAGCGGGAGTGGCATCGCCACTCCCGCTTCGTTTTGTTGCCTACCCCTTAACGTCCGGCAATCGGAGTGGACGTCGCGCACGGGTTGGTTGGCGTCGCGACAGGCTTGGCGGTCGGCTTCGCCACTCGGCTCTTGGCAATCCGGCGGGCGTCACTTTCGCCGACCTGCAACCATCGGCTCAACCAAACTTTTTCGTCTTCGCCCTCCTGCAACTTGTTGCTCGACGATACCGATGAATCGTCAGCAGGCCAGCACTCCGAAAGGTTATAACGGACAAGAGTCCCGGACCCTTCATCGGACAGCACGAGGGTAGCGTCGCGGTTTGGACGCGATATGGTCGCGCCAATAGTAGAACGTCAGCAATGTATAGGTGTTGCGGTTAAACGTGTACTTGTCCCAGATATGAATTCGCCCCTGCACGGCCTCGACCTCGAGAATCTCCTCGAAGGGCGAAGTGATTGTCCAGGTATTCTTTAGAGGCGATTCCCGCGTTTGCGGAGCCAGAACGAAAACCATCGTATGAGCGGCATAGAGCTCCTCCGGGTGAGACAACCCGTCGAACAGGTCTTCGATTTTGGCATTGCTGCTGGCGCTCGCCACCAGATGCAGACATCCACTGCTGTCGATTGAGGTCTCCGCCTTTTGCAGCGGAAACCGCAAGGCAAAAGTCTGCGCGGTCGCGCACGACGGCCGCATTAGCATCAAACCGATCAATCCGATGGTGAATGAGTATCGATAATGCACGCGGTTTTGCGCCGGTTCGATAAAGTATCTGAACTATGATCGATGTGGCGTGATTTGTTTGCGCCGCTTGCGCGGAGATGGGGTCGTTTTGCGAAGATTTTGTCGAAAGATGCGAAGGCCATAAGGCCGTAACCGTAATGCGTATCGAGCCTGCCGCCGGTTTCCATCGCGCCCGCGTGCGGATATAAACGCGTATGGCTTCGATCACCTTTCCGAAGAATTTTTTGTGGGGCACGGCCAGCGCGTCCTACCAAATCGAGGGCGCGTGGAATGAGGACGGCAAGGGCGAATCAATTTGGGATCGCTTCTCGCACACGCCCGGGAAAATCAAGCATGGCGATACCGGCGATGTCGCATGCGATTTCTACCATCTCTATCGTGAAGACATCGCGATGATGGCCCACCTCGGACTCAATGCCGCGCGCATCTCGCTCGCGTGGCCGCGAATCGTGCCGCATGGGATGGGTGAGACCAATCAGAAAGGCATCGATTTCTACAATCGCGTGATCGACGAGTTCCTCAAACACAACATCCAACCGTTCGTGACGCTCTATCATTGGGATCTTCCGCAGGTGCTCGAGGAGATGGGCGGATGGACCAATCGCGAAGTCGCGAAATACTTCGGCAGCTATGCCGAGATATGCGCGAAACACTTCGGCGATCGCGTGAAGCATTGGATGGCGTTCAATGAGCCGTGGATTTTCACCGTGCTCGGCTACATGTTCGGCGTGCATGCGCCGGGAATTCACGATCGCAAGCTCGCGATGAAAGCAGGCCATATCGTGAATCTCGCGCAGGGGTTGGCGGTGCGCGGGCTTCGCGCGAACAGTAAGCCCGAGATGGTCGGCACCGCATTCAGCATGCAGCCGATTTTTCCGAAGACCGATTCGGTCGAGGATCGCGAGGCGGCCGAGCGCTACCATCGCTTCAACAACGTATGGTTCCTCGAAACCGCGATGGAGGGGCGCTATCCGAAAATTTTTCTCGAAGGTTCCGAGGTGGACTGGCTCGATGTGCGCCCGGGCGACATGGAGATCGTTAAGGCGCCGCTCGACTTCATCGGCGTCAATCTCTACACGCGGATGACGATCGCATACGACCCGCACGACAAGATGATGGGAACGCATCCGGCATATCACGGCGAGGAAAATGAGCTGACCGATTTCGGATGGGAGGTCTACCCGCAGGCGCTCTCGCAAATGATCCTGCGCATCGCGCACGACTATCCGGGCCTGCCGATCTACGTCACCGAGAACGGCGCATCATACGGCGAGAAGCCCGACGTGGATGGCAAGGTGCGCGATCAGCGCCGCATCCGCTTCCTGGAGGGATACATCGGCGAGATGGGACGCGCGATCGACAAAGGCGCCGATGTGCGCGGCTACTTCCTGTGGACCTTCACCGACAATTTCGAATGGGCCGAGGGATTTCAGCAGCGCTTCGGAATCGTTTACTGCGACTTCGAAACGCAGCAGCGCTACATCAAGGACAGCGGCCATTGGTATTCGCAATTGGCGCGCACAGGCGTGCTCGATTTCGATCCTCGCGAGTAGAGCTTCGCCGATGACGTTTACCAAGCGGCTGCGCGAGCCCATAATGCGCGGCGAAATCACTTGCAGCGTGAGGATTTGGCAAAAGCCGCACGTCAAGGTCGGCGGCCGATACGCATTGGAAGGGGGATTCGTCGAGGTGACATCGATGCGGCGGATCACGATGGCCGATATCACCCCTGCCCTCGCGACGCGCTCCGGTTTCCTAGGCGTGATCGATCTTCTTAAAGTGGCGAAGCATGGGCCAGGCGAGAAGATCTATCTCATCGATTTCCGATACGTATCCAATGGATAGCGCCAGTCTGTTGATTTGGATTCACGTCCTCGCGATGGCGGCCTACTTCGGCGTCCAGTTCGCGGTGCTCTATATGTTGTTGCCGATGGCGGAGCGGGCGGGCGACGAATCTCAGCGCCGGGCGGCGCTGATCGAGGGATTCAAATTCTACAATCCGTTCACGATCGCGATGCTCGGCGTAGTCGTCATCACCGGCGCGATGCGTCTCACCGACGTCAAAGCGGAGATGAAGTTCGAGTACTTCAGCCGCATCTGGGCTGCGCTGTCGCTGAAGTTAGGGCTGGCATTTCTGCTCATCTTCATCCAGACCTACATCACATTCGGGCTGGCGTTTCGAATCGGACGCCAGGAAGAAGTTGCCGCGCATGGCGACGGCGAGCCGTTCACGGTGGAGCGGCTGAACTCGATGCTGAACCGCATCCGCGCCATGATCTGGGTCACCATTTTACTCACCGCCGCAATCATCTTCGTTTCTCTTACCTTCATGAAGCGCGCGGTTGCAGAAACCGCCCGCGCTTCCGTACAGGCTTCGATAGTTCCGGTTCAGACCAACCCAAACAGCGAGGTGACGATCCACGCCAGCGTGATGAATCCGAACAGCACGCCCGGTAGCTCGTTCAGCATTGCATACTGAGCGAGATTGACCGCTTCGCTGGTCTCTTCGTTGGAGGTGAATCCGTATACGGTGGCTTCATTGGTTTGTGTGTTCATTTTCTTGTGCTCCCAATCGAGTTAGATGTTAATCGTGACGCGCTTCGCCGCGGGACCTTACGCCAGGCTGATCAGCGAGGTCGCGATCCATGCGATCGTCAGGATGCCGAACACGAGGCCGGGCAGCTCGTTGAGCATCGCGTAACGCGCGCGGTTGATGGCGTCCGTGGTCTTCTCGTCATTGCGGGTCAGGCCGGAAATGGTTGCTTCGTTGATTCGTGCGTTCATCTTCTTCTCCTCCCAAGGTCAGTAGCGACATGGGTCACTTGAGCAATGTCGGTGCCACCGGCGTAAACGACCAGTTATGCCTAAGAGATGGCCACTTGATGCGATTTGCGAGATTGCATAATCTAAACTTCCTTGATTTTGTTGATGTTTTCAGTGCGCGAAGAAACTAGCATTACGCGAGAGGTAATTCGCGATTCGCAACCGTTCGCATAATCTAATTGCAGTTCGCGAATTGCGCATGCCATTCTATGCAGTGAATTTACTGCTGAAGCCTTACGCGCGGCGTCTATCATTCGCTCCCAGCTTCTGAGAGATTTTCCATCATGTCCGATGCTTCCGATTCCGCACCGAGCGCGCCCCCCTCGAAGTCGACCGGTCCGTTGGTTCAGCCCGTGGAGGCGACGCCAGCCGAAGTGCCGCAACTTCCTCTGGAACCTATTCACGCCAACCTGCCCGATCGGAACTTTTTCCTACGTCTTGGCGAGCTGTTGATTTTTCTGGTCGCCGTCGTTGGCTCAGTGGCGCTCGGCCTCGCGATCACGAGCTACTTTCGCGCCCATACCTACATCGCCGCGTACCTCCTCGCCTACGGGGGCTTTCGATGCGCCGATCTGCTGGTGCGCGAGGAGTACGGGCCGAATCCCACGCGCGATGCCTTGTCCCAGCGCATCGCCGATCAGGCACCGCTGCTCATCCTGTTTTTCGCCGCGCCGTTCGAGCGCACTTATCTTTATGGTGGCGAGGCGCCGCGATGGATCAGCGGGCTCGCGCTCGCGTTGGAGTTGGCGGGTCTATGGATCGCGTTGGGCGCACGCATCCAGCTCGGATTCTTTTCATGGGAGCGGCGCGACGGCATCGAGCAGCGGGTGCTGGTGCGGCGCGGCTTCTATCGCTTCATTCGCCATCCGGTGTTCGCCGGAATCTACCTCGCACTGATCGCATGGCCGATCGCTTATGGCGCACCGATTTCAGCGGTGCTCACCGCCATCATCGTGGCGATCGTGATGAACCGTCTCATCAAGGAAGAGGAAGAGCATCTGGTCGCGCGCTATGGCGACGAATATCGGCAGTACAAGGAAGAGAGCGACGCCATGATTCCGAATCTTTGGTGATTCCCGAACTTTTGGTAATACGCGAGTCTACTTCTTCGTGCGCGCTTTCAACTGACACGAAACCAGCGCGCAGTAGGCGTGATCCGAGGAGTCGGTAACGCGAACCGACGTGTCGGATACAAATGACTGGCCGCATCGCGCGCAGCGCCGGATCGACTCTCCCGGTCGAAGCAGCGGTTCCAGCTTCTCGAGGTCGCTCGTCATCGCCCCCGATGCAGCCCCCGGCTCCAGCTTGATGCCTCGCGCGGCCGACGCTGCCAGTTGGTCCGCGCGCTCGTTGTACTTATCGCCCGCGTGGCCGCGAACCCATTCGAAGCGCACCTTGCGCGAAGCGACCTCGCGATCGAGCTCGCGCCACAGCTCCTGGTTCGCGTTGCGCTTCCATCCAAGCGTCATCGTCTTGACGACGTATTCGCTGTCGCTGCGCACGATCACATCCGAGCCGGGCTCGATGCTGCGCAGTCCTTCGATGACGGCGGTAATTTCCATCTTGTTGTTGGTGGTCGCGGGAAACGGACCGTCACTTAGCTCGCGATAAAGTTCGGGAGGCTCTGCGATGACTGCGCCCCATCCGCCTGGGCCGGGATTTCCGAGGCATGCGCCGTCGGCATAAAGGACGTACTTGCGCGCGGCGGCGGCCATCAGTCCGGTTGCGAGGCCGCGGCGGCGCGGCGCTCGCGATGCAATTCTTCGAACCACTCCATATAGGTGCGAGCGGATTTCTCCCACGAAAAATCCGCCGCGAAGCAGTTCGCGCGGAGCTTGCGCCATTGCTCGCGAATGCGGAAGACCGCAGTCATTCGGGTCAGCGCGCCGATCAGATCCTCGCTGCGATACGGCTCGAACACGAAGCCGTTGCCTTTGCCGGATTTCGCGTCGAAGTCGCTAACGGTATCGCGCAAGCCGCCGGTCGCGCGCGCCACCGGAGGGTTGCCATATTTCATCGCGTACATTTGCGTCAGGCCACACGGCTCGAAGCGCGAGGGCATCAGGAACGCATCGCTGCCGGCCTGCACCTTGTGCGCGAGGACATTGTCGAACTCGCCCACCATCCGGAACTTGTCCGCAAAGCGCTTCTGCGCATCGCGAAAATATGCCTCGAATGACGCGTCGCCGTCGGCGAGCATCACGATTTGAAGGTTCAACTGCATGATGCGATCGAACGCCTCGCGAATCAGATCGAAGCCCTTCTGCGAGGTCATCCGCGAAACCATCCCGACCAGCGGCGCGCCCTCGATCGGTTTGAGCTTGACCGTCTTGAGCAGGTCGCTCTTGCATGCGCTCTTACCCTCGATCCGCGCGGGCGTGTAGGTCGCGGCGATCAGCTTGTCGGCGGCGGGATTCCACTCCAAATAGTCCGCGCCATTGAGGATGCCGCGGAAATGCGCGCCCTTGTTGCGCAGCACGCCTTCGAGTCCGAAGCCGTAGTCAGGATCGCTGGTCGCTTCTGCCGCGTAGGTCGGACTGACGGTGCCGGCCGCATCGCTCATCACGATCGCGCCCTTCATAAGATTGACGTGATCGTAGAATTCCAGACCATCGACTTTGTAATAGGTCCACTCGATTCCGAGCAGCGGATAGTCGACCGGATCGAACACGCCCTGGAACGCGAGGTTGTGAATGGTGAAGACGGAGAGCGTGTCGCGCAGCTTCGCATGGATCTTCTCGTCGGCGCGCGCCACGATCGTCGCGGCCGCGGCGTGCCAGTCGTGTGCATGAAGCACATCGGGCCGGATGTGATCCGCGCAGACCGCCGCGGCGGCGCGCCCGAAGAAGATGTAGCGCATGACATTGTCCGGATAGACTTTGCCGCGCTCGCCGTAGATTCCCGGGCGATCGAAAAAGCCTTCGTGCGCGATCAGGTAGATCGGAATGCCTTCCGGTCCTTCGGCGCGCAGGATCGAAAATGGCTCGGTGCCATGGCCGAATTGGGTATCCTCAACATTGACGGTGGTAGTCTTGAACTGCTGCAGCAGCGCCCGATACCCCGGCAGGACGAGGACCGGCGCGGCGCCGATCTTTTTGAGCGCGAGCGGAAGCGCGCCAATGACATCGCCGAGCCCGCCCTCCTTGGCCCATGGCGAAATTTCTGCGGCGACGATCGCAACTTTCATTTCGAAACCGCAACCTGCGTAATGAGGAAGGTAACCGCCCACCGCATCCCCCGCGAAAAAGCGCAGAGTAGCGAAGGGGTTCGTTCAGTCGCAACGAAATCGCGCTGCGACCGAATTAGTTTATCCCCAGCCACGGGGCTTTAGGAATGCATGACAATGGGCCGGCTTTGCGTCAGCATTCGTGCGCGGGCTTCTCATGAAAGAAAAATTAATCATCGTCGCATTGCTGTTCATCCACTCGGGACGCGAGGCCGAATTCGAGCAATTCGAGACCGCGGCAGAATCGATCATGCATCGCTACGGCGGGCGCATCGAGCGGAGAATCGGATTCCCGGCCGGCGCCGATCCCAATCAGCCGCACGAGATGCACATCGTCACGTTTCCGGATGAAGGGTCATTCGCGCGCTATCGTGCTGATGCGGATTTGCAAGCGCTGGCCGATCTGCGCACTCGCGCGATTCGGCATACGACGCTGTGGATCGGGAGCGATCTGGGCAGCTTCATCAATTCGTGAACGACCCGAGGCGATGATTCACTCGCGAAGATTCTTCGCTATCGCAAAATCTTTGCGGGCGGTTCGCGAACCGCCCCTACTCGGAATCGGAAACCATCATTTCCGCGATTTGCACCGCTCGATTCTGCGCACGGTACTGCATCGATTAAAGCCATGCGAGAAGATGATGATGGGCCACGGCCTGGGCGTATCCGCGTTTGGAATCCACGCCGTAAACTTCGAGCCTTGCGATCTGCATCTTCAATGGTGCAATCTCAGCGCCCGACGCGATCGAGCGGGGTCCTATTACTAACGAGACGACCAGAAACCCGGACGCCGCGAGCAGCTTTCGGCTTGCCAATAGCGCCATCATTCCGTTAGCAGATGATGACGATTTGATGGTATAGAGACCCGCGACCCCTCCTTGGACAAACTCGAAACTATCGTTCATCTTATTATTAGGGCGGCACTCTTGAAGGCGCGAAAGCTGAATGCGTTTACGCTCCCGTTAGATGAGAAGAAACGAGTCGCTAGCCTTATGAAAAAAGCTGCAAACACGCGTCGAAAGCTTGAGGTTTTAGCCGGGGCGAGCGGAACCAACGGCAAGCTGGACAAGGCTACATTTGAGCGCGGTCTAGACCGCATCTTGAAAGCGATGGATGAGGTGAACCGCGAACTGGACGAACTGCTGGCCAAAGCGCGGGGCTGATTCTCGAAATTTTCAATCCAAAAAAAGGGCTGCCGGTTTCGCGGCAGCCCCTGAAACGTCGCACATTTGGCCGCTCAGTTCAGCACGGTGCGCTCGGAGCGTGTTTCCTCCGAGGTTTCCGCTTCGTCGCCGTTGCGTAGCGCATACGCGAGGACCTCGTCGACGGTGTCGACAAAATGCATCGTCAGCTCGCGCCGCAACTCCTCGGGAATGTCCTCGAGGTCGCGCTCGTTGCGCCGCGGCATGATGATCGTCTTGATACCCGCGCGGCGCGCGGCGAGCACTTTCTCCTTGATGCCGCCGACCGGCAACACCTTGCCGCGCAGCGTGATTTCACCAGTCATCGCGAGGTAAGGACGGCACGGACGGCCCGAAAGCAGCGACGCCAACGAGGTCGCGAGCGTGACTCCCGCCGACGGCCCATCTTTCGGAATAGCGCCGGCCGGCACGTGCACGTGAATATCCGAGGTGTCATAGAAATCCGGCGAGATGCCGAGGCTGTCCGCATGTGAGCGGATGTAGGACAGCGCCGCCTGTGCCGATTCTTTCATCACGTCGCCCAGCGAGCCCGTCAACGTTAGGCCTTTCTGTCCCTTCATCCTGGTCGATTCGATGAAGAGTATGTCGCCGCCGCTCGCCGTCCACGCCAAACCGGTTGCGACGCCGGGATCGTGCGTGCGATCCGCAACTTCGGCATAGAACTTCGGCGGTCCGAGATATTTCTGCACCATCTCGGGCACGATGCGCTCGGGGGTCGGTTCGCCTTCGGTCACACCGCGCGCGATTTTGCGAAAAACATGCGCGATTTCGCGTTCGAGGTTTCTGAGTCCCGCCTCGCGCGTGTAGTTGCGCACGACCTCGGAAACCGCCTCTTGCGTGAAATCGATCTTGAAGTTGCCAAGGCCGTTTTCGATGAGCTGCTTCGGCACGATGTGCCGCTTGACGATCTCCAGCTTTTCTTCCTCGGTGTAACCGGGAAGTTCGAGCACCTCCATCCGATCCAGCAGCGCATGCGGGATGGAGTCGAGCACGTTGGCGGTGGTCAAGAACAGCACCCTCGACAGATCGAATGGAACATCGAGGTAATGATCCTGGAAAGTGTTGTTCTGCTCGGGATCGAGGACCTCAAGCAGCGCCGCCGCCGGATCGCCACGGAAATCGGCGCCCAGCTTATCGACCTCATCGAGGATGAAGAGCGGGTTGTTGGAGCCCGCGTTGCGGATGCCCTGGATGATGCGGCCCGGCAGCGATCCGATGTAGGTGCGCCGATGCCCGCGGATCTCCGCCTCATCGCGGATGCCGCCCAGCGATAGCCGCACGAACTTGCGTCCGAGCGCCCGCGCAATCGAGCGTCCGAGCGAGGTCTTGCCGGTCCCCGGCGGACCGACGAAGCATAGGATGGGGCCCTTGGTATCTTTCTTCAGCTTACGCACCGCGAGGAATTCGAGGATGCGCTCCTTGATCTTCTCGAGGTCGTAATGGTCTTCGTCGAGCACACCGCGCGCATGTTTGATCTCGAGGTTATCTTCCGTCGATATCCCCCACGGCAGCGTCACCAGCCAATCGAGGTAGGTCCGCACCACCGTATGCTCTGCCGATTCCGGCGGAATCATCTTGAGGCGGTCGAGCTCCTTGTCAGCCGCCTTGCGCGCTTCTTCCGGCATCTTCGCGGCTTCGATCTTCTTCTCGATTTCTTCGAGCTCGCCCGAGCGCGAATCGCCGTCGCCGAGTTCCTTCTGGATCGCCTTGAGCTGCTGGCGCAGGTAGTATTCGCGCTGATTCTTGTTGAGCTCGGTCTGCACCTGCGACTGAATCTTGTGTCCGAGTTCGAGCAACTCGATTTCGCGGGTGAGGATCGCGATCAACTTTTCCAATCGCTGGCGAACATCGGTACTCGCCAGGAGATCCTGCGCCTCTTCGACCGCGATCTTGAGATATGACGCGACCAGATCCGTGAGCCGGCCGGGCTCGCGCACACCCATCGCGATTCCCTGCAGCTCATCGGGCAGATACGGCACCAGCGAGACGAATTTCGAGAATTGGCTGACCAGGTGCGCCTGGAGCGCCTCGACTTCCTTATCGGTCACCAACTCATCGGCAAGCCGGCTCACGTGCGCCTGAAAGAATGGCTCGCGCTGCGTGAACTCGCCGAGCTGCAGCCGCGCGAGGCCGCGAACGAGCACACGCACACTCTGGTCCGGATAGCGCAGCATCTTGAGGATGCGGACCGCGGTGGCGCGCTGATACACGCCCTCGGGGCCGGGATTCTCCTCTTCGGGATTCTTCTGCGCGGCAAGCGCGATGATGCGATTGCCTTGCCCGACATTATCTATGAGTTTGAGCGAGGATGCGCGGGAGACCAGGAACGGATGAATCTGGCTCGGGAAGATTACGATCCCGCGTAGTGGCAGCACGGGCAGAACATCAGGTATCTCGACCCGGCTAAGATCCTCTTCAACGTCGAACTTTTTCTCACCCTTGGGCTTATCTGACATTAGCGGTTATACCCTCTTGGAGAGAACCTGCCGCCCAAATCGTCCCCCCATCTGCTTTCGACCGACGCAGGATTTACCGTAATATACGGGTACAAGGCAGACAAGATAATCTCCGTGAGATCAAACCTAAGCATCGACAAGGCGCCGCGCCATCGGCGAGACTATTTTGGGCAAGCATCGATTTGACAAGCTATTCAGCGCGGAAGAAGCAAATGAGCTGATCCCGCGCCTCGAGGTGCTGGTTCGCGACCTCCAGATTCAGGCGGACGCGATGCGCAAGCGCATCAGCGACCTTTCGCGTTTCGATGACAAGCTGTCCCAACTCGACCTGCCTAAGGTCATCGCGCGCTATCCCGAGCTTCGGCCGCTCGCCTCGCGAATGAGCGAGATCGCCAGCGAAATCCAGGAGATGGGCTGCTTCCTCAAGGACATCGATCAGGGGTTGGTGGATTTCCCTTTTCTCATCGAAGCGGACGGCGACGATGAGGACGACGATGTCGTATTCCTATGCTGGCAGTATGGCGAGCCGCGCATCGTCGCATGGCATAGTATCGAGGCCGGGTTCGGTCAGCGGCGGCCACTTCCAGGCGCATCGAAGCCACTGCTCAACTGAGCGACAATTAGACTGCGACTACGCCCGAGAACACTGGAATGATCCTCCTCTTCATATACCTCCTCGCGCTCGTATGCTGGCTCGGCTCGATCATCTTCTTCTCGTTTTTCACCGCGCCGGTAATCTTCACCGTCCTCGCGCGTTCCGATGCGGGCAAAGTCGTCAGCGTCATCTTCCCGCGCTACTACATCCTGGGCTATGTCGCCGGCGGGATCGCGTTCATCATCGCGATATATTTGCTGGTCGCCGGACCCGGCGCCCGCGGATGGTGGCTGGCGAGCGTCCTCACCATCGGCATCGCGCTCGGATGCACCGTCTACGCGGGCACGGTTGTGCGTCCGCGCGTTGATGCGATCCGGACCGTATCCGAACAGGAAAATCCCGACCCCGCAACGAAGGCCGAGTTCGACAACCTTCATCATCTTTCGGTGATCCTCAATGGCGCCGTGCTCCTGCTCGACCTCGTCGCACTGTTCGGCACCGCGGCGGCCCTCACTCCACGAGTCTGAATTGATGTTCAAAGCGATCGTTCTGGACCTGTTCGATACGCTGGTGAATTGGGATCCTGACGGGCTTCCGCTGATGTTGTGGAAGGGTCGCGAGATGCATTCGACGCTGCCGTGGATTTTGCCCAAAGTGGCCGTAGGGCTCGGCGCGAAGTACGATCCCGACGCCTTCATGACTGCATATGGCGCCGTCTACGAGGAAATCAACGCGGAGCGCGAGCACGACGGTATCGAGATCACGTGCTTCGAGCGCTTCGAGCGCACACTGCGTCGCGTCGGGCTGACAGATGAAGCCCAGCTGCGGCAGCTCGCCGAGGAACTGACGCGAATCCATATGCGCGGTGTGCGCAGCGTCACGTCGGCGCCTGCTAATCGCAAGGATGCGGTGCGGCGGCTCGCCGAGAAGTATCGCCTCGGGCTGCTGTCGAACTTCGACGATTCGCAAACCGGCTGGGAAATCATGGCCGATACCGGGGTGAAGGAAAAGTTCGAGGCCATCATCATTTCCGCGGACCTGAAGCTGCGAAAGCCGAATCCGAAAATCTTCGGCCGGATGCTCGCGATGCTGAATCTCGAGGCGCGCGAGGTACTCTTCGTCGGCGACACGCCTCATCATGATATCGGCGGCGCGAAGGCCGTCGGCATGTCGGCGGCGTGGATCAGCCGTCATGCACTGCCGCTTCCCGAAGGCGTCGCGCAGCCTGACTACATCATCCGCGACCTCGCGGAATTGCCCGATGTCCTGGAGAGTTCGCGATGAACGTGCAAACGAAACAAGCGATGGCGTCGCTCGAGCGCTCGCCCTTCTCCGCGATGGTCGGATTGAAAATCGTCTCCGCTGAAAACGGCGAGGCTGTCGTGCGAATGCCATTTTCGGAGAAGCTGCTCAATGACGGCGGTCCTAATATGCCGATTCATGGCGGCGCGATCGCGTCGTTGGCGGATTTCACCGCGTGCGCCGCCATCTGGAGCCTCGCGCAGACCCAGCGCAGCATGACCGTTTCGATGACGGTGAACTTCACTGGGCCTGGCATCCGCAGCGATCTCATCGCGACCGCGAAAGTGCGTCGCGCGGGCAAGCGGCTGGCGAGCATCAATGTGGAAATCCGCGACAGCGCCGATGCGCTGGTCGCCGATGCGCTGATCACCTACAAAATCGCGTAGGTCGACGCGGCTAGGCCCAAAAGAAGTCGGCTTAGCCCGAATTCCTTGAATCTTCGCGTAGTTCGAGTCGTCTTAACTCCCAAGCACTAGGTGGCTGCCACAAGGGTCGCGCTCCGGGCGAGCCGCCCACTCATGGAGGAATCGACATGCTTCACTACGCACTTGTCTTTCTGGTCATTGCGATCATAGCCGGTATCCTGGGCTTCGGCGGAATCGCCGGAACTGCGGCGGGAATCGCGCAAGTCCTCTTTTACATTTTCCTCGTGCTGTTCCTGGTCGGCCTCGTGATGGGACGCCGGCCGGTCGCTTGAGTTAAGCCGCGCCGATTAAGCGCGGCCAGTTGATCATCGAATCGCGCGAAGCCTGGTACGCTTCGCGCGATTCTTTTTGTGATAAATCTGAGTGCGTGGATTCGATCCTCGAAACGATTCGCGCGGCAGCCGCGAACAGCGGACTCAACCTCGTCGCCGCGACGCCTTCCGCTCGATACGATGCCGCCGTCACCCCTCCTTATCGAGTTAAGGCCATCGCTCCGAGCGCGCGATCGATCATCGTGATCGGCAATGGCGGCGGCGCGTTCTGGAAAGCATTCAAACAGCACGCGGAAGAAAATCCCGGCTTGATGGCGCGCGACAACCCGCTCGACCACTTTACCCGCGCCGTCATCGAACGCGACATCGGTCCGTTGCTCGCGCAGTCCGGCCTCGCGCATACGATCATCTATCCGTTCATAAGCAACGCACCGACGCTGAACTTCATGGAAGCGGGGAAGGCAGCGGGACTGAGCGGCCCCAGCATCATCGGAGTGATGGTGCATCCGGTCTATGGGCCCTGGATCGCATTTCGCGCGGCGGTGCTAGTCGACGAAGTCATCGATGCGCCGGGCGAGGCTTTCCGCTTCGATCCGTGCCCAACCTGTATCGCGCGCACCTGCATCAGCGCGTGTCCTGCCGATGCGGTCAGCTTCGCGAAAGGATGGGACATTCCGAAGTGCCTTACACATCGAGTGGAAGTCGAAGCGGATTGTGCGCCGCGATGTCACGCGCGGGCGGGATGTGTGCTCGGCCCGGAGCATCGCTATCCCGACGACGAGCTCGCGTATCATCAGATGCGCGCGCTCCGCTCGATGCGTCCTTACTACGAAATGCACATCAAGCCGAAGAGCAAAGGCTAGACCGCAAGATTGATGTACTCGCAAGTGGCGGTCGGTTTAGGGATCGCGATTCCGTCTTCGCGCATTCCGTTCAGGTGAAATCGTATCGCGGAACGGATCTGCTTCTCGGCTCCTCTCCGGGTTTTGTCGGTGGCGACGCAACCAGGGAGATCGGGGACGTAGGCGCTGAAATTGCGCTTGGCCTTTTCGATAACGACGGCGTACCGCATCATTTATTCCGCTTCAATTGAGCTTGCTTAAGAATACTGTTGAGTGTTCCGGCGCCAAGTCATCGGAGGGTTTGCCTGCGATAGTCACTCGACCCGGCTTGGACGGATGTTTGTATTGCCGATGGCTCCCGCGCGTCGCAACGATCTTCCAGCCATCGCCCTCGATCAAACGGATCGCTTCTCGAACCTTCATTGATCCAATGTAGCGTGGTTACCTCTGGATCTTCCTTGCGACCTCGGTCGCGAAGTACGTAAGAATCAAATCCGCACCGGCGCGGCGAATCGACGTTAGTACCTCCATGATGGTGCGCTCTTCGTCGAGCCATCCGTTCAGGCCTGCCGCACGAATCATCGAGTACTCGCCCGATACATTGTACGCAGCGACCGGAACATTGAACTCGTGCTTCACGCGGTAGATGAGATCGAGGTACGGCAGCGCCGGTTTCACCATCACGATGTCAGCGCCTTCTTGGAGGTCAAGCGCGACCTCGCGCATCGCCTCGTCGCCGTTGGGAGGATCCATCTGATAGGAGCGGCGATCGCCGAACTTCGGCGCAGACTCGGCGGCCTCGCGAAATGGCCCATAGAATGCCGATGCGAACTTCGCCGAATAGGCCATGATCGCAACGTGCGCGAAGCCGTTCTCATCGAGGGCGCTGCGAATCGCGCCGACCCGCCCGTCCATCATGTCGGACGGCGCGACGATATCGGCGCCGGCGCGCGCGTGCGAAAGCGCCTCGCGCACCAGCAGCTCCAGGCTCGCGTCATTGTCGACCTCGGTGCCGACGATAGCGCCGCAGTGGCCGTGATCGGTGTACTCGCACATGCATACGTCGGTGATGACGCACAGGCCCGGCACGCGCTCTTTGATTTCGCGAATCGCGCGCTGCACCTCGCCCGAATCATTCCACGCCTCGCTGCCAACGGCGTCCTTCCGCTCGGGAATTCCAAACAGGATGATCGCGGGCACTCCCGCCGCATGAGTCTCGCGCGCGGCGCTCACCACATTGTCGACCGATAGCTGCGCGACCCCCGGCATCGAGGTGACCGGCCGTTTCACATCGCGCCCCGGGCATACGAAGAAGGGCTGGATGAGATTGTCGGGTGAGAGCCGCGTCTCGCGAATCATACGCCGCATCGTCTCGGTGCGACGGAGTCTGCGCGGGCGATTTATCGGAAATGCCATGTGGTCACCTCTCGACGGAATTCACCACGGAGGCACGGAGACACGGAGTGATCTGGAAGAGAGAATTTTTCTGCTGGCTGCCCCTCAGTGTCTCTGTGCCTCTGTGGTTCCTTCTGCTTCTGCATCTTAATGCGCGGGCGGCTGCGATGCGAAGTAGTCCCGGATCGCCGCCACCAGCGCGGGAATCGCGTATTCGGGCGGTTTCACCACCACCTCGAAGCCGAGGTTCTCGGCGGTTGCCGCGGTGATCGGACCGATGGCCGCGGCCTTCGTTCCCACCTTTGGCTCGCCGGTTATCTCGACAAAGTTCGAGGCCGTACTGGAGCTGGTGAAAGCGACCAGGTCGTAGCCGCCCGATGCTAGTGCCTCGCGCATGCGGTCTAGCGCCGCGCCAGAGGGCGCGATGGTTTTGTATGCCGGCGCCACGATGACTTCGGCCGCGCCATGCTCCCGCAGCATCTGCGGCAAGATCTCGCGCGCGACTTGAGCGCGAGGAATCAGGATTCGCGCGCCGCGAACCTTTTCGATGTCGATCGCATCGAGAATCGCTTCGGCACGATACTCCTTCGGCATCGCATCGACGGTGAGCGCGAAGTCCTTAAGCGCCGCGGCAGTGGCGGGACCGATGGCCGCGATGCGCGCCTTGCCCAGCGAGCGAATGTCCTTGCCCAACGCGCGTAGCCGTTCGACGAAGGCCTCGACACCAGTCGCGCTAGTGAAAATGATCCATTCGAATTCGTGAAGTCGCGAGATCGATGCGTCGAGCGCCGCATAGGAATCGGGCGGCGCAGTTTCGATCGTCGGAAATTCGATCACTTCCGCACCAAGTGCGCGCAACTCGCGCGCGAAGGAGGAAACTTTGTCGGTCGCGCGCGTGATGACGATGCGCCGTCCGAACAGCGGCATCCGCTCCGCCCACATCAGATGCTCGCGCAGATCGCCACATTGCCCGACAACCACAATCGCGGGCGCGCCGAGACTCGCGTGCTCGACGTCATCGGCGAGCGCCGCAAGCGTCGAGGAGACGGTTTTCTGATTCGCGATGGTTCCCCATTGGATCGCGGCCGCTGGAGTTGTGTGCGGCAAACCCGCGTCCGCCAGCCGCTTTAGTACGCCGCGCAGGCGCGCCGTGGCCATCAGGATCACGATGGTACCTCCGCCACGCGCCGCTCGCGCGAGATCGTCCCACGGCACCGATGACGCATCCTTCGATGCATCCTCGTGACCGGTGACGAATGCTACAAACGAACCATACTCGCGATGGGTGAGCGGAATTCCCGCGAAGGCGGGAACCGAAATCGCCGAGGTGATGCCGGGAACCACCTCGAATTCGACATCCGCCGCGGCGAGCGCCTCGGCCTCTTCGCCGCCGCGCCCGAAGATGAACGGATCGCCACCTTTGAGCCGCACCACGCGCATCCCCTTGCGCGCGTGGGCGATCAGCATCGCGTTGATATCGGCCTGCGCGAGCTCATTCTGCGCGCCGCCGCGCTTGCCCGCATAAATCAGTTCCGCCGACGCGGGCGCGAGGCGCAGCAGCCCGGGATTCACGAGGCTGTCATAGATCACGACTTGCGCGCGGCTAAGGATGTCCGCGCCACGCACCGTAATCAAATCGACGGCGCCTGGGCCGGCTCCGACCAGGAAAACTTTTCCGCTCGCTTCATTCATTAAGAAGGTCGCGCGCTCCGCGCGCAATCATCTTAGCACCGAGGTTCTCGCCGACGCGCGCCGCCGCCCGCGCATCCCCGGCGCCGACGTGTGCGGAGATTTCATCGGCCAGCTCGCGTGCTCCATCACCGCTGAACAGAATCGCGCGCATCGTAAGATGCTCATTTGCGTGGGTCGCCTTGACACCGACGGGCGTCACGCATGATGCATGAATCGAGGCGAGGAACGCGCGTTCGGCGCTCGTCTCGCATTCGGTTTGCGGATGATTGAGTGACCCGACCGCGCGTTCGATATCGTCGGAGCCGCAGATTTTTCCGTCCGCGAGAGATTCGATCGCGAGTGCTGCCTGCGCCGCCGCGGGCACGAAAGCGCGCTCGTCGAGTTCCTCGTACTTGATGTCGTGCAGCTTCCCGAGACGCTTGAGGCCCGCCATCGCGACGATGATCGCGTCCATCTCCTTGGACTGCAGTTTAGCGAGGCGTGTGTCGACGTTTCCTCGCAGCGGCACCACCTCTAGACCGGGATTGATGCGCAGCGCTTCGAATTTCCTACGCGGCGACGAGGTCCCCAGCTTCGCACCCTTCGCCAGCGACTCAAGCCGCGCGCCATTCGAGGTGATGAGCGCATCATGCGGATTCTCGCGCTCCGGAGTCGCGACGATGCGAAACTGCGGCGGCAGCACCGCCGGAAGATCCTTCATCGAATGGACGGCGATATCGATGCGCCGCTCGGCGAGCGCCTGCTCCAACTCCTTGATGAACAGCCCCTTGCCACCGACATCGGCGAGCGAGGCGGTGAGGATTTTATCGCCGCTGGTTTTGATCGGAACGATTTCGATGTCGAGGTCCCGGATCGCCGATGCGATCGCATCGCGCACCATCTCGGCCTGAATGATCGCAAGCTTGCTAGGCCGCGACCCGATTCTGAGCGTGAGTTTCATTCGTTACGCCCATAATAGCGGTCCCGCGATATGTTTCGACACTAGCCATACACATTGGCAACCGATTTTAGATCTCACACTGGTATCTGTTAACCGGTAGGAGCGGCTCGGGCTAGAGCGACTTTTCAGCGCCTTGAAAGTATGGAAGGGTCTCTAACCTGTTCGGAACGGATTGGGAGGTAAATATGGCGGAACATTCAGCAAAATTGGCCTATTTGAATAAGGAAGATCGCGCCGCGCTGGAAAAGAGACTACTCGAGCGGCAATCCGGAAAGTGCTTCATCTGTGATCAGACGATCGATCTGTTACTGCATAAGGACCAGCTTGACATCGATCACATTATTCCGCTGGCCGATCTGGGTCCGGACGAAGAGAACAACTTCGCGCTGACACATTCTTCATGCAATCGCAGTAAAGGCGCTTCGGACTTGCGTGTTGCCCGCCGAATGGCGCAATTCGAAAGCCTGCAAAAGACGGCCGAGGAACGGGGCGAAAGAGGCGCTAACCTAGGTCACGTTTTGCAGCGCTACGGAGGTGCCAAGGCTCGTTTGCGGCTCAAGCGGTCTGAGGATCATGTCGAGTTCGTTCTCCCTGAGAGTCCGAAGCGCGGAACCGAAGTCCATTCGACACCGCTATACAGGGACGGACTCAGCGGGATGGACTACTTCTTCGCGATGCTTCCTCTCGAATACCTCCATCACGACGATCGCATCAACCCGCGCAGTATCGGATATAACATTCGGGGACTAATAGAGGAATTCATAATGAAGCGACCTCAACTTCACATTGCGCTTGCGTGGTGGGCTCCTGACGCCGAGGGCCTTGGAGATATCAAGGTCTTTGACGGACAACACAAGGCTGCCGCCCAGATCTTGCTTGGCGTGAAGGAACTTCCGGTCCGTGTCTTTGTGAATCCAGACACCAATGTACTCCTCCAGGCGAACACCAATGCGGGCGACAAGCTCCGGCAAGTCGCATTTGACGCGGCGGTCATGCGTCACCTTGGAAGTACACTGTTTGCTGAACGGGTCAAAAAGTACCAAGAGATGAAGAAGCTCGATGAGAAAGATTATCGGTTCAGCGAAGCCGACCTCGTCCGATTCTTCAAGGGTGAACACCGCGAAATGCTGCGCTACATCATCGATTCCACTCGTGACTCGATTACGTATCACAAAGACAATAGGATCAGGGAATTTGTGGAATGGGCAGGTAAAACAGCAGATCGCCCGCTAGCATATACTTCGATTGAACGAATGTTCTTTGCTGAATTTGTCTATAAGGGGGCCCTCTCGGTACCGATCGACGAAGGCATGGAACGGGGCGACAATCCGCGAGAGCTGGAACGAGCGCAGATGGTGCGATTGATGAGTCTTTTTGCTGATCTATTCTTCGATTAAGCAATGGGATCCGGAACTTGGTGGTCGGCCCCTCGAAAATCGGCTCTCAAAAGGGTGAACCGATTCCGGAGGAATATCTCCGGGCGTGGCGAATAGCGAGAGAGGAAGTGCTCGCCTGCATACTCCGGTGGGTCAGGCTCGTGATCGAAAACCACTTCGCTTATACGGGCCAAATGGTAGACAAGGAGCGACTCTTCCATCGCCGGCTTACCGAAGAGCTGTGGAAGCGAATCGAGCTATTCCTGAAGAATCTCGCAGCACTTCCTTGCTGGATCGATAAGAATCTGAGCAATACGGTGTTCGGCGCGAAGCGAAACCGCGAGTACTGGGACGAGGTGTTTCGGACCGGAAAATCTCCAGAAGGAGTTCCCGTACTCACAGCTCCACTGGACTTGAGCCAAATGGTTCAGGAACCTGGCATAAGGGTGGCGGCGTGAAAAAGCCTGTAGCTGCTAAGGAGGTAGACAGGTCACTCGCCGAGGCTGTGAAGCAGATCAAAACAGCAATCAAGGAGTTCAACCAGCGAGCGGCGGAGCTTGTGGCACGAGGAAAATACGCTTCGGCCGAGGCCATCATGGGGACTGCGCGTTCGATGAGGGAATTTCAAGGAAATATGAAATCGCTTCGCGAGGAGTGGAGGAAGCTCCTCCGGAATTCGGCTCCGCCTCCCGTCGAGAAACCCGAAATGACGCCACTCTGGCAATATTACCAACCAATTCTTCAGGCCTTGATGGGTCTAGACGGAGAAGCGACCCTGCAAGATCTCGAAAAGGAAGTCGAACCAATCCTGGCCTCGCGGATTAAAGTAGGCGATTCATTGGCTAGTGCGGGAGGAATCGAACGCTGGAAGGTGATGATACGGCGGGCGCGAAAGCCGATGATTAAAGAGGGCTTTATCGAGTCCGGGAGTGGAAAGATCTGGAAAATAACGATCGAGGGTCAACGGGCAGCCGACCAAAAGTCGCAGGCGGCCCGTCCGGCCGGGCCGCTCTTGTCATAGCGACCTGATTCAAGTCGTTACGTCCTACAAATCGACTTCGGACTAACGTCTCCATCTGATTCGAACTACCCGGACCCTCGAATCGTGTAAGGAATCTGATACCGATCTAATAATCCGCCAAGCCACGATGCGAGGATTTCTTTGTCTCACAGCGGGTCGAGGTCGTCGTCGCTGGAATCCTCGAGGAGGTCCGTTTCGAGGTCGTCGAGATTCGGGCGGGTCGAGCGTTCGCGCCGTTGGTGTCGCATAGCAGGCGGCGCGCGATTTCGGCCGTGTTGATCGCTTCGGGCGAGCTGCGATCATGATGACGCAAACCCGCCATCACGCGATGCAGCAGCTTGTTCACCAGCCCGCGCGTGAGCATCTCGATGCGTTCGCGCTCGGCGGGCTCGAGCGTTTTGAGCCATGCGCGATGGCGCGTCAGCTCGAGGTCGCGCAGCCGCTCGATGCTCCCGCGAATATCCTTGATGGTCGGCACGATCTCCAGCTCGGCGAGCCACTTCAGGAACGAGTCGATTTCCTCGACGACGATTTCCTCGGCCTTCTCGGCCTCGCGCTCGCGATGGCCGAGCGACTTCTGCGCGACCGCGTCGAGATCGTCGATATCGTACAGATAGACGTTCTCGATTTGGTTGAGGCGCTCGTCGAAATTGCGCGGCACGCCGAGATCGATCATGAACATCGGACGATACTTGCGCTCGCGAATGATCGCGTCGACATCATGATGCGCGAGCATCGGCCTGGTCACCGACAGCGAGCCGATGAGAATATCAGCGATGCGCAGGTAGGGCTTGTAATTTTCAAATGGGACCGCGGTGCCGCCGAGCTCGCGCGCGAGCGCGACAGCGCGATCAAACGTACGCGAGGTAATGAGCAGCGACTCGATGCCGAGCGCCCTCAGATGGCGCGCCGTCAGCTCCGCCATCTTTCCCGCGCCCATCAGCATCGCGGTCTTGTCGCCGAGCGTATCGAAGATCTGCCCCGCGAGACTGACCGCGACCGAGCTGATCGAAACCGAGCCGTGACCGATGAGGGTCGCCTTGCGCACGCGTTTCGCGACCTGAAACGCCTTGTGAAATGCGCGATGGAGCACCAGCCCGACCGTCGCGGCCTCGGCCGCCTGCGCGTAGGCGAGTTTCAACTGGCCGAGTATTTGCGGCTCGCCAACGACCATCGAGTCGAGGCTCGCGCCGACACGAAAGAGATGGCGCACCGCATCGCGCCCGCTGAAGTTGTACAGCGCGTCGTTGAACGCGCCGCGCTCGACCTCGCGATCGGCCGCGAGAAATCGCGCGACTTCATCCTCGGCATGCTGCGGGATCCGAGGTTACGCCGATGACCTCGACGCGATTGCAGGTCGAAAGCAGCGCGGCCTCGCCGATGCCGGTGGCGTGCTTCGAGGCGTTGCAGCGCCGGTGCGACTTCAGTCTCCGCATAGGCAAGCCGCTCGCGGACCGCGACAGGCGCGGTGCGATGGTTCACGCCGAGTATGAAGAGCGTGTTCTCCATCTCAGCCGAAACTCCCGCCGTGCTTGCCCGGATGCGTGAGGTTCACGCCGACGAACGAGCCTGACCAGCACCGTGAAGACCACGATCGTGAGGGCCGCCGCGCGACGCCCGCGCCATCCTACCGTGAGGCGCGATTCGAGCAGTGCCGCATAGAGAATCCAAATCACCGCCGACCACGATTCGACCGGCTCCCAGTTCCAGAAGTGTCCCCAGGTCGCATCGGCCCAGATCGCGCCGCTGATGATCGCGAGGCTTAGCAGCACGAAGCCCCACACCAGCAGGCGATAATTGATGCGATCCAACTTCTCGAGGCTGGGAACATCGCCGCCCGCCGGGCGCATCATGCGTTTGGCCTTCAGCCTCGATTCGTAAATGAGATAGACGAGGCTCACCGCGCTGGCGAGCACGAACATCGAGCATCCGAGGCATGCGAGGGTGACGTGAATCGGAAGCCATACGCTGCGCAGGCTCTCGGGCAACACGATGCGCGTGGTCTGCATCGTCATCACCGCGGCGAGCGTCGCGACGGTGACGATGGGGCCGACGATCGCGCCGATGATCGCCATTCGCAGACGCACGATGAGCACGAGCCCGATCAGCGCGATGAGCCATGCGAGGAACGACAGCGACTCGGCGAAATTGGCGACCGGAAAATTGCCGGCCTGGATGCCACGAGCCGCAAGATCCAGCGCATGGAAGGCGGCGCCGGCCGCGAGCGATGCCGCCGCCCATCCGGTCCATCGGACGCGTGCGGTCGCGCGGTCCGCGATGAAGCCTGCGGACGATGCCGCATAGCAAATCAGCGCGGGCGGAAGAAACAGCGTAATCATCGAATCGCTAGCGCGCCGCCAACGTACTTCTCGCTTCGGTTTCAGCGCGAGTTCGTATACTGCTCAACCCAAGAGCGTCGAGACCGACGCCGATCTCACGGCGGACAACTGGTGTCGACCGCATCGATATCGCCCTTGCGGAGATATTCGGGAATGCGCGCGGCTGCAAGCGCAGTCAACTTCGTCGCGCGGATGCGGATATCAGGTTCATTCGCCTTCAGATGATTGCGCGCCGCGCGCAGCACCTCCAATGCGAGACCATACTCGGGGCCGAACAGGCGTTCGAGGCGCCGGCGGATGCGCCGCGCCATTGCGGGACTGGCGCCCTCGGTCGAGACGGCGATCTTCAGCGAGCCTCGCGTCACGACCGCCGGCGCGATGAAGGTGCACAACTCGGGTGCGTCGGCCACGTTGATGGGAATGCGGTGAGCGCGCGCCTCATCATGAAGCCGCTTATGCAGTTGGGCGTCATCCGATGCGGCATACACGAGCGCGGCGCCCGCCATATCGCCAGCCTCATACGCGCGATTGAGGTAACGAATCCGGCGCTCGCGCGCGAGGTCGCGCAGCTCATCGACAAGCGAGGGACTGACGACCGTCACCTCGGCGCCGGCGTCGAGCAAGGATACGACCTTGCGCGCGGCGACCTCGCCCCCGCCAACGACCAAGCATCGGCGGCCGGTGACATCGAGAAATATGGGAACGTATGCCATCGCTTTCGAGGTGATCCTATTATATGTGCAGCCTGCCAAACAGGGCTGCGAAGTGGGCGGGAGGGGTTTCATGCGTCAAGAGGCGGCGAAGACGTTGGCGGTGCTCAATCGCACGAGGGGGACCGTCGTATGCGAGGTGCTCGAGGCTGCCACGAGCCATGTGGAGCAAAGCCGCGGGCTCCTGGGACGCGACGGCCTGGCGCCGGGGAGCGGGATGCTGTTCGAGGGTAGCCGGCTCCCCCTGATGTGGATGCACATGTTTTTCATGCGGTTCGCGATCGACATCGTTTTCGTCGATAAGGCGAATCGGGTGGTGCGCATCAATCATAGCCTCAAGCCATGGCGGCTCTCGTCGATGGTGTTCGGGGCGCGGCGCGCATTGGAGATCGAAGCCGGCGCCGCAGCGCGCAGCGGCACCATGGAGGGGATCAACTGGAATTCGCACCGCGCTAAGCTGAGCTGCTGGCAGCCTCGGGAGTCCTACCTTCCCGAGTGGTAGAGATTCTCTACAGGCTGGAGTGGATGCTTGTTGCGGCCCGGCGCACCTGATTACAGCCGTAGCTCCTTCCTTCTTCGAAAAGAAAGCCGCCGACTGTGAAGCGGCTGCGTGGCAGGACGCCTGCTAGCGCGGATCATCGGTCGTGGAAGTGATAGTGATCGATGACCGTTTACGAACTAACCAAACGCGAGATGAATCTCAAAGTATCTATACTCTACAAGAAGTGTATTAGCGCGGTCGCGCGGACCACGCCAGTCTTCGTTTGCTTTGCTTGGCTATGACACTTTGTTGCCAGCGAGCAACCTTTGTTGCAAAGCATCCTTTAACGAATTCTTCCTCCTCGCATTCGCTGCCTTTTTCTTTAACTCCCACTGGCATGGGAGATGCTCCATCCCAGCCTGCTCGGACCATGTGTGCATCTCCGTTGCTACGGAAAGGGGGGAAGGATGCTCCGGGTTTGATCCCGAGGGGGGGACCGATGATGCGCAGGGCGGGAACGTCGCCGGAACTTACGGTCAAGTCGATCAGTAAATCCTACTGTTCGACTGACTGCCTGGAGGGGCAGATTTCGGTTGGCCTGATCCTGGCGCTACCCGCCCACGCTCCGGCCTTTTTTCCTCCCTCGGCGAATCGGGCCGCACCGAACAGCGGCCACATTAAAAAGGGGTAACCGGCCGCTAAGGCCATCGCACCAAAAGTCTAAGGAGGACACGGGAAATGGATTTCATCACCAAAATGTTTGTGAAAGCTCAGAACTGGCAGAAAGGCCAGACGATGACTGAGTACGCGCTGATCCTGTCGGCCGTCGCAGTTGTTGTGTACGCGGGCTACCGCACCATGGGCACCACCATCACCAGCTTGCTGACCTCGGTGGACACCAGCCTCTAAGCCATCGGCAAACCAACCGGGGATAATCCGCCGGCGGCAGCATAGTCCGAAAGCTGCTGCCGCTGGCGCGAACCTTATGGAAAGCGGCGCTGGAGGAGATTCGGAACCGGGGAGGCAGGGTGAGACGAGATACGTACAGAGTTGATGAACGGGTATGCCGCGAAGCGCGGTATCAGCGCCGATCAGCTCTGGCTTATCGCGCCTTCACGCCGGGGACTTGCCGTTCCACTCCAGGCTAATGTTTGCGGCACAATTCCGTAACCGCATCCGGCGGAGATCGCGCCCGGATGCCGCAGCGAGAAAGGGGAATTGGCAACTATCATGCGTGGATTACTCGCACTCAGCTGTTCACGCGCGAATGGATCCAGCGGCCAAACCATGACCGAGTACGCGCTGATTTTATCGGCGGTCGCGGTGGTGGTTTACATCGGCTACCAGACCATGGGCGGGACTATTACCAGTCTGCTCAGCTCAGTCGACACCAGCCTTTAACCGATGCGGGCAGGAAGCGGGGAGTCTTTCCGCTTCTGCCCGAACACCTTTCACTGGCCACTCGGGGATCTCTTTATGAACTGGATGACCAGGATATCATTATGGTCCACGCCGCAATGGTCAAACGATGACCGAGTATGCGCTGATTCTGGCCACTGTCGCTACCGTCGTCGTTTCACTTTACAAACCTCCGGCACCATCCTTCATTCGCTCGTAACTGCCATCGACACTTGATCTAGTCCTGGCGGTCTGGCTTCCGCAATCCGGGCCAGCAACGACAACCTCAATTTTGCAACCGCATGGGCAATACACCGTAGCCCGCGCGCCTGTCCGTTCGCGGGAGCCATCTGTAAACCGGCTCCAGGCGGGGAATCAGATCGGGGTGAATCAAGGCATTTTGACCGGCGGCAAGGTAAGGGCCGGTCGGGGGAGAAAAGGATGAAACGGCCAGTTATTTTTGTCGCGCTCGCGGGTCTGGCGGCGATGCTGGCCTCGGTCGTGGTTTATAGTGCCCTCAAGAAGAGGGAGGCCGAGGTACAGAAGGCGATGGCCAAGACGGTTTATATCGTCGTCGCCGCAGATGATATGCCGCTGGGCAGCCAAGATTGATCCCGGGCGAATTGAAGCTGGCGCGGTGGTCGGCCGACGCGATCCCGGAAGGCTCATTCACCAATCCCGGCCAGGTGGCTGGCGCGTTCGTGAAGAATGAGTTCGTCACCAACGATCCCATCGTCGCCACCAAGTTATTTCTCGGGAGAAGACCGCGGGCGTGATGCCGCTGTTGATTCCGCCCGGGATGCGCGCGGTTTCGGTGCAGGTCGATGAAGTCAGCGATATCGCAGGCTTCATCCTGCCGCATGCGCATGTCGACATCCTGGTAGCAGTTTCCAACCAGGGCACGGGCCAGGGCGACAAACCATTTTCGAAGATCGTCCTGCAAAACGTCGAGGTGCTGGCGGTCGCGCAGGAAATCGAAAAGAAGAAGGACGAGCCCGAGCTGGTCAAGGTGGTCACCGTGCTGGTCACTCCGCAGGACGCCGAACGGCTCGCGCTCGCGACCCGCGAAGGCGTGCTGCATCTCGCGATGCGCAACTATGCCGACACCAAAATCGTGCTGACCAGCGGCACCGACGTCGATGAGCTGCTGCATCAGTACAGCCTCAGTGTCGCGCCGGTCATGCCGGTGCAGCATGCCGAAGCGGTGACCACCCCGGTCTATCGGCCGCAACCCAAGCTTCCAGGTCGAGATCTATCGCGACGGCAAGAGTTCCGAGTCGGTCTCCTTCGTGCGGGAAGCGCTCGCAGACACCGGCCGGCATCATTCGGTCGCGTCCGGCGGAGATGCTTATTCCGCTGTCTCCAAAGAAGACGACCACAGTCCCGACGAAGCCGCGGCGAGCGATGCTTCTTCAAGCAAGGACGGATGCGCACGCCGCGCACGCGTCGAATTCGCACGGTCCGACGCTTCCTCCTTCGGAGACTGTACCAGCGGATGAGTCGGCCTCTTCGGCCTCTTTGGCTCCGAAGGGCAAGACAATCGATATCCCGTGAGGCAAGGCGGGGAGATGATGAGGTATCCAACAATGAAAACACGTCGTGGTAGTGGAACGATTGACTTACTTCCGTGGCTGCTGGTCGCGATGAGTCTGCTACTGGGCCAGCCGGCGAAGGCCGCCGATAGGCGCCGCGCCAGCAGGCGATAAGCCTCACTGCCGGTCAATCCCAAGTCATCGAAAATCTTAACCCGGATTCCAAACCGGCGATCCGCGTCATTCAGAATGCCCACGCGCTGGTGGTGCACAATGAGGATCCTTCCAAGCTGGTGCTGCTGGGCGCCGAGGAAGGCAAATGGGCCATCTCGGTGCAAGCCGAAGACGGCGAGGATGTCATCTACAACATTAATGTCAGCGCCATCCGCGATACGCGTCCGCGCCCCTGCAGTCCTGCCGCGCGCCCCGCCCGCAATGGGCGATGAGAGCATAGGCCACCTCGGCGCCGGTTGCGGGATCGATGCCGGCCTCTGTGTCCGCGCTCGACAACGGCGCCGGCCCGGTCTCCAAGCCGGCCGAGATGGACGCGATGAACGGTGCCGGCGGAAGCGCCGGCGGCGATCAAACCGCATAGGCGCATTCCCATTGCCCGGCATCGATCTGACCGCCACCGATCCTGACGAACCCGCCAAAATGGGCGAACCGGTTCCTTCTTCCGCTGGCCCGGTGGGTAGTCCGGTGATTCCCGAGCCAGACCGCTTCGCTACTTGACAGCGCGGTAAGTTCACCAGCGATCCGTCGATCACAAGTCTCGGGCGATTCCGTATTCCTCCGATGGCGTCGCGTATTCGGGCGGAACTCATTTTCTGCCCGCCGACGGACTCTCGATGATGAACGGAACTTCGCAAGTCATCGATTTCCCGCAGCGCATGCGGCGGGTCTCGATCGCCGATACGACTCGATCGCCGACGTGCAGGTCATCAATCCGTACGAGCTCAACCTGATCGGGCACAAGCCAGGCTTCACCACCCTTACGGTGTGGACCGGTCAGGGCACTACGAGGAACGCCAGATTCGCGTCAGCCCGGACGGAAAACAACAGGTCCTGCTCAACTGCCTGGTGGCCGAACTCGACCGCAGTCAGATCGAAGATCAGGGCCTCAATCTTTCGGGCGCCCTGACGAAATATGGCATTTCGGGATTCGCGATACCCGGCGCGGTAGGTACTCCTTATAGCCCGTCGGCGAACCTGGTTCCGACCGCTATCCTTCCGAGCGGCGCGACCGTCTCTCAGGCAGGCGAATTGCCCACACCTGGCTCGCTCATTCCGTTGCTGCTGTCGCAGGGTCTGACTTATGGTCTGACGACACAAAACTCCAACTTTGCTACCCAGGCATTCTTCCAGTATCTCGAAAATCACAACCTGGCGAAAATTCTTGCCGAGCCGCGGCTGCTCGCGAATAGCGGTGAGAAGGCCAAGTTCCTGTCCGGCGGCGAGATTCCGATCGTCGTCGCGCAGGCGCTCAACACTTCGATCGTGTTCAAGGAATTCGGCACCAAGGTCACCTTCGTGCCCACGGTGGTGGGTGTGAACGACATCGAGCTGCTGGTTCAGCCGGAGGTTTCCGATCCTGACTACGCCCACGGCGTACAGTTGTTCGGCTTCACGGTCCCGGCCTTCGTCACGCGGCGAGCCGAAACCCAGGTACGTTTGCGCGACAACCAGACCCTGATCGTCGCCGGACTGATCCTGCACGAGAAGAAAGAGACCATTCAGAAGGTTCCGTATCTCGGCGATCTTCCCTACGTGAGCGGACTATTCCGCAACACTGACTGGCAGGATACCGAGACTGACCTGGTGATGAGCGTTAGCCCGCAAATCGTGCGTCCGCTGCCCTCGGGTAGCCAGGTCTATCTGCCGACGACGCGTCCGCCGCTGACGACCGAGGAAATCAAAACCGAGCAGACTGACGTGCCAGATGCGGGGCGGCCTCGGTTCTAGTAACACAAGGTCAAATTGGGGGAGTGTCCAGTGTCCGTACTGAGAAAGGGTGAGGGAAAGCGGGGAGCTCTTAGGGTCCTGCTGGTGGCGCCGGAAGCGCATCGCGCTGAAGTGCTGGCCTCCTTGCAGGGATTACCCGAGCCTCCGCTGGAGATAACGGAAAAATCGCCGGATGCGCTCGGCGCATCCGGTAACGGTAACGGCAAAGGCAGCTCCAACGGCAACGGACACGGCGCGCCCGACGTGGTAATGGTCGTGTTCGACGGCGACGAAGAAGAGTCGCTGAATTACCTGCAGGGCGTGGGCGAAACCGAGCCGCGCCCCGCCATCTTCGCCTTGCTCCGCGAACGCTCGCCGGGCCTGATGAAGCGCGTGCTCCGCGCTGGCGCCGACGAGTTGCTCTTCCTGCCGCTCGATACCGGCGATGCCACCCGCGCGCTGCTCAAGATCAGCGAATCGCGCCGCCGCGAAGATCAGACCGGGATGGGCACCGTCGTGTCGCTCGTCAGCCTGGTCGGCGGAGTGGGTGTCACCAGCCTCGCAGGCAACCTCGCGCTATCGCTGCGTTACTCGTTAGACAAGCGGGTCGCAGTGATCGATCTCGATCTGCAAGCCAGCGCGCTCTCGGTGTTCCTCAATGTCGAACCGGACCGCACCGTGATGGCGCTGGCCGAGGGCGACAAGAAAATCGATTCAATTCAACTCGAGAGCGCGCTCAGCAAGCACGGCTCGGGCATCTATCTCCTCGCTGCGCCCAAGCGCATCGAAGATAGCGAGCTGGTCACCGACGGCACGGTTGGAAACGTGATCGAGATCATGCGTCAGCTGTTCGATTACGTGATCGTCGATTGCGGAACTCATATCGATGCGACCAAGGTCGCTGCATGGGAGCGCTCGCAGCATTTGTTCTACGTACTCGATCAATCGATCGGCGCGGCGCGATGCGCATGGCGTTTCGTCGATTTGTGCGGCCGGTTGGGGCTTAACAATCTCGAGCCGGCATTCGTGATCAGCCGCTTCATCTCGAATCATCCGATTAGCGAGGAGCAGTTGAGTCATACGCTGGCGCGGCCGATTTACGCGAAAATTCCACGCGATGAAAAAGTACTGGAACGGGTGCAGCTCAGCGCGCAAGACCTCTGGCAAGTCGCTCCCAACTCCCCTCTGACCAAGTCGGTCGAGGAAATGTCGCGCAAGCTCGACGGCGTCGGCGATCTGGACGCCGGACGCAATGGTTCGATCGTGTCGCGCCTGTTCAGTTCGTTCGGCGCACGGGGATGAGGCATCCACAATGAAGCTGCTCGACCGGATTCAGAATAATCAGAACAATGCGCCGGCGCCCGGTTTCCAACGCGCGCTGGTCGTCAACAAGGAAAAGGTCCGCAAGGATCCGCAGGCGGAAGGCTTCCAGCAGCTCAAGCTCGCGGTGCATAACCGTCTGTTCGAATCGCTCGATGTCTCACGGCTGGAAAGCCTCGAGGCCAACCTCGCCTCGCAGAAGGTCACCAGCGCGATAACCGAGATTCTCAATGAAGAAGGGCGACTGCTCACCGATGTGGACCGCACCCGACTCATCGAGGAAATCAAAAACGAGCTACTCGGCTTAGGGCCGCTGGAACCGCTGCTATGGGACGACTCCGTCACCGATATTTTGGTCAACGGCGCCCATCAGGTGTACGTCGAGCGGCTCGGCAAACTGAACCCGACCGAAGTGAAATTCCAGGACGATCAGCATCTGATGCTGATCATCGATCGGATCGTTTCGCAGGTTGGCCGCCGTGTCGATGAATCGTCCCCGATGGTCGATGCGCGTCTGCCGGATGGCTCGCGTATCAATGCGATCATTCCGCCGCTCGCGCTCGATGGACCGTCGCTCTCGATTCGTCGATTCGGCAAACGCCGCTACTCGATCGACGACCTGGTGGCGAAGGATTCGATTACGCCCGAGTGCGTCGACTTCCTGAAGACCATCGTCAAGGCGCGCCTCAACATCCTGGTATGCGGCGGCACCGGCTCCGGTAAAACCACGATGCTCAACTGCCTGTCGGCATTCATTCCCGGCGACGAACGCATCGTGACGATCGAAGACTCGGCCGAACTTTCGCTGCAGCAGCCCCACGTGGTGCGGCTGGAAACGCGGCCATCCAACGTCGAAGGCAAGGGCGAGGTCACACAGCGCGATCTCGTGAAGAATGCCCTGCGTATGCGGCCCGACCGTATCGTACTGGGCGAAGTCCGCGGCGCGGAAGTCATGGATATGTTGCAAGCGATGTCGACCGGTCACGACGGTTCCATCGCCACCATCCACGCCAATAATCCGCGCGAATGCCTTGGCCGCCTCGAGATGATGATGCTGTTGTCGGGAGTTTCGATTCCGCAGCGCGCGATGCGCCAGCAGATCGCGTCGGCATTGAACATGATCGTCCACGTCAGCCGGCTCTCCGACGGTACCAGAAAGGTGCTGAAAATTTCGGAAATCACCGGCATGGAAGGCGAGATGATCATGATGCAGGACCTGTTCGAATTTAAGCGCGCCGGCCTGAGCTCGACGGGCAAGGTGTTGGGCACCTTCGGTCCAACCGGAATTCGCTCCGCCTACACCACCCAGCTCGAACAGGCAGGATTCAAATTCGATGCGAAGGTGTTTGCGCGGGGGGAGAAGTAAGCAATGGATCTGATACTGGCAGGATCAATTTTCGCCTCCATCTTCGCGGTGGTGGCGATCCTGGTCTTCTCCAAAAGCGGGGGATCGGAGCAAAAAGAATTTGTCTCCAAGATGATGCTGCGCCCCGTCGAGGGCAGCGATGTCGACGTCAACATCACGCGCAAGCGCAAGGATCATCAGAACGCGGTCGCCATCATTCTGCGTCAGGTTAACTTGCTCAAGAACCTTGAGCAGACGATGTGGCAGGCGGGCATCTACTGGCGTGTCAGCGACGTGTTGCTGATCATCCTGTTGCTGGCGGGCGCGGGATACGCTGGAGCATACGCGTTCTGGGGCGATATGTATTTCGGAATCGGCGGCGCGTTCGCGTTGGGTGCCTTGCCGATCATGTACATCCGGTTTCGCCGCAAGCGCCGCCTAAAGGCATTCGGCAACCAGCTTCCGTTCGCGCTCGATCTGATCAAGGGATCGCTCGAGGCGGGCCATTCGCTCCCGCGCGCATTGCAGGTGCTGATCGGTGAATTCGCCGATCCGCTAGGTGGCGAATTCCGCACCGTGCTGGAGCAGACGCGCATCGGACTGCCACTGGGCCGCGCGCTCGAGGACATGCTTCAGCGCGTGCCCGAAGACGATCTGAAGCTGCTGGTGGTCGCCGTGAAGGTGCAGACCGAAATCGGCAGCAGCCTCGCGGCGATTATCGGACGATTGTCTGAAATCGTCCGAATCCGTCAGCGCCTACGGCTCCAGATCAAGGCGTTGACCGCGCAATCCCGGATGGGCGGACTGGTGGTCGGTTTGCTGCCGGTACTGGTGCTATGCGCCTTCAGCGTCATTCAACCCGGCTATACCGATTCACTGTTCCACGATCCGACCGGCCAGATGATTCTCAAGGCGGCGTGTGTGATGGACTTGATGGCGCTGTTCACAATCCGGCGCCTGCTCAGAGTGGACTACTAAAATGAGCTCTCTACTCATCTCGGTAATGTTCTTCTGCCTGCTCGGAGCGGCTGGCTTCGCGGTCTACCTCGCGGCGTTCGGCAAGAACCGCATCATCGAAGAGCGCTTCACCGATATCGCCTTCAAGATGCGAATCGCGCAGGGCGGCCTGGATGACGAGTCGCAGCAGGCAACCATTTCGAACTTGGTGTTCAAATGGGCATCGCGGAGAATTCCGCCGCCTGATCTCAATAGCCCCAAGGGCGAGAAACTCGCGCAAACCCTCGCGCAGGCCGGCTTCATCAAGTCGGGTGCGGCGCAGACTTTCCAGGTGTTGCGTGTGTTCTGCGCGGCCGGATGTGCGGTCATCGCCCTGCTAGTCGCGCTGGTGATGGGCGTGGAGGGCGGCCGCATCATCATGTTCACCCTCGCGGGCATCACCTTCGGCTTGTTCGTGCCGAGCTACTACATCAGCCGTCGCGCGAAGAAGCGCCAGGGCGCGATCGCGAAGCAGCTCTCCGACGTGCTCGATCTGCTGGTGGTATGCGTCGAGGCCGGACTCGGACTGTACGAAGCGATCAAAGTCGTCGGCACGGAAGCTGAACGACAGAAGCAGGAAATCGGCACCGAGCTGAGCCTCGTGTCGTCGGAAATTTCCGCCGGCGCCAGCCTCGGTCAGTCGATGCGAAGCCTCGCGGAGCGGACCGCGGTGGACGACATCAAGCCGCTGGCCGCGACGCTGATTCAGAGCGAACAACTGGGCGCGCAGATCGGACCCGCATTGCATGCGAGTTCCGATGCCTTGCGCACACGCCGCCGCCTGCGCGCCGAGGAATCGGCCCAAAAAGCGTCGGTCAAGATTCTCTTTCCGCTGGTGCTGTTCGTGTTGCCCGCAATGATCATGGTCATCGTGGGTCCCGCGATGATCCAGGTCATCCGCACGATTCACGGATAGTACGCACCTTAACTACGGCCTCACCCGCCCCGGGTCTGGTGTTCCTTCGGGAGTGCCGGCCCGGGGCGCTCCCCCATTTTAAAGATTCGCTCCGGCTCCGCTGCGCTCCGCGTCAATCTTAAATTTCGATTCGGCCCTCAGACAGCCCGAATCGGCTGCGCGAGCGCCTGCGGCGCGACTTCGCCCACTTCGCGCCTCGCGACGAATCGCATGCTCAAATGCCGAGGCGGCGCATCAGTCGATATAGCGTGGTGCGATCAATGCCGAGCGCGGTCGCCGCGGCGTTGCGATTTCCCTTCGCGGAATCGATCGCTTTACGGATTCGCAGCGCGGCCGCACGATCCAGGAATTCCTGGAGGGTACCGTCCATTTCAACCGGCGAAGTCGGCGCGCCTTCCTCACTCGCGATAGTAGCGGTTTCGTCGGACGCAGTTTCCGCCATTTGATCGGCAGCTTGCACGCCTTCATCAGATGTTTCGTCGGGAGCAGGAACATGCGATGCGGAGGGCTCGGCAATTGAAATCGCCGCACCGGGAATCATCAACGCATCCGGCGCGATGCGCTCGCTGGTGCTCATCACCACTGCGCGCTCGATGATGTTCTCCAGCTCGCGCACGTTGCCCGGCCATGAATACGCGAGCAGCGCCTTTTCCGCATCAGCAGTAAGCATCAGTGAGCGTCCGCTCTCGGCGGCATGCAACGCGAGGAAATGATGCGCCAGCGGCAGGATGTCTTCGCGGCGCTCGCGCAACGGCGCGACCTGAATCGAAATCACGTTGAGCGCGAAATATAGATCGGGACGGATGTGGCCGGCGGCGACCTCGCGCGTCAACGATCTACTCGTCGACGCCACGATCCGTACGCCTGAAGCGGCGGGCGTGCGTCCATTCGCGCTGCGATGGTCGCGAGGACGATCGCCGTCGCCAGTCAGGCGCAGCAACGCAGACTGGAAATCCGGCGTTGCCTCGGAAATCTCATCGAGGAAAAGCGTGCCGCCGGCCGCGCGCTCGACGTATTCGGAAAGCATCGCGGCAATGCCAAAATGCGGCCGCATCGCATCCTCAGCGGGGCCGAATGACGACGCCATCGGCGCGAGCGACTTGAAGCTTACCTGGACGAAGGGGCCCTGTGCGCGGCTGCTCCAATGATGCAGCATCCGCGCGACCAGCTCCTTGCCGGTGCCACTCTCGCCCTCGATCAGCACGGGAGAATTGGCCGGCGCGGCGCGGCGCACCATCGCGGCAAGGTTACGGCTCGCGGGACTCTCTGCGATGAACGCGGCCGCCATACTGGCGACATCGAGTTGCTCATGCAGCAGGCGGTTTTCGCGCCGCAGCGATGCCATCTCGAGCGCCTTGCCGACAACTGCGGTGAGTTCGTCGCTGTTGATGGGACGCGTGAGATAGTCGAACGCGCCATGACGCATCGCAGCCACCGCGGCCGACGCGATGGGATTCGGCACAGTCAGAACGACGGCGGTTTGGGGCGATTGGATGCGAATCCTGCGGATCAGTTCAGACGCACTTTTCTCGGAAGACAAATCCGCAACGATAACGTCGGCGGCGCTTTCAATGAGCGTCGCCATCGCGCTGTCTGATTCGACGAAGCTTTTGCATTCGTACCCCGCCGCCACCAGCGTCGCGACAGTCTGCCTGGATGACGCTGGTTCGGCATCGACCACGATGATTCGCGCTCTTTGACCGGTGCGCACCGCATGTTCCTGGATCGACGGCATCTGATTCCCCCGCGAAACTAACGGTAACTGCCGCAAAATCATCAGCGCAAGCGTAAGGCGATTTGGGCGAATCGCGAAAATCGAAACATCTTGTAGCTGTTTCGAAGCAATCAGTCAGACGCAAAAATAGACGGCGCTCAGTCGCTGCCGGAGTCGATGTGGAACTTGTGCAGGAAGCGATGCACTATCGGCGCGAGCAGTAGTCCCGCGACGCTGATGATCGCGAGCCCGCTGTAGAGCGCATAGAACGACGCGAAGATCTTGCCCGCGGGAGTCTTGATCGGATCCACCGGACCCATCCCACCGAGAATCATCGACGCGTTGAGCATCGCATCGATCCACGGAAGCTTCTCGAGAAAGTGGTAGCCGCACATCCCAGCCGCGAGCGATACAATGACTACCGCGCCTGCCATCGCCGCCCACCTGCCGAGGCGCAGGATGAATTGCCTTCGCGGCAGTAGCGGTTGCCGACGCCGCTCCCAGCCCGTTGATCCCAAATTTCCGGCGCTCGGTGCCCGCTCGGGGCTACTGGGCTTTGCCGCCATCTGCTGCCGGTGGCGGAAGCCCTGCCGACGCGTGATCGACCTCGTAGCGCCATTTGCCGTGTGACTTGTGCAGCAGCTCGCTGGTTCGTAAGCGCAACGTGGCGGGCTTTCCATCGGGACCCGTCATCACAACGTCGAGCTGACCGAAATGAATGATGTGCTCGAGGCCGACCGGGCGCGCGTCGCTACTCACCACCTTGATCGATGGCCTTGAAGGAGCGCTGCAATAGCCCTTGACGATTTTTTCGAATGCGGGCTTGCCGATAGCGAACTCGCCCTGCCCCGGCCAGATTACGACTGCGTCGTTCTCGTAGAGCTCGATGACCGCCGGAATGTCGCATGCCTCGAAGGCCTTGGTGAAGGCATCGTTAACGGTTTTCGCTTCCGCCACCGCATCGGCATACGCCGCGCCGACGAGCATCAGACTCACGGCCAACGCAGTAAATGAAATCGCGACGCGCCTTGCCATCCGGAGATCAGTCATCGTGCACCTCGTTTCGGGGATTGCAGGGGGACTACTTAGCGCGGACCGGCTCCGGATACAAAATGAGCTGCGTGCATCGAAACAGCGCGAGCGTCTTGCCCGACTCTTTCGATATGACCTTCGCGTCCCATACCTGAGTTGTGCGGCCGCCGTGGATAAGGGTTGCTTCGCATTCCAGCAGACCTTCTCGCGCGGTGCCGATCAGGTTGGCTTTCAGCTCGATGGTCGTGTAGCCGCGCGCACCGATAGGAAGGTTCTCCATCGTGCCGGAGCCGCACATGCTGTCGGCGAAGGCGACAATGCATCCGGCATGCAGAAAACCGTTGGGAGAGAGGAGTTCTTTGCGCAACTTGACCTGACCGACGAGACGTCCGACGGGCTTGACGCTGACGATCTCGATGCCGAGGTCGCCGACCCAGGTTCCCTTGCGCAGGTCATTGTACTCGCGAGCAGTGGGCATTGATGTCGCCGCCAATTACCCTCGCAGCAAGATCGCGTAACCGTCAAACGTGAAACATTGGAAACTCTTGTATCAATCGTAAGCGATTTCGGAGTGGCGTCGACGCCTGACTAGTTTTTGGCGGCATAGTGGACGGCACTGGCATCAAAGGCGCGCTTACGCGATATTAATCCACCGTATGCTGAAACGGCTAGCAAGCCTCGCCCGGATGTCGATATCGCGAAAGACATTCGCTGCGGAGGCCGTTGTCCTTCTATGTCTCGCCCGTATAGCAACATCCGTTCTTCCGTTTGCGAAGCTGATGCGATGGTTCGGAGCGACGGCTCTCGAGGACGCGCAGAGTACGCCGCCGGAGCTAGACCCGTTACAGACCCGGATAGCTTTGGGGGTTCGACATATGATTGCGCGCGGAGTGCACTTCCTCCCTTTCGAGATCACGTGCTTGCCGCAGGCTATCGCTGGGAGCGCGATGTTGGCGCGGCGCTCCGTTCCAGCCCGAATCTCTCTCGGAGTTCCGAAAAGTGGCGGGTTACCTCTGCACGCATGGCTTGAAGCCGGCAACATTCCGATCACCGGCACAGCCATCGCCGATGCGTTTGCACCCATAGCACGATTTGTCGGGACGCCCGCGCACGGACATCACCGGGTTTCAATGGATCAAGGAAGTGATTAGTGAGCGACGCAGTTTTGAAGAAACTACCTCATTCAGTAACTATTTCGACCGAGGCTCTTGCGACGCCGATCGGCGAGTCATTGATGATACTTGATTTGTCCAGCGGCGTTTACTACGAACTCGAAGGGGTGGGATCCCGAATTTGGCAGTTGCTCGCTGAGGAAAAAACGCCCGCACAGGTCGCTCATCAGATAAGCGCCGAGTACGGCGTAAGCGAGTCTAGTGCGTCCAACGACCTGGCCGAACTAATCGAAGAACTATCTGCTTCGGGACTTATCTCGATTGGCGCCGAGGCGGATCCGTGGCAAGTCTAACTTCGCATCCGTCGATCGAATGAGCGGCATCGTCGGGATCGTTGATTTCGGCGGCGAACCGATCGACGCCGCGATACTGCGCAGTCTTACCGATCAAATGACATTTCGCGGGCCGGATCGTCAGCAGGTCTGGCACGATGGCGAGGTAGGTTTCGGCCACGCTCTGTTGGCGAACACCTTCGAATCGGAACACGATCATCAACCGCTCACGCTCGGCAATGATATCTGGATCGTCACCGACGCTCGTATCGACGACCAAGCTACGTTGATCGAAGCCATCCGCTCGCACGGAACAATCATCGCGAATGGCGCGTGCGATGCTGAATTGATCCTGCGCGCCTATCACGCTTGGGGAAGCGATTGCGTCGAACATCTTATAGGCGATTTTGCATTCGGGATTTGGGACGCGCGTCAGCGCAGACTCATGCTCGCGCGCGATCATTTCGGTGTGACGCCGATGTACTATGCGCAGATCGGAAATCGGCTGGTCTTCGGCAACACACTCGAAGTCGTGCGGAAATATCCCGGCATCCGTGATGATTTGAACGAGACGGCAGTGGGAGACTATCTCCTCTTCGGATGTTCCATCGATCTCGAGAATACATTCTTTACCTCAGTTCGAAGTGTGCCGCCCGCCAGCCGGATCGTGTGGAACGATGGCGTCGAGACTCGATGTCAGCGCTATTGGTCGTTACCCGAGCCGGACAGTTACCATCGCGTCCGTCGCCCGGCCGACTTGGCGGCCGAGTTCAAGGCAGTTCTCACCGAAGCTGTCCGCGATCGGCTACGGGCACCGCGAGCGGCGATATCGCTCTCCGGTGGTCTCGATTCGGGCGCAATCGCGATGATCGCGGGATCTCTGCGCAGCGACGGTTCATGCCGCACCGAACTTCATTCATATAGTTTTGGGTACGATTGGATGGTGCCCGAGACCGAGCGTCACTACGCGAGTCTAACCGCGCGCGCCGCAGGCATCGAAGAGGCCACATACATATCCAACGAACAAGCCATGTTTGACGGCAAGCCGCTATGGCGATCCACTCCTGAACCGCGTCTGAACGCGGCCCGACGTTCCGCGCGGACGGAAGTCACACGGTTGATGGCCGCGGCCGGCGAACGAGTACACATAACCGGGACGGGAGGCGACGTGCTGTTGGGTGCTTCGCCACTGGATTGGCGAAAGTTCTTTCAGACCGGCTCAGTCATGGCGTCCGCGCGCGCGCTTGCTACTTATTCGTGGGAACAGCGCTGGGTGCCTCTAAACAGAATTCTATGGACGATGAGGGGTGGCGTACCAACAAACTACTTCACCGCCAGTGAATTTCCCTGGCTCGCTCCCGACTTCGTTCGCCGCGCCGATCTATCGGGAAGGATGGCGAAGATGTCGACCTTGAGAGCGCAGTGGAAGACCGCGCGGCATCGGATGGCCTATGACCCGATTCAAGCGGCCGTGCTGTCATCGGGCGACCCCGAGTTCACGAGGATTGCTGCGAAAACCTACCATCCTCTTTTCGACCTGCGTGTGGTGCAGTTTATGACCAAGGTCGCCCCATTCCCATGGTTCGTAGACAAGATCCTTTTGCGCGAAGCGATGAGAGATCTATTGCCGGAACCGGTGCGCAAGAGGCGCAAAGTCAGTCCTGGTGGCGCCGTCCTGCGACTTATTCCCATTTGGCGATCATACGAGGACGGCGAGCAATTAGCGAAAGTCCCCGTAATGTCACGATTTGTCGACCAGAACCTGTTGCTACGGCGCGTCGCCTCCATCACGAACCGACAGGAACGTGGACATAATGCCCCTTCCTTCAGTGGATTTCAGCAGATTGAAATTCCGCTTTGTTTAGGTTACTGGCTCAAATCCACTTTTCCTTGACCGTTCGACAGCGTTTGTAATAGTTGTTACGCAGGTATCTTTGGGGGATAGAATGGGCTCGGATCATAACGACGAAGCGAAGTCTCTGCCTCGCATCGACAAAGTCTACAAAAAGCCTACCTTGAAACGCCACGGAATGGTGTCAGAAGTAACCTTGGGAAGTGGTAATTTCAATTATTTTGGTGATGCTTACGGAGGCGGGGCATACGGATACTCTTGAGAAACGCGTCTGAGTCCTAATTTCATTGGTTTTTGATGTCGATGCAGGTCTTCTTCTGTTCCGCGTTCGGCCTGAATGTCAGGGTCGAATGCCGCGAGCCGATTCCCTCGCTGCGTTCTTCAGGCCCTTCTGAGCGGGACACCTCGAATAGCGATCTGATAGTCCATCTTATGGGCAACTGGGGAATGGATCGGCAGCGGACTACCTTCACCAAACGCCTGAATGAGGCGAAGATCCTGCGATTTCGCCACGAAAAGGACTCGATCGGTAGTTCGCGCTGGTTTTCTTGCGATGGTCATCAAGGCGGGATTGAATTTGTTTTGAGCGATGACTGTCGGCAGATGTGGGTACGCTGGTCCGGGCGCGTATCGCAGGAGAGCGTACTGAGTCTCCTTTTCAACACTATGCTAGCTTTGGTCGTTCGTCTGTCCGGCCGGATTTGCCTGCACGCCAGCGTGGTGGCTCGCAATGGTCGCGCGATTGCTTTCGTTGCGCCGAGCGGATTTGGCAAATCCACCCTCGCGGCATCACTACTCGAGCACGGCTATGCGGGAATGACTGACGATGCGGCTGCGCTCACTCAGCACCAGCATGGATTCCTGGTGCATCCGGGTCTCCCGCAATTGGGATTGCGTGAACCCAGCCTGGAAATCCTGACCCGGTTCGCCGCGGAAGCTTCGGTCGTCGCCAATAACAAGCGACGGTTTCCTCTGGTGGTGAGCGATGGCGAGGATCGGTTGCGATTTCAGGACCGTGAAATGCCGCTGGCCGGGATATTCTTTTTGCGCCGATCGGCAGTCGCCGACAAACCTGAAGTCCTTCCGTCAACGTCGGTCGAGTCGCTCGCAATCTTGATGAATAGTCTGTATCCGACCTCCAGGCTGTCTCCCAAGCGCCATCGAGTCGCTAAGCAGTTTTCAAGTCTATCGCAGCTCGTTGAGAAGGTTCCATGTCGGCATTTGATCCTACCTGATGCGCTCTCGAAACTACCTTCCGTTAGTGACCGCCTTGCCGCGGATCTGGCTTTGCTTCACTTGGCTTGATTGGGACTTGTTGTTAGTCGGAAATCACGATGTCCAATTCGTTAGCTGAAGCGTTAGCGGTCGTCGAGGAGCGGCTGCCCCGAGAATTTTTCGACGAAGTCCGGCTCGCCGCTCTTGACGGCTGGGCTCGCAACGCGCCTCCCGTCGCATGGGCAGGCTTCGAATGTCCGTTGGGCGCAAACGAGCGCTGGGTGGATTTTCATCAGGGCATTCGACGCGAGGATCTCCTATACTTGGTGGAATGGCTCGAAAAGCGCCGCCGCAACGCTAACGGAGATATTTCCTGGATCACCTTCCTGCTGAAGTTCTGCGGCGAGTGGGAACGCGCCGATTCGCTTTTTTTCAAAGTAATCCCCAATCTCATTTTCGAATACGACGTCCGCGATCATCCGGATAGGATCTCCTCTCCTTCCCTCTTCCTTGCATTGGAACGTGAGGATCGCCCCGAAGAAGCGCCAGCCGGCAAAACAGTCACGCCCGCGATCAAAGCGGCCGCTATCGAAGCTGCATTGGCGCTTTTCGTCGAACCGGCGCAGAGCAGGATGTTGATGCGCGGCATCAAGCGGTGCCTCGACACCGCGATCGGCAATGCATGCGTTAGCCATCTCGGCTTGATGCTGGCGCGGACTACGGCTGCGGTCAGGCTTAATGTGCGTAGCTTGAAGGCCGAACAATTTGCTCCTTATCTCAAAGCAATCGGCTGGAAGGGTTCAACTCGCGGACTCGAGGAAGTTCTAGCCGATGCGTTTGCGTTCGCTGAGCGGATAAACCTTGCCATCGACGTTGGCCAGGAGGTTGCGATTCCGATCGGCCTGGAATGTTCGACCTACGTTCACAATTCAGCGCGGTGGGAAAAACTCCTCAAACACCTCGTCGAAGCATCGGCTTGCACCGAAGAGCAGCATCGAAGCTTACAAAAGTGGTGGGGTCGCGAGAGTCCGAGCTTGACGGTGGCACCGTGGCCGTCGAATCTGGTGATCGAGGGTCTGCTTGAAACTCCTGACCGTTTCGGAGTCATCGATCGCTTCCTTAGCCATATCAAGATCACTTGGCAGTCAGGCGCCACTCCCAAGTACAAGTCCTATCTCGGTTTCACTCATCATTTCCTCAGCAAACCAAAAGCACTTGAAGCTGACTCGATTGCCAATCGGTTCGCGTCGCCCGTCGTATGGAGGCAGGTTGCGCACCCAACCAACGAATTGGAGCGCGCCATTTCAGGCGGAATTGATTTTCTTCTTCGAAATCGGCTTGCCAGCGGGCTATGGCTGGACTTTCCCAGCACCGGCGCCGATGACCCTTGGTTAGCCTTCGGCACCAGCGATGAGTGGGTGAGTCTATACGTCGCGGCGGTGCTCGGGTCCTTCGAGCGAGAAGATGCGAAGCATGCCGCGTCCTGGGTCTGGCGCTTGCTCAATCATCGTCGTAACGCGGGCGAAGGATGGGGCTATAGCTGTATTAGTCCGGCCGACGCAGACAGCACGGTGTGGGCACTTCGCCTTGCGGAGGTGGTTGACGCCTCGCACTCTGCTCCAGCGCTCGCTGCGGGTGATTTCCTCCGCCGTCATCAACATCAGAACGGGGGATTCGCTACTTACCTGCGAGATGCCGCTATTCGTTACTTTGCCGACCTGCTGCCATCTGAGCTGAATGCCTGGTGCGAGCCACATGCTTGCGTCACCGCAGCTCGCCGCACATATTCCCGCTCTGCAGGAAGACTGCTTCCGGTTTCTCCGGACAGCTCAAGCGATCGATGGCAGGTGGGACTCGTATTGGTGGATCGATAGCGAATATTCCACCGGTCTCGCGACCGCCGCCCTCGCGCAATCGCGCGATGAGGCAGATCAAGCGCGCGTTGCGGCTGCGGTAAAATGGGCAACCGATCGCGTCGGTGCCGAGGGAGGTGTCTTCTCGACCGCCTGCAATGCTGAGACGCCATTTGCAAGCGCGTGGAACCTGCGCGCCTTGCTGTCCGCGCCGAAGCATTCTGACGCTCGGGATCCCGCACTTCGATCGGTACAATGGCTTTTGCGCGAGCAGCATCCGGATGGCTCTTGGCTCGGTTCTGCTTGGATGAGAACACCTCCAGTGAATAGCACCGCCCCCGGGGCCAATGTTGGAACGATCCTGGCCCAGGATCGAAACGCCAATTTCACGACCGCCAGCGTGCTGGCCAGTCTGAGAATCGCGCGTGGAATCTGGTAACCCAAATCATCAGGAGACTATCGATGTCCCCTTCGACCGGGAGCAATTCCACCTCGATCCGTATCCGTTTTTCCGCGAGTTGCGATCGCGAGCGCCGTTCTACAAGTTTTACGGTCAATGGCTCGTCTCGCGGCATGCGGACGTGACTTCGCTGCTCAGCGGTTCCCGGTTCGCATATCCCCACGGACCCTCCGAAGTTAATGCGCAGGGTCGCGACTGGGCAAGTATGGTCTCGGAGAGTTCGAGCTCGAATCTGATCGGAAGGGTCCGTCAGAAGTGCGCCGAGTTGAGCAGGCTGTGGATTTTTGGCCGCAACCCACCTGACCACACCAGGTTGCGCGGCCTTCTCAGGCCGCCGTTTACGCGAGACAAAATTCTGGCACTGAGTCCTCGCGTCCAAGCGATCGCCGACCGTCTGCTGGAAAATCATCAGGGCGCTGCAAAGTTTGATGTGGTGTCCCGTCTGGCGTTTCCGTTAACTCTGCAGGTGATTACCGAAATACTCGGCGTGCCCGCCAATGCGACCCTCATGCGAAGATGGGGCCAAGATATGTCTGCGAGCCTGGCGGCTAACCATGAGCCACTCGACGATGAAAGGGGATTGGTCGCGATCGCCGGAATGGCGGAATACCTTCGGAAAACGACCCCGGACAATGAAACTATGCTGGCGTCACTTCGCGAGGCGAGCGCTCGCGGGGAGCTCAGCAGCGACGAAGTGCTGGGCAATGCAGCCGCGATTCTGGTTGCCGGCCACATCACCACTCAGCATCTAATCGCTACCGGCATTTACCTGCTCCTCAAACATCCGGAGCAGCTTCGATTGCTGCGCGAAAATCCCGGCCTTATTGCACAAGCAGTCGAAGAGATCCTTCGTTACGAAGCGCCGTTGCTCCGCGTACGAAGAGTCGCAACGAGCGATGTCGCAATTGGTGGGATAACCATAAGGAAGGGAGATTCGGTGATTTTGCTGCTCGCCTCCGCCAATCGCGATCCGGATTTCGTTTCTGATCCCGAATCTTTCGATATCACACGCGAACCGGCACAGCATCTATCATTCGGCTTCGGCCTGCACTTCTGTATGGGTGCGGCGCTGGCGCGAATGGAAGCCGCGATTGCGATCCAGAGCCTGGTGCAGCACTTCCCTCGGCTAAGATTGGAGTCGGAAGCGCCGCAATGGGAAAGGCGCTCGGTTTTCCGTAACCTGGAAGTTCTTCAGGTGCTCGTGGACTAGTGGTTGGTCCCGCTGGGCTTCTTTGATAGCCCGTAGTAGAAAGAGCGCATCGTCCATTCGTAGCCGTATGCGCTCGTGAGTTCCTCAGCCGAAAAATGCAGCCCCAGGCGCCCTCCTATCGCGATCACCTCGCTAAGGTCGGGATCGATGCCGAGCGCGCGCAGCTCCTCTTTTACCTGCTCGTCGGTTCGCACTCGCGCGATAAATTGCATGGCGTGGTGAACTGACATCTTCCAAATGGCTTCCTTAGATCCGTTGATCGCTCTGTCCCTCCGGGAGAGCCGTCGTGGATAGGCGCTGGGCTGAGTCGCGTTTCGTATTTCCTGAGTTCGGCGTAGCTCGCCGCGCACGCATGCGCTTACGATGCTTCATCAATGCGAGCGGAGCTAACAGAGCATAGAGGAAAAACATCGAATCAGGCAGATCGATCAATTCCCAGCTCTCATCCCGAATGACGGTTCGCTCGATGAGGTTGCGCCGGTAGCTGAATGACGAGCCGGCCCGCCATTCATCACGAAACTCCACTAGGGCGTGGTGGCTCAACAAGCCCGGTCGAGCTTCGATCGCCGCAATCGATCCTTCAACTATCCGATCGCGCGCACGGATCGATTCGGCAGGAACTTCAATATGTCTTTCGCCGGCGAGTTGGTAATGCTCCGCCAGCGCGACCGCTGCCGACATTTCGGCACTCACACCGAATTGCGCCGCGCGCGCCGCAACGGCGGCGAATTCTGAAGCGGTCATCGCTCGCAGCATCGCAGCGATCTGAGCGAGCCACTTCAGGCGATTCCAGTAATGCTCGGCGCCGTGAACACAGGCATGCAGAAACATGTCCTCGGGAGTAAGTGAAGGAATTTCATGAGAGCCGATCTTTAAGGACGCGGTCGGAATGCTCGCGACCGTCAAACCTCGATGTTTGAACCGATTCGGCGTCAGCCCCCAATGTAACTCGACCTTCTCATGCGTTTGAGAATGCCCGAAGCCGAGATGATGCGCATGATTCATGAACCAGCGCATTCGCCGCGGAGTCAGCCGCGCGATTGGATCGATGCGCCGGTAGCCACATCCGGCGAGGACGCTTTCGGCCTCGACGACCTGCTCAACCGGTACGAGAAGATCGATATCGATGGAATCCTGCAACGTCGCATCGCCGTAGGCATGGATCGACAACGCGACACCCTTGAGTACCCGTACCTCGATGCCGCCGCGTTGCAGTTCGGCCACCAGGCGGACGGTTTCCATTACCCGGCGAAAAGACTTCGCACCCGCGGCCAAGGCTCGCGCACGTAATTTCGATAGCAGTTCGGCGGGAGCCTCATTCCTCGCGGCATCATCGAGATTGCGAAATACCAGTGGCCCAACCTGATGATGCTGGACCAAATCCAGAAACGGCGCGCAGTCCGGCAATCCTCGCAGCAGTGCACGAATACGCTCGCGACCGGTATCAGAGAGCGGCCAATGCAGGCATGCCGGCAAAAGCTGAAACTCAACTGAACTGGTCTTCAACGAATTACTCCAACCCTCGTTCTCCCTGACCATTACAGGGCGAGAGGAACCTTGCCAGATACCATAGCGGGAATCTTCAAGGAATGAGCCGTCCAATGTCTGCCCACCCCACATTTTACTGGTTTCAATGACCGGAAGCGTGGAATTCTGCTATGCTGCAAAGCCTTTCGGGGGGTGCGCACATAGAAACGTCATCTAAAGTGACGCCAATACAACGTAGCCGCCGGTCGCGAATCGCGACCGCAGGTGGCGTGCGTCAGTTGCTCCTTAATGCGCGATGGGCGCTGAACTTTACCTGGACGACCAATCGCGTCCTGACCGCAGCCTTGGTCCTCATCTACCTCGCGCAAAGTATCCTTCCCGCCGCGCAAGCTCTGGCGACGCGCGGCGTCATCGACTCGGCGGTCCGGCAATTGCGCACGGGCAAAATCGCGCTGGGTTCGATGGGTCCCTGGCTCATCTTCGCATTCATAGCGACCCTCGCTGATGGACTCATACGCCTGGCGCAGGACTATAACTCGCGCCGCCTCGAGGATGACCTGAACCTCGAACTCAACAGCATGATTCTGAGCCATGCCGGAGATCTCGATGTGAGCTTCTTTGAAGATCCGGCATCGCAGGACATTCTGTTTCGTGCCAGACAGAATTCCGCGGGAAACCTTTCCCGCTTCGTCGGGCTCACGCTCAGCGTCATATCCAACCTCATCCAAATCCTGTCGCTGCTCGCGATCGTGGTGGCGATCGAGCCGCTGATTCTCATCGTTATCGTTGTCGCCGCCGTCCCTTACATGCGCTTTCAGTGGAACCTCACGCTCAATCGATACGAACTGGAGCGGTCGCGCGCTACCAAGCGTCGATGGACCGGGTACTTTGTCTCGTCATTGACCGATAGCAACTCGGTTCCCGAGGCGAAGATTCTTAACCTGGCGCCGATGATGACCGCGAAGTTTCGCGCGCTGATGAGCGAGTTCCGGGACCAGGACCATCGTCTATTGCTGCGCTCCTCGCGCGGGGCGTCGATGTTTTCGATCTTCGCCACCACTGCCATTTACGTGCTCTTCGCGCGCGTCGCGCTGCGCCTCTTGAAAGGCACCTCAACAATGGGCGACCTCGCGATTTTCGGCGCCGCCGCGGCACGTTTGCGCGCGACGGTTGAAGGCGAAATCAATTCCGTGGCTTCGCTTCAGGAAGGGATGCTGAACATTTCGGATCTGCGGGAGTTTCTCGCGTCAAAACCACGCATTACGTCGTCGCCCGGCGCCGTTACCCATCCCAGCTATCGCGGCGCAATCGAATTCGACGGAGTTTCCTTCCGTTACAATAATTCGTCCGAGCCCGCCCTGAGCGATATTTCATTTTCGGTTCAGCCCGGCGAGACCCTGGCGATCGTCGGCGAGAATGGTTCGGGAAAAACCACGCTGGTCAAATTGATGGTTCGGTTCTACGACCCGACCGCCGGAAGTGTGCGGCTCGATGGACACGATCTCCGCGAACTCGATCCGAAGGATCTCCACTCGCACATCTCGTTCGTATTCCAGAACTTCGGCCGATATGAGGCGAGTATCGGCGAAAATATCAGCTACGGGGATTGGGAAAGAATGTCGGGCGACGCCGCACAGATCGCGCGGATCGGCAGGATGGCCGGCGTCGAGGAGATGGTCACGCGTTTGCCGGCCGCTTATGAAACCAGGGTTGGCCGACAATTCGGCGGCTTCGATCTATCCATCGGACAGTGGCAGCGCGTCGCGCTGGCCCGTGCCTTCGCGCGCGAGGCCGCGGTGGTTATCATGGACGAGCCCACCTCGAACCTCGACTCCAAGGCGGAATATGAGCTGTACATGCGATGCCGCACTCTCGCGCGCGGCCGGACCACAATTCTTATCTCGCATCGCTTCTCGACCGTGCGCATCGCCGATCGCATCATCGTGATGGATCGGGGCCGCATCGTCGAAGTAGGCTCGCATGACGAACTGATGCGCAACGCCGGTTACTATACGCGTCTCTACGACCGCGCGATGCGTTCGGAAAGCTCCGCCTCCGCAGGTTAGTCTTCCGCACGTTGTGGACAATCCGGTCCTTTCGGTAATCATCGCGACACGCCATCGCCCGGGCCAGCTCGCGCGCTGTCTGGATTCGCTTGCCGAACAGGACCTTCCGCCACCGCGATGGGAAGTCATAGTGGTGCATGACGGGGAGGATTCGCCCTCCGATGATGCTGCGGCTTACTATCAAAACCGCATCGCTGTGCGCAGGTATAAGCAGCCGTACGCCGGATGCGGCATCGCGCGAAACACCGGCGCCGCCGAAGCGCGCGGACAATATCTCATATTCACCGATGATGATTGTCTGTTCCCGCCCGACTGGCTGCGCCGCCACGAAGCATGTTTTCGTGCGAACCCCGGCTGCATGATCGCTGGCGCATCGATCAATTGGCTATCGTCCAATCCATATGCACAGGCCACCCAAACGATGGCGGACCTACTCCTGCGATATGCCAATCCATCGGCACAAGACGCCCACGTGGCACTTGGAAATAATATGGGAGTACCCGCAGAAGATTTTCGGGAGCTTAGCGGCTTCAGTACGCGATACTTTCGCAACGCGGCGGAGGATCGCGAATTCTGCGCGCGATGGCTCGCCGCCGGACGCCGGATTAGCTATCAGCCGAGCCTCGAGGTTTTTCATGCGCACGAATTGAATCTGCGATCGTTCCTTCGACAGCACTACAACTACGGCCGAGGCGCGTTCCTATATCATCGGTCCCAAGGCGAACGGCGCCAACGTAGGTGGCAACCGGTCGAGTTCTACGCCGCGATGCTGATGCGCGCGCCCTCGATGCGCGTGTGGATGCTGCTGGTGCTATCGCAGATCGCTACCACGGTTGGCTTCGCGCACAGTTTTTTTGGCATCGCCAGGAGCGAAGACGTCGCTACCCAAAAATGAAATGGCTCCCCGGGCCGGACTCGAACCAGCGACATGGTGGTTAACAGCCACCCGCTCTACCGACTGAGCTACCGGGGAGCAATCCGCGAATCGGAATATTCTTAGGTATCCGCGTTAGCGAGACAAATCAAGTTGCCGCCGCCGGCGGGCATAAAAAAGCCGAAGCGAATGGTCCGTAGGCCATCCGCTTCAGCACGCGACCCCCTTTGATTTTCGATCGATCAGCGCTTTGCGCTGTGGGATCGGTCAGCGCTTGCCGCTGTGGCCGTTCTTGCCGTTTTTTTCCAGCGCGGCGAGCGCTAACTCGCCCATCTTCTTTTGCGTCCAGTGTAAATGCTCGTCTTCCTGCTTCTCGACCTCGCTGACCGCCGGCTTCAGCAATTGCGATAGATGGGAATCCTCGGAGCGATGCGCGATGTGCCCCAGCAACTCCCAGTCAGCGTGGTCCTTGGTCTCAGCGATTACGATGTTCTCGATCGCGTTGAGTTCGGCCTCGTCACGCGACATCGCCTTGGTCTCGCTCATGGTCTTGAGCAGCGCGGTGGCCTTCTCGTGAGCGATTTTCGCGCCGGCGCTCTTGTAAGACGGCTTACCGCCGAGCTTCTCGATGATGTTGGTCAGAATTTCGACGTGACGAACGGTTTGATTATGGAACTCGTGAAACTTCTCCTTCACCTCGCGATCGTGCACGTGCTTCAGCGCCGCTTCGTAGAGCTTCACTCCGCCTTCTTCGACGGTCAGGAACTCGCTGAGCTTGTCCATCAGCTCTTCGCGCTTGAAGTCGGTGCTGGTGAAATAATCTTTCACGGTTTCGGCGATTTCAGACATAAAGTAACTCCTGCTTGCGCAAGGCACAGTCGTTTTCGACCGGCCCGCGCGGAAATGTTTTAAGGACGATGAATCTCGGTCACGAACGGATAGACAATCTCCGCTCGCCTCAATTTCGACGAGCGCCTGCATTGGCAAATTCGACGCGAAACGCGTTATGCATTCGTGAAACACAGGAGGCGATATCATCATGACCCCTGAACAGAACAAGGAAATGGTCAAAGCGACCTGGATTGCTTTCGCGAAGGGCGATATCAAGACCGCATTCGGCAATATGGCTGACAACGTGAGCTGGCTGGTACCGGGCAACGTGCCCGGGACTTCGGGCGTCAAGCGCGGCAAGGATGAGATCCTCAAATTCGTGGCAGGCACTCGGCAACGTTTTCCCGGAGGGCTTGCAGACTGAAATCACGCGCGCGCATGCGAGCGATGATGCGGTTATCCTCGAGCTGACCAACCGCGGCAAGGTGAGCAACGGAAAATTTTACGAGAACGAATACTGCTTCGTGTTCGAACTCGAGAACGACAAGATCCGCCGCATCCGCGAGTATGTCGACACCCAAAAAGCGAAGGAGCTCCTCTTCGGCTAATCGGCGCGGCGGGCGAAGAGCAGATACACCGGGACGCCGGTAAGAACGATGAGCAGGCCGGGCCACGTATACGCCGGCTTCATGATGAGAAGATCGATCATCATCGCGCTCGCCGCCGCGATGTAGGCGATCGGTATCCATGGATATCCAAACGCGCGATACGGCCGCGCAGCATCGGGACGCTTGATGCGCAATACGAACACCGCGGCGACCGTCACCGCGTAGAACATCAGTTGCGCGAAGATGACGTAGTCGAGCAGCTCCGAGTAGGTGCCCGATAACGTCAGCACCGACTGCCCATACGCCCTGGATGATAAGCGCGAAGGCGGGGACGCTCGCGGTATTGAGCAGGCCCGCGGCCGGAAAGAAAACGCGGTCATGCGCCATCGCATAGATGACGCGCGCGCCGGTCAGGATGAGTCCGTTGGCGCATCCAAAGGTCGACACCATCACCAGGATGGCGGTGATGATAGCGCCGGCGTTGCCCCATACCATCTGCATCGCCGCGCTGGCGACGCGATCGCTTGTAGCATGCGAGATTCCGCGCGCGTAGACCGTCGCCGCAGCAGCATCGCCGTTGACCGGCAGTTGCGACAGGTATGCGAGGTTGGTCGTCAGGTACAGCAAAATGACGATGCCGGTGCCGAGCGCGAGCGCGAGCGGAAGATCGCGCCGCGGGTTGCGGATCTCGGCCGCGGCGAAAGTCACGCTCGCCCACGCGTCGGCGGAGAATAGTCCGCCCACCATCGCCGCGCCGAATGCCGCGGCAAATCCTAAATCGAGGGAGCGCGTTCCGAAGAATGCCGTCGCGCTGCCGAAATTGGCCGCGATCGCCGCCGGATTGCGCGCGATGAGACATCCCACCACGCTGATCATCAAGAGCGAGAGCAGCTTCGCGCTGGTGAACAGATTCTGGATCAGCTTGCCCAAATCGAGCCCGCGCAGATTGCTCCAGGTCAAAAGCGCGATCACCGCGATTGCGAGCAGCCGCTCACCGGATAGCCCGATGCCTCCGATGCCGAGCCACAGCTCCGCCTTTGATCATCGGAAAGAGCACGCCGCTGAAGCGCGCGAAGGCAACGGCGACCGCCGCGACGGTTCCGGTTTGAACGATCAGTAGCAACGTCCATCCGAACAGGAATGCGGCCAGTTTCCCGTACGCCTCGCGCAGGTAGACGTACTGGCCGCCCGCCTCGGGCATCATCGCCGCCAACTCCCCGTACGCGAGTGCGCCCGCAATGGTCATCAGGCCGGCGACGATCCATACCGCGAGGAGCGCAGCGGGCGAGCCGACCTGGCGCGTGATATCGGCCGACACGATGAAGATGCCCGACCCAATCATCGAGCCGGCGACCAGCGTGACCGAATCGAACAGCGAAAGCCCGGACTTGAATGTTTGCGACGGAGCTGACGCCGATGGCTTATCGGCTAATCCATTCCCCACGTCCCCTCTCCTCCACGCCCGTAGTGCTATCCACTAAACGCGCGCGGCGGCGACGTGTCCACAGGGCGGCAAAATGTGGGAACGGAGATGTTGACCTCGCATTAACCGGCAATCTACGTCTAACTTAGAAGCGCAATCCGAAAAGGAGCCCTCCGATGCCGACCAAAAAGAAAACCTCTTCCTCAACGCGCAAGCCGACCCGCCGCACCGGCAAGCAGTCATCATCAAGCAGCAGCGTCTCTGCGATGGCCTCGGCGCAGCTCAAGCAGTTGAGGAAGACCGTCGATCAGCTGAAGAGCCGCTTGGAAAAGGAAGCTTCGGCGCGTACCGCGGCATCAACGGTCATCGCGGAGGCGAAGAAGGCCCGTGAAGCATTGATGGGACAGATGAAGACGCTGCGCGACGAAGGAAGCCGCCTCGCGAAGGAATTGAAGCGCGCGTTGGGCGATGCGGACAAGCGCGAAGCCGGGCGACGACAGGCAGTCGACAAGCTCGCGGAATTGCGCGCTGACCTGGCGCATCGGACGGAGGAACTTAAGCGCAAATCGGAAGAGTTGGCGAGGCTCGTGATGGATTCCGCGGGACGCGCCAAGGACATCATTATGAGCGAAGGAGCAGCTACATCCGCCAGCGCGCCGTCAACGACAGAAACGGAATCCGTGAGTGCGGAGACACTGCAACGGGAGGAATCACCTCGCGAGTCATCCATCGAAGGGGAACTACATCCGGAGCGCAAAAACTAGGCGCGCCATCGCGTCTCGTTGGTTCCGCCCCGCCGAGTATTTCGGGCATAGAAGACGAGTCGCCTGCGCGCCGGAGGTTATGCCGGCGCGCAGGGACGCTCTGAAAATTAGCTGCTTACGGAGCTGGGCTGGCAGCCGGCGAGGCCTCGGCCGGACTCGCTGCCGCCGCAGGGCTTGAAGTATCTGCCGCCGGCGCGGACGCCTCGGGAGCGGCAGGCGTTTCTTCCGACTTACTGCAAGCTGCCGCAAAAAAGAGTGAGAGTAGAACCAGGATCAGGACCTTGCGCATCGCTTTTCTCCTTGAGACCTCGGCGCTTCCAGTAGCGCATGACAAGAGGGTACAGACGACGGCCAGAATACTTTAGGCGAAAAGCAACTTCAAGCTGCGCTCCACGATGGCAAATGCTGCCGACACCGCCTCACTTTGGACTAATTCCGATGATTTTGCCGATGAATTTTTGACAATCGCGCCGAGGTCGGTATTATTTCGGGTAATTCCTAAGCGAGTTTGGAAGGCCCGTGACTGATGTTTGGGGCCCGCTCACAGGAACTAGATGGTTGGGAGGATTGGTGGTGGCTCTGTTGCGGTGGCGGTCATCCAGGGAACTCGATTTTACTCCATATCGCACGGCGCGCGCAGTCGACGCGGATATCGATATGAAACGTCCGGCTCCGCGCCGCTCGACGATCATACTCAATATTGCCAGGCTACTGCGGTGGATGATGCCGGAGGGCAAATCGATCGCGCCTCCAATGCGCTCGGTGGCGCGGGAAATCGAGGAAGTTTTCCCCTCCGACCGTGACTGAAATGCCAGCCGGAGAAGACTGGCCCAAAGTCTAAATTGATGGCTGGGTGCGGAGGCCTTGAGGCTCCGTTTCGAACGGGGAGAATCGCACGATGAGCCAAATCGAGCGGGTCGCGAGCAACACACCGTGGGAACCCATCTTCGGATACGTCCGCAAAGTCAAAGCCGGCAATTGGCTGGCGATCTCAGGCACCACCGCGACCGACGAGCGTGGAATGGTCGTCGGTGGCGGCCAGATGTATGTGCAAGCGCGCCAGGCGCTCCTTAACATCAAGTATCATGTCGAGAGCGCCGGCTTCAGTCTCGCCGACGTGATTAGGACCCGCGTCTTCGTCACCGATATATCGCGCTTCGCGGAAGTCGCCCGCGCACACAAGGAAGTCTTCGGCGACAATCCTCCCGCCTCGACACTGGTCGAGGTCAGGCGCCTCGTGCATCCGGACATGCTCATCGAGATCGAGGCCGATGCGTTCCGCTCCACCAGTACGGGCGGCGGCGGTGAAATCCCAATTCCCTTCGCAAAGGTCAAAGCCGCGGCGAAAGCGCCCAAACCCGCTGCCAAGCCCTCCTCGCGCATACGGCCAAAGCCCAAAGCCTCGCCGCCGAAGCGCAAACGCTAAGCGCCGAAACGCGGTTTGCCTCCCCGATAACCTCGCTCTAAACTAACCCTACTGAATGGAGCAGTCCGCTCCTATCAGTTATATTTTTCGGTATTCGGGTCCGCGAAAGGGGAGGATGAGCGCCGGACTAATCATACCGTCATCGGCAAGCCGCACCGGTGAATTGCTCGACGATGATGCTATCGGCGGGCGCGCGATGGCCGTGCTGCAGGCGTCGATGTGGGTCGGTATGTTTCTGATCTTCTTTGCCTCGCCGGTCCTGCAGATGAGCGACTCGCAGTATTCGATGCTCACCGCCGAGAGCATCATTCACAATCACACTCCCGACCTGTCCGGCTACTGGATCAAGAACTACCAGGCAGATTTGCCGTTCGACACGATCTCGGGTACGCATGCGTATCAGTTGGGACGCAGCAACGGAAAGCTGCTGTATGGCTTTCCGCATGGCACTTCGATTCTGTCGCTTCCGTTTGTAGCCGCGATGGATCTCATCGGAGTGTCTCCCGCGACGAGCGATCGCAAGTACAACCTTGTAGGCGAAGTAACCGACCAGAAGATGCTGGCCGCGCTGCTGATGGCCTCGCTGGTGGTGATTTTTTTCCGCACCGCGATGCTGCAACTCGATTGGGGCTGGAGCGCGATCATCGCAGTCGGCGCGGGCCTCGGCACTCAGGTGTGGAGCACCGCCTCGCGCGGAATGTGGAGTCATACGTGGGAGATGACGCTCACCGCGCTCGCCGTATACCTTCTGCTCGCGAGCGCGGTGCAAGGTACGTCGATCCGGCCGATCGCATTGGCGACGCTCCTGGCATGGATGTTTTTCGTGCGTCCGACCGCGGCTGGAACGATAATTTGCGTGAGTCTCTATGTCCTCATTGTCTATCGCGGCGAGTTCGTCCCATATGCGCTCACCGGAGCACTATGGGTGGGTGCGATGGTCGTCTATTCGATCCGGATTTTCGGGACCGTCTTTCCCTCCTACTACCAGCAGGGCTGGGCGAGCGGTTCGAAGTGGATACTGACCGGCATCTTCGGAATGCTTTTCAGTCCATCGCGCGGACTGTTGGTTTTCTCTCCGATGCTCGCGGTTGTCTTCTACTTGTTGATTCGCAATTGGCGAGCGCTCATCTCACCGCCGTTGGCGATGGTGGGACTCGCTTCGAGCGTCACCGTTTTTGCCGTGATCGCGTCGCATCAGGATTGGTGGGGCGGAAGCTGCTACGGGCCGCGCTATCTTTCCGACACGGTGCCATGGATGGTGCTGCTTGCGATCATGGCTATCGCCGCGATGCCTGAGGCGTCGCGCACCATAAGAAAACCCGCGATCGCGATCGGCGCGATGGCGCTTGTGGCAGGTATCGCCATCAATGCGCGCGGCGCGCTCTCGATGGATACCTTTTACTGGAACAACAAGCGGCCACTACCCACCGTGATGTTCGATTGGTCGCGCCCGCAATTTCTCGCCGGGTTGATCGACGAAAACTAGTGCTAGCGCTTGCTGCCCGGCGCGGGACGCGGATCAACAATCTGGCGACCGGTCGGACGCACCTCGAGCGAGCATCCGAAAATTGAATCGTCGCGAATGAGATACGCGACCGCGTCCGCGATGTCCTCGGCATGCAGCATCTTCGAGGGCGCCCACGACTTGATGCCGGCCGCGGTCGCGGCTTCAAGCCCGCGCCGCACCATCGGCGTATCGACGATCCCGGGGCATACGCAGTTCACGCGAATCTTCTTCTCCGATGCCCACGGCGCGCACGAATGAGTGAAGTTCACCACCCCCGCTTTCGCCGCGCCATAAATCGGGTCCTGACGATGCGGATAGAGACCCGCCATCGATGCGGTGTTGATGATCGCGCCGCCTCCGTGCTTTTGAATGAGCGGCGCGGCGATCCACGTTCCCATGATGACCGCAGTTAGGTCGATGTCGATGACGCGCCGCCATTGCGACAGCGAGGCCGCCGGAAATGGAGGAACCCCGGTTCCTACTCCCGCGTTGTTATAGAGGATGTGGAGGCCGCCGAGCTTTTCGATAGCCGCGTCGATCATCCTGCGCGCGTCGATTTCATTGGTAACGTTGGCGTGCACGAACAGTGCGCGCCCGCCCTCTTTTTCGATTAGCTTGACGGTTTCCGCGCCGCCCGCCTGATCTACATCGGCAACGAGAATCGATGCTCCATCGTTGGCGAGGCGGATTGATGTGGCACGACCGATTCCCGATCCTGCTCCTGTGATGACGGCAACTTTTCCGCGGATTTCCATATTAGCTCCGATGTGTTCGGTTGGTCTTACTTCTCTGCGTAGCGAGAAAGCATCGATGATTTCAATGGTCGCAGGCTAACCGATCTTTCCCAGCAGCACGCCTGCGGCGAGGCCAATCAGAACATAGGCGGTGAGGCCCACATAGATATAGTCGCGTTCCTTGAGGAACAGCAGGAAGCAGAACGCGACGCGCGCCAGCGGCACCAGCGTCAGGATGAATAACCCCAGTGTCATTACTGAATGAGGTTCGCGCGCGAGTGATCCCGAGATGATTTGCGAAAAACTCTCGGGCGGATGCAACCGGCCCGCCTGCACCGCGCGGTAGCGCTGCACATAAAATCCCGGCGCGTAAGTCGCCATCAGGAAGAGCCCGATCGCGAGCACGATGGTTGCCGCAATCAGAATCGTGCGCAGCAGGACCGGCGTCCACACGCGCAGAATGCGATCTTCTTCAGCGTCTTGCGTCATCACCATTTAAATTCCACTTGCTGCGCGCCATCCCATTTCGGCCGCGATCAGGATCATGATGATGACGAAGCCCATCCGCAGCGCCTTCACATTCGCATGCGGCAGCAGCTTGCTTCCGCTCAGCGCACCCGCGGTAACGCCGAGCGCGACCGGCGCCGCGATCGAGTTCGGGACGTCGCCGCGCGCGAGGAACACCAGCGCGCCCGCTCCCGCCGTTACCCCGATCATGAAGTTGCTAGTTGCGCTCGAGACCTTCAGCGGGATGTGCATCAAGTAATCCATTGCCATCACCTTGAGCGCCCCCGATCCGATGCCGAGGAGCCCCGACATCAGGCCGGCGACGACCATTAGCGCGGCGCCACCAGAAAAATTGACGACTTCATAATGCACCGTCTGGCCGGTGTCATCTGCGACCTCGCCTTCGAGATGAAGCCGCTTCGCGATTGGGTCGCCATCCTGCACCAGGTCGTCGCTCTGCTTGCGCAAGGAGAAATAGGCCGATTGCAGCATCATCAGCGCGAAGAGCAGTTCGAGAAGGGTGGTCGGCACGATGCCGGCGAGATACGCGCCGATGAGCGCGCCCGTCACGGTCGCGCATTCGAGCACCATCGCAACTTTGAGATTGGTCCACCCATCGCGCACGAATGCGACGCTGGCCCCGGCGCTGGTCGCAACCACCGAGATGAGGCTCGCACCGACAGCGACCTTCATCGGCATCTTCGCGAGGACCACCAGCGCGGGCACGATGAAGACGCCGCCCCCGAGGCCCGACAGCGCGCCGATGAAACCGGCGCCGAGGGAGAGGGCAAACAATCCAAACAGGATGTGCAGCACGGTTAGTTTTTAGGTTGCCCTCGAGTCCGCTCTGTTCCGGCTTGGGGTCGTGCGCGAACGACCCGTAACGATGACGCAATCGCGAAGATTTTCCTCAATCACCATATCGGTGCGGGCGGTTCGCGAACCGACCCTACAAAGAACCCGCCTTACCATTGCGGCGGCATACACTAACTTCATTGGCGACGCGGCACTACCGCGATCGCTCCGTTGGGAGGTCCGCTGCGTAGTCCGCGATCAATCTGATCTACGATCTCGCGCACCGCGCGCATCGGCTCGCTGGCTTTCCAAATCGGGCTGCCGACCACCAGGAAATCCGCGCCCGCCACAATCGCCGATGCACCATCGAGAACTCCATCTACGCCACTGTTGTCGCCCGGCAGCGGCGTCACGATGAGGAACCGCCGTCCGCAGACGCTTCGGATGCGCGGCGCGCCTTGCGGCGAAGTGTAAACTCCGTCGAGCCCCGCACCGACCGCATGGCGCGCGAGTTCCACTACGCCGTCGATGCCGAGGCGCGCGCTGCTGTCGGCGCACTCGCGCCGCACGCCCATCAGCATCGCGACCGCCACGATGTGCGGCTTGCGCAGCCCCTCGACCTGGCTCAGGCGATTGATTTCCGCTCGCACCCGCTTGATCGATTCGGCATGCCCATTGAGATGAATGTCGAACATCCGGACGCCGAGGCGCGTGGCCTCCATCGCAGTGCGCATCAGCTCGCGCGGCGTGTCATGAAACTTCAGATCGAGGAAAACCTCGGCGCCGCGACGGCGAACCTCACGCACGAAGTCGGGACCGCCCGAGACGAACAATTGCTTGCCGATCTTGAACATGCCTACCAGCCGTCCGAGCTGGTCGACCATCTTCAAAGCTTCGCGCCGATCGCCCAGATCGAGCGACACGATGAGGCGTTCGCGCAGCGCGCCGTAGCGGGTAAGGCCGGAGAACGGCCAGTACTGACTCATGACGATGAGGCCCGGAAAAAACTTTACACCGATCGCAATCGGAATTTCTAACCAACGACTCCCGACCGAGCCTTGCGCAGTCGGAGCAATGCAGTCCATCTACTGCATTGCAAGGCAGGCGTCGAAGAAAACCTTTATTTCAAAGGGGTTTCGGCGCTTGTCTCGATGGCATCCGGCTTGCTCCCATTCCCCCTGCATGAGCGCTAAGCTTCGAGAAGGTCGCCGCCAAACATCGCTACAACACCGGACGGCTTTCCCGCGGCCAGGCCAGGAATCATGGGTTTCATAATCGTCGCAATAATCATTTTCGCATTGATTCAAAAACGTAGGTATCGGCGCATGTCGTGTAACAGAGGCTACGATAAATGGTCGAGGAAATGGGACCGCTACATGCGCAAATACGATCCCAACGCGAATACCACCAGCCGCCAGACGCCGCCGGAGCATTGGGCCAACTGGTCGAAGGATTTCGAAGATTGGGGCCGCGCCGAGTGGAAGGAATTCAAGGCGTGGTCAAATCAGCAGGATTGGAAGAGCGGCGCCAAGGATATCGAGGCCGCCGCGCGCGATTTCCAGCGCAAACTGAAGGAAACCATCGAGCGCGAAGCCTCGAAGCTCAAGGGCAACACTCCTCCTCCGCCGTCCGCCGCCGCAGCATCTCCAGCGACGCCGAATCCGCGCCCTACCGCGAACGACGACCCGCGCTTCAAGAGCGATGAGGAGCGCCGCGCATACGAGCAGGCGCGCAAGCAGGCCTCGCGCGAGGCCGGCTTCTACGTCCATCTGATGTGGTACGGCATCATCATCGGATTCCTGTTCCTGCTCAACATGTTCACTACACCGCTCGGTCCGTGGTGGTGGATTTGGCCCGCGTTCGGATGGGGCTTCGGCATCGTGAGCCATTTCGCCGCGGTCTATGGATGGGAAGTTATCCGCCAGCGCGTCTTCGAGCCCGCGATTCAGCGCGAGGTGCGCGCCGAGGTCACCAAGGAAAAAGAGGTGATGGCGACCGAGAAGCAGGCGTCACTTGATGAGCTGACCGCCAGCTTCGCGCATGAGATTCGCAACCCCATCGCGGCGGCCAAGAGCCTGGTGCAGCAGATGGGCGAGGATCCGACCTCGAATGAAAACGTCGAGTACGCAAAGGTTGCGCTCGATGAGCTGCAGCGGGTCGAGAAGAGCGTGTCCCATCTTCTGAAGTATGCCAAGGAAGAAGACTACAGCTTCGACAATATCAATCTCGCCGCGATCATCGACGCGTCGCTGACGCAGATGCGCAGCAAGCTCGAGGCGAAGAACGTTTCCATCTCGCGCAACTACATCGTCGGGCCGACGGTCCGCGCCGACGCCGACAAGCTGCGCCAGGTTTTCACCAACATCATCGACAACGCGATCGACGCGATGGATAGCAACACCGGCGAGCGGCATCTCGACCTCGCGATTCGCAGCAGCATTCCCGGTATGGCGACCGTGGCGATACGCGACAACGGATGCGGCATTCCGGAAGACAAGCTCGCGAAGATTTTCAATCCTTTCTATACCACCAAGCAGACCGGCACCGGGCTCGGGATGGGAATCGCGAAGAAGGTCGTCGAGTCGCATCGCGGCAAGATCGAGGTGAGCAGCCGCGTCGGCGAGGGCACGCTGTTCTCGATTTCGATTCCGCTTGCCGATGCGGCTCGCGCGTGGATCAACGCCGATTTGAACGGTGCCGCGCCTTCCGCGAATCAAAACGGAACTGCGCCCCAGCCGACCGCAGCATCGGCGCAGCCCGCAGCCTCGCCAATGAAAAATCGCATCGACACTTCCACAACTACGATTCTGGATTCGTCGCCGACCGTGCAACTGCACGCGGGCGCAGATTCGATGAGGGGACGGCAATGAAGGGGCGCTTACTAATCGTCGACGACGAGCGCGGCATCGTCATCGCGCTCAAAGGACTCTTCTCCAAGGAAGGCTACGAGGTCGAAACCGCGGAGTCCGGCGAAGAGGCACTCGAGAAAGTCAAAGCCGCGCCGTTCCACGTCATCATCACCGACTTGAGCATGAAGGGGATGAGCGGGCTCGACCTGCTTCGCGAAGTACGCCACATCGACGCCGAATGCGCCGTGCTGATGATCACCGCGTACGGTTCGCAGCGTATCGCGGTCGAGGCGATGAAGGCCGGCGCCGAGGATTATCTCCCCAAGCCATTCGACAACGACGAGTTGCGCATCAAGGTGCGCAAGGTGATGGAGAAGCAGCTCCTGAAGCGCGCGCATCAGCAGCTCAGCGAGCAGGCCGCGCGCGAGGCCGGCCGCTTCGCCGACATGGTGGGCGGCTCGCTCGCGATGGTGCGCGTGTACGAGACGATCGAGAAGGTCGCGCAGACCGATGCGACGGTCCTGGTGCGCGGAGAGTCGGGAACCGGCAAGGAACTGGTCGCGAAGGCGATTCATTTTCGCAGCCCGCGCGCTAACGGGCCGTTCGTCGCGGTGAACTGCGCCGCATTCTCGCGCGAGTTGGTCGAGAGCGAACTCTTCGGTCATGAGAAGGGATCTTTCACCGGCGCCATCGCGCGGCGCGAAGGCAAGTTCGAAGCGGCGGAAGGCGGCACGCTCTTCCTTGATGAAATTGGCGATATGAATCTCGAGACGCAGGCGAAGTTGCTGCGCGTCATCCAGGAGAAGCGCTTCGAGCGCATCGGCGGCAATCAGTCGCTGTCGGCGAATGTCCGCATCATCGCGGCGACCAATCAGGACCTCGAAGCGATGGTGACCGAGGGCCGTTTTCGCGAGGACCTCTACTATCGAATCAAAGTGGTGGAGATTCGCGTGCCGCCATTGCGCGAGCGGCGCGAGGATATCCCACGCCTGGTGCAGCATTTTCTCAAAGAAGCGTGCGAACGCTTCGGCACCGCGCAAAAACCCATCAACAAGCAACTCACGCCCGAGGCGATGCGCGCATGCGTCGAGAATCCGTGGCGCGGCAACGTGCGTTCGCTGCGCTCGGCGATCGAGCAGGCGGTGATCCTGTCATCGGGCGATGAAATCACGCCCGCCGAATTGCTCGGCGGCGCAATCACGGAGGCGGCAATGAAAACAGACAATGGCGCGATCGCGTCGTCAATGACCGAGAACCATAGCAACGCCCATCAGCTCGGCGAGAACGGCAACGGCGGCAATGGCCTGCGTTTTCGCGAAGCGAAGGAAAAATTCGTCACCGAATGGGAGCGCGACTACTTCGTGCGCGCGCTACGCTCGACCAACGGCAACATCTCGCGCGCGGCCGAAAAGGTCGGAATGTATCGGCAAAGCTTCCAGCAGAAGATGCGCGAGCTGGGAATCAGCGTCGCGGAGCTGGGGCTGAAGGCCGAGGACGAGTGAGGACTGCGAATCATGGATGAGAGTTCAACCACAACCACGTCGTCAAGCGGCGCTTCGACCACCTCGGCGGGCAGCGGCCCGACGATGAGTTCGCCTGGCACCTATTTTCCGCCGGCTGCGGGCTTGCCGATTCCACCACCGCTGCTCGCGCTGCTGTGCCTTATAGGCGGACTGTTGCTGCATGCATTATCGAGCGGTCCACGCGAGGTCTTTGCGCATCACGTTCTCGGCCTCCTGATCGTCTCGGGAGGAACCGGACTGAGCTTTTATGCGGCCGCGCTGTTCCAGGCGCGCGGCACTACCAAAAATCCCAAGGGCGAAGCGACCGCGCTCGTAGCCGAGATGCCGTACACGTTCACCCGCAATCCGATGTATCTCGGTGTGACGCTGATCCTCTTCGGATTTGCAGTGTTCTTCGGCTCGATCGCGATGCTGCTCGCGCCGATCGCTTTCGTCGTCATCATCGATCGGATGGTCATTCCGCTCGAGGAACAAAACATGGAACGCCTGTTCGGCGCGCAATACACGGACTACCAGACGCGCGTGCGGCGCTGGCTGTAAAAGGAGAAGTAAAATGTTTATCGAAAGAATTCTTAGTCTGTTCGGCGGCAAGTTGCGGCGATGGGTCAAAACCCGCGAGTCGCGCGACCCCGAGGCAGTTTACGAATCCGCGATCGCGGACCGCGTGCGCCGCTATCAGCAACTGAAGGCCGCGGCGGCCGGCGTCATCTATATGCGCAGCAAGCTGGAGCGCGACCTCAAGCGCAAAACCACCGAGCTGGTCGAAGTCGCGGAACAATCGGTGCAGGCGGCCGACATGAACGAGGACCAGTGCGCACTCATCCTGCTACGCCGCAAGCATGAGCTGGAAGCCGAGACCGAGCGCCTGAAGGAAGAGCTGACGCAGCTTACGACTGAGGCCGAGGACGCGAAGAAAAACCTCATCGCGTTCAAGGACGAAATCGAAAAGCTGAAGGTCGAGAAGGTCCGCATGATGGCGCGGCTTCGCAACGCACAGGCGCGCGTGCGCATCCAGCAGGCGCTCGAAAGTCTCTCCACCGACGAGGACGTGCGCTCGCTCGAGGAAGTTCGCGAATCGATCCAGCAGGTGCTCGCGCAGGCGGGCGTCGGTCGCGAGCTGCATAGCGCTGAGGTTGAGGAGAAGCTGGGCGAGATTCGCCGTCGCAACGCAGAGGCGAAGGCGCAGACCGAACTCGATGACATCAAGCGCCGTCGCCGCGGCCTGGTGCCGATGGACGTGTTCTCGCATAACGGCGCGAACGGCACGCCTCACGTAGGGAACTGATCGATGCAGAGCAACAGGCGCATAGCGATTGCGACGTTCGCGCTGGCCGGTCTTACCCTGGCGGCGTGCCGGATGACACCGAATGAAGTGAAGGTAAATCTTCCCGGAGACATGAAAACACCGAACGATTCGATTAATGCGGTCGGTATCTTCGGCGGCGCGAACGTCAACCTGCATACCTCGATCGTATGCGCCGGCCGCGTGCCGCTGAGCCAGGGCAGCGCGATCGTCAAAGACGCCTGCTTCAGCGGCGATACCAATGTCGTCGTGTGCACCGACACCAGCAGCATCAGCGCGGTGCGATGCGAACCAGGCGCGGGCTCGCTGCTGATCGGCGGCAGTGGCGCCGATGTTATCGCATACGCGCGGATGCGGTGAGGGGAGACATCATGCGGCCGAAAATTCTTCTCGGCCTGGGAATCGCCTTAGTGCTCGCGGGTTGCGACAGCCGGAACACCGCTCGCAGTGTTTTCGGCCGCGCGGATGTACACAACCTCGAGGCGATCTGCACCGGGAAGATCGCACTAAGTCAGGGCAGCGCTTTGGTGCGCGACAACTGATCGATAAGAAGAGGTATCGCGCGCTGGACCGCGCGCACAAAATTGCTTGGGCTCGCGCCTGGATCCGTTATTTGGACCCGGACCCGGAGACTTGAGCGCTCTCGCCTTCGTCCTCTGCCCGTTGCTCGGCAAGAGTGTGCTCCCACTTTCGGGGTCGCCGGTTTCCTTGGCGGTCCGGATTTTTTTCAGGGAGCAGGAAATTGGATCAGCAAAAGAAAGTTCGCACCACCGATCTCGCCGCGATGAAGGGGCAACGCGAGGGTAACGCTCGCGGTGTGACCACGGTGGTCGCGAAGCTGTTTAACATCGTGAAACCGCATCTCGCACTTTTTGGTGAGAAGGACTTCCAGCAGCTGCGCGCGATTCAACGGATGGTGACCGATTTGAATTTCGATATCGAGATCGTGCCGATGCCGATCGTGCGGGAGCCGGACAACCTCGCGATGTCATCGCGCAACGCGTACCTGACGCCTTAGCAGCATGGCGATGCGCTCGCGCTGAGCCGCGCGATAGGAGCGGCACGCAAAAATTTTGCCTGCGCGCGCGCTGCGCACGATCTGGTCCAGGCGGCAACGAATATCCCCAACCGCCCCGGAATCGCAGTCGAATACGTTGAAGTCGTCGATGCGGAAACGCTAGAGCCTGCGACTTCGATCGAGGCTCCCGTGCTGCTCGCGATCGCGGCCCGGGTCGGGAAGACGCGCCTGATCGATAACGTCGTGCTGTCGCGCGCGTCGTAGCGCCTACTGCGCGCCGAGCAGGTTCGTAAGTTTTGTCAGCTCGAGCGGATCGACGTCGGAAATCGCCCAATACGTCATTCCCGAATGCGACCAGTTCGCGAGATGGTAGCCGTGGTCGTCGCTCCAACGCGGCTGCGGCAGCGCATCGTCACCTTCGCGGGTCGGCCATTCGAAGACATTGATGATGTGCGCGTGGCGTTGGTACACGACAGCCGCGACGGGCTTGCCGCCCGCATAGTCGAGTCGCCCGCCGACAAGCTTGAAGCCGTCGCTGGCGACGTTGTCCACCGGCGGCGAGTAATCGAGCTTCCCCGTGAACCATGGCCCGATCGTAAGGCGATCGTGTGAGGCCACATCCGAGAGATGATTCGCCATCAGCGAGCGGATGTGATCGGACACGATTTCATGTTCGAGCTCCGGCGACGGCGCGCGGCTTTGCAGAATCCATGCGCTCCATCCGATCATGACAAACAGCGCGAGCGAGGCCGCAATCGCGAGACCCCGCCACGGCATCATCCGCGGCAGCGGGATGTTCGGCGGACGCAGCACCTGCGCTTCGATCTTGCCGCGCAAGGTGGCCGGCGCGCGCGAACGCGACGCGCTTTCTACCAGCACTTCGCTGAGCGCGGAGCGCGCACCCGACAGCGCGGTACATCCGGCGCACTCGTCCAGATGATGCTCGAGCGCGGCACTGCGCGGCGCATCGAGTTCGCCATCGTACCACGCGTCAAGCAGGTCTCTGGCTTCGTCGCAATTCATACGGCTTTGCCCACAGCCGGCGCGGCTGATCTCTGTATAGGATACTTCCTCGCTTTCGCGAAGGACAATCACGGCCGGTTCCCGAAATGGAAGCGATGTCGGCGTGCAACTTCTCGCCCAATGCACTTGTCAAACGCGTGCCAGAAATGAACACTGATGGCGATGCCCGATATCAATGACATCCGTCGCGATTTTGCGACGCTGGCCGCGCGCGAACCGATTCCGCTCGCGCGTGGCGCGCTGCTCATCGCTCAGGAGGAGTATCGCGACTTGGACCTCGACAAATATCTCGACAAGCTCGCCGCGCTCTCGCGCGAGGCCGAGATAGTCGTCAAGATGGGCAACGACACCATCGAGAAGATTCAGCTCCTGTCGCATTTCCTGTTCGAGCAGAAGGGTTTCGAGGGCAATCGCGAGGAGTACGCCGACCCGCGCAATTCGTTTTTGAATGAAGTCCTCGATCGCCGCCGCGGCATCCCCATCACGCTTTCGATCATCTATCTCGAAGTCGGCAGGCGGCTCGGACTGAATCTCTACGGTGTCGGCTTCCCGACCCATTTTCTGGTCAAAGCGGTCGACGAGCGCGGCGAACTCATCATCGATCCGTTTTACGATGGCGCGATCCTGACGCTGGAGGAAATTCGCGCGCGCCTTACCCAGGTCTACGGGCAGCCGGTCGAGGTTTCGCCGGCGCATCTGAAGCCGCTCGGCACCCGGCACATTCTGGTGCGGATGCTGCGCAACCTCAAAGCCGGCTACCTGAAGAGTTCCGACTCGACGCGCGCGCTGGCTGCACTCGATCGCATTTTGCTGCTCGACCCGCGCTCGCTCGAAGAGCTGATGGAGCGTGGCGCGCTGTATGAGAGCCTCGAATGCTTCAAAGCCGCGCTCGACGACTTCCAGAGTTTTCTCTCGCAGGCGCCCGAGCATACCGCCTCGGAGACCGCGCGCGAGGCGGTGCTGCGGCTGGCGCGACAAGTCGATCGCATCAATTGATTCGTATTCACAGTGGCGGAAGTTTCTAACAAAGCCGACTTCTTCGAGGCGAGCCGTGCCGGCGTCGCGGACCTCGAACTGCGCCGCAAGCTCGAAAATGCGAGCGGACGGCATCTCGAACACGTCGCCGAGATGCGCGCGGAGTTTCCTCCATTCGAGGCTGAGCGCGACGAAGCGCGCCGCATCAAGCAGGACACCATCGAACATCTCGATGAGTACCTGATCGCGCTCAAGGCCAAGCTCGAAGCCAACGGATGCATCGTGTTTTTCGCGGCCGATGCGGAACAGGCGCGCGAATATATTCTTGAAGTAGCAAAGAAGAACAACGTGAAGCGGGTGGTCAAAGGCAAATCGATGACCACCGAGGAAATCGGGCTCAATAATGAGCTGATGCGCACCGGCATCGAGGTGACGGAAACCGACCTCGGCGAATATATCGTGCAGCTTCGCCACGAGCCGCCCTCGCACATCATCACGCCGGCGATTCATCTATCGAAGGAAGATATCGGCCAGTTGTTCGCGGATAAGCTCCATACGCCGTACACCGCCGAGCCGGAGGAGCTGACGGCGCAGGCGCGCACCAAGCTTCGATCGATTTTTCTCGCCGCCGAGATGGGCATCACCGGCGTCAACTTTGCAATCGCGGAAACCGGCACGCTGGTGGTGATCGAGAACGAGGGCAACGGGCGGCTGTCGAGCACGCTTCCGGAAATTTTCATCGGCGTGATGGGAATCGAGAAGGTGATTCCGAAGCTCGAAGACGTGAGCCACTTCCTCGAAATCCTCGCGCGCACGGCGACCGGCCAGAAGCTGACCACCTACACCAACTTTATCAATGGGCCGCGACGCAAAGGCGAAATCGACGGCCCGCGCGAAGTGCACGTGGTCATCCTCGACAACGGGCGCAGCGCGATGCTCGCCGACCCGGTAATGCGCGAAGCGCTCTACTGCATTCGATGCGGCGCGTGCCTCAACGTATGCCCGATTTATCGGCGAATTGGCGGACACGCGTACAACTCGACCTATCCCGGCCCGATTGGATCGATCATCAGTCCGAACCTGTTCGGAAGCGCGGCAGGACATCTTCCGTTCGCGTCGACGCTGTGCGGCGCGTGTCGCGACATCTGTCCCGTGCGGATCGATATTCCGCGCATCCTGCTTCATCTGCGATGGAAGGGGACCGAGGGGCAGAGCAACCTGAAGTGGCCGCGAGCAGCTCGGCGCGCGCGCTGGGGTGTGCGACGCTTCGCATCGATGGCGCGGCATCCGCGAATGATTCGCGCATTGGCGAAAGTGGGATCGTGGGTGCTGCGGCCGCTTTCGCACGACGGATGGATAAGATGGATGCCGCCGCCGTTCAACGCGTGGACGAAAATTCGCGACTTCCCGCGTCCGCACCCACATCGTTCTCGCACATCTTCAGACACTGCGGCCTAGTGGACGACGGTCGTGGCGGAATTTCACAAACTGCTCGCGCGCCTCAAGGGCGCGCTGGAGAAACCGCAGGCTCCGGCGGCGCATGAGAATCATACCGCGCCAGCGCGCGTGCCGGTGGCAACCGTCGCGCATCGCGCCGAACTCGCGTCAGCATTCGCACGCGAACTGGAGGAAGTGAGCGGGCGTTTTATCGGGAACATGACTGCCGCGCAAGCTGCCGCGAGCGTCGCGACGCTCGCGCGCGATCAGGCCGCGAAAAGTGTCGCGATTGGCGAGGGCGTCGTCACCAAGATGTCGCTATTCAGCGCGGCGCTGGAAGGCGCGGGGTGCACGCTGACCAAACCGCGCGGTATCGACAAGGGCCAGGAGAAAATTCGCGCGGCGATGATCGAGAATTTCGCCAATTGCGACATCGGCATCGCGGAGGCGCACTACGCGATCGCATCGACGGGGACCTTCGCCGTGATGACTGCCGAGGCGCGCCCGAGTTCGCTTACGCTGCTGCCGCCGATCAGCGTCATCATCGTGAATATCGATCGCGTGATGCCCAACCTCGCGGCCGCTATCGCGGCGTTCGGCGCCGATGCGATCGCGGCCAATCGCGTGTCGTTCATCACCGGTCCGAGCCGCACTGCCGATATCGAGAAGCGCATCGTGATGGGCGTGCACGGTCCCAAAATGCTCTACGGCGCGATAATCTGGCCGGACCATGAATGAAGTGGTGCTGTTCCCGACCTGCCTCGCGGAGCAATTTTTTCCCGAGGCGCGCGACGCCGCGACGACTGTGATCGAGCGGCTGCGCGTGAAGGTCCGCACGATGCCGCGTGTGTTCTGCTGCGGTCAGCCCGCGTTCAACGAAGGCTTCCGCGCCGAGGCGAAAGAACTCGCGCGCAAGTTCCTCGAAGCATGCGAGCCCGGCACGCTCATCGTCATCCCGTCCGGCTCATGCACCAGCATGATCAAAATCTTCTATCGCGATCTGCTGGCCGACGATCCGGAGTTGCTCGCCAAAGCCGATGCTATCCGTCCGTGGGTGTTCGAATTCTCGCAGTTCCTCGTCGATGTGCTGAAGGTGAAGTACGTCGGCGCGCGGTTCGAACGCACGGTGGCGTACCATCCGTCGTGCCATCTGATGCGCGAGCTAGGCGTGCGCGAACAGCCACGCGCGTTGCTCTCGGCAGTCAACGGCATCCGCGTCGTCGAGCTTCGCGATCGCGAGGAATGTTGCGGCTTCGGCGGGTTGTTCTCGGTCAAGTTCCCGCACATTTCAGGCTCGATGCTGGAAGACAAAATCACGCGCATCCGCGAAAGCAGCGCCGAGGTCGTCGTCTCGAACGATTGCGGATGCCTGATGCAGATTGGCGGCGGACTGCATCGCGCGGGCGACAAGGTCGAAACCCGCCACCTCGCGCAGGTGCTCGCCGCGCGCTAGAAAAGTTGGCTGCCCTCCTTCAGTTCTCCCCTTTGGGGGAGATTACAGTGAGGGAAGCAGGCGGTGAAATCTTGAACCGCCTGCTAGGCCAGAGCGCCGGGGCGCGTCAGATTGAACTGCGCGACGGCATGCGCGATCTTGGAGACGCGCTCATCCAGCTTCGCGATTTGGTCCGTCATCTCGGCAAGTTTCTGCTCAATACCGGACCCTTCAGCGCCCTCGAGTTTCTTCTCGAGTTCGGCAATCCGCGCGCTCAGATCCTTGGTCAACACGCGTTTCTTGCGCGGCTTTTTGGCCTCGACGCCGGCGGCATTGATACCGTTATCGTGATGGGCCCCGTTGTTCTCGTTGCTATCGAGCATGGCTGCACTCCCCTCTTTCGGTTCGCTCTTCAATCCTGAATCCAAAGCATCCGCGAATCAATAGTTTAGTCGCTTTTTGCGCCAATTTGTAGGGGTAGGCTTGACTGGACAAAAGGCCGCCATTAGGTCATCTGATGTCCAGCGAGAGCGCTATGTTTGTCCGCAATGCATGGTATATCGCCGCGTGGTCCGATGAAGTCGCCACAAGTCCTTTGGCCAGGCGGATTCTCGGCGAGCCGGTCGTGCTGTTCCGCGATACCGCAGGAGCAGTGACCGCGCTGCAGGATCGATGTTGTCATCGCGGCGCTCCGCTCTCTCGCGGCGAGGTGGTCGAGCGCGGAATCCAGTGCGGATATCATGGCCTGGTTTTCGATACTTCCGGCAAATGCGTGTTGGTTCCCGGCGATCACAAGGTGCCGCCGGGCGCGCAGGTCCGCGCCTACCCGGCGGTCGAGCGCGACGCCTTGGTATGGGTTTGGATGGGCGATCCGGAAAAGGCCGACCGCGCTCAAATCATCCGCTATCCCTACCACAACGATTCGCGCAATTGGCCGCATCAGCACACCATGATGCATCTGCGCAGCGACTACCTGCTCGTCCTCGATAACCTGATGGACCTTTCGCACCTCGGCTATGTCCACAAGGGCAACGTCGGCGGCGACGCCAATACCCACGTCGAAGCGAAGATGCGCACCGTGCGGACGCCCGACGGCGTGAGGTTCGAGCGCTGGATGCTCGACTCGACGCCGCCACCTACATACGTCAAGACCGTCGGCTTCAAGGGGAAAGTCGATCGCTGGCAGGAGGTCGAATTCGTCGCGCCCAACGCGGTGCTGCAGTGGAACGGCGCTATCGATGCGGGAACCGGCGCGCTGCGCGACTGGCAGTATAGTAGTCCACGCGAGAACTGCTTCTCGTTCCGGCTCTTCCACGGCATCACGCCGGAGACGGAAAGAACCAGTTACTACTTCTGGTCTTCGGCGAATGGCTACAACCAGGATGATCCTCGCGCGACGACGCAGCTCTTCGATGAGATCGCGCGGACCTTCGAGCAGGATAAAGCGATCCTCGAAGCGCAGGCGCAGCGATTGGCGGAACTTCCGGACGGCCCGCTGGTGGAGATTCATGGCGACGCGGCCCGCATCCACGCGCGCCGCGCAATCGATCGGATGCTGGCCAACGAATAGAGATCAATGGTGCTCGTGCACGTAGGAGCCGGGCGCAGGATCGATCGGCGCATATGAAGAACTGCCCAGCTTCGTCGGCGCGGGACGCTCTTCGCCGGAACGCGAGCCGAGCCATTTGAGCCAGTGATCCCACCATGAGCCGCGATTGTCGGTCGCTCCGCGCAGCCAGGTGTCGGAATCATCGGGCAGGCGCGAATTGGTGAGGTAGTGCGACTTCAGGTTGCCGGGCGGATTCACGAGGCTCTGCACGTGTCCGCTCGAATTGAGCACGAAGTCGATTTTTCCGCCAAAAAGTTGCGTCGCGCGATAACATGACTGCCAGGTGCAGATGTGGTCCGTCTGGCCCGCCAGCAGGTACATGTCGAACTTGATCTTCCGAAGATCGATCGCCGTGCCGAGAATATCGATCGCGCCGGGCTTCGCGAGCGGATTGCTCAGGAACAGTTTCAAGAATCCTTCGTGCAGCTTCGCGGGAAGATTGGTCGAATCGCCATTCCAATAGAGGATGTCGAATGCGGGCGGCTGCTCTCCCATCAGATAATTGTTGACCCAGTAGTTCCACACCAGATCGTTGGGGCGAAGCCATGCGAACACGCGCGCCATATCCTCGCCGGCGAGGACGCCCTTTTTGCGCGAGCGCTCGATGGCGTCGGCTACGATTTCCTCCGTCGCAAACATCCCGGTCATCGAGGGCAGCGACGTATCGAGCATCGTAACCAGCAGCGTGCCGGCATTGACGCGCTTGTCTCCGATGGCGGCGAGATGGCCGAGCGTCAGCGAGGTAGTGATGCCTCCGGCGCAAATTCCCAGCACGTTGCAATCGGGACTGCCGCTGACCTCGCACGCGACAGCGATCGCTTTCTGCACCGCCTCGACATAGTCATCGAGGCTCTTCTCGCGCATCGCCGCCGACGGGTTGCGCCAGCTAATCGTGAAGACCTGGACGCCGTGATCGAGCGCATACTCGACGAAGCTGCGCTTGGGCGCAAGGTCCATGATGTAAAATTTGTTGATCTGCGGCGGAATCATCAGCAGCGGACGCGCGAAAACTTTCTGCGCGCGAGGTTCATACTGGATCACCTCGCATAGCTCGCCGCGATAGATCACCGCGCCCGGCGTGATGCCGAGATTCTTGCCAACCTCGAACGGACGCCTGTCGACCTGCGACGGCATCGCGCCGTTGTTGATGGCGTCGCCGAGGAAGTTGCGCATCCCACGCACCAGACTGAAGCCGGCGCTGTCGAACGCATGCTTGAGGGCGGCAGGATTTCCGAGCAGCGCGTTGGTCGGTGCGAGCGCCTCGGTGATCAGCATCGTGGCGAAGCGAAGCTGCTCGGCATCCTTCCAGTCGATGCTCTGGTCCTCCTGCACGAGGTCCAGCAGCGAGCTGCGCCACGCGAGGTAGGTCTGCATGAGGCGTTTGTAGACTGGATTTTTCGCGAACGCCGGATCGGCGAAACGCTTGTCGCTCGCGGCGGGCGCGATTTCCGAATTCCCCAGCGTAATCTGCACCAGATCGATCGCGAGCTGGCCCATCCGCGACATCACGGAATCGGGGCGCGAGGTGAGGAACCGTCCCAGCTCGGCCACCATCCCGAAGAGCTGCTTGGGCTGGAGGTCGATGAATGGATTCGCACCAAGGATCGAGTTGATCGCCGGATGTTCTTCGCTAGCCACGTCCTGGACGTTCAGTTTTGGTGCAGCAGCCATGACAACCCTCCCCACAGTAACAAAAAGCTACATCGCCAGCAGTTCAAGTCCATGCGAGAACATCGTAGGCGCCGACAACGCGATATCTTCCCAATGCGGATCGTGGCGCTTGCCGCGCCGATGCAGCATCACGTTGAAACAGGTGATGACGCCGAAGCGATAGCCCGCGAATGCGCGGAACCATCGCACCTCGTCCATCGATATCGGCACGCCCGCGCTCTTCGAATAGATTTCGACGATTTCATCCGGACTCAGCGGGGTCGCCGTGTTGACCGTACCCGCGTCAACGAAGCTGGCTCGATCCGCGAAAAAACTCACCCATCCGAGGTCGAGCAGCGTCGGCCCGAGCATCGAGATTTCCCAATCGATCACCGCGGCTGTCCTATGATCCTTGAACAGCACGTTGGAGAACTGGAAGTCGCCGTGCACGATACCGACGCGAGGGCTCTTCGGCAGCGAGGAGCGCAGCTTCTCGCGCAGCTCGGGCCCGCGCGCGACGACCTTCGGATCGAGCGTGTCGCGATCGAGCAGATGATCGAGGCGCTTCATTTCCTCGCTCAGCTCGGTGATGCTGCCCCACGCGTCACGGCGCGGCGCCCATGGCACGCGATGCAGCGCGGCGAGCGTCTCGATTCCCGTGCGTGCGTACGCGCGCGCTTCATCGCGAGGCAACGTGACATCGGCCAGTTTGAAGCCATCGACGAAGCCGTCGACGAAATATGGACGCCCGAAGAACTCCGGCTCGTCGCCGTACCAAAGGATCGGCGGCACCGGCACGTCGGTATCCGCGAGCGACTTCATGATGCGGGCCTGCCGCACAACGTCAGCCGGCCCCGCGATGCGCACGCCCTCGGGCGCGACACGCAGCACCAGCTTGCCCGACGGACCTCCTGAGGTCGTACGTTCGAGCATGAAGCTGTAGCCGAAGCCGGCGTGTCCGGGCAGCGGCGACACCTCGAGGATGCGCGAGCCGGGGTCGCCGGTTTTCGCGCGCACCATCTTGGTCGCTTGCGCAGTTATCTCTTCGATACTCGCAGGCATCGCTCAGCCCTTCATTTTCAATTGGCCAGCCGCAGGATGCAGGCTCTTCTGCGCACTCGGACGCCCGTCGACGCGCTTGAACCATGCGTTCACATTCTTCAACGACGGATCGATTTTTTGTCCGATGCCGGATCCAAAATCGAGCGCCGCAAACAGGATGATATCGGCCATCGTGAAGCGATTCCCCGCGATGTAATCCTTGCCCTCGAGCAGGCCGTCGAGCCACTTGAGGTTGTCCTGCACCGTCGCCTTCAGTCCGGTCGCCGCTTCCGGAATCAGGCGCATCCGGCCGTTGAAAAGCTGCTGACCTTCGGCGAAGCGGAAACCGTTGTAGAGATTCTCTGTGATGCGCTGCTCGATGCGGCGCTGCCACATACGCGCCTCGGCGCGATCCTCGGCGTTGCTGCCGATCAGCGGCGGATTGGGATGCTTCTCTTCGAGATATTCCCAAATCGCGACCGTCTCGCCGATACACTTGCCGTTGTCGAGTTCGAGCGCTGGGAGCTGCCCGCCGGGATTACGATCGGTATACGGAGGACGGCGATTCTCACCCTTCATCAGGTCAACGTCTTTGCGCGGGATGTCGATTCCCTTCTCAGCCAGGAACATGCGCATCGCGCGCGGATTGGGTCCGAATGAATCGTATAGCTGCATGATTGATCCTCTTTATGTCCGCAGGAGGCGGCCGCTGAACTATACAATAGGTATCGCGATATCGGGTAACGTTCCCTCGACTCCGCTGCGCTCCGCCTCGGGGCGCCTGCGGCGCGGCGCTTCGCGCCCCCTTCGGGCCTCTTCCCGAAGCGACGCAACAATATTTCCGCTGAGTCTCGTGGCGTGTTGCCTATCCTGCCATGCGTATGTAGGAATCTCCTATGCGATTTTGTCCGCACTGCGGCGCGCCTTTGATGGCCGGCGCGAAATTCTGCGTCGAATGCGGTAAGGCCGTAACCGATGGCGCTGCTACCGGTGGGTCTTCGGCGGTATCGGCCGGCGCGAAGAAGGAAACGCCGCCGAAGCCTCCGTCGACCACCGGCGTCCAGCTCACCACCGCGTTCATCGTCGTGTTCCTGTCGATCACGATTCTCGGAATTGGCGCGGCCGCGTATCTATACCTGCGTCCAGTCGCGGAATCGCAGCGGCCAATCGCTGCGGCGCAACCGCCGGACCAGTCAGATCAGGGAGCTCCGCCGGATCAGACGGCATCGACCGGAGGGTCCACGCAGGGCGATGCGCAACTGCCGCCCGGACATCCGAAGGTTGAGTTGCCCACCGAGGCGCGCACCTTCATCGATAAGGTGGAGAAACAGGCGAACGATCACCCCAAAGATATCGATGCGTGGGTGAAACTCGGCACCGTCACGATGCGCGCCGCGTTGTTCGACAATTCCTACTATCAGAAGGCCTCTGAGGCGTATGCGCACGTGCTGAAGCTCGATCCGGAAAACTCCGACGCGCTGCGTGGTATCGGCGACATCGATTATGACCAGCAGCACTATGATGAAGCCGCGGCGGCGTACGAGCATTACCTCAAACACAACCCGAAGGACCCGGAAGTCATCACCGACCTCGGCACGATGTACCTCTATACCAACAATGCCGACCAGGCGATCGTGCAATACAAAAAGGCGATCGCAATAAAGCCGGACCTCTACCAGCCCTATTACAACCTCGGCGTCGCATACGGCGAGCAAGGCGACAAGGGCGACTCGGCGATCGCATTCACCAAGGCGATCTCGCTCGCGCCCGATGACGATCGGAAAAACCAGGCGAAGCAGGCATTTACCAAGTACACCGGAATGTCGGCCGACCAGGCCAGCAAGGTAGCCGCAACGCTGCCCGCGGCGAAGGTCGCATCGGCGACCGGCGATACAGCCTCGAAGCCGGCCGGCACGTTTCATTCGGCTTTCGAAGATATGATTCGCAACATCCCGTTCGCGGGGCCGAAGGTCAGCGCGGTCAACTGGCCGGAGAACCATAAAGCGACGGTGATGATGGATCATTTCCCGATGGATCAGATGCCGCCATTTGCGAAAGACAAGTTCCTCGGTGATTTGAAGGCGGGAATCGATTCGGCCAAGACCGCGCATCATGTCACCGCGCCGATCGAAGTCGACATCGTCGATGCGCAGAGCGGCCGCGTGATGCAATCGGTCACCCAGTAGCGGAAAGGAAGCGGAACCAGCCAAACCACAGAGGCACGGAGACACAAAGCAGGAACCAGATGCGGGCCGCAGCGGCCCCTGTTACGAACCAGGCTGGGAGCGCAAATCATGGATCCATCGACGGCGCAGCGACTCGCGAAAATCAAATCGCTTCAGACGATCGTACTGACTCACTATGGGCGGAAGTCGGGCAAGCCCTACGATGTCGTGATCTGGTTCGTAATCGAGGGAGAAAGGATGTTCCTCGGCACCGCGAACAAGAGCCGCAACTGGGTGCGCAACGTGATGGCGAAGCCTAATGTCGTCATAAAAGCGGGCGGCGAGAACTTCATCGCCAATGTGCGCGAGATCACGGACACATCGCTGCGCGATCATGTGATGGGACTGGTGCAATCGAAGTACTGGTACGCGGCACCCATCATGATCGTCGGCCGGATGTTGCAAAATTTCGGCATCCTGACGGCGAACACCGGCGCGTTCGAGGTGTTCCCTCAGTAACCTCAGAGAATGAAATCTGTGCTACCCGCACTCGGACGGCAATGACATACTTCACTGATCAAGCCTGCTAAAGGTGGCTACGACATGACAAGGTCGGTTTCATCAATAGTGGATGATAAATTGATCAAGACGTATTTCTATGAAAAGGCGCTTGTCCGCTCGTCGCTGTGTCTGCGAGAACTCAAACTCGATTGATTCGATTAATTGCGTGGCGCGTTCGGCCCCACGGTCTTCGTCGCAGGTAAAGGAAATCATACCCGCCCTTCTAAATCTCTGCTGATTATCCGGCGGTCTTCGTCGGAGCCCTAGTCGCTTAAAGTCCCGAACGTTCCACGTGATCAAAATCAGGCTGTTTTGATCGGCTGTTTCCGCGACCAAGAACGTCAGGGTCTTTTGACCCAACTCCCTTGCGACGTATACCAGGTTGTGGCCGCGATCTGCGAAGACCTTTGCTACCGATGCAGGAACGCATTCATCGATGAGAAGGTCCATCGCGCAAGTGCGCGCCCGAGACTAAATGGCGACCCTCAATTCTGCCTGTTTGAGTGCCGCATCAACGTCTTCGGGCTTGAGGCGAGGATATTCCTCGATGATCTTTTCTGTTGAATATCCCGCGCGGTGCAAATTATAGATGGCACGCGCAGGAATTCTTGTGCCAGCGATTACCGGCTCGTTGCGAACCACGTAACGGTTCTGCTCAATTTTCCCGATTTGTTTTGGTCTGCGACGATTCAATTGCCTCAGCCCGCGCTCAACCTTTTCAATGACTTCGCGCATCTCAAATAGCGGCTTTTGATTAAGCGGGCTGGTCGCGAATATTTCCCCACTTGCCGGATGTTGAAAATACACGCGGCCTCGCTCGGGTTTTCGCGAAGTGCGTTTTCCTCGTTTTGCTATTGGTGCGGTCGGGTCTTCAAAAAAAACTAATTTGGACCAATCCGCGTCAGGCGTCTTTTTCAGTTCTTCTGCGATATGGCGCAGGTCGGAAAGCGGAACATTGTAGCGATTTCGGAGCCTTCCGATCGTTCGAAGACCCACAATATCGCGAAAAGAATATATTCGATTAAATGGGCGACGTTCGCCTTCGGCCAGGCGCGGCTTAAAGAAGCCGGTTCTATCCCAATACGCGAGCTGTCGTGGAGAGATGCCGCAGAGGCTACACGCCTGATCAGCGGTGAAAAGGCCCAATCTCATTACGCGCAAACTCTAGTCTGGAAGGCCCAAATTGCGCAAATCCTGTTCACAACTTGTGCGAAATGGCGTCGCTTTTGGCCCCGCGCTCTTGTGGTTTTTGCCGCTGAATCGGGAAGAGCAAGGGAATCCTTGCGCACGGCCACTATGATGCGACCGAACTTCCGCGATCGCTTGAACGCCACTTCGCCATGTAACGATAACTTGGGCTTGTCCTTCATGTTTTGAGCGTAACATTTCGCTTTCGGCCTCTCCACTGCCTGAGCTAGTAAGGGTTCGGTTGACGGTTCGGTGCGACCGACGAGTTTCTCAATACGTTAGAGGGCGACAGCCAATCGCGCGCGCCACTTTGAAAAAACGGGTCGCACCCTATTCCCTTACATGATGCGGGCCGCCGAATGTGGTCAGCCAAGTTTACTAGTGCCTTCAAGAGGCTTGCTCCGTAGCGAGACTTTAGTCTGTATCTGAGAACTAGCTGACGTTCCCGCCCTCCGCGACGCGCTTAAGGCTTTCCAACCAGAGCTGATGCCCCTTCAGCAGCATCAGGCGTAGATACCATGACCCGAGCGCGCCGAGGATGCCGTTCTGGCATTCCTCTGTGATGACGTGGCATCCGGCGCCCGACGGCTCCAGCATCCATCCGTGATAGACCGGCAGCATGCCTTTGCCGTCCCATCCGAGTTCATGCGGCGCTTCGAACACGAGCACCGTGCTGTTCACCGTCGCGCCGAAGGTTTTCCAGATGAAGTTGGTGCCGAGCGCGAGGTCGGGTCCCGGCGCATTCTGGAAGCGGACGTTCGCGCTGTTGCTGTACCATGATGGCCAGTTGGCGGCGCGGATGAGCCATCGCCACACGCGCTCAGGCGGCGCCGCGATGGTGATTTCGTTGCGCGCATAGACGCGAGAATTTTCCGGCTCAAACCCCTTCGGCCATTTCATGGAGCGCTAGGCTAGCGATGAGCCTCGCCGTATTCCACCACCACGGCGACGGTTTGCCGGTGGACGAACTGTGCTAACATCGGGATGTGGCGCCTCAGCGGGAGGCGCCATCATTCGTTTTGGAAGTGATGTTTAATGAAGATGCAAATATGCAAAAACAAACCCATTAAATGTAGCTAAATAAAGGGTTTTCCTTGGTTGAGATCTGAAAACTGCGCGGACAGTGCGCATAGCAAGCGGTGACGATTGATCACGCGGATTTAGCTAAAACGAACCCACCGGAAGGTTATCCGTAAATCGCAAAAACCAACCCATTTCGCGATTTACTAATGAAATCAAGGACTTAGCAGCCGATCGAGAATGGCACTATCGACAGAGTGTCGATTACGGCAGCAGGGATGCTGCGTGGATCGGCCCGAGGCCTAACGCGGAATTGAACGCGGTCGTGGCGGCATTCATGTACGGGGAAGGGTACACGCCAATCAAAATCGTCGCGATGAGCGCGATCGCGATCGTCGCCACCAATCCCGGCCGCAGCGTCATGCTACGCACCGCGATCCCCCCCTCCTGCATGTACATCGCGACGATGATGTAGATGTAATAGTAGGCGGCCATCACGCTGTTCAGCACGGCGATCACGACCAGCCACACGAGGCCGCCCTGCAGCGCGGCCGAGAAGATATAGAACTTGCCGACGAAGCCGACCAACGGCGGCACGCCGGTAAGCGAGAGCAGGAAGATCGTCATCGCGGCGGCCAGCGCCGGTTGCGCGCTGCGCCAGGCCGCGGATAATCGCTGATCAGGTCATTCGATATCGCCGCGGCGCTCGAGGGCGATGACGACGGCGAATGCGCCGAGATTCGTGAACGACGTATCCGAGCAGGTAGTAAAGACATCGCGGCGCCCGCCTGCGGCGACCACCGCCGCCATGCCGACCAGCATGTATCCGGCGTGCGCGATCGCCGAGTACGCGAGCATCCGTTTGATGTTGGTCCTGCACCAGCGCGACGATGTTGCCGACCGTCATCGTGAGCGCCGCGATGACCCACAGCACCCATGACCAGTCGGCGCTGATCGGCGCCAGATGAAGAGGGAAGACGCGCAGGAATCCCGCGAAGGCGGCGAGCTTCACTCCCACTCGCCATGTAGGCCGGTGACGGGAGTCGGCGCGCCCTCGTAGGCGTCGGGCGTCCACATGTGAAACGGCACAGCCGCGATCTTGAAGCCGAAGCCGATCAGCATCATGCCGACGCCGAGCAGCAGCAGCGGACTGTCGAGGCCGATGCCGGCGCGAGCGCTGCGCGAATCGGGTCGAGCTTGATGGTGCCGGTGGCGCCGTAAATCAGCGCGATGCCGTAGAGCAGAAAGCCGGTGGAAAACGCGCCGAGCAGGAAGTACTTGATGCGCGGCTTCGTTGGAGCGCGGGTCGCGGCGCTTGAAGCCGGCCAGGCGTAGACCGCGATCGACATCGTTTCGAGGCCGAGAAAGATGATGATGAGGTCGCCTGCCGCCGCCATCAGCATCATGCCGAGCGCCGCGAACAGTATCAGCGAGTAGTATTCGGCGCCGGCCAAGGCCATGTCGGCGACGTAATCGAGCGACATCAGCACGATCATCGCGGCGACAACGAGAATCACGAGCTCGAAAGAATACCGCGAAGTCATCGATCGCGAGGCGCCGCCAGAATGCCGAGGTGTTCTGCCCCGACATCACGAGCGTCAGCACGAATGCGATCAGCGATCGATGCCGCGATCAGCCAGCCGAGTCCGTCGCTCTCCTCGTCGTCGACGCGGACGCCGACCAGCAGTACCACCATCGCGCCCACGCGCGATGGCGATGAGCGGCAGGATCGGGAGCCACGGAAATCAATCGCGTTGAGGTTGAATGGGTCTCATGATTGCTGTCGGCAGACCTGTCCCCTGGCCCCTTCCCTTTAGGTAAGGCGAAGGAAGATGCGCGCGATGAGCTCGCGCGATGCTCAGCATCGATGCGCGCCTGCGCGGTGTGCACGCACGCGACTGACTAGCACGTCGATCGACGGCTCCATCCGCGCGAATAATGAAGCGCGGATAGAGACCCATCAACACCATCAGCGCCATCAGCGGCACCATCGTCGGCGATCTCGCGCGAAGTGAGATCGCGGATCGTCTCGTTGACCTTCTTGGTGATCGGCCCGAACATCACGCGCTCGTAGGTCCACATCATGTAGAGCGCGCCGAGGATCACGCCGGTCACCGCGAACGCGACCGCGCTGCCACGACTGCAAGTAGCTGCCGAGCATGATGAGGAACTCGCCGACGAAGCCGTTGAGGCCCGGCAGTCCGATCGACGAGAGCATCGCGAACATGAACACCGCGGCGTAGATCGGAACGCTATGCCAGAGCCCGCCGAACTCGGAGATCTCGCGCGTATGACGGCGCAGATAAATCATGCCGACCAGCAGGAACAGCGCGCCGGTCGAGATTCCGTGGTTGAGCATCTGGTAGACCGCGCCGTCGATGCCTTCGAGGTTGAACGCGAAGATGCCGAGCATCACGAAGCCGAGATGGCTGACGGACGAGTACGCGATCAGCCGTTTCAGGTCGGGCTGCACCATCGCGACCAGCGCGCCGTAGATGATTCCGATCACCGCGAGCGCCATGAACAACGGCGTCGCTTCGATCGCGACCGCGGGGAACAGCGGAATCGCGAAGCGCAGGAAGCCGTAGGTCCCCATCTTCAGCATCACGCCCGCGAGGATGACCGATCCGGCGGTCGGCGCGTCGGTGTGCGCGTCGGGCAGCCAGGTGTGCACCGGCCACATCGGAACCTTGATCGCGAAGGCGAGCGCAAACGCGGCGAACATCCAGCGCGCCTCGGTCGCGGTCATCGGCGTGTTGTAAAGCATCGGCAGATCGAAGCTGAGCGCGCCCGAGTGGGCGCGATACGTGCAGCACCAGGTATATGATCGCGGCCAGCATCAGGAACGAGCCGATCATCGTATAGAGCACGAACTTGACCGCGGCATAAATCGGACGCCCGTGTCCCCAGATGCCGATCAGGAAATACATCGGGAACAGCATCAGCTCCCAGAACATGTAGAAGAGGAACAGGTCGACGGCGAGCAGCGTGCCGAGAAGGCCGGTCTCGAGCGCGAGCATGAAGAAACAGAACTCGCGCGGGCGATGATCGATATCGCCACCGCCGGAATACAGCAGCGAAAGTGAGATGAGGATCGTCGTCAGCGCCACCAGCACCAGGCTGATGCCATCCACGCCGAGGTGATACGAAATTCCGAATTGCGGAATCCAGTTGTACTGCTCGGTGAATTGATAGCCCGCCTGCGACGCATCGAAGGCGTAAAAGAGGTACAAGCTGATCGCGAGCGGGAGCAGCGAAAAGATGAACGCGGAATTCCAGATCGAGCGTTCCTCCTGCTGCAGCAGTACGAACAGCGCGCCGACCAGCGGCGTGAAGACCAGCAAGGTGAGGATGCCGCTACCCATCAATGCATCACCAGGTAGAGGTAGTAGGCCACGATCGCGAGCACGCCGAGCACGTAGACGAAGGCATACTGCTGGACGTTGCCGGTCTCCATGCGCCGCGAGAGTTGGCCTCCGGTCTCGACCGTCAGCCCCGCGCCATCGACCAATCCATCGATGATGAACGAGTCGATGACTCTTCCGAGCACGAAGGTGGAAACCCAGAACAGCGGCCGCGTGACGATCAGGTTGTAGAGCTCATCGACGTAGTACTTGTGGAACAGCACGTCGTACCCCGATTGCAACTGATACGCGACGAGATACGGCATGCCGGGCGCGACGAGGTAGAAGTACCACGCCAGAATGATTCCCACGATCGCGAGACCGAGCGACGCGCCGGTCAGCATTAGCGTGCTGCCGTGCATGATCGGCGTGAACTCGCCGACCGACGGCGCCAGGAACGCAGTTAACCGGTTTCCCCACAGAACATGTTCGGGCAGTCCAACCCATCCGCCCGCGATCGAGAGCGCCGCGAGCACCAGCAGCGGCGTCGTCATTACCGAGGGCGATTCGTGGATATGCGCCGCCTTCTCGGAATCGACGCGCGAGTCGCCGAAGAAGGTCAGGAAGATCAACCGGAACATGTAGAAGGACGTCATCGCGGCGGTGATGATTCCGATAACCCACAAGCCGTGATGACCCGAGTTGTAGACCGACTCGAGGATCAGATCCTTCGAGAAAAATCCCGCGAACGGCGGCAGCGCGCTGATCGCGAGCGTCGCGATCAGCATCGTCTCGTAGGTGATCGGCAGCTTCTTGCGCAAGCCGCCCATCTTGTACATGTCCTGTTCGCCGTCGAGCGCATGGATGACAGAGCCGGCGCACAGGAACAGCAGTCCCTTGAAGAACGCGTGCGTCATCACATGAAAGATGCCGGCCGAAAATGCGCCGACGCCGACGCCCAGGAACATGTAGCCGAGCTGGCTGATGGTCGAGTAGGCGAGCACCTTTTTGATGTCGGTCTGCACCAGCGCGATCGATGCCGCATAGATAGCGGTGACGGCGCCGATGGTCGCGACGACCTCCATCGCGGTCGGCGCGAGCATATACAGGAAGTGCATGCGCGCGATCATGTAAACGCCCGCGGTCACCATCGTGGCCGCGTGTATAAGCGCGCTGACCGGCGTCGGACCCACCATCGCATCCGGAAGCCATACATAGAGCGGAATCTGCGCGGACTTGCCGGTCGCGCCGACCAGCAGGAGTATCGCGGCGATGGTTGCGGTCTGAGTGGTGAACAGACTCGCGTTGTCACGGATCATCGCGAAGTTAAGCGTCCAGAGTCCATGCGATCCGAGCGCCGCGACGATGGTGAACATGCCGAGCAGAAATCCCGCGTCCCCGACCCGATTGACGATGAACGCTTTGCGGCCCGCGTACGCAAAGCTCGGATTCGTGTACCAGAACGAGATGAGCAGGTACGAGCACAATCCGACGCCTTCCCAGCCCATGAACATGAGCACGAGGTTGTCGGCGAGCACGAGGATCAGCATCGACAGCTCGAATAGGTTCAGGTACGCGAAGTAGCGCGCGAAGTCTTCGTCATGCGCCATGTAGCCGACCGAGTAAACATGGATGAGCGCGCCGACGCCGGTGACGATGAGCGTCATCAAGGCGGATAGCGCGTCAATCTGTAGGGTGAAGTCGGCATGGAACGGGCCGGCATAGATCCATCGCCATAGCGTCACGCTCAGCACGGTTCCCGCGGGCAGCGTCACGAGTCTGATGAATGCGATGACGACGATCGCGAAGGACGCGAAGATGACGCCGGGGCCGACGAAATTAACCCAACCGCGGCCCCATCGCGCGCCGTAAAACAAATTGAAAAGAAATCCCAGCGCCGGGAACAGCAGGATGAGGCCCAAGGCCGGGAAGTGTACGGTCATCGCGCGGTCACCCTCGCATCAGGTTGAGTTCGTCGGCGTTGACGGTTTCGCGATTGCGGAAAATCGAAATGATAATCGCCAGCCCGACCGCCGCCTCTGCCGCGGCGACCGTCATGACGAAGAACACGATCACCTGGCCGTCCATCGAACCCATCCGGCGCGCCATCGTCACGAATGCGAGATTGACCGCATTCAACATCAATTCGATCGACATGAACATCACGAGGATGTTACGTCGCAGCAGCACGCCCGCGACGCCGATTGCGAAAATTGCGGCGCTGAGCGCCATCAGCCAGCTGTAGGAAACAGTCACGTAGGTGTCCCCTGCGTCGGAGCCGCGCCCTCGGGGCGGTCGGCAACCGCACGGCGCGCAATCGCGACTGCTCCGATAACAGCGACCAGCAGCAGGATCGAGGTGGTCTCGAACGCCATCAAGTATTGGCCGAACAGCGTCTGCGCGAGGCTGTCGATGGAACCGTAGTCGGCCCCGACCGATACGGCGCCGAGCGCGGTTTTCGTCTTCGAAAAGAACGCGAACAGTTCCGCCGCCATCGCCGCGACCGCGATCGTCGCGAAGAATTTCAACCCCAGACTCCGGGTCGGCATCGGCTCCGCTTGCAGATTCAGCAGCCAGATGACGAACAGGAACAGCACCATGATGGCGCCGACATAAACGATGATTTGCAGGAAGCCGACGGTGATCGCATCGAGCGCGAGGAACAGCGCGCCAATCGTCATCAGCGTGAGGATCAGCGCGAGTAGACAGTGGATGGGATTTTTCTGCACGACCACGCCGAGCGATGAGATGATCGCGACCACCGCGAGGAATATGAACAGCGCCACCGGCATCAGCCCGTCGCCCCCGTCGCGATCACGACCACGAATGCCGTGATCAAAACGTTGAGCAGGCCCAGCGGCACCAGCCCCTTCCATCCGAGCGTCATCAGTTGGTCATAGCGGAAGCGCGGCATCGTCCATCGCACCAGGATTTGCAGCCAGCAAAACGCCACGACCTTAATCCAAAATGCGAGGACGCCGACAATCACCACGAGCGCGCGCGGCAACAACAATTGATGCGCGCCGAGATGGAAGCCGTCGTTGTAGAGCCACGGCACTTGCCATCCGCCGAAGAAGAACAGCGTCACCAGCACCGCAGCCAGCACCACTTCTGCGAAGTCGGTGAGCATGAAGCACGCCTGCTTGCCGCCGGAGTATTCGGTGAAGTATCCGGCGATGAGCTCCGATTCGCCTTCGGGCAAATCGAACGGGACGCGCTTGGATTCCGCCATCCCCGCAGTTAGCAGAAGCACGAACGCAACGGGTTGCAGGAAAATCCCCCATCGTGGAAGCCATCCGAACCACACGCCGCCTTGCTGATGCACGATGCTCTGCAAATCCAAAGTGCCGAACGTGATGACGATCGAAATGATCGCGAGGCCCATCGCGATCTCATACGAAATCATTTGCGCGGTCGCGCGCACGGCGCCGAGCAATGCCCATCGATTGTTCGACGCCCATCCGCCCAGCGCGACGCCATAAACTCCAACTCCGATGGTCGCGAGGATATACAGTGCGCCGGCATTGATCGTCGCGGCCTGTAGTTGCACGGTGCGCTGACCGATTTGGAAAGAGTCGCCAAACGGCACCACCGCGAATGCGATCAATACCGGGAACAGCGCGAGGAACGGGCCGAGCGAATGGAGAAAATGGTCGGCGCCCTCGGGAACGAAATCCTCCTTGGTGAAGAGCTTCAGCGGATCCGCCATCAGCGTGTTCATTAAGCCGAGGTTTGGAATTCCCAGCCGCTTGCCGACGCCGAAGATGTTCGCGCGGTTGGCGCCGACCCGGTCCTGAATCAGCGCACTGCCCTTGCGCTCGAACCATAGCAGCACCGCCGACAGGTTAAGCACGAGCAGCAGGATTACAATCGCTTTTACAGCGCCGATTAGAAGATCAATCGCCACGGCTTGAGAGTTCGTCGATCAGTTTGAGGGTCGATTCCGGGGTAAGGTTTTCGTAATAGCGATCGTGATTGAGTTGCAACATCGGCGCGGTGCCGCACGACGCGAGGCATTCGGCGCGGCTCAGGGTGAACTTCTTGTCCGCGGTGGTCTCGCCCACTTCGATGCCGAGTTTGTCCTTTATGGTATCGACGATCTGGTCGGCGCCACGCAGCCGGCACGATACATTGGTGCATACTTCCAGGTGCCATTTCCCGACCGGATGCTGATAGAACATCGTGTAGAAGGTCACCACCCCGCGCACGTGCGAAGGCGGCAGCTCCATCAGCGCCGCGACGTAAAGCTGGGCCTCGTTGCTGAGCCATCCGAACTCGCGCTGGGCGATCCAGAGCGTCGGCAGCAGCGCGGCCAACCGCGTCGGATAATGCGTAAGCAACTCGCGATACTCCGCAAGCGCGGCTTCGGAAAACTTTATCTCAGCCCCGTCAGACATCGGCGGCCCTATAACTCAACCTTACAGTGTCAGATGGTTCCGTGTGCGGATTTCTAATGAAACAGGTTCCTAAGATTCCCTAAACGATTCACGAGCGCAAGCGATCCGAAGGTCGAACTTGCGGCCTCGGCATAGACGGGTTATCTATCGCGCTGTAAAGATTGACCAAGGAGCGCAAGCGGTTTCAAAGTGCGGATAATCGCGGGAAATGCGCGCGGCCGGAAGCTTAAGGCGCCGCGGGGATTAACGACCAGGCCCGCCACGGCGCGGATGCGCGAATCAATCTTTTCTCGACTTTTGGTGCGGCTCGATTTCGAGGGCCTCGCGGTGCTCGATATTTTCGCCGGAAGCGGTTCGCTCGGTATCGAGGCTCTTTCGCGCGGCGCCGCGCACGCGACCTTCATCGATGCTTCCAAAGCGGCGACGACCGTCATTCGCGAAAACCTCGAGACGCTGGGGGTCGCGGATCGCGCGCGCATCATTACCAATGATTTGCGCCGCGCACTTCCTCAGCTATCGCACGAGAACGCATCCTTCGGTCTAATCTTCATCGATGCGCCTTTCGCCGACGACATCAGCAATGAAGTAATGACGATGCTCGCAGAACTGAACCTGGTCGCGCCCGACGGATGGGTCGTGATTCGGCAATTCAAGCGCGCGCCCGAGCCGCCATCGGCGCCGCGCGGATTCGAGCAATTCAAAGTGGGAACTATCGGCGATCATCGGATCGCCTACTACCGGCGACCCCTCGCGGGCGTCGCGATCGCAAGCGGATGACGAGATGACAAGTAAGGGCAAGGAACCGAGGACCACGCTGGCCGTTTATCCCGGGACGTTCGATCCGATTCACAACGGCCATATCGATGTGGTGCGGCGCGGCGTGCAGCTATTTGACGAGGTGATCGTCGCGGTGGCGCATAATCCGGACAAGGACAACGCGCTGTTCGCTCCCGACGAGCGGGTCGAGATGATTCGCGAGGCGCTGCACGACCTCGAGCCGAAAGCGCGGGTGGACAAGTTCAGCGGGCTGTCCGTTGACTACGCGGAACGCATCGGTGCGAAGGTCATCATTCGGAGTTTGCGTGCGGTCACCGACTTCGACTACGAACTGCAAATGGCGGCGATGAACAAGCTGATGCGTCCTAACGTGGAGACGGTTTTTCTGTTTGCGAATCCGAAGCTGTTCTTCAGCGCCTCGCGTCTCATCAAGGAAGTGGCGAGCTACGGCCAGCGCGTGCCCGAGCTGGTCCCCGAATTCGTGATGACTCGGCTTCGCGCGAAGCTCAAAGTGGACTGAGGAAGCAAGCTCTCCCCTTGTCATCCTGAAGCAAGCGCAGCGCTGCTGAAGGATCTCGGCAGCAAAGTGCTACAAATTGTCACTTCAGCATCCGCGCGATGCGGCTTTCCGAATCGCGCGTGGTGCGCAAATTCTCTCGCGAATGCTGAAGTGACATCACACAGGTTAACCGCATCCAGATCCTTCCGCTGCGCTTCGCTTGCGTCAGGATGACAGGGGAAAGCGAGTCGCTCCCGTCTCGATGACAACGATAGGACCAGTTGCAGCAGATGATACGCGCGCGGTTTCCACACTTCATCGCGCACGATAAGATCGCTGCCGCTATCTGAACTGCTCCCATCAGGAAAGAACATGCTCAAACTCAATCGTCGTGTGGCCGCGCTTAAGCCGTCCGCTACCCTCGCCGCCGATCAGCGCGCCAAGGAGATGCGCGCCGCGGGGATCGATGTCATCTCGCTCGATGCCGGCGAGCCCGACTTCGACACGCCCGAGAGAATCAAGGACGCCGCGCGCGCAGCGCTCGCCGCCGGCAAGACCAAGTACACCGCAGTCGCGGGAGTTCCCGAACTCAAGGAAGCGATTCGCGCGAAGCTCCGGCGCGATAGTCATCTCGACTACGAGCCCGCCGAGATCATCGCGTCCGCCGGATGCAAGCAGGCGCTGTCGAATGTCATTGCCGCGATGTTCGATGAAGGCGACGAGGTCATCATTCCAACTCCCGCATGGGTCAGTTTTTCCGCGATGGTGGATCTTTCTGGCGCCAAGCCGGTCGCGGTTCGCGCGCGCGAGGACCGCAACTTCCAGCTCACGCCCGACGCGCTCGCCAAGGCGATTACGCCGCGCACGCGCGCGGTGCTGATCAATTCGCCCTCGAATCCGACCGGGACCGTGTATAGCGCGGGACCGCTGGCGGAGTTGGCCGCGGTCATCCAGTCGCATCCCGATGTCTGGGTGCTCTCCGACGACACCTACGAGCACATCGCGTATGACGGCCCGGCGCCGCACATTTTCCAGATCGAGCCGCGCCTGAAAAATCGCGGCATCCTGTTCAACTCGCTATCGAAGACCTACGCGATGACTGGATGGCGCGTCGGATTCGCTGCGGGTCCGAAGGAAGTCATCGGCGCGGCGGGGCGCTTGCAGAGTCAGAACAGCGGCAATCCCAATTCGATCGCGCAGGCTGCCGCAGTCGAGGCGCTCAACGGCCCGCAGGACGAAGTGAAGGTGATGGCCGAGGAGTTTCGCAAGCGCCGCCAGCTCATCGTCGAGCGTGTGCGGGCGATCCCGGGCTTCAGCCTGCCGAATGTACCGAGAGGCGCGTTTTATATCTTCCCGAACTGTCTGGACTGCTGGGCTCGAGCTACAGCGGCAAGAAGATCGCCGATGGCGATGCGTTCGCGGCGTTCCTTCTCGAGGAGGCGAAGGTCTCGACTGTTGGCGGCACCGATTTCGGCGCTCCCGAGCACATTCGGATGTCGTATGCGACCTCGACGGAAAAGATTAACGGCGCGTTCGATCGCATCGCCGCAGCGGTCAAAAAGCTGCAGAAGTAGTTACCTTCCTTCGGACACAGGCTAAAGCCTGTGCTCCAATTTGAAAATCCGCGCGCTCCGCATCGTCTAACTATATGCATGCAAAGGAGTTAACGATGGAAAGATTGATCGACCGATGCCAGCATAAACTCGACGACGGAAAAATCTGTGGCGAAGAACTCATCGGCAAAGATGAGCCGGTCATCCATCATGCCGAGGGCGCCGAAGGAAGTGGCGAATATAGCCATCATGCCTGCCGGCTCGGCCACGCATGGCATCGGCATATGAGCGGAGGCCTGATGACGCCCTGCGATTGCACCGGACACGCGCGCAGCGCCGTCTAGCTCACTTTTCCCACGGCGCCGGACGCTCGCCGGTTTCGAGGAAATGCACATAGTCGTGCAGGATCTCCGCGTGATCGAATGCGAGCGGCGCGGGCGGATTGCGCGGATCGCATAGCGCGCAATTCTTCGCGTCATCGGCAGCGATCGGCGTCCCACTCGCGCGCGCGACGTAAACCGCCGTGATGGTTTGTCCGCGCGGATCGCGATCGGGCCGCGAATAAATTCCCAGCAGCGCGCGCAATTCAACGTCGAGCGAAATCTCTTCCTTCGCCTCGCGGATCGCCGCCGCTTCCACTGTCTCGCCGAAATCAACGAAGCCTCCGGGGATCGCCCATCCTTCGGGAAAATTCTTGCGCTCGATGAGCACGATACGATCGCCAATTTCGGCAATCACGTCGGCGGCAATTGGAGGGCATACTGGACGTGGCATCCGTTCATTCTAGCATTGCTCGCAAGCGCGGTTGACAAGCGTGCGACGCGCCCACAAAGTCGAAGCGCTATGCAAGTCGCACGTTTATACGATTTCGACGATATTCGCGTCGAGGAAACCGCGCGCCCCGAGGTTGGCCCCCACGACATCCTGGTGCGCGCCCGCGCATGTGGGATTTGCTCCGGCGACATCATGCCCTGGTACATCCGGCGCAAGGCGGGCGCGGTGCTCGGCCACGAGCCGGTCGGCGTCGTCGAAGAGGCGGGGTCCGCGGCGCATGCGTTCAAACCCGGCGATCGCGTGTTCGTGCATCATCATGCGCCATGCTTTTCGTGCGCGGCATGCCGTCGCGGCGAGTATGTGCAATGCGCGACCTGGCGCGCGACCAAAATCGATCCGGGCGGGATGGCGGAATATTTTCTCGTCAGCGCCACCAATCAGCGTGACACATTAGTACTGCCCGCCTCGATGAGCGACGCCGACGGTGTGCTGGTCGAGCCGGCCGCGTGCGTAGTGAAATCGCTGAAACGCTCGATGCTCAAGCCGGGCGAATCGATCCTGATCATCGGGCTCGGCATCATGGGTATGATGCACCTGAAGATCGCGCGGCATCTGGGCGCCGGCACGATCATCGGCGCAGATCTCTTCGCGCTCCGCGCCAATCGCGCGCTGGAATTGGGCGCCGATCGCGCGATCGTCGTCGCGGGCGACAATCTGGTCGAACAGGTGCGCGAAATCACCAACGGCGCGATGGCCGATGTTGTGATCGTTGGGCCGGGATCCAGCAAAGCGATGACGACGGGAATCGCGGCGGCGGGAAAAGGTGCGACCGTGGTGCAATTCACCGCGACGCCGCCCGATGATGAGTTGATCGTTCATCCGCACGATTTGTATTTCAACGAAACGAAACTGGTGCCGAGTTACTCATGCGGCCCGGACGACACGCGTATCGCACTCGATCTCGTGCAGCGCGGAGTGATCAACGCGCGCGAGTTGGTGACGCATCATTTTCCTCTCGCGAAAATCTCTGATGCGTATGCGGCCGCGCAAAAGCCCGACGCGCTTAAAGTGATTGTGACATTTGGATGAAATGTCGCTACTTGTGCGGCTCGAATGGGCGATCTTCATCGTTTGCGGCATCGAAGAACTCGGCCGCATCAGAACTGACGCAAAACTAAAAGGGGGCACTCGCTTGCGCGAGCACCCCCTTCGACGAGTCGGTTAACCGACGTTACGGGGTTGCTGCGGGAGCTGGAGCTGCACCACCTTCAGCTGGAGCTGCGCCGCCTTCAGCCGGAGCGCCACCTTCAGCCGCCGCTTTGTGGTGATGGTGGTGATGTCCGCCGCCGCCGTGATGTCCGCCGGCCATGGTCTTGGCCGCGATTGCTTCGGCCCGATCAGCAGCAGCTTTGGCATCGCTCGCCGCCTGCTCTACGCGGCTGGCAGCAGCCTGAGCCTGAGCAGCCGACTGCTGAGCCTTGGTCGCCGCAGCTTCAGCTCGCGAAGCAGACTGGTCAGCTTTGTTGGCCGCGTTCACGGCGCGCTGCGCGGGATCGGGACTCGAAGACCCGCAGCCCACCGCAAATGTAAGGGCTAACGCAGCCCCGGCAGCAAGCACAACAAGTTTAGAGGTTTTGGTGATTAACCCTTCCATTCTGTCCTCCTAATAAAACTAGCGCGGTAGCCCAGTGTCATAAGCAACCGCGCATCGACATAACTTTTTTGTCACAACAATGTCGAGCATGCAAGCTTTTGAGATACGAAATCCTACTGCGAGGAAACTTTCAGCATTAGCGGATCGCATCTGTAGAGTTATCACGATAGCTGGTCATCCTGATGATTACTACATCATCGATGGCATGCTTTTCGTGCCATGACGCTCCAAGCTGGTTGCATTCGCCTAAAAGTCTCCGCCCATGTCATCCATTCCACCCATACCACCCATGCCGCCCATTCCTCCCATACCGCCCATTCCACCCATGCCGCCCATACCTCCCATTCCACCCATCGGAGGCATTCCCATCGGCGCGGCCTTGCGCGGCTTCTCCGCCACCGCCGCTTCGGTAGTGATGAGCAGTGACGATGCGCTCACTGCGTTCTCGAGTGCCGAGCGCACAACCTTCGCGGGATCGATTACGCCGCTTTCGTTGAGCTTCTCGAACACGTCGGTGCGACCGTTGTAACCGTAATCGTCTTTCCCTTCCTCGACCGAATTGAACACCACTTCGGGCTCGCGCCCGGCGTTGGCGGCAATCTGCCGCAGCGGCTCGCCCATCGCACGCGCGACGAGTTCCGCGCCGGATTTGCGCTCGCCCGAGAGTCTCAGATCGAGCACCGCTTTCATCGCGCGAACCAACGCAACACCGCCTCCGGGCACCACGCCTTCCTCGACCGCAGCGCGCAATGCGTGGACCGCATCGTCGACGCGCGCCTTCTTTTCCTTCATTTCCACTTCGGTCGCGGCGCCGACCTTGAGCACCGCAACACCACCGGTCAACTTCGCGAGGCGCTCCTGCAGCTTCTCGCGGTCGTAATCGGAAGTGGTATCTTCGATCTGACGGCGAATCTGCTCGATACGCCCCTGGATCTCGGACTTCTTGCCGCGCACCGCCGATGAGGGTGGTGTTGTCCTTATCGATAACGACTTTGCGCGCCTTGCCCGACTGGTTGAGCTTGACGCTCTCCAGCTTGAGCCCCAACTCCTCCGCGATTACTTCCCCGCCGGTGAGAATCGCGATGTCCTCAAGCATCTCCTTGCGGCGATCGCCGAAGCCCGGCGCCTTGACCGCCGCGACTTTAAGCGCACCGCGCAGCTTGTTGACCACCAATGCCGCGAGCGCCTCGCCCTCGACATCCTCGGCTATCACCAACAGCGGGCGGCCCGCCTGCACGACTTGTTCGAGCAGCGGAATGATTTCGCGCAGGTTGGAAATTTTCTTTTCATGCAGCAGGATCACCGGCTCGTCGAGTTCGACCGTGATCCGGTCGGGATTGGTGACCAGATAGGGCGATAGATATCCGCGATCGAAACCATTCCCTCGACGAGGTCGAGCGTGGTCTCCAGCCCGCGTCCTTCTTCCACCGTGATGACGCCTTCCTTGCCGACTTTCTGCATCGCGTCGGCGATGAGCTTGCCGATTTCCGCATCGTCGTTGGCAGCGATGGTGGCGACCTGCTCCATCCGCTCGCGATCCTTTATGGGCCTCGCCATCGCTTGATAGCTTCGCGCGCAGCGACCAGCGCGGCCTCCATCCCCCGCTTGATTTCCATTGGCGCGAAGCCCGCCGCCAGCAGCTTGATACCCTCGGTCACCATCTCACCTGGCTAACACGGTGGCGGTGGTGGTGCCGTCGCCCGCGACTTCACCGGTTTTCTGCGCGACCTCGCGAATTATCATCGGCGCCCATGTTCTCGAAGCGATCTTCGAATTCGATTTCCTTGACGACGGTGACGCCGTCTTTGGTCACCAGCGGCGCGCCGAAGGAGCGCTGCATCAGGACGTTACGGCCTTTTGGTCCGAGCGTTACGCGGGCAGCTCGCGCGACGAGGTTTGCGCCGCGAACAATTCCGGCTCGTGCTTTTTCGTGAAGCTCAACCGTTTTGGCTGGCATTAACCTTGGTCTCCGTTAGATTTCGATTTGGAACCCGGATGTTCAGTTTATAATTTTTAGATCCGAAATTCCCGGCCTCGACATACCAATGCGCCAAAGAACAGATGACAACTTAAGCACACAGTGGGAATTTGCAACATTTTACCGCTTCGCTCAGGGACGAGGCCTTTCAGAGCCGTGAATCAAATGCCACTATGCTGATGAAGCTATGCGTCTCGCTCCTCATCATGCGCCTCGGAGGTCAGGATTTTCGCGTGTATAGCAGCAAGAAATCACAGCTGATGTTCTCTCATTTCGCGGCCGTTCCAGCGGTCGCGCTGGCAGCATTCCTCGTAGCACCCAAACTTGCGACCGCGGCCTCGCGACCTGCTTCTTTTGCGCGCGCGCTGATGATCGCGCAGGACGACAGCACTGCCGACGAGGAAGCGATTCCCACCGATCAGGTCGACAAGTACATCGCGGTATATTCCGCCATGCAGAAGAACCACAGTCTCAGCGTCGAGCAGGCCGCATCCAAACAGGGCTTGACCGTCGACGAGTTCCGCACCCTCGAAGACAAGATTGAGCGCAATCCGGTCGTGCACGAGCGCGTACTGGACGCACTCAGACCTCGGCCACCGGCAAAAAAGCCGCGCCCGGCAAGAACGAGGACTAGCGCGCGGCGACTGCCCGCGAACCGACTCGCGTCAAACTGAAAAGCGGGAGGATCGCTCCTCCCGCCTATCGATTTCCAACTTGCTACGAGAGTTTACTTCGTGACCGAGGTGGAGAAGGCCGCCTCGAGACGCGATACCGCATCATTGGCCCTTCGCACCGCATCCTCAGCGCCCGAAGCTGCATTCTCAGCCTGACGCGAGGCCGCATCGGCCTGTCCCGCAGATTGTTCCGCCGCTTGAGCCGAGGCTTCGGCTTTGGTGGCGTCAGCTTCGGCCTTGTCGCCAGACTCATTGATCGTCTTCATGTCGGGGCCGCAGCTCGCGAGCATCGCACCGACCGTGAGGGCAACAAACAGTCTTGCCAACGTCTTCATCCTAACTCACCTCCTGGTATTACCGGAATCTGAAAGCAGTTCCTGTTGTGTAGTGATCGTTCGCGGATGACGGCCAAATAAAGCAAGGCCGCTACGTCTTCAAACTGGCTCATAGTTACAAATCAATTTAGGCTGCGCAAGCAGTGCCGGCGGGGAGCGCGAGGTCAATCCGTGCCTTTTAACCGATTCAAAGGAAATATGAATCGATGACGCACTTCCAGGAACATGCGGTTTTGCTTATCGCGATTTGGCTCGCGCTCGTCGGGATAAGATTCCGACGTTCGACGGCGTTTTTAACTGGAGGGATATTCGCCGTCGGCTTGTATGCGGCGTTTGCGTTCCTCGATCACGACGTGTCGTTGCGAGAATTGGGGCTCAGCAGCTCTGCTTCGTGGCTCGCGACGATTGGATTTGCCGCTGGGTGGTTGGCGCTGATGTTGGCGTACAGTCCAGTGGCTGACCGGATCGCGACGCGATGGGTTGCCAAGCCCCCGAACCTCGGTACGTTTCGCGCGCTGCAGCAGTCGACGATAAAACTGCTGATTGGAATCGTGGTGGCATGGATACTGGGGGGCTTCCTTGAGGAACTTATTTTCCGCGGAATCGTTCTGCAATCGATCGAAGGACTGATGTCCTCGTGGCTCGCGGTCCCGATTGATGTCGCGATCGCAATCGTCGCCGCCGCTCTGGAGCGGGCGTGATACACCTTTATCAGGGTTTACGCGCCGCTATAATCATAACGCAGCTATCTGTGCTGTTCGGCCTACTTTTTGTCGTCAGCGGGCATAATTTGTGGGCCGTCATCTTGTGTCATGGGCTGTACGACACGATCGCATTCGTGAGATTTGCTGCCGGAAAATCCAGGTACTCGCGACTCGACGGCGAGGCCCGCCAGACGGACTGCGGCTAAACGCGGGCAGAGCCGCGTCGCGAGGCGATGCAGTTGCGCAGAATCGCGGAAAGCTCTACAGGATCGACCGGCTTGATCGCGTGGCTATCGAAACCGGCGGTCAGGATTTGGACTTTGTCCTCGACCCGTCCATACGCCGTCAATGCGACCAGTGGCGTACCTGCGTCTTTGCCCTGTTCGCGCTTGCGCAGTTCGCGGGCGAAGAAGTAGCCGTCCTCCACCGGCATCCCGATATCGGAAATGACAGCGTCGGGATTGAGCTTGTCGAGCATCGCGAGCGCTGTGCGCGCCGAGGTCGCCGCGGTCACATTCGCGCCCAACGCACCGAGCAGATTCTGCAGTGCATCGCAGGTATCGACATCGTCATCGACAACGAGAATGGAAAGCCCGTCGAGGCGCTGCGGATTGACACCGCTGTCGCCAATTTGGGCCCCGGTGGGATGGCGGCGGTTTTCCTGCGAAGGAGCGGCGCCGACCGGGATCGGAAGGCGCACCGTAAAAGTGCTTCCCTTGCCGACACCCTCGCTATCCGCGGTGACGGTGCCGCCATGCAAGGTCACCAGTTCCTTCACGATGGACAAACCGAGCCCGATGCCATGTTGGCTTTGCGCCGATTCGTCGCCTTGCCAAAAGCGCTCGAACACCGATCCGAGCGAGGCGCGCTCGATGCCCTTCCCGGTGTCGGCGACGATGATTTCGACATGCGAGTTGATGCGCTCGAGGCGGACCTGAATCCTGCCGCCCTTGGGGGTGAACTTGACCGCGTTGGAGACGAGGTTCCACACCACTTGCTGAAGCCGCCCGGGGTCGCCCGCGATGCCGTTGACGCTCGGATCGAGAATTTCCTGCAGCGCGATGGATTTGGCATCGGCGGCGGCGCGCATACTCTCGACGCCGGCCTTCACCACTTCGGCGAGATCGACGGTCTGGACATCGAGACGCAACCGCCCGCTTTCGATACGCGAGATATCGAGCAGGTCTTCGATTAGCTGGCCCTGAACCCTGACCGCGCGCTCGATCGCCATCACACCGCGGCGGCTATTCTCGCTCAGCGTCTGGTCGCGCTGCATCGCGGTGGACCAGAGCAAAATCGAATTGAGCGGATTGCGCAGTTCATGGGAGACGGTACCAAGAAAATTATCTTTGGCGCGGCTTGCCTTCTCCGCTCGCGCGCCGGCCTTCTCAGCCTCGGCGCGCGCTTTTTCCGCATTGTCTAGTGCTTCATGGAACTGTCCGGTCGCCACCTCGATCTCACGCCATCCCCAATAGCTGAGCACGACCATGACCAGGATCGACACCAACGGGACAAGTACAAACAAAGCGCGGTATCCGCTCCGTTGGTGAGCGGCTCTTGCGGCGCGAAGTTGCTGCTCCGCATTAACGAAATCTTCCATCTCGTTGTGCACGGCGCGAACCTGGGTCTGAGTTTGCGCGACATCGTCCTCGGTGACGGGCCCGCTGGTCTTGCGTGCGATCAGCCGCTCGACGGTCTCCATCAGGGCTTCTTTGGATTCGGTAACCTTGGTCAAGCGCCGCTCCTGCGTGGGGTTGTCTGCGACCAAGGTGACCAGTTCGGCGAGATCCTCGTTGAACCTTCCACGCGCTTCCGCAAGATGAGTCAGCTGCCTCTGCTCCGCCGAGATGAAGAAATACCCGCGATAGGCAATCTGCATATCGCGCAACTCGATTTCTGCATCTTTCGCACGAACCATCACCTGGTCGCTATGCTCAACCCATCTGGTGAGCGACGCTTGATTGTCGATTCCCCACAGCACGAAGGCCGCCAGCAGCATCAGGACGAGAATGAACGGCGCGAAAAAGCTGGCTGTGAGCTTCCGCCTGAATGCTCGATACGGCACTCTTTCGATCCCCCTGCGGTGCGCGCCTTGATCTTGAGAACCGGCTTGCGACGAACGATCGCTCTCATAGACCCGGTACAGCTAATTCATTACTGATGGGAAACAATTCTACAACCGATCGCGGTCCATCAGCCGCCTCGTCCCCTTCAGGTCCCCTGATCGGGTGGGTGAGCGATAAGCGCGAGGGGCATTGCGAATTCACTTCGAATGAGTTTTGCTAACGCCGTTGACAGGAAAAACCCTCGCCGGTTATCGTCATAAAGACAAACCACCTGCGACAAATCTTTGCTTAGCTGCGAAACTTTTTGAGGTCGGGAATTATCGATGGCGACAGTCATTACGAGCGATTGCATCAACTGCGGGGCGTGCGAACCCGAATGTCCCAACACCGCGATTTACGCGGGCGGGGTTTCATGGGACCTGAACGGACAGAGTAGCCCCGCCATCGCGCAGGACATCTATTACATCGTTCCGTCCAAATGTACCGAATGTGTAGGCTTTCATGACCACGAGGCGTGCGCCGGGGTATGCCCAGTGGACTGCTGCATCCCCGATCCCAACATTCCTGAAACCCAGGACGTGCTGCTGCAGCGCGCCCGCACGTTGCATCCCGAATTGACGATTCCCGATGACGCGCCCTCGCGCTTCCTTAAGGAAGGGGGCGAGGCCGCACCCGCGCCGGCGTCGGTCGCCAATGGCGCCGCCGCTCCTGCCGCAGCGCCTGCCGCTGCGGCACCCGCTCCGGCGAAGGCACCCGCGGCGCCTCCACCGGCAGCCGCCGCTGCCGCCCCTCGCGCGACGGTGGCTGCACCCGCTGCGATGATGAATCTCCCCAAGGACATTGGCACGCTGCCGGGTCCGATCGGCGAGAAACATTTCACGGGCGAACTGGACGAAGACTTCGATACGGTTCTCTCGACGGTCGATCTTTCGACGATCAAGAAGGTGCCGCTGGGCGTGAAACTGATCTTGAGGCTGCTCGAGCCAATTCTCGGCGCGATGCCCGATTCGACCAAGCGCAACCTCGAATATGCGGTGGGCGACCCGGGCGCATTCACGCGGGTGCGATCGAGCGCGCTCAACATGCTCTTCAATGCGATTCTCTATCCCGCGATCCTGCTCGTTTTCGGCGTCATGGTGATGGGCGATGGGGTATTCTCTTCGGGGACCTACGGATGGATTCTGCTCGGCATGCTGATCGCGGTCGCCGAAGCGATTTGGCGGATGCGCGAAGGCATGTTGCACGGCAAGCCCGCGAACGAGATCACTTATCGGGCCGCCATCTATGGACTCGCGCTCGCGCCGCTCGGCGGCATCCTGGCGGGCGGCAGCAAGCTGCGCAGCAGTGAGCGCAAAGTCGCCTTCGACGGCTTCATGTCCGACCTCTACGACGAAAAGACCGAGCGCGATCGCCGCTACGGCACCGTCTACACGGTCTCCGAGCATGCCAATGCGTATCTGGTGCGCCTCGAGATGCCGCGCAAGTTGCCCGCGTCATCGCTCAAGCGGCTGTGGAATCTTCCCGACGAGATGCCCGACTACGATTACAACATCGCGCTGCTCGATGGCGTGTTGACCATCAGCGCGAGTGTGCGTGGCGAGGCGCTGCGCCGCCTGTGCCATGTGTCGGCATCATGTCCCGCGGACTTCACGACTCGAATCGAATTCGCGAAGCCGACCGCAGCGTTCAAACATCGACTGAAAAACAAGCTGCTCGATATCATCGTGATGAAGGGCGAGACGGGCGAAGTGCAAGCCGCCGCCTGAAGACGAGATCATCGGAAATTGACGGCGCGCGGCATCGATGCTGCGCGCCGTTTTCTTTTGACATCGTGCGGTATGCGCCGACCGCATCGGCGCATCGGCGCGCATCATGCTAGTATGTCGAGGGATGAGCGTGGAGATTCGCGACGCCGGCGCGGGGGATTTGCCGCGTATCACCGAGATCGAGCGCGTCTCGTACGCGACGCCGTGGAGTCTCAAGTCGTTCGAGCGCGAACTGACCCTGCCGTTTTCAAAAATCGTGGTGGCGAAGCTGACGCCGCCAAAAGGACCGACCGAAAACAGCGTTCCAGATGGTCTGGTCGGGTTCCTTTGTCGATGGCTGGTCGCCGACGAATGCCACATCCTCAACATTGCGGTGCATCCGGAATTTCGTCGACGCGGCGTCGGATATTTCCTCCTCACCTCAACGATCGCGGAGGCTAGGTCCAAACAAGCTAGCTGCGTCACACTAGAGGTGCGTAGAGCGAACCTGGCGGCACGGCAACTCTATCGCAAACTAAAGTTTGAAGAACGGCGTTTGAGAAAGCATTATTATGGTCCGGGCGAAGATGCAATCGTGATGGAGCTGCAGTTGCCCACAGCTTCGCGCTAAGTGATTTTCGCAACGACGTTCTAATAGTCGCTTTAGCTGCCTGACTATCCGCAACAACAGGGTGACACTTTCCATAAAGTGTGCCATAATCTGTAACATCGGTCCTCGATCCATCAGGCAGTGACGAATCCGCGGCATTCCGTGGATCGTCAACTCATCTGAACTCCAAGATCGGGCCTTAGGATGCCTAACAAAATGACTTTGCAGTTTAAGAAAGGCGAAAAGGTCGTCTACCCCGCGCATGGCGTCGCGGTTATCGACGATATCCAGGTGAAGGTCATCTCCGGAACCGAGCGCCGCTTCTACGTGCTCAAGATTCTCGGAACCGAAAAGATGACCATCATGATCCCGACCGAGAATGTCGATTCGGTCGGACTGCGCCGCGTCATCGGCAAGGATATGGTGGACAAAATCTACCGCATCCTGCGCCAGCGGAAGGTCGAGGTTGACACGCAGACCTGGAATCGGCGCTATCGTGAGTATACCGAGAAGATCAAGACCGGCTCTCCGCTGGAAATCGCGAAGGTGTTGCGCGACCTGCTGGTGCTCAAAGGCGACAAGGAGTTGTCGTTCGGCGAGCGCAAGATGCTCGATACGGCGCGCAGTCTGCTGGTGAAGGAACTTTCGATCGCCAAGGCTCATCCGGAAGAAAAAATCATGGAAGAGCTGCGGACGATCTTCGCGAACTGAAGCTACTTAGTTTGTAATGATGAGGGCTGGGCAATATGCTCGGCCCTTTTCTTTTCCATCCGCGAATGCGCATCGCCGCCCCTCGTCGCGCTACGTTCCCATTCGCGGTATATGAGGACGCATCGTGCGCGCTTCCGCTATCATCGTCGCCGCGGGAAGTGGGACCCGCCTCGGCTCCGGCGAGCCGAAGGCATTCGTGAAGCTCCACGGCCGCGCGATGCTCCACTACTCCCTCGCGACGCTCGCGACGTTGACTTCGATCGCCGAGGTAGTCATCGCGATTCCGGTTGGGATGGAGCGCAAGACCCGCGATGAAGTCGCGCGCGCCGGCCTTGAAGTTCCGGTGAAAATTACCCCCGGCGGCCTCGAGCGCCAGGATTCCGTGCGCATCGCACTCGCGCTCACCAGCGCCGAAGCGGAAGTGATCATCATCCACGATGCGGCCCGTCCTTTCGCCGACGCCACCCTCTTCCGCCGATGCCTCGAAGCCGCGTTCGCGCGTGGCGCCGCGATCGCCGCGATTCCGGTATCCGACACGCTCAAGCGCGTGGCCGACGGCGTCATCCATGCGACGGTGAAGCGCGCTGGACTGTATCAGGCGCAAACGCCGCAGGCATTCCAGCGCCGGCTGCTGGTCGCCGCGCACGAGCGCGCGACACGCGAGAGAATCATTGCAACCGATGATGCGGATTTGGTCGAGCAGATTGGCGGCACCGTCGAGATCATCGAAGCCTCGGCGCTTAACCTGAAGATCACGACGAAAGCGGATCTGATGATCGCCGAAAGCTTCGCGAGTTCACGCAAAATTCAATAGCTACTGAGACGCTACCCGCGGCGCTAATCGATTGCCTCGCGCGAATCGGCAGCGCATGATGGTCGATTCGCTATGTTGAAAAAAAGTACAGAGATAGACGAGAGCCTCGGATATCCGGCGCCCGCAATGCGCTGGACACTCGACCCGCAGAGTCACGACTTCCCCGGAGCCGTGTTCAAATCGATCGTCGCCGCCAATGGCCTCGGGGTATTGATCGGGCATGAGTTGCCCGATGCGCGCGAGCTGGTGCGCGCGGACTCCGTAGCCGGGCGATCCGTCCTGTGGGCGGAATATGATCGCTCGCGATTTTTGTTGCTGCGTCCCCACAACGCCGACTCGATTGTGCTGATCAGCCAGTCCAGGGCGACCGTTCATGTAAGCGTCGCGGGCAGCAATCCCGACGAGGCCCGCAGGATCATCGCGGAGATCGATCAGGCGCTGGCGCGCGAGCAGACGAAAGATGAGACGACGCTGCCGATCACATTCTGGCACATAGGTTCTGATGGCGCTGAGACTTCCACACGGCAGATCGAACTCGCGCGCTGGAGCGATATTGCGTCGAACTATGTTGGCGATACCCGCGCACGGATGGCCGCGTTGATGGACGGCTTCACGCCGAAACAGACCGGCGGCCGTTTGTTGCTATGGCACGGCGAGCCGGGAACCGGAAAGACTTTTGCGATTCGCGCGCTCGCGTGGGCATGGCGCGACTGGTGCCGCTTCGAGTACGTGATCGATCCCGAAGAGCTTTTCCAGCGTGGAAATTACCTCACCGAAGTGATGCTCTACGACGGCTCGCATTTCCCGGACGAACGCATCGAGCACGACGAGAAATGGAGACTGTTAATCGTCGAGGACAGCGGCGAGATGATGGCGATGGACGCCAAGCGTCAGATCGGCCAGGGCCTCTCGCGCCTGCTCAACCTCTCCGACGGAATTCTGGGTCAGGGCACGAAGATCCTGATCCTCGTCACCACCAATGAAGACCTCGGCAAGCTCAATCCCGCGATAACACGCTATGGCCGATGCCTCTCGGAGATCGGGTTCCGGCGCTTCAGTACTGAAGAGGGCCGAGCATGGCTGCGCAGCGCGGGATGCGAGCCTCGCCTCGATGCGCCGCGTACGCTTTCCGAGTTGTACGCGCTTATCGGCGGTCAAGCAGGCGAAATATCGAATGCGAAAATCGGTTTCCGTCCGCGTCCGCGGGCCCTTTAAATACAGCCCGCCTAGCGTGCGGCGGTACGTGAGTGTGCGTCGCGCCGCGCGCTGACCGCGCGGCCGTGACGCTCGCGCAGCTCTTCAGCATCGCGGCTTGGCAGCAATCCCTGGAAGAACAGGCGAAACACCTCGCGCAACGCCTGCGCCCACGTCATGGTCGATTCCGAAAGAAACTGCGGATCGGTTGCGCGCATCGCGGCGGCCTGCAAAGCTTCGGCGACCAGATGCGCATCGACCTTGCGAAACGCGCCGACTCGCACTCCCTGCGCGATACTTTCCTCGGTCAGCCGCAGCCGCTGCTTTTCCGTTCGCCGCAGCACGCGCAGGCCCGCCGGAAAGCTCTTGAGATCGTTGTTAAAGCGATTGCTCTCGTTGCCGAACAAGGTGATGGCGGTTTCCATCGGCGCGCACAAGGATGCGATGCAATTGGGAGCGGCCTTGGCGGCCGCGATCATCTCGCGATTGAGGCGCGCAAGATGCCGATCCAGGATCAACTCGAAGAACTTCTCCCGGGTTGGCGCGATGGAGTAGAGCGCCCGCTTCGAGCAGCGCAGCCGGCGAGCCAGTTCCATCGTGCCGAAGTGCAGGAAGCCTTCTTCGACGAACAGCGTCTCGGCTTCCTCGATGACGCGCTCGAGCCGTTTGGGCAAAGGCCGATCTTTGACGGTCCCCATCGCGTTGCTCGCTCTCTCCCCTGACGGAATCCCCGCAACACCCTTACACCAGCGCCAGCGCATCGCCTAGCGGTACCAACGGTACCTGAAAAGCCAGATAAGTTTCCTGACCGGAATCGCGGTGCGCGTCTATTGGTACCCGATGGGGTGGTCTGGTACCGTTATGCCGTAGCTTGGAATTCTCCACGCTCACGATCCGAATAGGACGGGAAGCGAACCATGCGAGAAAAGTGCCCGCGATGTGGTGTTCACGCGCTCCAGCGGCATGTTGGTCCCAGGCAATGGGTATCGATGCAAATCGGCCACTACGATGCCTCCTGCACGCGATGCGGTGAGGTATTCTGGCGCCACGAAGACATCTCCGAGAATGGATCGCCGTCTCCGTGGCAGCGCAATCGCAAGGCCTGCGGATGTAATGGCGCGCCCGACCTAATCTGATCGGACTCGTCGCCTAGCCGATCCGATTTCCCCATCCATCGAGATACGCGAGATCCCTTACCGGTCTGCGGATGAGCGGGCCGTGCCCGCGCCCGATTGGATACCCGACGGGAATCGCGGCGGCCGTGCCCCATCCCTCAGGAATCGCGAGCAGCTCCCTCACCTGCGGTTCGACTTCGCATAGCAGCGTGGTGAGCACGCATCCCAGCCCTTCGGCGCGGCATGCGATAAGAAAATTTTCCACCGACGGATAGACCGAGCCGCCGCCCACCACCGACGGTCGATTCTGCTTCGCGTCGGTGATCGCCATTTGCTTCGGATTGAAGCAGAAGATTGCGATGACCGGGGTCTCCCCGAAGTGCTGCGCAAGGTAGTCGCCTGCCGCGATGGTCCGCAGCATCCGCCTGCGCGCATCGTCGGCCGTGTCGGCGGGAATGTTGGAGCGATACATCTTCGAGAACGCGCTCCACCTTTCGGCGTACCATTGGCCGAGGCGATTTTTCTTTTCGCGATCCTTCACCGCGACGATGCGCCACGGCTGCTGATTGCCTCCGGTCGGAGCCCACGTCGCAGCCTCGATCACACGCAGCAGGACGTTGTCGGGAATCGGATCGGGTTTGAGCCGCCGCACCGCGCGCAGCGTGCGCATCGCTTCGTAGACGCCCATTTCAGCCATCGCGAATCTCCTTTTATGCGAATGACGCTTGCCGGATGAACATAAGGCGTAGCTCCGCGATGCGCAAAGATCGCTTTTTAGACGAGCGCCACCTGAAGATCTGTGGATAAATGACGCCTACGCGACACTCTACCGCTTGACGGATTTCTCTACCATGTGAGACACTACGGCTATGTGGGCACGTCGGGCCGCGGCGGTAAGCTGCTCCCCCCAGCTGCCAATGCCGCGCTAAACGCTTCCCCAGGCGTGAACGCCCGACGTGCCCGCCACTCTATCCTTCAAATCGTAAGAATCAGCGGGAGAGAATGTTCGGGTTGAACTCGCTCGAGGTGATCGCGCCGGTATTGATTTTCTGGGTGAAAGACGAATGCGCCGGCACTACCGAGCGAAAAAGCCCGCTGCGGTCGGACGGAAAGTAGAAACTTCCCGCGAGGTCGAACAGATTACCGCCCTCCGGCGACGGATGCGTACGCCATAGCGGAATCGCGGTCGCGACCCGTTCGCCGGATTCGTAAAACTCCGCGGCCAACCACACGTAGATTTCGCTATCGATGAAAATCAGCGTGCGCTCCTCGAGGTCGTTCTGCATCGGCGTCATCTCGAGGATATAGGCGCGCCGCAGTTCAAACGGCTCCTGCGTCAGCTCGTAGCCTGACTCTTCCTCCGCGATTCCCGCCGGCTCATCCTTCGCCGACACGCACGCGAGAATCGGCGCGGTGCCGAGCAGCCGGTATTTGTAGATCTCGGTTTTCGGCAACGCATAGGCCCAATATGGCTGATGGCATCGGCGGCAGACCTTGTTCGGAAAAGCCATTCGAATGCCCATCCGCCGAAGCCGCCGCGAATGCTCGTCGAACCCATAGAAATCGTCGTTGCTGCGAGGATCCGAATAACGAATCCAGATGCCCGCGCCCTCGCCGGTGTCGCCCCCCATGCTGACCGTCGTCCATTGGTTGCAGCGCGCCTTCCATTCGACGCCGAGCGAGTTCGAGCCCAGGGTCGGGCGCGGCTCGACCTCGGTGCGATGCGCATAGCGCAGGAAATCGAATTGCTCGCATGCATTGTCCATGTCGTTGGACGGATGAATCTGAGTCGGGTCGTGCTTTTCCGCGAGGTAGCCGTTCACGGTCCATGGCGAAAGCGAAAAGTCGTCAGGCAGCACCGGCCCGAAGTGCCAGTTGTACGCGACCTTCACCGCGGCCTGGGGATCGCTTGCGTCGATTAGCGGAAACGGCATCCCCGCGATGTAGTTGGTGATGTAGTCATCCTTGTCCAGCCCGACCTGCGGCGAATATTTTTCGGTCGCGGTTTCAAAACCGGACGACCACGCGATGCGATGCGTCGGCGTCACTTCGAGTCGCAGGCCGTGACGAATCGCGAGCATCGTCGCGGCGGGAATCAGGTTTGCGTACTGGTCGGCATTCGAGGCGTTGATGATGGTGCCGGGCGCGAGCAATGCCGGCGCAGGCGGCGCCGCGGAAGTTGCGACCGGATGCGCGGGCACCGCCGCGACGGGTGAAGGTCCCTGCGCGCGCGCGATAGTGCTCCAGGCAAGCATCGCGAGCGCCGCGCCATAGGTCATCGCCCGCATCATCGCAGTGCAGTATCCATCGGAGAAATCCGAAATCGCAACCCACAATTCGCTTTGTCGACGCGGTTCTTCTATAGCTCTGATTGCGAGACAATTGCTCGAAGCTCAGAGGGGACCGATGGCGACCGGATCACGATCGAAGTCCGCCGAGATACGCGCACGCCTCAATCATCCGATCATCGACTCCGACGGCCACACCGTCGAAGTGGGGCCGCTCTTTTTCGATTACCTCAAGGAAGTCGGCGGCGCGCAGGTAGCTGAACGCTACTCGACCGCGATGCTCGACACCTTCAGCGATCCGCTCTGGCGGACACGTACCATCGAAGAACGTCGCGAACGCCGAACCCTGCGTCCCACCTGGTGGGCGGTCCCGGCGAAGAATACCGAGGACCTCGCCACCGCGTTGTTTCCCCGCCTGATGTACGAGCGGCTCGACGAGATGGGGCTCGATTATTCCGTCGTCTATCCCACCATCGGGCTCATTACGATGGAGATGCCCGATGACGAGGTGCGACGCGCGTCATGCCGCGCGCTGAATCGCATGAAGGCCGACACCTTCGCGGGGCTGGAAAAGCGCCTGACGCCCGCTGCGGTGATTCCGATGCATACGCCGGATGAGGCGGTTGACGAGCTGGAATATGTGGTCCGCCAACTTGGCTTGAAAGCCGTCATGATGGCGAGTTACGTGAAGCGGCCGATTCCTTACGTCGCGAAGCATCATCCGGAGGCCGCGAAGTACACCTACTGGATGGACACCTTCGGCATCGACAGCGCATACGACTACGACCCGGTGTGGGCGAAGTGCCGCGAACTGGGCATCGCACCGACGTTTCATTCGGTCGGCTACGGATGGGGCTCGCGCCGTTCCATCAGCAACTACGTCTACAATCATATCGGAAATTTCGCCGCGAGCGCGGAAGCGGTGTGCAAATCGCTCTTCCTCGGCGGCGTACCGAAGCGCTTTCCCACCGTCAAGTTCGCGTTCCTCGAAGGCGGGATGACGTGGGCGCGCTCGCTCTACTCGGAGCTCGTCGGCCACTTCGAGAAACGCAATCACGAAGCGGTCGAGAGCTTCAATCCCGCGCGCATCGATGCGGCCGCGCTGCGCTCCTATGCGCGTCGCTATGGCGGCAAGAGCGCACAGGGACGCGAGGATCAAATCGTCGACGCGATGGTGAACGGGCTTTCCGGCGGCATCGATCCCGCGATGGTTGACGAATGGGCGCAGAGCGGCGTGCGATCGATCGGCGACATCCGCGACGTTTTCATCAGCCAGTTTTATTTCGGATGCGAGGGCGACGATCCGCTCAACGCGCTGGCCTTCGATCCGATGGGGACCGCATTCGATGCGAGGCTCCTCGCGCTCTATGGCTCCGACATCGGCCACTGGGACGTGCCCAACATGCGCGAATGCGCCGAGGAGGCATACGAGCTGGTCGAGCACGGGATGGTGAAGCTCGAGGAGTTGCGCGAGTTCCTGTTCGTCAATCCGGTGAAGTTCTGGACCGCGACCAATCCCAACTTCTTCAAGGGCACCGCGGTCGAGTACGAGGCGCGCAAGGTGGCGACGCATTGAGGTGGGTTGTCTTCGCTATTTATTCGCCTTAGTTTAATGGGTTCGTTTTTGCGATTTTTGGACTGACTCAGGGACTCGGTCCGAGGGCCAATGGGTTTGTTTTTGCGTTCCGGCTCCCAAACTCAGCGCGGCACTAAAATGGAAAATCCAACATCGGCGGGCATTTTTTGGCTTCGTTTCGTAACTCCGATGCTTCTCCCGACGGGACAGTGGCTTTGTTTTGCCAGTTTCCAGTTGGGTTCGTTTATGTAATTTCGTGGTCCGATTAGCCGCTGAGTCGCCTGCCTCAACTTTCTATGTTAGCACGTCTAGCCCATCCGTTGGGGTCATTCAGCTCCTGCTGGAGATCTTCTCCTGGTAGACGAGGATTTCTACCCGCCGGTTGCTGCGCCGCCCGTGCGAGGTGCTGTTGTCGGCAATCGGATGGCTCGCGCCGTAGGAAACCACGCGAACTTGCATCGGGTCGACCCCATCCTTGCCGATCAGGTATCCGGCCACACCCTGGGCCCGTCGCTGCGCGAGCTGATAGTTGTAGTCCTCTTTGCCGATGTCGTCGGTGTATCCGGCGACAACGTAGACTCGCCCCGCAGCCGGCTCGTGGTCAGTTCCCTGAAGGTCATCGATAAACCCGTCGATTTCGCGCTTGGTGTCCGGAGTCAAGGCAGAGGACCCGAAAGCGAAAGTCGGTCCGTTAGCTGAATCCAGGACCAGCTTGCGCTCGAGATGCAGATTATTTAGACCGGTGAGAGCCTGGTCAGCCTTCGCGTCGGTGTCGTTCAGTTTTGTTTGGAGGGGGTTCATTTGATCCTGCACCCAGCCACGGGTAGCGAGGCATCCGCTTGCGGAGGTCACCAGAACCGCTCCCGCGAGGATCCATGCGACACTCTTGCCGACACTTCTGATCGCCGCAGATGAACGACCTGTCTGCGCGCTTACCCCGTCATTTTGAACATTCTGAATTGTGCTCATAGTCCAACCTTCCGAGTGAAATTGTGTGTGCGAGAACCATCCGCTCGCATATGCAGCAAACGGTATGCCTTAGCTTCCGATAGCTGAAATTCCGCAGGAAAGCTGAACTCTTATGTCTTGATTGCGACCGAATTGAAAATTTTACCAGCCCGATCATGTAAATTTTACAAAAGCGGCTAAAGCTTCACGCTCTGCAATAATTTTATGCGAGCGAGCATTGGGACGTACCGACATCCGCGCACGCGCCAAGGAGGCATGCGGGGGAAATTAGGGAATTTTGACTCCTACCTTTTCAAAGGCGAATATACGACGTTCCGGTGGGCAATCTCTAAGCAAATGGAGCTTGTGGGACGTGATAAAAACTTACGGCACCATATTCGTCGAGTTGGACGAAGCGATTCGAGACCTCGAACGATTGAGCGAGCCGATAAGGCCAGCAGCATCACCGCCACCTTCAGCGATGAGTCTGGCGCTCCTAAGCTCCACTCTGCCTGCTCCGCAACCTTCCATTGCTCCAACGACAGCAGCAGCAGCAGTGCCCCAAACCGTACAGCCGCCAGCATTCTCATTTGCCGATCATGTATCAGCCTCGCTAGAGCGCCTTACGGTAATCTCTCGCGGATCGGGCATGAAAAGGACGGTGTCTCATCTCAAGCATATGACCGATCACCTAAGCGCAGCTCGGGCTTCGATAAATGCTTGGCGTGACGATCAACTGCCGCACGACCTACGATTCCTACGGCAGTGTTTCCGTGACGATTTGGACGACCAGCCTATCTTTCTAGCCGATCCGACCCGTGCGACGTGGTTCGAACATGGAAAGGCATTCGGCGATGCAGTTAGCAATGCATTTCCAAAGTTACGGGATGACATCAAAGATGCCGGTTCTTGCTTCGCTACCGATAATTTTACGGCTACGGTTTTCCATCTAATGCGAATCGTGGAACAAGCTGTCCGGATGCTCGCCAAAAAGCTGCATGTTAAGGGCTTGAAACCAGATTTGGAGTACGAGGATTTCCGCCACATCCAAGATGAAATCGCGATCAAGCTCAGAGCGTTGAGAAATTCCCCTCGCGGAAAAAAACGCGAACGCGAGATTGACTACTACGCCGATCTTGCTGACCGATGCCAATATTTCAAGGAAATGTGGCGGGACAATGTGATGCATAGCAGGCGCAACTACGACCGCAACCAAGCGGCGAGCATTTTAACCCGCGTTCAGGAATTCACACAGCGCATGGCAGAGCGCATCAAGGAATAGCGTCGCCTCGATCTATCTCGCGATCACTGGTAGTCTTGGACGCGGAAACGCCCTGATTTGCAGTCAGGGCGTGTGCGGATTAACCGGCTTGTCGTTCCGCCGGTTGCTGGGATGTCGGGCAACTACGCAACCCCAACGCATCGCATCAAAAAGAAAAGCGCCGCGGCATCGATGCCACGGCGCTTCTTCATTTGTGATCGCTCGATCAGTCGAGCAGGGCGCGCGCGACGCTCTCCCGATGCACCGGCGCGTTGCCCAAATTCGCCTCGCCCGCCAGCGCGCGGCGATGGAACAGATGCATGTCGTGCTCCCATGTGAATCCGATGCCGCCGTGGACCTGGATCGCCTCGGAGGTAACATTTTTCGCCATGTCGGAGGCATACGCCTTCGCCATCGGAACCGCGGTCGCGCCTTCCGGGGTCTTCTCGTCGACGGTCCAGCATGCGTAGTAGGTCAGCGAGCGCGCGTTCTCGACCGCGACCATCATGTCGACGCACTTATGCTTGACGGCCTGGAACGATCCGATCGGCTTGCCGAACTGCACCCGCGTCTTCGCGTAGTCGACAGACATGTCGAGGGCCCTCTGCGCGGTGCCGACCATCTCGGCCGATAGTGCGGCAGTGGCGATGTCGAGCACGCGGCGCAGAATCGGCCATCCTTCGCCTTCCTTGCCGAGCAACGTCGACGTCTTCACGTTGTCGAACTTCACGTGGCAGAGGCGCCGCGTCATATCGACGGTCTTGAGCTGCGTGATGGTCACGCCGGGAGCATTGGTCGGCACGATGAGAAGCGTGATGCCTTTTTCGCCGCTGCCGCCGGTCCGCACCGCGACTGCCATCGCGTTGGCGACGTGCGCATCGGGCACGAAGAACTTTTCGCCGGTAATCGTGTAATCGTTGCCGCTCTTGCTCGCCTTGAGCTGTACGCCTTCCGCATCGAAGCGGCCGGACGCCTCCGCGAGCGCGAGGGTTCCGATGAATTCACCCTTCGCCATGCGCGGCAGGATGTCTTTCTTCTGCTCTTCGGTGCCACCTTCGATCGCGAGTGGCGCGCCGAGCAATGCCGCGGTGAAAAATGGTCCGGGAACAAGCGCCTTGCCGGCCTCTTCCGCGATTACTGTCATGTCAAGGAAGCTGCCGCCCTGGCCGCCGTATTGTTCCGGAATCAGCAGCCCGGGCCATCCGAGCTCGACCAGTTTTTTCCAGAATTCTTTGTCGTGCGCGGTCTCATGCGCCATCATCTTGCGCACGTATGTGGTTGGGCAGTTGTCGGCCAGAAAGCGTTTGGCCGCATCGCGCAACATCTCCTGTTCTTCTGAGAACCCGAAATCCAAATTGGTATTCCTCCGTTATTTCCGAGGCTGGAATCCTGCGGGCGAGCCCGGCTCGAATCCATGATTGAGCTACCACTATCCGCCAAAAGTGCGCAAGCGCCGCGATCGTGCACGCGCGGCGGCGTCGTGCTTCCCTTGAAACGCCTCGCCCATCGGCCTCACAATGAGCGCTTCCAGGGAGTTTTGCCATGGCTTCGGAAGCAGCGGACAAGGCGCAGCATAAGGATAAGGTTCGCGAGGAGTTCACGCGGCAGGCGAACGACTACGCCGCCGCGCCGATGATTCGCGATGCCGACCACATCGAAAAATTGGTGAATGCGGTCGGCCCGCGATCGGATGCGCGCGTGCTCGAAATCGCGACCGGACCCGGCCACGTCGCGATGGCGTTTGCGAAAGTCGCGCGCGAAGTCATCGGCGTCGACCTCACCGCAGCGCCGTTGAAGATCGCCGAGCGCATGCGCACTGAGCGCGGCCTTCATAATGTCAGCTTCCGGCAGGGCGATGTCGAAGCGCGGCTTCCATTCGGGGACAACGAGTTCGATGTGGTGGTATGCCGCTTCGCGGTCCATCATTTCGAAAATCCGGCGGCGGTGATTGGCGAGATGGCGCGCGTGTGCCGCATCGACGGAACTGTCGCGGTAGAGGATCTAATTTCGAGCGAGCACCCTGCCCGCGCCGAGTATTACAACCGCTTCGAGCGCCTGCGCGACACCTCGCATACGCGCGCGTTGCCGCTGAGCGAATTGGTCAAGACGCTCGCATCTGCTGGGCTGGAAATCATGCGCTTCGAATCCTCGGGGATGAAAAATCCCGTCGATCGATGGTTCGTGTCAGCGCAAACCACGCCTGGCCGCGAGGCCGAAGCGCGTGCGATGATCGAGCGCGACCTTATCGAGGATTTAAGCGGAGTGCGCCCCTCGCGAGTTGACGGCGAGCTGTTCTTCACGCATCGCATCGCGATCTTGACCGCGCGCAAGTTGAAACATTTGCGGTGAATTTTCATCCGGCTCTTGTAGGGGCGGTTCGCGAACCGCCCGCAGCGATATTGGAGGAGCGGAAAAGCCTTCTCTGTTGAGCCGTCGCTGCGGGTCGTTCGCGAACGACCCCTACGAGGATCGTTTCTCCGATATCAGCGCGAGGACGCCGGAGTACTGCAGCAGGCCGGTGGCGTCGCCGAGCGGGCCGATCTCGAAGCCGGTGAAAAATCCCCCGACCGGAATCGCTCCGAGGTACTGGCGGATGTAGGCGGCGTCGTGGCCCGGAATGTTGTAGAGCCCGGACCCGCGCGAGACGCAATCGAAGTACAATCCGAAGGCCGCCGGATGCGCCGAGGCGTCGCGCATCTCCTCGAGGGTCGCCTTCAAATCGTCGCGCGCCCTTTCCGCATTGCGCAGCACCAGTCCCACCGCGTCGCCGACCTGCGGATAATGCGCGACCGCGATCACACCATGCTCTTCGCTCGCGCCTACGATGTTGCGCACGAGAAAGCGTCCGCGCCCCAGCCGCGATGGATTCTCGTCCAACGGAATTCCGAGGAAGACGAACGCGAGCGCGCGCCGAAGATCATCTGCGAGCGGCCCCGCGGCTTCCGCGAACACCTCATACGCCGGACGCCCATCAAGCTCGATGACGATGTTGTCGCGGACCTTGGTAACGAGATGCATCGGGCCGATTTGCGTGCAGGCGAGCGACGCGCCGATGTTCAAATCGAAATCGCCGGAGAGCAGCATTGCGGAAACCGAGTTCGAGCTGACCGTGTCTCCGCAAAACTGAAACGTCTCGCCGATCGAGCCGTCCTCGCTCGCGCCGCCGCCGACGATCGCGACGCGGGGAAGCTCGGCCGCCAGCGCGGCGAGAAAAGGTTCGGCGTTCATGTTGTAGGTATCGGCAAAGATGCAGAGCAGATTCGATCGCGCGATCGCCGGCCTGGCGGCCGCCGCGAGTTCGAGCGCGACCTCGCGCCCGCGTCCGCGCAATGACGGCGCGAACAGCCGCTTCGCGTTGATCGCGTCGCCGCCGAACACCAGCACCGACAACGCGGGGCCGTTTTCCACCTCAGATTCCGATGCGATGACGCCGACCGTCGAGCATCCCGCGACTTCGCGCGTCTTCGTTTGTTCGCCGATGGTGCGCAAGATCAACGGAAAGGCGCCGCCATGCGCGGTGGTGGCAAAGAAGATCGCGCCCGTCGCCTGGGCGAGGCCCGCCTGCGTCATCGCGGCGGCGCACGCCTCGATCGCGGCGGTGCGAGGATTGTGTGAGGTCGAGACTCCTACGCCCGCGCGCAGCATGTTACTTCTCCCGGCCGCCGAAAATTTCCAGCAGCCTGACCATTCGCCGGATCGCCTGCTCCATCTGTTTGATCTCGAGGTGCTCGTCGACACCGTGGACACCCGGGGTGAATTCAAGTCCCGTGAAACTATAGGCAACCAACTTTTGCCTGCGGAAAAACCGGGCATCGGTGAAGGTGTCGGCCATGCCCGGCACCGCGGGGGCGTGGTCTTCCTTGTGCGCAAGTTTTTCCAGCGCCGTCATCAGCAGGGATTTGGAAGGTGAGGTCGCGGACGGCGATTGCAGGATGACGTCGACTTTCACATCTTTATCGTTGATCAGTTTTTCGAGGTTGGCGAGGAACTGCTTTTGATTCTCCTCCGGCAGCAGCCGGCAGTCGATCTCGGCGGTCGCAACTCGCGGCAGAACGTTGGTCTTGAAACCCGCCTCCAGCACGGTCGGCGCAATGGTGTCGCGCACCGCCGCGTTGTTTGAGGGATCGGCGAGGAACTCATGCGCGAAAGCGGCATCGCGCAGCGAGGCTGCGAGGTCGAGGTATTGCCTGGGACCGCGCTCAAGTTCGGCGATGGTGCGGAACTGGTCCTCGACCGGTCCCGTCACGTGGATCTGCGGATGATAATCGAGGATCCGTGCGAGCGCGCCGATCAGTCTGGTCACCGCGGTTTGAGCCGGCGGCGCAGAGGCGTGGCCCTCGGTTCCGGTGGTGGTCAGCTTGAGCCACAGCGGGGTCTTCTCGGTAACATCCACGTTGTAGAATTTCTTGCCATCCGGTAGGTCGACGATCCCGCCCGAATCCAGGTTCAACACGGAGCCGGCGTCGGCGTAGATATCCTTCTCGTGTTCGGTGAACCATTCGGCGCCGATTCGCCCGCCTACTTCTTCATCGCCGGTAGCAATGAAAACGATATCGCGATCGAGCAGGATCCCGGCGCGTTTGATCGCGAGCATCGCCATCAGCGCGATCACGCCGGGCCCTTTGTCGTCGGCCGCGCCACGCCCCCAAATCGCACCGTCTTTCACTTCGCCGGAAAACGGCGGCACCTTCCACTCCGACGCGTCGGCGGGCACCACGTCCATGTGGCTCTGCAGGACCAGCGCTTTCTCCTTCTCGCCGATGCCGCGCATCCGCGCCGCGATGTTTCCGCGCCCGGGCTCCGGCTCCCACGTCGTCGCGGGAATCCCTTCGGAAAGAAATTTTTCCTTGAGGAACTTCGCCGCCTCCATTTCGTTGCCCGGAGGATTGGTGGTGTTGATGCGGATGTATTTCGCCAGAAAGTCGGTGGCCTCCTGCGTGAGCTTATCGTAATCGATCGCCTTGGGCGGCGGCGCTTTGACGACCTGCGACCCGCCGGCCGCGTGCGCGACGGTAATCGAAGTAAAAACGGCGGCAAGAATTGTCAGCACCGCGGCGAGACGGCGCGCGTAAGAAACCCGCGCAATCCTCATCGCTCGCCGAAGTTGAACAGGTCGATCACGGTTTGCAGGAAAAGCGCGGCGGGTGCGCCGTCGATCACGCGATGGTCGAAGGTCAGCGACAGTGTCATCATCGCGCGGCGAGTCATTTCACCACGATAGATTGAGGGTTTCTCGACGATACGGCCGACGCCGAGAATTCCGGTTTCCCCGCTATTCAGGATCGGGGTAAACGCATCGATGCCGTAGGTGCCGAGGTTGGTGATGGTAAAAGTGCCGCCGCTGATATCCTCGAGCTTGAGTTTTCCCCCACGCGCTTTTTCGCCGGCCTCTTTGCTGAGCGATGCGATCTCGCGCAGGGTCTTGCGGGTGACATCGCGAATGACCGGAACGATGAGCCCGTCGTCGAGCGACACGGCGATGCCGATATTTATCTCGCTCGAGGTCACGATCCCGTTGCCGGTCAGTCGCGCATTCATCCGCGGATGTTTAAGCAGCGCGCGGCCGGCGGCCTGGATCAGCAAATCGGTGTAGGTGAAATCGAACTCGCGCTTGAGACGCCCGCGCAGTTCGGTCGCGGGAGTGACGTCCGCCTCGCTCGTGATCGTCAGTTGGGCGGTGTCGCGCAAACTCTGATGCATCCGCTCGGCGATCGTCTTGCGCATCCCGCGCATCGGAACACTTTGCGTCGATGACGCCGGGATGGGCGCTGCAGCCGGCGCGTCCGCTGGTGCCTTCGCAGCGCGCTCGACATCTTCGCGAGTGATCCGACCCCCCGGACCAGTGCCGCTTACGCGATCGAGGTTCACGCCGAGTTCGGCCGCGAGCTTGCGCGCGACCGGACTGACGGCACGACGTTCGCCGGAGTTGCTTTTCGCCTCGATGCTCGCGGGCGGCGGCGCTTTCGGCGCCTTCACTTCACCATTCGATGCCGATGCGGACGCGACGGCGGTGGCGTATTTAGCGCGTATCGAGGCCGGATCGTCGCCCGCCTCAGCGATCACCGCCACGGCGACGCCGCATTCGACCGTCGCACCTTCCTCGAAAAGCGCAGCCGCGAGCACACCGCTCGCGGGCGATTCGACCTCATAGAGGACCTTTTCGGTTTCGACCTCGTATAGAGGATCGCCCGCGTTGACATTCTCGCCGACCGCCTTGAAGAAGCGCTGGATGGTGCCCTCGTGCATGGTGAGCCCGAACTTGGGCATCGTGACTTCGACCGCCATCGGCTCTAGCGTGCGGCTTTCGCGGCCTCGGCCTTGGCGGCGTCCTCCGCTCTCGCTTTTCCCCAGCCTTCCTTGAGCGGCACCGAATGATGGAAGGAAATTTTTCGCACCGCGAAGCGCCACTTCCCGTTGACGCGCCGATATTTGTCCTCGTACCAGCCGGCGCCGAGGATGCTTTCGCCCTTGCGGGTGAAGCGCGCATCGATGGTGCAGGTTCCGTGAGAATCGTTGTCACCGTCAATTTCAATGATGTGGTTGTGAATGAAGGGCACCGGCGACTCGGCGGGAGTTATCGCGCCGTAGAACTTCAGCAGCGCGGGCATTCCGCGAACCGCTTTGAATTCCGCCTGGGTGCCTTCGAGCACGCCGTCGTCGGTGAACAGGCGCGCGATCGCCTCGCCCTCGGAATGCTGGACGTGCCAGCAGTAACGCGCGGTCAGTTCCTTGATTTCCTCACGATCTGTGAGTTCCTGGATCTTTTGCTCCAACGACTTTGCCATAGATGCTCCTGGACTTTTTATTGCGCGACCACGCCGCCATCGACGACGAAAGTTGCGCCGGTCACGAAACTGGATTCGTCCGACGCGAGGTAGAGCGCGCAGTTTGCGATGTCTTCGGGTTTGCCCATGCGGCGAATCGGCGAATGCAGCAGCAGCCGTCCCGATTCGCGAATCGGATCGACGACCGGCGCGATCATCGGCGTATCGATGGCGCCGGGACAAATCATGTTGACGCGAATGTTCTGCGGTCCGAATTCAACCGCGAGCGCGCGCCCGAGTGCGACCATCCCACCCTTCGAGGCGGTATACGCGTGGGCGGATGCGCCGCCGATCAGCGCTGCGATCGACGCGGTGTTCACGATCGAGCCGCCGCCGGTTTTTAGCATCTCGGGAATCGTATACTTGCACATCAGGAACATGCTCTTGAGATTGATCGCGAGCACGCGGTCCCAATCTTCTTCGGGCGTGTTGAGGATATCGCCCATCGAAAGCGGTGAAGAAAAACCCACGCCGGCGTTGTTATAGAGGATGTCGATGCGGCCGTACGTGCTTCATCGCGGTGCGCACCACGTTCTCGCAATCTTTCGCGCTCGACACGTCGGCCTGCGCGAACACCATCGCGCCACCTGAAGACGTTCACCATACTGGTGCTGATCTCGCCGTCCTCGCGCTTCCAGTCGCATCCGACAATTTTTGCGCCCTCGCGCGCAAAGATGGTCGCGCCGGCGCGGCCCTGTCCGCTGCCGACGCCGGTGATGATCGCAACTTTGTTTTTGAGGCGCATGTGTGTCTCTAACTATTTCGCGGAGGCCATCATCTCGGTCGCGCGACTCAGGATTTTACGCATCGTATCGACGCTCTGCGCGCCAACCAGCGGATAGTTGCCGATGAAGAACGTCGGCACTCCGCTGACACCATGCTGATGCGCGACGAGCGCGTTGTTCTTGAGTTTCAGTTGGATTGCGGGCGCAGTGGTCGCTTCCGCGACTTGTTCAGCATCGAGGCCGATGTCGCTCGCGAGATTCTTCAGCACTTCCACATCGCCGATGTTCGAGCCGTCGTGAAAATACGCCCGATATACGCGCTCCTCGAACTGCTCGCCCCTGCCGGATGCGATCGCATACTCGCACGCGGCGAGCGCGTTGTACGAGTTGGTCAGCACCGACGGCGGACGCATATCGAGGCCGATCTCGGTCGCCATCGACGAGATACGCTCCCACGCCGCCTTGCGCGAATCGGAACCCTGCGCGCCATAGACTTTGTCGGCCGATATTCCAGTCGCCGGCCAATCGGGATGAATCTGAAATCCACGCCATGCAACCTCGAGGTCGAACTCGCGCTGCATTTTTTGCAGGGTGTGGAAGCCGATGTAACAGAACGGGCAGATAAAGTCCGAGAACAGAGTGATCTTGAGCGCCATGATCGTGTTCCTCGGACGCGACTATAAGACGCCATCGCGGACGCCGTCAAAGTGGAAGCGGCAGGTCCGCTGCGCGAAGCCGCCGCCCCTCAGCGTCCCTTCTCTCGCTGGCGAGAGAAGGTGGATGGCGCGCTGGTCGCTCTTTGTGCTTTGCGACCAGCGTGCCAGACGGATGAGAGTGGGATCGTCATCGTGCGATGCTTGGAAGGCGGCACCTTCCCCTTTCATCCGTCGGTCACGGTTCTCGCATCTCAGCCATCAAAGTGGAAGTCGAAGTGCTGACTTCCGAGGTTGGGGGCGCGCGCAGCACCCTCACCGTCACGTCACGATGCTTGCTCGAAGCCATCGCAAGCATCGCGCCGCGACACCTCTCCCACGGAAAAATGTGGGAGAGGAACCTCAGAAACGAAAATGCTACGCGCCGGCGGCGGCGGATTGCGACGGCGCGCCATCCTTCATCTTCGGCAACACGTGCTTCGCCAACAGCTCGATGGTCTGCATCACCTTCTCGTGCGGAAGCGCCGCGACCTGCACCAATGCCATCAGCAAATCGACGCCGGCCGATTGGTACTGTTTTGCGACTTTAAGGCAATCCTCGGGATCGCCCACCATCACCGATCCCGAATCGATGCGCTTCTGCAGGCTCTCGCTCGACATCCGGTAGTCGCCGAGCGCAACCGCCTGCTGCGCCATCTTCTTGTAATACTCGTAGCCTTTGACGTCCTTGTTAGCGAAGGGGGTGAACAGCTCCGCGCCTTTGCGAGTGGTGAAATCGATCGCATGCTTGCCCAGCTCGATCGCTTCCTCGCGGGTCGGTGCGCATACGCATACGGTGGCGGCGGCAACTTTGTCATTGACGAACGAACCGACCGGCTCGCAATTCGCGATCGCCTTCTTGTAGGTCTCCACCAGCTTGTCGATGACGCCCGGCTCGGAAATGCCGAAGCCCAACGCGCCGATGCCCTTGTGGCCCGCGACTTCCCACGTCGAGGGCTGCGTGGCAGCCACCCACATCGCGGGATGGGGTTTCTGGATCGGCTTGGGAATCACCTCGCGCGGCGGAATCTGGAAGTACTTGCCCTGATAGCCTTCGTAGACTTCCTGAGTCCACATTTTCGGAATCTGCGCGACCGCCTCTTCCCACATTGGGCGCGAGTCTTCCGGATTGATGTTGAATCCGCCGAGTTCCTGCTCGGTGATGGAGCGGCCGGTCCCGCATTCGACGCGTCCATTCGACATGATGTCGAGCACGGCGATGCGCTCCGCCACGCGCACCGGATGATTGAAAGGAATCGGCAGCAGGCTGACGCCATGACCGAGGCGAATATTCTTCGTGACCTGACTGAGCGCGCCGTACCAAACCTCGGGCGCCGAGGAGTAGGACCATTCGTTGAGGAAGTGATGCTCGACGGTCCAGACCGAATGATAGCCGAGCTTGTCGGCGAGGATGACCTGCTCGGTGGCCTGATGGTAGATATCGTACATGAAGTTGGGATAGTGCGGCCGCGAGCGCTGAATTTCGTATTGCAGTCCAAGCTCCATCGGTCTCTCCTTCCTCGTAATACTCGGTCTCGTTTACGGACGGCCTACTTCGTGACGCTCCACTGATGCATGAACTCACGCGCCTGGCGCGCCAATGAGCGCCGCAAGTCGAAACGCGCGCCGTGCAAGTACCATAGATTGGCGAGGCCGAGGTAGCTGGCGAAAATTTGCGTCGCGGCCCATTGCGCGTCGAGCGCGGGATCGAAGACGCCGACTTCCTTGCCGCGTTCAACCAGGACGCGAAAGTTGCGGTGGTAGCTGAGATTGGCCCGGCGCATCGCGCGCAGTACGCGGGGACTTATCTTATGCGATTCCAGCGTGATGATGAGAAGCAGGCGGCTGACCCAGGGATTTTTTTGATTCAGCACGGCCATGTTCTCGAACGTCCACATGAATGCTCGCGCGAAATCCTTCCTGGTGACAATTGGATGCGGATAGCGCTGGCCCCATTCGCCCAGCACCTTGTCGACTACCGCGAGGAAGAATTCCTCCTTGTCGCTGAAGTGCCAGTATAGGGCGCCCTTGGTGACGCCGGCGGCGCGTGCGATGCGCGAGAGCGAAGTGCCGCGGTATCCATAGGAGGCGAATAAATCCATCGCGGCATCGATCAGTACCTGGTCGAGCGAGCCACGACGACGGGGGGAAGGCGCCGGTGATTCCGGCGCGAGTGTTTTGCGGGCTGCGGTAATCATAGTCAAGCTAAGCGACCGGAATCGTGCGGCACATCGGTCAAGCGGTCAAGTCTCGGGCTAAAATTTGGCGAATGACCGGCGGTCGCCGCACCATCGTATCCGCCTTTCGCGAAGCAGATCGACGAGCGAGGTTCTACTATCGCAGGAATCTGAAGATGCCGGAATACGGGAGCGTCAGTTACGAGTCGACGGGTCGTCGGGCAACTTCATATTGCGCTCGAGACACCATTTGTCGATAACTTCAGCATTGAAGCGCCAATCCGTCCCAATCCTGAATCCTGGCAATTCACCGCGGCGAAGAAGTTTGTAGATGGTGGAGGGATGAACGCGCAGGTAGTCGGACAATTCCTTAACCGTCATAACACGCGGCAAGGTGTACTTGGATTCCGTAGCCATGGTATCTCCCGGCAAGGAAATTTCGGCGCGCCGCTTAAAAGTCGTGGGGTTATTTTTCTTGCTACTCTGCAAAACGGCTCCGCTACGTTTTTACGCCCGCCTTAACTGCTCTAGTAACTCGCAAAACTGCGGGGACAGGTCAAGAGGCGCTAATGCCCGATTTGTCGCATTCGGAAGCCCCGCCCCGGCTTCATAAAAGCCGTATTCTCAGTAGAATAACTTATGCGCCTATATTTAGCTAGTTGTATGTAGCATTTTAGAAATCTTCGAAGGAGTCTGAGTGACATGCCGCGATGCTACATTCTTCTAGCGGTCCTGATGATGCTGCTACTTATTTCGACACTTCACGTATCGAGCATTGCCGCAGACGCATTAAAGCTTCAGATAAGCAGCCCAGCAATATCGGACGGTGCTACAATTCCGAATGAATTTACGTGTAGTGGCAAAAATCAATCGCCGCCGCTGTCTTGGACCGAACGTCCCTTCGAACACGAAGTCGTTGGCGCTGTTGGTCGAGGACCCTGACGCGCCGGTCGGCACCTTCGTGCATTGGGTCGTCTACGACATTTCACCAGGTACGACGGGCGTCAAACCTGGAGTATCGAACGGGAAAGAGGGACTCAATAGCGCCGGCAAAGCCGCATATATGGGACCATGTCCACCTCCCGGCAACCCGCATCATTATCATTTTAGGCTGTTCGCGTTGGACACGAATCTTGCTGTAGAAGCTCAACCGAATGTGCAGGCGGTGCGCACCGCGATGCAAGGACACATCATCCAAAGCGCCGATCTGGTTGGATCTTTGGCCGCTAAACGCGAAAATCAGTCGAGGTTAACCCCTTCATCCCTGGACAACATGCGAGTCAATCAATGAGCAAAACCTACAAAATCGTCAGCGCCCTCGTGATCATCGTGGTCGTCGCCATAGGCGGATATTACTTCTACCAGCAACATCGCGCGCGCAAGGCGGGTATGCTGACCGAAAACATCGTGCATCGAGGGCGACACCTGGACGGCCGATTTCACCGCGCGCATCGGTGCGCCAGAGCCGCAGGTCTTCGACACGATTAAGGATTTCGAGCGCGCGAAATCGGATGAGGTGAAAAGCGTCGAGGTGATTTCGCAATCGGGCAACACGAAGACCGTCCAGATGCAAATTGCCGGCCCGGGCGGCCAGGACATCACCACCAAGCTCGCATTCGAATATTTTCCCGACCAGCATCGCATCACCTATCACACTGTTGATGCGGGAATGTTCGCGACCACCGCGCAGTATGACCTCGAAGATGAGGGCGCCAGCACCCTGATGAAGTTCCACGAATCGACCAAGGTGGGCCAGTCGTTGCCGGTTCCCGACGGCGTCATCAAGCACGTCATCCGGGGCGTCTTCCTCGCGCAGCTCGAGGGGCTCAAGAAATCGCTGAACCTCAACGAGGCCGATTCGGGCCAGGATACCGACGAGCCCTGATGTCCGATCATAGCGGCGACCATTTTCAGCGAGGCGTCGAATTGTTCAATCGCGTCGACGTTCTTCGAGGCGCATGAGGAAATGGAGGAAGCCATGAACCTCCTCGATGGCGATGAATCCGACTGGGAGTTTTATCTGGGCCTGCTGCGCGCCGCGGTCGCAAATCACAAGCTCGCCGACGGCATCCTCGACAGCGCGATTTTGCATTTGCGCGCAGCGCTGAAATTCCTCGCGCCGTATCCGGACCGGCATCGCGGCGTGAGGCTGCGCGAATTTCGCAATGCTTTGACGGTCCAGCTCGATCGATTGCTCGCGCGCAGCAATACGATTCCTGCCCGCCCCGCTCATCGCGTTCCCGGCTGACGCGCATCGTACCGCAACGATGAAACTGGATGCGCAATTCGTCACCTCGGCGTTTTCGCTCGAGGGTTGTCCCCGATGGGATCGCGCGGAGGTCGCGCTCGCCGGCCGCTCCAACGTCGGCAAAAGCTCGCTGCTCAACGCGCTCACCGGCATCAAGGGCCTCGCGCGCACCAGCAAGACGCCCGGCCGCACCCAGAGCATCAATCTGTTCGCGATCGGCGACTCGCTCGCGCTGGCGGATTTGCCCGGCTATGGATACGCGAAGATGCCGGGCGATGTCGCGCGCGAATCGCATCGTCGATGAGCGATTATCTTCACGAGCGGGAAAATCTCGCGGCGCTGGTCATGCTGATCGATTCGCGCCGCGGCCCCGGTCGCGAGGAACTCGACCTCGCGAATATCATCCGCGAGCGGCAATTGATCCTGATCGTCGCCGCTACCAAATGCGACAAGCTCAAGCGCTCGGAACGCGCGCGAGCGATTGCCTCGTTCGCTCCGCTCGGCATCGAACCGATTCTATGTTCCGCGACCGACGGCGAGGGCATCGAGGAGCTCCGCCGCCGCATCCTCAAGCTCGCGTGAACCTATGACACCCGAAGTCAGCGTGATCATTCCGACATACAACCGCAAGGCGATGGTGCACGATGCGGTCGCATCCGTGCTCGCGCAGCGCGACGCGAACTTCGAGCTGATCGTCATCGATGACGGCTCGACCGATGGAACTTCCGAGAGCCTCGCTCGTCTCGACGATGTGAGGATCGTGCGCACCGAGCATCGCGGTCCCGCGGCGGCGCGCAATCGTGGCGTCGCGATGGCGCACGGGCCGTTGATCGCATTCCTTGATTCCGACGATCTCTGGATGCCCGACAAGCTCCATCGCCAGCTCGCTTACATGCGCGAGCATCCCGCATGCGCGATTTCGCAGGCCGCTGAGCTATGGATTCGCGACGGGCACCGGGTGAATCCGGGCCGGCGTCATCTGAAACGTGCGGGCGACATTTTCATCGATTCGCTTCGGACCTGCCTCATAAGTCCTTCGGCGGTAATCATGAAAACGGAGCTCTTTCGCGCGCTGGGCGGCTTCGACGAGGACCTCGCCGCGGCGGAGGATTACGACTTGTGGCTTCGCATCCTCGTCGATCACGAGGTCGGCCTGCTCGATGAGCTGCTCGTGACGCGCCGCGCGGGCCACTCGGATCAGCTTTCGTCCTCGATTCCCGCGCTCGATCGCTTTCGCGTGCTCGCGCTGATGAAATTGCTCGCAAACGATCATCTTTCCGATTCGCGCCGCGCCGCCGTGGTCGAAGTGCTCATCGAGAAATGCCGCATCCTGGCACAAGGTGCGCATCGCCGTGGCCGTCTGCCGGAATCCGGTACTTACGAGATCATAGCTTCGACGGCAGGCCAGTGGCGCGATCGTTCCGACGATTCGCTCGTGCGGATGACAGCCGCGATGCGCCAGACGGTGCGATGTGGTTATCTGATTTCTTCGTAGGGGCGGTTCGCGAACCGCCCGCAACGATTTATCGAATGCGCGGACTGTCACCGATGGGAACGTTCCTCGGAACACAGGCTAAAGCCTGTGCTACAAGAAAAGATCGATGATGCGCGATGAAACTACCGCGGCGGCGATTCGCGCGTGCGCCGCGAATCGCCATCTCGACGAGGCGCATACCGAGAAGTGGCTCGCGATGCTGACACCCTCGCGGATGGCACTGCTCGAACGTCGCCGAACGCCTCAAGCTCCGCACCGGCCAGCTCGTCGCCGCAATCGATCTGCTCGATGAAATCGAGATTCGCGAGGGCGCTTCGCCGGCCGCAACTCTCGCGCGCGATGAGATTCGCCGCGCCTGCGTCGAGCCAGGGCTCCGCGCCATGGCGCGCCGCCGCTTTCATCGAAGCGCTGCGCAAGATTCGGTTCCCGCGTCTGAAAGAGGCGATGGATCATCTCTCGTCCGAGGTCGCTGCGCTCAAGCTGCCGGCGGGCATCACAGTGGTGTTGCCCAAGGACCTCGGCTCTGATGAGTTGATGATTCGCATCAGCGCGCGCACCGGCCGCGAGCTGGAAAATCTGCTCGATGCTCTGGCTGAGAAGAAGGCCGGCCTGGTTCGAATCGTGAACAAGATCGGCGGCGAAGAACGACGAATGAAATTTGACCTCGACGCCATCTATATAGAAGACGATTGCCGCGACACCGCGCTCTCCAGGCGCGTGATGGCGCGCGCCGCCTCGACCACGCCGATCCATTTCATCGCCGATGGCCGCATTGCCGCGCGGCCCGCGCTGGACGCGGCCGATTCGTTCGGCGTGGGCAAGCGCCGAATGGTTATCATGCGGCGGCGCAGTCCTTTCCTGATGGCGTGTCCTGCAGGCTCCGCGAAGTTCGCGTGCTGCGGGTACCTCGTGCTCACGCTCGCATCGAATTGCCCGATGGATTGCAGTTACTGCTTCCTGCAGGAGTATGTCGCGGACAATCCGGGCTTTCAGATTTACGCGAATTATGAAGATGCGTTTGCGGAACTCGAGAAACTCAGCGCGAGCGCGCCCGCGCGACACTTCCGCGTCGGCACCGGGGAGCTGGCCGACTCCCTCGCGATGGATTCGCTGACCGGCTTGAGCCTCGATTTGGTGAACTTTTTCGCCGCGCGCGAGAATCTCACGCTGGAACTCAAAACCAAGACCGACGAAATCGAAAACCTGCTGACGCTCGATCCTCGCGGCCGCGTGATGGTTTCGTGGACGCTCTCGCCCCGTCGCGTGTTCGAGGCCTGCGAGCATCGCACCGCTTCGCCATCGCAGCGTATCGAAGCCGCACGGCGTGTCCTCGATGCGGGCTACCGCGTTGCCTTTCATCTCGATCCGATCATCGCGTATCCTGATGCTGAGCATGACTACGTCGAATTGATGGACGAACTCTTCTCGAAGATTCCGCCGGCGAAGATTTCCTTCATCAGTATGGGCGGTCTCCGGATGACACCGGCGCTGCGCACTGCGGCGCGGCGGCGCTTTCCGAAAGACGTTATGCTGCTCGGCGAAGACGTGCTGGCCGAGGACGGCCGCTATCGCACCTTCGCGCCGATGCGGATTCGGCTTTACAAAATTCTCGCCGATAAATTCAAAGCCGCGGGCGCCGAGGTTCCATCGTACCTGTGCATGGAAACCTCCAGCGTGCACGAGCGCGTTTTCGGCACGCCGCGCATCGCATCCGTCAATGACGGGCGAACGACTGGCGAGACAATGACGCGAGTTGCGCCAACCTCCAAAGCCGTCCCCTCGCGCCTGATGCCTGGACCGCGCCGGTCGCCCAACGGCTATCGCGCGCCGCGCAGCGCTCGCGGAGGACGCGGCTCAAATCCCGCGGCGGAGCGGCCGATCGGCGTTTTCGATTCGGGAATCGGCGGGTTGACGGTGCTGAAGGAATTGGTCGCCGCGCTTCCGCGCGAACATTTCATTTATCTCGGCGACACCGCGCGGCTACCGTACGGCACCAAGTCCAATGAAGTGATCATCAAGTATTCGCGCGAGAACAGCGAATTCCTTCTCGCCAAGGGCATCAAGATGCTGGTGATCGCGTGCAACACATCGAGTGCGGTCGCGCTCGAGCGCATCGCCGCGGAGACCGCCGTCCCGGTCATCGGCGTGATCGAGCCGGGGGCGCGTGCGGCAGCGAAAGCCTCGCGCTCCGGGAAAATCGGCGTCATCGGGACCGAGGCGACTATCGCATCGGGCGCGTACACGCGGGCGATTCAGGTGGCGCGTCCGCGCGCGGAAATCTACACGCGCGCATGTCCATTGCTGGTGCCGCTGGTCGAGGAGGGATTTCTCGATAACGAAATCGCGCAGAAGGCCGTCGAGTATTATCTGGAGAGCCTCAAGGCGAGCGGCATCGATACGCTGCTGCTCGGATGCACGCACTATCCGCTGTTGCGCCCGCTCTTTCAGCGCGTGATGGGCGCGGGCGTTCGCATCATCGATTCCGCGACCGCAACCGCCGAGGCAGTGCGTGAGCGTCTCGACGCGCTGGGTCTGGCCTCGCGAACCACGCGCGGCAGTCAGAGTTTTTTCGTGACCGAATCTCCCGATCGCTTCGTGCGCGTGGGCCGGCGCTTTTTCGGGCCAGAAGTCGAATCCGCGGTTAGAATAGAGAGATAATCAGGACTGCTCTCAGTCGCCACTCCTGCTAGAATGGCGGGTTGGGCAACCTTGAGAGGCGGCATAACCGCCGATCGGCTCGCAAAAAAATGGCATCAACTTTTACCGAAATAGGGCGGAAAATCTTCGGCTCGAAGAACGACCGCGAGATTAAGCGCCTGCGGCCGTATGTAGCCGAGATCAACGGACTGGAAGCGGAGTTCGAGAAACTCTCCGACGACGAGCTGCGCGCGAAGATCGCCGAGTGGAAGGCGACACTGTCGGCGATCGAGGATCGCGAACGCCAGAACGAGGCGATGCAGGACCTGCTGTCGCCGGTGTTTGCCGCGGTGCGCGAGGCCGGCAAGCGCACCCTCGGCCAGCGTCATTTCGACGTCCAGCTCATCGGCGGAATGGTCCTGCACGAGGGCAAGATCGCCGAGATGAAAACCGGCGAGGGCAAGACCCTCGTCGCGACGCTGCCCGCGGTGCTCAACGCGCTGACCGGACGCGGCGTACACGTCGTCACGGTCAATGACTACCTGGCGCGGCGCGACTCCGAATGGATGGGGCGCATCTACAATTTCCTCGGGCTCAGCGTCGGCGTCATCGTGCACGGGGTGACCGACCAGGAGCGCAAGGCCGCGTACGGCGCCGATATCACATACGGGCAGAACAACGAATTCGGCTTCGATTATTTGCGCGACAACATGAAGTTCAACCTGAACGACTACGTTCAGCGCGAACACAACTATGCGATCGTCGACGAGGTCGATTCGATTTTAATCGACGAGGCGCGCACGCCGCTGATCATTTCGGGCGCATCGGAAGAATCGACCGACACCTACTACGTGGTCGATCGCGCGATTCCCAAGCTGCGCAAGGAAGAGCATTACACCATCGACGAGAAGCTCAAGACCGTCGCGCTGACCGAGGAAGGCGTCACCAAGGCCGAGCAGGTACTCGGAGTAGAGAATCTCTACGACCCGCGCAACATCCTCATCCTCCATCATGTGAATCAGGCGCTGCGCGCGCACACGCTGTACCGGCGCGACGTCGACTACGTAGTCAAAGAAGGCGAGGTCATTATCGTCGACGAGTTCACCGGGCGGCTGATGCCGGGGCGGCGATGGAGCGACGGACTGCATCAGGCGGTCGAGGCCAAGGAAGGGGTCAAGATCGAGTCCGAGAACCAGACGCTCGCGACCATCACATTCCAGAATTATTTCCGCATGTACAAAAAGCTCGCGGGCATGACCGGCACCGCGGATACCGAATCGGTCGAGTTCCGCGAGATTTACAATCTCGACGTGATGGTGATTCCGACTAACCAGCCGATGATCCGCATCGATCATCACGACATGATCTTCAAGACCGAGGACGAAAAGTTCGACGCGGTCATCGATGAGATCGTGGAATGCAGCGAGAAGGGACAGCCGGTGCTGGTCGGCACCGTGTCGATCGAAAAATCGGAGCGGGTCGCCGAGAAGCTCAAAAAGACCGGCGTCAAGCATCACGTGCTCAACGCAAAGAACCATGAGCGCGAGGCTGAAATCGTCGCGCAGGCGGGACGCTTCGCATCGGTGACGATTTCCACCAACATGGCCGGACGCGGCACCGACATCGTGCTCGGCGGCAATCCGGAATTCATGGCCGCGGCCGAGACCGGCACCCGCGATCCGAAGGATCCTAACTTCCAGGCCGCTATTGAGAAGTACAAGACGCAATGCGCGGCGGAGCGCGAGCAGGTGCTGAAGGCCGGCGGCCTGCACATCCTCGGCACCGAGCGCCACGAATCGCGGCGTATCGACAATCAGCTGCGCGGGCGGTCGGGGCGTCAGGGCGACCCCGGCTCGTCGCGATTTTATATTTCGCTCGAAGACGACCTGCTGCGCATCTTCGGCGCCGATCGGCTCAAGGGCCTGATGGGCAAGATGGGGATGGAAGACGGCGTGCCGATCGAGCATCGATGGATCTCGCGCGCGATCGAGAACGCGCAGAAAAAAGTCGAGGCGCACAACTTCGACATCCGCAAACATCTGCTCGAATACGACGACGTGATGAACAAACAGCGCGAGGTGGTTTATCATCGCCGCCGCGAGCTGCTGTCGCCCGAGCCGCTCAAGGACGACGTGCTGGACATGTGCGAAGCGACCATCGAGGAGATCGTCGCGGCGCACTGCGATGCCGAAGCGGACCCCGAGAACTGGGATTGGACTGAAATCGAGAATGCATTTTTGAAGCAGTTCCGCTTTCGTCCCAATCTTGAAAGAGGTCGCGCTCGCGAAAGAGATCCGCCATCCGGACGAGCTCGTGGAAATCGCGCTGGAGCCGATCAAGGCGCTATACGATCAGCGCGAGGCGGAATTCTCACCCGAAGTGATGCGGCAGATCGAGAAGATCGTCTCGCTCCAGACGCTCGACTCGCTTTGGAAAGATCATCTGCTCGCGATGGATCACCTGAAGGAAGGCATCGGGCTGCGTGGCTATGCGCAGCAGAACCCGCTGGTCGAATACCAGAAGGAAGGCTTCGCGATGTTCGGGGCGCTGATGGAGGTGATGCAGAAGGACATCGTCGAAAAAGTTTTTTCGGTGCAGGTCCAGAAGCCGCAGGACGTCCAGCAGGTTCAGCAGCAACAGGCGGCGAGGCCGCCGCGCGTCACGATGAGCCATGGCGCCGAGGTCCAGCAATCGCAACCGGCGCAGGCGAAGCGCGAGCCCGACCGCGTCGGTCGCAATGACCCGTGCCCGTGCGGCTCCGGCAAGAAATACAAACGCTGCCACGGGAAGTGACTTCGCGGCATCGCCGCGAAGTCATCCTGAGCGCTGCGCGAAGGATCTCGGCATCCACACGAAATGTCCAGAAGACGCCGCAGCCGCGCCGCGCTCGCGGATGCCGTCGATCGAGCGGCATCCACGCGGACCGAAGCAATCGCGCTTTACCTACTCGCGCTGTTCCATGACAACAACTCGCGCGAACCTGAAGCGATCCCACTCTACGAGGCCGCCATCAAGAACGGACTTCCTCTGCCGCTGAAGGCAGAAGCGCTGGCGTGGCTTGCGAGCAGTCTCTACAAGACTGGCGCGCCGAAACACGCGCTCACGCGAATTCGCCAGTCTCGCGAAATCGCCAAGAGCCACGAGTTGCGCAAATTTCTGGATGGCCTCGAATCGCGCATCATCAGATCACGCCGGCGGATTTCGTAACACAAAATCATTTGATCCTTCCCGTCGCGTCCGTATAGTACGGCGCACGGAGGATTCGATGCGCGTTAATGACGGGCCCGCATCAGTGCGCGGCTTTCGCTTTTCAGGTGTCAGCGCTGGTTTGAAGACCGCGGTCGGCGCGAAGGATTTGGGCCTCATCGTCGCCGATGCGCCCGCGGCTGCGACCGCGGTGTTCAGCGCCAATCGCGTCAAGGCGGCGCCGGTCTACGTCACGATGGATCGCATCCGATCGGGGCGCCTGCAGGCGGTCGTCGCCAACTCCGGATGCGCCAACAGCTTCACCGGCAAGCCGGGGCTGAAGCTCGCGCGCGATTCGTGCGCGATTACGGCGAAGGAAATCGGATGCGACGCGGAACTGATCGCACCGTCGTCGACTGGGGTAATCGGGCATCTGTTCGATTTGCAAAAATTCGGCGCCGGTGTGCGCGAGGCCGCGCAACAACTGCGCGCCGACGGCATGGAGGATTTCGCGCGCGCCATCATGACGACGGATACGCATCCGAAAATGCTTTCCACCAGCGTTCGTATCGGCGGCTCGGATGTCACGATCGCGGGCGTCGCGAAAGGTTCGGGGATGATCTCGCCGAAGATGGCGACGATGCTCGCCTACCTCGTGACCGATGCTGCTGTTTCGGCGCCGCAGCTTCAGCGTGGCTCTAAGAGCGGCTCTGCCGCACAGCTTCAATGCGATCACGGTCGATGGCGACATGTCGACCAACGACACCGTCATTCTGATGGCGAGCGGCGCAGCCGGAAATCGCGCGCCTTCGCGCAAAGACCTCGACACCTTCAATCGCGGCGTCGAGGCGGTATCGGCATCGCTCGCGCGCGAGCTGGTTTACGACGGCGAAGGCGCGACCAAACTTGTGACCGTCGAGGTGAAAGGCGCGAAGTCTCCCGCCGACGCCGAGCGATGCGCGCGCCAAATCGCCAATTCGCCGCTGGTCAAAACGGCCTTCTTCGGATGCGATCCCAACGTCGGCCGCATCCTGATGGCGGCGGGATCATCGGGCGCGATGGTCGAATCCGATCGGCTGGTGCTCGCGATCGCGGGCGTGAAGGTCGCGGCGCGCGGCGCGTTGCTCGTCGACGCGCTGCCGAGCGCGGCGGAAAAAATGCGCGAGCGCGAGTTCAGCGTGAACCTCGATCTGAAATTGGGCCGCGCGAGCGCCACCATCCTGACCTGCGACCTGAGCTACGATTACGTTAAGATAAACGCCGAATATACCACCTGAACTTTTCGCGAGGTTTTCCCATGGCCACCAGGATCGCATCGCGCGGCGACATTCCCGAAGGAACCGGAAAGACCATCGAGCTCGCGGGCAAGAAGATCGCGCTGTTCAACGTCGGCGGAAAATTCTACGCCATCGACAATGAGTGCAAGCATCGCAAGGGGCCGCTGGGCGAAGGCACGCTCGACGGCACGACGGTGACCTGCCCGTGGCACGGATGGGAGTACGACGTGACGACGGGCGCCAATCTCGATGACGAAAACATCAAGCTCGGATGCTACCCAGTGAAGCTCGAGGGCGACGACATCGTCATCGAGAGCTGACTTAGCCCTGGCGAGGACCTCCGAACAGGCGCCCCGCGCCGTATGTCACCGCGCCCGCCGCGATGCCGGTCAGCATGCTCTCGAGGCCGCTGCGCCACCATGAGCGCGAGGTGACGATGGTCTTCGCGGCGCCGACCGCGAATAGCACCAGCACCGTTATAACCACCGAAATCGCAATGCCCTCGGGCGGCGCGACGAAAAAGTACGGCGCGACCGGCACCGCCGCGCCCGCGAGGTATGACACGCCAACCACCATCGACGATTTGAGCGGCGATTCGAAATTTTCTTCGGTGAAGCCGAGTTCCTCGCGCATCATCACGTCGGCCCATCGATCGGGATCGCCGGTGATGTGGTCGACGATCTGATCGAGCAGCGGTCCCGAGAAACCTTTCGCCTTGTAGATGCCGCGAATCTCATCGCGCTCGTGCTCGGGGAAGCGCTTGATCTCGTAGCGTTCGCGATCGACCTCGCTCTCGTAAAATTCGATCTGCGATCGCGCCGAGATAAACGCCGCCAGCGCCATGGAGACTCCGCCGCCGAGCATTTCCGCAAGCCCCGCCATCAGCACGATGCGCGGGTCGGCGAACGCGCCCGCGACGCCCGAGGTCACCGCGAACGACGCGACCAGCCCGTCGTTGAGCCCGAGCATCACATCGCGCAGGTTGGCGCCCGCCGCGACGTGGCGTTCGGCGTGATGCTTGTACTCGCGTTGTCGAATCGCGTGCGCCATCAGGTGCGCCGATTGTGTGAGCGCTCGATCTCGCGCTTGAGTTCGAGAAATTCTGCGACCGCTTTCCTGCGCGCGTCGCGAGCCGCCCCCGGCCGGTATAAGCGTACAGGAAGTCCAGCCGTCCGGCGCGCGAAACGAACCTGCCGATACTGCGATCGAGATGCACGAGGTTCAGCATGCGGCGGCGCTGCGACACGCGCGATGCGCGACGGAAATCTTCCAGGTCGAGAAAATAGAAGCGCATTGCGCCATCCCTTTGCTCGACCATGATGTTGGTTTCCTGCAGGTCACGCGTGTAGATGCCGGCGTCGTGCATGCGGCGCAGTTCAGCGGCGAGCGCGTCCGAGACGGCCTTGCGGCGCGCATAGCCGTGGCGCGCTTGACCTTCGCGTCCTATCGCGAAGTGACTCAGGATCTGCGCGCGCTCGAGCGCTTCGCTGACGAGATAACTGGCGCGCACTGCGCCGGACTCTATCGCATCCATCGCGGCCAGCGGCGTCGCGCAATGAAAACCTGCGTCGCGCAAAATATTCGCGCCGCGCAGCGCTCGCAATGCTGGCGAACCGGCGACCATTTCATAGATGCCCGCGAGCCGCGAACGCACTTCCGTCCGCTTGATGAATGCCGCACCGCCGTCCGAGCACGTAAGGAATCCCGCGCGGGTTTTTCCTTCGGACTTGACCCAGCGAAATATCGGCGAGGCCATAAGCTGATCGGCCTCAGCGATCAGAGCCGCATAAGCTGGTGACGCGGCAAAGAGCAGGCGGATGCGCATCGAGCGCCAAGGCTACCGGATTCGAAGCGCTTCCGCCCGCGTCATCGCAATAATTTTCGGCGCCTACTTGGACTCGACCACCAACTGTCCGCCGATATGCGCGCCGTGCAACTGGCAGTAGTACGGATAGATGCCGGGTTTGTCGGCGGTGAAATGCACAATCTTTGGCTTCTCGCCGCGCGTCACCAGTTCACTGATGTGGAACGCGGGCAATTCGAAGCCATGCGTAACAGAAGTTCCAGGAACTTCGTTTTTCAGCGTCAGGGTAACCTTGTCGCCCGGGTCGACCACGATAGTGCTGGGGAGCCAGAACTTGGTGTCGCCAATCTGTTCCGAAACCAGGGTGAACTTCTTTTCGCCCGGCGCGGCTTCACTGGAACCTGCGGTGGTGGTCGATGGCGCCGCGGCCGGAGCCTGCGCGCGCGCGTTCGATGAAAATGCCGCCGCGACCGTGCCGATAATCAGGGTTGCCGCAAATGTGCGAAGTGCAAGTTTGATCATTTTTCCTCCCGTGGCGCCTCGCGGCGCACCGACAACGTTATCCGTTGAACTGTTTGGTGAGCTTGCGCCATTCGGTTTCATTTTTGCCCGGATGGTAGGGCATGTAGAACGCGACGCGATCGAGCAACCCTTCGTAACGCTTCTTCAATTTGTCGCCGATGTCATCCCAGGTGCCGGTGACCGAGTAGACATCCAGCATCTCGTCGGTGATTTCATTCGCCATCGCGGCCCACTCGCCCTTCGCGGCCTTCTCGTTGAGACGATCGGCAACCGCGCCCCATCCATGCGTCTCGAGCACGATACGATAGGTGCGAGTCGAGGCGTAAAATGAAATCTGCTGGCGGACCTGCGCCCGCACCTTGTCCTGCTCTTCCTTGTTATGCCCGACGATCGCGAACGCGATCGCGACGATACTGAAGTCTTTGCGATTCCGTCCGGACTTCTTGAGACCCTGATCGACGTGCGGCAGCACGAAGTCGGCGAGGTACTTCGGCGAGTTGAATGGATGCGCATGGAGACCGTCGCAAGTCTCGCCGGCCAGCCGCAGGATGTGCTCGTTGAGTCCAGCAATGTAAATCGGAACGTTGGGCCAGTTGTGATGCGGCGGGGTGAAGAACGGCGTCATCAGCGAGAAGTTATAATACTTGCCTTCGTACTTCAGCTTCGAACCGCCCTTGTCCCAGCATTCGAAAATCGCGCGCAAGGATTGTACGTACTCGCGAAGACGCGGCACCGGCGCTTCCCACTTCGTGCTGTAGCGCCGCTCGATGTGTCCCTTCACCTGCGTGCCGAGCCCGAGAATGAATCGCCCGCCGGACAAACCCGCGAGGTCCCACGCAACTTGCGCGGTCGCCATCGGGCTGCGCGGGAACGCGATCGCGACGGCGGTGCCGATCTTGGCTTTCTTCGTATGCTCAGCCGCGAGCGCCGCGGGCAAGAACGCGTCGCTGCCGGCCTCTGCGGTCCAGATCGCATCGAAGCCGGCCTCTTCCGCGGCTTTGGCAACCGATGGCGCGTCGTTGAGGTTGCGCGCAAGCAAAGTCGTATCAAGCTTCATCAATGATGACTCCTTGTAAAAGCGAGACGGTAACAAACCGCGGCGTGATTAGGAAAGCGCTTGGCGGCTATGATCGGGAGCACGGATTTTTCTGGTAGGGTCGTTTAGCGCGAAGTATCTGCCGTTGTACCTCGCGGAGTTTCAAATCCGCTTCAACAATCGGAAGGAAGCGGATATTTTCGGCAAGGCGATAGCAGGATGGTGAGACGCAACTACTCGCGAATCTCTTAGCTATCTTGGAGAGACGACGCGAGCGGCCCTCTCCAATTGGAATTGTCTGGTTATCGCCATCCCACAATTAGAAGGGCTATTTAATTGGCTACAACCAGCACCGCGATCACCAAAATAAAGAAGGGTTGGGAACGCGCAGAATTTTGGCTCGAAGTGGCTTCGGTCGCGGGCGGTTTAATGGTCGGCGTCGGACTTTGGATCGAAGGAGAAACTTCCATTGGCCAGCGCTTAGTCACCGGGGGCGTCGCGATGGAAGTGATCTGCGCTTGGTGGGTGCTGGTCGCGTCGCGCAAACTGCAAAATATTCTGGAAACAGAATTTGAAGCACTGCGCCTTGAAACCGCCCAAGCAAACCAGCGCGCCTCCGAAGCTGTTACTCGCGGGGAGGAAGCCAACGCGCGTGCCGCGGAAGCGAATCTAGAATTGGCTCGTATAAAGCTTCCGCGCATGCTCATCGATGAACAGCAGAGGCGGTTGACTGAAGAAATGCGCGCGTACTCTGGTGAATGGTTCTCGCTCTCGTCGATTGAAGACCCAGAAGCGATTGACCTCGTGCGAGTTATTGGCGCGTGCCTACAAAATGCGTGTTGGGAAATGCTAGAACCAGAATCGGCGATTCGTATTGGCAACATAGGGAGAGGTATCGGCCGCGGTGTTCGCGTGCGGGTCGCATTCGGCAACTCGCCTCGCACGGAAATGATCGCGAAAGGCTTGACCGATGCTCTGAACGAAAAAGGGATTGTGAGTACGTTCGACATCCAGAACGATTTGCACAGGCTGCAAGTCATCGACGTTTTGGCGGGAACGAAGGTTATGAAGTAACCTTGGCGAAATACGCGCAAAAAATTCTTTATTTCTGCTTGCTTGGAATGTAAGGCCCTCGAACTGAAAACGAGTCCACATTACCGAGCGCAGAAGCAGCGGTTTGCGCGCCGACGCCGCAAGGAAAGGAAGCTCGAGCAGAAGGTGTGGAGTTACGGGATCGACGCGGCGACCCGAAGCGCGAGGTCCGGGAAGTCGCTCATGATGCCGTCGACGCCCAGCTCCAGCATCTCGCGCATCGCCGGTTCGTCGTTCAACGTCCAGATGTGAACCTCGACGCCGTGCTGATGCGCCAGCGCGACAGTCTCCGGCGTCGCAAGCTTCCAGGAGTAGTACTCGGGTGGAATCTGCATCGCATCGCCGCGCGGCCGATAAGCATCGTCATGCGCCGCGAGCGCCTGCATGAATGCCGCGATTTCGAGATAGCCGAAGCTGGTCGGAATGCCGGGCGCGAGGGCGCGGATCTCATCGAGACGATTTTGATGCTCGCTGGCGAGGAGCACGCGTCGGCGCATCTTCGCGGTATCGACGACTCTCAACACCGCCTCTGTGATGCTCGCAGCTTCAGGCTTGAGATCGATGTTGAAGAACGCGTCGGGGAACGTGGCCAGCAACTCCGCGAGCCTCGGGATGCGAAGGCCACGGCCGCGAAACGGAAATTCCTCGCCATCGAGGGTGAAGCTGTAACCCGCATCGACCCTCGCAACCTCGGCATAGTCGGTATCTTTGATGAGGCCGACGCCACCGCAGCATCGCGCGAGGTCAGGATCATGCGCCACAACGATCTCGCCATCGCGAGTCATGTGAACGTCGGTTTCGAGATAGCGCGCGCCGAGATCGACCGCGGCCTGGAACGACGCGATGGTGTTCTCAGGATGCGTTCCCGCGCTGCCGCGATGCGCGAAGATACGCGGGCGCGTTGGCTCAAAGAAGTCGCTGTCGAGACTGGTCCTCATCGGCCTTAAGCCGAGAGTATCAGTCAGTGACGGCAGTTTTGTAGAGAGATCCTCCGCCCGAAACTACGGGGGCAACGCGGCGCGAAGTCCTACTGGTCCTGGCGCCGCGATGCAGCGTCAATGACACGTGATACTGGTCCGCCAGCGGCGAGATGGCCGGCTTGCGCGCCATGACGGCATAGTGACTACCGAGATTCGGCAGTTTCGCGAGCGCGCTCTGGTAGCGCAACTTGAAGCTCTCGAATAGCGCCTTCATCCGCGGCGAGACCTGGTGATGCACGCCGAGGGTCTGGCTGAGCGGATCGACGTTCAACCCGCGTTTCTCGATCGCAAAGTGCAGATGCGGGCCGGTCGAGAGGCCGGTTGATCCTACTCGACCGATGACTTGTCCGATCCTGATGTAATTTCCGGGCCGCGATATATCATCGATTTTGGAAAGATGCCCGTAGATGCTGACCGTGTTGTTGTCGTGTTCGAGCCGGATGCAGTTGCCTAGTTCCCCGCACCATCCTGCGGCCTCGACTCTGCCATCAGCGATGGCTTTGACGGGGGTGCCATATGCTGCAGCGAGGTCAACGCCGAGATGTGCGCGATATTGATGAAGGATGGGATGGTAGCGATGCAACGTGAATGGCGACGAGATGTACTGGAAATTGACCGGATAGCGCAGGTACTGCGGACCGAGTGCATGCCCCTCTTCATCGTAGAGATGCGCCCGGCCATGCTCGTCACGGAACGCATACGCCTTGGTTGCGTTGGTCCCGTGCCGAATCTCTGCGGCCTCCAGGTCGCCGGCCACGCGATGCACGCCGTCGCGGCTCACCTGCTCATCGTAAATCAGTTTAACGGCGGTGCCAGCCGCCATATGGTCGAGATCGTAACGTCCGGAGAACGCAGTTTCGAGGCTGTCGGCTACGGATTGCGGCAGATGCTGCTTCACCACCGTCTCGTGGAGGCTGTTTCCGCGAACCTCGAACGCGAGGCTCACGGGCCGGATGGTGTAACGAATGGGCTGTCGATAAGCCTTGATGATGCCGCCGCCGAGCGATGATTCGTAGATTTGCGTGCGGTCATCGACATCGTACTTGAACCCAGTGACCGAACCGGTTTCGGAATCCTTGTAGACGGTGACGGCGTGGCCCTTATGAAGCAGGCTGGTTGCCGCGGCACCTTCGAAATAATTCGCCCAGGCTTGAGCGTCCTGCCGCTCGAGGCCGGCCTGCATCAGGTAGTGCTCGATAGTCGCGGTGCGGTCGAGGTCGGTCTGAATCGCGATACCAAGGGGCGCGGGCTCGACCGATTCGGCAGTTTCGCCGTATGCGTCGACGTTTTGAGCGCCGGCCGAAACCAGGGGAATGTTGCCGTCGGGCAAGGGAGCAAAAAATAGGTGAAGTGCGGCCGCAGTTGCCAGAAATGCAACTATCAGCGCTATCAACGCACGCGGAAGCACGCCCCCAGACGATCCCCGAAGCCCCATCGCAGCGAACCTTAGGCTATTTGCCGTTCCGTAGCAAGGTTTTCCAGAGTCATTGTTTATGGCCCCCCTTGATGTTCGAGTTCACATGCCCCATGGAGTAGCATTCCGCGTACCATTTATGTCGATCGTAGCCTTGGATTTGGGAGCCCGCAGAATTGGCATCGCAGTAACAGACGCCGACGGAATGTCAGCTTACCCGATGCGCACCATCGAGCGACGCTCTCTTGGTGCCGATTTGGAGGCTATCCGACAAGCGCTCGGTAGCCGTCAACTAGAGTGCCTTGTTGTGGGGTTGCCGGTCAATATGGACGGTTCCGAGGGACCGATGGCGCGTCATGCCCGAAATTTCGCGGCGCGCGTCGCCAAAGCGCTCGGCGTCGAGGTGATGCTTCAGGATGAGCGTCTTACCAGCTTCGAAGCCGAAACGCGGGTTGGAAGTCAGGTACCACGCGAGAAGAGAAAAGAAGCAATCGACGCAATGGCTGCGGTCATCATTCTAGAGAACTACCTGGAATCGAAGCGAGGTCGCGTCAACTCCAATAGCTAGGCCACCAGTAATTACGCAGATATGGCATTCGCGAGGTGGGCCTTCTCTTCGGCGCATTCGCCATGAACGTCGCTCGCCGCCAGATGCTCCAGGAGCGATTCGCGCACTGTCACCTGATGTCCATTGCGGATGAGATGGCGCAGGAGGCCGCTTTTCGTGATACCAACCACCGGCGTTTCAAGCGTAGCGCCGAGCGAGCGTGACTCGTCCATAAGCTCGGCGGTCTCGGCTGCGAGCGCGTCGACGATTTCCTTTCCTCGCGGCGTCAGCTTGGCATGACGGCGGAGCTGATTGATTCCCATTTCGAGTTGAACCGGGGCGCGTGAGATTCTGATCGCGCGCGAATGCGAGCCGCCATTCACTCAACGAGCCCTCGCGTATCGCGGCGCTCCAGAAGCGGAACACCGGCTGGAAGACATAGACCGCATGGAGGATGCCATGCAGCGGGCGCAGCGTCTCGACCCACGGCGAGTAATGGTTCTCGCCCTCGATCTCATCTTCCTCGCTCGTCTCAAGAACGGCCCGCGCTCCTCGATCGCGAATAGCGTGTTGTGATGGAACTCGTGAATGAACGTCGTTGCCAGCACGTAGGCATCGGTCGGCACGGTGCATACGAACGCACCCGGCAATTCGGACACCGTAACGTTGAGGAAGGTGTCATCGTCGGGCTTGAGCGCGATGGTGTGCAGACCGGCCACCAGATGCGAAAACGTCCACGGCTGAAAGCGATGGATCGCCGTTAGCGCGTCGCTGACGAGCTTCGCGTGCTGGAATTGGAACGCCAGCGGCAGCTTGCTCCATTCGCGAGGAATCCCGATTCCCGGCAACCGAAACATTGCGGGATTCAGCAAGACGCTCACCTCGCCGCAATGCATCGTGGGACAGAGTTCGAGGTGCGCACCTATATCGCTGGTGATTCCCGCATCTGAAATCGCCAGCGAGCGCGCTGGATTCAGCAGTTGAATCGCGCTTCTTGAAAAACCTGAAATCGTCGCGTTGCCATCGCCGGTCAGGACATATGATGTGCCGGGAATCGCCATCGGCAATGATGCGTGATACGGCTCCTCGAACGACACTTCATTGCCCGCGACTACGGCCAGCGCGAGCGCGAATCGCTTGAACTCGCGCAGATGATGCTCAATCGCGTCCTTGGGATTATCGATCCCGAGATCGGCACAGTAGTCGCGTTCGGCGGTGCCAAGCGGCTCGCCGCGCAAGCTTGCAAGGAAATGGACCGCGCGCCGCACCCAGAAGTATGCGCTCGGGTCGTGCCATACTTGCGTGAAATGACTCGGGTCGGCGCTGGCGACCCATTCATAGAGACGGAGGAATTCTTCGCTGCCACGGACCTGATGCGGCTGTGACGCGAGGGTGCGCTGAACGGCGATCAGCGCGATGCCGCTCTTTTCGAGCCGGCGCTGATAGCCCTCCGAGTCGGCCCACAGCAACTCCTTTGGGCTCATCTCTGAATCAAAGTGTGAGTTGACGATCTCAGTCCGATGAATCTTCGAGACGCGGACCGCCGAGCGGCTTCCCACCTCGGACGGCGGAGCGCATCTGCGCAGTCCACAAAATGGACTCGCCGCTGATTCCCGCCGACAGCTGGGAGATTTCTTCCGCCTTCTTCGCGAGGTCGCTCAAATCGACAACCGATGAACGCTTCATAGCTCCCCTCTACCGTTAAGATTCCAGTTCGGTTGGATCCTGGATGCGACTGATGCTGCAAACCTTTCCGCCGCGGACCGCAGAGCGCATTTTCGCAGTCCACAATGTGCTGCTGGAGTCGCCCCTAATGGCTGCGACCATCGTCGAAACTTCGGACGAACCAGTCGCGCCAATCTTCTTCAAATCAACCAAACGAGGCATATCAGTCCCTCCCTTTATGTGACATCCGATTGTTAGGAGTCGCTCTCCATCGAATCGATGCCATTGCCGCCGCAGGGCTTTCCGCCGCGGACCGCAGAGCGCATTTTGGCAGTCCACAATATGCTGCCGGAGTCGCCTCTAATGGCTGCGACCGTCGTGGAAACTTCGTACGAACTAATCGCGCCAATCTTCTTCAAATCAAGCAAACGACGCATATCAGTCCTCCCCTTATGTGACATCCGACTGCCAGGATTCGCTCTCCATCGAATCGATGATGCGATTGCCGCCCCAAGGCTTTCCGCCGCGCACCGAGCTGCGCATTTTCGAGGTCCACAGCACGCCGTCAGCCTCGCCGCGGAGGCCTTGCGCCATTTTATCTATCTGGTCGCCGTGCGTCCGCGTCAGGCGGTTCAAACTAATTAATTTCCCCCGATTCATCTGTTACCTCGATACACAGCTTTGTAAGTGATGTTAAAACGTGAATCAAGTGGAACCAGTGGATCGAGCAGTCGTAAAGGTTAGCAATGCCTCGATGGGACGGAATCTTTGGCGCAATTCCCCAGTATCTGCTGATGTCGCGATCACAGTGCTGGCCCGCGGAGCGGCTGAGTCGCTATGTGGAAAAACGTCTCGTCGAAACGCTCGCGGTCGCCCAAAAGATACCCTTCTACCGCGAGAAGATTCCCGCGCGATCGCTCGCCTCGCATGACCTCGCGCGGCTGCCGATACTCCCCCGCGCCGACGTCCCGATGCTCGCGGCGTCGGTGCGTGCGATGCATCCCGATGCCTCGCTGCTCGCATCCGGCCTGACCTCCGGCTCGACCGGCAATCCAGTCTCGTTCTTCTATGATTCGGGCCATCAGGCGAGCCGGTTCGCCGCTCGGGCGCGATATCTTCGCGAGAACGGATGGAGTCCGCTCCGGCGCAGTCTGTGGATTGTCTCGACTGCGATGCAGTCCCCGGACCTTCTCTTCACCCAGAGCCGATGGCTATTCGGGATCACCTTCCGGTCGCATCTTTTCGACATGGAGCAACTGGCCGACACGCTTCGCGCAATCGATCCCGCGTATCTGTATTCCTATCCGGTGAACCTCGATGGGCTCGCGCGAATCTTCGAGGCGCGTGGCGAGCGGGTCCCATCCCTCCGCAGGATTTTCTCCGGCTCCGAAGTTCTCGAGGATTCGCAGCGCGAGCGCATGCGTCGCGTGTTTGGGGTGGATGTCTCGGACAATTACGGTTCGACCGAGGCGTTTCTCGCGTGGCAATGCCCGATGGGAAGTTACCACATCAATTCGGAGCACGTGATCGTCGAAATCGTCGATGACGCCGGGCATCCGACCGCGCCGGGAAAGCTGGGCCGAGTGCTGGTCACGACACTTCGCAATCGCGTGATGCCGCTCATTCGATATGAAATCGGCGACTGGGCCATCGCCGCGGATGGCGCGTGCCGGTGTGGACGAACGCTGCCGCGCATCGGCGCCGTCGGCGGCCGCGACATCAATCTCTTTACCGATCGCGAGGGAAAGCCCTTCACCCCATGGCCTCTTTTTCGCCCGCTCCTGGTGCGCGAATGGATCACGCAGAACCAGATCGTTCAGCGCGGGATTGACCGGTTCCTGGTCCGATATGTCGGCGATCGCACGCTTAGTCCCGATGACGAGGCGGAGTTCCATCGGCATTTCGAAGCGACGCTGCATACTCCCGCGACGATCGCGTTCGAGCGGCTGGAAAAAATTGCGCGCGCGCCTTCGGGAAAGTTCATGATGGCGCTTAATGAAATGTCAGATGCGACGCCCTGAGTGACGGAAATCGCTCGATTAATCGACATCATGTCGAGATTTGGATAACCGATGGTCGAGGCGAAGAAATAACGAATAACGCCTAATTCATTAGACTATTTGGCTTCGTATGGTCAATTTCAAATCGCGAAGTGGGTTTGTTTTTGCGTTTCCACTCCCTCCATGTCCCTTCTCTCGCTAGCGAGAGCGCGAAGCCGCTGAGGCGGAACGCCAGTGGAGTCGAAGCGAATCCAGACAGTGCCGGCGCGGTTCTCGCGATGGCTTCGATGCGAGAACTGTGACGGACGGATGAGAGTGGGGGAGCGCATGCCTCCGCGCAGGTACCAGATCGAAGAAATGCAGCAATTCCGGACATAAAGTGGGTTTGTTTTGTCATTTTGCGGATAGCCGCATCGCCGTTAGTGGCTTTGTTTTTTCGATCCTCACGCTCGCTGGGCCGGAGGCAGACCCAGAATCCAGAACTAATGTCCCTCTCCGACCCATCACGATTCATGCGTGCAGCCATCGCATGAATCGCGCTGGGCCACCTCCCCCAATCGAATATGGGGGAGGACAAATGATACGGGGGAGGCGGATACGTTGAAAGCGCCCTCCTTCGATGCCTAAATGGCGCGATGGCTCTGCCCGACCGCATCCATATCTTCGGTGCTTCCGGCTCGGGCACGACGACGTTGGCCGCCGCGATTGCCGACCGCTTCCGGCATACCCATCTCGATGTCGACCGCTTTTTCTGGATACCCACCGACCCTCCGTTCACGACCATCCGGGATATCCCGGCGCGCCGGGCGATGCTCGCCGACGCCCTCGATGCGCAGCCTCGATGGGTCCTGTCGGGCTCGCTATGCGTGTGGGGCGATATCTTCATCCCGCGCTTCGAGCTGGCGGTCTTTCTCCACATCCCGCACGAGATTCGTATGGCGCGCATCATGGCGCGCGAGCGGCAGCGTTATGGCGACGCCATTGATGAGGGCGGCGCGATGCGCAGGGAGCATTTGGAGTTCATCGAATGGGCGCGCAAGTACGACACCGCCGACGAGAGCATGCGCAGCCTCGTCTTGCATGAGAAGTGGATGACGACGCTACCCTGCCGATGCATCCGACTCGAGGGCGACCTCACTACCGAGGAACGCATCGCAGCTCTGTCGAGTCGCACCAACTTCGGTCTGTGACTCCGTTCGGAAATTAGCTATCACATCGTGACTACATGCGCTAAGATGTGGCCTCATGACGACTTCGGTACGTGAACTCAAAGCTGGGCTATCCCGCTATCTGAAGCGGGCGGCGGCCGGCGAGGAAGTGGTAGTGACTTCGCGCGGGCACCCAATAGCGCGCCTCGTGCGCGCCGCGCCCGAGGCTGAGCAGGAACTGGATCGGGCCGAAATTCGCCGACGTCTCGCCGCCATCCCCGGTATAATCATGCCAACCGGACCACGACCGCGGGGTTCGAGGCATCCCATCCGGATACGCAAGGGCGAAAAGACGCTTTCCCAGATCGTTCTTGAAGATCGGCGTTGATACTTTATCTCGACACTTCCGCAATCGTTAAGCTCTACGCTGCAGAGTCAGAAAGCGCAGAGGTCAAACGTCTCTTTGACGGCGCGCAGGAGATTGCCAGCAGCCTTCTTGCGTATGCTGAAACGCGGTCTGCTCTCGCACGTAAGCACCGCATGCGACACATGAGCGAGAAGCAATTGAATACCAGCAAGGACGAATTCGAAGCCGATTGGGCAAGCTTCATCAAGGTGTCTGTAGATGCGTATCTAATCCGCGTCGCGGGCGATCTGGCGGAGAGGTTTAGCCTCAAGGCATACGATGCAATCCACCTCGCCAGCGCAGACCAAATCCAACGCGAGGTCCGTTCCCCGACATGGTTCATATGCTTCGATGCCGCGCTGAGTCGGGCGGCCTCGAGTCTGGGACTGAAGCTTACCAGCTCTACCTGATTTCACCCGTGCCGTGCCGATGCAGTTCGGCTCGAGGGCGACCTGACCACCGCGCTGCGCCTCGCGCGCCTGATCGAGAGCTCCGCGGCGTGACTCAACCGGGAGCGGGTTGGTATCGAACTAATTCGGCGACGACCTCGCCTTCATAGAAAGAACGATAGTCAAATTTCACGAAGCGATTGACCTTCGGCGAGTACCAGAAGTCCAGCGTCGCCTCGTCGGCCATCCCACCCTTGCCGAAATAGCGGCTCACGACTTCGACCTTCATCGCGTGGAACGTACCGGCGGGAACCTGCACGTCCTCCCATCCGATCGCGCGGCCTTTATCCTCGCCCTGCCCCTTCGCAGGCGCCGCACCCTGCACTTCCCAATCGAAGTCGCTCACCCAGGTTTTTCCTGGATAGAGTGGAAACTCGAACCACATTCCAGGCTTGGTCGAGACCGTCGGTTCCGACGAAGACTCGGTCAGCGAGCGATACACGATGATGTTGAGATTGGGGTCGGTGACCTGCTCGATGCCCCAATAGCTCACATCCATCGTATTGCCGTGGATCGATTCGATGCGGAAATCGCGGTCGGTGCCCTGGATTCTGTCGACCCACAAATCGCCGGTATGCAGCGATGGTTGCGCGATCGGAGTTTCAGCGTCGGACGCGGCCGTTGTTGCCGATGTAGTGGGAGCACTCGAGGTACTCGTCATCCCGGACGATGAGGCACTACATGACACGATGCTCATCGTAAGGCATGCTGCGACCGCTAGCTGCGCTAATCTGATGCGATAGTCCGGTTTGTGAGGATGATTCTGCAAGACTCTGGTTTATCTAGCGTAAACGAAAACTTGCAGCCAATGCATTATTTCACTGCATGCTATTGAACTTTCAGCCACTCTTTTCGTCAAAAACATTGCAGACGGTTACCGGGTGCAATACCTCGCATATCGAACGGAGTTCCAGGCATGCTTCCAAGCCCTCCGCGCAATGCCTCTCGTGATCGCAAGTCGCTCGCCGGCCGATGCCGCGTCGTAGTAAGCATCGTTGCCCTTGCGCTGTTCTTCGTCGGATGTAACGGCAGCGACATCAACGACATTACCGATCTGTTCGGCAGCAACTCGCGCAGCGGCTGTCCCCACCTCAACTACAATCCTAATGCGACCGGACTTACCAAGGTCCGCCACATCGTCGTGTTGATGCAGGAAAACCGCTCTTTCGATAATTACTTTGGCGTTCTGCCTTACGCGCCGGGCTCGCCTTATCATCCCGGCCCGTGTTCGAGCACCGACAATCAGTGCGTCGATGCCCTAAGCTGTAGCGTCGATCAGGCTGGTGCCTACACCTGCACCAATTCCAATCCCGAAGCGGACGGCTCTCCCGCAGTGACCGCGTTTCACGATCCTCGATACTGCATCGAGCCCGACCTCGACCATAGCTGGACCGGCGTGCACGAGGAGTTCAACTTCGAAGATCCCAACAACTCGCTCAATGGGACCAACGATGGCTTCGTAAGCCAGAACGACAAGACCGAACAGACCGACGGATCGGAAACCCCGACCGATGACGATACGATGGGCTTCTACAATCAGGCCGATTTGCCTTACTACTACGCGCTGGCACAGACCTTCGCGATCAATGATCGCTATTTCTCCTCGGTTCCCGGCCCCACGATTCCCAATCGCATGTATGAACTGACCGGCACTTCGTTCGGGCATGTCGTATCGCAAGGAGAATCGTTGCCACCCGTCAGCGGCACGCAATACGGCTATATGCCGATCAACGGAACCGTCTACGATCTACTCGACAACAACAACGTCTGCTGGCGCGAATATATCGAGGATGGTCTGAGCGATCAGGAAAATCTCTACGGCGAGATGTTCCGGCTTCCCACGCCGCCCGATTTTCAGACGGTCGACGATTTCAAAGCGCAGGCGCACTCAGGCGATCTCCCCTCGGTCTCGTTCATCGATTTAGCGTCGGATACCAATGAACATCCGCCCGACGATATCCGTGCAGGCGAGGCCGACGTGGCCGATATTATCAACGCGGTGCGAAGCGGCCCCGCATGGAGCCATACCGTAATCCTCCTGACGTGGGACGAGGGCGGCGGCTTTTATGATCACGTGACGCCACCCGCGGCGCCGGCGCCCGACGACATCCCCCCCGGGATGTGCGCGGACAATTCCAACCCTCCCAGCTCGCAGACCCCTGGCAATGGCGCGCAATGCAGCGATAGCGCCACCGAAGCGCAGAAGCTTTGCTCGATGGCATCGATGGGCGAGCCATGCGCGGGGTTCAATCAATACGGCATCCGGCTGCCGTTCATCGTGATATCGCCGTTCGCGAAAAAGGCTTATGTCTCGCACACGGTGGGCGACCATGGTTCGATGCTCGCCCTTATCGAAGCGCGCTTCACGCCCGGCAAGCATCTGACGATGCGCGATGGCAGCGCGAACGACCTCGAGGACATGTTCGACTTTGATAATTCGCCGTCGCTGCACGGCTTCGTGTCGCCAAAGCTCGCGCCTGACTCGAGCTCCTCGGATCCGGGATGCGCAGGCGTGAGCAGCACCGGCGCATGGATGCCCGACAACGGCAGGTAATAAACGGCGATTCGCGAGGCGGCTTGCTCAGCTCTCGCGACGCTGCGCGAACTCATCCTTCGCCGCTTTCAGCAGCGCGGGATCAGCGAGGAGATCGTAGGCGGTCATCGCCAATGCCTTCGCGACCCGAATCATCGCGGCGTAGCCATATTCCGAGTCGGTGTACTTCACGAATGCGTCTTCGTGACAGCTTCCTTCGCCGCGCTTCGCAACCTGGAAAATCGGATGAATAGCGGGAATCGCGTGGCTCACGTCGCCCATGTCGGTACTGCCGGTGGGCGCGTCGGGCGCAGCCTCCGGCGATGGAACGCCGAGCGACTTGGATAGCGCCGAGTAGTGCAGCGCCATCGCGCGGTTGTTGATCATGTTCTTGTAGCCGCCGACCACCTGATGCGCCATCGTGGTGCCGGTCGCGAGCGCGGCCCCTTCGGCGCATCGCAGCACGCGGTCGGCGATCTCCTTGGTGTATTTGCTGGTCCTGCCGCGCACGAGAAATTGGCATTCGGTTTTTTCCGGAATGATATTCACTGCCTGGCCGCCATTGGTGATGATCCCGTGGATGCGTGCGCCGTCACGGACGTGGAGTCTCGCGGCGTCGACGCTTTGAAAAGTCTGAATCACCGCGGCGAGTGCGCTCGCTCCGTCCCACGGCGCGGCGGCCGCGTGCGCGGCCTTGCCGTGAAAGGTGATTTGCAAGTGACGCGTCGCCAACGCCGGCATCGTGCAGGCCTCGCCGTCGAACGGATGTGCCATCATCGCGGCATCGACGCCTTTAAATGCGCCCTTGTCGAGCAGAATGATCTTGCCGCCTCCGCCTTCTTCCGCGGGCGTGCCCATGAAGACGATTTTCCCCGGCAGCGTGCTCGCCGCCGTTCTTCAAACCCGACGGCGGCCGAGAGCGCGGCGCATGCGATGAGATTGTGGCCGCACGAATGCCCGTTGGGGAGCGCATCATACTCCGCGAGGATCGCAACCGTAGGTCCGCCACTATTTCCAAACTCGGCGCGAAACGCAGTCGCGAGGCCGCCGACCCCGGTTTCCACGGGAAGTCCAAGCTCGCGCGCGGCGTCGCTCAGCAATCCGGCGGCGAAATGTTCCTGGAATCGCGGCTCCGGCTTTTCGTGAATCTGATGACTGATCGCGACGGCTTTTTCTTTGTACTGATCGATGGCGCGGCAAATCTCGGCGTGTGCATCCATGGCGGGAGAGCCTCCCGCTTTTGACTAGCATCGTCGACGGAAGTCTAGTCCATCGCGCGGCGGCGCAAACGGAACGAATCGCCCGGTCGGTATGTGTATTCAAGCAGGAATCTTTTGCGCGAGGTCGGAGCTGTGGCCCTCGATCACCAATAGCACCGTCTTCGCATCCAGCCATCGAATGACGTGGGCGTAGTTGTGATCGTAGGTATTCATGATCGGCCGCCAGCTTTTTCTCCCGGTCGGGTCGGCGCGATTTCAGAAACCGATCGCGTAGATCGATGCGCTCTCGATGTGGGAGCAGCGGGAAAACCACGCACTGCGCATCGTTGTTCGCGTCCCAGTCGTTGATCGCGACCGCATCCGGACCAGGAGACCATAGGATTTCGGCGCGGCGCGCGTAGGAGTACAGCATGTTGCGCGTGCCGGTCTTCATGTCGGTGAGATAGATCGAATGCGGCGAATTGAGATCGTTCGGCGTGTCGACATTCTTGAGCAGAAAGCGCGCATCGGGCGACCAAGCGTCTGCCACCTGAGGAAACCAGGCGTTGCCGGATGCGCCTGGAGGTTTATCCAGAATCGTCTCGGCAGTGGCGAACCCAACGGAGAGAAGGACGAAAGCTAGCGCGATTACTTGAGGCCGATAGCCGGTAGTCATATGGACGCAGCGCCTCCTGGATGAAGTGTGGAGAAGTTTCAGGCGCGGGAATTTTTGGGCTGCGGAGGAACCACCAGCGCGACCGAGCATCGCACGGTGCGCAGGATCTGGCGGACTTTGGGGCCGAAATACAGCCGCTGCTCGGAGGAGCGATAGAGCACGCCCATCACCAGCAGATCATAATTTCCATTCGATGCCGCATTGGCGATGACATCTTCGGCGCGGCGTCCGGATCCGATTCTGGTTTCGACGTCGACGCCGAGTTCCACGCCCAGCCGTTTGATCTCGTCGACGAACGCTTCGTCGCCGTCGCGGGACGGAGTGCGCGAGAGTGTCATGGACCCAAGCAGCGCGGCGCCCTCGCGCACGTACAGCGCTGTGAGCTGGCCGTGAAAGGTCTGCGCATACTGCATCGCCACCGCAGGTCCGAGGCGGGAAAAATCCGCGCCGGTGATCGGCGACAGGATGCGCTTCAGCGGCACCTTCGCGCCCGCGTCGCGCACGATGACGATCGGCGCCCGCGCATTCGCCACCAGCTCGCGCAACACCTCGCCGCTCAGCGCGGCATGGCCGTCGAGCTGCGAAGCACCCGCGAAGATCGCATCGTAGCCGCGCGCGGTTTCCTCTTGGATCGCCTCGGAAACCGTGTCCGCCGTACCGGTGCGTTGCAGCACGATATTGGCACCGGACTGCTCCGCGATCCCTTTGATGCGTTCGAACTGCTGATTGAATTGCGCCGCGGTGTCCGGACTTCCCGGCGTGGTGGCGCGGAACACCGTAATACTCGCATCGTGATGACTCGCGAGTCCGGCCGCCAGATGCGCCGCCAGGTCCGCATGCGGTCCGCCTCCGCTGAGCACCAGCAGCTTGGCGCCTTCGCGGCTGAGCGGCAGGCGCGCCAGCAGCTTCTCACGCTCCATCCGCTCCTCTTCGCCGCGGGTGAACTCGACCTTGCCGAGCGACCACTTGAGCGCGGGCGGCGCGAGGACCGAGGTGACGATCGCCACCATGATGATGACGGTGTACATCTCCTGGGTCAGGATGCCGAGGGTGAGTCCGATCAGCGCGACGATGATCTCCATGCCGCCGCGCGCGTTCATGCCGATTGCGACCGACAGCGCCTCTTTCGGCTTGAGCTTCGCTAGCAGTCCGCCGATACCGCATCCGAGCAGTTTTCCGGCGCATGCGATTGCCAGCACGATCAGCGGCACGATTGGATTCGAGAGGCTCGCGGGGTCGGCTTTCAAACCGGAGTAAGCGAAAAAGATCGGCGCCATCACACCGAGGCTGATCGCTTTCAGCTCGTCGATGTCGTTCTTGCGCACCCGCGTCGAGCTGCGAATCATCAGCCCCGCGACGAAGGCGCCGAACACCGCGTGCAGTCCGATGAATTGCGTGATGACGCCGCACACCATCGCGATGATGATCATCGCGCTGAACTTGCCGTGCTCGATGTAAGTGCGGTCGTCGATCCATCGCATCAGGTCGCGCACGAGCCGAAACCCGATGAAGTAGCAAAACGCGGGGAACCCGGCGCCCTCCAGCATCAGCATGCTGACGGATTTGACGTTGACGTGGCCGGCGGTCGCGAGCCCTGCTACCAGCGACAGCAGCAGCCATCCAGTGGTGTCATCGACGATACCGCCGGCGAGGATCAGCATCCCAAGTTCGCGCTTGATGAGTCCTAAGTCGAGCAGAATTTTCGCAATCACCGGCACCGCAGAGATCGACATCGCGACCGCCATAAACAGCGCGAAGATCAACCTCGCGTTGGGGTTCGCGAGATAGCTCGCCGGCAGCATAAAGCCCAGAGCGATGCCGCTGGCGAACGGCACCACGATGCCGAAGCTCGAAATCATCGCGGCGGTGCGGCCCAGTCCACGCAGGATTTCCAGTTCGGTTTCGAGTCCGATGTAAAGCAGCAACATGATCGCGCCGAGCCATGCCAGTGATTCCAAAAGATGCATCGCAATCGGATCGGCGGTGAACATGTAGACATAGAGCGGCGGCGCGAGATGACCGAGCACGGATTTACCGAGCAGGATGCCCGCGAGGAGTTCGCCGATGACGGGTGCCTGATCGAATCGCTTCGCTACTTCGGCCAGTATGCGGCTGACGATCAGCAGCGCCGCGATCTCGATAAAGAATCGCAGAAGTTGAGATTCGGAAAGTGGAGCCAAGAAAATTTCCTTGGGATTACAGAGATGAGCCGCCGACGCGGCAAAATATATGACGACCGGGAGACTGAAAAATTCTGTCTCGAAGCGCCTTAGGGTCCGGGATCGGGCTCGATGACGCGCGCGATGCTCGGGAATCGATACGCGCCGCCGTCGCGCTCCATAGAAATCGTGATCGCTATGGGAACTTCTTCGCCGCTGCGGTTCAGCGTCACTATCTGGAGCGGCTTGCCGATGAACTTGCCTTGTCCTGTCGCCTTATAACGCACCAATCCCGCCTCGTGCAGCGCGCGCTGGTCGGGCGGAATGATCAGGACGGAGAGTTTGGTGCCCAGAGCCTCGTCGCGCGTCCACCCGAAGATACGCTCGCTGGCGGCGTCCCATTCGATGATGTTGCCCTCGCCGTCCATCACGAAATGCGCGATGCGTTCGGTATCGGCGGAGGATGTCTGCGATTGGGTCGGCATAGTCCCAAAGGGCCTGAGTCAGTGCACTTGCGAAGATGTTAGGCATACGCGGCGGGTTACCTCAAACGGCCTGCGGAGACGGAAACCATCATTGCGGCTCAACGTATCCTCTATTGAGAGTTCGGCATTTCAAGAGCCCTGCTTGCCCAGCGACGTTGCAAATAGGAAGATCGTATTGCTCGTATTGATGAATCGGTTCGAGGTTCAGTGAAGGAATCAGACACAAATCGGATGCTGCGGATCGCGAAGCGCGGGCTTTGCGTGATGTCGCTGTTGGCCGCGGTAGCGTATGCAGTTCCAGCCGCGGCGCAGCAGAACATGCGCGACTATAACGCTTCGCCGCCAGCCTCTGCGCCGATTGTGATACCCGGAAATCAGGGCGGCGGCGGCACGACGCTGGAACTGCCCTCGAGCGGGATCGTTCATCAGAACCAACAAAACATTCCCCCGCCACAACCGCCGCAGCAGGACCTCACGATCCCGACGCGGCAGTTGCGCGATCAGCCCGGCTATCAGCAGGTCACCGTGACGGTCACGCAACCGAACGGCAGCTATCTGACCGACCTCCAGAAGCAGGACTTCAAGCTCTACATGGATGGGCAACAGCGCCCCATCGAGTTCTTTCGCCAGGACCTCAACACTCCGGTGTCGGTGGGAATCCTGGTCGATACTTCGGGCAGCATGGAGCCCAAGCTTCCGCAGGCGCGTGCCGCAATCAGGGAGTTCCTTCGCAACCTGAACGATCGCGACGACGTTTTCCTGTTCGCGTTTTCAGGCAGGCCGTTCCTGCTGCAAGGTTTCACCGACGATCATTCGCTCGTAGCCGACCGCCTCGGTCTATTGCACGCGTACGGTTCGACCTCGCTCTACGATGCGGTCGTCACAGGTCTGGTGATGTTGCAGCGCGGACGCTATGACAAGCGCGCGCTGCTGGTAGTCACCGATGGAATGGACAATACCAGCGGCCACTCGCTCGATGACGTGGTCGCGCTCGCGCGCCGTCAGGGCGTGCTGATTTACTCGATCGGCATCGGCGATCCGAACGCTAGTCCGATCGGCCTGTCGATAGGTCCATTTTCGCTTGGCGGCGAGGGTGACGAGGTCGATGTGAAAACGCTGCGCATGCTCTCGACCGAGACGGGCGCGAAGACTTACAACATTCGAGTCGTGGGCGACGGCGGCGCGTTGCGCAACGCATGCAGCGAGATCAGCCGCGAGTTGCGCCAGCAATATACCGTCGGCTTTCTCGCTCCCGATCCGGGCGCGGGAGGCTATCGAGGTTTGCGCGTCGATGTTCCGACACATCCCGGCGTCGATGTGCGAGTGCGCAAGGGTGTCGAGGTCGGCGCGCGCCCTGCGGCCGGCTCATCCTACGCCGGCAGCCCCTACTAGCGAGCCTTTCTTCGTAGCACAGACTTCAGTCTGTGTTCTTCAAACCACCCCTCATTCGAGTTTGCGTTTCCCGTAGTAAGGCAGCGTGGTGCCTTCGCTTTCTGCGGGCTTCTCCTCGGGCGATTGCTCCGGCTTCTTGGGCAGGCCCGCGCTATACATCGCGAGCGTCCCGGGCTCGACGACATCGGAATCCGTTACGATGTTGAGACACGTGATGCGCGAACCGGAAAGCGCGCGCTTCATCGCAGGCGCGATATCTTCCGCGCGCTCCACCAGCTCACCGTTCGCGCCGAGGCCTTGCGCAGCCTTTTCGTAATGGACCATCCCAAGTTCGGTCGCGACGTGGCGGCCCTTGCCCCACATGATTTCCTGCCCGTGCTTGGACATACCCCATTGCTTGTCGTTGTTGATGACCACCGTGATCGGCAGATTGTTCTTCGCTCCGGTGTGGAACTCTGAAAAATTCAGGCCCGCCGATCCATCGCCGATGATGCAGAACACCTGCTTGTCCGGATGCGCCGCCTTGGCCGCCAAAGCGAAGGGAAGTCCTACTCCCAGACATCCCAGGTATCCGTGGGTGAGGAAGTGCCCGGGATAGCGCGCCGTCCACGCATTGCCCATCCATGCCGCGGTCTCGCCGCCGTCGGCGACGACGATCGCATCCTGGTCGAGCGCCTTCGCGATGTCATGCGCGAGGCGCGCTGGATGAATCGGACCCTTGTGATTGGCAATCGCGTCGTCGAAGCGATGACGCCCGGCGTGACGAATCGCGGTCAGCCGCTCGATCCATTCCTGATGCGGATCGATCTTCTCGCCCTTGAGCGCATCGATGGCCTCGCGCACGAACTCATTGCAATCGGACACGATGCCGAGCTCGATGTCGCGGTTGCGGCCGATTTCCTCGGGCTCGATATCGATCTGAATGACGCGCGCGTCGGACGGGATGATCGAGTTGCGCCCGCCGGTAAACATACCGATGCGGGTGCCGAGCAGAATCACCAAATCGGCACTGCCGCCGGCCTTGCGATGCGCCGCGGGATGAATCGCGCCGAAGCCGCCGAAGTTTAGCGGATGCTCCTCCGAGACGGTGCCCCGCGCCTTCGCGTTGGTCATCACCGGCGTGTGCGCAAGTTCCGCGAGCTGCGCAAGATCTTTAGTCTGCGAGAACCACACGCCGCCGCCGGCCAAAATCGCGGGGCGCTTGGCCTCGCGCAGCCAACTCAGCGCCTGGCGCAGAGCTTCGCGACTCGGCCCCGGCTGCATCTTCGGACGATAATTCTCGGGAAACGGAACTTCGGTTTCTTCGGCGCGCCGGAAGAGCACATCGATCGGCAACTCGAGGAAAACCGGACCGGGTCGGCCGGAAATCGCATGACGAAACGCGGCGCCGACGAATTCAGGAATTCGCTCCGTATGCGTGACCGAGCGTGCCCACTTCGTGATCGGGCGCAGAATGCCCATCTGATCGACGGCCTGGAGCGGCAGCCGGTCATCATCGGCGAGCGGACTGCGGCCGCCAATCAGCACCATCGGGATCGAATCCATGAAGGCATTGGCGACGCCTGTAACGGCATCGGTCACGCCGGGACCCGCGGTGACGATCGCAACGCCGGGACGGCCGGTGGTGCGCGCCCATCCGTCGGCCATATGCGCAGCTGCTTGCTCATGGCGCGTATCGATCACACGGAAGTCGTGACGCGCCGCGGCAGCATAGATGGAATCCAGATGGCCACCATGAAGAGTGAAGATTTCATGCACACCCTCGCGTTCGAGCGCGCGCACCATCATTTCGCCGCCGTCGATTTTCGCCATGGAAGGTACCTCCCGATGTGGGGCGATTGTACGGCGGGAGCGCGCGTGTCGGCAAAAGGAAAAAAGTGACCGCGATGTCGGGGCATCCGCAGCACCCTCATCTGGTCGGCACGATTGTCGCGCAATCAAAAGAGCGACAATCGCGCCAAATATCTTAAACTTCGCTTCGACTACACTGCGTTCCGCCTCAGCGGCTTCGCGCCCTCCCGCGAAGAAATGCGGGAGAGGAACTAGTGGCCTGTAACAGTGACATTGGTATCGGATTAGTGTATCGTTAAGGAATGCCTGATGGAGAGCTTGGATTGGCCCCGAGCGAGCGCAAGGAACTGAGGGATAGAGTGCGCTCGCGCACCCTGCCAGCCGAGGATGTGCGCCGGGCGCGGCTGATCCTGCTGCTGGCGCATGGCGAGTCCTACCTGACGATTCGCCAGCTGCTCGGTTGCAACCCGAACTATATCAGTCGCTGGAAGGGGCGGTTCGAGGCTGAGCGGTTGGCCGGGCTGTACTCGCGCCATGGTGGACGGACGGTGGAAAAACGGACTCCGGCACTGGAAGCGAAGATTCTGGAATGGACCCGCAGACCTGCGGCCGACGGCTCCACCCACTGGAGTAGCCGCAAGTTGGCCCGCCACCTGGGCGTTAGCCATATGATGGTCGCGCGGGTGTGGCAGCGGGCCGGACTCAAGCCTCATCGGATCGAACGCTACATGGCCTCCGACGACCCTAATTTCGAACTCAAGGCGGCTGATATTATCGGGCTGTACGTCAAACCGCCGCAGCATGCGGCAGTGTTTTGCGTGGACGAAAAGACCGCCATTCAAGCCTTGGACCGGCTCGATCCGGTGCTGCCGTTGTCGCCCGGGCGGCTGGAGCGCCACGGCTTTGAGTATTACCGGCACGGGACACTTTCGCTGTACGCCGCGCTTAACACCAAAAGCGGCGAGGTGGTGGGCAAAACTGCCGCGCATCACACCAGCCAGGAGTTTGTGGCCTTCCTCGCCGATCTGGTCGCCAACCAGCCGCGCGGCAAAGAGATCCACATTATCGCGGACAACCTCTCGGCGCATAAGACCAGGCGGGTTGAGCAATTCCTCGCGGCTCACCCCAAGCTCCACCTCCACTACACGCCGACCTACTCCTCTTGGCTCAACCAGGTAGAAAACTGGTTCGCCAAGATCGAGCGCGATGTCATTGCTCGCGGAGTCTTCACCTCGGTCAAGGACCTCGCGCGCAAGCTGATGCGCTACATCCGCTACTACAACCGCGCTCCGAAACCCATCAAGTGGACCTATCGCGACCTCAACCATCGTATTTATGCCGATACCACTTCACTTGTTACAGGCCACTAGGTAGAAGACTTCGGTTTGCGAGGGGGGATCTTGAATGGGGGAATGAACGCGCGCTCAGGATCGGGCAGCAGATTCATGAACTTCACTTCGGCGAAATCGCCTACAATCTGTATCGCCGAGAAAGTCGCGTTGTCGACCCGGATGCGCCGAAAGTGCGCCAGTTCCGAGCCGACGAAATGTGAAAGCACGGTGCGAATGATGTCGCCATGCGACACGAACAGGATGCGCTTTTCGGGATTCGCCTCGATCGCACGCCGCACCGCGCGTACCCCGCGCTCCTGCACCTGCGCGATGGTTTCGCCGCCCGGCGTCGGCCACGTCAGCGGATGCTCGCGATAGCGCACGTACTCGGGATCGTCGATAAGGTCCTCGAACACCATCCCTTCCCAGCGCCCGTAATGCACTTCCTCGAGTTCGGGATCCTCGATGACCTCCATGCCGCCGATACCCTTGGCGATGATCTCGGCGGACTGCTTCGCGCGCGGCAGTGGACTGCTGATGATGATGTCGGGCTTAATCGCACGCGCCGACGGGATAGCGAGCGCGACCTGCGCACGTCCCTCCTCGTCGAGTTCGATGGGATTATGTCCCATCACCCGACCGATGCGGTTCCACGCGGTCTCGCCATGGCGCATCAGCAGCACGGTGCCGCGAATGCCTTTGGCCGATCTCAACTTGTCCGCCACGTAAAAAGGTCCCAGCGCCATCCCGTCATTATGTAGATGTATGCGGAAGTTGAAAGAAGGGCGGGTGCTTTTTTTCAGCCCCTCGTCTGGTCGCTGCTTTATGCCGGTTGCGAGCTAATTGTACTTTTTGCCGAGCGCGTCCATCTCCGGGGCGCCCATCAACTCGACGAAGTCGTTAAACATTCCACCGCCCAGCCTGCCCCCCTTCACCTCGCCGCTGGCGTGCAGCTCGCGGAGAGCGGAGCGCATCGATTCGAACGCGACCATCATAGTCGCAGGATGGATGTTGATCTTGAAGCCGAGTTTCGCGAGTTCCGGCACCGGCAGAAGGGCGCCATTGTAGAGCACTGGCAGGTCGGTCAGCTTCGCGTAGTTCGCGAGGTCGTCGCGCGTGCGGATGCCATCGACGAAAACCAGGTCCGCACCGGCCTCGCGGTATGCACGACATCTGCGAATGACGTCCTCCCATCCGTTGACCGCGAGCGCGTCGCTGCGCGCGATGATCACCAGGTTGCGATCGCGGCGCGCATCGCACGCGGCGCGCACCTTCGGAATCATCTCGTCCATCGCGATGACTTGCTTGCCCGCGAGGAAACCGCATCGCTTGGGAAATACCTGATCCTCGATATGCATCGCGGCGGCGCCGGCGTCTTCATACTCGCGGACGGTGCGCCACACGTTCATCGGGTTGCCGTATCCGGTGTCGGCATCGCAGATGACGGGAACTTTCACCGCATTCGCGATCGCGCGGACGTTGGCGACCATTTCGGTCATCGTCATGAGGCCGAGGTCGGGAAATCCTCGCGCGGCAGAGGTGCCGAAGCCCGTCATGTAGACGGCATCGAAACCGGCCTGCTCGGCGAGCTTGGCCTGCAGGCAATCGAACACGAAGGGCGCGACGGTCATCGATTTTTGGGCAAGCAGTTCGCGCAAGCGCGCGCGGGATTCTGTACTCATGCGAAGTAGTCCTCGGCGCGCACCGCGGGAATTTCGAAGTTGAGCACGCGATTGTTGCGAAGCACTTTGAACTTCACCATGTCACCCGGACCGTGATTGCGCAGTGATTCATAAAGCGCGCGACGCTCGCTGATATCGTTGCCGTCGACCGTTATAACGAGGTCGCCCTGCTGCAGTCCCGCCTTCTCGCCCGGCCCGCCGGGCATCACACCCGCGATTACGACATGCTCCCGCATGGTGTATGAGAGTACGCCGATCCATGCTTTAGAGGGCGCGGTCACGCGTTTGCCGAACTTGATGAGTTCATCGCGAGTCTGGAGCACGCATTCGCCGGGTATCGCGAGAATCGCGCGGCCCATGTCAGCGAAGTTCAAATATGAGACGCCGATCAGTTCGCCGCGAGAATTGCAAATCGGCCCGCCTGACATCCCGAGATTCAATGAGCTGGCGGTGACGAAGAGACCTCGATCAAGCATGAACTCCCACACCGCATCGAACGGTCCGGTGTAGGTGACCATGCCCGCGTCGGCGCATCGCTTCTCGCCGCCCAGACTGGCGACGTTGAATATTTCCTGGCCGGGGACGCATCTTTCGGCGCTGACAACTTCGACGCGTGGATAGTTGGCGCCATCGATTTTCAGCAGTCCGAGTCCGGTGTGATAGTCCTTGGCGATGATTCTCGCGGGAAGTTGATCGCCATTGACCAGCGTCACGATCACGCTTTGCGCGCCGAGTAGCATGTAGTGAACGGTGAGGATGAGTCCGTCGCTGCTGACCAGGGTGCCGGTCCCGCGCCGATCGGTACCGAGGCCAATCGCGGCGGAGACGTGCGTCTCGGGGACCTGCGAATGGACCCCGACCGTCGCGCGTGCGACTTGCTCCAACAATGCCGGCCTTGCGTTCACCTTACAGGGTTCCTAAATCGGCTGCCTTCCTTCATCTTCTCCCCCAAAAAGGAGAGATAAGAGTGGGCCCGCTAGCGTCTAAAGCCTTAAGCAAATGACGCCTGGATTCAAGCCGCGATCCTCTTGCGCATCGCACGCCAATCGACGATGGAATTTCCCCGCTGCAGAAAAAAAGAGGCGGCCTCAATCGAGACCGCCTCGCGCTGAAATAGGATTTCGCTACCTGGCGGCAGAAGCCGGAGCGGAGCCATTCGCTTGAGGACGCAGCGCCAGAAGTTGCAACGCCGTGCCGAGGTCAAGTTCGCTGTACTTCTGATTGTTGTACAAAGTATCGAGGCGATTCACCGCATCTTGCGGCGTCAGTTCCGACATCGAAAGCTGCGTCTCCAATTCATGGATGATGGTACGCGAGCCTTTCCAATGAAAAAGGTCTCCCGCAGTGGTGAGGGTGTCGAGCTTTGAAACGCTGACCCGCATCGCGTCGGCATAGCCGTTTACGTAGCCGTCTTTTGCGGCCCGATTCAGCTTGTTCCAGAACACGCCGTTGTGATCGCCCGCCGAGGCGAACGCGACCGCGCAGCTTACAACAAAGCCCACCACCACCCCAGCAACAAATTTCTTCATGTCAGAACCCGCTCCCTGAAGAGACCCGTGCGTAATCTTTTAGCAAATATACGTTCCAACTGCAAAAGTGGCTGCAAACAATATGCTTTTAACTAGCAAGACTGCGTAAATAGCCTATTAAGGTCCTTCACAGCACATTAGTGATGGCTTACGCCAACCCATCCGGTCATAAGAAAATCCGATGGTTGGACCCGTCACCCAAGCCGATGCCATCTTCCCGCAATCCTTATACGATCCATCTCGGAGTTTCGTTTCACCGTAATTCGAACTGATTTTGCGAATTGATGTCGTCGATATACGATCAGATTCTTGCGTTCATCGCCGCGCCGGACCCCGCCGGTTTCGAAGATCTGGCGCTTGAGGTCTTCCGTCATCAGGCCGCGACCGTCCCCGCATATCGCGAACATTGCCGGGCGCTGGGCATACGCCCGGATTCGATTGCTCATGTGGAGGACATTCCGCCCGTGAGCACCCTTGCGTTCAAATACGTGCGGCTTGCAAGAGGTGAGAGCAGCGCTGTGGAAAAAATCTTTCTCACCAGCGGCACGACCGTTGGAACCGCCGAGCGGGGTATGCATGTCGTCACGCATCCGGAGATCTATCGCGCCTCAGCTCTCGCACACTTGAAGAAGATGATGTTCCCTGACGACCGCCGGATGCCCATCCTCGGGATGCATCCGACGGCGGATCGCATGCCCGAGTCGTCGCTGTCGCAGATGATCACCTGGTGCATCAAGGAGTTCGGCGCCGGTCGATGCGAGTGCGTCGCGGATCGCAAGGGCATCGATACCGGCGCGGCATTCGCTTACCTGAAAAATGCGCAACGCGAGAGCGCTCCAGTATGTATTCTCGGAACCACCGCATCGTTGGGTGCGTTGTTCGCACATCTCGAGAGCCTCGATGCAGCGATCACCCTCGCGCATGGATCGCGCATCATGGATACGGGAGGCGCGAAGGGGCAAGCCGCTCCCCTTGATGCCGAAGCCGTCTGCGCTCGCGCGCACGACCTCCTCGGAATCGCGCCCGAATGCGTCATCAACGAATACGGGATGACCGAACTGTGCTCGCAGCTCTACGATGCGACGTCATTCAATTCCCGCGAACATTCGGCGCCGAGGGAGCGCGTAAAAATTGCGCCACCGTGGATGCGTGCGGCGGCGGTCGATCCGGTCAGCCTCCGGTCCGTTGTCGCCGGCGAGGTCGGATTGCTTCGATTTATCGATTTGGCCAACGTCGGTTCGGTCTCGGCCATTCTTACCGAGGATTTCGGCCTCGTGAACGAACGCGGCGACCGCGTGAGGGTGCTGGGTCGCGCCGGTCTGGCAGAGCCCCGCGGATGCGCGCTCGCTATCGCACAGTTCGAAGCCACCGAAAATATGCGCCAACAATGAGCGAGGCTTCCTCGACATACGTTTGCAATCAGCCGGATTCGATGCGCGAGGCCATCGCGCGGCTGAGACAAAACCTCGCACACTCTTTCGCATCGAATCGGGCGATTGACGCGCTGGCGACGACCTTCGATCGATGGCTCGAACCTCGCTTCCCCGACCGCCGAGCCGCAATCGCGAAAATCGCCGCCGCCTCAGGATGGTCAACCGAACTCCTCGACGAATCCATCGATGCGCTTATCGCACCATTTTCACGCGATGCGCTGATGTCATTCGCTTCGACCAGCCTGCCACGCGCGCGATTGGGCGGATTCATCATGCCCGCCAATGTCCCGGGGGCCGGAATGCATGAAGTAGCGGCGACGATCGTCACCGGCGGCGCCGCGCTCATCAAAACCTCGCATCGAGAGCCGATATTCTTTCATGCGTTCGCGCAATCGGTGCGCAACGTCGATCGCGAAATTGGAAGTATGATCGAGGTGACCACGTTCGGACGCGAGCGCGAGGACTTAACCCGGCTGATGCTTACGGAATGCGACTTTATCGCAGCACTCGGCGACGATGCGAGCGTCGCGCGCCTGAAGGGTGGCGCGCGGTTATTCGGATTCGGCAGCCGAACCAGCGGCGCTCTCATATCGCTGGCGCCACCCGCCAATATCGCGAGACTCGCCACCGCGCTCGCGCGCGATGTCGTGCTGTTCGAACAGCAAGGCTGCCTCTCGCCACATCACATTTTTATCGCCGATGCCGACAACGCGGCGGCCCGCGATTTTGTGACATTTTTCGTCGAGGCTATGAACAAATTCGCCGCGACCTTTCCGCCGGCGACGCTCTCCTTCAACGCCGCGGCAGCGATTCGGCGCGTGCGGGAACGCGCGCGATGGCGCACGATCGGCACGCATCGGATCGAACTCTTCGAAGGCGCCGACATGGCGTGGACGGTGGTGTTCGATCCTGAGGCGCGCTTCACGCTCTCGCCCGGCTATCGGACGGTGACAGTATCGACGATACGAGATAGCGCTGATCTAGCCTCGCGGCTGGCGCCGGTCGCCGGACGCCTCGAGGCCTTTGCGCTTGTGGCGCCGCCCCCTCCGCGCCGCGAGGTTTCTCGATGTGCTAGCCGGCGCGGGTGTGACATACGTATGCGACCCGGGCACGATGCAATCGCCGCCGCTCAACTGGCCGCATGGCGGCGGCGCGTTCCTCGATTTCCTTGCGGCGCGCGATGAGTAATCTCCGCAAGCTGTTTCTGCGATCACGTGGCGCAGACTTCCGGCGCGCCGATCGGCCTGGAGATTTCGCGCGCCGAAGGTTCGTGGCTTTATTGCGCCGACGGCCGCCGCTATCTCGATTTCGTCGCGGGTATCGGCGTATCGGCGCTCGGCCATGGGACATCCCGCGACGATGCGCGCGATCGCAGAGCAGGCGCGCCGTCATCTGCACGTGATGGTATACGGCGAATACGTCATCGAAGCGCAGGTGAAGTTGGCAGCGCGGCTGGCGGAACTGCTTCCGCGCGACTTGTCGCGGATCTATTTCACCAACAGCGGCGCCGAGGCTATCGAGGCCGCGCTGAAGCTCGCGAAAAAACATACGCGGCGCGCAGGCTTTGTCGCATTCGACGGCGCATATCATGGCGACACGCATGGCGGCGCTCGCGCTGATGGGTAACCCCGCGTTCCGTGAACCTTTTGAGCCGCTGCCCGGCCCGGTTGTGCATCTTCCCTTATGATGATGTCGGTGCGCTCGACGCGATCGATTCGACGCATCGCGGCCGTGGTGATCGAACCAGTACAGGCCGAAGGCGGCGTGCGAATTCCGAGCGCGGGTTTCATGCAAGGCCTTGCGCGAACGATGCGACCGCGCCGGCGCCCTGCTGATCTTTGACGAAGTGCTGACCGGATTTGGCCGCACCGGAAAACTATTTGCCGCGGAGCATTTCGGCGTCACGCCGGACATCATCGTACTCGCCAAAGCGCTGGGGGCGGACTTCCGTTGGGCGCGCTTTGCGGACGCGATGACTTGATCGGTGAGTTCTCGCATGATCCTCCGCTCGGCCACATCACGACCTTCGGTGGCCATCCGCTTTCGTGCGCGGCGGGTCTCGCTAGTCTGGAGGCGATCGTAAACGAAAATCTTTCCGCTCGCGCGGTGAAGCTTGGCGCTGAAATCATGGCGCGGCTGAATGATTTCCGCGCGCCGGAAATTGCCGCGGTGCGCGGCCTTGGGTTGCTTTTCGGGATCGAGTTTCACGACGCGCAGATCGCGCATCGGTTTGTGGCCGCGACCGTAGCCAACGGAGTGGTCATCAACTGGACGCTGAATGCCGAAAAGGTCGTGCGGCTGGCGCCGCCGCTGAACATTCAGCCCGACGAGGTGGATTTCGCCCTCGATGCGATGCGGCGGGCGTGGAATTCATCGCGCGCAAGGCTTGAGTTAGTCGCCGCTCTCGGTGAACCTTGTGAGGGATGGCTTCGCAGGGCAACAGTGGGTGCGGCGAATCGGAGACAAAATGGTCGCGGCATTTTGCCCCTCATTGCCGGGCGCGACGCGAGGATGAGCGACGGACAGACCTCGATCCAGGTACTGCGCGCCGGCAGCACATCGCCATCGTGTTCCTGTTTCTCTATCTCGCCTCGGACCTTTGGTCGCGGCGAGGCGGTACGCTTTTCAAGCAACATTTTTCATTGGATCACCATCCTCAGCCACTCTGGGTTTTTTGCGGCCACCTGGACGCACGGCTTTCGCGACGCACTGGAAACACTGGACCTGCTGTTCGCGATCCTAGTGATTTCCGTCTACATTCTGATCAGCTCGCAGACGCCGACGGCGATTCAAGGTACATCATCATCCTGCTTTTTCCGGTCGCGACCGCCGCCTTCGTCAATTGGGAATCGAGCTGGCAGGCGCTGATGGGGCTCGCATGCCTCGTGCTCTATGGTCTTGCGTGGATGCTCATTCCGGTTCCCGGGGACACTTCCGCGCGATGGGCCGGGCTCTTCGCGGCGATCGCATTGGCCCAATGCATTTCGGTTTTCATCGGCGAGTATCGTCGCCGTATCGATGCGCAGATTGATCAGCTCAAGCAGGCCGCGACGTTTCGCGAAGCTCAGATCGCCACGATGGCCCATGACATTCGCAGTCCCGTCGCTGCCATCGCGGGGTTCGTCGACCTGCTGGATGACGACGAATTGGGTGAAGAGGATCGCAAAGCGATCCTCTCGCGCATCGGCACCACCGCATGGCTGATGGATCTGACGGTCAGTAACGTGCTCGACCTCTATCAGATCAGTGGCGGCCACATCTCGGCGATGCCGACGCGCGTCGATCCGAATCGTATCGTTGCCGACGCGGCCTCGAACTGCGCGCCGCAGGCCATTCACAAGGGACTACGTCTCAGCGTTCAACTACGGCGAAGTGCCGCGCGGCAATTTCGACCCGCGCCATCTCGAGCGGATCGCGCGCAACCTGCTTGCCTATTCGATCGCGCGGCTTTCTACCGGCGAGATTCGACTTCGCACGCTTCCGATCAACAACGGAATCAGCGATCGAGGTAGAGGACGACCGGTCCGCTTCCGAGCGATGAGGAGCTTACGGTCCTGCTCAATAGCAGCGCGACGAACGGCAATCGCCCAAGCAAAAGTATGCTCGGCCTTTATGTCGCGCGCGCGCTCGCAGAAAACGCCGGCGGGCGCGTTAAGGTGACTCTGCCGACCGAAGACACGATGAGGCTGGTCGCAGAAGTGCCGTCCGCGAAGAACGAAGTCAAGCCGCGCGCCTCCTGACTTCGATGCGTTCGAAAAGCACATCGCCCGGCGAGTTCGAGTTGATCGAACGGCTGGTCAAGGGGCTGCGCATGACGCGGCGAACCATCCTTGGCCCGGGCGATGATTGCGCGATTCTCGCTCCGTCGAAGCGGCCGCAACTTTTCACCATCGACTCGATGCTCGAGGACGTGCATTTTCGACTCGCATGGGGAACGCCGGAAAAGCTCGGCGCCAAGTCGATCTGCGGTCAATTTGAGCGATATCGCCGCGATGGGCGGCAGGCCGACCGCATGCGTGATCAATCTCGCGGTGCGCGAGGACTCGACGCGCGCTTCTTCGATCGTCTCTATGCGGGAATCAAAAAAGTCGCGCAGCGCTACGGTACCGATGTCGTCGGAGGCAACATCACGCGCGGAGATCGTCTGGCGATCACCGTGGCGCTGCTGGGAGAGGCCTCGCACGGCGTGATGCGTCGCGACCTCGCGCGCGTCGGTGATGATATCTTCGTGACCGGCACCGTAGGCGATTCGGCGGCGGGCTTGGCGGTTCTCAGCGGCAAGCTCAAAGCGCGAGGAGCGTCACGGGAATTTCTCATCGAGCGCCATTTGAACCCAACGCCACGCATCGAATCGGGGCTCGCGCTCGCAAAGATTCGACCTACGCCGGCGGCGATTGACATCAGCGATGGTCTGCTGCAGGACCTCGGACACATCCTCGAGCGCAGCCGCGTCGGCGCCGAGATCGACGCGGCTGCGATTCCGGTTTCCACCGCGTATCGTACAGCGATGGGCGATGACCTTTCACTCGCGCTGGGCGGCGGCGAAGATTACGAACTGCTCTTCTGCACGCGCGCCGGGCTATCGGAGAAATCATTGAGCAGGACGTTGCAAGTGCCAGTGCGCCGGATTGGACGTATCATTAGAGGACGCCAGGCGCTGGTCCGCGGAGCCGAAGGCTCGATGGTGCCGAAACTTCGCGGCTGGGACCAGTTGCGAGCGCACGCGTGAGATTTGCCCTGTGATGCAGATAGTTCCAATCGCAGTCGCGGGACTGCTGCTGATAAGCGCGCTGCTGGCCGCTTCGGAAACCGCGCTGTTCGCACTCACGCGGATGGAGCATACGCGCGACCAGCTCTCCGCGCCGGTTAAAGCGGCGCTCGATCGCCTGATGCGGCGGCCGCTGGAGTCGCTGCTCGTGGCGATCGGACTCAACGAGGCGTCCAACATTTTCGCCGAATGCCTTGGGACGATTTTCTTTCTCACCTGGCTCGGTCCCAACGGCGGCTTTCTGGCCGTGCCGGTGATGTTCACGCTGGTGCTGCTGTTTTGCGATATCACGCCGAAGACTTTCGCCCTCGGTTTTCCCGGCGGCATCGCCAGCATCACGGCGCGACCACTGGCGGTGCTGGTAAGAATTGTTCATCCGATTACGCGCCACTTTGTCCCCGATATCGACGCGCCGCGTCCCGGGCCGGTTTCCGAAGCTGAATTCAAGGCGCTGCTGCGGCTCGGCGAAAATCTTGGCGAGGTCGAAGCTTCCGAGCGCGCGATGATCCATCGGGTGTTCGAATTCGCCGCGCGCCGCGTGAGCGACATCATGACTCCGCGCGATCGCATCTTCATGCTGGAGGTCAACACTCCAGCCGATGACGTTTTCGCGCAGGTCATCCACGGCCATTTTTCGCGGGTGCCGATTTATCGAAACAGCCCCGACAATATCATCGGCGTTCTCAACGCCAAGGATCTGGTCAACCGCCGCCTCGAAGCAACTCCGCCGCGCATCGATCGCTTAATCAGACCGACTGTTTTCGTTCCGCCCGGTAAACCACTCGGCGAATTGTTCGATGAGATGCGCCGCGAGCGCGTGTGGATGGCGATTGTGGTCGACGAGTTCGGCAAGCTGCTCGGACTGGTGACGCTCGAAGACGTCCTCGAGGAACTTTTTGGAGAGATTCGCGATGAATTCGATTTCGAGGGGCCCGAGCTGACCAGGGTTGGCGAGCGCGAATGGCTGATCTCGGGCGGAATCGACATCAAGCGTCTGCGCGACGAGTTCGGCGATGGATTCGTCAACGCGGGCGGCGCGCGCACGCTCAGCAGCCTCATTCTCCGCACGCTGCGCCGCGTCCCGCGCGCCGGTGAATCGGTGAAGATCGGAGACTTCGAAGCCATCGCGGAACGGGTCCGCGGCGCGACCGTCGAACAGGTGAGGTTGCGCCGATGATGGTCGCAGGTATTGGCGTCGCGCTGGCCGTCCTCGCATGCATCCTGCTGCAGGCGCTTTCCGCCGCCAGCGAGATTGCATTGGTATCGGCCGACGAAGCGAAGATCCAGGCCGAGACCGAGTCCGGCGGGCGGATGGCGATCGTACTGGGGAAGGTCCTTCAGAATCGCGATCGGCTGCTCGCGCTGGTATTGACCACCAACAATCTCGCGACCGTTGTGGCGGCTGCATTGCTGACGAGTTTTCTGCACGGCATCAGTCCGCGCCACGCGTTGCTCGCGCCATTCATTCTCGCCCCGCTGACGCTGTTTGTCGGCGAGGCGGCGCCGAAAATGCTCGCGTTGCGCCGCTCGGTGGATTTCGCGCGAGTGATGGCTCGTCCGCTCTCGATCCTCGCTACCATTCTGTCGCCGTTGCTCATTGCTGAAACCGCGCTGAGCGGGTTGTTGCGGCGCATCGTCGGAGTGCCATCCGAGGTGGAAAGCGTGTTTCTCAGCCGCGAGGATCTGCAGTTGCTGGTGGAGCGGCGAGCACCACGCGCTGCTTCGCCGCAAAGCGACGCGATCCTGCCGCTGGAGCGGCGCATGATCAGCCGCATTTTCAAATTCGCCAATGCTGAAGCGCGCAAAGCGATGGTGCCGCTGGTGCAAGTGGTCGCGATGCCCGAGGATACCCGCCTCGATGCCGCGATCGAGCTGGCGCGCCGCGAAGGTCACAGTCGCATCCCCGTGTTTCGGCGGCGTATCACCGATCTCGTGGGCGTCGTGCACGTCTTCGATCTCCTCGAAGCTCCCGACCTGAGCGCGCCGGTGAGCGAGGTGATGCGGCCCGTCAGTTACTTTCCCGAGTCGATGCCGCTCGACGAAGTGCTGCTCGCATTGCAGCGCACGCGCGAACATTTGTCGGTGATCGTCGATGAGTACGGCGGCGCGGCGGGAATTCTCACGGTCGAGGACCTCCTCGAAGAAATCGTCGGCGATATCGAGGATGAATACGACGCGGCGGAGCGCCTGACGCGCATCGTCAACAATCGCACGTTGCGCGTGATGGCGCGCGCGCCGGTCACCGAGCTCAACGAACGTTACGGTTTAAAACTCCCCGAAGCGGACGAGTATGCTACCATCGGTGGGCTCGTGGTCGAGCGGCTGGGCCATATTCCCAAGCCCGGCGAGCAGCTCAAGGCGGGAGACATCACGGTAACGGTGCTGCGCAGCGATGCGCGCGCGGTGCGCGAGGTGATGTTGCATCTTGGGCGGCCGCTCCGCTCCGAGTACACGCGCCACGAATGACCGAAAAACGAATCCGCGAAATTCTCGAGGCTGTCGCGTCCGGCAAAATCGCCGCCGCCGCCGCATTCGAAACGTTGAAGGATCTTCCATTCGAGGATTTGGAGTTCGCCAAGCTCGATTCGCATCGCACCATGCGGCGCGGAATTCCCGAAGTCGTTTTCGGCGAGAACAAAACCGTCGATCAGATCGCGGCGATCGGCGTGCGCGTCGTGAAAACCGGCACCAACCTAATTATCACGCGACTGGCGGCCGATAAGGCGCGCAAGCTGAAAGGCAAGCTCCCACACATGAAGTATCTCCGCGATCCGCGCATCGCGACCGTGATCGTGGAACCGGTAGAGCCTATCGGGCACGGCACCATCATGGTGATCAGCGCGGGAACTTCGGACATTCCGGTCGCCGAGGAAGCTGCGGTATGCGCCGAGCTGTTCGGCAATCGCGTGACGCGCCTCTACGATGTAGGTGTCGCGGGTTTGCATCGGCTCACCGCGAACCTCGAATCGATCAAGGCGGCGAGCGTGCTGATCGTCGTCGCAGGAATGGAAGGCGCGCTGCCTTCCGTAGTTGCGGGGCTACTCGACAAACCCGTGGTCGCAGTTCCCACCAGCGTCGGCTATGGAGCAGCATTCGGCGGCATCGCCGCGTTGCTCGGAATGCTGAACACTTGTTCCAGCGGCGTGACCGTGGTGAACATCGACAATGGATTCGGCGCGGCGCTCGCCGCAACGCTCATCAATCGCGTCGGATTGAAGCACAGGGGCTGATGGCGAAGCGCGATCTCACCACCGGCCGCGCCCGCCGCGCGATGAAGATGGGCGAGCTCGCATCGCAGGTTGGTTACAGCTACCTGTGGACCTCGCTCCGGCGTCCATTCCTCAACGCGGGCGCGCGCGAGCGCGAGCTGCTCGAGACTCACATCAAGAATGCGCAGCGGATCGTCGAGGGTTCGGCGCAGCTGCGCGGCGCGTTTCTCAAGCTGATCCAGATGCTTTCGATGCGCCACGATTTGCTGCCCGGCGAGGCGCTCGACGTGCTCAAGGCCACGCAATCGAGTGTGCCGCCGATGAGCTATCCGATGATCGCCGAGCAGATTCGCAAGGAGCTGGGCCGCAAGCCGGAGCAGCTTTTCCGCAACTTCGATCAGACCGCTTTCGCCGCTGCATCGCTGGGGCAGGTGCATCGCGCCAAGCTGAAGGACGGCCGCGATGTCGCGGTCAAGGTTCAATATCCGGGCGTCGAGGGGACCGTCGATCAGGACCTCAAGAATCTGAAGATTTTGCTCACGACGCTCGGGTCGATCGCGCGCGATGTCATGCGCCAGAAGGTCAACGTCCGCACCATCTATGGCGAGCTCGAGGTCCGCCTCAAGGAGGAACTCGATTACTACCTCGAAGCGCGCAACATGACCGAGTACGGGAAATTTTTCGCCGATGACCCCGACATCATCGTTCCGGAAGTGGTGAAGGATTTGAGTTCGCAGCGCGTGCTAACGATGACCTTCATCGACGGCTATCCGCTGATCGATGTGCTCGGCTCGGTGGTGGAGGAGGAGTTGCGCCGATGGGTCGCGCGCAAGTGCTCGGAGTTCGCGTGGCGTCAGGTTCTCGAATTCGGCGTGCTGCACACCGATTTTCATCCCGGCAATTATCTGGTGACCTTTCATCCCAAGCTGGGGGTGCTGGATTTCGGATCGGTGCGGCGTTTTCCCGAGCCGGTGCGGAAAGGCTATCTGCAGGTAGCGAAAGCGATCGTCGATGAGGACGACAAGTCGCTCGCGGCGGGCATGGTCAAGCTCGGCTACATCGATCGCGCGCAGGATGCCGCGCCGATGCTGGAAGTGATGCGCATTCTGTTCGAGCCGATGTACACCAAGGGAGAGTTCGATCCCGCCTCGTACGATACCGTCAAGAAGGCGCAGCAGGTGGGCGAGCTGGCGCTTGAGAACAAATTGTACAAGTCGCCCGATCATAGTGTTTTTCTGTTGCGCGCGCTGGTGGGGTTGGAAGGAATCATCACCCGGCTCGCCGTGAAGGAAAATTACCGGAGCATCTTCGAGCGATGCGTCGAACGAGCGCTGCAAAAATAGCGGTCGCGACGAATCCGGCGGCGATCGATCTCGATGCGCTCGAAAGCCATCGCGATCATCATTTCAGAAGAATTGCGCGACGGCGCGTCGCGGGCGAAAAGAGCGCGCTCGCGTTCATCAATGAGGTCGGTTTCTGCACCGGCTTCAGCGCAGGTCTCGGCCTGCCGTGCCTGCGCGAGGCGATCGCGGGCGAGCGCGAGCCGAAGATTCCCGAGCATCTTCAGCACGACTACGCGATCGGCATGACGTGGAACATCAAGGACACGCTGCCTGCGAAGCGGCTGGTCTATTACGGCAAAGCGCTCGCGGGACGTCCGAGTTTCATCGCGCGCGACATGATGGGCGCTTTCCTGCGCTTGCGCATCGAGCCGGGCGGCTACGCGAAACTCTATCAGCGCGGGCTGCTGGGTTATTGCGCGAAGCTGGTGATGGACGCGCTCACTAAACGCGGCGCATCGGAAACGATGGCGCTGAAACTCGCGAGCGGATATTCGCAGCCGAAGCATCGCGCCGAGTTCGATCGCGCGATGAAGGATCTGCAAGGGAAATTTCTCGCGCTGAAGGTTGAGGAGCGCTACGAGCCGTTCACCTATGTATGGGATACGCTGGAGCATCGATGGCCCGAGGCGCTCAAGGAAAGCCGTGCGCTGTCGAAGAACGAGGCTGCGTATCGCATCATGCGGCGCTACTTCGAAGTCGCGGGCTTTGGCAACGAACGCGCGCTCGCGCGGATTCTTCAGATCGATCCCGCTCTCGTCGATGTTGCGGCGCGCAGGCTGGAGCGCGAAAAGATCGTCGCGCGCGAGATCCACATCGAAAGGCTGCCCGGCAAGTATTCGGTGCTGCGCGAACTCATCTGAAGTCGCTTGCTTGCCGCCCGCGCACATCACCCGATTCGATCCGCTGCGCGACGAGCGCGAGTCTATGCCGAAACGCTGCACAGCGCCGCGTGCCGGCGACAGTCACGCGCTACCCGGGAATACCACGGATTCTTCACGATGGCGAATGTGCTCGACCAGGGTAAAAAGGCGGTCGCCGAAGCATCCACGATGTTGCGTAAGGCATTCGGCAACTGATGGCCTCGCCGTAAATTCGCCGCGCCCTTGTCTCAACTCTCGCGAGCCTGCAAATTGAGAGGACGCGTCGTGGGAAACGGCGAGCGGAGAATGGGTGCTTCAGAGACCAGCGAACAAAATCGCGCGCTATTCGTTAAACTGATCGAACATCATATTCGTTTCACGCTGGCAAAGCGTCGGATCGATTTATCGAAGCACGATTGGTATCGCGCCACCGCGCTGGTGGTGCGCGATATGCTCGTCGAGCGAATGATCGCGACGCGGCTGGCCTTCGACCGCAAGGATGCCAAGAAACTCTACTATCTGTCGCTCGAGTTTCTGATCGGGCGTTCGCTGGAAAACAATCTTTTCAATCTCGGCATACTGGAATTCTGCCGCGAATATCTCGCGGAGAGTGGAATGGATCTGCTTCCACTATTCGACGAGGAGCCGGATGCGGCGCTCGGCAATGGCGGCCTCGGGCGGCTGGCGGCATGTTTTCTCGATTCGCTCGCGACCATGGACATGCCCGGCTACGCCTACGGCATCAATTACGAATTCGGAATTTTTCGCCAGCAGATTCGCGACGGCTATCAGGTCGAGGCGCCAGATAGCTGGCAGCGCGAGACTTCGCCGTGGCTGGTCGCGCGGCCCGAGGAATCATGCCAGATCCCCGTATACGGGCGCATCGAATACCGACCCGACCGGCGTGGCGAATACCGGCAGGCCTGGGTCGATCGGCGCGTGCTGACCGGCATTCCATCCGATTTACCGATCGCGGGTTATGGCGGGCAGACGGTGAATTTCGTGCGGCTCTACTCGGCGGCGGCGTCGAACGAATTCGACATGCAGATCTTTAACGCCGGCGACTACATGAAGGCGGTCGAGCAGAAGATGGTTTCGGAAACCATCTCGAAGGTGCTCTATCCCTCCGATGCGGTCGCCGCGGGCCGCGAGCTGCGTCTGTTGCAGGAATATTTTTTCGTCGCGTGTGCGCTCCGCGACATCGTCTTCAACTACAAGCGACGCGGCGAGGAGTTCGACGATTTCTCCGACAAGGTTGCGATCCAACTCAACGATACGCATCCAGCGCTAGCCATCGCCGAACTGATGCGCCTGTTCGTCGATGAACACGAACTGGCATGGGACAAAGCATGGGACATCACGCGCGCGACCGTCGCTTACACCAACCACACGCTGATGCCGGAGGCGCTCGAGCGATGGCCGGCGGCGCTGCTCGAGCGCGTGGTGCCGCGCCATCTGCAAATCATTTACGAAATCAATCGCCGTTTCATGGATCATGCGGCGTCGGTGTGGATCAACGATCCTGAATCGTTGCGGCGCGTTTCGATTATCGAGGAAGGCAGCGAGCGCCAGGTGCGGATGGCCCATCTTGCGGTGGTGGGCAGCCATTCGGTCAATGGCGTGTCGAAGCTTCACTCGGAGTTGCTGAAGACGCGGCTGGTGCCGGAGTTTTATCATCTGTGGCCGGAGCGCTTCAGCAACAAAACCAATGGCGTCACGCAACGCCGCTGGCTGCTTCAGGCGAACCCGGGTCTGGCAAAATTGCTCGATTGGGCGATTGGCGAAGCATGGGTGACCGACCTCGAGCGCCTCATCGGCGTCGAGCAATTCGCCGACGACGAGGGTTTCCAGGCGAAACTCCAAATCACGAAAATCGAAAACAAGGAACGGCTCGCGCGGATCGTCAATCGGCTCGCGAATGTGGATATCGATCCCGACTCGATCTTCGACGTGCAGGCCAAGCGCATTCACGAGTACAAGCGGCAACTGCTGATGGCGCTGGGAATCGTGCATCAGTATCTCACGATCGTCGAGGACGGTATCGAGCCGCCGGTCCCGCGCGTCTACATCATGGCGGGCAAGGCCGCGCCCGGGTACTGGGTCGCCAAGATGATCATCAAGCTGATCAACAGCCTCGGCGACGTGATCAATAACGACATCCGCACGCGCGGACTGATAAAGGTGGCGTTCCTGCCTGACTATCGCGTCTCGCTCGCCGAGAAAATCATTCCGGCGGCAGACGTTTCGGAACAGATATCCACCGCCGGCACCGAAGCATCGGGCACCGGCAACATGAAGTTCGCGATGAACGGTGCGCTGACGATCGGCACGCTTGACGGCGCCAACATCGAGATTCGAGAGGCGGTCGGCGCGGAGAACATTTTCATCTTCGGACTCACCGCCGAGCAGATCGAGGAGTATCAGGCCAAGGGGACTTACCGGCCGCGCGAGGTCTACGAAAGCGATCCGCGACTGCGGCGGGTGCTCGACGAACTCAGCTCCGATCGCTTCTGTCCCAACGAGCCGGGGCTGTTCCGATGGATTCGCGACGTGCTGCTAGAATCCGATAAGTATTTCCTGCTCGCGGATTTTGGATCGTACGTCGACACGCAGGCGGAGATCACGCGGCTTTACAAGAATGAGCGCGAATGGAGCCGCAGCGCGGTCCTCAACGTCGCGCGCATCGGCAGGTTTTCGAGCGATCGCACGGTGCGGGAGTATGCGCGCGAGATCTGGGGCCTCGAACACTCGCGCCGCTAGCTCTTGTCCTTAGCGATTGAAGATGCCGAGCCAGCGGCGCCGATCCTCGACGATCGGACGGCAGCTCTTCAGCAACGCGTAAGTCTCATCGAGCGTCATCGCCCGGCGAGTCTTGAGGAACCATGCGATCACCAGCGGGGCGCGTTCGCATCCTTCCTCGCAATGCACCAGCACGCGCAATCCTCGCGCGAGGCCATCATCAATCAGTGCCGCAGTGCGATCCAACGAATCGATACCATCGGCAAGAAATGGCATATGGATCGCGCGCGCCGGCTCGCCCTCGATGAGATCAGGCAGCACGTTGATGATCATGCCATCGAAGCGCTGCGCATCCTGAAGATCGCCGACAAACAAATTCGGAATGACTTCGCTTTCTTTCCAGCTCGCGGCCAATTCGCACCTCACCGAATGAATCCTGCGATTATAGCCGCTGCGCCTTGACGAGCGATCGCAGATTGGCCAGCTTCGATGCGATGAGCTCATTACCTATGTCGCGACTGCATATGGAAGGGCGATGGTTCGTCGACGAGGCCGGACGACGCGTCATCCTGCGCGGCGTCAATCTGGGCGGCGACTGCAAGGTCCCCTATCCCGACGGCGGCACCAACTTTCCCGGCGATTTTTCCGATCATCGCGAAGTTTCGTTCATTGGGCGGCCGTTTCCGCTGGCGGAAGCGGACGAACATTTCTCGCGGCTGCGCGTGTGGGGATTCAATTGCCTCCGACTGCTGACGACGTGGGAAGCGGTCGAGCATCGGGGACCGCGCGACTACGACGCTGCGTATCTCGACTACTTCGCTGAACTATGCCGAAAGGCGGCCGACTACCGCTTTTATGTTTTCGTGGATTTTCATCAGGACGTTCTGGAGCCGCATGACGGGCGGCGATGGCGCTCCGTGCTGGATGTTCGACAAAGTCGGAATCGACTATCGCAAACTCGCCGAGTCGGAATGCGCGCACGTCATGCAACATCTGTATGACTACGCGCGTGGCGGGCGGCAGGAGGACCACTATCCGACGATGAGCTGGTCGCAGAATGCGCGCCGGCCGGCCAACGGCATCATGTGGACACTGTTTTTCGCCGGCGGCGATTTCGCGCCGCGCATGATCATCGACGGACTCAACGTTCAGGACTACATGCAGGAGCACTATTTCGGTGCGATGCGTGAAATCGCGCGGCGCGTGCGCGATGTGCCCAACGTGATCGGTTTCGATTCGCTCAACGAACCGATGCCGGGATGGATCGGGCAGCGGCTGAGCTATCGTCATCTCGGGCCGAGCGACGACAATCCGCATCCTGCTGCGCCCGGCCTCGCGTGGTCGCCGCTAGACGGCCTGTTGGTCTCGCAGGGAATCTCGCGCGCGGTGCCGATGCTGGAATTTGATCGTGCATCGCGGACCGTCGTTGCGAGCCGCGAGCAGACGATGAACCCGCAACGCATCTCGATTTGGAAAAACGGTGTGGTCGATCCTTTCCAGCAGGCGGGTGCGTGGCGACTCGACGCAGACGGCAGCTTCGAGGTTTTGCGCGACAATTTTTTTCAGCGCGTCGGCGATCGTGACGTTGATCACGTCGTAGATTACATGGGACCGTTTTTCGCGCGTGTCGCGGTCAATATCCGCGCGATTAATCCGGACTGGATGCTTTTCGCCGAAATGGATCCGCTCTCGGGCTTTTTCGGTCCCGGATTTCCGCCCGACACGCCGCCAAACACAGTCAACGCAAGTCATTGGTATGACGTTACGACGCTCGCGACGAAAACCTTCAACCGCAATTTCAACCTCGAGCTAAACGGCGATGCGATGGCGGCAGAGGTCGCGCAAATCCAGGAGCGCTACACGCGCCAACTCGGCAAGATCGCGAGCATCTCGGATACGCTAAACGGCGGCGCGCCGACGCTGATCGGCGAATGCGGAATTCCATTCGACCTAAACGGCGTTGAGGCCTACCGCGCTTTCCATTCCGGCGATCGCAGTGATGCGCCATGGACGCCGCACATCATTGCGCTCGATCTGATGTACAACGCGCTCGACACGCTGCTGATCAGCAACACGCAGTGGAACTATACCGTCTCGAACCGCAACGACCTCGCGATCGGCGACGGATGGAACCAGGAGGACCTGAGCATCTTCTCACGCGATCAGCAGATCGATCCGGGCGACATCAACAGCGGCGGGCGGGCGTTGAAGGGATTTGTTCGTCCATACACGCAGGCGACGCAGGGCGTGCCACGCAAAGCGCGATTCGATAGGCTCGCAGGAACTTTCGAATTCGTCTTCGATGCCGACCCTGCGATTTCAGGTGCGACCGAGATCTTCGTGCCGCGCATTCAATATCCGGCGGGATGCACGATCGAGGTCTCCGGCGGCGAAGCGAATATGGATCTGAAGAGTCAGCGCGCGACGGTCAAGGCGCATCGCGCGGGCGAAGTGCGCGTGATGATTCGACGGGCCAGCTAGTCCGAGCCGCCGCAGTACGAGGGGTCTTTCGCGGCGTGCGCGTAGGCGTTGCGCAGCATCTTCTGGGCCTCCGTCACTGAAACCTCATCGGCATTCGACAGCTCCCAGGTCAGCGTCGCCATCCGCGATTCCTTCGTATCGGTTTTCGAAACCGGCACGAACGGATTGTCCGGTCCGATCCGCCCGCCGTGGCGCATATTCAGTCCGCCCACGGTATTGCCGTAACCGGTCTCCGTATTGCGCACGAAGTATGTTTCGTCGCACACCATACTTTTGATTTCCGCGGAGGTTTGCGCGGTCAGCGCCTTCGCCGTTGATTCCTCATCGGCGATGCTGTTGCGCCACTCCTCGGCACGCTGCTGATTGGAGCGTGGCAGCGCCGCATAGATGCGTAACTCCGGTTTCGCATCGGCATAGTCCCCGGCCAGAACCGCGCGGTTCACGGACTCGCTTTCCTGCGCAATCGCGCGATTGAGAATCTCGTCGGCCTCGCCAGGATTTAGTTCGCGACACTGATCGATCGCCGCGATGAGCGCACCGGCGGGCGCCGCACTGTCACCGGCGGCCACCGCGCGATGCTCGGGCGCGGCGCAAGCCTGATACTTCTCTGCAACCTGGCACATCCGATTGGCTACGAAGTCCTTATAGCCCGCAATGGCATTGTCGGGCTGTATCATCGTCTTGATCATTCGATAGCTGGCTTCGGCGCTCGGCATCCCTTTGCATCCGGCGCCGAAGCGCTGTTCGGCGTCGACGATCTGTTGCGCGAAGATCGCCTCATCGGGACTGCAGGTCGGACATTCACGGGAGACGTCGAGCGAGGCGGTTTGAACCTCGCCACGCAGCGCTTCCTGCTGGAGATTTTTCAGGTAATCGGTCGAGGGCTTGACGGTGGAGCATCCACAGATCGCAGCGGTTGCGCTCAAAAAGAGCAGCAGCATGCCATGGCTGATGCGCCGGCGAACCCGCGATGTCATCGTTCCCCCTTTCACCGCTTCCCGCCCGGCGTGTTAGCCCACGGTCAAGCGTAGTCCAAGTTTACTATCTACAAACGAGCGAAACAATCAACAATTTGTAGGATATCGGTTCACAACTGCGGCGTTAACGATGACTTCTTTACCGCCCTTAACCGCTTTGATGAGGCTGGAGAATTTCTGATTAGCTTCGCGCAGTCCGACCGTCGATGTAGTGACATTACTACTCCGACAGGGCGAAAGAATCACGCGCGCGCTTCACCTTCGGAAAGAACGACGCGCGTAGTGGTGCGGCCGCGTACCCGCGACCACCAGAGGCTCAGACTGTCGAGATAGAGATAAATCACCGGCGTGGTGTAGAGCGTGAGCATCTGGCTCACCACCAGGCCGCCGACGATCGCGATGCCCAGCGGACGGCGCATCTCTGAGCCGGTGCCGGTGCCGAGCGCGAGCGGTAAGCCGCCCAGCATCGCCGCCATCGTGGTCATCATGATCGGGCGGAAGCGCAGGATGCAGGCCTGGTAGATGGCGTCTTCCGATGACTTTCCTTGCTTGCGTTCCGCCTCGAGCGCGAAATCGATCATCATGATGGCGTTCTTCTTGACGATGCCGATCAGCAGGATGATCCCGATCAGCGCGATGATGCTCAAGTCGTAATGAAACAGCAGCAGGAACAGCAACGCGCCTACTCCCGCCGACGGCAGCGTGGAAAGTATCGTGAGCGGATGGATGTAACTTTCGTAGAGAATGCCGAGCACGATGTAGACGGTGAGCAGAGCCGCCAGAATCAGCATCGGCTCGCTGGCAAGCGACGATTGAAACGCCTGCGCGGTTCCCTGAAAGGTGCCGCGGATACCGGCGGGCAGATGAATATCGCGTTCCGCCTGATTGATGATGTTAACCGCATCACCGAGAGCAACGCCCGGCTGGAGATTGAACGACATCGTCACCGCAGGGAATTGTCCCTGATGGTTCACGGTAAGCGGCGTAGTCGAAGCTTCATAATGAGTAACGGCGCTGAGTGGAACCTGACCGCCGGTAGTCGAATTTATATAGATTTGCTGCAGGCCATCAGGGTTTTGCCAGAACTCCGGCGCGACCTCCATCACCACATGATACTGGTTCAGCTCCGTATACATGGTGGATACCTGGCGCTGCCCGAAAGCATCGTACAAGGTGTCGTCGAGTAGCTGCGGGGTGATTCCGAGCCGCGACGCGGTCGCACGATCGATGATGAGATTGGCCGCCAGCCCGCTGTTTTGCTGATCGCTGCTGACGTCAGTCAATTGCGGGATGGTGCGCATCTTCTGAAGCAGCTTGGGCGCCCATTCCATCAACTGCGGGAGATCATCGCTCTGCAACGTGTACTGATATTCCGCGTTCGCCATTCGGCCGCCGATGCGAAGATCCTGCACCGCCTGCATGTAGAGACTGACACCCGGAATTTTGGCGGCATGCTTGCGGATTCGCGCCATCACCGCTTGTGCGGTGATCTTGCGCTCGCTGAGAGGCTTGAGCGAGATGTACGAATTGGCAGTGTTGGTGGCGCCATTGCCGCCGGTGAAAGCGAGCGCTTTGTCGGTCGCGGGATCGGCGTCGATCACCTTGACCATCTGCACCAATCGCTGATGCATGGCCTGAAAAGAAATGTCCTGGTCAGCCAGCACCGCGCCCATAATGCGGCCGGTATCCTGCTCGGGGAAAAATCCCTTTGGGATAATCATGAACATGTAGATATTAAGCGCGAGCGTGCCGAGCGCGATGGAGAGTATCAGTCTGGGATGACCCAAAACCCATTTCAGGCTTCTCTCGTAGAACGCGAGCATCGAGTTGAACACATTTTCGCTGGCCTGGTAGAAGCGCCCGTGCTGGCGGTCGTGTTCGGCGCGCAGCAGTTTCGCGCACATCATCGGTGTCGTGGTGAGCGATATCACCATCGAGACCGCCACCGCTGCGGCGAGGGTGACCGCAAATTCGCGGAACAGGCGTCCGACGATTCCACCCATCAGCAGAATCGGAATGAAGACCGCAATCAGCGAGATGCTGATCGACATCACGGTGAAGGCGATCTCCCGGGTCCCCCGTACCGCGGCGCGGAACGGCGAATAGCCCTCTTCAAGGTAGCGCGAGATATTTTCGATTACGACGATCGCATCATCGACGACGAAGCCGGTGGAAATCGTTAGCGCCATCAACGAAAGGTTGTCGATGCTGTAGCCGAACAGGTACATCACGCCAAAGGTTCCCACCAGCGAGAGCGGGACCACGATGCCGGGAATCACGGTGGCGCGCACGTTTCGTAAAAACAGGAACACCACCATGATCACCAGCGAGACCGAGATCAGCAGCGTAAATTCCACGTCGTTGACCGAGGCACGGATGGTAGTGGTGCGGTCCATCCCGACAATCAGGTTGATGTCGGCGGGAATCGAGGCGTGCAGCGACGGCAGTGCCGCGTAAATGCGATCCACGGTATCGATGATGTTGGCGCCCGGCTGGCGAAAGATGATTACCAGCACCGCGGGTTTGGCATCGATCATTCCGGCGGTCCGCAGGTTCTCGACGGAATCAATCACGTGCGCCACGTCGGAGAGAACCACTCCTGCGCCATTGTGATAGGAGACGATCAGCGGCCGATACTGATTGGCCTTCAAAAGTTGATCGGTAGTCGAAAGCGCCCACGCGTGAGTGTCGTCGGCCATCTCGCCTTTGGGGCGATTCGCGTTAGCGGCCACGAGCGCGGCGCGAAGCTGCTCGAGACTAATCCCTGCGGAATTGAGTTGCCCGGGATTTACTTCGACGCGCACTCCAGGCAGCGCGCCGCCGCCGACGGTGACCTGCCCGACGCCATCAATCTGGGAAAGTTTCTGCTGCAGAATCGAATCGGCCGCGTCATACATCTGCCCCGTAGTTTCCGTGTTGGAGGTCAGCGCGACGATCATGATCGGGGCGTCGGCGGGATTGACCTTGCGATAGGTCGGCTTCGAGGGAAGATTGCTCGGCAGATTGCTGTTGGCCGCGTTGATCGCCGCTTGAACATCGCGCCCCGCCGCGTCGATGTTCCGGTTGAGATCGAACTGCAGCACGATGCTTGTCTGGCCAAGAAAACTGGTCGAAGTCATCTCGGTCAGACCCGCGATGCGGCCAAAAGATCGCTCGAGCGGAGTCGCAACCGACGATGCCATCGTCTCGGGGCTGGCGCCCGGGAGCATCGCCTGCACCTGGATGGTCGGGAATTCGACCTGCGGCAATGGCGCGACCGGTAACAGGCGAAACGCGATGACGCCGGCGAGCGCGATTGCGATCGTCAGCAGCGTGGTACCGACCGAGTTCTTGATGAAGGTTTCGGAAAAACTCATATCGCCTGCACGCGCGGGGTTTGCCTCTCCTCGGCCTCGGCCTCGATTTTTTCCGATTCCGGCGCGAGCCGATCGAAGTAGAGAAAGACAACCGGCGTTGTGTAAAGGGTCAGCAACTGACTGATCAGCAGTCCGCCCACGATCGCGATGCCGAGCGGCCGGCGAAGCTCCGAGCCAGTACCCGTGCCGAGCGCCAGCGGCAACGCGCCAAGCAAGGCCGCCATCGTCGTCATCATGATCGGGCGGAAGCGCAGCAGACACGCCTCGAAGATGGCATCTTCGGCATTCTTGCCGCCCTTGCGCTGCGCCTCGAGTGCGAAGTCGATCATCATGATCGCGTTTTTCTTGACGATACCGATGAGCAGAATGATTCCGATTAACGCGATGACGCTCAGATCGATACGGCAGATAAGCAACGCGAGGATCGCTCCGACACCGGCCGACGGCAGCGTCGAGAGAATCGTGATCGGATGGATGTAGCTCTCATAGAGGACGCCGAGCACGATATACACGGTGATCAGCGCGGCCAGAATCAACAGCGGCTCGTTGGTCAATGACGCGCGGAACGCGGCGGCGGTCCCCTGAAATGCGGTCTGGATACTCTCCGGCATCCCGATTTGCTTCTGCACGTTGTCGATCGCAGTGACGGCGTCGCCCAACGAGTACCCCGGCACCAGATTGAAGGACACGGTGACCGCGGGAAATTGTCCCTGATGATTCACGATCAGCGGCATGCTGCCACCCTCATAATGGGTGAAGGTGCTGAGTGGCACCTGGCCGCCGCTGGTCGAGGCTAGATAGATATCATCCAACTCGCGCGGGTCACGCTGAAACTGCGGCGCGACCTCCATCACGACGTGATACTGGTTGAGCTGGGTGAACATGGTGGAAATCTGGCGCTGCCCAAACGCATCGTAGAGCGTGTTGTCGATGGTCGAGGGCGTAATGCCGAGGCGCGAGGCGGTGTCGCGATCGATCACCAGATGCGCATTCAGACCGTTATTCTGCTGGTCGGTCGCGACGTCGCGCAGCGCAGGCAGCGCCCTGAGCTTATCGATCAGGCGCCCGGTCCAGGTGGTAAGCTCCGACGCGCTGGGGTCCTCGAGGCTGTACTGATATTGCGTACGGCTCACGCGATCCTCAACCGTCAGATCCTGTACCGGTTGCATGAAAAGCGTAATCCCTTCGACTTGCGCCAGCTTCGGCGTCAACCGATCGATAACGGCTGATACGTCGGCGTCGCGTTCATCGAGCGGCTTCAGATTGATCAGGATGCGCCCGCTGTTGACCGTGGTGTTGGTGCCATCGATGCCGATGAACGACGAAAGACTCGCGACCGCGGGATCCTGCAGGATGACGTGCGCGAGCGCCTGTTGCCGCTGCGCCATTGCGGGGAAGGACACCGTCTGCGGCGCCTCGGAAACGCCCTGGATGACGCCCGTGTCCTGCACCGGGAAGAAGCCCTTCGGTACCACCCAATACAGCAGAATCGTCAGCACGAGGGTCGCGACCGCGACCACCATGGTCGCGGGCTGATGTCCAAGGACCCATCGCAAGGTGCTGGAGTAAAAATCGATCGAGCGCTGAAAGGCGCGCTCCGAGGCTTTATACAAAGCGGTCTGGTCCTTCTCGTCAGCACGATGGAGCAGCTTCGCCGACATCATCGGAGTGAGGGTCAATGACACTACCGCGGAAACCAGGATGGTGACGGCGAGAGTGATCGCGAATTCGCGGAACAGGCGTCCGACGATATCGCCCATGAACAGTAGCGGAATCAGCACCGCGATCAGTGAGATGGTAAGCGAGAGGATGGTGAATCCGATCTGCTGGGCGCCTTTCAAGGCGGCCTGCAATGGCGGCTCGCCCTCCTCGATGAAGCGCGAGATGTTCTCGATCATCACGATCGCGTCGTCGACGACGAAGCCGGTGGAAATCGTCAGCGCCATCAGCGTGAGGTTGTTAAGGCTGTAGTCCAACAGGTACATCACGCCGAAAGTGCCGATGAGCGAGAGCGGGACCGCGATACTGGGAATGATGGTGGCGGAGAGGCTGCGCAGAAACAGGAAGATCACCATCACGACCAGCGCTACGGTGAGCATCAACTCGAATTCCACATCGGCTACCGAGGCGCGGATAGTTGTGGTGCGATCCGTGAGCACTTCGACCTTGACCGAAGCGGGAAGCGAAGCTTGCAACCTCGGCAGCAGTGTTTTGATCTTATCGACCACCGCGATGATGTTTGCGCCGGGTTGCCGCTGAACATTCAGGATCACGGCCGGCGTTGCATTCATCCACGCCGCCTGCTTGACGTTCTCCGGCTCATCAATCACGTTGGCGACATCGGACAACTTTACCGGCGCGCCATTGTGATAGGCGATCACTATCGGCCGGTAATCTTTGGCCGTCAGCAACTGATCGTTGGCTCCGATGGTGTATGCTTGCTGCACGCCGTCGAAGTTGCCCTTCGCCTCGTTCACATTCGAGGCCGCGACCGCAGTGCGCAAGCCTTCCAGTGTGAGGCTGTATGCCGATAGCTGTGTGGGATTGGCCTGAATCCGAACCGAGGGCTTCTGCCCACCGCTGATACTCACCAATCCGACCCCGGAGACTTGCGAGATCTTTTCCGACAGGCGCGTATCGGCGAGATCCTCGACCTGGTCAAGCGGCAACTGCGTCGAAGTCAGCCCGAGGGTCAAGATCGGCGCGTCGGCCGGATTGGTCTTGCTGTAAACGGGAGGGGTCGGCAGATCGGTCGGCAGATAGGTCGCCGCCGCATTGATTGCCTCCTGCACTTCCTGCTCGGCGACATCGATATTCAGGTTCAGATCGAATTGCAGAGTGATGACCGAACTGCCGAATGAGCTGTTCGAGGTCATCTGATTGAGTCCCGGGACCTCGCCGAACTGGCGTTCAAGCGGAGCCGTCACCGACGACGCCATCACGTCCGGGCTCGCGCCAGGATAGAAGGTCAGCACCTGTATGGTCGGATAGTCGACCTCGGGCAGCGCCGAGACCGGCAACTGCTTAAACGCCACCAGGCCCGCGAGCAGAATCGCCGCCATCAGCAGAGTGGTCGCGATCGGCCGCAGGATGAATGGCCGCGAAAGACTCATTGCGCCGTTGGATGCTCGTTCAGCGCGAAGGTCGCGAGATGCACATTGACCTTTGCGCCGGGTTGGAGCTTGTCGACTCCATCGGTAACTACGGTGTCGCCCTCATTCACTCCGCTCTTGATGGCGGAAAGATCGCCCTGCGTCGCGCCGACGACGATGCCGCGCTGCATCACCGTATCATCCGGCTTGACGATGTAAACGAAACTTCCCTGCGGACTTTTCTGCACCGCCGCGGTCGGCACCAGCACCGTATTGGGAATCGTATTGATGAGCAGCCGCGCGTTGACGAATTGGCTGGGAAATAGTGCGTAATCGGGGTTTTCGAATTGCGCTTTGAGCTTCACCGTTCCGGTCGTCTGATCAATCTGATTGTCGAACGTCATCAGCGAGCCGGTGGAAAGCTGCTTTTTGAATTCGCGATCCCAGGCCTGTACCGTCAGCGGCTGTCCGCTCTGCGTCCGCTTCACCACGCGAGGAATATCGTCTTCGGGAATCGAGAAGATCACGGCGATGGGCTGCAACTGCGTGATCACCGCAAGCCCCGTGGTATCGGTGGCATGCACGATGTTCCCCAAATCGACTAGACGCAGTCCGATACGTCCGGAAATCGGTGACGTGATGCGGCTGTAAGTGATATTCAGCTTCGCGCTGTCGATCGCGCCGCGATCGGCCTCGACCGCTCCTTTTGCCTGATCCATCGTGGATTGCTGATTGTCGAGGTCCTGGCGCGCGATTACGCCCTGCGAAAACAACATTTGATCGCGCTCGAGGGTGACCCTCGCAACTTCGTAAGCGGCTTGGTCTTTGGCAAACTGGCCTTGCGCTTGGGTGAGCTGAACCTGGTAAGGGCGCGGATCGATCTGGATGAGGAGGTCGCCCTCCTTCACCGTCTGTCCTTCAGTGTAGAAAATGTTCTGGATTGCACCGTCGACGCGCGACTTGATGGTAGTGGTATTAAACGGCGTCACGGCGCCAATCGCGGTCAGGTAGAGATCGAGGTTGCCGCGCTGTGCCTGCACCGCCGACACTGGAATCATCGGCCGCGCCTTTTTCGACGCCGCCGCGGTCTCGACCGCCTGCTGATGGGCGTGCCAGAAGTACGCGACGGTCAACACGATCAACGCGCCGATGAGCCACGTTCGCCAGTCGCTGGCCAGGCCCGCGCCAGTTCGCGAAGCGGGATCGGCGGCGGAATATTTTGCTTTAGTCTGCTCGGAGGCAGGAGCACCAGTCGTCATCTCGTCGAACAACTCACATTCTCCAAAAGCGTATACTGCAATTGGGCGCAGTCAAAGGACTTCGGTCATCCCGGGCATCGGAACGCACGGGTTGAATGGCGTTTGGCTTTTTTGGACGCTCAGGTCCATAATCCCTATTGACGTTCGAAACTTCGCGCCGTTTCACCGGATTCAGGGTCCGGGAGCAGATGCAACCCGACGCCGCATCACACGTCATTATAGAAGCCGCAGGAGCCCACCGATAGCACATAACGCTCCTGCCAGATCGACTCATTTTAGGCAATTTTGGACTGGTGCGTCCATTTCCAAATAAAACGCCAGCCCATTCGGGATAAAAATGACTGCGCGACATGCGACCAAGCTGACCCGCTCGCGAAAGCGAACTCGCGGACGGCCGACCATTCCCTTCCTGCGCGAAACCATCTTGCGCCACGCAGGCGAGCTGTTCGCTAACAACGACTTCGCGCGAGTATCGGTCGATGAAGTCGCCTCACGCTCAGGGGTGGGTAAGGGCAGCGTCTATCGCCAGTTCGGATCGAAGGAAGCGCTCTACGCGACCGTCGTCATCGAGGGCTTCAAGCATCTGCAGAATGAAATTCGCGACGCGCTGAGCGGCTGCGTCTCGACCCGCGATCAGATCAAGACCGTGGTGCGGCATACGTTGACGTTTTTCTGGACGCGACGACAATTCTTTGCGCTGCTGCGCGATCCGACGACGATTCCGGTGAGCCTCGAACGCAGCTATCGCAAGGAGCGCCATGAGCTGGCGAAATTGGTCGGCGGGATTCTCCACGGTGGCATCAAACGCGGCGCCCTTCGCACGGACCTCGATACGCGCATCGTTGCGGAGTCACTGCTGGGGATGCTGCGCGGCATCAATCGCTATTGCCGCGAGTACACGACGCCCGAGCTCGCCACGAATGCGGTAGTATCGCTCTTCCTCGATGGTTGCGTATCGAAAGCTCGTCAATAACGCCCGCGTTCGGGCCTCTAAACTACCAGTGTGGTCTAATTGACCATTCGATAGAGATCTTGCTACTTGTTTCGCGGTGAACGAGCCAAAAAGCGTGGTAGAAATGATCGGCGAAATGTTTCGCGAGGCCGCGGTCTTGGTCACGGTTTTTGTCCCGCTTAACGTCGTGCTAGCGTTCTACGCTCGCTTCGAATGGAAGGAGATCCTGCTTCTCTGGAGAGTACAATGATTGGAGGTGTGGCGCTGGGAATAGCGGGAATAGTGATGGAGCGCGGGCGCAGTCGCTGAGAACAAACTTATGCTTGAAAGATATCTCGTTGTGCTAAGTCCGCTACTGGTGGCACTTCAAATTTTGATCTTCGTGACCCCCATCGGATTCCACTACGCGAGGCTGGAACGTGAGGAGCGCGCTCGACGCGAGGCGACGGGCCAAAAGCCTTCCTCTTCCGTCTAACTAGAAGCGCGATTCAGTAACGCCTAGCTGTACTTCCGCTCCTGCCACCATGGGAAAAATGATGGCATGTCCTTCGAGACCTTGTTCGGATACTTCGCCGGACGCTTCTCCAAAAACGATGTGACGCCTTCCTTCGCATCTCCCGATGCGCCACGCGAACGAATCGCGCGGCTGTCGATCTTGTGCGCCTCCATCGGATCGTCCGCTCCCAGCATCCGCCACAGCATCTGACGCGTCATCGCGACTGAGACCTGCGCCGTGTTATCGGCGATCTCGCGCGCGAGGGCGCGCGCTGCCGGAATCAACTCCTCGGCCTTGTATATCTTCTTGATGAGACGGCCCTCTAGCGCCTCCTGCGCGGAGAACACGCGGCCGGTCATCGTCCATTCGAGCGCCTGCGAGATTCCAACCGCGCGCGTCAGAAACCAGCTCGATGCCGCCTCGGGCACCAGGCCGCGGCGCGCGAACACGAAGCCGAAGCGCGCGTTTTCCGAGGCGAGCCGCACATCCATCGCAAGTTGCATAGTGACGCCGACGCCAACGGCGGGTCCGTTGACGGCGGCGATCACCGGTTTAAGCGATTTGAAGATGCGTAGTGTCAGCAACCCACCGCCGTCGCGAATCGATTCGTCGCTCCAGTCTATGTCGGCCTCGTTCTTCGAAGTCGCACGGCTTGGCGCATCAGCCGCCTGCGCGGTGCGATCGAAGGTAGTGGCGCCGCCCGACAAGTCGGCGCCCGCGCAGAACCCGCGTCCCGATCCAGTAACGATAATCGCGCGGATGTTGTCATCGGCATCGGCCTTGTCGAACGCATCGATCATCTCGAGCATCATCTCGCGCGTGAACGCGTTGAGCTTCTCGGGACGATTGAGCGTAATCGTCAGGATGTTGTCCGCGACATCATAAAGGATCTGCTGGTACGCCATGAGTTGTGCTGCTCCCTAAATAAGCGGTTACCCAGCCCTCACTCTTGTCTCTCCCAGTAGGGAGAGAAGGTGAAGGTAGGCAGCCAGCTTTCGGACCCTTTATGCGTGCGCCCTTACCTCATGCTCGATCTTGTCGGCGTACTTGCGCATCGCGGCCTCGCGCAGTTTCGGGATGTGCTGCGTGGGGAAGAGATCGTCAGTCGCCTTGTACTCGCGCAGGATTTGGCGCGCGACCGTGATCTTGTGGACCTCGGTCGGGCCGTCGGCGAGTCCCATGTGGAAGCTCTGGATGACCTGCTCAACGAACGGCATCTCGTTGGTCGCGCCGAGGGAGCCATGCAGGAACAGCGCGCGCGATGCGACGTCGTGGAAAACTTTCGGCATGAGCGCTTTCACCGCCGCGATGTCCTTGCGGACCTTCATATAGTCCTTGTAGCGATCGATTTTCCATGCGGTGCGGAGCACGAGGAGGCGGAACTGCTCGATCTCCATCCAGGAGTCGGCGATTTTCTCCTGCACCATCTGCTTGTCCGCGAGGCGCGAGCCCTGCGTGAAACGCGACAGCACCCGCTCGCACATCATGTCGAAGGCGCGCCGCACCTGCCCGATGGTGCGCATCGCATGATGGATGCGTCCGCCGCCAAGCCGCGTCTGCGCCACCGCGAAGGCTCCGCCGCGAGGCCCAAGCATATGGTCCTTCGGCACGATGACATCGGAATACTGCACGTAACCGTGACTGCCCTCGCCCTCATGTGTGCCGACGGCGAGGTTCTTGAGAATTTTCACGCCCGGCGTTTCGCTCGGCACGATGAACATCGACATGCGCTTGTACTCGGGCGCGTCGGGATCGGTCACCGCCATGACGATGAGGAACGAGGCGAGGTGCGCGTTGGAGGAAAACCACTTCTGGCCGTTGATGACCCAGCTATCGCCCTTCAGCTCGGCCTTGGTCTTGAAGACCTTGGGATCGGCGCCGCCCTGCGGCTCGGTCATCGAAAATGCGGACACGATCTCGTTATCAAGGAGCGGCTGCAGGTAGCGCTTTTTCTGCGCCTCGGTGCCGTAATGCGCGAGGATTTCGCCATTGCCGGAATCGGGCGCCTGGCAGCCGAAAACGATCGGCGCATAGGAAACGCCGCCGAGAATCTCGTTCATCAACCCGAGCTTGACCTGGCCGTAGCCCTGTCCGCCGAGCTCGGGGCCCAGATGACATGCCCACAGCTTGCGCTTCTTGACCTCGGCCTGCAGCGGGCGCACCAGCTTGTTGCGGGTCGGATTGCGGACGTCATAAGGATGGCAGTTGAGCACATACTGCAATGGCTCAACTTCCTCGCGGACGAATTTATCGATCCAGTCGAGTTCCTTTTGGAACTCCGGTTCAGTTTCAAAATCCCAGCTCACTATAGTTCCTCCATTGAAGGCAGATTTGCCCCTCGACGGATTGTCGCTCAAAGCACGCCGGTTTTACCAGCGCAGGAGAACGTATGATTGCTGAGAGTGGATCTTGAGATGGCGCCGTCGAATGCGTTCTTAAGCTGCTGGATTTAGGAGCTGCTGCTCGTCGCCGGCCGTTCGCGGACTGGAGAATTCCATCGCATCGTCGTCGACCGCTCCGTACTTCAGGGTCAGCAAATCAAGCAGATAGTTCTGGTATAGCCGCCACGGCTTCTTAGAGCCCTGCTTTGGAAATTCTTCGATCGAACGCCGCACGTAGCCCGAAGACAAATCGAGCAGCGGCCGTTCGCCGGCCATGTCCGGAGAACAGCGCGGCGTGCACTGGCGGAAGCCTCCACGCTCCATGTGATTGAGCAGACGGCAGACGTACATCGATGTCAGCTCGGCCTTAAGCGTCCACGATGCGTTGATGTAGCCGATCGCCAGCGCGAGATTCGGCACGCCTGATAGCATCATGCCCTTGTAACTGACGGTCTTGGAGAGATCGACGGTTTCGCCGTCGACCGTAAACTGGACCCCGCCAAGCGGCACCAGCCTCAGGCCCGTCGCGGTGACGATGATGTCGGCCTCGAGTTCTGCGCCAGAAGCGAGCTTGATGCCCTTTTCGGTAAAGGTCTCTATGCGGTCGGTGACAACCGAGACGCGCCCATCGCTTATCGCCTTGAACAAATCGCCGTCCGGTACCACGCACAAACGCTGGTCCCACGGCCGATAGCTCGGCTTGAAGTGGATGTCGACAGGATATCCGGGCGGCAGCGCGCTGATGGCGCCCTTGCGAATGATCTTCTTCCCGAACTCCGGCCATCTCCGGCAGAGTTGATAGAAAAACAGCGCCATCAGTACGTTCTTCCAGCGTGCGATCGCGTACGCGTTCTTCTTCGGCAGTACCTTGAGCAGCCCCTCGGCGATGCCGTCCGTGGCCGGCGCGGAGACTACATAGGTTGGCGATCGCTGCAGCATCGTCACATGCGCAGCTTTGTCCGCCATTGCGGGAACGAGCGTTATGGCCGTCGCGCCGCTGCCGATGACGACGACGCGCTTGCCCGCGTAATCGAGATCTTCGGGCCAGTGTTGCGGATGAACTATGCACCCGCCGAAACTGTCGGCGCCTTCGAAAGCGGCCTCGAACCCATGGTCGTAACGGTAGTAGCCGCTGCAGAGATAGAGGAAGTCGCAGGTGAAGCGCATCGGCTCACGTTCGGGGCCGCGCTCGGCATCGATGGTCCAATGCGCCTCGGCCGATGACCACGCCGCGCCGGTCACCCGATGGTTGAATCGAATCCGGCGATCGATGCCATATTCCCGCGCCGTCTCCCGAACATAGCTCAGTATCGAGGGACCATCGGCAATCGTCCTCGCGTCCGGCCATGGACGGAAAGCGTAGCCGAGCGTGTACATATCCGAGTCGGAACGTACGCCAGGATAGCGGAACAGGTCCCAGGTGCCGCCGATCGAATCGCGCGCCTCCAGGATGGCGTAGCTCTTGTTGGGGCAACTCGTTTGGAGATGGTAGCCGGCGCCAATTCCGGAAAGGCCCGCGCCGATCACAAGCACATCGAAATGTTCGATCTTCATAACTCCGGTCGTCCAAGATTGAGGATGCCAAGTTCTCCTGAGCAGGAAGGAGCCGGCGGGATATGCATTCTTGCCGCCACTGAATGTTACCCGACGCGGGGAGCTAAGACACAGCCAGGCGGTGTCCGGCTCGGGGCGCTGACCGGATCCGATGCCTCAGGCTAGTGGATCGCTTTGCGAGGCGCGCATCGATCAAATAACTTCAACTCAGCCGAATGGCCGCCACCCCAAAATCTGCACTCGAGGCCGCCCACCCATCTGCGGAGCTGTACGAGTATTCATCCGCGCGCAAATGGATCATCGCCTTCTCGGTGATGCTCGGCACCATCCTCGAGGTCCTCGATAGCTCGATCGTCAACGTCTCGCTGCCCCACATGCAAGGCAGCTTCTCGGCCAGCGTCGACGAGATCGCATGGGTCGTCACCAGCTACCTGGTCGCCGCCGGCATCATGATTCCGATGACCGGATGGATCGCGGAACGCTTCGGACGCAAGCGCTACTTCATGGCCTCGGTCACGATGTTCGTGGCGTCGTCTGCGCTCTGCGGCGTCGCGCAATCGCTCAACCAGATCGTGTTCTTCCGCTTGCTGCAAGGAGCGGCCGGCGCCGCGATGATGCCGATTTCGCAAGCGGTTCTGATGGAGACGTTTCCGCCGCGCGAGCAGATGATGGCGATGGCGGTATGGGGCATCGGCATGATGGTCGCCCCCATCATGGGACCGACCATCGGCGGATACATCACCGACGCATGGAGTTGGCGCTGGAATTTCTACATCAACGTGCCGATCGGTTCGTTGGGCATCTTCATGGCGTACCGCTTCCTCGAGGACCCGCCGTACATGCGAGTGCATAAGAAAGGCACGCGCGTCGATTGGGTCGGCATCCTGTGTCTGATCGTTTCGCTGGGCGTCGGCGAAATCGTGCTCGAACGCGGCGAGCGCTCGGATTGGTTCCAGGCGCCATGGGTCTGCTACAGCACCTTCATCGCCGTGTCGGCGCTCGCCCTGCTGATTTACAATGAACTTAAGATCACAGACCCGATCGTCGATTTAACGATTCTGGCCAACAGCAGCTTCACCCTGCCCGTTACGCTGGTCATCTTCCTCACTTTCACGCTTTACGGCACCGGAATTTTGAACCCGATCTTCCTGCAGGAGCTGCTGGGCTATACCGCCTCGAAGGCAGGCCTGGTGATGGCACCGCGAGGCTTCGGCACCATGTTCGCGATGCTGATTCTGGGCTCTTTGGCGCGGCGTGGTTTCGACACCCGTGTTCTCATCGCGATCGGGTTCTCCCTGGTCGCATATGCTATGTGGTCCATGTCCGGTCTGAATCTGCAATCCGATACCTTTCGCATCGTATGGCCGACCATCCTGCAAGGCGTAGGAACCGGTCTGGTGTTCCCGGGACTATCGGCGGCAGCGCTCGCCTCGATGCATCGCCAGAAGATGCAGCGCGCGGCCAGTCTCTACTCGGTCACGCGCAACCTCGGCGCGGCGATCGGAACCTCTTACCTCACGACCTTGCTCATCCGCCGCCAGCAGGTGAATCAAAGCCATCTCGCCGAGCATGTTTCGGCATTCACACTGTCACGGATGCGGATGCCGGGCGGAATGAGCCTTAGCGAGCAGGTGCTCGGCGGCCATCGCGAGGGTCTGATGATGCTATATGGAATGGTACAGCGCCAGGCGATGATGCTTTCGTTCAACGATATCTATCGAATGCTGGCGCTGCTGATGCTGCTGATGGTGCCGACATTCATGTTCCTGCAGCGCGACCGCCGCAACCTGCCAGCATCCCACGCGATGGAATAGCCGGGTTAAGCGTACCTCGCGCGGCTTTCGATCGGTTCGGACAATTCGCGTCAGCACTTGCGAAACGTGGCCAATTTCCCTATCCGTTAGTCCGTTCCCATTTGAACTTTGCGATTTTAGGGGCCTAGGAGAAAACAATGAGTCGCCAAACAGTTGCCGCGGGAATGTTGGGAATGATGATGCTCTTAGCGAACGTGCCGCTCGCCAACGCATTCTCCGGTCGTCGTTTGATTAGCGCGGCCGGCGCGATTCGTGAAAGCGCCGCTACCGAGACCGGCACCATCTCCCTATCGGGCATGATCGATTTCGATAGAACGGGAGGCGCCACCGCGGTTGACATCACCATCGACTTGATCGACAGCGGAGGCGATAGCATCAGTTGCGTTCTCTCAACTCCGTCTGACGTCGCATATACGCTCAGCAAGGAGGGCATAGGAACGCTCACCTTGACGGTAGGTTCGGCCGACACCTGCACCACCGGAAACACGGGCAAAGCGATAGTTTTCAACTTCGTCACGCTTACCAGTACCGGTCGAATCACAGCCACGTCGATCGATCTGGTCGACAACATGGGCGACGTGGTGGATCTGACAACCTTATCGGGAGCGATATTGGCGCAGTAGTGCAGGCCGGACTGTATTCCTTCGATTGAGGAAGAGGCCTACTGAGAGAGCTCCTGCGCCTGATACCCCATCTTCGTCAAAGTATGAATTGCAGCGTCGGTGCGGAAGCTCGCGCGCGGCGCGCCGAGGCCCACGCTTACCGCCTGCTTGACCGGAAATTTCCGTCCGCCAATTTCCACGAAGTATTTGCGGATCGCTTCGGGTTGTGCGGCGGCAAGCTTCGCTTCGAACTGCTTGCGATCCAGGGCGTACGGCACGCCGCCGAGCGATACGTGCGATCTGTCGATATCGGTCGGAGCGCTCTCGTATGAATAAGAATGATGCGGCCGCGCCTCCAGCGCATAAATTCCAAAGCCGGCGAGACCGATCGCCAGAACGATCGTCGCGATAATCAGCGGCCGGCGAAAGAACCTGCTCGCGTGCGCGACGTGCGCGGTCGCATCTTCGGCGGCATCGGCAAGCCGATCGAGCGGCCCGGCGGCGCGGTCGATCGCGGCCATCAAATGCGCGGTGATGTCCATCAGATTCACCGCCACCCATTCGGGCGTCAGTCGTCGCGGCGGGGGACCGTCGGGACCGGCGAGGGCCTCATCGTCGATCGATCGAAGCTCATCGTCGCTTTCCGGTCGCTTCGCAGGCGGAACGCTATGGAGCCGATTTGACAGCGCGTTCTCCGTTGTAGTTACGATTTTTGTCACCCAACGGTCGCGCGTCACCAACGATTTGTCAACTCATGCGCTGCTCGGATGCGGCCGATTTTCCGCTAAGCCCGATGAGCAGGATCACGCATACGATCAGCATCACGGCCGCCAGCGTCACCAGGCCGAATCCCACGACGATTTCGGATAGTGGAGTGGCAGTAAAGCCGGCGCCGGCTTGCGGCGTCAGCGCTTTCGTCCCGAGGATCGCGCCGAGCAAGGTGAAAACCCAGTTCGCATATGTTCCATACAGCGCCAACCAAAATGTCGCGTTCAAGGCGCGCGTCGAAAGCCGAAGTTGAGGCCACAAGCAGCCGAGCGCGAGCAGGAGGATGCCGTTCAGCAGTGCCTCGAGATGCGCCGACAGGCCCATCCGATGATTGTTGATGATCGGAATCGCGAGCCCGGTGAAGAGTCCGAGGAGAAACAGAAGAATTCCGTGCCAGAGCAGTCGCCGCGATTGATCCTGCATCTGCATGCGATAGCCACCTCCCGCTTCGGTGCGTATCCTTACACCGTGCACGCACCGAAACGAAGCTGCCGCGCGCGACCTTCATGAATTCGATCATCGATACGCATTGCCATTTGGCCGATCGGAAGCTGGACGCGGATCTAGAGGGCGTCCTGCAGCGCGCGCATGAGGCCGGTATCGGCACAATCATTTCGGTGGGCGCGATTTCGTCTATCGAGACGGATCGGCGCACGATCGAAATCGCGGAGCGCTATGCTCATATATATGCGGCGATCGGCGTGCATCCGCACGACGCGAAAGATTGCGACGCCGATCGCATCCGCGCGCTGCGCGAGCTGGCTCAATCAAAAAAAGTCGTTGCCATCGGGGAGAGCGGCCTCGATTTTCACTACAAGCATTCGCCCGTTGAGTCGCAGGGGACGTTGTTGCGACGTCATCTGGAACTCGCGTCCGAACTCGAGTTGCCGATCGTAATTCATTGCCGCAACGCCGAGGAGCGTCTCGTCGCAATTGTGCGCGAGGTCGGAATGCCTGCGCGCGGGGGCGTGATTCATTGCTTCACCGGCAATCGCGATGCGGCGCGGGAATTCGTCACGCTCGGCTTCCACATCTCATTTTCGGGAATCGTTACGTTTCGTAACGCGCGCGATATCCGGGATGCCGCTCCGACCGTGCCGGACGATCGGGTGATGGTCGAGACAGACGCGCCGTACCTCGCGCCCGAACCCTATCGCGGCAAACGCAACGAGCCGGCATACGTGCGCCGCACGCTCGAGGTGCTGGCAACGTTGCGCGGTATCGAGGCGGATCGGCTTGCGGCGATCACCTCGGAGAATGCGCGGCGTTTGTTCGGCGTCGGAGAGAAGAGTCAGACAAACCACAGAGGCACGGAGACATAAAGTTAGGATCTGGTCCTGCTCCTATCTCCTGTGTCTCGGTGCCTCTGTGGTTTGCCTGATTCTTTTCCTATTCGCTCGCGAGGCAGTCGGCGCAGATGCCGTACAGTTCCATCTTGTGCCGCGTCAGCATCACCTTCAGTTCGCGCGCCACTGTTTCCTGCAGCCGCTCGAGGCCCTCATTTTCGAACTCGATGATCTTGCCGCATCGCTCACAGATGAAGTGGTCGTGATGCTTGTCGCTGACCACCTCGAAGCGCGCCTGGCCATCGTCGAAGTGGCGCTCCGACACCAGTTCGCATTCCTTAAGCAGGCGAAGGGTTCGGTAGATGGTCGCGTAGCCGACGTGCGGATTGATCTTCTTTACTTCGGCGTACAGTCGCTCAGCGCTGATATGCTGTCCAATGCCGAAAAATACGCGCGCGATATCGTCGCGCTGGCCGGTCGATTTGAGCCCGCGATCCTTCAGGCGCGAGTGGAAGAGTTCCATTTGATGATCGGCATCGACCCGGGTCTTGCGATCGACCACGGTGCGATTCGGCGCCTGGATCTCTTCGGTGCGCGGCATCGCGGCCTACCCAGCCTGACCAACTTGCAGGATGCGGCGTGCTGCGGGTGATAGATACACGGCTTCGAGGTCGCGGCCCTTGAGCGCCTCCGCGACGATTTCGAGTTGCTCATGTGGCGGCTGATCGCGATCGAGGATTACCAGGTCGTGCTCGCGCAGCCGGCACGCACCGCCGCGCGCGCGATAGCCAACCTCGCGCATGATCCGCTCGCGGCGCACCTTGACCCCGACCCTCTCGGCCGCCTCGATCAATTCGTCAAGCACGCGCTCAGTCCTCGAAGTCGTTTGCTCGCTCATTGCGCAAAACCTCTCTCCCACCCTGCCCTCTTGAGCCTCGCCCCGCCGCCGTGGTATCGCGAACATTCACACGGAGCAGCCGATGATAAAGAAAATCCTGGTCGGCATCGATACCTCCGAACATTCCCGCAACGCGCAGGCGTACGCATTCTACATCGCGCGCAAGCTCGACGCCGCTCTGATCGGCCTGCACGTGGTCGACATCGTTTCGATCGAAGGTTCGTTTTTCCATGATATCTCAGGATCGCTCGGACTTGAACCATACATGGATTTCTCCTCCAAGATGCGAGACGTGCTGACACAGCGCGGCAAGGCGGTGCTGGAGGGATTCGCTGAGGCCGCCAAACGCGAGGCGGTACCGGTCGAAACCATCCTCGATATGGGAATCGTCGCCAACCAGATATGCGATCGCGCCAAATCCGCCGACCTCGTGATGATCGGGCATCGCGGCGTCAACGAGCGCTTCTCGACCGGGCTTTTGGGTTCGACCGCGGAAAGCGTCGCGCGCAAGTGCCCGCGTCCGGTGTTCATTTCACCGCAGACTTTCCGCGAGATGAAGCATCCAGTGCTCGCCTATGACGGCAGCGAGCGCGCCTCGCGCGCAATGCGTGCGGCGGCCGATTTTTCCGCCGGCTTCGGCGTGGCGCTCACGGTCATCACGGTCGCGCGCGATCCGAAGCTCGGCGACCGCACGCTGGAGGAGGCGCGCAAATACTTCGAGCACTTCACGCCTCGCGCGGAGTTTCATCAGCTCGCGGGCCACGCGAATGAGGAGATCATCAAGTTCATCAAGGAAAAGGACGCCGACTGCCTCTTCATCGGCGCGTACGGACACAGCAGGATCATCGAGATGGTGCTGGGCTCGACGACCGAGTACGTGCTGCGCAACTCTAGCTGCCCGGTGTTCATGTCGCGGTAGGAGAAGAATCAGGCAAACCACAGAGGCACAGAGACACTGAGTAGGATAAGCAGATGCGTCTTCTATGTGCGCTCTGTGTCTCTGTGGTTTTGTCTGGGTCAGTTGCCTGGATTCTCTTCCCGTTGGCGCATGTAACGCGCGAAGATCAGCCGCATCGTGTCTTTGGGCTGGATGCCAATCAGCGGGAACTCGCCGAGGATGAACGTCGGATAACCGAGGGCGGCCTGCTCATCGGCTTCGCGTTTGTTGTCGGCGATGCGCGAGGCCATCCGCTCGCTTTGCAAATCGGCAAGAAAGCGATCGCGATCCATGCCAACGCGATCCGCGATGTCGGCAAGGACCTCGCGGCTGGAAATGTCGAGGCCGCCATCGAAGGCCGCGTGGAAAACCGCGTTGTGGTATGCGGGGAAAACCTTGGCCTCGCGCGCGAGTTCCGCGCCCATCAGCGCCGCATCGGAGTTGATCCAGGTCTTCGGCGGCGTAACGCGGATACCGGTCTCCGCGGCCACCATTATCACTTTCTGATATTCGCGTGGACCAAGTTCGCCACCGGCGCGCGCCTTGAAATCGCGCAGTGAGATCGGCACGCCCTTCCATAGCGCCTCGAAACCGAGTTCGCTTTCGAGCTCGCTCACGATGCGCCATGCGATGTAGCACAGGGTCGAAGCGTAATCGAAATAAATCGGGATGACGACGCGTTCCATGAGCATCGAATTCTGGCATCTTTGAATGGATGGAATCCAATCGGCGACAAGTATTGAAACTCGGCGTAGTGGATCTCGGGGTCGAACACGCGTCGTTGCCCAACGGCATCGAGATCGATCTCGCGGTGATTCGTCATCCGGGCGCGGCCGCGATCGTGGCACTCGACGAGAGCGGCAACCTCGCGATGCTGCATCAGTATCGGCATGCGATCGGCGGCTATCTTTGGGAAGTCCCAGCGGGATGTCGCAACGCGGGCGAGACGCCGCTTCAGTGCGCGCAACGCGAGCTGGCGGAAGAGGCGGGACTATCGGCGCAGCGATGGGATCATCTTGGAGCGATCGTGACTATCCCGAGTTTTTGTGATGAGCGCATTGATCTGTACCTCGCGCGCGAACTCGGCATCGCGAGCGGCACGCCAGACGAGGACGAAGTGATTCGCGTCGAGAAGGTTTCGTTCGACGATGCGATGAAGATGATTCGCAGCGGCGAGATCGTCGATGCTAAGACGATTGCAGCGTTGTACCGCGCGAGAGATGTGCTGGAAGAGTAGGAGATGGTGTCGGTGTCTCGTCTGGGTTCTTCTTCTCCTCCAAAAAATAAAGAGGCCGCACCCTTTCGAGCGCGGCCTCCCTCGATCTTCTGTAGTTTCGCTACGCGGCGACTTTGGTCGTTCCCTGCATCGCCGGCAACTCCGGATTGCAGATGTACCGGACTTTCGGCAGCGTCATGTCCGCCGTCGTGAAGCATGCCATGATCGGATTCATCACGTTGAGGTTCGATGCGGTCGCGCCAAAAGCCTCGGGATCGAGCGTTACCACGCGCGCGCGTCCTCGCTCCGCCTTGTGGAAGACGTATTCGGGATCGACCTGCACCACCACCAGCTTGTCATCCACTTTGCTTTTCGCGAGGTGCATGCTCGCAATGTACTGGATGTCGTTGCCGCTGATGGAATCGCGATCCTGCTCTTCGACTTCGTAGACGACTTTCCCCCCCAGCTTGATGCGTCCGACGATGCGATCATGGAGAACGCGCAAGCTCACATCGCCCTTCGCAACCGGAAAGCCCCAGCGCGAGGAGAGCCCCTTCGCCGCGTCATCATTATCGATGTAACTGCGCAGCACGAAGCCGCGCGGACGCACGCCGGTGCGCCCGGCGATCCGAACTTCGGCAATCGTGAACGGACCCCATTCGCTATTCGGCGCGTGGACGACATTGAAGATCGCATACTGCGGAATGGCAGGATGCATCGTGGCGGGCAGCAGCGCGATCGCGGGATCGTCGTCGATCTCCATGTGGAGCTCGAGGATCTGCACGCCCTTCAGCGTCAACGCTTCGGTCTTGTAGTCATTGATGGTCGAGACCGACTTCGCGAACTTCGCCAAATCGAGAGTTCCAAAACGCGGAGGCATCAGCGACCTCCCGCCGCGGCCGTAGCCGTTTCGTTCTTCTGGAAGTGCGGCATGACTTCTTTCGCGAACAGGCGCAGACTGTCGAGCACCTGCTCCTGCGGAACCGTCTCCAGCGCATTGAGCAGGAAGTTGACCTGATCGGCGCCGGTCGACTCCCATGCCTTGATCGCCTTGATGATGCGCGCGGGATTGCCGATTGCGATTCCCTCAGGTGCGCCCGAGTCGTCGCCCGGTCCGGCCGCTTCGCGCCGCAGCGAGGGCAGCAATCCGAGCGACGGATACGACTTGGTCGGATATGCCTCGCGCGCGGCGAGCAGTTGCGACGCCAGGTAGTTGAAGGTGCCGGTCAGACGCATGCCGGTCTTCACGCCGACCGCATCGTCGTTGTGGCAATACAGGAAGTTAACCGTCGCGACTTTCTCGTTGATGAACTTTCCGACCGGCTCACAGTTGCGGATGATCTTGCGATAATTCTTGACCTTCTCCTCCTGCTCTTTGAAGCCGCCGAAGGTCAGTCCCAGCGATCCCATCCCGCGCTCGGCGGCATCGATCTCGGTGCCGGGGCTGGTCACCGCAACCCACATGGGAGGATGCGGCTTCTGATAGGGCTTGGGAACGATGGTGCGCTGCGGCATCGACCACGAGCGGCCCTGGTACGAATAGCGCTCCTGCGTCCACATCTGCGGGAGGCATCGCACGAACTCATCCCAGGTCTTCTTGGTCTCGTCGGGATTGGCGCGAAATCCACCCAGCTCGGTCCAGGTGGCCGAGCGTCCGGTGCCGACTTCGAGCCGCCCGCCCGACAGGATGTCGAGCACCGCGGTCCGCTCCGCGATTTTGATCGGATGATTGAACTCCGGAACGCATACTATGATTCCGTGTCCAACCCGAATCCGCTTGGTGATCATCGCACAGGCCGTGAGAAAGAGCTCCGGGGCGGGGCAATGAGAATATTCCTCGAGGAAGTGATGCTCGACGGCAAAGACGGATTCGAATCCCAGCTCGTCGGCCAGTTTCACCTGCTCCAGGCAGCGATCGTAGACGGTTTTTTCGGTTTCACGAGTCCATGGACGAGGAACCGAGATCTCGTAGAAGAGTCCGAATTTCATATTAAGGTACCCTCCGCATACCGTTCGTTTAGCAATCTCCGCCGCAGAATGAAAGGAAGGCGAGCGAGGCTGTCGGGCTCGATCCTCGCGCGTTAGGTCCGTATCGTTTTGCGCACGCGAGTTGGTGTGCCACGGTATCGGCATCGCGACCGTTGTGCTCGACACCCGACCAGCGTTAATCATTCACAAGCCGAAAGATGAAATTATCACTCTTCGATCCTTTTACGTACTATGAGGATCTATAAGAACTGCGAGATAAATAAATCGGTCCCAAATTAACATCGCGCGATGGACTATTTGATCGGATGAGAATAATTCTACTGACAGTGCCACATTGCAGACACTTTCGATCCGTAGGACTCCCCTGCGATTGGAGGGGAGTAACGAATGAACGCTGACCGCATCAAACGCGCGCAGTACTATCGCGCCGCGATGGACTTCCTGGAGACCGCCGAACGCAAGCGCGATTGGAAGATCTTCGACGATATCCCTTGGGATAAAGTCGATCCCTCACAAAACTCCGATCAGAAGTCCACCCGCATCGAAACCTTCTGCGCCGAGGAAATGTATCTGCCCGACTATGCCTCGCATGGCGCGCGGATGACGCGTGAGTTATACGGCGCGTCCTGTTTTCAGGCGCGATGGAGTTTCGAGGAATCGCGCCATGGACTGGTATTTCGGGAGTATCTGATTCGGTCCGGACTGCGCTCCGAGGCTGAGATCGAAGCGCTGGAGGCCATGGTGTTCGCCGGCGAGTGGGTTCCTCCTTTCCCCACCATTCGGCAGATGTCCTGTTACGGAGCGTTGCAGGAAGGCGCAACCTACACCGCCTACAAAGCACAAAAGGAAAAGGCCGAACTGGAAGGCGACTTGGTGTTGAAGGCCATTTTCGCCAACGTCGCCGGCGACGAGGCCGCGCATGCTGGTTTCTATCGCAAGATCGTCGAAATCGAACTCGATGCGGATCGTGACGCCACGATCCGCGACTTCGCGCACGTGCTTGCGAACTTCAAGATGCCCGGCGATGGATTGATTCCGCATTATCAGGAGCGGCTACGGGTCGGCGGCGGTGGAATCAGCGCGCGCCAGTTCATGGAGGCTGTTGTGCTATCGACGTTGCGCAGCCTCGGCATCACACGCGCGGAACTAAAGTCGGGACAAGCTCGCAACGAGCGGCAGCCGATGAGTATCAACGCTGACTCCGCCGCGCTCGCCTCGGCGAAGTAGGTCGCGCTGCGCGACGGGCTAAGCCCTCGTCAATTCGCCACGCGCTTCCATTTTGCGCGGGGAGGTTGGGTGGCTTTGGCTCTTTTTATCAGGGCGTCTTTGAGTTGCTTTACCAATTTCACCAAGGTCAGAATTTGCGCGCCCGCCAATAGAATCAGGATCGGCTCCGGACCGACCGCGATGTCGCCTGCGATCTTTCCCGCTTCATCGATCAGATATGCGATCGGCGTCGCGAACATTGCATAGCGCCGAGAAATCTCCCAGCTCTTTTGCACCGCGACCGGGAACGGCACCGGCCGCTCGACGAATTCAGATCGCACTCCCTCGATGTTGCCCCGGCTGATCACCAAAATTTCAATGTCAGGCGTGCGCTTGTGCAATGAGACCAGCTCCGGCATCAACTCGCGGCACGGCCGACACTTCGGATCCGTGAACACCAGCAGCACGCGGCGTCCGCGATAGGCGTCGAGGCTGACTTCCCCGCCGGCCAACAAAGGAAGCTTAAATAGCGGCGCCGGCGTCCCGCGCGTCAATCCGGATCGGTTGATGCGGCTGGCCGACAGCGGGCGGTTGCCCTTGTGTGCACGCGAAGTTTCTTTGCTCATAACCAGAAGCAGCATCGCCTCGACAATCGCTTGAGGCAACCGTCACGGTTCGAGATGAAGGCTGCCACCGGCGCGCTCCGGGCCCAGCATTACGATGACGGCGCCGAGCACGAACACGATGACCGCGACGAGGCCGAGCGCGTTCGCAAATCCCCATCGTTCCGCGATCAGCGCTTCCAGAAATGCCGCGTTCGCTGCCATCAGCACGCCGACTTGATACGCCAATCCGGAGAAGAGTCCTCGCACCTCGGGCGGCGATAGCTCGCTCATATGCGCGGGGATTACGCCGAATGCGCCCTGCACCATGAACTGCATCAGGAACGCGCCGAAGGTGAGCAGCGCAATCGAGCGCGCGCCGATCCATAGCGGGATGATAAAGATTCCGATGATCAACGCAGTCGCGATGCTGCGCCGCCGTCCCCATTTGTCCGAGACATAACCGAAGAACAGGCCGCCCATCACAGCACCGATGTTATAGATGATCGCGATCTCCGCGACGTGATGAGGTCCCAGCCCGCGCTGCTTCTCGAGGAAGGTCGGATACATGTCTTGCGTGCCGTGCGACACGAAACTCATCGCGGTGAGGAAAACGCTGAGGTAAAGGAACATCGGGAGATTTTTCTTCAGCGCGCGCAAAATCGCGGTGCGATCGGGACGCGTGCGCTGCCATGCCTCGGACTCCGGCACCTTCGCGCGGATGTAGAGCGTCAGCAGCGCTGGCGCTCCGCCGATGAAAAACATCGCGCGCCATCCAAAGTGCGGATAGACGAAAAAGTACGCGGCCGCCGCGAGCAGATAGCCCACCGCATAGCCCTCCTGCAGCAGGCCGGAGAAAAATCCGCGCCACTTCGGCGCCACGGCCTCCATCGCGAGCGACGCCCCGACGCCCCATTCGCCGCCCATCCCGATTCCATACAGCGCGCGCAGAACGAGAAACGAACCGTAGGTCGGCGCGAGGCCGCTAAGCACCTCGACGACCGAATAGAGCAGCACATCGATCATCAATGGAGTGCGGCGTCCGTAGCGATCGGCGAGCCATCCGAAGAGAGCGGCGCCGATCGGACGCATCGCGAGCGTCATCGTGATCGCGAAGGCGATATCGGCCACCGAGCGATGGAAATCCGCGCCGATTTTCGGCAGCACGAACACCAGCACGAAAAAATCGAACGCATCGAGGGTCCATCCGAGGAAGCTGGCGAACAGCGTATGCCCCGCCTCGCGCGGCGTCATCGCGCGAATCGGCTCGGCAGTTATCGAAGGGATATTCGCTGTCGCCATTGGGCGTGTGTTGTACTCGATGCGGCGCGTGGATGCCACGGCGTCGCGCCGTTTCGTTTTCACCCGCTAGGCTGCAAGCACAGATGCTCGATTTCATCGCTCGCGCCGAGCACGATTAAGATGGTTGCAGACAATTCCTTGTAGGTGCGGTTCGCGAACCGCCCGCAGCGAAATGGCGACTGCGCAAGATCCTCCCGATTGCGCGACCGCGCGGGTACACAGCAGGGTCCCTTGAGTTCGCTCGGCCGCGAGAGGTAAATCCGGATCGTCAAATCGAGGGAGAGTGCCCCATGTTCAATGGAATCAAGGTCATCGATGCCGACGGGCACGTGATGGAGCCCAACGAGCTCTACGATCAATACCTCGACAGCAAGTTCAAGCCCGACCTCGACGAGCTGAAGAAAATCGCGGAGACGCGTGCCTCCAAATGGTTCTTCGGATATTTCCATCAGCTTAACACCGGACGTCCGCTCGGTATCGCGCAAATCGACCAACCGCTGGTTCGCAGCGGACGGCGCGTAGAAGGCCCGCAGCCCGATCCGCGCGGCGGATTCGATCCGCACGTGCGCATCAAGGACATGGATCGCGAGGGCATCGATGTCGCGGTGGTGTTCGCGACCGTGGTGTCGAGCTTCTGCGCGCTTAAGAGCGTCGAGTTCGAACTCGCGATGATTCGCGCCTACCATCGATGGCTCGCCGACTACTGCGCCGCATATCCGAGCCGTATCACCGGAGTCGCCGTGGTTCCGATGCGCGCGCCCGATCTCGCCGCCGCAGAAATCCATCGTGTCGCCAAGGAGCCATGGTGCGTCGGCATCTACTTATCGGGCCATATGGAGGATAAGCTGCTCGACCATCCCGATTTCCATCCGATTTGGGAGGCCTGCCAGGACGAGGATTTACCCGCATGCTTTCATGGCGGCACCGCGCGGCCGCCCTACGGATGCGGCACCTTCGAGTTCGGCAACAATCTTTTCATCCAGCATTCGGCGACCAACCCGTTTGAGATCATGCGCGCGATCGCGTCGATCGTCGGCGGCGGCGTGCTCGATATCTATCCGCGGCTTCGCATCGCGATGCTGGAGGCGGGCGTCGGATGGCTGCCGTTCTGGATGGAGCGCCTCGATGAGCATTACGAGTTGATGCCCGAGTACGTTCCGTTCCTGCATCGCAAGCCGTCGGAGGTGATTCGCTCGGAGAATTTCTTCATCTCATGCGATCCCGACGAGGCGACCCTGCCCTATGTCGCCAAAATGGTGGGGAGTGATCACATCTTGTATGCCTCGGACTATCCGCACTTTGATGGCCGATTTCCGAATACGGTGAAGTTTACAGCGGACCGCGCGGAGTTCAGCGCGGCTGATCAGAGCCGCATCCTGCATGAGAATCCGACGCGACTATACAAGCGATTGAAATAATCTTCTTTTCTGTTCCTCCTCCGTTGATTGTTCCTCGCCCGCTGCTTGCTCCTCCCCCGTTGTTCGGGGGAGGTGCCCCAGCGCGATTTTCGCAATGGCTGCGGTGCGAAAATCGTGATGGGGCGGAGAGGGACATTTGGCCCGGATTCCGCCTCTGCTGCTGCTCTTCCATCAACATTTTGATTTTGCGATACAACTTCATGTTATGCGCACTCCGGAACAGTTACGTGCTGATAGCCGCCGCCTCCGACGCGAACAAACCCCCGCCGAAGGTCTCCTCTGGCAAAACCTCCGCGCCAAACGCCTCAATGGCGCGAAGTTCCGCCGCCAGCACGCGATTGGCGATCACATCGTGGACTTCTGTTGTCTTCGACATCGATTGGTCGTCGAAGTGGATGGCGGGCAGCACGCGGGGGAGGAAGAGGAACAAAAAGATGCTGCGCGGACGGCTAGACTGGAAGCGCATGGATTTAAGGTCATCAGATTCTGGAATAACGAGGTTCTGCGCAATCTCGACGGTGTTTTGACAAGTATCGCCGATGCGATCCGCGAGCGCGAGAACGAGCTCGGTGATATGCCGGCAGCAGAAGCAGAATCCCAGAGCTAAGGTCCCTCTCCGACCCGTCACGATTTTCGCTTCGCAGCCATCGCGAAAAATCGCGCCGGGCCACCTCCTCCGAAACAACGGGGGAGGAGCAAAAATACGGGGGAGGAACAGAGAGGGGGGCAGAGAGTTTAGTGGCCCTTCTCCTTCTCCGATAACAGCCCCGCGGCTTCCAGCGCCTTCTTCTTCGCGCCGTCCAAATCGTAGTGCCGACGAGTCACGATGCGCTGCGCATACAGGCCGCCGCCCGCCTGCACGTTCGTCACCGCGCGCCATCCGCCGAACGCATCCGCGGTGAGGTCGCGGATCGCGTGGAATAGCCGCAGCCGATACTCGCCATCGATGTCCTTGCCGGTGCTCATGTACTTACGCAGCAGCGCGCCGGTCGCCTCGCTCTCGAGGTCCGATACCGAGGGCGCGGTCAGAATCGATCCGCCGCCGATGTCGTGCAGATGACGCACCATCAGGCTGTAGTTCGCCGCGCCGTGATACTTACCCGCGTTGGTGTAGAGCTCGTTGGGGAACGCGCTGCCGTCCGAGGTGATTTCGCAGTTCGCGATCGCGGCCTCGAGAGCCGAGCGAACCAGCGTCGCATGAATGATCATTTCGGAAATTTTTTCGCGCACATGCGATTCGCGCGCGAGGCCGTTGGCTTCCGCGATGAGCTGCGCGAATCCAACCAGCTGATCCGCGGTTTCCGCGAGGTCCGAGAGCCCTCCGAGCCGCTCCCAGAGCCCCAGCGAATGCGCGAAGACGGCGGCATGTTCGACCTCACCATCGAGGAAGACGCGCTCGCGCGGCACCACGACGTTATCGAAAATCACGAAGCCTTCAGGCATGTGATTCTTCGACGAGAACGGGAAGTCGCGCGTGTCGGCGTGGCGCGGCGCGTAGGTCGTGTTGATGATTTTCACGCCCGGCGAATTGACCGGTACCATGCATGCGACCGCGTAGGCTTCTTCGCCCGCGTGCATCGCCTTGGTCGGAATCACCATCAGATCGTGGCCGAGCGCGGCCGCCGTGATATGCAGCTTGGCGCCGCGGATGACGATATCGTCGCCGCGCCGATCGACGATGTGAGTGTACGCATCGGGATCTTCCTGCTTGATGGGCGGCAGCGAGCGATTTCCCTTCGCGTCTGTGATGCATTCCGTGGTGCGGATATCGTCGCGCTGCGCCTGCTCGACGTAATGCTTGATGCGCTCGTGATACTTCGGCAGCTTCGCCCCGATGCGCGCGCCCGCCGTCGTCAGCGTCATTACCGATTGATAGGTGACCAGCGAGAGGATGTCGGCGCCGTGCTGCTGCTTGATGCGTGCGCGTAATTCTTCCGCAGAGTGCGGAATCGACATCAGCGGATTGAGCGCGCCGGCCTCGGGCCGATACCAGCGGTCGTAACCGCGCGCGATCTGGTCGACCGACTGCCCGAGAATCGGATGACGCGGGAGATCCTCGATGCGTTCGCCCTCGAAGAAAATCGCGCGGCCGTCGAACAGGGACTTCTTATATTGCGAGCCGGTCAGCATCTGGCCTTCACCTCGTCGATTTCTGAACTTGAACGATCGGTCAATTGGATATTCGAGCATCAAGGAAATCAAAGATTGCCAGTCGATTGCAAACCAATTCAATACCAACGCTTCAGCTCAGGCCATTGCTCGGGCAGCGGCGGATGAAGTCCGCGGCAGACCTCGATGCGGAAATGCTCTTCGACCATTGAATATGGATGGTCGACGAGAGGGCCATCCTCGACCGAAGCGCATCCCATCTTCAGGAGTTCATCGCGATTGAACTGCAACGCGATGACGACCTCGCCGGTGTACTCGCGCGGTCCCCAGAACCAATAGTTCTGATGACCGCTGATGGCGCGCGGAAATCCGAGCGGTCCGCCAAAGAAGTCGATCGCGCCCGCCTCTCCATAATTTTTGGTGAAAATGGCCGCTTTGCTTCGCTCGTCCACCGGCAGTGCATCGTAAACGCGCGCGACCGCAGCCGTCATTTCGGGCCATCCGAATTCATCGCCGAAATGCTCCGGCAACAGACCCTCTTGTCCGGTCTGACTGCGCGGATTGCTCATGCCGATAAATTTTTCGTAGCGGATAAGTTCCGCGGGCGAGAAAATCGGCAACGCCAATGGCGCGCTCGGCACTCCGCCCAAGAGGACAAAAAAGATGACAAAAACAGGGATCGCATATTTCATCCATGACGAGGGATCATGGTTTAAATGTCCGCTCCAGAACGCGCCGCCTGCGGCAAAAAGGAGCGGATAGATCGGCGCGAGGTAGTAGTCCTTCGCGCCGATCATCATCATGATAGCGAGCAGCGCAAGATATGCCACTGAGAACAAGCGCCATCGCACCTCTTGAAGCAGACGCCACACTCCGGGCATCCAGACCAGCGTTGACGCGAAGCCAATCATCATCATTTGCCGCAACAGAAACTTAAATGGCGAGATCGCGGCATTCTTATGCATGTGCCGAACGTTGCTGAGCATTTGCAAGGTCGGCCAGTCGCGATGGTATTGCCACAACACCGTCGGCAAGAAGCATATTGCCGCGATCAGAATCGCGAGCGCGGCCCAGGGACTGCGCAGCAGGACTCTCGCGGGACTTAGCATCACCCCGACGATGATCGCGCCACCGAAGAACAGCATCGAAAGTTTGTTCTCGAGTCCGAGACCGACGAGCAATCCGATCCAGATCAACAAGCGCGGACGTTCATACTTAATTACCAGGATGAGAATGTACGCGATTGCCATCCAGAACACTGGCTCGAAGGCATTCGCGGCGTACTGATTGTCGATGATGAGATAGACCGGCGCAGCGAGCACGCATAGGCACGCAAGTCCGACCCCGAACGAGTCGGCGCCTAACTCGATCGCAATGACTCCAGTGAGCGCGAGTTTGATCGCGGCCGCGATGGCCGGCAGCAGTCGCAGCGCGTGGAGCGAGTCGCCGAGAAGGATTTCGTTCAGGCGCAGCAGCCACGCCGTCAGCGGATCAAAGTCAACGTAACCCCAGTCGAGATGATGTGCGCAATCGAGGAAGTACAGTTCGTCGCGGAAGTAGCCATAGCGGCCGTCGGTGGCGAAGTGGATGAGAAAAACGGCGACCGCGAATGCGAAGATAAGTAGCCGACGGCGATGAGTTTCGAAGTCTTTGGCCAAGGCGCAATTTTAATGCGCCTTCGCCACACTGCAACGCCGCCGGCTAATCGATGCTAGGCGGCGCCGCGTGAGCGACGCTTGCCGTCCTCTTCGGCGCGCTTAAGGTCTTCGCGTTCGGGTCCCTCAAGCGCTTCCTTGGCTTCTCTGACCTTCTCGGCGACGCGGCCGCTCTCGCCGAACTTCTTGACGTTGCTGTCATAGGCGCGTGTCGCGTTGCGGCCGGCCGCTTCGCCGGAAAATGATTGTTCGGCTGCGGCGCCGTTGCCGAGCACTTCGCGCTCGGCCTGGAGCCAATGTTCTTCCGGATTTCCCTCGCGGCCGTTGCCTTCCCAAATCTGGTAGGCACGCTCGCGGACCCGTTCGATGAGATCACTAGCCATACCAAGCCTCCCAATCCATACGTAATAAAAAGCCCTGGTTGTATGACTAATTGACGAAGCCGGCGGCGTTTCGAATGAACGATTTACGACATCGCGCGACTTTATTTTCGAAATGCCGGAATCACTTCCTCCGCGAATGCCTGGACTTCGTCTTCCGCGATTGCGTCGAACACCTGCATGAAGATGAAATGCGTGACGCCCGCCTTGATGAAGCCCTCGATCCCGTCGATACACTCCTGCTTGCTGCCGATGATCATGTGTTCGTGCGCTTTGTCGAGCGTCGTTTGCGCCATCATCGCAATGAAGCCGCTGAGCATTTCCTTGCGCTGCTTCGGCGGATTGTAGGCCATCGCGAGCATCAGCGTCTTTTCGACTTGATCGGAGTCGCGTCCGACCGTATCGGCATGACGCTCGATGACGCCGATGAGGCGGCGCATCTCGGCCGCATTGGCGTTGGTCATGTTCCACATATCGGCGTGCTTGGCGACCAGTTTCAGTAGCACGCGCTCGCCGTGGCCGCCGATCATCAGCGGAACATTTTTCTGAATCGGCTTGGGATTACATACCGCGTCGACGATATTGTAATGCTTGCCCCTCAGCGTGGTTTTGTCCTGCGTGAACATGCCCTTGATGATTTGGCATGACTCGTCGAGCGCCTCCAGGCGCTGTGGGACCGTTTTGAAATCGAAGCCGAGGCTATTGTGCTCGAGCTCGAACCATCCGGCGCCGATCCCGAGGTTAAGGCGCCCGCCGCTGATTTGATCGAGCGTCGCAGCCATCTTCGCGGTCAGGCACGGATTGCGATAGGTGTTGCCGTTGACCAGCGCACCGATCCTCGCGCGTTTAGTGTGCTGGCTGAGCGCGCCGAGCAGCGTCCAGCTCTCCATGCACGGTCCGGACGGGTCGGGCACGAAGATCGGATAAAAATGGTCGAAGGCCCATAGCGAGTCGTAACCCCATGCGTCGACTTTTTGCCAAAAGTCGCGCATCTGCTCCCAGGTGCAATTTTGCTGGCCGGTCTGGATTCCAAAACGAATCGGATGCGTGGGCATGGTAAGAACTCCTTTGCGGATGATTTGGCACAATCGCCAATGAGATGCGACGCAGGAAGGATCATGCTACGCTACGAGTACGGCGTCCTTCGGGGGCGCCGTACTCGTTTCAGGGAGCTTTCGCCGGATGCGAAAAATGCAAAAACAAACCCACTTAGTGCTTGAAAACAAAGGACTTTTCGATTTGGCTTTGTCACCCCCGTCTTTTTTGTTCTTCCCCGTTGTTTGGGGGAAGTGGCCCAGCGCGATTCATGCGATGGCTGCGTGCATGAATCGTGATGGGTCGAAGAGGGACCTCAGACTCTGGATTCTGGGTCTGCGCCTGTTATACGAAATGGCAAAAACAAAGCCACTACGAGGATCCTGCGACATCATTGAAACTGCAAAAACAAACCCATTACGAGGACAGGTCTATGATTCGTCTAACTGCTTGAATGTAAAGGCATTTCTCCAAATTCCTGACCGATGGGTTAGGACAAATCACCTCAACCCGATGCTCACTTTGCGCACGTCGCGGCTTGCTGTCGTCACTTCACCGGTGAGCGGTTGACTGTTCTTCGATGCGGTCCGTATAGTTGGCCCATATATACCAGCGATGCCCCATTAATTTTCAGCATCCAGTCGCCTCTCGCGCATAAGGTCGAAGAATGAAAAGACGGGAAGAAATGACCCTCATGGAGCGGGCTTATCTGCCCGAAATCCTGCGCGGTCTGGCAGTTACCAATTTCCACTTCATGCGCAACCTCGCCCTCAACATCGCGCATCTGTTCGGCCTCGCCAAAGGCCGGCTCGCGTCAGCGACCACGCAATATCCGGAGCAGCGCAAGCACTACCCCGACCATTTCCGCGGCAGCCATCGCTTGACGCTTCGCGAGGACAGTTCCATCCGATGCACCGCATGCTACCTCTGCGCGACCGCGTGCCCCGCGCAATGCATCTATATCGAAGCCGGCGAGTCGCCCGATCCGCATATCGAGAAGTATCCGGTGCGCTACGAGATCGACACGCTCCGATGCATCTACTGCGGGCTATGTGTCGAGGCCTGCCCCTGCGACGCCATCAGGATGGACACCTACGTGCATCCGCGCATCTGGGGCTTCGATCGCAAGGACTTCGTCGAGACCAAGGAGCAGTTGATGCATCGCTCGACCGTGCTCGCCGAGAAGGGGCGCGACGGCAACATGCAGGAGATGCTCGATTGGTACAAGCAGCAGGATGCCGAGGTGTACGATCGCCAGCGTCCGGAGCTGAAGCGCTATACCAATCGCGGGCTTCCGCTGGAGGCGGAGAAGCACCCCGCGCCGGAGCCCGAAGAATTGTCGGCAATCGATCGCCATCACGGCGTCCCCGGCGGCAAGTAACTACCGATGACCCGGGTCACGATCCTGCTCACGTTGCTCGGCCTCGCCATCCTGTTCGTCGCGTATGCGAAGGGCGTGCGGGTGATTCACGGCGGCGACACCCTAAGCCACATGTACTGGGCGACCGCCGCGCTATGTATGGTGGGGCTGGCGAATTTCATCGCGATCGCGCATCTGGCGCGCGCCGAGCGAATGATCCAGCAGTTGCGCGCATTGTGTGAGAAGAACGGCATCGCGTATGGCGAAGATTGAGGCAATCGATTCTGTCGCGCCTATTCCGAACCTCTGAAATGTCGGCGAAATTTGATCGCGAATAGCAGCAACCCAATCAGGTAATAGTAAAGGGCGAAACCAGCTATCGCGTATTCGCCTTTCGTCAGATAAACAACGATTCCCCAAATGTGAAACGGATATATTCTTCCCTCAGCCGGAACAGCCATTCGTGAGCGATTCAAGCCGAGATAAGTACTGGCGATGCAAACAAAAATCCACCAGTACAGAGAAACATCGATGGCGATGTCGAGTTTCGTCTTGCGCGGCCACCTCTCGTTTCGATTTCTCATTCGCACCCGCACGATCTAAGCTATACTGGTCAATCCGGTCCATGCGCTTGACTGGCGCTGGGAGAAAACTTCATGACTCAGATAGAAGCGGCTCGAAAGGGCATTGTCACTCAACAAATGATCGAGGTCGCGGAGGACGAGGGCCTCGCCCCCGAAGCTCATCCGCGCGCGCGTCTCGACCGGCGAAATCGTCATCCCGCGCAATATCCATCACGAGTTCCGCGCGATCGGCGTCGGCAAAGGCCTGCGCACCAAGGTCAATTCCAATATCGGCGCGTCGAACTTCCATCAGTTCCTCGAAGAAGAAATCGAGAAGCTCTTCACCTCGGTCCGCTTCGGCGCCGATTCGGTGATGGACCTCTCGACCGGCACCGACCTCGACAAGATTCGCGTCGAGCTGGTCTCGCGATGCTCCGTGATGATCGGCACCGTGCCGATTTACCAGGTCGGCTCCGAAGGCTCGATCATGGAACTCGGCGCCGAGAAATTTCTCGATGTCATCGAGCGCCAGGCCAAGCAGGGCGTGGACTTCATGACGCTCCACTGTGGCGTGACGCGCGAGACGGTCAAACGCCTGCGCGGGCATCAGCGTATCGAGGGCATCGTGTCGCGCGGCGGCGCGCTGCTGGCGGCATGGATCGAGCGCACCGGCAACGAGAATCCGCTCTTCGAGCATTTCGACGAGGTATGCGAAATCTGTCGCGCGCATGACGTGACGATTTCGATGGGCGATGGGCTCCGTCCCGGCGCCACCGGCGACGCGACCGATCGCGGACAAATCGGCGAGCTGCTGGTGATGGGCGAGTTGACCGAGCGCGCGCGCAAAAACGGCGTGCAGGTGATGATCGAAGGCCCGGGCCATGTGCCGCTCGATCAAATCGAAGCCAACGTGAAGCTCGAGAAGCGCGTATGCGCTGGCGCCCCCTTCTATGTGCTGGGGCCGCTGACCTGCGACGTCGCGCCCGGCTACGATCACATTACCGGCGCGATCGGCGGTGCGATTGCTGCGGCCAACGGAACCGACTTCCTCTGCTATGTCACGCCCGCCGAGCATCTGCGCCTGCCCGACAACGACGACGTGCGCGACGGCGTCATCGCCACCCGCATCGCGGCGCATTCGGGCGACCTGGTGAAGGGCGTGCGCGGCGCGAAGGTGTGGAACGATCAGATGTCGCGTTATCGCAAGGCTCTCAACTGGGAAGGCATGTACGCGATGGCGATGGACCCGGACAAGGCGCGCCGTTACAAGGAAGAGAGCGAGGCCTCGGGCTCCAACGTATGCTCGATGTGCGGCTCGCTATGCTCGATCAACATCGACAACGCCGCCATCAAGTTTGTGAAGAAGCGGGACAGCCAGCCGGGGGAAATGCACGCCGCCGGAAGATGATTACTATCTGAATTCGACACTGGTCGCAGGAAGCATATGGCGAAGACTTCAAAGAACATCATCGACGAGGCGCGCAAGGACATTGCGCAACTAGACATCGACGCCGCGCGCAAGCTGATGGATCAGCCCGGCACGGTCGTCATCGATGTGCGCGAGAGCGACGAATGGCGTCAGGGCCATCTGCCCAACGCGATCGCGATCCCGCGCGGCTTCCTCGAATTGCGCGTCGAGGAGAAAGTTCCCGACCATAACGCGCCGGTCATCCTGCAATGCGCATCGGGCACGCGGTCGCTCCTCGCGGCGCGCGCTCTCAAGGAACTCGGCTACACCAATGTCTACAACCTGGTAGGCGGATTTAACTCATGGAAGGATCGCGGCTTGCCGTGGGTGGCGGATCGTCAGTTCACCCAGGATGAGATCACGCGCTACTCGCGCCATTTCGTTATTCCCGAGGTCGGGGAGAAGGGCCAGGCAAAACTTCTTGATTCAAAAGTCCTACTTTTAGGCGCAGGCGCGCTCGGCTCGTCGTCATCGCTGTATCTCGCGGCGGCCGGCGTCGGCACGATTGGGCTGGTCGACTTCGATACCGTCGATCTCTCCAACCTCCAGCGCCAGATCATTCATACGACTGAGCGCGTTGGTATCCGCAAAACGGAATCGGCGGAGACCTCGATTCATGCGCTCAATCCCGCGATCAAGGTGAATCGTCACGAGGTCCGGCTCTCGTCGGAAAACGTGATGGACATCATCAAGGATTACAACGTCATCGTGAATTGCGGCGACAACTTCCCGACCCGCTACCTCATCAACGATGCGTGCGTGTTCGCGAAGAAGCCGCTGGTCGACGGCGCGATTTTCCGCTTCGAGGGCCAGGCGACCGTTTATCATACGGCGAAAGGCGGTCCGTGTTATCGATGCCTCTATCCCGAGCCCGCGCCGCCCGACATGGCGCCGTCGTGCGCGGAGGCAGGCGTGCTCGGTGCGCTCCCTGGCATCATCGGATCGATCGAAGCGCTCGAGGCGATCAAGCTGCTGCTCAATGCGGGCGAGCCGCTCATCGGGCGGATGATCTACTTCGATACGCTTTCGGCGCGCGACTACGTGCGGATGCTGAAAATTCGCAAGGACCCGAACTGCCCGGTGTGCAGCGAGCATCCGACGCAGACGACGCTCATCGATTACGAGGCATTCTGCGGTTTGGCACCCGCGAGCACCTCGAATGGCGATGGCGCTCCACATCACACAGATGCGAACGGCACCGCCGCCCATCCTGCCGGCCGCTAATTCTTTTCCGCTTCCTCTCCCACATTTTTTCGTGGGAGAGGTCGGCTCGGCGTGATTGTCGCTCTCGGGTTTGCGCGACAATCATGCCGAGCCGGTGAGGGTGCTGCCAGCGCCATCATCGTCGCGACGAGGCCACTCGGAAGAGCGCATTTTTCTGGAGATCCGATGAATTCGGGGTTATGCTGTCAGTGGTCATTTGTGCCACTCGCAGCACCCTCACCGTCACGTCACGGCGCTTGCTCTAAGACATCGCAATTGCCCCGCCGCGCCACCTCTCCCGCGGAAGAACGCGGGAGAGGAAGCTGGGAATCCGGTACGGCGAAAACGAGAAGATATCGCGCGGGACGCGGTCAACAGTCCGGCTTTTCCAGCGGCCCCAGCTCGGTTATCTTCGCCATTAATGTCAACTCCCGGTTCGTGCTTCGAGGGCCAAATTGTTCCGCCGGGCGGCTATGTTCCGATCGATCCCGCCGCTCGCGAGGTGATAGGTCGTCATCTCGACCCGGGAGAAAACCTTCTTTGGGCCGGGCGCGCCAAATTTTCTGGCTTCAACGTCTATGCGATACTCCTCGCCGCGATTTGGACGTTCGCTCTGCTTCAACGGATATTGGATCCATCACACCCGTGGACGAATCATAAGCAAATGATCCTTTACTCGATCATGACGCTTCCGCTCTGCACAATCTCCGTTTTTCTTCGAGGAGGAATATTTTATGGAGTGACCGACCGTCGCGTGTTGTGGTTGTCCACCCGCTTGTTCAGTAAGCAACGACCCCTGGATTTTCCATTGTGCGACGCGCTCGGACATCCACTCAAGATTTCTCGTTTGCCGTTTGGAATCCTCTCCTTCGGAGGACGCACGGCCGAAGCTCTGAGTCGTCCGAAGGAGGCCTATTTCTCCTTCTTTATCGGCTCGCGCGCTTCAGCCGTTTATCAGATGATTGTTGCTACTGAGCGCAAACTGGTCGATGAAGCCGAGAACGCGGCTATCGCCGCACTCTCAGCCGATGCTCGCTCCACTACACGTCCTTGAATTCGCGCTTGCCCTTCTTCGCATCGATGGCTGATTGTGCCGCAGCGAGCCGTGCGACCGGAATGCGGTACGGCGAGCACGAGACGTAATTGAGTCCGAGCGCGTTGCAAATGCGGATGCTGGCGGGGTCGCCGCCGTGCTCACCGCAGATGCCGAGCTTGAGGTTCTTGTTGGTCTTGCGTCCGCGCTCGACCGCGATTTTCATCAGACCGCCGATGCCCTCGGCGTCGAGTTCCTGGAAAGGATCCTTCTTATAGATTCCGCGCGAGATGTAGTCGTTGAGGAACTTCACCGAGTCGTCGCGCGACAACCCATAGCCCATCTGCGTCAGGTCGTTGGTGCCGAAGGAGAAGAACTCCGCGGTCTCGGCGATTTGGTCCGCGACGATGCACGCGCGCGGCACTTCGATCATCGTACCGACGGTGAACGCGACCTTCTGCCCCTGCTCTTTAAAAACCTGGGCAGCGACTTCGTGAATCTCGGCCGCGAGCACCTCGAATTCCCTCTTGGTCCCGATCAGCGGCAGCATGATTTCCGGAATCGCCTTCACTCCTTGCTTGCGGAGCTGACACGCCGCTTCGAGGATCGCGCGCGCCTGCGCCTGGTAGATTTCCGGATAGCTGATGCCGAGGCGTGAGCCGCGATGACCCAGCATCGGGTTGAACTCGAACAGGCTCTCGCGCACCTGCTTCAGATGCTCCGGTGTCGTGCCGATCTTGTGCGCGAGCTCGCGGATCTCGTCCTCTTCTTTGGGAAGGAATTCGTGCAGCGGCGGATCGAGCAAACGAATGGTGACCGGCAGCCCCTGCATCTCCTTGAAGATGCCGATGAAGTCGTCACGCTGCATCGGCAGGATCTTCGCCAGCGCCTTCGAACGCTCGTTCGCGTTCTGCGCCATGATCATTTCGCGGACCGCGTCGATGCGGTCGCCGCCGAAGAACATGTGCTCGGTGCGGCAAAGCCCGATGCCTTCGGCGCCGAACTCGCGCGCGACTTTCGCATCGTGGGGCGTGTCGGCATTCGCGCGCACGCCCATCGTGCGCTCCTTGTCCGCCCACGACATGAACTTGGTGAAGAAGGATGACATCTCGGGATCGACCGTCGGCACGCGTCCAAGGATCACCTCGCCCGCGGTGCCGTCGAGCGTGATGAACTCGCCGCGGCTGACGATGGTGTCGCCCGCCTTCATCTTGCCCGCGTTGTAGTCGATTTCGAGCGAGGAGCATCCTGCGACGCAGCACTTGCCCATCCCGCGAGCGACGACGGCGGCGTGGCTCGTCATTCCACCCCGCGCCGTGAGGATTCCCTGGGCGACCTGCATCCCGTGGATGTCTTCGGGCGACGTCTCGATACGCACCAGGATCACCTTGCGTCCGGCTTCCGAAACGGCGACCGCCTCGTCAGCAGAGAACACGACCTCGCCGAAGACGGCACCCGGCGATGCGGGCAGTCCCTTCGCGATGACGGTCTTCTTGAACTTCGGATCGAGGCGCGGATGCAGCAGTTGCTCGAGTTGCACCGGATCGACGCGCATCAGCGCGGTGCGCTTGTCGATGAGTTTCTCATCCGCCATGTCCACGGCGATTCGCACCGCAGACTCTGCCGTACGCTTGCCGTTGCGCGTCTGCAGCATGAAGAGCTTCTGCCGCTCGATGGTGAACTCCATGTCCTGGCAGTCGCGGAAGTGATGCTCCAGCGTCTTCGAAATTTTCAGCAGCTCGCCGTAAACCTTGGGAAAAGTTTCCTCCAGCGTCAGCGACTTCTCGCGCCGCTCTTCCTCCGTCATGCCTTCGCGCTTCGGCTTCCGCGAGCCCCGCGGCTTCTTGCTGATCGGATGCGGCGTGCGGATGCCCGCGACGACATCCTCGCCCTGCGCGTTGGCAAGGAACTCGCCGTAAATTCCTTTCTCGCCGGTCGACGGATTGCGGGTGAACGCGACGCCGGTGGCGCAATCGTCGCCGAGATTGCCGAACACCATCGACTGAACGGTGACGGCGGTGCCCCAATCGCCGGGGATGTTGTTGATTTTTCGATAGGTGATCGCGCGATCGTTGTTCCACGAGCCGAAGACCGCGCCGATCGCCTCCCAAACTGCTCCTCGGGATTTTGCGGGAGGTCGCGGCCGACGCGGCGGCGAATCAAGTCGCGAAACTCGTTCACCAGCTCCTTCAGATCCGCGGTGCCAAGCTCGGTGTCCTGGGTCACGCCGCGCGCGCTCTTCTTATTGTCGAGCAATTCTTCGAATGGATCGGGATCGTTCTTGTTCTCCGGCTTCAGCTTGAGAACGACGTCGCCGTACATCTGGCAAAAGCGCCGATACGAATCCCACGCGAAGCGCTCGTTGCCGCTATCTTCCACGAGGCCGTTCACGGTTTCGTCCGTGAGCCCGAGGTTGAGCACGGTGTCCATCATACCGGGCATCGAGACGCGCGCGCCCGAGCGGACGGAAAAGAGCAGCGGATTTTTCGCATCGCCGAATTTGCGCCCGAGCGCCTTCTCAACGCGCGCGATGCTCTTCTTCACGCCTTCAGTCAGCCCTTTCGGGTACTTGTTCCCGTGGTCGTAAAAGTAGTTGCAGACCTGAGTGGAAATGGTGAAGCCGGGAGGAACCGGCAGCTTGAGCGAGGCCATCTCGGCGAGGTTCGCGCCCTTGCCGCCGAGCAGATTGCGCATGTCGGCGCGGCCTTCGGCAATCCCCGCGCCGAAAAAATATATTTCAGGATGAACGCGTGCCATCGAATATCTCCCATCCGCCACACCCGGCGGTTCTTTTAAGTGTAAAGGCTGAGGGTTCTCTCAACTCAACGCGACCAGCCGATTCGCGAGGTTAGTTCTTCCACCAGCTTGGGAATCGCGATGCGATCCTGCGTCATCGTATCGCGATCGCGCAGCGTCACGGTGTCATCTTCCATCGTCTGATGATCGATGGTGATGCCGTATGGCGTGCCGACTTCGTCCTGACGCCGATAGCGCCGGCCAATCGATCCAGCCTGATCATACGCCACGGTGAAATGCTTTTTGAGCATCATCAGAACTTCGTTCGCCTTTTCGGGCTGGCCGCCTTTGCGCAGCAGCGGATAGACCGCCGCCTTGATCGGCGCGATGCGAGGATCGAGGCGCAACACGATGCGCTCCTCGTTGTCGACCACGTCCTCGTCGTACGCATCGAGCATGAAGACCAGCATCGCGCGATCGACGCCGAGCGCCGGCTCGATCACCCACGGTCGATAGCGCGCCTTCGCTTCCTCATCGAAGTAGGTCAGGTCCTTGCCGCTCGCAGCCGCGTGCTGATCGAGGTCGTAGCTGCCGCGCTTCGCGACGCCCTCCAGCTCGCCCCATCCGAACGGATAGCGATACTGCAAGTCGGTGGTGCCGCGCGAATAATGCGACAGCTCCTCCTTCGCATGCTGATGGAGCCGCAGGTTATCGCGCTTCGCGCCGAACTTCAGAAACCAGTTCATCCGATGCTCGACCCAATACTCGAACCACTTGGCTTCTTCGGCCTCATCGGGCTTGATGAAAAATTCCATTTCCATCTGCTCGAACTCGCGGGTGCGAAAGATGAAATTCTCCGGCGTGATCTCATTGCGGAACGATTTGCCCATCTGCGCGACGCCGAATGGGAGCTTCACCCGCATCGTATCCAGCAGGTTGGCGAAATTAGCGAAGATTCCCTGCGCGGTCTCGGGCCGCAGGTAGACCACGCTTGCGCTGTCTTCGACCGGGCCGAGGAACGTCTTGAGCATCATGTTGAACTGACGCGCCTCGGTGAGCTGGCCGCCGCAATCGGGGCATTTGGTCGGATCGGGAATCTGGTCGGCGCGAAATCGATGCTTGCAATTTTTGCAGTCTACCAGCGGGTCGGTGAAGTTCTTCAGATGCCCCGAGGCTTCCCACGTCTTCGGATGCTGAAAGATCGCGCTGTCGAGCCCGATGATATCGGTGCGCTCCTGCACCATGTAGCGCCACCATGCTTCCTTGACGTTGCGCTTCAGCTCGGCGCCGAGAGGACCGTAATCGTAGGTGGAACCGAGTCCGCCGTAGATGTCGCTGGTTGGGAACACGAACCCGCGCCGCTTGCACAGGTTGACGATTTTCTCCATCGTGACCGCGCGCTTTTCGGCCGGCACATTTTGCGCGACATCTTCTTTACGTTCTGGTGCGGACAAAATTCCTCCTGGATACGGCGCTCACGCGCCTAGGCGAGTTGAATGATTTCGGCGGATGCGGCGCCGTTGGATATTTCCAAAATCGCGACCGTTCCCGGCTGATAGGTGAGGTTGTGCGGGAGGGTCGCACTGCCCGGATTGACGATGAGGGTATCGCCGTATCGCACGATGCCCTCGCAGTGGCTGTGCCCCTGCACGATCACATCCATCGGGCCGCCGAAGTGGCGATGCATCGCGTTTTGGAAAACCTGCTGCGAAGTTTCATCGGGCGTCGGGATCGCATGCACCAAGCCGATCCGCACGCCCTGAATGTCGAGCTGATGCGCCTCGCGCACGCGCTCATCGATCTCGAGCCTGTGCTGGTGGCCGTCGAGGCCCTCGTCACCATTGCCGAGCGCGGCGATGACGGGCGCGATGCTCGCAAGCTCATCGAGGACGCGATTGATGTAGACGTCGCCGGCATGCATCACGAGATCGACGCCGCGAAAAACCTCGAACACTGCGGGCGGCAGATGCTCGCAGGCCTCGGGGATATGAGTGTCGGAAATGATCCCGATGCGCATGGAAATACCGCAGCCCGGAGTCCTCAACCATGTCCTCTAAATGCGAGCCTCACACGTTATCATGCGCGAAAAGTGCGAGCAATTTGGGGATTCTGAGGCCACTACGGAACACAGGGCTGAAGCCTGTGGCACCAGGACTCGAACTCAAGCCCACCCCAACTCCTTCATCGCAACGCCGGAATGCCAGATCTTCGTCATATGGCGAATCTTGTCGCCGTCAAACTCCATCACGTAGACGTAATCACTGGCGGTGCGCTTGCCGGTCGGCGGCAATGGGCCGCCTTGGCCGGTATGGGTGCCATGAAACACCGCGTACGCGCATACGTTGTTACGCTCGGCGTCGGTGGCGAATGATTTCAGCTCGTAGCGACCGTCGGGCATGATGGTCATCAGCCCCTTCATCCAATCGGCGTATTGCTGCAAGGTTCTGGTCTCCGCGAGCGGCTCGGCTTGCGCGGCGAAGGTCGCGCCCGGAGTGCAATACTCCTTGCATCCTTCCCAACCTTTCCCCGTTTCACAGGCCTCGAAGAATTTTTTGGCGGTTCCCGCAATTGAGGTCATGGTTGTGACTCCTTCTTCAAAGTGCAGCTTGGGGCGACTGTCTTTTAGCGGCTCGCGGACTTGCAAGCACCCTCGCCCGTCGGGCGAAGTTCATTATGCTGCGCTTGAACGGGGGTCGCTACCGCATGCTAAGACTGAGGCTGCCGCAATTCGGAACAACTACTTCGCGGAGGGATACTCCTGGTGCGCAAGACTCGATTAGCCGGATTCGCCTCGTACGCTGCAATGATTGGCGTCGCGCTCCTGGTCGCAGGATGCCAACATTATCTGGTCGCAGCGCCCGGAGACACGACGGTCGCGATTTATCCCGACCGCCAAACCTACGATAAGCTCACCGACTTGAAGAAATCGGGGCCGCTCGGTCAGCTTGCCAGTGGATTGGGCAAAGGCGTCGCGACCAAAAACGTCGACGACAAAACGCCGGTGAAGATAATTTCCAGCGACGACGAAGGCGACACTATCGAGGTTACCGACGGACCGAATGCGGGCGTCAGCGGCTTCGTTCCGAAAAACAGCGTCGCCGGATTTCCATAAACACTCACAACCACCCACATCTGGAAGGAGAACGAGCAGTCATGGATGAGAATGCAAAGAAGAAAGCGCTTTTGATGATCCCCTACGGCCTGTATGTCCTTGGCGCGGCTCATAGCGGGAAGAGCACCGTCGCGACCGTCAACTGGGTCACGCAGACCGCGTTCGCGCCGCCACTGGTCGTTGTCGGCATCAAGAAGGATTCCGGCTCGCATGCGATGGTAAAGGATTCGGGCAAGTTCACCATTTCGTTCCTCGAGACCGGGCAGAAGAAAATCGCGACCTCGTACTTCAAACACGTCGAGCCGGTGAATGGAAAATTCGGCGAGTTCGCCTTCGAGAACGGCGCCAACGGATGCCCCATCATCAGCGACGCGCCCGCGTCGGTCGAATGTGATGTGGTTGGATTCTACGAGCTAGGCGACCATAGCACCGTAGTCGGCAAGGTGACCGAGGGTCATCTGAAGCGCGAAGCGAAAATCATGATGCTGTCGGAGACCGGCTTCAATTACGGCGGCTGATTTCGCGCAAAAATATTTCCGTCTCGATTTTTCCAAGAGCAATGTGGGGCGCCGCGATGCCGCCCCACATTTTTGAGGGCCGGTTCTGTGTGGCGATCGAGCCTCGTCATCGTTGGCGTTTTAGCCGCGCTCTTCGCGGGCTTCGCGCCCGAGGCGAGGGCGCTCTGCATCTACGCCGGCAAACTCTACGCGACGACCACCATCGAGCAGGAATTTCACGATTCTGCCCTGGTCGTCCGGGCGAAAGTCATTTCCAGCAACGATATCAACGATGACGAAGACCCGGGAGTCATGTATCGCATCAGAATCGATCGTCGGTTCAAGGGCAAAACCTCCACGGTTATAAGCGACTATACCCATCGTGACAGCGGGGCCTTTTATCTCGATGTCGGCCGCGAATATCTGCTTTTCTTCAATCCGATCTCACAGACGACGGCCGCGGAAGATCCGGTTTGGAAGAAGCAAGCGCCCGACGCCATGATGGTGAACTATAACTGCGGGCAATCGCGCGCTTGGTCGGAAGTCCCTATTCAAGATCGGAAGCGTTTGAGTGCTCTTTCTGATAATTTCCCTAACCCCAACGAGAGTCACCAATAGAGAAAACCGAACTGAGGCGCCACGGCCCCATCGCCGCGCGTTGACATGACGGGTGCGCCAACGGAGAATTGATCCTACATGGCACGAATTACCGTAGAAGATTGTCTCGAAAATATTCCGAACCGTTTTGAACTGGTGCTGGCGGGTGCGCGTCGCGCGAAGCAACTATTGAAGGGCGCGCCGCCGCTGGTCGAATCCGACAACAAGGAAGTCGTGACGGCGTTGCGCGAAATCGCGGCCTTTAAGGTCAAGATCGAGTTCCCCGAAAAGGAATAGCGCGCAACGAATCCATTTTCCCGATGCGGTCGGGCCAAATGACGGCCGCCTCAATGTCTTCAGCTATCGGCGTGGTGCCGGATTTTCGACGTGGCTCGTAAACCCCGCAAAACGGCTCCCAAACCCGCACGACGATCATCCAAGCCCGTCGTCGAGCCGGAAGTCGTAAAGGAACGCAAGCGCGCGACGGCGAAAGCGCGTCCGCTCGCCGAGGCGCAGCCGCATGAGGTCGAAATCTTACCCGCCGACGATGGCGGCGACTCCGCTCCTGCCGAGATCGTACTGAATCCCGATGCCGAGGTGGCGCTCGATCTCGATCATGACGCGAGTGAGGACAGCGACGCGCTGCTCGAGGCCGCAGAGGAAGCGGAAGCCGCCGCGGAACGGCAGGCCGCCCTCGTTCCGTATGATCCTCTAAGCCGATACCTCGCCGAGGTGCGCCGGTTTCCACTGCTCACGCGCGAAGAAGAATCCGTTATCGCCAAGCGCTATGCCGCGACGCACGATCGCGAGGATGCTTTCCGCCTCGTCACCGCGAACCTGCGTCTGGTGGTGAAGATCGCAATGGAGTTCGCGCGCGCATCGCGCAATCTGCTCGACCTCATCCAGGAAGGCAACGTCGGCCTGATGGAGGCGGTCAAGAAATTCGACCCGTATCATGGAATCCGATTTCCCTCGTACGCGGTGTGGTGGATCCGCGCATACATCTATCGCTACCTCATCAACAACTGGCGGCTGGTGAAAATCGGCACCACCCAGGCGCAGCGCAAACTTTTCTTCAATCTGAAAAAGGAAACCGATCGCCTCGAGGCCGAGGGCTTTTCGCCGCAGCCGAAGTTGATCGCGCAGCGCATGGGCGTCAAGGAGAGCGAGGTCCGCGAGATGCAGGATCGCATGTCGCAGAGCGAGGTGTCGCTCGACCAGCCGGTACCGAATACCGAAGATACGCGACTACTCGACGTACTCCCCGACAACGATCCGTCGAGCAATCCCGAGGAAGCGACCGCCAGCGATGAGTTCCGCCAGTTCGCGAAAGAAAAGGTCGCGGAGTTCGAAAGCCAGCTCGAAGGCAAGGACCTGGAAATTTTCCACGCGCGGTTGCTCTCGGAAGATCCGGTCACGCTGCAGGAAATCGGCGAGAAGTTCGGTATCAGCCGCGAGCGCGTGCGTCAGATCGAGAATCGCCTCAAGAAGCGCTTCAAGGATTTCGTCAAGGGCGAGGCCAGCGACATCGAAGAGGCCGGGCGCTAACCCATTTCGGAACAATGTGCACACCCACCATGCGCGCGCCTTGCCGCGTCGCGATGGCGTTAGGATAATGCCTTGGGAATATGCACGATCGCAGCGCCGCATTGGTGGTTATCGGAAATGAAATCCTGTCCGGCAAAGTGCAGGACAGCAATGCCTATTTCACCGCGCGCGAGCTTCGAGTCCTCGGTGTTGAGCTGAAACGCATCGCGGTCGTCCCCGATGAACTCACAGCGATCGCCGAGGAAGTCGCATACTGCTCCAGCCACTTCGATTTCGTGATCACTTCCGGCGGCGTCGGCCCGACCCACGACGACATCACGATGGAAGGCGTTGCGATCGCGTTTCGCCGCAAGCTGATTCAGCATCCGGAGCTGGCGCGCCTCATCCATCAGCACATGGGCGAACGCGCCAATGCCGCGAGTCTCAGGATGGCGGAAGTTCCCGACGGTGCGGTGCTCAATGACGCGGGCGACATCCGGTTTCCCACGGTGCAGGTCGAGAATGTCTACGTGCTGCCGGGGATTCCGCAGCTCTTCGAGAGCAAGTTGAACGCGCTCAAGCCGCGGCTGTCCGCCGATCCGTACTTCATGCGCGCCATTTATACCAACAGCGTGGAGAGCACGCTCGCCGAGCATCTTAACGCGACACTGTTGGTGTACCCACAACTGATGCTGGGGTCGTATCCGAAGATCGGTAATCCGGAATATCGCGTGAAGCTGACGCTTGAATCCAAGGACCCGGAATATCTCGACCGCGCGTTTCGACATCTGCTCGAGCTGATTCCGGGCGACGCCGTGGTGAAAGTAGAGTAGAGTCAACCCCGAAGCTCGTAGGAGGAGGATGATGAGGATGACGATGAGGAACCGACATACCACAACCCTGTTAGCGGGCGTGCTCGCGCTAACGATGATCGCACACACCGGCGCTATCGCATTGGCGCAGAGCAGTAGCCCTCCGGTCAACGCAACCACGCCTCAAGTGCCGCAACCCGATGAGGGCGGTGTGAACTGGCAGGGAGTCGGCTACGGCGCGGGCTCGCTGCTGACCAACGTTGTCTACATTCCAGCCAAGCTGGTGTATGCGATCCTGGGAGGATTGGTCGGCGGCGGCGCGTGGTGCCTGACCGGCGGCAATACGCAGACCGCCAATACCATCTGGCGCAGGCTCGCTTGGCGGCGATTATGTGGTCACGCCTGACATGCTCGCGGGCAAGGAGCCGATTCACTTCAGCGGGCCGACCGATACTTCACCGCCTACGGCAGACAGCACCACCGTTGCGCCCATCACTGGAACGCCCGTGAATGCTTTGCCTTCGACGAACACGACGCAGAGTTCCGCGCCGAGTTCCGCAGGAGGCCCGGGAAGCGCGCAGCCGATGGATCGCGGCGCGGGTTCAGTTGGACATCCGGCGGCACTCCCCGATACCAGCATCGAGTAGGATCGGATGAAGAAAGCGAGATTCCTCTGGAAATCGACTTGAACGACTTGCCGCAACGCAAGAAGTTTCTTGCGCAATGACCTCGGCCTCGAGTTGGACGAGCGCGACTACGCGAAAAATCCGTTAAGCGAAACCGAGCTCAAGAAGTTGTTCGCTGATGCCGGACTCGACTCGCGCGATTTTCTGAATCCCAAGAGTCCCGCCTACAAGGAAATGGGACTGCGCGACAAGAAGCTCACCGCGTCCGAGGCCATCAAGCTGATGGCGCGGGAGCCAAATCTCATCAAGCGTCCGTTGGTGATCGCGGGCAATGCCGTCATCGCCGGCTTCGATCGCGATCGACTTCGCGCCGCCCTCGAATAAACTCAGACCTGTCAATTCTTTCCAGGTTTGGGGTATCCGATGGTGTCGTTAACCTCGCGCGTCAGGCGCTCGAGGTTGAGTGTCACCCGTTCGAGACGCCGCGCCGTGCGCGAGAGAGTTTTCGACAGCAGGGTGTCGAACATCTGCTCGGCAGCGATCATCTCCATTTGGGTTGCGCCCTGATGTATCGAGCGCTGCAGGTTGTCGAGGACCCCGGTTACGACATTGCGGTCGAACTCGAACCACTTCCGTTCGAGTTCGGCTGAAATTTCGAGTGGGCGGTTTCTGGAACCCGCTCGTTCGGCCGAACCATGTCGGAATTGACGATCCCCGAAAGCAACGCTATGCCGGGCCATTAGCCTTTCCTCCTTTGTTCCCGCACTGTCTCAGCGGGCGAGTTTCCCATGATCTCCGATCTAGCATGATTCTGTAACTATCTGTCAATAACTAAAGCTTGTCCTCGTTAACACCCTATTCAGGCTGTTATCAGTAAGTCCACATTGGGTCAATGGGCTTTTGGCTGAACGGAAGTATCGATCGGGTCAGGAAAAAAAGCGGCGCGAAAACCAAACTGGAGGCGGACGACGAGGACTAGTGTCCTTTCTTGATCATCTTGATACCGGTGGATTTCATGAAACGGGTCGGCAGCTCCGCGCCCAGCATCGCGAAGATAAAATCATTGTCGATCTCGGCCGGCTGCGTCAGAACCACGGCGCCGGTTCCCGCTTGCCGATCGGGTCCGCCTCCGGCCAACGGTCCCATCACCACTTTGCCGGGTTTGATTTCCAGCACCGTGCTGGCCGGATAGACCGTCAATAAACCCTTCTGCTGCAACGCGCTGATCTTCTCCGCATTCTCGGGCGTGACCGGCGGACCCAGCGTCGGGGTGCGGAACGAAAAGCTCACCTGATTATGCAGCTCCGGATTGGCGAGCGCCTGCGCGACTTCCGCGCCGGCATTGCCGCCGCCCACCACCAGCAGCTTCTTGTTCTGATACTCCTCGGGCTCGATGAGGTTATACGCGACGCGCTCCGGCGTCTCGCCCGCGAGTCCGAGATGACGCGGCGATCCGCGCACCCCGATCGCCATCACGACGAATCGCGTTTTGTAGATGTGGTCGGCGCTGGTCTTCACCTCGAAGAGATCGCCGACGCGGGTGATCGAGGTCACTTCCTCGCGCTCGTTAGGCTTCACCCCCGTCTGCGCAATGATCTTTTCCCAGGTCGAGAGGAGCGACTCCTTGGAAGTATCGCCCTCCATGAAGAACGATCCGTATTCCGCGATGTCGATCGAAGTTGCCTGCACGAACTTGCCGCGCGGATACGCCTTGATGGTGCTGATGGCCGTCATCTTCTCGAGCGCCACGTACTTCAGACCCTTGTTGATGGCGGTGGCCGACGCACTGATGCCGGCGGGACCGCATCCGACGATCGCGACGTCATACACATCCGGCGCGGTTGCCGCTTTCTCGAATTTGAGCAGATTGGCGATGAACTCGATCGATTGCCGTCCCGAACGCATTGCGAGGTTGATCGATGCGGTCCCTGCCGTCTCGCCGACGATGTAAAGCCTCGCCACCGTGCTCTGGTAAGTGTCGTCGAGCGCGGGGACTTCCGCAGTTCGCTGCGGTGCGACGTTACCCACCGTGCGTTGCAGCGTTGTCAGTCGCGGCAGATATGTCATCCATGCGCCGAACATGGTGCCGGTCGCGATGAGGGCCAAGGCGCCCATCCACCACGGATTGATGATGATGTGGCGCATTTGGATGCCGTGAACGCCGCCGTGCGCGCGTGCGAGGCCCGGCACATTCATCGCGAACATCAAGCCCGGATGCAGATGCGGCCGCGTAGTCGGCGGAGGTCCCGTGAAATCGTGAGTCGGAACCGGCCCGGAGACGTGGAAGGCGTGGCATCCGGTACACGCGACGATCTTCTTTTCGGGCGCGCCCTGAGCGACCGGAGGCGCTCCCGCGGGCGGAGCATTTTCCTGCGCGAATGCGATGCCGCCGCCGATGATGAGGCTGGCGTTCTGTAGCGCGGGCTTCTGCTCCTGCTGATGGGCATGGCATTCGAAGCAGTTCAGCACTTTGGTCGCATGCTTATCGGGCGAGGTGCCGATCTTGTCGCTGTTTTGGATATCGCTATGACAGAAGCTGCATTCCGACTGCAGGTGCCCGGGCGAATGCTCGAACATCGCGTTGACATGCTTCAGGGTCAGCCTATCCCAACTCGCGAGGATCACCGGCGACGGGCCCAGCGACGCACTCATCTGCAGGAACTTGTCCTGCGGACTGACATGGCAATTGCTGCCGGCGCATCCGCTCCACTTAAGGACGATTTCCTCGTGGCTGCCTGCTTCGGCGGGCGTCTCAACTTCGTGGCAGGATTTGCACGGCAACTCCTTAAGCATCGGAGTTGCATTGGCGATCATGTCGAAATGCTTCTTGTGCGAATACGCCTGTTTGAAGAAATGCTTCGAGCCGCGCGCCAGCTCCATCGGCTTCGTATGCTTGCTCACGTCGGCGATCGTCGGGTGCTGATGGCATTGGACGCAGGTACTGCCCGCGGTTCGCTCGAGGTGGGGCGCGCGCCCGCGATGGTCGGTGTGACATGACAGGCACGCGAGTTCGCCCTTGAGCCCGGCAAGATGGACCCCTGGCATCAAGCCGGAATCCTTGTCGTCGAGCTTGGTGCCCGAATGCTTGTTGGATGACATGTCGCCGTGGCAGTCGAGGCATCCGGCGTTGGTCGCGCCATGCCACGGCTCGTGGCATGCGGCGCATTGCGCCTCGAACTTCGCATGCCCTCGCGAGACGGGGCCTGGCGAATAGGTGCGATGCAGCGCGAGCAGCCACGTCAGCGCGATCGCTGCCACCAGGCCTGTCGCGACCAGATATCGACGGCGCCCTCTCATGCGCCCCCGTAATAAAGGACGGAGAGGATATGGAACCCGAGCAGCGCGAAAGTCAGCACCGCCATGATGATATGGAACCGCAGCCAGCTGGTGCTGAGCCACAAGTTGAAATCGTTTTGTTCGAGATTGACCTTGCGCGTGGCGAGGTCGATCAGTTCCTTCCACGCGTTCGCGTCGGCATCTTGATAGGGATTGTTCGCGCTCAGCGCGACGTTCACTTCATTGCCGATATCGCGCCGTGCGAGCGTCGCCCCGAACAGCGACCACGACGAACGATCCTCCAGCAGCACCGGCTTGATGCGCTTCAGATAATCCTGGGTGAAGGCTTCGGTATGGCCCAGGATTTTCTCTTCGGCTTCGACATAGACCGCATTGATCTTCACGTTGACGTCCTGGGTGCGGACCTCATGCTCCGCAAACCGCGTCATGTAATGCGGCAGTCGATCCTGAATCAGCACGCCGAAAAGTCCGCTGACGAACAGCAGCGCCACCGCGCTCGCGAGCGCCGCTTCCAGCGGGCCCATCAGATGGCGCTGCATATGCCACCAGAACGGCAGCAGCGAAAGCATCGCGACGATGACGTGCGTCGCGCGCCAGGTCTCGAGGCGATCGAGGAATACAACGGTGCCGAAGAGCGACTTGGGAAAAATCCGGCGCGCCGTCGTGAGCATTCGCAGCGAGAACCAGAGGTTGCGTTTGCGAACGCTATACAGCCCCACCCCGACGAACAGAACCGCAGTGATGATGCCGCTTAGGTACACCCCCACGCGCTGCTCGATGCCCGTGGTGAACAGGCGCAGGATCACCACCAGCACGCCGCATCCGAGCGCGATCGGCGTCATCTGCGGCAGCGTGCGACGCGAGGTGCGCGCTGGTCCGACCGGTGCCGTGATCTTCTGAACCGAGCTTGCGGCCATAGTGCGCTCTAGTCGCTGCCGCCGTGTGCCTTGCGCAAACGCGACCCGACCGATATCGCGCCGGTCTCATTGAATAGCGTCGCAGGATCGATGCGGATGGCCGCGCCGGTGGGACAGCTATGCACGCATCCCATGAACGGCAGGCCGTCGCAGAGATCGCATTTGATCGGAAACGAGATCGGGATGTGCGCGTGGGCCGATTGCTCTTTCGCGGCGGCCTCGGAAACCGGCGCTTCGGTGTTTTTGTTAGCCGCGCGATTGATGCCGAGAATTTTGCTGAAGAAGCCCGGTTCGACCCGCGCGCGCTCGCCCGCCTTGTGGCTCGGGAAGATTTTCGACCACATCGAACCCGCATCGTGCGCGGCCAACGGATATGGACGATAGACTTCCTTGTTGCGGATGAGTTTCGACTTCTTCGCCTGCGCCGCGTCGAACTTCGGCGTTTCGATCATCGCGATATTGTCGTAGGGGCACGCGATCGAGCAGTTCGCGCATCCGATGCACATGTCATATTGGAAGTAGATCTCGCCTTCCTGCCGGCGCTTAACGGCGCCGGTCGGGCAAGCGGTCATGCACTTGGGATCGTCGCAATGACGGCACGCCGCGGGCACCAGATATTTTCCGAGCTGGATGCCGGTGCGGACCAGCCTGCTCTCGCCGTGAAGCGTCTCGCATGCGGTGACGCAATTGTCGCATTTCACACAGCGATCCAAATCCATCACCAGCAGCGCGTCGGCCTGGATCATGCCCAGCTGTCCGCCCTTCTCGAGCATGGCCGACGTCTCCGGCGAAAGCTGCTCTTCCTCGCGATAGCGGCGCTGGATGGTATTGCGGACGTTCTGCTCGACGGCGGGAAACTGCTTGCATAGCTCGAGGAAGTCTTCCTTCGTTATCTTGATCAGCTCGCACTTCCCCGCGGTCAGCACGTTGGCGTAGCGCTTGCCGCCGCCGATGAGCGACATCTCGCCGAAATATTCGCCGCCGCGAATGTATGCGGTAACTCGCTTGGTGCCGTCTTCGCGCTCGCGCACCACCTGCACGAAGCCGTCCCGCACCAGGTACAGCGCGTCGCCTTCCTCGCCCTGCTTGATGAGCGTTATGCCGCGCAAGTCGTAGCGCTCGATCTCGCATCGAGGAATAAGGTTATCGATAAAGGTGCGGGGCACGCCCTCGAAGAGATCGATCGCATTGGCCATCGCGCGCACCGCACGATCACGATAACGATCCATGATGAGCGTGCGTGCTTCGACGTTCGAATTGACGAACTTCAGCGCATAGTTGGGGATATAGAGAATCTCGGTGTCATCGGCGCCGGCTTTGACATCGGTCGAGCGCGGCAGACCACCCAGCGCGCCCAGCTCGCCGTAGAAGGACCCGGCCGGGAACGATGCGACCTTGCGATAACCTTCGCCGGCGACTTCATCATAGATATCGGCACTACCGGTCAGGACGAAGCATAGATCGAGTTCATACTCGCCCTTCTTGCAGATCAGATCGTCTTTATTGAAAATTTTGACATCGATACCTTCCCTGCGCTCATACGCGTTGAGGAAGTTCTGTTTTTGTTCCGGGTTGAAATGCGGAAAAGGCTCGATGCCCTCGAGCCGCTGCCATAGCTGCGGCGCGCTAATGCTCAACGATGGCTCAGCAACACTCACGTAACTAAAACTCCATGTACTTTGCGCACTGGATTATGCCCTGATGCATAGCAGAGTCAAACCTGAAGTCGCAAAAAATCCTTCGCCCGAAGCAAAGGAAATTGCCACGCGACAGCGGCGCGACCTCGCTTCCTTGACAAGACCCACGCGTCGGCTATTTTTGCCCAGTCGCCATGCGGCCGGAATGCGGCGCAGCAATAATCGGTGGAGTCGAGGTGAGTAAGCTGAATTTATTCCAAAGGGTGAGAAAATCTGCCGCCGCCGCGGCGGTCGCTACCTTCGCGCTAGTTCCCGCTTCTCGCGCGACGGCGGCGACCATTACGGAACTTCCCACCGGACAACTTCAGACCACCGATGTCCAGAACATCATCGCCAACGCGGTTACGCAGGCCGTTCACGACAAGGTCGAGGTCGTCGTGGCAGTGGTCGATCGCGAGGGCAACGTGCTCGGCGTGTGGGACATGAATCCGGCACCGCCCGACAGCAAAGATGACGTCCTCGGATTGTTCACCCCGCCAACCGAGCAGGATGTCGCGATTCAGAAGGCGCGCACCGCGGCATTTCTGAGCAGCGATCAGAACGCATTTTCGACGCGTACGGCGCTGCAAATCACCGGCAGCGAGTTTCCCCCCGGCATCAACAACGCCGGACCGGGGCCGCTCTTCGGGCTTCCGATGTCGTCGCTACCCTGCGGTGACGTGCAGAAGAACGGCAGCGGTCTGACCGGCGCGTTCGGCGGCATTCCGCTGTACATGAATCATGCGATCGCGGGTGGTATCGGCATCGACGGCGCGCGCGCGCCGAAAAACCCCAATCTCGAAAATCAGAACGATGACGAGGTCATCGCGCTCGCCGGCGCGCGACGCGGCTACGGCACACCCGCGAGCATCACGGCGAACCATCTGCTCGTCAACGGAATCCGCTTCGAGTGGGTCGGCACCCGCACCCCCAACAACCTGACGGTGCTGCCGTTCGCATCGTTGCCGGGGATGGAGGATGCATCCTTTCCCATCACTGCGGGATCACCGCCGCCGACCGAGGTTATGGAAGCCGGGGTGCCCGGCGAATGGCGGGTCTCTCCGGTCGACAGCACCATCTCCGACCTTACCGCGGCAGACGTCATCAAAATGGTGGATCAATCGTTGGATCAGGAGAAAATCACTCGGGCGGCGATCCGCCTGCCGGTCGGCATTCCTGCGCGTATGCAGGTCGGGGTGACCGATATCGCCGGCAACGTGTTGGGACTCTTTCGAACCAATGACGCCACAATGTTCTCGGAGGACATTGTGATCCAGAAAGGCCGCACGGTGACGAGCTTCAGCAATCCCAGCGATCCGAATTTATTAGGAAAGCGGCTGCGCGATAATCTCGGGATCAGCGAGGCGGCGCCGCTCGCGGTGACCAGCCGCACGATCGAATTCCTGGCGCAGCCGTTCTATCCGCCGGGCATCACCGGCACCACGCCGGGGCCGCTGTTTTGTGATGTGTTCTCGACGCCGCATAAGGGGTTGCCGTATTGCATACAGCAGCAGCTTTATTTCATGCATCCGACCTCGCCGTGCGAGCCCAGCAACGGCACCAATGGAGACGGGATCACGCTATTTCCGGGCAGCACGCCACTTTATAAATCGGGCGTGTTGGTCGGAGGACTCGGCATCAGCGGCGATGGCGTCGATCAGGATGATTTCGTGACCAATACCGGAGCGACGGGCTACCTGCCGCCGAACAACATCCGCGCGACCAGTATCAAGTTCCGCGGCGCGTACCTGCCATTTTTCAAATATCCGCGCCATCCAACGCTGGATTAATCGATACGTTACTGACCGCGCTCGCCTCAACTACGTCACTGAGGATATAAAAAGCACCATGGCAAACGAGGAAAATGGCGACGGCGCCGAGGCGCGCATTGGCGATCCATGCACGATGGTGATCTTCGGCGCGGGCGGCGATCTGACCAAGCGCCTGCTGGTCCCCGCGTTGTACAATCTGAAAGCCACCAATTTACTTCCGAATGAATTCGCGTTGATCGGTTTTTCCGGCAACAAATACACCAGCCAGGAATTCCGCGACGGTCAAAGCACGGACATCCGCGAGTTCGCCACCACCAAGGTCGACGACGCGACCTGGGACTGGTTCAACGAGCGCATCGAATACGTGCAGGGCGACTTCAACGATCCGACCGCATACAAGCGCCTCGCCGAGACCATCGCGAAGGTTGACAAGCAGCATTCGACCAAGGGCAATTGCCTGTTCTACCTCGCGGTCGCGCCGCGTTTTTTCGGGGTCGTCATCAAACAATTGGGCGATGCTGGTTTGGTCGGCGAGGAAGGCGGGCGATGGCGGCGGGTAATTATCGAGAAACCCTTCGGGCACGATCTCGAATCCGCGCACGCCCTCAATACGGAAATAAAAAAAGTTCTCGACGAGCCTCAGATCTATCGCATCGATCATTATCTCGGTAAGGAGACGGTCCAGAACCTCCTCGCGTTCCGCTTCAGCAACGGCATCTTCGAGCCGATTTGGAATTCGCGCTACATCGATCATGTCCAAATCATGGCGTCCGAGACCGTCGGGGTGGAACAGCGCGGTGGCTACTACGAGACCTCGGGTGCGCTGCGCGACATGGTGCCCAATCACGTGATGCAGCTCATCTCGATGGTCGCGATGGAGCCGCCCTACTCCTTCGATGCCGACGCTATCCGCGATGAGAAGGCCAAGGTGCTGCACGCCATCTCGCCCATCAAACCCGAAGAAGTTTTGCAAAACGCGGTGCGTGGTCAGTATGGCCCTGGGACGATGGACGGCAAGCCGGTACCCGGCTATCGCACCGAGCCGCAGGTCAACCCCGAATCGAATACCGAAACCTACGCCGCGATGAAGCTGTTCGTCGACAACTGGCGATGGGCACGAGTGCCGTTTTACGTCCGCACCGGTAAGCGGATGAAGAAACGCCTCACGGAGATCGCGATCCAGTTCAAGCGCGCGCCGTTCACGCTGTTTCGGCATACGAATGTCGAAAACACGATGCCGAACCTGCTAGTCGTGCACATTCAGCCCGACGAAGGCATCTCGCTCGGCTTCAGCGCCAAGGAACCCGGACCGACGATGACGCTCGGGCAGGTCCATATGAATTTCAAATATTCCGATTACTTCGGCGCCGCACCGAGCACCGGCTACGAGACGCTCATCCTCGATTGCATGATTGGCGACGCCACATTGTTCCAGCGCGACGACATGGTCGAGGCCGGATGGCGCATCGTCACGCCGCTTTTGGATTTGTGGAAGGCGCTGCCCGCGCGCGAGTTCCCCAACTATCCCGCGGGATCATGGGGACCGAAGGAAGCCGACCATCTGCTCGAACGCGACGGCCGGCAATGGCGCTTTCATAACGAGAAGTAGCCCGGAGTTTTCACATGATCCTGGCCGGCGATATCGGCGGTACCAACGCGCGCCTCGCGCTATTCGAGTCTGATCGCGGCAAGCTGAAGGAAATCGTCGGCGAGACATTTCCCAGCCGCCATTATAAAACGCTGGAAGAAATCGTCGCGAAGTTTGTCTCGAATCATCCGGCGAGGATCGAGCGCGCATGCTTCGGGATTGCCGGTCCGGTGCGCGACGGGCGCTCGGAGACGCCGAACCTCGCATGGGTGATTGATGCGCGGCAACTGGCGACGGCAGCCGGCGTTCCAACCTTGCGCCTCATCAACGATCTCGAAGCCAACGCGTTCGGCGTCGCAACGCTGTCGGAAAAGGATTTCTCCGTGCTCAATCCCGGCGCGTCCGATGCCGCGGGAAACCAGGCCGTCATCTCCGCCGGCACCGGACTCGGCGAGGCTGGACTTTACTGGGACGGCAAATTTCATCGCGCGTTCGCGAGCGAAGGTGGCCATTGCGACTTTGCGCCGCGCGACGACATCGAGGGCGAGCTCGCGAAGTGGCTGCACCAGCAGTTCGGCCATGCGAGTTGGGAGCGCGTGCTGTCGGGGCCCGGGCTTTTCAATATCTACAAATTTTTGCGCGACACCGGGCGCGGTAAGGAAGCGCCATGGTTCGCTGAAGAGACCGCGCACGCCGATGCATCAGCAGTGATCTCGCGCGCCGCGATGGAAAATCGAAGCGAGCTATGCGTGACGGCGCTCGACATGTTCGTGTCGTTCTACGCGGCCGAGGCAGGAAACCTCGCGCTCAAGATCATGGCGCTCGGCGGCGTGTTTCTCGGCGGCGGCATCGCACCGAAGATCGCGAGCAAACTGAAGCAACCGGCATTCATGAAGTCCTTCTGCGCGAAGGGCCGGATGAGCGCGATGCTCGAGGGCATTCCCATCAACATCATCCTCAATGACCTGACCGCGTTGCAGGGCGCAGCGCGTTGCGCCGCGCTCGACAGCGGCATCGCTTAATCCATCAGTTCAGTCGATTCGATTCTGCACACCAGATACGTTTCGCTTTACGGCAAGAGCGCAAGCGAGATAAAAGGCCGCATATGGAAAAATCGGGGCGGAGCGACATCGAAGCGGGCCGGCTGGCAGAAGACGCATCGCGCAAGAAGAACTGGAAGCGATGGGGCCCGTATCTCTCGGAGCGTCAATGGGGCACCGTGCGCGAGGACTATTCCGAGTACGGCGATTGCTGGGATTACTTTCCGCACGATCATGCACGCAGCCGCGCCTATCGATGGGGCGAGGATGGCCTGCTCGGTATTACGATCGCGAGGAGCGGCTCTGCTTCGCGCTCGCGCTGTGGAACGGGCGCGATCCCATCCTCAAGGAGCGCCTGTTCGGCCTGACCAATCCCGAAGGCAATCACGGCGAGGACGTGAAGGAATATTACTTCTACCTCGATTCGACGCCGACCCATTCCTACATGAAGGCGCTGTACAAATATCCGCAGCGCGAATTCCCCTACGGAGGGCTGGTCGATGAGAATCGGCGGCGCGGCAAGGACCAGTCCGAATACGAACTCATCGATACCGGCGCGTTCGACGAGGATCGCTACTTCGATGTGATCGTCGAGTACGCCAAGGCCGCGCCCGATGACATTCTCGCGCGCATCACCATCGCCAATCGCGGTCCCGAGGCGGCGACGATACACGTCCTGCCGACGCTATGGTTTCGCAACACCTGGTCATGGGGACGCGAGGGCGAGGGCTACTGGGACAAGCCGCGCATCGAGAAGACCGGCAAGAACTCCTTGCATACCAGTCATTCGACGCTGAGCGACATGAATCTGGTCGTCGCGGAGGCGGGCTTCAAGGAATTCCTCTTTACCGAGAACGAGACCAATGCGATGCGGATGTGGAACACGCCGAATGCTTCGCCATTCGTGAAAGATGCGTTCCACGATTATGTGATCGCCGACCGCAAAGACGCAGTGAATCCCACAGGCGCCGGCACCAAGGCGGCGGCGCATTATGTTTTCGACATCGCGGCGGGGAAATCCATCACGCTTAAGGTTCGCCTCCTTTCCGATGAGGCGCGAACGCCCGATATGCTCGGCGCGAAATTCGACGCGACTTTTTCCGATCGCATCGCGGAGGCAAATGACTTCTATGCCTCGCGCATTCCCGACACGCTCAACGATGCTGAGAAACTCGTCGCGCGTCAGGCTTACGGCGGGCTCTTGTGGTCGAAGCAGTTCTACCATTACGTCGTCGAGCACTGGACCGAGGGCGACCCATCGCAACCCAAGCCGCCGCGCAGCGCCGAGCAGTCGCGCAATCAGGACTGGCCGCATCTTTACAGCCGCGACGTCATTTCGATGCCGGACAAGTGGGAGTATCCGTGGTTCGCAGCGTGGGACCTCGCATTTCACATGATTCCCTTTGCGAAGGTCGACCCCTACTTCGCCAAGGAGCAGCTGGTGCTGCTGCTGCGCGAATGGTACATGCATCCCAACGGCCAGATGCCGGCATACGAGTTCGCGTTCGGCGACGTGAATCCGCCCGTGCACGCCTGGGGCAGTTGGCGCGTCTACAAGATCTCCGGGCCGCGCGGCAGCCGCGACGTCGGATTTCTGGAGCGCACGTTTCAGAAGCTGCTGCTCAATTTCACCTGGTGGGTCAATCGCAAGGACGTCGGCGGACGCCATGTCTTCGCAGGCGGTTTTCTCGGGCTCGACAACATCGGCGTATTCGATCGATCGAAGCCGCTGCCCGGCGGCGGCCAGCTCGAACAGGCCGACGGCACCGCGTGGATGGCATTTTATTGCACGACGATGCTCGCGATGGCGCTCGAGCTCGCCAAGACCAATCCGTCATATGAAGATGTCGCCTCGAAATTCTTCGAGCACTTCGTCGCTATCGCAGACGCGATGAACCACTTCGGCGGCAGCGGGCTTTGGAACGAGGAAGACGGATTTTATTACGACCAGATTCTGATCAACGGCCAACACATCCCGCTCAAGATTCGCTCGATGGTGGGAATCGTGCCGCTGTTCGCGGTCGAGGCGCTCGAGGAAGAAGACATCGGACATATGCCGGGGTTCGTCAAACGGATGAACTGGTTTTTGAAGAACCGCCACGACCTCGCCAGCCAGGTTTCCTACATGGTGAGCGGCGACGGCGGCGAGCGGCGGCTGCTCGCGATTCCCGCGCGCAATCGTCTCGAGCGCGTATTGCGTTACGTTCTCGATGAAAACGAATTCCTGTCGCCATATGGAATCCGTTCGATTTCGAAAATCCACGAGACGCAACCGTTCATCTTTCGCTCCAATAGCGAGGAATATCGCGTCGAGTATGTCCCGGGCGAATCGACCACCGGCCTGTTCGGCGGCAACTCCAACTGGCGCGGCCCGATTTGGTTTCCGGTCAATTTCCTGATCATCGAGGCGCTCGAGCGCTACCATCATTTTTATGGCAAGGACTTCATGATCGAATGCCCCACCGGCTCCGGCAAAATGATGGACCTCGAACAAGTCGCTCACGAACTGTCGCGCCGGCTCGCGAGCATCTTCCTGCCCGACGCATCCGGGCGCAGACCGGTTCATGGCGGGATCGACAAATTTTCGCTCGATCCATTTTGGAAGGACCTGATCCCATTCTACGAATACTTCCACGCCGACACGGGCAAGGGACTCGGAGCGAGTCATCAGACCGGATGGACCTCGCTCATCGCGCCTGCACTCGAAAGTGCGGCGAAAGTGCGCGAGGAGATCGCGGCCAAGTCAGCCGAACGCAAACCGCGCTCGGCAGCATGACGTTTGGGCGAGGCGCATCGTAACGGAAGGATTCGCTGAAATCACCGCAACGATGGTGCGCGAATTCCTATGGAAGGTTCGCCGCGGGACGCCTCATTCAGAGCACTTTGGCTTGACTTAAGATGCTTGCAGAAGTTAGCGTGCCGCGTCGTATTGTAGTCGCCGCCAGAATTCGCTCGTCGAGAGATAAATGCAGCAGGAGCGAGCGATTTCTGCGTTGCCGAGCGCGGCGTGACCATTATTTTCTGTAGAGCCGCCAGGCGTCCGGGGGGACAATGCCGCCAAAAGAAAGTCCCAAATCAAATCGCATCGAAAGCAACTTCAGGTTGGTTCGCGGACTAATACTTGCCGCGTTCGCACTGACTTCGCTGGTCATCCTCACAACTTTCAATCGTCACGCCGAAGCCAAAAAGACGCCGCTCAAATCGGCGCTTGCGGCTTCATCGGCAAAGGCGGCGATGCGATTTGCCAATCTGCCGCTGGATTTCGAAGTCAATCGCGGTCAGGCTAACCCGCTCGCCAAATATATCGCGCGCGCTCCCGGCTATTCGCTGTTCGTGACCGGTGACGGCGCGGTGCTCTCGATGGAGCGCTTTCCGGGTCGCGTCAGCCAGATGGCGCAGCGGCCGGAAAAATTGGCCTCGCTCGTCGAACACCACGTGGTGCGGATGAATCTGGTCGGTGGCGATGCTCATGCGCGCGTCGAGGGGATCGATCCGAATCCGGCGGTCTCGAACTATTTGGTGGGTCCCGATCGGACGAAGTGGCACGCGCAGATTCCGCATTTTAACAAGGTCCGCCAGAGTTCCGTCTATTCCGGGGTCGATCTCGTTTATTACGGCAGCAATCACCAGCTCGAATACGACTTCATCGTCCAGCCGCAGGTCGATCCTTCGCGCATTCGGATGCGCTTCAGCGGCGCCGACAAGCTCGCGCTCGACGCTCACGGCGACATCGCGATGCGCCTCGGGCGCGGCAACATCATGCTGCACAAACCGGTCATCTATCAGGATGTCGCCGGCAACCGGCAATCGATCGCCGGCAGCTATCATCTCGAGGGCGATACGGTTTCAATCCAGGTCGCGAGCTATGACCATAGCCGCCCGCTCGTCATCGATCCGACGTTGGCCTATGCGACGTATCTCGGCGGGAGCGTGGCCGATGGCGCTTCCGCAATCGCAGCGGATCCGAGCGGCGACGCTTACCTTACCGGCGTCACCTGCTCGTTCGATTTCCCAACCACTACCGATGTTCAACCGTCCGGCAGCTCCGGATGCGGTGCGTTCGTTACTGAGCTCAACTCCGACCGGGACCTCGCCGCTGGTCTACTCGACGATTTTTTCATCAAGTACATTCTCGACCGGAACTGGAATCGCCGTGGATGCGAGCGGGGCTGCCTATGTCGTTGGTGCAGCGGGTTCGGGATTTCCGACCACTGGCGGCGCAATCAAGAGCACCCTCACGAACGAGGAAAATAATGGTTTCGTTCTGAAGCTGGCGCCAACGACAGGGAGCGTCGTCTATAGCACGTATCTGGGCGGAACAACGCCAGCCGGCACATATCCCGTCATGGATACTGCGTTGACTGTCGCGCTGCCGCCCGGATGCGCATCGAACTGCAATGCTTATGTCGGCGGAAGCACGGATTCATCCGATTTCCCCACCGCGCCGGTCGGCGGCGCCCTCCAGCCTAATAACGGCGGGTCAGTCGATCCTTTCGATGGCTTCGTCTCCGAGCTCAACTCGAGTGGCACCCAGTTGGTCTATAGCACTTATCTCGGCGGCCCGAGCGGAGACGTAGTGCTTGGTATCGCGGTCGATACTGCCGGCGCGACCTATGTGACCGGCGGCACCGATGCTTCCCAGGGCGGCAGCTTTCCGATCAAGAACTCGGTTCAGAACTTCGGCGGCACGGCTGACGCCTTCATCGCGAAGATTAATCCTGCAGGAACCTCAACCGTCTATGCCACTTACCTCGGCGGACGTGGCTATGACACGGCGGTCGGCATCGCAGTGGATACGGCGGGCAATTCTTACGTCGCCGGACTTACGTATTCGAGCGATTTTCCCGCTACTGCCGGCTCTTTCGGCGATGGAAGAACATATGGCAAAGAGAATGGCTTCGTCGCGAAGCTCAATAGCGCGGGCTCTCACTTCGATTACGTCGATTATCTCGGCGGCATTACCGCCGGAATCCTCGGCGGACCGGTAGTCGATGCGGCTGGAAACGCTTACGTCACCGGCTTTTCCGATACCGACGATTTCGCCCTCGTAAATCCGTTGAGCAGCACTCTATTTCCCTCGGGAGCGGTGCTCTTCAGCACCGATGGCGGCGAGTCGTTCGATTTGACAGTGACCCCGTCGTCAGCCAATACGCTGGCAGTCGACGTGACCACAACGCCGACTACGATCTATGCCGCTACCAGTACTGCCGGTCTCCTCAAGAGCACCGATGACGCCGTGACCTTCGATCCGACCGCTCTCAATGGGTACACCAGCGGCATCATCGTGACCGATAATGAACCGCCGCAGATCTTCGTAGGCACTTTGCAAGGCTTGATGAAAACCACTGATGGTGGCACGACCTTCGCTAACACCGGCGGTCTTGGCTCGAATCCGGTCTTTCCGCTCCTCGAAAACACCCAGACCGGCTCCATCCTGGTCGCGACCGGAAGCAATGGCGTCGCGGTATCGACCGATGGCGCTACGACCTTTACCGCCTCGGGAGTGCCAGCTCATACGGAGGCGTTCTCAGCGGTGATCGATTTCTTCACCGGCAATGTCTATCTTGGAACCAATCAGGGCATACTGGCGAGCACCGATGGCGGGAAGACATTTTCTCTGACCAATGTAAATTTCGACGCCATCAACACGCTGTACGCCTATAACGGCGCGCTGCTGGCCGGTGGACAGAATAACGAAGTCATCGAGAGTACCGACGGTTTCAATACCTACTCCTTCCCGCCGGAGTTGGGACCGAACTCTGGACCGGGCTATGGGTTCGAGGCATTCACCGACGATGTCAGCCAGCTCTTCGCGGCGACCGACAACGGCCTGTTCGTAAGCACCAACGGCGGCGCATTCAGCAATATATTTGCACTGGGCGGAATAAATACCTCGCCGTTTGTCGGTCCGTTCGAGTTTAATGCGATTGCGCCCGACTTCGACTTCAATCCTCCGATCGTTCTGGGCGCCCAAACCGAAAAAGATGGGATCATCGCAGAGATCAACCCGTCCGGAAGTCTGTTGTTCGCAACACCTTTGAGTGGGTCAGCCGCGGACCTCGGACAAGGTATCGCACTCGCGCCGAACAATTCCGCACTCTATGTTGATGGCACTACTGCGTCGACAAATTTCCCGACCACTTCGGGCTCATTCCAGCCCAGTCAGAACCCGCCGATAAATGGCCTGGCGGTTGCCAATGCCTTCGCGGTGAAAATTCTGCTTCCTACCGCGACGGCGACTGCAACAGCAACCGCGACTGCTACTTCAACCGCCACAGCTACAGCTACGTCAACGGCGACTAGAACGGCCACGGCTACAGCTACGGCGACGGCCACTGCGACAGCAACAGCCACATCCACAGCTGCGGCTACATCGACGGCGACCGCGACGTCCGTTCCCACTAGTACGACAACTGTCCTGCCAACGCCGACCGCAACGCCTAGTCCTCCGACAGGCGGCAACATCAACGTGCCGACACCGGTGGTGAATGTCATCGGGAAAGCGGGCCAGACCATCGGCGCGGGAAACTTCACCTACACCAACACGGAAGAGGAGACCTCCGAGCAGCTGAGCAGCATTACGGTCACGGTTTCCAATCCGGCCATCCTGAGCTCGCTGACGCTGACCGCAACCTTCGACGAAAGCAATCCGTCGGTGACCGTGAGCCCTCCGACTTCGACTACGGTCTTCATTTTCGATTCGCCTCTCATTGTACCGGCCGGGACGACGGTGAATTTCTCACTGAGCGCAGTGATTGCAGGAGGTAGTTCGTCCGCTTCCAGACGGAGCTTCGTGCTGTTCAATACAAACAGCACCGGCGGCGGGAACGGCGGCGGTAGCGGAAATGGTGGCGGCTTAGGCATCCAGTCGCCGATGGCGACGCTGCGCGATGCGGCCTCGGGCCATAGCTTCGTGATGCTCGCGAGCGCGATTCTTCCGATGCTGTTGCTGATGCTGCTTGTCCCTGGCGGCATCCGTCCGCGTGTCCTCGCGGCGAGCGTCGGTTTGGTCCTCACCACGATGACGGTGAGCATGACTATGACGGGATGCGATCCGTGCCCTGCATGTACGACTGCGAAACTCACTTCGACGGACCAAACCGTGACGGGCGTGGCGGTTACGCAAGTTGATGGAGAGACCCAACTCGGCGTCACCGGCGTGCCTGCCCTGTTGAGTCAGCTTTCGAAGTAATCATCGCGGGCCCTCTCCCGATGAGAGGGCCCGTAATTCCTGTTCTTCCCCTCTTCGACCGCCTCGGCGTAGGCTGGTTGAAGACAATGACGGCGGCGCGATTACAATGGGGTGAGCGACCATGGCCGCGGGACGTGGAATTCGCTGGCAACTCCGCTTCGATTTCCCGTACTCCTGATGTCGCGATCATCGGCGGGGGACTTACGGGATCATCAACCGCACTGCATCTCGCGCGGCGTGGCGTCCGCTGCGAGGTCTATGAGGCGGGCCTGATCGCTGACGGCGCGAGCGGCCGCACCGGAGGTCTAGTGCTCGAAGGCACTGCGGTCGGTCCGCTCGAAGATGTGACTTCGTGCGTCGCCGGACTTGAGCGCGTCGTTGCCGAGGAACGCATCGATTGCGACCTTGCGCTTCCCGGATGCTGGGAGATCGAGCATCACAAGGCCTCTCAGGAAAAGATGCTGCCTTGGGAAGACGGCGGTCGCCCGGTATGCATCGCGCGCAATGTCGCGGGAGGCGTGGTACAGCCGGCCGCGCTGACCATCGGCCTCGCGCAGGCCGCGGTTCGTGCCGGTGCGGTTATCCGCGAGCATGCGCGCGTGACGCGGATCTCATTCGAGCCCGACCTGACGCTCGAGGTCGGCGGCGAGCGCATCACGCCCGGCCACGTCGTCATCGCCACCAATGCGTGGATCAATGCGACGCTTCCCGATACTCCAGCGCTGCGGAGTTGCCTGACCTTCGCGTGCGCTACCGTGCCCCTCGAGGCTTCCGTCATCGACGCGATCGGGCTTGGGAAGGGCGTGCCGTTTTATACTTCCGACATGCCGTACTTGTGGGGTCGCACGATTGCCGATGGGCGGGTCATCTTCGGCGCCGGGCTCGTGTTCGCCGCGCCGCTCGATTTGGAAAGCACCGATGTGGCCGAGGGCGAGTCGCACGCAGTACTCGAGCGCCTTCAGCATCGCGTGCGCGGACTGCATCCGAAGCTCGCCGAGGTACGGTTCTCCGCCGTATGGGGAGGCCCGATCGCATTCGGCAACGACGCCGTGCCTATCCTCGGCGCTCATCCTCGCCATCCGCAGGTGCTCGTCTCCGGTGGCTATGCGGGCCACGGCGTCGCGTTGAGTGTGCGCGCGGGCGAATTGATGGCGCTCGCGATAGTCGAGAGCCGCCAACTGCCGAAATGGGGCTCGCTGGCGAAGGCAAAATGATCGGCACGCGAACATTAGCCATCGCGATCGCTCTCGTAGTTCTGCTGTTTGCACATCGCGCCGATGCGCAATGGAGCGGGCACGACGGCTGGGTCGAGGAGACCAACGGCAAAACGCTCGTCGATGACCCCGGCCATTCGTATCTCGATCCCACGTCGGTCCATCGCGGCGATGACGGCCTGGTTTATTTCAATGAAAGCAACGGGGTGACGAAGCCCGAGGATGTCGGCCACACGGGTTTCATGAAGGACGCCTACGACTGCGCCAGGAACATTAAGTACATGTGCGTCGGCACCGGCGATTGGCGCAACGACCAGAGCAGCGCCATTCGCACCTCCAACGATCCGGCCTTGCCGATTTATCGCAAGTATCTGTGCGGCGACGATACTCCGGCAACTTCCGCGACGACCAAATCAGAAACCACCTCGCGCTAGCGATGCGAGGGCGACGCGAAGTGCGGCCCGACCGGCACCGCATGCATCATGTTGTCCAACCCGCCGATGTTGCCGATCACGCCGGCAAATCGCGCGGGAATCGATGGGTCATTCGTGTTCGCATAGGTGCTGCCAGTGCCGAAGCGTTCGATGCGCGTCGCGAAGGTACGCTCCGCTTGCGCGACGGTGCCGGAGAATCGGAGGTAGCCGCCGGAAGTCGACTCGACCGTAAAGCCCTCGCCTCTCAGCCAATCGGCGACAGCATCGATATCGGATTGGCGCGCTCCGAAGCGGCTCTCGAAATCGCCGGGCTTGAGCCATTTGTGAAAGTTCGGCGATGCGGGATTCTGCTGCTCGGCCAGAAGCTGGTTGAGTTCCGTCTGATTGCGGGTTGCGAAGTGGATTTCCATCGAGAGCCGCTGAATCGGGTCCGCGTCGCCAATGGGCATCATGGTTTCGGCCTCGCGCGGATGGTTGCCGATGATTGTCACGCGATCCGCGGCGTACCCAACTGCTAAAGTGATGGCAACCAGCGCCATCGCCACGAGTGGAACTAAACCAGCAATCCGCATCGCCATTGCTCAAATCCCAAGTTGGCGGCGGATGTCTTCCACGACCGATTGCGGCGGCGAGGCGACATCGACCACGACTGCGTCGCGAGGTTCTTCGAGCGTGTCGAACTGGCTGTCCAGCAGCGCTTTGTTCATGAAATGCGAAGTTCGATGTGCGATTCGGTCGGCGATCAGCTCGCGGCTGCCCTTCAGATAAACAATCTTCACGCGCTTGGGATCGACAACGATCTCATCGCGATAAGATTGCTTTAGCGCCGAACACGCCAGCACCAGGTTGGCATTGCGCGCGAGGGTCGTCGCGATCAGATCGCGGATGCTGGCAAGCCATGGCGCGCGGTCGACATCTGTCAGCGCAACCCCTCGCGCCATCTTCGCCTTGTTGGCATCGGAATGAAGGTCGTCAGCATCGCGGAAGTCCCACCCTATCGCATCGGCAAGCATCTTGCCGATGGTGGTCTTGCCCGCGCCCGATACGCCCATCAGCACGATGACCATCGCATCAGCCTACACCCATTGGGCTGGCCGGATCATCGAGCGAAGTGGTCCTCAGGATGAGGCCAGACCGTCGCGAGCGGCCGCCGTCCGCGCGAATGACTCGATAACGCGTGCGATGCGATCCAAATCGAGCGGCTTGGCGGTGTAGTACTGTGCCGCGTAGCCGCGAGCCCGCCGTTCGTCAGCTTCGCTGTGCGAGCTGGCGATGTAGATGAGCAGAGCTTGCGGGACGAATTTGCGGATCCGGTCGAGCAGCCATCCCCGCGCTTCCTCGTCAACCGCGCCGTCATCGACGATGACCAGTCGCACCGAGGGCCGGGACAGCGCCTCGCGCCCGATAGCGGGGTCCTCGCATAGCTCGATTTTCCACGGCGCTTTGACGTTTTTTCGCACCAGCGCCGTCAGCTCCTTATCCGCGGAGAAGAGCACCAGGGTCGGCGCGGGCAGACGTTGTGCTTCGGTCGCTACGTGCTCCGGAGCCACCGCCGCGTCGTTCCCGCGAATGCCGCGGTCATGGCGCATCGCCGCCGTCCTATTTGCCCTTTCGCGCATGCTGTTGGCCGGCCAAATACCTCTCATTGATCGCAAACCAGTCACATCCCCCCGCATTCTTGCTTGCGCATAGCATGGCCGTTTCTTGGTGTATCGGCTTTTAAGCGGGCGAAAGCAATGAAATGCAGCTTTCAGACAAAGCCAAAACTGTGCCAGTTGCTCTTCGAGAATTTGTTAGGTTTCTCAGTCCTTTTTCTCACGCCTTCTAAAAGTCATGTCCCCACCGGACGCAACCATCAGCTAGCGATGTATCCCTTGGCATCACACGGGATGGACCACCACTTACCGCTGGCCCCATCCAGCGTGATGGGTAATTATCCAGCAGTCCTGGATGGTCCGATCGCATGACAATCGTCGTCGCCCGATACGGGCCAAGAAGACGGCCGAAGGAGTGGAAGCAATGTCTTTTCCATATGAACGTATTCTCTGTCCAATCGATTTCGACGACAACTCACTCGCCGCGCTCAATACTGCCGCGGACCTCGCACGTCGCGCCGATGGAATCGTTTACGTCCTGCATGTGGTTCCGATGATCGTGCAGCCGACCGCGATGCCGGTCTATGTGGACATCTACAAATCGCAGGAAGAAGCCGCATCGAACCGCCTCAAGGACATCGCGCGCTCGAATCTCGCCGGCATCAAGCACGAACTTATAGTGCAGATGGGCGAGCCCGCGATGACCATCATCAACGTCCAGAAGAAGATGAATGCAGGCCTAATCGTGATGGCGACGCATGGGCGCCGCGGTCTGTCACATTTCTTTCTCGGCAGCGTCGCCGAGGTCGTATTGCGCGAAGCATCGTGTCCGGTGCTGACCATTCGAGGCCATGGCGCGGACCGGAAAACCGTGGGCGCATGGATGACGCGCATGCCCGTCGTCGCCGGTCCGGGGGATAAACTTTCCAGTGTCGAGGCGAAAATGCACGAGGGCGATTTTCGCGAGGTTCCGGTTGTCCGCGATGGCGCCCTCGTCGGCATCATTACCGATCGCGACCTGCGCAAATTCACCAACAAACTCGACGAGACCCAAGTCAAAGACGCAATGACCGAACACGTCCTTACGATAGCGACCGATACCTCGATCACCGAAGCTGCGCGCCTGATTCGCCAGCGCAAAATCGGCGGATTACCGGTCGTCGAGAATGGTAAACTTGTAGGCATGATCACGCTAACCGATTTGTTACAAGCTCTGACCGAAACCGAGGCGGCGTCATAATCTGCCCATAAGAGACGGGAGGATTGCGGGCCTTGGAGCATCCGGAGCTTAGTCCTCGCGCGTACGCCGTCGATGAAATCCTGCGCGACGGCAGCCCGATTCATATTCGCGCGATCACGCCCGACGACAAGGATTTGCTCTTCGAGCATTTCAGCGCGCTTAGTCAGGGCTCGCGCTATACGCGATTTTTCGGCGCCAAGCGCACACTATCGCGCGATGAACTCGCACGTTTCACTGAACTCGACTTCGATAACCAGGTCGGCCTGACCGCGACGATAAGGGAAGCCGGCCGCGAACGCTTTATCGGGATCGGCCGCTACTTTCGCGCCGAGAATCGCGCCCGTGCCGAGGTCGCCTTCGCCGTGCTGGACACTCATCAGGGTCAGGGCATCGCGACGTTGCTGCTGGAGCATCTGCGCCGCATCGCGCATCAGGCCGGTATCGAAGAATTCGTCGCCGACGTGATGGCGTCGAATCGTCATATGCTCGATGTATTCCGCGACAGCGGCTTCCAGCGAAAAAGTTCCTCTCAGCACGGCGTCGTGCACGTCGCGCTACGCACCGACCACAAAGTTCCTCTTGAGACGTGACATGCTACGATAGAAGTGTCTCGCGGCGGCGTCATGACGCATCGGCAGCCGCTCGCATCCGGATGAAGGCGCTGGTTTTCAACTGCGGAAGTTCTTCGCTCAAGTTCGAACTCATCGAACTCGACAATTCATTGCGTACTCACACCTCTCTCGCGTCCGGCAAAATCGAAGAAATCGGCGCTAAGGCAACGGCGCACTTCATCGGTCCGGACGGAAAGGAAAGTCGCGCCGCCGCACCCGCCTCGAATCACAAGGATGCGGCACTGCACGCGCTTCAGTGGCTGGAATCAATTGCGTCAAAACCGCTCGAGGCTCTCGATATCGTGGCGCATCGTGTCGTTCACGGCGGCGGCGAGGTCGAGGAGCCTCGCATCGTCGATGACGCCGTCTACGCCGCGTTGCAGCGCGCCGCGCAGTTCGCCCCACTGCATAATCCGATCGCGATAAGCGTGATGCGCGCTGTGCAGGAGCGTCTGCCTAAAGTGCCGGCCGCGGTTGTGACCGATACCGCATTTCATCGCGACTTGCCGCCTGCCGCAAAGACGTACGCGCTGCCGCACGATCTCGCACAACGATATGGACTCCGCCGCTACGGTTTCCATGGCATCGGTCACGCCTGGATGATGGAGCGCTACGGCGAAATCACCGGCAAAAATCCGCGCGACCTCAATCTGATCACGTTTCACCTCGGCGCAGGATGCTCCGCGTGTGCGATTCGAGGCGGCCGCTCGGTCGACACTTCGATGGGCCTGACGCCGTTGGAAGGCCTCGTGATGGCGACCCGCTCGGGCGACCTCGATCCTGCGATCGTCACGTGGCTCGCTACCAACGCGAAAATCGCCCCCGCGGAAATCGAGCGCATCCTCAATCATGATTCCGGGATGCTCGGGATTTCCGGGCTCTCCGACGATCTCCGCGAGCTGGAGGAGGCGGCCGACAAAGGCAACGAGCGCGCAGCTCTCGCGATCGAGGTGTTCTGTCATCGCGCGCGGAAGTACCTCGGCGCGTATCTCGCGATTGCCGGCCAAACGGAGGCGGTGATTTTCAGCGGCGGTATCGGCGAGCATTCTGAGCGCGTGCGCGAGCGGATTTGCGCCGACCTCGAATGGCTCGGGCTCGAAATCGATCGCGCGCTCAATAAGGCGACGCGCGGCAATGAAGCGCGCATCTCGACCGCCGCATCGCGCATCGCGATCCACGTCATCCCGATGGATGAGGAACTTTACATCGCGCGCGCCGCCCTGCGTCTCATCCGCTCAAATTAAGCCCCCGTTAAATTCGCTTGCGCTCATCGTGCAGAGAAAGCGATGCTCTGCCGAGCGACCATTCCAAAGGAGCGATGCGATGGCGACCAATCTCGAGGACAAGGTGCGCGAACTGGAGGCCAAGGTTTCTGAGCTATACGATCGCGAGGCGATCCGCGACCTCCGCTTCCGCTACCATGAATGCATAAACGAGGCGCAGATGGCCGGAATTCCCGAGCTGTTCACCGAAGATGGCGAACTCGAATTCGGCCATCTCGGACGGGCCAAAGGGCGCGATGAGATCAAGAAATTCTTCGGCGGTCTCGCCGGGGAGCGGACAACACCCGACGGCTCGCGCAGGCGCGGGCTTTATCGCGTGAAGCAGTTCATCCATAACCACGTGCTGCGAATCAATGGCGATCGCGCCGACGGTTATGCCTATCTCGAAGCGAAACCGGTCTATAACGGCGAGAGCTATGTGGTCGCGGCGCGTTACAACGATGAGTATGTGAAGCGCGACGGCAAATGGCGCTTCAGCAAGATGAGTCTCACTCCATTTTTCATGGTGCCGCTCAAGGACGGATGGGCGGGAGACGATCTTCTGAAGATGGGGCGCTGAGCGCGCGTAGAATTTCACCGAGGGAGAGAATTGCATGAGTGCAGATGATGGAGTCCTCGCCGGACTCAGAGTGATCGACTGCGCAACCTATGTCGCCGGTCCGGCCGCAGCCACCATCTTGTCGGACTTCGGCGCCGACGTCATCAAAATCGAGCGCCCGCCCGACGGCGACCTGTGGCGCAGTTTTTCCTCGGTGCCGGGATATGCTCAGACCGATTTCCAGTACACATGGCTTCTGACCAGCCGCAACAAACGCAGCATCGTGCTCGATCTCACCAGGACCGAGGGACGCGACGCGCTGCTGAAGCTGGTGGCCGGCGCCGATGTCTTCGTGACGAACTTCCAACCCTCGCTGCTCAGCAAGTTTCGCCTGACATGGGACGACCTTCGGCCGGTCAACAATCGCCTCGTTTACGCATACATCACCGGCTACGGCGAACGCGGCGACGATGCGGATTCGCCGGCCTACGACGGCCTCGCATACTGGGCGCGCTCCGGTCTGATGACGAGCGTCACCGGCGCGGACGGAAGTCCCGCAGGCGCGCGTCCCGCGATGGGCGATCATCCGACGGCAGCGACGCTGTTCGGCGCCATCATGCTCGGACTTTATCGGCGCGAGCGCACCGGCGAAGGATCCAAAGTGAGTACGTCGCTGATGGCGGCGGGCGCGTGGGCGAACAGCGTCGATATCCAGGCAAAACTATGCGCGGCGCGGTTTCCGGTGCGCACGCCGGGCGCGCGTCCGCTCAATCCGCTCATCGCGGCGTACCTGAGCAGCGATCAGCATGCGATGATCATCGCGCTGCTGGATCCCGAGCGCGAGTTCTCCCGCCTGTGCGAGGCGCTGGGCGAGGCCGACCTCGCGACGAGTCCACTCTTCGCGACGCAGGAGGCACGCAAGGAGAACGCCGCAGAGTTGTACGCCATCCTGCAATCGCAATTCGAGACCGAAGCCGATTAGCCATTGGCGCGAGAAGTTCCGCATCCACGACATCAAATGGTCCCCGCTGCCGACGCTCGAGGAAGCGGTGCGCGACCCGCAGATGCGCGATTGCGACGCGATCGTGAAATGCGACTATCCCGGTCACGGCGTCATCGAAACAGTAAACAGCCCCGTCTTCATTTCGGCGGGCGAAAAACGCAAGCCGCAGCCGCCGCCTGAGTACGGTGCGCATACACGCGCGATTCTCAAGGAAGCGGGATACGGCGCTGCCGAGATCGATCGACTGATCGCATCCGGCGCCGCCGTCGCTCGCGATGGAAAATGAAATGGCTATCGAAGACATCGAAACTGTGGGACTTGGCTTTCATTGGGAAGACCTTCCGGTCGGGCGCAAGTTCAAAACCGTCGGGCGAACCGTCACCGAGACGGACCTCGTCAACTTCATTACCTGCACCGGGATGCTGGAAGTGCTGTTCACCAACATCGAGTTCATTGAGAAGGAATCCGCCATCAAAGGACGCGTGGTTCCGGGCGCGCTCGCCTATACCTTCGCGGAAGGATTGTTGACGCAGTCGGTGATGCAAGGCGCGGGACTGGCGTTTCTGAACATGGAACTCGACATCAAGGCGCCGACCTTCGTGGGCGATACCATCCACGTCGAATGCGAGGTCATCGGATGCCAGGAGAGCAAGAAGCGCCCCGGGTTGGGATTGGTGCGCACTCGCAATCAGGTGGTTAAGCAGGACGGCACTGTGGTGTTGGTGTACACGCCGCTGCGCCTCGTGAAGGGCAAGAACTACAAAGCGCGATGAGCGCGCCGGTGCTCTACCTCAATCGACATGATGTCAATTAAATTATTGACTCCATGTCAATAGTGGCGGCATCTACGTCGAATGGGTTTGTTTTTGCGATTTAGACGCTGCCGTGGCCGGGCGAACGGCCCGCACAATGGCTTTGTTTTCGTTCTTTCGCATGCTTAACGCCGCCTGCTAGCTCCGCTGTTGGCGTTGGCTTCGCTTCCAACCTCGCAAGCGAAAAGTCCTTTGAAAATGGGCATTTAATGGGTTCGTTTTTGCATTTTCGCGACGCTCGCGATCGGCCTCCATAAACGTCGAATGGCGCCCCTCCGCAGGAACGCCATTCGTTCATAATAGCACGGATTCGACCTCCGCGAACCTGCCTATTCGTTGGGCAAAGTCGGTGCCTCTGATGACATCCAGTAGGTGCTGGGGCCATCGACCAATGCCGATGGCCCCGGACCGCATCCACATCACAGACTAAAGTCTATGCTCCGAGTGTGTGCTCCTCAGAAATTCGCCGCACGCACCATCGCGTCGGTCGTGAAGAAGCTCTTATCCACCGCACCCATGTTGATGTACCAGCACTCGCGCTCAGGCGTCTCGCGTCCCGGCAGATAACACATCGTCGCCTCACCGGATTGCACATCCGTGGATACCGCACCGACCACGAATGATCGTTTGAACGGATAGATAGCAACCTTCGCATCCGGCACCGGACGGTCGCGATTGGCCAGCCAGTAAATGTGCGATCGCCACAACTGGCCCGCGCGATCATAGGTATCGATGTACGGCTCAAACCATACTTCCGAATCCATGTAGACCACGGTGCGCGAGTCCAGCGCATTGACCCTGCGATGGCGCGGCATCGCTTCTACAACGTACATGTGCCGGATCTCCCAGTCCTCCGGGCATGCGCTCGTACCACCGTCGGTGGGACATTGGACCTCAGGTGAATGCGCGGCATTCACGCACGCGAGCATGTTTTTTTCGCCAAGGAACTTATAGTTGTATTCCTCGGTTTTGGGATTGAACCCGGAGTAGTGATCCGGGTCCCAGGCCTGGGCGCCAGTCGCCGACGACATGATGCTCTCGTTGAGACGGCGAATTCGTCGCGCGCCGGCATCGAGCGTCCAAATATCATCGCCGCGGTTGGCGTCGAGATAGCGCCAGCGGATGAAGCCGGTTCCATGAATATCTTGTGGCGCCAGCAGCGGGTAAAGAGCGAACAGCCAGACGCGTCTGGTGGCCTTGAAATCCGGATCGATCGGCAGTGGGTCGACCTCGGTGCGGCCAACAAGGTCATAGCCCGCGTAATGGCCGATTTGGAAATACTCGACCTGACGGGTCTGCGGCCCATGCTCCTCATATGCCGTATTGCAATCGTAAAAGCGCAGGTCGTAGTCGTCGGTCGTGATCGGACGAAAGACATTGTTCCAGATGATCTTTTGGGCAACGTATGGGTCGTTAGTATCGATCAGCGGAAACGGTTGCCCGGCGACGTAACCGACGACGCTCCGGTGATCGGAGCTAAGGCGCACCTGGCCGGAATATTTTTCCGTCGCATCGCGATACGGCGGCGGCCAGTCGATGCGCTCGCTGGGGATAATCTTCATCGACATCCCTTGCGCGACTTTGTAATAGACCCCGGGTGAAACCAGGTTCTTTACCTTCGCCGCGTCGTTGGCAGTGATGAAGTCGCCCGGTTTCACCTGCGCGAACGTCGGTGCGGTGAACATCAAGGCGGACATCAATGCGGTGGAGATCGCAATCGTTGTGAATTTCCAGAATTGCATGTGCAGCATCGAATCGAACTCCTGTTGCGAATCAGGTTGATGAGTCGAGACGCGGCTCGGAGCGTGGGCTCCATGGCGCGAATCTCGAGGTGTTCGAACCGCTCTTTATCGCAATTCGGAATGGAAACCGTCATCGGATGATGACGGTGAGACTCGACGATGCAAGAGTCGATGCCGAGGGGAAACTTCTATCTCGACATCATCGGGAAGCTGCGGTGGGCACGAAGCTGATGCGACCTCCGGCAACACCTGCGCACGCTCATGGCCGGCGTCGCGTGAAATATCGATGCCCTTATCGGCGACTTCCTCGCGGGTGTGAATGATCGGCGTGCGGTTAATCCTCGCAAGAGCAGGAACTTCGGATGCGGCCAGGGCGAGGGGAATCCAGCATTGGACGCTGGTCAAAAAGACCGTCGAGGCGGCGAGAATGAGAAGTAGTGCTCTGACTGAACTACGTGAACGCACGTCGAACCTCTGACGCTACGTCCTTCCATAATCAGCCCGCCAATGCGCCAGATCAAGCCTGCGACACTGTCATTATCCTGACTACCTTTACCGCTTGCGCGCGAGGTCGTTGTCCCTGTCCGGCGTGTCGGAGACCGTGTAGACCTCGCCATCGCGAAGATAGAGCTTCTCCATCTCCTCCTTGGTGAACGGGCGCGCGCCGAGGCGGCCGAACACCACCAGCTGATTGCCGCTCTCATCCACCGCGCGATCGCGATCGAGGCCCTTTGCGATCGCCAACGCAGGACCGTGCGTCGGGAACTTCGCGACCAGTACCGGCGCCGGACGCGGTGAGAAGCCGAGGTAGCCCGGCGTCTCCGGGCGAAATCATCTGCACGACTTTGAGGCCGTTTTTGCCGTCGGCGAGATATCCGAACACGCTCGCATCGGTCATCCCGAGCTTCACGTCGTTCAGATCGTTGATGGTGCCGTTGGCGTTGTAGACCTGATCGATAACCGGATGTTCGGGACGCTGCACATCGACGATGATCATTCCTTGCGCGACCGCCCGCGATGTAGGCATAGGTGCGCGCGACGTAGATATTGCGCGCATCGGCTATCGGCATGGCGCCCTCGGCACCGGCTGCGGATGCTTCAAGTCGGTGATGTCGAGGACCTTGAGGCCCTCCGCATCGATCACGAATGCATAGCGGAACTGCGCCGCGATCGCGCGCGGTTTGTTGATGTAGGGCGCGCCGACCTGGCCGACGATCTGCGGATGCAGCCGATCGCTGACATCGACCACCACGATGCCGGGTCGCACGCGATGTAGGCATAGTTGCCGACGATCGTGATGTTGACCGCGCCGTTGAGTACGCCTTCGGGATTGTAGGTCGCGCCGCGCTTGAAGAAGTTGTTGTCGGGATTGCCGTCGCCCAGCGTCGCGATGTTGACGGTGATGAGCCCCTCGTACTTGTCGGTGACGAAGACGTAGGCATACATCATCGAAACCTTCTGCTCGTGGTTCTCCGGATGCTGGATGCGCGCGGGATCGAGCAGCAGCGTGCTCGGCAGCGCGACCGCGGTCGCAAACTTGGTCTTGACGTAAGTGCGCTGGCCGAGCGGCGAGACCGGCGCGGTCTGGATGCGCTCGGAGAACTCCTTGTCGTCGATGTGCGCGATATCGTAGACCTCGAAGCCGCCCGGGCCGTCGGCAGTGTAGAGATACTCGCCGCGATTCCAGATGCTCCGGCAGTCCTCGGCCTCGTGATAGTAGGATTCCTTGAGGTTGTGATCGTTCGCCTCGTGCTTCTTGAATTCATCGGGGTACGCGAGCGAATGCAGATGGCTGCCGATCACGGCTTGGGGCTCATCGCGCTCAGTCACCGCGACCGCCTGGATGCCTTTCTCGCCTTCGCCGACCCATGCGAAGCGTCCGATGAAATTCACGAAGTTGGTGCCCAGCGTCATCAGCTGCGCCATCTTCGCGTTGTTGTCGTTGGCCTGCGAGATATGGCAATCGGTGCACTGCTTGGTTTCCCTGGTACGTACGGTATGCGGCACCGCGGTGCTGAATGCCTCGGCCGAGAAACCCTCGGTCGAGACCGGCGTCTGCTGGGTATAAAGGACATCGCGGCGCGCGTTGTAGGAGGTCACCAGCACTGCGCATGACGAGCGCACCGGCGAGATGCGATTGCCGGTCACCACGCCGTCGCGCGCCATCATGAAGACGTCGTTGCGCAAAGTCTGGAAATCATACGAGGTCCAGTTGCGCGTCATCTCGCCGTCGTAGCGCAGGATCGGGCGGCGCTGATTCGCCTTCATCGGCAGATGACATCCGAAGCAGCTAGGCACCCATGACGAATGGCAGGTCTGGCAGGCCATCTCGGAATTCGGATGCGCGAGCGCAGAATCGGAGATTTTGATCGAGCCCCAACTGCGGCCGTCACTTCTGAATGGTGTGGGCATAGCGCGCGAGGTTGAACGCGCTCTTGTACTTCTTCGAATGCGAATCGTCGATATCGGAAAGCTGCGCGATCTCGACCCACTTCGATTTTCCGTTGACGGTGAGCTTCTGCTTCGCGCCGGTCTTCTGGAAGCCGCCCTTGTGGTCGCGCGTCAGGTCCAGCTCCCTCGCCGGCGTTGCCGGTTCCTTTGAAAGTGGCCTTCTTGTTGAAGGTGCCGTGACAATCCTCGCATCGAATCGCGATAGCGTTGCGCACTTCGCCATAGAGTTTACCGTCACCATGCGCATCGGTTTTGAAGTGGCAATCGGCGCACTGCATGCCCATTTCAGCATGGATATCCTGCAGCTTGACCGCGCGATTCCACTTGTCCGGCGCGTCATCGGGAACGATTTCGCCATTCTTGTCGAGCAGGTTTCCCTTGTCGTCCTGCTTGTAGACGTAGCGGAACAGCCATCCGTGGCCATGGAAATCCGCGAGCTGCACATGCTTCATCTGCGGATTCAGCTCGGACACGTGCTGTCAGGAATTTCGGATCGGACCAGTTGCCCTTGACCGACGCAGCCTCGGGATTGGACATCAGATCGACGGCCATCTCGTCGTCGCTCGGATGCTTCTCCTTTTTCGGATAGAGCAGTTCGCCGTCGCTTTCGTTATCCCACCAGATGGTTCCGTAATAGCTGTTCAGAACGTTGGTTCCCGGATGCACGTGGCATACGATGCACTGCGAGGACGGAATCGACTTCGCGAGTTCATGCTTGATGGGGAAGCCGGAAATGTCTTTCGGGATCGCAGCATCGTCGGAGAAGCTCTTGCCCTCGTTGCCGTACTGCGCGTAGTTCGCCGAATGTACCGGGTCGCGGTCGTTGGCGTAGATGACGTGGCACCCGCTGCATCCACTGCTGCGATAGTCGCCCGGATGATCGGCGGTGCCGAGGAACCATAGCCCCGGATCGAGCAGCCGCGTTTTGTGCAGGCTGAGATAGACCGGATCGGTGCGCGTCTCGGTACCGTAGCCGCGGATGCTCAGGCGATCGTTGCCGCGCTCGAACACGCGCAGCACGTTGCCGGGCTGTGAAATTTCAAATCGCGGCAGCGGATCGAGATACGGAAGGATGCCGCGCTTGAGGGTGTCCTCGATGGTTGGCGGCGGAAGCGTGCGGACCCGCACCGGACGGCCGTCTTCGGTGTATGCCTCGCCGAAGCGCGCAATCTTCGAAGGATACTCGCCATTGTCGTATAGCGCGGCCTCCCACAGCATGTTGACCGTGCTCATCATGCTCTTGCGCACATGCTCGACTTCGTCGGCGTGGCACGATGCGTTGCCGCAGGTCATCCGGGCCGCGCGCAAATCGCCCGGATTCATGAACTGCACGAACGCGGGCGATTCGTCATTGAGCATCGCGTAAGAGCGCACCGGCAGGCGACCACTCTTCGGCCAGTCGCGCGGATCGAGCGGCAGCACGTGCGCGAGTTCCTTCCTGGTCGCGGTCGCGTTGCCGCCATGGCAATCGACGCATCCCAGCGGCGAGCCCGGATGCATCTCCTCGATACCGACGTGACATCCGGCGCTTATGCATCCGACGCTCTTCGCATCGGCCTCGGCCTGCGTCTGCTTGGAGAGATCGGGCGGCATCTTCGGTTTCTGATATGGCCCGCGATCGGGCGCAAAGCGCTCGCGCAACATCCCACCTGGATTAACCGCGGGATCGTGCGCGTCTTCAATCTCGGCCTTCGAAAGCTTCTCGGCCGGCGATGTATCCACGGCCTCTCCTGCGAGTGCAGTTGCGCCGCGCGTCGCGATAACCGCCCAACTCAGGATGATGACCGAGAGCAGCGCCGAGCTCGCGGCAATAGTCAGTGTGATATGTCGCGCTGATCTGCGCCTGCGTCGAATACTCAGTCCCACGGTAATCAACTATCTCAGTAGGTAAACGTCATTGAGGTAAAGAATGAGTATAGTTCCTGGCCGTTGTATAGATATCGCGGAAGCCGGAAGCCGGAGTAAAAAATGCTACTCCGCTATTGAGAATCATATTGTCAATGAGTAATGGCCGATATCTCACTCCGACGCTGGTGTCGAGTCCGAGATTATGTCCGAGCGCGTTTTGATGGAGTAATTGCTCGAGCATCCCGACTTTGTCGAACTGGCTGAAATTCACATCGCACTTCGGCGGTGAGCCGGGGCGTGATCTTCGCAATCAGTCCCGCGTTGTAAAATAAAATTCCCGGATTGACGAAGTTCGCTTGCCCCTGGGTTTTCGAGCTGCGCAGGTCCGGCAGCAGGACGAGCGGACCCTTCAACAGCACGCCGGTGCCGCTCAGTCCGATTCCCTGCCGATTCCAGTAGCTGTAAGGCGCGCCGAAATCCATATTGTCCAGAATCGAATCGAAGCCGCTCGCGGTGTGGCTGTTGATGTTGCCGTCGCCCGAAGCATAGAAGAAATCCGCCTTGTAGGTCAGCCAGTCGCGCTCGTAGGCAAGTTCCAGCGCGCCCATCTGCGCGTTGATGTTTTCCGGCTGGCCGGTGATCGAATTGTTGGTGTCGCGCCCGATAACCTCATAAAACGCGTTGGTCACGTTGATGCGTCCGATGTGGCCGTCGCCGGTGAAGCCGAAGTAGGCGGCATCGACTGCGTGGCGTTTGATGGTGCCGACGAGCGCCGGCGCCACCAGGAAGCCATTGTTGTCATAATGCATGCGGCCGTTGTCGTTGTTGAAGTCGAAATCGAGTTGCGCGTCGTACCCTGGGAAGATGAAATCCTGACGCGTCAGATTGGCGACGACGACGTGCTGGCCGCGCGTGCGAAATACCGTATTCAGCCCGCTGTTGGTATCCTTATCGAGTTGCTCGAAGTACGCGAGGTTGTACTCATATTTGTTGTCATCGTAGTTGCCAAAGAAGCGCATCCCTGGCTCCTCATCGGAATAGATGAAGCCGCGAAAATCGCTGGTGAACGGCTGGATGCCGGCCTTTGCATTGAGCACGTCATAGTATTCCGACAAGTCGGCGAGTTTGTATTGAAACGATAGCTCCTGGATGCCGACGTGCGAGTCGTAACGCGTCGTGCCCTCGGCGGTGCTGACGCTGGTGACGCCGGACTCGTTCGCATCGAGGTAGTTGAGGTTGAACACCGGTGTGAAGCGGAACTCCCAATCCACCGGCTTGAATCCCGCATCGCCATGGAACAGCTCGAACGACAGGATGAAGTTCTGCTGCAAATCGAGGCGGTTGCCGCTGCCGAAGAAATCCGGATTGTTGGCCGGCACGCTGCTCTGCGGCGCTGCGGTCGGTAGCCGATGATCTTCGGCCAGCGTGTCGCTCATCACGGTCATGTTGAAAAAGGTGTGCTGATCGAAAATCGGGTAGTCGCCCTTCAGCACATTCTGGTCGTACGGATCCCACCAGTGCCCGAGCGTGTACGGATACTCGCCCGGCGTGCCCTGCGCGTAGCGATCCCAGGTGGGAAATCCGATGCGCCATCGATCCTGGATCGGAATGAAATCGCTGTCGCGCGCCCACGCCGGCGTTGCCAGCCGCGGCGGTGAAGTTCCCGCATAGCCCAAAGGCTTGAGCGGCTGGCCCGGCGCAGCACCGCCGTTCCATTCGTCGGCCTGCTGCCGCATTTTTGCTTCTGCCGCCGCCGGATCGGATGGCGGATCGGGCGCGCTCGCATTCTCGGCTGATGCTTTCGATGATGTATCTTCGGCAAGAACCATCGGAGATGACGCCGTATCCTTCGCCGATTTCTTCATATGATGCTGCGCGGGATGCGGATGCGCATGTTTCATAGGAAGCGCGGCGTCATCGGAAACCGAGCGACCCTCGAACGTCACATGGACGATGCCGCCGCGCGTTTCGTATTTAGCTACCGCGCGGTGCGCATGCGACGGCCTCTTGAGGCGACGCGATGCGGCACGAACGTGATGACGAGGCCGATGCGGTCGCGCGTCAGGCTGCGTTGGGAATCGAAATACATGCCACGATGATGGCGAGAACGATGCCGACACGTGACATCAGCTGGTCTCCAAAATCATTCTGTAAGCGCGCAAGACTGGTAGCGCGTAACGCCTTCGAGCGTCAAGCAATGCGCTGTGCTTTTCGCGGCATGCGGCCAATTCCTCGAACCATCACAAGTTAATTCGTGACTACATACGCTTGATGACAACTTTGCGCAAATTTCGTCAGCTTGTAATTGCACTTCGCAATGCATTTGTGTATGAATCGCTCCCATGAAAACGGTGTCGCGAATCCTCCTTGGCAGCCTCGCCCTGAGCGCGGCAATTGGCCTCTCGTTTTCCAGCTTCATCGGCAGCGCGAACGCCGCGGGTCACTCCTTTGTCGGTGAGAGCCAGTGCGAAGATTGTCACGGCGAAAAGGAAGCCGCGAAGAATTTCATCGGCCCCGACGGCCAGGCCGGGGCAAATCCGGTCGCCGTATGGAAACAGGATGCGCACGCCACCAAAGCTAACGCGGCTCTCAGTGACGATTGGGGCAAGACCGCTGCGAAGAAGGCCAACGTCAGCGACCCCGCCGCCGAGGGCTCGATGTGCCTGAAATGCCACGCCACCGGCGCGGGCCAGGACGGCGCTCCCGACATTAGCGAGGGCGTTTCATGCGAGGCTTGCCATGGCGCGGCCGCCGACTATGTCAAGAAGAGCGTGCACGGTGAGATCAACGACGATGCCGCGAAGATGCAAGTCGCAGTCGCGGCCGGCCTCCTCGATATACGTAAAGAGGATGTGCGCGCCGCCAATTGCAAAGGATGCCATACCACGGTGCGTCCGTGCCTGAAGCCGGGAGAGAAGGCCTTTGATGTGAACAACGACAAGAAGTTCCATCATTGGCGCGCAACCGTCCCGGTCATCTGAGAATTCGAAGTCGTAAATAAAAACGAAGGCAGCCTCGCTGGCTGCCTTTCTTTTTTGGTGGCACAGACTTCTGTCTGTGTGCCTGCTCCTCACGCGGTCAGAAACACAGGCTATGGCCTATGCTACAAACAGACGAGATTTGCGCTAGGCGCTCTTTTCTGCGCGCTCGCTCCGCTCGCCGCGTTCGCGATGTTCGCCGCGCTCGCGCTCCGTACGATCGCGATCGCGCGTCGCCTTTTCGCTATGTCCCTGCGCATGCGGTGTCAGGTTGCTGGTCGTCAGCACCTCGATGAACTTGCGCGCTGCCGGCGACAACTCGCGCCCACGCTTGTAGATGATTGCCAGTGGGCGCGTGAACGGTCCCTCCTGGAATTCGATCATCTTGAGTGATCCGCGCGTCATTTCGTTCTCCACGGTGAGGCGCGGCACGATCGCGCATCCCAGCCCTATCTCGACCGCGCGCTTGATGGTCTCGATGTTGTCGAACTCCATCGTGTACTGCGGCTTCACTCCGTAATCGCGTAGGATGCGATCGGAGGCCTTGCGCGTCGAGATGTCGCGCTCATAACCCACGAAGTTCTGGCCGACCAACGCACTCACGCTAACTTTGTTATGCTTGGCGAGTGTGTGGTCGGGCGGAACGACGAGAACCAGTTCATCGTGACGGAATGGAATGGTGACAATCTGACTGCGCTTGGCCGGATAGGCGACCACGCCCAGATCGATTTTGCCCTCGATCAGATCTTCATAAATCTTATTCGAGCGCAGATACTCCAGATGCACGTTTACTGCGGGATAGTTGCGCAGGAACTCGGTTAAGTATGGCGGCAGCTCATGCAGACCCACGCTATAAACGGTTCCGACCCGAATCGAGCCGGCGATGACCGAACCGATTTCGCGCAGACGATTTTCCAGCTCGAGGAATTTGCGTACGATTTCCTTGCTCGAGGTATAAAGGATTTGACCCGCGGCGGTCGGTTTGACTCCGGCCCGTCCGCGTTCTATCAATCGGCAATCATATTTTTCCTCCAGGCTGCGCACCTGTTGGCTAACCGCCGATTGTGTAACGAAATTTTGCGACGCGGCATAAGAAAAGCTTCCGCTCTCGATTATGTCGCAGAAGACCTTTAGCGTTTCAATATGCATATTTCTGCTCTTTTGTATAAGCCTATTTGATGCGCAGATTTGAGGCAATCAGTAGCAGGAGTGAAATCTGAGCAGGGCTAATATGAGCTTGGAGCATGGCGAAAATCTGGTCAATAGTCTGATCGAGGCGGTCCGGTCAGGCCTTGCCAAGCATCGTACTAATACGCGTGTCGGAGATTGCGGATACCAACCATCGTTACAAATCCACCAAAGGTGGACTGGAGCCCATCATGGCTGAACTTCTGAAGGACCTCGATTACTTCGATCTCGATGAATTCCTCACCTCTGAGGAAAAGATGACGCGCAATACCGTCAAGCAGTTTGTCAGGCGCGAAATCCTCCCGAATATCGAACAGCATTTCGCAAATGAAACTTTCCCGCGCGATATCATCCCACAAATGGCAGAATTGGGCTTCTTCGGCGCGAATCTCAAGGGCTACGGATGCGCCGGGATGGGAAATGTCGCCTACGGCCTCATCATGCAGGAGCTGGAGGCTGGCGACTCAGGACTACGTTCATTCGCATCAGTTCAAAGCGCATTGTCGATGTATGCCATCTACGCCCACGGGACCGAAGAGCAAAAGAAGCGCTACTTACCCGAGATGGCGAAAGGAAAACTCATCGGATGCTTCGGGTTGACGGAGCCGGACCACGGCTCGGACCCGGGCGCGATGGAAACGCGAGCGCGACGCGATGGCGACAAGTGGATCCTCCATGGGACCAAGCGATGGATCACCAACGGCTCCATCGCCGACGTGGCCATCGTGTGGGCCCGCGTCGAGGAGGGCATCGCGGGATTCCTGGTCGAACGGGGCACGCCGGGATTCACGACGCGCGACATCCACGGGAAATTTTCGATGCGCGCGTCGATTACATCCGAGCTGATCCTCGAGGATGTGCGCATCCCTGCCGGCAATCAGCTTCCGGATGCGCGAGGACTTCGCGCGCCGCTAAGCTGTCTGACCCAGGCGCGCTACGGCATCGCATGGGGCGCCATTGGATGCGCGCGTAGCTGCTACAATACGGCGCTCGATTACGCGAAATCACGCAAGCAGTTCAAGCGCGTGCTGGCCGGCTATCAGATGGTGCAGCGCAAGCTGGTCGACATGATGACGGAAATCACCAAGTCGCAGATGGTTTGCCTCCGGCTCGGCCAACTTAAGGACGCGGGGAAGATGCGTCCCGAGCAAGTTTCATTTGCCAAGCGAAACAACGTGAATTGCGCGTTGGAGATCGCGAGAGTGGCACGCGACATACTTGGCGCCAACGGCATCGTCAACGAATACCCGATCATTCGGCACATGCTGAACATGGAGACCGTGAACACGTATGAGGGAACCTACGACGTGCAGACGCTGATCCTGGGCCGAGACATCACCAACGAAAGCGCCTTCGATTGATGGGGGCATCGCCCCCTCAATATCCCGGTTGCTCGTAACGATGTAGAACAGATAAGGTGTTGCAATTAGATGCTATAACTATATAATAGATGTCAAAGCAGTAATTTATGTGTCATATGAGTAGATGGCCATGACTGATTCACTTCTCGATCAGCTCTTCGATCCTCCCAAATTGGAAACCGGCGACCATGTCGTCAAGAAAGATGCCACGGGCCTCGAACGTAAGCGCGGCAGCATCGTGAATTCGGGCGGATGGTTTGCGGTCGTGAGGTGGGATGGTAATCCCACTCCGCGCCGCGAGTTCATTCCCGACCTCGAAGTCGATAATTCGTAGTGCCTTGGTCGACGCGCTTCTTCCTCTTCCGCCCGACGTGCTAGATAGCGAGGCGAGGAACATCTGCCATGATTAAAATTCGCGGCCTCGCTCATTCCGCTTTACGAATCACCGATGCCGATCGCGCGATCGCTTTTTACGACAAAGTGCTGGGCCTGAAGCCTCTCAGCAGCCGTCCCAATTTCGGATTCGGCGGCGCATGGCTCGGCGTCGGCAACAACCAGATTCATCTGATCTCGGCCGAAAAGCGCGAGGGCGTCATCAATCCGCTCGGGCCTCATGTTGCGCTCGAGGTCGAGGATTACGACGAGACTAAGCGCACGCTCAAGGAGATGGGCATCGAGTTCCTCGAAGCGCCGAGCAACATGGCGGGCCGCCAACTCTGGATTCTCGATCCCGACGGCAACACGGTCGAGCTGCGAGCCGCTGAGTAAGAGGTCACTCCTCCGCCAGCATCGGGTTGGGTTTCGGAAATCCCAGCCGCGTGAGCGCTTGATCGATGGCTTCGAGCGAACGCGCGATTGAGGCTTCTTTCGCAGCGGGATTTTCGGCGACGCTTTCCAATTCGGTGCGGATAGCGCGCAGGTCCGCGCGCGCGCTTTTGGTGAGCCCCCATAGCAGCGCAAAACAGATCATTGGCAGAAGGACTCCGGTAACGATGACGAGCGCGATAAGTTGCCGCGCGCGAGTCCTCGCCGCGTCGGAATATTCGTCGAGCGCGACATCATCCGCATTTTCCACCTCCGTCACCATCGCGTGCAGATCGCGCATCTTGGCGGCCATGACCTCATCATGCGGATCGGCATGACGAAAGGCGTCGAGTGTCGGCTTGGCCGCCTGCGCCAGCGCTTCGAGCTTCGCGCGCTGCTCGGCGGTGTACAGATGCCCCGAGGCGGAGTCGAGGTAATCCGCGAACCGCCGCTGCTGGTCGACGACGATTTGGACGCCGTCGGGTTGCGTGCGACCCCATTCCATTTTGTACAGCGCCGCGTCGAGTCCTTCCGCATCCTTGATAGCGGCGAGTTGCTCCTCCTTGATGGACGATGGAATATTGCCGAACTCAAGAAACGCCAGCGCCAATATCGGACTCACGATGAGCAGGACCACCGGCGCGAGACCTGCCAGGAAACGGATTTTCGATACCACGGTGACGTTGGCCATGCGGGTCCTCCCAGTAATCGGATGTAAACATGACAGCGGAACATGGGAAAGGGCGAAGCGCTGAGAGAAGAGAACTCGTACGGAATGGACTCTGTTGTCTAAGTTGTTCCTAAAAGCTAACGATCAGCAGCCTGACCCTCCCCCTTCGAAGCAGATCGGCGAGGCTGAGACATTGCGACTTTATTGATCGCTACGGAGAAACATCATGGCGTCCGGCAAAATTCCCTGCGGCATTGCGATTCCACAAATGAACGCACCCGACTACGTACCCTCCCTGCGCGATTTCCTGACCCGCGCCGAAGCGCTTGGCTACCAGGACGTATGGGTACAGGAACAAATACTCGGCGACGCGCCGATGCTGGAGCCGATCACGCTGCTCACGTTCGCCGCGGCGCTCACCTCGCGCGTGCGACTCGGGACTTCAGTGATCCTGCCCCTTACGCGTCATCCGGTGCATCTGGCGAAGGCGCTCTCCACGCTCGATCAACTGAGTGGCGGGCGGCTGACGCTCGGCGTCGGGCTCGGCGGTCCGCATGTGCCGGAGCCTCCGTTCAACATCGCGACGGATCATCGCTCGCGGCGATTCGTCGAGGTGCTCAAAGTGATGAAGGCGCTCTGGACGCGTCCGCGCGCATCGTTCGTTGGCGAGTTCTGGAAATTCGAAAACGTCGCGATGGAGCCCAAGCCGATTCAGAAGCCGCATCCGCCGATCTGGTTCGGCGCGCGCGACGAGATTGCGCTGCGGCGCGCGGTGCGGCATGGCGACGGATGGATGGGCGCGGGATCATCGTCGACCGCGGATTTCATCGCGCAAAGCACGATGCTGCGCCGCCTGCTCGACGAGGCGCAGCGCGACCCCGCGACGTTTCCGATTTCCAAGCGCGTCTACCTCGCGCTCGATGACAATCGCGAGCGCGCCGAGCGTCGTCTGCGCGAATGGTTCGGGATGCGTTACCGAAATGCCGACATGGCGCCGCGCGTTTCGATTTGGGGCGGCGTCAGCGAAATTGTCGATAAGCTGGGCGAGTTGGTCCGCGCCGGCGCGCAGCATTTCCTGCTCAATCCGGTTTTCGATGAGATGGAGCACCTCGATAAGCTTGGCCTCCGAGGTGATGCCGCACCTGTGATTCCCTTGCCCGATTCTTAACCCTCACCCGATGGGTGAGGTTGTCCGCGAGGCTTTGCGAGCGGACTGGAGCGGGACCTTATTCAGCGCGTCCTCGCGCGATTAAGGAAATCTGTTCGGGATCTCCTAAATTGCAAAATTCTCGCGGAGCAGCAGAAGAGCAGAACAAGAATTCCTGAATCGCGCGCGGCGCGCGCTGAACAAGGTCCCACTCCAGGTTCCTCGAAGACTCGGAACCACCTCGCCCATCGGGCGAGGGTTTTCAGAGCGATTGGAAACTTTTCTTCGCATCGACATTGGATGCGCTTCGCGGATTAGCATTCCAGGGAGCGTTTATAATTATCGTAGGTTACGCTGTTCAGGATCTCCTCCGGCACTAACCTGTTGCGCAGCTTTGGTCGGCACCGATTGATGATAGTCGCGGATTTCCTTGATCTTGCCGTCCACGATTTCCATCACTTCCGCGCCCACCGCCTCGATGCGCCGCTCCTGCCGCGTGCCGGTGAAGTAAGACTCCGCCACTCCCGACCCGCTGTTGCCGGTACACACGCGCAACTCACAATGCGCATCGGGAAGCGCGAACTCGGTCTCGTATGAACGCCGCACTTCCGCGATGCCCACCAGTCGCTTGCCATTCGGACCGGTCAGCACAGCCTCATCGTGGAAGCACGCCACGACCCCGTCGAGGTCGTGCCGATTGAATGCATCGAAGTAACGCCTGATGAGTTGCTCTTCCGGAGTCATGTTCAGTCTCCTTGCTGATTGTGCATCGCTCGGCATACTAGCGCCCCGGCCGTGCTTGAACCATCGCAGCCGAATTCTATCTGCGCGCCGTCGCGGCTAAGATTTTCCTATGAAGTTGAATCCGCTCGCTGGAAAACCGGCGCCGCCCTCGATGCTGGTCAACGTCCCGCGCCTCGTCACCGCCTACTATGCGGAACGTCCCGACCCCGCGATCGCGTCGCAGCGCGTGGCGTTCGGCACCTCGGGCCATCGCGGCTCGGCGTTCGAGCGCGCCTTCAACGAGGCGCACATCCTCGCGATCACCCAGGCGATCTGCGCCTACCGCCGAGCGCAAGACATCGACGGTCCGCTGTTCCTCGGCATGGACACGCATGCGCTGTCGGAGCCCGCGTTCGCTTCGCGCGCTCGAGGTGCTCGCCGCCAACGGCGTCGAGGTGATGATCGATAGCGCGCGCGGCTACACGCCGACGCCGGCCATTTCGCACGCGATCCTGACCTACAATCGCGGGCGCAAAAGCGGGCCTCGCCGACGGCATCGTCATCACGCCGTCGCACAATCCGCCGGCCGACGGCGGCTTCAAGTACAACCCGCCCAACGGCGGCCCGGCGGATACCAGCGTCACCGGCGCGATCGAGAAATCCGCCAACGCGATTCTTGCCGAACGGACTGCGCGAGGTGAAGCGCATTCCGTTCGAGCGCGCGCTGAACGCGCCGAGCACGCATCGCCACGACTATGTCGCAGTCCTACGTCAGCGATCTCGGAGCGTCGTCGATCATGGATGCGATTCGCGACGCAGGCGTTCGCATCGGCGTCGATCCGCTCGGCGGCGCCGGCGTGCACTACTGGCGCGCCGATCACCGAGCGCTACCGCATCAACGGCGAGGTCGTGAACGACGCCGTCGATCCGACGTTCCGCTTCATGACGCGTGGACTGGGACGGCAAGATCCGCATGGATTGCTCCTCGCCCTATGCGATGGCGCGGCTGGTCGAGCATGAAGGATCGCTTCGATATCGCGTTCGCCAACGACACCGACACCGACCGCCACGGCATCGTGACGCCCAGCGTCGGGTCTGATGAATCCCAATCACTATCTCGCGGTAGCGATCTCCTACCTGTTCAAGCATCGCGACGGGCTGGGCCGAAGACGCGGCGGTCGGGAAGACCGTCGTCAGCAGCAGCATGATCGATCGCGTGGCGGCAGCGCTCGGCCGCCGGCTCGTCGAGGTTCCGGTCGGCTTCAAATGGTTCGTCGACGGGCTGCTCGACGGCTCGCTCGGCTTCGGCGGCGAGGAAAGCGCGGGCGCCTCCTTCCTGCGCCGCGACGGCGCGCGTCTGGACCACCGACAAGGACGGCATCGTTCCCGCGCTGCTCGCGGCCGAGATCACCGCGCGAAGCGGGCCGCGATCCCGGCGACTCTGTACCAGGAGCTCACGCGCGAGTTCGGCGCCCCGGTGTACGAACGCATCGACGCGCCGGCGACCGCGGAGCAGAAAAAGATCCTCGAGCAAGCTGTCGCCCGAACAGATCACGGCCAAGGATCTCGCCGGCGAGAAGATCATCGCGACGCTGACCAACGCGCCCGGCAACGGCGCGCCGATCGGCGGGTTGAAGGTCGTCACCGAGAATGGCTGGTTCGCCGCGCGCCCGTCGGGCACCGAGGACGTCTACAAGATTTACGCCGAGAGCTTCAAGGGCGAGGAGCATCTGCGGCGCATCCAGGAGGAGGCGCAGGCGCTGGTTGGAAAAGCGTTCGCCGCGGGAAACTAAACCATCAACCATTCTGGTCATTCTGAGGTGAGCGCGACGCGCGCCGCCGAAGAATCTCGGATGCGCCGACGGATCGGCAATCACTTCAGCATTCGCATGATGTCGCCGTCGGAGCGCATGCCGTCCGACCGCCACAATCGAATGCTGAAGTGACTTGCGAAAGTTAGGCGCTTCCGAGATCCTTCAGCTTCGCGTTCCGCTCGCTTCAGGATGACAGGAGAGAGGCTACGCTGCGAACGATAGAATCACAATGAGCTACACCGGCGGATGTCACTGCGGAAAAATCGGGTTCGAGGTCGACGGCACCATCGATTCCCTTGCCGAGTGCAACTGCACCATTTGCACGAAACACGGCTATCTCCATTGGTTCGTGGGTAACGACAAACTGCATCTGAAAACGCCGCAAGCGAACGTCGGTACCTATACTTTCCGCACCGGCAAGTACCAGCATCATTTCTGCCCGAACTGCGGATGCGCGCCGTTCATTACCTCCGACGAAGGAACCTCGGTCAATGTGCGATGCCTTGAAGGCGTCGATCCGTCGGCCTACAAGCTGTCGCATTTCGATGGCGCGAGTATCTAGCGGTCATGCCTGACGCGCGCGTCAGTAGGATGGTGTGATTAAGCGTGATGGCCATACGACACCTCCAACGAACGTGATACGCGCATCGAGCGGTTCACCCAATATCGAATTGAACTCCGTCTCCTGAAGCTGCCCCCGTGCCACCAGCTTGTGCCATAGATGGGTCGGGTCGGCCGTGAAGACCTGGTCTGCATCGGCCGGCACGACGTACCATCGCCTCGCGCATCATTTCGGATTGAAGCTGATCCGCCAGCCACTGCGCGCGGCCGAGAAAGATGCGCAAATTGGGCGAGGCCCCTATGGTCCTTGAGAATCCGCGCGATCATCTCGGCGTCGGTACTTACGTAAACATCATCGATGATTTGGATCGCCTTGGCGGGAGGATTCGACGTGCGCAGCGCGATCGTGGGAAGGCCGTTGTCGACCGGTCCGCCATAGTATGCGCTGTCGGATCGTCCTTGAGTGCAGGGAAATGCGGGAACACCTCCTGCGCCGAGGTGCCGGTCGGCTCGTTGATGATGACGCCGGCCAGCAGCGGCGCCTGAATCGTCGGCACCATCATGATGACCGACTCGCGGAAAACGGGATCGCGCATGTCGGGGCTGGCAACCAGGAAGAAAGGCTTGGCATCCGCGGCGAAGAGCGCGCGGGTGGGCATCGACGCAGCCATTAGCGCCGAGAAGCAAAAAATTACCATGGCGATCGATCGCCGCATCTGCATCCGTGACCATCCGATCCGTAGGAGGTCGCGGCGCGCACGTCAAGCCGCGCATTTCGCCATACATCAAATGAAAAGGAGGACGCGATGACACGCGTCCTCCTTTTGACGTTGCGAACTTTGCGCTTCTACTTAACGGTGCCCGACAGCGTCGTCGTCGCGGAACCCGGATTGGAACCGTAGGTGTAGTCGAAGTTCAGGCTGCCGGGTTCGGGAGTCTTCGAGGCCGTATCCGACAGCGGCGCGAACTTCAGCGAGACCGAGCAGCGGCCGTGCGGCGCGAGCGTCGCGTTGGAGCAGGTATCGGTGCCCGGCGAATACGGGCCGCTGAGCTGATACGCGCTCAACACCACGCTCGCGGTCGCGCTCAGATTGATGATGCTGACCGGTTTGGCATTGCTCGAGGTCCCTGCAGTTTGCGGCGCGAAAGCCACCTTCGCGGGCGTCCTGAGCTTGACCTGGGTGCCATTGCCCGTGAGGCTGACGCTCGCGTTCGTCGCGCCATTATAGGGAATCGTGAGCCCGCCCGATGCGGGACCAGGCGTGCTCGGTGCGAATTCAATCGACACGCTGCACGACTTCTTCGACACGATGGTTTGTCCCGAGCACAAGTCGCTTCCGGAAACAATGGTGAATCCGGCAGGCGCGACGAGCGTTCCAACGATCGCGTTCACGGCGCCCTTGTTGACGACGGTCACCTTGCGCAGCTTGCTTGCACCACTAGCATCGACATTGCCGAAATTGATGCTCGCGGGCGTCGGCGTCATGATTGTCGTCGCGGGCGGCAAATTGCTCTTCACCGCGGAAGCGAACACGTCGAAATCGATCGAGCCCCATCCTGTGGTCTGGTCGTATCCGGGACCGGCGTTGTATCCGGTCACACCGTTGAGACTATTGTTTCCGTTAGTCACGTCGTGAAATCCATTATCCGCGGCCTGCGGCCCGTATTGCTGATTGGCGAGGGTATAGATGGTGTCGTTCATTCTACCCAGCCGCCCGACTTGCTGATCGATGACCTCGACCATCGCCGCCATCATCGGCGAGGAAAGACTGGTCCCACCGATGCAGCAGCGGACCGCCGCAGGGCCGATGACCGCATCGCCGAGGAAAACACCGGGCAACGACGGGCTCGCGATTAACGCAACGTCGGGGACGTCGCGGTTCGTATCGGCCGGTACTCCCGGACCGGTCTGGTATTGAGGCTTGGCAAACACTCCGCTGACGCCGCCGCCGGTCGCGTCACCGTCGGAATTCCATGCGTCTTCCGTTGAATATCCGATGTCGTCTCCATTCTGATTGAACTGCGCAGACGTCTCCGTACCACCGACGGAAGTCACGTTCGGGTCAGCGGACATCTCGCTGACGCCGCGAAATGGGTCCGGGTTGCATTCGCTATCGAGCGCATCGGCGCCAAAATCGCCCGACGATACGAATACCGACTGACCCTGCGTTACGGCCTTTTGGAACAGCGGATCGAGCACATTGGTGAATTCCGAACTCGGCGCTCCGCAGTATGAAAAGCTGATGCTGAAAGTGGCGCACTTGTTGGCTGTGACCGCGCTGCCGATTGCGGCGGCCAGCGGATCGGCCGAGGTAGGCGACGCGAGGTAGAGCGTTTCGGTGGCGCCTGGCGCCATCGCGTGTGACCACTGGACGTTGAGCTCGGCTTCGATCTCGTTGTCATCCTTGGTCTGGCCCGGATTTTTGCCCACCGCAGTTTGACTGAGTTTGATCGCCGGTAGATTGAAGGTTTTATCGAAAACAGCGAGCGCGGCCGCAGGAACTTCGGATATGCCGATTAGTCCGATGCACGATCCGGTTCCGTCGCTGCCGGATTGGACGGTCTCGTTATAGAAGGTCTGCATGTCCTGGGGGCCGAATGCCTCGATGCCATCGTCGTCAAAGAGCGGTGTCACCGACTCGCTTTGCGCGGGCGCGGTATCCTGCGACGCGGAGCTTCCGTTGAAAGAGAAAATTTGCGATTTGAATGCGCTCAGCGCCGAGGGCATTGGCGGAGTCAGATGCAATCCCGCGGGCCGGATGCGCATCATGTTGTCGAGGCCTCTTATCGCGGCGATCACCCCCGCGAATTGCGCGGGAATCGTCGGATCTTCGACGTTCGCGAAAGTCGCGCCATCGCCGAAGCTCGCAATCCGGATGCTGAAACTGCGCTGCGCCTGTGCGACGTTGCCGCTGAATTCGACATGGCCGTCGTCGACCGATTCGATGGTGAATCCTTCGCTCGCCAGCCAATTCGCGACCGCATTCACATCCGACGGAAGTGGACCAAAGCGCTGATCGAATTCTCCGGTCTTAAGCCACTGATGATATTGCGGCGAGGTGGGATCCTGCTGCGCCGCAATCAACTGCTGAAGTTCGGCGGTGTTGCGCAAGTTGAAGCGCACATCCATCGTCAACGGCTGATTCAGGTCCGCGTTTCCGATCGCGGCTTGGGTTTCAACCGCCGTCGGATGATTTCCCGCAAGAATCGCGGCATTAGCGCCCCGGACGGCCCCCGGATTCATACTGACCAGTAGTGCCGCGGCAACCAGCGCAGGCAGCAGCATGGTGCGTTTCATTCGACCCTCCCCTTATGCTGCTCAAGCCGCAGGCGCCGTCGTCCGAACTCACCATTCGCAGCGCCTTCGATAAAAGCAGCCTCCAATCAATCATAGCGTGACTGCTAAGACGAGCGAAACGCCTCTATGTAGAATTTGCAGCCTTCTTATCGACTCATCAAAAGTCTTGATTCGCTGTGTGCCACTTTGCTACTTAACCGTGCCCGAAAGTGGGACGCTCGGCACGGTCCCGGCGTTCGAGCCATACGTAAGGCCTAGGCTCAATGTGCCCGTAAGCTGACTCTTCGCCGTCGCGTTATCCGGCGGTGCGAACTCGAGCCCAATCACACATCGTCCGCGCGGCCCGATAGGTTGGCCGGAACAGGTGTCGCTCGCCTTAGTAAACGGTCCATTGACGCTGGCGGTTCCCATCGTCACGGTCGCTGTTTTGCTCTCATTCGTGATGGTCACTGGCCGCGAGGGGCCAGTTATCCCAGGCGCTTCCGTCGGGAAGACGACCCGGGCCGGACCCTTCACTGAAACCGCGGTGCCATTACCGGACAGATTGACCGTGCCTGGATCCGCGCCGTTGTACGAAACCGACATCGCACCCGACGACGACATCGGCGTGAGCGGTGAGAATTCCACCATCACGGCGCAATTTTTCCTCGCGGGCACAGTCTGATTCGAGCATGCATCGGCCGTGAGGGAGAATCCGGTCGGAACCGTTACCATTCCGAGGGTGGCAGCATTCGTGCCTCGATTAATGAAAAGCACCCGGCGCGGTTTCGAGGAACTGCTCGCATCGACATTGCCGAAGTTCACCGATGGCGGAGATCCGACCACTGTCGTGGTTGCCACCGGAGTCGGCGTTAAGGTCGCCGTTGCGGTTGCCGTAGCAGTCGCGGTTGCCGTAGGCGTTGCGGTTGCGGTTTTACTGGGAACGGCATTCGCGAACGCGGCCGCGAAGACCGCGAAATCGACGCTGCCCCATCCGCTCGCCTCATCATATGCGATCCCGGCGGAAAATCCGGTCACGCCGTTGAAGCTGTTGTTGCCCGAGGTTATATCGTGAAATCCGTTGGCCGTGCCTGAGGGACCATATTGCTGATTCGCTAGTGTGTAGATGGTCGGATTAAGTGGTCCGATACGACCGTACATCTTCTCGAGGTCCTTGCCGACGCCGGCCCATAGCGGCGCGGCGAGACTGGTGCCGTCATAGCAGCAAATGATTTCGCCTTGTCCGTTGGCATCGCTGCCGATGAACACTAACGGCGGTCCACCAAGCATGACCACATCGGGAATATAGCGATGGTTAGCCGCGGGAACTCCCGGTCCGGTTTGATAGCCGGGCTTGGCGAAATACATGCTGGCGCCGCCGCCGGTCGCTTCGCCACCGGAGTCGCCATTATTCGGATCGTCCCACACGACCTCGCCGGGATATCCCTGATCGATTTCGTTTTGGTCGTAGTTGGGATTCAGAATTTCGGTTCCGCCCACTGCCGTGACGTTCGGATCCGCCGCCATCTCGCTTACCAAAGAGTTTGGCCCGGATCCGGCTACGCAGGTATTACCCGACGGTACGCTACCAGCGGCACCGTGATCTCCGGTTGAAATGAACACCGCCTGACCCTGGCTGGCCGCCTGCACGAACATCCCATCTAGTGTCATGGTGTAGAAGGAACTCTGGCTTCCGCAGAATTCAAAGCTGATGCTGATGATGGTGCAGGTATCCTCAGTGATCGCCTGATTGATGGCGTTCTTAAGATTGCCGTAATAAAAAACCTGCGGCGCACCCGGAGCCATTACGTGCGACCACTCGATATCGAGATAGGCCTCGATTTTGGCGCTGGTGGTTCCCGGATTTGAGCCATTCAGTTTTTGCGTCAGGTTGATCGCGGGTAAATCGCTGAACTGATTGGTAAAGGCGGTAAGCGCGGCGGTCGAGATGTCCGAGGTGCCAACGATCGCGAGACAATCGCCGCTTCCGAGTGTGAAGTCCGACGGAACATCATAAGTGTTGCGCATGTCCATATCGCCGTACGCGACGCCGCCGTTGATTTCGACGTTGGGTAGATAAGCCAGCGCAGATGCGCCACCGGCGATGCTCGAAAGAACTTCCTTGCGGCTCAGTTTGTGCGCAGGAGCCTTCGCCAGCTTCTTCAGGTTCGCAGGAATCTTCATCACCGGTTGCGCCTGCATCAGGTTGTTGAGCCCTTCGATATCGCCGATGAGCGACGCGAAGCGCCCAGGCACTGCGGGATCTTCCACGTTCGAATACTCGCTCGCGCTCAGCTTCAGGATATGAACCGCGAAAGTGCGCTCGGCTTGCGCCACCGTGCCGGTGAATTGCACCGAGCCGGAAGTCGAGGTGACGGTGAATCCTTCGCCGCGCAGCCATTCAGCTACCGCATCGAGATCGGACTGAAGCGGGCCGTATTTCTGAGCGAACTCGCCGCGTTTGAGAAACTTGCGAAAGATCGGCGAATGCGGATTTTGCACATCTTCGAGGAACCGATGGAGCCGGCTCTCATTGCGCAGCTTCAGATGAATCTCCATCGCGAGCGGCTGCGCGGCGTCCGTATTGCCGATCGCCACCCGATGTTCGGCCTCGAGCGGATGGTTTCCTGCTATGCGCGAAGGCGAATCGGCGCGACTGGGGGACGTTGCCATGCCGACCAGCGCGATGAAAACCGCGAGCGCGAATACCAACCGCCTCATGTGCAAAGCCCTCCCCAGAGAAGGTCAAATGATGCGAATGCGGCGGCGGTGCGCAGGAGTCAAATCCGGACGAAAGATGGCCGCGTCTGCGTCACATCGCATTAAAAACGACGCGACAACAAACTTGGCCACAATAAGTACGTTCGCGCAAGTAAGGATTCCGGCGAGCCTACCGATACGGCACCGGATGCTGCTTTTCGTAGGCCTCGATGGCGCCGGCGTGTTCCAACGTCAGCGCCACATCATCGAGGCCCTCGAGCAGCACGCGCTTCGAATGCGGCGCGATCTCGAAATGCGCCGACCATCCGGCGTTGTCGGATACTTTTTGTGCAGCGAGATCTACTGAAAGTTTGTAACCGGGATGTTTCGCGATCGATTGGAAAATCGCATCGACTTCCTCGGGCTTGAGGATGACTGTCACCAGGCCGTTTTTGCCGCAATTGTTGAAAAAGATATCCGCGAACGACGGCGCGATGACGGCGCGGAACCCATAATCCTGCAGCGCCCACACCGCATGCTCGCGCGAGCTACCTGATCCGAAATTCGCGCGCGCGACCAGAATCTCTGCGCCTTTGAATTGCGGCTGGTTGAGCACGAAGGTTGGATTGTCCTTGCCCGTCGGGCGTAAAGCGCCAATCGAAAAAGAGTCCGCGCCCGAGTCCGCTGCGCACCACCGCTTTGAGGAACTGCTTCGGGATGATCTGATCGGTATCGACGTTCGAGCGATCGAGTGGCGCGACCAGTCCGGTGAAATTCGTAAACGGCTTCATCTTAATGATTCCCCCAATTGCGGATATCGACGAAATGGCCCGCGATCGCCGCCGCAGCCGCCATCTCGGGGCCGACCAGATGCGTGCGTCCGCCCTTGCCCTGACGCCCCTCGAAGTTGCGATTCGAGGTACTCGCGCATCGCTCGCCCGGCTTCAGGATGTCGGGATTCATGCCGAGGCACATGCTGCATCCGGACTCGCGCCATTCGAAACCGGCCTCGATGAATATTTTGTCGAGGCCCATCTTCTCGGCTTCGATCTTGACGTGCTGCGAACCGGGCACCACCATCGCATGAACGCTCTTCGCGACCTTGCGCCCTTTGATCATGTTGGCGGCGTTGGCCAAATCGCTTACGCGCGAATTGGTGCACGATCCGATGAACACGCGATCGATGTTGATGTCCTCGATCTTCGTGCCGGGCTTGAGCGCCATGTATTCCAGCGCGGCCGCCGCGGACTTGCGCGCGCTGTCATCTTTCATCGCGGCGGGATCGGGAACTTTGCCGCTGACCTCGACCACCATGCCGGGGTTGGTGCCCCACGTCACCTGCGGCGCGATATCTTTGGCGTCGATGCGCAACTCGCGATCGAACTTGGCGCCATCATCGGTCTTGAATTCGAGCCATCGCGCTGCAGCCTTGTCGAAATCGGCGCCGTTGGGCACATACTTGCGCCCGCGCAGATACTCGATGGTCTTCTGATCGGCGGCGACCATGCCGGCGCGCGCGCCCGCCTCGATCGACATGTTGCATACGGTCATACGCTCTTCCATCGAGAGCGCCGCGACTGCGCTGCCGCGATACTCGACCGCGCATCCAGTCGCACCATCGGTACCGATGCGGCCGATGATTGCGAGGATCATGTCCTTCGCCGACACGCCCGGCAGCAACTTGCCGTCGACGGAAATCGAAAACGTGAGCGGCTTCACCTGCCACAGACATTGCGTCGCGAGCACGTGCTCGACTTCGCTGGTGCCGATGCCGAATGCTAGCGCGCCCATCGCGCCATGCGTCGCGGTGTGACTGTCGCCGCATACGATCGTCATGCCGGGCTGGGTGAGGCCCAGCTCGGGTCCGATGACGTGCACGATGCCCTGATCGGGCGACGCGAGATCGAACAGCGGCAGGCCAAAGTCTCGGCAATTTTTCTTCATCATCTCGACCTGCAGCGCCGAGTCGGGATCGGCGATCGGTCGGTCGCGATCAATCGTCGGGATATTGTGATCGAGCGTCGCGAAGGTGCGCCCGGGCGTGTGAACTTTGCGCCCCGCCACCCGCATCGCCTCGAACGCCTGCGGCGACGTGACCTCATGAATCAGATGGAGATCGATGTAAAGCAGCGCGGGCTGCCCGGCCTTCTCCATCACGACGTGTTCCTTCCAGATTTTTTCGAACAGTGTCAGGGCCATGATTTGTTACTCCCCTGCTGAATTTGTGATTGCGCCGTCCCGCCGGTTTTCGCCGCGCGAGTATTCCTCGATCGCGCGCACCAGCTTGCGCGCGAATTCGGTGAACGATTCGATTTCGGCGGCGTCCTGCGTCATCCAGACCGATTCGATTGCGGCCTCGCGGCTGCGCTTCAAATCCGCGAGCACACGCTCGCCCGCCGCCGTCAGCCGATACTCGCGATTGCGTCCGTCATTCTGTGAGATGGCAACGGAGACAAGGCCCGCATCGAGCAGTTGGCGCAGGATTCGCGAAACCGCCGCCGCGGAACTTTCGCGATGTCGCGCGAACATAGAGGGCATGAAACGTCGCGAGCCGATTTCCTCCATCACGCGCCACTGCTCGATGGTGACGCCGGCATCGGCAGCGAGCGTATCGCGCCGGCGCTCGAAGACGTCGACCAGCATCGCAAGCTGCTCGATCGCATCGTGGATGCGTCGCGTTTTGGAAATCGGCGCACTCGCGCGTTTGGAAGCTACTTTCACCGCGAAGATTATTAACTTAGGTTAAGCATTTGTCAAACCCGAAAGAAGCGGTACGACAATATCGGTGGATGCGGAGGTGGATGGTGGTGGAATCGGACAAGCCGCGCGGCTCGGACTCTCCTCAGATCGAAACTGAATTCAATCGCGACGCGGTGCGATGCGACGCGTGCGGTTCGCCGATGAAGCCGATGGGGCATTGCAAGTATTGGTGCCTCCAGTGCGGCTTCCTGCGCACCTGCAACGACGTGATCTGATCTTCTTTTTGGTCCCTTCTTCCGCAGAGCGGGAGAAGGTGGCCGGCGCGGTTCTCGCGACGGCTGCGATGCGAGAACCGTGACGGACGGATGAGAGGGGGCGGTGAGGGCGCGGTGGCGCCTTCGACTCATCGTACCACCACGATCCCACTCTCATCCGTCTGGCACTCTGGTCGCAAAACACGAAGAGCGACCAGCGCGCCGGACACCTTCTCTCGCTAGCGAGAGAAGGGACCAGAAAATGGCGACGGCAAAGGTTACTTGATCCTCCGCGATGGGGTCACACGTTCGGCGCGTGCGAGGCCGCGCGTAACCGCATCATCGCCGAATCGATGCGCGAGTTCGTCCAACGCCCGATTGAGCTTCGCGCGCTTCGCATCCGAGCCCGATGCTCGATCGAACAATCCGTATTGGTTCGCTTCCGCGCGTTCGAGATTATGCACCTGCACGCCCGCGAGCCGAATCTTGTCTTTGTCCTTCACCTTCGAGGTGAGTTCGATCGCGAGCTTCGAAATTTCCGCGCCGTCATCGGTTGCATGCTCCAGCGACGACGAGCTTCGCGTAACGAGCGGATAACGCCCCTGCCCCAGCGGCCGCGCGAGCTTCAGCTTCAATGTTACGGTACGCGCTCGCACATTGTCCTCGCGCAGTCGCCTGCCGATCGCCTCGCCATGCGCGATGATCACGCGGCGCAGCTCCAGCCCGTGCAAATCCAGATCGTGCTCGAACGTGTTCTCCTCGCCATATGATTTGCGCTGCCAGTCGGCGATCACATCGCGCGGATCGATGCCGTTGGCGAGTTCCCACAAATGCGTACCCGACGATCCGAACTGCGCGCGCAACGAAGCGGCGTCGCGCGCGGCCAGATCGCCGACCGTCTGGATGTCGAGGCTATGCATGTGCTGCAGCGTCACGCGTCCGACGCCCCATAGCCTCTCGACCGGCAGCGCGGCGAGAAACTCGCGGACATATTCGGGCCCAAGCGCGAGCAGACCGTCCGGTTTGCACATGTCGCTCAAAATCTTCGCCGTCATCTTATTGGGCGCGATTCCAACCGACACCACGAGCCCGGTTTCCTCATGCACCCGGCGGCGCAGCGCCGCGCCCACTTCGAGCGGTGTGCCGAGCAGCTTCTGGGTGCCACCGAGATCGAGAAACGCTTCATCGAGCGAGAGCGGCTCGACCGCCGGGCTGAAGCTGTTGAAGACCTTGCGCACCATGCGCGAAAGTTCGACATAGCGATCCATCCGTCCCGGAACGAAGATGCCTTGCGGACAAAGCCTGCGAGCCTCGAACCCAGGCATCGCGGAGCGCACGCCGAACTTGCGCGCCTCGTATGACGCCGAGGTAACGACGCCGCGCGCGCTGCGGCCTCCGACAATGACCGGCAGGCCGCGCAGCGCAGGATTGTCGAGCTGCTCGACCGACGCGTAGAAGGCGTCCATGTCGGCGTGCGCGATGACGCGTTCCCATCGCATCTGATCAACCTAGGTGCGAGCGGCGAAGCGATCGAAGGCCGCCTCGGCCGCAGCTTCGCCGCTGTGCACGCAATCGGGCACGCCAACGCCGCGATACGCCGCGCCCGCAAGAAACACATTCGGAATCGGCGCGGCGGTCGCTTCGATTTGCGCGACGCGTTCGAGATGACCGACCGCATATTGCGGCATCGCGGCCGGCCAGCGCTGGACTTCGGTCATGCCGGGCGCGGCAGTGACGCCGAGTAGCGCGCGAAACTCGTCGCGCGCGGCGCCGATCATGTCGTCATTGGAGAGCTTCATCATCTCGCTCTGCAGCACGCCGCCGAGAAAGACCCGCGCAAGGACGAAACCGTCGGGCGCGCGCCCTTCGAACTTCAAGCTGGAAAAACTCCCCGCGATGATCTTGCGATGCTCGATCGCGGGCACCACGAAGCCGAACGCATCGGGCCGCTTGGGAAAATCGTCGGCGCGCCAAGTCAGGTTCACCGTCGCCGCCGATGCGTACTGAATGTAACCGAGATGATCCGCAAGGCGCGATTCGATGCGGCGCAACAGGCGCGCCGCGGTGTATGCCGGCGCCGCGCAGATCACTGCGTCGGTGTCGATGCGCGATCCGTCCGCTAGCGTGATGCGCCATTCATTGCCGGCGCGCTCGATCGATGCGACGTCGGCGCCCCGGCGAATCGATCCTTCGAGCCGCGATACGAGCGCGTCGGGCAGCTCGCTCATACCACCGCGCATCGTGAGGAAAAGACTCCATCGCGCACCGCTGGTGCCTTGAGGCTGCGCCGCGCGTGCTGCCTCGGCCGCACGCATCCCGCGTCGCAGGCTGCCGTGGCGACGTTCCATCTCGACGAAGCGCGGCATCGACGCGCTCATGCTGAGTTCCTTCGGGTCGGCGGTGTAGATGCCGCCCGCGAGCGGTTGTGCGATGCGATCGAGTACCTCGCGCCCGAGCCGGCGCGTCACGAACGATGCGAGACTCTCGTCGCCCGCGTCCTCGCGCTTCGGGATCAGCGGCTCGAGCGCGATGCGCAGCTTGCCCCATGGCGAGAAGAGCGGGCTCGCAAGGACGGGCCCGAGATGCATCGGCGCGAGGAGCGAAAATCCGGTTGGAATTTCGACCAACCGCCCGCGCCGCACCACGTAGGTTTTGCGGAACTCCGCGCGGGTTGGAATCAGCTCGGCTTCGAGGCCGAGCCGGCGCGCGAGATCGGCCGCCCACGGCTTTTCGGTGAGGAACGAGTCGGCGCCCTTTTCCATTACGAAGCCGTCGCGCGCGATGGTTCGAAGCGGGCCGCCAAGATGCTCGCCGCGCTCGAGGATCGTCACCTCGACCGGCATCTCGCGCGCGATCGCCAGCTCGCGGATATGATGCGCGGCGGCGAGGCCGGTAATACCGCCGCCGATGATCGCGACGCGAGGAATTTTTCGCTTGCCGTCCGTCGGACCGCTCCCGTCGAATTCAGCGCCTGAGATGCTCTCGCACAATCTCCGCGATCATGTCGATAAACGCGGGATGGTCGCCGACCGTGCCCGCACGAATCATCTTGACCCCGCACTCGCGCGCGACCTTCGCCGCTTCGATGTCGAGATCGTACAGCACCTCGACGTGGTCGCAGAGAAATCCGATCGGCATCACGATCGCCGGGCGTTCATCGAGCTTGCGAATCGCATCGGCGATGTCGGGCTCCAGCCACGGATCGCGAGGCGCGCCGCTGCGGCTCTGGAATGCGAGCGACCACGATTCGCGATGCAGCCTGGATGCAACCGCGGCGGCGGATTCACGAATCTGGGCGGCATAGCCGCTCGCCTCATCCATCGGAACCGGGATGCTATGCGCGGTGAAGATCAGCTTGGCGCATTTTGCTTCAGATTGATCGAGCTTCGCAATCGCCTCGCCGATGCGTGCGCTGACGGCCTCGATGAACTTCGGATGCGTATGCCATGGCGCGGGATATTCGATCTGCGGCGCGGCGGGCGCCGATCTTCGCTCGCGCATCATCCACGGCGTTTTGATAGCGCTCCCAACTCGCCTCGCATCGATGCGCCGCGAGAATGCATCCGAGCACGTCACGCGCGCGATTGCTGGTGAGATCGCGCATCGCATCGAGGATGTACGGGTTCCAATTGCGCATGCCGACGACGAGGGGAACATCGATGCGGTCGCGATGCAGGCGCGCACGCAGCGCATCGGCCTGGCGCATCGTGTGATCGTTGTACGGCGAGCGCCCGCCCATCGCTTCGTAATGATGAACGACCTCTTCATAGCGCTGCGGCGGAATCGGCCGCCCGCGCAGGATGTTGTCGAGGAACGGACGAATCTCGTCGCGACGCGTCGGCCCGCCGAACCCAATAAGAAGGACAGCGTCGATCATGATCTACCAAGCGCCGGCGCTCATCTCATGCACCGCATCGACGAGCGCGATCGCGTGATCGACCGGGGTCTCGGGAAGAATGCCGTGGCCCAGATTGAAGATGTGGCCGGGGCGGCGCGCCGCTTGATCGAGGATCGCCCGCGCGCGGCGGCGAATCTCCGCGACGTCGGCGAAGAGCGCGATCGGATCCAGGTTGCCCTGCACCGCGACATCATAACCGAGGCGTGCCCACGCCTCGCCGAGATTCACGCGCCAATCCAGCCCGATGACGTCGCCGCCCGCCTCGCGCATCAGGTCGAGCAGATTGCCGGTCACGGTGCCGAAGTGAATCGACGGGAACGCCCGGCTTGATCGCCGAGACAATCGACGCAGTATGCGGCAGGACGAAGCGGCGATAGTCGTCGGGCCCGAGATTGCCGACCCATGAATCGAAAAGCTGAACTACATCGGCGCCGGCGTCGACCTGCATGTTGAGATACGCGGAAGTGATGTGCGCGATCATTTCCATCAGGCGATGCCAGGTGTCGGGCTGGTTGTACATTATGGTTTTCGTCGCCTGATATTGGCGTGACGCTCCGCCTTCGATCAGATACGAGGCCAGCGTGAACGGCGCGCCGGCGAAACCGATCAGCGGAATTTTCCCGCCCAGCTCGCGATGAACCAGCTTGATGGATTCTCCTACAAACTGGAGCGACGAAATGTCGACCGGCGGAATGCGATCGACGTCGGTCGTCGGTGCGAATCGGACGATCGATCTGCGGACCCTCGCCCTTGTCGTAATGCAGCCCCACCTCCATCGGGATCAGCGGTAGCAGGATGTCCGCGAAGATGATCGCAGCATCGACGCCGAGGCGCTTGCACCGCGAATGCGGTCACTTCCGCGGCGATTTCCGGGCGCGTGCACATTTCGAGGAAGCCGATGCGCCGCGCGAATCTTGCGATACTCCGGCATGTAGCGTCCCGCCTGGCGCATCAGCCAGATCGGCGTGTAGGGCGCGGGCTCGCATCGGCATGCCTTCAGGAATGGATGGTCCCATCGCGGCGAGCGCGCGAGGTTTTCTGCGAGCGATACTTTCTTTGGCGATGGCGTCACCACTTCGATGTTCGATGAACCGTCGCGTTTCGCATCGAGGATCGCATGCGCTTGCTGCGCCGCTTCCTTTATAAGATGACCGAGCTTCGAGTGCTCGGGCTCGAAGTCGCGATGAATTCCGTTGCTCGCAAGTTCCGCCGAACAGACCGGACCGATCGATCCGATCGCCATCGCACCGAAGCCATCGCGCACCGCCGCGGCGATCCCATCGGCCTCGGCCACCTGCATCACGTTGACGACCTGGCTCGCGCTGGTGAATAGCGCAACATCGGCCTCGCGCGAGGCGATCGCTTTCAGCGCCGCGCGCATAGGACCGCAATCGGTCGGCAACGTCCAGCGGTAGACCGGCACGATAGTGACGCGCGCGCCGCGTGCTTCGAGGCCCGCGATCAAATCGCGATTCGAGACTCCATATTCCTGGACCGCGATTTTCTTTCCCTCGAGGCGGATTTGCTTTGCGAGATCGTCGAGCAACTCGCGCCATGTGCTCGGCTCCCGCGCGACGATCGCGGGTTCGAGGCCGAGCTCGCGAACCGCTTTGGTCGGCTTCGGTCCGCGCACGACGATGGCTGTCTTGCCGAGTGCCGCGATGAGCGCGTCGCGCGCGTGGCGCGTCTCCATCACCTGAAACAGCGCGCGAACCCCAACGCCGGTAAGGAGAATCACGATGTCGAACCGGCCAGCGAGCAGATGCTCGGCGAAGTCCAGCGCGGCATGATTGTCCTCGAGCGGGACTTCGCGCATCGCAGGCGCGACGATCGCGATGACCGCCGAGTCGCTCGATCATCTTCGGCGGTTTCGGCAGCCATCCGGCTTTCGAACGCGATCACGCGCAGCCCGCGAAAATTGGCTGACGCTTCGAGCGCTTGGTTTTCCGATTCCATTGCGATGGCGGACCCAGTCTATCCTGTCGCGCGCCTCTCGCCCAAGGCCGGCTCGGGCACCTTTACTTGGACGGGAGCGGATTGCTAGCAATCTTTTGTTAGCAGCCTTTTTGCCAGCGATCTTGCGGGGTGGTCCAGACATATGATGATGCCGATTGTTATGCGTCGATGGCCGGTCATTTTCGCGCTCGCGACGCTAGTCGCCGTCCCGGCCTTTGCCGATGATTCTTCTCATCAGCACGCCGCCGCCGCTGCGACGCCCGGGCCGGAGCAACTCTATGCGGGACTCGGCGACGTTCATCATCCGGTAACGACCAAATCGGAGGAGGCGCAGAAATACTTCGACCAGGGCCTCGCCTTTGATTACGGCTTCAATCATGACGAGGCATACCAATCATTCGCCGCGGCGCGCGCACTCGATCCCACGATGGCGATGGCGAATTGGGGCATCGCGCTGGTGCTCGGTCCCAACTACAACCTGCCCGGCAACGACGAGCGGATGAAAATCGCGTACGGCGCAATCCAGCAGGCGAAGTCGCTGGAAGCGTCAGCGAATCCGGAAGAGAAGGCGCTCATCGAGGCGCTCGCGAAACGTTACGGTCCCGACGGCAAGCAAACCCCCGAGCGCGAAAAAGCCTACGCCGACGCGATGCGCGAGGTCGCGCACAAGTATCCCGACGATCCCGATGTGCAGACGCTGTTCGCCGAGTCGTTGATGGACCTGCATCCGTGGGAGCTATGGACCAAGGACGGTCAAGCCGGGTCCGCAGACCGTCGAGCTGGTCGCGACGTTGGAGCGCACGCTTAAAAAGTACCCACAACATCTTGGCGCAAATCACTACTATATCCATGCGGTCGAGGCCTCGCCGCATCCGGAGCGCGCGCTCGCGAGTGCGCGGCGTCTGGCGACCATGGCGCCGGTGCAGGGGCATCTGGTTCACATGCCCTCGCACATCTATATCCGCACCGGCATGTATCACGATGCGTCGAAGGCGAACGAAGCTGCGATCAAAGCGGACCAGAATTTCCTCGCGAAGTCGCATGAGGCGGGCGTGTATCCAGTTATGTACGCGACGCACAATTACGATTTCCTGCTGTACTCGGAAATGATGGAGGGTCGCAAACGCGACGCCATCAAGACCGCGCGCGACCTCAAGGCTGCGGTGCCCGCTCGACGTCGTCAAGGCGATGCCGATGGGCGAAGTGATGTGGCCCAAGCCGTACTTCGCGATGGCGCGCTTCGACGCGTGGGACGAAATCCTCGCCGAGCCGGCGCCGCCTTCCGAGTTCGCGTACACCACCGCGATGTGGCATTACGCGCGCGGGCTCGCTTTCGCCGCGACGGGCAAGGTGGACGAGGCATCGGCGGAGAAAAAAGCGCTCGAGGAGAGCGCGGCGCGGATCGCGCCCGACTTCATGGTCGGTCCCAACAACAAATCGCCCGTCATCACCCAGCTTGCAGCGCAAATTCTCACCGCCGCGATCGCCGATGCCCGCGGCGATCGCGAGGCGGCGATTCGCGGCTACGCCGAGGCGGTCAAAATGCAGGACGCGCTCGGATACGATGAGCCGCCCTCGTGGTACTACCCGGTGCGCGAGTCGCTCGGCGCGGAACTGCTCGCCGCGAAGAAGGACGCGATTGCGGAGGCGGTTTATCGCGACGATTTGAAACGCAACCCTGACAATCCGCGCTCGCTGTATGGTCTGGCGCAAAGTCTTCGCGCGGAAGGCAAGGCGCAGGAAGCGGCGAAGGTCGAGGCGCGTTTCACCAAGGAATGGTCTCACGCGGACATCAGGCTCGCGTCAGAGAAGATCGCCGCGCAGTAAAGTCGCTCTCCGTCTTCTGCATCTTTGCATGCACAAGACCGGAAGAAAACCATTTTCCCCTTGGATGCGCGTGTGTTACCTGTCGCATCCATGAGTGAATCGGTAGTCCTGGTTTCCATCGACAATCGGCTCGCGACGGTCACGCTGAATCGTCCCGAGAAGCTCAACGCGCTCAATGCGGAACTGCGCTCGACCTTCGTCCGCACGATGCAACAGCTGCGCACCAATTCCGAGGTCGGATGCGTCATCATTACCGGAGCGGGACGCGCGTTTTGCGCCGGCCTCGATTTGAAAGAGTTGTCGACCGCGCAACTGCGCGAGACCGGCGGCGCCAACTTCGTGTCGGTCATCGAAGATATGGAAGTTCCGGTTATCGCGGCGGTGAACGGGTTCGCGGTCACCGGAGGATTCGAGCTGGCACTCGCGTGCGACATGATGATCGCGGCGGAGACGGCGCAGTTCGCCGATACGCATGCGCGCGTCGGCGTGATGCCCGGCGGAGGAATGACGGCGCGGCTTCCGCAAGCGGTCGGCATTCGCAAGGCGCGCGAGCTTTCGCTGACCGGCAACTATCTCACGGCGGAGGAAGCCGAAAGATGGGGCCTGGTCAATCGTGTGGTGCCGAAGGACAAGCTGATGGATGCGGCGCGGGAACTCGCGACGCAAATCCTGAGTTGTGATCCATTGATGGTGCGGCAGACTGAAGCGACTTTACGATCTCACTTCACGCGCGAATCTCGCCGATGGACTTCGCATCGAGCAGGATTTCTCGCGTGCCACAGCCTCAGCCGCGACTTGAGCGACATGGACGCGCGCCGCCAACGCGTAATGGAACGCGGCCGCGCACAAAAGCCGAGTCACTAGCCCGAACGAAAATTTGGCGACGGAGAAGTGTGATGACTAAGAGATCCATCGGTCTGAGTGTTGTTTTGTCGAGCATCGCAATTTGTCATGCTCGCGCTATCAGTGCGCGCGCAGCAGTCGGCCGCACCGGTGGCGGCGGTGCAGGAATTGCCGCGCCGATTGCAGACTCGAGCAATTCCGGAAGCGATAAAGAACGCCGTCGATGCACCGGATCGTTCCGCGGAGACAAGGCGCTGGACGCGGGACGCCAGCCCGCGCAGATGCTCGCATTCTTCGGCATCGCGCCGGGGATGCAGGTCGCCGATCTATTCGCCGCCGGCGGCTACACCACAGAATTGCTCTCGCGCGTGGTGGGACCGAGCGGAAAGGTCTACTCGCAGAACGGACCATTCCCGGAGCGTTTCAAGAAGATCGGCGAGGCGTGGCATGCGCGGCTCAAAAATCCCGCATTCAGCAACGTGGTGCCTGTCGAGAAACCTTTTGGGGCGCCTGACATGCTGCCGGTCCCACCGAACTCGCTCGACGCGGTCGTGATGAACATGAACTATCACGACATGGTGTTGTTCAAGATCGATCGCGACAAGGTCAACGCCGTGGTGTTCAAAGCGCTCAAGCCGGGCGGCTTCTACGATATCGTTGATCACAGCGCCAAAGACGGCAGCGGGATCACGAATGTTTCGTTGCATCGGATCGACGAAAAATTCCTCGTCGATGAAATCGAGAAGGCAGGGTTCAAGCTCGCGGCCGCGTCGAGCGCGCTGCGTCATCCGGACGACGATCGAACATGGAATGTCTTCAAGAAGCGCGGCGAGACCGATCGCTTCATGTTGAAATTCGTGAAACCGCAATGATCTGATTGGATGAAAAATCGCCTATGAGTATGAACATCGGACTGTTCGCGATGGGTATCGGCGCGTCCGCGCAACCGGACGTCATCCGCAAGGTGGCGGAAACCGGTGAACGCGAGGGCTTTTCGACGCTGTGGGCGGCCGAGCACGTGGTGCTGTTCGATCGCCATGATTCGAAATATCCGTACTCCGACAGCGGCAAATTTCCGCTCGCCGCCAATGCCGACTGGCTCGATCCGTTCATCGCGCTTGAGCTTCGCCGCCGCGGTGACGAGCAAGGTACGCCTCGCGACGGGAATCTGTCTGGTGCCGGAACACAATCCGTTGGTGCTGGCGAAGGTTATCGCGAGCCTCGACACGACTGGCGAAAGGACGCTTCGCGCTCGGCGTCGGCATCGGATGGTCCTCCGAGGAGTTCGCGGCGATTGGGGTGCCGTTCGAGCGGCGCGCGCAGCGCACCCGCGAATATATCGACGTGATGCGCAAGCTATGGAGCGGCGGCACCGCGAGTCATCATGGCGAGTTCGTGAACTTCGACAATGCGGGCAGCTATCCCAAAGCCTCCGCAGGGCCGCAACGTGCCGATCATTTTCGGCGGCGAGAGCAATCCCGCGCTGCGCCGCGTCGCCGAATACGGCGACCGGATGGTTCGGCTTCAACCTCGATCCTGCGGAAGCCAAGGAGCGCGTCGCGAAGCTGGAGCAACTGCTTAAGCAAAATGGCCGGAAGCTGAGTGACGTCGAGCTGATCGTGTCGCCGTACACCAAGCGCATCGTGCCCGACGACCTGAAGCGTTATCGCGATTTGGGAATCAACGAAGTGGTGATGCTGGCGAACTTCGATGAGGCGGATCCGATACCGCCTCGCGCATCGAGCAGTTGGCGAAGGAATGGGTCGCGCCGGCATCGAAGTTGTAATCAGAAATCTTCGATGTGGTGCGCGGGGCGGGACTTGAACCCGCACGGTATCACTACCACCAGCCCCTCAAACTGGCGTGTCTGCCATTCCACCACCCGCGCATCGATCGCGAATCGAAGTCAGCTCGCGCTGACGAGGGTCACTTGTTCTGCGAAGGCGCCGCCGGAGCGGGCGGCGGCTGCGTGTTCGGCTCCGCATTCGGCACCAACGGGTTCGCATTCGGCTCGCCCGGAGCCGCCGGTGCCGGACGGGACGCTTTTGCCGCATGCTTCGACATCACGCTCCCCGATGAGCCACCGAAAACGCTGCCCGACGCCCGTTGCGACGACATGTATGCGAGGTACAGCGACGTCGCGAAGAACAGCGCTGCAAGCGCGCTGGTCGTGCGCGAGAGTACGTTGCCCGCGCCGCTGGCCCCGAAAACGGTGCTGCTGGAGCCACCGAAAACCGCGCCGACATCGGCGCCCTTTCCCTGTTGCAACAGGATCAGGATCACCAGCGTGATGCATACGCGTGACGTGAACTGCGATTACGGCCTGAACCATTAACGATTAATACCTACATACCCGCACGAAAGATTTTAGCGCACGAGTCAGCCTTTAAGCTTGCCCCGCCGACCAAAGCTCCGTCAATATCGGGTTTCGCCAGCAAGGAGTCAATGTTGTCGGGCGTGACGCTGCCGCCATAAAGGATGCGAGTTTCGGCCGCCGCGCTCTTTCCCCATAAATCGTCGAGAAATTCCCGAATCGAGCCGTGCACCAACTGCGCCTGCTCCGGCGATGCGGTCTTGCCGGTGCCGATCGCCCATACCGGCTCGTATGCGATGACGACCGTCGCGGCAGCTTCTTTCGCGATTCCCGAAAGACCGTTTTCCATTTGCCGCATGACCACTTCGAGCGTCCTGCTCGCCTCGCGCTCCTGCAAAGTCTCGCCCACACACATGATAGGGACGAGGCGATGCTTCAACGCGGCCGTCATCTTCTTGTTCACGAATTCGTCGGTCTCGAAGAAGACGTGGCGACGCTCCGAATGCCCGATGATGACGTGGGTGACACCGAATGCCTTCAGCATCGGGGCCGAGACCTCGCCGGTGAAAGCGCCGCTATCTTCCCAATGCATGTTCTGCGCGCCGAGCGCGATCGACGATCCTGCGAGCGCCTGCGCGACCGCGGGAATGGCCACCGTCGCAGGAGCGATTAGCAGGTCGCGAACCTTGGCGAGTTGCGCGGCGAGCGGATCGATCTGCGTGCGCAGTCCGGCGAGCATCGCGCGCGCTTCGACCGCACCCAGGTTCATCTTCCAGTTCCCGGCGATAAGCTTGCGACGCATCAGACCTCCAGCGCTTTGACGCCGGGCAGTTCTTTGCCCTCGAGATATTCCAGCGTCGCGCCGCCGCCGGTGGAAATATGCGTGAATCGCGATGACCACGGCTGATGCCCGACCGCCGCGGCGGTGTCGCCGCCGCCGATGATGGTTTTCGCGCCGGAAAGATTCGCGAGCGCCTCGCCCACGCGCATCGTGCCATGTGAGAACGCTTCGTGCTCGAAGAATCCCAGCGGTCCGTTCCAGATCACGGTCTTTGCCGATGCGAGCCGCGCGATGAAGTCGTCGACTGTGGCAGGTCCGATATCGAGACCCATCATGTCGGAAGGAATTTCAGTCACGATCCGCGCCGTCTCGGGCTGCTCGGGCGAAGCCGCGACAACATGATCGATCGGTAGGCGGAATTGCACTCCATGCTTTTCCGCCTCGCCCACCAGCTCGCGCGCGAGTTCGAGCTTGTCCTCTTCGACGCGCGATAAGCCGATCGGAACGTTCGCGGCCTTCAGGAACGTGTAGGCCATCGCACCGCCAATCAGGATCGTATCGACCTTGCTCAGCAGGTTGCGAATCACACCAATCTTGTCGGAGACTTTTGCGCCTCCCAGTATGGCGACCGACGGACGCGCAGGATTTTCGGTTACCGCCCGCAGCGCGTCGAGCTCGCGCATCATGAGGAAGCCGGCCGCACGCTCGTTGATAAAACGCGTGACGCCCGCCGTAGACGCATGCGCGCGATGCGCGGTGCCGAACGCATCATTGACGTAGGCATCTTTCGCGCGCGCCAGCTCATGCGAGAAGTCGCGGTCGTTCGCCTCTTCCTCTTTATGAAAACGGAGATTCTCCAGCAGGATCGCGTCGCCGGGCTTGAGCGCCGCGACCATCCTGCCGGTCACATCGCCGATACAATCGGGCGCAAGGCCGACCTTCTGCCCCAGCGCATTCGTGAGGTAATCGGCGATTGGCTTGAGGCTCAATTCGGCGGAGCGTTCCTTGGGACGTCCGAGATGCGAGCAAAGTACCGCGATGCCGCGCTGCTTGAGGATGTAACGAATCGTATCGAGGCTCGCGTCGATGCGCGCCGGATCGGTGATCCTGGCGCCCTCGAGCGGCACGTTGAAGTCGCATCGCACCAGCACCTTCTTGCCGGCGAGCTCGAGCGCGGTTATCGGACGGACGGTAAGCCATCATCTAGAGTCGCTGCGCGACGTATGCGGTCACGTCGGCAAGGCGATTGGAGTAGCCCCATTCGTTGTCGTACCACGAGAAGATCTTCACCAGACGCTTGTCGATGACCTTGGTCAGCGGCGCATCGAAAATCGAGGAATGCGGGTTGCCGGTGAAATCGATTGACACTAGTTGCTCCTCGCAATACTGGAGGATGCCATTGAGTGGACCGCCAGCCGCTTCTTTCATCGCGGCATTGACCGACTTCACGTCGCAATCCTTCGAAACGACGGCGGTGAGATCGACCACCGATACATTGGGCGTCGGGACGCGTATTGCGATGCCGTCCAGCTTGCCATTGAGCACAGGCAGCACGAGGCCGATCGCCTTCGCCGCGCCGGTCGAGGTCGGGATCATCGAGAGCGCGGCGGCACGTGCGCGTCGCAGGTCACGATGCGGACCGTCCTGTAGGTTCTGGTCCGAAGTGTAGCCATGCACAGTGGTCATTAGGCCGTGCTGGATGCCGAAGGAGTCGTTGAGCACCTTCGCAACCGGCGCGAGACAGTTCGTGGTGCACGACGCATTGGAAATGATGGAATGTTTGGCGGGGTCAAATGTCGAATGGTTCACGCCCATGCATAGCGTGACGTCGGCGCCATCGGCCGGCGCGCTGATGACGACCTTCTTCGCCCCGGCGCTCAGATGCTTCGAGGCCGCTTCCTTCGAGGTGAACAGCCCGGTCGATTCCACCACCACCTGCACTCCCAGGTCCTTCCATGGAAGCTTGGAGGGCTCGCGCTCAGCCAAGACCTTGAGGGGCTTGCCATCGACGAAGATTGCGCCGCTTTCGGCTCGCACTTCCTGGATCAAGGTGCGATGAATCGAATCATACTTCAGCAGATGAGCCAGCGTGGGCGCGTCGGTGATGTCGTTGACTGCGACGATTTCGAGCGCGTCCTTATGATGCAAGGCAGCGCGGAAAAACATTCGGCCGATACGTCCAAATCCGTTGATTCCTACCTTGATGGCCACGGTCCGGTCCTCCTTGTCGATGCGCTCGCGCCAGAGCCTCTTAATAACCCAAGTCGGGCGCTAAAGGAAAAATATCATCATATGCGCAACGATCATCGTTGTGGAGCGTTCTAAGATCGATGGAGCGATGTTTTGGCCGGTCCCGAAGCCGTATAGAATCTATCCGGGTTGATGATGGTTACTGCAAACCTGCCCCGATTCTCGTTTCCGCGAGAAAGGGGACCTCGGAGAACCTATGAGCGGTGAGGGCGGACTGAGTATTGGACTTCTGCTCGAGACGGGACCGGTCGTCCAGGCCGTTATCGTGATCCTCGTCGGTTTCTCGATCGGAAGCTGGGGGATCATCATCTATAAGCTCGTGCAGACCTCGCGAGCCCGGCGCGAGTCGGACCGATTTACCACGATATTCTGGGAATCGAAGAATCTCGCCGCGATCAACAATGCGAGTATCGGATTGGTGCACTCTCCCGTCGCGCAGGTTTTTCGTGCCGGATACCAGGAGTTGCTACAACTCACGCGCGCGAAGCGTCAGGTGGTCGGCGGCGAGGATCGGATGAGCGCGGAATTCGGCGGCATCGAGAATGTCACCCGCTCGATGAAGCGTCAGCAGAACGTCGAGCTGACCAAGCTGGAGTATGGCCTCACGTTCCTCGCGACGACCGGATCGACGTCGCCATTCGTCGGGCTGTTCGGCACCGTATGGGGCATCATGACGGCGTTTCTGGGGATGTCCGCGGCACATTCATCGAGCATCCAGGCGGTCGCGCCCGGCATCGCCGAGGCGCTGATTACCACCGCGATCGGACTGGTCGCCGCCATTCCGGCGCAGGTGTTTTACAACTATCTGACCGGACGCGTGCACGTGCTCGCCACTGACATCGAAAACTTCATCAGCGAATTCCTCAACATCGCGGAACGGCATTTCCTTTCGTAGACGCCCATGGCATTCGACGCAGGACAGCGCGGAAAACTCGCCTCGCAAATCAATGTCACGCCGCTGGTCGACGTGATGCTGGTGTTGCTCATCATCTTTATGGTGACCGCGCCCATCATCCAGCAGGGCGTCGAGGTTTCGATTCCCAAGGTCAAAGCCGCCGCGCTCAAGAGCAACGAGCAGGAATTCGTCGTGTCGATTACGCGCGATGGTGAGACCTATCTCAATGATCGCAAACTCGAGCCCGCGGAACTGACTGACAAGCTCCAGGCGATCTCGCAGACCCGCCCGGACCTGCAAGTGTTCGTTCGGGCCGATGAGCAAGTCGCGTACGGTGAAGTGATCCGCACGATGGCGGCGATCAAGGCTGCCGGTATCGAGAACGTCGGGATGGTCACGCAGGAGCCCGAGGCCACCGCAGACAAGAGCGAAAAGCACGACCGTGGCAAACCCTCCCCGTAACCCAAGCGACCGCCCGGGCGATCGTCCACGATGGTCCGGGTATGTCCTGGCGATCGTGGTTTCGGCGCTGGGGCACGCGGGCTTCCTCGCGTTCGCGCTGTTGGTGCTGCCCAACTGGTTGCATTCGGCGACCGTCCCACCGCCCAGCATGACGGTGAAGATCGTCGATAACATTCCTGCCGGGGATTTAGGTACCCATCTGCCGAAGCTCGCGGGTCACAAGAAACCGCCGCCTGAAGAGGTCGCGAAGGCCGATGAACCTCCGCCGCCGGAGGAAAAACCGCCAGAGCCGCCGAAACCGGATAACGACAAAAATGCGGTCGCCCTGAATACCATCGGTCCCACGCCGACGCCGACTCCCGAGCCGCCTGCGCCGACGGAGGCACCGACTCTCGCGCCGACCGCCGCTCCGACGCCCACAGAAACGCCGAAGAAGATTGCCGAGCCCGCGCCGACTCCGGAGCCGCCGCCCAAACCGAAGCATCACGAGAAGGTGATCGTCCATAACCCGAAGCCGAAGCATTCGCCGGTTCAGATGGCGAAGGCCGAGAACACTCCCGACGTCCACGAGCAATTCCGGAAGCTGCAGGAGCAAATGCTGAAGCAGCGAATTGAGATGGCCAAAAAGGACAAGGGCGACGAGGACGAAGACTCTGACGATGAAGACACCGCGTCTGCGCCGCCGTCATCCTCCGACGATAGCGGTGAATCAGGGCCGGTGGCTTCGACTGAGAATTCCGGCGGCAGCGGTTCCGGCGTGGGGCCGGGAACCGGCAGCATGGGCACGGTTACCGACCTGCAGTATTTGCTTTATTTCCGCACCGTCCAACAGAAGGTGAAGGACGCCTGGACGTTCCCCGGAGGCTCGAATGATCTGAGCGCCGATGTCGAGTTTTCAATCGGCGCCGACGGCGCCCTCAATGGCGTAAAAATCGCGAAAAGTTCCGGCGATTCGGCCTTCGACGAATCGGTTATTCGGGCTATCCGGCGCGCCGCGCCATTTCCAGCGCCGCCGGATCGATATCGCTCGCAATTCTCCGACGTGGTCTCAACATTCAAACTTGGCGAACTGAAATCCTAATCATCAAACGCAGAAGATCTAATCAATCCGATGCTGCGCAGCGGCCTCGCAGTCGGTATTCTTGATGAGGGGATGCAGGGCTTGAGGAAAACATGAGGCGTCTTCTTCTATATCCACTTCCAGCAATTGCTCTTCTTGTCTCTCTTGCGCTCCCGCGAACTGCGTCTGCGCAGACGCGTATGCTCATCACAGGCCCGAGTGGTCAGACCTGGCCGGTCGCAGTTTCGGGTCTGAAGAACCTCGGCGGCGACGATCAGCAGGCAATCTCGTCGAAGTTCGATCGCATCCTTTCGACCGATCTGGTGTTGTCCGGCTACTATACGCTGGTCGATCCACACACCTTCATCGAGGATCCGCAAAAGTCCGGCTACGAGCTCGGCCAGTTCAACTTCGACGATTGGAAATCGATTCGGGCCCAATTCGTCGTCAAAGGCGCAGTGCAAGCGTCGGGCAATAAGGTGCAGCTCACGGCCCGCCTTTTCGACGTTTACCAGCAGCGCGCCGTGATGGGTAAGACTTTCGACGGCGATACGACCGAAGTGCCGCGGATGGCGCGCCGCTTCGCCGACGCGGTCCTGAAAGCGATCACCGGCATCGAGGGACCCTTCGACGCCAAGCTCGCGTTCGTCTCGACCCGCGGGGGCAGGTACAAGGAGATCTACACGCAAAGTATCGATGGCGAGGATCTGTTCCAGGTCACCAACAATCCGACCATCAACATTTTTCCGCGCTGGGATCGCAACGCCAACCAGCTTTTGTACTTGTCGTACAAAACGATGGCGCCTGCACTCTACATCGCGAATCTAAGCGAGCGACGCGAAACTCATCTCACCTCCTATCACGGGCGTCCCATCGGAGGCGCGATCTCGCCCGACGGACAACAGGTCGTGGCGGCGGTCGAAAACGCCGGCGAGACCAATCTTTATCTGATGGATACGCACGGTAACGAGATTCGCGAACTGACCCGCACCGGCGGTATCAATGTCGGCCCGAGTTTCTCGCCCGATGGGCAGACGATCGCATTCGAATCCGATCGCTCGGGGACGCCGCAGATTTACACGATGAGTATCGACGGGGGCGCGGCGAATCGCGTCACCTATACAGGCAACTACAACACCACGCCGGCGATATCGCCTAAGGGCGATACGATTGCGTATCAGAGCCGCGACGGCGGCCGCTTTGATATTTTTGCGATTCCGATCGGCGGCGGATCCCCCACCATGCTGACCGATGGGAGGGGCTCGAATGAGGCGCCGTCGTGGTCGCCCGACGGACGCTACCTCGCCTTCAGTTCCACGCGCGGCGGTCGCTCCCGCATCTACATCTTGCAAGTGGAGTCTCACAAAATCATATCCCCACTTACGGAGGGCAACGGCAATGACACTAACCCATCGTGGTCGTGGTGGCTCGGTGACTAGGATCGCGGAGGTCATGCGCGTCGGAGCTTTAGCGCTGCTGTGTTTCACGCTCGGCCTCGCAGGATGTTCGTCCAAGAAAAACCAGAGCCTCGAGCCCGTCGGCGGCACGCCGGCCGGCGGCGACCTGACATCCAAGAGCACGCTCGATCAATTCGCAAACACCGGCACCATCGGCGGCGAGGGCGGTCCCTTGTCGGATATCCATTTCGGATACAACGACTACACCGTGCAGCCGCAAGACAGTTCCGTCCTGCGCTCCAATGCGAGCTGGCTGCAGGCACATCCGAATGCCAACGTGCAGGTCGAAGGTAATTGCGATGAGCGCGGATCGGAGGATTATAACATCGCACTGGGAGCGAAGCGCGCGCAGTCGGCCAAGGATTACCTGACCACGCTGGGAATTTCCCCGGGCAGAATTTCCACTATCAGCTACGGCAAGGAACTGCCTCTTTGCCAGGAGCATGATGAATCGTGCTGGCAGCGTAATCGGCGCGATCACTTCGTCGTCAGCGGCGGCCAGGCCAGCCGATAGGAGCAATCAACTTGCGTCTCTCCTCATTGACCATCGGTGCTGTGATGATCGCGGCGGTAGGATTTTTCGGCTGTTCCGATCAATCGGCCAATGTGAATCAGCTCAACCAGAAGGAGTTTGCGCTGCGCGGAATGATCGCCAGCGATCGCCAGCAAATCGACGCACTGCAGGCGCAACTCCGGCAGACCCAGGACGAGGTCGCCGAGTTGAAGCATAGCGGCGCAACGCCCAACGGCGCGCCAGCGCCAGCCGACGTTAACGAGCGCCTCGCGAAGTTGGAATCGGAAGTCAACGCGATGCAGGCCGCGATGCCGTTGACGCCGAATGCCGGCGGGGTGCCCGGCGCGGAAGCGCCACCGCCTGTCGGCTTCGCTCCCGGGGCTTCGCCCGCACCTCCGCCGCCAACCACCGCCAGCGTCGGTGCAGTTCCGCCAGCCCCCGGCGCGGCCGGTGCCGCTCCCGGGACCGCAGCCGCGGAGCCTGCACCAACATGGCCGGAGGATGTCGACAAGGAACTCGCTGCGACACAAAGTTTGAAAGATCCGGGCGCGAAGATTTATCGCAAGGGTCTCGATGCGATGAAGGCGGGAAACTATCCGGTCGCGATCGTTCAGTTCGCCAAGATTCAGCATAGCTATGCGAAATCGCCACTCTCCGAACCGTCGCAGTACTTCATCGCCAACGCGTTCTATGAAAGCGGCAAGTATGAGCAGGCGGTGCTGCAATTCAACGATCTCACGATGCGCTTTCCGAACAGCCACTTTCTTTGCGAGAGTCTGCTGCGCGAAGGGCAATCGTTCGTGCGGCTCAACGATCGTATCGATGCGCGCTTGACACTGCAGAAGCTGGCGGGCAACGGCAGCTGCTCCGACGAATCGGTCGCTGCGAATAACATGCTGAAGAATCTCGGGAGCGATTAGCGACCCGCGAAAAGTAAGTTGCCGAGAGCCTCGAACGAGACCCGAAGGGGGCGCGAAGCGCCCCGGCGCAGCCGCTCGCGAAGCCGATTCGGGCCGTCTGAGGGCCGAATCGAAGTTAGAATGTCGCGTAGCGCAGCGGAGTCGAGGGAATAATTAAAAAGATGGAGATTATCAGAGACCTCGACAAGATCGCGCGCCATTCGTATCCCGTCGTCGCGTTCGGAAATTTCGACGGCGTGCATCTGGGCCATCGCGCGATCATGAAGGCCGCGATGGATCGCGCGCGCGCCGCGGGTGGGACTTCGTTCGCGCTCACCTTCGATCCGCTCCCGTCAAAGGTGCTGTTTCCGGAGCGCGCGCCCCAATTGATCCTTCATCCGGAGGACAAGCTCGAGCTGCTGCGAATTTCGGGCATCGATGGAGTTATCGTGGTGAACTTCACACGCGAGTTCAGCCTGATCGAGCCGCGCGATTTCGTGCGCGATACTCTGGTCGGCAGAATCGGCGTGCGCGAGGTCGTGGTCGGCCATAGCGTGAACTTCGGTCATCGTCGCGCCGGCAACGCCTCGGTGATGGTCGAGCTGGGCCGCGAATTTGGTTTCGATACGACCGTGGTGGGACCGGTGAAACAGGCGGGCATCGAGGTTTCATCGACCAAAATTCGCGAGCTGATCTCTACCGGCGATATGCGGATGGCGGCGAAACTACTCGGCCGCTATCACTTTTTGCGCGGACCCGTCGTGCGCGGTCGCGAGCGCGGCCGCACTATCGGATTTCCCACCGCGAATCTTGAGAGCGAGACCGAATGCCTTCCGCCCGACGGTGTGTATGCGACGCGCGTGGTCCTCGATGACGGCCACTACGCCTCGATCACCAACATCGGGATGCGCCCGACCTTCGACGAGACCGCGCGCTCGGTCGAAGCGCATATCTTCGATTTCAGTCGCGACATTTATGGACATCGCATCAAGCTGGAGCTGATCGAACGAATTCGCGGCGAGAAGAAGTTCGCGTCCGCCGACGAACTCAGGCATCAGATTGCGCAGGACCTCACGCGCGCGCGCGAAATCCTCGCCAGCGCGTGAGATTTGCGTGAGCAGCGATCGCAGGCTGACCGCCCTCGCGTACGCTTGCCTACTGATGGTAGGAATCCACGTCGGATGGGTGGGACCCTTCCTGCCGGAAATTTCGCGCCTCGTAAACGTTTCGATCGATCGCGCGGGCCTCATCATAAGCGTGACTTCTGGCGGATACTTCATCGCACTGATCGCTGCAGGTTCGGTGAGCCATCGATGGAGCGCGCAAACGATCCTGATTATCGCAATGGTGCTGTTCGCGGCCGGATTATCGGGACTCACCGCCGCGCCCGGCCTAGGCGCGCTACTTGCCGGGGGCATAGTGATCGGGCTCGGCAACGGCGCGATCGATGTTGCCGCCAACGCGCTCATCGTGGAGCTCAATCGCGATCGACTCGCTTCCGCATTGAACTATCTGCACGTGCTGTTCGGCGTCGGCGCACTGATGGGACCGCTCATCGTCGGACGGGCGCTCGCGTGGCAGGTCTCTTATCGATGGATCTTCGCAGGCGGCGCGGTGGCATGCGCGGCGGTCGCGCTTGCGCTGATCATCACTCCCGCGATCGAGGTTAAGGTGCCGGAGGTTTCCGACGCGGGCCTCATGCATCTGCTCGCGCGCCCGATCATATGGATTATTGCGGGCGTGCTGTTTCTCTACGTCGGCGGCGAGACCGGCGTCGGCGCGTGGCTCTTCCTGTATCTGCGCACCGCGGCCGCGGCAGGCGCGACGATCGCATCATCGGGCGTATCGCTCTATTGGCTTGGGCTGATTGCCGGACGTGTTACGGGCGGACGCATCGCGCATCGAATTGGCGCGCGTGAATTGACCATCCTGGGATCATCGATTTCCGCGCTCGCCCTGTTCGGACTGATTGCCGTCCCGCGATGGCCCATCGTCGCCGCCGCGATGGTCTTCCTGATCGGATTCGGCTACGGCCCGATATTTCCAAACATGGTCGCGGTGGGTGCCGATCGATTCCCTTCGCAAGTAGGACGCGTGACTTCGATCATCGTAGGGGGCGGCGCATTCGGCGGCATGTTCGTCCCGTGGCTGATGGGCCGCGCGATGGCGGTCGCAACTCCTCGCGCGAGCATGGAGTTCGCGCTCGCCGTCACCGTACTGATGGTCTTCCTCGCGCTCGCCGTGCGCGAAGGAAACAGCTCAGCTCTGACTTGACGGCGCGATGCCCTTGCGCGCCTTAAGTTCCTGCAGCAGCGCATCCACCTTCTGCTCGCGCTCCAGCGAATGTAGTCGCGCATCCAGATCGTCGGCCATCAACTCGCTCTTCGCCTCACCCATTGCTTCCTCGCGATTCACCTTGGAGCGCATCCGATCGAAAGTATGCTCGCCGCCGTCGGATTCGTTCTGGGTGTCGGCGGCGCGATGAACCGCGCGCGAGCGTCGAAGCTGCACGATGAGCAGGTCTGCCCGGGCCCGCGCTTCGGATAGCTTCATTTCCAGCTTCTTGAGGGCGGACTTAAGCGATTCCACCTGCGCTTCCTGATTGGCGATCTGATGATCGAAATTTTCCGCGAGCTGCTGAAAGCTCATCGCGCGCTCGAGCGCGGCGCGCGCGAGCTGATCATCCTGTTTATCGACGGCCAGCTCCGCCTTGCGCATCCAGTCCGCATGCTTGGCCGAATTTTCGCGCTGCTTTTTCTCCAGTAGGTGCAGATCGGCGAGCGCCATCGCCACCTGCGTCTTCACCTGCATGAACTGGTTTTCCATATCGAGGATGACCTGCTTGAGCATCGTCTCGGGATTCTCAGCCCGGTCGAGTAATTCGTTCAGATTGGCCTTTACGAGCGTTGCCACGCGATCCAGTAGTGCCATGATAAAACTCCTTGCGCGCCTCAGTTCTTCTTGTTGCCGCCGGGCGTGCCGTTTTCGTCGGCTGCCACATGATCATTGGACGATGTGGTCCTGTCACCGATGGTCCTGATCTTCCCGAGCACCTCCGACATCTGCATACCCGACAGCGCTTCGAATAATGCGGGGACCTGCGCCGCCATCTGTGCGATATCGCCGGTAATCTTATGCATGCCGGTGGAATTGCCATCGCCGGTCGAAACCACCGTGATGCGATCCACTTTGCTAAGCGGGCTGGCGAATGCCTTTACGATTTCCGGAAGTCCGGTGATTAGTTTGTCCGCAACCGCGGCCTGGTTGTACTCCTGGTATGCCTCGGCCTTGACGTTCATCGCTTTCGCTTCCGCCTCGCCCTTCTTGAAAATGATTTCAGCTTCCGCCTCACCCTGCGCGCGAATCGCGCTGGCGCGGCCCTCCGCCTCGATCATGGTTCGCGATCGTTCCGCTTCGGCGAGGGTTTGGATGCGCTGGCGCTCAACATCGGCCTGCTTCAGCACGGTGGCGATGAGTTCCTTCTCGCGCCGCAGGATTTCCGCTTCCTGCACCTTGATCTGCTGCTCTTTTTCGACCTGCTCCACTTTGACCGATTCGACGATGACCTGCTGCTGCATTACGTTGGTCTGAATCTCGTAGGCCTTGTCGGCTTGCGCCTGCTGACGCTTGACCAACTCGTTGTAAGTCGCCTTCTTCACTTCGAGGTCGCGTTGCGCCTCCGCCTGGCGAGCCAACGAGGCGGTCTCGGCCGCGACCCGCTCCTGGTCGGCCTGCGCTTTGGCGATGGCCGATTCGCGCAGCGCGACCGCGCGCTTGATCGCGGTATCGCGCTCGGTCTCGGCCGCCGCGACATCGGCGTCGCGCTTGATGCGCGCGATATCGGGCCGTCCCATGTTGGTGATGTATTCGTTCTTGTCGCGGACCTCCTTGATGGTGAACGAGATGACCTCGAGGCCCATTTTGTTAATGTCGTCGGCGCAGGTTGAGCGCATCCGATCGGCGACCATCTCGGGCTGTTTCACGATCTCTTCGACGGTGAGCTGTCCGATGATGCCGCGCAGATGGCCTTCCATCACCAGCCGAATCAGCGCTTCGCGATCTTCCGCGGGCTTGGTCAGGAATTGCTCGGAGGCGGTGAGGATCGATTCCGGATCGGATTTGACCTTGATCTGCGCGACCGCTTCGACCGTAACCGCGACGCCCTGCCGGGTGTAGAGGTCCTGCTGTGGCGCGACGTCGAACGACATTAGCTCGAGCGACAACCCGCGACAGCTTTCAATCATCGGAATGATGATGGTGCCGTGGCCCTTGACCACGCGCGTGCCGCGGAACCCGTACACCACCAGCGCCTCATGCGGACCGGCCTTGTTGTAGAGCCGCGCGAACACGGCCATCAGCAGCAACGTCGCAGCGACTGCGGTTCCGGCGATAATCAATGCGGTAGGCGGTATGTTCAACATGTGTTTCTGAGTCCCCTCGATTAAAGTTTCATTCGGTCCGAATTCCGGATGCGCTGATTCCTTTCGCGCTCGCCATCTCATCCCATCGCCGCACGTATGCGAGCCCGCGTTCGTAACGAGTTACGATCACTTCGGTGCCGCGGGGCAGCGCCTCGCCGCCATCGCTGCGGGCGCCGCAGGTCTGCCTCGTGCCGCCCTGCGAGAAAATGATTTCTCCAGTGCCGCCCGGTCGGATGGGACTGCTGATACGGGCCAACACGCCGACGCGATCATAGTCGGCGGGATCGAGCGGATGATCGTGGCGGAGCAGCAACTTCACGACGAAAAGAAAAATGATCGCTGAACCGACGAGGCCGGCCGCGATCGCGATCGTCATGACCACCGCAACCATCAAGGTGGAGTAGGTCGTCAGCAGAAAGCCCATTCCACCGAACCATGCGAGAAACGCGGTCAACGTCGCATAGTTGAAGAAGGGAAATTCCGCGCCCTGGTTGGCGCCTCCATGCGCGACACCGCCGACATTATGAAAACCTACGTGGCCATGCGGCAGATGCAGATGAAGATGCGGCAGGCGGAATGTGCCGCCCACGAAGGACAAAAAACTCAGCGACACTCCGATGAGAAAACACGCCAGATAAAACGTTGACCACGTCATAGTCGTACCTTTGCCATCCGGCTGCCGACACCATCGCGATCCAGCGATCCATCGAGCTCGGGCTTCAGCACCTCTGCCAGGCGCTCGACCAATTCCGGCGCGTCCAGGATCGCGCCGAGCAGCTTCAGGCATTTGCGCGGGTCAGGATGCTTCGCGATCTGCAACAGCGCGTGACTAAGGCGCGGGTCGCGACCAAACTGCTCCGCGCCATTGATTAGCCATAGGTCGAGCTGATCCTGCATCGCGCGCAAATCGCTGGTGAGTTCCGGATGGTATCCCTCGGGATCGTCCACCAGGTACCCGGGATGAACTTTGAAGAATCGCGCCAGCATCAGGCGCGAAGAATTGGTGAGATGCGGGCGCGCGCCGCTTTCGATTTGCGACAGATACGACTGGCTGAGCCCGCGGCCGAGTTCCCGCTTGAGCGCTCCGGCCAGTTCCTGCTGGCTCATCGCGCGACCGAGGCCGCGCAGAGTGCCTTCCATAAGGCGCAAGTAGCGAAGTTTCTCGCCGAGTTTCATGGCATCACTGCTATCGCTAATCGCAATTATAATATTGCAATCTGCTATGTCAAGAGCTGGTTTCTCTCAATTTCAGCGCTGCCCGAAGCGCCCCAAATTCCTTCCCGCCCGTAGCGCGAGACCAACCCGTAAACGCAAAAACTCCTTGAAATCTGGGCACTTAATGGGTTTGTTTTTGCGCATTTCATATTTCACGCGACGCTCTAAATGGCGACGGCGCCCTCGCGGAGCGCCGTGGTTTTAAGGATAGCACAACTGGCGTGATTCTCTATGTTCAAGCCTCGATGCCTGACTTTTGCCCTCGTGCTAGCGTTCACCTTCATGGATCTTCCTACCAACTATCAGGCGTTTGCCCGCTACAACTCCTGGATGAACAAGAATCTCTACAATCTGGCGGGGCAGCTTTCCGATGAGCAACGCAAGCGCGATGTCGGCGCGTTCTTCGGCTCCATTCACGGCACGCTCGGGCATCTGCTGCTCACCGATCGCGTGCAGCTCGGCCGCTTCATCGGACCTGCGAGGACGATTTCTTTGGATGAGGATCGACAGCCGATCGCCGTCAAATCACTCGATCAGCAGTTATATGCCGACTTCGAGACGCTGCGGCGAGAGCGCGCGGCGACCGATGAAATGATCGAAGACTGGACCGAGAAGATAAGCGCCGAATGGCTGCAGAGCACGATGCGCTACCATTCGATGTCAGACGGCGGCGAGTGGGACGTTCCGCTATGGGTCACGGTCACGCATTTCTTCAATCACCAGACGCATCATCGCGGCCAAGTCACCGCGATCCTGAAGCAGTTCGGCCTCGATCCGGGCGTGACGGATTTCATGCCGCTATTTCGATATCCGGTAAACGCGCACTAGATCGCGATCGATATCCTCACTCGGGAACCATTGCCGCCAGCGGCGCCGATGTATCGCCACCGAATTTCTCGGGTCGGAAGCGCACCACGCTTGGCGCTCGCACGCGCATGCCCGGATGATGAGGCAGCATCAGCTCGACCGGCAGAGCGCCTGACGACCACGGCGAGGGCGAAAATCCCAGGACGTATTGGTTGTCCAGTTCGGACACGATTTCCGCAATCGCCGTCGACATCGGTACGCTTTCATCTTTGCCATTGACGATAAATGTCAGACCGCCGGTCTCGGCCGCTATCCTGCCCATACCATCGCGGATGGAAAGCGCATCCACCTCATGTGAATAGCCCTGCACGATGACGTTGAAGATGGTGACGCCGGCGAACTGGGCTCGCGCTATTACGTCGTCTGCGCCATGCCTGCTCGTATCGCCGCCATCGGTGAAAACCAGCAACGCGCGCCGATCGCAGGCCTTGGGGGCATGGGTCAAGACTGTGATTCCTTTCATCAGGCTCTCATAGATGCCGCTCCCATCGAAATCATCGAGTTCATCCGTCACTTGCAGCATCGAGAGCCGCTCATGAAGGGCATCATGATCGGTGGTGAAGTCGTCAATCATATGGAAGCGGCGCGCGAATGCCGCGATGAATACCTCGTCGTGCGCCTCGAGACTATCGATCACGCTTTCGATCGCGTTTCGAATGAACGGCACCTTCGACCCGAAGCCGCCGTGCCATGACCTGAACCCCATGCTCTGCGAAACATCGACCAACACGCCGAGCGCGGCGCTGGTCGCGCGATCGGCGCGGAACCAGGCTATCGGACTTTCTGCACCATCAACGCTGAGCGAAAAATCGCGCGCGCTGAGCGAATCGACGCATCGCCCGGAATCATCGAGCACGGTGACAGGAATGCGAATCAGCGTCGCGGAATCGACTTGAGGTGCGGTGGCCTGAATCGGCACCGGCGCGGCGAAGTGGACCACCTGCGGCGCCTGGAAGATATTGGCGCCGAGGTCCTGTTGAGCTGATGAATCGATCGCGGTGATTGGTAGTAAGAGGCCGACAAGCGCGACGGGAATTGCTTGCCGAATTCCGAATCTCCGCCAAATCGACGGACGCATCGGAGGACTCCTGAACTCGTCCGCACTATTCAGTGCGTGAAAAGGCCGAGATGCGCTCAAAGCGCAAATTCACGTTCTCGGCGCGTTAGTTAGTTCAGTTACGCCGCGTCCGAAGTTAGGTCAAGAATTTTTGTTAAGGGCGCCCGAATTTTCACG
>CAWBJR010000011.1:0-2009933 GCA_963789085.1 uncultured delta proteobacterium | reverse complement strand
TCATCACCGGCCTTCAGCGCGCGCTCGAGACGAATGCGCAATTTGTCATCGCTATGATCGAACGAATGCGCCTCGCCACCCACGCGGACCGCGCTAACATCCATTTCGGCAGCATCGAATTTAGTTGTGTGAGGCCATCGAGGATCGCAGCGAGTGTATGCGTGGCGTGCCGGCGATTCGACGCGCTTTGAAATCGAGCGCAACCTGCAACTTGATATGCTTGATATCGACGACGCGGTCGCGCGGCCATTTTGGTTCGACATAGTCGGGTTGAAATGGCCGCCGAACGCCGTTGGCGAAAAGGTGCCGGAGATTGATTCGTCATGAAGGTGATCGGCGATCGCGAGAACAATCAAAAGAGCGCGGCTTATGCATGAAGGAAATTTAGGGTAGCCCTCGCACCTCGCGCAATGGCGAGCAAAGGGGCGATTCCCCGGACTCGAAATGAGTGCTGTAATCCGGTCATGAAGAAGACCGCAACAACCCCCCCGCAAGAAAAGCGCGCCGCGCGGAAAGCCGATCGATCCGGTCGAAGCGCGGATGCGCGAAATGGAAAAACGCGGCGAGCTGATCTACGAGCCGCAGACCAACTTTGGCCCGCTGCCGGTGCTGAAGCTCGCTAAGAAACCGCGCCCGCAGCGAGGCCGGCGCGGATTTTTAGAGCCGCGAAAGGCGGATGATGCGCATCGATGGAATCGAATTGTGGGACGGACCGCTATCCTGATCCGCTTACTTCAAGGACGACTCCCTCGTTCGGCGCAAGATCGATGCTCCCACTCAACTGGCGCTCGTGCCGGCTGCGATCGCTGCTCAAGAGAACCGAGGCACGAGGCACTTCGATGCGCCGCGGCGTATCGGCGAAGTTCAGCGCCACCATCACATGCTGATTCCCCGTCTCACGATGAAACACGAGGCAATCTTCCGGCGCATTCGGTTCGCTGAGATACGACCCTTCAGATAGCGCGCGACTGGTCTTGCGCAAATGAATCATCCGCCGATAGAGCGATAGCATCGAGGATGTGTCGCCACGCTGCTTCGCGACGTTGATCGCGGCGCAATCGCCGAGCGGAAGCCAGGCCTCCGATGCGGTGTGAAGGCGCCGTTGCGCGAGGCATTCCATTGCATCGGCGTGCGGCATCCGTCGCGCCCGATCGGATCCCGTTTCCGCGCCGCGCGGGAATCTCGACATTCGGCATCCCGATTTCCTCGCCGTAATAGATGAACGGCGTGCCGCGCATCGTGAGCAGCAGCACCGCGGCCATTCGCGCGCGAGCTTCGGTATCGAGCGCGCCGTAACGTGTGAGGTGCCGCGGGAAGTCGTGATTCGAAAGCGTGTAGGTCGGCCATGCGTCTGCGCCGAGCAGCGACTCGACTTCCTCGATACGCGAGCGAAACGCGTTCGCGCTCCACGGCGAAAACAGAAATCGGAAGTTGAACGCCTGCTGCAACTCGTCGGGACGCAGATAGTCGGCGAGCGAGCGCTGCTCGCGCGGCCATACTTCGCCGACCATCATGCGATCGCCGCAGCTGTCGAGCACGCGCCGGAAGCCGCGAATGATGTCGTGCACCTCGGGCTGGTCGGAGCCGTAGCTCTGCTCGTAGGCGAGCCGTTCGAGCTGCGATAGCTGCTGTCCCGCAGGGACTTCGGGATTGTCGCGAAACTCCGCGTCCTTGATCATTTGCGCGATCACATCGACCCGGAATCCGTCGACGCCGCGATCGAGCCAGAATCGAATCATGTCGTGCATCGCCGCAACGACTTCCGGATTGCGGAAGTTGAGGTCGGGTTGTTCGCGCAAAAACGAATGCATGTAGCATTCGCCGCTCGCAGCATCGACTCCCATGCCGATCCGCCGAAAGTACTCTTCCAATTGTTCGGCGGCTCCGCCATTTCGCCCACGACGCCAGATGTACCAATCGCGTTTCGGATTGCTGCGCGACGATCGCGACTCGATGAACCATCGATGCTGATCCGAGGTATGATCGGCACCAGATCGAGCACGATGCGGATGTGGCGCCGATGCGCCTCCGCAACCATCCGGTCGAAGCTAGTGAGCGTGCCCAGATCCGGATGCACGTCGCAGTAGTCGCTGACGTTGTAGCCCCAATCCTTCAACGGAGATGGATTGATGGGACTCAACCAAATCGCATCGATGCCAAGCGACGCTGCAGTCGGATCATTCAGATAATCGAGATGCGCGGTGATGCCGTCGAGGTCGCCAATGCCGTCGCCGTTCGCATCCGCAAAACTGCGCGGATAGATCTGATAAAAGACCGCGTCCTGCCACCACTGGCGAGGCATCCTGATCTATTCTGCGCGCGCGCCCATCATCTCGACGAAGTTGCTGGTATAGAAGCGATGCTTCGCGGCCTCATCGATGCCTAATGTCGAACTTTCAAAGCGTTTCAGCGGATTGCGGCCACCCTCGATGTGCGGATAGTCGGACGAAAACAGGCACAGCTCGGGGCCAGCCTGCTCGATGATCCATCCCACCGGCTCATGCGGATACGGGGTGAACTTGAGCTGACGGCGAACGTAGTCCGACGCCTTCATCGGCAGGCGCAGCGCAGGCTCGGTACGCACGAAAGTTTCCTGCGAGATGTCGAGGCGCTTCAGCCACGGCACGATCCACATCGCGCCCTGCTCGATACATCCGCCGCGCAAGCCTGGGAATTTTTCGAAGATACCGTCAAGCACCATTGCGGAGAGGAACGTCTCGGGCCCGTAGTGCCCGACCATAAAATCCTTGGAATGGAAATTTTCGCCGCCGCCGAGGAAATCGGTCACCGGCCGATCGTTTTTGAAAAATGCTTTCGGGAACGGCATACCACCGCCGCCAACATGCAGCATGAAGGGAACGTCGGCATCCTGCAGGCGTGCCCAGACGCCATCATACTGCGGATGGGTAGGCGAAATTTTGTGCGGGGGTATCGACGGAATATGGATCGCGGAGCATCCAAGCTTGATCGCCTCGTCGACTTCGCGCGCCGCAAGGTCCGCGTCGTCGAGCGGAACGAAGCCAACCGCCATCAGGCGCTTGTCGCCGGCGCAGAATTCCGCGATCGCGCGGTTGTGCGCCCGCGCCCCGCCGTAAACGACATTCGGATCGTCTTCGCCGCGTTTGAAAATGCCCCAGAAATGCGACAGCGCGAAGGTAGTGAAGACGAGTTGCCGATTGAAGCCGAGCAGGTCGAGCGCCTGCGTGCGCTCGGCAGGATCGAATGCGCCGAGCGCCTTCCATCCTTTGTAGAGCATCAGGTTGGCCTCGGCCTCTTCGACCGCCGCGCGATCCTTCTTGCGCTTCTCGGCGGCGGTGATGGCCTGCTCCACCTGATACGCAACGCCGCCCGAAGTGAGGTCCAGCGGCGCAAGGCGCTCCCGGATGCCCGGATCGGCATAGCGCGTCATCCAGTCGCGGGTCTCCATCACATGGCTATCGGCGTCGTTGAAGGTGCGGCCTTCGGCGTATGGCATTTGCGTTAGTCTCCCGATGATGTTGCGCGGGGCGTCCTGCGCACGACCATCCAAAATAGTCGAAGATGGCCATTTCGTACAGGCGACGGCGTTTCATTTCGGGGAGCCGGATGATTAGGATTTCGGCGCAGATTCCAACCGTTCAAAGCTCAAAACAAGAGGAACCCTATGTTCGACGCACAACTCAAGAAATTTCGGGAATTTGCGGTCAAAGGAAACGTTGTCGATATGGCAGTCGGCATCGTGATCGGCGGCGCGTTCGGCAAAATCGCAACCTCGCTGGTCAACGACCTCATCATGCCGCCGATCGGATTGCTGCTCGGCAGGGTCGATTTCAACAGCCTCTTCATCCCATTGGATGGAAAGACCTACGCCTCCCTCGACGCCGCGAAAAAAGCCGGCGCGGCGACGTTCAACTACGGATCGTTCATCAACACGGTGCTGGATTTCATCATCGTCGCGTTCGCGATGTTCATGATCGTGCAGTGGTATCAGACGATGGCGGACCGGCTGCAGAAGCCCGCTCCTGCCGCGGTGCCGACGACCAGGGATTGCCCCTTTTGTCTGTCATCGATTCCGAGCGGCGCGACCCGATGCCCGCATTGCACGTCGCAACTCGAGCAGCCCAAGGCCGCTTGATCTCGCCGACGTTGCGCTTGCGCTCGCGGTCGAAAAAATGCGACGGAGGGAAGTGGAGCGACGACCATGGCGAAAAGAATTGCCGCGTGCCTCACCTTTGACTTCGATGCGATCTCATTGTGGCTCGGCGGTTTTCACGCCAGCTCGCTGAGCGCAATCTCACGCGGCGAGTTCGGCCGCGTCGGCGCGTTGCGTCTGCTCGCGCTGCTGCGCGAATGGAAAATCCCCTCGACCTGGTTTGTGCCCGGCCATTCCGCGGAGACCTATCCGGAGATTGCGCGGCAGATCGCGAGCGACGGTCACGAAATCGGCAATCATGGCTATTTCCATTCGCATCCCAAGAGCCCCGAGGACGAGGAGCGCATCCTGATTCGCGGCAACGAAGTTCTCCAGCGGATGACAGGCAAGCGTCCGCTCGGTTTTCGCTCGCCGGGTGCGGGACTCAGCTTCAACATGGTCAACCTGCTGCTCAAGCATGGATTTCTCTACGACTCGAGCCTGATGGGCGATGATTTCACGCCGCACTACATGCGAGTCGGCGACAAGGCGCCGGCCGACGCGCCGTATGAATTCGGCAAGCCGGTCGACGTGGTCGAGATTCCCTTCACCTGGGGACTCGATGATTTCCCGGCATTTGAGTACGTCACCATCCGCGGCAGTATCCAGCAGGGATTGTCCTCGCCATCGGCAGTCTACGAAATCTGGAAAGGCGATTTCGATTATCTTTACGATCGCATTGGCGAAGGCGTGTACACGCTCACGATGCATCCCCAGGTGATCGGGCGAGGCCATCGGCTGCTGATGCTCGAGAAGCTGGTCGAGCACATCCGCAGTCAGCCGGGGGTCCACTTCGTGACGATGTCGGAGGTCGCGAGCGAATTCCGCCGCACTCATCAACTAAACGGATAGTAGGATTTCTCGACGGGGCTAGCGGTCAGGGCTAGCAGTAATGGCGGACGGTGCTGAGCAGCCGCTCGATGTCGATCGGTTTATGCATCACCGCATCAACATCGAGATTGCCGGGGAATTGAAACGCGGTGATCACCACTACCGGGACTGACGCGATGGCAGCGTCTTTCCTGCGCTCGCGGCAGAACTGCCATCCATTCATCACAGGCATCTGGAGGTCGAGGATGATTAGCGCAGGCAACGGCCGGCTCCGAAGATAGTCGAGCGCCTCCTGGCCGTTGGAGCATAAGGCGACCGGATAGCCCTCGTAATCGAAGATATCACCGAGTGCGACGCGCGCTCCGTCGTCATCTTCGACGATGAGCAATTTGGCCGTCTCGATTGATGTCTGTTCGCAAGTCATATCAAGCCTTTGATCGGAACCGGCAACATTCTGAGCATTCGTTCAGAACTGTGATGCCAAGTCGGACGCGGCTGGGGCAATAGAGCCATGTTCTCTTATGTTATCTCTCAAGTAACTCTAGATAACAAGCAAATTCGAAAAAAAGGCCTCCCCTCGATTTCGCTTCCTTAATACAAGACGCTGCGGCGGGTGCGGCTATTCGTTCAGACTATGAAGAACGTAGCCACCGAAATCGGCTGAATAGTCTCCTTCTAACGCATCGGCAGTGTCTCGGTCTTTGGGCGGCTCAATTTGTCTTCCTTTGTATGTGAATGGTCTTGCGCTCTTTTGCTGCGAAATCATCCGCACGCCGACCACGCGATGGTTGTCCTTGAACGAGAACGAGAGTGACATCAAATCGACCGCGGCCTCCTGCCCAGTGGCGTAGCCGCGTGGATCAGCGAAGGTCAATTGCGGCGGAGTCTCGTGGAAGTAAACCTTGCGCGTACCCTCGGCTCCGGCCGGCATCCCGTCGTCATCGGACTTCGAGATTACATTGAATTGGCCGACATAAGTGAAGGTTCCGGTGGAAATTCCCTCGCTGGCTTCCAGATGCGGAAACGGCCAGCCGTGCAACTCGCCGATGATCCTGCCGCTCATACGGCCGGGCGCGAAGGTCAACAGCGCGATCGGCTCGCCGGTATGGAAGATTTCCTTCTGGACAACGTCCGGAATCGCGGGTGGAGGATAGACGAAGCCGCATCCGGACCCCAGCGCGAGCGATGCGGCGATTATGAGCAATGCGACGATTTTTTGGTGAAGGCGCGGCAGGTGGAGGCGTGGCGATGCATCAGGAGTTCAGGCCTCGGGTATTTCAAAATGAAATGTCAGTATGCAGCCTCGATAATTCGATTAAGGTCGTCGAGCGTGATCTCGCGGTCGACTGTATGTGATCTGCTCACCTCATGCAGCACTGTTTTGGCGATGCGCGATAGTTCGGTGCGCGGCACCTCGACGTTGCGCAGGCGGCTGGGAACTTCGAACTGATGAATGAACTGCGCGACGCGATCGGCGCATTCGTGCGCGCCAAGGCGCGGATTGTTCTCATCGAAACGGATGCCGAATCCTTCCGCGATGGGCCCGAATCCTCCGGCGAGATTTCCGCCATGAAGCGCATCGCATGCGGCAGCGTGATGCACGAGGTGAATCCGTGCGGCACATCCCAGGTCGGTCCGATCTGATGGCCAAGGCGTGCGAGATGCCGAAGCGAGTATTGAGCGCGCCGAAGATCGACATCCAGGCCGCGAGCTGACATTGCCCGCGATGATAGAGTTCCTCCTCGCCGGTGGTTTGCAGCGAGGGCTTGAGATGATCGTTGAGCAGTTTGATGGCGCGCGCTGCGAGCGCATCGCTTATCGGCGTATGCCGATTCGAATAGGCGCTTTCAACCGCATGGTCGAGCGCGCGCATCCCGCTGCCGGCCCATAGCCACGCGGGAGTTTCCAGCGTCACTTCCGGATCGAGGATAACCGCCTTCGCCTGCAGACGCGGCTCGCCGACGCCGCCCTTCTCGCGCGTCTCTTCCTGCGTCATCCCGGCGAACGGAGTGAACTCGCCGGCCGAGAGCGTGGTCGGAATCGCGATTTCGGGAAAATCGATGGAAGGATTGGCCGGAGCCGGAGTCGCGAAGAGATCGATCCCGGTCGGAAGCTTGCCGCCCAGCATCACATTTGCGGCGCCCTTCGCCGTATCGTTGGGCAGTGCCGCCGCCGAAGCTCATGAACGAATCCGCCTTGAGCCGTCGCGCTTCCGCCACCAGCGCCTCGACCGTTTTCGAGGGCACATGCTGCGACGTTTCCGCGAATACGCCCGCGATCGCAGACCCTGCCCGCGTCCTTCACTTTGTCGAGCAGTTTCGATCGGCCGAGCGTCTTGGAGGTGACGATGACCGCGCGTTTGGCATTGCGCTTCGCCAACTCGCGCCCAGCATCGCGATTTTCCCGGGCCGTAAAGGACGCTTTCGAGGCGTGGTGAAATTGAATTCGCCGACTATCGGACGCATGGCACGTCTCCTCATCGATCTTTTTCGTGACGCGATCGCGTCAAGCATGGGCCATCCGGGAAAATTTTTCCATCAGGACCGCGCGATACTGTTCCGTGCTGCTACGCGTGTCCGTTGCCACGTCGCCACGCATGGCGAAGGAAAAACGAATCTCTTTATATTTCGGGCACTTAGTGGCTTTGTTTTGTCATTTTTGGTGGTTGCGATTCTTCCTCCAAACGACGACGGCGCCCGATGAGGGCACCGCATATCGATAGCTGTCTGAAGGAAGCAGCTTTTTCTGAACCTCGATGCGCCCGGGCCGGTTCGTACCGGTTTCACCGCAGGCCCCCGCAACTAGCGCGCCGGCCCCGTCGGCAACCTCAGTCTGAAGGTTTATCCTACATTCAGTATGTCTTGGCTACTATCAGATGTTGCCCGATGCTAGATTACGCGCCATGTGGGGAAGTTTGTCCCGGCTCGTCATCGTCCCGATGGCGGCCGCGTTCGCAGTTAGCCTTGCCGGATGCTGGATGGCGGCGCTACAGTACGCCCCCCTCGCGCTGCAAACCACGGTTAGCGCCGCGTCCAACATTGCAGGCGCATCGCAAGGCTCCAAGGGCAACACGCCGGGCGTGATCGAGTTGCGCGACGACCCGACCGGATCGCCGGACTATCGCGAGATGCGCGTCGCTTTCACCGCGACCGACATTCGATGGACGCCGGTTATCGATCACGACACGGCGTCCGACGGATGGCGACCGGCCCAGAATTTTCTGCAGATGAACTTCACGCCTCCGCTGTCCGCGGCGCTGGCGAAAGACAAACTCATCTATCTTGCCTACGCGCCCGCCTATATGGGTGCGTCTGAAGACGACGACCAGCTCATCAAGTTCAATCGAAGCTTCGGCGAGCCGGTTGGAACCTTCGACTGGAACGGTCACGTCTATCAGTACTCGCTACCCTGCACGCTGCCGCCGCTCGAGTTCGATTAGCGATTGGCCTCGGTGAAGGCCGAAACACCCGGGGCGCGGATTGAATTACACAGCGATTGAGAAGGCACTCCTCTCTATCATGGTTCCGGCGGTAATCCCTCTGCCTTCCTAATCGCTCGAACCTGGTCGCCGAACGGATCGGACGGATCAAAGCCCCACTTTTCACACCAAGTGTTGGCCTGCTTCGACAACTGTTCAGGCGATTTGCTACGCTTTCTCCAAACTTGGTCAATAAGCGCATCCATCTGATCTCGCGTGACCCCACGTTGCTCGAAGCTAAGTTGGGAACCGCTCATTGCTGAGTTTAGACCGAGGTTGACGCCCTGCTGGTATTCGCGCTTCGACATTCCGTCGTCGCGCGCTTCGGCGACGGTCTCGATCAATGTTGCGAGGTCGGCGCACCGAGTGTCTTCTTGCAGCTCCCGCCGGCGTAGGGGCAAACGTGCAGGCGATTGCTGCGAGCGCGGCGAACCCCGCCTTCATCACCGTTTTGAATTCAACAGGTCCTCTTCCTGGAAGCCGCATCCCCGGCTTTTTATTCGATACACCGTCACAAGGAAAGCTCGCGTAAGATTATACCCTCCACGGTCAGAGTCCCACCCCGTCAGGTATCAGCCCGCTCCTCTTACTTGATCTCGTTCCAACCTTGGAGTTGCCTTTTCTTCCTTGCCTCGCGAGTCGCCTGAATCTCGGGCGACTTCTCGGCTTCGGCCTTCAATTGCTCAAGCACCCGAACAGCCTGCTGTAAATGCGGGATGGCGTCTACTTGTGCTTGCACTCTAGCGAGACGCTTGGCCGCCGGTAGCAGATTTTTCAGCAAGGGCTCTTCTGGGTCCTCAATGCCGCTAAGGCTGTTCAGCGCGCCTATGACCGAGGCGGAAGCCTTCACGGCATCGCTCAAGGCGGCATCTGCGTTGATCCGGTCGCATAGGGCCTCGGATCTTCTTAGTTTTCCCTTCAACGCTTCCAGACCGCCGAGAAGATCAAGGGTCAGATCGGAAAGATAATCGTCATTCACAAGAAAACCTCCGGACAAACTCTAGCACGAAAACAGAGAGCAATTAGGTTGCGTTGATTCAGGGAGGCGGGAGTGGCAGCTTCACTCACACGCCGCTCGAATTCGATTAGCGATTGGCCTCGGTGAAGGCAGAGTACACCAACGTGCGCAGTTCGCGGCGGATGGTGTAGGTCGACGACGGCATCAGCTGCGTCATGAAAACCGTGATCAGCTCTTCCTTCGGATCGATCCAGAAATACGTCGATGCCGCGCCGCCCCACGAATAGTCGCCGATGCTGCCGGGTAGCATCGTGCGCGCGGTATCCATCGTCACCGCGAAGCCCAGCCCGAAGCCGACGCCATTGTAGGTCACCTCGCTGAAGAGCGAGCGCGATAGCGCCGGCAGATCCTTGCCATCGGGCAGATGATTCAGCGTCATCAGTGCGATGGTCTTGGGACTCAAAATCTGGACGCCGTCGAGCGTGCCGCCATTGAGCAGCATCTTGCAGAAGCGCAGATAGTCCGACGCGGTGCCAACTGCACCGCCGCCGCCAGAAATCATCGTCGGTGGCTGGAGGTACGCGCTCTTCGCGGGATCATCGAACAGCAGCATCGGATTTTTCGGCGTGTACGCATAGCACGCGGCGAAGCGCGATTGCTTTGCTTCGGGAACGTGAAAGCCAGCATCGACCATCTGCAATGGCTCGAAAATGTTCTTGCGCAAAAACTGATCGAACGGGATTCCAGAAATTTTGCCGACCAGATATCCGAGCACATCGGTCGAATGCGAATAGTTCCACGCCGTGCCCGGCGAAAACTCAAGAGGCAGGGTCGCCATCTGCGCGATCATGTCATCGAGCGTCGCGCCCGCGGTCCGCTCGCCAACCTTCAGCTTGCGATACGCCGCATCGACGTTGCTCATCTGTTGGAAACCGTAGGTCAGCCCCGAGGTGTGGCGCAGCAGATCGATCATCAGCATCGGGCGCGCGGGCGGCACCGTGCGATAGGTCTCCATAAAGCCGCCCTGATAGACGCCGAGGTCCTTCCACTCGGGAATCACGCTATGCACCGGCGCGTCGAGCGCGACGAGGCCCTGCTCGACCAGCATCATGAAGGCCACGCTGGTGAGCGGCTTGGTCATCGAGTAGAGGCGAAAGATGGTGTCCTCGCGGACCGGCTTTTTGCGCTCGACATCGGCCATGCCCAAAGCGCTGAAGTGCGCGACCTCGCCGCGTCGCGCGATACGATCAGCGCGCCGGGAATTTTGCCGGTATCGATGTAGCGGCTTTGGATGAAACGATCGAGAACTTCGAGTCGAGCCGGCGAAAGACCGGCGGCAGCAGCTTTGGACATCGCAGGAAACCTCTGAAGGTTTAATAGCGATGCATCGCCCGCGCGCACAAGCGATTCGAGGCTCCGAGTGCACTAGATGCTCGCCCAACAAAAACCCGCTAGAGTCGTACCTACCAATGGGGCATGGGTGTTAAGCCCCTTACCGAAGGAGGTAAGTGGATGAGGCTGAAAATTCTTTTTGGTTATGCAATGGGGATGGCGCTGAGCGCGATGTTCGTGCTGCCGGCTGCGGCGCAGATGCCGGCGCCTGGCGCAGAAGCGGAATTACATCGCTGGATGTCCAGGGATCCACGGCTCGAGGCTGACCCGGGCCTGATGGATAATCCTATCTACCTGAGAAACCATCCCGAATTCGCGCAATGGCTGCAGGAACATCCTCGTGTTCATCGTCAAGTCGCAATGATGGGCGCCTACGACGAGCATCATATGTGGCGCAGTACCGAATGGTGGCGAACCAACGATCCCAACTGGATCTATGTCAATCATCCCGAATGGATTCAGGCCCATCCCGAATGGCGTCAGTATGGCGACTGGGACGAGCATCACGAATGGCACGATCGCGGATGGTGGGCCGCCAATCATCCCGAGTGGGTCGCCGCGCATCATCCGGACTGGGGTGCAGTGCATCGCGAAGCCGCGATAGAGCATCACGACGCAGCGATCGAGCATCATGAAGCGGCAATGGAGCATCACGAAGTACAGATGGAGCATCACGAGGAGCGGATGGAGCATCACGAGGAACACCTGGAGCACCATCCCTAGTCCGACGGGGCGACGGATCTGATCAAGCGGCCGAATGCCTCGCGCATCCGGCCGCTTTGCTTTGCAGAAACATGCAAGATTGAACGCAAATGCGATTTCTGCTTTAACTCTGACTAGCCCTAGCATCGGCACCTGCATGCCAAATCACTACCACCTCATCGTATTGGTCATGATTCTCACCTCGTCGATCGCGGCTTCCGCCCATGCGCAAGATGCGACCGAACAGCGCGAACAGCAACAAGAGCAGCAGATCATTGAGGGAAAAAATCCGCTCCTGCCGAGGCGCACCCAAGTCGCATTTTCCGGCACCGGCAGCGCCAGTTTTCGCCCGCGCAGCCTTGCCGCATCAGTGCCGGGTGCGACGCCGGATCCAGGCTGCACGCCCACCGTCACGCAGGTCGGATTTAGCGTGCAATGCCTCAGCGATCCCGACACCAAATCATCCTCGACCTGCCGCGGCTCGATGAGTTTCTACGGTTTCAATGAAACTCGCAGCGTGGTCGGCGAAGTGACTGCGATGCCGGGCGACGTCTATTCGATGAAGTTGAATTCGTCATCCGATGACGACCTCCAGGGCTGCTTACTCGTCAATGTCGCGCCGGTCTCCGCTAGTCTCGGCAATGTGATTTCGATGCCCGGATGCGGTGTGAATATCGCAGGATGCGCGGGTGAGGCGATCGGGGCGGGGGCTAATGGCGCTCTGACCTCCAGCGGGTCGGTGATCCTGAATCCGTCGGACTGAAGGTGGCGCAACTTGTTTTGATAGTTTGAATCCAACTTACGGAGATTCGTCTAACCGGTTGGATTCGTCTGCTTCGAAGGCCGCTCGATCGGTATCGCAAAAGGTCTGTTCTTAGGTTTTACTCCGCTGCTTTCCATTTCATTGGAGATTTTTGGGAGATTTTACCGATGGCATCACTGGAAGAAATCCGAAAGCGTTTCGCAAAAGTGAACTCCGGCGAGGACGGAACCTATAACGGCTCGTCTAATAGTGCGTCCATCGGCGCGTCCAGCGTGGCCGCTTCCGCGCTCAGCGGCGCCGCGCTCAAGATCTTCGATCCGATGAAGAAGTTTGAGGTCCAGGTCTCGGAGATCACGAAGATTGCCGAGCCGCTTGAACGCGTGCTCAACCAGACCGCGCGAACGCTCGAGGAAATCAAAGTGTTCTCGGCCGAGATGGAACGGCTGGCGAAAGCGTACGAGGGAATCCGCACTTTCCAGGCGGCCTTGAACGCCGAAGCCTCGCGCGAGTTGCGCCAGCAATTCGACGGCATCGAGAAGACCTTCTATGAGAACCTTTCCACTGCGGCCGCGTTGCTCGATCCCGCGCGTGAGTTCCAAACGCGGATTGCCGAGGCTGGCGAAAATCTTCGATGGACTCAAACCGCTGCAGGACAAGTTCACCGCCCTGGCGAAGAACTTCAAACCGCAGCCGCCCGTCGATTCGGCCAAGGGCGCGATCGTCCTCGATCAGCCGGCCAGTCCGAGCGCGACCGTGAGTATCGTCGCTCCCAACGCCGCCGTCACCCCTAACGGCCATTAACTTTCACCTTCCGATCGCATAGCCGCCGCTCCCGCATCACGAATGTGGGAGTGGCTTTTTTCATCTTCCGATCTCGCCGCCGCGGTTTGGATGCTGCCGCGTTCTCGCGTTAATCTGCCTCAAAATTCGGAGGGCTCACGATGAAGCGCAGCACGCGAAGGATACTCACCACTCATACCGGCAGCCTGCCGCGCCCCGACGGACTGCTCGCGCTGATAACCGCCAAGGAGGCCGGCACGCTCGCGAGTAGCGCGGAGTTCGACGCATCGGTTCGCGATGCCGTGGGAGAAACCGTCCGCAAGCAGATCGAGGCGGGCGTCGACGTTATCAACGACGGCGAGATGAGCAAGCCCGGCTACTCGACCTACGTGAAGGATCGCTTGAGCGGCTTCGAGGGCGAGTCGACGCCGCTTACCGGCATGCTGGCCGACATCCGCGATTTTCCCGAATATGCCGCGCGGCTGTTTTCGCAAAGCTCAGCCGCCCTTCTCAAAATGCCCGCCTGCAACGGACCGATTCGATATCGCGACACCCACGACCTGGAAACTGACCTCGCGAACTTGAAGGCCGCGACCGCTGGTGTGAAAGCCGAAGAGGTCTTCATGAGCGCGGCGTCGCCGGGCGTCATCGCGGTCTTCCTCGCGAACCAGCACTATCCGACGCGAGAGGCTTATCTCGGCGCGCTCGCCGACGCGATGCGCACGGAGTATGAGGCGATTCATCGCGCCGGTTTTCTGCTTCAGGTCGATTGTCCCGACCTCGCGATGAACCGGCACATCCAGTTCGCCGACCTGACGACTAAAGAATTTCGCAAGCATGCCGCGATGCAGATCGAAGCGCTCAACCACGCGCTCGCCAACATCCCCGCCGATGCGGTCCGGCTGCATCTATGCTGGGGGAATTATGAGGGACCCCATCATCGCGACATCGCGATGCGCGAGATTGCCGATGTGGTGCTGAAAGCGAAGCCTGCGGGCATTTCGTTCGAGGCCTCCAATCCGCGCCACGAGCACGAATGGAAAGTCTGGAAGGACATCAAGCTGCCCGCCGACAAAGTGCTCATACCTGGCGTGCTCGATTCATCGACCAATTTCATCGAGCATCCCGAGCTGGTGGCGGAACGTATCGTGCGATTCGCGAATGTCGTCGGACGCGAGAATGTTATCGCGGGAACAGATTGCGGGTTCTCGACCTTCGCGGGATTTACCGCAGTCGAACCGAAGATCACATGGGCAAAGCTGACAGCGATGGCGCAAGGCGCGCGGATCGCATCGCGCGAGCTATGGAAAAAGACCAGCCGTACGGCGCCTGCGCGCAAGACCGTCGCTCGACGCGTCGCGAAAGCCGGCAAATCGAAGGCGCGCGCGAACCGCTGACATTCGGCTGCACGGTTGTTAGAGTCGCCGCAGTTCCCACAGATGTCGCGCGGCGAGGTTTCCGCGATGAAATACCTGGCAGCCTTGATCATTGCAGTGTTCATGACGGCGTTCACCGCAGCTTTTCCTTCCTCGATCATGGCCGGCGGAGTCAAACCGGGAGATGTCATCACACCCGACAATGCCGCGGTCGTCGCGGACCTCGTGAGTCCCGGCAACTATGAGCTGGTCAAGCAGGGCATGCGGATGAACATCGTGCCGAGCTCGCGGCTCGATTGGCCCCCGCCGTACAAGACGGCGACCGAAAAGTATGCGCCGCAGGTCAGCCTGAACGACAAGGACGAGTTGCAGAACTATGTCGCGGGGCAGCCGTTTCCGCTGCTCGATCCGAATGATCCGCACGTCGCGGCGAAGGTGATGTGGAACTTCAGCTTCCGCCCGCAATACACCGATGACGCCGACATCCGCGACGTTGAGGTTTCCAGCTATGCGGGCAACAGTACAGCGACCGGGCCGGTCGAACACTTCACCATCGGGCATTTCGCTTTCTACAACAGCATGGGCCGTACCGAGGTCGCGCCGATTCCCACCGACGCGGAGGCGACCGGCGCCGGCATCCGCTATCGCTTCGGCGCGTTCCCGTTTCTTGAACCTGCGGAGATCTATGGATTCGGGTTGATTCGCGAGCGCAACGTCGATCCTGCGATCGACGACAACGTGTGGTTCTATATGCCGGGACGCAGATCGGTGCGGCGCGTGCGTGCGGAAGAGCTTTCCGATTCGATCATCCCGAGTGACGGAAAAGGCGGCGCGAGCACCTACGCCAACAATCTCGATCCCGATTCCTATTTTGGATTTTCCGCGAAGATCGAGAATTACAACTACAAGCTGCTCGGTCTGAAACCGATGCTGGCCTCCGTCCATGCGAAAAACACCCCGGCCAAGCCGTGCCAGTTCGACGGCAATCGCACCGTGTGCCCCGAGGATTGGGAGATGCGCCAGATCTACGTCATCGAGGCGACCGCCAAGCCGCTCTCATGGCATCAGAAGATCGGCAGCGGCGGAGTGCTGATTCCGAAGCGCGTGTTGTATATCGATTCGGAAGGATGGTTCATCACCGCATCAGATCAGTACGATTTGCAGGGCAAGCTATGGAAGACGATCGCGACGTTCAACACTTTCGATGATCGTCCGGTGCGCGATGCGAAGGTCGCGATCTATCCCTTTAAACGGATGTTCCAGACCGCACTGGTCGACGAGGATTTACAAAGCGGCTTTTCCTCGGTGGTATCTATGCCCGGCCACGAGACCGAAGATCACGAGAGCTGGTACATCAATATGGGTATCGTGACCAAGGGTTTCCTCGATCCGCATCAGATGCAGAACTACGCGCATTGAATGAACGATCGCATTATGGTTTCCAATCGGCAGGCAATCTGCTACGCTCCTGAAAATACCAACCATTTGGTAGGGAGACTAAGCGCGATGGGTGCGGAGACATACAATCTGATTCCAACTTCGTTCGATACGCTCTGGCAGCGTTCATATTCCATCGAGGCGCCCGACCTGCGCGGTCTCTATGAGAAGGCCAAGCGCGACCAGTGGAACGCCGCGCGCGATATCGATTGGACGACGCCGCTCGACCTCGACAAGGGCATCTTCGCCGATGAGCTGATCGACGGCTACGGCAGCGACGCGTTAGCGCACCTCGACGCCAAAACCCTCGCGCGTCTCAATGTAGAATTTTCATGCTGGCGGATATCGCAGCTACTGCATGGCGAGGAAGGCGCGATGCTCGCATGCAGCCAGCTGGTCGATATGGTGCCGGGCAACGACGCGAAGTTTTTTCAATCGACCCAGGTCGTCGACGAGGCGCGCCACACCGAGGTGCTGAGCCGTTATCTGATCGACAAATGCGGCGGACGCATCTATCCGGTCACGCCCAATCTGCAGCGGCTGTTCGACTTCATCCTGGGCCAGGGAAAATGGTTCATCAAAACCGTGGGCTTGCAGCTCATCGCCGAGACGTTCGCGGTTGCGCTGTTTCGGCTGCTGGGCGAGACCGCGAAAGATCCCATCCTGAGCCAGATTTGCAAGCGCATATTGTCGGATGAATCGCGCCACATGGGATTTTCGATCCTTAGCCTGCCTGACGAAATCCGTTCGCTCAGCCCGAGCGACCTGCGCGAAGTCGAGGACTTTACACGCGACGCGATCAATCTCGTACTCGGCGGACAGTTTCCGAAAGAAGCCTACGAGACCATCGGGATGAACGCGGCGGAAATCGACAAGGTCAAGAAGGTTCGCAAGGAAGCCGCGCTGGCGGGCAACGATCAGACCTTGTTCCGCAAGTTGTTCAAGCGCGAAATGCATACCACCGTTGTAACCAATATCAAGAAGGTGGGACTGCTCAACGAACGCACCTCGGGCTTCCTGCGCGATATCGGCATCGACCCGACCTTGGGACAGACTGCTGCATAAAAGCCCTCTCTCACATCGATCGATAAATGTCGCGGCACTGAAACATCGCTAGTCGCGATGATACAACCGTCGCGCTGGTGCGACCCTTAAGTCTACTTTGAGACAAATTTTCCGTCTCAAAACTGCGGCATGAACCCTGCTGTCTGAACGGGGCACTTCCCGGTCCTTGAGGAAGTGCCGAGTTACGCAGGGGGAACAACTGGGCATTTTTCGAGACAGCCAAAAGCTGCGGGTCGGGGTGTCTTCTGCATTCGCCTCCGGCATTGCGCGCGACGATCGCGCCGCCGAACGAAGTCGTCGCGGGCGTCGCCACGCGATAGGCCAGAGCTCCGCGGAATTTGCGCTTTCACTGCCGGTCTTCTTCGTCCTGATTTGCGGCGTGATGGACTTCGGCCGGATGTTCTTCGTGCAGGAAAACGTCCAACAGGCGATCGAAGCTGGCGCGCGTTACGCCTCTACCGGAAACCATCAGTCGGGCACGAATGCAACTACCGGGCAGGCCTATACACGCGTGCAATCCATCGACAACTACATCGCGCAACAGGCCTCGATTCCGATGACGATGGGAGCGCAGCTCGGAAGCGTTCAGATTTCCAGCGTGCAGGGCGGCGCGGGCAGCGCCGGAGGTCCGGAAGACATCGAAACAATTTCAGTGACTACAACGGTACCTTTGATGACGCCGATAATCTCCCACTTCTTCCCCAATGGACGCTATACGTTCACTGCCAGTGCGACTATCAAGAATGAACCGTTCTCTCCCAGCCAGACCAAGTAGCCGGACAAGACAATGACGGTTTCGAAGCTTCATCACCTAATCAGATCGCGCGCAGGAAGACTTGCGTCGAAGCCATCGGGTCAGGCGATGTTCGAACTTGCCCTGCTGGTACCGCTGCTATGCCTCGTGATGTTCGCGATTATCGAATACAGCCGGGCGCTTAACTACGAGCAGATAATGGTCGACCTTACTCGGCAGGGTTCCAACATGGCCTCACGCGGAACCCCCTTGGCAACCGCCGCAAGTTCGGTAGCCCAAGGTTCCGCTCCTCTTAGCGTCGCAGCCGCCGGCGAAGTGATCATCACTTCGGTTGCGAGGGTCAATAATGTCGACAGTATCACCGGCCAGGCAACCAGTGGTGCGCTTTCGCAAAGCAGCAAGATCGGAACCGGAGTAGGAAACACCGCAAAGGTTCCGGCGACCGTTGATGCCATCTTCACCCTAAACCCGACCCAGACCGTTTATATAACAGAAGTCTATTACCCACTTTCACAAATCACTCCTATCGCGAAGATGTGGGGGCTGGTGATGCCATCCATGCTTTACCAGGTGGGATATTTCTAGGAGCGCGAGGGGGACACGGTGGGCAGTCCGATATCGAGAGCTATCAAACATCACACGCGTGGCCAGATCCTGGTCATGGTGACGATCGCTGTCCCGGTCCTGCTCCTGTTCGCGGGACTCGCGATCGATTTCGGCGTCGCCTATACCGATAAAACTGCGCTTTCCCGTGCAGTCGACGCCGCGGCGCTCGAAGGGATGCGTAATCTTAGCGCAGGCACGACTACCGCTCAGCAACTGGCCAACGATACCTTTAATTTGGATGTCCAGGCGCTCGGAACATACTCCACGCCACCTAGCTTTAGCTTCGCCAAGAACGTGATGCTTTTGGTAATCAGAGTGTAACGATTACCGGAACGGTATACTGGCAACCGATCTTTCTCCGGCTTGTGCTGTCCTCACCGGTTCCGATTAGCGAAACCGCGACGGTAGGACGCGCGCCGCTTTACATGTCACTAGTGCTGGACCAGTCCTATTCGATGACCCAGAACGGCGGATCTTCGGCACTCCCTTCAGCGGTTACCAACTTCGTCAATCAGTTCGATGACACCTTGGACCACATTGCAACGGTAAGTTTCGCGACCTATGCGACCGTCGGGGTGGCAATGAGTTCCAGCTCCCGCCGTTCAAGGCCGCAACGTCTACCTATGTTAATGGTATGACTTTTTCGCTGTTAAATGCCTATACCTTTGCACAGACCGGCCTCGACAACGGGCTGGCTCAAATCAATAGCGTTTCCTTGCCGTACCAACGCGCAGAAGATCATCGTGTTTTTCACCGATGGCTGGCCGAACATGATTCAGGACAGCTTGACCTGCTCAGGTAACGCCACCACTTTGAACTTCACGGAGTGCGATGCCGGGGACGATTCGCTTAGTTTGTGCAACACTTCGTGGCCGCTGTCTGTCTTCACCACCGGCGGTGGCAGTGCAACCTGTAACGGTTGTACCAGTTATCCGAGTTACGCCCTCAGTTCTTGTTCTCCGACGCCCTCGGGAATGACCTTTCATTCGGAGCAGAACAATACCTCTGAGACACTCCTCGAGCCGAGTGGCCAGACCAATGTCGCCAACGAGGCCATTTATCGCGCCGAGGCCTCGGCTACTACTGCGCTCAATCAGAACGTGACAATTTACTCGATAGGACTCGGTACCGCGATTACCAATCAGACCACGGCGGAAAATTTTCTCTATCAGGTTGCGAATGATCCGAACGCCCCAGCCTACAACTCCAATCTGCCGCAAGGGCAGGCAGTATTCGCGCCTACCTCCTCGCAACTAAACGAAGTCTTTCAGCAAATCGCCTCGAAGATTCTTCTGCGCATCACGCAGTAGGCTGAATCCGATTCCGGCTGCGTTCGCCGCTGCCGGCATCCAGCGGCGACCGCGTGAAGCATTTGCGCGATGCGCAAATTGTGTGCTCTCCTTCCATCCACTTTGAAGAAAAGGGAAACGTACACGATGGCATCGGCGCCCAGCATTTCGCAAAGCTCGAACAACCACGATTGGCGTGCGCAGCTCGGCTCACGCCTGGTCCAAGCCGACGAAGCCGTAAGCCACATCAAGTCCGGCGATCGCGTCATGGTTTCGATCGCGCAGGCTACCCCGCTCACGGCCTGCACTGCGCTGGCGGCGCGTCTGATGGAAATTGAGAATGTCGTCATATGCCACGGAGCGGCGGCGTTCAACTGGGATTTGCCCGGGCTCGGGGAGCGCTATCGCCTCGAGTCGAATTACTGCTCGCCGCTGGATCGCGCAGTTTATGCGGCCGGGCGCGCTGAGTTCGTGCCGGTCTCCTACTATCGCGAGGGCACACTCCCGCCGGGGCTGGAGAATTTCAATGTAAATATCATCAAGGTCACCCCGCCCGATGAAAACGGCTATCGTCAATTTCGGCGACATCCAGATCATGCAGAAGATGCTGGCGCGCGCGGCCGATCTGGTGATCGCGGAAATCGAGCCGAAGATGATTCGGGTCGGCGGCGACAACCAGATGCATTTCACCGAGATCGATTACTTCATCGAGCGCGAGATCGATTTCCCCTCGGCGATCCTGCCGCCCCCCAACGAAGAGGAGCAGCGCATCATCGACGACCGTGTGCGGCATCGTCGCGAAGGAGTTCGTGCACGACCGCGATACGCTCCAGATCGGCGTCGGCTCGATGTCGGGGATGATCATGTATCATCTCGGCAATCATCATGACCTCGGAATGCAGACCGAGATCATTCCATGGGGAACCACACCGCTGGTGCGTGACGGAGTGATAACCGGCAAGTACAAGAAAATTTTCCCCGAGCTGGTGGTCGGGTCAGGATTCGCCGTGCTGACGCCGCAGGCGGAACTGGATCTCGCGAACGGCAATCCGCGCTATCACCTTTACGATTTCAACTTCACCGACGACCTTCGGCTGATCGCGAAGGAAGAAGGGCTGATATCGATCAACAACGCGCTCAACGTCGATTTGACCGGCCAGGCCAATGCCGAATCGCACGGACCGATGATGTATACCGGCACCGGCGGCCAGACCGCATTCGTCATCGGCGCTGCGATGGGCGGCGGAACCACCATCATCGTTACGCCATCAACTTCGATGATGAAGGGCCAGCGTTTCTCGCGCATCATGCCGTGATTGCCGGCCAGGCAGCGTCTGCACCTCGCCACGCACCTTCGTGCATAACGTAGTGACGGAATACGGCATCGCTCGGCTGAAGGGAAAATCGATTCGCGAGCGCGCGAGCGAGCTGATCGCGGTCGCGCATCCGGACTTCCGCAACGAGCTTCGCGCCGAAGCAAAGAGGATGTGGGGCTAAGGCCAACAGCGCCGCTTTATTCGGGGCGCGCGGCGTAGACGCCGGCGAAGCCGGGCGGGCGCCATCCTTTGTTCGCGCACGTGACGCATACGCTGCAACTCTTCGCGATACCGTCCTCGCGCCCGCGCAGGCTGACCATCGATTCGGTCGAGGCCGGCTTGCCGCACGCGATACAGGTCGCGACGAGGTTTTTGTTTTCCTTCGCTTTCTCACTCGGCATGTAAATCCCCCACTTGTCGTAACCGGAACGGGCGCTTTCCGCAATTTATCAGTCCGAGCGGGAAAACGCCCGAGGCGTTGCCACCCAGCAGCTTGCGCTGACGCTCCGGGCTAAGCGCCGCGATGCTCCGCGAATCAGCTTAGGCGCCTCCAGCGTCGAATCGATATGCGGGAAGTCAGAGCCCCACAGCACGCGCTCCTCGCCCATCAGGTCCATCACCGCGCCGATGGTGCGCTCCTCGGGCTCCGCGACCACCCACAGATTGCGCCGGAAATAGTCGCTCGGCTTGAGTTTGGTCGGATGCGTCCAGCCCAGATGCTCATACTTCTCGTCGAGGCGATCCATCATATACGGCGCCCATCCGCATCCGGCCTCGACGCACAACACCTTGAGGCGCGGGAAGCGATCGAAGAGCCCGTCGGCGACCATCGTCATCGCGGCCGGCACCACCTGCGCGAAGCCGCCGAGACGCGAAGCCCCACACCGCGCGAAATTCGCCGACCTGATAAAAATCTCCCAAGGATTGCCGGGCCGCCGGTTGAAGCGCACAATGACGTGCAGGCAGACCGGAATGCCGGCGTCCTCGCATTCATGCCAAATCGCATCGAAGTCCGGTATGCGAGAAGCGTTTCCCGTTGATGTTCTCGGGCGCGAGGAAAATTCCCTTGAAGCCGAGCTTGAGACATCGACGCAGCTCCGACCAGCGCCGCCTCGGGATCCTGCAGCGCGAGATGCGCGATCGGAATGATACGGCGGCGATTGTGCGCGGCGAAATCATTGACCCAGTTGTTGTAGGCGCGCGCATAGGCCGTCGGCGAGCCCGTTGTCAGCGACATCCCACAAAATCCCGACGGTGGGAAACAGCACGCCCGCATCGACGCCCCACGCATCGAGCATCCGGATACGCTCCTCGGGAAGATAACTCGCAGGCGGACAGCCCTCCATATAGGAGACCCTGCCGGGCACGAACAGCTTTTTGCCGCTCGATGTTGGCACCGCCGAGGCCGCAAGCATACCCCGCAGCATCGGCTGATTATCGATCATCAATACTTCGAGCCATCGGCCGGGTCGCGCACGATTTTTATCGCGCGGTCGCGATACTTGGGCTCGATGTACCGCTCCCACAAATCGGGCGGTTCCATCACATGCGAATCGCAATCGACAATCAGGTTCGAGGCATTCATCGGTCCGGGACTATCTCCATCGAAGCTACAGTCTAACACTTGTTAGCTTATATCGTCCGGCCCCTCCTGCCTACCATAGCGCGGCGGCGTTTGAAGAAGTCGCGCAGCAGCGCCGCACATTCCTCCTCCATGATGCCGCCGACCGCCTCGATCCGATGATTGAGGCGCCCGTCGCGACCGATGTCGTACACCGAACCGAGCGCGCCTGCCTTCTCATCAGGCGCGCCATACTTGATCGCCGCGATGCGCGCATGGATCGCCGCGCCAACGCACATCACGCATGGCTCCAGCGTCGCATACAGGATCGCGCCAGGCAGCCGATACGCGCCGACCGTGTGCGCGGCTTCCCGGATCGCGAGGATCTCGGCATGCGCGGTGGGATCCTTGCCGATGATTGGCCGATTGTGGCCGCGCCCGACGATTTTTCCGTCGAGCACGACGACCGCGCCGACCGGCACCTCCTCTTGCGAGGCGCCGAATGATGCCTCGGAAAGCGCCTCACGCATGAAATCGGCGTCTTCGGGCCTCGCTGCAGGACGGCGCATCACCATGTAATAGCACGTTGACTTACGCAATCCCCCGTTTCAGGATCGCGTAGCGGTTTGTTGGGGTTCGAGCAGACCTGCAACCGGAGGCCTTTTCAAAATGAAGAAGCTGATGATGACGGCGCTGTTCCTGACCTGCGCATCGGTGACCTTTGCCGGCGCGCGTGTAGACATCAAAACCAATGACGATGCGGCGCGCGACGCATTGTACGCCAAAGCGCTGAACGACCATCCCAAGACCCAGCCGATCGGCAATCCCGACTTAAAGATTAAGATTACTACCGATCGTATCCTTCGCTCATGCTGCCGGCCGCCGGACCTGGTTGTGGGTGGCCAACTGACCAATGCCTCGGGGCAGCCGATCAATTACGTCCATCTGCTGTTCGCCTTCGAGGACGCCGACGGCAAGGTGCTCCACGCCGAGAGCACCTACAACCACATGGCGGCGAGCATGGCCGACGATGAGGAAATGGAGCAGATTCTGAACGAGAAGCCGCATTTTACGCCGCTCAAACCCGGCGATAGCGATACTTTCGCGATGAGTGTGCCGGTGGTTCTGCTGCCGAAGTTTGCCAAGGTCGAGCTGTTCTCCAACGACACGCGACCCTGATTTGTTTTGTCACCGCCGACTTTGGTCTGTGCTAGATTGATCGGCAATGCCGGAACTCGCCGAGATTGATCCGATCGAGTTGAAGCGCCGCCTCAGCAAAGGCGACAAGCCGCTTATTCTCGATGTGCGGGAGCCGTGGGAAATCGCGGCCGCTTCGATCGCCGGTACATTGAATATTCCGATGGGCGATGTTCCGTCGCGTCTATCCGAGCTCGATCCCGATCGCGAAACCATCGTGATGTGCCATCATGGGGTGCGCAGCGCACAGGTCGCACGCTACCTCGTGCACAGCGGCTTCGAGCGTGTGCTCAACCTCGCGGGCGGCATCGATGCGTGGTCGGAAATCGATCCGTCTGTGCCGCGCTACTGAAAGTGTGTGGTAGGAACAAAATGTCGCACCTCGCCGCAGCAATTCAGATGTCCGCCGGATCGGAAAAACCGGCCAACCTCGAACGCGCGGAACGCCTGGTGCGCGAGGCGGCATCGCATGGCGCATTGCTCATTGCACTGCCCGAGACGTTTAACTGGCGCGGCAAGCGCGGCGCCGAGGCTAGCGCGGCGGAAACTCTGGAGGGCGAATCGATCTCGCTGATGGCGCGGTTGGCCGCCGAACTGAAGGTGCATATCGTCGCGGGATCGATTACCGAACACTTCGAAGGCCGGGAAAAAACCTACAACACCTCCGTGATGCTCGGTCCCGATGGCGCGAAAATGGGAGTCTATCGCAAGATTCATCTGTTTGACATCGACTTGCCCGGCCGCGTGACGGTCAAGGAGTCAGCTTCGCGTCTCGCCGGCTCCGAGGTGGTATGCGTAGCGGCGTCAGTCGGCGCGGTCGGCTTGAGCGTGTGCTACGACGTGCGATTTCCTGAACTCTACCGACGACTCGCGTTCGCGGGCGCGAAAATTCTCAGCGTGCCAAGTTGTTTCACTTTTCCTACCGGCGAGGCGCATTGGGAAGCGCTGCTGCGCGCTCGCGCGATCGAGAATCAAGCGTACGTCATCGCGCCGGCGCAGTTCGGCACCAACGTGCACGGCTTTTCCGACTACGGCAATTCGATGATCATCGATCCATGGGGACGCGTGCTCGGACGCGCATCGGATCAGGAAGGTCTGGTGATGGCGCTGATCGACCTGCACTACCTCGATCGGGTGCGCAATGAGTTGCCGGCGCTGACGCACGCAAGATTGAAGGCATAAGCGAGGGGCATTCGATGAAAACTTCAAACCGCTTTGGTTGGACAGCTCTCGCAACGGCGTCGGCTCTGGGAGCCATTATGGTGGCTGGCATAGCATTCTCAGACGACATGGCCGGGATGGACATGAGCGGATCAAACATGGGCGCGATGAATCATACGATGGCGCCTGGCGGTATGGGCTCTCATATGGCGCGCATGGAAAACCACATGCGCATGACCGAGCTACGCCCAGCGATGCCGCAGGACGAGGTGCGCGCGCATCAGATCGTCGAAACGCTGCGCAGCTCGATCGCGAAGTATCGCGACTATCACGTCGCGCTCGCCCACGGCATGCGCATCTTCCTGCCGGCTATCCCGCAGGACGTTTACCATTTCACCGACTACGCGGAGACCGGCAACGAGTACCAGGGACGCTTCGATATCTCGCATCCGGGCTCGATCCTCTACACGCGCGATGCCGCCGGCAACTACACGCTGGTCGGCGCGATGTACAGTGCGCCGCCCGACGCGACGATGGACGACCTCGATCAGATCGTGCCGCTGAGCATAGCCAGATGGCACGTGCACACGGACATCTGCCTACCCAATGATCTGACAATCGAGGATCTGTTGCACAACAACATCGATGCTGATCGCATCGGACGAGCCCGGGATGTTGCAGGTATCAGCGAGCCCGAACGCGGCCGAGTTGAATCATCGCTATGGGTTCCTTGCTGACGGACGCTTCGGCTTTGAGGGCAAAATCTCTACCGCGAAGGAATGCACAGCGGCCGGCGGGCACCTGCTCGATCAGGCGTTCGGATGGATGGTGCATGTGTATCCGTTCTCGGGCGACGATTTGAAGGTCGCCTACGGAATGGACGTGCCGAAGCCGCTCACCGTATCGACCAACGCCTCGCGCTAGGCAGTCCAATCATGCTGGATGAGGGGCGGCGTGACGCGCCGCCTCCGTCCGTATAGAATCGCTCTTCTCCCACAACGCGGACTAAGGAAAACAAACCCTATGGCTGACGGCCCTCTCGCTGGCATTCGCGTTCTCGATCTCACGCAAGTCGTGTCCGGTCCCTTCTGCACGCAACTGCTCGGCGACCTGGGCGCCGACGTCATCAAGATCGAATCGCCCGAGGGCGACTCGATGCGCCGTAACGGCCGCCCCGAGCGCGCGGGTTTCAGCGCCGCGTTCATCAATTTCAATCGCAACAAACGCAGCATCGTCATCGACGTGAAGAAGGAGCACGGGCGCGACCTGGTGCGCCGCCTCGCGACGCGCGCCGATGCACTGGTCGAGAACAATCGCCCCGGCGTCGCCGAACGCCTCGGCATCGGATACGCGGACATCCGGCGCGCGAATCCGAAAATCGTGTATTGCTCGATTTGCGGCTTCGCTCCCAAGGGCCGGATGGCGAATCATCCTGCCTACGATCCGGTCATCCAGGGATATTCGGGCGTCGCGAATTTGCAAGGCGGGAAATCTGGCCAGCCGACCGCGGTCAAGATGGCACTTGCGGACAAGGTCAGCGGCATGACCGCGGCGCTCGGCATCGTGAGCGCGCTGATGGCGGCGCGTGCGCGCGGCGTCGGCCAGTACATCCGCGTGCCGATGCTCGAGGCGATGATGAACTTCGCCGCCAACGACACCATCTACGGCTATACTTTTTTGCCCGAGGCGGACTTCAAGGGTCAGGCGCCCAAGAGCACCACGCTCGATCCGTTTCGCACCAAGGATGGATGGTTAACCATCGCGCCGTTCACCGATGCGCAATTCGAGCGGATGTGCGCGCGGGCTCGGGCATCCGGAATGGTGGACCGGTGTGGCAGATCGCGCGGAGAGGCTGCGCGGCATCCTGCGCGGATGCGCGAAGCTGTTCCCGGAGCGCACGACCGCAGAATGGCTGCCGATCCTCGAAGAGGCCGACATCCCCGCGGGTCCGGTGCACAGTTACGACACGCTATTCGCCGACAAGGAGATCGTCGCGAACGACAGCTTCACGACCTATGAGCATCCGATCGCGGGCAAGATTCGCACGGTGACACCGGGTCCGCGCTTCAGCGAAACGCCTGCGAAACTTTTCCGCATGCCACCCAAACTGGGCGAGCATACAGAGGAAGTGCTGCGCGAGGCCGGCATCGATCGATCGCAAATCGACGAGTTGCGCGCGGGTAAGGTGATCAAGTAAGCAATCCCGCGGCCCGCGCCCATCGATACTTCGCGCCCAGCACCGCGACCGGCTTCTCTGTCGTGTATGCGTATGCGGGTATTCCGTGATCGAAGAGATATTCGCAGGCCTGCTCGACCTCGACATCGCCAACCAGCGACGCGACGACCGGCTTGTCGATGCCACGCTGCCGCGCATCTTCGATGACCTCGCTCGCGAGTTTCGCAAACACCATCGGCGGCGTGATGATCGTATGCCAGTAGCCAAGTATCAGCGCGTGGATGCGCGGATCCTCGAGGCCCAGCTTGACGGTGTTCTGATAAGTCGTCGGCGGCTCGCCTCCGGTGATGTCGACCGGATTGCCCGCGGCGCCGAACGGCGGAATGAATTTACGAAAGGCCGCATCGAGGTCCGGCGGCATCGTCATCAACGCGAGGCCGTTGTCCACGCAAGCATCGGATAGCAGCACGCCCGAACCGCCCGCGCCGGTGATGATGAGCACGTTCTCGCCCTTCGGCGTGGGAAGAATCGGCAAGCATCGCGCGAACTCGAGCATGTCGTTGAGGCTCATCGCGCGCACCACGCCCGACTGACGCAGGATGTCATCGTAGATGCGATCGTTGCCGGCGAGCGCCGCGGTATGCGACTTCGCCGCACGCGCGCCCATCGCGGTGCGCCCCGCTTTCAACACGATGACCGGCTTCTTCTTCGAAACGCGCTGCGCGACCTCCGCGAACGAACGGCCGTCCTTGAGATCCTCGACGTGCATCGCAACGACTTGAGTGTTGGGGTCCTGCTCGAAAAACGTCAGCAGGTCGTCCTCGTCGATATCGGATTTGTTGCCGAGCCCGACAATTGCGGAGACTCCCATCTTCGCGGAGCGGCTAAATCCGATAATCGCCATCCCCACGCCACCACTCTGCGACGACAGCGCGGCCTTCCCCTTGATGTCGTAGGGAGTGCAGAAAGTCGCACATAGATTTTTGTGCGTATAGTAGAAGCCGTAGATGTTCGGGCCCATCAGGCGCACGTTGTATTCGCGCGCGACCGCGACGATTTGGTCCTGCAACTCGACGTTGCCGGTTTCCGCGAAGCCCGAGGGAATCAGCACCGCGCCGGGAATTTTTTTCTCGCCGCATTCCTTCAGCGCGCCCGCCACCAGCGCAGCCGGAATCGCGAACACCGCGACGTTGATTGGACCCGCGATGTCCTTGACGCTCTTGTAAGCCTTGCGCCCCAGAACTTCCGGCACCTTGGGATGGATCGGATAGATCGCGCCCGGTAGCCGCCGTTGATGAGATTCTTCATCACCGAGTTGCCGATCTTGCCGTCCTCGGGCGATGCGCCGATCACGGCGACCGCGTCAGGCTTCATGATGCGATTCATCGCAAGGAGGATCTCGTGCTGCGACGGACGATAGCGTTCACGATGCGGCGCGAAATCCGCGATCACGCGAACGTCGGCAGCCGCCGCGCCGGTTGGCGTGGCGAAAACAGGATTCAGATCGAGTTCGTGGATTTCGGGAAAATCGGTGACTAGGTGCGAAACGGCAACGATGATCTTCGCAAGCGATGCGCGATCGATGGGCGCGCCGCCGCGCACGCCGCGCAGGATTTCCGCCGCTGCGATGCCGTCCAGCATCGCCAGCGCGTCCGCTTCGGTCGCGGGCGCGAGGCGAAAGGTGACATCCTTGAGCACCTCGACCAGCACGCCGCCGAGCCCGAAAGCGACCACTTTGCCGAAGCTCGGATCCGTCAGCGCGCCGATGATTACCTCATGGCCGCCGGCGAGCATCTGCTGGACGAGCACGCCGTCGATTTTCGCGCGAGGACTGTGCTTCTTCGCGTTGCTGACGATCGTGCCGTAAGCCTGCTCGGCATCCGCCGCGTTCTTCACTCCGATCAGCACGCCACCCGCGTCCGATTTGTGCAGGATGTCGGGCGAGACGATTTTCATCGCGACCGGAAATCCGATTTCGCCGGCGATGCGCGCGGCCTGGGCCGATGACGTTGCGACTTCCTCTTTCGGCTGCGCGATGCCATATGACGCGCAAAGCGTTTTGCATTCGGAGGGAGTGAGCGAGGCGCGCCCCTCGGCCTTCACCTTGTCCAGCACTGCTCGCACCGATGCCCGGTCGTAACTCATCTACTCCTCCGCGTTTCGCGAATCCGGATATGGATGAGGCTTACGATTTCGCAGTTATAGTTACGATGTCAAATCCGCAGCGGCGCAAAAAAGTAGCGCGAGCCGGCCGAGGCTCGCGCTACTCAAAGGAGCAATTTACGACGAGCTAGTCGCGCGGGATGCCCGCCACCTCATGGCTATTCCACTTCGAGCCGCTGACCGGCGTCACGAAATTGCCCGGGCTCTCGACGATCTCGTTGCGCGCGTCCGGGTACTTTTCGAGGAACGCCTGCAACGCGGGATGTCTGCCGACATAGGTCGCATTCTCAACGACATTGGGGTTGCGCGCGATGTCGATCGCCACCGAGCGATCGTCTTGCTTGACGTTCTCGAAGTCACGCAGCATCCGCATATTGAGATCGCCCGCGGTCGAGGCAGGCTGGAAATCGATCTCGGTCGTTACCACTTGGGGTGGCGGGACGCGAGTTACGGTTTGCTGATCGACCGTGGTGGTCGTGACGGTCGATTGCGCGAACGCCGAGCCGCCGAATGCTGCGAGTGTGAATGCCGCGCTTATCGCGGCGGTGACGAGTGGGGAAGTTGAAGCTTTCATTAGGTGCCTCCAGGACGAGATTTCCCCCCGATGAGGGATCGATTATTCGAACATGCCGGGTTCTCGATAGAAGAGAATTTCGAGACCTCGATAAATATAGTGTACACCCGACAGCGCCGTGCAGCTTGCGGTTGTATAGAGCAGATAATTGAAAAATTGCGGCGCGCCGCCATTTAAGCGCGCCAATGCAGCCACGACACACGCGAGTTGGAAAAACGTACTCGCCTTTCCGATGTAGCTTGGGCGGACTGGGATTCGCTCACCGGTCAGAAATACGACCAGGAAGTATCCGAATACGATAACAACGTCGCGGATGATCACGATGCCGAACAGCCACGGTGGAAAATCAGCATCCATCGTGAGCACCACGAACGCGCTCACCAGCATCAGCTTGTCCGCGAACGGATCGAGGAAGGAGCCGAGCTCAGTTTTGGAATCGAACCATCGCGCGACGGTACCGTCGAGGCTGTCGGTCAGCGCGGCGAAACCGAACACCCATAGCGCCGCTCGATAATGCCGATAACCGAGGAATCCGAGAAACAGCGGAATCGAAAACAGCCGCAGCAACGTCAGCGAGTTGGGAAGATTGAGCAGATCCCGCAGCGGCACCCGGGTAAAACCGGATGCGGGGGCATCCTTCTTCTGCGCCTGCACGTTGAGAGGGGTCGCCATGCGATTTTTCCGCGACTATTCCTTAGGTTAGCGCCGCTTTGCGCAACCGGCCCGCGACCGGCGCGCTCACCAACGCGCGCATCGCAACGCGGCCGTCCTCGTACTCCTCGCTTAGCACCTCGCCATCGCGCCGCGCCATCGCGACCAGATCGCCGCGGCTGGCTTCCAGCGTCACTGAGACTTCCTCGCGCGAGGTTGCGAAGAACCGCGCGACCGCGGCCAGCAACTCTTCGAGTCCGTCGCCGGTGCGCGCGGAAATCGCGACCGCATCGGGATCGAGGCGCGGTCGCATCCCGTCATGCATCAGATCGATCTTGTTCATCACCATGATGCGCGGCGATCCTCCCGCGCCGATTTCTTCGAGCACGGTGTCGACGATTTTCATGCGATCCGATGCGAGCGGAGAACTCGCATCTACAACGTGCAGCAAAAGGCTCGCGGTGCGGACTTCCTCGAGGGTCGCCTTGAATGCCTCGATCAGCATGTGCGGCAGGCGATGGATAAATCCGACCGTATCCACCAGCATCACGTTCATCTTGTTGGCAAGGCGCAGGCGTCGAATGGTGGGATCGAGCGTCGAAAACGGACGGTCGGCGGCCTCGACCTCGGCCTCAGTGAGCGCGTTCATCAAGGTAGATTTGCCGGAATTCGTGTAACCGACGAGCGCGACCGTGGGATACGGAACCTCGAGGCGACGCTGGCGCTGAATCGCGCGGGTGCGTTCGACCTCGTGCAGCCGCGCCTTCAGCCGCGTGAGCTTCTCGCGAATCTTGCGGCGATCGACTTCGAGCTGGGTTTCGCCGGGACCTCGCGTGCCGACCATCCCACCGCCCGCGCCGCCGCCGGCCGAGCCGCCGGTCATGCGCGACAGATGCGACCATTGGCGCGTGAGGCGGGGCGCCAGATAGCTGAGCTGCGCGATCTCGACTTGCAGCTTGCCCTCCAGCGTCCGAGCGCGTTGCGCGAAAATATCGAGGATCAACTGACTGCGATCGATGACCCGAAGGTTGAGTTCCTTTTCGAGGTTGCGCGCCTGCGCGGCGCTCAGCGCATCATCGAAGATCGCGAGCGTCGCGCCTTTTCGATGCGCGACTTCCTTGACCTCGGCGGTCTTACCCTTGCCGATAAACGTTCGCGGGTCGGCGGATTTGAGCTTCTGCGTAACGGTATCCACGACCTCGGCGCCGGCCGCCTCGGCGAGGGCCTTCAGTTCCGCGAGCGACTCTTCGGTAGGAATTTCATCGCGCGACGCGATTTCGATTCCGACCAGAATCGCGCGTTCGATCTGTTTGAGCGATTGACTATTGCTGCTACGCAGATGAAGACCTCAGCCTTCGATTGGGCTAACAATCAGCGTAGCAAAAACACGCGCACCACTATACGGCGACAACAACTGTTAGCGTAACTCCACGGAGCCCGGCGAAAGCACCTGCTCGATCGCGGCAACGAAGGCTTCCGTAGGAGCAACGCGGAAACGGTCGCTCAGCAACAGGACCGCTTCGCGACCGCCTTCTACATCGAGGTGAAGGTAAGTCATCGATTTGCCGGGGAACTGCGAAATCGTGTCGCGCAACTGATCGAGGCCGCCATTGACGAGCCGGCTCTTCGGCGCGCGGATACGCACCTCGCGAATCGAGGCGAGCAGCGCAGCATCGAGGGTCTTCAACTCGTCGAGGATGATCTGCGCGCGCTCCTCGTCGACGTTGAGCTTGCCGCGCACCATCACCGGCTCGTCGCCGGTAATGATCGATTCGTACTTCTGATAGGTCTCGGGCCACGCGATGACCTCGACCGCGCCGCTGCGATCCTCAAGCGCGAAGGTCGCGTAGCGCTTGCCCGACTTGTTGTTCTTTAGCTTCACGGCCTGGACGACGCCGGCGAGCTGCACCATGCTGCCATCGGGCGCGCCTGCGAGATCATCGGTAGTGACTTTGCTGACGCGCGCCAGCTCGCGCTCGTATTTGTCGAGCGGATGCGCGGTGATGTAGAAGCCGAGCGTCTCCTTTTCAAGTTTGAGTTTTTCCTTCGCGTCCCATTCCTTGATGGGTTCGCGACGCGGCGGAAGCGGCATCTTCGCGGATGACGCGCCGAAGAGGCCGATCTGATTTTTCACCGCGTCGCTCTGCTCGCGCTGCGCTATCTTCAGCGAATCCTCGATTTGCGCGAAGAGCGTGGCGCGGCTGTCACCGGTGAAATCGAATGCGCCGCATTTCACCAGCGCTTCGAGCACGCGGCGGTTGATGAACTGCCCGTCGATACGGGTGCAGAAGTCCATCAGGTTCTCGTAAGCGCCTTTCTCTTCGCGATTCGCGATGATCGCCTCGGAGGTCTTCACGCCGACGCCGCGAATGCCCGCCAGGCCGAAGCGAATCGCTTCGCCCGCGACGGTGAACTTGACGCCACTCTGATTCACATCGGGCGGCAGCACGCCGATTTTCATTTCGCGCAGCGCAGCGATGTTCTTGTAGGTCTTGGACTGATCGTCCATGTCGAGCGTGAGCAGCGCCGCCATAAACTCGCGCGGATAGTGCGCTCGGAGATACGCCGTGCGATAGCTCGTGAGTGCGTAGGCAGCGCCGTGCGCGCGCGGAAATCCGTAGGCCGCGAAAGTTTCGATCTTGGAAAAAATCGTCGAGGCCAAATCTTTCGAAAGGCCGTTCTTCACCGCGCCCTTGATGAAGCCCTCGCGCTCCTTCTCCATCGCGGCCTTGTTCTTCTTGCCCATCGCGGCACGCAAAATGTCGGCTTGCTGGAGCGAGTAGCCGGCGAGCGCCTGCGCCGCGCGCATCACGTGCTCCTGATACACGATGACGCCATAGGTGTCCTTCAGCACCGGCTCCAGGAGCGGATGATCGTACTCGACCTTCTCGCGGCCGTGCTTGCGATCGACGAAATGCTGCACCATCGTTTTGCCGTCCTCGATCGCATCGAGCGGACCCGGACGGAAGAGCGATACGGCCGAGATGACATCTTCGAAGCACGACGGCTTGAGGTCGGTGAGGAAGCGGCGCATGCCCGAGCTTTCCATCTGAAAAACGCCGACCGTGTCGCCGCGCGCGAGCAAGCGATACGCGTCGGGATCGTCGAGGGCGAGCCGATTCAGGTCGGGTGGCTCCTGGCCGCTGGCCTTGATGAGATCGAGCGTGTTGGTGATGAGCGTCAGATTCTTGAGCGCGAGGAAATCGAACTTGATGAGGCCGATCTCGTCGACGCCCTTCATCGAATACTGCGTGATCGCGAGGCCGCCCTCTTCGCGCTCCTTGTCGACATAAAGCGGGACCGTTTCGTCGAGGGGCACATCGGAAATCACCACGCCCGCCGCATGCTTCGAGGTGTGGCGCAGAAGGCCTTCGAGCTTGAATGCGTTCTCGAACAGCTCCGGATGCGTCTTGCGCTCTTCCTTGAGTCGCGGCTCCATTTCGAGCGCCTCGCTCAGTGGAAAATCGCGGCCCTGCTTGGGCGCGGGATAAAGTTTGACGATCTTGTCGGTCTCGCCGAATGACAATCCGAGCACGCGGCCGACGTCGCGAATCGCCTGCTTTCCCTTGATGGTTCCGAACGTGATGATTTGCGCGACGCGCTCTTCGCCGTACTTCCGGCGCACGTATTCGACGACTTCATCGCGCCGCTCGAAACAAAAATCGGAATCGATATCGGGCATCGATTTGCGCCCGGGGTTCAGCCATCGTTCGAACAGCAAGCGATGCTCGATCGGATCGAGTTCCGTGATGCCAAGCGAATAGCTGACCAGCGAGCCGACGACCGAACCGCGGCCGGGGCCGACCGGAATTCCCTTGTCGCGTGCATACCCGATGTAGTCCTCGACGATTAGCATGTAGCCCGCGAAGCCCATGTCGCAGATGACCGGCAGCTCCTGGTCGAGCCGCGCGTAGTACGGCGCGGTATCGAAGTCGACGCCGCGACGATCACGAATTTCCGCGAGGCGCTTCTCGAGCCCCGCGCGCGCGCGCCGCGTCATCTCGGCCTCGTAGTCCATTTGCTGCCCGGATTCGCCGACCGACTTATAAACGGGGAAGTGGAATTTGCCGAATTCGAATTCGAAGTCGACGCGCCGCGCGATTTCCATTGTGTTGCGATAGGGCTCGGAGTCCGCGCCGAACGCAGCCGCCATCTCCTCGGGCGTTTTTACATACAGCTCATCGGTATCGAACTTCCATCGCGTCTCGTCAGCCATGGTCTTGCCGGTCTGAATGCACAGCAAAACTTCATGCGCACGCGCATCGTCGCGATGCAGATAGTGACAATCGTTAGTCGCGACGGTCGGAAGTCCGAGTTTTTTTCCGATGTCTATGAGCGCCGCATTGAACGGCCCGTGAAGTTTGTTGTCCTGCAACTCGAGGTAATAGCGATCCTTGAACGTGCTCGCGTACCATTCGGCGGCTTCGCACGCCTTGTCGAATCGATTCGCGCGGAGGTATCGCGCGATCTCGCCCGACAGGCATCCCGACAGAACAATCAGCCCTTCGTTGCATTCCGCGAGGATGTCCTTGTCGATGCGCGGCTTGTAGTAAAGCCCTTCCTTGTATGCGGCGCTGAGCAGACGGCATAGGTTGCGATATCCAATCCGGTTCTGCGCGAGCAGGATGAGATGGTAATTGCCGCCGTTCTCGAAGTCGTCGCTCTTGGCTATCTGCGTGCGATCGGTGCGCTTACCCGGCGCGAGGTACGCCTCGCATCCGATGATCGGCTTGACGCCCTTCTCTTTCGCCTTTTTGAAAAACTCAACCGCGCCGAACATGTTGCCGTGATCGGTAATCGCGATCGCATCCATGCCGGAGGCCTTGGCGTGATCGATGAGCGGACCGACCTTATTGGCGCCGTCGAGCAGACTGAATTGGGTATGTACGTGAAGATGCGCAAAACTCATGGCGGACTAACCCCTCCAACCACAACCACCACATTGAACCTGCGAGCATTTGCCTGCTCGCAGATTCCACAATTCTTGCTTCGGACCAGGCTAAAGCCTGTACCGTAATTACTTTTTCTTCTCCTCCTTCTTCGCGGCGGCAGGAGCGGCGGCTTCCTTGCCACCCTCGGCGGCAGGCGCTGCGGCGCCCGCAGCGGCAGCACCCTCCGCAGGAGCTGCACCTTCGGCGCCGGGGACGGCTTCCGCGGCAGCGGCAACCACAGGCGCGGCTTCGACGGTCGGAGGAAGCACGCTCACGATCGCATAGTCGGTATCGAAGATCGGTTTCACGTTGCCGGTGAACTTCATCGCCGAGACGTGGATGACATCATGAATGCCGAGCGCGCTGACATCGACCTCGAAAAATTCCGGAATCTCCATCGGAAGGCATTCGACCTCGACGTTGCGCACCAGCGGCTGCAAAATGCCGCCGTCTGCTACGCCGGCCGGCTTGCCGATGAAGCGCAGCCCGACATTGACGCGAATCAGGCGGTTGAGATCGACTTCATAGAGGTCGGCATGAAGAATCTCGCGCGAGACCGGCGCGCGCTGGATATCCTTGAGCAGCACGTGCTTGCCGTTCAGTTCCGACGCGGAAGACTTGAGCTTCATAATGCGCATCGTGGCCGCGTGCGACACCCGGTTCTTCAATTCGAGCGCGTTGACCGCAATCGCCAGCGGCGTGGTCTTCGGACCATAAAGCACGCCCGGAACAGCGCCCTCGCGCCGCAACTGATGACGCACGCCCTTGGGCCGGATCGGCCGTATCTCGCAAAGTAATTCTCCGGTTTCCATTTCCTTCCTCGCGGCCCGCTAACTGAACAGCGAGCTGACAGATTCTTCGTTATGAATTCGACGTATCGCCTCGGCGATGAGCTGTCCGACCGAGATCACCTTGATACGCGGCAACTCCGCCTGCGCCTTGGCCTTGAGCGGAATCGTGTTAGTCGTAATGAATTCCTTTATGGTCGAATGATTGAGGCGATCGCACGCCGGATCCGACAAAATCGGATGTGTCGCACATGCGAAAACTTCGCTCGCTCCCGCATTGGCGACGACCTTAGCCGCCTCGGTGATCGTTCCAGCAGTATCGATCATATCATCTACTAGAATCGCGACCGAATCCTTTACTTCGCCGACCAGCCGCATCTCCGCGACTTCGCTCGCGCGACGCCGCCGCTTGTCGATGATCGCGAGGTCGGCATTGAGCCGGCGCGCGAAAGCCCTTGCGCGTTCGACACCGCCGGCGTCGGGCGAGACGACGACGATTTTCTGGCCGTCGACGCGCTTGCGCAGATACTGAATCAGCACCGGCATCGCATAGAGGTTATCGACCGGGATGTTGAAGAAGCCCTGGATCTGGCCCGCATGCAAATCAACAGTGAGCACGCGCGACGCGCCCGCGGTGGTGATGAGGTCGGCGACCATCTTCGCGCTGATCGGGACGCGCGGCGCGACTTTGCGATCCTGCCGCGAGTATCCGAAGTACGGGATCACTGCAGTAACCCGCTTGGCGGATGCGCGACGCAGCGCGTCCATCAGCAGCAACAGTTCCATCAAGTTGTCGTTAGGCGGGCTGCAGGTCGATTGGATGACGAAGCAGTCGCCGCCACGGACGTTCTCCTTGACTTCGACCATCACCTCGCCGTCAGGGAAGTGGCCCACGTCAGCGTCGCAGAGGCGGACCTCGAGATGCTCGCTGATTTCGCGTGCGAGCGCCGGGTTGGAGTTACCCGTGAAAATCTCGAGTTCGTCTTTTGCGCGTTCCGACATCTGCTCCGTTTCCTATTTCGCACCCCAACCATTTTTAATGGCTGGGCGGGAAGGACTCGAACCTTCGAATGCCAGCTCCAAAGGCTGGTGCCTTACCAACTTGGCGACCGCCCAGCGAAGCGACCGGTCGGGCTTGTTCAAACCCGCATTGAGCCTGCGCCGCTGAATGTACTCAATATCAGCGCCGAACGGGAGAGTTAGGCCCGTCCGGCGCATCACTTGGTCCACAATGTTTGCCGCACGCTCTGGATAAATGGCGCGCCGAACGCGCCGCCGACTTCGCGGCTATCGGTTAAGCGAAGGTCCAAGGATAATCGGTGCGGCGCGGATAAGCGATGTTATGGGCGTCGTTTTTTCCTGTCAATGCTGCCCGTCAATCCCGGTTTAGGCCTGAAGAAAAGGTTTAAGCATCGAGCGATTTCGCCGCAAAAACGCGCGCTTCCGGCGCGCACAGGCGGAGCGCATCCGCCGCGCGCTGGGCCGCCGATGCGTCTGGAAAGACGCCGAATACCGCGCCGCCGCTGCCGGTCATCGAGGATATCATCGCGCCATAATTCTGAAGTAATGCTTTAAGATGTGCGATCTGTGGATAGAGCTCGATAGCGGGCGCTTCGAGGTCGTTCACCAGATGCTTCGCGGCAATTTCGCCGCGAACGATCTCCTCTATATCGCGCGCGGTTGCCGGACCACTCCAGCTCTCGCGTTTCAGTATCTTGAAAACGGAGGCCGTCGGCACCTCGATTGGCGGAACTGCAATGACCATGTGAAGCGCCGGAAATTTCTCGAGGACCTGGATGCGCTCGCCGATGCCGGTCACGCGTGAGGGACGCGGATCCAGGAAGAACAGCACATCGGCGCCGAGGCCCACCGCGATTTTGCGCAGCCTATCGATGCTGTCAACCGAAGCATGCGTCATCGCGCCGAGCATCCGCAGCATCGTTCCCGCATCGCTGGAGCCGCCGCCCAGCCCCGCGCCGGCCGGAATCGTCTTCTCTAAATCGATCATCACTTGCGCGGAAATTCCAAACTCGCTCACGAATTCCCGCGCAGCGCGTGCGGCGAGGTTCGATTGCGGATCGGCCAGCGCTGCGATGTTGCATCTTAAGGTGACGCTCGAAGTTGCCGCGGGGCGACTTTCGATCGTGATGCGATCGCTGATGGAGATCGGCACGAAAATCGAATCGAGCTCATGGTAGCCGTCGGCGCGCCGTCCGGTGACGCGAAGGAACAGATTGATTTTCGCGAACGCGCGTTCCGCCAGCAGCTTTACCATCGGAGCGCGAGCGTCATCCGTGCCGTTCACGGATGCGAAGGGGAACGTCGTCCGAAAACCGGCGCATCGAGCGGCGCGTATCGCGTTGGATCACGTTGATGAAGCCGATCATCGTGACGACCAGGCCGACAATGACCAGCACCTGACCGGTCAGAAACGTCACGTGATAAAAATCCATGCGCGCGGTCGCGTAAGACACCCGCGCCTCCTCCTCGGTGAAAGGCTTCAACACGCCCGCGGTGGAATCGACCTCGTCGAAGCTGCGATAGTCGCTGCTCGGTGAGGTGTTCGAGGCCAGAGCTATCATCTGGCTCGCCTGCCGCGTCTTGGTGAGTCCCACCGCCCAATTTCCGGCGCCGACCAATGCGAGCATCAGGCCGGCCACGATGCGCCAGTCCTTATAGACATCGGGCAGCTTCACGATACATCGAGAATATGGCTCCCCTGTTACGAAAACAATGCGATCGCGCAAAGCGCTCGGCGCAGCGCGTTGCGTGCCGAAAAGCGGTACGGATATCATGTATGATTCGGGATCCAGATGAAGAGCCAAAGTGAAATGCGCGACGAAGCCGAGGTGAGCCCGCGGCTGGAAAAGCTGCTGGAGCGCTTCGATCGCGGCGACAAGGTCGCGCTCGCCCGGCTCATCACGCTGATCGAAAATCACGCGCCCGAGCGCAATGCCGTTATCGAACGCATCTACGCGAAGACCGGCCACGCGCACATCATCGGCATCACCGGACCGCCCGGCGCGGGCAAGTCGACGCTCGTCAACGTGATGATCGCGAAGTATCGCGCGCTCGGAAAGCAGGTCGCGGTGCTCGCGATCGATCCTTCCAGTCCGTTCTCGGGCGGCGCGGTGCTCGGCGATCGCGTGCGGATGACCGATCACTACAAGGACTCCGGCGTCTACATCCGCAGCATCTCATCGCGCGGAAGCCATGGCGGACTGAGCCGCGCCGCGCGCGAGATCGTCAAACTCCTCGATGCGTTCGGGCACGACATCATCATGATCGAGACGGTGGGTGTGGGGCAGACCGAGCTCGGCATCATGGACCTCGCGGATACCACCATCGTCGTCACGGTGCCCGAGGGCGGCGATGCTGTCCAGGTAATGAAGGCCGGGCTGAACGAGATCGCCGATGTCTTCGTCGTCAACAAGGCCGATCGCGACGGCGCCGATCGCATCAAGGCCGAGTTGGAGCTCAATGTTCATCTGCGGCCGGCCGGCGGATGGCATCCTCCGGTGCTGATGACGCAGGCCGCGGCCGACAAAGGCGTCGATCGATTGATCGAATCGCTCGCCAAGCATCATGAGTATCTTGCCGCGAATCGCGATGCCTCGCGCGAGGCCGAACGCCGCACGCATGAGCTGCTCGAGGTACTCAGCGGCGAACTCGAGGATCGGGCGGCGCGTGCATTCAAGGACGGACGCGAGGACAGCCTGCTGCATAGCGTGCGCGACGGGCAGCTCAATCCATACGGCGCGGCGCGGATGATTCTCGAGGACCCCGCCAAGCTCAACGATCTGCTCGCGACCGGCAAGAACGGGAATCATAAGTAGATGTTCCGCGGCAAAAAAAAGCATACCGGCCGGTTGTTCGCGATCGGTGACATCCATGGATGCCCCGACGAACTTGCGACGATGCTCAAGGCGATCGCGCCGCGCGAGGGTGACACCGTGGTGTTCGTGGGCGACTACGTCGACCGGGGGCCGTCATCGCGCGATGCGGTCGACATCGTCATCGATTTACAGAAGGGTCCGGCCGAGGTCGTGACGCTGAAGGGCAATCACGAGGACATGCTGCTGAACTTCCTCGGTTTCCGCGGACATTACGGCGAATCGTTTCTCTTCAATGGCGGCGCGGCGACGATGGACAGTTACGGCATCGTCGAGAGCGAACTCGACAACGCGATCGAGCATCTTCCCGCGGAGCATCTGAAGTTCTATCGCAATCTGTCGCTCAGCTATTTGCGTCCGCCGTATTTTTTCGTGCACGCGGGAATTCTTCCGGCGCGCCAGCTCGAGGAGCAGGATCCCGAGGACCTGCTGTGGATTCGGCAGGAGTTCATCTTCAATCCGCACGAGGCGGGCGCGATCGTCGTGTTCGGCCACACTCCGATGCGCGGGGTGATGATCGATTTGCCCTACAAGCTCGGCATCGACACTGGGCTGGTGTATGGCGGCAAGCTGACCTGCCTGGAATTCAACGAGGGCGTGGTCTATCAATGCGAGCGCGGCGCACGCCGCGTCGTCGGGCGTCAAACGCCGCTGCGCTGAAGCAAGTTTGTCATCCGAAGCCTGCGCCCTTTTCTTGTGATTCTGAGGCGAGCGCGAAGCGCGCAGCCGAAGAATCTCGGGTGCGCCTAATGGTTAAATGTCACTTCAGCATTCGGATGGCTCCTCGCTCCGGGCACCGAGGCGCCCGTCCACATTCGCATGCTGAAGCAACATGCGGCATGTAGGCGCTACCGAGATTCTTCAGCTGCGCCTGCGGCTCACTTCAGAATGACAGAGGGGATAGAGGCGGAGCATCCCCTTTCTCCGGCGCGCGACGCCCGCTATTCTGATGCGTTCGGTGGCGACGTAGCTCAGTTGGTCAGAGCATGCGGCTCATATCCGCAGTGTCGTAGGTTCGACTCCTACCGTCGCCACTCAAAACCCCGAATTCAGGTTAAGCTTATTTTGGGAATTGACTTCATGGTAACATGGCTAGTTAATCCGGCAACTTTAAAGTTGGGGATAAGTGGAGGTCGAGGAAGATGAGAATCGGTGAAAAACTAATCGGTGAAATCGGCCAGATGAGCGACTACGTGACTGTCTATTGCGCGCAATGCAAAGACAAACAGCTCGGGGTTGATCTGGTAGGAATGCATGGACACGTGGCGCTTTTGAAATTCAGCTGCAAGGAATGCGGTTTGTCGAGGGAATGGAAGCTGAACAATACTGGCCTCGGATTTTTAGATATGACGAAAGGAAACAGGGGGTGGGGAAAATCCGAATGAAGAGCGAAGAGGAAGCTCAGAAGCTGGTGGATGATACTTCGGCGGTCATCCGCACTGGCCACGCAGAATTTAATCGATTGGTGAGAGAATACGTCTCAAATATTTCAGCGACGTTGAAAAGTGTGGTGAAACAATGCGGCGACAAGTCCACGATTGGGGAGGCGATCGCCGATGGTAAAAAGATTGCGGATAGTATGCGCGCGTTTACCATGGTGACGAAGCGCCACAAATCCTTGATGGACCGAGCGACGAAAGTAGTCGTCCATAAGAATGAAGTGAAAGCGTATGACCGCATGGAAGTTGCCCTTGATCGGTTAAAAAAGGAGTCAAAGGCGCTTCAGGCGGACGTACAAAAACTAATAAACGATTTGTAGCACAGTTCCTACTTTCAGTTATTTCCACTATGTCACTTTTGTACATTTCCGCCGTTTATTCCGAGTTTTCAGCGTATTGAGCGTGTACAAAAGCTAAATTCTTCAATGATTTCGTGACTTGTAACGTCCGACTCCTACCATCGCCACCACTTCAGCTCGCCTGCTCATCCTTCTCCAACATCGCGAGGAGGTCCTGGTAATGCTTCGGCATCGTGACGGTGCCGCGCATCGCGACCGGAATCGGATAGCGCACCCCACCCTTCTGCGTCCCTTCGAGGCCCTCCAAAACTTCGTCGGCGCGATTCCATGGCATCGTGAAAACCATCTCGGTGTCCTGTGCCATACCGAATACGCGATCGCCGTTGCATGGCAGCACGACCTTCGGCTCTCCGGTCACGATGGTCTGGATGACGATCTCCGCGCAGTCGAGACGTCCGCCGGTTGTGCTCTCGATGCGCCCTCCGCGTTTGAATAGCGCCGCGTTGACCAGCCGCATCACCTGCGCGCTGTTGCCGTACACCGCGATGACGTCTGGTTCGAAGGTGGTGCGCGCGATGGGCGCGATGCATACGTAGTCGTAGGTGCCGGGCGCGAATTTCCAGGTTTGCGCTTCGAGCTTGCTCGCGGCGGATTCGTCCTCGCAATACATGCCGACCGCGGCGAAGCCTTTCAGATAGGCGTCATTCGGTTTGCGGAAGCCGAATGCGATCGCCGACAGCGGACAAATAACGTCGTCCTTGCCGACCGCGATCGCCCATCCGTAGCGGCGCGCGACGCCGATCGATTGGCACACGATCCAGTTCTCATGAAAGTTGCGGCTCGGAACCTTGACGCCCTCGGGGATCGCTTCGCCATGACGAAGCATTCGCACCGCGAGCGGAAAAGTGTCGGGCCGCACGTAACGCGCGATCGCCTCATCGAGCTTCTTCAGCTTGGCGGAAATTTGTTCATCCATATTGCTCACCCATTTTGCGATACTAACTCCGATGCATATCGAATCGTCAATTACGCAGATGCCCGTCCCAAATCAAATCGCGCCCGCGTATCCATAGATAGAGCAGGATCAGCACTGCAAATGCGCCGAGCAGTCCGGCGATGCGGACGTCGCGCCACTGCGCGATGTCGTCCATGTTCGCGATCATGAAGATGAGATTGCCGGCGACGACCTCGACCATGTAGCCGAGCGCGAGCAGGAGGCCCCATTTTCGCTCCGCGCCGATTCCGATCGCGAGGCTGAAAATCGCCATCGCCTGCGCGGCCAGCGTCAACCGCGCCGGATAGCCCTCGAACCGCATGCCGAAAAGGACCGCGTCGAGCGGGACGTCTCCGTAGGGCGTGAGATCGCGCAACACGATTCGCGCCGTCAGCGCGCCCGCCCAGAGCGCGGCGAGGACTGCGAAGACTTTCAGATCGCGAGGCCATCGCGCGCGCGTACTATCACCCGTGATGTCAGTGGTGGCGGCCATGTCGCGAGGCATTTCTATCAGACCGCGAACCGCGTTCAAGCATGGCGCGCTTGCCGACCGAAGGTAGGACGATGATAATCCGCGCAAGGACCCGAAATGAACGGCGTGCACGACATGGGCGGGATGGACGGCTTCGGTCCGATTCCGATCGAGAAGGACGAGCCGGTCTTTCATGCCGAGTGGGAGGGGCGGATGTACGCGATCGCGATGAGCCTGGCGCGCGAGTTCCGCAACACCGACGAGTTCCGTCACGCCATCGAGCGCATCCCCGCATCGGTCTACCTCGATTCGAGTTACTACGAGCGATGGCTGAACGCGATGATGACGTTGCTAGTCGAGAAGAAGAAAGCGACTCGGGAAGAGCTGATGTCACGCGGGGCTGATCCGGTCACGCCTGCCCAGCCGGCAAATCATTTCAAGGGCGACTCGGCGAAGGTCAGGCGGCGCAGACCGCGTTTTCGAGGCGGCGATCAGGTCGTCGCGCGCAATATCAATCCCACCGGTCATACTCGCCTTCCGCGTTATGTGCGCGGAAAGCGCGGCGTCATCGAGCGCGACTGGGGCGTGTACGTTTTCGCCGACAGCAATGCGCATCATGGCGGCGATCGTACACAGCACGTTTACTCGGTCAGTTTCTCGGCGCGAGAGCTGTGGGGCAAAGATGCGCCGACCAACGACACCCTGCGCATCGATTTGTGGGAAGACTATCTCGAAGCGGACTCAACGAGCGCGAAGCCGGTGAAGAGGAAATCCCGCGCCATCACTCGATCGCGGCAAGGAAAGAAACGATGAGCGGCAATCACGTTACGGTTCCAACTGGTGCGGCGCTTCGCGTCAAGGCGCTGGAGACGATCCTCGAAGAAAAAGGGCTAGTGAATTCGGCCGCGCTAGATTCGATTGTCGATACATTCGAGACGAAAGTCGGGCCTCGCAACGGCGCGCGCGTCGTCGCCAAGGCATGGACAGATGCGGCGTTTCGAAAACGTCTGCTGGACAATGCTACCGCTGCGGTCAAGGAACTCGGCTTTGGCGGACCCGAGGGCGGTCATCTGGTGGCGGTCGAGAACACGCTGAAGGTGCACAACCTCGTCGTATGTACATTGTGCTCATGCTATCCGTGGCCGGTGCTGGGGCTGCCGCCGGTCTGGTACAAGAGCTTCGCCTATCGCTCGCGCGCGGTACGCGACCCGCGCGGAGTGCTCAAGGAGTTCGGCGTCGAGGTGCCCGCGAATGTCGAAGTCCGCGTATGGGACAGCAGCGCCGAGCAGCGGTACATCGTCATCCCGCAGCGTCCGAAGGGGACAGAGCGCATGAGCGAAGAACAACTCGCCGAACTGGTCACGCGTGATTCGATGATCGGCGTCGGCGTGGTGAAAGCATCCGCGTGAAAACGATTCGGCCGGAGGAGTTGCTCAAGGGCACGCCGCTTGAGAAAGAACTGATGTTCAGCGCGCCGTGGGAAGCACGCGCCTTCGCGATGGCGGTGCGGCTGAGCGAAGCGGGCGTCTGCACGTGGAATGAATTCCGCGCGCATCTCATCGCTGAAATCGGCAAGGCAGACAAAGTCCGCGCGCACGGATGGGTCGAAGACGGCGACGGCTACTATGTCCATTTCCTGCGCGCGCTGGAAAATCTGCTACGCGAGAAGAATATCGTCGATGCCTCGGCGCTGGAGATGAAGATGCACGAGATCAGCGCGTCCGATCACGGCGACCACGAGCATTAAGTCGTTCCCCTACGCGTTCTTGCCTTGCTTGCCCTCGACCCATTGGAACATCAGGGTCTGGTAGTATTCGAGGTTCGCGCCGAGCAGAAAAACTTTAGGGCTACCGTTGATCTTCGCATACACGGCAGTATGCGTGGGGTTCTCGTTGCCGAAAACTATGTCGATCGGCTCTTTCTTTGAGGCCGCCGCCAGAATCACCTCGCCTTTGGGTTGGTCCAGGCCGAACTCCGCGAGGTCTTTGGGATCAGTCGAAACGATCTCGACCGTCTTGGCGCCTTCGAGCAGGTCCGCCAACGCCTTCATGAGATCCTGCGGGACGAATTTGCCGTCCGGCTCGACCAATTGGTATCTCTGCCCGTCCGCCATCCGGGTATAGTGAACCTTCTCGGCGCCGCGTGTAATGGTAATCGAATCGATGCCACCGGGCAGGTCGAGCAAGGTTTCCTGCGGTGCTTCGAGGCCCTTCAACCTCAGCGCCGGACGATCGACGAAGTAGTAATAGGGAAGCAGTATCCCGATCAGCACCGTAAAGAGAATTGCCTTGCCCGGGTTCAAACGAAGAACCTCCTACGCACGAACACCGCCGCACCGATCATGAACAGAATCAGCGGCTGCAAGAATGCGGCGAGGTACTTCAGGTGCTGCGCGTTCTGATCGCTGACGAAGAAGCCGGCCGCCGATCCTTCGTTGAGGCGCTCGCGGCTCGCGATGAGGATTTCGTCATCCGCCATCTCGTTCATGACGCTCACCGCGAGATCGCGATTGCCGAGCATCTCGATGAACTGATTGGAGGGAAATGCGGTGCTGCCGAAACCGACGATACGCGCCATCTTCTCCACCGGCACGTGACTGTTGCCGTTGACCGCGAGGTCGATTTCGCTTCCGACCGCGACGGGGCCCTTGATGTCGCGGCCCGATTGAAAATCGGTGATGCCGGTCGTGACCGCTTTCGGATCTCCCGAGGCCCAGCTCTCATGCGATGAGCGCAGGAAGTCGCTGCTGCGATCGAACACGAGGCCGTCGGGAGCCTTGTCGCCCGGCTTGCCGGTGATCTCGATGCCACGCGCCATCGAGAGCACAGCAGGCGCAGCCATCGCACGCGTCATGGGATTGTCTTTCGAATAAAGCGGAATCTGCGTGGTCAGGATTTCGCCGGCCGACAATCGGTACGCCGGATCGACGATCACCTGATCGATGAACGTCATGCCGTAGGCTCTGCAGGAATTTCACGAGGCTTGGCGACCCATATGGATCGATGAACGCGATGAAATGCCCGCCCTTGGCCAGATATTTTGCGAGCGAGGCCAGCTCTTCGGGCAGGAAATCCTTGCGCGGTCCCAGCGCGATGACGACCGTCGCGTCATCGGGAACTCCGCCTGCGAAGAGCGACACGTTATCGATCTGATAGTTGTTCTGTTCGAGCTGCCCGCGCCATTGCGAGTAGCCCAGGGTGCGATCGGTATCGAACAGATCGCGCTCGCCGTGCCCGACGGTGAAGTAGAGGTGCTTGTTGGCGGCATGCGAGATCTGCAGCAGCGCGGGAATCAGAAGTTCCGAGCGCGAGTTATCGAAATCGCGGCGGCGTCCTTCGGATTCGACGATCACCTCGCCATAGGTCGAGACTCCATACTGACGCGCGAGGCCGGGCGCCTTGTTCACGTCGATCACCTGATAGGTGACCAGCGGCGTGTAGGCCGCGACCTGAAAGAGCAGGTCCGCTAGTTCAAGGTAAGACGCGTCCTCGGTGCGGATAAACGCCATCACCTTGATCGGCTGCTTGATGCCATCGAGCACGCGCTTGTCGAATTCCGAAAGCGAGTATTTCTGGTTGGGCGTCAGGTCCCATCGGATGTTGTGATCGAAGATGATCAGGTTGGCGACCCCGAACAGCGTCGCCAGCGCGACCGCCGTATAGATGACGATGACCCAGTTGAGCCAGAGTCCATGCCTGCGCGGCGCCGCGGCTACCTGCGTCCCGTCCATTTGCGTGCCTCCATCGAGCGCATCGTGAGAAACAGAAAGAAGGCGGTGAAAAAGGTAAAGTAAGTGACTGCGTACAATTCGATCACACCCTTCGCAAAACCATTGAATTGATCGAACAGCGACAGCATCCGCAACACATCGAGGGTGTTGGATTCGAATGCCGCCTCGTTCCAGTTAAGAATCCATAGCGAGAACAGAAACACGATCGTCGCGATGCCCGCGATCACCTGGCTCTCGCACATCGAGGAGATGAACAATCCCGCCGCGATGAACGCCATTCCGAGCAGCACCAATCCGAAATATCCCGCAACCATCGGAAACAGCGGAAAGGCGTGGATCGAATAGATGTAGCACGGGTACAGCAGCGTCAGTGCGAGCATCATCAGGAAGATCAGTGCGGAGGCGCAGAACTTGCCGCCGAGAATTTCGCTATCGCGCAGCGGATAGGTATAGAGCAGTTCGACGGTCCCGAGTTTCCGCTCCTCCGCAAACTGCCGCATCGTGATGAACGGAATCGTCAGCAACATTCCGAGCCGGATATCGGTGAGCAGCATCTGCCAGTAGTTCTGAATGATATCGTGCGAGAACGAGATGGTGGTGAAGAATTTCAGGTCCGTGTATGCGTACCATCCCGACAGCATCAGGAAGATTCCCGAGATGATGTAAACCAGCGGGAAGGCGAAGTAGGAGCGCAGTTCCTTGCGCATCACCGCGATCATCCGGCCGAAGGAAAATCCGATCCGCTCCGCGCGCACTCCGGCACGTTCCTCGCGCGCCGCAGTGGTGGCTCCCAGAGTTGCTGCAGTATCTGCCATCGATTACCTCACGACGCGAAATGAGCTCTCATCGGTGCTACTGCCGCGCACCTGCGCGCTCTTCGCTGGTCACGATACGCATGAAGAGATCTTCCAGGCTGAGCGCCACCGGTTTGATCTCGAGGAGGCTCCATCCATGCTGGACCACCGCGGCAGCCATCGCGCCGCGCACCTGATCGCCAGGCCCGCTGGAGAACGCGAGGAAGGTGCACACGCCATTTTGCGGCGCGTCGCCGGCACGCTCTTCAACTTTCGTAACGCCGCTGACCGCCATCAGCACGGTTTGCACGAATTCCTTCGGACCGCCGACCGTGATGATGCTCTGCTCGCTGCCTTGCAATTTGGCGGTGAGCTTTTCCGGCGTGTCCTGCGCGATGATGTGGCCCTTGTCGATGATGATGACGCGCCGGCACGTCATCGTGACTTCGGGCAGGATATGCGTCGAGAGCAACACCGTGGAGCGTCCCGCGAGCGAGCGAATCAGATCGCGAATCTCGACCACCTGGCGCGGATCGAGGCCGACCGTGGGCTCGTCAAGAATCAGCACCTCAGGATCCGCGAGGATTGCCTGCGCGATGCCGACCCTTTGCCTATATCCCTTAGACAGCTTACCGATGAGTTTCTTGCGCACCTCGACGAGGCCGCAAATCTTGATCGCGTACTCCATCCGATCGCGGGTGGCCTTCGAATCCAGCCCGCGCACCCGCGCTGCGAATTCCAGCAGAGCCGACACGCTCAGATCGGGATACAGCACCATGTTCTCGGGCAGATATCCGACCCGGCGGCGCGTTTCGAGTGAATGTTCGGCCACGTCGAGGCCGCCGATCAGTGCGCGTCCCGAGGTAGGCGGGAAAAACCCCGTCAGAATGCGCATCATGGTGGTTTTGCCGGAGCCATTTGGCCCCAACAGCCCGATGATTTCGCCTTTCTCTACCTTGAACGAAACGTGATCGACGGCAAGCGTCGGTCCGAAATACTTGGTAAGGTCCTGGACCTCTATCATCAGATTGTTTCGCTTATCCCCGTCCCCGTAACCTTCACATTCTATGAACCGTAAACATGGACTGTCAATTCGGTTTCTAACGCGCTTAACCCAAGGATAAGCTACGTCTATGGGACGAGTAATCGCGGCCGTGGTCATCGTAACGACGATCGCCGGCGGGATTCTTTACTGGAATTGGTATACGCAAGGCGACGAATACAAGAAGGACAAGCAGCAGATCTCCGAACTTCAGCAGCAGACCGATGCGCTCAAGCAACAGACTGACGCACTGAAGTCGGAAAATGATCGCCTGAAGGGCGAACTGGCGAAGGTGCAGGCCGAGCAGGCCAACCTCGCCGCGCAGAACGAAGCGCTCAACAAAGCCATCGCAGCATACAAATCGACCGGCAAGATGCCGGACCTCAAGTTGCCCTACCCGCCGAAATGAACGAGCGCCTGTTCCGGCGTTTGGCAGGTCGCGATGCGTGCACCGCGCGCAAGCTGTTCCTTATCGAGCGAAATCAGCGTCGTACCGTACATCTGCGCAACCCTCAGATACACGGCGTCCGAACCACGAACGAGCAGGTTAGCTGCCACTTCCGCAGAATCTCGCGCCAACGTAGCGCTAAGCGAGATCAGGGTGACATGCGGAAGCGCCGAAATTGCAGACGCATATCGAACGCCTTCGAGAGGATCGTGCTGTATGCGCGCGATTGCCGAAGCAACCTCCACAAGAAGAAGGGTCGGCACTATTACAGGTTCGGCAGCGTTTTGTATCGCCGCCAGCAGATCTCGGCTCGTCGCGTGACCGTGTTCGCCCGCGTTGAACGCGTTTACGAATACGCTGGCGTCGATTGTGTAGCGCCACTCTTGCGGAAAGCCAGGCCCAGACCCGCTCCGAGCCGAACGAGGCGTGCTCATGATTAGCGCCGCATTTCGGAAAGAACGCGCAATCCGCTCATACCGGGGCGCATGCCGCGCTCGACTCGGCGCCCGGCTTCCCAGAAATTCTCCCACGCTGCGGCGTCATCATTCACGTCGGGAAGTCGGCCCGCCTGGCTGAGCGGCAGAATCATGCCGATCGCCTTTCCACGATGCGTGAGGACGAATGACGCGCGCGAATCCCTGACCTCGCGCAAGATGCGCGAGGCATGCGTCTTTAGCTCGCGAACACCCACCGGCTGCTGAACTGCCGGACGCTTGCGCGATCGCTTGGCCCGCGTCGGAGTTTTGTGGTCTCTCATGTGACCACATTAGCCCGTCGTTCTCCGATGAGGCAAACCGCCCGTCAATCCTTTTGTTCCTTGCGATTCATCTCGGGCAGCACGTAGCGCTGCCATTCCGACAGATGCGCGAGGGTACGCATATCCGGCATCCGATCGAGATACACTTCGCCCTTCAAATGATCCGTCTCATGCTGGATGACGCGGGCATGGAAATCTTCCGCGACGAAATCCAGCGGCTCGCCGTTGCGTCCGAGCGCCTTGACGTGGAGCTTCTTGAAGCGCGGCACCATCCCGCGCATGTCCGGAATGCTGAGGCATCCTTCGAACTCGTCGACCTTTTCGGTTTCGAGAATCGTGACGACAGGATTGATGAGATACGTCAGCGGCACCGATGGCATGTCGGGATAGCGCGGATGCTGCTCGACTTCGAGCACCGCGACCTGCAGCGGCAAATGCACCTGGGGCCCGGCGAGCCCCACCCCGATATATTCGTGCATCGTCTCGACCATACCGTCGAGCAGTTTCTGAAAATCGTGAGTCTTGATCTTATCGACGGCGACCGGCTGCGCTTTGGTTCGGATGACCGGATGACCGAGGCGTGCGACTTTGAGAATCATCGATGGACTCGCTTTGGCGGAAATTTTGCGCGGATTGTAGCGACTATCGCGCGATGCGGAAATGACAACCAACGCCGTGGGCCGCGTGCCACACCAAATCGGCGATCGATCGCCGTGAACGATGCAAGATATATGGCGACGCACAGGGATTCTCATGCCCAGCATCCAACTCTCATCGGCAGCGACACGCTTTCGCATCGGGGCATAGAATTCGCTGCCTTTACTCTTCGTCAAAACAACATGGCGTAAAAGTCGACTCCATTTCGCGCGTCGCCTTTTCCGTTTTCATACCTCAACAAGGAGAACATTATGAACGAGGATCGTTTGAAGGGTAAGTGGAATCAGATCAAGGGCGAACTGAAGAAGAAGTGGGGTAAGCTTACCGATGACGACCTGATATACACCGAGGGCCACTTCGACAAGATGCTCGGCCGTATCCAGGAGCGCACCGGTGAGAAGAAGGAAGAGATCCAGCGCTTCTTCGATCGCTACACGGAAGAGAAGGAAGACGCAGCCCACATGAAGCACTAGAACTCATCCGGAGCTAATACGCGGCCCGCCGATCGGATGATCGGCGGGCCGTTTTTTTGTGTTCCAACCTGTGAAGGTCGCCGCGCGCACGATAGTCTCACTGCGCGGAGGATTTTCCATGAGCGATCTCGTTTGCGAGAAACAAAATCATGTCGCGAGCATCAAGTTGAATCGGCCCGACCGGATGAACGCCATCAGCGCCGAGATGCTGACCGCGCTGGGCGCTAGCCTCGAGGAATTCGACAAGGACCCGCACGTCCGCGCCATCATCCTGACCGGCGAGGGACGCGGATTCTGCTCCGGCCTCGATTTGAAAGACACCGCTGCGGGGCGCGGTATCGGCGGCGCACTTTCGGGTGGCGGCGCATCGCACATCAGCACGCTGGAAATTCCCACCGTCACGTTGCATCGCATCGATGTTCCCGTGATTTGCGCGATCAACGGCCCCGCCGCGGGCTACGGCTTCGACCTCGCGCTCGGATGCGACATGCGCCTCATCAGCGATCGCGCAAAGCTTGCACCCGCGTTCGCCAAGCGCGGCATCGTGCCCGAAAGCGGCGGTACGTGGTATCTGCCGCGCCTCATCGGATGGGCGCGTGCATGCGAGATCGGGTTCATCGGCGACGAGATTTCGCCCGAGCGCGCACTCGAATTAGGCCTCGTCAACAAAGTCGTCGCACACGAAAAATTGATGGCCGAGGCGCAGGAGTGGGCGGAGAAAATCGCCGCCAATGCGCCGCTCGCGATTCGCGCGATGAAGCGGCTGTTTCGCCATGGACTCAGCGAGGACTTCGAATCGCACACGCATCACGTGCTGATGCAGCTGATGATGCTGTTCCGCTCCAGCGACGTTGCCGAGGGCATCAAGGCCTTCATCGAAAAGCGCGAGGCCAATTTTACCGGCCGCTAGAAAAAAGACGCGGGCGCACATCGTGTCGCGCACGGTCCTGGTATGCCGCTCAAAATGGGTTCCGCGATCACGTTCCCGGGCAGGCTTCGGGCACCGCCGCGAAAGCTTTGACGAATTTTTCCAGGTCTACTCCCGATGGAATGAACGCCATCCCGCCCGGATTCGTCATACCGTTGACAATTGGTGTCACGAAGCCGGTGCTGAGATCGGTTTGGCTGACGAATGATGCGGTCGGATTCGTTCGCGGTCGGCGTCGGAAATACGCTCACCGCTGAATAGGCCAAGCCGGGTGCAAAGTACGGGGTGGTGATCGAGTAGACTGCGCCGACAAACGTCGCGCTTCCTTTGTCCGCGACGAGCAATTGCCCGGCCGGTTCTGTCGCGAAGACCGTATCGTCGAGTTGCGTGTCACCGATAATCGTCGGCTCCAGTGCCGAGGTCAGCGGCACCACGAATGCCTTCTGGCAGCTCAGCCCCGGATGCTGAACGATTATCTCCAGTCCATCGCCCTGCGACACCATGACCAACTCACCATAGGGATCGACGATCATCGAATCCGGATCCGTCAGGCTGAGGGCTTCAGGTTCACCGGTAAGCGCATTGGTGACGGTGGCGTTCCCATCGAGGATTCCGGTCAGCTCCGGTGTCTTGCCTTTCAATTTGAGCGAGACAATCGCCGGCGCGGTATCGACCGTAAGGGTGGGCGCCGACGCGCTGAGGTAGGTCGAGCCGTTGTTGAAGTCGATATCATCGTAGCCGCCGCCATGCGGTCCGGTGCCGAGCTGATAAATCTTCTGGTCGCCGGTTTTCAGATCGATGATGGATAAGTTGGCGTTGCCATCTTCGTTCTGCAGCGCCCACAGATTATTCTCGCGCGGATTGAATCGAAGCCCGTCGTTATGCCCGACGATCTTGATGTCCTTCAATTCCTTTCCCGTGAAATCGTATTCAACCACATCACTCATGGCTCCGCCCGAGCCGTCGGGCGCGCCGTTGTTGCCATAGCCAATGAAGACATTGGTCGAGCTGAAGGTTACGGAATCGGGCGCGCTGAGGCCCGTCGGCGGGGTCGCAAAGGTGGTCTCGGTGTAGGGTGCCACCGCGACGACCTGCGCCGCGCTCCGCCCCGGCATCACTAAGCCCAACGAAGCGAACGCGACGGTGAGCGAGATGATCGAACGGACTGTAATGCAACAACGGTTAAGCTGATTCGCAAACGGTAGTCTTGGCAAGCTGGATACTCCTCCGCCGGCGACGCGATGGCTGCGTCGGGCGCTGCCAAACTACGAGACCCACCCCTCACCGTGCTTATCCTCCGCGTGAACCGATCGTGAAGCCTACGTTAATTTGCAGGTTATCCACTACAAGCCCGCGTTTTACGTCCCATTCATATTTTCGACACGCAGCGTTCATCGCGCTCGGCTAGCCTGCCCTCCGCAAATTCTAACTTTGGAGGGATAGATGAATATCAAGTGGAGGAGACGCATCGCTTTGGGCGCCTTGGTGCTCGGATCGATGACGCTCGGGTCGATGCAGGCGTATACGAAAGAGAAGCGCCCAGTCATCAAGCATGTTCTGTTGATCAGTATCGACGGCATGCACGCGATCGATTACCTGAACTGCTCGGCGGGACTCGCGAGCATTAACAGCGGCAAGCCGTATTGCCCCAACCTCAAAGCGCTGGGCGCCACCGCCACCAACTTCCTGAATGCCCAGACTTCGCAGGCCGTCGGATTCCTTCCCCGGCCTGATGTCGATCATGACTGGCGGTACGCCGCGCACGATGGGGGTCAACTACGACGTCGCCTACGATCGCGCCCTCAATCCCCCAGCAATGACGTCAAGCAACGGAAATCCCGGCGCAACCTGCACGCCCGGAACTCCAGTCGGGACCACGACGGAATATGACGAGGGCATCGACATGAACAAGAATAGACTCGATGCCGGGGCAACCGGTGGCGACCCCACCGGGTTTAACGCAATCAATCCCGAGTTTCTCGTTCAGGACGACAACTGCAAGCCGGTTTATCCGTGGAATTTCGTGCGCGTAAACACGATCTATGGCGTAATTCATGCCGCCAGAGGCTACACCGCCTGGTCCGACAAGCACGTGTCATATTCGTCGGTAGGCGGACCTACTGGCACCACCACGAATAGCAATGTCGATGATTATTACGGGCCGGAAATAAATTCCGAAATCCAGAACTTTAGTGAGGCACCATCGCAACTGTTGATTTCGGCGTGCAGCAACAAGGGAACGCCGACCTTGGCAGATCAAGTCGAATTAACCAGCAATCCCACCGACGACTATACCGGGAGCTTTCAGAACATTCAGTGTTATGACGGCCTCAAGGCGAACGCCATCATCAACGAAATCAAAGGGATGAATCATCTTGGCACCGCCAAGACCAAGGTTCCCGAAATATTGGGCATGAACTTCCAGGCCGTCAGCATCGGCCAGAAGCTGATCTACCAGTACCCCACTCCCGGCACGGCCACGGTCGCAACGGGGTACAGCGTGAAGGGCGGTTACGTCGATTCAACCGGAACCCCAAGCGCCTCGCTGACGCAGGAAATCGAGTTCGTCGATACCGAGATCGGCGCGATGGTCACCGAGCTCACCTCGCAGAAGCTGATCGACTCGACGCTGATCATCATCACCGCGAAGCACGGACAATCGCCGGTCGATAGCAGCCGCTATGTGGCTGATGGTTCCGACGATCCGGCTACCTTGCTCAGCAGCTTCCTCGCGCCCTCGGAGAACAGTGCGATCGGACCCACCGAGGATGACGTTGCGCTGCTCTGGCTCGCCAATTCGAGCGACACCCCGACCGCGGTCGGTATGCTGGAGAGCATGTCTCCGCCGAGCAACAACATCGCGGGCATCGGACAGATTTTCTCCGGGCCGTCGATCGGCCTCTTCTACAGTCCGACCGATTCGCGCGCGCCCGATATCCTCATCACTCCCAATATTGGTGTGACGTATTCCGGCAGCAAGAAGAAGCAGGCCGAGCACGGCGGCTTCGCGCATGACGACACCAATGTGATGCTGCTGGTTTCGAATCCGGACTTTTCCGAATTGACGCAGTCGATGCCGGTTCAGACCGCGCAGATTGCGCCGACCATCCTCGAGGCTTTGCGGCTGGAGCCCACCAAGCTTCAGGCAGTGGTTGAAGAAGGCACCTCAGAGCTGCCAGGACTCGATTTGTAAACCCGCACGAACGGCCATCGTGCTTTATACGGAAGTGGGCGCTTTGATGGCGCCCATTTCTTTTTTCCGGCCGAGACTATCCCAAGACTATCCGTCGTATCTCGGCTACGATGCCCAATGCCGTGGCGCCCCGAGTCCATCAGTTCTACGCGATCGCGTTCGTAGAGAATCTCTCCCTGCGCGCGCTCGCGCCCGCTTTCCCCACTGCGCGCGTCTCGCCGCACGAAATCTACATTGCGGTCGATGAAGACGGTGGCCTGTACATCTATCCGTTCGGGGCGGTCGTGATGCATGATGTTCCGCCCGAACGGCGCGAGGCCGAACTCGCCAAGCTGCACAAGGCGCGGCCCGGACTGACCACGCAAGTCATTCGCGAGGACTATGCGGTGCGCGAGGATTCTTCGCTCCCGATTGGCATCAAGGATGGCATTCTGCACGTCGACCGGATGACTCCCGCACGCGCGAGTATCGTCGCGCTCACGATGGCGCAAAGCGCTGCAATGGAATACTACGAGCGCATCGTCGAGGCGCTGTTCGAGCGCACCAATGTGCTGGCAGAGCGGCTGGAAAAAAGGGGACCGTGCCATACAGCACGCGCCCGCTTCATCGCTTCATCGGCGAGGCGATCACCAACCGCACCGAAGTGCTCTCGGTCCTGCATCTGCTCGACAAACCTGACGCGACCTGGGACGACCCGGCGATGGACCGCATCTATGCCGACTTGCGCGCGGAATTCGATCTGGTCGATCGCTACGGCGCGATGGAGTTGAAGCTGCGCAGCATCCAGGAAGCGCTCGAGCTGGTGCTCGACGTGGCGCGCGATCGGCGACTGCTGACGCTCGAGATCGTGGTTGCGGTGCTGATCCTGATCGAACTGGTATTCGCCGCGATGCCGTTCGTGTAGGGCTGTCGCGCGATCGCCGGCGGAGCGATCACCGCGCTGATGTGGCGTTAACCGACGAAACGCCGCATCGTGCTTAAAGCATCGGCAGCGCGGACGTTCTTGCGCTTCCAGTCGAGCGCATACGCGAGCAGGAACAGACTGACGATTCCGATCACATTAACCGCGATCGGCGCCATATTGGTCGCGTCACTTTCGGATATCGCCACGTATCCGGCGCAGCTCAGCACCACACCGACGCCGTAGACCGGCAGCGAATTGCGTCCGCACGCGAGGAACAGGCTGGCCGCGCGAGTGGAAAAGAACTTCGCCTGCTTGGGGACGAAGAACGCAAACAGATAGAGCAACGCGACGACATTCAGCACGCGCAGCGGCGAGAGGAAAGTTTTTTCGGCCGGCCACAGATACAAGTTGAACAGCGCGCGGCTCTCCTCGCTGCCGCTCCATGGCGCGGCCGCAACCAGCGCGAAGAGTGTGAAGCCGGCCGCCAGCGTGAACCATGCCCATTGATAGCGATCGCGGATACGGATGCTTTCGAAACCGACCTTACTGAAGTGTCCGGTCACGATTCCGATCGTATAGATCAGCTGCCATGCAAACGGATTGAAGGTCCATCCAAGACCGTCGTGCCCGGCGCTCAGATTGAATCCCGTCATCCGCACGATCACGTAGATCAATCCCGATGCGATCAGAGCCAGCCACGGATTGCGTTTCACGACGTATATAAGGACCGGCGCCGCGCCGAGCAGGACGAGATACAGCGGCAAAATGTCGAGGTACTTGGGCAAATAGGAGAGCGTCAACGCCGCGGGAATGTAGTGGCGCGGATCGGCAAACAGCGGTTTCACTTGCAGGAAGTCAACATAGTCAACGCGTGCGAAGTATGCCGATGCGAAGCGCACGAACAGCGCCGCGCTGAAAAACAGCAACAGATGCGCGCCATAAATCCTCGTGAGGCGCCGCGCGACCGCCGTGCAGCATCCTTTGAAGCCGGATTTGTCGAGCTTCGAGCCGTAGGCGAGATACGAGGAGATTCCCGAGATGAGTACGAACACTTCGGCCGCATCGCAAAAGGCCCATTTGCGCAGCGTCCAATGCGAGGCAGGATTGCCCGGCACATGATCGATGAAAATCAGAATGAGGGCGAGGCCGCGGCAAAAGTCGAGTCGAAAATCCCTCTCGCTTTCTTTTTTCATGCTTCCCTTCCTCGCACCCGCCCCGATATTAATCTTCTACGTCACGTGAAGGACCTCGGTTACTCTTTTGAATTGCCCTCGACTCCGCTTCGCTAGGCTTTCTGATTCGCCTCGGGCTCCGCTCGCGCTCCGCCTCGGCTGCTTCGCGGGGACGGCTGCGCCGTGGCGCTGCGCGCCCCCTTCGGGACTCAATTTGAGCTTCGTGGTCATTGTTGAGCCGAGCCGTTCTGGCTTTGCGATTGGCTTGATGACTCGCGCTCCAGTTTCAAATCGACCGTCATCGTCTGTTTGCTTCCGAAACTTCTATATACGCCGCGCAACGGGGTGACATCGGAATAGTCGCGCCCGATCGCCACCCGGATGTGACGCGCGTCGGAGCGGCATCCGTGGGTAGGATCGAATCCGGTCCAGCCTACGCCGGGAAGTTGCGCGTCGAGCCACGCATGACTGGCCTGCGATGCGTTCGGTATTTGAACCTTTGAACCGTCGGGCGGCGCGAGGTAGCCCGAGACGTAGCGCGCGGGCACTCCGGCCAGGCGCAGAAGCGCGATCGTCAGATGCGCGAAGTCCTGGCATACGCCCGCGCCGACGGTGAGAATCTCATCGGCGGTCGAATAGACTCTCGTCACACCCGGTTCGTAGCTGAACTGATCGCGCACGAACGCGACCACTTGCTGGACGTATGCGGCAACATCGTCGGTGCGGCCCGGCCGCGCGATCCAGAAAAATCTTCGCATCCGATCGCTGAACGGCACGTAAGGACTGGCGCCGAGAAAATCGTACTGCGCCTGCGTCCGCGCGCGATCGTCACTGAGGAACTCCTCGAACGTAACCGAAGGCCACGATGCGTCCTCGTGCGGAATGGTCTCCATCAGCGAGCGTGCGGTGATCGTCAACGCATCATGTTGCGGATGAATCGAGAACGAATGCACGTAGTTGCCGTAGTAATCGTCGAACTCCAACATTCGGGCGGCAGGCTCGGTCTCGAGCGCGAATTCGAGCCGGCGCTGATGGGGCGTGTCGATCGGACGCATGCGGACTTCATTGTGCGACTGATATGCGGGCGCGTCGTAGGAAAAGCGCGTGGTATGACAAATCCGCAACAGCATCAGCCATCCTGTCGTTTGGAATTGTTCGCGAAATCATTCGCAAACAATTATTCGGCCTTCAAGTACATCTCATAAATCTGCGCGAAGATTCCGTCGCAGGATTCCTGGATGTGCAGCAGGAATTCATGCAGCCCGAACTCAACCGCCTCCGGCGGTTTCTCCCTTCGCAATTCATCTATGAGTTCGGTTACGCGCGGAATCGGGCGCGGCGCCTCGCCTTTGCTCGCGATGCGCCGCAGCGAAACCTCCAACGATTCGATCGAATAGCGCGCCGAGCGCGGAAAAGTCGGATCGAACAGCAGGATGTCGATCACGTTGTCGAGTTTGATCGCGTTGCCGAAGCGCTTGCGATAGGCTTCCAGAGCCGACGCGCTGCGCAGCACCCCGGCCCATTGCAGCAGGTCGGCCGCGCCGCCGATATCTTCCAGGCGCGGCATCAGGAAATGATACTTCACGTCGAGCATGCGCGACACTTCCTCGGCGCGCTCGAGCATAATACCCAACCGCATGAAGTCGTAGGAGAGATCGCGCGGCAGCGTGCTCTGGCGAATCCCGGAAATCCGGTAAAACGAATCCTTCAAATCCGAAAAGAAAGAATACACGCCGGGCGACACGAACAGTTCGGGAGTCCAGTTCTGCGCCGAAAGATAAAGCGTGTTCACGTCGAGCCAGAATTCCGATGAAACGTAATGGCGCAGCGCACGGAGATTATCCCGCGCGACGTTGATGCAGCTTCGGATCGAGTTGGGATTGTCCAAATCGAGGGTGAAGAACTCCAGCACCGAGGCTTCGTCGGCCATCGAATGGCGCTCTGCGAACGGCTCGATCTCGCCGAAGATCGCCAGCAGCGGCTCCCATGGCGCGCTGTCGCGCGGCGGCGTCTCGATCAACAAATGATAGTTTACGTCGACCAGCCGCGCGCGCCATTCGGCCCGCTCGAGGTTGCGCGCCGCCCAGAACAAATTGTCGGCAATCCGTCGCAGCATTCTACGCGCCCAGCACCCAGGTATCCTTGCTGCCGCCGCCTTGCGATGAGTTAACGACCAACGAACCCTCGCGCAGCGCCACCCGCGTCAATCCTCCGGGCAGCACCCGCGGCTTGGCGCCCAGCAGCACGAACGGCCGCAGGTCGACATGGCGCGGCTTGAGCTTCGGCGCGCCCGACTCGTCGGTGATCATGGTCGGATGGACCGACAGGCTGATGACCGGCTGCGCGATAAAATTATCCGGGTTGGCGAGCACTCGCGCGCGGGTTTCCTCCAGCTTTTGCTCGCTCGCATGCGGCCCGATGACCACGCCATAGCCGCCCGATTCGCCCACCGGCTTGATGACCCATCGATCGATGTGGCGCAGGACCTCCTCGCGCTGGTCGCGCTCGCGCATCAAATGAGTTTCGACGATGGACAGAATCGGCGTCTCGCCCAGATAGTAGCGAATCATGGCCGGCGTGTAGGCATAGATCGCTTTGTCGTCGGCGACGCCCGTGCCGATGCCATTGGCTATCGCCGCATTGCCCGCGCGCAGCACCGCGCTCAGCCCCGGCACTCCAAGCATCGAGTCGGGCCGGAAAACCAACGGGTCGAGGAAGTCGTCATCGACGCGCCGATAGAGCACATCGATTTGCTGCAAGCCGTGCACGGTCTTCATGTAGAGCTTGTGATCCATGCATACCATGTCCTGGCCTTCGACCAGCTCGATACCCATCTGCTGGGTAAGGAACACATGCTCGAAAAATGCTGAATTGAACGGCCCGGGGGTGAGCAGCGCGATGGTCGGATTCGACTTGGCGCACGGCGCGATCTCCTGCAGCGACTGCAACAGGTCGGCCGGATAACGCTCGACGCTGCGGACCTGGCTGGCGCGCATCAGGTCGGGCATCAGGCGCGTCATCACTACGCGATTCTCGATAACGTATGACACGCCCGAGGGCGTGCGGACGTTGTCCTCCAGCACCATGAAGCGTCCGTCGGCGCCGCGCACGATATCGATGCCGCCGACTATCACGAAATTTCCCCTCGGCGGTTTGATGCCAACCGCGGAACGCCGGAACTGCGGACATCCGAGCACCAGGTCGCGGGGGACGATGCCGTCATGCATGATCGCGCCCGCGCCATAAACATCGGCGACGAAGGCATTGAGCGCGCGGATGCGCTGAATTAGCCCGGCCTCGAGCTCGGCCCAGGTCGGCGCATCGATCACGCGCGGAATGGGGTCGAAGGGAAAGATGCGTTCGACGCCGCGCTGTTCGCCATAAACATTGAAGGTGACACCCATGCGCCGGAACATGATCTCCGCGCGCGAGCACAGTTCCAGCAGCTTGGCCGGCGGCATCGAAAGGAGTCCGCGCGTGATGTTGCTGCACGCCGGATTGTTCGATTTCGCCAGCTCGACCAGCTCATCGAAGAACCCCTCGTTACGAGGATATGCTGACCAAACAGGCACCGAACTGCCCATTTCCGCGACGCTTGCGCCCGCCATATTGATGTCTGGACCCCGCCGATTCGAGATATGTGAGGCTTTGCGAGGATTCGTCCACGAACTCGCAGTATAGAGAGCAATCGCGATGCCCACGGGTCCGTCGTATTGACGACATTCCCTAGAGCATTCGAAATGAAACGAATCGTCCCTAGCATTCGTCAAATGCTTAGGAGGTAAGACCGATGAAACCGATGAAACTGATGATTACAGCCTTCGCTGCGATGTTTTCTCTGATGATGCTAATGGTGCCGACCCAGGCAAAAGCCGATTCCTTCGGATACTGGCATCATCGCCCCGCCGCCTGCAGCAACCACTACTTCCGCCGCCACCATCGCTATATGTGCCGATAGCCGGACAAGCAAGTAGCACAGGCAGAGACCTGTGCTACCCATTTCGAAATAACCGGCTCCGGCCGGTTATTGTTGCGTGTTTTTCCTGACCTCGTAACCAGTCGCCGCACCACCAACGCCGCCTGCGACGGCACCCCCGACCGGATCGCCGACCGCAGCGCCAACTAAGCCGCCACCGACAGCACCGCCGACGCCGCCAACTACCGCGGATGTTTCGGGATTGGAGTCCTTCATCGTACCACCGGCCACCGCTCCGACGCCTGCGCCGGTTGCGCCTCCGGCCGCGACGCCACAGCCGGATGCGGCGAATACCATCGCTCCCAATGAGATACTGACTGCAAGGGCATAGAATTTCGAAGCCATAAAATCACCGCCTGTTTGAAGTAGAAGCGAGCCAACGCGTGAGGAGATCCGTTGGAGGATCTCGCGGGTACTCTTATTCGGACGGTACCCGCGACGCATATGTTCACGCCTGGGAAGCGGCTTTGCGGTGGTAATGATGTGTTACGCGATCGGCTTCTTATCCTTCCACGGGCGCGCTTCCTCGAATTGCGCCGCGAGCGCGATGATTCCGCTCTCATCGTTTTGGCGGCCTACAATCTGTAGACCGATCGGCAGGCCGGCTTTCGAAAACCCATTGGGCAGCGAGAACGCGGGCTGGCCCGTCGCGTTGAACGGATACGTAAACGATAGCCATGCGAACAGCTCGCGCAGACCTTCCTTGAGGTTCGAGGGTAGCGTGCCGAGACGCACCGCCGGACGCGTCAGCGTCGGCGTGATCAGCGCATCGTAGGGCGCGAGCTTCTGCATGATGTCGCGACAGATGTTGTGCATCTGCGCGATCGCGTTGATGTAGTCAGCGGCCTTCACGTCCTTGCCCGACTCCCAGGTGCTTCGCACCACGGGATCCATCAGCTCGACATTCTCCACCGGCACCGACGCGATGCCCGCGGGAATGATCACGCCCGATACGCCGAGCAGCATATTGGCGGGATCGAGCTTCATCTCCTCGACCGTATGCCCCATCTCCTGAAATGCCTTCAGCGCAGATTCGGTCGCGGCGGTCACTTCGGGATCGACTTTGCTTTCGGCAGTTTCGAGGATCGCTGCGAGGCGCAGCTTCTTCGGCCGCCGCGCGACCGCGGCGCTGAAGGGTTCGCTTTGCGGCGGCGCCCAGTACGGATCGCCCACGACGGGGCCGGCGAGCACATCGAGGAACATCGCGACGTTGCGCACCGATCTGGCGATGGGGCCGCTGGTGGCGAATCCAGCCCACGCTTCGCCCGATACCGGCGAGAACGACACGCGACCGCGCGAGGGCTTCAGGCCCACGGCGCCGCAGCAACTCGAGGGAATCCGAATCGAGCCTCCGCCGTCGCTGCCTTCGGCGAGCGGACTAAGTCCGGCGACCGTCGCACATGCCGCGCCGCCGCTCGATCCTCCCGCGGTGTGCTCGAGGTTCCACGGATTGCGCGCCGGAGGGCATAGCCCGCCCTCGGTGGTGGGACGTCCGCCGAATTCCGGCGTCGCGGTTTTGCCGAGCAGGATGCCGCCCGCATTGCGCATCCGAATGGTGACCTCGGCATCCATCGGCGGCATGTAGTTTTCGTAGTTCTTGGACCCCATCGTGGTCTTGATGTCAGCCGTCCAGGTGAGGTCCTTCAGCGAGTACGGAATGCCGTAGAGCGGCATCTTCGCGATATCGGCGGCGCTCGCTTTTTCCAGCCGCGCGACATCGGCCATCGCACGCTCGGGGGTGGGCGTCATGTAGGCGCCGAGCTTCGCGTTATGCTGCTCGATGCGGCGATTGAAAAACTCCGCGACCTCGCGCAGCTTGAGTTCCTTCTTCGCGATGAGCTCGCGCAGTTGCCATGCTTCGATGTACGGGTTCAGCATTGGTCTCTCCTCGAACCTGATGCCGTATCGCACTTCCAAAAAAATCTCCAGCGCGCCTGTTCTTAGTCCTCGTCCGAATCCTAACCCTCACCCGATGGGTGAGGTTGCCCGCGAGGTTTTGCGAGCGGGCTGGAGCGGGACCTTATTCAGCGCGTCCTCGCGCGATTATGGAATTTTGTTTCTGCTGCTGTTCTGATGAAGCACAGACTTTAGTCTGTGCTTCCGTTTCAGGAGGAAAAACACAGACTGAAGTCTGTGCTTCACAGAAAAAAGCCGGAAGCAGAATTCCTGAATCGCGCGCGCAGCGCGCGCTGCATAAGGTCCCGCTCCAGGTTCCTCGCAGACTCGGAACCAACCTCACCCATCGGGTGAGGGTTTCAGATCGTGATACAAACGTCGCGATGAACTCCGCTTCGATGCGCACGACGATCCTTTGGATTCACGCGGTCGGAGGTGGCGCGTGGGTCGGTGCTGCGATCGTGTTCGTGATCGCCACGAGCGCGTCGGGAATCGAGGATGAAGAGGGTCTGGCGATGATGCGGCGTATCGCCCCCGCCATCAATCGCATCGGACTCGGCGCGATGCTGTTCATCGTCATCAGCGGCGCGGTCAACATCTATATCGCGGGCATGATGCGACGTTTTTCCTTCTCGAATGCATTCATCGAATTGCTCGCGCTGAAAATCGCCGCCCTCTCCGCGATGTATGTCCTCCTCACGATGTCGTGGCGCGCGGAATCGACGCTCGCATCATCAGACGCGATGCAGGTGCATCGGGCGGCGCGGCGCCTAATTTCATGCAACATCGCGATCGCAGGATGCGGCGGCATCGCGCTGTTGTTGGGGCTGTGGCTTCTCGGAAGCTGACCCACTTGTCGCAAATGCGTCGGTGCGAAATGATTTAACCTGGTGGAGGCGCCGGATAAAATCGCGATCGGTTCGTTTACCGTCGCGTTTCTCACCGATGGGCTGTGGTGGAACGATGGCGGATGCATGCTCGGCGTGGTGCCGCGCGAGCTATGGAAGCGCGAGCATCCGCCCGATGAACAAAATCGCATCCGCCTCAACCTCACCTGCCCGCTTATCATCAAAGGCCGCGACGCGATTCTGGTCGATTGCGGAATCGGCAATCGCCTTTCCGATGTCGAGCGGAAAATCTTTTCGCATGGCGAAGGATGGCTGCCCGATCATCTGCGCGCGCTAGGAATGGAACCCGGCGACATCACGCACGTGATCCTCTCGCATCTGCATTTCGATCATTGCGGCGGGCTGATTCGCAAAAGCGAGTCGGGCAACGTCGTTCCCGCGTTTCCTAAAGCGAAGCTGGTCGTGCAAAAAGGCGAATTAGAGACCGCGCGCGATTCCCGCAACGAACGACTGCGCGCCGCTTATCGCCATATGCAGGAAATCCTCGCGCCCACGCACGCGTCGATTGAAGCGATCGAGGGCGATACGGAAATCATCGCAGGCGTGACGGCATCCGTAACCGGCGGGCATACGTATGATCATCAGGTGGCGATCGTGCGCGATGGCGGCGCCGCGTTCGTGCATTTGGCCGATATCGTGCCGACGCGATCGCACATCCGCGGGCCGTGGAATCAGGCCTACGATCTCGATGCGCTCCGCACGATGGAGCAGAAGGCGATCTATCTTGAGCGCGCGGCTGATGAGAGGTGGTGGGTATCGTTCGCGCATGACGATCGCGTGTTCGCGGCGCAGGTGACGAATGATCGCGGCAAGCTGGTGCTCGGCGATAACGTCCCCGTGAAAGGGGAATTCAGTGCAAGATAGGCGAAGTCAGTCCAAATGAGCATGAATGTGCGAGAGACCGATGCGTCTCTATGATCAGGCCGCCTTGCGAGGAGAACTGTTTAGAGCCGAAAAGTGCGCTTACTTGTTGCTAATCGAACTGTCCGTTATACTGGCGCTCGGAATGCGTGTTGAAAATAGCACAAACGCTTCCCACGCCAAGGACTACTTCCCCTTAGCAACACCCACATCCATTCCCCAACGCACTTAACTTTTTTGGTTTTAGGAGTCAGCGGATGGCGGACAGCAACTTCGAACAAGTGATCAAAAAAGACCGCGCGGCGCGTGAATCCACGCGCTGGAAGGGAACGCTGCTCGAGTACCTCGAAGTGGTCAAGGCCGATCCGACGATCACCAAGCTCTCCCACGCGCGCATCTACGACATGATCATGTCGGTCGGCGTGCGCAACGTGCATGACTACCGACGATCCGCGCTCCAAGCGCCTACATAAAGACGAGCCGGTGAAGGTGTTCAACTTCTTCGCCGATGAGTTCTTCGGAATCGAAAAGACGGTCTCGCAAATCGTCCGCTTTTTCCATTCCGCCTCGCTCAAGGGCGAAGAGAGCCGTCAGGTGCTCTACCTGATGGGCCCGGTCGGCTCTGGTAAGAGTTCGCTGGTCGAGCGCATCCAGCGCGGACTCGAACAGGCGCTGCGCCATTTACACGATCGAAGGATGCCCGATGAACGAGGAGCCGCTGCATCTCATCCCGCGCCATCTGCGGCGCGAGTTCGAGAAGATGCTCGGCGTTCATATCGAAGGCGACCTCTGCCCCGTATGCCGCTATCGGCTGCGTCAGGAATTCGGCCAGCGCTACGAGGAATTTCCCGTTGCGACGCGCAGCTTCTCCAAGCGCAATCGCGTCGGCGTCGGCGTCGTGCCGCCGGTCGATCCCAACAATCAGGACACTTCGGTGCTGATTGGCTCGGAGGACATCTCGAAGCTCGATCAATATTCCGAAGGCGACCCGCGCGTGCTGGAACTCAACGGCGCGCTGAATGTCGGCAACCGCGGAATGGTCGAGTTCATCGAAGTGTTCAAGAACGAGACCGAGTACCTCCATGCGATGATCACGGCGACGCAGGAAAAAGTGATTCCCGCGCCCGGCCGCCACGGCATGGTCTATGTCGATACCACCATCATCGCGCATTCGAACGAAGCGGAATGGCAGAAGTTCAAGGCCGACCACACCAACGAAGCGATCCTCGATCGTATCGTGGTGGTGAAGGTGCCGTACAACCTGCGCCTGTCCGAGGAAGTGAAGATTTATCAGAAGATCATCCGCAACTCGGATTTCCGCGCGCACGTCGCGCCGCACACGCTCGAACTCGCCTCGATGTTCGCTATTCTGTCGCGCCTCGAGCCGACCTCGAAATGCGATCTGATGACGAAGCTGCGGCTGTACAACGGCGAGGAAGTCGTCGAGAAGGGCCGCACCAAAAAGATCGATGTGGCAGAGCTGAAGGACGACACCAAGCGCGAGGGGATGTCGGGAATCTCGACCCGCTTCATCATGAAGGCGCTCGACAACGCGCTGTCGGACAACGTCAGCGGCAACTGCATCAATCCGATCAATGTGCGCGAGTCGCTCATCGGCATGACCAAGGAAGCCGACATGCCCGACGATCAGCGCAAGCAGTATCTGGAATTCCTGCAGGACACGCTGCACAAGGAATATCTCGACCTGCTCGAAAAAGAGATCACGCGCGCATTCGTCTACTCCTATCAGGAGCAGGCCGAGGCGCTATTCCAGAATTACCTCGACCATGCCGAGGCCTACGTCAACAAGACCAGGGTCCGCGATCGCAATACGAAAGAAGAGCTGCCGCCGGATGAGGGCTTCCTCAAGTCGATCGAGGAGCAGATCGCGATCATCGGATCTGCAGCGGACGGCTTCCGTCAGGAAGTCATCGCCTATCTATGGGCGACCTCGCGGCGCGGTGAGAAGGTCAGCTACAAGAGCTACGAGCCGTTGAAGGAAGCGATCGAGAAGAAGCTGATGACCTCGGTGCGGGACATCTCGCGCATCATTACCAAGGCGCGCACCCGCGACGAGGAGCAAAGCACCAAGTACAGCGCGATGGTGCAGAATCTGTTGGAGAATGGATACTGCGAATCGTGCGTCGATGTGGTGCTCAAGTACGCGGCGAACAACCTCTGGAAGGATTGAGGGGAGACTTAGTGAGCGCTTCAAGCGCGGCCGAGGCTCGGCGGGATGCCGACCGCCGGCCGCGCTTTTCTTTTTTCTGTCATCCTGAGCGGCGCTTCGACGCGAAGGATCTCCGCGCAGCGATGGCGAGTGCCGCGATTTGACGAAACGAAGCCAAATGATCGAGGGATTTGCTGGATCGCGGACCTAACCCCAGCCCCTTCCCCTAAAGTGGAAGGGGTGTCGGAAACAGCAGGACATCGACTGGTAACGATTAGTCGGAAGTGGAAAAACAAACCCAAATAGTCCTCGATTCCAAAGGCTTTTTCGCTTCCCGACTCGCGATGGAGAGGGCATCCCGAAATGTCGCCCAGGCGCCCACATGGAGGGTCTTCGGCGATGTATCCGCGCAGTCTGTGCAAGCCGCAGAAATCGCAAAACAAAGCCAAATTGGCCCCGTCTTTAGAAGCGTTTTTTCTTCCGGCCTTGCGCCTGAGGGCTCGCGTCGAGGCATCGCACCGCCCGAGGACGACCATCAGAAGCCGGTGGGGAGCTTCAGCTGGGAAATGCTGAAATGAAAAAACAAACCCATTTAATGCTAGATTTCAAAGGGTTTTCTTCTCGGACTCCCACGCAATCGCGAAAGTCTTCCTTCTTCGCCATAGCGCTGCGGGCGGTTCGCGAACCGCCCCCAACAGAAATTCGCAGCGTCTACTGGTCCCCCTTCCCGTACGGGAAGAGGTTAGGGGTTAGGTCTGTGATTTCGAAAAACAAACCCACTTAATGTCCGATTCTAAAGGCTTTTCTGCTTTCCGGCTCCCCTTCCTTAAAGGGAAGGGGCCGGGGGTTAGGTCGCGAGGTGCATCGCTGGGCGCCCTCCCTCTCTCGCCCGTCCGTCACAGTTCGTGCGCGCAGCCATCGCACGAACTGCGCCGTCCACCCTCTCTCGCTAGCGAGAGAGGGGACAAGGATAAGGCAGTCGGATCGGGAGAATCGCTAAAACAAACCCACTTAACCAAGGCTCTTGTTGAGTTTTTCCCCTTCTCGCTATTTGCGTCCCCTCTCTCACTTAGTGAGAGAGGGTGGCCGGCGCGCTTGATGCGACGGCTGCGATGCATCAAGCGTGACGGACGGGTGAGAGTGGGAGCGCCGCGACCCGCCGCATCTTCGAAATCGCAAAAACAAACCCACTTAATGCCCGGTTTCCTTGGGTTTTCCTTTCCGGTTCCCGTACGGGAAGGGGCTGGGAGTTAGGTCTGCTATAATCCTTTGAGGGTGATCTAAATGACTACCTCGGATTCAATCTTTCGCGACTATAAACCGGCTGAGGCCGAACGCTCCGACCGCTCCGCCGGCGACCGTTTGCGCCATCGCCAAAAGGTCAGAGAATCCATCCGCGAGAATATCGCCGACATTATCGCCGAGGAATCCATCATCGGCAAAAACAAGGACCGCGTGATCAAGGTCCCCCTGCGCGGGATCAAGGAGTATCGCTTCGTGTTCGGCGAAAATGCTCCCGGCGCGGGAACCGGCGACGGCAATGCGCAACCCGGCCAGGTGGTCGGCAAGGCCGGCCAGCAGCCGGGCCAGGGCACCGATCAGGCGGGCGACAAGCCGGGCGTCGATTACTACGAGACCGATGTCACCCTCGAGGAACTCATCGACATCATGTTCGAGGACCTCGAGCTGCCCAACCTCGAGCGCAAGGCGCTGCGCGAGGTGCTCTCCGACAAGTCCAGCAAGCGCAAGGGCTATCGCCAGGTCGGCATCCGCGTGCGCCTCGACAAGCGGCGCAGCGCCAAGCAGCGCGTGATGCGGATGCTCGCGACGCAGCGCGGTACAACCTCGACTGCACCTGAAAATCTCGCGCCCGAAAATCTCGCCGATACCGAAACCGATGAAGTCGAGGACATCGAGGAAGTGGCCGAGGCGATGGGCGGCGGCGCGGCCCCCGGCCTCGTCACCACGCGGGTGCGCAAGCGCTTCCCGTTCCATCAGCGCGACCTGCGCTACAAGCATATCGAGACCGACACGCGCGAGGAGTCCAACGCGGTCGTCATCTGCATCATGGATACCTCGGGCTCGATGGACACGATGAAGAAGTACCTCGCGCGCAGCTTCTTCTTCCTGCTCTACCAGTTCATTTCGACGCGCTACCGCAATGTCGAAATCGTTTTCATCGGGCATCATACCGAAGCGAACGAAGTGACCGAGGAAGAATTTTTTCACAAGGGCGAATCGGGCGGCACGTTCATTTCCTCGGGATATGTGAAGGCGCTGGAGATCATCGCCGAGCGTTATCATCCGTCGCTGTGGAATGTGTACGCATTCCATTGCTCCGACGGCGACAATTTCGAATCCGACAATCCCGCCGCGCTGAAGGCGGCCGAGGAGCTTTCGGAGATCAGCAACCTGTTCGGCTACGGCGAGATCAAGCCGCTCGGCTCGCGCTACTATGAATCCTCGATGCTGAACGTGTTCCGGCGCATCCAGAATCCCAACTTTCACACCGTGCTGATCGAGCGCAAGGAAGATATCTGGCCGTCCTTCAAGGCGTTCCTCGCCAAGGAGCGCGAAGCGCAGAGTTAAGAAGTCATGGCGAACTACGAACTGAGCGAACTGGTCGAATGGGACCGGAAAATCCGCGAGAAGGCCGACGAGTTCGGCCTCGATTGCTATCCGCAGGAATTCGAGCTGTGCGATCACAACGGGATGATCGGCTTCATGTCGTATCACGGCATGCCCTCGCACTACCCGCACTGGTCGTTTGGAAAATCCTACGAAAAGTTAAAGACGCTCTATGATCACGGCGTCGCCGGCCTCGCCTACGAGCTGGTGATCAACTCCAATCCCGCCATCGCGTACCTGATGCGCGACAACACGCTGTTGCTGCAAATCCTCACGATGGCGCACGTGTACGGGCACAACGACTTTTTCAAAAACAACTTCACCTTCAGATCGACTCGCGCGGAGCTCGACGGTCGAGACCTTCAAGGCGCATGCGATGCGAGTGCGGCGCTATGTCGAGGATCCTTCGATCGGCTACGAGAAGGTCGAGCGCATCCTCGATGCCGCGCACGCGCTGCAATTTAACTGCCGCCGCAACCTCGCGATTCGCAAAGTGGGCGCCAAGGAGCAGGTCGAGCGCGCGATCGAAGCCTCGCAGCCGCGCTTCGATCCGTTCCAGAAAATCCACGCGCGCGAGACGTTCAAGGAGGCCGAGGTCCATAAGATTCCTATCGAGCCCGACGAGGATGTGCTGCTCTTCATCCGCGATCACAATCCTTACCTCGCCGAATGGGAAAAAGATCTGCTCACCATTTCGGACGAAGAAGCGAAGTACTTCATCCCCAACATGGAAACCAAGATCATGAACGAAGGATGGGCCAGCTACTGGCACCATCAGATTCTGGAATCGCTGCGCATCGAGCAGGGGCTGCATCTGGAATTCATCGTGCGGCACAACCAGGTCGTCACCCCGCATCCGGGACAAATTAATCCGTATCATCTCGGGCTGAAGATTTGGGAAGACATTCATCGGCGCTGGGAAAATCCGACCAAAGAGGAAATCAAGCGCGACGGCCCGCCCAACAAGTCCGGTGACGCGAAAATTTTCGAGGTGCGCGAGACCGAGCGCGACTCCTCGTTCCTGCGCCGCTATCTCACCGAAGAGCTGATGCGCGAGATGGACATGTTCGAGTACGAACAGCGCGGCGACGAATACGTCATCAGCAAGGTTTCCGACGAGGAGGGATGGAAGGCGGTCAAGAACACCATCATCGCGGGTGTCGGAGCCTCCTCGATTCCGGTGATCAAGGTTGACGACGCGGACTTCGGCCAGAATCGCACGCTGTACCTGAAGCATTCGCACGACGGGCGCGACCTCCAGCTCGAGTACGCGGAGAAGACCATGGCCTACATTCAGAAGCTATGGGGCCGCGAGGTGGTGCTGGAGACGACGCTGGACGGCAAGCGCTCGCTGCTATGTTCCAACGATCGCGGCTTCTCGGTGCGCACGCTGAAATGACATTCGGACATCGTCCGAGTGTCATCCTGAGCGAAGCGACGGATCTCGCGCGCGTTCTCCGTTCCTCTCCCGCATTTTTCCGCGGGAGAGGTCGGTTGGCGCGATTGTCGCTCCTGGATTGGCGACAATCGTGCCAAGCGGGTGAGGGTGCTGCGAACGCCTCCGACCCTCCTCGAAGCCACTCCGCAGATGCTGCTCTTGCGTACAAATGTACATAATGTACAATTTGTACCAATGAAACAAAATCATCGTAAAAATGGCACACGACCTCGCAGGCAAAGCGTGGAACCTCCGCGACGCCTCGGCGATGAGGACATCTCGATCGCCGACCTTCGCGCGCGCCTCGGCGATCTCGTGACCCGCGTATCCTACAAGCACGACCGGGTGATCATCACGAAACACGGCAAGCCGGTCGCCGCGCTGATCTCAGCCAGCGATATGGAAAAGTTCCAGGAACTCGAAGACTGGAACGACATCGCGGCGATTAACGATGGTTTGCGGGATGCGAAGAAGAACGGAACGGTCGCGCTCGAAACCGTGCTGCGCGATATCGGCCTGAGCAAGCATCGCAATGGCCTATCGCGTTGAGCTCACTAATGCCGCGCGTCGCGAACTCGTCAACCTGGAGGCCGATATCAGACAGCGGGTCGCCGCCGCGATCGGAGCTCTCGCAGACAATCCTCGGCCTCCCGGTTCTGTGAAACTCGAAGGAAAAAATGGAGGTTATCGAATTCGCGTCGGTGCCTATCGGATCGTCTATCACATCAATGATTCGGCCTTACTCGTGACGGTAGTCAAAATCGCGCATCGGCGGGAGGTGTACCGCTGATCCGCTGTTCTCTTCACTCCTCCCGCAAGGCACAATGTCGGTCTATGGTTTCATCATCTGAATCCTCTCACGAGCCATCCACCTCGCTCCCCCAGTTCGTCGAGCTGATGGCGCTCGTGTATCACGAAGGCCGCAACGTCAGCCGCATCTTTCATCTCCATGCCGCCTCGACTCGCACCTTCGGCAAGCTCGCCGAGCTGCCGCCCGACGACAGCAAGGCATGGGAGATGCTGATTCCATCGCAACAGCGCGCGACCGAGAAGACCTCGGCCAAAGATGCCGAGGCACTCTTCCGCGAAGACTTCGGATGCTCTCTGCTCGATATCGGCAAGATGTTCGAGCACACCGCATGGCGGCGCTTTCCGCAGTATGGCGGCGCGCGATGGGCCGCGATCGCGAAGAGCGTCAGCGATCTGCGCGACGCCATCGACGCCCGGGACGACGCGTCGACCTCAAAGCTGCTCACCGAGATTCCCTCGATGCGCCATAACACCGGCACCGTCGAGCACAAGCTCTCGCGCCTCAAAGCCCGCCCCAAGTAGGCCTGCCGCGCCGGGACCCTGCCGGACGTTTCGCGCTTCGAGGCTCGTTGATTTACTTTCAGGCGTCGGATACGTTCACACTTGGTAACGACGACGCGGACTGGGTCGTGGCTAAAGGAGGCGTGGTGATGGACTGGCCGAAGTGCCAGAAGTGCAACAACGGCAACCTGATCCCTCTTTCGGATTATGGTCAGGAAGGTGCCTCGGTGTTGTTCAAGGCTTGGGTGTGCACCAACCCCGATTGTGGTTTCAGTCTGCGCGTCGACAAGGGCGAAGTGACCTACGGCCGCCGCATCGAAACCAAACATTAGAAAATCCTACAGATTGTTTCACGAGGGCGGCTCGACGAGCTGCCCTTTTCGTTTCTCATGCCCCAGACACGGCGATGGGCCATGCGATCGATGCTCGTTCCTTTGGTGAGGTCCGATTCCCGACCTCCGCATATTGGAAATGGTCCTTCGGCGGCGGCTTTCCGTCGGCGTCAACATGCGGATAGATCAGGTAGTTGAGCGGTTCGCCCTCTGATGTATGAGTGAGCGCGCGGTCGGCAATTTGTTCGCGGAGCCCGCACTCGCAACGCGCTTGACCGTGCACACATCCTGCGCCTAATATGAATCCGAATTCAGGTTCCTTATCCGCAGGAGAATTGGAGGATTCCTCGCTATGCGCCGTATATTCATTGCCGGCTTCGTGATCTGGCTCGCTGCGACCATCGTGCTCCGCTTCATCGGCCAGTACGTCTTCCATCCCGAAAGCCCTGCGGCCATCTTGATTCTTCTCATCGCGAGCTTCCCCCTGATGGCACTGGTTGCGCGGCGCATCTGCGCCGACGCGAAGGTGCCGCGCGAACAATGGCCCGCCGCCGCAATCTTCCTTCTGATGCCGTCGCTCGTCCTCGACACCTTCAGCGCGACCTTCTTCGCGACGGTCTATCCGAACATCCCGGCGCAGGCCGCCGGACTGTTCGGCGGATGGATCCTGTGTTGCTGCGGCGGCGCGCTGCTCGGAGTAAGCTTGGCGCGGCAATGAGGAAGTCCACACCGCGGCGCGCGAGACTTCCGCGCGTGCCGAATCTCCTCGCGGGCGAAGACTTCGCGCCGATGCCGTCGCAGCAGCGCAGCCGAATGCGCCGCGAGAAACTGCTCCGCGCCGCGCTGGAACTATTCGCGCGCGACGGATTCGAGGCCGCCGCAATCGGCGCAATCGCGCAGCGCGCCGGTGTCGCGGTGGGCGGCTTCTATCAGCACTTCCGCTCCAAGCGCCAGCTTCTGATCGTGCTGATGAATGAGTTGCTGCAGAAGCTAGAGGCGATCGACATGCAACCGAGTGGCGATAGCGTGCGCGCCGCGATCGAGAGCGTCCTTCGCGCCGGGCTCGCCACCGACCTCGCGTACGCCGGCGCGTATCGCGCGTGGCGCGAAGCGATGCTGTCCGACCGCGAGCTCGCCGCGCTCGACGCCAAGATACGCCGGTGGACAACGGCGCGGCTGCGCGCCGTATTCATGCAGATACTCGCGCTGCCGAACGCGCGGCGCGACATCGACGGCGCGCTGTTCGCCGCGCTGATGGATCGCCTGTTCTGGGACCTGCTCGGGAACAGACTCGTGTCGCGTCCGGGTACCATCGAGACGCTCGCCCACGTCATCGAGCATTCGCTGTTGAAGGCTTCGACGTAGCGCGGCAACGCGTGGGCGTGATACTCGGCACTGATGCCTTCGGAGGCGAGCACATCTTCGGCGTTGCCGCCCGGACCGGACTACGTCGCGACGATCGGCTTCGTACGCAATCCGTATCGCTTCCTCGATAAATGCGCGCGCCAATATGGCGACTGGTTCACAATTCGCGTGCCGGGAGTATCGCCGTTCGTTTTCACCAGCGAGCCGGGCGCGATTCGCGAGATTTTTCTCGGCGACACCAAGGTGCTCCACGCCGGCAAGGCGAATCGTCCGCTCGGCGCCTTTATGGGCGAGCGCTCGGTTCTGTTCCTCGATGGCGACGCGCATCTGCACGACCGGCGCATCGTGCTGCCCGCGTTCAACGGCGATCGGATGCGCGCGTACGGACCGATCATGCGATCGATCGCGCGCGGGGCGATCGGCAAGTGGCCGACCGGCAAACCCTTCGCGGTTTACCCCTCGATGCGATCGATCACCTTCAACGTCATCATGCGCGCGGCCTTCGGACTGGACGAATCAGCCGAGTCGGCGCGCCTGCGCGACCTCATCACGCGACTTTTCGCGCTCTACTCCGGCCGCTTCGGAAGCCTCTTCCAGCTTCCCGCACTGCAAATCGATCTCGGTCCGTGGAGTCCGTGGGGACGCGTGGTCCGCCTCAATCGCGAGATGGAAGCGGCGCTGTTCGCGGAGTTCGCACGACGGCGCGCGACATCGAACGGTAAGCGCCAGGATATCCTGTCGATGCTGCTTGCGGCGCGCGATGAAAATGGACAGCCGCTCAGCGACGCCGTCCTTCGCGACGAGATGATGACGCTGCTGCTCGCGGGCCACGAAACTACCGCGGCATCGCTCGCGTGGGCGATGTATCAGTTGGCGCAACATCCGGAGGCGGCGCAGACGGCGCGCGACGAGCTGTCGCATCTGCCCGACGATGCAGAGCCCGCATCGATGCATTACCTCGACCCGATCGTGAACGAGACGATGCGACTATGTCCGGTGGTGCCGAACATCGGCCGCGAGCTCCAGGCGTCGCTGAAAATCGGAGGACGAGAATTGCCGAAAGGCGTCGTCATCGCGCCGAGCATCTATCTCGTGCATCGGCGCGCGGACCTTTGGCCGGATCCCGAGCGCTTCGACCCAAAGCGTTTCATTGATGCGCGTCCGAATCCGTACGCATTCTTTCCGTTCGGCGGCGGGCCGCGGCGATGCCTCGGCGCGGCGTTCGCCACCTACCAGATGAAGATCGTGTTGTCCGAAGTGCTACGCCGCTTCGACCTCGCACCGGTGGCCGGTTATGTGCCGCGACCGACGCGCGTGAGCATCGCGATCGGACCCTCGAAAGGAATGCCGGTGCTGCTAAATCCTCATGCGCGCGTTTGACGAGGCGTGAGCTGAATCCGAAGCCTGTCTATCTCGCGGCGGCCGCGCACGCGCTCGAGGTTCTGCCGCCGCTCAAATAGTGCGACTTACTTCGGCGGCGGATCGAGCACCATCTGCGTCTGCGTCACGATGCCGATGAGCTTGCCGGCCTCCGAGGTGATGCGCGTCTGCCACACCATCGTGCGCTTGCCGCGATGAATCGCTGCGCACTCCGCGCTCACCTTGTTGCCGACCGGCGCGGGCGCGAGGAAGTTGGTCTTCGATTCGATCGTCGTGGTGCCCTGCCCTTCGCGCAGATTGAGGAACGTCGCATAGGCGCCGAGCGTGTCCGCGAACGCCATCAGCGCGCCGCCATGCAGCACCGCGGGATTGGTGCACAGCTCGGGGCGCACCGTCATCTCGGCGATGACGCGCTCGGGCGCGGCGCTGATGATTTTGATTCCGAGCAACTCGCCGAACGGCATCCGAATCGCATCGAGGTTGCTGTCATCACTCATAATGCGAGTTATTTCCGCGCTCGCACACCGCGTTGTCAACCCGCCGTTGCTCTTGTAATGATGATGCCAACATTCCCGGTCAGGGAAGTTTCCCAATCGAGGAGAACCACGCGATGCAGAAACCAATCATCTCGGCCGATTCGCATATCACGGAGCCGCCGGGCACTTACGTCGATCGATGCGATCGCAAATTCCGCGACCGCGCGCCGCACATGGTCCGCGATCCGAAAATGGGCGACATGTTCGTGGTCGACGGCATGGAACGTCCGGTCCCGATGGGACTGCTCGCGGCGGCCGGCAAGTCTGCCGAGCGAGCTCGCGGTCGGCGGCGTGAAGTTCGAGGACATGCATCGCGGCGGATGGGATCCCGACGCGCGGATGGCAGACCAGGAGCGCGACGGCGTCGCCGCGGAGGTCATTTATCCCACCGTCGGAATGCTGCTCTGCAATCATCCGGACTTCGACTACAAGAAGGCGTGTTTCGATGCTTACAATTTGTGGATCGCGGAATACTGCGCGGCGCATCCGGATCGGCTGATCGGATGCGGCCAGACCGCGATGCGCTCGGTCGAGGAAGGCATCGCCGATTTGCGCAAGATCAAGGAGTTGGGACTCAAGGGCGTCATGATGCCCGGCAATCCCGCAGTCGCCGACTATCACGATCCGATTTACGCGCCGTTTTATGAAGCGTCGATCGACCTCGAGCTGCCGCTCAGCTTCCACATCCTGACCAGCAAGGCCGACAGCTTCACCGCGCGCGGCCCTCGGTTGAACAACTTCCTCGGCATCATCCGCGGATGCCAGGACATCATCGGCACTTTTATCTTCGGCGGCGTGTTCGAGCGTCATCCGAAGTTAAAACTGGTATGCGTCGAGGCCGACGCCGGGTGGGTACCGCACTACATGTATCGGATGGACCACGCCTACGATCGCCATCGCTACTGGATGACCGGCACGCAGCTATCGAAGATGCCGAGCGAGTACTTCCGCGAGAATGTGTACACGACCTTCCAGGACGACTGGGTCGCGTTCCAGATGAAGGACATGTGTAACATCCGCCGGCTGATGTGGGCCAACGACTTCCCGCATAGCGACTCGACCTGGCCGTGGTCGCAGGAAATTCTCAAGAAGCACACCAGCAACCTGAGTGAGGACGAGAAGAACTACATCCTGCACGACAACGCGGCCGAGCTATATCATCTGAACTGATCATCTGAACTGATCTTCGGGACCGCACATTGCCCCCCATGACAAGCTGACGAAAAATCCGTCAGCTTGTCTTTTTTCGGCGCATCACCGCTCAGGCATGACTTCCGAACGTCGTGCATTCCATTGGGCGCGTGCAGACGGCGCAGCCGCTCCTCTTCCTCCCGCAGGCTGCGGCTGCGGACTTCCTGAGACTCGCCCAGCGGCACCACCTCGCGCATGACGGAGGCGTTGTAAAGCTCCGCGAATGAGGCATACGCGGCGATGAGTCCCGAGATTACAGCCGAGATGCCCGCGATCAGAGCGAGAATGCCGATTCCGGTGATCAAGGAAATTCCGGAGAGGACGAACGATATCCACAAAAACAGCATCGTCGCGTTGAACGCCGCGGATTCATTGAACGCGGCGATCCAGATGTAAAGCGCCACGACACCGGTCACCACGAAAATCACGCCGGTGCCAAGGAAACTCACCATCGCCGCTGCGTGGACGCCTCCGAGCGGAAGCCCGCCGAATCCCCACGCCATGTAAAATGCGCCGAGGAAGCTGAACGCGGTCGCCGCGAGCGGATCGCCGTAAGCGAAGGACCACATTCCGGCGAGCAACTCGGCGAGGCCGCCGAGGAAGATTGCCTGCAGGAAGTACGGTCCCCATGCGGCCGGCGGCTGAAAGATCAGCCCGAAGCCCATCAGGAATGTGGTGGTAGCGAGCGCCGCGAAGCCCAAAGGAATCGGGGTGGCTATGCCTTTATCGCGACCTGGCCTAAACATGAAAGCCTCCACGGGCCAGGCGAGAGAACGGCACAAGCGTTCGGAATTGAACGGCTTGTAGATGGTTTGATGGACCCCGAATACTGCCGCCTGGGCCCAATTGCGAAATTTGGCGAATCTAATATTACGACGGCGGCGTGGGAGTGATTTATTCATTTTTCAGGATGGTGCTAGGCAGACGGTCTCGTTAGTGAAATCATCGATGGTCGCAGGCCGTGAGTGAAGAAAGCACAACGGAGGGTCAACAACGAAGAATGAGCGAATCGACAAAACAAACCCACTTTTGCCAGCGCCTTCCCGCACTTTTTGAAATCGCATGAGAATCTGAGCGCAAATCTTCATGCATCGGCGCAAAGACCCGAGCAAATGCATCGAATTGCAAAACAAAGCCACTGCAAGCGTCGCGAGCAGTGGTCCTGAGCGCCTCGCGAAGGACCTCGAATTACCCAAACGAAGCCAAATAATGCAGGAAATACCGAGGTTTCATTCTTTCGATGTTGCAAAAACGGGTTTATCGCCGGGCCGGCCCTTGCGACTTAGCTGCACGCGCTGCGCGTTCAACTCGATGACGTATCCATCCGGGTCCGCCACGTATGCGTGGTGCTCGCAGATGCCCTCGAACTCGTACTGCTCGCGCTTAAGGAGCTTGCCGCCGGCGTGGATGACCTGCGCGATTGCGTCATCGACATCGGCATCGCGCAGGAGGTTGAGTCCCCAATGACTGAGGCCTCCGCCTCCGCCGCCGACCGGCGCGCCCGCGACTTGCGACAGCGCAATAACGTCGTCGCATCCGGGAGTGCTGAAAATCATCTGGCGCCCGTGCGGATGCGGTCCCATCGGGCCGGTATAGTCGGTCAACAGCTCGAGCCCGAAAACCTCCTGGTAAAAGCGCGCCGAGCGGTCGATATCGGACACGTTGAGATTGATGTGTGAAAGTCCGCGAGTGCGAATCATGGCAACGCTCCTTGCTTCTTCTTAGATAATCGTCTAATTAGATGGGTGTCAAGGTTAGAGCGTCATCTAATTAGGAAAGTATCGAACCATGGATCCGGCATCCGCGCTGCTGCTGCTGTTCAAGTCGCTGGCCGATGAAAGCCGGCTCAAGATCATCGGCCTGCTGGCCGCCGGCGAGCACAACGTCCAGGAACTCGCGAAGCTGCTGAAGCTCAAGGAGCCCACCGTCTCGCATCACCTCGCGAATCTGCGCGAGGCCGGGCTGGTGCAGATGCGGACCGACGGCAACACCCATTGGTATCGGCTTGATTTCGAAACGCTGCGCGCGGTGAGCCGCACCGCATTAACGCGCGAGAGGCTGGCGACACTCGCGAACGACCTCGACGCGAACGACTGGGAGCGCAAGGTGCTCAGCAACTTCATGGACGGCGAGCGTATCAAGGATATTCCGGTAGCGCGCAAAAAACGATGGGCGATACTGAAGTGGCTTGCGACGCGCATCGATGCGGACGCGGTGTATACCGAAAATCAGCTCAATGAGATCATCAAGCGGCATCATTGGGACACGGCGACGCTGCGGCGCGAGATGATCGGGTACCGGATGCTGACGCGCAGCAAGGGAATTTATCGACGGCTGCCGGAATCGGAATGGCGCAGCGAGGAGAAGTGGGCGTCCGCGCGCGATGATCGCAGCTGAAGCGCCTGCCGTCGTTCTGTTCCTCCGCCGTATTTCTGTTCCTCCCCCGTTGATCGGGGGAGGTGCCCCAGCGCGATTTTCGCTATGGCTGCGACGCGGAAATCGTGATGGGGCGGAGAGGAACCTCAGCTCTGGATTCTGCCTCTGCTGCTGCACGGAGCGCGACTCGTGCGCTGGAGCGCATCGCTGCCCAAACGCTAACGAACGCTCTTCTGAATTCGCGCGGAGCAGAATCCAGAGCTAAGGACCCGCTCCGACCCGTCACGATTTTCGCTCGCAGCCATCGCGAAAATCGCGCCGGGCCACCTCGCCCAATCATATGGGCGAGGCACAGAAAATATGGGGGGAGGAAGATACGAAGAGGAACAGACAATCGGTCACCTCAAATTGCGGCGATAGGTCACGTAGCTCGCGCATACCTTCGCGCCTAACTTTTCCGCGGTGCGCCGCGACGGCCAGTTGTCATCCAACACCAGCGTGTAGCTCAAATATTTCGCGCCGAGGCGGATCAACTCGAGGAACGTGCAGGACGCCATCGCGAGATTCACGCCGCGTCCGCGCGCCGATTCATGCACGCCGATTCCCAGCCAGTTCAGCTTCTCCGCATCGCGCACCGCGCGACCGGGCGCGAGGATCACCGACTCTGTCGATGAGCATAGCGCGACCAATGCGCCCACAGGTTCATCGCCTCGATACGCGATGACCGAAGTGTCCAGGCCGGTGCCGGAAGCGAAACTGCGGAACATCGTGGCGACTTCTGCTTCGCGACGCGGCACCATCCCCCAATGATGTTTGAACGCATCGTTCCATACGCTGGTGAAATGCTGCACGCGCTTATCGGCAACGACGTTTTTTACCGGTGCGATCGCGAAGCCTCCGCGTTGCGCGGCTTCAAGCGCGCTCCGGTAGCGCGCGATGAGTTCCGGCGTCACCTCGATTTTGTAATCGACCCATCCCTTCTCGGTTTCGAAGCCCGCGTCCTTGAGGAGCGCGTGATAGTAGCCGGGATTCTGGCGCAGGATACTCGGCGGAAGCATTTCGTAGTCATCGATCGCGAAGGGGGCGTCGAGCAGTCCCATCGTGCCGGCCCGCGCCGCTTCCATCCCGCGGTCGCGCAACCATTCGGATGCCGCATCAAGCATCGCCTTGACCGCATCGGTGGTGTCGGGAATCGCCTCGAACATCATGAGGTGTCCGAGCGGCTCCTTCCAATGATCGATATAATGATGATCGACGATGGCGGCGGTGCGTGCGGCGATCGTGCCGTTGTCCCGCGCAACAAAGCATTGGATGTCGCGGCCGGTATCGTAGGGCGGCTGCCCTGTGAGGATGTGAAGCTGGCGGCGCGGTGAGGCAGGCCACCTGGCGGCGCGGTATTCGTAGACGCGATCGTGAAAGCGCACGAATTCCTCGAGCGCGCCGGCATCGGGCATTTCAATTTGAATTGCCATGTTTCAGGTTGATGAACCGTGCGAGCGTACGACGATGCCTTGTCTGGACTACCGGTGTGCGATAATCACCATCGCAGGGCCACACGGTAGCGCCCGTCCGAGCGGGCGGTCAAATCAACAACTTTGCGGGTTCAGGAGCAAGTTATGGTGGAAAAAACGATCGCGCTGACCGGCATCTCTGCCAACTCGATCGAGGATGCGGTCGGGCTGGCGGTGGCGCGCGCGGGCGTCACGATTTCAGGAATCCATACTGCGCATATCACCGAAACGAGCGCAGTGGTGGAAAACAACAAAGTGGTACGCTGGAAGGTGAGCGTGCGCTTGACGTTCCAAGTGAAGGATCAATTGCACGAATGATGCTCCACGATCGCTCGCACGAGGCGCGAAGCGGGCGCAGCCGCGCCGCAGGCGCTCGGAGGGCGGAGCGAAGCGGAGTCCGAGGGAAATAGAGAAGGGATCAACTGCACGAATGACAAGCGTAACATGTACGAAAAGTGATACGTTCGAGATCGCGTGACCCTGGCGATCGCAAATCAAGGCGGGACTAATTTGGCCCGCACTTAGAGAGTCCTTACACAATGGCATTCAAACAGGTCCTGCCCGGAATCTTCGAAATGTTTCTGCCGCTTCCAATGAAGCCAACCATTATCAATGCGTGGCTAATCGATTGTGGAGGCGGCGAATGGGCGATGGTCGATACCGGAATGAACCTGCCGGAGAGCTACATCGTGATGGAAGATGCTTTCCTGCAGGTAGGCGCGCGCTTCGAGGATCTCAAGGTCCTCATCGGCACGCATCATCATATCGATCACTTCGGCGCGTCGAGCGAAATCCGCCGCCGCAGTCATGCGAAAGCGTACCTGCACAAGTTCGAAGCCGAGCGCGCCAACCGGATGTTGTTTTTCGGCAAGATGGGTCCGATGAGTGAGCGGCCGGAGTCGCGGCCGTTTTTCGAGAGCCATGGTTTTCCGATCAACAACAACACGGTGCCGATGACAGGAATGCGTCCGGCGTGGATGGGTACCAATCTCTACGATCCGGTAACTGAACCCGACGCGAATTTAAACGATGGCGATGTCATTTCGGTAGGTAATCGCAAATTTGAAGTGATTTGGACACCGGGCCACGCGCCCGGACATTGCGTGATCTATCTACGCAAAGAGAAAGCGATGATCGTCGGCGATCATCTGCTGCCGAAGATTACTCCACATGTCGGGCTCTACCCCGATGCGACCGGCGACCCGCTTGGAGACTTCATCAACTCGCAACTGAAAGTTCAAAAATTTGACGTCGAGCATGTGCTGCCTGCGCACGGCAATGTCTATTCCGATCATCGTCATCGGGCCAATCAACTCATCGAACATCATGCCTATCGCGAGGCGGAAATGCTCGATTTGACGCGGCGCAAACCGCAAACCGCATACGAGGTCGCACAGCAAATTTTCGCCGATGAGGAGCGTCCGATTTTTCATGTAATGGCGGCGACCTTCGAAACGCTGGCGCATCTCGAACACGCATACATCGAAGGTCGGGCGAAGAAGAGCGAGCGCGACGGAAGAATTCTATTTCAGGCTACGTAGGTTTTTAGCGACTGTTCGGGGGCTTGCTAATTTTACATCCTAGTGTATTTTTGTCGCAGTTTCGGGGTGATGAGGGTACATCAAAACCGGACGCGTGAGTTGGGGAGTTGCTCCCAGAGATCGTAAGGAGGATGCGATGAAACGCACGATTGGCTTCGCGCTGGCTTCCGGGCTGGCTTTTCTGGTCGCAGGATGTGCGGCAGGTGGGGGGGCGGAACTGGGGCATCCTCGGGTGGGGAAGGATCAGGGCGGTGCCAGCTCTACACAAACCGCCGCTGCTGCCTCCGGGGTCCGCGACTTCAATCTTCAGGTGAAGTGCCCGGGTATCCACCTGGAAAAGACCAAGCTCAAGTGGGATGACGATAAGATCATGTCGCATGAAAACGTCACCCCAGAAGAAATCGCTTCATGCGAGGCGTTCACTGCCGCACAGCCCAAGGGCTACGTGCCACCTCCTCCGGGAGGAGCTTCGACTGCGGCTGCCGGTGGCGGAACTGCTGCTCCGGCCAAGCAGTAGGGTTCGCGCCGCATGACCCGCTGATCGTTCCGCAGGTCAGTGGATGCTCGAATTAGAAGGCGGAATGACAAGAGGCGATGCTGAGTGCTTACGCACGACGGCATCGCCTCTGTATTTAATGCGAATCTAAAGCGGTCGTTAGGCTACTGCACCTGTTGCTGCAGTGCTTTGGAACCACGGCGTGATGGAGCGCTGATACGACCAGTGCGGACCACCGGCGAGCGCCGCGCGAGCCGGCGCGTCGAAGTGCCCTCGATTTGCTGACGGCGCCATTCCTTGAGGCCATTGCGCAGGAAGCTGGGCTCAATCCCCAAGGTCTCGCAGACCATCTCGAATGAGAATGGGCCTTCGCCGCCTTCGCCGCACAGCCAATGCTCGGCTTCCTGGAAGAGACGCTTGCGTGATCCGCCCTTCGCGTCACAGTTATTCTGGAAGCATCGCAGCGCATCCTCGAGGATGGCCATCATCAGCTTCTTGACCGGGCGGATGGTGCTGTCATCCTTGCGGCTGTCGTAGAATTGCTCCGGCGTAAGAACGTCGGGGACGAACAGATTACCAATTGCTGTGTTTTCCCATTCCATTTCAGTCAGTGCTCCCTAAAGGAGCATCCCCCTGCTCCGTCGAGCGAGACCCTCTTGCCTCGCTCACGAAACTTGTATCTTGATCACGGAAGCCATTGAAGCAATGTTTATGCCTGCTCATTTGGCAACCATGCAACAAACGATCATTCATGCGAGAGACGGGCGCCGCCAAAATATATATGGCAAATATCGGGATTTATTGCGCTCGACTCGCATTATGCGAGGAATGACGCCTTTTGCGAGCAGCGATCCTGATGCAGTATTGTGGCTCTTTTGCGATAGCGGTGACTTTGGTGCACCTTTCAGGTTCAACCTAGATAAGAATGAGCAACGCGCTCGGATACTTTAGAATTGGCTGAAAGCCGCCAATTGGCGCGGTCTGGGCGGCCGCGGCGCGCCAATTTACTGGCGGGCTGTTGCGAACACGCCACAACGATCCGTATTGTATCTGAACCAGGTCCGAAGAAGTTGAGGTAGGCCAGCGACCGTCTTCCTACTGCACGCCGCCCGCTCCGCCGTGCGACCCGGGTCCGCCCAGCTTGCGCTCCTCGAGCTTGAAGGTGAGGACATCGAACAGGCAGTCCAGCCGCGAGCCGCGCGCTTCGAGCAGTGTTTGCTTCTCGATCGCCGGTACATCGATATGAAAGCAGAGGAAGTTCACCAGGTCCGCGCCGCTAAGCCCGCGCTCCTGCAATGACTTCCATGCTTCCGATGCCGTATCTCCGAGATATTCGAATAGCAACTGACGCAGCCCTTCGGTCGCCTCGTCATCGATATCCATCGGAGGATCGACCGGACACCATTCGACCTCGGCCTGCCGATACGACTTGTCGCGGCTTTCGCGCACGACGCGAAACTCGCTCACTCCCTCCAGCACGATCTGATAGCGCCCATCGGGAAGCTTGACCAGCTCGGAGATTTTCCCGGCGCATCCGATCTGGAAGGTGTCCGGATTGGCGTAGTAGTCGCGCTCCCAATCGCCTTTGAGCAGCATCATGCCGATGATACCGTGCGAGGCCGAAACGTCCGCGATCATCTCCCGGTAGCGCGGCTCAAAAATATGCAAAGGAACCGCAACTCCAGGGAATAGAACCAGGTTCGGGAGCGGGAACAGCGGAATAATTCTGGGTAGGTCGGCCACCTTCTCCACAGCGCCGTGGCGTTTGGCCGGAGATTAAGTCTATCTGTAAGTAAGGTCAAGCCGCCCCGCAAACAAGCCACCGAGAAGATAGAAACATTTACAGATTCGATCGCGGTCCAAAGTGACGTATACCTAATCGGAGACGAGGCAATATTCTAACGGGCTGGACGTTGTGAAACTCCGACACACCTTCACGTTCGCGATGCTCGGATGGTTCCTGATGATGGCGCCGCTCACGCACGATTGGCCATGGCATCCCATCAGCGGTGCGCCGCTTCAGCATTGGTACAACAAACATGACATCGCATTCGCATCGAAGCAGGATTGCGAGGTCGACAAGCAGCGCGTGATTCTTCACGCGAAGAATGCCTCGGCGGAAAACGATACGAGCACATTGCAGCTCTATTATTGGATGATGCTGCAATGCGTCTCATCTGACGATCCGCGCCTGAATCAAAAGTGAGCATGAAACTTCGCCACGTCGTTGCACTCGCGCTTGTGGGCTGGTATGTCCTCATCCCGCCGACCCGTAACAATCTCGCCCTCGACCTTCAGGCACCGCTTTCGCGTTGGGTTAAGTTCAAATCTTTCGAAAGTTTTCATGATTGTGTGTTGGGTGCGGGCGAACTAAACCAGCGTGCCAACGGAGATCCGAATGTTCGGCCCTCTTTAAAGTTCACCCAAATGGAACTTAGGCAGTTTAGCGAGGCCGTTTGCGTAAGCGACGACGATCCGCGCTTAAAAGAAAAATGAGACGACAAGGCCGTACCAAGGTTTCGTTCTGACATGGGGGCGCGGTCGGGCAGCAATTATCTTTCGGCGCTCAAAAAACGCAACGCCGAAATATGGCTCGGCGGCGAGCGCGTCGGTGAGGTCACCTCGCATCCGGTCTTTCGCGACTGCGCGCGCTCGATCGCATCGCTCTACGACATGCAACTGGAGCGGGTCGAGCAGACTCCGATGATCCGCGCGTGAATCAAAAGTGAGCATGAAACTTCGCCACGTCGTTGCACTCGCGCTGGTTCTCTCGACTGCTTGCGGGCCGGACATGAAAGCGATTGATGCGGCGAATGAAAGAGCCGAGGCCGCTGCGTTTCGGGCTGAAACGGCGGCGTCGGTCGCCGAAGCTGCTTCAGCAGGCACTTACAATTCCTGCTATAGGAGCAACCGGACAGTTATCAGCGTGGAGCAATCGGTGAATGAGGTGACGGAATATATCGGCCGCTTTGAGGCGTGGGAGATACTGCGAAAGATGCCTCAGCACCGCGAACCCTCGGCGCCGAAGCCCGGAACGATCTTGCCCGACGGTTCGATTGCGGCGACACTGCTGGAAGCCCTGACCGTCTCACCGCGCGCCTACGACGCTTCAAAGATTACCGATCCTCGTGACCGCGAGGACGATGAGCACGCCACTGCGGTAATGGCTTGCCATCCTGAACTCGACAGCCTTCCCGGTTTTGTGGGCAAATCCGTCGGTAGCGATTTTATTGGCAACACCAAAACCAAAGATGGACGCGAAGCAACCATCATTTTCATCACGATCGACGATACCGATAAGAAAAATGGCGCCGCCATCCTCAAGCACGCGCGTGAAACTGCTCCCGCAATGATTGACGACGTGCCGGTGAGAGTCATGGGCATACCCGTATTGGAGCCGGAGAACGTGCGACTTCTCCCCAACGCACCGCAACCGGCACAGAGTGCGGACGAATGACATGGGGGCGCGGTCGGGCAGCAATTATCTTTCGGCGCTCAAAAAGCGCAACGCCGAAATATGGCTCGGCGGCGAGCACGTCGGCGAAGTCACCTCAAATCCGGCGTTTCGCGACTGTGCGCGTTCGATCGCATCGCTCTACGATATGCAACTGGAGCGGGTCGAGCAGATGACCTTCCGCACCGACGACGGTGGGCGCTCCGGATTGTCATTTATTCAGCCAAACAGTATCGAGGAGCTGCGCAAGCGCTCGCGCATGATGGCGGCCTGGGCGAACTTCAGTGGTGGAATGCTCGTGCAGACGCCCGACCATTCCAATGTGGCCCTCGCCGCAATGGCGGCTGCGCGCGATTTCTTCGCCGCGAGCGATCCGCGCTTTGGCGACAACATCGCCAACTACTACCTCGAAGCGCGCAAACATGATTGGTGCTCTGCGGTCGCGCTGAACGACACCCTCGGCGTCCCGCTAATGGATGAGACCAGCGCCGGACTTATCGTAACTCGCATGATGCGCGCGCTGTTAGCACCGCTTGCCGAGGAACTCCTCGTATTGCCGCCGCCCGAGCTGAGCAACGATGCATCTTCGCAGCCGCTAGCGATCGCTTTCGCGATCTCCTCGAACACCAAGGGAGTGAAGCTGGTTCACGGCGGTGTCGTCGATGTGCCGCGCTCGCGTTTCGATGCGCCGCTCACCTCGCGTTTCACGCAGTTCAACTGCTTAATCTTCTTCAACCATGTGATGGTGCCGTGGGAGCGCGTGTTTCTGTGCGGTGACCTCGTGCGATGCAACGCGCTCCTCGATGAAACCAACGCGCGTGTTCACATGATCCATCAAACGGTAGTGAAAACCGTCGCGAAGGCGGAGTTCATGCTCGGCATCGCCGCGCGACTTGCCGAGGTGACCCGAACGGACGTATCAGATCGGATAGCCGAGATGAGCGCGGTAGTTGCGACTTTGCGTGCGTGCCTGCAGTCCGCTGAATCCAATGCTGCCGCCGACAAATGGGGTATCACCGTCGCCTCCCGCGAGCCGCTCGATACCGCGTGCACTCTGTTCGCTCAGCAGTTTCCGCGGATGGTGGAAACCATCCAACTCATCGGCGGTAGTGATCTCGCTATGCAGCCGGCAGATCGCGAGCGCGCGGCGCTCTATCGCCTCGCGTGGGATGCGACCGGCAGCACGTTCGCCAAAAATCAGTTCGAGTTCGAGCGCGCCATCCTCGGCGATTCGAGTCGCATGGCGAACGACTCCCTCGATGCCACCGATCTGACGCCGCTAACGCAACGAATCAAGGACTTCCTCGCTCGCACCGACTGATGGGCTTTCACTGCGGACCGTCGCCGATTTCCACGGTTACTGTTTGATGCTTGCCGTCGCGCACGATTTCGATCGGAACCTTGTCGTGGATGTGAGTCTCGCTTAGGAGTCGAAGCACTTCCTTGTTGCTCTCTACCGGTTTGCCATTGAAAGCGGCGATCGCGTCGCCAACCCTGATACCCGCTTTCGCCGCGGGTCCGTTCTGGTTGACCTCGGAAAACTTCACGACTTTGGATTCTTCACGAAGCTGCACGCCGAGCCATCGATAGGCGCCGATGCGGACGCCGCTAATTTCGAAGCGAAATTTGCCGGGTTGAGTCGCGACGATCGACACCAACGTAATGTCGTGCCCATCGGTGTGGAATTCGGAAAACGGCATCGTGTGTTTCTCCCATTCCTTGCCGGCGACGAACGGCCGCAGGACCGGCGTCCATTTCCCGCTCTGCGTAAACATCGCGACCGCGTAGGTTTTCCCGTCGCCCCTCGACCAGAACGTGATGTCCTTGCCGCCCGAAAGGTCCACCGGCGCCGCGCGTTGCAATGCAAGTGCAGGAGAATACATCGCACCCGCGAATGGATACTTGATCGACGGTTTCACGTCGCAATTCAGGATCAGTGTCGCACGCGCATGGTCGGGGCCGCCGTCGAGCTCCTGCAGCCGCTCGGTCGACTTTCCATTAAAGATGGCGTCGGTGTCCGGCATCCATCCGGCGCCGAATTTCCACGCAATGTTTTCTTGCTCGATGCGCGCGCGATAACTCTCGCGATCGACGCGCACGCCCTGCTTCCATATCGCCACGATGTCGCGCGTCACACGGATGTCTTTCGTCGGGTCGCCATGGACGAGCAACAGATCCGCGCGCATACCGGGCGCGATACGTCCGCGATCGTCGAGCGCGAAAATTCTCGCCGGGACCGAAGTCGCGTCTGCGAGCGTCTCCGTTGGCGTCAGCCCCGCCTTGACATCAGCTCCAGTTCGGCATGCAGCAGCGCGCCAGCCGGTGTGCTGTTCGAGGAGTCTGTCCCCGCGAGCAGCGGCACTCCCGCATCGCGAAACATTCGCAGCGCCGCTTGATTGTCGGCGTATGAAATATGTTCGGGGGTTTGCCACGCGGGCTGCTCCAGCACGCGGCGCCACAGCGGCCCGAGGTAAGGCCCAATTGCGGGATCGTCGGGCAACTTCGACCACAGATGGCCGGTGCTTAGAAAGAAATCGCTGTAGCCGAGCGTGGTGATAGCAAAGATGTGATGCGTCTTCAGCGGGTCACGCACCGCGGGCTCCGGTAGCTTCGCGATCGGCAGATGCGCGAGGCCGTCGGCGCCCGAATCGACCACATCGAGGAAGCCCTGCAACGAGGTGCCGCCGCCATGGACGATCACCATCTTGTGGCGCGCGTGCGCCACCTTCACGATGGCCGCCAAGGTCTCCTTGGACATCGCGGCGAAGCGCGGGCCGTTATCATAGAAAACCTTGATGTAGTCGGAGCCGTGCGCGATTCGCTCATCGACGAACGCCTGCGCCTGCTCGGGTCCGCGAATCGGGACCAGGGGCGGAAGATTTGGCTCGGTGCCGTGACCTCCTGCGACCGCGATTGCAGTGCCGGCCGTGCGAAAGTCCGCGATGTCGAACGCGCCCTTCGCCTCCTCCGCTTTCCATTTCTGCGCAGTCTTCCAAGCCATGTACATGTCGAGTTCGGTGGTGACGCCCATCATTAGTCCCATCTCCAGGACCTCACGCACCCAAGCGTGTACGTGCGCGTCGATGAGGCCCGGAAGAATCGTGTCGCCGCGGCCATCGATCACCTGCGCGTTTGGTGGCGATGCGACATCATTGCCGACCGCGACTATCTTTCCGTCCGCGACCGCGACGCTGTTGGCGTCGATGATTTTCTCGCCATCGAAGACGCGGACATTGCGGATGACGAAGGGCTGGGCCGATGCCGCCGCGGCAAAGAGCAGCCCCGCGCAAATCGCGGCTGCGATTCGGATTAGTCGACGAATCATATGGACATGCGTCATGTAGCATAGACCGGAGCCCACGAATCTGTTTGCATCGTGATACGCCCTGCCCTTTCAATGCGCGCCGCGCGAGCAAATACTGAGCGGTCATGTCACGACTTCGGAAAGCGTCGCGGGTGTGGCGCGATGAGGGTGCGCGCGAGGCTGCCTCGCGCGTGATGCTCTCGCAGGAAGTCGACTATTTCACCATCGAGCCAGAGGCGATCTTCGCGCGCCGCGCGCCGTTGGAAATCGAGATCGGCGCGGGCAAAGGCGACTTCATCCTGGAATACGCCAGCGCCAACCCGGAAAAAAATTTCCTCGCGATCGAATTGTCCGGCACCGTAGGACAACTGCTCGCGGTGCGATGCGGCCGCGCCGAGTTGCCCAACGTGCGGGTCGCCCGAATGGATGCGCGCGCGCTGGTGAACCTGATGCTCCCCGATGCGAGCGTCGCCGCCTTTCACATCTACTATCCCGATCCATGGCCGAAGGAGCGCCATATCAAGCATCGGATGGTCAGCCCCTGGTTCGTGCGCAATCTCGCGCGCGCGCTTGCGCCCGATGGCGCGATCTATGCCGCCTCCGACGTGAAGGAGTGGGCCGAAGAAATCTTCGCGATGCTCGAGGCAGGCGCTTTTCGGCGCATCGTTAAGGAACCTCCGGGTGCGAAACGCTCCGGCTTCGGGCGCAAGTACATGGCGCAAGGAAAGCCGGTCTATTTCGCATCGTTTGTTAAGTAGGTCGCGCCGGGCGCCGCCCAAATCCCCCTGCCTTGCGCTCAGCCCTGCGACCGTTTAACGTTGCTAGGCTTGGCGATGACACGTTATTCACTTTTTCTGGTGGCCGGCGCTCTGTGCGTGCTGCTGTCGGCGTGCACCGTCAAGAAGCCCCCCTCCGGCGAGGATTACTACCAGCAGGCGCAGCTCAACTTCACCAACAAGGAATATTCGGCCGCGATCGAGAATTACCAGTTCGTCGTCGACAAGTTTCCGTTCAGCCCCTATGCGGAAGAGTCCGAAATGAAGATCGGGCTCGCCTACTACAAGAACAAGGATTACGCGCAAGCGATCGCCGCGCTCGACGACTTCCAGCGCATGCATCCGACCAGCAAGAACCTCGAGCTGGTGAGCTACTACATCGCGATGAGCTACTTCGATCAGATCGGGCGCGAGGATCAGGATCAGAACAAAACCGAAGCGGCACTGGCGCGCTTCAAGGCGATCGAGCAGCGCTTTCCGGAGAGCGAATTCGCGGAGCTTGGCGAAAGAAAAATCCGAGATTTGCCGCGAGGTGCTCGCGCGTCATCAGAAGGTCGTCGGCGATTATTACTTCAAGCGCGCGAATTTCCGCGCCGCCGAATCACGCCTCGCCGAGCTGATGCAGAAATACCCTGACACTCCGGTCGCGCCCGAGGCGCTATGGGAACTCGGCGCCGCACTGGAGAAGGAAGGCAAGAAATATTCGGCGGCGCAGGCCTTCGCCGCGATGGTGCAGCATTATCCCGACACGCCCTACGCCAAGAAGGCGAGCGACGAACTCAAGAAGCTGGCGCAGCCGGTCGACAACGAAGAAGATCCGCTCAAGCTGGTGCTGGCCGAAAATGGCTACGGCGAAACGACCAACGACAGCGGCGATAACATCCTCGTGCGCCAGAAGGACACCGGGCCCGATCTAAGCGGCGCCGATAGCGCATACGGGCGAGGACGATCTTCCCAACCTCGGCGCGGCCGGGGCGAAGCCCGCCGAACAGGTCGTCGCTGCCGATGCGAACGCGCCCGCGACGCTGCGGACCATTCGCCTCTCATCGTCGAATCCGCCGATGTCGGTGATCCTGGATCTCTCGAAAATGGTGAAGTACGAGCAGCACATCGAGAACGGTCCCGGCTACTCGACGGTGAAGGTGCTGCTCAAGGACGTCACACCCGACTCGAGCATACAGCATCATGTGGTGTTCGATCGTTCGATCTTCAAGGACTGCGACATCGAGAGCGATTCGAAAGGCACCACCGTCACCGTCAACACCGTACCGGTGAGCGGCTTTGCGGTAGTTCCGCTCAGCGCACCCCCGCGGCTGCTGGTGAGTTTCACCTCGCAAGGCAGCGCCTCGAACTAGACCTAATCCCCAGCCCTTCCTTGAAGGATGGGGAACGACGCATCAGAAAATTTTCCTTTCTGTCCCCCTTCCCTAAAGGGAAGGGTTAGGTCTCATTCGAACAAATCCCCAAACCGCGTGCCGACGAAGGTCAGCACCGTGTCGGTGTATACCTTCAACCCCCAGTAAAATCCTTCGATCGGCATCCGCTCGTCATTCGAATGAAAGAGCGAGCCGAACGGCAGATGCGGGTCCAGCTTCACCGGCATGAAGCCGTAACATGCCATCCCGAACTCCGCGTAAAACTTGTTGTCGGTCGCGCCGGGGATCATCCACGGAATCGCGCGCGAGCCCGGATCGGCGGCCTCGAGCTTCTCCTTCATGAGGTCATACAGCGGAGTGTCGACGGTGGTCTCGGCCGGCGGCGCGGTCTTTAGCAACTCGAATGACGGCTCGGGATCCGACGATCGCGCGCAGCTCCGCCATGAAGCTTTCGGGATTCTCGCCCGGCAGTGTGCGCCCATCCAGCACGACGCTCGCCTCGCCCGGAATGACATTGTCCTTGTAGCCCGCGCGCAGGATGGTCGGGCTCACGGTGTTCGCGAGCATCGGACGAAACAGCGCCGGCGGCGAATCGAGCGGCACGCCGAGCGACTTGAGCGTCTTCTCCATCAGCGGCGTGGCGCGCTGACGCATCGGGGTTTTGACGATTTTCGTGATCAGCTCCGCCATCTTTTCGATCGCAGTGCCCGGACGCGGCATCGAGCCATGACCTGGAGGCGCATTTACCGTCATCTTGACGGTGACGAAGCCCTTCTCGGCGACCTGAATCGGATAGAAGCGTGAGTCGCCGAGATGCACCGTGAAGCCGCCGATCTCGTTGAGCACGTAGCCCGCGCGAATCAGGTCGGGATAGCGCTCGACGAGGAATTTCGCGCCCATCTCGGAGCCCGCTTCCTCATCCGCCACCGCGGCGAGAACCAGATCGCATTCGGGCTGGATACCGGCGCGCTTGAGCGACGTCATCACCGCCAAATCCATCGCGCACTTGGGTTTCATGTCGATGGAGCCGCGGCCCCATACGCATCCGTTGGCGATCTCGGCGCTAAATGGCGGCCGCGTCCATTGCGCCGCCTCGACCGGGACCACATCGACATGCGACGACATCAGCAGTCCGGGCTTCGAGGAGTCGCGCCCCTTCATCCGCGCGACGAGGTTGGCGCGGGTCGGCGCGCTCTCGCGCACCGTGAAATCGATACCCTCGCGGCCCAGCACGTCGGCGTAGTAATCGATCGCGATCCGCTCGTTGCCGGGCGGGTTGCTGGTGTCGAGCTTGATCAGCTCGCGCAGGTGAGTGAACGATTCTTGTTTGACCTGTTCCCAGGATAATTTCATCGGGCCGCCGAACTCCGCTTCAAGACTTCATAAAATGGATGCTCATTAAATCAGTTGCGGCGTTGTGCTTGTAGGGCTTGGCGACAATGGCGCAATTCGAGAAGATGGCGACATGCTCATCGACAATCCCAAAGGCGGTTTCAGTTTCGTCAAAGGCATCGGGCCATTCTCCTCGGGCGCGGTCGCGAACGCGGGCTTCGAGATCGTCCACGCCGTCGCGATACCTCTCATCAAGCTCGACGATGGCTATGGCTTCATCGAGCGGCACCTGCGCGAGGCGGGCCGTCCGATGAACGCGGTATGCGGGATGGAGCTGCGCATCCCGAAGCCGCTGACCCCGGCGGGCTTCAACGAATTCAACCAGGGCTACTTAAAGCGCCTCGCCGCGTGGGACGTGCAGGTCGACGGCAACAATCCGATCGCACGCACCAACGTGGCGATCGAGATTTCGCCGATCGCCGAGCCCGCACTGTTCGGTTTCTATTACACCGTCCCATCATCGACCAAGTCGCGGACTTTCGTGCTGGCGGGCGCAGGCGAACTGAAGTCGATGAGCCCGGGCAATCTGGTGGTCATCGCGGGCACCGATGTGTCGCCTTCGGGCCTCACGCAGAAGACCAAATTCGTGCTGGATCGGCTCGGCGAGCATCTCGCCGAAATGAAGATGACGTGGGCAGATGCGACGGCGGTGAATCTGTACACGGTGCACGATGCGAATTCCGTGGTCGCATCGACGATACTGCCGGCGCTGGGGACGGCGGCGCGTCGCGGCGTGACGTGGCAATACACGCGTCCTCCGATCGACGTAATGCAGTTGGAAATCGACGCGCACGCGGTGATGCGCGAGATCGTGATCTCACACGGATGAGAGCTGTTTGCTCCTCGCCCATATGATTGGGCGAGGTGGGCCGGCGAGGTGTCGGAACAATCGTGGTACTCCGGCACCGCGCGAAGCGCGCGGCTCTCACCCGTCTGTCACGGTTCTCGCTTCGAAGCCATCGCGAGAACCGCGCCATCCACCCTCTCTCGCACAGCGAGAGAGGGGACTCAGAAAAGAAGCTGCATCTGGGCCTGTGGCGCTCGCAGCACCTCACCCGCTTGGCACGATGGTCACCCAGCCAAAGAGCGACCATCGCGCCAGTCATTTAAATAAACGCTTCGACTCCACTGCGTTCCGCTCAGCGGCTTCGCGCTCTCCCGCGAAAAAATGCGGAGAGGAAGCTATGAGGATGCAAAAATCATGAGCGCGGCCCGCCGTATAGCGCCAGCTCCTTGTCCATCGAGTCGACGGTGCGGCGGACTTCCGCGAGCTGGCGCTCCACCACTTCGCGCAGATGAGGCGGGAGACTCTGTGCCAACGCTTTTTGATATTGCGCGATGACGACTTCAGCTTCCTTGCGGCACCACTCGACGACGCCCGTATCGCCCATACTCATCTCGACGTTGATCTCCATCTCGATGCGTTTCAGCACGCCACCGACGGTGCCGTGCTCACTCTTGTGGATGCCAAGATGCTCGCGCTCAGCTTCCAGCTCATCGGCCATGCGCTTGCGCGAGTCGGCTTTGGCGGCGAAGAAACGTCCGAGCCGTTCGCGGCTGACGTCTAGATTGGCGTGGCGATAACGGTGCTCACTATCGACGTTTACAGAGATGAGGCGGTCTAGCGTTTCCTGGAGCTTCTTGTCGGGGTTCATCAGGTGTACTCCTCAGGTTCAGGTTGTCCCCCACCATGCTGTAATTTTAGACGCTTGAGTGAGCCACTTCGATGCCCCGCGCATTGCCGCAAGGTGATAGAGTCGAACCTTCGACCGCACCGTTATGAATATCGGCAGACACCGCCGCGTCGCGATGGCGATCGCTTTAACGATGCTGTTTTTGCTGAGTCTAGCATCGAATCGAATCGCGCATGCGGAACATCGCGCCGCCTATGACGAGGCGGCACCGTCCCTCTTTCCTGCCGCGCAGACCGCGCTCGAGAAGCATCGCGTCGAGCTGATTAAGATTCCCGGCGTATCGTTGGTCTACGTCAACAACATCGGCGACATCGTGGTGCGGGTCCGCAGACTCACGCCCGAACTTGATGCGCAAATTCCCAAAGAGCTGGACGGTTGCCGGGTCCGCATCTCCAGCGTGGAAGACGTGCTGCTGCGCCATAAGCATGAGCTGGCGGGAATCGCCGGCGAGGATCAGGTCTTCAGCTACGGCGTCGAAACCTTTCCCGATGGAGTGCTGGTGATCGTCGTGCGGCTTCGGCGCCTCGATTGGGAAAATCCGATCAAGGTGCCGACCAATATCGAGGGGATCCCGCTGCGCATCATCATCGCGCAAGAGCCGCTGGAAAACTAAGCGACGCGACCAAGATCATTCGGAAAAAGGCGCCGAGCCATTCATGCTTCGGCGCGCGGCGCAATAGCCGGTGCTCTTTCATACTGTTGACAGATCTGATGCGATGTCTTGGCCTCGATCGAGGTGTGCGTTATAAAAGCCAGCGATCGAAGTCCTCTCCGAACGGCTGTTTCTGAACTAACGATGCTCGTTTTACTGCCCGCGGTGTGAGTGCGGGTGAGAAAGGTCTCCGACAAATATGGCTCATCCAATGCTCAATGTTCTGTTCGTGTGCGAAGGCAACGCCGTGCGCAGTATCATGGCGGAAGCGCTGCTAAACCGCTTCAGCGGCGGCCGTTTCAGAGCATTCAGCGCGGGCGTCGAGCCGGCCGACGGACTGCATCCGCTCACGGTTGAGATGCTGCGGGTGGGCGGGATGAACATCGGCGCCCTGCAGCCGAAAAGCCTGCGCGAATTCGCGACAGCCTCGGCGCCACGGATGGATTTCGTCATCGCAATGGGAAAAAATCCCGCGACCGCGCTCGGCGCGCTGCCGGGGAATCCGATGCGGGTACAATGGGGCATCAGCGATCCGGCCGCATCGGAAGGCGACCCGATGGCGCAGCGATTTGCCTTTCGTCGCGCATGGCGGGAGCTGGAAACCCGCATCCGGCTGTTCGTGCTGTTGCGGCACCATCGCGAGGAGCGCAGCCTCGGGGCGCCGGCGCAGCGGCAAAGCGCGTAGTCGTAGCCATTTCGGTTTGCATCGCTCGTCGCTGCGTGAAGCAAAACCACTGCACCGATGTGGGACTGAAATCGCGGCTAGATTCGCATTCTGACGGGCCGGCGCGATAGCAATTCGCATTACGCGATGTTCTCGGTGCCTGCCAAACCGAAAACCTCAGCATTTTCGCGCGTACCCCAAGTGGCACCTGCCTTGCTTTCTAACCGGCAAGTCTGTCTGTCCGGGAGGAGTACGAAGATGCAAGCGACCACGACTATCCGTTCAACCCAAGCGCACTTTGTCAGCGACCACACGGAGCCCACTTCGAATATCCGCGCGCTTCATAACGCGCTGTTGACCGAGCTACCCGGGGCGGCGTTTGCCCTCCTGACCCTGGTCTGGGTGGTCTCATCGCTGGTTCGTCTCTAAACGATCGCGAAAGGAGAAATGACGCATGCCGACAATGGCTTTGATCGCCGGCGTTGCTGTCGCTCTGATTATCGCGGGCGCGCGAGTGCTCCCGCGAAGGAATTAGAGGCGCAAGCAAATGAATTGTGATCAACTCATTAAATGGTGCGCGACGCGGCCCCTCTGCCGCGAGTCAGCATCGATGCTGATCGCTGATGCCGCGATCTGTGCGGCTTGCGCACCAATATTTCCCGTATCTGGGCTCGTCAAATAATTCTCGATGCCGGGCGCGTACCGGTTCATTGTTCCGCAACATCGATCATCATCCGCTCACCACCTGATTTGCACTCTTTTTGAATGAGTAGTGAACATCGGTGAGTTGCTCGGATACTTCCCATAGCCGCGCCGCGACGACCGGATCTTTCGCCGCGGCGCTGGAATTCACTTTCACAGGATTTCCCCACAATTCTGCGAGTCCGTCGGGACCAATGTAGTCACCGCCGCGAACGTCAGGCGCAGTCGCCGCATACAGCGTCGGCAGAGCGCCCATCGCGGCGCTTTTCGCGAAGGTCCGATTCATCGTCTCCCAGAGCGATTCCATTCCCGATGATCCCCGCATGCGCGGACCTGCGCCTTGCAGATTAGTCGCGGCATAACCCGGATGGCATCCGAGGGCGAGGAGCTTCGCGCCAGCCGCCGCCGCGCGTCTTTGCAGTTCGAAGGTGAACAACAGATTCGCCAGCTTGCTCTGCCCGTATGCGAACCATTTGTAGTAGGCGTTTTTCCATTCGAGATCGTCGAAGCGGATGCGGCCCATCCGATGCCCACCGCTGCTGACGGTCACCACCCGCGCGCCGTCATTCGCGAGCAACGCATCGAGGAGTAATCCAGTGAGCGCGAAATGCCCGAGGTGATTAGTCCCGAACTGCATCTCGAAGTCGTCCTCGGTCTTGCGATACGGGAGCGCCATCACACCGGCATTGTTCACTAGCGCGTGCAGCGTGCGATGCGAATTATGAAACGCGTCGGCGAAGCGGCGAATCGAGGCTAGACTGGACAAATCGAGTTCCATCACTTCGACATTCGCGCCAGGACTCGACGCAACGATCTGTTTCGCCGCTGCGTTGGCCTTGTCGAGACTCCGGCACGCGAGAATCGTCTGCGCTTTTTTGCGCGCGAACTGCAGCGCGGCCTCGTAGCCGATGCCGCTGTTGCCGCCGGTCACGATGATGGTCTGCCCCGAAAGGTCCGGCATGTCCTCGGCGGTCCATGGTTTTGCATTTGCCATCAGGCGGGCCTCCTCACGTTGCGCAGCAGTTTCGCCCCAGCCTAGCGACCGCGGCTGGGATGCGCATCATTGACGACGTGTATCGCGCGGCAGGCTCCAGCGCACCTCGAAGATGGTCGAATCGTGGAGGCGAAGATAAAGCGAAGAAGCTTTGTTATAAAGGTTATTTGGCTTCGTTTTGTCAAATTCGAAGATCGGGAATGGGTTTGTTTTGCGCTTTTTGAGATTGAAAAGCTGATGCGATTAAAAGAAATCCGACGATCCACCAGGGCAGTTGCAAGTTGCGCTACCCGAGCCATTGTCTACCAGCGCACCGCACTGGGCCCGCAGATAGCTCAGGTTGTTCGGGTCACCGCTGCCGTCGGCGTACAGCGGCGTTTCGGTGAGTTGACCTTTAATTGAAAGAAATGGAAATCTGGGTATGATCTGGGCGGTGAGCTGATTGTGGGTAATGCTCCCGAGCAGGTTGTTGCCGGGTGTAACGCTGTAACCGGGACTGTTGGTGGGATCACAGCCACCATAGCAAGCCAGATCCTGGTTGGCACAGCCCTGCCCATTGCTGAGGCCCGGGACATACGACACCGCCACATTTGGCGCAGCGGCTACGATGCTGATAGCGCCGTAGGCGCTGGATTCCACAGTGATAGACCCTATCATGATGGGGTCTATTGTTTCGGCCGCGAGGCCCCAGTTCGAACGTCAGGTTCTTTTCGACCGAGAAAGTCGCCAGCCCTGCCGAGCTCACTGGACAACCGCAGCACGCGCCCATTTCTTCGTCATCGTCGAAGACGTAGAGCATGGCGCAAATGTTTTGTGGAGCGCCAGGAAGCGCCACGTTTGCATTGCCATTCGGGTTCTCGAGCCTAAGGATGTTGTCTCCGGCGCCGATCCCGAGGATAAACGTCGGCGAAGGGCCTGGGGGGTCTGCCGGATCAAAAGTAAAGCTTACGTCTGGAAGAGTTTCGTAGTAGGTCCACAGAACCGGACCCGGTAGCTGGGCATGAGCCTTTGCCGCCAGCCCGAACGCGAACAGGAACCCCGCAGCTGCAAACGCTAGTCCTTTTATGGTGAGATTTCTCACGTCGTTCTCCCCTACCCAAGCGTGTCGCCGCAAACGAGAAGAATCCTCTGGCGACGCGAATTTTGACTTAGCACATCGGCTGGGAACCGAATAGTGCAAATGTGAGCCAGTGAGCAACATTCCACGCAATAACTGTATCGACGAGGTTAGACCGACATCCAGCGCGTATTCGCTACTTAATCGGACTTGCCAGTAAGTCCGTGATTGGTCGGACAGCGCGCTTTGCGCGTGACCGCGGCGTGCATCCGCGCACTTTGAAGATCGTCGAGTTCTGAGACGAAGATAGAGCGAAGACACTGTACGACAAAGGTTATTTGGCTTCGTTTTCGTCAAATTCGCGGGCCGCATAATGGGTTTGTTTTTTCATTTCTGTTCGTGTGGCACATGCTCAGCGAGGCGAAGGGGCTCGAAGGTTCGGTGGCTTCGTTTGTGTAATTTCACATCTATTCCCGATGCTCCCAAATGACTGCGGCGCCCGTAGGTGGGCGCCGACAACATCATGATAGCACATTCTGACCGGATGAGTCTGAGTCAATTGCAGATGTACCTGCGGCCAATGAAGATTCAAATGTAGAATCCAGAGCTAGGGACCTCATCGACCCATCACGATTCATGCACACAGCCATTGCATGAATCGCGCTGGGCCACTTCCCCCGAATGATAACGGGGAAGATCAGAAAAATGGGCGAGGCAAAGAAAAACGGGCGAAGAACAGAAGTTTTCTACTTGCGAATCGTGAACCGCAGGCCGGACCATTCCTCGTCGAAGCGTGTGATGCGGAAATCGACCATGCCCGCATCCAGCGCCGCTTTACGAATGATGTTCTGGTTGAGCGTCTCTGCGCCCTTGCGCCAGATTATCCACAACCGTCCCGATGCCGCATGAGGTTTCATCGCGACGATGCGATCGCGCAGCTCGTCGTTCGCGCGCACGAACCATAGCGTCAGATCGCGCGAGGATGCGCCGGTGTGGATTTTCGCGCCATCGGGAAGCGTGCCGAGCGTCACGCGGAAACTGGGCGGAGCATTTACGGATGCGACGATGGTTCCCGGCTTAATGCCGAGCTTGTCCGCGAGCGGTTTTCCTTCATAGGCCGCGAACACCGAAAGCTGCTTACCACCCGATGGAGGCTTGGCGCGTGCCTTCATGATCGCTGCGGCGATACGAGGCCACGTCGTAGCGATAGCATCGGGCAGCAGTCTCGTGATCGTCGCGATTTTGTCCGCGGCACCTTCCACCAGGATGAAGGGAACCTTCACGAGGCTGCTATGCGATCGCATCGCCGCGGCGGTGTCGCGTCCGGTGGATGGACTGCGCGAAAGATCGATCACGACCGCGCATGGCAGCTCGGCCTTCTTACGAATGATCGCGGGACTGCTCCACGGCCCGCCCACGACGCGATATCCGAGCGCGCCAAGCTCCGCCGCTCGCGTCGATTCGCCGGCGCCGGGATGCACTAGCCATACAATCGGCACGTCATCGTTCTTTCGTTTCACTCGACCGGCTCGAGTTTTCGAAATGCCCACGAATGCGACATCAGGAGGCCGACGACCTTTCCATCCTTGCCGAGGCGGAACATTAATGGCTCTCCGGCCGGGCGTCCGCTCTCAATCGTGAACAGCAGCGGATCATCAGTCGGGATGAGGCGCTGATCCTGCGCGGGCGGCAGGATGGCGGTGCCGGGATTGGCGATCACCAACTCGCCGTTGCGGCTCGCAATCAATGCGATGCCGCCCATCCACGTATCCTCGTATCTGCCGATAAAGCGCCGATACTTCTCCGGCGTCGGAATCAATTTGCGCAGCGACAGCGCCGACTCGGTCGCACTAATCGCGGGAATCAATGCTTCAAGCATTTCGCTGCCGATAGTGTCGAACGCCACATTCGGATTGCCGTTGGTCAGAACGATCGTTCCAATCCTGTGCATCTTGTTGAAGGTGATCTTGGTGAGGAACCCGTGAATCCCGCCGCTATGATTATGGTAGATGTTCTCGCCGCGCCGGTCCGCGCGCCATCCGAGACCGTAGCCGGCCGTCCAATTAGGCTCCATGAACTGCGCGCGATGCATCGCGGTGAGCGTCGCGCCTTTGAGGACCTGCGCGCCGTCGCGCGCCTTGGCCTTGGTGCGGAACTGCAATGAAATCCACTTCGCGAGATCGTTCACCGACGAGTAGAGCGAGCCCGCAGCGTCCCATCCGCGCAGAGGAGGATGCGGCGCGACCGAAGGCTCACCCACCAGCCATCGAATGGTGTATCCGGTCTCCATTCGCGGACGCATCGCATCGGTGAGCGCGAAGCCGCTGGAGCTCATGCCGAGCGGCTGCAGAATGTTGCGCTGAATATAGTCGGCGTACGGCATCCCGCTGATGCGGCGGATCGCTTCGCCCATCATCGAGAAACCCAAATTGGAGTATTTGTATTGCGTCTCCGGCTCGATCAGGATTTCGGTGCGCGGCAACGCCGCGACCATTTCCTCGATGGGAGGGAATTCCAAGCGCTCCCATCCATTGTCGGGACCTTCGCCCGAGAGCCCCGACGTATGCGTGAGGAGACGGCGAAAAGTTACCTTGTCGGCCGCGCCGAAACGCGCTTTCACTGCGGCGAATTCGGGGATGTAGCGCACGATCGGATCATCGATGCTGAGCTTGCCTTCGTCGCGAAGCTTCATGATGGCGGTCGCGGTGAACGTCTTCGTGATCGAACCGCAGCGGAAGAGCGTGTCAGCGTCCATCGCGCGATCGCTCGCGAGGTCCGCATAGCCGAAGCCGCGGCTCCATACGAGTTCCCGATCGCGCACGATTCCGACCGCCGCGCCGGGCACCAAGTCGCGCTGCAGCGTGCGCACGGTGATCGCCTCGAGCTTCGGAATCAATGACTTCACAACCGGGTCTTCCATTGGACGCTCCAAAGTGATGCGCCATATGGCGTATCACTTTTCGTGCGCGGACGTATTCACGATGTGTCACACTGCCGGCGACCTCACTTGACTGCCTTGCGAGGGCAACGGACGATCATTAGAGGGCTCGCGCGTCGTTATATGGGGGTTCGGTGAAAGGGCGGATTGCGTTTGTGGCGATGCTGGCGTGGCTAGCGATCGTCGCGCCACTTCGCAGCGAAGTTTGTGCGGCCGCGTGCGAGGATCCCATCACAAATCCCGCCGAAGTTCAGGTCGGGGATCGGCTGTTTCGCGAAACGCGCTTCTCCCAGTTCTTCTTCAACTTTATCGAGGCGTCGCCCAAGCGCACCGTCAACAGCGTGCTCCGGCCGCCCGACCCGACGGTGCGATTCGAACAGAATGCCGCCGGCAGGCCGCTGCCCGATCCGTTTCGCACGCAGAGCATGAACTGCCGCAACTGCCATCTCGGCAACGACTTGCTCGGCGTCTCACGTTTCGATGGACGCACCTACTGCGACTTCGCGTCGCGCAGCCCGATTCCTCCGCGCTCCGATGGACGCACGACCACGCCGCGCAATGCGCAGCCGTTGGTCAGCGTGAGCATCGCGCGCGATGTGCCGTTCGTGTTTCACTTCGATGGCGAGTTCGCGAGCATCGAGGACCTCACCCTCGGCACCATGACCGGGCGCAACTTCGGATGGCTGCCGACCGAGTTCGCGGAGGCCGAAGCGCATATCGTCAATGTCATCAAGAACGACAACGGCAAGAACGCGCTTGCGCGTAAATACGGATGTGGCGGATTTCCCTACAGCGTGGTGCTGGCGGGAACTGACCCGCGCATTCCCGCGCGGCTGGTGCTGCCGAATCAGTATCGCATCGATGTAACCACGGCGAGCGACGACGAGATCCTGAATGACATCGGCGCGCTGATCGGGGCCTACATGGATTCGATCGCGTTCAACCTCGACGAGCCGCCCTCGCCGTACGATGTCTTCCTGACAAAGAATGGACTGCCGACCGCGCCCAATCAGGGCGAGACGAATCTCGCATACGCGCAGCGCCTGCTCGGCCTCATAAATACGCTAAGCAATCCGAAATTCGTCACCCAGCCGAAAGACGGCGTGCTGCGGCTGCACAGGGGTCAGAGATTTCAGTTCGGCGCGACCGAGTTGCAGGGGCTGAAGGTATTTTTCACACAAGCGACCTCGCCACCCTCGAGCTTGGGAGGCGCCGGCAACTGCATCCAATGCCATACGCCGCCGGCCTTCACCGACGACATTTTCCACAACACCGGCGTGGCTCAGCTCGAGTACGATGCTGCGCAGAACGCGCCCGGCGCTTTCATGTCGCTCACGGTTCCCGATTTTGATACACGCAACGCGAACTTCGATCAGTATCTGCCGCCGACGCCGAACCATCCGGATGCGACCGGAGAGTTCCGCTCGCCCGCGTCATCGAGCAATCCGAGCCTCACCGACCTCGGCGTATGGAACATCGTCGGCAATCCCGATATTCCCAATCCGCAAAGCGCGCTGAATCAAATTCTGTGCGCGGAGTTCAACCTGAGCGGCGACAACTGCACGCCCACTAACATCCTTCCGATGGCGATCGCGTTCTTCAAAACGCCGTCGGTGCGCGACCCGGGCCAATCCAATCCGTACATGCACAACGGCTCGCTCAACACGCTCTCCGATGTGCTCAGCTTCTACGGCCAGGTGTCCGCGATGGCGCGGGCGGGGCAGCTTCGCAACGCATCGCCGGAGCTGTCGAACGTCTTCATCGATGCGAACGATATCGCGCCGTTGACCGCGTTCCTCAACTCGCTGAACGAAGACTACAGATAGTTACTATCTGCCGACGAAGCGGCCGGGCCTCCGCTCGGCGACCGCCTTGATGCCCTCGCGATGGTCCTCGGTCTTCATCAGGAGCGACTGCTCGATGAACTCGATATCGGTCTGCGCCTTGACCGCCTCGGCGAGGCCTTGCCGCATCGTCTTGCGTGTCGAGAGAATCGCCAATGGCGCGTTCTCCGCGATCTCGGCCGCGAGCGCGGTCGCCGCTTCGCGCAACTTGCCTGGCTCGACGAGTACATCGGCGAGACCCCACGCTAGCGCTTCCTCACCGTTGATGCGTCGTCCGGTGAGAAACATCAGCGCGGCTTTCTGATGGCCAATCAGGCGCGGCAGCGTATGCGTCAGGCCAAATCCCGGATGAAATCCAATCTTCACGAAGTTCGCGGCGAAGCGCGCCTCGGGTGACACGACGCGAAAATCCGCCACCAGCGCGAGGCCGAATCCTCCCCCGATCGCGGGACCCTGCACCGCCGCGACGATCGGCTTCTTGCAACTGAACAGGCGCACCGCCTCGGAGTAGAGAGGATTTCCGCCGCGCTGGCCGGGCTCCGCGCCCGTCGGCTGGCGATTGGCGAAATTGGCGCCGGCGCAAAATGACTTGCCCTCCGCCGACAGCACCGAGGCGCGGCAATCGATATCGTTATCGAGCGTGTCGAACGCGCTCACGAGATCCTTGATGAGCGCGACATCGAAGAAATTGTGCGGCGGGCGATGAATCTCGACCTGGGCCACGTTGCCCTTCATCGCAACCGAGACATCGCCGTATTTTGCTTCCGTCATGTGAGTCCTCCGCGCGTGCGTCGTTACCAGCGTGCATCATTACAATGATGGATGCCTGCGGTCGAGACCGCGCAACCCGTGTTGATCGTCCGCCATTCGCATGGCAGACCTGTTGATCATCAACACCCATGAGTTCCGATGATCAGCTTGCACCGATGCTCGAGGCGATCGAGATTTCGAAGAGCTATGGTGCGCGTCTCGCGCTCGACAACCTCAGCCTCGCGGTCAGGCCCGGAGAGGTCGCGGGACTGCTCGGCCCCAACGGCGCGGGCAAGACCACCACGCTGTCGATTCTTTCCACGCTGATGCGGCCGGATCGGGGCCGCGTGCTAATCGACGGCAAGCCGCCAAAATCCGATCCGCGCGGGCTTGGGCGAATGCTCGGGCTGGTGCCGCAATCGCTCGCGCTCTATCCGACGCTGAGCGCAGCGCAGAACGTATGGCACTTCGCGCGGATGCAGGGGATGTCGAGCGTCGAGGCGCGCGAGGCGTGCGCGCGCGTGCTGGAGGAAGTCGGACTAGGCGAGCGCGCCGGCGACCCGATGCATACCTTCTCGGGCGGCATGAAGCGGCGCCTCAATCTCGCATGCGGGATCGTACATCACCCTGCCGTGCTGATGCTCGATGAGCCGACGGTCGGCGTCGACCTGCAATCGCGCGAGCAGATCCTGACGCTGGTGCGACGATGCGCCGACGCCGGCGCGGCGGTGATTTACAGCACGCATTACATGGAGGAAGCCGAGCGCATTTGCGATCGCGTGCTGCTCATCGATCGAGGAAAATTGATCGCCGACGGCACCGTCGAGCAACTGGTCACGCTCGGGGGCGGACACCCGCGCCTCGAGCTGACTTATCGCGGGCATTTGCCGGAGCGATGGACGGAGCACCTCGCCGGGGTTCGCGAAGTCGCGCACGCCGGCGGCGAAGGACAGATCGCGCTCGAAATGAACAGCCTCGCGCAGGTTTCGCAAATCCTGCAACAACTGCGCGCCCTCGAGGTCAACGTGCTCGACTTCAACGTGCATAGCCCGAACCTGGCCGACGCGTTCATCGCGCTGACCGGTCGCAGCTTGCGCGACAACGTCTAGGCGGCTGCGATGCTGCGCGCGATCCGGCTCACCATCGCCAACGAGGCGCGGTTGTTGATCACGGATCCGATCGTGTTGTTCATGCTGCTGTTCGCGCCGGTGGTGATCATCACGGTGGCGGGCTACTCGCTGGGCGCGTTGTACGGAGGCCCGGGCGGTACATTTCGGTTGCCGGTGGTGAATGAAGATCGCGGAGAAGTGGCCGACGGCATCATCGATGCGCTGCGTCATCAGCGATCGATCAGCGTGGAGCTATTTGACGATTCCGATGCTGCGCGGCGCGCGGTGAACTATCGCGATCGCACGCCGGTCGCGATCGACATACCGCCGGGCACGACCGCGGCGGTCGAAGCGGGGGGCGATCCGCATCTGATACTTTTTGTAGACCCGGTCAGGCGCATCGAGGCCGATGCGCTCGAGCTTCGCATCAACGAGCTGTGCAGCAAGGTCGACGAGCAGGCGCGAGCGGAGGCGCAAACAGCGCATCGATACTGCCTTCGCGGAGTTGCGCGACAACCTTCATCGGCTCGCAGATGAGATCGGATCCGAGCAGGAGCATTTCCGTTCGCAAGCAAGCAGCACGCAATCGCGCTGGAGGCATCGATACGGGCGCAAATCGAAGCTGCCCTGAAAAAGACCCGGGATGAGGCAGCCGACGACGATACGGACTCGGCAGAATGAGGCATGGAACGACGTGCAGCATCAGCTCGCCGCGCGCGAGGCGATTCTGCGGAGGATTCAGGGCTACCTCACGCAATTGCAGACCAGTCAGCGTGCTTTCGAGGATTGGCTCGCGAAGCTGAAGACGCTCGCCGGCAGCCACGCATCGGATATCCCGCCGCCGCCATCGTTTCCCGCGCCGCCAAGCCGAGGCCGAGCTCGCCGAGCTGAGCAAGCCGATCACGCCGCCGAAGTTCGACGCAACTTTGCCGACGCCATCCACGGATGCCTTCGCGATCAGAATTCCCAAGCCTCCCGCGATGCGCGACGACGGTCTTGCCGCCGAGCTGAGCCGCCTGGAAGCCGCACACGCGCCGACACTGCCCGGCGACCTCGGATTTATCGAACGCCCCGCGCTGGAAGCCGAGCCGACGGTCGTCAACGCATTCGATCAATATGTGCCGGGCTTCGGCATCACGTTCCTCCTCATCGGCATGATGCTCGGCATCGCGCTGACACTGTTTGATGAACGCGATTGGGGCACGCTGCGGCGCCTGCGCGTGAGCGGTGCGCCGCTCAGCGGACTGCTGCTCGGAAAGCTCATCGCGCGCTTCCTCGTCGGCATCGTGCAGATGGTGCTGCTGTTCGCGGTCGGATGGGCGCTGTTCGGAATCTCGCTCGGCCGCTATCCGCTCGCGCTGCTGATACCCACGGTCGGGATCTCATTCGCATCGGCAGCGCTAGGTCTCGTGATCGCATCGATCTCGCGCGCGCACGATTCCGTCATGCCCTTCGGCGTGACGTTAAGCATGGCGATCGCGGCGATCGGCGGATGCTGGTGGCCCCTGGACTTCGAACCCTCATGGATGCGCGCGGTTGCGCTGTTCGCGCCGACGACCTGGACCATGCAGTCCTTCAACGACTTGATGATCCGCAACCAACCGCCATCTGCGACGCTATGGCCATTCGCCGCGACCATCGGCCTGGGAGTACTATTCCTGTTGGCAGGCCTAGCACGTTTCGCGACCCTCGAGGACTAGGTTTACACGTCGGTCCATTTCCAGTTCGCGATCTCCGGAATGTCTTCCAGATGCTCGACTACATACTTGCGATGACGCTCCAACTCATCCTGGCATAGTTGTATGAGCTGACCAGAACCGGGAATCGTCGATGCGCGGCGCAAGGCTTCGAGGCATAGATGGAAGCGGCTAGTTTTGTTCAGCACCACCATATCGAATGGCGTGGTAGTAGTGCCCTCCTCGATGTAGCCGCGAACATGAAAGCGCGGCGCATTAGTGCGGCCGTGAAGGATCTCGTGAATCGCGCGCGGATAGCCGTGAAAGGCAAAGACTACATCGGTAGTTCCGGTGAAGAGACTTATGAAAGTCTCCTCATCCATGCCATGAGGATGAACGTCGGGCGGCCATAGCTTCATCAAATCGACTACGTTAACTACCCGCACCTTCATCGCGGGTAGGTGCTTGCGCAAGAGCCATGCCGCCGCGAGGGTCTCCATGGTCGGTACGTCACCGGAGCAGCATAGGACTATATCGGGCTTGCCGTCCCCGTCGTTGCTCGCCCATTCCCATTTCGAAGCGCCCCTGGCACAGTGCTCGCGCGCATCATCGATGTTGAGGTACTGCAGGTGTGGCTGCTTATCGATCACTATCAAGTTGATGTAGTTATGACTGCGCAGACAATGATCGGCGACCGAGAGCAAGCAGTTAGCATCGGGAGGCAGGTATATCCGGGTGATAATTCCCTGCTTGGTAAGGATGCTGTCTATAAAGCCCGGCCCCTGATGGCTAAAGCCATTGTGATCATTGCGCCAGCAGGTCGAAGTAAGAAGATAGTTAAGCGATGGGATAGGTTTGCGCCATGGCAGCTCGGTGTCGCAGGTCTTAAGCCACTTGGCATGCTGCAACGTCATCGAATCGACAATCATCGCAAAGGCCTCATAGCTCGCGAACACGCCGTACCTCCCGGTAAGCGTATAGCCTTCCAGCCATCCTTCTTGATTGTGCTCCGATAGCACCTCCATCACGCGGCCGTCGTACGAAACATGATCGTCGTAGGGATAGATGGTGCTGACGAGGCATCGATTCTCGACCTCGAACACATCGCCGAGGCGATTGGAGTTAGTTTCGTCGGGACAGAAGAGCCGGAAGTTCTTTTGCTTCTCGTTGCACTTGAAGATGTCGCGCATCATGCTACCGAAGCACTTGGTGTTCTCAACCTGCATCGCTCCGTGATCTTTCATTTTGACCGCATACTGGGTGTACTCGGGGATCACCAACGGCTCGGGAAATTCGCCGCCATTGGCGACAGGGTTCGCACTCATCCTGCGATGACCATTGGGCGCGAGCTTCGCGATGTCGGCATTGAGACGACCATGGCGATCGAATAGCTCCTCGGGCCGATAGCTGCGCATCCATTGTTCGAGGAGCTTCAGATGCGCGGGATTCTCCTTGACATTCGTAATCGGCACCTGATGCGCGCGGAAGGTTCCCTCGACCTGCACACCATCGATCATCTTGGGACAGGTCCATCCCTTAGGTGTGCGCATCACGATTGCCGGCCATCGCGGACGTTCGTGGACACCGCGGCTGCGTGCGTCGTTCTGAATCTTGCGAATCGCGCCGTAGCATGTCTCCAGTGTGGCGGCCATCTGCTCGTGTACCACCATCGGCTGATCGCCTTCGACGAAGTGGACTTCATAGCCGTGGCCATTAAGAAGTTGGCGAATTTCGTTGTCGGTCTCGCGAGCGAGCACCGTCGGCCCCGAGATTTTGTAACCGTTGAGATGAAGGATCGGGAGCACCGCGCCATCGCGTACGGGATTGAGAAAGTTGATGCCCTTCCACGAGCCCTCGAGCGGAGCAGTTTCCGCTTCACCATCGCCAATCACGCATGCGACGATTAGTTCGGGATTGTCGAAGGCGGCGCCGAACGAATGCATGAGGCAGTAGCCAAGCTCGCCACCCTCATTGATCGATCCTGGAATATGCGGGCCCGCGTGACTGGGAATGCCGCCGGGCGTCGAGAATTGCCGAAACAGAATTCGTAGTCCCTCAAGGTCCTGCGACACCTTGGGATAAACTTCGGAATAAGTGCCTTCGAGATAAGCTTGCGCCACCACTGCGGGGCCGCCATGCCCGGGTCCCGAGACATAGATCATCGAAGCATCGTGCTCGCGGATGATGCGATTCAAATGGACATAGACAAGGTTCTGCCCCGGCGAAGTTCCCCAATGACCCAGCAATCGGGGCTTGATGTTTTCGGCGCTGAGCGGCTCGCGCAGCAGCGGATTCTCTTTGAGGTAGATCTGGCCGATGGTGAGATAGTTGGACGCGCGCCAGTAAGCGTCGATGAGTTGCAGCTCCGGAGTCGAGAGTGTGGCAGGCATGATGGAATCCTCGCGAGACAGATTTGGATCGAATTGTGATGCGACAGACAGATTCTATCTTCGACGGAAGCGAGTAGGTAGGAAATTCAGTTCCGCGAATGCGCGAAATATGCAAAAGATGGGTGAAATATGAACGATGAGTGAATGAATCGCCGCGCGCGGGTTTCGTACCACGCGGCGAGGAACCTCACTCCATCATGCGGCGGATTGTCTCCGGATCCATTTGCGCTCGCGGAATGAAGCGGCGCAGTTCGGTTTCCGGTTCACCCGCATGAAACCTCCGCGCGAGGTCGTCAGGATCAAGCGCACCGCCCATCATGTTTTCGCCAAGCTTGTGCTCCATCCAGTCGTGCCATTCGGATTTCGCGACGTTGTCGATGGCCAGCTCGACGCCATTGTCGTCGGGATCGCGATAATAGAGCGACATGGTGATTCCATGATGCATGTTGAACTGCGGCGTGATTCCATTTGCCTTGAGACGCTCGTAATTTGCGATCCAATCTCCAAATGAATCGTAGAAAAACGCGAGGTGATCGAGCCCACTACTATTTTTCGCCTTCTTCACCACGCCGGGAATCGCAAACAGCGCGATTCGATGATGCTCGTCATCGTAAGTCAGGAACGCTCCGAAATCATTTTGGAACAGGGCTTTGGCGTTAAGCACCGTCTTGTACCATTCGACCATTTCCTTCAGGCAAGTGGTGCGGAGCACCGCGTGTGAAAGCCGCGCCGGTGCAGTTTCGCGATTTCCGTTGGTATTGGTGCTCATAGTTCACCCTCCCGTTCGATTGCTAGCGCCTTTCAACGACATCGGCAAACGCGCGCATCGCGGCCGCGACGAAGGCCCGCACGCGCGCGATGTCCTTCTTGCCACGCCGGCCGGCAGTATCGGTATGCGTGAATGAATCGACACCCCACGGACGCACCGTCGCGATCGCGTTCGCGACGTTTTCCGGCGACAGCCCACCCGCGAGGATCACCGGCACGCGCGAGCGCGCGACCACGTCGCGGCAAATCGAATATTCGTGGACCTCGCCGGCGGCGCCTTTCGCGCCTGCCTCGAGCATCAGGAAATCCGCGCAATGTTGATGCGCATCCACTTCGGTGAGCGTCTCGCCCGCGCGAACCGCGATCGCGCGCAGCAGGCGCACTGGCGCGATGCGCTCGCGAATCCATGCGCAGTCATCGGGATCGAGTTCTCGCGCCGCGATATGGATGATGTCGGGCCGGACCGCGTCGACCATCGCGCAGATTTCGTCGCGATCATCGAGCAGCGACATCGCGACGCCACGCGCGCGCGGCCGCGCTCCTGCGAGAATTTCGCGCGCGAGGCGCGCATCGACGCCCTCGGGCACCACGCCCGCTTCAGCGACGACGACGCCGATGAGATCGGCGCCCGCTTCGGCCGTCGCGATCGCATCGGCAATCGAAGTGAGGCTGTAAATCTGGACGACCATGACTCATCGCAACGGTTGCACAAAATTCCTCGCAATGCGATGCGGCGCCGACCGCTATAGCGAGGGCAGCGGGATTGTCAGCGCATCATAGACGGTGATCCGCGGGCCGTACGCGGCCTGGAACACGCCGATGCCATTCGCGGGCCGAATCAGGTTGATGCGATCGAAAATGTTGAGCAGCGTTATGCGATCGGTCAGCTTCCCCAATCCGGGAACGACGAAATCGCGCGCGGCGCCAAGGTTAAACTGCCATACTTTCGGAAGCTGCGTTTGGTTCGCGAAGCCTCCGCGAAGCCCGCTGCTGAACAGTCCGTCGATGCTGAACTGATACTCGCGCCATCGCCACGCTGCGCCACCGGAAGCTCCGACCAGCGGCGTGTGATCGAGCACGAAGTAGTGGCGATCGATGTACGCAAGCTCATCGGGCGGAAAATTGTACTGGCCCGAGGCGACGCCGATATCCTCCTCGCGCGCGACGAACACATTTAGGCGCGCCGCAAAGTTTTCCGCATTAAATGTCAGCGAGTTTTCGGTCCCGCCGCCGTAACCGCGAACATAGTTGAAGGGCGCCTCGATCGGCACGAAGCCGAACTGGCCCTCATCGAGATAATGGCGATCGATCCGGAAGTAGTCATCATGCGAAAAGACCAGGCGCGGCGTGAACTCGTGCGTGAATCCCACATCCCAGGTGTAGTCGGTTTCAGCGTAGGGCGAGGTTTTACCTCCAGGGCTCGTACCGTTCGCGCCAGTGGTTCCCGCGAACAGCCTGCTGATGCCCGACGAGACCTCCTGAAAGTTCGGGATCTGGAAGTTGCGCGCGAATCCGGCATGCACGGTGGTATCGGCGCGGGGCCTATAGGTCAGGTTGATGGTGGGACTGAACTGGCTCGCGACGACAAAGCCGGTTGCGCGATCCCATCGCGAGCCGAAATTCAGGCTGAGCTTGTCGGTGATCCTCCAGGTGTCCTCGAGATAGATTCCATACACGAGATTGATCTTGCTCAGATTCCCCGTCACCGAGATCGGTAAGCTCGCCGGATGTCCCATCACGAGCGGCAACACTTGCGAGGTCTGGTCCGACTCCACTCCATACTCGCCGAAGTAGATTCCCGTTCGCACGGTATGCTCCGCGCCGACGCGATAAGTGAGGTCGCCTTGCAGCGTGTTCGACAAATCGCTGTTGAAAACGTGCGAGGAGACGCCTTGATAAATCAGATCGCCGAGGGGATCGGGATCGAAGGTCTGCGCGTTGTAGTGCGCGCTGTATGCGAACTGATAGTCGGTCGAGGATCCCATCACGCCGTTGAGAGCGAGCACGCCGTAGTAGTCCTGCTGATCGAGGCCGGAGTTTATCGCGCTCGAAGGATAGGTCGCCGGATTGATGCTATCCAACTTGTATTCCGGCGGTTGGTTCGGCACATCGGGAAATTGATTGAACGCGAGCGTCATTCCGGAAATGAGGCTGAGCTTCGTGTCCGGGCTCAACGCGTAGGTCAGGTAGGAAAATCCTTGCCCCATCGTGACCGCATCGTGAATCGGGTCCGGCGCCGGAGTCGCCGAGCTGAGTCCGAGATTCGATTGCAGGAACATGCCCGTCAGGTAGTAGCTGAAATTGCCGCTACACCCGCAGAGCTGGAAGCTGGCCTGCGCGGTGTCGCGCTGTCCGCCCAGGATGGTGACATCGTTGTGAGCGCCGTCGCATCCGGACTTGGTGCGAATGTCGATGACGCCGGAAGTGCGATAGCCATACCGCGCCGGCAGCACGCCATCGACGAGACTCACGCTCTTGACGAAGTACGCATTGAGAAGTTGCGTGAAGGTCGGATCGGTATTCATGTCGAGCGGCAACATGATCCCGTTCATCTGGTATTGGATTCCCATATGTTCGCCGCGCAGGTGGATTTCCTGATTCTGATCCAGCGCCACGCCGGGCATCTGCAGGACGACGTCGTTCAGCGGCGTCGCATCGCCTAATGGCAAATTGTCGATGTCCTTCTCAGTCAACGTGTACTGGTTGGCGCCACTTTCAGTGAGACCATTTTGCGCGGCAATTAGATTCGCGCTTACTGGCAGCGCCAGCGGCTGTTTGGCCTCGAGCGTGATCTCGATCGATTTCTGCCCAGCATTCGTCGCGATGATCGAGGTCGCTTGCTTGAAGCCATCTCTTTTCGCGCTCAGCGTGTAGCGGCCGGGCTCCGGTCGGTTTAGTTGAAAGATTCCATGCGCATCGGTCATCGTGGACAGCGTGATCCTTCCATCATCCGATTTCAGCACGATGGTGGCGTCGGCGATCGGCCGTCCCAGAGCGTCGCGGACAATGCCCGAAAAGAACTGCTCCGCGGGCGACGAGGATCGAGGCGTGCTCTGCGCGAAACAATTTGCGCATAGGAGAATCGTCGCGAGCAAAGCACCTACAATCCGAACAGGAGTGAAAGCCATTGCGATCTCCCTTTGGCGCGGACTCGCATGAAGAAACAGTTCACGCCATGCGCCCTACGGCTGGCGAGGATGCCTGCCGCCATCGGTAACGCGGGTGGCTTTCAACGAATCGAAATAGCTCCGGAGGCCGGAGAACGTCAAGCTTCCAGCGCGCGGTTGCACAAACCTCCTCGCAATGCGATGACGAAATGACTGCCGCAGCGAGGTGAGTTGTGGAATCGAAAGGATTGCTCTCGGGAATTCGCGTGATTGATTGCGGAACCTACATCGCCGGTCCCGCGTCGTGCACCGTGATGTCCGATTTCGGCGCCGATGTCATCAAGGTCGAACGGCCCAGCGGCGATCTGTGGCGCGTCTTTTCGCATCTCCCAGGCACCGCGAAGTCCGACCTCGATTGGTGCTGGATTCTCACCAATCGCAACAAGCGCAGCCTCGCGCTCGATCTCGAAAAGCCCGAGGGACGCGATGCGCTGATTCGCCTCGTCAAAAGCGCCGATGTCTTCGTCACCAACTATCAGGCGCCGCTGCTCAAGAAGTTTCGCATCACGTGGGATGACCTCGGCCCGCTCAACGATCGCCTCATCTATGGGCATCTGACCGGCTACGGCGACACCGGCGACGATGCCGACGAGCCCGCCTTCGATGCGCTCGCGTACTGGGCGCGCTCCGGCCTCTTCATGAGTATGACGGGGCGCGACGGCACGCCGGCGGGTCCGCGTCCGGGGCTCGGCGATCATCCGACCGCGATGTCGCTCTTTGGCGCGATCATGCTCGGGCTTTATCAGCGCGAGAAGACCGGACGCGGCGGCAAGGTCGGCACCTCGCTGATGGCATCGGGCGCGTGGGCCAACGCATGCGACTTGCAGGCGCGCTTTTGCAAAGCGGTCTTCCCGCAACCGCTGCCGGGCGCCGCGCCGCCCAATCCGCTTGCCGCCGGATACACCAGCCGCGACGGCAAATCCTTCCTGCTCATCCAGCTCGATCCTGATCATGAATTCCCGCGTCTATGCGAGGCGCTCGGCTTTCCCGATGTCGCGACTACCGAAATGTTTTCCTCGAATGCCGCGCGCACCGAAAATCGCGCCGAGCTGTATGGCCTGTTGCAATCGCAATTCGAGGCGCGCGACCTCGCGGAGCTGCGCGGGCTGTTCAAGAAGTTCGACATCAAATGGGCGCCGCTGCCGAAGCTCGATGATGTCGCGGTCGACCCGCAGATGCGGCATGCGAAGGCGGTGGTCGAGATCGATCATCCTACGCAGGGTAAGCTCGAGACCATCAACAGTCCGGTGTTCGTCGCGGGGAGCGAGAAGCGCAAGCCTGCGGTCGCGCCCGAGATCGGTGCGCATACGCGCGAGGTGCTGCACGAATTGGGTTACGCGCCGGATGCGATCGAGACGCTCATCCGTTCGGGGGCGGCAACCGCGGCAAAATAAAGTTTACGGCGCCGCGTTCACCATCGCCTGTTGCCGTTGATTAATGCAAGCGCTTGCATTAGAATCTATGCATGGATGCTTCTGAAATGGGCCGGAAACGTTGGCAAAACGTCTCGTGTGCGGAGCGTTCAAAGGTCGCTCGGTCTGCGGCACGAGCGCGATGGGCAACTGCCACCGAACACGATTTTGAGATGGCGCGCATTCGAGCGAGCAATGCACGTGAGTCCAGAAGCAAGCAACTGGTTGCTAAAGCGTTAGGCGTGAGTGTCGCGCAATTGGGCGCCGTTCACGTAGAACTAGCTGACTCAGCTTCTTTTCGGCGTGAGAAGTCCGAAGAACAAAATAGATATTGGAATTCCCTTCGCGACCAAAAGCTTCGCACCACAACTCATGTTTACCCTGAACGCGCACGACAAGCAGCGGTTGTGCATCCAGCAACGTTTTCCCTGATTTCAGCGCGCAACGATGGGTGAGGGTGACAGTCCCGCGCTGACCCTTGCTGACGCATTTGAGGTCTTGGACAGACTTGAGCCTCAGCGTTTCGAAAAGTTGATCCTGGTTGGTGGTCAAGCAGCAGCCTTCTGGATCGCCAGATATGAATCTGTTGGACCAGAGCAGCTCACGACCAAGGACATCGACGTTTTTCTCAATGCTGAGAGTGGCTTGCCTGTCATTGAATGTGCTCGCGACCTCGACGGGAAGGTCAAAGCCTTTCGGGGGCGAGGATTTCCCGACGTTGCAAGAATCGAATTTACTTCAAACGGCGCAGAATTGACGATCGATTTCTTGCGTTCAGTATACGGAGTCCCCACTTCGGACCTTATCGCGAGTAAGCTTATGATCGCCAATCAACCTTCGATGGGGAAAAATCTCTACATAATGCACCCCATCTATGCCTTGGCGAGCCGTCTGTTTAACAGTTTCGGTTTGCCCGGAAGGCTCACCCCCGAAAATTTATCGCGTCTAAGGTACTCGATAGACGCCACCCGCTCGTTTCTCTGCGATCAGCTTGTTGAGGAAGCCTACGGGGAAGTCCGCGCTAGCGTTGAAAAGTTGTGTGAAATATCTATCTCGCGAGAAGGCTTGCGCGCATGGAATGATCATCAAATCGATGTATTCGCAGCTGCACCGGATAGAATCCTTCTCGCGAAATGCGGGGCTGAATTCATCGAGAAGCGTCACCCGGAGATACTCGAATTGTTGATGAAGAAACGCGGAAGAATGAGAAAGAGGGGTGCTCCGAAACCTTAACGGTGCTGCGTGAGTTGGGCTACGTGCCCGATGCGATCGAAACGCTCATCCGCACAGCCGCCGCCACATCGGCGAAGTGAATCCTACGGTGCGGCGTTCACCATCGCTTGGGTGGTGAAGAAGTTCTTATCCACCGCGCCCATGTTGATGTACCAGCATTCGTGCTCGGGCATGTTGCGTCCCGGCAAGTAGCACATCGTCGAGAAGCCGCCCTGGACATTCACTGCGGTCGAGCCGACCACGAACTCGCGATCGAATGGATAGATGGCAACCTTGGCATCGGGCACTGGACGATCGTGATACGTGAGCCAGTAGATGTGGGTCTTATACAGCTGTCCTTCGCGGTCATAGGTATCGACGTAAGGATTGAACCATACTTCCGAATCGATGTAGACGACGCTCGCTTTCTCGAGTGCGCCGCGTGCACCTGCGGCGGTATTGCGACGCGGAGTCGCCGCCACCACATACAGATGTCGTAGCTCCCAGTTCTCGGGACATGCCGACGCGCCGCCATCGTAGAGGCAAGTGATCTCCGGCGCGTGCGCCGCATGAACGCTGGCCAGCATCGCGCGCTCACCGAGGAAGTGGTAGTCGTACTCCTCGGCTTTGGGATTGAAGCCCGAGTAATGATCGGGATCGTTGGTCTGCGCGTCGGTGGCGCTGCTGAGGAAGGCTTCGTTGAGCCGGCGCAAGCGGCGATCGCCGGGCTGCCATGCCCACGTGTCGTCGCCGCGCGTTCCATCCATGTAGCGATATCTGATGAGGCCGGTTCCGCGCGCGCTCTCAGGCGCCAACACCGGATACAGCCCGAACAGCCACATCCGATTGGTCTTGATGAAGTCGGGATCGACCGGAATCGGTTCGACCTCGGTGCGGCCAATCAAGTCGTAACCGGCATAATGGCCGACCTGGATTTCATCGATTACCTGCTGCGATTGCCCCGGCCGCACGTACTGGCTCTGGCAGTTGAAGAAGCGCAAATCGTAGTCGTCGGTGGTGATGGGACGAAAGGCATTGTCCCACATGATCTTCACGCCCGCCTCGGGATCGTTATCGTCGATATCGGGGAACGGCTGGCCCGCGACATAGCCGAGCATGCTGCGGCGATCCGGACTCAGCGCCACCTGCGAGGCGTACTTTTCGGTCGCCTCGCGATATGGCGGCGGCCAGTCGACTCGTCGGGTCGCCTTGATGTTCATCAGCATCCCGTGCGTGACCATGTAGTAAAGTCCGGGCGAGACGAGATCCTTAACCTGATCCGCGTTGTCCGGTGAAATTTTGTCGCCCGCCTTGATGTTGTCGGCGGCCGATGCGGTACCGACGACCAGCGCTAATGCGAGCAATATGCCCGCGGTTCGAATGGAAATGTTCCCCAGGAAACTTGTCGCCATCGCCACCTGCTCCCCTGTAAGATGATGCCGCGCGCCAAGACCCATTGTCACACGCGCTTCATCTCTATGCATATAGATGGATATAGGGAATCAATAAGCGAGAAAATGGGGGTGGTTACAGCCTTTTTCGGCCTGAAAACCGGGGTTCTTTACTGTGAGACTCATTCGTGGGAAAAGCATCCTGAGAACGGCCCGCGCGGGAGGCATCTATGATCCAGGTAACAGAACTCGGCTACATGGGAATCGGCGTCAAAGATCTCGACGCATGGAAGAACTTCGCCGCGAACATCGTCGGCCTCGAAGTCGCCGAGGAGGGCGAGCGCGATCGATGCTACTTGCGGATGGACTATTTCCATCATCGCATCGTGATGCATCAGGACCCAAGCGACGATTTGCAATACCTCGGCTTCCGGGTCGCGGGCGCGGAGGAATTCGGTGCGATGCAGCGTCAGCTATCGGAGGCGGGAATCAAGTTCCGCGTCGGCTCCGAGGACGAAGCGACCGAACGCCGCGTCCTCGAGGTGCTGAAGCTGCAGGATCCGGGTGGGAATCCGGTCGAGATTTTCCACGGCCCCGAAGTCCAGTTCCAGAGGCCCTTCTATCCGGGACGCCCGATGCATGGACGATTCAAGACCGGCACCGGCGGGTTGGGTCACTGCATCGTCCGCCAGCAGGATCCAGTCGCGGCGGAGAAATTTTATCATGCGCTCGGGATGCGCGGCGGGGTCGAATACAAAATCAAAATCGGCAACGGCTACCTGCAGATTCGCTTCATGCATTGCAACGACCGCGATCACACCGTGGCGTTCGGCGTTCCGGGCGGAAGCAAGATGCTCAATCACATCATGCTCGAAGTCGACAACTTCGACGATGTCGGCATGACGCACGAACTGGTGCGCAAACAGAAGGTTCCGGTCGCGATGGGTATCGGCAAGCATTCGAACGATCACATGTACTCGTTCTACTTCAACACGCCCTCGGGTTGGATGATCGAATACGGATGCGGCGCGCGCGCCTCGACCTATCAGTCCGAGTACTACACCCGCGACATCTATGGTCATCAGGCGGAGGGCGGTGGCTTCGGGATGCCCGAATAGCAGTGATGCAGTAAGAGATGGATCTTCAGATTAAAGGGAAAACCGCGCTGGTGTTTGGCGGCAGCAAGGGCATCGGCAGAGGCATCGCCGAGGCGCTCGCAGCCGAGGGCGTGGCAGTCGCGATCGTCGCGCGCACGCAAGCGACCATCGATGCCACGGTGTCCGAAATGACCGCGCGTGGCGCGAAGGCGATCGGCTTGGCCTCCGATTTGGCGAATTGGCCTTCAACGGAAGCGGCGGTCAAGTCGGCGCGCGATCAGCTCGGCCCCATCGACATTCTGGTGAACAACTCCGGAGGTCCTCCACCGACCGGAGCATCGGGCGTCAAGGCCGAGTTGTGGGAAGCGCAGTTCCACGCGATGGTGCTTCCGCTGTTCCGCATCACCGACATGATTCTGCCCGAGATGCGCGCGCGCAAATGGGGCCGCATTCTCACCGTCGCGTCGTACAGCGTGATCGAGCCGATCCCGACCATCGGAATTTCCAATACGCTGCGCGGCGCCGTTGCCGGATGGTCGAAGACGCTGGCGGGCGAGGTCGCGCGCGATGGCATCACCGTGAATATGCTGCTGCCCGGCGTCATCGCCACCGATCGTTCGGTCCAGCTCCATCAGGCGAACGCCAAGCGGCAGAACATTTCGGTCGAGGAAGCCCTGAAGCGCTTCGAGACCACGTTGCCGGTAGGAAGGATGGGCACCATCGCGGAGTTCGGCGCGGTGGCTGCGTTCCTCGCGAGTCCGCTCGCCGCCTACGTCACCGGCTCGATGATCCGCATCGACGGCGGTTTGACGCGCTCCGTATAAATCTTCGACATGCGCACGCAGGTTGGAATCGTCGGCGCGGGACCTGCCGGGCTGATGCTTTCGCATCTGCTGCACTTAAGCGGCATATATTCCGTCGTCATCGAAAATCGCAGCCGCAAGTATGTCGAGGAGCGCGTGCGCGCCGGCGTGCTCGAACAAGGCACCGTCGATTTGATGATCGAGACCGGCGTCGGCACGCGACTGAAGAAGCTGGGCCTCGTCCATCATGGCGTGGAGTTGCGCTTCAACGGACTCGGCCATCGCATCGATTTCGCCGATCTGACGGGCGGAAAAGGCATCACAATATACGCGCAGCATGAGGTCATCCGGGATCTCACCGAGGCGCGCCTCGCCGCGGGCGGGCAAGTCATCTTCGAAGTTGATGGTGTTAGCGTGCGCGATTTCGACGGCTCGAAACCGATCATTCGATATCGCAAAGACGACGCGCCGCAGCAGATCGAATGCGACTTCATCGCGGGATGCGATGGCTTCCACGGCATCTGCCGTCCGACGATCCCCGCGGGCGTGCTGACAATGTTCGAGCGCGTATATCCCTTCGCATGGCTCGGCATCCTCGCGGAGGTCGCGCCGTCATCGGACGAACTCATCTACGCCAATCACGAGCGCGGTTTCGCGCTGCATAGCATGCGCTCGCTGCAGCTCACGCGCCTCTATCTGCAATGCGCACCCGACGAGGAAATCGAATCATGGCCCGACGCGCGCATTTGGGAGGAACTGCATCGGCGCTTCGCCACGAACGACGGATGGAAGCTGCACGAAGGGACCGTCCTGCAAAAGGGCATCACCGAGATGCGCAGCTTCGTTGTCGAGCCGATGCAATGTGGGAATCTGTTCCTCGCCGGCGATGCCGCGCATATCGTGCCGCCGACTGGTGCGAAGGGCCTCAACCTCGCGGTCGCTGACGTGCGCGTCCTCGCGCGCGCGATGGTGGAATTCTATCGCTCGGGCTCGCGCGAGCTGCTCGATCGGTATTCGGAGACTTGTCTGCGGCGCGTATGGAAGGTGCAGCGCTTCTCGTGGTGGATGACCTCGATGCTGCATCGCTTCGACGACGACAACGCCTTCGATCGCCGCCGTCAGATGGCCGAGCTCGACTATGTCACCAGCTCGCGCGCCGCCGCCCAAAGCCTCGCGGAAAATTACGTCGGCCTCCCGATGGAGGACTTCGGATGAGCCCTCGCACGATCCGCATTTACCTCGACTACATCTCGCCCAACGCGTACCTGGCGTGGAATCAGTTGCCGAAGCTCGCTGAGAAATACGGATTCCAGATTAAGGCGGTTCCGGTTCTCTATGCCGCGCTTCTCGATGCGAGCGGGACATTAGGACCCGGCGAGACGCCTGCAAAGGGCCGCTGGATGATGAAGAACGTCCAGCGCAAGGCCATCCTCCTGGATTTGCCGATGCAAACGCCCGCGTACTTCCCCTTCAACCCGATCCTCGCGCTGAGAATGTCGCTCCTGCCGCTCGACACGCCCATGCGCCATAAACTCATCGATGCTTTGTTCGCCGCGGTGTGGTGTCGATCGCTTCACGTGAGCGAACCCGCGGTGGCCGAACGCGTGGCAAGCGAACTCGGGTTGCCGGGAGCAAAGCTCGTCGCGCAAGCCTCGCAGCCGGAAATAAAGTCACAGCTACGGAGTCAGACCGATGACGCGATAGAGCGCGGCGTGTTTGGCGTTCCTACAATGGAAGTGGGCGAGGAGTTGTTCTGGGGCTACGATGACTTTCCATATCTGGAGCTACATCTCGCGGGTCGCGATCCTCTCGCGCAGGCCGGGCCGAAAAGGTTGATCGACGGCACTACGCAGCCTTCGTCACTTCGCCGCCGCGTGCGCCCAGCCTGATCTACTTCGATCGTGACGATCGTTTCTTGATTGGCTTCTTGACGTAGGGCGTAAGTCTCTCGGCGCCCATCCGCAGCGCAGCGTTCATCCGCTTTTGCCATCCGGTTCCCGTGGCTTTGAACTGCGCGAGAACGTCTTTATCAACCCTTATTGAGATGGCCGCTTTCACCGGAGCCTTCTGAGGACCGCGCTGGCCCTGCTTTCGTCGTTCCCATTCCTCCACCCAGTCGGGAAAAAGCAATCGCGCAGGCACGGCGCGTTTGAAATCCTCATCTGTCCATTCCGGATTTTCCTCGTCAGTCTTGTATGGATTTGGCCTTTGCTTCCTCATAACGCTTAACCTCACGGGCATTGGCGCGGCGCAAGCTAATAACGCGCATGTTGTCCCCTCGCTGGGTAAACACCAGAACGTGGAGACGATCATCAATCATACCGGTCGCCAGAAATCTCTCCTCACCGTGTCGATCAGAGCGTTGCACGGCTGCGGTAGTCAAATCGAATTTTGCCGCTAGAGTGAAGGAAATTCCTCTCTCCGCGATGTTACGTTCGTTCTTCTGTGAATCGAACTCGATCTCCAAGATTTAATTGTATATACGAACAAAACTCTTTGGCAACTATTGAGGTCTCCATTGGCTCCGGAGGAACGAGATCGCGGCCTTCACGAAGTAGTGCAGCACGTGCGGATGAACCTCGCCGCGGACTTCAAAGTATATATCGTATCCGTTGAATGACGCAGTGCGGCCCGCATTCGATTCCGAATTCATTCACCCTCCCGACGCGGTCGGTGCTAGATAGGACGACACATACCAAGGAAGAGGTGTCGATACGTGAAGATCGGAATATTCGGAGCAGTCGGCGGGCGCGGCAACACAATGGCGCTGATGAAGGCCTACGCCTCGAACGCGGAGCGCCTCGGCTTCTCAACCCTATGGGTTCCCGAGCATGTCGTGTTGGTAGACAAATACGCCTCGAAGTATCCCTATAGCGGCGACGGCGTGCTGCCCGCGCGGACCGATGCACCGATTGCCGATCCATTCATCGCATTGACCGCGATGGCGGCCGCGACCGAGAAGATTCGCCTCGGCACCGGCATTTGCCTCGTGCCCGAGCACAATCCGGTCGTGCTCGCGAAGGTGGTCGCGACACTCGATTGGCTGAGCAATGGGCGCGTCGCGCTCGGCGTCGGCATCGGATGGCTGGAGGAGGAATTCCAGGCCCTCGGCATTCCGTGGGAACGTCGCGCGGCTCGCACCCGCGAATGTATCGATGCGATGCGCAAGCTATGGGGCGATCCGGTAAGTGCATACAGCGGCGAGTTCGTGAAGTTCGAGGGCGTGCGCTCCAATCCCAAGCCCGCGCAGGGCGCCAAGGTGCCGGTTCTGTTCGGCGGCGAGAGCGGCCCGGCGTTGAGGCGCGTGGCGGAATATGGCAACGGATGGTACGGCTTCAATCTCCTGCCCGACGAGGCTGCCGCGAAAATCCGCCGCATCGAGGAGTTGCTCAAGGCAAACCATCGCAAGCTCTCGGAGTCTCGAAATCATCATCTCCCCGTATGCGAAACCGATCACACCGGACGATCTGAAGCGCTATCGCGATGCAGGCGTGCATGAAGTCGTGATCGTGAACATCCGGCCGCCGCGCACGGTCGAGGAAGCGGCGCCGCGGCTGGAAGAGGCCGCGCGAACATGGCTCGACGCGGCTGCGAAGCTCTGAGGCGGATTCTAGCGTTGGATCAGCACAACGCGCCGCATCAGTTGCAGTACGTTGCGATCGCCCGCGCGGCTATAGCGCACCTCGTCGAGGAGGGATCGCACGATATGAACACCGAGCCCGCCCAGGTCGCGCTCTTCGAGCGGCGCCTCGAGGTCCGGCGGCGGCGCTGCCAGCGGGTCGAAGGGATCGCCGTCGTCGATGAATTCAATTGTCAGACGCGGCGCGTCGAGTTGCATTGCGATTTCGGCGCTGCCGGCCGGCCGGTTCTGATAGCCGTACTTCGCGAGGTTGGTGATCAATTCCTCGAGCACGATCATGATTCGATGTTGCTCGTCCATCGCGAGCGCGTTGCGGGTAACAAAATCCGCGACGAATCCGCGCACATCGCGCATCGCGGCGATATCGATACGAATTGTCAGCCGAGCTTCCACGATTCCAACTGCTGAAACCTACATCGTTGGCGCGGGCAAGTCGCTGATCGCAGGTGGCATCTCGCGACGCGGCCCGCTAGTCTCGCGAAACCGAAAGGTCAGTCTCGCACGAGGCCAAATGGATCGGATCGGTCGTTCGATATTCGCCGCCATCGCGATGATACTGGTTGCGGTTTCTTTCGCGGGCGCCGAAAGCCCGAAAATCGCGCAGGTCAAAACCGCCTCCGGACAGGTTACCATCGTGCGCGACGGCAGCAATCTCCCCGCGAAGGTCGGCGACTTTTTGTATGAAAAAGATGTCATCCAGACGGGATCGGATGGCGGGGTCGGCATCACCTTCACCGACAATACCGCGATGTCGACCGGTCCCAACAGCGAGGTCGCACTCGACGAATACCGCTTCGATTCGAGCAACTTCAACGGCTCGATGCTGACCGACATGCGGAGGGGCACACTCGCCATGGTGTCGGGCGATATTGCGCGCAGTACGCCCGGCGCGATGAAGGTGAAAACGCCGACCGCGATCCTCGGCGTGCGCGGCACTCGCTTCGTGGTGCAGGTGAAGGGAGAGCCCTGAGCGTGCGTCGCGTCGTGCTCACGTTGGCCCTGGCGCTTACCTTGTCGGCGTGCGCGAGCCGCCAGGCGCTCTTCACGGTGCTGCCGAATCCGGACGGGAGCGCGGGCGCGATCACGGTCGACGACGGCCAGAAATCCCTGACGCTCGATTCGCCCTACGCGGCAAGCGAGATCGTCAAGGGCAGCGCGCGGCCGGTCACGATGGACCAAGCGCAAGTCGAGCAGATTTTCGGAAGCGCGCTAGTCGCGCGTCCGATCCTTCCCAGCCATTTCACGCTCTATTTCGAAAACGACACGGACGTCATGACGCCTGATTCCCAACGTCTGTACAAAAGCGTGTTCGACGATATCAAACAGCGCCCGGTATACGAGGTCGAAGTGGTCGGCCATACGGACACGACCGGCGAACTCAACTACAACCAGACGCTCTCGCTGACGCGCGCCCTCTTCGTGCGCGAGAAGCTGGCGCATGATGGACTCGATCCCAAATCGATCTCGGTTGCGGGACGCGGGCAGCTCGACTTGCGCGTCAAGACCGGACCGAATGTTGCCGAGCAACTCAATCGCCGGGTGGAAATTACCGTTCGATGATCATTCCGCAGCGCTGTCGCGACCGAGCCATCTGACCGCCAGCAGTGTGATGTCGTCAAACTGCTCCGCGCCCGCGACGAAGCGCCGCACGTCATCATGCACCAGGTCGACGACGGCCTTCGGATGGAGAGATTTTGGTGCCGCGAGTGCGTGCTTCAAACGACCCTCGCCATAGAATGCTCTTGCTGGATTTTGCGCCTCGGTGACGCCGTCGGTGTAAAGCAGCAGCACGTCGCCGGTAACAAGTTGGCGGCGCTGCACTTGATAGTGGAAGTCATCGAGCGCGCCGAGCGGCGTCCCGCTATCGCCCGAAAGCGCAGTCGCGTGAGTTCCGATGCCGAGCAAAAGCGGCCATTCGTGTCCCGCGTTGACGTAGGAGAGCATTCCCGTCGCAAGATCGATGACGCCGACGAAGACGGTCACGAAGACCATGTCGGCGCCTTCCGCGGCCATGTCTTCGCTCGAGGCCGACACCTTTGCATTCGCTTCCGCAAACACGCGATCAAGGTTTTCGCCGTAGCGCTGCATCGCGGCGCGAATCACCTCGCGCGTCATCGCCATGAACAAGGCTGCAGGCACGCCCTTCCCCGCGACGTCGGCGATCACGAATGCGAGGCGATCGGAATCGAGAAAAACGAAATCGTATAAATCACCGCCAACCTCGCGCGCCGGTTCGATGAACGCATACACCTCGACGTTGCGATGATCCGGCGCCTCGGGAAATCGCCGCGGCAGCAGTCCCATCTGAATCGCGCTCGCGGCCTTCAGCTCACCGTCGATGCGCGCTTCCATCTCGCGCTCCTGATCGAGGGCCGCGGACAGGCGCCGTCGCGCCGCCTCCGCCGAGCGCAAGTTCGAGCCGAGCATCACGCCAAAGACAACGAGCGTGGAGAGTGCCGGATAGATGGTACTGAAGAGCAACTTGAAGAGCCGGAAGGCGGTGAACTCGCCCATCAGCAGAACTATGGCCACTGCGGTTACGAATGCAATCGCGGCCGATGGACGGCGATACGGCACCGCAAAAATCGTCAGCAATCCCACCAGCATCACCAAGGCAACCTCGATCCATGTGAGGATCGCGGGACGACGGAGCAGGTTGCCCGTCAGCATCGATTCGACCAGCTGGGCGTGGATCTCGACTCCCGTCATCAAACCGAGCGGTGTCTGCTTTTCGTCGACCAGCCCGAGCGAGGTCACACCAAGGAGGACCGCCGCGCCATGTAGTTGGGAAACGTCGTAGGTGCCATCGAGGATGTCGGACGCCGAAATGTAGCGCTGGTCCTCCGGCGGGGTGAAATACGGATACGCGCGGCCCTGATGATCGGTGGGCAGAAAGACGTTGGCGACGGTCGCACCGCGAATGCCGAGGCGCCCGGTCACGATATCGACCGAACCCGCGCCCGACGCCACCCGAATCATCTCGAGCGCGAGCGCGGGCAGCAGGTTTCCCTCCGCCATCACAAACAGAGGAATGCGGCGAACGACGCCGTCGGGATCGGGCTCGCCGATAATATCGGAACCGCGTCCTCGCTCGAACTGCGCGATTTCGGGCAAGCTGCGCATCGGCGGCGGAAACTGTAGCAGGAACGGACGCGGGTCGCGTCCCTTTTCGCGGATGATCGTGAGACGCGCCGGGAAGCGTTGAGCACGCTCCGGATGTTCGCTGACTGATACCGCAAGCACTGTGGGCACTTGCCGAAACGCTTCGGCGAGCACCGTCTCGTTGGAGGGCATCGCTTCCAGTTCACGCGCGACCTGCGGCGGGATCTCGGGAATCTCGTGCACCAACGCATTGGGCGAGAATCGATCCGGCTCCGAGAATGTGATGTCGACGCCGAGCACCCCCGGCGCTCCCTTTGCGATGCGCCGGACGAGGTCCGCGAGCAGCGTACGCGGCCACGGCCATTGCCCATACTTGTCGAGGCTCGTCTCATCGATCGCGATGATGCGTACCGCCACCGGCTGATAGCGGCGCGGCGCGAATCTCTGTTCCAGGTCGAAGGCGCGCAGCCGCAGCTCCTCTACCGGAAGAGGATTTATGATTCGCAGCGTGGTGAGAAGGCTGAGCGCGATCAGCGCCGGTATGCGTCCGGGCCCGGCGAAGATGTTGCGCGGGCTGAGGAGGCCGCCCGCCACGGGCGGGAGCATGCCGGTCTCAGACGACAATCTCGAGTCCGTCGTAAGCGGAGCTCACGTTCAACTTCCGAACGCTACGGGTCATCGATGCATAGTGGCGGGTCTCTTCCAGAATTTTTTCCAGCATCCGATCATCGAGCATCGGCTCGTGATGATACAGCACCAAATGCCTGACGCCGGCGAGCTGCGCGAGTTCCACTGCAATCATGTTGCTCGAATGTCCCCAATCCTCTTTCACCGACATCTGATCGGCGAGCGAGTACTGCGCATCGAAGATCAGGAGGTCTGCATCGCGAAAAAAATTGATGAACGGATACGACTCGTTGAGGACCTGGAACTTATGCTCGCAATCGGTCGAGAAAACGACGTTCTTGCCTTCGTGGGTAAATCGGAAGCCGTAGGAATCGCTCGGATGGTTCTGTTGAATGGTCCGCACCGTGAGTCCATCGATATCGTAAACGCGGCCCGGTTCCAGCTCGATGAATTCGATCGTCGCGCCGAGCGAGCGAAAGTCGACCGGGAAACACGGATGCGATTGCTGCCGTATGAAGGCATCCATCATATGAGGATGGCCGCCGAAGATTCGGATCACATTGCCGGGGATGTACGCGGGGCCGAAGAACGGAAATCCCATGATGTGGTCCCAGTGCATATGCGACAGGAACACGTTGAACCGATGGTGCTTGCCGGGGCCGTGCTTCGCGAGCACGCGATTGCCGAACTCGCGCGTACCGGTACCGAGGTCGCACAGCACATACTCATCGCCGCCGGTGACAAGCTGGACGCAACTGGTGTTGCCGCCATAGCTGCCCGCAACCGCGAAGGGGAGGTCTTCATCGATAAAGGATTCGATCGATTCGAGGCTTTCGAGGTGGCGTCCGCGCGCGGCCAGCAACGCCTCGCGAATCTTGTCCCGGATGGCGCGATGACCGATCGGCGCGGGGATCGAACCTCGCGTGCCCCAGAATCGAATCAACATGATGCCATCACCGCCATTCGTTAGTTGAGCGCCGCGCTCGCCTCCGCGATGGTATCGAAGACCTGCACGATGAGAGAGAAGCGGCTGATGGCGAAGATTTCCTTGACCATCGGCGTCAGCGCCGCAACCGCGAGACGACCGCCCCCAGCCTTGGACTTCTTCGACGCCATCAGCAGCGCGCGCAACCCGGCGCTGGAGATGTATTCGATGGCGGAAAAATCGACGAGCACCGCGCTCCCGGCAGCGACCGCATAGAGCAACTTCGCTTGAAAGCCCGGACTGGTTTCATTGTCGAGACGCCCGACCGGCGTCAGGACGGCAATCTTGCCCTCCTGCTTCTCGCTGATTTCCACGATTCACCAGGGTGAAGGATGTACCGCACGATTGTCGATGTTTCCATCCCTATGCGCAAGGTAAATGCCGATGGACCAGGTCTTGCTGCTATTTTCGCTTCGGCATCGTCGTCTTCTTCATTTCGAAGTGGTACTTGCCCACTCCCGCATACGCTGATGCCGCGCCGCCGCTGCCTCCTCCACACATCAACGCAATTAACACGGTGTGGACGCTGGTCGCGGCCTACCTGGTGTTCTGCATGCAGGTGGGCTTCGTGATGTTGGAATCGGGCTTCGCGCGCTCGCGTGAAACCGTCAACATCCTCGTCGAAGGCATCGCCGATACCTGCATCTGCGGCGTCACCTTCTGGGCATGGGGTTTCGCATTCATGTTCTGCCCCGGCACGCCATGGATCGGCACAACCGGCTTCATGCTGCACGGATTGCCGGCGACCTACGGCACCACGGGCGTTCCGCTGCTCGCATATTGGGTCTTCCAGTATGCCTTCGCGGATACCTGCTCGACCGTGACTTCCGGCGCGATGATCGGTCGCTGCGATTTTATCGGCGACCTGCTCTACAGCGTCGGCGTTACCGGCTTCATCTATCCGATTATCGGCCATTGGGCATGGGGGCCGGATGGATGGCTCGCCAACATGAACCCGATCCCGTTCCATGACTTCGCGGGATCGACGGTCGCGCATACGATCGGCGGAACGATTTCGCTCGCGGGCGCGATCGTCCTTGGGCCTCGGCTGGGACGCGTGTTCAAGCGCGACGGCGGCGCACCGATGAAGCCGCATGACTTGATTATCGGCGCGACCGGCGGACTCATCCTGTGGTTCGGATGGTACGGCTTCAATCCCGGCAGCACGCTCTCGGCACTCGATGCGCAAGGCATCGGCCGTGTGTCGTTCAACACCACGCTGGCGGCCTGCTCAGCCGGTCTGACGTCGCTCTTCTATTCCTACATCAAAGGTGGCAAGTGGGACCTCGCGCTGACGGTTAACGGATTTCTCGCGGGACTGGTCGCGATCACCTGCCCTTGCTACTGGGTCGATCCTGAAGGCGCGTTCCTGCTCGGAATCGGTGCGGGCATCGTCGTGGTATGGGGAATCGACTTGCTTGAATACCTGCGTATCGACGATCCGATCGGCGCGGTCCCCGTCCATATGATCGCCGGAATCTGGGCACGCTCTCGTTGGGCCTTTTCGCCGCGGGCAAATATGGCTCACCGACGCCGTTGGGCGCCGACACCAGCACAGTGGTGACCGGCCTCTTCTATGGCGGTGGTTTCGGCGTGCTGATCGCGCAGGCAATCGGAAGCGCCTCGATCACGATCGCGACTTTCATCGTATCGATGGCGCTGATGTACGGCGTGCAGATGATCTTCCGTCTTCGCATTCCGACCGAAGGCGAGATCGAAGGACTCGATCTGTCTGAGCACGGCTTCCCGGCATATCCGGAGTACGTCGTTACCGGCGACGACGGATGCCCCAAGTCGATCGACGATGTACCGATTGGACGGCGCACCTTCGCGCGGCCAACCAAAAAACGAGCGGCATAGGAGTTCGGGCTTGCTCAGCCCGATGGGTCGGCCTTCTTTCCCTCACCTGGGAAAAGGGGCCGGCCCTCAAATTTTGACGGAGGGATTTATTTGCGCGGCGGAGATTTCGAGGACATTTGCGGCGGACCCCGACTTTTCGTAAGTTTGCCGTTCGCGAGAGGCTGAGATTTATGGCTCTCGCAAGGGTTAGCAAGATTCCGCAAGGTAGAAACGGCGAGAAGCGGACCTTCACGCATCTCATCATCGGAAAGCCGCGTGATGTCCGCGAGCCGCGAATCTTTCATAGCCTCTCGCTGGTAGCGTTTCTGGCGTGGGTCGGTCTCGGTTCTGACGGCCTGAGTTCCTCGTGCTATGGCCCCGAGGAGGCATTCCTCGCGCTCGGATCGCATTAGTACCTCGCGGTTTTCCTCGCGCTGATGACGGCGATCACGGTGTTCGTCATCGCGACCTCATACTCGCAGACCATCGATCTGTTTCCGACCGGAGGCGGCGGCTATCTCGTCGCAACCAGCCTGCTCGGCGCATATCCAGGCGTCGTTTCCGGATGCGCGCTGGTCGTCGATTACGTGCTCACCGTTTCGATTTCGATCGCGAGCGGCGCCGATGCCATCTTCAGCTTTCTGCCGATCTCGTGGCTCCCATGGAAGCTGTGGATGTGCGCGCTGGTCGTCTTCCTGATGGTGGTGATGAACTTGCGCGGCGTGAAAGAGTCGGTGCTATCGCTGCTCCCGATCTTCATCGCCTTCATCATCATGCACGTCCCGTGCAACGAGGTGATGCATACCTTCTCGCGCTGCGTCTTCTTCGCTGGAAGCCTGGTGTTCGAAGACGAATCCGAGGGACTCATCGAGCGCTTCCTGCACAATCACACCGCATACGAAATCCAGCGATGGTTGCAGATTCAGGGCCGCAGCCTCGTCATCCTACCGGTGTGCGTAAGCGTCGATGCAACCGCTCCCTCCGCCGCATCAAGAAAGAACGCGCCGCCAAAGGTTGAAGATCCGCATCACCCACCGTCCCGCCGCCTCACCGCGAGCTGATATTCGCCTCACTCCAGCCGCTGCAGAAATTCCCGCAGTACGTGATCCCACTTCCGCCAGTCGGCGCCGCTCGCGAGGTGCCCCTTGTCGCTGTCGATTTCGAAGTAGGTCGCATCGACGCCGGCCGCTTTCAGCTTCGCCATCACGGGAGGGGCGTGGACCGGCGGGAAGAGTTTGTCCGTCCTCGATAGCACGTACAGCACCTTTGCGCGGATTTTTGCGAAGTCTTTTTCCGCATTGAAGGTCGAAAGCGCCTGCGCCAGCGCGATCATCGAATTGGGATCAAATTCCCTCGCCCATTTCTCGGCGAGCTTATGAATCTCTTCCTCGCGTTTGGCCGGATCCGGAAAGCGCGGCGTCAATTCGGCCTCGATGCCGTAACGCTTCAGCGTCGTCACTCGCGTCTCGGTCATGAACGCAATCATCTCGTCGTTGCCGTAATAGCGGCCGCCGTTCCATCCGGGAGCCTGGGCGAACCGCGCGCGCAGTTCATTAACTAACTCATCGCCGTTGGATGATTTCGGGGCGGTGACGACCGGAATGACGCCGCTCATTGCATCGGGGAAGGTTACCGCCCATTGAAACGACTGGAAGCCGCCGAATGACGGCCCCGCTACTGCGACCAGATGCTTTACTCCAAGCGCGCCGAGCAGCGCGCGCTGGGCGGTGACGATATCGACCACGGTGATTTCGGGAAAATCCGGACCATACTGCTTGCCGGTTTTCGGATTGATGCTGGCGGGCGCGGTGGAACCATACGAGGAGCCGAGCATGTTCGAGGACACGACGAAGTACTTGTTGGTGTCGATCGCCTTGCCCGGACCGATGAGCCCATCCCACCATCCGGGTTCACCCTTCGCATCGAGTCCCGCGGCATGTTGGCTCGAGGTGTAACCGTGCGCGACCAGGATCGCATTGCGGCCGTCAGGTGCAGGCCGACCATAGGTCTCATACGCGAGGGTGACCTCCGGCAGAACCTCACCGCTCTGAAGGCGAAAGTTGTGGGTCGTGAAGCTTTTGACTTCAACTCTCCCGAGGCTGTTTTCATCTGCCATCGCGATTCTCCTCTGCGATAGGTTCGCGACGCTCGCCACTGCGCTTGCAAGGATGACCCAAAGCGCTATGTTTCGAGCGATCGCTATAAGCCGGGAATTCGATGAATCGCACCAAGCCGCCATTTCGCGCCGATCACGTCGGGAGCCTACTGCGCACGCGCAAAGTCCTGCAAGCGCGCGATGATCGGCAACACGGCCGCATCACCGATACACAACTGCGCGCGATCGAGGACGCGGAAATCCGCCAGGTCGTGAAGATGCAGGAGGACGTGGGCCTTCGCGGGGCCACCGACGGCGAGTATCGGCGCGCCTCGTGGCATATGGATTTTCTCTATCAGGTCGGCGGCGTCACTCGAGGCGACGATAAGCTCAAGGTGACCTTCCATAACGAGCAAGGCGATCTGGATTTCATGATGGCCGGCCCGCGCGTCTATTCGAAACTGAAATTCGAGAAGTGCATCTTCGCCGAAGATTTCCAATTCCTGAAATCGGTTGCGAAGGCGACGCCCAAGTTGAGCATCCCGTCGCCGAGCATGATGCATTATCGCGGCGGGCGCGCGGCAATCGATGCGTCCGTTTATCCCGACCTCGAGGAGTTCTGGCACGACCTCGGCGCGGTGTATTCCGAGCAGATCGCGGCGCTCGGCCGGCTCGGCTGCACCTATCTACAACTCGATGACACCAGCCTCGCGTATCTGAACGATCCATCGCAACGTGAGTACATCGCGAACCTCGGCGGCGATCCGCAGCATCAGCATCTCACGTACATTCGATTGATAAATTCCGCGCTCGTAAAACGCCCCGAGGGCATGACGATCTGCACGCATATGTGCCGCGGCAATTTCCGATCTTCGTGGGTCGCATCGGGCGGCTATGACTATGTCGCCGAGGCGTTGTTCGGACAGCTCAACGTCGATGGATTTTTCATGGAATTCGACGACGCGCGCTCAGGCAGCTTCGAGCCGCTGCGGTTCGTGCCCAAGGGCAAGCTGGTCGTGCTGGGTCTCGTAAGCAGCAAGCGCGGCGCGTTGGAAAAGAAGGATGCCCTCAAGCGCCGCATCGATGAAGCGTCGAAGTATGTAACTCTGGATCAGCTTTGCCTCAGTCCGCAATGCGGCTTCTCCTCAACGGTGGAAGGCAACGCGCTTACCATCGAGGACGAGGTCGCGAAGCTGCGGCTGGTGGTCGAGACTGCACAAGAGGTCTGGGGCTAAGGAGTCTCAAGGTGGCGGAACTTTATCGCGCAGAAGTGATCGGCTCGATGCTGCGGCCCGGCTATTTGAAGGATGCGCGCGCCAAATGGACGGCCGGAAACATTTCGACCGCGGCGTTCAAGGAAATCGAGGATCGCGCGGTCGATGATGCGATCGCGTTGCAGGAGAAGTGCGGCGTCGATGTCATCACCGACGGCGAGATGCGCCGCACGCACTTCATCGCGCCGCTCACCGATGTGATCTCGGGCGTGAAGGAGATTCCCGCCTTCACCCGCGTATGGCGCAAGCCGCACGAGAAGGATCAGCGCGCCGAAGAAACCAACATCCAGGTGCAGTATGCGGTGGTGGAGAAGATTCGCCGCCAGCGCTCGCTCACCAACGAGGAATTCACCTATGCGCGGCGGCGCGCGCATCGTCCGCTCAAGGTCACGCTACCGAGTCCGCTGATGATGACGCTGCGATGGTCGCCCGAGTACTCGCGCGACGCTTATCGCGATCCATTCGATCTGTTTCGCGATGCCGCCGACATTGTGAAGCAGGAGGCGCGCGAGCTCGCGGCACTCGGATGCGAATATATCCAGCTCGATGCGCCGGAACTCGGGATGCTATGCGATCCCGAGCGCCAGCATCAGGACTTCGCCGAGCGCGGGATGAATCCGAATCGGCTTCTCACCGAAGGTATCGACATTATCAATTCTGTAGCCGATGTTCCGGGCGTCGACTTCGCGCTGCATCTGTGCCGCGGCAACAACAAGGGCTACTACGTCGGCGAGGGCGGCTACGAAGCAGTCGCGAAAAATGTCTTCACGCGCGCGCGCAACTTCTCGCGCTTCCTGCTCGAATACGATGACTGGCGGTCCGGCTCGTTCGAGGCGCTGCGCGATATTCCTCGCGACAAAGGCGTCATCCTCGGGCTCATCTCGACCAAGCGCATCGAACCCGAGCCGCGCGAGGAAATCATAAAGCGCATCGAGGAAGCGAGCCGTTATTTTCCGCGCGAACAGCTTGGGCTATCGACCCAGTGCGGCTTCGGCACGGTATGGGAAGGCAATCCGATTCCGGAATCGACGCAGGAAGCGAAGCTGCGGCTGGTCGCCGACATCGCGCATGAGGTGTGGCGCTAGCTCCGGCTTCTCCACTGATGCCTCGGCTGAGGCCGGGAAGACTTACCCGAACGCTTGTCGTCGATTTCTTCGGGGCGTGTCACCACGACCTTGCGCGAGGGGTCATAGTAGCCGCGCTGGATTCGGTCGTGGCGCTCGCCGGTGCGCCGCAGCTCCTGAGCCATCCGCTCTTTAAAGTACATCGAGCCGCATGCGATTAAGACCGCGATGAGCCCAACGATGAAGCCGTAGTCGACCACCAGCTTGGCTTGCTGCGTGAGCAGCAGAACCTGATTCTGAAGCAGGTCCATCGCTAGCGCGCGCTCGCAGACCGATGGACGACTGACACCAGGAAGGGATTACCCGGCAAAGGCAATCGCAGAAACGCGCTCACTTAACTCCCCCTCATTCACGGCCAACCCCCGGCCGTCTTCAAATCAGGCAACGAATCAGGCAATCAAGTCGACGATGCCAGAAGGCATGCTATGACAGGTCAATAAGCGAGTCTAATCATTGAGCAACCGTCGGTTGATTAGTGGCGAAAACGAAATTGGCGCGGAAGTCCTTCCGCGCCAATCTCGCCGCAAGTGCCGACTCCCTGCCTTACCATCGTCTGCGCGATCGTCGAACTCGTTCGAGGATGAAGATGATATCCTCGGTGCCCGTAAGAGTTCCGAACGGCGCAAAGGTCTTCAGGATCGCGATCTCCTCGTCAGTGACGCGATGTCTGGCGAGCAGAGGCGAGTCGTTGAGAAAATCTTCCCAAATTTCTCGTCGGCTGCGCTTTTGGAACAATTCCCTTGCCATCGCTAGGCCCTCCTCCAAAACTAGGGCTGGCCACCATAACCGCCGCGAAGCGACTTCCAGCCTTTTGTGTCCCTCGCTTTACAGTTTGTAGCAGTTACATTCATGACGTAATTAATTGCTACTCGTTTCATAGCGGTGCTGAGGATTGTTGATCGAATCGTTGTAGCAATCAAGTGGCATTTGTTGCATTTACGCTCATTTCGATTTCTTCTACCATGATTACACCAACTTTAAGAGCGATACAGAAACAACCCGATGCTATGCCATTTAGTCGGATTATCTGTCTGTATGTCGCAAAAGGATGCTTTTTGTCTCTGCACGGAGAGCGTCGGCAGACTCGATCGCGCGGCGGAAAAAATCTTTCGCACGCAACAATTTGTAGTTTGGCTCGCTATATGCGCGACTGGAGAGAGAGGGCGGGGATCAGCGCAGACCGTATTCCTTCATTTTGCGCTGAAGCTGGATCCGCGAAAGCCCCAGCACTTCCGCCGAATGCGATACGTTGCCGCCATTGCGCGCCAGCGTTTCGGCGATGAAGCGCGCCTCCCATCCGGAGCGCGCCTCCCGGAAGGTTGTTGGCTGGATGGCTACGCCGTCCGCGGTATCCGGCAGGCCCACGGCGGGAAGCGGGGTCGACGGCATGCCGCGAACCTCGGGAGTAAGCTGCTCGACTTTGATCGCTTCGCCACTGGGCGTGAGCACGACGGCGCGCTCGATCTCATTCTGCAGCTCGCGAATGTTCCCCGGCCATGCGTAGCGGTCGAACAGTTCGAGCACTTCCGGATCGAACTCGTGAATCTCCTTATGATGACGGGCGTTCGCGAGCGCCAGGCAATGATCGGCAATAAGCGGAATATCGCGCCGGCGCATCCGCAGTGGCGGCAGCCGGATCGGGAACGCCGCAAGGCGATAATAGAGGTCGGCGCGAAAAGTTCCGGCCGCGACCGCGGTGCGCAGGTCGCGGTTGGTCGCGGAGAATACCCGCACATCGACGCGCTCCGGACGCGTATCGCCCACCGACATAATCTCCCCGTCCTGCAGCACGCGCAGCAGCGTCGGCTGCATCGAAAGCGGCATCTCGCCGATTTCATCGAGGAAGATCACACCGCCGTTGGCCGCACGAAAAAGTCCGGGCTGATTCTGGGTCGCGCCGGTGAAAGCACCGCGACGATGGCCGAATAATTCGCTTTCGAGCAGATGCTCGGAGAGCGCCGCGCAGTTGACCGCGAGGAAAGGTTTGTCCGCGCGCCCGCTCATGCGATGAATTCCGCGCGCGGTCACCTCTTTGCCGGTCCCGGTTTCACCTTCCAGCAGGACTGCGATCGAGGAGGTCGCCGCGGCGCTCTTCATGAGGCGGAAGACCTCGGTCATTTCGGGGCTGGTCCCAATCACTTCGGACAATACGTCATGCTTCGCCAGATCGCGGCGCAGCGCGCCCACTTCGGTGCGGAGTTTTTCCGCCGAGGTCCGCAGCATCCCGACGCGAGTCGCGTTATGGATCGCCAGCGCGATACTTTCGGCGAGCGCCTCCAGCAAGGCGAGATGATCGTCGGTAAAGGTTTCCAGATGAATTGGATTGAGGACCTCGATTACACCGAGGCGCCGATCGGCCGCAGTGAGCAGCGCGGCCACAATGGAGCGGGTCTGGAAGCCGGTGAATTTGTCGACTTCGGAATAAAAGTTGGGATCGTGTTCGACGCGATCGATGCGGACTGAACGGCCGTTGCGCAGCACCGCGCCCGCGACCCCCTTGGAGGCGTGGAAGCGAATCTCCATCAGGCGCGCGGCTACGTTTGGATCAAGGTCGGAAAAATACGGGAAGTAAAACTCCTCGCGCTCGTCGTCGAGGAGCAGCACGGAGACGCCTTCCGCGTCGAAAACTTCGCGACACTTGCGCACCACCAACCCGAGCAAATCGTCGAGTTCGAGCCTGCCGGCAAACGCGTTGCCGAGTTCGTAAATCAATCGATACGGCAGATTGCGCCTATGCTTATCGTCCATTCCCCGCGCCGAAGCGTCTGGCCCGCCGACGCATCATACAAGAGACGCCGCCGTATCGCCTAGCGCGAAGCAATACCCCAAACAAGGCGCGTCCCGCAGTGTCGCTCGATCTGGCCCCTCTTCAGACTACTCAGATCGGCGTCCACGGCGACGCGCCTAGTTCCCGAGTTCCGGCTCCCTCTGGCCCGGAGCTTCGATCAATTCTCGTACGCGTGCGATGCCGACCTGGGCAGTCAGGTAGTGCACCATGCCCTGGGCCAGGGTGGCCGCCGCGGCCATAATTCTTTCCTGTGCGTCGATAGTCATCTCATCTGTTTCATGAAAGCCAAGGCATCGGGCGCCCGCGAACAACATCACCTCACACAGATCGGCAAGCTCGAGAGAACTGTCGTCGGTTCCAGGCCGGATAAATTTTTGTGCTGAAATCATTGGTTGTTCGCGCGCTCCTTTTGCTCCCTGCCGTGCTATTCAGCACACCGCGTGCCATCGAAAATGCTCTAGCTACGCTACCGTATGAGCGACTTTTTTATGCGATTGATATGGGTCTGCGACGCCGCAGGCTTTTCGCTGATACATTTCCTTAGCGTCACGAGCGAAAATGAAACAGCGGCGATGAAGGAGCTTAGATGGCCTGTCCGGCGCACCATCCGCTCGACCACGCCCATTGGAAGTTGTAGCCGCCGAGCCACCCGGTGACATCGACTGCCTCACCGATGACATAGAGACCCGCGACCGCGCGAGCTTCCATCGTCTTGGAGGACAGCGCGTCAGTGTCAATGCCGCCGACGGTCACTTCCGCCTTCGCCCATCCTTCTGAATCTATCGGCGTCACGCGCCAGCGCTTGAGGTGCTCCGCGGTCGCGAGGAGTCCGCGATCGGGAAGGTTCGCCATCTGACCTATAGCCATCTCGCCTTGATAGGTAGCGATCGCCTCGGCGAGGCGGCTCGGCAGAACTTCGGCAAGCACGGTCTTCAGCTCGGCTTTTGGGCGCGTGCGCTTGCGATCGCGAATGAAGGCCTCGGCATCGAGCGAGGGCGCCAGGTCGATGGTGAGCGCGGCGCCCTTCTTCCAGTACGACGAGATTTGCAGAATCGCAGGACCGGACAATCCTCGATGCGTGAAGAGGATGTTCTCGCGGAAGCTCACGTGACCACATGAGACGATTGCGTCGACGGAAACTCCGGTAAGCGCCTTGCACAGCGCCAGCGTCTCGCCCGCGAACTTGAGGCCGGCCAATCCCGGACGCGGTTCGACGATCGCGAGGCCGAAGCGCCGCGCCACATCGTAGGCGAATCCAGTCGCGCCGATTTTTGGAATCGAGAGACCGCCAGTCGCAATAACCAACGCGCGCGATTCGAACCTGCCGCGATTGGTCTCGATACGAAAGCGATCGTTGCGCGCGATATCCATCACGCGATGCCCGCCGCGCAAATCAACGTGCGCACGGCGGCACTCCTCGAGCAGCATCGCGAGGATCTCGCGAGCCGAGCCGTCGCAGAACAACTGGCCCAGCGTCTTCTCGTGGTACGCGATGCTACGGCGCTCGACCATCGCTATGAAGTCGCGCTGCGTATAGCGGCTGAGCGCCGATTTGCAGAAGTGCGGATTCGCCGAGAGGTAGCGCTCGGGCCGATCGGCTTCGAGATTGGTGAAGTTGCATCGTCCGCCCCCGGAGATGAGGATCTTCGCGCCCGGCTCGAGCGCGTGATCGAGGAGCAGCACGCGCCGTCCGCGACGTCCCGCCTCGATTGCGCACATCAGCCCCGCCGCGCCAGCGCCGATAATCACAACGTCGAACTTTTCCATCGCGGCATTCAATCGAAGAATCGGTGAATCATGCGAGGCCCCGTCACGTCTCACATCTAAACAAGTATTTCACTCAACTCCGGCGCATCGATTTTATTCGCGTCGTATCGGGCCGCGCTATCGCGGCCGCCGGAGTTAACCCTAGAGGCATTCATGGCAGGCAAGAAAACCTCGAAGAAGAAATATGGATCCACTGCGCAGAAAAAAGTTCGTCGCGCGATGCATGAACGCAAAGCACGGCACACTGAAGTCGGGCCGCTCGGGTAAGAAGGTCAAAAGCCGCAAGCAGGCCATCGCGATCGGTCTGTCGGAGGCGCGCAAATCGGGCGCTAAAGTTCCGAAGAAGAAAAGTTCGAAGTAGCCTCAAACGCAACACTCAGCGCGGCAGTATGCAGTCGCGAGGATCTTTGTCGTCGCGAAGACCCAGGAAGACCGGCTGGCGCAGTTTGCCGTCTCCCGTCCATTCGGCGAATGCGATTTGCGCGACCAGTTTCGGCGCCAGCCAGGTGACCTGCTTCTCGCGCGGAGGATCGACAAATGGCGAGGTCGCGCAAATGAGAGGCTTGAACATCCGGGACAACTCCGCCAGCCGCTGCTCGGTAAACCCCGTGCCAACTTTTCCTACGAAATGGAGAGCCATCGCCGGCGTATGCGCCGAGCAGCAGCGCGCCGATGTATTTGCGCGAACCTTGCGGCGCGGTGAATCCCGCGATGACGAATTCCTCTTCCTGATGGACCTTTACCTTCAGCCAGGAGCGGCTGCGGCGCTCCTCGTATGGCGAAGCGTTGTTCTTCGCGACGAGTCCTTCGAGGTTGCGTAGCTTCGCGATGCGATACGCTTCCAGCCCGTCGTCGGCGAGCCGCTTAGAAAGAAAAATTTCCTTCGATGCCTTGCCGATCGCGGCTTCCAGTTCGCGCCGCCGCGTAATCAGTGGCTCACGCCGAAGATCGCGGCCATCGCGATACAGACAATCGAAGACCGCGAACGCGTTCGCTACGTCACCGCGTTGCAGCAACTGGAAGCGCGATACCCCATTGCGATCGAATGCGACCACTTCGCCATCGAGGAGTACATTGCGGTCGGCCAGCTTCGCGACCTGACGCGGCCACCGACGCGAAGGTCGCGGTGCGATCGTTGCCGTTGCGCGAGAGCAGCGTCACCTTCGTCGCCTTCCTTATAGGCGAGGATGCGGTAGCCGTCGTACTTCTCCTCGTAGACCCAGCCCGGTTTGTGAAACGGTTCGCCGACCAGCGTCGCGAGCATCGGATGCGGACGAATCGGAATTGCCGATCGCGCGGCTCGGCGCTCACTTCGGATCGCCGGTCGCCGCGGTTTTCACGTCGCCACCTTCGTCGCGAGCGATTTCCGCCAGCGTGCGCTTGCTGATCGCCGAGCGCGGCGCTTCGAGCGTGATGTCGCCGCCACGGCGTACTCATCGCTTATGCTTGATGAGTAGCCATGATGGCTTGCTCGGTTGCTTGCCGAAGCCGCGCGTGCGCACCAGCACCCACGAGCCCTTGAGCTTCTTGCCATGCAGGGCTGAATTTGAGGTCGCCCTTCTTCAGCGCCGCATCAACGTCGGGAATCTCGGGGACCCAACTGCCGGTATCCCAAATCATCACGGTGCCGCCGCCATATTCGCCGGCGGGGAATCGACGCCTTCGAAATCGGAATATTCGATCGGATGGTCTTCGACCTGCATCGCGAGTCGCTTCACCGAGGGATCGAGCGACGGCCCCTTGGGGACCGCCCACGAAAGCATCACGCCGTTCCATTCGAGCCGGAAGTCATAGTGCAGTTGCGAGGCGCGATGCTTTTGAATCACGTAGCGCAATGTCTTCGCTTTGGACTTTCGCGAGGACGCGCCCGCCGGTTCGGCAGTCACCTTGAAGTCGCGTTTCTTGCGGTATTCCTTCAGCGCCATGGCAGGTCACCTGGAGATTGGACGAAGTTCCGCCCACCGGTGATCGAGGCAGCCTAAATCTAATGGCGGGGAGACGGAGCATCCAGAGGCAACCCCTATCGACATAATGTCGATAGGGGTGCGGAAACGCACTTTCGACTCATTTGCGCGTTCTTGAAATAAAAAGATCAATGCCTATCGAGCTGATTTGGCTTCGTTTGGTAATTTTCATCTATAACTTCGCGCATCATCGGGCGAGTTGGCCGGTTACAGCCTCGGTCAGTAGTCAAAACCCCATCTGATGTCGCATCGTCGATCGATTTGATGTTGGATTGATTTTGGAAACCCCAAGGGTGCCATCACTGGGCAGCACTGAAGGGTTATCGCGTCCGCTTGAAGTGGGTTTGTTTTTGCGATTTTGCCGCGAGGCCACGGCTTGGGTACTTCGAAAAAGGCCCGATATTGCTGCATAAATCCCCGCAATGGGTTTGTTTTCGCGATTCTTAGCCGTGGCGTTCGAGGTCCTTCGCCGAGCCTCAGGACCATTGCTCGCGATGCTCGCACTGGCCTCGTTTATGTAAATCCGACCCTCATTTCGAGGCGAGTTCCTGCTTCACGATTTCGCTCGCCAGCTTGCCGTCGAGGCGCGCACCGAACTTGTCGCGCAATGCCTTCATCAGCGGGCCAATCTGCGCCGCACCACCCGCGATAGCTTCCTTCACCGTCGCGCGAAGCTCGTCCTCGCCGATGCCGGCGGGCAGATATCCCTCGATGATTTTCAGCTCCGCCTCGTTCTGATCGACCAGGTCCTGACGGCCGCCCTTGCGCGCGAACATCAAGGTCTCTTCGCGGCGCGCTTTCTCGCGCTTGAGGATTTGCACGATGGCGGCCTCGTCGGCCTCGCGGCGGACGTCCTTTTCGACCTCGAAACGCGAGACCTCGGCCAGGATGCCGCGCAGCACCATGGTGCGTGGCTTGTCGCCCGATTTCATCGCAGCAGTCAGTTCATCGCGGAGTTTCTGCTTCACAGGATCGAGTTTACGCGCGTGGCGTGCATGGCAAAAGGTGCGATGGTCGCCCGAGACGATGCCTCTATCATGCGATGAGCCACCGTTGCGCCGCGAGTCCGATGAGCACGCCGCCGCCAAGCAGCCACACCGAGTTGAGCCGAAAATAGACGAGCCCGATGGCTGAGACAGCCGCGATGACGGCAGTCGGTAAGTCAATTACGGCAGCACGACTGAGCTGCAATGTCACGGAAATCATCAGAGCGACGGCGCCGACATTGACCCCATCGAGGAAGGCTCCGGCTACTTTTGAAGATCGGATGCGCGGGATTAGCGGCCGGCTTGCGGCGACGAAGAGAAATCCGGGAAGGAAGATGCCGATCGTAGCAACCACTGCTCCGGGTACTCCGCCGAGCAGGTAGCCGATAAACGTCGCCGTCGTGAATACCGGGCCCGGAGTCACCTGCCCCACCGCGACCGCATCGAGTAATTGCGATTGAGTAAGCCAGTGCAACCGGGTTACGAGGTCGGCCTGAAGAAATGCCAACAACACATATCCGCTGCCGAAGATGACTGCGCCGAACTTCAGAAAGACCATGAAGACGGCCAGCAAGCTGATCGGAATCGCGCCAGATAATGCGGCAATCGGGGCCAACAACGCTTTCATGAGCGGTGTGAGCGACGCCCCCTGAGCCGAGAAATATCGCTCCCTGATTGCCGCTCGCGCTATTGCCACCAGTCCGGCAGCCAACAGAACAACGAGGACATTGGCGCCGGCAAGTGCAGCGGCCACCGCCATAATACCGACAGTGGCGAGAAACGAATCCTTGATCGCCGCACTTCCCAATCGCCAAAGCGCCTGAAACACCACCGCGATGATTACCGGCTTAACCCCATAGAGGCCGGCCTGAATCTGCGGAAGCGATCCGTACTTCACGTAAGCCCACGCGAAGCCCATCACCATCAGCATGGCCGGAAGAATGAAGCAGATGCCCCCCACGAGCAGCCCCTTCCATCCCGCCCTCTGATGGCCGATGTGGATGGCCATCTCGGTCGAGCTCGGTCCCGGGACCAGGTTCGAAGCGCCCAACATATCGAGGAATTCGGACTGAGAAATCCAGGCGCGCCGCCGAACGAACTCTTCCTCCATCATCGCGATATGCGCGGCAGGGCCGCCGAAAGCGATGGTCCCGAGCCGCAAGAACGACCGCGCGACCTGCTTCAACTCCGAAGTCGGTCGTCGGCTGACCGAGTCACTCGTCACAATGCTGGTGTCTGCGATGCGCGGCTAGTGGCCTGTAACAAGTGAAGGGGTATCGGCATAAATACGATAGTTGAGGTCGCGATAGGTCCACTTGATGGGTTTCGGAGCGCGGTTGTAATAGCGGATGTAGCGCATCAGCTTGCGCGCGAGGTCCTTGACCGAGGTGAAGACTCCGCGAGCAATGACGTCGCGCTCGATCTTGGCGAACCAGTTTTCTACCTGGTTGAGCCAAGAGGAGTAGGTCGGCGTGTAGTGGAGGTGGAGCTTGGGGTGAGCCGCGAGGAATTGCTCAACCCGCCTGGTCTTATGCGCCGAGAGGTTGTCCGCGATAATATGGATCTCTTTGCCGCGCGGCTGGTTGGCGACCAGATCGGCGAGGAAGGCCACAAACTCCTGGCTGGTGTGATGCGCGGCAGTTTTGCCCACCACCTCGCCGCTTTTGGTGTTAAGCGCGGCGTACAGCGAAAGTGTCCCGTGCCGGTAATACTCAAAGCCGTGGCGCTCCAGCCGCCCGGGCGACAACGGCAGCACCGGATCGAGCCGGTCCAAGGCTTGAATGGCGGTCTTTTCGTCCACGCAAAACACTGCCGCATGCTGCGGCGGTTTGACGTACAGCCCGATAATATCAGCCGCCTTGAGTTCGAAATTAGGGTCGTCGGAGGCCATGTAGCGTTCGATCCGATGAGGCTTGAGTCCGGCCCGCTGCCACACCCGCGCGACCATCATATGGCTAACGCCCAGGTGGCGGGCCAACTTGCGGCTACTCCAGTGGGTGGAGCCGTCGGCCGCAGGTCTGCGGGTCCATTCCAGAATCTTCGCTTCCAGTGCCGGAGTCCGTTTTTCCACCGTCCGTCCACCATGGCGCGAGTACAGCCCGGCCAACCGCTCAGCCTCGAACCGCCCCTTCCAGCGACTGATATAGTTCGGGTTGCAACCGAGCAGCTGGCGAATCGTCAGGTAGGACTCGCCATGCGCCAGCAGCAGGATCAGCCGCGCCCGGCGCACATCCTCGGCTGGCAGGGTGCGCGAGCGCACTCTATCCCTCAGTTCCTTGCGCTCGCTCGGGGCCAATCCAAGCTCTCCATCAGGCATTCCTTAACGATACACTAATCCGATACCAATATCACTGTTACAGGCCACTAGTACAGGATCGACGGCAGATACGCGCCGGAGGGTTCGTTGTAAAGCCCGATCGTCATCAGCGTCGTCTGCTGCACCAGCCGCATGCCGTTTGCGAGGCACCATCGGAACAATTCGCCGTTGCGGGTCGGCACCAGGATGCCGGGGCCGAGGAAGGCAGGCGCAGCGCCGATGAGCGCGCGGATGTCATCGTTGCTTTCGCCCACCGCATGCCCGAAAAATGCGAGCGCGGTCGCGTATCCGGTGATGCGTCCAAGCCGCTCGACGACCGTCGCCATGCCGTTCTTGATCGCATCGTTCAGTTCGCCGCCGCGATGATGCCCGTGGACGCGCGTGCACAGCCGATTGCATGCCTCGAGGTCGCCCTCCGTCGCGCCACGCACGTCGTATCCGGGTAACTTCAGATTGAGCGGCGCACCCTGCATCACCGAAAGCGGCTCGCGCGTCTCGAAGCCGAGCTTGGTGTAAAGGCATAGCGAGCGATTGTGATATGCGGCCTGGACCAGCCGGATGCCGGCGAAGTTGCGCGACCGTGCGCGTGCGAGGACATCCTCCATAAGGCTGCGGCCGATAGTCTGATTCTGCACCGATGGATCGACGCTGATGGGCCCGATGCCCGCGATCGGATTGCGCTCGTCCATGAAGTTGCTTCCGGCGATTTTTCCGTCGGCCTCGGCCACCACTGAATAGACGCCCGGGGTCGAGGCGAGCGAGGTCACCACGCCGACCGCAAAGTCGACCGAAGGAAAGTCCGGCGGGAAGCCATGCTCATCGGCGATTTTCTTGAACGCATCGTAATTGATCTGCCCGAGGACGGCCGCATCCTCGCGCGTCGCGCGCCGCATGTTCAGCTTCATGTTGTCCTCCTTCGCGTCAGGCGATAAAGAAGCAATCTGCGTCATGCGCGCCACGAGATCAAACGCGCGTGCAGGAGGATCGCGATGGACCTGAAATCTGTAACCCGCGAAAATGTGAAAGATAATCAGGAGATGCTGCTCGACCTGAGCCATCGCATCCACGCGACGCCGGAAATCGGATTCGAGGAAATTCGCGCCTCGATGTGGCTATGCGAAATGCTCGCCGACGCGGGCTTCAACGTCGCTCAGGGCGTATGCGATATGCCCACGGCGTTCATCGCCCGCACAGGCTCGGGGCCGCTGCACATCGGCATCTGCGCGGAATACGATTCGCTGCCGCAAATCGGCCACGCATGCGGGCATAACATGATCGCCGCGATGGCTCTGGGAGCGGGTATTGCCGCCGCGAAGATCGCCGATGATGCGGGACTTACGGTAACTGTGCTCGGCACGCCGGCGGAAGAAGTCGGCGACGGCGGAGGCAAGGTGCTGATGCTGGAGCGCGGAGGCTTCGAAGGTATCCACGCCGCGATGATGGTCCATCCGTCGCCGGTCGACACGCTCGATCTGCCCGGCACCGCGATCACAACATTCGATGTGCATTACACGGGCAAGGAGGCGCATGCGGCGGCGTTTCCGGAACTCGGCATCAACGCGCTAGACGCGATGACCATCGCGCAAACTGCGATCGGCCTGATGCGCCAGCATATGCGCGCGACGGATAGAGTTCACGGCATCATTACGCACGGCGGCGATGCGCCCAACGTGATTCCGGCGCGAACGCAGGCGCGCTACATGGTGCGCGCGAGGACCATCGGCGAGCTGGGCGACATGCGCGACAAGGTACTTAGATGCTTCGAGGCAGGCGCGCTCGCGACCGGTGCGAAGCTGGAAATCGTCGGCGGCACCAAGCCGTATGCCGAGCTGCATCATGACCCTCGCATCTCGGCGCTCTATGCGGCGAATGCGCAAAGCATCGGACGCCATCTGTTCACGATGCCGGGAGCGAACGGCGGATTTTCGACCGACATGGGAAATGTGTCGCTCAAGATTCCCTCGATTCATCCGACCATCGGCATCGCCTCGATGCCGGCGGTTAATCATCAGCCGGAGTTCACCGCGCATTGCATCAAGCCCGAGGCCGACAAGGCCGTCATCGATGGCGCACTCGCGATGGCGTGGACGGCAATCGATTTCGTGAGCGACAAGACGCTGCGCGACCAGCTCATCAATCGGCCCGCAACGTAGCTGCGCAAGAATCTCATCGCCGACGTAGGGGAGGCACGCGGCTACGATCTCCTTCTTACCCTCGCCCGATGGGCGAGGGTAAGAATTCAGCCTTGTCCGGCCAACCTCAACAAAACTAAAGCGGCGGATGAGGTTTTCATCCGCCGCTTTACGACTCCAAAAATGCGACCGACTAGTCGGCGCCGGTCTTCAGATCCTTTACCCGATTGTTGCGTGCCTGCAGATAGTAGTCCTGCACCGCGCCGTACAGATCGATCGCATAACGGTCCGCTTGCTCGAATTGATCGAGGTGCAAAGAGCGATAACTAACCGCGTCGGCGGCATCTTCGCCGGCCTCCGCCGGCAGCGATACGTACCATGGAACGAAATACGGGAGCGGATACATGAAGCCATCCGCGACGCGTCCCACGGTATCCCCAACCGTCGAGGGTCCGAGCAAGGGCAGCATCAGGTACGGACCGGTGGGCGCCCCGTAATATCGCAGCGTCAGGCCGAAATCGTCCGGATGCTCCTTCAGACCGAGGTACGTGCCGGCGGGATCGAACAGGCCAAGTAGCCCGACGCTGGTGTTGATGCCGAAACGCGCCACCTCGGTACCGGCCTGCGGAATGCGAAGCTGGAAGAGATTGTTGGCAAAGCGCGGGAGGACGTGGAGGTTGTCGAGCGCGCGACCGATCGCCTCACGAGCCCCGGTCGGAACCACCTTCGCGTAGCCGCTCGCCACCGGATGCAGCACGTAGTCATCCACCTTCAAGTTGAAGGTGAACATCGCGCTGTTGAATGGCTCGAGCGGATCGCTCTCCTGAGCCTGCAGATTGTCTGCATCGGTATCCGGCGATGCCGCCGGCGCGGGCTTCGATGTGTCGGCAGCGAGCACGCGCGAGGTGACCGCGCATAGCGTCGTTGCGGCCACCAGTATTGTGAATGACAACAGCTTTCTCTTCAGCATTAATCCTCGTGTCTCTAAAGCATGGTCGAAGTTCGGACGCGCGTTTTACTGACCATGTGGCGTTCCGAGTTGGTCCTCGAGGCCCTGCTGCTTACTCTTCAGGTCGCTCATCAGGGTATCGAAGCCCTTGTTGTTGATGACGCGATTAAACTGGTTGCGATAGTTTGCCGCAATCGAGATGTTATCAACGGTGACATCGTAAATCAGCCACTTCCCATTGTCTTTGCGCAGCATGTAATTGAGCTGGACTGGTGCGCTGGCATTCGGCTGCTGGACCGTAGTTTTGACCTCGGTCCGGCCATCGCCGATATCTGTTTCTCCCTCGAAATTGACCTGCTGCACGGAAAAATCCTGGATTCTGCTGATATACGAATCGCGCAGAAATGCAGTGAAGACCTGCGTGAAGTCCTGTTGCTGCTGGGCGTTGATATCCTTCCAATGCAGTCCCAGGGCGGAGCGTGCCATCGCGGTATAGTCGAAGACGTTGCCGCTGACCAACTGGCGCAACTTCTGCTGTCGATCCTTCAACGGGGTCGATTTGTCGTTGAGGATTTGCAGCGCGGGATTGACCAGCGATTTGACGACGTTGGTGGCCGACTGGTCCGCCGATGCGGGCGCGACCATCGCGATTGGCGCGATCGCCGCAATTAACGCGAGCATAACGACGCATCCGGTTTGAAGGGCACGATAACGAGGTACAGGTTTGATGCTCATAGGTGTTACTTCTTTCCCTTGTCGTTTGGATTGCTGGATCCTTTGGAATCGCCGACTCCCGGCGGCGCACCGATGTTGTCGCCACTCTTGTGATCCGACGGTGTCGGCGATGCGGCGCCGCTATCGCCTCCCGTCCCGCTCTTGCTGCTGGTGCTGTTGATCAGTTGGCCGATCGCGTCCTCAAGGACGAAGCAGGATTCGGTATGATTGACGACGCCTCCATCTTTCAACGGATCGCCAGCACCGATCGAAATGGCGAGATATTTGTCTCCGATGATGCCGCTGGTCTTGCACGACGCGATCGCATCGTCATCGATCATGACGCCGTCATGAACCTGGAGCACGACCTGGGCGCGTTCATTCTTCTGCGACAAGGTGATCTCAGCGACCTTGCCCACGCGGACGCCGGCGATCTGGATCGCGTCGTTCACCTTCAAGCCCGAGACGTTATCGAACATCGCGTAGAGGACGTAGTGTGGCTGCGCGACCAGCGGAATTCGCCCCAGCGTGAACGCCAGCACCGAAAGCGCGGCGATTCCTACCAGGCCGAAAATCCCGACGATGAACTGTGTGGTGCGGCTTGCGTACATTCAGTTTCTCTCAGTCGGCGCCGAGCTCCGCACCGTCACCCGCAGCTTTCCCAGCCAGAAAGCGGTCGAAAATTTCGTCATGCGCGGCGGTCACCTCCTGCGGAGACCCGTACAGTCGCATCTTACCGTGATGGATGAAGCCGACCCGATCGCAAATCTCGAACACCGCCGGCACATCGTGGCTAACCATCACCACCGTCAAGCCGTAGGTCTTCTGCGTCTCACGAATGAGGCGATGAATCGCGCCGGTGCGCGCGGGATCGAGTCCAGTCGTCGGCTCATCGAGCATCAGGATCTTCGGGCGATGGACCAACGCGCGCGCAAGCGCTGCGCGCTTCTGCATTCCGCCCGACAGCTCGGAGGGAAATTTATCGTTCACCGCCTCGAGGCCAACGGACTTCAGCGTCTCGCGCACGCGCGCCTTGATTTCCTCTTCACTGAGATTGGTCTTCTCGACCAGCGGAAACGCGACGTTATCGAAGATCGTCATCGAATCGAACAGCGCGCCCGCCTGGAACAGCATGCCGAGCTTTTCCCGCACCTGATTCAGCGCGCGGGTCCCGAGCCGGGTCACATCCACCCCGTCGATGATGATCGTGCCCGAGTCCGGACGCATCAGAAGATTAAGATGCTTGAGCAATACCGTCTTGCCGCCGCCCGAGGGACCGACGATGCAAGTGATCATGGCGTGGGGAACGTCGAGCTTGACGCCATCGAGAACGACCTGCCGTCCGAACCGCTTGCGCAGATCGCGGACCACGATCTCGTTCTCGGCGGCGCTGCGTGGGGCACCGTTGCTGCCGTTGTTCCCTTCAGTTTTCATCTGCGAGCAAGCACTTTAGCAGGGCGTTCAATAAACCCTAACCTTCAAAATCTCTAGAGCATCATCCTAGAGCATCATGGATGTCAGAAAATAATCGGATGCAAGGATGAGCACGCTCGAGAGCACCACCGCCTCAGTGGTGGCGCGGCTCACTCCAGTCGCCATTCGCTTCGCATTGTATCCTTTGTAACAGCACACCCAGATCACGACGACGCCGAACACCAACGACTTGTAGATCCCGGTAATGATGTCGTGCCCGGTCATATACGTCGCGATGCCGCCCGTGTAACTGCCGCCGGGCGCGCCCATCAGGACCACGCCGATCATGTAGCCGCCCCAGATTCCGATCACGTCGAAAATCGAGGTCAGCAGCGGAAAGCTGACGATGCCGGCCAGCAAACGCGGCGACACCAGGTATTGAACCGGATTGATCGCCATTACCGTGAGCGCATCGATCTGCTCGGTGGTCTGCATCGAGCCGAGCTCCGCCGCCATCGCGGAGCCGGCGCGCGCCGCGATCATCAATGCGGCCAGCACCGGCCCCAGTTCGCGCACCAGGGTCAGGGCGACCAGCGTTCCCAGCGCGCCCTCGGAGCCGAAGCGGCGCAGCGAGTTGTATCCTTGCAGCCCCAGCACCATGCCGGTGAAGGCGGAGATGAGCACGATCAGGAAAAACGATTCGGCGCCGATGATACGGATTTGACGCAAGAGCAGGCGCGGTTTATAGGGCGGCGTGATCGCAAACCAGCCGGCGCTGAGCAGAAACAGGATGAACTGTCCCAGCGCATCGATCCCGTCAAGGATGAATTCCCCGAAGTCTACGATCAGGTCGGCTACAACCATCTGGTGCGCTAGAAGTTCCCGGTTTCCGATTTCGAAGACTTCAGTTTGAGGCGAGGCCCAGCCGAGACAACTGACTCAGCGTGTTGCCGGGACCCCCCGTGCGCACAAATTCTATCAGGTCCGCCATCAAATCCAGATCGAGCGCGGGGCCATTTTGGCGAAGGATTTCGCATGGCACTTGGGCGCGTCGGCATTCCTCAAGATGCTTCACCAGGCTCATGCGGCCGAACAGCGTGGGAATCACTCCCGCGGGCGACCGCGCGATAATATTGGTGCCGGTGAAGTCGCGCGAGGGAACCAGCACCGCGCCGCGCCCCGGCTTGAGCGCCGCGAAGACATCATCGATGTCATGCGCAGTGACGAGTGGGATGTCCGACAGCACGGTGCATACCTCGGTCGCGCCCGCCCCGGCGAGCAGGTCGGTGGCCATCGCAACGGCGACATTGAGCCCGCGCGGATATTCCTCGTCGATCGCGAGCGCGCCCGCTTCGCGTGCCATCGCGAGCAGACCCGGGTCCGACGTCACCACCGCGACGCGATCGGCCTTTTGCGAGGCGAGCGAGGCCGCAAAGACATCGCGAAACATCGCCTCGGCCAGAATCCGGCGGTCCTGCTCCGCCAGCGCAGGACCCAGGCGCGTCTTGGCAAAGGCCAGATGCTTGGCGGCTATCAAAATGAAACGCACGCGGTCTTTTATACCGCACCCCGCGCACTCCGCCAACGGCACAAGGTAGCTCCTCGCGGGAGTCGCAGTACCTTTGCAACGCCGCAGAATTTTCTTGACGATTTCTGCGTCGAACAGATGTCGAGGGTAAATGCGCGAGCGACACTTCCTACCCCAATTGGCAGCTTCGATTTTGATTGCGGCGCTGCTGATTCTTCCAACGACCTCCAGCGCATTCTCCGTCCTCGCGCATCAGGCGCTGGTCGATCAGACCTGGAAAAGCCAGTTGGTCCCGCTCATTCAGAAGCGTTTTCCCAGCGCGACGGAGCAGGACCTCGATGACGCGCGAGCCTATGCGCGAGCCGGCTCGCATATTCAGGACCTCGGATATTTTCCGCTCGGCAATCGAGAGTTCAGCGATCTGCTGCATTATGTCCGCACCGGCGACTTCGTCAGCCGCTTGCTGGCTGAAGCGAGCAGTCCGCAGGAGTACGCATTCGCGCTCGGCGTGATGGCTCATTATGAAGCCGACTCGGTGGGTCATCCGCTGGCGACCAACCTTGCGGTCCCGATTCTGCATCCCGACCTCAAGGAACAATACGGCGATAGCGTAACGTATGCGGATTCCCCTTCGGCGCACCTCCAGACCGAATTCCGTTTCGACATTCTGCAGGTTGCGCATCGCCACGAGATCCCCGACCTGTTCGATCATTCGATCGAGTTCAAAGTGCCACGAGATTCTTTGGAGCGCGCGGTCAAGGAGACCTACGGCCTGGGACTCGATGATTTATTCGAAAATTACGACATCGCCGTCACGACATATCGATTCGGGTTTCGCACGCTCATCAATGAAGCTACCGGCATCGCATGGCAGCTATATCGAGAGGATATCGACTCACTCGAACCTGGAGTGGTGGAAAAAAAGTTCCTGCACGTGATGCCGCGCGGCGATTTTGAGCAGGAATTCGGCAAAGCTTTCCTCGAGCCGGGCTACTTCGCGCGTTTCATCGGATGGGTCGGCAGTCTGGTCCCCGCCGTAGGTCCGCTCGAGCAGTTGCCCTACAAGCCGCTGCCTCCGACGATGTGAAGCTGCTGTACTTCGGCGCCTATCAAAAAGCATCGGAGCAGTACCAACAAGAGCTTGCCAAAATTCCCGCCAACCGTCTCGAACTCCAGAATCTGATTCTCGATACCGGCCGAGCGGATAAGCCGGGCGTGTATCCGCCCGCGGACCAGGCTTGGGCGAGCTTGCTTCGCATTCATGCGAAGGATCTTTTCGCTCGAATGCCAAAAGACCTGCCTGATGGCATGACGAAGCACTTCGCGGATCGCGACACCGCTTTGAAGACTCATCGACGATGAGAAGGATAGCGCGCAGGACGGAGGACCTCGAGCGCGCTGAATGAATTCGAATCGACAATGAAATCCCACCAATCATCTTGACGCAACATTGAGAAACGCGACTGCCACGGCTTTTCGGGCAGCCATCGGGAGATGCTATTCCTTGAGGTTCGCAAGGAGCGATAGACGATGGCCCAGCAGGAAATCACCGAAGCCGACATGCGCGCGCGCGTGCGCAAACTGCTCGAAGAAGCGCATCCCGACAAGGTCGACCAGTTCACCTTTCGCGGAAAACAATACGACCACGGACTGGCGTGGGTGCATTTCCCCGAAGGCTACGGCGGACTCGGCATCAGCCCCGGCATGCAGGCGATAGTCGCCGACGAACTCGCGAAGCACGCGAAGACGCACTACGACGACATGATGATCAACGCCATCGGCATCGGGATGGGCGCGCCGACCGTGCTCACGCACGGCACCGACTGGATGCGCAAGAACCTGCTGCGGCGCATCTTCACCGGCGAAGACATCTGGTGCCAGATGTTCAGTGAGCCCAGCGCGGGCTCCGATGTCGCGGGCCTCGCGACGCGCGCGGTGCGCGAGGGCGACTACTGGGTCGTCAACGGACAGAAGGTGTGGACCAGCCTCGCGCATCTGTCGAAGTGGGCGCATGCTGCTGGCGCGCACCAATCCCGACGCGCCCAAGCATTCGGGCATGTCGTACTTCCTGCTCGACATGGAAAGTCCCGGCGTCGAAGTGCGCCCGCTGCATCAGATCACCGGCGAGGCCGAGTTCAACGAGGTCTTCTTCACCGATGTGAAAATTCCCGCCGACCGTCTGATGGGAAAAGAGCGGCGAAGGATGGAAGGTCGCCATCACCACGCTGATGAATGAGCGCACCGCGATCGGCGGCGCGCCGACGCGGCCCGGCGGCGGCGCCGATCGGCGTGCTGATCGATATGTGGAAATCGCGCGACACCAAACACTTCACGCCCGAGTCGGAAACCGTGATGCGCGATCGGATCACCAAACTCTACATCGAGGCGGAATTGCTGCGGATGACGGTGCAGCGCGGCAAAGCGGCGCGCAAGGCCGGCAATCCCGGGCCCCGAAGGATCGGTCGCCAAGCTGGCGCAGGCGGAACTCAACAAGCGCATCTGGGAATGCGCGATGGATGTCATCGGCGGCGACTCGCTCGTCTATGAGGCGGGCTATCAGCGGCGGCGGCCGACCTCGCGCACCCGCGACACGCGCATCGGGATGGCGAAGTATCAGTTCCTGCGCGCGCGTGCGAATTCGATCGAAGGCGGAACTTCGGAAGTGATGAGGAACATCCTTGGCGAGCGCGTGCTGGGACTTCCGGGCGAACCTCGCAGCGACAAAGACATTCCATGGAAGAACATTCCGCGCAGCGTCTAGGTCTCGCATCAGCGAGGAGCTAAGGACATTAGCATGGACATCTCCTTTACCAGTGAGCACGAGCAGCTTCGCCAGACCGTGCGGCGATTTCTGGAAAACGAATCGAACGAACAGACCGTCCGCAAGCTGATGGAAACCGAGCGCGGCTATGACGCGCGCACCTGGGAGCGGATCGCATCGGAACTATCGCTCGCAGGACTCATCGTCCCGGAGCAACACGGCGGCGCAGGACTAGGTCCTATCGAGCTGGGAATCGTGATGGAGGAAATGGGGCGCGTGCTGTTTTGCGGACCCTATCTTTCAACCGCAGTGCTAGCTGCGGGCGCGATACTTCGAGGCGCCGACGAAGCCGCCAAAGCGAAACTGCTGCCCGCGATCGCGTCGGGCAAAGCCATCGCCACGTTGGCATTCGTCGAAGAGCATGGGCGATGGGATGCGGAATCGATCGCGATGAAGGCCTCGCGCGACGGTTCGAACTGGAAGCTGTCGGGAATCAAGGACTATGTGATCGATGGACACATCGCAGACGTCCTGCTCGTCGCGGCACGCACCGACAACGGACTAGGACTGTTCCAAGTGGATGGAGGAGCACCGAAGGTGGAGCGCGTCGCGCTACCGACATTCGATCTTACGCGCAAACTCGCGCGCCTGTCCTTCTCCGACACTCCGGCCAGGCTGCTATCGCAAGGAGACGCAATCACCGCAATCCGCCACGTCCTCGCGCTAGGAGCAGCAATGCTGGCCGCGGAGCAGGTGGGCGGCGCGCAAAGATGCCTCGAGCTATCCACTGAATACGCAAAAACGCGGCTTCAGTTTGGACGGCCGATAGGATCGTTCCAGGCCATCAAGCATAAGTGCGCCGACATGCTGGTCGAGGTTGAGTTAGCGCGCTCGGCCGCTTACCACGCCGCATTCTCGGCCGCCGACAGTGACGAAGCGCAGTTGCAATCGGCAGCTCACATTGCGAGGTCTTACTGTTCCGAGGCTTTCTTTCACGCCGCCGCCGAGAACATCCAGATCCATGGTGGAATGGGCTTCACCTGGGAGGACCCCGCGCATCTCTACTTCAAGCGCGCGCGCGCAAGTTCCATGATGTTCGGCGATCCAATCGATGAGCGGCAGAAACTGGGAGCGATGTTAGGTCTGTAGAAAAAAGACACCTACGGCGCGCGGCGAGGGTCAGAATCCCACTGCGAGCCAGTAGAAACCATCATTTCTATCACTTGAAGGCGACGCGCCGGATATGAAGTCCGACATAAAGATGCCGGTAATCGCGGTAAGTCCTACCGTCTCCATGATGAGCTTGCCCGCGAGTGCATCGGCGGTGCTGTTGGACAGCGACGCCATCGCCCACACGCATGCGTTAGGAAACTGAATCGGCCATGTGACAGCATAGGTCTGGTCCTGCGTAAGGCCACCCGCGGGAAACACCGTGCCCCATTGAACGGTCGCAGTTATCAGCCCGCGATTGACATCGACGAAGGGAACCTGCAGGTAGCCGTTGCCCGACATCAGACCCTTGAACAAGGCCGTGAAGGCCTGCAACGCGGCAATGTTTCCGATGTTGGTGTCCTGGCGCTGCTTCAGAAAGGCCGTGCGGTTGGCTAGTTGCTGATGCGGTTGGTTCGAGCGGCCGAGACCTCCGAAACTGGCACCTGTGGCGGCACCTTCGACCGGATCGGTCGCCTGGATCTCGTACACTTCATTGGCCGTGAAGCTGGGAGTATCAATCAATAACACCATCGCGGCTCTCCTTCGCCTGGCTTTGGCACTGAACCTAGAAAGTCAGCGTCCACACACCGCTAAGACTCATGCTCGAGGTAAACAGAATCGGGCTGATGGTCTTACGCGCAAGCATTGGCGTGGGCTGAGTCGTACCGGGGAGCACGACGGTAGTGTTGTTGGCAAACAGGCCCAGCTCCTGGATGTTCACTCCTACCGCACCGGTGTCGGCCACACCTAGACTCCAGTTGAGGGTGACACTGCCGGTGCCATCTTCGGAATGCGAATCCAGCGACTTGTAGTATGCCGGCGTTGTCAGGCCGGTGTCGGTCAGCGCGGGCGTGTTGCTTCCCGATCCGAATCCAACTGCCGTAGCGAATTCGCCACTGGTGTCGCCGCCCATCAGAGACGCCAGCGCAGGCAGCCCCGAATTGACGAACAGGTTGCGATCCTCGACAGTTGCGATGAGACGCCCGTTGTCGAACAGCACAAAGCGCACCATCCCACGCGGACGCGCGATTGAGTTGATTGGGTCCGGGCGTTGGCTAGCTTTTTGCGAAAGAGGCGCACGAAACGATTTCAGTAAGTCGGTCAACACTTAATAGTCCTCCATCGAGACGTCGACTAAGAGGTGCGAGTAACGCCCTCGAGGCACGAGCCTCATCCTCCCTGCAGAATCGCATTGCCGTTTACCATCAATGCAGAGTCCGCAACCGCAGGCTCGTTCGCACCGTAGGTTATCCCGCTATGAAGATAATGCGCAGAGTAGAGAGGAGCAGCGGGTCCATATAGGTCCGAAAACGGCGGCATAGTTATAGCGATCGAAAGAGCCGCGTCCGAAGGCGCGGGTGGCGTATCGAGTTGATAGCTCACGATTCCGCCCAGAGTCAGGCTGTCCGCAGGCGTGGGTACTGCGTCCAACATAGCCGGCAACGCAAAAAACAGTGCATCGAGTAGCGATCGCGCAGGCTTGAAGAAGTTTATCGTTGCCGTCGCGATCGTCGGGGAGCTCGGATCGATTGTCTGATCAGGCTGAAGCTGAATGATAACTCGAAAGGCCGCCCAACCTTCGCTGCTTGAATACGCAGTGCCATCCCAACTGCTCTGTCCCTCAAGGATCGATATGGTACTCCAACCCAGCATAGCCAGCGCAGTCTTTATCGACCATGGCGTTCCTCTAAAGCGATGCAACTGGATCGCCATCTTTATAAGCGAGCGCTGCGCAGCGATGACAGTACTTGCCTGCACGGTCGCAACCGATGGACCCTCGGTCAGGGTATCGATGTCGATGAGCGCGTCGACATCGGTGATCGCATCGACGCTGGTGATTAGCGGCGCAAGTGTCTGCCACAACGGCGATAAGATATCGAACTGCCATGCCAGAAATGGTAACGCGCCGGCAGGCACGGAATCGATGCGATAGACGAGGAGCGGTGTCAGATCCAAGGCATCAAGCCGTTCAATAAGGACCAGCAGCGCCTGACTGCGGATATCATCTATCGATGGAGGGATTTGAAGCTCAGCCATTGAAGGTCCATCCGCCGAAGTGACACCTATCGCGACTAACTATGTTCATTGCTCACAGCCTGCGCGAGCGAGATGCTGGTGCAGTTGGCCCATTGCCCGGCGGTTAGCTGTGTGTACGCGGGTGAGCTAAGTGTCACCTCGTAAACACCGGGCACTGAAAGCGCCGCAATGATCTGGCTCGGTACCAGGTCTCGCTGAATCTTTGAAGCCAGCTCGATTGCAAGCTCCTGGACGGCGGTAGCTGCGGCGCTTATCGTGAGGTTGGGATCGGCGTCAGAATACAAAGTGACAACCGCACTTATCTGATAATCGACCTCGCTCACCGCCGACGTCACAACCGTATCGGTGAGAGGGCGCACCGTGTCCGCGTTCATCGCGGCCTGGACTTCACTGAGCAACGCCGGGGCTGCAATTCCGGCTGCGTTAGGCGCGGAAGCCGGTTGCGCCGCTATAGGACCAGTGAGAACGTAGACGTTTACCGTACCAGGAGCTGGACTGACCACCTGCACGTCGACAATCGAAGGATCGACACCTAGCGCGAAGAATCGGTAAGCGCCGGCGGGACCGGCCGAACTGAACTGGTTCGGCGCCGCCTGAATCCGGATGCGCAGATGGTCATCTGTCTCCGGCGCCGCACCGCCGGAACTTGTGCTGGTGTTAGTTGCAACCGAGATTAATGCACTGGGATTCAGCAATACGTTGATCTGGCCAGGCAGATATCCGTTGCCACCCGAGCCAGCCACCGTTGCGGTCGCGTTTGCGGTCGCGGTAGTGCTCCCGGCGGCAATGGTTACGTCTGAATTGGTCGCGAACACGAACTGACCGTCACTGCTACCAACCTGAGTTCCTACTGTTACCGTATAGGCAATGGTGAGGGCGTTGGCGAGGGTGAATTGTATCGTCGTTGTAGCGGGTTGCGCTTGTAGACGCGTCACTCCCACTAATCCGCCCAGGTAATCGATCATTGGAAAGGCGGCGAATGCAAGCAGGTTCTGCTGACCAGCATACTGAACAGCATTGCGCACAAGGGATTCCCGATACGCATACAAATCAATCAGCAATCGTTCGACCTGCGCAGGCTGCAACGTACGTCCGGCCGCAGCCTCGAAGGCTGTGATCATATCAGCCAGGACGAGGTTCGGATTGGTCCCATCGGCATCGTTGACGAACACCGGTGCCGGCAGCGAAACAATAGCCTGCCCCATCATGCACCTCCCGCTATGCCGATCACCGTCGTCCGCGAAGCAGACGAGCCGGCAAGCTTCAGTTGCCAGGTTACCGATACATTCAGATGTGCGCCGGACTGCGAACTGCCTTCGATCACAGGCGAGACACTCACTGATTGGAGAGTTACTCGCGGTTCCCACATCGTAATTGCAGCGCTCACCTCTCTAACTATCGCCGGTACTGCCACGCTGATTGGATTGTCGATATAACTCCATAAATCCGCACCGAAGGTTGGACGCAATGGATCCGATCCCGGCGGAGTCGTCAGAATTATCCCAATACATTGTTCGATATCGGCAATTCCCTGAACCACGGCGCCTATAGTTCCCAGTTTCAGGGACCAATCCGCCGAGGTGATATCTGCAAGGGTAGTGGCGTCAGTACTCATCGTCGTCATTGTAGCGGTGGATTTATCGTCACTCCATTAGGATTGATATTCACATACGAGGTACCAGACTGAAGCGAGACTCCGCCGGGCGCACTTACAGTCACCGAGCCACCGCTACCTCCCAGGATCGAAAACACATGAGCGGCCGCATCATACTTAATCGTCGTGCCGTCACTGAAATTCATGCTAAGTGCGTGCGCCGCGGCATCGTATTTAATGGAGGTTTGATCGGTGAAGTTAAACGTGAGCGCGTGAGCCTCGCCGTCGTACTTGATCGCGGTTGAATCGCCGAAGTTGGCTGCCAACACGTGTGCCGCGCGATCGTATTCCAAGGACGTTCCGTCCTTGAATCCCAAATGGAACTTGTCGGCGCTCTGCACTGGAGTGTTATCGGCTTGAGAGTAAATCGCCCCCAAGACCACTCCGTCCTCGTCTCTAGCATCCATCAGGCAGATGACCTGCTCGCCAATGTCAGGGAGCCAATAGGCTTTGTCGTTTTGGGTCTTAGGCACCACCACCGGCAACCAGTAGCTCTGCATGTGGTCCAAATCGTTGAATGTTACCCGCAGCCGACACAAGGATGTGTCCTGGTCCTGAACGATTGCGAGACGCAATGTGGGAATATGCATCGTCGAACGGTCGCCGGATGTACAAAGACAATCAGTAGACACGGCTGACCTCCACACGAGTCACATACCCGTGAGCGCGATCCAGCAGATGCCGCGCCACCAGAACGATGTAAATACCGTCGAACTCCCCAAAACCCGAGACCTGCAGCGTGTTGCCGGAAGCCATCGCAATCGATCCGGGCATCGTAAGGATGCCCTCGATGAAGAACATGTTAGTAGCTTGAAGAGCCGCCTCACATTTGAGCAGCGCTTGTTGGCTGTTCTCCGATCTGGCGATCATCTTTATGGTGTCGCTGGTCGGAATAGGTGCGATCGTCGACGCATTTCCCACGACCAAGGACTTACTGAAAGGATTCTGATAGGTTACTTGCGCTGTGGGGTAGGTATCATGCGTCCGGTTGCGGAACTCAAAGCGTTCCACGTCGGTTCGGGTAACGCTGATCGTCGGCACCACCGCTTGCAGAGCCGTCACCGAATAAAAGACCAGGACTGAACCTCGCACGCTGAAGTCGTAGCCATATTCAACCGCCAATCTTTTCAGGAAGCCCAGGTCGGTCTCGTGCTTCTGCGTGACGCGCTCGAAGGACACATCAATCACTTCGGGCGCGCTGATCACGGACAGCCCGTACTTGGCTGCGATGACTTGCGCAATTCCGAGGAGGGTCTGGCCTTCGTAGCCAATGCTGTTGGCGGTGCGCATGGCAGGCGTAATGAAGGCGGCCAGACATCGCATGGTGAAGGTGTCGGGTGGGCCGGTCAGCTCCAGTTGATCAATTTGGAAGTCTCCACACGGCAAAAGCCCCTCACCCTGATAGCCTATCGCCAGCGTGATTTCGTCGCCCAGGCCGGGATACCACGACGTTTGCCACATCCGGTTGTGATCCTCCACCACCAACTCGACGTCGCCTGAGAGCTCAGAGAGATGGTCCGTGTAACTAATGCGCACAATCATCGTAGACAGGTCCGCAGTGATGTCGACACCTTGATAGGCTAGCACCCATTGCGGTGTCCGGACCGGACAGGATAGCGCTGACGCCATATTAACTAGTCGCCTTCCACGGCGGGAGATTCGTGGTGGTGACGGCTGACTTCAACAGCACCGGAATCATGATCGTTAATCCAGCGTCGAACACGGCCTCAATTGGAATATTCGGGTTGGCCATCACGATAGGACCGAACAGAGTCGGATCGCCATAATAGTTCCACGCTAGAAGGTCCCATCGCTCGCCACTGGAGCTAATGTGGGTAAGGAACTGGCTGCTCACGTCGCGCTCCTGACTATGACTGAGGGCGGTACGTCATCGGGTAGCAAGACCGCGCTGGCAGGTGCGGACGGCGGCACAAGTGCCGCGAGAGCTGACAAGCCGTTGGAGATGGTCGCAATCGAGCTGGAGTTGCTGGATGCCGACGTCCCGGCGATGGCGAGCGGAAGGAACGATGGAATAGGCGCCTCGGTGGGATCGAATTCAACGGGCGACTCGCGCAGGCTGACCCGTACCGTTATCGCGAAGATGTCTCCCGAGCCACTGAGCTGGCGAGATACAGTGTTTACTTCCGCGATGACGAAGTAGCCGCGAAAGTCTCCGTTTCCGAATACCAACGGCAACGCAACATGCGTCGACGCGGCCGCAGTTATTGCCAGCAGGCTGGTTGCCGGATTTGTGAATGAGCTATGCAGTAGCATCTCGAGCTGAATCTTCATAAGGTCATCGGCCAGCCATTGCAACTGCGGGCGAGCCTGAACCACTCGATGCTCCGCGTAATCGTAGCCGCGCGAATCGCTAAGCACTTGCGGCGAACCAACTACCTGGAACGGGATATCACCCAGTATCGCAAACACCTAGAACTCCGTCCTTTGACGCCGCTTAAGCTCGTCGCACCATTGCGTATATATGGCCTCGCGATGCTGCCTGAGCACTTCAAGTATGCGAGGTTCAATGTCTTCCGCTTGCGCCGAATTGATGACTATCGTGGGCGCCGAATTGATAACTACCGAAGTCGCGCTGGTGGTGTCGTTTCGCATCTGTTCAAGCGGAACGCCTGTCGTAGCGGGGGTCAGCAGCAATGGCGCGGCGAGCATTGCCGTGGCCACTCTGGGGAAAGATATACCTAAGCTCTGAGAGCCGCGGCCGGATTGTGATTGCTCCAGGATAGCGAATGCGTTCGGCGAGAGACGTAGCAGGCTCGTGACGATCGAGGTCCATCCTGACGGTGCGAAAGCATACCTACGCCGCGATCCTTCTCGAGCAATGCCTCCGTCGCCACCGGTATCATCCGAGTCAGCATCAGGCTCTTCAACGATGACCGACGCAAGGTTGCGGATGAATGTCATCGCCTCTTCACTCAGGGCTGCGCCAACTTTTCGGATAATTCGCATGATCGCAGTCCAATCACGCCAAAGCAGATAAGAGATTCCCAACAGAAGTGCGGTACCGCTGGCAATGACAGCAGTCGTCAACACGGCTTCGGGAAGTGCCAGACTCGCTACGACAGCCGAGACACCCGCGGCGATCGACGTTAAGACTTCCGACCCAATCACGGCTTCGCTGACCACGATAGCCGCGGCAGCTACGCGAGCAGTGACAGCGCGCCCGATGCTGGGTTTCAAGAGCCAAACACCCGCATCGCGCCAAAGCTTAGCGGCTGCAACGAAACCAGCTCCCACAAACATCACTGAAAGAGCTTGCCCCAGAAGTGATGTCGATTGATTTGATTCTCTAAGCGCGGCGCTGCATTTGCATTGACATGCTGTCGCCAGTGCTTGACTTTGCGCCATCGTGCGTGCTGTATTCGCACTAAAATCGGCGATACGAAGAGCTGCTGCTCTTGAGGAGTTCGCTAGTGTTCCCAATTGGGCGCTTAAATCATTAACTCGCTCGGTCGCCGTCGACAATGCCGCCGCGAACTTTGCGATCCTCTGGAGTTCGTGAGACTTAAGCTGCTCGACCATGATAAAATCTATCTAGACTCTAAAGGTAAATGGATTATCGGTGTCAACAGTTCTGGGACCTTATGCAGCGTTACGGAACGCCAGAGTTCATTCTTGTGGGAGCTGCCGTCGGTATTGTGGGCGGTTTGACGACGGGATTTATTCGGCTTATCATCAAGGGCATTCGTCTTGGCCGCAACGAAGCCCTAGCCAGGGCTCATTCACGGCGATTTGAAGAACAAACGACTGGCTCGGATGTTTGCTCTTCAAGCGAATCACCTGACGATATTCCTCCCACGAGCGACATTTGAGTACTGGCTCATGACACGCCTCAATTCTTCTCACCGTTCACTCACTTTGGCCTCGAATCGAGGTGGTTAAACTAGGTGAACAGGTGAATAGCTTGGTTAGTCTGCTGTGTTCGCCCTGCGTTCCTGACCTGTCTGCCGGAATGTTTCGGACGGGTTTCAGAGCGGTTGCAAGTGTCGCCGTCGTCGTCGTGGCCAGAATCCTTTAGGAGGGCTTGCTCGGCCTCAGGAGACGCCTCACAAATACTGACGCGACAGGCGATGCGAACACTGAGCATCGGCAGGAGCCTCCGGCGAGCGACATCTGAACGCCATGATGAGTTAAGTCTGCTTACCCTCCACCGGGCGGCTCGTTGGCCTTGCGGTTGTACTCGCTAACCGCCTCCAGCCAGTAGCTCAGCTCAGCGAATTCCATCGCACCTAGCTCTTCTACTCCGAATCCGAAGTGAACAAGGGCTGCGAAGGCGCCGGCGGAGGGCCCTGAAAATTTGCGCCCGCCACCTCGGACTGGAGCGCAAGCACATCGTTGAGATCCATCGCGAGGAGATCCTCATAGACGATCTTCTCGCCATCGATCTCGACCAGTTCGGCAATCAGCGCGAAAACCACCGCGGTAGGATCACTCGATACTCCTACCACCCGCTGCGCGCGCATCAGGTCGCGCCCGAAGCCTTTCCGGATCGTCGCACTCTTGCCGGAGGGGAGAATCAGCAGACTCCGATCCTTCGGATTGGCCTCGGGCGTTTCGCGAAGCTTAACTCCATTAATAGTCAGGTCATCAGGTTTCATTGGGTACCTCACCAATTACCGCAACTATCGGATCCTCATTAGGTTAGCCGCCCAGGTTGGTGCGGTAAGTCGAAAGTTGGTCCACCCCACCTACGACATAAAGGTTCGCAAACACATCGTAGAGATAGATCTGGGTTCCACTCACGTACAACTCGCAGTGATAGACGCTGACGGTTGAATTCGTTTCCACCATCGTCTGATGCTTCAGGCTGGCGGTGCCGGCGTCCTTGAATACCCCGGTCATAAGATAGACGACCGGCAACTCAGCCGAACGTCCCTGGCTGGTGTATTGCTCGAGGCTCCCCCGCACCTGGAACGAATGAGTCTGAAAGGGACCGGCCGCCATCGTAAGAGTCTCAGCATCGAAGGATGACCACTTTATTTTGGCCTCGAGCTTCTCGACTCCACTCCATAGCTCGGCCGTACCGACCATTCCGAGCCCTTTGTACTCGATCATCTTATGTCGCGGCTGCGGGACCTCGACCTCTTCCGCCCGTCCGAGCAAGCCGACGCCATCGATATAGATATTGGCGTTGGCGAGCGAATTGATCTGGATATTCATTCTATTACCTCGAAGAGTTCTTCGACCATGTTATGCGGTAGCTGACGCAGAGGTAGTGAGGGCGCTAGTTTGGCCGAGCTGCTGCAGAAGCGACACGTCGATGAAGGTCTGGAAGGTCAGACGTTCGGCGGGCGGCGGTGGCATCACATCGATGTCGAATACAAGTTGGCCGGCTGAGATCTGCGACGGAGGATTTTCCGTCGGATCATAGCTTGCGCTGCCCGCTACCAAAGCGCCGCGCTGGATTAAGGTTCGCAGAAACGCATTGACCGATGCTACGATCGCGGTGATTAGCGCGTTGGAAATAGGTTGGTCGATGAACTGCAGCATCGCGAGCTCGACCGACTCCTCGATTATGTCCATCGTGCGCCTGACGCTGATAAAATTATCCGGAGCAGTGCTGCTGGGATAGGCCGATGAGCGGTTTCCCCATACGCGCAGGCCCGTACCGAACGCATTGAACACCGTGAGTATGCCGTTGGAATTCAAATTATTCACGTCGGAGTTGGCATCGACGGCTGACGAGTAGAGCTGCACGTCGGGACCCAGGATACCTTCAACCTCGACATTGGAGGGTGACCACCAGTAGCCGTTGGCGAGGTCTTGAGCCGCGATCGCGCCGGCTACCCACGAAGAGTAAGGACCGACAGCTATGGCGTTGGACTGGGCCGTGACTGGCGCGCCGGTCGTGCTCAGCATTACGCCAGTCGGAACTATCCCGGTGTCATAGAAGGTCTCTTGCGGATAGCAAAGGATAGCGCGCTTGCTTGAGGTGCTAAAGGCATTGCCGGTCACACCGCGATTGCTGACAGCCGTCGCGACCACCGTCGAAGGAGGCGAATCGATTAGAGCGACTGCCCGAATTGCATTGGCAAGGGTAACTTCCGCTGTTGCGACATCTGCGTTATGCGAATAACCAGGAGCGATGAGAATTTTCGAAAAGAAGCCCTTGGTGCCGTAGGTGGTCAGCAACGCCTGAATGCCAGTGTAGACGCCACCGGTAACCGCGCCGATGATGTCGGAGTCCTGAACCTTGGTAGGATCGGCATAGTTGAACGACACCAGTACCGTCGCTCCGGGCGCGATGTGGCCGCCGGACGAAGTAGGAATTAGAGTCACCACTCCATTTACGGGATCGAGCGTGTAGTCAGTGTTGGCGACGTAGGTGGTTCCGGCCGGATCGGTCGTTACAACTACATTCGATACGCCCATATGCCCCAAGTTGATCGCGCCTTGAGCATTGAAGGTCGAGGCCAAGGCAGCGACCGAGGTGTAGTGCCGCGTCGGATCAAACACGTTGACGACGATCGCCTGTCCCGCGCCTTGATCCTGGATCGCCGCAAGCGCGTAGGGGATCGTATAGCCTTGCACGATAGGACCGAAGTTCGCCGCATCGAGCGCCGATGACACCAGGGTCGGTGCGTTGACTGCAGGCGCGGTCGCGGGAGCCTCAACAGCCCAGATAGGCGCGGCACCGACCAAACCGATGACTGCGGTCTTGACTACCGTGACCGGAACCGGTCCGCTATCTACCTCGATTACTTCGATTCCATGTAAGAAGCTTACTGGCATTGTTTCACCGTTTCGAACTTGATTTGATTCCTGCTAGGGCTACGACCGTTATGCGATTGGCGCGGTCTCGCCTGCCGAAGCTACCGCCTCATCTGCATAGCTCCATGCGATGGTGACTGAGGCGCCGGCGGCAATTCCGCCCGATGCTGTGCGCGTTACAATTCCATTTACCGGATCGAGGGTGAAGTCTGTCCCTGCTATGAAAGCTGACCCGCTAAGTGTGCTGACCGCGACTGTTATGATGTTTCCCTCGGGAAGTTGAACCTGATCCTGCGAATTAAAGGTGAACTCCGTCGGACCGACAGTGACAGTACTTTCGCCGTTGGCTTCCAGAGCCACGCCTTTGATGAAGAGCGGGAAGTTATCCGGAGTCGAGGGCTGTACCGCCATCGTCGAAAGCGCAATCGTAAGCAGGTAGATCCACACGCCGCCCTGAGTGTCGCGCTCCACAAACTTCTCGCGCACCATGTAGGTCTTGCGAGCGCCGGGCACCCGGTATCCGGTCAGCGCGGCGCGGATCGCTTCCAGGATGGCATACGCTCCGGGGGAGGTCGCTCCCGGAGGTCCACCTACCGCCCATCCCAGGTCGCGAACGAGCACGGTGATGTCGAACTCCATTTTGCGTTCCTGGATGATCGACCCGGTGTCCAGCACCGGTCCGTAGTCGGAGCCGCGATATACGACCAGCGCCGCGCCGATTCTATGCGTTAAACGGTAGTTCCGGGGATTGTCCGGGAAGTGAACGATCTCGATCGACGTCACCATCGATTGAAGCCGCGCCACGATCGCCATTTCGATGGTGGCGATGTCGATAGGTGTGGGCGGCGAGAACTGCTGGCCTACCCATGGCGCGTCGAGAACAACTCCCATGACCCTAGAACCCTCTCATGCGCTTGCGGCTGAAGACACGGTTTGGTTCGGCCGCCTGTTCGACACCTTGCCCGATCGCGGTCTCATGACCGTCGGCGCCTACACCTAGACTCATCTCGCCGTTGGCGACTCGGGTCAGCATCGCGATCGCATCGCCATAGCGACGCCGCGCATCCGCGAGGTCGTGGATAGGCCGCAGCGACTGAAGGCGATAGATCGCTACGTCGCATGCGAGCCGATTGAGCACCTCGGGTACGTCAGTCAGAGGCAAGGCAAAGCGACCGCTTAGGTATCCATCAATCTCGGCCGAAGCGTCATCAAGCGCTTGTTGCAGCACGGTAGTATTGACCGTCGTAACGGTAGGATCCTCATTGGTGAGCTGCACCAGATCCCTATTCGGGTAGCGATTGATGATGTCCTGCGGCGTCGCGTAACTCATGGCAGCCGTTCCTTAGGCCAGATATTCGCTTACGATCAGGTCCGCGCTGTTGCGCCAGATGTTGGTGGTCGAGACGCCGGAGCTGGCGCCGGTACCCGCGGTGAATTCGGAGTTGAGGAGCTGACGTCCTACTTCTTCGAGCGCGGGCGGCACCAGGAGGTAGACGCCTTTGCCGCTCGATAGCGTGCCGAACGGCATCGCGGCGTCGGTCTTAAGCGAACGCATCGCAGTTCGTGCCGCTCCGTAGTTAGCCGGATTCGATAAGTCCTGGTTGCTCGCATATGCAAGCTGCCACAGACCTACTCCGGTGTTAGCGCGGCCATCGACGCCGTAACGAAACTCGCGCCGATTGAAGACCGCCTCATCGGTGACCGAACTCATCCGCGTTACCGCATACTCGCGCCGAAGCTGGAAGATGAAAGGACGAATGGCGCGCGACGCGTCGATAATGAACCAATAAGGATCGGTTCCCGAGCTGTTGATGTTCGATGCGGTCGTATCAGCATCCGGACGTCCCAGGGGACCTACCGGATGAGTGGAGGAAAAGAAGGGCTGGCCATCATAGCCGACGACGCTGGAAGGAGTCGTCACCGAGTTCTTGATCATCTGGAAGAGCAGCATGTCGGGATGAACCTTGGTGTCCCATCCGAGCTGTTCGATGATCGGCTCGTAGACGCCATAGGTGTCATCTTCGATGTCGTTGCGATCGATCGATATCGTATCTTCGAAGTTGCGGTTCGCGATGGTATAGGAGTGCGCCTCGAGCGCCTGGATGACGCGATCGCCGAGCCATTCGCGAAACTTGGTGGTGCGTCCCAGCCATGGATAAGTGCTAACACGGCTGGCTGACCGCACGATCGAGCAAATCGATTCGTAGTATGACGGCGGCTTTTCGAAGCCGCGCTGAAAGACGACGTTGAAGCCGGTGAACAGTGCGGATAGATTTTGCGCAGATACTTCCATCTTGGTTCTAACTCCTTGATCGTTCGAGACCTATGCGGTGGCGGTCGCCTGATTCCAGAAATTCACCCACACCTCGCCCGACGCGTCGATCGCGACCACTTCGCCGGCGACCGGGTACTGCTGCACCGATGCTCCCGAGGCGCGATCGGTGGCCGTAACGTTGTTGTCATCGAGCGCGAAGCATGGGCTGGCGACCGACGGCGCGCTGATCGAGTTGTCCTGCGCATACATGAAGACGCCCTTGCGCACCGCGATCTGAATCGCGCCCGCTGCGCCGGGATTGTTCACCGCGTTCTGCGCCGGGATGCCATTGACGACGTATTCCGCACGTCCGATCACCTTCAGCGCATTGGCCGTGGTGGTCGTCGCCGAGGCGGGAACCGCGTTGCCGTTCGTGTTAATCGCGACCATGCTGCCCAGGAAGATCGTCGTGTTCGCTTCGACGTTGAGGACGCGGATGCGTCCGCCGTCGGCCATCTCAGGCGTATTTCGAGAATTTGTCAGTGCCGCCATTTCTTCACCTTGCCGCTTCGATTGGAGTTAGAGATTGGGATCCGCCTGGTCCTTGTTGAGGCGCAAAAAATCGGCGCCGCCGCTCTTGCGCTTCACGAAGTCATTCGGCGTGACGCCGAGCAGACTGCAGATCGCGATCTCGGTCCCACTCAGCATCGCGCCCACCTGCGATCGCGACAGCGCGGCGCGAGGATCGCCGCCCAGGTTCAGCTCGCCCGGCAGCACCACCGGCTGACGCGCGGCAAAGCCGGCGAAGCCCTTCGGATCGGCCGCGCAGTAGGAGATCGCCCATTCGCGATGAGCCGGCACCAGCTTGCCCGAGCGAATCGCCGCGTCGACCGCATGCTCAGCCTTCTCGCGCGCGCGCTCCATCTTGAGCGTGTTGAGTTCGCTGAGCGCCTGCTGGAATTCCGCGACGGCGACATAGCGCGCGGGATCGAAGTTTCCCGACCGATGTGCGGCCGCGGCATCGTAGTCACCGGCTGCGTTTCCCAGCCGTTCCAGGATGTCGTCAGTCGACGCATCGGCGGGAAGCCCGAGCATCTCGCGAAGCTTCTTCAAAAATTCATCCATGTTGCTTTCCTCGTCTCCGGCCGCCGAGATCGCGGTCAGATAAAGATTCGGATTGTTGGTAAGCCCGGCGCGCAGCAGGCGCGTGATAGTGCCGTCGCTCGGCGCATACTGGAAAACCGGCGAGATGTAGCGATACTCGTGCGCGCGGATGGCGCTCGCGGCCCGCTCGGTCCATTCGACGCGGCCCCAGATGGCGCCGCTGCGAATGGCAAATTCCGTGATCCATCCGGCGGCCGGCGCCGGATTTCCTTGCGGTGCGCCGAAGTCGGTCGCATGGTCGTAGTCGATCGCGATCCCGGCCTTCATCCGCAATGCGTTGGTCGCTGCGATGACCGCCGATGGGTCGGCCAGCACGTAAGGCCCGCGGCCATCGCGTCCATGAAAGCTGCCGGCCGGGATGAGCTGGATCCACTCCGGCGGCGCGAGGTCGTCGCTCTCGACCCCGAAGGCTGGCGCGCCGGCGGTCTCGATGCGGCCCAACCCAACATACTTGCGTGGGCTAACGCTCCGCTCGCCGCCGGCGCGAGTATGAGAAGAATCGTTCATCGCCGCGCATTGTGCCGCGATTTTATGGATTCAATAAGGATGAACTAATTCAGCCACGAGTTGTGCTACGGAGAGAAGGGGAAAGTGCCTAAAAGTCGGCCTCTGCTGAACATCCGGTCAGTGGGGAATCATTTGGTAGGGCGGATTGTAGGGTCGATTTTTATGCGCCATCCGATTGCGCCGTCGATTTTCCCTACCTCATGATGTTTGGGGGAGGTTTATGGTTTGGCCGACCTCGTGCGAGGCGAGCGCTACCCGGTCGGACGATTGCAAAGGCCGCCAGCGTTCGAGACTTTTGACGCTTCTTCACCCATCTAAACTCCGCTCGATGTAACCCAAATAACATTTAGCGTCGACCTCATCGCGGTTGGGCGGTTTGCGGCGCGCATCGCGCTTGCTAGATTTTTGGGGAACAACTTCATAGCGGGGGCGAAGGAGATTTCCTGATCATGTCCTGGACCGAACGATTCTCGCTCATCATCGTGACTGCGGTTTTCTCCCTGGTCGGCGGCGCGGCCGCGGAGCATTTCTGGCCCGGCGCGGTGCCGCCACTCGGGGCGGCCTCGATCGCGAAGGATGTCACCGCGCATCGATTCACTCTGGTCGATAGCGACGGCACCACCCGCGCGATGCTCGATGTCACCCCGCGCGGCGTCGCGGAACTGCGCCTGCTCGACGATACCGGCAAGCTGCGCGCGGGCATCGGCGTCGCGCACGAGGGCGCTCCCGCACTGGGCCTATACGATTCGGACGGCAAGACGCGCGCCGAGGTGAGCCTCTCGCGCGGCGTCGCGCGGATGCGCCTCTTCGATGACAAGGGCGCCCCGCGAATGGGCATGGCGGTGAATGACAACGGCGTCTCCAACATCGCGCTGGTCGATGATAAAGGTGCACCGCGCGCGTCCATCGAGGCCACCGAGGGAGGAGATTCCACCTTGCGTCTGTCCGATGGAACGCAGCCGCGCATCGGATTGAGCGTAACGCAAGGCGGGACCGCCGGCATCGCGCTGCTCGGCGGCGGCATCACGCATGCGGCGTTATCGCTGGATCAGCAAAATCGCGCGGGGCTGTTTATTTATGGCGCGGACGGCAAGCTGGCCGCGAGCGTCCCCTAGGAAAGACGGCCGCCTTCCTTTAGTTCTCTCCCTCCGGGAGAGATTACAGTGAGGGGAACATGATGAGGTCGGGCATCAATTCAAATGCCCGACTTCATCACCTGAATTTCCGTATCGCGAATTTTCATTACGAAATTATTTTTTCGGGCGCTTCTGACGCCGCGAGGACGCGAGGAAAAGTCGCATCGAGGAAACCTCGCGCGTGATGGGATTTACCATTAGCCCGAGGCTTTCGAGGGTCAGCGCGCCGAGCAATGGCGTCACATCAGGTGGACCGAACACGACTTTCGAGGTGCCACGCCGATCGCCTACTTCGAAAAACGCTTCGCTGATGTCATAGGCACGATGGGTCCCGTCGGCCAGCGTAAACTGCTCGCGATCGAGCTTTGCAAGTCCGAGCTTCCGCGCGATGGTAGAAGGAATCACGCTGTAGATGGCGCCGGTATCGATGAGAAATTCGATCTCTTCAACGCGCGAGGTTCTGCGCGGATTCGAAATCTTCGCCGATATGAATGTAATTCCCATCGCCGCTCATTGTGCAAGGTTTGGAAGTTGTACGCAAATATCGCCGGGACTGCGCCTCACATCGCTAAGCCTTCAACTTCGACGCGAACTCGATGAGCAATTGCGCGAACAGCTTCGGATCCTCGCCATGCATCGAATGAGGCGTGCGCGGGAATGATCGGTAATCGATCGTTTGGCCGGCGCCCGACACCAATTCGCATATGCGCTTCGCTTGCAAGTCCGAAGCAGCGCCGAGCAAGTACCCTTCCTTCTCATCGACGTGGCGAAAATGATGCGTATACAGCACCGGACATTTGACCCGCGCCAGCATCCGCGCGTGATCGCAGCTCGCATAGACGGAACCTTCCCAAAACGCGCGCCCCCATTCCGGATCGTATTCCTTCATGCGCTGAGGAATTTCGCCCTCCGCACCTAACATCGCTAGCGTCACGCCCGCGAGCCATCCGGGCAGCTCGGTTTTGGCGGCCGCGAGCATCCCGCTCCAATCTCCCACGCTCCATTGATCGCCGAGATATTTGCTCATCAGAAAAAAGATCGGTCCGATGGCCTGGCGAATCGACTGGCCGCATGAGGGGCTGACTTGCGACGAGAATAGCGGCGGGTCTTCGTAGTGCGCGGCGCGGATGGTGCCCGGCATCGCATAGGCGGAGAGCCATGCCGCGATCACGCCGCCCGACGAGAGTCCGCTCACGATCACCGGGCGCTTGATCGCAAGCGCGATGAAGCGCACCAGGTCGGCGCCGAAGTTATCCAGCGTGTAGCGCCCCGGCGTCCTGCTTGATCTTCCCTGCCCGCGCAGGTCAACCGCGAAGGCCTGGAAATGCTCCTTGAGCAAATCCATCGCGGCCTCGTATCCCCACCACGATTCGGTTTGGCCGGGGATCAGCAGCAGCGCGGGCTTGTCCGGCGTCCCCGCGACCGCGTAGTTGATCGCAACCTCGCCGGTGTCGATGGTCTGCTCCGCGAGCGCGTGAGGAACATAGGTTTCCGAAGGATGGTCGGGACCGAATCGATGGGCGCCCATAATTTCGCTGCGTGCCTCCTTGTCCGACGAAGTGTGTTTCGTCGGCTATCTTGCGAGGATCGGAAGGCGTCCGCAAACGGCCCGCGCCGTAGCGATGGCCGATGAAGTCGGGCATCGATGCCCGACTTCATTGTTCGATTGCGGCAGCGCCCGATGAATAGCATTGGACCTGCCGCTTCCTTTGCTAAATTCAGTCCAGAAGGGTTTTGATCGCTTGACTTGGAGGGGTAACTTCCTGTTCGTCCACGAGCGCGACCATATATATGCCTTCGAGGGTGTGAAAATCGCCTATCGATTGACTTATATGACAATCTACGATGAAATAGAAGGGCTCTGTAACGAACAGCGATTGTATCCGATACAGGCAAGCCGAGAATTCCGTGATTCGCGCATACCTCAATCAGTCCGTCGTTCACTTTACGTTGCTCCCGCGATTTATCAGTTTGTGCACAGCGATAAGCACTTGGCACCAGAGACCGAAGCGGATTTTGACGATTTTGTTTTGGGCAAAAGTTTTGATGTTGCGTTACAGCTTGATCATCAATTCTGCTTCATGGCGCGGTTGGAAGATGACGACGATGAAGTGTGGGAACTCCGAATATGGGATACCAAACCTCAGCTGCGCTTTTTTGGTCGCTTTGCGGACCGGAATGTCTTCATCGCGCTAATCGGCCCGGTCAGCCGATGGAGACTATTCTGGCAGGACTACGAAGCCATCAAAGATGCCTGCAAAGGCGAATGGGCTCGTCTGTTCGGCGCCCGCGACCCAGTTACACAAGGAGACGATATCGATGCCTACCTTACAAACGTCAATCTTGTCTGAACTTACAAGTGGACCCATTTCTAAGAGAACCCTAGCTTTTTATCGTCGTCGATTTCGAAATATGTTTCAACGATTTCTCCGCAAGACCTTTATCGAGCAAGAGCGGAGACTAGGGCTAACTCAAAAGGAACTAGCGGAACGAATTGGCCATCGTCCCGAGCAGGTAAACCGATGGCTTGGTAGTCCTAGTAATCTAACGCTAGACACGATCTGTGATTTATTACTTGGGATGCTAGTTGACCTCGACGAGCTATCCGTTACGCAAATCTCAGATTTAACGGCTGAAATGCCGCTGGATGAGCGGAAATCATTTCACGAAGAGCCCGTCGGCGGCGCCACGCCTCTTGTAGAGATTCCCCTCGGATTCTTTCTTGCCAGAAATGAGAATGAGTCTCTTGGAAAACAAGATTGGGACGATCCGATAGTGGCCCAGTGGGATCGAAATCGTCGATCACTTGAGAGCGGCGGACGTCGCGGTATAAGAGTATGAAAATTTCATCCGTGATGCGTGCGCAGTCCATGCGTACATTAAGACCACGTATCTTTGACCCGTTCTCGGGGCACACTCTCGTCGAGGAAATACAAGAACAATATCACTTTAAACAGGTACCCACGCCGCAAGATATTACGAACGGCGTTCCTTCGAATTTTATTTTCGGCAAGGTTCGTAAAGGCGACGAAGATATTCCCATCGAGGGAATGTCGGTCACTTATTTCGGCACGTTCGCGACTGTAGTGACCGCATGGACAAGGACCTCTACCGACGATGCCGATTTCTTCTTAAAATCTGTAAGTGATTGGATGACACGCAAGCATCAGTTAGATCTCACGCCGACGATGCCAACGAACTATTTCAGTCAATTAGAAGTGATCCTGGACAAGACGTTGCTCCAACGGCTAGTTGGTCTTCAACAATTTGGCACTGCTGTAGGCGCGTTGCTTCGCCACTACGGGTTCCACAAATACCCAGATTTTGAACCCTCAGGATTTTCGCTGAACTTCGACGGCACAAAGCCGGATCGTTATGCTAGTGCCTTCTCTCTTGAACGGCGCGTGGGCACGCCTTTTGAAGACAACAAGTATTTTACTCAGGCGCCGTTAAGGACGGACGATCACATAGAGATTTTGAAGCAGATAGAACGATGGCTTTGAAAAATACCGGGCCGTGGCTCAATTCCGGTGCAGCCCAGACTGTTAATCGGTGAGTTGGGTTCAAGCCCTCGCTCCGTACCCATTCTTGGCACTCGGCAGGACATTAGGCAGCCGCCGTTACCTCGCACCAACGTTTTTGCGCAAATGATTTGCGGTCTGCTCCCGAGCATTGGGCTCGCTTGGCGACTCGGCAGCCTCGCTCGGGATGACAGAAAAGAGAGCGCCTTCCACGGGCTGATCGCGAGCAAGAATCGCCCCCGTTGCATCGATGACGCAAATCTGTACATTTTGTAGATGAGAGCGGGAGGGGCAAATGGGGGCTGCTGCTGAACAAATTCCGATTGCGGGCTTGATGGCTCAGGTCCCGCGGCTGGTCTCGCTGCCGGGGCAGCCGAGTCGCGAGCATCGCATCCTGCATAAACAGGTGCTCATCGGTAGCGATGGCATGGCCGATTTCGTCCTGCTCGACCCCACCGTTTCGGGCCGTCATGCGACGATCACCAAACGCCACGCGAGCTATATGCTCAAGGACCTCGGCTCCGAAAGAGGCACCTTCGTCAACGGCAAACGCATCGCGCCGAAGGTCGACTATCCGCTGTCCAGCGCCAACGACGTCCAGTTCGGCAGCCTGCATTTCACTTTCCTGATGCCCGAAGGCTCCATCGATGCGCTACGCAATACGTTGCAACGCCGGATGCGCGTGGAAGGCATCGTCACCATCCTGCTGCTGGTCTCGATCGTTGTTTCGTACATCGTGCCGAAGTCCTTTTGGGAAAGTTTGATTCCGCATCGCACGCCGCGTCCGGCCGTCCCCGAGGTGAGCGACAACTGGCTGGGCAAGCTCAATCAATATCGGCAAAGTGCGGGACTGGCGCCGGTGAGCGAGGCGGGCGCGCTCTCGAGCGGCGACGCGAAGCACGCGCGCTACCTGGTCGCGAATCAGGCCGACATGATTCGCGCGGGCAAGGTAAACTCCTCGATTCATGAGGAGGATCCCGCGCGGCCCTACTTCACCACAGAAGGAAAGACGGCCGGCTCGCTGAGCGACGTTGACGCGGTATACAGCGATCCGCCTGAAACGCCCGATTCGCCATGGGCGATCGACAACTGGATCACCGGCCCGTTTCACCGCATGTGGATGCTCAACCCCGCGCTGCGCCAGGTCGGATACGGGCAGTTTTGCGAGAAGGGGATTTGCGCCGCCGCGCTCAACATCCAAAGCGGCATCGAGGCTGAGCCCGACGCGACCGCGCCGGTGATGTATCCGCCGGATGCCTCGACCATTCACAACGGCACCTTCAGCGCCGAGGAATCGGAATGGCCGGACCCGCTGGCTACGTGCGGATATCATACGCCTACCGGAATGCCGATAACCCTACAAATTGGCGGGTCCGCGCCCGCGGGCCTCGAGGCGTACTCGCTCTCGCGCAACGGCACCGCCGTCGCAGCCTGCGCCTTCGATGCGTCATCCTATAAGAGCGCCGATCCGGTCGCGGCCCAGCGCGTGAAGAGTCAGCTCGCGCATTTCGCGGCGATCGTGATGGTGCCGAAGGAGCCGCTGGTCCCCGGCGCGACCTACAGCGTGAAGATTACCGCCTCGGGACAGAACTTCTCATGGTGGTTCGCCGTCGAACCCTAGCAAAGATGGCCGCCTTCCTTTAGCTCCCTCCCTCCGGGAGAGACTACAGTGAGGGAAGCAGGCTGTGAAAATCCTTTTTCAACAGCCTGCTAGGAAAGATGGCCGCCTTCCTTTAGCTCTCCCCCTCAGGGAGAGACTACAGTGAGGGCTGGGCACTTGCGGACGTTCGCGGCTCGCATCGACAATGCTTTCACTTTGCATTTCGATGCCTTCATCGCCGATTGCCGGCGCAACTGGTCCGACTTCGATCATCGCAGGAAGCTCGCCGCCGCGCGTCATCCGAATGATCGGCGCCTCGCCGACATCCTCGCTGAGGTTCCGGGGATGGCGACCGAGAACAAGCTGCTGATGCTCAACCTCGCGGTCGCGCATCTCGCGCCCGGCGAGGTCTACGTCGAGGTGGGATGCTACAAGGGCGCGAGCATCGTGGGCGCCGCGCGCGATAATTCCACCGCGAAAATTTTCGCATGCGATAATTTTTCGAAGTTCGACGGCACCGAGGACATCCTCAAGGCCAACCTCGAGCGCCACGCGCGCGGCCAGGTCGCGTTTTCCAACATCGCCTCGCGCGATTTTCTGCGCGCCGCGCCATGGCGTCCCGCGCGCATCGGCGCCTACTTCTATGACGGCGGCCACAGCTTCGCCGATCAGTTCGAGGGCTTGCAGTATGCCCTCCCCTCCTTCGCCGACGACGCCGTCATCATTATAGATGACACCAACAAGCGCGAGGCGCGCGCCGCCGACGCGCTCTTCGCGCGCATGGTGCCCGGCTTCGAGCTGGTGATCGATCTGCGCACGCCCCGCAATCATCATCCGACGTGGTGGAACGGCATCCAGGTGTTCCGCTTTCGCCGCGTTGCCGCGACGCCGGCCGCGCTGCCCGATCCCGGCGCGCCGTTCTGGGTCCGCCGCATGCTCTATGATTCGATCGCGCTCAACTTCAAGCATCGCCGCCGCGCCTTCAATCGACGCGTGAAGGATGTGCTGGGACGCCGCCGGCGCTAGGCGATCATTGCAAGGGAACGACGCGGCTCGGATGCAGCAATGGCTCGCCCGGCTGCGGCTCCGCGATTCCCAGTCGCTCCAGCACCGCCTTCTGCCCGATGCGCACGCCGTGGTCCGCCAGCTTGCTGATGATGTCGACGAACTCGCTCGCATCGGAGTCGTCGGCGATCCCGAGCACGACGTGCGGATAATGTTCGCGCGGCCCGAGATTCAGATCGACGATCGGTTTCACCAGATCGCGATTGAGCGTCGCGGCCAGCCGGCGGGCATCGGCGCTCACGATGTCGCGGCGCACATTGTCATGCACCTGGGCAGCGGCGCGCGATCCCGTACCTTGCGGAATCTCGGTGCTGAGCGTCTGCCCCAGCACCGCCTTGCTGATCTGCGCGTCGAGGTATTGGCAAAAACCCTCATACAGTTCCACGCTGCCGGTCTGGCGCGCTTCGGTGAATTCGATGATCATCGATTCCGGGATGATCGCGGCGGCATCGGTGCCGATATTTGCTACAGCTTGTAGCAGTCGCTCGCGGTCCTGGTCGGTCGCGCCGGCGCCATACTTCCCGACTCGCAGCGGCTGTCCATATACCTCGGCAAAGGTGACCCAATCCTTCAGCACGTAGTTCTTGAAGAGGTAGGACCATCCGGCGGCGCGCGCGAGGCCGCCGCGTATCGGCAGCCCGGCCTTCGCGCGCGCGATGTGCACGATGAATTTGTACGGCAGCAGCGGTTCGGTCATCGGCTGGATACCGCCGCGCAGCGCGCCCGAAAGTCCGCTCCCCTTGAAATGCGCTCCGGGCGCCGCCGGCGCGCCGTCGGTCGCGAACTGCGGGCCAGTGTCTTTCAGGCTGCGTACCAGCAGCTCTGCGCCGGAGATCCAATCGAACATGAACCAGCGCGGATCGCGCCACTTGAGGCGCCGCGGAAACCATTCGCGCTCCGAGCTGTCCCACACGATCTCCGTGGCGGAGAAGCCTTTTCCGATCGCATCGAGGATATCGACCATCGCCGCCGCGAGATCGATGCTCTCGCTGGTGAGCATCGCGCGCACCATCTCGGCCGCGCGCAGATCGTCCTTCGCGCTCGAGGCCGGCCGCACCTCAAGGTCGAGGTCGCTGACGGTCTGCTTGCGCGTGCCCAGAACCGCGAGGTAGTGGAGATCCTTTTCTTCCATCTCTTCGGCGAGCTCGAGGTACAAAAATGGATCGCCGAATTCCGCCTCGCGCAAAATCTGGGTCAGGCGCTCGGGCGTAAGCCCGACCGACGGATGCATCGACGAATAAATGTTGCGCACCCCGCTCATGGTAGGTGCGGCCTGCTCTTCGCGCAGCCGCTCGACATCGACCTCGCGTCCGAACGCATCATAAAGTGTCATGGCAATATCCTTTGAGGCACAGCCCCGGTACACATCCGCTCAAAACCAGGAATTGGTAGGTTTTTCGTCCTTATGGTCGGATTCCCCTACTTTCAGGAACCACTCGCCGTCGCATCGATGGCACGGATCGGGCATCCGCACGGTCGAGAGGGTGAATTCATGCCCGCATTGTTCGCATTTCCATTTCCAGAAGGTTTTCATTGGAAGGACCTGACTCCTAACTCTTGTACAGAGACCTAACCCCTAACCTGTCTACGAGACCTAACCCTTAACCCTTCTAAGAGACCTAACCCCTAACCCCTTCCCTTTAGGGAAGGGGAACCAGGCAAAAGAAAACGGAGCAGACTCAGAAATCATCTTCATTTGACTCATTTCCTTTCTTCTCCCCTTCCCTAAAGGGAAGGGGCCGGGGGTTAGGTCTTCTCACCACGCGCCCTCCCCAAACCTCGGCCGCCCATCGTTCGCGAAAATCGAATCCTCATCCGGCGGAGGTCCCCATGGATCGCGCCGGCGCGGCGTCGGCCACGATACCGACCGATAGTCGATTTCCGCTACATCCTGGCGCGAGGCGAACCAGGCCAGCGCTGCCGCAATCGCGCTGTCGCCGTGGCGCTGCTTGCGATCGCTGCCGCGCATCCGCCGCTCGCCGACTTGCGCGATACCGTGATCCACGACAAGCGCGCGATGGTCGAGCAGGATGTCGGCGTCGCGCGGAATCGCGATGGTGCCGTCCTCGAACGCAGCCTTGAAGCGCGGCATCTGCTCGCGATACCACTCGGTCGATAGCATCACCTGCGCGATGCGCGAGCCGTAGCGTTGCCGCGCGGTCTCGGCCAGATACTGCCCGTTGCCGCGCGCGTCCATCGCACCGCCGACAAAGCGCGGCAGCCGATCCGCTATATAGAAGAGGATCTGCTCCTGCTGGCGAAACGGAATATTGCGCAACTCGACCACGAACGGCGTGCGGCGATGCAGGTCGCGCATGATCTGCATCGGCCAGATCACGGTGAGATCGCCCAGGCGCCCGAAGTCCTCGCCGAAGCAGGTCGCGAGCTTCGGATCGAGGCCGGCCAGCACTGGCGCCAGATGGTCCTCGAGAAACGCCACGGTCTCGGCGCGGCGGATTTCTTCCGAGCGCTCCGTGAACTCCGGCTCCATCTCCCATCTGATGACCGGCACGTCCGCTTCCATCCGCGCCTCGATCAGCACCGAGGAAAGGAATGCGCCGGTCGACGCGCGCGGAATGCAATGCAGTTCCTCGTCGGCGTTGTCGCCGTAAAAATCCTCGACCTCGCGCACCCACGCCGCCTCGTTCTCCGGCGACCATTCGCGACCCAGATGCGACGCGATCTTCTTATATAGGCCCTGTGCGACCGCCTCCTCGAGCGTGATGCGATGCAACGAGTAGGGCCGCCGGCCGGAACGAATATCGCTCACCAGTTCGTTGAACGCGCTGTCCGCGCCGTTATGGGTCGAGATGACGCGCACGCTTCCGCCCCACATCGTGAACGCGAGCGCTGCCTTGAGCAGTCCGTGCAGGTCTTCGTGAAACGCAGCCTCGTCGATCACCGCGCAACCTTGCTTGCCGCGCAGGTTGGATGGACGCGAAGAGAGCGCGACGATTTTGTGGCCGGAGGCGAAGCGGACGCGATAGGCGAGGATGTCGCGCGCCTTGTCCTCCACCGCGATTTCCTCGATCCGGCGCGCGACCCGATCGAATTCACGCGCCCAGTTGGCCGCGGTCTCGACGAACTCCAGCGCCATGTCCTTGTTGTAGCCGATATACCAGGTGTCGATGCCGTCCTTGGCGGCGGCGGCGAGCGCGCGATCGCCGGCCTCGCACCAGGTGATCCCGACCCGGCGCGATTTTTCGCAGACCTTGACCTGGGCGCGATCGGTAATCCATTTGCGCTGATAGGGAAGCAGCGTCGCGAGCCCGTCTTTCATCGCGCGCGCCTCATACCTTGATCTCCATCAGCGCGTCGCGGATCGTCTGTTCCACTTCAGGAGAGATACCCGCCTCACGGGCGACTTTTGACACTTTTTGTTCTGCCACCTGAATTTGCTGCGCCAGCTTGAGATCGCGGTCCAAACCCCACTTTTCCGTCTCGATCACATGATGGCCGATGGTCGTGGTGTTTTTTACCAGCGCAGTTACTGCCACAAGCGCGGCCCTGGTTGGTCCTTGCGGCAAAAGTTCTTCGGCAGTTTCCGAACCCGCTTCGCCGGAGTTCTTTTTCCGGTGTTTCGTAACTGCCTTCATTACCTTGCGCGACCTCAGGTTCGCGTTGCGCGCCTGGTCGAAGGCCTCGATCACGGTATTCATCTGAATCAGCATCTCGTAGATCTTGGTCTGCACCAGCATCGTGAGCGCGCGGTTCATCTCCTCGTTATCGCCGCCGGTCGCCGCGACGATGTCCTGCGCCTCCTGGGTCGCGTACTTGACCGGCAGGAGCGTCAGGTCGAGGCGCTTCTTGTGGTAATGCAGCGAGGTCGGTCCGATGCGCGCCGCGTGTTCGTCCTCGAGCCACTCCGAGACCATTCGGTAGCTGTTGGTCTCATCGGAGAGTCGTCGATCCATCTCCGCGCGAACTTCATCGGGAAGCGCAGCGATCTTGCCTTTGCCCCGCGCGCGAAATGGCTTTCCTTCTTTGGTAAGAGGCACCGGCTTGTTCTCTTCCGCCGCGGGTTTTACTACTTCTGGTTCAAGCGCGTCGGCCATAAATCACCAGTACTTGCGCGGACGCGCGACCCCGGCGGGCGCCTTGACCGTATACTCGACCACATCGACGCCCTGCGCGGTCAGCCTGGCGAACCAGATGTCGCAATCCTCGCCCTCGAGCTCGAGCAGCCCGAGGTCATGCAGATAGCTGAGCTCGCGCCGCAACTGATTGAGCGAGAGCGTAATCTTGAGGTCGGTGAGCACGCGCCAAACGATCTGCTCGGAAACGGCGATCGGACGGCCCGCATCGACCACGCGCAAAATCCGCCAGCGCGCTTCCTCGCGCTGGCGCTGTTCGAGATCCATTCCGTCAGACATAGAGTTTTTCCTTTATCGGTCCAATTTCCTCGCGCATCTCGTCGCGCAACCCGTCCATCTTGGCGTCCAGCGTCGCGGAAAATCTGATCCAGTCCTCGCGCCGCACGTACTCGATCGGGAGCAGCACGCGCAGTTCGTAGATCGCGCGCTCGAGTTGCGACCAGCGTTCGTCGTCGCGGCTCGACAGCCGCTGATGGCGCTCGAACATCGCGTGCAGGGCCGCGAGGTTAATTCCGGCGAACGTCACCAGAACCGATGCGAATGTCGCTACCGCTTCCCAAGTCATTGCGTTCCCTGGCCCAGGCCGCGGGCTCCGGTTCGGTGTTACGTTTGATGGTGCAGGCGCCGGCCATGGCGAGCAGCACCACGGCAAGTCCGCGCCCGTAGGCGTCGGCGTCGGTGGGCGTAAACTGCCGCGCCATCGCGACCTGCACGCACCAAAACACGATGTAGGTAAATGCTCCCAAGACGCCGACTACCCGCGCGGCGTCGTAAGTGAGATTGTCCTTACCGGTGAAAATGTCATTCAGAACTTTCAATCATCGGTACCTCATTCATTAATCAGTCGAGTCGAGTGATTAATGGGAAATGCATATAGAAATAGAGTCACAGCATCACGGACCTAACTCCGGTCGAGTTTCCAGAGACCTTTTCTCAGGTCCCCTCTCTCGCTCCCGAGAGAGGGTAGATGGCGCAGTTCGTGCCATGGCTGCGGGCACGAACTGTGCCAGACGGCTGAGAGTGGGAGTGCGTCGCAGCATCGCAGACCTAACCCCTAACCCCTTCCCCTAAAGTGGAAGGGGAACCAGCCATGAGAACTAAAGCAGGGGCGACGAACTCAATAGCTCTTGCGGCCGCCGCGCCGAGGCAGCCGTCAATAGGAAACGAGACATTTCGAGCGGCACGTGATGACTGATAGTTAACACGATAGCTATGACCAAGAGCACCCGACCTGCTAGAAGCTAGCATTGATTTCGATTCGCTAGTCATAGGGACCCTCGGCCATGGGTAGAAAAGGACCAAGGCGCACCAGACGCGAAGCCTCGAAGAAGCATCATACCGATCAGATCGCACCAACGAGGGACCTCAGTTGCGAGCGCAAGCAGACCGCCACCAAGCCAATGAGAAGACGATCCTGGAAGGACTGGAGTACGCTGCAGAAGACACACGCGCTCCTCAGCGGTCTTTTGGTTTTGCTCGCCTTTGGCGGTTGGTGGACTTCCTATGAACAATCGAAAGTGGCGCGCGAAGGTATGCGTGCCTACTTGAGTATCGGAACGATTGTAACCTATTGCCCCGCTTGCGTGCATCCCGGCGGCCTCGCTCCGCCGCATAGGTTTCCGCCCGAAGCCGATGCCGCGCTCTACATGCCGATCGTGAACACCGGCAAGACTCCCGCACAAGCCATCGAAATAAACGCGACTACCTATGGCTATACGAAACCACTTCCGAGTAACTACTCCTTCGATGAAATGACCGATGCAGACCTCATGGCAGACGGCGTCGCTCCCGATCCAACGCATCCATTGACGGTTGCAGTGCCCTACGCGGCGTTGGAACTGGTTTCCGCGCGCGGGCAACTCCCCGTTCGCATTGGAACCGGAAAAATTGTTCCATGGTTTTTGTATATATACGGCCACATAAGCTTCACCGACGTTTTTGGCCAACGTCACACGACGCTCTATTGCATGGAGTACACACCTACGACCGGCGGAACTCGCGAAAGCTGGACGCAATGCCAACAACATAACGGCGAGGACGACGGCTACCAACCGGTGAGAGTTACCAGGGCGGCGGGCTTTGCTTTGCCTCGCTTCTATCCCGCACAATTTCCCGCGCAATTTCCAACGAGGCGAATGGACCCAACTCCGAACGTGGATCGATGAGTCGCGAAGGTTCTCCGATTCGAAAGACTCACCTTCGAGGAGAGAGGCCGGCGGCGCCTTTCTCTCCCGAGTTTTTCCGCGGGAGAGCGCGAAGCCGCTGAGGCGGAACGAAGTGGAGTCGAAGCGAGATCGGAAGATCGGCGCGAGGTTTGCGATGTCTGAAAGCAGGCCTCGTAACTTGGTGAGGATGCCGCGCACGCCACCCCAATCGATGAGGTCAGCTCTGCTTCCGCCTCCCCCTCCCTCTGCACCCTCTCCCCTACAAAACTGGGAGAGGGTGGGCGGCGCGATTTTCGCTCTTTGGTTGCGCGAAAATCGTGACGCCCGGGTGAGGGTCCGATGGGAGATGCTGCTCCGCGCGATCCGCACGGCACCGACTGAGCTTTCGAGGGGAGAGGCCGGCGGCGCAATCACCAACGCCGCCGGCCCCAGGCGCGACTCCGCTCGGTGTCGCGCCTCGCTATGAAAATTCGTCGCGCTCATTTCGAACCCCCGCCCGGGCTCGGCGTCGGCGCATTCGACTGCGCGGCCTCCGGGGTCTCCGGTGGTGCACATCCTTCGATCGCCAAATCGCGTTGGCGCACAGCGCCTTTCAGAATGGCGACCGTCGCCGCATACGCGCGGATGGTGTCGTCGGGAGCGGAGTCCGGCTTCAATGCAGCGATCGGTAGCGCTGGCTTGTCGACTTTCGCTACCTGGCAGTAGACCGGCGTCGCGACCGGCACCTTGACTTCGATCGGAGTCAGAATTGGAGCCGGCGGCGCGCTCGCGCATCCACCAAGCGTCGCCATCAGCGCCGTCGTCACAATGATCTTCTTCACCATGACGACAACTCCGCCGCTTGCGCGTTGCCCCAATCGATGGCGCCCAGGCATCCCGCGTTGGCATCAATCGATGCGGCGATCAAAGCGCGCGCTTGCTGCTGCGCCTGCTCTTGCGTGGTCGCGCCGGCGCGTGTTGCCGCGGTTTCATTCGCCGCCATGGTGTTTACCGCCGCATCGGCGCGCGCCTTGAGCTCGGTCACCGCCGTGTTCTGCTGAGCGATGCTGGCACCCAACGCCTGGTTGCTGGTGCGCAGCGCGGTTGCCTCTGCGGTGAGTTGCGCGACCTGGTCTCGTGCCTCATCGCGTTGATGAATCAACACGGTCCGGTAAGCGAGCCCCGCGGCAATCAAGACGGCGAGTGCAATCGGCTTCCAGTACTGCGAAAGAATGAATCCGATCATCGGCGTCGCATAACCTTCCTGGTCGGGAGCATTTCAGTTCCCCGGCGCTTTCGCCGTCGCATGCGTTTCGATCGCGGCCGCAAGCTCCTCGGTGGCTGCGGCGTGTGACTTGATAGCGTCGGCGGTCGGCGCGCTGGCGCTGGATTGGGTAATGTGCAGCGTGGTTTCCAGTGCAATCACACGGGACTCGAGCGCATGAACGATTCCTCCAAGGTCCGATACGATGCTGCGACCGAACAAGGTCCCGAGCACCAGCCCTCCGGCCAGCACTGCTGCATAGCCGACAAAATTGAGCGTCACGAGAGTATCCATCGATCTGTCCTCCAAAGTTGTTAGCTGTGATGTTCCGTCACACGCGGTTCTACTAGTGTTGACACTGAGCGTTCGTGGCGCAGGTTCTCCAAAACTGACCGCATCCTTCATTGGTAAGCCCGATTCAGCCAACCCTCGAGGAAATTCCTCTCGCCGTCTTTCGCCGACCTCGCGTCGGCCATCGCGCGGTAGTATCCGGCGGCCTCCGAGCGAACAGCGGCCAGCAGAGCGTGACTATCCGCGCACTTCGCCGCCGCGACGGTCTCATTTCCCAGTGCGCCGTCCTCGGTCACGCTTGTTCCGCACGCGCGCAGCCCGCGTTGGAGACATCCCGTCGCATGCGCAGGACCCATATTGACCGAGAGATCGAACAGCTTGACCGCGATCGGATCGGGCAGCTCGCGGTAGCGTCCGGTGTTCCAGAAATCGCGAAAGTAGATCGCGATCGCATCGCTGCGCGTGAGCGTGCGGATGTCGAGCGTGGGGTAATCGCGTTGTGAAATGCCGAAATTGGTCGCGCCGCCCGGATCGTTCGCGAGCATCGCATAGCCGCCTTCGTTGGCCAGCACCCGCGAGACCGCCTGCACGAACAGCGCTGGATATGCCGGCGTAGTTGGCATCATCGCACGCTCCCGGCGATCGGCCCAGTTTCACTATCGCGAAGTCGTGCCAACACTTTGTAGACATATCGTTCACTCAGGCGCAGATCACGCGCTATTCGCGCCACGCTCGAACCGCGCCGCCGCATCAGCGAAATACGCCGTCGCGTGACATGGCCCGCGTCATTGGGGAGCCAGACGCGTTCACCGCCGAAAATCGTCCCGAGCAGTCCGGCCGCCTCATCGCCGATCACGCGCGAGACTGCGTCCGCGCTGCCGGGATAACGCGCGATATAGACTCGGCCTCCGCCAAAAGTAGAGATCAGACGCGCGGTGGCTCCGGCGCCGATCACGCGCGCAATGTTTTCTACCACGGGCAAATTTGGATCCAGTCGGCGGCGCTGCGACGTTGCCGTGAGGTATGTGCGGGAGAAGAGTCCGCTCCCAGCACGAACCATTTCACTGCCGTTCATAGCTTGTACGCGGTTCGGAGATTGGCGGGGATTTGGCCGATCTTTTGATCCCGATCATAAACCGTGCGCCAGCCGAATTCCTCTATCTCTGACGCGCAAAGCCTGCATACGGCCGTGGTCTGGCTCGGATCGGTGAAGGGAATCGCATCGCGGCAAAAGACGCATTTGACTGAACGACCCGCATCAACGGCAGTTCTCCGGGCGTGCGTTACTAATTGCATGTGCCGGACTCCAATTTTGATTTCAACCTATCTATATCTTTGTGTTTTTACTAAAGTAGAGAGACAGACTGCTGGGAGGTTGGAGGGGGCGCACGAAGGACCGAGAAGCAGATGGAAGGTAGGCTCCAATGGAAAAGGCATGTGCGAATCGTTGATGGCCAATGGGTTCCCGCTCACATAGCATTTCGTGAAATGAGTGGTATGCTCGAGGCCTGGGCATCGCGTCGTCCGACGATCCGCCTTGCGTCTTGCATGACCTCATGCTTAATTCAGCGATATAGCATAGCTGCAAGGGGAAGTCTACTACTATGGATGACAACGCCGAGGTAAAGGCCTTACAGTCGCGCCTCGATCAAGTTTTGCAAAAGTGCGGATCGGTTGCCGACTTAGCGCGCCGCATCGGGGTATCCGACAACGCTGTTTACAAATGGCTGTCAGGCCGAGGACAGCCGAGCGTCGCCAATCTGGTCGCGCTGGCTAAGGCCTCCAAAGTGTCGATCGAATGGCTCGCAACGGGGCACGAAAGCGCACCCGCTCAGCGCGGATCGCGACGCGCCGCTGAGAATGAAGAGTTCGCATACGTAGCGCGGTATGACGCCAGATTGGGGACTGGAGGAATCGCCTTACGGAGCGAACAGATAGTGGATTACCTCGCATTCAAAAAGGAGTGGGTGCTTGCGAGGCTAAACACTGAGCCGCGCAATCTTTTGCTGATCGAGGCCCTCGGCGATGCCATGACTCCTACTTTGGAGGAGTCTGATCTACTCTTGGTGGACCTCGGCGAGCCGCACTTTCGTCACGATGGTGTGTATGTCTTGAGACGCGACAACGATCTCGAGGTGAGGCGTTTGCAACGCCGGCCCGAGGGTACTCTGAATGTGATTTGCGACAATGCCGCCTATCCACCATCGGTTATCGCCACCGACATCATCCATGTCATCGGTAGGGTGATTTGGGTAGCGGGCCGTCTCTGAGATCTGATGCGACGGGGGTTGGCGGAGGGGGTGGGATTTGAACCCACGAGAGACTTTCATCCCTGCCGGTTTTCAAGACCGGTGCCTTCAACCGCTCGGCCACCCCTCCAAGTCCTTGAACTTATTGAGTGTTTATGCCTTCTGCAATGCCAGACTCGGGACTCCTGTGCACGTATCTGTCACGACTCCTCCTCCCGGCACTCGATTTGGCCCTGGTCGGCCAAAGTCGTCGCTGCTTCGATCAGTCGCTCGTCATGACGCTGAATGTACCTTCGAAACATCATATCAGTCTTGTGGCCAAGCAGAGTCATCGCGACTGAGAGCGAAATTCCCGGAGTCGAGGCGCGTCGCGGCGGTGCGCCGAAAGTTATGCATCTCAGCTTTCCCGGATAACCGGCCGCAGCGGCGGCACGCCTCCAGTTATTGCGCAACGTCTCGTACACAATCGGTTTGCCGTCGTGATGAAACAACCAAGGAATCACACGCCGCAATTTGAGTTCGTCTTGGGCGATCTGGTTAAGCTGCGCCCGCACGAGCTCGCCAAGTTTCTCCGACCAATGGCCACTTGTAGGCGATCCGATTCTTCGACGAATCGCGATCCAGGATGAGAAAGCCCTCCTCGAGATCGACATCTGTCTTGCGTCGGCTCAGAACCGCATTGACGCGCCAACCGGTGATGTTTATCGCTTCGATTGGCGCCACTGCCCAAGTCGGCAGCTTGTCAACTATCTCAGCAAACTGGTTTTCGGTAACGATTCCCTGCCGCGGCGGCGGCTCTTCGAGCTTTCTTATCTGGGGCACCATTCCACGTGTGATCACACGATGCTCGTCATCAGCCGCGAGCCGGAACATCTGTCCTAAAATCTGCGTCTCCCGATTCCCGCTGCCGTTCGATGCACCCTCACGCTTCCGATGGGCGATATAACTGCCGATCGGCTCGCTCTGTGCGATCTCGATCGCTTTCATGCCACCGAAGTACGAATCGAGATGTTTCGCCCGGGTATCGAGGAATGTCTGAAGCGACGCGTCGCGATCATGAACGGTACAATGATTGACATAGAGCTCACGAAGCTCTGATACGTGACCCGTTCATCGCGGGTAACCCCGACGCCCGAATGCGCGCGAGGAATTCGTCGCGTAGGCGCTTCGCTTCCTTTACATACCCTCCGGCGGTGCTTGCTCACCGTTGTTCAGACACTTCGCAGGTACTATACGATCGTCCGACTCCCCTCCGACGTGCATGTTGGACTTCGGGCTCAAGGCCTTCTCCAACCGGCCCGCCGCATCTTCCCCGACGGGCGTCGTTGGGGTTCTCCCGGTTCTCGCGTGTGAAGTTTCCACGCATACCTGGGTCTCAGACTGCGCGAAGTCCTGCGACTGCTTGCGATAAAGCAGCCGTCGGTGTTGCCTTCCGCCATGCGGAACGACGTTGGCACTCGGGTCGCGATTATTTCGCAGCGTAATACCCACCCTGCATGTGCCCCTGTCAACGCTTCGATGGTTGCCTTGCGGCTCTGATGGATGACTCGGGGTCAGGGTGGTTCGCTACTCCTTCGCTGTGTGACTCTCTCATTCACTACTCCACGCCGGTTTATCCCGGCGCACTCCGCAGCCTGCTAGAACCCGTTGCGCTCGACCTTGGCAGAAACCGATAAGTATCCTGAATGAGAGACAAGCGCCGAAGCTGGCAGCTCTATGCCGTAGCGTGCAATGTCAGAACTGGGCAGGGAGACTCGCGCACTGCTCGCTCCGCGACGCTCCCGAGCACGAGATGACTCAAACCGCGCGGCCGTGGGTAGCCGTGATCACGACATCCGCCTTCCAGTCCTTTGGGGACCCGCAGATCCTAACGGTAGCGACTTATGCCTTTGGCCGGATGCTCGCTAGTAGTTGCGGCAGATAAGGCTCACCGAGGTGACAGCGCTTCGGCGCCGTTGATCAAGTCCAGAATCTCGGTCGTAACCGCCTCCTGCCGGAGCCTGCGCGCGAGCTTCGTGAGTTCCTCGGTCTTGTTCTCAATGTTTTGATGCGCCGCTTCCATGGTGCGGAAGCGCGTGGAGTTCTCGCTGAAGAATGACTGCATCGCGGCGTTCTCCAGCGCTGCGAAGAAATACTCCGCCACGATGTCATCGAAGAGACGGCGTGGACGGAGGTTGATCAACGGTGCCATCTGCGTGGATTCACGTTCCCCGGCGGGAACTTCGAGCGGCAGAAGTCGATGACGCTCGATGCGCATTGCTTCGCCGCTGGGGTGTTGTGCGTAAACAACCTCAAGGCCCGAGATGCGGCCGTCGTTCAACATTCCATAGACCTCCGTCGCGAGGCGCCGCGCCGCACTGGTCACTCCCGCACTATGCGTCGCCATCGGCAGCAGCAGGTCCGGGGTCAGCCCGCGCTCGCGGCTGATCTGTGCGCCGCGCGATCCAACCACGATGAGGACGAACTGCTGTCTGTTATCGGCGAGTATCTGTTCCGCGACGCGTATCGGATGCTCATTAAAACCTCCGCAAAGTCCATGCTCCGCGCAAAATACGATGAGTCCTGATTTGGATACTTCGGCCGCCACGCGCGCGGAGCCGTCGGAGGGCAGCATCTGCGCAGCATCGGCTAGCGCCTCACGAATCGTGTCGGAATACCGGCGAATGGCTTCCAGCGAGCGCATCGCTTGTTGCATCTGCGATGCGGCGATCGCGCGAATCGCCCCGACGATTTCCTGCAAGTCGCCGAGCGAGACGATCCGTGTAGCGATTTCTCTTTCCTGCGCCATCAGCCAGAAGCGGCCCGCGCAATGATCCGTCCGCTGATTTCAGTGAGCATGGCAATGAGCATCGCGCGATCGTCTGCATCGAGATTCCCCGAGGAGTTGATCCTACGGTCGAGTTCACTACCCGGCGTCTTAAGCCATTCAGCGATCGCGCTCCGGAATTCCGTGATCCTGTCAAGCGGCATCCTGTCGATGATCTTCTCGTCGATCGCCACCAGCAGCGCCACCTGATGGGCGAGGGAAAGCGGCTCATATTCCGGCTGAGTCAGAACCGCGCGGATGCGGCGGCCGTGCTCGATGATATTGCGCGTGCGCTCCTCTAGCATTCCGCCGAACCGGGTGAAGATCTCAAGCTCGAGGAACTGTGCGTATTCCAACCTTAGCGTCTCGGAGAGCTTGCGCATGGCTGGCGACTGGGTTTTACCACCGACGCGCGACACGCTCTTCCCGACATTCACGGCGGGCTTCTGACCCTCGTGGAACAAACGCGGATCAAGAACGATTTGTCCGTCGGTGATGGAAATGAGGTTGGTAGGTATGTAAGCGGAGAGATTTCCTTCCTGGGTCGCCGCGATTGGCAGCGCGGTGAGCGATCCACCGCCACGCTCGCGACTTAGTTTGGCTGCGCGTTCAAGCAACCGCGAGTGGATATAGAAGATGTCGCCCGGATACGCCTCGCGTGCCGGCGGATTGCGCAGCAGTAGCGACAGCTGCCTATAGATCACGGCATGCTTACTGAGATCGTCGATAATCAGTAGTGCGTCGCCGCCACTGTCCGAGAAATATTCCGCCATCGTGCACGCCGCGTATGGCGCCAACCATTGGACCCCGGGAGGATCGTTTGCCGGCGCAAAGACGAAGATGCAGCGCTGCGGCGCGCCATAGCGCTCAACCGCATCGATGACCTGACTCACTGACGAGGTCTTCTGTCCGACCGCGCAGTAAACGCAGATTACGTTGCTGTCGCGCTGATTGATGATCGTGTCGATGACGATCGCTGTCTTGCCACTTGCGCGATCGCCGATGATCAGCTCGCGCTGGCCCCGCCCCAGCGGCAGCATCGCGTCGATTACCAGCAGTCCGGTGTTGAGTGCGGTGTTGACAAAATCGCGGTCGACAATTGGCGGCGCCGCTCTTTCCACCGGCTCAGCGTGTTCCGCTTTGATCAGTGGGCCACCATCAAGCGGAAGTCCGAGCGCATTTACAGTGCGGCCGAGCAGCTTCTCGCCCACCGGCACCCTCGCGACCTCTCCCGTTCCGCGCACGAGGTTGCCGGCTCCGATACCATCCGCCCGCCCCAGCATCGCACATCCAATCAGCTCAGGATCAAGCGACAAAACGATGCCGGCGACTGGTTCGCCTCCGTCGGAGCGCTCGAACATCAGCAGTTCGCCGAGCCGCGCGTCGGGCAGCCCTCGAACACTAGCGACGTCATCGCCAACTCGCTCGACACGACCGATACGATCGAGACGAGGCTCGATTTTGAATCTGCTCAGCGCGCCGCTTGCCTTGAGCAGGCGAGCACCGACTGATTCACCGAGCGTGCTCTTTGTCATGAAGTTCCTTCAGGGCGAGCGCCAGACTATCCCGCCAATTGAAGTTTACAATCGCATGCGGGAAGGTGAGCACGGTGCCGGCGATAAGAGTTGGATCAGTATCGAACGTGACGTTCGACACTGGTACCGAGTCGTTTCGCAAACTGTTCGAGCCAGTCCGACTGCTCGCGGGCCCCGAGGAGATGCGCGGTAGTTACCAACACATTGCTCGCGCCGTTGCGCGGCAGAAGCTTGGCGCGCTCTTCCGCCGGCATCTGCTCAAGGTAATCGATGACGCGTCCCAAAAATGGTTGCTCGATGGAACTCACTGCGACTTCGCGAAGCAACCGCTCGGCGAGATTGGCTGCCAGTTCGACGGTTCGTTCGTATAGCTTTTCGGCGGCACCGATGCGCTCCTCGTCGAGACTCTTGAGCGCTTGGTCGCGGACCTTTTCCGCCTCGCGCCGCGCTTCTTCGATGATCTTTTGGCGTTCGGTGGAGAGCATCGCACGCGCCTCGTCAATCATCTTCTGCCGCTCGGCGCTGATTTCGGACCTGGTCGCGTCGATCTCGTGCTTCAGCCGCTCGGCGGCTTCCTTCTCTGCCGCGGCTTCCGTGAGAGCATGCGAGATCTCTTCCTTGCGCCGAGCGACAATCGCCTGAACCGGTTTGAATAGAAAGCGCTGCAGCAGCCAGATGAGGATGAGGAAATTCGCTGCCTGTAACGCGAATGTCCATCCGCTGAAATTCATTTCACCGCGAACGGATTGGCGAACAACAGTAACAGCGCGACCACGAGGCAATAGATCGCCATCGTTTCGATCATCGCGAGGCCCACGAACAAGGTGCGCGACAAGGAGCCCGCGGCCTCGGGCTGGCGCGCGATGCCTTCCATCGCGGCCACGATCGCGCGTCCCTCGGAGAGCGCCGGCATGATGGATCCGACCGTGACGGCTACCACCGCCCCGATTATGCTCAGCATCTGAACCGTCATCAACCAACCTCCGTCACTTGGGAATTGCACCGATGCCGCCCCCGATATAGACAGCGGCCAAAACACTGAAGATGTAGGCTTGCACCAGCCCGATCAGAATAGCGAACGCCATAAACGGTACTGGCACCAGCAAGCCGGCCAGCGCGAGGATGATCGCGAGCACCAGATCGTCACTCATGATGTTGCCGAAGAGTCGTATCGCCAGAGAGAACGATCGCGTGATCTCGGAGAGAATATTCAGCGGAAGCAGCGCTGGATTGGGTTTCAAATAACCCTTCAAGTAAGCGCCGAGTCCCTGAATTCGGATGCCGAAAAAATGCACCGATAGGAACACGATCACCGCCAGGGCCGCGGGTGTTTCCAGCGAAGCGGTCGGGGCTTGGACTCCTGGCACGATTCCGGAGAGGTTCGCCAACACAAGGAAGATAAATAGCGTTCCAAGTAGCGGCAGGAAGGGACCCGCATCGCGGCCCACTATCGCCTGAATCTGTTCTTCGATTCCTACGACTACCGACTCGAACACCGCCTGCCCACTTCCAACGATGACCCGGAATGAGCGCGTCGCGACCCAGCACGCGATAGTCAGCACCGCCATCAATGCCCAAGTCGTCACAACAGGTCGCGTGATCGGTAGGAATCCGACATGGAACAAAATCTCGGCTTCGAGCGGCGAATGATTCATCACTTCCTCGCGAGCGCCGGCGTGTGCCGATTGATGGTCACGGTCCGCATCAGATGAAATCCCACGACGCTCGATATTAATGCGGGCGCGCCACAATACGCACAAAGAGCGAACGCCGCGACGATCGCAAGCACGCGCAGCGCGTGGGCAAGCAGTGCTAACCATGCAGCGCCGGAATCAAGATACATGCGGACGTTCAATGCAAGCGCTGCGAAATAGACGAATCCGACAAGAGCGCCAAACGTGACGAAGGCCAGCAGCTGCAATACGACGAGTTCCATCATGCGCTATGCATCGCCTTCCAGACCGCCCAGAAGCCGAACGCCGCTCCTGCCATTACCAGCGCCGCACTCCACATCACGCCGGTATGGAAGGTGCGGTCCAGCCATCGTCCGACGAACGCCCCCAACAAAATCGGAACTACGATGCTCCATCCGAACCGCCCCATCATCGCAAGCGCGCGTCCGAGTGGCCACTCGCCGGTCTGCAGCCAATGCTCGCGTCTGCGATGCGCGCGTTCCACGGCTTGCTCCAAGTCCTGCTGCTCGATTCCGGGCTCGTGGTCGGTTTCCATTGTGATGCCCGCGCCGGCGTCCACCGTTATTCTCGCGGCTTTGCCTTGATCGGCTGATCGGCGGGCCGCAGATAGCGATAAATCTGCCGAATCACGGCGTGTTCGAGCCGTAGCGCACCTGATCGCGCGGACTGCTCGGCCTCCAGATTGTTCCTCATCGCAGAGAGGACCTGCCGGCGCAGATGCGCGAGGTCCTCACCGACCACCGCCTCGCGCGTTGCGATTTCGACCAGGTTTCCGCCCCGCACTCGCAGCACGCCACCTCGCACCGCGACGTAGCGCTCGAGGTTATCCCGGTCGCGCCATCGCACGACGCAGAGGGACAAGGTTGTCAGCAAGTCAGCATGGCGAGGTTCGATTCCGAACGAGCCGCTGGCGTCCTCACCGCTAACGTATCGCACCGGATCTTCATCCACGGCGATCGCGGTCGGCGTCGTGACGACGAGCCTCATTGTTCATCGCCCCGCTTTATCGAGTTCCTTATGATGCGCATCCTCAAAAGTTCCCACCATATAGAAGGAGCTTTCCGCCCATTGGTCTCCCTCTCCCGACAATACCGCACGGCATCCCTTGATCGTATCCTCGACCGGGACGGATTTTCCCGCAATTCCGGTGAACTGCTCGGTGACCATGAAGGGCTGGGTGAGAAAGCGCTCCAGCCGCCTCGCCCGAGCCACGGTCTTCCGGTCCTCGGCGCTCAATTCTTCGACGCCGAGCAGCGAAATTATTTCCTGCAGCTCTTTGTAGCGGGCGATTGTTTGGCGCACCCCCTCGGCGACGGCATAGTGCTCGACGCCGACGATCCGGGGATCCAGTAGCACCGACACCGAACCGAGCGGATCGATCGCGGGATAAAGTCCCTCGGCCGCCATATCGCGCGACAACACGACCGACGAATCAAGATGACGAAAGGTCTCGACCACCGCGGGATCGGTGAAATCGTCAGCTGGAACGTAGACCGCTTGAATGGCCGTCACCGATGCACCTGCTACCGATGCGACTCGTTCCTCCAACTCGGCGATCTCAGTCGCCAGCGTAGGCTGATATCCAACCCGCGAGGGGAGCCGCCCCAGCATGCCGGATACCTCGGAGCCTGCCTGCACGAAGCGAAAGACGTTATCCATCAGCAGCAGAACGTCGCGATGCATCACGTCGCGGAAGTACTCGGCGATAGTAAGCGCCGTCATTCCGACGCGCCATCGTGCGCCCGGAGGCTCATTCATCTGTCCGAATATCAACGCCGTACGTTTGAGGACCCCTGATGCGCTGAGTTCCGCCAAAAGTTCATGGCCCTCGCGCGAGCGCTCACCGACGCCGGCAAACACGGAAATGCCGGAGTACTTCTCGACCGTGGTCCGAATCAGTTCCATGATCAGCACGGTCTTGCCTACGCCTGCGCCCCCGAACATTCCCGCTTTGCCTCCGCGAGCCAGAGGAGCGAGCAGATCGATCACTTTGATGCCGGTATGAAAGACCTCGCGTGTATGATCTTGACGACTGATAGACGGCGATGCTCGATGAATCGGCCAGCGCTCAATATCGGGTTGGAAGGCTCCCAGACGATCGATGGGAGATCCGAGCACGTTGATCAGCCGCCCCAGCACTTTCTCCCCGACAGGCACCCGAATCGGACCACCTGTCTGCCCCGCCCTGGAACCACGACGCAGACCGGCCGTGTTTTCCATCGCAACGCCGCGAACCGTCCGCCGGTCCAAATGTTCCTGAACCTCAACCAGAAGCTGACCAGAACCCTCCGATTCGATCAACAGCGCATCATTTATTGCCGGTAACCGCCCTGTTGGAAACTCGACGTTGACGACCGATCCCCGAATTCGCGTAACGGTTCCTGTCGCGGTAGGAGGAGTGGTCCTCGATGCTGGAGAAAGATCGTCCATAGCGCTAGATGATCAACAGCTTACTCCGGCACTACGAGTTGCCGTAAGAGTTAGGTTTTACGACATCTTGCGGGCGACCGAAGCAAATTCCCTGGAGCCACCCGTCGGATTCGAACCGATGACCTGCTGAGACAAGCGCCAAACTGTCGCTGTGGTCCTCCTGGTTCCCTTGGCTAGCTCAGCGAGACTCACCGGTCCTTTCTTCGCTTCTGTTTGTGCCTTGTGAATTTTCTCGACGCCCTCCGGTTCGAGCACCTCTACCATCACGGCCAAGCCGTCCCGATCGCTGACGTGCGGCAGTAATTGACGGACCAGTTGGAGGCCATAGTCCGCCGCTTCGTTATCGAGTTCTTCTTGCTCAGCAGTTCAGCCAATTGCCGCGCGGCCTCAAGCGCTTCCTCATGCTCCTCGAGGAGCGTGTCCACATAACTGGAACCGTGTACTTCGGCTAGGGCCGGATACAACGCCTCCTACTTGTATTGAAAGTGAGGCGCTGCATGGGCTGCCATTTCTTCGATCCCCTGGCGAACGCGTTCTCTGTTGCTGCTTTCGAATACATCGATCAATCCGAGCAACATATCTCGTAATTGGCGATGCTCGTCGCGGGACGCTTCGGTAAATTGCTCTAACGGCATAATTTTTCTCCCCATGCTTGAATGGCAGACAATGCGATGAGCATCCTTTTCGATCGAGGTAACGCCTCAGTCAAATCCTATGAAGCCCTTGCTAGTGGCCGAGCCGATACCCGTCCATGACATATCGCCATGAACACATCGGCCACTTGCTCGCGCATATGGTAGTTGAAACCGCCGCGCAACGGACGCCCGGCTTCATAGGCGAGGTCATCAAGGCAGAGCATTTCGGCCAATGTGCCGTCGTGCGCGACGACTGGCAGACGCCGCACGTGTTTGTCGCGCATCACATCCATTGCGGAGGCATGAGGCGGACCAATCTTGCAGGTCTATCGCGGCGTCACGCAGCCTTTAGCATCCTCGATATCTTTGGTGTGCGCATATGGCGCCGAAATCTTCTTTGGGAAAGATTGCTCATTCGGCGCAGGTCATCGGGCTCGATATCGAATGTTTCGCAAATCGTCTCGAACGAAAATGGAGACAAATCGCCGCGGGCGTCGATCCACGCCTTGACCTCGTCGAATAACCGACGCCGGCGGGCAGTCTTTCCCATTCTGTTGATGACGTAGGTGCGGATGCCGTCTTCGAGCACGGCTAGCACCAGGTCGCGTGCACCATCGCCGCGGCGAGGGCCGGCTACGGCGCCATAGTATTGCGCCGGGAGCATGACCTCTGGAGTTTGGAGTCTCTCGAGAGAGACCATCATATCGTCGTTCATAATCAAGGCCCTCCTCCTATTGAGCGACTTCGTGCGAGAACACAAAGGTCTTAGCTCCGTCGTCGAATTGAACGAGGAGCATCTGACGATCCAGATTGTCGACTTCGCGCAAAATGGTCGGCTGTTCTCCGAAATGCACGCGACCGTTGCGATCTCTTATTGGTCTGACTAGCCGGCAACGTTTTCCGATTTGTTTGATTTCCATTTACGGACTCCATTCTGCTGCCGACTCAACAGCATTTAGTGTGCCCACTCGCCGTGGACGGTAGTGCCTTCCGCTGCGGCTATACTCATGGCTTAAGCATTCCCAGCAGCGATCGCGTACTGACTCCGATCGCGCCAGCTAAAAGCGATTTCGCGACAGAGTTGCCTTGCGGGAAAGCCGCTTCCAAAGGGATCCCGAGACCACAAAAACGCTTTCGTAAGTGGCACGTGCCGTGCTCTACCAAATTCATGAGCAGTCGACAGCAGTCGACGGAGAAAATTACCATGCAAGATCAAGCATTCTTCAAAGCTGTGATGGAGCGAATCGGATGTGATTTGCGGCGGGCCGAAGGACTGGCGTTCGCGGTCTTCCAGGAATTGCGCGATCGCCTCACTCCGCAGGAAGCCGCGCATGTCGCGGCGCAATTACCCAAGCGCCTCAAGATGATGTGGATGTCTCTCGAATTCCCTGAGCGCAAGGTCCATCGCGTAAAGGGAGAGCAGTTCATCTGGGAGGTGAAGCGGATGGCCGGCCTCGCCGACGACGACGAAGCCGAGCGCGCGGTGTCGGCCGTGTTCGCAGGCCTGCAGAAGTTGCTCAGCAGCCCAACCGGTCAGGAAGGCGAGGCATGGGACGTGATGAGCCAGCTTCCAAAGGATCTAAAGAAGCTGTGGGCTGATGCGCAGAAGCATCATCAGACCGTCAGTCCATCGGGAGTCTGATCCAATCGCACGAGGTTTAGGTTTATGAAGCGACCACATCGCATCGAGCAGGTGCAGATTCCTTCCGACGGAATCAGACTCGAAGGCACGCTGACGGTACCGGAAGACGCTATCGGTATCGTGCTGTTCGCGCATGGGAGCGGCAGTAGCAGACTGAGTCCGCGTAACACTTATGTCGCCAAGGCCTTACAGAAAGCAGGGATCGGAACTCTGCTCTTCGACCTTCTCAGCGAGGAGGAAGCGGCGGATCGTGAAAACGTTTTCGACATCGATTTCCTCGGCCATCGCCTCGTCGATGCTACCCGATGGCTCCGTTCGCAAGCCGACTACGCGAGATATTCGCTTGGATACTTCGGCGCCAGCACCGGTGCCGCTGCCACTTTGGTGGCGGCCGCGCGCGATACCTCGATCAAGGCGATTGTATCGCGCGGAGGACGCCCCGACCTTGCGATGACGGTTCTTCATCGAGTTAGGGCACCCACCCTACTTATTGTCGGTGGCGACGATGATCCGGTCATCGAGATGAATGCGGAGGCTTTCGAGCGACTCGACTGCGAGAAGGAAATGAAGATCGTCCCGGGGGCGACGCATCTGTTCGACGAACCAGGAACGTTGGAGGAAGTTGTACGCCTGGCGTGCAACTGGTTTGCGCGGCATCTGGCGAACGACGCAGTAAAGGCATCAGCCGATTGTCCTTACGACGATGAGGAGCTCGTATTCGCAGATCGTACCGAGGCGGGCCGCAAGCTCGCCGCGCGATTGCAGAAATACAAAGATCAGAATCCCGTCATTCTAGGCGTGCCACGCGGTGGTGTGCCGGTAGCTTATGAGGTCGCTAAGGCGCTCAATGCACCACTCGATGTGATTATCGTTCGCAAGCTGGGCGCACCCGGACAATCCGAACTGGGCATCGGGGCGGTAGTCGATGGAGATCATCCTGAGACGATTCTGAATCGCGAAGTGATGAGCGCGCTGCGAGTTTCGCGCGACTATCTGGAGCGCGAGATTAACAACCAACTGAAGGAAATCCATCGCCGAAACCGGGTCTATCGAGGCGGGCGTCCGCGTATCGAACTCAAAAATCGTACCGTGATAATGGTCGACGATGGAGTCGCGACCGGCGGATCGATACGCGCCGCGCTGCGAGGAATCCGGCAACAAGCGCCGAAGAGAGTGGTTCTCGCGGTGCCGGTCGGACCCGCCGATACCATCGAATCGCTCCGCGATGAAGTTGACGAGGTCGTGTGCTTGAGCACGCCGCCGATGTTCTTCGGAATCGGGGAATTTTACAGCGATTTCCATCAACTAACCGATGCCGAAGTTATCCGCCTGCTCGAACAAGCACGGCCGGACCGGCCATCCGCGGAGGCGCATCACTGAGCGATTGCGCCCGTATTCAACGCTAATGCAGAACGATGAAATTGCGAAAGTTCTCTACGAGATTGCCGACGTGCTCGAGCTCTCCGGCCAGAATTTCTTTCGGGTGCGCGCCTATCATAACGCGGCTAGCGCGATTCATGATCAGGCTGTCCAGGTTGCTGAGCTTACGCCCGAGCAAATCGACGACATTCCCGGCATCGGCGCTGACCTGGCCGGCAAGATCACCGAAATCATCCAGACTGGCGACCTCCAGCTGCGTCGCCAGTTGGCGCGCAAGTTTCCGCATGAGCTTATGGAGCTTCGAGAAATTCCGGGCCTTGGACCGAAGCGGATCAAGCTGCTGATGGACCGCTTGCACATCCACGGCAAGGAAGACCTCGAACGTCACGCGAAATCGGGCAAACTGCACAGCATCAAAGGATTCGGCCCCAAAATCGAAGAAAAAATCCTCGAAACCATCGCAAAAAAAGAAGCGAGCCCTGGCAAGCGGATTCTGTACTCGCAAGCCGCGATCATCACCACGGCGCTGCTCGCGCATTTGCGAAAATGCCGCGCGATCGAGGAACTCGAAGTCGCTGGCAGCTTTCGGCGCAGGCGCGAGACGATCGGCGAACTCGATGTAGTCGCAGCTGCCTCGCACCCCGAGGCCGTGATGAAGCAGCTCACCAGTTTTCCCGCCGTCGCGCGCGTCATTGGCAACGGCGAGACGAAGACCACCGTGGTGCTTAAGGATGGCTTGCAGGTCGACCTGCGGGTGGTGCCCCGTGCGAGCTTCGGGGCCGCCCTCGCATATTTCACCGGTTCCAAAACTCACAACATTCATTTGCGGCGCATCGCGGAGGAGCGTGGGCTTCTACTCAATGAGTATGGACTGTTCCGCGGTGAATCGATCGTCGCCGGCAAGACCGAGGAGCAGGTTTATCGCGCGTTCAAGTTGCCATGGATCGCTCCCGAGATCCGCGAAGATCGCGGCGAGATCGAAGCGGCATCGTCTGGGGCGCTGCCTACGTTGGTCGAGAGAACGGATTTGCGCGGCGATCTGCACACCACACTCAACGTACGCCGAGGAAGGTTGTGCGATGATTGATTCGCAGCCCGATCGGCTCGATCTCACCGACACGATGTGCATGGCGGCCAAAAAGTCTGGGGTCAAAGTCGTCATCACCAGCGATGCACACTCGCCACGCGAGTTGGAACTGATTGAGTATGGTGTGAATCAGGCGCGTCGCGGATGGATCGAAGGGAACGATGTGCTCAATACGAGGCCGCTGAAGTCATTCCGGCAACGTCGTCCTCTGGTGTCCGTGTAAGGATCCATCGAGGAAGCGCCGATGGCGGTCGATCTACGCCTCGATAGCAACGAGACCCCGCTGGTAACCGACTTGTACGAGCTGACCATGGCGGCAAGCTATTTCCAGCTCGGCTTCAACGGACCCGCCTGCTTCAGCATGAGTTCGCGCAAGCTCCCGCCCCATCGCGGCTTTCTGGTCGCGGCGGGACTGGAACGCTTACTCGAAGCGCTCGAGGAGTTTCGCTTCGATCAGCCAATCCTCAACTACCTGGATTCGCTAAAAATTTTCGGCGCCGACTTTCTCGCCTTCCTCGGCAAGCTGCGGTTCACCGGCGACGTCGTCGCGATGGCTGAGGGAACCGTTTTTTTCCAGGACGAGCCGCTGATCGAAGTTCGTGGTCCTCTGATCGAATCGCAGATTCTCGAGACCTTGGTGATCAACCAAATCGGCATGGCGTCGCTCATTGCGAGCAAGGCCGCGCGCTCTATGATTGCGGCGCAAGGGCGCGTGCTGGTCGATTTCGGTTTGCGTCGCAGCCAGGGCATCGATGCGGGATTGATCGCGGCGCGATCGAGTTATCTGGCGGGCTTCGCGGGAACTTCGAATGTGCTCGCGGGCCGACGTTACGGAATTCCGCTGTACGGAACGATGGCACATAGCTACGTAATGGCGCATGACCGCGAGCGCGAATCTTTCGAGCATTTCGTAAAGTTGTTCCCGAAGCTCAGCACGCTTCTGGTCGACACTTACGATACGGTGCGCGGCGTCGAAAATGCCGCCGCGGTTGCGCTTGAGCTGAAGAAGGCCGGCCAACGCCTGCAGGCGGTGCGACTCGACAGCGGTGACCTGCTCGACTTGAGCATCAAGGCGCGTCGAATCCTCGATGAGCATGGGCTACAGGATGTTACGATTTTCGCCAGCGGCAACCTCGATGAGTACCGCGTCGAGGAGCTGGTCGCGGCCGGCGCACCCATCGACGCGTTCGGCGTCGGAACCGCGATGGTGGTAAGCGCAGATGCTCCTTCGCTCGATGTGGCCTACAAACTCGCCGAGTTCAACGGTAAGCCGCGCATCAAGACTTCGGCGGGCAAGCTGAGCCTGCCCGGCCGCAAGCAGGTCTTTCGCGCCATCAACGCCGACGGAAGCTTCTATGCGGATTTGATCGGCCTTGCCAACGAAGATAGCGCGATGGTTGCGCAAGAATTCGATCCGGCATTCCGCGTTTCTACCCGCCTCCTGGAAACGCAATTCACCGCCGGTCATCGGCTTGGATGTCGCCCGACCTCGGCAGAATCGCGCGATCGATTTCGTGAGTCGATGGATTCACTAGCGACGCGCTACAAGGATCTCCAGAATCCCGAGAAGTATCCCGTCGGTCGCACGAGGGCGCTCGAGGCTATGCTGACGGCCGAGAAGGTTCGCGTCGCCGGGTGTCAGGATTAGCCGCACGACGAATGGTCCGGAGGGCAAGCAGCAAATTCGCAAAGGAGTAACGATTATGCTTCAGAAGGGTCTTTCACTCGCCATCCTACTAGGGTTGGTCTGCTTCACCGCAGGATCGGTAAATGCGAGTCCCACAAATTACGCCAGCGCGCAACAGGTTGAGTCCACCTTTCGCGGCCATAGCTTCATCCTCGGCGATGACAATCAGATCGCGGACGTGCGGGCGCTGGATTGGAGTGCAGATCGCTCGATCAAACTGCCATTCTGGTTTGGGACCGGACAGCTGGTACCAGCGGAAAGTCGGCCACAGAAAGGCAACTACTATGTAATCAGCGAGTCGTGGATCGTACGCAAACTCGCCGATAAGGAGTTGCTAATTCGCGCCGGTAGCAAACTTCAGAAGCCCGACGCCGTGCTCGTCACCACCAAGACCCTGTACAAGAGTAACGGGATGCTTCTCCCGACCATTGTGCAGTATACGGGCACGCGCACCTTCACCCGCGAAGACGGCAGCAAGGTAGATATCGCGGTGCTGGAGGAGGTGTCGCTGCCGGCGCAATTCAACGGGCAGATACCGTTGAAATATGCGCGATTCGCCGTCAGCCCGGCGGAAAATCTGAACTGGAAGTTCTGATGCTGGCGAAAGCCGCGTTGATTGTTTGAGTTTATGACGCAAAGGGGGCGCTTGCATCTAGTCTCTATACTACTGGCATTGTCACTAGGTGCGATGCTGCCGAACGCTGCGACCTCAGCATCCGACGATCCAATGTCCGCTACTATCCTGGTCTATCACCGCTTCGGACCTACCGTGGGCGACAGCATGACGGTCACCACGCCCGTCTTCGCATCACAACTCAGGTATCTTCATGATCATGGCTATACTATCGTGCCACTTCGCGATGCAGTGGATTTCGCCGCGGGCCGCGGTCATCTACCGCCGCGCGCTGTCGTGATCACTGCCGACGACGGACATCGCAGCGTATTCACCGACATGAAACCACTGGTCGAGCAATATCGAATTCCGGTGACGCTGTTCATCTATCCATCGGCGATTTCGAATGCCTCATACGCCATGACGTGGGAGCAACTCGCGCAACTCAAGGCAACTGGATTGTTCTCAATCGAATCGCACACTTACTGGCATCCTAATTTTCATATCGACAAGCGCCGACGCTCGCCCGACGACTATAGGAAGTTTGTGGACGCTCAACTCAACAAATCGCGCCAGGTACTCGAGCATCGACTCGGCGGCAACGTAACGATGCTGAGTTGGCCGTTCGGAATATACGACGACGATTTGATCGCTGCGGCAAAAAACTCCGGATACGTCGCGGCGGTGACTATCGATCGACGCAAGGTGAAGCGGGGTGACAATGTGATGGCACTTCCACGCTTCATCGTCACCAATGGCGACATCGGAACGAGATTCGAAAGCCTGTTACCCACTCAATGAAGCGAGATACTCGGCGGTAGTTGAATGTCGAGACAAAAGGTTTGGTTCTGGGGTTTGTTCGTTTTCATGTCGATGCTCGTGGCAGGACCAGCGCGCGCATACACCGGCATCGTGGTCGATTCATCGAACGGACGGCCGGTTGAGGATGCGATCGTCACCCTGGAGAATGTCGTCGCGCGCACCGATCACGACGGCAAATTTGAGATCCGCGGGAGCGGCGACACCCTCGGCATCAGGGCATATGGGCATCAGCGCAAATCGATGCCGGTGGAGGATTTGAAAGATCCTTCCAAACAGATCACGCTCGCGCCCCAGATCCCCAAGGGGCTCTACCTTTCATTCTATGGGATAGGCAGCAGCAAATTGCGCGGCGCAGCGCTCGGCCTGATCGACACCACCGAACTGAACGCAGTAGTGATCGACGTCAAAGGCGATCGCGGCATGATTGCGTTCAAGTCTACCATCCCGCTTACTCAAGAGGCTCACTCGAACAACCTGAAGACCATTCCCGATGCCAAGGCGCTGATTGATGGGCTGCATCGCAAAAACATTTACGCAGTCGCACGAATCGTCGTCTTCAAGGACGATCCACTTGCGACGGCACGCCCCGACTTTGCGGTAAAGCGCGCCAGTGGCGCTCTCTTCAGGGATCGCGAGCGGCTAGCGTGGACCGATCCTTTCAATACCGAGGTGTGGGACTACAACATTTCAATCGCCGTCGAGGCGGCGCAGCTCGGCTTCGATGAGATCCAGTTCGACTATGTGCGTTTTCCCGACGCACTAGGGCTGAAGTTCTCGAAGCCAACCACAACCATGACGAGTCGCATCGATGCGATCGGCGGCTTTCTGAGCGAGGCGCGACGGCGGCTCACTCCCTACAATGTGTTTCTCGCCGCCGACATCTTCGGCTATGTCACGTGGAACCTCGACGACACTCACATCGGCCAGCGGCTCGAGGAACTCGCTCCTATCGTTGACTACATCTCCCCGATGCTTTACCCGTCGTGCTTCGAGTTCGGCATCCCCGGCTATCGCAATCCGGTGGCACATCCATACGAGATCGTTTTTCTCTCCTTGCAAAATGCGCGCGAGCGCGGCATCCCCTCGATTCGATTCCGCCCATGGCTACAAGCGTTTCGCGACTATGCCTTTGACCATCGTGAGTTCACCGGCACGCAGATAAGGGCGCAGATTTCGGCCGCCGAAAAGTTCGGCTCCGACGGCTGGATGCTATGGAATCCGCGCAATCAGTACACCGCTGACGGCTTGAAGGCGGAGGGCGCGGCCTGCAAGCAGGACGCGCCGAAAGTGGTACAATCGTCGCAATGAGAAGGCTGACGGCGTCTTTCGCGCCCCGTCTAATTGCGGCACTGGTATTTGTGTTACTAGCTGCAATTGCCGCAACCTCCGCATCTGCTGATTGCGCCTCGTCGGTGCGCCTGCGCGAAGCGGACCTGCATCAAATCGGCCCCGTCGTCCAATCTGAAATCGAAGCGGGAAGAATCCCTTTTCCGTAGTCGAAATCGGTCGGGGCTACCAGGTCGTCTATCGCCGCGCGTTCGGATATCGCGAGATTTATCCGCATCGCATCGCGATGACGACCGATACGATTTTCGATCTCGCTTCGCTGACCAAACCCGTGCAACCGCGGTCGCGATAATGCAGCTCCACCAACGCGGCAAGATCGACCTCGACGCATCGCAGACAGCGTAGCGCAGGCGCGGCCAGTCGAGTCCATTTCCATCGGCTGCGAACGCGCTCAAGTTGAGCGAGCCGAGTGTGCACGATTCATAGGGGAGCAGTGGCTGCTCGCCGCATGGATTCGTCCCCTCGATTGCTCCTAGGGCCGGCGTCGGATTGTGGCGATTGATCTCGTCGGGAAAAAGCAGACCGGGCTCGCGAGTAAGCCAGGCCGAGTTGACGATCGCATCGAACAACTCGTGCGGATCAGCAAGACTCGCGACGAGGCCGGAGCGCGGATTTCGTAGTGGGAACCTTTCCCCCGATGTCAGCGCCGCGAGAAATTGGTCCGTGATACCCACTGAAAGATTGAAATTCTCCCAGCGACCCGGACTTTGCTTCGCCTCGATGAACTCCAAAATATCCGGATGGTCCACACGCAGCACCGCCATTATTCGCACCGTGCCGCCGCCCGCCCTGGCGAATCATTGCGGTCGTGCGATCGAAAAGTTCGATGAACGAAACCGGCCCTGAACTGACACCGCCTGTCGAGCGCACGAAATCATTGCGAGGACGCAGCTTGTTGAACGAGAACCCGGTGCCGCCTCCGGTCTGATGAATCCGAGCGGCAAGGTTGAGCGCGGAGAAAATCGATTCCAGGTCATCCTCGACAGGGAGGACAAAGCATGCAGCGAGTTGGCCGCCGGCGATTCCCGCGTTCATGAGCGTGGGCAAATTCGGCAGAAACTCGATCCGCTCCATGCGGGTCCGAAATCTCTCCGTCCTCTGCTCGACCCTGTGACCGTAGTCGCACGAAGGCTGCGCGACGCATGCTGCGACCCGGTGGAACATTGTACCTATATCTTCGATGGCATGCCGATTGGAATCGCGTCGGAAGTATCGTTCCGCGAGGATCGTGCGAGCGGTTTCCGAAAGGGTCATTATCTGGCGCGAGCCGTCCATCTCCTGCCGCCTTTTCAAACGTGACCGTATAGATCACCCATGGGCTCGCCGGCGTGCAGACGGGACACTACCTGGCTTAGTAAAGGCGCAAGGCCTATCCGTTCGATTGGCAACTTGACTTCCGATGGGAGCTCAAGACTATCGCTCACCAACAGGCGCGTGACGGGCAAAGCAGCCAGCCGCTTCGTCGCCGACCCTACGAATAGGCCGTGGGAAGCTATGACTGTAGCATCAGCTATTGCTCCGGCGGCGATCACTTTGTTGAGAGCAGCCGCGATAGTCACGCCGGTGATGATCATATCGTCGACGATGAGCGGCTTTAGGCCGCGCACTTCCCCGATCAGGTTTTGCGCAATGACTTCTTCGTCGCTGACGCGCACCTTCGCAACGATAGCCAAGGGAAGGTTCAAAGCGTGTGCGTAGTGCTCCGCCAGTCTAAATGCTCCCAAATCCGGAGCAACCACGACACTGTCACGAGGTATGCCCTCGATTGCACGCAGGAAAAGAGGGGCGATGCTCAGGTGTTCCAGCGCTACGCCAAAGGCGCTTTCCACCGAGGCTGTATGCAGGTCAACCGCAACCACCCGACCAATTCCGGCGCTCCGGACAAGATCGGGGATGAGTCGGGCTCCGACAGCCCGTTGGCCACTCGGACTGCGGTTTTGGCGGGCATAGCCAAAGTAGGGTGTGATGGCAGTTATGTGATTCGCGCCTGCTCGCCGACACGCATCCGCCAGAAAGAATAATTCCATCAGGTTTCGGTCGAGTGGCGGTCCCGTAGGCTGAACCAAAAACACATCTACCGCCCTAACGGTTTCCTGAATTTCCACCTGCAACTCTTCATCCGGTGAACGTGCAAGTAGCCGTCGCCCAAGCCGAATGCCAAGACTGCTGGCGATCCCATCGGCGAGTGGAACGTTGCTTGAACCTGCAAAGATAGCTAAGTTCACGGCTCCTCCATGGCTGCGACCAACACTATACGATTGGTCGCTTCAAACGTCCAAGATTACCCGCGCACTCCGTCCTTCGGGTGAGGTATTAACGGCGATCTGATGATAAGTAACTGCCTTGATCTCGCCCCGCAGCGTATGCGTTTCGCATCGAAAGATTCACCCTTAACGGTAAAAGTGGAGAGACTGCCCGCTCTCGCTCACCGAGGTATCGCACCAGATGAAACCATCCACGGTGAAAAGACATGGCAAGGCCGTGAGGAGATCGCATGAGGTCAGCGTCAGTTCTCCGCCGCAACAAGCACCTGATGCAAGGCGGCACGTCTCCAGGTACCGCGACTGGCGTGCGCCTGCTAGCCTACTGCGTACGTAACCATTAGCCTGTTATCGACTTCGGAAACGCCGGGTGCGGCCCAAGCCGCAGCCTCAACCTCGTCTAGTTCGGCCCAGGTGCGGACAGTTCCGCGAAGAATGACCTTACTGCCATCAGCCTCTATCGAGATCGGCCGTGGGTCGATCTGGGCGCTGCGTTTGAAAGCCTGTTCAATCTGATTGCGGACGTCTGCCGATATCATCTTGGGAGTAATGGCGATCGCATTTGTAACGGCTTTTACGCCCGCCAGATGCCTAATAACGCTTTCGGCTAACGATTTCTGATAGTACCATTCAACCTTCCCTTCCAAGGTGACCAAACCGTGATCGACAATGACCTTAACCTGGTCAGAGGGTATGGTCCTATCCATCTTAAGTGCCAATGCCGCGGACTGAGCAATATCGGTGTCCGTCCGTTCGGTGTCAAGCCTAACCTCAATCTCGTTGGCCAACCCCGCCACGCCTGCGACGCGCTTCGCAATCCGCTCCGCGCGCCACTTTTCAAAGAAGTTTGATACCTGGCCGGTCAGGGTGATTACGCCATTCTTTCCGGCAACGCCAATGTTGCTGGCGTCAACGCTCGGATCCCAACGAAGTTCCATCTCAACATCACGACGCAGTTCGTCGTCGTTTCCCATCGCCTTGTGCTCCTTTTATGGAAGAAGATTTTTTTCGCCGGCCGCCGACTGCGGTAGCGCCCGCACCCACAGCGCCGATTCGCCGCGGCCGCATCACAAATCGGTGATTCTCCCGGCTTGGACCAACGCTCGGTGTTCCCAACATCTCACGAAGTTCGCTGCGCGTTACGTAGCCGTCGGTAGTGTCGTCTGCCAGATATTCTTCGCACAATGCTGAACGTCGCTCGCGGCTAATCATCCGATTAGGATTTGTCTGATTCATGTAAGGTTCACCGCCCTCATTCGGAATTGCCCGTCATGGTTCTCGCAGATCCAGAAGCGAGAATCACGCCGCGCCTCGGCTGCTGATCATTTCCCCTTCATCTGCCGATACAACTCCTCCACATCAGCACGCTGCGGATGTGCCGTGCCATAGCGCATCACCGCGGCCGAACCCGCGGCGATGCCGCGAGCGAAAGCCTCCTCGGGCGCGAGTCCGGTCGCCAGCCCGAGCGTCATCGCAGCCAGGAAACTGTCGCCCGCTCCCACCGCGCAACGCATCGGAACCTGCGGCGCCGGCCTCCGAATCACTCCGCTACGGTTCGCGAGAATGGCACCCGCGGCGCCGAGTGTTACCACCATCATCTCAGCGGCGCCCGCGCGCACTAACTCCATGGCCTCACGTTCTTGTTCGCGAGGATCGCGCACCGCGTGGCCCACTAAGCTCTCCAGCTCACCGAGACTGGGCTTGATAAGCGTCGCGCCTTCGCCGAGCGCCGCCTTCAGCGCCGCGCCTGAACTATCCAACACGAAATGCTGTCCACGGCTCGCGCAAATCCTTGCTATCCGCGCGTAAGCATCCACAGGTGCCCCGCGCGGCAGGCTGCCGCTGGCGACGACCCATTTGCCGTCGACCCGCGCGAGCGCGTCGAGTACCGCATCCCAATCGGCGCCGGTTATTGGCGGCCCTTCTGGCACGAAGCGATACTCCTCTCCGCTCGATCGGTCATGCACCGTGACAGAGATGCGGGTGCGGCCGCTGACCGGGATACTCAGGCATTCTACGCAGGCATCGTCGAGCAGCTCCTGGAGGAATCTTCCTGTCCCGCCCCCGGCGAGCAGCACCGCAAGGGCCTCGCCTCCGAGTTCCCGGACCACGCGCGCGACGTTGATTCCGCCGCCACCGGGGTCGAACTGCTCGGCCGAGGTCCGCACCTTGCGGGTGGACATGACCGAGTCGGCTTCGCATGCGAGGTCGACTGCAGGATTTAGGGTGAGAGTGGTAATGCGTGAGGTCACGATAATATACAGCTCAAGACCACTCGTTGTCTGATTCGCCCTTGGTTAGTCAGCTTTAGCGCGATCATCCACTTGGAGGCGATCTTCTTCGCGAGCTCGATCACTTCGCGATTAGGGAGCATAACAGTCCTGCTGCAAAGGTCGCCGCGGTGCGGATGAGGTTTTGGTGGTTAATCGAAGAGTTAATTGTCATGCTTGTTTTAATGCACGCGCGAGCTTCGAGAATTTCTTCAGACGAGAACGACTTTTCAATAGTCAGCAAGGGCGATTCTTTCCCTCTACGTCTCACTGGCCGATGCGCGAACGGAGGTACGCCACGCAGCCGTTCAAGCTCGCCATCTGCGGATAGTCCGCTTCCGGAATGTCGACCCCGGTCGCTTCGTGGATCGCGATTGCGAGATTGAGGATGTCCATCGAGTCGAGATCGATTTGCTCGCGGAGATCGATCGCGGGATCGATTTCGTTTAGCTCGGCCTCGGGCGCGATCTTGTGCAGCTCACGCAAAAACAGCGCTTTTATCTCGTCGTCAATCACAACTCCTCAGGCTCTTGTAATAGACGTTCGATGGCGGCGAGGAACAATCCGCCGCGATGCCCGTCGCTCGCGCGATGGTCGCCCGACAGGCTCGCCGTCATAACCGGCCGAGACCCCACCATTCCTCCGCGAGCCCTGGGAGTCTCGACGATCTTGCCGAACCCAACCAGCGCGACCTGAGGCGGATATATCACGCCGAAGACGGTTTCGACGCCCTGCTCACCGAGGCTGGTGACGGTGATCGTCGCATCAGCGATTTCTGAACTGCGCAGCACGCCGGCGCGCACGCGTTTAACCAGGTCGCGAAGGTTCACCATGATCTCGCTGAGGCTCTTCTGGTCGACATCGTGAATCGCCGGCGCGATCAGTCCGCCCTGGCGAATCGATATCGCGAAGCCGACATGAACCGCCGCGCTCGGCTTGAATGCGCTATCGATCCAGAAACCGTTCATCTCGGGTACTTCACGAACGGCGAGCGCAACCGCTCTCAGCAACAGTACCGAATAGAGGAGGCGCTCGGTCACTGGACGCTTGAGGTTTTCGGCCTGCAGCCACTCCATCGCCTTGCCCATGTCGATGTGCGTACCGAGGTAGTAATGCGGTATCTCGCGCTTGGAGCGCGCCATCGCGGCGGCGATCACTTTACGCATCGCCGCATGATGGTCGATTGGTGCGACGACCGGTTTCATAGGCCTCGCAGGTGCCGGCGCTTCAACAGCCGCGGCAAACGGAGGTGCGTGGGCGGGCGTCGGCGGAGCTGTCGCGGCGCGCTCCACGTCGGCCTTAGTGATTGCACCGTCGGGGCCAGTGCCCTTGACTGTCGTGAGGTCGACCTTGAGGTCCAGCGCAACGCGCATCGCGAGCGGAGAGATGTGCATGCGAGGCGGCGGTGGAAGTGGCTTCACAGCGACCGGCGGAGGAGCAGGTGGCGGCGGCGCTATGCGGGTGACGGGTTTAGGTTTGACCTCGGGAGTCGCCGCCACGACCTCGCCGTCTACCGCGAGCACCGCCAGCAACGTACCGACAGGAACCTTTTCGCCCTCGGGTACTATGATCTTTTGGATGACACCCGTCTGGAAAATTTCCACCTCGATAGTGGCCTTCTCGGTATCCACCACTGCGACGATATCGCCGCGCTTCACCGCGTCGCCCGGCTTTACCAGCCATTGCAGGACAGTACCTACCTCCATATCGGCGCCGAGCGAGGGCATGAGGAAATCAGCCATGAGCGCCCATCATCCGCGTGACGGTCTCGATGATAGTTGACGTTTGGGGCAACGCGGCATCCTCGAGATGCTTGGCGTAGGGAATCGGAACTTCGGCGCTGCAGATGCGTTCCACCGGCAGGTCGAGTTCGTAGAATGCCCTTTCCATGATTCGCGCGCTGATCTCTGCTGAGATGCTGCCACTGCGCCATCCTTCGTCGATGATCACCGCCCGATGCGTACGCATCACCGAATCGATAATCGTCTCGGTGTCGAGCGGCCGCAGCGTGCGAAGGTCAACGACCTCCGCCTCGATGCCCGAACTCGCAAGTTGCTCCGCAGCCCGTATCGTCTTGCCGAGCGTGCCGCCATATGTGATCAGGCTCACGTCCGTTCCCGCGTGCCGAACCGCGGCCCTCGAAATCTCGACCGCGCCCGCATCGGTGGCCATTTCACCTTCCATGTTGTAAAGCGTGCCATGCTCGAAGATGAGCACCGGGTCGGGATCCTCGAGCGCAGTCCATAGCATTCCGCGCGCATCTTCGAGGGTAGCCGGCGCGAGCACCTTGATGCCGGGAATATGCGCATACCATCCTTCGAGGCTGTGCGAATGCTGCGCCGCGAGCTGCCGGCCCGCGCCGGTCGTCATCCTGATCACCAAGGGAATGTTGAACTGGCCGCCCGACATATGAAGGATCGTCGCGGCGTTGTTGACGATCTGATCAAGTGCCAGCAGGCTGAAGTTGACCGTCATGATCTCGACGATCGGCCGCATGCCGTTCATCGCGGCGCCGATTCCCGCACCGACGAATGCCGATTCGGAAAGCGGCGTGTCGCGAATGCGCTCGGGGCCGAATTCCTCGAGCAGTCCCTTGCTCACCGCATAGCATCCGCCGTATGCACCAACGTCCTCGCCCATCAGGAAGACGCGCGCATCGCGATTCATCGCATCTCGAATCGCCTGGCGCATGGCCTCGCGATAGGTGATCTTGATTCTGTTTGCGTCCGCGCTCATGTGGGCGTTTTTTCCGAGTATGCGAAACGCGTCAGCTCTTCGACCGGCTCCCAGGTGCCCGCTTCGGCGAATGCGATCGCTTGTTCGATTTCCGCCGCGACCTCATCCTCAATGAGCTTAAGCTTTCCGTCATCGAGCATGCCGTCCGCGCTCAAGCAATCTTGAAAGGTGGTGATAGGATCGTGTTTCTTCCATTCCTCGACTTCGATTTTGCTGCGATAGAGCTGCGGATCGTACATCGAGTGCGCGCGGAAGCGGTAAGTGCGGAATTCGAGAAAGCACGGTCCGGCACCCGCGCGTACCTCGAGCGCGGCACGATGCGCAGCTTCCTCGCATGCGACTACATCCATCCCGTCGACCGGCCATGCCGGCATTTCGTATGAGGACGCCTTGAGGCATAGATCGGTCTCCGACTCCGCACGACGCAGCGCGGTCCCCATCCCATAAAGGTTGTTCTCGCAAAAGAACAGGACTGGAAGCTTCCACAGCGCAGCGAGATTCATGGATTCGTGGAACTCGCCCTCGGCAACCGCGCCATCGCCGAAGAAGCATGCGGTTACGCGCGAACGATTCGCGAGCTTGTCGGCCAGTGCGACGCCGACCGCGAGCGGCAGTCCGCCTCCCACGATCGCGTTGCCGCCGAAGAACCGATGTGTCACGTCGAACAGATGCATCGAGCCGCCACGCCCGCGACTGCAGCCTTCCTGCTTACCGAACATCTCGGCCATAATCGCGCCGGCCGGAATCCCGCGCAGCAACGCGTGCCCATGCTCGCGGTAGGTCGCGATCACTGAGTCTTCCGGCGTCAGCGCGCGCATCGCGCCGACCGCGACGGCCTCCTCACCGATATATAGATGAAGGAATCCGCGAATCTTCGCCGCGCTGTACAACTCGGCGCATTTTTCTTCAAAGCGGCGGATGCGAACCATCTCCCGCAATAGCGCCAGCGCGTGCTCGGCGTCGACATCTGGCGTGACAGTGGTTGATTGCAGCGCCATGTTCTACAAACTCTCCAGCGTCGAAGTGTCACCCTCGGGAAGCCCAAGTTCGCGAGCTTTGAGCAGTCGCCGCATGATTTTTCCGCTGCGCGTTTTCGGCACATTTGCGATGAAGTCGATTTCTTTCGGCGCGACCACTGCGCCCAAGCGCTTGCGAGCGAAGCCAAGCAGGTCGCTGCGCAGCTCTTCGCTCGCGGTGAACGCGGGCTTGAGCGCGACGAATGCTTTCACGATTTCACCCGCCATCGGATCAGGTTTGCCGATGACGCCCGCCTCGGCGACCGCGGGATGCTCCATCAAGGTGCTCTCGACTTCAAACGGCCCGATCAGATGACCCGACGATTTGATCACATCGTCGGCGCGGCCGACGAACCAAAGATAGCCGTCGTCGTCGCGCTTGGCCAAGTCACCTGTAAGATACCATCCGCCCGCGAAGCATTTCCGGTAGCGCTGTTCTTCGTTCAGGTAGCCGCGGAACATCGAGGGCCATCCTGGCCGCAGCGCGAGTTCGCCCTCGATGCCGGGTTCGCGAATCTCCTCGAGGTTGCCGTCTTTATGACGGCGTACGAGGCCTGCGGTGATGCCGGGGAGTGGGCGGCCCATCGAGCCCGGACGAATATCCATCGCGGCGTAATTCGAAATCATGATGCCGCCGGTCTCGGTTTGCCACCAGTTGTCATGAATTGGAAGGCCGAACGCTTCCTGTCCCCACACAACCGCCTCGGGATTGAGGGGCTCGCCCACGCTGGCGATGAAGCGCAGGCTGGAAAGATCATATTTCTTGATCACCTCGGTGCCGATTCTCATCATCATGCGCACCGCGGTCGGCGCCGTGTACCATACGGTAACCTTCTGATTTTGAATCAGCGCGTACCATCGCTCGGCATCGAATTCCGCCTCATCGATGATACTGGTGATACCGTTCGTGAGCGGCGCGATGATTCCGTATGACGTGCCGGTGATCCAACCCGGATCCGCGGTGCACCAGAAAATGTCGTCGGGGTGAAAGTCGAGCGCGAATTGGCCGGTCTTGTGATGTGCAACGACCGCCTGATGCACATGCATCGCGCCCTTGGGCTTGCCGGTGGTGCCGCTGGTGAAATGAAGCAGCGCGAGATCTTCCGAATCAGTCGGCGGGATCTCGAAATCATCATTCTCTTCCTTCATCAACTGGAAAAAATCGAGGGTGTTGGGAATCATCCGGATCTCTTCCGGAGTACCGATCAGCAGAACGAACTTGAGTCCGGGCAGCGAAGCGCGAAGATCAGCAACTTTGCGCTTGTATAGCATCGGGGTCGTTACCAGCACGCGTCCGTCGCCGATGCCAATCCGCTGACGAATCGGTTCCGGGCCGAAGGCCGAGAAGAGCGGGCAAAAGACGTTGCCATTTTTCAGCGTCCCAAGCGCGCTGATATACAACTCAGGCGCGCGTCCGGTCAGCAGAAAGACGCGCTCCCGCTTGGCGAGCCCGAGGCGTTTCAGAACGTTCGCGAACCGATTGGTGAGCGCGCGCAGGTCGGCATACGAGAAGTCGCGCGTCTCGCCGCGCTTACTAATCCATCGCAGTGCCAGGTGATCGCGAAGCGTGCCCCCGGCGTGGCGATCGATAGCCTCATGCGCGATGTTTAGCCCGCGGCCGCCAGGCAAGCCATCGAGTTCGCGCCGCGCCGCAGTCCACGAGAATCCCGAGCAGGTCTTCTCGTAATCGAGGAGATTGGGAGCGACTCTCCATGCACCTCTCGGCTTTTCTATCGTTTTAGGGATCATCTACCGACTGCTAAAGCGAGGAGTGTGCCATCCGGGCACTGGCACATGGCCTATTGAAATGGCTCATGAAGCAGGCGGACGGAAGTTTCAGTGTATCCGAACGCAACATCGCTGCGCGAGAAAGGAGGCAAGGGAGGATTTGGCGCTTGCGGCCAAAGAGGGTCTCGCACACATTGCCCGCGTGGCGGAAGTATCGCAGCCGACTGCCAGTACCGTGGATAGCGAAGCCAGCAGAAACGCGACACTTGGTTGGCACCTATGGCGATCACCCCGGTCCATGATCGTGGCAATCGGGTCCGAAGCGGGATGCCTCGATATTTCCATCTATTGCGGGACGAAGACCTCGACGATTTGCGCGAGGTGCTCACCGGGGTGCGTGATCGGCGTTTCGAAGTCGTCACCGTCTGGTTCGGTCTTTACCAACTTCACTTTGGCGACCGGCGCGCGCTATCGGAGTCGGAGTTCCGCGCTATCTTCGAACCGGCGTTGCTGGTGAACGAAGAATATCTGTTGAATAAAGGACATGCACGGCTACGCTCGCAACGTGCTCAAGCTGGGCGAGACGCTGGCGGAGCATCATGTGCCGTTGCAGGAAATTATCGCGTCGCTGCACCTGTTCGAGGAAGCGGCGCAGTCCGTTTTCCCGTACAATCCTGCACCGACGACCTCCGTTTACACCAAGTTCGACAAGCTGAGCCACATCCGCATCATTCTGCTGGTCGAGGCCTACTCTCGCTCACGATGGGCGTCTGTGGCAACGCGTATCCACGCACTCGAACTGGAGGCCAGGGTTCTTCGTCGAGGAACAGCGTGCCGCCGTCAGCCGCGCGGCATGAGAAAAGGAGTTTCGACATCCCGCTAGTAACGCAGGCACTATTCAGCCCCGCACCTTTAGTGTAGGCGCTCATACAGATATACCGATCGGTGAGCATGCCGATGACGTGAGATTCCTTATCCAATATTGAAACGCAAACCAGCAGTTCCATAGGCTATCGAAGCCTGTATCGGATCGCGCCAGAGTAGAGTGCCGACTGTAACGAATTCGCCCGAGTTTGAGTTGATATAGCAAAGACCGAGACGACGGATCACCACGAGATCGAACTCGAGCAGTATCGCTTTGGGTTGAGTTCCGCAGCATGGCATCGCACGAGGACGAGAGCCTCAGGCATAGCGCGCGATACCTTGTTCAAGACAAGAACATCCGCTGCGCGTAAATTGGTCTCGCCCGGGAAATAGCTGATTTCATGACCGGGACGAAGAGCATCGAGCACCACGATCGAGAGATCGGGACGCACAAAAGGATAGTTATTGTTGCCGCCGTCCCAGATGATCACATCGGACTCCTGTTCGGCTTCGGCAAGAAGGGTCCGGTAATCGATGCCGGCGAATACGGCGATTCCTGCTCGAGATAAGGCTCGTACTCTTCACGCTCTTCGATGGTGCATCCGTATCGCTCAAGATCGGCCTCACTCGCACAGCGTATCGTCCGCTGCTTTCTCAGGTTCGCATAGGGCATCGGATGCCTTAACACTGCCGCTCGACGGCCGCGCGCAACCATCTCGTGCGCGAGTGCCTGCGAGAGCGGACTTTTGCCCGCTCCCGTCCGCACCGCGGTAACGGCTACGACAGGCAGACGGCTTTGAAGCTGGGTCAGCTGCGCGGGCCGAGTAGCGCGAACCCAGCTCCACAAGCCTGAACCAGGCTTACCTTGTGCATAACGTCCTCGTGCGCCAGATCGCTGTAGGCCAGGAACACAAGGTCGGCACACAGTCTCTCTATGAGCGTCGGGGAGTTCGTCTTCGGAATAGATGGGAATATCCCTCTCAAGGAATCAGTGTTCGTGCTGGTTTTGCGCGGACTGCAGTCTCAGGCGCACTGTACGTCGCTGTGCTGTCGCGGTTCGTCAAAGACGCAGCCCGCCCGCGGTCCTCAAAAGGCCCCAACCTTGGCCTCCGGCCTCTTCGGCATATCGACGCGTTCTTCTCGCGACTTTGATCTTCACGCTCGGCAACTCCAATCTGACGGCCTTTTGCTCTGGCGCGCCAGACAGTTGGGAATTGTAGTCGCGCTCGCGCCGATTCTTTGGACCGTACTTCACGTAGTCAAGTCTGCGAGTTCCTTTTCGGGCGAAGCACTAAGCGACGGGTTGGCCGTCGCGCCGTGATCCTCTGTGGGTGGCACTTGTATGCCGGCCTGCATATCAGTTTCGGGCTCAAACAAGCGCTTGGCAAATTTGGATTCTGTTTGCCCTGTAAGGACCTCTTCTATGGACTGACGGAGAGCGCGGCGTCTGCGCTGGTGGTCGACCTGGTCGATCCAGATGGCGCTGACGAGGCCTCGGCACCTACAACGCTACGACCGGCTCGCTACGCTTCCGGCGAGCGTGGTGTTTGGAATCTTTTACCAGAGTGTTGGTCCACGTGTGGCGTTTGGGTTCTGGGTCGCGTTGGCTGTCCTTGCATCGTTGCTCCTACTGTCGCCCCGTCCGGTGAAATGGAAATGATTAGGACATAGCGAACGACCACAGAGGTGCCTAAGAGGAGAAAGTGGGCAGCGTGGAGAGCAGGGCAGGCCAATCGAGGAACTCGAAGTCGACAACGTTTATTCATCGCATTTCTGAGCTGGGGGTACTCGCGTAGGACATAGATGGTCCTTGGATCTCATGGAAGGTATTTTACTCCTGCTCCTTCCAACAGCCGTGGTAACGGGGACGGTCTTCTCCCTAGTCAAGGGAGAATTGAAAGAGGACCCGACCGATCTGGTGCGAACCCGCTCCTTCACAACACCCGGACGGTTATTCAGTCGAGAGTTCCCGCAAGTCTTTCCCGATCGTGGATGGCGTGATGAAGCCTTGGTGAAGCTGGTGCTGGTGGTTGGACCAAGGACGACGGCAGCCAGGTGAGTTTATTGAAAGTCCGCACTCCCGCCAAAACTACCATCATGCGCATGGGCGCGAATCTTCACCCGCAGGCACCCTCAGCCTAATTCACTGTTCTGATTGAGGATTTCCTGGTTGCGGGGGAAGGATTTGAACCTTCGACCTCCGGGTTATGAGAAAACGTTGCGGAGGGCGAGTCAGTGAAAACACTTGTCGCGAATCGCAACCAGAAGCGCACTGTGTACGCTTTTGTGACTGGAATTCCGCCGAATCGGCCAAATTTCAGAGTCGATCGCTCCCGAAAAACCCAAGATTTTCATTGGCTATTTTGGCTGAGTAAGGCAGGCTGCCGGTTTTCAAGACCGGTGCCTTCAACCACTCCGCAACATCCTCGCGTCCGAGCTTCTATTTTACCGAAGTATGCGCCAAGAATTTCGAATCATGCGCCGAATGTTTACTTGCTCGTCACTGACCACAACTTGATGCCGCCGAGCAAGCCTTCCATGTTGCTCACGATTTTGACATTCGGGGGTAACTTGCCGTCAAGCAGCCGCGCGTTGCCGCCGCCGATGAACAGCCGATCATAATTGAAGGTCCGCTGCAGCTCGCCGATCGCCTCCATCGCGAGCTTGCTCCATTTCTTTTTGCCCTTCTTTCCGAGCGCGCGATTCCCCAACTCGTCTTCGTAGGTCTTCCCCTTGTGAAATGGATGATGCCCGATCTCGAGGTGAATGCGCCGGCCATCAATGAAGATGACAGACCCGACTCCGGTGCCCAGCGTGATGACCAGCTCGACGCCGCGCCCGCTGACACATCCGAGGCCCTGCACGTCGGCGTCATTCGCCATCCGCACCGGCTTCTTCAGCCGCTTGGTCAGTTCTTTTTGCAGCGGATAATCGCTCCATCCCTTACCCAGATTGGCCGCGGTGTAAACGACGCCACTTTTGACGACCCCCGGAAAGCCCACCGAAACACGATCGAAGCTGCCATGCTGCCCAGCCAGCTCGTCGATGATCTTCGCGACCTTTTTAGGCGAGGCATTTTTCGGCGTCGCGATTTTGGTCCGCTCGGTGACGGGCTTTCCCGCACTGTCAAGCTTCTCGGCCTTGATGCCGGTGCCGCCGATATCGACCGCGAGGGTGAACGGCCGTCGCTCCGGCTTCGCGGCCTGCGCCGCGACCGGCTTCGAGGTCTGTTCTTGCCGAGTTTTCTTCGCCGCCTCGTTGATGGTCTGCTCGGTAGTCATAGTGCTCGCTGGTCACTCCTCCGCGATGCGCATAGCACAGGCGCATCGGTGCATGCTATCGCACTGCAAGCGGTCTGCAAGCGCTAAAACGCTACGAAAATAGCCCTCCATATTGGATGATGCGACGCCTCGAGCGTGTCGGCCGACAGCACAATGCGGAGGCTGCGTGCATCGTTCCCCGTATGCGCGGCATGCTTCTCGCCAATCGCGGAGCGAGAAGCATGCCGCGCCCCGCCCCGCAGACCTCACCACATCGCGGCGCTCTTGCCGATCCTTCCCTTTGCGATAATTTAGCCCGCAAAGGAGATCCCCATGAAGACCTTCGATCACATCATCTATGAAACTCCCTCCGAGCACGTCGCTCGCATCGTCCTAAACCGCGTCGCCACCCGCAATTCGCAAGACACGCACTTCCTCTATGAACTCAACGACGCCTTCGATGCCGCGGCGCAGGACGATCAAATCAAGGTGATCATACTCGCCGCTAACGGGCCGCATTTTTCCTCCGGCCATGACCTTCGCGAGCGCAACGGCGTCGAGGCGCTGCGCAATCATAAGACCGTCGGCACCTGGTGCGGCTTCGGCTGTGCCGGCGCGGAGGCGCAGATGTCGCGCGAGAAGGAACTCTACGTGGGGCTATGCGAGCGATGGCGCAACATTCCGAAGCCGACCATCGCCGCGGTGCAGGGGCGATGCATCATGGGCGGGCTGATGCTCATCTGGCCGTGCGACATAATCATCGCCGCCGAGGACGCGCAGTTCATCGACAACGCGACCGCGTTCGGCGTCAACGGCGTCGAGTACCTCGCACATCCGTGGGAGATGGGCGCGCGCAAGGCCAAGGAATTCCTCTTCACCTGCGATGCGATGTCGGCGGCCGAGGCGCATCGTCTTGGCATGGTGAATCATGTGGTGCCGCTGGCGGAGCTTTCGGCCTTCGCGCTCGCGATGGCGAAGAAGATCGCGACCAAGCCGCTCTTCGCATTGAAGCTGGCGAAGGAATCGGTGAATGCGATGGAAGATGTGCAGGGCCGGGTCTCCGCGATGCAGATGTCGTTCGCGATGCATCAGTTGGCGCATACGCACAACTTGAAGGTGTTCAACATGCTGATGGATCCCTCGGGTCTGCCACCGGAGACGGCGAAGGCGATCGGGCTGGATAGAGGCAAGCGAGAATAGCCTTACCCCTCTGTCATCCTGAGCGCAGCGAAGGATCTACGCGAAGCGATGGCTCCGCTGCCGGTAGGAGCGGTTCGCGAACCGCCTCTACCAGGAAAGGACCCAGATTCCTTCGACGTTCGTGTCTCTGTGCCTCTGTGATGATTCTTTCTCCGCATCTCCGCGCTGGTGGCGCATCCGAGGACGCCTCACTAAACTTTTTCCATCGCGGGAATCGTAGGGAATCCCTGCGCGTGTTTATCCTCGGAGGAGGCGCCGATCCGCTGAGCATCCTATGGACGAGTGCTACTAAGGCGGAGCGCTTGATGGACCTGGGGCGCCTCGGATGCGTCGCGCGCGCTCGATAGCATCGTCGGAGAGAAAGAATAACCACCAAGGCACAGAGGCACGAACTTGTCGAGGCGATAGGTATCGATAGGAACGATGCGATAGCTATCGGCATCCTAAGTCTCGTCGCACTCGTCGGCGGTGCTATCACTATAGCACTTACGATGGATATTCCCGGCGATGGGCCATCGCACGCGATGATTGCGTACGGATGGTCGCGCCATCCGAGCATTCAAACTCACGGCGTGTGGCTGCCTGGCTTCTCCTACCTGGCCGGACTTGTCCTGATGGTGGTGCCTAGCCCTTTGCTAATCCCGCGTCTGTGCAACCTGGGCGTCAGCACCCTGACTATCGCGCCGTTCTATGCGATGGTGCGCAAGCTCTACGGATCATCGGAGGCCTTGCTTAGTGCGATTGCGTTGGTGGCGTTGCCATTGCGAGTCGGGCTGGCTGCAAGTTCGCTCACCGAGCCGAGCTTTCTGTTCTTCGCAATCATGGGACTGCTATGCCTGCTGATATCGGTTGAGCGCGACCGCGTGCCCAACAAGGTAGGCATAGTGGCGCTCGTCGGCGCGATCGTTTTCTTCGTCTTCGCCGAGATGACGCGCTATGAAATCTGGCCGCTGATCCCATTGCTGCTGGGCTACCTGTATGCGCGAAGCCGCAGCATTGCGGTCACAGCGCTCGCCGCTATAGGTCTTCTGTTCTTTCCCATCGCGTGGTCGGTTGGCAACTACGTCAACGGCGGCGACCCCTTTTATGGGATGTCGATCGCCGCGCATCCGCTCGAGGGTGGAAATCCCGTGAGCATCGCGAGCGCAGTGGCCTACTTATGGTTACTCGTTCGCAGGCAGCTTGGCTGGTTGTTGCCACCAGGTGCGATTGCGGGACTAATCGGCGAAACCTATCGCGCATTCTATAGGAGGCCCGAAGGACGGATAGTTACCGATCGCACGGCCTATGCGCTCCTTGTCATTGTGGTGTGGGCGATGCTCTTCGAAGAGGCGATGCATCGCGGGGACGCGTTATACGATCGCTATCTGCTATTCGGATTAACGCTAGCGCTACCGCTCGCCGCAGTGGCGTATATAGATGTTGCGGGAAGATTCCGGCATAGCATTGCATTCGGCGCGGTCATCATAGCTGCGTCGCTGGCTATGGCGTATCGCGGACTCTATCCGCTGCGCGGAGGCTTTACGCCAATCTTTGTGACCCGCGACAAGCCTGTCGATATCATCTCAGTCGCGCGATGGCTGGAGACCAGCCCATATCGCAGCGATGCGGTCGTGCTGACGAAGCTGGATTGGCAGTCGACCTACCTGGCGCTCTACGCGCCGCAGCTCGATATGCGTCACATCATCGTATCGGTGTGGGTCCCGGATGAAGCAACGCGCGGGTTCGTGGAGGGTCAGCATCCCGCGCTGTTAATCACGGGACGCCAGGATAGCGACGAAATCGCGCGCCTCGATCGCGCAATCAGTCGTCCAGTGGAACCGCTGATGCACGATCCGGTGTACACCCGCGGCGCCATCGAGGTTTACGACATCTCGAGTCTGACGGCGCATCCAAAGTGAGGGCAAGGAATCACCGCGCCTCATACCTTCAATTGACATACCCGCACAGAGCCTGTAGGTGAATGAGCTATCACTTTTCTGAACGTGGGCGTGGTTGAAATGAAGGGAGGGTGCACAGATGAATCAGCCATCGAATAAAATCGATCTTCGCAAACTCGAGAGCGAAGGTAAGAACGTCGTTGAAGCGATGACCTCGGAACTCGAGGGTCCGGGCCGGGAAGGGGTCACTCTCGAACAACATTGGCCGGCGCGATTCATTTCCGCAGGCGCCAAGTCAGCTCCGCCACGCTGGGGCACGCGCTTCCTCGCGGCCGGACCGAAGGCCGCGCCCGTCAGAGATTAGTCCATTCGAGCCGAATCGATCCGCTCGCGCGCACGCCGAGCGATCGCATGACTTGTTTAGGTTGGATGGCGGCCGAGTGTTGTGAAAGCGTCCGATATCCTTTGGAATGACGAAGGGCTCTATCAGGCGCGCTACGAAAAGACCGCCTCGGCGCTGATCGCGATTTATCAGGCGCTGGAGCGCAACCGACCTCTCGCCGGCGCTGAAGCGGAATTCCTCGAACTCTACCAACGCGTCGCCGCGGCCGACTCCGACCATTTTACGACGGTGTGGCGCGATCCCACCGCATACTACTGGGTGCGTCTCGCCTACGAATTCACCGGCAACTGCATCGCGCCGGCGGCGATATCGCCGCTGGCGGAATCGGCAGCGAGGGCGCGCGGCGCCACTGATGCGAAATCGGCGCTGCGGATCCATCTCGGCGATTTCAAGCGCTTCGTACTCGCCCTCGGGATCGTCGCCGGCGGCGACAATCGCTTTCGCGACCCGCTCGAGGTCGCGTTGCCGTTTGCGATACCGTCCAGCCGCATCGTGATCGATGGCGCGGGTACGCTGCTCATCGAGGCGCTGGAGGATGGTCATCTGGAGGCAACGCACGAGGGCCGTAAGCTGCGCCTCCCGCTCCATCCGGCATCAGCCACATCGATCACGATTCGCGAATCGCCGTTGGCGAGCGCGGACGGCTTTTCAGTGATGCTTCAACCGGAGGCATTCAACCTTGCAGGATTGGAGATCGGCAAGCCGCTGTGTAGTTTGCCGCCATCATTTCAGACCGAGCGCGCCGACCTCACCTCGCAGGCGCTGGAGCTCATCCATCGATACTGCCCCGACACCTTCGAACATTTCCGCCAGGTGATCAGGTTGATCGGGCTGAAGCCCAACTCCATCGGCGACTACAGCAACGTTAGTCATTCCGACCTGCCGGGCGCATTCGTAATCACCGTCGCGCACGATCCCTACCTGATGGCGGATTTCTTTATCCACGAGTTTTATCACAATCGCTTCTTCTTTGTGGAAGAACTCGGCGCATTTTTCGCCCTCGAACAGGACAATCAGATCGCCCGCAACGAGTATTACTCGCCCTTCCGCGACGATTTGCGGCCGCTGCACGGAATCTTCCACGGTGTCTATGTCTATCTCGCGGTCTGGCGCTTCTGGTATGCGGTCTATCGCAGCGGCGCTACCTCGGGGCTGCGGCGAGATGCGGCCCGCGACCAGGTCGCGATGATTGCGATTCAAACCGCGATCGCGGTCGCGCAGCTCAAACGCTTCGCGCAGTTCTCTCCGCTCGGCGCGGAGTTGTTCGAGGCGATGGCCGATGAGTCGGCGCGCATCGAGGCAATGACGCTGGAACTGAAGCTGCCGAAGGATTTGCCTTCGATGAGATGCAATGACGACGGCTCGTTCTCGGTTCGACGCGAAGCGGGAAGCGATACGGTGCTCACGACTCGACGCGCGATTCTCAAGCACGCCGAACAATACGACCGCGACCGCCAATGCAGCGACATCGAGGCGATCATCAGCGCGAGCCTCGGCCCCGATTGATACTCGCTTAGCCGCTATCGCTGTCCTGCGGCGCGATCTCGCAAATTGCCGCCATAAACTTGCCGCGCTTCGTCCGCGCAATCTCGCCAACCCTGTCGAGGCTCACCGTCACTCCCCCGCCGAGGCTATTCGCGATATCTTTCTTGATCGATGCTTCCACCTCCGGCGGTAGCGGCTCATCGCGCACGAACCGAACGATGAAATGATCGAGCGTGCGCTGAACCAGCTGAAGTTGCCGCACATCATCCAGGTGGTGGAGATGATCGTAGAGCCGCCACGGCAAAAACAGTTCGCCATTGCGCAGCCGAAATAGATTGATTGAGCGGCCGACGACTCTCCCGATGACGGGCAGCGTGCGGCCACACGAACATCCGCCGTTGACCGCGAGCGCATAGTCATTCAAATCGTAGCGAATCAACGGCGCGAGATAATTTTCCAGGGTCGTCGCGACCACGCGGCCCAGCTCGCCCGCCTTCACCGGACGATCGTCATCATCGAGCAATTCGATGATGACGTACTCGGCATTGACGTGGTAGCTGCCCGCCGGACATTGCCACGCGGGAAACAGCTCGGTCAGTCCGTAGTTGTCGGCAATCTCGACGCCGAGGATGCGACGAGTCCGTTCGCGCAACGAATCCTCGAGCACCTCGCCGCCGGTGAAAACCTTGCGCAGCGCGGGAAGGCCGGGGTCCTCCTTGCCGAGGAACCATAACAGGGCTTCGAGGTTGGACGGCAGCGTGTAGATGAAGTGCGGATTCATCTTGCGCATCCACGCAATCTGCTTCGCGAAATCCTCCGTATGCGACATGAATTGCGACCGCATGATGAAACGGCTGCGGCTCAAGTCGCCGTCGGGCGAGCGCGGCTCGGTGACCAGTCCCAATGCCCACGCGGTGCGATGAATCGGAAGCCATCCGTTCTCTACGAGGTAGCGCGCGCGAGCGGCGTTGCGGCCACTTTGATGAGTCCGGTCGAAGAGAACGTCGACCGCATGCCCGAGGGTGCCGGACGATCGCGCGTTGACCAGTCGCGTATCGGGCGGATAGAGGCTGCGCACCGATCGGCTAAGGTCCGCGATGTCGGGCCGCTTGAGGATCGGCAGCCGGGCGAGGTCCGAGGTCAGTGGCATCGCGCCGAACCGATCCGCATAAAACGGAATGCCCATCGCGGCTTGAAACGTCCTGCGCAGGCGCGCGCGGCGATAGGCTTCGAGGCGCTCTGCGGACCAGTACTGCGAACGGATGAGGACCACATATCGCGCCACGGCGGATAGAAGAGTGAGCGGCGGTGAATCGAAAATCGGCAAATCGCGCGTTTAGCTGTCGGAGCGGATCACGTCGCACGGGAGTAGCTTCCCGTCGTCGAAGACCTCGAAGAGCGTCTCATCAGGGTTCCGTGCGAAATACTCGCGGATCGCTCTAAGCCAGATTTCGATCCTCATTTCGATAGGCAGACTCTGATTTACCCGAGAGACGATGATCGCGGAGCGAGTTGGCGGCCGCTGAAGGAATTCCCGATCATTGGTAAGAAACAGAAGATCTTCGATCTTGAGCCGCTCGATAATGACCGAATCGGAAATACCACGCATCCCGAGCAAAATCAGATGTTCGGTCGCGCGACCCTCTTCCTGGAGTCTCGGCACAAGTGCGAGAGGAAAATTCTCATCGAGGAGGATTTTCATCCGAGCTTCCCACCGCCGGAGGCAGGTGCGCGGCTACGTGGGCGGCGTATCGGAGAGCAGCGGAGATCTGCTCGCGCGTCAGCCTATACTCCGAGGCGATCTCGTCGGTTGAAGCGCCCGAAGCAAGACCTCCGAGGACCGTAGCAACGTCGATGCGAGTTCCCGCGATGCAGGGCTTTCCGAAGCGGATTTTGGAGTCCATCGATATGCCCGGGAACACTTCCATGTGCGAGCCTCCTCTCATGAACCTATCACAAGAAGACTATCTCAGACGGCGGCGCGTTTGTGCGGGACAGCCTGCGGCTTCGGACGCAACATTCCTATCGCGCTGATGTAGTAGTCGGCACCCGACCATATGCTCAGTCCCATTGCGATCCACAGCACGAACATTCCGCCCGCGAAAAAATCGATGTGGAAATAGGTGTAACGGATGAGCAGTCCCTGGATGGCGATGGACTGCAACACCATCTTGTATTTCCCCAGCTCCTCGGCCGCCATGACCACGCCTTCCGCCGCCGCGATTGCGCGCAGTCCCGTCACCATGATTTCGCGCACCACCAGCACCGCGACGATCCATGCCGGCACGCGCGGCAGTTGCGGCGTTCCGGCCAGCATGATGAGCGCCGATATCACGACGACTTTGTCCGCCAGCGGATCGAGGAACTTGCCGAGCGTGGTGCCCGAGCCGTAGTTGCGCGCGATGTAGCCGTCGAGAAAATCGGTGATGGTCGCGAGGAAGAAAATCGTCGCCGCGAGCGCGGCCGCGAGCGGTCCGGGGAGCAACAGCAGATACACCAGCAACGGCGCGGTTGCTATCCGGCATAGCGTGAGGATGTTGGGAGTTGTCCAGGCCACGCGAAAAACCCTTCTCCGCCGCGACTTGATGAGTTCCCCCTGCCCTGCTTCGAGACTATGGCAATCGCGCATGCGGGGCAAACAATTATTCCGCGCGCCGTGCGGCAATGATGCAATTTGGCGGCGACATCGGATAACCTGAAGATCATCATCATGAAACCGACTTCGCGATTCGACTCGGATTTCCTGGTCATCGGCGGCGGTATCGCGGGCCTGATGTTCGCGATCAAGGCGTCCGAAGTCGGTACCGTTACCGTACTGACCAAGGCCGCGAGCTCCGAGGCCAACACTGCGTATGCGCAGGGCGGCATCGCCAGCGTGTGGAGCGTCGACGATTCGTTCGAATCGCATATCGATGACACCCTGAAGGCGGGCGCGGGGCTATGCGATCGCAACGCAGTCGAGACGATCGTGCGCGAGGGCCCGGCGACGGTGCGCGAGCTGATTCGGCTGGGCACACAATTTACGCGGATCGAGGCAGGCGGCGAGGATGAGTATGACCTCGGGCGCGAGGGCGGCCATAGTCATCGCCGCGTGCTGCATGCGCAGGATCTCACCGGGCGCGAAATCATGCGCGCTCTCGGCGAGGCCGCGGCGGCGCGCGAGAACATCCGCGTGCTCGAAAATCATGTCGCGGTGAACCTGCTCATCAAGAAGGATCGCGCGACGGGGAAGCCCAAGTCATGCTGGGGCGTGTACACACTCGATCGCGACACCAATCGGGTCGGCAAGATCGTTGCGCGCGCCACCATGCTGGCGACCGGCGGTGCGGGCAAGGTTTATCTTTACACCACGAATCCCGATATCGCATCGGGCGACGGTGTGGCGATGGCGTATCGGGCGGGCGCGCCCATCGGCAACATGGAGTTCATCCAGTTTCATCCGACCTGCCTGTATCATCCGGCGGCGAAGTCATTTTTGATATCCGAGGCGTTGCGCGGCGAGGGCGCGATATTGCGGCTGCCCGACGGTACCGCGTTCATGAAGAAGTACGATACGGCCGCGGAACTCGCGCCGCGCGATATCGTCGCTCGCGCAATCGATGCCGAGATGAAGCGCCTCGGGCTCGACTGCGTTTACCTTGATCTGAGTCATAAGCCCGCCGATTTCATCCGCGCGCGATTCCCGAACATCTTCGCGCGATGCCTCAGCTTCGGCATCGACATGACCAAGCAGCCGATACCCGTGGTGCCGGCGGCGCATTACATGTGCGGCGGCGTGATGACCAACCTCAACGCGCGCACGCCGATCGAACGGCTCTATGCTGCGGGCGAAGTCGCGATGACGGGGCTGCATGGCGCGAATCGGCTCGCCTCGAACTCGCTGCTCGAGGCCGCAGTGATGGGCCATCGGGGCGCGCTCGCGGCTCATCGCGAGATCGAAGACTCGCCCGACGGCACGGTGCCGGATTTCGCGGAATGGGAAACCGGCCGCGCGATCAAGAGCGAGGAGCGCGTGATGGTCACGCAGAGCTGGGACGAAATCCGGCGCATGATGTGGAACTACGTCGGCATTGTGCGCAGCGACCGTCGCCTCGCCCGCGCGGAACGTCGCCTCGCGCTGCTCAACGAGGAGATCCACAGCTACTACTGGGACTACCTGCTCGACTCGGACCTCATCGAGTTGCGCAATCTGGTGAGCGTCGCGGAGCTGATCGTGCGTTCAGCCTCGATGCGCCAGGAATCGCGCGGGTTGAATTACAACCTCGATCATCCGGACCGCGACGACGCGAATTGCCTGCATCCTACGGTGGTTCGGCGGATTTAGCCGCATCGTCGGTCTATAGCAATCGGAAGGGACGTTTCCTGAAGGGCACGGGCAATCCTCCCTTGTGAGCGACCCCCGAGTCCCTGCCCATAACTCATCAAACCTCGACCCCGATGCAGTTCGGATATTTGCCAGTTCGCCAAAGATTTTGACTGGGTTTGCTTCTCCACGAGTTCTTTACTGAACGCAAAGGCATTCGCGATCCCTGGTACTGGACACATCTATTGCCGCTGTTGACGGCAGGTTGCCAGCACCAAGCCTCGCAGCCAGCGATGCACCGGATCGGCGTCGAAGCGTGGGTGCCACATTTGTGAAACCGTGATCGCCTCCGTGCGAACCGGCAGCGGGAAACTCCTGATTACTGCAGGACCGGACCTGGCCTGATGTGGCTGCGTGGCGTTAAAGAACGAGCCAGTCACAAGCGCCACGAGATCGGATACGCTCGCAACCGCTAAGGCTGCTCGGAAGCTGGGCACTACTACGACGACCGTGCGCGAGAGGCCAAGGGCCGCCAATGCTTCATCTACGGGGCCACTCTCGTGACCACTGCGCGAAGCGACAACGTGACCGCACGCCGCGTATCGATTGGCCGTGATCTTGCCTCTCCCAAGAAAAGGGTGGCTCTCCCGAACTGCGCAAACAAAGTGGTCGCGGAATAGGGTTTGTAAGCGTACCTCTGGGCCCGACTTCCCGAGCACACCAATCTCAAGATCTACCAACCCCTCTCGCAGCGCTCGGATGTCCTTGTCGGGCTTGGGCGTGAAATGAAGGCGTACATTCGGTGCTACCGTAGTTACAGCCGCAACGAGCTGCGCAGCGAAGACCTCTACGAAGCCCTCGTTGGAGCGGATTGTGAAAGTCCGTTTCAACTCGGCGAGATCCAAAGAGGCAGCGGCTGGACGCAGTGCTGCTCGCGCACCCTGCGCCAGATCACGCACGCGCTCCCGCAGTTCGGTAGCATGTGGCGTTGGCACCATGCCTCGACCCGCGCGCACGAGCAGCGGATCTCCTGTCGCCGCCCGTAGTCGCGCGAGTGTCCGGCTCGTCGCCGACGCACTGAGGCCCAAGCGCCGCGCCGCGCCCACGCACACTACCTTCGGCAAGCAAAGCGTCCAATGCGATCAACAGGTTCAGGTCAATATCCGCCATAGGTAGAAGGTAGCGTACCGGGCCATGGCGTCCGGTGCACGTATAAAGTGCAGGCCGATGCGCCTTTCGCAATGATGCAGGACCGCTATCGTGGGTTAACTAGCTGGGTCAGATACGCCCCCGTCCGAGACAGACGCGAAATACTGCCCTTCGTCGATAACTTGTTAAAGGAAATTGTAAATGCCAACTCCATCGTCTAATAAACAGCTCCTTCTCATTGGCGCGTCCCGCGGCCTTGGGTTTGCCTTGGCTGAGGAGTACGTCAAGCGCGGCTGGCACGTTGTAGCCACCGAGCGGAACAGAACCACATCAAAACTGCACGATCTATTGGGAAGCGCCAAAGATCGACTCGAAATAGAGACCGTGGATATCAATTATCCCGATCAAGTTGCCGCGCTGCGAGCGCGTCTTGCATCGAGAAAGTTCGACATGCTGTTCGTCAATCCCGGCGTCGGCGATGGTGCAATGATCGGCGACGTTTCGACCGACGAATTTATACGTGTGATGGTGACCAACGCCTTAAGTCCCCTGCGCGTCGTCGAGAGCTTGCAGGATCTCGTACTGCCGACTGGCACGATCGGGATCATGTCCTCCGGACAGGGCAGCATCACGAACAATGAGAACGGAATCCATGATGTCTATCGTACAAGCAAGGCAGCGCTCAACATGCTCATGCGCAGTTTCGCTGCCCGCCACGCCGGCGACCCGACGAACTCTGCTTCTCATGGCGCCGGGGTGGGTGCGAACGGACCTGGGCGGCCCTCAAGGCCGGCTGAGCATCGAGGAGAGCATACCAAACCTCGCGAATACCATGGACGCGCAGGCTGGAAAAGCGGGTCTTCAGTATCTGGATTATCTGGGCCGGAAGGTTCCGTGGTGAGTGCGAACATGCGTATCGTCGCTGTCGAGCCGAGCAGAAGCAGATTTCCTGAATCGCGCGCGCAACGCGCGCTGTATAAGGTCTCGGCTTCAGGTCCCTCCAGACTCGGGACCGACCTAACCCATCGGATGAGGGTTTAGGATCAAAAACTTAAAGAAGGACGGGACTGATGTCCCGCCCTTCTCAATCCTCGAAATCTGTATGCGCTACATCGCGGCGGCGGATTCCTGCGCTACCTCATTCTTCGGCTTCAGCGCTGCCCATGCTGCCTTCTGCCATTTAAGTGTCGACAGCTCGTCCTCGGCGAAGAGCTGCACCATTTCTTTGGTCTGCAGGTCTTCCTTCAATGATGCCGCGAACTCGAACAGCGGACGAATCGTCTCGTCGGGATTCGGGAAACGCTCCGCGCCGCGCTTCAACTTTGCGAGGTCGGAAATCTTCGTGTCGCGCAGGTATGCGAGGTTCTTGCGGAACTCCGCGGTGTCGCGATTGGCCATCGTGCCGCCGAGTTCGGCCAGCCGCGCCGCGAACGCGCGCCCGTGATAGGACTCACGCTCGGCCACCATCTTGAGGCCTCCGCGAATGCAGTCAGTGGTGCAGACCTCCAGCCACGCGCGTACGGTATCGCCGCCGTTGGTCTCGGCCGCGCTCACCGTCTCGAGGAACTTCAGCACCGCCTCGCTCTCCGAGGCGTAGCTTTTGCCGAATGCCGTGATTGATCCGGCGTTCGCGCCGTTGCGGTTGGCATGCGCGCCATTTTCGAGATGCTTCATCTCGCTTTCGAAAGTTGCTTCATCGATGATTCCTGTGCGAAACGCGCGCAGGAGCTGCTTGAATTCGAAATTCTTGTTCATGGGATGTCCTCCAACCGGGACGGTTGTGCCGATTGACCTGACCTTAGTAACGCGCGAGCGGGAATGCAAACCAGTGGGTGCGGAGAGCCGTTCGGAATGCGAGTGCGGATGAAGACGTGAGTCGGATTGAACTTAGAGGGCGGCCGGGATGAAGGTGCTGAGCAAACACCTTCATCCCGACCTTCGCCGCGTGGGGGAACACGGCGTTTGGCAGACGGTGGGACTAATGGGCGAAGTCTTCCGTAATGTAATTCTCCCCGTTGTGTGAAATGCCCACTGCGATCCCGGTCTTGTCAAATTCGGGTGACAGCATGTTCATCCGATGCCCCTTGCTGTTCATCCACATCTGCACACATTCATCGGCCACTGCACCCGAAACGCCCTCACTGGTCTCGAAAATATTCTCGCCGACATGGTCGGTATCCATGCCCGACGCGATAACGCGTTGGAAAAGCGCCGGCTCGCCCTCGCCACGATGCTCGAAGAATCCTGCATCCGCCATCGCGGAGCTGTGTTGCCGCGCGGCGCGCGCAAGTTCCGGCGAAAAGTAAAGCGGCTTGACGCCGGCACTTTGGCGCTCGCGATTCACCAGCGCGAGAATGCGATCCTCGAGCTGAGGCTGAGCAGTGTGCATCGGCGTGACCACTTCGATAGTATCATCGCGCGACTCGTAGTTAACGGCGACGATGCCGCTATCTTCACTGTTCATCGCATCAGCCGCGGCGTTGGTTTCATCCGTCAATCGATCTCCTGGATTCAGGTAGGCGCAGGAGGCGCCTGTGATCGCAAGGACCACGAACAAATACCTGTACTTCATTAGGTCCGACCCGTCCCCAATCGGAAAGTCCTGAAAAGTTCTGACGGAGAGAACAGTCAGCAAGAAGCGTTCCCCGCGTTCTGACGGAAAACCCTTCATTTTGTAGGGAGAATTTTCCCAAGCTGTAGCAGCACTGACACTCGATAGCGCGTGCTTTTGTGCGGCATTCAGCGCATCGGCAACGTCGCGCGTCCCAGTTTGAAGCGGCGCCGTCCGAAGACGGTCTCTCGTCTCAGCTGCGTTGATGAATGGTTGTGAGACAAGAGATGGACAGCGGTTGCGACAACGCATCGGAAACTGATTTCATTTTGAGACGGATCGCGAGGTTCGCGATGGTCGCGCACCAGAGATATGAAACCGGCAAATCGGGTTTCGAAGCAAAAGGAGCAATAAGAACGAACTGATATAAGGTCGAATCCAAATGAAGTCGAGTTCGTCCTTACGAGGAAGGCGATTCCTCGCGTTGCGATGGACTTGAGCTAATTAGGATTAGGAATTGTTTATTAGTTTCAGGGCTACAACATTCAATCTTGATTGTATGTTGCAATGCCAGATTCGTTTTGCTATGGTTTGAGAAGTTCTATACAACTAAAGATGATCTTAACGGGTCTCGTCGGCCTTAGGCAGCTAGAGGGTTTCTCGCACCATCGTGAATCGTGATAGTAGAGGCAATCTTGCAACTCAGAGTGTCACCATCGTGAACCGGGCGATCAGGGTAATCTGCTCCGCTGCGGCCACCCTCTTTCTTCTCGGCGGGTACGCATCTGCTGTACCCAGCATCACTACGTCGACCACCGCGAATGGCCCGGGGGTGCTGACCAACGGAACCACGGTAAGCTTATACATCCCGTACTCGAGCGATGATTCGCTGCGGTTTCGCTCGGCGCTGAAGGTGATCGAAGCCGCATCCGGCGCGACCATACCCAAGACCGCGGTCCTCAACACCGGATACGTTAACTCGTGCGCCGCGGACCCCAGCACCGGCATCGGGGTGTGCAGCGGGGATTTCGGTTCCTCGTACACCATTGGCGGGCCAAAAGACGTAGTGACCGGATTCAAGAGCGGCGTCATCAAGCGAATTCATTTCACTGGCGGCGATTGCGCCAATTGCGGCGTCGCGATCGATGATGATCTCTCCGGCATCCCGACCGCCATTATCTCTACCAGCCAGGGTTATCTGCCGGTTGGGCTCTCGCCATTTAAGCTGGGTTCGTTGATCCCGACTAATGATGATGTGATTTCGGGCCAGTTCGGCTACGACCCGGTGAATCATCGAATCCTGTCGCCCAATTACCAGATCGTGAATCTCAAGACTTTCTCGAGCAAAAATCCGGATTATCAAATCCTCGATGTGTCCGGCGGGACCGCATTCGACCTCTCCGACAAGACGGATTTTTTCAATGCCAATGGAACCTGCATTACCAAAACCGGCACCACCCAGCGCGATGCGCTTCCCGATTCCGGTGCCTATGACATCACGACCGGAATAGCCTACGGCACCTTTAGAAGCCCATCGGATTGCGTGGGCGCCAACGCGGTCGAAGACATCGCGCTGTTCGACCTGACGCAGGCAACGTTCGATACCGGCACCGCGACCTGGTCGGACTCGGGCAAGCAGATACAGACGCTGGCCGACATGACCAATCTGAGCAACGGGATTACCGGCATCGCAATACCACCGGGCCAAAGTGTCGCTATCGTTGCGGATCGCCACGAGCGCTCGGGTGGCGGAAGCGGATTCGGCGCGCTCAGCCTTCCGACGAGCTCGGGAAGCGGGACGCCAGCGCTGGTGGATTGGGTTCAGGCCAGCATGCCGAATGATCCCTTGAAACGACCATGGCTGATGACGAACATGCCCAATGGCCTGACCGCATACGTCAGTCCTAACAATATGAAGGGCTACGGCGTCATCGTTAATAGGACCCAAACGTATGCCGCGGTGGTCGATATCGCGGGGCTGCTGGCGGCGCAGAGATCCAGTGCCCATACGATCAGCAGTTCGACGGATCTGCTAACCCCCGGCATCGTGCGGTTCGTGGATATCCGCCCGGGTAAATGAAAATGTCAGGAAGCGACTGAGCGCATCATCATAGAAATGAGTAAGAACGAGGAGGCAACATCGTGAAAAGTTTAGCAACTCTATCCGCGCGCGTTTTGTCCATTGGTGGCATGACCGTAGCCGCGGTCGCCCTTTATGCCAGTCTGGCCGGCGCATGCGTTACCGGCGTCACTCCGCCACCGCCGCCGGTCCTGCCTCCGCCGCCCTTCAACGGCCCGCCGCCCAACATCGTTCCGCCGCCAGCCCCGGTCACGCCGTTTGTGACCAAGGCGGAGAATTCGGCCGTGGTCGCCGAGAATGCGGCCCAGCAGGCTGAGACTGCCGCTAATCAGGCGCAGCATGCCGCCGCCGACGCGATGGATGCTGCCGTAGACGCCGAGAACTCTGTCAATCGCGCCAATAACGCGGTAAATAAAGCCCTGAAGAATTTCGAGAAATCAGTCACCAAATAGTCTAAACTGTCCGGTATTCCACGATACGGACCGTGGCCTTAAGGGCTGCGGTCCGTACCGAACACTTCGAGGGAATGAGCGACTAAATGATGAACCCCCATATGCGAGGCGCTACCGCGGCGTTGGCTATAGCCGCGCTCTGCGGTCCGTTCTATTTCGGACTGCCCAGCTCTACCACGGCTCTTGCGGCCGAAGCTGCCGGTGGCACCACGGCTGCCATGGTCGTTCCCGCAACCCAGCTCGATGCTTACGGCTATGCGGTATCCGGACCGGCGGCAACCTCCGACACCGGATCGCTGATCGCTTCGTCTCCTTTGATCCATTCGGTACCCAAGCCTGGGTCCTCGTCCGAGGAGTCGGCGAGCGCATCATCATGGGGACCGAATGCGACGCCTGAGCACGTAGCGTCGGCATCATGGATGCCCTCGGTTCGGGCCTTGGGACTGATGAGTCCCGACAACCTGGAGACCAAGAGCCTGAAGGCGCTCTACCAGCTCGAACGCCTGACGAACCCGGCCTCGCCTCATCTGGATGCGACGCTGTTTGGCGGCGGGCTCGCTTCGCAGGACTACTACCTCACAGATGAGGGTATTCAGCTCGAGCAGAGCGTTACCGAGGGTATCGGGATCGTCGGGCGTGCGACCGGCTATCAGCTTTGGATTGAAAAGAACGCAACCAGCCCCTTGGAGCCCTCGAATCGCACCGTCAATCGTCTGAACTTCGGCCGCTTCCAGGGCGGAGTCGACATCAGCCCGATCTCGGGCCTGAATATCGTGATGTTGGGCGGACACGATGTCGGCGATAGCGATGCTTGGACGATCGAATCGGACATCTCGGCGTGGTTCATGCTCGGGAGTCCTCATCCGATCAATGTCTTCGTCGCGCCGTTGCACAACTTCCAGAACGATGTGACTTCGAGCGAGATCGATTTCCGCGTCGTGGCGATGCAGACCTCCAACTGGATTCTGCTGCTCGGCGCCGGTGGCCAGGTTTTCGGCGGCGGCTTCGTCAGCGGGTTAGAAGGGGAAGGCGGCCCCATCGTGGGCGTCTACAATCGGCTGTATCAGATGGGCGCGGACCTGCAGTTCGGCGGCGGGACCCCGGGCGCATACGGGGAACTTAATCTCTACAAGACTCTGAGCTTCCCCGGCCTATAGAACATTGCAAAGGGAGCGCGCCGGCAGGCGGCATCGCATGTCGGCGCGCATCAAGAAATACATGAAACTTTCCACCGCCTTCATCATCCTGAGTGCCGTGACCTTCGCCGCATGCGCGAGCAAAACTCCTCCGCGCACCATCGTCGGCGGTCCGATGCCACCTCCCACCACTGAGACGGCCGATCAAGGCCCCGCGCTCAGCAATGACCTGATCGCGAAGCAGGTTTTTGATGCGGTCAATAAACAACGCAACCAGAATGGCGAGAAACCCTACGAAATGTCGCCTGAGCTCGCAAAGAGCGCGCAGGACCATAGCGATAAGATGCTGGCAGGCAATTTCCTCAGCACCCGCGGCGCGGATGAGCCCAGCGTCATCACCCGGATCACCTCCAATGGCGTGAAAACGCTGAAGCTGGGCGAAGACGTTGTCAGGATCAAGACGCGTTCCGATCATGTCGCTGACGATACGATGACGATTTGGATCGGCGCGGCGGCCGACAAGAAAAATATCGTATCGCCCACCTTCACCAAGGCCGGTGTTGGTGTGGCCCGCGCGGCCGACGGCGATTACTACATCACCGAGGACTTCGCCGAATAATCTCGACACAAGCGCCGCCTTCCTTTTTGTCACCCTGACGCGAGCCTCCTCCCTCTCGTCATCTTGACGTGAGCGCAGCGTCCCCTTTGTCATTCTGAAGTGAGCGCGTAAGCGCGAAGCTGAAGAATCTCGTTAGAGAATCGAGCCCAAATGTCACTTCAGCATTCGGGTGATGCTTCCTTACCAGATGCTTCTCGCGCCACGAACGCACTCGCATGCTGAAGTGGCGTGTGATCGTCAGGCGCTTCCGAGATCCTTCAGCAGCACTTCGTTTGCTTCAGGATGACAGGAGAAAGGCGCTGCGCTTGGGTCAAGATGACAAAACAAAACCAACGCTCACCTCGGGTCCGGCACGTTTGTTATCTACCGGCACCTGTCAGCGCGATCAGTGCGCCGCTATTGGTGAAGTTTCCGGTGATGAAGAGCGTATCGATCGCCGCGCCGGTCTTCACCGGCACAAACCTGACGAAGATTCTGCATTCGTGCGCCGGCGCTATCGCGCTTCCGACGTGACAGGTCGAGCGCGAGTCGACCTCGAATCCCGTCGCCGGCGATGAGGTTAGCTGCGACTGCAGCTCGATGCCGGTTATGACCGCCGTGCCTTTGTTGGTACGAGGATTGGCGAACACCGCAACTCTGAGCCCGCTCTCCCTTCCCACTTTTATTTTGGGAAATATTAGTCCGGGCGGCGCGACACGTACTGCACCGATTGGCGTAGCCGTCGGAGTTGCCGTTGCGGTGCTGGTCGCGGTCGCAGTTGCCGTCGCCGTCACGGTAGGCATCGGCGTGCCGCCGCCCTGGACGCTTTGGATCGCCGTCGGGGTCGTGCTCGATATCAGCGTCGGTAGCGGGGTCGCATTAGTCGAATGGGTCGGCAACGGGCGTTCGAATCGCGGTCGGAGTCGGCGGATTCATGATGGTCGATATCGGAGTGGTGACCGGAGTTGCGCTGGCCGTCATGGTCGCGGTTGGCGATTGCAGTACCGGAACGATCCTGCGCGACGAATGCCAGTCCATTGCCGCCTGCTCGGATGTTGCCCTTCGAAGACTCCCGCAGTGACAGGGAAATCCGTCGATTGTGTGGTGCCCGTCACGTAAGCGTTTTCCGCGGTATCGACCGCAACGCCTTGCGCCAGATCCAGCCCGCTGCCGCCGAGATAGGTGGTGTACAGATTGAAGAAACCTGTTGGATCGAGGACCGATACGAACGCATCGCCCGCGCCGCCGTAGGTCGATTGATAGGCGCCCGGCGTTACCGCAAGCGAAGTGCTGTCGGTGACTCCGCTAAGGAAAATGTTGCCGGACCTCTGTCCGATCGCAATGCGGCTTGGGTTGCCGCCCAGGCTGAGCAGCATGAAGGTCGGATTTCCTGCCGAATCGAGATTGATCAGCACCGAACCGCCGCGCGTGCCGATGACGTGCGCGTCGCCCGCGTTATCGATGGCAATCCCGAGCAACGCCGCAAACGGAACGACATCGGAAAAATCCACTGTCGCGCCGCTGCTATCCAACTCGACGATAAAGCCGCACACGTCCGGCGCGCAGGTTTGCGCGTTGTACTCGACTCCGGTCGAGGTGCCGCCGGCGAGGTAGATGTTATTCGAGGGATCCAGTGCTACCGCGAAGGGCCATCCGCCGTCTGAGAGTCCCATAAAGGTGGAGAAGATCGGCCCGGTGCCCTCGAAGTTCAGCTTGGTGACGAAGCCAACCTCCGGATTGCTGTCGTTGCCGGGATACATGCTCTGAAAGCTCCCCGAGGTGGTCGGGAAGTTTGCCGAATAGGTCGTGCCGGCCACAATCGCTTCTCCCGCTGGATCAACCGCGATGCCCACGCCTGCCGCGGCGGTGCCCAGGAATGTCGAGTAGATAAGACCTCCGTTGGGGTCGAGCGCGAGCGCGAAGGCATCCTGCGTTCCCTTTAACGTGATTTGGTACGCGCCGTCGCTCACCGGGAAATCCGGCGATAGTGTCAGTCCTGTTACGTACGCGTTCCCGTTCGGATCGACGGCAACGCCCGTCGCCTCGTCGTTGTTGCTACCCCCCGCATAGGTCGAGTATTCCAGCGTGCTGCCGTCGGGACGTACTTTGGTTACGAAGACATCCTCGTCGCCGAAGTTGGTGCTCTGGAAAGCATCGGAGGTCACCGGAAAATCGGTCGAACTGGTGGTCCCTGTGATCCACGCCGAACTGTCACGCTGATCGACGGCGATCGACACACCCTCATCGCCGCCCGTTCCGCCCAGATACGATGCGTAAGTCAGAATCGGATCGATGACGAGTGCGCGGCTCGTATCATACTTTCCCAGCGCGAACTCGACCGTATGCGCATCCTTGAGAACGTATCCTCCCGAGACCGGACGCATCTGACCATCGATAGTCTGGTAGATCACGGGCGCAAGCTGAATCACATCGCCGGCCGCAGTTCTGATGACGAGGTTGTGGGCCGCATCGAGAGAAAGATCGCGCGCGCCCTCTACCTGCAACTTGATCCGCGACACATCGGCATGAGGCGCGAGTTCGAGATCATATTCGAGCCGTCCCTGCTCGCCGCGATAAAGCAGATTGATCCCGGGATAGACATTCGCGAGCCGCACACTGGCGAAAGTTGGGATGTCGGTGCGCCATCGCGTCGGGTCGCGTCCGATGAAGTAGTTGCTCTTGCCCGCGAGTTCGCCGACGCCCGCGAGGTGCGGCGCCGGATTGGAATCCTTCAAGCCGATACGGATGGACGAGAATGCGGCCCGATTACCGGCGCGCTTCGGCGCGGATGGCTGGCGCAATTTCAAAACCGCGGATGTCGAGGTGATGAAGAGCGAGTAGCCGCTGCCGCGCGAGAGGAATTTGACGTGCGCATCGGTCTGGCCGCGATTTTCCTCGAAGCTCAGGGGCAATGGCGCATACGCGGTCTGCGCCTGCGCTGCGATGTGCCGCGGCGGATTCGATTTGGGCTCGCCGACGGCGCAAACCCACGCGGAGAAAACTGTGATTAGGGCCAGTATGAAAGACGGAAGCCATCGGCCTCGAGTACGGTGGTGTTGTTGGTGCATCGCGCCCCAGACGCACTCTAAGCCCTCGCGCATTGCGCTGGTCATTGATGGGCTTTAGTGTCGCGAGCCTAAACTTCTACACGATGCAGCAACATAAAGCTAATGGATGTTCACATTGGGTTTCACTTCGGCGTCGAAGCGATCGAGGAACTTGTCGAGCCCGCGATCCGCGCCAATCGGCGTCACCAAAATTTCGCCGACGCCGATCTCGTCGAACTTCGACAGATAGTCGGCCAGCTCGCGCGGCGGCGCCATGATTCCCTGCACATAGCCGCCGGTCTCCGTCCATCGCTCCGCAAATCCGATATAGACGCGATGGCTGATCGCGAAGCCGTCGAGCGACTTGCCGAGGCGCGCCGCGATTTCCTTGATCCATGAAAGCCGCGTCGCGACCTCTTCGGGCTTCATCCGTGTCCCATGCCATCCGTCGCCGAGCTCGACCGCGCGCCGACACGCGCGCTTGCTGATACCGCCGATCCAGACCGGAATATTTCCTGCCGCCGGACGCGGGCCGAAACGCATCTTCGAAAGCTGGGTGAACTCGCCGCTGAAGTTCGGCGTCGGATTGCGCCATAGCTCGCGCCACAGCCGAATCGCTTCATCTGTATAGGCGCCACGCTTTTGGTATGACGCGCCCAGTGCCGCGAACTCTGCCTCGAGCCATCCGCTCGCCGCGCCCACGATGAGCCGTCTATTGGACAATCGATCGAGCGTCGCGAGTTCCTTGCCGAGGTGAATCGCATTGCGATACGGCACCACCAGCACGCTGGTGGCGAGCCGAATCGTTTTGGTGAGCGCGGCCGCGAACGCGAGCGTGGGAATTGGATCCATGATTTCGATCGGCGGGATGGTGCCGCCGGCATCGGGCACCAGCAGATGATCGCTGACCCATATCGAATGATATCCGGTCTGCTCCGCGCGGATGGCGACGCGCGCGATTTCTTCCGGAGTGCCGCCGCCCATTTGAGGAAGATGAATTCCGATTTTCATGGCGTCATGCGTAGCAATTGCGCGTCAACGCGTCCACCTAACTTTTCCAGCGCGGACCGCGTGTGATCTCGCGAAGGGCTAAAACCCAACCTGCAAGTTCAGCGGATAGCACTTGAGTTAGCGCCCCTATTCAAACGAAATATGAACCGCTTGAACAGTTATCGTGCCATTCGGGCAACTTTTAGATGCTCCCGGAGTCGTTCGTTTGTATATTCCCAAAACACCCACACTCAGCGACTTCAGTTGGCGAAGAATCCTGACCTGCTCTGACACGGTCTGAAGACAGACTTGCGCTTTTGAGGCCTCTGCACTGGACAGATCGTAATCCTCCAGCTGCGGTACACCGTCAGTGAACCGAATGGTGCCGACCGTCCAGACTGGCTGTCCGTCATACTTTGATGCGGCCACGACCAGATCATGGAGTCCCATCAAGTCATATCCCGCGCCAAAACAATGGCCAGCCGAACCTTCAGCCAACTTTAGAGGAGCGCAGAGCAACAGGAGAGCAATCAAAATGAGAATTTGGACTGACAACCTGTTCGTGAATATCTTCTGTGTCAGAGGAGTTCCGACTTTCATGGCGTCACAGTACCGAGCGTGCATCGCGCCGTCCACGTTTGCATTTCCTGAGTGAAGACGGCGTGCTACGAGTCTCGCGATGGCGCAATTTCAGATACGACCCGCGCGGGGGGATGATGCGGTCGCGATCGCGACGGCGCACATCGATGCGCGCCGCGTCGCGATGCCGTGGCTCCCGGTTATCCATACCTTCGAGGAGACGGTGCGCTTCTTCGGCGAGTTCGTGATTCCGAATCAGGTTGTCACGATTTTCGCGATGATTCTGATTGGCGTCTTCGCAGCTGGTTGCATGCGAGTCGCTGAGCCGGCAGGCAGTTCTTATCCTCTCGAAATCGTTGCTAAGTACATTAGGGTGGGAGCATCGCGGGCTGAAGTTGTTAATCATATCGGCCCCCCGAATGATGTGCGGCTTACTGGCGGCCGCTCTTATGAGATATACCGTGTCAAAGAATATTCGATGGCAGCGGCTTACTTTGTCGCCTACGATAAGAACGACACTGTTCAATTGTTCTGGATTGAAGATGGAGCGACTTCCGAGCGCGTTACCGTTCGAGGGTATGGCGGACTCGCGCTGCCGGCGACCCTATGGCGGCCGAAGTTTTGCGATTCCGCGCGAATGCCGGGAGTAATCCTTCTCCATGGGTGGAGTCCGCAGGGTACCGAAGGCGACAAGTGGTTCGAGATTCTCTCGGCAGCGTTAGCAGAGCAGGGCTACGTGGTACTCGCTATGTGGCTACGCGGATGGGGCGGTGCAGGCACAGACGACTGCGGACTTAGACAACCCGAGGACACGGCGCGCGCCGTCGAGTGGCTAGCAGGGCAGGCTGGTGTCGATTCGGATCGAATTGGTGTAGTGGGTTTCTCGCAGGGAGGGCAGGTTGCGCTGCTCACTGGTGCCATTAGTTCGCGTGTAACGGCCATCGTGACAAATTCTGCGCCAACCGATCTGAAGCGATGGCTTACGAGCGGCTGGTATCAGAAGCCAGCGATAAATCGGTATGGGATTCGACGGGGTATTTACCGGCTGCAAATTCCCATTCGGGCTTGCCTACCTGACTTAGAGATTCGTTCGCCAGTAACTGTGGCGGATAAGATCCGAGCACCAGTCCTGCTAGTGCAAGGCGATTCCGATACTAATGTGATCCCGGAGCAAGCCTACGAGATGGAAGACACGATCCAAAAGTCGGGCGGTAGCGCCGAACTTTATCTCGTAGCCAGAGGGGGACATGATTATGCGACGGTAATCGAGTCGTGGCCAGTCATGCTGAATTTTCTTGCGGAAAAACTCAACAATTGTGGATGCGAGGATACCACGGCGCGAGCACCTTTATCGTCAAAGGGCAGATAGTGAAATAACCCCGACCTCGCGCGGCGCGAGCGCCCCTTTGGGGTCATTTTCGGCCCGATTTCTCACCGCATCGGCAGCAGAGAAAGTGCGCGTCGATTGGCCTCTTTGGCGGAGATGCAGTGATTCTGCATTTCAGTGGAATACTTCGCTGGTCCAGGTCTACAGCATGTCAGACCGCGCCACGTCCACTTTGATTTCATGCGATCGTGACGGCGTGCTAACCATTTCCGATGGCGCAATTTCAGATACGACCCGCGCGGGGGGATGATGCGGTCGCGATCGCGACGGCGCACATCGATGCGCGCCGCGTCGCGATGCCGTGGCTTCCGGTTATCCATACCTTCGAGGAGACAGTGCGCTTCTTCGGCGAGTTCGTGATGCCGAATCAGGTCGTGCTGGTCGCCGAGGCTGACGACGAGGTGGTGGGATTCATCGCGATCGAAGGCGCATATGTCGAGCATCTGTACGTCGCGCCGGCCCATCAGGGAATCGGCATCGGCGACGCGCTGCTCAGTCGCGCGAAGGAGTTGCGTCCCGACGGCCTGATGCTATGGACGTTCGAGGGAAATCATCGCGCGCGGAAGTTCTATGAGAAGCGCGGCTTCATCGCGATCGAATTCACCGATGGCTCGCGCAATGAGGAGCGCAGTCCGGACGTGCGGTATCACTGGAAACCGGCCTCGAGCCGATGACGTAAGCCATCGCAAGGACACAGACCAAAGTCCATGCCACGAAGCCTGCTACCAGCCTGTACCCTTCAGACCCAGAAATGATGCACCCGGAGGGTACATTCGGCCCAGCGCCGGAGGGTTAGAATACCGCCGCAAACAGACCCGCCATTCACATCACCGCGGACATCGGAACGCGACGGCCAATCGAACCGATTCTGCGCCGCGGCAGATCGGACGATTGGAGCATCTTTAGCTGATGACGAAGGAGGTCGGGATCGATCTCAAACAGCTCGCAGAGGCTGTCGAATGAGAAAACGCTGTGGTGCCCGCGCAGCTCGACCCACGCCTTCACTTCTTCAAATTCCCTGCGCCGGACTTGCGATTTTGCGCCCATGCACATCACGTAGGAACGGATCGCATCTTCGAAGACCGCAAACATCAGGCGCCGCTCCCCATCGATGATCCGGCGGCGCGAAATCAGGTCATAGTATTGCTGGGGCATGAGTGGAAAGACACCGTCCACTTCGGCCCGTTGAGTTTTCGGATTGGCTTCCTCGCGGATGTTCCCAGTCGTCGCGGTCCCTGGTCCTCGGCGCATTATTCGCTCCCCTAAAATGTTTCGGACGCCTGTGTGGATGAGCATGCAATGTGCCAACGGCGACGCGCCGTAATGGAACACCAAAACTCAATGCGCGCGAAGCATCCTGACCCTTCACCCTTTCGTAAACAGCGCATCGGGTCAGTGTGGACAGATGATTCAATTTTTCTTCGCCATACTTAACTCAACTTTCCCGATGAGATAAAAATCTTCTCAACCGCATTATTGTCGCCAGATGGCAGCGGTTGTGCCTGATGTTTATGTGTCATGCACTTCGTCCGATTTCCGACGGCGCATCGGAGGTTTGTGCGCCCGGTTCTCATCGCGATCACGCTCCAACCGGCGACAGGCGGCCTTTTCAATCCAGGCGGCGGCTTTGAGGTTTAATGCCCTTGGCTGCGGAGGAGGTAGGGACGATGAAAGTTAGCGATCTGATGACGACGGAAGTGAAAGCCTGCCATCAGCATGATTCGCTCAATCGAGCGGCTCAGCTGATGTGGGAAAATGATTGCGGCGCGGTGCCGGTCATCGATTCGGATTTGAAGGTGGTCGGGATGCTCACCGATCGCGATATTTGCATGGCCGCATACACCCAAGGGGTCGCGCTGCTCGAGGCCTCGGTCGGCAGCGCGATGTCATGCGACGTATGCGTATGTGCCGCGAGTGACAATATTACGTCGGCCGCCGAACAGATGCGCGAGCGGCAGATCCGGCGTCTGCCGGTCGTCGATAAGGAGAGTCGCCTGGTCGGGATTCTCTCGATGAGCGATATTGCGCGCGAAGCCGATCGCCTGCGCGCATCCAAGTCGAAAAAGCGTCCGATCAAGGATGGCGAGTTGGTTGAAACTTTGGGTGCGATTTGCAGCCGCCACAACGGAAGCGCATCGCACGCGGCCTAGCCTTCGAATTTCAGGTCCCGCGCTGCCGTCGGCGCCATAGCGTAATCACATACGCTTTGCCGCCCACGCCAGAGCCGGAGGGGGTGAAGTTCAGGGGGAAGATGGTCACCGGGCCCTTTGGAGAGTGGGTGTGTGTGAGAGCCCGGTGACCGAGGGATAACAAGCGGAAGCCTGGATATATTCTCTAACTCTCCGTGTGCGGATTCGCGCCCGGCTGGATTTCATGTTTGTCGAGCAAGAGCATGTGGACGCGGCCGGAGTTCCGCATCGGAACTTCCATACCCGCCTTGGCCTTGCCCGCGGAATCGAATACGCCTACTTCGAGTTTGGAGTCGCCGAGCACACCGAGCGCAATCTGGTTCTGGCCGGTCTTGGTCGTGAGGTTTAACAGGATTAGTCCGTTCCGGTCGACCTTGACCGAGGCGTGCGCTTCGCCCTTGTTGAAGAGGAGGATCGGTGTGCCCGGCTCTATAGTCACCGGCGAAGCGAAAGAGGTGTTCGAGGTACTAATCGCCGGATGAGCTACCGAAAGAAATGCTCCGAAAACGCCGCCCACGATTCCGACGGCGATTGCTGACGTTGCTCCTACGATCCAGAATTTCTTGCTGACTGACATCTTTCTCTCGCTCCAATCAGTTGGTGGCGAAGTCACCGAAGTGAGTAAATCTGAGTGAGCGTTCGAGGAGGTGGTTAGAGCAACCGGTATGCCATCGAAGAGCCCATGGCTCATTTATCGTTATTGATGCTTTATGATGCTTATGCGGATGCGACGTTCCGAGTTTGTCGCGCGACTGTCGCGCGACTGTCGCGACGCATCCAGCCCTGACTAGTTCGCGGCGATGCCTAGGCGCTCGAGGCGTCGATACAGCGTCGAGCGATGAATCCCCAGCATTTTCGCGGCTTTTCCGACGTTCCCTTGGCATTCGCGTAGCGCTCGCGTGACTTCTTCGGCGTCTTCGCCTTCGGTGACTACTGGAATTGTCGCGGATGTCGCGCCCACAAATGCCTGTGCCCTCACAGCCGTCGCGGCGTTCGCTAATGGAGGAAAATCTTCCACGGTAAGCCGTGTGCCCGAGGAATTCAGCGTTGCGCGCAGGAGGGCATTCTGGAGTTCGCGGACGTTGCCCGGCCATGGATAGCGAATCAACCGCTCCCATACCTCGGGATCGACGACTCCGCGAAACCCGAGCGTGCGCAGATGCTGCTCCGCGATCGGCCTGATGTCCTCCAGCCGCTCGCGCAGCGGCGGGATTCGCACCGTGATCGAGTTGAGGCGATATAGAAGATCGGGCCTGACGCGCTCCGATAGCCGCGCATCGGAATTGTTGGAGGCCGCGATGACGCGCACATCGCTCGGCACCGGCGCCGTGCCGCCCACGCGCACAAACGTATGCGTCTCGACGAAGCGCAGCAGCAGGCTCTGCGCCTTCGGTCCCGCGTCCTGAAGCTCATCGATGAACAGCGTGCCGCCCTGCGCGCTATCGAAGATACCGCCCTTGGTGCCGCTGACAGTCGCGCCGGTAAATGCTCCGGGCTCGTGCCCGCACATCTCGGAAATCGTCAGCTCCTCCGACAACGCGCCGAAGTTGAAGGCGACGAACGGCCCGGCGCGCCGCACGCTTAGGTCGTGAATCGCATGGGCGAACATTTCCTTGCCGGTTCCCGATTCTCCGAGCACCAGCACCGGATGTTCAGTGCGCGCAGCACGCGTCGCGAGCCGGACGGCATTGGCAAGCGCGGGACTATCGCCAACTATGTCGGAAAAAGTGAAGTGGCTGGTCCAGGTTTTTTCCGGCTTCGGCGTGCGCTGAATCGCCGGCCGCTTCGATGGAGTAAAAACCACAATCGCGCCGACCAGCCGATTGCCGCGAAAAACCGGATTCGCCAGCGCCTTGGGCGCAGCTCGGCAACGGCAACTCGAGCTCGCACGCGCGATCCTGACCTTGGAGCCGCTTGATTGCTTCGGTACCAATAAGCTCCGAGATGCGGCTGCCAGCGGGCGCGCCCTGATTCGAGGCGACTGCTTCGGCGCTCTGCGGCGTGGTCTGCATAATGAAGCCGTAGGCGTCGACCGCGAGCAGCGAGGCATCCTGATAGCGGCGCGAGAAATCGTCGAAACTACGCACCAGCGTGAGGCGATCGATCGCCTGCACCGAGCCGAGCAGCTTGCTGACCAACTCGGCGCCGCGCACCGCAAATTCGATCATGCGCGGATGCCCTACTTCGCTCAGCCCGGAAATTCCAAACACGCCGGTAAGCGATCCATTAATCGGATGAAGAATCGGGGCTGAACAGGTGTTCCAACTTTTGAAGAGCGGAAGATAGTGCTCATCGAGGCGGATCTGGATCGGCTTGCCGATGATCGCGCCGGTGCCGATGCAATTGGTGCCGCCGTAAGCCTCGCTACACTGTCCACCCGGCATCGCGTTGAACTGCGCCGCCAGTTCGGCAACCTTCGCGTCGCTCGGGAGGACATGGAGCAGTTCGCCGTCGCGATTGCTTATCCCGACCAGCGCGCTGATGCCACTGATTGCCGCCTGCAGCAAATCGACCACCGGCACACATGCTTCTTTTAAGTCGGCATCGAGGGTCGAGATATCGGCCTCACGGCTGGGCAGTCTGGAAGTTTCGAGCGAGACCTTGAATTCGTCGCGGCATCGACGCCAGGAATCGGCGATTTCGGTCCGAAGTGAGCTTAGCTCGGCCTCGTCGCCGGAAACGAATCGCTCCCAGAGCTGCGTTACCTGCGCGAGTTCGAAGTGGGTTTGTTCCGCCAAAACATCCTCATGCGAAAGAGTGATGGCGAATAGAGTAAAAAAGCGTCGTGCTTCATGCAAGAGTCGATTGTCGCGTCATTGTCGCGCAGTCGTCGCGTTGAGATTCGGATGCTAAGTCTGCGCACGCCATTGCTTCTTATAGGAGCGGGAAGTATCCGAATTAACAAAGCTTTGCGTCATTAACCTGACATTCTAAGGGCTCCAGGACTGCCTTGAAAACCACGCCCTCCCGCTTGTCGCGCGACATCAGACGCGACAAATACATCGATGCGCTTTTTGAAGCAAGACGTTGGTCTGTGGGTTCTCGAAATGAGCGATGTTTGCCATCATCAAAACAAATTGTTGAGGAAGTAAAAGGGTTATTTGGCTTCGTTTTGTCATTCTCTGCAAGACATTCACGCCCATGGCGGCCTCCATCGCAGCCTTATCCCGAAGGCAAAAATAGCCAACCCCGCAACCATCTCGACGAGATTTGAATATGGAAACCAAAAGGGAGGCCTGCCGAGGCCAGGTCTGTACATCCGGAGTAGATCGCACCGGTTCCGAGGGCGATCAGCAATTCGGGAATAGGAACCCATTTCATCGGGCAAAAGCCTTAGATTTCCAGCATTTAATGGGTTTGTTTTTTCATTTTCGCATTCGAATTTCTCGGCTCCTACTCCCTGGTTCCTAATGATAACACTCTGTCGCCCTCCCCTCCACGTATTTCCCTCGCGACGCGAAATTGCCATCGTCCTTCGATGCCGTCCCTCTTCCCCGCCACTGCTACGCCCGACAGCCGACGCCTCATCGTCACCCGCGCGATGCGCGGCATCGGTGACGGCATCGTCAGCGTGCTGCTGCCCAGCTATCTCACCGCTATCGGACTGAACCCCACTGAGATCGGCGTGATCATCTTTGCGACGCTGTTCGGCTCGGCGCTCGTAACCCTGTGGGCCGGGTTCGCCACGCGTCGCTTCGGCATGCGTGCGATGTTGCTCGGCGCCGCGATGCTGATGGTCGCCACGGGAGTCGGCTTCACCTGGGCACGCGGTTTCTGGGCGCTCGCCGCGATCGCATTTGTGGGCACGATGAATCCGTCGGCCGGCGACGTGAGCCTGTTCCTTCCGCTCGAGCAGACCGCGATCTCGCAAACCGTCGCGACGCGCGATTTGACCAGCGTGTTCGCGATCTACAATGTCGCCGGCGCATTGGGCGGCGCATTCGGCGCGCTCGTCAGCGGATTGCCGGTCCTGCTGGCGCCACACTTCGGATGGAATCCACTCGCCGCACAGCGAATCGGCTTTGTCGCGTATGGAATCCTGGGAGTTCTGATCCTGTTGATTTATCGATGGCTCTCGAATGCGATCGAACCCGCACCCATCTCAGCCCAAACCGCGCGGCTGGCGAAATCGCGCGCGATCGTTATGCGCTTGTCCGCGCTGTTCAGCCTCGACGCTTTTGGGGGCGGCTTCGCGATCCAGTCGCTGCTCGCGCTATGGCTCTTCCGGCGCTTCAACATGTCCGTGCAGGAGGCAGGCACGTTCTTCTTCGTCGCGGGCCTGCTCGGCTCGTTCTCGCAATTCGTGTCGGGGAAAATGGCGGCGCGCTTCGGCCGCATCAACACGATGGTCTTCACGCATCTGCCCGCCAACACGTTCCTGATCATCGCCGCCCTGATGCCGACCGCCCCGCTCGCGATCGTGTTTCTGCTGCTACGCGCCTCGATGTCCTCGATGGATGTTCCGGCGCGCCAATCCTACGTGATGGCGGTGGTGCCGCCCGAAGAGCGCGCCGCCGCGGCAAGCGTGACCAACGTGCCGCGCAGCCTCGCGAGCGCGGCCGCACCGATTCCCGCGGGCATGATGCTGGATGTGACTTCATTCGGATGGCCGCTGATCTGCGCGGGCGCGTGCAAGATCGCATACGATGTTCTTGCTGCTCCTCCAGTTCCGCGCGCACCGGCCAGAGGATGAAAGATCGAGTTGAGCCTCGCCCTACTCTTCTCATTTCTGAAGTGACCGCTTAGCGCGATGCTGAAGAACCTCGGCAGAGAAGTGCGGGCCAAAAGCCACTTCAGCATTCGAATCGTGCTTGCCGCGCGGCACGACACTCGAATGCTGAAGTGACTCTCGGGAGTCAGGTGCTTCCGAGATTCTTCGACTGCGCTCACGCTTGTCTCAGAATGACAAAAGGGAGGCGCGTCCTCTGTGCTTCCCCCGTTGTTCGGGGGAAGTGGCCCGGCGCAGTTCATGCGATGGCTGCGCGCATGAACTGTGACGGGTCGATGAGGGTCATAAGCTCCGGATTCTACCTCTTCGGCCCTCACTTCGGTGCGGTCGGCGTCATCGCCTCGATGCGCATCGGAAGCTCGAATGCGATCGACTGCGGAATCTTGCAGATGTCGTTACTGCATTCCTGAAACTTCAGCTTGCCCTTGAGCTGATACTCACCCGGCTTGAGTCCTGACCGGATGAGAATCTTGCCCTTCGCGCGAAAGTCGCCGTGATATACCGGCAGCGTCTCGCCCAGCAGCTCAAACGTGACTTTCTCCGGCGTAGGAAATTCGAACGCCTGGCTCACGACTACATCGCTATCGAACTCGATTGATGTCGCGGTGTAATTCGATGGCAGCGGCGCGCCATAGATGTGCCATCCCGGCGCGATGGAAAAATTGGCGGCCACGCCCAGCTCCCGACCAGGCACCGTATGATCGGCGCTCGGCGTAATCGTCGCCCGCAGATCCTCCGCATCAAGCGATACCGATTTGGCGCTGGCGACATCGAATTGGTCGAGCAGAATTTTCGATGATGCCACACGCGTCTGATAATCAGGCAGAAAATACTTCGCGCGAATTACTCCGTCCGGGCCGATCAGATAATCCGTTGGAAACGGAATCCCATAGAATTGGTGGTCCGCCGGAACGTTTGTATTGAGGATGCCGAACTGCTTGATGACGGCGCTGCCCTTATCCGAAAGACATGGATAGCCGAGATGTTGCGCATCGGAGAAGCGGCGTAGGATTTCCTGCGAATCATAGGTGATGACAGCGACGTTTACTCCGTGCTCCTCGAAACCGCGCCGCGATTGTTCCAGCTCAACGAGCTGGCTTCGGCAATAGGGTCACCAATCGGCGCTGCGGCTGAATACGAGCAGCAGACCCTCGGCTCCCGCGAGGTCGCGAAAATTTCTCTGCTTGCCATATTGATCGGGAAGCTCGAAGTCGGGAATCTTCTCACCAACGTTGAGGCCGCTGGTCGCGCCGGCATTCTGCGCGTTGACAAATTCGCCGAACTCCTCGCGCGAGATTTTTTCGCCCCCGCGCATCTTGCGCATAACGTCGTCGAAAATGTTCACCTTGCTCGAACTACTCTCACTCATAGTCGACTCCTCGGCTCGAAGCGGGCACGGCCAACTAATTTCCGTCAGAACGACTCCCAGCGCCACCGCGGTGAAAACCCGAAGCACTGTGCGCCTTGCACAAATGCTCATCGGAACTCTTCGCGATTGTAATGCATTTACTATACTGATGAGTATCGAAGATGAAGTTGAAATCACTGGTACCGCTATTTCTTATCGCTCTTTCATTTACCACTTCTGCCGCTCACGCGGCGAGCGATTTGCACCTCGCGCCGGATCTCTCCTTCACCGATGATTCCAGCTCCAACTTCCCGATCGCCGGCAACTCCATCGGCGATGCGACCGTCGCCGGCGATCGCGCCACCATTATGTTCTTCGGCACCGCGCATTGCTGGAATACCAATCGCGAGGCGGAGCGGCTGGTCGCGCTCTATCCGAAGTATCGCGACAAGATCGATTTCGTGATCGTCGACCTCGATCATCCGTCGCTCGCGCAGCGGCTGCTCATAGCGAAATACTATCGCGGCGCGATTCCGACCATCACGGTGATCGATCGCAAGGGCGACGTCATTTACAACCGTGCCGGCGAGACCGCCTCGACGCGCGGGGACACCTCGAACCTCGAGGCGCTGATCAATTCCGCGAAATAGTCCGATTCCCCTTCCGTCAAGGGAAGGGGCCGGGGGTTAGGTCTCCGAGCGTCCCACGGCAGCGGCATCGGCGCGCCGTCGCCCGTGCGCACCCGCACCGGCGACATCGTCAGCGTCGCGATGAGATTCATCTCTTCAGAGCTGCTGTTGACGATCTGATGCACCGCGTCGTTGGGAATTATGAGCGTGCTGTTGGGTCCGAATGCGGTCGTTTCGCCATTGATCGTCAGCGTACCGGAGCCGCTCAGGATGACGATGACTTCCTCGCACGCGTGGCGATGCACCGGAGTCGCGGCGCCCGCCGCGATGGTCTGCTGCCATACTTCCATCGAGCTGACGCCGCCGTCCTTGCCGCCGACGGTCCGATGCTTCAATCCTGGCAGCGCAAATTCTTGCACCTTGCTGTTATCGACCACCGGCATAATGTTCACCTCGATGCGATTCGTGGCGCAGATTAGACTACCGACGGGGCCGCTGTACAAGAGTTCGCAAGCACCACGTGCGATGTCGCTGGTTCAGGTTCTGCCGATCCAAAGCCAACGAACAAAGGTTGAATCTATTCTCCTACCATGGTAGGATTCCGGGCATGCCCAGCTCGCTTCCAATTTATCCCAGCCTTCCCTGGTAATCGTAAACCCAACTAATGTTCAGTTCTGAGCCGCTATCGCTCATTCCCTTTCTGATCGACGTGCGAAGTTCCAATTGGTTTGATTGCTAAGTCTGGTGCGTACTCGGCGGGCGCTCGCATGGCCGGCGTCTCGCGATTGTTTAAAAGGACGGTTTCTCGAATGTATCTCCGACGTATCGGCATTCTGATCGGCATCATCGTGCTCGGCATTTCCGGTTCTACCGCCTTCCCCCAGCAGAACGTCCCTCCGCCGGGCGGCTACATACCGATTCCCAATTTCACCGGGACCGATGCCGGCCTCGATTTCCGCAATGCCATCAACGACCGATTCTCCGGCGCCCAATCGATCGCGCCCAGGGTTGGCAGCGTTACCTTCGCGAACCTGGGACCCGAGCAGAACGGCGCCGTCCTTTATTGCAGCGACTGCCAACCATCTCTCGTATGCAGCGGCGGCGGAAGCGGCGCGTGGGCTCAGGGCTCGATGGGCCAATGGCAATGCAACGAGCCGATAGCGGCTCTGAAACTCGACGGTACCGATGTCCTGCCGCCATACAACGGCACTCGCACCAACGAAAAGAACATCCTCGACTTCGGCGCCATCGCCAGCACTGCGCGGATCAATTGCAGCACGACCGCGGGCCAGGCCAATGTGACCTGCTCGGGTATCGGCACTTCCGACTTTGCCGTCAATCAGTACGTGGCGATTTATGGCGCCGGTCCCGCGCCCAGCGTGGCGCAACCGACTGGCTTTACGGTGCAACCCACCACGACCACCAACAATCCGGGGGCCTCCACCCAATTCACCCGTTTCGCGCAGGGATGCACGGTGCAAAATGCGCTCGCGTGGTGCACGGCGGGAAGTTCGAACTGTGGGCTGAGCAACGTCTCATTTTATGAGCAAGGACAAACCGTGACGATTGCCGGAGCCGGCGCGGGCGGAGCAGCGCTCACGACCACGATTTCCAGTCTCGATGACGGTGGCAATGACATCACGCTCGCCACTCCGGTATCGGCAACCGTGAGCGGCGCCGCAATGACCGGCGCCAATTGCTCGACCTCGCGCCGCTATCAGGCGTTTCCGATCGATGCGCGGGGAGGATGGGGATCACCGACCGCGGTGACGACCGTGAACAACACGGCGAGCGCGCTGAACTGGGGCGATTGGGATGATGTTCAAGTCAACGTGCCGCAACCACCCAACGCGCCGAACCCGACTTATCCGCTGCCGAGCAACATCCCAATGGCGTGGGCATTTTATTGCGCCGAGGGCACCGCGCCTTTGAAGCTGTGCGGTGTCGAAGTACCTACGTACAGCTTTCTCTTCAACAGCTCGTTACCGGCGCCCTGGAATGATCAAATCCTCGGCGGCTTCCAGAAGGGCTTCCCAACTGTCGTCACCTTTCACGATGTCGGCAAGCCCTACGGCAGCGACGCGATTCAAGGCTCGACGCCCCCGGCGGGTCCGGTCAATGAGATCCTCTTCGCGAGAATTATCTCGATCAACGGAACCACTGTGCAGCTCAGCGTGGCGCCGTCGCAGAGCGGCAATTTCACCATGGGACACGACAACGGCCCACCCATCAACGCCGCGATCAAAGCCTCATGCGATGCGAACTATCGATGCGGAACGGTATACACACCATTTGAATCAACCCTGTTTCCCATAGCCAGCCCGATTGTCGCTCTTCGCGGAGCGGGGCTGATCCTGCTTGGCGGCTCGGGTCCAATCGCAGCGGAACCCTCGAGCACCGCGCCGGCAGGCTGGGTATGGGTGGGGGCGTTGGGTGCGACGATGCTCGAACTCAATCAGGAAAGCCAGCCGCAGGTGGAGAACCTTTCGTTGGAGTCAAACATAGGAAGCCTCAGCGGAAGCACGATGGGGGTAAGCATCGACATGGATGGCTACGATCCGGGGGATGGCTTGGGAAATTCCGTCGGTTGCGGGCGGGAGTCCTTCCGCGAGATTTACACCGGTCAGGCATCGGTCGGAATTCGATTGGCCAACATCAACGTTGCAAACTGCGACTTCGGCAAGATCGAGAACAGCACCGTCAACTGGGTATACGGAACCTCCTTCATCAGCGCCAGCAACATCGGAATGCTGATAAACTCGAGTAATGCTCTGGCTACACGGTTCGACGGCTCGGTGATTACCGGTAATATCGGGCTTTGGACTAATCAGTCTGGCTTCTACGCAGTCGAAAGCGTGCTTGGCCAGGCCGATGGAATCTCCGTTTTTCTCGGCGCGGGCCTCGGCCATCCAGTAACGATCGAGACATCGCGTATCGAGCATTCTTCGCGCTCGGTTTACAGTGCGGTTCTTGGCGGAGGAGGGATTGGCACTTTGCTCACGCTGCGCGGAACTACCTGGACTGACATACGGCTTCCGAGCGATGGGGCATTCATTACAACCGCCGGCGGCAACACCACCGAACTCGACGAGAACGAATTTGACCTTTCGCAGTTAGCGGTCAACAACGACTTTACGACCGTACAATTTCCCGGCGGCATCATCCAGGCGGGTGCGGCTGGGTCGATTGAGGCGCGCGGGAATTACTGGTCCACCATCTGCAACGATCCGTACTCGTTCGTCGGTCCGGTCGTCTCATCCGGCGATATCTGTCAGAACCCCGACAGTTCTGTGCATCATATCCCACCCTATTCACGAGGACTGGGCGGCTTCAGCTTCGGCACTCCGACGGGAGGCGCAATGGGAGACGGCACGATCAATCTTAGCGGGCTGGTTTTTCTCAATGGACAGCCGCTGGTGAATTGGGGCGAAGCATCGATCGCATCCATCGCGGCGTCGGGCACCGGTTCCGCAACCGTCAGTTGGAACACACCGTTCACAGACTCCAGCTATGATTTCTCGTGCCTGGTGGTCGATACTTCGGGCTTCCTCACTGTCCTGGGCTCGAACTCAAAAGGCACGACTTCGGTGGGACTACAGGTGAAAAACAGCGATACCACTAGCGCTCATTCCGGAACCGCTAACTGTATCGCCGTCCACCACTAAGATGCGTCCCGTCGGTTGAGTGACACTCCCTCAGCGGGCAGCTTCGGCAGACTCACCTCTGCCCTTTAGCGCCCACAGACGGATAGGCTGTCGAATTCGAAAATCGCCGAGATGAATGGTCCATGCCGCAAAAGGCGCACTCGATTCATAAATCAACTCTGCTCCAGGTTCCGGACCACCATCCTCTCCATCTACAATATAGGCTGCGCCCTGTCGTTTTGCCCACTCCACTCTTAGTGGAGAGTTAATGAATGGGATCGCCCCTGGGTTCACAATACCGCCCAGGTCAACGATCGGGTGTCGGGACTGAAACGCGAGCTGACCTATAGCAAAGGTTGCTACTGGCCTTTGCGACGGTAGCTTTGTTTTGATGAACTCGGCTAGCTCTCCTGTTTTGGAAACACATTCCACCTTGTTTCTGACAAACGGTCGGGCAATTGCCAGAGAGACGGCAACCGCGGCCAGCGCGGTTCCAATGCAGGCTGTCCAAGGTATCCAGTTTTCCTCGAGCGTGAAAAGGAGCATCAAAGTCGCCAAGGTAAGAGGCACTCCTACAACAAGCACGTACCTCGTTTGGACGTAGGTGTGGTTCTCGATATACAGGCCGCAAGTGAGCGATGACCAGCCAAGAATGACCCAAAATGCCGGCGGCAATTGCCGTAACTCGTATACCAGCCGGCTGAAGGAGGCATAATTAACCAGACGACAGATCATCGCATAGATCGGAAAGCACACCGCGAAAACGACAATCAAAGGAAACCCGAAGGAAAAAACAACGGCCAGGCGCTCGACAACAGAGCCATGGTCGAAAACGCGTTTGGCTGCACTCGTATTCGGGATAATCGTTCCAAATGCCTCGTAGGCATAACTCGTCCACGCAACCACCGGTCCGGCAACCACTACGGCCGCCAGGATCATGACCGCAAAGCGCATCGCAACAGAACTCGCGCTGGACAATCGCAACGCCCGCACAAACAGGAAAGGAGTGACAATCAAGTCAAGAAATAAGAATTCTGGCCGAAGCAGAGGAGCAATTCCGGATAGAAAGCTGCCGAGCCAAAACTTGGTCCAGTTCGTCGGCTCGGTGGAAGCGGCCCATATAATCCATAGCCCCACTGCAATAGCCATTAGTGTTTCCATGCCGGACGAGAGCCAGAAAACAAAGTATGGATTCATCGCTAGAATCAGGACCAAGACGACGGCGAATAGTCTGCGCGAGACATTCCTGGGCGACAGACTCACAGCTAAAGTGTGAAGCGCTGAAAGCGCCGCAACGCAGACTGATCACACTCAGCGATTTCCCAGCCCGGATCCAGTTGGGAATCAGGTAGTGAGCACCAGCCAATAGGAATACCCACAGGGGAGACGTGTCTCCGTAGGTCGTTACACCGTCAAATGCAAATCCATGTCCCTCGGAGAGGCTTCTCGCAAACTCCAAGTGGATGAACGCATCGTCCTCCCAGTATCCGTACCCGAATGAGAACCATGCTATCAGCCAGACCGCGACGGTCAGATAGAGTAGCAATGCCAGGTTTTGTTGCCAGATCGCCTCGCCAACTCGGGTAGCGGAGATCGCAGAATGCGTATCCTCGATCCGATTGCCGTCTGCGTTATTTGGCTTCACTCCCAGCGATTCGCGACTCATCACCGGAGAATACCGTTCTCTCGGCTCTATTTCGAGAACGCTTTGGTGGGCGCGCTTCGAGCCTTCAATGGAGGGATGATGATCGTCCACCATTCCCGGGGAGCGACGGACAACTGCGCCCATGAGAAGTCAAAACGGTCCCGCTGCGGGTGAGGCTTCCTCGCACGCTCTGAACCTCCGAACATCCTCTCGACCTGTTCAATCTCGCATGCGACAGTGTTCGCAGGAGTTTTAGTTTGGCTGCTGCAGATGAGGTTCCGATCGTTCGTCAATACAATGCCGACGATCGCGAGCTGGTGTTCCAATTCATTCGTGAGACTTTTTCCCCGGACGACAGTGCGCGCGCGCTCGCGCAGTGGGCGTGGAGATGCGAAGGAAACCCCTTCACCTCGCCGCTCGGACCGGCCGTCTATCTGATGTGGCTGGGCGAGCAACTCGCCGGGTTAGCTGCAGGCTTCCGCGTAAAGATTTGGATCGGCGGCACCGTATGTGACGGCGAAGGTCTGGGCAACTGGGCGGTGCATCCTCGTATGCGCGGGCGAAAACTGTGGCAACGCGCGCAAACGGGCAGAGCAGCGCAACAAGTGCTCCGATCCCCAATTGTGTTAGGCTGGACCCGGCTTCCCAGCCGCCGCGACCTCCGGCTGGGCGCACGGACCGAGCATTTGAGACCGCTAGTCCGCGTCCTCGACGCTGGACCGCTGCTGGAGCGCTTCGCCCATAGTCGCGCACTGGGGAAAATCGGCGCGGGCACCACTGCTGCGGCGCGACTTGTGTCCTATCCGCTCCGTCGCCGATCGAATAACCGAGAGGGGAAGGTGGTGCGGCTCGAGGTATTCGACGGTCGCGTCGACGCGCTATGGGAACGCGCGCGGCGCCCCACCAAGGCGATGGTCATCCGCGATCATCGCTACCTGAACTGGCGCTACCGTGACCGCCCCGATGCGAAGTATCTCCTCTACGGCTTCGAGCGTGGCACGGAGCTCGAAGGTTTCCTCGTAGCGCGCAGCACCACGTACGAGGGCATGCCATGGGGATATCTGGTCGATTTCCTGGCGCCGGAAAACTCCCGCGATGTGCTCACATCGCTCATCGACGAAGCCGTCGATGAGCTTCGCCGGCTGGGCGCTGCCGCGGTCGTATGTTATCTGACCGACGACGCCGCGCGGTCGGTCTTGTACCGCAGAGGATTCTTTCCCGCGCCGCAGCGCAATCCGATCCGCTTCGTGCTTTTTCTTCCTGAAGATTCTGCCAACTTGAAAAGGTTCACCACGCCGAGCTCGTGGTACCTGACGATGGGCGATGGCGACCTCGAGTCTGTCGCCGTAAATGTCAGGTGCCGGTTTTCGCCGGCGCACCGGCTTCGGTCTGCGCAGCCCGGAACGAACCCGCGCGGCGGATGGTTTGCTCGGCCGGCATCAGCTTGCGCGTCTGCTCATTGTAAAGTTGCGCGTAGACGCCGCCTGCGCGCGAGCAATTGCAGATGCGAACCGCTCTCGACGATGCGCCCCTGATCGCATGCGATTATCACGTCGGCTTCCACCGCGCTCGCGAGCCGATGCGCGATCAGAAACGAGGTGCGCCCGCGCATCAGGCGGCGGACCGCATCGTGGATGAGGTTCTCGACTTCGGAATCGAGGCCCGAAGTCGCCTCATCGAGAATCAGGATCGGCGGATTTTTCAGGAACACGCGCGCCAGCGCTATCCGCTGACGCTGCCCGGTCGATGGCCGGATGCCTTCCTCACCGATCATCGTGTCGAGTTTACCCGGCAATGATTCGACGAAGTCGCGAATGTTGGCCTGCTCGAGCGCATCCCAAACGGCGGCATCGGGCGCGCCGGGACGGCCGTATTGCACGTTCTCGCGAATCGAGGCGGTGAACAGCACCGCATCCTGCGGCACGATGCCGATACTGTCGCGCAGCGATTTGAGCGTCACCGTTGAGATATCGGTGCCATCGATGAGGATTCGCCCCGATACGGGCTCATAGAAGCGCGGGATCAGCGATGCGATCGTCGTTTTCCCCGCACCCGAGCGCCCGACCAGTGCGACCGTCGTGCCCGGCTCGACGGCGAGATTCACGTCCTTCAGGATTAAGCGCATCGTCATCGTCGCCCTTGGGAGGATATCCAAAGTTGACATGCTCGAAGACCACCCGGCCTTTGCTGACCTTGAGCGGCATCGCGCCCGGACCGATCCGCCACTTCCGGTTCCTCATCGAAGAACGCGAACAACCGCTCGATAGCGGCCACCGAGGTTGCAACGATCACCGACAACTCCGAGAAACGCTGCAGCGGCAGGTAGAGCACGCCGAGAAACGCATAGAATGCGACGACGTTTCCGAGCGTGGTGGTATGGTTCAGTACCATCACCGCGCTTGCACACAGCACTCCAAGTGGCGCGGCGCGCGAGATGAACTCCGTGAACATCTGATGCAATGAGGACAGCTTCACGTTGCAGGATGGTGAGGTCGTAACAGCTGCATCGTGCGGTCGTGAAATTTGACCGCCTCCTCGTTTTCGCGCGCGAACGATTTGATCGTGGCGACGCCGGCAATCCGCTCCTGGAGCTCGCCGGAGAAATCCTCCACCACTTCCTGGAGCTGATGGCTGGCGTCCTTGAGGCGCGGCGCGAGGATCCGGATCACGGCGACATAAAACGGCACCACGCCGAGCGAAATCAACGCCAGCTGGACGCTCAGCGAAAACAGAGATACCGCGGCGATGCCGAGCGACGCATCCATCCATCCAGATGTTGATCATCGCGGAGCCGACGAAGTTCTGCGCCAGCACGATATCGTTGGTGAAGCGCGACACGATCCCGCCCGAAGTGCTGCGATCGAAAAACGAATGCGACAGGCGCTGCATGTGTACATAGAGCGCATAACGCAAATCGAAGATCAGGCTGTGGCCGGCGGTGCTCGCCCAGTAATTGCGGTAGTAGGTCGCGACCGCCTGCAAGAGGAACAGCACCACCATCGCGACCGCGAGCGCGCCGAGCTTGCCGTAGGCATCGGGAGCAGCCCCAGCTTCTGCGCGATCTCCGACGCACCATCTATCGATTTGGGTGTCGTACCGATCGAGTTTCGGCTGCGGCACCAGGATGACGTCGAAGATGTATTTAAAGGCGAGCGGGAACGCGAGCGGCAGCACGAATTTCAGCACGCCGCCGAACGAGCCGCCCGCGACCATACCATCCATATGGGCGCACGAAACCGAGGAATCGGAAAACCGGAGTATGTGGCATGTAGCGGTCCCAGAGCCGCTCGAAAAATCCTCGTTGCAGAGGATATGTATCGCTATCGGTCGTCATCGCTCATATCGCCCTGCCTTCTCCCCAACTTCAGAGACTACGCCGCCGGACCGGATCGATGCACGAATCAAACGAAAAAACCCCTCCTGCGCGTCGAGGAGAGGAATTATCAGGAAGGCGCTATTTTAACAGCCTCGCAAAAACGAATGAAGAGGCATTCCAACAACGCAGAAGAGGACCGGCGGTATTCGAACATCACTGGTCTGGGCCAACTTTCCTTAGTAGAGCGACGAAACGCGGTTCAGAACGGATGGGATCGAAGATCTTGTCAAGCTTGAGCCAAATCATCATCCAGGAGCGAGCCTCGTACGCCTTCTCCAATTCGGCGAGAGTTCGCTCCCTATCGGCAAGGCCGAGATAGACCACCGCCATGGCGAAGGGCGAGACGAACCGCCTCGAAGACATCTGGTTCAGGTCCGCGAGGGTAGCTTCGGCTTTACTGCGATCTCCCGACGCCGCGTAGGCGTATCCAAGAAAGCCGGTCACGAACGGCGGAGCATCCATCGCGCGCGCCTTCTCCAGTTCGGCGATCGCCTCGTGCGTCTTACCTGACTCGATGTCGATCCATCCCAAGGTAAATTGAGCGAGGTAGAAACTCGGGTCCAATTCCAATGCTTGGCGAATCTTCTCCCGGGCTTCGTCGTACTTTCGCTGAAACATAAGCGGCCACGCCAAGTCATTCAGAATCCCGGCGGAAAGTGGATCCATTTCGTTTGCCCGTTTGAATTCGGCCACGCTTTCATCAAGCCGCCCCCCAAACGCCAGTAGGTAGCCGTACTGATGATGAGCCTCGTAGTAATTGGGATTGAGTTCAATCGCCCGGAGGTACTCGCGCTCTCCTCCACGCCAATCGTAATCGTACTGCCAAATGACGAAGGCTAGCGACGTATGGGCCTCGGCCGCGGAAGGGTCCAGCTGCAACGCTTTCTCGGCTGCCGCCTTCGCCTTGGGCATCACGTCGTTGGCTGGAAGGTACCAGTCTTCGCTGTAACCATAAGCATCGGAGAGTCCGGTGTAGGCTAACATGAAGTTGGGATCGATCTTGATTGCCTGATCGAACTGGTCGATCGCTTTCCTCACCCGCGCCTCGCTGTAGTTGTCGAGGAAGTACCGACCCTTCAGGTATGCGTCATGCGCCTCGGGGTTGACCGTTCGCGGGGTGGCGAAGCGGGCCTTCTCATTGGGCGTTAGCTCGACGTTGACCTCATGCGCAATCGCCTGCGCGATTTCATCCTGCATCGCCAACACGTCTTTGGAGTCGCGCTCGTAGCTCTTTGCCCACAGATGCTTGTCATCCGGCGCATCGATCAACTGCGCAGTGACGCGCACCTTGTCACCCGCCCGCACTATTGAACCTTCCACCACCGCATCGACGTTGAGCGCTTTCGCGATTTCAGGCGCTGGTGGCCGGTGCGCTCCTTTGTACTGCATAACCGAGCCGCGTGAAATTACTCGCAGCGCGCTTATCGTAGCGAGATCGGTGGTTAGCTCATCGGTGAGACCATCGCTGAAATATTCCTGATTTGGATCGCCCGAAAAGTTGTCGAGTGGGAGGACGGCAATGGAGCGGATAACCCGAGGTTGGGTAACACGTTGCGAAAGCGAACCACCAACGGACGATCTCCATCTTGCTGGGCCGTAAGCAAGCGCCGCTACGAGCAGCGCGGCGATGCCCGCCAGAAGCATGAGACGCGTCGTGCCGCCAAGCCGCGCGACGACTTTTGTGGACCATTGAGTTGCAGCGCCCGTCCCATATGTGGGGTCGTCACTGCTGGACAAAATATACACTCTGATCGGATGGCTGACGTTCTTGAGCCGCCTTTGGCCGAGGTGTCTAGCCGCCATGCCCGGCTTGTTGCGAATGGCGTCGTAAACGTGTTCGGAGATACAGATGCTGCCCGGCGGCGCGAGCGCATGAATCCGCGACGCGATGTTGACTCCGTCGCCCCACGCGTTGTCCTGGGTGAAGAGCACGTCGCCCACGTGGATACCAATCCTCAAGCGTAAGTCCGGCGAGTCCTTCGCCGCCGCTTGAACTTCACGCGCGCAGTTCACCGCGTCAACCGCGCTATGGAAGCTCGAGAGTGTACCGTCGCCGATCTCACCAAGCATCCGGCCGTTGAAATTCGGCAGCAGCCTCCGCAGCAGGGCGCGATGTTCAGCTAGGGCACGCATCGCGCGTTCTTCATCGCGACCCATGACCAAGGTGTAGCCGGCGATATCGCTAAACATTATCGCGGCCAGTTCGCGCGTCGGATTTCCGGTCGGCGTTTCGGACACTTCAGGATCCCGCTACGTCCGGTGCGAAGGTATCATCTGTCCAGAAAGCGACGCTATCCGCCGGGGTGTGGCCCTAAGCGAGTCAGCATGGCTAAAGTGCGCCAAGCAGACGGCCAGCGTTAGTCGGAGCTGAAGGTGTGCAGGAGCGGACGACGACCAACCTCGGAGAGGCGAGGAGAGGAGTATTTTATGGGGACAGATGCGAGCGTACGGCAGCAGCATTTTATCAATTTAGCCGCCACCCATGCCGACGACTTCAAGACTCGTGTCGCGCAACACGATCGTGAGAACAGCTTCCCTTTCGAGAATATTCGAGCGTTGAAGGCTTCCGGTTACGTCAACATGACCTTGCCGGAAGAATTCGGTGGTGGCGGCGCAAACCTTAAGGATTTTGTTCTGGCTCAGGAGCGCCTGGCTTACGGCGATGCTCCGACCGCCGTCGCGATCAACATGCATATCTTCAATGTTGGGGTGCGCGCGGATCTCTGGCGTCGGGGTGACCAGAAACTGCGCCCGTTCCTGGAAGCCTGCGCGCGCAATTCGCTCATCCTATGTTCCGGTACGAGCGACCCAAAAATGAGCACTGTAGTTGGCTTCGCCGGGCTCAATGACACTACCCGACGCGCCGAAAAGGTCCCGGGCGGCTACCGCATCAATGGTCGGGCCGGCTTCAGCAGTTTGTGCATGTGCGCGGATTTCTTCGAAGAGACCGCCCACTATGATGACCCGGTGAAGGGACCGCTATGTCTGTTTTTTACCGTGCCTGCCAACACCTCAGGCATCAAGATCCAGAACAATTGGGACACGATGAGCATTCGGGCATCGGCCAGCCACGATACCGTCTGGGAGGATGTTTTCGTACCCGAAGAAAACGTGACCCATCGCCCGGCCGGCACATGGGAGACCTACAACAATGTGTTCTGCTCGTGGTTTATGCCTTCGGTTTCGGCCTGCTACCTGGGCGTGGCGCAGGCCGCGCGAGATCATGTGATCAATTGGGCGCGCGAGCGGACTCAGCTTCCCTTCGATCGTCCGGTGAGCCACTATCCCGGAAATCAGTTTCTGGCGGCCGAAATGGAGGTGGGAATAAGGGCCGCGCGCGCGATGCTGATGCAGACCGCCGACGCGCTCAGCGAGCCCTCGCTCCGCGCCAACCCACCTCTTATGGATGTTTTGGCGTGCGAGCATTTTGTGACCGAGACCGCGGTCAGCGTCGTGGACAAGGCGATGCGCGTGATGGGAGGCGCGGCGATCTCGCGTTCGGGTCCGATGGAACAGATATACCGCGACGTGCGGGCGGGAATCATTCATCCATTGGCCGGGTTCGACACGCTTGGGATATTGGGGAAGCTGGCATTTGGTATCGCGCCTGACACCATGCCCCGGTGGGTCTAGAGAGATCGGCGCTACAGACTATTCCAGTCCGTACTTGCTGATGCGCGCGTAGAGCTTCTTGCGCGATATCCCCAGGATGCGGGCCGCCTTTGCCTTGTTCCATTCCGCCATCTGCAGCGCGCGCTCGATCAGATCGCGCTCCGCGTCGCTGTAACTCGCGAGGTTACTCTCCGATGACGCGCTGAATTTCGCGGGCGGCAGCCCGGTGATGCCGGGCGGGAGATCCTCGCGGCAGATGGTACCCGAACTGCCAAAAGTAAACGCGCCCTCGATGGCATTGGAAAGCTCGCGCACGTTGCCCGGCCATGAATGATTTTTCATTGCCGCAAGCGCACCGTCATCAAGACCGACCACCGGAACTTTGCGCGGAAACTTCTCGTTGAAGAAATCGATGAAGTGCTCAGCCAGCGGCTGGATGTCGTCGAGGCGTTCGCGCAACGGAGGCATGCGCAGAACCGCGGCCTGCAAGCGATAATACAAATCCTGGCGCAGGAAACCCTTCTGCACCGCCTCCTCGGGATTGCGATTGGTCGACGCGATCATCCGCGTATCGACGTGGACTTCGGCGGTGGCGCCGACCGGCCGCACCTTGCGCTCCTGTAACGCGCGCAAGAGCTTGCTCTGCGTGTCCATCGACATCTCGGTGATTTCGTCGAGGAACAGCGTGCCGCCTTCGGCCGCGCGAAACAGTCCGAGATATTCGGTGTTGGCGCCGCTGAATGCGCCGCGCTTGTAGCCGAACAGCTCGCTCTCGATCAGATCCTTGGGCAGCGCGGCGCAGTTGAGCGCGACGAATGCCGCATGCGGATTGGGACCCGATTCGTGAATCGCGCGCGCCACCAGTTCCTTGCCGGTCCCGCTCTCGCCGACGACCAGCACCGTGCCGCGCGTCTGTCCTGCGGCCTGGATGCGACGATACAACTCGCGCATCGTGGGCGAGCTGCCGACGATGCCGTGGAAGCGTTCGCGCTTCTCCGGCGCGAGTTTGGAGGCCTCGCGTTCCAGCGCATGGAGCCGCGCACCGGCCATCGCAGCTTCGGATCGCACATACGAATCGGTGAGCAGGATAATGCGGATATGACTCAGGCGATCGAACGTGGTGTACACCCACGTGGGATCTTTCAAATTTTCCGGGAACACAGATTGCGCGGCCTCTTCGAACAGGTGCAGCGACGCGATGATCTCCTGCAACGAGACGTGATGCTCGGCCAAAATCTCGCCCAGGCGATGGAGATCGGCCGCGTACGCATCCATGTCGTGACGCAGCAGGTCGTTCTGGTTGCGCTCCAGCGCGTCCTCGAAGATGCTGCGGAACTCGGGCTCAGACAACGTGCGCGAGTCGCCGAAGTGCAGCACATATAAATGATACCAGCGGTCGACGACCTCGACGCGGCGTTCCTTGATCGCTTCGAGGACCGGGCGCAGCTCGTCGATATCCTCCTCCCACAACAGGTGGAAGTAGCGAGGCTGGCCTCGGCGGAGCATCGAGGGACGAGTGCCGGGTCTGGTAGGCTGGGTTCCGTGCTTCATCAGGTGCATCAAGTTCGCGGACGGTACGCGAGCGGTTGCGAGGAGGAATTATAATCGGTCGAAACTCACAAAAACCAGTAGCTTTGAGCAAGACAGGCGACAAATCGCATCGATCAATACATAACACGGGCGCTCGGAAATCGCGTACGCGTTGTATCCGCAATCCCGCGTTTAAACCACTTGTATCCGCTCGATCACGTGCGGAAGTCGCGAGCGCTCGCTGCGTCCACCGAGGCCCGCATGGTCAAGGCGCTCGAAATATTCGCGCATAATGAGCTTGATCAGCTTCGATACCGCGACGCGCCCGGCCTTGACCTGATCCTTTTCGAGGCCACCGCCCGAAATGATGATGAGCGGTTCCAGCAGTTCCAGGCTACCGATGATTCCCAGCATCGCGTGCTCGCTATCGTCGAGATATTCGTGAAGTGCGACGCGCTGACCAGGCTGATGCTCGAGGTGATAGCGCAAACATCCGGCGCCGTACGCAGTCCAGCGGGCGCTGTCCTGCATCGCCTTGCGCATGATCGCGCGATCGGTGACGCTCGGCGCGAACGCCGCGATATGACGAAAAATCGCGAGCCGGATTCCTGCGAGCGCGATGTTGATCGCCATTGATCCCTGCGGATAGGTTTCGGCCCACAGCCATTCCTTGAGGCATTGCTCGGCGTTGACGCTGGCGCGTCCCAGCCCGGCACCGCCGTATAGCGCGCGCTTGCGGAAGACTTCGAGCAGCCGCGACCCATCGAGCATCTGCGCGCACATGAAACTTTTCTGCTCGATGAAATCCTGATTGACCAGCGCGACCCATCGCGAAGGAAAATCCAGGCTGACCAGCTCGCATTCCTGCAGGAAGGTGTAGAGCTGCGCGCACGCAGCTTCGAGCGTTTGCGAAAGCGGTTTCTCGCCGAGCTTCGCCCATGGAATGTCGGTCGCGGGCGCCCACCTTCGCGCTTTCGATTCTTCATAAAGCGGCGAGACGTTGTCGGACCACACGTCGGATTTGCGATTCACGACGTAGCCCATGTCGGGCAGCTTGCCCGAACGATCGCTGCCGCGCGCGACCATCGATTGGCTGGTGCGCAGATGCTCGGGCAGGTCACTGTATCCGTACGATCCGATGTTGAGATCGTCGTAGGTCAGACCACGGGACGGGTCGCTCGCGTGTCCCTTGATTTTTTCGGTATTGGCGTTGAACCACGCGAGGCCGAGATTTCCGGCCATCACCTGGTTCATCGCTTCGAGGACTTGTTGGTCTTCGGTGTAATCCTTATATGCGTAGAAGGCCACTTAGAAAGTAATCCCCTGCGCTTCTGCGGCCGCCTTGCCCATCAGGAACATGTTGTACAACTTCGAGCGATTGGGATCCTTGCGCTCCGGCATGCCGCATTTGTCCAGCCGCTCGAAATGCTCGTACATCTGCTTCAGGTTGAACTGCGTGGTGACCTTGATGCCCTCGTCGATCTGCTCTTTCTTCATCCCGCCGCCGGCGAGAATGATGAAGCTCTCGGTAACCTCGGTCGCCGCCGCGCCCGCGAAGGAAATGTTCTCGGCCTCATCGAGATGCGCATGCAGGACTTCGCGCTTCTCGGGGAAGTGATCGAGCACGTATTTGAAATGCTGCATGCCGTAGCCGACATGGCGCGCTTCGTCCTGCATGACGAGGCGGAAAATTTTCTTGTCGACGTCGGTCGGTGAGAGATACTCGCTGAAGCGGAACATCGTGAGCACGTTGCCCTCAGCCACCAGATGCAGCGCGACCGACATTTCGCTGAACGAGTCGGCGTCGCGCAGATGCTTGAGCGCCATCTCGTTCATCGGGCTGGCCGCCATCAGGCCGTAGCCGGTGGTAAGCGCGCGCTTGCGGAAGACTTCCGCATGCCGCGCCTCATCCATCGCCTGCGATGCGATGAAGGATTTGACCTCGATAAAATCGGGGTTGAGCCGCGGCAGCCACATCGCGGGCGTATCGGTCGCAATCATCTCGACTTCGGTGAGAAACGTCATGAGCTGCGAGAGCGCCTTGCCGGTTGCCTCGGGCATCTCGACGCCTTCGAGCCGGTCCCACGGGATATCGGTGGTCGCGTTCCATTGCCGCGAGACCGCCTCCTCGTAGTAACTTTCGGTATTGAAAGCCCACAGCTCGCTCTTGCGCGAGACCCACGGCTGCGCGTCGGGCACGCCCTCGGGAATCTCCGAGCCGCGCGGCGCGTAGGAGCGATTGTCGCGGACTTTCTCGGGCACGCCGGTAAATCCATAGCTGCCGACGTCGAGGTCGCGGTACGTCAAACCGCGGCGCGCGTTCTGCGGACGCGGCGTGACCTTCTCGGTCTTTGCGTTCATCCACGAGAGGTCCATCTCGCCGGTGCGCATCGTGTAGAGCCATTTGTCGACGAAGTTTTTGTCTTCGAGGTAATCGTGCGTCGCGAGGTATGCCATCGTTGCCGCTCCTGGGCGTGCTAGTTGAAACTCACATCGAGCTTGCTCGACAGGTCAAAAAATTCCTGGATCGATTCCATGAATCGATAAAGTTTGTCGTGTCCGTCGGGATCGTCGTACTGGATTTTCAGCTGCTCGCCGAAATGCGCGAGCGTGTTGATATCGTGATCGGTGTCGGCCTGGCCGTTGCGCTTGATGTTCTCGATCATCTCGCGCCATACGCGCTCGTCGCCTTCGATTGAGAAATCGACCTTCTTTAAATCGATCGAAGGAACTTCATGCACTGCTTTAAGTTCAAACACCTCGAACTCGAGCACGTAGTTATGCGACTTGCCGTTATTGGCTACGCTGACGGCGAAGATCGTATCGATAAAGCCGAGGCGCGAGAAATGTTCCTGCGCCGCCGCCATCTGCCCCTTGAGCGCCTCGAAGTAATCTGTCGATGGAAAGCTTACGGCCATCACTCTTTAACCTTGATGAAATGTGGAAAACGGTCGGCGAAAGACCCGCGCCGAAACGTTCCTCATGTTAGATTTGAACGAGCGTTCAATGCAAGCCGAATCCGCTACAGTCCAAGTAATGTCATCCTGACGTGAGCCGTAGGCGCAGCGGAAGGATCTCGGTAGAGAATTACGCCCGACTGTCACTTCAGCATTCGGGCAATGCTCCCTTCCGGGTGCTCTCGCGCCACGCGCTCAATCGTATGCTGAAGTGGCGCGGGATCCATAGGCGCTTCCGAGATCCTTCCGCAGGGCATCGCTTACGTCAGGATGACACGGAGGAACCGCTTGCTCCATGCATCGATCGGAACCGTCAGACGGCTCGCCGCTACTTCGTGCTGGCTTGTTTCTGGCCGCCGGCCAATTCCTCGTCGATGGTGGTCTCGAATTTTGAGAGCGGCTGCGCGCCGGTCAGCGGGCGTCCGTTGACGAAAAACGCGGGCGTGCCATCGACGCCCAAGTCACGTCCCTGCGTCATGTCGGCCTCGATCTGGCGCTTGTATTTGCCCTTGTCGAAGCAGTCGTTGAATTTCGCGGTGTCGAGTCCGAGCTTCTTCGCATCCGCCTTCAGGTCATCCGGCTTGAGTTTCGATTGATCGGCGAACATCGCATCATGAAACTGCCAGAACTTGTCTTGCTCGCCCGCGCATCTGCCCGCCGACGCCGCATCGATGGCGTGGTCGTGGATACCGAGCGGAAAGTCCATATACACCAGGCGCACCTTGTCGCCATATTTCTCCCGGACCTGCTTGAGGGTGGGCTCGGCGCGGCCGCAGAAGGGACATTGAAAGTCGGAAAACTCGACGATCGTCACCGGAGCATTCTTGCCGCCGATGTCGGGATGACCCGCTGACTTCACATCGATTCGCGGCGCAGTAAGCATCACGGTCACCGGCTGCTCTTTGCGCAACTTGTCGAGGAACGCCGCCCTGTCCTGCTCGTCTTCTTGAGACTGGAGCGCCTCGATCAAGCGGGTCTTTATGTCGTCGAATTTCGGATAACGCGTCTGTATTTCTTTATGCTGATCGTAAAACAGCTTCGCATCGGTCTCGGTGATCTTGCGCTGCGACAGATGCTTCTTCACATAATCGGTGGTGCTGAGGTTTTCCTTTTTCGCTGCCTGCTCCAGCACATAGTCGTCGGCCATCGACTTGATCGCCTGAACCTTCAGCTCATAGATCTGACTCTCGATCGACGCGAGTCTGCGGCTTTATTTTCGCATCCAGCTCCTTCTCGGTGATGTTGTGATTGCCGACCTTGGCAACCACCTGATCCGGTTCGGCGTTTGATAGTGACCACGACGCCATCACGATGGCTGCGGCCATGGCGCAGAGGAAGGCTCGGGAAGGGAGGCCGGGATTTAGGGTTTTTCGCGATTCATGACGCATAACCATCGGAGTCTAGCATCGCATCGCGCGCAGAAGATACTCGCGAAAATTGTCTCGGCACGGCGCTCACCCCTGGCCCCAAGGCCGCGCGATATCGGACCTGCACCTCTATGGCCCTCTGCCATGACATGAGAACGCACGCCCTTGATAACAATCGGACCAGCCGGACCATCTTAAACTTGACGTAGCCGCGTTATGGCGTAGATTTCGGACTGCATCGACGAGCCGTTCGAACGATGAATGCGGAGCCTTCCGATCCCGCTGCGCCTCGATTAATCGATCAGCGAACCCGGGTTTGCACGCAGGATACTTCAGATGGCGAAAAAAATTCTGACCGTGTCCGAGTTGGCGGAACACTTAAGTGTCCACCGAATTACGATCTATCGCTTGCTCAAAGGCGGCACCTTGCCGGGATTCAAGATCGGTCGCGTATGGCGTTTCGACCTTGATGACATCGCGAACTGGATGGCGACCGGGAAGGCAGAGCAGGAACTGATCGCATCCGATGGCCACGTCACTAACGATGGCGCGCAGGCATCGCGCGACGGCGTTGCTAAACCGGCGCAACACGACGGCGTTGCCAAAGTCGCGCGGGCGGTAGCTAAACCTGTGCATCGGAGCCGCGTTTCCCGCGAGACCTCGCGCGCCAATCCCGATCGCCGCTAGGCTTAGGCGTGCCACTTGACACGCGCGACGCGAGGAAAGATTTTTGATCGCGCGCGAGAGTGGCGGAACGGCAGACGCGCTGGACTTAGGATCCAGTGCCGCAAGGCGTGGGGGTTCAAGTCCCCCCTCTCGCACCAACGTCAATTCGGCTTCGGACGTTTTAGGGGCTCAACCGGATCGTGAATCCAGAAGCTCGCTTGGACTCTTCACCAGCGACGGAAATTTCCGCCGGAATTGAAGATCGTAACTCGCCACGCAAGTCCGTAAGCGGCTTGCCAGCTCGACGAATAACGTATCGTAAGCGGGATGATCGGCAGCAATAGCTCGCGTCATGGCGCCCCTCCACAATTCGGCCACCTCGACAGACTCGATGGGCAAGGCGCCGGCGCAACTTGTGATCGCGTCGATTTGGTCGGCACCGATGCGTCCCAGCCTCACTGCCTTCCACACCACGTATGGGACATCGTCGCGACCTACTTATACATGATGCAGTCAAAATGACTGCACGTCAAAAGCGAGGCAAGGATAGCTTGCGCCATCATCTTCAGTTTGGCGTCAGACGGTACAGCGCGATTTGCGGATAGTGCTCGACCATTTCCATTGAGAAGGAACGATCGATTTCGCCGAATTCGGACATCAACGTGCTCGCCCAGTCTACCCTCATCGGCATCGCCACCAGCAGGTAGACCGTTCTCCCCTGCTTTTCCTCGTCGCCGAGCTTGCTAGCTTCGTGCGGGTCGAGTTTGCCGTCAGGAAGAAGTATCGGCGGTATCGGCCCGGATCCCCCGCCGATTTTTTTTCATACAAAAAGTGCAGATGATATTCGTTGATCGCTTCTTCGGCGAAAAGATTATCCATCCCCACGTATTCAATCCCGTCGTCGCCTTCCAGCAGGGTCGAGCCATAGCAGAGACACATCGGTGACGACGACGGAGTTTGCCATGAGAGGACGCAGCGCGTGCACCTCGGCTACGAGCTTCGAGTCGGGTGACGGTATGAGGAGCCGCGAGCCCGTTTCAACCACCAGCGCCGCGACGAGACATACATCGAGCAGGAGGACAGCGTATCGCGTCCATCCCGAGGTGAAGCTGCGATTTGCGGTCACCAGGCCATATCCTGCTACGGCAAACACGATGAACGTTCCCGGCAGCAGAAAGCGAACGTCGAGGTAGAAATAGAATAGATAGATGAGCAACAGCGGGGCGAAAAATCCGACACCGAGACACACCGTGCGCATCGTGATCGCGTCGCGCTTCTCGCCCGATACGAAGTAAAAGCCGAGAACCGCGAAAATTGCCACCGGAAACGGATACAGCGAGTAGCGCGAATGAAGCAGCGGCCGAAGTTCCAGGCCCAAATTGAGCTGGCCGAACAGTCCGTCAAGACCAAGCAGCGCGAGCGCGTAGGAGATCAGGTTTCCATAGGAGATCGCGTTTCCGTGCGCGGCGGTCGTATACGCGCGCTCAACCGGATAGCGCATCGCGAAGGCGATCCCACCCCAGCCGTGCAGGTCCGGTCGCCAAAATGCGTAACCATTTGCGAACAGCGACCCGAGGCTGTGCAGGTTCACCCAGGCTTGCAACGCCGGAAACAGGATGAACCCCAGTGCAAATGCTATCGCTCGCGAGAACTGCGATCGTCGCGATCCGGCAAGCATAAGCGCCGCCACCATTCCGGCCAGGACGGTGACGTTGGTGAGCCGGACGGTTATCGCCAAGCCGACCAGCAATCCGCATGTCGCTGATGCGGCGACGCTGTCTTTCTCCTCGGCATACAGGAATGCCACGACGGCCACGACGATGACCGCGAGGGCGGGAACATCGCTGAGCACACATGTAGAAAGGCCGAGGAAATACGGCGACATCGTGAGCAACATCGCCGCGACGATCGCAGTGGTACGGTCAAACGCCCACAGCGTCAGCAGGTACAGTCCCGCAATCGCGATGAGTGCCGTCAGCGCAGTCACCAGGCATAGCCGCTCCGGTTGATGGCCGACGATCGGATACCCAGCCGCCAGGATAAGAGGATAACCGATCGTGTTGAGCGCCGGATACGTAATGCCGGCAAAATGGATCACCGGTCCTAGCCCGCGATCGAGGTTCACCGCCATCGAAGCGTAGTCGACCGCATCAGGCATCGGCCACAGCTCCTGCCCATTGGCAAATCCGGTGCGCGCGAGAAGCAGCATCGCGAAACCGAGCATGAGCGCGAGCAGCCATACATCGGTTCCCTCGATGCGAATGGCGGACGGCGCGGATTCCACTTCGCGCGCGACGATGCGTTCGCGACGTTCCTTTCTCTTGGTAGCCGCCATGATTCAAGGCACGCGGAAAAACCGCGGCCACGAACGCATCACATTCAGAAGGTCACCGCAACTAATTTGCCTTCGGTTCGATAAGTACGACCTCGAGCGGCGCGCGATTCGCATTCTCGGTCAGCAGCGTCTCTCCCTCGAGCCATGCCGCGACACCGGCGGGAGCACCGCGCTCGTCGGTGTGGCCATCGGCAAAGCGCAGCTTCACCGCAACCTCGGTCAGCGTCACCAGCACGCGCGGCGGATGCTCCACCATCATGCCCTTCTCATGCGGACCAAACCCCAAGCGCACGATTCTCACGCGATCGTTTTCGAAATCGATCTTGTAGCGCGCGGGATCGACGCGAACCGCATCGAGCTTCATGCGAGTCGCGTGCGGCGGCGATTTCAGCTCGACGCGAATCTCATGCATCGCATGAGGTTCGTCTTCGGGCATTGATTCGCAGTAATGCGTCGAGCCGCGCGGCAATCGAGGATCGTCCGAATCGATGATCACTCGGACCATCGGCAGCGCAATCGGCGTATACTTCGGCACCTTGCGATGCGCGTCCAAGACCTGCACGATTCGGACGTAGTCGTTTTCGAATGTGATCAGATAGGGCGCGGAATTTTCCATCCTCGAATGCTAGACCCTCGACCTTGGTCCAAGAGTCAATCGCACGTTCCGCGCCAAATGACGGGGCTTGATCGATTGCTGGATCTTGATAATGAGCCATCATGCCGCAAGTGAAAATCCTCCTCGATGAATCGGAGATCCCGGCGCATTGGTACAACGTGGTCGCGGATATGCCGAAGCCGCCCGCGCCGCTGCTCGGCGGCGATGGCAAGCCGGTCAATCCGCAATCGCTCGCCGCGATCTTTCCACCCGCGATCATCGAGCAGGAGATTTCGCGCGAGCGATGGATTCCGATCCCGGAGCCGGTGCGCGAGATCTATCGGCAATGGCGTCCGACCCCGATGTTCCGCGCCCATCGCCTCGAGCAGGCGCTCGGGACGCCCGCGAAGATTTATTACAAGTACGAAGGCGTGAGCCCGGCCGGCTCGCATAAGCCGAATACCTCAGTCCCGCAGGCCTACTACAACCGGCAAGCGGGCGTGCGGCGCATCGCGACGGAAACCGGCGCGGGACAATGGGGCTCGGCGCTCGCGATGGCGGGGCAGATGTTCGGCCTCGAAGTGCGCGTCTACATGGTGCGCGTCAGCTACGAGCAAAAACCGTTTCGCCGCTCGATGATGGAGGCGTGGGGGACAGAGGTCATCGCCAGCCCGAGCACGCGCACCAATGCGGGCCGTCAGATCCTCGCGCGGCATCCGGATTCGACCGGCTCGCTCGGCATCGCGATTTCCGAAGCGGTCGAAGAAGCCGCCACGCGCGATGACACCAATTACGCGCTCGGCTCTGTCCTCAATCACGTGCTGCTGCATCAGACCGTGATCGGCCTCGAAGCGAAGAAGCAGTTCGAAAAGGTTGGCGACTACCCTGACGTGATCATCGCATGCTGCGGCGGAGGCTCGAACTTCGGCGGCGTCGCGTTTCCATTTTTCGCCGACAAGGCGGCGGGCAAAGATGTGCGCCTCGTCGCGGTCGAGCCCGAGTCATGTCCGACGCTGACGCGCGGGCATTATGCCTACGATTCCGGCGACACCGCGGGCCTCACGCCGCTGATGCTGATGTACACGCTGGGGCGCAACTTCGTGCCGCCTTCTATTCACGCGGGAGGTCTGCGCTATCATGGCGACTCGCCGCTGGTGTCGCAGCTTCATCATGAGGGCCTAGTCGAGGCGGTCGCGGTGCCGCAGCGCGCGACCTTCGAGGCGGGTCTGATGTTCGCGCGCACCGAGGGCATCATTCCCGCGCCGGAGAGCAATCACGCGGTGCGCGTCGCGATCGATGAGGCGCTTGAGTGCAAGCGCAGCGGCGAGCGCAAGACGATTTTCTTCAACCTCTCGGGTCACGGCAATTTCGACATGGCGGCTTATGACGCATACCTGAGCGGCAAGCTGGAGGATTCCGCATACCCCGCGCATGCGATCGAGGAAGCATTGGCGGAGCTGCCCAAGGTTACAAACGCATAGGATGGGATCCGAAGGAGGCGCACCGCAGGCGGTTCGACGGTGTTACTGCGAAGAGCAATCTTCCAGAAAGAGCGCAGCAGCGGCCGTACGAGTTTCAACTTCCAGTATCGAAAGAATGTTTTGGACGTGTTTCTTGACGGTGAGCGGACTCAATCCCAGGATCGTGCCAATTTCCGGATTGGTCTTGCCGCCGGCGACCAGTTCGAGAATAGCTGTCTCGCGAGCACTTAGCCCCCATCGCGCCGCGAATTGCTCGCGGCGTTGGACGGCGCTCTCGCCCCGTTCGATCATCACCGTAATGTAGCGGCGTCCGTCATCTCCTTCGACCAGCACTCCACGAAACCTTAGTTTTAATCCAGACCAGTGCGCAAAAACGCGAGTTACCGGCGTAGAGGCGTTGATGGCCTCCCCGCCAAATACCTTGGCGAGGGTTTGGCAGACGTACTCCAGTCCTTCACTAAGTTGGTCTTGAAATGATCTTCGGCTTACTCCATCCAGGCCGCCCATGAGGCGGAAGGTCTCTCTTGCACGATCATCCACGGCTACAACCTTGCCAGAGAGGCTCCATCAAAACGATCCCGGTGCCCCAGAGCGAGGACGGCAGAAAGTCACCGTCCTCGTCGCAAGCCGCCTTCGCTCTAGCTATCTGGAGACCATGCGTGACGTGGGGCACGATCGCTTGAAGGAAAGCAAAGTCCTGTTGGGAAAAAGGCTTTTGATCGTTTCCCCGCCACAATGGGTAGGAACCGAGCAGTCTCCCATCCTGACTAAAATTCACGCTCGCTAGCGTGCGATACGCCAGAGGCCGGTAGACAACGTTAAATCCTTCGCTGTCATAGAAACTGTCGTGGTAAAGTTCCTCGTTTGTCCAAATGGTCTTGGCTTGAAACGAGCCATTGTAAAAGCGCTCGTAAGTCTTCCCGAATCTATACAGCGATCGGTCATCCGCCGGACCACCGAAATAGTGCCTATGCAAATGCGTGAGGGCTTCAGTCTCCGGCGTAGCGCAAATATACCCTACATCTAAGCCGGTCCGGAGGTTAAATCCGTAGTCTCCTGAAAAGAAGACGCGGTTGGGATTGTGCGCAACCGCATCATTCACGAGTTCGAAAAGAGTCTCCACGAATGGCCGCAACCGGAGACCTGAGCTCCCGAGCCGTTTGATCCGAACTAATGCAATCTCTTTATTTCGCGCGTCAGACAGTCGCCCTTTGCGTGAACAGGCTGCCGCAGCATGATACGCGAGACGGTCGGCCTACGCCTGGACGTCCACGCCTCCCCACAAACGCACCAATAACATACAGCCCGCGCTACGCCAATTGGCGTATTGAGATGCAAATCGTTGTGTGGTTTCTGCTTTCAGCGCTGCCGTCAGAAGTACACCTGGCAAACCTCCAAGCGCGCCCGATGACAATTAGAAAAGCTCAAAACGCACCGCCTGATTTACAAAATCGGAGGGGTCTCAAAATGGACAGCCAACGAAGTCTGGAGGAAAGGATCGAACTTCTTGAAGCGCAGCTTGCGGCAGAGTCCAGGAATAATCGAATGGTCAAGACGGTCTACGCCGTTGCCACGCTGGCATGCCTCGCGTTCTTGAAAGTTCCGCTGGCGTCATCGGCTGGAACACCAAAGAGCGTTACTGCGCAGGAGTTCCTGCTCGTCGATCGCAACGGCGCGGTGCTGGCTGACTTGCAGGGAAGCAAGATGGGACCTCTGCTTACGATGAGCCAAGCCAACGGGCACACAATTCTTCAATTGGGCACATTTGTCCAGTCGACCCAATTTGGCACCAGTGGCGAGGGCCTCCGCGTTTACGACGGAAATGAAGTGCTCGCTGGTAATGGCGTCCCACGCGCGGGCATCGGTGTCAGCAGTACAGGCATCGGTTCGGCATATTTCGATACCACTGGAACCAAAATCCTCGCGGGTAATGGCGTCACGCCGAGCGATACCAGTTGGGGACCGGTGGTTTACGACCAGAATGGCGTCAGCCGAGGCGGCGTCATCTACGACACCGTCGACAATTTCGTAGGGCTGTTTGTGAACGACTCCAACGGAACGAGCCGCGAATTTTCTGCTTTTGCACTCGACGGATCATACAACGCGATGGGTTTGAAGGACTCGACCGGGACCAACGAGGTCGTCAACAGCGAGACCAGCGGAGTGGGGTCAGTCGCCACATTCAGCAATGGCACGCAAACCGGCCACCTGCCCTAGGCCGCCATCAAGCTGCGCTGGGGGATTGCAATTAAGAGCGTCGGGTTAGTGGGGACAGTAGATTTTAACCGGGGGAATTTCCAGAAATGACATCGCCGAAACTACGACTTGGTTCTTTTTGCTTCGTTACCGTCGTCATCCTGTGTGCTCTCACGTCGGCCGCCAACAAATCATTTGCCGCCAGCGAGAGTGTTCTGTGGAGTTTTGGCAATAACGGTGACGGAATCGAGGCCGGAGCGGAAAGCGACAGCGGTCTCGTAGAAGATACCGCCGGTAACCTTTATGGTACGACCCTCAGCGGGGGAGCTAACCAACGGGGAGTGGTCTTCGAGGTAAGCCCCCCTTTAATCATTGGTGGGGCGTGGACCGAATCGGTCCTTTGGAGCTTCGGAAGCGATTCCGACGGCGCGGGGCCGCGCTCAGGTTTGGTGATCGACAAAAACGGCAATCTGTACGGTACTACTCTATTGGGAGGCGCCAACAACAACGGGACGGTCTTCGAATTGCTTCCTCCCGCTATGTCCGGTGGGGCGTGGACAGAGTCAATTCTTTGGAACTTCGGTAGCAGCGCGTCCGATGGTAAAGCCCCTAATGCGGCCCTCACTGCGGATGGCAGCGGCAATCTCTATGGCACCAACGCTGGGGGCGGAGCCTTTGGCAAGGGGACTGCCTTCGAATTGTCTCCCTCGGGCGGCGACGGTACTTGGACCGAAGCAATTCTATGGAGCTTCGGGAATGGCAAAGACGGTTCGTCACCATTTCGATTACTGTTCGGCAAGTCGGGCAATCTTTTTGGCACGACCTCCAGCGGCGGTACTCATAACACGCCTTGCCAGCCAAACCCCTGCCAGTTCGGGAAACCCTGCACCTGCCATCCTGGCGGAACCGCTTTTGAATTGTCTCCTCCCGCAACCCCAAGTGGGGAGTGGAAAGAATCGGTGTTATGGGATTTCGGTGCCGGCAAAGACGGCAATGAACCACTCGCCGGACTGGTCGCAGATGAAGAAGGAAATCTTTACGGTACCACCAAGGGAGGAGGCTTGTACGGCGGGCTTTTTGGCATCGTGAAAGGAAGTGGGACGGTATTCAAACTGATGCCGCCTGCCAAGCCCGGCAAGAAGTGGACCGAGAAAGTTATATGGAATTTCGGTAAGTCAAAGCAAAACCCGCCCGATGGCATTCTTCCGACAGGAGGCCTTAGCATAGATGCCGAGGGCAACCTCTACGGCACCTCCGCTTTTGGTGGAAGTGACAATGAGTCATTCGGAGGAGGGGGAATCGCCTTTCGATTAGAGCCGACGATCAAGGGAAAGTGGCAAGAGACGATCTTGTGGAATTTCGGCAAAGACAACGTAGGGTGCTGTGGTCCGGATGGACAGACCCCTTCTGCGACGATGATCATGGATACCGCTGGCAACCTGTTTGGGCCCACCATCGGCGGCGGTACTAATGGCGAGGGCGTTATTTTCGAAATCCAACCCTAATTTAAGTAACCGCCTTCCCGATCCTGGATGCTGCCGACGATCGTCGGAGCACGGCTGCGGCTCTCAACAACCTCGAGTCATTCGCGTATACTGATCAGTCACGGTCGCGCCCTCGCGCGGCTATCTAAAAGGAGGCATGCATTATGGCAGCATGTCCCGCCTCGCTCTCCTCGCCTCGACGCCGGCGCTTCGTCTTAAGTCAGCGCCGTATCGAGGCCAACCGGCGCAATGCCGGACGCTCGACCGGCCCGCGCACCTCGGCAGGAAAGGTCCGCGTCGCGCGCAACGCGATCAAGCATGGATTCTTCGTCGCGCCGCATCGATGGACGCCGGAGCAGCATCGCGATTTCATCGCCACCTACAACGGGTTGCGCGAGGATTTCCGACCCGACGGCATCGGCGAAGAAAGCTGCGTCTGGACCATCGCGCAATCGTACCTGCGGATGGCATCCGTGCTCCGGTACGAGAGCATCGCCGCGTATGAGTACCATCGGCAGTGCGATCGCGAGCTCGACGCGCGTATCGCTGCTGCCGAGACGGATGAGGCTGCACGGTTGCGTGACCGTCGCGAGGAAATGCGCCGCGCCGGGCTCTGGAGGCCTACGCTTCCGGCTCCGCGCGAGGGCAACGCGATCGTCCGTTATATGGGCAGGCTCGACCGGACCATTCGCAGCGCCACCTCGGAGCTGGCGGGCCTGAAATTCTTCAGAAAGGGTGGCCGATTCGGTGAGACGAAACGGCAAAAACAAACCCATTGTTCGGCAACGCCGAACAATGGTCCCGAGGCCCTGCGAGGGACCTCCGCGCAGCGATTCGACCATGCAGGCTGGGCACGAACCCAAAGTGAAAAAACAAAGCCATTAGAAAGGTCGATGAGCGCCCCTCCAGCCAGCCTCGCATAGCATCCGCGATCATCGTGAAATCGCAAAAACAAACCCATTAAATCCAATGTTTATGGGCAATCGGCACGCGCGACGGCGCGCCGCCGCCCTCGAGAGGCGGCGAACTTAGCCGGTTGCACCCTTCCGAGGACACACCGGAACGGAAATCGGGCGCGGATATTAGCTGCCTCTCTGCCTGAGGACGGGGTTGGGCGATGAGGTCTGTTTGTGGTTAATTCCGCCTCGTGATCAAACCATACACGGCGGTCGGCCTGATTCCGGTTGTGCGAGGAATTCGCAAGCGCGAGGACATCGCGGTCAATATCGAGAACCTGCGGCATCTGGCGAAGGCGGCGGCGTGGCTCTCAAGCCTGCAATTGCCGGTGCGCCTCATCGCGCTGCCTGAGGGCGCGCTGCAAGGCTTCAACGATGAGGTGCTCGATCTCGACCATGTGGAATTCGCGCGCGAATGCGCTATCGATATTCCCGGCCCCGAGACCGACGCACTCGGCGCAATCGCGCGTGAATACAATTCCTGGATTATGGCGCAAGCCAAGGCGCATCATCCGGATTGGCCCGATCGCTTTTTTAATGTCGGCTTCATTCTCGATCCCAACGGCGAAGTCATCCTGAAGCACTACAAGGTCTCGCCGCTGTTTCCGGTCGAGCATTCGGTCTGTCCGCACGACATCTATGATTGGTGGATTGAAAAATACGGCCGCACCCTCGACGCGTTCTGGCCGGTCGCCGATACCGAAATCGGCCGCCTCGGCATCATGATGGCGAATGAGGGCTCGTATCCGGAGAATGCGCGCGCGCTCGCGATGAACGGCGCCGAGGTCGTATATCGCGGCTCGTATCCGCATCCCGCCACCGGCAACGGCTACTTCGAGATCCAGAGCCGCGCCCGCGCGTTGGATAACAATATGTATGTAATTGCGCCAAACCTCGGCGCCTATGCGATCGGTGCCGGCGACGAGCCGATCGATACTTTCGGCGGCAACTCATTCGTCATCGACTATCGCGGGCAGATCGTCGGACGGCAGGATTACGGCGGCGTCGCGACTTATGTCGCCGGCGTCGTCGATATCGAAGCGCTGCGGCATCATCGCGAGAGCGCCGGATGGGACAACTGGATGAAGGATCTGCGCACCGAGCTTTATCAGCTTCTGTACGAGGATCCGATTTATCCCAAGAACCTGTATCTTGAGCGCGCGCCGATGAAGCATCGCGAGTATCGCGAGCAGGTGATCGAGAAGCAGATTGCGCTGATGCATCAACGCGGCAGCTGGAAAAAATCTTCTTACGATTAGAAACGGAGACCATAATGATTTCTCTCAGCGATTACAGTTCATATGACGGCCTTGGACTCGCCGCGTTAGTCGCGCGCAAGGAAGTCACACCGAAGGAACTCCTCGAAGCGGCGCTGGCCGCTGTCGCCAAGGTGAACCCTAAGATCAACGCGGTCCTGCAGACGCTGCCGGAAATGGCGGCTGCGGAAATCGCGGCACGAGCGCCATCCGGTCCCTTCGCCGGAGTGCCGTTCGTCATCAAAGAGCTGGTGCTGCACGCGAAAAACGTGCGCCTCGATTCCGGATGCCGCCTCGCGCAAGGCATGGTTCCCGAGGCAGATACCGAGCTGATGGCGCGCTTTCGTCGCGCCGGCCTCGTCCTCATGGGCACCACGCAGACTCCCGAGCTCGGTTACAATCCGACCACCGAAACCGTGCTTCATGGGCCGGTGCACAATCCGTGGGACCTCGGGCGCAGCGCCGGTGGATCCAGTGGCGGTTCGGGCGCGGCGGTCGCCGCAGGCATTTTGCCGATTGCGCATGCCAATGACGGCGGCGGCTCGATTCGCATTCCGGCTTCATGCAATGGACTCGTCGGGTTGAAGCCGACGCGCGATCGCACGCCGACCGGACCCGACTATGCCGACCCGCTATGCGGCCTCGCGATCGAGTTCGCAGTCACGCGCACCGTGCGCGATGCGGCTGCGCTCCTCGATGTGGTCGCGGGTCCAGACATCGGCGCTCCGTCGATGATCGCGCCGCCCACGCGCCGGTATGCGAATGAAGTTGGCGCGCCCGCGGGTAAGCTGCGCATCGCGTGGACCACCACGCCGGCATCGGGACAGAAAATCGATCCCGAATGCGTCAAGGCGGTGCATGAAACCGTGCGCACGCTCGAAGGCCTCGGCCACACGCTCATCGAAGGCGGACCGAAATACGACTGGGACGCGTTCCTGGAGAACGTCCATCCGATTTGGGCTGCGTTCACCGCGCTGTCGGTCGATATCGCGACGAAGGCGACCGGCCACAAGCCCAGTCTCGACAATCTCGAAGCGGTCACGCTCGCATGCTACGAGGACGGCAAGCGCATCACCGCGCTCGAACTTCTTTACGCGCAGGCGCACGGCAATATGCTTTCGCGCACGGTCGGCACGTTTTTCGAAAACGTCGATGTGCTGGTGACGCCGACTATCGCGCGGCCTCCGGTTCCGCTCGGCGAGCTGAATCAGAACAAAAGCGGCATGAGCGCGATGGAGTGGACGCGTCAGGTCTTCGCATATTGCCCCTTCACGCCGCTGTTCAATACGACCGGACAGCCCGCGATTTCGCTTCCTCTATATTGGACACCCGCGGGACTTCCGATCGGCGTGCAGATCGTTGGACGCTTCGCTGACGAATCGACGCTGATCCGGCTCGCCTCGCAACTGGAGCAGGCGCGCCCGTGGTCGAAGCGCAAGCCGCCGGTGCACGTGAGCGCGTAGGGCGAATGTGGAGAGGTCAGCTCGCGTGGCCTTCCCCACTCTCATCCGTCTGGCACGCCGGTCGCAAAGAAGAGAGCGACCAGCGCGCCATCCACCTTCTCTCGCCAGCGAGAGAAGGGACACCGGAGAGGGGACGTTCACGAACAACCCCTACCCAGAAAAACCAGCGCTCGCGAACGGCTTGACACTGAAAACCCGTTCGGAGAGAAATCCGCGTGACGCAGACCATCCTTCGGAGGCGAGCCGATGAGTAACGAGATCCAACCCTTTCGCATCGCGGCGACTGATGCCCAACTCGACGACCTCAAGCATCGCTTGAGCCATACGCGATGGCCCGAACGCGAATGCGTCGACGACTGGACCCAGGGGCTTCCGCTCGCATACGCGCAGGAGGTCGCGCGCTACTGGCTCGAGAAGTACGATTGGCGTGCGCGAGAGAAACTCCTCAACCGCTTCCCGCAATTCAAAACCACGGTGGACGGCGTCGGGATCCACTTCATCCATGTGCGCTCGCCGCATTCGAACGCGCTTCCGCTGGTGATGACACACGGATGGCCGGGTTCGATCGTCGAGTTTCAAAAAGTCATCGAACCGCTCACCAATCCAACTGCGCACGGTGGCGACGCTGCCGACGCGTTCCACGTCGTATGCCCTACCCTGCCCGGCTACGGCTATTCAGATAAGCCGTCGCGCAATGGATGGAACGTGCAGCGCATCGCCAAGGCGTGGTCCGAGCTGATGCCGCGCCTCAGCTACAAGCGCTACGCCGCGCAGGGCGGAGACTGGGGCGCCGCGGTGACCACATGCATCGGTATTCAGGATACGACTAACTGCGTCGGTATCCATGTGAATATGCCGCTGGTGCGTCCCGATCCGATGACCGATCTAACGGAGCAGGAAAAATCCGCGCTCGCCGGCATGCAGTACTACAACGATTGGGACTCCGGATATTCCAAGGAGCAGAGTACGCGGCCTCAGACGGTGGGCTATGGGCTCACGGATTCGCCCGTCGGACAAATGTGCTGGATCCTCGAGAAGTTCTGGGCATGGACGGACTGCGACGGTCATCCTGAAAAAGTGCTCACGCGCGACGAGTTGCTTGACAACGTGATGATGTACTGGCTACCCGCCGCAGCCGCTTCGTCGGCGCGCCTGTATTGGGAGAGTTTCCGCTCGATGCCGCCGGATCCGGTCACGATCCCGTCAGGATGTTCGGTCTTCCCCAAGGAAATCTTCCGCACCTCGAAGCGATGGGCGGAGAAACGCTACACCAAGCTGGTCTACTTCAATGAGCTCAACAAAGGCGGACACTTCGCCGCATTCGAGCAGCCCGAAACATTCGTGCGCGAGGTGCGTAACTGCTTCAAGCTGATGCGATGAGCGTGGGTGCGCATCGCAATTGGGAGGGAGGATCATGAAACTGATCATACGGACGTGCCTGGTATCGATGCTTCTCGTGACAGTCGCAATGGCGGGAGCGGCCTTCGCCCAGTCGGCCAGTGAATCGATGCATGAGGCGGGTGAATCGGCCGAGAACGCGGCGAGTCACGCATACCATGGAACTGCGACTGCGGTGGAAGATACGGCGCTTACGGCAAAGGTGAAGACGGCGCTGCACGAGGACAAGGTCACCAGCGGCGCCACCATCCACGTCACCACGGTGGCGAGCGTCGTCACGCTGCGAGGCGGGGTGTCGTCGAGCGAGGTTTCAAGCCATGCGGAACAAGTCGCGCGGGATACCAAGGGCGTCAAGGGCGTGAAGAACAAACTGAAGTACCCGTAGCATCCGGGGGTCAGGCGCCAAACCTTTCGACCCCGCGCGCTTTGGCCTTCGCGGCTTCGTCTTCGCGATTGCGCGGTGGCGCGCTGGTTTCGAGCGAGCGCAGCAGGCGCGCGGATACTGCCGCGATCGCGTCGACGGCAGCGTGGAAGGATTCTTCGTTAGCCTTCGAGGGTTTGTTGAAGCCGCTGATTTTACGGACGAACTGAAGCGACGCGGCTCGGATCTCCTCGGTATTTACGGGCGGCTCGAAGTTGAAAAGCGTCCTGATATTTCTGCACATACGGTCACCTCGGACGGCTCAATTTTCGGCAAGGATATGATTTAATAGCAATAGCGAAAGCCATTCTTCCAACCTGAGAGGTACTTCATGAACCGCACCACACTGGCCGATAGCGGCGCGCATCGTCAGCATCGCTGCAATCGCACTTGCACTTGCCGGATGCCATAAGCAATCAGCCGAGGATTTCATTTCCGCCGGCGACAGCGCCGCCAAAGCGCAGAAGTTCGACGAGGCCGAGGGCGACTACAAGCAAGCCATCGATTCCGCGCCGAATGACCCGAGTCCGCATTCGCGCTTGGCAATCTGTATTCTGCGGAGCACAAGCAGCCGGCTAGCCCAGGCCGAATTCATGCGGGTCCTCGAGCTCGATCCCAAGAACGCCGCCGCGCATACGGCACTGGGCGACTTGTACAACCAGCAGGCGCAATACCCATGGCGGAAGCACAATATCGCGCGGCGCTCGCGATCGATCCCAGCAACGGGCAGTATCATACCGATCTCGGAACGGTGCTCGCGAAAGAAGGCAGCGTTGCCGAAGCGCAGACCGAATTGCGCACCGCGATTGGCTTCGATCCGAAGAATGCCAGGCGCACTATCAGCTCGGAAGTCTGCTCGCGACTACGCCCGGGTCATGAGGCCGAAGCGAAAGCCGAATTCGAGCAGGCTCATCAGCTCGATCCCTAACTGGTACCGCCAGAGCCCGCGGCGCCTCCGACGGTGAGCGCGACCGAAGCTCCCTCCGGTGCCGCAGCCAGCCCGTCCAACATAAAGCCTCTCAAGACGCCGCGCCTCTTTCTGCTGACCCACGATTCGCCGGTGTACACGAATCCGGATTCGACCAGCGCGACGGTCGGCAAGGTGACGCATCGCAAGTATGTGCGCGTGATCGGCATTGGCGGGTAAGGAATGGCTGCAAATCAAACTGAAAGACGGAACCGTCGGATTCATTCCAACCTCGGCCGCCCAATAGCAACGCGGCCGTAAATCGGAGGCCTAGTCATGGCGCAATCTTACGACCCAGGAAGTTAGCTATCCGGGCAAGGCCGGGAATCTGAAAGCATACGTGGCGCATGCTGCGAGCGGCGGCACGCATCCGGCCGTCATCGTGGTGCAGGAATGGTGGGGCCTTAACGAGAACATCAAGGACATCGCGCGGCGCTTCGCCAATGAAGGCTACTTCGCGATCGCGCCCGACCTGTACTCGCGCCAGGGACACAAAGTCGCGAGCGATCCGAATACCGCGGCCGCAACTGATGGGCGGGCTGAAGACTGCCCGACGGCATCGAGGATTTGAAGAGCACCATCGGTGGCTACGCGCGCAGAAGGAAACCGCATCGGCGAAAATCGGCATCACCGGATACTGCATGGGCGGAAGCTACGCGATGCTGCTGCCATGCGAATCGAAAGATATTGCCGCGGCGGCGCCGTTTTACGGCGAGATTCCATCCGGACGAGAAGCTCAAGGACCTCAACTGCCCGATCTTCTACGCCTACGGCGCCAACGACGGATGGATTCAGCGCCCCGACGTTGAGCGGCTGGCCGCGGAGCTAAAGAAGCTCGGCAAGAAGGGCGAGGTGAAGATTTACGAAGGATGCGATCACGGCTTCTTCAACGATACCCGCAAGGATGTCTACGCTCCTGAGGCCGCGAAAGACGCATGGCAGCATACGCTGAAGTTGTTCGCGGAAAATCTGAAGGGGTGATCGTGAAATCGCGCGAGAACTGGTTAGAGGATGAGAACTTTTAGCCCCGGAATCTTTGGAAAGCTCCTTAAGTCTCGGGTGGCAACTGCGAAGTCGCGCGACAGAGCAGTAGCAGCGATCATAAGGTCGCGCTCTCCCACCATTCGGCCGCGTCGGGTCAGCTCCGCCCAGAGTTCTGCATGTGTGCGCGCCGCGCTCAGATCGAAGTCAGCAATCTCGAACTCACGGATTTTCTCTTCTGCGAATGCGAGCCGCGTCTCACGGTGAGTCCGCGAGTTGGTCCGAAATACGCCTTGCAACATCTCCGAGACCGTTATGGTGGAGATGAACCAAGTCTCGTCGGGAAAAGCTTCCGGCAGAGCATCCGGCGCGAGAGCCCCTCGGTCAACGGCGACCAGGATGCTGGTATCGATCAACGTTCCCATGCCGATGGCGCTACGGGAGGTTGATTACGAGTGATTTCTTCCAGGATTTTGAAGTATCCTTTGTCCGGGCGAGGGCCGGATTTCAGGATTCTAACTAGCTCGCGTGTCGAGACTCCCTTCTTCTCCGGAGGCGAAATCTGACAAATCGGCCGGCCGCTCCGCTCCACGACGAAGCTCTCGCCTTTGTACGCGACGCGGTTGAGAATTTCAGAGAACTTCCGGGCAGCTTCGGTCGCTGTTATGCGAGTTTTCGCCGAAGCGGGGATTCTCGCGGTAATGCGAGTTTTTGCCTTGGCGCGTGTTTTCACAGAATCAGATTATCTGATTTTACGGATTATGACCATCCGATAGCATCGACGGATCGAATTGCGCGCAGTTGAGATTGATGACCCTGCCCTCGTCGCGGCGCTCGCGCAGCCAGCGCGCCACGATCATCATCGGCTCGAGTTCGGCACGCGCGATCGGAAGCGCCCGATAGCGCTCGAAGTTGTCCGCGATAAAGTCGCGCGACATCGTCACCAGCCTGCGGAGTATCCAACTGGCGCGTCATCGCGAGGCGGCCGGACAGCACCACGTGTGCCGCGCGATCCTCGCCGCTCCCGGTCACGATCACGAGGTTGTTTTCGGTCACCACCTGACTCAGGCGGACTCACGCGCGAGGACAAGGTCGCGAGCGATTCGAGATCGCGATGGAACCGGTTGGCTTCCTCGAAGCGCATCGCGGATGCAGCCTGATCGCGCGCCTTCGCGAGGCCGCCGAGGATCGATCCGGTGCGCGAGCCGCGCAGAAATCCGACCGCGTCGCGCACGCGATCCTCATACGCCGAGGCATCGATGCTGCGATTGCAGGGCGCACTAGCAATGGCCCATCTGACCGTAGATGCACGGCGAAAAATCGGCGTCCGGCTCGAATCTGTCCGGTGCAGGTACGTAGGCCGAGCAGGCGTGAGAGCGTGCGCGCCGAATGATCGATGCCGCGTTTGCCGACGAACGGCCCGAGAAACATTACGCCGTGACGCCGCGTCATCTTCTGGGTCACCACCAGGCGCGGAAAATCGTCCATCAAATCGAGGCGGATGAAAAATGCGGGCGCGACGCTTTTCAGCATCCGATTGAAGGGCGGCTTGAGTTCGCGGATGAGTTGCGCTTCGAGCAACGCGGCCTCGAGCGACGAACGCGTCACCCGCGTCTCGATTTTCCATACGTGCCGGATGAGGTCGGCGGTCTTTGCGCTAACGCTGGAATTGAAATACGACGCCGACGCGATCATCGCAGACGGCGCGCCTTGCCTACATAAAGTAGATCGCCGCGCTCATTGCGCATCAGATAAACGCCGGGCGCCATCGGCAGCGCTGCGATTTCCTCGGGCGCAATGTGCCGCTCGATCCTGCGGCCCGCGGCGCCGCGTTGATGATCGTCGATGAGACGATCGAGGCGCGTAAGCCCCATCTTCGCGGCCATCTCGATGAAAATGGAAAGCAGCTCGGCGGCCATGCGCGCATCGCCCAGCCCGCGATGGCGACCTTCGGTCGAAAGCCCGAAATGTTCCGCGAGCGCATCGAGGCGTTTGCGCTTGAGCGACGGCATAAAGCGGCGCGCCATCCGCAGCGTGCACAGGACAGGATTGTTCAGCCCGATGCCGAAGATGCGCCGGAACTCGAAATCGAGGAAGGAAAAGTCGAACGTCGCGTTATGCGCGACCATCACCGAGTCGCCAAGGAAATCGCGGAAGGCCGGCAACACCTCTTCGATGCGCGGCGCCGCGCGCACCATCTCATTGCTGATCGAGGTCAGGCCGACGACGAAACGAGGAATCGCATAGTTGGGCCGCACCAGCGTCTGAAACGATTCGACCAGCCGCGGCCCCGCCATTTTCCATGCGCCAATCTCAATGATGGTGCCGGGACCGGCGCGGCCGCCGGTCGTTTCGAGGTCAACCACGGTGAAGCGCGCGTCCGAAAGCGGCACTCGCAGGCCGAAGCTTTTACGTAGCGACCAGAGTGCGGTTTCGTGATCGAAAATGAAGTTCGGATCATCCGCCAGCAGCGTGCGAACCAGGCGCACCCGCAGCTCCGGGTCCGAGCCCGCGCCGCTCAGCAGCAGCGCGGTTATTTCGTTCGCATCGGCGCCTGACGGCTTCGATTCCAGGAATGCGTAGACTTTTTCCTTGGCCGTCGCGTTGTGCGCCGGTAAAGTTTTCGCTGCGGGCAAGATTCCGAGCGTATCGATTCCAGCAGCCACCGCCTCAACTCCTCCCTGCGAATGTCGTTTTAGCAAGGCGAAGCTCTGGTGAAAATAGGTCGTACCGGTGAGCCCGAGTAGTCGGTGGTAGCCGTCCCTGATATAAAAATCGATGAGCTGTTATGGATTCGCTAGCTACAAAGAGAATCTTGATTACCGGCGGCGCGGGATTTCTCGGGAGTCACGTCGTCGACGAGTTGGAGAAGATTGGATGCAAGCATCTGATCGTGTTTCGCTCCAGCGAATACGATCTTCGCAACTCGGCTGAAACGGCGCGATTGTTTCGCGACACGCGGCCTCAGATTGTTATCCATCTGGCGGCGGTGGTCGGCGGCATTGGCGCGAACCGGGAGAATCCGGGGCGATTTTTCTACGACAACCTGATGATGGGCGTCGAGGTCATCGAACAGGCGCGTCTGCACAAAATCGAGAAGCTGGTCGCGATTGGCACGGTGTGCGCTTATCCGAAGTTCACCCCGGTGCCGTTTCGCGAAGAGGAACTCTGGAACGGCTACCCCGAGGAAACCAACGCGCCCTACGGCATCGCGAAGAAGATGCTGCTGGTGCAGGCGCAGGCCTATCGACAGCAGTACGGCTTGAACTCGATCTACTTACTGCCGGTGAACCTGTATGGCCCGGGGGACTCGTTCGATCCCGAGAAGTCTCATGTCATTCCCGCATTGATAAAGAAGTGCATCGACGCAATTCATTCGGGAGCGGGTCACATCGATGTGTGGGGCAGCGGCAACGCGAGCCGCGAATTTTTGTATGTCGAAGATTGCGCGCGCGCGATCAGGTTGGCCACCCAGCACTATGAGAAGGCCGATCCGGTGAATCTCGGAGCCGGACGGGAAATTAGCATCCGCGAATTGGTGGAACTGATTACTCAGCTAAGCGGCTTCCACGGCGAGGTTCGATGGGATGCGAGCAAGCCTGATGGTCAGCCTCGGCGCTGCCTCGATGTCTCGAAGGCGCAACGCGAGTTTGGATTTGAGGCGCAAACCGATTTCCGCGCCGGCCTGCGCAAGACCATCGAATGGTACCGAAGCAACAGCGCAGGACTATAGACCTCAATACGATTCACAATTGGTCTTGCACAATCACGCCATCGTCCTGTAGTCACTATCGAACCCCGAGCGCGCAATCCGTCGATAGCTATATCTGTGTCTGAATCGCTGAAAGATCCCAGTTCCAGCTCGCAGACCGATGGACGTTTTTCCACCGGCGAACGAGCAGCGCCTAGTCGCGGGCACGCATCCGACGATAAGGCGCGTAGATATCGGGAGGAACGAATCAAGTATTGGAACAGCTATGAGTGCCGCCGTCCCGCCCGCTACTATCACGACGAATTGGCACGCATATATCGGTTCCTTGTGCCTCCGAATCGACGGGTTCTAGAACTGGGATGTGGAGAGGGCGATCTGCTCGCAGCACTCAAACCATCGCGTGGCGTAGGAATCGATTTTTCCCCCGAGCTGGTTCGAAGAGCCAAAGCGCGGCATCCGGAACTGGAGGTCGTTCTTGCCGATGTGCATGAGCATAGGCTTGAGGAGAAGTTCGACTACGTCATTCTGTCCGACCTGGTTAATGACCTATGGGACGTCCAAACCGCCATCGAGCGAATAGCTCCGGTGTGTGAACCAGGCGCACGAATTATCATTAACAGTTACAGTCGCTTATGGGAGTTGCCTCTTTCGGCGGCCAGCGGGCTGCATCTTGCCAATCCCGTAATCCAGCAGAACTGGCTGACCGTGGCAGACCTGCGCAACATCCTTTATCTGGCAGGGTTTGAGCCGATCCGGAACTGGGAAGAGATCCTCCTGCCGCTGCGCCTGCCGCTCATCGATCGCCTGAGCAACTCCTATCTTGTTCGGCTGCCGCTGTTTCGATTAGCGGCCCTCACCAATTTCATAATCGCGCGTCCTTATCCGTCCGTGCGACTCGTTAAATCGAAATCCGATTCATTAGTTAGTGTGGTCATACCGGCTCGTAATGAAGCGGGAAACATAGCCGACATCTTTCGGCGTGTTCCTGAGATGGGTTCCGGTACCGAATTGATTTTTGTTGAAGGCAATTCCAGCGATGATACCTATGCGACAATCGAAAAGGCTATCGCGAGTAATCCGGATCGGAAGAGCAAACTGCTGAAGCAAACCGGCAAAGGTAAAGGCGACGCCGTTCGAAAAGGCTTTTCAAATTCCGCAGGCGACGTCCTTATGATTCTTGATGCTGATCTGACGATGCCGCCGGAGGATCTGCCGCGTTACTATGAAGCCCTTCACTCGGGCAAAGGCGAATTCGTCAACGGGGTGCGCCTGGTGTATCCGATGGAGCGCGAGGCGATGCGCTTTTTCAACTTCCTGGCTAACAAGTTTTTCAGCATCGCCTTTTCATGGCTGCTGGGCCAACAAGTCAAGGACACCCTATGTGGAACCAAGGTATTGAGGAAGATTGACTACGACACCATCGCCGATAACCGCGAATATTTCGGCGATTTCGATCCCTTCGGAGACTTCGATCTGCTTTTCGGCGCTGCCAAACTCAACCTGAAGTTCGTCGACATTCCCATCCGCTATGCAGAACGGACTTACGGCCAGACCAACATAGCACGATGGCGACACGGACTGCTCTTACTCAGAATGATGGTCTTTGCCCTGCGCAGAATAAAGTTCTACTGATGACTGCGATTGGGCGCCTTCTCGAGTACAACCAGCATCCGCATTCCGGTAAAGCTGTCCGCGAAGGGACGCAAGGCTACGTCTTCGATTTTCTGCAGCAACGGGAAAGCGAAGTTCGGCACCAACGATCGATAGCTGAAGCCTCCGGTTAGGGGATAGAGAAGGAAGCCGAACTTGTGCGCGCGCACGAGTTTCGATCCTGCAAGCATCCTCATCGTTCGTTCTCTCTTGTGCCAGAAAATGATCTCCGGAATGGCTTCGTTCGCAAATTCCTCCACCGAATCGTTCCGCCCAGAGATCTTCTCAGGCGCAAACGGATCCCAACCGATATCCATCGGCTCGTGATGAAATCTTCCGTATACGAACTTCGACCAGGTCGTCAGCGCGGGCTCGCAAAGAACCAGGCGGCCGCCAGGTTTTAGAGCCGCAATCGCCTGAAGCAGGAAGTCGAACGGGCGCCGAAGGTGATGGAGCACATCGAAGACGAACAGATTTCCGACTCTCCCGGCAGCGAGTGGAAGTTGCTGGGCATCCATGACGACGTTGATCCATTCGCCGCCTCTCACGACGTTTGTGCAAACTACGTCACGATAGAATTCCTTGAAGTTGCCGCACCCCGAGCCGATTTCCACGACCGGAGTGAGCGGTGCAAAGCAGGAAGCGCATTCGGCGTACCAATGAGCGTAGAGACTGCGCAAGACCGGCTTGTGGAGCCATGCCTTACGCTGCTCTCTAAGTTCGCGGAGATAGCCATCGTTAGAGTGATCCTTCATAGTCGCATTAATTTGTAATTCAATGACTTTATGAGCAGGACTGTCGGGAAGGACCGGGCTTCGGTCGTTGCCTCTTCCGAATTCGCGAATCTAGTAAAAGTTGTGGTCTTCCCTCGCTTTCCGATAGGCATCGTCGAAATCGAACCAACTTCCGCGAATGTCTCTGTCGAATTTGAAAGCTCCTTGATCGACTAACTTGGCGTCGCCCTCAGTAGCGAAAATCTGGCAATCAAGTTCATTCGGAAGTAGGAGCGTAGCGGGCTTCTGACCCTGGACTTCTATCGCATTAAAAGTTCCGCCCCAATGACTGAGCGGGGTATCGTGAAGCCAAAAAAGAGAGCCCGATGGAATGCAGCCGCGCTCTGAATTAACCAGCTCGCCGCGGAGTCGATGGTTCATCATCTGCCACTCCACGCTCTGCATCGACAATACTAGAAGGAAGATCGCTCCTACCAATGGAATCGCGTAACGGCGAATTTCCTGCAACTGCACCTCGGATGATCTTCGTAGCCATAACTCCTCGACCGCGGCGCCAGCCATCAATACGAGGGTGATCGGCGTAATCCAGTATCGAAAGTCAATGCAACGGTCCCAGCTCGTCGGGTTGAGTGCCCATACAGTCAGCGCGATCCCCACAAGGACCAGCGGTACCATGAGATAAATGCGAGGGTAACGCCGTGGAGTAAAGAGGCACATCAGTCCCGCGAGCATCGTAAAAGCTGTCGCGATCAGCGGCCATCCCCATACGGCGTTATAAAAACTGTACGAGACCACGTTTAGTGTGAAAGACTTCCGTTCCCAGTCCTGAATCGGGATGACTATCCTTTCCAGCAGGAGCAACCCAAGGAACAATGCGTACCAAAGAGACTGTTCCCGCACTTGCGGACGTATGATCGCAGACACCAGTGCTACGAGCAGGATCTCGGCCAGTGTTGCGGCTGCGACCGGCTGCGAAGCGGCCGCAACGATAGTTATGGCTGCGACCAACATCATAACGACCGTCGGGGCGCCAAGGAGTACCATCAGCAGAGTGGGCCAAAACAGAGTCGCAAGCATGACCTGCTCGTTGATGAAAAAAAATCGCCCAGGCAATTCTGCGAGGCATATCGAGATCGCAGGCCAAATGAAGAGCGAAGGACGCTGCCTGCATATTATCCATGACAGCGCCAACCCCAAAAGCGGGATCGAGCAATAAGCCGCCGAGAAGGCCAGCGAAAGAAAGTGGAGATCGTGGGTGACATAAGTGGCGGCCAACACCGGAACCTGCAATGGAATATGGATGACTCGGTCGAGGTCGTCGATGAAATCGTGATTGTCAAGGACCCGGAACAGATAGAAGGAGCCATCAAATGAGAGGGGCGCATTAACGAATGACGTAATTCCGAATGCGAGTATGATCATCGCGAAGAAGAGCGTCAGCGCACGCTCGAACGCCCCCCTTGGCCAGAGTCGCTTCAGCATGTTTGCCATTTCTTCATCGCAAACGCCCATCCGCTTCGATTGTCTTCGCGTGGCATTCCATCCCTGTGCCTAGCGGTCTAATTCCGGATAGCAACCATCTTTGAGTTTTGCCCACAATGGCCTATAGCTAGAGCTTCGCGTCCAGCGGTCAAGACGATCGAACCGCGGCTACGAGGACATCTCGATGACTCACCGGAATAAAATACTCGCTGATCGTATAGTGGCCAAGCCGATTGCTTTTCTCCTCAACGGCCTGGCGAGAATCCTCGGAACGTTGATGCGGCGTGATCATTCCGTAACATCGACAAACGTTAGGCGGATCGTTGTGGCGAAGCTCCTGGGTATGGGAAGTATACTTCAGGCTACTCCTCTCCTGCGGGCACTGAAGCAGCGCTATCCCGCGGCAAAACTGATTTTCGTCACAATGCACTCAAATCGTGAACTACTCAATCGGCTACCATGGGTGGATGAGGTACTCACTCTCGACGACCGAAACTTATTCGCGATGGCGGCGACAACCTTCGGTACCGTTGCCACTCTTATCGGCCAACGCGCCGACCTGTATTTCGATCTCGAACTCTATTCGGCGTTTGCATCCCTCCTGGCACTGTTTGCGATCACCCGTAACCGCGTCGGGTTTTACCGCCATAGCGTGGCGTTCAAGAATGGAATCTATACCCACCTGATCTATTTCAATACCCGCATGCCGGTTCGGCGCCTCTATCTTCAACTTGGACGCGTTGTCGGCGTGGCATCCGATTCATCCGATCTCACTGGTCCGATTAGGGTCGACGACGCCGACAGAATTTCCGTGCGCGATCTGCTTTCGCATACATGGGGATGGCGGCCGGAGGAACCTTACATTGTGGTGAACCCGAACGCGTCCGATCTGTTGCTGGAGCGCCGATGGCCCACGGACTACATGGTGGAGACAGTCAATCGGCTGGCGAGTCTCGGAAATCAGTTGGCGCTGATCGGTGCCAAAGATGAGATTTCGTATGTCGAAAGCATCGTTGGGCGGCTGGCTCCTGAGACGCGCGCGCGCGTGGTCGATACCGCCGGCCGTTTGACGATCGGTCAATTGCTGGCGTTGCTGGAGGGAGCGGGCTGCGTATTAAGTAATGACACGGGGCCGATGCATATGGCGGTAGCCTTGCGGCGCCCGACCGTATGCCTGTTCGGCCCCGCGTCTCCGGAACATCTCGGGCACTCTTTGCAATACGTCGAGAATTTTTATGGGCGAGTATTCTGCAGTCCCTGTGTCCACGAATCAGATCCGCCGCCGTGCAACGGCAACAACATCTGCATGCAGAAAATCAAGCCCGAGCGCGTGATTGATTCGGTAGTTAGGTTGCTTGGCAACAATTCAAATACGAATACTTACGGAACGTTCTGAGCAGACCAATCACGGCCCCATACCGAGCGACGCCCCGGATGGATCGCCGTTAGGTCTGGTGGTTCGTGCCTCACTTCGTTCCGGTCAGCAGTGAGCTATCGGAGCGGACCAGCTTTCGCTGATTCGAACCCGTGATCGCTAGTCCGAACCTAAGGCGAGCACGCTGAATAGCATATGATGAATGGGTCCATGTTGGGTGGCGCGTTGCACTCGCAACCCCAGTTGGTCGGCGATAGCCAGGATCTCTTCGCGCGTATAGTAATGCACCCCGCCGTCGACAATGCGGTACCAAATCAGCAGCGCGCGACGAAGTAAGCCCGTCTGAGGAACCACACCCTCGAGAATGATGATCCGGCTTCGCGTGACGCGGGCCAACTCGGCCAGAACCAGATCCGCTCGGACTGACATATGGTGAAGGGCTGAATAGATTACCGAGACCTCGAAGGCGCCATTGGCGTAGGGGAGCCTGAGTGCATCAGCTCGGCATAGGTTCCATCGCGGGCGATTGATTCGGCAGGTCTTAACGAAATCGGCCGAGATATCGAAAGCGTAAACCTTGCCGGCGCTGTCAATCGATGGCCCGGTGCTGACGTCGCCCGGCCCGCAAGCGGCAAGCAGCACCTGTTTTCCGCGGAACAGCCACTCCGTATCGTCGATGGGATGCTGCTCCAAACGGAAAACGCCGCCCAGCAGCCACTTCCAAATCATCGTTTCGATAAGGAAACACTTGACCCGGTAGATTAACGGATTTGAGAAGAGAAGCTTCTCCGCGGCCGATTTCATCGTTCGCGGGCGGTTTATGCTATCGGGATCCATTTTGATAGTCCGGATCGACTCGAAACAGGCCCTTCCATCCGAGACCTCCTACCGCTTGGAACGGCACCCTGCCCTCTTTTATTGGAAAGCCGTGCTTGAGAATCAGATGAAAGTCTCCAATTTTTGCAAGTTGGTCCAACGTAACCAGCTTGGGCAACTCGGGAAGAACGGCTTGCCACCTCATAGAAACAGAGTCGGTGTTCAACTCGACTTGGCTCAACTCGGCTCGATAAGTCGGTCGAAGGTCAAGAATAAGAAGTTGCTTGCGCAGATTCGGCGCATACTCATACACGGGATAAGCTTCCAGCATGGTCAAAAATACGATGGGCCGGCCATCGCTTGCCATTTCCCTGCACTCGATCAGCATGGCATCCTGGCTTGTTTGCCAACTCGCATTTGCCGCTGCCAAGGTCCTCACGTTAGAGCCACCCAGCACAATCACAAATGCTATAACGGCAAGTTGCAGCCATCGCGACGAACGTGAGGCGATCATTGCGAGCAGGGGTGTGACTCCGAGCAACGCGGTGATCATATAACGATCAACGAATGCGTTTACTCTGATGATCGAGAACATCAGCAACACCACCGGCACTAGCAGGAGGGCCGAGAAGCCCGCCATTGGCACCACGCTTTTCGTTGACCCGCTCATGACTGGGTCATCGGAGGCTGCCAGGCGGAATTCAGAAAGCCACCATGCCAGAAGCAAGATGGCCGATATCAAAATCGGAACATCGAACATATCCTTAGTGGTGCTTAGCGCATACCCCGAACTTAGTGGCGCCAAATAGCTGGGTTCGTCGTAACCGCTATTCAGCACTCTCGAACAACCGGCAACAGAAGAAGTAGAACGAGCGGCCCGGCCGCGGCCGGCAGTATTCGCCGCCAACGGTCTCGAAATGATTCACGGCGCGCAACCAGATCTCCAAAAACGATAGCTGCAAGTCCAAACAACCCGAAGTAGTGGAGTGTGCAAACCAGCACCGAAGTAACGGCCGTCATCGGGGCTCTTATGGGACGAAAATCCTCGGCACAATAAAATAAACAAAAGGCCGCAGTGGATGCGAGCAGCAGGCCATACGGGCGCGCAAAGAAGGCGTATCTTGAGGTCATCGGACAGGCCCACAACACCAGTACTGCAATCAATGCCGGAAGTATCGCAAAGGTCCGGCGAAGTACCGCATAAGTGAGCACCAGCGCCAGCCATACTGCGGCAAATGCCAGCGCTCGGAAGCCGGTTTCAGCGCTTCCGCCTACGAGCGCGGACAGCCACCATGAAGCGCGTGCCATCAGATGGTAGGTCGGCGGGGTTGGATCGCCGGAATGTGAGAGGACAACTATCGAGTGCCAAATCCCCGGCTCCGACGCGATAAACTTCGCCCAAAGTTCATCTATCCAGAGATCGCGACTGAACAGGATCGCGGGATCGCTGGTGAAAGCCTCCACGCACATAAGGAGGAGAGTGCCGATAGCCATCACGGCCAGCTCCCGCCGCGTCATCCGCTGATCGACGGAAGCTGGACCCGCTTGATCTAAGGCCGCTGGTTCGAAGGGCATACTATACTGAATCCGCCACAATACATCGGCGCGGCATCCGCTTGACAATCGCTCATGACAGCACCCACAAGCAATGCCGACACCGCCGATTCAGCCAACCCCGGCCTGGTTCGACACCCTTCGGGAGGTGGTTTTTGCGCGGTGTCGAAGGTGGCTCAATCCAAAAGTCCGTCAAGTTTATCGATTCTTGAAGCACACTCGACTGCTCACGAAGCTTTTAGGGTGTTTGCACAATAATCGTTGCTTCGCCAAGCCCCGCCGTGTCATCGTCGCGTTTGGAAAATGGATGGCGATTGAGTATGGCGAATCGTGCGCACACGAGATCACCATGCTGTCGCCAATTCCAATTTATGAACTATTCCGATTGCTCGAATCCGGAATCCGGCGGCTCTTCTGAGGTGGGATCGGCAGTCTAAAGATGAGTCCGCCAGCCTCTCCGTCTGACCCGAAACACGACGCCCCGGCCTCGGAACGAAGGCCCCTATCGATCCTACTCCGGCTGCTGCCGGCCCTGACGATGGTGGCGCTAAGCTTCGCATCGTTTTCCAACACCGGATGCAATGGAGGCGGAATCTTTCCCGAGGTCACAACTTCCGCAACGGCAACGGCAACGGCCACTACCATCGGAATCCCGACAGCCACCGCGAGCGCGGCCCCCACCAACCGCGTGATCGAAATGCGCGGGACAGGTTCCGAAACCAGCTCGCATCCGGGAACCTGCTCGGGTCAAACCTGCGGAGCCTCGCTCGGCGATTGTGAATGCATGGAATTCAGCGGAAAGCTGACCTCCACCGTGGCGGGAAACTCCGGCTGGACCGCAGACCTAACGATCAATATCGATGACTGCCCCAGCACCGGAACCACCGGAGGTTTCTGTTGCATCGGCGACGGCGTGCTGAACGCTACGAGCGGAACCGGTACGTCTGCAAGCGTCCTTAACCTATCGCTCACCGGACCGCTCTGCGTCGATCCGGTTACCTCCGCTTCATCGCTCGAGGCAAATTATGAGGTCCTTGGCCCAACCAGCGGCGGTGTGTTCGCCAACGCTGCGGGCACCGGACAGTTCAACATCTATAGCGATAGCAGCGGTAACGCTTACCTCGCCGCGTTGGGCGAGATCCAACTGGTTCCCTGAGATTATATGTTTTCATGAGGTTGGTGATGACTCCTCTCCGGATATCGATAGCGCTGAGTGTGATGGCCCTCTTGGCAACGGCGAGCACCGGGAGGGCCGCCTCGGGCCATCCTGATGCTGCCACCGTTCGCGCGGCGCTGGAGCATCTGGGTCGAGCGCAATCATTATCAAATGTCCGATCTCAACCGGCGGCCCAGGCGACATCGGCATTAACGCAATTCAGCCTGCGCGGTTCAGGCGCTGAGACGCCTAACTCGATCACCGGGACCTGCTCCGGAGCGCCGTGCGACGCGTCCAAAGGCGATTGCCAATGCATAACATACGCGGGAACTCTTAACGCCACTGATGTAGGAAATGCCACCTGGAACGCGAGCGTCACGGTCAACCTCGACGACTGCACCAACACCGGCACCGAGGATCCAAGCAATGGCGGGTTTTGCTGTTACGGCGATGGTACGCTCAACGCGACGACCGGGAGCGGTGGCTCGGCGAGCACCTTGGCGCTATCGTTCACCGGTCCGATCTGCAACGATCCTAACGCGGACGACGACACCAGCATTCAGGGTGGCTTCATCATCGTGACCTCCGACAGCACGGGCAAGTTCCAGCACTCAGCAGGCACCGGCGAAGTGAACTTCTTTGAAGCTGCCGACACGATTACGTATTTGGTCGGAAATGGTCTGATTCAGCTGACATCGCCCTTCTGATGACATCGAGGAGTCTGCACCGACCTACCGACCCCTCGATCAGTCCGAAGAGCCCCGGAATCGTCTGACCCGATCCGACCACGGGAACACCCGTTGTTGCGACACCGCCGCTGCGACCCAACGGTTTCCCACAATTTCAGCTCCCAAACATGTCAATAGACGCCAAGGCGTCAAATCGTAGCCGTACCGCCGTTGCGGATAGAGGCCGGACGACAAAAGTAGCTGCCCCCCTACTGCAACTACCACTTCCGCAGGAATGCCCACGAGAACTGCAACCGCGACAGCGACGCCGACGCCGAGTCCGATCAGGTTTGTCGCATCAATCACCGCTGGTCACATCCGGTTAGGCGGGTGGTACGTAATTAATTTCGGTGGGCTCTATCGCGGAGCTGTTTGCATGCGACAGGGCAGCTCAGGAGCGAGGGATCCCGGAGGGAACTTACGGGGTTTCTTCCCTTCGCGAAATGCTCATTTTGGATTGCCTCAGTAAGCTCGATATCACAATTTCGATCTTTGGTTTTAAATGACGGATTCGACTATGTTTTCACTTTCAGTATGGTTGATCTTTTTGCTCAAATATGAAATGCGTGAGTTTCACCTCACACGACATTTTTGCAGACTAGATAGCTTGTCGGGGCGCGAAAAATGAGGGTTCAACTCGAACTCTTGCGCACGCCATCCGACCGTCAATGACCCGTAACTCGATTTCGCGGTGACTTTATGTGTACCCGTCCGCTGGCCAGTTGACATCGTTGTAGTTGCCGCAAGCGCTCCGACTTTCGACATGGTAGACGAAAGTCTGGCGAAGATTCTCGATCCAGCGCCGATCGGTGAAATCCGTGATTGCGCCTGCAAGAGTTTGGAAGTGTGACTGTGTAGATGCTTTATATTGAATTTATTTCAACTCATCAACCGTTAATAGATTGAAATAATGCTTAATTAACTCAGGTAGGGTCAAGTATTGGATTTCAACGTCCTGATGTGCGACATCCGTTTCATTCTTGAAACGGTCGAATCCAATAGAACTCGATAATAGCCGCCTAAAGATAGCTATAGATATTTATAAAAGGGCACCGCTTTTGCTCATTCAACGACCAACGGAAGCTCGCGTCGTAAGACGGCGCTCCGCGTAGTTTGAAAACGTTAGGGGGGACCATGAAACGACGAGCCCTTTGGTCGTTGGGCTTGGCGGAGGCGCCGTTAGTACCGTCGGCCGCCGAGCCTGCCGTGTCTGGGCGAGACGCATCGCGACCGCTACCGTTTGGTATCGGGCGACGCGTCGAGCGCGCACTTGCCAGCTGTCGCCTTATAGCTCTGAGCACTATCGCCCTCATCATCCTGAGCGCTGCCGGAGTGCGAGCCGACTCGCTTTCCCTCGTAACCTCGGCAGCCGCGCAAGGGGCGAATGACTCCGTGGCGTGGGCTCAGCTGGGATCGAACGGAACGGATTTAGCCTCGAGCTTCAACGCCATCTCAGGAAGCGGAGTTTCACTTACCGTAAGCCTTACTGGTCCAAACAGTATGGTTTCGGTGGCGTGTCCGGCTTCCTCGTGTAGTTGGTCCGGACCTGGCGTCCCCGCAGGGGACACCTTCATATGGACTTCCAATGGAAGCAACGGAGGAAACGGCCCCGCAACCATTACTTTCGGGCGTTCCGTGGCAGGCGTCGGCGCCTTCATCCAGGCTGACGGGCCTGCGCCGTTTGTCGCGCAGATTCAGGCCTTCAATACCGCTGGCGCGTCTTTAGGCACGTTCACCGAAAGTAGTGACTCCAACGGCGACGCGATTTATATCGGCGTGGCAGATAGCAGCGGTCCCAATATCGCCTCAGTTGTTGTGGGTCTAGCGAGCGCGATGGGATCCGTTTCAGACTTTGCCCTCGACACACTCAATCTTGGTTCGAGCGTCGGGCCTACTCCAACTGGCACCGTTACGCCCACTGCAACACCCGGAAAAACGGCGACGCCAACCGCGACGGTAACGGCAACCGCCACCGCGACATCGACCGCAACCGCTACAAAGACCGCAACTGCGACGTTGACCGCAACCGCAACGGCGACGTTGGTACCGACCATTACACCGCCGCCTCCGACGGCCACCGCAACCGCAACTCAGATAGCTCCAACGCAGACGGCCACCGCGACCGCAACTGCGACCGCCACTTCGATTCCGTCAGCGATCACATTTATCGGATCGACCAACACCACCTCCACGACGATGACCGTCCCCAACGGAGTGCAGAATGGTGACCTGATGCTGGCATTCTATTCGTACTGGGCATCTTCCAGCGCGACGCCTCCCAGCGGATGGCAATTGCTACAGACCGCTGCTTCCAGCAGCAGCGGAATCGAGACGGTCTGGTATCGATTCGCCAACAACGATACGCCGGGAGGAACCTATTCGTGGTCCTTCAACGGCACGGCCTACGAAGCGGGTGGCGTCCTCGCCTACCGCGGAGTGGACCCCAGCGTAGTGCCGGACGGCTTCTGTACCAATCAGGCAAGCGGTACCACACCCAGCCTCTGCTCGTTCACGACCTCCTACAGCAACGACCGGTATGTAGGCTTTTACGCAACTGAGAACACCAACCTGGTGCTGCCCGCCGACCTGACAGGACGGGTCGTGACCCAGTACCTCTATGGCTCCTACTTCGGCGCGGTCACGGCTGACAAGACGCTCGGCGCTGCTGGAGCTGTCCCGGCTGATATCGGCTCGATGAACAGTGGCGGATGGGAAACCGTCGCCATTGCGCTCAAGCCGCTCAGTTCGGGTTCGACCCCGACCGCGACTATTGCGAAGACCCCAACTGCGACTGCGACCGTAGCGCCGACGGTGGTGCCGACCAACACACCGCCGCCTCCAACTGCTACCGCAACCGCGACTCAGATAGCTCCAACGCAGACAGCAACCGCAACTGCAACCGCAGCACCAGCTTCGATTACCTTCATCGGCTCGACCAGCACCACCTCGACGACGGTGACCGTCCCCAACGGAGTACAGAACGGTGACCTGATGTTGGCATTCTATTCGTACTGGACCTATGCGACCGCGACCGCGCCGAGCGGGTGGCAGTTGCTGCAGAGCTCGAAGTCGAGCAGCAGTGGCGTCGCGACAGTCTGGTATCGCTTCGCCAACAACGATACGCCGGGGGGGACCTATTCGTGGTCCTTTAACGGCAACGCCTACGAAGCGGGCGGCGTACTCGCCTACCGCGGGGTGGACCCGAGTGTAGTGCCGGACGGCTTCTGCACCAATCAGGGGAGCAGCACCACGCCCAGTCTCTGCTCGTTCACAACTGGTTTCAGCAACGACAGGTATGTGGGCTTCTATACAACTGAAAATACCAACCTGGTGCTGCCGGCCGACCTGAACGGACGCGTAGTGACCCAGTATCTCAATGGTTCCTACTTCGGCGCCGCTGCGGCTGACAAGACGCTCGGCTCTGCGGGAACCGTCCCGGCCGATGTCGGCTCGATGAGCAGTGGCGGATGGGAAACCGTCGCCATCGGGCTCAAACCGCTCAGTTCGGGTTCGACCCCGACCCACTGGGACGGTAGTGCCGACCAACACGCCGCCACCTCCAACTGCTACGGCAACCGCGACTCAGGTAGCTCCAACGCAAACGGCAACCGCAACTGCGACTGCCACTCCGACTGCGTCCGGGATCGCCTTTATCGGGTCGAGCAGCACCACCTCCACCACGATGACTGTCCCCAGTGGAGTACAAAGTGGTGACCTGATGCTCGCATTCTATTCGTACTGGACCTATGCGACTGCGACCGCTCCGAGTGGATGGCAATTGCTGCAGAGCTCGAAGTCGAGCAGCAGCGGAGTGGAGACGGTGTGGTATCGATTCGCTACCAGTCTCCGATACTCCCGGCACGACCTACGGCTGGTCATTCAGCAGCACCGCATACGAAGCGGGTGGGGTGCTCGACTATCGGGGAGTTGATCCGGCGGTGGAAGACGGTTCCTGCACCAATTCGGGGAATGGCAGCGCACCCAGCTGGTGTTCCTTCACGACCGCCTTCGGCAACGACATGTACGTGGGCTTCATCGCCACTGAAAACACCAACCTGGTTCTGCCGGGGAATCTGATCGGGCAGGTGGTCGACCAGTATCTCAACGGCTCCTACTTCGGCGTCGTTACGGCAGACAAGTCGCTCGGCACTGCGGGAGCGGTCCCGGCCGATGTCGGTTCGATGAACAGTGGCGGATGGGAAACCGTCGCCATCGGGCTCAAAGCTGCGAACTAGGCGCGGAGTGGATTTACAATGAAACATCACGATCAAAACGATCGAAGGAAAAACATGAACCGAGCTTTTAGGTTGATGGGTTATGCTGCCGCCATCGTGTTGTGGGCCGCTACACCCCCAGTATTTGCGCAGGACAGCCAGCTCGCCGGCATCCGCGGTACCTTATTTCAAGACGATACCGCTCCAGGGTGCGAGCGTCAGCAAAGTTCGGCACGCAATCGGCGCTGCGGTCTCGAGCCCAGGACTCCCGATGTGGAATTATTCGATCGTTTCCCCTCTGGACGGGAACACTTACAACGGCACTATGGTGGGAAGGCGATCCATTTTTTAATGGTGCCCGCACGACCAATATTCCGGCCTACATCGTCCCGTTGATTCTCCACATGCCTGACGGTGGGGTATTCGATCCGACCGCGTTGGACTCATGTTCGCAGTCCGCAACCATAACGCCGGTTGCTCAAGTGCAGCAATCGCCGATGTTCACGGCAACTAATTGGACCATGAACGGAATCAACATCGGGAACACCCAATATACCGATGCGTTCCAGCGCGCTAACTTTTGGGAAGCAAACGTGTCGGCCACAGGCAACAGTTTCCATTCCATGCTGAGCCCGGTTACGACGCTCGGGGCCATCACCATTCAAGTTCCATCCGGAGAGGGCAGCACCAACAGCATAGGTTGCCCTAAACTAGGGGTCGTTGACATGGGCACTCTCGACTCGATCATCCAGAATACCGTGTTACCTGCGGTGGAGAGTCAAGGAGTGTCACCCTCCAGCCTCCCGCTGTTTGTTTTACATGACGTGGTCATGGGCGATCCGGGAGACTCGATTCGCGGAACTTGCTGTGTCGTTGGTTATCATAGTGCGGTCGGATCGCAGGTTCAGACCTATGCCGTAGCAGATTACGACACCACCGATGCATTCACCTACATCCACGATATCTCCGTTACTAGTGCGATTATCGGCGACTGGATGGATAATCCCCTTGGAACCAATGAAGCTCCGGCGTGGGGCAACCTTCAGGCCGTGGAGGGCTGCGAAACCGCACTTAATGTGGGAGACCCGCTGAACTATAACACTTACACCCAGCCCGGCGTTCGATCCGGAGTGCCGATGCCCAACGGCATCACTTACTCGCCGACAGAACTCGCCTTCTTCTCGTGGTTTTACCGACAGACTCCGACCCTCGGCGCGGGAGGAAAAGACTCAGATAACGGATCTCTGGTCAATCCGCAAACAGCCTGTGAGTGAACCAGATCTCATACAAGCATAAGCCCTTGGGCCGCAGACTCATAGCTGCGGCCCAACGCCATTTCAGGGTTCATAGCATCGGCGGACAGCGACCACATGATTAGTAAAGAAACCGCCGACCGCACCTTCATGCGGACGGCGGGTTGCGACTAACTCGACTCGGAAGTTTTTCGTCTCGACCGTTTAGGGAAGCTCGGGAATCAGGCTCAGCACGACTCCAACATTATCACCAATCGCAGGGTCGTGGTCTTGAACCGTTCCGCCGGTTCCTGAGCCAGAACATGTCACCGGGAACGTGAAGCTAGTGTCGCTGGTCGGAGTGATCGTGAAGGTCCCATCGTAGGCACTCTGACTGTCGCCCGCGATGACGGCCTGGAACGAGGCAAAGCCGTATTGCGTAACACTAGGCTGGCTTGCCGCCAACGTCGCAGTAGCCGTTCCTCCTGAACATGAAATGCCGGTTAGGTTGAGCGGAGCTGGGTCATTTCGATCCGGAAGCGTGGCCGTGAATGGACCCGCAGTGTTCGCGGGGGACGAGTTAGTTGATCCGCTCGCGGATTCCGCTGCGATCACGGTACCGCCGTTTTGTCCCTGCCCCGAGGTTATGGGCAGCAACGCGCTACCACCAAAACCCCCAGCTATGGGCGGGGAACCATTCTTGCCGATTTCGCCGAAGGAGTCATTGGTATTCGAGGTGTCACAGAGGGCGACAATGACACTTTGGGGATCAACGTTGATTACTCCTCCAGTCCGGGGGGGCGTTCCGGTGTTCGAGCCAGGGTTGGTCGAGATGCTGAAGGTTTGGCTCGAGGTCGTGGTTGTGGAATCCAGGACCGGATCACTGCACGGACTGACGGGATTCTGTGCGCAGGTCTGGTTGTAAGTGACGGCCGCGCAAGAAGCCCTGGTCGCAGGGCTAAGTCCAAAAAAGAACGTCGGGGTATTGGTGACCGCTAGATCGGCCGCGGTGTAGATGTGGTAGTAGTTCGCCGACTCGAAATCTCCGTTCACGGTCTGGGTGGTTCCGATTTGGACCCAGGTCTCCCCGGCGGGCGGCGTGATGGTAACCCCGGTACCCAGAATGTCGATCGTGAAAAGAGTCACCGAGCCCACCGAGAGGCCACCACCGCCTTCGCAGGAAATTTGATCAAGCCCAGTACCAGCAGTGCCATTGTTGTTCGTTCCTGCGCTCAGTTGTGTCGGCGGAATCGCGGTGGCAGTCGCCGTCGCGGTAGCCGTTGCCGTCGCTGTCTTGGTCGCGGTAGCGGTTGCAGTTGCGGTGTTGGTCGCAGTCGCGGTGGCCGTGGCTGTCGCAGTGGCTGTCGCAGTTGCAGTCGCAGTAGCCGTGGCCGTCGCGGTTGGAGTTGCCGTCGCGGTCGGGGTCGGGGTCGGGGTATGCGCTTCGTTATTGACCACCGCGGCTCCGGAAGCGATCGCCATCTGAAGTCCGCCGGCGATCACTTCGCCACAGACGAGACCCGGATTGAGGATTACATTACGTTGAGGAGCAAAAAAGATCCCCTCGATTTGCGAGTTAGTTGATGCGTTTGCGAAATCGCAGTCGTTGGCGACATCCGTTGCGTTTGCGCCAGTAATGGTCACTGGTCGCCCTTTACCAGTGACATTGAAGAGCACGTCTTCCTGGCTTAGCACTCCGCCGAGAGCGATTTGGCTGCCGCGACCAATAGCGAAAGGTCCGGAATCGTTGATAGTGAACGATGCCGAGGTTGATTGGCTGTAAATTGTGACCTTCGCGCCGGGCTTGAGCTCAACGCCGGTTAAATCGACGTCATGGCAGTTTGGACCATTGGGACTCGAGGTAGGAACAACGTCGCAATGAAGACCGGCAACCCCCAGGTAGTTCTGATCGCATATCGTAAGATTGCCGCTCAGCACTCCGCCTGGAACCAAAATATCCGGTTTCAGTTGGGCCGCAGCAGCGCCGAGTCCTGTGACGGGATCCAGCACCTGCGAAACCAGCGGATTAAGGAACGGATCCTGGTTGGTGACTATCGCCGGTTTGGTCCGCGAGGAGACATGGGGCACTACATGATCGCCCAGCAAAACGCTGCCAGTGACAGCGGAGGGCCCGCTTTCCACATATTGACCATGGGAGGCAATTCCGATGATTCCCACCACATTCGAGGGCCCCGAGATTCGCAGCGTGGTGGGTGACCCTAAAGTCAAAATCGAGAAGTTTTTTATTCCATCCCCTACGAGCGCCGCATCTTCAGCGCTGCATAGGGCGTTGGCGCGTCCTGTAAACATCGCAAGCAGCACCACCACAGCGACAGGCATAGCGCTGAAACGGAGTTGGTTTGCGCGAGTAGATGGTTTTTTTGAGTTTTGTCGCATTGATGCTACAACCGCGCCTCACAGGATAATAATTGTGGACGAATGGCGACGTAAATATTTCAAAATTCGTTATAGTTTGTCAACCCACTGCAACAGATAAATCTACCTGTTTAAAGATTGTTTCACTTGATTCGACGCTTTTTGTTCCCGGCAATTAGAGATCAATTCATCGAGAAAGCTCTCCAGCCGTCGGGAAAGCTATTTCCGCGGGGTAACGTCTGATGTCGCGTGTTGGGAGCTGGGTTCCTTACAGATGAGCCGCGCCGCATGATTCGACACCGCCGCCCGCAACTTAATGCGGACGGCGGGTAACGACTACTAAGTCGGATGTTTCGTCGCGTCGGTTAGGGAGTTTCTGGAACCAGGCTCAGCACGACTCCAACGTTATCTCCAATCGCCGGGTCTTGGTCTTGTACCGTTCCGACGGCACTCGCTGACGCGGCGGGGCATGGACTATCGGTGAATGTGAAGCTCGTGTCACTTGTCGGCGTTATGGTGAAGATGCCGTCGAAGCCACTCGGAGTATTGCCGGCAAGAGTCGCCTGGAACGAGGTAAATCCGTATTGCTCAACATTATTCTGGCTTCCCATCAAAGAGGCAGTAGCCGTTCCTCCTGAGCATGAGATTCCAGCCAGATTGAGCGGAGCTGGGTCATTTCGATCCGGTAGATCCGCCTTGAAGGGACCGGCGGTATCCGCGGGCGACAAGTTGGTTGATCCGCTTGCAGATTCCGAGGCAATCACGCTGCCGCCGTTCTGTCCTGCGTTGAAAGTCACTTCCTGTAAGTTGCTACCTCCGAAATCGCCAGGTGTTGGCGGGGAACCGTTCTTGGCGATTTCGCCGAAGAAGTCATTGGTATTCGAGGTGTTAAGTAGCGCGACAACGACACTCTCCGGATCAACATTGACCACTCCACCGGTCTGGCTCGGCGTTCCGGTGTTCGAGCCAGGGTTGGTATCGAGGCTGAAGGTTTGGGTTGAGGTCGTGGTCGTAGAATCCAGGATCGGACTGGTGCACGGACTCGGGTTCTGCGAACAGGTCTGGTTATAGCTGACCGCGGTGCAGGATGCTCGGGTAGCCGGGCTAAGTCCAAAGAAGAACGTCGGGGTGTCGGTGACCGCTAGATCGGCCGACGTGTAGACGTGGTAGAAGGTCGCCGACTCGAAATCTGAGTTTACCGTCTGCGTGGTGCCGATTTGGATCCACGTCTCCGATGTGTTGGTGCTCTGGTTCGGTCCGACAGGTGGAGTAATCGTGACGTCCTTACCCAGAATGTCGATGGTGAAGAGCGTTACGGAGCCCACTGAGAGGCCGCCACCGCCCTGGCACGAGATTACATCTAGACCATCGCCACTAGTGCCATTGTTATTATCGCCTGCGCCCTGAGGTATGGGCGGAATTGGGGTTGATGTCGCCGTTGCGGTCGCAGTCGCCGTGGCCGTTGGGGTAGCGGTCACGGTTGCAGTGGCCGTCGCAGTTGCGGTCTTGGTGGCCGTGGCTGTTGCTGTAGCTGTCGCCGTTGCGGTTGCCGTCTGAGTCGCCGTCGCGGTTGCAGTCGCGGTTAGGGTTGCAGTGGCCGTAGCGGTTGCAGTCTTGGTCGCAGTGGCAGTGGCAGTGTTTGTCGCCGTTGCAGTTGCCGTTTGGGTTGGTGTTGCAGTCGCTGTCGTCGTCCTGGTTGGACAAGGCGTAGGTGTCGAAGTTTGCGTGCGCGTCGGACACGGCGTGGGGGTCGACGACGCGCGTGTCGGACATGGAGTGGGTGTCGATACCTGCGTGCGTGTCGGACATGGAGTCGGGGTTGATACCTGCGTGCGCGTCGGACACGGCCTCGGAGTTGGTTTCTGTATAGTCGGGCATGGAGTTGGCGTGCGTCGGGGAGTTGGAGTTTGCGTCGGGGAACAGTTTTGCCCGTATCCGTCGTTGCCCTTGACCCAAGGGTTACATCCGCTATTCCAGGCGTCGGTGATGCCAGCTGAGGCAGTCGCGCTGCTGAACGCAATAAAAAGCCCAACTCCCAATCCAACGACCGTCAGAAGCCAATGCCAATTCGACGGTCTTCCGGGATTTAGGTCAGGAATTGCCATTTTGAATCCCCAATTGCGACTCGTGAGACTTACTTGGCGCTCAGATGCAACACCAATTTTTGACCATCTTACCGTGATTCTTCCATCTTCACGCATTCTCTGACAGATCGAACGCATTTAAAGTCACCAAGTTGCAACTCTTATAGGCTGAAGTGTCGCTCTGATGCAACCCCTCGTCTTGCTTAGCCTATTACGCTTCTCTCAAATTTTTCGGTGTTCACGCACGATAGCCCGTTTCGCGGCCTGAACGACGAGCAACGAACCGCTCTCTCAATTTCAAGCGTCGGGATAATAAAAACGTGCCCTGTTTTCCCAGGGTGGGCTCGGCGGACGATAGCGCGTCCTCCGGCCGGCAAGAGCACGCCACCCCTTGGGGATAGCCGGCCGCTTTCGAACGCGTGGATGGCGACCGAGAACGCAACGAGGAGGGAAGGAGTTCCTCTTCGCGACCAAAAAAAGAAACCGCCGCCCGCACTTTCATGCGGACGGCGGGTTGCTAACTCGGAAGTTTCGACTCAGCCGTTTACGGAAGCTCGGGAACCAAGCTCACCGCTTCGCAGACGTTGTCACCGATCGCCGGGTCGTGGTCCTGAACCGTTCCGGTCCCTCCAGTTGCGGCCGGACACGGACTGTCAGTGTACGTGAAGGTAGTGGCGTTGGAGGGGGTGATGGTGAAAGTCCCGTTGAAGCCAGATGTACTTTCGCCAGCGATGACCGCCGTGAACGAGCTGAATCCGTATTGCTGAACACTATTCTGGCTTCCCATCAAAGTGGCAGTAACCGTTCCTCCTGAGCATGAGAGGCTGGCTATGTTGAGTGGACTTGGGTCATTTCGATCCGGGAGCGTGGCCGTGAATGGACCCGCAGTGTTCGCGGGCGACGAGTTGGTTGATCCACTCGCGGATTCCGCTGCGATCACGGTACCGCCGTTTTGTCCCTGCCCTGAGGTTATGGGTAGTAACTCGCTACCCCCAAAACCGCCGGCTACCGGCGGGGAACCGTTCTTGGCGATTTCGCCGAAGGAGTCATTGGTATTCGAGGTGTCACACAAGAGAACAATGACACTTTCGGGATCAACGTTAATTACTCCCGTCGTCTGAGAGGGTGAGCCGGTGTTCGCGTTACTGGTCGTGATGGTGAAGGTTTGGGTTGAGTTCTGGCCGGTAGAATCCAGAACCGGACTGGGGCACGGACTGGCGTCCTGCGAGCAGGTCTGGTTGTAGGTGATCGCGGAGCACGAAGCTCTGGTGGCCGGGCTGAGTCCAAAGAAGAACGTCGGAGTGTCGGTGATCGCTAGATCCGCCGACGTGTAGACGTGGTAGAAGGTCGCCGACTCGAAATCTCCATTCACCGTCTGCGTGCTGCCGATTTGGACCCACGTCTCCGATGTGTTGGTGCTCTCGGTCGGTCCGACAGGTGGAGTAATCGCGACACCGGTACCCAGAATGTCGATGGTGAAGAGCGTTACTGATCCGACCTGAAGGCCACCACCGCCTTCGCAGGAGATATCGTCAAGACCAGCGCCAGCGGTGCCGTTGTTGTTCGATCCTGCGCTCAGTTGTGTCGGCGGAATCGCCGTGGCAGTAGCAGTTGCCGTAGCGGTTGCGGTGGCAGTCGCAGTTGCGGTGGTGGTCGCTGTCGCGGTGGCAGTCGCCGTCGCGGTGGCAGTCGCTGTCGCCGTGGCAGTTGCCGTCGCAGTCGCAGTTGCGGTCGCAGTGGCAGTTGCGGTTGCGGTTGCGGTGGCCGTGGCAGTTGCCGTCGCGGTCGCGGTGGCGGTTGGCGTAGCCGTAATACCAGGCGTAGGTGGAGGAGGTGGCGGAATCTTGGGGCAACTGCAAATGCCGTGGCCGGAGCTGCCTCTCGCTAAGGCTCCGCACTGGGCTTGCAGATAGTTCAGGTTGGTACCATCGCCGGCGGCATCATCGAACAGCGGAAGTTCCGTCAGTCCACTGACGGTCGAACTCGTGCCGGTGCCCAACGTAATGACCTGGTTGTGCTCGATGTCGCCGAGGAGGTTGTTCGCCGTCGTAACGGTATAACCGGGCTGATTGGTAGGATCGCAACCAGCGTTACACGCGCTGGTCTGCGTTACCGGGCAATTGTGGCCGTTGCTCGGAGCCACTCCATTCGGCAAGTAGGGCACGTTGGCAGCACTGGCGACTACCGCGATTGCTCCGCTTGGATTTTCCGATATCGGAGAGCCGACTCCCCAGTTGTTGGTGAGGTTATACTCAACCGAGAAAGCGTCATAGTCCGTAGGGCTGAGTGGGCATCCGCAGCATTCGCCCATTTCCTCGTCGTTGTCGAACACATAGATCATCGCGCAGACATCCGCCTGTGAGCCATTTAAAGCGTTGCTGGCGTTACCGTTGGGATTGACCAGGCGAAGAATGTTGTCGCCGTTACCGCCGTTGTCGCAGCCATCATCTCCGCCACCGGTTCCCCCCGAGCAACCGGTCAGTGACTGCGTAGTTTCATAGTAGGTCCAAAGCACCGGACCCGGCCTGGTTCCCGCGACCGAAGCGCTTCCTCCAGTGCCGGTGTTGCGCAGGCTGCTCGCGCGGGTCGGCGCTACCAGCATCGCGACTGCTACCAGGAAAATTCCGATGACGATAATGATTCGGGCTTTTCCGATACTAGACATGCCCAGTTCCTCCCCGATGCGCGGTAACCCTTATCGGCCGCCGCAGCTTTGGCCGTCGACAAGTCTTAAGAGCGTTGATCCGGATTTTATGCAGAGACGCGCTCACTAATATTTTATTCGACAGAGATAAAGTGTCGCGAGCAGAACCGTTCCCATCTTCACAGACACACATAGATACACACGAATTGGCCGTATCTTTAGCGCTTTTGCCGCTGCAATTGCAAGGGCAAGTCTTTTTTTTGGCGGCTTATCGTATTCCATGGAGGAGAATCCGTTCTTTCTGCATGTTTAGCGACATCGTCTCGAACATTAACGAAATTTGACTTCTCCGCATTCGCTAGAGCAGTCGTGGTCGCCTTTATGCGACGAAGCTGTACTGCTGTTAAAAAACCTTTAGATTTCGCCACTTTATGAGAAGAAGCGCGGCGCAGCCGGTGATTCCTGACCGGTCAGCCGCTCGATCAGAACTGTCGAAATCGAGTCTACTTGCAGCCGCAGGACGGGGGTTGCACGCACGCTGAAGGAGAACCTTCCGAGGTGCCGGGGATGCAGAGTGGGCGTTGTCCGCCTTTACAAGTGATGGAGCATTTGGGACAGGGGGCTGGTCCCTCGACGCTGCAGGAAGCCGGCTTTCTCATGTCCCATGCCGGCGTTGGAGATGGCGACGCAGCAGTGGATGCTCCCTGATCGGCGCCCATAACCGATAGAGGAGAGAGCAGAACTGCCACGAACAAAATCACTGCTGCAATCATGGTTGCCTTCCTGGAATCCAGCACGCCAAATAACATAAAGGTTGGCCGTTATCTATTCAATTATAGCGCGGAGTAGATCCGCTCCCTCCGCCGCCACGAACGGGTGCCGCCGGAAGGTTACCGCTTTGACAATCAAAGTAGCGGCGGACCTAATGATTTGTGCGAGCATTCTCTGTTGGGTACAAAACAAGCGGTTGATTGAATTATCTCAACTGCGCGATTGGGAGCCGTCTTGCCCGATTTCAGGAAAACGATGACGGCCGTCGGATTTCGCCGCTACGGCGGAACCGCCGTCGCTATCACGGGCCTGCTGATATTGTTCGCGGGATCCATCGCGCATCTTCGCGAACCCTACTATTCGTATGTCTGGATTGTTCCTTTTGAAAACTTCAGCGAAGTCTTGCGGGCTACTGTATGGGCTGCGGCCAAAGTCTGGACGTTCTGGGCGCTGACGACGATCATCGCCGGACTGGTTCTTCTTCGGATTGAGGCGAAGCTCGGCATATGCGATGCGATCATTGGTGGCATCGCCTGCACCTGGATATTCGCATACATCGCAGGGAACCTGCTCGGGCCCATCGGGCTTTTTCGATCCTGGACAATTTGGCTGATACTCATCGGCGCGGTTTTCTGGATCGCGAAAGATCCTCCCAAACTCGAACTCGTCCGTCCATCCACCGGTCAGAAACTCGCGTGGCTCGCCTGTCTGTTGATGGCGATAAGCGAATTGCCACTCGAGTTAGGATCACCTGTATCGCCATACATGGATGCGCTGAATCTTCCCGCCGCGGTGCAACGCATCTTGACCTTTCGCAGTTATCTCCCCTTCGACGACGACCCCTACGGATATTGGGGTCCGATGAGTCAGACCCCTGGTGCTGCGCTGTTGTTCGCGTTCCTCGGTTTCGGGGCGCATGTCTCGATGGGAGTCCTCGCGGTAACGGCGGCGATGGTTCCAATGGCGATGCTGATCATCTTCGCAACTTACAGGCTCGGTCGCACGCTGATGGATGACGTTGGAGGCGGACTCGCCGCGCTGCTGATATTCGCAACCACGCTTTTGGTGCGGGCTCAACATTTGCGCGGGACGCCGATCGCATTCGCAATGTTGGCAATCGGGCTGGCGTTCCTTCTTGATCGCGATCGGTTACCGATTCGGACTGCGATCGGTGCGCTTGCGCTGGGAACCGCCTTCGCTACCCAGGCGATTGACGGAGCGTTTGCGTTCGCGACGGCCGGCAGCGTTCTTATAATACGTTTTCTCGACGATCGCCCGAGCAACGTCTTGCTCCAGATGGGGTGTCTCGCGGGCGCGACGCTGGTTGCCCTCCCTGAAGTTGTGATCGGGATGCAGATCGAAGTTCCCTATCCGATCATTCCCATCGTGCAAATTGTCGGCGTCATGATGATCTGGTTCGACGCCAGGTGGATGACGCCGCTCAAGAGTGAAGCCTCGAGGCTGGCGGACTGGTCGAAGCGCGCGGTTGTTTTGCTGACCCTCATCCTTTTCGCGTTGCGACCGCCCGGTGTATTTCACGGTCTGCAGATGACTTTCCCGACCCTCCTGGTTCTCTTTCTAGCCGGATTAGTCATCGCGCTGATCACCGCCAGAGTCGCGGGAAGCGAAGGCGTTTACGTCGCCGCAGCGGCGTTGCTGCTTGCGCGGCTGGCCGAGTATCTGCTCACCTCGAACTCTCTGGTCGCCGGCCAGCCGCGCGGCGCAGTTCGGCGTCGACGACGTCATGTGGAAACTCAACGAATACTGGGGACCCTACTTTCTCGTGTTTCCAGCCGCCGCGCTCTTCTTATGGCTATATCGAAATTTATCCGGACCCCTTACGGTCGCAGCAATACTGGTCCTGCTGGTGTTTCCGTGGGCGCAACATCCCGAACTGGACATCGCGTATAATGAGCACTCGATCGCCGAAGGATGGGCCCGGGACTGGTAACTGCGCGAAAGTCGGATGGTGGATCTACTCACCTGATCATCGGTGGCTACAGAATCCTAGCGAGATGGACCTGATTGCGGCTTTGCGCAAAGAGATCGAAGCTGGGCGCATCACCACGAACACGCACATTGTGCATGTAACTCCAAAAGCCATCATCTGGCAGGATGTCCTTCTGCATTCGGTATACACTGGCGTTGATGACGACCTTTATGTGGTCCATCCGGTCGGGGATTTGACCGAGGGCGCTTCCGCAAACAGCCGCATGAAGCCGATTGACGACTTGCCGCAGGCTCTCGCCAGCAACCCGCCCTACATTGTCTCATACAATGAAGCGCAGAATTGGTTATCGCTCCCTCCGGGAAAATACGACGAGATTTTCAGCGAGGACGGTATTCATCTCTATCCGGCGCAGCGACCTCGCGCGCGAAGTGACGCAAAGAGTTTGGAATTTTCTGGGAAAGTGAGAGGAGTCGCAAGCGTAACTTTCAAACGAGCGTGTATGAAACTTTCACATGGGACGGTGCTGGCGTTCATAGGATGGTATCTGATGATGCCTCCGATGGCGGCCGATCTGCGACCGGACTGTACGCAAAATGCCGCACCGGGAAGTTCGGTACTTTTCCTGTCGTTGTTGACCGGTACCAGCCCCCGTCAATTCGAACTGGAACGATGCAACCATCTCCGACACGTGGTGGCATCCTATGCTCCCATTACCTCGTGGCCGGATAACGATAACCTGACTGTCTGGAAGAGAATCGGTCAATTCGACACCTTGCGCGAATGTGAATCGCAGTTTCGGGCTAATCAGGCCGCCTCAGCAGACATGAAATCCTTTCGAGACATTGCTGCACAGGAACTATTCGATGAGGGTCGACCTAAGTCGGAAGCCGAACTTGAACGTCGCGCAGGGGAAATTGAGAGGGGATTTGCGGATCAGATTGCAAACGAGCGATGCATCGCGTCGGATCCGAACAACGCACGCTAGCGAAGTTTCATACGGTGGGAGAGATGCGGCGAAAGTTCTGTTTCACTCGATCAGAAGCCTGACCTGATTTGAATAACGCCCGTACCACTCAGCAGTGTGGGTGATCCGCCGGTGAGCGCAAGATTGCTAATTTGAAGAGAGCCGGTTCCTATCGAATCTGCGAACGTCCCGCTGCCTGGGACGATTGTGAAATTCATATTGCTTACTACCGGTGCCGTGGTGCCTCCTTCGGCGCACCGGTTGCCCACCAGTTGAATACTGATGATCTTGCTTCCGTTGGTCAGAGTCATTACGCCGTCGGCTGGAGAGCACTCGGATGGCGAATCTCCGGTGGGAGTAGAAGCATCGTTGTTCGAAGTAATGCTTGCAGTGAGGGTTGCCCTGCCGATGCCAGTAGCGATGACCGTACCAGTCACTGTTTCGCATCCACAATGTCCTGATGCGGCATTGCATGTCTGAGAAACGCAGGCGCCGCCGGCAAAGGCGGAAGTTGCGCTGACCGATCGAATCGAGAATGGAACTGTTGCGCTGGCAGTAGTCGCGTTAGCTGTGACGCTCTGATCGGTCGATTCGGCCCTCGCGGAGTCATCGGCAGAGGCTGGAGCGAACCGGCTCAAAGACAAAATCACCAGACCCGCAAGCATCGCGGAAAGAAACATCTTAGGCCGTGAACAGGGCATCGATGGTCTCCTATCCGAGTCGGCGGTCTTGAATCCGCATCGACCAAGAAATCAGACCTCCCGGAAGATGTAAAGTTCGAATCGAAACGGGACGGGTTTGGATTAAGTCACGGCGAGAGGGGTGAGGACGGCTGATCCATGGGGGATAGTCGCCTGGAGAGGCGTGACAAGCGCCGCATCAGCCAACTCACAGGTCTGACCGCGGCGTAGAGCGGAAACAAAGCATCGGGCAGATCGACCAGATCCCAATCATCGGGAAAGACAAGGGCGCGTTGGATATCTTCGCTTCGGAAGCGCCACGACGGACGGATACCTAAATCGTAGAAGAACATTCCGAACCGCGGCAGGTCCGTGATTTCCAGACAATAGTCACGCGTGGTGAGAAGTCGTCGCGACATCGCCACGATTCGTTCTGTTACCGGATCGGGTCGACGCGGCAGTTCGATAGAAGGCCGCTCGACCGCCAGGAGGGAATCCACCAGTATCAGGGCCGCGTGAAATTCCGCCATTAGATGGCGCTGCGATGCGATCGCGGCGATACTGCGCAGATCCTCGACAGTCATGACGCAGAGCATCGTTGCTATATCCGCGAGCCATTTTAGAATCGGCCAACCATGGATCGCGCCGTGAACGCATAGATACAGGAACAACTCGTTTGGCGAGAGTGTAGATATCGTACCCGAGCCAAGCGGTACCTGCACCGTCGCAAAGGGCTCGAGGTCGGGCTGCTTAATGTGAGTATTGTGAAAGAGCCGCCAATGAACTTCGAGCGCGACGGCTCTCGCCTCGCAAGCATAGGCGAAATGTTTATAGTACTTCAGATAATGCTTCAGGCGCCTGGGGGTTAGGTTCGCTCTGGGTTCGTAGCGCACATAGCCCAGCTCCAACAGAATCCGTTCGAACTCGAACACCTGCTCCGATGCGACGAGCAGGTCGATGTCTCCCGGGCTTCGCAACGCCACGTGGCCGTACGCCTGAACGGATAGCGCAACACCTTTGAGCGCGACGATCTCTATGCCCGCGTTTCGCCGCCTCACTCATGCGAATCAACTCTGCCGCTTGAGACAGACTGTGGCTGGCGAAATCTACCGCCTTCTTTCTGAGCGCATCGAGCCACTCTTCATGTTGTCCTTCGGGCAAAGCGTCGCGAAGGTTACGATGCGCGAGGGGAAGCATCTGGTTGCGATCGACTATTCGAACGAACTGGGCCCAATCGAGATCACTCGTGGCGAGTCGGCGGATCTCCTCCGGTTTCCATCCGAAAGGGGCCAGTGCGCGCATAGCAGCGTTAACCGGAACTCGGGAGCGAAGTGATCCTTCGATCCGGAAGCATCCAGGCGGCGGTCGGTCCGTGGATAGCTACTCATGCAACCGAATTCGCAGAGGAACTCTGCTCGGCTTGTTCAGATGGGGCGGTCCCTTCTTTCGATCGCAATTCCATAACCTTCAAACTGATCTGATAGTCGACGAAGGCGCGGAGCATGCAGTATCGGAAGCCGATCCGGCCATCGAGAAACCCGCCACGAATGAGGTACATCCAGACAAAGACAAAGAACGCGCGGAAGGGAAGATATCTATAGGCCCACTCCTTGACACGCGCGTCCGCTCGGGGCCTCGTGACGTCAGCTTCGCGCGAATTCGTTGCGAATGATCGCGGTCCAACGCGGCGAACTTCCAGCGCCTCCATGCTGGTGTAGGCGTTGTGCCTATCGAACCATCGCTCGAGGCCCTTGAGGTCGTTGTGGTCAAGGGTATTTTTGAGATAGCCCGTCGATCCTTCGATCAGGATATGTTCGTGCACGATGCGGTCTTCGTAACGCCCTTTTCCGTGACGAAATAGCCTCAACTGCCAATCCGGAGACATCCCAGAATGCCGAATCCATTGGCCCATGAAATAATTTTTGCGCGCGACGTAGTATCCGTTACGACTGGATTCATTGGCGACGATTCCGCCGATTTCGTCACGCAGTTCCGGAGTAGGACGTTCGTCAGCATCCAGAAGAAGCACCCATCGGTTGCGGATCGGCAAATTGTCCAACGCCCAATTCTTGTGCGCCGAGAAATTGTCGAACGCGCGCTGCGCGACGCGACCCCGAACTCGCGGGCGATTTCCAAGGTGCGATCGTCGCTGAAGGAATCGAACACGAAAACCTGGTCCGCCCAGTTCGCCACCGCGCGAGGGTCTGACGCCAGTTTGCGTTCCTCGTTGCGGGTGGGAATGATCACGCTTAAAGGCTACTGGCGAGCGCTGGCGCTTGGCCTTTCTTCCAGTCATTTAGCGGACCGCCGCTTCGACCTCCGGCCATTCGAACCCGCTTATGGGTATAGCCCGGTATGAGCGACTGGCAACTTCGTCGAGTAATTGAATGGTCTGCAGCAACTCTCTTCCGGGACCGGATTTGGTGCTTGCCGCGCAGCGCGCCACGAAAGCATGGAAAAGATCTGCATGCGAGCGTGCGCGATGCGAACATTTCGGGCGGAGGAACTTTTCGCTGATGGTGTCGCGCGCGAAGTCGAACAGCCTGCGTCCTTCAGCAAGTCATCGATGGAGCGGAGTGTCGCGCGCAGGCAGCCTCCGGAAGCCTTGCGGAAAGAATTGCAGCGCGAGACCAGCCGATTCGCCTAGCACCTCAATCTCGGTGCTGGTAGACGACGCATCGACCATCAAGTCGAAAACCCCACGCGCGCCACTTTCGTGAAGAGTTCCAAACACTACGCGCTGGATGCCGAGGCTATCCACGTCAGCATCTACGAATTGCAGCGACTTCAGCCGACCGAGGAACAACATCGCGATGTCCACCAGTGAATCCCGGATTCGAACAGCAGCGTCGATTCTGTCGCTCACGTCGTCGCCATGGAACCTGCTCGCCGAATAGCGAGCCGCTGCGGAACTTGAGATTGACCGCGACGATGTCGCCTAATTCGCCACTCGCATCGCGCGAAGAGCTTGCCGCGTATTTTCCTTGAAGCGGTAGTTGTGGATTGCGGTCAGCATCGCGCCGTCTCTCTGCGAGACGCACATCGATGCGCATCGGCGCCGCTGAGCGCGAGCGGCTTCTCGCATAGCAGAGTGATCCCCTTAGGCAGAATCCTCCGCGCCAACTCAGATGGGTAATTCCAGGGGTGGCTTAGACTACGAACGACAAATCGGCACTATCGTCGAGGAAACATCGAGGCTCTTGTACGCGCGTGCGGCAGGCGACTGCGATAACACCGCGTCGAGGGCGGCCTGTGAAGAATCACAAATCGCCGCCAGGCTAACCTTGGGTATTACGCTCCAGGCCGGGAGATGCAGCTCTTGGACGACCTGGCCACAGCCGACGAGCCCGAAGCACACTTGCTTCGCGGTTTCGATGATCCCCACTCTAGTTGGCGCAGACCTTCTCGAGCCCTTCGCGATATCCTACACGAGGCTCAAAGCCCAATTCGCGACTATCCTTCCGCGGACAGGTCGAGCCGCTTACAAGGCGCGCGGCCGAGTAGCGGTATTTGGGCTTTCTGCCCAGCGCCCCACACAGTTTGTCCAGCGGCGAGAATACCGGTAATAACCTCGGTAAAGGGATGTCGATCACGGTCTATGATCGCCGCTTAATTCGCGGTAGGTGCTTAGGAATTGCGCCGTGGTAGGCATCTGAGGATGGGCAATATTGTAGATTCGCCCGATAGCAGTCTCGCTCGCCGCGATCCGAATGAGGATATCGACCAGGTCATCTACGTAGATGAGCGGTAATAGTTTGGCCGGCGTTCCGGTCGTAATCACATTCGGCTCGCACCGACAGCGCAGCACCGTTGAGTACGTTTTTCGAGCGGGGGCCGTAGACCAGTCCTGGCCTGACGATCGTCAACTTTACCCTTGGATGGCTCAGAAACGGCTGCGCGCCCAATTCGGATTCGGTCTTGGTACGGGCATAGAGGCCGCGCAACGGAGGATTTCGCTCCAGCGGAAAATCTTCGTCAATCACACTCGCATCTATCGAGCCGGCTGATAGACGCTCGCGGAGCTGACAAAGACTACTCGAGCTCCCCGGGCGGCAACTACTTCGAGCAGACGCTCCGAGCTTTCGACCGTAACGCTTTGGTAGTACTCCGGGGTACCCGAAGTGGCGGCGGCAAGATGATAAATTATATCCGCACCTGTACCGCGGCTTCGAGTACGCCAGGTTCAGAAATATCCGCGCGCAATGCTCTATTTCGGAGGTCGCCCGCCATCTGACGACCGGACGGCGACCGATAACCCGGACAAAGTAACCGCGGGCGAGAATCGCGTCCACCAGGGAGCGGCCGATGAAACCGGTACCTCCAGTGACCAATACTAGTTGATCGGGTCCTCATGCGGATTCTTGCACGGAAGTACCTCGAGCTTGTAGCGACGACGTCGCTATAAATGGCAATCATTCTGCCCGCGATGTACAGACCAGTTGAATCGTTCCGCAACTAGTCTCTTGCCCGCTTCGTCAAGATGACTTCGCGGTTCAGCGCTTCGAACAAAGTTGAAATCGCCGAGCGACTTCTTGAGCATCGCAATTAACAACCACGGCCGCATCGTCGATATAGTTCTCGCCAGATATTGACTTTGTTCGAAATCACGGAGGAAGCCAGACCGCGAGCGCCTCTATTACGGCGAACCCGAAGTTTTCCGCGTAAGACGGCAGCACGAATATGTCCGCCGACGCGAACGCAGCTTCCTTTGCTCCCCGTTCAGCATCCCTGCGAAGGTTGCCCGATCGAGCACCCCTTCATCTTGCAGCCATTGGCGAACCTTTTTCCATACCCTTCGTCATCAGGCCCGGCCAGAGAACGATGGATGTCAGTTCGGCTGCGAACAAGACGGCCGAACGCTTTCACGAGGAGATCCAGTCCTTTTTTCAAAGTCAGCCGGCCGAAAAACGGATGATCCTTTTTCCTTGCGTCGCCGGCCAATCGCGGGCGAAGTCCGCGCGCAGTTTGTCAGCGTGGAGTTCGGTTTGGAATATCGACTCCAATCGGCACCACAACCCCGCGAAACCTCAGCCCAGCGACCGTGCCAGGCTCATTTCATATCGGCCGTAAAATGAACCGCGGCGGCGTTTTCCAGATTTCGGTTTTCGAACACCCTCGTAGACTCCTTACGAAGTCGATGTCGATGATAGAGGGACGGGTCCAACGTTCCGTGCGGCCGTAAGATATACGGTACCCCGTATCGTCGACAATAGTGAGCTGCCACGTCGAGGCAAATCGATAAAAGCTATGGATATGGACCACGTCAAAGGTTCGGATGTTTCGGCGAAGCGGATGATTAACGCGATCGAGAATCCATAGAGCCCTGATCGCTGGGTGGAAAAATACCATCGTTCGACTCCGTCCTCACCACGGATCGGCTGATCGACCGGGACCTCGAGGCGTTTGATTCCATCAAGGTCGGTCGTGTAGATGCTGACCTGATGGCCCCTCCGCGCCAACTCTCGACATAGCTCCTGCGCCGCCTTTGGAGGTCCCCCATAGCTCGTCGCGAGGCTTGGAATAACATGAAGAATGCGCATGTCTAGAGATGGCTATGCCGCTTCAGTTTTTCGAGTTGAAACGATCCCGAATTCCCGAGCCAACCGCATCGCCCATCCGCGCAGGCCCGCCCCTCGGATCGGTTATCCCCTTCACCATCCCCTAGCCAATCGCGGATCGGGATGTTAAATCCCGTTTTTTGCGCCGCAGGATCGCGTCGGGCAACGGCGAAGCGGGCGTATGCGCCATCTCCGGCTTTCCAATTCCGCGCGAAGCGACGACGGAACTACCGAGCGAAGCAAGCTAAGATCGACCAGGGGGACCCGGATTTCCAACGAGTGAGCGATCCAGCCCAATCGGAATCCCTAAGCAGTGATTGCGCATGTACCAAGTCATCTCGAGTGCGGGAAGCGCAACCGCCCGCTGGAGATATCTTTCACGGTCGCTTCGAGTCCCAGCATCGGCCCGAGAACACGCCATCCTTCGCGCGCCAAATCCGGATCGAGCAGATGAGGAAACTCCCACGGCATAAAGAGGCCCCTTCGTAGGAGATATGCGCCCGCATAGGTGCCGCCGTACTCGAGCAGGCCTGCATACTTCGCAGATGTGAAGTGTTTGAGCACCGGAGCGGAAATCACCCGCAGCGCTCTGGCTGCGCCGGAAGGGAAATTTCCGACACTGTGAACCAACTGCGGGATTTGATGAAAGCTCGAGTAACCGCCGAACAGTTCGTCGCCGCCAAGTCCGGAAATCGCGGCCTTGAGGCCCGCCTGCTTCGCGACCTTGCTGACGAAGTAGGTATTCGCACCGTCGATGGTGGGCTGATCCATGGCGGACAACATGGCAGCGAAATCCGTCTGGAACTCCTTACGCGATACCCATCGCGTCGCATGAGTGGTACCGAATTGTTTCGCAGCCATTTCTGCGAATGGAACTTCGTCCGCTTCACTGCCGCGATATTCCTCGAACCCAAGAGTCACCGAATGCAGGCGCGAGCCGGCGGTCTCGGCAGCAAGGGCCGTCAAGGTTGAATCGAGCCCCGAAGACAGAAAGACCCCTACCGGAACATCGGCAATCAGATGGCTCTCGACCGTTTCGAGCATCGCACTCGCAGTGACGCCGAGGTCTTCGGAGTTTAACATTCCGCACGATTTTCCGCGGACACGATCTCGCCGGATACGTGACAGGTCCTGCGTCCGAACGCCGTCGCCATCGACCCTCATCCATGAGCCCGGCGGAGGCGCGGATTCCCGCATATAAGGTGTAGGGTTCGGGAACGTAACCCCATAGCATGAAACCTACCTTGCCTGCGGCATCGGAGCTGGTGTCGATGGACTCACCCGTTAGCAATGCGCGGACCTGCGAGGCAAAGCGAAGTGTCCTGCCGTCATCCGCATAGTATAGCGGCTTGATCCGAATGGATCGCGCGCCAGGAACATTCGGCGCGAGACGAATCCCAGATAGCGAAGGCATACATGCCCCGCAGCTCGTCGAGCATCGCAGGGCCCTTCTGTGCTAGAGGTGTAATAGCACTTCCGTATCACTATGGGACTGAAATACCACGCCGTCGGCTCCAGCTGTTCGCGAATCGATTGATAGTTGTCAATCTCACCGTTGAAGGTGATGTGAAGGAGCCATCTGCGGTTGCCATCGGCTGCAGTCCAGCTTCGCTGAGATCCACGAATGCGAGGCTGCGATGGCCGAGGCCTACTCGCTCATCGGCGGATAGCCAATGACCGGCGCCATCAGGCCCACGCGCCGCATCGCATCGCGAATGGCTATCAGCTCGCGCAACTCGACCGGACCGACCGAGTCCGCGATACGCAAAAATGGCCGTTCAGACCGCACATAGGAAAAGGCAGGAAAGTGATTGCCTAGTTGATATTGTGGTTCGAGGGCCCTTGTTCACGCAAAATCTGTTGATAAAGGTTTAGAGTCTGTTCTGCGGTTCGTTCCCAGGTATACGTGGATGCTCTCTTCACCCCCCGAACGGACATTTCAGCGTGTAAGTCCGGATTCCAAATTAGACCACTGAGGGCATCGGCAAGGGCGAGCGAGTCCTCCGGTTGAACTAACAAAGCGGCATCAGCCAGAACTTCAGGCAAGGATCCAGCCTTTGAAGCAACGACAGGAGTCCCGCATCGCATGGCTTCCAAAGGTGGCCATCCGAATCCTTCATAGAACGAGGGGAATGCAAACGCGTCGGCCAGTCGGTAGAGATCAGCAAGCTCGCAGTCAGTAGCCGGGCCACCGACATATTGAACATAGTCGGAAATCCCCAATTTTTTAATCAGCTGTTTCTCGGGCACAGAGAAATCACCGCCGGCCCGAAGAAACCTGACCCTCGAATCGCGATGCCTTAGGACATCAATAGCCCTCAGAATGCACGAAATATTCTTGTATTCATTGTTCGCGCTAATGTTGAGGACTATTTTCACATCGTCGGAAAGACCAAGCCCATTCTTTATTTGAACTAGCCTTGTCCGGTCATTCGAAGGCTGGAAAATCCGGGACACGCCATTAGCGATGACGACCACTCGCTCAGGATCGATCTTCAGCTGACTTATTATGTCTCGCCGTGTCGATTCCGAGTCGGCAATAACGTAAGCTGCGCGCTTCATAAGGCGAACTCTCAACCAAAAAGTCCATCCGATATGGTAGGCTACAGGAACATTGAGGAGTCGACGGAATGCTAGCATGGGGATCAGGTCATGGCAGGTAACGACACTGCGACGAGGGTCTAGGCATAAAAGAAGTTGTGAATAAGTATGATCCAGGATATGAAATACCTCTGCTTTCAATCTTGATGCTTTGATCGGATACTTGATATAGCGAGACATAGCGACTGCCGTTCGTTGGCTAACCTTCTGGCCAAGCTGCTTCGCAAACCCCGACAGAGGCGGATTGAGGTCCTCGAATCGCCAGACTCCCCCGCCACGATGCGCTCGAAGCGCTTCGCCCAGTTCGAGCCCATATCTAATCATGCTTTTTCCGTCAGCAGATTGAATGCCACCCAGCAGAACAGCTCGGAGCCGTGCGTCGTCCGGACTTCGAGTTGATGCGGACAATTCGCGCCGGTCCTGCAAATCGGGAGCGTATACCTGGAACATCATCCCTTTCGCCACCACCAATTGGATCAATCCCATGGACAAACCAATCTTGGCGGCTCGGTCATCGAGATTCGTCTATTGCGCGAATTGAAAGGTGCAGTCCGTGGTGTACCTGGATGTCACTTCCCTACTCTTGCTGTCGGGAACAAACCGTAATTCAAGAGAACACGATATCGCAGTTACCGCGTTCTGAGCATGGCCGCCTCGCCATATGAGATGGAACGCTAGGGCTCTCCAATGTAGGGCCATTCAGACCGCGACGTTGCCGACCTGTTACGCCTCTCGCAGCTTCAACCGTGGCGGTAAGACTCGAAAATGCTGCCACAAGAAGATAAAAGGCGCTGACGCTAAGAAAGAATCCAAACATTCCTCCTAATGTCAGAGACAAATTGCTTTCAAAGTCCAGCCACATGGTCAGAGTATCGATGGCCGCTAACAAAGCTATAATGCCGGTCATGTCGTGAACGAACAACGTATGTATTGCCCGGTATAATAGACCCAACAGAATACTACCGATGAGGACGCCCCATGGGCCGAAGTTGCCATAGAATTCGACTAACTGTGGCAGATTGATCGCCGTCGCATAGTCCTCGGCATCTATGAAACCATACCAATGGCCGAAATCGTTTCCCTGCGTTTCATCCGGCTTTTCAGGATAGATCGCTCGCGGGATTGGCTCGAACAAAGGGTAGTAGGTCACGCCGTGCCAGTAGGGTATTTCGTCCGGCGTATATCCTGCAACTACAACGAAGATGCTAATCTGCTGTAGTCTTTCGGTCGCCAGTGACACGGCTGATTGCAGCCCGACGGTGTTGGCGACAACCATCCCCTGTTGCACTGTCGAAGAAAGCGCTTCAAGCTTGTCGGTTTCGGATTGCTCGCGGTTTATGCCGCCTCCTATGTAGACTTGTTTGGTAAAGATACCCTTGACCGGCTGGACGATACAGAACATTGCGAAGCCAATGATTACGAAACTCCATGGAATCCGACGCCTTGCGGTCGCATAGGTCATCACGAGGAGGAGTCCCACGGTTACGGCGAACACGAGCTGACCTTGGGAAACCCCAAGCACGACTCGAACGGGAATGAAGAGTCCATACAAAAGTACCATCGGAATGAAGCTAAGCTGGTGCTCTAAGTGCAGGAGCACCAGAATTGCCATGCATAGAAAAAACAGATTGCCCGCGAGATCGACAGGTTGGCGCAGACCCGGTGCAAGATGCACGCGGAGAACAATCCAGAACGCAACAAGACTCAATCCCGCCACCAGGCAACTAACGAGCTGAAGAGCCAGAAGCATACTCCGAACACAATTGACACTTAGGCATGCGCGGGATTAGGTACCGCCACCAGGGGCCGTAATAAGCTAAAAGAATCAGAAGAAAGTCTCCGGCAAGCGAGAGAATCAAGACCAGGTTAAACGTAGGGGGAAGGAGCCGCATATCGTTCTTGCCCTCGATAGCGTTGGAAGTCAGCAGGAATATGCCCAAGGCATAGTTAATCGCAAACATGATGGAAAAAAGCGGAATGAAAGCTATTTCGAGATTCCGGCGTCCCATCCAGAACCAAATCGAGGCCGCGGCAACAACGATGATCGTGGACGCCAACAATCGCTCCATGTCGGTCGGATCGCCAGGCGCGTACAAGTTCAAACCGACGACCAGCAGGGCAGTAAATGCCCAGAACAGCACTGGCCGGCTCTTCCGGTCTCCGCCCGCTCCCGACACCATCGGAGCCCAATATCGGGCAAGCGATTCCATTATCAAGAACGCATTAGCCAGCTTGAACGGGTGCCGCGCTAGAAGAAGAATCTGTCACGCCAGCGCGTCCTCCGACCAATTCTATGATTGTCCGCAGACGGTCTTTGTAGGTGTTCTTGTCCGAGGTAATGCGATGGCGGCCGGCTTCCGCGATTCGTTTGCGTTCCGAAGGATGATCCAAGTAGTAGCGAGTCTTGTCGATCATTTCCTCGACTGACGAGAAGTACACAGCTTCTCTGTCTTCAGTAAGAAAGGCGCGCTGCCCATCCGTCCTGTCAGCTAACATGAAGCCGCCGCAAGCAGGAATCTCGAAGGTGCGCATCACATGGTCATCCCGATTGGCTTTCCTGACCAGGTTAAAAATAATCTTTGCACCGCTCACAGCCAAGCGGAAATTGTGGCCGATCGCGAAGCCCCTGTGGTATTTTCTAAGTGCTGGATGACGGTCCCATTTACCTCCGTAGAGATGAAGCCGCAAATCGGGAATCGCTTTCAGCATGGCCGTTATGTAGGGCAGCCGATCTTCGTCGCATTCGCCGATGAAGACCACATCGGAGGTGAATCGTCTTTTTTCGTCAGGAGTATTTGGTCCCTCAGGAAAATGAACTTCGGGCTTGTATGCGAATGGCAGATACATGGCATTAGGACATCCAGCCTTGCGAACGTCGTCGATGATTGCGCGCTTGGTACAGACATAGAGGTCGTACAAAGGGATCGCCTGTCTGAACATCGAGGTGGTGACCGCTTCGTTGAAGGGATCGTCGGTAGCGTAGTTTACCAATAATGCTCCGGTCTTCTCTTTCACCCAACGAAGGCTTGCAGGACTAAGATTCTTGCCAGAGGTTGCCAAGATGACATCCGGCTTGAATGCGTGAACTATCTCTCGAAACCTCCGATTCAGCCGCCAGTATCCCAAGGGGCGCCGGCCAGAAAGATGATAGAAGACTCTGTGCAGGAAAATGACCCTTCGGGGCATTAGGAACTCGTGCTCATCAATCCATGTGTACTGGATAGCAAGCTCGTCAGCAATCAGCGAGAGTGCCTCCGCGAACAATGGATTCGAAGGAAACATCGAACTGGAATCGAATAGTAAGAGCCGCAAAGCAACTATTTCTCCCATCCCAATTGCTGACTGACCCGGATCCAATGTGCCGAGATTTCAGCTGGAGAAGGCAATAACAAGCCCGTTAAAGAGTGGCCGGTTTCGCTCTTGGCAAGGATAAGTAGAGCCACGCAAACCGTCGTGTAGCCTAAAAGCGAAGAAATAGCAGCGCCAATAATTCCGATCCGGGTGAGCAATAGGGTCAGGGAAACGACCGTAACAAGCAAACCCGCAAGCTCAGACCAGAGTATAAAGATGGGCTTGTTTAGTCCTCGAAACCCCTCTTCCAGGAGTTGGTTAGTACTCAACACAGCGCTTGCCGCTACAAGGATCAGCGCCGACGACACCGACTCTTGATAGGAAATCCCGAAAATACGCGGTAGAGCCCAAGGTGTGCCAATAGCGACTGCGAGTGCCAGCACCCAAGTAAGCGGAGCAGCGATTCTGAAAATATCTACAAAGGCCCGCGCTTGGTTTTCCTTCGAGTCTTGCGCGGCAACGTGTGGGAAAAGGACTGCAGCGATACCTTGCGACAATGGCAGCAACACCGTGCTCCATGCAACTGCTACTACATAGAGCCCGAGCGATCTGGCCGGCAGCAAGGCGGCTATCAGCATCTGATCGAAGCGCAGATTTAAATTTTGGGCGACTCCGCTAGTAATCGACGGGATGCCGAAACGTAGCATCGGGATCACAGCATGTGGATCCGGAAGATAAGAACCTCTGATCGTACGCAGTGTCACCACAAAAAAGATCGGAAGGGCGATGAAACCGAGGACAATGAGGTTTGCCAGAGCTAGAAAATTCGGCGTCACTCTTCCGATGAGAAAGGCGACTCCAAGGACTCCTATCCACAAAGCTGGAACGACCACGCGTATGGCATTCCATCGACTCAAATCAGGCAATGATCGCAGCGCGCCCCACGGCCCGCCTGATAACACATAGAAAATAGCTATAGCCAGATACCAACGTGCTGCCCAGACAACAGCGGGCTTCTGGGCTGCCAAAAGCAATGGCATTGCCACGTATCCGAGCGCCAACATCGGCGCACAACCGATTAAGCCTACCAGGATAATTGTCGAAATGTACCGCCCTCCGTGTAAAGGATCGCGCGAACAAAACCAAACTATCGCCTCTGGCAGCCCCAGAGTCGCCACGACTGCGATAAAACTAGCCCAGGTCTGGATCGCGGCGAGTTCGCCCCTTCCTGTCGGACCCAACAGACGAGCTGCAAGCGTTCCACTCGCGAACCCAAGAATGCCGAGTGCTCCGTTCGCACCGATCGTTACTGCGGTCCGCTTTGCAAAGGACAATGCTAGTTTTCTATCTCTAAGATAGAGTGCCAGGAAAGCACTGTGGATGGCAGCAAGGCGATATCAGCGGTAGATAGATGCATCGAGAATAGCTTGCGGCAATGGCGTACCGGTCAACCGCGACTTTAATTCGGCATCGGTGTCTCTCCCGAAGTGAGCAATGGCAGCTAACTGTTTGTCCGAAAGTGCGGAGTTTAAGCGGAGTCGCCACTCCTCGTCTTGTTCATTCAAGGGCGCGCCCTTAACTACGATGATTGTTTTCGTCCCCCTGGTTGCATTGCAGTTCGATTGTCTCCATCGGTGAGACCAAGTCTCATACAACTCCGCGCAGACACCGGACTCAGCTACCGCAAATCTGACGGTCGTATCTGATGTCAGTACAACCGTGTATCCTCGTCTATTGCTGTTAATAAAGTCCACGATCTCATCGAACGGTATTGCAGCATTGCGTTTGAAAGGCGTCGTAGTCCGACGCAGGCTGCCAATCACAAATAGCGACACCACGAGCGGCAACGCGTACATGTAGGTCGAGAGCACAGGATATGACACAATAGCGGTAACCAACCCGATCGCCATGAGCGATGTCAACATCGGCGTCAAAAACAGAAAGGCTCGCGGTTCTGAGAGTCCCGCCAACGTAACCAGCGCGCTCTCAACGGCCAGCGTGGCTACCAATCGTAATATTCTTGAAGCTAGCGGATTCTTCTTAGCAAAACCTATCGCGAAGTAAACGAAATAGACCATCGCGATCAATCCGAACAGCGCCACCCAAGCTTGCGAAAGTCCTAAGGTGACCCCGCCAAAGAATCCTAAGGCGGAATCGAAGATGCGCCGGGCGATTCCGGGGTGTGAGCTGCTGAGAGACTGGATGGAATCGTAGGATGTTGACGAATGTAATAACGGACGGCAACGCGATTATACCAGTGAGAGCGGCAAAGGTGACGTCTTCTCGCCATTCGAACCTGCGTTGAAACGCCCACCGTTCGACAGCAATTGCGAGGAATAGCAGTATGGCCAAAGATTCGGTATCCGCGGCCAAGCCTAGCGGAATTCCACAAAGATACCATCTACGACCGCCCAGCAGGTACGCGAAGAATGTGACCGCCGACATGAAGGCCAGCACGGGATACCAACGGAGTGCGTCGCCCTGGCTCACGGCCATCGGGATTAAGCCGAACATGAAGGCGATCAGAATGCGAGTAGCCGACGACACATGAGCGCTTGCAATGGATTCCAGCGTTAGCCGATGCCAGATGGCCAAGCCTCCTCTGTACATCCCAAGCTTATCCATCGAAGCTGTTGTCCTTCAATTCTCGCATAACGTGCCCCGGAGAAAAGCAAATAAGAAAGTGGCGGATGCACGTCCATCGCCTTCAACAATCGATTCGCAAGCTCACTAAAAGGAAACCGAGCAATCATTTCGAGGGTGGTTACTTCGTCGTCGAACGGTAAGCGGTAGACACGACCTGCTGCGAGGGACGCAAGCACAAAAATTGAGACGGAAAGACCGAGGTCGTAGCGATTGCGAAATCTTGATCGTCGAACGGAGTGTCGTTCGACGCCAACCTACCAACCCACCCGTCTTGCAACTTTCAAGATGGTTCGTCCGATCAGCCTCAGATCGAGTCCCAGCGACCAATCGTCGATGTATTGCAGTCGAGCTTCACGACCTCTTCAAAATCGCGCACCGCGTTGTTGCCGGTCACCTGCCATACTCCGGTGATTCCGGGACGCATGCTAAGACGGCGATGATGATGGTCTCTATAGGACTCCACTTCAGCTGCGGGTCGGCGGTCGTGTCCCGACCAGACTCATGTCGCCCATCAACACGTTCCAGAACTGCGGAAGTTCGTCGAGATGCGTCCGGCGCATGAAATTTCCGCCTGCGATGATTCGTGGATCGTTTCTGATCTTGAACAATGCCCCAGTTCATCTGGTTGAGCGCCATCAACTCGGGAAGTTCCCGCTCAGCATCCGGCCGCATCGTGCGAAACTTGTACATGGTGAAGAAGCGTCCGTTGCGTCCGATGCGTTCCTGGCGAAAAAAAACCGAGCCCGGCGAGACGATCCGCAACCATAGAGCATAGAAGGGAAACACCAACGCACATAGCATCACTCCAAGGATCGCACCCGCGATATCGAGCACTCGCTTAACAGCCAGCGCGAGGAAATCCTGCGGAACCGTCTCCAGCGAAACGAAATACTGCCCATTACCCGCATCTTCGATGTGATATTTGCCGATCTTGGGCTTCGGCATCACGACCAGTTGGCGAAAAATCACGCCCCGATCGGCGCACGCTTCAGCGAGGTCATTCCAAATCGCCGACTGATTCCATCCTCCCGTTACCGCGACTACTTCATCGACGGCATAACGCTTGAGGACATCCGACCATGCCTCCGGTTGCGCGGAGGCTTTCTCCAGCGACGCCGGCGCCAGAGAACTACTGCTCAATTGTCGGATAGAGGTTGCCACCGATGCCTCTTACAGCCACTTCCTCGGCGCGAGGCCGATATCACGTCAACGATTTCCAGGTTCCATTCCGGATGTTCGCGGACCATCGCCAGGTAGTTCTCCGCATCGGTGCGACTACCCACGAGAAGAACTCTCCAGACGTTTGACTTACGCCGCAGCCGCCATTGATAGCGCATCAGGAACACCACGGCGAGCTTTTCGGCCACAAGACCGACAAAACTGAATCCTATCATAAGAGCAAGGAAAGGACGGCTTGCTCCGCTGAAACCACGAATGATGAATAGTGCATTGAGCATCAATACTGAGGCTAGCAAGTGAGCTTTGATGGTCGTCGGGATAACACCTGGAGCCGATCGGTAGCTGATCGGATTGTAGAGACTGAAATATCGGAAAGCTATCAGCCAGGCCGGAAAAACGAGCGCCAGAATCCAGTCGATGACTCGCAACCTGCTCATCGGAAGAAGCGGATAGCCAAGCCGCCAGAGCTTCACGCGGACCCAATACGCGAGCAGGAAGGTCGCGAACAAAACCACCAAATCGGCGGCGGCGACGAGTTGCCCGAAGAAGTTCTGTTTTCGCGTCATAGCATTCTCACAACGTGGGGAGATCGAATCGGTTCAAAGACCGCGGCTGAGACGGACCTGCGCCTCGATCCAGCGATAGGTGCGCGCGAGACCATCCTCGAGCGATATTTCCGGTTGCCAATGCAGAACCTCGCGCAGGCGAGTATTGTCGGAATTGCGTCCGCGCACTCCCTGAGGACCAGTCGATGTGCTTCTTGCGAACCTTGATTCCGGCAGCTGCCGCGACCAGGTCGGCAAGCTCGTCGACAGTCACCATTCGATCTTGGCCCAGGTTGAGCGGATATGGATAATCGGACCGCATCAGCTTGTAGATGCCGGCCACGCAATCGTCTATGTAGCAAAATGATCGGGTCTGTTTCCCGTCACCCCAGATTTCGATTTCCTCGCTTCCGGGTCAACTTGGCGATGGCGATCTTGCGGCACATCGCCGCTGGCGCTTTTTCGCGGCCCCCTTCCCAGGTACCTAGCGGCCCAAAGATATTGTGAAACCTGACGATGCGGGTCTCGAGGCCGTAGTCTTCTCGATAGTGAGTGCACAACCGCTCGGTGACCAACTTCTCCCATCCATAGGCATCCTGCGGCTGCGCCGGATAGGCATCTTCTTCCTTTAAAGGTACGACCTCGGCGCTGGTCTGTTTGAATTCGGGATAGACGCATGCCGAGGACGAATACAGATATCGCTTGACACCATTCTCGCGCGCGGCTTCGAGGGTATGAAGGTTGATTAAGGAATTGTTGTGCAGGATCTGCGCATGATGCGCAGAGATAAATCCCATGCCGCCCATGTCGGCCGCGAGCGCGTAGACTTCTTCAATTCCGGCGGTAGCCGTAAGACAATTCTCCCAGCGCCTAAGGTCAAGCATCAGGAACTCATCGGCATCGGTTTTCGAGTACTCAGGGGCCTTTCTGATCGACTCCACGAACCCAATATCCCTGGCGCTTTAGAAAGGTTACGAGATGATGCCCGATGAATCCGCCGGCACCTGTGACGAGAACCTTGGTCATTGCGGCCCTCCTCGCTATTTACCAGCAACTGCTTATTGAGTGCCGGAGCCTTCAGCGTCGGAGTTGATTTACCTCTGGCCGCTATTTCAAGGAGATGCGCTTCCAGGACGGAAAGGGTTCGCTGTTTTTCCCAGAAGCGTTCAGCGAACGCTCTTCCGTTGATTCCGATGCGGCTGCGCCGCTCGGGATCGTCGCGCAAGGCCGAAATCGCGTCCAGCAACGCAACCGGATCTTCGGGAGCGACCAGCACCCCGGCATCAGCTTCCTTTAATCACCCGCGACACTTCGCTGCCCGGACTGGTCGACGCGACGATGGCAGCGCCCGGAGGACATCAGGGTTATGACCTTCGACGGGAATACGATGTCAGCCACGCTCTTCTGCTGCGTCACGAGGCTGATATCGCTCGCCGCGAGCATTTCCAGAAATCGATCATCTGGAAGCAGTGGAACAAACATAAGATTTTCCAGGCCAAGGGACTTTGCGCGCTGCTGCAGTCGCTCACGGACCGAACCATCGCCTACCAGCAAATATCTGATTTCACGATCTTCGCGCGATCGCTCGGCAGCACCAAGTATCACCTCGAGTCCCTGCTTTATTCCCATGTTTCCAGCATGAACCACCAGTAGTTCATTATCCAGGCCAAGCGAGCGCCTGAATTCTGCGCCGCCACCGTCGACCGGTATCTGAAACAATTCGGATCGCGCCCAATCCGAAAACAACACCACCTTCTCCGCCGCGACTCCCTTACTGATGATCTTTTTGCGCATCGCATCGGTCAGAGTCGAAACCAGCGCAGCCTTGCGATAACCCAGCCGCTCGATTCGGTAGAGTAGTTTCGTCAGTCTTCCCGGACGCAGCATGCCGAGATCGAGGGCCGCATCCGGCTGCAAGTCCGGAACATGCTGGACGAACGGGATCTTCCACAATCGCGAAAGCATCATCGCGCTCAGACAAAGAGCCAGTGGCGGCGTTGTAACCACCAGCAGGTCGGGTCGCTGCTTTCCTTTGCGCGCCGCGGCACGCAACACCGACGACGCGATGAATGAGGCTTCATGCAGTATGCGCCGCGTCGCGTTGACCTCCGACGGGACATAAAGCCACGAGCGGAGGATCGAGACCCCGTTGCGTTCATCGCGGCTGAAAAGACGATGCCGATAGCGCTCGGGTATTCTCCACTTCGGATAGTAGGGAAAGCCGGTGAACATCGTTACGCGATGTCCCCGACTGCGCCAGATATTCGCATCGGCCGGTAGTAAAAGGAGCGATACCGGTTTCGTCCGGCCAGTAGTTTATTCCGAGAAACGCAATATGCATGGTTCTGTCGTTGTCATGTTGAGTCGGGAGGCTCAAACCGGAAATCGGCCCGGGACGGTTAGAATGAGCAGGTCTGCTCGGGACCGGGCGACGACGAATATGCGCAGCCGGAAGTCTTTCCCCGCCCCGCCCAAATATGCCGAGCACGATAACCACCGTCATCAACAACGGCATCAGAATCATCATCAGCAGGCAATTGATGACTCGCGCGAGGTGAATAGGGCCGGTCCGGCGAAACCGGCGGTTCCAGCACCTTGAAGGCGAAGTCGGCCTCCACCTCCGCCAGTTTCTCACGCTGCACTTGTCGCGCGACCAAGGCATAGAGATTCTCGCTGAGCAGCGAATCACCAGTGGAGCTCGCTTCCTTTTCCAGCGAATCGATCGCCGCGCGTCGCGTTTCTGATCGCGTCCTGGCGCTGCAGCTCCGCGTAAATCGTCGAGATAGTACTGCAGGATCTCCTGCGCCCGGATGGGATCACGGTCCAGGAAATGCACGCTGAGATTATGCGCCTGCATCGAATAGTCCACGTTGAAGCGGCCCTTCAGGATGTCGAAAAGCTTCATCTCCAGTTTGCGCTGGGTGTTGGGCTTCTCGTCGATGTCCCTCATCAGCTCGGCGGTCAAATTGTGTCGTCAGCGCGACCCGGGTATTGAAGGTGAAACTGCGCAGTATGGTCAGATACTCCTGCGCCTGAGAATCCATGCCGGTAACCATCAGGAAAGTGGACATTCCCGCGCCGCCGAGCCCGCCCATGCCTCCCTCGACCCGATTTTCGACCGCGCCTTCGGGAATAGGCTCGATTACCGCGGTAGCCTGATACCATTTCGTCATCACAGTCTTGGTGAGGATGTAGGTGGCGACGACCGCGAGGAAGGTGACAGCCGCGATCAATTTCCAGTTATCAAGAACCAGCAGTATGTAGAGATTCTCGGAGGTTTCACCCAACGGAAATACCGGCGCCAGTCGTCGCCTTGGTCTCATAAGCTTCAGAGTCTACTTTCTCTTTCTTAAGGGCCACCGATTGGTCTCCATGACTGACGGTAATCGAAAATCACTCCGATCGAATCCGCGCGACAATCGATTGAATCCGATCATAGGCTGGTAGCCAAAATTCCCAGCGTGGCGAGCCCCAGCGCACTGTTTGCTACCACCGAGGTTATATCCCGCGCGTATTGCAGCGAACTGATGTAAATCAGTTTCTCCGGAACGTATACGGTGTCGCCGGGCTCCAAGATGCTGCTCCATCAAACCACCGCCGATAGAGGGAAGTAATGGGAAAAGCCGATTCTTCTCGCTCTCCTTGACACCTTCGTCGGTCATGACCGAACCGTCGGCCTTGATGACGTACATGTGTTCGGGATCGCCACCTTCGGTTGCTCCTCCCGCCTCTTGCAGGTAGTCGCGCACACGAAGATTCGGCTGATACACGATGGCGTTGGGATTATACACCTCTCCCAGCACCTGAACCGCCGCGGGCTGAACCGGAACGAACAGATGGTCATCATTTTCCAGGACTATGTTTTCCGGCGATCGCTCCAGCGTCTCCAAAGACGAGATCTTGACCACCACTCTCCCGGTCGACTCGGTACTCTGGGCCTGGGTAAGCACCGCGCGAATCGAATTTATGGTATCCGTGCTCGTTTCGCCCTGCCCCGCTTGATGAGGCAAGAGCGCCAAACGGACCAAGTCGTGCTGCAGGCGAGTACGAGCCTGATCGAGTTGTTCCTGTTGCATCTTCTGAACTGACTTCCTGATGAATACCGCGGCGCGGGGATATGCGTCGGGACGAAATCCACCACAAGCTTTCAGTACGGAGGCCAGACGCTCTCCTTCGCGAATCGGATAAGGTCCGGGCCGGATTATCTGACCGTCGAGAATCACGTGCCATGGCTTGTGCCAGTTGGAAGCCTGCTGCACCAGCAATTCGTCGCCGGACTTAAGCGGCAAGTCGCTCGTTTGCGATTCATCCAGTACCTGGCGCAGGTCCAGATCGATGTGGGTATAACTGGCTACGGACCCGTTTGCGATTTCGGTCCGGGTCAGCTCGGCACGATCACGCGAGGCGTTGTCCAGCAGCCCGCCGGCGGTATAGACCAATTCGCGCGCCGTCATTCCCGGGATCAGCGGATACTTGCCCGGTTTGCGGACCTGACCCAGAACCTCAACCGTCGGTACTTGGGCGAGTTCATTTTGACTGTAGATGGTGACGCTGTCGTCCGGTTGAAGCGATGCGTTGTCGTTGCCCAGCTGTTGAGACAGCGCTTCGCCAAGATTGATCGGAGATGGTGTGATTCTGCGATCTGGACCTTCGCGCCGTTCCAACAATGCATAGTCGAAGAAGGTGTGATCGGCAGGACCTTGAGCCTGCCTAATCAGATCGGCGACCCTCATGCCGGGACGCCATTCGTAAGTGCCGGGTTGATTGACGTTGCCCTTTACGTGCACCACGTTGCGCTCGTTAGGCAGAACTGTGAACACCTTGACCAGATCGCCGTCGTAGATCGGAAACTGGCCCGCGGGACGTTGATTCAAATTTACATCGAGGGCGATTCTCTTTTCGTGATTTTGCACACGCTCCAGCTGGATTCGCTCGGAGTATCCAAAAGCAGTCACTCCGCCCGCCATTCGCAGAAGATTGCCGAGGCTCTCGTTGCCGAGCACCTCATAGATCGCCGGACTCTTCACATCGCCGGTCACTGCGGCTACTGGACCGATCACAGGAACGAAGATGACGTCGCGCGGTTTCAGGCGAACATCGCCGCGAGTGTCGCCGCGAAGGAGCATATCGTACAGATCGATTGTCCTCGCAATTTTGTCGTCACGACGCAGCTCGATCTTGCGCAGCGAACCCATCTTGTCGATGCCGCCGGCGGCGACCAATGCGTTGGAAACATGAGACAGCGCACTGACAGTATACAGTCCCGGCTGGGAAACCTTGCCGACGACGAATACCTGGATGGTGCGCACCTGACCCATCGTCACACCGACTTCGACACCGGTTATCTGGCTCATACGGCCTTCAATAAGTTTCTTGGCCTGTCCAAAAGTCAGTCCGCCCACCTGTATCGGCCCGATCTCCTGGACCATTACGGCGCCGTCGCGATCGACCTTGAGGTTGGAGGTCTGGTTGACCCGTCCCCAGATATAGACGTTCAGCTCGTCGTCGGGGCCGATGATGTAGTCATCGCCAACCGGAACGTTTCCAATCGGGGCAAAGGACGAAACCTTGGAGGCGAACAAGTCGTAGCCGAATTGCTCGAGCGAGGCCGCGGTCGGAGCAGCGAATAACTTGTACGGTGTGTCCAGCTCATGAAAGCGGGTTTCGATGCGCGATGTCTCAAGCGGGCGCACAGGCAGCTGCAGAGGAAGGGCCGGCGCGACGGATCCATTGGCGGCAGTGGTACTCGTCGCGGGACCGCCGCGCGAAACGCAATCACCGAGCTGCGCGGTCTGTGACGGCGACAGCCCCAATGTCTTGCCGAGTGCGTCGACATCGGCGGCGCTCATGTGTTTATTGACCGCCGCCTGGCAGGCTGAATCCATTTCCTGATCGCTCAGACCGCTTCGAGCGGCGTTCTGAGCCTTTTGGAAGTCCAGCGTGCTGCCAGTCTGCGCGAGCGCGGAGTTCGCGAATAGCAATAACAGCAGCCCGAGGCTTCCAAGGACCGGAAGATAGAAACGACTAATCCTCGACACCGGAGATTGCATCATGGTTGCTTCTCGTCCTCCCCAGAAGCGGTGCGATTTCAGCAAGCCTAACTTTTTGCGTACGCGCGCATTTTCAGAACCATCACTATGTGCGAAACTGTGAGCCGTCCTGGAGGGTGCAATGAAGTTTGTTGGACTGTTCATTTCCATAGTACTGATGGTCGCCGTATCTGTTTCAGGACAGACACCAACAGTGCAGGCACCACCCGAAGTGCCGGCGTCTATGTCGACGTTTCCGACCAAACCTAATGCGTTAACCATTTGCGCGGGCAATGTTCCTCCCGAGAACATGGTGATAACTGCCACGGGCACGTCTTTTACATGCTCTGGCTCGTGTCGCTCTCGGCAGATTGAGGTGGCCGAAGGACCCATCATGGTAATCTGCGCGGGACAACCGATTCCTCAATATTACGAGACCGAAAGCATAACCAGTTCGCCCGCCTGCAACTGCCTGGGGGACCAGGACAACGCGTACGTCATAAGACGAATGAACACTGCTCCCTCGGCTACTCCGAGTCAGTCGCCGATGACTCAGGAAGGAGCCCCATCTGTCGAGCGCAACCATTAATTCCGAACTACGCATTCATTGAAGGTTAGCTTCCAGGCGCTCGCGGCTATAGCCGTACCATTGGGCGCCCACTCTCGCTTAGCTTTCCTTCCGGATCACGGAAATACTCGATCCCATTTCGCCTCGAGGCCACAGACTGCCAGCTTCCCGATTCGACGATGTTCCCCTGCTCCAGCGCGTAGACCATATCGGCTCGCTTTAAAGTCGAAAATCGATGCGCGATGAGCAGTATGGTCAGGTTGCCGTGCAGATTGTCGATTGCTTTTAAGACCCGCTCCTCGTTTTCACTGTCGAGGCTGTTGGTCGCTTCGTCTAACACCAGCAGCGCGGGTTTCCGGAGCAATGCTCGCGCTATCGCGAGCCGTTGCCTCTCACCCTGCGACAGAAAAGCACCGCGATCGCCCACCACGGTGTCGAGACCATTAGGAAGTCGGCGCACGAGGTCTTCTGCCGCGGCGAGGTTGAGCGCGTGCCACATCTCCTCTTCGCGAACGTCGCCTCGCGCCCAGGCAAGATTCGCACGCAGCGTGTCGTGAGTTAGAACCGTATCTTGCGAAACGTATCCGATTTGTGACCGCCAACTTGACAGGTTCGAATTCGCGAGATCGATTCCATCTACCTTCACGGTTCCCGAATCGGGGCGCAGCAGTCCAATGACTATGTCCGCCAGCGTGCTCTTGCCCGATCCCGAGGGACCGAAGAGTGCCACTGTCTGGCCGGCCTTCAGCTCCAGACTCGCGCCCTTAATCACGGGAGCCATAGCCGCCTGATATGAGAAACTGACATCTCTAAGTTCCACCGAATGAGCGAGATGGACCATTTCGCCATCGCTATTGATCGGCTCACGGGCCTGCTCAGACTCTCGCTGGAGACTCGTGATGGCACCGAAGGACGGCAACAGATTGACGATACTCTGGTACTCGCCATATGCCGCCACAATACGCGGCATCAGCCGCGCGAACACCAGAAGCAGGATCAGGATGGTTGCGGGTCCGACCGAGAACACGTCGATCGATGCAAAAATGGCCGCGCTCAGGATCAAGAATGATCCGAACTCGAACCATCCGCTACTCAGCGCCTGCTTGCGTGCGGCTTCATTGCCCGCTTCCGAGACAGCAAAATTCAGCTCGACGAAAGCTTCCCGGTCGCGTAACTCTCCGCTGTAGGCCTTGATCGCTTTGAGATTCTGCAGATGGCTGATGATCGCGCCGTAGAGGCGTTGATTTACGCGCGAAACCTCGGTCCCGATTTCTTCGATCGCCCGGGTTTTCTCTCGCAGCAACAGCGCGAGAAGAAATCCCGCACCCAAAACCGTTAGTGTAACACTCGGCGACAGCGTTGCTGCGACCATCATGTAAATCAAAGTTACTAAAGCTTCTCCCGCGAGCAACAGAGTGAGGATGGTGACGTTTCCAACTCGCTCAACCTCGCGAGTCATCACATGAACCAGATCGGCGGATTTCTTGCGGCAAAGAAACAACCAATCCGCGCTCACGATCGCTTGGTGCAGCCGTTGGCGCAGGTGCGCCTGCATCCGCTGCTGCACCCTCGCCCCGGCCACAATCTGCAATTTCATTATGATGGTCCGGGCCGAGATGAGAACCAGAAAAATCGTCAAAAGAACCGGAAGCGTAGGAGTCAGATGCATTCGACGCAGCATCAGATCGATGGCCGCAGCAAAGCTCTGCATCTTGCCCTGCCCCGTCAGGCTCATCCCTGAAACCTGCAACGTAGGAATCAGGAGGAGAATCCCAATGCCTTCGGTCAAGGAGCAAAGTGCCGCCAACAAAATGGTCAGAATCAACCGCCAACGTGTCGCGTCGTACAGGGCAGAGAGATACGCGCGCAGCGTCCGATTCACAGTTGCTCCCGTTTTCCTAAGGTCATTATCGTCTGGAAATCCGCGATCGCTTCGGGGCTATCACCCACAAGGCCCCTCTGAGTCCGCGTCCATGCATGGGCCTCGAAGACGCCACCCCGCTTGCGTATTCCCAGCACCACTTCCGCCGACTCGCCACGCGCGCGCAGCAGCCAGAACAAACTCATTGAGCGTACGAGGCATCGATTGCGCCGGCAAACGATGCTGGTGATGTCAACCAGAGGATCCAGATCTGCAACCGCGTAGCGAAGGTGGAACAGAGGGAAAGATCCGCGCCCATCTCGTATCGCCCGCGCGAGAAATTACGCGAGAAACGCGTCGCCAACCAAAGGTCCACAGCGCGACCGCGATCGCGAGACACGACGCGACCAGTTGCGACAGCACCACCCAATCGCAAGTTGAAAGCTGGCGCAGACGATCGAGCTTCCTGCTGATGACGTGGGGACACTCGTTTGGTGCACGATCTATGAGCAAGCGTCCGCCCTGCGGAGATACGCTCGTGTCATCAAATGTGAGGGCACGAACATTCCGGCTTTTGCGATCCGGAGCGCGCACGCATGTCGCCAGCGGACGATAACTGTACTTTTATTAGCTTGCCGCGTGCTCTATTGTTGAAGGTGAACGGACTATTAAACGACAGCCGGCTCACTTAGGTCAAGTAGAAAAGCTGATCCAGCTGCTGCCTGCCGCTGCCCGATTTTGAAGCATAACGGACCGATCATCTTCGCCGGTTCGCGGTCGCCGTTCGTGCTGAGCGCCCAGCGACTCGATCGGCTATGAGCAAAGATCGCTTCGCCTTTCGATCTCCCCTCCCATCAAGAATCATTTGTTACCGGCGACCATTCACGGACGCCCAGTACTGATCGACCCGGATTGCCGACTTCGGCACTCCCCCGGACCCGGCGTCAGCGAGAATCATCGCGCGACGGCTTGTCACCTCGCGCATTCGATAGTTCCAAGTTGGCTTCTGCCAACTTTTCTTTGATTTTGGTGTACTTCATGCGGACATCGTTCAGCTCTCTGGTCAGTTCGAGAACGCGGAGCATTCGCTGTTCACCACCGAAGTCCGCCAACCATGAAATCCGCTCGGCATCGGCGGCGTGGGCAAAGACGATCCAATAGTGACCATAGACATTTGCCCAAACCAGGGGATATGCGGTCAAACCATGCTGCCGCGCTCGCTCAACTACAAACTTAAACGGGTAGGAGGCGAAACCGGGATATACCCAATCTTGGCCGATATAAATTTCATCACCGTTCGCAAAGAAACTGGCGGCGAACATCCCTTCAGGCTGCAACGCGAGTTTCGCTTCGGACAAACAGTGGTCAAGCTGCGTTTGCGACACGTGGGTCAGGACCGACTGTGCCAACATGAAATCGAAGAGAACATCGAACCCGGTCAACGAAAAGTCGTCTTGATAGCGAAAGGACGGCTGCTTGAGGCGTCGCAGTTCTTCGCTGACTTCGAAATGGATCCCGTCTTCGACCAACCAGGCCTGCGGCTCAATCCCGTAGTAGCGGCCGGCGAGCAAATAGGGAATGAACAGCCGGCCTCCACACAACGAACCGCATCCGATGTCCAGCAACGTATGATGTTCACGCAAGCCCAGCGCAATCATCAACGCAAACTGAGTCGCCGCCGTCACATCGTAGGATTTGGGACTGCCGACAAAAGCGCGATAGGGTCGCGTCGCGGGCTCATCTTCGCGCGTCTGCTGGACGCTCCCGGAAGGGCGATCTTTGTTATCGGCTGCTGACGACATCTCCCGCATCCGAAGGTCGTGAGGGGATTTTTCCGCACCGCACTTACTGAACCGCGGCCGCGCTTCGGCTTTGATCTTTCAAATCCGAAAGCACCAACTCATGGACACGCGGCAACGCGGCGAAATCGTCGGGGATAGTCAGACGCAGAATGCGGACCTGAGCGAGCACGCCCTCGAGCATCTTGAATTGCCGCACCAGCATGCTCGGCTCATAAGGATCGAGGCAGAACAGGTAGCGCAATGTCATCAGCAGACTATCGTGACCGGAAATAGCATCCAAGCGAGGCTCATCAAGTTTCTCGCCATCCGCACGGGGTCTTTCAAGACAGTAGATAGATGAAAGTCGATGGCGACGGGTCGCAAACTGCCCCGCGTCAAAGCGTCGCTTCGAATTGTAATGCGCAACCGACAAGGTGCTCTCACGAGTGGCGCCCACCAGCGAAAGGCTATCCTCACGAAGGCGACTGCCCGGGTATGAAGGTCTGCCGTAGACCGAGCCTTCTTCGGACTCCAGCAGCAAGCAATCGTCGGTGAGAATGGGATATCCCGCCTGATTAAAACTGGCTGCCATGGTCGACTTGCCGACCCCCGTACTCGCGGCAAAAGCGCATGCTCCGAAAGGCGTCACGACAGCGCTGGCATGCAAAACAACATGCCCCCGCAGGCCCAATGCAAACGCTACCACCGTGTCGAGGATAACATGCCTGATAGAGTCTGCGGGTGCTCCGGTCCGCGGCGAATAAATCACTTCGTGGCCAGTCTGATCGATGAAAAAATCGGCAAGGTTCTCGAATTGGAGGAAATATCCCTTGTCGGTCTTACTTGAAACGAGAAATGGACGCCCATTAGGAAGCGTCCATTTAATAGCCGGTCGAATTAGAGCGCCGATCGCAGTGAGGTCTTTTTCACGGCGCAATCGCAGGGCGTTTCTGGCTTCCTTCGAATCGGAAGGCGTCAGCTCGGGAAACGGCTCCGCCGAATCGAGGCTCAGACCACAAACATCGTAGCGCAAGACCAGCCTCGCCTCTTTGCCGAACGGCGATACGTTACAGTTTTCGAAAATTCAAAGCGCGCGGCAGCCCCCGGTGCGCGACGACAAATATGGTTACTTCGGCAACTGCGCACCGTAATCGGTCGCTGAGCCCGTCGAGCCCTTCGTGATCTCTTCAACTCGGCCGTACTGGATGAGTTGCGGTTTTGAATAGGCTTTGAGATCCTTATTCTGGCCCGATACGTTAAGCGTTTCGTTTGTCATCGACATCTACTCCTAACCCCTTCAGACGATCCTGATTTCGGGACTTTTGATAGCGTCGAAGATATTTCGACTCAAATAGCCCCCGAACCCTTTTCTAGTATTGGGAGATGCTTTCCTCCCCCTACCGTAGCTTTGGCATCGACGGGCCCAAGTATACTTGTTCCCCCGCTAAGTGCAACTCCTTTTTCGACTAAATTCACGAATCCGTGCGTTGCAATGCGTTTTTCTCGGGTATCGCTCGTTCACTTCGCCTCAATTTGTGTTTTCGCCGACCATGTCCCGGCAGGCAATCTCCTGAACGACCAACTCGCAGACCTTTAGGGTCGAACCGAGATCGGGAGAAGCCTGATAACGTCTCAACAGACTCTGAATGGCCTCGCTGTCGGCGATTCCCAAACTGACGAGGATCGAATGGTCGAACAACGCGCGAACCTCACTCGCTTGCGTACCGGCTAGTACCGAATCGTACAGGGTCAAAAACATCCCTTTGCCTCGCCTTCGCCGAATCGGTTCCGGAAGAGTGTGCTTCATGGCGTTTCGAAATGCAAATCGCGACCGGCCGTCGCGCCAGAGTTGATCGAACGGAAGTGCAAGTGCAAATTCCACCAGACGACGGTCCCTAAAGGGCTGACGCAACTCGATCCCGAAATATGACGCGGCCAGCTCGTACTCCTCGGTAAGCACCGTGGGCGCCCATCCAACGAAAATCGCCGCGTACATTTCCGATTGCATCGGCGTCGGGAACGCCGGAATCGCTGGTGTTTTCGTCATTCGAGCTCGTGCGCCCGTCCAGGTAAGCGCATCCTCCCGCACAAGATTCGTCACAGGAGCGGGCGCAGCCGGAATAATGCTTCGATACAGCTCTTTCAAGGGAGCAGGGATTGCCGGCCGGACGGCCATGTCTAAAACGAGCGTCCAAAACGGAATTCTGTACTGGGTCGAATACTCACGGATAAATGCCGAGAGACTCGACCATTTACCTCGTCGCAGGAGCGAAGCCAAGTGACGAAAAAAACTTCCCGCCAGTTCGTCGCCCCCCGTGCCGTCGAGCAAGACCCGGAAGTTTCCCGCCTTCACCGTTTCGAGCACTGAAGTCAAAAGCATCGCGTGGGGCGTGTAGAGCAAGCCCGGAAACTGCCGATGGCGATCGATGGCGGCATCAGCAAAATGCTGGTCCGCGACGTAGAAGTGCCCGCTCGATTGGCAGTGTTTGATGACTTCGTTGATGAAGGGCCGCTCATCGCATAACGACAATCGGTCGAAAACCATGCTGAAAGTTTCAAGTTTTGGTTCGGTTATTCCTTTTTCCCCCCGGATACGCTGCGCGCTACAAACGATGCTCGAGGAATCCAGTCCCCCGCTGAGCATCGCGGCAATTGGAGCAGCGCTGCGCAGCCGGCACTCCACCGAGTCGAAGAACAGCTCACGAAAATGTTGCGCGTATTCGTCATCGTTGCGATAGCGGATCTCGCGCCTGGGATCGATGTCCCAGTAGCGCCGCTGACGAACGGCATCACGGGTCGCCATCAGGCAGTGTGCCAGCGGAAGTCGGCATATTCCCTTGTAGATCGTATCGTCGAATTCGACGCATTTACGCATCAGTCGCAGCGCGATGATCGGAAGATTCGGTTCAGGCAAGAGATTTGGGAGCGCGAACAGTGCGCGGATCTCCGATGCGCATGCGAATGTGCTTCCAACTATTGCGTAGAACAGGGGACGCACACCGAGCGGATCGCGTGCGCAGAACAATTGCTTTCGACGCTCATCCCAAATCGCGAAGGCGAAGTCGCCCAGCAGATGCGCTGGGCATTCCTCACCCCACTTGCGATAAGCTGCGATGACCAATGCCGCATCAGAATCCTGATGCGGCCCCAACCCTTCGAGGTCGAGCAGAGACAGAAGTTCTTCGCGATTGTCGACGCGCCCATCGAAGGTGAGGCAGAGTCCCGCGGCTTCATCGGAGAGCGGCTGATTTTCATCGCGTGACTCTGCGGTCGTCTTCAGCGCCCGATGACCCATCGCAACATCACCCCGGTAAAGGTGATGCGCGCCGTCAGGTCCGCGATGTTCCATGAGGTCAGTCATTCGAACCAACTGCGCCCGTTCCACCGGACGTCCGTCCCGATTCCAGATGACCGCAATTCCGCTCATGGTCGAAAATCTGTTTGAGGTGGGATCTTACGGATTGAACCGCGCGGCCCAAACGAGATCGGCCCGCGATAACGATTTCTCACTTCGCCGAATCTTCGTCGTCATTCGAGATCTTGACCAGCGCGCGCGCCGCCAACTGTTCGATGAGCTCGCGGAGGTCATCGCGGACCCGCTTCTCGTCGACCTGGTACTCGGTGAGCAAAGTCGAAACGACCTCGTCCACTGCCGCCCCGTCAGCCATCAGACACCAGATGCGGGAGCCGACCGGATCGAGGCCGAAATAGGTTCCTGTCTCGGAGTTCAGGATCGCGACCTCCTCACCCAGTTTGGTCCACACCACCTCTTTCGGGAAACGAATTCTCATGTTTTTGTTTCGGGCGTCGCCAATTGCCAGCCCCATCGACCCTTAATGATGCCCCGAATCTTGATCGTTGGCTTCGCTTGGAGAAGGAAAACGAGTTGTTTCCTATATCCCGCTATCCGTGTTAACGCAAGTTGGATTCGACCACCGTCGGAGGTTCGCAGCACGCGGGGATGTCGTCCAGAGCGCTGGATCGTACCGGACGCTTCGAACTCGAGTTTCTGATACACCGGCAGTTAACGCCTCAGAGGAACGGATTTCCTGAGCGCTGTGACGCACGAGAAACACAACGGCATTTGTTCTGCCTTTCAGAAGCGCGGGAAATTTAATAAGATTTCACGTCATGCGATTGCGATACTTCCATTACCTTCTGGCCGGAATAGTCTCCGTTGGGTTGCTCTCGTGTCAGCCACCTTCACCTGCTGCTCCTCAACGTCCTCCCGTAGAGCCGCCGACCGGATGGCGTTTTGCTTCGCAGGTGCCGCGACAGAACACCTACGGAGCGACATTTCTTCCCATCGAGCGAACCTTTCAGGAGAGAATGTGGATCGAGATACTGCGCCAGCCTGAGTTCCAGTCCAAATCAATCGATCAGTTGCTGGAAATGTTCCGTCCCCATTTCACCTGCCAATCCGACGATTTGAACGTCATCAAAAAAACTCCGAACGAAGTAATTTTTGAAGAAAAGCATTCGGTATGTTACGGGCGGCCTTATCGGCTAACGCTGGGAAGACTAACCAAAGGACGGGCGGGGGTTTCGTTTTATGCGTATCGAACCGACCGGCCAGACCTGCCCGAAGGCCACCGCGACTTCATCCTGAATGCCTTGACTACGGCTCCGTTGGATACCAGCGCTCCCCCTGCGTCCGGAAACCCCGCAGCCGCGAGTCCTGCTGCATCCCCGAATACCGGCTCTCACTAGCTGACTCCCTATGGCCTCTATAGCCAAACTGCACGCCTTGGGGTCAGTTAGTAGCCGCATTGCTCCGAATGCGACGGGGCCCGGCCAGAAAATTGGCCGAGCCCCGTAGCGATTCAGAAGTCGTGTCCGAGAGTCCAAACAGCCTGAACAGCTCGCCGTTCGGTTGGTCTAGTTAGCTCGCGCCACCGTTCGCGACAGGTCCGCCCTGGCTTGTGGCTTCGAACTGGCATCAGCTGCCTTCTTTTCTTGAGAAGCATCCACCTGATCTTGAATGACTTCACGCAAGCTGTCGTAAGAGGCGGCACCGCTGAGCGCATAGCCGTTGACGAAGATCGTCGGTGTCCCGTTTATCCCGAGTTCCTTGCCAACGACGTAATCTTTTTCGACACCCGGATTCTCTGCCGATGAGTCCAGACATTTGTCGAATGTTTCCCCATTCAACCCCAAATTACGTGCGGTCGATTTAAGCGCGGGAAGCGCGAGCTCGTCGGCGGACCCGGTAAATATCTTGTCGTGGTATGGCCAGAACTTGCCCTGCTCGCCCGCACACCGTGCTGCTTCCGCCGCCTTGCGCGCATACGGGTGCATCGGCAATGGGAAATCACGGTATGCAAACTTTATCTTGTCCTTAAACTCTTCGCGCAGTCGGTTGAGGGTTGGCTCTTCCTGCCTGCAATAAGGGCACTGATAGTCAGCAAACTCGATCACCGTGACCGGTGCAGCGGCCGGTCCCGCGGCCGGCGTGTCGCCGATGGCGACTTCCTGTCGAGGAGGCAGCAGCGTTACCTTGATGGTTTGCTTGGCGCGTAGACTCTTGATGTACGTATCCGCAGCCTGCTTTTCCTCAAGGGCACGAATGGATCTGAGGATCTTGTCGCGCATCGCCTCGTAAGGATCCTTCGAGCCGGATCCGAGGTAATAAATCCGCATCGTTTCTTCGGACGGATCCTTTACCTTGCCCTCGACCTCGCGTTTAAGGAGCTGGTCGCCGGTGAGGTGTTCTTTCGCACCTTCCTGGGTAAGGACTTCTTTATCAATCTCGCGCTCGAGCGCCGAGCGTTCGGCGTCATAGAACGCTTCCTGCGCCTGGATCAACTGGGCGCGAGCGCGGGTCATATTGTCCGATTCGTGCTGATCGAGTTGGCCCTTGGTAATCTTGTGCGTGCCCACCACAGCAACCGTGTCCGACGGTGCCTGTCCCTGATCGTCCGCAGACGCCACTGCGCCGGCCAGCGAAAGCGCCGAAATCAAAACGAGTGCAGGTAACAACCTGCTAGAGAAGGTACCCAACGTAATCATACCCCTTTCGAGCGGGGAGTTTTTCTCCGCCCGCTCGTAAATAATTGCATCGCTTGTTGAATGAGCGAGCGCCGCCGGAGAACAAATCCGGCGGCGCCACGCATTTTAGATCAGCTGGGCTGTTAAGCCAAGTACGATTCAGCCGAATTTAGAAACCGAACTCCGACGATCCACCTGGGCAGTGGCAGATACCCTTAGTCGAGCCGTTGCCGATGCCCGCGCCGCACTGATGCTGCAGATAGGTCAGGTTGGTGCCGTCGCCACCCGCGTCATCAAAGAACCCAACTTCGGTGAGACCCGAAACCGTGTTAACCGGCGAAGTAGCCGTACCGGTCACAATCTGATTGTGCGTGATGCTGGCAAACAGGTTGTTGGCCGTAGTAGCGGTGTATCCCGGAGTGTTGGTCGGATCGCAACCGAAGTTGCAAGCCGCACTCTGCGTCACTGCGCAGCCCTGATTGTTGCTGGGCGCTGCGAGCGAGATGATCGAGGTATTCTGGGGGGCGGCCACGATAGCGATCGCGCCGACGCCAGGATTGGGCAGACCAGTGGTCCAGTTCGCGATCAGCTGGGTCTCAACCGAGAAGGTCACGAGACCGGCCGAGCTTACCGGGCAACCGCAGCACTCGCCCATTTCCTCGTCATCATCGAACACGTAGATCATCGCGCAGACCGGGTTTTGAGTACCGCTGAGCGATGGATCCGCAGACCCCGTCGGGTTGATTACGCGGATGATATTGTCGCCGTTACCAGCATTGTCGCATCCGCTTTCCGGAATCCCGGCGGTGTCGGTGCTGCACAAGCTGAGTGGCGAGGTCGTTTCGTAGTAGCTCCAGAGCACCTGTCCCGGCAACCCTCCGGAGACTGAGGCACCGCCCGCGCTTGAACCCCTGCGAAGCGTGGCCGCGCTAGCCGACGCTGACAGTGCGACTGCAACCAGGAAAGCCCCGGCTACCAACGCAAGTCCTTTTACTGTGTGATTTCTCACGCGATTCTCCCTCCTCGTATGAAAAGACATTTTGCCTCCTGATTAATTAATCCCCTTTCACCAACGTTTGGTCTCCCTTTGGAGGCGGCTTTAAAAGATTGGCCACCGCTGGCGTCACCCCCGTGCACTTTTCTCCCTCCTCTCAGCATTTGGGTGATGAATGCCGCGTCGAAGAAATAGGTTCCATTAAAGATTCCACCGTCAACTTTTACGGTGCTTCTTCCAGATCAAAAAACCATCTTGTAGCGAATAAGTGTCACCGATCGAATTAGATGTATTTTCAAAGCTAGAGTGCTTCCACCAACTTCGCTGCCGATCCCGACTGATTGAAACGCGTACGACAATTCCAACTTACTACGCACTATCACATCCGCACCGTTTCGCTTCTGGTCGCCCTTAGCCGACTTTAATTCGGTCGGGAAAACATTTGACGCTTTTTCACGCGTATGTCAAACGATTTCATCATTAGCGCCAACTTGGGCTTTCAGTTCGTCGCACATAGGCTACAAATCTCATTCTTACCCCAAACTTCGGCAACTCGACCGATCGCGAAAATATCCTGCATTTTCAGGCGTTAACGCTCCCTCTGTAGCTTAAAGGAGACAACCGATCGCGTTTGTCAGAGGTCGGGCTATCTGTGCAAAGTAAAACCTCGGCGAACGGGTCGTGCCGTGGCCGATTCCGGCGTGTTTGGCTCGCGCGAGTTCCCGAGGCTGAACGCCATCCGGCGTCGATGCGGCCCTCGCGTTCGAGGGTCGAGATCGCAATGCCTTCGATCATCAGATGAGAAATTTGCGAGGAGACACGATCAGAAAGATATTCCGGTGTCTCCGCTCTCATTTGATTAGAAATGTTCGTCATTCCCCTGAATACTGCGGCCAGAAGCGATGAACAGTCTGTCTCTCCACCCCAATTCAACCAGAACAACAACATATTAGACATGAATGCTGATTGAGGCAAATGGATGCTTTGGCCTCCAAATCATGCCTTTATTCGGTGTCTACGACGAATTTGTCAGCTCCTCGTGGTTTGAGGTAGTGATCTCTTCCTTGACTTTCTCAAGAGGTCTTCGAATGTGCCGGCGATTTGATTTCCGCAAAGCATCAGCTCCCCGGCAGCGCAGACGCGAGTAGGTCAAGAGAGCCCTCCTCGATTGAGATGAAGGAACCCGCAATCGACAATCGCGACCGAACACTGGCGCCATTTTTCGTGGTGGTTGCTCTTGTAGCCTTGCCGATCCTTTTTAATGCGATCGCATTAATACCTGAGGTCCGCTATCCAACTCCGAACGACAACGATCAGATTTTTCACTACCTCTTTATCGAGCGCGCCAATCAGGCGATTGATGCGGGCGACAATCCCTTCGATCACTGGCTGCCGGAGCTGGAGATCGGCTTTCCGCAATTCTTTTATTATCAAAACCTGCCGCATCTGACGGTAGTAGCACTCTATCGTCTGCTTTTCCGGCGAATCAGCCTGCTCACCGTGCTGAACCTGGTTCGCTATTTATTGCTGCTGTCGTTCCCGCTAACGGTTTACTGGTCGATGCGGCGCATGGAGTTCTCAGCGATCGCGGCCGCGGTGGGCGCGCTGTTCTGCTCGACCTTGTCGTCGCATATCTCTCTGGGATTCGATTACCGCAGCTATGCGTGGGCCGGGTTCGGAATGTTTCCGCAGTTGTGCGCGATGCATTTGATGTTCATCGCTACGGCTTGTCTGCATCGAGTGTTGGCGCGTGGGACAGGATTTGCCGCGGCCATACTGGCAAGCGCAGCGCTCATCCTGTCAGACCTGATTTATGGTTACATCTTCGCGGTTATGGCTTTGCTCTTGTGGCTACTGTGCGCGTCGAAGCGGCGCACAATCGCGAATGAGAAGTCGGACTGGGTGGGTAGAATGTGCCGCCTTACGGCCCGCCTTGCAATCGTCGCGGTGCCCGCCGCCCTGATCACGGCTTATCAGACCGTTCCGTTCCTGCGATGGATTCAATTCATCAACGGCGAATTTCCGCAGTACCCCGGACACCTACGGTCCAGTTTATTCAGGCCGGGGGCGATTCTCGTAAACCTATTCGACGGCCATGCCTTCGATGATCAGCGGCTGCCCGCAGTCACAGCACTCGTTATGCTCGGCGTGGTCTACGCCGCACTAAGCCGGCGCGACCACGCCAGGATAGCACTCACAGTATTTGTGACGTCGGCCATACTTGCCTTAGGGCATATCCTTTTGGGACCACTTATCCTCTTGCTACCGCTGGCGCGGATCGTTCCCTTCGTCAGATTTATCGCGGGGGTCGATTTTGGCGCCATCCTGCTAGTGGGTCTCGCAGGTGAACTGATTTGGAAATGGACGTCGAGGATTGGAGCGGTCGCACCGATAGCAGTCCTGATGCTGCTGGGCATCGCGCCGTTCGCCGACAAATGGTCCTATTATACGCTATCGGCGCGGGCGATGCGGGCCTCTGCGCAGGCGCTGGAGAACGATTCTGATCTTTATCGAATTCTATCGCAGCTCCGGAAGGCTCCGGCCGGCCGAGTCTATGCGGGGACGCGTGGCAACTGGGGTAACTGGATGGCCGTCGGCAACATACATCTATACGATCTATTGCCGCTCGAACAGTTCGATACGGTGATGCCGTGGCAGACACTCTCCCTCAACTCGCCTTTGCTATGGCAGCTGAACCTGCCAGATTCTGCGCTTTGTCAGCTATTCAATATTCGCTACGTGATAGCGCCACCTAGCTTGCGGACTCCATCGTCCTATCGTCCACTACTGGAAACCTCGAACTACGACCTCTACCAGGTTGATTCGGGCGGCTACATGGAACTAGGCCAAATCGCTGAAGTCCTACCGATGCCTTCGAGTTCGCAATTGAGTGCGATCAATCGAGCTTGGATCCGCAGCCCCGAGCTTTCTGAAGGGAAGTTCATAGCATTTACTTCTCAAGCTGTTGTTCAGACCGCGGTCGAACATGATTCTTCCGGCAAAGATAGTTCTCATTTAGGTCTTATCGAAAGCGAAGTTTACACCCCTGATTCGCTCAGTGCGGAAGTGACGGCGACCTCATCGGCGCTCCTGGTTTTGAAGATTACCTATCATCCCGACTGGCACGTAAGTATCGATGGTCATGAGCAACACACTTTTATGGTTTCGCCAAGTCTCATCGGAACTCTCATCCCGCCGGGAAAGCATTCGCTAAGAGCGGAGTATAGATCAAATAGGCTAAAGAACTTGCTGCTCATCTTAAGTGGTCTGGTTTTGGTTACAGTCATGACCATCGAAGTGCTGGGCCTTGTTCTCCTCCCTAATTGGTGGTCGTCGCTCGGTGAATAGCCGGCTTTAGTCGCTATAGCGCTAACATTTCCATACGACACGCGTAGTAGCATTTCGCTCTAAAGCGCTTGTCTCTACCATTCGTCTCAGCTAGACAAAGACCGCAGCTATAATAGATAAGGACCTACGACTATTGTCGTAGGCTTATCACTGGAAATACCAGTTCTACGTCCGGCTACGAGTATCGAAATAAGACTAGAATACTGGTTTGAGGAATTCACGAGCTACTTTGTTGGAGGCCCTGCCTGTGCATCGAGTACATCTTAATATGGCTCTAACGGCGGTTGTTGGACTCGGGCTTGGCATTCCTCCGGTCGGATTCGCCCAGTCTCAACCTTCCGCGGCTCCGACTTCGAGTCCGGCGGCGCAGGCGAGTCCCATTTACCAGATGCCGCCAGTAGTTGTATCGGCGACCCGAACCAATATCACTCCTCAAACCTCGACCAGCTATCTGACTGTCTTCACCAATGAAGATGTCAAGCAGACTCCGGCTCTGGTGATGGACGACGCGTTGCGCATCATCCCGGGGTTTAACACTTTTCGCCGCTCCAGCAGCATAGTGACCGCGCCCGCGGACGATCCCGAGGCACAAGGCGTGACGCTGCGAGGAGTTGGCCCAGGCGGTGCCAGCAGAGCACTGGTCCTGCTCGACGGGGTTCCGGAAACCGATGCTTTCGGTGGATGGGTCTATTGGGACGCGCTCCCACTCGCCGGCATCGATAGAGTCGAGGTGGTAGAGGGCGGAGGTTCGGATCTGTGGGGCTCCGGTGCGGAGGGCGGCGTAATAAATATCATCAGCAGCCAACCTGCGAACGTAAACAACCTTCAAGTAGAAGGCTCTTACGGTAACCGCAACACTACTCAGGACAATCTTTCAGGTAACTATATATTGGGGCCCGCGAAGATAAGCCTGGAGCAGGATTTCTTCAACACCAATGGCTGGGACATCGTGAGGTCCGGTTTTCGCGGACCGATCGATCACTCTGCCAGCTCAATGCATACTCTCTCCAGTGGGCGGATCGAATTGGATGATCCCGGTACCGGAATTACAACTTTTCTGAGAGGTAGCTTTTACCAGGACTATCGGGACCTCGGCACTGCATTTCAAAGCTCCGCCACCATGCGCGGTTTCGTCAACGCCGGCGGATCCTATGATGACCACAACGGCGATCTTTTTAACGCGAGCATCTACGCACACCTTACGACCTATCATCAAAACTTTTCGATGTCGGATTTGGCTCAGACGATGGACATGCCTTCGCAGACTCAGCGCGTTCCCTCCACCGATGAGGGTGGTTTTTTTACCTGGACGCGCACTTTTTTCCAGCAAGATACCGTCGCCGCCGGTGGTGACTTTCGGCTGATTCAGGGCACCGACTACGATAATTTCTTCAACACTACCGGCACCGCCATTGACCTCCGCCGAAAAAGTTCCGGAGATCAGCAGTTCGGTGGCGCTTACGTGGAAGATTTGTTTCGCCCCTTCGAGCAGCTTGAAATTGATGCCTCCGTCAGGGGTGACATTTTTGCCAACGACGACGGAAAGGTCGTCAACACTTCGCTCTCTCCATCCTGCACCGTGGATGGTTTACCTTGCGGGCCTTCTTCAACCAAAACCTTTTCCAATCAGCTACGTACTGCGACCAGTCCCAGATTGGGCGTTCGCTACGATGTGACCAAATGGTTGGAGTTTCGCGGCAGTTTGTACGAGGCCTACCGCGCACCTACCTTGGCGGAACTCTATCGACAATCCAGTGTCGAAGATCTGGTGCTGCTTCCCAACCCCAATCTCAAGCCGGAGTTTCTCTACGGCGCCGATGGCGGCTTCGTCTTCAAACTCGTTTCCGGTCTAACTGCCACTTGGACAGGCTTCTGGAACACCCTGTTCGATCCAATCAACAACGTGGTGACGCTCTCTAATCCCATCACCGGCGCCGACGCAGAGCGGACTCGCGAGAACCTCGGACGCGCGCGCATCCGCGGTTATGAGGGCGAGTTCACCTACGACTTTCCCTGGATCAATTGGTATGAGTGGTCCGCGTATCATCCCCAGCTGAGCGTCAGTGCCAACTATCTGCGATCGGAGGCCACTTTAACCAGTAGCCCTCCTGATACAACGCTGGTCGGACGCCGCCTGGCTCTAGTGCCCTGGGATACTTTAAGCATAAACCTACGCTACAGCGATTCGATGCTGGGTGAATTCTGGGCTCAGGAAGAATATCAGGGTAAGCAGTGGGAAGACTCCGACAATCATGACTTACAGCCCTCGTATTGGGTCACGAATCTGAGTTGGTCGCACTCTATCCCGCATCCCTCCAATGCTTCGTGGCTGGACGCCGCGACGATGTATGTGAAGGTTCAGAACGTGTTCAACAATCAGTACATAATCGATCTCGGGGGCGACATACCAAAAATCGGCACCCCACTCATGGTGGTAGGTGGTATCAGGGTTCCGCTAGACTTCTGACGCGATGGCTATGGATAACCTGCGACTTCCGGGCGAAGACTCCGACAATCATGACCTTCAACCCTCATATTGGGTTACCAACCTGAGTTGGTCGCGAGCTTTCCCGCACGTCCCCAATGCTTCGTGGCTGGACGCCAGCACCATGTACGTAAAGGTTCAGAACGTATTCAACCACCAATATACCATAGATCCGGGCGGAAATATTCCGAAGATCGGTACTCCGACTACAGTTCTTGGCGGTGTCACCGTTCCGCTCGACTTTTAGGTTGAATTTTCAGGCCGAAAGTTCCAGGCCGGGAGAGGACCTTATCGTGCAAATGAAGCGCCGCGGGTTGTTTCCGGTTCAATTGGAGTCTATGATTTGCGCCCGAACGCATGAGAGGTTTTTCATGAGACTCCAGCATACTGCCGCGTTCGCGCTGACTGCCTGGTCATTGATTATGCCGCCGACATCGCGCACCTTACGCCTGGATCTGACTAGTGACTTGTCGAAATGGCAGGTCCATTCGGTCCATCCATCTGAGGCCGATTGCGAACAGGAAAAGCGCCGCCTGCAGGACGATCTGAACGCGAAGATTGCCCAGGAACCTAAAACGAATTTACGTAGACCAGTTCGTGACATGCTCGCCGCGCGGTACAAGAGTTCTCGCTGCGTATCGGCTGCCGATCTCAATCAACCAAAATGAAATCTCGTTCCACATCGAAGCGCTAAATGGCCACCGACAAGATACGTCTACCCGGCGGCGAACTTGAATATGCCGTGTTGTTCAGCGTGTGCGACTTGAATGTCGCTTCGGTGCGCGATGTTCATCGGCGCGTCGGCCACGTCCGCGGTCTCGCCTACACTACTATCGCGAAGGTCCTGGATCGCCTTCATGCAAAAGCTCTGGTGACTCGCGAGCGGAAGGGTGGCGCCTTCGTTTATGTTCCGAAAGTCGATCGAAAGATGATCGAGCTCGCGCGTGCTCGTGTCTCGCTCAGCAAGCTTCTCACCTCAGATGTTCGTCCTGCGATGGCGACGCTGGTGGAAGCTATGGAATCCATGGACACCACCCTCATCGATGAACTCGAGCGCGCGGTAGCTGCTCGTCGGGGGAAAAAGAATGGACCGTGAAGTGGTATTCGCCGTCCTTGCTATTGCCCTTTGCGGTGGTGCTTTGATGGCTTGTGGATGGTGGCCCGTTGGATCTTTTCCCGACCGGGCCGACTATTTCTCTGAGCGGCAAATGTGGTGGCGCATCTGGCTCCCCTTCTCTCCTGCACTATTCACGTTCGCGCTGCTCTTTGGGTGGCTGTTGGTTGAGCCGCGCAGCGCGGAACCCGTACCAACGCTTTTGATGTTGGCGGCATTGCCTTTCGCGTTCATTTTTGGCCGTGCTGCATGGCGGGCATCGCGCGCGCTTGCGATCCCCTACGAACGCCTGAGCGTAGCGACGGTAGGTCTATTGCGCCCGAGGATTGTCGTAACTCCTCTATTTGCGGATTCCCTCGATAAGAATGCGTTGGCCGCGGCACTGGAGCATGAGCGCGCCCACGCAAGGCATCGAGATCCGCTGCGGCTTTGGCTGGCTCAATTCGGAACCGAACTGCTTTGGCCCGCGCCGGCCGCCTTTACGCGCTTGCAGCTGTGGAAGAGAGCGCTCGAGGTTGCGCGCGACGACGAGGCGCGTGCGCGAGGCATCGCAGGTGCAGACCTCGCGGCTGCGATTGTGGTTTCGCTGCGCTTTAACCAAACTATCGCGCCGGCTTCGGCCGCGAACCTCGCCGAGGAAGGCTTTCTGCGCGAGCGAGTGACGCGGCTCCTTCAGCCGCTCGATGAGAAAGCCTCGGCACAACACAGTAGTGGTCCCATCCTGGTCGTCCTGGCGCTCACGATTCCATTGGCAGTTCTGCTCGGCGTCAAATATGGCGAGATACTGATCGGATCGCTGCTGACCCGCGCGTAGCACAGTCAAAAGACTTTCCCCCCGACGCTCGCTGCTGATACTGATCGTGCGACGCGAACTTCGCCGAGCACGAATGCCACATGATTGTTGAGCCATCCGCCGATTCCGCTGGCGTCGCCGACGTTGGTTTGCCATGGAATCGAACTGACGAGCTGCTGGTCGGAATTTTGACAATGGCCGCGCTCGTCACGCGGTTTTGGCGCCTCGGTTATCCGGACGAGCCGGTCTTCGATGAGTTGCAATTCGTCGGACAAGCGATGGCTTTTCTGCGCGGCGAGCAATTCACCTGCGTCCATCCGAATTTGGCACCGTTGCTCATGGCGTCGGCGGTCAAGCTGCTGGGCTTTCATTCGTGGGCGTGGAGAAGTCCTGGAGCCCTCCTGGGCGTCGCGCTGATACCTGTAACTTATCTTTTGGGACGCGAAATGTTTCGCTCGCGCATTGCCGCGGTGCTATGCGCGAGCTTCGTGCTTTGCGATGGAATGTTTCTGATCCACTCGCGCCTCGGAATGCTAGAGATATTCCATCTAACTTTTACGGCGACCTCGTACTTGCTGCTGTTCCTGCTTCTTCGCACCGGGGACCATCTTCAAGCACGCCGAAGGCTTCTCTACCTTGCCATCGTCTCAGGAGCAGCTTTGGCGACCAAGCTGATGATACCCGAAATCGGGTTTCTTCTCGTAATCGGATTCCTGACCTATGGCATGATCTCCCGAGAATGGCACTGCACTCACATCGCGTATCGCCGGATCATGGGGACTATCCTCGTACTCATATCGGGTAGTTCGATCGTATATCTCGCCACCTTCATGCCCGACTACTATCTCGGGTGGTGGGGCGGAAGCTTCGCGCTTATCCACTACTACCGCGAAGTAATATTCCAGCTGGGTTCGATCTCGGAGATGACGAACCGATTCGTTTCGCCATGGTGGAGTTGGCCTTTCATGTTGCGGGCCCCGCTCTACTGGCAAACCAGGACCGATCTCGGACAGATAGCCACGATTTGGGAGGGCGGAAATCCAGTCCTGTGGTGGACTTCGCTCGTAGCCATCGCGATCACTGCGGTAAAGGAATTTCGCCGTCCGGTGCTCTCGCGCACCTTTCTGCTCTTCGGGTACGCCGGCTACATGTTCGCCTTGGCTATATCGAAACATCCTTTCTACCTATACATCTACATGGCTCCGCTCTATCTCCAGTACCTCATGCTGGCAGCCCTATTAGCCGATTGCTGGAACGGCTCTAGCCGCCCAATAGAGCACATTGTTCTCATCTTATCGCTGGCGCCCGGCTTACTCTTTGGGTTAGGAACGACAATAGGAACCGGATGTCTGGTGGCCATGGTTGGGATTTATGGAATCTTGAGCTGGCGCTTAAGCATCGCCGGCAAATTTGTCTGCATAGTTCTTATCGTAGCGGCGGCGGCGGCTTTCTTATATTTCCTGCCTCTGTGGTTGGGTATACCGCTCGACCCGGTAAGCTATGAAAATCGAATCTGGCTCAATGGATCTGGATTACTCAAATGGATGTAGTACTAAGGCCATGACCACCAGAAACTCGTTCATTACGGCATGTTTTGTCATCGTGGCGCTGACCCTAGTACTTACGGTCCCGGGGCGCGCAGCCGACAACCTTCTGGTAAATGGTAACTTCGCCGAAGGAACTGACAATCGACCTACCGAATGGAGGACTGAAAGCTGGATTGATCGGGACACCACCGCATTCACCTGGCTTCCACCATTCAATGGCGAGCAAGGCTCAGTCGAAATCAGTAACGAAAAGCTCAATGACACGCGATGGATCCAATCGACGACGCTAGACCCTGGCCTTTATGAAGCTAGCGCCGAGATTCTAACCAATGGAGTACCGGTGGAATCGTGGGCCGGTGCACTTATTAGCATCGGGGATCAGGAAGTTGCCTCGCTCGATGTCAAGGGCAATACTCGTTGGAACCGGCGCGAGGTTGTTTTTCGTGTCACGCGCGAGCACACCCCTGTCGACGTGAAGCTTCGTCTTGGTGGCTTCCTGAATTTTGCGGTCGGCAATGCCTTCTTCCGCAACGCGGCTCTTATCAAAATCGATCAAGCACCCGAAGGAGCGATGGTTCTCGATCTCGACGCTAACCGACGCCTGTGGGCGGGAAGTCCCTGGACGCTGGTACCTGTGTGGCTCCTGCTTGTGGGGAGCTTCGTCATCGGATGGCGCATGCTGGCGACCGCTTCCACGGCCGCTGAGCGCTAACACCATCCGATCCAGGTCATCGCAGCCGAGTCTCGGGATCGCCAAGCAGGTTCCAGGTTTGACGCACATCGGGGTCGTCGCTCTGGTTCTGCGCCCGCCGTACCACTTCGCCGAGCGGCGGCGCCTGCTTCTGTGCGAACAGCAACTGATATAGCGCCTGGTTGGCCTGCACCTGTCCCGACGGCACCGTGATGCCCGAGGACGCCCACACCGCGACCGCGCCGCCATCTGAAGCCAGCAGCGATTCCGCGAGGCTGTCCAGTTGTGGATCGATGAAGTAGCCGTTGAGGCACGTCATCATCAGGAACACCGCTGGATGGTCGACGTTCGTCAGGCCGGCGGCGTTTTCATCGCTCAGCCAATCCCCGGCCCAGAAGTTCACGTTGCCGTGACCGATGTAGGTGACCATATCCGGCCCGCGGTTGATGTCGCTCAACAACTGCGCCTGGTTGGTATCGGTGCGGGTCAGGCTGATTGTGGTGGCGCCCGATGGCAGCAAACTCAGGAGAGAGGTGCCGGCGTCGACGAAACCCTGCTCATCATCGGCAGTCAACAAGTAGTTGTTGCCGTGACGCGACTTCTCATAGTTCACGATCTTGCTGACCAGCTTGGTCAGACCCGAAACGTCTTCGACCGGCAGCCGTCCGATCGCCATCTGACTCTGTCCCGTGTTGGCGAAATCGGCGAACCATCCGTCGCTGGCCGCCTGGAACGCATCGGTGTTGATGAGTTTGGTCGGCACCAGGTCCTGATTGGGCGAATTGCCGAGGAAGTTGCGCGGGTCGTAAGTCGCATTGCCAACCAGCAGCACATAGTGCGGTGCGTGCGCGGCGCTCTTCGTCGAGCTAAGGAAGTCGCGGATCGCCTGCGGGTCTTTCTCGCCGAAGCTGAAGGTGTCGTACACCTCGTTGATATCGACCGGCAACACGCGCAGTCCTTGCGATGCGCGCAGTTTTATCAGCGGCCGCACCGCGTCCATGAAGTCTGCCGGCGCGATCAGGATGGTATCCACCCGTCCTGCCAGCGGAGTCAGCCGCGACGGCTTGTGCAAGGTGATCGATGCGGGTGTCGCCAGCTTATCCGCCGCAAAGGCGTAGATGGTGCGCACGCCCGTTCCCGGCGCAGTCGCCGTCGCTGCGAAGCCGCCGCTTATGGGTTGCAGGTTAACCGCAAGCTCCATCGGTGCGGGATCCGTGATATCGATCATCCGCACCTGCGAGTTGCTAAACCCATTTACCACGACTTGCGAGCCGCCCGCCGCCGTCATCTGCAACGCATCGCTGTCGGCGCTGTAGCTATGCTCATAGGTAAGTGTGATGTGATCGAGCAAAGTGATGTCGAGGTTGGCGCTCGCGGTCAGCGTCACCGTGTTGGTGCCGGTTATCACCGACGGCGCCGGGAAGCTCGTCGTTACGTTGCCTTGATTGGCGAGCGAGACGGTTCCGAGCGCGGCTCCATTGAGTGCCACCGTTACGTTGTGAGGACCGGCGGTTACCCCTTGGAGGCCGACCTCCAACTGTGCGCCATCGGGGCGAGATAGATTCGGTGCAGTGATGGTCTCAGTGGTGATCAGGCCCTGCGACCTCAGGGGCACGGCATCGCCGAAGAAGTCTACTCCGCTGGGATTCCCAGCCGCCGCGAAGTAGGTAGTGCGCTGCTCAAGTTCCACCGAGGTGAGGAAGTCGATGCCCGCGCTCGGGCCGCCATTGGCGTTCGAGGTTGCTATGTGATCCTGACTTGCCGCTCCATTCACCAACCAGTACACGCGCGTATCGGTGCTCGGAGTATCCAGCCCGGTGCCGTAAAACTCGACCGCTCCATCCCGCAGCTCCAGCGGTTGCTCGACTCCTTCAGCGTAGAGATGAAGCCGCTTGCCAGTTCCGGTAGCCAATCCATTCTTGATCAAGGTGGTGAATGGTATCCGATACCAACCGGGCTGACTGATACCCAGCTTGAGCGCGCGCTCCGGCATCAGGTCGATTGCACCGGACGTGTTTACCATTCGCGTCACCGCTCGCATCGCGATCGGACCAGCGCTCGCCGCGGGCCTTATGATCAAATGCTGTTGCCTTTGCGAGGTACTCACGCCACGCAGCAACGGCGAGTACTCCTTGCTGCTTGCGTTGACCTTGCTCTGATCACCCGCCGTCGCGGTGATCGGTCCGTAAAAGGTACTGGTACCCTTGAGGTCGAGTTCCTCGATCCAATAGCGTGCGCCAGAGTTGCTCGCCTCGTCCCACCATGAGTACCCGCGATCGGCGGGCAAGGAGATGCCCGAGCCGCTGAGCAAAGCCGGCCCCGCAATCAGTTCGCGCGAGACCGGGACCTTCATGCCTCCCTCCTCGCGATACACTCTAAATCCGATACTGTGCGGTTGATAACCGGACTGCCATTCCACCCGTGTCCCGTTCTGATACCGCGTCGCCCGCATCCCGCCTGCGCGCACTGATGTGGGTGTCTGAGTCGCGGTTGGAGTGGTGGTTCCCGTTGCGGTCGTAGTCTCCGTAGCGGTCGCCGTCGCAGTGAGTGTCGCGGTTGCTGTTGCGGTAAAGGTGGCTGTAGGTGTCGCCGTTAGGGTTATAGTCGGTGTCACCGTTACGGTGAGGGTCGGTGTCGCAGTAAGAGTAACCGTAGGCGTAGCTGTCGCGGTAGCAGTCGCTGTTCTGGTTGCGGTGGCTGTTGGAGTTGTCGTAGCTGTTGCTGTCGCTGTAGCGGTTGCGGTTCGGGTTACAGTGACGGTCGCCGTCGCAGTGGCGGTAACGGTGGCGGTCGCAGTAGCCGTAGGAGTAGCACTTGCGGTTCTGGTTGTAGTGGCGGTTGCCGTAGCAGTGGCAGTCGCGGATGAAGTGGCTGTGGCTGTTGGCGTGGCGCCGGCGGAACTGGCTGCAAGGTAAGCAGTTTCGAAGGTCTGGATGTCGGCCGAACCCCATCCGGTGGTTAAGTCGTAGCCCGGGCCGGCATTAAATCCAGTGACCCCATTGAAGCTGTTGTTTCCAGTCGTCACATCGCGCAGACCCGAGCTCGAAGCATTATCCAGCGCGCCGAGCTGATAGATGATCGGATTCATGCTGCTCAGCCGTCCTCCGTTGAGCTCGGCGATCAATTTTGAGATGCCAGCCCATATTGGAGTCGAGATACTGGTTCCTCCAATGCAACAGGTGGTAAAAGGTGAACCCCGGTCGTCTAGCGTGTACCAGTAGCCCGGGGCCTCACTGCTCGCGCCCAGAGCTACATCGGGAACGTCGCGAACACCGTCATTGGGAGTGACGGAATCCTGATACGAGGGCTTGCTGAAAACCATGCTGAGCCCGCCTCCGGTTGCGCCTTCACCATCGTTCCATGCGTCCTCCGTCACATGGCCCACGTCATTGCCGCTGGAGTTGTAGTTGGGCGTGAACTCGGTTCCACCGACCGAAGTAACATAAGGATCTGCTGAGGCTTCACTCACGTTCTGAGTGCTACTCGAAGTCGCGCACGTATTTGGCGCTGAGCCCGCTACCAGTCCGGCAGCACCCCAATCACCAGAGGCGGCGAAGAACGACTGCCCCTGCGACTGCGCCTGGGTGAACTCATTGCCCAGAGTGGTCGAGTAGAAGGAGTTCGGCGATCCGCAGAAGACATAGCTGAAGCTGAGCGCGCCGCACGCGTTATCGTGAATCGATTTCACAATCGAATCGGTTAGCGGATCGACGACTACCGAGCTGGAATCGCTATTGCCGATGTAGACGTTGATCGGAGCGCCGGGAGCGGTCGCATGCCCCCATTCGATGTCGATCAGGGCCTCACCTTCATCGTTGTTGGTTCCGGGGCTCGAGGTGTCCGAAAAGACTCGCGTGATGGTTGTGTTGGGAAGCCCGAAAGTCGAATCAAAACTGGTTATCGACGCGTCCAGATAGTCCGAATCTTCGATGATTCCGAGACAGTCGCCGCCGCTGCCATCTGTCGCGCCGTTCAGAGGCGGTGTTTCGTCATAAAACGTCCACAGGTCTTGCGGGCTGAAGCTCAGCACTCTCGAAGGCCGGGCTACTGTTCGCAGGAGCGATCAGCGACCGCCTTCGTGGCGCTTAGAGCCGGCCGGGAAGCCGGTTTGTCTGGTGCGGCCTTGCTCTGCTTCGAGGGCGTCTTTGACCGCGGTAAGATAGGCATCCAATGGCGCAGGTTGTCGAGACCCTCGATCGATCCGATGACATCGACAAATTGCTCCGGAATTTGCGGTTCTGAGACGTTACCGTACGAGGCACCATCGGCAGATGCAGCAATCGTAGTTGCAAAGGCTGCTTCCGTTTGCGCCACCGTCGCGCTGAAATCAATTTTCCGATTCGAGGCGCTCAGAACACGAAGACCTCGCGCTGACAGCCACTTCGAAACCGCACGCACCTCGGCCGGCGTTCGCCCAAATCTTGAATCGAACTGCTCAGGCGTCAGCCAGCGGTGATATCGTGGCGAGGAAGGGTTCTGTTGATCCGAGAGAAGTTGGGACAAATCTTCGCGATTGCGAAGTTGGAAAAAGATATGCAGTCTTAGCGATTGCTGAGCAGATGCTCGCGCTGAAAGACCGGCGGCCGCAGGCGAGTAATTCCCGCTGAGAGCAACCGACTGTGCGCGCGCGCGTGGTGTCCTAAAAATAAACGCAATCGCGACAATTGCCGCGGTAGAGAGATATATCCACAAGCGATGGCTCGTTTTCGAACCAAATCGCCCCACCCCAAAGAGGTAAAAAAAACCCATAGCCCCCTCGAAACTCCCCAAAGATGCGATGGCCGAGAGCCGATTATTTCGAGCTTTTGATGACGATAGAGCATTTTATGCGCAGGCGGCATAATATAACCGATTTCCGGAGCTTGCCAGTAAAACAATTTTTTCAGCAGCTTGGCGATAATTTGCCCGGAACCCGCCGTTGGTGTTTGTTTCTCGCATGACCGAAGAAATGCCGCCGCAGTCCGACCGTCTCACGCTACCGCCGTGGACGACGTTCGATACCGTCGCGATCTGCGTAATGTCGGTCGCCGCGCTGATCATTCACTTCTGGCATCTTGGTGCGCCGGATAACTTCGTTTACGACGAGCACATCTACGTCGAGGAAGCCTACAAATATCTGCGCGGCGAAGCTTTTTTTGAGGTTCATCCGCCCTTCGCGATCATTCTGATCACGGCGTGCACGTGGCTGTTCGGATGCCATCCGTGGAGCTACCGTATCCCAAGCGCAGTCATCGGTACCGCGCTGATTCCGATCACCTATCTGCTCGCGCGACGGATATTTTACTCGCGTCGCGCGGCCATCCTGGCGACTTTGCTGATGTTCTGCGAAGGCTTGTTTCTGACTTATTCGCGGCTTGCTCTGATCAATATTGTCTACCTCACGCTAGCAGCCGCGTCCTATCTGGCACTGTTTCAGTTCATGCAGTCCCGTGATTTAAACGAGCGGCGACGCTCTCTGGTTTGGCTAGGAGTATTCCTCGGCCTGGAACTAGGATCTAAGCTCGCGATACCCGGCATCACGTGGCTGCTCACGGTAGGTTTCGTGGTGGCCAGTGCTATCCCGGCGTCTTTGTTCACGGGCCGAGAGAATCCACAGCGACCGCGCTTAAGGAACGTTCGCTACATCATCGGTGCGGTCGCGCTGGTTGGCGGCGTGAGCGGATTCTTTTTCTTTCTGACCTTTCTGCCGAACTATCTGATCGGCTGGTGGACTGGAATCTCCTCGGTGACGAATTATTATCAGCGCGTGTATGTTGCCAACGCGGCCTACCCTACTCTCCCTAGCCATCAGGATTCTCCCTGGTGGACTTGGCCACTGCTGCTTCATCCGTACCGAATGTGGCAAACAATGGATAATACGGGGATGTATCTCGCTCTTTGGGGAGGCGGCAATCCTGCGATTTGGTGGGCAGCGCTTGTCGCGATTGTTCTTAGCGGGATTCGGGCACTGCAGCGCGAAGGAATAGCCTGGAGTTTTTTTGTTATCGGATATCTCATGTATATGGCGATGTGGGTTCCGGTGCATCGAGCACTCTACCTATATTGCTATATGCCCGCGTTATACCTGGGCATTCTGGCCGTAGCCGGGTTGTTGGACGCATGTTGGCAAGGCACCGCGCGAAGATGGGAAGAGTCGGCTATCCTGCTGCCGATATTCGCGGTGTGCCTGCTCGGACTCGGATACCTCTATGGAGCGATCGCATCGATTGTGATTTTGGGTGGTTACCTCGCACTGATGCGGCGAGGTAATTGGTCGGGGCGATTTACTTGCACTATTTTTGTCGCATCGTCGATCATCGTTTTCCTGTATTACCTTCCGCTATGGCTTCCGTTGCCGCTGTCGGAAGCAGCGGTGAATGCTCGATTCTGGCTCTCTCGACCGGGAGTAGCAGACTGGAGATGAGCGCGGTCCTAAGATGATGCGATTTTTCACATTCATGAGAATTATCGCGATCGTCGGCACGATGCTCTTCTGGGTCGATGTGGGAAGCTCGAACTCGGCGAACAATAGCGACCAGAACTTGCTGGTTAACACCAATTTCATCGCAATCGGCAGCGCGATGCCGAAGGATTGGAGCGTGCGCTCGCTTCCCGGTTGCGGATTCAGGTACGCGGTGCGCAAGGAGGGAGACATCGGCGAATTTGAGATCATTAATGATGAGCCGGTCGAATCGTCATTGCAGCAAAGCGTGCATAATCTGAAGCCCGGCTGGTACTCATTTACCGCGGATATAAAGACTGAAACGGTTGGCTCCGCTGGCGCTCCTCCCGAACTTTTTGTCAAATCGGCGAATCTTCCCGTCCAAACCAGAGTGCACACATTGGGCTGGACTGATGATTGGCGCAAGCTTCATCTGTCCTTCAGTGCGGGTCCTAGAATATCAGAGGTCATCGTGGGCTTTGGGCTCGGGACATGGGGCAAGCCGAATACCGGCAAATTATTGATTCGCAATCCTTCTTTAATACCGACCACGACACCGGAAGCGGGTCGGCAAAGTTCTGATCTCGAGGTCGAAGAAAACCAGGACCTCGAGCATTTCGCGGAGTCGCGCTTTAGCGAACTCTTTGCCGTGAGGGAGGAACAGCCTTCAGCGCCTGACGGTCGCTTTGGTGGGCGATGGTCGGTCGTCGCGGTGTACGCTGCTTTTTTAATCGTCGCTATCTGCGGCTGGTCGGTAGTTTCCCCAAAACGCTCCCGGCGCCAGTCAAATTAGTCAAGTTCTTCAACCCCTTTCGCCCACCGGGCCATCTGATAATGACGGGCTGCACCGAGCCGATTCCGGCCGTCGCATTCATGCTTTTCCCCAAGCGCGTAGCCGGTTGCGTTGTCGCATTTCCACCGTTGGACTCAATCTCAGCAGAAAATAGTTTGCCTTACTCGTAAAGTCTCTGGTAGGTTTTGGTGCCTAAAATAACTTAAGTGATTCAAAAGGGGGAGTGCTGTCTTTTGCAGCCTCAGCTGCGAGACGACACGCGTCGTCCAGCAGATTGGTGCCGATTCTCAACTGGGAAGAGAACGACCAGGAAAAACGAGGCTCGCATTAGCGCGACCCGAAGTTCATTTGCGAAGAACGCTGTCAATTACCACCACCGTCTCGATCCCCGGTATCGAAGTGTCTCAACATGATGCCGGAGTGGCGTGTTGCGGGAGGCGAATTTAAAATGGGTCTCGGACGCTTTGCACGCAGCGCAACCGCCAAAGTACTGCTGGTTGCTTTGGCGTCGCTTTTTTTTCTTTTCTCCTGTTACCGCGACAGTGAAATCGAGCGCGGCGAACATGGCCAAGTTGAGGAGAAGGGTCTTCCTCATTACCTCGAGGCTCAACAGCGCGAGCGTTACTTGGCCTCTCGCCGAGGGGTCCAATTCGGTGTTCCGAAACAGGGATACACCCGCGCCGTAACCCAGACGCGCCTCAGAGAGCGCGCTTTGGCTGCACGCCAAAGTGCTATGGCTAAGGGAGCTATCAGTGGAGTCCCGGCCGTTTCCTCGACATGGAACTTTATTGGTCCCCAACCGATGTCTGAAAAGGCCAACTTTACCGGCACGTCGGTGGGCAGCAACATGCAGATGACGGGTCGGCTTACCTCGGTCGCCGCAGATGCCACCGGCCTCATCGTCACGGGCGCCGCTTCCGGGGGACTTTGGGTTAGCACCAACAACGGCGGGAACTTTGTCTCCGTGTTCGACAATGAACCCACGGAAGCCATCGGGGCCATAGCGCTCGACACCACCACGGTACCCAGCACGATTTACGTGGGCACTGGAGAGGGCAGCAACTCGGTCGACTCGCTATACGGTGCAGGCTTGTACAAGTCCACCAATCTAGGACAGACGTGGACCGCGCTCGGAACTCCGGAAAGCCCTGGAAACGAAGGCACCTTTGATCGAGGCGCATTCACCTCGCTCGCTATTGATCCACTCACGACGCCCGGTCAGGTGCGAATCTTCGCCGGCGTAACCAACGGCTTTAGCGCGAGCAGGGCCGACGCGGGCACTTTCGAAACCGACGCAGGCAAGGCGGGATTGTGGCGTTCTACCGACGGCGGCAACACCTGGTTCCAGTATCCGGAATCGACTTTCGGCGGTTGCGATCTGAATCCCCCCGGAATAACCCCTACTCCGCCGCCTGCCCCTTGCCCCGCTGATGACATCGCAATAGACCCGTTCAATCTGCAGAATATCTATGTCGCGATCGATGGCAGCGCGTCATCGTACTCGATAGGCGGCAATATCTATGTCTCGAATAACGGCGGGCAGACGTTCACTGCCGCCAATTTTCGAGGCGGGGTCGGAGTGCAAGGGCGTCAGAGTATTGGCATCGGTCCCCCTGTTCCCGCTCCAATTGGTCCCTCGGCTAACCCGCCCGGCGGAGCCGTCTATGCGATGATTGGGGCGCCGGATGGGGCCGAGTACCTCAATATGTTTGAGAGCTTCGATGCGGGCACGACCTGGAATCCCGGCACCATTAATGAACCCACCGTTCCGTCGTATAGTGCTCAAGGAACCACTATCGATGGCGGCAATGACAACAATTTCTCCCAGTCTTTTTACGATCAGGCGCTGCTGGTGGCACCGACCGATCCGTCGACCATATATTTCGGCGGCGTAGGGCTATACCTCTCGGCCGGCAGCTACGGACATAACTGGACCTTCCTCTCGCCCAATGGCGGAGTCCATTCCGATGTCCACGGCCTCGCCGTCAACCCGGTCAACAATTTTATTCTCGCCGCCACTGATGGTGGTTTGTATACCTGGAATCCGTCCCAGGGCAGCAGCCCGACCTTTATTTCTCTCAACCAAAACATCAACTCCGGCCAGATCCAGGGCATCGGACCGCACCCGACCAATGCCAACCTGTTGATTGCGGGCTTTCAGGACAATGGCACCCAGCTATTCAACGGAACCATCGGCAACTGGTCTACTCCCGACAGCGAAACCGGTGATGGCGGTTTCTCGTTTTATGACACCCTCGATCCTAATTTCGTCTACCACGACTTCTCGCTTGACGAGGTGAGCCACGAGGCAATCTCGTCTTCCACCGATGGCGGAGTAACCTGGTGCAGCGCCCCGAGTACCACTCCTGCGGCCTGCAATGTCTCCGATGTCGAATGGACACCTAATCTGCAGGCGTTGCTTAACGAGGTGAAAGATATAGGCCCCGTCTTCTACCCTGCTCTTGCGGTCGACCCGAGTGTCGCACATCGGGTGATTTTCGGGGCACATTCGGTTTACGTGTCGACCGACGGGATGGCGCACTGGGCCCAACAAACCGACCAGGATCTGACCTCCGACGGCACCTACGAAGGCAATCCGTGCGAATCGCAGGATTGCGCGGTCGAGGATTTGGAATTTGGGCCCAACGATGGACAAAACGGGTACCCGCTCTGGAGTCTGTCGATGAGCGATCTGTATGGAACCGTAGCTTTCGCAATCAACAATACCACCCAGGCTGAAACACAGCTGACTTCCACTAATTCTAACGGCGCTTTTTGGTCCGAGGTTACCGGCGGGCTCGACACGACGATGGGGAACTGCAACGACCTCGGTATCCTGGCCACTCAGGCCACCAGCATCGCTCCGGACCCACACAATTCCAGCGTTGCTTACGTTGGGCTTTCCGGATTCACCAGCGATACGATGGTCGGACATATCTATAAGACCGTTAACTTCGGTACCACCTGGGCCGAAGCGGACGGTAACAACTGCTCGACATTGAATGCCACCACCGGCTTGCCCGATGTACCCGTGCTCAAGGTTCTGGTGGATTCCACCGATGACAGCGGAAGCTGCGGAGGTCGTCCTTGCAGTAACAGCGTCTACGCAGGTACCGATGTCGGCGTCTATCACAGCTCCAATGGCGGCAACACCTGGCAGCCCTTCAACCCCGGGTTACCAAATGTTCCCGTTTATGATCTCGAACAAAATAAGAATGGTGTGATTTTCGCGGGCACTCACGGACGTAGCGTCTTCGGACTCGGCGTCATCGTTCCCACTGCTACCGCGACCTTGACGGCGACGGCCACGGCGACCGCGACCGCAACCCAGACCTCAACGGCCACCGCGACCGCGACCACAACCCGGACCGCAACGGCGACCCTCACACCGACGCCGAGTGTCACCATAACGCCCACTAAAACCGCGACGGCCACTGCAACACGAACCGCCACCGCTACGGCGACGGCCAGCGCTACCGCCACCACCACTGCCACTGCGACGGCAACGCCTACGGCAACTCAAACGCCCACGGTCGTGCGGGCAGGCAATCTGCGAGCGACGCGGTATCAAGACGGCACTCATATCCAATGGCAAGCGGGCTACGAGCCGCATAGCGTCGGATATCGGATCTATCGCGAGCAGGACGGCAAGAAGGTTCTCGTCTCGCCCCACGTCATCGCGGGACCCGCAATGCTGACCGGTCCAAACATCTCGCTACGCACCGATCGCGCCTACTCATGGTGGGACGATTCGACCGCCGCAGGCACGCGTTACTGGGTCGAAGAACTCCATCTGAAGGGACCGAGCACCTTTATCGGACCGATCATAACGACGACGGGCGACCAAAGCCGCGTGAAGGCGGGCAACAAGGAATTCTCGCGCCTGCTGCTGAAGAGCCAGAATGTACCACCCTCCGCGCAACCGCTGATCGAGCGCCCGGCGGGAGTGCCGCGTGCGGTCGGAGCGGTGAGGCATACCGCGACCGTATCCAATGCGGTGAACCTGCTCGGACAACTCGCGGTGAAGGTCTCCGTCAGCCAGCCCGGATGGTATGAAATCCCGCTGAAGACGCTAATCGCGAAGGGCTTGAAAGCCCCGCTTGCGCGGCTCCATCTATATGCCGAAGGCGTGGAGCAGCCGGTCGAGCTGCGTGCCGCATCGATCGAGTTCTACGGCACCGGACTCGACACGCCGAGCACCTCGACGCGGGTGTATTGGATCGTGAGCGGCACGGCCAATACCGATCGGATTTCGATCCCGGTCACGCGCGGCACCAGCAGTGCGGGAAGCACGTTCCTCGACTCAGTCGAGCTGCTGCAGCGCGAGAACTACTTGCCGGCCGCCAATGCTGCCAACGGGATCAACTTTTACGGCGACTTCATCCCGCTGACGACGCAGAACGATTCGACGGTTGAGACTATCAATGCGCCGAATCTGGCGAGCACCGCTAACGCGCAGCTCGAGGTTGGATTGCAGGGCGCGATCGCGGGGGCGCATAACGTCACCGTCGCGCTCAATGGAACCATGCTGGGCACCATCACGTTCGCCGACACCGCCAACGTCACCATGACGTTCCCTGCTACTTCGGTGGTGAGCGGCGCCAATATGGTGACGCTGACGGCGAGCAGTCAGGCCGATCTGAGCTTCCTCGACCACATCACGCTGACCTACGCGCATAACTACAGCGCCGATAGCGATGCGCTGCAGTTCAGTGCTCCGAGCGGCACGCAGGTGGAAGTGGGCGGGTTCACCAACGCGCAGGTGCGCATGATCGACATCACCAATCCGGCCACGCCGGAGGAATTGCGCGTGAAGGTGCGTCGCGAGCCTCGCACCAGCATCTTCACCGCAACCGCAACGATGCTAACCGGCGGCCAGCGCACGGTGCTGGCCTTCGGCGCGGATAAAGTTGCGACCCCGGATGCGTTGACGCTCCATACGCCGGAGCAACTGACGCCGTTCGCCAACCCGATCGATACAATCATGATCGCGCCGAGCCAATTCCTGTCGGCATTGCAACCGCTCATCACGTTGCGCCAGTCGCAAGGGCTGCAGGCGACCGCGGTGGATATCCAGGAAGTTTACGACGCGTTCAACTTCGGCGAGAAAGACCCGCAGGCGATCCGCGACTTCCTGGCGGCGACGCAGACCGCGAGCCACGCGCCCCATTATGTGCTGCTGGTCGGCAACGCGACCTACGATCCGCGCAATTTCCTCGGCGGTCCCAATCAGGATTTGGTCCCCACCGAGCTCATCGACACCGATGAGTTCCAGGCCGCGAGCGACGGATGGTTCAGCGACTTCGCCAACATGACTCAGGCCCAGATGGCAACCGGACGGCTGGCGGTGCAGGATGTGCCCAGTCTGACCGCAATGATCAACAAGATCATGAGCTACGACAGCTTGCAGAACGGAAACAACTACCTGCTCAGCGCCGACGATGAGCAAGGCTTCGTCGACGCCAGCAACACGTTGATCACGCTGCTGCCTTCGACCGCCAACGTGACGAACCTCGAACGCACCAACACCAACGATCCGCAATTGCTCAGCGATATCGATGCGAGCCCCGATGTCGTCAACTACATCGGCCACGGCAATATCAACTTCTGGGCGGGCAGTTGGCTGAGCGATAGCGATGTGGACACACTGACCAATACCTCACATCCAGCCTTCTTCGCGATGATGACCTGCCTCAGCGGCTACTTCATCGATGTGCAGGTGGAGAGCGTCGCGGAGGCGCTGATGAGCGCCAATGGCGGTGCGGTCGCGGTATGGGCATCGTCGGGTGTCACGGTGCCGTCGGGACAGTTGCAGGCCGACCAGGCGCTGTACCAGATCCTCTTCGGGTCGAGTCCGCCGCTGCTGGGCGAAGCGGTGCGTCAGGCACAGAACCAGAGCAGCGATCCCGATGTGCGTCAAACATGGAACCTGCTCGGCGACCCGGAGACGCGCCTGCGATGAGATGCTATTGCGGCGAACCTCGTCACTCACGCGGGAGTTCGCGTTGATGGAGAACCTCGATCGCGCGGGTTGGGCTGACGCCCTGATGTTCATCAGTTTTGGCGTACGAATCGGCATCCGCGTCAGCCAGCCGAAGTTCGCCGATCCAAAGTTCACCGATTCGCTGGAGCGGGTACTTCCTCCAGGATATAAGGCGACTCGCTCGACCGCGGTGCATCGTATGTATTCGCTGGTGGTGGGCGAGCCGGATTATGAACGTGAACCGCACCGGCTCAACGTCCTCTACGATGGGGCAGAGCGTTTAATTCGCAAACGCGAACTCGCTCCTGTTCTCAAGGTTCTTGAGACGGAGATACGACACAGGGTCGCCGAGATGGCACCGCGGCGCGTGTTCGTTCATGCCGGAGTGGTCGAGTATCGCGGACGAGCGCTCGTGATTCCGGGCACCAGTATGAGCGGCAAAAGCACTCTGGTGTCGGAGCTTATCCGACATGGCGCGACATACTATTCCGACGAATACGCTGTTCTTGATGATAAGGGAATGGTATATCCGTTCGCCAAACCGCTTTCGATACGCCGTCCGGGATCATTCGATGCGATCGACTACGATGTCGAACACTTCGGCGCCACAACCGGCGAGAAATCTGTGCCGATCGGTCTCGTCATTGTGACGCGCTACGCGGCGACACGCGACGGGGTCGGATCCGGATGGCGGCCGCGAAAGCTCACCTCGGGCCAGGGCGCGTTGGCGCTGCTCGCTCATTGCATCGCCGCACGGCGCGAGCCCCAACGCGTCATGACAACGCTTCGAAATGCACTCGCAAAAGCTCTGATATTGAAAGGTACGCGAGGCGAAGCTTCCGAGCTGGCACCACAACTTCTTGAGACCCTCGAGCGCGGATCCGAGCATCGCACCGTCGGTCCTGAGTTTCGAAACGTCGACCGAAAAGGGTAAACAGGATGGCAGACAAGACGAAGACCGCGCTGGAATGTCCGAAGGCGAGAAGCAAGAACCTACTGACCGAGGAAGTCGCAGGCGAGTTGTTGGTCTTCGACGTGAACAACAATCGCGCTCACTGCCTCAACGAAAGCGCGGCCGCGATTTGGCGCCATTGTAATGGCAGCCGCTCGGTGACGTCGATCGCGAGCCATCTCTTCCCGAGCCTCGCGCCATCCGACTCCGAGCGCCTGGTGGCGGTAGGAATCGACCGCCTGCGCCGACGCCGCTTGTTGGAAGCCTCTGTATCGGAAACGGCGGTCGACCTCTCTAAGCGGCAATTGCTCAAGAAAGCAGCGATCATCGCGGCAGCCGCCGGAGTGGTCGCCCCTTTGGTCAGCACGGTACTGGCGCCAACCTCAGCATACGCATTTAGTTGCATCCCCAGCGGCTTGATGTGCAGCGCGTCGGCTCAGTGCTGCAGCGGCCTGTGCCGAGACCTGCAGTGCGCCTGAGGGCGTTGCCTCTATGGCGGAAAGGCTGCGCAGAAGGAACAAATGGCCGCTTATCCCGATCAATGTGAGCATAATGCGTATAATCCGAGCATTTTTAATCTCTCCGTTTGACATAAGCGCAACAAAGCGCGATACATCTGTATCCGTGAGAGCCTCTGCTCTTGGTGCGGGTATGCAATTGAAACACCTCAAATTGACGCTTTCTTACCGTTAGAGGCGGCATATGAACGAGGGAGGGTGGACAGAGGCTAATGTGGTCGCAGCCGCTGTGCGAATATTGGGTGGGGCACAAAAGGTCGCAGACTCGTTGGGTGTAAGCCGAAGTCAGGTTTACCGATGGATTAAGGCGCGGTCCATGGCACATGCGACCTACATCTATGTAGCCAAATTAGCAAGCCTATCAGGAATCGATACGGGATTTCTTGGCGGCGACGGAACATCGTTGCCGTCCAATGGCCTTAAGGAAACCGCCAGAAAACCACCTCACCGTTCCTTGAAACCTGGTTCAGCCCAATCTGCGGGGGCAGACAGGATGCATCGGCCTCGGGTTCCTCGACCGGAGGAAACGTTTGCCCGATCGAAGCATCCGATCAATGGCGGGACCAGGACGAGTTGGCAGGAGATAGCCGATCGCCACATCCTCGGCGAAGATCAGGGTCGGAGCGAAGTGCAAAAAGGAGGGACACAGCAAAGTTGTTTCATAGAAAGCAATGGTGTGGCGCCGAGCCGTGGCGATCACTATGGGAGGAGAAAGACTCTGCGGACAAAAGGACAGGAGGAATCGCGTGAGCACCAGCCTTAAAAAGCCTAAATGGCTAGCGAGGGGCGCACTTGCGTTGGTGGCGGGGGCGGCGTTTCTGGCATTAACGCCAATGCCGGGCCGCGCAATGGGACCTGGCGACCAAGCGCTTTTCGGCAGCTACGAAACTAATCCAAGCGGGATTTTAACTTCTAGCGCGGGGGCCCTCTTTGACGGGTCCATAAGCAGCGATCCGACCGACCCGGAAACGGGTACCGGCGATGCTATCTTGCGCATCGAGAATCCGGTTGGAAATGCCAATTTTTCTTTAGGACCGGTAGTCAATGAGTGCGCAATGATTTACGTGTTCGATGATGACGAGGAAATGGGCGCGTGTTGCGGTTGCCCCATTACTCCGGTCGGTTTGCTCACCTTCTCGTTTCAGGCCAATCTCCTCAGTAACTGGGGGTCTGCATTCAGCCCCACCGGCGACGGGATGATCGCAATACAATCGGCCCCCATCAACAACGCCAAATGCACATCGTTTGGTTTTCCCGACAAAACCAGCCCAGCCTGCAATGGTGGATGCGATCCATCAACAGGATACAACGTCAATGGGCCGCTGTTTGGAAGCATCACCCAAGCGGAACAAATTGGTACCGCTGGTCCGTCAAATGTGGTCGAGCTGCCGCTCTTCAATAACTCCAGCGCAGCTAACCCCGAAGGAGATCTTGCGAACCACGCTTATTTGATCGAACAGTGTACGGCCTTGGTGGGCAACGGTAGCGGCACCGGTATCTGTAACTGTCCTACCGGATCTTCATCCGGTCTAAGTAACTAAAAAAGAAATGAGAGGAGATTTAGATATGCTCAAGCGTTGGCGGAATCTACCGCGAGCTGGGGTCGGCCTTTTGGGTCTTGCTTTAGCGTTGATGTTAACCGTAACTGCAAATGCGCAGTCTGGCCGCGACGGAATGCGTCGGCTCAGCGGCAGCCAGCAAAGTGCGATTTTGTGGGGCGTCCCGCAAGGGGCAGATCCTGCAAATGCGCCGGCGGTTACAACACTGCCCACGGTTCAGGAGTTTTCTGTTGCGGGTTCGACTAGCATGAATTTCACCGCTAACGAAATAACCGCGTGCGGGTCGGTCGGTTTGGCTTGTAACGTCGGCGATACCTGTCAGTGCGTCGTAGCCACCGGAACGGTCACGGATGGAGTGGGACCGATATTTGAGGGAAACGTTACCTTCTGGTTGAACATTGACACAAGCCATCCGTACAACAACGGAAACACTGTCGGTAAGGAATGCTTTTTCGCCACCGGCGTTCTTGATATCACCACCTCCCCGGGGAACACCATGAACTTCAACACCAGCGGCGCAGGATGCAACGGGATCGGCGGTGGTGTGGCGCTCTACTCCGGCGGTTTCTCGATCGAAGGATCGACTGGCGGATTCGCGAGTGCGCTCGGTGGGGGCGAGATCGGCTTCGGCGCCAACTTCAACACCGATATCGGAATTTTCGACCTCAAGGGCGCGGGCACCAACCTGAATTAGACTAGTTCCAGGAATTGGGTTAAAAAGGGTCCCGTCGCTGGGACCCTTTTTCTTCCTTTTTCCTGATCCTCTTTCACGCCCGCATTAACGCATCACGCCCGCGATGGTGCCTCTAGGCAGAGGCGTCGTGCCAAGCGGTGACGGACACTGTTCGTCGCTCCAAGCTCCGCTTTTGTATTCTGAAAGGGCCTTCATTACTGCTGGTTTCGCGGCCTCTGCTCCGCCGGGTCCCTGATAGCTTTGAATCGCCATGCCAATAACTATCTGTCCCCGATGCATCGAAGCTCTCTTGGAGATAATTCGAACGGCGTTGCACAATGCTTGTCTTCCAGCGATTTCTTCCGGGCTCGAACCTCCGGTCTGTAGTTGCCCAAAGCTCCCCGATGCGGCCGATGCGCCAGCTGGTTGCGCGGCGACTTCATTTGCGGGTTCGGGAGCCGGCATCGCGGGCGGGTTGTTGTCTGGTTTTTCGGGAAGATTTCCGGCAGGCATTGGAGCCGCGGAAAAGACGTTCGGTTTCGGTCGAATGGTTTTTCTTAGGTCGGCATTCGGCTGAGCGGAGGGGGATTCAGTGGCGGGCCCCTCGAATCGCATCGCGACGAAGAAGATGGCCGTCAATACCACGGCTGGAATCCCGTATCTAATCCAATCGGATTCGCTATTAAAGATGGCGCCAAAGAGTCTGCCGGGAAGGCCGACGATGAATTGAAGGATGCTATTGATCTGTCTCATCCCTTTCACGTTCCCTTCTACAAACCTGAACACTGCAAAAATCCGGGATGCGCTCCGACGATCTCGCAAACCGACTCGCGATCTACTGCTATCATGTCAGGAGCAGGTTTGCTCAGCTCTGAATCGCGGAATTCGTACCGCACATGCCCCACGGAAAAACCAGATGACATCGCCTATTGCTATTGATAATACTCTCCCGTCAGAAGTTTCCGACCGAAGCGATAGCGCTGTGAATCATCGACCCGAAGTTGAACTGAGTGTGGTGATCCCCTGCCTGAATGAGGCGCAGACGCTGGCCGGATGCGTCGAAAAGGCGCAGCGCGCGATTCGCGATAATCACATCGACGGCGAGGTCGTGGTGGCGGATAATGGCAGCTCCGACGATTCGCCAGAAATTGCTACGCGGATGGGCGCCAGAGTGATCCGAGTTGCCGCCCGCGGCTACGGCAACGCACTCATCGGAGGAATCAACGCCGCGCGCGGAAAGTTCGTCATCATGGGCGATGCCGACGGTAGTTACGATTTCGAAACGATCCCGATGTTCCTCGCTAAGCTGCGGGAAGGCTTCGACCTGGTGCAGGGATGCCGCCTGAAGTCGGGTGGCGGCACTATCGTTCCCGGCGCGATGCCGATGCTGCATGAGCGCTTCGGGAATCCATTCTTTTCGCTAGTGGCGAAGCGATGGTTCAATTCCGAGATCCATGACGTTTATTGCGGTCTGCGCGGTTTCTCAAAGTCTCACTTTGAAAGTCTGGCGCAACGCTGCACGGGAATGGAATTCGCAACCGAAATGATCCTCAAATCCTGCCTGTTCGGAGCGCGGATCGCGGAGGTGCCGATTACGCTCTATCCCGACGGGCGAACGCGCGCACCTCATCTGCGGACTTTTCGCGACGGATGGCGCACGTTGCGGCTGTTTCTGGTCTGCAGTCCCCGCCAGTTGTTCCTTGTTCCGGGTGTGATTTTGATCGTACTGGGTTTGGTTGCGTATTTGCTCGCAATGCCTGGGATAAAAATCGGCGCCGTGCAGTTCGACGCTCACACACTACTATTCGGTAGTGTCGCGATACTATGCGGCTATCAAGCCATCTTCTTCGGAATCTTTGCCAAGGCGCTTGCTGCCCGAGAAGGTATCTTGCCTGAAGATCCATATGTCAGGCGGATTCTCGCTTCGGTCTCGCTGGAAGTAGGATTGATCGCGGCAACCGCAGCCTTGTTCATCGGGCTTAGCTTGCTTCTGCTTGCATTCAATCAGTGGCGCGCTGTCCACTTCGGAACCCTGCAGTACGCGCGGACGATGCGGCTGGTGGTACCAGGAGCAACGCTAACCGCCCTCGGCTTTCAAACTATCCTGTCGGCTTTTCTGCTGAGTATCCTGGACCTTGCGCGACGCTGATTAACGACTTGATCCCGAGCCGGCGTTGAGCGCCTTGAGCGCGATCGCGATGGTCTCCCATCCGCCGGAATTCATCGAGCCGACATCGGCCGGGACCGATCCCGAAGAGCTGCAGCGTCTTGTCGCCGGCCGCTACTCCGAAGTAGGAGCCGTTGACGTATTGCATGAGAACTTCCGAAGTCAAATCTCCGGGCAACACCAAGCCCGTGTTCTCGGTGGCATAGAAGCCTATATATCGGTCGTTGCTATAGGCGCTCGTGACCGAACACAGGCTGGGCGCGGTACTACGTCCCTGCGTGACGCACGCGCCATCCTGAGGTGCATTCGGATCCACCCCACGGTAGGCCAGCATCCCGCCCGATTCGTATGGCGTCCCGCTGAAGGACCAGGTGAAGGTCCCACCCGGCGTGTCGCCGTTGACGAAGCGATACCATACCGTCTCGATGCCGCTGCTGGTCGACGCGGAGGTCTGTAGCAACTGCCATCCGCTCGGAGCGGTCGCGGTGCTGGAATACCAGTAGGAATAGAAGGCCAGCATCAGGTCGCCATTCTGCACGCCATTGGGAACCGTCATCCTGGTCGTGGTCGTAGTATTCGAGCTGACCAAAGTGATCACCGCCGGTGCCGGAGTCGAGCTCGCAGTTGCGGTCGCTGTTTGTGTTGGAGCTATCTGAGTCGCGGTTGCGGTAGCAGTTGGAGGCGGCGGCGTGTTAGTCGGCACTACCGTCGGCGCTACGGTCGCAGTCGGGGTCGGTGTCGAGCCCGAACTGAGCGGCTTCAAGGCGATCGCGACCGTTTCCCATCCGCCGGAGTTCATCGAGCCGACATCGGCCGGGATCACTCCCCCGACGCCCAGGGTTTTGTCAGCCGCGGCCGCGCCGAAATAGGAGCCCGAGACATATTGCATCAAAACTTGCGAGGTCAGATCGCCGGGCAGCGTCAGGCCGGTGTTCTCTGTGGTGTAGAAGCCGACATAGCGGTCGTTGCTGTACGAGGTCGTGAAGGAGCAAAGGCTCGGGCTGGTGCTACGCCCCTGGTTGTTGCAAAAGCCGTCCTCAGGCGCATTCGGATCCACTCCGCGATAGGCCAGCACTCCGCCCGATTCGTACGGAGTGCCGCTGAAGGACCAGGTGTAGATCGCGCCCGGCGTGTCGCCGTTGGCGAAGCGATACCAGACCGTTTCGACGCCACTGCTGCTCGACTTCGAGCTCTGCAGCAACTGCCATCCGCTCGGGGCGGTCGCGGTCGCATAGGTCCAGTACGAATAGAATGCCAACATCAGGTCACCGTTCTGTACTCCACTGGGGATCGTCATCGTCGCGGAAGTAGTGTTGGTCGACCCGACTAGTGTGATCGAGGCTGGTGCTGCGGTCGCGGTTGCGGTCGCAGTCGCCGTGGGCGGAATCAGCGTCGCGGTTGCCGTCGCGGTCGGAGGCGGCGGCGTGATCGTCGGCGCCACGGTCGGTATCACGGTCGCGGTTTTAGTTGCAGTTGGAGTCGAAATAGTCGCGGTTGCCGAAGGCGTCGGACCGGAACTGAGCGGTTTGAGCCCGATCGCTACGGTTTCCCATCCGCCACTGTTCATCGAACCGACATCGGCCGGGACGGCTCCCGCAGAGCCGAGCATCTTGTCAGCCGCAGCGACGCCGAAGTAGGAGCCGTTGAGATACTGGTCGACCACCTGCCCGGTCAGATCCCCCGGCAGAACCAGGTTGGTGTTTTCAGTCGCGATGAAGCCCACGTACATGTCGTTGCCGAAGGCGGTCGTGAAGGAACACCAGCTGGGCGCGCTGCCATTCCCCGAATTGGTGCAGGCTCCGTCTTCCACCGCCGGATCAACTCCCCGATAGTCGAGCACCCCACCCGCTTCGTATGCGGTGCTGTTGAATGACCAGCCGTAGGTCGTGCCGGGAGTATCGGAGCTGGTAGCGAATCGATACCACACCGTCTCCACTCCGCTGATGCTCGACTTCGAGCTCTGCAGCAACTGCCATCCGCTCGGAGCGGTCGCGGTCGCATAGGTCCAGTACGAATAGAATGCGAGCATCAGGTCACCACTTTGTACTCCACTGGGGACCGTCATCGTGGTGGAGGTGGTGCTGCTCGACCCGATAAAGGTGATCCCGGACGCAGTCGGAGTGGCAGTCGCAGTTGCGGTTGCCGTTTGCGTTGGAGCAACCTGAGTCGCGGTAGCGGTCGCGGTTTGTTGCGCGGTCGGTTGCAGGGTCGGGACCACCGTCAGCGTCGCAGTTGCGGTGGGTGTCGCAGTTGCCGTCGCGGTCCGCGTGACCGTCGCCGTCGCGGTGGCGGTTCTAGTCGCCGTCGCAGTTGCTGTCGCAGTTTTTGTGGCTGTCGCAGTAGCAGTTGCGGTTGGGGTGGGCGATGAAGATGCCCCAAGGAAACTCTTCACCGAGGCGGCGAAGATGTTGAAATCGATCGTCCCCCATCCGGTGGTCTGATCGTAACCCGGACCGGCGGTGTAACCGGTGACGCCATTGAAGTTGTTGTTACCGGTTGTGACGTTATGAAAACCGGCGGTGGCGTAATTGCTGTTGGCCAACGGATAGATAATCAGATCGAGGTTGCCGAGCCGTTTACCGACTTGTTGCGCGATGACCGTTGCCCATCCTGCCCACACCGGTGCCGACAAACTGGTACCGCCGATGCAGCATGAGATCTGGGCGTTGCCGTTTACATCATCCGCCCAAAAGACTCCCGGATAGTTGGGACTAGCAATCGCCGCGATATCCGGAACGTCACGCGCGCCGTCATTGGGAACTCCGGGGCCGACCTGAAATGAAGGCTTGGCGAAGATCTGGCTGGCGCCACCGCCGGTCGCGCCGCTTGCATCGTTCCAGACATCCTCTGTCGCGTAACCCTGATCGGTTCCGCCGACATAATTCGGAGTGAACTGTGTTCCGCCGACCGAAGTCACATTGGGATCGGCCGACATCTCACTGACGCTGCGAGTATTGTTGGTTGCGCACGAAGCCCCGATGCCTGCGGCGCCTTGATCTCCGGCAGATACGAAGACGCTTTGCCCCTGCGAGGCGGCCTGCTGGAAAATCGGATCCATCGTCTGCGTTATGAAGGACGACGACGCGCCGCAAAATCCATAGCTGATACTGATCGCGCCGCAGGTATTGTTCTGCACCGCGGTCGAGATGTCGCTGACCAGATCGCCGCCGAGATAGAAATAGATTGATGCTCCGGGCGCCGTCACGTGGGCCCACTGGACATCCAGTTCAGATTCTTCGTCATCGCCACTGATGATGCCCGGATTCGAGCCTTGCACCACGCGCGTGTAGTTGATCGTCGGCAGTCCGAACTGACTGGTGAACGTCGATGCGGTCGCATCGAGAAAGTCCGAGATGTCGACGATTGCGACGCAGTTTCCGGTTCCGTCGGATCCGGTGCCCACGCTCTCGTCATAAAAATTTCGCAAATCGGTCGGGCCGAATGCCTCCCCACCTCCGACGATTGCTTCGGGGTCGCTGAATATCTGGCGGGTTGAATCGCGTTCGACCATTGCAAGCTGCTGCGGCAACTCGACCGGCTGCGAACCCCGCGCCATCTTCGCGGCTATGTTCGCATCGGGCGTGTATCGATGCACCAGCGCGACGGCATGGAGCATGTTGTCCAAGCCTCGCACGCTGCCGATAAGTCCGGCAAAGCGCTTTGGAAATACCGGGTCGGAGGTGTTTGCGTAAACGCTTCCATCGCCGAATTTTGCGATCCGCACCGCCAAAGTGCGCTCTGCTTGCGCGACCGCTCCGGTGAATTCGATTGAATTGGCGGAGCGGTGCGTGACGGTAAATCCCTCTGCGGTGAGCCAATCCGAAAGCGCCTTCACTTGATTCGACGAAGGACCGAAGCGCTTCGCAAACTCACCGGTGGCGAGCCAGTTGTGATAATCCGGCGAAGCTGGATTCTGCTGCTGCGCGAGCAATGTTTCGAGCGCCTTGCGGTCGCGCAACGCGAAGCGAATCTCCATGTGCAAGGCCATATCGGAATTCGCCGCGCCGATTTGACGGAAGCTCTCAGCCTCGAGCGGATGATTGCCGGTAATCATCACGCCGTCGTCGGCGTGGCCGGCTGCGGTAGAAAAGACCATCGCGGACAAGCCGAGCGCGCTCGCGACTACGAGCACGGCCAGGATCTTGCCGATCAGGCTCATCGAGTTCGGTAAGACCGCTTTGGTCATCTAATCCTAAGTTTGATGCAGTTCCTGCGAATGATGCGCATGGAAATGCCGAGTGTGCACTGATCCCCGTTTAGTCAGTGAGACCGACCTTCGTATTGGAGCAAAAAGCGTTCCGGTTGCGCTGGACCAATAATCCACGAATTTGTTGGGAAACTCTTCATAATGTTTCGTTCGAGACACCACAGGAATCCACAATCTTTGCTCCCGTTGCACCCTTATGGCCCATAAATCGGTATATGGATTGGGCCGGTCCAACAAGTAACAAAAGGGCCCGATTTGGGTTCGGTGGGTGAAGCGTCTTGATATAGAACGATAGCGAATTCGGCTGCCGAGTGCCCCGAAGCTTTCTCCCGGCCGTCCGGTTCAGTATTTTGAACTGCACCTCAGATGGCCGGCAGCGATCCACATACAGCAAACAAATTTGACGAGTTCGCGATGTCGTATGACCACGCGCTCGCGATGGGACTCTCCGCCACCGGGGAGGATCGCGACTTCTTCGCACGCGGCCGGGTTGAAATCCTGCGAAAAAACCTCGATCGATTGCATTTCCGTCCAGACCGCGCGATGGAGTTTGGATGTGGCACGGGCTCGAACCTCCCGCTACTGCTCGAGATCGCCGGTGCGAGGTCCGTGCTGGGACTTGACGTATCGGAAAAGTCCCTCGAGATGGCGCGCAGATCCATCAACTCGTCGCGCGGTAAGTTTTGCGCGCCCCTCGGAGTATCAGCCGGATGCTCGCATCGATCTCGCCTTCTGCAATGGAGTTTTCCATCACGTCGATCCCGCGATGAGACCATCGGCCGCGAAATACGTGAGCGACTGTCTTCGGCCGGGAGGGATCTTCGCGCTATGGGAGAACAATCCCTGGAACCCTGGAACTCGCTATGTGATGAGCCGCATTCCTTTCGATAAGGACGCAATCACTTTGACTGCGTCGCAAGGGCGTCGTCTGCTCGAGGAGGCCGGCTTTCGCGTCTTGAGCATCGAATATTCGTTCATCTTTCCGCATGCTCTGCGGTGGCTGCGGAGCCTCGAGGCCCCGCTATCCAAATTGCCGATCGGCGGGCAATATCAATTGCTCGCGATGAAGCAGTAGCGATCGTTGAACCGAAGACCTCAGCCGGAATTTTTCTCTCATCTTGCGGTCGAACCCGGCGCACACCTATCAGCAGATCGATGAGGAAAGGTTCCAACTTCGCTGCGCTGGCGACGTACCTCGTCATATCAGCGACGTTCTTCGCATCGTCTCTGTGGAATAACTTCTCGACCCGAATAGTAGGTGTCAGCGCCGATCCAACCTTGTCCATCTGGTGCTTCAGCGGGTGGCCGTACGCGATCAGACATCATCTGAACCCGTTCTTTTCGTACAAAGTTATGGTGCCCACCGGAGCCAATCTGAGTTGGGCAGGAAGCATCCCCTTGCCCGCGCTTATAGGAGCACCCATCACGGAGCTCTGCGGCGCCGTGGCGTCGTATAATATCTTGTGTCTTCTGTCGCCGATACTGGCTGCTTGGGCAACCTTTCGGTTGTGCCATTACATTACGCGAAGCTACTGGCCTAGTTTGTTAGGCGGCTATGTCTTCGGATTTTCAACTTACATGCTCGCTGAACTGCGAGCCCATTTGCATCTAATTGTCGTCTTTCCGCTTCCGCTCATTGTGTGGCTGGTTCTCCGTCGCGTCCATGGCGAAATTTCAAGGTCCACCTTCGTTTTAGGTTTAGCTGGGTTGGTGTTGAGCGAATTCCTGGTCTCCGTCGAGGTAGCGGCGACCTTGACATTTTTCGGTGCCCTAACGCTGGCGGTTGCTTTCCTCGTCTTTGAAACGGGCACGAAAAAGCGCCTGGTTGCGATAATTCCGGAAATCGTCGCCGGCTATGTACTGCTTGCGGTTCTGGCGAGTCCGTACCTCTATTGCATGTTCGCCTATGGATTTCCCCATGGGGCGATCTGGCCAAGCAAAATGTTCTCGACCGACTTGTTGAACTTTGTGGTTCCGACCCCTGTCAGTTTGGTTGGAAATCTCTTCCGGTTCGGGACTCTTAGCAAAGATTTCACTGCAAATATTTTTGAAAGCAACGCGTATCTCAGTTGGCCGCTGATTATTTTAGCAATCTGGTACGGTGTATCCGCCTGGAGGACACCCGCTGGACGGCTACTAATGATTACCTTCACACTGTTTTGCATCTTTTCGATGGGGGAAGTCCTGCACATCGGCGGCGTCGAAACAATCTGGCTTCCCTGGAAGCTGTTCGTGAAAGCGCCGCTGCTCGCGGCAGCACTCCCATGCCGTTTTGTTCTTTTCTCTTTCCTGGCGTTGGCAGTCATCACAGCACTATTTCTGGCCATGGTGCCTCCATCAGCTAGTGCCATCATACTGGCGCTATCGGGGGTCGTCTGCCTGCTTCCGAACCTGGATAGAAACTATTGGGTCAGACCGGTCGCTTTACCTGCATTTTTCGAGGATGACATCTATCCAAAATATCTACAGCCGAATGACGTTATTCACGCCATGCCTTCCGCTGACTCCGGCGATTCAATGCTGTGGCAGGCGCAGACCAACATGTATTTTCGAATGGCCGATGGCTGGCTCGGACCTACAAATTGGTCTGGGGTGTGGCAGCCAAGTTGGGACGGCGACACGTGTGAGCGTCTGGAATTCCTGACCGACGCGCATGTGACAGCGGTTGTTGTGAATCCGTGGCGGTGGATCTACATCTCTTTGCTGGGGCCATCGCAGCCGGTCCTCAAACGGGACGTGGATTTCGAAAGATCAGTCGCGAGCCGGATGCAGACGCTTGGAGTTACAGGTTTCGAAGTCGGCGGTGTCGACTTCTATCGGGTTCCTGACTGGGTGACGGCGCCCTTCGCATTGCCGCAAAGCGAGGTAGAATCGCGCATAGCCAGTTCCCTGGAGTCAATGGTGGACAATGCGTTATCATACGTGGCTCGTTGTGTCCCTGAACCACAGCCCTCAAAGGAAATCGATGTTGACCTGTCGCGCAGAATAAACGCGGCCGCGGCGGGCATGTCTAGCGGTCCTTATTCGTGCAATTCTCGGGTTGCTGTCGGGCGGGCACCGGCTGGCACGATCGTTTTTTACCTCGCCGCCTCACAAAAACACCTTGCTGGGTTGCAAGCAGAACTGCTTAATTCCTCGATTCCGCCAGAGACACTCCAGATACGGTTAGTGCGGACGGGAGATCAAGATACTTTCTTGCTTATGATTAGTTTGACCAGGACGGAATTGCTAAAACTTGTGAGCAAGCTTAAGCAAAGCCCTCCTTGTGACCAATAATTCACAACGGCCACAGTCTGATGCAAAAGGAAACTTCGTTCGAAAGGGGGCAAGTAAGTGACTATCCGGCTGTACCTTCGGATGTTCTCCTGAACTCCATGGTTTCTATGCGTTGGAAGCTCTGCTGAAAAGCTCTCCAATCGGCGGGCAATATCAATTGCTCGCCATGAAACCCTGGTCCGCTCTGATACTTTATCTTCATGGACTGTAACGCACTCGATGTGGGATCGCGACTCCTTGCGCCAAATGAAGGGGCGTTTTCCAGCTTAGTATCGTGTAGCCGTCTATCTCGGTGCGGTCGTTTGGGAGGCCCCACGTGGCAACGGCAGTAGTGGAGTTTACGCCGTAAGCGTCATCCTTGAAGATGAGGAATCTGGCATCCTTCATCTCATACCATTGGCGCGACGACTGCCATTCGAACGGAAGCAGTTTTCCTTCCGGCCCCATGGCAACTTGCCGCACCTTGAGCCTTCCGTCGGAGAGCACGGTGAGAATGTCCGCGGTCCAGTACGAGCCATAGCCCTCGCTAAGCTGGTTCGCCTGGAGAAACTTGATCACTTCGCTTGGTGGTTCGGGGATCGGTTGAAGAATATGGCGGCCAAATGGAATCAGGAAGCCGGCCGCGACAATCGGCATCGCGATCCAGAGCTGGGCCGCGCGGGCGCCTGCCTCATCCCAACACAATCCGGCAAGCAGCGGGCCAAAGATTATGAGCGTAGGAAGATACCTTGCCGATCCCAGGTCAATTGGCGCGGTGGAAAAAACGAACGCCATTACGTTTAGAACCAGGGAAGCTAACAATAATAACTTCAGCGTATCCGCTTCGCGTGCCCCGACCTTTACCATCCTCCACGTCATCCAAATCACAAACACCAATACCATCAGGCGCAGAAACACCATTGCGGTCTCGAACGACGCCACTTCGAACCCGAACGGATCGGCGCCGAACAAGACCAAAACCGACTCGAAGAACAGGCGGAGATTGTGCGGAAGGTCATCAAGCCTTAGAAAGGTGTTCGGTAAATCACCATGCGCCGTATCGAATCCACCCATCATCGGGATCGCTGCGACAATCAGCTTCGCGATCAGAAGAGAGGCTGCCGCCAATAACAGTAACTTGAGGCCGTAGCGCGTCTGTCCCCGGTCGATGAGTACAAGACCGACCAGACCAACCGCGGGAATTCCGATCCATATCGCCATCGGATCCCCCACTGCCGCCAGAACCAGGGGCACAGCGGCAAGCCAAAGGTTGTGGCGGGTCGACAGCAGGTAAAACGCCGTGAGTAAAAACAGAATTGTCGTTTTGTGATCACCGCCGGTTTGAATCGGTGGACCCAAGTCGGGGAAGGGAGAAGGCAACGCACCAACGGCAGGCAACGTGGCGATAACAATCGTTACGAACAACGTGCTGACGAAGCGATGTTCCGACTTGGCCCCGGTCCACGTGATTGCAGCGCAGAAGGCAACGATAGCCACATACGTGATGGCCGGTACGGCATACATCAGAATCGCCATATGGGGCGTCAGAAGGCCGCCTAGCACATACAGGGGCAGGAATATTGAAATGAACGAATCGGGCGCGTTCACCCACCCATGCAGCAATACATTACCGTGAAGGATGTCTTGTGCTTGCAACACGACGACCGCATCGTCGGAATTTTTAGGGTTAAGTAGCGAGAGGCGCACATAAGCTGCGAACAAGAGCAGTGCGCCGAGTGCTAGGCCAACCGAGACCAACCGTGGATGAGCGCTCAGCGAGGCCTTGATTCGATCGTGGATATTGGAAAATGTCCGCCACGAAGATGGCAGATCCGCAGACGCACGCAACTCCTCCGAAGTTGCCGCTGATCGGTCGGTCCGGTTCTGCCTCTGGTTCGTCTCGTGCTCGCGCATTCTCCCCCTTCCGAGCGTAGGTCGAGGGCCATCAGATGGAAGCAAAGGGTTTATCCCTGAAGTCTTTGCACATGCCATAGAAACCATGGAGGCCGGGAGAACATCTGAGGGTACCTAAGGGCTCCTGCGATTGAGATCGGGATACTCACTGCTACGAGCAGCAGCAAAGCCACCTTCCAAATCCGCCCTGTAGATCGAAAAAAATGGACCGCGGCAACTGCCATCCAGGGTAAGTAAGGCACCCAGTAGCGCGGGCCATAGCAGGCGCCCGATCCAAAATTGGAAGCCGTCACGATCACAACCTGCATGGCGATGGGTAATGACATCTCGTGCAAAAACCCGGGCGACCTATTCACCGAAAACAAGGCCAAGGCGATAGGAAAGATTGCAAATATGGTCCAAGGCGCCCAAACGAACAACCCGTGGGAGCCTCCGATTAGACTATGGCGAAGTGGAGAAGGGTCAGGCGCCGTATTCGAATGTAGTGAAAAAACTCCGCCAACATTGCCCGAAATGATCGGGGTACGCGCCAGCCAATAATTAAAAGTCATCAAGGCTAAGGCGCAGAGGCTAAGCACCGAGATAATCTGGATCAGATCCCGCCAACGCTTGCGCTGAATTCGATCGATTAAGAAGCCTCCACCAATCAGCGCGAACGGCGGCTTGAAAATCGCCGCGGCCGCAGCCGCGCCTCCCGCCAACAGCGGACGCTCTCCCTCGAGTGCATACAGAGCGATAATGGCCGTGAGACCGATGACGGGCTCCACGAAGAATGATCGGGCGTATGCCAGCCACGGGCTCGCCAGCGCCAAAAGTGCCGTCGCGAGCAATGCATAACCGCGCTCCATTCCAACTTTTCGGGCAAGGAGAAAAGTGAATATCGCCCCTAACCAACAGATCACTACCATGACCAGGCTGGCATCGCGTTGAACATCTTCCATTTTCGGATGAAACGGGAAAAGAAAGGCAGCGAGCAGTGCAGGATAGGCCACGGGATGCGAAGAAACTTCGTACACATCGGGACCTGGCGTGAAATCAGGATCCCAGTGGTCGTCGATCCAGATGCCATGTGCGCCCGTGCGTCGATTGACCAGGATTGTATGATGGTCGGGGAGCGGAACCCCTCCTGCATCCTGGCCGACATTCGCGCGTTCGTAGTCATCCTGAAGTTCAAGGTCGTGATCGAAAAGAATACTGTTTAAGACCAGGAGATGGTGCGGCTCGTCGCCCGCAATCACGTGGGGCGAAGTGATTCGCCACGCCCCATCGGGGAGCAATTCGACCCTCGTAACCGCCCAAAATACGACCAGCAGAAGCGTAAAGAAGGCCGCAATGACGGAACGAGGTATCGCTCGCTGAGTGCTGCACTCGGGCCTGTCCATGTGGTTCGACATTATCCAATAAAACCCAGGCTGCGTTGATAAACTTATCGACGACCGCTCAGTTTTATAGCAATAGAATCGTCACTGCGATATTGAACGGCTCAAGCGAGGGAAGTCGATCAATGAAAAGGGGTTCCGAGGTCGCGACTTTTGCCGCGTATCTACTGATATCGGCAGTGTTCTTTTCGCGTCTACTATGGAATCACTTTTCCACCCGAATAGTCGGAGTAGGAACCGACCCAACCATCTACATTTGGTTTTTGCAGTGGTGGCCGTACGCTATTTGGCATCATCTCAATCCTTTTTTCACGACCGAGATTTTCGCCCCGGAAGGCATCAATGTGACCTGGACTACCTGCCTGCCGCTGGCGGCCCTGGTTGCATCGCCAATAACCGCGATCTGGGGCCCTGTTACGGCGTATAACATTCTCTGCCTGCTATCACCTCCATTGGCCGCATGGGCGTCTTTTCGATTGTGTTACTACCTCACGCGGCGATACTGGCCGGCATTTCTGGGCGGCTACATATTTGGATTCTCAACCTACATGCTGGCCGAGTTGCGCGGGCATCTGGTTGAAACTCTGATCTTTCCTATCCCTCTGATCGTTCTGGTGGTGCTGCAGAGGCTGCGTAACGAGATTTCTCCTAACAGATTTAGCGCATCGATGGTGGCGCTGCTGTTGACGCAATTCCTGCTTTCGATCGAACAAATGGCTACGCTGACGTTCCTCGGAATAGTCGCAGTGGTCGTGGCGTGGCTGGTCTTCGATTCGGAGACTCGCAGCCGCATTCTCTCGCTGATTCCGCTAATTGCACTGAGCTATGCGCTGGCGGCGGCACTTTTGATTCCCTACGAGTACTGCATGTTCGCGTATGGGTTTCCGCATCAGGCGGCCTGGTCAAGTGTGGCCTTCTCACAAGACCTGGTGAATTTCGTGGTTCCCACCCCGGTCAATCTGGTCGGAATGTTTTCCTGGTTTGAGACCTTTAGCCGCCAGTGGGGTGGAAACGTGTTTGAGGATTCCGCCTTCTTTGGCTGGCCACTAACCGGCTTGGCACTATGGTTCGGAATATCCAGGTGGCGATCGCGTTCAGCGAGAATGCTCGTAATCTGCCTATTTATTTTCTGCATCTTCGCGCTGGGGCCGGCACTGCAAATATCAGCAGTCAGAGGCATTTGGCTTCCATGGAAACTGATCGAGAAGTTACCTTTGATGTCCTCGGCACTTCCTTGCCGGTTGATAGCATTCGCGTTTCTGATCCTGGCGGTCATAGCAGCCATATGGATCGATACCACCATGAATCCATTCGTAGCTGCGTCCTTCGTAGTTTTGGCGGTAGCATGTCTTCTTCCGAATTTCCGTGGCAGCTACTGGACCCGTTCCGCTGATTCGCCGGAATTTTTCAGCCGCGACATCTATCGCCAATATGTCAAACCCGGCGATGTCGTCTGGGCATTGCCGCCCGGCGACTTCGGCGATTCGATGCTGTGGCAGGCCCAGTCCAACATGTATTTTCGAATGGCGGAAGGGAATGCGGGACCTGATCAGGATTGGATGAGGCAATGGAGACCCAAATGGACCACCTTGCGTCAGTCCGATGAGTTGGAATTTCTGGCCAACTCAAATGTTACCGCGATCATCGTGAGCCCTTGGGTGTGGCAGTACCGCGCGGAAAATGGTCCGCTGCAGCCATGGCTCCGGTCGGACATAGACTTTCTCAATGGCGTGGAGAGCATGTTGAGCGCACTCGGACTCACCGCCTCCAAAGTTGGCAACGTCAACTTCTATCCTGTGCCGAACATATTGATAGCCCCCTTCAAGCTTCCGCGTGACGAGTTAGAAGCAAGGATGCTCAAGAGCCTGGAGTCAAGGGTGAACAACGCGCTCTCGTATGCGGTCTCTTGCGTCCCTGCTTCACAACCTTTCGACGGAATCGATGCTAAATTGTGGGGAGGTTTGAATGGGGCGGCCTCGGTGCCTCCGACCGATCCCTACTCGCGCGATTTCAAGGTCAGTGTCTCGCTCGGACCGACGGGTGACTTAGTCTTTCTCGTTACCGCGGCGGACAGAAATTATCTTGATCAGTTGGAAAAGAAGCTCACCTCTTTGGTGCGGCCCGAGTCGATGTGGATTACTTCGTTTGCGGATTCTTTCGAGCTTTCCATCAGCTTGAACAAGCCCGATCTGGTAAAAGTCGTGCCGCCTCATCGCGATTCATGCTCGTGAAAATCGGATCGCGATATAGAAGACGCATTTCGAGACCGCCTGATTAATAACGCAACCGCCAGAAGGTAGAACACCAGACTGGCAAGCGATATCCAACGCCCGATTAAAAATCCGGGCGGAGCGTACTCGAGACGAAACGAATGCTCGCCCGCCGTAAGCGGTACCGCCATCAAAGTATAGTCCGCAGGAAGCACGGTATACTGTTCTTGCGCGCTTCCCGCTTCTGCCACCGCGCGCCAGTAGCGGCTGTAGCAGTCCGTCACCAGCAGCAGGCTGGGCCGCGTGAGATGCGCCGAAATCGTCAAGGAGTCGCTGTCGCTGTGGACGATCTGAGCCGTGCCCGGCGAAGCTTCCGCGTACACAGGCGCCGGATCAGGATCGGTTTCCAGAACTGTAGTTTGCTCCGGATCAAATTCCGTCGAATCGAGCGAGCTAAGGATATTATCTCGGTTCGTTTGCCGCTCCCATTTGCCGATGAGAAGAAGATGCGGGAGTGCTCCATCCAACTCCTCGGTTGGGATCCGGTTGCGAAATAGGTATCTGGTGCGCATCAGGCGCAGCAGACTGACTCTTGCGATGGAACGTAACATACATGCTTGCGTCGTCGGGGTCGCCACCTTGAGAGTAGGTCATTAGCTGTGCATATCGCTGCAGGACCATCGGATCGTAGCCCCATACGTCGTTAGCGCCGATAGCAATCGCGTCGTTGAAATTAAATGGAAGTTCCAGAATCCGGTAGTCACCCGGCTTCTCCTCGATAAACTCGCGCACCGAGGTCGCAACGGTATCGGCCAGCGAAAATGATGTGATGGTGGAATTCGCGAACCAAAGCATCTCACCGATTCCCAGGATCACGAGTGCGTACGCGGCGACTCGATGAAATGATCGTCCGTACAGCAGCAACGCTATCGCGAGCAGAACCACCGCACTCACCATGCATTGCGTCCCGGCGTAAGATGCCGCGCTCGCAGTGAAATCGGGCGCGGAGTAGTTGTCCACCCCAAGATACGATTCGCCGGTGGCTGCGATATTCTCCATGACCCGATCCCATCCGGACTGGAGCAATGCGTAGTCTTGCGAATGCCACAAACCGAGTCCGGCTAACGCCGCGATTAAGGCCGCAACGGCAACCAGCATCGCTGCCCTTTTGGCACCGCTCGGCGAGGTCAACAGCCGATGCATTCCGTGAGCCGTCAGGACTGCGATGAACGGCACTGCCAGGGCCAAAAATTTCGAATGAGAGCGAAAGTGATCGAAACCCGGCACGAACCGAAAGAGGATCGGAAATAGCAAGGTATGATTGGCCAACGCCAGAAGCGTGAGGAGAAACACCATGGCAAGGCAGGTGTTTCGGTCGGGAAACTTCGAGGTCGCCCCGAAAATCGCCGTTATCAAGCCGGTCAGGCCTACAAACGCCGACATTTCCCACAAATAACAGCGGCCCCAATATGTGAAATCGGTCATGTTCCCGAACAAGCCGGGAACCAGCGCAGTCAGGAAATTTTCCGGAGGAAACGAGAACATCGCGGCGAACGCGAAGGGAACTCCACCCTGGCGCGTGCCCTCGCCCGAGGCATTCAGTCCGGTCCAGACCTGCACTGTCGTTATCGCGAGCGCTCCGATTCCCACCATCGCGAGCGCGAGGATGGTTTGGGTGCGATGCGATGCGCGGCAGAGCCGCATCGTTCCATAGATTCCGCCGGTCACGATCGTGTTGAAAAAGGTTTGAGGATGGCCGGCGAGAAGCTGCATCGAAATCGCAAAAATCCCCACCAGGATCCAACTCGCGGTCGGCTCCTCAGTCAGTTCCTCGATGCTGAGAAGAATTAGTGGAGTCCAGGCCAGAGAATCGATGGTCGCTAGATGTCCGGGATAGATGTGATAAAAGAACGGCCCGCTGAACATCGTCATCGCGCACGCCAGCAGCACCGCCATCGGATGAAGTTGGTAGCGCTTGAGCCATAGCGCGGTGAAAATCCCCAGCAGGAGGACGTGAATCAGGATCTCGGAATTGATCGCGGTGCGAAGCGGTAACACCAGGTAGATCAAATTGAGCGGATAAAAGAGCGCCGCTTGAAACCCCCCCATGAAGGGCACGCCGCTGAATACGTGCGGGTTCCATAACGCGATGTTCCCCGACCTCAACTCGTCGAAGCCGAATTTCCTCCAATACACGAATTCCGATGACAGATCGGTTCCAAACTTCGACAAGACCAGATCGCCCGAGGCAAACAGCACCTTGGCGAAGATGCCCACGCTCATCAGTGATAACACCGCGGGTACGAAGAATGGGGAGTACAACCATTTGGCCGATGGAAGCCCCTCTGGCTCCATCGCTGTCCCCTCCTCTTCCACTAGCCGGGCGTCACGATGCATGGCGTCCATTCAATGCCGATGTGGCCAGTGAGGATCAAGTAGACCGACCTCGCCTGCGCGCATCCCAAGGGGTCTGAATGGAGGTTTTCTTCCGATGCTGAATCCGCGGCTATGCCGTGAACGTATCTGATTAACTCGAATGGTGCTCCGATCGCATGATGGGGCGCTCGCGACGCGAAAATAGTTTGCGTTATTTGCGAATTTCTTGGTACTTTCTGGAGGCTTTAATTAACTTAAGCGGTTCCAAAAAAGGGGAAGCGGCATCTTTTACAGCCTCAATGGCGATGGTATCGGCGCGCCTCAAGAGGTTGGTATGGAATTTCGTTTTCCGTCCCGGCGCCAGAGAAAGTTGGTCAGCTCCGGAGCGACGCGAAGTGCCTGTTCCCATGTACCCAGTAAAATCGAGCCTTTAATGGCGGGTCTGCCAGAGAAATAATTAATGAATTTTCGACGATTCGCGCGCCGCGCGGCTAAGTTCTTGCCCGTCGGGCTTGCTCTGGTTTTTTTCTTCGTTTCGTTCTCCCATCGCGATAATTCCATCAAGCAAAACGGTGCTGATGCTGCCGAGCGCATGCATGCTTTCCAGAGGCGGACCGCAATGGACCGCGAACGATATTTGGCGTCGCGCCAAGGCTTGCAATTCGGTGTGCCGAAGCAGGCTATCGCGCGTGCCAAGGCTCAGCGGCGCGCGATGGCCGCGAACCTGACCGGCGCCAAAGAAGCGACCGTCGCGCTGCCGTCCAGCACCTTGCAATGGAACCCGCTTGGTCCGGTGCCGATGTCGCAGGAAGCCAATTTCACCGGCTCCGCAATCGGTTCCGCGGTGGCGATGACGGGTCGGGTTACTTCCGTCGCTGCAGATTCCCATGGAGTGATCGTCGCCGGCACCGCCTCCGGCGGACTATGGGTTAGCACCGATAATGGAACGAACTTCGGCTCAACATTCGACAACGAACCGACTGAGGCCATCGGCGCGATAGCCCTCGACACGACTACCACACCGAGCACGATTTATGTCGGTACCGGCGAAGGCAACAACTCGGTCGACTCGCTGTACGGAGCGGGCCTTTTCAAGTCATCAAACCTGGGGCAGACCTGGACACAGATTGGCGGGGCCGGCACCTTTGTCCGCGCATCATTCACGTCCTTGGCCATCGATACCAAAACTACAGCAGGAACTCCGCGCCTCTTCGCCGGACTAACCAGCGGTTTTAGCGCAAACCGGGCCGACGCCGGAATCTTCGAGACCGACGCAAGTCAGGCTGGATTGTGGATGTCGACCGACGGAGGAAACAACTGGTCACAGTACCCGGAGTCCACGTTCAACAACTGCGACGTGTTCGGCGGCACCGGCGCGCCGTGTCCCGCGGACGACGTAAAAATCGATCCGCTCAACCCGCAAAATGTCTACGTCGCTATCAATACCGACACGATCTATTACTCCAACGATGGCGGGACGACATTTAATCCCGCAGCCCTTTCATCGCTCAATGGCGTCCCACAAGGGCGTCAAAGTCTGGCCATCGGCCCTCCGCTTGCCCCCAACACCGCTGGCGCGGTTTACGCGATGGTTGGCTCCGGCCCCCAAAACCCGGACGATGGCAGTGAATTCCTTGGGATGTTCGTATCCTTCGACGCGGGAAGCACCTGGAGCAACTCGATGTCCACTCCGGCCCCGCCAACGGTGCCTTCATATACCGCCAACGGTATCACGATCGATGGGACCACTCCTTTCAATGATTTCAACTTCTCGCAGTCGTACTACGATCAAGCCATTCTAGTTGCGCCCAACGATGTCTCGACCGTGTATTTCGGCGGCGTGGGTCTGTATCTATCGGCCGGAACGTATGCGAATAGATGGAGCTTCATCGCGCAGAACGGTGGAATTCATTCCGATATCCATGCACTCACGTTCAACCCCACCAACAAAAATATCCTCGTCGGCACCGATGGTGGTCTATTCGAATTCGATCCGACCCAAGGCGCCACTCCAACCTTTGTCTCGCTCAACCAGAGCATCAACGGAGCACAGATTCAAGGCATCGGACCTCATCCGACCGATCCGACCAAACTGATCGCCGGCTTCCAGAGCGGCGGAACGCAGCTATACAGCGGTTCGACCTCGAATTGGGCGGCTCCGGCAAGTGAAACCGGCGACGGTGGCTTTGCGTTTTACGATCTGAACGATCCGACGTTTTTGTATCACGATTACTCTGGGGATCAGGTGGATCTCGCGTTGATTGCCACTTCCACCGACGGCGGCACGACATGGTGCAACCAACCCGACACGACCATCCCAGCGTGCAACGTCACCGATCAGGAATGGACGCCTAATCTGGTTAATCAGCTAGTGAACGTCGCGGAAGATCCGGGCCCCGCATACTACCCTCCACTCGCGGTCGATCCATCGGCAGCGCATCGAGTATTGTTCGGCGCACATTTTCCCTATGTCTCGACCGATGGAATGGCGCACTGGGGCCTTCAATCCGATTTCGACTTAACTTCTCCCGGCGGTTACCCCGGCGTGAATTGCAACAATGTCCCCGGAGCGGGCAGCTGTCCCTGTGACGACAATACCTGCTCGATCGAGGATATCGAATTCGGTCCACCCACTATCAATAGCAATCCCACGGACAGTCTCTTTCCTGTGTGGGCGCTTGCGATGAGCAATTTGGATGGAACAGTCGCCTTCCAGGTCAGCAATACCACACAGGGAAACCTGCAACTCAATAGCACCAACACCGACGGCGGGTTCTGGTCGGACGCGACGCCAGGGCTGGACACCATAATGCGGAAAACCAATACGACATATGGAGTTCTGGCCACTCAGGCGACCAGCATCGCGTCAGATCCGTTTAACTCCAAGGTCGCGTACCTGGCGCTTTCCGGCTTCACCGTTGATCCCCTAGACCCGAATGGCGGCACTAGTGTCGGGCACCTCTACAAGACGTTCAACTTCGGTACTACCTGGACGGAAGCCGACGGCAACAGCGTCTCAAACGGCGCAATCGTCCAAAGCCTCACGGGCTTGCCTGATGCTCCGGTGCTCAAGGTACTGGTCGACGCGACCGATCACAGCGGAACCTGCGGCGGGAATCCGTGCAGCAACAGCATCTACGTGGGAACCGACATCGGTGTCTTCCATTCCTCTGATGGCTCGAAGACCTGGGCTCCTCTCGACTCAGGCTTACCGGATGTGCCGGTCTACGACCTCGAGCAAAGCTCGACCGGAACGATTTTCGCCGGAACTCATGGGCGCGGCGCATTCCAATTGGTCAACACAGCAGCAACCGCGACTCCGACGGCTACCGCGACCTCAACGGCTACCGCGACTGCGAAGGCTACGGCTAGCTCGACTGCGAAGGCGACGGCTACGGCTAGCGCGACTGCGAAGGCTACTGAGACTTCGACGGCCACCGCCATGGCGACTGCTACCGCAACCAGCGGCACTCCCACTGCTACGCCGACCGCGACCGCGACGCCGGACGGCGCGAAGATGGTCGCGCCCAAAGCATTGGTTTTGCCGGCGGTGGGCATCGGCACCGACTTAGTTTCGTCTCGAACTTTCACCATCAGGAATGCGAGCCGGACCGGAAATCTAATCGGCAGCGTAGCGATCGATCAGTCCACTGTAACCCCGCCGACGTCAGTGTTCAGCATCACCGCGGGCGCGCCTTTCAACATCGCGCCGCTGAAAACCACAACCATCACCGTCAGCTTGACGCCGAATGGAACTGAGAACACTGCGAACGCGATAATAACCAGCAACGACCCGGCGCATCTATCGCAGACGGTTTCGATCAAGGCGGCGGCCTTCGCCGGAAGAGCATCTATCCCAGCGGCGGTTACGATTGAAGGTCCGGTGGGGCAACCGACAACTGCAACGCTGAAGGTCACCAATGTCGGCCGCGGAACCTTGAGCGGTAGTTACCCGTCGGTTACCACCGCGCCGTACAGCATCACCGGACAGAACTTCGGGCCGTTGCAACCGCATGGCACCGCAACGATAACGATCGGTTTCACTGCCACTGCCAAGGGGCGAGCTACGCCGGGTTCGTTGACCATCAACGTCGATCCGCCCAGCACTCCGGCGACGAAGACTGTGAGCCTGCGCGGAGTCGGCAAATGAAAATTACCGAAGCGTCCATCGCCTCTGTGGCTGTACGCGCAGGCCGCTAGAGACTGAGGACGGCATTTGTCGACTTGCAAGCGTTTAGCGTTACTGATGCGCTTCCTGGCGGCCCTGACGGTCGTAGGCTCGATGGTCGTCGTTCTGATGACGGGTAACGGTTGCGGCCCCGGGTTATTTCCGGTGGTAACCCCGACCGGATCGGTAACTGCCACACCGATCAGCAACGCCGCCTATCTCTACGCGACCAATACCACCGACGGAACGATCAGCGCGTTCACCCGCAACACCGCTAACGGCGCGCTTGGTTTCATCGCGAAGCAGAGCGCCGGCGCGGCCAACGGGCCTGTGGGCCTCGCGGTTACTCCGCTGAATGAATTCGTCTACGTAGCCAACGCCGCCGACGGCAACGTCTACGAATACTCCATCAATCAAACCGGCACGCTGGGCAATTTGACCAGCCTTGGAGAAATCGTCAGCGGCGCTATTCCGCAGCTCGTCGCGATCGATTCGACCAGTAGTTTCGTATATGTGACCAACGCCGGCTCGCAGACAGTCTCGGAATACGCGATCAACTCCGGCGGCACCTTAACTCTCGTCGGCACTTTGCCTGGATTTACCGGGAAGCCATTCGGCATCCTGGCGCATCCTTCGACCAACTTGCTCTACGTCGCGGACAACACCGCGGGTCTGATTTACGCATTCTCTATCGAGAGCAACGGACAGTTGTCGGAAATCGGCGGCCCGGTTGACAGCAACGGCACCAGTCCCGGACAACCGGGTGAGATGGCGATCGCGATCGATTCGACTGTCGAATATCTTTTGGTAGATGACACCTCGATCGGTGTGGTGTCGGTATTCGTGATTCAGAGCGATGGAAGTCTCGTTTACAGCAGCAGCTTCGGCACCGGGCAATCGAGACCAATCGGGATCGGGGCGGTGAACGACGGCGGCGACAGCGGCAACAACTACGTCCTCACCGCGAACATGGATGGCAACTTTGTCCAGCCGTATTTGCGCAGCGCCGCGACCCTGACTCAACAGGCGAGCGTGAGCGACACACACCGGACCGACCGGACTGGTGATCGATCCCGCAGGATTGTTCGCCTATACCGGGAACTCCGGCAACGGCACTATCGGGCTCCTCGGGATCGAAAATACCCAATGCAGCGGAGGCGGAACCTGTCTGATCAAGAGCTTCGCGAGCGAAAGTCCGGCCAATTCGAGCGCGGGTACCCAGTTCGTCGCCACCACGCACTAGCGGCAAAACTCCTCGAAAGTGATAAATCGCCGCTAAACCACACTTGACTCGTTTGTAGCATAAACCTACTATTTGCTGGTCAACGGGTAGCTAAGGGGGACTGTATGGTCAAACCGAACGCCCCGCGCGTCAAGGGGGCAAGTAGCAAGGAGCTGCTCGAGCGATTCGGCGGCGACGAGGAAATGCTGGCCAGGCATGGCGTCACCGAAGAGGAACTCGAGCTGCTGAAGACTGTGTCGCTGTTCGGAAATCTTTCCAGCGCACGCGACATCGCCTTCATCCTGAAAAACATCCGCGGAACCAAGCCCACCTCCTAAAGTCTCCGGGGCGCGGCTGGTTTCTGGATATCTCGGTAGGCCGCTACACGGCTTACCGGTTATCTATTTCCCTTTCCGAAATTCTCCATTACGAGCAGTCAGTAGCAGTGCGGCAGGATTGCTACCCCGCAGAAGCTTGAGACCGCGGCTCATGTCACCTTGCTGCACTTAACCTGAGAAATCCCGCGTCTACGCTCGCTATTTGCATCCTACTTTCAGGCACGAATAATGCCATATAGCAGATGCGATTAGGCCGTGGTCGCGCCGGATCATCCGGTGCGCTCGGGGGAAGATGGGTCGGAGATCGATACCCACTCGATGGGAGTTTTTGCCGTCGCGGCTGGAGGCGAGCGCCGACGCGAGGGGGCTGGTGATGCTGCGGGTAGCCGCCGCCTTGGTGGCCCTGTCGCAAGTCACCCTGGCAATCCCTGCCCTGATCGCGCATCCGGAGACCGCGCTCCTCGCCTCATTTTTTTACTGCTTTAACATCTGCATCGGCCTACTCTTTGTACAATTAACCTTCCAGCCCTGGATGCTGACGGTCTGGCGCAGAGTCACTATGCTCGGCGCCACCTCGCTGCTGGCTAGCGTTGCCTGCCTTTCGCTGCTCAATGGGGAGGCCGAGTTATACTTCATCACCGGCTTTCTGCTGATCCTCGGCGGCGGCGCGCTGCTGCCATGGGAAACCAAATGGGAGGATTCGCTTTCGGTTGCCGTGATCCTTGGCCTGGTAGCGATGGCGCTGCTCGGCAAACACGATTCGCTCTCGATCTTTCACTGGGTGGGAATCGGAACCGCCGCGGTGGCCGCGCATTTCGCGGCGTCGCTCGGCGAGCAGAACCGGAATCAGGCCACCCGGCAAAATCTCCGCCTCGCCGATAATGAAGCCGCGCTGCGCAAGGCGCTCGATTCGATTCTCGATCCGCTCTGCATCATCGACCTTCGCACCCAGCGCTACATCAACGTGAACGAAGAGTTCCTGGTCGCGACCGGCTTCACGCGCGAAGAAGCGATCGGCAAGCGCTGGCAGGAACTGAACATCTGGTTCGATGAATCGAGCGCACAGCTGCTGATCTCTCGCGTAGTGAGCGACTTGAAAGTCCGCAATGAAGAGATCCTCGTCCGCGGCGCAGATGGATTGCCCGCCCCGGCCCTGGTTTCGTCGGTGGTGCTGGAACTGGGCGGACGCGAATGCGCATTGTTCATCGCGCGCGATATTTCGAAGCTGAAGGAAACTCAGCGCCAACTCGAAGCGGCCAGCCGCGCCGCGCTCGCCGCCTCCAAGGCCAAGTCGGAATTCCTCTCCAGCATGTCGCATGAGATCCGCACCCCGATGAACGCGATCCTCGGCACTGCCGACCTGCTCTCGGAAACGCCGCTCAACTCCGAGCAGAACCGCTATGTCGGCACGCTGGTGAGCAACGGCAATGCATTGCTGGAACTCATCAACAGCGTGCTCGATCTGGCCCGCATGGAGAGCGGACGCTTGAGCCTCGAGGCGACCGCTTTCGACCTGGTGGAAGTGGTCGAAAAAACCATCGAGACGCTCGCGATTCGTGCCGACGAGAAGCAATTGGAGTTGACGGTTCGATTCGCACCGGACGTGCCTACGCGGCTGGTCGGCGATCCGCTGCGCTTGCGGCAGGTCGTCACCAACCTGATTGGAAATGCGATCAAGTTTACCGACGCCGGCGAGGTCGCGATCCTGGTCGAACAGGATTCCTCATCGGGAAAAGCCGGGCATTTGCGCTTCGCCATCTCCGATACCGGTATCGGCATCGGCGCGGACAAGCTCGCGAACATCTTCTCGGCTTTTACCCAGGCCGATTCCTCGACCACGCGAAAATATGGCGGCAGCGGCCTCGGCCTCGCGATCGTCGAGCGGCTGGTGGGCCTGATGGACGGCCGGGTCTGGGCCGAAAGCACGCCCGGCAAAGGCAGCACATTTTTCTTCACCGCTCATTTCGGGATCGATAGCGCGCACCCCGAGGCGCCTGCTCCGATACCGGATCTTGCCGGAATGAGAATCCTCATCACCGATGACAATCAAACCAGCCGCACCATTCTTGCCGAGATGCTGACGCAGTGCGGCGCGTATGTCGCTCAGTCCGCTTCGGCGGCCGACAGCCTCGGCCTGATTCGCAAGGCTAATGACTCCGCAAGCCCCTTCGATCTGATGTTCATCGATCAGCGCATGCCGCAGATGGACGGCCTCGAGATGCTGAAGATGCTGGATCGTCATACCTGGCGCCTTCCGCCCGTGATCTTGATGGTCAATTCCACCGCTATCAGCGCTGACCGGACCAGGATGCGCGAGGTCGGCTTGCGCCACTATCTTTTCAAGCCGATCCGGCATCACGATTTGTACGCTACGATTTCCGAAATAGTTGGCGCGAAAGAGTATAGAGCTTTCGCTAACGGTCGTCATGCGCCCGCAATCAATCACCGTCCGCAGGAACAATCGAAAGCCCTCCGCATCCTGCTGGCCGACGACTCGCCCGACAATCGCCTAATCGTCAAAGCATTCCTGCAAAAGACGCCATTTCGAATCGATGAGGCAGAAAACGGCGAGCACGTCGTCGCGAAGGTCAAGAGCAACGCTTACGACCTGATCCTGATGGATATCCAGATGCCGATTCTCGACGGCTTTGCCGCTACCCGTCAGATTCGCGAATGGGAGACTTTCGCACGGACATGCGCCCGGTTCCGATCATCGCGCTGACCGCGTCGGCGCTGGACGAAGACGTTCAGCGCGCGCGCGAGGCGGGCTGCAATCTGCACGTCAGCAAACCCATCAAGAAGAAGACCCTTATGACCGCGATCGCGAGCCTGACCGAGACCGGCGAGCCGGCGACATCCTTCTCGATGATCGCGCTGTAGTAATTTTCTACATCGAGAATTGCCCGACGATGCCGTAGAACGGAACGTTTAGCACCTGCTGTTCGGGATCGTCGGTCTTGATCTGAAGTTGCCCGCGAATCTGACCGTCGGGCGTCCCGCGATGTAGCTGCACGATGATTTGGTAGTCCTTGCTTCCGTCGATGGGCTGAGCCGATGCCGAGACCGGCACCGCGGTGCTGGTGATGCCCAGGACCTTGATTGGCTTGCCGCCTTCGTTGGTCAGCTTCACCATCCTGGTCGCCTCGCCGCCATGGGGAACGATTCCGAACGACACCTGCGGCGGCGCGACGCTCAAATCGCCGGTCACCTCGCCGAAGACCGAGACCTGAAGCGGAATCCGGCTGGTTGTCATCTTGACGGTATCATCGAAGACGCCCGTCGGCATCGCCTTCGTGAGCGTGACCTTGAGCAGCACGCCCGGCTTGCCGTCGGTGCGATTGATCTTCTCAACCTTGATCGCAGGATTGGAATTGTTGACGTCACTGACGACGAACGGATCCTTACGATTGGTGAGGTCGCTGACGATGACCTCCTTGGTTACCTCGGAGCCTTGCTTCACCTTGCCGAATGCGACTTCCGCGGGCGTCGCGGAGACCTCCTGCTTGACGATCCCCTGCATCGTCATGATCGCCTCCGGCGTGCTGGGATCGTTGGTAAACGCGGTAATGGTGCGGACTTGATGGCCTTTCTGGAAGTGCGTATCGAAGCCGACGCTGATCTCGGTCTCCTCGCCGGGTCCGAGTGTGTTCTTGTCCGGCTTCGCCGCGGTGCATCCGCATGAAGTTTTGACGTGACTGATGACGAGGCGGCCCTGCCCGACGTTTTTGATCTTGAACGTATGATTGACCATCGTCGCTTCGGTCGCGGAGCCGAAGTCGTAGAGCGGATTTTCCACCAGCACCTTCGGCTGCGGTCCGGGCGGCGCGGAATTGGCGCCCGGAATCATCGGCGCGTCCTGCGCGCCTGAGGGTGCGGGAGCGATGGCCATTGAGAGTACGACTACGATCGCGAAAAGAATGTTTTTTGTCATGGATGTTGGAATCCGCGCTCCTGACCTCGCGCGGGTTCTGGATATATCGTTTCGGCGCGAGCAGCCTCCGTCAAGAGGCGTTGGACGATATCGAACGCGCCGTTACCGCCGTCCACGAAGCTTCGCCATTATGGCGTCGGTATCGAGTCCCCTTCCGAGGCGCGATTGCCGCAACGTACGTGGCGATTAGTTTAATCGAGGCAATTCCACCGGGCACAACTGCGCTGAGTACGAATGCCAGAATGAAGCGCTCCACTCACCGGCCGGCGGCGCGGGCGACTTCGGCGACGTGATCGTAGCGGGTCAGGAAGTCGGTCGCGAAGTTGCCCTTGGCGAAATCCCGATCGTCGAGAATCTTCAGATGCAGCGCGATGTTGGTCTTGATGCCGTCGATCATGTACTCGCGCAGCGCAGCCTTCGCGCGCGCGATCGCACCCGCGCGATTTTCCGCATGCACGATTAGCTTTGCGATCAGCGGATCGTAGTGCACCGGCACGCGATAACCATCGTACAGCGCGGTCTCGACGCGGACCCCGAGTCCGCCCGGCGGATGATGATTTGACACCACGCCCGGCGACGGAATGTGCGTGTCCGGGTCCTCGGCATAGATGCGAAACTCCATCGACGCGCCGCTCATCGTGATTTGGCGCTGCTTCCATCGCAGCGGCTCACCCATCGCGACGCGGATACTTTCCTTCACAAGGTCGGTGCCGGTCACCATCTCGGTGACACCGTGTTCGACCTGGATGCGGGTGTTCATCTCGATGAAGTAAAACTCGCCGTTGCCGGAGAGCAGGAACTCGACTGTGCCGACGTTGGAATAGCCGACCACATCGGCCGCGCGCACTGCCGCCCTGCCCATCTTTTCCCGCAGCCGTGCGGTTAGAACCGGACACGGCGATTCCTCGATCACCTTCTGATGACGGCGCTGAATCGAGCAGTCGCGCTCGCCGAGATGGATCGCATGACGGCTCTCATCAGCGAGAATCTGAAACTCCACGTGGCGCGCGTGTTCGAGATATTTTTCGAGATACATCGTGCGCGAGCTGAACGCGGCCTCCGCCTCGCCGCGCGCGAGCGGAAACATGCGCAGCAGTTCCTTCTCATCGCGCACCACGCGCATCCCTTTGCCGCCGCCACCCGCCGCAGCCTTGATGAGCACCGGGTAGCCGAGCCTTTTCGCGTCGGCGACGGCATCCTTAACTTCGGTGATGCCGTTGCCTTCGCTGCCGGGAAGCACAGGCACGCCGGCGCGAATCATAATGCGTCGCGCGCGCGGCTTATCGCCCATCAAACGGATGTGCCGCGCTTTGGGCCCAACGAAGTTCAGCCCCGATTTGCGGCACGCCTCGGCGAAGTCGCCGTTCTCGCTGAGGAAGCCGTAGCCGGGATGGACCGCATCGGCGCCGGTGGTCGTCGCCGCGCTGATGATCGACGGAATGTTCAGGTAGCTGGCCTCGGCTTGCGGCGGCCCAATACATACCGATTCATCGGCCATCCGCACGTGGAGCGCGTCCTTGTCTGCGGTCGAGAACACCGCGACAGTGGCGATGCCGAGCTCGCGGCATGCGCGAATGATGCGGATGGCAATCGTTCCGCGATTTGCAACCAGTAACTTCTTGAACATCGAAGCTACCTCGTCAGGAAATCTCGATGATCATTAGAGGCTGTCCATATTCTACGGGATTTCCGTTCTCCAGGAGTATGCTGACCACGCGCCCGGCGGTATCGGCCTCGATCTCGTTCATCATCTTCATCGCCTCGATGATGCACAGCGGCTGGCCCTTGCGCACCTGCGTCCCTTCCTCGACGAAGGGATCGGCGTCTGGCGAGGCGGCGCGATAGAACGTCCCCACCATCGGGCTTTCGACCAGCTTCTGATTGGGTTGCAGCTCGATACTGCCGGCGGCCGCCTTATCGACGGTTGGAGCCCTAACCTTGCTGCCGGGTTTTCGCTGGGCGTTCGTCGCGCCTTCCTTTGATGGCGCGAGTGCAACCGCAGCTTGCGTCGGCTGATGATCGTGAAGCGTGACGGTACCTCGTACGAGGCGCACCTTGCCCTTCTTGTCCTCGATCTCGAGTTCGACGAGGCCATTTTCATGCATCAGGTTAAGAAGTGCTTTGAGCTCGCGAACTTCCATCATTCGCACCGAGACCTGTTACTCATTCTACGCTCGCTGATGGCGAGCTGTTTCAACCAGACTGCGGACCGCGCGCAGCGCGAGCGCATAGCCGGGAGCACCGAAGCCCATGATCCGCGCGACGGCGACATCCGCGATAGTCGATCGATGACGCATCGGCTCGCGTCGGTACACGTTGGACAGGTGCACCTCGATCGCGGGCGCCTCCAGCGCGAGGATCGCATCACGAATCGCGACGCTGGTATGAGTATATCCCGCCGGATTGATCAGAAGCGCATCGACCTTGCCGCGCGCTTCCTGAATCCGCGTGATGATGTCGCCCTCGCTGTTGGACTGAAATGTCTCGACCTTGATTCCCAACTCGGCGCCGAGCTGCTTCAGCTCGCGATCGATATCCGCCAGCTTCGTGCGGCCATAAACTTCAGGTTCGCGCTCGCCGAGAAGATTCAGATTGGGCCCGTGCACGACCAGCACCCGAATCGTTTCGATACCGGAAGAATCGCGCTCGGGTTTGCGGTCATCATCCGCTTTCTTACTCGCCATCCCTACCCCTCAAGGCATTCAACCGTTTCGGCGCGACGACTTCAACCGTGCATGATGCAGTCACCCTAACCAGTCGGCCAGTGCGCGCTACTCTTCGCGGCGATGCTTGAGTGCCTCCTGATAAACATCGCGGCGGCTTGCGCCGGTCAGCTTTGCGATGAGCGCGCTTGCCTGCTTGAGGCTCAGCCCAGCTTCGATCAGATCTTCAACGGTGAGTGATGAAGTCGATGGCGACGCGAGGCCATTCTTCTCGGGCGCGCCTTCGATGATGATCACGATCTCGCCCAGCGCCTGCACGCGCTGGAATCGTTGCGCAAGGTCCGCGAGCCTGCCGCGAATCGTCTCCTCATAGGTCTTGGTGATCTCGCGCACGACCGCTGCGCCACGATCATTGCCGAAGATCTCCGCCATTTCAGCAAGCGTGTCGCGTAGCCGGCGCGCAGCTTCGTAAAAGATCATCGTGCGTGATTCGGAACCTAAAGCACCGAGGGCTTTGCGACGCGCCGAATCGCGCGGCGGCAAAAATCCTTCGAAGGTGAAACGATTCGTCGCGATGCCCGAAATAGAAAGCGCCGCGATCGCCGCTGAGGCTCCGGGCACCGCCGTCACGCGAATACCGGCATCATGCGCGGCGCGCACCAACCGATAGCCGGGATCCGAAATCGCAGGCGTGCCGGCATCGGTCACCAGCGCGATGCGTTCGCCGGACTTCATGCGATCGATCAACTCGGGCACACGGCGCTCCTCGTTATGCTCGAAATGGCTGATAAGCGGCTTCTTGATTTGATGCGCCGCGAGTATCGAACCGGTACGCCGCGTGTCCTCGCAGGCGATGAGATCGACGTTGCGCAGAACTTCGAGCGCACGAATTGTGATGTCGCCGGGATTGCCGATCGGCATCGCAACGACATAGAGGACGCCCTCGCCTTCGCGATGCTGATGTTCCGTGCCTCGCGCCATATTCGACAAGATACACCATGCGCGAACGGTTCTTGCCTTGCGCGATGCGGCGAACTAGCTTCGAGGAAGGCCGTCAGGCGGCCACCTGTCCGCGGAGAGGGCCAAGCCCACCTTACTGTTACGATTCACATAAACCTTTTCCTGCCCGTTAGCGGACATCGGGCGCATAAGGAGAGGGTTGTATGCCCACATCGCCAAAGCCACGCAAGCGGCTTCCCGAAAATCCGTCCGAAGAGAATCTCCGCAAGCAGGCCAAGGGCTTGGCTAAGGAGAAAGATCTGCAACTCGCTGCTGCGCAGCGCGAGTTTGCGGTCGAGTATGGCTTTCGCAGTTGGGCCGAGCTGATGGAGGCGGTCGTCGTCGCGGACCGATTCGTGCCGTTCCTTCCGCTGCGCGAACTGATCGCGTTCCCGCACGAAACTTACCCCATCTTCGTCGGCCGTCCGATGTCGATCAGAGCGGTCGAGGCCGCCGCGAACGGCAAGACTCCGATTCTGCTGGTCGCGCAGCGCGACTCGAAACTCGCACAACCGTCGGCGTCCGACATGTATGAGATCGGCACCTTGGGAACCATCAACCAATGGATCAAGTTGAGCGACGGCACCATCAAAACGGAGATCACCGGCAAGCAGCGCGCGAAGGTCTCGCGCTTTCTGTTCGATCGGGAATTCTACCAGGCCGAATGCGAGGAGATCTCCGCACTGAGCGCGTCGACGGAACTCTCCGCCCAGGTGAAGGCGCTGATGCGGTCTGTGCTCTCGGCCTTCAATGCATACGAGGAACACGAAGGGCGAGTCCCGTTCGAAACCGCGAAGGCCATCGAGTCGGTGCTGGCGGCGATCACGGACCCCGCCTTCCTCGCGCACAAGATGGTGGGCCATCTGCAGATTCCCATCGCGGAGAAGCAGGCGCTACTTGAAACATCGGATGCGGTCGGCAGGCTGGAGACGATCCTTCGGTACCTCGAGGACTCGTCACAATCGGCGTCTTAGAGCATGGCGAAGATTAAGCGAAACGCATTGATCCATAAGGATTTAGTGGCTTTGTTTTCGCATTTCAACGGATCGCGAGTGGGTTTGTTTTTGCACTTTCGATCAGTGCGCTCGGTGGGTTCGTTTATGTAATGCGCTCGCATCTTCCGGCCCCAAGACGGCAGCGGCGCCCCCCTCGGGCGCCGTTTCCTCATGATAGCAGATTTTAAGGGTCCGGGCGCCCGATGTTTGTCTCAATCCCTCCGATGACTCACAATCGAGCGGGGGCTAGCATCGTGACAGGCGAACGGGCCGTTCTTCTCATCTCATGCCTCGATCAACGCGGCATCATCGCGCGCGTGTCGAACCATCTGTTTCGCAACGGATGCAATATTGTCACGTCGGACCAGCACACGGATTTTGAAGACGGCCATTTTTTCTGGCGGATTTTTCTCGATAGCCAGTCGCTCTCGATCGCGCAGCTTAGAGGCGAGCTGGACAAATCGATGCCGGAGCTGCTGCCGGGGCTAGGCCTCAAGTGGCAACTTCACGACGGGGCGCAGCGCGATCGCCTGGTCCTGATGGTTTCCAAACTGCCGCACTGCATGATGGATCTGCTCAGCCGTCATCATGAGGGCGAACTCGACGCGGAAATCGCCGGCGTTATCTCCAATCACCCCGACCTCGAACCGCTGGTGGCGCCATTCAAGGTTCCCTTCAGCGTGATTTCGATTACGAAGGACATCAAGGCGAAGGCCGAGGCGCAGTTGCTGGCGCGCCTGAGCGAACTGCGCGCGGATACCGTCGTGCTCGCGCGTTACATGCAAATTCTGTCGGGCGATTTTCTTTCCAAATGGGGAAAGCCGGTCGTCAATATTCATCATAGCTTCCTGCCCGCCTTTGCCGGCGCGCGTCCCTACAAACAGGCGCACGATCGAGGCGTAAAGTTAATCGGCGCCACCGCGCACTATGTCACAGAGGAACTCGACGCAGGCCCGATCATCGCGCAGGCAACCACGCCGGTCACGCATGGCGACACGGTGGCGGAGCTGGCGCGGATCGGCAAGGACGTTGAGGTGACGGTGCTGGCGCAGGCGGTCCGCGCGCATCTGCAAAAACGGGTGCTGGTGCACGGTAACCGCACGATCGTCTTCGGCTAGGAAGCCAAACATCGCTCTAGCGTTTGACACTAAACGACCGGTCGTGCTTTTATCTATTCGCACGAACGGTCGTGCTATTAGGAAGAACGATGACGAGCGCGACGACATCTACACGCGAACGGATACTGCATCAGGGCCTCGCTCTGATGAGCCAGGCGGGTCTCGCCGGCGTCACGCTGGGAGTCCTCGCCGATCAGGTCGGAATGTCCAAGAGTGGCCTCTTCGCGCACTTCCGCTCCAAGGAAGACGTGCAGATCGAATTGCTGAACCACGCGGCGGAGTTCGCGACCGAACGCGTGCTGATTCCCTCGATGGCGACTGCGGAGGGCCTGCCGCGCCTGCAATCGCTGGTGCGCAACTGGTTCGGATGGGCGCAGCGCGCCGGCTTGCCGGGAGGATGTCCAGTGGCGGCCGGTCTGTTCGAGTTCGACGACGTCGAGGGCCGCGTCAGAAACAAGATTGTGGAAATGGAAGCAACCTGGCGCAACACGCTGATCGGTCTGGTCGAGCGCGCGGTCGGTCTAGGACACCTGCGCAGCGATCTCGACGTTGAACAATTTGTGTGGGAGCTATGCGCGATTTACCTCGGCCATCATGCGGCACATCGGTTTCTGCGCTCCGCCGATGCTGATGCCCGCGCGCAAGCCGCGTTCCAGGCTCTCCTCGATCGCGCGCGGCCATCCAGCAGGCGCGGAGCCGCAAAACGGGCAGGTCGAGCAGATCGCAAGACAAGAAGAAGCTGAAGCGGTGATGAAACCATCGCGGGCTGCAACGATCTGGAAAATCAATCGACATGCATCAGATTCCTGAATTTCACTCGTACGATGCAATTCCTCCGATCGTCATCGCAGTAATTTACATTTTTGCGGCGTCGCTCCTGAAAGAGCCCAGCCGGAGACACTTCAACGCGATCATGATCGGCGGCGCCGGCGCTGCATACCTCAGTGGCGGCGGCCTCGGCATGTGGGAGTTCGCTTTCACTGCAGTCGTGACCTTTTGCGCATACGAAGGTCTCCAATCCTACCGGTTCATTGGCATCGGCTGGCTGCTCCACACCGGATGGGACATTCTCCATCATTTTTACGGCAACCCGATTGTTCCATTCGCGCCGTTGTCGTCGGCAGGATGCGCCATCACCGATGCACTCATCGCGATCTGGTTTTTTGCTGACGCTCCCTCAGTGTTTGACTTTTTCCGCAGGGTGAGCGTGCGAGTCTGACCACCAACACTACCGCGGCGCTCATGAGTGCCTCGGCAAACTGAATCGCGAAAGGGGACGAAGTGTCATGAAACAAACCCAACCGCCGCTCGAAATTGGAATGCTCCTCTATCCCGGCCTGACGCTGCTGGATCTCATCGGTCCGCAAACTGTCTTTTCCTGGTTCGCCAACATCCATCTCGTGTGGAAGACGACCGACCTGGTCCGCTCCGATACCGAAATCGGTATACAGCCGACCGCGACCTTCGAGACCTGCCCTCGCGACCTCGATATCATTTTCGTGCCCGGCGGGTTCGGCCAGGACAAAATCACGAACGACGCCGAGGTGCTTAGCTTCCTCGCCGATCGCGGTACCACTTCGAAGTACGTAACCTCGGTTTGCAGCGGATCGCTGCTGCTGGGAGCCGCCGGACTTCTGAAAGGATACAAGGCCACGTCGCACTGGGCGGCGCGCGATATGCTGAGCGCATTCGGCGCGGAGCCGGTCGATGCGCGTGTGGTGGTGGATCGAAACCGCGTCACGGGAGGCGGTGTCACGGCCGGGATCGATTTTGGGCTGGTGCTCCTCGCCAAGCTACGCGGTGACGATGCGGCGAAGCTCACGCAATTGGCGATGGAGTATGACCCGGAACCTCCGTTTAATTGTGGAAGCCCGAAAGCCGCCGGCCCCGCGATCATCCAGCAAGCGATGAGCTTTATGGCAACGTCCGTCCGGTGAACAAGAATGATCATCGGACGGCCGAGGCATTGCCGCCCCGGCCGTCCCTCACGGGTGATATTCATCACGCCGTGCTGCGGGCCCTTATGGGAACTCGCTGGTGGGGAGCAGGCTCTTGTCGACCTCGATTTTCGTTGCTGAGAGGGTCAGTGTTCCAGTGTATGGTGTCCCCCCTCCGGCAAAGGGATTCGGGCCAGGAACTTGGTCGGTTTGGTTTGCGACACCGGTAAAGGTCTTGCCGTCCTTGGAAACGGTTACGACGTAGTCGAAGTAACCTGAGTTACCGTTCCACATGCCGGTCGTACCATCATAGTCGAAGTAGCCATGGGTTAGTGCGAAAGTGCGCTCCTTCAACTTGATCCAAGTCCCATAACAGAGAGGGACCACGAGTGCCGGCGAGATATCCGAATCGAACTCCAGACCGTCGCTCGTCCATCCGCTAAAAATATGGTCGCAAACACTTCCGTCGCACGATTCCGTAATCTCCCACAATCCGACGATGGGCTCTTCAGCCTTTGCGGACGAGGCGCCGAGCCCGAGCATCGCGAGAGCGATTGCCGTCGCGGCGATCATCGAGCGCATTGAACGTGAGCATCTGCCTTTCGTGAGTTTTAGTTTGCCCGCTGACATCTGATTTCCTCCGGACGCGATGACCGCTTTGTCGGGTCATGCTCCTACAAGTGAAGCGGGACAAATCGCGGGACGATGTGACGCGGAGTGGAACGACTTCGCCAAGTGCGGCGCATTCGAGGCCGAGAGTCGCCTCGATGGAGACTCGGTGTTTCCGAGATAAATTCCGATTGAGCTACAACGTGAAAAGTCATATTAGATGACTACGACCATCAGTGAGGGGGTGGTTACTTCGTGGCGACGGCGGCTGGTTTTCAAGCAGTACGAGGCGTCTTCGCGCGCGAAGGTGAATACTGGACCCTTGCCTATCGCGACCGTATCGCCCGTCTCGCCGATTCCAAGGGGCTGCGCCAGATTGCCTATCTGTTAAGCCATCCGGGACGGGAGGTTCATGCGCTGGATTTGATCGCGCTTACCGATCAGCCGTCGAAGCAAGTGTGTCCCGGCGAAGGATCGGATCTCAGCGTACGCGCCGGTCCCCAAGGCGATACGGGCGAACTGCTCGACGCAAAAGCGCGCGCCGCCTATACGCGCCGGCTGAAAGAACTTCGCGAAGAACTCGATGAGGTGCGCAAGCGAGGCCTCGAGTCACGCGCAGTCGCGGCAGAAGCCGAGATCGATGCGCTCACGGCCCATCTCAAGAGCTCCCTCGGCCTCGGAGGGCGGGCGCGAAAGTCCGGCTCTGCGGCGGAGCGCGCACGACTTACCGTTGGCAAGAGCATCGGTCGCGCGATTGAAAGCATCGCCGCGGCGAATCCGGAGGTCGGGCGCTTATTTGAAACAACCATCAAGACCGGCACGTTTTGTTGCTATCAACCGGACCCGCGTTTTCCGGTCCAATGGCATCAAGATGAAAAGCGACATCCTGCGGTGGACGCTCCACCAGCGCAGGGTACCCTCGCCGCCAAACAGGCTCCACAACGAATATCGCTCAGCGCGCCAGAATCTGAAGATTCTGGTGAGCGCAAAACAGTCACCGTGCTGTGTGCCAACATCGAGGGATCGATGGAGTTAATCGGGCACCTCGATCCCGAAGAAGCAGGCGCGATAGTCGAACCCGCACTTAAGCTGATGATGGACGCAGTGCATCGCTACGGCGGTTACGTCGCACAGTCCGCGAGCGATGGTATCTTCGCGCTCTTCGGCGCGCCCATTGCCCAAGAAGATCACCCCCAGCGCGCGCTGTTCGCCGCGCTCCGCGTGCAGGAAGTCTTCGCGCGCTACGCCGAGAAGCTGCACGGAGAAAAGGGCGTCGATCTGCAAGTCCGTGTCGGCGTCAACAGTGGCGAAGTGGTGGTTCGATCGATCAAGAGCGGCGCGGGGCAGACGTATATTCCGATCGGACGTTCGAGCAGCCTCGCGTCGCAGCTACTGGCGCTAGCAGCTCCTGGATCGATCGCGATCAGCGGTGCGATGCGCAAGCTGGTCGAGGGCTATTTCACACTGAAGCCGATGGAACCCACGCGCATCAAGGGGGTCAGCGAGCCGGTCGAAGTGTACGAGGTGACTGGGCTCGGCCCGCTGCGGACGCGCCTCCAGCGCGCGGCAGGACGGGGTCTGAGTAAATTCGTCGGACGCGGACCCGAGATACAGGCAATCGAACGTGCCGCAGAACTGGCAAAGGCAGGACGGGGCCAGGTCGTAGCCGCAGTGGCCGAACCGGGGGTCGGCAAGTCGCGCCTCTATTACGAATTCGAGGTCCGCAATCAGAGCGGCTGGATGGTGATGGCGTTCGCGGTCTCGCACGGCAAGGCCAGCGCTTACCTCCCGGTAATCGACCTGTTGCATGTCTATTTCGGCATTGACAGCGGCGACGATGTGCACAAGCGGCGCGAGAAGGTGCGCGGTAAGGTCCTGATGCTCGATCGAGCGCTCGAGGGCATTCTGCCATACCTGTTCGCTTTGCTGGGAATTGCGGAAGGCGAACCATTCGCCGGGATGGATGCCGCGGTGCGACGTCGGCGCACGCTGGACGCGATCAAACGCATCCTGATTCGCGAATCGCTCAATCAGCCGCTGATGCTCGTTTTCGAGGACCTGCACTGGATCGACGAAGAGACGCGGGGACTGCTCAATCTGATGACCGAATCGATCGGCAGCGCACGGATTTTACTGCTGGTAAACTACCGGCCTGAATATCAGCAAGAGTGGAGCAACAAGACTTCACACACTCAGTTGCGGCTGGAACCGCTAGGCAAAGAATCGGCCGATGAGATGCTGACCGCGCTGCTGGGCGACGCTTCAGACATCGCTCCGCTCAAACGTCTCATCATCGAACGGACCGAGGGCAATCCGTTCTTCATCGAGGAAACCTTCGAGGCGCTGCTCGATGACAGCGCGCTGGTGCGCAACGGTAGCATCCGACTCGCTAAGCCACTGGCAGAGTTGAAGATTCCGCCAACGGTGCAGGACATTCTGGCCTCGCGCATCGATCGCTTGCCTGCTGCTGAGAAACAACTGCTGCAGACGGCCGCGGTCATCGGCAAGGTGTTCGGGCTGAAGCTACTTGCACAAGCGGCCGGAAAGACTGATGTCGAATTGATTCCGATGCTATCCGAACTAGAGAGGCGCGAGTTCACATACGAAAAGGTCGGCGCCGACGACATCGAGTATACCTTTAAGCACGCTCTTACTCAGGAGGTGGCGTATAACTCAGTCCTCGCAGAGCGCCGCAAGATTACACATCATCGAATCGGCGATGCGATCGAGACACTTTTTCATGCGCACCTCGACGATCATGTCGAGGAACTCGCTCATCACTACGGCCGCAGCACCAACTTCGAAAAGGCCCGCCAGTACCTTCGGGCCGCGGCAAACCAAGCGATGCGGCGGGACGCATACGAGGAATCAGTCGCCTATCTCAACCGCGCGCTCGAACTGCTGCGCTCGATGGCGGAAAGCCCGAGCCGCGATCGCGAGGAGCTTACGCTGCAGCAAGCGCTGGCCTCAGCAATGAGAGTGGCCCGCGGCTTTGGCGCCGTCGAGTTGGAAGAAATCCTGATTCGAGCTCGCGAACTGGCTGAACGCCTGGGAGATACCGCCAAACGCTTTCACGTTTTGGAGGCGCTCCTGCAGTTTCACTTGCAGCGAAACCAGCGGGCAGTTGCCCGTGAGCTGTCCGCGCAGCTGATGGCAATCGCGGAAGAGTCGCGCGATCCTGCGATCCTCGGATTCGCGCAGTGGGAAGCTGCGAGGACCTATTCTCAAGAGGGCAACTTCTCCTCTGCGGTAGATGTTTTAAAGCCACTTCTGGCTTGGTTGTCGGCGCACCCCGAAGCGGATGGTGCTGGTACACGATTCTGGGCCACCGGATCAATCGGATTATGGTTGTGCGCGTTGGGCCGATTCAAAGAAGCAGACGAGATTTGCAGCGTCGCCGTCGCGGAAGCTGAAAAACTCTCCAAGCCTTTCTTCCTGGCGGTTGCCCAGCTGGTTGCAACATGGCCGGACATGTACTCTGGACGCTACGGAAAAGGCCTGCAACGCGTGGACTTGGTCGACGCATTGGCGAATCAGCACGGCTTCCCGTGGGTCGCAGTTCAGGCCCGACTGAGCCGCGCTGAAATACTAACTCGGCAGGGGCACTATCAGCAGGCCCTCGAGGTCGGAGAACCCGCGCTCGAGGAAGCAGATAAAGTCGGGCGCGGAGTGAATGGCTATCGGGTCGCACTGGCCTCGGCGCTGGGCAAGGCTGGTCGACTAGCCGACGCGATGAAAAGCGTCGACTGGCTGCTCGCCTTCTCGCGAGAGACCGGTCACCAACCCGATCTATCGCGGGTGCACCACGTTCGCGGAGAGTTGCTATTGATGTTCGATCCGCCGCGACTGGAAGAGGCGGAGCATGAGCTGCGCGAGGGTATAGAGGTCGCCCAACGCCAAGCCGCCAAGTGGCACGAGCTCTGCGCGACCACGAGCCTCGCCATATTGCTTCGCGATACTAATCGTCGCGATGAGGCGCGCGCGATGCTCGCGGAAATCTACAACTGGTTCACCGAGGGCTTCGACACCGCGGATCTCAAGGACGCCAAAGCTCTGCTCGAAGAGTTGGGTGCATAATATCTAAAAAATAATCAACGGCTTGATGACGCCGTCGAGCTTCTTGTCCATCACCTCGAACGCCCTCTCCATCTCGCCGAATTTGAACCGATGCGTCGTCATCGGAGTCGGATCGATGCGCTTCGATTCGAGCAGTTGGAGCATCCGCTCCATCCGCAAGCTGCCTCCCGGGCAGAGCGACGTGGTGATGACTTTCTCCGCCATCCCAACGCCCCATGCGAGGCGCGGCAGATGCACGAACTCGCCCTTGCCATGGTATCCGACATTGGAGATGGTTCCGCCCGGACGCGTTGCCGCGACTGCATTCTGGAACGTCTCATCAGCGCCGAGCGCCTCAATCGCGGAATCGACGCCGTGCCCGCCAGTCATTCCGACGATCAGCGCGACGACGTCTTCGTGCGACGGATCGAGGGTCACATCGGCGCCGTAAAACTTCGCGAGCTCACAACGCTTCGGCATCGGATCAACCGCGATGATTTTTCCCGCGCCGCGCAGCCTCGCGCCCGCCACCGCCATCAGACCCACGGGACCTAGCGCGAAGATAGCGACGCTGCCGCCGATAGGAATGTTCGCCGCTTCCGCTCCGACGAGGCCAGTGGAAAGCATGTCGGCGCAGTACACGGCCACATCATCGGAAACATGTGGGGGGATTTTCGCGAGGTTCGCATCGGCCTCGTTGACGTGGAAATACTCGGCGAAGACGCCATCCTTGATGTTGGCGAACTTCCATCCCCCGAGCGCGCCGCCCGATTGCGAGGAATGACCGGCCTGCGAAAACGGATCGCCCCAATCGGGAGTTATAGCGCCCGAGACGACGCGGTCGCCCCGCTTGAGCTTGCGCACCTCGGTCCCGACCTCATGCACGATACCGACCGCCTCGTGCCCCAGCGTGAGGTTCTCGCGCGGACCGATCGCGCCGTGCACCGTATGCGAATCGGAGGTGCAGATGAGCGCCATCTTGGTTTTGATGATCGCATCGAGGGGGCCGGGCTTCGGAACCGGCTTGTCCATGAATCCAACTTTGTCGATCGCGTTCATCACGAAGGTTTTCATAGCGGCCTCTCTGGCTTCCTTCTACTACGGAATCTTGCATTGCGCGATGCGCCGCCAAGATGGAATCATCGCGCCATGCCATGCGATTCGCGCATCGTGGGTCAGACGCTGGGACCCCTTACATACGAGGTCGATCCGTTCTGGACGATGGCGTATGCGGCCGGGATCGGCGACAGCAATCCGCGCTACCTCGATTCGACACGCCAAGGCGGGCTCATCGCGCATCCGGTGTTTCCGGTGTGCCTCGCGACGCGCGCGCGATGGCAGATGGAACCGATGTTCCTCGACGCGGGGCTGACGCCCGAGGAATCGATCCGCAGCGTGCACGTGACGCAAGAGATGGCTTGTCATCGCGCGATCCACCCGCCCGAAAAGCTCGCGGTGACCGCAACCGTGACCGCATTGCAACGCCGGCGCGCGGGAACCTATGTGCTCACTCGCTACGACATCCGCGACTTGAGCGGCGCGGCGGTCTCGACGATCGATTGGGGCCGGCTATGGCGCGGCGTCGAGATGACTGGACCGGAGCACCCGGCACCATCGCAACTGCCGGCCTGCGTGCCCGGTGGTGAAGTTCGCGCGCGCTTCCAGATACCGATCGCGGCGACCGCGGCAATCGTCTATACGGCGTGCGCGCGGGCCGACAATCAGGTGAGCTTTCATACCGATACCGCCTCTGCGGATCGATCGGGACTGCGCGCGCCGCTTCTCATGGGCGTCGCGACGCTAGCGATGAGCGTATCGAGGATCATCGATAGCGACGCGGCGGGCGATCCCGAGCGCATCGCACGGATTTCGTGCCGCTTCGGCGCGATGGTCTTCATGCCGAATGAACTGACGCTACAGGTGAAGCCGCGCGAACATCAAGTCGACGGCGACCGCATCTTCTTTGAGCTTGTGAACTCCGACAGCGCCCCCGCCATCCGGGACGGAATGGTTGTCCTGCGCTCCTAATCCAATTTTATGGAGGGTCCGATGAAGATTCGTCGCGTCGCGAATACGGTTTCGATTATGATCGTAGTCTCACTCGCGATGGCGATCGTTGCGTACGCCGCCGACAACGCCGTGCCCGGATGGGATCCCAATTGGTTCCGCGATCAGGCCACCATCCAGATAATGACCACCGAACCCGATGTAGGTGAGCATTGGTCGAAACTTTGGGTGGTCGTCATCAACGGGCAGGCATACGTGCGCCTCGGTGATCGCTCCTACGGTCGCATTCAGCGCAACACCACCAGTCCTTATGTGAAGCTGATCGCAGGAGGACGGGAATTCGATAAGGTAAAGGTCGAGGAGATGCCTGACATGAAAGACAAGGTCGCCGCCGCGATGGCCGACAAGTACTTCATGGACATCCTGATTCGGCACGAGTCGCATCCGATGGTGGCGCGGCTGGTTCCCGAGGTTTCGCCAGCGCCCGCTTCGCCATAGCCGTCTGGAATCTCGACGCCGAAAAGGCTATGCGAGTATCAAGCGCTATGGCAGACCTTCTCCCACGGATATATGAGGCGTGGGGTGCGGTCGCTGGGCGATACGAATCCCACTCAATGACGCCCCCACCACTCCAGCTTCTCATCGAACCATACCTCGGACTGATCGAAAAACATTTCTGGATCGAGGGGCTTCTCGCGCTGGCCGCGGCGCTGTTCGCCATCGCGTTGCGCCGACAGCGTCGTCTGTTCAAGGCGCCCGGCTTCATCATGCTGTCAGTGGGCCTCATCATCGACATGATGATCCCGCTGACGCCGTCGCTGAAATTTTGGGCGCACGTCGGACGCTCGGTTGCGCTGCTGCTGGTCGCATTTGGATTGATTCGGCTGGCGGTCGAAGCGTTTCTGATCATACGCCATCGGCGCAAGGCCGACCCGTCCACCATCGTTCCCGAAATCGTTCTCACCGCGTTGTATGGAATCACGGCGCTCGCCGTGTTGCGCTTCATGCTGGGGGTCGATCCGCGCGTGCTGTTGGCGGTGCCCGCGTTGGGAACGCTAATCGTCGGATGGATTCGGCAGGCGAATTTCTTCAGCGGATTGCTCATCCAGTACCATCGTCCGTTCGTGCAAGGCGATTGGGTCCGGCTCGGAGACCATCTTGGGCGCGTCGTCGGCACCGGATGGCGCGCGACCTGGATGATCACGCGCAACAACGAGCACGTGCAGATTCCCAATGCTGCGCTGGCGTCGCAGGCCGTGGTCAACTATTCCTCGGGCGATGCGATGGTGGCGGACGAGGTTTATCTGGAAATCGATCGCGAGGTTGCGCCCGCGCGAGTCGAGGAGCTCGTCGGCGAGGTGCTGCGGGGCGTTGCCGAAGTGCTCACCAGCGAGGTCGACCTGTCGGAGTACAAGGGAGCGGTGAATCGCTATCGCATCCGCTTCTGGCTGGCGGACTATGCTGCCGATGAGCGCGTGCGTGCGGCCATCACTCGCAGCCTCTGGTACGCGTTGCGGCGCAACGCGATCGAGCTCGCACCCTACGAGACCCGCAGGATTCCGGTGGAATCGAACGGGCGCGCCGACCTCGAGCACCATGACGAGCGCGCCGTCATCGCCGAGCTGCGCCGCGTCGACCTGCTCAATGCGCTATCCGACGAGGAACTCACGTTGCTGGCCTCGGCGATCAAGCCTTATCAGTTCGGCAAAGGCGAGGTCCTGATGCATCAGGGCGACGAGGGCGACCGCTTCTACATCCTGCGCAAGGGACGCGTCGGGATATACGCGCACGGGCAGACCGACACACAGGAGAAGCACCTGGGTGACATCGTGGATTCATCGCGCGAGAATTTTTTCGGTGAGATCGCGCTGCTGACCGGCGGCAAGCGCAATGCGACGATTCGCGCCACCACCGACGTTGACGTCTGGGAGATTGGCCGCGACGCATTCGCAAGGTTGTTCAAGGCCAAGCCTGACGCCGGAGCCTCGATCGCGGAAGTAGCGGGACGCCGCTCGACGGAAACCAGCGCGGCAACGACGCACGCGGGCGCCAGCGACACCGCGGTCCACGCCGAAGCGCTGCGTCGCTCGGCTATGTTCCTCCTCGCGATGCGGAAGATGTTCGACTTCTAGATCACCATTTGATCGCGCTGACGATATTCGAGAAGTCGTCGGTCCACGGTTTGCCGTTTGGCGCTGCAATCAACGGCTTCCAGCCCGGATATCGTTCCAGGAATCCGAGGTCGCGCTGATGCCGCGCGATTGCCACCCATTGGGAGGCGGTGGCGCCGTTGTTCATCTCCGGCGGCGTCGGATCGTAGCTCTCATATTTGGCGACTGCGTCGACACTGGTTACGAGATTCGCGACGACCGGCGCGAGGTTCAACGTCATGTTGCTGATGTGGAAGATTAAAATTCCGTGCTCACTCAGCTTGTCGAGATAAAGAGTCAAGGCTTGTTTGGTAAGCAGATGGATCGGAATCGAATCGGAGCTGAAAGCATCGATGATCAGGGCATCGTAGTAGCCGTTGGGACTTTCCTTAAGCGATAGTCTGCCGTCGCCCAGGATAACTTTTGTGTCCGGCCCGTTGTCCTCGAGGTATCGAAAATAGCGAGGGTCACGCGCTATTCGCTCTACGCCTTCATCGATTTCATAAAAGGTCCATTCCTGGCCGGGCTTCCGATAGCACACCAGGGCGCCCGTCCCCAGTCCTATAACTCCCACGGTTCGAGTATCACCGACAGCTTCGAAGATTTGACCTATAGGTCCCGATTTCGCGTAGTACATCAATGGTTCTCGTCGACGCTCGGGATCCACGAATTCCGCGCCATGAGATGTCGTTCCATGAAACAGCTGGACCTTGCGGCCACCATCTATGCTCTTCACCCTAAGGACACCATAGAACGTTCTTTCCTGGTGCAAGACTCCAACCGATCCATTAACTGTGGCGGCACCGAAAATGACCGCCAATAGGGCTAAAGCAAAACGAGCCGGCCGCTCGCCACAGCTATAGAGCATCTTGAAGACCAGAATGAAGAAGACCAAACGGACGACCAATCCCGGCACGAGTCTTACGTCCATCCAGTGATAAGTCGCAAGCCCAACGATAGCGGCCAGGATCGAGGGCGTAACCAGATCACGCGCATTTGGAGCGGGCGACTTCTTCCCGATGAACATTCGTAGCGCGCACGCCGCGGCCAGGGCCAAGTAGTACTCGTAGATGGAAGAGAAGATCAGCGGCGCAATCAACGCGTTGAAGATTCCACCGGCGGCGCCGCCGATAGAGACACAGAAATAGAATTGTGTAACCCGGGCGGCATCAGGCCTGCGGTTCGCGAGTTCGGTATGGCATACCAGCGCGATCAGAAAAAACGTCACCAGATGAGCGATACATGCCGGAATGGTGGGCACCGCCACGCTGAATATCAGGGGGTTGAGGATCAGGATCGCAACTACGCGGATGCCGATCGCCTCCGCGTTGAGAGCGCGCTGCGGTTCTATGAGTCGACGTTTACCGAACGCCACAATGAATGACAGCAGGTAAAGTGCTAGCGGCAAGACCCATAGCAGCGGCGCAGAAGCGAGATCCGTGGTGATGTACGACGTAACCCCTAACAACAGGCTGGACGGAACAAATGCCAACGATATCCATATGAGCTGCGGACGCCAGCCTATGGCCTCGGAAGTTGATCGTGTGCTGGCGCGATTCGAGTCGTTGATTGTTGCAGCGGATCGCATCGTCAGCGCGCATATACCTACTAGAACAATCAACAGGACGTACGCTGCCATCCAAAGTCGGCTTTGTGCGACCAGGTCGAGTGAGGGCTCAAGCAGAAATGGAAACGCGAGCAGCGCGAGCAGGCTCCCGCAGTTACTCGCGGCATATAAGAAATATGGATCGTTCGCCATTCGATTCCTGCTCCGAGCAAACCAGGCCTGAAGCAGTGGCGCCGACGACGACAGCGCGAAAAAGGGCCATCCAACCGAGAGTGCCAGAAGCCCGATTAGCCAAAGGATCGGAGTGCGGTCGGTCGGGGGAGTTATGCTCTGTTCGATCGCGAGCGGAAGGAAGAGCAAGCCGCCGAACAGGACTAGACCATGAATCCAGGGCTGTCGCCTTGGTACGGCGAACCGAGTGAGGACGTGTGCGTAGGCATACCCTGCAAGGAGCACGATCTGAAAGAACATCATCGCCGTGTTCCACACCGACGACGAGCCACCTAACAGCGGGAGCACCATCTTCGTGAAGAGCGGTTGCACCCACATCAGCAGGAAGGCGCTGAGGAACAACACCCCGACATAAAGGCCGATCAATCCATAATCGAGCGCCTCGCCGGGCGTGGTGCTGTCGGGGTTTTCACCAGGGTCGCGCGGCATCCTGGAGCCGATGCCGCTAGCAGTAACAGGATTCGATTCGAAGGTGCTCAGTTCGGCCTTCATCTGAGGCTCGACCCAAAGCAACTATCGCTCCATGATGCGTCCTCTAATCGCGATTCGTGAGGCTGGTTTAGATGTGTCTACACGCGTGGCCGGAAGCTACCGGTCTATATCGCTGGTTTCACATCTCGGACGATCTGAATGCTTTGTGGCATCACTGATGGAACTGTAGCTGAATCGCAACCTGGCAATGCGCCGAAATCGTCGCCGTCAAAGATCGCCAGACCCGACGGCTCCGCCACCGGTCCATCCGGCTACTTCAGTGAGGAATTTTCTTTCCAGCGCCGACTGCTTTCGCCTTGCTTCGAGGCGCATGCGCTCGCAGAAATTCATCGACCAGTTCGCCGACAATTTGCTTTTGACGCGTATTGCCGAAATCGCTGTGCCTGCCAAGCAGGCGCGGCCGGAGAAAATACTCTTTCAGGGTAGCGATCAGCCGAACGGCGGCTTCGAAGGGATCGCCAACGCTGAGAAGCTTGCGGTCTGTGGCGACCGCGAGCCGCGCCGCCAACGGGTGGGCACCAATCTGGTAATCTCTTCATAGAAAAGCTGACCAAGATTGCTCCGTCGTGCGCCTTCAGAGATCACCAGGCGAAAGGCCGCAGCGGTCTTCGGGTTGCAAAATGCGGTCGCGAGCTGGTTGCGAACGAAATCAGAAGCGCTCGAAGCTCGTGGCCGCCGCGCCCACCGGCGCCGGCGCGAGGCGCGCGGTCAGACTGTGGCGCATCACGCGCTAGCCGTGAGGAAGAGTCTATCATCCGCCGAACGCGTTCGGGCCTTCGGGCGCGGCGCTAGGCTCTGATGTTTGGGGCACTATACAAAGCCGATCCCATAGACCGTCTTGCATGTTTGTAGTGCGACACGATTGAATAGAAATCCTCCCCCGGGCGTCGGCCTCGTGTCGGCGAAACGCGGTGAAGAAGCGGACCGTAGGAGAACGCCGATGATCGATCTGACGAAAAGATTGGGATTCTCTGAAGAGCTACTGAGGGATTGCGGACCGGGAAATCCCCCCGCCTACCAAAGCTGGCTGCAAAAGAAGCTCAGAACGACGGTGCCACCCGGTGAATTCTGGTTCTTCGTCAACCCCGGCACCGAACAAACGACTGCCGACTCCATCAAGCAACAGCTCGGAGCGACCGGAAAAGGACTCACAGTCCGGGTCTTGGCTCGACCTGAAACAGGGGCTTAGCTTTCATTTTGCTCATTTTTCCTTGAGGCGCGGATCGTCGCTCGGTACGCATACTCGGGTTAGGCAAACTGGCGCAGGGTGGTGCCCCATCCTGCGTAGCGCGCATATTCGAGGAGCGCGAAGGCACCCGGCCTAGTGAGTGATGCAATTCGTGTTCGGGCCAAAGTTGGTGCAATTGGTGAAGACAGGCGGGCTCGGAAACACCGGGGCGGGGGGTTGTGAGAAGGAAGGCATCGGCACTGGTCGGGTTTCAATTATCACAGTGGGGGGCGGCTGAATTACTTGCGGCGGACTCTCTTTGGTTTGCTCGATCTGCGCGAGCGCTCTACATCCTTCCTGATTTCCCGCTTCACATTGCCACAAATCTTCCGCGCTGCCACGCGCCATCTGGAAGGCATATTGACCGGAAACAGATAGTTCCAGTCGATCGACGGACCCTTCGGCCGCTTGGGTTCGCTGTTCGAGCCCTGGGATCTGATTACAGTTTTCTTGTTGCTTCGCTGACGAAAGATTCACCACGACGCCGTGATCACCGCACGCGCTGCATGTTTGGACGGTAAAGTCGTTCGAAACGGGGAAGGTGCTCTTTCCTTCACGGCACATTTTGCACAGTGGCGCCTTCTGATAATCGCGCATCGTCGATTCAACGTATTCGCCGTCATCACAGCCGTGGCGCAACATCACGTCTTCGGCTGCCAAATGCTTAATCTCCTGAGCGCTGCTGGTGACCTCCGCGTTGCTGGGAACTGTGAAGCGATTGGGGCTTCGTGTGGCGCGATTGGGGTTTCGCGCGGAACATCCCCACAGAATTAGTGCGGCGCATCCGCATAGCGTCGCCAATGGAAATGAGATGCGCAGCGGCAGCAATTTCTTCCCCTGTCGGCATCGCATTTTCACAGGCAGGGACGATACCACGGTGAGCCCCATCAAGTCTTTTGGGAATAACAAGCCCTCTTATCCCTGAGCGTGGCTGCAATTCGAAGACCCCCCACCTAGCCGCGCACCAGCTCGGACTCTGAAATGAATATCATATTTTTTGCATATGACCGGGCCGCGAGCGCTGCCGGCAGTGCAACGGCAGATCGCGCTGAAGTCCTTGTGTGCGCGGGGTTTGGTGATGGTGCGCCGTCCGAGACTCGAACTCGGGACCCGCTGATTAAGAGTCAGGGAAACCCGCAACTGCCTGAAATATCCCGCTACAACCTGAAACACGGTCTATATCGCAGACCCCTTGACTGCGTTGGTTCATACGTGTTCTATTCTACCTAGAATGTTTCATACAGTTTCGGCTAAAACGCTACCTATCTGCTACCTAAGAGTCGCTAGGTAGCAGAATTCGAGGAGAGGGGAATATGCGCGCCAATCTCACCGCTCAATTCGTTATGTCCGTAAAGGCACCCGAAGCAGGGCAAATCGACTATTGGGATAAGCGTACTTCGGGACTTGGGCTTCGCGTTTCACAGGGCGGACGTAAGGCATGGACCGTCTTTTATCGGATCAATGGGCGCGACAGACGGCTGACCCTTGGCGTGTTTCCCAAGATCAAGCTGGCCGATGCCCGACAACTCGCTACTACCGCGCTCCGCGACGCGCAGCATGGGATTGATCCGGCTGAGGAGAAGAAGCAAGCCCGTACAGCGCAGACTTTCGGGGAATTGGCTCAAGTATACCTAGATCGCCATGCGAAGGCGGAGAAACGCTCGTGGCGCGAGGACGAGCGCATTTTGAACAACGATCTCCTGCCGGAATGGCGCAACCGGAAGGCATTCGAGATCAAACGGCCAGATGTGATGACCCTTCTCGATTCGATAGTTGATCGCGGCGCGCCAATCATGGCGAACCGGACCAAGGCCTTGATCTCGAAGGTCTTCAACTTCGGGATCAAGCGCGGCATCGTCGAAGCCAATCCCGCTCAGGGCGTAGACAGCCCTGCCCCTGAGCGCCAGCGTGACCGCGTTCTCTCCGAAAGCGAAATCCGCGCACTCTGGAAGGCTCTCGACAGCGCGCCCAAGAAAACGGCTTCGATTTTCCGCCTCGCGCTTCTGACGGCTCAGCGCAAGGGAGAGGTTCTTGGAATGGCGTGGAGCGAGCTTGATCTCGATGCAGGCTGGTGGACGATACCTGCGGAGCGGGCCAAGAATGGTTTGGCTCACCGAGTACCGTGTGCATCTCAGGCTGTGAAACTCCTGCGCAGCATCCAGAGCGGGAAGCATGACGAAACTTTGGTTTTCCGTGGTGGCCGTATCGGGAAATCAATAGCCAACTTGCAAAAGCCGATGCGCAAGCTGAGGCAGGAAGCTGGAAAACTGTTGGCGAAGGAAGAGGGCAAGCCGATCACAGAGGAGACCGCGCTCGATTTCAAATTTCACGACCTGCGGCGCACTGCTGCAAGCCACATGACCGGTCTCGGTATATCGCGCCTAGTCGTTTCTAAGATCCTGAACCATGCTGAACGAACAGTCACGGCCGTTTACGATAGGCATGGTTACGACAAAGAGAAGCAGATCGCCTTGGAAAAATGGCAGCGACGGCTTTTCCATGTAGTAGAGAAGACTCCAACTGCGGAAGTAGTTGCCCTCAGTGCCTGAAATAATGCTACGAGAGGGGAGGATCGAACTGAAAGGTCGAGCCTACTAATAGGCTCGATCATCATCCGTTTCCTTGCAACACCGACTTAATGCTTTTCGGCAGCGGGGACTCCGAAATCGCCCGTAAGGCCGTCAATACCCGCTGGCGGAAGCATCGCAGCTTTCTAGGGTTTGCCGCCTTCCCCAATCTGCTCCAGATAGTTCCTGACATAGACCGAATCGACCGCGAAAAGATCTGTCTTGCTGGACCGAGATTGAGCTTCTACGCTGAGGCCAGTCGCCGCGAGTTTCCGAAGCTCATCATCGGACAGATTGATGGCGAAGTCTTCTTGATAGGTGCAAACGCCAGTTTCGCCATTGCAACTCGAAACATTGCGCGCGATGGGCACGAACGGCGGCTCGTACCCGCCCAAGAGCGTAGCGCTCTGATAAAATCGCCAATTCGCGCCATCGTAAGTAATTATCATGTAGAACTGGTGCGTAACCTCTCCCGTCTGGCGGGTTTTCCAGCCTCGCAGAAGGCACTCTTTACCGCTGGGTACGGGCAAACCTAGGACGGTCGTCTCACTAGGCATCGTGACGGTGCTTCCCGTGAACTCTATTCGTGGCTTGTAGGGATCATCGTTGATCTGTACGGCCGTCGGCGAAGCTGTTTGCCGCGCATTCGCGCAGCCGCAGATCAGAGCGAGAAACAAGCAGATTAGGTGCGATGGCCTCATGAGGAGCGTTTATACGGCGATTCGGCCCGAGCGGTCAAAAGAAGTCGTTCAGTTCACTCGCTCTTCCCTGCTGCCCTCACCCAATAAATGGAAAACCCGACGGCGTAGGCGGCTGCTGGACGAATGAAATTCGTGTTGATTTTGTTAGGGAAGGGAACACTTGAACTAGCCGAAAAACTGCGGTAGAACTTTCTCTTCAAAGGCTGCGCTGCAATAAGTGCTTCGGCGAATCGTCGAGCAACACGTCTACCGTGGCGGTACGCGCTGCGCCCCTCGGGAAAAGTTCGAGCCATTGTCGAGGATGTATGGGAAAGGGAGTGTCGAGGTCGAGTCCTGGGCAGCTAGCATTCCGATTTCGTTGATTCCGAAGGTGCTTTCCTTCCTGTCTGCGCGCCTCTTGAGCGAGGCCGACAGCGATAAACGCCGCGCTCAAGCGCCTCCCACGGAGGCCCTAGCACCAACACCCGGTCCGAATCGTGTTATTGCTTCCGCGGCACCGGAACCCGAAGAATTCCGCCTGATCCGCCTCGCGAAGGTAATCGGCATAACGGGTTTAAGCAGAACTACGATTTGGCGGCTCGAACGAAAGGGAGGGTTCCCGCGTCGGCGCAAGATCAATTCTCGTTCGATAGCTTGGCTAGAATCGGAAGTGACCCATTGGATTGAAACGGTAGGCACTGGCCAAGCTGCAATTTAAGTCTTGTTGCGCACGTTGCAGAAGCCTGATCTGCGTTGATTCCCTTATGAATTAGTCAAGAACGAACGCTCGAACATCGCAGAGACTTGCAACATGGTAACGGATGCAACGGAGAAGTGTTACTCGTTTCTATCAGTGCAGAGGCCGACAAGGTAGGCGGCATGGTGGGTTTGTGGCGGATTTCGTAGAGGCGGAAACCATTGCAAAATCATTGGGTGCTCGGAGCTGCGCAACAGGCGGCTGGGACGCTAAGTGCCCAGCGCACAAGGATAGAATCCCGTCTCTATGGATTACGGAACACAGAGACGGCCGTCCTGCATTCCATTGCAGAGCGGGTTGTTCCGAGACCGTGGTCATAGACAAGCTGGTCCAAAATAACCTGATGAAGCCTCGCGCTGGAAAGCACCGGGAGATACCAGCCGAACTCTACTTGATCCGAGATGGAATCAATCGAACGGATTGGTCTGGCAAGACTGGCACCGTCAGCCTGATGGTGATTCGCGTCTGCCTTGAGAAGGCCGTCCGACGCCGTAACGTGGCCTTCTCCGTTTCCGTCCGACAAGTCAGCGACGCAACCGGTATTGACTACGGTCCGATCATTCGGGCGATCGAGGGTCTGCGTCAGCGCGGTTGGCTCATTCTCCGCAAACGCGGTGCGGATAGTAACTCTTCTCAGTTTACCATCGTTCTGCCAGAGCACGCGCGCAACATCTCCAACATGTCTGAGAGGAAGGAGGGAATATCTTTAGATCAACGGATTGTTACTATTCCGGCGCTGACTCACTTGGCACTTGATGTCAATGACGCTTTCCGGGGTCGAGGAGGCTTAGGGTTGACCTGCTTCCGGATCTGGGAACTGCACTTGCCCCTCACGCCCCGACAGATCGAATGGCAGCTCAAATTGAAGCCGCGCCTACGCCAATGGGCACTGGACAAATTAAAAAAAGCCCGCTTAACGGAGACGCGTCTCGATGGACACGTGCACCGTACTGGAAGGAGCTTGGATTCCGTGGCGATCGACTTGCAAACGGCCGGCAAGACGGAAGCGGCCAAGCAACGCCGAATGCTCGAACGCAAAGCATACGCCGCGCACAGAGACGCGCTCTTTGCCAACGCGTGTCAAGATGCCAGAATTTTGAAGGCTCTCCGGGAATGGAATCGCTCCAAGTCGGCCGCCGGGACCCTGGTCGAGAAGTACCTGAGGCATCGTGGGATTAAGACAGCAATCCCGGACGACCTCAGGTGCTACCAGTCGAAAAGTGTCACCTACATGATTGCCGCGGTACGTAGCCGCGATGGCGGTATCATCGCGGTCCAGCGCACGAAGCTTCTGCCGGACGGGCCCGGCCGCGGTGGTCGCTACAATACTGGGTCGCCGCTGGGCGGTTCCGTAAGGCTTGGCGACCCGCTGGGCGGACTCGTAGCCATCGCGGAAGGGATCGAGACGGCAATGAGTTTTACCCAGATGTCGGGGGAGGGTGTGCCCTGCTGGGCTTCACTCGGTGCGACGTATCTTCCCGCTGTGAAGTTCCCCGATGCAGTTCATGCCGTTATCATAGCCGCCGACAACGATGATGCTTGCCGCAAATCCGCGACCATGGCGGCTTGTGCCTACAAGCAACAGGGCCTCCCGGTCCAGATCAGCTATCCCGATGCTCCCTTTGAAGACTACAACGATTTGTTGAGAGCCGGGGTCATGATACCACCGTTGACCGCTGCGGCCTGATCGCCAGCCCGAACTTCGCTCGCCGAGTTTAGCTCGCAACGGCAACGGCGCGCCTCGGTGAGCTGACATGACGACGCCCGTCCTTTGAGATTGCGGTTACCGTTGGTGTATCTCTCCATCGGGGGAGGAGTTAGGCATGCGAATCCTATTTTGGCTTTTGACGGTTCTCGGAACGGTGGTCGGAGGACTTTTCTTTTTCGGTGCGTTGGTAGCGCCGACCGTCCCCCAGCAGGCAGGGGACGCCTGCCTAGCTGTCGCGAGCGCGGCTTTGCCGTACATCTTTGCGCGGGCCATCGCTGAGTTGACGATCCTTTTTGCGCAACCGGAGGTTCCAAAGAGGCGCGAAGATTAGGGCCACGCCTGATGTCCGACCGCCCGGCGGGATGCTGATTTCGATACTCTGAAACGGCCCACTTCGATGCTTTTGTAGGAAAGACTCCAACTGGGCATGCAAACGCCGTCTCTTGCATTGGCCGCTGGCCTGCGAGATTCAAACGGCTTCGGCGGTTTTCTGCTTGCGGCAGATCGAAAATCGGTGGCCATGCCGATCGTCGGCCGGGACGACTCGATGCATTCGGACAGGATCAAGAATGGTTTCTTGCTACCTATGTGCTACCTAAGATGGCTTTACGAGCGCACCGGTGTCGAAAAAGCCTTGATTTTATGGTGCGCCGTCCCAGACTCGAACTGGGGACCCGCTGATTAAGAGTCAGCTGCTCTGCCAACTGAGCTAACGGCGCATCGCGAACCGCTTTTCGTAGCAGGTTTGAGTGGGGTGAGTGAAGGGGATTGAACCCTCGACACCTGGAGCCACAATCCAGTGCTCTACCAACTGAGCTACACTCACCGCCGAATCGAACTCTAGCGGAACTCTTGCAAAGATCCAAAAATCGCACAGCGCGCAATGCGATGATTCATGTCGCGCATCCCACGCCGATCCCTTTGGTGGCGCGCCAGAAGGGATTCGAACCCCTGACCCGCGGCTTAGAAGGCCGCTGCTCTAGTCCATCTGAGCTACTGGCGCTTTGGTCGGGGCGACTGGATTCGAACCAGCGACCCCCTGCGCCCAAGGCAGGTGCGCTACCAGGCTGCGCCACGCCCCGACATTTCCGTTTTCTACCGAGCCGCATACTCTAACAGCGATGCGCATCGTAAGAAAGCGGATGGTGTGCGAGCGCCTCAGCTATGAGGCGGGCGCAGTGGATAGCCGCAGTCGTATCGATGCTGATGGGGCATTCGCTGCATGCGGCGCGACCAGCAATCGCGAGGCGCGATTGAGATCGCCAAAATCGGGCGAGAAATCTGCGATACGATAGCAAATTGCGAAAGCGCTGATTTATTGTACGGTTGCGCCAAAAATCGAACGGTTGTGAACAGATGTTTTCGCATTTCACAAAAAAATCGCTAGCACCCGTTTCAATGAATCCCTCACGTTTCGCGCGGCACACCGATTGCTCCATCTTCCCCTCGGCGCTGACGAATCTCTCCCCCGAGAACCTTTTACAGCGCCTGTCCCCAAGCTGGCCGGGCTAATGGTCGTAGGTCGCCCCAACTTACGATGCACATTTTAGCCCGGCCTTTTCTATTTCCCCGATACCTCATGCCCATTGCCCGATGATACGTGCCCGTTTAATCCATTATGACCATTGCCGTTATGGCCATTGGCCGATGAGTGACCGTTGCTCGACACATCGTGTCCATTGACTAGTACCACCGTCGATGAGGCCGGACGGCACTTCTTCCGGGCCGAAGGCAGCCGCGCCAGACGGCGTCGCCGCGTGTGGAATTGTTTCTGCGGCAGGTCGGAAGGCGCGAGCGATTCCAGCCGCCGCCGCAGCCAATTCGCATCGATGCCGAGAAACGCGCACACCGACTCGAAGGAGAAGACATGCGACGTGCCGCGCGCGAAGAACCATTTGCGCGCATCAACGAATTCCGCGCGCTTCACCCCGGTGCGGCAGTTTTTGGCGCGGACGTAGCAGCGCAGCGCGTCTTCGAGAATCGCGAAGAAGAGGCGGAATTCACCGCTCGCGTTATTTTTTCCGCCCGCTCTGTCGTAATACTGGACCGGTAACAGAGTGTCGCAGTCGTTAGCCTCCGGCTGCTTGCGGGCTCCATTTCTGCTCTGCGCAGGCTCCTGAAAATTGTGCTGATCCCCCATTTTTTCCTCGCCCAAAAAAAATCCCGCGATTCATTGCAAATCGCGGCATCCCGAGACTCGTCTTGTGCATCATCGGCATGCTGGATACGAACAAAAAACGGCTGGCTGGTCGCTTTCGGAGAGATACGGATGCCGACCGAATTCGGTTTGCGCGGGACTGGATGCGAACCGCCGCTCGCTGCTCACACGAGCCGCAGTACTGCTGATGCCGAAAAACAAGACCATCTACCCTAAAACTTCATGATCCGGGCAAGTGCCAATTAACCCACCGGACTGGGTAAAGTAACTTTAAATACCACAAAGAAGCATCGTGAAAGAAGAGAGGCTGTGTCTAGAGATGTCTTCTTTGTTGCATCGAGTAGACAGGAGTGATTGGGGACCGCTTAGGCCATCTTGGAATAGGCCAAGAATCATTAAGGAATGATTGGGATAGTCGGTGCCGAGCCGACAAATGGAGCGTGGCGGAACAGGTGGGCTTATCCGCCGAAGAAGGCGATCAATCGTTCGAGCAATGCTTCGGGCGCTTCTTCCGGAATGAAATGCCCGCAGTCCAGACCCTCGCCGCGCACGTCATTCGCCCATGCCTTCCAAATCTCCAGCAGCGAGGCGCCGCGCCGTCCCTTCGCGCCCCATAGCGCGAGCAGCGGCATCGTAAGCTTTTTTCCCGCGGCGCGATCGGCCTCGTCGAATTTGCAATCGCACGTTATGCCCGCGCGATAGTCCTCGCAGGTCGCGTGAATCACCTCGGGATCGCGAAACGACTTGCGATATGCCTCGAGCGCTTCGGGAGCGAACGTGTCGCTGCCACGCCAGCTCTGCAATGAGTGCTCGAGAAAATAATCCGGGTCCTTGCCGATGAGAGTTTCGGGAAACGGCGCGGGCTGAGTGAGAAAGTACCAATGATAAATCGCGCGTGCGCCGAATCTGTCGACTCGCTCGAACTGCTCCAGCGTTGGAATGATGTCGAGCGTCGCCGCGCGCCGTACCCTCGCCGGATGATCGAGCGCGAGGCGATACGTGACGCGCGCGCCGCGATCGTGCCCGACCACATCGAAGCGATCGAACCCGAGCGCGCTCATCACCTCGACCATGTCGAGCGCCATCGCGCGTTTGGAGTACGGCAGATGCTCCGCATCGGTCGGCGGTTTGCTGCTGTCGCCATAGCCGCGCAGGTCAGGAATCACGAGGGTGAATTGCTGCGCCAACCTCGGCGCCACCTTATGCCAAATGACGTGGTTCTGCGGATATCCGTGGATGAGCAGCATCGGCGAACCCTTGCCGCCGGTCACCAGGTTGATTTCCGCGCCCGAAGTTTTGATCCGCTTCTGCGTAAACCCTTCGAACATCGCCAACCCTCCTAAACAATGTCTTCAGGCATAGCGCTTCGAAATGAGCGCGGCCAGCCGGCGCGCAGGTTTGTAAATCATCGAGGCGCCATGTCTTTGACCGTCGACAATATCGCTACAATAGTGTAGCGTAATTGATGCGACACACCTGCCTGCACACTGTGAGCATCAACGATGGAACAGTTTGAGAATAAAGTTGCGATCGTCACCGGCGGCGGCATGGGGCTCGGGCAGGCTCTTTGTGAGGAGTTAGCTCATCGTGGCGCGATCGTCATTGTGGCGGACATTGTGGGCGATGCTGCCGAGCAGGTGACCTCCCGGTTAACGCAGAGCGGCGCACAAGCGCGCGCGGTACAGGTTGATGTTTCGAAGCAATGAAGACGTTGCGCGTCTGGTGGAAACCACGGTGTCGGAGTTCGGGCGCCTCGATTACATGTTCAACAACGCGGCTATCGCTATCGGCGGCGACGCGCGCGACCTCTCGCTGGAACAGTGGGACCGCGTCCTCAACGTAAACCTGCGCGGCGTCATCTATGGGACGCTCGATGCGTATCAAGTCATGGCGAAACAGGGCCACGGGCACATCGTTAACATTTCCTCCGCCAGTGGCCTGATTCCGCAGCCCGGCAACGGACCTTACTGCACCTGCAAGCATGGGATAATCGGCCTCTCGCTTTCGCTTCGATTTGAGGGATCGGACCTGGGTGTAAAAGTGAGCGCCGTTTGTCCGGGAGACATGAAGACCAGTATCTACGAGAACATGGTCGTTATGAATATGAACGTGCCGCGTGGAGCAGGTGGTCGAGTTGAGTAGACGTTCACACTTCTTGATGCCTCAATGGCCCGCGGAAGATGCCGCACGCGAGATCCTGCGCGGAGTATCCCGCAACCAGGCTCTGATCGTTTTTCCCGCGATCATTCGATTGATATGGCGGGTGTATCGGGCGTTCCCGCGCTTGATCTATTGGATTAGCCTTCGTCGGATGAGGATGTTTCGCAAAATTCGGATTAACACCTAAAATAACCTGTAATCGGCCGCGATGTGAATTCTACAAAACGCCGGACGAAGGCCGGACCGGGACGGCCGCGCAACCGCGAGGCCGACAAGGCGGTGCTGCGCTCCGCGTTGGAACTGTTCATCGAGCACGGCATCGAGGGCGCGAGCTTCGAGCAGATTGCCCAACGGTCAGGAATTGCGCGCACGACCATCTATCGCCGCTGGTCCTCGCGCGAGGACCTTCTGGCGCAAGCCATCGCAGTGGCCAGGGAAGCGCCCGAAGAACGGCTGGCAGAGAGCGATCATGCTGAACCTGCCGAAGCTCACAGGTTGGCTGGTCGACGCGCTTTCGGAGACCGTAACAAGCCCCGACTACCGTAAGATCGTCGCCCGGCTGATCGGCTCGGCACCCAATTCTCCTCAGCTGATGTCGGTTTACTGGAACACCTACTTGCTCCCGCGGCGGAAGATGGTGTCCGAAGTTATGGATCGCGCGCGCATCAGTGGCTGGCTGCCCCAAGGCGCTGACCCCGAGCTTCTGCAGGACATGATCGGCGGCGCGATCATGTATCACCTGCTGATCCGGCCGGGACAGCGCAGCGTCAAGCAGATGCGCGCATACATTCGCGCCCTGCTGCACCAGTTAGGAATCGCCGCTGTCGCAGATGGCCGACGGGCAGCTCGCCGGAAGTCGGATTAGCCTTTAACAATCGCGCGACGCGCCTCGCGACTCTGCTTATGGGTCTCGACAAACGTACGCAGCACGGCATTGATGCGCGATTGATAGCCGCGACCACGCTTGCGAAACCATTCGAGGATGTCCCTGTCCAAAAAAATCTTGACGCGCCCTGTTTCTGGTGACCAACTCAGTCGCGAATTGATCCGTTTCGCCGCAGTGGAAATCCAGGTATCCGGATCTTCGGAAGGAACTCGTGTGGTGCGTTTTGTACTCACTGCAATTTACTTCTGGGGCGGAGATCTCTATCCGGAAGCGCGCTTGCCGGAAGCGCGCTTGCGATTCACAGCTCCTAGGGGCCGTGTGCGTGCGATAACGCGCGGCGTCGGGAAAGACTCACCGGTCGTCTTCAGATGGTCGAGCCAGACGCTCATTGCAGTCTTGAGTTCTTTGATCGCTTCGGTTTCCGAAGACGCCAGCCCGGACAAGCCTGGGATCTCGTCGCATTCGGCGACGTATTCGCCGTCTTCTTTCGACCAGAAGACTCGATACGAATAGTGTGGAAGCTTCCTCATTCGCTACTTCGATGGGCGAGAAATAAGGCCTAACGCTTCGGCCATCTTCAACATCTGCCGAACCTGATATGCCTTCGCGCTTTTCCCATCACTCGATCGTTGCAGATTTAACGGCTGGGGGAAATCCTTCCGAATTGTTTCGCCTTTCGGATGTCTGAACACCGTGTGGCTCCCGCGACCACCCACTTCTTCGAATAGTAGCTGTTTGGCAAGAGCGCGCGCTTCATTGAACGTCAGACTCTGCGGCGTGCGATATGCCTTCGCCAGCAGGGTCGGATTGATTGGCATGCGCGAACATCGCCGTCCGGACTTTGACTACTAGCCTCGGATGCGGGTGACGTTGCGATGGCGACGCTTCTTACGGCGTGATGCGACCGGTTCCAGTCTGCGCTTGCGCGAAAGTTTGCGGTTGCGCCGATTGCGCGTTTTCGATGCCTGCTTCATTGATTCACCTGGTTGTATGCGGGCTCGGCGTTGTTGGCGCCCACCTGTTCGGTCGGGACCTCTACCGCGATGGGGCTGACGACGGTGACCTCGGTTACCGTTTCGCCATGGTTCTGGACCAGAACCTCGCCCACTCGCTCGCCGCTGGTCAGCGGACCATTTATCGCGCTCGGCACCTTGTATTCAAGACGTATCGCGCTGACCTCGCTCTTGGGCAGCACCACGTTCACATCGCGCGGCGCCACCGGCTGGATAGTCGCGGTCGTCCCAACCTGAACATGAACCGGCAGCGGCTCGCCGCCACGCAATACCGAAACCGATTGAAAATGATCGAAGCCCCAGTCGAGCAGCTTTGCCGTTTGCGCGAAGCGTTGATTGTTCGAGGGCGCGCCGAGGACCACCGAGATGAAGCGCAAATTGCCGCGCTTGGCAGTCGCCGTCAGATTGAAGCCCGCCTGGAATGTGAAACCGGTCTTGAGCCCGTCGCATCCGTCGAAATGCCCGATCAGATGATTGGTCGTATGCAGCATGCATACGCCACCATCGAATGGACATTCTTCCTGGCTCGACCACTTCAGCAGATCGGTGGTGTGAATGATCTGATACGCAACGCGTGCGAGGTCGCGGGCGGTGGTGGTGTCGGCATCATGGGTCGGGCGCGGCGGTAATCCATCGACGGTCTGATACAGCGTATGCGTCATGCCCAGTTCCTGCGCGCGCCGGTTCATCATGCGCACAGTCGCTTCGACCGAGCCGCCGACCTTCTCCGCGATGGCGACTGCTGCATCATTGGCTGACTTGATGAGCGCGGCCTTCATCAACTCGCCGAGCGGATAGATCTGGCCTTCCTCCAAGCCGACGCGCGAGCCGCCGGTATGCGCAGAACGCTCGGAAACGCGCACCGGATCATCGAGGCTGAAGCGGCCGTTCTTCACTTCCTCCGAGGCGACCAGCAGCAGCATCATCTTCGCCATCGAGGCGGGAGGCCAGTCCATATCGGCGTTGTCCTCGAAGAGGACCTTGCCGGTATCGGCATCCTCGAGCAGTGCGGCGCGATAGAACGGGACCGGTCCCTTGGCGCGTTTGACCGCGCCCTTGACGTGCCGCCGATGCATCGCGTGCGCCGATGGCGCCGAGGCCACGAGACAAACGATCGTCCCGAGCAATACCATCGTCGCGTAGCACCCTGAGCTTCGAAAAAAAAGCTGAAGAAAATTTTGCCGTCTGAAGTGACTCGCCGAGTGATCGATCATCCCGTCCCCCGCCTCGCATCAAGGCTCATTCGCCAAGCCAGTGCCGATGGTAGCTGAGCCTTTGATTTCCCCACGTTCGACCTGCTGAAGAATTACCAGATTCTGACGCGCGGGGGCATAGCCCGGGTCTGCGTCGACCAGTTCGTTCCAGGTGTCCTGTGCGCGCGAATATTTGCCCTCCTCGGCGTAGATGGTGCCGAGCGTGTTGCGGCCATCGACCTGCGACGGATCGATTTGCAGCGAGAGCAGCACTTCCTGCTCAGCCTCCGCGAGCATCGCCGAACGCTGATAGGCGATCCCGAGATTGAAGTGCGTTTCCGCGCGATCGGGTGCGAGCAGGGTCGCGAGCCTCAGCACCTGCATTGCCTCGTGCACATTTCCCGCTTCGAGGTAGAGCAGGCCCAGATTGAGGAAGAGTTGCCAATCATCGAGGCCGAGATCGATCGCGTCGCGGTATTCGGTCAGCTCAAGCTGATGCTGTCCTTCGAGGCCATACATGAAGCCGAGGTGATAGTGCGCAAGCGCGTTGTCGGGATGTTCCTGTATCACGAGTAGATGGCGGCGGACGGCTTCCGGATAATCCTCCATGCCGAGGAAGTAATCGGCGAGCGGATCGCAGACCTCCTCGTCCTGTGAAGAAGATGATGAACCAACTGCCGCGGCCAGACTACCCTGCCATAGCAGGGAGAGGCCAAAGATAAAAACCAGGGCGAACCCGATTCGGCGATGTCTGTTCAACTGCATGACCCCGCGCATAAAACTCCTTCGCGCGTGGACATTCTCGAATTTAGCAGGATTAACTCGCAGATAAAAAGTGGGAACCTCTATGAGAGAGGCGCAGCCATTCATTGTGGCCAAAAGGCGGGCAGAGAATGATATAGAAAAGCGCGCGCCCGGCCGCTATCTCCGCTTCGCAGCGGTTCGATAACGTTCCGAGCGCGCGCGCTATGCTGATCGATATCGGTTCAGCGATGGCTTACAAAATCAGTAGCCACCGGTCGGGCTGTTTTTGTCGCCCGCATTTGCTCCGGCGCCGACGTTCGCTCCGGCGCCACCCACATTAGCCCCGACGCCGGCATTGGTGCCGATGCCGCCATTGGCCCGAGCGCCGGCGTTCGTGCCGGCGGCCTCATTGTTGGAGTAATTGCCCTCAGGCGCTGCGGGAGCATTCATGCGGTGATGACGGGGCGCGGCTGCCGTCGTATTGGCCGGCGCGTTGGGATCGGTACGCTCAGCATCGCCATTACTCACGTCGCCACTGGCGCCGCTGCGCATGCTGGATTGGCCAACATTCGCATTGCCGGCGATGCCGGCGCCGACCTGAGCGAAAGCAGGAAGTGCGATTGCGCCGGCAAAGATGGCCGCGGTGATCATTGTCACTGTACGTTTCATGAAATTCTCCTTCTCATGTAGGTGCCGATGTTGCGGGATTCACCTACCGCCTCGATCAAAAAACCGGTTATCAATAGCCAGTCGTTGTGCGATGCGTGGTGGTGGTCGTAGTGGTTTGGTTGACCGGCGGAGGCGGAACCGCTTCGGTCTCGGTGCGGGTCGTCACCTTGCGCTCGACGTGCACTTCATCAGGCTGAACCGGAGCGGCGACTTCGCTGGTGCGCTCACTATGATAGGTGCGCTCGGTGCGCTCGACCGTGTTAGGCGCAGGCGCAGGTTGCGCCGCCTGATAATCCTGGGTGTGGGTGCTTTCCCGCGTGTCAGAATAGCTGCTGTCCTGCGCGAGGACAGGCATCGCAATGGCGGAGGCAAAGAGAGCTGCGGTTAATGCGGTAAGGGTGCGTTTCATGGGTGTCTCCTTCAGGATGCAGTTAGTTAGGTACCGCGCGGGTTGTGGTGGAAGTTTCATGGAGCCAATCGCATGCCAAGCGCGCTTACGCGACGTTTGCTCAAATAAAGACGGTTCACTGTCTCTCTGCATTCACGGTGAGGACCGATATCGAGTGAACTGCACGGTTTCGTGCGATCGACGGGCGAGGAGAAAAAAGAAACGCGCGGCGTTTATCGCGCCGCGCGTCTTTATGATTCGGCCTACTAAGGAACCGACTACGGATTGGCGGGAGCGCCAGGCGCGCCCGTCGCACCAGTTGCGCCGGTAGCACCAGTCGCACCGGTAGCACCAGTCGCTCCGGTGGCTCCAGTTTCACCGGTGGCACCGGTTTCGCCTTCAGCCTTCTTGTGATGCTTGTGGTGATGCTTCTTCGCAGGTGCCTCGGTCGTGGTCGTGGTCGTCGTGGTCGAGCCGCCTTCGGCCGCGGCGGGCGATGCGCCGCCGGCCGGCTCTTGAGCGAAGGCCGGCGCAGCAAGAGCAGCGGCGAAGAGCGCGGCGGTCAGGACGGTTAGTGTACGCTTCATCTTCTTTTTCTCCCTCTCGTAGGTGCAGTCTCGATGGACCGCAGTTTTCCAGTTCGTGTTGACTGCTAATGCCGTGCCATCTTCTCCGCACAACATTCCGCAGATTTACCCGCTCCTTTTTAGCATCTCTGCGAGACGAGCTAAACCAATCGGTTCAAAGAATAACCGCTTTGAGGCGGCATTAGATAAAGTGTCATGAGGCGTTATCGGCGCGGGCGATGTTCTGCTCTAAGCTCAGTATAGAGCGTGAAGAGCTCTTTAAACGCGCGTGCAATTACTTTGAAGTTCGCTCCGGACTGTTCTCCCGCAAGCCTCGGTAAATGGCTCACATCGACTTCCTTGATTTTCGCGCCGCGCCCCGCCACCCGCGCCATCAGCTCGGTCGATATCATCGCGCCATGCGCGCGCAGTTCCATGCCATCGAGGAACTCGCGTTTGAACAACTTGAATCCGCAATCGATGTCGCTGATGCCGATTCCCAACACCACGCGCACCAGCATCGTCCACGCCTTGCCGTTGATGCGCCGCATCAGATGGTCCGCGCGATGGATGCGCTTGCCGACAACCACATCGTACTCGGGAACATAGGCGGCGAGGCGCGCGACTTCCTTCGGATCGAATTGCCCGTCGCCATCCGCGAGCACGACATACGGTTGCGTCGCGGCACGAATGCCGGAAATCACCGCGCCGCCATAGCCGCGATTTTGCTGGTGATGCACGACTTTGACGTGCGAGTTCTGATGCGAGAGCGCATCCGCAATCGCACCAGTCGCATCGATGCTGCCGTCATCCACGACGATGACTTCATATGCATCGGCGACCTGCGGCAGCTCATCGAGGTAGCCGCGCGCGACGCGTTCGACGTTCGCCTCTTCATTATGTGATGGAAGAAAAACGCTGATGCCCGGCAGGCGCGCGACGGAACTCACTTCCAAACTTAGTCGCCGAGCGCGCGATAACCGCCGCGGAAAAACATCAGCGGCTTGCCTTCGCGCGTCTGAGCTTCCTCGATCTCGCCGATGTAGATGGTGTGATCGCCTCCGTCATAGGCCGCGGTGAGCTTGCATTCGAGCCACGCGATGACGTTGTCGAGAATCGGTGCGCCGTTGCCGCCGCGTCGATACGCGACGCCCTCGAACTTCTCGCCGCCGCTTACCGCGAATCGCCGCGACAGCTCTTCCTGGTCATCGCGCAGGATATTGACGGTGAAGACTTTGCTGTCCTCGAATGACGCGTAGCTCTCGGCCTTCTTGTCGACGCAAATCAGGCATAGCGGAGGTACCAGCGACAGCGAGCTGAAGGCATTGGCGGTGAGGCCATGCAGCGCACCCTCGCGATTGAAGGTCGTGATGATGGTGACGCCGGTACCGAAGTGGCCCATGACGGTGCGCAGTTCATTTTTTCCGATCGGCATGCCGAATCCTCTCCGCAGTCGTGGCCGGATGCTAACAGAGGATTTTGGAGGTGGTCAAATCGCAACTCGGCAGCGCCGAGTTGCGTCCTGAGCGCTGCGCGAAGGACCTCAACGACCACAGCCCTCCTCGCTGGGGGCACGCCGCACAGCCCATCTCAAATCCTGTTCGGCATCGCCGAGCAGTGTCGTGAGCGCCGCGCGAAGGACCTCGACGGCCACAGCGCTCTTCTGAGAATCTCAGCTTGGATTCGATGAATCTCCAGTATCGCCAGCTTCGCGATGCGCTCGATTTGCCCTAACCATCGGCTCTCGAATGCTTCAAAAACCTTTATAATTCAGTATGTTACGTCATTTGTTCTCCTGTCATGGAAGGGGATTATGCTAATGTTGACTCCAAGTCCAAAAAGGACTTGAATTAACGAGCATATTTCCCCATCGCAGGAGAAATGGCGATGGGTTTGTTTTTACACGAGAATGCGTTTGTTCGTAAGGAAACTAACGGCGATGATTACCGGATACCGTATTCCGGATGGTTCACTTATCCAATCATCGAGGGTTCCGTGGAACGAATAAATGGATTTCCAGTGTTCGCGCTAGGCGGAACGTTATTCGCGATTCATTCCCGCTTGGAAAACGTCACGACGTTTCCTTACGCTCAATTGGTTCCGCTGATGCACCCCGCCATTCAGTCGCTGGAGGTATTCACGACGACGACAATTGTTGACCTGCCGCTTAGCTTAGAGGCCGCGCGCTCTATGCTGTTTATGTTCAGGCCGATCGTAACACCAGAAGAAATCCAGAGACGCGCGAACACCGACCTTTCACAGTTGGAAGTAAGCAATCTGCGGCTGTCCATCCAGCATCTGACCAGCTTGCTATTTGCTGAATTGCCTCAAGCGGATGTCTACTACATCACGCAGAAACGCGCTTACAAAATGAGCGTATTCGTGAAGGACGCCGACAAAGTATTGTCGCCCGACGTAATACCATTCATCGAGGACACAACCCTTACGGATATCAAGGAAGCGGGGCGCTCCCTCGCCTACGATCAGCACACGGCATCTGGGTTTCATTCAACGCGCGCCGTGGAAGCAGTAGCGCGTAATTACTACCAACTGATTGCGGACAAATACGCAACTGAGGATGGCACTGAGACTGGTCCCAAGATCAGACTGAACAAACTGATAAATCAATTGGGCGCAAAATATGGAAGTCTTGGAAGTCCGAAATATCATCCGTTGGGCATGATCGTTGGGGACTTAACGCGCATTCGTGTGATCTACAGAAATCCGATCATGCATCCTCAGATGGTACTGAACGAAAATGATGCTATCCATGTGTTCAACATATCAACTGACGTAATCGCTACTATGGTTAACGACGTGAGAGCCAACGGCGCGCATTTTGGAACCTGGCGAGCGACTTGGAATTCAAAGCTATAACTATCGATCCCAATTGCGATCACTGCTAGCCTTGGACGCGGAAACGCCCTGACTGCGAATCAGGGCGTCACGCGGTTAATCGGCGAGTCAGTACCGCCGGTCGGATGATGATGGGAACAAACGCTTAACCCCACCATACAGACACCTTCCATCGCTGACAAGCCACAGAGGCGATTTCTGGTCAGAAAATCGCACGCTAGAGGTTTGTCTATGTCACCGAATGAGTTCGATCGAATGTTGAAAAAATTCGACGACGCTACTAATGCAATGTACGCGCAATCAGGGGCGATAGTGGCACTTGCGTTGACTATTGCTCAAATCAGCACAGGCAACATCAACAAAGAAACTTCTTTCTCGGATATCCAGAAGACGGTCAGCGAGAATCTTGAGGCTGGCATCGCTTGGACGAAGCCTTAAGTAACGGACTCTCGGCTGACACAACCTGCGAACTGGACAGCATTTTGGCGGCTCTAAAGAGCGCTCCGCGCGCCGCATCAATCGAATAGCCGTCCAGATGCCGCACCAGTTCGCGGGCGATCTGCTCTTCGGATTTGCGTCTTGTCATATTTTCAGGAATGGGGATTTCCAGAACCGAAAGTCAAGAGATGCTATCCAGATTTCTTTTTCGTTGCGGGAATACCGACCAGCGTTTTGATCACTTTCTTCAGCTTCGCGGGATCGACGTGCTTGAGTTTCTCGCGCAGCTTTTCGTCTGACTTCCGCGTTTTTTCCGTGATAGGCACGCCGCCACTTTAGCGCGGCGAGCCTGACGCGGCTAGTTGTCGCTAGATTGAAGCATCTTCTCGAACATCTTGGGGTTCTTGCGGTTGTTAAATCGGAACGCGAATTCATTGAGATAGAGCGGCAAATACGCATCCGAGACGTGATGGTACTGGCCCATGATGCCGCGCTTGATCAGACTCCAATAGCTTTCGATGGTCTGCGTATGAACTGATCCGACAACGTACTGATGCTTGCGATGCGAGACGTGTTCGTGCCGGAAGCCCATCTTGCGCAGATGACGGTATCCCGCGTGTTCGTCGGTCGCGACCAGCTTCGCGTTGGTTGAGACGGCCTGTCGGACAAACGCTTCCTGCGTCTCGAAACCTAGCTTCTCAACCGCCTGACAAATGACGTTACCCTTGCGGGCAATCGCGCCGATGACCATCGTTTTGCCGCTCCATCCGGCAATGTGATTGCGCTTGTCGGCGTGCTTGTTGCGCTCTAATCCGCCAATGAAAGTTTCGTCCACTTCGACCGCTCCGCCATCTTCGCCAAGCATCGGAATCACATCTCCGCGCATAGCGGCGCGCAGGCGCATCGCGACATACCAAGTAGTGCGGTATGCGTGCGTTGACTCCTCGCCGAAGATGATGCGATGAAGCTGTAGCGCCGAGATTCCTTTCTTCGCAGTCAGCATCAAGTACGCGATTTTGAACCACAACTTGAGCGGGATTTTCGTGTTCTCGAATATCGTCTCTGTGGTCAGGCTGAAACGGTATCCGCCATTCTTCGCGCACGTCCGAACCTCGCCCGTCTCTTTGTCGATGGACTGCGCGCCGCTCTTGCAAACCCAATGATAGGGACGCGCTTTCAGCGTGATGATGCGCCGGTTGCCGCAACGCGGGCATTCGACCTGACCATTGGGCCAACGCTGCGCAAGTAGGGCTTTACGGCAGGCTTCTTCATCAGGTAGCAGGGCGTCGAATTCGGCTAGCGTTCTCATGCTCCAAATCTACATCAAATCAGAATTGGAGTCAAGTCTAGCATAATCCCCTCATGGAAGTGGCTTTGTTTTCGCACTTTCTCGAAGCGCTATGTCCGCTCGTTGGGTTCGTTTATGCAAAATCAGTCTCTCGCGGGGATCTCAGCAGACTTCGCACCAATGGGTTTGTTTTTGCACTTTGTCTGCTGCGGATTGCTCTCATGAAAACCCGTGGTTCTTGGGCGTTCTCGAATCGAAGCAAAATCGAAAATCCTTTATTTTCAGGTACTTGGTGGGTTCGTTTATGCAATAGACTCATCGTAGCAAGCTCGGTCAGCGCGCGATCGCTTTGCGGATTTCTCCGATACTTTACAGCCCGACAGCCAGTATACACGCATAAACACACTGACGCTTCCGAATGCTCTAGCCTCGCACCTTCGGCAGCACCTCATTCGTGAAGCGCTCCAATGAACGCATCGCTTTCGAGGGCGCGAGGCCGGGGAGTTGCATGTTGAGAATCAGTTCCGTTGGCGAGGCGGTCTCGATCACCTCCGCTAATTTCGCGCGCACAGTCTCCGGATTTCCGAGGACGGCACTCGATCGAAGCTGCTTCGCATCCGGCTGAATCCAGTTCTGGCCCGGATTCGCCGCCGAAAGCCATTTGCCATAGAGGCCGGCCTGATACATCGCGGCGGCTTCGATATCGTCCCATGCCTTCTGCTCGTCGTCGGCGACATACACGATGCGGCTGTTGACGAGGCTGTACTTCGCGGGATCCTTGCCGCGGTCGCGCATCGCCTTGCGATAAATCTCGATCTGATGGCGTCCGAGGTTGCACGCGAATCCCAAATCCAGCTCGGCGGCGCGCTCGATCGCTTTGGTCGTCATCCCGCCCCATAGCAGCTCCGGATACGGCCGGCTGACCGGACGCGGAATCACCCGAACATCATGAAAATTGAAATGCTTGCCCGCGAAGCTGAAGGTCTCGCCGCTCCACGCGCGCTTGAGGATTTCGATCGTCTCCAGCGTGCGGCTGTACCGCGTCTTCTTCGATACACCGAGCGCGTCGAACTCCTCCTCGCGATAGCCCATCCCGATGCCGAGGCGCAGGCGCCCGCGCGAGAGCACGTCGATCATCGCGGCATCTTCGGCCAGGCGCAGCGGATGATAAAGCGGCGCGAGCAGGACGTATGTGCCGAGCGTCAGGCGCGTGGTGCGCGCGGCGATCGCGGCCAGCATCGGCATGACAGGCGCGAGGTAGCCGTCGTCGACGAAATGATGCTCGGTGACCCAGATCGAATGAAATCCGGCGTGCTCGATGAACTCGATCTGGCGGAACATTTCGGCATAGAAGGTTGCGAAGTCGAGGTTGGAGAATTCGGGATTGCGGAAATCCAGCATGTAGCCGAATTTGATGGGCGTAGTCATGATGCGTGCCTCCTGCCCGGACGCGTTTGCGTCCTTCATTTCATAAGGTGTGGTCGCATCAGTTCATTGCACAAATCGAGTTTTTCGTCTCCCCCATCTGATTGGGGGAGATGGGCCGGCGCGATTTTCGCGATGGCTGCGCGCGAAAAATCGTGACGGGCCAGAGAGGGAACATTAGCTCTGGCTTCTGTTCCGATGCGACGCTGGCAATTTGATTCATCGTCGAAGAGCAGAACCCGGAGCTAAGGACCCGCTCCGACCCGTCACAGTTCATGCTCGCAGCCACCGCATGAACTGCGCCGGGCCACCTCGCCCAATCATATGGGCGAGGAACAAGCATACGGGGGAAGAACAGATACAGGGATCAGCGCTTGAGGACTTCTTTGCCGCCCACGTACACATAATCCAAATCCAATGACGTCAGCGGATGATCCTTCTCACGAATCCGCACCTCCGCCATCTCAGCGATGAACATCGTATGGTCACCCGCGACATGGCTATCGACCACGCGCGCCTCGATCGAGATCATCGCCAGGTCGAGCCATGGCACCTTGAGCGTCGGCGATAGCTCATATGCGAGGCCCTCAAGGTTGTCCGGTTTGCGCGACCGCGCCGAGTAGAAATAATCCTCCAGCTCCTTGCCGCGACGTCCTACAATGTTGAATCCGAATGCACCGACGCTCGCGACCATCGCGCGCGAGAAATGACTGTGGTCGATGGCGGCCATGAACAGCGGCGGCTCGCCCGAGACCTGCACCACCCACGACGACGACATTCCGTGGCGATGCGCGCCATCATTGACCGTGAGCACGTAGATGCCGGTACTCAAATTCGCCATCGCGACGGCAATATTTCTGTCCATTGCATCCTCGAAGGAAATTCGACACTCAATAGCGCGTAGCTAATTGACCTGGCCCAAGAGGACTTGCAAAATTAGGGTGGATGAAGGGGAACGCGATATCATGAAGATGGTCTCCAGGCTAGTGGCCGCCATCATCATGCTGGTCGTGGTGGTCGCAATGCCTCCTGTGGCCTCTGCGCGCAGCCGGCATCGTTCGCGACCGCAGACCGCGGAACAGAACTTCCCGGAAATGACGATAACCGATGAGTGGTCGCCCGATCTCATCGTTATGCCTCCCGTCACTCGCCCTTCCAACGCAGTTTACGATACGCCGAAACCTCACACCCCATCATTTACGGCCGTGGCTCCCCCACCGCTGCACAACGAGGTCTCGGGCGGCCCGGCCGCTACCAATTCAACTACGGCGGTTAGCGTTTTTCCAACCCGGAATTCGATACCGACCGGAGCCAACCCCACCGGTGAAGCTGCGGAGGCGGTCAATACGTCACCGACGCAAAGTGATGCGCAGAGTGACGCGCCTGCCTCATCGACCGCGTCCAACGCAACCTCCGACGCGGCCGCCAAATCGAGCCTTGAGCATGCGACGACATCGTCCATGGAAATCATGTCGGCCGCCGTCCATGGCGCGAAGATCGATGGCGCCTCGATTTCCGCGCCGCAAGGCGGAGTGCAGACCGCCGCGCTCATGGCTCCATCAGCATCCGCTCGGAAGAATGGGGCTGTGTGTCCGTTGCCCGCACGCACGCCCGGTTCGATTCTCTTCGATCAGACCCATGACGATTCGGCGCTGGATCCGGCAAACTGGTCGGTGAACGTTTTCAAGAAGCGCCAGGCGCTAATCGTCTATTACAAAGGACGCCTGTTCAGACAGTACGACGCGGTGTTCGGACGTGCGCTCGATTTGGGCGCGAAGCAATGGGCGCAGGACCGCCGCACACCCGAGGGCGTTTACACCATCATCGAGAAATATCCGAGTGCGCGATTCCGATGGTTCCTGCGGCTGAACTATCCCAACCTGGTCGACCGCGTGCGCTATGAAACCGAGCGCGTCAACGGCGTGGTTCCCGTCGACGGGGACGGCAGGTCGCCGACCGTCGGCAGCGCCATCGGCATCCACGGCACCGACGTGCCGATTCTCAACTCCGGTCACATCAACTGGACCACCGGATGCATTTCCGTGAACAACAACGATATCGACAGCCTCGAACGGCTGCTGCCGGTCGGCACCGTGGTGATCATCAAGCCGTAAGACCTAACCCCCTAGCCCCTTCCTTTGGAAACGTAAGCCGCTTTTTCCCTGTCATCCTGACGCAAGCGAAGCGTAGCGGAAGGATCTCGGAAGCGCCTAGCACAACGCGCGTCTCTTCAGCATTCGAGTACGCATCCGCACTCCACGAATTCGTAGCGCTGCACCATGCGAATGCTGAAGTGACAATTGGAAGCACTTCTCTGCCGAGATTCTTCGACTGCGCTGCGCTTATCTCAGAATGACAAGGTGCGGCGCTCAGCTCGCTTCCGGATGAGCGGGTTTCTTTCTTTTAGACGGAGCGGAAAAAACGCGCTTTATTGCGGTTCAGCTCGCAATAGATTCGGGCGCATTTCGTAACACATTGTAGACCGTCGGAGGCACCCGCAACCTCTCGTCCGATTCGTAAAGCTTGCGGATCTCCGGCAATGCCTCGTCACCCGCGAGCGTCAGCGCCGCGACCTTGTCGAGCAATGCTTTGCGCTCGTCGGTCAGCGCGTCGTCGCCCATCTCCATCATGCCCCATACGTCCCACGGCAGCGCCTCGATGCGATTGAGCGAGGCGAAATCGCGCACCACGTTGCCTGCGATGAACCACAGGCCGGCCATGTTGATGTGGCTCAGCCCGTACTTGCTCGGGTCGCCGCCGCCGGAGCGGCACTTCTGCCACGCGTCGCCTGCGATGATGAATGCGTCGCGCGGCACGTCGAGCGGATCAAATTTGAGGTTGAAGGCTTTGCGCTGAATCGGATCCATCTGCGCGTCGACCAGAATCCAGCGCGACTGCTTCGCGCTCCAGTACTCGGTCACCCAATGGTCCTCGAACTTGCCCGCGTTGAAGTAGGCGCCGAAGCCGCATCGCGAGCGCGCCGGAATTCCATGCTCGCGCAGGATCGCCGTCAGCATCAGCGAAAAATGGCGGCATACGGTGGGCATACGATGCGCGGGGTCGCGCGCGATGGTGAGTGGCCGATCGTCGAGTTCATGAATCCGCTTGAGCATCAGCTCGATCGGACGAATGTTCCCGTCGGCATATTGCTGCTCGCTCAGCTTGAGGTCATAGAGGAATGGAGCCATGTCGCGATGAACCAACACGCCCTGGATGACTTCGCATTGCTTCGTGAGGTCATTCGGAAGCGCGCGCAACTCGCTCGCTCGCGCGCCCGCCGCGGCCATCGGCGCGCTGCCCCTGTAATACTCCTGCGGATTTTCCATGACGCCCTCCTTCGCTCACTCCATCCGATCGCAACATTCGGCGAGATAGCGCTCGAGGTTGCTGAGAGAGATTTCCCAATTGACGGTGAGCAAAACCTCGGCGCACGCGGACATCATCTCGTCGATCGAGAGACAGGCTTCGCGCACCGCACCGATCTCGCTGGCGGCAGCACCAACCGCGCCGCCATCGCGATGCGGATCGATGACGCACCAGAGCCATCGTTGCTGCGCTTCCCAAACCTCGAAATCGATTCCCAGATAATGCCGCATGCTATTCATGATGCACCCTTCACCACTTCCGCGAGCCGATCCAAAGTGCTGTTCCATCCGCGCGTATGATCGTCGCGCATCGCCTCTGTCGGGAACGTCGCGTGGCGCAACGTCAGCCGCGTCTTCCCGCCCACGTCCTCGAACGTCACTGTGACGAGGGTGTCGCCAGTACTCGCCCGAATCCATGGACCCCACGTGAAGACAAGCCGTTCGGGTACGACGACTTCGCGATAGACGCCGCGCCAATGCTCGTCGTAACTCGGTCCGCGCATGTGGAAATGGTACGCGCCGCCGGTGCGCGCATCGTTTTCGATGATTGTCGCGGTAAAATCCTTCGGCCCGAACCACTTGGCCCGCGCCTCAGAATCGGTCCACGCCTTGAAGACCAGCTCGCGCGGCGCATCGAAGACGCGCGTGATGACGCATTCGAAACCGGCGGCGCCGGAAACATTACTACTTGCTCCCATGATGCTACTCCTGGTCGCTTGATGGTCCGGCTACCGGGCGGCCGCCACGTATTCGCCGAGACGATCGAGGCTACTGTTCCATCCGCCGCGATGGTCGTCGCGCGCGCTGACGGATTCGAAAATACCTTGGCGTAACGTCAGGCGCGTCTTGCCGCCCACGTCCTCGAAGGTCAGCGTCACGATCGTTTCGGGCCGCGTCGGATGTCCCTGCTCATTTGCCCATGCGTAGGTGAACACGAGCCGCTCGGGTTCGATCAACTCGCGAACGATTCCCTGCTGCCAATGATCGCCGCCTTGGGGATCGCGCATGTAGTAGCGATATGCGTCGCCCGAGCGTTTGGCGCTTTGCAGGATTTTCCCGGTGAAGCCGCGCGGCCCGAGCCATTGGACCTGTCGCTCCGGCTCGGTCCATGCCTTGAAAACGAGGTTGCGCGGCGCATCGAAGATGCGCGTGATGACGAGTTCCCGATCTTCGATACTGCTCGCGACGTTACTACTTGCTCTCATGATGCTACTCCTTGTCGCTGACTATCGAACGGTCACCAGGTGCTCCGCGAGACGCTCGACGCTATCGGTCCATCCTTCGCGATGCAGATCGCATGCGCTGACCGATTCGAATACTCCGTGCCGAAGCGTCAGTCTCGTCTTTCCGCCCACGTCTTCGAAGGTCATCGTCACGACCGTTTCAGGACTAGTCGGTTGCCACTGCGCAGTTGCGAACCCCCAGGTGAAGACCAGCCGCTCGGGCTCAACGACTTCGCGATAGACGCCCTGCAACCAATGATCGCCTCCCTCGGGATCGCGCATACAATATCTATAGGCGTCGCCCGGCCGCCTGGCGCTTTGCAGGACTCTTCCGGTGATTCCTCGCGTGCCCAGCCAATGAACCCAGTGCTCGGGCTCGGCGCATGCCCTAAAGACGAGCTCGCGCGGCGCATCGAAGACGCGCGTGATGACGAGTTCGCGGTCGGAGGTTCCGGTCGCGACGCTACTGCTTGTTTCCATATTCCTGCTCCTTGATTTGCACGCGCGCGGCTCTAGTGAGCCGTGGCTACGTAGTCGGTCAGCCGCTCCAGCGTCTCGCCCCATCCGCGAATGTGATCGTTGCGCACTTCCTCGGATTCGAAAATCGCCTGATGCACCGTCAGCCTGGTCTTGCCCGCGGCATCGGCGAAGGTCACGGTCACGATGGTCTCATGGCCGCGCTTTCCGGACTCATCCTCAAACGCATAGGTGAATACGAGACGCTCGGGCGCGACGATTTCGCGAAACACACCGCGCTGGCGATCTTGCCGGCCTTGCGCCGACTGCATGCGGATATACCACCCGCCGCCGACGCGAAGATCCATCTCGCATTGGAGGACGGTGAATCCGTGCGGCCCCCACCATCGCACCAGATGCTCGGGCTGTGTCCACGCCTTGAAGACGAGTGCGCGCGGCGCATCGAAGACGCGCGTGATGACGACTTCCCTCGATGACTCAGTTGCGGCGGTGCTTGTCGCGGGCATTCTTTTTCTCCTTCTTCTGCACCTCGCGCAGATATTCCTCGAGGCGATCGAAGCTCTGCTCCCAGAAGCGCCGGTAGTACTCGATCCACTTCGCTACATCCTTGAGCGGACCGGCCTCGAGCCGGCACGGACGCCATTGCGCCTCGCGTCCGCGCGCAATCAGCCCCGCGCGCTCCAGCACCTTGAGATGCTTGGAAATTGCGGGAAGGCTCATCTCGAAGGGCTCGGCGAGCTCGGTCACCGAAGTCTCGCCTGAGGCAAGGCGCGCGAGGATGGCGCGGCGAGTCGGATCGGCGAGCGCTGCGAATGTGGTCGTGAGATGATCCTGCTGTTGCATCTGTTGTGAACCGATTAGTTAAATAACCTGATGGTTAAATACCTCTGTGGGCTGCCTGTGTCAAGCGTCACATTCGTCGCGCTGGAAATTTTGCATGCGAATAACGTCGACATCGTCGAGCAGTTGATTTGTTAAAAGCCGTGCAACCCTAAATTGACAAGACCCGCGCGGCGCGGGTACCGTTGATCGTGCTGGTTCGCTTCTCATTTCCAAAACATCGCAAGAGCGTAGCTGCCCCGAACGAGACCCGAAGGGGGCGCGTAGCGCCGCGCCGCAGGCGCCGCGAAGCCGATTCGGGCTGTCTGAGGGCCGAATCGAAGCTAGAAAGTCGCGTAGCGAGCGGAGTCGAGGGAAATTTTAGGTGATGGTAATCGCCGTCATCCCCGCGCGCTATGGCTCGACGCGCCTGCCTGCCAAGGCGCTCGCCGATATCGGCGGCGTGCCGATGGTAGTGCGCGTGTGGCGTCAGGTGAGCATGGCGCGTTCGATCGAGCGCGTGATCGTCGCGACCGATGACGAGCGAATCGCTGCGCCGGTGCGCGCGGCGGGTGGCGAGGCGATGATGACCTCCGCCGCGCATCAAAGCGGCACCGATCGTATCGCGGAAGTCGCCGCCAAAGTTCACGCCGATATCTACATCAATGTGCAGGGCGACCAGCCGTTCACCGATCCGCGCGACCTCGATGCGGTCGCTGCGCCGATGCTTTCCGACGCGAGTATCGACATGGCGACCCTCGCGACGCCGATCGCCGACCTCGAAGAGTTTCGCAACCCGACCAAAGTCAAAGTGGTGTGCGACGCCTCGGGCAACGCGCTGTATTTTTCGCGCAGTCCGATTCCGCATGCGCGCGATCTCGAGGGCGTGCCGCCAGGCGCGCTGCGCCACATCGGCATCTATGCGTATCGGCGCGACTTCCTGATGCGTTTCGCATCGATGGCGCAAGGGAAATTGGAGCAGCTCGAAAAGCTGGAACAGCTACGCGCGCTCGAAAACGGCTATCGCATCCGGGTGGTCGCTTCCGTGTCGCCGTCGCTTGAGATAGATACTGCCGAGGACCTGGCCAGGGCGCGGCATTCGCAAACGGGGAATCAGTAACGGTACGCAGGGCGGGAGGGAATTATGGCGGAGCGCGGCAAAACCAAATTCATTTTCGTCACCGGCGGCGTCGTTTCTTCACTCGGCAAGGGTCTCGCGGCGGCCTCGCTCGGCGCGTTACTCGAAGCGCGCGGGCTGAAGGTCTCGTTCCTGAAGATGGACCCCTACATCAACGTCGACCCCGGCACGATGAGTCCGCTGCAGCACGGCGAAGTCTTCGTCACCGATGACGGCGCGGAGACCGACCTCGACCTCGGGCATTACGAGCGCTTCGTCGAGACCCGGATGAGCAAGCGCAACAACTGCACCACCGGGCAAATCTACGACACCGTAATCCAGAAGGAGCGCCGCGGCGATTATCTGGGTGCGACGGTGCAAGTGATTCCGCATATCACCGACGAGATCAAACGGCGCATCCGGCTGGCGGCCGAAGGATGCGACATTCTCATCGTCGAAATCGGCGGCACCGTTGGCGATATCGAAAGCCTGCCGTTCCTCGAAGCGATTCGCGAATTTCGATGGGACTTCGGCAAGGAAAACGTCGTCTATGCGCATGTGACGCTGGTCCCGTTCATCCGCACCGCCGCCGAAGTCAAAACGAAGCCCACTCAGCACAGCGTCAAGGAGCTCACCAGCCTCGGCATCCAGCCTGACATCCTTCTTTGCCGATGCGACAAGCCGCTCGACAAGAAGGTCAAGGGAAAAATCGCGCACTTCTGCAACGTCGAGGAGGAAAGCGTTATCTCCGCCCCCGATGCCGATCCGATCTACGAAGTTCCGCTCATCTATCATGAGGAAGGACTCGACCAGCGGGTGTGCGAGAAGCTCAACATCTGGACCGGCCAGCCGAATCTCAGCAAGTGGAAGCGCATCGTAAAGACCGCGCAGAATCCGAAGATCACCCTCAATGTCGCGATCGTCGGCAAGTATGTGCATACCGTGGATTCGTACAAGAGCGTGCACGAGGCGATCGCGCACGGCGCAATCGCCAACGAAGCCAAGGTCATCACCGACTACGTCGATTCCGAGGAACTCGAGAAGGGCAGCGTTCGCCGAACGCCTCGCGAAGGCCGATGCGATCATCGTGACGGGAGGCTTCGGCGAGCGCGGCACGCAAGGGAAGATCAACGCGATTCGTTATGCGCGCGAGAACGGCGTGCCGATTTTCGGCATCTGCTATGGCCTCCATATGATGGTCATCGAGGCGGCGCGCAATCTGCTCGGATTGCCGAAAGCCAACTCGACCGAGATCGATCCCAACTCGCCCGACCAGGTCATCCACATCATGGATTCGCAGAAGGATGTATCGAATAAGGGCGGCACGATGCGGCTGGGCGCGTGGCCATGCAACATCAAGCCGGGCTCGCTGGCGTTGTCGCTCTATCGCAAGAGCAACATCTCCGAGCGCCATCGCCATCGCTACGAGGTGAACAACGATTATCGCGAGCGCCTCGAGCAGGTCGGCTTTGTCGCGACCGGCCTCTCGCCCGACGAGCATCTGATGGAAATCATGGAGCTGAAGGGCCATCCATGGTTCCTCGGATGCCAGTTCCATCCCGAGCTGAAGTCGCGTCCGCTCGATCCGCATCCGCTGTTTCGCGGACTCATCAAGGCGGCGGTATCGCGCCGCGTGGCGGCACAACCGAAGCATCCCAAAGTCCGTGCATTGCGATCCGTCTCTTGAGTAACGTCGCACAAGTCAAAGTTGGCGATGTAGTTTTTGGCGCCTCGAAGCTGGTGCTGATCGCCGGACCGTGCGTCATCGAGAGCGAGGAGTCATCGCTCCGCCATGCCGCAAGCATCGCGGAAATCGCGCGCAAGGCCGGATTTCCATACGTCTTCAAAAGTTCGTTCGATAAGGCCAATCGCACCAGCCACGCATCGTTTCGCGGACCCGGCCTCGAAGCTGGCCTGAAAACGCTCGCGCGCGTGAAGCGCGAGGTGGGCGTGCCGGTGCTCACCGATATTCACGAGGTCGCGCAGGCGCATCCCGCCGCCGAAGTTGTCGATGTCATCCAGATTCCCGCGTTCCTCGTGCGTCAGACCGATCTCGTGCATGAGGCGGCGCGCACCAAGGCCGCTATCAATCTGAAGAAGGGCCAGTTCCTCGCTCCCGGCGACATGAAAGCCGCGGTCGCGAAGGCCGAGGATGCGGGCAGCCGGCGCATCATCGTGACCGAGCGCGGCGCGTCATTCGGCTACAACAATCTCGTCTCGGACATGCGCTCGCTGGTCATCATGCGAGGCTTCGGCTATCCGGTGGTCTTCGATGCGACCCATTCGGCGCAGCTTCCGGGCGGCGCAGGTGATCGATCCGGCGGTCAGCGCGAATTCATCCCGGCACTGGCGCGCGCGGCGGTCGCCACCGGCATCGATGGCATCTTCATGGAAGTGCATGAGGACCCCGATCGCGCGCTGAGCGACGGCCCCAACTCATATCGCCTCGATCAGCTCGCGCTGCTGCTGGATGATTTGAAGCGCCTCCATGAGGTAGCGCACGAAATCATCTCGCGCGCGTGACGACGCCCGACCTTTCTTTCGAAAATACCCCTTGCTAGCGTGACTTCCAGCATCACTTGTTAAGTCCAAAACAAATCGCCAAAGCGATCGCGGGATTCGGCGTCGTAACACTCGCGGCGCTGCTCGGCGTGACGATTTATGTTGTCCGCCATCGCGATGCTGCGTCCTCGATTGCCGCGGTCGCCGGGTTGGTCCCCGGCTCGTTTCTGCACGTGCACAATTTTCATTGGACGCAGATTAAGGCCGGCACGCAGCAATGGGTGCTGACCGCAAGCGATGCGAACTATTCGAGCGACAAGACCTCGGTGCTGCTGAATCAGCCGGTAGTTACGCTGGTTTCCAGCGACGGCAAGCCGGTCACCATGAAGGCTCCCAAAGCCGAACTGAAGATGGATGGCAACGTGGTCAAGCGCGCGCACATGACCGGCGGGACGCAGATTCATTACGGCGATTTCGTGCTGACCACCGATGAAGCGACCTTCCAGCCCGACACCGATCAGTTCGATGCGCCCGGGTTCGTCACCATCACGGGCGAAGGCATCAAGGTCACCGGCATCGGCATGACCGGCCATACCAAGACGCGCCAATTCGAACTCCTCAAGCAGGTCAATACCGAAATCTCGCCGCGGCCAAAAACTTCTCCTGCTTCGAAGAAAGGCTGAGCTCAGGCTTGGATTGATGACCGCGGCCGGAGATAAAATTTCCCTCATCGCAGCCGCGTGCCTGCTATGTCTCGGACTGCTAACCGCGTCGCACGCCAGTCGGGCATTCGCGCAGAACGAGCCGGAGCCCGAACAGACAACCATCGAGCAACCGCAGGCCGAGCCCACCGAATGGACGCCGCTGACGGCCGGCGATGTCGAACGCGGCGCGCCCTCGCCCAATCCCGAAGCCGCGAGTTCTCCGGCAGCCGAGAGCATGTCCGCGCCATCGGCAAGTCCTGCAGAAGAAAGCACTCCGGGCGAAGAATCATCATCGCAGCCGACGCCGACTCCGAGCCCCGAATCGACCAGTACGCCCTCACATCATCAAGGGACGACGGGCAATGCACATCGTGGTTCACACCGAAGCCGCCAAACGTCCAAGTCCGCAACATCCCCACTGTCCTCCGCGACTACCTCGGCAGGCACGTCTCCCGACCATAAGAGCAAACCGTCGTCAGGGGGCGGCACAAATGTGGTGCCGGAAAATTCCCCATTCGCGGGTTTAAATTTCGGCAACCAGAAGGGTCCGACCGACATCCAATCGGATACCGGGACCCTGGACTATCAAAAGAAGGTGGCTCTGTTCGTTGGCCACGTGCATGCGGTGCAGGCCGGCGGCGACTTGACCAGCAACACGCTCAAAGTCCAGTACGGCCAGGACTTCAACGACATCCGCATGATGTATGCCGACGGCGACGTAAGAATGAGCCAGGGGCTTCGATGGATTACCAGCGATCACGCGGTGCTCGACCAGAGCACCCATATCCTCACGTTCTTTGGCAATCCGGTCGCTCACGACCAGAAGGACCAGATTACCGGCTCGACCATTAAGGTCGACCTGGTCAGTGGGAAAAGCACGGTCGACAAACCGCGCGTGATCATCTTCCCTCGTGAGGGCAAAAACCCTGATAATGTAAACGCTCCGGTTAGCCCGTGAGCTAGTCGAACGGATGGCCCTTGAAGTAAAGCTCGGACAAGATTTGCGCCTGCGTCAGCAGCTGGTGATGACGCCCCAGCTTCAGCAGGCAATAAAAATCCTGCAATTATCGCTCCCGGAACTGGAGGCGGTGGTCCAAACCGAACTCGACTCGAACCCCGTCCTTGAGCCGCTCGATTCCAGTCCGGCCGAAAATGCCTCCGAAAACAGCAGTAATTCTGACGAGGACTTCACTCCTCCTCCCGATGGCGAGCTTTCCGAGGAGCGCGAGGCCGCTCCAACCCCCGCCGACGAGCCGCCCAACGAATGGGATGCAACTCCCGGTTCGGAGGAGCTTCCCACCTCGGCGACCAACGAGGCTCGCGATGCGACGCTGGAGATGGAGCAGTTCGATCGCATCGATAAGCTCGACTGGCGCGAGTACATGGAGAATTACTCCAACAACTGGCAGGAGGCCGAGCCTGCCGACCCTGACGATGAGCGCCGCCAGACCGTCGAGAACACCCTGACCCGTAAGACCTCGCTCGAAGACCATCTGATGTGGCAACTGCGCCTTTCCAGCCTGAGCGAGCTCGACCAGCGCATCGGCGCGACCATCATTTACAACCTCAACGATGACGGGTATCTCGAAACTCCGCTGAGCGAACTGGCATCGCAGCTCGAGGTCCCCGAATGCGAGGTCGAGCGCGTGCTCAAACGCGTGCAACTCCTCGATCCTCCGGGCGCGGTCGCACGTGACCTGCGCGAATGCCTGCTGCTGCAGCTCAAAAACCTCGGGATGGAAGAATCGCTGGCGGCGCGCGTGGTGAGCAGTCACCTCGACCTGCTGGAGAAGCACCGATACAACGAAATCGCCAAGCTGCTCGGCGTCACCGTCGATGCGGTAAATCAGGCGCAGAAGTTCATCTCACTGCTCGAGCCCAAGCCGGGCCGCGACTATGGCGGCGAGGAGCCGACCTACGTCATCCCCGACGTGTTCATCGTGAAGATGGGCAATGACTACGTGGTGACGCTGAATCAGAGCGCGGTGCCGCGCCTTCGCCTCGCCGGTTACTATCAGCGCGTGATGAACGATGGCCAGACCGGTGCCGAGACCAAGGAATATCTGCAGGAGCGGCTACGCTCCGCGAAGTGGCTGGTGAAGTCGATCTATCAGCGCCAGCAGACGATCTATAAGGTCGCCAATTCGATCATCAAATTTCAGCGCGCCTTTTTCGACCACGGCATCGGCAGCTTGCGGCCGCTGGTGCTGAAGGATGTCGCGGAAGATATCGGCATGCACGAATCGACCATCAGCCGCGCGACCGCCAATAAGTATGCGCATACGCCGCAAGGCATCTTCGAACTGAAGTTCTTCTTCACCTCAGGCGTCAAAGCCGGTAGTGGCGAGGACGTCAGCGCGGAAACCGTCAAGGAAAAAATCCGCGCGATGGTGACCACCGAGCAGACTCACAATCCGCTCTCGGACCAGGCAATCGCTGAGATCCTGCGTCGCGACAACATCAATATCGCGCGCCGCACGGTGGCGAAGTATCGGCAAGCGCTGGGAATCCTGCCGTCGGCGAGCCGTAAACGGGTCGGTTAAGCTTCCGGCCCAAAGGTCCAGGCCACAAGCATGAGTATGACAAATGGCAAGGGCAAGAAGAGCCGCGCGATCGCGCGCAAGACGAAACGGCAGCAACGGCTCAAGGGGGCCGAGGTCGCGGTTCACGTTACCTTCCGCCACATGGAACCTACTGACGCGCTCCGGCAGTATGCGGAAAAGAAATTCGGACATCTTGGCCGCATACTGAAGCGCACGGGCGAGTTGCATCTGATTCTCGAAGTCGACAAGTATCGGCAGTGCGGCGAGGCGATTTTCAAATCGGGAAGAATTTCGGCAACTGCGAAGGAAGAAACCACCGACCTCTATGCGGTTATCGATCTGCTTACCGACAAGATCGGAAGCCAACTCAAAAAGCATGTTGAAAAAGTGAAGGGTAAGAAAATGCGCTCGCCTTCGACGCCGGAGGTGCTCGCCGAGGCGGAGGAGATCTAGCGGGGCATTCAAGATCGCATCGCGATAGTATGGGACGGAGCATAGGCGTATTGCGTCTTCGAATACGCAAAGTTGACCTCCGCGCCTCGCTCCTACATAGATACGTATGAGACCGGACATACCTCATGAAAATTACTGACTTCCTGACTCCCGAGATGATCGAGCCATCGCTCAAGGGACAAACCAAGGCTGAAGTCCTTGCCGAGCTTGCCGCGATGCCTAACCAGGCAGCATCCGGAAATTCCCGCAGGCGAAATGGCCGCGGTGCTGGCGGAGCGCGAGCGGCTGGGTCGACCGCGATCGGCGACGGCATCGCGATCCCGCACGGCAAGCTGCCCAAGGTCACTAAAATTCTCGGCACCTTCGGCCGTCATGTTCAGGGCGTTGATTTCGAATCGCTCGACGGCAACCCGACGCATCTGTTTTTCATGCTGGTCGCGCCGGAGGATTCCACCAGCCTGCATCTGAAGGCGCTGGCGCGCGTCTCGCGCCTGCTGCGCGACGGAAACTTCCGCGAGAAGCTGCTGAACGCGCCCGATGCCAACGAACTTTTCCGCCTCATTCGCGAAGAAGACAGCAAGTTCTAGTTCGCGCCGCATCCGCCTGCTAGACAGGAGAGTGTGGCCGCGGATTCCATCCAACCGCGTTTGATCGTCGTCACCGGCGTGTCCGGCGCCGGGCACACTTCGGCGATGCGCGTGCTCGAGGACCTCGGCTTTTACTGCGTCGATAATCTTCCCGTCGCGCTCGCATCGACCGTGCTCAAGCTCGCGCGCGAGAGTGGCAAGGATTTCGCCGGGGTCGCGCTCGGAATCGATTCGCGCGAGCGCATCTTCTTCGCGCAATGGCCCGCGATATCGGCGGAGCTGGAGCGCGAGGGTGCACTCCCGAGGTGCTTTTCCTCGATGCTTCCGACGAGGTCCTCGCGCGGCGCTATTCCGAGACGCGCCGGCCGCATCCGCTCGGCCACAGCGGCAAGGGCATCGCGGATTTGATTCGCGACGATCGCCAGGCGCTGGCCGCGATGCGCGAGCGCGCCAGCCGCATCATCGATACCACGACCACCACCGTGCACGAGCTGCGCGAGCGTGTGACCGCCGCCGTGATGGGCGCGGCGACCGGCGATCGGATGGTCATCTCCATCGTGTCATTCGGCTACAAGTATGGCGCACCGGTCGGCCTCGACCTCGTGCTCGACGTGCGATTCATCCCGAACCCGTTTTTTGTTCCCGAACTGAAGATGCTCACCGGACTCGATCAGGCGGTGCACGACTTATGTGATGAGCAAGCCGGAGTCGCAACAGCTTCATCGATGAGGTGGGCAGGATGCTCGACTTCCTCATCCCGCTCTATCGGCGCGAGGGCAAAAGTTATCTGACGATCGGGCTCGGATGCACGGGCGGACGGCATCGCTCGCCGGCGCTCGCTCGCGCGCTCCGCGATCGCCTCGCAAAGAGCGGGTATGAGGTTCTGGTGCGCGACCAGGACGTCGCGCGGTGAGAAAAATCGCTGCGCGGAGATCCTTCGCGAAGCGCCTCAGGATGACCATTCGGCGATGCCGAATGGTCAATTCATATTGCTCCCGCAATCCACATTGATGGTCTGGCCGGTCACGCCGTCGCTGACCTCGGACACGAGGAACAACGCAACGCGCGCGACTTCCTCCTCGGTCGCCATCCGATGCAACGCCGCGCCCGATAGAAATCCCGCGCGCACCGCCTCGTAGGGCTGCCCGAGCGATTCCGCGCGCGCACGCATCACGCGCTCGATGCGATCGCCTTCGATCGCGCCCGGACAGATGCAGTTGACGCGGATGCCGCGCTGACCCCATTCGCCGGCCAGCGTCTGCGTAAGCCCGATCATCGCCCATTTCGCCGCCGCGTATGGCGAGCGAAGCGGATAGCCTCGCCGTCCCGCGCCCGACGAGATCATCAGGATGTTGCCGTCGCGCGCCTTGTCCATATGCGGAATCACCGCGCGCGAGGCGAGCCATGCGCCGGTCAGATCGATATCGATCACCTCCTGCCATTCGGCGAGGCTCATGTCGGTGATGCGCTTGGTCGGCCCCGAGATGCCGGCATTGTTGACGAGGATGTCGACGCGTCCGAATGCCTTCAGTGTTTCGTCGGTCATCTTTTTGCAATCGGCTTCCTTCGCGACGTCGGTCTGCACGAAGATCGCCTTGGCGCCGATTTTTTCCAGCTCGCGCGCAAGTCTGCTTCATCGGATCGATGGAGCGCGCGGCCAGCACAAGCCTTCGCGCCCGCCGCGCCGTATTTGAGCGCGATCTGCTTGCCGATTCCGTATCCGCCACCGGTGATGATCGCGACCTTGTCCGCAAGTTCGTTCATGATGGTTCCTCGCGCGTGAATCCGATGCGCCGCCTGGCGCGTATATTTTTCGCGAACTCTAGTAGCATCGAGGAACTTCGACAAACCTGCGCGGCGGGTCCTTGTCTCATCCTCGTAGCCGCCCGTATCATGAATTATCTCAGAATGGCTGCCATCAAACCGATAACGGTTCCCCCGACGAAACCAGAGAGCAGCGGCTTCAATTATCTCGACGCCATCAAGATGCTCGCGATCGTCGCGATCGTCGTCGTATGCGGATGGATGCTCTGGGCGCACTCGGAATGGTTCCGCGATCCGCAACTGGTCAAGCGCGAAGTCGTTCAATGGGGCATATGGGGGCCGATCATCTACATGCTGGCCTATGCGGTTGGGCCGTCATTCCTGGTGCCTGGCGCGGTGATGACGATTGCGGGCGGACTCGCATTCGGCACGGCGTGGGGTTCGGTGTATTCGCTCATCGGCGCCGATGTGGGCGCGATCGTCGCATTCGGCGCGGGGCGATGGCTCGGGAAGTCGTTCGTAGAACGCATCGTCGGCGAGCGCTTTCATGAGGTGCTGAAAAAAATCGCGCGCCACGGCTTCCAGATCATTTTCTATCTGCGGATGGTGCCGATCATTCCGTACAACGCGCTGAACCTGCTCGCGGGCGCGTCGCCGATCAAATTCAAGGATTATTTCTGGGCCTCGATGATCGGCATGATTCCCGGCACGATCCTGTTCGCATTCCTCGGCGACGCGCTGTGGCATCCGATGTCGCCGAAATTTTTCTTCGCGCTCGGACTCATCGGCCTCAGCCTGCTATGCGGCGAGATTTGGCGCCGATGGTCGAAAGTCGGCATCGAAGAACCCGCCTAGAAATTCTGTGGCACAGACTTTCAGTCTGTGATCGCTAAGTGTGCGCGGCCCAACTCGCGGCGGCGCCGTGGGGATTCAGCCCGGCGACGATCCTGCCACGACATCGACAGCGGCGCATCGCGATGAATCGGCATCAGGTGCCGCTCGATGATGCGGTCGAGAATTTCCGGAATTTCGAAAATCGCGCGATTGTTGAGCGCGCCCGCGCGTTCGCGAAATTGCGCGAGGCGATCCGGATCGAGCATCGGAACGATCGCCGTCGCGATCTCGGCAAACGAATGCAACACGACGCCGACGCGATTATGCGCGATCCAGTCGGTGTTGAAGCGCTCCTGCACCATCGTCCATGAATTGCGCTCGACGATCACCGGCAAGCGCATCACCAGCGCTTCGCTGATACTGCCGGGCCCTGGCTTGCCGACAAAATAATCCGCCGATGCTCATGAAGCGCGGAATCTCGCGCGTGAAGCCCTCGATGTGATGCGGGAACGGCAGCTCCAGCGCAGCGAGTTGCTCGCGCAGACGTTGATTGTGTCCACATATGAAAATGAGTTGCGTCTTCAGGCCGGCTGTGGCGACGCGTCGCGCGACGGTGAGCATCTTGCGCGAGCCATGTCCGCCGAACATTACCAGGCCGGTCGGCAAGTCAGCGCGCAGCCCGAGCCGCTCGCGCTCCATCGCACGATCGATATCGATCGGGTGATAGAACTCGGGCCGCACGATCATTCCCGACGTGCGGAAGATGCGCTCGCGCTGATGTCCCAGCGCAAGTGCCTGCGCTGCCGCGCGTTCGGTCGCGCACGCGAAGTACTGCTCCTGGCGCTCCATCCAGAAATGCGGCGGATAGTCAGCGAGGTCTGTAAGGATCGTGAGCATCGGAGTCGGCACGCGATTGAGTTCGTGATCGCTCGCGCGTAGTCCATCGAAGATCGCGCGATTGAAATTTGGAATCAGCGAGACGACCAGGTCGGGCGGCGCGCCGTTGAAAAATCGCGCGAGCAAAGCCACCGATGACCGATGCATCTGGCGAATCAGCACCTGGATACCGCGCAGCATCGCGCCTGTGCCGAGCGTCATGCCATGACGAAGCAGCAAGCTGTTGTAAGCATCTTCGACGCGAACTCGCGCAACTTTCCTGACCACATCGATAGGCTCGAGTACTTCGCGCAGATTGACCATCCGCACGTTCCACGCACGGCGATCCTGCGCGAGCATCGAATGCAGCGCGGTCGCGCTCGCGCGATGGCCTCCGCCCGCATCGAAGTAGATCAGGTCGACGTTGCGCGGCCTCGATTGCGCGCGCATCAGTGCGAAGTCACGTCGATCCGCCTCGGGACCGAACAATTGCCGGGCTGGATAGAAACGGCTCATCGCGTCACCCTCGCTCTCGCGCAGTTTCGATTTCGCGCCAGCGGACTATCCGCAGCGCGCCGTTCATTTCTTCGACCAGTGCGGTTTGGCTTTGCACCCAATCGCCATCGTTGATGTAGAGGATCGGGCCGATCATGCGATGGTCGGGCTTGTGCGTATGCCCGCAAATCACGCCGTCGACCTTGCGATGGCGCGCGGCCCCCGTAATCTGCTCGTCGCGAAAGTCGACCAGGTAGTGCACCGCGGATTTGAGTCGGCGCCGGAGGATCGTTCGCGCAGCGCCGCGTCGCGACGGAATTCCGCGGTTGTACCAGATGTTCACCCGCATGGCCGCGGAGTAGCCGACGCTTCCGATCAGTGTCATCCACCATCCATTGTGAAATCGACCGTCGAATTGATGGCCGTGCGTGATGAGCATCCGGCGTCCTTCCGCGGTGCGATGGATGAAGTCCTCGTGACATTCGACCGCACCGAAAAGCGTGCGCACCATGTCGGTGTTGCGCTCATCGTGATTGCCGGGCATGACGATGATTCGCGTGCCGCGCCGCCGCCATGCCCATAGCTCCTCGACGACCGCAGTTTGCGCGGCGTCCCAGCACCATCCGGGGCCGACGTTCCATCCATCGATGACATCGCCGACCATGAAAAGATTTTCCGCCGAATGATGGCGCAGGAAATCGAGCAGCGATTCAGCCTTGCAGCGCGCGGTGCCGAGATGAAAATCCGAAATCCAGATCGACCGGAAGTGCCTGCGGGACAATGGGCTTTCGTCAACGGAACTTTCCATTGGATCGAGGCGTTCCCCACCAAACACACGTGCGTCTCTCATGACGACCTGCCTCGGCCTCACGTCAGTATCGATCTCAGCACGGATACAAAAGGAAAGCTGCCAGTTAGCTTGAATTCTTAACTAGTAGTAGATTACCAATTTGTTACGTGGCACCTTGTGATCGGCACAAATGAAAAGGGCGCCGATGTTTCGACGCCCTCATCTTACGAATTTGCGACTGCGCTCTAGGTGCCGCTGGTCCAGCTCTCCAGATATTTCTTCTGTTCCGCCGTAAGGCTGTCGATGCGGATGCCCATCGAGGCCAGCTTCAGCGCCGCGACTTCATTCTCGATTTCGATCGGAACATCGTGAACCTTCACCGGCAGCTCGTGATCGCCGGCGGCCCATCGCGAGGCCAGCGCCTGCGTCGCGAAGCTCATGTCCATCACCTGCGCTGGATGTCCTTCCGCGCACGCGAGGTTCACGAGGCGGCCCTGCCCGAGCAGATACACCTTGCGCCCGTTGCTCAGATGATACACCTCGATCTCGCGCAGGCCCTTCTCAACTTTGCGCGCGAGCTTCTTGAGCGCGATGAGATCAATTTCGACGTTGAAGTGGCCCGAGTTACAGACGATCGCGCCATCCTTCATCAGCTTGATGTGTTCGGCGCGGATGACCTCCCGATCGCCGGTCACGGTGACAAACACGTCGCCGATCTTCGCGGCGTCCGACATCTTCATCACGCGGTGGCCATCCATCGCGGCCTCCAGCGCACGAATCGGATTCACCTCGGTCACCACGACGCTCGCGCCGAGGCCATGGGCACGCGAGGCGACGCCGCGCCCGCACCATCCGTAGCCCGCGACGACGAACGTTGAGCCCGCGACCAGGATGCCGGTCGAGCGAACGATCGCCTCGACGGTCGACTGTCCGGTGCCGTAGCGATTGTCGAACAGGTATTTGGTCTGCGCGTCATTCACCGCGACCACCGGAATGCGCAGCGCGCCGTCTTTTTCCATTGCCCGTAGCCGGATGACGCCGGTGGTGGTTTCCTCCATACTGGCGCGCACTTCGGCGGCCTGTTCCTTGAACTCGGTATGCAGGAGGCTGACGAGATCCGCGCCGTCATCCATCGTGATGTTCGGATGGCTCTCGAGCACGGCGCGCAGATGGCTATAGTAGGTATCGCGATCCTCGCCGTGAATCGCGAAGCACGAGATGTTGTACTCGCCGACCAGCGCCGCCGCGACGTCGTCCTGGGTCGAGAGCGGATTGGATGCGCATGCGGTGACGTTAGCGCCGCCGGCTTTCAGCGCGCGCAGCAGATTCCCGGTCTCGGCCGTGATGTGCAGGCAGGCGCTCATTTTGAGCCCCTTGAGCGGCAGGTCTTTCGCGAAGCGCTCGCGGATCTTTCGCAGCACCGGCATCTGCAGGTCGGCCCATTCGATTCGCGCTGCACCGGCTTTGGCGAGACCGAGATCCGCGACATCGTAGTCGCCCCTCGCGGCGCGGCGCGGTTTGGGCATGGCTTTACGCATACTGGCTATTGATCCCACCGTTGTCTGCTCCGATTTCTTCCTCCCCTTCCCTCAAGGGAAGGGGTTGGGGGTTAGGTCAGTTTGGGGGTTAGTTACTTCTTGCCGTTGAGCCCGAACGCGCGCGCATCGCCTCCGCCATATTGACCTCTTCCCACGGAAAGAGGCCGCTTGTGCGGCGTGCGGCCGAAATGTCCGTAGGCCGCGGTGGCCTGATAGATCGGGCGCTTCAGCGAGAGCGTTTTGATGATGCCGGCGGGACGGAAATCGAACAGCTCGCGAATCGTCGATTCGCAGTCGTCTTGCGATCCACTTCTTCGGTGTCGAACGTATCGATGAGAATCGAAACCGGCTCGGCGACGCCGATCGCATATGCGACCTGGATCTCGCACTTCTTCGCGAGGCCGGCCGCGACCACATTCTTCGCGACATGGCGCGCCATATAGCAGGCCGAGCGATCGACCTTCTCGGATCCTTGCCCGAGAAGGCGCCGCCGCCATGCCTGCCGTAACCTCCATAAGTATCGACGATGATCTTGCGCCCGGTCAGCCCGCAATCGCCATGCGGTCCGCCGATGACAAAACTGCCGGTAGGATTAACATGAAACACTGTAGAGCTGATCGAGATACTGCGCCGGAATGGTCTTCTTGATCAGCTCCTCGATGATGACCTCGCGGATCGTCGAATGGCTGACGTTGGGTTTATGCTGCGTCGAGACCACCACCGCGGTGACCTGCTGCGGACGCCCATCGACGTAGCGCACCGTTACCTGGCTCTTGCCGTCGGGGCGGAGGAAGTCGATCTTCTGCTCCTTGCGCAGCTTGGTGATGTTCTCCATCAGATGATGCGCCAGCGCGATCGGCAGCGGCATCTGCTCGGGCGTCTCGTCGCATGCGAAGCCGAACATCAAACCTTGATCGCCGGCGCCCTGCTCCTTATGCAGTCCCTCGCCTTCGGTCACTCCCTGCGAGATATCGGCGGATTGCGGCTCAATCGCCATCAGCACCGCGCACGTCTTGGCATCGAAGCCGGTCTCGATGTCGTCGTAGCCAATGCCGCGGGCGGTCTCGCGCGCGATGTTCACGAAGTCGGGATGGGCGCGGCTGGTAATCTCGCCGGCCAGCACGATGAGGCCGGTTTTGGCGAGCGTCTCGAGCGCGACACGGGAGTTGGGGTCTTCCTTGATCAGGGCATCGAGGACGGCATCGGAGATTTGATCGCACATCTTGTCGGGATGGCCTTCGGAGACCGACTCAGACGTGAACAGAAAATCCTTAAGCGGCATTCGCAGGGGCTCCTTCGATCATTAGAGGTCCAAGCCATGGCAGCGAAAATCGATCGGCGCAAACGAAAATCAGTGCCGGCTGCATCCGGCGATGAAGAGTCTGGCTTGTGCTGGCATCTACGTAAAGCGCTCCGCGCATGCGACATTCGCCCACGCGGAGCGCCATGAATTCAAGGCAGCGATGCTATCCTGACCACTCGGTCATGGTCAAGAATGCGAGCTTGTCGCTACGGACTTACTCGAAGTTCACGTAGGTACCGGTGAAGGGCATCTTGAAGGAACTGTTGCTCTTTTCGATAAGAATGAAAGGCGCGGCCCCATTGGTGAAAATGGTCGACTTCTCCAAGCCGAAGTTGCCGCCAAATGGAGTAGTAGTTTGACCAAGGCATTCGCCGCCCACCGCCTCCAGTTCTTCGGTGTCGTTTTTCGCAGTCACATCGAATTCGGCAACAAACGGATGGCATACCGTAGGTTCTCCCGGGCTAGACGTGACCGGAAGTCCATAGCCGGCGCTCTCATCAATGGTGATGAAGACGTTCGCGGTCCCTTTTCCAATCAAGTTGGCCGTGAATGTCGCCTTCTCGTCCTCCTCGCATGAGCAAGTGTGCCCGGTCGCGCACTGCGCGGCGAAACCCGCGGTGCCGCCTGAACACGCACCACTCGTCAAAGTTGCCGGTGTTGCTGTGAATGTCCCGGAGATCGAACCCTTGATGGTAAAGTAACTGTTCGGACGGAGGTCGGGCGTGACGCTCTGTTGCGAGCCCTCACTCTGCGCCCATCCCGATGATCCGAGGACCATCGAGGCGATTAACACAAGACCAGCGATCGCAATCTTTTTCATTACAACTCCTTTTCGATTTGTAAAGTCGTTCACACCCAGTGAGCATGGGCTCGAGCTTATGGCTGCCAAACGAAGCCCCGATTCCCTCCACTCGCAGTGGTAACCCAGCCGGCGATCTCGCCTTCGAGGTTGTTGGTCGACGGGCGCGTGCCCTGGAACGCACCGGGGCCGGCGTCCGGAGCATCGAAGAAGGTGAAAGTGCCGAAAGCGGAACGCGAGTAGCCGTGGAACTCGATGTTCGCGTCTGCGTACACTCCGGTGGCCGTATCCAACAAATTGATCGAATAAGCGGTGGTACCCGAAGAGCCCGAAACATTGAATGTGGTAAGTTTGCCGTCGGGAGTTCGCACGAAGGCGTTAGGCACGTTGTCTGAGTCGAAGAAGTATCCGGTGATCACGCCGAGGGCCGTGATACTCGCGGAGCCCCCGCCCTGTCCGGCACTGGTGCCCGCTCCGGGCGCGCTGAACTCTGTGATCTTCCCGTCCGGTTCGCGCACGAAGCCGTGACCGACGCCGTTCACATCGGTGTAGTCGCCGGCGATCGCACCTTCCGGGTTCAGGCAGGTTTCTTCGCAAACGAAGGTGGATCCGACGCCATCGGGGGCATCGAAGGTCGTTATCTTACCCGACGGCGAACGCACGAAACCGTGCTCGGCGTTGCTCGCGTCATAATAGATGCCGGCCGTCGCTCCCTGAGGATTAATGTTAAAAGCGAGAGTGCCCTGATTCTCACCCGTACCCGCGCCGGGCGCCTCGAAGGTTTCGAAGGCGCCATTGGGGAAGCGGATGAACCCGTGAAAGACACTGTCGGGGTCTTCGAACTCACCCGCGATCACACCGAGGTCGTTGATGCTGTATGGGAAGGTGCCTGCTCCAGGCCGGCCCCCAAACCCGCGCCGGGAGCATCGAATGAGCTGATTTTCCCGCCCGCCGAGCGGATGAAGCCATGCGGCACGACGTTCGTGTCGATGTACACGCCTACGACTTCCCCGAAGTCATTGTTGGCGAACGCCTGCGTCCCCAGCCCGGGGCTCGGACTCGCGTCGGGGACATCGAACTCAGTGAGAGTGCCCTGATGAGCGTCCTTGGCAGCTTCTCGTTCTTCTTGGGCGAACGACTGGATCGAAAATCCAAGTGCGATAGCTACGAGCAACGAACCAATTGAGATGACAATTCTGTATTTCATGTTCTCCACCATGATTTGGAATCGAAGCCACGATGAGCCTGCCGCCGTATTGTCTTCGTCACTCCGGCTGACCGGCTGTTTGCGTAGTCCAGACTCGATGCGTTTGTCCTCTTGATAACTGTGTAGACCTTGCGTGCGCTTTCGTCTTATAAGAGTTCTTTAATGTCGATTTAATTTCCTTAAAGGAAAAATTAGCTGTGGGAGTCGCGCCGCATCTCCTGTTTCCGCCCTTCCGCCTCGACACTGCCGGCGAGCAGTTCTGGCGCGACCGAGAGGAAATCAAACTAAGGCGCAAGACCTTCGAGGTGCTTTGCTACCTGGTCGACCGACCGGGTCAGTTGGTGACCAAGTCGATATTGCTGGACGTTGTCTGGAGAGACGTTGTGGTCAGCGACTCGATGCCGGCGATCTGCGTCAGCGAACTGCGCAAAGCTCTCGGCGACGACGCGAAAGCGCCGCGCTTTATCGTGACGGTGCCCGGCCGCGGATATCGCTTTATTGCCCACGTCACGACAGCTTCCGATTCCATCGCAGCGGTGAAGTCGCGCTCGCTTCCCATTGCTGATCCGCTGATAGTCGGACGCAAACAAGAACTCGCTCGGATTCGCCAATGGCTCATGAACGTCATCCGCGGAACCCGCAATGTGGTCTTCGTGTGGGGCGAGCCCGGTATCGGCAAGACCACCTTTGTCCGCGCGTTTCTCGCCTCCATCGCCGGGAAGAATCCGGCGCGGATCGCGCAGGGTCAGTGCATCGAGCAATACGGCGCGGGCGAGCCGTATATGCCGGTGTTGGAGGCATTGACGCGTCTATGTCAGGAGCCCGGCGGCGCGGATGTGCTCGCGGTGCTGAGGCAGTTCGCCCCCAGTTGGCTCGCTCAGATGCCTCTGCTGCTGACCGAACCGGAGCGCGAGCGGTTGCGCGACGCCACCCGGGGCGTAACCCAGCAGCGGATGTTGAGTGAGATGACGCAAGCGCTGGAGGCGCTGGCGGCTGACACGCCATTGGTGCTGTTGCTCGAAGACCTTCACTGGAGCGACCCCTCGACGCTGGAGTTGATCTCGGCGCTCGCGCGCCAGTCCGCGTCAGCCAAGTTGCTGATCGTTGGGACCTATCGGCCTGCCGAGATCCTGGCGCCCGGCCATCTTCTGCGCAGGGTCAAGGGCGAACTCGATCTCCATCATCAGTGCCACGAGTTGCGGCTGCGATTTCTCAGCGCGAGCGATATCGCGGACTACCTCTCCGCGCGCTTTTCCGATGGCTCTCGGGCGGGCAGGTTCACCGAGGTAGCAGCGGCGATTTTTGCGCGCACCGACGGCAACCCGCTCTTCGTCGTCGAGCTGGTGGATTTTCTTGTCGCGCAGGGCATCCTCGAGCCGTCCGGCAAGGCGTTCACAACTGAGCCTGCGAAGCAGCTCGACGCGGGCAGCATCAATATGCCGGCGAACATTCTTCAGATGGTCGAACGCAATGTGGAGCAGCTTGCCCCCGAACAGCAGCGCATCCTCGAGGCGTCCAGTGTAGCGGGTGCGGAGTTTTCCGCCGCGACGGTGGCCGCCGCGCTCGAATGTTCATCCAACGATATCGAAGCGTGCTGCGCCCATTTGTCGCGCGGTGAGCTGTTCGTTCGCGCCAGTGGCGTCACGCAATGGCCGGATGGGACAGTCGCCGCGAGTTTCCGCTTTCATCACGCGTTGTATCGCGACGTGTTGTACGAGCGCGTGCCGGCCGGGCATCGGATAGAGATGCATCGGCGGATCGCGATGCGTGAAGAGAGCGCATACGGCGAGCGGGTCGCCGAGCGGGCCGCCGAACTCGCGCATCATTATTTATCCGCCAACGACAAGCTCAACGCGGTCAAATATCTGCAGCTGGTAGCAGAACGAGCCACTGCGCGAGGCGCTTCGATGGAGGCGGAGGGACATTATACCCGCGCGCTCAAACTGCTCGACGAGTTGCCGGAGGATCTCGCGCGCGATCGCACCGAGTTCAAGCTGCAGGTCGGGTTGGGCACGGCTCTCGCCGGTGCGAAAAGTTGGGCGCATCCGGATCCGCGCCGCGCATTGCTGCGCGCACAGGAGTTGGCGGAAAAGCTTGGCGATACCCAGCAGCTCGTGACGGCCCTCTTCGGCCTCGCCCAATCGGCGCACATGCGCGGGCATGTAAGGATGTGCGAGGAACTGGCTGAACGGATGCTGCGGCTAAGTAACGGCGGCAGCCCCCGCTGGTTGTTGTGCGCGGTTCACTACATGTTAGGCCTCGCGGGCCAAAGCCGCGCGAACATCGAAAAAGCGCGCGCTCATTTCGAGCTGGCGAACGCCTACTTTCAGGAAGACTCCCCAGAATTATCCGCGCTCGGCACCATCGTGCCGCTGGCGTTGATGGCGCACAACGCTCTGATGCTTGGCTTTCCCGATCGCGCGCGCCGCCTCGTCGGCGAAGCGCTCGAGCAGACCGAACGGCGCGGCAATTCGATGCACATGGGCTACACCCTTTTTTTCGCCTGCCTGGTCAACATGACCTTGAACGAGTGGCCAACCCTGCTCGAGCTTGCGGGCAGGTTGGAGCGTCTCGCGGACGCCAATCCGTATTTTTTCGGCGCTGCAAACTTCTGCGCCGGCTTGGCGCTCTTGACGCAAGGCAGAGTCGAGGAAGGAGCGGTTCGCACCCGCCGCGCAAGAGCATTTTGGGATCGGATCGGTTACCAGATCCTGCTCGCGCTCGAACTGGGGATTGAGGCTCAGGTGTGCGCTGAAGAAGATGCACTGGGCAATATCGCGTTGGCGCTCGAGGCGAGCGACGAACACCTAAACTTCCGCACCTCGACGCTAAGGTTCCGCGGAGATTTGCTGCTCAGGTTCGGCGCCGACGCTTGCGAGGTTGAAGCAGCCTATCGCGAGTCCCTCGCGTGCGCGGGCGAGAACAAATGGAACTTGCTTGAAACGGCCACGCATCTCGCGCGATGGCTCAAGGGGCAAGCACGCGCCGCCGAAGCACTGCCTATGCTCGCCGAGATCTATGGCTCGTTCACCGAAGGCTTCGACACCGCGCTGCTGCGGGAAGCCAAGGCGCTCCTGCAAGAACTCGAGGCTAAGCTCCCGCCTCCATCGTCTCCACGCGCTACCAACTAAACCAAAGCGGCGTTTCATCGAAGACCATCTAATCGACGATGGCAGCGGCGGTCACTTTGCCATCGCGGCTGAATTCGAAAACGTAACGCGGCCGTCCGGGCGCGCGATACGAATAGCGCGTGCCGCCGGTGTCCTTGAGCTTCTCGATTTTGGTGGGACGTCCAAACTTCGCTTCGACCTCGCTCGATGACTTTCCCATCCACGCCGCTTTGAACTCGTTGTTGACCGACGGCTCGGCAGCCTCCGCGCGATTTTGCTGGGGCCGGCCCGGCAGTGAAATTTCAACTCCCGCGATCGAGAGCATCGCGAAGAGAAACGTCGCGGTCAGAATATTACGCATCGTCATCCTCAAACCGTGCAACGCATCGCATCGCTTGTCCATCTCTTGAGGATTGCGCGCCGCGATGTGATATTCAGCGAAGCTCGTGCGACCTTCGGAGGTTTTCCTATGCGCGCCGCGATAATGCGAAACAAAAAACTCGTCGTCGATGAAATGCCGGTCCCGACTCTCGGACCCGGCGAAGTGCTGGTCAAAACGCTCGCATGCGGAATCTGCGGCTCCGATCTGCATGCGTTGAAGTTCGCCGACAAGATGGTCGATGCGGTCAAGCGCTCGGGCGGCGGCGCGTTCGGGATGGACTTGAGCCGCGACATCGTGATGGGCCATGAGTTCTGCGCCGAGGTCGTCGAGTTCGGACCAGGCACCCAGAAGACGCTGAAAGCCGGTGCGCGCGTTTGCTCGTTCCCGATTCTCCTGCGCGGCGGCGGCGTCGAGGCGGTCGGTTACTCGAATGACAACCCCGGCGGCTACGCCGAATACATGCGCCTTACGGAAGGCCTGCTGCTGCCGGTTGCCAATGGGCTTTCGACCGAGCACGCCGCTCTGACCGAGCCGATGGCGGTCGGATATCACGCGGTGCAGATGGCGCGGATGGACAAGCGCGACGTGCCGCTCGTCATCGGATGCGGTCCGGTCGGCCTCGCGGTGATTGCCGCGCTCAAGCTCAAAGGCGCGGCACCAATCATCGCGGCGGATTTTTCGCCTCGCAGGCGTGAGCTTGCGGTGCAGATGGGCGCCGACGTGGTCATAGACCCCAAAGCGAACTCGCCCTACGACACGTGGACCGAGCACGCGAAGGATCCTTCCGCACCGGCAGGCGCGCCGGGATTCATGGCCGGACTGGGCCTGAAGCCGGCGGTCATTTTCGAATGCGTCGGGGTTCCCGGCGTCATCGAGCAAATCATGATGAAGGCGCCGCGCGCGGCCCGCATCGTAGTGGTCGGCGTGTGCATGGAGTCGGACCATTTCGAGCCGTTCTTCGGCATCAACAAGGAACTCAACTTGCAGTTCGTGCTCGGATATACGCCGGACGAGTTTGCGACCACCCTGCACAACATCGCGGAGGGCAAGGTCCCGGTCGAGCCGCTGGTGACGGGCAAGGTCGGGGTCGAGGGCGTCGCGCAGGCATTCCAGGACCTCGGGTCGCCGGAGCGGCATGCGAAGATCCTCGTAGAGCCGTGGCATAGCTAGTAGCTATTCGACTGACTATTGGGGTGACTAATGAAAGGGCGAGGCCTCGGTCTCGCCCTTTTTGTTCGTATGCGTAACCATTTTTGCCCTAACCGACCGGTCGGTATTCGCATGATTCTCTAATAATATCACATAGTTACGCGATCCGACCCCTGATCTGCGAATGGGTTTGTTTTTTCATTTCTCTGTTCCGTTCCTCTCCCGCATCTTTCCGCGGGAGAGGACGCGCGGCGCGGCGGTTGCAATGGCTTCGAAGCAACCGCCGTGACGCGCAGGTGAGGGTGCTGCGAACGCCACCGACCTCGCGAGGAACCCGCGTCTTTGCTGACGATTTTGGGTTCGTTCCTGTAATTCGAGACACTCCTCGCGATGCTCACAATGGGTTTGTTTTTGCACTTTCCACATTCGCCAGACAGCAGAATCCAGAACTGAGGTCCCTCTCTGGCCCGTCACGATTTTTCGCTTCGCAGCCAGAGCGAAAATCGCGCCGAGCCATCTCCCCCGAACAACGGGGGAGACAAAATCAGACGGGGGAGACGGAAAGGGAACTGGGTTCGTTTCTCGGAAGCCAAAATCGAAAATCCTTTGTTTTCAACTACTTGGTGGCTTCGTTTGGTAATTTCGCACTATGCGCGACGCTCCTCAAACGACGGCGGCGCCCGTTCGGGCGCCGCCTCCTCATCCTATCAGAATGTAACTGGATGTGCGAGACTTTCGTCTTTTTGTCGCCTTATCGACCCGCAGCCGCGCTGGAGGTCGTGAGCAGCCCGCGCGCCTCCTTCTCGACCCGCGTCCCTTTGAAGAAGTCCGGATTCGCCTCGCCCCAGAAGCGCACCGGATTGGTGAACATGAAATCGCGGAAGTCATCTTCTGTGATGAGCTCATCCTCGACCAGCTCGTAGGCCTCCGGCACCACGTCCTTCATATCCTCGACGTTGAAGTGACCGATGTCCGAGCCGAACAGCACATTCATCTTCGCGCCGTAGGGATTCGCCTTGCGATTGAATGCGTAAGCGTTGAGCGGATCGTCAGCCTCGCATCCGAAGTAAAAATTGTTCACGAACAAATCGCGGATGTCCTCCGGACGTTTGATCTTGCACGCGGCATAGTCGTCGAGCTCCTTGATGCCGCCGATGTTCGGGGTGAGGTCCGGCTGCACGATGGTCTCGATTTTGTCGCGGAACGGCTCGACCCACTTGCCGCCATACTGCCCGACCAGCTTCGCGAGCTTCGCAGTGTCGAGGTTGGCGGGATTCACTTCCTCCAGCGCCTCGCGATTGCGCTTCTTCCAATGTCCGATGAGATCGCTGTAGAGCGCGCACGCCCAACCCACTCCGCCTTCGAGGAAACCCATCTTGAGAGTCGGGAAACGTCGCGTCACTCCGCCCATGAACATCGCTTTGCAAACCGCCTCGCTCGCCGCGGCGAAATGACCGATGTGGTTGTAGACGAAATTGGTGGGCGACACGCGCGTGCCGAGGCCGCGTGAGCCCGAATGAAACGTCGGCGAGATGCCCAGCTCGACGCACTTCGCCCATAGCGGATCGTAGTCGTATTCGCTGTCGAGTCCGAGCATGTCGAACCATCGCACGGCGTGTCCACCATTCGGCATTTGGTCGGCGGAGTTATGACGGCGCACCATGCTGGCCATCATCACCACTTTGAGGCCGAGCTGCTTGACCACGTGCTCCAGCTCGTCGATAGCTTCTTCAGGCGTATGCATCGGGATGACCGCGGCCGGCGTCATGCGATCCGAGAACTCGCCGAAATAGTCCGCGATGAATGTGTTGAACGCGCGGCACGTCGTACGGCGCGTCTCGGTATCGGGATGAAACGGCACGCCCAGCGCGGAGGTTGGATACAGCACGGTGAAATCGATTCCGAATTCGTCGAGGCGTTCGTAAAGGAGCTTCGGCAGCAGCTCAGTCGCGCGATCGAGTGTGTTGCGCGTCGGCACAGCCCAGAAAGCCTCCTGCGCACGACGCATCGCCTTGCGCTGCTCGGGGGTAGCGGAGAGCGCTTTCGCGACGCCCTTATTAAAGGATACGAATCCGCTGACTGCGATGTCTCCGCCGATCTTCCTTAGCTGATCGAGAATGACCGGACCGAACTCGAGCCAGTGGCCATCGGCGTCGACCACCGGATGCTTGAGCGACGCGCGAATCTTTTGCGCTTCGGATTGGTTGTGTTCAGACATAGCCGCGCCTCCGAACAATTGCTGTTGCTGAGGAAGCGTAGTACCGAAGCTTCGCGATTGCCAAGTGCTCAGAACAGGCGCTGGCCGAAGAACACCGCGTTGATGTCGCGCTTGGAATTCGCGATCGCATCGGCGGACTTCGCCGCCATCGTGCGCGCCAGTTCCTGAGCGGCAGGCATCAGCTCTTCCGGCTTCACGATGCGGTTGATCACACCTAGCGCGAGCAACTCGGCGGCCGTGTAGTGACGGCATTGGAGGATAGCTTCCTTAGCGCGCCACGGACCTATCGCCGCGGCGAGCACCTTGGCGGGCGCGCCGCGATAAGGAACGTTCATATCGACCTCGGGAACCCAAAACTCTGCGGCCTCGACGGCGAGGCAAAAATCGAACGCGAGAGCCCACGACCATCCGCCGCCCACGGCGTAGCCGTTGATCGCTCCAATTGTCACCACGTCAAGGTTCGCCAACACATCGAACACCCTTCCTATGAGTCGCGGCATCCGCTTGCCTGCCTGTTTCGAAAATACGGGCCGCTGCCCGCTATCTCCGGAGCTTTTGAGCGCTGACAGGTCCGCGCCCGAGCAGAAGGCCCTGCCGGTTCCGGTCACGATGAGCGCACGCGTCTCGCGATCATCGCGCACCATATGAAGCAGTTTCTCGAAATCGAAGATCACTTCTTCATTCAAGCAATTGCGCCGCTCCGGCCGGTTGAAGGTGATCGTGGTGATAGGTCCCTGTTTATCGAAGATAAAATTGGCAGGCATACCTTACTCTCGCTGCGAATCTTTGAGACATTGTGCGAGCTGCTCCCGCACACCGGTGTAGCGTTCGATCTTGCGCGAGAGACCGGTCTGAATGACTGTTTTTGATCCTATGATGGTCACCGATCGGCGCGCGCGGCTGACCGCGGTGTAGATGATTTCGCGCGTAAGTATCGGGATGTCCTTGTCCGGCATGATCAAGGCTAGTGAGTCGAATTCCGATCCTTGTGCTTTGTGCACAGTCATCGCATAGCACAGTTCGAGACGATCCTTGAGCGCATCAACGTTGAACGCGACGAAGTTGTCACCGCGAGGAAAGACCGCCATCAGTGTCGCCTCATAGCCCGCCCGTTGCACTCGTAACACCACACCCTGATCGCCGTTGAAAAGCATCCGCTCGTAATCGTTGCGCAGGATCATCACAGGCTCGCCGGCAATGAACCTGTTACGTTCCGGAGACATTCGCCTATCGAAAGTCGCGCGCCTATGCAGCAAGCTGTTAAGGCGCTCCGATCCGGAGTCGAGCACGCGCGTCACGCATAGCATTCGCGACCTGGAAACATTTTCGAAAATGCAGCGTATCGATTCGCATTCGGTCGCGGCGAAGCCGCTCTCTACGGGAGTAAAGGCGTGATTTTCCAAAGCATGGATTGCGGGGTCGCCACGAACCTGTTCCGAATACCATCGCTCGAGGAAAACAGCGCTGGGAGCTTGAACGTCGAGCCACTCTGTATCGCTAAATTCGATTTTCTCGGCAGAGTCTCGCACAGCGACATCGCCGTCGCCGCCAGCACTTGCGAAAATAGAGGCATCGCCAGAATTGATTGCGTCGGCAAGGTTGAAAATAGCGTTGTTGCCATCATGCTCGGCATCCAACCTGTAACTATGAGTAAGTCGCACGCAATTGCGCGCGAGGGGAGCCGAATCTTCTGCACCGGACGGCGGCAGGAGATCGCGAAAGACCGCTCCCGCCGATACCGATCGAAGCTGGTCGGCGTCGCCAAGGAGGATTAGTCGCGCGCCCAGTCGCAGCGCATCGAGTAGCCGCGACATCAGTTCGAGGTCGAGCATAGACCCCTCATCAACCACTACTACTGACGCGGAAAGCGGATTGTTATGATGATGGCGAAAGCGCCTAAGGGTCGGCGAATATCCTAGCAGGCGATGGACTGTGGAAGGTTCCGAACATTCCTTTAGCAGCGCATTCTCACTGTAATCCGCGCCGGCACTCTGCCGAATTGATTCACCGATTCGAAAGGCCGCCTTACCGGTCGGCGCGGCCATCGCTATCTGGCCTGGGGCCACACCGCCGGCTACTAGGACCTTCAGAACGGCTACTATAGTAGAGGTCTTGCCGGTACCAGGACCGCCGGCGATGATCGTCAATGGCCCGGCTACTGCGCGCTCAATAGCGATGCCCTGTTCGGCTGATAGGTTACCAGGTTTCTCGCATGGTGCTGCAGGGCTAGCGGCCAGCCTCGCCAGCTCCTCGCGCATTCGAGCTTTATCGAGTTGGTCGGGCTGCGCGTTTACCAGCGCTGTGATTCTCTGTACCAGGGCGATTTCGGCGGACAGCGAGCGATGCTGATATATGAAGGGCGGTAAATATAAAAGTGGCTTGTACTCATCCGGATTTGTCCCAATCACCCCGGCAGCAGAGTTAAAACTTAGTAGTTCCTGGATCGCGAGCCTCATTCGCTCGATACCTCCGGCGCCGAATGATTCGCCGCAGAGAGGACCAAGGAGACGCCGCATCGGCTCGACAGAATGAGTGCCTGTGACCGGAAAGCGAGTACTACCTTCCTCCAACGCAGCGAGAGAAATCATAACTAACAGAATTACCGCGACGCGCTGATCGTCACTCAGGTCTGGTTCGAATGAAGCGATCTCCGCTGCCAGATGGGCGGCTTCTGAACCGAGGTTCAGGGCAGCGCACCCTGCTTCGATGTCGCGGATATGCATCTCGAACTTACCGCGCGAGTTCTTTATCGCTTCGGGGCTCGACCAGGGCATAGCCCTGCTAAGGCCGAGCTTTTCGTACCGCGCCTTCATCGACTAGTCGCTACCTCTGGAATCGCACCGATTAATGCCTTTTCGTAGAGGCAAATTTCGGCCCACTCGGGACGCCGAAAATACACTCCTTCTCCCGCGCTATCACGCCTCATCCCTCGAATGAAGAGATACATCAGTCCTCCGAATCGTCGGTCATATTCGGCCCTGCTCGTGATACCCAGCAGACGAACGATACCTACCGAGTATATTCTGGCTTGAAGTTCGTAATGCTCGCGGACGTGCGGTTCTATAGAACTCTGACCATAGGAACCGAGAGCATCGCTCTTCCAGTCCGCAAAGTAGTGCAGGCCGTCATGTTCAAAGACAAAGTCGACGAATCCCTTAAGATACCCTCGTTCAGCAGTCCAATGACTATCGTTCATTGAATCCAATAGCGCATGCATGCGTTCCGGTATCGGAAATACGAATTCCATTTCGCGCACGCTCGGCAGCCGATAGAGAGATCCGACAATCTTACCGCTCGGAAGCGCGACCCGAGATGTTAGTGCATTGAAAACAATTTCAGTCCCGCGCTCGAACCAACGCGGATCGATCACTCCATTGCGACGCATCGTATCGGTGAAGAGCTTGCGGACTTCATCCTGTTCTTTCCAGGCAGTAAGGTTCAGCGCCCTCTCGAACGATTCCAAATCCAGTCTCTCGATGACCTCGTGGAGAAAGATGCCGACGCGACGACCACCTTTCAGATCGGCGGTTTCGGCCGGAGTCTCAAGGTCGTATTTGAAGTCCTGCAGCTCGACATCATCCGTATTCGGCGTTTCGAAAGGACGAACTTCAAGCGACGTATACGATCGCGTTTGCATAGGCCGAGCTCGAACGCGCAGCCGTTCGAGCAACCGCTGAGGTGTTGCGTTTCCGCCAGAGCTTGGCAGAGATGCCGGCGGAGACCACGTCGCCAGGCCGCTCTCCACCTTTCTGGATACGCTATCAGCATCGTAGTTGGTATCGCGGACATCGATCTGTTCGAAAAGCTTTCTCGTTACTTCGCCACGATCAATTTCCACACCTAGAGCCCTAAGACGATCGTTCAGCGGCTCGTAGTATCCATTCACACGACGCTTCGTGGATCCGGCGGGGTAGACCGGCAGGTAGACCTTCGCGCGGGCCCGGGTAAGCGCGACGTAGGCCAGGCGCTCATTTTCCTCGCGTGTCTCGCGATCGATGAACGCCTTGCCAAGCGCACGTCCTATAGTGCCGATGGCGATCCGCCGATTAGCTCTATCATCATGATAGACGCATACCCGGGGCGGCATCGGCGGCGCAGCAGTACCGCCGAAGAGAAACACGACGTCCGCCTCCAGTCCTTTACTCATATGGACACTCATGATCTGCACCGCGGCGCGGTCGGTTTCCATTCTCTGAATATTGCTATCGATCCCGGCGGGAAGGGCGGCGCCGACAATGAATGATTCGAGTCGCTGAAATAATTTCCCGCAGCGACAGTCTTTCTCTAACGGTCTGCTCCAGCAGCGTCTCGAAAATATGTAGATAGTTAGCTAGTTCGCGTTCGCTATTGGCGAGGAACAGTTCGCGCGATACCAGTCCGCTTCGATGGACCAGTTGGTCGAATAGCGCGCCGAAGTTCTCCTGTTCGGCCAGTATGTTCCATTCATAGAGCCTTTCATTGAGAGGATGGCCGGCTTCGACCTCGCCGCAGTCGAACAGATCTGGATATGGCACCGCGAAAAACGGCGACACCCACGCCTTCAGTCGTTTTGAACGCGAATCAGGCTCTTCAATCGCATTCAGAACATCAAGTACGTCATAAGCTTCGCTGGTCTGGAAAAGACCCTCCTTTTTATAGAATGCGAATGGCACTCCTTGCTCACGCAGGTAACCTCCAATTTCGATCGCCTCGGCGCCACTACGCGTGAGAACATAGATGTCGCGCGCTTCGACCTGCAGCGAGTTACTAGTGTCACTGACAATGATTCGTGGCCCGGTTACCAGCAGCTTGCTAATTTCCGACGCTATGTGGCGTCCCATGCTTGCGCGCATCCGGGCCGCCGAAGCAGGCGCGCCATCGGGACAATATTTGAGCAGCGTGATGGGAGTGATCGATTTACCATTCGGATCGTGGGCGCGCAGATCGGTGCGTCCGCAGGTCACCGGAGTGTCGTAGCCTATCTCGCCGCTGAACAACGCGGGTTCCCCGCCTCCGTCCAGAATCGTGTTCAGTGCGTCGATCAGATCGCCTGTGGAGCGGTAGTTCTCGACCAACTTCACTAACGCTCCGCCCAATCCTAGAATTTCCTGACGCGCCTCGATATAGGTGAAGACATCGGCTCCCCGAAAGGCATAAATCGCCTGCTTAGGATCACCTACTACGTAAACGATATTGGCGCCGTCGCTCTCAACAAATATTTTGCGAAATATTTTCCACTGAAGGTCGTCGGTGTCCTGAAATTCGTCGATCAGGCCGAAACGAAAACATCCTCCCAATAGCTTGAGGAGCGATTCTCCGCGAGCGCTACCTAGCGATCGCCACAACCACTCGAGCATGTCGCCATAATCGATTTCGTTGTTCCTCAGTTTCTCATTACCAAGCCTCTCTGCCACCCGCGGCAAGTAAGTATCTACGATCCGCGCGTCCAGCGAACATGCCAATCTCGCAGCTTCGAGCACGCCCGCCAGGCGCGCCTCGAGCGGATCAGAAGTCTTGATCCCGCGATAGGGTAGCGCTTCGAAATCGAATGCGCCAAGTGCAACGCGCAATTGCTCCGGTGACTCACGATGGTGCCGAATGATCGAAGCGAGTTCGCTGGCGTTGCGCACAACATCGGCTGCGAGCCGCTTGATCTTACGCGCACATAATTTCATGAGTAAAACCGGGTCGTAGGTCTCGGCTAGCTCACTAATGGCCCGATCGTTCCTTGCGCGTTCGCCACTTTCGAGGTAGCGGTTGAAATGCGATTGCCACAAAAGGTCCTCGAGGGAATCGACCAGGTTAGGATGTCGGGCGGTCTCTCCATTGGTCATCCACTCGTCGAGTAACGCGCGACATGAATCTTCGACAGCAAGCACCTCGCGCAACTCCGTCCTGAATGCGCGATGAAAGACTCGGTGCGAATCAACCAGCTCAAGGCCGAAGGAGGTCCCGGTATCAAAGGCCAGATCCGTCAGCATACGCAGGCAGAACGCATGAATCGTATATATGGATGCGCTGTCGAACGAGAACAACGCCGTCTCGAGCTTCCGCCGAGCCGCGTCGTCAATAACCAGACGATCGGCACTGCGATCAGCTATCGCCGATGACGATCCGGACAAGACGTTTTCAAGTAGCGTACGGATGCGACTGCGCAGTTCCTCCGTCGCCTTTTCAGTGAAGGTTACCACCAGAATTTGGTCGATCGAAGAATCGGTTCGCAAAAGAAGGTCCAGCACCAGATGCTCAATCGCGTAGGTCTTGCCCGTTCCGGCGCTAGCCTCGATCACCGAGTGCCGGTCATGCGGAATTTCTCGAAGGACCTTCGGTTCATGATATATAGTCGCAGTCACAGCTCAGCCTTTTGCCTTTCCGAAGACTGAGCGAATCAGGCCGAAGCGGCGATTAATTAGTCGCTTCACCTCTTCGATGGCGGGAGGTTCGAATCGGCGCGCATCGCGAACAGGACCATAGTCGGAGCTACAGCCCGCAAATTCGTTGTCGCGGATATCGTCGATTACGTCCAGCACATCGGTCTCGCGTCCGCGTTCAAGCTCCTTGTCTGCAGCCTCGACGGCTTCGATTGGAAGGAAGTAATGGTTCTTACGGAAAAGCAGGTCGCTCAAAAGATCAGATAGGTAATCTCTGGCGCGCTCCACACTGGGAGAGTTGAGGCCTCTGGTTTCACGCCAGCACTTATTCTTTCCCGCACCTACGACTACCGCATCAAATGTTTTCGCGGTAAGTTCTCCCGCAGCGGCCAACACAACCGCCGCAAGAAAAGGCCCCAGGAAATCTTTGCATTTCGAGTGATCGCGCAGTATTAGGCGGAGCGAAGACCTTCCGGCGGGAGAAACAAATCCTAAGCTCCCATGAAGCTTCACTATGCGACTCGTCTCCCCGCCGTCCGCGCCTCCGGTGCGCACTTGAATTGAAAGCTCGCTTATTATGTGGTCGGCCCGCGATGACTCATCGCCGCGTCCCATCCTGATCTCACGCCATCTTTCGAGACTTCCACATCCCGCGCTTTGTGCCTGATCGATCCATTCCAACATCTTCTCGCGATCCGTTCGCCTGGCAGCCTCGGCAAAAGGTCCGGCGGGCGCCTGGCCCGCAAGCTGCGAAATCCTGAACGCGTTGGCATACTCATTTAGGAGACGATCGCAGTCGCCCCGAGCTTTCCAGAACACCTCGCGCAGCAAGTTTGTGCGATCGAGCGTCGATTGCGCGATAGGCTCATCGTCCCATTGCTCGAGGTCCTCGTCGTCTTCGAAGATTCCCAGGACATATCGCGCAGCGCCTTGCAGAGGGCATTCGAGGAACTTACGCAACGCGGAAATCGGTAGTGAGATTTCCGTCGGGCTACCAACGTTCGACTGTGGCGCGGCGGGTAGGCGTGTAATTCCCAGAAGCGGACGCAGCTCGTCCTGACTACTCTCACTCAGTCGTTCATAGATAGGTTCGTCGCGGCCCGGAAGCGGTAGATCTCCGCAATGGCGCGCTACCTGGGCCCGCAGAGCTGCCATCATCGCGCCACGTCGGGCGTCAGTATCATAACTGTTAAGAACGAGTCCGGACGCCAAGGGCTCCTGAGATATATCGGGAAAATAACGACCATCGTAACGACTGAGCGGATGTTCAACGGTCAGACCATCAACCTTATCGGTACCTATGTAGTCGCGCAGGATGAGTTGCAGCTCGCGAATGACTGAGGACGGTTCGCGATCCGCTCCGGTCTGTGAGTCTCGAGCCACATAGGACAGACAGATGCGCTCCCTAGCCGCGAGTAGTGTTTCCAGAAACAGGTATCTGTCGCGTTCGATCGGAGTCACGTCGCCGGCTTTACGGCGTATAAGCCGTAGATCCATCGGATCATGGCGTTCGCGCGCGGGGAAGGAGCCTTCGTTCAATCCGAGAAGATAAGTCGCTCGGAACGGAATCGACCTTAAAGCCGACAGCGGACCTATAACTATTCCGTGTTCCGTGAACTGTGCGAGGTGCGATTCCAATTCGGCTATGCGCGCTGAAACAAGCTCATAAACGACCTGATATGAGACCGGCGCCGCCTTAACGTCGTAGCTACCGACTGCCTCGATAGCTTCGATACATCGTTCGCGGACACGCTCGTCTGCCGGACTATCGACATGTATGTGGTTGGACACCATATCAACCAGCAGTCGTGACCACTCGGCAAAGGTCCATCTATGCGATCGAATCTCGCCGGCATCGAAGAGTAGTTGTCGTGCGCTTTTGATGAAGGCTGCCGCCGCGGGACCTTCGTCCTGTGATATTCCACAAGGTAAGTATCCGATCGACTCGGGCGAGCGATAGAAGCGTGGCTCTTCGTCACGCCCGGTATCCATGAAGGCACCTAGCGCTAACCGCCTGAGACCTTGATCCCAATGATAGGTATCGCGAGGTATGTAGGTATCGGCGAGATCGTCCGCGTCGGAGCCGAAGAAGATACCTGAGATCCGCGCACCATCGGCTGGCCTGTTCGCTGTCGAATTCCGCTTCCTCACCTCTTATGGCGGGGTGGTTCAGGAGATGTAGCAATTCGTCGCGCGAGAAGCGCCCGAGCGGAAACCGCAGCAGCAAAGCCATAGCCTCGCCCACCTTGCTTGCGCCGGATGAGCCGCGATTGACGATATTCATCGGCAACTGATGAATTCGTGAGAAAGCATTTTCGATATGCGGCAGATATTCCGGATACGCTGCGTCGGGAACCATGACGCCGATCTGGTGAAAGCGCAGGGCGTCGGGACCGCGTGGATCGTGTTCCAACATCGCCCAGATTTCGTTGGCGACTATCTCAGCTTCTCGCGCGATGCTCGGGCAAGCCAGAAACCGGATGCTGCCGTCATTTTCGAGAGGATCGGCATTCGACGCTCTCTCCGGCGCGCGATTCAAAATGTCTTCTTGCAGACCGGCGAGCAGTGATGACGCTTCCGATTGATCGTGATGAGTGAAGTGCGGGTCGAAATCGCATTCGGTTAACTCATTCAGCATCCGGAGATACTCGCGACCGGGTCGCGCCCATAGCCGCAGCGCCGGCGTATCGATATCTTCGCGAAGGTGGAATGGATCGTCGGACTGATCGAGGCTGCTTCCTGGCTTGCTATGACGACGCTGCCATGACGCGCGCTCACTGTGCGAAAGGTGTTCGACATCCTCCCAGAATTCAAGGCAAGGGTTCAGCGCGTATAGGTTAAGCTGAGTAAGACTTCCTACGCGTGAGAATATCCTGACGAATTCCGGCCCGGCATATGCCAGCCCGAACACGTGAATTATCGTAGGAAGCGCTGTCTTTAGGGCGAACGGCGAAACTGCATCGAATGCATCGGGAAGCAGTTTCCAATCGTTCTCAGAACTACCGCTAAGAGCGGGGCGTAGGCGGCCGTTCGCGTCGAAAGTGGATCTCCACAAACTCCTCTGCCACTTCTCATACTCGGAAATTTGACCTCCGCTCGCGTCACCCTCTCTGGTCCAGGTTTGCAGCATCGCTCGCCGCGAAATTGAGTATTCGCGAAAAAGCCGCGCAATCTGAGCTGCGAGGCGGAAGATCCTGGCTTCCTTCTCGGTCTCAACCCGGACTACCTCGACGTAGCTGCGAAGCGCCTGAAATTCGCGGGAGTCACCACGCATCGCGACACGAAGGCTTTCGAACAACACCAGTTCCAGCTCTTCGACATCGAGGATGCGGACCTTCGGCTCGGCCTTATGTACTACGTCAGCGAGGAATCTGCGAAGAAATGGAAAATCCAGATTGGCTGCTATCCCGATCACCTCCGACACACGATGCTTGAGGAAATGCTCGAGCACGCGGTTGGGAACCACGATAGTGACGCGCTCGAGCGGTCGCTCGCGCTGCTGCGCCGCAATCGACGCGGCCAGCGGCGCAATCAGACCCTCCAGTCGATTTGCATAGTGGAGGCGGATCATAAGGAACTCGTCGGAACTCGCCGATACGGCAGACGAGTTTAGCAAACGCGTCGGCGAAAACGCAGAACTATCGGCGGATCGAGATGCGACTAGCGAGCGGAACCGTGCACAACGATCGTCATCGTTGCCAGCGGGGGCATGGTTTCGATCGTGAGGTTGGCTGTGATACTCCCGGCGGTTGCAGGAGCGAATTGAATGCCGATGGGTTGCGTCTGGCCCGGTGCGAGCGTCAAAGGAACCGGGCCACTCTCTAACGTGAAAGGCGAGCCTTGATCGAATGACTCGACGGTGCCGGAGAGCATCCCCCTCCCCGAGTTGCGGAGTGTCACGGTCTTGGTCGCCATCGCGCCGGGAGAAGCCGCCATCGAGACAGTACGCGGCGCGGATAATTTTCCGGGTTGCGCCATCCCGCTGACGGGAATGTTCACATGGGGATGCTTCGGATCGCCGCTACTGATGGGAAGCTCCTGGCTCGCCATCCCAACCACCTCGGGGCTGAACATGACGGTCAGAGGCACGCTCGATCCCGGCGCCAATGAATAGTTGCCGGCACCGCTTACGCTGAACGGCGAACTAAGCGAACCAACCTCCAGCGCGAGGGTTGAAGTACGACTCGCATTTCGAATGAGCACGGTCCGCGACGTTGCAGGCATCCCAACTCCGAGCGCCGGGAATCGAATCGCCGGCGGAACACTCAAAACGCCGCCGGTCGGCTCAGACACCGGGGTCGGCGTGGGAGTCGGCACGAGCGTAGGCATCGAGGTAGCCGTGGCCGTCGCAGTGATAGTTGCGGTCGCGGTCGGATTCATCGTCGCTGTCGCACTTGGGGTGGCCGCTTGGGTCGCAGTGCTGGTAACCGTCGACGTCGCAGTTGGAAACGCTGTCTGAGTTACGGTCGGCGTAGCGATGGCCGTGGCCGTCGCAGTTGATGTCGCTGTCACGGTCAGCGTCGCAGTCGGCGTCGCGGTAGATGTGAGAGTGGCAGTCGCCGTCGGTGTTGCCGTACCCGTAGTGGTCGCGGTCGAGGTCGCGGTAGCTGTCCGCGTCGCAGTCAGCGTAGGAGTATTCGTAGCGGTCGAGGTCGCAACTGGAGTCTGAGTCGATGTAGCGGTTGCGATCGATGTAGATGTCGCGGTGGCCGTGGGCGTGGCGAGCAAAGTGGCTGTCGCAGTGGATGTCGCTGTCGCGGTCAGAGTTGCTGTCGGGGTTGCCGTAGATGTGAGAGTAGCGGTCGCCGTCTGAGTTGGCGTCGCCGTCAAAGTCGCGGTCGTGGTAGCCGTGGACGTTGCCGTACGGGTGGCCGTAATCGTCGCGGTCACGGTCGGAGTATTGGTGGCCGTCGATGTTGCTGTCGGCGTCGCGGTAGATGTGAGAGTAGCGGTCGGCGTCTGAGTTGCCGTCGCCGTGGAGGTCGCCGTCAAAGTCGCAGTCGGAGTAGCCGTGGACGTCGCCGTACGGGTGGCCGTAATCGTCGCGCTCACGGTCGGAGTATTGGTGGCCGTCGATGTTGCTGTCGGCGTCGTGGTAGATGTGAGAGTAGCGGTCGGCGTCTGAGTTGCCGTCGCCGTGGAGGTCGCCGTCAAAGTCGCAGTCGGAGTAGCCGTGGACGTTGCCGTACGGGTGGCCGTAATCGTCGCGCTCACGGTCGGAGTATTGGTGGCCGTCGATGTTGCTGTCGGCGTCGCGGTAGATGTGAGGGTAGCGGTCGCCGTCGGTGTCGCAGTTGCCGTGGCCGTGGCTGTCATGGTCGACGTTGCGGTTGCTGTCCGCGTCGCGGTCGGGCTAGCGGTGGCGGTCGCGGTACGAGTCGCAGTCGGCGTTCCGGTTGGCGTCGAGGTGGGAGTGGCGGTTGCGGTGGGCGTCGCCGTGCCGGTCGCTGTGGGAGAGGCTGTCGCGGTAGCGGTTGGGCTCGGATGTGCCGCTATCCAGGTCTCCGTCGAGGTCGCGAAGGTATCGAAATCGATCGTTCCCCATCCGCTGGCCTGGTCATACCCGGGTCCGGCCGAGAATCCCGTCACGCCGTCGAAGCTGTTGTTGCCGCTGGTGATGTCGTGGAACCCCGCAGTGTTGTATTCGGAATTCGCGAGGCCGTAGATGACCGAATTAAGATTGCCGAGACGCGTGCTGCCGGCACGCTCCGCGATGACGCGGGAGAATCCCGCCCATAGCGGCGCCGATAGGCTGGTCCCTCCGATACAGCACGCGATGGTTCCGGTCCCGCTTTCGTCGTGGCCCCAAAAGACTCCGGGAGAGTTGGGACTCGCAATCAGCGCGACATCCGGCACATCGCGCGCACCATCGTTCGGTACGCCCGATCCGGTTTGATAAGCAGGTTTGCTGAAGAACTGGCTCGCGCCTCCGCCGCCCGAGCCGCTACCATCGTTCCAAACACTCTCGGTCGAATGACCAACGTCGTTGCCGCCGGAGTAAGTCGCACTGAACTCCGTCCCTCCGACTGAAGTGACGTTCGGATCGGCGGACATCTCGTTGACGGATCGCGTATTGTTGACGCCGCATGAGCTGTTGAGCCCGGCCGCGCCATCATCGCCCGACGATACAAACACGCTTTGTCCTTGCGAAGCTGCCTGCTCAAAAAGGGGATCGAGCGTGCCTTCGATAAGTGATGCGCTCGGGCCGCAGAAGGAATAGCTGATGCTGATGGCGCCGCATGCGTTGTCGTCGACCGCGCCGCTGATGTCGCTGACGAGATCGCTGCCGAGATGGTAGACGATCGAGGCGCCGGGCGCGGCCGCATGTGACCATTGCAAATCGAGTTCAGCCTCCGCTTCGGCGCTGCCGATACCCGGATTGGAGCCGTGGAGTTCGCGCGTGTAATTGATCGCGGGCAAGCCGAACTGATTGGTGAATGCGCTCATCGCCGAATCGAGGAAATCCGAGATGCCGACAATCGCTATGCAGTCGCCGGTACCGTCGCTTCCGGTGCCAACCGTCTCATCATAAAAGGTGCGCACATCGCTCGGGCCGAAAGCCTCGATGCCACCGATGATCACATCTCCGATTGGCGAATCTCCGGATGTTTCGGAATCGGCGCGCTCGGCCTGGGCTAACTCGATCGGCGACTGACGGGGCGAAGACGGGTGCGCAGTGCTCTTCCAAAATGGCGCGGCCTCATGAAAGACCGGCACTGCGTGAACCATGTTGTCCATCCCGAGAATCGCTCCGATCACACTGGCAAATCGCGCCGGTATGATCGGATCGGACGTATTGGCGTATGTGCTGCCGGCGCCGAAGCTGGCAATCCTTACATCAAAGGTATGCTCTGCCTGAGCGACGCTTCCGGAAAATGCCAAATAGCCGGGCTCCCGACTCGTGATCGTGAAGCCCTCGCCGATGAGCCAGGCCTCAAGCGCCTTGACTTCCGAGCTGCTCGGACCGAAACGCCGAAGGAACTCCCCTTTCTTCAGCCACTTATGATAACGGCTGGATGCGCGATTTTGTTGGTCCGCGAGCAGCTGACCGAGAGCCTTCTGATGGCGCACGGCAAATCGAATCTGCATCTGGAGGGAAAGGTTCGGCGCCGCATCGCTAAGTGGCGTGAAGGTCTCGGCTTGAGGAGGATGGTTTCCGGTCAGCCTGACCGCGTCCTCGGCATAGGTCGGACTGAGCCAGCCCTCGATCATCGGGAAGCCGAACGCGCACAGGCCGATAGCGAGAGCAAGCACCCTCGCCATACGAACCAGCGCGCGGATAGACGGCTCCCTTAACGGGCGCATAGCTCTCCCATTAAGCAATTAGGAAACCACCAAAAAGATGAGGATTTCCGTCGAAAATCCGCGGCCCGACCAATCGTGCGTCACGGCGATGCTACGTCGGCGACACCCGACCGCAACCGATCGACTACTTTGCCGAACCCGACACGCGAATCGAAGCGGTACCCGCCGGCTCGGTCATCGCCACCGTCAGGGTCCCCTCCACGGTGCCTTCGCTCACAGGTTTGAACTGAATCGTGACCGCCTGTGACTGGCCGGACGCGAGCTGGAAGGAAACCGGACCACCGAGCAAAGTGAAAGCAGTATCCGGGCCGAATGATTGCGCGGTGCCCGCGAGCATCCCGGCGCCCGAGTTACGCAGCATCACGGTTCGCGTCGCGACCGCACCCATCGAAGCCTTCAAAGCAACTGCTGCCGGCATCGTCAGCCTGCCGCCTCGTGCCGATGCGGTCACGCGGACCGTCGAATCAGGATGCTTCGGGCCGCCGCTGACAATCTGCAGCGATTGCGTAACAGTTCCGCTGTTGGTGGGACTGAAGAAGATGCCGACTGAAATGCCGGACCGCGGCGCGATGGAATAACTCCCCGCCCCCGAGACCGCGAACGGCGCCGCGAGCACTCCCACTTCAACCGAGAGCGGCGAGGTCCGGCTCAGGTTGCGTATCAGCAGCGTTTTCATCGTGCCGGGTCTGCCGGTTGCGGAGACAGGAAAGGTCAGCGCTACAGCGACGCTCAGAATGCCGCCGGTCGGCGTCGGAGTCGGCGTGGGCGAAGTCGGGGTAGCTGTCGCAGTCGCCGTCGCAATTGGGGTCGCGGTCGGAGTCGGAGTTGCAACACCGGTGTTCAGCAGGTTCGTCGCCGCATTGGCGAAGACGTTGAAATCGACGGTGCCCCATCCGGTCGCCTGATCGTATCCGGGCCCCGCGCTGAAGCCGGGCATACCGTTGTAACCGTTATTCCCTATCGTCACATCATGAAAGCCCGCCGTCGCGTATTGCTGATTGGCGAGCTGGTAGATGATCGGGTTGAGATTTCCCAGCCGCGTGTTACCGGCTTGCTGCGCGATGACGCGCGAGAACCCTGCCCATAGCGGCGCCGAAAGACTGGTGCCGCCGACACAGCATTCGACCTCTCCGGTGCCGCTCACGTCATTACCGAACAGCGCACCCGGTGAGTTGGGACTCGCCATGATCGCAACATCCGGAACATCGCGCGCGCTGTCATCGGGAACGCCGGCGCCGATTTGGTATTCCGGTTTCGAAAATATCTGGCTCGCGCCACCGCCACTCGCACCGCTCACGTCATTCCACGCGCTCTCGGTGACGTATCCCTGATCGCTGCCGTTGGCGAAAATCGCTTTGAACTGCGTTCCTCCCACCGAAGTGACATTCGGATCGGCGGACATTTCGTTGACTGATGGAGTGCTGTTGACGATGCACGAATTGGTGTTCGCGTCGTAGCCAAGTCCGGCCGCGCCTTGATCGCCCGACGATACGAAAACGCTCTGGCCTTGCGCGACGGCTTGTTGGAACAACGGATCGATGACGCCACTGATGAAGGCCGGCGTCGGTCCGCAAAATCCGTAACTGATACTGATGGCGCCGCACTGGTTGTCGTTCACGGCGCCGGTGATGTCATCGACCAGGTATCCTCCCAGATGGTAGACGATCGATGCTCCCGGTGCCGCAACATGCGCCCACTGCAGATCGAGTTCGGCTTCGACTTCCGCGCCATTGATTCCCGGGTTAGTGCCGTGAACCTCGCGCGTGTAATTGATCGCCGGAAGATTGAAGTAGCTGGTAAATGCGCTCATCGTCGAATCGAGGAAATCAGAAACGCCAACCACCGCGATGCAATCGCCGGTGCCGTCTTTGCCCGATGCCGTGTTCTCATCATAGAAGGTCTGGAAGTCATTCGGCCCAAAGGCCTGGCTGCCGTTTACAATCGCGTTGGGAGCGATAGCGGAGTTGGTGAACTTGCTGACGGGCATCGCATGGACCATGTTGTCCATTCCGGTGACCGCGCCGATCACACTCGCGAATTGGGTCGGGATGAATGGATCGGAAGTGTTTCCAAATGCGTTAGCCGCGCCGAAGCGCGCGATTTTCACGGAGAAGGTCCGCTGCGCTTGTTCGATGCTTCCGCTGAATTCAACGTAGCCGGCCGCAACATTCGTGACGCTGAAACCTTCGCTCGTCAGCCACGCCGTTACCGCTTTCACTTCCGGCTTCGTGGGTCCGAAGCGATGAAAGAATTCTCCCGTCTTCAGCCACTTGTGATAGCTCGCCGACTCAGGATTTTGCTGTTCGGTGAGTAACCGCTGCAGCACAGCCTTGTGGCGCAGTGCGAATCGAATCTGTAGGTCGAGCTGAGTATCCGGAGCGGGATTGGATGCGGCGCTCGCGCTCTCCGCGGCCATCGGATGATTACCGATTAGCTGCGTGCCCTCGTCGCAATAGCTGATTCCGTAAAAGTAACTGCATCCGAGAAATCCGATTGCGAAGAACGCGATGACGATCGCGAGCAGTTTGCCGGAACGGGAAACTTGATGAGTAACCACGGGCCCCCCTGTGACGCGCTAAGCGCTGGGCCCCGTGTTTTTTCCGAAGAAGATCGTTGCTAATCGCTCTTCGCTGCGAGGCCTTACTTACTCAAGGTTCGGGCCTGCCAAGAGCTTCGTGAGCTGAGAAAAGTGATTTCCTGCTTCGCTACATCATCAGGTTCGCATTTGAGATGAGCGTCCCGATCAGAAATTTTGAGCGTAGTTGTCCGACACGTTCTGTCGCGTCCTACGAAATGCGTCGCGCACGAAATTGCGACGTTGCAAAACACCACGGGCAGAAGGAGACGCGCGTTTCACATTGCCACCACTCGCAAATTGAGCCTGATGGAACATCGCGGTCGCGTCCTGATACAGGATAAAATCGAGCTGTCTCGATTCGCGAATCGTCGGCTTTGCTCGATCGCGAGCGCTTGATTACATTGACGCAGCGGAGGAATCGCATGAGCGTTAAGCATCTCCCCTCGACATCATCGCCCGATGAAGTGGCCGCCGCACTCGCGCAGGACGGCGCCGCAGTCGTCGATAGTCTGATCAGTGCGGAAGCAATGGATCAAGTTGCCGAGGAGTTGCGTCCGTGGATCGATGCCACTCATTTCGGCCCCGACGACTTTTCCGGCCGGAACACCAAGCGCACCGGCGGTCTGGTCGCACGCTCACAACGATGCCGCGATCTGGTGATGAATCCGCTCGTCCTCGCCACCACGAAAAAGGTTCTCTCCCACGCGATGAGTTTTCAGCTTCATCTGACCCAGGTCATCGCGATCGGTCCCGGTCAACCCGCGCAGCCGATTCATCGCGACCAATGGGCCTTCGATTTTTTTCCATTCCCGAAAGGTTACGAGGTTCAGTGCAATACCCTCTGGGCGATGACCGACTTTACCGAACGCAACGGCGCGACCCGCGTCGTTCCCGGAAGCAATCATTTCGACGACAAGCTACAGTTTCGCGAGCAGGACACTGTGCCGGCGGAGATGACGAAAGGCTCGGTGCTGCTTTACACCGGCGCGGTCTATCACGGCGGCGGCGCGAATCGCTCTGAGGCGACGCGCGTCGGCATCAACATCACCTACAATGTTTCGTGGCTCCGCCAGGAAGAAAATCAGTATCTCTCGGTGCCGCTGGAAATCGCGAAAACGTTGCCGGTCGAGTTGTTGCGCCTGATGGGTTATGCGCGCGGCGCCTACGCACTCGGATATGTCGACGATCTTCGCGATCCGATCGAGGTCGTACGTCCCGATCTTCGCCGCGCCGGTTTAGGCGATGAGGAAACCGAGAAGCGGATGCGCCAGCAGGCCGCGGAGTTCCTAAAGGCCTGAGGGAGCCCGACCGTCATCCCCAAACGTCATGCGCGGTCTCGACGACCAGACGCAACTTCGCTCGTTCGTCCTCGGCGGATAACGGATTACCGCCAACCGTGCTCGCGAAGCCGCATTGCGGCGATATTCCCATGTTCTCGATCGGCGCGTAGCGTGACGCTTCATCGATGCGCCGTCGCAGATCGCTTTCGTTCTCGAGCGCGGCGTTCTTGCTGCTCACCAGGCCGAGCCGGATGAACTTGTCCTTCGGCATGAAACGCAGCGGCGAGAAATCGCCCGCGCGCGGCGAATCGTATTCGAGGAAAAATCCATCGACGCGCGCCTCGTTAAACAGCCGCTCCGCGATGGCCTCGTAGCTGCCCGACGCCATCCAGCGCCCGCGCAGATTGCCGCGGCACAGATGCATGCCGATTGCCATGCCCGTCGGCCGCTTCGCGACGATTTGATTGACCGCATCGACGTACGTGCGCACCAATGCGTCGGGATCGTCGCCATGCGCGCGAACTTTCTCGCGGACCGTATCGTCGCACAGCATCGCGATCGGAACTTCGTCGAGTTGCACATAGCTCGCGCCGAGGCGCGCGAGCTCGGCCAGCTCCTCCTGATAGATGGCGACAAGGTCGAACCAGAACTGCGCGATGTTGGGATAAGCCGATTTATCAGCGCAATCGCTCAGCCGGAAAAAATGGAGGAAGCTCGGCGACGGCATCGTAACTTTGGGCGTGCAATGGGTGTGACGCCGCACGAAATCGAATTCCTCTGTCGTGATTCCGCGCGGTCGGCGCATCTTCGCGATCGCGCGGCACGTATCCCATCGCTGCGTGGTTCCCGCCGCATCATGAAACTCGAAGATCGACTGCTTGTACTCGAATCCCTCCAGCGCCGAGACGAAGCCCATCGACCACGCGACGCGGCGAAACTCGCCATCGGTGATGCTTTGTAAGCCGGCGTCTTCCTGCATCCGGATCGCATCGAGGATGCATCGCTCGAGGATCTCTCGATACTTCGCCTCGCCGATTTCGCTTCGTTTGCCGAACGCCTCCTTCAGCTCGCGCGGACGCAGCAGGCTGCCGATATGCTCGGCCCGAAAAGGCGGATTCAATTTCGTCGCCATCGCTACTTGGTCCATCGCTTCTCGAAGATCGTCTTGCCGTCCATCGTAACGGCAGCATTCAGCGACATGCCCGACTGCGTCACCCAGCTTTGCGTATGCACCTTGATGATGCCGATGTTGTACAGCTCGACCTTCATCGTCGTATCGCCGTGAACCGAGGCCGCATCGGGGCGCGCCTCGCTGACCTTCGCCACCGCCGTATGATCGATGCTCATGCTGCCGCCCTGTGGAAGCGCGATGACGTTGCTCTCGCCGGTGGTTACACTGACCGCATTGGCCGCGAGGTCGCGTTCGATCTTCCATATCGGACGCATGGCCGACGCGGGCGGTACCGCAGCCGGTGGACGAATTTCCATTCCGCGCAAGCGCTCTGCCAATACGGGCACGGCTGGAAGCGAAATACTCGAAGCACGCTTGCCGCCAAAGAAGACGCGAATCTCGGGCTTCTTCGGATCGGGCCACAGATGCGGAAAATCGGAACAGGAAACGCTCAGCCGAATCTGATGCCCCTTCGGCACGCGATACGCCGTGCTCCAGAGCGGAATCCGAAACTCGTAGGCCTCGCCACTGCGCAGCTTCTCGCGCCGCGCGTGCGAGGTGCGATGACTCGCCTTGAGCCATCCGGTGGTGATGAGCGCGGAGCCGCCGTCGGGATCAACGTCGCATAACTTCGCAACCAGGTTCGCGTCGTCGCCGTTCGTGATCGCGGCGTGAATGACGGCCTCGGGCGCGCCGCTGATTTCGAGGTCCTCGGATAGCGGCTCGCTAGTGAAGGCGAGCGACTTGAGGTCGTCCTCCGTCTGGTCCTGCGGCAATCCGACTCCGAGCGCCATCGGATCCCAAAGTCCGGCGGCCGTTCCCACCGTCGGATCGGTGCGATAGTTCTCGCCCTGCTCCTCGCGATCCGCGCTCGGCTGCAGGACGCCATTGGCACCGAGGAAAAGTGTGCGCGCCTTCGCCCGCGCGATTGGCCATTCGCGCTCATGCCGCCATGCGTTTTCGCTTTTCGAATTTTGCACATGAATCGTGACCGGCGACTCCTGATCGATGCCGTTCTTTTCGCCGCGCACGTAACGATCGAACCATCGCTTCATCTCGGGCAGGAATTCGATCGCGTCGTAGGGCGAACTATCGGGCAGCCCATGCATCCACGGACCCATCAGCAGCTTTTTCGGACCCTTGAGCTGCGGATACAGCGCGGGCATGCCTTCGGGAAAAATGTCGCGCCATCCGCCGATGATGAAAGTCGGCGTCGTGATGGTCGACGCGTCGACCGCCTTCGTGCTCCAGTACTCGTCGAAGTCGGGATGATCGAACCACGGCAGTAAGTACGGCGCGCCGCGCTCGAGGCGATCCATCCACACGCGATACCAGCGCCCGTCGGCATCGGCGTTGGTCGGAGGCATCAGGTTCATCGCGAGCATGAACGAACCCCATGCGCCATATGAGCCGAGCAAGCTGCGGCATCCGCCGGGCGCGATGTAATCGGCATAGATGTTCGCTGAACCCTGCATCGGAATGATCGCCTTGAGATGCGGCGGATGTTCCGCGGCGACCTTCAGCGAGCTGATGCCGCCGTAGGACAGGCCCCACATGCCGACGTTGCCGTCGCACCAGCTCTGATTCGCGATCCACTCGCACGCCTGCGCGCCATCGACCCCCTCATTGCGATGCATCGCTTCCCACGCGACGCCATCGGAACCTCCGAGCCCGCGAAAATCGATCAGCAGATGCGCATAGCCGTGCTCGGCAAAGTAGCGGCGCGGCCCTTCGAACGAAGCGCCGATCATGTCGTCCTTGTGATACGGATAAAAACTCATCAGCGCCGGAAAGCGGCCGTTGCCGGCGGGCCGATACAAATCCGCGGAAAGCGAAGCGCCATCTTTCAGCGGGATCAGCAAATTTCTTTCGATTACGATTTCGTCAGCCATCATCGACTCCTCGCGAAATTCATAGCGCAGTATCGAGCAGGGCCGTTAGCCTACCTGTCGTTGGCATCGCACGCGGCTCACGCTAGATTCCGCATCATGCCGAGACAACGCGTTGGCGATATCGAAATTTATTACGAAGTGCACGGCGCGGGACCGCGGACGCTGGTACTGATCCGCGGCCTCGGCTCGAACCTGCTCTCATGGTACGAGCAGATCGATGAGTTCTCGCGTCATTACAAATGCGTCGTGTTCGACAATCGCGGCGCGGGACGCACCGACAAGCCCGACGCGCCTTACTCCATCAAGCAGATGGCCGATGACACCGCGGGCCTGATGGACGCCCTCGGCATCACGCGCGCGGCACTGCTCGGCATCTCGATGGGCGGGATGATCGCGCAGGAGTTCGCGCTGCATCATCGGGAGAAGCTGAGTTGCCTCATCCTCGGATGCACGCATTTTGGCGGCCCGGGCGTCGTTCAGTCGTCACCTGAAATCGTTGCCGCGGTGATGGCGGGAACCAATGCGACGCCGGAGCAACAGCGCCGCCAGCTTCAAGCGGTGTTCAGCGACAACACCATCGACCATCGGCCCGAGGTGCTCGAGAAGAGCAATCGCATTCGCGCGCAGTATCCGATTCCGCCGTTTGCGTTCGCGCGCCAAGTTCAGGGCATCGGCTCCTTCGATGCGAGCACGCGCCTCGGCAACATCCGCATTCCGACGATGGTGATCACGGGCCGCGAGGATCGTCTCGTCGCGCCGCAGAATTCAAAGCTGATTGCCGATCGCATCCCGGGCGCGACGCTGAAGGAGCTGCCGGGCGGTCATTTGTTCATGGCGGAGTATCCGGAGCAGTTCAATCGCGCAGTGATCGATTTTGTAGATGCGCATTCCTGAGCGTTCCTCTCCCGCATATTGCCGCGGGAGAGGAAGCGCGGCGCGTCGGTTGCATTGGCCTCGTGCAACCGGCGTGACGCACAGGTGAGGGTGCCGCGTGCGCCACGCATCCATTGAAAGCAACCTAAATCTCGAAGTCCCCCTTCTTCGGCCGCATCCTCTTCATCGCCTGGCGCGCCGCATCGCGCTCCAGCTCTGCTAACTCGTCGCGCACCTTGCCGAGGCGCTCACGAAATTCACTCGCCTCAAGCTTCACGCCCGCCTTGCATCCCACGCAGGTAAAATGCGTCTCGGCGTGTTCTTCGATCTCGTGCACGAGGATCGAATTTCGATGCCCGCACTTCGGGCATTTCACGTCAATGGTTTCGTCTTCGAACATGCACTTCTCTCCAGCAAGACGCTAAGGTCTTGAGGGTAGGTGATCGAGCTGGTTATGTCACGACAGCGATGCTCGTGCGGGTGGACGCGGAAAACTCGGGCGCGTAGAAATAGCCTGTGCCGTTGCCATCCTCATTGGTAGGAACTTCGTCGGAGCCGCGCGTCGCCCAAATCGATGCGCGATGGACGATGGCGTATGCCGCCGCGCTCGACGACCTGATGCCCTGCTACATGGACACGCGCGAGCCGCGCCGGCTCCTCGCGCATCCGATGTTTCCGGTTTGCTTCGAATGGCCGGTCGTGATCGGCATGCGGCAAGCGTTCGAGAGCGGCGCCTTAACTCTCGATGAGTCGCGGCGCGGGGTGCATGCGACGCACGATGTGACGCTTCATCGACCGATTCGGCCGCCGGAGAAGCTCACCACTCGCGCCACCATCGTCGCGATCGAACGGCGCAAGCCCGGCGCGTATCAGGTCACGCGCCTCGAAACGCGTGATGAATCGGGTGCGCCGGTGTGCACCTCGATGTACGGCACTATCATTCGCGGTGTCGATGTGAGCGGCGCAGACAAGCCTCTTACCACGCATTCGGACTTGCCCAGCATGCGCCAGAGCATCGAGCGGCCTCTCCGCGAGGCTAAGGTGCAGGTCGCAGGCGGACTCGCGCACACCTATACCGAATGCGCGCAGATCTGGAATCCGATTCACACCGATATCGTGGTCGCGCGCGCGGCCGGTTTGCCCGCGCTGATTCTGCATGGCACCGCGACGCTCGCGCTCGCCGTATCGCGCGTCGTTCATCTGGAGGCTGACGGCGATCCATCGCGCGTCGCGCGCATCGCGGGACGTTTCACCGGCATGGTCCTGATGCCGTCGGACATCACCGTGCGCGTGCTTGCGCGCGAGCCTTTCGAAAATGGCGAACTCGTCCACTTCGATGTGCTCACACAAACCGGCGAGCCCGCGATTTCAAATGGCGCGGTGGTTCTACATCGATGAGAGGAGAACATTCGCCTCGTGAGAGTTAGAGCCGCGATCGCAAACAAGGCCGGTGCACCGCTGGAAGTTTCAACCGTCGATCTGGAAGGACCGCGCGCGGGCGAGGCGTTGATCGAAATCAAGGCGACTGGCGTATGCCATACCGATGCGTTCACGCTCTCGGGTGCGGATCCCGAAGGACTCTTTCCCGCGATCCTCGGGCATGAGGGCGCCGGCATCGTGGTCGAAACCGGCGCGGGCGTGACCTCACTGAAAAAAGGCGACCACGTCATCCCGCTCTACATCCCGGAATGCCGCAACTGCCCGAGCTGCCTGTCAGGCAAGACCAATCTCTGCACCGCGATTCGCGAGACGCAGGGCAAGGGCGTGATGCCTGATGGCACCAGCCGTTTCTCGCATGGCGCGACCAGGATTCATCACTACATGGGCACCTCGACGTTCGCGAATTTCACGGTGGTGCCGGAAATCGCGCTTGCGAAGATTCGCGAGGACGCGCCGTTCGACAAGGTTTGTTACATCGGATGCGGCGTAACCACCGGCATCGGCGCGGTCATCAACACCGCGAAGGTGCAGCCCGGCGACCGCGTAGTGGTGTTCGGCCTCGGCGGCATCGGGCTGAATGTGATCCAGGGCGCGCGGCTCGCCGGCGCGGGCATGATCGTCGGCATCGATGTGAATCCTGGTCGGCGCGCGATCGCGGAAAAATTCGGCATGACGCATTTCGTCAATCCGAAGGAAGTCGAAGGCGACCTCGTGCCATACATCGTGAATCTTACGCATGGCGGCGCGGATTTCTCCTTCGAATGCATCGGCAACGTGACGCTCATGCGCCAGGCGCTCGAATGCTGTCAGCGCGGATGGGGCACGTCGGTCATCATCGGCGTCGCGGGCGCGGGGCAGGAAATTTCGACGCGGCCGTTTCAGCTGGTGACCGGACGCACCTGGAAAGGGACCGCATTCGGAGGCGCGAAGAGCCGTCGCGACGTGCCGAAAATCGTCGACTGGTACATGGAAAAGAAAATCAATATCGACGATCTGATCACGCATACGATGCCGCTGGAGAAAATCAACGACGCTTTCACGCTGATGCACGAAGGCAAATCGATTCGCAGCGTGGTGCTATATTGAAGTGCGCATGAGATTCACACTCGTGCTCGCGATGTTGTTGTCGGCGGCGGGCTGTTGGCCGTTCCACAAGGAGTCGCCGCAACAGCAATACACCGAGGCGCTGATGCGCGGGAATTCGATGCAGGCAAGCCAGGTCTGGCTCAAGATGAGTCCCGAGGATCGGATGAAGTTTTCGCGTGGCGAAGGCATCACCCCGGATAAACAAACTACTCAAAAAGACGTTCAGCAAATGCTCAGGGATCACGCCAACGAATCCGGCGAAGGGCCGAGCAACGCCGAGCAGATGGAAGAGCAGATGCCGACTCCGCTGGGCGCGAGCCTGCAGCAACTTCCCGGGGTCGAATCATCTTCACCTACAAATTAGGAATGCGATGGATTTCGGGCTGACTTCGGAACAGCAACTCCTGCAATCGACGCTGCGCGATTTTTCGAAGCGCGAACTCGAACCGCATTACATGGGCCGCGATCGCGACGCGGACCTGCCGCCGGAGTTGGTGCAAAAACTCGGCGAGTTGGGCGTCCTCGCGTCGATGGTAGATCCGCGCTTCGGCGGCTCCGGCCTCGACTACGTCTCCCTCGGAATCGCGCACGAGGAAATCGCGCGCGGCGATTTCAACGCGGCGTACGTCTTACTGATCGCGGCGCTTGTTGGCGCGATCATCGCGCGCAATGGCGACGAGCGGCAACAAACCGCGATGCTTCCCGCCATCTGCCGCGGCGATTTTATTCCCGCGCTCGCAGTCACCGAGCCGAGCGGCGGCTCCGATGCGGCGCACATCAAGATGCAGGCGCGGCGCGACGGCGATACCTACATACTCAATGGCGAGAAAACCTCCATCTCGTTCGCTAGCTCGGCCGCCACTGCGCTGGTGATGGCGCGCACCGGTACCCTCGATCAAGGCGCGCGCGGCGTCAGCGCATTCTATGTCGACCTAAACGCGCCCGGCGTCAGCCGCACGCGGTTTCGCGATCTCGGCTCGCGCGCCGTCGGTCGCGGCAGTCTGTTCTTCGATTCCGTGCGTGTACCCGCCGATGCTCGTATCGGCGCGGAGGGCGCGGGATTCATCCAGGTGATGCAGGGTTTCGACTTCAGCCGCTCGATGATCGGCCTGATGTGCATAGGAGCCGCGCAGCAGAGCGTCGACGAGACTTGCGCATACGTCACACAACGCCAGGCATTCGGCGGAAGCCTCGCGCGGTTTGAGGGAGTTTCTTTCCCGCTGGCTGAGGCTGCAGTGAAACTGCGGGCGGCGCGGCTGCTCTGCTACGAAGCGCTGTGGCGCAAGGATCGCGGTGAGCCGCACGGATGGATCTCGGCCGGTGCGAAGTGGTGGGCGCCGGAACTTGCAGCGCAAGTACTTCATCAGTGCCTGTTGCTGCATGGCCATCTTGGATTCTCGCTCGACCTGCCGCATCAGCAGCGCATGCGCGATGTCATCGGCCTCGAAATCGGCGACGGCACCGCGCAGATCATGAAGACCCTCGTCGCGCGCGAGATCATCGGCAAGGACGCGCGTCCCTACTAAAAACGGCGATGGCGACCCGGCACGAGTGGCCCGCGACATGGAATGCCAACTGGATTTGGTCGGAACTGCCTCCGCGCGGATTGCCCGCACTCGCGTCCGCCGCGACTGTGCCGAAGGAGTTTTGGAATCGCTTCTGCTATCTGCGCCGCAGCTTCGGTCTCAGCGCAGTTCCGACGTCGGTGCCGGCGCGCGTCACGGCTGATTCGCGCTTCATCCTGTATGTGAACGGCGTCGAGGTCGCGCGCGGTCCCACGCGATCGATTCCCGAACGCCTCGCGTGGGGCGAAGTCGATCTCGCGCCCCATCTGCGTCGCGGGAAAAATTCGCTGGCGGCGTTAGTGCGATTCTATGGCGCTCCGATGCCGTGGTGGCGCACTGCACCGGTAAGCTTTCAGCTTGGCGTCGGCTCGTTCGCATTCGAGGCGCCTGCGATCGCAATTTCGTCCGATGCGAGTTGGAAGGGACGTCGCGCGCCGTATCTGCAAAATGTTCCGCGCGTGCGAATGCTTCCGGTTCCGCCGATCGAAATAGTCGATGGACGCGAGAACGCGCCAGACTGGACGACCGCGGAATTCGACGATTCGAGTTGGCAGCCCGCAGTGGTTTTGTCGGCCGGAACGTTCGCCTCGAACCGCATCCGCCTTCCCGTCGAGCCCTACACCGCTATGGAACACGATGACATCGCGCCACTTACGGCAGTCGAAGTGTCGTTCTCAGAGAAAAGTCGTCGCGTCATCGCGGCCAACGGCACTGACGATCCTCTCGCGGCCTATAGCGCAATGACAGATTCCGCATTGGGCGACTCTGCCATCACATATGAAACTGCCGAAACCCTTGCGACGCCGTGGGTTGAGGCGAACGGGCCGCGCGGCTCGATCGTCGACATATACGCCGGCGAGGATCTTCGCCAGGATCTTGGCGATGACGGCGCGGTGGAGATTCGTCCGCGCCACTATGTGACACGATATATTCTTCGCGGCGACGGACTTGAGCGCGTCGAAGGTTTCGAAGCGGTTGGCTTTCGCTATGCGACTATCGTCGCGCGTGCAGGAGCACAGGTGCATCGCGTGGGCGCGACCGAGCGGCGCTATCCGCGCTCGGGCGACGCTTCGTTCTCATGCGACGATGATCGCCTCAACGCGATCTGGCGCGTCGGCGCGCGAACCCTCGACCTCTGTTCGACCGACGCCTTCCTCGACTGTCCCGGTCGCGAGCAGCGCGCGTGGCTCGGAGATTCCTACGTCCATGCGCTGCTGACCTATGTCACCAATACCGATTGGCGGCTGGTTCGCCGTCATCTGCGCATATGCGCGCATTCGCGGCGCGGCGACGGTTTGCTCGGAATGGTCGCGGTCGGAGATTTCTCGACCTCCTCGACCACCATTCCCGATTACTCGTTGCATTGGGTGCGCGCGCTCGCGCGTTATTTCGAATATTCCGGCGACGCCACGCTGATTCGCGAAATGGCTCCCACAGCTATCGGCGTGCTCGCGGCATTCGAGCGATATCGCGGCCACGACGGCCTGATTCGCGGGATGCCCGGATGGATTTTCATCGATTGGGCGATGACGCAGAAATCCGAAGTGGTCGGCGCACTCGACGCACTCTACGCCGCGACACTGGACGACTTCGCGATGCTCTGTGAACGCGCGTTCAAGGACTTTCATTCGGCCGCGACCTATCGATCGCAAGCCATTCTTACACGCGAGGCGTTCCAGCTGCTGTGGGATGACACCTCCGGCGCATACGTCGACGCCGCCGACGCGCACGGGCCGCTTAGGCGCGTCAGCCAACAAACCAACGCGATTGCAATTGTCAGCGGATGCGCTCGGCGCGATCATTGGGATCGCATTTTGAAAAACATTCTGGACGAGAGCCGCCTTGCGATCACGCCGACCATCTCCGATGATCGCACGCCCTACATCACGCAACGGATGAATCCGGCGGACTACATGAAGTTCGACGAGGAAACGGACATCGTAGCCGCACAACCATTCTTCTGCGCGATTCTGCTTGATGCGGTTGTGCGCGCCGGACATCGCGAGCTGATTCCCGATCTGTGTCTCAAGTGGTGGCCTCAGATCCAGCGCGGCAACACCACCTTCGAGGAATACTGGAGCGGACCCGCCGGCGAGGCGAGCCGATGCCACGCGTGGTCGGCGACGCCGACCTATGATCTTACAACCCACGTTCTCGGCGTGCGGCCGATCGAGCCCGGATATCGCAAGGTCGCGATTCATCCGCGCTTCGGCAAACTTGCCAAACTCTCCGGACGAATTCCAACTCCGCACGGAATGATCGAGGTTTCATTCGAGCGCGAAAGCGGCGGCACCATCGTGATTCCCACCAGCGTCGAAGCTGATGTGCACTTCGAGGATGCGGATCTTCGCGGCGGCGCATTCCCAAGCGGAAGTCATCCGATTCGGCGCGGCCGTCTCGCGCGCCCTACTCCGCTGTGAATTTTCGGCTCGTCTGATTGGCCGACGCGATGCCATCGGTGCTATGCAACGGTGATGCTTTCGCCCTATCGCGTACTCGATCTCACCAACGAACGCGGCCTGCTATGCGGGCAAATCCTCGGCGATCTCGGCGCCGATGTGATCAAGGTCGAGCCACCCGGCGGATCATCGGCGCGCACGATCGGTCCGTTCTTTCAGGACCAGCCGGATCCGAACCGGTCGCTCTACTGGTGGTCGTATAATCGTAACAAACGGAGCATCACGCTCGAAGTGACGCGCGGCGAAGGACGCGAGCTTCTTTTTCGGCTGGCCAAGGACGCGCACTTCTTGATCGAGTCCGACAGTCCCGGACATCTCGCATCGCTCGGTCTCGGCTACGATGACCTGGCTGCGAAAAATCCCGCGCTCATCGGCTTATCGATCACGCCGTTCGGACAGGATGGACCGAAGTCGAGTTACGCGGACAGCGATTTGGTTATTCTCGCGGCGGGTGGCCCGCTGGTGATGACCGGCGACGATGATCGGCCTCCGGTGCGGGTGAGCGTTCCGCAGGGATACTTGCACGCCTGTGCAGATGCCGCGGTTGGCGCGTTGGCAGCGCATCATGAGCGATGTTTTTCAGGATTGGGACAACACGTCGACATATCGGCGCAGCAGTCGCTCGCGATTGCGACGCAGTCGGGAATCCTCGCGGCACCGCTGGCCGCCGACGAGTATCGCCGCGTCGCTGGAGGTGTGAAGTTGGGGCCGATGACCGCGCAACTCCTGTTTCCCGCGAAGGACGGATGGATCTCGTGCACCTTTCTCTTCGGCACCGCGCTCGGCGTCTTCACGGTCAAGTTGATGCGCTACCTGTTCGAACAAGGCTGGTGCGACGAGGCGACCGGCCACAAGGACTGGATCGGATTTGGCGCTGCGCTCGCAAGCGGCGCCGAGCCGATGTCGGAATACGATCGCGCGCGAGGAATCCTGTCGTCCTTCACCTCGAGCCACACCAAGGCGGAGTTGCTGCGTCTCGCGATTGAAAAGGGTTTTCTGTTCGCGCCGGTAACGACCATCGAGGAAGTGGTCGAGAGCCCGCAGCTTCGCGCGCGCGATTACTTTCAGGAAGTCGAACATCCCGAAGTCGGGCGCTCATTTCGCTATCCGGGACCGTTCGTGAAGTTCAGCGAGTCGCCGATTCGATATCGTCGTCGTCCGCCGCTGATTGGAGAGCACAACCGCGAAGTCTATTGCGACGAACTCGGTTTGTCGGAAAAAGAATTTTCTCAACTCCAGGTGCGAGGAATCATCTGATGGCGCGGTTGCCGCTCGAAGACGTCAAGATTCTCGATTTCATGTGGGTGATGGCCGGGCCGGCCGGAAGCCGGATGCTCGCCGACTACGGTGCGGTGATCGTGCGCGTCGAATCGCCCACCCGTATCGACACCGCACGCACTCTGGCCCCGTATCACAACAACCAAATCGGACCCGATGCCTCGGGACTCTTCAGCAATTGCAACGCGGGCAAGTTCGGCATCACCCTCGATATCGGAAATCCACGCTCGCGCGAGGTCATTTTCGATCTGGTCAAGTGGGCCGATGTAGTCACCGAGTCGTTCTCTCCCAAGGCGATGCGCGCGTGGGGCCTCGATTATCCGGCGATTCGAAAAATCAAGCCTGACATCATCATGTTGAGCACCTGCCTGATGGGACAGACAGGTCCGCTCGCGAGTTTTGCGGGCTTCGGAAATCTAGCGGCCGCAATTTCGGGCTTTTTTAATATCACCGGATGGCCCGATCGATCACCGGCCGGGCCGTTCGGCGCGTACACCGATTACGTTTCGCCGCGCTTCACTGCGATCGCGATTCTGGCCGCGCTCGAATATCGGCGCCGCACCGGAAAGGGTCAATACATCGATCAGTCGCAGGCCGAAGCGTCGCTGCATTTTCTGACACCGGCGCTACTCGACTACAGCGTCAACGGGCGTACGCAGTTCCGCGCCGGAAATAGCGACGCGGAGTTCGCACCCCACGGCATCTATCCCTCGAAGGGCGAGGATCGATGGGTCGCGATTGTGTGCAAGACCGACGACGATTTTCGCGCGCTATGCGAAGTGATGAAGCATCCGGAGTTGGCGCGTGACCGGCGTTTCAAGACCGCGGCGCAACGGCGCGAGAACGCATCTGCGCTCGATGACATCATCGCGAGCTGGAGTCGTGAGTTCGAGCCCGCGAGACGTCGAGCGGATGCTCCAGGCGCGATCCATCCCGGCGCATGCGGTGCAAAACAGCGCCGAATATTACGTCGATCCGCAGGTCGCGCATCGCGGACATTTCGTCGAGTTGCCCCATCCGACCTATGGCAAGACGACGGTCGAAGGTCCGCGCGCGAAGCTCTCACGCACTCCCGCGCAGGCACGCCGCGCGGCACCGACGCTGGGCCAGGACAATCAGTACGTGCTCGAAAAGATACTCGGCTACGACGAAGATCGCATCGGCGAGATCGTAGCATCCGGCGTGCTCGGATAATTTCTAGAACAGATGGCGGCCGCCGTCGACGCGGAGGCATTCTCCGGTCACGAATTCCGTCTCGATAAGGAACAAAACGGCGCGCGCGATTTCTTCGGCGCCGCCCCATCGTCGCAGCGGCGTCGCGTCGATGACGCGCGCGGTCTCCTCGGCAGTGAAATCCGGCGGCGCGAGGATCGGCCCCGGCGCGATCGCATTGACGAGGATTTCCGGCGCCAGCTCCAGCGCGAGGCTCTCGGTCAGTGCCGCCACCGCAGCCTTCGAAGTGTAGTAAGGGACATACCCCTTGTAGCGGGGCCGGCCGCTAATCGGCAGCCAATCGCTGATGTTGATGATACGGCCCGCGCCGCTTTCCTTCATCGCGCGCGCGGCATGCGTGGCGAAGAGAAACGCGCTTTTCGCATTGGAGTCCATCGCATCGGTCCAGTCGGCCTCGGTAGGATTCGGCGTCTTTACATAGGTCGATGCCATGTTGATGAGAATGTCCAGGCGCCCCAGCGTCGCGACCGTCTCCTTCACGGCGGCATCGACCTGAGCGTCGTCGCGCGCATCGGCCTTGAGCAAGATTGCCTCGACCCCGGCCGCCTTCGCCGACACCACGGTTTTTTCCGCCGCCGCGCGGGAAGCGCGATAGACAATCACCAGCGCGCATCCGCGCTTTGCGAGCGCATCCGCGACGACTTGCCCGATGCGCGCGCCGCCGGTGATGATCGCTACTTTGCCTTTCGGGACCATCCGGTTTCACCAAGGCTCCGCCACTATCATCTCAGTCCGCGCGATGCGCCGCAAAACGCAGCCGAGTGTAATCGGCGATCCATTTTCCGTTCGCGTCGCATAGCTGTGGCCGCAGCGTCTCGCGCACTTCCGCGGTGAATGCGGGCCTCTCAGCCGGCGCAAGTTTCGCCAGGAAGTTTTCCGCAAATGTTTCCAGCCATCCGGAGATATCACCCGGAAGGGGCGTCGGGCGCGGAATCAGCGCGATGTATGTCACGACGAAGCCGCCTTTAATGAGGCGATCGGAATATTCTTCGACAGTCGGGAAATACCACGGCGCAGCGGCTTCACCGTCAAGACCACGGCGATTCAACGCCTCGATGAGCGCGATACGAATCTTCTCGACACATTGATGCCCGCCCATCTCCGCGACGAAACGCCCATGCGAACGCAGAGCGCCATGAACGCCCGCAATGACGGCGTCGGCATGTCGCATCCAATGCAGCGCGGCGTTGCTGAAAACCGCGTCGAATTCGTCGCTAAACGTGAGATGCTCGCCGTCCATCACGCGCGCATCGAGGCCCAGGTCGCGGGCGCCACGAATCTGCGCCTCGCTCGCATCGACGCCCACCACCTCGCATCCCGTCGCGACCAGCTTCGCGGTGAGCGCGCCGTCCCCGCATCCGAGGTCGAGGATGCGCTCGCCCGGCTGCGCCGCGAGCAACTCCACCACCGGCATCCCGAGGTCCGAGACGAAACGAGCGTTACGCGCGTATCGTTCGGGGTCCCAGCTCTGCGGATTCTCCATCGCCTCCTCCAAAGCGCAATTCGAATACTTAACCAATGTTAATAATTAGAACTTGGCAAGGATGCAAGGGCATACATTAGAGCGACACCTATAGTTCACGCTCGTGCGATCGTCGGCGCCATCGCCACAACCCGACTATCGGCACCAGAAAAAAGACGTAACCCGCGTTGGCGGCCCGCTCGGGCTTGAGCAGACATGCGACCACCATCGCGAGTAGAGCGATCCCGCCGTTAAGTATTTCTACGACGACGGAGGTCCGGGTGTGCGCGATCTCGAACGCGCTCAGGTGAAGGACCTCGCGCATCCGCCATGCATGCCGGTACAGCGCCGCGAACACCAGATAGACCGCCGTGAAACCTGACCCGAAGATGAGCATGAGGCCGCGCGTGTCGCCATAGGCCATCACCAGGCGCGTCACGCCTTGCGCGTCGGTGATCCGCATCGCCATTCCTGTTAGCGGGGCAAGCCAGAACGTCACAGAGAAATTTCAGTGGATAGACATAGAAGAGCACCACGAACAGCAGCAGGGTATTGAGAACGATGGTGACCGGGTCGTCAAGCCCATAGTAACGAAAGAAGTAATAATGCCGCACCCACACTGCCATCAGCGCGGCGAAGGCGAGCGCGAAAGCGGGGAAGCCGTGCATCGTGCTGATGAGATCTGCGTAGGTCCGGGGAACTTGCAGCGAGACCACCAACAAGGTGAGCGCAAAGCCGAACACCACGTCGCTGACCGCCTCGATCCGATTCATTTCATCGCCGCGAAGCTTGAACTGAAGCCGCTTAGCAGGCCCCGGAGATGCGAGCGGCGATTTATTGCTCATTGCGCGGGTCGCGGCGGCGTCGTCGTCTTTTGGTTGAGGAAAGCGTCGAGTGCGTCCTTGGCATTGGCGCATTCGTCGAAGGTATGGAGGCAGGCGGACTCGATGCGACGGCAATCTTCGGCTTGCGCAGGCGCATCGGAAAAATAATTCGCGGCCCCCGAATAGCCATTCTGATCGGAATCGTCGTCGGAGGCGGGTTGCTTCGCCATGCATGCCTGATCGTGAACCGCGCGATCGATGCATCGCAGGCGCTGCTGCGTATCGTTATCGTTCAGCCACGCGACGCACGCCGGATCGCCGTTGCGCGCGGTCTCGCAAGCTTCGGAGTTGCCCGCCACGCAATCAAGATCGCGCAAATCCGCCGCGACGCAGGGGCTGTCTGAATGCTCCTCGGTGCGCTCCATCTCACCGATCATCTTTTGGCCGACCGGAGTTTTCGCGCCGCCCTTTGCGATCAGGTCCTGGCGGATGCTTTCGGCGGAGCTGGGAATGAGCGCGCAATTGCGCCATACGGCTACGGTCAAATCGCTGCGACGGCGAAGCTGCGGACCCTCATCGCCGGCCGCGCGCACACATTCGTCGCTGACCGGTAAGCGAACCGGATCGCCGCATCGCTTTTTGAAATCAGCGCGCCCGAGTTCGGCTTGCTGCGCGGCCTGAGCCTGTGCGGCCTCCGCGTCGGCTTTCTTCGATGACGATCCACACCCGACGATCGTGGCCATCGAGACGAGCAGGAGCAGACTAATCAGGAGCGCTCGCATTGCGCTATTTCGGTTTCAATCGGCCTTGGAGGCCAGCGGAATCGTGAGTGTAAATTCCGCTCCGCGCGGGGTTCGATTGGCGACCGAGATTGCGCCGCGCATCCGCGAAAGGACGTCCTGCGCCATCGAAAGACCCAAGCCATTGCCATTGGGCTTGGTGGTAAAGAACGGCTCGAAGATCTTCGACTTCAGGTCCTCCGGCACGCCGCTTCCCTCATCCGATACCGCTATTTCGATGGACGCGGGCCTCCGCCTTGTTTCGATCGTCAGCACACCGCCATCCGGCATTGCCTCGCGCGCATTCAGCAACAGATTCGCGATCACGTGCTTGAATTGGTTGGGGAGCACCGATACCTGCGGCAGGCTAGTCGCGGTTTTGCGCGCGATGCGAATAGTTCCGCCCCGCATAGTCGGCGTCCGCTCGATGAGAAAATCGACCATGTTAATTGCCGAAGTCAGAAGCTCCTCGAGGTCGGCGGGCGAAAGTTTTTCCTCGCGGCGCGAGGTTACATATTCGCGCACGCTCGCAACCCGCTCAGTCGCCGCTTCGATTGAACGTCCAATCGCCTCGATGTCGGATAGCAGATCAGGGCCGGCTTTTTCTTTGAGAACCCGCAATCGCAAGCTTGAGATATTCAGGTTGTTGTTCAGGTCATGCACCAGGCCGGATGCCATTTCGCCAATCGAACGCATCCGCTCGTTGCGAAACGACTCGTCGCGCATCTGGAGAAACCCAACCAGCGCAGAGATATGCGAAGTGGTATCGACGCCGACAGTGGCTACGTGCGGCTTCCCTTCGAGCTCGACGGGGAATCTCAGACAAAAGAGGAATCGGCCTTTTTCGACCTGATCGGTTGTCACCAGAGGCTGGCCGCTGGAAAGGACAAGCTGATCCTTTCGCCAGTACACGTGGCCCACTCGAGGAAACAACTCTTCATCGGTCGAGCCGATGAACTTGTCTGAAGGTATTTCGAGCACGCGCGCGACCTCGGAATTTACAAAGACATATCGGCCTTGGGCGTCTTTCACCCAGACCCGGGCCGGTAAGTTTCGTAATACGTGAAAAAGAAAGGCTTCGTCGCCTGGCGTGGACGGAAGACTTTGAGCTTTGATATCCAACTAAAAAACCATTAACACAAATTAGGCGTGGAGTGCCACGCCATAAACCGGACAGTCTCAACGGCTGTGGGTAACTTGTTCATTGAGGACTCGTGATGCTCAAGGGAATCGATCATATCGTCGTAGTGGTGCCTGACCTCGAGGCCGCCATCCGGACTTACGGAGAACTTGGCTTTACCGTCGTTCGAGGAGGTAAGCACAACATCGGGACTCACAATGCGCTGATTGCGTTCGCCGATGGCTCATACATCGAGTTGATCGCATTCCTCACACCGGTGGCGGGACATCCCTGGTATGACGCGATGAGCCGTCAGGGCGGCATGGTGGATTTTTGTGCGCAGACCGATGACCTTGCCGCCGCGGTCGCGGCCTATCGACGGGCCGGCATCAGCATAAGCGATCCTAATGGGATGACGCGGGACCGACCTGACGGCTATCGGCTCAGCTGGGTGCTGGCGATTCCGAATGCGCCTTTCAACGCGAGCCTTCCCTTTCTAATCAAAGACGAGACCCCGCGCGACGAGCGTGTGCCGCGCGAGCGCACGCATCGCAACGGAGTTATCGGACTCGCCAACCTGATCGTGGCAGTGCCCGACGCGGCGAAGGTCGCAGGATGGTATCGCGTCATCACCGGCAGCGATGGCGCGGCGATCGAGCATCGCGATCTCGATGCGACCGGAACGCGCTTCGTCCTCGGCACCCATCAGCTTGATATCGTTTCGCCGCGTGGTCCGAACGGACCAGTGGCGGAATTTCTACGCTCCCGAAATGCGGGTCCATATCAAGCGACATTGAAAGGCGGGCAAGCAGGAAACCTCGATCCGGCGCTGACGCAAAAGGCTCGGCTCAAAATTGAGTGAGGAGACGGCTATGACAGCCCGGATCAGCTTTGGATTGACGCTCCCGCAGCGCGGTGTGTTCTTCGGTATCGCGAGCTGGCCGGAGATGCTGAAGATGGCGCAAGACGCTGAGCGTAGCGGCGCATTCGATTCGGTGTGGGTGGGCGACAGCGTGATGGCGAAGCCGCGTCCGGAATCAATCGCGTTACTCGGCGCGCTAAGCTCCGCAACCGAGCGCGTGCGACTGGGCGTCGGGTGCATGGCGAGCTTTCCGATTCGCGATCCCATCGTATTCGCACATCAGTGGGCGACGCTCGACTTGATTTCCAACGGAAGGATGTGGCTCGCGGCATGCACCGGAATCGTCGCGGGCGGCGTGAGCGCGCGCGAGGGTAGTATATGGGACATTACCGATGGTCAGCGCGGGAACCGGATGGCGGAAAACATCGAAATATGCCGGCGTTTGTGGAGTGAGGACAACGTCAGCTTCAAGGGCAAGTATCGAAGTTTCGAAGGCGTGACTATCTCGCCACGCCCGATTCAGCGGCCGTGTCCGGTCTGGATCGCGGCGAATCCCCCGCCGATGGCTGCCGAGGCACCGATGCGGCGCGTGGCGAAAATCGCCGACGGCTGGATGACGGTGCAACTGTTTCCAAAGATGTTCGCGGGCAACTGGTCGAAGCTCTCCGATGCGCTGCGCGCCGAAGGACGCGATCCTGCCGGTTTCGGCAACATCGAATATCACAACATCAATATCAACCCGGATCGCGATGCGGCGCTGGCGGAATCGAAACGCTTTCTCGATGAGTACTATGGCCCCGTCTTCGCGCCGGAGATGGTCGCGGCGTGGACCGCGGCCGGGACGCCTCAGCAGTGTGCCGCGCACTTGCGCGATCTCGCCAACGACGGCGCCAAGGCAATCACGTTGCGGATCACGTCGTGGGACCAGAAAGGCCAATTTCAACGCCTGGTGAGTGAAGTTTTGCCGCTCGTCAACGGCTGAATTTTTCATGATGCCGACTGCTCCATCCGAAGGTAAGATCACGCAACAGTGAACAACGCGTTTAACATTCCGCGCGTCGTGGTTGCTGCGACCGGCAGCGGCGTGGGTAAAACGACCACCACTATCGCGCTGATCGGCGCATTGCGCGCGCGTGGCCTGAAGGTCGCGGTTTTCAAATGCGGGCCTGACTATTTGGATCCGACCTATCATCGCCGCGCAGCAGGCGTGACCTCGCACAACCTCGACGGATGGATGATGGGGCGCGAGGCGGTGCTCGCGACGTTCGCGCGTGCCTCGCGCGAGTTCGACATTGCCGTTATCGAAGGGATGATGGGTCTGTTCGACTCGGCGACGCCCACCGGCGACGAGGGTTCGACCGCAGAAATCACGAAGTGGCTGAACGCGCCGGTGCTGCTGGTAACCGACGCGTCGGGCATTGCGCGCAGTATTGCCGCGATGGCAAGTGGCTATGCGCATTTCGATCGCGAGCTGAACGTCGCCGGCGTCATTTGCAATCGCGTCGGCAGCGGGGGCCATCTGGAAATGCTTCGGCAAGCGTCCATCGAAGTGCCCGTCCTCGGCGGTCTTCCGGGAAATGCGGAGCTGACGTTTCCGGAGCGTCATCTCGGGCTGCGCAGCGCAGACGAAGAAGCGGTGCCGCAGCGGCTCTTCGACGCCTGGGGCAAGCTCGCCGTGGAATGGCTCGACCTCGACACGATTATTTCGATCGCACGCGCTGCGCCGGGATTGGAAATCGATCGTATCGGTCTTGGGAACGGAAACGCGCGCAACTCATGCCGAATTGGACTGGCGTGGGACGACGCATTTCACTTTTACTATGAAGACAATTTGCGCCGCCTCGAGGAGTCGGGCGCTGAAATCGTAAGGTTCTCACCGAGCCACGATGAACAGCTGCCCGAGGTTGATGGTTTATATTTCGGCGGCGGATATCCCGAGTTGCTCGCGCACGAGTTGTCGCGCAACCATCGCATGATCGATGAGGTGCGGCAGTTCTCCGAATCGAATCGCCCGATCTACGCCGAATGCGGCGGACTCATGTATCTCGCGGAAGCGATCCGCACCCTCGATGGCAAGATGTGGACGATGGCCGGCCTGATCCCCGGCGTCGCGGTGATGTCGCCGCGTTTGCAAGCGCTCGGCTATGTGGAAGTCGAGACGCGGGCGCCGTCGATCCTTGGGCCGATCGGTACGCGCTTTCGCGGTCATCAATTCCGCTACTCGATCCTTGACGGCGACGGCGCCGAATCCTTGCCGCATCTCTACACGGTGCGGCCAAAATGGGGCGCCGAATTCGAAGAGGGATACGCGCGCGAAGATCTCGTCGCGTCGTATGTGCATGCGCACTGGGCCTCGAATCCCTCCATCGCAGAGGCCTTCGTGCGCGCATGCGCCAACATCCGCGCGCGCCGGTTCTAGTCAATTCCACGATGAAGCGTGCCAAAACGGTGATGATTCAGGGCACCGCATCATCGGTGGGCAAGAGCCTGATGGTCGCGGCGCTCTGCCGGATCCTCCGCGAAGAAGGATTTTCGGTGGCCCCATTCAAATCGCAAAACATGGCACTCAACTCCTACGTCACGCCGGACGGTCGCGAGATCGGGCGCGCTCAAGCAGTGCAGGCCGAGGCGGCGGGCATCGAACCAATCGTCGAAATGAATCCGATCCTGCTCAAGCCCGAACCGGAAATGCGCTCGCAGGTGGTGCTGCTCGGAAAACCGGTCGGCAGCATGCATTGGAGCGAGTACGGCGCGATGATGCCGTCGCTGAAGGAGACGATTCGCGATTGCATTGAAACCTTACGCGCGCGCTATGACATCGTTGTGATCGAGGGCGCCGGCAGTCCCGCGGAGATAAACCTGCGCCGCAGCGACATCGTGAACATGCATATCGCGAGCCTCGCTGACGCGCCGGTAGTCCTCGTAGGCGATATCGACAAGGGCGGCGTGTTCGCGCAACTGGTCGGCACCATGGAACTGCTCGAGGCCGACGATCGCGCGCGAGTGAAAGCATTTCTCATCAATAAATTTCGCGGCGACATTGCACTGCTGCACGGCGGCGTGGAATTCCTGGAGCAGAGATGCGGACTCCCCGTACTGGGAGTGGTTCCGTGGATACACAGGTTGCGCATCGCCGATGAAGATTCCGTGGCGCTGCAAGAGCGCTCGCCGCGACCGCAATCATCGAGCAATCTGTACGTCGAAGTGGTCAAGCTTCCTTTCATCTCCAATTACGACGATTTCCTTGCCTTGGAGCATGAACCCGGCGTCGATTTGCGATACATCGATCGCGCGAGCGACCTTGAGGACGCCGATTTGGTGATAATTCCCGGCACCAAAAGCACTATGTCCGATCTGGCATGGATGCGGCGCGAAGGTTTCGCCGACGGCATCGAAAAGCACGCCGGTCGGGGCGGCGTGGTGCTCGGCATCTGCGGCGGATGCCAGATGTTGGGCGAAGCCATCGAGGACCCTTATGGGATCGAATCGCATGAACCATATCGCGAGGGCTCGGCCTGCTTCCGCTGCGTACGCGATTTAAGAGAACGAAGTCCACCGCGCGCGTCATCGCGCGGCCAAACCCGGGTTGGTTCGGATCGAAGGAGAACGATCCTGACATGAACGGCTACGAAATCCACATGGGCGCGGTCACGCCGACCGATTCTGACGCCCCCGCTTTTACGGTAACTTCGCGCAACGGCGAGTACGCGCGATACGCTGATGGCGCGGTATCGAGCGGCGGCAACGTCGTTGGTACGATGCTCCACGGAATTTTCGAGAATGCGTCCATTCGAAGCGCGATGCTCGACGAGTTGCGCCGGCGCAGGGGTCTTCCCGCTGTCGGCGATGCGGGCGCGGTCGCGAGCCGCCATGCGGAATACCATCGCCTCGCGTCGACCGTTAGTCGAGCATCGATATGGATGCGTTGCGGAGAATAATCGGCATTTGAAGATCGCGACATGAACGCGCGGAAGTTCTAAGCTCGATAGCGATGAAACAGGGTCAGCCTGAAGGACACAAAATCTCGTATGAAATGCCCGCCGCGCCACTCGCGCTCGAGGGCTACGCGATATTGCATCAGATGTTCCGCATCCGGCGCGCGAGCTGGCGCGCGCTCGACATCGATGCGCAAAATCGCGCGGTCGCCGAGGCGGCGTCGCTTCTAGGGGAAATGCAGCGGCGCGAGGACGGCGAGAGCGGGATCTTCTCGCAGCTCGGGCACAAGGGCGATCTGATGATCGTGCATTTTCGGCGCAGCTTCGAGGAGTTGAACCAGGCAGAGATCGCGCTCGCAAATCTGGAGCTCGCGGACTATCTCGAACCGACGACATCGTATCTATCGGCCATCGAACTTGGTCTCTACGAGGCGTCGGTCGCGCTCTACAAGGATCTCGTAGCGAAGAATATCGAACCGCATTCGAAAGAGTGGGATGCGGCGGTCGCGGCCGAGCTCGAACGCCAGCGCGAGAAAATTTCGACGCGGCTCTATCCGAAAATTCCGCCGCGACGATACCTGTGCTTCTACCCAATGGACAAAAAGCGCGAGGGCGCCGACAACTGGTATCGTCTCGAGATCGAGCGCCGTCGCGATTTGATGCGTGAGCATGGGATGGTCGGTCGCCGCTACGCCGGCCAAGTCACGCAGATCATCTCGGGCTCAATCGGCTTCGACGATTGGGAATGGGGCGTCGATCTTTTCGCCGACGACGCACTCGTGTTCAAGAAACTTGTCTACGAAATGCGCTTCGACGAGGCGAGCGCCGGCTACGCGAAGTTCGGGCCGTTCTATTTCGCGATTCGCACTGAACCCGCCGACCTCGGCAAGCTGCTCATCAGCGAGTGAAAAGAAAATCATGATCTCAAAGGGCGACGACTATCCGATCCATCAGACGCCGGAGCCGGTGCAGCAGGTGTTTACCAGCGATCGGAATTTCTATGACCGCTTTTTCTTCAACGGTTACTTCCGCGAGGGCGAGCCGTATTTCGCCGCCGCGATGGGAATCTATCCCAATGTCGGAATCATCGACGCCGCATTCAGTGTGATTGTCGGTGGTGTGCAGCATTGCGTGCGGGCGTCGCGCGCGCTCGGCGCCGATCGCCTCGACACTCATGTCGGTCCGATCTCGATCGAGATTGGCCAGCCGATGCGATCGGTGCGGCTGCGCGTCAATCATGCTGACATCAAAGCCGACCTGGAATTTCAGGCACGCGCGCACGCGATCGAGGAGCCGCGCTTCACGCGCCGCAATCCCGAAAGCGGCCGCCTGATGATGGACCTCACCCGCTTCACGCAGCATGGCGGATGGGCCGGGAAGTTGACGCTCGGGGGCAACACCTACGACGCGGCGCCTTCGCGCGTATGGGGTTCGCGCGATCGTTCATGGGGCGTGCGTCCGGTTGGACCTCAGGCGCCGACTGCTCCCGATCGCACGCCCTTTCAGTTTTTCTGGCTATGGTCGCCGAGCAATTTCGAAGATGCCTGCACTCATTTCGATGTCAATGAAAATCCCGACGGCTCGCGATGGCATGAGTTCGGCGCCATCGCGAAAACCGATCCTTCCGCGCCGCCTGAAATCGCGCATTCGGTGGATTGGAACGTCGATTATCTTCCCAACACGCGTCACGCCAGGCGCGCGGAGATCGTCCTTAAGGGCGCGAGCGGCGAGAATCGCGTGCAGCTCGAGACGCTCTACAATTTCTACATGCACGGCGTCGGCTACGGGCATCCAAAGTGGGGCCATGGATATTGGGTCGGCGACAATGTCTCGGCGTACGAATCGTTCAAATTATCGGAGGTGAACGAAGCCCAGCCACTCCATCAGCACATCCAGGCGGTATGCCGCGCGAAGTTCGGCGCGCGCGAGGGAATGGGAATCCTCGAAATGATGATCCTCGGACCGCATCAGAAGAGCGGCTTCAAGGACGTCCTGGATATGCATCGCTAACCGCGCAGCTTGCCGAGTAGCTTTCCGACGACGCCCGGTTTCGCGGCTTCGATCGGCGGCAGTTCCTTTCCTTCTTTGAGCGCGGCGAAACGCTGCTCGACTTCGCCCTCGATGGGGAAGCGTCCGGTCTGCGATTTCGAGAAGATCAATTCACCCTGAGCGATCACATCAAATTGACCGCTCTTGCCGGGCGTGATGCGCACATCTTCGCCGAATTGCGATTTCAATGAGTCGGCCAAACTGGCCGCGCGTGGTTTGTACCCTCAAGCAGAGCAGTAGAGAATTTCGGTAGCCATAAGTTCAGGTTAGTCCGCGCGCATGCGCGACTCAATTGCGATCTGCGCTGATCAGAAGGTGACGAACACCGCTGCCGCGACGACCGAAGTCCACAGGCCCTCGCGATCGCCAACAGCCGACTGCGTGATGTTGCGGGTGCTCACGATTTTGTCCGACATCCGCCAGATGTCCTTGCGCTCGTCGTAGCTGGTGTTGGGATCGAAGTCGATGCCGAGGATGGTGCCGAGCATGCTGGCTGCGAGGTCCTCGGCATAATCGCCGGCCTTCTGATCAGTCTCGCCGAAGCTGTGATGCTCGGAGAGATACCCGTAAGTCGCGGTGTTGGCGGGAATCGCCACACCCACCGAAGAAGCAACCAATCGATGCGGCTCGTTGGTGGCGTTGTCGCTCATCACGGCGAAAACGATCTGCCCGGGCGAGAGATATCGCAGTCCCTCCTGCTGCGAGAGCATTTTGCAGTTGGGAGGGAAAATCGATTTGACCCGTACGAGGTTAAACTCCGCGATACCGGCGGAGCGCAGCGCCAACTCAAACGAAGTGAGCCTCTCGCGATGCCGTCCCACACCTTTGGTCAGGAAGACTCCTTTCGGCACCGGCCCCATCGTTCGATAGATCACTCCGTCGCGAAAAAATTTGACAAGAAAATTTCTATAGGAATCGAGAGGCCTTGGCTACGCGGTCTCACGTCAAACGACATTCACCGGCTGATATTCGCCGAACACCCGGCGCATCGCATCGGAGATCTCGCCCAGTGTGCACCATGCGCGCACCGCATCGATGATGGTCGGCATCAGGTTGCCGCCTTCGCGCGCTGCGCTCTCGACTTTCGCGAGCGCGGACTTCGCGGCATCGGCATTGCGCTCGGCCCGCAGCTTCGCGAGCTTCGCCTGCTGCTTCTGTTCGAGGTCGGGATTCACCTTGAGGATATCGCCCGGAGGACCACCGCCCTGGGTGAACTGATTGACGCCCACGATGATGCGATCTTTCGTCTCGATCTCGCGCTGATAGAGAAACGCGGCGTTCTGAATCTCGCGCTGCATGTATCCGCGCTCGATTGCCGCGACCGCGCCACCGAAGTCATCGATCTTCGATAGATATTCCTGCGCCTTCGCTTCCAGCTCGCGCGTAAGAGTTTCAAGGTAATACGAACCCGCAAGCGGATCGATTGTATCCGCGACGCCCGATTCATGCGCGATGAGTTGTTGCGTGCGCAGGGCGAGCAGCACCGAGGACTCGGTCGGCAGCGCGAGCGCCTCATCCTTGCTGTTGGTGTGCAGCGACTGCGCGCCGCCCAGCACGGCCGCGAGCGCCTGCAGCGTCACCCGCACGACGTTGTTGTCTACCTGCTGCGCGGTCAGCGTCGAGCCGGCGGTCTGCGCATGAAAGCGCATCATCATCGAGCGCTCGTCCTTCGCGTGGAAGCGGTCCTTCATGATGCGCGCCCACAGCCTGCGCGCAGCGCGGAACTTCGCGACCTCTTCGAAGAAGTTGTTGTGCACGTTAAAGAAGAACGAAAGGCGGCTCGCGAACGAATCGATCGCAAGGCCCGCCTTCACCGCGGCTTCCACGTATGCGATTCCATCGGCGATCGTGAACGCGAGTTCCTGCGCGGCAGTCGAGCCGGCCTCGCGGATGTGATAGCCGGAAATCGAAATCGTGTTCCAGTTGGGAACTTCCTTGGACGCGAATGCGAAGATGTCCGTGATGATTCGCATCGAACCGCGCGGCGGATAGATGTAGGTCCCGCGCGCGACGTATTCCTTCAGGATGTCGTTCTGGATGGTACCGTTGACCTGATCCCATTTGACCCCGCGCTTCTCCGCCGCAACGAGGTACAACGACAGCAGTATCGATGCGGTCGCGTTGATCGTCATCGAGGTGGAAATCTTGTCCAGCGGTAGGCCGTCGAGCAACGTTTCCATGTCCGCCAGCGAGCCGATCGATACTCCTACGCGTCCGACCTCACCCCTAGCGAGTTCATGATCCGCGTCGCGCCCCATCTGCGTGGGCAAATCGAATGCGACCGAAAGCCCCGTCTGGCCCTGCTCGAAGAGATAGCGGTAGCGCTTGTTGGATTCCTCGGCGGTACCGAAGCCGGCGTACTGGCGCATCGTCCAGTGCCGCCCGCGATACATCGTGGGCTGGACGCCGCGCGTGAATGGATATTCGCCGGGAAAGCCGAGATCGCGGACGTAGTCGAAATCCGCAAGATCCGATGGATCATACGCGCGCTCGATTTCGATTCCGGAACTGGTCTCGAACTTCTCGCGTCGCTCCTTGCCGCGCTTGAGCGAGGGGTTGAGCTTGCGCTCCTCCCAGTTCTTGCGCGCGCTCGCGAGGTCGCGTGCGTTTTGCGAGTTGTTCGGCTGATTTTGATCGGACATCGATAAAAGTCCTCTTCGAATCTTACTCGATCACGATCAGTAATTCGCCTTTTTCGACTGTCTGCCCCGCGGTCACCTTCACTTCGATCACCTTGCCCGCCTTGGGAGATTTCAGCTCGTTCTCCATTTTCATCGCCTCGATCACCATCACGCCCTGCTGCGCCGCAACCTGATCGCCGACCTTCACCGCGACCGACAGCACGCGGCCGGGCATCATCGCGCGCATCTGCACCTTGCCGCTGACCTCGCGTTCGCCGCGCGATTGCATCAACCGGCGGCGCGCGTCTTCCAGCGTCAGGCGTGTCACGCCGGCGCGCGAAGCGATCACGAATTCGTCGCCCTGGCGAATGACATCGAGATCGAAGGAACGATTGCCGACGATCACTGAAAACGAAGCGGGGCCAGCCTGCCGCAGATCGGCGGTGATCTTCTTGCCGCCGAGGTGGATCTGGAAGCTGCCGGCATTTGGGAGCTCATCGATCGCGAGCTCGTACTCCAACCCATCGATGGTCGCATGATAGTTCGTCGCCATCGCGGCTACCTCAGAACATCCAGACGCCCGCGTGTCTTCCATGCCGATACTCGAGGACCTTGATTCGCCGACGTCGGCTGGCCGTTGGCATGATTCTGATGCGTCTGCGAGACGTGCGCTGCGAGCACGATCGCCGCCATGCTTTCCACGTCTTCGGTCGCCGGAGTCGCTTCCGGATGCCACTCCTGATTGATGAAGTTGGTATCGAAGTCGCCTGCGAGAAAGCGCGGATGGGTCATGATCCAGCGATGGAAATCGAGGTTGGTGGTCAGCTCGCCGGCGATTTGGAATTCCGCCAGCGCACGCCGCATCCGCTCGATCGCCTGCATGCGGCTCGAACCCCATACCGCGAGCTTCGAGATCATCGGATCGTAGAACATCGTGACCTCGGCGCCCGCGTAGATGCCCGCGTCATTTCGAACCCCGGGACCTTCAGGAAATTTGAGGGTCTCGATTTTCCCGGGTGCCGGGACAAACCCCGCCGCGGGATCCTCGGCATAGATGCGGCATTCGACCGCCCATCCGTTTTGCTTGAGGTCCGATTGCGTAAACGGAAGCTTCGCTCCGGCGGCCACTTCGATTTGTAATCGCACCAGGTCCACGCCGGTCACCATCTCGGTCACCGGATGCTCGACCTGGATGCGCGTGTTCATTTCGAGGAAGTAGAAGTTGCGGTCCGCGTCGGCGAGGAACTCGATCGTGCCCGCACCAACGTAGTTCACCGCCTTCGCCGCGCGCACCGCGACCTCACCCATCTTCGCACGCATCTCGGGCGTGACAAATGGCGACGGCGACTCTTCGACGACTTTCTGATGGCGGCGCTGAATCGAACATTCGCGCTCGAACATGTGAACCGTGTTGCCGGCCTTGTCGGCGAAAACCTGCACCTCGATATGGCGCGGCTTGCGCACAAACTTCTCGACATAGAAGCGGCCGTCGCCGAATGACGATTTGGCCTCGCTCGCAACGGTGCGAACGATGGCGGCCAGATTCTTGTCATCCTCCACCAGGCGCAGGCCCTTGCCGCCTCCACCAGCCGCGGCTTTTACCATGATCGGATAGCCGATCTTGTTGGCGATCTCGCGGACCTGCTCTTCAGTTTCCAGCGTATCCGGCGAGCCAGGCACGACCGGCACTCCGGCCGCCGTCATCAGCTTGCGCGATTCGACTTTATCGCCCATCGCGACGATCGCATCGGGCGGCGGGCCGATGAACGTAATTCCAGCTTTCTCGACCGCGCGCGCGAAGCCGGCGTTCTCGGAAAAAAATCCGTAGCCAGGATGAATCGCATCAGCGCCGGTCTCTTTCGCAGCTGCGAGAATCTTCGCCGTCTGAAGATAACTTTCCGAGGCGGGCGCGGGTCCGACGAGAACCGCATAATCAGCCTCGCGTACATGGAGCGCCGTGCGATCGGCCTCGGAATACACCGCGACCGATTCGATGCCGAGTTCGCGGCATGCACGGATGACGCGGACCGCAATCTCTCCGCGATTAGCGATCAGAATTCTTTTGAACATGGTTTGGCTAGAGGGGGATGTTGCCATGCTTCTTGGGGGGGTTCTTATCGACTTTGTTCTCGAGCGCTTTCAAAGCCGCGATGACGCGCGGCCGTGTATCGCGCGGCATAATTACCTCGTCAACGTATCCCAACTCCGCTGCCTTGAATGGATTGGCGAACGTCTTCCGATAGTCCTCCGTAAGCGCACTGCGCTCAGCTGTCGTCATTTCATTGCGATAGAGAATGTTGATCGCCTGGTCGGGTCCCATCACGGCGATCTCGGCGGTCGGATACGCAAAGTTGAAATCGCCGCGAATGTGTTTCGAGGACATCACGTCATAGGCTCCGCCGTAAGCCTTGCGCGTGATAACGGTGACCTTCGGCACGGTCGCCTCGCAGAACGCGTACAGCAGCTTCGCGCCATGGCGGATGATGCCCTGGAACTCCTGCTGAGTGCCGGGAAGGAATCCTGGCACATCGACGAAGGTGACGATCGGAATGTTGAAGCAATCGCAGAAGCGCACGAACCGCGCACCCTTCACCGACGCGTCGATATCGAGGCATCCGGCGAGGTTAGCCGGCTGATTCGCGACCACGCCGACGGAATACCCGCCGATGCGCGCGAAACCGATCAGGATGTTGTTGGCCCAGTCCTTCTGAATCTCAAAAAAGTGCCCGTCATCGACGACACGCCGTATGAGTTCGGCCATGTCGTAGGGCTTGTTCGGGTTTTCCGGCACCATCGAGTCGAGTTCCGTGTCGCGTCGATCCGGATCGTCCTTGCTCGCACGAAAAGGGGGATCCTCGGCATTGTTTGACGGCATGAACGAAAGCATCTCGCGAATCATCATCAGCGCGGTCAGATCGTCCTGCGCTTCGAGATGACAGACGCCGGAGCGTTGCGAATGTGTGTCGGCGCCGCCCAGCTCCTGCATCGAAACCTCTTCATGGGTCGCCGCTCGGATGACATCGGGACCGGTGATGAACATGTAGGAGCTCTCGCGCACCATGATGATGAAGTCGGTCATCGCCGGCGAATAAACCGCTCCGCCCGCGCACGGCCCCATGATGACGGAGATTTGCGGAACCACGCCCGACGCCATCACGTTGCGCAAAAAGATGTCCGCATAGCCAGCGAGCGACACGACGCCTTCCTGGATCCGCGCACCGCTGCCGTCGTTGATCCCGATGAAGGGGCAGCCGACCTTCATCGCGAGGTCCATCACCTTGCAAACTTTCTCGGCAAATGCGCCCGAGAGGCTCCCGCCGAACACCGTGAAATCGTGCGAGAAGATACATACCTGGCGTCCGTCGATGGTACCGAAGCCGGTCACCACGCCGTCGCCGGGAATCTTCTTGCTCGCCATTTCGAAGTCGGTGATGCGATGCGTCTTGAACTTGTCGAGCTCGATGAACGAGCCGCGATCGAGCAGTGCGTCGATGCGCTCGCGCGCCGTCAGACGGCCCGATTTGCGTTGCTTCGCGAGGCGTTCCGCGCCGCCGCCGTTTTCGGCGAGGCGCGACATTTCCTGCATCTTGTCGATGTTTTCTTTAAGACCCATGCTCCAAAATTTTCGGCTGAAGGGGTCGCGCCGCCGCGCTTAAGTCAAGCGCCGGGCTGCGCGCCACGCACATAGATATCGTAACCGGACCGCGCATTAAAGCCGCGTCAGAATTAGTAAATCATGGCAATTCAACGATTGGTATGGGGACTGAACCCGCGAAATTCGAGCCGATCGCCGACCACGATGTGATGCTTCGCGGCGTAGCCGCCATTCACCTCGAGAACATAGAGCGTGCCGTCGAACCCGCCGAGCAGCGCTTCGGAATAGGGCTGCGCATTCGCGACGATGCCGAGCACCTTCCCGCTCGGGCCAGCGAACAACATATCGAGCGGGATCACCGTGTTCTTCATCCAGAATTGCGCAGTGGTCGGTTCCGGAAAGATGAACAGCATCCCGGCGTTGTCATCGAGATGCTTGCGATACATCAAGCCGAGTTCGCGCGTGTCCGGTTTGTCGGCAATCTCAACCTTAACTGTTCCACGGGTGGAACTATCTGCAGAGACGATCGCGACCTGAGGCGCGGAGTCGCACGCGGCCAGCGCGGGCATCAGCGCGATCACGATCCATGAAACGATGATGAGGCGCGCGCGACGCATCGTCAGGCGGGGTTGTCCTCGCTTTCCTGTAACATCGCAGTGGGTAAGATCTGCGGCGCGACATCTTCGAGAAATCGCGACACGCGGCCCATCGTATAGCCCATCGCGCGATCGAACATGTAGATGGGATACGAGAGATAGAGTTCGTCCTTGGCGCGCGTCGTCGCAACGTACATAAGGCGGCGCTCCTCCTCGAGGTCTTCGGGTTCCATGCTTTGCGGACCGGGGAAACGGCCGTCCGCCGCCCAAATCAGGAACACTACTTTCCACTCCAGCCCCTTGGCCGAATGAATCGTGCTAAGCGTCAGCAGCTCGTCCTCGGTATCGCTCGCGAGCACGCCTCCGAGGGAATCATTGGGCGGCTCCAGCGCCATATCGGAAAGCATCGACTGTAAGCTGCGATAGCGCTCGGTAATGTTCTGGAAATGTTCGAGGTCTCGTTCGCGCTTCGGATAATCGTCGGGATATGCATCGCGCATCAGCGGCAGATAGTATGCGATCGTCGTAGCAACCAATTCCGCCGGACGCTTCCCTTCGCCACGCATCGCGGCAAGCAATGCGGCGAGACGACGGAAGCCATCAGCGCCCTCGCCTCGCGCGATCGTCACCGCACTCGATGCGATCAGCGCCTTCTCCGGCTCCGGCGCGGCAATCAACGCCTCGATAAGCCGTTCTGCAGTGCGATTGCCGACGCCTTTGACGAGCGTGAGCGCGCGCAGCCATGAAACCGCATCGCTGGGATTCGCCACTACGCGCAGATGAGCGAGGACATCTTTGACATGCGCAGTCTCGATGAACTTGAAGCCGCCGCGTTTGATGAATGGGATATCGCGCCGCTGCAGCTCGAGCTCCAAATCGAAGGAATGGAAGCTGGAGCGGAACAGCACGGCGACCTCGCTCAAATCGACGCCTTCCTCGCGCAACTCCAGGATGCGCTGCGCAACGAAGCGCGATTGCATGTGCTCGTCGGCGGCGCGTACCAGCATCGGTCGCAGTTCGCCCGTGCGCTTCGTGAACAGCACCTTCGTATAGCTCTCGGCGGCGCGCGAAATCACCTCGTTGGCGACATCGAGGATTCCCTGGATCGAGCGATAGTTCTCTTCCAGCTTGACGACGCGCGCGTTCGGAAAAATTTTTGGAAAGTCGAGGATGTTGCGGAAGTTGGCACCGCGAAACGAATAGATCGATTGCGCATCGTCGCCCACCGCCATCACGTTACGATGAGTCATCGCCAGCAATCGAACTATCTCGGCCTGTACCTCGTTGGTGTCCTGATACTCATCGATCATGATGTAGCGGTATGAGTCTGACAGGCGCTCGCGCACATTCGCATATTGCTGCAAGAGGTCCACCAACTTGTCGAGCAAGTCGTCGTAGTCAAGCAAACCGCGCTCGCGCTTGTAGACTTCATACTTTTGCGCGAGCTGGAGAATCTCCTCCGAATGCTCCATCAGGTGCGGGAAATCGAGGTCGATCTCGTCTTCCAGTGTGCGCCGCTTGTTGCGCGCCATGCTGATTGCCTCGGCCAGCGTACCCTTTTTCGGAAAGCGTCGCTCGCGCGAACCAAGTCCCATCCGGCTGCGCAAAAGATTGATGACGTTTTCCATGTCGCCGCGATCGAGGATGGTAAAGTTGGGCTTGAGCCCCAGCGGCTCGCCCCATTTGCGCAGCACCGTATTCGCGAATGAATGAAAGGTGCCGCCGGCCACCGCGCGCGTTCGATCGCCAACCAGTTGCTCGGCGCGGCGCAGCATCTCCTGCGACGCGCGACGGGTGAAGGTCAGCAGCAAAATCGCACCGGGCGGAACGCCGCTCTCGATGAGCCTCGCAACGCGATAGATCAGAGTACGGGTTTTGCCCGAGCCGGCGCCTGCGACCACCAGCAGCGGGCCCTCGCGATGCGTCACGGCCTCGTACTGCGCGGGATTCAGGACCTCGGCATACTTGATCCGAAAATTCCGCTCATCGAGCGGCGCATCGGAGCGCCCCTTTTCGCGCAAAACGATTATCTTGTCCGCCACGGCGAGCGGAATTGTATCACGAGCGAATGATAATGCGCGTTACCAGCTACTGCCCGGAGGGACCGGCGCGGGACCACCTGGCGGCGGCATCTTGAGCGCGGGGTCATTGGACGGCGTCGCACCGCCGGTGTGCAAAGTATCGTCGAAGGTATTTTCCCAATCCGCACGGGGCGGCATTCGGTTCGAATCGCCCATCTGCGCGGGGGCATCCTGATCCGGCTTCCGCTTCAGGTGTCTCACCTGCGGATTGACCTGGATATTGTTGACGATGTTGATGGTCGAATCCTGGAGATATCGCTTCGATTTGGTCACCGCGTCGGTTTTGCCGAAATCGGTAGCGACATAACCGTAAAGCATAAGCCGGCGGCCTGAGGATGTGTTCAAAACCTGCGCGCCGACCATCGGCAGCCGATTCTTATGAAGATACTTCGTGAGTTTGTCACTCGCGGCGGCATCAACGCCGCTAGACTGCGCGGCAGCGGCACCGCACGCGATGCACAAAAGAACCATCAGAATTGATGCGACGCTTCTCATTGTAGCGAAATACGCCAGCGCCGGAGCGCCGGTTTCATTCGCCATCAATAATACAGCGCGCGAGGTCCCCAGTCTGCCGGCCTCCACACAATCACTTCGGCAGCTGGATCTCCTCGACCTGCTTGTCCTCCAGCGCGATAACTCCGGCCGGCAGCGCCGCATACTTCAGCTCCGGCGGATATTGCTGGCCATCGTGCAGCGCCCATTTGAGGAACTTCACGATCTGTTCGCCCTTCGCTTTGTCGGTCTGTTGCTGATAGACGAGCAGCCAGGTGAACGACGAGATCGGATACGAATTGGGGCCGGGCGCATCAGTGATCGAAACGCGGAAGTCCGCCGGCATGTTAGACGCCGTCGCGGCCGCCGCAGCCGTCACCCCCTCAAGGCTGGCCGTCACAAATCGACCATCATGATTCTGCAGGTCGGCGAACGCGATATGGTTGTTGAGGGCGTATATAAGCTCGATGTAACCGATCGCGCCCGGGGTTTGCTGCACTAGCGCGGTCACACCTTCGTTGCCCTTGCCGCCCAGCCCGCCGTTCCATTTGAGCGAGGTCGATTTGCCCATGCCCTTCGCCCATTCGGGGCTGACCTTCGATAGGTAGTCGGCAAAGATGTATGTTGTCCCGCTGCCGTCGGATCGATGACACGGCGTGATGTCACTATCCGGCAGACTCACCGCCGGATTGAGCTTCGCGATCGCCGGATCATTCCACTTTGTGACTTTGCCCATGAAGATGTCGGCGATCACCGGTCCGGTGAGCTTCAGCGGGTTTTTCAGATTCGCCACATTGTAGGCGATCACTACCGCGCCCATGACGGATGGAAAATGGAGGATTTTCGCGGGTGCCTGCTTCAGCTGGTCGTCAGTCATCGGGGCGTCGCTGGCGCCGATATCCACCGTGCGCTGGCTCAGCATCCGAATCCCGCCGCCCGAGCCGATCGATTGATAGTTGATGTGCACGCCCGGATTCGCCTTGGCATAGACATCGAACCATTTCGAGTAGATCGGATACGGAAAGGTGGCGCCCGCGCCGTTGATGAGCAGATCGGACCATGCGGCGCGCAGCCCCGTCAGCGCCATCACCACAGCAGTCACGAGCAATAAGACTTTTCGTTTTGGCATTCGGCTCCCCGCCGGATTCGGGTTGTTCGACGCGCAGACTTCTCCACACGATGCGGCCTCGCGTCGCGGCTTGACCCTAAGGAAATCAGATTACCAAATGATTAACGAGCGATTGCGACGCCTTGAAGTCAAGCCATCGGGTGGACGAATATCCGATCGAATGACGACAGCACTCAACGGAATCAACGTCCTCGAGATCCACTCCAACCTCGGCGCCGCGTACGCCGCGATGTTGCTGGCCGAGCAAGGCGCCGACACCATTATGGTCGAGCCGCCGGGCGGCGCGTCCGAGCGCGGCACTCCGCACTTTCACGTCCTCAATCGCTCGAAGCGGTCGGTGGCGATCGATCTCGCATCGAGCGACGGCAAATGGTCGCTCGCGGCTCTGATCAAGAGCGCGGACATCGTCATCACCGGGTCGACGCCGATGCGGCTGCGCGCACACGGGCTCGACTACGCATCGATCCGAAAGACCAATCCGCATGCGCTGGTGCTGAATGTTCCATCCTTCGGAAGCCGCGGGCCCGACGCCGAATTTGATGCGAGCGACGAGCTGGTCGCAGCGCGCGCCGGCATCGCGGGCAGCCAATGGGCGCGCAGCGGAAATCCGGTCCCACTGGTGTTTCCGGCCGCGAGCTATTCCGCTGGTGTGATGGGCGCGAATGCCGCGGTCGCGGGGCTCATCGCACGCGAGCATACCGGCGTGGGTCAGGAGCTCGAAGTCTCGCTACTCGCGGGCGCGCTATCGCTACAAACGGGCGGCGTGCTGAAGCACGAGAAGATGACGAGCATGTATCATGGGCCGCAGGATCCGCTGGGTCCGATTCCGTGCTATCGGCTCTTCGAGGCCTCCGACCATAAATATCTTTTCGCTGCGTGCGGGAACGCGACATTCTGGGGGAAATTCGTACTCGCGCTCGACTTGCCGGAGCTGGTTTCCGATCCGCGCTTCGAAAACGCGCCGTGGGGCATTGCCGGCGAACATTGGCAGCCGCTGAAGGACATACTCGAGCCGGTAATTCGCACCAAGCCCCGCGACGAATGGATCAAAATCCTGCGCGAGGCCGATGTGCCATGCGCACCGGTCATGACGCGCCAGGAATTTATCGCGTATCCGCAAACCGCCGCTATCGGCATGCGGCAGGAGATTCGCGATCCGATCCTCGGCGATACGATCCAGCTCGGTGTGCCTGTCACATTAAGCGCGACGCCGGGCGAGATTGTCGGACCGGCGCCAACGAAGCCGGACGCGCATCGTCACGAGACCTTTCACAACGCGCCGCATGCCATCGCGGCAAGCAACGGGCACAGCCTCTCGAAGGGGCCGCTCGACGGAATCACCGTGCTCGATTTCGCGGGCTACATCGCGGGCTCATATGGTCCGATGATCCTTGCCCAGCTCGGCGCCAACGTGATCAAAGTCGAAAGCCTCGAGGGCGACGCGTTTCGCAGTTTCGGTTTCGGCTTCCTCGGATGGAACCAGGGCAAGCGCGGCCTTGCGATCGATCTCAACAACCGCGAGGGGCTCGACATCGTTTATCGCCTCGCCGAAGAGGCCGACGTACTGGTGGAAAATCTCCGCCCCGGCCGGATGAAGCGTTACGGGCTCGACTACGACACGCTGGCGAAGGCGAATCCCGGCCTCGTCTACATGTCAGTGAACGCGTTCGGCAACAGCGGGCCCGATCACAATCAGCCCGGCTTCGATCCGCTGCTGCAGGCGCGCTCGGGCGTGATGGCGGCACAGGGCGGGCCGCATCATCATCCGGTCTACCTCACCTGCGCGATTTGCGATTACGGCGCGGCGATGCTCTCGGCATTCGGATGCATCCTGGCTCTGCGCGCGCGGCAGAAAACCGGCCTCGGGCAATTCTGTTCGACGACGTTGCTGCAAGCTTCGATGGCGTTTCAGGCGGGCGAATTCATTTTCTATGACGGACGGCCTCACATGGAAAACGGCGCGCCCGAGCGGCGCGGCTCGTCGGCATTGTCGCGTGTATATCAATGTCGCGACGGCGAGTGGCTGTTTCTCTCGCTCGATTCGGCCGGGCAATGGCAGTCGCTCGCCGCGATGTTCGATTCGCTGCCAAAGCTAGACTATTCAGCCGCCTCGCACGAGCCCGAGCATGGCCATGGAAAGCTCGCTTCACTGCTGGCAGAAGAATTCCAGCAACTCAATCGCGATGATGCACTTGCGCGACTGGCGCAGGCGAAAATTCCCGCGACCGCGGTAAATCATTTTCGTGATCTGTTTTCCGATCCGCAAATCGCGGCGAACGAACTGCTCGCCGAACTGAATCATTCGCAATGGGGCAAGGTGCGGCAGACCGGCATGCTGATGAAGTTTTCCGCCACGCCCGGCCGCATGCGAGCGTGCGGCGCCGCTGCTCGGCGAGCATGGCGAGGAAGTGTTGCGCGAGTTCCTCGACTACGACGCCGCGACCATCGCATCGCTCCGCTCGCGCGGCATCATCAAGTGAGTTCGATTCCGTATAAGAATTCCGCGCTTCCCATCGATGTGCGCGTCGAGGACCTTATCGCGCGGATGACGCTGGATGAAAAGATCGCGCAGCTCGGCGGCTTGTGGAGCCGTCCGATGCTCACCGTCGACGGAATCGATCACAACCGCACCTGCGAGCTGCTCAAGAACGGCGTCGGGCACATCTCCCGTCATAGCGCGCTGATGCCGACGGAGCAGATCGCGCGCACCATCAACGCCATCCAGGGAATTTTGGTCGAGGAGACGCGGCTGAGCGTCCCCGCCATCTTCCACGAGGAAAGCTGCGCGGGGTTCCTTGCGCAGGACGCCTCATGCTTTCCGATGCCGCTCGCGATTGCTTCGAGCTTCGCGCCGGAGCTGGTCGAAAAAATGGGCAAAGTCATCCGCCGCCAGATGCTCGCGGTGGGCGCGCGGCATACGCTGGCGCCGGTTGTCGATGTTGTCCGCGACGCGCGATGGGGCCGCTGCGAAGAGACGTTCGGCGAGGACACCTATCTCATCGCGCGTATGGCGGTCGCATATGTCAAAGGCGTGCAAGGCGACGATCTCACGCGCGGTGTGATTTGTACCGGCAAGCATTTTGCCGGCTACAGCTTTTCGGAGGGCGGACTCAATTGGGCGCCCGCGCACATTCCGCATCGCGAGCTGCTCGATGTGTTCATCCCGCCATACGCCGCGATGATTTGCGAGGCGAATCTGCGCTCGGTGATGAATGCCTATCAGGAGATCGACGGCGTGCCGTGCGGCGCGTCGACGTATCTTCTCAATGACGTCCTGCGTGGCGAACTCGGCTTCACCGGCACCGTCGTCTCGGATTATTTCACGCTGCCGTCGCTGCACAACTATCACAACATCGCGGCGAGTCCCCGCGAGGCCGCGAAGCTCGGCCTCACCGCCGGCATCGATGTGGAACTTCCGCAGCACGACGTGTTCGGCGCGCCACTACACGAGGCTGTCGAGGCAGGCGAAGTATCGATCGAGCTTGTCGATCGTGCAGTTCGGCGCGTTCTTCGCGCAAAGTTTGAACTCGGGCTGTTCGAACAACCGTATGTACAAACCGGAGCCGCCGCGACCGAGTTCGATACTCCAGACGATCGCGCGCTGGCTCGCGATATCGCGTGCGCATCGATCGTGATGCTGAAAAACGAGAATCAGCTTCTGCCGCTGAGGGATGATCTCAAACGAATCGGCGTCATCGGGCCGACTGCGGATTCGAAGCGGCTATTGCAAGGCGACTATCACTATCCGAGTCATCATGAGTTGCTCTTCGGCTTGATGCCCGAGCGGGCCGAACAAGCTGCCGCAGCCGCAGGTCGCCGGCTAGAAGGCAGCGCCGCTCCGGTGCCAGAAGGCGGTGCGGATTCCGGAGTCCTGGGCGAATCTATCGCAGCGCGACGTCGCGAGATCGATCTTAGTCGGCACCTGCCGAAAATCGTCACGCCGCTGGAAGGACTTCGCGCGCAACTCGGGGCGAGGGCCGAGATTAGAAGCGCATACGGCTGCAATGCTTTCGACGATGATCGCTCCGGCTTCGACGAGGCGGTTGAGGTCGCGCGGTGGGCCGAGCTGGTGGTGCTTTGCGTCGGCGGCAAGTCGGGACTCGCGAAGGGCTCCTCGAGTGGCGAGGCGAACGATCGCGCGACGCTTCAACTTCCCGGCGTGCAGGAGGAATTCGTCGCGACGATTGCGGCCATAGGCACACCGATCGTGCTCGTCGTCCTGGATGGACGCCCGCTCGCGCTGGCGAACGCGCTCGGAAAATGCGATGCCGCAATTCTCTCGTTTCCACCCGGCGAAGAAGGCGGGAGCGCAATCGTCGATGTGCTCACCGGCCGCGTCAATCCTGCCGGTCGTCTGCCGGTTTCGATGCCGCGCGATCAGGGACAGATGCCGCTCTACTATTCGCACAAGCCCTCCGGACAGCGCAGTCAATTCTGGGGCGACTATGCCGACCTGAAGTGCAAGCCGCTGTTCCCGTTCGGCTTCGGCCTCAGCTACTCATCGTTCAGCTATTCCGATGGCGCGCTCGACGCGATCGAAGTCGCTCCCAACGGCCGCATTCGCGCGTCGATCACTCTCACCAACGATGGGCCGCGTGATGGCAACGAGGTTGTGCAGCTCTACCTGCGCGACAAAGCGGGCAGCGTCACGCGGCCTGTCAAAGAACTGAAGGGATTCGCGCGCGTGGCGCTGCGCGTGGGCGAAAAGCGTCGCGTGACCTTCACGCTCGACATGAGTCAGGCCGCGTTTCATGGACGCGATATGAAATTCACGGTCGAACCGGGCGAAATGGAAGTCATGATTGGCGCGTCATCGGAGGACATCCGCTATCGCGCCGATTTTCGCATCATCGGCGCGCGCCGACAGTTGCCCTTGCTGGAGGTGAAACCTACCGGCGTAGCGATTTCCTGATCAGCGATCGCACTCGCCGCCGATCATGTTGATCATGCCGAAGGTCGTGATGATGTCCGGGATCATGCGCCCGATGAGCATCTTGTTGAGAGCGCCCATCGCGAGGAAGCATGGCGGCCGCACCCGCACGCGATATGGACGCCCGCTGCCGTCGCTCACGACATAGAAGCCGAGCTCGCCGTTGGCGCCTTCGACCGCGCTGTAGGTCTCGCCGGCAGGCACCTTGATTCCTTCCATGATGAGCTTGAAATGATTCATCAGCCCTTCGATGGAGTTGTAGACGCGCTCCTTGGGCGGCAGCGCGATTTTCGGATCGCCGACCATGACGGGTCCGGCGGGAAGCTGCTTCATCGCTTGTTCGATGATCTTCTTTGACTCGCCGATCTCCTGGAAGCGCATATTGAAACGGTCGTAGTTATCGCCGCGCTCGCCGACCGGAACATCGAAGTTGAACCGATCATAGACGAGATAGGGGCTGGCCTTGCGGACGTCATATGACACTCCGCTCGCGCGCAGGAGCGGTCCCGTCAGTCCGTAAGAAATGACGTCGGCTTTCGGCAGAATACCAACTCCCGACATCCGATCGATGAATATGCGATTGCGCGAGAGCAGCTTGTCCGCGTCCGACATGATGCCATCGAGGTGATGCAGCGCATTGGTAACGCGATCGCTGAAGTCGTCGGGCAGGTCATGCGCGACGCCGCCAACGCGGCACCAGGTGACGGTCAGGCGCGCTCCGGTCACCGCTTCGACGAGGTCATAGAGCATCTCGCGCGCTTCGATCATCAGGAAGCCGACGGTGACCGCACCCAACTCACTGGCCGCCATCCCCATGCACGTCAGATGATCGGTGATGCGCGAGACCTCGCTCATGATCACGCGCAGATACTTTGCGCGCTCGGGTACCTCGACGCCGAGCAGCTTCTCCACCGCCAGTGCGAAGGCGACATTGTTGATGCATGGCGAGGCGTAGTTGAGCCGGTCGGTGTAGGGAAAACATTGTGTCCAGGTGCCCTGCTCGCACATTTTTTCGAAAGCGCGATGAAGATAGCCGACTTCGACGTCGCAATCGGCGATGCGCTCGCCGTCGAGCTTGAGGTTGAACTTGATGGTGCCGTGCGAGGCGGGGTGCGACGGCCCCATCTGCAGCTCCATGATCTCTTCGGCGGGATCGGCGGCCTGGATTTTTTGTGACCAGCGGGCAGGTAGTGGCATGGCGACTCTTACTTCGTCGGCCGCAGCGGCTTCACGATCGGATCGATTTCGGGAACCAGCGGTTGCCGCTTCTGAAATGGATAATCCTTGCGCAGCGGATGGCCGACGAAGGTATCGTAGAGCAGGATGCGCCGCAGGTCGGGATGGCCGCGAAACTCGACGCCGAACATGTCGAAACATTCGCGCTCGAGCCAATCGGCCGACTTCCAGATGGGATATGCAGTCGGCACCCATGCGTCATCGCCCGCACCGACCCGGATCTTCACGCGGAGACGATGATTCTTGCTCATCGACTTGATTTGATAGACAACGTCGAAACGCGGCTTGCGCTCGAGCCAATCGACCGCCGTCACATCGATGAGAAACTCGAAGGCGAATTCGCCGTCATCGTGTAGGGAGCGGAAAATTTCCTGCGCCTTGTCGCGCGCGATGACGATGCTGTCTTCGCCCAGCGCGCTACTGTTCTCGACGATCGCGTCGGCGAATTTCTCCTTGAGCTTTTCGATCAGCATCGCGTCCTAGTCCCAATCGAGCGCGCCGCGCTCCCATGCGTAAATCAGCCCGACGAACAGAATTGCGATGAAGATCAGCGCCTCGATAAAACCGAACATCCCGAGCTTCCTCAGCTCGACCGCCCACGGATAGAGAAAAATCACCTCAACATCGAAGACCAGAAACAGCAGCGCGGTCAGGTAAAATCGTACCGAAAAGCGGCCCCATGCGCTTCCGCTCGGAGGATTGCCGCATTCGAATGTTTCCATCTTGACGGTAGAGAGGCGTGTGGGGCCGATCCAAGCGTTGATGTTCACCATCACGCCGACCACGATGCCAGCCACCACCAATGTAACGAGTATCGGAAACCAGGTCACCATAAGTCGTCACCCGCGCGCCTGACGATCAGAATATCCTTATCCGATGAGACGAGTATTTCCAACGGATTGCCGAGTAGGAAGGGATCTCGAAGGATTTTGGGGCGTTCGCTCCGGATCCGGCCGCGACGACATGCGCCTGACCTCCATTATTTGTATTGACAGTTATTCTTGGTCGGACTAATCACGCTGATAAGGGTCGCTCTCTGCAATTCTTTGTACGATTAATGCTACGCAACAAGCCGAAATGCGGGAGATCAATCTTTATGCGGAGTTTTGGTAGGTTCTGGGCCATCGCTACTTCAAGTGCGATTATCACCGCCGTATTAGCGATAGAGTCGTCGTCGTTCGCGCAGGTCAAGCCGGGCGATTTCATTACCGATCAGAATGCGGCGAAGGTGCAGGATCTGGTCAGCCCCGGACAAATGCTTCGCATCATGCACGGGATGAGCCTCAAGGTTATCCCCACCGAGCGCATCGATTGGCCTCCGCCGTATAAGGAGGCGACTGAAAAGTATTCGGCGCAGGTTCGGCTCACGCCTGATGGCCGCAGCCTGGTTGGCTATGTCGCGGGCGAGCCGTTCCCGATCATCGACGACAACGATCCGCGAGGCGGCGACAAGGTCATGTGGAATGAAGCCTTCCGCCCGATCTCGAGTGACGACTACGATCTGCGCTGGTTCGACTGCGACAGCGAATACTGGGGCAAGAACTCTTCGTTCCGCCAAATCGTCGACTACGAAGTCGGTCACTACGCAGGATACAACGAAGTCGGCCGCACCGAAGTCGATCCGATTCCAATCGATCCGGATTTCAAATCAACCGGCCGCTATTATCTGAATCTACTGTACCCGGTCCTTCAGCCCGAGGACGCACGCGGCACCGGGCTCATCAAGTTCCGTTACGCGGATCCCAACCGCGATGACGATAGCTGGACCTGGACGCCGGGTGCACGCCGGGTGCGCCGCCTCAACTATTCGATTCTGGATACCGCCTCGGGACCGCAGGCTTACGATCCGAATCACTACGAGGGCTTCAGCGGCAAGAATGAGAATTACGATTTCAAATTGCTGGGCGAGAAGAACATGCTCGCGGCGATCAACGTCGGGCATTCGCCGGACGTACGATGCCCCACCGATGGCGGTGCCAGCCATTGCCCCGATCCATGGGAAATCCGCCACATGTACGTGATTGAGGCAAAGCCGCGCCCAGGCCGCTTCACCTCGATCTACTCGCGCGAGATTCTTTATCTCGACAGCGAAGCCGTTTTCGTCATGGCTAACGACATTTACGACCGACAGGGTCAGCTCTTCGTTAACTACACTTCGTGGATGTACTATGCGGATCGCTCGGAGCCTGACGCGCGAATCGCGATCTACCCATTCAAACGGGAATTCCAGGTCGGTTCATCGAGCGCCAACGTGCAGAGCGGTTTCGCAACCGTCTGCTACCATCCCTCGATGCATGCGCCGTCGCGCGATTCATGGTTCATCAACATGGGTGCCATCGATCGCAACTGGTTCACGCCTGAGCAGATGGCGCGCGCGGCCGAGGGCGGCCACGCGATATCGGGCGACTGACATCTAACCTCCAAACTGTCTGCAATCCGGCCTGCCCCGCATGGGGCGGGCCGGTTGCTTTTTCAGTACAATGCGACGCGGATGGCTAACGATGATCGCATCGCGGAGTGGACCCGTCGCGCGATAGAAGAACAATGGCGCGGCGCGCGCATCGGCGATCTACTCGCGCTGCGGGGCGACGTTCTCGACGCGACGCTTCTGGCGCGTCGCCGTCGGCAATTCGTCCAGCGGGCCGCCGAGCGCGATCGTCATTGATCTCGGCCCGGAAGATCTCTCGCTTTACGCGCGCGCATTAAAGATGTATCCCCGTCCGCTCCCGGAGCCGCCGTGGATCAACCTCCATCGATACCTGACCGCGCTGGGCGCGCCAGTCCCCGCCCTCTACCATTGGTCCGCGCCCGACCGCATGTTGATGGTCGAGGATGTCGGTTCTTTTTCCCTATTCGAGGCGGCGCGCACCGAACCGGCAAAAGCTGCCGACCTCTATCGCGCCGCCGTGCGCGAATTGATGCGGCTTCATGTCGATGGAACCGCTCGCGTTGACTACGATTGTATGGCCTCTAAAGTCGCATACGATGAGCGGCTGTTCGCGTGGGAGCTGAATCGCTTCGTCGAGTTTGGCCTCGCGGCGGCCGCGCCCGGCGCCGATGCGCGCACCATCGAAGGCGACCTCGCCAGCCTCGCGCGCGAACTCGGCGGGTTTCCGCGTGTTTTTTCACATCGCGATTTCCACGGCAACAATCTCTTCCTCCAAGGCGAGATCGCATCACCGAAAATCCGCATCATCGATTTTCAGGATGCGTTGATGGCGCCGGCAGCTCAGGACCTCGCGGTGCTGCTCACCACGCGCAACACCGGCGAACTGATTTCACATGCGACGGAAGAGCGGCTGCTCGATTTTTACTTCGCGGGATTGATCCGACGCTCCGTCACATCGATGAAACGTGAAGACTTCCTGAGAAGCTACGCGATGTGTGTTCTCCAACACGCGCTCAAATGTATCGGGTTGTTCGTGTCCCTCGAACGCGAGGGCAAGCGCGAATATGCCGAGTATACGCCACATGCGATCGCGCAGGCGCGACGGATGCTCGCGCGGCTCGCACCTGATTTTCCGCAACTACAATTAGCGTTCAGTGCGTGATCAGGCGGGGGAGGATGTTTCAGTGAAAGCGCTGGTGCTGGCGGCAGGATTGGGAGAGAGAGTTCGTCCACTAACGGAAAAAATCCCCAAGCCGATGCTCGAGGTCGGCGGCCATCCGCTGATTCATTATCCGCTCGCGATGCTGAAGCGCGCGGGCATCACTCAGGTCGCGATCAATGTTCATCATCTCGCCGGACAAATTCAGAGCGCACTGCGCGACGGCAAATCGCTCGGAATCGGCATCACTTACTCTCCCGAGCCTACGCTGACCGGGACCGGCGGCCCACTCAATGCGCTGCGCGGATATTTCGGCAACGAAACATTTGTGCTCGCCAACAGCGACAGCATCCTCGATTTGGATCTCGCTGCGATGATCGCATTTCATCGCGATCGCGGCGCGATCGCGACCATCGGTCTGTTCAAACCCAATGACGGCCTCGAGCACGAGCATATTGAGATCGATGATGAGGCGCGGATTCGACGGATGCGCCTGATCAATACGCGCAATCCTCTCACCTACAGTGATTATCCGATGGAGATCGGCGACATCAATCCGGCCTCTCTCGATTGGTTCATGTATCCCGGCATCATCGTCATGGAGCCCGCGATCTTCGACCTGATTCCGAAGCAGCCGCCATGGCCGTTGTTCACCGGGTTATTTGCGCCGATGGTGGCGAATCGGCTGCCGGTCTTCGGCTACGTGCATCGCGGCTTTTTCCGCACCGTCGACGATCTGAAGACCTACGAAGCGATCCGCCGCGAGTTCGCGACCTCGCCACCGCAGTTCAAGCATCTGTCCCTCGGGTCCTTTCAGGGATGAATCAAATCTCTAGCGCTTCGCGAAGTTCCAGCGCGGCAGAGCCGCCACTGCTGTTGCTTGCCTTGAAGGGTCCGAGCTTCTTCAACCCGAACAGCGCCGCCAGAAACGAAAACACGTTCACAACAACGACGATCCAGAAGATCGCCCAGCACACGTCGATAGCGATGCGAAGATCGGTGGGAAGACATATCAGCACGAGCCACACCCCGAGCGGCGATCCGATCGTTCCCGACTGATGCAGTACGATGCGCGCCCAGCGTGGCGCCGCGAGGTAGTCGCCGAAACGCATCTTGAAGCGCGGCTCGACCCCATACAGATACGCGTACTCATATTCAACGCCGAGCAGGTAGCCGATCGCGATTTTCACCAGCGGCTGAAATGTCATTGTCCAGATTCCCGCCGCGATGATCGCGAGAAGGTTCGAATTAGTGTGGATTGCAACGACGATCAGCACGCCGCCGAGCACGGTCAGCGCAACTTCGGCCATCAATCCTGTCATCAGCGAAAGCGTCGATCTGTCTTCGCGTCGATGGAGCTTTCTACTGACGCGGGAGATTTCTTCCTTCAGCGCCTCGCGCTCCTCGCGTGGAAGTGCTCGCGCGTCCTTCAGCAGTTGGTTCCACGGCCCCGGCCGATAGAGCTTCTGGTCAAGCTGACGTTCGATCTCGGCGATGCGATCGCGAACCTGCTCGCGCGCATAGGCATCGACCGCAAGCAGCGCGTCTACCATTTGAAAATCGCGGCCGCGACGAATGCGATGATCATTAAAATGCCGAACTCCATATGGAGTTGCACGGAACGCAGCAAGGCGAGGTTCAACTTTTTCGCCTCGGTCTCGTGGTGAACGATTCGGAGTTGATCGCGCGCGCGAGGAATCGTGATCAGCACCAACAGCGCCGTCCATGGAAGCGTCCGTGTAAACACCGCGATGAGCGTGGTCGTATAGGCAAGCACGTCGAGCGCGATCAGTTCCCGAATCGCGCCTGCACGTCCGAAAATCGTCGCGAGCGTGTGCTTGCCGTGGAGAGCGTCGGTCTCGATGTCGCGAATGTTGTTGGCGTGCAGGATGCCGGCGACCAGAAATCCCAGCGCGACCGACGCCCACAAGGCGCTCCATGAAAACGTCAGCGCCATCACGTAGTACGCGCCAAGCACGATGGTTGGGCCCATGAACAGGAACACCGTCAGCTCGCCAAGCCCGATGTATGCGAGCGAGACCGGCGTCGCGGTATAAAAATATCCCGCCGCGATGCTGGGAATGCCGATCGCGAGAATCGGCCATCCGCACAGATATACCAGGCTCAATCCGAGCATCGCCCCGATCGCGAATGCGATGATTCCGCCGCGCCAAATTTGTTCGGGGCTCAGCAGCCCGCGCTGAATCACCATGCTGGGACCGAGCGACGCATGAGAATCGGCGCCGCTGCGGAAGTCATAGTAATCATTGATGAGATTGGTGCCGGCCTGTATCGCAATCGCACCGATGAGCGCGATCAAGATACGCCAGCCGTGAAAATAGCCGTCGCGCGCTGCCACCGCGGTCCCGAGCAGCACCGGTACTGCGGCGGCACTGAGCGAAGGCGCGCGCACCGCTTGAAGCCAGATCGAAAAGGCACCGGGGCGCGCGTTGCCAGGATGAGGAATCGCTTGAGCGTCCGTCATACAACCTCGTGTTGCGAGTTTAGATTATGACTTTTTCTTCGCGGAGTCGCGCGATCTCGTCACGCGAATACCCAAGCAGATCGCCCAGCACATCTGACGAATCCGCGCCGATCGAAGGCGCAGGGCGATAGTCCGGTTGCATCGCGCTGAAGGTGACCGGCAATCCGGGAATGATACGCTTGCCGCTTTCGGGGTGATCGAGTTCCAACAGCATGCCCGATTCGCGCAGCGCGGGATCTTCCATCAGATCCAGCGGACCATAGACAGGGCCAACCGCGAGGTTGCACTCGCGAAGTTTTTGCACCAGCGCGTCGCGCTCGAACTCGCGCGTACGCGAAGCGATCGCTCGTTCGAGGTCGTCGACATTCGCAAGGCGTGCGGCCAGCTTCGCGTAGCGAGGCTCCATCGCGAGATTCGGAACTCCGAGCGCCTCGCATAGAACGCCGAATTCCTCGTCGCTCGCGATCGCGATTGCGATCCATAGGTCGTCGCCCTTCACTGGAAACACGCCGTGCGGCGCCATCGCCGAATCACGATTGCCGATCGGACCGTTGTCGCGCCAGTTGAGAAAATAGTCCATCATCGCTTCCGGCAGCATCGTGGTCACGGTCTCAGCCATCGAGAGATCGAGATACTGACCCTCGCCGGTATGATCGCGATGATGGAGCGCCGCAAGAAGGAAAAACACCATCGCAGTGCCTACCGCGAAATCCGGCCATGTGCCGCCGATGCCGCATGGAAAATCGCCTGGATAACCGGTCAGATGACACATGCCGGCGAACGCCTGGGTGGTCGGGCCGAACCCGACCGTGTTCGCATAGGGCCCGGTCTGCCCCAGCGGTGTTCCGGACAGCATAATGATGTCGGGCTTGATCGCGCGCAGCGATTCATAGTCGAGGCCGAACTTCTTCATGTTACCGACGGTATAGTTTTCCGTCACGATGTCGCTGTACTTGACCAACCGATGCGCGATCTCGCGCGACTTCGGATTCGTCAGGTTGAGCGCGACGCTTTTACGCGAAAAATTTATCGAATTGAAAATCCCGCTGCGATTGATGCCGGGCGTGCCGTCGGTCCCGCTCAGAAAGCGCACCAGATCGGGAGCCACACTCGATTCGACGCGGATAACTTCGGCGCCCATCGCGCCGAGCCATGCCGTCGCATGCGGGACAGCAAAAATCCATCCGAAATCGGCAACTCTGATTCCTTCAAACGGAAGCGTCATCTGAAGATGCTCTCGCAGTGCAGCGTCCTAACCATGGCAACTATGGTTGCTTAGACCGAACCGTCGGACAGTTCAAGCTGGATTCTCCACATTGGCGGGTATGTAATTTATCCGTCACGCCATCGCCACCGCTTCTCAGGATTCTTGTGTCTGCCGCGAGCCACATAACAAAATCGCAAAGCCCCGAGGCTGCGCACGTCGTGATCGTCGGCGCCGGCTTCGGCGGCCTCAATGCGGCTTGGGCACTGCGCCGTGCGAACGTCGAGGTCACGATCATCGATCGCCGCAACCATCATCTGTTCCAGCCGCTGCTCTACCAGGTAGCGACTGCGGGATTGTCTCCCGCTGACATAGCGTATCCGATCCGATCGATCGTCAGGCACAATCTCAACACTCGGGTACTTCTCGATGATGTTCTCGCGATCGATTTGGGCAATCGGCGCGTGACCACCACGCAGGGCGCCATACAGTACGATTTTCTTATCGTTGCGGCGGGCGCGGATAATTCATATTTCGGCCACTCCGAATGGTCGCACTATGCGCCGGGCCTCAAAAGCCTAGAGGACGCGGTGAACATTCGCCAGAAGATATTGCTCGCCTTCGAACTGGCGGAGCGCGAACACGACGACGATGCGCGCCGCACGTTGCTTACCTTTGTCGTCGTGGGCGGCGGCCCAACTGGCGTGGAACTCGCCGGCGCCATCGCGGAAATATCGCGTCAGGTCATCGTCAGCGATTTTCGCCGCATCGATCCGCGCGAAGCGAAGATCATTCTGGTCGAAGCAGGCCCGAGAATTCTGCCCACCTTCGATGAAGGCCTGGCCGCCAAGGCGGCGGCAGCGTTGACGGAACGCGGAGTTGAGGTCCTGACCGACAGTCCCGCTAAAGCGATCACGCGCGACCTGATTCGTCTAGATAAGTCCGAAATCAGGGCGCGAACGATCATCTGGGCCGCTGGAGTTGCCGCCTCGCCGCTCGCGAAGACGATGGGCGTGGAACTCGATCGCGGCGGTCGCGTGAAAGTTCGCAGCGATCTCACCGTCGAGCGGCATCCGGAGGTGTTCGTCATCGGCGACCTGGCGATGTGCGTTGACGTTGAAGGCCGCACGATGCCGGGTCTCGCACCGGTAGCGATCCAGCAGGGGCGCCACGCCGCCGGCAACATCGCGCGCGCGCTCTCCGGCAAACCCTACCTTCAGTTTGGATATGTCGACAAAGGGGCGCTGGCGACGATCGGGCGCGCTTTCGCAATTCTGCAGAGGGGACGCCTGAAGCTGAGTGGGCGGCTCGCATGGCTCATCTGGTCGCTGGTCCACATCGCATATCTCATCGGGTTTCGCAGCCGGGTGATCGTTATGTTGGAATGGTCGTGGGCATACATCACGTATCAACGCGGCGCGCGATTGATCACGGGGGATATCGAAGAGCTGATGGCGGATCCGCAGGAGAATCGCCGACACGGCGATGAAGGGACTCGCGCCGAGAGCAGGCTCTGAGGAGTGATCAGATGCAAAACCTCGAGGCGAAATTCGAACTGGATGATCTCGAGCGCGCCGGGAAGCAAGCCCAAGGCATCGGGTACCGATTCAAGGCGACGCTGCTGCAATGCGATACGTTCTTTCGCGTCCCCGCCGGGAAGTTGAAGCTGCGCGAAGAAGGGTCTAGCGCGTGGATGATTTTCTACGGGCGTCAGGACAGCCAAAGTCTCCAGCTTAGCAGCTACGAAATTGTTCCGATCGCTGAGCCGGAAAAATTTCGCGACATGATGACCCGGGCGCTAGGGACAATCGCAACGGTAAAGAAGACTCGCATCCTGATGATGCGTGATCACATTCGACTTCACCTCGATCGTGTCGAGGGTCTGGGCGAATTTGGCGAGGTCGAGGCGGTACTCGGCGAACATATCGACGCCGAAGCTAGCCGCCCCGAGGTTGACGAACTCCTGCGCGCATTGGGCATCTCACCCGCCCACCTGATCGAGAAATCCTACTTCGAGATGTTGCGCCCGCCGGGATAGCGGACTTAGATGCGGGCGCTGAAGATCGCATCGCAGGCGGTCTCTGCGAGGACCTGATCGACGAACCTACGGTCGCCATCGCCCAGCGCGTCGTAAGCTTCGCGCAGCCACTTCAGGCATTTGCCTTGATATGGAAACGGTTGCTGGATCCAGGGACCTCCATCGATCTCGGCGCGCACCTCGGCTGATTTTGAATCGAGGGCACGCGCATTGGCGATCAGGAACGGCGCGTAGACGCGGCCGATCTCGCGCATGAATGGATTCGGCGTTTCTGCAATTCGCTCGCGCGAGTTCCATCCCTGGTCGGCGATTTCGATCGAGGAGAGATCCTCCATACGATTCACCCACGAGTAAACGCGCGGCGCATGCTCGGCCGCGATCGCGCTCGGCGTCGGATCGAAATGAGTGAGCTGGCTCAGTTGTCCGAACAATCCGAAATCGCCGACGCCGGGAGAATCGCCCATCAGAAACGGCGAGCCTGCCGCGATGTGCCGATCCAGAATGTCCAGCAGTCGCCGATAGCTGTCCTCGATCACCGGCCGTGTGGTCGGGTTGGAGCCAACCACGGTAAGCCGCGCGATTTGACGATCGGCGATCATCTTCGCGCTCCGTTCGAGCCGCTCGCCCGCGAGGTGCGGCATGCGATCGAGTATCAGAACGTACGAGGCCTTTCTTATATCCGGCGCGTAGTTCCATCTATAATGGAACATCGGCTTGGTGAGCCATTCATCGCCGTAGTCTTCGATCAATGATTGCAGAAACGCGAGCGCAGGATCGGGAGGAATCAGGGAGCGCTGCTTGAACATCGATTCGAGTCGAATGATCTCGAAAGTCGAATCGATCATCGCTTCGTCGGACGCGCCGTTCTCGCCCGGAAACAGCAGCACCGGGATCAGCGCGACCGGCACCGGCGGTATGCCGACGTCTTCGGTGGAGCCGCGCATAATCCATCGAAACGGGATGCGACGATAACGGAGTACCGCGCGCATCTTTCGTGAGTATGGCGAGCCGTAGCCGCCAACCAGAACCAGCGGCTTCATCGCGAGCACCGAATTGTATCGGATGCGATCACGCGGCCGCCTCGACCGGTAGCTGGGGATTTCGCGCCGGCGGCAGATTGTCGTAGAGGTCTACAATCAAATCGGATTTCAGCTTCGCGAAGCCTGCGTCATTCCACAAATTGCGCCACTGCATCGGATCCTCGCGCAGATTGTAGAGTTCGCCCTCGGAGCCATCGTAGCTGATGTCCGGCATCGGGACGTTCGGGCCGCCGAGGCCACCGCGAATTATACTTGCGAGATCGAAACCGACGTCGCGAGTACTTTTTTCATACACAGTGCAAACATAACTGTCGCGGTAAATAGACTTCATATGCATACCGACTTGCGCGAACTGACTATCCCATTCAGTAATCACTCGTTCGCGTCCCGAATTGGATGCAACCGGAAGCGGTTTTCCGTCCATCCATGAAGGAACCGGCACGCCCGCGATTTGGCAAAATGTCGGCGCCAGATCGAGCTGACCGACCGGCTCGGAAATCTGTGCCGCATCAATGCCGGCCGACGCCGCCGGACGCCAGATCATCGGAATCCGCATCAAAGCGTCGACATGATACGGACCCTTGTAAACGAGGCCGAAGTCGCCCTGCAGCTCGCCGTGATCGGTGGTGAAAAATACATCGGTGCGCTGATCCCATTTTCTTTCGGAGATCCTTCGAAGCACACGGCCGCACGCTTGATCGATGAGTTCATTTTCCACGTGAACCATCGCGTTGATTTCGCGCACTTGATTGTGCGTCATCTCGGCCGGGATGAATCGCACCGGCCCGCCCTCCGGATTGCGGAAGCGCCCTTCATACCAGTCGAGCCAATGCCGCGGCTTCTGGCGCAGGATCGCCTCGATCTTGTCGCGCGATCCGGGATGCCCGGCAGGCAAATCGAGATCGCGCCAATTGATCCGACGCGCCTCCGACTCGGGCGGGTCCCATGGATGATGCGGGTCGGGGAAGCTCATCCACACAAACCAATTCTCATTCGGATCGAGTGAATCGAGAAATGCTATCGTGCGATCGGCTACCCAATCGGTGTGATAATGTTCACGAACTATTGGATTGTACTTTACTTCGGGCGCGCCGGTATCTCCGCCGCCGGCCGCACTGAGTAATGGCGCAAATCCACCAAGCTCGTTCGGATAGTTATTCTGCAACCACAGTGAGTAATGCCATCCGCCCAGCGGGACGTGCATCGCGAGCTCCATTCGCTCAAAACCGCGATACGGCCCAGTGCTGCCCTTGCGCGCCATGGTGTTCTCCGGCCACCGCTGCGCGAAGTCGAGCGCCGGCTCGAAGTGCGCCTTACCCAACAGCGCGGTGCGATATCCAGCCTCCTCGTGCAAATAGGCCGCGACGCTCGGCGCGTCGGGCGGCAAGGCGACGCCGTTGGCGAACACGCCGTGGGTGCGCACGTACTGGCCGGTGATCATCGTGGAGCGCGCCGGCATGCAGACGACGTTCTGATTATGCGCGCGGCTGTAATTGATTCCGCTCGCCGCCAACTGATCGGCCACGGGAGTTTTGGCGATCGTGCCGCCGTTGCAGCCGAGCGAATCGTAGCGCTGCTGATCGGTAGTGATGAAAAGAACATTGCGGCCCATGGAGTTCTCTCTCCTACGGATTTGGCATCGGATCGATCGCATATAGTTCCGTGCGCTCGAGGCCTTCGTCGCGAAAGTGATGGATCGCCTGATACTCGGCGCTCATGCCCATCTCGAGAAAAACCTTGCGCGACGGATACTCGACGATTGCGATCGCGTCCCAATCGCCGTTGTTGCCGATCACCGACTGTGAGACCTGACCCGCGAAGAGAATCTTCCCGCCGATGCGCTCAAGAATCTTCGCGACATGCCGTCCATATTCGGCGTACGATGGCGCGCCGCCTGGCTTGAACTTAAGCAAGTTGAGCATCACCACCCTGCCGCTCTCCGGTGCGCCTGCGAGCCTCTGGATTGCTTCAGGTGTCGGCGTTATCAAACTCATTTGATACCTCCCCAATTTCAAAAGCGGCTAGCCACGGATTGACTCCTCGCGTACGGTCGCACGCAAGGCGGGATGACGCTGAAGCTATCGCGATTCTTCCGGCGCGATCGTTTTCGCGCGTTCGATTCCCATGATGTCGAGCAGGCTTTCGGTGATGCGTAGCGTAAGTCCCCAAATTGTCTGACCGGCGTAGAAGATGGCCGGGAAATTCGAAGACGGCCGATCCTTATCGCGACGCCATTCGTAAAGCCCGCGATAGCGCGGGTCGCGCAGCGCGCGCAGCGGCACTTCAAAGACCTCCGCGACCTCAACTTCCTGAAGCCGGTACACAACCGGCTCTTTAAGCACGCCGACAAACGGCGCGACGCGCATCCCGCTCGAGACCGTACTCATAGTAGGAAACCCGCCCAGTACGTCGACCACACGCGGGTCGATGCCAACCTCCTCGTACGCTTCGCGCAAAGCGGTGTGAAGTAACGTCTCATCGGTTGGATCGACCCTGCCGCCCGGAAACGCAACCTGGCCGCGATGACTCTCGACCGTGTCCGAGCGCCGGATGAACACCAGATGCAAATCGTCGTCGCGGTGGACGATCGGAACCAGTATCGCGGCCGCGCGCGTCACGCCGTCGTGAGTCATTCGATCTTCCGGATCGCTCTGATGGAGCCCGCGCCTTAGCTTCTCGATCTGCTCACGTCGGGTGACGATGAGCGATTCATCAGCCGTCACTGCGGCCGCGCCATTGTTCGATTTGGACATGCTGGTTCCGTTTGGCCGATAGCATATCATGAACCGCTGCGTTCTTATCACGCGGAAAATGCGTTACCTGATCGGCAGATATCATGAAGTCGCGCTCAAGGGCGGCAATCGCTGGCGCTTTGTCGATCAGATCAAACACAATCTGCGCGCGATTTTCGCCGACTATGAACTCGGGCGCGCGCGCTCGCTCGGCTCGCGCCTGATGATCGAGCTGCCTGACGCGATTACCGATAGCGTCGTTCGCGAACGCGCAGCGCTCATTTTCGGTTTGCAGAATTTTTCCATCAGCTACCCCACCTCGCTCGATATCGAAGCTATCACGCGCGAGGCGATTGCCCGCGCGCGCGGAAATGGCGCGAAGACGTTCCGTGTCAGCACGAGGCGTGATTACAAACGCTTTCAACTTAATTCGATGGAGATCGATCGGCTGGTTGGCGCCGCGGTGGCCGATGAATTCGGTTTCAAGGTCGACCTCGAGAATCCCGAGCTGACAATTTCGATCGAGATCCTCCCCGAGTGCGCCTACGTTTCGGCGGGAAAGACTCCTGGCGCCGGCGGTCTGCCGGTCGGGATAACGGGACGCGGCCTGACGCTGCTCTCGGGCGGTATCGATTCTCCGGTCGCGGCCCATCGCATGATGAAGCGCGGGCTGCACGTCGACTTCGTGCATTTTCACGGGCATCCGCTGGTGACTACGGCGAGCCGCGACAAGGCGCTGGAGTTGGCGACGCATCTGACCCGCTTCGAGGGGCGCGCGACAATTATGCTGGTGCCGTTCGGAATTCTACAGCGTGAGATCGTCGCGAAAAGCCTGCGCCCGTTGCGCGTCGTAATGTATCGCCGTTTCATGCTGCGAATCGCGGCGGAGCTGGCGCATAAGGTCGGCGCCACTGTCCTCGTAAGCGGCGAGAGCCTCGGCCAGGTGGCCTCGCAAACTCTGGAAAACATGATGGTGATTCAAACCGCGACCGCGATGCCGGTCCTACGCCCGCTGGTTGGGATGGACAAGAACGAGATCATCGTCGAAGCGCGCAAGCTCGGCACCTTTGAGACCTCGATACTTCCTGACGAAGATTGCTGCACCTTGTTTACGCCACCGCATCCGGAGACGCACGCCAAACCGAAGGAGGTCGAGGAATCCGAAGCCCGCCTCGACGTCGATCGGATGGTGAACGACGCGGTGGCGCAGACCGAAGTGGTCCGGCTGAAATTTCCTGCGCGACCCACCTAGAGCCCAAGCTGGATCATCGCGAGGCCCACAATGATCGTAAGAATCGTGACGGGAATTCCGACTCGCAGGTACTCCGAAAATAAGATGCCGACTCCGTGCCGGCGCGCTTGCTCGATTACGATAAGATTCGCGACCGAGCCGACCACGGTGAGATTTCCCGCGAGCGTGCTCACCGCCGAAATGATCAGCGCGATCTGCTCGCTACCCCCTAGCGCCGGAAAAATCGGCCGGAACAGAAGCACCGCGGGAACATTGCTCACGAGGTTGGATAGAATCGCGACCACCACGGATAGCGTAATCGGGTTCGCGAGTCTCTCGACGCCGACCCATCTGATCGCATCATGATCGATGCCGGTGGCCTGCAGACCGCCAACTACCACGAACAACCCTGCGAACATCAGCAACATCGTCCAGTCGACCATCGCAAACACGCGCTGAGGTTTGAGGCGCCGCGTGAAAAGCAACATTGCAGCGGCACCGAGCGCCACCAGATGCGTGGGGTATCCGAGCGCGAAGCAAACCAACGCGGCAATCGCGACCGACGACGATTTGATCATCAGCGCCCAAATCGCGTGCCGGCTGCCGGAGCTATCCTCATGGTCGGCTCGACGCGATCGTGAGAGCGCATCGCGATAGACATATGCGATAATCACATAGTCAATCGCGAGGCCGACGATCGCGACCGGCGCAAGGCGTATCGCAAATCGCAGATAATGCAGATGCGCGAAGCCCGCGACAATCATGTTCTGCGGATTGCCGGTGATGGTGGCCGCACTCCCGATGTTGCTGGCTGTCGCGAGCGCGATCAGAAACGGCATCGGCGCGAAGCCGAGAAGCTCGGAAGTTTCGATCAGCAGCGGCGTCAGCGCGATACAGACCACATCGTTGATGAAAAATGCCGCCAGGATGCCTGACAGCGCAACCGTCATCGCAAGCAGGCCGATATCCGGAACGGGCGTTCAGCAGCAGCGCGCGCGCGAACCATCGGAAAGCACCCGACAGCCGCAGGTTCGCCACGACGATCATCATGCCCAGCAGCAGCGCGAGGGTCCGATAATCGATTGCATCGCGCGCCGCATCCTCGGAAATTGCGCCACTGACGACCATCGCGACGGCGCCTGCGAATGCGGCTCCCGCGCGGTCGAGTCGCAGCCACGGAAATTTTCCGATCGCGATGACTGAATAGGTGACGGCGAAAATGATCAGTGCGGCGGCGTTGTGGAGGCATCAGGTTTCGAGGTGCGGCCCTCTTCGAATGATCCCGATTGAGCGTCGCGCGATCAAGTCGTAAGTCTTGTCATTGTGGTGGAGGCGTCGTCTATGGAATCGCTCGTCAAAATTGCCGAAATCGATCATGTCGTGTTCCGATGCCGCGACCAGAACAAAATGCTGGATTTCTACACGCGGCTGATGGGCCTCGTCGAGGAGCGCCGCCTCGACACAGATCGGACTGATTCAGCTTCGCGCAGGCCGCAGTATGATCGATCTGGTGCCATGCGAGGAGCCGAGCGGATCGAGCGATAGTAACGCCGAAAACGTCGACCACGTATGCCTTGGGATCGAGGCCGCCGATATGGCGGCCGTCGCGCGGGACTGAAGGAATCCGCCGTCGAGGTCGATGGGCGAGACCGGCGACTCGCTACGGCGCGCATGGGATGGGACTTTCGATTTATGTTCGCGATCCGGAGGGCAACATCATCGAGCTGAAGCAGATGCCGCGTGAGCGACCTTCGCCATCCAGCGTCCGAACAATGCACCTTTTGTCTAGCAGGCTTGTTTTTGGTCGCTACCACACTAGAATCTGCACCCGATGACAAATTCCAAACTTTCGAATCCTGCGGCCATTCCTTACGGTGGCTGCGCTCTTAGTTGGCGCGTTGCTTGTCGGGTTGTGCGGGCGGAGGCCGAAAAAAGCCGCACAGAATTACGTCGACAATCTCAAGCTGTACAATTATCCGTACTGCTATCAGGCCATGTCGCATCAGGATCAAATCGATCGCACTATGGATCAATTCCTGACCGACATTCCGCTCGCGCCCGATGTAAGCCGCGACTGGTTCAAGAGCATCCTTGGCGCGCAGGATTTCGAGGTCGGTGACGCCAAGCAGGAAGGCGACAGCAAAGCGGTGGTGACGGTCAAGGTCACGCGGCCCGATTTGGCGCTATGGGAGCGCACCATCGATGCCACCGTCGATCCGAACTCAGGCCCCGATCAGACCGCACAGAAGGAGCTCACCGAGAAGAGCTTCCCGAAGGTCAGCTACGACGACGACATCGTACTCGTGAAGGAAGGCAGCGACTGGAAGCTTTTCTACGATTCTTCCGAAAAGGAGGCCATCGAGAAAAAGCACAAGGAAGGAATCGAGGCCTACCACAAGCACGACTACGACAAGGCGATCGCCGCTTATCAGGCCGCGATTGCGGAATGCGATAAGGAAGAGGCCACCGGCAACGCGGGGATAAAATTCCGCCTCCAGAGGGAACTCGACGACATCAATGCCGTCAAGGCGCAAATTCCCGACGGCCAGGCTTATGTTCCGAAGCTCGCGCTGAGCGACGTCGATATGAAGATGGCGGCTTCGCGGGTGCCGGGCATCTTCGGCAAGATCACCAACAATGGCGACAAGGCGATCGATGAGGTGGTTTGCACCGTCACCTATTCCGAGGGAAAGGGCAAAAAGAAAAAGCAAGTCTTCTCGGAAGAGCACACGCTCATCGTTACGCCGATCGAGTTCGTCAACTTCTCGCGTCCTGTCCTGCCGTTCGTTCCGGGCGAGACGCGCAGCTTTGGCTTCAAGCTGGCCGCGCCGCCGGACATCCAGAACAAGGCGAACCCCGACCTCGAGGTCAGCGGCGTCGTCTTCACACAATCGAAAGCGCCGCTACCGAAGCCTCAAGCGCCGGCGTCGCCATCTCCCGCGGCATCGCCGGCAGCCGGCGGTCCCGCGCCTGCGGGTGGTTCTGCGGCCCCCCCGCCTCCGCCACCACCTCCTCCACCTCCACCGCCGCCTCCTCCCGCGCATTGATCGAGGCGGCGCGAACTAGTTCATAATTTAATCGCGAAGGCTCACCACCTTCGCGATTCTGTTTTCAGCATCGCAAGGAGGCAGCTCGCGCGATTGAGGAAGTCGGTAACCATCGCGATTCCCACCCACAATCGCGCGCGAGAGTTGCGCGAGACCCTGAGCAGTGTGGCTGCGCTCACGATTCCCTCGGATGTCGCGGTGGACTGCATCGTCATCGATAACGCATCGACCGATGACACGCCTCGCGCGGTCGAGGCGGCCGCGCAATTCCACATCAGTTTTTCCTATTCGTCGGGTCCTTGAGCCTCGCCAAGGATCGAGCTTCGCACGTAATCGCGCGATAGATGAGGCGCGCGGCGAGTTCATTTTCTTTCTCGACGATGACGCGACCGCCGATCGCGATTGGCTGCGCGCGATGTTGTCCGCGCTCGAGACCCGCGGCCTCGATGCTGCGTGCGGAATGGTTCTGCCGCGATGGAGCGCGCCTCCGCCGCCATGGCTCGGGCCCCGGCTGTGGGTGAAGCTCGCGGTGCACGATCGCGCGGCAATCGAATCGGCCCCCGCGGCGGCGGCAGAGACGCCGTCGAACTACTTCAGCGCTAACGTCGGATTTCGGCGCGCGGCCTTCGAGCGCTTCGGGCCTTTTCGCGAGGATCTAGGCGTGGTTGGCGGGAATCCGATGTCCGGCGAAGACACTGAGTTGTTCGCGCGCATTATAGCGCAGGGGGGCAAGATGGGATTTGTCCCGGACGCGATCGTGCATCATCTGATCGGACCGGAGCGGATGAGCGCGCAGTATCTGCGTCGCAAGAGTTTCGCGTTCGGATTTGGCAGTGCGATCGCCGGCGGCAAGAGCCACAATCAGCTCGATAAACTGGCGAAAAATCTGGCCCGGATGGCGGCCGCGGCGCTGCGAGGCGATCGCGAGGGCGTCATCTATCATCAGCTCGAATGCGCGAACTTTTTAGGCTACTGGCGCAGCCGCCTCACGCATCGCTAATGAAATCCAGCATCCCGCGGCGCATGATTCCTTCGAGGTACGGGATCAATTCGAGCTTCCGAAGCTCCGATGGCGTGACCCATCGTGAATCGATGTGCTCGTGCGGCCGCAGCTTAATCTCATGCGCGCCGTTCGCAATCTCACATGCGAAAATCGCTTGCAGATAAGGACCGACACTGTTGTGGATCCCGAGCAGCCGCGGCGTCGCGATGGCGAGGCCGGTTTCCTCTTCGATCTCGCGCGCGAGGCATTCCTCGAACGACTCTCCAATCGCGAGATGACCGCCCGGCAAGTCCCATGCGCCGGGTTTGTAGGTCATGGTCGGCGCGCGCTTCAGCACTAGCAGCTTCGTGCCGCGCGCGATCACGCCATGAACTCCGACCCAGAACTGATCTTCGGCCATCGCAAAACAAGCTAGCCGAGCCAATGACGAGACGCTATGGCGTTTGAGGAAGCCGGCCCCATCGAAGTAGGATTTCGCGCCATCGGGGGAAGCCATGGAAAAGTCCGAATTTTATCGCGAGGCCCGCAATGACCTGACCGGCCCGCTGCACGGCGTGCGCGTGATGGACGTCACCACCAGTTGGGCGGGTCCGATGTGCGCGTGCGTGCTCGCAGACCTCGGCGCCGACGTGATCCGAATCGAAGCGCCCGAGGGCGAGGTGGGCCGGCGCATCACTCCCTACTTACCGGGCACAAATCCGCCAATCAGTTTCGCCTATGCCACGGTGAATCGAAACAAGCGCGACCTGACGCTCGATATGCGAACTGCCGAGGGCCGCGACATTTTCCTTAAGCTGGCGAAGACCACCGATATCATCGTGCAGAATTTCCGCCCCGGTACGCTCGCGAAGTGGGGCCTCGGCTACGACGACGTGCGCAAGGTCAAGGCGGACATCGTGTACGTGTCGGTCAGCGGATGGGGCCAGTGGGGGCCGGATCACGATCGCGTCGGTTACGATCCGATGGCGCAGGCCGCGGGCGGCTTCATCTCGCTCAATGGGCGAGGTGAACGGCCCGCCAGTCAAGGCGCCCACGTTCTTGTGCGACGACCTGGCGGGACTTCATGGCGCGATCGGCGCGATCGCGGCGCTGCGCCATCGCGATCAAACCGGCGAAGGTCAGCACGTCGATGTTTCGTTGCTCGACGCGATGCTGTTTCAGTCCAACGGCTATCCGACGCTTGGCGCGATGGGAATTCCGATGGCGCGCTGGGGCAACGAGTTCAGCTTTTCGATTCCCGCCAACATCTACCAATGCCGCGACGGACGCATCATCGCCGGCACGCTGCTCGATAGTCATTGGCGCGTTTTCGCGCGGCTCGCGGGACGGCCGGACCTCGCGGAGAATCCCGACTTCGCGACGGCGGCGCTGCGCGCGAAGCATCGCGACGAATGCAATGCGCTGTTCGCCGGATGGTGCGCTAACCGAGGCGTGGCTGAGGCAGTCGCCGAATGCGCCGAGAACGCGATCGCGTGCGCACCGATTCGTTCGTATGCCGAGGCAGCGCGCGATCCCCACGTCCTCGCGCGCGATATGATCCAGGACACACCGCAGGCCGACGGCACTGTCGTTCCGGTCGTGGGACCTGCGGCGAAATTCTCGCGCACACCGACAAAGGTCCGCACCGCCGCGCCCGCCTTGGGTGCGCATACTGATGAAATGCTCGCGGAACTCGGCATCGATGCGTCGACGCGCAGCCGGTTGCGGGAGAAAAATGTTATTTAGATTTTTCCCCAACGCGGCCCCAGCCGCCGCCGCCCGGAGTCTCGATGCGAATCCTGTCGCCTGACTGAAGCTGCACGTTGGTCTTTCCTGGGAGCTTCTTGCGCTTGCCGGCGTGGACCAGATAGTTGGCGCCTGACGCGCCGTCGCCACCACCTTCGAGGCCCCACGGCCGTGTGATGCGCCGATCGGTCAACAAACTCACGCTCGATTCAACGAGGCATTCGATCTCGCGGATGAGACCGTCACCTCCGCGCGATGCGCCGCGACCTCCGGAGCCACGCCGCATGCGATACTCATTCACTCGCATCGGATAGTAGGTCTCGAGCGCCTCGATCGGCGTGTTCAGCGTGTTGGTCATGTGCGTATGAATTCCGGACGCGCCCGGATGCTCGCGCGATGCGCCAGCGCCGCCGGCGATCGTCTCATAATAGGAAAAGTGACGATCGCGAAAGCGATCGAATCCGCCGATGGTGAGATTCGACATCGAGCCGGAACTCGCTGCGGCGATGCGATCGCGCGCGGCAGGCGCGAGCGCCTTGAACAGCACGTCGACGATGCGCTGCGACGTTTCGACATTGCCGCCCGCAACCGCCGCGGGCGGATTCGCATTCACGATCGATCCCGCAGGCGCGAGCACTTTGATCGGACGCATCAGCCCTTCGTTGGCAGGGACCTCCTCCGATGCGATGCATTTCATCACGTAGAAAGTAGCCGAAAGAGTGATCGCATAATTCGCGTTGACGTTGCCGCGAACCTGCGGCGAGGAGCCGGCAAAATCGACCACGGCTTTGCCGTTGGCGATGCGAATCTTCACCCGAATCGGAATGTGCTCGGTGCCGAAACCGTCGTCGTCGAGAAAATCCTCCGCCGCGTAGGTGCCCGGCTTTATCTTTCGTAGCTCGGCCTCCATCAGCCGGGCTGCATAAGTTTTGAGCGCGTCCATCGCAGCGGCGATCGTTGCACGGCCCGAAGTATCGACTAGCGCGCGAAAGCGATCGGACCCAACGGAGAGCGCGGCAATTTGCGCACGAAGATCGCCCTCGCGCTCCTCGTGGACGCGCGTGTTGGCGAGGAACAGCGCCATCACATCGCGCGAAATTTTCCCGGCCTCAACAATTTTCACCGGAGGCAGACGGAATCCCTCCTGGTAAATCTCGGTCGCAAGCCCCATCGAGCCGGGCGCCATCCCGCCGATATCCGCGTGATGCGCGCGATTCGCGGCGAACGCGAACGGCCGCTTCTCGTCACCCAGGAAAATCGGCGCGACCAGCGTCAGGTCGGGCAAATGCGTACCGCCCGCGAACGGATCGTTGAGCGCGGCGACATCACCCGGAAAAAGTTCGAGGCGCTCGATCGCGGCGCGCACCGAGAGCGGCGTCGAACCGAGATGGACCGGAATGTGCGCGGCCTGCGCGACCAGCTCGCCGCGCCCATCGAAGAGCGCGCACGAGAAATCGTGACGCTCCTTGATGTTCGGCGAGAAGCCGGTCATCCCGAGCACCACGCCCATCTCCTCCGCGATCGCGGCGAGGCGATTGTTCATCACTGCGAGCGTGACCGGATCGATTTTCATTTGCGCATCTCCAGGTGGAGATTTCCGTAGTCGTCGGTGCGCATCGCAAAATCCGGCGCGACGTACGAGGTGGAACTCAGTTCGACAATTATCAACGGTCCGGCGATTCTCACTGCCGGCACCAAAGTCATCTCTCGCATAGACCGGCACGCGACGCGGGTTCGCTCCGACCAGCGTGGCTATATGCGCCACTGGCGCGGGGGAATTTCGACCTCCGGGCGATCTTGCGCGGCGCGATTTCCGGTCCGGCCGCTGACGAGCGCAGGCGGAGATTTACCACTTCGACTGGAGACTCGGATGACGAGTGTCCGAAGGTTTGTTTATGCAAGTTGTGAAACGCGTCGATGAAACGTGGGGTCAGCGCGACCTCGAGTTCGTAGGATTGTCCGCGATAGCGCATATCGACGAAAAGTTCATGTTCAATCTTCGACGACGGGACTCCTTCCGCTGAAAGTTCGCGCACGGAACGTTTTTTCATCGGAGCGGCGCGCGCGATCAGCTTGCGATAATTCGGCGACGTGTCGCGAATCGTCATCGAATGTTCGCGTCCCAGCGGCGCCCCCAACGCGCCCCATGCGCATAGAAGGCCGGGATTTCGGGGTAGCACAATATGCCGAATGCCCAAATCCAGCGCGAGTTCGCAGGCGTGCATCGGACCGGCACCGCCGAATGCCAGCAACGCGAAATCGCGTGGATCGTATCCGCGCTCGACGGTGATGACGCGAATCGCGCGCTCCATGTTGGCGTTGACGACGCGAATCACGCCGCGCGCCGCATCGATCGGTTTGGCGCGCATGGCAATCGCAAGCTCGCGCATCGCGCGCGACGACCGATCGGGAAAAATCCGCATCTGACCGCCAAGGAAATTTTCCGCGACGATGCGGCCGGCGACGAGGTCCGCATCCGTCACTGTCGGAAGATCGCCGCGTCCATAGCAGGCGGGACCGGGATTGGCGCCGGCGCTTTCGGGACCGACGCGCAATGCACGGCCAGCATCGACCCGCGCGATCGAGCCGCCGCCCGCGCCAACAGTGTGAATGTCGATGACGGGCGTGCGCACCGCGTATCCATTCTGATAGCTGAGCGAGCGGATGCGCGCGCGCCGATCATACATCGACACGTCGGTGGAGGTGCCGCCCATGTCGAAGGTGATGAATCGATCGATGCCGAAAGCGCGCGCGAGTTCGCCCGCGCCGATCACGCCGGCGGCCGGTCCCGACAGAATCGTGCGCACCGGCTCCTGCTGCGCGAGCTCGATACCGATCGCACTTCCGTTGGACTGCATCACGCGCAGCCGTGTTCGCTCGAGTCGCGATTCGAGATTATGCAGATGCGACGCCATTCGCGGCGCGACGTAGGCGTTCACGACGGTAGTCGAAAGCCGCTCGAACTCGCGATATTCGGCGAGGATGCGATGCGATACCGAAATGGGCGTGCCGAGCGGTTTTAGCGCGGTGGCAATCGCGTCCTCGCTTTTCGGATTCGCATACGAATGAAGCAGGCAAACGGCGAAGGCCTCAGCGCCGCACTTGCGCGCGACGTACGCGATGCGCAAAAGCTCCTCGCGCGTGAGCGGCTTGGCAATCGTGCCGTCGAACAGAGTTCGCTCCTCGACACCGAAACGCATCGCACGCGCGACCAGCGGCTCGGGCCGCGACGGCGAGAGCGCGTAAAGCTCGGAGCGATTCTGCCGGCCGATTTCGATGAGGTCCTCGAAACGCGCGTTGGTGAAAAGCGCGACGCGCGCGCCCTTGAGCTCGAGCAGCGCGTTGGTGGCAACGGTCGAGCTGTAAGTGACCATCGCGGCTTTCGCGCCGGCGAGCATCTGCGCGAGGCCCTCGATCACCGCACGCGCCGGATCGTCGGGCGTGGAGAGCGTTTTGTGAACAACCAGCTCGCCATCGATCACCGCGACGAGGTCCGTGAAGGTGCCGCCGGTGTCGACGCCGGCAATGATCGCGGTTCGTGCGTGCTTCACGAAACTTTCAACAGGATTTTAAGGTTCGACGATTTGTCCGCCTCATCGAGCGCATGAAGTCCGTCGTCGAGTGGAAGTGTGTCCAAGATAAGCGGTCGCGGATCGATTTTCCCTGAAGTCAACGCCTCGATAGCGGGTGCGAACGTACCGCATCGCGAGCCGAGTACGGTGACTTCATGGATGACGACGGGCGCGAGGTTGAGAGCGCCCGATGTGGCCGCGGTGCTTTTCAGGATCAGCGTACCGCGCGGACGCACCAGTTCGAGCGCGCGCGAAAACCCGCGGCTTGATCCAGTGCAATCGACGACGACATCGTAACGATCGTTCAACTCCTCCTCGCGCTCTGTGTTGATGCCAAGATGCTTCGCCCGTTCGGGATGATGTCCCGCAACAATCGCATCGTAACCCTCTGCCTTAAGCGCCATCGCAACGAGAATCCCGAGACGTCCATCGCCGAGCACCAGCACGCGTTGATTGCGAGGAATTTTGATCTGTTCGAAAATCTCGTACGCCGCCGCGAGCGGCTCGACGAAAACTGCGATCTCGTCAGAAATGGAATGCGGCAACGGAATCAGATTGCGATCGGGAAGCCGCAGGTACTCGGCGAAAGCGCCGTCGCGACCGAGGATGCCAAGCACGGTACGATTCGGACAATGCCGCGCGAGACCGGTGGCGCAGACCTCGCACGCGCCACATCCCGCATTGATCTCGCCGACAACGCGACGCCCCAACAACGAGGAATTTTCGCTCTCGACCACTTCGCCGACGAATTCGTGACCGGGAATTCCGCGAAAACCCATGTAGCCCTTGGCGAGTTCGAGATCGGTTCCGCAAATGCCGGCGAGGCGAACGCGGACGATGCTCTCCTCCGGTATCTTCGCCGGCTCGGGATAGTCGCGCCGCAGCGAGACTCCATGATCGATTACAATCGCGCGCATCTTGGTAGCCAGATCCTGGTAGCCAAATCTTGGTAGCCAGATTGAAACAAAAAAACCGCGAGGCCACTACCCCGCGGTTTTCATTCGATCAGTCGACCTGGCTAGTCGGATTTACCGCTCGATGCAGGCTTTGCGCTGGAGGCATTCTTCGCACTCGATGAGGATTTCTCAGTTGACGCGGCGGGCTTTGTCTCCGAAGATGACGCGCTCTTCTCGCTGCCGGACTTTGAAGCCTCGCCTTTGGAAGCCTCCCCTTTCGAAGCCTCGCCTGTCGATGCGGTACCGTTGGTACCATTACTCGCAGCCGAGGCATCAGCCGGCGGTGGGCTCTTTTTTGCGTAGTCGGTCGCGTACCATCCGGTGCCCTTGAGCACAAAGGAAGTCGAGGACATCAGGCGCTCGATCTTTCTTTTGCAGTTCGGGCATTTTTTAAGCGGCGCTTCCTTGATGCCCTGCATCACTTCGACGACGCCGCACTTCGGACATTTGTATTCATAAATTGGCATAGGAAAACGTTTCGCTGAAGACAGAAAACCCTAGGGAGTAGGTAATCACCAAGGCATTGATTGTCAACGTAATTCAGACCGCTTCACCTTTGTTTCGCCCTTCGCTGACTGCGAGAAGCCGTCGCTCGATCTCCGCAGGCTGAACGGTCGCGATTCGCACCACCTTGTTTCGCGCTGCTGCTCCTCTGAGGATCGAGACTTTATCGCGAGGCACGCCCGCCATGTTGGCGATGGTCGCGATAAGCTCCTCGTTTGCCCTGCCTTTCTCTGCGGGCGATGCGACGCCAATTACGAGCCCGCGCGCTTCGACCCGAAGCAACCCGATGCGACGCGAACCTGGGCGCGCGAGGACCTCAATCGTCACAGCGTCCGGACCGATTGTAAGCCACGGAGGATTCGCCTCAGGCAAATGACGATCCTATCAGGGCTTGCCGAAGCGTCGGCAATAATACTTGTTGTATGATTTGTATCCCGAAGATTACGATCAGCGGCGAGAAGTCGATGCCGCCAAAGACGACCGGCAAGTGATTGCGAATCCATTCGAAAACCGGCTCCGTCACCGAATAGATGAACCGCACGATCGGGTTGTACGGGTTGGGCTCGATCCATGTCATCACTGCCGCGATGATTACGACCCAGAAATACAGATTGAGCAGACCGGAGATGAAGTACAGCGTCTGCGTTACGAAAACGGCCCACGCGCCCACGATGTTGCTGATTCCTCCTAGAAGCTGCGGCCCAACTCGCGCGAACGATCCGCGGCCGCGTGAACGGCGGCGGCCACGATATCAGAAAAGCCCGCGGCGGCGAATCGCTTGAGTGCCGCCTCGGTGGTGCCGCCGCGCGAGGCCACGATGCGAATCAACTCCTGCGGCGCCAGCTTCGACATCCGCATGTTGTACTCGGCGCCTTCCACGGTTTTGAGTGCCATCCGCAGCGCGAGGTCACGCGGGATTCCCTCGTTCGCAGCCGCGTCGGCGAGCGCCTTCACGAAAAGGTAGACGTAGGCGGGCCCGCTGCCGGAGAGCGCGGTGACCGGGTCGAGCAACGATTCATCTTTGAGCGCGACCGCGTCGCCGACCGCAAGGAAAATCCGCAGCGCGAATGCTTCATCGGTTTTCGAGGCGCCTTTCGATCGTACCAGCGCCGCCATCCCGCGCCCGACCATCGCCGGCGCATTCGGCATCACGCGAATCACGCGCGCCTTCGCGCCGAGCGCGCCGGTCAATCGCGCGATGGTGATTCCGGCCGCAATCGAGATGAACAGCTTGTCGATGGTGCGGATACCCTCGGCCGACGCGATACCAGTCAGAACTTCGTCGATCTGTTGCGGTTTGACCGCGAGCAGGACCGCACGCGACTCGCGGATCACTTCCAGATTGTCGTCGGTGACGGCGACCTTCAGCCGCGCCAGTTTCCGCCGCCGTCCCGCATCGATGTCCGAAACGATCAGCTCGGCCGGCTTGAAAATTTTGCGCTCGACCAGTCCGCGCGCGAGCGCCTCGGCCATGTTGCCGCCGCCGATGAATCCGAGTTTCTTCATGCCGGCCGCTCGCCGAAAACCGCGCGTCCAACGCGCACCATCGTCGCTCCCTCTTCGATCGCCACTTCGAAGTCCTCCGTCATTCCCATCGAAAGCTCGCTTAGCGCAAGGCCGCTGCTTGCGGCAAGCCTGTCGCGCAGCGCGCGCAGCTCGGCAAAATATTCGCGCGCCGCGTATGCGTCTTTCGAATGCGGTGGGATCGTCATCAGCCCGATGATTTCGGTCCTGTCGCGCGCGCCCTCGATTAGCGATTCGGCCGCGCGCGCAACGATGCCGGACTTACTCGCCTCGTCGCCAAGCTTGATTTCGATTAGCACGCGCATCGGCGGCGATGGCCGCAGGTGTGCGATCGCGTCCGCGAGGCGAACCGAATCGAGCGTCTGGATCACATCGAAGGTGCGGGTCGCGAGGCCGGTCTTGTTGCTTTGCAGGTGTCCAATGAGATGCCACGTCGTGTCGCGCAAGTCCGCCAGCTCGGCGCGTTTTCCGGCGGCCTCCTGGATGTAGTTTTCGCCGAAGTCGCGCGCACCCGCCTGATACGCCGCGCGGACCGCCGCCGCAGGTTGCGTCTTGCTCGCGAGCACGAGCCTAATCGCATCCGGATCGCGTCGCGCTCGCGCGGCGGCCTGCGCAATACGATCGCGCACCTCGCTAAGGCGGCGGGCGATTTCATCATCCGCGAGCATCAGATCATTTCGTGTCGCTTGAGCGCCGCGATCGCTTCGTCGGTCGGAAGGCCCATCACGTTGTCGCGCGAACCCTCGACATGCGTGATGAAACCTCCGCCGATTCCCTGGATGCCATATGCGCCGGCCTTGTCGAATGGCTCGCCGGTTGCGACGTAGCTCGCGATCTCATCGGCGGTAAGCGCGCGAAAAGTCACGCGACTGACGACATCCTCGCTCGTGACGATTTTCCCATTCGATGCGATCGCGAACGCGGTAACTACGGTGTGCGTTCTCCCGGAAAGCGCATTGAGCATTCGCACCGCGTCGCTCGCGTCGACCGGCTTCTCGAGAATCGCACCATCGCATTCGACGACGGTATCGGCCGCCAGCACGAATCGCTCAAGATGTCGCTTCGACACGGCGAACGCCTTGTCGCGCGCCATCCTGAGCGCATATTCGCGAGCGCTCTCGAGCGGTTCGCGCACTTCCTCGAGGCCGCTTTGGACGACCTCGAAATCGATTCGCGCGCGGGTCAGCAATTCGCGCCGGCGCGGCGATCCCGAGGCGAGAATCAGTTTGGATGCGTTGTTCATCGCGCAAACTACAGGTTATCCCGACCTCGGCCCCGCGAGCCACCCAATTGAGAAGCGCGCCGGCTTCAGATACCCAAATAAGGAGAGTATGAAGCGGCATCATCTGGTCGCGATGTTCCTGGCGGTTGCGGTGGCGCTGGTCGGATGCGGTTCGACGACCGCTAATCCGGAGGACACGGTTTCCACGCCGTCTAACCTCGCGCCGCAGGCCCCACCGCAAACATCCGGGTCGCCGTCGCAAGCATTCCTCGATGGATATCACGCCTATCGCAATCATGATCTTCCGACCGCGATAGACCGGCTCGGTTACGCATCCGATCACTTTCCGCGACTCGCAGACTATGCGCTCTACTATTCCGCCCTCGCCGAGCGCGATTCGGGCGACCTCGCCGCATCGGCCGGAACTCTGGAAAAGCTCACTCGCACTTATCCCGAAAGCGTGACGATACCGGAGGCCGAGGTCGCGCTCTCCGAGGTCTATCTCCGCCTGACACGCGCGCACGACGCGGTCGAGGCGGCTTCCAGAGCCCTCGCAAGAACCGCCGATGCCAAAATCGCACAGGCCGCACGTCTCGCGCTGGCGCGTGCGCAGGCCGCTGCCGGCAATCCGCGCGACGCCTATCGCGAATTGATGACACTGCGCGAGAATTATCCACATGGTCCTCACGATGCCGAGGCGCGCAACTTCGCGTACTCGATCGCGGCCGCCAATCCTGAAGTCGCGAATGTCGATTCGCTCGAGCATCATCGCGATGAGGCCATGCTGCTACTGAAGGAAGGGCAGCATTCGCTTGCGCTGCGGGAAATCAACGCGGCGCTCATGATGACGCCTCCGCGTGCACTTCGCGCGGAACTTATCTTCATGAAAGCGCAGGCCTCGAAGGCTCAGCCCGAGCAAGCGGAGGCCGCGTATGCGCAATATCTGCGAATCGCGCCGGCCGGACCATCCGCGCCCACCGCGATGGAAGCGCTCGCGCTGATTTACTGGCGTCGCGAGGACCGCGACCTGGCGCGCGCGATGTTCACCAAACTGATCGCGCGATTTCCCGAAAGTCATCTGGCGCCCGGCGCGATGCTCCGGATCGGGCGGATCTATGAAGAGGATCAGAAGTACGATGCCGCGCGTGGCGAGTACGCGAGGCTCATCCCGCGCTATCCATCCAGCGAGTCCGCTCAGGACGCGCGGTTTCGGCTGCCGTGGAGTTTCTACATGACGCATCGATACGCGGAGGCGGCCAACAGCTTCGCATCGATGCGCGCGCACCCGGGCATCGAGGTCGGCTCCCGTGACATGTTTACCTACTGGGAGGCGCGCGCGCGGGAGCAAAGCGGGGACGGCGTGCGGGCGCACGCCCTGTACCAACTTTGCGCCGCCAGCATCGACAGCAATTACTATCCCGAACTTGCGCGGAGGAGGGCCGGCGCGGAGTTGCCGGATCTTCCGGCCGCGAGCGCGCCCGATCCGCAATTCGATCCGAATCTCGCCGCGCCGCCCGGCTCCGCCGCATTTCATGTAGACCGCGTCCTCGCGCTCCGCGAGCTGGGGCTGAAGGAGTTGGAGAGCGGCGAGTTGAAACAACTCGAAAGTCAGGTCGAAGCCGATCCCGAGTTGCGCAACTTCGTACTCGCCGGCCTGCAATCCGCGGGCTCGTACTATGATGCCATCGTCGCGGCGAGCAGGATGGAAAAAGTGGGCGAGCTGAGTCATCCGGCGGCGGAGCGAATTCGCTATCCACGCGCATACTGGGATCTGATCGCAATGATGTCGAGTCGCGACGGCATCGATCCATATCTGGTCGTTTCGCTGATGCGCCAGGAGAGCTGGTTCAATCCCGACGCAACCTCGAGCTCCGATGCGCGCGGGTTGATGCAATTGATCCCCTCGACGGCGAGCAGGATGGTGCGCGAGAATGGCCTTGCGCTCGCGCAACCGGCCGATTTGTATGACCCCGATACCAACGTGCAACTTGGCACTGTTTACCTGAGGCAGCTTCTCGCGATGTTCAACGGCGATGAAATTCGTGCAGTGGCTGCCTATAACGCCGGCGAGCATGCAGTGACGGGATGGAATGAAAAGTTTCCCGGCGCCGACGATGAATGGGTCGAGAACATCGGCTACCATGAGACTCGCGACTACGTGAAACGGGTCATCGGCAACAAGCGCGAATATCGGATGCTGTACGGCGGCGCGACTCAGGCCGCTGCCGCAAGGTAAAATGGCGTCCGACACCAACTTCATTCCGGGACGCCAATTCAATGGATTGTTTTTTGAGGAGGTCGTGCGGCCGATCCTCGATCGGCGCTTGCCCAATCTGCGCTACAGCGCGGCGCTGATCGGGCCCGGCTCCGACGTGCTCGGCTACGATTCCGAACGCTCTACCGATCATGGATGGGGACCGCGGCTGGCGCTGTTTCTGCCGGAGGCGTCGCATCGAACCTTCGCGCCGCTGATCACCGCAGCATTGGGTGAGGAACTGCCGGCGACGTTTCGTGGATATCCAACCACCACGAGCGACATCGCTGCCGCCGATCGCGGCTTGGAGGGCGGCCAACCAGGCACCATCAATCACCTCGTCAAGGTGTATACGTGGTCCGCCTTTTTGTTTGTACAACTCGGCATCGAATCGATTACGACGCTACGGCCGATCGATTGGCTGTTGATGTCGGATCAGGCGCTGCTCGAAGTGACTACCGGCGCGGTCTATCACGACGGCCTCGAGACGCTGAACCGCGGACGTTCGCAACTCGCCTACTATCCCGATCAGGTGTGGTTCTATCTGCTCGCATCAGGATGGAAGCGAATCGCGCAGGAGGAGCCGTTCGTCGGCAGATGCGGCGAAGCCGGCGACGAGATGGGCTCGCGCATCGTTACCGCGCGCCTGATCCGCGATCTGATGCGGCTCTGTTTTCTCCTCGAGCGCCGCTACGCGCCCTACAGCAAATGGCTCGGGACCGCATTTACCAGTTTGCGATGCGCGGCCGAGCTGACGCCTTCGCTCGATGGCGCGCTGCGGTCGAATTCGTGGCAGGAGCGCCAAGGCCTTCTCTGCGTTGCGTATGAAGCCACGGCGCGACTGCATAACGCGCTTGGGATCACACCCGAGCTCGATCCCAAGGTGCGCCATTTTCACACGCGTCCGTATCTGGTGCTGGACGCGGAGCGCTTCGCGACCAGCACGGCGGCACTGATCAACGATCCCGAGTTGGTGCACGTTCGCGATAATGTCGGCCTCATCGGCGGTATCGATCAGATGGCCGATAGCGTGGACCTCCTCGGGCGCACCGACCTTCGACGCAAGCTCGCCTTTCTTTTCAAGGCTCCAGGCGATTGAGATCGCGCGGATAGAGCGCGGCCTCGCGAATATTTTTGAGCCCGAGCACCTGACACGTCAGCCGCTCCAGACCGATTGCGAGCCCACCATGCGGCGGCATTCCGAGCTCGAACACCTTCAGATGCGATTCGAACGTCGCGCTCGCGATGCCGCGTGCATCCAGTGCCGCTTCGAGATCCGATCGTCGATGCAGTCGCTGGCCGCCGGTCGTAACTTCCAGCCCGCGCAGTAGCAAATCGAATCCCGCCGCATGCATACCGTCGCGCGCAGGATGCGTATAGAAGGGACGGCTGCTGAGCGGAAATTCCGTCACGAAAACCGCCGCGACGCTCGGTCTCATTCTTCGCGAGTTCGCAAAGCTGCCGCTCCGCCATCGGATCGAGATCATCCGTGAGATCGGAGCGTCCGTGCGCATTGCGAAGACGATCGATGCATTCCTCGAAGGTCCACACCGGCGCCTCATCGAGCGACGGTGAATACGCATCGAACTGCGCGAGCAGATGCGCATAGCGGCTGCGAATCGCCGCGAAGACCTCAGTAAGAACCTCGCGCTCCAACTCGATGATGTCGTCGAGGCTATCGATAAATCCTATCTCCAGATCGAGCGAGAGGTATTCGCACAGATGGCGCGACGACGCATGCGGCTCGGCGCGATATACATGGCCGGTCTCGAACACGCGCTCCATCCCGGCGACCGCGTGCTCCTTATAGAACTGCGGGCTCTGCGCGAGGTAGGCCGCGCGGTCGAAGTACTTGATGGCGAACAGGTTGGTGCCGCCCTCGGTCGCGCTCGCAACGATTTTCGAGGTGAAGATTTCCGTGAAGCTTCGCCGCCGCAAGGCCGCGCGAAATTCCTCGGCCAGCGCCGCCTCGATGCGAAAAATCGCGCCGCCGCGATCGGTGCGGAGCGCGAGCGGCCGGTGATTAATTGCGATCTCGGGCGAGATCTCCTCGAGACGCGAGGTCGAAGTGAACGGCAGCACCTCCGCCGCAGGATTCAGGACCTCGATCGAATGGCAATCGATCTCGAATCCTCCCGGCGCGCGCTCATCGATGCGAGGTGTACCTGTAATCGCGACCGCCGATTCAGCGCGCAGCCCCAGCTCCTTCACATCGGCGGGATTTGCAACAACCTGTACGATGCCCGAACAATCCTGCATCACGATAAATGTCGTCGATTTGGTTTCGCGAATCCGCCGGATCCATCCCTTCAGCACCACCGGACCCGATTGCGATCGGTCCAGCTCCGCGATCAACTGCCGCTTCATTTTTCTGGCCTCCTCGTCCGGCGAAAAAAGAAAGAGGCCGCAAGCTGTGCGCCTGCGGCCTCTCCTGGTAACCGGTTTGCTAATCTATTCGATCACGGCACCGGCACACGGGCGCAGACGCTTGAGCGTCGATTATCGCCGTCGTTGCGGTTGCCGGGATTGAGCATCATCCTAGAGTCAATTTATGTCCATCGGCGCGCCGCGAGTCAAATCGGACGGATGTATGCGGCGGCGCATCCTCGTCGCGCGCGGCGCGCCGATCTTCGGTATCGATGTGGGCGAGGATTTTCTCGACCTCGCGATGCTGTCAGCGCGATCGCGCGAGGCTCTCGTATCATCGCGTTGCGCTTGTGGGCATCAGCAAGCCGGTTGCGGAATCGATCGCGAGCCTCATCGCCGATGCGGTCGGGAGCGATCTCCGACGTGCGGTCGCGCTGGTCGATTCGCCTCGCACGCCGCGCGACGTCGATTGCTCCGGCGCGAAGATGATCGCGCGTACCGACGCACCTGCCACGAGACTCATCGATGCGTCGCTGCGGGCGTTGCTACAAGCGACATTCAACGGAACGATGCGGCCGCTTTCGATGTTTCCAACCCCGCTCGCGAGCTATTTCGCAGGATGCACCGCGCACCATCAGTGCAAACCGCATCTGCGCGCGATCGCGGAGGAGTTGCTCGATATTCGCGGAGCAACTGACGCGCGGCAAAATCGCGGGCGGAACGTTCACGCGCTTCATGCTGGCAGGATTCGCGGTTTTTCCGGCGCTCGAGCGACTCGGCGTCGGCGCGTTCGAGGCCTATCCGGATTTGCAAATGCGGCTTTGGTCCGACGGCGGCGAACTTCCACCGAAAAGAAATCGCGCCGAGGCCATTCGCGTCCGACGCCGTATCTGCGCAAGGTTGGCACGCATCGTCGGCGTAAGGCCCTTCGAAGCGCCGAGGACTCTCGACCAGGCCGATGCTGCCGTCCTCGCGCTGAGCGCGGCCGCGAGCGCGGATCCACCCAATCGCTGATCGAGCTGCATTGCGCGCCCGAGGGCCGCTTCGCGGTGGCATTACGCGCTGTAGCGAATCGCCCTCGCACTTGACAACGCGCGGATGCGCGGGCTTCAAAGGAGGATGCTGCCGGACGGCATCGGGCAGCGGATGGAAGCACAGCTTTGTCAAATCGGAAATTCAAAGCGATTTTCTTCGACCTCGACGGCACCCTGGTCGATATCCACGGCCCGCTCTATCTCGCCGCGAAGAAGGCACTCGACGATCTCGGCCATGCGCCCGGCGCTCACGCGCGAGCGCTACTGGCAGGCGGTCGCGGCGGACGATCGCATGCTTGGCGTGCCGGAGCATCTGCAGCGCGACTTTGCCAAGCTGGCCTTCGCCTACTTCATGACCGAGGTCGATGCTACTGAAAGGATGGAAGTCCTCCCGCATGTTCAGGAGACGCTCGCCGAGCTGAAGCGCGCGGGCTATGCGACCGGCGTCATCACCAGCCGGCCCGGCGATTCGCGCCTGCTGCTCAAGAAACTCGCGATGGTCGGCCTCGCCGCGTATCTCGATCAGGTGGTAACGCAAAACACTACGTCGCTGATGCGGGCGCTGGACAAGAGCGAGAGCCTGCGCGATACGGCGCGGCGCGCCGAGGTCGACCCGCGCGCGTGCATGTATGTCGGCGACGAGCCGCGCGACATCATGGCGGCGATGAATGCGGAGTTCGGCGCCGCCATTGCGGTCGCGACCGGCCCCGCGACCTACGAGCATTTGCTAAATCATCCCGAACATAAGCCGCATCACGTGATGCGCTCGATGGGCGAGTTGCTCGGCATCCTGCAAACATTCCGCGACAGGAGCGCGAGTGGCTGAGAAAAAACTTCCGCCGCGCTCATTGGAAGGCATCAAGGTTGTCGAGCTTTGCGAGCCTCGACAGCATGCCGAACTATTCGGCGGCGATGGCCGGGAAGGCATTCGCCGATCACGGCGCCGAGGTCATCAAGGTCGAGCCGCCGCGGACCGGCGCGCCCGAGCGCATGCGCGGTCCGTTCAAGGATGAATTGCCCGATCCTGAAACCGGCGGCGTTCATCTCTATCTCAACACCAACAAGCTCGGCGTCACGCTCGACGTTGCGCAGGCGCGCGGCCGCGAGCTGTTATTCAAGCTGCTCGATTCCGCCGACATCCTGCTCAATCCGAATCTGCCGGCCGACAACGATCGGCTCGATATCGGATGGCGAATGCTGGTCGAGCGATTCCCGCGCCTGATTGCTGTTTCCCTCACCAGCTTCGGCGCCGATTCGAGATATCGCGATGCGCGCGGCGGCGATCTCATCGCCACCCAGATGAGCGGCGTGGGATGGGAAACGCCGGTTAACCAGGTGACGGATTTTGCTACCCATACGCCGCTCAAGCCCGCCGATCGTCAGGCCGACTACCTTGCGGGATACACCGGCGCGGCCGCCGCGATGTGCGCACTCTTCCAGCGCAAACGCACCGGCAAGGGCCAGCACGTCGACGTCAGCTCGTGGCTCGCGATGGTGAGCATGTTCCGCCCGGCAGTAGGAATTCATACCCATGAGAAGGCCGAGGCGCCGTACGGGGTGCGCATCCGCACGCGAGCCAAGCTGGGTCTGCCGTGGGTTTATCCGTGCAAGGACGGATGGGTGAGTTTCAGTCCCATCACCGAGCGCTTCTGGAAAGGCACCAAGGCCGCGATGGGCAATCCCGAGTGGGCGGAGTCGGAAATTTTCTCGACCCTCGTCGGCCGCGCGACCCATCATGACGCGGTCGAAGCATCGCTCATCGATTGGCTTACCGATGTGCCGCGCCAGGAAGCATTCGAGAAGGCGCAGGGGCAGCACGTGCCGTGCTTTCCGGTGAATCTGCCGAGCGAGGTTGCCGACAACCCGCAGTACAAGGCGCGCGGATTTTTCGTCGAGCACGATCATCCGGCGGCGCGCACGGTGCGGATGCCCGGTGCTCCATGTATGTTCAGCGGCACGCCATGGCAACTGCGCAGCGGCGCGCCTCTGCTGGGCGAGCACAACGCGATGATCTTTGGCGACCGTCTCGGCCTCTCCGCCGACGACCTCGCATCAATGCGCCGCGACGGCATCATCTGATACCACTTACGCTTCTGGAAAACTTGAATGGCCAATCCAAAGAAAAATGTTGATCCCGGTGCGGCGCATCTGCGCGACCTGGGATTCGATCCCGCCGCGTCCGATTCCCGAACAAATCGCGAAACTGCGCGAGCTGCGCGGAAAATCCGATATGAGCGATCTCGCGATCGCCAAGGCACTCAGCGAGATAAACGATCTCGGGCGCGGGCGAGTTGCTGGTCGAGATGGAAGAAGGCGCGAGCGGCGCGCTCCGGCGCGAGGTTCGCCGCGCGATCTACAAGCTTCGCCAGCACGGCATCGAAGTGCGCGAGCCTGAGGCGGAGCGCAAAGCGCCGACTGCTCCCGTGGAAGCCGGGCTGACCGCGCTGATGTCGCCGATCGATCCCGAGGGCGCGCAAATCGTCTGGATGATCAAGGCGCGGCCTCGTGGCGGCATCGTCAGGCTGTGGGGCCTCGTTTCCGAAACCGCGGGACTCGCAGGGGTGCAGAATCACGCGCTGACGCGCCGCGAACTGAAAACGCAACAGGAGGACCTCGAGCAGCAAGCGGGAGTGAAGCTGGTCGACATCGATACCGCGGCTCGCCGATTTCATCCTGTGCGATGCGTATCGGCGAACCTCCGAGTCGGCTCGCCTGAATGTAGGAAGTTTCTACGCCTTGCGCACGGAAGTGACCGGCGCGCCGCTGCCAACCGAATTATCGCATCCCGTCTATGCCGAGTTTGCGAAGGAAGCAGCGCAGGAGCCCTCGATCGAGCTGCTGAAGGAATCCGAGGTGAAGGCGTTTCGCCTCGAACCGAAGGAACTCGAACCCTACCTCGAGGAGGTCAATCGCGCGCAGGAGAGCGTGCTGGTCGTCAGCCGCTCCTCGCAGGAGGATCGCATCATGGGCGCGGTCGACAAGGCGATCGCCGAGTTGCTGAGCGGCGAGCGCGCCGCACGATTGCGCCGCCGCCTCGAAGATACCGCGCTCTACCTCGCGCAGACCGGACGGCGTGAGCAGGCGGGATGGGCGGCCGCGGCGGCGGCGAAGATTCGCGACGGCGCGGAGCTCAAGACGATCCCGTTCTTCCGCTCGCTGGTGCAGACGCAGCTTGGCGCGATGATGGCGCAGGAGGCGGAGCGCAAGCGCGAGGAGCCGCGCCTCATCATGACGCCGGCCGAGGCACTAGCTGCGCAGGAGCGGGCGCGCGCCCGATCGCGGCAATAACCCTACAATCTGTAGCGAAGAAAAAGCGAAGAGCCTTATGTCGTAAGGATTATTTGGCTTCGTTTTGTAATTTTCGTGAAGAGCGCGACACCACTTAATGGGTTTGTTTTTGCGATCCAGTAATCTAAGCGAACTGGCGTCGATGCTCACTAGAGTGGGTTTGTTTTTTCGCTTCGACCCTTCCCAAGTAGTGCCGTTCGAGCTCCCTCGCAGGGCCTCGGGACCACTGCTCGCGATGCTCGCAGTGGGTTTCTCGGCCCAATTGCAGTATATCATTTTCGCGAAACCTACGCTGTCGCAGTCGCGCGCTCTTGCCGATACTTCATCAGCTGGTCGATGTCGAACTTCCACATCCGCACCGCGTTGAGGCCGAGGATCTTCGCGCGCTGCTCCTCGTTCAAATCCCCCATCTGACGCTCGATGGCCTGGAACGAATGCGGCCACGAACCCTCATGATGCGGGTAATCATTGGCCCACAGGAAATTGTCGACGAGGTTGTACTTGACTGCGAGGTCGAGCCCGACCGGGTCTTCCTGGAATGACGCGAAGCCGTTGGAATGAAAATACTCGCTCGGCTTCTTCTTCATCTTCGGGAACGCCCACATGTGATGCTTCACGTAGGCCTCGTCCATCGCTTCCAGCGCCCACGCGACCCATCCGATGCCCGATTCGATCGCCGCGAAGCGGATGCGCGGGAAACGCTCCAGCACGCCGGAGGCGCATAGATGCGCGACCGGCTCGATGGTCGGCACCAGCGAATGCGAGACGTAGTTGATGACCGCGCCGCCGTCTTTCCGCGCCGCGCGAGGATCGCGTCCCGTCGAGACGTGGAAGGTAATAGGGATGTCGGCGTCCTGAATCGCCGCCCACATCGGATCGTACATCCCGAGGTTGTAGTTCGGATGGCGCGCGTCATGCGCACCGAAGATCGGTTTGCACGGCAGCGTGAGGCCGCGAAATCCCATCTTCGCGACGCGCTGAATTTCGGCGGTCGCTGTGCTCACATCGGCGGTCGCGATCGAAGCCATCGGCGACAATCGGTCGTTGTATTTGCCGAAGGTCTCCCACGCCCAGTCGTTCCAGATTTTGCATTGCGCGTGCGCGAACTCTGCGTCCGAGGTCGCCCACATCGTGAGACCCTTGTTGGGGAAAATGATTTCCGCATCAACACCGTCGCGCGCGTGATCGCGAATTCGCTCGAGCGGATCGGCGCCGCGGCCATTGCGGAACAGGTCCTCGCCGGCGAGCGTGTTGTCGAGCAAGCGCGAGCGCGCCCATCCTTCGGAGATGCTCCATTTGACGCCGTTCTCGTCGACCTCGATACGCGGCAGGCGATCACGAAATTTCTTGTCGATGCGCTCGACCCACAGATTCGCGGGCTCGTTGGCGTGGCAGTCAGCCGAAATCATCAGGAAGCGATTCGGATCATCCGGTCGCGCCGTGCGCTTCCATCCTTGATGTCCCGGCGTTTCGAGCCGCCACTGATTCGGCTGGTCGACAGTTTCGGTTCCGCCCTGAATTGAAGTGGATGCGCCCATGCGATTCTCCTTCGTGATGCCGCGCGTGATGCCGCGGTTGATCCGAAGCGTAACGCAAAAACCGGAGCTACTCCAAGCCGAGCGAGTAGCCGTAGTGGGTGCGGGTCCATCCGAGGCGTTCGTAGAATCGGTGCGCGCGGGGCCGCGCGATGTTACTGGTGAGCGCGAGCTTGTAGCATCTGCGCTGCCGCGCGAGGTCGCCTGCCGCCGCCATCAGATGCTGCCCGATGCCCGAGGAGCGCGCCTTCGCATCGACGACGACATTCTCGACGACGGCGAACGGCTTCAGCGCATGACCGAGGTGCGGAACGACAATCACGTGACAGGTGCCCACGATTTTGCCCGCGACCTCCGCGACGATGATGGTGTGATTGCGATCGCGCGCGAGGCGATCGAATGCCGCCGCGAGCTTCGTCCTCGCAACTCGCAAGCTCAAGTAATTCTGTAGATGCAGTTGGTCGTAGAGTTCCTGCAATCGAGCGAGATCGGATTTGCGCGCACGCCGGATTCGTATCGAGGAAGCATCGCGTGCGGAATTTGATTGGGGCATCAGGTCAGATACGATGGAGGCGAATGTTCGCGTCGTCAAGCGCGATTCATTCCGCAGGGGACAATTGGAGACGAGGCCGCTTCTGAAAACCCTCACCTGATGGGTGAGGTTGGTCCCGAGTCTGCGAGGGACCTGGAGCGGGACCTTATACAGCGCGTCCTCGCGCGATTATGGAATTCTGATTTCTGCGACTGCCTCTACTCTCCTCGGCCGATATCGCAGCAGGCCAAAAAAAGAATTCCTGAATCGCGCGCGCAGCGGCGCGCTGAATAAGGTCCCTCGCCTGATTGCTCGCAGACTCGCAACCGGCCTCTCCCATCGGGAGAGAGCAAAAGCTAATTAAAGTAGAAGACGAACTTTAATGATCGAGCAAAAACCACTGAAGGGAATTAGAGTAATCGATCTCACTCGCGTCTTGGCCGGGCCGTTCTGCACCATGAATCTCGCTGACCTCGGCGCCGAGGTCATCAAGATCGAAGTGCCCGGACGCGGCGATGATTCGCGCGGCTTCGCTCCAATAATTCCCGGCGGCGACTCCGGATATTTCTATAGCGTCAATCGCGGCAAGAAGAGCGTCACGCTGGATTTGCATACGGCGGAGGGCGCGGAGCTGCTCAAGAAGCTCGCATCGAAATCTGATGTGGTGGTTGAGAATTTCTCGCCTGGCACGATGGAGCGTTTCGGCGTCGGATACGCGCACCTCAGCGTCGCCAATCCCGCGATCATCATGTGCTCGATTTCCGGATTCGGGCAGAGCGGGCCGATGGCGGCGGCGCCCGCGTATGACATCGTCGCGCAGGCACTCGGCGGCACGATGAGCATCACCGGATATCCGGGCGGCGATCCGCTTCGATGCGGCGTTTCAATCGGCGATTTGTCGGGCGCGCTCTACGGCATCATCGGGATTCTCGCCGCGTTGCGCACCCGCGACGCGACCGGCAAAGGGCAGCACGTCGACATCGCGATGCTCGACTGCCAGGTCGCGATGCTCGAAGACGCCATCGCGCGTTTTTCCGTAACGCGTAAAATTCCCGGCCCGCTCGGCACGCGACATCCGTCGATCACGCCGTTCCAGCAATTTCGCGCGAGCGATGGATTTTTTGTCGCGGGCGCCGGCAACGAATCGATCTGGCAGCGGATGTGCGATGCGATCGGACTCCCCGAGTTAAAGAAGGACACGAGATTCGGGCTCAATGCCGATCGCACCGCGAATCATGCCGAGCTGGAAAAAATTCTCGTCGCACATTTCGCGAAAGACACGCGCGATCACTGGCTGAAGAAGCTGGCGGACGCGAACGTGCCGTGCGCCGCGATTGCGAACGTCGAAGAGGTCACGCAGAACGAGCATCTCAAGGAGCGTCGGATGATTCTTCGCGCGGAGCATCCGAGCTTCGACGACCTCATCGTACCGGGCACTCCGCTGCGAAATCCCGATTCGACGGCGACGCCCGACACACGCGCGCCGAAGATCGGGCAGCATACTGATGAGGTGCTGGAAGCTCTGCTGGGACTGAGCAAAAGCGATCTGGCCGATTTGCGCTCGCGGAGTATCATATAGGGGTTGCCCCGAGCGCTTTCACCATCCCGGAGGAAACATCATGCGCGAAGTTGTAATCGTTGACGGAGTGCGGACGCCGATCGGCAAAGCCGGCCGCGAGAAAGGCTACTATAAAGACGTCCGCGCCGATGACCTCGCCGTCAACTGCGTGCGCCGCCTGCTGGAAAAAAATCCCAAGCTCGATCCCAAAGAAATCGAAGACGTCGTCTGGGGATGCGCCAATCAGACCGGCGAGCAAGGACTCAACGTGGGCCGCATGATCGCGCTGCTCGCGGGACTTCCGGTCGAAGTCGCGGGAACCACCATCGATCGTCAATGCGGATCGAGCCTGCAGGCGATCAACTCCGCGACGCAGGCGATCATGACCGGATGCGGTGATATCGCGATCGCAGGCGGCGTCGAGAACATGACGCATGTTGCGATGGGCTCCGGCATCTCGCCCAATCCGAAGCTGATGGAAATGTTTCCGCAGGACATGTTCTTCATGGGGCTCACAGCGGAGCGACTGGCCGCGATGCATCATATCACACGCGAGCAAGCGGACGCGTTCGCGATGCAATCGAATCAGCGCGCCGTCGCCGCGCGCGATCGTTTCAAAGAAGAAATCGTGCAGGTGAAATTGCCCGATGGCGCAACCGTCGACGTCGATCAGGGGCCGCGCGCCGAGACTTCGATGGAGAAGCTCGCGACGCTCAAACCCTCGTTCAAACCCGACGGGCAGGTCACCGCGGGCAACTCCTCGCAAATCAGCGATGGCGCCGCGGCGGTTTTACTGATGACGGCCGAGCGCGCGAAGTCGTTGGGCCTCAAGCCGATGGCGAAGATTCGCGCGATGGCAGTCGCGGGCGTGCGTCCTGAGATAATGGGATGGGGTCCGGTGCCTTCGACGCATAAGGCGCTTCAGCGCGCGGGGCTGTCCATCAAGGACATCGATCTGTTCGAGATTAATGAGGCGTTCGGCGCGCAGGTCCTTGCGTGCAACACCGACCTCAAGATTCCCGAGGATAAGCTCAACGTGAATGGCGGCGCGATCGCCTTGGGGCATCCGCTGGGATGCTCAGGTGCGCGCCTGATGGTTACATTGACGCACGAGATGCGGCGACGCGGATCGAAGCTGGGCGTCGCGACTATGTGCATCGGCATCGGCCAGGGAATCGCAACGGTGGTCGAACAGGTCTAAGACGAATCGATGATCGGCAAATACAAACTGATGGCAGTCGCAACGATCGCCGTCGCCATCGTAATCGGAGCGATGCCGAAGAGCGCACGCGCACAAGTCACGCGCACTTCGGGCGAAACCGTCGACTTTACGCTGCGCGATCTCGACGGCCACATGACAAAGCTGAGCAGTTATCGCGGGCATCCGGTGGTGATCGATTTCTGGGCGACCTGGTGCGCGCCCTGCCGTCATCAGATACCCGAACTCAAGAAACTCTACTCAAAGTATCATCGCTCGCGCGGGCTGGTCGTCCTCGGCATCGCATGCGACACGGTGCAGGGCGATGGCGTGGGGTCGGTGCGTCCATTCGTGAAGGAATTCGAAATCAATTACCCGATTCTTCTGGCGGAAACCGAGGTACTCGACAGCTTCGGCGTCGAAGCGATCCCGACCACGCTGTTCCTCGGCTCCGATGGAACGATCGTCGGGCGCGTGATGGGCGCGGGCGCAAGCGGCGAGCTCACCCAGGGCGTGGACGCCCTGCTCGCGAATCCGACCGGCAAATCGAAGCCCGCGAAGAAGCTCACGCCCGAGGAGCAGAAGAAGGAGAATCGCTACGACATCGAGTATGTCCAGTGAGGCGGCGGGCTAGTTTCTTTTTGCAACTGTGATTAAGATGGGACGCGGATGGACGCGACTGAAATCGAGCAGATGATCGCCACCGGGATTCCCGGCGCGCAGGTTGAGGTCCGCGACTACACCGGCGGCGGCGATCACTTCGAGGCGCTGGTGGTGAGCGAAAGTTTCGAGGGCAAGACTCTCGTCGAGCGCCATCAGGCGGTCTACAATGCGCTCGGCGACGCGATGCGCGCGCGCGTCCATGCGCTGACGCTCAAGACGCTGACGCCGTCGCAGCATGCAAATCGGAGGTAATCGGCAATGGCTGACGTAACCGAAACAATTCAATCGAAGATCAACAGCAACAAGATTGTGCTGTTCATGAAGGGCAATCGCAGCTTCCCGCAATGCGGGTTCTCGGCCGCCACGGTCGAAATTTTCGAGCAGCTCGGCGTGCCGTTCGAAACGGTCGACGTGCTGCAGGACATGGAGATTCGCGAGGGCATCAAGCGCTACAGCAACTGGCCGACCATTCCGCAGGTCTACATCAACGGCAAATTCGTCGGCGGATGCGACATCGTGCGCGAGCTTTACGAAAACGGCGAGCTCGAGCCGATGGTGAAACAGGCGCTTGGCGCTGCTGCCGGCCGGTAGAAAATCCCGTCCTTCTGTTTTGTGTATGAGCGCGTGGCGCGATGGCCGTCACGCGCTTTTTTTGAGGAGACAGGTTATGGCGTGGATTAAGACGACCTCCGAACAGGACGCGACCGGCGAGCTAAAAGAAGTATACGGCGCGATTCGGAAAAGTTTTCCAATGCTGCCCAACAACATGGCCGCATCGCGGCGGTCGCGCTGAAGCAAGCCGATGGGCGAATGGTTCGAGGACGAGTCGTTCTGGGAAAACTTCGGCCCGGTCATGTTCAGCGAGGAGCGCGTCAAAACCGCACGCGCGGAGGCCGATGCGCTCATCGCGCTGATGGAGTTGCAGCCCGGCGCGCACGTCCTCGATCTTCCGTGCGGAGTGGGACGACATTCGCTCGAGTTCGCGCGCCGCGGTTATCAGGTCACCGCCGTCGATCGCACGACGCGCTATCTCGATGCAGCGAGGAACCAGGCTGCGCAGGAGGGGCAGACGATCGAATTCGTGCAGGCCGACATGCGCATCTTCGAGCGTCCGAATTTCTTCGATGGTGCGATCAACCTGTTCACTTCCTTCGGCTACTTTGACGATGCCTCCGACGATCTGATGGTCGCGCGCAATTTCGCTTCATCGCTCAAGTCGGGCGCACGCCTGGTGGTGGACATGAACGGCAAGGAAGTGCTCGCGAGCAAATTCCGCGATCGCGAATGGCATCGTCAGCCCGACGGCTCTCTCATGCTCGAAGAGCGCAAGGTGCTCGGCGCTTGGGAGCGCATCGAGAATCATTGGATGCTGCTTCGCGGTGCCGATCACATCGACGGAAATTTCACGGTCCGCCTCTACTCAGGCGTCGAGCTCGCGACGCTGCTCAAACGCGCGGGCTTCAGCGAGGTCGCGATCCACGGAAGCCTCGCCGCGACGCCATACGATCAGAACGCCGAGCGTCTGGTCGCCGTCGCGCGCAAGTAGAACTAACGAATCGCCCTACCAGAAACGGAGGCGGCCGGTATCGACGTGGACGAAGCCGGTGCGGGGATAATATCCAACGCCGCCACCGAACATCGACATCGCAGCGCGCCGCACATTGCTCAGCGAACGTCCCTCGACGCAAATATCGATCGCCTTGCCGTCGAGGTGGAGGCTGTGAACGGCGACGCCCTCGGTGCGGAAGTGCAGCATCGCGTTGGTCTTCGGCGTGCGATATCCCGAGATGATCTGGAACGGCTCGCTGGTCGCGAGGCGATGATGAATGCCGGCGAGCAGATCGAGCAGCGCGGGATCGATCGGCTTGATCTCATTCTCGCGCCAATCGCGCAGGATGAAATTGATCTCGGAGAGCGCACCCCGAATGTATTCGCCGTTCGCGAAGTAGGTGGTCTTGAGGCTCTCGCCGGTATGCAGGTTGTAAAACGAGAGTGCGCGCGAGCGCTTCGGAATGATGTGGTATGCCGCCATCGCCGCGCTCGGAATCAGCGCGGGGGCCGCGGCTATGATGCCCATTTTTAGAAGATTACGCCGACTGATTAAGGCCGGCGTCGCATCAGCATTTTTCAATCGCAACCGTCCCCGTTTTCGATACTATTTTTTGGCCGTCACGTCGTGCGCGATACCATCATGGCTATTCACGACCGCGGCCGCCCCGGACCAGTCAATCAGATCGCTGAGCTTGAGGCTATCCGCGAGGTGCCGGACGTCGTCGATTCCGCTTCCGCCGTTCTCATAGATGTCGCGGTCAACTTCGAGGAAGACGCGACCGTCGTCGAGCTTCGCGAACATCACCGGTTCATACACGATCATTCCCGGCACGCCTTTGGATATCCTCCCGAACAGGTCCTTAGCATTTTCAGGGTCCAATCGCACGCAGCCGTGCGTATGATAGCTGTAGATGCTGGCCGGAACATTGGTCGCGTGAATCCCGATGCCCCGGATGCTGGTTCCCATCCAGTAATTGCCGAGTGGATTATTGGGGCCGGGTTCGACGCGAGTCTGGACCTCTCTACCCTCTTCTTCCATCTCATCCTGGATGTCCTTGGGAACCACCCAAGCGGGATTCTTATGTTTGGTGATTATCGAAAATGATCCGACCGGCGTCTCCCATTCGGGCTTACCGATCGCGACCGGATACGACGCGACGAGGTTTCCCTTCTCATAGTAAAAGAGCATCCGCTGCGGCAGGTTGACGAGGATTCCGTCGGTGATGTCGCACGCCACGACATGCTCGTTGTCGATGTGCAGGCTGCGTCCCGGCTCGATGACCGCGAAGCGTGAGACATGGTTCGCGTGCGCGATCAACGTCGAATCGACACCGAGCTTCGCGGAAATGAGATGGACTTCCTGATTCTCCTCGGGCGAGTAGTCGAACTGCTTCCCCACGATGGTGTTGCTGAGGCACGGGAAATTGCGCTGCGCGTAGGGGATCGGCGTAGGCGCGGGAGTCGCGGTCGAAGTCGAGGTCGCCGTCTCGGTCGGGCTCGCACTTGGCGCGGGCGGTGCGGGAGCAGGCGCGGGTCGATTACATGATTTTTGGCAACCTGAGAACAGAAAAATCAGCAGGATGAAAAACGCGGCAGCCGCCGTCATTGCGTGCTCCAAATCAAGCGGCGTCGGAGGAGATCAGACGGCGCGGTAATCCTCAAATGATAGCGGCGCGCGAAGCCGAAGTCAGGCCGCGCTCGGTCAGGATCACGACTTCTCGAGCTTCCGCAGCGCCTGATCGACTCCCGGCATCCGACTCGGCAATTCGCGGCCTTTGAGCAACCCGCCCGCCGAAAGCACCATATGATGCGCGTGCGAATTTTTGATCGCGCTGCGAAAGCCCATCTCGTCCTGCGCGTTGTTGATCGCGATCTTCAGCATCCGCAGCGTGAAGCGATCGCTCTCCGCGATCCGCTCGGCCAGCGCCGTCGTCTCTGCCTCGAGCCGATCGCGCGGAACCACCATATTGACGAAGCCAAGCCTCTCCGCCTCGTCGGCCTTCACGAAACGGCTCTGATAGAGAATCTCCTTGGCCTTGCGCACGCCGACATCCCACGGAATCGAAAAGTATTGCAGCAGCGAGGGCAGGAACATCGCGTCATCCGATGCGATGATGAGATCCATCGCCGCGGCGAACATCCAGCCGCCAAAAATGCAAAAGCCATGAACTTGCGCGATGGTGGGCTTAGGGAGATCGCGCCACCTAAGCGTCGTATCTATGTAGAGGTTCCAGGAGCGCTCGTGCTGCCCGCGCATCCCCTTCGGATATGGCCGCTTGATGGTGTCCTCCTTGTCCTCGGGGGTGCCGAGATCGTGGCCCGACGAAAAATGCTCGCCCTCGCCCTTCAGGATGACCACGCGGATGTCGTCGTCGGCGTTGGCGGCGGCGAACGCGGCGTCCATCTCCTCGATCATCAGGCGCGACTGCGCATTCTTGTAGCGCGGACGGTTGAGGATCACCCTGCCGACGCGATCGGATTTTTCATAACGAATATGCTTGTATGACACGGCCTGACCTCGCTTGATGATTACCTGCCGCGTAACCTGCATCGGCGGCACTTGTCAACCGCCATCCGACAAATAGACGGCTTTTACGCCGTACAGATAGACGGGTTGATTCGCTGATCACACGCCGATAGCCTCGAAACGAGGTCCGGGGATGGGGGATGATGTCATCACACCGCCGCAGCGCGGCGATGCCGTCAACAGCGCGGCAGCGTCGAAGCGGCGCGCCGATGCGCTGCTTTATCTAGCCGTTTTTTTCGTCTACCTGGCGCTGTCGTTTTTGTTTTTCGGACGTCACCTGATCGGACATTTCTCCGATCGCTTCATCGGGCGCGACGCCGACCCGCCGCAGATGATGTGGCTGCTCGCATGGTGGCCCTACGCGCTAAGCCATCATCTCAATCCGTTCCTCACCGACTACGTATGGGCGCCGGTCGGCTTCAACTTCGCGTGGATGACCTCGACGCCGCTGGCTTCGATACTCGCGACGCCGCTCATCAAGACTATCGGCGTGGTCGCGACCCTGAATTTTTTCACGCTGCTCGGCGCGCCCACCGCCGCGATGTGCGCATTTATTTTATGTCGGCGCATTTCGCATTCGGTCGGACCCTCGATGCTGGGCGGATTCGTATTCGGATTTTCGTCCTACATGATGAGCCATACGCTCGCGAATCTTAATCTGATCCTGGTCTTCCCGATTCCGCTCGCAGCGTATCTGATGGTGCGATGGTTCGAGGCGAGTCTGCCGCCGCGCCGATTCGTGGTTCTTCTCGCGCTCGCGTTGGTCAGTGAGTTCCTCCTCGATATGGAAGTCCTCGCGATGGCGACGCTGATCGGTGCGGTAACGTTCGCCGCGGCGTTTTACTTCTCGCCGCGCGAGCGCCGGCGCGAATTGACGCGACTCATTCCGCTCGTGGCAGCCGCGTATACGATCACCGCGATCGTCGTCAGCCCGTATCTCTACTACTTCCTTTTCTTCGGCACGATTCATCAGCCACTGTGGCCGTCCGAGCGCTTCTCCACCGACCTGCTGAACTTCATTCTACCGACCACGACGAACCTGTTCGGGACCTTCGACTCGATCGCCAACACCGCGGCGCGATTTCCCGGCTTGCTGGTCGAGCGCGGCGGCTTCATCGCGTTTCCTCTGCTTGCGATCGCGATCGTCTGGGCGCGCGCGCACTGGCGCGAGCCGTTATGTAAAGCTCTAACTGTCACGTTGGTTATAGTGATGCTCGCGGCGATCGGACCGTATCTTCAGATCGATGGTCATCCGCTCGCGCCAATGCCTTGGCTGTTCCTGACGCATGTCCCACTTCTGCAGCACGCGCTCCCCGCTCGCCTGATGCTCTTTCCGCCGCTCGCCTTCGCGATCATTGCGGCGCTGTGGCTTGCCGATCCGGAGAATAGCGCGCGGCTGAAAATGTGCGCGGCGGTGATGACGGTTGCGTTGATGCTGCCGAATCCATCCGCGAAATTCTGGACCTCGCCGATCGATACTCCCGCGTTTTTTACCGATGGCTCCGCGGCGAAAAATCTCTCCCGCAACGACGTAGCACTGACGCTGCCATGGGGTTCCACCGGCAATTCGATGCTGTGGCAGGTCGAATGCGGAATGTGTTTCCGTCACGTTTCGGGGTACACCGCGATGGAGCGCTTCGAGGTGCGGCGCTGGCCCATCGTCAACTATTTCCTCGGCTCGCGCGACCTTCCGCGGCCCGACTTGCAGCTAAAGGCTTTTCTCGCCAACAACGGCGTGTCCGCGATCGTTATCGACGACACCAAACCGCAGGCCGCCGACTGGAAGACACTCATCGCGACGGTCGGTATCGCGCCGCAAGAGATTTCCGGCGTATCGCTGTATCGTGTGAGCCCCAACCTGTTGGCCGATTACCGCACGCCGGAATATTCGGGCGGCGAAATGGAGCAGCGCGCGATTCGCGACAGGTTCGCCGCGCTCGTCACCGCGACCGATGAGTATTTGCGCTCGGGTCACGATCCTGCGCGTCTGAGCGGCGACGAACTCGCTTCGCTCGCGATGTTGCCGCGCGAGTGGAAACGCGACCCGGCCGCGTTTTCCGACATGCACGTGATGCCGTGGAAAAATGGTGGCGCGATCATCGTCGAGTTGGGATCGCGCAGCGCAGTTGCAGATACCATCGCGAGGTTCCGCGACGACGCCAATGTGGTGTATCTGCCGTTCCCGCGCATCATCGCAGGAACCGATGGCCTCAACCCGCTCGCAATCGCGCTGCGCAACGCGCTGTTGCCGCCCGCAGCAATGCCGGTCGATGGCGAGTCGATGGAATTTTTCGGAATGGCATTCGATCGCGACCGTCTGCACAAAGCCGCCGAATACATCGCGCGCGTGCAACCGCATCGGTCAAGATTGCTGAGTCTGGCGGAGCGCTGAGCACGATGCTGTCGGAATCTCCATCCATAGCCGCAGCCCCGGCAAGCGATAGCCGGGCGCCCTCCCCTCCGAGCTATCGCACCCTGCTGGTGCTGTTCGCATGCGAGAGCGCCGCGATCAATCTTGCGCGCTTGCCCGAGAGCATGCGCTTCGATCGATTTGCCTTCTGCGATCAGGGCGCGAACCTCTCGCTGCAATACCTGGTAGGGCATGGACTGCGGCCCACCATCGACTTCGGCTACCCTTACGGGCTGCTGCCGGTGCTGGTTGGTCGAATCTGGTTCGCGATGTTCGGCGCTACTCCGTGGGCGTATCAAGCCGCGATGCTGGTAAGCGGATTGCTGTGCGCGTGGGCGATCGCTCGAACGCTGTCGCAGTTGAAAATCGGTACGATCGGAATCGCGCTCGCCTTCATCGCCTTCGGATACGCGTACCAGGCAAGCTTCGTCAATTTCGCGCACGCCATCGAAGCGATCCTGTTGTCATTTGCAATCTGCGCGCAGGCGAGCGGCTCTCGCTCCCGGGCTTTGGCATTCGCAGCCGTCGCGGTCTACTCGAAACCCAGTATGGGTTATGTATACGGGCTCGTGCTCGTCGTCCTGATCGCGCGCGATTCCGGTCTCTCCGACTTACGCCGATTCATCAAAGCTCTCGCGCCGGCCGCGATCGTTTTCGTCGCCCTCGCAATCACGATGTGGTTTACGTACGGCGCGCACACGCTGGCGCGTACCATAGTGCCGCTTTTGGGAACCTCCAATTATCGCGCGATGAACTACGGATTGATGGGGGTGGGACGCCAGTTGTGGGATCCGACTCGCCGACCGTGGATCTTCTATGTCATCGATGTAGCGGGCTTCTGGATTCTCAGCGGCATCTTCTTGTTCGCCATCGCCCTGCTCCGAATGAAACATGTAGATTCCGGAACACCGCCTGCCCGCCGTTACGAGCTGATAGTAACCTGCGCGATCCTGCATCTGGCCTTCCTGGTTTTGTTCTTCGGCAATCAGTGGTCGTGGGTTTACTATTCCTACATTCTGATCATCGGGACCGCGATCGCAGTTGACCTCGGACCGAACAATCGGCGCATCGGTGTCGCTTTGACTTTGATTGCGGCTATCTCCTACACCGATCTCGTTTACGGAACGTATCGAAGCTGGAGTACGACCACGCGCGACGCGGTCACGGCCGGCCTCTGGGCGCCGGAGGACGAGCGCAACGAATGGCTGCAGGTTCTCGCGCTGGCGCACGAGCACAAGGTCGTGATGCTGGACACCATGGGCGCCGCGGAATTGCTCTTCCCGGGCTTCGACGATCCGGCCAACTTTTTCGTGCTTCCCGGCATGATGCAGCCCGGCGATGTCCGCCGCAAACTCGCCCAACTTTCCAACGCTCAAGTCGCGGTCGTGCCGGTCTCGATCGCTTCGTGCGGCGGGGTGCCCGACGCGCCGGAGTTCAAAGAGGCGCTCAAGTCCTTCGATCTTGCCTGGACGGATAAGCATATGGAGGTTTTCCGGAGGCGCGCCACGCCGTGACCGCTGCGTCGATCTCATCGGGCCGGCCGCTTGCGGCCGCGACACTCGCGTTGGTGACATGCTGACCGAGTCTCCAGGTGCAGCACGTGGTGGGACGACGGAGAACCTCTTCTCGTCGTCTTCCGGGTACTGGACCCTCGCGATCCTGCTTTCGCTCGAGATTGTGGCAATCAATGTCGCGCGGCTGCCCGAGAGTATGCGCTTCGATAAGTTTGCTTTCTGCGACCACGGCGCCAACCTCACGCTGCAGTTCCTGATCGCCAATGGCCTGCGCCCATCGCTCGACTTCGGCTACCACTACGGTCTGCTTCCGGCACTGGTCGGCCGCATCTGGTTCACGACGTTCGGCGCCACGCCGTGGGCATATCAGGGCGCGATGCTGATAGCGGACCTGCTCTGCGCGTGGGCCTTGGCGAGAATACTTTCGCAACTGAAAGTCGGCATCATCGGAGTCGCGCTCGCGATCATCACGCTCGGATACTCGTTCCAGGCGAGTTACATAAACTTCGCGCATGCGATCGAGGCGGTGCTTCTGTCGCACGCGCTCGCACAGCAGATGCGAGGTTCGCGATCCACCGCCCTCGCGCTATGCGCCGCAGCGGTATTCGACAAGCCGAGCATGGGGTACATCTATGGGCTGCTACTAATCATCTTGATCGTGCGCGATTTGATCGGCACCGATTCCGCGCCGCGCAAAATAGCCGCTGCACTCGCTCCCGCGGCGATCGTTTTCGTGAGCCTCGCCGCCACGCTGTCGATGATCTATGGGTGGCCGACCCTTCTTCATACCGCGCTACCAATCGAAGGCGCGACAAACTACCACGCCCTGAACTACGGTCTGCTGGGGGCCGGACGGGAATTTTGGGATCCGAAAAAATTCCCATGGACATACTATGCGATCGACGTCGCCGGCTTCTGGATCTTAGGCACGTTATTTCTATTCGGCTCGGCTCTCCTCCGATTGCGCCGCCGCGAGCAAGTAAAGCCTCCAATCAAGGAAGCGATACTCACCTGCGCGATTCTGCATCTCGCCTTCATGGTACTTTTCTTCGGCAACCAATGGTCATGGATCTACTATCCATATCTCCTGACGATAGGAATCGCCGTCGCGACCGGTCTTGGTCCGATGTCGCGGCGCATCGGCGTCGTTCTCTGCGTGGTTGCCCTCCTCTCGTATACCGATCTCGCGTACTGGACTCATCGATGGTGGCAGACCACCTCGCCGGATACCGCTACGGCCGGGCTCTGGGCGCCTGAGGATGAACGCCAAGAATGGCAGAGAGTGCTCGCGTCGACGCATGAACACAAGGTCGTGATGCTCGACACCATGGGCGCGGCCGAACTGCTTTTCCCCGGCTTCGAAAACCCGGTGAGCCTTTTTCTCACACGTGGACTGATGCAGCCCGACGATGTCCATCGCAAACTCGACGAGCTTTCGACCGCAGAGCTTGCGATCGTCCCAATCACCATCGAGGCGTGCAGTGGAGTGCCGGAGGCGCCGGAGTTTCGCAACGCACTGAAATCCTTCGACCTCGCATGGGAGGGCAAACACTTCGAGGTTTTCCGGAGGCGTGTCACGCCGTGAAGACCGCTTCCGCGCAATCGCGCCATACCATCGCGGCGACGGCGTTTGCCTTCGTGACGTATCTCATTGCGTCGCTGATGTTCTTCGGGCGGATGCTTCCCGGACATCTCACCGATTACTACGTCGGCCGCAACACCGATCCGTCGAATTACATGTGGGCGCTCGCATGGTGGCCCTACGTGCTCCGTCATCATGTGCATCCGTTTCTGACCAGGCTGATTGATGCGCCGTTTGGAATGAATCTCGCCTCGGCCCCCGCACCGCTGCCGTTGTTGGGCATCATGATGACGCCGCTGACGACGGCGCTCGGACCGATCGCGACCTACAACCTGATCTCGTTGATACTGCCGCCGCTCGCCGCGCTCACCGCGTTCAGCCTGTGCCGCAAGCTGAGCGGCTCATTTGTTGCGGCCTTGTTGGGCGGATTCGTTTTCGGCTTCTCTCCGTATGTGATCGGGCAACTTCTCAGTCACATGAACCTGCTGCTGATTTTCCCAATTCCGCTCGCGGTCTACCTGGTGGTTTGCCGGGTGCGGGAAAATATCGGCCGCAATCTGTTCATAGGTCTTCTGACCACGGTGCTCTCGGTACAGTTCCTGCTCATCCTGGAGCCGTTTGCGATGATGGCGTTCATGGCCGTGGTGACGCTGCTCATCGCAATGCGAGTCGCGTCGAGCGAAGACCGCGGTCGCATACTGCGATTGATCCCGGAAATCGCCGCAGCATATTTGTTCACGATTCTTTTGATGACGCCGTATTTCTATTTTTTCTTCGCATATGGATTCCCGACGCGCCCGCTGTGGCCTTCGATCATGTATTCGGCGGATGTCCTCAACTTCATCGTGCCGACTTCGGCGAATGCGATCGGCAACCTCGCGCCGCTGCAAAAACTTTCCGCAAACTTTCCGGGAAATATCTTCGAGCAGGGCGCATGTCTCGGAATGCCGCTGCTTGCGATTGCGGCGCTCTGGAGCCGGCGTCATCGCGGCGAGTTGATGCCGAAACTTCTTATCGCGACTATCGCCGCGAGCTGCATTCTCGCGCTAGGACCGTTTCTGCAGATCGGCGGCCATCCCGCCCTTCCGATGCCGTGGCTGCTGGTCGAAAAACTGCCGCTCATCAAAGGTGCGCTGCCAATCCGCCTCGTGATGTATGCGTTCTTCGCACTCGCGGTCATTTTCACGATGTGGTTTTGCGATCCGCGCACCGGCTCAACGGAAAAAGTGATCGGTACCATCGCGACGCTCATCATGTTGATGCCGAATCCGTCGGCGTCGTTCTGGGCGAGCCGCGTACCGCTTCCTCAATTCTTTCGCGATGGAACCTCGCATCGTCTACTGAGCAGCGACGACCTTGTTCTACCGTTGCCCTTCGGCCAGAAGGGAATGGCGACGTTGTGGCAGGCCTCCAGCGGCATGAACTTCCGACTCGTGTCAGGACTGAACGGTTTGCAGCCGATCGAGATCCGACGCTGGCCAGTAGCGAACGTGTTCTTCGGCTCGTTCGATTTGCCCGAGCCGGAGCTTCAGCTCAAGGCGTTCATCGCGAATCTCGGAATCACGGCGATCGTCGTCGATGCGAGCGACGCGCGCGCGCCGCAATGGCGGCAGTTGCTATCCAGCCTCGAAATTACTCCGAATGAAATCGGCGGCGTCCTTCTATATCGCATCAATCTCGATGCGCTGCACCCATATCGCGCGATGAAAGCGATCGACCTCGAACAGCGCGCCGACCGCGCGCGCTTCGAGGCGCTGGTCTCGGCGGCCAATCGATACTTCGCAAGCGGCGGCGATGCCGCCACGCTCAGCATCCCGGCGCTAGAAGCTGCAGGTCTGTTTCCCGCGGGATGGAACTTCGATCCGGCGCCGAACACTTATCGCGACCTCTGGTCCGGCCAAATCGAAGGAAAGGTTGGGCTCGGCATCGTCGGTTCCGAATCCAGTCTCAGGCCGATCATCAACAGCTTCGGCGGCGATGGGGAGAAAATTTACTTTCCTTATCCGCGGCTCTGGTCATCCGAAGGCGAGCGCTACAGTTTCATTCGCGATCTGTTCGCGCCGCAAATCTGGGGCTCAACCAGCGGCGAATCGCTGCAAATGATGCTGCTGGAATTCGACCCGTCGCATCTGCGGATGCTCGCCGCGCGCACCGCTTCGCAACCTTCGCTCAGTCTTGCCGCTGCTCCGCGCGAAGGCGCTCGCTGATCGTCATCGCATTGAGCGCCGTGGTAAGCCGCACCGGATATGACGCCGGATTGGTGAGTGGACGCTGTTTCGCACCGAGCATCGCGAACTCGGCCATGAAATGTTCGCGGGATTGTTCCAGCGTCGGCGGCGCGAAGGCGGGCCGTCCATTCTCGAACACCGTCTGCAGCATCGGCGTGATTTTCGCGACCACGGGCTTGAACTCGCGCGTCACGCTACTCGGCGTCTCGTCCATCAGCCCAACCAGGTCCTGCGAAAAATGCCCGCTCGCATCGAGGCCGCGAAAGACCTGCTTGCGCCCCGGTACTGTCGCCTTTCCCGCCGACGTCTTGAGCCGGGGGTGGTCGAGATAGTCGGCGAGCTTGTAAGTGTAATCGGCGCTCGGCGCGTCGTCGCTCACCGTCAACGAAGTCCCGACTCCGAACGCGTCGATAGGGGCGCCGGCGCGAATCAAATCGGCGATTCGATATTCATCTAAATTGCCGCTGGCGAAGATCGCGACATCGGTCAGCCCGTGCTGGTCGAGGATCGCGCGCGCATGGCGGCTCAACTGATCAAGGTTGCCGCTATCGAGTCGCACCGCCTGGATCTTGATGTCCTCGCCGGCGAGGCGCTGCGCGAGTTCCGCGACGTTCTTCACGCCCTGCGCCGTGTCGTAAGTGTCGACCAGCATCGTGTTAAGTTTCGGAAAGCTGCGCGCGAAATCCTCGAACGCCTCGCGCTCGCTCTCATGCGCCATGATGAAGCTGTGACTCATCGTGCCGAATACCGGCATGCCATAACGCTTGCCCGCCAGCAGGTTCGAGGTCCCGCTAAAGCCCGCGAGGTAGCTCGATCGGGCCGCGATTAGCGTCGCATCAGCGCCCTGTCCGCGCCGCAGCCCGAATTCCACCAGCCGACGCGACGATGCAACGCTGAAGCATCGCGCCGCCTTGGTCGCAGTGAGCGATGCGAACCCGAGTTGATTGAGGATGAGCGGCTCGAGCAGTTGCCCTTCGATGAGCGGCGCGCGCACCTCCATCACCGGCTCACCCGCGAAGAACACGCTGCCATCGGGAATCGCACGCACCGAGCCGGTGAAACGCAACTGCGCCAAATGATCGAGAAATTCGGACTTGAATAGCTGCAACGATTCGAGGTGCGCGATCGCCGACGGATCGAAATGAAAATCCTCGAGGATCTCGAGCACGCGCTGAAGTCCGGCGGCAATCATGTAACCGCGGTTGGATGGAAAGCGCCGCACGGTAACCTCGAACGACGCGACCCCGGTCATCGCGCGCTCGAAAAAAGCTGCCGCGACCGTAAATTCATAGAGGTCGTTGAGCAGCGAGACCTCGCTGGGGTCGAGGCGCAAGTCGATCGGCATCGCGAGGACTCTAGCGGAAATGTTCGCGGCGCGGGAAATGACGCGCGTTCAACGCGGCGGCTCTGGCGGCTGAGGCGGCTTCGCGGGCGGCGGCGTGGGTGGATTGTCGTGCACGATGCGAGTTTCGCGATCGCCTCGATCGTGCAGCGTCTTGGCGATTTTCTGCAGGCGCTGATCGACCAGGTAATTGATGGTGCCGGGCTCATCGAGGCTTCCCGCGCGCACGCCGGTGAGCAACTCGATGCCGCGATCGATGCTATCCACCGGATAAATGTGGAACGTGCCGCGCGCAACCGCATCGACGGTCTCGGGATCGAGCATCAGGTTGGCGATGTTGGCGCGCGGGACCAGCACGCCCTGCGATCCGGTGAGCCCAACCGCTTTGCACACGCGATAGTAGCCCTCGATTTTCTCATTGGCGCCGCCGATCGCCTGCACATCGCCGTACTGATCGACCGAACCGGTGACGGCCAACTCCTGGCGAATCGGCACTCCGCTCAGCGCCGACAGCAGCGCGTAGATCTCGGTCGAACTCGCGCTGTCGCCGTCGATGCCCGAGTACGATTGCTCGAAGCAGATGCTCGCGGTCATCGCGACCGGATGCGTCTGTCCGAAGCGATTGCGCAAAAATCCGCTGAGGATCGCAACGCCCTTGTCATGCGTCGATCCGGACAGCCGCGCCTCGCGTTCGATATTGATCAGCCCGGCCTGTCCCAGCGCGACGGTCGCGGTGATGCGCGAGGGCCGGCCGAACGCATAGCCGCCGACATCGAGCACGGCGAGGCCGTTGATCTGTCCGGTGGATTTTCCGTCAAGATGTACGATCAGCGTCCCGTTCGCGATCAGGCGGCGAATCTCCTCTTCGATGTAGTTGAGCCGCAGCATCCGTTCGCGCAGCGCGCGCTCGACGTGAGCCGCCGCTACGCTGCGGGCGCCCTCGCTTTGCGCGAAGTACGCCGACTCACGCGCGAGATCGTCGATCGGCTCCATCGTCGCGAGCATGCGGGTGCGATCGCCCGCCAGCCGCATGCCGAACTGGACGATTCTCGCCAGCGCCTCGCCCTCGAATGGAGGCAGGTTCTCGCGCCGCACCAGCTCGCCGACTCGCGAGGCATACTTTGCGGTGGCGGTTTTGTCGGCGCTGACGACCGGCCGAATCTCCGCCTTGACCTTGAACAGCTCGGGAAAATCGGTGTCGTAGAAATATAACAAGTTGTAGAGATATGGGCCCGCCCAGCACCAGGATCTTGTTGCGCACCTCGATCGATTCGGGCCGCAGTCCGCTCACCGCGAAAAACGGGAACGGCTCGAAGGTCTCGACCGTCACCCGACCCGATTTGAGGCTGCGCTTCAGCGCTTTCCATACGCCCGGTTCGATCGCGGCATCTTCCATATCGAGCACGAGGAAGCCGCCGTGCGATTTCATATACGAGCCGCCGATAATGCGGGTGAAGTTGGTGCCTGCACGCCCGAGGGGATCGATCCAGCGCTCGATGGTGCCGAACAGGTTGCGGTACGTCGGCGCGTCTTCATTCACCACCGGCGCGCCTTTGGTCTCCGAGTTGTCGACCATCACATTGACCGAATACTCAAACCATCGCTGTCCGTCGTCGGGCTGCTGCGGCATGCCGGGCATGCCAGGTTGCTTGTCGGTCTCGCGAAAGCGATCGAGGTTGTCGAGGATGTGCTCGGTGACATGATCGAGGTAAGCGGCGACCGCGGGATTTTCGAACTGCGCCTTGATTTCCGCGATCAGAGGATTGACCAGACGCGCCGCAAACGAGCGCTCGATCGTGCGGATGTCGTCGATCAGCTCGCGCATCAGCTCCTGCTGCTTGAGCACGACGCTGCCGAATTCCTCCTGCAGTTCGACCTGCGCCTTGCCGAGTTGCTCGCGTTGCTCGTCGGTCTTCTCTTGCATCGCCTTGTTCAGCGCTTCCGGCGACTCGGGCATCTTGCCTTCGATGAGCGGAAGAAAAATCACCTGGCCGTTGGGAGTGGTCTGAATCGCGAAGCCTTTCTCGCGCGCCTTCTGTTCCAGGCCGCCGAAGAGTTCCTGCGCGCGCTTGTTGTACTTGTCGCGCAGCGCAGTGCGCTCCTGGTCGAAATCCTCGCGCCGAAATGCCTTCGGCAGCTGCTCGATGATCGAATGGATCAACTCCTTCATCCGATCGCGCAGCTTTGGACCCTCGCCCGGTTTCAGATACAGCGCGCAGGGCGCCTCGGGAGTGCGGAAGTTGTGCACGTAGACCCAGTCGCCGGGAGTGGGCATCGTCGCAGCCTTCTCCGCGAGGAGCTTCATGATGGACTCGCGTTCCTCGCGCGAGCGCGCCCCCGACACGAAGACGTTGTATCCGGGACCGCCGATACCGACCGCCATCCGGATCGCATCGAAGGCGCGTCCGTGTCCGAGCAGTTCCGCGCCTGCACCATTGCGCGACGCGGCCACCAGCTCATCGGAACTCAGCGGAGGCGCGGCACGCAACTCCGAGGGCGTCAATTCGGTCTGCGCAGGCGCGGGCTTCAACTCAACCGCTACAGTTTCAGGCGGATTGCGCGGTTCTCCGTGATCGGCGTTTTCAGGCATAGCAGGATCTCACCCGACGGCGGATGCGCCGCGGTTCAGTTGTTCACTTTGATGCGTTTGGGCTTCTGTTTCGGCACGATGACGATCAGCATGTGATCGCTCCATTGCGCCTCTACCGCTTCGGCCTCGATCGGCACCGCGAACGAATAGGCAGTCTCGAAAATTCCTTCGGAGCCGACGGGCGCGCGCACGCTGAGGCGCTGTCCCGCGACGTCGATTTCGATCCGCTCGGGATCGACGTGAGGCGCCGCGATACGCACTTCGTAGCGGTCCGGGATGATCCACGATTTGCGCATTTTCGAATTCAGCCGGGATCTGCGCACGACGCCATCGCGAGATCAGCATTTCGTCGAAAAACTCGTCGATCGCGCGCTCGAAATCCGCAATGCCTATAGCCGCCCGCTTTGCCATTCGCGAAAAAACCTCGCAACAATTCTAATGCCTCGTGCACCTGCTGGTCGAGGCTGCATGCATCGATTTGCCCGGCGCACCCGGCGGTCGCGAGTTGCGCTTGCCACATAGGATGCGGCAACGCTATCGTCGAGACGTGGCCAACTTCACCAAGATCGTTGCTGCGACTGACTTCTCCGAAGACTCCACTCTCGCGCTCGGCGTATGCCGAAGAGATCGCGCGGCGCTTCGGCGCGAGATTATCATGCTCCACGTCGACCAGGCGCTGCCGCCGGTGATGGTCTCGCCGGAAATCGGCCCGGTGATGGACGTCGGTGCGATGACGAGAATCGCCGAAGAGCAGCGGATGATGGCGCAGAAGGAACTCGACAAAATCGTCAATCGTCTGCGCGACGGCGGCCTCAAGGCGCGCTCGATGCTGAAAGTCGGCTCGCCGTTCCTCGAAATCATTCACGCGGCGCGCTCCGAAAACGCCGACCTGATCGTGATGGGCACCCACGGGCGCACCGGCATCGCGCACGTGCTGATGGGCAGTGTCGCCGAGCGCGTGGTGCAGAAAGCGCATTGCCCGGTGCTGACGATTCGTCATCCGGATCGCAAGTTCAAGCATCCCCTCGACAAGTAGGTCGCCTCTCCCGCGCGTGCGACAAAGTCGCCACGCGCAAACTGGGAGAGGTCGCTTGACGATCATGCGTAGCATGTCGTCAAGCGGGTGAGGGCCGGAGGGCGTCCGCGCCCGAGGGTCGCGGTGCGCCACCTTCATATCGGATCATTTTCCTATAAAGCGTGGTGAGCGCTTCTCGATGAACGCCTTCACGCCTTCCTTGAAATCCTCCGACTTCGTCATCATCTGCATCGCGGCGTCATTTTCCTTGATCGCGGTTCCGAGATCCGTGAAAAGATGCTCCCAAACCATCTTCTTCGCTTGCGCCACACCGAGCGGAGAGCATTTGTTTGCGATATGGCTCGCGACCTCGCGCGCGGTCTCCATCAGCTTGTCGTGCGGGACGACGCGATTGACTAGCCCGATCGCGAGCGCCTCCTGCGCATCAACCAGGCGGCCGGTGACGGCAAGTTCCATCGCGCGCGTCGCGCCGATGATGCGCGGCAGCATCCAGCTGGAGCCGTGTTCGATTGCCAATCCGCGCTGGGTGAAAATGAGTCCCATGCGCGCCTTGTCCGACGCGATCCGAATGTCCTGATACAGGGAAAGAGTGAACCCCATCCCTACGCAGGCGCCGTTGATTGCGCCGATGACGGGTTTCTTCAGCGCCATGATCCATGAGTACTGGGTGCGATAGTCGGGGCGCGTGCCGGCCGGCAGATCGTCCTGCGGGGCCTGGAACGCAGTGCCCGCGCTGGCGCGTCCCTGCGAGATTTCGCTGAGGCCGCCCATATCGGCGCCCGCGCAATAAGCTCGGCCAGCGCCGGTGACGATGATCGCGCCGACGTTGTCATCGCGGTCGGCATCGAGCATGGCTTGACGCATCTCGAGGCCCATTCTGCCGGTCCAGGCGTTCATTTTGTCGGGCCGGTTCATGGTTACGGTCGCGATTCGATCGCTCTTGTCATAAAGGATGTCGGTGAAATCCATCGTTTCCTCCAGCGCGTCGACGGTCACCCGATCAAAGCATCACTCGATCGCGATGCCAAACGGAAAATTCCGCCGGCGCGCCTACTTTCCAATCCCTCTCACGGCTGTTAGGTACAGACGGTGGCCGAAATTCCCCGCATCTTCAGACGGGCGCTACTTCTGCTTGTCCTCGCAGCGCTTCCTCTGCTCGCGCATGCGACGCCCGCACATTCGGAATCGGCGCACAACGCGATGGTCGTATCGGAGAGCGCGCTCGCTTCTGAAGCGGGACTCGCGATCCTGAAGCAGGGCGGCAACGCGATCGATGCCGCCACTGCGACCGCGCTCGCGGTCGGCGTTACCAATCCCGCCTCATGCGGAATCGGCGGCGGCGGCTTCATGCTCATCTATCTCGCGAAGGAAGGAAAATTCTACGCCCTCGACTATCGCGAAGCCGCGCCGCACGCGGCGAGCGCCGACATGTACTACCGCGACGGCAAGCCCAACGAGGAACTCGCGAAGGTTGGGCCGCTCGCAGTAGGAGTGCCCGGCGAAATCGCCGGCATCGATGCGGCGCTGAAGCGCTTCGGCACCATGAAGTTTCAGCAGGTCGCCGCGCCGGCGATCAAACTCGCGCGCGACGGCTTTCCGGTCAGCGACCATCTCGCGGGCGAGATAAAATCCGGCGCCTCGATGCTCGCAGCAGATCCGGGCCTCAAGGAAGTTTTCCTGAAGGAAGACGGCAGCGCACCCGCGGCGGGTGAAAAGATTTACGAGAAGAAGCTCGCCGACACTATCGAGCATCTCGGCAACACGCCGTTGGCGAAATTTTACGATGGGCCGATCGGCAAGGAACTGGTTTCCTTTCTCGCCGACCATGGCGGCATTCTCACCGCCGACGATTTGACCGATTATCAGCCTGTTTGGCGAGACCCGCTGCATCGCGCCTACAACGGCATGGTGGTGTATGCGATGCCGCCGCCTTCGTCCGGCGGCGTGGTGCTTGAAATGCTCGGGATGCTCGAGCCCGGCCATCTTCCCGGCCTCGGCCTCAATTCCCCACCGTATCTCGCGCGCCTGATTGAAGTGATGCGGCAGGGATTTGAGGACCGCTCGCTATATGCCGACCCGGTCTACGTGCATGTGCCGCTCGATGTGCTGCTCTCCCCGAATCATATCAACGAGGCGCGCGAGCGCGCGCTTCATCAGAAGGATCCTGCCGCAATGGCCGCCGAGGCGCACGACCACGGCACCTCCAATCTGTGCGTGGTCGATGAGGCGGGCAACGTCGTCGACATCACTACCACCATCAATACGGTCTTCGGCGCGAAGATGACGGTGCCGAAACTCGGCATCATCCTCAACGACGAGATGGACGACTTCTCGGTTGCTCCCGGCGTAGCAAATGCCTACAAGCTGGTGGGCACCGACGCGAATTCGATCGCGCCCGGCAAGCGGCCGCTTTCGAGCATGACGCCGATCATTGTGGTCAAGCAGGACAAACCGGTGCTGACCGCGGGAGGCTCCGGTGGTCCGACGATTATCAGCGGAGTGCTGCAGGTCGCGCTCGATGTGCTGGATTTTCATAGCTCCGCTGAAGATGCGGTCGCGACCCCGCGCCTGCATGAGCAGGCCAATCCGGATGTAGTGGTAATCGAGGAGAAGGTGCCGCAAACCACGCGCGATGCGCTCGATCAGATGCACTATCATCTGCGCGTCATTCCCAACCTGGGCGCGGTCAACGCGATCACCATCGCGCCCGGCAATCTTCACGGCGCGTTCGATCCTCGCAAAGGCGGCGGCGCCTCGGGCTACTAGATTTGAGCGGAACGTGGCCGGGCAGTTGTGCTATCGTGATCGCGCTGTGGCTGCAAGAACCAAACGGACCAGAAACGGTGCGAGTCGCTTAACGCGGAATTCGCTGCTTGCGCGAATCTCCATCGATCCTGAAATCTGTTTCGGAAAACCTTGCATACGTGGCCATCGAATCTGGGTCTCACTCATTTTGGATCTTCTTGCGAGCGGAATGTCGCGCAACGAAATCCTCGAGGAATATCCCGGCCTTGTTGATGCCGATATCAGTGCTTGCATCGCGTACGGAGCCGAAATGTCCCGCGAGCGCTATGTCGAAATCCCGACCCGCGAGCGGGGATGAAGCTCAAACTCGACGAGAATCTGGGTTCTCGCGGGGCAGAAATTCTCCGTGAGGCCGGGCACGACGTTTCTACTGTTCTTCTCCAAAAACTCGGCTCGACCGCCGATCACAAACTGATTGAAATCTGCCGAACTGAGGGGAGAGCACTAATCACACTTGATCTCGACTTCGGAAATCCCTTTCGCTACGAACCGTCGAAGTACCCGGGAATTGCCTTGGTGCGGCTTTCGCGTGACCCGAACCATCGCGAGCCTCTTAGCTGCGATGCGGACGCTCGCAAGCGCTCTTACCCAAGACTCTCTCGAAGGAAAATTGTGGATCGTCGAAGCGCAACGTATTCGCATCTACCAGCCGGAAGGCGGTGACTAGAGCGATGCGATTTCGCGTTAGATCGTTGCCAGGTAGAGTTCTGCATCGTGGCTGAGGAGGCATCGAGCGCGGCGCGCAGCGAACTTCGCGAGAGTATCGATACGACTCGCGCGGCCGCTGGATGGCCCTTGTTCGAAATCCTTGCCGCGCTCGGCGTCTTCATCATCGCGGGTCTGACTTTCTTCTTTCATCTCGGGGCGTATGGATTCTGGGAGCCCGATGAGGCGCGCTATGGCGAGATCGCGCGCGAGATGCTCGAACTGCGCGACTATATCGTGCCGCATCTCAACTACGTCGCCTATGTCGAGAAGCCTCCGCTGCTGTATTGGCTCACGACGTTTTCCTATCGCGTCTTCGGGATCAATGAATTCGCGGCGCGCGCGATTCCCGCGATGGCAGCGATGCTGGGCGTGCTCGCGACGTTCGTCTTCGCCGCTCGCGTGATGGGGCGGCGTCGCGCGGTGATGGCCGCGGCGATCCTCGCGACCGCGCCGCTCTATGCAGTGATGGCGCAAGTACTCACCACCGACCTGCTGCTGTCGGCGCTCACGACCATCGCGATTTTCGCGCTGTTCCTGCATTTTCAGGAAGGCGGTGTCTGGTGCTGGATCGCATATGTCGCAATGGCCTTCGCGACGCTGACCAAAGGACCGGTCGGCATCGCGCTGCCGGCGTTGACGATACTGATTTTTCTATGCTGGGAGCGCGCGCTACATGGTTCGATGCGCCGCTTTCATGCGATCGCGGGCAGCGCGGTGATTGTGACGATCGTCGCGCCATGGTTCATCGCGATCAGCATTCGCGAGCCGGGCTTCGTCGACTTCTATTTTGTCGGTGAGCATGTCCGGCGATTTTTCGATTCGTCATTCAGTCATGGCGAGCCGTTCTACTTCTATGTGCCGGTGATCCTCGCCGGTCTGTTGCCGTGGTCGATGCTGGTGCCGTTTTTGACCTGGCGCAGGATGACGCCGAATCCGGCACGCCGTTACTGCGTGATCGGATCGATGGTAATCATGGGCACGTTTTCAGCATCCAGCGGCAAACTGGTCCCATACATCATTCCGGTGTTTCCTCTGCTCGCGGTTTTGCTCGCCGATGGAATCGTCTCGTGCGCATGGCCCGATGAGTCGCGCGCGCTGCGCTCGCCCGATTCGCGGATCCTGATGGAGTCAGGGCCGCTGCTCGGACTGCTGGGCGCCGGAATTATTTTCGCCGCGATGAAGGCCGCGTCGTTTCGCACCCCGTATCCAATGCTGGTGCAGCCCGAGTTGTTCGCGATCGGCGGGATCCTTTTGTTCGGCGGCGCGATGGTCACGGTCGCATTTTCCGCGCGTCTGACCGGCGCGGGCCTGTCGCTGATCGTCATCACGCTGGCGGGCGCGCTATGCGCGGCGAGCTGGGCGCGGATCGCGGCGGAGCCCATGCGCTCATACGCGAGCCTGAGTCGACAAGTCGCGGAACGGGCGCCGACCGCGCAAATCATTTGTTACCATCGCTATGTGCAGGGGCTGCCGTTTTATACTCGCCGCCGCGTGATCCTGGTTGGTCCGCTGACCGAGTTGCGCTTCGGCGCCGAGCACGCGCCCGACGCGACCGATTATTTCTTCACTTCGGATAGCGACCTGATGCGCCTGTGGCATCGCCCCGGCGACATCGTGCTGGTACTCGATGCCGGAGATCTGGCGCGGTTGAAGGATCGGCTCGGTAACTTCACGCTGCTCGCGGTAGAGCACACCAAGCGCGCGATCATCAATCATGGTGAGCAACTTGCCCGCAAGTGAGGTGTCGCACGATACCTCGGCAGCGCCGGCGCGGGGCGCGCATCCATATCGCGCGTTCGCGATTCGAATCGGGCTCGGCGTCGCAATCGTAGGTTTCATTCTCTGGCACTATGATGCGCGTCCGGTCCTGCGCACGCTGGCGCGCGAGCGATGGTGGTACTTCGCCGCGGCGGTCGCGATCTATGTGTTGGGCCAGGCTCATGTGCGCATGGCGATGGCAAATGCTGGCTGCGATCCTGAAGCTGCGCGGGCCGTTGCCGGAGTTCATCCGCTATTACTTCATCGGCGTATTCACCAACCTGTTCGTGCCGGGTCTCCTCGGCGGTGATGCGGCGCGTGCGTTCTACCTCGGGCGCCGCGACGGCAAAATGGGCGAGGCGATAGCATCGGCACTGGCCGATCGCGGATACGGCTTGATGGGACTCTTCTGGCTGGCGGCGCTCATCGCGATGACGATGAATCGCGCAAGGCTGCCGCCGAGCGTGATCGATCCGATCGTCGCGGTTGGCGCCGTCGCGCTGGCCGCGTATGTCGCTTCGCCGCTGATTGCGCGGCTGATTCATCTGACGCCACGCCCGGTGCGCCGCGCGCTCGGAATCATCGCGCCCTACCTCCATAACCCTGCGACTGTCTTGCCCGCGATAATCTTGTCGATGATTTTGCAGGCGTCGCTGGCCTTCGCGCAGTATGTTCTCGCGCTCGGATTGGGACTTCATCTGCCGCTTTCGATGTTTATGCTGATCGTCCCGATATCGGGGGTGCTCGCCAGCTTGCCGGTTACGCTCAACGGCTTGGGTCTTCGAGAAACCGCGTACCTGTTTCTCTTCGGGATGGCAGGGATGCGCCGCGACGACGCGATTGCTTTGGGTTTGCTGCTATTCGCCGCGATGATGGTGGGAGGGCTATTTGGCGGGCTGGCCTTCGTCAGCACCGAAGTTCCGACTGCTCCTCACGCAACAAATGCCTCATAAGCTGCGTTTAGCATCTTATAGGATGACGCTTCATCTTCTTAAGGCGTTCCGGCATTTTCGTGGAGACGCTTATTTTCCAACTTAAATTACGATCTTCTTCATGTTGCGGTTACACGGAGTGATATGTAATGTTGTCCGCTAACCAATCGGACAGGCCCAATTCGGACACCGGAGATTGTTGATAGATATGGATTTTATGAAGACGATGTTCCTCAACCCGCCCTCCTACGAGGATTTCGACGGAGGCGCGGGTTCGCGATATCAGGCCACCCGCGAGGTCTGGTCATTCTGGTATCCGACCTGGCTCGCCTATCCGGCTGGCCTGATTCCCGGCGCGCGGCTGCTCGATGCGCCGCCGCATGATTATACAGTTCAGCAAACCGTCGATGAGGCAAAAAACTACGACCTCGTCGTGATACACACCTCGACGCCCTCACTGCGAATGGACGCGCGCACCGCCGAGTCGATCAAGGCGGCGAACCCCAATTGCATCATCGCGTTCGTCGGAGGCCATCCGACCGCGCGTCCCGACGAGGTGCTGAAGATTTCCAGCGCCATCGATATCGCGGGACGCAAGGAATTCGATCATTCGATGGTCGAGGTCGCGCGCGGAATGAATTGGGAGCAGATCGGTGGCATCAGCTATCAGCGCGGCGGATCGATTCATCATAATCCTGATCGCCCGATTCTGACCGGCGCGGAATTGGACGCCCTGCCCTTCGTTACCGAAGTATACGAAAAGAACCTCGATTATCTGAAATACAACAGCCCCTATTGCCAGTATCCATATGTCTCGATGTACACGGGCCGCGGATGTCCGGCGAAGTGCACCTTCTGCCTGTGGCCGCAGGTGACGCAGGGACATAGCTATCGCACGCGCAGTCCTGAGAGCGTCTATGAAGAAGTCTCGCAGATGAAGGCGAAGTTCCCCAAGATGAAGGAACTCTTCTTCGACGACGACACCTTCACCGCCGACCCGGCGCGCGCGCGCAAGATAGCGCAGTTGCTTAAGCCGCTTGGCATCACCTGGTCGACCAACTCGCGCGCCAATGTCGATTACGAGACGCTCAAGATTCTGAAGGACGGCGGACTGCGTCTGTTCGTGGTCGGATACGAAACCGGCAACGCGCAGATTCTGAAAAACATAAAGAAGGGCGTCGGGCTGGAGCGCGCGCGCCGCTTCACTCGCGATTGCCACGAGATCGGCATACTGGTTCATGGCACCTTCATCCTCGGACTGCCGGGCGAGACCAAAGACACGATTGCGGAGTCGATGAGGTTCGCGCGCGAGATGGATTGCGAGACCATCCAGGTGTCGCTCGCGTCGCCATATCCGGGCACCGAGCTTTACGACTACGTCGAAAAGAATGGCTTCCTCGCGGTCAATCCGCTGCTCGATCAGGACGGCTATCAGAAGTGCACGGTGCAATATCCCGGGCTGACCAACGATGAGATCTACGGCGCGGTGGAGAAGTTCTATCGCAGCTTCTACTTCCGTCCGAAGTACATCTTCAAGTCGATACGCAAGATGGCCACCTCGGCCGAAGAAACCAGGCGCCTGCTGAAGGAGGGCGCGCAATTCCTCTCGACCATGAGATCGCGCCGCCATCAGCTTCGCGATAACCCGACCGTGCAGGCTTCCGCATAGATGAAACTGCTCTTAACACTCTCGGCCTGCGGAATTATCTGTTCGACCGTCTACTACCTGGCGGCGATCGTAACTGGGCTGATGTTCGCCCATCGAAGCAATTCCGCCCCGCGCGCGCTGCCGAAAATTCCGCCGCGCGTCGCGATTCTGAAACCGCTGCGCGGCGTCAGCGAGCATCTGCGCGAGAACATCATCAGCTTCCTCGAGATCGCTTACTCACGCGTCGAATACATCTTCGGCGTCACCAGCTATGAAGACCGCGCCGTCGATGTTCCGGTGTCACTGCGCGCGCCTTATCAGTTCGCCAACATGACGGTCGTGGTCGGCGACGAGCCCGGATCGTCGAATCGCAAAATCGCCAAGCTGATTCGGATGGCCGAGCGCGCATCGGACAAGACCGACATTTTCGTGCTCAGCGACGCCGACATATCGGTCGAGCCCGATCATCTGAAGCGCGTCGTCGCCGAGTTGACCGAGAATCCGAAGACTGGACTCGTGACCTGCATCTATCGCGGACAGGCATATGAAAGTTTCGCCTCGCGGATGGAGGCGCTGTTCATCAATACCGATTTCGCGCCGCAGGTGATTCTCGCCGAGGCCCTCGAGCCGATGCGCTATGCGCTCGGCGCGACGATTGCGGTGAAGCGCGAGGCGCTCGACGCGATCGGAGGATTCCGCGCGCTCAAGGATCTCCTCGCCGACGACTTCCATCTCGGCTCGAAGGTCTCCAAGGCCGGCTACAAGATCGAATTGTCAAGTTCCATCGTCACTGTCGCGTGCGAGGATCACAACTTTTCGGATTTCTGGCATCATCAACTGCGCTGGGCGCGCACCTATCGCCATGTGCGGCCGCTCAGCCTCGCGACCATCGCAATTCACGGGCCGTTCTGGGCGCTGGGGTACATCGTCGCCAACCACTTCGCGCTGCATTCGTTCGATGCGCTCGCGATGATTCTCGGACTGCGGATGCTGATGGCGTCGATCATGATCGGCAAAGTCCTCAAGAAGCCGCAGGCGTTGTCCGACGTGCTGCTGATCCCCTTCAAGGACCTCGTGATGACGGCGATCTACTTCGCAAGCCTCACTGGCAGGACCGTCAAATGGGGCGGGCGCCGGTTTCTGCTGATGGCGGGCGGCGTGATGCGCGAACTCGCCTGACCTATCACCTTCCCATAACTTAGCCGCATGCTTCTTTACCTCGCGCTGGCAGTCCTCGCGAGCACGCTGATGGCGCTGGGTCTTCTGATGATGAGAAGCCGTGCCGCGGCGCTGCCCGAGGCGCGCGGCTCGCACATCATTCGCAGTGTGCTCAAGTGGTTTCGCGATCCGATGTGGCTTGGTGGCGTCGGCGTGCAAACCATCGGCTGGGTTTTGTTTGTGACGGCTGTTTCGCAAGCGCCGGTCTCGATGGTGGCGGTGATGATGCAGGGCGGCATCGCGCTGTTCGTGATCTTCTCGGTGGTCGTTCTGGGCGAGCGCGCGCGAGCCGCCGAGTGGGCCGGCATCATCGCCATCGTGGTCGGCATGATCCTGCTCGCGCTCTCGCTTTCCGGAGGCGCGTCGCAGGGCGCGATGAGCGATCGCGTGCTTATAGGATTAACCGCTGCGCTGGCGATCGTCGCGGCAGCATCGTTCATGCGGCCGCGACTGGCGCGCGGCGGCATCGCGCAGGCGATCGGTTCAGGAATCGCGTTCGGCCTCGCCAGTCTCTACACCAAGGCGATGACCGATGCGTTCGAGGCGGGCGGCGCGGGCCTCGCGCTACGGATGGCGGCCAATCCGTGGCTCTACACAATGATGATCGCGAACCTCATCGGGATGGTGATGCTTCAGAACTCGTTCCATCAGGCGCGCGGGATCATCACGATGCCTCTCTCGTCGGCATTGTCGAATCTGGTTCCGATCCTCGGCGGAATGATTGCCTTCGGCGAGCGGCTGCCCAGCGATCCCATCGCCGCTGCGATGCGCGTGGCGGCTTTCATCCTGACGATTGCCGCGAGCACAACGCTGGCCGTATCGGAGGAGGAGAAGCTCGAGAGCCACGCGCCATCGGCCAAGAACGCCGACCTCGTATCGTGAGGATGGCCGGCTGTATCCAAATTGTTCCCATTGGAAGCATTTTGATGCGGTGGGAGCAGATTCAGGATACAGATCGCGCAATGCTCACAAGGGAATTCCTCGATTTCGCTTCGGCACGATTCTAGCTTTCGCATCAATTCGTCAGACGGTCGGATAAAGAGAGAAGCAGCTGCGCGAGCCTTGGCGGGACCTCACGCACGGTAAGGGGGGTAAAGGGGCAAGGGGGAACGGCCGACGGGCGGGGAGATGGATTGGCGACGAGACCTTGGGGGGGACTCGTCGCCATCTTGATTTCGGACTCTGGCGGCGCGCCGGCTCTCACCCGAAATCACGTGCTCAGCACGTTCGATTTCGACCTCTCCCAACTTGCGACTTCGCAAGCTCAGCCGCGGGAGAGGGACCTTCCCTAGAACTTGGCCTTCGGCACCTTCAGTCCCGGCACATCCGCGCGAGTCTTGAACACCGTCCCTTTGCGATCGGCATTCTCCGTATTGTCCGCGGTGACGATATAGAGGTCCTGCATGTCGCGGCCGCCGAAGACGAGGCTGGTCACCATCTTCGCCGGCAACTTGATGCGCTTCTTGATCGTCGCGCTCTTGTCGAAATGCACCACCTCGCCGACGCGCACCGCCGCAACCCAGATCCCGCCTTCCGCATCGACGGCCATTCCATCGGGCCATCCCTCGGGAAGCTTCGCGAAGATGCGCCGATCCTTGACGCCTCCATCGGCAGTTACGTCGTATACCCACACCGCGCCCGTGGGCGAGTCGGAGTGATAGAGGTGCTTGCGATCGGGACTCAGCCCCATCCCGTTCGTCACCTCGATACCGTCCCATAGCTTCGTCACTTTGTTCGGCGGATCAACGCGAAAGAGACTGCCGGGAATCGGCTTGTTGTTGCTGAGCGGATCGAAATTGATCTGCCCGGTGTAGACGCTGCCGTTATCGTTGGTGGTGAGGTCGTTGAAGCTGCACGACTTCCCCTCCCATTCGGTGAAGATGCCGCGGCTGTTGCCGGTCTTCTCATCGAACAGGATCAGCCCGCGGCCTGTCATCACGATGCCGCCGCCTTCGTTGAACATCATGCCGCCGACACCTTTGCGCTTGGGCACGACGGTATCGACCTTGCCGTTGGGGTTGAGGCAATACACGCCGCCATTGGGAACGTCGCTGAAGTAGAGCCGATCCTGCTCATCGACGCGCGGCGCCTCGAGCAGACCGAAACCTGCGGCCAAAGTGGTGAACTCCATGAGCGGACACCTCCAGCGCCCCGTGTAGCACGGAAGAAGACCTAACCCCTAACCCCTTCCCTTGAGGGAAGGGGAACAGCAAAGAAGGACTCTCTTCTCCCCTTCCCTCAAGGGAAGGGGCCGGGGGGTTAGGTCGATAGATCGAGTCGCGAACGGAGGGCCTACGAAACTCTACCGGCGGACGGCAGCGGCGATATGGGAGTATCGGGCGGCAGTGGCGGGTTGCCATTGCCGAACCGCTCGTTGTTGTCCAGCAAGCCGATATATCGATGCAGGACGTACATCAGCGTCGGCTGAAAGACTCGGGTGAGGAGAGCTATCGAAACCGCGCCGCCGATTACAACGATCGCGAGCGGACGCTGGGTCTGCGCACCGATACGGGTGGAGAGGGCCGCAGGCAGAAGTCCCAGGCCGTCGACCAGCGCCGTCATCATCAGCGCACGGAACCGCCGATCGGCGCCCATGACGATCGACTCGAGCACCGAATGTCCCTGTTCGTAAAGCTCATGGATGTAAAAGTTCAACAGGATGCCATCCATGATTGCGATCGCGAAGATGGAGACAAACCCAACCGCGGCCGAAACGCTGAAGGGAGTTCCTGTTATGACCAGGGCGAGTACTCCGCCCATACAAGCGAGCGGGATTTGCGCCATCAGGATCAGCGTGTTGACGATCGATACAGTGGCGCCATACAGGATTCCCATGATGATGAGCAGGGCCAGCGGTATGACGATCATCAGCCGGTGATTGGCGGCTTGTAACTCCCCATACTCGCCCACCCACGCCAAATGGGTGCCTTCAGGCACCTGGATTTGGCTGGCGACGCGAGACTTGGCTTCCGCGACCGCGCCCTCGAGGTCACGGCCCGACACGGAGAAGCGCACCGGCACGTACCTCTGCAGATCACCGCGATAGATGAACGCGGCGCCACTTTGCGCATCAACGTGGGCGATTTGCCCGAGCGGGACATTGCCACCGGTCGGCACGTTGACTCGGATGTTCTTCATCGCGTCGATGCTCTGCCGATATTGCGGCTGCCATCTCACCACCAGCGGGAAGCTCATATCGCCTTCGAGCACCTGGGTGGCCGTCTGGCCGCCGATCGCCGCTTGCACGATGGCGGAGACGTCGCCGGTGTTGAGTCCATAACGAGAAGCCGCGAGCCGGTCTGGTTGGACCACGATGTTAGGTTGGCCGAGCGAGCGAAAGACGAACACGTCGGTAACGCCGCGCACCGTCTTTAGGATTTCCGCGATCCGATTGGCCAGCGACTCATCGGTATCGAGATCGTATCCAAAGACTTTGACCGCATTGGATCCCGCTTTTACTCCCGATAGAGCTTCGTCGATGTTGTCTTCAATGTTCTGCGAATAGGAGAAACTTACCCCTGGGAACCGGCGGCGAAGCTTGCTGTCAATCTCAGAGACCAGCGACGGTTTAGTTACGCCGGCCGGCCATTGCGCATCGGGTTTCAGATCGACTGAGAACTCTATACTAAAGAAGCTGGTCGTCTCGGTTCCGTCGTCAGGGCGGCCGAGCTGCGAAACGACGTTGCTTACCTCGGGGAACGAAAGAAAGACGTTGCGCATCTGGTTGACCAGCTTGGCGCCATGGTCAAGCGAAATGGTGGTCGGCATTATGGCGTGTGCCCAGATGTTGCCTTCTTCGAGCTTGGGCAGAAACTCGCCGCCGAGGCGGGGAAAGAATGACAATCCCGCAGCCATAATCACGACAATGATCACCAAGGTTAGCCGGGGGAAACGCAGAACTTCCACAAACAGGTTGTGATAGAAGTTGTGAAACGCCTCCCAGATGAAATTCTGTGTCTCCTTCATTCCTTTACGGAGCAGGAAGGAACTCAGGACCGGCGAAAGCATTACCGCCAGGACGATCGCGATCGTGAGTGCATACGCATAGGTATGCGACATCGGTGAGAAGATCGCCCCTTCGACTCCTTTCATCGTGAATAAGGGCAGGAACGCGACCAGGAAGATCAGGGTTGAATAGAACATCGGTCCGCCTACTTCGACGGAAGCGCGGCGGATGCAGTCAAACGTGCTCTCACTTGGTAACTCGTTGGTAGTGAGATGGCGGTAGATGTTCTCCATCACGATCACGGTGGAATCGATGATGATGCCGAAGTCGACTGCGCCGAGCGAAAGCAGATTCGCGGGCGTGCCGGTCAGATAGAGCAGAATGAAGGCGCCGAGCATCGCGAGTGGAATGTTGATTGCGGCAATGATCGCGGTGCGCAGGTTGCCCAGGAAGAAGATCAGCACCAGAAAGACCAGCACCATCCCGAGTAGCAGATTTTCCAGCACCGTATGCAGGGTGGTATGGACCAGTTGGGTGCGGTCGTAGTACGGGACGACCTTGTAGCCCTTAGGCAGCATGCCGGTAGTGTTGAGCTCGACGGTTTTCGCTTGCACCCGCTTGAGCGTCTCCAGCGTGTTGCCACCCTTGCGCATCAAGACGATCCCCTCGACCACCTCGTCCTGATAATTCATCCCGACGATTCCGAGGCGCGGCGTCCAGCCGATTCCAACATCACCGACGTTCGCAATTCTGATCGGGGTGGAGTTGTTAGTTGCAAGCACGACGTTGCGGATATCATCCAGCGAATGGATAAGACCTAGCCCGCGCACATCGAAGGCTTGCTCGCCTACATTCAAATAGTTACCGCCGGAGTTAGTGTTGGAGTTCTGGATCGCGGAGATTACTTGCGCGAGCGGAATGTTATAGTGAATCAGCTTCTCCGGATCGAGTTCGACGTGGTATTCTTTGGTTAGACCGCCGAAGCCATCAACGTCGAGCACGCCCGGCACCGTCTTGTATTGCTTTTCGCAAATCCAATCCTCGACCTGCTTCTCCTTAATCAGATCATGGTCAGCACCCTGGACCGTGTAACGATAGATTTCTCCGATCGGATTCTCAGGTGAAAGTCCTGGTTGTATGCCTTGGGGCAAAGTGACAAATTGCAGCTGATTGATGGTTTGAACGCGATCGAACTCGTAGTCGCTATCCCAATCGAAGTAGAGCCGCACATCCGATAGGCCATACAAGGAGATGGACTCCATCGAAGTGAGATGAAGCATGCCACTCATGCCATATTCGGTCGGCACCGTGACGAGCTTCTCGACTTCCTCGGCGCTTAGCCCGTTCGGTAGTGTCAGCACCTCGGTCATGGGCTGAACCGGATCGGGATAGGCCTCGATGTCGAGTTCGTGGAAGGCATACACCCCTGCCAGAACCAGCAGGACAGCTACACCTAGCACCACAACTCGCTCGCGCAAGGCGAGCGTCATCAAGGCCTGAATCATTTAAACTAGTCGCCTAACTAGGCGCCCTCGCCGTGCGCCTGATGCCACAGCGCACTGACCTGGAGCGATTCGCCGTCGACCACACGATCTCCGCCCTTGAGTCCCCCGACCACGCGAACAAAGCCCTCTTGCGTCCACGACGATATCGAAACCGCACGGCGTTCGAGCCGGTCATTGCCGACATCGACGAACGCGTAATATTTGTTGGTATCAAAGACCAGTGCTTCCTGCGGGACCACCAGCGCGCTGCCGTTGCCGGTGATGATTTTGATCCGCGCAAGCATTTGCGGCTTGAGCTTGAGGCCGGGATTATGCACCTCGCATCGGATTTGCACCGTGTGCGAATCCGGATCAACGTCGGGACTGACCCGCGAGATGGCGCCCTCGAACACTTCGTCGGGGAATGAGGTGGTGACTGCCTCCAGCTCCTGCCCGACGTGGACGCGCGGGACGTCGACCTCGAAAATGTCGGCGGTGATCCACACCGGCTCCAGCGTCCCAAGCATGTACAGCACATCGCCGGGATTGACTGCCGAGCCGCGCACCGCCTGGTTCTGCACCACCGTGCCTGCGATCGGCGCGCGCATCCAGATGGTCGGCGACGGCGCCCTGAGCGCGGCGATGTCGGAGTCTTCCATCCCCAACAGCTCGAGTTTGCGTTTGGCCGCGGTCGCCATCGAGGCCGCGAGATCGCGGGTCCCGTCGATGTTACTATCCTTACTAAGGCTCGCCGTCGTCAGCGCCTGCAGATACTCCGCCTCCGCGGTCATGAAGTCGGGGCTGTAGAGCTTCACGATCGGCTCGCGTCGTACCACGTTATCCCACAGCGAGACGTGGACATCCTCGATACGGCCCTGCACCCGCGAAACAATCGTCGCGACCTTCTGGTCGTCGAATGTGATCTGTCCGGTGGTCTCGAGGATACCGGGCAGCGCGACGTCGTTGACCTGCGCGAACGTCATACCTGGGACGTCGCTCTGTTTCAGCAGCAGATATTCGTGTCCATCGTCCTGCACCAGTTGTGGAGCTACCGCCGGCATCGGCTCGGGCGCAGCGACATGGGACGCTTCGTTATGGCATCCGGCGAGGGAAAGTATCAGCAGTGCCCAGCTCGCGAGCGCGACTATGAATCTGAGCTTCATCATTGTGGCAATGGCGCCCCGATCGCCTGTTCCAACCCTACTTGTCCCGCCAGAAACTGATTGCCGGCCTGCAGGTATCCGATGCGGGTCGCATAGCTGGATTGCAGCGCCGCCGACAAGGTCAGGAAGTCGATCTTCTGCGACTGGTATGCAGTCAATGCGACTCGGAAATCCTGGTTCGCCAGCGGAATTAACGACTCCTTATAAAGTTGCGCCGAGTCATAGGCGAACTGGGTCGAGCGAAAGAGCTGCGTCACCGTTGCCGCGGTCTGGCTGCGAATCAGCTTCAGGTTCGAGCGTGCCGCCTGCAGCGAATATTCCGCGGACTTCACGTCTTCGCGCTGATGAATCCAGAAAAATATCGGCACATTAAACCCGAAGGATAAGGTCTGCCCATGCGTGACGTTGGGCAACGGCTGCGCCCCGCTCTGCAGAAACTGATCGTAGCTGTACCCGACCTGATAGTCCGGTATGTATTCGAACTTGGCCAGTTCCAGCGCGGTGTTTTGATTGCGCTCGTTGAGCGCGGCCTCAAGGATTTCCTGGCGCGTGTGGAAGGCCATATCGACCGCGGTATCGAGCTGTAGCTTTATCCGATCAAGATGAATGGTACGATCGAGGTTGAGCGGATTGTCGGGATCGCGATAGAGCAACTGATTAAGCGTGGTCTCATCGTTGGCCCGATTGACCTGATATTGCCGCTGCTGGAGCTGCGTCTGCGCGAGGGTGACTTCGGCGGTGATAAAGTCGGTCTGCGCCGCCTGCCCCCCTGAATAGGCGGTTTCAGTGACCTTTAGAACCTGCTTGAGACTTTCAATATTGCGGGCGTTCACATCGATCAATGCTTGATCGAGCAACACCTGGTAGTAGCCGGTTTCAACTGCCGCGCGCAGGTCGCGAATCGCCGCTTCATAAGCGAAGCGCGCGATGGTCGCGGTCCGTTTCGCCTGTTCCGCCTGCAGCAATGCCTTGCCCGGGAACTGGAAGTTTTCGCTGAGCGCATGAGAATGGGTGGCGGCATGGTTCAACAAACCGTGGGAAGCATCGACATTGGAATAGGTAAAGACTGGGTCCGCCGGCGCGTAGTTTTGCAGTACCTGATGCTGCGCGGCCTCCCATTGAGCTCGCATCGAATGAATCTGGGGATTCGTTTCGATCGCGATTTCCACCAGTTGACCCGCGTTGAGTCCGCTCTGCGCCTGCGCATGCGATGGAAAGAGTGCTGCGAATATCGCGGCCAGCACTACACCGGCGATTGGCGTTCCGACACGCATCTGATGAGCCACTGTCCTCCAACAGCATCCTCCAAATCGGAGCACAAACTTATACCCCCACCCCTATACGCCAATAGCACCCGGACGGCTACACAAAAAAAGCAAAATATTCCACCGCCGACCGAATTAGATAAGGTTCACCGCGACCAAATCAGGATACCTGTCGGCGGACGCCTCCGTCGACAGAATCTGTTATTTCAGAATGAACGATTTAATCGGAGCGGGACTGGAGCGCTACGGCCTACTTGCTGGCGACGCCCGGATGCTGCAGGGAGCGGACGAACATCACCACCTGCCAGCGCTCATGGATCGACATCGCATCGGCATAAGACGGCATCGCGATACCACCGTCGCGGATGGTGCCGTAGAGGTACCCATCGGGCAGATCCTTGCTGACGCCGGTGACAAGGTCCTTTGGCGGCGTCTTCAGCAGATGGACGACGGGACCATCGCCGCGTCCGCTATCGCCATGGCATGGCGCGCAGTTGGTGGCATACAGCGCCTTGCCCGCCGCGAGGTCGTCGGGCGTCGGCTGAAGCGGATTGTGCTCGCCCGCGGTCATCTGTTCGCGCGTCATCGGCGCCTCACCACCCGTGGTCGGCATCGTACCGTCGGGCATCACGCGCGGCGCCTCGGTTAGCGGGCGCACGGTCGCGCCGCGATACATATCGATGTCCCAAGGGAACGCCGACGCAACGGTGGCATAGGTTGCCAGCGCGATGACCGCGAGGAACGCGCTCAGGACATTGCGGTAGCCGTATGAGGTCACGAGGATGATCCTTCCAGATGAAGCGGACGACGACCAGCGATCCGCAATACGCGTTATACCTCGCGCTCGCGAGGAAGGTAAGCCTCGCGCGTTAGGTTACATGCTCATCGGCGCTGAGCCGGAGGTCGCCACCGGGGCATTCGGATTGGACCAGGCGACCTTGCTGACGAAGGCGCTGAGTGCGCCGAGTGCGAAAGCGGCGACAGCCGCGATGATGATGGCACGGAGCATCCCGGGCCGTTGAGAAGTCTGTTTGGAGTTTATGGATACTGACATAATTCCTTTGTATATCGGACACTTACGGATCGCCGCCGTCATCAGCAATGCGATCGACGAGCATTAGCAGGTCTACTTTACATCTACCTCCAAGATTTGCTCATCTGATAATACTTTAAGGATTCTCGGAACCGACGCAAGCCCTCCCCGTTAAAATCCGGCGAAACTTCCGAACTCAATTTTAAAAAGCCGCGCGTTTACTGGGGCTATTTGGCTTCGTTTCGTCTCTTTCATCTATCGTCGCAGCATCGCGAGGTCCTTCGCCGAGCCTCAGGACCACTACTCGGCGATGCCGAGTAAGTGGGTTTGTTTTTTTGCGCTTCCTCTCTCCTGAGTCCCTTCTCTCGCGAGCGAGAGAAGGTGTCCGGCGCGCCCGGTCGCTCTGTGTCTTGCGATCGGCGTGACGGACGGATGAGAGTGGGGAGTGGCCTCCACGCTGGCTATCGGTTCGCCACCAACCCGAAAGCCGCAGCAATTTCGGACATAAAGTGGCTTTGTTTTTTCACTTTTCATCGGTCGGTGCGAGCGTTGGAGTGGGTTTGTTTTTTGCGCTTTTTCTATTGGTGAATCTGCGAATGACGATGCCTCGTAGTGACTTCGTTTGGCCATGGCTGAAGTCGAAAATCCTTTATTTTTCGGGTGCTTGGTGGGTTCGTTTATGTAATCTCGCATCTGTTCACGCCCCCTCGAAAAGAATAGCGGCGCCCGCTTGGGGCGCCGTTATTTGAAGTATACCAGCTCCGCTGGACCCGATCATCATCGCGCCTTGAATCATCTAATTCGCAGTGTACAGATAATCGACTGACTGGTCGGTCTATCTAAATCAAGAACACTTCGCAGGAGCCCTTCTCATGTCTTCCACCCCGGCACCTCGTCTCACCCCCTCAATGTTCGACCAACCTGCCGCGCCCCGCGAGCTGCCCGTCGCCCCGCGCTCGAAGACTGCGCCGGGTCCGCGCGGGCCGATCAGCGCATGGGCGCTGATGCGCGATCCCCTCGTCTTCCTGGAAAAGATTTTTCGCCGGTACGGCAACGTCGTGCACCTGCGGCTTTTCAATCTGCATGTCTATGCCATCGCGCATCCCGAGGGCATCAAGCACGCGCTGCAAGACAACCATCGCAATTACACCAAGTCGTTCGACTACCAAATCCTCGCGCGTCTGCTCGGCAATGGCCTGGTCACGAGCGAGGGTGAGCTGTGGCTGCGCCAGCGCAGATTGATGCAGCCGATGTTTCATAAACAGAAGATCGCCGCGTTCGGCGCGATGATGACCGAATGCGCGGGCGAGATGCTCGAGCGATGGGCAGCCTATGCCGCGACCTCCGGTGAGGCCTTCGATGCTACCCCTGAGATGATGCGCCTCACACTACAAATTGTAGGACGCGCGTTGCTCACGATGGATCTGACCAGCCACGCCGGCTCAGCATCGGACGCAATATGACGATCGCGAACGAGCGCTTCGCGTCAGTTCGACCTCGGGATGTTGCTGCCATGGCTGCCGACACCGCCCAACTTGCGCTTTCAACAAAGCGGTGCGCGAGCTGCGCAGTCTGGTGCTAAGCATCATCGAGGAGCGCCGGCGCGAGGGGCGCGACTACGGCGACTTGCTCTCGATGCTGCTTGCGGTACGCGACGAGGAAACCGGCGAAGGCATGAACAACGAGCAGCTTCGCGACGAGGTGCTGACGCTGATTCTCGCCGGCCATGAGACGACCGCCACCGCGCTGTCGTGGATTTGGTACCTGCTCTCGCAGCATCCGGAGGTCGAGGCCAAGCTACATGAGGAACTCGACGAGGTGCTCGGTGGGCGCGCGCCCGCGATGAGCGACCTCGCGAATTTGAACTACACGGGGATGGTGGTCGACGAAGCGATGCGGATTTTTCCGCCGGTATGGGCGGTCGGACGCGCCGCGATCGACAGCGACGAGATCATGGGCTATCCGATTCCGAAGGGCGCGAACCTGATGCTCAGTCAGTACTACGCGCATCGGCATCCGGCGTTCTGGGAGAATCCGGAGCGGTTCGAGCCGGAACGATTCGCAGCCGATCGCGCCGGCGGTCGTCCTCGCTATGCCTACTTTCCGTTCGGCGGCGGCCCGCGGATGTGCATCGGAAACATCTTCGCGCTGACCGAGGCGCAACTGGTGCTCGCATCAGTCGCGCAACGCTATCGTCTCCGCCTCGTGCCGGGACATCGCGATTGAAATGCAACCGCTGGTCACGCTGCGTCCGCGCTACGGCGTCAAGGTGACGCTCGAGCGGCGCGCCAACTAGAGGAATCGCGAAACATCCATGCCACCACGTCCTGATGTAAGCGAAGAGCGGCGCGGGCAAATCCTCGATGCGGCCGCCGCGGTGTTCGCACGATCTCGGCGTGCGCGAGTCGCGGATGGACGATATCGTCGCGGAGGCCGATCTGAGCAAGGGCGCGCTCTACTGGTACTTCAAGAGCAAGGACGACCTGGTCGCGGCGTCGATCGAGCGGCTGTTCGCACGCGGCATCGAGAATTTCCGCCAGTTACTGAAAACTGAACAACCGTTCCGAACCGGCCTGACGGCGATCGCGCAATACATGGCGGCCGACCTGCGCGAAATCACCCGGATGCGCAGCGTGGTGCTGGAGTATTACGCGCTGGCCGCGCGCGACGCGCGAGTGCGCGAACGAGTGCGCGAGTACATCGAGACATTCATCGAGTTGCTCGCGACGATGATCTCCAACGCCATCGAGCGCGGCGAATGCCGCCCGGTGGATCCTCGCAAGACCGCCATCGCGATCGAAGCGATGTTCGAAGGAATCACTCTGCTATCGATCGTCGGCATCCCGGATGCCGATAGCCCCGCGACCATCGAGCACGCCACGCATCTGGTGTTCGATTCGCTGCTGCCTGCCATGTAGCCTCAACGATCTCCATGATTCGCGGGGGATCCGTAGTAGCCGGCGCGCTGCTAATGATTTTCGACTTGCCACGTCGAAACTATCTGACGTTCGTGGGGGAGCAGCAATCGCAGCCAACACTTCAGGACAAGGCCACCTTTGGTAATACACCGTCGACTTATTACGACGATACTGACGGCAGCGGCTATTTCGAGTTCGGAACGAGGGCAAGGTTATCGAGCACTTAGAGGTCGCTTCAATTACTGGGAAAATGGACTCTGAATCTGGTCGCTGGTCCAGTATGCGATCGGCGCCGAATCACCGGCGCGGGACAACCTTATCTGCCGATTTCCGATTGGAGTGGCGGGTCCATCTGCTGCCTAATTCGAGATTTTTGAGATTGGCGCGATATTTCGGAAGGTGGCGTCTATCAATGAAGGAAGCACCAATTCGGACAACATTTTGTTCATCTCGAGAAAAGTCCGGCGCCTGCACGTCATTGTTTATGACTGGACCTTTCGTTACTGGCATGCGTAGTTCGCCGAATCTCCAGTCCCGCGCGTGATTCTTCATTACCGCGACGGGACCTATCGCGTTCATCGGACCTGAGCGCAAGCCTGCCCCTTCGGCTGCCGATTTGACCGCAATGGCCGGACAAGTACGGTCGTGGAAGGCGGACATTATCCGACCTCCGTACTAGTGAGCGAGATGCTGAACCTCATTTATAGCGGTAATGCTGGTTCTGCGTGGAAACTTGTCGATGAGGCGTGGGGCCCCGATCCGCATGACAAAATGAGATTTGCCGACAAGGAGGAGTTTGTTCGCGAGTTTCGCGCATGGCCTCCGATGAGCCACTATTGGCCCGACATCCGCGCGATGAGCGGTAAGTGAACTCCGACGCCAGTCGCGGACAGTTGGGCATCGCGGAGTTGACAGCGCCGCCGCCATCGCCCACGCGACGCATCTGATGTTTTAAGTTCTGAAGCGCGTTTTCTGCTGAGTAGCTGGCAAACTTGTCCGCTTGAGGTTCAATCGACGCGAGGAAGCCGCCGTCCGGCGATGCCGGACGGCGGCTCTCATTACAGATCGTGGATCTCTTACGCTGCCTGCTTCAGCGGCTGAGGCTTGAACTCCAGCCCTTTCGCGCTCGCATCGACGACTACCTTCTGACCGTCGCGAACCTCGCCTGCGATCAGTTTGCGCGCGAGCGCCGTCTCCAACTCATGCTGGATCATCCGCCGCAACGGACGCGCGCCATATGATGGGTCGTAGCCGTTCTCGGCGAAGAAATCGCGCGCCGCATCCGTAAGCTCGAGGTCGATCTTGCGATCCGCGAGCCGCTTGCGCAGGTACTCGATCTGGATATCGACGATCTTGCGCAGTTCCGGCTTGGTCAGCGGATGGAACACCACGATCTCATCGACGCGATTTAAGAACTCGGGCCGGAAATGCTGACGCATCACCTCGAGCGCCTGCGTCTTCATCTTCTCGTAGTCCTTGCCCTTGAATTCGAGGATGAGCTGGCTCGCGATGTTCGAGGTCATGATGACGACGCAGTTCTTGAAATCCACCGTGCGGCCCTGGCCGTCGGTGAGACGTCCGTCGTCGAGCAACTGCAGCAGCACGTTGAAGACGTCGTGATGCGCCTTCTCGATTTCGTCGAACAGGATCACCGAGTAAGGCTTGCGCCGGACCGCTTCGGTGAGCTGACCGCCCTCATCGTAGCCGACGTATCCGGGAGGCGCGCCAATCAGCCGCGACACGGTGTGCTTCTCCATGTACTCGGACATGTCGATACGCACCATCGCGGATTCGCTGTCGAAGAGATATTCGGCGAGCGCGCGCGCGAGTTCGGTTTTGCCGACGCCCGTGGGGCCGAGGAATATGAATGATCCGATCGGGCGATTCGGATCCTTGAGGCCGGCGCGCGCGCGAATGACCGCGTCGGCCACCGCCGACACCGCCTCGTCCTGGCCGATGACGCGCTTGTGCAGATGCTCCTCGAGATGCGAGAGCTTTTGCACCTCGCCTTCCAGCAGGCGCGAAACCGGAATCCCGGTCCATCGCGCGACGACTTCGGCGATATCGTCCTCGTCGACTTCTTCCTTGATCAGGCGCTGGCCGCCGCTGCCCTTTTCGGAAATTTTCTTCTCTTCCTCAGCGAGCTGCTTTTCGAGGCCTGCCAGCTTGCCATTTTGAAGCTCGGCAATCTTGCCGTAATCGTATTCGCGTTTGGCCTTTTCGATTTCGAGCTTGGTCTGCTCGATGTCGGCCTTGACCTTGGACAGCTTTTCGAGCCCGCCCTTCTCGGCTTCCCATTGCGCGGTGAACTGCTCGCGCTTTTGTTTGGCCTCGGCCAGCTCCTTCTCAATTTTCTGGAGTCTGTCCTTCGAAGCAACGTCGGTCTCGCGATTGAGCGCCGCGCGCTCGATTTCAAGCTGCATCACGCGCCGATTCACTTCGTCGAGCTCGACCGGCATCGATTCTTTTTCGGTGCGCAGCTTGGCCGCGGCCTCATCGACGAGATCGATCGCCTTGTCGGGCAGAAATCGATCGGTGATGTAGCGCGCGGAGAGGATCGCCGCGGTCACCAGCGCGGAATCCTTGATGCGGACGCCATGGTGAACTTCGTAGCGTTCCTTCAAGCCCGCGCAAAATCGAAATGGTGTCCTCGACGCTCGGCTCGTTCACCATCACCGGCTGGAAGCGGCGTTCGAGCGCCGCATCCTTCTCGATGTACTTGCGATATTCGTTGAGCGTGGTCGCGCCGATGCAATGCAGCTCGCCGCGCGCCAGCATCGGCTTGAGCAGATTAGAGGCGTCCATCGCGCCTTCGGCCGCGCCCGCGCCGACGACCGTATGCAACTCGTCGATGAACAGGATGACCTCGCCCTCGGCCTGCTGCACTTCCTTCAGCACGGCCTTCAGGCGTTCCTCGAACTCGCCGCGGAACTTCGCGCCCGCGATCAGCGCGCCCATGTCGAGCGCGATGAGCCTGCGATTCTTGAGGCCCTCGGGCACGTCGCCGCGAATGATGCGTTGCGCGAGACCCTCGACGATCGCGGTTTTGCCGACGCCCGGCTCGCCAATCAGCACGGGATTATTTTTGGTGCGGCGCGAGAGCACCTGGATGACGCGGCGAATCTCCTCGTCGCGTCCGATGACGGGATCGATCTTGCCCTGCCCTGCGAGCTTGGTGAGATCGCGCCCGTACTTTTCCAGCGATTGATAGGTCGCCTCGGGATTCGAGGAGGTCACGCGCTGATTGCCGCGCACCTTCTTGAGCACGCCCATCAGCTTGTCGCGCGTGAGGCCGGCTTCGCGCAGGATTTTGGATACCGCGCCCGGCTCATCGAGCGCCGCCATGATGACGTGCTCGATGGAGACGTACTCATCCTGGAGCTTGCCGGCTTCCTGCTCCGCGGCGGCCATCACGCGGCCGAGGCGCTGGGTCATATAGACCTGGCCCGCGTTGGCGCCTCCGCCGGTGACGGCCGGCACCTTCTTGAGCTCGTCATCGAGCTTGCGGCGCACTGCGGCCACGTCGGCTCCGGAAAGTTTCAGTATCGAGGCGGCCAGTCCCTGATCATCTTCAAGCAGGGCCGATATCAGATGTTCGACGTCGACCGCCTGATGATGGGCGCTGAGCGCCTTGGACTGCGCGCGTCCGAGGGCTTCCTGCAGTTTGTCGGTGTAGCGGCTGGGATCCATGAGAGCTGATTACCTCGCATATAAAGTAATCATTGAGGGGCAGCCGGCAACATTCTGGCCGCCGGAGACAATGGAAGGCAACCCATGGAGAGAACCAACTGGACTAAGTCATAGGCTAAGTCTAACATGCTAAACATGGCGCAATCAAAAATGGTCAATATTCACGAGGCCAAGACCCACTTCTCGAAACTGCTGCGAAGGGTCGCTCGCGGCGAGGAAGTTCTCATCGCACGAGCTGGTCGGCCGGTGGCGCGCCTCTCCCCTATGAACGCAGCGACAAAGCAGCGGCGAGTGCCGGGCAGTGCGGAAGGTCTCTTTGTGGTTCCAGACAATTTCAATGATCCTCTGCCGCCCGAAATCCAGCGCTATTTCGAAGGCGAAGAAGATTGAAAGCGCTGCTCGACACGCACGTTTTTCTCTGGTGGACCACCAACAACCCTCAGATCTCAACCAAGGCGCGCGACTTCATAGAGGATCCGGACAACATCCTCTCACTCAGTGTCATCAGCGCATGGGAAATTTTGCTCAAAGCGAGGACGGGCCGATTATCGATTCCCGGCGACGCGGCAAAGTTCGTGGAGACGCACGCGCGGTATTATGGATTCGCGTTTCTCGAGTTGCGATTGGCGCACCTGATAGGGTTTCATCGTCTCACGACGCATCATCGCGATGCGTTCGATCATCTGCTCATCGCGCAAGCCCAAGTCGAAAATCTTCCGCTAATAAGTGGCGATGCCCAGATGACGAAATACGACATCAAGGTGATCTGGTGAAGCGAGGCTGACTACTTCGAACTGAACAGCCGCATCCGGGCATCGACGACCTTTTTGATCGCTGCCACTACATCGCCGAGCAGCTTGTAAGGCACCACGCTTTCTCCGCCCTCGAGTGACTTTTCCATCGCGCGCTTCCACGCAAGGCGGATTTCCGTATTGACGTGGACGATCGTCATCCCCGCCTTGATCGCCTTCTTGAAATCCTCGTCGTTGGTGCCCGACCCGCCGTGCAGCGTCATGAAGACGCCGGTGGCGTCGCGAATCGCCGCGATGCGAGGAATGTCGAGGTGCTTTTGCGCCTCACCACTCACCATGGTGGTGAGCATGCCGTGCATGTTACCGACCGCGGGCGCGAGAACATCGACCTTGGTCGCGGTGACGAACTGCCTCGCCTCCTCGGGCGTGCTCATGATGCCGGCGCCCTCGGGCACCTTGTCGATGACGTCTGAGGCGCTGCCGATATAGCCGATTTCTCCTTCGACCATGCAGTTGGGATTGATCGATTTGATCAGCTCGACCGCCTTTTTGGTTTGCTCGACGTTCTTGTCGAACGGCAGCGATGAGCCGTCGAAGATAATCTCATCGAAGCCGGCGCGCGCCGCCACTTCAGCTTTTTCCAACGAGTGAGTGTGATCGGCATTGAGGAAGATCGGATACTCCGATTCTTCGCGGAAGGTTTTGATCAACGCGGCGATCTGCTTGACGCCGAAGAATTCGCGCTCGCCTTCCGACACTCCCACCATCACGGGTAGTTTCAAATCGTGCGCCGCGCTAACGATTGCCTTGAGCGCCACCAGTTCCGAGACGTTGAAATGACCGACCGCGATCCCTTCGCGTTGAGCCTTGGTCAGCACTTGGCGCAATGATTCCATCGAGAGTCTCCTTCAAGCGGGCGCAACTGCGATGCGATTTATATCGCGCGTGCAGGTTTAGGGTAAGAGGCCGTTTGCAAGAGTTAGTGTGAACACGGCAAGCATCGCCAAATGCCAATTGCGCCCTATTGGCTGCGGTTTTTCTTCATAATTTCTTTGCGTCACGTGGTGCAGAGTTGCTATACCGCCCCACAAGTTGCCGGTTCGCACTTCTCCCTGATTGTCTGACCCATCATCTACCAACCCCCACAGGCCTCGACAACTTGTAGCTAAACATAACTCTTAGAAGAGTGTGGCGCGCAACTTGCTCCCACTCCATTTCGAGAGATTCGATCCGCGGTAAGACGGAGAATCGACTCCATAGGAGCCAACGAGTGTGCCCTACGGAGACAGATTTTCGATGTGAGGCGGCGGCAGCGAGTGGGGTTGGGACTTGCGGCGGGGATGCGGGAGCGATGCGAGGAGTAAATCGAGTTTCGAGGACCGAATTAGAGTCGCAACCGACACGCTAATGCACAAAGGACGCGGGCCCGGTTTACTGCGCGCAGTCTTTGGCTCAGTGCTTGCTCACGTCAGTCGGCGCGATCGGCGCCTCTTCGCGAGGCGGTGGGTTTGGAAGTTTGTAAAAGGGGGAACGGCGCTCACGCGCCGAAAGTTGAGTGGTGCGTTGGAAGAGTAGTGTTGTCCGTTCTTTGCTCTGTTTGATGGTTTTCTGCTTTGCTCGCGATGCCCTTGCTGGTCAGCTGAGGAGCGTTCATCGCGTTTCGACGAGAATCTCACGGCATAAGAAAATAACTTCATCCGCGGCCAGCCAGACTTCCTCGCCCGCAGTCACCTTCGTCGGATCGACAGCGACTACAAGCCCCTGGGTTACGGTTCCTGCCGGAATCCAGAACGGAGACCTGCTGCTCGCATTCTATTCGTATTGGTCATATGCGCACGCATCCGCGCCCGCCGGCTGGACGATGCTAGGTTCATCGACGGCCAGCGGCAGCGGCGTCGAAACCGTATGGTATCGCTTCGCCAACAATGATGTGCCGGGCGGGAGCTACTCGTGGTCATTCAACGGCGCGACTCCATATCAAGCCGGAGGGATGCTGGCGTATCGAGGAGTCGATCAGACTACGTTCCAGGACGGTGCTTGCAACAATCAGGGAAGCAGCCCCTCGCCAACGCTGTGCCCATTCGCAACCGGCAACAGTCCAGACCTATATGTAGGATTCTTCGCGCCCGAAAATACCAAACTGAGTCTCCCTTCCGACCTGAGCGGACGAGTAATGACTCAGTACGCCTATGGAATCAATTTCGGCGCGGCTGTGGGCGATAAATCTTTGATGTCGCCGGGAACCACTCCTACCGACGTAGGCTCGATGAACAGTGCGGGATGGGCAACCGTCGCGGTGGCGCTCAAAGCGGTCAATGCGACCGCGATACCGACATCAACGCCGACTCCGAGTCCGACCCTCGGTGCGATCGGGTTGGTCGGATCGACTTCCTCAACCGGTAGGTACGTGACCGTACCTGCGGGAGTCCAAAACGGCGACTTAATGCTCGCATTCTATTCGTACTGGTCCTACGCCAGCGCGTCCGCGCCGGCCGGATGGACTCCGCTCAGTTCTTCGACGGCGAGCGGAAGCGGAACGGAAACCGTATGGTATCGCTTCGCCAACAATGATGTGCCGGGTGCGAGCTACCAATGGTCATTCAGCGGAGCGACCCCATATGAAGCCGGAGGGATGCTGGCGTATCGCGGAGTAGATCCGGCGGCTTTCCAGGACGGCACTTGCAACAATCAAGGACGCAGCAGTTCACCGACGTTGTGTTCATTCACCGCGGGGAACAGTCCGGACGTATATGTAGGATTCTTCGCCCCGGAAAATACCGCGCTAAGTCTGCCCGCTGACCTAAACAGCCGAGTAATGACTCAGTACGTTAATGGCGCCTACTTCGGCGCAGCCGCCGGCGATAAGACCTTAGCCTCGTCCGGGACCACGCCTGCTGATGTTGGCGAGATGAATAGCGGAGGATGGGCGACCGTCGCCATCGCACTTAAAGCCCTTGCCCCGCCGAATCTGCCGAGCACGCCGACCCCGACTAGTACTGCCGGCGGGACGAGTCCTACACCGCTTCCAACGGCGACAGCGACCGCCTTTCGAACTGCCGCGCCCACCGCGATTCGAACTGCCGTCCCGACGATTGCACCAACCGCGATTCCGACGGTTGCGCCAACTCCGCCGCCGACCGCCATACCGACGACTGTACCGACCGTGGTTCCGACCTCGGTTCCGACCGTTGCGCCAACTCCGGTGCCAACCATTGCACCAACCACCGTTCCGACCGTTGCACCAACCGCGGTGCCGACCATTGCGCCGACTCCGATGCCGACCGCCGTACCGACAACTGTTCCGACCGCGATCCCGACGACTGCGCCGACCGCGGTGCCCAGCGCTACGCCGACAGCGCAACCGGCAGTGAGTATGGTTGCCCCGGCGAATAATTCGAACGTCACGGGATCGATCTACATCACGGCGCAAGTCAATTCGTCGGCGGTGAGCTGGATCAATTTCTATTGCGATGGAAGCTGGATCGCATCCAGTCCGCCGTATTCGATTGCTTGGGATTCCACCACCATGCCTGACGGGCCTCATACGCTATCGGTCACCGCCTATGGGGTCGGAAAAGTGAACCTCGGCTACGCGTCGACCAATATCAATGTTCTCAATCACCCGGCGAGCGTTACCGCGACTCCGACCCTGACACCTACCGCGGTATCATCAACCTCACCGACAGCCACACCGACTCCGGTGGGAGGCGAGCTCCGGCCGACGAACCAGATCCCCAACAATTACGTGCCGAGCGCTACGGAACTCGCGGCGTTCCATAGCGGTGTCGGCGCGTGCGGTGGACTGGACACTTGTTCCTACATGCAGGCAGTGAACGGCCAGTTCACCGGCACTACCACCGCGATTCTCGAGTTCGAGGCCGACAAATGGTGCCCCAATTGCACCATCCTCAATCCGCTTGACGGACAGACCTACTCGTTCCGCGATCTGGCCAAGGCGATCGCGGTCAATGAAACCAACTGGTATGAGTGGAAGTCCGCCAACCTGAGCTCGCCAGATCCGATCACGGGATTACTGACGCTCACGCCCTCGCATGGGGACCTCGAAAACGTCTCCGCCTCGGAACCCGACGCCGGATCATGGGGACTATTCCAAATCGCGGAGGGGTCGGCCCAGGGATGGCCTTCGTCGTGGCCGCTCAGTGCGGAATCGACCGCGTTCAATGCCGACTTCAAGCTGGCGGAACAGATGGGCGTCGAGCAGGGACATCTGGATTACCTCAATGACCCGAGCCGCGCGCAAACGGCGATCGCCAACGGCTACCCGCCTTACTCCAACTACACCGATGCCAACGGCGTCGTGCATCTTGCCTCGACCGACGTGAATGTTTTGCGATGGGGTGCGGTCGGCAACTGGTACAGCGGCGGATGGTACGATTCCGGCGCCATCAGCTACATCAATCAGGTCCAGCAGATCCTGCATAATCAGCCGTGGACTCAGCCGGGCTTCTAATGACGAAGTGATAAACCTCGCTTGATGAAAAAAGGGCCGGGCATCGATGCTCGGCCCTTTCGGCTTTTTGCCACACCAATCGAAATCGAGTTTGCGATCTCGGCGCTACCTAGCTAGGCAAAGGGCAGAGGTGATGCGTGAGTTCCGATCAGTCCCACGTTGTGCTCGAAATGCGAGATGCGGCTGCGATCGTGCGGCTCAACCGGCCCGAAAACATGAATGCGTTTCACCTTTCGAGATGGTCGCCGACATCCGCCGCGCCGTCGATCGCGCCGCCGCCGATGAGAACGCGGTCGGCATCATCATAACCGGCACCGGACGCGCATTCAGCGCCGGCCTCGATACCACCGACCTCGCACGCTCGACCTCCGGCACTGCGCATAGCGACATCGAAAGCTCCACTCCAACCGATGATTTGCCCGCGCTCTTCAGCTACCTGCTGCGAATTCCCAAGCCCGTCATCGCGGCGGTAAATGGCGTCGCGGCCGGAGGCGGCTTCGTCCTCGCGATGATGTGCGACCTGCGCTTCGCCTCCGAAAGCGCGAGCTTCACGACGGTTTTCTCCAAGCGCGGGCTCATCGCGGAGCACGGCACCAGCTATCTGCTGCCGCGACTGGTCGGCACCAGCCGCGCGCTCGATCTGCTGTGGAGTTCGCGCCGCTTCGATGCGGCCGAGGCACTGCGCATCGGATTCGTCGATCGCGTAGTGCCCGAGCGAGCGCCTGCTCGACGAGACATGCGCATACATCCGCGACCTCGCCGCGAATGTCTCGCCGCGTTCACTGGCGGTGATGAAGGCGCAGGTCTATGGTCATCTTTCGCTCGGGATGGAGGCGGCGATCCGCCATTCCGATCAGGTCATGAACGAATCGTTGACGTCATCCCGATGCGACCGAAGGCGTCGCATCATTCGTCGAGCGGCGTCCGCCGCGCTTTCAGCGCTGGAAAGGAGAAAAGATATGAGCGGCAAACCATATGAAACAATTCTCTACGAAAAGTCGGGGCCGGTCGCGACGCTGACCATCAATCGCCCCGATCGCCTCAATGGCATGACCAAGCAAGATGCTGCGCGAGGCGCGCCAGGCGCTCACTGCCGCCGCCGACGACCGCGAGTTGCGCGTGCTGGTGCTGACCGGCGCCGGCAAAACGTTCTGCCCCGGCGCGGACCTGCAGATGGTCGCATCGGATAGCGACGACGAGCCCTCGCAACACCGACGACTTCCGCGTGCCGCTGCTGCTGCATACGATTCCGGCGGTCACTATCGCGGCGATCAATGGCGCGTGCGCCGGCGCGGGACTCGGATGGGCCTGCGCGTGCGACCTGCGCTATGCCGCACCTTCGGCGCGCTTCAACACCGCCTTCCTCGATGTGGGCGTCGCGGGCGACATGGGCGGCCCGTGGTCCTTGCCGCGTATCGTCGGCGCGGCGAAGGCGCGCGAACTGTATTTCATGCCCGACAAGTTCGATGCGAACGAAGCATTGCGCATCGGACTCGTGTCGCGAGTTTTTCCCGACGAGACATTTCGCAATGAAGTCGGCGCGATCGTCGCGCGCATCGCGGAGGCCGCACCGATCGCGCTGCGTACCATGAAGGCGCATTTCGTCGAGGCCGAGCGGATGGACTTCGGCAGCTATATCGAACTCGAATCCGCGCATCATCTGCCGATGTTCACCACCCATGACACGCGCGAGGCATTCACCGCGAAAGTCGAAAAACGCAAGCCCCGCTTCATCGGGCGCTGAGGCAAATTTAAGGAGAATTTTATGTGGCTTCGTGTACGGCAAATCGCACTGGTCGCGAACAAGCTCGCCCCCATCGTCGACGACATGAAAAATGTGCTCGGGCTCGAAGTATGTTTTCGCGACCCCGGCGTGAAAGTCTTCGGCCTTGAGAACGCGCTTTGGCCGGTCGGCAATCAATTCATCGAATGCGTCTCGCCGATTCAGGAAAACACCGCGGGCGGACGCTACCTGCAGCGGCGCAAGGGTGACGGCGGATATATGTGCATCATGCAGGCCGAGGATCACGCGCCGGTGAAGGAGCGCGTCGCGAAACTCGGCATCCGCAAGGTCATCGATCACGACACCGCGCACTTCCACAACATGCAGCTTCATCCGCGCGACACCGGCGGCACATTTTTGGAAATCGATCATCAGCCCGGCGGCGAAGCTCCCGATGGGCCATGGGAGCCGGCGGGCAAGAACTGGAAGCCCGCGGTGCGCACCAACGTGGTGAAGGCGATCGTCGGCGTCGAGATTCAGTCGCCGGAGCCGGACGCGCTCGCGAAACGGTGGGCCGAGATTCTCAACCTGCCGCTAAAGGATTTGAGCATCACGGTCGACAACGCCAAGCTTCGATTCGTCAAGGAAACCGACGGACGTGGCGAGGGGCTGAGCGGCCTCGACCTCGCGGCGACCAACAAGAAGCATGCGCTCGATGCCGCGGAGAAGCAGGGCCGTCGCATCGGGGACGACACCGTGATGGTGTGCGGCGTGCGCATGAAGCTGGTGTGATGAATATCGGTACGGTGTCTTTTTCCGTGTAGGGGCGCTTCGCGAAGCGCCCGCAACGATTTGTCGCGCGCGTCGATTTTCCCGCGCGTCCTTACAACGTCGCGCAACGTGCGGATGTTTATTTAAGCCGAGGCATCGTTGCGGGCGGTTCGCGAACCGCCCCTACGAAGAACTATTTGCTCTCGCGGCGGACGTTCCCGCGATTTTTCCGAACACGGCGCCGGACATCAGTCCGGTGCCGCCCGGATAGTTGAAGTAGAACAGTCCGCCGACCAGCTCGCCCGCGGCATAGAGACCGGGAATCGGCTTGCCCTCGGTGTCGATGACCTGCGCGTCGCGCGTGATGCGCAAGCCGCCGAAGGTGAACGTGATGCCGGTCGTCACCGCGAACGCGAGAAACGGCGGCGTGTCGATGATGTTGGCCCAGTTGCTCTTCGGAATCGCGAGGCCCTCGCGTGTTGCGCCCATCCTTTATATTGGGGTTGAACGGCGCGGCCGTGTTCACAGCGTCGTTGTAGCGCCGAATCTCCGTCAGGGCGGCATTCGCATCGACATCATCGAGCTTGCTCACCAGCTCCTCGAGCGAATTCGCGACGACCTTGGTCACCTGCTTGATGCGATATTCGTCGCGCAGCAGATGCTTCACTTTGTCGTCGAAAATCTGCCATGCGAATTGGCCGGGCTGTTCGAGAATCACGCGCCCGTACTTCGCGTAGGTGTAGTTGCGAAAGTCCGCGCCCTCATCGACGAAACGATTCCCGCGCGCGTTGAGCATGATGCCGAATGGATAGCTGTGCTTCTGAAAGCCGTCGCCCACCGCGAGGTCGCCGAACTCAGGCGCGTTACGATCCCATCCGACGGCGTGACAACCCGACCAATTGCCATATGGCATGGCGCCAGCTTCCAGAGCCATGTGGATGCCGTCGCCGGTGTTGAAGCGCGTGCCCCGAACCTTCGCGAGGTCCCAGTTCGGCCCGAGATAGCGCGTGCGCCATTCCGCATTCGCTTCGAAGCCGCCGCTCGCGAGGATCACCGACTTCGCGCGAATCTCGCTGGTGTGTCCCTCGATACGAACCTTCGCGCCGTGAACGCCGGTATCATCGCTGATGAGCGCCGTCGCACGCGCGTTGTAAATGATGCGGACTCCATCTCCCTGCGCGATCGTGTGCAGCGCCTCGATGAGGCCGGGCCCGCCGCCCCACGCCTCGATCGTCAGGCCGCCCCAGAATTTGAATTTGCCTTCGACCTTGAACGCCTGACGGCCGTAGATCGGCGCGAAGCGAATCCCCTTCGCCGCGCATCCACTTGAGCGTCGCGTGACTGCGGCGCACCAGCAGTTCGACCATATCGGGATCGGTGCGATACTGCGTCACACGCCCCATATCCTCGAAGAACTGATCCTCGCTGTAGGTGCCGAAATCGGTGTTGGCTTTTTCTTCGTCGGAAAGATCGGGCAGCAATTCGAGGAGATCGTCGAGTGTGTTGTACGCGACCCGAATCGCGCCCGCGGTGAACGTCGAGTTGCCGCCGCGCTCAGCCGACCGGCGCGCGCTCCAGCACGATAACGCTCGCGCCGTTTTCGCGCGCACGCGAGCGCCGCACACATCGCGGCATTGCCGGCACCGACGATTAGAACGTCGCATTCCATCAGCAGAGCATCTACCAGATTCCGGCTGCTGGCAAAGGTTTCGACGATTCGACTATGTTGCGAATCGAGGGCCATCTTATGAGCGATCAATTCGAGGCAACGCGCGCGCTGGTTCGCGCCGTTCGTGGCATCCGATGGGAAGAGATACCTGACGGCGCGCGCGAGGTCGCGCGCCATTGCCTGCTCGATTTCCTTGGCGTCGCGATCGCGGGCTCACGCGAGCCGCTCACAGAAATCCTGGTCAAGGAAATCGTCCGCGGTGAGCGATCGGACGAGGCAAGCCTCATCGGACGCACGCGAGCGCGCAACGCGGCTAACCGCGGCGCTGGTCAACGGCGCGGCGGGTCACGCGCTCGATTTCGACGACACACACATGGCGATGGGTGGGCATCCGTCGGTCCCGATCATTCCGGCAATCCTCGCGCTCGCGGAAACTATCGGTGCGAGTGGTCGCGATGTGCTCGAAGAGATCGTCGTCGGCGTCGAGACCGAATGCCGACTCGGCGCGCTGATCGGCGCGCAACATTATGTGGTCGGATTTCATTCGACCGGCACGCTCGGAACCTTCGGCGCCGCGGCCGCATGCGCGCACATGCTCACGCTCGATGAGGACGGTTGGCTGCACGCGCTAGGCCTGGCGGGAACGCAAGCGGCCGGCCTCAAATCGGGATTCGGCACGATGGCGAAGCCGCTGCATGCCGGCCGCGCCGCATCGAACGGGCTTTTCAGCGCGCTCGCCGCGCGCGGCGGCTACACGTCGAATGCCGCGATCCTCGAAACCGAAGCGGGATTTTTCGCGACGCACGCGGGCGCCGCGCCGAACGCGCGAAGTACTGGGCAGCCTCGCGGGAAAATTCCTGATTCGTGACAACCTCTTCAAGTACCACGCCTCCTGCTACCTCACGCATGCGCCGATCAACGCCGCGCAGCTAATCCGCAGCGAGCATCGCATCGATGCGACCGTGATCGATGCAGTCGAAGTGCGCGTCCATCCATCCTTGTTCAGCATCTGCAATATCCAGGAGCCGAAGACCGGCCTCGAAGGAAAGTTCAGCCTGCGCGCGACGACCGCGATGGCGCTGCTCGGTGAAGATACCAGCGACCTCGCGACCTTCAGCGATGCGAAGGTCGCGGCGCCTGCGATCGTTTCGCTTCGCGATCGAGTCAACGTCGTCGCCGTGGGCAAGACGCGTCAGACGCAGGCGGCGGTGCTGGTGAAGTCGAATGGGAAAACTTTCGAGGCGCAATCTGATTCTGGAAAGCCAGCGTCAGATCTCTCACTCCAGCGTGAAAACCTGATGCGCAAGTTCATCGCGCTCGCAGCTCCGATCCTCGGTCGCGAGGCCGCGAAGAAGTGCGCAAATGCTGCGCTGGACGCGGAGAATCTATCATCGGCCGCTGAACTCATCCGTTCGCGCGCGCGAGCTTGAGAAGGTCCGACGATGCTTGATAACAAGCTTGATAGCAAGGCAATCACCGAATCCGCCAATGCGGATGGCGAATTCAAGTTGGCTGCGCGGCTATGGAACGCTGATGTTCGATTCGACGTCGGCGCCGATACTTATCTGATGCGCATGCGTGATGGCCGCATCAGCAATTTTTCCAAAGGCGTCGCGGCGAATTACGACGTGAAAATTTCCGCACCCGAGGATGACTGGCGCGAGCTCCTGAAGCCGGTGCCAAAACCCTTCTATCAGGACCTGATGGCGGCCATGACGCGCCACAATTTTCGCGTCGAGGGCGACCTGCTCGGCTTCAATCCATACTATCGCGCGATTTGCAGATTGTTCGAATTGATGCGCAACATCCGCTGAGCGAGGACCACATGCCACGCTTCGATACCGCAACCGGCCGATACATCTATGTGAGCATCGATGGCGTCGAGTACCGCGTCTATTTCGAGGAAGCAGGGCGCGGCATTCCGATGCTGCTGCAACACACCGCGGGCGCCGACGGCCGCCAATGGCGCCATCTGCTCGAGGACGCCGAGCTGCAACGCGACTTCCGCATGATCGCGTATGACCTGCCTTACCACGCCAAGTCGGTGCCGCCGACCGGCATCGAATGGTGGCGCAGCGAGTACAAACTCACGAAAGATTTTCTGCTGAAGTTCGTGACGACGCTCGCGCGCGAACTCGGCCTCGAGCGCCCGGTCTACATGGGCAGCTCGATCGGAGGCCATCTCGCGACCGACCTCGCGATGCATCATGCGGACAAGTTTCGCGCGATCATCGGGCTGGAGGCCGCGATTTTCACGCCCGGCGGATTCGACGATCAATGGAACCATCCGCGCGTAAGCAACGAATACAAGGCGAGCGCGATGTACGGCCTCACCTCGCCGACCGCTCCCGAGGCGTATCGGCGCGAGACCGCGTGGTGCTATAGCCAGGGCGCGCCGCCGACATTCAAAGGCGACCTCTATTACTACTCGATCGACCACGACCTGACGCATACCGCCGAGAAAATCGATGCGACGCGCACGCCGCTCTATTTGCTGACCGGAGAGTATGACTGGGCGAGCACGCCCGAAATGTCGGAGGCGCTCGCGAAGCGCATCGAGGGTGCGAAGTACACCACGATGAAGGGGCTCGGGCATTTTCCGATGAGCGAGGACCCCGCGCGCTTTCGCGAGTACATCGCGCCGGTGCTGCGCGATATAAAATCAGCATCATGAGCATCAGAATTTATCCCATCACCGAGAACTTCGCGGCCGAGGTCGGCGTCGATCTCGCGCAGCTCAGCGCCGAAGATGTCGCGTCGATCAAGGACGCGTTCTGGCGCTACGCGGTGCTGATTTTTCCCGAACAGAATCTCACCGAGGAGCAGCACCTCGCGTTCGCGCGGCACATCGGGCCGATCGAGCCGACAATCGGGGCGTATCGTCCCGATGCGAAACTGCGCCTGCGTCCGGATCTCGTCGACGTGTCGAACCTCACACATCGCGGCGTTATCTGGGGCGAACAAAGCAAGGTGCGCGCGCTCAATCTTGCCAACCGGCTCTGGCACACGGACAGCTCGTTCAAATATCTGCCGGCGCGCGCGTCGCTGCTGTATGCGCGCAGCATCGCGCCGATTGGAGGCCACACGGAATTCGCCGATCTGCGTGCGGCATACGATGCGATGCCTGACGACATGAAGGGGAAGCTCGAAGGCCTCGTCGCCGAGCACGCGTTGGCCTATTCACGCGCTCGGACCGGGTTCGACAACTTCTCGGAATCGGAGCGCAAGGAGCTGCCGCCGGTTCCTCAAGTGATGCTGCGCACGATTCCGGAGAACGGACGCCGCTCATTCTATATCGCGTCGCACATCGGCCACATTTTCGGAATGTCCGACGACGCATGCCGCGCGCTGGTCGATGAACTCATCGCGCATGCGACGCAGCGTCAGTTCGTCTACACGCATCGATGGCGCTTGCACGACCTCGTGATGTGGGACGATCGCTGCACGATGCATCGCGGCACCGACTTCGACGATCTGCGCTACACGCGCGACATGCAGCGCGCGACCGTTTCGGATATCGCGAACACCTGCGAGCAGGAAGGCGTCGCGATTCCAGCCGCCATGCACGCGCACCCCCCTCTGTAATCTCCCCCTTAGGGGGAGAGCTAAGGGAAGGCGGACACCTTTTTTCAGGCGCGAGTGCGCGACCCGATTAATCCGCCGCTCGCGAATGTGCGTGGATCGCGCGGCATCCACTTGCCGCGCTCAACGATTCCGAAGAATTCCTGCACGTTGCGGTTGAACGCGTCGGGCTCCTCGAGGTTCACCGCATGCCCGGTGCGCGGCACCATCCAGAGGCCCGCGCTCGGAATCGTGCGCTTGAGGAAGATGTTGGCGTCGAGGCACGGGTCGTCCTCATCGCCGCAGACCAGCAGCAGCGGCACCGTCAATTTGGACAGTTTATCCGCCAAATCGTAGAGCGAGGGACGCAGCGCCTGATAGTTGCGCAGCGTCATCGCAGAGCCCTTGGGCGAATGCTCGCTCAGATGCTGCACGAACTCCTCCCATCCGCGCGGGTCCTTGTTCTGAAGCTGCACGCGCGTCGGCCCAATGCCGAGTGCGCGCGCCATCGATGCGGATCCATCTTTGAGGAATCGCTCGGCGCTCGCCTCGCATTGCTTGCGGAAAATTTCGCGCTCCGCTTTCGGCGCGCCGGAGCCGCATCCCGCGACGACCAGCGCGGTCGCCATATGAGGGTATCTCAGCCCAAAGTGCAGCGTCGCGAACGCACCCATACTGAGACCGACGACGTGAGCTTTCGCGATGTTCAGATGGTTCAGTACCGCCGCGACATCATCAGTCGCGTGATCCTGTCCATACGAGGCATCGTCCTCGGGAACATCGGAAGGCGGATAGCCGCGCGCGTTGTAAGTGATGCATCGATAGTTGCGCGAGAAGCACCTGACCTGGGTTTCCCATTCGCGATGGTCGCTGCCGAATTCGTGCACGAAGATGATCGGATGGCCGGCGCCGGTCTCCTCGAAGTAGAGTTTTGCTCCATTTGATTGGGCGTATGGCATAGGTGGATCTCCTCGCCAATCAATAGTCCAGCCGGGCGCGATCGAGAAAGCGCGGCGCTTTGCCTAAAACTTCGATGCTTCTGCTAAGATGCTGGATCCATATGAAGAAGGTCCTGATGGTCTGCACCGGCAACAAGGATCGCAGCCCGACCGCCGCGATGCTGATTGCGGAAATGTGCGCGCCGATGTGGGTAACCTCGGCCGGCACCGAATCGTGGTCGAAAAATCCGGTCACTCGCGAGTTGGTCGAAGAGGCCGACGTGATTTGCGCGATGGAAGACGCGCACCGGCGTTTTATCATCGAGCGTTTCGGCGAGGCGCACGCGCACAAAGTCGTCGTACTCGATATTCCCGACAACTACGTATGCTGGGAGGCGACGCTGGTGCAGGAACTCAAGCCCAAGCTGCGCGCCGTGCTAGGAATCGCACCGGCGCACCCGATTCATCCGAATCATCGTTAGCTATTTGAGACATTCCTCGAAGAGGCGCAACGCCGCATCGGCGAAGGCGCGCATATTCGCGACGCGATCGGAGCTTCCGGTCTGGATTTTCGCGGCGCGCTCGCCATTCGGACCGACCACGGCAATCGCAGTCGTGCCGGCCGGATCGCCGTAGCGGCTTCCGGTCGGGCCAGCCGCTCCAATTTCGGAGATGCCCCAAGTCGCGCCGAGTCGATCGCGCGCGCCTCGCGCGAGGATCAAGGCGGTCGGTTCGGTCAATCCGCGCATTCCTTTGAAGGAATCTTCGTTGAGCCCGACCACCTCCTGCATCGACTTGCGCGTGTAGGTGACGATGCCGCCGAGGAAGTATGCCGACGCACCCGCCACGCTCAGCAGCGACGCCGCGATCAGTCCGCCCGAGGACGATTCCGCGATGGCGATGGTTTCCTTGCGCTGTTTGAGCAATGCGCCAATTTTTTCCGCGCGCGGCAGCAGGTCTTTCATCGCATCTCTCCTTTAGCGTGCGGCAGTTTGTTTCGGCTTGAGAAATTTCAGCGTCATGCGATCGCTCTCGCCGATCGCGAGGTACTTTGCCTTGTCGGTGTCGCCCAGGCGCAGCGTCGGCGGCAGCGTCCACACTCCCTTCGCGTAGTCCTTGGTATCTTTGGGATTCGCGTTGATGTCGGATTTTCCCGCGAGGATGAATCCTGCCTTCTCCGCCATCGTAATCACATAATCCTCGCGCACGTAGCCGGAGGCCGCCTTCGGATCCTGCGGCTTGGATGGATCCCCGCGATGCTCGACGAGTCCCAGAGTGCCGCCCGGCTTGAGCGCGGCGTATATGGCTTTGAAAACCGCCTCGCCATTGCCGCCGCGCATCCAGTTGTGGACGTTGCGAAACGTCACCACCATGTCGGCCGAATCCGGCGGCGCGATCTTCATCGCATCGGGAGGATCGAGCTGCGTGACGATAACCTTGCCGAAGCGCGCAGGATCGTCGGCGAGCTTCTTCTTATATTCCGCGGCGTTCTCGCCCTTCGAAATCGCGGCATACAGCCTGCCGTTATCTTTCAAATACGGCGCGAGGATGTCCGTGTACCATCCGCCGCCGGGCCAGATCTCGACCACCGTCATATCGGGCTTAATGCCGAAAAACGTCAGCGTCTCGATCGGATGGCGATACTGATCGCGCGCGCGATCATCGGCGGCGCGGCTCGACGAATCGACGGCGTTTTTCAGCGCGGCATCTTGCGCCGATGCAAATTGAGGAAGAAGCGCGAAAATCATAAGCAGGAGCGCGAGCGCCCCACTGCATCGAATCGAAGATCGGAATTTCATGACGCCGATTCTCATACAGATGCGCTCGCTCTGCCAGCGGGAAAATCGCATCGCTTTTCAGATCGTGTCGGAGACGCCCGGAATGAACAGCGGCTCCATCGCATAGTGCGCGATGTCGGCCTCCATTTCGGCGCGCGCCGGCGCGGTCGCCGGTTCACTCGCCGCTTCGAGGATGAACCGCGTAATCGTCGCATCGCTCGAGCTGTTGAGGAACAGCCCCGGCCGGCTCAGCACGAAATGCACCGCGCGCCGGATCGCGTCGCGATCGCGTAGCGGCTCGTACCAACTGAACTTGCGCTCCTTGTCGTTCTGCCATCGTCTACGCGCGACCGACTTGATGGTTTGCGTCGCGACGCTGCGCTCGTTGCACAGCTTCAGTAGCGCTTCGACATCGGCGCTGTACTGCGGGATGCCCAACATCGTGAAGTTGTAGGGAAACAGCACCGAATCGAAGGCGAAGCGCTCGAGGCTCCGGCGATGCATCTCAGCGACGCGCGTGCCGTGACCGGTCACGCCGATGAAGCGCACCAAGCCCTTGTCGCGTGCCTCGACAATCGCCTCCAGCGCACCATGCGGACCTAGCGCGGTTTGCCATTCGGTCTCATCAACCAAATTGTGAAGCTGAATCAAATCGAGCTGGTCAACGCGCAGGCGTTCCAGCGATCGATGAAGACTGTCGCGCGCGCCGTCATAGGTGCGATCGCCCGTCTTGGTCGCGAGAAAGAAGCGCTTGCGATGATCGCGCATCCACGGACCGATGCGCAATTCCGATTCACCATACGCCGCCGCGGTATCGATGTGATTAATGCCGAATTCGAGCAGAAGGTCGAGCACCTGATCGGCCTTGTCCTGCTTCATTCCGCCCAAGGATGCGGCACCGAAAATAATGCGCGTGCTCTGATGACCGGTTTTTCCGAACGGAATCGTGTCGATCATTTTCCACCTCGCCAAATCACGATCGATAGATCCTTACATATCGCAATTGCGGCGAAGTGGAGAACGATTTCGACGGACTATCGAATTTCTAGTTTTCGGGAGTGCCGTCGGCGAAGACGATTCGCGATTCGAATTGCCGGCGCTGATACTCGTTGCGCGCGATGCCGACTTGCGCAAGACCCGCGGCCGCCAGAAGCGCCAACCAATGATCGATGCCGACCGGCTTGCCGTCAGGCAGCCAGAACGCGGTAGTGGTAAACCACGCCAGGCAGAAGACCGTCAGACCCAACTGCCATTTGGCATTCCACGGGATCAGCGCGCCGGCTCCCAGCAAGAGGAGGATAATCGCCATCATCAGCGGCTCGGTGTGACCGGTCGCCATACTTAGCAGGCTGGCAGCCATCAGAATGACAAAGGCGAACGCGACCGCAGCCTCGCGCCATTGCGATTTGAAACGCGAGGACCACATGAAGGCGACGCATCCGAAGGCTGCAATTGCATTGAAAATCTCGAACGGCAGATGCTTCGCCGCCATCTCTGGCGAAAGCAGTGCACCGCTCGCGATGCTCGCCATTTCGAACAGCGCGATGAGCAGCAGACCCGGCCGCATGAAGCGGTTGGACCAGTTCTCGCTCCACACCCGATCGTGCAGGTCATTGCGGAACGACCTGTAGGAACCCATCGAATTGCGCTGTCCGCTCACACTGGCATGTTCCAAGGGTTCGGGATGAAGCTGCGCGCGCAGTTTCTGGGTAAGCTGACTACGGAAAACCGGCTTGGAGAGGAACTCGCGGATGCCGAGGCGCTCCGCCTGGACGCGCGCATCATGGTCATTGCGCGCCGTCATCATGATCACGGGCACATTGGCATTGCGCGAGCCGGTCTTGATTGCCTTGAAAACCTCGAACCCGTCCATCTCGGGCATCATGAGGTCGAGGAAGATAAGGTCAACGTCGTTGTTCGCGAGCAGTTCGAGGCCTTCCTTTCCCGAATGAGCCTCGAGCGAGATGCAGCCCTCATTTTTCAGGAAGCGCGAGAGGACCGAGACAACATCAGGGCTGTCGTCGATCACCATAACCCGGGCCGCGATCATGGCTCCGGTAGGTTTGGTCGGCAACTCCACAACGTTGGTCTTGCCGGACACGCCAGCGCGACCCGCGTCGGTCGAACGAAGACTCGCGACAAGATCGGACATATTTCCCCCGCGCAAGGAACAGCAAGGACAATGCCGTCATAAGCGGTTGCAAGGATGCGACTTTTGCCTAAGTCTGGACGGAAGTCACTGGATTTTCTGACGATTCCGCAATCGCAGGAAGGTGACGCTGTGGCACAATGGCCACCTCGGAACTTCGGTATTGAACGTCAAATGCAACGAATTTCTTGGGAGACAGGACATGGCGAAATCAGAGCGATATCAAAAGGGCGCTGCAAAGATGAAGGAACTTTTCGGCGCCGAACCACAGCCGGGCATGATGCAGGAGGACTTCCTCAACATCACGGTCGAGAATTTATTCGGCGATATCTGGAATCGGCCCGGCCTGGAGCTGCGCGAGCGCTCCATGATCACCGTCGCCGCGTTGACGGTGCTCGCGCGCGAGCGCGAACTGAAAACGCATCTGCGCGGCGCGCTCAACGCCGGCATCAGCCGCGAGAAAATCAATGAAATCATGATCCACCTCGCGCACTACGGCGGATGGCCGGTGGGCGTCAACGGCCTGCGAATCGCGCGCGAGGTCTTCGAGGAAGCCGACGCCCGAAAGAAGTAGCGCGGCTATTTGCCGTTAGAGGGAAGGTCGCAGAAAACCGCCGCCGCCACCACGGTGGTCCATAGCCCGTCGCGATCGCCGATGGCCGACTGCGTGATGTTGCGGGTCTGGACGATTTTGTCTGACAGCTTCCAGATGTCCTTGCGCTCGTCGTAGCTGACGTTGGGATCGAAATCGACGCCGAGCGAGGTGGCCAGCATCGTGGCGGCGAGATCCTCGGCATAGTCGCCGGCCTTCTGATCGGTCTGCCCGAAGCTTTTGTGCTCCGAAAGGTAACCGTAGGAATTCTTGTCGGCCGGTATCGCGAGGCCAACCGATGCCGCGACCAGCCGATGCGGCTCGTTGGTTGCGTTGTCGTACATCACGGCGAAAACGATTTGCCCGGGGCTGAGGGTTTTGAGTCCATCCTGAATGGAAATAACTTTACAGTTCGGCGGGAAGATCGAACTGACGCGCACCAGGTTGAACTCGGCGATGCGCGCGTCGCGCAACGCCAGCTCGAACGAGGTCAGCTTCTCGCGATGCTTGCCGACCCCTTTGGTAAGAAAAATCGATTTTCCAGTTGGCCCCATCTGCTACCTCAGAAAAATTATCCGCGCCCGGCATCATCGCACACACCCAGACGTTCATAAATAAAGGATGCGGGGCCTCATTGCGAGACTATCGGACGGTAGATTCATCGCGATGTAACATCCCGGTGCGCGCGGCCAAATCTCTGTAACGAAAAAGGGCCGGAGAAATCCGGCCCTTCATCACGTAGAATCGAATGGTTGCGGCTTACTTTATCGGAGTCGTAACAACCCTTTCGATCGGCAGGTGCGTCGTCACCTCATCGCGCTTAGGAACCATCGTTTTGAGAAACTCCGCAAAACGATGCGTCACGAGTCGCCGATCGTATTGCTGTTCGGCGAGCACTCGCGCACGACGGCCCATATCGTCCAGCAGCCCGCGATTGCGCATGCTGTCGGAAATCGTCCTCGCCAGCGCGGGCGCGTCGCCGGGCGGCACTACAAACCCGACCTCGAACTCCGAGGCGAGGCGCGCAACCTCGGCATCGCTTTCCATCATCGCAACGAAGGGGCGTCCGGCGGCGAGAATCCCGTAGACCTTGCTCGGCACCAGGCATCCCGCGGCGCCGCCAGTGAGCGGAATCAGATGGAGGTCGCCGGCGGCAAGGACCTCGCTCATCGCGCTCGGATGTCGATGTCCGACAAATTCGACATTGCGCAAGCCGGCTACTTTGGCGGCGCGCTCGAGCACGGTTTTCCTCGCGCCGTCGCCGACGATCACGAATTTGACGCGCTGATCGTCACGCATCAGCCGCGCGGCCTCCAGAACGGATTCGAGATTCTGCGACCATCCAAGGTTGCCGGCATACATCACAATGAAGTCTTCGGAGTCGTAGTTTAGCGAATCGGGACATCGCGGCTGCGGCCTGACTTTGAGGCAATCGATCCAGTTCGGAATGACGACGATCGACTCGCGCGGAATTCCTCTATCGCTGAGTCGATCCGCCATGTCTTCCGCCAGTACAACGATCGCATCAGCACGACGAAGCAAGCGATCTCTACACGATCGAACGAAATTGAAGACGCGCCCCTTCCGCAACGCTCCTGTCGGCGCAAGAATATCGGGATAAAGATCCTGGCAGTAATAGATGAACCGGCAGCCCGTCAGTAGTTTCATCACAGCTCCGATTAACGCAAGCGGCGGCGGATCGGTCTCCGTTATGATGACATCCGGTCGTTCGCGCAGCGCAGCAATCGCCGCGAGCGCCAGGTAGATACAAAGTCTCGCGATTCGCAGCGCCAGATTCTTCTTGGTGAGTTTCGATCCGAAGGTGCGCACGACCTTCACTGCGCCGTACGATTCGGGCCGCAGCGGCGGCCACCATCGACCTTTCGAGGTGTTGGCAGGACCGCATATGACGGTGACCTCGTGCTCGCCGGCCAGATCCTCGGCCAGCTCGCTAAGCAGGACCCCGGTCACATCGGTGTCGGGCCAGAATGATCGATTTAGGAACAGCACCCGCGCCATATTGTCTCCGGCTACAGACTAATCGACTGAGTAATCGACTTAGTAATGGATTTATTACTCATTCGTGCTCTCCAACCACTCACTAATTGCTCAATTATTTCAGGAAGTGAGATTGAGAGAGCCCATCCCTTTAACTCATTTCCGATGCGAGTGAGATCCGAAATGTAGCAAATATGATCGCCTACTCTACTCTGGTCGATATACTCGAATTCCGACTTGATGCCGCTCACCTGTTCGACCATTTCGATCGCTTCGAGGATGGAACAGCTGTTCGCGCGGCCGCCGCCGATGTTGTAAACGGCGCCGCGCCTCGGACTCTCGATGAAGGCGCGTATCGCCAGCACAACATCGCGCGAATGAATATTGTCGCGGACCTGTTTCCCCTTGTAGCCGAAAATCCGATACGTCTTGCGCTCGAGATTGCATCGCACGAGGTAGCTGAGAAATCCGTGCTGCTCGACACCCGAATGGTTGGGGCCGGTGAGGCAACCACCGCGCAGACACATCGTATCCATGTCGTGATAGCGGCTGTATTCCTGGACATAGACATCGGCTGCGATTTTCGAAACGCCGAACAGCGAGTGAATACACTGATCGATCGCCATCGTTTCAGGAATGCCATTGGCGAACTGCTCGTCCGCATAGTCCCAGCGGCTTCGCAGTTCGCGCAGCGCGATATGGTTGGGCGCATCGCCGTAAACCTTGTTGGTGCTCATGTGCACGAAAATGCCGCTTCGGCGCGCGCGACGATACGATTCGAGGAGGTTGAGCGTGCCGCCCGCATTGATTTCGAAATCGTCGAATGGGCGGGAGGCTGCAAGCTCGTGGCTGGGCTGGGCCGCGGCGTGCACAACCGCGTCCGGTTTGAGCGCCGCAAGCAGCTCCTCGCATCGCGCGCGGTTGCGAATATCGATCTCGTGATGAACGAAGCCCGGGCAAGTCGCGACGAGCCGTCTGCGGTTCCATGTGGTGTCGCCCTCGGGACCGAACAGCTCGGCGCGCATGTTGTTATCCGCGCCATGCACCGACCATCCGAGGCCTGAAAAATAGCTCACCACTTCGGAGCCGATCAGTCCCGACGAGCCAGTCACCAACATTGTGGCCATTAGTCAGTCCTCGCGGTCTTTGCGAACGATGTGGAACGAAACGGAACGCGTCAAGAAAGCTGGTGCGATCGCGCACCGCTCTCGCGGCAAATGACGAAATCACCCAGCACGATCAAATCCATTTTGGTCCTGAAAAAACATTCGAGCGCCTCTTGCGAACGGCATACGATGGGTTCGTTCTCGTTGAATGAGGTATTGAGGAGCACCGGTACGCCGGTCTGGCGAGCGAACGCGCGAATGAGTTTGTAAAAGCGCGGGTTCTGATGGCGATTGACGGTCTGCACTCTTCCAGTGCCGTCAACGTGCGTCGTCGCGGGGATCTGACAGCGCTTTTCGGCGCGCACCTTGTGCGCCATCAACATGAATGGCGATGGTTGGCTTTGAGAGAAGTATTCGGACGCCGCTTCTTCCAGGATCGATGGAGCGAAGGGCCGGAAGGCCTCGCGCCGCTTGATCTTGCGATTGAGAACCTCGCGCATCTCAGCGCGACGCGGATCGCACAGGATACTGCGATTGCCGAGCGCGCGCGGCCCCCATTCCATTCGGCCCTGGAACCAACCCGCTACCCTGCCCTTGGCAATCTGATTAGCCGTCACGCGGCAAAGAATGTCTTCGTCGGCAATCTTGCAAACCTGGCACCCAGCGTTTTCGAGCTCGACCGCACGTTCGCTGATCGCTTCACGAATCTCACTTTCGCTAACCTCCGGTCCCCAGTACGAATGGTCCATGACAAATGCGCGCGGATTTCCGAGCACTTGGTGCCAAACATACATCGCAGCGCCAATAGCCAGTCCCGCATCGCCGGCCGCGGGCTGAATATATACTTCGTCGAATCCTGTCTCGTCGATTATTTTTCCATTAGTCACACAGTTGAATGCGACTCCGCCGGCCAGACAGAGCTTGCGCAGTCCAGTGATGCGTTGCAAAACGCGCAAGCAGTCGAGAAGGACCTCCTCGAGTCGAGCCTGAATTGAAGACGCGACATTATGATGACGGCCGTCGATCGGTTCATCCGGAGCACGCGCCGCGCCGAGTTGCCGAACCATGAAATCAGAATAGACGCGCCCGACCTTCGGCTCGCCGGCTTGCCATGTGGTCGCGACCCCATTTCGGTGATGCGTAAAATACTTAGGCGAAAGTTCGAATCCGATCTTTTCTCGATTCGGCACGGTCACCATGTCCCGCATCCGATCGAGAAATTCCGGCTCGCCATAGGACGCCAGACCCATGACCTTGTATTCGTCGCCATATTTCGGAAAACCAAGATACTGGGTAAGCGCCGTATACGCGAGGCCGAGCGAATGCGGAAACGTCACTGCGCCAAGGGCTTCGATGCGATTGCCGCGGCCGACGCCCCACATCGTGCTGGCAAAATCTCCCAGGCCATCGACCGAAAAGAGCGCGGCCTCATCGAAGGGCGAAACGAAAAATGAACCAGCGAGATGCGCCTTATGATGCTCGACGCGATACAGCTTGCGCGGGCGATCGTTTTGCAGTGCGTCGGCGACATTATTCTCGATCGACGCGAAGGCGCCCTGCGCCCTCAAGCGGCTCCCAGCATTGCTAGGCATCCGCAAGCCATGCCATGCCTTGCGAAAAAAACGCGCCCACGGATCGCGCGCGATGGCCACAGTTCGAACCTCATGTGGCTGCGCTCCCGACGCTTGAGCGACGTAACGCAGCGCATCGGAAGGGAAACCCGCGCAATGCTTGATCCGAATGAAACGCTCTTCTTCAGCGGCGGCGATCAGTCGACCGTCGGCGACGAATGCAGCACTGGCATCGCCATGATATGCATTAATTCCGAGAATACCGTCCACAGCTATACTATTTCGCAATACTATTTCCAAATGGACTGACTATTCGATGAATTACCACTTCGAGGCGAGGTCGGCGGATTGTCCGCGAAATAAATACACTAGTCGATGGGCGGAACTGGCTAATGGAGAATCATACAACGCGATCGTCGCAAGCCGGCTATGAAAGACTAAGAGCGTCAGCCACTGGAACCAGTTTCGATGCAAATTGAAAGGTGGACCTTTGAACTCTTCGAGTGCGGCGTTGCTGGCGATATCGGAGATGATGCGCGGCATCATCTGCTCGGCCATCGCGAGACGCAGATGTGATATGGAACGCGGATCGATTCCCATCAGCTCGCAACATACGAGCGAGCCCGCACCTGCGTCGCGCGACGCGATCAGCATATCCTTCCGAATCGGGACTCCTTCGAGCGGCCCACTGTGGTCGAGGAACCAGGTTCCATCGAAAATCGCGAACTGCGGCTTGAGGATCTTGTTGATGGCGAGAACCTTGCGCGCGAAGTCGCAGTGATTGCGCAGCCGCTTGACGTCAGGCAGGCATCCCCACTGATTTTTGAAGCCGAGACTGACACCGGTCATCATGTGCAGCTTCGGCACCGGCATGGTGATGAAGACATCGGTTTCGCGCGTGAGCAGTCGCGATAGTTCTACCTCGACGCGCCGCCCGGCCATTTCGGTCGTGACGTTCTCCCTCGGATAGCGCGTCAGATTTATCGCGCGCGCACCATAGCGGCGGCACATCCCGGAAATTCCGTGACCGTCGAATGCCTCTTCCGCGGTCCACGCGGACGAGCCGCCGTCCGATTCGACGACATTTATGTTGCGCGTGCGGATACTGAGCGCGCGAATGACGGCTTCGAGCATCGCGGGACTGGTGGTAACTCCAGCTTTGGGAGTCGGATTCGTGAGATTCGGCTTGATCGAGACTCGCGCGTCCGACGCGATCACGGAGTGCCATTCGAGCCATTCCAGCGCGGATTCGACCTCGCGATCGAGGTCGGCGCCGATTTTCGATATCCAAACTTTCTGCGTCACGCGCAAAGCACTGCACGGAACATCGCGGCGTTGCGAGCCGCGGAGTCGTCGCGAGCGATAAACTCCAGCGCGAACTCGCGCGCGCGATGCGACATTGCGCGATGCGCCTCGGCGTCCATCGCGATGCATTCCTCGAGTCCGGCACGCATCAAATCCGGTCGCGACAAGGGCAAGTCCCATCCGACGCGTTCGCGCGCGAGATCGCGCCATGGAGTTTGATCGCTGATCAGCGCCGGACATCCGGCGAGTAGCGCTTCGAGGATCACAAAACCGAAATTCTCATTCGCGGTAGGAAGAAAAAGAAGTCCATGCTGTGCGAAGCAATCCGCCACTTCAGGGATAGCTATTGGACCCAAATACTCAGTCCGAATGTTCGACTCGAGTGTGGCGATCAACCTTTGGCAACGTGCCCAATATGATGAGTCATCGATCGGACCGACGATTCGAAACGTGATGTTGCCGCTAAGTCCGCGCAGCGCCTCGATCGCCAAATGAAGATGTTTCTTCGGCGTGATGCGCGATAGAAATACGATGTCCAAATTCCCGCGCCGCTTGCGGTATTGCGAGGGTTTCCAACCCTGATATTCCGCGCTCAGAAGATCCGGCGCGATCGCGATTTGTGCGTCGGCGCCGAAGATGACGCGAATGTCGCGCGCCTCTTCCTCACACGAAGCCTGCCACATAGCTCCATTAAACAATCCCAGGGTGCGCGCCGCCACAAGAAAGCTCTTCTTGCGCGTAGTTTTGATCGCGAGCGCTCCAGGAGCCACCTCGCCGCGCGGTGCGATTATCATCGGCTTGGGTGCGATGCGTCCGAGTCGGCGCAGCAGCAGTGGAAAGATCCCGAACCGCCGCGAGTAGATCGAATTCAGATGAAGGACATCGTAGTCCTCGCGCCCAAGCTCGTTTCGAATCGAACGTACCGAGGCCGGTTGCGAGCCCGCATAAAAAATCTCGCAGTTGCCGGCACTCATCCATCGATTTGTCGGGATTCCGTGATAAGCGCGCGTATCGCCAAGATCGCGGTCCGCCGTGATCACTTTGAAATGAAATTGACTGCTCAATGCGCCGACGAGGTTGCGCACGGTCACCAGTTTCCCGCCGCCTTTGAAGCCGGGCAGGTAGTACGGAACGGTGGTCAGCACTACCGGTCTGCGCTCAGGCGGCGCGGATATTTTGTCGGCCAGCTTCATAGCGGAGTCGGGCCATCAGATCCGGCACGCTGGCGGTCAGAGCCATCGGCAGCCAGAACCACGGCGCGTAATATTGCGGCGCCCTCGCCATGCACGCGACGCCCACGCCGATTATCGAGGCCGTGAGCCCGATCGCGAGCGCCAAAAATGCATCGGGCGCCGTCTCCGCGCTCACACTGGCGAGGATCGCGCGACGAGACCGCGCCACCGCGATAATCCATCCCATGACGAATGCGGCAGTACCGAGGATTCCCGATTCCGAAAGCAGGCGAATCAGCAGACTCGCGGCATCTTCCTTATTCAGCCCGATCGTCACGATATCTGGCGGCAGGCGGCCGAGCCCGGGATTCTCGCGATCGTAGGTTACCGGATGGGCGCCGAGGCCGGCCCCGAGCATCGGCGCGCGCGCGAGGTTCGACCGCATAACGGCCAGGTTCACGGCGAGCGCAATCGCGGAGATATCTTCCGCGCGCTCGACCCGAAGCTCGTCCGAGGTAATCGATCCCATCGAGGAGATTTTCTCGCTGAGGTCAGGCAGCGTGGAAACAATCGCGCTGTACGCGACTGCGCCTGCGAGGATGATCGCCGCCAACATTCCAGTGATCGCGCCGACGCTGATTTTTCGTGAGACCATCCATATCGACGTGCTAACGACGAGCAGCAGAGTAAAATCGATTAGCGAAACTGTAACCGCGAATCCCGCGATAATGAGTATCGCGGACCATCCCGAGATGACCTCGCGGGTCGCATCGCGCATCGGGGCGCCCGCGATGCCGAGGCGAATCAGCGCAACTCCCGCAACGGTGCCGAGCACCATCCCGAGCGCCGAAGGCTCCTGCAAAATCGAATTCGCCCTGATGATCCCATCCAGACTGCCGCGGTTGTACCATACGTTGCCGCCCGCCCATCGGTTGAGAAACCCGAACTCCAGCATTTCCGGATGACCGAGCCCATTGGCCAGGATGAATTGGACGATTCCGATCAGCGCGACCACGCCCAGCACCGTTGCACAAAGATTTATATAGTCCGCAAACAGCACCGGTCGTCGCGCGATTTCATTCACCGTGGCGATACAGGCCGCAATCATGATCGCGACGCCTGCAACCTGCGCGAATCCCTTCACGAAAATCTGCGGCGCGTCGTCTGAAAAGATCACCGAGAGCGTGCCGAGGAAAAGAAATCCCACGAATACGATAATCGGTTGATCGAGGCGCGCACGGATTCGATAGCGGCCGGTCGCGAGGCGTTCCAGCGTGAGGATCGCGATCGCGGCTGCGACGGCGTCGGCGGGAGTGACGAGGCTTCCCGCGATGACGCGCCCGAACGCGTCGAGCGGCAACGTGATGAATAAGACGGCGAGGAGTATCGCCATGATTTGTCCGCGCTAGGCGCGTCCGATCGCGGTGCGAGCAACCTGCTTCGCTGCCGCGACGGCATGATTGATCGCCGCCGCAGTGGCTCCGATTTCCGGATGCGCGGTTTGAATCCGCCGATTCTCGCGAAACGCGCGCCACGCCTGCGTGTTGCTCTGACCGGACATGCCCATCCGCGTAACCGGTGCGGCCACGAATGCCGCGCGGATGTCGCGGCCTACGCGCAACAGGAAATCGTAATCGAATGCGATCGCCAGGCGCTCATCGAAATTTCCGAAGCGTGCGAAGAGATCGCGGCGATGCAACGACCCCGGATGCGCGATGTGCTGGTACCGTTTCATACGCTCCCAATCCCATCGCGTGCCAACAACGCGGCGGGCTTCCCCGTCATCGTCAACGAGAATCGCCTGTCCGGAGATGTAATTGATCGCGGGATCCGATGCGGCCTCGAGCAGCGTCGCAAGTGTGCCACGCTCCGCAAATCGATCATCGGCACCGAGGAAGCAGATCCAATCGCCCGTCGCGCGCTCCACCGCCATGTTCCACGCATGCGCAACGCCGCGATCCGGCTGCGATTGCCACCAGGTAAGGCGCGCGTGATTCGCTTCGAGGATTTCGCGCGACCCGTCTTTCGATCCCCCATCGCAGATGATGATCTCCAGCGGGGCGGCGGTCTGCTCGAAGATGCTGTCCAGACAAGCCTGCAACGTCCGCGCGCGATTGAAGACTGCTATGATGGCGGATACCGACGGCATAGCTTCTTACCCGGATTGCGCGTCTCGCTCGGCAATCTCCACCCCGCGCCGGCAATTCGTCCGCAAGATCGAATGTGCGGCGGCGATCACCTGCTCGGTAGTGATCTGTTTCATGCAGCGATTGTCATAGGGACAGCTATCGAGCAGGCAGGTGTGACACTCGACCGAGCCTTCGAGCACTACGTGCCGGCTGCCATGCGGGTACCATCGGCGGCGCTGGTTGCGCTGCGAGAACAACGCGACGCATGTGGTCCCGACCGCGGCGGCCAGATGCTGTGGGCCCGAGTCGACGCATATCAATAGATCGCAGCGACTAATCAGCGCGCACGATTGCATCAGCGACAATTTCCCCGCGAAGTTTCTCGGCTGTCCGCCTGCGCGCGAAGCGATCTGCTCGCACATCGCATAGTCATCCGTGCCTCCGATCAGGAAAATAGTGGCGCCGCTCGCCGTCAGGTTTGCGCATACGGTCGCGAAGCGATCGATCGGCCACAGGTTGCAAGACCGACGCGCCCCGGGTGCGATCGCGATCAGCTGCCGGCCACTTGCCTCAAAATCGCGAAGGGCGCCTCCGATCAAATGATCCTGAACTTCATCGACGAGGGGCGGAAAAGTCGTCGCATCCTCGATACCGCAAGCGGCGAGCACTTCCGCGAGCCGCTCTACTTCATCGGGAAATTCCTTCACCTCGGCTTCGGCCTTCGCCGCGAAGCGAATATGATCGAGGCGCCATCCGAAGGCCCATCGCGCGCCGAGCAGCCGCGCGAGCGCCATGTCGCGAATCATGCGCGAGAACCTCGCGCGATCGAGGGGCAGGTCGAACCACGCATCGAATTTGCGCGCGCGCAGCTTCATGGCGAAAGCGAGCCGCTTCTTGACCGTCGCAATATCGTCGAGCTCGTAGACAATGATGTCGTCGATCCATTCTGCGCCGCCGAAAAGATCCCTCGCGTGACGCGCGCCACCGTATTTTCCGGGCGTCGTGAGCAACGTCACATGCGCCTCGGGATAGGCGCGGCGGATTGCGAAGAGCGCAGGCGTCGCGCATACGAGGTCGCCGATCGCGCCGACGCGACATACGCATATACGCTCCGCGCGAAGCGGCCGCCGCCGCGGCCACAACATCATCCGCGGCGTCGCGATACAGGCATTGCCGAGACCTCTGATAATCGCGGCGCAAAGCACCAGCGCCTGCAAGCGAAGTCCATCTCGCTTCATGTGGTGATGGACTGGCAAATGCTTGCTCCCGTCAGGTTCGCCGAATTTTTCACCGACGTCGCGAAGATGCTGTCTGCGACTTCGATCAACGCGGGAATGCGACGGCTCAGCGCGCGCAACGCTTCGGACAGGTGGATAATTTGTCGCGAATGAATCGGCAGAAGATCGAGATCGCTGGGCTGCGAATTCAGCGTCAGGTAGCCGTCGGCGGAGAGGACCGTCGGACCTATCAGGCTGCGCACCGCCGCCGCGACGTCGCAAGGTTTCCAGTACCGCACTTCGAATCCGCGAGCATCGCGGAAGCCGCGGCGCGCCTGCTGGAGGATCGAGAGCACCCCATAGCGCGCCGCCATCTGGATCAGCACCGAGCCTTGTGGGGCGACGACCCGCGCGGCCTCGGCCATGGCCAGCTTTGCGTCGCTCGGCGCGAAATGCTGCAACACGCCATAGGAGTAAACGACATCGAAGCAGCCGTCGCGAAACGGAATGTAACGCGCATCGCCGACGATGAAGCGCGCCTCGACGCCGAGTTGGCGCGCAATTCGTCGCGCCGGAAGAATCGATTCGAGACCCGGATCCATTCCCACCGGTCGATATCCGCGACGCGCCGCGGCGATCGACCATCGCCCCCAGTTGCAGCCGAGGTCGAGCAGGTCGCGCGCGTCCTCCCGCGCGGGCGGCAGCCGGATTTCCGGGATCGGATAGCGCGGCAGCTTGCCCGCGACGCGTCCGTAGAGATTACCATTGGTCCCGACGATGGCTTGCTGCACGTACGAATCAACTGGACCGCCTTGCGCATCGGTTTCGAGCGGAAGGTCAGAACCGGCGGCCGCGAGAGATCTGCGAACCACGTCGGGTGCGGTCTGCGCGACGTCGTCGAGCAACATGATCGGCACGCCCTCGACGATCGGGTAACGGTGATTTCGCGGACAATATAGATGATAGCCGTCGCGACGCAGATCGCTCTTGTCGCGCGGACACACCAGTTCGCGCTCGAACCACGGATCGAAATTTGTCCCTTGGTCAGGATTCATTTGGTCGCGACGAACGCGATTTCTTCGCCGGCTGTGCGATCGAAATGCAGCGCGAGACTTTCGCCATACGAAAACAGCTGACCGCCGATTCGACTTGCTTCGACAAGCGGAAACATCGCCGCAGCGGTGCGAACGCTGGTACATACGCGAACATCCTCAAAACCGGCGGCGTGGACCAACGACTTCAGCGCGGGCATGGTGAAAATTTGCAAATGGCGCGGCGGATCCAGAAACGGCCATCGCGCGCCGAGTATCCGATGACCGAGACTGGCGCCATTGGGCGTCACCACCACGAGCCGCCGCCCGGGTTTGAGGATGCGACGCACTTCGCTGACCAGTTCAAGCGGATGATGGACGTGTTCGATGACGTGGCTCATCACTACCGCGTCGAAACATGTGTCGGGGAATTTCTGGTCGTGCAGCGAACCGATTCTCACCTGGAGGCCCTTGCGGCGAGCCACCTCAGCGGCGGCCGGATCGAGCTCGACGCCCTCGGTTTCCCATCCCATCAAGTGCATCTGCTGAAGCAGAGCGCCGTCTCCGCATCCGACATCGAGCAACCGGCCGCGAGACTCACGCCGCAGATACTTCAGCGGAAAATCGATATCGGCACGGCGCATCGGATCGAGGTACGCGAGGACCCCGAGCGCGCGCTCGCTCCATTTGATTTCGCGATCGGTGTGGCGAAGCCACGCGGCGATGTACGCATCTTTGATCGACCGACGCACGGTTCGAACGACCCTACGCCAGGATGCGACGCTCATCCTCTCAGCACCGGCTTCGGCGTGCGTGTAGTAATTCAGGTACGCCTTCCAGATGTCGTCCTCGACCGGGCACGGATTGAGCCACATCATCGCGCATTGAGGCCGCGAGCATCGCCATGAATTCCAACGGCCTGGGGTCGCGAAAAAGCGATCGGTCAAATCCGCGTATAATGGAATGCCGAACGCGCCACAGATCGTGCAGCCGGGACGCGCAATCGTGCGAATCTGAGACTCGGAAACACCATTCGCCATTGGAGCAGTTGCGGCCATCGATCAGTCCGCAGACTTCGCGAACGCCGGACGTACGATTGACGGAAGCCAACCGGCGATACGCGACCGCTCCGTTCTATCCAAAAAAGTCCGCCACGCACAGAACCCCGAGGCCCCCGTGAGGGCGCACAGAAAGAGCGCTTTGGTCCGCACGTCCGGCATCCATGCGCCTGCCGACATTGTCGCGATGGCCGCCATTAGCAGCGCAAACGCGTAGATCATCTTGCGGCGCGGGACCCGCAGGTATCGCGCCGCCATCGCGAACAGGATCAGATTTTCGGCGAGCAACCGCGCGCTCCACGTAAGCGCGGCGCCTGCGAGTCCGAAGTGGCGAATGAAGACCCACAGCATCAGTGCATAGATCGGAAAATCCACCAGATGAATTTTCGCGGGCAGGTCGGGTCGATGCGCGCCATGCAGCAGGGCGAGCGGAATCCACGCGAGGCCGGTGACGAACGCGCCGACCGCCAGGATTTGCAGAACCGCGGAACTTTGCGCTGCGAATTCGCTGCCTACCCATAGCGACATGATTTGCGGCGCGAAGGCCACCACCGCCGCGCACGCGGGGAAGAGGCAGAGTGCGACCAGCTTGAGCGATCGCACGAACAGCGCTCGTAGCGATGCGGGAGCGGCGGCAAACGATCGCGCGAACGCGGGGAACATCACGCCGGAAACCGCGGCGGGCAGAATGAAGCTCTTGCTGACAATCTCCATCGGAATCGAATAGGCGGCGAGTGCGCCGAGCGAGAGTAATCCGCCGATGAGAAAGCGATCGAGGTAGAGCATCATCGGGGTGATCATGCTGGAGATGGTGATCCACGCGCCGAATCCGATCAGCGGAGGCGCACACGCTGGATCGATACGAACATTCGATCGCAAATAGGGGAGAGCGCGCGCGATTGCGATCGCATGGACCAGCCACGACATCGCGCGATTGACTATCAGCGCCGCGATCAGCCACGCAAGGCTGTGCGTGAAGGGCAGCATCACCACGGGCGCAGCGAACGACATGATGCCGCTCGGAATTCTCACCAGGTTGAGCAAATCGAATCGATCAGCTGCGGTCAGCGCCGCGCGCAATCCGGAGATGCTGACCAGGATCGGCAATCCCATCGCAATCAGGTTGAGGCCAGCAATAGTTTCGCCTCGCAGCGCGAGCGGAACCTTAAGCACACTGCTCGTGAGCCATGGAGCGAGGAACTCCAGCGCGACGCCAGCGACGATGCCAAACGCGAGCATCATCGCCAGCGCGGTCCCGAGTAGGGCACCTGCCCTCGCATCGCGGCCGAGGCTCAACTCTTGCGCCATCGCCTTGGTCAGCGCGCGCCCAAGTCCGAAATCGAACAGCCCGAAGTATCCCGCGATCGCCCACGAGAGAGTCAGCACGCCGAAACGATCGGCACCGAGTCGATGCACGAGGATGGGAATCGCGACGACGGCGGCGAGCACCGGCATCGATTCGCCGATGAGATTCCACGCGAGGTTACCGGCGAGACGCGGTTGTCGGCCTCCCGCCTCGCCGGACATTTCTATCGCATCAGAAATCTTGGCATCAGAAATCTTGGCATCAGAAATCTTGGTTTCCGAGCTTGAGGCGCGTCGCGATGTCATTGAGTAGATAGCCGGGTTCGATGAACGGCCCGACGATTGCGCGGGTCGCATGATCCGGAATGTCGGCGCGGGCGAGATTCACGCTGACGAAGTTGTAGGAAAAGATCAGGATGCACATCGCCACCAACATTCGCGGGCGATCGCGCATCGCGATCCCGAGAAGGATCAGGACGAACGGAAGGAGCGGAAGCAGGTAGGCGCGTTGCACCGGGATTTTCAGAAACAGCGCTTCGAGGGCTAGCACGATGGTGAGCGATAGGACGATGATCGCGCGAAAGGAGCGTTCGGCGCCGACCAGCGAGCGAGTGAGCATCGGCGCAGTGGCACAGAGAAAAATCGTGGCCGGCAAGCCCCAGAAATACACACTCTTATAGATGAAGCGTCCGACATGATCGGCCCACGTCCATGCGCCTACGCAGTAAGTCAGGAAGGCGAACGAATTTTCCGAGGCGACGAATTCTGGAACATAAAGCGCGGCGCCGATCACGAGCGCGAGAGCGGAAGTCATCCAAAGTTTCGCGCAAACTTTGGCGTCGCGCGGCCATTCGATGAGTTGCCACATAAGAAGTGGGCCGGCCAGCAATACAGATGACAGCCGGATTCCAACTGAAAGGCCGAGCATCACGGCCGCGCCGAAATATCGATGGTTCAGGAGCAATCGGAAGCCGAGAAAGAAACATCCCAAGGCCCAGATGAAATCGATCGTGGAGGTCGAAGCGGTCCAGTAGACCGGCTGAACGGCCATGGTGGCGGCGAGCAGATGCCGATGCGGCACTTCGAAGTGTTCGCAGACGCGCAGGAACGAATCGAGCAGCACCAGCGATATCGCGACAGTCGCGCAGTTGGTCGCCACGCTCCCGCCTATGAAGTAGAGGACCCCGCATAACGCTTCGTAGGGAAAGTAGCCCGGCGGACGAGACAGGACATAGCGATGTTCCCATAGCAAGATCGCGCCGGAGCGCAGCTCGCGAATCGAATCGGGGTCCGAGCCGGGACCCACAAAGATGAACGGCAAGTAAAGGCACGCAGCGCATCCGAGCAGAAGCCCGGCTGAGGTGATCGGCACTCTGCGGCGTCGAGCCCGAAGTGCGAGGCGCGAGCATCCTCGGGACGAAATGTTGCTGCACCGGCATTCATTCGAATTTCAGAAAACCGTTCGCCGGGGCGGTACCGGTTCGATCGGGACTGCGCCCGCGACGATGCGATCTCTCGCCACGCGTCAATCATCAGCAGGCACGACCGACGAAAGCATCAGCGCGATGAAACCGCCGGCAAGCGCATTTACCAGCACTCGTGGCCATACCGGCAAATCCGGCGCGACCGGCGGCTGTAGCACGGTGAACGCGAAATCGGCTTCGATCTCGGCCAATTCCTGACGCTGAATTTGAGCCGCGATCAACTCGTAGATTTCGCGAATCAGAAACGTATCCGAAATTGTCTTGAGCCGCTGATTGAGCGATGCGACCGCATCGGCGGCGTTGTGAACCTCACGCGAGCGCACCTTCTCGCGCAGATCGTCGATCTCATAACCAAGGATACGGCGCGCGCGCTCGCGGCTGGGATCCTCGAAGCTCAGCGTGATGCTGCTGTTCTTAACCGAATAGTCGCATCGCAGGCGCTGAAGCATGATTCGATAAACTGCCCATTGCCGCGCGTCGGCGTCGGCATAGGACTTATCCATGGGAAGTATCTCGGCCTCGAGATGATGACGCTCGATCAGAGCGGTGACGAAACTGAAGCTGGTGAGGATGGTGATGTACTCCTGCGCGGCGTCGGAGTTGTATTGGCTGCCGACGAAATCTCCCAGCATCCCGAGGTTGGCGCCGCCAAGCAGGCCCTGCATGTGGCCCGCGGTTTGTTGCGGCGTCATCGGCTTGATGATCGCGATGGCCTGATACCATCGGGTGAGCTGATATCTGCTGAACGCGAATGCCAGCGAGCGTCGCGATGATGCTGACGATCGCGAGCAGACTTCCAATCCCGCCGAAGCGGCGCGAGGTAGTCGCGCAGATCGTCGCCATAGCCGGGCTCGGCGAGCAGACGCGCGGCGGCCTCGGGCGCGGGTGATGAAGCCGGGCCGATGCGCGCACTGGCGCGAGCGCGACCTCGCGGTTCGCTATCTTGCATTGCGAAAGTTGATCGGATTAACGAGTTGGGATTAACCGCAGACGCGCCCGACGTTGAGCTGCGCGGGTTATTCCTTGGTGATCAGAAAATCAGGAGTCCGCGCTGGTCTAGGCGACGTGACGAGATTGGGCTTCTCGAGCCAGGCGTTCGGCGCGTTCCTTTTTCGCAATGCGCTTTCCGATGGTGAGCGCGAAAATCACCGCAAGGATGCCGGTCCAAAGAGGCATCAGTGAAATGATCATGATTGCGGTAGATTTTTCCATCTATTACTGGAACTCCAATGCCTCACCGCCACTGTTCTAGCGCCATCCCAGCCCACTCGAAAAAGGACGCTACCGATAGTACTGCCTATAAGGATGACGATAATCTGCCATGTCGGAAGAGACAAGTCGCCTCTTGCTAGAGCGAAAATCAGATCGAGCGGAATGAAGACCAGAAACAAGACGGCGGCTTCGCGACAGGTATCGCCAGCCATCTCCGCTTTCCCTCTCGGACGGCGCTCATCCATTCACAGAATTTATTGATGCATCGCGGTGCAGACCAGCGTGCCGGATGCGCGGTGGAGCTGTCATCATTGATGACACGCGCGACCACAGCAGTGGAGCTGATCGATTCGATATGATGCAGGCGCAAATCGCTGTTGGACGCTTGAGAGCCGATCACGTTGCAGATGGGGTCATAGTTGGCATCGGCAAAAGCCGCGGTCCAGGTCAGCGTCACGTCGGCGGCGCCGCTCGAGGCGATCGATCCGGTGGAAACATTCTGATGCTTCCATCCGCCACCTTGTAGGACCGAGGTCTGCGACTGCAACTGGGTCGCGGTGACCTCGGCAGGCATCGCGCATCCGAGGCATTTGCCCCTCGATGTTGACCTCGCCAGCAAACTGCGGAGCGAAGTTCGCATAAATCGGATCGCTGGCGATGATCAGCGATTGGCGCCCTGCTCGGCCAGATAGTGCGCGCAGTTAAGTCCGAAGCAGAGCGTCCCGTTGTTGGGATCGTTGCCGTTGAGCGCCGCGATGACGGTGCGGAAACGCGAGTCCTGGCGCAGTGAAATCGAGATACGGGAAGCCGCGGAACTGATAGACGCTGCCGCCTTGAAGCATCGTGGTCTGGGTCCCGCTTCCGCGACCACCATGCCGACATTGCTTCCGATCGGCGCGGTGCTCGAAGGCCCCGCGGTTAGATCCTGCAGCACCAACTGCCCGCGCGCCATTGATGATGCCGCCGACCGGACCGCCTTCAATCTTCGAGGGCAGATTGCTGGTGCCGTAATACGAAGTGACCGGGTTGCCGCCCACTTGACCATAGAAGCCGGTGCTCAGCGCTCTCGACATTCGATGCGCAATTGACGATTTCGACCGGGGCGGGAGAGGCGCCGCCGCATACCGCAGGAGCGCTCACCGGAAATGTTGGGATTGCCGTTTTCGAAATGGCTGCCGAAGTCCTTGAAGATCGCGTTGCCTTCGAGATCGACGCCATAGAGGTTGCCCTCGAAGGTGTTGCCGAAGGAGAAAATGTCGGGCGCCGCGGCGGTGGGAACCATCAGGCCCGTGACGTTTTCGCGGATCTTGTTGCCGATAAAAACGATCGCGTTGGATTCGCTGAGGCTCGGCGTATTTCCCGAGCCGAGGCTGATGCCGGTGCCCCAATCCTCGACCACGTTGTCGGAGAACATTCCTCGCAAGGCGAAATGCGTGCTGACGCCGATGCCGATGTAGCATTTGGTGCCGTTGGATTTCTGACAGACGATCGAATTCCTCGCGACGGTGAAAGTTGAAAGCGGCGACGGATTATTAACCGGCCCGATCTGCAGCCCGATGGTAGAGGCGTTCCCGATCGGATCGCGAATCAGCACGCCCTCCAACCCGACGCCGTTCGCACTGATCTGCACGATCGGGCATCCGGAGCCGAGGATTTGCACACTCGGCAGTTGCCCGATATCCGTGCCGCCATGACCACTTGCGCCCATCAACGTCGCGCCGAACGTGAAGAGATTGATCGCAGGATTGCCGCTGCCCGGGCAGGTGACCATGTAGTTGCCGGGCGCCGCCCACGCGATGGTTTCGCTGCCGCTGGCGGTGATCGCGGATTGGATCGCGGCGCGATTATCGGTGCCCCATAACACGCCCGCGCTCGAGGTCGTCGTGCTCGCGGAGGTCGCCAGCGAGACTTGCGACGGCGAAATGTACGTCGCAATCGTGGTTTGCAGCAGGCCGCCCGAAGCGCCCGCGCCGCCCACGATGATGGCTTTGCCGAGATCGGTGACCCTAAACGGCGCCGAGGCGCTGCTCAGTGAGGGCGAACCCCGCGGTCATCGCTCCATCGGACACGACTTGCGCATCGGGATGCGCACTGAACGGCGTGCTCTTCAAATTAAAGGTGCCATTGAGGCTCGCGCTGAGGTCATTAAGCTCCGCACCGGATTCGCCCTGGAACAGAACATTGCCCGCGGTGTTAGGCGCGGTGCACGTCCATACGCCATTCTGCCCGAATGCCCACGCGCCGGGTCCTCCGCCTGCACATGGGATCGCTTGCTGGCAATCCTTGCAAAAAATCAGCAGACCATCGGCCTCGGCGGGCAAACTGGAGAACATCTGATCGGTGACTCGCGGGGTAATCGGCTGAACTCCGGACAATCGATCGTTAATCGCGCCTCGAAACGCGAGGCCCGCGAGATTGCCGGTGAAATCGGGGATCGGCTGATAGGCACCGGGCGGCGGAAGATTTTGCTGCGCGCGAAGTGGCGCAGCGATGGCGCAGATCGTGAGAATCGTAAGGGGCGCGAACACGCGGAGCAGCTTCGTCATAGATTGTGTCACCATCGCCGGCGCGACTCGGGGTGGAATTTGGTCCCTTCGTCGCGTCACTCTTCGCAGGCCCGATGGAGCGGATCATCTGACGCGTGCGCGGTATCGCAGAGCATTGCGGATGCGGGAGGAGAACTCCTCGGACCGCATCCTGATCGCGAAAACCTTTATAGCTCATTTTGCTACATTTGTCTACTACTATGGTTTAGACGTTTTTTCACGACGAACGCTGAATACGCGTCCGCCATCCCGAGGCTGACACCCTCAGGAGACTCCCTTCAACGCTCCTATGACATGGCTCGACACTTAGACGGCGTTTTGTGCACATTCTGATAATACGATATTCGAATTATAGCAAGGCGCGATGTGACACACTGACACTTACGCATCAACTTGTTGTGGCAGGGATGCTTTCGGACGTATTAGGCTAAATGGACGAGGACGAATGTCTAGGCGGTTTTGTCGCGGCGGCTAAGACTTCGTCGTCACGATACCTTCGTTGAGGGATCCAGAGCGGAATCCCTTGAGGTCCACCGCGACGAAGCGAAACCCGATCTTCTTGAATTCGCGATCGATAATCTCGCGCGTCGAGGCCTCCAGCAGCCGCGGCAGCTCGGAAATCTCGACCTCCAGCCGCGCGACGTCGCCATGATAGCGCACCCGCGCGACGCGAAATCCCATCGCATGGAGCAGCGTCTCGCCGCGCTCTACTTTTTGTAGGCCCTCGAGCGTGATGGTCGTGCCGTAGGGGAAGCGCGATGAGAGGCACGGCGACGCGGGCCGGTCCCAGGTCGGCAGCCCCAGCGCGCGCGAGGCCTCGCGAATCTCGGCCTTGGTCATCGCGGCCTCGACCAGCGGATGGCGCACGCGGCGCTGCTCGGCAGCCTGGATGCCGGGCCGGTAGTCGTGCAAGTCATCGAGATTGACGCCGTCCACGATCTCCGCAATCCCCAGCTCGCGGGCCTTCGCCTCGCAGACCGTGAAGAGATTGCTCTTGCACAGGTAGCATCGATTGAGCGGGTTCTGCGCGTAGCCCTCGACTTCGAGCTCGTTGGATTCGATCACGACATGGCGCGCGCCGATGAGCCTCGCCATTTCGAGCGCCGATTGCCGGTCCTGATCGGGCATGGTTGGCGAGGTAGTGGTGAGCGCGAGGACGCGCTCACCGATCGTCTCATGCGCGACCTTGAGGACGAAGGTCGAATCAACGCCGCCGGAGAACGCGACGATAACGCTCGTCATCGGCGCAAAAATCCCTCGGAGGGTTTCCAGTTTCGATGTGAGTTCTTCGGTCATCTGTCTGAAGATGTTCCCGTGCCGATCGCGCAACGATACGCGGCTTAGCTGGATTTTAGGGTAATCACGCCTTTTTGGCGAATGCTTGAATCGAGGATTCTGGTTCCCGCCGTCGTGGAGGAGTCGGTGGACCGGCCAATCGAAAAGACCGTGAATTGGGAGCATCATCGATAAGCGGAGATTTCCAAAGCCATGGCTGGAAGCTCGGGGCGGCCACCGAACGCCGGAGAAATAAAAACCGGGATTCGTGATTTTGCGTTTAGGCTTCTGTCACGCGTCTTCGGCAAGAGACGGGCACGTCTCATTGTTACAGCCGTAGTTGTGGTTGCACTCCTCGCGCTCTGGCTCGGAGGAGTTTCGATCACTATTTCTAATGTGGCGGACCTGTTTGGCCCAGTCAGCCGTGCTGTCGTAGCAGGCTATTATCGTTTGATGCCTGTCCCTCAAGCCGAATTAGGTACCTTTACGGTCGCTGTTGCTTGGCTTAGTGACGATAGCGACTACCAGATGGAAAAACTGATCGTCGACGATCTGCAGGAGATAGGATGGATTCAAGTTCTTGAAATTCACCGAGTGATCCGGATCAAAGGCGGCAATCGAACAAAACAGTTACTCGAGGCTCAAGCGAGGGCATCAGAATATCTGAGGAAGTCAGGCGCCCAAATCCTGGTCTGGGGAGCCGTCTTGAGCGACGGCACACGGCGGGTTCCGCAACTTTTCCTTTCCTCGCGACCGGATCCTTTGAACAAACCGGATCAGGGTCGCTTTCCACTGAACGACGCACTTCAACTGCCTCCTCTTTTTTGGAAGCAACTCGGTTCAGTGCTTGACCTGCTCGTCGCGAGTCAAAGCGCTAGCTACTTAGCGAGGAGAGAGCCCGCCCAGATAGACGATCTCCAACCGTTTGTGGATGAAGTGAGGAAGCTCCTCTCCGAAAGCAAAGGAGATCCGACGTGGGACAAAGAGACGACAGCCGACGTGCAGAACGCTCTCGCAATGGCCCTTTGGTCAGAAGCTGATTTGACAGGCAGGAAAGCGCCCCTAGCCGAAGCGATACAAATCCTGGAAAGCCTAGTCAAAATCTACGATCCCAAGAACGAGCAGCAGTCGTTAGGCCTAACCTTTCTGGACTTGGGAATTGCGCGGTTGGCTTTGGCCGCCCTTGAGACCCGAAGCGGCACCACTGGGCCGACTGGGGAACAGGAGATGCTTCTTCGCAACGCTGTCGACGCGCTGAATGAGTCGGCGAAGGTCGACGGCCGTACAGCATACAGCCCGAAACAAATCTTCGAGGTGACCACAATCGTCGGCATGATGGCGTTTCTCGGCGCGCAACAGCACGCGTGGGACACCATCGACGAAGCGTTGAGAAGTTTTCGAGAGTCGAAAAATATTCCGCAACAAGATCGTCAAGCGTACGGGCAAATCCTTTTCTTTTGTTTCTTCCTAGGCAGTACGCCCGGTTCTCCGAAAGTTCATGTGGATCCGGAAATGCTCGGCAGGTTTACTGCGCTCTTTCTTTCGCTCCAGCGCTCTCCCTTGGTAAAAAAATATCCAGCCCTGTCGATAGCGGTCCGGCGATCATTGGGAAGCGCTTTTCTTCTGCAGGCTCAAAACAAAGAGCAACGCGGCTCCGACGACTCCCTGCGCAGCGCGATAGCGGAGTTTCGCGAGGTGATAAGCGACCAACACGCCGCAGGGGAATCCCCGAGATTGTCCGATTGGGGACGCCTCGCAGACGCGCTTATGGTGCAGGGCGTCCTCGACGGAGGGCAAGCTGGAATCTCTAGCTTAGCTGAGTCTGTTGCGATCTGCAGGAACGTTCTTTATCCGTATGATCCCGAGCACGCTTCCCTAGATTGGTTTATCATGCTGGCTTTGACGGCCCAGTCCCTAGAATCTCTGGCCCAACGAAATGTGGATTATACGATGGCTTGCAAAGCCTTTGCGAGATCGATAATCGCCGAACGCGGTTACGCTAAGCGAGCGCTCTTCGGCGACATTCTTCTCGAGCGTGACGAAGCATTGTCGATTCTGCGATCTCTAAAAACAAAATTTGGCCAGCAAAAAACGGCAGACTGTCAAGCAGCAACTAGAGAATTTCTCAAGGTGTTCGGGCCCAGTTGACCTCATCGTATTCCGACAGAATGGTGGCGCCGCGCGACGCAACGCCACCATCGAGGGGAGATCCAACGATCGGCGCTATTCGTCAGTTCTTCGAAGCATCTTCGATGCCGACGTGGTCCCGGTCTCTTTTGTAACCGAAGAGGTCATGACTTCGGAAGCGGCGAGCCCTTGGTCACCTTCGTAATCGAGGAGGAGGACGACGGAAGTAAAGATGACTTTTACGATCTGACTCGCCGCAACGCAGTTCGCGCCCGAGGACATCGACGATTGGGGTGCGCCTGTCACCTTCTCTCGCAAACTAAACGCGAGAGAAGGGACCGGCACAGGCAGGGTCAATTGCTGGCGGACTTTTCGCTGCTGGATTTGCTGGTGGTCGTGGTGTCACCGCCCGGGGCCGCGTTGTTCGAAGTCGTAGTGGAAGACTCCGAAGACTTCTCAGAGGCGGAGGGTGCGGCGGGCGCTGCGGCTGCACCCTGAGCGCCGGTGGCTCCGGTCGCGCCTGTCTCTCCCGGCGCGCCACCGTTGCAGCCTACGGCTGCGATGCCAACCACAAATGCAATACCGACTAGGGCCGCGAAGGCCCCCGTGATCTTGTTTGTCATAACTATGTCCTTGTTCGAAAGTTTTGGATCCTGGCAGATCCTGTCTACGAGTAGGTACTATACGGCGACTGAATAGCACTGCGCGATGCGGCATCGAAGTGCTTGGTCACCTGGAGAACAGAGATCGCTCGGATGGGGCAAACGGAAGTAAGACAGCTCCAGTAGCGAGAGCTGTTAAGCAAACCGGGCGGATTGCGGACGCTGCGAAGTGGACGCCGAGCGAATCAGATGCCTTCGGCCTGAAACAAATCGGTCGTCAGATAGCGCTCGCCGGTGTCGCAGAAGACCACGACTACCACCTTACCCTTCCCGAGGCGTTTTGCGATTTGTGACGCCGCGCAACAATTCGCGCCCGAGGAAATTCCTACCAGCAGGCCTTCTTCGCGCGCGAGGCGACGCGTGAAAGCCGTCGCATCTTCGTCGGAAACCGCTAGCACCTCATCATATACGCGCGTGTCGAGCGTCTTCGGGATGAAGCCCGCGCCGATGCCCTGGATCTTGTGGAAGCCAGGCTCGCCGCCCGATAGCACCGCAGAATTTTTCGGCTCGACCGCGACGATGAGGACGCGATTTTTCAGGTTCTCATGCAGATAGCGCCCGACGCCGGTGATGGTGCCTCCGGTGCCGACGCCCGAAATGAACGCATCGATTTGCGGCAACTGCTCGACCAGCTCCGGACCGGTGGTATGGAAATGGATGTCGGGATTGGCCTGGTTGTTGAACTGCTGCGGCATGAAGTAGCTCGGGTTCTCGCGCACCAGCTCCTCGGCCTTCGCGATCGCGCCGTGCATGCCGCGCGTGTCGGGCGTCAGCACCAATGTCGCGCCGTATGCGACCAGCAGCGAGCGCCGCTCCTCGCTCATCGTGTCGGGCATCGTGAGGATGAGCTTGTAGCCTTTCACCGCGCATACCAGCGCGAGCCCGATGCCGGTGTTGCCCGACGTCGGCTCAACGATGGTGTCGCCCGGCTTAATGCGCCCCGACTTCTCGGCCGCCTCAACCATCGCGAGGCAGATGCGATCCTTGACCGAACCACCGGGGTTGTAGTTTTCGAGCTTGGCCCAGATTTCGGCGTCGTTCGGCCCGGGAATTCGATTGAGGCGGACGACGGGCGTATGACCGATGAGATCCAGCGGCGATCGCGCAACACTTTGCGGCATGATCAGATTGTAGGGAATTGGCGCGCGATTGGCGATGATCGCGGGCGCCGGGGTTGCGCAAGCGCGCCGCATTTTCAATACGCGCTTGTCATCAATACGCGGTATAGGGACCAGCGCCGAGGGACGACTTTGTCCCGGCGAGTCCTACATAAACCTGGCGTCCGAAGAAGAACGGCAACCCCCAATCGAAGCCGTCATAGCTGTTGCCGCCGTCGTAGGTTCCGCCCAGGTCGTCGAAAGCCGCATCATTCGAATTGAACAGGGTGTCGGCGTTCGCGGCGCTGAAGCTGACCGCGCCGGAGACTGATCCGGTCGCGCCCTTGTTGGTGGCGCTTTCCGACAGCGTCCCCGATGGACAGTAGAAGCCCGAGCCATCGGAGCATTCCTCTATGGAATTGTCATTGAAGAAGTAGCCGTTGGAGCCGGTATCGAAGAAGCCTCCTGCGGTAACACCTTTGAAGATGGTGACGATGTCGAGGTAATCCGGGCTGTCTGGGTTGTTATTCGCCGTATAAGTCTTGACCACGCCGGGCTGATTGTCGCTCTCGGTGCCAATGCCGAAATAAAGCGTGCCATCGGTGCTGCGCTGACCGTCGGCAGGAATCGAAGGCAAGCTCACGACGACACCATTATTGTCGACCGGCAGCGCGGCGATCGGATTGGGTACCTGGTCCGCGCTGGGCGGATTGTTGAGCGCGGAGCAGTTATCGCCCGAGCAATTGAAATAGTCGGTGAAGATAGCATCGCTCGCGACCTGGCCGACTCCCAGCAGGCCATTGAGCCCCGCCTCATCAGGCGATGACATCAGCTGCTGTCCCTGGGTGCAATCGCGCGGCGCCGGCGCGAATGAATTCGTATCGTCCATCACCTGAATCGGAATGGTGATGGTCGGCTCGCCGGCAATTTTCACATCGACGGTGGAAATAGCACCCCAGGTCGAGCCCGACCCGAAGAAGGCGCATTCGCCGATCTTGCTGTTGCCGTTGGTGTTGGGCGTGATGCCCAACCCTTGTATCTGCGAGCCGAAGATGCGCAGGCCGAATGACCCTGTATCGATGAGCACGTCGTTGACGGTGGTGCAGTTCGACGTGCCGCTCGCGCAAATCGTGATCGAGGCGAAGGGCTCATCGACATCATCGAAGGGACCGGCGGTCACCTGGAACGGCAGTGCATTGGAGGTACCTGATCCAGGCGTCGGGGTTGCGGTGGGTGTCGCGGTACCCGAGATCGTGCTGGAAGTGGCAGTCGGCATCGCGGTCGCGCTGGATGTGGCGACCGGCCCACGTGCATTTCCGGTGAGCCGGATCGCGATGTTGTCGTCGGCGGCGCTATTGCAGTTGTTGCATTGGATCGTCATCTCATCGCGGACCGGACCGGCAGCCGTGGGCGCGAACTGGACCGCCACTTCCTGGAGTTGCCCGGGAACTAACGGAAACGAGCCGCCACCTGCCGCAACGCTGAACGGCGGCGACGGCGGCACGACGGTGACGTTCGCATCAGTATTGCCGGTGTTCCTAATCTTGATGAATTTGGTCTCGACCTCGCGCGCCACCCCAAATTCGAACGCACGAGACGCGACCGTCAGACGCGCGAATTCGGCGGGGGCTTTCGCCGCGGAATCCGACGCATACTGTGCCAGCGCTCCGGTGGCGATCGTGAGCGCGCCGGTGACAATAATAAACGCCGTGCGGACAATCGATCGCTTCATTGCACCACCGCTTTCGCATCCACGCCCGCCGGCGCGAGGTTCGGCACATAGGCGCGGCCGACCAGATGACCCATATGGCCACCCATAACAACGACCGAGTTGGGACCTTTTATTACCGCATGATGCAGGTTGGTGTGGCGCCGCGGCGCCGACTCCGTCGCCGAGGTGTATTCGGAGTAGTACGAGCCGAGCAGGACGCTCAGGTCCGGTGGTCGCCGTCCCTGCCATGCAACACCGAAGACGGGACCGGAACGCGCCGAATATTCGCGTACCGTCACACCGTCGCCGCTGACGAATGAGCGAACGCTATAAGACGATGCGGTTTGGGCGGACTCGGTGGGCGTCGACGATTTGGACATCGTGCCTCGCATCGCCGCGGCGTCGGAATCAACCGAAGAAGCGTCACCGCCTAGGCCGGCGCGGGCCGGAATAGACGCAGCCGCGATCGAACAAACTGCCAGCAATGCGGCCAAAGCTGTTTTTTTCATGCAAATAGACACTTTTCCAATCACGGGCATCTAGCCTTCGAAGTTGCGAGTTCAGGCCAACTTACTAGGAAGAATGACGCTCGATTTTGGATTCAGTTGCAGAAAACACGGATGTACCGTCCCGACGCGTCGACAAAATGACCATATCTATGCGGACGCAACCTCAAGCGTTCGGGAAATCATCAGTCCTGGCGTGATGACTCATAGGTTACACCACCAAGTCGCTTGTTGACAGCGGCACCTTGCTGTTGGCCGCGACGCGCTCGCTGGCTGACGCCATTCCAGCGATGGAACACTTCCCGCTGGCCTAGTAAGTTGGGTCGCTGCGGCTCCAGATGGTAATAGCACGCAAAACAATGGCTGCGGATTTTATCGCGTCGCGCTGGAATCGGATGACTTTCTTCAAAGGAGTCATCTGTATCCTGCCATTCGTAGTGTTTTATTGGATGTTGCCGTTCTATGGCACGATGACCATCGGCAACGACTATCCAAGATTTGCGATTACGCAGCAGATGGAATTGCAATACTCGCTCGCGCGTGGAAGCTTCCCACTGTATGCGCCCGGGTTCGCCGGAGGCCGATCCGCCGCTGCTCTTACGCTGGGAGGCATGTATCATCCTTTATCTCACCTCGCGGCTCACTCACCGGGCTACTGGAACGGCGGCGCACTCGAATGGAACACCTTCTGGCGCCTGGTATCGTTGGGGTTGACGCAGTTGGTGCTGTTCAACCTGCTTCGAAGGCTTGAATTATCTACTGACTTCGCATTCGTCGTTTCCTTCATAACCGTGTACAACCTCCGGACGCTCGACATGTTTCGCTACGGAGCATCGCTCGAGAACTATCTCGGGTTCCTGTTGCTGTTCGCCGCGATGACAAACCTGTACCTCGCGCCCGATAGCGCGATCCGGGCGCTATTGGTGATCGGCGCGACCTACCTTATGATCTGCGGCGGCCATCCACAGATCGCATACCGGGCTTCTTCGTGCGGCACTCTTGGGTCTTGCGATTCCGAGTGCCGTAGCAGCGCTGCGGCCGGACCTTGCTACAAGTCGGAGACGCACTCTATTGTATTATGGGAAGACTGGAGGATACGTCGTTCTGGGCTTGCTGCTCGCGACCGCTTATACGCTTCCTTTCTATATTGAATTTCTTCGTGATGCGCCCGCGCGGACTAAACAGTCTTATCAATGGTCAGTACTTCTTTCTGACCACTGGAGCGGAGCGGCAAACAGTTTCTTCAACCCTCTGCGAAGCGATGTTCACGGTGCTTTCGGCGGTTCTTCATTGATAGTGCTGGCGATAGTAGCGCCGCTAGTTCTGGCATTGTTTCGATCGACCAAAGCTCGAACCATCATAGTCGGCTTGTGGTTCGCATTAGCGATAGTATTCCTATGCAGCCTCGGACGTGACACACCCATCTACTATTGGTTCTGGAAACTTGTCCCGTTCGCCGGCTCCTTTCGCGTCCCCGGGCGTATTGCGATGATATTGCCTCCTATTTTGATGCTTTTGCTGGCGTGGTTCTTCCGTGCCTCTGCTGATGAGTGTTCACGACAAGGGAGGTATCCGACAGCGAGCTGGCGGGTGGTCTTGACGACACTTCTGTTGCTTGTCGGCGGCCATTTTCTTCTTGCTCATTCGAAGACCGGTAACTACACGCCATTTGAGATCCGACATTATCCTTTGTGGGTTGATTGCGCGGTTTTTGTAGTTGGTGTCGGGTCGCTGCTCCTACTCATGTTCCGAATGTCGCGATGGCGCGCTGGGGCCGCGGCGGGCCTACTCCTCAGCACCTTAGTGGTCATACAGACGACTATGGTGTTACGCTACGGAACGTGGATTGAAAAACGACATTCGACAACAAGCCTCGCGCAGATGGATGACCTCAAAAGTTTCAGCCTGGCTTTCCGCGCCAAGCCTGGCTACGGCATGCAGTCTGCCGACGTGGAAGAAGCATCAGCCGGCCAACCTCGTTCGTCGAAGGACTATGACGCCCCTCTGGGAGTTTTCCGTCCGATGAACACGACTCCATCACCGGACTACTTGCCGATCTCACCCCAGAATTTCATCGGGCCGGGAGAGCCGGTCACCACCGTCTATGCCGCCTTCAATCGATTGCGTTTTCATGTGGAGTCCGCTTCAGCAGGATTTCTCGCCATTTCGGTTCCATACTCGTCGCAGTGGCACGTTTCGGTTGAGGCTCAGGAATACGGGCTCCGCCGCACCGATCGAAATGAACTGGCGGTCTTCCTTCCCGCTGATAATCACAACGTAGACTTTCGCTTTCATAGCTCTGCGAGCATTGCCGGCATGCTGATCAGTTGTAGTACTGCGCTGCTCATCACGGTCTTTTTCTCGCGTGTATGCCGCTCGAAATGGACCTCCTTCGTGGTGATCACGATCGCGGTTATCGTTCTCGCTGGAGGATTTGCGTTGTGGGAACACAGTTTGTATAGCGGTGATGACCTTGGCACACAGTATTTCTGGATCGACGCCCGCTAATGAAAGAGGGAATTGCACTGGCGGTAAAACCATAAGTCTACCGCCGAGTCCCGTTCGCTTCGGCTAGTGCTTTCCTTCCAGGAGAAGGAGACGCACTCCGGCAAACCGAGGTTCCTCGACTATTCGCGTCTTTCCAAGTATCAGCGTTAGGTCCGCTTCACTGATCAGGCCTACTCCAGAGTAACGAGGTGGTGCTTCCCATGGAAAAGTCAGCCAAATACGATGATCGAGATCGTCAAAGGATGAAAGGAACCGTTTCCGGCTTACCGCATCTTCCCAGGGACCGGTCGGCGCGGGATAGACTATGCCAGGAAAGGTCTTCGTGCCCCCGTGGGTCACATAATAGTCGATCGGCTCGGTGTAGTAACTAGGGTATATGACCAACGAATCTCCGGGCTGTGAATTCGTCGCGATGAAATCTACCACACCACGCCAGTCCTGATTTGCTGGCGAGTTATAGTATGAATAGCTCTGCCTCAGACTTAATATCAACAATACAATTATCGTGGCGTTTGCAAGGCGCGGTCTGAGCCGCGCAAGACCCATCGCAGCCGCCAATGCAAAAAGCGGCAAACCGGCCAATAGATAGCGATATACGAAAAGTGGTTTAATCACCGATACAGCGACCGTGAGGACCATGGGGAGCAGGATCGAGACGAGCAGATAGCCCGGTCCGGACCATTCTGATCGTGGCGTCCGAACTAACGCGAGAATGATCCCTGCCAGGTACAGGACGAGCAAAGGGGCTGTTACGATGGTCAGCCGTCCCTGGAATGCTCCCGCATAAATGGAGAACATACTGGCCAGTACTCTAATGGAGGTCTTAGGCACCCAAGCCTCATTTCCAAAATCGCCGGCAATCGCATAATAGAAGGCCGGCGCGCTAAGTACCACGATCGCCAACATGCAAAGGCTTAACGTGATAATTCTTTTCCTGGCCGGGCGAAACAGGAACAGCGACAGCCATTGTGACGGCACCGCCAAGATCCCGAACAGATGCGCGTATACACTCGCGGTGCCACTCGCGACGTACCCGGCCGGGCATGATGGTGAACCTCGTTTGACGCCGCGGACAAAAAGAACCGAGGCGAGGGTCGCAAGCGCAACAAACATGGCATAGCTACGCGCAGTCTGCCCCCATTCGATGCAGGTTGCGTTAGTAGCTATCAGCAGCGCGGCCAAGAGCCCCGCAGGGCGATCATCTAACTCAACTCCCAGCGCGTAGATGAGCGGTACAGTCGCAGTCGCGAAAAAGGCCGATGGGAGACGCAGCATGAACTCGCTGGTTCCTGCTAACCTTGTCCAACCCAACATCAGCAGATAGTAAAGAGACATATTCATCTGCCCATGGGTCAGGACGTACCAGAGCGAGCTTAGCCCCAAGATGGCGCGATGCGCGGTCAGGCTTTCATCGAGCCAGAGGCTTTTTGAGCCGAGGAAGGACATCTGCAGAATTGCGGCACCAAGTGTCACCACGGCGATATTCAAGGCTGCCGCCGGAGGACGCCATCGCACGGCTCGATTCCCGGAAGCGGCTGGTAAGTCTTGCCTCGCAGGCGCAAGTTCGGATACGGCCACTTCCGGATGGCTACTCATCTTCACTTGCCGGGCTCCTTGTCCCTGAGAGGCGCGAAAACGATGTTGGACCGCCGTGATATCTCCCTTTTGCTCAGTACTCGCGCGGAGCCATGCGCTCGCGAGCCAACTCGCGGATCGAACGCCGATACTTTAACACCTGCTGCGCGCAGCCGCCTGGCAAGCGCAACCAACGGGCTACCACGATAGTCGCCCACGCCAGCTTTGTGATTCAGGCCAAGGAAGCCGACTCGGTAGTGATTGCTTTCGATTTTCCTAACTATGCGTTCGAAGTGCTTCCGGTTGCTTTCGAGAGTCGCCTCCAATAGCGGAGCACTTATGTCTACCCGACGCGCGCTGCCCGCTAGTGCGCCGAGGTCTTTGGCAAGACAGGGTCCGCCGAAGGGTAGCCCGGGTCTAAGGTAGGCGGGAGAGATATTGAGCCGGTGGTCGGCACATAGCATTGACATGACCTGCTCACCATCGGCGCCGAACGACTCAGATATGTCGGCGATCTCGTTCGCGAAGGTTACCTTGAGCGCGTGGAATGCATTATCGGCAACCTTGAGAATCTCGGCATTATTCCAGCTGGTTATAAAGACCGGGGCCGTAAAGGACTTATAGAGCTGCCGCACCTTTGACGCGTCACGACGATCATGAACACCAATAACAATGCGCGTCGGAGACATGAAATCAGCTACGGCACTGCCTTCGCGACTGAAGTCCGGATTGTAAGCCATACGGAGCCTGCCGCGCTCTTTGACAAAAGATTCCAGCACCGTATCAAACGCTCCGGGTGGCAAGGTGCTACGAATGACGACGAGCGGAACCGTCCTGGATCTATGACTGATCTCACGAAGGCTCTCACATACCTGAACAACGCTGCTAAGGACAAGGGATCGTTTTGACGAGCGAGGCGTATCAACGCATACGAGAATTAGATCGCTAGCTAGTACCTCCGGCAAAATCCCATTGATTGCTGAAATGTGCCCTTTGCGCCAACCGGATCGAAGTAGCAGCGCAAGACCTGGTTCACCAATCGGCGCTCGGCCGCTATTGATCGATGCTACCTTGGCGCGAACGCGATCGACACCGAGAACTTCATGACCTGTTTTTGCCAGGCATGCAGTCGTTACGGAACCCAAATGACCTAGTCCGATTACAACTACTCGCATCGATTACTAATGGTGCATCCTTTCGTTTGTCGAGTGATCGAGGCACTCATCTTTCAAAGGGCGTTTGAGGTTCTCTACCGAGAGTGAGAGCAGCGTGCCAAGACTCTTGAACAACGTTCCAGCGCCGAGCTTGCTACGACTCATAGTCCTATCGTGGAAATGGATCGGTATTTCAGCAATTTGTCCGGCCTGACCTCGCACGCATAACTGTAGCAGTACCTTGAAGCCACCGGATATCGGAACCTCTATCGCACGTTCAAAGATCTCCCGCCGCAGCACCCAAAATCCACTCAATGGATCCTTGATTCCAGGTCTCATCGTGGCGCGTACGAGAGCGGTCCCCACTTTGCTCAAAAGCCGACGCCGCAGCGGCCACGACGAGATCTTACCACCAACGGTATAACGAGAGCCGATAGCTACCTCGAAACCGGCATCAATCGCATCCATGAGCCGGGGAAGTATCCGAGGGTCGTGGGATCCGTCGGCGTCCATCTTGCCGAGAATATCGCCCCGCGCAATCTGGAATCCCGCCACAACGGCATGCGCCTGATCGCGAGGGCCTTTGGTTCGACGGACGAGTCGGACCTCCGGTCTCGCGGCCGCGATTCGCTCGACGATTTCCCAGGTGCCGTCCGGCGAGTCATCATCGACGACGATTATCTCGAAGCGGCGATGCGCCAGCGCGTCTGCCGTAGCATGCAAAATCTCTTCGATGTTTTCCCGTTCGTTGAAGGTGGGAATGATCAGCGACAGATCGGGTTTCATGGTGTCGCGTCAGGTATATCGCGCATTGTCGAACCGCGAAAGTGGCGAACTCCCCCCGGCAGCCATGTCTACACCGTAGGCCCTTAGCCACTGGCGTCACCCGAAGCCGGGCGATGCCCATCCTGATCCGAACCAGAATCTGAAAATATCCACCACTACGAAAACTGCCGTCAGCGCCCACACCGGAATGTTCATCCACCATCGGGAGGGTGCGCTCACTGCGAACCTGCTTACCACTACGATCTCGAATGGCTCGTAGTATTTCGCCATCGCTCGCGCCTGCATGACGTTGAGGAGTAACCATAGGACGAGAGCAACAAGAATCCACACCTCTCGCCGCGTCGCCACCGCATGGTAGCTCATCGCCGCGATGACGACACAACCCAGGGGAAATAGAAGCCAAAACAAACTCCAGATGTGGAAGACGACCGGAGTATGCTCGGCCATTGCGCGAAGCCATCCACCTTCCATCGGCACTCGGTAAGAGCCTGCGTTTGCTCCGAGAGCTGGAAGCACAGTCAGCGCCAAGGCGAATGTCACGAGAAGTAAGACTCGGCCTCGCGCATCGAGCATCAAGACTTGCGCGATCGAAGGTCCGAATACTGCCGCGAATAGACCGAGCGTACATACCGCTAGTACAAACGCTTTACCATTGAGGATGCTATCGCGAAGCTCATGTTGATGCGCGAAGCTGCTATTCGTGAACCCATGCCAAAGCAGGAACAGCGGAAGTACAGCAAGCAACGGCAGTGTAGCCGCGCCGCCAGCGGTTAGCTTGCGGGTCGTCGTCCATTGTTTGTTCGACAATGCATATAACACCAACATCGGGACAATCCAAAGGTATAGCTGCCTGGTCAGCGCAGCGACGGTAGCAAGCGCGATCGCCAGGGCAAAGGACTTGGGCGACAGTTTTTCATCTCTGTCGAGCAAGTACAGGATCGCGATTGCGCATCCCAATGCCATGTTGTCCGTCGTAAGTCTTATCGACGGACCAACTACATATATAGACGATGCGAACAGAAGCGCGGCACTGTATAGCAACCATCCGGACCTGCTATCCGATGCGCGTCGCAAGTAAACGATGACTATGAGTACAGTCGCGATCGAGATCGCAAAGTTGATGAGACGCAAGGTCGTCAGGCTGCATCCCAGGCGCATCAGAAGAGCAAAGATCAAATGATAGAGCGGCGTCGTCGCTGAACTATAGTTTCTGAGGTTGGGATAAGGGAGGTCCACCGCAAAACGTCTGATCACCGGCAAATGATATTTCGCTTCGTCGTAGTTTTCGGTGAACAAAGCGCTAAGAAAAATTGCCGGTATCGCGATGGCCGCGAAGATCAGCAATACCGTCGCAGCGCCGGCGAGTCTCGCTATGCGCGACTTGTGCGGTTCGATTGTCATGAGGTCGGCAGGTCGCACGCTACCATACCTGGTGCGTGGGAGGCTCGATACGCATTGCAGTTTCGCGGCGCGCATTTTTCGATTACTAAGGAAATCGTGTCTGCCACGCCCGATCCTGCGACGCCGTCTCCCGGCCCGGAAACCGAGGTCATCGACGACACCAAACCGTCTCGCTCGAGCGCCTTCCGCGCGCTGCGTCATCGCAACTACCGCCTCTATTTCTTCGGCCAGCTCACCTCGCTGGCGGGCACCTGGATGCAAAGCGCGGCGCAGTCGTGGCTGGTGCTGAAGCTAACCAACTCCTCGATGATGCTCGGCGTGGTGTCGTTCGCCCAGTTCACGCCGATTCTGCTGGTCGGGTTGTTCGCCGGTGTGGTGATCGATCGTATCGATCGCCGCCGGATGCTGATTGGAACGCAGACGCTGCTGATGCTGAGCGCCTTCGTCCTTGCAGCGCTGACTCTTACGGGACTGGTGCGGGTCGAACACGTCATCCTGCTGGCCGCCTTCAACGGCACCGTCGGGTCATTCGATATGCCGGGCCGGCAATCATTCGTAGTCGAGATGGTCGGCTACGAGGACCTCGCCAACGCCATCGCGCTCAACTCGATGATGTTCAACAGCGCGCGCATGCTCGGACCCGCTGCAGCCGGATTGCTCATCGCATGGCTCGGCACCGGCACCTGCTTCCTCATCAACGGGCTGAGTTTTCTCGCGGTCATCTGGAGCCTCAAGCAAATGAATATCGTGCCGCGCTCGATCGAGCTCGGCGGTGCGCGCATGCTCACACAACTGCGCGAGGGGCTATCCTACGTATGGCGTCATGGCGCGATTTTGTCGCAAATGATCCTCGCGGCGGTGACCAACGGCTTCGGCTATCAGTATCTGGTGCTGGTCCCGATCTTCGCGCGCAATGTTCTTCATGGCGACGCGCAGGCTTATGGGTTTCTTGTCGCGATTCAAGGCCTCGGTTCGGTGCTCGGCGCCGCAACACTCGCCTCGCGAGTGAGCACACGCGGCATCCGCAACAACCTGATCGCCGGTCTATTTCTTTCCGCCGCCGGCATTGTCACCTTCGGCTTCTCGCCGTGGCTTTGGCTGTCGCTAATCGCGCAGCTTGTGATTGGAGCGGGACTGACGAACTTCCGCGCGAGCAACAACACGTTGGTACAGTTGTTCGTATCCGACGATCTGCGCGGTCGCGTGATGAGCACCTACCAGCTCGCCTCGGTCGGCATGATGCCGATCGGCGCACTCACCGTTGGGTTCATGGGTCATACGCTTGGGCCGCAGCATACGGTGGTGATTTGCGGTGCAGTCACGCTGATATCGGGAATAGTTTTAGTGACGTGGATGAAGTCAGTCGGAAGTGCGGCCGACGACTCATGATAGGATTCCTCGATGGCTGCGCCGGAATTCATGGTCGGAACCGCATCGTGGACCGATAAGACCCTCATCGAAACCACCGACTTCTACCCGCCCGATGTGAAAACCGCCGAGAGCCGCCTGCGCTTCTATGCCGCGCAGTTCAAAACCGTCGAGGTCGATTCGACCTACTATGCTATTCCCGCCGAGCGCAACGCCGAACTTTGGCGCGAGCGCACGCCGCCCGGCTTTGTGTTCAACATCAAGGCCTTCGCGTGGCTGACCCAGCATCCGACGGATGCGTCGCGGTTGCCGAAGGAGATAAAGGCGATGCTGCCCGAGGCCGATCGCGCGAAACGGCGGCTTAGCGCGCCGAGCAAGGACACCCTGGATACCGCATTCGATATGTTTTGGAGTTCGATGCGCCCGCTCTATAGCGCGGATTCCTCGCGCGGTGGTTCGCTTGGGATGTTGCTCTTCCAATTTCCGCCTTACTTCATCTGCAAGAGTTCCAACATAGACTATATCGCGAGCCTTCCCGCGCGGATGCCAGGTGCGTCGCTCGCGATCGAGTTTCGCCATCGCAGTTGGACCGGCGAGGAGAAGCAGCGCGCGCAGACGCTCGACTTCCTCCGTCGCAATGGTCTCTACTTCGTTTCGATCGATGCGCCGGAAGACAAATCGATTCCGCCATCATTTATGGAGGCGACCGGCGATCAGGCTTACGTCCGATTTCACGGACGCAATCGCGACGCGTGGTACGGCAAGCATGAGACCGCGGCGGAGCGCTTCAAGTATCTCTACGCGGAACGCGAGCTGGCCGAGAAGGCCGCGTCGCTCAAGGCGCTCGGCGAGCGCGGCGTCGAGCGCGCCTACGTGATGTTCAACAACTGCTACCAGAACTTCGGCATCTTGAACGCGACCACGATGTCGCAGATGCTGAAGCACTGACGCGATGAAAGCACGCCTGTTCCAGTTTCTCACTAGTCCCTTCTGCGCGAAGGTCCGCAAGATCCTCGACTACAAGGGCGTCGACTACGAAATCATCGAGGTGGACTATCTCGAGCGCAAAGAGTTGATCGCCGCATCGGGACAGATCTTCGTTCCCGCGCTTACGTTGGACAGCGGAGAGACGATCGTCGATTCCGATCGCATCGCGATGCGCCTGGAGGAAATCTATCCGGAGCCGACGATTTTTCCGCCCGGCCAGCGCGGAATTCATCTCGCGCTCGCGCACTACATCGACAGCACCGTCGAGGATGCGCTGTTTCGTGTCGCGGTCCCCGACGAGCTGGAATATTTCCGCCATCAAGGAGCGGATCGCGAGGCGATGTGGCGGCTCATCCGGGAGCGCAAGTACGGCGAGGGTTTCGTCGATCGGATGGGGCGCGAACTCGCGGCGAACTGGAAACTAGCGAGGGCGACCCTTGCACCATTCGAGGAGCAACTCGGCGCCGGCTTGGGAGCGTTTCTAACCGGCAGAATCGGACTCGCGGATTTTTCGCTATATGGGCAACTTCAGCTGACCGCGCTCACCAAAGAACTGAAGCTGCCCGAATCATTGCCGCATCTGCGCGCCTTCTATGCGCGCATGGATCGCATCACGGCGTCAGTCGAGCCACCGGCCCTGTAAGATTTTACGCGAGTTCGGCGAGCGCGAGGTTGAGGAAGCGGCTGAACAACGCGCCGGTCGAATCCAGCGCGACATCGTAAAGCGAAGGCGTACGTCCCGGCACCAGTATCTGATGCCCTTCGTCGAGGAACGCATAGACGACGCATACACCGAGCGCGAGATACGGCCGCCCCTTCATCGGGCCGCGCACCAAGAGCCAGAACAGAACGCAATATTCAGTGAAGTGAGCGCTCTTACGAATCAACGCGTGGAGCACCGAAATGGTTTCCGTCGAAGCGAGCGGAAAAACCCATCGCATGATGGGAACGATGATTCTCGACGTGTTCAGGGCGGAGAACGACGAGGTCGACATCGTGAAGATGAAGAGCCCCCATAGCGCCACCGGCAGCCAATCGAGCGCCTGTGGTCTGCTGGGACCATCCGCAGTTAATGCCAAATCATTCGCCATGGTTTTGAAAAAAAATGAAGGAGCGATCGCTCTTTAAGATTAAATCGGAAATTCCCGACAAAGGCTATGCAGGTAGCTACGCGCCGATCGAATCTGCCCGAATGGATGCGCGCAAGCTAGTTGATGCAATTGCTCGGCGTCGCGCTCGTGAAGGCGTTACCGAACCATGAGCTGGTACCGCATTTGCCGAGGTCGATCATGTCGGCGGATTTGTTGTTCATCGACTCGACGCTGGTGACGATATTGCCGCTCGCGTTTGCATCGATCGCGATCCCGTAGGGGCCGTTGCCATCGGCGAAACCATCGTAAACCTGGTCGGCGGAATTCAAGCGCTTGGCGCCGGAACAGGAACCGCCGGGACCGCTGCTCGCACATCCGATATAAACGCCCGCCGCCGCGTTTTGTTCGGTATCGAAGTTGTCGATGCGCACGGCGCTCGCGCCATCGAGCCAGATGCCGTAGTTGCCGTTATTGCTGGCCTGCGCGCTCTCCGCAACGCTGGCCGACCCCATCAGGAAATGCACCCCGTACGATCCGTTGTTCGAGGCCTGGAAGTTCGAGAAGGTGCTGTTCTCCGCGGCATTCACCAGCAGACCGCCGCTCGCATTTCCATTTGCGTTGAAGTTGTCGCCATGAACGAACGAGGCATCGTCTTCGACGCCGACTGCGAAGCCGCTGATATTGGCGTTGCCGCCTTCGAGGAAGGAACGCGCGGCCCGCGACGAAAACTTGACTCCCACGCCCGCCCCGCCGCCGCCGATCTGATGACCATTGAGAAAGACGATCGTCCGCGCGGCATTGACATCGATGCAATCGCCGCTGGTCGCAGTCAGATCCTGGGTCACCTGGTAGAAGCCGGCTTTGCTGATGGTCGTGCCGCATGCGCTGATGTCCGTCGCCATCGCCGAACCGGCGCTCGCGATCAGCGCGATCGCGCTCAGCTCGAGTAGTAGCCGGAGCCGGCGAATTCGCGCAGCCCCCCGCGTACCCCGCACGCTCCCGGTCTCCGGCTTTTGCCCCCAGATCTCATTGCGCGACGTGACCACATCCTCGCTCATCAAATTCATGATGTTAAAATTGCTGCCCCTTACTTCGCCCGCATGAAATCAGATAAGCGCCCCTGATACAGCGAGTCAATATAGCCTACAAATAGTAATTGATGACGTTTTGAGCGTTAATCATCCGGAAATGACGCCGCTGGTTGTTGAGGTTTTTGACGCGCTAAACTCGGGTGCCACAGCGAAGGGGAAGTAAGGGCCGTTTCGCAACGGCCCGCCCCTCTTCTTCCCCTGCGCCTGACGCAAGGTGATTGAGCAGATGTTGTGCCAGCGATTGCGCGGTAAACGAGCGCATTTTTTCTTCGGAGGATTCGTCCATGCCGACGGTGCTTAGCATTTCTGAAACACATCCCGCTCCGCCGTGTTCGATTGTGATACTAGGGGCATCGGGCGACCTCGCGCGGCGCAAACTACTGCCCGCGCTCTACAATCTCGAGCATTGCGGAAATGGGATGCTGGCGGACGAAACTTCAATCGTCGGCTTCGCGCGCACGCAGATGAGCACCGAGGAGTTTCGCAACTCCTCGCGCGAGGGGGTGAACAAATACTCGCGTCTCAAGGTCGAGGAGGACTGCTGGCGCAATTTTGAGGGGAAGCTCGACTATCAGAGCGGCCTCGATCAACCGGACGGCTTCAAGCGGCTGCGGCAACGTCTCGAGGAGATAGAGAAAGCGCGCGGCATCGCGCCCAATCGCGTTTTCTATTTCTCGATTCCACCCGAGGCCATTCGCGATTCGGTCGAGCGCCTTCACGAGGCAGGCCTGATTCGCGATCCGCACGACAAATATTTCTCGCGAGTGGTGGTCGAAAAGCCGATCGGACACGATCTGCCGAGCGCCATCGAGATCGATCAAACGCTACGCCGCCGCCTCGATGAATCGCAGATCTTCCGCATCGATCACTATCTCGGAAAAGAGACCGTGCAGAATCTGCTGGTGCTGCGCTTCGCCAACACGATTTTCGAGCGGCTGTGGGGATCGCGCAATGTCAGTCACGTGCAGATCACCGTCGCCGAGGCCGAAGGAGTCGGCACCCGCGCCGGCTACTACGATCATTCAGGCGCGATGCGCGACATGGTGCAGAATCACATGTTGCAGGTCCTCACGATGCTCGCGATGGAACCGCCGGTGTCGCTCGACGCGGCCGCTATCCGCGAATCAAAGCTCAACGTGCTCCGTGCGATGCGCCCTATCTCGTTCGATGACGCCTTAAATTCCACGGTGCGCGCGCGCTACGGGACCGGCACCGCCGACGGCAAACCGGCGCCGGGTTATCTGCAGGAAAAGGGTGTCGCGCCGAATTCGAAAACCGAGACCTATGTTGCAATCAAAACCTACATCGACAACTGGCGATGGTCGGGGGTCCCGTTTTTTCTGCGCCACGGCAAGCGGCTGCCGAAGCGCGAGAGCATCATCGCAGTGCAGTTCCATCATGCGCCGAAGATTCTGTTCAATCGCGGCGCCGACCTTCCGCCCAACGTTCTTATGATTCGCATCCAACCCGACGAGGGATTCTCATTCGATGTGATGGCGAAGCGGCCCGGGCTGGGCCTCGCGATAAGTCCGGTGCGAATGAACCTTCATTACGAATCCGAGTTCGGCAAAGACGTATCGCCCGACGCCTACGAACGGCTGCTCCTCGATGTGATGGCGGGAGACAGCACGTTATTTCCGAGCGACACCTTCGTTCAGAAGTCGTGGGAATTCATCCAGGGCATCCTCGACGCATGGAAGGACGACTCTCGGGTGCCGATGCGGGAGTATCCGGCGGGAAGCTGGGGCCCCGACGACGCCGACCGCCTCATCCGCGCACACGGCTACGAGTGGTTGGATCCCTGAGAAGCGAGGGCGCGCGCGAGGTGACGGTAGACCTCGGCATTGAGCGCGAGGCCGACGTGACTTCCGCTCACCTCGATATTCTCCGCGTGGCTGTCGCGCGCGAGCGCATGCGGATGGCGCACGATGCGATCGTTGCGCGTGTGCATCGCCGTCATTGCCACTGACATCGAAAGCCGGTCCTGCGCTTCGAAGAACATCGGCGAGCCGAGCGCGATGACGTGACGCACTGCATTCGGATTTCGCAGCGCGGCGGCACGCGCGAGCGCCCCTCCCATGCTATGGCCGATGATCGATACGCGAGAGCCGCTGGTTCGATATTCCTGCTCGACGCGCTCGGAAACTCGCGCGATGGCGGCCGCCGAAAATCCCGGATCGATTCGCAATCCCGACCAAATCGGACGATATCCGATGCGCCGCAACCAATTGCTCATCGGCCTGAGGTAGTCATCGTTCGCGAACAGTCCGGGTATCAGCAGCACCGGATGACCATCACCGCGGGGCACATCCATTCCCCAGAAAACCGGATCGGCAATCAGCATCGCGAATTCGACGCCGGGAACGATCACTTCGGTGAGTGCGGCGACCGCGATGCGTGCTCGGCGATCGGACAGGATTTTGCGCGCGGTGAAAGACATATAGAAGTTCGCTCTGGGATTTTATTGGGGCAGTGGAATTTCGCCGCCCACGGTGGCGCTCGCGATGAACACCCCGCGGCCGAGCCTCATTTCGATGTCGTCGATACGCGCCCATCGCGCGAGGTTGCTCCACGGCGCGGTCAGCCCTTCAAGCGAGGTGACCGATACCAGCGCCGCCTGTAGCACCATCAAATTCGCTGGCGACGCGAGCGGCCGCGCCCACTTCAGTCCGGAGGCCACCGCGCGTGCGCCAGGTTTGAGATTGCGGATGACATTGGCAACCGCGGCGGGCGTGCGCAGGATGTCGTGGGTGAAGTGAAACAGCGCGGCATCGGCGAGGACCGGAATCTGCGCATCCTCGACCGGCGACGCGATGAGCGTGAGATTCTCAAAGTGACTGCGTTCGGCGCGCGCCCGAGCCTGTTCGAGCATATCGGAACTTTGCTCGATGCCGATGATCTTGCCCTCGCGCCCGATGCGCTGTTCGAGCAACTCGAAGCTGAGGCCGGTGCCGCAGCCGACATCGAGAACGGTCTCGCCGCCCTTCAGTCCGAGCAGCTCGATCGCGCGACGTTGCACCGGTTCGATGAGCGCCAGCTCGAGGTCATAGAACTTCGCGCGACGGCGATATTGCGCGAGTGCGGCGGCACGATTGGGCATCCGCCACAATTGCGCTCGCGCTGTCCGTGAGGAACGCTCGTTCACTGATGGCGATTGGTTGATGGTGTCCGGCACGGTCTTCTCCGCTTGAACTTGCGATGCCCTATGAAAGTAACCATCGGTCGCGCGGGAGCGAATGGCCTCGCGTCGCCGACGTGACCAAAATGTTGTTTCCCTGCGGCATTTGACGATTAGAAATCCACGCGATGAGGTGCTACAGCTTGATGAACATCGACAGCGCAAGCTACGGAGGGCAAATATCATGGGTCTGGCTAATGGCGTTCATCATCTCGCGATTTGTACCAAGGACATCAAGACGCAGATCGAGTTCTTCACCCAGGTCGTGGGCGCTGAGCTGGTCGCCCTTTACTGGATGCATGGGGTCGATAACACCTTCCATGGATTTCTGCGCCTGAGTGATAGCTCCTCGATCGCGTTCGTGCAGCATCCGGATATCGCGAAGATTCAGCCCATTAAGGGCGTCTCGCATGCCGGTACCACCGCCGGCAATGTCGCGCCGGGCGTGATGCAGCATCTCGCGCTCAACGTTGACACCGAGGCCGATCTGCTCGCGATTCGCGATCGCGTGCGCGCGCATGGCAACTGGATAATGGGGCCGCTCGACCACGGCTTCTGCAAGTCGATTTACCTCGCCGCGCCCGAAGGCATCATGCTCGAATTCTCAACCTCCGAGGGCAACGCCATCGATGCCGAGGCGTGGATCGATCCCGAGGTGCAGGCACTGGCGGGAATCAGCGCCGAGGATCTCGTACGCTACAAGCGGCCGCCCTCATTCGAATCGAAGGGTGGAAAGGTTGCGCAGCCCAAGCCCGATCCATCGAAGCCGCTGATGCAGTTTCCGCCCGATGCCGCCATCTGGACGATGCCCGATGAGGAAGTCACGCGCCGGATGAGCGAGACGACGCCTCCGGTGGACGTGAAGAAGAGCAAAGCCGCGTAGGAATTGGAACACAGGCTGGAAGCCTGTGCCACGAAGAAAAAGTCGCCGCTCGCGCGATTGACGGCAACCGCGCGAGCGGCGACTTGGCTATGCACTTAGCGCGACGGCTTCGCGGTTGGAGGCGATGCGCTCGAGCCCTTGGCCTTCGCGGGCTTCCCTTCCATCCAGCGGTTGCATCCGCTACTGCCGGATACGCGCAAACGATACGGCTGAAGTTTCTCCTCGATGCACAAACCCATGGTGGAAGCCTTCGGCGTCGCGCCGGGCTCGATCTGCCACCACTTGCAGGTCTTACACGAACCCCACTGCGGTGGTGGTGACGATTCCTTCTTCATGATACGACCGGCGGCCTCGGCTTGCTCGACGCAAATGCTCCCGCTCCGATCGCGAGCGCGAATAGCGCCAGTCCGACGATGCCGAATGATTGCCACCACGGCAGGAGCGCGTATTCGTGCAGGAAGAGTATCGCAGCGGCGAACACGCACATCAGGCCGGTGGCCATCAACACACCGGTCACGGCGAATGCCATCACCCGATCGACCTCTTCGTCGAACAAGGTCTTCAGCCCGATCATGACAAGGCGCGATTCGGAGTGGAGGATACGCGTAATATCGTCGACGGCACGGCCGAGCAGCGTGCCCCAATCGGTCTCGCGTGCTTCGACCCGGATACGATCGTTTCTATGAATTAATTGGTTCTCCGCCATGATGATCATCGCTCCGCGGGTTGGCGAATTCGCTCCAGACAGCATAGCCGAGGGCGAGCAAGATGCCCGCCGCGGCAATTTTTCGATACTTCCCGGAACCGGCCACGAAACCGAGCAATCCGGCGATACATGATGCTCCGACGAGGTTTTCGCGCAGCAATTTCTGTGGACTCAAAACCGCCTCGGCGCCCTCGCTGACCTTGGCCTCGACTGTGCTCAAGGTCTCCTTGAGGTCGCGGCGCGCCCCATCCAGCTCCTCCTCGATTTGCGCGATATTCTCTTCGTCAGCCGGCATGGCTATTCCCTAAGGCTCCGTTGACTATGTTGCCGAGCGCAGCGCGCGTCGCTACCTGGCCGATGAGTGCGAGCAGTGCGAGTCCGTTGGTGCGTCGCATCCCGCCGCCGAGGACGAAACCCGCCGCCGCGGCGATCGCGAGGCATGCTACTGGCTGCTCATGGATGATCTCGGTCAACGTGCGGTCGCCATGGCGCGAGGTCGAATCGCGCTGATGAGTTCCATTTTGGGTTGAGTTTTCCATCGTAGTCCTCGCGCAGTCCTCGCCTAGGAAAGACGCCGCATTACCTGGGCGACGGCGAATCCAACCGCGAACGCGACCCCAAGCGCCAGCCACGGCTCGCGCTTGACGACCTCGCGCACATCGACATCGCCGATTCCGCTTTCTTGAACAAACTGTTGGGCGGCTTCGGCAAACTGTTTGGCGGTTTTAAGCCCACCTTGGGCGGCATCATTTACTTTGTCGGAGGCCTTGCGAATGGTCTCTCCCGCCTTGTCGGCCATTTCCTGCGCCTTGTCGGAAACGCGCTCGGCCGCATCGCGCAGCTTCGATTGCGCGTCGTCTGCCATTCGATATGTGTCTGCCATGAAAAATGCTCCCTGTAGTGATGATGTTCTAAGCGAGGACGGACCCGAATGAATCTATTAAGCTATCTCCAACGAAGTGCTCTCGGGCCGCATGGCCGCTGAATCTCCCTGGAGGAATCTTCGCGCTACTGCATATAGACGATGCGTGTATGCCGACCATTCATCATATAGCGCGATGGGGAGGCTATGTTATTTGCCCTTCGCATCGGCAAATTGGGGCAGGACTCGCCAAATTGGATGCCCTCAGATAGCATGGTGACGGTCGGATTTGCTCGATCATCATCCCGGCCGCCACTATCGGCATTCCCGCGCCATTCCGGGATGATGAGCCCGCGGTGGGGTTCGGCGCGGTTTCAGATGTCGACATTCTGAACATACTTCCAGGACCGGAGATTCCTCGTGGCCCACAAAATGAAAGTCGTTATTCTCGGTGCGAATGGTGCGATGGGCGCCACCTCCGGCGCGGTTTTCGCCGGTGCCGGATGGGAGGTCGTCTCGCTTGCGCGCGACCTCGATAAGGCGCAAGCCGCGCTCGTCACGGCCCAGAATGCCGCCCGCGCCGAGGCGGTCGCCGAGCGTGTCAAGCTCGGCACCTACGATGAGCACATGGACGAAGAGATTGCCGATGCGGACCTTATTTTCGAATCGCTCGCCGAAGACATCGGACTAAAGAAGGCCTTCTTCGAGCGCGTCGATAAGTGCCGCCGCCCCGATTCGATCGTCGCCACCGGATCATCGGGACTATCGATTGCCGAGATGGCGCGTGGGCGCTCGCAGTCGTTTCGCGAGCACTTCCTCGGCATCCATCTGTTCAATCCACCCCAGGTGATCGTCGGCACCGAAGTGATTCCGCAGGCGGAAACGGATCCCAAGGTAGTCAAGCAGACATGCGAGATGCTCGCTCATGAGATCGGACGCAAGGTCATCGTGACGCGCGATCGGCCCGCTTTCGTCGGCAATCGCGTAGGCTTCAAGGTGCTCAATGAGTGCGCGCAACTGAGCGAGGAGCATGGCGTCGCGTTCATCGACTACGTGGTCGGACCTCAGACCGGACGCGCGATGGCGCCGCTGGCGACCATCGATCTCGTCGGATGGGACGTCCACAAAGCGATCGTTGATAACGTTTACGCCAACACCGAGGACGAGGCGCACGCGGCATTCCAAATGCCCTCCTTCATGGAGCGCGGCGTCAAGGCCGGTCAACTTGGAGACAAAACCCCGAAGCAAGGCGGCTTCTATAGAAAGGATGGCAAGGCGGTCGAAGTACTCGACCCGAAGACCGGATCGTACAAGCCGCTTCAGAAACCCGCGCCGATTCCATTCGTGGAGCAGATGAAGCACTACAATCGTGAGGGGCGCTATGCCCAAGCGCTTGCGGTTTTCGCCGAAGCGCGTGGCGCCGAGGCCGATCTCGCGCGCAAGGTCATCCTCGGCTACGTGAGCTATGCCCTCAATCGCGTGGGCGAGGTCGCGGAATCTGCTCGCGACGTTGACATCATTATGTCGTACGGTTTCAACTGGGCGCCCCCGAGCGCGTTGGTCGATCTGATCGGCGCAAAGAACATCATTCCAATGTTCGAACGCTACCATCTGATGGTGCCTCCGGTGGTTGAGAAGGCGGCCCGGAATGGTGGTAAACTCTACTATGGTGAGATGCTCGATTACGGCCGCACATTGGTGGGTTAGATTTAACGGAAGAGGCCCGAAGGGGGCGCGCAGCGCCGCGGCGCAGCCGCTCGCGAGGCGGAGCAAAGCGGAGTCGAGCGAAAATTAAAGATCGTAAACTCTACTACGGTGAGATGCTCGATTACGGGCGCACGCTGGTAGGTTAATTCGGCTGGATGGTTACTTTAAGATCGTAAGGAGATTCCGATGCCAAAAGCGCCATCGGTTTATATTTTGGGCGGAGCTCAAACTGACTTCGCCCGCAACTGGACCAAGGAAGGGAAACATTTTGTAGGCCCGATGCGCGAGGCCGTGCTCGGCGCGCTCGACGCAACCAAGATCGAGCCGCGCGAAGTGGAGACTGCGCACGTCGGCAACTTCGCCGCCGAACTTTATGCGCATCAGGGACATATCGGCGCGTTCTTCCTCGAGGTCGATCCCGCGTTCTATGGCCTCCCGACCAGCCGGCATGAGGCCGCATGCGCATCGGGCTCGATCGCGATCCTCGCCGCATCGGCGGAAATCGAAGCGGGCCGCTATGACCTCGCGTGCGTGGTCGGCATGGAGCAGATGAAGACCGTCGACTCGACCACCGGCGGCGACTACCTCGGCACCGCGGCGTGGTATGAGAAGGAAGCCAAGGGCATCGAGTTCCCGTTCCCGAAGCTGTTCGGACGCCTCGGAGATGAATACGACAAGCGCTATGGGCTCAAGGACGAGCATCTCGCGAAAATTTCGGCGATAAACTACGCGAATGCCAAGCGCAATCCGCTCGCGCAGACGCGCAATTGGTTCATGAGCGAAAGTCACGCGCAGAAGGAATCGAAGTTCAACCAAGTCATCGGCGGACGAATCAAGGTGAGCGACTGCTCGCAGGTCACCGATGGCTCGGCGGCGATTTTCCTCGCGTCGGAAAAATACGCGACCGAATGGGCGAAGCGTCACGGCAAGAAGCTCTCCGACATTCCGCGCATCCTCGGATGGGGCCATCATACGGCGCCGCTCGAGTTCGATGTGAAAGTGGCCGAGAGCCGCGAGGACGAGTACGTCCTGCCGCACACGCGTCAGACGATTGTCGATGCGTTCAGGCGCGCGGGCGTTTCCGGCATCGAAAAAATCAACGCCATCGAGACGCACGACTGCTTCACGACCTCGGAATACATGGCGATCGATCACTTCGGAATCACCAAACCGGGCGAATCGTGGAAGGCGGTCGAGGAAGGCGTGATCGAGATCGGCGGCAAGCTGCCGATCAATCCGAGCGGCGGCCTGATCGGCGCGGGACATCCGGTCGGATGCACCGGCGTTCGTCAGATGCTGGATTTGCATAAGCAGGTCACCGGAACGGCGGGCGAGTATCAGGTCGAAGGCGCGAAGACCACCGCGATGCTGAACATCGGCGGCAGTGGCACCACGAGCTGCGTGTTCGTAGTCGGCAAGTAGGCGCAATTCGATTCTATCGAGACGGCGGTCCAGTATCGCACCGCCGTTTTTTTGCTTAATCATCGAGAAGGAAGATGAAGACGGTCGAGGCCAAACAGCGATTGGTGGATGAGAGCATCCGGCTCATCGACGAGCAGGGGCACTAGCCCGGCTGAGCTTTCGAGAGATGTCGCGCCGCGCGGGGCTCAGTCATCAGCCGCCGTTCGGATTGTGGTCGAGCGGTGCCGCATCATAATTGCGGTCGAATCTGGGACGACGATCCGCCCAATGGGCGTTGGAAAGCCCGGCACTTCATGTGTCCGTCAAAGTGGAAGGGCAGTGGTTTTCTACTTCCCCTGAAAGCGCGCCTCGCGACGTTCGACGAATGACCGGATTCCTTCGCGCGCGTCATCACTGTTCATCACCCGCTCGCGCACTTGAGCGATCGCCTCGACCGCGGCGCGCTCGTTCGCCGCGAGGTACTTGAGCGCGGCCTCTTTCATCGCGCGAATTCCCAGCGGCGCATTCTTGCAAATCGCTTGCGCGATCTCGATCGCGCGCGCAACCTGCTTCCCGGCCGGCACGACCTCCTGCACCAGGCCGATTTGCAACGCGCGCTCGGCGCCGAACTCGTCGCATAGCATCAGATGATACATCGCGTTGCCCCATCCAGTGCGGGTGAGGAAGCGGAAGTGTGCACCGCCCAAGGGCGCGATGCCGCGGCGCGATTCCATTTGGCAGAAGCGCGCCGTGTCGGCCGCCACGACGATATCGCCCGCCAGCATCATCTCGATGCCGATGGTGTAGGTGATGCCCTGCACCGCGGTAACGATCGGCTTGATGGTTCGATTGCGCAGCGCGAACGGATCGAGGCTGTCGGGTCGCGGCGCTCTAACGGTCGCGCCCGGTCCGAAGAATTTCGGCATATCGAGTCCAGCGGTAAAATGATCGCTCTCCGCGCATACGACGGCGACCCAAAAGTCATCGTTGCGATCGAATTCCGTCAGCGCATCCGAGAACTGCTCCATCATCTCGGGTGTGAATGAGTTTCGCTTCGCGACGTTGTCGATGGTGATTTTGAAGATGCGCCCATCGACCTCATGCCGGACTTGTCCCGGCTGGTTTCCTTCACTCATGTCGGACCTCCTCAAGTTGCATTTTGCAACTGACGCTACCGACTGGAGTTTCAAAACGCAACTGCATCTAAATCATGAGGTTTTGTTCCTGTCGAGTCGGCTCCGGCGGAACCACTTGTGTCTTCCCGCAGGGTGCAGCACTGCTACACATCCGTAGCATCGCCGCGATATTCCATCCACGTAAACGCGTCCAGAGCAAAATCAGTCATGGGTACAGGGGTTGCTCTGTACAGCCTCGACCGGCGCATACCGATGCCGGATTGATTTCGGCGGGGTAGTGACCATGAATCGGGCCGAGGCTATGGAAGGGGGAGTTGATGCCAAGCTGGCCGCAAACAGGTTCGTGACGGGCGCGCTGCGGCGAATTCGGATTCGCACCAGGCTCAAGGAGCTTGCGTGGCTGGAGGGTTCAGTGGCGATGGCTTCGCGCTCGCACGCTCGCGAAATGGAGGAGATGGTTCCGACTGGGGATTGAGCACGCCTCCCCGTTCAGGTCACGCCCCGCTCTTTTTTTGCCTTCCTTGCTTCTGGCCGGCGCATGCTTAGCCGGCCCGGCCAGAACGCTTCTCTTCTTTGCTCTTCGGACGCGATAAAGTCATCGCGTGGAGGAGACGCACAAAATTACTGTCGGCGACATCGCGCCGGATTTTTCACTGCCCGATACGACGGGCAACGCGCGCCGGCTCTCCGAGCTGACCAAGGATTCGCTATGCGTGGTGATCTTCTATCGCGGACATTGGTGACCGTTCTGCCTCCGTCAGTTGGCGGACTATGCGAAGCTCTATGATGATTTCCGTGCCGCGGGCGCCGATGTCGCGGCGATCTCGGTCGATCCGGCGGATCGCTCGGCGGGTTTGCGCAAAGACCTCGCGATACCGTTTCCGCTGCTCTCCGACAGCGATCGCGCGACAATCATCGAATGGGGCGTGCTCAATGCGGCGGAAAAAGGCGGCATCGCTATTCCATCGACGTTCCTCATCGATCGCGAGCGCAAGGTCCGCTTCGCCAAGGTGGAAGATATGATGATGCGAGTCGAGCCGCGCGCGATGCTGGAGTTCGTGCGCGGAATTGAAAATGGAACCGCGAATAACCCGCGCGCCAAAGGTGTCAATCCCGCGACCATGTTCCTGCGCGCGATGGCGAACGGGTTTCGCTACGGCGTCAACGTGAAACGCAATCGATGAACCTGCGTATTGATGAACTTATTCATGAACTTGCGAAATGATGAACTTACGTAACCTTCTCCCATTCTGCATCGCGGCAATCTTGGCCAGCTGCACCGCGCCGATCAGCGAAAATCCGGCGCCGCTGCCGGTGCGTCCGGGCGTGATGCGGATGCTCATGATGACCGAGCCGCGCGCGCTTCACACCGCGGTCACGCTCCGCGACGGTCGCATCCTGATATGCGGCGGGACCAGTGACGCCAATATCGGCGGCGTGCTCGCGAGCGCCGAAATCTTCGACCCCGCCACGGGAACATTCTCAAAGACCGGCGCGATGTCCGACGCGCGCCAGGGCCATACCGCGACGCTGCTTCCCGATGGGACGGTGCTCATCGCCGGCGGTTCGAAGAACATCGGATTCCGCTCGGAGCTCGCGAGCGCCGAGATTTACGATCCGGGTTCCGGCACGTTTCGGGCGACCGCCTCGATGGCGACGCCGCGCGAGGGCCATAGCGCGACGCTGCTGCGCGATGGACGGGTTCTGATCGCGGGCGGTAGCCCCAACGGCGTTACCACGACTACATCCGCCGAAATGTATGATTATCGGACCGGCCGTTTCACCGTGATCGCGCCGATGGGCGTGCCGCGCGAGACGCATAGCGCGACCCTGCTGAAGAATGGCACGGTGCTGATTGCGGGCGGCGGACGTGGCGGAATGCCCGGCGGCTACATCGCGTACACGACTGCGGAAATCTTCAATCCCGCGAGCAATACCTTCACCACGCTCGCCGCGCATATGACCACTGATCGCGTCGCGCCTGCGGCGGCCTTGCTCGACGATGGGCGCGTGCTGATCGCGGGCGGTAAATCCGGCAAAATCCGCAGTCCCTTCGGCGGCACGAGTCTCTTCTACTTCACGCCGCTCGAGACTGCGGAAGTTTTCGATCCTGAGACCAATTCCTTTCTTCCGGTCGGATCAATGGAAACCCCACATTATCTCGGTGTCGCCACCAAATTAAACGACGGCTCGGTTCTGATCACCGGCGGATGGACTGCCAATGGCGGGATGATTGGCGGCGTGCGGACCGGCGACCTTTTCGATCCAACGCGGAATGTTTTCACCGGCGCCGGAGAGCTTCACGTCGCGCGGCTCAACCAGACCGCAACGCTGCTCGGAGGCGGCGATGTGATGGTCGCGGGTGGTATCGATCGCGACGGCAACGTCACTGGAACGGTGGAATTTTTCGCACCGCATGGCGGATTCGTCCTCGCACCCTCGACAAATCCAGAAGCCAGACCTTAACCACAGAGGCACGGAGACACGGAAGAAACCAGACAAAACACCAAGACACCAAGGGAGGAAAAGTGGCGATTCGACATTAGGCGTACGATCAAGGAATCGCGGCCTCGGAATTAGCCATCAGATGCGGGCCGCAGCGGCCCTTCCCGAACACCAAGTAAGGATCAAGAAGAAATCCAGGCAGGAACGTCCGAGGCGTCGCTCCCACCTTTGTGTCTCTGTGCCTCTGTGGTTACATCTGACCTCCGCGCGATCTACCGGGTGCAACGTCGATACAGTCGGAGACCAACTTCTTCTTGATCTTCCCTTGGTGTTCGAAGAGGGCCGCTGCGGCCCGCATCTGATGGCTGACTCCGAGGCCACGACTCCTTGATCATGCGCCTAAATACGGCGCGCCGCCTATCTTCCCTTGGTGTCTTGGTGTTTTGTCTGATTCCGCTCCTCTCTGTGCCTCCGTGCCTCTGTGGTAACTTCTGCCTCTTCCCCCGGCCCTCGACAAATCATCCGCAGTTGAGCGAGTAATGGAGCGTGACTGAGGCACGGAAGCTGCCGGAATTCTCGCTGAAGGATCTCGCGGGCGCAGAACGTGAGTTCCCGACCGGGCGTCACGCTCTGCTCTGCTTCGTCAAGGAAGATTGCCCGACCTGCCAACTCACCATCCCACTCATCGAGGCGGCGCATGGCGCGTTCGCATCGAAGCTCGATGTCTTCGTGATCGGACAAGATAGCGAGGGCAATGCGAAGCTCGTTTCCACCTTCGAACTGAAAGCACCGATGCTCGATGACTCGGCGCTGAAAGTTTCATTCGCATACGATCTCGATACTGTGCCGACCATCATTCTCGCCGCACCCGACGGTAGCGAAATGCGCCGCTTCGTCGGCTTTGATAAACCGGACTGGCAATCGATGATGGCCGAACTCGCGAAGTTGTCTGGCCTCGCGCAGCCGCTGGTCGACTGGACGAAATTTCCGCAACAGCGGCCCGGATGCGGCTCCAAGTCGGTCGAGCCCGAAATCGCCGAGCGGATGGAAGCGGAAGCGCGCGGCGATCGCATGATGGCGCGTCAAATCGAAATCGGCGAGCAGGACCCGTTCGAGTTCATGTTCGAACGCGGCCTCACCGATGGCCTGCCGGTGATTCCGCCCACGCCCGAGCGCGTCAAACGCATGCTCACCGGAACCCGTCGCGACCCGCGCGAAGTGATCGCGGCGCTGCCGCCGAACATGGGTCCCGCGACCATCGAGAAGATCGCCGCGAATGCCGTCATGGCGGGATGCAGGCCCGAGTACATGCCGGTGGTCATCGCCGCGATGGAAGCGGTCGCAACGCCGGAGTTCAACGCGCACGGCATCATGTCGACCACGTGGGGCGCAACGCCGGTGATCGTCGTCAACGGACCGATTCGCGAGCGCATCGGCATGAACATGGGAATGATGGCGCTCGGGTACGGCAATCGCGCCAACGCGACCATCGGACGCGCGGTGAAGCTCACTCTGCGCAATGTCGGCGGCGCCAAGCCGGGCGACATCGAACGCTCGACGCTGGGCGCAATCGGCAAGTTCACCACCTGCTTCGCCGAGTTCGAGGAGCGCAGTCCGTGGGAGCCATTGCACGTCGAGCGCGGCTTCAAGAAAGAGGAGAGCGTCGTCACGGTGTTCGGGCTGGAGGCGGGCTCGCGCCAAATCGCCGACCAGACCTCGCGCTCGGCACGCTCGCTGTGTGGAAGTCTCGGGCTTGGACTGGAGGCGTGCTGGCATCCGAAGCAGCACGGCGCCGGCGAGATCCTGCTTATCGTGTGCCCCGAGCACGCGGACACCATATCGCGCGACAAATGGACCAAGGCGCAGGTGCGCGCGCGCATCCAGGAAATCACCTCGCGTCCGGTGCGCGAGTTGCTCGCCGATGAGGAAAGCGGCGAAGGCATTCCGCGCAAGGCGCTCCCCAATCAGACGCCCGAGCAGCTCGAGCAGCGCATTCCCAAATTTCGCAAAGCGGAAAATATCAATATGATTGTTGCGGGCGGCGAGGCGGGAAAATTTTCCGCCGTGTTCGCGGGATGGGTTAGCGGGCCGATGGGCTCCAGCAGCGTCAGCCGCCGCATCGAGGAGGATTAGCATGCGAATTGTAGATCCAACCGACGAACGGGTGCCGATACGGCGCACGCTCGCGAAACGCAGCGGCGACATCAAAGGATCCGTCGCGCTGCTGGACATCTCCAAGCCGCGCGGCGATGTGCTCATCGAGCAAGTCGCAGCGAGGTTGCGCGAAGAGATGCCGGGCGTCGAAATCCGCCGCTACAAAAAACCGACCTTCACCAAACCCGCGCCGGATGAGTTGCGACGTCAGATCGCAAAGGAGAGCGACTTCGTCATCGAAGCGCTAGCCGATTGAGGGTCATGCACAACGTGCAGTGTGCACGATTCAGTATGGTTTGAAATCAACGGCAAGCCTTCGGTGATGGTGGCCTCGAGCACGTTTCGCGATGCGGCCGAGAAGCAGGCCGCGGCGCTGGGACTGCCGGAACTCAATCGCGTGTTCGTGCCGCATCCGATTCAGGATGCGACCGACGACGAGATGCGCGACAAGGCCGACGCGATTATCGATCAGTTGGTAGCGGCGTTGAAGAAGTAAGAGACTCACAGCCGGCGGCATCGAGGCCGCCGGCTTTTCATTTTTCAGAATCAGCCGCCAAACACCTTTTTCTCCGTCTCAATCGCCTCCTTGAATGACGGCCGGTTGTGGATGCGCGTGATGTATGCCGCCAGCTTCGGCCATCGCTTCGCATCGACGCTGTATCCCGCGAGCATGAAATTCACGAACTGCGTCGCGACGCCGATATCGGCGACGCTGAACCTATTGCCGACCAGATATTCGTTGTTGCCGATCTCGCCTTCGAGGTAGTCGAACATCGGCGGAAGTTCCTCATCGACGACCTTCTGAATCTCGGCGAGGTTCGGCTCGCGTTTGAAAAAGCGCGGCGCGACAATCTTGGCGAAAAAAATCTTCGGCCCGATGATCGGCGCGAGGCCGCCGTCGCCGTATTCCTCGAACCACAACGCGCGCGCGTAGTCATACGCATCGGACGGATACAGCGCCGGTTGCGGATGCGTTCGTTCCAGATACGCGATGATGACAGACGAATCGGCCAGCGTCTTATCGCCATCCTGGTATGCGGGAATCCTTCCGAGCGGACTGATCTTGCGATACTCCGCCGACACGCCTATCGGGATGACCTGTTCGTGTTCGAACGGGATGCCTTTCTCCTTAAGTGCGACGAACACTTTGCGAACGAAGGGCGAGCCGAAGGCTCCGAGTAATTTTGGCATAACGACTCCTCTCCAGGTGGACCTACATTGATGTCGAATGAAAAATGTGAATTCGACACTAGTCGATCATCCGGCGCGCTGGAATGACACTTCTCGCGCGGACGGTTATATATAAGATGCGAGATGGAGCCAGCCACCAATCACGAAACCGAACATCTGATCGCGTCACGGGCCATCGCATTGCCAATCACTCCCGCTCCCACGCGCGTGCTCATCAAAGCGGTCAACTGGCTCGGCGATATCATCATGAGTCTGCCCGCGATGCGTGCGGTGCGCCGCGCGTTTCCCGATGCGCACTTGGCGATCGTCGTGAAGCGCGAGCTCGCGAGTTTCTTCGACGGCGAAAAATGGCTCGATGAAGTGATTTCCTACTCGATCGCGAGCGGCCTCACGGGCCTCAACGATCGCTTTAAAATTGTGGGCGAGCTTCGTGCCCGACGCTTCGATCTCGCGGTGCTGATGCCGAACAGTTTCGAATCCGCACTATGGGTGACGGCGGCGGGAATCCCGCGCCGCGCCGGATATGCGGTTGATGCGCGTAGTCCGATGCTCACGCATAAAGCCTCCCCACCGCGCGACGCGCTCGAAGGGCATCAGGTGCGATACTGGCTCGCGATGATTCGCGAGACCCTCGGCATCGAAGGTGATGCTGACGACATCGCGATTTCTGCCGATCCCGCGCATCTCGCGACCATCCGCCAATGGCTGAAGGAACGCCGCCGTCGTCCCGATGCTCCGCTGATCGCGATCGCACCCGCCGCGGCATACGGCCCCGCGAAGGAATGGCCGGCAGAGAAATTCGCCGCGGTCATCGATGGGCTCGCGCAGCGAATCGGGGCGGAGTGCGTGCTCGTCGGAGCGCCATCGGAACGCGCCAAATGCGAGGAGGTTCTGGCGCTGTCATCAGCAGGCGCGCTGGTTTCCGCCGGGCAAACCAGCATCGGCGAACTTATAGCATTACTTTCGATTTCGTCGGGCTTCGTCGGCAACGATTCTGGATGCATGCATCTCGCCGGCGCGCTCGGAATTCCCACCGTTGCGATTTTCGGATCGACCAATCCGCTTCGCACCGGCCCGGCGAAGGCTCGCAGCCGCGTGATTTGGCGTCACCTCGAATGCAGCCCGTGTCTTGCGCGCACCTGCCGCTTCGACCATTACAATTGTTTGCGCGAAATCGAACCTAAAGAAGCACTTGAAGCCTTGTCGTCGCTCGGCGTGATTGCCTCGCAATGAAACTTAAAGAACTCGCATCGAAGCTGGGACGCGAATTTCGCGGCGACGGCGAGGTCGACATCATCATGCCCGCGCCGATCGAAGCCGCCGGTCCGGGCACCATAATTTTTGTGGCGAACGAAAAATACGCGCCGATGCTCGAGACGACGACCGCCTCATGCGTCATCGTGCCCGAACAATTTGTCGCGCGCGCAAAATGCCCGGTGCTCATCAGCCCGAATCCGTACTTCGACTTTTCGCGCACGCTGGAGATTTTTTTTCCTCCGCCGAAACCAAAGCCGGGATCGATGCGAGCGCAAATGTCGCGCCCGATGCCGTCATTGGCGAGAACGCGTCCATCGGTGCGTTCGCGGTGATTGGAGCGCGCGTGCGCATCGGCCGCAACGCGATCATCCATCCGCATGCGGTGATCTATCCGAATGTCAGCATCGGCGATGATTTCATTTGCCACAGTCACGTTTCGATTCGCGAGGGCGTATCGATCGGAAATCGCGTGACGCTGCTGAGCGGCGCGGTCATCGGCGCCGATGGTTTCGGCTTCGGCGAGCACGACGGCGGACTGTTCAAGATTCCGCAGGTCGGCACCGTGGTGATCGAGGACGATGTCGAGGTCGGCTCCAACTCGACCGTCGATCGCGCGACGATTGGCGCGACGATTCTCCATAGCGGTGTGAAGCTCGACGATCAAGTGCATATCGGTCACAACTGCGAGATTGGCGAGTACTCGCGCTTCGCGGCGTTCGTTGGAATCGCGGGGTCAGTGAAAATCGGCAAATGGTGTCAGTTTGGCGGCAACTCCGGATGCGCCGATCACGTCAAAATCGGCGATCGCGTGATGGTGGCCGCGAAGTCCGGCATCCACGCCGACATCGAAAGTGATACGATTGTTGGAGGATATCCCGCCGTCGATATGCGGCAATGGCGCCGCTATGCGATGGCGCTGCCGCGGCTGCCCGAACTGATCAGGCGGATGCGTGCCATCGAGGAACGCGTCGAAAAATTTCTCAAGGGTACGAGCTAGAATCGTAAGGTCATGAAGTCTTCGAAAGATGTCGTCCTACTTGCCGCCGTAGCGATACTTTTCGCGCTGCTTTCCGGATGCGTCCTGGTTCCGATTGCGGGCTTCGGCTACAGCGGCTACCAGTATCATGAGAAGGAAGGGGTGTTCGCGCCTGGCCAGCCGCTGGGCGGACCGGCTCCCGATGCGAAGAACAAGTCCTCGTCATCCAGTGCGAGTGCGGCGGCGCCCACCCCGAGCGCCAACAACATCGAATAGGGTTGGCGTTCGGCCAATGCCGACGGGAACCATCGGTCCGGATTTCTGGTTACATGATCAGAGAGGTTCGTTATGGAAACCAGGGTGAAGAATCTATTTACGCGCCGCGCCTTCGTCGTGGGTTCGATCGCCGCTGGAGCCGCAGTGGTTATCGACAAAGCTTTTCTGCAGGCGGCCGATGATTCGAGCATCGGCGCATCGGGCGGAATAGAAAAGGTATCGATCGTGGAGTTCACCAACGCCGGCCAAAAGAAGGGCATCATCACGGCTGACAAAGTCGTGAAGACCGAGGCCGAATGGAAAAAAGAGCTGACGCCGGAACAATACAAAATCACTCGTCGAGCCGGCACCGAGCCGCCTTTTTCGAACAAGTACGCCGAATCGCAGGAGCACGGCATTTACCGCTGCATTTGCTGCGGGACGGCGCTGTTCAGCTCGGATACCAAGTTCGATTCCGGCACCGGATGGCCAAGCTTCTGGGCGCCCATCGCGGCGGAAAACATCGCGACAAAGACCGACAACAGCCTCTTCATGTCGCGGACCGAGGTTCTGTGCAAGCGATGCGACGCGCACCTCGGCCACGTCTTCAATGATGGTCCCGCGCCGACCGGCTTGCGCTACTGCATGAACTCCGCGGCGCTGGATTTCGTGAAATCGGACACGCCGGAGAAAACCTGAATCAACTCATTATTGATGCATTTTTACCAAACGAAGCCAAATAATGCCGATAAAACCTCGACTTTTTTTAGGACTCACTCATTTTTTCGCGTAGAAAATTTAGGCCGAAAGCATCAGCGCGCTTCCGAGTCCGGAGGGCGGCACCGCTTGACTTCTCAACTACCGACTTACTGTCGATACAATCATGCTAATTGGCGATTGATGCTACATCTTGTAGTGATTGCGATGCGCGCTCGATAATCTCGGTCACCAGCTCATCCGTCATTACCGTCGAGAGCGCGATCAATCCGCGCGGCGCGAGGAACAGGCCGTGATTGAGCGCGGCGAGATGGAACTCCGCAATCAGCTTCGCATCGTCGCGCGAGATCGTCGGACGTGGCGCATCGTTGAGGAAAAATATGTTCATCAGCGATCCGATGCGTCGCACCGAGAACGGCAGCTCGACCGCGGTCGCGGCTTTCTTCAGCTCGCGCGCGAGACGATCGCCCAGGCGATCCATCTCATCGATGCGCTCCCTGGTCAACTCGCGGACCGAGACCGTACCTGCGGCGCAGGTGAGCGGATTTCCATTGAAGGTTCCCGAATGCCAGAGCGCGCCGCGATTGCGCGGATCGAGGCATGACATCAACGATGCGGCGCCGCCGAGCGCACCGACCGGAAGTCCACCGCCGATGATTTTTCCCATCATCGTGAGGTCGGGCTGAACATCGAAGAGTTGCTGCGCGCCGCCCATCGCGAGACGCAGCGTTATCACCTCGTCGATCACGAACACTGCGCCCGCGCGCCGCGTCGCTTCGCGCACTCGATTCAAAAATCCCAACGGAGGAATCACGACGCCGGAAGAGCCGAGGACCGGCTCCAGGAACACCGCGGCGATTTCCTTGCCGCGCTCGGAGAGCAGCGCCTCGAATGCGTCGGGATCGCCGAAGTCCGCGAGCATCGTGCGCTCACCTTCGTTGCCCGCGAGGCCGACTTCCAAATCATCGTAAGAGCCGTGATAGCCGTGGCGCGCCATCAGGATGTACTTGCGCCCGGTCATCCGGCGCGCGACGTGCGCCGCGAGCATGCCGGCCTCGGTGCCGGAATTACAGAAGCGCACTTGCTCGATCGAGCGCACGCGCTGACATAACAGTTCGGCCAACTCGACTTGCGCATGCGAGCGGGCAGGCCACGCGGTGCCTAGAGCCGCCGCGTCTTTTATCGCTTCGACAATCGGCGGATACGCATTGCCATGAACGAGGCTGGTGTAGTTGCCGAGCAGATCGATGTAGCGATTGCCGTCCGCATCGAAAAGGAACGGACCCTCGCCGCGCACGATCGTGAGTGAGTAGGGGCGATACTGCTGCACCGAGCGCGTGTCACCCCCCGGCATGACGCGTTCGGCACGCTTCGCAACCGCGGCGGACTTCGCAGTGGTCGACCAGTAGCGCTCCTCGATCGTGCTCATCGGATCCCCCTCCGCTTCTGCCCGCTTACCACTTTGAGCCGCGGCCGCTTCGCACTTTTGATCGGCGTCACGATCGGCTGCGGCACCAGCTCGTAGACCGAAATGTGATTTGCGCTTTCGGAAGTGAATGGACGCCGATCCCACCCGCCCCATCGCTCGCGCAAGCGCATCCCCGCGATGCGCGCCATCAGATCCAACTCGGAAGGATATGCGAAACGAAGCTCGACTGGATAGCGATGGACACCGGCGTCATCGATGATCAGATGCTGGGAGCGCACGCGCTGGGCGGCCGCGTCAAGCTTGCTGACGTTGAGGATCGTGCGCTCGTCGGATATCAGGGACGTTGAGGTGCGCTGTCCGCGATCGTATTGCGAGAGATTCGGCATGAAAGCTTCGATGACGAAAACGCCGTCCGGAATGAGGCGCTTCGCGACGCGGGCGAAGCATCGCACCTGATCTTCCTGGGTAAGGATTCCGAAGAAGGTGTTGAATACGACATAGACGAGCGCGAAGCGGCCGCCAATTTTCAGGTTGGCGAAGTCGCCCATCTCGACCGGAATATCTGCGCCGCCCGGTTTACTCCGCAGTTTCTCGATCATGGAAGGTGAGGCATCGACCCCGTGCATCCTGATTCCGCGCTCCACGAGCGCAAGCGCAATACGTCCGGTGCCGATGCCGAGCTCAAGCACGCGGCGCCCTTTCGCGAGCGGGGCGAGGAACTCGACTGCCTCGGGCGCGTCAGTGCGAAACGCCCTGGTGAGGTTGTCGTAAATCTCCGCGATGCGCTCGCCGTAGGTGGATTCGTCGTAGGTCGCCATGACGCCACGAAATCAAAGTGGACCGAGTAGCGTCAACTCACTTGATCGCCGCGATCGCTTCGATCTCGACCAGTAGCCCGTCGACTGCGAGCGAGTGCACGCCGACAAGCGTGGACGCGGGCGGCTCGCCGCTCGGAAACAGAATCGCGCGCGCCTCGCGCATCGCGGCGTAGTCGGCCGGTTTGTATTGCACGATGTAGGTGTTCATCTTGACGATATCCGAAGGCTTCGCGCCGACGGCGGCCAGAGCGGCGATTAGGTTGTGCGCGACCTGCTTGATCTGAGTCGTCAAATCGCCCTGTCCTACAATCTTGCCTTCTTTGTCGACCGCGACTTGTCCCGCGACGAACGCGAGTTTCTGCGCGCCCTCGACGCTGACGACATGCGAGTAGCCGCGCGGCGTGAGCAGCGTGTCAGGATTGATATTTTTCCGTTCCATCGTAGTCGCCTCGCTCAATTTTTATTCGCGCGGATTATCGCACGGAGAGAAGCGCTTCGTCGAATCATCTCAGGCGCGCGCGATGCCCTTGTCGACCAGCGCATTGACCAGCAGATGGAAGTAGATGAAGCCGCCCCACGCGTGCCATCGCGCGATCGCGGTGCGCACGCCGCCGTAATCGAGATCGTCGCGAAGGCCGAGATAGTCTCGCAGACCGTTGCGTCCGCCGACGTTGTCGCCGGGGAAAATGTTGACTCTGCCCAAGCCTCGCAACAGCACGTACTCCGCGGTCCAGCGCCCGACGCCTGCGAACTTTGACAGCGCGGCGATCGCGTCGTCATCGTTGAGTGATTCAATCGAATGGAAATCGCGATCAACATCGGATGCGACTTGTGCGAGGCCGATCAGATAGCGCGCCTTGGGACGACTGAGACCGAGCGCGCGAAGATCCTCGACCTCCGCGTGCGCGAGATCGGTAGCCTTGGGACACGCATGAAGCGCTACGCCATCGACCTTGCACGTGCGGCCGTACTTCGCGGCGATCCGATTCACCACGTGCATGCCGGCGGTGAGCGACACGAGCTGACATGCGACCGCGTTGATGACGGCCTCGAAGTTGGTGGGAAATCGCACCGGCTTCATTCCCTTGAGCCGATTCACCAACGGACCGAGTGACTCGTCCTCGCGCGCGAGGCGATAGAAGCCGCGCAAATCGATCGACAGCCCGAGAATCCGATTTACGATCGCCTCGATCTCGCGCGCGTTTTTCTTCGTGGCGCCAGGTCCGACGGCGATGACTTCGATCTCGGGCGATTTCGGCGGCGCGATTTGTCTTACGGAAATTGCAACGGGTTTGTCATCGATAATGACGACACGGCCGATAAGTTTCGCCATCGAAATGATCGATCGTGTTGTGCGGGCGGCGGCGAATCGCCCATGCGGTGAGGTCGAGACGAAACGGCGGATGCGGCTTAAGCCTGAAGCTGAGTTCGCCCACCCGCCATCTCATCATCTGTATAGATTGTTTTACGAGGTCACCGCATTTTGCGGTAGTGTCTCAGTTTGAACTGAGACACTACCTGGTCGGGAGTCTGGAGAAGAGGGGCCATGAGAACAGCTTGGAGGAGAAGCGAGGTAATCAGAAATCTATGCGGCGAGTCTGCGCAGGCTTGGTTTCGGAATAGGGTCCCAGTCGCGAGATCAAGCCGACCGCAAAGAGAGTGCTTAATGCAAGTACCCCGATTATCGGACGGTATGACCCTATCATGTCGAATCCGAACCCCATGAGGGGTGGACCGAGGACTGCGCCCAAAAGAAACGAGGCGAAAAGGTAACCGTATATGTGCGCGAAGGCCGCTGAGCCGAAGTAGCGACTCACCAAATACGGAATAATGTCCAGCTCCGCGCCTTGTCCGATCCCAACCAGAAATCCTGCCGCAAATGGCACAGACCCTGGCGCACCGCTCCAGAGCAGGATGAGTCCGACCGTGCTGCTCAAAAATAGCGAGACGGCGACGGAAGGCGCGAAGAACAGATCCAGCAGAAAGCCATGGACCCTAGCCTGGTGACGAGTCCACCCACTCCGACCAGCGAAGCGGCGGTCGCTGCATCGCGAGGCGAAAGTCCTCGATCGGTGAGCAACGGGACAAGATGAAGAATGCAGCCGTGGAAACTGAGCGACATCAGAAAGAAAGGATCCGCGATCAGCCAGAAAGTGTTGCTTCGCCATGTCTGCGCAAACGCTACGTCCTTATCGCCGTCGTACAGCTTCCGCCTCGCTTCACAGGTTTGACCAGTCGTCGCGCCATCTGCCTCTAATCCCATCGTCTGCGGGCTTTCTCTGAGCAGCAGAGCGACCACAGGAATCGCCCCCAGCACCATGAGGGCGATGATCAGAGGCGTGGCGCCAACCCACCACTACTATCAGCACTTGAGCGAGGGACGGCATTGCGGCAAGGCTCAAAGAACTGGCCGCGACTCGGTCAGCCCGATGGCCAGTCCGCGCCTTCGGTTAAACCAGCGTGTGATCCACTTTTGCGTATGGAATCGGAGTAGTCCCGCTACCGACGGTCCCGATATAGAGATAGATGGCGTACAAGAGCAAGAGGTGGCCTGAGAGTAGGGCAAGCGCTGCGACGCCCAGTCCAAAAGAGAAATGTCGCCGGCAGCACGACTCGCCTGGCCCCGGCATAGTCTACCAGCCGACCCACTACGGGCGCCGATATGGCTCCTGCAATCGCGAACAGCGAAAAAGCGAACGAAATCTGCCCCCCACTCCAGCCGAACTCCTGGTTTAAAGGCTTCAGAAACACGCCGAACGTTCCAACCACAACCGGACCGATATGCAAGGCGATACCTACCGCGGCCTGCAACAACCACCCACCAGCCATAGAAGATCGTGTATGTTTGCTGAGAAGGCAACGCGGTGGTCTCAGCCATTTCTGGCTGCTTTTCGGCTGACATTTGACTTAATCGAGTCTCTAGCGCCCTTCCTAAGATGGCAATGGTTATCGCGGCGTCAATAGTTTCTCAGTTTCAAACTGAGACACTACCCCATTTTGGCCATGACTTTCGCGTAGTTGTCGATCATCGGCATCACGGTGTCGCGCGGCGCGGGCGGCAGCCAGGAAGAGCAGCCGATCGAATCCGACCTCGATGAGCTTACTGGAACGCGTCCTCCTTCGCGGGCGCACCGAATAGCGAGAGCGACAACTTTTTGCGGCCGCGCTGCTTCTCGGCGTCGCGCAATTGCTTGATATAGACGCTCCAGTCGGTGTTGCCGCCGCGATTGATCGGCAACCATCCGTCGCAGTAATCGGCGACACGCTCGAAACCTTCTTTGATCCCGAACCCATCAAGACCGGCGGGCCGCCCGGCTGCACCGGTTTCGGATACGACCAGATTTTGTCGAAGTTGACGATCTCGCCATGGTACTCCGCCTCTTCCTTGGTCCAGATCTCGCGCATCGCGAGGATTTTTTCGCGCACCGTCTTCCAGCGCTTTTTGGAATTCGCGCCGTGATTCTCCATCTCCTCGACGTTCCATCCACCGCCGATGCCGAACAGTACGCGGCCGCCTGAAATCATATCGAGCGATGCGACTTCCTTCGCAAGCACGATCGGATCGCGCTCGATGACGAGGCATACCCCGGTGCCGAGCTTCAGCTTCTTCGTGACCGCGGCGGCCGCGCCGAGCGCGACGAACGGATCGTGCGTATGCCAATACTCTTTCGGCAGTTCAGCGCGCCGCCAGGCCACGGCGATTTTCGCGACACGGGAATGTGCGTATGTTCCGGAAAGAACAGGGACTCGAAGCCGCGCTCCTCCGCCGCAATAGCTAGTTCGATCGGCTGAATCGCATAGTCAGTAGGAAACATCGATAGTCCGAAATCAGCCATCGCAATTACTCCTCGAATACTAGTCGACTAGCATTTCTTCATTAATAGTCAGTTCTTCGTCGAACGAAGTACAGTTCCCGGCATCGCACCCGAATGCTTGCCGTGTTCGTATAGCAACTGACCATTGACGATTGTGTATTCGATGCCCTGCGACGGCATGACGAGTCGCCGTCCGCCGCCGGGCAGATCGTTGCGCATCTGCGCCCGTCGCGCCGACCCGACTTTTTGTGGATCGAAGATCGCGACATCGCCGCGAAGCCCTTCTTCAGCCGCCCACGATCCTTGATGCCGAAGAAATCCGCCGGCTCCGTGGTCAGGCGCTTGATGCCCTGCTCCAACGTGATCGCCTGCTTCTCGCGCACCCAATGCCCGAGCAGGTAGGTGCAGTAACCCGCGTCGCACAGCATGTTCGACGTGCGCGCCGCCGTCCGACAGCCCGACCAGCGTGCGGTCATCCTTGATGAGCCGGCTCGATGCCGCTCTCGTCGAACTGCGCCATCGTGTACTGGATTTGCGAGGTCGTCCTCGAGCGCGAGGTCGAGGAAGGTATCGAGCGGGTCGGCGCCGCGCTCCTCGGCGATCTCGGCGACAGTCTTGCGCTCGAGGCCTTTCATCGCGGGATTGGTGACTTCGAGCACCTCGACGCGATGCCATTTGCCTGCGAACAGGCGCGGCTTCTTCATCTCCTCGCGCCATCGATTGCGCGCAATCCCTTGTCGCGATAGATTTCCTTCTGCTTCTCGGCGCGGCTGATTGAAGATCGGATTCCACGATTCGGTATCCGCGAAGGTGAACGGATTGCGGAGATCCATCTGCACGATGAACGGTTTCGGCAGCACCTGCGGAATCGCCGCCGCGCCGGATGAGCGGCTCGAGCCGGCGCATCGTGTCCGCGCTGACCTCCGGATGTCTTCGGCTGACTCGACATGCGCGAGCCATGTCACCGGGCGCGTCGCTCTCATTGAGCAGAAATCCGAGCAAGTTCTCTTCCTCTTCCGAAACGCGGCCCGCGCGACTGCGTCAGCGCAACTTCGATCGCTCCCTTGCCGAGCTCGCGCAGCGCGCCCGCGTAGGCTTTCAACTCGTCGCGGCTCGCGAGGCGGCATGCGAGCGGACGTCCCTTGAAATCCGATGTGCTGCGGCAGCGTCGTCGTCGACCATCCGAACGCGCCCGCCGCGACCGCCTCTTTGATCAGCGCCGCGATCTTCGCGGTCTCCTCCGGCGTTGCCTCGCGCTGCATCGATTCCTCGCCCATCACGAAATGGCGAAACGGCGTGAGCGGCGCCATGAAGCCGAGGTTGATGCCGCTGCCGCGCTTTTGCGCCGCGTCCATGAACTGCGGAAACGTTGTCCCAGTCCCACGTGATGCCGCTGATTGAGCGCGTCGTACGGAATCGCCTCGACGTTGACCAGGTCCCACGCCGCGATGTCGCGCACCTCGGGCTTGCACGGCGCGATACCGACGCCGCAGTTGCCCATCACCACCGAGGTCACGCCATGCCAGACTGGTGCAGGTGACCAGTGGGTCCCAGCAGATTTGCGCATCGTAGTGCGTATGCGGATCGATGAAGCCGGGCGCGACGATCAGATCCGACGCATCGATGGTGCGCTTCGCCGATTCGGTGATGGTTCCGATTTCCTCGATCTTGCCGTTTGCGATCGCGACATCGGCGCGCACTCGCGCAGCGCCGGTGCCGTCGACGACGGTGCCATTCTTTATAAGTAGATCGTACGACATGATGATGTCCTTCTAGTTCAGATCCATTCGATACAACTTCGCGGCGTTGTCACAGGTCATCTTGCGCGTGACGTTGTCGGGAATTCCTTCGAAGTCCTTCGCGATCACCTTGAGCGAGTTGGGCCAGGTGGAATCGGCATGCGGAAAGTCCGACGCCCACATGTAATTGTCCGCGCCGAAGTAGCGCCACGTCATCGGACCGATCATGTCGTCCTGAAACGTGACCCATACGTTGCGGCGCACGTATTCGCTCGGCTTCAGCTTGAGCCCGACCCGATCCCACATCACGCCGAACTTTTCATAGACGTGATCGAGGCGATACATGAAGTGCGCGACCCATCCGCTGTCGTTCTCGGCTGACACGACCTTGAGCGCCGGGAAGCGATCGAGCACGCCGCCGAAGATCATCTGCTGGAGCGATTTCTGCACCGAATGCACCGCGCCCATCGCATTGAGCAGGAACGGTGCGGGACCGCGTGCGTTGTCGTCGCCCGCATCGAGCATCGAACGCGCAGGCTCCCCGCCGGGTTTTACCTTCGCGGTATTCTCTCTCTTGCCGGTGACCACGTGCAGCGAGAGCGGCATGCCGAGTTCCTGCGCCGCGGCCCAGAACGGATCGTAATCCGCCGCGAAGTAGGGTTTCTCCCTCGGCGGCGAACCCCAGATCATCGCGCCGCGCAGCCCGAGCTTCGCGCACCGCTCGAGTTCGCGCGCACCCGCGGCGGGATCCTCGAGCGAAATCAGCGCGATCGGATATAGGCGTTTGCGATTGTACGAGGCGTATTCGTTTACCCAATCGTTGTAGGCGCAGAAGCAGGCCTGCTGGAGTTCCGCATCGTCGAGGCCGAACAGCGACATGCCGAGCGTGGTGTAGATGACCTCGGCGGAGACGCCATCGACATCCTGATCCTTGAGTCGCTCGGCGGGGTCCCATCCGGAGGGACGCGCGGCCTCGTAGCCTTTCTTAAGATGTTGCTTCAGGTCGTCGCCGCTCTTGCCGATCCCGAAACCTCCGGCGACCGGAAACGGACGCACCCCGGGCGCGGAAAACAGATGCCCCTTGGAAGTTTCGACGACGCGCGGCGCCTTGTCGCGTAACTTCGCATCGAGGCGCGAGGTCCAGAGATCTGCTGGTTCCATCGCGTGAGAATCGGCCGAGATGACACGGTTCGAGGCCATAGGGGTCCTCCTCCTTGCAGCGGCACCAAGCGGCGTTCGTCGCCGCGTTCCAACTGATCCTTCTATCGCAATTCAGCGCGAAGATAACAAGGAGAAGAAGAGGAGAGGAACCAGACAAAACACAAGACAGCAAAGCAGGATGAGTAGCGCGCCCCGTTAGGCGCAGGATCAAGGAATCGTGGAGGCGGAGTCAGCCATCAGATGCGGGCCGCAGCGGCCCTTCTCGAACACAAGGGAAGATCAAGAAGAAATTCATCTCCGATCGTGTCGAGGGTACCCTAGATCGCACAGGAGCGGACGTAACCACAGACGCACAGAGACACAAAGGTCAGAGCAAACAGCGGATGCCCAATTTGGATCTCTTCTCGATCTTTTCTTGGTGTCGAAAAGGGCCGCTGCGGCCCGCATCTGATGGCTGATCGGAGGCCGCGATTCCTTGATCGTGCGCCTAATGTCGAATCGCCACTCTTCCTACCTTGGTGTCTTGGTGTTTTGTCTGGTTCCTTCCGCTTCCGACACCGATCCAAAAACGGGGCCGTGATGCGGCCCCGTTTACCCCTTTCCCCGGCAACATCATCATCAATGGCGGACCGCAAACAGCAGGATGCCGGTCCCACTCGCGAGATGGCCTACGCTCGAAACCACGCTCGCCGAAGTGCGCCAGGCCTGGTTGCTCTGATTGGCGAGATGATCCTCAAGCTGCATCTTCTGCTGCGCGCTGAGCGAACTGTAGGGCGCATTATAATAGTTCGGCGCGGATTGCAGCGCGGCGCCCTGCGGATTGAACGCGGCACAACCGGCGGTGGTGCCAAGCACCAAAGTCGCAACAGCATAAACCTTGAAGCCCGATCTCTGATTCATCGGCAAACCTCCTGCTTCGGGCGTTGGACGCGATGCGCCATCGATTCGTTTACAGCGATCCAAAAAATTTCGTTTCGTGTTGGTAAACGAATTGCCGCGCGGTTTCGTCGAAGGGGTCGCGGAGGATAGCATCGTGCGCACGGCCGATGCGTTTTTTCGCCCGCGCTTCGCCCTCGCGAAGCGTGTGTGACCGGCCGAGTCCTTGAGGGAGCGGTTCGGTTTGGCGGAGTTATCCGATGAGGATCTGTGTCAGAATGTCGCAAAAGGCGACACGCAGGCGTTCGAGCTTTTGGTCGAGCGGCATCAGGCTCGCGCCTACCGCCTCGCATGCTCGATTCTCGGTAGCGAGGCCGAAGCGCGCGATGTCTCGCAGGACGCGTTCCTTCGCCTTTACGAATCCGCCAACCGATTCGATGGGCGCTCGCGCTTCTCGACCTGGTTCTATCGCGTGCTGGTCAACTTGTGCATCGATCACAAGCGTCGCGATAAATGGTGGCGCAAGCTCGTCCCGCTCTCCGGTCCCGCCGACGATCCCGATGCGCCCACGATCGATCCCGCGTCGACGGAACCCGGGCCCGAGTTCGCCGCGATGCTCGGTCAATCGACGCTCAAGCTGCAAGAGGCGCTCGAACGCATCTCGCCCAATCAGCGCATCGCCGTGCTGCTGCAAGCACAGGAAGGACTGTCGAGCCGCGAGATCGCTGAAGTGCTTAAATGTTCGGAAAATACTGCGCGCGTCCATATCCATCGGGGGCTCGCGCAGTTGAGGAAGTTATTGAAGGACGAATAGCGATGGCGTCGCATCCGGAAATCGAGCTGGTTCCATTCCTGCGTGGCGAATTGAACGCGCAGGAGCACGACCGCGTGCAGCATCATCTCGACGATTGCGAGCATTGCCGCGAATCGATGGATGAACTCGCGTCCACGATGCATCGCGTTGCCGCGCACCTCGAGGAATTGCCGACGCCCGAATGGAGCGCGTATCGACGGGAGCTGCGCCTCAAAATAGCGCAGCGCGCAGAGTCGCGCTCGCGATGGTGGCGGCCCAGCTTCGCGTGGGCATCGCTCGCCGGCGCTGGGATCGCCGTCGCGGCGTTGATACTCGCGATGGTGATGCGGCCTTCGATGCTGGGCGCGCCCGAAGTCGATCAGCTCGCGCTCGAGCAGCCGGAAACGGTGGACGTAGGACTCCTGCGCAACTACGCGGTGGTGGAGAGGCTTGACTTACTGGAAAACTACGACGTCATCGAGCATCTCGACGAGTTGCCGTCGTCGTCCGAACACAACCATGATTCGCGGTCGTAACTTGACGATGACGATGCTCCTTGCGGCCACGATCATCTTTATGGGTAGCCGCACGTCCGAGGCGCAGGATCAAACCCCACCTCCGCGGATGTTGTTGAATCTCGATCTGTTCACCGCGCAAAACGACGATCGCGGACCCCGGCAACCTACGCCCGCCGGCGGCGACTCGATGCTCCAGCAACTGCGCACGTTGAGATCGATGGGATATCTCAGCGCCGACGGACCGCTGCCGGATGTGGATGGCGATTCGGATGTGCCGCCGAGCGCGGCAGCGCAGGCATCGCAAAGAAACCAGGGGGGACAGCAGTGATGCATCGCGTCATTGCAAATGCCGTAACTGTGATCGCGCTGATCGCAGCATTGTCGATCGCGGCGCCGGCGGCGCGCGCGCAAGGCCTCGGTATCGGAGAGCCATCAAGCCCCGCGGAGCGCGCGTTCGTCCAGCAGCATAGCGACCAATGGTCGCAACTCACGCCGAATCAGCGCCAAACCGTCCTGCAAAATTATCGGCGCTGGCAAGGCATGAGTCCGGAAGAGCGCGGCGAGGCGCAGAGGAACTTCCAGGAGTTCCGCCGCCTGCCGCCGGATGAACGTCAGCGCGCGCTCGAGGCGCTACGACGCTGGAGGAGTCTTCCCGAGCCTCAGCGGCAGGAACTGCGGGGGGCATACAGCCGCTTCCGCGCGCTTCCACCCGACCGGCGTGACCAGATCATTCGGCGCTATCAACGATTCGAGCAGTTGCCGCCGCAGCAACGTCAGCACGTGCTCAATAATTATCAGCGCTGGCAACAAATGTCGCCGGAGCAGCGCAGGGAAATGCGCCGACAGATGAATCAAATGCAGTCCAATCCGAATCGTCGCAAACGACGGCACTGGTTCTGGTAGTTTCGCTTACGCGACGACGCCGGCCGCGCGGAGTTCGGCGGCGGCCTGAGCGCCAATCCCAAGCTGGTTCAGAATTTCGTCGCTATGCTCGCCGAGCATCGGCGCCGGACGATGGAGTCCGGCCGGTGTCTTGTCGAAGCGCGCGGCGGGCCGCGGCTGGCGCATCGGACCCGCGTGCGGATGGTTCGATTCCACGATCAATTCGTTCGCAACGACCTGCGCATCGCGAATGACTTCCTCGCGGCTTAGCACGGGCGCGCACGGCACATCGTTGGCCTCGAGCTTCGCGAGCCATTCGGCGGAGGTCTTCGTCGCGAGGATTTGCGCGGTCAGACTCGAGGCGCTCGCTCACATTGCGAATTCGCGCGGCGACAGTGTTGAAGCGCGGATCATCGATCCACTCGGGATGGCCGAGCGCTTTCGCGAGTCCCTTCCATTCCGCATTCGAATTCGCGCCGCAGGTGATGTAGCCGTCGGCGGTTTCGAAAATCAGGTCGCGCGATTTCCGACGCGCGCTCTGGGTCGTCGAGGCGGTGAAGGTGAGATCGGCCATACCTTCTGGCCATAGAAAGGAGATGACCGCATCGAGCATCGCGAGGCGCACGTGCTGACCTTCGCCGGTGCGCTCGCGAGCGAGGAGCGCAGCGGTAATCGCCTGCGCGGCGGTGAGGGCGGAAACTTTGTCGGGAATGATGAGGCGCATCATCTGCGGGCGTCCGGTTTTGTAATCGGTCTGGATGGCGGCGAGACCTGACAACGCCTGGATCACCGGATCATACACGCGCTTTTCGACATAGGGCCCCTTCTCGCCGAAGCCGCTGATCGAAACATAGATGAGGTCCGGCTTGATGCGACGCAACTCGCGCTCGCCGATTCCCATCCGCTCGGCGCGACCGGGCCGGAAATTCTGCACGAAGACATCGGCGCCGGCGACCAGATGCTTCAGCACCGCCAGCCCGCGATGATCCTTGAGGTCGAGCGCGATCGATCGTTTGTTGCGATTGATGACGGCGAACGCGGGCGGAATCCCGTGCTTGCTCGCACCCATCGCGCGCGTGAGGTCGCCGATGCCGGGCGGCTCGACCTTGACCACATCGGCGCCCTGATCGCCGAGCATCATCGTCGCCATCGGACCAGACAACATTTGGGTGACGTCGATGATCCGATAGCCGCTGAGCGGTCCGCTACTGTTTGTTGCACCTGACGGCATAACTCTAGTGCCATCGCTATCACGGAGCAGCTTCGATTCTCAACGATTGAAAGCATCGAGCGACGATTTTTCCGGGCAATGAGAATTTCGCCACGACGCGTTAAAAACGTCTGCGTCCTTGTCTTAGTTGGCCTCTGTATCTCTCGCGACCGCTGACTAATGAATTTTTATCGTGAGCGTCGTTTTCCCAAGCGGCCATTCCCGACCCAATTCAAGCTCTGCTGACCGGAGGTGAGGCTCTTCATCCATGCTTAGAGAATACTGATCTTACAACGACGAACAGCCAGCGAAACTTCGCTCGATCGCCTTGCTTCAACTCCCAGTCCGGCAGACACTTTTGCCTGACCATGAGTTATCGAGAGAACAACAAACCGTATACATGTTCGCTTTGACGTCAGGGATTCAAAAGGAACCAACCATGTCAGCACGGCAACCGAGCACACAGATGCGCGAATACAAAATGGATCGGACGTGGTTCCTGGCGTTGCTGGTAGCTTCTGCGTTTCTGTGGGCTGGATGCCACGGAGGCGGTGATAGTTCCGGAGGCGGTCATAGGTCCAGGGCCACCGCGACGGCTACGGCGACCGGTTCTGGTTCCCCGACTCCAACAGCAAGTCCCAGCGGGACCGCGACGGCAACCCATACGTCCACGGCCACCGCGACTCCCACCCCACCCGCTCCCATGGTGATTTCGAGCAACCCGGCCATCTCAGGATGTGGAGGCCAAGGGGTACCGATTAATCGCAAGGTCGCAGTGAGCTTCAATGAAGCGATGGATCCAACCACCATCAACCAAGCGACATTTACTTTGGAGGGGCCGGGCTCAACCCCCATATTGGGAACCGTAAGCTACGACACGACTAACAATATCGCGATCTTTACGCCCAATGGGGGACTACTTCCGGCTAACGCTACAATTACTGGAGAGATTTCCATCGGGGCCAGGAGCACCACTGATGTTCCACTGACAAATGCCTATATGTGGACCTTCGCTACCGGCGCTGGGTCCGAGACGATCAAGCCAACTGTCATTTCCACCAATCCGCTGGATCTTGGCACCGCGCCGACCAATCAGAAAATCATCGCATCTTTCAGCGAGGGGATGGATTCTACCACCATTACCGGATCGACTTTTACCCTCGCCGGGCCGGGCGCAACGCCGGTTACTGGTACCGTGACCTATTCCGCCATTGGCGCGGCCGCGACGTTTACACCGAGCAGCGCATTGACCGCCGGCGTGTTGTATACCGCGATGATTAGCACCGGAGCCAAGGACCTCTCAGAAAATCCGATAGCGTCCGCGTTCACCTGGACCTTCACCGCAGGTTCGGGGCCGGATTCCACCGCGCCCACAGTAACTTTCACGAGCCCGGCTAACGGCGCCAGTGCGGTGGCCCCCAATTCAGCAATCAATGCGACCTTCAGCAAGGCGATGGACCCTTCAACCCTTAACGCGGGAACTTTTACTCTGATCAGACCCGGCCCAATTTCTATTACCGGAAAAATCACCTACGACCCGGCTAATATGATCGCGACGTTTACTCCCACCAGCCCCCTGGGAGCCGGCGTGTCATATTCTGCGACGATCACGACGGGGGCGAAGAGTCTGACCGGGGTTGCCCTCGCTGCTAACGTTGCGTGGGGCTTTAGCACTGGTTCAACGTCGAGTCTGTTGCCGGTAAATCTGGGCGCGGCCACCGGCTTCGAGGTTTTGGCTCAGGCCACGATTACCAACACCGGCGCAAGTATGATCAATGGGGACATTGGTCTGGCGCCCGGTACTTCGGTCACTGGATTTCCGCCGGGAGTAGTGAACGGTACGATTCAAATTAACACTGCGCCCGCGACCGCGGCTCTAGCTGCCCTCGCAACCGCGTACGGCGACGCCGCCGGTCGTTCGGGACCAACCTTGGTGAACGAAAATCTGGCCGGACAAATCCTGAGCCCCGGCCTCTACACCTCTGCCGCGACGTCATTTGAAATAACCGGAGGGAATCTTGTTCTCGATGCCCAAGGTGACCCAAATGCGGTCTGGATCTTTCAAATGCCTGCGTCCACCCTTACCCTGACGGCGCCCACTTGCAGTGTCATCCTGATGAACGGTGCGCAGTTCTCCAACATCTTCTGGCAGGTCGGTAGTTCAGCGACGATCGGCGGCGGCTGCGTGCTGGAAGGAAATGTACTGGCTAACACTTCAATAACGATGGTCTCGGGCTCGACGCTGGATGGAAGAGCATTCGGAGGCGCAGTTAGTGACACTGGTGCCGTTACGCTGGACGGCAACAGCGTCTCCGCCGCCGGCGGTTGCAATCAATAGACGCTCTGCTTGCGCCGGTGACGCCTCTCCCGGATCGCGGAGCAGATAAGCCTCCATCCGCTCCGCGATCGGCAGATAACAGTCAGACCCGGATTCGCGCGAAACCGATTATACTGTGCCTCTGGTTCCACCAAGGCAGGTGAATCGCGCGATGGACGATCGGCCCAACATTATTCTCATCGTCGCCGACGACATGGGTTACGGAGACTTCGGATGCTTCAACTTCGGTGCGTCGAAGACTCCGGTACTCGATCAGCTCATCGGCGAAGGACTGTCCCTCACGCAGCACTACTCCGCGTCTCCGGTTTGCGCGCCCGCGCGCGCGTCGCTGCTGACCGGACGCTATCCGCATCGCACCGGCGCGATCGATACATTGGAAACGCGCGGCCTCGATCGCATTGCCCTGCGCGAGCGCACAATTGCCGATCTGATTCGGCACGCGGGCTACGTCACCGGACTCATCGGCAAATGGCACAACGGCGCGTATGACCATCGCTATCATCCGAATCGGCGCGGCTTCGATGAGTTCGCGGGATTTTGCGGCGGATGGCAGCCGTACTGGAATTGGCAACTCGATCGCAACGGCGCGCTCTCGCGCGGCGACGGACGCTACCTGACCGACGTTTTCACCGACGAGGCGATCGAGTTTATTCGGCGCCATCAGCACGAGCGGTTCTTTCTCTATCTCGCATATAACGCGCCGCATTTTCCGTTCGAAGCGCGCGATGACGACCTCGCGATGTTCGCCGATGTCGATAATTTCACCGAGGCTGTGCGGCGCATCTACGCAATGATTCGATGCATGGATCGCGGAATCGGCCGCGTACTCGAGGAACTCGATCGCAGCGGCATCGCGCAAAATACCCTCGTGCTTTTCACCAGCGACAACGGTCCGCAGTTCGGCGGCAAGGGCGAAATGTGCATCGACAGATTCAACTGCGGTTTCGCCGGATCCAAGTTGCTGGTGTACGAGGGCGGCATCCGGCTGCCGATGGTGCTTCGATGGCCCGCGGGAATTCCGGCGCGCCGACAGTTCCACGACATGGTTCATCTTACCGATTGGATGCCGACGCTGGTGGCGCTCGCGCGAGGTGCGATTCCTGCGGACCTGCGTCTCGACGGTATCGATGCGACCCCCGTCCTGCGCGGCGAGCGCGGCAACATCTCGCCTACGCGCTTCTGGCAATGGAATCGCTACACGCCGGTCGGTGAATGCAATGCGGCGATGCGCGACGGGAATTGGAAGCTGGTGCGGCCGGCGATCGACGAATTGATGGACGTGAGCCGCGAGGACCTCGCGATGGATGTCGACTCGAAATACAATCCGCAAAAGTATAGCGACATCGTCCGCACATCGGAGCCCGAGCGCGCGGCTGTCACGCCTCCGCCGGCGCAGCTATTCAACTTAAGCAGCGATCCGTTGGAGCGAAATAACCTCGCAGATCAGCATCCGGATCGCGTCGTACGAATGACGAATCAGTTGGCGTCGTGGTTTGAGGAGGTCGAGCTTGAACGTCGAACGATCCATGACTAATCGGCTGCGGTGGTCATTCCGCGCAGCAATTGTTTTGACCGGCTATTGGTTACTCACCCCGTCTGCATGCGCGGCTCAATCGCAATCCGTTACGCCCTTCGCGATTCCGGGCGGTTCGGGCGGAATCGGATTTGACGATTTGGATTTCTCCTCCGAGTTGCACAAGGTCATCGTTCCTGCGGGACGCACCGGCAAACTCATTCTGATTGATCCGGGCTCGAAGAAGATTGACGAGGTCGGCGGATTCTCTTCGCAAACAAACTTTGCCGGCGGCCATGGAGAAGGAGTTACCTCGGCGGACTTCGGGCGCGGCGCAATCTTCGCAACTGACCGCGATGAGAAAACCCTCGACATGGTCGATCCGGTCTCGAAGACGATTCTCTCCAAAACAAAGTTGGCTGCGGGACCCGACTACATTCGCTATGTCGCCGCGACCAATGAAGTCTGGGTCACCGAGCCTCGTGCAGCACAGATCGAGATCTTCTCGCTGCCTGAGCATGGCCTTCCGGAACCGAATCACGCGGCAACGATCAGTATCCCGAAGGGACCGGAATCACTCACCATCGATAACAATCGCAGCCGCGCCTACACCAACGCGTGGAGCGACAGCACCATCGCGATCGATCTGCGCAAGCGAGCGATCATCGCGCGATGGCCCAACGGGTGCGCTGGCGCGCGCGGGACTACTCTCGACGCCGCGCGGGGATTTCTTTTCGTGGGATGCAAGGAAGGGAAACTCGAATCTCTTGGCGTGAAGGACGGCAGTCGGCTCGGCGAAGCGGCTTCCGGCGACGGCGTCGATATAATCGCATATGCGCCGAACCTCCATCATGCGTATTTGCCGGGCGGAAGCAGCGCCACCATGGCCGTGATTGATATTTCAGATAGCGGCCGTCCAACCGTCCTTGCAACGGTGGGGACCGCGAAAGGTAGTCATTGTGTGACTGTCGATGATCTGAACAATGCCTATGTATGCGATCCGCGAAATGGTCAATTGCTGATTTTTCACGATTCAGTTCCGGTTCGCCCTTAACCAGATACTTACAAGCTCGTGCCAGACTCTTCACCTGATGTTATCGGCGTGAATTTGCGCGCGCGATTCCTCGTCTGCATGGATGGAGCCAATTGCTCCGCTCTGCTTCGAACGGCACCTGGAGGCACCTATGCCAACGATACTACTGGTTATTCTGATTTTACTTCTTATTGGCGCACTGCCCGTATATCCGTACAGCGCAGGATGGGGATACTACCCCAGCGGCGGCGCGGGCCTTTTGGTAATCGTCTTGCTGATACTGCTTCTGTCGGGACGCATCTAGTTCCAGGAATAACCAACTATGAAACAACTGATACCGCTCGGCGCAATTCTCGCGATCGTCGGATTGATCCTGCTCGCATACCCGTTCTTCACCACGCAGGACACCAAAGAAGTGGCGCACGTCGGCCCGCTGCACGTTGAGCAAAACGAACAGCAGACCCATATGATACCGCCGATTCTGAGCGGCGGCGTTCTCGCTGTCGGCGTGGTATTGCTGGCCGGCGGATTGATGAAGAGCGGCGAGTAGAAGGCTCGCGCTAGATTCGTAAATCCTTCGAACGAGTTCGCGTGCGACGTCGCCCCGAAGGGCTGATGCGCTTCTCTTGCGCGGGCACCGGAGTTATCCCGTCATGATGCGCGCCGGCAACCTCGGAAGGTTTATGCCGTCGCACCGCCGAATGCGCGAGGCCGAGCGCGCTGGTGAGTCTTGCCAGCTGACCTGCGTGCGGAACGCCCGCAATAAACGCTTCGTAGATTCGTTCCTGCGCCGGCTCCAAATTGGGCTCGAGGTTTAGCCGGCGCGCCAGCGCGATCAGGTCGAGCGCCGCCTTGGTGAGCGATCGCGACGGGCGCTCGACCGCTTTGCTTACGATATCGTTAATCATTGCCGCGAAACTTTCGTTCGCGGCGCTCTTGTCGATCTGGTAGCCGCTTTTGGTCGCCTGGCTCGCGATGTCGATCGCATTGCGGTATGCGAGCGGATCGTGGCTGCTCTGCTGCGTGGTTATCTCACTTTCGAAGCGCCGTCCCATCGTGAACTCGGTAAGCTGACGAAATTGCGGCGGCGGCTCGAAGCCCGAGGCCTGCAGCATCTCGACGACGCGATCGTACTCGTTGTATAGGCGCGTGAACTCGTCGGTGAATCCCTCCAGCATGTCATTGAAGATGGTTTCACAGATCGCGAGAACGTCCGTCGGGAAGGATGTCCTCGAGCCCGAACTCATCGCGACCGAACTCCTCCTGCACCACGCGAATGATGGCGGGCAGGGGCGCGCGCGGGAATTTCGACCAAATCTTTTCCACCGCGGCGCGAAACTGTTCCGGCTCCGTGAACTCTCCCAACACGCAGTAAAAATCCACCCCGCCGAGATGAAGCGCCGCGCACATGAACTCATCGCGCTTGCCGACGATGGCATCGCGCAACATCACACGGCTGGTCGAAAGTGTGATCCGCCCGCTCTTCTCCTGACGGAACTCCTCCTGACGGCAATAGTACTCGCCGATCCACGCTTCGCGATCGGTCTGATTAGCGAGACTCGAGATCGCGAGATGCGATGCGATTCGCTTCGGCGTGACGCGGCATGGCGTAACGAAGCGGCGGAACACATCGGCGCCGGTGCCCATCTCCGCGATGTTGCTTTTCGCTTGCGCCAGCACCTCGAGGAATCGCACGCGCGGCGCGGTAAAGCCAAGGCTCTCCATCAGGTCCATCGTCCGGCCCGCGTACTTCATGGTCTGGACCGTTTCGATGCCCGATATCTCGTTGAAGAACCATCCGCAGCTCGTGTACATCAGCATCGCATTACGCTGCATGTCGAGCAGAGTCAGCGCGCGCTGCCTCGCCGCAGTATCGAGTTTGCGCCGGCCGTGACGAGCGAGAAAATTGTCGTGCGCCGCGGCGCGATTAAGAACCACCTCGATAAAGTCGTCGCGAGCTTTCCAGGGATTGCGTAGCAACTCCGCGCCGAGTTCCTCGAAGCGCCGCGCGCATTCATCGCGAAGCAGATCGAACGCCGCGCGCAGCGGCGTGCGCCATTCCTGATTCCAGCCGGGCTCGCCTCCAGTGTGACATCCGCAGTTCAGATGCCACCTTCCGACGCCATGGGCGCAACTCCACGCAGTTCCCTGGCCGTCGGGACCGGCTTTGATCTCGACCGCATCGCGCGGCGGATTGCGCTCGAGGAATTCGCCGTAGTTGGTGACATTGATGCCGCGCTTGCGCGCCTCGACTTCGAGCGCGTACGCGATGCATCGATCGCCGAACTTGAAATGATGCCCGTAGCTTTCGCCGTCGGTCGCGACGTTGACCAACGCGCCATCGCCCGCGCCCTGTATGAGCCGACCGAGCAGCACCTCACTCGACCAGAGCAGGTTTTCGAAAGCGACTGCGCGCGCGATGCCGTCATCATAGAAGAAAACCGCGATCGAACGACCCGAGCCGTCGCGATGAAAACATTTATATGGCTTGCGCGGATCGATGCTGCCGTCGGCGACGCTTTTCCATTCGGCGCCGTTGCCGCTCGCGTCCAGCGGCCGCACGCGCTCCGCCTGATGCGGCGAGAGAATGACGTACTTCATGCCGGTGTCGATCAGCGCGCCGATGACGGCGTCGTTGCATGCGGTCTCGGGAAGCCACATCGCCTCGGGCTCGCGCCCGAAGCGATGCCGAAAATCGGCAATGCCCCACGCAATCTGCGTGCGTAAGTCGCGGGGGCTGCACAGCGGCAGGATCGCGTGATTGTAGGCCTGCGCGATTGCGCCGCCATGACCACTCTGCCGCCGGCTGCTCAGCTGATCGGCCTCGATGATGCGCGCGTAGGTCCCCGGATGCACGAACTCGAGCCATCGCATCAGAGTCGGGCCGAAGTTGAAACTCAGATTGACGTAATTGTTGACGATGCGCTCGATCTGGCCCTTGCCGTTGACGACCCGCGCAAATGCGTTGGAGCGATAACATTCGGCGTGGATGCGCTCATTCCAGTCGTGAAACGGGCGCGCGCTATCTTCGCGATCGAGCGCGCCAGTCCACGGATTCTCGCGCGGAGGCTGATAGAAATGGCCGTGAATGATTATCGAGGGCACGCGTTGTTACGGCTTTCGCGATTCGGCGTTCGAGAGATAGATCGCCACTCCCGCACGATCGAGAGTGATGATGCGACGTCCAGCTTCGATTTGCGCCGGCGGCGATTGCACGCCGGACTCGCCGCCGAAAAGCGCGAGCCGCGCGGGACCAACCTCGCCGATCGGAATCTCGATCTCTTTGTCGCCCAGATTGCACACGATGATTGCGCGCTCTCCGCAGTCGTCTCTTCGCTCGATAGTAATCCATCGCTCGGTCTGGTTGAACTCGACTAAGGTGAGATCTTTGCGGCAGTTGGATGAGGACTTGTGATGTCTTCGCAGCGCGAGCAGATCGCGATGGAACTTCAGAAGCTCCTGATGCTGAGGCTCTTCGACTTCGCGCCAATCCAGTTTCGAGGAGTCGAACGCTTCCTGACTTTGCGGATCGATGAATCCTTCATCGAGAAAGCCTTCGTACTCCTTCTTACGCCCCTCGCTCACTGCTTTCGCGAGATCGCGATCCTGAAAATCGGTGAAGTAGGTGAAAATGCTACTCGCGCCGTATTCCTGGCCCATGAAAAACATCGGCAGATTGGGCGCGCAAATCATAAGTGCTGCGGTAGCCTTTTCGACGCCGATCGAATGCGACGTCGCGGGACGCTTGCCTGCCAGCGCGTTGGCGACCTGATCATGATTCTGCGTGAACACCACGAATTGACTGCCCGGGCGATCCTTGGACGAGCTGCCGTGGAAGCATTGGCGGAATTTCGAGAAACGCCAATCGTAGACATAGCCCTCGATGATCGTCTTGCGCAGATCGGCCAGGCCTTCGTAGTCGACGAAGTAGCCATGATGGTCGCCGGTAATCGCGGTGTGGACCGAGTGATGAAACGCGTCGTTCCACTGTGCATCTATGCCCCATCCGCCATCGGCGACGGGACGAATTACTTTGGCGTCATCGAGATCGCTTTCCGCGATTAGAAAAGCCTTGCGACCGAGCTTCTTCGCTTCGTCATGAAATTTCTCGCTTAGCTCTGCGAGCAGATGCTTCGCGCCAAAATCGAGGATGCTGTGCACGGCGTCGAGCCTGAGCGCATCGATGTGATACTCACTGAGCCAATAAAGCGAATTCTCGATCATGTAGCGGCGCATGCCGTAGCTGTAGGGACCGTCGTAATTGAGCGCCTCGCCCCACGGACTTTTGTACTTGCCGGAAAAGCACGGCATAAAGTCCGGCAGATAATTTCCCTCCGGACCGAGGTGGTTGTAGACCACGTCCATGATGACGGCGAGGCCGGCGCGATGCGCCGCATCGACCAGCCGCTTCAGCTCCTCAGGTCCGCCGTAGGTCGATTGCACCGCGTAAGGATAGACGCCGTCGTAACCCCAATTGCGGCTACCCGGAAATTGCGCCACCGGCATGATCTCGATCGCGGTAATTCCCACGTCGCGAAGGTAGTCGAGCTTTTCGATGGTGGATGCGAACGTGCCGGCGGATGTGAAGGTGCCGATGTGGAGTTCGTAGATGACATAGTCTTCGAGCGCGATACCCTTCCATTCGAGGTCGTGCCAAGTGAATTCATCCGGATCGATGATACGCGATGGGCCATGGACGTTGTTCGGTTGGAATCGCGAAACGGGGTCGGGCCGTTCTTTTTTTCCATCGATTACATAGACGTAGTCAGCGCCCGCGCCGATCTCTTTTATGACGGCGGTGAATACTCCGTCCGCGGATTCCATTGGACGGACAATCTCGCGCGGCGCTTTGATCTTCACCGCGATTTCTTTCACGAGCGGCGCCCAGACGCGAAACTCTACGCCGCCCGAAGAAATCGGACGCGCGCCAAACTCCAGGCGCCACAGACCTTCGGCTTGTTTGATCCCAGACACTTTTCTTCAGTCGTAGAGCATCGCCACCGGCAATTGTGCGAACGCGTCATCTACCGCGATGCGTCCGCGCGCGAGAGAAATCGCGCGTCCCGTGATCAACTCCTTCATCGAGGTTGACGAATCGTTCTGAAGTTCGACGAAGGTGCCGGCCCACACATTCGGATCGACTGGCAGCGGCGGCGCCTCGGGAAGGTTCATGAAGAATCGCCCACACATAACGATGACGCGTTTATCATTATGGGTGCGCGCGAATGCGACGACCTGGTTGGTGCCCTCGCCGGTGACTTTCAGCGGGACGTATTCGCCTCGCATGAACAGCTCTTGATGTTCGCGCCGGAACTCCATCGCGCGATGAATCAGGTACATCTTAATCGCGCCGCTGCTCATCTCCCTGAGCAAATGATTCGTCGTGGCGAGCGGATCGCGGCGCGCGCCTTCGCGGATTTTCGCCAGCATCGCACGACGGCACGCGTAGTCCACCGGCCTCCGATTGTCGGGATCGACGAGGCTTAGCGTCCATAGCTCCGTGCCTTGATAAAAATCCGGCGCGCCCGGCAGCGCGATCTTCAGGATGGTTTGCGCGAGCGAATTCAGCATTCCTGCGCGCGCGATACGGGTCTGAAAATTCGCGACGTCGGCAACGAACTCGTGTCCCTTGGTCAGGATGGTCGCGAGAAATTCGCTGAGCGCGCGATCATGTTCCTCATTCACGTTCATCCAGCTGGTGTGGACTTTCGCCTCCTTGACCGCCTTGTCCATGTATTGCTGTACGCGTTTGATGAATTCGTCGCGGTTGCCGTCCAGCGGCTCACTCGGCCAGATGCCGACCAGCGTTTGATAGAGCAGGTACTCTTCGTTGGGATCGGGAACTTCATTGTCCTCGATGATTTTTCGCGCGCCGGCATTCATCTGATACCAGCGCTTGATCGCCTGCTCCCACTCGTCGGGAATCTCGGAGAGCACGTCGATGCGCGCACGCGCGTCCTCGCTACGCTTGGTGTCATGCGTCGTGCTCGCCGACATCGCATCGGGCCACTCGGCGCGGCGCTCGCGATTCCATTCGTGGAACGCATCGATGGCGATGCCGAAGGCGTCGGGCTCGCCGCCGACTTCATTCAGCGAAGCAAGCGGGTAGTAGCGATAGAGAGCAGTGTCCTCGAAACCCTTGGCCATCACCGGCGCGGTGAATTGCTGAAAGCGCTGCACGAACTCGCCGCGCTCGGCGCGATCCGCCTCGGTCAGCCCCGCGGGATGCTGGAGCAGCAATACCGATGCGATGAAATCGAAAATCGATTCGCTGACGCTCGGGTTGCGCCGCTTGGCGCGCCGCGCCGCGGTCAGGATGTGCTGCCGGTCGGCATCATCCACCTTGCCGGTCTCCGGACGCACGTAAGAGCGATAGACCGGGAAGCTGGCGATCATTTCCTGCAATGCGGCGGCAAGGCTGTTGAGCGTGAAGTCGCGCGACCATCGATGCTGCTCCGAGATGTGATCGAGCCGACGCGACAACACCGCCATCTCGCCCGACATCGCGGTTTCGATGATGAGCTTCTTGCTTGCGTACACGACATCGCGGAAGTTCGGCCGCTCGCCGATGAAGTTGGAGTACAAATCGCGAAAGCGGCGATGATTCTCACCGGCGACGAAGAGCCGCCCTATGACGTTCATGAACTCGTAGCCGGTGGTGCCGTGGACCGGCCATGGCTGGAGCTTCTCGTGCTCGCCGAGGATCTTCTCGACCACGAGGTAGAACGGCCGCTCAGCATCGGGCGCGCGCTCGCGCTCGCCAAGGGATTCGGAAGCACTGCGCTGCAAACGGCGCAAATACTGAAGCGGATCGAGCAAGCCGTCAACATGATCGATGCGCAGACCATTGATCATACCACCCTTGATCATCTTGAGGATCATTTCATGGGTCGCCGCGAACACCGCGCGATTTTCCATCCGAATCGCGGCGAGTTCGTTGATATCGAAAAATCGCCGGTAATTGATTTCGTCGGATGCGACCTTCCAGAAGCTCAATCGGTACGCCTGATCGGTTAGGAGATTTTCCAGCCGATCGAAGCTGCGCGGCTGCCCCTTGATACCGTTGAGATCCGCGATCGAGCCCTCGATCGCCGTACGGACCTCGGAGCTTTTCTCGTAAAGCTCGGAGATGCGACGCCGGATGACGGGGATCTCGCGGCGTCGTTCGCGGACCTTGGTAAAATCGGCTTCGGTCCGCTCCGGCAGATGCTCGACGGCGTTGAGAATGCTCTCCAACTCGAGCACGTCCGGATGCGAATCGCCCAGCTTCTGCATGAGCGCGCGCAACGCCGGTTTGAGAATCCATTGCAGGCTCCCTGGCGCGAGCGGAAACGTATGCTCGAAGTAGCGCGCCTGGAAAGTCCCGCTGTTCCTGTCATACGCGATCTGGATTTGCTGGTTCTCCAGCACCTTGCCGTATTGTTCGCCGAGCACCGGCAGCAGAACCTTGTTGGCGAGGTCGTCCTTCGGCGGGCTCCAGTCAATGTCGAAGAAATCCGCATACGGCGAGCTGGGGCCGTTCTCCAGCACGTCATTCCACCATTCATTGGCGGGATCGCCGATCGCCATATGATTGGGCACGATGTCCTGCACGATGCCCATTCCGTGCTCATGCAGCGCGGACACGAAGCGGTGAAAATCCTCTTCCGTGCCCAACTCGGGATTCAGCGCGCGATGATTGACGACATCGTAGCCGTGAATGCTGCCCGCATGCGCGGTGGTAATCGGCGACAGGTAGCAATCGCTGATGCCGAGGTCGTGCAGATATCCGACCAATGCGGTCGCATCCTTGAAGGTGAATTCGCGATGAAGCTGAAGCCGGTAGGTGCCGCTGGGAGTTCTGGAGCTCATGTCGGTGAAGTGGATGCTCCCTGGATGAGATCGTCATTGAGATGTTATCAGTGCGGACTGCGGAGCCATAGCAGCGCGCGATCGAGGCTGTCATCAGTATTGCCGTCGCATCGAGGCCACAATGAAAACAGTGGATTTTTATTTCGACTATTCGAGCACCAACAGCTATTTCGCGGCCTTCCTGTTGCCGGACATCTGCCGCAAGCACGAGGCGGCGGTGAACTGGCTCCCCATCCATCTCGGCCGCAATGTTTCGCGGCACCGGCTTCGACGTGATGGCGATGACGCCGCGCAAGGCGCGCTATCTATGGCGCGACCATCAGCGCTATGCCGAATTCACCGGGCTGCCGTTTCGCAAGCCGAGCCGATTCCCCATCAAGACGTCGGCGGCGCTGCGCGCGACACTGATGATTCCCGGCCTCGCGGGAGACAATCCCGATAATTACGCCGCGTCGAAAATGGGCGACTTCGCGCAGGCGGTTATGCGCGCATATTGGGAACGCGATGTCGATATCAGCGATGGCGCGGTGCTCGGCTCGCTCGCCGAAAGCATCGGCATAAACGGCGACCGTTTGATCGCGGCAGCCGATTCCGATGACGCTCGCGCGCGGCTCAACTCCGTCACCCAGGACGCCATCGCGCGCGGAGTTTTCGGCGCACCGATGTTCATCCTCTGACGGCGAAATGTTCTGGGGCAAGGATCGGCTCGATTTCGTGGAGCGATTACTGACGCGGCGTTAGCCTACCTCCGGTAGAGCTCTCGCTCGCGCTTCCCGAAAGTCGGGATGCGGCGCTTTTGTCGCCTCATTCAGCCCTACTCGAAGGCTCTAAAAACGCCTTTACGACCCTATTGACTGATTGTAGGATTAACATAACAATCCGAAGCATGTCTCACAGCGTCACCGCCGGCCCGGACCACTCGACCAGCGGAGCCCATATGCATGACTGCCTGTGCTGCGGCGCCATGTTCGCATGCGAGGGACCCGAGGAAACCGGATTCTGCGCGGCAGTATGTGAGTCCTGCCGCTGGATCGAGCTGGGGTCGCAATTGCGCGTCTATAAGGAAGTAGTCGCCGCGATGGAGCGCAAGCGCACTCGCATCGAACGCCGCATCGGCAAAGCCGCCTGCCTTAGCGCATCCGCACGCCGGCGCAAAATGAAGACCAACGCCGGCCTGCTGCTGGCCTTTGGAGATGTGGTGAGCGCACAAATTCACACGCCTGAATGCACGAACGCCCAAGGAGGAGGATCGCATGGCGAATGACAACATCCGCTTCGGCCAGATGGTTCGCGACCGGAGGCGTCAGCTCGAACTGACCCAGGAAGAATTGGCACGACGCATCCTGACCTCGACCCCGTACATCGGACACATCGAGTCCGGCAAACGGCATCCGTCCGATGAAATCCTTACCCGCCTCGCAGATGTGCTGGGATTCGATCGGCGCGAACTGTTCTTCGTGGCGAACCCGACCACGCGCGCGATGCTGACGCCGAAGGCGCAGCCGTCGGACGGGTCGGCATGGGAGGAATTTCGCAGCGATCAGCAACTTCATCAGCTGCATCAGATCAACGCGCGAGAATTGGACATGCTGTCGCAGGTGGCGATGATGGGCGAAGTGCGCAGCACGCGCGATTTCATCTACATCCTGAACACCATTCGCCAGTCGTTGGTGACAACCATCTGAGCAATCTGGTGTTCTCCCTGAAGGTGCAGAATTTCAGCGCGCAAAAGCTCAATTCGAACGATGAGAGAAGAAAAAAGAAAATATTTTTTCCGCTGCCTAAAAATGAGGCATCAAAAGGAGGGCTAACTATAGGTTGTTACAAAAGATGGACATTGTGTCGATTAGTTGGGGACTCTGACCAACCGCGCCTCTACCGCTGATTTTTGCCCGATCCGACAAATGGTAGAGGATATTGACAGAACGTCGCATCTCAGTAATTCCTAAAGTCGTTCCTATTATGAGCGCAAGTTCGCTATCTGCTAGCCACATCTCGCAAAGAGGTTGCCCTCAGCGGCCAACCCGATGCGCTGATGGCACGTGAAGTTGACGGCCTCGTATCCAAGCTGCTCGCTGAGGTTAAGATCCCGTTCCCATCTCTCGGCAAACGTGTGTTGGGTCACCTCGCCGATTTGAAGAAGGTCCTCTCCACCGATTACATGGAAGGCGCGGACCTTCCCGACAAGAGTCTGCTCAAGGAACTGACCCGCGTCGTTGAATCCGACATCAAGCCGACGATGCGCGACTGGTATCAATCGGGCAAGAAGCCGTGGGAAGCGCCCGAGTTGTTTCCGATCCTGACAAAGCTGTTCGGCGGACGCGAACTTGAACTTCGCGCCGAGCCATATCTCGACGGCGCGGGACTCGCGCTGCGCGGCTTCTTCTGTCGCGCGAATGTCGGCGCCAAGAGCAAGTTTGTCATCTTCCTGAACACCGCTCATCATCCGGGAGCGGTGGTCGCGACCTTCGGTCATGAGATCGGTCATTACATCTATGGCTCGCTGGTGGGCGAGCGCGCGCCGATGGCGGCCTTTCTGGAAGGAACCTTCAGCAATCATCTTCATGAAGAAGATGAACTCTTCGCCGACAGCCTGGTCGCTTTCTCCTGCTACCCTCGGGAAGTGATCAAAGAGATTGGTCCGCTGAAGAGCGTCACTCCCGGAAAGTCCGACGAGCTGTTCGGACGCATCCGTCGCGCATACGGGCTGGTTGGCTCGCGCTACGAGTTGAACCTCGAAGATCGCAAGATGGGTAACGTATGGCGCGTGCGCTATCTCACCTCGATGGTGCACTTCTTCAAGCTGCGTTGCGCACTGCTCGAAAAATCCGGCCTCTAGCCGGCGCTCTCGCTCTTCATCCAACGTCCCGTTGCTCGACAAATGATCGACGATTAGACTCCTCGGTCTTGCGAGGAGAACCATGACCCCTTCCATTGAAGCGCGCGTTTATCGCGGCGGATGTCATTGTGGACGCGTCGCGTACGAGGTCCGTGGGGTCCTTGAGCGCGTTTCGCAATGCAATTGTTCGATCTGCACGAAGAAGGGCTATCTCCATTGGATCGTCGCGCGCGAGAACTTCCGCCTCCTCACCCCGCACGATGATCTCGCGACCTACACTTTCAACACCGGCGTCGCGCAACATCATTTTTGCCCGCGATGCGGAGTGGCCTCGTTCTATGTCCCGCGCTCCGATCCCGACAAAATCGATATCAACGTAAGATGTCTCGAAGGCATCGATCCATCTTCACTGACGATGGATCATTTCGACGGGCGGAATTGGGAAGCCAATGTCACGAGCTACAGGGCCACGCGCGATCAGCGGGAGAAGTGAACTTGCCGACTTTGGGATTCAGGACGCGCGATTTCGAGGTGTTCTCGGTCGAGGGTTTCAGCGCTCGCATGGAATTCATCTATCGGCACGTGCGCCCGAGGCTGGTGAAGCTCGGCAATGAGCTGGCGCCCGAGCTGTCGCGCAAGCTGCACCTGGAGTTTTTCCCACATATCGCCAAACACGCGCGTCGCACCATCAATCCTCCGGCGGAGACATGGGCGGCATTCGGGCCGTCACCGAAGGGCTACAAGAGGTATGGATATCTGGCTCTTTGTATTTCGCGCGCCGGACTGCATGCGCGTGCGGTGGTGAAGACCGAGGCGGACCATCGCGACGAGATGGGCGCGAAGCTCCACGCGAAGACATCAGAGCTGGCGAAATCGTTTCGCGGCACGAAGATCGCGCACTATGAGAAGTGGGACTTCATGCATCTGCCCGCGACGACGATCGCCGAGCCTGAATTCTTCGAATCCATCGCCGATGCGTTGGACAAAAAAACCGGGGTGCTCGATGTCGGCTTCGGATGGAGGGTTCACGACGCGATTCGCCTCGATCGCGCGGAACTCCTCGATGCGTTCGCCGAGCTGGAACCGCTCTATCGCGTGCTCCGTTCGGTTTCGTAATCGGCGATGGTCGATCAATCCCGACACGACCCGGACATCTATAAGGGCACGGCGTGGTACTACTCGCGCTTTCGTCCGCGCTATCCGGAAACGCTGGTCACGCTTCTGCGCGATACCTTCGGTCTCGACGGGCGCGGCCGGCTGCTCGACCTCGGATGCGGTCCCGGTACTGTCCCGCTTCGCATCGCGCATTTGTTCGAGCACGTGCTCGCGATGGATCCCGAACCTGACATGCTGGCGGAGGGAAGGGCCCAAGCCGAGCGCGCCGGGATTTCAAACATCGAATGGCGTCGCGGCAGCTCCGAGGATCTCTCGCCGGCGCTCGGCCGGTTCCGTCTCGTCACGATGGGAAATTCGTTTCACTGGATGGATCGCGCACGCACGCTCGACGCGCTCTATGATCTCGTCACCGAAGGCGGAGGCATTGCTGTGGTCGGTGAGGGCACCCCGATTCCCGCGCCGCCTCCGACGCCATGGCGCGTCGCGATCAATAATGTCGTCAGAAAGTATGTCGGCAATCGGCGGGACCTCCCGTGGGATCCGGTGAACCATCAGCCCGAAGACCTTCACCAGACCTATATCAATCGCTCACGATTCACCGACCTCACCAGCTACTCCGAGTCGTTCGATGTCACCTGGACGATCGAGTCGATGATCGGAAACCTCTACTCGATGTCATTCTGCAGTCGCCGCTTGCTCGGCGATCGTGTTGAGGCATTCGAGCGCGACTTGCGCGCGGCGATTCTCGCCGTGGAGCCATCCGGCGTGCTGCGCGGCGAGCCGCCGGATTTCTTCGCCTATCTGGCGCGGAAACGCTGATGGCCGGGACGACCGCGATACTCGGCGCGGGCGCGTGGGGAACCGCGCTCGCCGTGATCCTCGCGCGCAACGGGCATCGCACGGTGCTCGCCGCGCGACGCGGCGAATTGATCGACCGCATCGTCAACGCACGCGAAAACGCGACCTACCTGCCAGGCGTGGAAATTCCTCGCGAGGTCGAACTCACCGCTTCGTGGACCGGCGCGGTCGCTCACGCCTCAGTCATCGTCATGGCGATTCCCTCGCGCTACGCGCGCGCCGCGATGACTCAATTCGCGAGTGCGATCCCCTCCGATGCGATCCTCGTCAGTGCAACTAAGGGCATCGAGGAAACTTCGCTCGCCACTATGACTGCGATGCTGGCCGAGGTCGCGCCGAACGCGCGCGCATATGCGGCGCTGTCGGGCCCGGGATTCGCCGCTGAAGTGGCGCGCGGAAAACCCGCGGCATTGGTGGTCGCCTCCTCGGATGAAACCGCCGCGCGCGAGGTGCAGCATTCGTTCGCATCGCCGGCGCTGCGCGTGTATCGAAGTGCGGATGTCATCGGCGTCGAGTTGGCCGGGGCCGCGAAGAACGTAATCGCAATCGCGGCGGGAATCAGCGACGGCCTCGCGCTCGGATCGAGTGCGCGCGCCGCGGTTATCACGCGAGGCCTCGCGGAGGTCGCGCGCCTGGTCGAAGTGACGGGAGGCAAGCGCGAAACCGTGATGGGCCTCGCGGGGCTCGGCGATCTGGTGCTGACCTGCACCGGCGATCTCTCGCGCAATCGAAGCCTCGGGATAAAAATCGGTCGCGAGGGCGGCTTCACACTTCCCGCGCCGCATCTGCATGGTGCTCCGGTTGCCGAAGGAATCATCAACGCGCGGTCGGTGAAGATGCTCGCGCAGCGCGACGGCGTGGAGATGCCGATCGTCGATGCGGTCTATCGCGCCCTCTATGAAGGAACGGCGCCAAAAGCTATGGTCGATGAATTGCTCACCCGCGCGCTGAAGTCGGAATTTTAACCGCGCGCGGAATCCAGGAAAAATATCGATGGCAATGAAGGGAACCTGCAAAGCGAAAGATTGTCAACGCGAGGTAATCGCGAAGGGCTACTGCCGCCAACATTATCGGCTGTGGAAGGCCGGCGAGATGCCGCATCCGCGCTACAAGATCTGCACATTCGAGAAATGCCGCAAACCGCGCGGCCCCAAGGGCAGCCTGTGCGAGGAGCATTGGGCGACCGCGCACGGCAAGCCGGCTGAAGCCGCCGCTACGCCCGCACCGGCAGCCGAAGCACCCGCCACGTAGGCGAATAATCGAACATCGGGTAGCGTCGCGATGGCCAATCTAATCGTCGCCGGAGCCGCGGGAAGGATGGGCAAGATGCTCATCCAACTGATTACAAGCGACTCATCGCACAGGCTGATCGGCGCGCTGGAGGCGAAAGGCGTTCCCGCAGTCGGCAGCGATGCGGGCGCGACCGCGGGCGTCGGCAAGCTGGGCGTTACCATCACCGACGATTACGCCTCGATCGCGAAGCCCGATACGGTCACGCTCGACTTCACTAGCGCGGTCGCATCGATGGAGCATCTCGAGGTCGCCGCCAAAGCCGGCGCCGCGATCGTGATCGGCTCGACCGGCTTCACTCCCGAGATGGAACAGCGCGCGAAGGAACTCGCGGCGAAGACGCGCACCGTCATCGCACCCAACATGAGCATCGGCGTCAATGTGCTCACGAAGCTGGTGCGCGAAGCCGCAGCAATTCTGAAGGACTTCGACGCCGAGGTGATCGAGATTCATCATCGCACCAAGGTCGATGCGCCGAGCGGTACCGCCGTGGGACTCGGGCGCGCGATTGCCGAGGCGCGCGGGCAAAACCTGGCCGACCATGCAACCTACGGCCGCGAAGGTATTACCGGCGTGCGCCCGCAAGGCCAAATCGCCATGCTCGCGATACGCGCGGGCGACGCGGTCGGCGACCACACTGTCATTTTCGGCGGAACCGGCGAGCGCCTGGAACTAACTCATCGCGCGCAAAGCCGGGAGTCGCTCGCGCGTGGCGCGATGCGCGCGGCAGCCTGGCTATTCGACAAGAAGCCGGGTCTCTATTCGATGCGCGACGTGCTCGGCCTCTGACTTAACGCCGCGGCGTCGGCGTGGTCGCCTCTTCGCCCTCGTGCTCCAGCAGCGCCCACCTTTCCTGAAGCCTGACCCACAATCCGCGATGGCTGCGCAACTCGTATATCACCATCCCGATCAGCGCGAGGACGTTGGCCGCGATGATCTTCCACCATCCGAGCTGCTCCAGCAGCGAAGAATCGATCAGCGTCACCCATCCGAAGAAGAACACCTCGAAAATCGCGAACACGACTAAGGCGCCGAGCGCGACCAGCGGCTCGCGATCGGTCGCCGCCATCAGGATTGCGAGCGCCACGCCGAATCCGATGAAGCCGAGAAAATGGATGACGCTGTAGGCGATGATCAACGGCGCCACCGTGTCGGGGGTCGCCGCGGCGGCATTGTTGAAGATCGCCTCGCCCAGTAGAAGCGGGGTTCTGAACGCCTCACCCATCGCGAGGTCGTAGGCGAGGAACCATGCCGCGACGATCACCGCGCCGATCAGCCCGGCCGCGACACCCTCCTGGAGAATCGCGATCCACGGCCCGAGCAGGTTGCGCGCGAGCGCCGGATGACGCGACAAAAAGTAGTAGAGCATTACCCCGGTCGCGGATAGATTCGCGACGACGATTCCCCACCACGTGACCTCGTGCATCACCGCGGGGCCGAGGAACATCACGACGCCGATGAAAAAGACGTCGAACGCCCCAAGGAAGACCAACAACGAAACCAGCAGCGTCGGCTCGTTTTCAGCAGCCTCAAGCAGGTGGGCGCCGATGATCCCGGCAATGATGAACGCACCGAAGTGCAGCACGGAATATTCCAGCATGAGCTGGATTCCGCTGATTCCCTCGGCATGCGAGCCATGAAGGATCGCGGCGGCGAGCAACACCGGCGTCTCGAAGATGTGGCCGCGCGCGGCGTCGAAAATCAGGAACCACAGCGCGACTACGCCGGCGCCGAGTAGTCCAGCGATCGCGCCGTCGATGACAATTTTGGATCTGGAATGCGCCATTCCGAGGTGTCTCCGAGCAAAACTACTCCCTCAATATAGTCCGCTCGTCCGAATTTCTCGATAAGCGAAATAGTGCATTTTCGGCAGAACTCCTAATTCGATATGCGTGAGTCGGCTTCAAACGGACTCCCCATTCGATAGTCTGTAAAGTTGATGACCGCGGATTCAAAAAGTACCGACGCATTGCGCATCGGGCGGATGCCGATTCATTTCTTCACCGTCGCCGCGATTTTCTTCGCGGGCGGAACGGTGGCGACGCCATTCATGGTCGCGAGAATTGTCGACTTCTTTTATCAGCCGCCGATTCTCGCCCTGGTGCATACCTTCACCCTCGGATGGATAACAGCATCGATCATGGGCGTGATGTATCGCTACGTGCCCGCGCTGACGCGTCATCCGATTTCGTATCCGCGGCTCGCGATGTGGCAGTTTTGGCTGTTCGTCATCGGGACCATCGGCATCATCTCGCACTTCGCCAACGGAGTCTGGGCCGGCACCTGGTTTTCCGCCGGCATTCTGCTCGTGAGCATCGCGATGTTCGCCGCCAACATGATTCCGTGCCTCTATCCGAAGCTCGGGAGCGGCGTCGCCGAGACCGGGATGTTTCTTTCGACCTGCTTTCTCTTCGTCGCCGCGTCGATCGGATTCACTTTGTCGCTCGACAAGACCTACAACTTTCTCGGCGGCGATGTACTGACCAACCTCGCGAGCCATGTGCATTTCGCGGCGATCGGATGGGTCACGCTGACCATCTGCGCGGTGTCGTATCGGATGTTGCCGGCGTTTCTTCTGCCGACCACTCATCTGCCGAGGAGCGCGACGTGGCAGCTATGGGCGCTCGCTGCCGCGACCATCGCGCTCGGCGTGACGCTTCTGATCGGTGTGCCGGGCGAGATATTCTGGAGCCTCACGATCGCGGCCGCGTTGCTCGCCTACATGGTCACGATCGGACGCCTCATGCGCACGCGTCGGATGCCGATCGATTTCACGGTGCGCCACGCGATGGCCGGCATCGTATGGCTGGTCCTCGCGATCGCGTGCGGAGTGTCGCTCGCCGTCATCGGTCCGCAAGGCGTGGAGGGAAACCGCATCGCCGCCGCATACGGCGCGATGGGTCTGCTCGGGTGGATCTCGAACTTCATCATCGGCATGTCGTATCAACTGTTTCCGGGATTCGTCGCACGCGCACGATCGTCAGCAGGATGGCCGGCAGTGACCATCGCGGAGCTTTCGATCAAACAGCCGCGATGGCTGATATTCATCGCATACAACGGCGGAGTTGCGACGCTGGGCGCCGGCTTCATGCTTTCCTTGGTAGCGCTCGCGCAGGTCGGTGCGATCGGGATAGCCCTCGGCGGAATCGTCTACAGCGCGACGACGCTATGGACGCTCAGCTTCGCCTATCGCGCAGCAGTTCCCGGCGCAGCGAGAAAACCGTTGCGCGTGCTTCCCGGCTAGGCGCGCACGCGCTCCGAGACGACGCGCAATTGCGGGCGCGGCTCAGCAATGATCGGCACGTCGCTGTCGTCCTCGCGTCGCGACCATTGATAGAAGATCGCGGTGAACACGCACATCAGGTAGCTGCCCTGCCCTATCCACATCAACAGGCCGCCGAGAATTTGATCGTCCATCGGGCGCAGGCCCCACGGATGAGGGCCTTCGAGGTACCACGGATACACGACCGAATACGCGAGCGTGATCGGCGCGGCGACCGCGGTCATCGGGATCATCAAAAGGAAGATGTAAAGGATTTGCATTGGATAGGAGAGGCGCGGCAGCTCCGGCAGTGGACTGAGGATCGGCCACCACATGATGACGCCGCTGACCATGAAGGCGAGATGAATCGCGATGTGAACATTCTCGTTGCGACACATCAGGTTGAAGATCGGAGGATTGTGCGCGACGACGAACACCGCGGTGAAAGTCAAAAACGCTATCACCGGCCGCGTGAAAAATTCCGCGACCGGACGCACCCACTTGCTGAGCACCCACGGCCGCAGCATCGAGGCCGGGACCGCGAGCAGCATCAGCGGCGGAATCACAAAGGTCTGGTTGAAGTGCTGCAGCATGTGCATCGTGAAGCATCGCTGCTCCGCCCATTCATCGACGGGCCCCAGCGTGAAGATGGTCACTGCAACTGTGACGACGAACCAGAACCAATGACTCGGCGTCACGCGATGGTGGCCCCACGTCGCGGCGCCAACGTACATCGCGATCAGCATCGTGATGCCGATCGCCACGCTCGGATGTATGTCAGTAATCCAGTTCAAAATCCGAAATAGTGAATCGGGTAAGTCGGTCCCACCAGGTGACGCGACAGGTAAAGGAACAATCCCAAAAACGCGACGAATATCACCAGCGCGACCGTCAGCGGAAAGCCGAACATCGTGTTGAGCGTCCACTTCTCGTAGCGCAGATGCATGAAGAACAGCGCGATGAGCGCGAACTTCGCAAGCGCCAACACCAGCAGCAGCGGCACCATCACCGGCCGCAGCGCGTGGACGTACGAGACCGTGATTTCCATCGCGGTGAGCACGATTAGAAATCCGCCTACGATCAGGTAGACCGTGCTGCTGATGTGCGGGTGTTCTTTCTCGACGTAAGTGTCGTCGCTCATGCGCCTTTAACCTGCTGCATCAGATAGACGAGGGTGAAGATGATGACCCATACGATGTCGACGAAATGCCAGTAGAGTCCCGCCAGCTCGACCGACAGCGCGCGCGATTTATCGAGCTTGCCGGTGAACGACGCGACCACCAGCACAAGGATCCAAATCACGCCGATCGCGACGTGCGTGCCATGCGTACCGACCAGCGTGTAGAAGCATTGCGAGAACAGGTTGGTCTGATACGCCATCCCCTTCATCCAGAAGCCGTAGAATTCGTGAATCTCGACGCCGAGGAAAATCATTCCGAACAATGCGCATCCGATCAGCCAGATGCGGTTCCAGCGTTTGTCGCCGCGCTGGATCGCGCTGAGCGCGAGCACCATCAGCACGCTCGACATCAGCAGAACGAAGGTGCTGAACGACGTCAGCGGGATTTCGAGGATCTCCGCGCCGGGCGGATGCGGATTGCGCGCCTTGTAGACCACGAAGGTCGAAATCAACGTCGCGAAAAAGATGCATTCCGATCCGATGAACGACCACAGTCCGACCTTGCGCACGTCGGCGTCGACCGAGCGCGAATGTTCTTCGGTCTCTGAGGTTTCCTGCCCGAAGGTCGGGTATTCGAATGCCATTCCGACCACGCCGAGGAACATCGCGAGCGCTCCCAGAGCCACCAGGCGGTACCACAAGACAATCCATCCGAGGCCCATAACGAAGAATCCCGTCGCGATTACGAGCGGAAAAAACGACGGCGCCGGCATGTGAATCGGCTCGGTTGGCGCCACTTCCGGCACCGGCCTGGGAATCTGCCCCGCCGCGTACATCGCAACGCCGCGCGATCCGGCGCGCCCGTATTTGTTGATCCAATGCGCGTCGCGTCCGCGCACATTAGGGATGTTGCCGAAGTTGTACGGCGGTGGCGGCGATGAGGTCGCCCATTCCAACCCGCGTCCGTCCCACGGATCGCCGAGCGCGCGCTCGCCTGAAAAAAGCGACTTGATGATGTTGATATAGAAAATCAGAAAAGCGAATCCGAGAATGAACGCGCACACCGTTTCGAACTGATTCAGAAACGTCCATCCCATGTCCGGCGCGTAGGTGTAGATGCGCCGCGGCATTCCCCATTCGCCGAGGAAATGCATCGGGAAGAAGGTGCCGTTGAATCCGATGACGGTGAGCCAGAACTGGATCTTTCCGAGCCGCTCATCGAGCATGCGGCCAGTCATCTTCGGCCACCAATAATAAAATCCTCCGAGGATCGCGAAGGCGACGCCGCCGAACAGCACGTAGTGGAAATGCGCGACGACGAAATACGAATCGGTCTGCTGCAAGTCAACCGGAGGGCTCGCGTGCATGATTCCGGAAAGCCCGCCGATGGTGAACTCGAGGATGAACGCGAGCCCGAAATACATCGCGGTCGTCATCCGCAACGAGCCGCCCCATACCGTCGCGATCCACGAGAAAATTTTGATGCCGGTTGGAATCGCAATCAGCATCGAGGTGATCGCAAATGCGCTGTCCGCCACCGGTCCCATGCCGGTCGCGAACATATGATGGCCCCACACGCCGTACGACAAAAATGCGATCAGGATGATCGAATAGACCATCATCGGATAGCCGAACAACGGCTTGCGCGCGAAGGTCGGCAATATCTCGGAAATTATTCCGAACGCGGGCAGCGCCATGATGTAGACTTCGGGATGCCCGAACAGCCAGAAGAGGTGCTGCCACAAAATCGGCGTCGCACCATCCATCGCCTGGTAGAAGTGCGCACCGAAAAAGCGATCGAGGAAAAGAAAAAGCAGACCGACGGTGAGCGCGGGAAATGCCAGCAGCACCAGCACCACCGTCACCAGCATCGACCAGACGAACAGCGGCATTCGCATGTAGGTCATGCCCGGCGCGCGCATCGCCACGATCGTTGTGAGGAAGTTGAGCGCGGTCATCACGGTGGCGACGCCCGAGATAATCAGTCCGATGTCCCAGAAATCGATGTGCAGGCCCGGCGTGTACATCCGCTCGGTCAGGTTCGCGTAGCCGAACCATCCGGCGTTCGGGAATCCGCCGCCCGGCCAGACTATTCCGAGATGAAGAAAAATTCCGCCGAAGAGAAAAATCCAAAAACTCAGTGCATTGAGGCGCGGGAAGGCGACGTTGCGCGCGCCGATCATCAATGGAATCAAAAAATTCGCGAAGAAACCGAGCAGCAGCGGCATCACGACGAGAAAGATCATCGTCGTGCCATGCATCGTGAACAGCTCGTTGAAGGTAGCCGCCGAAACGAAATGATTGTCGGGATAAAAGAGCTGCGTGCGGATCAGCAACGCCTCGATACCGCCGATTCCCATGAAGAACAGCGACGCGATCCCATACATCATCGCGACTTTCTTGTGATCGACCGTGTTCAGCCAGCTGATGAGGCCGCCTTCGAGGTAACTCGGCTGTTTGATCGGCAATACTTTCGGCTGCGCAGCCATGCGGACCGTCCTCTACTTAAGACTTTCCAGATATGCGACCAGGTCGTTGAGATCATCGCCGCGTAGGCCGAAGTCCGGCATCCGCGCGCCCGGTTTCATTTCGTCGGGATGCTCAATCCATTGCGTGAGTTGCGCGGGATCGTTCGCAAGCACGCCCGCCGCGATCGTGGTGCGGCTCGCGACGTGCGTCAGGTCGGGGCCGACGAAGCCCTTCGATACTCCATTGATCGTGTGACACGTCGTGCACGGGCTGTTGGCGAACACGCGCGCACCGCGACTCGCCGGCGTCGCCTCGGCCGGCATCGCACCGGGCGCGGTCTGCGCCTTCTCCCACATCGCGAAGTCGTCGGGCTTGTCGACGAAAATTCGAAATCTCATGTTGGCGTGGGAGTCGCCGCAGAATTCCGCACATTGGCCGTAGTACTCGCCGGGAATCGTAGAGATGAGATGGATCTCATTGACCTGGCCCGGCACCACGTCGCGCTTTCCGCCCAATCGCGGCACCCAGAAACTATGGATGACATCGTTCGATACCAGCTTGAGATGGATCGGACGCTCCGCCGGAATGTGCAACTCGTTGGCAGTAACGGCGCCGGAGCCGTCGTCATAGTGAAATTCCCACCACCATTGATGCGCGACGACCGTGATCGGAAGCTCGTTCGGAAACGTGCCGCGCGGCTGGGTACGGAAAATCAGGCGCACGGTTGGAATCGAGATGAAGAGCAGAATCAGCGCGGGGCCCAGCGTCCATGCGATTTCGAGGGTGAGGTCGGAGCTGACGGCGGTCGGCGGTCCTGCCTCGCCAACTCGTGTGGAGAAGAAAAATACCGCGAGGATGAACGCGACGATCACGATAGTGAGGATCAGGAGATCCCACGCAGTGATCTCCATGAACAGGCTGTAGCACCAGTTGGCGAGATCGGAGCGTGGCGCCAACGTGCTCATCGGATGCGCGGTGTCGTCGCCGCCGCATCCTGCAAGAATCATCGCGAATGCCGCGATAGCGAGGAGTCGCGTTTTGAACCGGCGCATTATTGTTCCGCGGCCTCCAACACTTGCGGCGCCGATGCCGCCGCGATCGTCAGCTTCATCCCGGGAATCGCGCACAGTCCGAAGATGCCGAGGAATCCAATCGTCACCGCCGCCTCGATCCAGTCAAACGGCACATGGCGCGGGACGATCGACGGCACCACCAGTACATAGCGCTCCAGCCACATGCCGATGAGTCCGAGGAACGCGACCGTGCCGAGGATCGCCGGCGTCTTCTTCGGCTTCACGCCCATTAGCACCGTGAATGGGATCACCCACACGAGTAGCGGCACGGTCCACGTCGGGATCATCCAGGGCGTGTAGATCGTGTATCCCGCGGGACCTCCGATCAGCGCGCCGCGCACGACAAGAAAAAAAGTTTCATTCGGGATGTCGCCGTACCAGATCACGATGTACTGCGCGAACAGGGTGTAGGCCCAGAACACCGAGAACGCGAAGGTGAACTTGCCGAGATCGTGCATGATGGTGTCGCGAGTGAACAAATTCCCCGGCGCGAGGCGGCTGCGCAGCACGACGGCTGTGAGAGCCATCGCGACGATACCGCTCCAGAATGCGCCCGCGAAGAAGAACGCGCCGAAAAGCGTGCTCTTCCATGCCGGCGCCAGCGACATGATGAGATCGAAAGCGACCAGCGACATCACCGCGGCATAGGTCAGCGCGAGCGCCGGCGCGATGCGACGAATCGCAGTCGGCGGCATCACGATGTTGTCATTCGAAAGCGCCCACTGACGTACGTCGACGCGCTGGGAGATGCGGATGAACCACAAATCGAGGATCGTCAGCGCGAGCAGAGCAAAACCCTCGCGCGCGAAGAAAAATGGCGTGTTGAGCCAGGTGGGATTCTTCGCGACCGGCTTCGTTACCCATGGCCACAGCTCGGCGCGGCCGAAGAACAGAATCCAGAACAAGACGAACGCGACCGGAATGAAGAAGTAAAATGACTCGGCGAGGCGATACGCGCCCGGCCCGCCCCATCGCGCCTGCGTGAGATAGAAGGCCGCGGAGATCACGACGCCGCCCTGCGCGACGCCGAAGAAAAAGAGGAAGTTCACCAAAAACGCCTGCCACGCATGCGCCTCGGTCTCCGTCATGATGCCCGCGATGAATCCCGCGATGCCGATAAGCGTGAAGATCGCGCATATGGCGACCAGCGGCATCGATACGCGCACGCCGCTCGCGCCGGGAATAACTTCCGGCGCAATCGGTCGCGAGGATGCTTGAGTGTGAGAAGCCATCAATGCTCCGCCGGCTCCGGACGCGGGTCCTCATGCGCGATTTCCTCAGCGCCGGCCTCGCGCATCATCGCCTCGATTTTCGCGCTGTCGGCTTCGTCGCATTCCACCGCGATGCCGAAGCGATCGGCGCTGAAACGTTCCGAATAACCCGGAATCGGATCGAATTGCGGCAGGCGTGCGTACAGAAAAAAGCTCGCCGCCGCGGACAAGCCGCCGAACAGGATCATCAATTCGAACATGATGATGATGAATGGCGGCCATGAAACCACTGGCTTGCCGCCGACAATCAGATTCCATTCCCACGAAGTGCCGACAGTAACTGCAATGCCGGTTAGAACGCCCGCAATGCCGCCCATCAGCACGAATGCGCGCACCGGGCTGAGTCCGCGCCCGATCGCGTGGATAAGATGCTCGCTCGGGATCGGCGAGAACACGCGAAACTCGACGCCGCCGTGCTTCAGGGCCTCGACTGCGTGCACGCATTGCTCTTCGTCGGCGAAGGTGCCGACCAATTCGATCTCGGCGCTCATCTAGTGTCTCTTGAAATGCCGGGGTAGTAGTTGTCGCGCAGGGATTGCCGCAGCCATTGAATCCCTTCTTTCAGTTCAGTCATCGAGACGATCGGCAGGTAGCGTGCGAACAGCGAGAACAGCATCAGGAACCACGCGAAGCTGCCGACGGTGATCATGATTTCGGTGATCGAGGGATGAAAAAATCCCCACTGCGACGGGTTGAAGTTGCTCGCCAGCGATCCCGCGATGATCACGAAACGCTCCAGCCACATCCCGATGTTGACGAAAATCATGACGACGAAGAGCGGCACCGTGCTGCGGCGGATGCGGGGCGAGAACAGCGTTAGCGGGAATACGCAGTTGCCCCACACCATCAGCCAGAACAGCGGCGCGTAGTGCCCGAAGTAGCGCGCCTGGAACGTCACGACTTCATACTGATCCTGGCTGTACCAGGTGATGAAGGTCTCCGTAATGTAGGAATAGCTGACAATCAGTGAGGTCAGCAGCACCACCTTGGCGAGGTTGTCGATATGCCATGGGGTGATGAGTTCCTCGAGGTTAAGCAGGCGGCGCATCGGAATGACTAGCGTGATCACCAACGCGACGCCCGAGAGAATCGCGCCGGCGACGAAGTACGGCGCGAAAATCGTGCTATGCCATCCCGGCAGTTGCGCCATCGCGAAATCCCACGACACCACGCTATGCACCGAGATGACCAGCGGCGTCGCGAGGCCCGCCAGCAACAGGTACATCATCTGGAAATGGCGCCATTGTTCACCCGTCCCGCGCCATCCGAACGCCAGAATAGAGTAGAACATTTTGCGCCAGCCCTTGGCGGCATCGCGTGCGTTCGCGACATCGGGAATCAGTCCCATCAGCAGGAACGTCGCGCTGATCGTGAGGTAGGTCGAGACCGCGAAGGCGTCCCATACCAGCGGAGAGCGAAAGTTCGGCTGCAAATCCCGCTCGTTCGGATAAGGTAACAGCCAGTAGGCATTCCATACACGGCCGAGATGGACCAGCGGGAACAGCCCTGCGGTGAGCACCGCGAACAAAGTCATGGTCTCCGCGAAGCGATAGACCGCGGTGCGCCATCGCGTCCGGAAGAGATAGAGGATCGCGGAGATGAGCGTGCCCGAATGCGCGATTCCGACCCAGAAGACGAAGTTCGTGATGTATACCGCCCACATGTTGGGTTGCCGCAGTCCGGTCACTCCCAACCCGACATAGATCTGGCGCGTCCACAGCGCGGCTGCGATTGCCACCAGCGTCGCGCAGAAACCGATCCACGCCCAAAACATCAGGCCGGGCGGCTCCATGATGCGATGCACGCCGCGATCGACGTTGGCATAGGTAGGATTCGTGTTGATGGGCTCGACCGCGGCAGCCACTTAGGCTTTCTCCTTTTCGTGATAGACGCTGCGCAGGTATACGATCGCCGGTTGGGTGTTGAGATCTTCCAGCGAGCGGTAGCTGCGATCCTTGTTGGCGTCGCGACGCTTCATCATTTCACTTTGGGGATCCTTCATATCGCCGAATGAGATCGCCTTGGTCGGGCACGCCTGCGCGCAAGCCGTGATGATCTCGCCGTCGCGCAGCGCACGCTTCTCGATCTTCGCCGTGATCTCGGTCTCGACGATGCGCTGAATACAAAACGTGCACTTCTCCATCACGCCCATGCCGCGCGCGGTCACATCGGGATTGAGCTGCAAATGCAATGGCTCAGGCCATTCGGGAAGGAACCAGTTGAAACGCCGCACCTTGTAGGGACAGTTGTTCTCGCAATAGCGGGTGCCGACACATCGATTGTAGATCTGCCCATTGAGTCCTTCGTCGGTATGCACCGCGGCGAACACCGGACAGACCGGCTCGCACGGCGCGTGATCGCACTGCTGGCACAGCATCGGCATCAGATATAGCTGTGGCTGCGGCTCGGGCCGCGAGGGCTCGGGAAAGTAGCGGTCCATTCGAATCCACGACATAATGTGGCCCCGCGCAACTTCCGTCTTGCCGACGATCGGCACGTTGTTCTCCGCGTAGCATGCGGCGACGCACGCGCTGCATCCGGTGCACGAATTGAGGTCGATCGTCATGCCCCACATGCGCTTCCGATTTGGCACCTGCGAGGCATACATCTCGTATGGAACGTCGGGCAGTTCTTCTTCCACGTACTTCGGCTCGACGTGGTTCGCGAGCTGCTCGATACTCACCGCCTCGGCAAAAGTGCGTCCCAGCATGTAGTCGTATCCGACGGGCGAGACGTTCGGTTGCGCGTCGCCGGTCGCGCGCGCCTGAACTTCGATGTTGAGGTGACGCGGACGCAACATCGTGAACGCATTGACGCCGCGATCTTTCGCATAACGCCCGTATGAGGTGTGGCCTTGCCCAAGCGGCACAGCGACAATGCCGCGCGCGACTCGTTCACTGACCAGCGCCGGCGCTTTGATGACGCCCTCGGAGCTTCGCAACTCGACGATCTGGTCCGACGCGATGCCGATCTCCTTAGCAGTGTCAGGATGAATCTCGGCCCAGCTATCCCAAACGAGCTGCGTGACCGGCTCGGGAATTTCCTGGAGCCATGGCTTGTCGGCGCCGCGCCCATCGGTGAGAAACGGATGCGGATATGCATGGAGCACGAGCTTGGGAATTTCAGGCGCATTTGGTCCGCTCCTCAGTGCTGCGGTTTTCAGCGCGACCTTCGCAGCAACGGGCGTGGAGAAAACTCCGCCTTCGGTGAGCGACTTGAACCAGAATTGATCCGCATCGGATCCGCTGCCGAGCTTCGCCCATTCGGTCTTGACCGCGTCGGCAGTGTCTTTCCACGGTAGCGCTGCGCCGCCGCTCTGATTCGCGAGGCTGATGAGAACGTCGCCGAGCGATCTGCTCGCGACGACCGGTTGCATCACGGGCTGGCCGAGGCCATGCACACCCGCGCGCGGGAAAATGTCGCGCCAGGTCTCGAGCGGATGATGAATCGGCAACAGCAGATGCGCGAGGTCGGCCGTTTCATCGGGGACCGTACCCATCCACACCACCAATGGAACTTTTTTGAATGCTTCTTCGGTACGCCACGCACGCGGCATCGCGTAGAGAGGATTGCTGCCTGCGATCACCACTATATCGACGCGTGAAGATGTGAAATCGAGGTTGGCCACACCGTTATTGGCGCCGGAGGAAGTGCCTACGACGCCGATGCGAATCGCTTCGATTGCAGCGGCGTCGTCGTCGCTCTTCGTGACCGTCTCGGGCGGCTCGCCCTCGAAGAACTGCATCGTGCGGCCCAGGTTGCCGGTTGCCGCGTTGAGGATGTATGCCGCTGCGTACAGGGTCGGATCGTCACCGCCTGCTAGCGCGATCGCGCCATCGGCCTTGCCGAAGCGTTCCGCGATCCTGCTGATGCGCTCCGCCGACACGCCGGTCTTCTGGCTGACCGATGCAGGATCGTATGATGCGGCGAAACCCTTGAGCGTCGTGACATCGATGCCACGGTTGGGCTGAACCCATCCTTGTGCGAGCATCACATGAAGGATGGCCAGCGCGAGCATCGCCTCGGCGCCGGCGGGCGACGCAATCCATTCGTCGCATTTCGCCGCTGTCATGTTGAAACGCGGGCCGACGTAAATCGCGCGTCCGATGGTGAGTGCGCCGCCGCGATTTTTTGGCACGCGAAATTCCGCATACTGGCGCGCGAGTTCGATCGGCGACCGCCATGTTTCGAGGAAATCGGCGCCAAAGGAAATGAGCACCTCGGCCTGATCGATGCGATACGACGGCAGATCGCGTCGTCCGAACACCATCTCGGCGGCCTCGCGCGCGGGCTCGTCACTAATCGCTTCGTAATAAATGGCGCGACTGGATTTGTAGGCGCCTAGAAATGCCGCGCTGATTTTCTGCAACGTCGGGCCTTGCGGCGGCGCGATCATTGCGATTCGATCACTGCCCTTCCCTGCCGCATCCTTCAAATGCTTCACAAGTTGAGCGAGCACATCATCCCACGATATTTTCGTGAGCTTGCCGTCCGCGCCACGAATCATCGGCGTGCGCAGGCGATCGGGATTGTAGAGTCCCTGCAGGCCCGCCTGGCCGCGCGCGCAGATCGCGCCCTGGCTGATGGGATCGGCGGGATTACCTTCCAACTTGATGACGCGCCCTTCGCGCACCTTCGCGACGATGCCGCATCCGGCGGAACATTCGGCGCACGTCGTCGCATAGAACGTCGGCACGCCTGGAATGACGTTCTCATCCGGCACGACATAAGGAATCAGTTTGCGCGCGGCAGGCTGACATCCGGGAATGGCGGCGGCCGCGCTGGCAGTCGCCGCGATTTTCAGGAAGGACCGTCTGGTGAAGTCCGCCATTCGCTTCTCCGCTAGTGATGACAGACCGCGCAATCGAGCGTGGCTTTGCGCTGGGTATGGCAATTGATACAGAAGCCCATGTTGATTTCATGCACCGGCACGACGCGATCCATGTTCTGCACGTCGCCGTGACATTCCTGGCATTGCACCCCCGCGTTGATATGCGGCCGATGCGTAAAGCGGACGAATTCCGGCAGCGTGTAGACGCGGTTCCATCGAATTTCGAACGGAGGCTGCGTGGTATCGGTCCACGGACGCGTCACCGGCTGGATGCCGCCGACCAGGCTCGCGCCATGGCATCCGACGCATCGCGCTACCGGCGGAGCGCCGGAAGTTTGCGAGCGGCGCGCATACTCATGGCAGTACTGACACGGAATCTTGTGAACGCCGGCGTGGACGCGATGACTGAAGGGAATCGGCTGAACCACATCGGCGCGCGGCGCCCATGGACGTTGGGAAAAGGCCAGCGTGCCGAGTCCGAAGACCAGCAGGACAATAGCGAGAGGAAGCAGGGTCCGGTTCATGTCCTGAGGGAGAACCCCGGTTACGGTTCGGTTATGGCCGACAAGTTGCCCGCTCGGCTATTGTCGAGACGGGCGCCGCGTTCGCCTCTGAAATCCTGGTCCGCTACTTCGCAGGGCCAATTGCCTGATGCATCTTGCGAGGAGCCTTCTCAGCATTAGTCCTCGCGAGGAGCAACCGCCAGAAAATCGAGATGTTAAATTGTCTAACATTGCGATTGTCGATGATCAAGCAACATTAATACGAGGCTATGCTGCGCTGCGTGTCAGGCTTCTGCGGCGTCTACCGCGGAATACACTTTCCCCTTGCGGTAGAATGATTTTCGCCTATCGATGCAATCGTAATGACGTTGTTTTCCCGCGAATGTTCGACCCGCGAGGTTGATTTGCCTACCGCGCAGAGTTTACCGGCGCTGATGCTCGCCGGATCGTCTCCCGACGACTCCATCCTCCAAAATGTGAAATTTGGCGCAAAATCGTCCCTAATGTTTCGAAGCCTATAGGAAGTATGTTAGTTGTGTTTCGCAACTAGAATTTACGGAGAACCTGATACCCGGTGCAGATCAAGACCGCTTCCAGACTCGGCCTCTTACCACCGTATCTGTTTGCCGAGCTCGACCGCCTCAAGAAGGAAGTCGCCGCCAAAGGCGTCGATGTCATCAGCCTCGGCATCGGCGATCCTGACCTGCCCACTCCCAAGCACATCGTCGCGAGCATCAAGCGCGCCGCCGACGAGCCGAAGAACCATCGCTATCCCGACTACGAAGGCCTGCTCGAATATCGGCAGGCGGCGGCTAACTGGTACAAGCGTCGATGGGGCGTCGAGTTCAATCCGCAAACCGAAGTATGCGCGCTGATTGGCTCGAAGGAAGGCATCGCGAATTTCTCCACCGCGGTCGTAGATCCGGGCGACATCGTGCTCATTCCCGATCCGGGCTATCCGGTCTACTACTCCGGATGCGTCTTCAATGGCGGAGAGCCATATTACCTCACGCTGCGTAAGGAAAACGGATTCAAGCCGGACCTCAGTGCGATTCCGGCCGAGATTGCGCGGCGCGCCAAACTGCTATGGCTCAACTATCCCAACAACCCCACCGGTGCGACCGTCGAGCTGGATTTTTTCAAGGAGGCGGTCGCGTTCTGCCTCAAGCACAACATCATCCTCGCGCATGACAATGCGTATTCGGAAATCGCGTACGACGGCTATCGCGCGCCGAGCATTTTCCAGGTCGATGGCGCGCGCGACTGCGCGGTCGATTTCCATTCGCTATCGAAAACCTTCTCGATGACCGGATGGCGCGCCGCCTTCGTCGTCGGCAATGCCGCACTGGTCGGCGCACTCGGCAAAGTCAAAACCAACATGGACTCGGGCGTTCCGCAGGCGATCCAGGAGGGATCGATTACGGCACTCGAGGGTGGCGACGGCGACCAGCTCGCGGCCTACTGCGCAATATACAAGGAGCGCCGCGACATCCTGGTCGGCGCGCTGCGCGCACTCGGCCTCAAATGCGAGCCGCCGCGCGCGACGTTCTACATCTGGGCCGAGGTCCCGAAGGGATTCACCTCGGCATCGTTCACTGAGCGTGTGCTGAAAGAGGCCGGCGTGGCGATCACGCCGGGCTCCGGATTCGGCAAAGGTGGCGAAGGGTTCGTTCGTTTTTCATTGACGAGCGATCGAGTGCAAGAGGCGGTGGAACGAATAAAGGCGCTCAGGCTGTAACGACCAAGGATGCCCCATCGGGCTTTCATCGGAATAGGCAGTAACCTCGGCGACCGAGCCGGTAATTACCGGGAGGCGATCCAGAAGATCGCTGCCATCCCCGGTACGCGCGTCGTGCGCCAATCCTCGATCTACGAGACCGAACCGGTCGGCGACGAGTTGATGCTCAAGTGGCCGTTCCTCAACGGCGTGGTCGAGGCTGACACCGAACTCACTCCCGAAGAACTGATGAAGCGCCTGCTCACCATCGAGCGCGCGATGGGGCGAAAGCCATTCAAGGGCCGCAAGCCGCTGCGCGGAAAATACAAGCCGCGCATCATCGATCTCGACCTGCTGTTCTTCGATAAGGAAGTGATCAGTACGCGCGCGCTGGTGGTGCCGCATCCTCGCTTGCACGAGCGCCGCTTCGTGCTCGCACCGATGGCGGAGCTGGCGCCCACCCTGATGCATCCGAAGCTGAATCAGTCGATCAGCGAGATGCTCTCGGCGCTGAAGACCCCGCATCGGGTATCGCTCGCGCGCGCGGACCTACTGCGTCCTCCACAGAAGCGCCCTATGCTGGTTAGGTAGCTCTCTGCCGATCGTTTGAACCTACCACGGAAGAAACACATACCGCGTAAAGAGCAATGGCGCATTGAGTATCGCGCTGAGCGCAACGAATCCGACGATTACCTTGTAGGAGGCCGGCGAGCGGTCGCGTATGGTAAGCAGCATCCTTGCGCCCAGAATTGCGAGGAGCGGTATGATCTGAAGCATGTAAGTTGCTTTGATGGTGTTGCCGGTTGGGGTCGGGAACCCGATCAGGAACCATAGGTAGCCAACCATCGAGGTGACGACCACCAGAGCCAGCAAACCTTCGGCGGGATCGCCGTTACCTCGGCCGAAGAGCGCCGCGATTCCCATTATGACGCCCGCGACAAACAGCGCCGACGGTACTATCGCGGCGGCCTGCGCGAGGCCCAGCCATCGAGCGATTCTGAAACGATTGGACTCGAATGTTTCCAGCGACGGATCGCTTCTGAGAAGGTCGACGAGTTCAGAGCCCTGAAAGAAGTTACCGTACCCCCTGCTCCCGGAGACGACGAAGTAGCACTCATAGTCACCCCAGAACTCCGAGTAAAAGGTGGGCAGTAGCTCGTTTGCGAAAGCGGGACTGATGGGATCGCTGAAGACGGATTTGAGGCCCGTACCGAAGTAGAATCGAGCGGGTTCGTTCGCGAGCGACCATCGTGGTGGTTCCTGATTGAAGGCGGTTATTTTTCCGAAGCGTTGATGGAGACTTAGATAGAACCAGCCGCCTACCATGCTCGCGATGGCAAAGGACAAGACCAGCGGCATCAAATTGAACATTCGTGCGGTTAAGCGAGGTGCCGGCAGCATAACCGCATAGATCGCGAAAGCCGGAAACAGGAAAAACGCCCACTGCCGGCTGAGGATTGCGAGGCCGAGAAGTACTCCCAGTACGGCGAAATCCCACTCTCGACGGGGCACCTTCCGATAGGCGCGCAAGACGCAGTACACGCTCGCCACTGCGAGGAAACTCAGCAGCGGCTCGCCCCGCACCATCGAAAAGGACTTGTAGTAAACCGGAATGATCGACAGCAGCGCCAGCGACCAGAATTGAAGCAAGACCGAACCCGGACTGATTAAATCACAGATTTTCAGAACGCATATGCATAAGCCGATCGAATAAGCGAGGTTGGCGAATTGGCCGGCTTTTGCGGCCCACCAATACGATAGCCCCGCCGCTTCCGCGACCGCAGGAACCACGTACGGCAGCGGAGGTGAAAAGAACTCGTGGGTCTCGCGCGGGCCCGGAAGCTCGAATTTCGAAAGCCGCGCGACATATGCGATATGCTGCCAAACGTCGTATCCAACTCGCGGGTCGTGCAAGATCACATCGATCAGTAACACACCCTGGATAAAGGCAAAGACCAACAGAGGCAGCAATCTCGCGCGCTTCAACCAACAACCTCCGAATATTCGCAGCTTCGGCAAGTGAAGTGCTTGCGACTATAATGCTCACACGATGAAGCTGCGACTGGGATTTCTCGCCTCGCATGGTGGAAGCAATGTGCAGGCGATCCTCGATGCGTGCCGCGAGGGGCGCCTCGATGCGGAGGCGTGCGTCGTCATCAGCAACAACTCCGACGCGCAGGTGCTCGATCGCGCGATGGCGGCGCGCGTGCCCGCGTTTCATCTGAGTTCGCACATCCATCCCGATCAGGCGCGCCTCGATGAAGCAATTCTCGCCACTTTGGAGAAGCATCGCGTTAACCTCATCGTGCTCGCCGGCTACATGAAGAAACTCGGGCCGAAGACGCTCGCGCGCTATCGCGGCCGCGTGCTCAACATGCATCCTGCGCTGCTGCCGAAATTCGGGGGCCAAGGGATGTATGGACATCATGTCCACGATGCGGTCCTTGCGGCGGGCGAGAAGGAATCGGGCGCGACGGTGCATCTCGCGGACGAGGAATACGATCGCGGCCGTATCCTGGCGCAGAAGAAGGTGCCGGTGATGGCCGACGATACGTCAGAAAGCCTCGCCGCGCGCGTGCTGGTAGTTGAGCATCAGTTGTATGCGGAGACCTTGCAGCGCATCGCGAGGGGGGACATCAGGCTCGAAGGTTTGGAATGAACGGGCAGTCTCGGTGTGCTATCATGTTGATCGCGGCGCTCCATTGGGGGTGCCGCAGCCGTTTTCAGGAGGGAATGCGACACACGCGATTTTACATAAACGAAGCCACCAAGTACCTGAAAATAAAGGATTTTCGATTTGGCTTTTGACAAACGAACCCATCATTCCACGTCTTCCCCCGTCTGGATTCGTCTCCCCCGTTGTTCGGGGGAGATGGCTCAGCGCGAGCTCATGCGATGGCTGCGCGCATGAACTGTGACGGGCCAGAGAGGGACCTTAGCTCTGGATTCTGCTTCCGGCGCGCGAAAAGTGCGAAAACAAACCCACTTCCGAATCTGCGCAATGAAAAAACAAAGCCACTCGAGGCGATCGCTCACATCGAGAATGACAAAACAAAGCCATTTGATCCCCAGAATCGCTGAGGTTTTCGCAACTATATGCGGTTCCACAACCGACGGTGAAGACCCGCCGCCCTCGCCAACCTGACGACATGATGTCGCTAAGTGCCCTCTCGCAGTGTGCGGCTCCCGGAGGCGCAGCCGCGGGAGAGGGCAGCATCGAAAGCGCAAAAACAAACCCACTCGCGATGCGAAACCCTTTGGCTTATCGAAGACTAGGCCTGTTCTACCCTCTATCACTTATCGAGCCTGCCTAGACATGATACGTGAGTCGTAGGGTTCTATACCTATGAGACTTCACCGATTTCTTGCCACGACCTTCGCCTTGATGCTGATAATGAGTATGCCCATGGATCTGGCGCGCGGAACCTCCGCCAAGGACACGATCCTCGGCACCTCCCTGTCGCCCGCACACTTTGGACGTTTCACCGATCACGACTTCAATGTCTTCTTCAATGAGGCCGCTGAAATCGGCAGCCATGTCACGTGGATCTTTCAATGGGGCTCCCCTCCACCTAGCGCATCGTTCGCACTCGTTCAGGGATGGGCGCAGCAGCGCGGCCTCAAGCTTCAGTTGTGGCTAAGTCCGACCACCTTGTCGAATGATCGCAAGGATCCCGACTTGCCGAAGTCGCTCGCCGGTAAGAGCTTCGCCGATGCCGACGTGCGCAAGGCCTACATCGATGAGGTATTGGAGCTCGCGTCCTATCATCCCGATGTGCTCGGCCTCGCGACTGAGGTGAACTTCCTGGCGGCGAACCCAAAGGAGTTCGCCCCTTACCAGAGTCTCGCGCATGAAGCCTACGTCGCGGTGAAGAAGAAGTATCGCGACCAGGTCGTGACGATTAGCTTTCAATGGGAACAGATGCGGGCGCATCAGCAATTCGAGATGTTTCGGCTGTTCGCCGATAGCCTCGATGTGTATTCGCTCAGCAGCTATCCCGACGCATTCGGCGATCCTTCCAAAGCCAAGGTGCCCGACGATTACTACTCATCGGTGCGCAAGTATCTGCCGACGCAGCGCGTAGGGATTTCGGAAATCGGATGGAGCTCCGCGCCGCCCTCTTCCGAGGCTGTGCAAGCTGCGTTCTTCGCGCGGCTTCCCGATTTCATCAAGGGTGCGAAATTCGAGTTCGTGTCACTTGCGCTGCTGCACGATGTGTCGCTGTTCACCGGCGAGCTCGCGCGGCTCAACGAGGTCGGTATCCGCACCATCGATGACTCATCGAAACAGAGTTGGGATGTGATCGATAATCTTCCGGAGCTGCATTGAGGAGTGCCTATATGGAACGTGCGAAGCTGATCGATCTCACGCGCCGCTTTACCGATGCGTTCAATCGCAACGACCTCGATGCGGTGATGGCGTTCTTCGCCGACGACGGCATCTATGACGAGTTCAATGGCAAGAGCAATCGCGGCAAGCGCGCGATACGCGCGGCATTCGAGCCGCAGTTCAGCGGCGCATTCGGCAAGATGGAGTTCCTCGAGGACGATATTTTCGTCGACATCGAAACCGGCGACGCGATGATCTCATGGCGATGCACCCTTTCGATAAAGGGCAAGCCGACATCATGGCGCGGTCTGGATCTGCTTCGATTTGTCGACGGGTGCATCGTTTCGAAACGCACATACGCGAAGGCGCGCGCGCCGCTCTTCGAAGATCAATGGAACGACGCCGACAAATGACACCTCGAGTGCCACTTTCCTGACCAGCCGCCCATCGGACCGGCAGTACCGTGAGGCTTTAGCCGATTTCCTCGAGATAACTTCGCGAAATTGCGAATGACTTGGCAAAACGCGACTAATTTCCGCGTTACAGCACCCAATTCATCTGAACATACCGATCGGTATGGATGGCATCACGATTGCGTCAAGATGAGGGAAATTTTTGCGCGACGGTGATGCTTATTGGTCCAATTTCCGGCACAATTATCAGCGGTAGATGATCTGTCGCGAAGGTCCGGCCCCGGACCCGCGCTATTTAGCCTGCCCCGTCGCGCGCGCGCAGCGAACGCTCGGAATTCGAACTTCGACGTAACCTGCTCAGTTCTTCCGGGTCAGTTCAGTCTCATCTGTCGCACATTTTTACGCAGCGAGGTCTTGCTCTTCCGCGCAATCGCCAGCAGGCGGATCGCGAGTAGAGTCGGAACAAACCCAGCATGAATCAAAGTAAGAGACACCCCGGTGCGGCGTCCGCAATTGGTCTTTCAGCGCTGATGACGTTGGCGCTGGTCATCATCGCAACACCGGCGCGAGCGATCGTCTTCAATATGGGAGGGCTCGATGGACCGGCCAGCGTTGATATGAGTACCGCGTCGGGTTTGTATGTCAGTGGCCGCGATGGAGCCGCGAAGCTGATTGCACAAATTGGAGCGATCGCGCCCGGCGGCGAAATTTTCGAGGATCTCGGCGTGCCCTCGATTTCTCCGGAAGGCGACGTAGTCTTCGGCGGCGAAACCGTGGGTCTGGACCAGCGTCCCCGATGGGATATTTATCGCGCGAACGTCAACGCTCCCGGCAATCAGCGCATCGTGCGCGTGCTCGACGGCGCAACGATACCGGATGATTGTCGTCCCAACTTCAAGATCGATCCTTATCCGGTCGCGGGACCGAACGGAATGGTTGCTTTTCTGGCGCCCGAGGCTGCGGGGAAGGACGCGGTTTTCCGCTATCAGGATGGTCGCCTGAGTTGCGCCGCGCGCATCGGCGATCGAACGGCCGAAGGTCATACGCTGAAGCTGCTGTACTTCGGCAGCGCAGACGTTGCGGCCGATGGTGAAATCGCGTTGCTCGGACGCGTCGGCGATTCCGCCGAGCACGGCATCGAGCAGGCGGCGGTCGTCATACTCGATGATCACTCGCCGCTACAAGAAGTAGCACGCGAAGGAGACCGGACGCCCGGCGGCGGCCTGTTCGGACCGAGCTTTGGGCGGCCGGCGATCGTGCGCTCCACCGCCGGCGATCTGATCGCGTTCAGCAATCGAAGATCGAAGGGCGACGCCGTCTACATCGGAAGCGCGGGACACCTCTCGCGCAGCTTCGGTACGGGAACGCGCACCAGCATTGGCGCTTTGACCTACATCTCGGATGGACACCCCGGTCTGCTTCCCGACGGCACCCTCATCTTCACCGGCGCATCGCATAACAAGTCCGCCGTCTTCAAAGCGAAGGACAGTGAGCTTACGCCGCTAATGGAAGAAGGCGGAATGACTCAGTTCGGCACCCGGATGGCAGGTTTCGTCGATCCTTCAGTTACCGCGTCGGGGCTGGTGTATCTCGGCGGTCATGACGACCGCGGAGCGGAGCATCTGTTTGTTTTCGAATCGCACGACGGACCAAAGATTCCGATCGAATCCAGCGCCGACGTATCCCCGCTGGGCCGCTGGATGCCGGCATTTTTTCCGGGCAGCCTCGCGGTGAATATGAGTGGCGATATCGCCACGCTCGGCGCGGCGCCCGATTCCGATCCGGCACGAACGCGTACTATTCGTTTCGATTGGTAAGGCTCAGGGACGCGGCTCGGCGGGATCCGGATTCACCATATCGGGAAATTTGAAACTCGGCGGCGGAGTAGCGTCGACGAGCGCGAGCAGCTTGTTGCGCCGCTCCGTCAGCAGATCCATCAGCGCATGTTGCTGCTTGTCGTCGAGCGTCAGGTCTTCACTCAGATGCTCGAAGGTGGGCCGATAGATAACCATCGAAACGAAGATAGGTCCCATACCCGGCGCGCACCCCGGCAGCGGATCCGGGAAGCTCGCGAGGCGCTTCGTAATCGTATCGAGCTTCTGTTTCTGATCGGCGGATAGAATCGTGTTGAAGGAAATGCGGAACTGCTGCTCGATCGCGTCGACCTTCTGCTGAAAGTCGGCAATCTGCGGCATCAGGATCGCCATCTGCTTTCGAATCTCCTGCGGACTTACCGGCGCATGCCCTCCCGGACCGGTCGCTCCGCCTACGAACCACGGCTGGCGATGAACCGCGGGCGCCGGCGCATAGCCGGGATGCTGCGTCTGGAATTCCCCCATCACCCCGATCGGCGGCGGAGGAACCGGGCGCGTGCGTTGCGTCCATACTCCTACGAAGAGTCCCGCCACAAATAGCGCGACCGTAGCGAGTACGATGAGGACGTTTCCCCTCATATCGATTCCTCGAGCACCCTGATTTGTTCGGCCGTGGTGGTCCACGCCTGGACGTTCTGCTGCTCGGTATATTGCGTCTGCAGCAAGTGCATCGATACTGCACCAATCACGCATAGCACGCCGGTGATCGCGACGAGTCGCAATCTGACCGCCAGGCCCGCCCTTCCGGCATTGCGGCGGGCATCATCAATCACGCGCCGCGCAAAATCCGGCGGCAACTGAGTACGTGCGTACCTGCGTTGATGCTCTACAAATAGCGTTTCAATCTTCATCGGCGACCCTCTGCCTGAGATATTCGCGGGCGCGAAACAAGCGCGATTTAACCGCACTCACACTGCTGCGGGTGATCTCGGCCAACTGCTCGTAGGACCAATCATTCTCGGCAAGCAGCAGGATAAGTTCCTTCTGGTTGGGAGGCATGCCGTCGAGCGCGGCGCGGAATTCCTCGATTCTGCTGTCGCCGCTGCGAGGCGCCTCGGCGATCTGTTCATGCTTCGGCTCAAACGGCACGAACATTCGCCACAGGCGTTTGCGGCGCAGCGAATCCATCGCAACATTGCGCGCGATGCGAAACAGCCACGCCTCGAAAGCATCGGGATTCTTGAGCCCTGACAAGCCGGAGATCATCTTGATGAAAATGTCGTGGCAAAGATCCTCGATCGCGTCGTCGCGGCCGATCAGCGAATACACGAAACCCGCGATCCGGTCCTGAAACCGCGCGATCAGAATCTCCAACGCCGCCTCGGACCCATCCTGGGCTCGCCGAATCAGCGCGGCTAGGTCTTCGGCTTCCGGACTGATCTCAGCCACCCTCGACACTTATCTAAGGAGGACGAAGCAGATCGCGGAAAGTTGCGCTGCGCAAGGCCGTCTTCGCCCATAGCATCACAATAGCCGCGCGAGCGGGGGAAATAGAATCATGGGACGCTTTATCTCGCCTGATGGCGTCGCGTCCTCGCGAAGGGAGGGGGAGGCCCTCGCCAATTTAACTCGCCGGCGAAATGGGGGGGAATTTCGCGAACGAGGGAGGAGGAACGAGGGCCTCCCGGACTTCTGTTTCTGTCTTTTCATAAGTATAGACGCGGCTAGTCTGGAAAAGTTTCGCGGCCGAAAAATTTTGCTCCCTTCGCAGATTGCGATGCATCGGCGCCGATTTTTTCCCCATGCGGTGGAGCCGGGTCGCACGATAATGAAGTGACTGGCGGGCGTCGCGCCGGAAGGTTACAAATTAGGCGCTATGGAAACCGATGATCTCGTTCTGACCAGTCCCCTAGTCGGCATAACCGCCCGGATTCTGTTCACCCTGATCTTTTTTCTTTCGGGAGTCACACACTTCACCGACATGGGGACCTACGTCAACCTGATGCCGGCGGCAATTCCCGGACGCGCTTTTTGGGTAGCCATATCGGCGGTGGTAGAACTCATCGGAGCCGTTCTTATCCTCATCAACTACCGCCCACGGCTAGGCGGATGGTTGATTGTCCTTTTCCTCGTTCCGGTAACGATCGTAGTTCACGGCACCGCGATGATTTCTGATCCCAGCCCAGTCATGCGCGCGGTAAACGTGTCATTCTTTTTGAAAGGCCTCGCTATGATCGCATGCGCCCTGTTTATTACCCAATTCGGTGTTAAGCTTCATAGGGGAGACTCCCGAAAAGGAGTCATCGCACCCTAGGAAGGTACTCGATGGTTGGTAGCATCAGGCCTGCGATTCCTCGATTTGTTTTCGACCTACTATTGCGGAAGGCAGGCTTGTACTGTTAGACAACTTGCGCGAACGGAACCGTGCTAGCCGGAGGCTACGATATTGGATCTTGAGAAGATTGTCGCAGAGTTAAGGCAAGAGATGGAGCGCATTGGCAAGGCGATCAGCCTACTCGAATCGCAAGCTCCCACCGCGCGCAGAGGCCGCCCTCCCAAGGCTGCCGCCGCTAGCGCCGCTACCTCTTCCAAAAAGTCGCGAGGCCGAGGGCTTACCCCGGCCGGCAGAAAGCGCTTGTCCGAGATGATGAAGAAGCGCTGGGCCGAGCGCAGAAAGAAGCAAGCCTGACGACAGCGCGCGCGGGGCTTCATCGATAAGGTGCGATCGGGTTCGCCGAGTCATTTGCAGCAATGAATCTCAGCATCAAGCTCTGAAGTTCTGTGGCGTGGGGACCTTGCAAGATTGCGGTCCCATGCGCTTCACCCGAATATACCTCGAATGATTTTGGCGCTGTCGCCAGCTTGTAGAGAATCTCGGGCTGGCCTGCGACCAATGGATCGCCCGCCGAGGTGACGAACAGGATCGGCGCGCGAACCTTGGCGATCACCGGTTCCACGTCGAGGCCGCCGAAGCTGGTCGGCGTCGAAATACATATGATGCCGGCGACCTGCTCGCGCGCCGCGATAAGGATCGCCGCCTCGGAGCCGAGACTTGCACCGGCTATGAAGATCCGCGACACACGAGGCCGAAGGAACTTATAGGCCGCGAGCAGATCGCGGTCCGCGAATTCAGTTCCTGATGTTCCTTCAGATTCGGTAAAGCCGCGAAAGTCGAAGGTCAGCGACTGATAGCCGTGCGCTGCAAGCACGCGCGCAAAGTCAGTCCAGTCCGACTGATCCGCGGGAAACATATGCGCGAGGATCACGCCGGTCGATCCGCGGCCGTATAGATGACCGCGTAGCAGCACGCCATCGGAGGTGACGAACGAAACGTGCTCTCCGCCGAGGTCTTGCGTAGTTCGATGTGGATTGAAGAAGCATCCAGCCAGCAACATAGCTATCAGTGCAGTGAGCAAGCGCGCTTTTCTCATCGCGCCGATAGATAGCCGACTCAGGATCGAAGTGATAGAGGAAAACTATTCGGGAGGGGGACGATCACGATGGCAGAACTCCTTAGCGGTAAGAGCGCGATCATCACAGGAGGCGGTTCCGGCATCGGACGCGCCGCCGCAACTATCTTTGCGCGCGAAGGTGCGCGTCTCATCATCGCGGATGTCGTGGAAGAAGGCGGCCGCCAGGTCGTCGAGATGATTCGCGACAAAGGCGGCGAGGCACAGTTCCAAAGATGCGACGTTGCGAAGGCTGCCGATGTCGAGGCGCTCATTGCATCGGCGGTGAAAGCATACGGGCGGCTCGATTGCGCATTCAACAACGCCGGCATCGGCGGCAAGCAGCGCAAGACCGCGGACTACGACGAAGAGGAATGGGATCGCATCATGGCGGTGAATCTCAAAGGCGTGTGGCTATGTATGCGCGCCGAGATCAAGCAGTTCCTTGCCCAAGCATCGCCCGGCGCGATCGTGAACACTGCATCGGCGGCGGGACTTATCGCGTCGCATTCGATGCCGGCCTACACCGCTGCGAAGCATGGCGTGGTAGGTCTCACCAAGTGCGCGGCGATCGAGTACGCGCGCACCGGCATCCGCATCAATGACGTATGTCCCGGCATCATCGATACTCCGCTGGTGGCCGACATGGTCGCGCAGGTTCCGAAGTTGGCGGGACGCCTCGATGGTCTGGAGCCGGTGGGACGCAAGGGACGTCCCGAGGAAATCGCGGAGGCAGTCGCGTGGCTATGTTCCGATCGCGCGTCGTTCGTGACCGCCGCGTCGATTTCCGTCGATGGAGGCATCACCGCGCAGTAGGAGATTCTATGAGTCAGCGAACTAGCCCGGAGAAAATCGAGGACTATCACGCGCACATCTATTACGATGGCGACACGCGCGATATCGCCGCGGAGTTGCGCGAAGACATCGATTATAAATTCACAGTCGAGCTAGGCCGCTGGCACGATGAGCCCGTCGGACCGCATCCGCAATCGATGTATCAGGTGAAATTCGCGACCAAGGAATTCGCTCGCCTCGTGCCGTGGCTGATGCTGAATCGCCTCGGGCTCAATGTCCTCGTGCATCCCAACACCGGCGACGCATACGAGGATCATGCGACCCATGCGTTATGGCTCGGCAACAAGCTCAAGCTGCGACTCGACGTCCTGCGCGATCTCATTGCGAAGGAAAAGGAGCGTCGCGCAAAGAAGTAGCTTCGCGCTTCAGCGATTAAGTTCCGGAATGACGTGCTTGCCGATCAGCTCCATGCTCCGCGTGATCTTGCTGTGCTCCAGTCCTCCGAACTGCACCCACGTCAGCATCTGATCGACACCCATCTCGCGATAGGTGCGAAACAGTTTTAGTATTTCAGTTGGTGTTCCCACCGCGATGATGCCGTCGCGAATCCGCTGCTCGATGTCGCCCGTCATCGCGCCCGCGCGCTGCTGCTGGGTGAGATACTTGTATGACTCCGCCTTGCGCTCACGCCCCTTCTCTGCCCATGGAAGGAATAGCTCGGCAGCTAGTTGCGCGACGACGTCCAATGGCTTGGTGACATCGGCGACCGCTTGCTCGTGCGTCTCGGCACAATAGGTCTGAATGAGCACCGCAGACTGATCGTTGATGACATCCGACACCGGCTCCGCGTGCTTGACCGCTTCTTTGTATGCGGCGATGCGCGGCGCGACCTCATCCGGCGTGCCGGTCACGAAGCCGAGCATCCCCAGCCCTTTGCGTCCCGCGAGGTTGAAGGTTTCCGGATTGGTGCCCGCCAGCCACATCGGCGGATGCGGCTTCTGGACCGGCTTCGGCACCACATAACTCTTCGGAATGTTGTAGAAGCGGCCCTTGTACTCGATGTAGTCGTCCTTCCACGCTCGCACCAGAACTTCGACCGCCTCGGCCCACATCGCCTGCGTGTCGTCAGGATTCACTTCGAAGCCGTCAAGCTCCTGCAACGTCACTGCGCGACCGGTGCCCAACTCGACCCGCCCTCCGGTGAGGATGTCGAGCACGGCAGCGCGCTCTGCTACTCGCAACGCATGATTGAAGTTGCGCGGCAGCAGCGCGATGCCATGTCCGATGCGGATGTTTTTCGTAACCTGGCTGAGCGCACCGAAGAGGACTTCCGGCGCCGGGCAATGCGACCATTGCGGTAACAGATGATGCTCGACCGCCCACACGTAACCCCATCCGAGCTTGTCGGCGAGCACAACTTGCTCGATGACCTCGCGATACGCGCGCGCCTCGATACCGGGTGTCCATGGTTTCGGAATCTGAACTTCGTACAGCAGGCCAAGCTTCATGTGCGTTCCTTTTTTAGTGGTTAATGGCGCGGCCGAAGTTTCAGAAACTCCGGATGACGAAATGGATCGCCTTCCTTCAGCGTCTCGCCAATCTTCGCAAGCGCCGAGCGCGTATCCTCCTGGCCGGGCTCGCGCTGAAACGGCGGCGTGGTTGCTTCGACCTTGACGCGCCGGACGTATACGGTGTCGTCACCGAAAAATCGCAGCGACAGCGTCCGGCGCCGGATGCTTCCATGCGTCGCCGCGCCGCCATGCAGCATGCCCGTATGAAACACCAACACGTCGCCGGGATTCACCGCCCACGATACGATGTCCCACTTGTCGCGCTCGGCCTCGATGTTCGGCAGCCGCGGCAGCACACCATTGCCGTATAACGGCGCGGTGTCATCCTCGGGATCGAAGCGTGAGCCATCGTAGAGCACGCCGCGATGCGACCCGCGCACGAACTCCAGCGCGTTCTCCTTCGCCACCGGTTCGAAGCTGATCCACACTACCGCAATGTCGTCGCCATCGATCGGCAGGTACGACGAGTCCTGATGCCACGGAGTGCGCCGGCTCTCGCCGCCCTCCTTCAGGAACACCTGCTCGTACATGAACCACACATCAGGCTTACGCCACAGCGCCGCGGCGATATCGGCAGCGGGCGAGTCTTCGAGCATCTTGCGATACGCGGCCGGCGCTTTCGGATTCGCGAGGTCCTGGTAAAACGTCGCGGTGGAATTCTTCGTCACGAAATTCCCCGCGCCCGGACTCGGATGCGCGAGGCTCCAGTTGTAGGCCTCCTCCGCGGCTTTCAGCGCGGCCTCATCGAGCGCGCGCTCAATCCGCACTACTCCGTTTTCACGAAACTCTTGCGCCAGTGTCACGTGACACTACCTCTCATACTTTTATGTTGATCCGATCGGACAAGGCTAACGCCTGTGCCTTATCCATCGCATATTCAGACTCATCGTGCGAAGGGCAGGAAGCACTTCGCGATTGAAGAGCTGATCGTGCAACGTGAGATGAAAGCAATCGACGCCAAGCGCGTGAAACTCTCGCATCCGACTCAAGATGGTGTCGGGACTTCCGATTAGCCTGCTCGCGTATCCCTCGTTGCTGTCGAGAAAACTCAGTCTTGTCGTCCGAGGCCCACATCCCTCGCGCGCCGGAGGTCTTCTCAATTCGGCGCGCAACGATCGCGGGATCGATCGCATCGACCATCTTCGCGAGTTCCGCCTCGGCCTCAGTGTCGGTCGCGCGGCACAGTGGAATAGCATAGAGCGCGAAGCGCACCCGCCTTCCCATCGCGGTCGCGCGTGCGCGAACCTTTTCGATGATGCCCGCGATTTTCTCGGGCGTGCCGCCGTTGAGGAACATCCAATCGGAATGCCGCGCCGCCATCTCGATCGCGGCCGGCGACTGCCCACCTTGCCATATTCGCAGTGGCGCGATAGGGCGTGGCTCGATGCGCAAGCCGCGCACGCGATAGAAGCGGCCCTCGAAGTTCACTTCGTCCCCGCTCCATGCGCGCGCCATCACCTCGATGAACTCGGTCGAGCGCGCGTAGCGCTCGTCATGCTCGAGCAGCTCGGCGCCGAACATTCCGAACTCGGCCTCATGCCATCCGGAGGTCACGTTGATCGACCATCGCCCGTTGGTGAGACGATCGATGGTCGCGCCCCACTTCGCGATCGGAGCAGGCAGAAAAAACCCGGGATGAATCGCGGTAATGATACCGATGCGGCTGGTATGCGCGGCGTAGAAAGCCGTCATCGCGACACAGTCGTAGGTTGAGCCTTCGATCTCCGCGCCACTACCCCACCATCGCTGCGCGACCAGCAGAAAATCGATGCCGAGTTCCTCCGCCGCGCGGACGCCCTTAAGCAAGCGCTCCTGCAAATCATTCCCCGCAAGCTCTGCGATCGCTGAATGCGATGTGCCGCGCGGCTTGGCCGTCAGATGCAGATTCGCCATCGCGGTAGGAGCAAAGGTGCTGGTGAGGATCGCGCTCATACGAAAAGACTATCTCGCGTCACGAGCGCGGTTGCAAAATGCATGATGCGAGCTTGCGTCCTTATGATGCGAAACCGATCCTGTGGCGCATAACAGGAGGCGCATCTTGATCCTGAAAATTCTGATCACATTGATTGTCGCAGCCGCACTCGAGGTCGGCGGCGACGCCCTGGTGCGAATGGGACTGGACGGACGCGCCTACTGGATTGGTGCGGGCGCCCTCACGCTTCTGACATACGCAGTACTCATCAATAAGAGCGGGCTCGATTTCAATCGGATGATGGGAGTCTACATTCCGATATTCTTTCTCGTCTCTCAGCTAATTTCGTTCGTGCTTTTCAAACAAATCCCAGACGACCGACTCATACTCGGCGGCGGATTCATCATCACCGGCGGATTGGTCATTCTGCTAATGACGTGACGGCGCAGCGCTACTTCGCCGATGCTTTCAGCTCGACCGGCTCGTAGTAATGCTTGTCGCCCAGTGCCATCACCTCGGCGAAGAACTCCGGGCCCGACGCTTTGCCCGCTTGCTCCAGCTCCCAGGTCTGACGCTTGAAGCTCCAGCTCTCGGGACGCAGCCGGCGCGCCTCGCCGAAATACTTCAGCGCGCTGTCGCGATCGCCTTTCTCGAAAAGATACTCGCCCAGTCTAAAATTCGCGGTCGCGAGAGCGTCATTATCGTCTGGCGCGGGCGCTCGACGGCGTGCTTCCTCCGGAGATAGCGCGAACTCGCTGCGTTCGCCCTTCGCGACCCAGTCGCGAATCGCATCGACATACGCGCGACGCATCCGCTTGCCTTCCTCGATCGCGTCCTTCGGAATCTGAAAGGTCTTCGGATCGATCGAGCGCACGATGTCCATGACGCCCGAGGCCTCGGTCGGCCGCACAACGCGTCCGTTCTCGTCGATCCACACATTCATAGGCACGTTGATGAATTCGTACAGCTCGCCGGTGATGTGCTTCTGATCGATCAGACACGGATACTGCGGAACGCCGGCGTGGCTTCAGGAACTCGTCGTCCCATCCCATGATGTCCTGCAGCAGCGGCGGAAGCTCGGTCGACGCGGGACGGATGAAATCGCGCACGGCTGGCGCGCCCGCGGTATCGAGCGCAACTGCGACGATGGTGAAATTTTTGTCCTTCAGCTCTTCGTAAAGGCCCTGCCAGACTGGCAGGTCGTAGCGGCATCCTCACCATGAGGCCCATGCGGCGAGGAGAATTTTCTTGCCGCGATAATCCGACAAGCGATGCGTCTTGCCGTCGAGATCCGGCAGCTCAAAATCGGGCGCCTCGAGCGAAGCGAGCGTGTCGCGGCGCTTCATCGCGGTTTCGCCGAAATACCACACGCCGTTTTTATCGTCGTGCACGATCGGCTGGCCGAGATGCCGCGCGAACACCGCGAGGTTGAATGCCTGGCCGTTCTCGCGAATGAATTCCGCTTCGCGCAGAGGCGGTATCGGGATGCATACGTCGCCCTTGCACGCACCCTCGGCCTTGAGCTCCCATCCACTCGCCGCCGTCAGATCGGCGCCGCCGAGCCACAGGTTATCGCCTTCGGCCTTCGCGCCCGCAATGTGCGAGACGCGGCCTCCATAGATGATGTCGATAGCCATCACGCCCTCCGCTCGATGCACCGTCACTTTAGACAAATCGCCGGTGAAGCCCAAGCCACAGAACTCGTGACAGTAGCGAGGCTAGTGTGCTTAATCTTTCGGAAGCTCATCACCCGAAAAGAGGTGCGCATGAAGACCGAGACGATCGAATACAAGGACGGCGACGTAACCTGTCGCGGATACCTGGCCTATGACGAAACCAAAACCGGCAAGCGGCCGGGAATCCTCGTGATGCCGGAAGCGCTGGGCCTCGGAGCGCATGCGAAGTCGCGCGCCGAACGCCTCGCGCAGTTGGGATATGTAGCGCTGGCCGGAGATCCATACGGCAATGGGCTCGAACTCGCGACCGTGCAGGAGGCGATCAAGCTCGCCACCGATTTGTTCGCCGATACGGCCAAGGCGCGCAAGCGCGTGCGCGTCGCACTCGACAAACTCGCCTCGCTGCCGCAGGTCGATCCGAACAGGCTCGCGGAAATCGGTTTCTGTATGGGCGGAACATTCGGCCTCGAGCTCGCGCGCGATGGCGCGCCGCTCAAAGGCGTGGTGACATTTCATTCGGGGTTGCAGACGCAGCGTCCGGCCGAAGCGGGAAACGTGAAGGCGAAGATTCTCATCAACACCGGCGCCGACGATCCGATGGTGCCCATCGATGCGGTGAAAGCATTCGAGGAGGAGATGATGAAGGCCGGCGCGGACTGGGAAGTGATCACCTATAGCGGCACCAAGCATAGCTTCACCAATCCCGATGCGGCGACGGCGGGTATGCCGCAGGCGCTGCAATACAACAAGCAAACGGACCAGCGCTCGTGGAAAGCGATGGTCAACTTTTTCGAAGAAATTTTCGCATAGCGAGACCTAGCCCCTAACCCCTTCCCTTGAGGGAAGGGGAACAAGAAGGAGAATCAGATGGCCGACCTGATGGCAGAGTTCAACAAGAAAGTTATCGACGAATTTCGCAGCAGCGGCGGAAAAGTCGGCGGGCAGTTCGCCGGCGCGCCGATGATCATCATCACGCATACCGGCGCGAAAAGCGGCAAGAGCTACACCTCGCCGCTGGTCTACAGCAAAGACGGCGACCGTTTCGTTATCATCGCGTCGAAGGCGGGCGCACCGAAAAATCCGAGCTGGTATCACAACCTCGTCGCGCATCCTGAGGTCACGGTTGAAATCGGCGCCGAGAAGTTCAAGGCGAGGGCCAAGGAAGTGAAGGGCGAGGAGCGCGATCGCTTGTTCGCGGCGCAGGCCAAAATGATGCCGCAGTTCAACGATTACGCGAAAAAAACCTCGCGTAAGATTCCGGTGCTCGCGCTCGAGCGCGTGAAGTAGCTTCGCATCAGACGCCGCGCTTCCTCGCATCGAGGGAGCGCGGCACACTCATGTCCTATCATTAGGCAAGCGCGGAGCGCCCCGCTTGTCATCCTCACGCAAGCGCGAAGCGCGTTGCTGAAGAATGACAAGGGGGAGTTCCGCACTATGAATGGACGTCCGCTCGTTTGGTGCGACGCCGGATGAGAAGATCAACGTCGAACTTGAACATCTTCGCCGCATTCAGGCCGAGGATCTTCGCGCGCGATTCCTCCTTCAGCGCGCCCATCTCGCGTTCGATCGCTTCAGCCGAATGCGGCCACGTCCCTTCCGCATGCGGATAGTCATTCGCCCACATGAAGTTGTCGACGAGTTTGAAATGTTCCGCGAGCGCGAGGCCCGCGCGATCTTCCTGAAAGGTGGCGGCGCCGTTGCTGCGGAAATATTCGCTCGGTAACTTCTTGAGCTTCGGATACGCCCACAGATGATGCTTTACCGCTGCCTCGTCCATCGCGTCGAGCGCCCACGGAACCCATCCGATGCCGCTTTCGACCGCCGCGAATTTTAGTTTCGGAAATCGCTCGATGACGCCGGAGCCGCATATACTCGCGACCGGCTCGATGCTCGGCGACAGCGAATGCGCGACGTAGTTGATCACCGCGCCGCCTTCCTTGCGCGCGGCGCGCGGATCGCGTCCGGTCGAGACGTGGAAGGTGATCGGCAGGTCGACATCGACGATCGCGGCCCACATCGGATCGAACTCGTTTAGGTTGTAATTCGTGTCGCGCGAGTCATGGCCGCCGAAGAGCGGCTTGCACGGCAGCGTGAGGAAGCGAAATCCGAGTTTCGCGACGCGCTTGATTTCCTCGATCGCGAGCGCGACGTCCGCGGTCATGATTGCCGCCGCGGGCGACATGAAGTCGTTGTACTTGCCGTACATCTCCCATGCGAAGTCGTTCCACACCTTGCACTGCGCCATGCCGAATGCGGGATCGCGCGTCGCGAACATCATGAGGCCTTTATTGGGGAAGATGATTTCCGCATCGATGCCATCGCGGACCTGATCCTTGATGCGCTCCACGGGATCGGCGCCCGCATTGCCGCGCAGACGATCCTCGCTGTTCTCGCGCGGCACATCGGCGATCATCCGCGCGCGCACACGCGACCTGCCGAGGCCCTCGGCGACGAACCACTTCTCGCCTTTCTCGTCGCGCTCGACGTGCGGCAGGCGGTCGCGATATTTCGCATCGAGGCGCTCGCGCCACAGATTGCCGGGCTCGTTGGCGTGGCAATCGGCAGAAATCATCAGGTACCTGTCGGTATCGTTTGGGCGCGCGGTGCGCTTCCATCCGGCATGTCCCGGCGTCTCGAGCCGCCAACGATTTTTCTCGTCAATTGCGACGTTGTGTGCGATGTTGCTTTGCTGCTCCATTTCGGCATCCTCTCATTGATGTGTAATGCGGGCCGTGCGGATCGTCAATTGACCGTTTTGTTAGTAATCGGCGCGTTCGACTTTTTCCCCGCAGATGTGCGATGCACATTAATGAACCCCGAAATGAGGCACGAAGGGGGCGCGCAGCGCCGCGCCGCAGGCGCTCCCGAGGCGTAGCGGAGCGGAGTCGAGGGAGAACTAAAGATGATCGCGCGGCCGCAGCGCCGCGAAATGCGAGGTACGCGATGGCTGATTCCAAAGCTCGACGAATGTGGGCGCTTCCGGGTGCGCAACTCTCCGCGCCTCTGTCGCTGCTGGTGCAGGGCGGCGACAACACGATGCTCGATTTGCCATGTCCGTCGTTTCTCATCGATCATCCCAAAGGGCTGGTGTTGTTCGACACCGGATGCAATCCGAAGATCATCGATGACGCAGTAGGTTACTGGGGCGAGATCGCGCGGCATCTGCCGCTGGTGTGGAAAAAGTCCGACACCCTGGATCAGCAGATAAAGAACGTCGGCTACAAACCGGAAGACATCAAATACGTCATCCTGTCGCACGCGCACATGGACCACGCGGGAGGGATGACTTATTTCCCCAAGGCCAAATTCATTGCGGGAAAAAACGAACTGCGTTACGCCTACTGGCCGGAGGCGGTCAGGCGCTCGGTCTTCGTGGTGGAAGATTACCTTCCGACCCGCAACTATGACTGGCTCGAGCTTGATCAGGACTTCGACCTTTTCGGCGACGGCGCCTCAAATTCCTGCTCACCCCGGGGCATACGCCCGGCGAATGCTCGTTGCTGGTGAATCTGCCCAGCCGCAAATTCTACTAACTGGCGACACCGTTCATCTTCGCGCGGCAGTGGATCCCGAAGCGACCATGCCGCTCGATACCGACCCGATTCAGTCGGTGATTTCGATCAAGCGCATCAAGGCGATCCGCGACATGCACGATGCGACGATGTGGATCACTCACGACCCGGAAGACTGGAAGGAGCATCCGCACAAGGTCGAGTAGCACGATGCCGATTTACGAATGGCAATGCGGTGAGGGTCATATCTTCGAGACGCTTGCGCGCGCGGACTCCGCCAAGAAAAGACGGGCGTGTCCGAGCTGCGGCGCTAAATCGGAGCGCCTGATTTCGACATTCGCGATTCATGGCGGCGTGCCGATCCAAACCGCCTCGGAGCGCGCGGCCGCTCGCGATCTCGATGTCACCGGCGTGAAGCTGCCGAATGTCGCGCGGCTGTGCGGTATGGATGATTACTCGGCGACGCGGCTCGCGGCGCATAAGCTCGGCCGCGGCAACGAATTCGACGACAAGATGGCGACGCGCAAGGAGCGTCAGGCCGCGCGCGGCCGAGCGCCGAAGAAAGCGGCGAGCGCATAAACCGAAGCATTCTCACTAGCATTAGGTTTCGAAGATGATTGGACTTAAGGAACAAACGGTGCGCGGCGCGAAGTCGATCGCGGAACTGCGCGCGAAGCATAAGTGGAACATCCCGCCCGACTACAATGTCGTGATCGATTGCCTCGATCGGCACACCGAGCTGCGCGACAAGGTTGCGCTGATCTACGAAGACGACGAAGGCCACAGCGCGCGCTACACCTTCGCGCAGATGATCGAGGCCTCGAATCGATTTGCCAACGCGCTGCGCGCGATCGGCATCAATCGCGGCGACGTGGTCGCGATTCATACGCCGCAGCGTCCCGAAACTGCGATCGCGCATATGGCGCTCTATCGGCTCGGCGCGATCGCGCTGCCGATCTCGAAGCTTTTCGGACCCGACGCGATTCAATACCGCCTCGATAACAGTTCGGCGAAAGCGATCCTGATGGAGCCCGAGACGGTCGGGAAAATGGACGCCGTCGATCGCAAGAGCCTGCCGAACTTCAAGCACGTCATCGTGACCGACGGCGCGAAGGGCGGGCTCAGCTTCGACGATCTGATGAGCAAGGGCGCGTCGTCCTTCACCATGGAAAAATCGAGCGCCGAGGATCCGGTGCTGCTGATGTACACCTCGGGCACCACCGGCAATCCCAAGGGCGTGTTGCACGTCGCGCGCTACGTGCTCGGCCACAACGGCATCGACTACTCATACAACTACCTGCGCGACGGCGACCTCTATTATAGCCCCGCCGATTGGGCGTGGGCCGGCGGCCTGCTCGACGGACTGCTCGCGATTTGGCCCTATGGAATTCCCGTGCTCGCGTATCGCAGCAAGGCGCGCTTCGATCCCGACATCGACGTTCCGGTTGCTGGAGAAGCATGGCGCGTCGGTCGGCCTTGTATCCGCCTACCGCGCTCAAGGTTCTTGCGCGAGGTCAGCAAGCCGCGCGAGAAATATAAACAATCTCAATTGCGATGCATCGTGAGCGGCGCCGAGCCGGTCAGTCCGCAACTCGCGAAATGGGTCGATGAGGAGTTGCAGGTCGAGTTCAACCAGGCATTCGGCCAGACCGAGGCGAACTATTTCATCGGCACGATCAGCGCGATCGAGAAGGCGAATCTCGAGCCGCTTGGGCAAAGCGTATCCCGGTCACGATGTGACAATCGTCTCGCCCGATGGCGTTCCGGTGAAGACGGCGAGAGCGGTGAGATCGCGATTCGGCGCGACTCTCCGGTCGTGATGCGCGAATACTGGAAGAATCCCGCCGCGATGAACGACAAGTTCAAGGGCGAATGGTGCATGACCGGCGACCTCGGCCACATGGACGACGAGGGCTACATCTACTTTGCCGGACGCAACGACGACGTTATCAAGAGCTCCGGCTATCGCATCGGTCCTTCGGAAATCGAAGCGAAGATCATGGAGCACAAGTCGGTCGCATCGTGCGCGGTGATCGGCGTGCCCGATCCTCAACGCGGACAGGCGATTAAAGCATTCGTGAAGCTGCTGCCCGGATTTACACCTTCGACGCGATGATCGAGGAAATCAGGATTGCATGTGAAAACGCGCCTCGCTGCGCATGAGGCGCCGCGCGAGTTCGAATTCATGGACGAATTTCCCTCGACGGTGACCGGCAAGATCATGCGGCGCGAATTGCGCGCCCGCGAAGAAGCGAAAGGATCGCGCGAAGTAAAGAATCTCGCGGAGGCAGTCATGATTGAAATCGGAGTATTCCATAACGGCGCGAGCGATCTTCCGGTCCTCGGACTCCCAGCGGTGTATGCGTCAACGATGGCAATCTTGCCGAGGTGCACGAATCGAATCAGCGCACGCTGGTGAGCCAGATTCGGCAAGGCATCCTCGCCGATAAACTCGGCTTCAACTATTTCTTCATGACCGAGCATCACTTCCAGCCCGAGGGCGCGGAGTTCAGCCCCAATCCGCTGCTCGCCGAAACTGCGATCGCGGCGCGCACAAAGCAGATTCGCCTCGGGCAGGCAGCGAACATCGTAACGTGGTGGCATCCGGTGCGGATCGCGGAGCAAGCCGCGATGCTCGATGTGCTCAGCGGCGGTCGCCTCGAATTCGGAATCGGCCGCGGCTACCAGCCTCGCGAGGCTGAGGTCTTCGGCTGGCCGTTCGCGACGATTCAGGATCAGGAGCGCAATCGCGCGTACTACCAGGAGGCGTACGACATCATCCTCAAATGTTGGACGCAGCCGTCGTTCTCGCATCATGGGCAGTTCTTCACGATTCCGCCCGTGTTCACGCGCTGGAACCATCAGCAGACCATCGCGTATTTCTCAACCGGAACCGCGGGCCGCAAACTCGAAGACGTCCTGCAAATTGGCAGTCCCGATCCCTACGGCGGCCCCAACCCTGTCATGCAGTCGTCGACACTGCTGAAGGAATTGCAGGTGTTTCCGCAACCGCTGCAGCGGCCGCATCCGCAGATGTGGGAACCGCTCACGACAGAACGCTCGATCAAGTGGGCGGCGGAGCGCGGGCTCAACGGATATTTCATCGTCGAGCCGAACTCGCGCCTCAAGAAGAATCTCGATTTCTATTATGAGACGTCCGAAAAGGCGGGATGGCCGGATCGCCTCAATCGCGGCCGCCTGAAGTACGGATGGGATTCCGAGAAGCGGCGCGGCGTGCTCACCGGACGCTACATCCACCTACTGCTCCCCGGAATGGATCGCGATCGCGAATTAAAACGCTTCCATGCGGGCCTCGAGCTGCAATGGGATTACTACGGGCCGTTCGGCTTCGCGGCGGTGCTGGCAGATGCCGACGAGGAAAAGCTCGCGCTCGACAAGAAAGTCGATGCGAACACGCTACTCAAGAAGGAGATCGCCATCTTCGGCACCGCATCGGAAGTGACCGCGGCGATCATGCGCATCAAGGAGCAGTGCGGCTACGAGGACTTCGCGTTCAACACCTGGTTCGAGACCGGAGGCTTCAGCGGCTCCGAGGTTGAGGATCAGATGCAGTACTTCGCCGAGGAAGTGAAGCCGCAACTCGCGCGCGCATGCGGCGGGCAAGTGCAGAATCCGCAGCTGGGACTGAACTTCGAGTAGCCCGGCACGTCACTACTTGCGCTGCTCGTCGAAGGTGGCGTCGATGCGCTGGAAGCGGCGCCGGATGAGCTCGCGGCTCTCGTCGTGTGGCAGGATGTAGAGCCGATTGGCGATAATCGCGTCGACGACTTTCGTCGCGACCTCGTCGGGCTTCATCACCTCGCCCGCCATCACAATGTTGCTCGAAGTTTGCGCTGCTGGGCGAGGTGTCGCCGCAGCGCCGCCGAAATCCGCGGTGCGATTACGCTCCGAACTTCCGATATTGGTCTCGACGCGCAATGGGCATAGCACCGACACGCCGATGTTCTGCTGCCGAACTTCGCGCCGCAGGGTTTCGGCGAGCGCGACCACGCCATACTTCGCAACAGAGTAGGTTCCGAGGCCTTCGGTCGGAACGAGGCCCGCGATCGATGAGGTGAACACGATCTGGCCGCCCTGCTTCTGTTCGATGAGACGCGGCAGAAACGCCTCGACGCCGTGAATCGGTCCCCACAAATCGACCTTCAGGATCCACTCCCAATCCGAATGCTTCATCTGCGCGATGTGGCCGTTGATCGCAACGCCGGCGTTGTTGAACACGATATGCACCGCGCCCATTTTCGAAAATGATGTCTCCGCGAGATTCTGCACTGACGCGAGGTTAGCCACATCGCAAACGACGCCTTCGGCCTTCGCGCCGGATGACGATAGTGCCGCGACTGCTTTGTGGAGCGCCGTGGCTTCGATATCGGCAATGACGATCTTCGCACCTTTCGCCGCAAGCGCTTTCGCGGTGGCGAATCCGATGCCGCTCGCACCGCCGGTAATGACCGCAACTTTTCCGGATAAATTTTCCATGCTTCACCGTATACATCGAGCGATGCTATCGCGCGAGTCCGGGAAGAAGTTGCACCAACCCGCCCGCGATAAATTCTATCGCCACTGCCGTCAGTATCAGGCCGAGCAATCGGCTGATGATGTTGATGCCGGTCTTTCCCAACAGATCGCGTATCGGATCCGCGAGCCGCAGCGCGATCAGCACCGTCAAAGCGACAAAAAGTCCCGCCACGACCAGGAAGATGGTGTCGTACATGTCCTTTGCCTGATGCGCATAGATGACAACCGTGCTGATGGCGCCCGGCCCCGCCAGCAGTGGTATCCCCAACGGCACCACGGCCGGGTCTTCCTTCTCCGACCCCTCCTGCATCTCCTCGGGTGTGCTGTGGGTTCGGCTCACGCGCGCATTCAGCATCGAGATCGCCATCAGCAGGATCAGGATTCCGCCGGCGACTCGAAACGACGCGATGCTGATTCCAAATAGCCGCAGCAGAGGCTGTCCGAGAAATATCGAGCTCACGAGGACGGTTGCTACGGTCAGCGCGGTGACCGAGGCGATGCGTTTGCGTTCTTGCGCGGTGTTGCCGGCGGTCAAACTAATGAAGATCGGAATAGCCGCTGCCGGATCGGCGATTACGAACAAAGCGGTCGCGATTTGCGCGCTGGTTCTCCAGTCCTGCATAAGGGTGACTAGACCTCCCTCTCCGGCGATTGCCAAAGCGTGGCGAGTCACGATAACCAGCATACTTCGGGAGGAGAATCATGAGAGTACAGGTCGGTGACGGACGGCTCTTTTTCGATGTCGAAGGCGCGAAGCTGGTAACCGATGGTCCGAAGATGCGCGAGCGCCCCACTCTGCTCCTGCTTCACGGTGGGCCCGGATTCGATCATTCGTCCTTCAAACCCGACCTGAGTCCACTCGCCGAAGTCGCGCAGGTTGTCTACCTCGATCATCGCAGCAACGGGCGCAGCGATCGCACGCCGCCCGATCGATGGACGCTCGCGCACTGGGCCGACGACGTTCGCGCGTTTTGCGAGGCGCTAGAAATCGAGAAGCCGATCGTGATGGGCACCTCCTTCGGCGGTTTCGTCGCGATGGCGTATGGCACGCGTCATCCTGAGCATCCGGGCAAGCTGATTTTTTGCACGACCTCGGCCAAATGGCGGCTTTCGCGCGTGCTCGACGCCTTCGAACGAATCGGCGGCAAGGAAGCTCGCACCGCGGCGAAACACTATTGGGAGAATCCCGGCAGGGAGACCATGGCCGACTACATCCGCCTGTGCTTCCCGCTCTACAACCGCAATCGCCGCGGCGACGAATCGATGACGCGCAGCGTGATGAACACCGAGCTGATGATGGAATTCCCGCGCACTCAGCAGAGCAACTTCGACTTGCTCTCGGACCTAAGGCGCATCAAATGTCCGACACTGGTGCTAGGCGGCGAGGACGATCCCATCACGCCCATCGAGGATTCCGAAGATATCGCGGCGGCGATTGCACCCGAGTTGGTGCGCTTCGAGAGGTTCCCTGCAACCGGCCACGGCATCGTGCGCGACGCGCCCGAGCGCTTCATCGAGGTGCTGAAGGAGTTCGTAACCAGACTGAAATCGCCGCTGCGCCACGGGGTTTAATGATACCTCGGGCACCGATATCATCGTGTCACGGGCGCGCACTGAATGGGGCAATATCCGCGCGCGCCGGCGTCGATGGAAGATTCGCTCAATCATCAGGCGGACGGGCCGCCGCATTCGAAGCGCATCCTGATCATTCTTACAGGTGCGATCGGCGACGTTGTCCGCGCGCTGCCGCTGCTCGGCAGAGTTCGCCGCGGCTTTCCCGAAGCACATATCGCATGGGCAATCGAGCCCAAATCGGCGCCGATTCTCGATAAGCATCCGTGGCTCGATGAGACGATTCTTTATGATCGACGCCACGCACCGTGGTCGTTTCTTCCGTTTCTCAAGCGCGTGCGCTACGGCCGCTTCGACCTGACCATCGATCTTCAGCGACATCTGAAGAGCGGAATCATTTCAATAGTTTCGGGTGCGTGCGATCGCATCGGATTCAGTTCGGATAACACGAAAGAGTTCAATCATCTGTTCTCGACGCGCCAAGTCGAACCGCAACCTGAGATGCGCCTCAAGCTGATGCAGTATCAGGCTTTCGGCGATGCATTGGGTCTGCCGGCAACACCGATTGGGTTCGGTCTGTCGCCTTCGCGCCTTGAGCGCGATCTGGCTCACGCTATTCTTCGCAGCGCGCCGTCGCCACGTCTCGGTGTAATTCTCGGCTCGTCGTGGCCGAGTCGGATCTATTTTCCCAAGTCGATCGCCGCCGTGATTCGCGGCGTGTGCGATAGAAACCAGGTCAACGGCAACGGTCAAGCGCTTTTCCCGGTACTGCTGGGAGGGCCGGACGAAACTGCGCTCGCGGCCGAAGTGATAAGCGAACTGGGCGGCATCGAAACGCTGAATCTGGCCGGAAAAACCACGCTGCGCGATCTGATCGGAATTTTTTCTGAATGCGATGCGGCGTTCGGACCAGACTCGGGACCGATGCATATCGCGGCCGCCGTTGGATGCCCAATCGTGTCGCTATGGGGCGCAACCTCGCCGAAGCGCTCCGCACCGTGGGGCTTCGACGATCTCGCGATCGCGGGCAACATCCCGTGTCATCCGTGCTATCTGCGCAAGTGCCCGGTTGGCCGCGAATGCATGCATCGCATCGCGCCGGAAACTGTTATCGAGGCTTTGCGACGTGCGCAAAACCGCCCGCGCGATCATCATGAAATGGAAATCGTCACGACCGCGGCCGGCGAGGTCGCGCGATGAGCCGTCCGCTGGGAAGTCGCTTCGACGTGGCGCGATGGACGTTTGTTATTCCCGAAAGCGCCCGCGATCGCGCATCGTTCATTCGTAACGAACTGCTAGAGAACGTGATGGCAGCGCTGGAGGGCAAGCACGGCGCGCCATTTCGCCGCTCGCGCCACGCGACGACGTGGAAGGTGCGAATCCAAGGGCCTGCGGGAGAATCGACGAATGTCTTCGTAAAGCAGCTCGATGCCGCGCGCGGATTCATCGCGCGGGCCAAGGCGAGATCGCGGGCCAAACGCTGCGAACACGTTGTGCGGATCTCTGATGGTCTGCGCCGGCGCGATTTCGGCGTTCCAACCGTTCTTTTGATTGGCGAGAATCGCGACACCGGCAATGAAGTTATCGTCATGAGCGAAGCGCCCGGCTTCATGCTAACGCGATGGATGAATCCTGTGCATCATACGGACGTGAGCACACGCCGGCGCATTCTCCACCGGCTCGGCGCCGATATAGCGCGACTCCATCTGAGCGGCTACATCCATGGCGATCTCACGCCGTACAATATTTTCGCGACCGCTGATCATCCGATGGCGATCACGTTCATCGATCATGAAGGCACTGAAAGAACTTCGACCGCGAGTATCAACGTCGCACGAAGTAGAATGCGCAACCTGGTGCAACTCGGTCACTTCGATATTCCCGGCGTATCTAGAACCGACAAGCTTCGCGTGTTTGCTGGTTATGCGAAGGCGACCGGCCTTTCCAAACGCGCCGCCCGCCAATCGCTTCTGCGCCTGACCAAAATGATCGAGCGGCGGCGCAAGCGTGATCTCGCTATCCAGCGTCGCGCGCCGCAACCTGCGATAATCGTCGAAGAGGGCGCTGCGAGAGGCTGATGGCTGATCCGGTCAAGATATCGGTCGTGATACCCGTTTTTAACGAGGTCAAGACGATCGGCGAGGTCATCAACCGGGTGCTCAATTGCGGCTTCGATACCGAAGTGATCGTGGTCGATGACGCCTCCACCGACGGCACCCGCGAATTCCTGCAGAACTTTCATCATGAGAGGGTCAGGCTTTTTTATCATTCGAGAAATCGCGGCAAAGGTGCCGCACTGCGGATGGGATTTGCGGCCGCCTCCAATCCTTACGTTTTCGTTCAGGATGCCGACCTCGAATACGACCCCAGCGACTACCACACGGTGATCAAGCCGCTCCTCGACGGACGCGCCGATATGGTCTACGGCTCGCGCTTTCTCGGCGGACCGCATCGCGTGCTGCTGTACTGGCACTATCTCGGCAACCGGATGATCACTTTGCTGTCCAACATCGTAAGCGACCTCAATCTGAGCGATATGGAGACCGGGATGAAGGTGTTCGCGCGCGACAAGCTCTTGCAACTTCGCCTGAGCGCGAATCGCTTCACCTTCGAACCGGAGATCACGGTCAAGGCGAGCCGCGCGCGATGGCGCATCTATGAAGTCCCGATTTCCTACTCGGGGCGCACGTACGAAGAAGGAAAAAAGATCGGGTGGCGCGATGCGTTCACTGCGATCGGTGCGATTTTCTATTACAGGTTTCTCGATTGAGAGAACCCGCTCGCGACGTGGAACCAGCTGTCAAGATGATCGAAGACGTCCGGCCAGGCTCGCGAATCCCTTGAGCCGCGCACTGTCGCGGAGGCGCCGATGCGCGTGCTCGGCGTCGATCCCGACTCGGATTCGCTGGTGGCGAGACCCAGGTGCTCGGCCTGACGCTCGGACTGTTGCATGCGGGACATCGCGCGGAACTCGCGTGCGATCCGCGCGGACGGCTCTACGAGCGCGCGCTACGCGAGGGCATCGAATGCCATCCGCTTCCGATTCGCAATGCGCTCGATTTCGCGGCCGGACTGCGCCTGCGCAATCTGCTGTCACGCGCGCCCTATGACATCGTGCACTTCCACACCTCGCGGGCGCATTCGATGGCACCCTTCGCCCGGGGGCACGCACGCGCGCTGGTAGTAACGCGTCGCATGGATTATCGGCCTAACCGATTGTTCGCGCCGTATCTATACAATCGCGCGGTCGACGCGGTCGCGGCCATTTCCACCAAAGTTGCCAATGCGCTCCGCGAGGCCGGGGTTGCGCGCGATCATCTGCGGATCATCCCATCAGGCGTGGATTGCGATCACTTTCATCCGGCCAGTCCCTCCGAGCGCGAGGCTGCGCGCAACCGACTCGGCATCGCGCGCGACGATTTTCTCGTCGGTGCAGTCGGGATGCTCGAGGAGCGCAAGGGCCATCGCTACCTGCTGGAAGCGATCGCGATGGCAAATCGTGAGCGCGGAACCGAATCGCGGATCAAATGTGCAATTGCGGGCGACGGGGCGATACGCGCCCAGCTTGCCGATCTCGCGCAGCAGTCGGGTATCGCCAATGACACTCTCTTCTTAGGTATGATTGGCGACGCGCGCCAGCTGCTTGATGCGCTTGACCTTTTCGTGTTTCCCTCGCTCCAGGAAGGGCTCGGGGTCGCCCTGCTCGAAGCTATGGCATGCGGGTTGCCGATCGTGGCATCGCGGGCCGGTGGAGTAGTCGATATCGTGCAAGATCATCGGAACGGAATCCTGGTGCTGCCAGGCGAATCGGCGTCGATCGCAAGCGCGATTGCGACGCTTCAAAGTGACGCGGCGCTGCGCGCGCAATTGGGAAGCGCCGCTCGCGCGTCGATGGTCGAAAATTTTTCGATCGATGCAATGACGCAGAAGACCATCGATCTATATCGCGCCTGCCTTGTCGGCCGGGCGCCGATTCCGCAAGGGGCCAATTACTAAATGCGCAGTATGACCGGATTCGGACGCGCTCACATCGAGCGCGATGGCGTGCGGATCGTGGCGGAGATTCGCGCGCTCAATCAGCGCTTCTTCGAACTGAAGCTCAGCCTGCCGCGCGGATGGGGCGAGCAGGAGGCGCAGGTGCGCAAGATGGTGCAGAGCACGGTTTCACGCGGCCGCGTCGAGGTTTTCATGCGCTACAACGCAACCAAGGCGCCCCCGGTCAAGCTGCAGGTCAACGAGCAGCTCGCGAAACTCTACATCACGGAACTGCGCCGATTGGGGAAGCAGTTGAACCTAAACGGCCGCCTCGGCATGGAAACCATCATGCAACGGCCCGAGATTTTCCACGTCATCGAGGACGAGGACGATCAGATTCAGCATGGCGTCAAACTGGGGTTCGAAGCGCTCGGGCTGGCGCTGAAGAAACTGGAGACCGAACGCATCCGCGAGGGCAACAGCCTCAAGCGCGACTTCGCGCGGCGCATCAAGAAGATCCTCGCGGCGATGCCGAAAATCGAAAAGCTCTGGACCGAGACTCGCGCAGAAGTGCTGACGGGGTTCCAGGCGCGCGTGAAAGAGCTGCTTGGCGAGCTGCCATTGAACGAAAAACGCCTGTACGAAGAAGCCGCCGGTGTGGCGCAACGCGGCGACATTACCGAGGAACTGACGCGCCTGCGGATCCATCTCGAAGCGCTCAGCGAACTCCTCGATCGCATCGAGCCGGTGGGGAAATCGATCGAGTTCATACTCCAGGAGATCAATCGCGAAGTGAACACGATGGGCTCCAAATCGCAAAACGCCGGGCTCTCGCAGCTCACCGTCGAGGTCAAAGGCGAAGCAGAGAAGATGCGCGAGCAGGTGCAGAACGTCGAATGAAGAGTTGCCGGCAGGCTTATCGCTCGATAGAAGCGCAATTGCGAGAGTTATACGGCTCGTATTAGTGTCTTTAATGACGGATTTGCCCCCAAGACGCGGTATAGTTTTTATACTCTCTGCTCCATCCGGGGCGGGAAAAACCACTATCTGGCGCGCCGCCTTGCTTCGCATGCCCGAGATAGAGTTCTCGGTCTCGCTCACAACCCGAAAGCCGCGCGGCAGCGAGATCGACGGAACCGATTATCATTTCGTGACCGAGGATGAGTTCATACGCAGGCGTGATGCCGGCGAACTTGCCGAATGGGCGCAGGTTTTTGACGCGCGCTACGGCACCCTGCGAAGTCCGCTCGACAAAGCCATCCAGTCCGGCGGCGATATTCTCCTCGACATCGACATCCAGGGCGCGGCCCAGATTCGCGCCAAGTATCAGAATGATTCGGTAGCCGTGTTCGTGCTGCCTCCGACCTTCGAGGATCTTGCCCAGCGCCTTCGCAAGCGCGGCACTGACACGGAAGATGCGATCGAGCGACGGCTCCAACACTCGCGAGAGGAAGCGCGTTCCTACATACAGTATGATTATCTTATCATCAACGATGATGTTGATGCTTCGGTCGAACGTTTTCGCTCGATAGTCATCGCCGAGCGCTCGCGGGTAGCGAGGCTGCGGGAAAGTTTCGCGCCGTGGAAGAGTTAGTTCAACAAAGTGAGCCGCATGGGCTCGACGAGCTTCTGCATCGGGTGGTTTCCTACAATCCCGATGCGGACCTCGCCGTCATCCGCCGCGCCTATGATTATTCCGCGCGCATGCACGGCGAACAGAAGCGCGAGTCCGGCGAGCCCTACGTCACGCATCCGTTGAACGTCGCGCTGATCGCCACTCAGCTCAAGCTCGATGTTCCCTCGATCGTGACCGCGTTGCTTCATGATGTGGTTGAAGATACGCCCACCTCGCTGCAGGAAGTCGAAACTTTCTTCGGCGGTGAAGTTGCGCGCCTGGTGGACGGCGTCACCAAGGTATCGAAGATCAGCTTCCAGAGCCGCGCCGAAAAGCAGGCGGAGAATTTCCGCAAGATGATCATCGCGATGGCCCAGGACATTCGCGTCGTCATGATCAAGTTGGCCGACCGCCTGCACAACATGCGCACGCTGGCGGCGTTGGGAGCCGAGCGGCAAACGGAAATTTCGCGCGAGACGCTGGAGATCTACGCACCCATTGCGCATCGGCTCGGAATCTACTGGATGAAGTCCGAGCTCGAGGACAACGCCTTTCGCTACGTCAACAAGGGCGCGTATTCGACGCTCAAGACCTTCGTCGCGAGCAAGCGTGCGGAGCGCGAGGAATATATTCGCGCGGTCATCGACATACTTTCGCGACGCCTGGAAGATTCAGGCGTCCTCTCGGAGGTTACCGGACGCCCGAAGCATTTCTACTCGATTCACTCGAAGATGCAGGAAGAGGGTCTGACCTTCGACGAGATCTACGACCTAGTCGCGTTTCGCATCATCGTGGGCTCGGTGCGTGAATGTTACGAGGCGCTCGGCGTGGTGCACGCCAACTGGAAACCGGTGCCCGGACGCTTCAAGGACTACATCGCGCTGCCGAAGCCCAACATGTATCAGTCACTGCACACCACCGTGATCGGCCCGCGGGGCAGCGCATGGAGGTGCAGATTCGCACGCGCGACATGCATCGCGTGGCCGAGGAAGGTATCGCGGCGCATTGGTCCTACAAGCAGGGCGTGTCCGCTGAACAACGCGATACCGAGCGCTTTTCATGGCTGCGGCGTCTGGTCGAATGGCAACAGAACCTGAAGGATCCGCAGGAATTCCTCTCCACGGTGCGCGATGATCTTTTTCCCGAGGAAGTTTTCGTCTTCACGCCGAAGGGGGACGTGCTCGATTTTCCAAAGGGCGCGAGCGTTATCGATTTCGCGTACCGGATTCACTCCGACGTCGGCAACCATCTGTCGGGCGCGCGCATCAACGGCCGCATGGTGCCGCTGCGCTATCGGCTGAACTCGGGCGACACCGTCGAGGTCATCACCAACGATAAGCAGACCCCGGGTAAGGACTGGGCGAACTTCGTTTCGACCGCGCGCGCCAAGAGCAGGATTCGTCAATGGTTCCGGCAGCAACAATCGGAGCGCTCGCGCGACCTCGGCGTATCGCTGCTCGATCGCGAACTCGAGCCGACCAAGCTCACAGTCAATCAGCTGCAGCATGACAAGCGCCTTGATGGCGCGCTGAAGGAGTTTTCCCAGCGCGACGTTGACGGCCTGCTTGCGGCAGTCGGCTACGGCCTCATCACGCCTGGCCAATTGCTGGGCAAGGTGCTGACGCCCGATGAGTTGAAAATCTACCGCGGGGAAAAAACGTCCGCGCCCGCCGGACCGGTAACGGCGGAACGCGCCGCCAAGGAGGCGCGCCGCGCCGCCAGCGGAGCGGTGGTCGTTTCGGGCATCGGCGATATGATGGTGCGCTTCGCGCGATGCTGTAGTCCGCTGCCGGGCGAGGCGATTACCGGATTCATCACGCGTGGGCGCGGCGTAACCGTGCATCTCGCCGGATGCCCCACCGCTTTGCTCTCAGACCCCCAGCGGCGCGTGCCGGTAGTTTGGAAGGATGATGAAGCGACGCCGCGCGCGATTCGCCTGGAAGTGTTATGCGCGGATTCACCCGGACTGCTCGCAGCAATGACGAAAGCGATCGCGACAGTCGGCGTTAACATCACCACCGCCGAAGTGAAGACCAAAGGCACCGACGGACGCGCCCTTTCGATTTTCGAGCTGAGCGTTACCAGCGCGCGCCAACTGAATACGCTGATGAGTTCGATTGCCGCGATCGACGGCGTCATGCGCGTCTCACGCCTCAGCAATCAGAACGGCGCGCGCGAGTAGCCGCTAACAATTTGTAGTGTTATTCGGTCATGATCTTGAGCGAGGCGTCATTGAGATAGCGCCCCTCAGGATCGAGCTTGCGAATCGACTGCGCCAACCGCTTGAGGTTGCGCTTGCGCTGCGACGGGGAAACGGCGCGCGACAATAGCCGTGCTTTGTCGAAATCCAGCAGCACCACGGTGAACCCGTCGCCCGCCATCGAGACGTAGAGGTTGTTCAGGTTGAGATCGTCGTGGATGAGCCCGTGCTCGTGCATCGTGTCGATTGCGTAGCGCGTCATCCTGACCACGTGGCTCAGGCTGCGCGGATCCGTCTCGACCTTGACGAATTCCAGCATCGTCATGCCGGGTATCGCCTTGGTGATGACGGCGCCGCGATAAAGTGCGGGACCAACCCGCTCCACGATAACGCCCATCGGATCCGGAACCGGCACCCCGCGATGGCGCGCTTCAGAGATCACGTTCAGCTCGCTAAGCATACGCGGCACGAATCCGATGTAGAGGTCGCCGAGGAAGCGCATCATGCCGCCGCGCATCGAACGGCGCACGAACAGCTGCGGTGCGCCATCGATGCTGATCGGGTAACCGCTTTCGCGATTGCCTGCACCCTTCTTCCCGGAGCGCAGCGTCCGATCGACTTCCACCAATAGCGCGGGCGCAAGCGGCGCGATATCGCGATGGAGGTAGGCCAGCTTGCCCCCAACCTCACTCTTGATGAACTCCGGTCCCGGTTCCTTCACAGCTAATTATTTACCGTACCCGATGGAGTAAGTCTGCACGCCCCAGCCTGTCGCCACCAGGACGCCGCCGCTGCCACCGCCGCCATCAACACCACCGAGGAAAGAAAGTGGGCCGAAAAAAAGAGCGCAATGTGGTTCGTGCGCCTGCCTGGAATCCAGTTCAGGATAACCGAGATAGCTATCAGCGCCAACGTTAGCGTCGGGGTCGGCGAATCAGCCGGCCTATCCGTCCACAACACCAGCGTCAAAAGCATGTACGGGACGAGCAGCGCCGCGTAATAACTTTTCCACGAAATCGGAACCAGTGACGGCATGATGCAGAACAATGCCGCAAGCTCAAACCGATGCGGCTTGCCCACGATAGGTTGGGGTTCGCGATCGCTGACGAACCAGATGGTTACGGCTACGACGAACGCCGCCTCGATCGCGGTGCCGATGTACAACGCGAGGTGCGAGGGCGGCGCGCCCGACGGCGCTCCGAGGCTCATCAGTCTAGCAATCGCGGAAGTTGCAGACTGGTTCGTGAGCATCATCGTATAGCGGTCGGTCATCGAGCTGACGACCTTCAAATACGAGGTTGTGCCGGCTAGCGTGCCCGCCGGCCCAAACACCACGATCGGCGCGATCAGCAATACAATTCCAAAAAGGACCGAGTACAGGATCGGCCGCCATTTTCCCTCGAGCAGAAGAAACAGCGCAGCGAGCCCTGCGAATGGTTTGATGAGAATCGCGGCTGCCAGCGCAGCGCCCGATATCACCACGCGGTCTTGTTCAGCGAACACAATCGACCACACCACCAGCGCAAGCGTGGGGAGATTGATCTGGCCATGATCGATGTTGTTGTTGATGAACGGCGCGCTCAGGATTAGTGGGACCACAACCAGCGCGGGACTCGATCGACGCGTCCGGCCTAGCAGTATTCGCCGCGAGCCGAAAATCAGCCCGACAATAGAAACCGCGCAGACCAGATACCATGCGAGCTTCGCCGCACGAAGGGGCAACGCGGCGAACGGAGCGAACATAATCGCGAAGATCGGCGCATAGAGAAAGTGGCTGCCTTCATCGAGGCGATAGATCGCCTCGCCCTGCAGCACCCGCGTCCCCGCGCGGTAGTAGACATTAAAATCTCCCTGCTCCCGCAGGACGGCTGAGATGCCGAGCGCAAGCAGATAGATGCCAATCGCGAGCCATGCGAGCTTCACGAGCCGATGCGTTCGCTGCGCATCGGTGGGCGAGTCGCTCACGTCAGTGGCTTGGCCTCGTCGATCAGCATCACCGGGATATCCTCGCGAATCGGATAAATCAGTTTGCACGCGCGGCACGCGAGGCCGTCCTGCTTCTCAGTCATCTGCAATTCGCCCTTGCACTTCGGACAGGCGAGAATATCGAGCAATTCCTGGCTGATGGGCATCGAAAAACCTCCGGCGTTCTAGCGAGCGGCCGCGACATTGGCTGGGATCACGCTTTCGATCACGATCTCGTCAAGGCGCGCGAGGTCCTCCGCACTCATCACGACTTCAACGCGTAGAGCGTAGAGAGAATCGCGCGCGAACGGAAACTTCTCCAACTTGACGAGATCCTTTTCGGTCGTCAGCACAATATCCGCGTCGATCGCGGCCTTTACAATCGTCTGCCAGTCAGACGCATTGTAAGCATGATGGTCCGGATATTCGAGCACGCCGACCAGATCGGTATCGATTTCGTGCAGCATGGCATAGAAGCCGCGCGGGTCCGCAAGTCCGCTCACCGCCAGCACGCGACGCCCCGCCATCGCAACCGGAACTTCAAGCCAGTTACCCTGCTCATAGCGCACCAGCGCCTTCGGTCGAAGCGTCGCATGGAGCACCGTGATCTCCGAAATCGTGCGCATCTGGCGCGAAGTGATCGCGCTTGGGCGATCAGGAATCCCGCTCGACACGATGATCGCCGCATCGGCGCGGCGGATGGCGCGCAGCGGCTCGCGCATTGGACCGGCCGGAATCACGTGCCCATTGCCGAAGCCGCGCTCGCGATTGATCAGCACGAAGTCGACGTCGCGAGCAATCGCTCGATGCTGGAACGCGTCGTCGAGCACGATCACATCGGGAGGCGAGATTTCGTTCAGCATACGAATCCCGTCGATTCGCCGCGCGGCAACCACGATCGGACCGCGGAACGACTTCGCCATCATCACCGGCTCGTCACCGGCTTGTTCGGGCGAAAGTTTGAGGCTGGTGCCATCCGAAACCAGCGCCGCGCGCTCGCCATTGCCTTTGCTGCGTCCGAAGCCGCGGCTCACGATTCCGACTGACATGCCGTGCGCTTGCAGGCGCGAGGCGAGAAACAATGTGAAGGGAGTTTTGCCGTTGCCGCCCACGGTCAGATTGCCGATGCTGATGGTCCGGATCGGCGCGCGTCGTTTCGCGAAGTGCAAGAAGGCGTTTCGCACGCTCTGTCCTGCTCGATAAACGAGCGACGCCGGCGCGAGGCCCGTCACCATCGCGCGCTGCTCCCAGCGCAACTTGCCGAACCAGAGATCTTCGATGCGCGGACGCCGATGGATGGTTTCGCGGCCCGGCATTTATTCAGTCGAGCGCAATCAGCGTCCGCAGATGCATTAGCGAGGTCGAGACGCCACCGCTCAATTGCAAGATACATTCACGCGCGGCGCGTCCGGCGGTTCGTCGCGCCTCTTCGTTAGAAAGCCATTTCCTGGCGACACGCACGATATCATCGGTATTGTCTGTCACGCGCGCGCCACCGGCTGCGATCAACGCCGAAGCGGTCTCTTGTTGATTCTCGTAATAAGGACCGAACATCACCGGCACGCTGACCGACGCGGGTTCGGCGGGATTTTGTCCGCCGCGAACTTCGTTGAGCGTGCCACCCACGAATGCCACGGTCGCGCGGCGATAGAGCGGACGCAGCTCGCCCATCGTATCGAGGATCATAACGTCGCAGGTCGGATCGAAATGGGCGGCGCTGGCGCGCAGATACTTGAGCGATCGCTCGCCGATGATCTTTTCCACTTCCGGCACCCTCACCAAATGTCGCGGAGCGATTATCAATGCGAGCGACGGAAACTCCTTGCGCAATTCCTGGTAGGCATTGAGGATAATTTCCTCTTCGCCCGCCGCAGTCGAGCCCGCGATAAAAATGGGCCGCTCGCCCGCAAATTCCTGCAACTCGCGGCGCAGCGGCATCTCCGCAGCAGCGTCGGGATCGAACTTGGTATTGCCGGTCACTACGATACGGCTTCGCGCGACACCCATCGCGGCGAACCGATCCACGTCATGCGCGGTCTGGGCCATGATGAGATCGGCGCATTGAATCGCGCGTTTGAAAAGGTTGCCAAGACGCTGGTAGCGCGCCATCGATCGTTCGGAAATCCTTCCATTGATGATCGCGATTTTCGAACCGAACCGTTTTGTCTCCCAAAAATAGTTTGGCCACAGTTCGGTTTCCGCGATGAGCACCAGATCGGGACGCACGCGGCGGATAAACGCGCGCACCGCCGAAGGATTGTCGAGCGGCGCGAGCAGATGTGCGCGGGCCTTCGGAATGCGCCTGCGCGCGACATCGCGCCCGGCCGTGGTCATCGCCGTGATGACGACAAAGGCCGCCGGAGCGTCGCTCATCAGCCGCGTCATCACGCTGTAGATGGCTTCGATCTCGCCAACCGAAGACGCGTGCGCCCAAATCCTGAGCGCACTGCTATCGGATCGCGGCGCTGCAATTCCGAGCCGCTCACGCGAGCCTTGCGCATCGGCGCCGTTGGATGCGAGCAGCGCAAACGGCAGCGCCGGATACCAGACCAGGTTGTAAAGCGAGTGGAGCAGCACAGCAACCGTCTCCGCTAGCGATTAATTGGCCGCAACCGCGACGGCGTCACCGTCCGATGCGGCCATGAATTGCAGATCGTACAACTTGCGATACTCCTGGTCGCGCGCGAGCAACTCCTCGTGCGTACCCTCCTCGAGGATGCGGCCGCGCACCAGCACGATTATCTTATCGGCGCGGCGCACCGTCGACAGTCTATGCGCGATCACCAGCGTAGTGCGATTGCGCATCAGCGTCTCGAGCGCATCCTGCACCGCGCGCTCCGCTTCCGAATCGAGCGAGGAAGTCGCCTCGTCGAGGATCAGAATCGGCGCGTCCTTGAGCAGCGCGCGCGCGATCGCGATCCGTTGCCGCTCGCCGCCCGACAGCCGCACCCCCAGTTCGCCGACCATCGTGTCGTAGCCCTTCGGCAACTGCGAAATGAAGTCGTGTGCGTTGGCCGCGGTTGCCGCCGCAATGATTTGATCAGTGGTCTTCGAGTGGCTGCCGTATGCGATGTTGGCGCGAATTGTGTCGTTGAACAGGAACGTGTGCTGCGTGACGATGCCGATTTGCGCGCGCAGCGATTCGAGACGGAGATCCTTCACATCGATACCGTCGACGGTGATCCGGCCTTCCTGAACGTCATGAAACCGCGGGATCAGATCGGCCAGCGTCGATTTTCCGCCGCCGCTCATTCCTACCAACGCCACCATCTTGCCTGCCGGAATATCGAGGTTGATGTCTCGCAGCACCCAGTCCTTTCCATAACGAAAACCGACGTGCTCCATCCGGATGTCGTGGTTGCCCGGCCCGAGCGCGGTGGCATTCGGGTCGTCATGAATCTCGACCGCCTGATCCATCATGTCGAATACGCGTTCGGCTGCGGCGAGGCTTTGCTGCACGGTATTGTTGATGCGCGCGAGGCGCTTGAACGGCTCGTAGACAATCAGCATTGCCGCGAGGAATGCGCCGAAGGTCCCGATCGATCGCGTGCCGTGAATGACTGATGCCGTCCCATACCAGAGCGCGATAAGAAACGCGATAGCCGCCATCGCTTCGATCATCGGTCCCGTCGACGCCTTGATGACCGAGGCGCGCATTGAGAACTTGAACAGTCGGCGTAGTTCCACATCGAAGCGCTCGCGTTCGTACTCTTCCATTCCGAACGCCTTGACGACGCGATTGCCCTGATATGCCTCCTGCAGCAGCGAAGTTATGCCGCTCATCTGCTTCTGCGCTTTGCGGGTGATCTTGCGCATGCGGCGGGAAAACGCCATCACCGGTCCGACCGCGCAGGGGAAGACGACAAATGCGATCAGCGCGAGTTTCCAATCGATCCAGAACGCGGCGCCGAGTACCGCGATCAATCGCGCACCTTCTCCGATCACGGAAAAAGCGCCATCGGTGATGCCACTCGAGATCACGCCAACATCGTTGACCACGCGCGACATCATCATGCCGCTGGGAGTGCGATTGAAAAATGAGAGCGGCATGCGCTGCAGTTTGCGGTTCAACTCGGAACGGATATCGAGCGTGATGTGCTGTCCGATATATGCGCTCAAATAATCCTCGCCGAAGCCGGAGAGCGAGCGCAGCACCACCACTCCGACCAGCTCGAGCGACACGGTCTGCAGCACCTGAACGCTTTTCAGATGCGATATCTGATCGATGAAGTGCTTGATGATGAACGGGATCGCGCCATCGGTCGCGCTGCTCACGAGCATCGTGACGACCAGCAGCGCCATGTACGGGAAGGAGTAGGCGCGCAGATATCCCAGGATGCGGCGGCTGAGCGGAGTGAGCAGCGTCATGGCATCATCGCCAGCGCCAGTGCGGCGACGCGCGCGGCGGCTCCGGGAGCGCCCAGGCGGCTTCGAAGAGAGTTCAGCTTCGCGATGGTCTCCTTGCGAATCGAATCGTGCAGCAGCGGCTCAGCGGCGCGGACAATGTTGTTCGCGGTCAGTTCGCCCTGGATGAGTTCGGGTACAATTTTTTCCCCCGCAAGGATGTTGGGCATTCCGATGAAGTCGACCCCGGTAATCAGCATCCGTCCCAATATGTAGGTCAGTGGCGACACTTTGTAGGCTATCACCATCGGGCAGCCCAGCAGCGCGGTTTCCAACGTCGCGGTGCCCGACGCCACCAGCGCGGCCTCGCTGGCCGCAATGATACTATACGTATCGCCCTGAATAATACGGATGCCGCTCAAGTCCACTCGCGCCTGCTCCGCGAGTTGCGCAGGGGTGAGCGTGGGCGCCAGCGCGATGACCGGCACGAGGCGATGATCGGCGGCGAGGGTGCGCGCGGCTTCGACCATCGGGGGCAGGATGTAGCGCACCTCGGCGCGGCGGCTGCCGGGCAGCAGCGCGAGTAGCTTCGAATACGGCGGGATGTCGTGGCGCGCGAGGGTTTCGGCGCGCCCCTGCGCGGGTGCGACCCGATCGAGCAGCGGATGTCCCACGAAGCTCACGCGATCGCCAGCCAATCCGTAGAGTTCTTTTTCAAATGGTAGGACGACGGCGAGCCGGTTCGCGCGTTCGACGATCTTCCGGATGCGTCCACGCCGCCATGCCCATACCTGCGGCGTTATGTAATATAGCACCGGCACGCCGGCGCGTTTGGCGACACCGGCAAGCACGAGATTGAATTCCGCGTAGTCAATCAGGATCACGAGGTCGGGTTTGTCGCTGCGCAGTATGCGGCGCAGATCGCGCATCGTCCGCAGCGACAGGCCGATTGTCGCGATTAGTTCGGTCAAGCCGAGACCATGGATGTCCTCTATGCGCACGTTCGCACGCACACCTGCTTCCCGCATTTGCGCGCCGGCGATCCCGAATAGTTCGCAAGACGGATCGAGCGCGAGGATCTGGCGCGCGAGGTCCGCTCCGTGAAGATCGCCGGACGCCTCGCCCGCGACGATCATGATTCGCCGCTTGCGCTGCGGATGCTCGCTGAGGATTGCGCTGAAGGTCGCCAAAGGGTTGCCCGCGTGTGACGGCATTAAGGCCCGCCTTTGACTGTGAAGGTGTACGCGCCCATCGTGTGGTCGCCATCTTTCGACAAGGCACGCCACTTTACGAAGTATTGTCCGGGCGAAAGCTCCTTGAGCGGCACCGTCAGCGAGAGATCGTCCGCGCCCGGAGTGCCAACACCGGAAACCACATCGCCATCTCCATTCAGGACGCGGACCGAAGTCCCCGCCGGGTTGAACGGATTGTCGAAGTGCACCTGGACGTGCGACGGAGGCGTGGTCAGCGAGCTAGCCGCTGATGGTGTCGAACTATCCGGAAAACAATGCGCAAGCACCGGGGATGCGAACATCTCGATGGCGAGCAGAGCCAGCGCCGCGCGCTGCGCGAATTTCATTGCGCGAATCATTCAGCCTTGGGAAATCGCGCGATCAACGTCGTCAGCCATCGTCGACGGCGTCACCGCGATACCATCGTATTGGCGAATCTGGTGGCCATCGGGGCCGAGCAGAAAACTGGTGGTGACGTGATCGATTGAGCCATCGGACGCGCGCATGCGTTTGATGTTGAATATCGCGAGATAGGTATCAATCTGCGCGGGCGCGCCGGTAAGAAAAATCCAGTCGGCGGCGTTCGCGCCGTGCTCGTTCGCATATTTGAGCAGCGCGGCGGAATTGTCGTGTTCGGGATCCAGCGTGACCGAGACGAGCCGCACCTTCTTTCCGAGTTCAGGCGCGAGCTTCTTCTCGACCATCGACATTTTCAACGTCAGCATCGGGCAGGTCCCGGAGCACGACGTATAAATGAAATTGATGAGCACATACTCGCCCTTGAGCGAACTGAGTTCGATGCTTTTGCCGTTCTGATCGATCAACGCGAGATTCGGAAGGCAATCGTTTTTATTCGCGGCGGGAAATGAGCCGGTTTCCTCGTCGCTATGGCATCCGGCAATCACCAGCAACATCAACATCGCGGTGAGGCAGAATGAAAATCTTGCCATCACGGCTGCTCCATGCAGATGCGAATTCGTTCGATCAATTCAATCACGCGCAGACCGTCGCGCGCCGTCACCGCGGGTATGCTGCGATCACGCACCGAGGCGAGGAACGATGCGACCTCGTCCGCGAGCGGGTCAGCCTCGCCAAGATCGATTTGCTCGGCCGAGATAACCGGAAACGTGCTGCCCGCGGGCGCCGGACTCTTGCGGTAAATCTGGATGCGCCGCGCCTCGTAGTCGACGGAAATATAGGCGTCGTGCTGGAAGAAGCGAATCTTGCGCTCGCGCCGTGGCGCCACGCGGCTGGTGTTCATGTTGGCAATCATACCGTTGCTGAACCGGATGCGCGCGTTGGCGACGTCGATCTGATCGGTCAACACCGCGACCCCGAGCGCCTCGACCGAGGTGGCGTCGGCACCCGTCAGCGACATCAGCACATCGAGATCGTGCACCATCAGATCGAGCACCACATCGACGTCGGTGCCGCGCTCGGTGAACGGCGCGAGGCGATGGCATTCGACGAAACGCGGACCGCTGAGAACGGAGCGCAGATGATTCACCACCGGGTTGAATCGTTCGAGATGGCCGATTTGCAAAATACGATCGCTGCTCTCCGCCAGCGTCGTCAGAGCGCGCGCATCCTCGACGGCGGCAGCCATCGGTTTTTCCAGCAACACGTCGCATCCGGCGCGCAAAAGGTGCGACGCGATTTCGAAGTGCGTGACTCCTGGCGATGCGATGGTAACGACATCGATCTGGTGATCCAGCGCGCGATAGTCAGTTGCCGATGATGCGCCATACTGTGACGCAAGCTGCGCCGCGCGAGTCGCATCGATATCAACGATGCATGCCAGCCTGATGCCCGCAGACGCGGCATACTTCGCGGCGTGAAGGCTGCCGAGGCGGCCGGCACCTACCACCGCAGCGCGAATCTCACTCATGCCCGTACACCGCCAGTTTGGAAGATTGCGCCGTCGCGAGGGTGCGCTCGCGTTCGAGCAGCAGACATTTGCCGGCTTCGATGCCGATCATCGCGGCGCCGATCTCCGCCATCATTTCGATCGTTGCGGGACCGATGGCGGGGCGATCGAAGCGCAAGTCCTGCCCGGGCTTCGCCACTTTCGCGATTACCAGTCCTTTGCCGGAAATCGCGGCCGCACGCCGCAATGCCGCATCTGTCCCCTCCACCGCTTCGACCGAATAAACGACGCCGCCGCGCACCGCGACGCTCTGCCCGATATCGAAAGCGCCAAGGCTGCGCGCGACGTTGAACGCGAGGTCGAGATCGCACAGTTTTTTTTCGTCCGGCTGCGGGCCGGCCATCAGGCCCGGCTTCGCGATCGCGTCGTCCATCAGCGGGACCGGATCGATGACCGGAATTCCTTCGGATTCGATTTCGCGCGCGATGGCGCGCAGCACCGCGTCGTCGCTCCAGCGCGCGATCGAGGCGAGCATCGTCATCGCGCGTTGGTCCGGCATGAACGAAGTGGAGAGCCGCGCGCGCGAGATTCCCCCCGCCATCGCGGCCTGCTTCACGTCCGCGTTCTTCAGTACATCGATGATTTTCTGCAGCTCGCCAACCTTGATCCACGTGAGCTGATCGACCTGCGCCTCGAGTTCCGGATTCGTCTCGCCCTGATGAGCCAGCGCGATCAGCTTGATTCCACGGCGGCGGGCGGCGATGGCAACTTCGAGTGGGAAGCTCCCGTTGCCCGCGATAAGGCCGAGGCTAATCACGCTCGCGCCCGACGACGCCGCGCTTCGAATTCTGGATGAACCCGACGCAGCCGATCCACTTCGGGAACTCCGCAATACTCGGCGAGAACTTCCTTCATCGCTTCTTCGCGCGTGAGTTTGGAAAAAAACAGCTTGCGGATGGCGTTCTTGATGAGCATTGATCTTTTCGGGACTGAAGCCGCCGCGCTGAAGTCCGATTTCATGGACGCCCACCAGACGCGCACGATCTCCTGAGGCGATCGCGTACGGAGGCACATCGAGCTCGACGCGCGCCCCGGCCGCAAGCATGCAGTATGAGCCCATCTTCGTGAACTGCTGAATGAGGACGCCGCCCATCGCGCGAACGTGATCCTCAAACACGATATGGCCGGCGAGTTCGGTCGAATTGGCGAGAATGCAATGGTCACCGATGATGCAATCGTGGGCGACGTGCACGTAGTTCATCGCGAGCACGTGGTTGCCGATCCGCGTGATCATACCGCCGCCTTCGGTCCCGCGATGAATGGTGCAGAATTCGCGGATCAGGTTGTCGTCGCCGATTTCGACCACTGATGGCTCGCCCTTGAACTTCAAATCCTGCGGCTCGGCGCCAATCGACGCGAACTGGAAGATGTGATTGCGGGCGCCGATCGTGGTGTTGCTTTCGATTACCGCATACGGACCAACGACGGTGTTGGCGCCGATTTTTACATTCGGTCCGATTACAGCGCCGGGGCCGACTTCGACCGAGGTGTCGAGTTCCGCGCGGCTATCGATCACCGCCGAAGGATGAATCTTGCCTGCTATGACAGTTTCTCCTCGGCAACTTCCATCGCGGACAATTCGGCCTCGACCGCGATCTCGCCATCGACCCGAGCCTCCGCGCGCATTTTCCAGAGCGGACCGCGATTGCGCAGGACGGTGACTTCCATGTCGAGTCTGATCGCCGGGAACGACGGGTCTGCGGAAGCGCGCTTTCTCGACGCCCGTCAGCACGAACATGCGCTGGTTCTCGGCCTTGAGTTCAGCCAGCGCGAGGACTGCGGCGGATTGCGCGAGCGCTTCGATTATCAGCACGCCCGGCATAACAGGATGGCCGGGAAAATGGCCGACGAAGAACGGTTCGTTGTGAGTCACGTTCTTGATCGTGCGCGCCTTGCCGCCGGCGACTTCCACCACCCGATCCACCATCAGAAAGGGATACCGATGCGGCAGCAGCCGTAGAAATCGATCGAGTTCGTGATGCCTATCGTCGGCCAAAATTCTCCCGCGCGATGCGCCTTATTTGGAGATCGACGAATGCTTCGCGGCAGCCGAGCCGAAGTCGCCCGGCGCCGACGCGCCGGCACTTTGCGCGTTGTCGCTGTCATCATCACCGCTGACGCTGGTGTTCGCGACGGCAGCGGGACCTCCGCCCAGACTGCCGATCTTGACGTGCATGCCGTTGTAGGTGCGGATGACCTGATCCGTGATATCGATGCTGGAGATGCCCCACAGGATCTGGCCCTTTTCCATAACCATGGTGTAGCCGTTCTTCTCACCGATATCGCGAATGACCTCGGCGAGATCATGGATGATCATGCCGGTCATTTCCTGATCCTTGCGCTCCAGATCGTCTTTGGAGTCCTTGAAGTTGCGCTCGAAGTTTTTGGCCTTGTTGACGTACTCATCCTGGAGGGTTTGACGCTCCTCCGGTTTCATCAGCATGCCTTTCTTTTCAAGCCTGTCTTTGAGGTTTTGGATCTCATTTTGTTCGCCCTGAAGTCTTTGTTCGACGCCTTCGACCTTGACGCGAAACTCGGCCTTGGCTTTCTTGCCGGCTTCGCATTCATTGAGCGCGCGCTGAACGTCGACATAGGCGAGCCTTACATCGGCGCGCGCTGGAGTGGCGGCTAACAATGCCAGCAACGCCGCGGCCATCAACCGGTTTCTCATCTGAATTGGAATCCTCCGTGCGACAAATCATAGCAACGCGCGCCTGAGCAAGGACTCCGAGGCGAGTGGCGCCTGCGCTGTCTGAATGCGTAAGTGTCGGGCTGTATTTAAGCCAATTTCGCGGGCCATGCGCTATAGGGGCGCCCCGCCACCGAATTCGAAGACGTTGCTCATATCTTGCGGACGCGGATTGATTGGGCGCGCAATATCCAGCGCGATCGGCCCGAACGGCGAGCGCCATCGGATTCCTATACCGTAAGCCGCTTGCAACGAATCGATAGTGATGTTGTCGGTTAATCGATACGCCTGGCCCGCATCGGCGAAGATCACCCCGCGGATTCCCAGTCCGGAGAGAATCGGGAAGGTGATTTCGCCATCGAGCAGCAACTCCTTGCTCCCACCGATGTTCTCGATTTGCAGCGGGTTGCCGGCTGGATTAAGGAGCAGCACGTTGGGTCCCAAGGAATACAGCTGATAGCCGCGAACATCGCCTGAGCCGCCGACGCCGCCCGGAAAGAATCGCTCGTAGAGTGGAAGTTCTCCACCGAGTCCATTGGACAGCGTGGTCCCGATGCCATAGGTCACGCCAGGCGAGAAAACCCACTGCCCGAAGGTAGGGCTGTGGATGAAGGTGTAGAAGAAGCGCCAATGCGCCAACGCCTTGACGAATGCGGTGCCGGGCCCGACACCCGCTAGCTCGAGATTTAGACTTTCGATCGAGCCGCTGCGCGGATCGATGGGATTGTCCACCGTGGCGCGCCGGATGCTCGGCATCAACTCGGAAACCTTCGTGTAGCCTTTAAACCGTGCGATCTGGAAGGTGGTGAAGGGCGACAGCCCACCGATGCCGACGCTTTCGAATTGGTAGCCCAATCCCGCGCGGATATCTTTCAGCGAGAAGGGGCCGATATTCTTGAAGCCCAATTCCACCAGCGGGTAGCTGCTGTTGATCGCGCCGCCGGCCGCATTCTGATGGAAAGTGAACAGGTCCGTCTTGCTGTCGAATACCGATAACGACACCGCCAATGGAATATCGAGGAACCACGGCTCGGTATAACTGGCAGTATAATTTTGGAACAGGAAGCCAACCTGCGCACTCAGCAGCACCGCCTCGCCGCCCCCGAAGAGATTGGTATTGCCGAGCTGGAAGTGGCCGAACACCGACTGATAGCTGTCGAAGCCGCCGGCGACCTGAAACGATGCGGTGTTTTGCTCGGTGACATTTACGTTGAGATCGACCTTGTCGGGCTGCGTCGACGGCTCGGTCGCGATGCGGGTGGTGCTGAAAAAACCGAGTTGATCGAGCCGGCGCTTGGAGTCGCGAATTGCGGTCGCCGAATAGGGCTCCTGCTCCTGCACCTGCATCTCGCGGCGGATGACCTTGTCGGAAGTCTTGGTGTTGCCGTTGATGTTGATCCGGTTGACCAGAACCTCGTGGCCCGGCGTGATGCTGAAAATGATGTTGACTTTTCGCGCCAGGGGCTCGAGCGACGTCTTGGTGTCGACATTGACGAACGCATAGCCGCGATCGGAATAGAAATCCGAAAGGGTCAGAACATCGTGCTGCAGGGCCGATCCTCTGAACTCGGAGCCCGGCTTGATGGTGACGAGAGGCGTCAGTTCGCTGCGCGGGTATTTCAGGTCGCCCGACAAATCGACGCTGCCGACCTTGTAGATCGGACCTTCATCGATCGGCACCACAATCTTGAGGCCCTTTGGAGTGCGGATGACGTTGGGCTGGCCGACATGGACGTTGAGGTAGCCGTGATCGTAATAAAAGGCCGCGATGCGATTGACGTCCTCATCAAGCTTTTTTTGTCGAGCACGCCCACGTTGGTGATCAAGCTGATCAGCGGGATATGCGTGCCAGTGTCCATCTGTGCGCGCAATTCGCGTGCGGAGAATACGTGATTGCCGGTAAAATCGACCTCGGTGATATAGGTCTTCGGACCTTCGGTGACATCGAAGATGCCGACCTCGGTATTGTCGGGGCCGAGATCCTCACGATACTCGACCCGGGCGTCGGAATAGCCCTTGGCCTCGTACGCGTCCTTGATTCCTTTCTTCGTTTCATTGACGCGCGCCGGATCCATGATCGATCCGGGATGCACCTTCATCGCGGCGACGATCGCATCATCCGTAGAACGGATCGCTTTCATCCCGACGATCTTGACGTCGGTGATCTGCGGCCGCTCGGTGACCCGGTAGACGAGGACTTCGCGACCCTTCTGATAGCGCGTATCGGCGGTGACATTCTGAAAAAAGCCCATCTGGTAAATCGACTTGATGTCGTTGCTGACCGCGTCTCGATTGAGCGGTTCGCCGGTGCGTTGGCTTATGTGGAGCCGAATCGCGTCGGCTTCGACGCGCTGGTTACCTTCGATCTGGATATCGTTGATTATGGGATTGGTTTGCGCGCGCGCCGGTACGGCGCCGATGGGCAACCACAGCGATAACAGTACTCCGAGCGCGCAGAGCCACCGCGCGTAACATTTAGCGATTGCCACCAGGATCCATCCAAACGCACGCCAACCTAACCAATCATCCCGTCGATGTAAACCTGAAACCCCCGGCACGCGATACATTACGCTGCGCAGGCGCTTCAGTTGCGCGGCTCGTCGAACAATCTGCCGTCGCGCAGGCGCAGCGCGCGCCCCATGCTGCGGGTCAGGCGCTCGTTATGGGTTGCGACGATCAGGGTGACATCAAGCTCGCGATTAAGTTTGTGAAAAAGCTCGTGCACCTCATCGGCCGTATGCGGATCGAGATTGCCGGTCGGCTCATCCGCCAGCACCAGGCGGGGACTCTGCACCACCGCGCGCGCCACCGCGACGCGCTGCTGTTCTCCGCCGGACAGTTCGGCGGGCCGTCGATGAAGTTTATCGCGCAGCCCCACCATCGCAAGGACTCGCTCGGCCCGCTCGCGCGCTTCGCGTTCCGGCAATCGCGCAATCAGCGCCGGCATCATGACGTTTTCCAGCGCGTTAAAATCCGCGAGCAGGTAATGGAACTGGAAAACGAAGCCGAGTTTGCGATTGCGAAAGTCCGCCAGCGCCCGATCGTCGAGGGCGAATAGATCCTGTCCCTCGAACAACACCGTGCCGCTGCTCGGCCGCTCGAGGCTGCCGAGGATATTCAGCAGGGTCGATTTGCCGGTGCCCGATTGCCCGACGATGGCGATTAACTCGCCCGGCTGCACGATGAAAGAGAGATCCTGAAGCACCTGGATTTCGCGGTCGACGTCGTGGAAGCTCTTGGAAATGCCGGTGGCGGCAATCAACGGACCGGTTGCGGTTCGCGGCTCCGCGATTGCGGCGGCGTCACTCATAGCGAATCACCTCGACCGGCGAGAGCGAGCGGGCTTTCAGCGCGGGATAGAGAGTCGCCACCACGCACAGGAGAATCGATGCGGCTGCGACCATCACGAAATTGAGCGGATAAATACGCACCGGAACATAGCTGATGATGAACATATCGGCGGGCAACTTTATTAGATGCCACTTGCCAACCGCCCATGAAGTCACAAACCCGGCGCCGGTTCCAAGCACCGTGCCGACCACGCCGAGAACCGCGCCCTCGGTAAGAAAAATCGCGGCCACCGAACCTGCACGCGCGCCCATCGCGCGCAGAATCGCAATTTCCTTGCGCCGCTCCATCACCACCATCACAAGTGTCGCGATGATGTTGAAGGCCGCGACCAGCACGATCAGCATCAGAACCAGGAAGTAGGTAAATTTCTCCAGTTGTAACGCAGAAAACAGCGGCGCATTCTCCTGGGTCCAATCCTTTATCGTGAAACCGCTTCCGGCTAGCGTTCGGATTTTGGCCGCGACCGCAGGCGCGTCGAATATATCTTTCACCCGCGCTTCGAGACCCGATTCGAGCTGCGGATCGTCGGCGAGCAGCGCGCGTCCCGCCTTGAGGTCGACGAACACCAGGGTCGAATCGAAATCGTACATACCGGAGTAAAAGAATCCGCTGATGACGAAGCGCTTGAGGCGCGGGCCGCCCGCCGCGCCCGCGAGGCTCGCCGGCGAAATCAGTGTGATGGTATCGCCGAGGCGCGCCGCACCGAGATCGAGCGCGAGGGTGCGGCCTACGATCGCGCCGGGCAAATCGACGGTGCGTTTGACGCCATTCTCGGTTACCTCGACTGGATGGGTCTCGGCGAGCGAAGCAACGGTTCCGGCCTCGAGCGTCGACTGCAATTCGGTCAGGACCGGATTGTCCTTCGCGATGACGCCGCGCAGCATCCCGCCCGCCATATACGATGGCGCGCCATTGGGCGTCGATCCCACCGCCATCACTTGCGAGGTGACGAATGGCGTGACCGCAACAACCCCCGGCATCGCGGCGATTTGGCTCTGTAACGCCGCCGGATTCCAGACCTGCCCATCAGTGCGTTCGACCACGATTTGTGGCGTGAAAGAGAGTAAACGCTGGCGCAAATCAACCTGGAATCCGCTCATCATCGACAGCGCGACGGTCAGCGCGAAGGTCCCGAGCGTCACGCCGGCGAGTGAAATGACGGCGATGATCGAAACGAAGCGCTCGCGCCGGCGTGCACGCAGGTAACGGATTCCTATGAGGTATTCGAAGCGCATCGAGAGTGGCCGCGACTATGCTTTCTGAGCGATAGGGTATTTGCAACGCCACGACGCGATGCTGCAACCACAGCCGTGTCATTCGAGCAAGCGTCAATCAGGGCTCTCAATTGAAAGAAATGGAATCCCTTTGTCATAAAGCTCATTCATTTGGCCACGAATAACTTTTCGGCCTCACCGCGACTTTTGGCGAGGTTGCACGTCCTCCGTTGGAGACTTCAACACTCGGGGTGTTAGGGGCTAAGTATGGGATCGACCACTAGATGATGCGCTTTTTTTGGCATGTCGTGCTGGGGAGCCTATTCTTCGGGTCAGATCGAGACCGGGATTCGGTCTCGCGCAGTTGTCCCTACGTGAGGTTCTCTATAAGCTTCGCGGCAACCTCTTTTTTCTATGGGGGTCATGTAGATGATGCGCCGTTTTAGCGCGCCCCTAAGTGGCGCTTTCGTGTTCTGGCTGTGCTCGGCAATTACGGTTCCGGTGTGGGCCGCGACTCGCACCACCGGCAGCGGACGTGCGCCCGAAACCGAAATCACGATGAACTACCAGAACGTGGACATTCCCGCGCTGGCCAAGCTCATCAGCGAAATCACCGGCAAGAATTTCCTCGTCGACGAGAGCGTTCGCGGCAAGGTCACGATCATTTCTCCCTCCAAGGTTACGCCCGAGCAGGCCTATCAGATTTTTCAATCGGTGCTGCAGCTCAAAGGATTCACCACCGAGACGGCCGGCAAGGTCATCAAGATCATTCCCTCGCGCAATGTGCGCCAGGCCGCGCCAGTGACCGAATCGCAACAGCCGTTCGAGCAGAATGGCGACGAGTACGTGACGCGGCTGGTAAAGCTGCGCAATGTCGATGCCAGCTCGATGGTCTCTGTTATCCAGCCCATGATCTCGCATGACGGACTGGTCGCGGCATTTCCCGATGACAACACGATCATCATCACCGACGATGCCTACAACGTGCAGCGGCTGCTGAAAATAATCGGCAGCCTCGATGTCGAAGGTCAGCGCCAAAGCGTCGAGTTGATGCCATTGCATTACGCGTTCGCCGATGAACTGGCTCCCGAGATCGACGAGTTGCTCGGCGGCTCCAGCTCCAAGAACCGTCCCGGCGCACCCGGACAAGGTGTGGTGGCGCCCTCGGCCCAGGCACCTAGTATCAGTCAGTTCAAGGTACTGCCCGACGAGCGCACCAATTCGATCATTGCAGCGGGCGGACCGTTGCAGATGAAGCAGATTCGAGAGTTGGTCCAGAAGCTGGATATCCGCTCGCCGGATTCCATGCATCGGATCCATGTGTATCGGCTCAAGAACGCGGCGGTGTCCGAAATGGTCCAGGTCTTGGGCGGACTGCTCGGCGGCGGAGGCGGCGTCGGCAGCCTCTCGCCGACCACGGGCAAGGGTTCGCTCGGACGCAGTAGCGGCTTCGGTGGTGGGATGAACTCCGGCTTCGGTGGCGGTGGAGGCGGCTTCGGCGGGTTGGGTGGCGGATATGGCGGCGGGAGCAGTTTCGGGGGTATCGGAGGGTCCAGCGGCTTCGGCGGCGGTAGCATGATGGGCGGCGGACTGATGGGCGGCAGCAGCTTCGGGAGTGGAAGTTCTTACGGCTCGAGTGGACGCAGCGGAGGTATGGGCGCTGCCAGTGGCGGTATCGGCGGAGGCATGGGCGGTATGGGCGGGGGAGCCGGAGGGTCCACCGAATTCAGCCGACCGGTCAAGCTGACGGCCGATCCGGCAACCAATTCACTGGTGATCAGCGCGGCGCCGCAAGACTGGGAAGTCCTGAGCAACATCATCGCCGAACTCGACGTCCCGCGCACTCAGGTATTCGTCCAGGCGATCATCGTCGAGGTGAGCGCAGAGCGATCCCGGGACATGGGGGTGAGTCTTCAGGCATCGACAGCGATTTCGAATAGCCTGCTGGGCCTGGGAACCGTCGATTTCGGCCAGCTTCAAAACGTATTGGGCAATCCGCTTGGAGTAACCGGGCTGGGACTCGGCTTGGCATCGGGCGCCATGTGTACGATTCCCACTGCCGCCGCGGCCGCGGTGAGTGGTGTAACCACCGGCACGACAACCGCATCGTCGATGTCCCTACCGTGCGATGTAGCTCTGATAACAGCGCTTGAAATGGACACGCATTCCAACGTGCTCTCGGCACCTACGCTGCTGACTGCCGACAACGAGGAAGCGACCATCATCGTGGGAGAGAACCTGCCCTTCGTCGGATCGTCGTCGGCCAATGCCGGACTGCCCGGGCAGATATTCAACAGCGTCGAGCGCCAGAATGTCGGGATCACCCTGGACATCGTGCCGCAGGTCTCGGACGGTGACTACGTGCACCTGGATCTCTATGAAGAAGTTTCGAACGTAGTGGCAAGCACGGCCAACAACGCCAATGGACCGACCACCACGATTCGATCCGCATCAACTACCGTGCTGGTGCAGAATCATCGCACCGCGGTTATCGGCGGGCTGATGTCGAACAATGATTCTTATACGCGCCAAGGCATTCCGTGGATATCGGACGTACCCGTGTTGGGAAACCTCTTCTCTGATACCTCCAGCGACAAGATGAAGGACAATCTGCTGGTCTTCCTGACCCCGCACGTGGTGCGCAACAAGACCGACCTGCGTTCGCTCGCGCTCGACCAACGAGCCCGATTCGTCAACTCGCTGGGCCCGCGCGAAATGCGCGATATGCCCGCCAGTTCGATTCGATCGATGTATGATCCGTCGTTTTCGGTATCGGTGCCGCCCGCGGCCGATTTGAACATGCAGAACAATAGTCCGGTCGCTGCGCCGCCGCCCGGCGCGACGCCCGAAGGCGACAAGGCCACGCCGTTCAATACCGAAGAGATTCCCGCGCCCTCGTCATCCTCGGGCTCTCCGGGGCTGACGCCGCCGGCTCCGGTCGCGAGCACGCGCCCCGGCGACGCGAGTGCAGCGCCGTCAGTCGCATCTGCGGATCCGACCGCCCCGATAACTTCGAATCCGGATGTCGCCGCGCCTGACCCCTCGGTGTCGACGTCACCGGCGGCGCCCGGATCGCCATAGCGATGACCTCGTTCGCGCACTCGCGCGGCTCAGGATACAAACATCGGCCGGCGATATGCGTCGCATATCGCCGGTTTCACCAGGGCGCGATGCGATGGCGCGTCAAATAGGCGGACTTCGCGCCAATCTGGAATATCTTCCCGTCGCGGCGCTGGTGCGGATGTTCGCTGCGATGCCGCTTCAGCGCGCACTCAAAGTCGGCGCTTCGCTTGGGTCGATGATCATGCGGCTCGATGCCGGCAATCGTCCCATCGGGATCACAAATCTGGAGATTGCATTTCCGGCCCTCGCTCCCGACGCACGGCTGAAAATCCTCACGGATATGTATCGCAACTGGGGCCGTATCATCGCGGAGTGGCCGCATTCCCGCGTGCTCAATCGTGACAACATCGAAGAGTTCGTTACCTACGACGGAGTTGAAAATCTCCGCCAGGCTCTTCTGATCGCCGAAAAGCGCGGCGCGATCATCCTGACCGCGCACTATGGAAATTTCGAGCTGCTCCCGCTCGCGCATTCGATCTATGGTTACCCGCTCGCGATGATTCATCGGCCCAACCGCAATCCCGCGATCGATCGCGATATTCGCCGGCTCCGCACGAGCTTCGGCGCCGAGATTATCGAGCGGAAGCAAGCGGGTCTCGCGTTGGTGAAGTACCTGCGCCGGAAATACCATGTCGCCGTGGCGCTCGACCTCGATGTGCGCGACGGAGTATTCGTGGACTTCTTCGGCAAGAACGCCTGCACCAGCGACGGCGTCGCACGAATCGCGATGGCGACGCGCGCGCCGGTGGTGCCGGCGTTCATGGTGCGCGAGGGCGATACCGCGCGCCATCGGATCACGGTACTGCCGATGCTGGAGCTGGCAATATCGCGCGACCGCGAGGAGTGCGTGCGCGACAACACCCAACGCATGACGGCCGCGATCGAGACGATGATCCGGCGCCACCCCGATCACTGGAACTGGATTCATCGACGCTGGAAGACGCGCCCCGAGGGAGAGCCACGCTTTTATTAGGCAAGGCATATGATTGGTGCGCGCAGCGCGCTTCATCTATGATCCGGCCAGTGATGCGGCGCGAGGACGAACCTACCGACGAGATCAGCGCGAGCACAAAAGCTTCGCCGCAATCTCCCGTGGAACCGCCTACCGCCTACATCCCGGCGTGCGGCACGCTGTGCGATGCGTTCTGGTGGGCGCGCCCACGGAACCGTCCGACTAAAGATTCGCCAGCTAAAGATTCGCCTAAAGATTTGTGATGACCGCGCGCGCGAAGTCGCCCGTCTTCGCGCTCCCACCCTGATCCGGAGTCAACACGCGACCTTCCGCATAGACCTTGCGCACCGCGTTGTCGAAGCGCTTCGACGCTTCACCAAAGCCGAGGTACTCCAGCATCATCGCCGCCGACAGCATCGTCGCCGTGGGATTAATGATGTGCTGCCCCATTATGTCGGGCGCGGTGCCGTGGACCGATTCGAAGTACGCGTAGCCGTCTCCGTAGCATCCGCTGGGCGCGACGCCGAGCCCACCGATGGTGCCCGCCGCGGCATCGGAAAGGATGTCGCCGTAGAGATTCGGCATCACCACAACATCGAGTTCGTGCGGCGACTGGACGATGCGGCGCGCGAAATCATCGACGATGAAATTCTCGTACTTGAGTTCCGGATATGACTTTGCAGTTTCCTCGCAGAGGCCGCGAAAATATTCGTCGGCCTCGCGCAGCATGTTGTATTTCGAGGTGCAGGTGATTTTTCCTTTGCCACCCGCGCGCTTGCGCTTCATCGCCAGTTCGCATGCAAACCGCGCGACCTGGCGCGTGTTCTTTTCGGTGATCACTTTGATCGAATAGCGGCCGGCCGCCGAGGTGTCGATTGGTGCGCGCAGAATTCGGCTAAAGGGCTTCACCGGCGCAAGCTGTTCCAGCGGACCTTCCAGTCCCAGATACGCGTCCTCGAGGTTCTCGCGCACGATGACGTAGTCGATGCCATCGGGATTTTTCAGCGGACTGCGAAAGCCCTTGAGATAGCGGCAGGGCCGAACGTTCGCGAAGGTCTGCTTGCCCCATCGCAAGTAGGTAATCGAGGTGGTCTTGCCCGAGGTCGAGCCGAACAGCGTCGAGTCCGAATGATCGATGGCCTCGCGCGCCTTGGCCTCGGTCTCCTTGCGTACCCAATGCTCGCCAGTCGGAAACTCGATGTACTCGATGTCGAGTTTCATCGCGCGCAGGACATCCATGGTCGCGCCGACCGCTTCCGGCGCCGCATCATCTCCGGGGAGAACCACAACTTTCTTGGTAGCCACTTGGGCCTCCGTGTTCGCACATCTAGCGAGTTCGACGAGAGTCTATCGCGGTCGATCCGATTTCGTAAAACGTTTGTCCGACTCTGGCTAGGTCGTTAGGCCCTTTAGGATGACAGTGCTTCCGAGCGCGCCATCATGCAGACCCCAGTGCCGAACGGCGCCGTCCCCACTTTGATCGATTGATAATGCGCGAAATCGCCGGGCGGCATTTGTTGCGATATTGCGAATCTCCGTTGAGCCGCGCGACTATGGAAATGCTCGCCCGTGATATACTTTTCGAGACTGCACCCATGGCACTTGTGAAGTCAAAGAGACCGGTCATCAAAACGCTGCAGGAAGTCGGCCGCTATGCGATCGGCATCGTGTGGAACGATGGCCACGACAGCATCTTTCCGCTCGAGGGTCTCCGTCGCGCGTGCCCATGCAACGTCTGCAAGGGCTACGTCAAAGGCGCGATTCCCGAGGCGAGTCAGCGCTTGCGCCAGTTCTCGCGGCTGGGTGAGAGCGGCGTCTTCATCGCGTGGGTCGATGGGCATGAAACGCTGTACACCGCCGGCGATCTTCGCTCGCTCTGCCGATGTGCCTACTGCGCTGGCGAGCCGGAGAAACCCATCACCGGCGCATGATCGCTTGGGACTTGCGCAAGCGGACGCGGTCAAATAGTTCAATGAAGGCCGCGAATGCAGCGGCATACCGATGAATAGAAAAACGCCGTCATTATGTCTCGCTCTGGCCTTCGCGCTTCTCGTCGCGACGGCTTCTTCATGTCAAGCCAAACTGGATGGAGTTCCGGTCCGCAATACCGGCCATTACGCGATTATCGATACCGACCGCGGCACTGTGGTGATCGAGCTTTACCCGCAGTCCGCACCAAAAACCGTGGCCAATTTTGAAACCCTGACCAAGAAGGGTTTCTATAACGGACTGACGTTTCATCGTGTGGTCCCCGACTTCGTGGTGCAGGGCGGCGATCCCGATGGTACCGGCACCGGCGGTCCCGGCTACACCGTGCCTGCTGAAATCGGCGAAAAGCATCTGCGGGGCAGCGTCGCGACCGCACGCCTCGGCGATGACGTCAATCCGAAGCGCGATTCGAGCGGCAGCCAGTTCTACATCTGTCTCGAGCCGCAACCCGCCCTCGATGGCCAGTACACAGTTTTCGGCGGCGTCATTTCCGGCATGGACGTGGTCGATCAGATCCAGAAGGGCGACAAGATGAAGACCATAACACTGTCGAGCACACCGCCGAAGTAAGGCCGAACGCCAAACCCAGGCATGATACGCTCGAAGCCGGATATAAACGAACCGCTTCGCAAGCCGAATCTAATGGAGTTCCCGTGCGCAACACCGGCCATTACGCGATTATCGATACCGACCGCGGCACCGTGGTGATCGAGCTTTATCCCGCGGTCGCTCCCAAGACTGTGGACAATTTCGAAACTCTCGCCAAGAAGGGTTTCTACAACGGACTGACGTTTCATCGTGTGGTCCCCGACTTCGTGGTGCAGGGCGGCGATCCCGATGGTACCGGCACCGGCGGTCCCGGCTACACCGTGGCTGCCGAGATCGACAAGAAGGAGCACCATCTGCGCGGCAGTGTCGCCACCGCGCGCACCGGCGATCAGGTCAATCCGCAGCGCGCCAGCAGCGGCAGTCAGTTTTACATCTGTCTGGAGCCGCAACCGGGCCTGGATGGCGATTACACGATTTTCGGCGCTGTCATTTCCGACATGGACGTGGTCGATAAGATTAAGAAAGGCGACAAGATGAAGACCATAACGCTGTCGAGCACACCGCCGAAGTAGAGCCTTCTAATGCCTGACCCTCGAAGCGGGCACCGCAGCGCCGGGCCCTACTTCACCGCCGACGTTCATCTCCACACCAATCGGGGCAGCTCCGATTCCAACCTCGCGCCAAAGGATCTCATCGCGCGCGCGAAGGATCTCGGTATCGGCGCGGTATGTATCACCGAGCACGACACGATGTGGGAATTCCGCGAGATGCCGGAACTGCTTGATGACCACGGGCCGAAGTTCCTCCGAGGAATGGAAGTGACCACCGACATGGGTCATATCGGCGTGTTCGGACTTTCGCGCTACGTCGGCGGCATCTACAAACTGGCCGAGTTGCGCAAGGTGGTCGATGCCGAGGGCGGCATCCTCATCGCGAACCATCCGTTTCGCTACAAGCTCGACCCGCGTTTCTCGTTCATCAATCCCGATCATGAACCGATCGATGAGAACCATCCGGAGCGTGCCGCCAAGCTGCCTATCTTCGCGATGGTCGATGCGATCGAGGTGCTCAATGGCGCTTGCTCCGAGGACGAGAACCAGTTCGCGTTGAAGGTCGCGCGCATCATAGGCAAGGCCGAGGTCGCGGGCTCCGATTCGCATTCGGCGGGGTCGATCGGATGCGTCACGACGCTGCTTGAGGATCCGGTCCTTGATGAGCGCGGCCTCATCGATCAGATCAAGGCGCGCCGCACCCGCGCCGGCCGCGGCCTGATGAAGGGCAAAGTCGTCCCATTCGAATTGGATTGAGAGCGCTCTACAGCAGCGCGCCGCGAAAGGGTTCGTCGCGAGTAGGCGGATATTGCAGCAAATTGATCGCCCATCGGCGCGCTTGCCGCAATGCTTCTTCGGCGCGACGGAATAGCCGCTCCCGATACATCGTGCCCCACACGTAGACGTCAACGGAAGGCTCGTCGCTGAGCGTGATGTCGAGCATCCAATCTTCGAGCTCGGGGCCGCAAATCAGCAGCCGCACCAAGCGGCCGTGATCGATGACGATACCGCGGGCCTCCCGCGGCAGGCGGAACTCATCTTTTAGCCGCTTGATGTTGTTCGGCGGGTAGTGATCATCGGTAAATGGAACATAGACCCAGTCGCCCTGCGGAGGATTGGCGGCGCGCGCGATTCGCAGGTTGTTGTCCGTGAGGTCGTCCTTGGCGCGATCCTGATCATAGTCGCGCGCGACGGTATAGAAACTCATCGCGATCGGAAGCTGCGGCATCTCCTGTTCGGATTTCTGCTGCTCCCGGCGCGGCTTCTTATGAGCCGTCTCGACCCACCATCGATTTTCGACGTTAGGCTTGTTCGCCATCGCCGTTACGATAGCACGTCTTCTTGAAGATTATGCGCGGCGCGCTCGCGAGGCCGGGCGACTTCGTTTACGACGCGCGGTGGCTCGAATGCTGCGCGGATTGCAACGTCCCTGGGCCGTCACGATGTCCGCGCGTCCTCGCGCCGCAGCTCTACGACGCGTCGGAAGTCCGCGCCGCGACGTGCGCGAAGGCTTGGCCGCTCGGCGCGCCTGCGCGCGAAGCCCCAGCACCATGCGGCGTTGGAAGGCGTCGGCCTTGCGCTCGGCATCGGTCCAGAACAGGAAGTGGCCCATCTCATGATAGAGGGTTTGGATCCACATCCGCTCGCTCTTGTGGATGCGGCATCGCTTCCAGTTCTCGGGATGGATGAGATGGATGCGGCCGTCTTCGTAAGTCTTGCCCGCGGTCTTGCCGTAATCGATGTACTCGTACCATTCGATGCGCGGCAGGCTGATGCGGTAGTAGCGGCAAAAACCCGAGATGGCGCGTTTGAAAGACATCGGACGATGAGTCCGAAAAAAATCTGATAGATTGCGGTCGATTTCTCGACGAAAAGCTACAGGCGGAACTACCATTCGCACGGCTGGAAGGGACCTCCGGTCGGATGGATAAGATTTTATTGGCCCCCGTCCAGTCAGGTCAATTTGCGATGATGTCCATCCAGAAAGCGCTTATAAATGCTGGCTTTTTTGGCTGATTACGGATTAGGCACCCCTTTCACCGCTACCCGATAATCCCGGTATCCTTCAACTTCGCGATTTCCTCCCAAGTCAGGCCAGCCTCGAGCGCGACCTCCTCCGTATGTGCGCCCAACTCCGGCGCGTGCCGATACGCCTGATGCCCGTCGCTGCCGAATTCGACCGGGCTATTGATGATGCGGCATCCAGGAATGTCCGGATGCTCGATGTCCACGAACGCTCCGACCGCTTCGGCCTGTGCATCGCGCATCACTTCATCCTCGGTCTGGACGGGCGCCCAAATCAATTTGTGATGATCGAAGATGGGTGCCCACTCCGCCCTAGTCCCCGATGCGATCGCCGCGTCGATCAGTCGCGTCATCTCGCGGCTGTTCTTGCGGCGCCCGCCGAAGTCCTTGAAACGCGGATCTTCCTTCCATTCGGCGTGGCCGAGCGCCGACAGAAATCGCCCCAATGCTTGTCGCTCTGAATCATCACGAAATAGACCCACTTGCCGTCCTTGCATTGATACGAGTTCCACATCGGATTAGTGCGTTCGCTGCGGCTTTCCTGCTCGGGGGCCTTACCGGTGATCAGACCGATGGTCAGGTCGGCCGCGTTCATCCATAGGCCCATCTGGAACAGCGAAATGTTGACCTCGCATCCGCGGCCGGTTCGCACGCGTTGCAGCAGTGCGGCCGAGATCGCACCCGCAAGGCCGAGTCCCGCCGCATGATCGATCATCCCGGGACGCTGCGCGGGAGGTGCGGTGCCCGGCTCTGCAACCGTATGCATGATACCGGAGCGCGCCCATGCCGCCGCGTAGTCGAATGCGGGCCGATTGCGGTCGGGCCCGCGATGCCCGTAGCCATTGAGCGAGGCATACACGAGGCGCGGATTGATCGATGCCATCGAGGCATAGTCCAGTTTCATTCGCGCCAATGTGTCGACGCGAAGACTGGTGATGAACACGTCGGCGCGCTCGATGATACACATCGCGAACTCGACGCCCTCGGCGCGGCGCAGATCGACCGTCACCGAGCGCTTGTTGCGATTGTCGAGTTCGTAGGGCGGCACCACGCGCGTCGAGGTCATTGCGCGGGTGGTGATCGCGCCGCGAATCGGATCGCCGCCTTTGGGATCCTCGAGTTTGATGACATCGGCGCCCCAATCGCCGAGCACGGCGCTGCACGATGGCCCCGCCACCCACATTGCGAGTTCCACGACTTTGATTCCGCTGAGCGGTCGCAAATTCTTAAGATCGATGGTTTCAGCCATGGAGATTTGCTAGCAGGGTTGCGAAACAAAAAGAACCTCGCGCGGCATTCGCCCTCGCGAGGTTCTGTCGAAGAGGTTCGCGGCTGTTAGTGGGGGGCCTGCGCGACGCGCAATCGATTGCGGCGCGGCTCGCGGCGACGCACCCTGTTTACCGTGAGACGCTGAACGCGGCTCGCCTCCTTCAGCCGCAGACGCAGCGGAGCGGGCATCGCGTCGGGGTTGCCCGAGATTAGCGCGGCGACGCGCCATCGCAGCGCTTCAGCATCGATCGCGAGCGCATCGCATACGTTCTCGAATGAGAGCGGGCATCGCACGCCGGATTGGAAAATCCAGTTCTTCGCCTCAGTGAATGAGGTGCGCTTGCGCGGACTGACCGAACGATACCCATCCTGCACGAGGTTGATGGCGTCGGCTAGCACAGCCAGCATCAGACGCTGCTCGCTCGTCAGGCTACGCTTCCCTATCGTGTCGAAGAACTGGCTTTTGAGGATGACGTCCGGAAACGGCCGTTGTTCGGAAGATTTATTGATCACCTGAGCATCCAACATCGCTCAGCTCCTTCCTTGCGAACCGGCCATGGTCGAAGCCGACTCGCGGTGACAAATCGTATCTAACTGCATTAGTTCGGACCGAACATTCCATGTTACTTGCCTAATGTAAATGGTCGGCTTGGGGACAATAATCAGGTCTAAGATTACTTGCAAGCGATGACGCACGAGAATGAATGGCTTGGCAAATTTTAAACGACAATGGCTACGATGATTTCGGCGTTGCTGTTAGCGATTCTGGAACGCTCGTCCCGAACCCCATAGCATTCTGGCCCCTCTCGCAGTGGGTGAAATCCAACTTCACGATACGCCAAGGAAATCGGCGGTATATTCGACTATCGCCGAGTTTACGAAATCCGCGTAAGAGTTGGAATTGCATAAGCGTAGGTTGCTGAGTTCTTCATTAAAAATTAACGCTCGCGAAACCTCCGGATGGTACGCCGAGCTATTCAAAACGGGTCGCCGTATGACTCGCAAATCCGATGTGGCCGATGCTCCGATTTGTTATAGTCTTCGTGATCTCATCAACAACCTTCACGATTCGTAACGGGCCGGACGGCCCAGCGGAGGAATGCGATGGGCGATTATCTAGGCGTTAAGGACAGCGCGAAACAGTACAAGAAACTTCGCGAGATGGCCCCCGACATGATGAAGGGCTTTCTCCAGTTCGATCAGGCCGTGTTCAAAGACGGCGCGATCCCGGCGAAGACCAAGGAGCTGATGGCGATTACCGCAGCGCACGTGACGCAGTGTCCATGGTGCATCGACGCCCACGTCAATCGCGCGAAGGAAAAAGGATGCACCGACCAGGAAATCGCTGAGGCGGTTTGGGTCGCAGCCGCGATGCGCGCGGGAGCGGCATTCAGTCACGGCGCGTTGGCGATGCAAATCACAGAAGGGCACCAGCACTAATGCAGATTCGTAAGACTCGCAAGATCGATATCGGCGGAACGATGGTCGGGGGCGATGCACCCATCGTCGTGCAATCGATGTGCGCGACACGCACCACCGATATCGATGAGACCATCAAGCAGTCCCATCAGCTCGCCAATGCCGGCGCGGGAATCGTTCGCATCGCAGTCGATAACGAAAAAGATGCGGCCGCGCTGAAAGAGATCCGCGCGCAGACCAAAGGCGTCGTGCTCTCGGTCGACCTACAGGAGAACTACAAAGTCGCGGATAAGGTCGCGCCGCATGTCGACAAAATTCGCTACAACCCCGGCCATCTGCATCACATCGACAAGCGCAAGACCGTGCCCCAGAAAGTGAAATGGCTCGTCGATGTGGCACGCGACAACGACATCGCGATTCGGATCGGCGTCAATTGCGGTTCCGTCGCGCCGTCGTTTCTCGAGCAGTATCCCGGCGATCAGCTCAAGGCGATTGTCGAATCGGCCGCGTATCACTGCGAACTGATGGAGGAGTTCGGCTTCGATCGCTTCGTTGTCTCGCTCAAAGATTCCGATCCGGGCAAAGTGATGGAAGCCAACCGCCGCTTCACCGAGCGACGTCCCGATGTGCCGCTGCACCTGGGCGTCACGGAGGCGGGTTTGCCGCCGGACGGTATCATCAAGACACGCATCGCATTCGAGAAGCTGCTCGCGCAACAGATCGGCGACACCATCCGCGTTTCGCTCACGCTGCCCAACGAGCGCAAGCACGAGGAGGTCATCGTCGGGCACAAGATCATCGAGGACGTTGAGGCCGGCCGCTTCATCTCCGTGCCCGACTTCGGCAAGGGTCTCAACATCATCTCGTGTCCATCGTGCTCAAGGGTCGAGAACGAGCAGTTCGTTGAGCTGGCGCAGCACGTCAAGGTGATGACCGACTATGCCTCGCAATACAAAATCACCATCGCGGTGATGGGATGCCGGGTGAACGGCCCGGGCGAGACTGACGACGCCGACTTGGGCTTATGGTGCGGCCCGACGACCGTGAATTTGAAAAAGAAGGATCAGAAGATCGGCTTCTTCAAATACGACGAGGTGTTGGGGCATCTGCGCACGGAGCTGGATAAGCTGATCGCGGAACGCATCGCAACGAATTGAAGAGAAGAGGCAGACAACGCACAGGGGCATAGAGACACAAAGTTGGATCAGAAAGATTTCTAGCAGGGCGGCAGCGAGCCCGCATCTTTTCCCGTTCTGTGTCTCCGTGCCTCTGTGGTTTTGTCTGCCTCTTCTCCTTGCTTCATCGCTCCCGCATGGTTCATTTGAACTATGCGGCGGCGCGCGCTAACCCATGGTCATGCGGTCGGTCCAGGCACTTACTTCGTTGCGACACTGGGACTCGTTTACCTATTTGTAATCCTCGCTCAACTGCCGGGGGCGTCGCGCCGTGGAGATTTCTCCATCTACTACGCGTGTGCCGTCGCGACGGATCATGGACTCGATTCTTACGCGATTAACCTGACCGACTTCACGCGCGAACTTGGCCTCGAGCCGGATCCCTTCACGCATCCGAACGACACGCCAGCGTTCACTCTCGTCACGACGCCGCTGGCAATATTCTCCGTGACAACTGCGTACGTGATCTGGTTCGTCGCGAGCGCCCTATGCCTCATCGCGTCGCTGTATCTGCTCTTCGGTTCCGCGCAACTGAATCGCATGACCACGATGCTGTTATGCCTCGCCGTGCTCGCGTTCACGCCACTGGCAGACAACATCCGATGGGCGCAGAGCCAGGTTTTTGTGATGGTGGGCATCCTGCTGTTTTTCCGGCTACTTCAACACGGGAATGATTGCGCGGCCGCCATCTTGCTGGCCGCGCTTGGACTGCTGCGCGGATTTCCGCTCGTGCTCGGCGGTTATCTGATCGCGCGGCGGCGGTGGCGCGCGATTGTCGTCCTCGCAATCGCGTTCGCTTTGGGAGCCGGCGCGACGATCGCGGCAATGGGAGTCGTGCCGGTCGAGAATTTTCTACACGTGATTGGAATCGTCGGTTCACATCCATGGTTCTCGCTAGATCCGCGCTGGGAAATTGCCGCCGCCAATGTCTCGCTCGACGCATTCGTGGCCCGCCCGCTGATGCTTTCTTTCGGCGCCGATTTGCCGCGCGATTTGTTTCTGATCTCTCGCGCGATCGTTTTATGTTTCAAGACGCTGGTTCTCGTGCTCGCATTTCGCACCACTGCATCTGTGACGGACGATCAAGATGGCCGAGCGTTTTCGCTATGGGTTGCAACGATGCTGATCCTCATTCCGGTGGTGTGGCTCCACTACATGACGCTGCTGATCATTCCGCTCGGGCTCATCGCCGTCGCCGCCATCCATCGCGAAATCGGTGCGCATGTGTGGCGCTTCGCGATGGTCGTCTACTGCGTCATCGTGTTGACGACGCCACTGATGTCGACGCTGACTTTTCGCAAGGACATCTTCGATTGGCGCGCGGGCGCAATGGCGGAGATCGGATTCCTCGCTTTGCTCTCCGCGTGGATCGCAGTGTGGCGCTTCGCTAGCGAGACGTTTTCGGAATCAGAATCAGCGGCGGACCGACTGAAGGCAGCGGCTCGTAGTTAGTTTCGATCGCGCCGCGCAAGCCCGGCCAAAACAGCGGACGACCGCGGAAAGCGCGGTCTAGACCATCGGCATCGAGCGCAAACGCCGCTATCCGATGGCGCTGGACCTCGTCGAGCAGCGCGCGATCATCGAAGGTCCCGACTTGTTGCATGGAGGTCAACACCATCAGATCAATCCATTGTAAATTCGGCTGCGCATCGACGAGATTCAGCTCCGCGGCGTCAGTCATGATTGGACCATCGATTGCGTGAAGCTTTTCCAATGCGCGAGGATCCCACGCGTCGCCAATCGCCCGAGGCATCGTAATCGATCGCGGCGCGAGGATGAGGCCGGACGCGAGCAGCGTCGCCATCGCTGCTCCGGAGGCGAGCTGGGTGATAGGGCTCATCGCATGCATGCGCTCAAATGCCAAATCGACTCCCGCGCTCGCGACGATCGCCAGCGCCGCGAGCGCCGGTAGAAAATAGTAGGCGTTGCTGCCCCATCGCAGACATGAGGCAACATCGTGGATCGACGCCACAATCAACAGACACACGATGAGCGGATCGCTAATCCGACGGCGCGTGAATGCGAGGACCACAAAGATCGCGATGCCGAGGTCGCTTCCGATCAGGATGCCCAGGAACATTGGCGGCGCCTTGAAATCCAGGCCCGTCGTGCGAACCGCACCAAATGTGTTGAGCAGGTACGAAGGATAGACAATCGACAAGAGCGCCGTCCCAGCAGCGATCGCAGCGAGCCATACAATTCCAGCCGAAATCGCGCGACGTTGCTGTCCGGACATCCAGCAAAACAGCACCACGGTCGCGATTCCCACCACGCTTCCCTGCTTGATGAAGAAGCCGATTACGAACAGGGCGACCGCGGCGGCTGAGCAACCAGCGGTGAAAGCAGCAATGCCCGCGAGTTCGCAGGCAATCGCCGGCATGTCGACACGATATTCGAAGCCCCATCTGAGCACGATCGGCGAGAGCACGAATGAGAGCGACGCAACTATCGCGGCGCTCGTGCCGGTACCGGCCTTTCGCGCGAGGACGAAGATCATCGCGCATGTGATGATCGTCGATGCGATCGTCAGCAAGCGACCCGCCTCCAGTTCCGCCATCGGGCCACTACCGAACATCGCGGCGAGCTTCGCTGTCATGATGGGTACGATCGGTCCGTAGACCAGTGGATTGAACGGCGGAGTTCGGAAATCGCGATAAAGCGGCGCACCGTCCGCGAACATCGCGACGTGAACGGCGAGCTGCGCCGGGCCGTAATCCCACGTGGTTGGCGACGCGATACTGCCCAGCCAATGCACCATCGTGCGGAGCCCGAGGACCGTCAGTACGGTGATCGCGAGCACCTCGCCGGGAAGTATCTCCGCAAGCAATCTTTTGGCAAGCAATGTTTTGGGACTTGGCGTGGCGAATAAACTCACGCGCGCATCGAGATGACCGAATGATTCCCAGATCCGCGCCTTGAAGCAACCGCGGTGCGGATGAGCATGACGCGGTGCGATGGAGCGTAACGATGACTGATGCTATCGAATGTTGGTCATCGTCATGACCATTCGCGGTGAATCGTCGTCCGCGAGTAATCGTCCGAACTGCAGTGGGATGCGCATCTGGCGCGTGTTCATCAACCCTATTCCGAGTTGTTCCGAAGCCACCTGAACCGAGCAAGGAGTGTGTTTATGTCGACCGTGCAGAAGTCAATTGACGTAACTGTTCCCGTGAGTATCGCCTACAACCAGTGGACGCAATTCGAAGAATTTCCACGCTTCATGGAAGGCGTGAAGTCAGTGCGACAGCTCGACGACAAGCGCCTCCATTGGGTGACGCAAATCGCCGGCAAGGAACAGAGCTTCGACGCAATTATCGATCAACAGGTTCCCGATCAGCGCATCGCATGGCATTCAACCATTGGTCCCAAGCAGGGCGGCGTGGTGACGTTCCATCGCCTCGGCGACGATAAGACTCGCGTGATGTTGCAGATGGAATACGACCCGCAGGGATTCGTCGAGAAGGCGGGCGACATGCTTGGCGCCGTCTCGATGCGAATCCAGGGCGATCTCGATCGGTTCAAGAAGTTTATCGAGGCGCGCGGTGCCGAGACGGGTGCCTGGCGCGGCGAGATCCAACGTTAAAGGGGGTAAAGGGGATCCGTTCCGGGATGAAGGGCCGGCGATTACGTCGGCCCTTCGTTTTTCAAATCGTTCGCGCTTTCAGATAGCGCGAGTGAGGGCGCGATGAACCGGCGCCAGCAGCGCGTCGGGACGCAAACCGTACACGCATGCATTGGCGCATGGCTTCGCGCTGCAAGTGAGGCATGCCTCGGCGCCGTTGCCGAGCAGCGAATATTCGTCGCGCGCAAAGCGGATGTCGCGATAGTCGACCGCATACATCCTGGTGCGCAATACCTCGCCGATCTCGACGCCGTACGGACACGAGCTTTCGCAAATTCCGCATCCCTGACGGCATTGCGACGTGCCATTGAGATGCTCGTAGCGCCGCAGCAACGGAATATCCGCGGTCGCAGTCGCGCGCGCTCCCGACGCACCGAGGTATTCATTGATGGTGGCAGAATCCGGCATCGTGACGATGAGCGCATCGACATCGGGATTCGACAGCACCCATCGAAACGCCGCCTGCGAAAATGTCGCCCCGTCTTTTTCATACGGCCGCATGTCGTTGAGGCGCGCGCCGCGCAGCGTCTTCATCGCGATGGTGCCGACGCCGCGCGCCTTTGCCTTCTTGAAGACGCGCGGCAGCTCGGTCTGAATCGCAACGAAATCGAAATTGCGCGTGAAGCGTTGAAAGAAGCGCGGATCCTGTCCGAAGTTGTATGCGCACAGGATCACATCGAAGCGGCCCGAATCGATTCCCCAATCGAGGCATTGGATGAGATTGCCCGCGTGACCGGACATCCCGGCGAAACGAATCTTGCCCTGCTTCTTCGCGAGTTCGGTGAACTCGTGCCACTCTGGATTCTTGATGCGCTCGATGTCGTTGATCGCGTGATTGAAGTAGACATCGACATGGTCGGTCTGGAGCCGCCGTAGACTTCCCTCCAGCGACATCATGATCTTCTCTCTTGAATCGAGCGGACCAGCGAGCGTCTTGGAAGTCAGATAAACCTTGTCGCGCTTGCTCTTCAGCGCGTTGCCGATCACCGTCTCGGATTCACCGCCCGAGTAGGTGTCGGCAGTATCGAAGTAATTGATGCCGCGATCATAGGCATGCAGGACGACATCTTCATCGCCGCTGTGAAGCCTCGATCCGCCGAATGAAATATCGGAAATCTTGAGCCCGGTCTTGCCGAGCGGCGAATAACGGCGCACCTCTCCGGGTGGAATCGATGCGGCCGCATCTGTCGCGCCGAGCATCGACAGCAATCCGGCGCCGGCTCCGGCGATGGCGCTATGCTTGAGGAATTCGCGGCGAGTGTGAAGGCTCTTCTTCCATGACCAGGTCATCGACGGGCCCTTCCTTTGGAATGATGCTCACCAATGAAGTTAGCGCCACAACCTCGGCGCGGGAAGTGGGTAAGGGAGCCCTCACTCTTCGATAACTTGCAGGCACCCACCGCAACTCCCAGCGGGTTGGATCCTGCGAAGACCATTCGGCCGTCATCCAACAAGTAGGATGTCGAGGTTCGTTGAAATTCACGGAACTCGCGCGCGCCTTCGACGAAGCCGAGATTCTTCACGCGTGTAACCGCCGCGCCACAATGCGCATCGCTTCCGGACCGGAGCTTCCACACCATCGTGTTCGTTGTGCTGCCGTCCGCGTTTTGCGCGTAGGTTCCCGTGATCAGATCGAAGGTGCAGACGTTGGTACCGAATGCGTGAGTGTCATCGGCAAGCTGTTCGGTCATCTGGCCGGAGGTGTAGTTGCCATGTCCATCAGACACGATTTCGAGAGTACCGGTGCCGGTTCCAAGTGGCGCAGTCTCGGGCGAGAGTGGCCAGCCATAGTCATTGACTCCGCATCGGATTCGCCCCCGAACTACAGCGGCGGGATTCGCGAGGGCTTCGATCGGAAAAATCAGGACCACGCACAATAGCATCGTCGCCAGGCGCGCGCGCATTGCTAGGCGCCTGCGATGGTCATCTCGGCGATTTTGATCGTCGGCGACGCAGTGGACGATCGCCAAATCAGATCGTTGCCGATCATCTCGATCGAATTGAACATCTCTTTGAGATTTCCCGCGATGGTGATCTCCTGCACCGGATAGGTCAGCTCGCCGTTCTCGATCCAGATACCGCCGGCGCCGCGCGAATAGTCGCCGGTCACCATGTTGACGCCGAAGCCGATCATCTCGGTGAGATACAAACCCTGCTTGACCGATTTGATGATCTCCTCGGGCGTGTAGCTGCCGGGCACGAGATAGAAGTTCGTCGTGCTGACGCCCGGAGGAGCGCCAACTGAGCGCGACGCATTGCCAGTCGGTGCCAGGTTGAGCTTGCGCGCCGAGTAGCTATCAAGCAGGTAGGTCTTCAGCTCGCCCTTCTCGACCAGGTTCTTGCGATTGGTCGCGAGCCCCTCGCCGTCGAAAGGCTTGGAGCCGAGGCCACCTGGCATCCGCGCATCATCGACGAGAGTGACATTCGGCGATGCTACTTTCTGATTCAATTTGTCTACAAGGAACGAGGCCCCTTTGTAGAGCGACGGGCCCGAGGCCGCGCTCGCCATCGTATGGACCAAGCCGGCAGCCATCTGGGGATCGAAGACGATTGGGACCCGCGTCGTTTTGATTTTCCGCGAGCCCAGTCTCCGTAGCGCGCGCTCGGCAGCCTTCTTGCCGACCTGCTCCGGGTCGTCGAGCCCCTGATACTTTCGGCTCGAGGTGTACCAGTAGCCGACCTGCATCCCGCTGTCGTCCTGCGCTATCGGCGCGATGCCTAGGTGGTAGTTCGTTCCCGCATACTCGCCCGCGAAGCCCTGGCTGTTCGCGAAGATGACGCGATAGGTGCCGGAATCGAATTCCGCGCCCTCGGAATTCTTAATGCGCGGATCGCTCGCGAGCGCGGCCTTCTCGGCGGTGCGCGCGAGTTCGAGCGCCTTAGTCGCCTCGATTATCCGATGCTCGTTGTCCTCGAGTTCCAGCTCGGGAAACGATTTTGGATGCAGCGACGCATCGGGAAGCCCGGACCATGGATCCGGCGCGGTAAGCTTCGCGAGATCGACCGTGCTCTTGATAAAATCCTTCAGCGAGTCCTGCTCGATCTCCGCGGTCGATGATGTCGCCGAAGATTGCCCGGTGAACACGCGCAGCCCTAGCCGCCGCTCGCGCGAGCTCTTGAGCTTCTCAACCTCGCCAAGCCGCACGCCCGCCGACAACGACTCGCCGCTGATGAGCAGCACCTCGGCCGCGGTCGCGCCACTTTTTCTCGCCACGCCGAAAGCCCATTCGGCCAGCTTCAAATCCAGCTCTGCCATTTGACTCTCTACCTAATTGCTCGTGCCACCGACGGTGATCCCGTCGATACGAATGGTTGGCATCCCGACGCCTACCGGCACCGATTGCCCATCCTTGCCACAGGTTCCGATGCCCGAATCGAGTTCGAGGTCGTTGCCGACCATCGTCACGCGCGTCAGCACGTCGGGACCGTTGCCGATGAGCGTCGCGCCTTTGACCGGCTTCGTCACCTCGCCGTTTTCGATGAGGTACGCCTCGCTCGCGGAAAACACGAACTTGCCGTTGGTGATATCGACCTGACCCCCGCCGAAGCTGACCGCGTACAGTCCGCGCTGCACCGACTTGATAATGTCCTTCGGGTCGTGCTGGCCCGCCAGCATAAAAGTATTGGTCATGCGCGGCATCGGAGCATGCGCGAAGCTCTCACGACGTCCATTGCCGGTCGCCTCCATCTTCATCAACTTGGCGTTCATCCGATCCTGCATGTAGCCGCGCAGGATGCCTTTTTCGATCAGCACGGTACGCGAGGTCGGGGTGCCTTCGTCATCGACGTTCAGGCTGCCGCGCCGGCTCGCGATCGTTCCGTCATCGATCACGGTGCAGAATTCGCTGGCGACGCGCTGGCCGATTTTTCCCGCGAATGCCGAAGTGCCTTTGCGATTGAAATCCCCTTCGAGTCCGTGGCCGATTGCTTCATGAAGCAGGATTCCGGGCCATCCGGGCGCAAGGACGACGACGCTCTCGCCCGCGGGCGCATCGACGGCGCTCAGATTGACGATCGCCTGGCGCGCCGCTTCCTTGGCGTAGTCGCGCCATTTCTCGCCTTCGAGGAAGTAGCGCCACTCGACGCGGCCTCCGCCGCCGAAACTGCCCATCTGACGCTGCCCGCCTTCCTCGGCAATGACGCTGACATTGAGGCGGCATAGCGGCTGCGTGTCGGCGGCGATTTTGCCTTCGCTGGTGACGATCATCACCAGCTTCTGCTCGGCGACGAACGACGCCATCACATTTTTGACGCGAGGATCATAAGCGCGCGCGATCTTGTCGATTTCGTAAAGCAGCTTGGCGCGCTCCTCGACCGGAATCTCCAGCGGCGTGCTCTCGAGCTCGTAGAGGTTGTGGCGGCGCACCGGAGTGCCGACCTGGACCGGCGCAACCTCGCGCGTGCGAGTATCGGCGATGGCGCGTGCGGCCTCCGCCGCAATCCGCATGCGATCCACGGTAACCTCATCCGAGTAGGCGTAGCCGGTGCGATCCTCGGCGCATACGTGCACGCCGACGCCTTGGCTGACGCTCTTGCTGGTGTGATTCACCATCGACTCTTCGAGCGCGAGCGCCTCGGCGTTGCGATACTCGAAGTAAAGGTCGGCATAGTCGGCCTTGCGCTCTAGCGCGGTGCCTAAGATTTGCTCGAAGGCAGGCTCGTTCATGCCGAACCGCTTCTGGAAGAACTTTTCCGGTTTGGTCAGTTCAGTTGCCATCGATTGATATCCTCAGCTTCAATTCGGTGCGCAGTTGTAGGCGAAGTAAAAGCGAAGAGCCTTGAATTTCAAGGGTTATTTGGCTTCGTTTAGTAATTTTCGATATGCGCAGTGGCTTTGTTTTTCCCATCTGGGCGACGCGCCTGAAGCTGAAAGCATTAGGCATCCGGCCCCTACGCGCAAGCCCTCACGGTTATAATGTAATCCTTCCGGACGAGACATTCTGATCGGTGGCGCTTAGGACTAAGATTGCTCCGATGGCGGAGTTTACGCGCGAGACTTTGGCGGCGGTTGACCGGCTGATGCTGGAACTTATCGCATTACAGGAAAAGAAGGTTCTCGAGCTGGCCAACAAAATTCATCCCGGCCTGAGTTCCGAGGATATCCGCAATCCGCACGATTTTCCCGACCTCATCGCGGATTCCGGATGGAACTTCGAGGACGGCATCTTGTCGGGATTCAAGAGCGCGCACATCGCGCTACGAGCGAAGATTGCCGAATCGCTATAAAGCCGCGCACCAGCTCTAGCCGGCGGAAATGGCAATCGGGCTCTCCAGCGAATCGACCAGGGTCGCGAGCGCTTCGATAACGCCGTCAGGCCCCTCGACGCGATACTCAGCATGGGTATCGCGCTCGGCACCGACGAGGATCGTCGCGCCACCCGCGCGGCGCACCACAAAGAATGCCTCTTCATCCGACGGGTCGCTGCCGAAATAAACTGGCATCAGGCTTTTGTCCTTGAGGCGCGCCAACAGTTGATTGATAGCGAATCCCTTACCGCCGTTGTTGCTCGGAATAACTTCGGCCACCATGTCTCCGTGGCTAACGCGCAGCCCCCTGACCATATGCGCGACCATGTAGTCGAGTTGGCGGCATATATCGCGCGCGATATCGCCCTTCGCGTTGCGATAGTGCAATGCGATCGAGACTCCTTGTCCTCGATCGTGAAACCGTCGCTCGCGTGCGCTTCCTTCTTGAGCCAATCGTGCACCGTATGCAGCGCAGGAAGGCAATGCTTCACCTGCACCAGCAACTCGCAGTGATCGTCGTAGTCGAGCAGCTCGATGCCGTGCAACCCGACGAAATAGAGCCCCGCGTAAACGCCAAGCATCCGGCGCGTGGTGTGCGCGTCGCGTCCGCTCACGATCGCAATCACCACATCGTCGGGATGGCCGCTGAGCGTGCGAATCGCGCGAGTCGCGCCGTCGAGCGGTTTCGCGTCGCGGGGATTGGCGGTGGTGGGCGCGATGGTGCCGTCGTAATCGAGGCATAGCAGCAGGCGCTTGTGCGATGTGAGGTCAGCGAGGAAATTGCGAGAAAGAGGTCTGGCCACGAGGTTGCCTCCGGCTGGTGCGGACCGAGTACGCTCATTTTAGCGATACAAAGCCCCGAGGGCTAGGCTATATCCATGACTCGCGAAGCGATGATTAGCGCGACCTGCGCGCTTATAGATAACCGCCGCGCGAGCAGACGGCTGATCGTTGCCATCGATGGCGCCGGCGGCGCGGGCAAATCCACCCTCGCCCGCGGCATCTATGACGCTCTCCCTGGATGCGTATCTATCATCCGCTGCGACGACTTCTATCGTCCGCTAAGCGGCGCGACGCTCTCGCCACAAGAAGCATACGAGAACTATTTTGATTGGCGACGACTCCGCGATGAAGCGCTGATCCCGCTTCGCGATGGGCAACCAGCGCGGTACCAAAGATACGATTGGAGCACCGATCGCCTCGCCGAATGGATCGATGTCGAACCTCGCGAGATCACGATGGTAGAAGGCGTATTCTCGATGCGTCCGGAGCTGCGCGCGATGATCGACGTCGCCATCTTCATCGAGACTCCGCGCCACGAACGCGTGCGCCGGATGCTCGCGCGCCCGCAACCCAACACCGCATGGATGGATCAATGGATGGCGGCGGAGGATTGGTACCTCGAACACGTCGCATCGCAGCATCGCGCCGATTTGGTGATCGAGGGATTCTGATAATGAGAAAGGCCCGCGCGATGCGCGGGCCTTTGGTTTCTTCCGATGTGGCACCGGCTCTAGGCCGTGGCAGCGTGCTGGTGGCCCGCGTGCTCGTCCGCGCCTTCCTTCTTGCGGCGTGGACGCTTGCGCGTCGGCGCTTTCTCCTCAAGGCCGGTGAACTCGATGATCGATAGCTGGGCAGCATCGCCGCGGCGAAAGCCGTACTTGACGACGCGCGTGTAGCCACCTGCGCGCTCTTTGTAGCGCGGCGCGATCTCATCGAAGAGCTTCTTCACCGCCTGATGCGATTGGAGATAGGAAAACGCGCGGCGCTTGGCGGCGAGATCGCCCTTTTTGCCCAGCGTCACCATCCGATCGGCGAAGCGGCGTAGCTCCTTGGCCTTCTGATCGGTGGTGGTAATGCGGCTGCTCTTCACCAGCGCGAGGAACATGTTCTTGAACAAGGCGCGGCGATGCGCCTTGGTGCGATTCAGTTTTCTTCCGAGGTTTAGATGACGCATCGACTGTTAAGCGGATTCGCGACGCTCCTGCTCCTCCCACATCTTGTCAAGTTCGCTGCGCGCCGGCAGATTCTCCAGCCGCATCCCGAGCGACAGCCCCATGTCGGCCAGCACTTCCTTGATCTCATTGAGCGACTTGCGCCCGAAGTTTTTGATCTTGAGCATGTCCTGCTCGGTGCGCTGAACCAGCTCGCCGATGTACTTGATGTCGGCATTCTGCAGCCCGTTGAACGCGCGCACCGAAATCGGCAGCCCTTCGACCGGACGATAGAGCAGTTCGTTGATGGTCGGGCGAGCTTCCTGCGCGCCCGCTTCGATCTGCCCGGGTACCTCGACCTCTTCCTCGACGCCCGCAAAGATCGACATCTGATCGCGCGCCACTCGCGCCGCGTAGGTCAGCGCGTCGCGCGCCGAGATCGAGCCGTCGGTGAAAATTTCCAGCGCGAGGCGATCGTAGTCGGTACGCTGACCGACGCGCGCATTGGTGACGGTGAAGTTGACTTTGCGAATCGGTGAGAAAACCGCATCGAGGCGAATAGTGCCGATTGGCTCATCTTCGCCGCCGCGCTCCGCGGTGACGTATCCGCGCCCGCGCTTGATGACGATTTCCATGTCGAGGTCGGCGCCCCTGTCGAGCGTCGCGATGTGCTGGTCGGGCGTTAGAACCTCGAGGCTCGGCCCCGCGTTGATATCGCGCGCGGTGACCACGCCTTCGCCCTTGGACTTGAGCGTCGCGGTAATCTGATCGCCTTCGTGGAGGCGCAGCCGCACCTCTTTGAGGTTGAGCACGATGTCGGTGACGTCTTCCTTAACTCCCGGAATGGTCGAGAACTCGTGCAGGACGCTCTTGATCCTTACGGCAGTGATCGCGAAGCCGGGCAACGAGGAGAGCAGGATACGGCGCAGCGCGTTGCCGATGGTGGTGCCATAGCCACGCTCCAGCGGCTCCGCGAGGAACCGCCCGTAGTTTGCAGTGGATTCCTTCTCGTCGAACTCGACTGCTTTCGGTTTGATCAGATCACGCCAATCATTCTGCATAGTGTAATTTCTCTCGGACGGAATGGATTTTCGCGGCGCTTGAGGGTCGTCCTCGTCGCCGCGGCACCGCCGCCTTTTTATCTAGAATAGTGCTCGACGATCAGCTTCTCGCTGATCGGCATCGTCAGATCCGTGCGCGCCGGATATGCACGCAACGCGCCGCGGAACTGATCGCGTTCCAACGCGATCCACGGAGGCACGCCGCGCCGCTGCGACATCTCGAGCGCCTCCACGATGACCTTCTTGGTGCGGCTCTTCTCGGTGATACTGACCATCTGGCCGACCGCCACCAGATAGGACGGAATCGTTACCTTCTTGCCGTTGACCTCGAAATGTCCATGGCGAACCAACTGGCGCGCTTGCGACAACGAGCTGGCGAATCCGAGCCGATAGATAACGTTATCGAGCCGGCGTTCGAGCAGCACCAGCAGACTTTCGCCGGTGATGCCGGGCATCCGCTCGGCGACCTCGAAGTAATGCGCGAACTGCTTTTCCAGCAGCCGATAGATGCGCTTGACCTTCTGCTTCTCGCGCAGCCGAATCGCGAATTCGGAAAAACGCGTGCGCGCCTGACCATGCGCGCCGGGCGGATAGTTGCGGCGCTCGATCGCGCATTTGTCCGAATAGCATCGCTCTCCCTTGAGGAAGAGCTTCAGCCCCTCGCGCCGGCATAGCCGGCATACTGGACCCAGGTTTCTCGCCACCTTGCTTTAGTCCTTTGCTCCGTTCACACGCGGCGCCGTTTTGGCGGACGGCATCCGTTATGCGGAATCGGCGTCACGTCTTTGATCGATAGTACGTTGAGTCCCGCGGCCTGCAGCGCGCGCACCGCTGATTCGCGGCCGCCGCCCGGACCCTTCACATGCACGACGCAACTGCGCATCCCGACTTCCGAGGCCTTGCGCGCGCACGCCTCCGCCGCCATCTGCGCGGCGAATGGGGTGCCTTTGCGCGAGCCCTTGAAGCCGACCGAGCCGGCGCTCGACCATGCGACGACCAATCCCTGCTGATCGGTAATCGTCACGATGGTGTTGTTGAAGGTCGCATGCACGTGCGCGACGCCCTCGGGCACCGAGCGTGCGCGTGCGTCGCACGCGGCGCGGCGCTGGAGCTGCGCCTGCGGCTCCTGGAGCGCCCGCTCGCTGCCGGTGCAGCGCCACCTGCCGATGCGGACGCAGGCGCGCCGCCGCCTTGCGCGCGTTCCGCGCGAGGCGCTTTGCAGGCTCGCAGCTTCGGGAGCTTCTTTGGTTTCTTTTTCGTCAGCCATCTATTTTAGACCTAACCCCTAACCCCTTCCCTTCAGGGAAGGGGAATCAGAGAGCAGGATTTCTACTTGGGCGGCGCCTGCTTCTTGCCCGCGACGATCTTGCGCGGTCCCTTGCGGGTGCGCGCGTTGGTATGAGTGCGCTGGCCGCGAACCGGCAATCCCTTGCGATGGCGCAGGCCGCGGTAGCATCCCAAATCCATCAGGCGCTTGATGCTCTGCTGCATTTCGCGGCGCAGATCGCCTTCGACCTTGTAAGCGCCGTCGATCACGTTACGGATGCGGACCTGCTCCTCGGCGGAGAGATCGTCGGTCTTGCGCGCGGTGTCGACTTTCGCCTCGGTGAGGATCTTCGACGCCGCGGTGCGGCCGATTCCGTAGATGTACGTAAGCGCGATATCCATCCGCTTGTTCTTGGGCAATTCGATGCCTGCTACACGAGCCATTGCATTAGACCTCCTAGCCCTGACGCTGCTTATGGCGCGGGTTGGAGCAGAGGATGCGCACCACGCCCTGGCGGCGCACCACCTTGCAGTTCTTGCAAATCTTTTTAACCGATGCGCGGACCTTCATCGCTCATCCTTTCCGTCGCAGCTTGCGCACTATCGCATCCGGTAAGTGATTCGTCCGCGGGTCAAATCGTACGGCGACAGTTCCACCGTTACCTTGTCGCCGGGAAGTATCTTGATGTAGTGCATGCGCATCTTTCCCGAGATGTGCGCGAGCACTTTGTGTCCATTTTCGAGGGTAACGCGAAACATCGCATTGGGCAGCGCTTCCTGCACGCTTCCCTGTACCTCGATGGCGTCGCCTTTAGACATAATCGTCCACCTTAGACGTGATGGTCCAACTCGCTCAGAATTTCCGGGCCGTTGTCAGTAATCGCGACCGAATGCTCGAAGTGGGCAGATAGTTTACCGTCTGCCGTGACCGCTGTCCACCCATCCTTAAGTATGCGCAGCCGAGGTGTCCCCTCATTCACCATCGGCTCGATGGCAATGACCATCCCCGCCTTGAAGTCGCGGATTCGGCATCCCGCGGCGGAAATAGTTCGGCACCTGCGGGTCCTCATGAAGGCGCCTGCCGATGCCGTGGCCGGCGAACTCCTCGACCACCGAAAAACCCGCACTCTCCGCATGGCATTGCACGGCGCTGGCGATATCGCTGATGCGGTTGCCCTCGCGGCATTGCTCAATACCCTTGATAGAGCGCCTCGCGCGTCACGCGCAGCAGCTTCTCGGTGCTCGCGGAAACCTTGCCGACCGGCACTGTCCGCGCCGAATCGCCATAGAAACCTTCGTACACCACGCCGAAGTCCAGTCCGACGATATCGCCCTGCTTCAGCTTGCGGCTCGACGGGATCCCGTGGACGATTTCCTCGTTTACCGAGACGCATAGCGTCTTCGGGATACGGCACGTCGCCGGGCTGATAGCCCTTGAAGGCGGGTTTTGCGCCCTTCTTGTAGGTCAACTCTTCCGCCATTTTGTCGAGCTCGAAGGTGGTGATACCGGGACGCACCGCGCCGGCCAGCTCTTCGAGGATCTCGGCGACGATCGTCGACGCCTTGCGCATAATCGCGAGTTCGTCCGGTGTCTTGAGCGTGATCATGGTCGCGTACTCGGCCTCGCGCCGTCGCCGAGCTTCGCCAGTATTCCGATGGAGGATATCCTCAGGGCGCCCGAGTCCCGTCGACTTCCGACAGCAGTCCCGGCTTTGCCGTAATATTCGAGCAGCGGCCTGGTCGAGTCGTTGTAAACCTTCAGGCGATTGCGGACGGTATCTTCGTGGTCGTCTTCGCGCTGATAGAGTTCCCCGCCGCATTTGTTGCACATGCCCGGTTTGGCCGGCGGATCGAATTTGACGTGATACATCTCGTTGCAGTTGCGACAGGTGCGCCGCCCCGAGATGCGCTTCACCAGCTCCTCGTCGGGAACGTCGATCGCAATTACCTTCGAGATCTTCTCGCCGCGCTCCTTGAGCATCACGCCCAATGCTTCCGCCTGCGGCACGCTGCGCGGAAATCCATCGAGGATGAACCCCGATTTCGCGTCCGGCTGATCGAGCCGCGCATCTATCAATTTAAGCACCAGCTCGTCGGGAACCAGCGATCCTTTGTCCATGAAGGCTTTGGCCTGGACGCCGAGCGGGGTCTTCGTCGCGCACCGCCTCGCGCAGCAGGTCACCGCTGGCAATCTGCGGGTGCGCCGATGCGCTCACCGAGCATCCGCGCCTGCGTACCCTTACCCGCACCCGGCGGGCCCAGCAGAACCAGTCGCACGGGCTAGCTGATTCCCCCTCGACTGGCACCCGCCCGCGCTTCATGAAGCCCTCGTAGTTGCGGGTCAGCAGATGCGTCTCGATTTGCCCGATGGTGTCGATGGCGACGCCGACCACAATCAGCAGCGCGGTGCCGCCGAAGTAAAACGGCACGTTGAAACGCGTGATCAGGATCGTCGGCAGCACGCATACCGCGCTGACATAGATGGCGCCGCCCAAAGTGATTCGCGTCAGCACGCGATCGATATAGTCCGCGGTATAGCGACCCGGCCGGATACCCGGAATGAATCCGCCATATTTCTTCAGATTGTCCGCGACGTCGACCGGATTGAATGTGACCGCCGTGTAGAAATAGCAAAAGAACACGATCAGGCCGACATAAATGACGTCGTAATACCAGGCCGCCGGGCGTGAGATAGGCCGCATAATCTTTCATCGCGGGGACAAACGTCGCCGATCGTCGCGGGGAACACCAGCAGCGACGACGCGAAAATCGGCGGGATGACGCCCGAGGTGTTGATCTTGAGCGGCAGATGCGAGCTCTGGCCGCCATAGACGCGCCGCCCCTGCATCCGGCGCGCATACTGAATCGGAATCCGGCGCTGCGCAGTCTCGATATAGACGATTCCGAAGATAACCGCCGCCGCCATCGCAATGATGAAGAGCAACAGGAACGTGCTCATTTCAGCCCTCGCGAACGAACTGTACGGTGGTGCTCAGCGCGCTCGGCAGCCGCGCCACGATACCCGCCATGATCACCAGCGAAATTCCGTTGCCGATTCCGCGCTCGGTAATCTGCTCACCGATCCACATCACGAACATCGCGCCCGCGGTGACCGTGATCACCGTCAGCGCGATGAATGGGATACCCGGCAAATAGACGACGGACGCTCCCGAGGGCGCGCGCATGCTCTCCAGCCCATAGGCGATCATCGTGCCCTGCACGATCGAGAGCGCGACCGTAAAGTAGCGCGTCATCTGGGCGATCTTGCGCCGTCCCGCCTCGCCTTCTTTGTACAGTTCGTCGAGGTAGGGCCACGCCACCTTCATCAGGTCGAGGATAATGGCGACCGAGATGTACGGCATGATGCCGAGGGCGAAAATCGAGAAGTGCTCCAGCGCACCGCCAGAGAACAGATTGGCCCATCCGAACAATGTCCCCGAGGCCGCATCGAAGAACGATGCGAGCGCCTGGCCATCGATGCCGGGCGTCGGCACCGCGACGCCGAGACGATACACCGCCAGCATCAGGGCTGTGAATATCAGCCGGCGGCGCAATTCGGGGATGCGCGAGGCGCCTGAAATACCCTCAAGCATGGCTGGTCTCGCTGCCTGTGCGACAGGCCTTAATCTTAACGCTCGACCGCATCGGCTATGGAGTTGCGGCTTGCTGTGTCAGCTCGGCCGTGCCTCCTGCCTTGGACAATCTTGTCGCGCGCGCTTTGCGAAAACGCATCGGCACGCACGTTCAGTTTGATATTCAACTCGCCGTCGCCGAGGATTTTGATCTTGAGTCCCGGCTTGGCGAGGTTCTTTCCGATCAGAGCCGCGCCATCGATCGTCGCGCCATCGGCGAATTCCGCGAGCTGTTTGAGGTTGACGATTACGAATTCCTCGCGACGCTTCTTGTTCTTCAGCAGGCGGCGAAATCCGCGCTTCGGGATCCGGCGCTGAAGCGGCATCTGACCGCCTTCATAAGTCGGTGGCGTATTGCCACCGGTGCGCGCGCCTTTGCCCTTATGCCCACGGCCCGAGGTCTTGCCGAGCCCGGAACCGATCCCGCGTCCGACCCGGACGTGCTTCTTGGTCGACCCCTTGGCCGGTTTCAAGTCACTGAGGTTCATCTAACGCCGTTACTCCTTGACCTCGACCACCAGATGCTTCAGGCGCCGAATCATGCCCTCGACCTGCGGGCTCCGTTTGATCGTACTCTCGCTGCCGACTTTATGCAGGCCCAATCCGCGCACCGTTTCGCGCACCCGCCGGGTGGTGCTGATGGGACTTCCGACCAGGCGCACTTTGATCATGTCAGCCATCGATTAGTCCTTATGCTGCCGCCTGAGGCTCGGGCGCGCGTCCACGTACCTTCGCGATCTCTTCCATAGTGCGAAGTTGACTGAGCGCCTCGAGCGTCGCCTTCACCAGGTTATGAGGATTCGACGATCCGAGCCGCTTGGTCAGGATGTTACGAATTCCCGCCAGTTCGACCACCGCGCGAACGCCGCCCGCCGCGATGACTCCGGTTCCTTCCGCCGCGGGTTTGAGGATCACTTTGCCGGCACCGAAATGCCCAAGGACTTCGTGCGGAATCGTGCCCTCGCGCAGCGGCACCCGCACCAGGCTTTTCTTCGCGCGCTCGACGCCCTTGCGAATCGCCTCGGGAACCTCGTTGGCCTTGCCGAGCCCAAACCCGACCATCCCGTTATGATCGCCGGCAACCACCAGCGCCGAGAAGCTGAAGCGGCGTCCGCCCTTCACCACCTTCGCGACGCGGTTGATGTGGACGACCTTTTCCTTGATTTCGAGACCTTGCGGATCGACTCGATTTACACGTTGCGCCACGAATATTGCCTCAGTGAGTCCTGCTTGCGATCAAAATTTGAGTCCCGCTTCACGGGCCGCATCGGCCAGCGCCTTGAGCCTGCCGTGATAGAGAAAACCGTTGCGGTCGAAAATTACTTCCTTGATTCCGCTCGGCCAGGCATTTCTGTGCGATCGCCTTGCCGACGTTTTTGGCAGCGTCCGCGTTGCGCTTGCTCTTGAGCGAATCGCGCAGCTCGGGCGTCAGCGTCGAGGCCGCTGCGAGGGTCTTCCCGCTGTCATCGGAAATGACCTGCGCATAGATGTGATGGAGCGAGCGATAGACACTGAGGCGCGGCGTCGTATCCGATCCGCGCACCTTGCGCCGCACCCGATTTTGCCGCGTCGCGCGGCTGATTGCCCGATGAAATGCCATATATCCTCTAGCTCGCTGACGCTCCGGCCGCCGCTTTGCCGGCTTTGCGGCGGATGGTTTCGTCGGAGTACTTGATTCCTTTTCCCTTGTACGGCTCGGGCGGACGCAACTCGCGAATCTGCGCCGCCACCGTGCCGAGCAACTGCCGATCGGCGCTTTCCAGCGTGATGATCACCTGGCGGTCCACCTTCGCCGTCACTCCCGGCGGGAGCTGATACACAATCGGATGCGAATATCCGAGCAGAAAATTTACGTTGGTTCCCTTCACCTCGGCGCGATAACCGACGCCGTTGATTTCGAGCACGCGGGTGAAGCCTTTGCTCACGCCGGTCGCCATGTTGGCGATGAGCTTGCGGACCAGCCCATGCTTGGAGCGCTCTTCCTGGCTGTCGCCCGGACGCTTCACCATGAGCTGCGAATCCGCGATCTCGATCTTGTAGCCCTCGGGCACCGCGAGCTCGAGCTTGCCCTTGGGACCCTCGACCTTGACGGTATGCCCTGCGACAACGGCCTTAACGCCCTTGTCGAGTACAACAGGCTGTCTGCCTATGCGCGACATTTTCTTACCATGCCTTTACTACCAAACTCGCAACAGCACTTCGCCGCCGACTTTCTTGCGCCGCGCCTCGCGCCCGGTCATCACGCCGAGCGGAGTCGTGACCACTTCGATTCCCATCCCGCGCGAGACCTTGCCCAGCTCTGCCGCGCCGCGATAACGCCGGATGCTCGGGCGGCTCACGCGCTCGATCCCCTGCATCACCGGTTCGCGCGAAGGCGAGTAGCGCATGCGGATCTTGATGGTCTTCTTGAATCCCTCGCCGCCGGTCTCGGCGCTTTCGAGAAATCCTTCGATGACCAGCACCTTTGCGATCGCTTCGCGAATCCGCGAATGCGACAGCTCGAGTTCGGTATGACGCGCGTGCGCGGCGTTGCGAATTCGCGTTAAAAGTTCGGCTATCGGATCAGTTTGGGCCATTGTATCTACCAGCTTGCCTTGACCACACCGGGCAGTTGTCCGCGCAACGCGTACTTGCGCAAGCACAACCGGCACATCTTGAAACGGCGATAGAACGCGCGCGCCCTGCCGCATAGCGGACAGCGGTTATACTTGCGCGCTGTGAATTTCTGCGGCCGAACCGCTTTGATCTTGAGCGACTTCTTCGCCATTTTCTAAGTCCTGTAATCTCCTGCCTTACGCCGCGGCCGCCGCGGTACTGCGATCGCCGGCCGCATTTCTAAACGGCATCCCGAGCGTGCGCAGCAGCGTGAGTCCTTCGAAATCGCTGCGCGCCGTAGTGCCGAAAGTTATCGTGAGTCCCTTCACCTTCTCGATCTTGTCGAGGTTCAGTTCCGCGAAAATCGTGTGCTCGCGGAGGCCGAGCGAATAATTTCCGCGCCCGTCGAATGACTTCTCGCTGATTCCGTGGAAGTCGCGCACGCGCGGCAGCGCCACGTTCACCAGCCGATCGAAAAATTCCCACATCCGCTCGCGCCGCAGCGTCACCATCACGCCTATCGGCACGTTTTCGCGCAGCTTGAAATTCGAAATCGCCTTGCGCGCCTTTGTCATCACCGGCTTCTGCCCCGCGATGACGGTCAGCTCTTCCTGCGCGGCCTCGAGCAGCTTGATATTGTCACGCGCCTCGCCAAGTCCCATGTTGATGACAATCTTGGTGAGCCTCGGAACGCGCATCTTGTTTTCGATTTTCAACTCACGCATCAGCGCGGGCAGAATCTCGGCCTCGAACTTAAGGCGAAGACGCGCGGGGATCTTGGGCTCCGGCTCACGCGGCTTCGCAGGCGCCGCCGCCGCAGCTTCCTGAGGCGCACCCTTCTTGCGTTGCTGCTTGTCGCCGCCGCCCTGAGCCTTGGCGCCGCCGCCCTTGCTCTCGCCCTTGTCGCCCTTATCTTGGCGCTTGGCCTTTTCCTGCTTTTCGGGCTTGTCGGTTTTATCGGCCATTAGTCGTTCCCCAATGCTTCGTTACAACGGCGGCAGATGCGCGATTTGGTGTCGTCGGCGTTAGCCTTCCATCCCGCGCGCACCGGCGCGTTGCATCGATCGCAAAAGATCATCACGTTCTCGATTCGCAGCGGCGCTTCCTTTTCAATGATGCCGCCGGGGGTCGCGGCGCCGCGCGGCTTGGAGTGGCGCTTGACGATATTGAGGCGCTCGACCAGCACGCGCCCCGCCTCCGGCATCACGCGCATCACCTTGCCGGTCTTGCCGCGGTCACGGCCCTTGATGACCATGACGGTATCGTTCTTTTTAATTTTGACTTTCAGCATCGCAGTTCTCGCCTATAGAACTTCCGGCGCAAGCGAGATAATCTTCAAAAACTTTTTCGCCCGCAGCTCGCGCGCAACCGGACCAAAAATGCGCGTCCCGATCGGCTCGTGCTCCTTGTCCAGCAGCACCGCCGAGTTGCCGTCAAACCGGATGTAGGAACCATCGCCGCGATTGAGTTCCTTGGCGGTCCGCACGATGACGGCGCGCGAGACCTCGCCTTTTTTTACCTTCGCGTTCGGAATCGCTTCCTTCACCGCAACTACAATGACATCGCCGACGGTCGCATAGCGCCGGCGCGACCCGCCCAGCACCTTGATGCATTGGACTTTGCGCGCGCCCGAATTGTCGGCCACATCTAGTATCGTTCGCATCTGCACCATGGTTAATTCTTCCTCGTCCTTCCCGGCCTAGCCCGCCGCCTTGGTGATGATGCTGCTGACGCGCCATCGCTTGTTTTTCGATAGCGGATGGCTCTCGACGATCGCGACGCGATCGCCCTCAGCGCATTCGCCCTTCGCGTCATGCGCCATAAAACGCCGCCTCTGTTTGGTCCGCTTGCCGTATATCGGATGCTCGACGAGGCGGTCGACCTGGACCACCACGGTTTTCGTCATCTTGGCGGAGACCACTGTCCCCTCGCGCCGTTTGATTCGCTCACGCATTGCTTGTCTTCGACTCTTCCTTAACGGGCTTGCCTTCCTTCTCCCGAATCACGGTGAGAAGACGCGCCAGCTCGCGGCGCGACTTCTTGTAGTTGCTCGGATTTTCGAGCTGATTGGTGCGCAGCTTGAGGCGAAAGCGAAAGAGTTCCTCGCGCATCTCGCGTTCCTTGATGCGCAGGTCGCCCGGCGCCATCTGCCGCAGTTCGTCAAGCTCCAAGGCTGCCCTCCTCGCGCATCACGACGACGGTTTTGACCGGCAGCTTATGCGCCGCCAGCCGCATCGCCTCAGTCGCGGTCGCATGATCGACGCCTTCCATCTCGAACAGAATCCTGCCTGGCCGCACGCACGCGACCCATCCTTCGGGTGCGCCCTTGCCCTTGCCCATACGGGTTTCGGCCGGCTTCTTGGTAAACGGCTTATCGGGAAAGACGCGAATCCATACCCGCCCGCCGCGCTTGATATGACGCGTCAATGCGATTCGAGCGGCTTCCAGAGCGCGCGTGTCGATGCGGCAGGTCTCGAGGCTTTTGAGACCGTAGTCGCCGAAAGCGAGCTCAACGCCGCGATTTTCGGCGCCGCGCACGCGGCCCTTCATAATCTTGCGATACTTGACTTTCTTCGGCTGCATCATAGGCGTGTACCGCTATACTAATTTTGCGCCGGAGTGCCGAGGCGGCGCGCTTCTTCCTCGCGGCGAGTCAGCACTTCGCCCGCGGAAAATCCAGACCTTCACGCCGATGACGCCGTAAGTCGTCTTCGCTTCGGCGAATCCATAGGCAACGTCGGCGCGCAATGTTTGCAGGGGTACGCGCCCTTCGCGATACCATTCGGAGCGGGCGATTTCCGCGCCGCCGAGGCGTCCCGCGACATGCACCTTCACTCCCTGCGCACCCATCCGCATCGCACGCATGACCGCTTCCTTCATCGCGCGGCGAAAGGCAACGCGCCGCTCAAGTTGCAGTGCGATATTTTCCGCCACCAGTTGCGGATCGAGATCGGGGCGGCGAACCTCGTGGATATTGATGAAGGCTCCTTGCCTTTCATCATTTTCTGAATTTCGGTCTTGAGCTTCTCGATCTCGACGCCCTTTTTACCGATCACGATTCCCGGGCGCGCAGTGAAGAATGTTGATCTTGGCCTTGTTCGCCATCCGCTCGATTTCGATTCGCGAAATGCCGGCGTGATAGAGCCGCTTCTTGATGAAATCGCGCAGCTTAGATCTCTCGTGCAGCAGCGCCGCGTAGTCGTTGGTGGCGAACCATTGCGAATCCCAGCCCTCGATGATGCCGAGGCGCAAGCCGCGCGGATGTGTTTTCTGCCCCATTAGAATCCTCAGGATGCCGCTCGTCCACGATCACCGTCAGATGGCTGGTGCGCTTCAAAATCGGCGTCGCATGCATATGCGCGCGCGGCATCGAGCGCTTCCAGGTCGGCCCGGTTCGGCCACGGCGCGTTTGACGAACAGCCGGTCTTCGTCGATGTTCTGCTGATCGCGCGCGTTGGCAATCGCCGACATCAGCGTTTTGGAGACGAAGCTTCGCGCCCTTTTTCGGGGTGAACTCGAGAATCGAGAGCGCCCGATCGACTTTCTGCCCGGCGACCAGCTCGCAGATCAGCCTGCAGCTTCTGCGGCGAAATCCTGACGAAACGGTTATGCGCCATTGCTTCCATCGAATTATGCCTCCGGCCTTCGGCGCCGCCGCCGCCGCAGCCGCGGCTGCCGGAGCGGGCGCCGCGCCGGCTGCGGGAGCCGCCGTGCCTTTCACCTCGCCTTTGCGGTCGCCCGCATGGCCGTGGAAGGTCCGCGTCGGCGAAAACTCGCCGAGCTTGTGCCCGACCATATTTTCCGTGCAATACACCGGGATGAACTTGTGACCGTTATGCACCGCGAAAGTTATGCCGATCATGTCGGGCGTGATCATCGAGCGGCGCGACCAGGTCCGGATGATACGTCTGTCGCCAGCGGAGGCGCCTTCGACCTTCTTCTGCAGATGTGCTTGTCGACGAACGGACCTTTTTTGAGCGATCTCGCCATAACCCCTAGCCCCGTTTGCCGCGCGGACGGCGGCTCACGATGAACTTGTCCGAACCCTTCTTGGGATGCCGCGGTCTTGTAACCTTTGGCCGGCTGTCCCCATGGCGACTGCGGATGATTGCCCTTGGAACGGCCCTCACCACCGCCGTGCGGATGATCGACCGGATTCATCGCAACCCCGCGCACGTGCGGAGCGCTTGCCCAGCCATCGACTGCGTCCCGCCTTGCCGATCGAAATATTCTCGTGGTCGACATTGCCGACCTGGCCGATCGTCGCGCGACATTCGGCCTGCACCATCCGCTGCTCGCCCGAGGGCAGTTTGAGCAGCGCGAACTTGCCCTCTTTCGCCATCAGCTGGGTCTGCGTACCGGCGCCGCGCGCGAGTTGCGCACCCGCACCCGGCTTCATCTCGATCGCATGGACGAAGGTGCCGACGCGGAATATTCTTGATCGGCAGCGCGTTGCCCGGCTTGATATCGGCCTTCGGTCCCGCATTCGACCTTGTCGCCGACCTTGAGCCCGTTCGGGCGCCAGGATGTAACTCTTGGCCCGTCGGCATAATGCAACAAGCGCGATATTCGCCGAGCGATTCGGATCGTACTCCAGCGCCGCGACCACCGCCGGAATTCCGTCGCGAGTGCGCTTGAAATCGATCACGCGCAGCCGGCGCTTATGCCCGCCGCCGCGATGGCGCATGGTCATGCGGCCGCGATTATTGCGCCCACCCGATTTTTTCACCGGCTTCAGCAGCGCCTTTTCCGGCTTCTTCTTGCTCAACTCCGAGAAGTCGGCGATCTGCATGAAGCGCTGGCCGGGCGTGCGCGGATTCAGTTGAATTACTGCCATCGAATTCTGTCACGTCTGATCTAGACGCCCTCGAAAAATTCGATCTTGTCGCCCTCTTTGAGGGTTACGTAAGCCTTTTTCCAACTCCGCTGGCGCCCGACCACGCGCCGCGGCGGCGCTGCTTGCCGAGAAAGTTCGCGGTCCGTACGCGCAATACCGTAACCTTGAACTGCTCCTCGACGACCAGCCGGAATCTTGTCCTTGGTCGCTTCCGGCCGCACCCGAAAGACCACCTGATTGGCCTTTTCGGTCACAATCGTGCCCTTTTCTGTGATCAGAGGGCGCAATTATCAATGCTTCCGTCACTTTGCATCCTCGTCGCCGCCCCCGAGAGCCGCGCTTCGATCGCCTTGGCGGTTTTCGTCGTCATCACTAATTCGTCGTAGTTGAGCACGTCATAGACGTTGAGCCCGACGAGCGGCAGCAACTTATGCGCCGCCAGGTTGCGCGCCGCGCGCGCAAGAAATTCGCGTCTTCGTCACCGATGACGATCAGCGCATGCTTGAGCCCGAGCGCTTCCAATGCCGCCTTGGCCTGCTTGGTCTTGGCTTCCGCCAAATCGAACGACTCGACCAGGACCAGCTTGCCGTTCAACGCGCGATCCGAGATTGCGAGGCTCAGCGCCTGCCGCCACGCCTTTTTCGGCATTTTGTACGAATAGTCACGCGGCAGCGGTCCGAAGATAGTTCCGCCGTGACGCCAAATCGGCGACCGGGTCGAGCCAGCGCGCGCCCGTCCGGTGCCCTTTTGCCGCCACGGCTTTTTGCCGCCGCCGGAGATCAAGCCCGCGAGTCTTGGTCGAGGCAGTTCCGGCACGGCGCTTCGCCAACTGCATCCGCACCGCTTCGTGCAGCAACGACTTATCGCCGCTGCGACCGAACACCGCCCCCGACAATTCGAACTCGCCGGTGCGTTCTCGACTCGCCGAAAAGAGCGGAACTTTCACCGATTCGATCACTGCTTTCGCCCGCGACGAACGCATTTGCTGCGCTTCATCCATCGGCCTTCGCCTCCAGCGCAACCCGGCGCGTCTTCGCCGCATGCTGCACGATCACCAAGCCGCCATCCGCACCCGGAACGCATCCGGAGACCACGATGGCGTTGTCGTCGGCCAGTATTTCGACGACTCGCAGATTCACCATGGTCGCCTTTTCATTACCCATCTGACCCGCCATCCGCAGGCCCTTTGCGCACGCGGCCGGGATAAGATCGGTTACCGATCGATCCGCCATGGCGGAAATACTCGTGGGTTCCGTGCGAGCCGGGAAGCCAGCGAAATGATGCCGCTTGATGACGCCTGCATAGCCGTGTCCTTTGGAAATCCCCGAGACATCGACCTGGTCACCGAGCTTGAAGACGTCAGCCGCGCGATCGCCTGTCCGAGCTTCAATTCGCCCTCGCCGCGTTTGGTGAACTCCCGTCGTCGCAATTCCGGGAGCGACCTCGGCCTTTTGAAAATGGCCCGTCTGCGGCGCCGTCACCCGCGAGAGCTTGCGCTTGCCGAACGTCACCTGCACCGCTTCGTACCCGTCAGTCGGCGCGCTCTTGATCTGTGTCACGGCGCACGGACCGAGCTGGATCACCGTCACCGCCTGAACCCGTCCCGATGGCGTCGCCGACCTGGGTCATGCCCAGTTTTTTTCCAATCAATCCGTTAATCACTGTTCTCTCAGTCTCCCGCCCGTCCCGCCTACTCAAGCTTGATTTCGACATCGACGCCGGCAGCCAAGTCGAGCTTGCCCAGCGCGTCGATGGTCTGTTGGGTCGGCTCGAGCACGTCGAGCAACCGCTTATGGGTGCGAATCTCGAAATGCTCGCGCGATTTCTTGTCGACATGCGGCGAGCGATTGACGAAAATCGCTCGATCCGCGTCGGCAGCGGAATCGGTCCGGCCACCCGCCCGCCGGTGCGGCGAATCGTGTCGACGATTTCGCGCACCGACTGATCGAGCAGCCGATAATCGTACGCCTTAAGGCGAATCCGTATCTTTTCGTTCATCCTGTTCCCTGGCCGCCTTAAGGCGTGCGCGTTCTCAGTCTCGTCCACGGCTCCCCGTTCCTACCTTGTTATTTACAAAATCTTCGAAACAACTCCGGCGCCCGACGGTCCGACCACCCTCGCGGATTGCGAAGCGCAGTCCCTCGTCCATCGCGACCGGCGTGATCAATTCACCCTGACGATATTGATGTTGTCGCCCGGCATCACCATTTCCGTGCCCTCCGGCAGGCTCACTACGCCCGTCACGTCGGTGGTGCGGAAGTAGAACTGCGGACGATAGCCGGTGAAGAACGGCGTATGCCGCCCGCCCTCTTCCTTGGTCAGGATGTATGCCGATGCCTCGAAATTGGTGTGGGGCGTGATGCTGCCGGGTTGCGCCAGCACCTGTCCGCGCTCGATTTCCTCGCGCTTGACGCCGCGCAGGAGCACGCCGATGTTGTCGCCCGCCTGACCCTCGTCGAGGATCTTGCGGAACATCTCGACTCCGGTAACGACGGTCTTGGTGGTGTCCTTGAAGCCGACGATTTCGACTTCCTCACCGACCTTGACGCTGCCCTTCTCGACCCGGCCGGTCACCACGGTACCGCGGCCCGAGATCGAGAACACGTCTTCGATCGGCATCAGGAATGGCTTGTCGGTCTCGCGCTTGGGCTGCGGGACATAGCTGTCGACCGCGTCCATCAGGTCGAGGATCGGCTTGCAGTTCTTGCAGTCGTCCTTGCCGCATCCGCAGTTGAGCGCGTTGAGCGCGCTGCCGCGAATGACCGGCGCGTTATCGCCGTCGTAGATTGTACTTCTTCAGCAGCTCGCGCACTTCCAGTTCGACCAGGTCGAGTAGTTCCGGATCGTCAACCATGTCCACCTTGTTCATGAACACCACGATCGAAGGCACGCCGACCTGATAGGCGAGCAGGATATGCTCACGAGTCTGCGGCATCGGTCCGTCGTTGGCGCCGACCACCAGAATCGCGCCGTCCATTTGGGCCGCACCGGTGATCATGTTCTTGATATAGTCGGCATGGCCCGGGCAATCGACGTGCGCATAATGGCGCTTCGCCGTTTCGTATTCGACGTGCGCGATTGCGATGGTAATACCGCGCTCGCGTTCTTCCGGCGCCTTATCGATCTGATCGAAAGCGACAAAGTTGGCGAGTTTTTTCGAAGCGAGCACTTTCGTAATCGCCGCGGTCAACGTGGTCTTGCCATGGTCGATGTGACCGATGGTCCCGACGTTGGCGTGAGGCTTGGTGCGCTCAAATTTGGCCTTTCCCATTGCTCGTCCTCCGAATGAGTCGCGAATAAACTCGCGCTACTATCTCCTTGTAAGTTTCCAACCGCCCGCGAGTTAACTCCCGCGCGCGGGATCATCTAATATAAGCATGCTCGCGGCAGGCCGCTTAGGCGGCTTTGTCGCCTTTGGTTATCTCTTCCAGAAGCTGCTGCGGAACCGGCTCGTACGCCGCGAACTGCATGGTGTATGTCGCACGTCCCTGACTCACAGACCGAAGCTTGGTGGCATACCCGAACATCGAGCCCAGCGGCACCCGCGCTTCGATCACCTGCGCGCCACCGCGCCCTTCCATGTTCAGGATCTTGCCGCGCCGCGAGTTCAAGTCGCCGATCACGTCGCCCATGAAGTCCTGCGGGGTGACCACTTCGACTTCCATCACCGGCTCGAGCAGTTGCGGCGCCGCTTTGGAGCAAGCTTCCTTGAAGGCCATCGAACCCGCAATCTTGAATGCGAGTTCCGACGAATCGACTTCGTGATGCTTGCCGTCAAGCAGCGTGGCCTTGATATCGACCATCGGATACCCGGCCAGCACGCCGTTTTCCATCGCCTCTTTGATCCCTTCCTCGACCGGCTTGATGAACTGGCGCGGAATTGAGCCGCCCTTGGTCCCGTCGACGAACTCGAAACCGCTCCCTTTGCCGAGCGGCTCGATCCTTAGATCGACTACGCCGAACTGTCCATGGCCACCGGTCTGGCGTACGAAGCGTCCTTCAGCCTCCGAGGCCTTGCGAATAGTCTCGCGATAGGCCACCTGCGGCTTGCCGACGTTCGCATCGACTTTAAATTCGCGCAGCAACCGGTCGACGATGATCTCGAGATGAAGCTCGCCCATCCCGGCGATCAGCGTCTGCGCAGTTTCCCTGTTGACGCTCACCCGGAACGACGGATCTTCTTTCGCCAGCTTCTGAAGCGACTCGCCGAGCTTTTCCTGATCGGCCTTGGTCTTCGGCTCGATCGCGATCTGGATGACAGGATCCGGGAACTCGATAGCTTCCAGCACGATCGGCTTGGCCGGATCGCATAGCGTGTCGCCCGTAGTGGTATCGCGCAGACCCACCGCGCAGATATCGCCCGCGTAGATCTCGGTCAACTCCTCGCGCTTGTTCGCATGCATCTTAAAGAGCCGCCCGATACGCTCGCGCTTGGACTTGGTCGAATTGAGCACCGACACTCCAGTCGTCAACGTACCCGAATAGACGCGGAGGAACGTCACCGTTCCGAGGAACGGGTCCGTCATGATCTTGAATGCGAGCGCGGAGAAGGGCGCGTCATCGCGCGGCCATCGCTCTTCTTTCTTGTCCTTGTTGCCGTCGACGATTCCCACCACAGGCGGCAGATCGCTCGGCGCCGGAAGATAATCGACCACCGCATCGAGCATCGGCTGCACGCCTTTGTTCTTGAATGCGGAGCCGAGCACAACCGGGATGATTTCGATCTTGAGTGCCGCGGTGCGCACCGCCTTGCGCAACATGGCGGGAGGGATCTCCGCACCCTTCCCCTCCAGGTAGAGCTCCATGATCTTCTCGTCATGGTCGGCGAGCGGCTCGATCATCTTGTCGCGATAGCCAGCCGCGGCTTCGCGCAGGTCGGCGGGAATCTCCTCGACGCGGAACTTGGCGCCGAGACGATCCTCGTCCCAAATCAGCGCCTTGTTCTCGATCAGATCGACCACGCCGGCAAATTTCTCTTCGGCACCGATCGGAATCTGGATCGGAACCGGATTAGCCTTGAGCTTCTCGCGGATTTCCTCGACGACGCGCGGGAAATCGGCGCCGACGCGATCCATCTTGTTGACGAACGCGACGCGCGGTACCCGATACTTGTCGGCCTGACGCCATACGGTTTCGGATTGCGGCTCAACGCCACCTACCGCGCAGAATACTGCGACCGCGCCATCAAGCACGCGCAGTGAACGCTCGACCTCGATAGTGAAATCGACGTGGCCCGGCGTGTCGATGATGTTGATACGATGATCGCGCCAGAAACACGTAGTCGCGGCGGACGTAATCGTGATGCCGCGCTCCTGCTCCTGCACCATCCAGTCCATCGTGGCGGTACCCTCGTGCACTTCACCGATTTTGTAGTTGATACCGGTGTAGTAGAGGATCCGTTCGGTGGTCGTGGTTTTACCAGCATCGATGTGGGCCATGATGCCGATATTGCGCACCCGTTCTATTGGCGTCTCGCGAGCCATTACAAATACTTCTTAATTGTTACCAGCGGTAATGCGCGAATGCCCGGTTGGCGTCGGCCATGCGATGTGTGTCTTCGCGCTTTTTGACCGCACCGCCGCGATTTTGCGCCGCTTCCATGATCTCGGCGGCCAGTCGCTCTTCCATCGATTTTTCCCCGCGTGCGCGCGCTGCCGTCACCAGCCATCGCATCGCAAGGGAGCTGCGCCGAAGCGGCGGAACTTCCACGGGGACCTGATAATTGGCGCCGCCGACCCGCCGCGACCGGACTTCCACCGCGGGACGGATGTTTTCCAGCGCCTTCTTGAACACTTGCAAACCTTCTTCCTTGGTGCGCTGCGCGACGATGTCGATCGCGCCGTACAGGATCTGCTCGGTGGTCGATTTCTTGCCACGCTCCATCACTATATTTACGAATTTCGCAACCGTGCGATCGTGGTACTTGGGGTCCGGGGTGATTTCCCGGATTCGGGCCTGACCTTTACGTGACATGATTTTTCTACTTTGGCTTTTTGGAGCCGTACTTGGAGCGGCCCTTGCGGCGATCGTTCACGCCGATCGAGTCGAGCGTGCCGCGAATGACGTGATAGCGAACGCCGGGGAGGTCCTTGACGCGTCCGCCGCGCACCAGAACCACGGAGTGCTCCTGCAGGTTGTGTCCCACGCCCGGGATATAGGTTGAGACCTCGAAGCCGTTAGAAAGCCGCACACGCGCAACCTTGCGCAAGGCGGAATTCGGCTTCTTGGGCGTCGTGGTTTTCACCTGCGTACATACTCCACGCTTCTGCGGGCAGGCCTCGAGCTGAGGCGCCTTGCTCTTGAAGCGTTTCTTTTCGCGCGCTCCGCGAATGAGCTGATTAATCGTCGGCACTAGTTTCTTCGCTTTTTCCTGTTACAAACCGCTCCCCTGCGCCCCGGCGTTTCTTCGACCTTTTATATAAAGCCGCGCCTCTAGTCTCGAACCAGCGCGGCGCCCCGGATTCTCGTCGCAGGCGGGAAGCGGGTGTTCCAAACAAACCCCCCAAGGGAACAAGTCCCTTGGGGGAAATATAAGTATCTAAGCTACTTGATGTACTGTGTCAATCTCCCGACCAGTTCAGGAGCTACCGGCCACCCGCCGGGACCCGCGCTTCCTCCACCGCTCCCTTCACAATTTCCTCGCTTTCCGCAGGAGCGCCTTCCACCTGCATGTCCATCTCGATGATAGCCCGCCAGACCGGTGCCGGCCGGAATCAGGCGTCCCATGATGACGTTTTCCTTCAGCCCGACGAGCTTATCCACGCGGCCGTTGATCGCGGCCTCAGTTAGCACGCGCGTGGTCTCCTGGAACGATGCCGCCGAGATGAAGCTTTCGGTCGACAAGCGAAGCCTTGGTGATGCCGAGCAGCAGCGGCTCCGCGATCGCCGGCTCGCCGCCGCGTCCGATGACCTTGCCGTTCTCCTCGTCGAAGCGCCATTTCTCGACGTGATCGCCGACCAGAAAATCGGTGTCACCGACTTCCTTGATCCTCACGCGACGCAGCATCTGACGCACGATCACTTCGATGTGCTTGTCGTTGATGCGCACGCCTTGCAACCGGTAAATCTCCTGGATTTCGTCGACCAGGTATTTCGCCAGCGCCTTCTCGCCGAGGATGGTGAGAATGTCGTGCGGATTCGATGAGCCTTCCATCAGCGGCTCGCCCGCCTTGATCATGTCGCCTTCGTGCACGCCGATATGCTTGCCCTTCGGCAATCAAATACTCGCGCGGCTCGCCGACTTCGGGCGTGACGACCACCTTGCGCTTGCCCTTGGTGTCCTTGCCGAAGGAAACCTGTCCGTCGATTTCCGAGATGACGGCGAATTCCTTGGGCTTGCGTGCCTCGAACAGCTCGGCGACACGCGGCAGACCTCCGGTGATGTCCTTGGTCTTGGTGGTCTCGCGCGGGATCTTCGCGATGACGTCGCCGGGCGAAACTTCCGAATGCTCGGGCACGTTGATGTACGCGCCGACCGGCAGGAAGTAGCGCGCCATGTTCTCGCTATGCGGGAGCTTCAGCGTCTTGCCGTGCGCATCCTTGATCGAGATACGCGGGCGCACATCGAGTCTCGCGATTTTCGATGATGACGTTGGAGCGCGCGCCGGTACGTTCATCAACCCGCTCCTCCATCGTCTTGCCTTCGAGGATGTCGCCGTACTTAATCGTGCCGCCGACTTCGGTGATGATCGGAGTAGTGTACGGATCCCATTCGGCGATCAGCTCGCCGCCCTTGACCTTGTCGCCGTCGCCCTTGCGCAGCTTCGCGCCGTAAACCAGCGGATAGCGCTCGCGTTCGCGCTCGCGTACCACGCCGGTATCGGAGGTGACCTGCTCGGCGACGGTGATTTCGCCGTGTCGCGTCATGACGACCAGACTGCCGTCGCGCGCTTTCACGGTGTTGACGGCGTGCAGCCGCAGAATGCCGTCATTACGCGCTTCCAGCGTGGTCTGCTCGGCGCGCCGGCTCGCGGTACCACCGATATGGAAGGTGCGCATCGTAAGCTGCGTGCCCGGCTCGCCGATCGATTGCGCCGCGATGATTCCGATCGCCTCGCCGAGGTTGACCGGATGGCCGCGGCCCAGGTCGCGTCCGTAACACTTGACGCATACGCCGACTCGCGACTGGCAGGTGAGCACGGAACGAATCTTCACGCGTTCGACGCCTGCGTCTTCGATCTTCCGAACTTTGTCTTCGTCGATCGAGTCGTTGGCGCGCACCAGCAGGTCGTTCGTGAACGGGTCGCGAATCTCTTCCAATGCAACGCGTCCAAGAACGCGGTCGCCGAGATTCTCGATGATCTCGCCGCCCTCGACCAGCGGCGTCATCTCGATACCGTCGAGCGTGCCGCAATCGTCTTCGGTGATGATGGAGTCCTGCGCCACGTCGACCAGCCGGCGGGTCAGGTAACCCGAGTTGGCCGTCTTGAGCGCGGTGTCCGCGAGGCCCTTGCGCGCGCCGTGGGTCGAGATGAAGTACTGCAACACCGTGAGCCCCTCGCGGAAGTTCGCGGTGATGGGGGTTTCGATGATCTCGCCCGACGGTTTCGCCATCAGACCGCGCATTCCGGCGAGCTGACGAATCTGCTGCTCGGAACCTCGCGCGCCCGAATCGGCCATGATGAAAATCGGGTTGAATGACGGGCCGGTGACCTCCTTGCCGTCCTTGTCCTTGCCGAACACCTGGGTCGAGAGGCCCTTGATGACGGCGCCGCCGATCTGATCCTGAACTTCGGCCCAGATGTCGACGACCTTGTTGTAGCGCTCGCCGTCGGTGATGACGCCGTTGTTGTACTGCTTCTGAATCTCCGCGACCTGCTTCTGCGCCTCTTCGAGCAGATGCGCCTTCTGCTGCGGAATCTTCATGTCCTTGATGGAGATAGAGATGCCCGCGCGGGTCGCGAACTCGTAGCCCATGTCCTTCATGCGATCGGCAAAAATAACCGTCGCCTTGTTGCCGCACTTGCGATAGACGAGGTCGATCAGGTTGCCGAGTTCCTTCTTCTTCATGGTGCGGTTTATTTCCGCAAAGGGAATCTCGGGCGGCACGATCTCGTTGAGCAGGATGCGACCGACGGTGGTTTCGACGCGCTTGAACTGCGGCGCACCGTTGCCATCGGCCTCGACGTGCTTGGCGGCCTTCTTCGATTTCGGGGCGGCCTTGCCGTTCGCTTTCTCGGCGTGTTCGGCCTTTTCGCGCGCGATGTCGTCGATGCCCGGAATTCCATCGACCCGCACCGCACCCATCCGGACCTTGATCTTCGCGTGCAGGTCGATCTCGCCATGGTCATACGCGATGCGCACTTCGTCGGGATTAGCGAAGAACTTGCCCTCGCCAAGCGCCAGCGGACGCTCGCGCGTCATGTAGTAAAGCCCCAGCACCATGTCCTGGGTCGGCACTATGATGGGCTTGCCATGCGCGGGCGACAGGATGTTGTTAGTCGACATCATGAGCGCGCGCGACTCGACTTGGGCTTCGATCGACAGCGGCACGTGCACCGCCATCTGATCGCCGTCGAAGTCGGCGTTGTACGCGACGCATACCAGAGGATGCAGCTGAATCGCCTTGCCTTCGATCAACACCGGCTCAAACGCCTGGATGCCGAGGCGATGCAGTGTCGGTGCGCGGTTGAGCAGCACCGGATGCTCGCGGATGACGTCATCGAGGATGTCCCAAACGTCCTTGCCCTCTTTCTCGACCATCTTCTTCGCGCTCTTGATGGTCGTGACGTAGCCCTTTTCTTCGAGCTTGTTGTAGATGAACGGCTTGAACAGCTCGAGCGCCATCTTCTTGGGCAGTCCGCACTGATGCAGCCGCAGCTCGGGGCCGACGACGATAACCGAACGGCCCGAGTAATCGACGCGCTTGCCGAGCAGGTTCTGCCGGAAACGTCCCGACTTGCCCTTGAGCATATCGGAGAGCGACTTGAGCGGGCGCTTCGATGGTCCAGTAATCGCGCGGCCACGGCGGCCGTTGTCGAACAGCGCATCGACCGCTTCCTGCAGCATCCGCTTTTCGTTGCGAATGATGATTTCGGGAGCATTCAACTCGATCAGGCGCTTGAGGCGGTTGTTGCGATTGATGACGCGCCGATAGAGATCGTTGAGGTCGGAGGTCGCGAAGCGGCCGCCGTCGAGCGGAACCAGCGGACGCAGATCGGGCGGAATCACCGGCAGGATAGTCAGGATCATCCACTCCGGCTTGTTACCCGATTCACGGAACGCATTGACGACCTTCAGGCGCTTCGCTGTCTTTTTGCGCTGCGCTTCCGAAGCGGTCGCCTTCATCTCGACGCGGAGATCTTCCGACAGTTTCTCGAGTTCGAGCTGGTTGAGCAGCGTGCGGATCGCCTCCGCGCCCATCTCGGCTTTGAAGGCGTCGCCGAACTGTTCCTTGGCCTCGCGGTATTTTCGCTCGGTCAAAAGCTCGCGATATTGCAATGTGGTCTCGCCCGCATCGACGACGACATAGCTCTCGAAGTAGAGAATTTTCTCCAGCTCCTTGAGCGTCATGTCGAGCAGGGTGCCGATACGCGAAGGGAGCGAGCGCAAAAACCAGATGTGCGCGACCGGTGCGGCGAGGTCGATATGACCCATCCGCTCGCGGCGCACTTTGGACTGGATGACCTCGACGCCGCACTTCTCGCATACGACGCCGCGATGGCGCATCCGCTTGTACTTGCCGCAGTTGCACTCGTAGTCCTTGGTCGGACCGAAAATTTTCGCGCAGAACAGTCCGTCGCGCTCGGGCTTGAAGGTCCGGTAGTTGATGGTCTCGGGCTTTTTGACTTCGCCGTGCGACCACGACCGGATCATCTCGGGCGACGCGATCGAGATTCGGATCGCGTTGAACGCGAGCGGGTTCTTGGGCTTTTCGAATAGGCCGAAAAGATCTTCCATAACTTTAAATACTCCTCACGCTACGGACGCGGCGCCTGTTCCAGGAGCTCGACGTTGAGACACAGCGACTGGAGTTCCTTCACCATAACATTAAATGACTCGGGCAAGCCGGGCTCGAGGGTGTTCTCGCCCTTGACGATCGCCTCGTACATGCGCGTGCGGCCTGCCACGTCGTCCGACTTCACGGTCAGCATCTCCTGGAGTGTGTAAGCCGCCCCGTATGCTTCCAGCGCCCACACTTCCATTTCTCCAAGCCGCTGACCGCCGAACTGCGCCTTGCCCCCCAGCGGCTGCTGGGTGACGAGGCTGTAGGGCCCGGTCGAGCGCGCGTGGATTTTGTCTTCGACCAGATGATGCAGCTTCATCATGTACATCACGCCGACCGTGACCGGCTGCTCGAAGCTGTTGCCGTTGCGTCCGTCGTAAAGCTTCGATTGTCCGGTATCGGGCAGACCCGCGCGCTCCAGCATCTGGAAGATTTCCTCTTCGCGCGCGCCGTCGAACACCGGCGACGCGACATGGATTCCCGCCAGCGCCTTGCCCGCCAGGCGAAACACATCGCCCTCGGGCAGCGCATCGATAAAGTCGTGACTCTCCTTGTCCGGATAGACTTCCTTGAGCTTGCGCTTCATCTGGGTCGGCGTCGTGTTGGTCTTCAGATCCTGCTCGAGGCGGCGTCCCAGCTCGCGCGCCGCGTAGCCGAGATGCGTTTCGAGGATCTGGCCGACGTTCATGCGCGACGGCACGCCGAGCGGATTGAGCACGATATCGACGGGAGTACCGTCGTCCAGATACGGCATGTCTTCTTCGGGCAGGATGCGCGAGAGCACGCCCTTGTTGCCGTGGCGTCCCGCCATCTTGTCGCCGACCTGAAGCCGGCGCTTCATCGCGACGAAGACCTTGATCATCTTGATGACGCCGGGTGCGAGCTCGTCGCCCGCCTTCAGCCGTTCCTGCTTGGCGCCGTAATGCTGCTGAATCGTCTCGATATTGGCCGTCATCGCTTGCAGCGCCTGAGCTGCGGTCGCTTGCGCCGATTCGTCCTCGACGCGGAGCTGACCCCATAGCGTCGGCGGCAGCTCTTCAAGTTGTTCGGCTTCAAGTTTGTCGCCCTTGTTGAGGATGACGTGACGATCGTCGGCGATAACGCGGCCCGCCAGCTTCTCGCCGACCAGCGCTTTCTTGAGTTTCCGCAAGGTTTCGCTGCGCAGGATGCGAATCTCCTCCGCTTCGTCGACCTTGAGGCGTTCGGCTTCGGTATTCTCGATTTCCTGGGTGCGATCGTCCTTGCTCACGCCGCGGCGCGAGAACACCCGCGCATCGATCACTGTGCCTTCGTTGCCGGGCGGAACGCGCAGGCTGGTGTCGCGCACTTCCCCGGCTTTCTCGCCGAAGATCGCGCGCAGCAGCTTCTCTTCTGGACTGAGCTGCGTTTCGCCTTTAGGCGTGATCTTGCCCACCAAAATGTCGGTAGGTTTCACGTCGGCGCCGATGCGAATGATGCCGCTCGCGTCGAGGTCCTTGAGCGCTTCCTCACCAACATTGGGGATGTCGCGGGTGATTTCCTCAGGACCGAGCTTGGTGTCGCGCGCGATACATTCGAATTCTTCGATATGCACCGACGTAAACAGGTCTTCCTTGACCACTCGCTCGGAAATGAGGATCGAGTCTTCGAAGTTGTAACCGCCCCAAGGCATGAAGGCGACCAGCACGTTGCGTCCCAGAGCCAACTCGCCGAGATCCGTGGAAGGTCCGTCGGCCAGCACATCGCCGGCGCTGACGCGCTCGCCGCGTACCACCACCGGACGCTGATTGATACAGGTGCTCTGGTTGGAGCGCTGATACTTGATCAAATTGTAGATATCGACGCCAGCATCGCGACCGTCGCGGGTCTGCCTGTCGGCGCGCACGACGATGCGTTTGGCGTCGACGCTTTCCACCACGCCGTCGCGCTTGGCAATCACGGTAACGCCCGAGTCGCGTCCGACTGTCATCTCGAGGCCGGTGCCGACCAGCGGCGCGTCGGTCTTGAGCAGCGGCACCGCCTGGCGCTGCATGTTGGACCCCATCAGCGCGCGGTTCGCGTCGTCATTTTCCAGAAACGGGATCAGCGACGCGGCGACCGAGACGAGCTGATTGGGCGACACGTCCATGTACTGCACGTCTTCGGCGCGGGTGGTGGTGAACTCGCCGCCGATGCGCGCCGATACCAACTCGTCGGTGTAGCGGCCGCGCTCATCGAGGCGCGCGTTGGCCTGCGCGATGACCTTGTCTTCCTCGTCCAACGCGGAGAGATAGACGATCCGATCGGTGACGCGGGAATTCTCGACGACTCGGTATGGCGTCTCGATAAATCCGTATTCGTTGACGCGAGCGTAGGTGGAAAGCGCCGCGATGAGTCCGATGTTGGGACCCTCGGGCGTTTCGATTGGACATACGCGGCCATAGTGGGTCGGATGAACATCGCGGACTTCGAATCCCGCGCGCTCGCGCGTGAGGCCTCCGGGGCCGAGCGCCGAAAGACGCCGCTTATGCGCAATCTCAGACAGCGGATTGGTCTGATCCATGAACTGCGAGAGCTGCGAGGAGCCGAAGAACTCCTTGATGACGGCGGACGCCGGCTTGTAGTTCACCAGCTCCTGCGGCATCAGGGTTTCGATATCCTGCAAGCTCATGCGCTCCTTGATCGCACGCTCCATGCGGACCAGGCCGATACGGAACTGGTTCTCGACCAGCTCACCGACCGCGCGCACGCGCCGATTACCGAGATGGTCGATATCGTCGATCTGGCCGTTGCCGTTTTTGAGATCGACCAGATAGCGCACAACTTCGAGAATGTCCTCGCGGCGCAGCGTGCCCTGCTCCAGCGGCACGTCGATCTTGAGCTTGTGATTCAGCTTCAAGCGCCCGACTTTCGAAAGGTCGTAGCGCTCCGGATTGAAGAACAGATTGTTGAAAAAAGTGGTCGCCGTCTCCGCAGTCGGCGGATCGCCGGGGCGCAGGCGCCGGTAAATTTCGATGATGGCGTTTTCGGGCGTGTCGAGTTTGTCCGACGCGAGCGTCATCCGCAGCGGCCCGCCACCCGGCTGATCTTCGGTAAAGAGGACTTCGACCTTCTTGACGCCGTGCTCCTTGAGCTTCTCGATGGTCTCTTCGGTCAGCTCCTCGTTGGTCTGAAGCAGCACTTCGCCGGTGTTGGAATCGATAACGTCATGCGCGGAAATCCGGCCGGTGATTTCCTCCAGCGCGATCGGAATCTCATTGATCTTTGCGGCTTCGAGCTGGCGCACGATCGCCTTGTTGAACTTGCGTCCTTCTTTCGCGACGACCTCTCCCGACTTGGGATCCTTTACGTCACGCGTAACGCGCATCCCCAGAAGCTGCTCGGGCTCGAACTTCTTGGTATAGCCCTTGGGATCGAGATTGATGGTGTCCTTCTTGTAGTAATAATTGAGCAGGTCCTCGGTGGTCATGCCCAACGCGCGCAGCAACACCGTCGCAGGGAATTTGCGCCGCCGATCGATGCGGACATACAAAATGTCTTTCGGGTCGAATTCGAAATCGATCCAACTTCCGCGATATGGAATGATACGCGCCGAGTAGAGCAGCTTGCCGGTCGAGTGCGTGCGTCCCTTGTCATGCTCGAAGAACACGCCAGGCGAGCGATGGAGCTGCGACACGATGACGCGCTCGGTCCCGTTCACCATGAAGGTGCCGTTGCCGGTCATCAGCGGAATCTCGCCGAAGTAGACTTCCTGCTCCTTCACGTTCTTGATCGAGCGCCGACCGCTCTCGACGTCCCAGATGACGAGCTGGATTTTGACCTTGATCGGCGCGGCGAAGGTCATCCCGCGCTGATGGCATTCCTCGACGTCGTATTTCGGGGTACCGAGTTCGTAGCTGACGAATTCGAGCGAGGCGGTCTCGTTGAAGTCCTTGATCGGAAAGACGGATTTAAAAACCGATTGTAGGCCCTTCTCCTCGCGCTGATCGGCACCCACGTCCGCCTGGAGGAATTCCTCGTAGGAACGTTTCTGGATCTCGATCAGGTTCGGGATCTCGATGATCTTCTTGATTTTCCCGAACGAACGGCGAAGGCGAAGATTGCTGGTGACCTGCGTGGTAGCAGCCATCATCTACCCTTTGCGCGCGTATACACCGCGCGCGGTGAACTGAACGTGAAAATAGCAGCCGCGGACGCGCGCAAATTTTCCGCGCGCCCGCCGCGATAAATCGACTCTGTCAGAAAACCGAACGATAGCGATTCTAACTTCGAATCTCCTGCGTGGCTTTCCTCTATTCTGAGCGTGACGATTCCGCCTCCCCGCCTACTTCAACTCCGCGCTGCCGCCCGCGTCGGTCAGCTTCTTCTTGATCTCCTCGGCTTCGGCCTTGCTGACGCCTTCCTTCACCGGCTTGGGCGCGCCGTCGACAAGATCTTTGGCTTCCTTCAGGCCCAATCCGGTCAATTCGCGGACGACTTTGATGACCTGGATTTTCTTGTCGCCCGACCCGGTCAGCATCACGGTGAATTCATCCTGCTCGGCCGCCGGAGCAGCGGCCGCTCCTGCGGCGCCCGGAGCCGCCGCCACCGCCATCGGGGCCGCCGCCGATACGCCGAGTTCTTCCTCGAGCTCTTTAACGAGCGTCGCCGCTTCCATCAGCGTCAGATTCTTAAGATAGCTCTTGACCTGATCGCGGCTGAGCTGTGCTTCTGCCATTGTCGCTAGTCTCCTTGTCCTCGCGTACCGGGCGAATGTGGGAGCGCCCCTGACGCTTGCTTACAGTTGGTAACTTTTCCCGCCTTTTTAGGGCCGATCTAAGAGTATAACCACTCTATGCCGATGGCGCCGCATCAGTTGGGGGCGCTTCGCTTGCAGGCGCCGCGTCCGCTGGCGTTTCCGTCGGCGCCGCCGACGCCGCACCTTCGCCGTTCTTCTTTCCGATCGCGTCGATCAAGCGCACCAAGCCCGAGCCCGGCTCATTGAGCAGCCGCACCAGTTGCGTCGCGGGAGCATTCAGCAGCCCGAGCAACTGCGCGAGGATAACTTCCCTCGGCGGCAGCGTCGCGAGCGCCTGGATTTCCGCAACCGTGACCGGAGCACCATCGACCACACCGCCGCGCAGCTTGAACTTCTCGCCCAGATCTTTGAACGAGACCACGGTCTTGGCGATTTCGACCGGATCCTCGCTGCTGATGATGAGTCCGACCGGTCCGCCCAGCTTGTCCTCCAGCGAGGTGTAGCCGGTGTCTTTGATGGCACGGCGGATCAGCGAGTTCTTCGCGACTTTCAACTCGCCGCGCACCGCGCGCAGCTTGCGGCGGACTTCGGTAGTCTCAGCCACCGTCATCCCGCGATATTCCGAAACCAGCGCGATTTTGGCGGTCTTGAAGGTGCCGGTCAGCTTATCGACGACCGCGGTTTTCTGTTCTTTTCTCATCTGAACGCTCGTTCAAATCCTGGGCGCAAATCCTACGCCGCAGTCTGATACGTCTTCGAGGCGCCTGCGACGTTGACCCGTACACCGGGACCCATCGTCGAGGACACCGCGATGCTCTTAATGTAGTTGCCCTTCGCAGTCGACGGCTTCGCCTTCCAGATCGCGTCGAGGAGCGCATGCGCGTTCTGATTCAGCTTGTCCGGACCGAAGCTAAGCTTGCCGATCGGCGCATGAACGACGCCCGCCTTGTCGACGCGGAAGTCGACTTTGCCCGCCTTCACCTCGCCGACCGCCTTGGCGACGTTGAAGGTGACGGTGCCGACTTTCGGATTCGGCATCAGGCCGCGGGGTCCGAGGATTTTGCCGATGCGCCCGACCAGCGCCATCACGTCGGGCGTCGCAATCACGCGGTCGAAGTCGAGCCAGTTCTCTTCCTGGATTTTTTTGATGAGATCCTCGCCGCCGACGAAATCGGCGCCCGCCTCGCGCGCCTCGCGCTCTTTGTCGCCCTTGGTCAACACCAACACACGCGCGGTCTTGCCGGTGCCGTTGGGAAGCACGACGGTGCCGCGGACGTTCTGGTCGGCCTGACGCGGATCGACGTTGAGCCGGATCGCGGTCTCGACCGTCTCATCGAACTTCGCAACTTTATTTCCCGCGACCATCTTGATCGCATCTTCGAGCGGATAGCGCTTCTCGCGATCGATGGTTTTCGCTGCCGTCTGGTATTTCTTTCCCGCCATAGCCCTACTCCGTGATGTCGATACCCATCGACCGAGCCGTGCCGGCGACGGTTTTCATCGCGGCTTCGATGTTGGCCGCAGTGAGATCCTTCACTTTGGTCTTCGCGATCTCCTCGATCTGAGCCTTGGTCACCTTGCCGACCTTGTTCTTGTTCGGCATCGGCGAGCCCTTCTCGATGCCCGCCGCTTTCAACAGCAGGTTCGAGGCGGGCGGGCTCTTGGTGACGAAGGTGAACGAGCGGTCGCTGAACACCGTGACGATTACAGGCACCGTGAATCCCGCCATACTCTGGGTCTGCGCGTTGAATGACTTGCAGAACTCCATGATGTTGACGCCGCGCTGTCCGAGCGCAGGCCCAACCGGAGGCGCGGGATTGGCGGCGCCTGCAGGGATTTGCAACTTGATTTGTCCGACGACTTTTTTCGCCACTTAACCGATATCCAAAAAACGTTGCTGAGCGCGGCTCGCCGGCGCGCCTATATTAAGGACCGCGCGGCGAACGGGTTCAGATGGTTTCTACGCTTTCTCTACCTGTACGAAATCGAGTTCGACCGGAGTTGCACGGCCAAAAATCGAAATGAGCACCCGCACCTTGCCTTTTTCCGGCTTCACCTCTTCCACCGTGCCGTTGAAATCCTGGAAAGGACCGTCCACAACCTTGATCGCCTCGCCGACTTCGAAAAGCACCTTGGGCTTGGGCCGCAGCGCCCCCTCTTCCATCTGCTGAGTGATTTCTTTGACTTCGTGCTCCGGCACTTCGGGAGGATTGGTCGCATGGCCGACGAAGCCGGTGATCTTTGGCGTATTCTTGATCACGTGCCAGGTTTCGTCGTCCAGCAGCATATTCACGAAGATGTAGCCGGGGAAGAATTTGCGGCTCGAGATTTTGCGCTGCCCGCCCTTGCCGAGTTCTTGCACCCGCTCGACCGGCACCAGCACGGCACCGATCTTGTGCTCCATGTGCATCGAGCGAACGCGTTCCTCGAGAGCGGCTTTCGCCTTGGCCTCGTAACCGGAATAGGTATGGATGACATACCACTTCCAACTCGCCTTCAGATCGGCGGGCGCGCCCGATACCGCTTCCTGTGTTTTTGCTTCTTCCACCATCAAAATGGCGTCCAGCTTGCGCCGGAGCCTCACATTTATCCGATCAGCATCCGCACCAATCGCGTCGCGCCAACATCTACCAACCCGAGCCACAGCGCCATCACAAAGGACAAAGCGACGACTACAATCGTTGCCTGCATCGTCTCCTTGGGCGAAGGGTAGTGGACCTTGGCCAGTTCCGTATACGATTCGCGAACGAAACCAACCGCCTGATCGAGGTAACTTTTCAGACTATCCATTCTCGCGCCCTATTTCAAGCATCGTTTTTGCTTATTCGAAAAAATGTTGGCGGGTCAGGCAGGATTCGAACCTGCAACCCTCGGATTTGGAGTCCGATGCTCTGCCAATTAGAGCTACTGGCCCGCTTAAAGAGTTGTCCCTCCGTCCTTATTCCCTCTCCCTTCAGGGAGAGGGTGGCGCTACTGCGTCGGGTGAGGTCGGTGGCGAGCCACTTCTCCTCTATGACGCCTTGCACTCCCGATGTACGGTGTGTGCGCGGCAGGCCGGGCAGAACTTCTTGATGGCAAACTTGTCGGTCTGCTTCTTCTTGTTTTTAGTGGTGGTGTAGTTGCGGCGCTTGCATCCGTCGCACGCCATTCCGATTAAATCTCGCATGATGAATACCCTCTAAACGACCCTCGACTCCGCTTCGCTCTGCCTCGAGGCGACTGCGGCGCGGCGCTGCACGCCCCCTTTCGGGTCTCTATTATGGAGCCCACGACGGGAATCGAACCCGTGACCTCTTCCTTACCAAGGAAGTGCTCTACCGACTGAGCTACATGGGCTCGGAAGCCACAACCTTAATATATATACTGGAGCGGGAAACGGGACTCGAACCCGCGACCCCGAGCTTGGAAGGCTCGCGCTCTACCAACTGAGCTATTCCCGCTCTCCCGCTAACAATCTTCCCCCTGTCGATCCCCCGTCGCTCGCACCCCCCTCTCCGAAACGCCGCTGATCCTACATTATGTATGGTGGAGAGGGGAGGATTCGAACCTCCGAAGGCGTTCGCCGTCAGATTTACAGTCTGATCCCTTTGGCCACTCGGGAACCTCTCCCCGTATGTTGCTCGAAGCATAGCCGATGGTCGGAATCGAACCGACGACCTACTGATTACAAGTCAGTTGCTCTACCAACTGAGCTACATCGGCAGAGGGCTAAAGAGGGAAAACTATTCGCAGGTTACCACGCTGTCAAGGAGATGTCGAAGTAGGGCGCTGGAAGCGAGACGGCCAAAATCAAACCGCTTGCCGACATGGAGCATACATGGGCAGGCTCACTCAAAGGGCGGTCGATTCCGCCAAAACCCCGGAAAAAGGGCAATTTTTCCTCAGAGATGGCGAGATTCGCGGTTTTGCACTGCGAATCACGCCGAACGGAGCACGTTCCTTCGTCTGGGATGGGCGCATTCGCGGCAGAATGGCCCGAATCACGATTGGCCGCTATCCAGCCCTCTCGCTCGATGAAGCTAGGGCGAGGGCGATGGGCATTCGACACGATATCGCCATTGGCCTCGATCCAAGGTCGATGCTGAGAAAGGAAAAGCGTCAGCCGAGGGTTTGCGATTTGGCTGATCTGTATGTGGAGCAGCATGCCCGTCCACGCAAGAGTCTTGGCGTGAAGATGAGAGGGTTCTGCGCTCGTACTTCAACTCAATCGCTACGCTCAAAGCCTCGGAGTGTTCGCGCGAAGCCGTCTCCAAGTGGCATCAACGCCTTGGTTCTGATCATGGATGCTATCAGGCCAACCGGTGCTTGGCGCTTCTTTCGTCGATCTACGGATGGGCGATTCGTTTGGGGTATTGGGATGGTCAGAATCCGGCAAGAGCGATACGCCGGTTTCGGGAAGAGCCTCGATCACGGTTTCTCAGCACCAGCGAATTGGCCCGAATCGACGAAGCGCTTGAGAACGAAACCAAGGGATACTGGCGAGCATACTTCAGGCTTTCTCTTCTCTTGGGAACCCGTCGCTCGGAACTGCTCCGAGCGCGATGGCAGGACATCAATCTCACAGATGCCGTCTGGACGCTCCCCACGACCAAATCGGGGCGGATACATAGGCTTCCTCTTCCAGAGGCGGCAGTGAGGCTCTTTTCCGCTTTGCCGAGCCGTTTTCAAAGCGAATGGGTGTTTCCCAGCGACAAGCGCTCTAACCAGCCCCTCGTAAACGCGAACAAAGCATGGAGCCGTATTCGCAACCGGGCGGGTCTGGCCGATGTCCGTATCCACGACTTACGGAGAACGAATGGAAGCTGGCTTGCCGCGCAAGGCGCGTCCCTGCCGTTGATAGGGCGCGTGCTCAATCACAGCAACCCGACCACCACTGCGATCTATGCTCGCCTCGATCTGGAGCCGATCCGTGAAGCTTTGGAACGGAACGCGAAGTTGATGTTCGGCGGCGACGAATAGGTCGTCCCTCACTCTAAGGGAACACATTATGGCTCTCAAAGTACGGTAATAGGCTTCCCATTGGGAGTCATATTATTCGCATCCATTGTCACTGCAATTAAAGTTTAACTTAGTATCAGATTGAGGTTTAACCTAATGTCACACTGTCACCACCCATGCGCTCGATGGTTTACACGGGACTTGCTTTCGCGTCGAGGTCTGCTAGATTTCTTTTGACACGTTCCACCCCCCGCCTTGTTTTTTTGCTTGACCGGGGACCTCGTACCTGACCAGCTTTCGGCGACTAATTATATTAGTTATCTCATTGGCGGCACTATCACGCCTTTGAGCCACAATGGAGGGTATTTCGATGTAATCGTTTTCAGGTATTAGACATTTTAAACATTATGCGTCGGGAGCTAGGGCCCTTTAAAATCCTTGGCTCCCGATTTCGTTTTGGCTGACCCGCCCTTCTGAAAGGCTTTAACACTAACAGTGTGCAGACTAAGAGAAGGTTATATGAAGATCGAATGTAACGAATTGGACGTATCATCAGCATCACCGACGCAACACGAGGAAAAGTGTACCTATTATGATTAGCAATAGTTCACACATTGGCCACGCCAAGGTTAAAGACCTACACTCCCCCTTCATACTGACGAGGCTGAATAAATTGCCGGTTCCAAAACCTCGCGTGTGGCTATGGGACAACTTAATCCCAGCCGGACATATTAGCTTATGGCGCGGCAAAGGTGGCGACTACAAAAGCACAACCGCCACCGCGTTTACACTACACGTCGCCGAAGGCCATGACTTTCTCGGACGAACTGTCACCAAGGCGGATCAGATCGTCTATCTGGACTTCGAGCTGGATGGTGACGAGTTTTATCGTCGGGCAGCCCCCCTAGCGAATGGAATGGGGTTGGCACAACTTCCCGACAACATTTTTTATTCATCCGTTCGAGAGCCGTTGATCAATGAGGAGCGCCTTGTAGGTTTCGTGAAGCTCATGAATGCTATGAAAGTAGGGCTTGTCGTCGTCGATTCATTCGGGTTTGCCGCCGCTGGAATCGACATGAATGCCTATGAGCAAGTTATCAAGTTCATGAAAGCCCTTGAAGGCTTGGGTTGTACATGCATCGTCATCGATCATCAACCCAAGAACGGTGACACCGCTTTCGGATCGGTCTATAAAACTAACTTAGCTCGTTCCGAATTAGCCTTCAAAAAACAGGAAAGAAAGAAGGGCGTATCCTCATCGATCTTGTCAAGCACCAGTTTGGGCCAGCGGCCAAATTGTGCCTTGCCTTCGAGGGTCTTGGCTCGGACACAACTACGGTGAAATTGGTGACAGGCTGGGACGGAGTTTCAACGGAGGCGCTCGATTCTTTGGATTCGCTGGAACTGGCAATCGGAGAAAACCCCGGCCTGACAAAAAGAGCTGGCAGAATTGCTCGGTTGGCAGCAGAAGACCGTGAGTAACAGGGTCGCGGAGCTAAAACAACAGGGTCGCATTGAAGAAAAGAACCACAAGCTATTTGCTCTCTCAGTCTGATAAGTAAGGATTCCTCCCGTCCCTAGGGACGGGAATGCGAAGGCTCATGTTTCCTTCCCCTCCCCCTTCTTAGGGGGAAGGGAAGGGAACCGGAAAGAAGATGGAATGTAACAACCTTACAATTACAACTAAGGAGAACCGGATTATGTCATTTATCGTGAAATGCAAGGACTGTCGAAAGAAATATCATCCACGGAACGAGATGGACAATGCGCCGAACTATATCGGTTCGCCATATTATTATTCGCGCGGCTGCGATGACTTTTGTCTAGCCTGTTGGCTTGGCGTAAGCGAGGTAACACGGAATTCAGAACTGGACAATTGGCAGCCGTTCGTTTTTAAGGTACAGACGTTCCATGCCGTCTAGTATGCACTCGGAGCCGGGAGGTGCGTTCCCGGCTCCGGCTGATTCGGTTGCTTCTCAAAGTGCCGCCCTCACGCTAGCTGTCTCTCACGCTAGCTCTCATAGTATCTTATATTCAGTGTATTAACTCGAATCGCGGACGACATGGCCGTTTTTAATCTTCAACATAATCCGCAACATGAGAAGACCTTCCAACCATCTCACCTCCTCGTTGTTGGCACTGTCTAACTCAATTCTTTGTGTAGGAATTGCGTGTTGTCACTAAAGAATGAAAATGTAGTAGTTCTGCTTGCTGCTACGGCCAGATGGTCACGTTCGGTGTGCCGACGCCTTGGCAAGCGGTTTCCGGTCAAGTAATCATGCGTTTGTAGAATGTAGCTAAGAAAATTCGCGTGGTTCAACTAAAGATACGAAATCTGCTGAACCTTAGCGATACTGGTCGAGACGTTCCTTTTCCCGTTCCTCATCCCGCTCGTCTTCCCGCTCCTTAGCCCTCTTAAATCTCTCGCAGACTGCCTTTGACTTGAAGTAAGTGTAGCTATTAGGTATTACATTCCACGACACAGTAACTTGTACGAAGTCACCCTTGTCTACAATTTCTGCGCCATCCGCACAACCTGAAAAGTGCTCACGTCTTTCTGCGGGAGTTTCAAAGTTTTCACATCTTTCTGCGGGAGATTCCTTAGTCACAGAACAGTCTCCAGTTCCAGCTACTGCATATCCACCGTCATACCAGAATCTAGCGTGAGCAATGGCAGGGACCGCCAACAGAGAGATGATGATGGCGAACATTAATCGGTTCATGGTGCAAAGTATACTATGCTCCTCCTTTTTCTTTTGTTAGGCCTGCGCTCGGGGTTTTCTTTTTACAGTCGTGTCGTCTAGGGCGCGGTACCCCAAGGGGACCTGCGCGCGAGCATTCTAAGACAGGTCTCCTTTGACCGGAAGTAATAGTTTTCGCTGAAAGCTGGCTTCTGACGCAGAACAACGAACCCACCGATTTCTTGATAAATTTGCGCGCTGCCTTCTATCTTGCGGTTGTCATCGTCTAATTCCTCAGCAGGAGAACGTTCGGACACGGAACAGCGGTGCTCGTAGTCGCCGAGGTACCAGACGCCAGCGAGCCAGCCCATCGGGAAGTGCAACGTATCGGCAGGTTTACCGGCATTGATGGTATTCACCTTCGCTTGCGCTTGCGCTGCCGTAGGAACCGCCAACAGAGAGATACTGATGATGGCGAACATTAATCGGTTCATGGATTTCCCCTCCCCAATTGAAACCCAATTGACATATTACAACAGTGCATTGTTTGCGGATTTGTAGTGCGCATCTAATCCGGTGCAAATCGAGTTGTCTTCTCACGCCTATGTCTCACCGAGATCGACCGGCAACCCTATCATTTTCATTAGGATCAACCACCGGAATTGGTACAGAAGGCACTCCCGCGCGAGCCGACCACGACTACGGTTCGCGAAACTGAAGCGAGCACTCGTCCGTACTCCTGAATATCTTGCCTTGAAGGGTTGTTCGGGTCGAAAGCTCTGCCGGTGAGGACACTATAGGCTTCTCCCGCTATCAGAGGCTCTTCACTATAACTTGCGTCGAGTGATGCCTTTTGCCACGTGAGCACGCCTGCTCGATCATCCGACATCCCAGATGCTTTCAGTTGTTGGTAGAAACCTATTTCTTCAAGATAATATTTGGCTACCGATCCGCAAACCAATCCATTGATCAGTCCTGTTTCTGTATCTTGGTGCTGCGGCGGTATTATCCGCTGAAGCTGTCCTTCCCATTTAGAAATCCGCTCAGGATTCGCTCCCGGCAAGGCCTTGTATTTTTCGAGAAGTTCTTCAGATTTAGCATGCTCTTTTGCGTCGATGGCGGATTGAAGCGAAACTTCATAGTACGATTTTAGTCGCGTTTCTAACTCGGTGGCCAAAGGCCCATTAACGTCGCCCGACTGTTTCGATGCATCAAGACAATCCCGATATTGAGTTTCAATGGAGTAAGACACTTCGCCCGCTTTATACTCAGCGAGACAGATACCATCCAGAGCCTCGCGTCTCTGAGAGTCATTGAGATAGTTGCTTTTGGATGCGTTGAAATAATGGTCGCGTGCAACAGTGTAATTCTCCGATCCGAGTGCAGTCGCCGCTGACTTTAGCTCAGCCATGCTTGCTGCCTTACCGGCTTGCTCCTGTTGTTCCTTAGAAATCTGTTTTTCTAAGCCGACGAATGTCGGATCAGAGTTCTTGTAAAGCATGCAAATAGGAGTGTAATAGGCGCCGAGACTGACTGCCCACAGGACACCAACTATGTTCTCGGCACTATGGCTATCGAAGCAGGAATCCAATGTGGCTTGTGCCTCGTCGGGCTTGTTCGCATTCACCTCGCTTTGGGCTTTCTGGAGTTTGTAAGCATTCATCACCGGAACACATCCGGCCAGCATTGCCAGTCCCAAGCAAGCGCAAGTCTTGGTCAGCATCAGACACCCTCCGTATGGGTGCGCGTACTTACTGCGGCAACTTTGTGAGATTTCTTTTAGACCATTCGTGATCAACGATCCAGCGAGCGAGTAGCGCTAATCGAGTCTTCACATTTTTCTTGAAGTCGTGAGTCCAGAAAAAACGCAAGTGACTTGAAAAGAGAAAGGTTCTCTCTTGGCCCGTAAAGTTCATTCGTGTGTGTGCGTGTAGTAAGACAACTGGGGTTTTCCCAAGGCGGGGGATTTACTGGCAGCACGAGTTCAAGTGCTGCGTGGGAAGCCGCTTAGTGTGCCGTGCTTCCTCGCTCTGGACGCTACCACGGGACCACCCAATCTAGCGATTGGCTCGATCCGGCCAGATAGTCGAAGTCGCTTCCGACGCATACATGGTGCATACTTGCAGTGAGCAAGCGGCGGCTAAGTACCTGAATTCGCAAGGGAAATTGATCAGCGTGCCTCTGATTACAAGTCAGTTGCTCTACCAACTGAGCTACATCGGCAGAGGGCTAAAGAGGGAAAACTATTCGCAGGTTACCACGCTGTCAAGGAGATGTCGAAGTAGGGCGCTGTCCGCCGTCCGATCATTTAGGACACCGATGCGTCAGTTAGGACACTTCGGCCGAAATAGGCCGCTCGGCACGACAAAGCCTTTTGGAGTATGGATAGCGCTGCCAGAACGGGGGCGGCGCAATCCACTATGTCAGAGAAGAAAGCGCGGTTGCGGCGGGTCTTTAGTCGGTCAAGATGGCCGGGGTTGCTGGCAATCATACTGTGGATCGTTATCAACGTCCCCGACTGGCAGAGCCGAATCCAATTTTGGCTCAATGCCGCAAAACTGATGGGCGGACAAGTTTCCAGCGTAGCGTGGATCGTTTCCTCGCCATTTTTTAGCACGGGTCTTTTGGTTAGCGGTTTAGCGTATCTGATACTTGTTCCTGAACCTGAAAGAATAGTTCGACCACATCCCATCTGGCCGATTCTCGGATGGGGAGTTTTCCTGATCGCGTTTCTGGCGTTTTGGTCGGTTCTGATCGCTGGCTATATAGCGATCCGTATCCCGAAAGCGCCCGATGTGAACGCGCTCGTCACTTCAGCCGCAGAAGTAAAATCGCTTGAGGCGCAGCTTGCTCAACTTCAGAGGGCAATGCAGCCCCGCATTTTTACCGAGGATCAGCGCAAGGCTTTAATAGCCAAGCTCAATACAGTACCGCCCGGAAAGACTTTCAATCTACTCATAGAGGTGATCCCGAGTTGCAATGAGTGCATGGCATTCGCGGACGATATTTTAGGCCCTTGGCAAGGTTTGGCAGCTTGGAAAGTGCAAGGCAACACGAACTTCAACCTCAATCCACGCTTATCCGGGGTCGTTATTGGCATCGATCCAGCCAATTGTTCAGCCGAGGAAAGCAAATTGATCTCGGATGCTCTAGACGATGCGCATATTCGTCACAATTCGCCACTATACTGTCTAATCTCGGAATACCAACTGGCTCTTGTAGCTTGTTTGTGGGCACCAAATCGGACAATTAGTTCGCTTTAACGGCCTGACTGCCGTGGTGCGGCCCTCCCGCCTTTAATCACGTATGGCTTGAAGGGCGTGCGACCTTGCAGCGTGTCCGGTCTGTCGATTGGCGGCAACGGCGGCACGTCAGTCGGCTCTTGCGCGGCAGCGATTAGCTCCCCAATCGTCCAGATGTGATCCGTGACGCCTAGAGCCATTGCGGGCGTGCAGCGCAGCGATTCGTGAACGCAGCACAGATTGTAGAAGCAAACCCATAACGCGACAGCGGCGCGATGATTCGGATTCAGGAAAGAAGCGCTCAACCGCTTCGATCAGGCGCTGTTCGATAAGCTGCGCGCTGCTTCTAAAGAGAGGGATCGCAAGGCATTGATGCGCTTGTGGCAGGACGCTAAGCATTACGTCTGATGAAGCTCCGCCACGCGGCTGCGCTCGCGCTTATGATAATCTGGAGGGCCATGTTCCGATGGCGATAGTCCACACATTCACATGGAAGATAAAGCCGGGCAGGAGACAAGAGTTCCTATGCGAAATCGCTGCCATGAAGAGATTCATCGAACGTCTGGGCGCTCGCGTTCGAATATTGGATCGTCAAATGGGAAAGCACGCGCCCTGCATTCTCTTCATGGTGGAATCGACCGATTGGAAGGCATTCGCGGAACTTCAGTCGAAAATGCAAACCGATTCAGAGTTGCTGGCCTTCTGGTCTAAGGCGCACGTAGATAATCCTGATCGTCCAGCCGAGGTCGCCGACATTGCCTTGGCTTTTGATTTGCCGGAAGGTAAGTCGAAGTCGAATTAGGCCACTCCCCCGTTCAAAACTAGGCCACTGACGCCCGAATTGGGCCAGTACCCGTAGGGTACTGGCTGAACCGGCGAACGTCGACATTCACGCGCCGCTCAGTAAATGGAAGGTAATTGACAGCTTCGACAACATCGGCGCGTGCGAACAAGGACGAATGGTCGAGCAGGGCAGATGGTACGACAAGGCGGAGCGTGACCCCCCGGAACCAAAGACGCATTAAAAGACGCCATCATGCTGATCTTGCTGGATTCGGCTAAATTCGTCGCCAGCGACGATCCGGCGCTCAAACCGAAATAGGCAGCTTCGCATTTCAAAACCGGCCACTCAGGGAAAATCCGCCGCACCGGAACTGAGCGCGTCCGGTGCCGTTGTTCCAGAGTTGCGGATTTTGATACACGCGAGCGATGAAGCTTCATCGCGCCAGCGCAGTGGCGCTTGCGAGTTGGTATCTGATGTCGCCTCCCATCATGCGTATCCCGCGTTCAGGATCGAAGCTGAACCCTGCGGCGCATTTTGAGATGTTGGAAAATCCGGGGAACCGATCCATCGCTTTCCGATTGCGATGACGCCGGACGAGTGATGCTTGTGGCCGCGACCGGTAATTCCACAAACTTGCCCGACGACATCTTCGATCTCTCGCCTTCGGAAGTGCGCGAGCTGATCAAAGACCTGGTTTGCATCTCCAGCGATGATTCGCGACTCGAGATGTAATTGGCCAAAAAAACCCGGCGAATGTCGATCTCACGAGCTCCCAATCGATTCGCGGGAGGTGGATATCCATCAACTTTCTGCGAGGAGCATCATCGCCGAGACGCTGCGTCCTGAGCACCGCGAATACGGTGCGGGTGTGGCACGGAAAAGCGTCGTCGACCGATGGACCCTTCGCCGAGACCAAGGAACATCTGGGCGGCTTCATCCTCATTGATGCTGCCGACATGGATGAGGCGCTTGCAATCGCCGCGGGCATTCCGCTCGCCTAGCTCGGCAGCATCGAGGGCGCCCGGTTATGCGGATGAGCCCCTAGTCGGACGCGCGAATCGCGATGCGGCGGCCAACGGTACGGAAGCGCCGCCGGCCGATCGCAATCGGCTCAAGCGAATTCAACTGACGACGCATCCGCTCCGGCTCCAGATCGAATACTCGACAGATCGAATCGAATGAAAGCAGGTCGTGGTCGCCACGCGTGTTGACCCACTCCTTGACCTCGTCCAGCGCGCGCTGATGCGAACGCCGGCTGCTTCGCGCGGCTATCGTGTAGCATCGGATCGCATCTTCCAGCACGGCGAACAGCAACCGCGACTCTCCTTCGAGATTATGGGTGCACGAGAGCTGATCGTAAAACTGCTCCGGCGTCATTGGATGCGCGAGGTCGCGCTGGGGATGCGCGAGGTCGCGCTGGGGATGCGCGAGGTCGCGCTGGGGATGCGCGAGGTCGCGCTGGGGATGCGAGGTCGCGCTGCGAATGCGCTAACGCAATGCTTTTCATAAAGAGGATGTTGCCTCGATAAAGTTCGCATCGGATAGTTCAAAACGCACCGGCTCGCCATACTGCAGCAACTGCCGCAGGATGCGGGACTCGTGCGCACTCATCGGCGCTGAATTGTGGCGAAGTGGTTCCGGCTCGGCGCGCGAGGACAGAATGATTTCTCTTCGCGGACCGTCGCCGGCGACGCGCGCCCGTCCGCCGCTTCAGCAGCGTCTCGACTTCAGGGTAGCAGACCTGGCGCACGAGCTGGTCGTTGTAAAAATTGACGACCGCGCTGCGATGCGCCACGAACGCGAAGCCCTGGATATCGAGCGACAAGTCCTCCGCGAACGGGCGCGCATTGCGAATGTTGACGACGCGCGGGTCACTGCGACGGCTGCTCTGCGGCGCTCCTTCCGTCGGAGTGAAGGTGTAGGTGACCGGCTTTTCCGCCGAGGGCGCGAGGTAATTCAACGACGCCTGGACGGTCAGAAGCTGCGGCTTCGCGAGACGGACAGTCTCGGACGGTTGGGCAAAGGCGTTTTCGATCGACATGGCAATGATTCCTTCGCGGGCTTATGATAAGTTTGTCTATAGAAATACTAGAATAATATAGATGTCAAGCATCCGATGCTCGGGCGTGCAAAAGATCAGAAGATCAGGCTACTTTGGCGCGATGATTCCTTTCTCCGGCAATCCTCTCAATCGCGCGAGCGAAAAGCGCACCGATTCCGTCTGGATCGACGCCAAACGGCACGATGCCTCATCGCTCATTTTCCCGATGTGGCGCCTGCAGCCGTTTCTGCTCGGCTCCGAGAAGGCCGCGCCGCCGCTGGAGATCGGGCTGGTGCAACCGGAAATCGCCGATGCATTCGGCCTGGACGAGGCGATTTGCATCTTCCTCGGTCTCGATGGCGATCGCGCGATGTTCGCGCTCGACATCAGCGAGACTTCCAACCCGACGAAGACGGGACCGCTGGCTGGACTAGGGCATTTCCGCGATGCGCGCGTGGCCGGTTCGATGGTCTCTATGCGCGATGCCGCGATCATCGCGCAGTCCAAGGCGCTGATCGATTGGCATCAGCGTCACGGCTTCTGCCCGAAGTGCGGTACGCCAACGAAATTCATGGACGCGGGATATCGGCGGCTATGCGACCAGTGCAAGGCGGAGCATTTTCCGCGCGTCGATCCCGTCGTCATCATGCTCGCGACGCATGGCGAAGCGTGCCTGGTGGGACGCGGCAAGATTTTTCCAGCCGGAATGTTTTCCGCGCTCGCGGGCTTTATTGAGCCGGGCGAAACGATCGAGGAAGCGGTGCGACGCGAGCTGATGGAAGAAGCGTCCGTGAGAGTCGACGAGGTGACCTACTACGCGACGCAGCCGTGGCCGTTTCCTTCCTCGCTGATGATCGGATGTTTCGCCAACGCCTTAAGCCGCGACGTGAAAGCCGACGAGACCGAACTTGCCGAAGTGCGATGGGTTGAGCGGCGCGTCGCCCGCGAGCTGATCGAAGGCAAGCACGTCGACGGCATGATGGTGCCCCCGCCGATCGCGATCGCACATCATTTGATCAGGACGTGGGCGCTGGGCGGAAAATAGCTGGACGACCGCGTTACATCGAAGCTATTTGCCCCCGCCAAATCAATTGAATCCGGCTATGTTGACGACGGCGAAGCGATGCGGCGGCGCGCGACTTCATACAGCGCGACCGCGGTCGCGACCGATACATTAAGCGACGCCACCTTCCCGCGCATCGGGATGTCCACCAGATAGTCTGTGGTCTTCTTGACGATCTCGCGTACGCCCTTCCCTTCCGAGCCGATCACGATCGCGAGCCGGCTCGTCACATCGAGATCGTAGATCGAAACGTTACCGCCCGGCGCCAGCGCGGCGATCCAGTAGCCGGCTTCTTTCATCTCCTCGAGCGCGCGCGCGACGTTGCCACATCGCGCAATTTTCAGATGAATCCATGCGCCCGCCGATGACTTGATCGCCGCCGGCGTCATCCCCACCGTATGATCCTTCGCAATCACGATGTTGCTTGCGCCTGCCCCTTCCGCCGAACGCAGGATCGCGCCGAGGTTGCGCGGATCGGTGACGCCATCGATGAGCAGAATAGGATCCGGCTTGGCCTCGAGCATGTCCTCAAATTCGGTGTACTGATACTCGCGCACGATCGCCGCGATTCCCTGATGACGCGCATCGCGCCCGCAGTTGCGCGAAATCTCGGCCTCATCGGCAAAGCCGACCTGCCCGCCCGCGATACGCACCCGGTCCATCTCATCTTCGAAGCGATGTTCATCGCCGATGCGAACATACAGAGTGCGTATGGCACCCGGCGCGGCGGCGATAAGTTCCCGCACCGGCTCGACGCCGAACACCAAATCGGTGCGCGCCGCAGCGTTGTCCGTCGGGTGGCGTTCGTGATTGCGCGCCGGATGCGAATTGCGCTCGGGCTCGCGCGTATGTGGAGGCGCGCCGCCGCGTCCGTCATCGCGCCGGTGCGGCGCGCGGCGGTCGTCACGAAATCTTGCGCGTCCTCTGTCGCCGCGGTTTTTCATTGCGAAAAATCGTAGCAGAAAAAAAGAATCGTCATAGAGACTGGCGCGAAAGATCATCATAGGACGCGAATGCCCGATACGGTCAGCGCGCAACACCCGTGAACGATCGCGCCGGTGGTCAACTACAAAGATATCCTCGCGCCTCGACGCCTTGGTGCCTTCACCGCGAATGCATAGACTTGAAGCCTCGATGCCGAAGATCACCATCCTCGACCGTTATGTCGCGCGCGAAGTGCTCGCCCCCTTCGGCATGGGCGTCGCGTTGCTGACATTCGCGCTGGTCACCGGAAAGCTGCTCAGGCTCACCGACATGGTAGTCAATCATGGCGTCTCGGTGGCCGAGGTGCTGGGGCTGGTGGCGTTCATCATGCCGGCGTTCTTCGAGTTGACCTTTCCGATGGCGGTGCTGCTGGGAGTGCTGCTCGGCTTTGGGAGGATGTCGGGCGATCGCGAGATGATAGCCGCGCGCGCGTGCGGCGTGAGTCTTTATCGCATCGCGATCCCGGTGATGATGGTGGCGGTGGTGGTTTACGTGGTGGCGAGCTGGTTCGCGTTTTCAATCCGGCCGTGGGCCAATATCAGTCTCGAACAGCGGCTGTTCTACCTGACGCGATCGCGCATCTCGGCAGTGCTGCGAGAGAAGGTCTTCAACTCGGAGTTCCGCGGCCTCGTGATTTACGTCGACAAGGTTTCGGAAAGTGAGGGTTTGCAGGGCGTAATGATCTCGGATGCGCGCACGCCCGATCAGCAAAACACCATCATCGCGCGCCACGGCATCATGTTGCCGGATGCACAGCAAAATCAGCTCACGTTGCGGTTATTCGACGGATCGATCTTCGGCATCGATCCGAAGATGGAGGCATCGCACGTCACCAGCTTCAACACCTACGACCTCGCGATTAAGCCCGACGAGGCATTCGGGTCGACCTGGCTTTCGCCCGATGAGATGAGTTATCCCACCCTGCTCGCGGCCATTCGGGACGGCCGCAAATCGGGCAAGCGCGATTACGAGGCAGAAACGGAACTCGCGCGCAAATATATGATCCCGATTGCGACGTTGCTGTTCGCGCTGCTGGGAGTTTCGCTGGGCCTCAAACCGGCGCGCGGCGGCCAGTCGGAGCGCTTCGGCGTGAGCGTCGCGCTGTTCTTCTTCTACTATTCGCTGATGCGGGTGGGACAAACGCTGGGCGAACGCGGCGCGCTCAATGCGTTCGTAGCGATGGCGATTCCCGACGTGGTTTTCCTCGCGCTCGCGCTCTGGCTCTTCGTGCGGGCTGCCGAGGATCGCGGCAACGAAGGCCGCGGCCCCGGCGATTACGTGTGGGATCTGATCGAGCGCTTCGAGCGTTCGCGCGGAGCGGCCTGATGATACAGGTACGCCTTTCCTCAACCATCGATCGTTTTCTGGCGGGAACGTTCTTTGGACCATTCCTGGTCTGCCTCGCGGCCTTCACCGCGGCGTATCTGCTCGGCGACATTTTCGACCGATTCGACACTCTCGTGCATCACGGCGGTCTCGGCGTGCTTGGTCTCGAATACTTCGCGCTCAAGATTCCTCTCATTGTGACGCAGCTACTCCCGATCGCATGCCTTGCCGGAGTGTTGCTGGGCTTTGCGCTGCTCAACCGCACCGGCGAGGTCCTCGCATGCCAACAGCTCGGCATCAGCAGAATCGGCATGATGATCCCGGTCCTGCTGGTCGGGATTCTGGTCTCCGGATTTCAGTTCCTCCTGAGCGAGACGGTCGTGCCCGCCGCGACCCGCGAGGCGAAATATCTCTACGAGGTCGAGTTGCGCGGGCGCCAACTCGAAGGCGTGTTCGCCAACCGGCACATCTGGGTGCGCGTGCGCGGCGGCTTTCTTTCGGCCGACAGTTACGATCGCAAGAAAAAGGACCTGCAGGGCATCACGCTGTATCGCATCGATCCGGTGTATGACGTGACCGACATCTTTCACGCCGACAACGCGACCTGGAATTCGAGAGGATGGATTCCGCGCGGTGTGACGCGCTATCGATTATCGGCCGGCTCGGTCTCGTCGTCGGAGCCGCCCGGATTCATGATCAATATCACGCCGGCTGATCTTGGATTGCTGCGCCAGGAGCCCGAGGAGTTCAGCATTTGGGAGCTGAACCGCTACATCCACGACTTGAAAAGGAAAGGCCTCGATCCGGGCGGATATCTGGTCGATCGCGATCTCAAATACGCGGTGCCACTATCGTGCCTGATTATGGTGGCGCTCGGAATCGCGCTCAGCCTCGATCCGTTGCCGCGCCACTTGAGTCTCGGGCGCAGCTTCGGTCTCGCCATCCTGATCGGGTTTGGATACTGGCTGGCGACCGGATTGACTTCCTCGCTGGGCCATTCGGGATTCATGCCGGCCTGGTTTGCCGCGTGGTCGCCCGATTTGCTCTTCACGATGCTGGCCGGCGGCATCTTTCTTTTCGGCGAAGAACGGTAGAGGCGTCGAGGCGTGGGCACTTTCGACATTGTGATGCTGCAAGAAGTCGAGCCGTGGCATCTGCTCGGACTTGAGGCGCATCTACTCGAAACCGTCGCGACGAAGCAGTCGCGTCCTGTCCTGCTCATCCATACGATGCGCGCGCGCAAAATCTCGCTCGGCCGCTATCATCTATACGACGGCACCATCGAGCGGGCCGGGCTCACCGCGACGCGGCGCTTCACCGGAGGACGCGTGATCGGTTCCGGCGAAGGATGGCTCGGCCTCGCGCTCATTCTTCCCTCGCGCGAGGCACTGCTGCCGGATCACGAGACCAAACTGAAACCAGACCAGGTGATGAATCGTTACGTGCGCGGTCTGCTCGCCGGGCTGCGCGACCTCGGGCTCGAATGCTTTTATCCCGGCCGCGATGCCATCACATTCGACCGGCGCGAAATCGCGATGTGCACCTTCGAGACGGATGCGTCCGGCGCGATGCTGTTCGAGGCGGTACTCGCGGTGAATCGGGGGATGGAGGAAGTCGTGCACGACCTCGAGCATTTCGATCCAGCCGGCCAGCTCGCATGCGCGATGTATGGCCCCGACAACGCGACCAAGGTGGTGCGCGAACTCAATCGCGATGTTTCATTTGCCGAAGTCGCGGACGCGCTCGCGCGCGGCTACTCGAACCTGCTCAGCGGTGGCGATCGGCGCGAGTTGACCGCACTCGAAATTGCACAGGCGGAGCGTCGCGGCGCCTCGTTGGAGCAGCGCGGATGGCTTTCGCTATCGGCGGAGGGCAACCTCACCTCCCACATCGCATCGCAACTCGGAAGCATCGAGGCCCGCGTGAAAACCGCCGCCGACGGCGCCATCGAGAAGATCGATCTGGTAGGGGATCTCATCGCGAATTCGCCCGGGATTGCGGCGTTTCAGTCCGAGATGACCGGCCGCCGGCTCGACCTCGCTTCCGTTTCAACCGGCGTGATGAAAGTCTTTGGCCATGGCGACAACTTCATTCTCGGGCTGGGCGAGCTTTCCAACCTTGTGAAGCTGATTGCGCGCGCGCAATGAATCAGGATTCTCTCGCAACCGCATTGAACGATTCCGACTCGGAAGCTCGGCTGGCCGCGATTGGAGAAGTTGCCGAACATTCACACGATGCGCTAAGGGAGCCCACGCTCGAGGCGCTCATTCGATGCCTCGGCGCAAGTCGCAAGATCATCCAGCGGCGTGCCGCCGAAGCACTCGCCGCATCGGCGCCGCACGATGCGCGCATCGTCGAAAAGTTGCGCGCCGCGCTCCCGGACAGCGACTCGCGGATGCGATGGGGCACGGCGTATGCGCTCGGACTTATAGATGATGCGCTTGACCTGCGCGCGATGCCTGCCTTGGTCGAGGCGCTCGCGAGCAGCGATGGCGACGTGCGATGGGCTGCCGCCGAACTGGTCGTGCGCCTCGGCAAAACAAATCGCGACGCGATCAGCAATCAACTCATCGCGATAGCGCGCGACGGTAATCTCAACGCGCGCAAGATGGCGCTGTACTGTCTTCGTGACGTTGGTGGCCCGATCGAAGACCTTCTCAGCGTGGCCGAGCATTGCTGCGGCGAGAATCACAGCCTCCTGAAGATGGCCGCGCTGTCACTGTTGGCTCGGCTGGAAAACGGAAGTCATCAGGCAGCGGCATTGGCAATTCGATTGCTCGAACACGATCCGGACGCGGGTGTGCGCCGATGCGCCGCAGTGGCGCTCGGTCACATCGACGATCGATCGCCGCGCGTAGTAGAAGCGCTGGCGCAGTTGGCGAAACAAGAGGACGACATTTATATGAAGCGTGCGGCGCAGGCCGCGCTCGCGCGACTCGGCGCAAATGCATGCGGAAATCCATGATGGATCGACTCAAAGAGCCGGCCGTGCGCGAGTTCATCGAGTCCGCACGAATCGCGCATCTCGCCACCGTGAGCGGCGCGGGCGAGCCGCACAACATCCCGCTGTGCTACTGGTTCGACGGCGCGCGATTTTATTTTGTGATAGATGAAAAGCCCAAGCGCAACCCCGGCACCGCGATCAAGCGGATGAGGAACATCGCGGAAAACCCGCGCGTCGCGCTGGTGATCGATCACTATGAAGAGGACTGGAACCGCCTCGCGTATGTGCTCATTCGCGGCATCGCGCGAATCGTCGATGATGACGCGGAGTATGCGCACGCGATTCAGCATCTGCGGCACAAATACGCGCAGTACCATGCGATGCTCCTGACGCAAGAAAAAAATCCCGCGGTCCGAATCGACCCCGAGCGCGTTCACGCGTGGGGCGAGCGATTCAAATGAGCCGTCTCGCCGACATACGAGCCGCGCTTGCCGAGGCGTCGCTCGACGGATGGCTGTTCTACGATTTCCGCCTGAGCGATCCGATCGCGTATCGCATACTCGAATTGCCCGAGCATGGAATCGCGACGCGGCGATGGTTCTGCTTCATTCCGCGCACGGGTGAGCCGCGCAAGCTGGTGTCCGCGGTCGAAGCGCATCGGCTCGATGCGATCGCGGGCACATCTATCGTGTACCGATCGCGCGATGAAATGCGCGCGGGCCTTGTGCAAATGCTCACCGGCGCGAAGCGCGTCGCGATGGCATACTCGCCGGATTGCGCCATTCCGTACGTCGCGCGCGTCGATGCCGGCACGATCGAGTTGGTCCGTTCGCTCGGCATCGAAGTGATCTCGGCGGCGGATCTGATTCAGCGCTTCGAGGCGACGCTGACGGAAGCGCAACTGAAGAGCCACCATCGTGCGGCGGGCAAGCTGCGCAACGTCGTAAATGAAACCTTCGCGGAGATTGCGCGCCGCATCCGCGATCGAGGCGACGCCTGCGAGCATCACCTCCAGCAATTCGTCATGGAATGTTTCGCCGCCAAAGGTTTAACGACCACCTCGCCGCCGATCGTGGCAACCAACGCGCATAGCGCCGATCCGCACTACGGTCCTTCAGAGCAGCATCCAACCCCGATCCGTCACGGCGATTTTGTACTGCTCGATCTCTGGGCGAAGGAAACCGCTGAGGATTCAATCTATGCGGATTTCACGTGGGTCGCGTTCGTCGGCGAAAGCGTGCCGGAAGAGCACGGACAAATTTTTTCGATCGTCGCTAACGCCCGCGACGCCGCAGCCAAACTGATTCACGAACGCGTGGCGCGCAAAGAAGCGGTGAGCGGGCGCGACGCCGACCGCGCGGCGCGCGAGGTTATCGAGGCTGCGGGCTTCGGGGAGCGCTTTCTTCATCGCACCGGCCATTCCATCGGACACGAAGTGCACGGCACGGGCGCCAACCTCGATTCGATCGAGACCGACGATCATCGCATGCTAATCGAGAACACCTGCTTTTCAATCGAGCCGGGAATCTACCTGCCCGGCCGCTTCGGCGTCCGCAGCGAAATCGACATGACGATTGAAAACGGCCGCGCGCATGTCAGTGCCGATGCAGTTCAGCGCACGATCGTTCCAATCCTCGCAAAATGATTCGTACGATTCTGTTTGACCTCGACGGCACGCTGGCCGATACCGAGCCGCTTCACTATGCCGCGTTTACTGAGACGCTGCGGCCCGAGGGTATCGAGCTTTCGCGCGAGGAATATTTCTCGCGTCTCATCGGATTCAACGATCACGACTGCTTCGAGGCGGTGTTGACCGAGTACAGCAAGGATGCGAACCGCGCACATATCGAGGCGTTGATCGCGCGGAAGGCGGAAAGCTATCAGGAGATGATCCGCAATCGCGATGTAATGTATTCGGGGGCGGCGGATTTCGTGCGCGCATGCGCCGCGCGATTTCCACTGATGATAGTCACCGGCACGCTGCGTGAAGAGGCCGAGATGATTTTGCGGCGCGCCGGCTTGCGCGATCTGTTTCTCGATATCGTCGCGGCTGAAGATGTCGAGCGTGGCAAGCCGGAGCCCGACGGATTCGTCATGGCGCTGGGCCGCCTGGGTTTTATTCTGCGCCAGCGCGATGCGATCGAGCCGGCGCAGGCGCTCGTCATCGAAGATACTGCTGCGGGAATCGAGGCTGCGCGGCGCGCCGGCATGCGCGTGCTGGCCGTGAAGCATAGCGCGCCCGAAGCTGACCTCGCCGGCGCGGACCTCATCTGCGAATCGTTTCGCGACGCCAACCTTGACGACATTCTGCGCCGCCTCGCCTAGCTCGCTGCCATGGCGTCGCGTGTTCTGATCATCTTCCCCGGCGCGCTCGGCGATCTGATTCTTCTCGCTCCGACCATTGCGGCGATCGCGCGACGCCATCGCGGCGCTGACCTCGAGCTGATGGCGCGCTACGAGCTGGCCGAGTTCGCCGTCGGGCGTCTCGGCATCAACCGCGCGCACTCGATCGATCGTCGCGAGGTCGCAATGCTGTTCGGTCCGGAACAAAACGAACCCGACGATGTGCGTCGATTCTTCGGCGTCTTCGATCGCATTTACTGCTTCTTCAATGCCGATGACGACGGCTTTCGACGTTGGCTGATGGAAGCTTGCGCGCCGGGCGAGGCGACGTTCCATCGATTTCATCCGGATGCCAAAGGCCACGTCGCCGCCGCGTATATGAAGGATGTGACCGGCTCGGCGCAGATCGGAGAGTTCGCGATCAACCTGCTGGCAAGCGATTTAGAAAGCGCATCGCGCGCAATTCACCCTATAGCCGACGAGAGGAAGTTCATCGCGATTTTTCCCGGCAGCGGCAGCCCGAAAAAGAATTGGCCAATCGAAAAGTTCTGCGCCCTCGCCGACTCATTGAACGATGGGACCCTCGCAGTGTTTATCCTCGGACCCGCCGAGGATCCAATTGAGCACGTCCTTCGCGCGGCCGGTCACATCATCATCAAGAATCAACACCGGGGCACCGTTGCCGCGATCGCGAAGATGGCATCGACATTTGTGGCCAACGACTCGGGCGTATCGCATCTGGCGGCTGCGGCTGGGACGCCAGGCGTGGTGCTATTCGGCCTGACCGACCCGCTCCGATGGCGTCCGATTGGGCGCGTGACCGTGCTGCATCGCGACCCGATCGGAGCAATTTCGGTCGCCGAGGTCCTCGCCGCGCTTATGCAGCAAAAGCCGTGAAATCCCGCCAAAAGATGGTTACGTTGACTGTGAAAATTCGGTGGCGTAGCCTCGAATCGTCACCTGCAAACAAGCGTTGACGGGTCCGCTTTCCTGCCGGTCCGCAACGATGACTTCTAAATGACAAGTATTCTCAAGACTACATTTCTCCTCGGAGCGCTCACCGGCCTGTTTATGCTGATCGGCGGGCTCGCCGGCGGACGCCACGGGATGGAACTCGCGTTCATCTTCGCGCTGGCGATGAATTTCTTCAGCTATTGGTTCTCCGACAAGATGGTGCTCGCGGCATATGGCGCGCGGCCGATCGATGGTCCCGCGGCGCCCGAGCTTCACTCGATCGTACAGGAACTGGCGCTGCAGGCTCACATTCCGATGCCGCGCCTTTATGTCATCGATAGCGACACTCCCAATGCGTTCGCCACCGGCCGCAATCCGAATCATGCGGCAGTCGCGGTCACGAGCGGCATCCTGCGGATCTGTTCGCGCGATGAGCTGAAGGGCGTGCTGGCGCATGAGCTGTCGCATGTGCTCAATCGCGACATACTCACCAGTTCGATCGCGGCGACGCTGGCCGGCGCAATTATGATGATGGGAACATGGCTGCGATGGGGAGCGATTTTCGGACTCGGCGGACGCGACGAGGATGAGCGCGGCGGCATCATCGGCCTGGTTATCGCGGGAATCCTCGCGCCAATAGCCGCATCGCTGATCCAGCTCGCGATTTCACGCACGCGCGAGTATCAGGCCGATGCGAGCGGTGCGCGGCTGACGCACAATCCGCTCTATCTCGCCAACGCGCTGCGCAAGCTCGAAACCGCCAACGAGCGGATGCCGCTCGACGCAGGCCCTGCGACGGCGCATCTTTTCATCGTGAATCCGCTAAGCGCGCAAGGGATGTCGCGGCTCTTCTCGACTCATCCGCCAATCGAAGAAAGAATCCGCCGGCTTGAACAGATGGCCGCGGGAAGGACCTGATAGATCCGATGGCCGAAGAAGAAGACAAGGAACGAGGATTCAAGGTCGCGGATCGGCGTCGCTTTTCGTCGGAGGGCGAGGCGAAGCCCGAGGTCGAGGATCGGCCCGCACCCGAAGCGGCAAAGCCGAACGACAAGCCCGGTACATCGCAACCTGCGCGGGAAGAGCATCATGTTCATGGCGGCCCGACTGCGGGTGCGCAGGCCGAAGCTTCGGCCGCGTATCAGAAGGCAGCATCGTCGCAGCCGGGCGCCGCAGATGTAGGCCCGCAGGATCTCACCTTCGCGAGCTTCGTGGTGGGACTTTCGACCGAGGCCCTCGCGCTGATGGGCGAGATGCCGCATCCCGCGACGGGCGAGCGGATGAATGATCTGATCGGCGCGCAGCAACTTATCGATATCATCGCAATTTTGCAGGCCAAGACGCGCGGAAATCTGACTCATGATGAAGACACGTTGCTCGATGCCATTCTCTTTGACCTGCGGATGAAATACGTTGAAAAGGCGCGCCAGACGCCTCGCTGAGCGGTGTTCATGCGCTGTATCTAAATGCGTTGCAGTTTGTATCGAGCTTTTGTCCTCCTCGTCGCGATCGTTTTTCTGCCGCTGCGCGGCGCCCATGCGAGTGATTCCTCGCACTTCTGGACCGAGCTTTCCGACACCGGCCGGGTAGCGAAAGTTCAAAGCTTGCCGGACTTCGTCGATCTTGCGGCGAAACTTTCGCCTGCTGTCGTCAATATCTCGAGCGAAGAAACCGACGAACCGGGCGCGAGTTCCGAGGAAGAGGAGCCCGAATCATCGCCCAACGAAAAGACGCCGCACAATCCTTTCGAGGAATATTCGCCGCACGCGAAGAGCCTCGGCTCGGGTTTTATCGTGACCAAGGACGGCTACGTCCTAACCAACGATCACGTGGTCACCGACGCGGACCATATCGCGGTAACGACCCAGGACGGCAATCAGTACCAGGCCAAGCTGATCGGACGCGATGAAAAAAGCGACATCGCGCTGCTCAAAATCGAACCGAGACACGAACTGCCGGTGGCGCCGCTCGGCAATTCCGATGACGTTAAGGTTGGGCAATGGGTGATGGCGATTGGCAATCCATTCGGCTTCGATCATTCGGTGACCGTCGGAGTAGTGAGCGCCAAGGGCCGTTTCATTCCCGGCAACTTCGATGAGTTCCTGCAGACCGACGCATCGATCAATCCGGGCAACTCCGGCGGGCCGCTGATTTCGGTTCGCGGCGAAGTGGTCGGAGTTAATTCCGCGATCTACACGCGCACCGGCTCCAACATGGGAATCGGTTTCGCGATCCCGGTAAATATCGTCAAGGAAGAACTCCCGCAGCTCCGCAACTCCGGGAAAGTAGTGCGCGGATGGCTCGGGGTATACATCCAGAAGATGACCCCCGAAATCGCAGAGTCACTCGGATTGCAAAGCCCCTCCGGCGCGCTGGTCGCCGAGGTGCTGAAGGGCGGACCGGCGAAGTCGGCCGGAATCCAGCGCGGCGACGTAATCACCTCCTTTGATGGCACGCCGATCGTCGATTCGCGCGAGCTTCCATTGCTGGTCGGGCGCAGTCCGATCGGTCATGTCGCGACGTTGAAGCTGATGCGGCAAGGCAAGCCGCAGGAGTTGAAGATCGCGATAACGCAGTCGCATGAGGAAGAATTGGCTTCCGCGGAGCCGGTGGGAAAACACAGCCGCGGGACCGAATCATCCTTCGGACTTTATGTCAAAGATTTGAGTCCTGATCTCGCGAAAGAGCTTGGCATCGATGAATCCAGCGGAGTCGTCATTTCATCGGTGCAGCCCGGAAGCCGTGCCGATGAAGCGGGACTGCGCGCACGCGACGTCATCGTCGAGGTTAATCGCGAGGCGGTGAAGGACGTGGGATCGTACCAGCAGGCGATGAACTCCGGCGGCAAAGGCAAGATTGTACTTATCCTCGTGCGGCGCGGCGATAGCACGATCTATTTTGCACTCAAGCCGGAAGCTTAAAGACTCACGCCCATCATGAAGCAGAGGGGGCGGTGCGAATCCCGACTATCTGATGTCCTTTAGAACCATCCTCAAGGTCGCGCTGATCGGCGTCGCCGCCCTGATCGTATTCACGGCGGTCCCGGCGCTGTACTTCTTTTTCACCTACTACCATGCGCTCGAAGATGAGGTCGTCGCGCGCTTCTCGCAGAAGCATTGGAACATTCCTTCGCGCATCTACTCCGACTCGACGGTCATCTACCCGGGACAGGCGCTTCAGGACCTGGGGTTCTTCGAGCGCCTCGCGCGGCTCAATTATCATCCCGTCGAGGCCGGACGGGTCACGGAGCGCGGCGAATATAGTTACGACCCCAAGAAGGGCAAGCTGGTCATCTTCCTGCACAACTTCGCCTATCCGTACCGGAATTTTGCGGGCGAGATCGTGGAGATCGACATCTCGCGCAATGAAGTCATTCAGGCGATGAGCGATCCGGACACTCGCAAGCCGGTTTACTCGATCGAACTCGAGCCTGAACTCCTAAGCGGTATCTTCGAAGGCGACTGGCAACAGCGTCGGCTGGTGCCGCTCAATCAGATCCCGCCCGCATTCATCGATGCGATTCTTGCGGCAGAGGATCATCGTTTCTACGAGCATCATGGCTTCGACTTCGTTCGTACGCTCAAGGCGGGATGGATCGATCTCACCTCGCGTCACGTTCGCCAGGGCGGCTCGACGCTCACGCAGCAGTTGATGAAGAATTTCTTTCTTACGCGCGAGCGATCATTCAGGCGCAAAGTAAAAGAACTGCTGATGGCGTATATCGCCGAGACGAAATACTCCAAGGACGACATCCTCGAAAATTACATTAACGATATCTATCTCGGACAGCGCGGCCAGGAGGGCATTTACGGCATCTGGGAAGCTTCCGAATATTATTTCTCCAAGGAACCGCGCGATCTAAGCATCGGCGAGATGGCGAGTATCGCGGGAATGATCAGCTCGCCCAATCGCCTCAATCCGTTGCGTCATCCGGATCTCGCACGCGTGCGGCGCAATGAAGTACTCGCCTCGATGCTGCAGGATGGCTACATCAGCCAGGCCGCGTATGATGCCGCGCACAACGAGACGTTGCATCCGCGCGAGACCTTCACCGAAAACAACGATGCGCCATACTTCGTCGATTACGTGAAGAAGGAACTAGAGGACCGTTACTCATCGGCGGTCCTGACCCAGGAAGGACTTCGCATTTTCACCACCCTCGATGTGCACGCGGAGAAGCTCGCCGAGAAAGCCGTCGAGGACAACCTCACCGACCTCGAAGCGAAACATCCCAAGCTCAAGCGCCGCGAGCAAACCGAGGAGCTGGAGGAATGTCTCGTTTCGCTGGAACCCGGCAGCGGGAAAATTCGAGCGATGATCGGTGGACGTAACTATCAGAAGTCGCAGTTCAATCGCGTCACGCAGTCCAAGCGTCAACCGGGATCGGCTTTCAAGATTGTCACTTATGCCGCGGCGTTCGATGAAACTTTGAACGGTGGTCCTGAGAAATTCCTTCCGACCAGCTATGTCGACGATACGCAATGGACCTGGAATTACGCCGACAACATGAGCTGGACGCCAAATAACTACAAGGATCACTATTTTGGTCGCGTGACGCTGGAATTCGCGCTCGAGGAATCGCTTAACGCGGCCGCCTCGCGGATCGCCAATGCGATCGGACTCGATCGCGTGGTCGCGATGGGCAAGCAGCTCGGCTTTGGCGATCTGCCGATGTATCCTTCGATCGTGCTCGGCGGCATCGAGGTCTCGCCGCTCCAACTCGCCGAGGCCTACTCCATCGTTGCCAGCGACGGCATGGATGTTCATCCGTACGCCGTCACCGCCGTCGTCGATCAGAATGGCAAGGTGATGGAAGGCCACGAGTTGGAAGCCGAGCAGCGAATCTCTCCGCAGCTCGCATACATCATGCAGTTCATGCTCGAGCAGGTCATCAATCATGGCACCGGCGCAGCGGCGCGTACGATGGGCTTCCGTCGTCCCGCCGCCGGTAAGACCGGCACCACTAACGATGCGAAAGACGCCTGGTTCGCCGGCTTCACTCCCAACCTGCTCACGGTGGTATGGACCGGCTTCGATCAAAAGGAAGTGCTCGGCCTCACGGGCGCCCAGGCCTCGTTGCCGGCGTGGACGAATTTCATGAAGGCCGCGACCGCATCGCGCCCAGCGCTGGATTTTGTCATGCCGCAAGGTCTCGTCCAGGAAACCGTCGATCCGACGACTGGCTACAAGGCCACACCGTTTTGTCCAGTGAGGATCGTGGGCGTTTTCCCTGAGCAGGATGCGCCCACGCAGCTTTGCCCATTTCATAGCGGGCCGCTTCAGGCGAGCGCGACCGGCGGCAGCATGGTTCCCACTACCCCCGAACCTGCGGTAGATGATTCAGTAGACCCGAACGATTGATGATGCTTATCGCGACTTCATCGCGCCGCATCCGTCGCCGATTTCCTGATGCGCGGACGCGGTTGGTAGCTGTGGCATTTTGCGCGCTCGCCATCATGTGGAGCGCCACGCCGCACGCATTCGCGCACTTCAGCGAAGAAAATCTTCCAGCGCAAGATATGCCGCAAGACATGCCGAGTGGCGGTGCGACACCTGACAACGGGGCCGCCGCAGATTGGGTCCAGGTTCCTGCGGGTGCTCTGACGAATGCTACGCCTGCGGCACCGGTTCCTGGTCCATCGTCGGCCGGAAACTCACCGGCAAGTTCGACGCTACCGGGCGATACGAATGCTGCGCAAGTCCCGTCGACACCAATGGCGGCGCCGACTGACATTGCTCCGCTCGAAGTCGGCTCGGTCGCGCCGCAGATGCAAATCAGCGATTCGTCGCTGGACGATTTGATCCGCAAAGTGAGCTCAGCACAACCAGCGCTCGCGGCGTCGCTTCGCGTGACGGACGAGGCGCGCGATGAGATCCTGAGTCATCACGAGGATGACGCGATCCAAACCCTTCAGCGCGCGATCTCGATCGACGGCTCGAATCCATACGCCTACTTTTACGTCGGTCGCGCGTACCTTGGGAAAAAAAATTACGACCAGTCGATCACATTTTTCAGGCGCGCGGAAACCCGCTTTGGCGCCAATCCTGCCTGGCTCGGCGAGACGCTCTCTTTCGAGGGCCTGGCCAACGAGCAGTCCGGCCAGACCGCGGCTGCAATCGCCTGTTATCAGAAAACGCTGGTCGCAGTGCCCGGCAATCTGATGGCGCGCGTCGGGTTGACCCGGCTCGGCGGCGATCAGACCGCTCCCGCGGTGCAGCAGGTGTCCGCTCCGGACAATGCCGGTTCGCCCGCGCTACCGCCGCCGGACGGAAGCACGATCGCGCCGCCGCCAAATTCTCCACCGCCGCTGCCCTCCAACTGACGGCGATGTTGATACTCGGAATTGAAACTTCATGCGATGATGCAGCCGCCGCGGTCTTCGAGACGGCGCGCGCGGGAATCGGCACCATTCGCTCCAGCGCCGTCGCAAACCAGGATGACATCCATCGGCTCTACGGCGGGATCGTTCCGGAACTCGCGTCGCGCAATCACATCGTCACGATGATGCCGATCATCGAGCGCGCGATGGCCGAGGCGGGCTGCAAGCTCGCCGACATCGAAGGTATCGCGGTGACACGCGGACCGGGGCTGGTCGGCTCGCTGCTCGTCGGCTTGATGTGCGCGAAGGGGCTCGCGCAGGCCGCCGCGATTCCATTCGTCGGCGTCAATCATATCGAGGGCCATCTGCTCGCGCCTCTGCTCGAGCACGAAATCGCGATGCCCTATCTCGCGCTGGTAGTTTCCGGCGGTCACACCTCGCTCTTCGTGGTCGAGGACTTCGGACGCTATCGGCGCCTCGGCAACACGCGCGACGACGCTGCCGGCGAGGCGTTCGACAAAGTCGCGAAGCTCATGGGACTCGGCTATCCGGGCGGAAAAATCATCGACGATATTTCCCGGCGCGGCAGCCGCAAGGCGGTGCATTTTCCGCGCGCGCGGGTGAAATCCTCGGCGATGGATTTCAGCTTCAGCGGAATAAAAACCGCGGTCGCAAGTTTCCTCAAGAGTGAAGCGGGCGTCGCCACCGCGCGTGAAGACCTCGCGGCGAGTTTTCAGGAAGCAGTGATAGATATGCTGATTCGGCCGACCATCGCCGCCGCGAACGCGACGCGCGCGAATGTCGTCGCGCTGACCGGCGGGGTCGCGGCAAATTCACGCTTGCGCGAGCGGCTCACGCAGGCTCTGGCAGCGGAGCATAGGCGCGTCGTCGCGCCCGCGTTGCGATTCTGCACCGACAATGCCGCGATGATCGCGATGGCGGGAAGCTATCGACTGCTGCGCGGCGAGAGCGATCGCCTCGATCTCGATGCCGACGCGAATCTCTCGCTCTGAGCCGTGCGCCGCACGCGAAATCGCGCCGGCGAAAGTCCTGACACTTCGCACGCGGGAAAGATTCTTTCGGCTGCGGGACTGACGCCAAGCAAATCGAAGGGACAGAACTTCCTTACCCAGGGAGCGATCGCGGATCGTATCGTTAAGGCGGCTGACCTCAGCTCATCGGATGATGTGGTTGAGATTGGCCCCGGTCTCGGCATTCTGACCGAGCGGATCCTGCGCCACAATATTCAAAGCCTCACGCTTGTAGAACTCGATCGTGCGCTCGCCGCTCGCTTGCGCGAAACATTAGCGGCGGATCAGCGGATAACCATCATTGAATCGGACTTCGTGAAAGTCGATTTCCTTTCGCTAGCGAAGAATCCGGTTAAGGTCATTGGCAACCTGCCCTTCAACGCCGCCGGCGCGATTTTCCGGATGCTGTGCGACCATCATGATTCGATTGCGATGATCGTCGCGATGTTCCAGCGCGAGGTCGGCGAGCGCATTCGCGCGCGCCCGGGTGATTCCGAATATTCCGCGCTGTCGGTGTACGCCGCGCTGTATTTCGATATTGATTTCCATTTCCGCATCGCCGGCGGCAGCTTCCATCCGAAGCCGAACGTCGATGCCGAGGTGCTGCGATTTCGTCCTTGCAAGAATCCGCTCTTCAATCGTGACGAGGAAGCTCGTGTCCTCGAAACCGTGCGCGCTTCGTTTTCGGCGCCGCGCAAGATGATCCGCAATTCCCTCGCGCGCGGCCTCGGGATCTCATCGCAGGATGCGGAGAGCGCGCTGGCAGAAGCGCAGATCGATGCCACCGCGCGCGCGGAGTCGCTTTCGCCGGAGGACTTCGTTAGGCTGGCGCGCGCACAATCCCAACATGCCCGAGCTACCCGAAGTTGAATCGCTACGCCGCATCTTGACCCGCTCTGCCGTCGGGCGAACGATCGTCAGCGCGCGCATCGGCAAATTGCCGCTGCGCCGGCGCGTGGTCCCGGACTTCGGCGCGGCGATCACCGGCCGCACCATCGAGCGCATCTCGCGCCGAGCGAAGTACCTGATGATCGAGCTGAGCGGCGATTCGATCATCCTCGCACATCTCGGCATGAGCGGCAGCATCACGCATCGCCACGGCGACTTCGATGCGCGCGAGTTCAACGTCAAGCACGACCACCTGGAATTCGCGCTCGATGACACCACGCGGCTGGTTTATAACGACCCGCGCCGCTTCGGCATGGTGCGGCTGATCAGCCGCGCCGACCTCGGTGTGATGGCCGAGCTGAAAGGCATCGGTCCGGAGCCGCTGGGCGCGGATTTCAATGCCGACTACCTTGCCGCGCAGGCGCGCGGTAAAAAGGTCGCCATCAAGAATCTCATCATGGATCAGAAAATCGTTGCGGGCGTGGGAAATATCTACGCATCGGAGATCCTGTTTCACGCAGGCGTGCGGCCGACGCGCCGCGCGGGACGCGTCAAGCGCGCGGAGATCGAACTTATCGTGAAGTTCACGCCGAAAGTGCTGCGCGCCGCGATCGGAAGCGGCGGCACGACGTTTCGAAGCTATCGCGATTCGCGTGGTCGTCCGGGCGAGTTCTCCAAACGCCTGATGGTGTATGGCCGCGAGGGTGCGCCCTGCTATGTATGCCAGACTGCCATTCGAAACGTAGTGGTTGGGCAGCGCGCGAGTTTCTACTGCCCGAAGTGCCAACGCTGAATGCGCGGAGGGAACGGGGTGCGGAAGAACATTCTTACGATTCTCGCGGCACTCGCGTTAGCCCTCATCGTCTCCTCGCTCGTCACTGCCGCAGATTCGGCTCATATCGATTGGAACAAGCTCGATGCGGAAGCGCTCGGATATTTTCGAACCTACCTGCGTTTCGATACCACCAATCCGCCCGACCAAACCGCCGATGCGATCGCGTTTCTAAAACAAATCCTCGACAAGGAAGGTATCGAGACTGAGGTCTTCGTCAGCAAGCCCGGGATGGCGAATCTCGTCGCGCACCTTCCAGGTCCCGCCGGCGTGAAGCCGCTCCTTCTGATGTCGCATGCCGATGTCGTCCCCACCGTCGCGAAGGATTGGAAGCATCCACCGTTCAGCGCCGACCTCGCCGACGGATTCGTATGGGGTCGCGGCGCAATCGACAACAAGGCCCATGGCATCATGGCGCTGATGACGATGCTCGCGCTCAAGCGCAACGCCACCCCGCTCAAGCGCGGTGTCGAGATGATGGTGAATTGCGACGAGGAGGCGGGCGGCGACGACGGCGCGAACTGGATGGGGGCGAATCACTGGGACGCGTTCGATCCCGCGTTCGCGTTCAACGAAGGCGGCGACGGCACTCCCAATTGGCTCGGCAGCCGCGGCGTCACGTTTCGCATCGCGGTTACCGAGAAGCGCGTGATGTGGCTCCGCCTGACCGCGCACGGGAAGGCCGGCCACGGCTCGATGCCGAATGCGAACAATCCCAACCTCATTCTTATCAAGGCGCTTGCGCGCCTGCTCGCCGAGCCGCCGCCGTTTCGCCTGACGCCGGTATTCGATGAGGCAATGCGCACGCTCGCGCCGCGGATGGATTCTTCTGCTGCATCGTTCGAACTCGCGCATCTCTCATGGCCCTACATGATGGAAATCGCGGCGCGCGGACCGCTTTCGCTCTATACCATCCAGGCGCTGATGCATGACACGATCGCGCCGACGATGCTCAACGCCGGCATGAAGGTGAACGTGATCCCCTCGACGGCTGAGGCGGGAATCGATTGTCGTCTGCTGCCCGACACCGACGCCGACGCCTTCCTCAAGCATCTGCACGACGCGCTCGGCCCGAACATCGATATCGATTTCATTCAGCATCCCGATCCCTCGCCCACTTCGCCGACCAGCGGTGCGGCCTGGGATGCGATGAAGCGGGTGGTTGCTGACGATTTCGTCGATACCATCATCGCGCCGAACATGACCTCAGGCGGCACCGATTCGCGCTTCCTGCGTGTCAAAGGCGTGCCTGCGTATGGGTTCGTGCCAATCATTTTGCCCGAGCCCGAAGCGGTGCGCATTCATGGTGTCGATGAGCGGCTTTCGATCGACAATCTCAATCGCGGCATCCGCGCAACCTACGATCTTACGATGAAGCTTTGCGCGGCTCCGCAATAAAACATTTCTGGTCGCCGGCGCACCCCGATAGCACCGCGTCGCAGGCCATCATAAACTTTCCCGTATGCAGGAACTCAAGCTTCATACCGATTCCCGCATCACGCTCGTCGATATCACGATGGAGGTGAATCGCGCGGTCGCCGAGACCGGCGTGAGCAGCGGGCTCTGCAATCTCTTCGTTCCACATACCACTGCGTCGGTTATCGTTTCGGAAAACTGGGACCCCGACGTGACCACCGACATGATAATGCAGCTCGAGAAGATCGTTCCGCGCGCCGGCGGCTATCGTCATGATGAGGGCAATTCGCAGGCGCACATTCTGTCGGTGATGCATAGCACCTCGATCAACATTCCGGTGCGCGCCGGCAAGCTGGCGCTGGGACGCTGGCAGGGCGTGATGTTCGCGGAGTTCGACGGACCGCGCGACCGCGCGCTGATGGTGACGGTGGTGAAGGCATAGCGATGACGCTGGACATTCCGGATTGGCTCGGCGCGCTGATCGCATTCGCGTTCGGCGCAAGCGTGGGCAGCTTCGTCAATCTGATCGCGTATCGATTGCCGCGCGAGATTTCGATCGTGACGCCGCGCTCGTTCTGCCCGCAATGCAATCGCCCGATTCCATGGTGGGCCAACATTCCGATTCTCGCGTATCTCGGCCTGCGCGGGCGATGCATCATGTGCGGCGCGCCGATCGCGTTTCGACATTTCATGGCGGAACTCGCGCTCGCGGTGACCGCGGCGTACCTCTATCTGAGCTTCCCGTTGCCCGATGCGATTGCGCGCTTCGTGTTTTGCGCGGCGCTCTTCATCGTCGCGCTGATCGATTATGACTGGCGCCTGATTCCCAACATCATTACTTTCCCGGGAATTCCGATCGGGCTGCTCGCCGCCACGTTCATGATTCCTGAAGTCGGCCTTAAACGATCGCTGATCGGCATCGCGCTCGGATGGGGATTTTTGTTCCTCACCGGCGAGGTCTATTTTTGGCTGCGCAGTCGCGAGGGCGTCGGGATGGGCGACGTGTGGCTGCTCGGCATGGTCGGCGCGTTCACGGGATGGCCGGGCGCCGTCTTCACGCTGTTTGTAGGCTCGATTTTAGGATCGATCGGCGGACTAGTCGCCGCATTCTCAGGTGGAGCGCCGGAGCCGCCGGTTGCGGAAAATGCGGCCGGCGTGGGCGAAACTGAAACCTCGGTCCTCCGCACCGAGGTTCCGTTCGGCCCGTTTCTGTCGCTCGCCGCCGGCGTGTACGCGCTCTTTCAACCGCAGATCAAGCGCTGGTATCTTGGCCATTGATGGGGCGCGGCTTATTCATCACGCTGGAGGGCGTCGAGGGTTCCGGAAAAACCACGCAGGCGGCGACGCTCGCCGACACGCTCCGGAAGGAAGGGCGCACCGTAGCCGTCACACATGAGCCGGGCGGTACCCGCGCCGGCGAAGCGATCCGCAAAATTTTCCTCGATCCCGAAGTCTCGCTCGATGTCGCATCCGAGTTGCTGCTCGTGCTCGCCGATCGCGCGCAGCACGTGCGCGAGATGATTCGTCCCCGAGTCGAGGCCGGCGAGATCGTCATCTCGGATCGCTACTCCGACTCGACCGTCGCATATCAGGGCTACGGCCGCGGCTTCGATCTTCCCCTACTGCGGCAACTCAATCAGCTTGCGACGGCTGACATGGTTCCCGACCTCACCATCGTGCTCGATTGTCCCGCCGAGGTTGGACTCGCGCGCACGCGCGAGCGCGTGAAAGGCCAGGCGCATCGCTTCGACCGCTTCGAGAGCGAGATGGTGGAATTCCATCGGCGCGTGCGCGACGGCTTTCTCGCGACCGCGAAGGCAGAACCGCATCGCGTCAAAATTGTCGATTCCGAAAGTTCATTTGAAAACGTCGCCGCCGCGATTCTTTCCGCGGCGCATGAGTTGATTCGAGTTCGATGCCCCTAGACGCACTGCGCGGTCATCGCGAGATTTACCATCGCCTGGTGCGCGAGCTGGAAGCGCGCCCCTCGCATGCCTACCTTTTTTCGGGTCCGCGCGGCGTCGGGAAGTCGCTGGTGGCGCAGGGCCTCGTGCATGGCCTCGTGTGCGAGCGCTCGCCCGGCGAGAATTTCTGCTGCACGCCCGATCGATGCCCGATTCGCGCCGGCATCGGCACGACAGAACAGACGCGCGTGCGCGAGAAGTCCGCCGCGAAGACCTGCGAATGCTGTCCCGGCATGCGTGCAGGCCGCATTGGGCGTTCATCCCGATGTTGCGCACGTCGAGAAGCCCGAGAATCGCACCGATGTGCTCATCGAGCAGGTGCGCGAGATGATGGCGCAACTCGCGCTTAAGCCCTCGCGCGCGCCGATGCGGCTCGCGATCCTCGACGACGCCGAGACTCTCAACGTCCCGGGTCAGAATGCATTGCTGAAGACGCTCGAGGAGCCGCCCGGTCATGCAATTGTCTTTGTAATCACCGCGAGCGAGCGCGCGCTTATCGACACAATTCGGTCGCGGCTGCGACCTGTACGTTTTCCTGCGCTCGCGTCCTCCGACATCGAGGAAATCGTCATTGCGAAGAGCAACCTAGACAAGAAAAAGGCGCGCGCGATCGCGCTGCTCGCGCGAGGGAGTGCGGCGCGAGGTCTCGCGCTCGTCGAGGGCAGCGAACCTCCGCTGAAGGAGTTGCTCGATGCGCTTCATCGCGCGAAGCGGCTGGACTTCGCGGGCGCGAATGCGATCGCGCAGGAACACTTCGGCAATCGCGAACAAGCCGCCGACAATTTCGAGTTGATGGCGCGGCTGCTGGAAGAAATACTATGCGGGAAGCTGCTCAATCATGTTTTCACCGATGCTTCGCCCGAGCATGCCGCTATTATGAAACAGCTTGCCGATTCCTATACAGTCGAGGCGCTGGTTGCCTGTCTGGCGGCATCGGTCAGGGCGCATGCGGCGGTTGAGGCGATGGCGAATTGTCGCGTGCAGGCCGAGAGCCTCTGGATGACGATCGGACAAGCGGCGCGAGGGGAATAATTTGGGGAGCGAAACAGATCCATTTCAAAGTCGCGACGATCTTCCGCGCATCGTCGCCATCAGCCTTCAGCAGACCGGGCATCTCTTCAACTACCTCGCCGGCGACGTCGCGGTGCGGCGCGGCGATCGCGTGCTGGTCGAAAGCGACGGCGGCGTGCGTGTCGGCACTGTGGAGCTGGAGCCGCACGAGCCCGCGCACACCCTCGATTTGTCGCAGCTCCGACCGATCATCCGTCTTGTAAGCTCCGATGATCTGCGCGTCGAATCGGAAAATCTCGATCGCGAGGCGCGAGCGCGCCGGCTATGTCTCGAGCGCATCCACGATCGCGGGGTGGCGATGAAGCTGGTCAACGTCGATTATGCGTTCGACGGGCGGAAGGCGGTTTTCTATTTCATCGCGGAAAATCGCGTCGACTTTCGCGATCTGGTGCGCGACCTCGCCAACACCCTGCGCGTGCGCGTTGAGATGAAACAGATTGGCGCGCGCGACGAGACCAAGGTGACCGGAGGCCTCGGGCCGTGCGGACGCGAGCTATGCTGCTCCTCGTGGCTACGCGATTTCGAGGCGGTCACGGTGAAAATGGCGCGCGAGCAGGGCCTGGCGCTCAATCCGTCGCGCCTCGCGGGAATGTGCGGACGACTGAAGTGCTGTCTCCGTTATGAGTATGCGACTTACGTCGAACTGAAGCGCGGACTTCCCGCGGTCGGCAAGCGCGTGCAATGCGTGAAGGGCGACGGCAAGGTGATCAGACAAAACATTTTTACGCAGACCGTGTTGATTCAGCGCGAGGAAGATGGCGGCGTGGTCGAAGCGACGCGCGAGGACCTCGTATCGACGCGGCCACCGGAGCAAACGCGACCCAATTAGCGGTTCGGGAATCATGCCGGATCGAGTGCACATAACGACGGCGATCTTTTACAGCAACGGTCAGCCGCATGTCGGGCATGCCTCGGAAGCGTTCGCCGCCGATGTCTTCGCGCGTCACTATCGTCGCAAGCTCGGCAAGCAGAACGTCTCTTTTGTCACCGGCACCGACGAGCATGGCGACAAAAATTTTCGCGCCGCCGCGAAGGCGGGACTCAAGCCGAAGGAGTTTGTCGATCGCATTGCGGAGGTTTTTCGAAAGGGATTCGATCTCCTCAACATCAGCTACGACTATTTCGTGCGCACCACCGACGAAACGCATCAGAAGTTCGTGCAATCGATGCTGAAGCGCGCCTATGACAAGGACGAAATCTACTTCAAGGATTATCAGGGCCTCTACTGCGTCGGATGCGAGCGCTTCTATACCGAGAAGGAGTTGCTGCCGGGAAATATTTGCCCCACGCACAATGTTCCGGTCGAGATGATTAGCGAGGGGAACTATTTTCTGCGGCTGGAAAAATATCGCGAGCGCGTGCTCGATCACGTGAAGAACAATCCCGATTTCATTCGGCCCGATCGCTATCGCAACGAGGCGATCAACATGCTAAGCGAGCCGCTCGAGGATCTCTGCATCTCGCGGCCCAAGGCTCGGCTGGATTGGGGAATCGAACTGCCATTCGACGACAAGTACGTGACCTATGTCTGGTTCGACGCGTTCTGGGCCTATGTCAGCGAGCTGCCGGATACTAGCGACGCCGCGCTGCGCGAGATCCTGCCGGTGACCGAGCACTTCATCGGCAAGGACATTCTGAAAACTCACATCGTCTATTGGCCCGCGATGCTGATGATTGCGGGGCTGCCGCTGTATCGTCATCTCAACGTGCACGGCTGGCTAAACTTCGGCGGCTCGCGGATGTCGAAGAGTTCCGGCAACATTCCCGATCCGATGGAGTACGAGCGCAAGTACGGCACCGACGTGCTGCGCTACTTCGAGATGCGCGAGATCGTGTACGGCCTCGATGTCGACTTCTCAGACGAGCGCCTGGTCGAGCGCTACAACTCCGACCTGGCGAACAACCTGGGCAATCTCGCGAGCCGCGTGCTGCGGATGGCGCAGAGCTACTGCGGCGGCGAAGTGAAGATTGCGCCCGGCGCGCGCGCTGACCTCGATAGCGAAGTCGTCAACGCATTCGTGAATCTTCCCGCGGCGGTCGGCGGGCAAATCGACGAGTTGCAGTTCAATCGCGCGCTCGATGCGATCCAAATCGCGCTCGATGTCGCCAACAAGTACATCGTCATCACCGAGCCATTCAAAATGGCGAAGGATCCCGTGCAGCTACCGCGCGTCGAGCAGATCCTCGCAAATCTACTGGAGGCCTTGCGCGTCGCCGCCGATCTTCTCGAACCATTTCTTCCGACCATGTCGGAAAAGCTGGTGGATCTGCTGAACGTCGATGAGCAAACCTTACGCGCCCCGTATGGCGAGGGCCTCAAACCCGGCCATCGCGTGAAGCCTCCGATCCCGCTCTTCCCGCGCATCGACAAAGCCAAGGCATAAGTCTCGTCCCGCCGAAAGCGTTGGACACAACTTCCCGCTTCAGGCAAAGATTGTGGGCTTCGCTGCCGACGAGCCTGGTCGCGCGGGGACTCATGTTCGGGGGGACTGCAGGTGTCGCCAGGGTCCAGGAGTCTTTTCATTGCGCTGAGCGCCGTGCTCGCGCTGCTATCGTTCGCGATTTTCACCACCACCGCTCGTTCTGCGCAGACAATCGCACGCTCTAATGATGCGCGATCGAGCCTCGAGCCCGACTGGCGCGCCCTCGATGCCGAGGCACTCGACTATTTTCGACGCTATGTCCAGTTCGATACCACCAATCCTCCGAGCAACACGGCCAAGGCGATCGCATACCTGAAGACGCTGCTCGATCGCGAAGGTATCGAGAATGAAACCTTCGAGAGCAAGCCGGGCATGGTCACCCTGGTGGCGCGCATCCCCGGCGATGTGACACAGCGGCCGCTGCTTTTCATGTCGCATGCCGATGTGGTCCCCGCCGTAGCCGATGAATGGAAGCATCCGCCGTTCAGTGCGGACCTCGTCGATGGATACGTATGGGGACGCGGCACCATCGACAACAAGGCCCACGGCATCATGGCGCTGATGACGATGATCGCGCTCAGGCGCGCCGGCGTGCCGCTTCATCGCGGAGTCGAGATGATGATCAATCCCGATGAGGAAGCCGGCGGCGAATGGGGCGCGCATTGGATGGTCAACAATCATTTCGAATCGATCGATCCGGCGTTCGCCATCAACGAAGGCGGTACCGGAAGCGACGATCCTTTCCGCCGAAACGCAACGGGCTTTCCCATCGCGGTCTCCGAGAAGATGCCGCTATGGCTGCATCTCACCGCGAAAGGAATCTCGGGCCACGCGTCGATTCCCAATCCCGACAATCCGAATCAGATCCTCGTCGAAGGACTTTCGCATCTGATGGCGATGGCGGCGGCGCGTCCCCCGCGCCTCGAGCCGTTGGTCGCGGAAAATTTCTTGGAGAGCGCGCCCTATGAGCCATTTCCAACGTCGTTTCAGCTGATGCATCTGGACTGGCCGGGCATGCTCGACGTCGCATCACGCGGGGTATTGGCCTCGCCGAGTCTGCAGGCGGCGCTTCGCGACACCGTCACGGTCACCATCATAACGGCGGGCAACAAGGTCAATGTGATTCCATCGCACGCCGAGGCCGATGTCGATTGCCGCCTCCTTCCGGATACCGATACTGATGGCTTCATGCGCGAAGTCAAAGCGGCGGTTGGCCCGCGCATCACGGTTGAGGCGCGCTTGCGGCCCGTCGCGGCGAAACCGTCGCCCGCATCGGGCGAACTTTGGGACGCCATCGCAAAGGTCATTCGCACCGATTTCAAGGGGATGGGCTTCGCGCCCACGATGATGACGGCGGTGACCGATTCGCGCTTCCTGCGCGCGCGTGGAATTCCCACGTATGGGTTTCTGCCGCTGGTGCTGAAGGGCGCTGATGGCGATGGCATTCACGGCGTCGACGAACGGCTGTCGGTGGAGAACTTCAATCGCGGATTGCAAGCGACCTACGACCTCGCGACCGAGGTTTGCGGGAACCATATCGATACGCAAGAAGCTGCTCGATAGCGGGACGAAGAAAATACGAAAAGGCTTGGATTTCCTACATTTAGTGGGTTTGTTTTTGCACTTTTCGCTTTTGCGCGGACGCCTCCAAACGGAGGCGGCGCCCAATTGGACGCCGCATTCGAAGTATAGCACTTCCTGATTTTGGACGCTGCGAATCAGGCGGCTTCACGCGCGACGCGCTCTTCGATCACACTCTGCCATGGACGGCACGCCAGGCATGCGATGACGCATACGATCGACAGTACGACGAACATCCACAATGCGCCGACGTAGCTGCCGAATCGATCGTGAAACCATCCGGTGACGACCGGACCGGCAGCATAGCCGAGCGTGCTCAGAAATCCCGCAATTCCCATCAGCGAGCCGAAGCGCTTAATCCCCAGCGATTCCAGCATCAGCAGCGGAAGCAGTACACCGAATGCGCCGCCGACGGCGCCGATCAGTACCGCATACACCATCAGCGCCGGGAAGTGCGACGCGCCGAGCAGTGCGAACACCGCGATCGCCGTAATAAACCACGTCGCGGCGGTCGCGAGGCGCGCGTTGACGCGATCCGCCATCGGACCCGAAAGCAGGCTGCCGATGGTGGTGAACACGAACAGCATGCTCAACACGCGCGCGGCGACGTTGGGGGTGTAACCGATATCGATCAAGTACGCGATGATATGTTGGCCCAGTCCCGCGAAGAGCGACGCGAACAGGAATTGCACCAGCGTGATTAGCCACATCGAGCGGCCGCGCAGCGCCTCGCCGATCTCGAGGCCGGGAAGTTCGATCGGCGCGGGCGTGGGTTCCGACGCTGATAGCTGTTCAGGAGCGGCCTCGATCGCAGGCCTCGTCCGCACGAATGCGATGAGCAGCGGGATGCTGATGAGTATCATCGGCGCCGCGACCACGAAGTAGCCGACTTTCCATCCATGCGCGGAGATCACCCAGTTGACGACCGGTGTCATCACAGCGCCGCCAACCGATGCACCCGCGAGCGCGATTCCCATCGCGAGACCGCGCCGCGCGTTGAACCAGTTCGCGAGCACGAGCGATGACGGGATGCCGGTGCAGGAGACGAAGCCTACGCCGAGCAGCAGGTTGCATGAGAAGAATTCCGGAAAGGTATGCGTGCGCGTAAGCAGGATGTATCCGCCCGCGACAATGGCTACGCCCGCGACCATCACGCTGCGCGCGTCGACCCGATCCAGCAGCCATCCGACCGCGAGGCCAAATACGCCCGCCGAGAGTGCCGCTGCGGCATAACCTCCGGACAACCGGGCGCGCGTCCATCCGAAGTGCTTCAGCACGGGCGTGAAGAAGACGGCGCCGGTATTTGGTCCGCCGCCCCATACCACGAACCATGAAACGAACAGCACGCCGACGATCAGCCACGCGCCCGGCGCTTCTTTCTTATTCATCGATAAACCCGCCCCTGCTGGTTGCGCGAGTGTACTGCATTCTTCGCTTTTGCGGGAACTACCTTAATTCGGGGCAGTAGAGATAGCATCGGTGCATGAGCGGGTGGCAGGAAATATCGGCGCAGTTCTATGGGAACCGGTTGCTGTTCGGAGATCCCATCGAGCGCGGCATCGTCGCGGTCGAAATCGCCTCGCGCACCGAGGTGGAAATCTTTCGGCGCGACGGCGACCGCGTCGTACGCGAGCGCCGACCAATACGAGCTATTCGGCATCGTCGAGGATCGCGAGGCGCTGCGCGGCTTTAAGGCCGCTCATCAGATAACCGAGTTGAAAGGCGATTTTCGCTTCCGCCATCTCGTGATGCTCGCATCGACCGAGGCGCTCGAAGCGCTCAAGCGACACTTGAAAAATGTGACCGGAAAAACTTCCGGCTCGCCCGAGGCGCCGTACCTGCTGCTTTCCGATCCGGTCGAGCAGTACCTGATGCTGACCGGCATGACGCATTTCATCGGAATGGAATTCGCGCATTTGCGCCGCCTGCAGCTTCACATCGAGACGTACATCACGGCCGGATTCGAGTTCGCGTCGGCAGCGCGCGAAGGCGATCGCATCGTCGCGATCGCGATCGCCGACAACCGCGGCTTCGAGCACGTCATTCGCGGCGATATGCGAAATATGAAAATGACGAGCGCGCAATGCTCGCCGAGCTGGCGCGCATCATCGCCGAGCGCGATCCCGACGTCATCGAAGGACACAATCTTTTTCGCGCGAATCTCGAATACCTGGAGCATCGCGCGCGCCGCCTTGGCGTCAAGCTCGCGCTCGGACGCGATGGCAGCGTGATGTATGCGCGGCCCGCGCGCCTGCAAATCGCCGAGCGCACCATCGCGTATCGCCGCTTCGACGCCTACGGGCGCAACCTCGTTGATACCTGGATTCTCGCGCAGCACTACGATATCGGCAGCCGCGAACTCGAAAGTTTCGAGCTGCGCGAACTCGCGAAGCATCTCGAGCGTGACGCGCGAGGGCCGTGTTTACCTCGATGCTGCGGCTACGAGCCATCACTTCGACAACGATCGCGAGGCGCTCTTTCAATCCGCGCTCGAAGAGGTGCGCGAGACCCGCGACGTCGCGGAAGCGCTCTCCACCAGCTACTTTGTGCAGGCGCAGATTTTTCCGTATTCGTATCAGAACGCGATCCTGCGCGGGAACGCGACCAAGATCGACGCGCTGATGATGCGCGCCTACCTTGCCGAGCATCATTCGATCCCGGCCGGCGGCGAGGCCAAGGCGTTCGCGGGCGGCTATACCGAGATGCGTCGATGCGGCGTCGCGCGCAACGTTTTCCATTGCGACGTCACCTCTTTGTATCCGTCGATGATGTTGGAATTCGGGCACGCGCCGGCCTCCGATGCCCTCGGCGTCTTCCTCAAGATGCTCAGCGACCTGCGCAGCTTTCGCGTCAAGGCCAAGGCGCTCGCGCGCGAACTGAGCGGCGGCGCGCGGCAGCAACATCGAGGCGCTGCAGCAGACTTTCAAAATCCTGATCAATTCGTTTTACGGATACCTCGGCTTTTCGATGGGCCATTTCAACGATTTCGATCAGGCCAGCGCCGTCACGCGGCGCGGACGCGAACTGATCCAATCGGCGATCGAGGAGTTGGAAAAGCGCGGCGCGAAGATGATCGAGGTCGATACTGACGGCATCTATTTCGTGCTGCCCGGTAACTCAGACAGCGATGCCGAGGCCGACGCGATGCTGGCAGAAATCGCCGCGACGATGCCGGCCGGCATCAAGCTCGAAATCGACGGCAAATACGCTGCCATGTTCTCCTACAAAATGAAGAATTACGTGCTGCTCGACGCCGGGCGGCGAGATGACGATTCGCGGCTCGGGCCTGAAATCGCGTGGGCTGGAACGTTTTCAGCGCCGCTTCATGGAGGAGATGTTCCTCTTGCTGATGACCGATCGGCACGCCGAGCTGCAGAATCTATTTGGCGGCTACCTCGCGAAGATCGCGGCGCATGAAATCGGTATCGACGCGCTGATGAAGACCGAGACGCTGCAGGATTCGCTCGATAATTATCGCGAGAAGGTCGGCGGCAAGCGCCGCAACGCCGCCGCGGCGTACGAGCTGGCGCTGAAATCCGCCCGCGCGTACGTGGCCGGCGATCAGGTTTCGTATTACGTCAGCGGGCGCGGCGCGAAAGTGAAGGTTGCGACGGCGGCGAAACTGATCGGCGAATACGATGCCGTCCGGCCCGACGAGAACATCGAATACTACAAGGCCAAGCTCACCGACCTGTTCGAGAAATTCAGCATCTTCGTAAGCAAGCCCGGATTGTTCGCTGCCTCGGAACTCGAAAAGACCGACGCCGAAGTCGCTGATGCCTCGCAGCAGGACTTTTTTTCGAATCCCGAGAAGTAGACCACCCGACGCGACTTGCGCGATACTCGCCAAGCTCGGGAGGCTAATTTTATGGCCGAAGAAAAATCATCTAAGCCGCAACTCGATTGGGACAAGGCGCGCAAGTTTCTGTTCCAGGTCAACGGTGACATCGGCGCCGCGATGCTCGGTGCGATGAACTATATCGGAGACCGGCTCGGTATCTTCAAGGCGCTCGCCGACGCGGGATGGGTGACCAGCGAGGAACTCGCGGATCGCGCCGGGCTCAACGAGCGCTACATCCGCGAATGGCTCGCCGCGGTGACCTCGGCCGGTTATGTCACCTACGATCCCGCCACCAAGAAGTTCATGCTGCCGCCCGAGCATGCGATGGTGCTCGCGCGCGAAGAGTCGCCATTTTTCATGGGTGGTTTCCTCGAGATGGTCGTTCCTAACGTCACGATGGCGCCGAAAATCGCCGAGGCATTTCGCAAGGGCGGCGGCGTCAGCCAGGCCGAGTATCCGCCCGAGACGTGGGAAGCGATGGAGCGCTCGTCGGCCGGGTATGTATCGCAATCAGCTCATCAGGAAATGGCTGCCGACGATGCCGCAGGTCGTCGAGGTTCTAAACAATGGCGGCAGCTCCGCTGATATCGGATGCGGCAGCGGCCGCGCCGCGATCGCAATCGCGACGGCATTTCCGAAGGCGAAGGTTTTCGGCTTCGACGTGCATCCGGGCTCCGTCGAGCGCGCGCGCGCCAATGCGAAAGCAGCCGGCATCGCCGATCGCATCAGCTTCGAAGCGCGCGACGCGACGAAACTGCCGGAGAATCAGTTCGATTTCATCTCGACCTTCGACGTGGTGCATGACTCCGTCGATCCGGTCGCGCTGCTCAAATCGATCCGGCGCGCGATGAAGAAGGACGCTACTTACCTGATGCTCGAGGTCAATGTTTCGCCCAACCTCGAGGAGAACATCGGCCCGACCGGCAAGATGATGTACTCGGTCAGCACGCTGTACTGCATGACGGTATCGCTCGCGCACGGCGGAGCCGGAATCGGCGCGTGCATGGGCGAGCCGAAAGCGCGCGAGCTGGTCGCAGAAGCGGGATTTTCGCAATTCCGCCGCCTTCCTATCGAGGATATGTTCTCCGCGCTGTACGAAATTCGGGCGTAGCTTTTTCGGACATTTCGCCGGATTCGGACCTTGGGCCTGCCTCGCGAAGTTGTCATTTCTGCGCGACGAAAGTTGCATCGCGGCACACCGCTCCGTCCGTCTGCTGGACGAAAAATGTTACTGCTGGACGAGTCACCTCGAATCCGGACAGAAATGTTGCGAAATTGAGCAACACCGGCGGCTCGATGTTCCGATTCAGCCACCCCCGAAATTGGCTCGCCGCTTGCTGATATTCCCTCATAGCCGACGGACGAGCGATTCCGGCGATTGGTCTTTGCGCTCGCCTTGCCGGGTCCATGAGGGGGGACCGGCATCTGCGTTACTTACGGACAATTTCATCATTTGTTTTGGTCTGCATGATTTCGATTGGTGCGTCCACTGCAGCTTTTGCCAGCGGTGGCGGCGCCACGATTCAACAACCCCTTAATGGTTCAATCGTCTCGGGAAGCGTCGCCATTGCCGTCGCGACCGCGCCGCGTGTCAATGCCACGAACGTCTATATCGACGGGAGCCTCTATGCCTCGGCTGCGCCAAGCAATCTGATCTGGGACTTCGACTGCGGTCCCCGATGGCAACCATGTCATTTCAGTCCAATCCTTTTCCAATCAGGGCCGATTCCTCGGCGGCCAGACGGTGATGGTCGAGGTGCAAAACGGAAATACGGCTCCCACACCGACGACGACCGCAACTGCGACGCCGACTCCGACTCCCGGCCCTACCGACAATCCGACGCCGACCGTCGCCCCGACGCCTACTGTGACGGCTTACCCCGACGATCGTCGCGACGCCTCCGCCTTCGCCCACGAGTACTCCCAGCGCGGCGCCGACCTCGGCCGCGGTTGTCATCACCGCGCCGGGCACTCAGACTTATGTCGAAGGAACCATCACGATCGCGGCGATCAAGAGTTCCGCCTGCCAATGGATGAACTTCTACGTTGATGGCACTTACCTCGCGTCTTCGCCACCATCGTCGATTCTATGGGATTCGACCTCGGTTCCGGACGGGACGCATACGCTGTCGATCAGCGGCTTCGATTCATCGAGCAATGTCGTCGGCGCTGCGTCAGTGGTGGTAATCGTTGCCAATGTCTCCGACACCCCGACGCCGACCGTCATCGCAACTTCGACGCCTACTCCCGCACCGACTTCGACACCGACTGCTGCGCCGACCAAGGGCACCGCAACGCCGACCGCCGCTCCGAGCGCAAGCGCCACGCCGATCAACGATCCACAGCGTCCGTCGAATGATATTCCGAACAACACGCATGGCGTACGGCCGCGCAACTGACGGCTTTCCACAATGGCGTCGGCGCATGCGGCGGCCTCGACGTTTGCAGCTACATGCAAACCGTCGATGGACAGTTCACCGGCACCACCGCGCAGATCATCGAGCAGGTCGCCGACAAATGGTGCCCCAACTGCACCATCCTCAATCCGCTCGACGGCGTGACCTACAGCTTCAGCGATCTTATGAAGGCGGTCGCCGTTAACGAGACCAATTGGTACGAATGGAAGCCGCGAAGCTCTCATCGCCCGATCCGATTACCGGCTCGACGACGCTGACGCCCTCGCATGGCGACCTCGAGCATGTCACGCCGACGCAGCCCGATGGCGGCTCGTGGGGTCTATATCAAATCGCGGAAGGTGTGGGCGCAAGGCTGGCCGGCATCGTTCCCGCTCAGCGCGACCTCGACTGGATTCAACGCCGACTTCAAGATCGCCGAGCAGATGGGCGTCGAGCAAGGTCAGCTGTCTTATCTAGGCGATCCCGATCGCAGCGATAATCGCGATCGCAAAATGGCTATCCGCCGTACGTTAATTACACCGACGCCAACGGCGTCCTGCATCCGGCTTCGACCGATGTGAATCGTGCTCCGATGGGGCGCGGTCGGCAATTGGTACAGCGGCGGATGGTACGATTCGGGCGCGCTTCAGTACATCGGCCAGGTGCAGCAGATTCTCCACAATCAGCCGTGGACGACAGCCCGGATTCTGATTCGAAGCGCCGATCACGCGAGGCGCTTTTGCAGCGCATCGCGCAACGCGGGAACCATCTTGCTCCCAATCCGCAACCAGCCCGATATCGGCGCGCTCGAAAATCTGCGCCTCCGGATCGTTGTTGATCGCGACCACCGTCTGCGCGCGCTTGATGCCGATTGTGTGATTGATCGCGCCGCGAATACCGACCGCGAAATATAGCCGAGGATCGATCGCCTTACCCGTAAGTCCAACCTGAATCTGACGCGGCATCCATCCCGCATCGGTCACCCGCCGCGTCGCACACATTCCCGCGCGCAACGTCCGCGCGAAATCCTTCACCACCGCGACGCCCTCGGGACCGCCGACGCCGGTGCCGACTCCCGACGATAACCTCCGCGCCTTCCATCGGCTCGATCGTCGTATCGAGCAGCGAATGCTCCTTGACCAGGCGGCTCAGCGGTTTGGAGACATGAGGATGTACGACCTCGACTTCCGCGGTGCGTCCTTCATTCGGGTCCGCCAGTTCCAGCACGCCGGAACGCACGGTCGCCATCTGCGGCAGCGTCCGCGAGAAAATTGGCGCGACGATGTTTCCTCCGAATGCAGGCTTGAGCGCGACCAGCCGATTCTGCGCGTCGATCTCAAGCCCGATCGCGTCGCCCGTCAGGCCGAGCCCGAGCCGTGCCGCCAGTCGCGGTCCCCAGTCGCGTCCGCGCTCGCTCGCCGACAGGAACAATCCCCATGGCTCGTGCTGCTTGACCACGGAAGCCATCGCTTCCGCGGCGCTCTCCGGCGTGTAGGGCGCGAGGTCTGGCGAATCCAGAATCAGATCACGCGATCGGCGCCGTATCTGCGCGAGCAGGCCCGCGTGCTTGCGCATCGATGCGCCGAATCCTGCCGCCACCACCGCGCCGCCCAGATGTGACGCGAGTTGATCGCGCGCGCGACAACAATTCGAGGCTCCCGCGCGTGACGAATCCCTCGAGGTTGGTCTCGACCACTACCCATACATCGCGACCGCGAAGCGGCTTTCGAATCGAGGCGGCAACGAGGCGCTGCTTGCGTCGCGCGGCGCTGCAGCGCGCCCGCCTTGTCCAGTTCCGCGATCACATCGGCGGCGGCGCGCTCGGGATCAGCACGCATCGATGAATCGGCATTTGGTGACCGGCGTCTCGACCGCGCGAATTTCCGCGACCCAAGTCGGCGATCCTTGCAGCCCGAAATCCTCCGGATTCGCGCGCAGCTCTTTCGATCGATACCGTTTCGATCGGCTTCGACTTCGCCTGCTCTACCGCATCGGGCTTTACCTTGATCGGTGCCGCGACGCGTTCCGCGCACGTCAGCAGCGCGGGCATCGCAGCCTCGACCTCGTCAAAACCCTCGTCGCTCTCGCGCTCCGCCCTGATGTTGCGCGCCGTCGATTTCCAGCTTGCGCACGCCGGTCATTTGCGCGATGCCGAGCAGCTCCGCGATCTCGGGGCCGACCTGGCCGGTTTCCGCGTCGAGCGAATATTTGCCGAGCAGCACCAGATCGAACTTCGCGCGCCGAATCGTCTCGGCGAGCGCGCGCGCCGTCGCGAGCGTATCGGAACCCGCGAAGGCGCGATCGGTAATGTGCACCGCGCGATCCATCCCCATCGCGAGCGCCTGCTCCAGCGACTCGCGCGCTTGCGGCGGCCCGAGCGTGATGACGGTGGTTTCGGCGCCGTGGCGATTCTTCAATTCCATCGCGAGCGAGACCGCGCGCAGATCGAAGGCGCTGATGACGTTGGGGCCATCGCGCTTGATGGTCTTGGTGTTCGGGTCGAAATTGGCATCCTCGATCAGAGGAATCTGTTTGATTAAAACCGCGATGTTCAACACGATGAGGCTGCTCCTGCGGGAAAAGTAACGGTCGCGACCGATCAATGCAAACCGCCTTGGCAAACGCGCTTCGATGGCTTACGATTTTGCCATGCGCTTAAGGTCGCGCGCCGGATGCGATACCCTCGCGACGTGCCCCGGCCGATTCTTCAATTCATAGGCGCCATGCTGCTCGTGCTCATAGTGCTCGCGACGGCAGAGATCGCGAATTGCGCCGATCGCATCGTGACGCTGGTCCCGTCGGTCACCGAAACTCTCTTCGCGCTCGGCGTCGGCGACGAGGTCGTCGGCGTATCATCCTATGATGACTATCCGCCCGAGGTGCGCAAGCTTCCGAAGGTCGGGTCGTTCCTGACGCCCAATCTCGAAGCGATTGCGGCACTGCGCCCGACGATCGTGATCGGACGCGGGATATCTCGAATCAGCGCGAGACTACGCGCGATGCGCGCGATGGGCTACGAAGTCCTGACCGTCGAGGACGACTCGCTTGCGCAAATCGAGCAGAGCATCAGCATCATCGGCGCGCGCGTAGGAAAATCGCAGCGGGCGAGCGCGGTCATCGCGAGTATCGAGGCGAGCGTGAACGACGTGCGCACGCGCGTGAATCCGTTTCCGGAGCGGCGCACGCTGATGCTGGTGGGGCATCAGCCGATCGTCGCGGTCGGGCCGGGAACTTTTCTCGATGACTTGCTCAAAATCGCGCGCGCGGAACAATATCGCCGACGCGGCCGCCGCAGCAATGGCCGCAACTCAGTATGGAATTCATCGTCGCGATGCGCCCCGAGGTCATCATCGACGGTCAGATGGGAAGCGACGCCGGATCGCCCAGCCGATTCTGGCAGACCTATCCAACGATCCCGGCGGTGAGAAATCATCGCGTCGTCGGATATCCCGAGGACCCGACGCTGCATCCGGGACCGCGCATCGGAACGACGCTGGAGATGATCGCGAAGCTGGTTCATCCGGAAGCGTGGACGACCCCGCGATGAACCGCGGCGATCAACCTCGACGCATTCGAAGGCGCGTATCTCACTCGCAGCCGCATGATGCTGTGGCTCTCATTCTCCTCGTGGCGCTCGTCGTGTCACTGCTGGTCGCGGCGTCATTCGGCAGCGTGCCCATCAATCTGATTCGCGCGATCACCGATGCGACGAGCCCCGACCATGCGATCTTCTTTGGCGTGCGGCTTCCTCGCGTCCTGATGGGCGCGGTTGTCGGCGCGGTGCTCGCCGTCGGCGGGCGCAGCGCTGCAGGCGCTGGTGCGCAATCCGCTCGCCGAGGGCGGCATCCTCGGAATTTCAGGCGGCGCGGCGCTCGGCGCGATCGTCGCGCTGGTGTTTCTCTCGGCCAGCCCGCGTCTCCGATGCGATCGTACCAATCGTCGCCTTCGGCTCCGCGCTGGTCGCGACGCTCGCGGTCTATCGCCTCGCGCTGATCGACGGCCGCCTCGAACCCTTCACGCTGCTGCTGGTCGGCGTCATCTTCAACGCGTTCTGGGGCGCCGCGATCATGCTGGTCAACAGCGTCGTCAACTTCTACTACGCGCACAACATTCTGTTCTGGCTGATGGGCAGCCTCGAAGCGCCGAGCTATCGCGAGGTCGCGATCGTCGCGGTGCTCGCCGGCGATCGGATTCGCCGTGCTGATGTTTCGCGCGCGCGACATGAATCTGCTGAGCCTCGGCGACGAAGCTGCGGCTGAGATGGGCGTCGAGGTCGACCGGCTGCGGCGCATCATTTTTTTCGCGACCTCGGTGATGATCGGCGCGGCGGTTTCGGTGAGCGGAATCATCTCATTTGTCGGATTGATTGTGCCGCATGTGCTGCGGCTCGCGTTGGGCGCCGACCATCGCTTGTTGTTGCCGGCTTCGCTGATCGGCGGCGCGGCTTTTATGGTGATTGCCGATCTGGTCGCGCGCGTCGCCATCGCGCCGTCAGAAATTCCCGGTCGGCGCGATCACCGCGCTGTGCGGCGGTCCGTTCTTCATCTATATGCTGCGCCGCCAAGGCCGAAGGCCGTTCTCCCTATGACTTCGCAGGCCGTTTTCGTTTCGAGCGGCACGAGCAAAACCGATGTTGTGCTGAACGCCGTCGACATCGTCGCAGGCTATGGCGATGTCGAGATCCTGCACGGCGTCTCGATGGACCTTCACGCCGGCGAGTTGCTCGCGATCGTCGGCCCCAACGGCGCCGGCAAATCGACGCTGCTGAAAGTGCTCGGCGGCACGCTCACGCGCGGGCGCGGCGCGGTCGAGCTGTTCGGGCGTCCGCTGGAATCATACGATCGCCGCTCGCTGGCGACGATCGTCGCGACGGTCGCGCAGGAAAATTCCATCGCCTTTCAGTTCTCGGTGCTCGAGGCGGTGCTGATGGGGCGCGCGCCGCATCTCGGCGCCTTTCATTTCGAAACTCGCCGCGACCTGGAGATCGCGCATTCCGCGCTGGAGCACTTCGATCTCCTGGCGCTCGCGCGCCGGCCCATCCAGGAGCTTTCCGGCGGTGAGCGCAAACGCGTCTTCCTGGCCGCGCGCTCGCACAGGAAGCGAAGATCGCGCTGCTCGATGAGCCAACCGCGTTCCTCGACCTCAAACATGTGGCGGATATTTTTTCGCGCTTCCGCGCGCTTATGCGCCGAGCGCGGGATGGCGGTCGTCGCGACGCTTCACGATCTCAACGCCGCCGCGCTTATGCCGACCGCGTGCTGCTCATGAAAGATGGCGCGCGCGATCGCGTGCGGCACGCCGGAGGCGGTCCTCACCGAGAAAATCTGCGCGAGGTTTACGACACCGAGGTTTATGTCGGGCGCAATCCGTCGAGCGGCGCGCTGGTGGTTCTGCCGTCGCGCACCGCGGCTGATTTACTCGATCCGCGTCCGTCATGGGTACGATCGAATTGCTGATGTCTGCTCCTGCCGATTGGCGCGCCGAGGCGCCGCTGGATCTCATCTTCGATGCGGACGATACGCTGTGGGATTCCAACATCCACTTCCTTGAAGCGTTCGAGCGCTTTCGTCGAAGCGATCCTGCGCTCGGCGTCGATACGCATCGCGATGCGATCAAGGCCGTTGTGCGCGAAGCCGAGCTGGAGCTGATTCAGACGCATGGCTATGGCCGCCGTCCGTATGTGATCGCGCTGGAGCGCGCGGTCGCGAACGTCGCGCCGGAGCTGCATCACGAGCCGCTGCGCCGCGAAGTCGAAAGAATCGGCACCGAGCTCATCGAGCGTCATTGCGAACTGTTGCCCGGGGTCGAAGAGACCGTGCCCGAGTTGGCGGCGCGCCATCGGCTGATCCTCTTCACCAAGGGCCAGCGCGATGAGCAGATAGGCAAGCTCGAGCGCTCCGGCCTGGCGCCGATATTTCAGCCGCGTCGAAACGCCGCGCGAAAAAAATCCCGATTCATTTCGCCGCCTCGTGGTCGATGTTGGCCTCGATCCTCGGCGCACCTTCATGATCGGCAACAGCCCGCGCTCGGACATCAATCCCGCGTTGCGCGCCGGTCTGCGCGCGGCCATCTACATTCCGCATCCGCATACGTGGGAGCTGGAGGACGAGGAACTCGATTCGACCGACCCGCGAATCATCGAGCTAGCCACCTTCCGCACCCTGCTGGATGTGTTCTAGGATAGTATTAAGGCGTGGAGCAGTCGGTTGTGTGGGCAGTGAATCAGAATGAGGGTCGCCATTAATCAGTCAGCACACGTAAAAAATCGCGCGCGCAACGGGAAGCCACCGCTCGCGCTTCGTCCGATTCATCGCATGTGGCGGCGCACGATCGATGAGGTGGAGGTCGCCAACATTGCGCTACCGGTGCGCGCATTACCGCCGCGCTGCAAGGGCGTGGTCGCCTGCCAAATCAGCGATTTTCATCTCGACATGGATGAAGATGTCGAGCGGCTCGAACTCGCGGTCGACGTCATCAATCGCGAGAAACCGGAGTTCGTTTTTCTCACCGGCGATTATTTTTCCGGGCCCGATACGATGCGGCGCTATGTCGGCGCGTTCCGCCATGCGCTGGCGCGGCTCAATCCGAAGGTGGGAGTGTTTGCGGTCGCGGGAAATCATGATCATTGGTCGTCGTTCGATACGATTGCGAGCGCACTGGATGCGGCCGGGGTCGATCTTGCTCTCCAACGCGAATCGGCCGCTGAAGCTGAAGGGCGAGCAGCTCGTCATCGTCGGCATCGATGATCTGTGGTCGCGACGCGCCGAACCCTCGCGCGCATTCAAGGACGTCGCGCCGGATGCGGCGACGATCGTCCTCGCGCACAATCCGGATACCGCTCTCTACGCGCGTCATCTCGGACCCGGCGTGATGCTGTCGGGCCATACGCACGGTGGCGTCGTGCGGATTCCTTTTTATGGATCGCCGTTGCGCTCGATCCTTCGCATCGGAAAACAATTTTATGCGGGCCTGAACCTCTACGAGGATTTCTACATCTATACCAACCGCGGGCTGGGCACGTTCTGGTTGCGCATCCGCATCAACTGCCGTCCGGAGATTTCGCGCTTCAGCCTGACGCCGTTGGCGCTGCCGAAAAGCGAGCATCGCAAGAGCAGCGTTGCCGAACCCATCATTCAGCCGCGCCGGCAGCGTCGCATCCGCCCGCCGCGTTCTAAAAAAATCCGCGCGCGCGGTTGAGGCCTCTGCACCTCGATGCTCGACCTTGCCGTCATCGGCGCGACCGCCGTCACTCCCGACGCGACGAAGGCCGCCGATGTCGGAATCAAGGACGGCAAGATCGTCGGCATCGCCACGCCAGGCAAGCTGGAGGCGGCATCGAAGAGTATCGATGCGCGCGGGATGCTGCTACTGCCCGGCGCCGTCGATCCGCATACGCACCTCGATGCCGAAATGTTCGGCGCGACGACTGCCGACGACTTCGAATCGGGAACCATCGCGGCCGCGGCGGGCGGCGTCACGACGATCATCGATTACGCATTCCAGACCGCCGGCGGATCTCTGAGCGAGGCGATTTCACGATGGGATGACAAAGCGCGCGGCCGCGCCGTCATCGACTACGGATTTCATGTCGCGATTCTCGACCCGACGCCCGCGACCATCGCGGAAATTCCGAAGGTCGTAGAGCGCGGCGTGAGCAGCTTCAAGATTTTCATGATGCGCGGTTTCGAGGATCGCGCGCGCGATTTCCTGCGCGCCTTCAAAATGGCCGCCGACTCGGGCGCCCTGCTCACCATCCACGCCGAAGATGAGCATCTGATCGGATACTGCACGGAGCGGCTGCTGGGCGCCGGAAATCGGGGCGTCGCGCATTTCGCCGCGAGCCGCCCGCCACTGTCGGAAGCCGCTGCGGTGCTGCGCGGACTCAAAATGACCGAACTGACCGGTGCACCCGCGTACTTCGTGCATCTATCGAGCAAGGCCGCGATCGATGAGATTCGCCGCGCGCGGCGCAATGGCGCAAAGCGCGCGGTGCTTGCGGAGACGCGTCCGATCTATCTCTATCTCACGCAGGAAAAATTCCTCGAGCCGCAGGGAGAGAAGTTCGTCGGCTATCCTCCGCTGCGCGAGCGCGCCGATGTCGAAGCGATTTGGGAAGCGCTCGCCGACGGCACAGTCGATGTCGTCGCGACTGACCATTGCAGTTGGCCACTTGAGCGCAAGACCGCGGCCGATCGCTTCACGCGGATTCCGCCCGGCATGTCGAACCTCGAAACGCTCGTTCCGATGCTTCATTCGGAGGGCGTCGTGAAGGGTAGAATCTCGCTCGAGCGGATGGTCGAGCTGGTGGCGTCGAATCCCGCGAAAATTTTCGGACTCTATCCGCGCAAGGGCGCGATCGTCGAAGGCGCGGACGCCGACCTCGTCCTCTTCGATCCAGATGCCAAAGTCGTAGTGCGCGCGAGCGAGATGCATTCGCGCGCCGACTACGATCCATTCGAGGGCTTCGAGGTCACCGGATGGCCGCGCGCGACGATCTCGCGCGGCGAGATGGTCGTCAACGCATCGGAATCGTTGACGCGCGCGCTGGCCGCGGGATGTTTCTGCCCCGCGCGCCATTCTCACCTGAGTAGCAAGGATGATTATCGCAGTCGCCGGCGCGTCGGGATTCATCGGACGCGCGATCGTTCGACGCCTCGCGACGATGACCGACGTTCGCGTGCGCGGCATGAGCCGCTCACCTGAGCGCGCGCGAGAACGCCTCGATCTTCCGAATCTCGAATGGGTTCGCGCCGAAGTCACCGAGCCCGCGACATTGCCCAACGCGCTCCAGGGCGCCAACGCGATCGTGAGCGCGGTGCAGTTCGAAGGATATCCGGTCGAGAATCCGAAGAAGGGACTAACCTTCGAGCGCGTCGATTACGGCGGCACGGTCGCGCTGCTCGATGCGGCGAAAAAAGCCGGCGTCGCGCGCTTCGTATATATCAGCGGCGCGGCGGCCGATGAGAACGCGACACATCCGGGCTTTCGCGCCAAGGGACGCGCGGAGCGCGCGATTCGCGAATCCGGCCTCGCCTACACCATCTTTCGTCCATCGCTGGTTTACGGCGCCGAGGATAAGGTGATGAACGGTTTCGCAAAGCTGCTTAAATTCTCGCCGGTGTTCGGCGTTCCCGGCACCGGACTTCAGAAAGTTCAGCCGCTACTCGTCGACGACCTCGCCGCATGCGTCGCGCTGGCGACTGGCGGCAAAGGATCCAACGCGACTTTCGAAATCGGCGGCCCGGACCTGATGTCATTTGATGAAATGATTCGCGTTTTGATGGAAGTCACCGGCCGTCGCCGTCCGATCGTTCATATTCCCGAGGGGCTAATGCGCGCGGGCGCGTCGGTTCTGGAGATGCTGCCGACGCCGTTGCTCTCGCGCGACGCGGTCACCTTCGTGACCGCCGACAACGCGACCGATATCAAACCGCTGGTCGCTGAATTCGGAATTCAGCTCACCCCGATGCGCCAAGGACTTCGTTACCTAGCGTCGTCCGCGCGATAGTCATCCGACCGCGCGCCAGCCTTCGCCTTCGTGGCCGAAGCTAAAGGTATGCGGATGAATCAGCTCGGCGAGAATTTCCAGCGATTCGATGATGCGCGGGCCGGGGCGATTGAAATACTGATTGCCGTCCGCGACGAAGACTCTTCGATCGCGCACCGCGCCAAGCTGCTTCCATCCATTTTGTTTTTGCAGCAGATGCAGCTCCTCCGATGCGCGCGGAATGCCGAACCCGCACGGAGCAACAAGGATCACTTCCGGATCAGCCGCAGCGAGCTCCTCGAACTTCATCCATGGCGAGTGCTCACCGGCTTTACCGAAGAGATTTCTTCCGCCCGCCATCTCGACCAGAGTCGGCATCCAGTTGCCCGCCGCCATCATCGGTTCGATCCATTCGATGCATGCCACCGTGGGTTTGTTTTTCAGCCGGCTCGCGACCTCGCGGATTTCGCCGCATCGCATTTGGAGATCGTGCACCAGCTTGTCGCCTCGCTTGGGCGCTCCCAGAGCCGATGCCACGCGCTGCATGTCCGAGAAAACATCGGCGAGCGAGTACGGCGCGAGCGACACCACTTTCGGGCGCGTGCCGGTCCACTGCGCGACAGCCTCATCGACGTCGGCCTGATTGACCGCGCACACCTCGCATTGCGACTGCGTAACGATGACGTCCGGGCGCAGTTCGCGAAGTTTCGTGGCGTCGACGCGATAGACCGATAGCGCATCGCGCACGATGGTTTTCACGCGCGCGTCGATTTCGGCGCTGCTGCCTTTGGGATTGAACTTCGGTTCCGTTAACGCCGGCAGCCATTTCACCGAGGCTGGGAAATCGCATTCGTGGGAACGTCCGACCAGATCGCTCTCGAACCCGAGCGCGCAAACGATCTCGGTCGCACTCGGCAGCAGCGTCACGATTCTATGGCTCGCCATGCGGCAAGCGTAATCCATTCGGCCTTGCGCGGCGAGTCGATTGACGGTCATCGAAACCGGATGATAAGAGCCGATTAGGTTTTTCGACGTCGCGGAGATTCCGGATGGCATCGATTCCTGTGTTGCCCGCAAGCGGTCCTTCGAGCGATGTGGTCGCGTGCCTCGAGCGCGCCGGATGCGTCGTTGTGCGCGGCGTGGCCGACGATGCGACCCGGGAAAACCTCAAGCACGAGTTAGCGCCGCATCTGGTGACTTCGGACGCGGGCAATCGGCTCAACAAGGCGTACGAGGCTTCCGGCGGCAACGGCAGTTTCTATCCCGGCAACACCAAGCGCATCACCGCGCTGGTCGCGAAATCGGAAATCTTTCGCTCTTTCGTGATGCATCCGCTGATGCTTTCGGCGTGCGATGCGCTTCTGAAGCCGAACTGCGCGAGCTATCAGGTTCACGCGACGGCGGGATTGGTAGTAGGACCGGGCGCGACGGTCCAGGTGCTGCATCGCGAGGAAGATGGCTTTCAATTTTTCAAACCGCCGCGCCCCAACATGGTGCTCGCGAGCATGTGGGCCGTCAGCGATTTCACCGAAGCGAACGGCGGCACGCACCTGGTGCCGGGGAGTCATCGATGGGACGCGGGTCGCGTCGCACGCGATGATGAAGTCGTCGCGGCAGAGATGCCCGCGGGCTCCGTGCTGCTCTGGATGGGCGGCACGCTGCACGGCGCGGGCGCGAATCGTACCGACGACGAATGGCGCTACGGCGTCTTTCTCTCATACTCGCTCGGATGGCTGCGGCAGGAGGAGAACCAGTACATCGACACGCCGCCCGAGGTCGCTCGTACGTTTCCGAAACCGCTGCGGAAGCTTATCGGCTACGGCATGCACGCCTCGCTCGGCTACACCGATGTTCCGCCGCAAGTCCCTGCGGAGAAGCAATCCTGATGAAGCGCGAGGCGTCGTCGCCGGCAGATCTCATCGATCTGCAGCGCTATCCGATCGTCGATCTGAGCGGCGACGCGGCGCGCGAGCTGACGCGTCATTGCCGCGAACAACTCGATCGGACTGGCGCGTGCGAGTTGCCCGAATTTCTAACCCCCGCGGCGGTGGAAATTCTCACGCGTGAGGGCGACGAGTTATCGGCGCTCGCGTACCATAGCGAATCGACCGGCACGCCGTACCTGGAAATTCCCGATCGCGGTCTTCCTGAAGATCATCCGCGCAGAATTTTCGATCACACTTCGGTCGGCGTCGTAGCCTACGATCAATTCCCGCCCGACTCACCGATGCGCCGGTTGTACGAATGGGAACCGCTGATGGAGTTCATCGGCGCGGCGCTGAACAAGGAGCGGCTCTATCGCTATGCGGATCCATTCGGTGCGCTGAATCTCGCCGTGATGCGCGATGGCGAGCGCCTACATTGGCATTTCGACCAAACCGACTTCGTGACATCGATTGCGTTGCGCGCCGCCGAGCAGGGCGGCGATTTCGATTACGTCCCGCTGATTCGGAGCGCGACGGATGAAAACTATCCACGCGTGCAGCGGCTATTGAAGGGTGCCGAGGACGAAGTAGTGCGCGTCCCGATGACGCCCGGCACGTTGCTGCTGTTCGAGGGGCGCAATTCGATTCATCGCGTCACGCCGATTCGCGGTCGCATCACGCGGCTCGTCGCGCTGTTGGCGTACGACACCAAGCCGGGGACGCGGAGTAGCAAGCTGTTGCAACGAGCGCGCTATGGCCGCGAAGCCTAGCCTGCCGGTCACGTCGGCGCCGAAGGAATTCAAATATCGCATCGAACGCGATTCGCTAGGCGACCTTGAAAGTCCCCCACGACGCCTACTACGGCATCCATACCTACCGCGCCGTCATGTCAGCGGGAACCTACATGCACTCGCTGAACCGGCATCTCTATTACCTGCGCGCGATGGTAAAGGTGAAAAAGGCGGCTGCGCGCGCCAACCGCGACGCGCGAGTGCTCTCGCGCCGGATTGCCGACGCGATTGAGGCGGCTTGCGACGACATCCTACGCAACCCGCTGAAGTATCCGAACCAGTTTCCGGTCGATGCGCTCATCGGTGGCGGCGGGATCGCCATTAACATGAATGTCAACGAGGTGATCGCGAACCTCGCGAACGAGGTGCTCGGTGGCACGCGCGGCACCTACGATCCGATCGATCCGAAGCGGCACGTTAACGCATCGCAATCGACCGCCGACGTATGTCATACCGCGATGCGCATCGCGGTAATCCTGACCTGGGACGGATCTGCATGCAAAGCTCGACGCGTGCGCGGAAGATCTTCGCGCGAAGGCGAAGGAATTTCGCCCGATCCGCACGCTCGCGCGAACTTGCCTGCAGGACGCCGGCGCGACTTCGCTCGGCGATTTGTTTGGCGGATATGCAGCGGCGATCGTGCGGCGCAACGCCGAGATCGATCGCGCCGTCGGCGCGCTTCATCAAATCAATCTCGGCGGGACGGTGCTCGGCGACGGCCAAGGCGCGTCGCCCGGATATCGTCGCGCGGTGCTGCGCCATCTCAACCGCACCGCGAACGAATGGGATCCGCGCGGGCACTTCAAGGTCGTCGGGCACAAATACGTGCTGCGCGAGAACCTGTTCGACGCCGCGCAGAATTGCGACGATCTCGGCAACGTCGCCGCGCAGGTCGGACTGCTGGCCGAAGTTCTGATCAAAATCGCGCAAGATCTCCGGCTGTTGTCGTCGGGGCCGCGCGGCGGTTTCGGCGAGATCACGTTGCCCGCGGTGATCGAAGGATCGTCATTTTATCCCGGCAAGATAAATCCCGTGATTCGCGGAAACCCTTACTGCAATGCTGCTTTCAGGCGCTCGGACACGAGCGCGCGGCGCGGCTCGCGCTCGAACACGGCGAACTCAACCTGAATGTCTTCGAAGGTTCCGCCGCGCTCAACGTAATGGAGGCGATGGATGTGATTAATGGAGAGCTCGGCGAATTCCTGGATCTCGGTGCAAGGAATTAAGGCCAACAAGGCGCGCTGCCGCGAGCTCGCATCGTTTGCGCGAAAAAAAGGAAAACTTCGATGAGCGAATGGACAACCGAACACGTAGCGGGCACGCCGCGCATCGCGATCGATCACTGCGGCAGCGGTCCGATGGTGTTTTTCATGCACGGGATCGGCGGCAATCGCACCAACTGGCACGACCAGCTTCCGGTGTTCGGCGACAAATTCCACGCCGCCGCGTGGGATGCGCGAGGCTACGGCGCGAGCGACGACTATGCCGGCGCACTCGACTTCGCCGACTTCAGCCGCGACGTAAATCGCAGTGCTGGATCATTTCCACGTCGCGAAGGCGCATCTGGTCGGTCTCTCGATGGGAGGACTCATCGCATTCGACTTTCATGCGAAGCATCCCGAGCGTGTCGCGACACTCACCATCTGCGATTCGATGCCGGGGATGACCGGTCTCAGCGCGGAAGCGCGCCGCGAGTTCATTCGGATTCGGCAAGAGCCGCTGCTGAATGGCAAGGAACCGGGCGATATCGCGCCGATTGTCGCGAAGACGCTGGTCGGAAAATCCGCGCAGCCCGGTTCCTTCGAGCGGCTGGTCGCGAGCATGTCCGCGCTGCACAAAGACTCTTATATAAAGACCATCGAGGCGACCACCAACTACGCGCGGACGCTGGAGCTGGAGAACATCCGCACGCCGACGCATATCGTGGTTGGCGACGAGGACACGTTGACGCCGCCGGCGCTCTCTCGCGCGATGGCATCGAGGATTGCGGGCGCGCGCCTCACCATCATCAAGGGCGCCGGGCACTTGAGCAACATTGAGCAGCCCGAGGCGTTCAACAAAGCGGTGCTCGCGTTTCTCATCGAACATCGCGAACGGTCCGCATAGTGATGGCGCAGGATTTCACCACCGACCCGCGCGTATATCTCGCCGCCGAGCGAACCTTCCTCGCGTGGATTCGCACCGGCCTCGCGCTGATGGGATTCGGCTTCGTGGTCGCGAGGTTCGGGCTTTTCCTCCGCGAGTTGTCGGCCTCTCGTCTGGACCTCAACATCAAATCTTCCGATTTTTCGACCGGCATCGGCATTGCGTTGATTCTGATCGGTGTGATCACGAATGTGGTTGCGACGCTTCGCCACCTTCAAGTCATCGGTAAACTCAAACGCGGCGACGAGGCGATCGCGCGGCCCTCTTACGCGGCGATCGCAGTGGCGCTGACCCTCGCGGTCCTCGGCGCCGCGATCGTGGTGTACATGTCTTTCATCCGGTAGGTGAGCGCGATGATGTCGAAATACCAGGCGGGCTATCGGCGCATGCTGCTCGATATGCACATCCCCGACTGGGATCCCGCGTTCCTTAAGAAATACGATCCCGCTGCGATGGCCGCGTTGTATGCGCGCGCGCACCTCACCTCCGCGATGATTTATTGCAAGTCGCACGTGGGCCTCTGCTACTGGCCGACGAAGCACGGCAAGATGCACGAGGGTATCAGGGGCCGCGACATCGTAGGCGACATGGTGCGGGACTTGCGGGCGCGCGATATCGCGCCATGCGCTTACTACAGCATCGTGTTCGACAACTGGGCGGTCGAGAAGCATCCCGATTGGCGTCAACGGATGCTCGGCGGCGGCGATCTTCGTAACGTCATCCGCTACGGAACGTGCTGCCCGAATCATCCTGAGTATCGCGCATACGAGATGGCTCAGCTCGAGGATTTGCTATCGAGCTACCGCTTCGATGCGATCTTCCTCGACATGATTTTCTGGCCGCTGATTTGTGCATGCGATTACTGTCGGGCGCGCTATCGCACCGAATCGGGCCATGACATTCCGGGCGAAGTCAGTTGGACCTCGCCCGCGTGGTGCGAATTTCAGGCCGCCCGCGAGCGCTGGATCGATCAATTCACGCGCGAGCTGATGGCGAAGGTGCAGTCGGTGTCGCCAGGCATCGGGGTCACTCACAACTTTGCGCCCGCGCTCGCCAACTGGGTCCTCGCGCAACCGGTCGCCGCCGCACGTCACGATACTTTCGTCGCCGGCGATCTTTACGGCGATCGCATCGAGCAACTGGTCGTCTCGAAGATGCTGCTGCATCTGTCCGAAACGCGGCCCGCCGAATTCATGACGAGTCTGTGCGCCAATCTCGCCGATCACGTGCGCATCAAGAGCGAAGAGCAGATGCGCGTGCAGGTGGCGGCCGCGAGCGCGCTGTCGTCGGGATTTCTTTTCATCGATGCGATCAATCCCGACGGCACCGTGAACGAGGACGTGTACGATCGCGTCGGGCGCGTGTTCGCAGACTCGGAGCCGTACGAGCAATACCTCGGCGGCGAACCCATCGAGGATGTCGCGGTGTACTTCTCCGGTCATTCGCAGATGGATTTCGCGGAGAATGGTCCCGTCACCAATTTCGTCGCCTCTAGCAATCGCTATCCGCATCTCGATGCGGTTCGAGGTGCGTGTCGCGTGCTCGCCGGCGCACACGTTCCATTCGGCGTCATCACGCGGCGGCAAATCCATGAGCTGGATCGCTTCAAGGTGGTGGTTCTTCCCAACGTGCTGCGGATGGACGCGGAAGAGGCGCGCGCGTTTCGCGAGTACGTGCGGCGCGGCGGGCGCATCTATGCGAGCCGCTACACCTCGCTAGTCGACACGAATGGCACATTGCACGAAGACTTCATGCTCGCCGATGTTTTCGGCGCGAGCTACGAGAGCGAGGAGCAAGGCGTCTTCGTCTACCTCAAACCGGCGGTTGACTTCGTCGCGCGCGCCATCGCGCCGCAGAAGTTCATCAGCTTCAGGACGACCAGGGATCCGATTCGTCCACCGACGGCACTGTGCAGTGTTCCCCGTCTGCGCACCGTCACCACGGCATCGGCGCTCGCTACTCTCACGGTTCCATATGGCTATCCGTCGCGCGGTTCGGTGAACGATCATCAATGGGCAAGTATCCACTCGTCACCGCCGTGGGAAGACCTCGGTGCGCCGATGATGGTGCGCAATGAGTTCGGGACAGGTCGCGCGATCTATTCGCCACTGGGCATCGAGGGGAGCAGCGGCGATGCCGAATCGAGGCTGTTCATCGCGACAATACGATCGCTGCTTGATGGACGAGCTTCCTTCGGCGCCGAAACGCATCCGGCGGTATGGATGTCGGTCTTCGATCAAGCGGACAAGAGTCGCTTGATGATCAGCTTGCTCAACTTTCAGGCAGAGCTTCCGACGATTCCGGTACCGGCGCGATTTTCGATCCGCGCACCCCGTAGCGGCAAAATCATTAAGATCATCTCGGTACCGGACAATCGATCTGTGGATTTATCGAGCAGTTCGGATGGCATGGTTACGGCGGAAGTTGAGTCGGTTCGCCTGCTGACAATGCTGATCGCGAACTACGAAAACTAGGGCGCGATTTTTTTCAGCAGGGCAAGCGCGGCAGCGGCTTTCCTGATGCGAAGCTGCTTCCAGTCGGCGCCCGCAATGCCCTTTGCGCGATCGGTGAGAAACGCCCACTCGGGGTTGGGCTTCGTGTGCTCCTCGCGAGCTTTGAGCCAAAGCTTTGCGAACTCGCTATAAGTCGGCGCCTCGCCGCGCGTCCAACATGCGCGCAGAACCTCCTGCGAAATGGCACCGGCTTCGAATTTGCCTCCGGTGAGATGCTTCATCAGCGCGAGCATCTTTGCGTCGGTGTCTTTGTACTCTCCATAGAAAACGCGATCGGTCTTGGCCGGCGCGGAACGTTTCAAATCAAAACGCACGACTGACTTCGCAAAAACGGTCCGCGGCTTGATGATTCCCGTCTCGAGAAAATGCGCCACGCGATCAATGACGATGCCTTTGCGATCGGCATCGCGCGATTTGCGGATGCGGCCGTCCTCGCTCTCGAAATAAATCGCATACGAAATCGCGTGCGCATCGCAGAAACCATGCAGCTCGCGCATGTTCAGGTAGTAAATGTTTTGCAGCAGTTCGGACCGCTCCGAATCGCTCAGCTTGGCAAGCAGCGATGCCACATCAGATCGAGGGCGGCGCGATCGATCTGCGAGCTGCCTCGTATGCCGAAGACACGCGCAGCACCGACGGCTCGTCGAACGGACGCCCGATGATTTGCATCGACAGCGGCAAGCCATCGCTGCCAAGGCCAGTCGGAATCGCGAGGGAGGGCTGACCAGTGCAATCAAACGGCGCGGTGAAGCGCAGAATCTTGTCGACCACATCGACCCGTGGCTCACTATCGCCAACCAAGCGGCTCTCGCCGATTTTTGGCGCGCTGATAGCGCTGCCGGGCGACGCGAGGACGTCATGCTTCTCCATCGCGGCGAGCGCGTCGGCGAGCACCTTGGCGCGCGCGCGTTGGGCACGCACATAGGCCACGCCGGTGATCGCCATGCCCCCTTCGAGGAGGCGGCGCACATCGGTGCCGTAGTCGTCGGCGCGCGTGCGGAACCATTCCTCGTGATATTCGAGCGCCTCGCTGAACGTCGCAATGCTGTTGATGACGTTGGCACTCGGCAGCGTGGGTATCGAGACTTCATCGATCGTCGCACCCAGATCCGCGAGCTGCGTCATCGCCGCCTTGAAGGATTTTGCTACATCATCGGAGAGTCCGTCCATAAGCTCGCGGATGACACCAATGCGCGTTCCCTTCACGCCGACATTCAGCGTCGCGGTGTAATCGGGAACCGGCTCGCGGCTCGAGGTTGAATCGTTGGGATCGTGCCCCGCGATGACGTTCAGCATTAACGCGGCGTCGCGTACAGTGCGCGTGATGGGCCCGACATGGTCCATCGTGTAGGCGAGCGGGATGACGCCGTAGCGGCTGACGCGGCTCCAGGTCGGTTTGAGCCCGACGCATCCGCAGAGCGATGCCGGGATACGAATCGAGCCTCCAGTGTCGGTGCCGATGGTTGCGGCGGCGGTGCGTGCGACGATCGCCGCCGCCGAGCCGCCGCTGGATCCGCCGGGAATTCGATCGAGCGCGTAGGGATTGCGGCATACACCCCAATGCGGATTGGAGGACGTGACGCCATACGCGAACTCGTGCAGGTTGAGTTTGCCGAGCATCACCGCGCCCTGCGCTTTGAGGCGCGCCCACAACGTCGCATCGAAGTCAGGGCGAAAGTCGGCGAGGATTTTCGAGCCGCCGGTGGTCCGGACGCCATTCGTATAAAGAAGATCCTTCAAGCCGATCGGCACGCCATGAAACGGTCCGCGCCAGTTGCCGGAGGCGATTTCGCTCTCCGCTTTTTTCGCCGCCGCGAGCGCATCGTCGGCGGTGACGGTGATGTAGGCGCGGATCTTTTCATCGACGCGCGCGATGCGCTCGAGATACGCCTTTGCCACATCGACCGGCGAGATTTTTTTCGCGCGCATATGCTCAGAGAGCGCGGCCACATCGAGGTCTAGGATTTCATTGGATGGCATGGCGACGCGCTCCCTCAAGCTTTCTTTGCGTTTAGATGAGCGGCCTCAGCAATGAGGTTGTAATACCCGAACGCGGGGCCAATGCCAGTAAGCGGTAGCGCGCCGAGATGCCGCGACAGCGTGAGCATCGCGCCGGCCATATTCGCGACGGAATGCGCATCATGGTCGGAAATCTCATAGTCGAAAATCTCGCGCGCCATCTTCTTGACGGTCTCGCCGGTGAGCTCTGCCATTGCGATTCCTCCGAGTGCCTCGATTGTCTCCGCGAGTTGCAACTTCTATCTCGCGCTGATGAACATTTGAAGAGACGAGGATCATCGCTTCTGGTTCTTCCCAAGGTCCTATTTCGCCAGTACCGTTACGCGGCCGTTATGCAGATCGTAACGAGCGCCAATAATCGCGATATCCTTGAAGGTGCTACGCAACCGATTCGTTACCATAAGGACGTGCCGATCGATGGCCTCCCTCGCTAGCGCGGTTCGATTGCCGGGGTCCTCGCCACCCCGGACGAGGGCGTCTCTCGCTTCCTCTATCGCGGGATAGATTGCCGATAGAAGCTCCGTTGTGGGCGACTCCGGATACGTTTCGACCGCGGCCTGTACGGCACCACAGCTCGAATGTCCCATCACCAGAATCGTGCCGACCCCAAGAGGCTCGGTCGCATATTGCAGACTCTGCAACTCGAGTATGCCGAGGCTGTTGCCAGCCACACGCACCACGAACAAGTCTCCGAGACCAACGTCGAAAAGCAACTCGGAGGGAACCCGCGAATCGGCGCACGACAGGATGGCGGCGAAAGGCTGCTGGCCCTCGTATGCGAGTTTGTGACGCAGCGAGAACCCGGTTCGGGGATATATCGACATCGCCGTGGCCCATCGCGCATTGCCTTCCAGCAGCGTCTTCAATACCAGTTCCGGGGAATCGGGCCGCGCTTCGAGGTTTGCGCCGACTTCTTTGTCACTCATCATCGTACCAATCGATTGAGGCTTAATCTTAAATCAAATCAATGCTCGCCCAGTATCGCGCATAGAAAAAGGCCGTCCGCGATGAGTCAGACGGCCTTCACAAGGTTGCTAAGAAAACCCCTCAGTTGTGCGCCACCACCTGATCGGTAAAGCCCTCGAGGTCATGCGTCATGATTAGCATGTCGCGCACTCGTCCGCTGCGATCCTCGACCCAGTCCGCCAGCACCGCCTCGACCCGGAAGCCCAGTCGCTCGAAGGCCGCGCGCGCCGCGACCTGATCGGGAGTCATCATCGCGGTAAGCTTCTTCAGGCCCAACGTCCTCGCGAGCTCGAAAATCTCCGCGCTTAGCCGCTTGCCCAGCCCGCGGCCGCGAAAGCTATGCCCGCCTATGACGCGAATCTCACCGACCCGGCGCGTCCATCGCGCCTGCTCCAGATGAACGCTCGCGTATGCCGCGATATCGCCATTCACCTCGGCGAGCAGGGTGATCGTCTGTCCGTTCTTGATGTTCTCCGCCCACTGCTTGACCACCTGCCGGTCGGTGATGTCGGTGCGTAGAAAGAGCAGATCCTCTTCGGGCAGCCGAGAAGCAAAGGTAAGAATTTTCTCCTGGTCACCCGGCTCCATCTGCCGGATGGTCACCTCGGTTCCGTCGCTCAGCTTCACTTGCTTTGGATATGCTTCGTGAGAGTTGCTTTTGGCGGCCATAGGATCTCCTGTCGACTCGCGCGCAAGGCTCGATGCTTCAGGCGCGAGGGAGGCTCATCGTACGAACATCGTTGGCCGTCCCGCAAACGAAATCATGTACCAGAATTTTCAGTAGCGGTTGGCGTCGGCGCACGAGTATCGTAAGCTCGATAGACATAACACTGATTTCATTTGGCGCAGGTAAAAAAGTCGCGCGGGCCCGACCGCATTTGCGGTAAAACCCCAGCCGACAGATACTGGCTGCGCCTGCTCCTCGCCATGTTCACCAGGAGGTCCCATCATGACCGGTAAGGACACCTCGCGCAGATATCGATTCTCGACCCAGGACGCCACTTTTATATACGCGGAAAATCCCAACAACCCGCTCCACATCGGGTCGATCCTGATGTTCGAGGGCAAAATCGATTTCGACGATTTCATGCAACACGTCGCAAGCCGCCTGCATCTGGTGCCGCGCTATCGGCAGCGCATGATGCGAGTGCCGTTCAATCTTGGACATGCGGTGCTGGAAGATGACCCAAATTTTCGCATCGAGAATCATGTCATTCGCCATCTCCTACGCCCCGGCATGAATCAGGCCGAGGCCATCGACGAGATGCTCCGTCACTACGAAATTCCGCTCGACTACAAACGCCCGCTATGGGAGATGCATTCGTTCGAGAACCTCGAGGGCGCACGCACCGCGATCGTTTCCAAGGTCCATCATGCGCTGGTCGATGGCGTATCGGGCGTGGAACTGCTCAAGGTGATGTTCGACCTTAAGCCGGTTCCGGATCCGATCGAACCTCCTGCACAGCCGTGGGAGGCCGAGAAGCCATCGACGCCGATGGGCCGTTTCCTCGAGGCCGCGCGCGAGGCGACTGCCGGGCAGATGAAAGCCATGATGCTGGCCTCGCGCAAGTTGATGCGCGACCCTGAGACTCTCGGTGACGAGGCGCGCAGCCTCTCCGACGGGGTTCAGCAACTGGCGCAGATCGCGACGCGCCGCATCGTGTCGACGCCGTGGAATTCCGGGCTGGTGGGACAGCGGCGCGCGCTCGCATGGTCCACCATGTCGTTCGGAGATTTTCGCCGCATCCGTAACGCGTTTGGCGGCTCCATCAACGATGTCGTGCTGACGATTCTAACCGAGGCGGCGGCGCGCTATCTCCAGCATCACGGATACGCGGCTAACGGCCAGCTCTGCATCGGATGCCCCGTCAACGTGCGGCATAAGGAAGAAGCGACCGCGCTCGGCAATCGCGTCTCTATGATGTTCCCGATGCTTCCTGCGGAACCGATGGACCTGGTCGAGCGCCTCAAGTACGTCAACGCGGAAACCGAACGCATCAAAGAGGCGCAACTGCCGCAGACGCTCGAGCGGCTGATGTCGATAGCGGACAATATACCGCCGACGCTGATGGGTGCGGGTTCGCGGATGAGCGCGATGGCCCTGAACGCGGCCTCAACACTGTTCAAACTGTCGGGCTACAAGGCGCGTCCCGACGGCTTCCTGCTGCCGACGCTCGGCATCAACTTCATCGCGACCAATGTTCCGGGCGTGCAGGTGCCGCAGTATCTGTTCGGACATAAGTGCCTCGAACAAGTACCGCTGGTACCGTGCGGCGCGACGCTCGGATACAACGTCGCGATCCTCAGCTACAATTCGACGTTATGCTTCGGGATGAGCGCCGATCCGAACCTGATGCCCGACGTGTCGTTGATGAAGTTCTTCGTCGATGAAATATTCGCCGAGTTGAAGGAACGCACGCAGGCCGCGCAGGCCGAGAAGGAAGCAGTCTCGTCTCAGGCCAACGCGGCCGCAGCCGCCGCTGGAGGAGCCTAGCTCGCCGAATCACGCGGAAAACCCAGACCTCGCGTCCGCGATCATGCGATGCCCGTGGGCGCGCGATGACCTCGCCCGTCGCTACCACGACGAGGAGTGGGGCGTGCCGCTCCACGATGATCATCGGCTGTTCGAGTTCATCGTGCTCGAGGGCGCCCAGGCCGGACTGAGCTGGGACACCATCCTGCGCAAGCGCGACGCGTATCGCGCGGCCTTCGAGAACTTCGATCCTGTGATTGTCGCGCGCTACACGCAGCGCAAGGTTGAGCGCCTGCTCAGCGATACCGGCATCGTGCGCAATCGGCTCAAGATCGCGTCCGCCATTTCCAACGCGCGCGCCTTTCTCAAGGTAAAGGACGAGTTCTCCACCTTCGATAAATACATCTGGCAATTCGTCGATGGTGCACCGAAGCGCAATGCGTGGAAGGCCCACAAAGAAGTTCCTGCGGAAACTCCGCAAGCCGTCGCAATGAGCAAGGACTTGCGCAAGCGCGGTTTCAACTTCGTCGGGCCTACGATTTGTTACGCTTTCATGCAGGCGGTAGGGATGGTCAACGATCACCTCGTGGACTGCTTCCGCTATCGCGAAATCGGCTAGACTCGTCACGATGGCGAAACATGTCGGCATTGTCGCGGTCAGCGCCGAAGGCGCGGCGCTCTGCTATCGCACCATCTGTGTCGAAGGCGCGGCGCCTTTCGGAGCGCACAATCATCCGGAGATTACGATGCATACGATCCCGCTCGCGCAGTACATGGAACGCATCGATGCGGGCGATTGGGCAGGCGCCGGAGAACTGATCTTGCGCTCGGCGCGCAAGCTCGACGACGCCGGCGCGGATTTTCTAATTTGTCCCGACAACACGCTGCATCAGGCGATCGACGCGATCATCAACAGATCGCCGCTGCCGTGGCTGCACATCGCAAGCGAGGTTGCATCGGCCGCGAAGAGTCGCGGCTATCGTCGCGTTGGCGTGCTTGGCACGAAGTATCTGATGGAAGGGCCGGTCTATCCACCGAAGCTCGCGGCCGCAGGCATCGCGCATGAGATTCCTCCGCCCGACGATCGTGAGCGCATCAATCGGATCATTTTCGATGAACTCGTTTATGGACGCTTTCAGGAAAACGCGCGCGCAGTTTTTCAAGACGTCATCACGCGGTTAAGGTATCGCGGCTGCGATGCGGTCGCGCTGTCGTGCACCGAAATTCCGCTCCTCATCAGCGAGGCGCAATCGTCGTTGCCGATTCTCGATTCCACGCGGCTGCTCGCACGTGCGGCTCTGCGCGAAGCGGCCAAATGAGTTTGTACCCACCCATAGAGCCTTACGATCATGGATTCCTGGAGGTCGATGACACCAACCGCGTCTACTGGGAGACCTGCGGCAATCCGCTCGGCAAGCCGGTTGTGGTGATCCACGGCGGTCCTGGCTCCGGATGCACTAAGTGGCATCGCAGGTTGTTCGATCCAACTGCGCACCGCGTCGTGTTGTTCGATCAGCGCGGATGTGGCCGCAGCACTCCTCACGCGAGCGATATCGCCACCAGCCTCGCGAGTAACAACACCTCGAACCTCATCGCAGACATCGAGCGTCTGCGACGCCATTTAGAGATCGATCGATGGTTGCTGTTTGGGGGCTCGTGGGGCAGCACGCTCGCGCTCGCGTATGCGGAAGCTCATGCGGAGCGCGTCTCGGAGATGATCATGTGGGGCGTCTCGACCGGACGCCGCAAGGAGTTCGATTGGCTCTTTCGCGGCGGCGTCGCGGTATTGTTTCCGCAGCAATGGGAGCGCCTGCGCGATGCGCTGCCGGAGGCCGAACGAAATGGCGATATCGTAGAGGCATACTATCGGCGGCTGAATCATCCCGATGCTGCTATTCGCGAACAGGCCGCGCTCGATTGGTGCACTTGGGAATCCGCCACGCCGGCGTGGCCACCAACGAACGAACTATCGCCGCGATTTAACGATCCGCGATTCCGGATGGCCTTCGCGCGCCTGGTGACTCACTACGTCCATCACTACGCGTGGCTTGAAGATGGCATCCTGCTTCGCAACATTCGTCTGATCGCCGAGATTCCAGCCGTGGTCGTGAACGGGCGTTTCGATTTTCAGTCGCCAATGGCATGGGCTTGGGACCTCACACGCGAGTGGCCCTCGTCCAGCCTTGTGATCGTCGATGAGGCCGGCCACGACGCATCGCACGCCGCTATCACCGCAGAGCTAATCCGCGCCACCGATCAGTTTTCTACGTCCAGTTAAGGGTTGGAAACCTTCCCGCGCGATGCGATCATAGTGCGCGATGGAATTCGCTGATCGACTCGCCGAAGTTTCTCGCTCCAAACAAAGCCTCGCGATTCTTGGCGTCGATCCGCAACTCGATACCGCGAACGTTCCAGGAATCCCCACCGGCTACACGCTCACGAAATTCTGCTGCGAGATCATCGACGCCTGCGAAAAATCGATCGTCGCGGTCAAGCCGCAGCTCGCATTCTTTGAAGCGCGCGGCATCGAGGGAATGCGCGCGTTGGCCGAGGTCCTTCGTTTCGCACGCGGGCGCGGACTCATCACCATCGCGGATGCCAAGCGCGGCGACATCGGCTCAACGTTGGCGGCATACGCGGAAGCCTTTCTCGGAGACGGCGATTTCGCCTCCGATGCGATCACCATCAATCCATACCTCGGCGCCGATGCGATCATGCCGTTCGTCAATCGCATTCGAGCTGGGCGCGGCGTACTGGTGCTGGTGAAAAATTCCAATCCCTCGTCGGGCGAATTTCAGGACCTCGAAGCGTCGGGCAAGCCGCTGTGGGAAGCGGTCGCGGCGCGCGTGCGAGGATGGGGCGACGACTTCATCGGTGCGAGCGGACTTAGTTCCGTCGGCGCGGTGGTCGGCGCGACTTACCCAAAGCATCTAAAGCGCGCGCGCGAGTTGATGCCGAATGCGATCATCCTCGTGCCCGGCTACGGCACGCAGGGAGGTTCTGCCGAAGACGCGGTGATGGCGGCGCGCGATGACGGGTCAGGTATCATCGTGAATTCGAGCCGCGGCTTGATGTACGCCTATCTGAAAAGTGGCGGCGCGAGTCCGGGCGCAGCGGCAGCGTCAGCCGCCGAATCGATGCGCCTCGCACTGAATGCAGCATTGGAATCCGACCGCCCCGTCTGAGGAGGGCGGCAGGACGTATGGAGCTAGGCGATCTTCTGGAAATTGGGGTTAAGTTCCCGTTGCTGCCGTGCACGTTCTGCGCGCTCACGACGCTCGCGAACAGCGAAGAAAAGCCCGACCACGAAGGCAAATAGCCCGAGCACGGCTAGCACTAAAACGGGGTAATATTCCTGCATTTCCGAATCCGTCTGGGCAACCTCAAAACTGTTGTTTTCCGCCACCGCGAAGCAATTCGAGGATCACGCCAGATGCTCCGAGAATAACGCTTATTCCGACGGTAGTCCAAAACCATCTGATGGTGAAGGTTTTGTTCTCCGACACGATGCGATCCATCGGAATAAAGACGGCCGCCAGGACCGCCGCCTCCCGCAGTATCTCTCCAATCATTTCCGCCGCAGTCTTCCGATCGTTCAATCGCTTCCGCTCACTGCTCGCATCCAGTGTTCAAGCAATGACGGACTGTTTTAGCACGATAGATTGGGACGCGCCATTCCCGCGTGATCAAAAGACGATCGGCGACGGAGCTATCGTCCGGATCGACAGTATGGCATCGAGAGACCGAGTATCTCTGTGCAGAAGTCGCCCTCGGAGCGCGAAGCCCGAAGTGGACGCAGCTACGAGCGCATCAGTTGCGCTTCGTCGGCGGCCAGCGTCGCGTAGACCTCTTTGTCGATGGACCGGTAGCGCTCCAGCGCCTCGTCGGCGCGGGCCTCGTCACCGGTTTCCCGGATAGCGATGTCGCGCATCTTTCTTTCAATCCACGACAGATGCCAGGTCTCGTCTTCGGTGACGGCCTTCAACACTTCCATCGTCTCTGGATCAACGCCCGGAAGGGCGGCATGGGCGGTGTAGCGGCTCTGCGCGCGCTCCTCGACCACGACCGTCAGCGCGAGCAGGTCGACGATATGCTTGGGCAGCCCGACCCGCAGCCCGAGACGGCGCTGGTAGCCATCCTCGACCGGCAGCGGGGTGCCGCCGAGGTCGGAAATGCGCTTGGTCCAGAGCCAGGCGTGGCGGGTCTCGTCGGATAGATGTTTGGACATCTTGAGTTGAGCATCAGGATCCTGAATACGACCCAGAAGGTTGAACAAGAGTCGGGCGCCGCGAAGTTCCGCGTCGCGATAGAAACTGAATATGAGAATCTGCTTTTCGGTCGCAGACATTCGGGTCAAATCCATTAGCCGTCTTACTCCTCCGCCCTTTAGATAGGCTCATCAAATGCGCCGGATATACGAAAACAAACCGATATGGCGATTGCGGAAACAGAGCGGTCTTTGGAACAGTATGCTATCGAAAAAGCAGGGTCAAGAAAGCGTCCCGCCAGTAATCCCCCGGTTTCCCTTAAGGCCAGCTTATTGTAAGAGTACGCCGCAATCGTCTCGAAGTTACGGAAAAGGCCGTCGAGAAAATGCCCACTCCTGATGCGTATTGGCTGGCGCTGCGACGCGTACATGGCGTCGGCCCCCGAATTTGCCGCGCCCTGCTAGATAAGTATCGTTCGCCGGAGGTCATTTTCCGGCTCGATGAAGCATCAATCGCGGCGGTTGGGGTACCGCGACCGGTAGCCCGGCGCATCAAGGAATTCCGCGACTTCGACGCCCTCGAAAAGGAGCTATGTGAGCTGCCTCGCCTCGGCGCACGATTGCTGAAATGGACGGACGAGGATTATCCTTCTAATCTTCGCGAGATAGCCGATCCCCCGCCATATCTCTTCCTGCGCGGACCGGCGAGGCTGCACGAACCCGGATGCCTCGCTATCGTGGGGGCACGTGCCGCCAGCGAAGGCGGCTTACGGATGGCCCATCGGCTCGGGATGGAGCTGGCTGCCAAAGGATTCACGGTGGTAAGCGGCCTCGCGCGCGGTGTCGATGGCGCCGCGCATCAGGGCGCGCTCGATGGGGGAGGGCGCACCCTCGCGGTGATGGGATGCGGTATCGACGTCATTTATCCGCCCGAGCATCGCAAACTCGCGGAGGCGGTCATCGAGGGCGGCGGCGCCATCATTAGCGAGCTTCCACTGGGCACGCAGCCGAGGGCAGAGAATTTTCCGACCCGAAATCGTATTTTATCCGGGTTGTGCCTGGGCGTAGTTATCGTCGAGGCGGCGGAGAAATCAGGCTCGCTAATCACCGCCCGGATGGCGCTCGAACAGAATCGGCAGGTCTTCGCGGTGCCGGGCAGCCCCTTGACTGGCAAGACGCGCGGTAGCAATCGTTTGATCCGGGACGGAGCCAAGCTCGTCGAATGTGTGGAGGACGTGATAGAGGAAATCGCCCCGCAGATTGGATTTTCGCGAAACGAAGCCAAAAAACCGTCGAAATCGTTGAACAATCCTGAAGTGCATACGCAATCGAGCCTCGGATCGGCATCTGAGGAGGACAAAGTTATTTTAAGACAGCTAAAACAGGGACAGAAGCTTCATGTAGACTCGCTTATAGAAGCTTCGGGCCTAACCCCTCAAGCTGTGCTTAGATTATTGCTAGAATTGGAGCTCAAGGGCATGGTTGCCCAGCATCCCGGCAAGCTTTTCTCGCTTGCCTAGGTCAGGCAGCATAGTGGCCATGATGTCAGGCAGGGGTCACAACCGGGGGGCATTGGGAAGAAGTGGCAAAAAATCTCGTCATTGTAGAATCGCCGGCTAAAGCGAAAACCATCAAGCGATACCTCGGCGCCGACTACTTGGTCACTCCGTCGGTGGGCCATGTCGTCGATTTGCCCAAAAGCACCCTCGGCGTCGATATCGAGCATGATTTCAAGCCCGAGTACCACATCATTCCGGGCAAGGCCAAGGTAATCGAGGATATAAAGAAGCAGGCCAAGGGCAAGGACCATATCTTCCTCGCCACCGACCCCGACCGCGAGGGCGAGGCGATCGCCTTCCATATCGCGGACCGCTTGGGCAAGGGCCTCAATGGCAAGGTCCAACGCATACTGCTCCACGAAATCACGAAAGATGGCGTAAAAGAGGCAATCGAGCATCCGACCGAACTCAACCGCCCGCTCTTCGATGCGCAGCAGGCGCGCCGCGTACTCGACCGCCTGGTCGGATACCGCATCAGCCCGATCCTTTGGGATAAGGTCAAGCGCGGCATCAGCGCCGGACGCGTTCAGTCGGTCGCGCTGCGGATAATCGTCGAGCGCGAGAAGGAGCGCGAGGCGTTCCGCGCCGAGGAATACTGGACCCTCGACGCGAACCTCGAGGGCCACAATCCGCCCCCGTTCAAGGCGCGGCTGTTCAGCCACGCCAGCCAGCGCATCGACAACAAAAACTACAAGCTTCCCGAAAAGGAAGCCCGGGAAGTCATCGCGGCATGCGAGAAGCTGCCATTTACCGTCAAGAGCATCGAGAGCAAGGAGGTCAAGCGCAGCCCGACGCCTCCGTTTATCACATCGAGGCTTCAGCAGGAGGCCGCTCGCAAGCTGTACTTCTCGCCGTCGCGCACGATGAAAATCGCGCAGCGCCTGTACGAAGGCGTCGAGCTTGGCGACGCGGGCGCGACCGGTCTCATCACTTATATGCGTACCGATTCACCGCGCGTGTCGCCCCAAGCGCTCGACATGGTCCGCGGTTACATCGCGAATCGGTACGGCAAGGACTACCTGCCTGATCACGCGAACTTCTATAAGAGTTCCAAATCGTCGCAGGATGCGCATGAGGCTATCCGCCCGACCTCGACCGATCGCGATCCCGAGTCGCTCGCGCGCTACCTGGATAAGGACGAACTCGCGCTCTATACGCTCATCTTCAACCGCTTCGTTTCGAGCCAGATGGTGCCGGCGGTCTTCGATCGCACCACCATCGACATCGAGAGCGGCGATGCAATTTTCCGCGCCACTGGCCAGGTGATGAAGTTCGACGGCTTTATGCGGGTTTACATCGAAGGTCAGGACGAACCCGAGGAGCAGGAAGGAATGCTGCCGCAGCTTTCCGAAGGCGAGGTCCTCCAACTGCTGGGCTTCGATCCGCAACAGCATTTTACCCAGCCGCCTCCGCGCTTCAGCCAGGCCACTCTCATCAAGGAGCTGGAAGAAAAAGGCATCGGGCGTCCGTCGACCTACGTCTCCATCATGAACAGTTTGACCAAGGTCTATGTCGAGGAAGACGAGAGTAAGCGGCTGCGTCCGACCTCGCTCGGCCGCGTGGTCAGCGATCTCCTCGTGACCGGATTCCCCGACGTCCTCGCAGTCGGTTTCACCGCCAAGCTCGAAGACGAACTAGACGACGTTGAAGAGGGCCGCGACGGATGGATCCCGACGCTCCATCGTTTCTGGACGCCATTCGAGAAGCGCCTCGGCGAGGCGAAGGACAAAATGCCGGAGGTCAAACGCACGGGCGTGAAGACCGGCATCAAATGCGAGCTGGACGGCGGCGAGATGGTCATCAAATGGGGCCGCAACGGCGAGTTCCTCGCCTGCTCCAACTATCCGAAATGCCGCAACACCAAGGAATTCAAGCGCGATGAGCAAGGCGGCATCCAGGTAGTGGAATCGGCCGCAGCGACAATGACCGATGTCACCTGCGAAAAATGCGGCAAGCCGATGGTGCGCAAGCGCTCGCGCTTCGGCGAGTTCCTCGGATGCTCGGGCTATCCCGAGTGCGACGGCATCAAGAAGCTCAAGGCCGAGCCGGTCAAGACGGGAGTGCATTGCCCCGAATGCAAAGAGGGCGAGATGCTCGAGCGGCGCACGCGGCGCGGCAAGATTTTCTGGGGATGCGGCCGATATCCGAAATGCAAGTTCGCCAGCTGGGATAAGGTCATCCCACAGCCATGCCCGAGTTGCGGCGCGCCGTACCTGGTCGAGAAGGTCACCAAGAAGGAAGGCGCGCGATGGCAATGCGCCAAGGAAGGCTGCGAGTATCGCATCCCGGTTCCCGACAGCGCGCTACCTCCATCGACTCCACCCTCTACGGGTGGCGCGCAAGGGAGCGAAGATCGGCCGGGAGCATAGTCGCTAAGGCGAAGTACCCGACTCCATTTCTTTCAATCTCCGCTCCAGGAAGCGGCGGTCGGGGGCGTTGGTCACTACAGCCAGCGCGCGGCGATATGCCGACGATGCTTCGATGAAGTTTCCCATCCGGCGCAGCAGGTCGGCTTTCGCTGACCACATCAGGTAGTAGTCATCCAACTCGCACGAAGCTTCGAGGTGCGCGATCAGTTCGAGCCCGTGGGCCGGTCCATATGCCATCGCGATCGCGACCGCATGATTTAGCGCGATGATCGAGGTGTTTCGCATCTCCCGCAGCTGGCTGTAGAGGTGCGCGATGCGCGCCCAGTCGGTATCGTCCGGACGCTTCGCACGGGCGTGTTCTGCCGCGATCGCCGCTTGAATCGCATACGGACCGTTGGGAGTCTGGTCGATCAGCGCCAGGCCTTGATCGATCTGCCGATGATTCCAGCGGCTGCGATCCTGATCCTCCAGAAGAATCAGATCGCCGTTGGCGTCCGCGCGGGTCTCGCGACGCGAATCGTGCAGCAGCATTAGCGCGAGAAGTGCGCGCGCTTCCGATTGATCTGACATCAGCGCAACGAGGATTCGCGCGAGCCGAATCGCTTCCGTGCACAGGTCCTTGCGCACCACCGCATCACCGGAAGTCGCGAGATAGCCTTCGTTGAAAACCAGGTAGATGACCGCCATCACGGATTCGAGGCGCTCAGGAAGCGCGTCGCCGGACGGCACCACATACGGAATGCCGGCAGCGCGAATTTTGCGCTGCGCGCGCGCGATGCGTTGCGCCATCGTCGCGGTAGGCGTGACAAACGCGCGCGCTATTTCTTCGGTCGTCAGGCCGCATAGTGTTCGCAGCGAGAGCGCGATCTGCGCCTCGCGATTAATCGCCGGATGGCAACAAGTGAAAATGAGACGCAGGCGCTCATCGGGAAATGAATCGGCATCGTCGTTGGATTCGGAGGACATTTCAAATTCGAGGAGCCGCTGGATCTCGTCGCGACGGGAGCCAAACCAGATTTGACGCCGCGCCCTATCGATTGCCTTGTGGCGGGCCGTCGAGACGACCCACGCAGCGGGATTTTTCGGCGCGCCCTCGCGCGGCCACTGCTCGACCGCGGCAGCGAATGCGTCCTGCAAGGCATCTTCAGCCAGCTCGAAATTTCCAATCGCGCGGATCAGCGACGCGAGGATGCGTCCATAATGCTCGCGATAGAGGCTCGCAATCTCCGACTGCATGGTAACGCCCGCCGACGAGCCTAACCGGCGGGCGCTACTATCGCCAACGAGCGGTGAACCTCGTCGCTCGGAGCTACATGTCGAACTTCTGGATCGGGCGCACCTCGATGCATCCGTGCTTCGCTCCCGGGATACGCGCGGCGATCGCGATCGCGTCGTCGAGATCTTTCGCATCGACGAGGTAGAATCCGCCGAGCTGCTCCTTGGTCTCGGCAAACGGACCGTCGGTGGTTGTCGTTTTACCGTTGCGAACACGGACCGTAGTGGCGTTCGCCGTGCGCTCCAGCGCGTCCCCGCCCTTGGACTTGCCCGATTGCTGAAGCCATTGGGTAAATTCCATGTAACCCTGGAAAACGGCTTGCCCTTCTGCCGGGGTCATCTTCGCGGCGTCGGCCTCGCTACTGTAAATCAAAAGCGCGTACTGCATCGATATTCTCCTTCTGAATGGATTCTCGTTCTTATATCGAACGGGCGATCGCGAATTCGACATCCGCCTGATAGGTCGGATAGCATCGGAGCACGCTAGTGTGAACATGCCAACCGTAAATGTGATCGGCGCGGGGCTGGCCGGCAGCGAGGCCGCGTGGCAGCTTGCGCGCCGTGGGGTCCGCGTGCGTCTTCACGAGATGCGCCCGGTGCGGATGACGGAGGCACATCAGACCGCGATGTTCGCCGAACTGGTGTGCTCGAACTCGTTGCGCGGCGCGTCGCTCGAAACTGCGGTCGGCGTTCTGAAGGAAGAGATGCGGCGGCTCGGTTCACTCGTCATCGCAGCAGCCGACAAGACTCAGGTTCCCGCGGGAGGCGCGCTGGCGGTCGATCGCGAGGGGTTTTCACGCATCATCACCGACGCGCTCTCGACGCATCCTCTTATAGAGGTCACGCGCGCGGAAGCGATCGAAATTCCCGACGGTCCAACGATCATCGCGACCGGTCCTCTGACCAGCGCCGCGCTCGGCGAGCGGCTCAATCAGCTCATCGGGCCGCGCAACCTGTACTTCTACGATGCGATCGCTCCGATCATCACGCGCGATTCCATCAATATGGACAAGGCGTTCCTCGCCTCGCGCTATGGCAAGGGCGGCGACGATTACATCAACTGCCCGCTCACCGAGTCCGAGTACGATGCGTTTATCGAAGCGCTGACCGCGGCGGAAAAAGTCGCGCTGCATCCGTTCGAAAAGCCGGTTTACTTCGAAGGATGCATGCCGATCGAGGAGATGGCGCGGCGCGGCGCGCAGACGCTCGCGTTCGGACCGATGAAGCCGGTCGGGATCATCGATCCTCGCAGCGCACAGCGGCCGTTCGCGGTGGTGCAGCTTCGCCAGGACGATCGCGAGGGGCGTCTCTACAATATGGTGGGTTTTCAAACCAAGATGACGTATCCGGCGCAGCGCCAGGTGCTGCGGATGATTCCCGGACTGGAACACGCTGAGTTTGTGCGGCTGGGATCGTTGCATCGCAATACCTTCATCGATTCGCCGCGCCTGCTACGTCCGACACTGCAACTCAAAACCGCGCGATGATCTCTTCATGGCGGGACAAATGATCGGCGTCGAGGGTTATGTCGAATCCGCGGCCGCCGGTCTGCTCTCCGCGATCAATCTGGCGCGGCTCGCGATCGGAAGAGAACCGATTTTCCCGCCGCCTGAAACCGCATTGGGATCGCTGATCGCCTACGTGACTGATTCGACGCGGCAGAATTTTCAGCCGATGAACGCCAACTTCGGCTTGATGCCGGAGCCGGCTATGCGGGTGCGCGGACGCGACAAGAAGATCGAGATGGGCCGGCGCGCGCTGAGCAAAATGGCACGAATGGATCGCGTCCAGCGCGATCGAACCGTCATTGCCGCAAGCCGCTGTCGCTGTGGGATAATCGGTCGTGAAGCTCGCAGCCTTCAACGTCGGCACCAACACTGTCCTGATGCTCGTGGTGGAGTCGGAGCGCGACGGCAAGTTCAAACCGATCCTCGAGCGCTCGCGCATCACGCGGCTGGGCAAGGGCGTCGATCGCACCGGCAAGCTCGACAAGGAGACCTCGCGCCTGACCCTCGATACCATCGCGGAGTTTGCCGAAGCTGCGCGTGCGGCCGGCGCCGAAAAAACCATCGCGGCCGCCACCAGTGCGCTGCGCGATGCCGGCGATGGCGCCGACTTCATTCAACGCGTGAAGGAAAAGGCCAACGTCGATCTGAAGATCATTCCCGGCAGCGAGGAGGCCGAGCTGTCGCGGCTCGCCGTCAAACGGTCGCTCAACCTAAGCTCCGATTTACGTTTGCTGATCGCGGATATCGGCGGCGGCTCGACTGAACTGATTCGCTCGGAGCCCGGCCGCGACCTTGCCAGCGTGAGTCTTCAGATTGGATCGGTGCGGCTGACGGAAAGGATCATCCAGCACGATCCTCCTTCGAAGGAGGAAATCGAGAAGTTGACCGCTGCGATCGACGAACAACTGGAAAAACTCGGATGGACATTTCGTCCCGATGTGTTGGTCGGAATCGCGGGCACCGTCACGACCATCGCCGCGGTATCGCTCAACATGCGCGAGTACGATGCGTCGCGGGTGCAGGGACACGTGCTGATGCGCGATGAAGTTTCTGCCATCGTGAAGCGCTTCGGCGGAGCGACCCTTGAAGAACGCAAGAAAATTCCTGGCGTGCTCGAAGCGCGCGCAGATGTAATCTTCGCCGGTTCGATGATCCTCGAGCGCGTGATGAAGCGCTTCAACGTCGGTCACGTGATCGTCAGCGATCAGGGCGTGCGATGGGGCCTGGTTTGGCGCGAACTCGAAGCGACGGCGACTCCACCGCAATGAGTGGCGCAGTGCTTGCGCGTGGCCTGCCCGCGGCTTAAGTAACGCATCATGACGAAGGCTGAACTCATCGAAGCGGTCGCGAACGAAATCGGCGAATCCAAAAAGAGCGTCGCGAGGATCATCGACGAAACTTTCGCCCAAATCGCCCGCTCGATCAAAAAAGAAAAGCGCTTCTGGGTTCCGGGCTTCGGCACGTTTTCGGTGCGACGACATAAGGCGCGCGCGGGTTTCAATCCACGCACCAACGCGCCGATGACGATTCCGGCGGCTCGCAGTGTCGGCTTTCGCGCGGCACCCGACCTCAAAAAAGGCCTCTAGCCATTCGTATGCCGATGGCGTTGCGCAAGAATCTCGCGCGATGAACCGCCTCGCACTGGCATTGGTTTGCATCGCTCTGGTTGTGGGCGCCTGGCTTCGATTCGAGAATCTCGGCGTGCCCGAGATGTCCGCCGACGAGGGTGCGACCTGGGCCGCTGCCGATGCGCCCTCCATCCGCGAAGTCATCGCGACTCAGCAGACTCATAATCCGGGCAAGTTGCCGCTGCACGATTTGATACTGCACGGATGGATCGCGATGTTCGGCGACGGACTCTTCGCGATGCGCGCGCTCTCGGCGCTGTTCGGCCTGGTGATGATTTTCCTGATGGTCCCGCTGACGAGCGAGATCTTTCTGATCAGGACGCGCGCCAATGCCCCGCCGTTTGCCGCATTCGATATCGATATGATTGCGGCCTTGAGTGCGCTCATTTGCGCGGTCAGCCTCGTAACGATCAAGTACGATCGCGAGCTTCGGATGTACGGCCTGCTGCTCGCCCTGGCGATGGCGCATCTGTGGTTTTTCCTGCGCGCACTGCGACTGCAATCGCTAGCCGACTATGTAATCCTCGCGATACTCACTTCAGCACTACTCGCAGTCAACTTGGTAACCTCATCGCTGCTCGTAGTAGAAGGAATCTGGCTAATGGTAATTCTGGTCGGTTCCGGAATTGACTATCGAAACAGGATGCGTGCAGTAGTCATAACCGGCGTCGCAATGGTCGCCGGAGTAGTTATCCTCTCTCCAACTTTCTACGCCTTGGCAAAGGTGGGCCGTGAGGTTTTGGCAACGGGAAAAATGGACTGGCTGGAAGCTCCTCCATGGTGGGAACCGGCGGCGTTCTTCAACAAAGCCACTGGCAGCGTTGCCTTTCCGATAATGTTCGCGCTCGCGGCATGGGGAGTTTCGCGGGCCTGGCGCAAGGCACGAGGCGCTGTCGTGTTCGCACTTCTGTGGATGTGGGCGCCGCCATTACTGCTCGTCATGGGCTCATTCCTGTGGCGGCCGATGTTCATCGAGCGCTACGCGATATACTCATTTCCCGCGTTCTTCGTTCTCATCGCATTAGGCATTTGGGAACTTGATAGTCAGTTCATGCGTATCGCTGCCGCGGCCGTAATAGTCATTTTGGCGCTCGGCCATATCCGTTCATATTCCTTGAAGAACCACGACACCGACTGGCACGAGGCCGCGCGCGTGGCGCAGGCAAGCCTTCATCCTGATGATACTATTGCGGTGGCGCCACAATACGCGGACGAAGTGGTGCGTTACTACATGTACCCGCCGCTTCGTGAGCATGCGATCGGATACGATCCTGCCGACACTAGTTCCACGGTCGCGATTCTCGCCGAGCACGGAGTCAATGCCACGATTACGGCGCGAGTGCGTCGCGATTTCCCCCGCGTCCTCGCGCGTGCACGCGGGGTTGTCGTTCTCGCGCGCTGATGCTTAGTCTCAGGATGGTTCCAGGAGGTCGCGATGAGCAGCCAGACTTTTGATGTCTGAGCGCTTCAAGCGTGATTCACGTTCGAGTTGGGACAACGCCGCCGCGGGATGGGAAAAATGGTGGCCGCTGTTCGAGCGATGCGCGCAGTCGGTGAGCAATCGGCTGGTCGAGCTGGCGCGGATCAAGTCCGGTGCGCGCGTACTAGATATCGCGACCGGCACCGGTGAACCCGCAATAACCGCGGCGCGCGCAGTCGGGCCGAATGGGACGGGTGATTGGCGTCGATCATTCTGCCGGCATGCTCAACGTCGCACGTCGCCGTGCCGCATCGTTGGGCCTCACCAACGTGGAGTATCGGGAAGGCGACGCCGCATCGCTGCATGAACCACCCGGCTCCTTCGATGCCGTGGTTTGCAGATGGGGCTTGATGTTCGTGCCCGATTTGGCGGCGGCCGCGCACGGTATTCGCGAGGCGCTAAAGCCCGGCGCATGGCTTGCGACTGCGGTATGGGACAGCGGCGACAAGGTGCCGATGATCACCATTGCGGGGCCGCAGGTTCGCGCAATGCTCGGCATCGCGCCGCATCCGCCGGGCACGCCGAATCCGATGAGCCTGGCGGATACCAGCATCGTCGAGCGCGCGCTGATCGCAGCGGGATTTCGCGACTTCAAAGTCGAGCCGATGAATGTGACCTTCGAATTCGATTCGCCGGAAAAATTCCTCGAATCGCGGCGCGACATTTCGTACGATTTCCGAAGCGCGATGGCATCGCAGCCTGCGGACATGCAACGCAAGCTGGAGGAAGTGGTGATTCGCGAGGCACGCCCCTATGTCGGCGCGGACGGCAAGATGCGGTGCAACAATCAGACACTGCTGATTTCCGCGCATACATGAACTCCGTCACGCCGCGCCGGAGCCCCGTACGATCGAGAGCAGCGCGCCGGCGCGGATGCAAGCGAGACGACCGCGCTAACTTCCAGTCTCATCAAATCCAACCCAATGCTATGGTGCGCATGTGGAGGCGCATCACATTGTCATTGAAGCACGCGAGGTCCCCGAAGCGAGAAGTCGGCCGCGCTCGCTCATTGGCAATTCGCCGGCACTGATTCTCCTCATCATAGCGATCGCGGATATCCAGCGCTGGGCCGATCCCGATTTGTGGGGTCATGTCGCATTCGGCCACGCGATCCTCGTCAATCATCATCTCGCGATGCACGATATGTATTCGTATTCCGCGCATTGGCAAGTGTGGCTCAACCACGAATGGTTGAGCGAGGTGCTGATGGGCGCGGCATACAACGCAGTCGGCGTCATCGGTTTGAAGCTGATGAAGTTCGCGTGCTCGGCGGCGATCATCGTGTTCCTGACTCTCGGGCTCGCCGAAACCGAAGCGGCGATGACGGTCCAGGTCGCGATTCTTCTCGCTGTGAGCATCGCGATCGCGCCGCAAATCCAGTTCCGTCCGCAGATGTTCACCTTTGCACTGATGAGCGCGCTCCTCGCGATCCTCGCACGCTACAATTATCGAGGATCAGCAGCGGTCTGGCTCGCGATCCCGATACTCGCGCTGTGGGCTAACCTCCATGGAGGCTTCATCATCGGGCTGGCGGCGCTCGGAACCTTCAGCGTGGTTTCTCTGACACAGGATTTTTTCGAAGGCCGCGATTTGCGCGGTGGGCTGTTACTCCTGACGATAGCGATCGCATCGATACTGGCCACTCTCGCGACGCCATACGGATTTGGCACCTGGAGAGCCGTCGCGCACGCAATGACGAATCCTCGCACCCGCGAGATTATCGATGACTGGCAGCCGTTGCTGGAGGCGCTGGCCGCGATGTGGCATCGCAACCATGCCGGCGCGATTCCGATGCTCGTCGCACTCGGGCTGTTCGTAGCGCTGGCCTGGAGTTGCGTCGTTGCTCCGCGCCGCGACGATCTTCCGATGGTCGCCGTCGCCGCAGTCATGATTGCCGCCGCCTTCGTCGCGATGAGAAATCTTCCGCTCGCCGTGATCGCGACCGCGATTCCGTTGGGACACCATGCAGCGTTCGTCATCCGCGCGGAGCAGGTTTCGCCGCGCGGCTGGATCAGCCAGGCCATCATCGCTGCGGCCGCAATTGTATTGCTGCTCGGAACCGGATTGCTCTCGCCCGCTCTGCGCGCCGGCACGCCCAAGCCCGGTGGTGCGATCGCATTCATGCAAGAAGCCGGACTGAGCGGCAACATCTTGACCGATTTCGCGTGGGGCGAGTACGTCATCTGGCATATGGCACCGGCCAGCAAGGTCTTCATCGATGGGCGCTACGACACGATCTACCCGCCGAATGTCATCGACGATTACCTCTCGTTCCAAAACGGCGCGGTCGGCGCGAAAGAGGTGCTGCAAAAATATCCGCACGACTTCGTTCTACTCAGCGCCGATGACGAACCTGCGTCGGCGCTGATGGAGTCGTCCCCCGACTGGAGGCGCCTCTATCGCGATGCGACCTGCGTGCTCTTCGTGCGCACCGATTCCGCTGCGGCAAAGATTCCCGCGATGGTCGTATTGGGGCCGCAGACTCCGCCAAGCTTCTTTCCCTGAATACTGCGCTGGTAAAGCGCGGACAGTATGGTAGTAAAGAAAGTTCGATGACGAAGGCCGGCCTGTCGCGGCGTCGTCACGCCCCAATCGCGCTAAAGGAGCAACGTTAATGAAAGCCGCCATCTTCAATGGCCCGAATCAACCGCTCGTGATCGTCGACGACGTTGAGGTCGATAAGCCGCAGGACCGCGAAGTGCTCATCAAGACCGCGCACAGCGGCGTGTGCCATAGCGACCTGCACTTCGTTGACGGATTCTATCCGTATCCTGCGCCCGCGATCCTCGGACACGAGGCGGCCGGTATCGTCGAGGAAGTCGGCAAGCAAGTCACCTACGTGAAGCCGGGCGATCACGTCATCGCGTGCTTGTCGGTGTTCTGCGGATATTGCGCGCAGTGCATGTCGGGGCATCCAAATCGATGTGCCAACAAGTCCGCGACCCAGCGCGCCGCCAACGACAAGCCGCGCCTCTCGCAGAAAGGCAAGCCCATCAACCAGTTCCTCGACATTTCGTCCTACTGCGAGAAAATGTTGCTGCATGAGAACGCGGTGGTGAAAATTCGCGAGGACATCCCACTGGATCGCGCCGCGCTCATCGGATGCGGCGTCACCACCGGAGTCGGTGCGGTGCTGCGGACGGCGAAGGTCGAGCCGGGCTCGACGGTCGCGGTGTTCGGCGCGGGCGGCGTCGGCCTCGCGGCGATTCAAGGCGCGAAAATCGCGGGCGCAAGGCAGATCATTGCGGTCGACAAATTCGAGGGCAAGCTCGCGATGGCGAAGCGCCTCGGCGCCACGCATACCGTCGATGCGTCCTCTAGCGATCCGGTCGAAGAAATCAAAAAGCTGACCGGTGGCCCCGGCGTCGATTACTCATTCGAGGCAATCGGGCTCAAAGTCGCGGCGGAACAGGCGTTCAACTCGGTGAAGCCGGGCGGCACCGCGACCGTCATCGGCATGATCCCCGTCGGGCAGAAGGTCGAACTCGACGGCTACATGTTCCTCACCGAGCGCAAACTGCAAGGGAGCAACATGGGATCCAATCGCTTCCGCATCGACATGCCGCAATACATCGATTTTTATTTGCAGGGGCGGCTCAACCTCGACGACATGATCAGCAAGCACGACAAGCTCGAAAACGTTAACGATGCGTTCCGCGCGATGAAGGCGGGCGAGGTCGCGCGCACCGTCATCGATTTCAAGTAGCCAAGCGGGACAACCTCAAGGAGCATCACGATGAAAGCAGCAATCTTCAACGGGCCCAACCAGCCGCTGAAAATCGAAAATGTCGATATCGACGATCCGCAGGATCGCGAGGTCCGCGTCAAAGTCGTTGCGAGCGGAGTATGCCACAGCGACCTACATTTTGTAGACGGCCTCTACATGTGGCCCGCGCCGGCGATTCTCGGGCACGAGGCCGCGGGCGTGGTCGAGAAAGTCGGCAAGCAGGTCACCTACGTCAAGCCCGGCGACCACGTCATCGCGTGCCTGTCGGTGTTTTGCGGATATTGTCCTGAGTGCATGTCGGGTCATCCGAACCTGTGCTCGAACACCGGCGCGACCCAGCGCGCGGGCGGCGACAAACCACGCCTCGCGATGAACGGTAAGATGGTGAATCAATTCGCCAACCTCTCGTCGTATGCCGAGCAGATGTTGGTGCACGAGAACGCGCTGGTGAAAATCAAGGACAGCTTCCCGCTCGATCGCGCTGCGCTCATCGGATGCGGCGTCATCACCGGCGTCGGCGCGGCGATCAACACCGCCAAAGTAACGCCGGGATCGACCGTCGCGGTATGGGGCGCCGGCGGCGTCGGCCTCGCGGTGATCCAGGGCGCGCGTATCGCGGGCGCGCGGCAGATCATCGTGGTCGACAAATTTGAGCAGAAGATCGCGCTCGCGAAAAAACTCGGCGCGACTCACGGCGTCGATGCCTCCAGCGGCGATCCTGTCGAAGGCGTGCGCTCGCTTAGCGACGGCGGCGTCGACTTCTCGTTCGAGGCGATCGGTCTCAAGAAGGCGGCCGAGCAGGCCTACGAGGCGCTCGCTCCCGGCGGCACGGCGACCATCGTCGGAATGGTGCCGCTCGGGCAGAAGGTGGATATCGACGGATTCTCGCTGCTGTTCGAGAAGCGCATCCAGGGATGCTTCATGGGCTCGAACCGCTTCCGCATCGACATGCCGCGGCTCATCGAATTCTACGAGCAGGGGCGGCTCAACCTCGACGACATGATCAGCAAGCGGGGCAAGCTCGAGGACGTCAACGAGGCATTCCGCGCAATGAAGGCGGGCGAGGTGGCGCGCACCGTGCTGATGTTCGACTAGCTTATCGACATATCGTCGATTAAAGGCCGGATGGTATCGCCATTCGGCCTTTTTCTTTGTTAACGCGGCCTAAGTGGCTGATATCATTAAGGAATTGTACAGTGGGTTTGTTTTTGCAATCTTGTGCCTGGTGCCTTTCGAGGCCCTTCGCGCGACGCTACAGACCACCGCTCGCGTTTGTTCGCGATGGGTTTGTTTTTGCATTTTCAACGTCAAATCAGCTTCAGTTCCTTCATCGCTGAGCGAAGTTTGTCGGCGGCCGGCGCCGACATCGGGCACAGCGGCATCCGAAGTTCGTTGGCGCAACGGCCCATCAATGCGAGCGCCTGCTTGAGCGGAATCGGATTGGTCTCGATGAACAGCGCGCGCATCACCGGCATTATCTTGTAGTGGATTTCGCGCGCCCGTGCGAAATCTCCTGCGAGCCCCGCCGCCGCGAGGTCGTGCATCTCGCGCGGCATTACGTTGGAGGTTGTCGCGATGACGCCCTTGCCGCCCAGCGCCATGATGGGCACCGTGAGCCCGTCGTCGCCCGAGAGAATGGTCAGCCGATCGCCGCATAGCCGGCGAATGTCGGAAATCTGCTCCATCGAGCCCGAGGCTTCTTTGATCCCCACGATGTTACGAATCTCGCACAGCCGCGCGAACGTCTCGGGCGCGATATTCGAGGCGGTGCGGCCCGGAATGTTGTACACGATTATCGGCAAATCGACCGCGCCGGCGATCGTCTTGTAATGACGGAAAATTCCCTCCTGCGTGGGCTTGTTGTAATAGGGCGAGAGCATCAGCGCGCCGTCCGCGCCCATCTCGCGCGCCGCGGTCGTGAGCCGAATCGCCTCGGCGGTGGAGTTCGAGCCGGTACCGGCGACCACCGGAACGCGTCGCCGCGTCTGCTCGATGGTGATCTTGATGACGCGGTCGTGTTCGCTATGCGTGAGGGTCGCCGACTCTCCGGTCGAGCCGCACGGCACAATGCCATCGATGCCGCTCTGGATTTGCCATTCGATGTGATCGCGCAGCGCGCGCTCGTCGACCTCGCCGTCGCGAAATGGCGTGACGATTGCCGATAGTGCACCGTTGAACATTCGATCCTCCCGCGAGCTAGACCATTACCAATTCGCCCGCGCCAACTTCGATCTCGCCGCGAAAAACTTCCACCGCCTCGCCGGTCATAAAGACATGATTGGCGCGCTCGCCGCTCGCGCGCCATTCGATTTCCAGATTTCCTCCGCGCAACTCGACGACTGCCTTGCGTTCGGCGCGTCCCGTCAGCACCGCCGCGACGAGCGACGCGCACGCGCCGGTGCCGCATGCGAGCGTCTCACCCGACCCGCGCTCCCATACTCGCATTTTCAGACGAGTGCGCGAGAGCGGCAGGATGAACTCTGTATTGACGCGTTTGGGAAAAAACGGATGCATCTCGAACGCGCGCCCGAGCTGCGCAAACTCATGGACATCGAGGTTCCATACCGCGTCGTCGGTCACGAACACTACGCAATGAGGATTGCCCATCGAGACCGCGGTCAGCTTGGTAATACGTCCACCAACCTCGAGGGGATACTCGATCACCTTCCCTTCTGCATCGACCGGAATTTGTCGGCCATCCAGGATCGGCTCGCCCATGTCGACCGTTGCGCCATCGACTTTGCCATTGCTGAACGTAAGCGCGACGGTTTTGATGCCGCAATCGGTCTCGATGTCGATGGGATTTTTGCGCGCGAGTCCGCTCTCATACGCCAGCCGCGCGAGGCATCGGATCCCGTTGCCGCACATCTCTCCGCGGCTGCCGTCGGCATTATACATTTCCATTCGGATGTCAGCCTGCGTGGACGGCGCGAGCATGATGAGGCCGTCGCCGCCGATGCCGAAGTGCCGATCGGAGATTCGTGCCGAGAGTTTGCCGGGATCGGCAGGACGCACTTTCGTCGCGACCACATAAATGTAGTCGTTGCCGCATCCGTGCATTTTGACGAACTCGAGTTTCGCCATATGCCTACCGCGCCTTGAGTTCGACGATCTTCTCGCCGCGGATGATGTCCTCGAAGGTGTCGCGCTCGCGAATCACGTGCGCATCGGCACCATCGACGAGGATCTCGGGCAGGCGCAGGCGGCTGTTATAATTCGACGCCATCACCGCGCCGTACGCGCCAGCACTCATCACCGCGAGCAGCTCGCCCTGCGCGGGCTCAGGCATCTCGCGCTCCTGCGCGAGGAAGTCGCCACTCTCGCATACCGGCCCGACGACATCGGCGGTAACCAGTTTTGGCGCGGGGTTTTTCTTCACCGGCTGAATATTGTGATAAGCCTCGTACAACACCGGCCGAATGAGATCGTTCATCGCAGCGTCGACCACGATGAAGCGCTTTACGTCGGTCTCCTTGAGATAGAGCACCTTCGTCACGAGCACACCGGCATTGCCGACGATTACACGGCCGGGCTCCGCGATGATTTTCAATCCCAGCCCCGCAATCGGTTGCAACACCGCTTTGCCATATTCCGAGGGCGATGGCGGTTCTTCCTGATACGGAATGCCGAGCCCACCACCGATATCGAGGTACTTAAGCGCGATGCCGGCGCTGCGCAGCCGTCCGACGATCGCGGCGACCTTGTTCCCTGCCTCGGCGAACGGCGCGGTATCGGTGATTTGCGATCCGATATGCGTGCTGAGGCCGACCAACTCCAGGTTGGGCAGATTTTTCGCCTCAGCGTAGTACTCATCGACTTGCGACAACGGAATGCCGAACTTGCTGTCGCGATGCCCGGTCGAAATGTGCGGATGCGTGCCGGGATCGAGGTCGGGATTGACGCGCAACGTTACCGGCGCGCGCTTCTTCATGCGACCTGCAACCTCGGAAATGCGATGCAACTCGCCGCGCGACTCGACGTTGATCATTAGGATGCCGTTGTCGAGCGCGGCCGCGATTTCCTCGTCGGTCTTGCCGACCCCGGAAAAAACGATCTTGCGCGGATCGGCGCCGGCGCGTAGGCATCGCATCATCTCGCCGACCGAAACGATGTCAAACCCGGATCCCATCGAGGCGAACAGCTTCAGGATGCTGAGGTTGGAGAGCGCCTTCATCGCGTAGCAGATCAGATGATCGGTGCCGGCGAAGGCTTCGTCGAAAACGCGGAAATGGCGGCGCAGCGTGCGCGCGCTGTAAACATAGAATGGAGTGCCGAAGCGGCGCGCGAGTTCCCGCATCGGCACGTCTTCGGCGTACAAGTCGTCGTTTCTATATTCGAAGTAGTGCATCGCTAATAGCGATTTTTATCACAGCGTCAGCTGGATATCACGGCAGCGGTTTGGGCTGCGGGATGACAAAATCTTCCGGGTTCGGCGGCGGCTTGGGAAGCTCGTGAGTGATCTCGGCCTCGTTCGACGGGTCGCTCCGATAAGCATCGAGGGTCGAAGAAATCACCTGATAGCGATAGTGATGCCCCACCTCGGCGCTCCCATCGAGATAGCTGAACTTGCGCTGCTGCTGAAAGCGATCCTGATCGGTGACGGAGATATCAACAAGCGGCCGGAACGCGCTGGTGCTCTCGGCGCGATCGATCTCGAAGCTGCCCAGATCGCGCATCTTGGCACCACCCGCGGTGCGATCCGGACGCTCCCAGGAAAGCATGACGCCATTTTTTTGCGACGTCGCATCGAGTCCGACGATCCGCTCCGGAATCGCGCGCTCGGGAGGGATCGGCTGCGATTTGACACCGCACCCGATGACGAGAATGGCGGCAGCAATGAGACATGCGCGTATCGCACTCATCCGCGCAGCCTCTTGATGCGTTCGCGGACCATGCCGGGAGCCGGCCCGCCAATCACCGAGCGGACCTTGATGGAATTTTCGGGATCCAGCATCTCGAGGACATCCGAATCGAATTTTGGCGAATGACCGCGGAAATCATCGAGACTCAAATCCTCCAGCGACCTTCCCGATGAAATGGTTTCGCGTACGAGCGCGCCGATGATCTCATGCGCCTCGCGAAATGGCGTGCTGCGTTCGACGAGATATTCCGCGAGATCGGTGGCGAGCGCGAAACCGCCGGCCGCCTTGCGCATCGTTTCGACATCGAACTCGAGGCGCGGCCACAGCTTCGCCGTCACATCGAGCGCCGGCTTGATGGTATCGAGCGCATCGAACACGCGTTCCTTGTCCTCCTGCAAATCGGAATTGTAAGTCAGCGGCAGTCCCTTGAGGATGGTCAGCATCGCGACCAGATCGCCGATCACGCGTCCGCTCTTGCCGCGAATCAGTTCGAGCAGATCGGGATTTTTCTTCTGCGGCATCATCGACGAGCCGGTCGAGAATTCGTCCGGAAGCTTTGCGAAGCCGAATTCAGCCGTGCTCCACAAAATGATTTCCTCGCTCATGCGCGAGAGATGGATCGCAAGCAGTGCGGCCGCGGACAGAAAATCCACCGCGAAGTCGCGATCCGAAACCGCGTCCATGCTGTTCTCAACGAGGCGCGCGAAGCCCAGTTCCTCCGCCACGGCCTCGCGATCGATTTGCAGCGTCGTGCCCGCGAGCGCACCCGCCCCGAGCGGCATCGCATCGGTGCGCGCAAGCGCCTGGGAAAAACGCTCGCGGTCGCGATCGAGCATGTCGACATACGCGAGGATGTGATGCGCGAGCGAGACCGGTTGCGCGCGCTGCATATGCGTGTATCCGGGCATGACGGTATCAATGTGAGCGGTCGCGACATCGAGCAGCGCGTCACGCAGCCGCTCGATCGACGTGATGACGGCGCGGATTTCATCTTTCAGGAACAGCCGCAGATCGAGCGCGACCTGATCGTTGCGCGATCGCGCCGTATGCAGCTTGCGTCCCGCATCGCCGGCGACCTCGATGAGTCGCCGCTCGATCGCGATGTGAATGTCCTCGTCGGCGACATCAAACTTGAACTTGCCCCCATCGATCTCGCGCTCAATCGCGCTTAGTCCCTTCGCGATCTTATCCGCATCCGCGCGCGCGATGAGTTTGACCTTCGCGAGCATATTCGCATGCGCAATTGAGCCTCGGATGTCATGGCGAAAGAGCCGCCGATCGAACGGCAGCGACGCCGTGAACGCCTCGACCTCGGGCAGCCGCCCTTTCGCAAAGCGTCCTCGCAAAATGTTGCCCGACGCGTTCTTCGTCGCTCGTTTGCCGCGCGCCGCCATCAGGAAGATGAGTTCATTTGACGAGATACACCGCGTCGCCGAGGTGGACATCGCCGTCGCCCTCGATCGAGGTGAATGCGCCGAGATTCGCCTGATGCCGCTTTACGGTGGTGCGCAGGATCGTGAGGTCGCGCGGAAGGTCCTGCTGCGCATGCGTCGTCATCACGCATCGCAGCGCAGGCTGAATCGAAGTGATCTTCACGGTATCGCCGACTTCGAGCACGCCGCCGACCCATTCGTCCTCGATAAAACCGCTAGCATCACTGCCGGTATCGACCAGCATGTTGGCGCGAAAGCGTCGATAGTCGAAATCCGATGCGCCCTCGGTCAGGCCGCGCATGTATGCGAGCGTGCCGGTCGCGATCAGATGAAACGTCGCGGAGTCGAGGTAGCTCCCTTTGTGAAGCGCGAAGTAGTCTGGCATCTTGTCGGCGCTCAGGCCGGGTATGACATTGCCGACCGGATTGTCGGCGAAGATGGTCGCGGGGTCGATGCCGGCGCGCTCACCCGTAGGATTCGGGCTGTGCTCGAGATGAAACCCGTGGCCGAGCGTTTCCGAAACGACCTCCGATGCGTTGGCGTCGTCGGCGTGAATCGCGCGACCATCGGGCAAGGTGATTTTCACCGGCGGCAGATTATCCGCCACCGGCGTGCCTTCGTATGCCGCCTGGAACGCGAGCAGGCCGACGAATTTTTTCGCCGACGCGATGCGCCTGTTCTCGAGGTCGCGCAGCGCCCACGCGCGATCGCCCATCACGCCGCGCGAAGTAATGTGCAATGCATCGAGTTGCTCCCCGAGCATCGATTTTACCGGAAAGCGCCATAGCGCCTTGACGGTCCCGACTCTCCGGCGTTCCATAGCGCTTCTCCTCTACAGCCCCTCGCGGACTTTAGGCTCCGATGACTTCTTCGGCCCTTTGTCGTCGCGCGGATGGGTCGCGTTGAAATCGCGAATCGCCTTGAGCACGGCGCCGCTCGCCGCCTTCATCAGCTCTTCCTTCTTCGCGGTCACGCGCTCCGCCGATCGCTCGATGGGCCGGATCAGGCCGTTGACGCGCGGCATCACGTAGCGCGCGATCATCTCATAGCTACGCAGTTGCTGCTCGCGATTGGCCCAGTCGTGCCCAAACCCGAGGATGGTGCCGAAGCCGCCGGACAGTTCCTGCAACCGCGCAATCTTCTCGATCGCGTCGTCAGGTGTGCCGATGATCGCGCCGCCGAATTCGGTCATCCGCTTCGCCGCTTCAAAGCCGTCGGAGAACGGATGGCGCTGCGGGCTGCCGAGGATGCCGACGATGTACTCATTCTGCCATCGCTTGAGGCCGTCGGCGACTTCGCGCAACGCCTGCTCCTTCGTATCCGCTAAATGGAACGGGATCACGATGCGCCATTCGCGCCGATCGATGGTATGGCCGAACTCCTTCGCGGAGACTTCGCCGAAGTGCCATTGGGTCGGCAGCGCCTGCAATCCTTCTTCGGAATAGGACGCGACCGACAGCACGCCGACGCCATACTTTCCGGCGCATTTCATGCCCGATGGTGAAATGGTCGACGCGCACGCGACGGGAATCCGTTCCTGCAACGGACGAATCTGCAACGCCGCATCGTGCAGCTCGAAGAACGATCCATTGATAGTTACCGGCTCGTCCTCATTGAGCAGCCGCATGATAGCGCCGAGGCCTTCATCCATCCGCTCGCGCTGCGTGTTGGGATCGATTCCCAGCATGAACGCGTCGGAGGGAAGCGCGCCCGGGCCGACCCCGAGCATCGCACGGCCACGGCTCATATGGTCAAGCTGCACGATGCGCTGCGCGACGTTGAACGGATGATGATACGGAATCGATACCACGCCGGTACCGAGCTTGATGCGTTTGGTGCGCATCGCGGCGCCCGCGAGGAACATCTCGGGCGAGCCGATCGTTTCCCATCCGGCGGAATGATGCTCGCCGACCCAGAACTCGTCGTAGCCCAGATCGTCGAGCCATTCGGCCAGCTCGAGGTCGCGCTCCAACTGCAAGGTGGGATGCTCGCCGATCGGATGATGGGGCGCGAGAAAGACCCCGAAGCCGAGATGATGATTCATTGCGTAACTCCTTCGCGATCGAAAATCACTGATGCCGCCGGGGTCGATAGCTGATCGCTTCGCTTATCGGCTCGCAAAGACGGCGGTTTGCGCGGAATCGAGATACTCGTCCAGGCGCGTGATGTGCCCACCCTCGACCGTACAGACAATACATGCAGGCAGCGCGATTTCCTTATCCTTGAAGCGTCCTCGAAGGACGTGTTGCTGAACGAATCCGCTCGGCGTCGGCTGCCGGCGAACATCGGTATACTTGACGCCCTTGATGTTACTGATGACCCACTTCAGCACCGCGAGATTCTGCTCGACGGTTTGCGCGATGCCGTCGTTGTTGTGCCAGATTTTCGTGTCGGGTGTGTAAATGTCGCGGATCGCGTCAAGATCGCCATTTTCGATCGCGCAAAAAAGTTTTTCTGCGGTCTGCATCGATTGTTCGTTCATGCTCGCAAGCCTCTATGGCGCCACAACAGGAGTGGCCGTAGCCGTCGGCGCTGGAAGTATCGGCGTCGGTAACGGAGAGACGATCGGCGCCGGAGTCACCATCATCGCGATCGGTGTAGGTGTCGGCACGTTCACCGTCGGCAGCGATTCGTTCGGAATCGCCGTCGCGGTTTCTTCCGGAGTTGGCGGCGTGGGTGGACTCATCAGCGCGGTTCCGACTCCGTACTCATACACCATCTGTCCGCCAAGCGATCCGATATAAAGCAGGATGCCGGCCGACACGACGGCGAAGATCAGATAGACAGATCGCGAGCCGCCGAAGAATCCGATCGCCTCAATGAGAATTCGCCATACCGCCAGCACGCCGAAGACCACCGCCATGTAAGTGCCGAGCTGTGCGTGACGATGCAAAACTGCCTTCGCGGGTTCCGATAACGCTTTCCACACGCGATCGGCTTCCATATCACCGGTGAAATACGACCCGCCCGCAGCGAGCGCGCCGAGGATCATCAGCGTCAGCGCGGTGTATCGAATCCAGATGCGCGAGGGCGCCAGGCTGGCGACCAAATCGATTAGGACGCCGACGATAAGCAGTCCGACGGTGAAATGATCGATGACAGGGTGCAGGTCCCAGGCTTGTAGGTGCGTGAGGATATTGTCCATCAATTAGCGCTACTCCTGCCCGTCACGTCGGTCCCTGTTTATTGAAGGGCATCCGCGCGGGCAAATCGACGACTCGCGGCGAATATCGAATCCTATAATGGCGATGCGACGCGGGCCAACTGCGCTCATGGGCTCGCCGTCGACGCGGGCGCTGCCTCTGGCGACCTCTCTATAGTCGGCGCCGATGACGGTGTCTCAATCGCGGAGGCCGTCGGCTCCGCAGGCGGAGGTGAAGTCGCTTGCGGTGTGGGCGTCGGGGTGCCCGATACCTCGGCGGTAGGTGTACTGGACGCCTCGACCGTGGGCGCTTCCGATGCCGATGGAGAAGCGCTCGATGTTGGCGCCGCGACCACCGCCGGCGTGGGGCCTTTCTGATCGACGCGAATCTCGGTTCCCGTGACATCGCTCCACGCGCGCTGGGTGAGGAAATATCGCACCGCCGCGCGCGGCGTCAGGTTCGCGAAGCTGGGAGTCCATTTTTCATTGAGGGTGAAGTCATACGTCTGCAGAAGGTTGGCTTGTTTCTCCGCGGAGGTCGGAGACACGACCAGGTCCGCATCGGCGGCGGAGTCGGTGGGCTTCAGATCGCGCAGGTACCATCGCGCCACCGGACTCTGATCATCGAGATAAACCGTCCCGCGCTCGGTCAACGTGCGCTCGTCATGATTGAACTCCTGCTCGGCAATCGTCGTGGTCGCGGGATCGGTCCAGAAGAGCAACATGTGATGCGCCCACGACGCCTCCGAAGGATCGGGCGCGACATGTACGAAGTTGATCGCGAACTGCACGTAAATCGTGAGCAGAGCGAGCGCGAGGATCGGGTAGCCGATGGCGTGCCACGCCTCACTGCGATGAATGCGATCGATGATGGCCGCGCCCAGCAGCGCCGCCGGCACAATCATCATCACGAGCCAATCCGGACGGTGCACCGGATCAGCGAGAAAGAATGCCGCGGACAAAATCGTCCATAGAAATGCGATCGCCGCGACGCGCGTGCGAAGCTGGAACGTCACAAACGCGAGCGCGCCGATCGTGGCCGTAATCACAATCGCGAATTCGTAGAATCCGAGCGCAGGAAGATAAAAATCGAGGCCCCCGCGCAGTTCGGGACGCATGACCGGAAGCCACTCCTGCATCGCGCCGAACAGCATCGGGAGCAGCAGGTTGCGCCGTCCCAGGGCGGATTCGAAAACGACGAACACACCGATCGCGATCGCGATGCAAAAGACCAGTTGCGCCGAGCGCCGCTCCCACCACACCCGCAGCCGGATCATCGGGTTACGGCGGAAGAAGAGTTCGAAGATTCCCATCACGATAAGAATTGCGAGGAACATCGCGGCGATAGGGATCACGATCGCTTCGGCTGTAAGCGCGAGCGCGATTGCGACCGCGACGCCCGCAACCTTAAGCGTGTCGCTGGTGCCGGCCAGCGCGAACATCAGCGCGACCGCGACGACGACCAGCGCAATCGCCGGTATTGCTGCCGAAGTGGAACGCGAGAAGTATGTCAGCGTAGGCGACAGGGTAATCATCGCGGCGAATGAGAGTGCGCCCGCGCGTCCGAGTCGCCGCCGCATCGCGAAGGCCGCGCCGATCAGCATCAGCCCGAACATCGCGGCGACGATCCTCACGCCGTAGTCGCTCGACCCGAATACGAGCATGACGCCCGCGCGAAGCGGATCGATCCATCCGGAGGCGCGCGGCTCCGTCGCCAGGAGCGAAAGGCCGTGGCTCGTCATGTCACGCGCGAACAGCGCCTGCGATGCTTCGATGGAATTCAGCGGACGCAGCCCAAGCGCGCCGAGGCGGGTGAGTAGCGCATACAGCGCGATAACGGCCCAGCCGAGATGCTCGACGGTCATCACATAGATCGGCACATCGAGACGATCATCGCTCAGATCGGGAGGCTCTGGTTCGCGGCCGGCAACGGGAGGTCGAGGGGGACGCGGGTCGCCGGCTTCGATGCCGAGGTGCCATTCGTCGATGTCGCGCGGTGTCTGGTCAGGCATCAGTGAGGATTAAGTTTACGGACATATAAAATGTTTTGCCAAACCGCATTCCGATGCTTGAGCATTCGGCGCGCGGGGTACATTCTTAGGAGTTGGTGTCAGCAATGTTTTCATTACTGATCCTCAAGCGCGAACATCATGGCCGAGCGGACCACCAATACGCGCCGAACTGTCAACGGCATCCTGTCGTTCATCGCGCTTGCCGCGATCATCGCGCTGTTCTTCGAGTATCGTCACCACGTCTCGATTAAGCATCCGCCGCGCTTCAGCGTTTCGCTCCGCCATCTCCCCTACTACGCGTTTTGTTCTTTCTACCGAATGTTGATCGCGTACTTCATCTCGCTGATTTTTTCGATCGTCTATGGACTGGCGGCGACGCGCGGACGGCTCTGGGAGCGCGTGCTGATCCCGGCCATCGATATCGCGCAATCGGTGCCAGTGGTGGGATTTTTTCCCGCCGCGGTTTTCTTCTTCGTCGCGATTGGCGCATGGCAGCCGCCTCGGCGTCGAGATGGCCGCGATCTTCCTGATCTTCACCAGCCAGGCGTGGAACATGGCGCTCGGCGTGTTCGAGGCGGTTCGCACTATCCCCAATGATTCGATCGAAGCGCTGGAGGCTTTCGGCGTGCGCGGATGGCTGCGCCTGCAAGCCGGCTCTACCTTCCTGCGATGGTTCCCAAGCTGGTCTACAATTCGATCCTGTCGTGGGTGGCAGGCTGGTACTTCCTGATCGCCTGCGAAATTATCACGGTCGGCCCCGCACATTATCGGCTCCCCGGACTCGGCAGCTACCTGATGGAGGCGGCGGACAAGGGCCGTGAACGGTGAATCTGGTCAGCCGGACTGATGACGCTGCTCGATGATCATCACGCTGATGGACATCGTGGTATGGCAGCCGCTCATCGGCGTGGTCGGAAAAGTTCCGCTATGAGTTTGCAGCGTCGCCGCAGCGAGCCGGTCGCCGCGTTCGGCATGACCGAAGTGCTCTGCGCTATCGGCCCTGCTGTCCTGCGCGCGCTTCGCGCCGTGATCCGCGTCCGACGGCGCGATCGATCCTGGCGACTTAACGCAGTCGTCCGCATCTCCCGTGCCGTATGCGGATTGCGCCGCGATGGCGCGCATCGGCGCGATGCTCCGCCTGATTGGGATCGTCGGCGTCGTCGCCTTCTTCGCATATGGCGTCGCTCGAAGGAATTATGGCGCTGCTCCGTACCCTCTCGCAGCCATGGCCCCCGCAGGTCAAACTGATCCCGCTCGCGACCTTCTATTCTTCCGTGCGGATGATCGTCGCCTATGCGATCTCGCTGGCGTGGACGTTCCCTCGCGCTCGCCGCCAGCGACAACGCTCGGTTCCGGCGCAGCATCGCGCCGATCGCCGAGATCGTCGGTTCGCTTCCGGCGACGGCGTTGTTCCCGCTCATCGTGGTGTTCGTGATCAAGGTGACCGGCGGAATGAACCTCGCCTCGATCCTCCTGATCCTGACCGGGATGCAGTGGTATCTGATGTTCAACCTGCTCGCCGGAGTCAACCAGGTGCCCGAGGATCTGAAGGAGGCGGCGCGGGCCTTCGGGCTTTCGCGCGTCGCCACCTGGCGCAAGCTCACGATTCCCGGCGCTCACGCCCTCGCTCATCACCGGCAGTATCACGGCGTGGGGCGGCGGATGGAACGCGCTGATACTCTCCGAATACTTCGTCTACCGAAGTCACACCTACCAGGTGCTCGGGCTCGGCGCGACTGCTCGATGTCGCGACCTACGAGACCGGCAATGGGGTGATGATCCTGCTGAGCCTGTTTCGATGGTCGCTGTGGTGATAATCTTGAACCACTTCGTCTGGCGGCGGCTGTATGATATCGCCGCAGAACGTTACCGGATTGATTACTAAAGCCTGTGGCAATTGCCGCCAAAAAATGTGAAAGCGAGCGACTCGGATCCTCCGACCATGGCCCTGCTCGAACTCAAGCACGTCTCCAAGGTCTACCCGCATGCCAAGGGCGTCCTGCCGGTGCTCGAGGACATGTCGTTTACCGTCGAGGAAGGCGAGTTCATCGCGATCGTCGGGCCGTCGGGATGCGGCAAATCAACCCTGCTGCGCATCATCAATGGCATCGTGCCGCGACCACGGGCCAGGTCCTCTACAAGGGCCGGCAGGTGGACGGCATCAACCTCGAATGCGCGCTGGTGTTTCAATCATTCGCGCTGATGCCGTGGATGACGGTCAAGGCCAACGTTGAAATGGGCCTCGAGGCGCGCGGCCTAACGTCCCGAGGAGCGCGAGAAAATGCGCCGAGTGTCTATATCGATAAGGTCGGCCTCGACGGTTTCGAGGAAGCCTATCCGCGCGAGCTCTCCGGCGGCATGAAGCAGCGGGTCGGCTTCGCGCGCGCGCTGGCGGTCGAGCCCAAGGTACTGCTGATGGACGAGCCGTTCTCCGCGCTCGATGCATTGACTGCGATCACGCTGCGCGAGGAACTGCTCGATATTTGGCATTCGCCGGATATGTCCGGTGCATACCATCTGGTCATGGTGACGCACATCATCGAGGAAGCGGTGGAGCTGGCCGATCGCATCCTCGTGCTGTCGTCGCATCCGGCCCGGATCGCCTGCTGGCCGATTCGAGGTCGAAATGCCAGCGTCCGCGCGATCGGCGCACGCGACGAGTTCAACCCTCTGATCGACAAGGTCTTCTCGCTGATCGAGGAGCGCGCCTGATGGCTGAGCAAATCAATCCAATTCCGGATTGCCAGCTCACCTGGATATTCGGACTGCTCGAGACGCTGGAGGATCGCGGCGGCCGCGACGACGGCTATCGCATCGCGCGCGATTTACAGTTCAACTTCTCCGATCTGCTCAAGGTGATGAAAGCGGCAGAGATTCTCGGTTTCGTGACCACTCCTTCCGGCGACGTGGTGCTGGAGCCGCTCGGCAAGCAATTCCTCGGGCTCGACGTCAATCAGCGCAAACTGATGCTGCGCGAGCAGCTCAGGAAGCTTTCGTTGTTCGCCTACTTCGTCCGCCTGTTGCGCGGACAGCCCGATCATTCGCTGCCTAAAGAGGTCGTCCTTGAGCATCTGGCGATGCTGCTGCCCAATGAGTCTCCGCAGAAGCAATTCAACACGGTGGTGAATTGGGGTCGCTACGCCGAGCTTTTCGGCTATAACAAGGACGAGGATCGCTTTTACCTCGATCACGAATAGAGTTACTGATCCATATCAGGAGGACCGAAGGATCATGGCAAACGAAGCTGAAAAAATTGTCCACGACTTTTGCAAAGCGTTCGAAAGCAAGAACCTCGAAGCAATCATGGGCTTTTTCACTGACGACGCGGTGTACCACAACATCCCGATGAAGCCGGTCAGCGGCAAAGCCGCGATTCGCGCGACGATCGAATCGTTTATGCCGAAATCGGCCAACGACAAGATCACCTTCAAAATCCTTCACACCGGCTCCAGCGGCAACGTCGTGTTCAACGAACGCGTCGATATGTTCGATCAAGGCGGCAAGCACGTCGAGCTGCCCGTTGCCGGCGTGTTCGAGATCAGCGGCGGCAAAATCGCCAAGTGGCGCGACTACTTCGATCTGCAGAGTTTTACCAAGCAGATGTCTTAGGCTCGCGTATCGAAGGCGGTGGCGTCGCAACTCACTCATGCGATCATCGGTACTGCCGGTCACATCGACCACGGCAAGACCGCGCTCATCAAGGCGCTGACCGGCCACGACACCGACCGCCTCAAGGAGGAAAAGGAGCGCGGGATCTCAATCGATCTCGGCTTCGCGTATTTCACGCTGCCCGATGGCACGCGGGCGGGTGTCGTTGATGTTCCGGGCCATGAGCGCTTCATTCGCAACATGCTCGCCGGCGCGCATGGCATCGATTTGGTGCTGTTCACCATTGCTGCCGACGACGGCGTGATGCCGCAGAGCGAGGAGCATCTCGACATCCTGCATCTGCTGGGTGTGCGGCGCGGAATCTTTCTCATCACCAAGGCGGACCTTGCCGACGACGCGCGCATCGGCGAGGTTCGCGACGAAATCGAGATCCTTGCCGATGGCACTGCGCTCGCGGGCGCGCCGGTGATTCCGGTTTCGTCGCTGACGGGACTCGGCCTCGATGAACTTCGCGCCGAGATGATCCGCCAACTCGAAGGCTTCGAGGCGCGGCGCGCGACGGGAATTTTCCGATTGCCGTTGGATCGCGCATTCGTCATCAAGGGACACGGCACTGTGGTGACGGGAACTGCGATGGGTGCCACCGTCGTGGTCGGACAGAAACTGCGAGTGCTGCCGGCCGGCAATGAGGTGCGTGCGCGATCGATCCAGGTTCACGGCGAATCGGTGGGGCGCGCCGGGCTCTGCCAGCGGGTCGCGATCAATCTGACCGGCGCGGAGAAAATCGATCTCAAGCGCGGCGATGTGCTCGCCGACGATCGCCTCGACATCACGACCGAGCGCTTCGACGCGATGCTGGAGATTCGGCCGGCAGCGAAACGCCCACTCAAGAACAACGAGCGCGTGCGCGTCTTCATCGGCACCGCCGAAACTATGGCGCGGACCATAATTTTGGGCGATGCCGTCGCGATCGAGTCCAAGTCGCGCGGCCTCGTTCAGTTCGTCCTCGATGCGCCGATGCTCGCGCTCTCCGGCGATCGTTTCATCATCCGCGATCAGACCAACATGAGAACCCTCGGCGGCGGCGTGGTGCTCAATCCGCTCGGGCGAAAAAACCGCAAGCCGCTCGACGTGTATCGAAAGAACCTCGATGCTCTCGGCGCGGACATGAGCCCCGCGTCGCTCGAGGCGCTGCTGAATCTGCAGGAGGTGCTGGCGCTTACGCCCAGCCGCATCGCGCAATTGGTGAATCTTCCGGTTGCCGAGGTCGAAGCGGCGCTGAAAGATCCGCGCTTCGTCAAACTGCCGATGGGCGATGAGGAAGGCCACACCACGGCCAACAAGTGGGCCGAGTTGAAGGCATTCGCGCTGGCGGTGCTCGCGAAGCATCACGCGGCCGAGCCCCTCTCACCAGGCCTCGAAATGGAAGCGCTGCGCTCGCGCCTGCCCTATGAAATCGGCGCGCGCAACTATCGCGCGGTGGCCGACCGCCTCGCGCGCGAGACCGACATCGTGCGCGAAGAAAGCACGCTGCGGCTCAAGGGCCATCGCGTGAGGTTGGGCGAGAGCGATGGAAAGCTGGTCACGCGCATCGAGGAGGAACTTCGCAAGGGCGCGTTTCAGCCTCCCGAACTCAAGCAATTGGCCGAGGCGCTGAAGCTGCCGCCGGCGGAGATCGGAAAACTTCGCAGCGTGCTGTCGGCGCTCGAGCGCGAGGGCAAGGTCGTCAAGGTTGCGACTGATCTCTATTTTGCCCGCGAGGCCCTCGATGCGGCCCGCGCGCAGCTTACCGGGCACCTGGAGAAGCATCCCGAAATAACTGCGGCGGCGTATCGCGACCTGCTCGGCGCATCGCGCAAGTTCGCGATCGCTCTGCTCGACTATTTCGATCATTCGGGTGTGACAACGCGCGTCGGCGACGCGCGCAAGCTCCGCACGCCGCGTTGATGGATCACACTCCCGAGGCATAGCTTAGAAGCATCTATGGCAGACAATGAAAACAGCAACGCAGGCCGTAGCGAACTGATTCGACTGACGGCGCGATGCAAAGCCGCGGGTTGAGCCGGCAAGTTAGGTCCGGAGGACCTTAGCGCGGTTCTGGCGCGGCTCGAGCTGAGCGGCGACCCCAATCTGCTCGTCGGTATCTCCACCGGCGACGATGCAGGCGTGTATCGTGTCCGCGACGATCTAGCGATCGTCAGTACGGTGGATTTTTTCACACCGGTCGTCGACGACCCATACACCTATGGGCAAATCGCCGCTGCCAACGCGATGTCCGACGTCTACGCTATGGGCGGGCGGCCGATCACCGCGCTCAACCTCGTATGCTGGCCGCAATCAGGTCTGCCGCGCGAGATGCTAAGTGAAATCCTTCGCGGCGGTTCGGACAAGGCGAAGGAGGCCGGCGCGTTGATCGTCGGAGGCCATAGCGTCGCCGACGAGGAGGTGAAATACGGGATGGCGGTGACCGGCGTCATCGATCCGCGCCGCGTGATTCGCAACGTCGGCGCGAAAGTCGGCGATGCGCTCGTGCTCACCAAGCCGCTCGGCACCGGAGTTCTGATGACGGCATTCAAGCGCGATCGCCTCGCACCCGAATATTACGATGCCGCCGTAGCCACGATGACGCAGCTCAACGCACGCGCCGCCGAGGTGATGCTCCAGTTCGAGGTTCATGCCGCCACCGATATTACGGGGTTCGGGCTGGTTGGACATTCCTCCAAAATGGCGGATGGAAGCGGTGTCACCATCGTGTTCGAGGAATCCGATCTGCCGCTGCTGCCGGGCGCCCTCGAATGCTGCCGGGAAGGGCTCATCCCCGGCGGCGGCACGCGCAATCGCGACTTCTACAGTCCGCGCACCAAAGTATCCGCAGAAGTTTCCGACGAAATGATCGCGATCGCATTCGATCCGCAAACCTCGGGTGGACTGCTTATCGCAGTTCCGGATGCCGACGCGATTAAACTCGTCGCGGCCCTCCATCGCGCGGGCGTTGCCGACGCGTGCATCGTGGGAAAAGTCATCGATCGGACGCAGTACGCGATCGAATTAGTCTAGAAATCGGATCCGCCTTACGTCATCTGGGGATGAGTGCTAGTTTGCGGCGTCAAATGAAACGCTCCTGAATCCGCCAGAGGATAATCGTCATGTCGATCCGTTCGTTGTTCGCTCTTCTCCTTATTTCGCTGCTCTCCTTTCCTCGCGCGTTCGCGCAAAATACGGCGACGACTGCCAGCATGGGGGATTTCACCACCACAATCGACAAGGATAGAAACCTGCACATCGTCGCGGCCGCGCAAGTGACTGCCCCGGAGGCCAAGGTGTTCGAGGCCATCTCGCGTCCAGATCTGGTCGCCAAATCCGATCCTCAGGTCGACAAGGTTCAAATCATTTCTCAGCAGGGCAACAGCAGGACGATCGAGGTGTTCGGTCCACAGTTCGCGATTCCTAACGCGCCAGAGTCGCTCAAAATCAAAGTCACCACCGACGCGAGGGACCAGATCGTCAATGTTGAGAGCTGTCCGGGCACGCCACTCCAATTTCAGAACGAATACAAAATCTCACCGAGTCAGGATGGACAGAACACCATCGTAAATTACAGCAGTGTCTCCAATGACATCGGCAAGCAGCTCGGAACGGCTATCCCCGACGAGATGCGCAAGGAAATCGGTCTTCAGGTTTTCATGCATCAGATGCATCGCGTAGGCAGGTACATCGACGAGCATTCAAGTGTCGCGAACAACTGACTCCTACGGGCGAAGCAGAGGAATTACTTCTTTCGCGAATTGCTCGAGTTGCGCGCTTCGCTCCGAGCGTCGGCAAATCAGATCGACGCCGATATCGCGCGCGCCAGCCTTGATGTAGGCACCGATCTGCTCGGCGATGTCGGCCGGGCGGCCGACCGCAGCATAGCGCTTGGTGGCCTCACGAAAATCCATCGCGTAGCGTTTGCTGAGCCGCTCCGATGCGATATCGATGCCCTTGTCATATGAATCAGCAATGGTTGCGAAAATCTGGACGCCGGCTCCGAAGCTGGTGAAATCGCGATGCGCTGCCTCGGCCTCGCGCGCGATGAACTCCAGGCCCGAGGCGAATCGATCCGCGCTGATGACGTAGGGAATCCATCCGTCGCCGAGGCGCGCCGCACGCCGCAGGGCAGCATCGGAGCGTCCTCCGATCCAGATCGGAGGGCCGCCCGGAGTCGCGGGCTTCGGCAGCATCGTGATTTTGCCGAAGCTGAAGTATTTGCCGCGATGCTCGACCGGTTCGCCGGTCCATAGCCGCTTGATGATCTCGATCGATTCGTTGGTGCGCCCGCCGCGTTCCTTTACCGGAATTCCGCACGCTTCGTATTCGGCGGGAAATTCTCCGCCGACGCCTATCCCGAAAATGAAGTGCCCCGCGCCCATCAGGCGGTCGACGCTCGCGACCACTTTTGCGACGGTGACCGGATGGCGCAACGGCAGAAGGTAGACTCCGGTTTCATAAATTAGATTGGGCTGGAGTGCAGCGAAGTATGTGAGTTGCGCCAGCGGATCGCTGACCGGTCCGGTGAAGGCGACATGATCGGGCATCGAGATGATGTCGTAGCCCCACGCGGCGAGCGAGTTTATCGCTTCGATTGCGGCGTCGCGATTGCCGGCCGCGATACCGGCACCGAACCGGATGCGATTGCTGAGCGGAAGAGCAGCTTGCATTGAGTAGCCATATCATTTCTTCTCGATCATCAGCACCCGTACGCCATGTCTGTCGACCGGCGTCGACTGGGCAAGTGGCGTAAGACAGCCGAGTTGTTCGGGCATCAATTTGATGAGCCGATCTTTCCAAATCAGGAAATAGGCGTCGCGCGATTCGGTCTGGCATCGGAAGTTGTTGATCGACCCGATTTCGTGATCGGAATAAAAGGCGAGGTCGCAATCGAGCGGGCCGATGTAGTCGATCGAAAGTCCCGAGGGCACGATCCGGTCCACCACGTCGGTATATGACTTTAGCGTACGCTGCTCGCTAAGTGCGGGATTCAAAAAGCCATACCAGAACAAGGTTCCAGCGATTCCGATAAGCGCCACCGCCGAAGATTGGACTAGTGTTCGTCCGCTTGCGATCGAGAACAGTGCGACGATGGCTCCAATGACCGATAGAGTCATCCACAAGATCACTCCGCCCGACCCGCGCGCGCCAGCCGCGATCAGGACTTCGAGAAATTGTTTGTTGGTATTCTCCAGGCCAAATGCCGCGCTCGATCCGGACCACAGCAAAACGAGCAATGCCACTACCATGACGATAGTGCCCGCGGAGATAGCGATCGACGCCCAATCAAACAACCGGCGCGCGAGGTCTGAGCCGCGCCGCGCGCCAACCTCTGTGATGAGGAATCCGATCAAAGCGGCGAGCGCGGGGAAGAGCGGTAGAATGTAGACTGCGCACTTTCCCGCCGAAATCATAAAAAACCCGAGAATCGCGGCGAACCAACATAGCGCGAACATCACCGGCGGCGGCGTCTTCGCCCTGTCCAGCCACAACATTGCCGCGAGTGCCGGATAGAATAGGCTCCAGGGCAGAAAACCCGAAACCAATCGCGGAAAGAAATAGTAAAAAGGATTCTGGCATTCGCCGATGCCGCCGGCAGCCGCGCCCATGAAGCGGCGGAACAGGCCGTGCACGATCTGTAGTTCGAAGAAGGCCTCGCCGCCGACGCGCAGTGCCGCCAGGTACCATATCGCTCCGATCGCGAGCGCAATCGCGAATGTCACGATGACGTCGAAGCTGAAGAGTTCGCACAGACGGCGTTCGACCGCGAGGAAAATCGCGAGCGCCAGGCCCGGAAGCACCAGACCGAGCGGTCCTTTGGTCAGCGCCGGCGCCTCCCATCGCGAGCGCGGCGAATGCCAACAGGACCTTGCGCTTCGGCTCGCTTGCGAAGCTGCGCTCCAGGCATACCATCGCTGCCGTCAGGAACATCATCAGGATGGCGTCCATGCGGGGTTGTCGCGCCGCGTCCGCGATGTACTGAGTCGAGAGCAGGACCGGGACCGACCACATCGCGACGCGGCGACGCAGCGATGATGCTAGCCACGCGTAGACGATCGCGCTCGTCATCGCAGCCGCGAGTATCGAGGGTGCGCGCAGTCCGATTTCGTTCCATCCGAAAAGCCGCACCGCAATGGCTGCCGCCCACCAGAACATTGGCGGCACCTGAACGGGCGTTCCGGGTGTGTAATGCGGCAAGATGAGGTTGCCGGAGAGAACGTCGCGAACCGCGCCGGATTCGCACACGCCCAGCTCTTTGGTGAAGGGAGCACCGGGGGAAAGCACGGAGAGAAACGCGAGCGAGATCGCGAAGGCTGCTATGGATTCGAGGGCGAGGCGGCGCCCGCCGACGCGAACAGCCGGCGCATCGAGATCCATTGCGTGATAATGCCAGCCGCAACTCGTCACTGCGAGATGCGCAATAATACGCGCTCGTTGCACGACTCGCGCGCAAGGACACCCTATCGCGTGGACACGGTGTCGCGATGAATCGAGGAAGCTATTCGATGTGATTGCCGACGCGCCACGGCATCGGCTCAATCCATCCAGCTAGGACCGCATTACGTTGGCGGCCTGCAGACCTTTAGGTCCCTGAGAGACTTCGAACTGTACTCGCTCCCCCTGCTCGAGAGATCGGAACCCGTTGCCATCGATGGCGGAATAATGGACGAAGACCTCCTGCCCATCCTCCATTGTGATGAACCCGTACCCCTTCTTCGGGCTGAACCATTTGACAGTACCGGTAGTAGCCATTTCCCCCGAACCTCCCTAAAGAGAGACCATCGTTGATTGGTTGGTCTCGCGGTCACCCTAACCACACCCGCCTCCGCGGCGAGAATACGGGTAACGCCCGCGCATATACCATATGCGCGTTCGAAAACAAAACATTCGTTAAAAAATAGATTCGACTAGTCATTCGTTTGTCGTCCGAATGACTATTGCGAGTTGCTATCGTAAACCTCAGTAGCTCGCTTGTATGTATCCTTATGTCTCTTAGTGTAGCCAGGAAATGAGTAAACGAGGCCATGGGGGCCTTGTCCTTGGCCAAAATTGGAAACTGACTATTTCGCCTGTGCTTCTGGCTATTGCACTATGTAGACCACCGCCGGATCGGGCGCGCGTGAATGTGGCAATGATCCGGTATCTGACGCATCACGTCGTCGATGATGAAGTCGCTGTTGCCATATTTCTTTCGCGCAACCAGCGAGAGCGCCTCGATCATGAACGCCTTCTCGTCGTCCGAAGGCATGGTGCGATGGTCGCCGAGCACGGCCATCGGCGTGTCGCATGAATCGCAATCGAGAATCGCGAACTTGAATGGGGTTTCATACTGACAGTACCAGGGTGTGTAGTGTTTCAGTTCGCATAGATCGCACTTGGCCATCGCCTCCATACCTCAGGCACTTTTATAGCGAAAAGCGCGATGCGCTTCACGGCTTCGGGGCAGCGGCCGGCGAGGCTTCCGGCGACGGTGCGGTTTCATTGCCAGCCTTCGCGGCAGTCTTCGCGGCGGCCATTTCTCTCTTCTTGCATTTATAGACGCTGCTGGCGGAAATGCTCATGTCCTTGGCAATCTCTTTCGTCTTCTTGCCGGCATTGACTTCTTGCATGACCGCATCGCAGTCGACCTTCTTTCCAGCGGTGGCATAAGCGGAGGGACTACTCATTGCGATCCCAAGCGCCAGGCCAATGGCGGCCGTTGTGAATGACATCACTGTTCGTTTCATCTCATCGACTCCTTGTTGAATTTCGACGAGCGACATTATCCTAAAATGATTGCGCGTAACAAGCGCTGACTAACGCTAGAATTCGATCATCACCTTGGTCTGATCGCTCGGCCGCGAGAGCTCGGCGAATGCATTTGGCAGCTCGTCGATGCCGATCACGTGAGTGATCATCGCCTCAGTCGACACCCTGCCCCCAGCCAACATATCGATCGCAGTCTCGATTTCGCCGGATTCCAGGCCCAGGCTGAACCTGATATCCAATTCGCGATTGAGCGCCTGCATCGGGCGAAACGAATCATCTTCCATGCAAACGCCGAGCACGACGACGCGACCGCCCCGCCGCGCGTAGGTCACCGCCTCATCGAGACTGCCGGCCGCCCCGATACATTCAAAGACCACATCGGGCGGCGCGCCGGTCATTTCCTGCATAGCAGTCGCGGGATTCTTGACGCGCGGATGCACCGCGGCATCGGCGCCCATCTCAAGCGCCTTGTCGCGGCGTCCATCGGCCATTTCGGAAACCACGATGGTGCGTGCCCCCGCAAAGCGCGCCCATTGCAATGTTACGAGGCCGATCGGCCCCGCGCCCATGATGACGCAGGTCTCGCCCGCGCGAAGTTGCGCGCGATGCACTCCGTGCAGCCCGACCACCAGCGGCTCGACCGTGGCGCCGAGGCGATGGCTCATCGCTGGCGGCATCTTGTAGCAGCTTCCGGGAGTGGTTTTCATTTTCTCTGCGTAGGCGCCGGGAACCTCGCCGAAGCCGACGCCCTTCATCTTGCGGCAGCGCGAGGTTTTTCCGGTTCGGCATGATTCACATTCGCCGCACGCGACGTAGGACATCACAACAACCGGATCGCCGGGCTTAAAGCCGGTGACGCCTGCACCGATCTCGTCGACAACCGCGGAAAATTCGTGCCCCATGATGGTACCGGGCGGCATCTTGAAGCCGTACTTCGCGGCATGAAGGTCCGAGCCGCAGATGCCGCAATCTTTCACGCGAACGATCATCTCGCCCGCCGATGGCGTCGGATCGGGAACTTCGACGACCTCGAGTCGCGCACCGGGCGCTTTGTAAACGCATGCTTTCATCTGTTCGCTCCCGATCGATCGGCTATCGATTGCCGGGAAATTTCGGCTGCCGGCGTTCGCGAATCGCGGTGACGCCCTCGCTGATGTCGGCGCCGAGGAAGTTCAACATCTCCATTGCGAGCGAGGCATCGAAGGCCGGCCCGAACATCCTGATCCAGTTGTTGAGCGCGCGCTTGGTGAAGCGCGTCGCCTCCTGCGGACCATTGGCGATCTTACGCGCAACCTCGAATGCCTTGTCCATCAGCTTGTCGGGCGGCGTGCATACCGCGACCAGGCCGATTCTCTCCGCCTCCTTGCCATCGATGAAGTCAGCGGTAAGCAGGTAGTACTTCGCCTTCGCCATCCCGCACAGCAGCGGCCACAGGATGACCGCATGATCACCGGCCGCGACGCCGAGCCGGATGTGCCCATCGGTAATGCGCATCGTTTCCGATGCGATAGGAATATCCGCCATGAACGCGACCGCGAGTCCCGCGCCTACGGCGACGCCATTGATGGCGGAGATGATCGGCTTCTCGCAATTGAGCATGTTGTAGACGATGTCGCCCGCCTCTTTCATCATGCCCACGATAGTCTTCCCGTTCCCCTTGATCTCCTCGATCATGTCGAGGTCGCCGCCCGCAGAAAACGCGCGCCCCGCGCCGGTGATGACGACGACGTGCGTTTGATCGTCATCGGCGACATCAAGCCATACGCGGCTCAGCTCCCAATGGAGGCGTCGGTTGGTGGCGTTCAGAACATCGGGCCGATTGATGGTGATGAGCAGGATGCCGGGATCGAATCGCTCGAACAGGAGATGCTGATATTCGCTGTAATCCATTTGGGAATCCTCAAAGTCCGCGATGCGGCAATTTTGAGGCTACCCTACGATCGGCGAGGCATCGTTCACAATGGCGGTGACAATCGGCGAAACCTCAATCGATTCACTTCGCGCTGCGCAGCTAGATTTCGACTGTGTTGGTGATCCAGGTGGCGACGCCACATCCGAAGAAGTCGCGGTCCTCGGTCCAGATTGGTAAATCCAATGACAGCGCGGTCGCGACGACCGGCCAGTCATCGGGATCCCGGGCCTGGATGCGAGCGTGCGCATCGTTCTCGCGTTCTGCGTAAGTTGCCTGCCCGATGAACCGGACAACCTTTTCGACATCATCGAGAAACTGGAAGGCTGCGGTTTGGTCGAGATCGTGCTTACGGCAAATCTCGGGAACTCTTCGTTGCACATCGTTCCGGCAAACCTCGGGAGCAATGAATATTGCGTCTCCTCGAAACCGCGTAATGATAGTCCTTACTCGATTCCCCAGCGCTGCGCTGACGAGAATGTTCGCATCCAGAACCAGACCTATCATGACTTGAGCCACGGGTCAGGATGTAGCAGAAACACGTACTGGAAGTAACTGAGCGTGTAGCGTGTCCGACTTATCGTTTGCGACGAGCCTTCCGTTCGCGCTCGTATTCTTCAACAATCCGGTCGCCATCTAGCCCCTTCTCCGCCAGCATCTTCTGAACCCGTTCCGCGTGTTCGTCCCAAGCTTTCAGTTCCTCGTCCGTAAGCTTTGGTTTGTGCAGGGGGATGAAATATCCGACCTCGTCGCCGTGGCGAGTCAGCACAACCGGTGCGTCGCTTTCGAGGACATACTTCGCAATGTTCTGACGGAACTCCCGGATTCCTACGCGCTCGGTATCTTTAGGAGTCTGCTTCGGTAGACTGGCCATTTGTGTACACCTACGTACACATTAGCCGATTGCCGGTCACAAAAGAACGGGGACCGCGAATGCGATCCCCGTTACGGTCACTGGATGTGAGAGCGGTGCTCAGCCGACTTCGCGACCGACCACCGACACGAAGCTTACACAACGGCCGGGGGCGCCGCCGAGGTTGTGGGTCAGCCCCAACTTCGGATTCTTGATCTGACGCGGACCCGCTTCGCCGCGCAGTTGCAGCCACATCTCGTACATCATGCGCAGCCCCGACGCTCCGATGGGATGTCCAAATGACTTCAGGCCGCCGTCCGGATTCACCGGCAGCTTGCCGTCGAGGTCGAAGTATCCGTCGAGCACATCCTGCCATGCGGTTCCGCGCTTGCTGAAGCCGAGATCCTCCATCAGCACGAGTTCCGTCGGCGTGAAGCAGTCGTGCACTTCCGCCATGCTGAGCTGCTCGCGAGGATTGGTGATACCGGCCTGCGAATACGCATCCTTCGCCGAGGCCACGACCTCACGGAAAGTCGTGAAATCATACTCCTGCGAGAGAGGTCCTTCCGCCGGTCCGGCGACGAACGACAGCGCCTTCAAGTAGATGGGATTCTTACAGTACTTGTGCGCATCCTCGGCACGCACGACGATCGCGGCCGCCGAGCCGTCCGACACGCCCGAGCAATCCATGATGCCGAGTGGGTCCGCGATCTTTGGCGAATTCTTGATCGCCTCCATCGAGACTTCCTTCTGGAATTGCGCCTTAGGATTCTTCGCGCCGTTCTTATGATTCTTCCATGCGATGCGCGATAGCACGTCCTTGCCCTTCTCCGGATCGAGGCCGTACTTCTTGAAGTACGCTGGCGCGAGCAGCGAGAACGACGCGGGCGCGGTCATGCTGCCCTCGGTGCCGTCATTGGGCGGAACATTGCCGACCAAACCTGAGTAGCCCGAATCCTTGAGCTTCTCGACGCCAATCGCCATCGCCATGTCGAATGCGCCCGATGCGACCGCATAGGCGGCCTGACGCAGCGCTTCCGAACCGGTGGCGCACATATTCTCGACGCGGGTCACGGGCTTGAATTGAATCTTCAGCGGCTCCGACAGCGTGAGGCCGGAAATGCCCGAGCCCATGGTGCCGAGCCAGTAAGCGTCGACGTCGTCTGGAGTTACGCCCGCCGATTCGTACGCATCGTAGGCGGCCTGGACCAGCAAATCCTCTGGGCCTTTGTCCCAATGCTCACCGAACTTGGTGCAGCCCATGCCGATGATAGCGACGCGGTCTTTGATACCTCTGCTTGCCATTAGTCCCTCCTGGGATTGCTGCGAAAAGTTGGCCTCACTCCCTTAGTTCTCCCCTCCTAGGGGAGATTACAGTGGGGGAGCACGCTGTGAAAATTCCTTTTCAACAGCGTGCTAGCGCTTGGGTCGCGCCTTCCAAAAATAGTTGTGCACGCCTCCGGCCGTAAACAAGCGTCGGAACGTCATTTCCACTTCATCGCCGATCGCGACCTTTTCGGGTTCGCAGTCGGTCATCTCTCCTAAAAAGCGTCCTCCGCCCTCAAAGTCTATCACAACATTGATGGTTGGGGGATTGAGCGAATATGCCAATCTGTCGATGGCATAGGTCGCGATTCTGGCCGTCCTATCCGCGAACGAATAGGGCTCCATGTCGCGGCTCTGGCATTTGACGCATACCAACTGCGGCGGAAGCTGCGGCGTCCCGCACTTCTTGCATTTGCTCCCAATGAAGCCGTACTTCCATCGCTCGCTACGCAGCATCGGGGGGCCCGCGGGGCGGTCCGGATCGGGGCGGCGCGGCGGTTCGGTCGGAAGAATCTCGCGCCACTTCAGATAGTTGGCGTAAGTCACGTCACCCTTCGATTCGATCTGACGGCCGACCGAGCGAACGGGTTTGAAATTCGCGATTGCCGGCGTGAGCTTGAGGACCATCGCATCGGCGCCATCGGCAACGCTCACCACCAGGATGCGATCTCCCGGTTTCGACGACGGCAGGATGCCGGTCAGCATCAACCCGATATGCGCTGCGCCGGTCTGACCCACGGTCGGTGCGAACGAGTCGGCGAACTTCGAAGGATCGAGCTTGAGCGCGCGAGCCACTTCGTCGATCGCGCGCGGATTTGGCGTATCGATGACGATCTTCGCCAGATCGGCGGGTGCGACCTTGACCTTCTCCAGCACCGTCTTGATGACTTGCGCCAGGATGGGGCCGTGGCTCTGGGTCAGGGTGAAACGCTCCTCCCAGCTATGCCCGAAGCGTTCGCCGGGCGCGCGCCATGTATCGAGGATCTCGCGCGTCATCGAAGCGGTCGCCTCGATTTCCGCGATCACGTTCTCATTGCCGAAAACGAAAGCCGCTGCGGCGTCGCCATTGGACTGCTCGGCCTTGCCCTCGGGGGCGGCGAGCCGACAATCCGCCATCGCGACGACCGCCTGCTTCGCGCCGGCTTTCACCGCATCGGAAGCCTGCAGCATCGCGGACAAACCGGCGCGGACCGAGCCCGTGCAATCGGCGGCGCGGATCTCCAGCGGGAGTAACGCTGCGGCGCCCACAGTCGCGGCGTTGAGCTTCTCGCCGTAGGGAGGCGTGGTGGTCGCGAAGAACAGCGCCTGCGTGTCGGCGGCCTTGGCCCCGCGCAGGGCATCGCGGGTCGCCTCCACCGCCATCGAGACCGAATCCTCGTCGAAGCTCGCGACGGCGCGCTCGCCCTTGCCGGCGGCGACGCCTAAAACCTGCCCTATCGCGGCGCGCTTGAGGCGGCGGTAGGGAACATATGAACCATAAGAAACGATTCCTGCCATGGCGCGATTAAAATCCCTTATCTGCGCCGGCGTCAACCCGATCCAATCGATCTGGAGCCGGCGAATGACGAGGGGAAGAATCGACGATCAAAGCCTTTGATAGCATGCATTAACTTGCCTCAATTTTGCAGTTATCTGACAATCGACCCCGGCGAAGGGGAGTATTAGTTGTACAATCAAAAAGTGGATAGGCCGCGTCGTTTCGAGGCATCGTCAATTTCTGTCCGTGCAATTTTTCTTTTCCTCCTGGCTGCCATCGCAATGCTCGTGAATCCGGTCCGCGCCAGTGCCGATGCCGCCAAGGCGCCGTTCCTCGGATACGCTAAGTACGTTCGCTATCGCTCCAGCTATCAGGTCAACGCCGACGGCACTGATGTTGAAACTACCGAGTGGGCGCTCAAGGTACTGAGCGAACAGGGCGTTGGCATCGCGAACCGCGCCTCGGTCGGCTACAGCGATCGCCTGCAGCAAGCCGAGATTCGATCCGCGTACACTCTCAAGGCCGATGGCCGCCGCATCGATGCGCCGTCAACCAACTTCCAGACCGAGTCCAACACCGGCAAGGGCAAGACCGCACCGATTTTTTCCGATATCCGGACCAAGACCGTGGCGTTCCCCGAAGTCGCGGTCGGCGATACGGTCGTATTTTCCTACAAAATGACACAGAAAGAGGCGACCTTTCCCGGCAACTTCTCGATGCTGCAATCGTTCTCGCCCTTCGAAGTTTTCGATGACGCCGAGGTCAGCCTGAGCGCGCCGACCTCGCTCGCGATGAATGTTTACGCGCGTGGCGTGAAGGGCGGCGAGGTCGGTGTGAAAGACGGACGGCGGCAATGGTCGTGGTCCTATCGCAACCAGCAGCTCGTCCGGCCGGAATCCGGCGCGGTGTCGACGCTAGACTATGCACCGCTGGTCGTCGCCACGACTTTCAAGGATTATGGCGCGATCGCTACGGCATATGATGTTCGCGCACATCCCAAAGCAGCGGTCACCGAGCGCATAAAGAAGCTGGCCGATCAGATCACGAACAATGCGCATACACCGCGCGATCAGGCCAAGGCGCTCTACGACTGGGTGGCGTTAAATATCGAGTACGCTCCCAACGCGGTAGGCGCGGGATCAGTGGTGCCTCACGAGGCGGAGGAAATCCTCGGCAACCGGATGGGCGACTGCAAGGATCATACGACGCTGCTGGAGTCCCTGCTAGCCTCAAAGGGCATCGCGAGCACGCCAGTGTTGATCGACAGCGGTCTCACCTACTCTCTCCCGCCTGCACCTGCGGTAGACATTTTCAACCATTTGATCGTTTACATACCAGCGCTCGATCTCTACGCGGACTCGACCTCGCGCTACACACCCTTCGGTTCGTTACCGCTCAGCGATTCCGACAAGCCGGTGATCCATACCCATGACTTTGCCGAAATCCGGCGCACGCCGCCGAGCGATCCGATGGCGAGCGGTTACACCATAAGCAATGCGATCAATATTCATCCGGACGGCACCGCGGACGGCGAAGGGAAGGTGGAGGTCACCGGACTCTTTTCGGATGGAGTTAGAGCTGCGGCGAACTACCTACAACCCAACATGGAAGACCTCAGGGTTCGCGAAGGCCTTGCTGAGGCGGGCTATTCGGGCACCGGAACTTTAATTCAAGACGACCTCAAGATTCTTAAAGAGCCTTTTACCTACAGCGTCAAGTATCGTCTCGATGAGATGATAAATCTTCCCGGCCCCGGCGCGATGCCGATCAATCCACCGGTCGGCGCGTCCGGCGCCATCGAGAGATTCCTCGGCGAAGTCAATGAGCCGGATAGAACGGTGAACTCGCAATGCTTCGGGGGATATTCGAAAGAGAACTATACGATTCGGTTGCCCAAGGGAGTCGAGGTAATGGCGCTTCCGAAGGATGTCGTGATCGACGGGAAATCCGCGACCTACAAGGCGAATTATCGTCAGCAGGGAACCACGGTGCTGGTCATGCGCGAACTCGATGATCATACGCGCGGCAACGTATGCACCCCGGCCTACGCGAAGGAATACAAAACCTTCGCCGCCGCGGTCCGCCACAACCTCCGCGCGCAGATGCTGTATCGGTGAGACTCGCCTGAGATGGGCTCTAGAGTAGCGAGAAACCGGCGCGCCGTGCCGCCGCTCGGTCAAATGTTACAGTATGATCGCAACCGAGGCGCAGATTGGTCGCTGCGATCAAGGCGTCGGAGAAATCCGCGCCGTCACTGTATTCGCTAAGCGCGTACCTGATGTCCTGAGAGTCTTCGACCCTTAGTTGGCTGGCGCGAAGAATAGCGGCGACCGCAATCGAGACCTGTTGCCGAGGGTATCGGTACACACTTTCGAGGACCCATACCAACTCGGTCATCACGATGCCGTTGACCAAACCAGGATTGTTGATCGTACAGACACGCTCTAGGAATCGCGTTGCCTTTTCGACCTGCACTGGTTCATCCTGAATGATGTAGCGTACAAGCAGATTGGTATCGATGCCGATCATCGGCCGGCTCGGCGTTTTCGGATCGCCGCTTCGATCTCCTCCAGCGATGCCTTGCGCGGGGGCGGGCCAAGAATTCCCTTTAGCGACCTGATATCCAAGGTCGCAGGTACGAGCGTCACTTTGCCATCTCGCTCGACCACAAATTCCAGCCGATCGCCCGGCTTCAATCCAAGATGCCGCCTGATTTCGCCGGGAATCGTTGTCTGGCCTTTTCGGGTTAATGTTGAAACAGCCATAAAGCACCCTTACTGGATATCCTATTCCTTACTCGCTGTAATGCAAAACACCCACGATGCTTTTGAGCCTCGACCGATTTGGCTAGTCTAGCTTCGCGCAGATTTCCCGCTTGTTCGATGTTCCCCCATCAACTACCTTTCTGGGACGGGAACCTCCTCAATCCTGCTAAGCGCCCGTATCAATTTCTAGCGAGGTAGACCTTTGGCGACCGGCAGTGTTCGCTCCGAACAAATCTGGATCGACGGCGAGATGGTGCCGTACGACCAGGCCAATGTGCACGTCCTGACGCATAGCCTTCACTACGGCCTCGCGGTCTTCGAAGGGATGCGATGCTACAAGTGCGACGACGGCAAGTCGGCGATTTTCCGCGCCCACGAGCACATCCGCCGCCTGCTCGAATCCGCGCATATCTGCGAGATGCCGATTCCCTACAGCGGTGAGGAGCTCATCAAGGCCTGCGCCGATGTGGTCAGGATCAACAAGTTCGCCGAATGCTACCTGCGTCCGATCGGTTTCTACGCCGAAGGCGAGATGGGTCTGTCGGCGCGCGGCAACAAGACCCGCGTCGCGATCGCAGCGTGGCCGTGGGGCGCATATCTCGGCGCGGAAAGTATCGAGAAGGGCGCGCGCCTGAAGACCTCGTCATTCGTGCGATTCCATCACAATTCGATGATGCCGCTGGCGAAAGTCTCGGGGCACTATGTCAACTCGATCATGGCCGGCTACGAGGCGCGCCGCGGCGGCTACGATGAGGCGCTTCTGCTCGACACCGAAGGTTACGTCGCGGAAGGCAGCGGCGAGAACATCTTCGTGGTGCGCGACGGCATGGTGCGGACACCGCCGCTCACCAACGCACTCGGCGGTATCACCCGCGAATCGGTGATGAAGATTCTCGAGAACGAGGGCATCGAGGTCATCGAACAGTTGTTCGGACGCGACGCGATTTATGTCGCCGACGAATGCTTCATGACCGGCACTGCGGCCGAGGTGACGCCCGTCACGGAACTCGACGATCGCAAAATCGGCACCGGCAGACCGGGGCTGATCACGTCGAAGGTGCGCCAGACGTTCGATGGTGCGCTGCGCGGACGCGACGCGCGATATCGGAACTGGCTCTACTACGTCTAAATGCTCTGAAGCTGGGAGGACCAATGAGGGTGATCCTGACGACGGCGATCGCAGCGTCGATTCTTATCATCCTCGCGATTGTATTGCGGCCTCGCATTGCTCGCGCGGACCTGCTTAAGGAAGGCGATATCGCGCCGCCAATTACCACGCAGATGATCACCGGCGATCAGATCTCGAACTTCTCGCTTAGCGACTATCACGGCAAGCGCATCATCTTGTACTTCTATCCCAAGGATGACACGCCCGGATGCACCAAGGAGGCGTGCGCGTTCCGCGATGGCTTCGCGAAGTTTCAGAGCGCGGGTCTGACCGTACTGGGATGCAGCGTCGACAACCCTGATGCTCATCGCAAGTTCATCAAGAAGTACAATCTGCCGTTCCCGTTGCTGCTCGACCCGGACAAGAAAATCGCGACCGCTTATGGCACGGCGAACGGCATTCCGATTCTTGGGCTCGACAAGCGCGTGACCTACGTTATCGATGAGGATGGGCGGATTTTTAAGGTCTACCCGAACGTCGACCCTTCCGTTCATGCGAGCCAGATTCTCGCCGACATGCCGCAACCCACGCCGACGGCAACCGAAACGATCGAGGCAACGCCCGCACCGCCCCCCGAGGCATCCGCTCCCGAATCGAGTGACGACGACGGCGACAACTAGCTACCGACGATGACCTCGCCCGGCGAATAGCCGAGGCTGACCGCGAGCATGACGGCCGCCGCAGCGAGGCCTGCCGAATCTGTCTCACCGCGGATCATCTTATCGAGCAGGGTGAGATGCGTGGTGACAGCAACCTCGATGTCCGTAGCGTCGCATCCGTGCGCATCGGGATCGAACATCGCATCGATGATCGGATTCGGGTCGTAGCCGCTTTCCCGCAACGCCTCGACCACGGAGCGATGCCAGAACTCGCGCGGCTCGGTTCGTTCGAAGTCCACTATCGTGACGATGCGCTCGCGAAACAGGGGAATCAGCGCGCGATATCTCTCGATCGCAGCGAGATAATTTGCCGTTCCATCCGCATCGGTGAAATCTCCCGCGGTTGAATCCTTACCATAGATGCCGAGCGAACCCTGGGCTGGGGTAAGCGTGATAAAACGGTCGCCCTGAGGCGTCCTCTCGAGTCCCAGCGGATAGAGGCGGCACGCGAGCGGGCGTCCGCGATGTAATGAGCATCGGGTGCCGTCCAGTGCGGCGCACATACCCTCGGGAAGAAATCGCAGGATGGATCCGCGCCGGATGGTGTAGCGCCGGACGACCTCGCCGGTACTCAGCCCGCTTGCGCGCGCAATGCGTATGACATCATACGGCGAGAGCGTGATGACTTTGTCATAGCAGCATCGGCCGCACTGATTGCACTGATATGAAAATGGCGTATGGCGATCCATCTGTAAATCGAACCAACCTAACGCTACCTAAATTTAATCGACTGGGCTAAAGTCGCTGCATCACTGTACGGAGCATCGCCATCGATGGATTTTCAATACACCCCTGAGCAGGAAGCCTATCGCGCCAAAGTGCGCGCGTGGCTCGAGGCCAATCAGCCCGGCAAACTCGACCAGCCCGATCCGGAAAATCCCGGCGACGATCGGCAATGGAAGCGACTCAAGGAATGGCACAAGCGCCTCTATCAGGGCGGATGGATGGGACTCACCTGGCCCAAGGAGTTCGGCGGTCAGCAGGCGACCTTCATCGAGCAGGTGATTTTTCAGCAGGAACTCGGCCGCCTCAATCTTCCGTTCGGATGCAACGTGCTCGGCGTCATCATGACCGGCCCCGCGCTTATGCAATGGGGAACGGACGCGCAGAAGAAGCGCTACCTCGAGCCGATCATCGCGGGCGACGAAATCTGGTGCGAAGGAATGTCTGAGCCGGGCGCCGGCTCCGACCTCGCGAATATCCAGATGCGCGCGGTGCTCGACGGCGACAACTTCGTCGTCAACGGCCAGAAGGTCTGGACCACCGTGGCGCATCGCGCGGATTTCTGTCAGCTCTTCGTGCGCACCGATCCCGATGTTCCGAAGCATAAGGGCATGAGCGCCCTGCTGGTCGACATGAAGGCACCGGGCGTCGTCGTCAAGCCCCTCAAGCAGATCAGCGGCGATGCCGAATTCAACGAAATCTTTTTCGAAGACGTGCGCGTGCCCAAGGAGAATCTGCTCGGGCCTGTCAACATGGGATGGCAGGTGCTGGTCTCGACGCTGATGCACGAGCGTATCGGCATCGGCGAGACGCTGGGCGGCAGCGAGCAGTTGCTCACGCACATCGTCGATCTCGCGAAGCGCAACAACGTGGGCGGCAAACCAGCGTATGAGGATCCCGCGATTCGTCAGCAGATAGCGCAGTTCGCATGCGAGGTCGCGGCGAAAAAATATAGCGGGATGCGCAGCCTGACTAAGCGGCTGAAGGGTCAGCCTCCGGGCGCCGAGGCGTCGATCTCCAAGATGGTGTCCACTGAGCTTTCGCAGCGCATGGTGAAATACGCGACGCGACTGCTCGGCGAGTATGCGCTGCTCGAGCGGCGCTCGCCGTTCGCACCCGATGGCGATTGGCTGCGACGGATTCTCGCCAGCGAATCGATGACCATCGCGGGCGGTACGTCGGCGGTTCAGCGCAACATGATCGGCGAGCGAATTTTGGGACTCCCCAAGGGATAGTCCCGGGCCAAACAGATTTCGCATTGAGGGCGGCTTCGGTCGCCCTCTTTTTTTTGACGGACGAATCATCGCTTCATTGCTTTTTGAAATGGCAGTTGCCTTGGAGCTATGGCACCATAGCGCGGATTAGATTCCGGACGTGAAATGCGTCCGGCATGCTCCGGAGGTTATCGTCTCATGGGTGGGAAGCTAACCGGCCGTCGAGCGCGTTACTCGTTTGCCGCAGTAATTGCGCTCACGCCAATTTTGCCCGCATCGATCGCATGGGCTGCGGACGCCGCGCCACAAGTCAACGGCGCCAACGTCTCATGGCTCCTCACTTCTTCCGCGCTCGTTCTGATGATGACTACTCCCGGCCTCGCACTTTTCTATGGCGGGCTGGTGCGGCGCAAGAACGTGCTCTCGACGCTGATGCAGAGCTTCATTCTTGCAGGCGTGGTCTCTATCGAATGGGTGTTGTTCGGTTACAGCCTTGCGTTCGCGCCGGGCAATTCGTTCATCGGCGGATTCGCGTGGCTCGGGCTCGCGGGCGTGAGCGCATCGGAACCGTTCGCCGCCTACTCGGCGACGGTGCCTCATCAGGCCTACATGATCTATCAATGCATGTTCGCGATCATCACACCTGCGCTGATTACCGGCGCGATCGCGGAGCGGATGTCGTTTCGCGGCTTTCTGATGTTCACCGTGCTGTGGTCGATTCTCATCTACAATCCGCTCGCGCATTGGGTATGGGGCGTCGGCGGATGGCTCCATCAACTCGGCGCGCTCGATTTCGCAGGTGGAACGGTCGTTCACATTTCTTCTGGAACCGCCGCGCTGGCGGCTGCACTATTCCTCGGACGCCGAATGGGATATCCGCGCGAGCACATGCCGCCGCATAACGTGGTGCTCAGCGTCACCGGCGCGGGCTTGCTATGGGTCGGATGGTTCGGTTTCAACGCGGGCAGCGCGCTGGCGGCCAATGGCCTCGCGGTATCGGCGTTCGTCGCGACGCATCTCGGCGCGGCGTCCGCGGCACTCGGATGGATGGCCGCCGAATGGAGCGCGACCGGCAAGCCAACGGTCCTCGGCGCCGCCAGCGGCGCGGTCGCGGGACTGGTCGCCATCACGCCCGCATCGGGATTCGTCGCGCCGGGATCTGCCATCATCATCGGACTCGCTGCGGGAGTGATCTGCTTCTCAGCAGTGCGGATGAAGCCGCGCTTCGGCTATGACGACGCACTCGATGTGGTCGGCGTTCATGCGGTGGGCGGGATCTTCGGCGCGCTCGCAACGGGACTGTTCGCCAGCGCAATCGTGAATCCAGCCGGTGCGAATGGCCTGCTCTATGGAAATCCGCGTCAGTTAGGTATCCAGGCGGTGGGCGTCGTGGCGACGATAGGCTTCTCGTTCATCGGCAGCTCGATACTTCTCAAGCTGACTGATGCGTCAGTCGGGCTGCGCGTTAACGAGGAGGAGGAGCATATGGGACTGGACCTCAGCCAGCACAATGAGAGCGCATACGCAGCCGAGGCCTGACGAGGCGTCCCTAGCGATTCTGCATAGATTGGAAGAGGAACGGCGCCGCCTCGGTCATCATCTCGCCAATGATCTCCGACAATGGTTTGCTCGGCAGCGCAAGCTTCTCCGTCAGCGTGCTTATGATGCGCAGGTACTTCTCCTTGGTCTCGGCGTTGATTGTGCCCAGCCGGATGTCCTCCATCACCTCGATGTAGCGGCGATGAGCGTCGTAGATTTGTTGATCGAGCGGGTCGCTGAACTTGTGGCCGCGCGCCATGAGCTACTCCTTGGGAGGTCGAACCCGTCTCGAATATAGCAGTCTGTCGCCATCCTCAGAACCAACCGCAAAGCGCACCCCACTGGGTCTCTTGAGATGACTTTTTCCCGCGCATAATCTCCGGTCAGGAATGGAACAAGTCGAAATAATCCCGGTCACCAAGCCGCTCTCCGCGACGGTGACCGTGCCGGGATCCAAAAGCATCACTAACCGCGCGCTGCTCATCGCCGCGATGGCTGAAGGCCGCTCGGTTATCGAAAACGTGCTGTTCAGTGACGACACGCTTCGTATGCTCGAGGCGCTCAAGCAGCTCGGTTTTCAAATCGCGATCGAGGAAAGTGAGAAACGAGTCAGCGTCAACGGCCTCGGGGGCCGGATTCCCTCCTCGGGATGCGATCTCTCAATCGGCGGCGCCGGCACTGCGATGCGCTTCCTCATCCCGTTCCTCACTCTCGCGCGGGGCAAATTCCGCATCGACGGAAATCAGCGCATGCGCGAGCGCCCCATCGGTCCGCTGCTCGATGCGATGCAGCGCCTCGGCGCGTCGGTGTACAGCGAGCGCGACAATCGATGCCCTCCGGTGATCGCCGATTCCCGCACTCCGTTTCGCGGCGGCGCGACGCATGTCGACGCGCGGATGTCGTCGCAGTTCGTTTCCGCGATGGTGATGCCGGCGCCGTTATGGCCCGAAGGGCTGCGCCTGCAGGTCGCGGGCGACGCGGCAAAACCGTTCATCGAGATGACGCTGCGCATGATGGAAGCGTGGGGCGTCAAGTGGAACATCGACGGCGACACCATCACGATTCCCGGCAGCCAGACCTATCGTGCGCGCCGCTTCGTCGTCGAACCCGACGCGTCCAGCGCGAGCTATTTCGCGGCCGCAGCCGCGCTATGCGGCGGGACGGTCATCCTTCAGGGGCTCAGCGCCAATTCGGTTCAGGGCGATACTGCGCTGCTCACCGTGCTGCAGCAGATGGGTGCGCGAGTGAAGTGGGATCGCGACGCGGTCGAAGTTACCGGCGCGGGGCAACTTCGCGGCGTCGACGTCGCGATGAATGGGATGCCGGACATGGTCGCGACGCTGGCCGCGATCGCACCGTTCGCAACGTCGGTCACGCGCATCCGCAAGGTTCAGTTCATTCGTCATCATGAAAGCGACCGGCTGCGATCGATTGCCGCGGAGTTGCGCAGACTCGGCGCAACGGTGAACGACCTGGAAGATGGGATCGAGATTCTGCCCTCGCGACTGCGCGGCGCGAGCATCGAGACCTACGACGACCATCGCATCGCGATGGCGTTTTCCGTCGTCGGGCTGAGAATTCCCGGCGTCAGGATCCAGAACCCTTCGTGCGTTTCGAAAACCTTTCCGGATTTTTTCGACCAGCTCGCCAAGCTGGCCAACTGACATGACCATCCGCGATGCGACGATCGACGATCTGGCCGCCGTCGTTGCGATCTATAACGCCGCGATTCCCGGACGAATGGCGACCGCCGATCTGGAACCGGTAAGCATCGACTCGCGGCGCGCGTGGTTCGCCGAGCATTCAACCAACTCGCGTCCGCTATGGGTGATCGAAGATGACAGCGTTGTTAAAGGATGGATCAGCTTCCAATCCTTCTATGGACGCCCGGCCTATCATGCGACCGCTGAACTAAGCGTCTATCTCGCGCCAGACGCACAGCGCCGTGGCTATGCGCGGCTACTCGTTGCCGAGGCGATGCGTCGCGCACCGGAGTTCGGTCTCAAGACGCTGCTCGGCTTCATCTTCGGGCACAACGAGCCAAGCCTCGCGCTCTTTCGAAGCTTCGGATTCGAGACGTGGGCACATCTTCCATGTGTCGCGGAACTGGATGGCATCGAGCGCGACTTGATGATCCTCGGCTGCCGCCTTTAGCTTCGGCGCTGCCATTGCGCTCGCTTTCTGGATTTTTGATTGACTCGGCTCTGTTGCCGGCCTGTTCGCGAATGAGCGAAGGCTGGCGTTGGCTCCTCCGCTTCTGTTGAAAGCGAATCCTCTAGCAGGCGCAGCGCGGTCTTCGGATCGTCGGCGTAACGGAAAAGGTTAAGGTCTTCAGGACTGATCATCCCGTGACGAACCAGCGCATCGAAATTGATGATCTCTTTCCAGTATTCGGAGCCATACAGCAGGATCATGATGCGGCGATCCAGCTTTCCGGTTTGTTGAAGCGTCAGTATCTCCAATAGCTCGTCCAGCGTCCCGAAGCCGCCGGGAAATACGACCAGCGCGCGCGCCAGATGGGCGAACCACAGCTTGCGCATAAAAAAGTAATGGAACTCGAATGACAGCCCGCGCGTGATATAGCGATTCGGTCGCTGTTCGTGTGGCAATCCGATGTTGAGGCCGATCGTCCTCCCGCCAGCCTCCGAAGCTCCGCGATTGGCGGCCTCCATAATTCCCCCGCCTCCTCCGGTGCACACCATGTATCGATGCGTATGCGACGTGAGTCCTTTCGACCATGTAGTTATCAGGCGCGCGAGCTCTCGCGCCTCCTGATAATAACGGCCGAGCGGGCCTTCAGGAGTAATTCGCGCCGAACCGAAGAAGACAATCGTGTCGCAAACACCGTAGCGTTGGAAATTGTGCAGCGGCTGCAGATATTCCGCGAGGATGCGAACCGGGCGGCCGTCCTCCTCACGCAGAAAGCTTTCGTCGTGGTAAGCGAGTGGAGGATTCGGCGTCACGCGTGTTTTCATGATGCAGCGATACGGGCGAAATCGATGAAGCCCCGCTCCACGTTCACATCGACGAGTTGGACGCGAATGCGATCGCCCACGTCGACACCCTGATATCCTCGTACAACCCGTCCTTCGGTTGCGGGCCCAACTATTCTCACCCAGGTTCCCTTCGCCGATGCGCCCGTTACGATCGCATCGAAATGCTTGCCGATTCGCGATTCGAGCAGAAGTGCCGCGGCGGATTTCTGCACCTGCCGCTCGACCTTCGCAGCCGCGTCCTCATTGTCGGTGCAGTGCCGCGCGAGCACCCCAAGCTCGTCCACGCTGTAGGGTGCAGAACGACCATCGAGCGCCGCCTTCAGCAGACGTTGCGTAATGATATCGGGATAGCGCCGGTTCGGAGCGGTCGAGTGAGTATAGTCCTTCACCGCGAGTCCGAAGTGTCCCTGCACGGTTTGACCCGGAGTCTCGAGCGCGTACTCGCCGCGGCCCAGCAGCTTGATAACCGCGAGCGATAGATCGGGAAATCGCGCCGCATCCTTGTCTCTCTGCTGCACGAGAAAAATGTCGAGCGCCTTGACATTCGGTCGCGACGGCAATCGCGCGCCATAGCCCGCCGCCAGCTCGACGATCCGATCCCATCGCTCGGGCACCCGCAATATGCGCCGCAGTGAGGGAAGGCCTTTGCTCTCGAGAAATCTGGCCGTCACGCCGTTGGCGGCGATCATGAATTCTTCGATCAGCTCGGCCGCCCGATTCTTCTTCTCGACGCGCAGATCCGCCAGGACGTCGCCATCGAATACCGGACGCGCTTCGGAGGATTCCAGATTCAGCGCGCCGTGTTCATGGCGAAGCTGCTTCATCGATTGGGCGATTCGATCTTGTATTCGGAGCTGCTCGGCCAGTTCGGGTGCCGACGCCACTTGAGCCGGCGATGGCGCGGTGCCGTCGAGCCACGCGGCAACGCCATTGTAAGCGAGCTTCGCATGGTTCATTACCGCCGAGCGATAGATATTGGAAGCGATTACCTCGCCGCTGCCAAGGGCAACCGTCATCTCGACGACCATGGCTATCCGCTCCTGCTTCTCGCCGAGCGAGGTCAGATCGGTCGATAGCTTTTCTGGGAGCATCGAAAAGATTTCTGCCGCCGTGTAGACCGAGGTGGTGTTGGTCCGAGCGTGACCATCGATGGCCGATCCTTTCTTGACGATCGCATCAACGTCCGCGATCGCGACCAGCACCTTCGTCGCCTTCGGATCCACCGGCACCGCGACCGAAAGCTGATCGAGATCGCGCGAGTCATCGTTGTCGATCGATACCCAGGCAAGACTGCGCAAATCGCGCAAAGAAGTTTCGACATCGGCAGGTTTGGTTATTGCCCTCAGTTCGGTCATCACTGCGGACGAATAGTCCGGCAACAGTCCTCGCTCGATCATAGCGTTGCGCGCGATGCTCCTGAGTTGATCGCGCGCGGAATCGTCGGTTCGTTCCATCGTGCGATCTTACACGCCACGTCGCACGCCGTATATTCAGTTCCGCGCCGAGGGGATCACTTCTTCCGCGAAAGCCTGGAATTCGTCATCGACGATCACCGGCCATCGCATGCTGAAGATGAAGTGCGTCACGCCCACCTTGCGATACTGCTCGACCTTGTCGAGGCATTCGTCCTTGCCGCCGATCATGATGCGATCGCGCGCCTGCTCGGGCGTGATACCGGCGGTGCTCGCGACCGTGCCCGCGACCATCTGCTCGCGCTCCTTCGAGGATTTGTAACACAGCGGCAGCATCAGGGTTTTCTCGATTTCGTCGGTGTTGCGCCCGACCCTGTCGCCGTGGCGTTCGATGACGGCGATGAGCCGCTTCATCTCGGCGGGATTGGCGAACATTGTGTTCCACATATCGGCGTGTTTCGCGACAATCTGTAGCAGGCGCTTTTCGCCGCGGCCTCCGATCATGATCGGAATGTGCGGCTTCTGGATCGGCTTCGGATTACAGACCGCATCGACGACTTTGTAGTGCTTGCCGTCGAGGGAGGTTTTCTCCTGCGTGAACATTCCCTTGATGATCTGGCATGCCTCGTCGAGCGCGCTTAGCCGCCCGCCGAGGGTTTTGAAATCGATGCCGAAACTTCGATGCTCCAGCTCGTACCATCCGGCGCCGAGGCCCAAATTCAATCTGCCGCCGCTTACATGATCGAGTGTGGCCGCCATTTTCGCGGTCAGGCACGGATTGCGATAGGTGTTGCTATTGACCATCGCGCCGAGTCGCGCGCGTTTGGTGTGCTGGCTAAGCGCGCTGAGCAGCGTCCAGTTTTCCATGCACGGGCCGGCTGGATCGGGCGTGAAAATCGGATAGAAGTGATCGAAGGCCCAAATGGAATCGTATCCCCACGCGTCGGCGTTGCGCCAAAAATCGCGCATCCGCTCCCACGTGACATTCTGTTGGCCGGATTGGAATCCGAATCGAGTCGGATGAGTAGGCATATGAGTTTCCTCCGCGTTGGAGCGTTAACGTCGGGTCTATGGCCGCGTGACGGGAAACGCAAGACGGCGAGACGTGGCGCGGACGCGCCTTAGTGCGAAGCGCGCAGTTCGGTCGCTGCGCGATGACGCGCGCGCGCGAGCATCAGCTCGTTGTTCGTGGTCTCGAACTCTTCGGCGTACATGCTGATCTCCGAGATCTTGCCTTCGGTCTCGCGAATGACGATCTCGACCGCACTGACGTCGATGGTGCCCGGCTCCTCGGCGCTGTCGGCGAGGATGGTCATCTTGCCGTCTTTCACTTCCGCGAGACCGCCCGCGACGACGTAGTAGCGCATCGTACCGCCCGGAAGTTTGATCTCGACGATGCCGGGAACCAGGGACGTGATGAAATTGATGTGGTCCGCGAGGACGCCGAACTGCCCAATCGGATTCCACGCGGTGACTTCCTCGACCTCGCCCTCGTAGGCGATGCCGGTCGGCGTCACAAGTTGCAGGTGAAACGTCTCGGCCATCAGCGCGCTTCGCCGCGTGCGAGGCGCTCCGCCTTCTCGCGCGCATCCTGGATGTTGCCGACGAGATAGAACGCCTGCTCCGGCATGTCATCGCATTTGCCGTCGAGGATTTCCTTGAAACCCGCCACCGTTTCCATGCGCGGCACGTACTTGCCCGGAAGGTTGGTGAAAACCTCGGCGACGAAGAACGCCTGGCTCAGAAAGCGCTCGATGCGGCGTGCGCGAGACACCACCAACTTGTCCTCGGCGGAAAGTTCGTCCATCCCGAGAATCGCGATGATGTCTTGCAGGTCCTTGTAGCGCTGGAGGATCGCCTGCACTCCGCGCGCGACATCATAATGCTCCTGACCAACCACTTGCGGATCGAGAATGCGCGAGGTCGACGCGAGCGGATCTACCGCGGGATAAATGCCTTTCTCGTAGACTTTGCGATCTAGTTGGGTAACGGAATCGAGATGCGTGTAGGTCGTCGCGACCGCGGGGTCCGTATAGTCATCGGCGGGCACGAAGATCGCCTGCACCGAAGTGATCGCGCCCTTCTTGGTCGAGGTGATGCGCTCCTGCAGACTTCCGGTATCGGTGCCCAACGTCGGCTGATAACCGACGGCGCTCGGCAAACGTCCGAGCAATGCGGACACTTCGGAGTTGGCCTGCACGAAGCGAAAAATATTGTCGATGAAGAGCAGCACGTCCTTGCCCTCTTCATCGCGGAAGTATTCGGCGACGGTGACTCCGGTCAGTGCCACGCGGGCGCGCGCACCTGGCGGCTCATTCATCTGGCCGTAAACCAGCGCGGTCTTCGCGAGGACGCCGGATTCCGCGAGTTCGCGATACATATCGTTGCCCTCGCGCGAGCGTTCGCCGACGCCGGCGAATACCGACACGCCACCGTGCTGACTGGCGATGTTGTTGATTAGCTCCTGGATGGTGACGGTCTTGCCGACGCCCGCACCGCCGAAGAGTCCAATCTTGCCGCCGCGAACGTAAGGGCAAATGAGATCGATAACTTTGATTCCGGTCTCGAGGATTTCCAGTTCCGAGGTCTGTTCTTCGAAGGAAGGCGCGTCGCGATGAATCGGCATCGTGTGCAAACCGGCGATCGGACCTTTTCCGTCGATCGCCTGACCGATCACGTTCATCAGGCGGCCTAGCGTTTGCGGTCCGACAGGCACTGCGATCGCCTTGCCGGTGTCGCGCACCGCCATCCCGCGCACGAGGCCATCCGTGGTGTCCATCGCGATGCATCGCACGGTGTTCTCGCCGAGGTGCTGCGCGACCTCGAGCACGAGGTTCCATTCCTCGGTGCTAATACCGGGATTCGAGACGTGCAGCGCGTTGAGGATGGACGGTAACGAGCCGCCGCGAAATTCGACGTCGACGACGTTTCCGAGAACCTGGTTAATGTTTCCGCTTGCTTGCTCTGCCATAGAAATAGAATGCCGTCGTTTTCCCTCGGCGAAATTCTCTCCTGAATGTTCTCGTGAAATCTTCTCGCGAAATTTTCTCTTAAGATGCCTGTCCCTTCAATGCTTCGGCGCCGCCGACGATATCCATCAGCTCGCGCGTAATCATACCTTGGCGCGCGCGGTTCATTTCCAGCGTCAGCGACTGGATCATCTCAGTCGCGTTGTTGGTCGCGTTGTCCATCGAGGTCATCTGCGCGCCGAAGAAGCTGGCCTCGGCCTCGACCAGCGCATGGAAAACCGCGGCTTCGATGTAGGTCCTGATCACCAGCGGAATCAGTTGCTCACGGCTCGGCTCGACGAGGTAATCGGTTGAACCGACTCCCGGCTTCTCGTGACCGCCTTCGGCCTGGCCCTCACCGCCCTGAGGTCCGGCAATCGGCAACAGGCGCTCATAAACAGGTTGCTGGGAAATCGCGGAGCGAAAATGACTGTATATGATGCCGACTTCGCGCGCCTGTCCGGTCTGGTACGCGCTCAGCATCCGATGCGCGATATCGCGGGCGAGCATGACGTTCGCCATCCGCGGATTGTTTATCGAGTTGCCGATCATCGGCGCCTTGGTGCGTCTGAAATGTTCCAGTCCTTTTCGCCCGACGACAAAGAATTGAGCCTCGAGTCCGCCGCTGCGAAGCTCCGCGGCTTGGCGCTCGGCAAATTTGAGAAGGTTGGCGTTGTATCCGCCGCATAATCCACGGTCCGACGATATCACCACCACGAACGCCGCGTTCGCGGAGCCCTCCGCCGGAGCCAGCGTGGCGCGTTGCGCGCCCAGCACCGAATCGGCGACGCGCGTCAGCGCTTCGCTGTAGGGCAGCGAATTCTGCAACGCCTCCTGCGCCCGACGCAGACGCGCCGCCGCCACCAGCTTCATCGCGCGCGTGATCTGCTGGGTGGACTTTACCGATGCGATCCTGCGCCGGATTGCCTTGAGGGTGGGCATTGCTCGGAGATGACCTCTTTCCTACGCCGCGCTCTTGCCGTCCTGGCTAAGATGCTCGGCGACGAACTGCTGCTTGTATTCGTCGAGCGCCTTGGTCAGCCGGGCGCGAAGATCGTCACTGATCTCCTTTTTGTCGCGAATCTCGCCCAACAGGTTGGAATACTTCGCATCGAAAAACGCGTATAGCCCCTTCTCGAAGGGTCTAATCTGAGGAATCTCGAGGTCATCGAGATAGCCCGAATTGGCCGCCAGCATGATCAGCACTTCCTTCTCCATCGGAAGCGGCTCGTACTGACCCTGCTTCAGCATTTCGGTGAAGCGTGCGCCGCGATGAAGCATCCGCTGCGTCACCGCATCGAGGTCCGAGCCGAACTGCGCGAATGCCGCCATCTCGCGATACTGCGCGAGGTCGGCCTTGAGACTGCCGCCGACCTGCTTGACCGCTTTCACCGCGGCCGAGAAGCCGACACGCGAGACCGACAAACCCACGTTGACCGCGGGACGGATGTTGGAGTTGAAGAGATCGTTGTCCAGCACGATCTGGCCGTCGGTGATCGAAATGACGTTGGTCGGGATGTAGGCCGATACATCGCCGGCCAGAGTCTCGATGATCGGCAGCGCGGTGAGCGAGCCGCCACCCTCTTCATCGCTCATCTTTGCAGCGCGCTCCAGGAGTCGCGAATGCAGATAGAAAACGTCGCCGGGATAAGCCTCGCGGCCGGGAGGACGGCGCAACAGCAGCGACATCTGCCGGTAGGCCTGCGCATGCTTGGAGAGATCATCATAAACCAGCAACGCATGCTTGCCGTTATCGCGGAAGTGCTCGCCGATAGTGACGCCGCTGTATGGTGCGATGAACTGCAGTGGCGCCGATTCCGAGGCCGTCGCGGCAACTACGGTGGTGTATTCCATCGCGCCGTGCTTGTTCAGCGTCTCGACCAACTGCGCGACGGTCGAACGCTTCTGCCCGATCGCGACATATATGCACTGCACGTTAAGCCCGCGCTGATTGATGATGGTATCGATGGCGATAGCGGTCTTGCCGGTCTGACGATCGCCGATGATAAGCTCGCGCTGTCCGCGACCAATCTGGAGCATCGCATCGATCGGCTTGATGCCGGTCTGAAGCGGCTCCTTAACCGGCTGACGCTTCATGATGCCGGGCGCTTTGATCTCGATGCGGCGGGTCTCGCTGGTCTTGATCGGACCCTTGCCATCGATCGGCTGACCCAGCGCGTTGACGACGCGTCCCAGCATCGCATCGCCGACCGGAACCTCCGCGATTTTGCCGGTACGCTTTACCTCATCGCCTTCGCGGACTGCCTCGGGATCACCAAACAAGACGGCGCCGACGTTATCCTCTTCGAGGTTGAGGATCATGCCCATGATCGAATGCGGAAACTCGAGTAGCTCGCTCTGCGCGGCATTCTGCAATCCGTAAATGCGCGCGATGCCGTCGCCGCAGGAGAGCACGCGGCCGGTCTCGCGCACCGCGATGCTGCCCTCGAAGCCCTTGATTTCGTTCTTGAGGATTTCGCTGATTTCTGAGGGTCGAATGTCCGCCATTTAGAGTCCGTTCTCCGGGTCGCTTCCTGACTATTTGGCCCGCTAGTTAGCCCGCCAGCCGATGCTGCGCTTCGACGAGGCGCATTGCGAGACTGCCGTCATAGATCTTGCCGCCCAGTTCGGCAGTTACGCCTCCGAGCAGCGCGGGATCGACTTTGACTGTAGGAATAATTTTTTTATGCGCGATGGCTTCGAGTCCTGACACGACACGCTGCACGGTGCCATCGTCTGGCTGCATCGCGAAAGTAAGCGTCGCACGCTCGCGGCCCAGCTGCTCGTCGAGGAGATCCTGGTACGACTGCGATACCGCTCCAATCGCGGCGATGCGGCCGTGGCGCGCTAACACCACTGCGAACGATCGCAGCGGGAAACTGAGGTCGAGCCGCTCGGCGATTTTTTGCATCGCCTGTTCGCGCGATTCCTGTGAAAGTTCGGGCGAGGCGAGGCGCGTTATCAGCTCGGGGGCCTCGACGATTTGGGCGAGCCTCTCCAGCTCCGCGCCCCACTTCTCTGCCTGGTCGCGCGGCGCAACATCGAGTAGGGCGCGCGCGTATCGCTTCGCGACGCGATAGGTCTTCATTGCGCCGCCTCATGCCGAATCTTGTCCATAAAGTTGTCGATGAGGCGCGACTGGTCAGACGCTTCGAAGCTCCTCGCGATGAGTTCGCGCGCGAGACTCGCGGCGGTCGCGGCAAGACGCTGGCGCACCCGGCGTTGCGCCGCGTCGGTCATGGCTGAGCTGGTAAGCTCGGTATCGCGGCGAATGCGCTCGGCAGTCATCCGCGCGCCCTCGCGAATCCGATTCACGATGAACGTGGTTTCGTTCTCGATCTCGGATTTGAGCTCGGCGACTTCCTGATCCAGTCCTGCCATCCGCGAGGCGGCGCGATTGGCGAGATCCTGCGCTTCCTGCAGGGCGGAGTTAAGACGATCGATTTGCGAGCGGATGCCGGTCGCGCGATCGCGGAAGAATGTTCTCAGCATCGGGCCCGCGAAGTAGTACAGAATTCCGATGAATAGCAGGAAGTTGATCGCGAAGAACATCGTGCCGAGCCAGCTTCCCGGATTGGCGGCTTCATCGGCAGCGAAGGCGAATGATGGCGCGGCGATGACCACGGCCATTGCCCACAGCAATCGTGCTCTATTGAGTAGCTTCATCAATCGAAAAAGGTTCTCTGTATCAATTCGCGCCGTTCAGCGGGCGACCGAGCACGCGCTGCGCAAGCTCCGCGGCGAGGCTTTTTCCCATCTCATCAAGTTGGCGCTCCGCTCCGCGAAGCTCTTCCTCGATGCGGGCGCTCGCGCGTTCCAATGTCGCCCGCGCATCGGCCTTGGCGCTTTCCAGCATCGCACTTGCCTCGGACTCGGCTTGCCGCCGCTGCGCCTCGCGACTCGCATAAGCCTCGTGACGCACCGCGGCGAGGCGTTGCTCGTGCTCGTCCTCCGCGGCTTTGGCCTGCTTGATTAACTGCTCGGTGCGCTCGCCCAAATCCTTGAAGCGCTGTTCGCGTTTGGACAGCAGATCAAGGAACGGGCGAAAAAATATCCGGCTGAATATAAACCAAAAAACGAGGAACGAAACAATCAGGATGCCGAAGATTCCCCAATTCGGTGGAATATGCATAGTGCGGCGTCTCCCCCGTGCGCGGGGTTAAAAGTATCTCATCCTAATGCGAAATCGCGGAGGGCGGAAACGCCTGATGCGATCCTTCAGTTCAGGCCGGCTTGGCCAGCAGTTCAGGCCGGCTTGGCTAGGCGCTCCTCCTTCTCCTTGGGGAAGACGGTCACTTTGCGCTCGTCATGAGTCTCGGCCTGCATCGCGCAATGGCCCTCGAATAGCGCGCCTTCATTGATGACCAGGATGGGCGCCGTGATGTTGCCGAGGACCTTCGCCGAGGGCCTAATCTCGATGCGACGAACCGCGACGATATCGCCACTCACTTTGCCTGCGACTGTAACTGAATCCGCTTTGATTTGCGCCGCGACGACCGCGCTCTCGCCGATCGCAAGGCTGTCCTTGGCATTGATCTCGCCTTCAACCTGACCGTCGATGCGCGCCGCAGTTTCGAAATAAAGTTTGCCACTGATGCGCGATCCTGCATCGAGGTATGCAGTCGAATTGCTGGTGTGCGCCGGCATCGGAACTGCCTTCACTACGACGTTGTTGTTGTTCGATGGCTTCGCTTCGACCGCGGCGGAAACCGGCAAAGTGACAGGCGCAGGTTGAACCGGCTGAACTTGCGGAGTGGGCACGGATTGAGGTTTTACGTTCTTCTCCGGCTCCTTCGAATTAAAAAGCGACATTTTCCACAGCCTCCCTCAAAAAATCCCGCGAGAAGAGCACACGCGGTCCTGCCCACAGATCATACAGACAGCATTAAGGCTATTAACCGATAGGGCCGCGAGAGTCAAATTTCCATCGTCGCGGCGCATGGCGTCTTTACTCGCAATGGCTACTTTTTTTGTTATGAAAGACATTCCAACCAAGTTTGCCGACCTGTTCGCCGACCAGACCAAGGCCTTCGCCTCGGTCGCCACAGTCCTTAAAGATGGTTCCCCCAAGTAACCCCGGTCTGGTTCGATACCGAGGGCGACCGCATCCGCATCAACACCGCCACCGGCCGGGTCAAGTCCCGGACGCTCAAGGAAGGCGGAAAGGTCGCGCTTTCTATTATGGACCCGGCGAATCCATATAGATACGTCCAAGTGCGCGGCAAAGTAGCAAAAGTGACTAAAGACGGCGCGGACGCGCACATCGACAGGCTGGCGCACAAGTACCTCGGCCGCGACTATCCGTTCCGTCAGCCCGGCGAGGACCGCATCCTCATCGAAATCGAGCCCGAGTCCTTCCAAACGATGGGATGACAAAGTATGTCGCGCTAGTCGGCCTGAGACCCGAAGGGGGCCGCACAGCGCCGCGCCGCAGGCGTTCCCGAGGCGTAGCGAAGCGGAGTCGAGGGAAATCCTAAAATGACCTGAGCCTCAAATCAGCTTGCGGCCCGGCTCCTTGAAGATGGTGTCGCCACAGGTCGAGCCGCAATGTGGACATATGTACTCGTACTTGTCGCCCTCGGGCAGGATGAGCAGCAGGCGCTTGCGCACTTGCACCGCGCGGCGGCATTTCGGGCACGCCAGCAGCGAGGCCTCCATCCGTTCGAAGGCGGGTTTGCGTTCCGGAGCCATCCCCCGAAAGAATAATCATCGGGAAAGATGGGCGGCAAGCGGCGTCGCAGTGGATTGTCTCGCGTTGCCCGCGTCACCTAAGATTCCTGACGACATGAGCATCGAAGGTCATCTTGCGCGCGCGCCGCGGGTCTACCTCGAGACCTACGGATGCCAAATGAACGTGGCCGATTCCGAATTGGTCACCGCCGTGCTGCGCCGCGCCGGTTACGCGAGCGCCGAGCGGCCCGACGACGCCGACGTCATTCTGCTGAACACCTGCGCCATTCGCGAGCACGCCGAGGAGCGAGTGCTCGGGCGCCTTAGCTATCTCTATCGATACAAGTCCGCGCGACCAGAAGTGCGGCTCGGCCTTCTGGGATGCATGGCGCAACACAATCGCGCGGCGCTGGTCGAGAAGGCATGGTACCTCGACCTCGTCGCCGGTCCCGACGCCTATCGACGGCTGCCCGAGATGATCGGCGCGGCCGGCTTCGATCCGCAGGTCGACGTGCGCCTCGATCGCGCCGAGACCTACGCCGATATTCCTCCCGCGCATGCCGAGGGCGTTCGCGCCTACGTCACCGCGATGCGCGGATGCGACAAGTTCTGCGCATTTTGCGTCGTGCCCTATGTGCGCGGGCGCGAGCGCAGTGTCCCTCCGAATGATCTGCTCCGCGAAATCCGCGGCCTGGTTGATAAAGGTGTCCGCGAGGTGATGCTCCTCGGGCAAACGGTGAACGCGTATCGCTTCGACGATGTGGACTTCGGCGCGCTGCTTCGGATGATCGCGCGCATCGATGGCATCGAGCGCATCCGCTTCACGTCGCCGCATCCATCCGACATGAGCGATTCCGTCATCGACGCCATGGCGACAGAGCCGAAGGTGCAGCCCTACGTGCATCTGCCGCTGCAATCGGGATCCGATCGCGTACTCGCCGCGATGGAGCGCGGCTACACCGTCGATGAATACCTCGCGCTGGTCGCGAAGCTGCGCCACGCGATCCCGGGCCTCGCGATGTCGACCGACATCATCGTTGGATTTCATGGCGAAGATGATGCGGACTTTCGCGCCACGCTCGAGGTGATGCGCGCGGTGAGTTACGACGGCGCCTATACCTTCAAATATTCGATCCGGGAAAACACCCGCGCGTTCAAACTTGGCGACACGGTTTCCGAGGACGAGAAGCAGCGTCGATTGAATGAAGTGATCGCCCTACAAGAGGAGACCTCGCTCGCCCGCAACCTCGCGCTCATCGGGCAAAGTTTTCCGGTCCTCGTGGAAGGCCCCGCGCGTCGTGGCGAGGCAATGCTCGCGGGCAAGACTCCCCAATTCAAGACCGCGGCCTTTCCGGCGGCATGGGGCATCGAGGCAGGCAACATCGTCGATGTACGGGTCGAATCCGCGACCGGCCATTCGCTGACCTGCGTGCGCGCGTAGGCAATTACGAAACCTCTGTTTTGGTAGCGCAGACTTAGTCTGTGATTCTGTCTAACGTCATTTCAGCTTCTTCCGCCATTCGGTCCAATCAACTTTCGACGACTCGATGACCTCAAGATTGGCGGGCGCTATCTGGTCGGAGAAAAGGATCAAGTTGTTGCACGCCCATCGGGCATTCGGCGCGATGATGCTGTCGAAACCCAGGAAGTAAGCCGCATCGGCGATTGCCTGTGTCGGCGGGTAGAGGATCTCGCGATATCGGGCGGGATCGACGCCGAGCGGAATCATCGCGTCTATATCCTTAAGTCTCAGCGTCTTCGAAGTCCTAACTCGAAGGCGATGCAATCCGTACTTGATCTTCGATGGGAAGACCGGCTGACGCGAAAGGTGAAAGTGCACTTCCGCAACGGCGCCATCAGCTTCCAGGGAGGTGTAAAGCACGTCGAACGATGTAGGATCCCAGCGCCCGCCGGAAGCGCTGCCTTGCAGGGGATCGCGGCCGCCGCGAACAACCCGCCATGTTTCTCCGGCATAGTGGCTTCTATCGAAAGCGTCGAGCGCGTCGAGGAGGTCGGGATCGCGCGGCTTCCGTACTCCCGGCATCGAAGTTCAATATCCGTGCGGCGTCATAGATAGGTGCCGGAGTCGAGGCGCTCAATAACGGCGAGAACTTCCTGCGTGCGATCTGCGAGGATGAGGTCGATCGCGCGTTCATTGTTAAGGAGCGGGTGCTTGGCATGAAGCCACAGCCGAGTCTCTTCAGGCGTATAGAAATCCGACAGGCGATCAACGACGTACCGCAGGTCGGCGATGATAGCTTGAGTTGCAAGCGGTGGCGAGGCCTTGCCACTCTTCCATCGCGACACAGTCGGTCGCGACGTATTGACGATGTTGGCTACGTCGGAGCCTTTGAGTCCGCCGCGTTCCTCAAGATCGTCGAGAATTCTAGCTACAGCACTTGACATGAAAGCCTAGCCGTTTTGACGACTAACAGCGCGTTGCGCGTCGCGTCGTCGGGGCACGCGAGACCTCGAGTAATCGTTGCCGATTGTCTGCTGCAGGTCTTCCAAGATAGCCCGCATATCATCCAGCCGCTCGCTATTTTCACGGAGGACTCGCGCGAGTAGTTGATCGTCAGGGTTGAGTCTGGTGGCTTGGCGGGCACAACGATCCGCCTCCGTCAAATGGTACCTGAGAAACCGTTCCACCCGCCGAGATTCGTACACTCTCGACAGATCCGTCACCTGGGAAATTCGCTGATTGATGAAATGGTTCTTAGGATTCTTGAAAGTGTCCTCGACGCCTAGGGGGCAGCAATTAGGATCAGGGCAGGCGAGCAGCCGACGCGCTCCTCTAACATCCAGAAGAGCTCGCGCTTCCTTTATCTTGAAGTGTCGATCGAGTCCCGTAACGTACACACGGCCACTCTGGCCGCCTCCACCATCCTTTCTTGGAGCCAACCATCGCCGAACATCAAAGCGTTCCTTTTCGGATACGCCATGCGCGATCGCTCCGGCTGCTCCGAACGCCAACACTGCCAATCCCGCCAACCCGCCAACGTGGTCTGCGACCAAGGGGCGCCTTAATGCATGAAACTCCGCGACTGCTGAGATATAACGTCTTACCGCGGTAGGCGTAGCGTCTGCTCCAAAACCCGAGATCCGGAGCCATAAATTGTCGAATGGAAGATCCTGAAGTTCGGTAAGGAATGCTCGCCGTTGCTCAGATTCTCGTACAGATCGGTATGTTGTAATTAAGGAATAATCAGTTCGAATGTGGCGACCGCCCATTTCGTCCAAGGCTCGCCTAAGGTCTTGGCAAAGCCTTTTGTCGATCGGCCACCAGGGATTACGAACGTCATTCGCGAAATGTGAAGGGACTAATACGGCGTCGACTTTGTTATTAATCGCAAAAGCCGCGATTTCTTCCACCATCTGCTGCGATTGATTTGGCAAGAAATCAGTGGGGCGCATCGGCCGCGACCGATCGGCACAAACGAGCCACTGACCTGATTGGACGTAGCTCCCAATCTCGCTCAATTCGGCAATCCTCGTGTCGAGTGTGATTTCTGTTCCAGAGTTCCTCAAAGCGCCGATGAGATCGCTCTGCACTTTGAACGAGGCGGCGTCGACAACGACGCGATCAATTTGCAGCTTCCCACTTCCGTGTAAAGCTTCGAGTTGGCGATGCCCGGTGCCGCCGAGGCGGACAAAATGACCGATCGGATCTGGCCGAGTGCTTAAATCAACGATTTTCGCGCTCATAACAGAGCATATAATACCTATTACAGAAACGTTTCACAAGACCTGTAGTCTGAAATCCTCATGCAATCGTGATCCGCCGAATATGTTGTTTTCACCTCACATATATTGGATTCGAATAAATCCACGGATGGCCGCCGCGGTAGGCCTCGACGCGATAAACTCCTGCGCCCGTCGGCACATATTCGAATGTCGAGACATTTGCGCCCGATGCGAACTCGCTGCCGTTGCCAAGGATCACTACCTTGTCGGCGTTCGCCGGCATCTCGACCTTAAGTTTTAGTCCCGGCGTCATCGTGATTTCGTCGCCCATCATCACTTTGCGATCCCCATCCTGCGCGAAGAACATGAAGTTCGGCACGTAGCCGAGCAAATCGAATGCGACGTACGCGTGGCCGTGCCGAAGCGCATCCATCATCGGATCGGCCTGGCGCTCGCTCGCGATGATATGCGTGGTGTAGAGCTGGAAAATCTGCTCGAAGGTGCCGACATGCGCGCCCATCACGGTCATATTCGGCGCCGCACCAACGCCGGCGACCAGACCCACGCGCGCGCCGGAAATGCGATCGTAGATGGCGACATCATCGGGCACCCTATCGAGGTTCGCGAAAAAGTGATCCGCGCCGAAGAATACCGCGTGCAGATAAAGCGATGCGGAACTGCTCGCACGCCACGCGCGATCGATATTGTAGATCTCGACGGTGTCCACCAGCGCGTACTGGTCGGGTGAGCTGAAGCCTGCGAGATTTGCCGCGAGCGCGAGGCCCCCCTGATCGTGAATCTGCGTGATAAGGTCGCGCGACTCGTCGAGAGGATGCTGAATGTTGAGCGCGACGATTTCCGCGCCATTGTTGCCGACCCTGTAGGTCGCGCCGGGGAAGAAGAGCACGTTGTTGGTGAAGCCGCCGATGCCGAAGTCGGCGGACTTCTGCGCATAGTCGCCGAGAAAAATGAAATCGATCTGCGCGGCGCTCGCGAGTTCGGCAAGCTTGCTCTGATCGAATCCGGACGCGCGCATCCTGCAATCGACGATGCCGCGGTAGTCGCGCAGTTCGGGGAACTCCAATGCAGGCGCGACCTCGCGCCCGCTGGGCAAATCGGTGCTCGGCATCGAACCGCCGCATCCCACGGCAAGAAAGATCGCCGCAACCAGCATCAGCGCCCGCAACGTCGAGAGCGTCATCGCTACTTCAATGCATCCTGTTGATGGTTCAGCAACGCGTTATAACGCTTGATCGCGAGGTCGAGGAATCTCGCTTCCGTGTCGATGCCGATGAAGCGCCGTCCCAGCCGCGCGGCCGCGATGCCGGTGGTGCCGCTTCCGACGAATGGATCGACGACCAAATCGCCCACGTCAGTCGAGGCTTCGATGATGCGCTGCAGCAACGCGAGCGGCTTCTGCGTCGGATGCGCACCGAATTGTTTTTCGACACCGGTCGGCGCGGTGAACTGCCACACCGATTTCATCTGCCGATCGTTCGCATAGCTCCGCATAAGTTTGTAGTTGAATTTGTGCTTGCTCTTGGCATCGCGCGCCGCCCACAGAATCGTTTCGGTCGAATGCGTGAAGTAGCGGCAACTCAGATTGGGCGGCGGATTCGGTTTCTCCCAGGTGATTTCGTTGAGCAGCTTGAAACCAATTTGCTGCATCGCGAAGCCGAGCGAATAGATGACGTGGCGCGTGCCGGATACCCAAATCGAGCCATTCGGATGCAGCGCATAGCGGCAAGCATTCAGCCACGCGCGATTGAAGTCATGCATCACGGCGATGGATTCGAGGCGATCCCATCCGCCCTTGTTGACTGAAACCATCTTGCCCGACTGACAGGTGACGCCGCCGTTGGAAAGGAAGTACGGCGGATCGGCGAAGATCAAATCGCACGATGCGCCCGCCGTATCTGAAAATTCTTGCGGAAATATTTGCGGGAGCAACTCGATCGCGTCGCCGTTATAGAGGATGAAATCGCGCGCTTCGGAGACGAAATACGGCGCCGGCTGTTTTACCGCCGCGCTGCCATCTTCAGGAATAATCCTCGCCTTCCCCACCAATGCTCCTGTGAAACGGATACCGTGCGCGATCGTCCTCCGCAACTACCTTGTTATTTCCTCGACTCCGCTTCGCTCCGCCGTGGGGCGGTTGCGCCGCGGCGCTTCGGCCCCCTTTGGCTCTCACTCCGATATCTCACCCTTGGAAATGGGTGATAACATCGCGCATCATCCATCGGAGGCATCAACATGGCTGGTCTGGTTCTGCGCGAAGATAGAGACGGGCTCGCGACGCTGACGCTCAATCGTCCCGAGAAGCTCAACTCCATCAATGTCGAAATGTTCGTCGAGCTGCGCGCGCATATCGACGCGATCGCGAAAGAGACCGATCGCGTCGGGCTGGTCGTCGTGCGCGGCGCCGGCAAATGTTTTTCCGCCGGTCACGATCTCGCCGATATCAGCAAAGGTGAGCGGCCGCCGCGCCCGAACTTCCAATCCGAGACCGTCGAGCGCCTCGCCGATCTGCCGCAGCCGGTGATTTCCGCGGTCCATGGTCATTGCTATACCGGCGCGCTCGAAGTCGCACTGGCCGGTGATCTCATTGTTGCGGCCGCATCGGCGAAGTTCGCCGATACGCATGCGCGATGGGCGCTCACTCCGATCTGGGGCATGAGCCAGCGCCTGCCGCGACGCGTGGGGCTTCCGAAGGCGCGCGAGATGATGCTGACCTGCCGCACATACTCGGGCGCGGAGGCGGAAGCGATGGGACTCGCGAACGTATGCTTCCCCGATGAAAGCTTCGACAAGGATTTGCGCGCGCTATGCGACATGATCCTAGCGAATTCCTGGTTCAGTCATCGCGCGAACAAGCGCCTGCTCATCGAGACCGATGGAATGGCGCTCGGCGCCGGCCTCTCATACGAGGTCTATAAGAACCCTGGCGTCGGCCCCGACATGCGCGAGCGCATCAGCGCGTTCAACAACAAAACCGCGAAGAAGGTTTCCTAGCCGCGATCCTCCGGTATCAGAGGCATGGCAACAGGATTCCGCGACGTTGTAGAGGCACGTTGGCGAGATCATCACAAGATCGCACGCGATTTGATGGCTCAACAAATGGCGGCGCTAGGCCATTTGGTTTGCGGGCGCGTACTTGACGTAGGTGCCGGCGGCTCGACCTATCGGGGATTCTTCGCTGCTGGTGCAACAACCGTAACCCTTGATATCTCGCTTCATGGGCGGCCGAGCGTGATGGGGTCGGCTCTCGAGCTGCCGTTTCGCGGTTCGTCATTCGACAGCGTCATCAGCACGCAGACGCTGGAGCACGTATCAGATCCCTTTCGTGCGATGAGCGAGATGAATCGCGTCCTGAAGCCCTCCGGACGACTACTGCTGATCGCGCCGCAGACCTGGCCGGAGCATATGGCGCCGCATGATTATTTCCGCTTCACCCGATTCGGCCTAAAACAAATGATGGAAAGCAGTGGATTCGCCATCGAGGAATTTCGTCCTTGTGGAGGATTCTTCGCCACCTTGGGGCAGATGATGGCGCAGCGGATGTATCAATATGCGAGCGGCTATCGGCGTCACCTGACCCGGCGCTTTCTACGGCGGGGCATGATTCCACTGATCAATCGGCTGGCCTTGCGGTTGGATGCGCATAGTCAACTGAACGATGATACGGTGCTTAATTGGCTTGTAGTCGCGCGCAGGACCGATGCGCTCAAGCAATCCTTTACGACATCGGGAAATTCGTCGGGGGTGTCGAGTTCCCTTATGTCTTCTGGAAGAATCTGAGTCCGCACTTCGTCGCGACAATCGCGCGCGCTTCGGCAGTCGGTGCTAGACTGCGCCTCGATCATGAGTTGGCCTGAATCGATCTCCTCCCGGCGCCACTCGCGCGCCCTGACAAGATTTATCGCGAGCGCGCTGATGGCCATGCTCGGTGCGACGCCGGCTGCTTCGGCCGCGCCATCGCCCGTGCAGGCGCCGACTCCATCCGCCTCGGCCAGCGCCGTTGATAACCCTGCGCCGACGGCAGTGTTCCGCTCCGCCGTGCACCCGCCGGACGGCCCTGAAGTCATCCGCTTCCTGGGTCAGGTAATCGGATGGTATCGCCATCTCTCGGTTGAGGAGGGCTTGGTCACCGATCCCGGCGACACGTTGTTCGTCGCGGAAGATCGGCAGATGGCCGACGAGGTCCTTAATCTCTCCTTCGAATTCGCCAAGGCCGATGCGGCGATTCTTGCGGCAATGGGAAACGCAGCGCCCGATCAGGCCACGCATCCCGTGGTCGCAGGCACCGCGGATCTTGCCTCGGGCGCCGCGAAAGCCGACGCCGAGATCAAGGCCGCGCAGGATCGTTTGAATGCGTTGCAAGCTGAACTCGCCAATGCGGGTTCCCATAAACGCAACGAGCTCGCCTCACAAATCGCCGCCGCGCAGAGCGAACTCGACCTGGCCGAGGCGCGCGGCGAAGCGGTCCACACCATCCTGCAATTCGAAAGCGGAAACTTTCATCAGGAGGGCGGGCTCAGCGGCGGCGGACTGACCGGTCAGATCGAGGAACTCGAAAAATCGATTCCCGATGCCGAGCGCAACGCGAAGCCGCCTCCCGCTCCGTCGGCAACATCGCCTGCTGCAGGCGGCGGTCTCGCAGGAATTTTCGAAGATCTGCTGACGCTGAATCGCAACATCGACACGCTCGACGACACCATCGATCTCACCAACTCGATTAGCCTTTCGATGGATCGGATTCGGGCGCCGCTGATCGACGAGTTGCGCGATATCGATAAACGGGGTGACGCGCTTGCGAAGGCGAGCGCCGGCGACGTTGCCGCATTGCGCGGGCGCAAGGACGCATTCCAGAGCCTTATCGAGGAACACAAGCTGGTTTCCGCGGCTGCGATTCCGCTGCGCAAGGAAAAAGTCCTGCTGACGCTGTATGTGTCGAACCTCCAGCGGTGGCGTCAATCGATTGAGCGCCAATCGAGGCTGACGCTGCGCCATCTCATCGTCAGGCTGGCGATTCTGTCCGCTTTGTTGATCGCGATTTTCGCGGAAGCCGCGCTCTGGCGGCGGTTCACCTTCCGCTATGTGCAAGACAATCGTCGCCGCTACCAGTTCCTGCAGGCGCGGCGGATCATGCTGGCGATCGTGGTGACGTTCGTCATCCTGTTCAATTTCGCCAACGAGATCGGTGCGCTCGCGACGGTGATGGGATTCGCGGCGGCCGGCATCGCGGTCGCGCTGCAGAACGTGATCCTGTCGCTGGCGGGATATTTTTTCCTGATTGGCAAATTCGGCATCAAGGTGGGCGATCGCGTACAGGTGTCGGGCGTGACCGGCGACGTTGTCGACATTGGATTGGTGAAGCTGTCGCTGATGGAACTCGACGGCAACAGCAATGATCGGCAGCCGACCGGGCGCGTAGTGGTCTTCTCCAATGCGGTCGTGTTTCAGCCCAGCGGCAACTTCTTCAAGCAGATTCCGGGCACCAATTTCGTCTGGAATGAGGTCACGCTGACGCTCTCGCCCGACTGCGATTATCGGCTCGCGGAAAAGCGTCTGCTCGAGGCGGTCGACGAGGTCTTCGCGCGCTATCGCGAAAGTATCCAGCGCCAGTACATCGCGGCCGAACAATCGCTCAACATGAACATCGATACGTTCAAACCACAGGCGCGGCTCCAACTTACTCGCGATGGGCTGCTGATCGTCCTGCGCTATCCGGCCGAGACGCGCGCCGCGCTGCAGACCGCCGATGAGGTCGCGCGCCGGCTCCTGGATGCGATCGCGCGCGAGCCGGGCCTCAAGCTGGTAGCGGCGGGACCGGCGAATATCCAGCCTGCGCCGCCGTCGGCGGAGGAGTCATCGGACGCGGAAGCCGGAAATGGAATCCTCGCGGCGAGCAAGGACAACGCGAAATAGCTACAAATTGGGGCCGGCGACTTGATCGATCACGTCAGAGAGCTCCGGGATCCGATAGCGCTCGCCGCTATACGCCTTGTACATCAGGAACAGCCAGAAAATCGCGAAGCCCAGATTTACCAGACCTTGCAGAAAACCGAACAGGCCGCCGAGCTGATGCGGCAGCACTGCGAGAAAAACCCCGAAGATGACGTTGGTCGCGAACCATACCACCGAAAATCCGATCGACTGGCGCGCATGAAAGCGGACGAACTCATCCTGGTTGTAGGGCTCCAGATACAGAAAGATAATCCCCGTTACGAAGCCCAACAGGTACGTCAGAGCGGCAATCGGTTGCGATGGTCCCCGTGTGGTGTCGCCGTTCATGGCGCGCGCCTCCTTACTCTGATCCGGCTCGCGAGAAGTCCGATTTTGATGTTTGCGTGTAGCACAGACTTCAGTCTGTGTCTTTTTCGAAAATCACAGACTGAAGTCTGTGCTACGGGAATGAAACAAGCAATGCCGTCCCGATATTGCGTCGCCCACTGGCGCGATGGCTACTTCTTGTCGGAACCTTCGCTCGCGATTTCGACGCGGCTGAGCGCGTCCTCGATCGAGCGCGCGGTGGCGATGGTGTCGAGCTGCGCCTTGATGCGATTGGCGAGCTGCTTGCGGAAAACCGGCTTGGCGAGGAAGTCGCTGACGCCAACCCGCATCCCTTCGGAGCGCGCTTCGATATCGTCGCGCGCGGTTATCATGATGATCGGAATTTCGGCAGTGTCGGGATTGCTCTTGAGCGCGCGCACGACCTCGAAGCCGTCCATCTCGGGCATCATCAGATCGAGCAGGATGACATCGACCTTATACTCCAGGACCAGCTTGAGGCATTGCGGACCGGACATCGCCTCGATTGGCGTGAAGCCTTCGCGCTGGAGATAGCGCGCCAGCACGGTGATGGTGTCGGGGTCATCGTCGACGACCATGATTTGCGCGATCGGGCCCGTGGGTTGTTCGTCCATGTAGGCTTAGTCTCCAGTCAGTCGCCGTTGGATGCGGGGGTAATCACGCCGCATCTGCGCAGCTTGGCCGCGAAGGTGGTCCGCTTCAGACCGAGCAGCTTCGCCGCGGCCTGCTTGTTGCCGCCGGTCTGCTTGAGCGCCTCGTTGATGAGCTTTCCTTCGAGCTCGCGGACCAGCGCGTTGAGATCGAGGCCCGCATCGGTAAGCTTCTCCGGGATCTGGGATTCCACTGCGCGCTTGCTCGCGATCAGGTTGGGCGGAAGGATCGGCGTGTCGATGACATCATCGGTGCAAATGATGAGCAGCCGCTCGATCATGTTTTCGAGTTCGCGCACGTTTCCTGGCCAGTCATATGACCACAAGTGCACCATCGCTTCGCGCGAGATTGTGATGTTGTGGCCAGGCATCCGCTCGTGTGCCTTCTGCAGAAAATGCTCGATGAGCACGCCGATGTCGGAACGGCGTTCGCGCAAGGGCGCAAGCGTCATCGGAATCACCTGCACGCGATAGAAAAGATCCTCGCGAAAAGCGCCCCGCTTGACCGCCATCGCGAGGTCGCTGTTGCTCGCCGCGATGACGCGCGCATTGACCTGCGAGCCTCGATCGGAACCGACTGGCCGCACCACGCCATCTTCGAGGACGCGCAGCAATTTCGCTTGCAGCGTGGGAGGCATTTCGCCGATCTCATCGAGAAACAGCGTCCCTCCATTGGCCATCGCGAAGAGACCCTGGCGATGGCCCGAGGCACCGGTAAATGCGCCGCGCTCGTGGCCGAACATTTCCGATTCGAGGAGATCGTGCGGGATTGCCGCGCAATTGACCGGCACAAAGTTGTGATCGCGGCGCGCAGACAGCGTATGGATGCCGCGCGCGACCACCTCCTTCCCGGTGCCGCTCTCGCCGGAAATCAGCACGGTCGCTTCAGTTCCTGCTACTCGCTCGATCAACTGACGCAGCTTCACGATGGTCGGATGTTGTCCGATAAGGACCGCTTCCAGATTGAAAGCAAAATCCGGCTTGATGCCTTTGGCTTCCGATGCCAGCCGTGGCCAATTCATTGGTGAACCGCCTCAAATGACGCGACACAGGTGAGCGATTGTTGCGCGAGTCCACAGAATGTTACAGAAATGACGACATGTTGCCATAGAATTTACCGGAGCAGATAACCAAGGCCTAGGAATAACCTTCATCGCGCAACTCAGCGCAAATGAAACCATTGTGCGATGTATTGAGAGAGTTTCCCGCGTCGGATGGAGGCTCAGGCAACCGTGTGGCGATAGATCGCCGACTGTCCCGGACCTTCCGCGACCGAGATTTCGATCACCTCGGCCTCGCGCGATGCGCCGCCCGCCTTGAGTCCCGCAACCAATTCATTCCAGATGTAGCGCGCGAGCTCCTCGGCTGAGCTATGTACGATCGGCAGCATTGCAACGTCATTGGCAGGGAAAACAAATTCGTCGGATTCGTAGCGGACGCGGACCTGCCGCTCATTGGGACGATCGATTTTCAGGCAATCGCTATTGGCGGGAACTATCGTGCGTTCATCGATGCCGTCGACGATCGATTTGACGATCTTCTTGATGAGCCCGAAGTCGATAACGTATCCGGTCGAGGCGAGCTTGCCCTCAACGCGCACTCCGACCTGATAGTTGTGGCCGTGCAGAGATTCGCGAAAGCCCGGGTACGCGATGAAATGCGCCGCCGAGAATTTCAGGTTCTCCTTCGCGACATGGATGGCGAATTCGGACTTCATCGTTCGAACATCATTGTCCATTCGAGGCGAGCTTGAGAAGCGGAGCGAGCGACGGCGCGGGCTCATCGCCGAAACGATCGAGGTAGCGGCGCTCATCGAGCGAGGTCGCACGCAGGAAGCGCTCACGCTCGCCCTCCGCGGCGCGATGGAAATGGCGCGCGAGGTCGGGCGCCCATTGCGCATTTGCATCGAAGCTCGCCATCAGATCGCCGACCGCAACTCCATGTACCCCGCCTAAAAGACATTCGGCGAAGTAACCGATCTGCCCCTCGCGATCCATCGGCAAATGCGTCAGCGCCAGCGCCTCGCCGCAGGTAAGCAGCTTCTCCATGTTGAATTCGCGACGCTTCGAGATGACTTCGGCATGGCCACTGAAATGGAAGCCGGAACCGATCGCAGCGATCGCAACGCGGCCGTCATCGAGCGGGATCGGATGAAAGATGTACCCGTGCGAGGTGTACCCGAGAATTGCGTATAGCTCGCGCCGGTACGCATCGAGGTTGAAGGCAGCGGCCTGCGCGATGGTTAGAAGATACTCGCCGAGCGGACGGCCCGCGCGCTCCGCGAGATCGAGCAGGCGAAGAAAGTTGGCGGGGTCGTACTCCTCGCGCGTCGAGATGCGCGCGGCCCATTCGGCATCGAATTCGAGCAGCAGTCCGCCGACCTCGCGCGGGTCACCACGGCCTCGCGCGATGCGGACCTTGATGGGTTCGGTCGGGTCGACAGGCTCCAGATCCATCGCGAGGTACTGGCCATGACTCGACGGCTTGGCCAGCCCGCGCATCGCGTTCTCGATGATAACTGGCCACGCATCGCGCGCGAGGAGCTGGCTACGTCCGCCACGCCGCTGGGCCATCAGGCCGTAGCCGCTGAGCAGGGAGCCATAGCCAACTACCAGGATGGTTCGATTTATCGACATCCCGTCAAAGTGGGCCGCACGCTAGCGACACAATAGTGGGGCGAAAGATTAGCGAAGGAGGGGGGATTCATTAGGTTTATTGGCTTTGTTTTTGCGATTTTAATGCGTCCCCCGATACTCGCAGTGGCTTTGTTTTTTCTACTGGACACCGTGCCCTTGTCGGAATCGGAGGGAAACCACCCTTCCATCTTAGCCGACATTTAGGCGGATCCAAGTGGCGAATAGACCGGCAAGATTCTACGTCGTGGGAAGGTGGGCGAGGCGCTATCGTGCGGATGGCGGCAGGCGAATCCAATCTCTGGATCGCCTGCCGCCCTAATTCTAGCGTGTTCTATCGATGGAAGTGCTCAAAAGCACTGACCCTGGAATTGCTCGGCCGTGTTCGGACCTCCAACCATCGAGGCGTTATTCCCGGTGCACTGCAAATCGGCGTCGGTCGTATTGTTCTCCACCTCGGTGACATCGGCATTGTTCTCGACCTGGATGTTGCCGCTCGCCGAGTCGCTGGTAACCGAGGTCATGCCGGTGTTGCTGAGGACCTGGATGTTACCCTTCGTAGTATCGCCGGAAATCGTCGTGGTCGCACTATTACTCTGGACCAGGATGTTGCCGCCAACAGTGTCGCCCCCACAGTTCGGCCCACCGATAGCGATCGCTGCTGCATTACCCTGCACCTGGAGGTTCGCCCCCACGATGGTGCTGCAGACCTGATCCTGGAATGCACTCGCAGGAAGGTTACTGACCTGCAAGTTTCCGTTGATAGCGCTGCTCGATCCTATCGAGAAGTTTCCGCCGCTAATCTGCAGGTTTCCCTTGACTGTACCGGCGCTGGTCAGCAACGTTCCGCCAGTCTCGGTCACGTTTCCGGTAACCGTGCCGCCATAGATGCAGACAGTTCCGCTTGAGATGGTCAGGTTACCGTTGAAGGTCCCGCTGTAAGTAGTGCTGCATACGGCTGTTGCGGTCGCCGTCGGCGTGGCCGTAGCAGTCCTGGTTGCCGTAGCAGTCCTGGTTGCCGTCGCAGTCGCGGTAGCAGTCCTGGTCGCGGTCGCAGTCGCAGTAGCTGTGCTCGTCGGAGTTGCGGTGCGCGTCGCTGTGGCTGTCGGGGTGGCTGTAGCCGTCCGGGTCACGGTTGGAGTTGCGGTCGCAGTCGACGTTGCAGTTGCAGTCATGGTCGCCGTCGCAGTCGCGGTAGGCGTCGCGGTCGCAGTGCTAGTAGGAGTTGCTGTCGCAGTTGCAGTCGTGGTCGCCGTCGACGTGGCCGTGGCTGTCGCGGTAACGGTTGGCGTCGCAGTTGCCGTTGATGTTGTAGTCGCTGTCGTGGTTGCGGTGGCCGTTTGCGTGGCGGTCGCCGTCGCGGTTGCGGTGGAGGTGGCCGTGGCGGTTGCGGTCGCCGTAGCGGTTGCGGTGGAGGTGGCCGTGGCGGTTGCGGTCGCCGTAGCGGTTGGAGTTGCGGTCGCGGTCGGCGTAGGAACCAGGAAAGTGCCGTACTCGAACGCACCGACGTTGCATGCGGTATATCCCGGCGCTGGCCGTGGAGCGCCGCGCTGATCGGTTCCTGGGCAATTTGCGTTTCCGGTCGGAATCGCGTCGATCGCCGGGCTGGTCGATTGAAGTCCGATGGTCAGCGTCGGCCCGCCATTGTTCTGCAGTCCGTTAGGATCAAGTAGCGGATTGACGTTGTCGCCCAACGTCTGCCCATTGGCGCCAGTGGGGCTGCCAAAATTGCACGTACTGTCATCGGATATGTTGTACCCGCCATCGTTCAACGTACCCGTCACGACACCGCAATTTGGACGGTTGCTCGCGAGTATGGTGTCAGCGAGTGTGAGTGTCCCGTTGTTGACAATGACGAAGCCACCGGAATTTCCTGAGATAGTGCTGTTGGTGATGGTACCGCTCCCGCCATCGTCATATACGCCGCCATAGCTGCTCGCATTGTTAGCCGATACGGTACTGTTGGCCATCGTCATGGTAGCGGAATACCCGAAGTTGTAGAGGCCGCCGCCATAACCCGCCGAATTGCCGGTGATGGTGCTGTCGGTAACGGTAAGTGAACCGTTATTATTAAAGATGCCGCCTCCGTAGGACGCGGTACTGGAGGACACCGTAGAGTTGCTAACGTTCAGTGTGCCTTCGCTGTAGATGCCACCACCCCAGCCGGAGTAGGAATTGGAATTAGCGTTGCTAACAGTCATGCGGTAGAGATTTAATGTGGCGCTCGGCCGCACTACCAGCACCTGGTAGGAGTGCGCCCCATCAACGGTTACAGTCTGCCCGGTACCATCAATCGTCACGTCGGACTGAATAGCCGGGAGAGTACTGCCCAAGCTGATCGTGCCGCTGACGCTGAAGGTGATGTTAGAGGTTACCAGGCAGTCTCCGCCGGTAGTATCAGACCTGCTGTTCGCGTTATTGATCGCCTCGCGTAGGCTGCAAAGCCCATCGCCCGAAGGACTTGAGTCACTGAGCGTGTTGACGACGGTGGCTTGATACTCGTAGGCGCCGACATCGCAGGCAGTGGATCCTGCCCCAGGCCGCGGATCGCCGCGCTGATCGGTTGCCGGGCAGTTCGCGATCGGAATCGCATCGATAGCCGGGCTACCCGCTTCAAGCGCTATGGTCTGGGTAGGCCCACCGTTATTCTGTAATCCATTAGGATCGAGCAGTGGATTGACGTTGTCTCCCAAGGTCCGCCCATTTGCGCCGGTGCTGGTGCCGAAAGGACATGAGCCATCATTGGAAATGTTACCACCACCATCGATGGTATTTCCGCTTGCCGACGGGCAGTTGCCTTTGGGGTTGTCAGCCAGAATCGAGTTTACGAAGACAATGTAGTAATATTGGCCAGTTACAACACCATAGCCGGCGTATCCTTGAGAATTTCCGACGAAGGTGCTGTTCTCGATGGTGACTTGTTGGTAGACGGAGGCTATAGCCCCATCATAGCCTGAAGCATAGTTGTCGTAGAAGGTGCTGTTGGTGATTGTTGTCGGACCGTAGACCAGGTAAAGACCGCCGGCAGCAGCCCCGTTTCCTCCCGCGACATTTCCGGAAAAGGTGCTCCCAGTAATCGTCAGCGCGCTTTCGTCGACGTAGTCAGCGATGGCGCCGCCGTTGCCGTAGCCGCGGGTCGTGTTGCCCGAGAAAGTGCTGTTGCTAATCGTCAGCGGACCGCCTTTTACTATGGCACCACCGTTGTATGCGGTGTTGCTGGAGAAGGTGCTATTGGAAATGGTCGCAGGGCCGTTATTAACTATGGCACCTCCGCCGCTCAAACCGCTCTGGTCGTAGTCGTTCGCGTAGTTCCCGGAGAAGATACTATTGGTGACTGTCAGCATACCGTTCTCAAGATTGATCGCGCCGCCGTCACCGCTCGCGATGTTACCGGAGAAGGTACTGTTGGTGACTGTCAGAGCACCGTTGTCGATGATGCCGCCGCCGTCACCGGCGGAATAGCCGTGCGCGATCGTCAAGTCGTTCAGGTTCAGCGTCGCCCCCCCATTGACCACCAAAATCTGATACGAGCTGGCGCCATCTATAGTGATGGCCTGGCCCGTACCATCGATAGTGAGAGTGTTGGCGACTGCAGGAAGCGGACTGCCAAGCATGATCGTGCCGCTGACGCTGAAGTTGATGGTGGTCGATATAAGGCAGTCTCCGCCAGTGGTGTCTGTACCGCTGTTCGCGTTGTTGATCGCTTCGCGCAGGCTGCAAAGCCCATCACCGGAGGGGCTCGAGTCGCTGAGGGTGTTGACGACGTTTGGTTGTAATGTTGCGGTCGCCGTCGCAGTGGGCGTTGCGGTGGCGGTCGATGTAGCCGTTGCGGTTGCGGTAGCTGTGGAGGTTGCGGTTGTTGTAGCTGTCGCAGTGGTAGTCGCAGTTACAGTCGGCGTCGCAGTTGAAGTCGCAGTGGACGTTGCCGTCGGAGTGGGAACCAGGAAAGTGCCGTACTCGAACGCGCCTACGTCGCACGCGATATAACCCGACGCGGGCCGCGGAGCGCCGCGCTGATCGGTTCCGGGGCAATTCGCGTTTCCGGTCGGAATCGCGTCGATCGCCGGGCTGGTCGATTGAAGTCCGATGGTCAACGTCGGCCCGCCATTGTTCTGCAGTCCGTTAGGATCGAGCAACGGGTTGACGTTATCTCCCAAGGTTTGCCCGTTGGAACCGGTGCTGGTGCCGAAAGCGCACGATCCGTCGTCCGAGATATTAAAACTGCCGTTCGTGACCGGGCCGCCGCAGTTTCCAGACGAGTTGTTCGAAACGATCGAGTTGGCGACGGTGGTCGTCCCGGCGTCCGTGTAGATGCCGCCACCGTATGCGGAGTTGTTGCCTGAGACCGTGCTGCTAGTGATGGTCAGGCTTCCGCCATCATTGTAAATGCATCCGGTAGCAGAGTTGATCGCTGAGTTGGCCGAGAAGGTGCTGTTAGTAATTGATACCGTCCCATCCTGGACAAACAACGCCGAGCCCCGCTGCGCGCTCGCCCGATTTCCGGTGAACGTGCTGCCCGTCACCGTCATCACTCCACGGTTAAAGTTTGTAAGTCCACCGCCATCACCTTGACCACCGGAGAACGTGCTGGCACTAACGGTTAGGTTCCCACCGTTGTTAAAGACAGCACCACCGGCTCCGGCCACGTTGTTCACCATCGACACGTTGGTGATTTGGAGCTCGCCACTGTTGAAAATTCCACCGCCATGCCCGAATCCGGCTACAAAACCGTCAGCAACCGTCAGATTCTGTAAGTTGAGCGATGCACCCGAGTTGACCAGCAACACCTGGTAGGTGCCGGCGCCGTCAACCGTAATGCTCTGTTCGGTACCATCGATCGTCAACACGTTCGGCGACTCGTTGGCAATTGCAGGAAGTTCGCTGCTCAGTGTGATCGTGCCGCGGACACTGAAGGTGATCGTGTCGGTGGCTGTGGCCACTGCGCAGTCCCCTCCGGTGGTGTCAGTCCCGGGATTATTGGCGTTGTTGATCGCCTCGCGCAGACTACAAAAGCCATCACCCGAGGGGCTCGAGTCACTTAGCGTATTGACTACTATGCCGCCTTGAAACTCGTAGGCGCCGACGTCGCAAGCAGTGTATCCCTTCGCAGGACGTTGATCGCCGCGCTGATCGCTGCCGGGGCAGTTAGCGTTTCCTTGCGGGATCGCGTCGATAGCCGGACTCGTAGATTGAAGTCCGATAGTCTCCGTAGGCCCGCCGTTGTTCTGCAATCCGTTAGGATCAAGTAACGGATTAACGTTGTCGCCCAACGTCTGTGCGTTGGCCCCCGTCGAAGTAGCAAAGTTACACGATGCATCGTTGGAGATATTGTATCCTCCATCGATGACCGAGCCAGTGCAGTTTCCGATCGCAGAACTATCCGCCAGGATAGAGCCGCTAAAGGTACTCGATCCACCGCGCACCAGAATAACCGTCCCCCCATCTGCGGTATTACCGGAGAAGGTGCTGTTCGTGACTGTAAGAATACCGCCATCGTTGTCGAAGCATCCGCCCGAACTCGCGGTGTTATTGGCGCAGGTGCTGTTATTGACGGTCACTATCCCGCTAGTCAGATAGATCGCACCGCCACGCGCGGCATTGGCATGGTTGCCGGTGAAGGTAGTGTTACTCACCTGCAGACTGCCGCCTACTTCGTTAGCGATCGCACCATCGCCAGGGCTATTGCCCGAGATGGTGCTGTTGTTGACGGTTACGGTTCCGCCATCGTTGAAAATCGCGCTTCCTTCGCCGGCGATATTGTTGGTCAGCGTATCGAGGTTGACATTGAGGGTTGCAGCGTTGCTGACGAAGATTCCTCCGCCATGAGCAAGACCGGGCACTTCGCCGTCCGCGATCGTCACATTGGTTAGGTTCAGCGCTGCGAGAGGATTCACCGCCAAAACCTGGTAAGCGCCCGCTCCATCAACAGTAACGTTTTGTCCGGTGCCATCGATCGTCACCGCCGACTGAATGGCTGGAAGAGAACTGCCAAGCATGATCGTGCCGCTGACGCTGAAGTTGATGGTGGTCGATATCAGGCAGTCTCCGCCAGTGGTGTCTGTACCGCTGTTCGCGTTGTTGATCGCTTCGCGCAAGCTGCAGAGTCCATCACCGGAGGGGCTCGAGTCGCTGAGGGTGTTGACGACGTTTGGTTGTAATGTTGGGGTCGCCGTCGCAGTAGGCGTTGCGGTGGCGGTCGATGTAGCTGTTGCGGTTGCGGTAGCTGTGGAGGTTGCGGTTGCGGTAGCTGTCGCAGTGGCAGTCGTGGTCGCAGTAGGCGTCGCGGTTGCCGTCGCAGTTACAGTCGGCGTCGCAGTTGAAGTCGCAGTCGAGGTCGCCGTGGGCGTTCCGGTTGCTGTCGCGGTAGCGGTCGCCGTTGGAGTCGATGTCGCACTCGCAGCAGACCCAACTTTCGGGATAAGGCTGACGGCGAATTCGATGTTGTTGCCGGTCGCTGGATCCTGGTCCGTAACTGTGCCGCCACTTCCCGTAGCATCGGCACCACAGGGGAAAGTAAAGGTGCTCGCGTTAACAGGAGTTATGGTGAAGGTTTGGTTGAAAGCGGAGACGCTATTACCAGCGATAGTCGCCGGGAACGAAGTCAGTCCGTATTGTCGAACGTCTCCACTACCATTTGTGGAAGCGGTAGCAGTACCTGACGAACAGGTGATCGAGTTCAAGCCGATCGGAAGCGGGTTATTTTCGATCGGAAGCGTCCCGGCGAATGGCCCATCTGTTCCGGTAAAAGTCTCCAACTGATCGGCCATTGATGTACCACCGTTTACTCCCGAATTACCGGTTTCGAATGCGAGGGTTTCTCCGAGGCTGCTCGGAGTAAATGGGGAGCTAGTAACGGGTCCGCCGAACATCGAATTTGTATCGCTGGTATTAAATGCGGCGACAACTCGACCCTGCGACTCGACGTTGATCTCTCCGGACGGTGCGCCACCCGCACTGGTTTGGGATGTAACAACGCTACCGCTTGTTGCTGAGGTCCCGAAAGTACTGTCCAGGATGGGGTTGGCGCAGGGGACGGGGTTCTGAAGGCAGGTGGCCGCGTATGTGATGGCGGAACAGGAAGCTCTGACTGAAGAATTAAAAGTAAATAGAAAGAATGGAGGGTCGCCGGCGCCAATAGAGTGCCAGTATGTAGCCGACTCGATGTTCCCCTCGGTCTGAGTACTGCCTATCTGGTTCCAGGATGGGCTGCCCGGCAAGTTCGTTGCAGGCGGGGTAATCGTAACGCCTGTGCCAAGGATATTGACTGTTAACAGTGTCATATCACCCGGCTGGAGGCCAAAACCTGCTTCACACACTATGCTGCTGGCGCCGCTCTGAGTATTGTTGCCGGCTCCTGTACCCACACTGAAAGGCGCAACGGGTGACCCCGTCGCCGTGGGTGTCGCTGCTTCCGTCGAAGTTGCGGTTGCTGTCGCGCTTGCGGTCTCAGTTGGAGTTAATGTTGCAGTTGCTGTCGCGGTCGCTGTGACGGTTGTAGTAGGTGTTGCCGTGGCGGTCGCTGTGGCAGTTGCAGTTGGAGTTGGAACTTCGGTCAGCTCGAAGGCGCCGACGTCGCACGCGCTTCCCGGACTGTCTTCGGAATCAGGACGGGGATCGCCACGCTGGTCAGTTGCCGGGCAATTCGCGATCGGGATCGCATCGATTGCAGGGCTACCGGGTTCCAGCGCAATGGTCTGGGTCGGTCCGCCGTTATACTGCAATCCGCTCGGATCGAGCCCTGGATTAGTGATGCCGTCTCCCAGGGTCTGTCCGTTGGCGCCGGTGCTGGTGGCAAAGCCGCAGGAATTGTCACTCGAGATGTTGTATCCGCCATCGGTGACCGCGCTCTGGCAGGTCGGACCAAAGCCGCTGAAAATTGAATTCGACACGGTGATAGGGGCGGTGCCGCCATTGGTCTCGATGGCGAAGGATCCTCCGCCGCTGCTGTTGACAAAGGTGCTGTTGGTGATCGTCGTACTGCCGTTGTTATGATTTGCGATAAGCTGGTTCCCACTGCCAACACCACCTGAGAACGTGGTGTTAGTGACGTTCATGGTTCCATTCTGGCCGGTGTTGGTGAGGTCGCATTCATTACCATTGCGGGAATTGTGATCGAAAGTGCTGGCGGTGACGGTCGCAGTTCCCCCGTCGTTGTAAACGCCACAGGCATTTTGCGATACCGTGGTGTTGCTGATCGTCATCGTGCTGCTGCCGCCAGGCGCTCCAAAGCCGTAGATGGCGCCGCCAACGTTTCCTGCGGAATTCCCGGTAAAGGTGGTGTTGGTAACGCTCAGCGCTCCGGTGTTGAAGATACCGCCGCCATAGAACGAGGTATTGGAGGAAAGCGTGCTATTGGTCACGGTCAGCGTGCTGTTCGCCGCCGAGTTCCAGATCCCGCCGCCGTACGGTGATGAGTAGCTGGTGCCGTTGCCGTCAGCGATCTTCATATTATTGACGTTCAGCGTGGCACCGGCTCCAACCTCCAATACCCGGTACATGCCGGCTCCATCCACACTTACGGTCTGGCCGGTGCCGTCTATCGTCACTGTATGAGCGATCGAGGGGAGGGTGCTGCCGAGCGTTATCTGGCCGCTGACGCTGAACCTGATGGTAGAGGTTACCAAGCAGTCACCGCCGGTTGTATCACTTCCGCTGTTGGCATTGTTGATCGCTTCGCGCAGGCTGCAGAGCCCATCTCCAGGAGTGGTTTCGTCGAGGAGCGTATTGACGACGGTTGCTTGTCCTGACTCGAACGCACCAACGTCACAGGCAATCACCGCTCCATCTCCATAGTCAGGACGGGGATCGCCACGCTGGTCAGTTGCCGGGCAATTCGCGATCGGGATCGCATCGATTGCAGGGCTACCAGGTTCCAGCGCAATGGTCTGAGTCGGTCCGCCGTTATACTGCAATCCGCTCGGATCGAGCCCGGGATTGCTGATGCCACCTCCCAGGGTCTGTCCGTTAGCGCCGGTGCTGGTGGCAAAGCCGCAGGAATTGTCACTCGAGATGTTGTATCCGCCATCGGTGACCGCGCTCTCGCAGGTCGGACCAAAGCCACTGAAAATTGAGTTCGACACTGTAATAGGGGCGGTGCCGCCATTGGTCTCGATGGCGAAGGATCCTCCGCCGCTGCTGTTGACAAAGGTGCTGTTAGTGATCGTCGTGCTGCCGTTGTTATGATTCGCGAGAAACTGGTCCCCACTACCAACACCGCCCGAGAACGTGCTGTTAGTGACATTCATGGTTCCATTCAGGCCGGTGTTGGTAAGATCGCATTCATTGCCATTGCGGGAATTCTGATCGAAAGTGCTGCTGGTGATGGTCGCAGTTCCCCCGTCGTTGTAAACGCCACAGGCATTTTGCGATACCGTGGTGTTGCTGATCGTCATCGTGCTGCTGCCGCCCGGCGCTCCAAAGCCGTAGATGGCGCCGCCAACGTTTCCTGCGGAATTCCCGGTAAAGGTGGTGTTGGTAACGCTCAGCGCTCCGGTGTTGAAGATACCGCCGCCATAGAACGAGGTATTGGAGGAAAGCGTGCTATTGGTCACGGTCAGCGTGCTGTTCGCCGCCGAGTTCCAGATCCCGCCGCCGTACGGTGATGAGTAGCTGGTGCCGTTGCCGTCAGCGATCTTCATATTATTGACGTTCAGCGTGGCACCGGCTCCAACCTCCAATACCCGGTACATGCCGGCTCCATCCACACTTACGGTCTGGCCGGTGCCGTCTATCGTCACTGTATGAGCGATCGAGGGGAGGGTGCTGCCGAGCGTTATCTGGCCGCTGACGCTGAAGTTGATGAGGTCGTTGCCGGTTCCCGCCGTACAGTCACCGCCACTGGTATCTGAGCCTGCGTTTGCATTGTCGATCGCCTCGCGCAGAGTGCAGAATCCATTGCTCGAGGTGCTCGCCGGGTCGCTGATACTGCTGACGGTTATGACGTTCGAAGCTCTAAGACTGCTTTCGTAAAGCAGCACGCTACAAGGGAGCAGGATGGCGAGCAGGACAGCTATGAACTTCAAAGAAGTTCGCGCGCTCGAAGCCTTCATGAGCTCGTAGAGCACGCCTGAAAAAGCTCGCCGGCAGTAGACGCTTACCCTGAGGCACCATTGGGACAGAAAATTCCTTTTGCCCACAAACTCCCCCATGCCCACTGGAGCGAGGACGAAACGCCCAGTGACGACCTGATCGTTACAAACATTTGTCGCGCGAACTGACTCGACGCGGCCGCCTACACCTTTCCCAGGCCCGGACGCACCAATGCATCGAAACCGCGCGGGTTCCCTGACCTTCGAGCCTGACTTTTCGATGCGGCGGGACGGTGCCCGCTATCCCGAACTACCCATGCTGTTTCCTCCCCAGACGCAGCGGTTCCGCGACGCGGAATCAATCAGCGCCTACAAAACCGCAATGGCACGTTCATCAGATAAGGTGGGAAATCGGAGGGAACATTGTGCGATCGGAGGGAACAAATCGCAGCGAAGCGAAAATCCGATCAGAGTTGCCAGGAAATGGGATGGTCGGGATCGGGCTCGTATGCGCAGAAATAACCGGTGGTGATCGCGGAGGAGAAATGACGTCCCAACGCGAGATGCTCACGGCGGATTTTATCCACCACCGAGCGGATGTTCTTGCCAACCATCCCGCGCGCGCGTTCGGCGCTGGGCGACATGCCGCGCGCACGTCTTCCCAGTCCTGATGAGCCGGTGAGTTCTTGGCCGACCATCTCGATCTCGGTGCGCAGGCGTTCCGAGCGTCCGAGGTCATTCATTCGGTCCGCTTCGTCAAGTTCGGCCTGAAGGTCGCGCAGTCTGATGCGGTATTCGGAGCGCGCTCGACCATCGATGGTTGGCCCGGGGGCGTCGATCTCGCGCACGATTTCCAAATCCTCGGACTCGGCGTCGATCGTCATCCTGTCGTTGGAAGCACTTCCTTCAACCGCTTCGATCAGGTCATAGACGTGGACGCGACTCCCGGGATGCGAGAGTAGATACGCGATGTAGCGAAGACCCTTCGCATCCTTCAGTCGGAACGTGGTGGCATCGTAGTTGATGGTCCAAAACTCGCCTTCCCTTCGGAATGTCCCGGTCAGCTTCGATTCAGTGTGAGACTGCTTAGCGTCGCCCGAGTCGATATGGGTCGGCGTCGGCCCCAGCATGCGCGCCTTGTCTGCGATCACGAATTCGATAAAACGGGGGCCGACTCCCAGAGAGCGATAGATTTCGACCGCGGCGTCGAACTTTTCCGCCGACCTTACGCGATCGCCAAATCCCGCGAGCGCCTGTCCCCAATTCCACTGGGTAACCGGTTTCTCCAAGGCCAAATGATACTTCTGATGGATTGCCAACGCCGCTTCGAACTGCCGGTCGGCGATATCGAGGTCGCCACGCGCTGCCGCCACGACGGCTTCGGCACGTGCAACGTCGCCTGCGAGGCCACGCCAGTCCTCTCCGGCGGCCACTATCTGATGACATCGATCTAGTTCCTTGGCCGCCGCATCAAGTTGGTTCATCGAGACGTGGAGTCGTGCCAACAACGGACGCGCACGCATTTCGTGCAGCACCACCGGTCCGCGATCGCCATTGTCGAGCCCGTGTTGCAGGTGAGCTATGCCGCGAGGGTAGTCACCAAGAAGGTGATAGGCACCGCCGAGCCCTATATTCCAATTTAGCCGTCCGTTTCGATCACCGAGGCGCTCGGATTGTTCGGCCGCAGCCTCCTGCAAAGCTGTCACAATTTCCCATTCGCCACCCACCAGATGTCGGATTCCCCAGTGCTCAGCACCAATCCTGCGACGCACTTCGTCTAACTGCCCCTCGTCGAAGTAAGTATTGTCAGACAGGAACGAGAAAAGTTGTAACCTGAACGGAGAGTGTGCGTTTATCGGTCTGTTCCGTTCTAACTCAAACCATATTCGGGCACTGCGCGGATCGCCCAACATTTGGGTGAACCAGCCGGCGGCCCACGCTACGGCAAGTCCGGCATGGTTGGCGGCAAGCGCAACCTCCCAAGCCTGGTCGAAGAGCGCGAAACCCTCCTTTAGTTGTCCACCCAAGACCAAACACTTCGCGTACGTCCCCATCGCATCGACCAAGGGAGCTTTGTAGCCTAGGCGTTGGGACATTTCGATGGCGCGCCGTGCAGCCAGCGCACCCTGCAGAAGGTCCATCCTTTGTGAGTCAACTTCCGCGATCCTGTGGTATAGCAGAGCCAACGACTCCGTCTCGGGTCCCTTAGCCAGCACTGACTCGGCACGCCTGAAATGCTCCTTCGCCAGGGTAGCGTTGTATAGCGGTTGGCCCGGCATCTCGAAGACTGTGCCCAGGTTGATACGTATGAGTGCCGCCTGCTCGAAACCCCCGATACTCTCATAGAGCGCGATTGCTGGTTCGAGGTACTGGATTGCCCTCGCGTGATCCGTTTCGAACGCAACGCCCCCCAGTCCTCTCAGCAACTCGGCACGCCATTGCGGGTTTGAACCGTGTCTCTTAACCAGCTCGAGAGCGGCCTCCCAATGCCCCGCGGCGTCCGTCCAGGCGAAAACGTTGACGGCGGCGTTGCCGGCGCGACCCAAGTATTCGATCGCTTTTTTGGGCACACCCGCCTCGCGAAAATGATGCGCAAGTTCGGCGAGGTGAGGATCGAGATCCTTTTGATACATCTCCTCCAGAGACTTAGCGATCGTGTCGTGAATCAGCACGCGGCGGTTGGTATCAAGTTCCTCGTATACGGCGCCACGGACCAACGCGTGAGAGAAGCGATAACGACCGTGATCGAGCGCCGTCACCGCGCCTGCGGCGGCGGCTTCGTCCAAAAGCCTACGTGCCTTCTCGGCGGAAACATCTGCCACGCTCTGACAAAGATTAAATTCAAACTCGTTTCCAATTGCTGCCGCGACCGCCAGAATCGAGTTTGCCTCCGGCGAAAGTCTCTCTAGACGATCGCGGATCGCCTCCCGTATGCCGCTGGGAATTTTGAACGGATGATCCTGTGCTCGGGCCGCTTCGAATGCTCCCTCCGCGATTAGATTACGCACGATGCCATCCACAAACAGCGGATTCCCGTTGGTAGCAGCGCATAGTTTCGCTACCAGCGCTTGGTCCGGCGTTTGCCCCGCCCGAAACTTGACGAACTCCGTTACCTCCGACTCGCTCAGGCCACCCACAGGAATCGAGCGTGCTTCGCGGCTAAGCTCTGCAATCATCTTGGCCAGGCTCGGCGAGCGCCGTACCTCGAGGTCGCGATAGGTTGCGACGATCAAGATTGGCGCGCCTCTTAACTCGCGCGCCATAAAACGCAGCAGCGCAAGCGATGCCTCGTCGGCGTCCTGCAAATCGTCGACCACGATCAGCATCGGATGCGAACGGGCCCCGCTCTTGAGGAAGTTGGTGACTGCATCGAAGAGCCGAAAGCGCGCCGCATTCGCCGCGTTTGGATCCAGCTTGTCGCTGACCGAAGGAGGTGGCGTCGAGTGTACGGGGCGAAGGTCCGGGATGATCTGCGCCACTTCGTGGACGATGTCAGAGGCGATCTCTGACTCCAATGCGAGATTGCGACGGCGTTCGGGCTCAAGCGCGCCGAGAAAGGTGCGAATTATCTGAATCCACGGCCAGTATGCGGGCGCGCCTTCGCCCTCCCAGCATCGGCCCCATAGAACCTGCTGGCCCCCGGCTTTTATGCGCGCAGCTAGTTCATCGGCGAGCCGCGTCTTGCCGATTCCGGGCTCGCCATAAATCAGGAACAGATGAGCATCGCTGTCGGCAGGGGACTGACACGCCGATATGAGTTCGGCGAGCTCGCGCTCGCGTCCGACGAAACTATTACGCGCTGAACTGCTTTCTTCGATGCCTGACACGGCCATTGGACGGACTGCTACGCTTCCACCAGCCCAACTTAGTCGTATCGGGGGTCGTAAAGATAGTGAAACCGCGTGCCGAATACCGACCTCGCCTTCCGGGCTGGAATTTCGGCGGCGTTCGACTATGCCCGAGGCATCGCGCGGCAGTTCCGCAGTCTTAATGGCCTAGCGATTGCGGACTAAATATCGACTCGTCAGAGGACCCAGTGTTGATTTTCTGGTCGAATGACCCGTGGCTTGGAACCACCGATCGGAAAAACCATCGCTTAGGATTTTCCTGAGCGAATCCTGCCTGCTGGTGATGTGCCGGGAGCGCCGGCTGATACGGCAGCGGGACGTAGAACGAACCGGCGAGGTCGAACAGATTCCCACCCTCCGGTGCAGGGCGCGTGCGCCATAAAGGCACCGCGATCTCTTGCAGCTCGGGGATCTCGGTTTTCAGTTCTGATTCGAAAAACTCGGCGCCCAACCAGAGGTAGGTTTCGTTATCGATCCATATCAGCGCCCGTAGATTCATGAAGCTGGGATTGGTGGGAATCATCTCTATTATGTAGGCGCTGCGCATCTCAAATGGTTCTTCGGCCATCGCTACTCTCTCGCTGACGGCGAGCAGGTCTCCTTCAGTGACGTTATCTCGTCCAACGAACCCCGCCGGCTCATCCTGTGTGGTCATGCAACCCAGAATCGGAGTGGTGCCAAGCAAACGATACGAATATGCCTCTGTTTTTGGCAGCGCGTACGCCCAATATGGCTGATGGCACTCGCGACATATGTGATTAACGTAGGGCGGCTGGGTTGCTCCCCGGCGGAGTCGGCGAGTGCTCGGGGAGTAGCCAATATTTTCATCTGCGCGATGGGGATCGAGGAAACGCAGCCAGATGGTCGAGCCTCCGTGGATTTCGGATTCCTGGTTCCAAAGGTTGCAGCGTATTTTCCATTCGAGCTGCTCGGCGTTCGCTCCGAAGGTCGGGCGCGGGTCAAGCTCGGTGCGGTGCGCATAGCGAAGGAAGTTCAACTGATCGCAGACCGATGTGAAGTCGGGCTCACTGTACACTGGCTTAGATGCGGCACCCGAATCCGAATAGGCAAAGCTGCCCCACGGTGCCAGCGAGAAATCGTCCGGCATGACTGGTCCCATGTGCCAGTTGTACGCGATCTTTATAGCCGCTTTGGGATCAGTGACTTCCACCAGCGGAAACGGCATGCCGGCGATGTAATCTGTAAGATAGCCTTCCGCATCCAGATGGACCTGTGGGGAGTATTTCTCGGTCGCGTCCTTGAAGCCCTGTGGCCAATCGAGTTTATGATTGGCGACTATCCGGATTTTGAATCCGTGCTTGACCACCGCGATTGCCGCAGCGGGAAGGTAGCAGTCGTAGCTAGCTACATTATGCGCATCGATTATGGTGCCCGGTGGCGGCACCGTGGCACCGCATCGTCCCGGGATGGCGCCGCTGTTCGCTGAGTAGGTGTTCGGCGGCGGCTCCGCCATAGCGGTAGCCGAGAGCAGCAGCCATAGAGCCGCCAACCCTAGTGTCCGTCGGGACGTGAATCGCATGGGACGGCGCCCGAGATGGGTGCGTTGGTATGGCAGCGCAGCAAACGCGAGACTGACGAGGCATCGCATGACCTACCTCCGTTCGGTAGCGCGCGGGAGCTTGTCATTTCCGCGCGTCTTGTGTCTACAGACATTCATCATTGGAGGACCGCTGCGGTGGACCGAATGGACAAGTTCGATCGAGTGTTCTGGAAGAGGTGGTGGTCGCTCGTCAAACCCTACTGGGTGTCCGAGCAGCGACGGCGCGCGCTGGGGTTGCTGGCGATTATGGTAGTTCTGACGCTGCTTAGCATAGGCCTCTCCGCGGCGCTGAGTTACGTATCACGCAATGTGACCAATTCGCTGGCGGCGCGGGATTATGCCGGCTTCCGCAGGAATCTGATTTTCGTTTTTGGCGTGCTGATAGTGGCCACTCCGGTCAGTGCCTTCTATCCATGGGTCAGCAGCCGGCTCAAGATTTTGTGGCGCGAATGGATGACGCATCGGTTCGTCGCAATGGAATTTGCAAACCGTGCCTACTACCGAATCGGGGAGCGAGGCCACGTCGACAACCCCGACCAACGCATCAGCGAAGATATCCGCGACTTTACGGCCGGGGCGCTCGAGTATTCGGACCTATTCACCACCTCGATCATTAATGGAGCGGTCTTTTTCGTTATTTTGTGGACAATCTCTCCAGTGCTCGCGCTGGTCGGCCTCGGATATTCCGCCATCGGGACCGTCATTTCGGTGCGGGTTAGCCGGCCGCTGATTCCAATCAACTTCGCCCAACAACGCTATGAGGCCGATTTTCGATTTGGCCTCGTCCATGTGCGTGATAATGCGGAATCAATCGCGATGTACGGGGGCGAGCAGCAGGAGGCGCAGCATCTCGTCGATCGCTTCGCGGCGCTGTTCCGGAATTTCAACCTTCTCATCCTGTGGCAGCGGCGCCTGGCCTACGTCACCTCAACCTACAACAACGCGATTACGCTGCTGCCCTTTCTGGTGCTGGCGAGCGCATATTTCGCGCACAAGGTTCAGATGGGGCAATTTTTTCAGGCGGCGACCGCGTTCGGCACCATCCAGGGCTCGCTCTCGGTTATCGTTAATGTGCTTCAGGATTTCACCGGCTACGGCGCGGTGGTGAATCGGCTCGCGACCTTTCGCGAAGAATGCGAAATCGTCGCGACCGCATCTACCGCAGAACGCAGGCGCGGCGAACGAATCGAAATGGTCGAGGCCGATCGCCTCGCGCTCGATTCAGTCACCATTCGCACCCCGGACGAAAAACAGACCCTTATGCGCGATCTGTCGTTTGAGGTTGCGCACGGACAGGGATTGCTGCTGCGCGGACCCAGCGGCGCGGGAAAAACCTCGATCCTTCGCGCGATCGCGGGGCTATGGGATTCGGGCAGCGGACGTATCGAGCGTCCTGAGCTGTCGCAGATGATGTTCCTGCCGCAGAAGCCGTACATCGTTCTCGGCACGCTCCGAGATCAACTCTCCTATCCTCGCGCGGCGATCATCGACGACGACGAAATACAACGCGTGCTTGGAGAAGTGAACCTGGCCGGTCTTGCAGAACGCGCCGGGGGCTTCGATGTCGAACGTGACTGGAGCGACATGCTGTCACCGGGCGAGCAGCAACGGCTTTCGTTCGCGCGATTGATACTCAATCGGCCCCGCTACGCGCTACTCGATGAAGCTACCGCCGCGCTCGACCTGGCGAACGAGGCGCGTCTCTATCACTTGCTCGGCAGCATGGGAATTACCTTCATCAGCGTCAGCCACAGTGCATCGGTTGCCGAGTATCACCAGCAGATCATCGAATTGCACGGGGACGGCAGTTGGGCGAGGCCACTACCTTCATAGATGTGAAAGCTATTCGCTCAATTGGGTCAGAAGCGCTTTCGCATCTTTCAAATCGGCGGTGTCGAAGCCTTCGGTGAACCAGTTGTAGATGTCGGCGAGCATCGTGCGCGCCTCATCGCGCTTGCCTTGCTTAGCGAGTAATCGCGCGAGACTCGTGGTCGCTCGCAGTTCCCATGACTTAGCCTTCTGTCGGCGCGCAATCTCGATCGCGGTGCGGAAGGATTGCGCCGCTTGCGCGGCGTTCGAGGCGTCCTGCGCCAGCAGCAGTTCGCCCTTCACCCGATGCACCTCTGCCTCATAAAGCCGTTGGCCAGTTCTTTCGAAGAACGGAAATGCCTCGTCGATGGTGCGAAGACCCTCATCGAACCGCCTAAGCTGACCCAAAGCGGCGGCCATATGGTAGGGAAAATATTTGATGAACTCGGTGCCGATGATCCTAATCTCTGCCAGATGGTGCTGCATCCCTGCGATGCCGCCGTCGAGATCGCCAGCCATGCACTTGCGCCCAGCCGAGGAAAATCTCGCTTCTCGCGCGGCGAGAGACGTTACCCGACTCGGTCGATAGTGCCAGCATTGCGTCCGCCCCTTCCCTCATATGCTCAAGCTCGCGGCGGAGGTCATAAATATAGATGGCGAAGTCGTGTACAACCTCCATGACGGCCTTTGACCCGGTTTCGCGCGCGATAGTTGTCGCGATATCCACTCGCTCAAGTGCGCGATCAGGGTAACCCAGGAACCAGAGACTCCGTGCCGAGAAGACGCGGTTTAGGGCCTTACCTCCTAGCCGGTCTAATGCCGCAAACCTGCCGGCTGCCGTGCAGGCTCCGTTGCCGGCTTCGGGATGGATTCCAGCAGTGCCCATGCTCCCTCGAAGCCCTCGGCGGCGAGCTCGAAGTCTCCCGAGACCATCCTCGCGATCGCCAACCAGTTCGTCGCCTCTGCAAGATATTCCGTGCTCCCGTGTTCCTCGGCCCGTGCAATCAGATCGGCGGATATTTCGCACGTCTTGCGCACATCGCCACGGCCGAGGTGACGAAGTAGGCTCCAACGAGCGCGAACGAGGTCTTTTCAAAGTTCATCGTAAGCCGCTGGCGAAGCTCTGCGGTGCGTGCTGACGATTGCTCGTGTTCAGGCGAGGCGAAGCCCTTGATAGTAAACAGCGCCCTCATGGCTGCGTTTCTAAGGTCCAACTCCAGCTCGGCGCGGTGGTCGTCATCCGGGAGCTTCCGCAGCAGTTCGAGGCCGGTCTCGAACTGCGCGACCGCTTCGGCATAATGAACCGCGGGCAGAGCACTGCCGGACGCCTCTCAGGCAATATTCCACCCCTTTACCGAATTGCCGCTGCGCATGTAGTGATGCGCCAGCTCAGGGACATGGTCATCGAGGCCATCGGCATGAATTGACTCCAACGCCGCGCCGATTCGCTCGTGCAGCACTCGGCGGCGTTCGTTCAGTACCGAGTTGTACGCAACGTCGTGGGTCAGCGCGTGCTTGAAGATGTACTCAATGTCACCCGACCGCCGGCTGCTCGTAGATGAACTCGCCGATCTGCAGTTCAGACAGCATCGGCTCCAGCTCGGCTCCCGGCTTCGCTGCGACTTTGCGTACCAGACCGAGTTTGAACTCGCGTGCCGATCACGGCAAGCGTCTGCAGCAGGTCTTTCTGCTCCGGCCGACAGCCGGTCGATGCGCGCGGCGAGAATCGCCTGCACCGTCGGCGGAATCTTCAGCTCGCTCAGTGGGCGGTGAGTTTGACCGCGCCGTTGCGCACCAGCGCCCCTTCGTCCAACAGCACCTGCACCGTCTCTTCCATGAAGAACGGATTGCCCTCGGTCTTTTCGATGATGAGCCGCTTCAGCGGACCCAGTTCCGCGCCGTCGCCGAGCAGCGCGCCCAGCATCTCGTCGGCGCTTTCCTTGCCCAGTGGGTCGAGCCGCAACTGCGTATAGTAAGTCTTGTGACCCCACTCATGGCGGTACTCGGGCCGATAGTTCACCAGCAGCAGAATCCGCGCAGTGCCGATGCTGTCGGCGAGCAGGTTCAGGAATGCCTGGGTCTCTTCATCGATCCAGTGAAATCTTCGAAAATCACGATCAGCGGCTGGTTGAGGCTCTCGCGCAGCAGGATGCGCTTGATGGCCTCCAGTGCGCGTCGTTTGCGAGTTTGCGCCTCGACCTCCGCGACCTGGCTGTTCTCGTCGATCAGGCCGAGCAGCCCGATACATGTACGGGAGTGCCATCCTCCAGCGACCGATCGAGCGTTAGCGACCCTGCCCGCTGACCTTCTCGCGTCGCTTGCGCTCGTCATCCTCGCGAACTGATCTCGAAATAGCTCCACAACAGATCGATCACCGGCAGGAATGCCGCAGCCTTGCCGTGCGAGACCGAGAATGCCTCCAGCACCATCCAGCCCGATTGCGAGATCGCCTTGAACTCGAAGAACAGGCGCGACTTGCCGACCCCGGCCTCCGCCATCGCGGCGACGATCTGCCCGTGCCCGCTGTGCGCCTGCTCGGCGGCATGCTTCATGCGCGTCCATCTCGCGCTGACGTCCGACGAACTTCGTCAGACCCGCGTCCCGCCGAACGCTGCAGGCGCGTGCGCAGCGGGCCCAGACCGGTCACCTCGAACACATTGACCGGTTCGCTGACGCCTTTGACCCGCGTCGGGCCCAGCGGCTTGAAAAGAAGTATCCCTCGCACAGCCTGCGCGTCACGCTCGGTCACCGCGATCGAACCGGTCGGCGCGAGGGTCTGCATCCGCGAGGCCGAGACTGGTCGAATGCCCAATCGGCGTGTACTCCGTGTGCCCGTCGCCGGTCCCGATCGAGCGCACCACGACCTCGCCCGTGTTTACGCCGACCCGCGTCTCGAGCGGAGCTTGCCGGCCTCGCGCAGCTGTCGCCGAATAGCGGCGCATCTCCTCCTGCATACCGGAGCGCGGCATATAGCGCGCGTTGCGGATGGTCTTCATGCGCGACCGGCGCGCCGAACAGCGCGAAAATGCCATCGCCGGTGGATTGCACTATGTAGCCGTCGTAGTGATGGACCGCATCGATCATCAGCTTGAGCGCGGGATCGACGAGCGCGCGCGCTTCCTCGGGATCGAGGTCCTCTATCAGATCCATCGATCCCTTGATGTCGGCGAACAGCGCTGTGACCGTCTTGCGCTCGCCGTCGAGATTCTCAGGGGCCGGTGCTTCGGCTATCCGAATCGAGGCTCGTCGGATCTCTTCGCTGTGAGCGCTGCAGGCGCTGCCGAGCGCCGCACCGCAATCGGCACAAAACCTCGCGCCGGGAGCGCTATCCGAACCGCAGTTGGAACAGCGGTTCGACAACGGTCCGCCGCATTCAGCGCAAAACTTCTTGCCCGAAATTCCTTCGGCCCCGCATTTGGTGCAGCGCATTTAGTTGCTCAGCTCCTCAAGCAGCGCCTTGGCGTCTTTCAGATCGGCGCTGTCGAAGCCCTCGCTGAACCAGTTGTATATGTCGGCGAGTATCGCGCGCGCCTCCCTGCGCTTAGGTTGCTTCGCGAGCAACCGCGCGAGACTCATCGTGGCGCGCAACTCCCATGATTTGGCTCGCTGCGCACGGGCTATATCGAGGGCATTGCGGAAACTGCTCTCGGCCTCGGCGACGCTTGCGGGATCCTGCATCAGCAGCAACTCGCCGTTCAGCCGATGCAGCTCTGCCTTATGGCTGACCAAGCCGGTCTCATCGCAACAGCGCAATCCCCGATTGACCAGAGTGAGTCCGAAAGCCACGTTCCCGCCTTGGCGCACATGTCGGCCATCATTAGCGAAACCCAACTCGCGGGGGGTTTTCCGTGCTGGCTTTCGGCTTTGGCGACGTTGATCTTGTCACAGCTTCAACCGCCCGTCCCTGCTCGGCCTCGGCCCATAACACAAAGAGCGGAGCCATCGCTCGCCAAATTGGGAATTCTTTGTTCGTTCAAAACCGCTACCAACGATTCTGCCACCTCGAGGGTTTGCGGATGGCGCAGGCATACATACGCGCGCAGAGCGTAAAACCAACCCGACGAACGCGAGACCGGGTCCGTATCGCCTTCGGTCGCCGCTAATGCGCGCGCAAGGAGACTCGAGCGCCTGGTCGGGATAGCCGAGGAACCACAAATCCAGTGCAAGGAGTGAGAGGCCCGGACTCTGCGCCCACGACTCCCAGTTCTCGCGTTTACCCGGACGCGGCTTGACCCCGAGCATCGCCAGCCCTTTTTCGAGATGCTCGCGCGCCGTTACGAACTCACCCTGATTGACCAGAACGCTGCCCAACCCCGCGTGAGCAAACCCAAGTGACGTTGGATGGCCCAGCCGCTCAGTCACCTCAAGCTCGCGTTCGGCGAATCCTCGCGCTTTGCGTACGTCGCGGTCCACATACGTGGAGACCGTGAGACTGAGTGACACGAAAAGCGCCGGTTTATCGCCCAGCCGCTGCGAAAGCTCAAGCATCCGCTCCACTGCCGAGCTCGCCTCCGGCGACGACTGGCCGCGCAGGAACCACCAGCTTTGTACCAGCCCACTTTGTATCTTCAGTTCTTCGCGGACCCGATTCTCATCGTCGGGCAACTTTTGCAGTTGTTCCAGAGCGCGGTTGAGAAAAGCGACCGCTTCCAAATGGGCATAGCGCTCGGCGGCCTGGTGCCCTGCGCGAATGAGGTATTGCACAGCTTTGGGAGCATTGCCTGCGGCGCTGTAATGATGCGCCAGCTCGCTGCTACGATCTTCCAGCCGGTCGCTGTAAATCCGCTCGATGGCCTCCGCGACCTCGAGATGCAGCCGCTGACGGCGCGCGCCGGATATAGCGCTCAGCACCGTCTGGCGAATAAGTTCGTGGGAGAATTCAAAGCGCGCCTCGGAACTTTCGGCGTCTGACGCGACCAGCCCGGCCTTTTCTGCTTCTTCCAGCCGCTCCAGCAGACCATCGACATCGGTCGAAGCCTCCAGAACCTCGAAGGAAAAAGAACGCCCGATCACAGCCGCGGTCGCGAGCATCTTCTGCGAAGGTTCGCCGATGCGGGCCAGACGCCGTCCGACCACCAGCCGCACGCCTTGGGGAACCTCGTATTCGGCGATGTTGAGCGCGCCGCGAAACTCCCCCGAGCCGTCGTACAGGCGATTCTCCTCGTCAAGATGACGCGTTAGCTCCTCCACGAAAAACGGATTTCCCTGCGTCTCGGCGTAAATTTCATTGACTATGCCCGGCGGAGGTTCCTTGTTGCTCAGCCCCTTCAGCATCTGACCGACTTGTTCAAGCGTCAGCCCCTTGAGGTTGAGCCGAGTCGCGTTACGGCCGCGAATCAAATTGTCGAGAGTCATGGCGAGAGCTGAACCAATATCGGCGTCGGCGTCGCGATAGGTCGCGATCATCGCGACTGGCATATCGGACAGCCGGTTGGCCAGATGAACCAGCAGCGACAGCGTCGCGGCGTCGGCCCAGTGGAGATCCTCGAGGATGAGCAGGATCGGATTCTCTTTCGCCATGCGCGCGACGAAATCGCAAAAGCTGTTAAATAAATGACGGCGCGCCTGCTCTGGCGGCAGGTCAAGTGGCGGCGCGAGCTCGGGCATCAGGCGCTTAAGCGTCGGAAGAATGCGCGACAACTCCGGTCCCTGGTGCTCCAACATCGCGCGCAGACGGTCTGGGCTTGCGGCCCGGCCGATGCAACTCTCCAGCACTTCGACGAACGGCAGATAAGGAACCACCTCGTCCTGCTCGGAGCAATGTCCGACCAGCACCGTCATTGGATACGTATGCGCGAGTTTCGCCAGCTCGGATGAGAGTCGGGTCTTGCCGACGCCGGGCGCGCCAGCGATCAGGTGCAGGCGGCCGTGGCCGGAAGCTGCTTCATCGAGACCGCTGCGCAATTCGGCCATCTCGCGCTCGCGTCCGATAAAGGCGCTCGATGAAGACCTGACCGGCAGAGGTTGCCGCGAGTGTTGCGGCTTTTCTTCTGATTTGCGTTCGATCAGCGGGGCGACAAAGCGATAGCCCTTGGCGGGCACCGTGATTACGAATCGCGGCGCCTCAGAATCGTCGTCCAACGCGCGCCGGATCTTGCGGATCGCGGTATTGATGGCATTGTCGACATCGACGAAGACGCCCTTGCCCCATACGCGTTCGAGGATTTCCGCGCGGGTAACCAATTGTCCGCGCCGCTCGACCAGCAGGAAAAGCAGCTCCAACGGAAGCCGCTGAAGATGCACGACCTGCCCGCCGCGCCTGAGCTCATAGGCGCTTCGATCGAGCGAAAAATCCTCGAATTGCAAGGCTTCCCCCGCCATTTTTGACCGCGCGTGAATTGTACTTCCCCGCCCCCGAAGTGCATAGGCACGCGACCGCAGCCCGTACAGCAACAGTTCAGGAATTGTACAGGCCGTGTCCATTGTCGCCCCGACCGATTGCTCTGAAGATGCGCCAAAGCGAGGAAGGATCGGCGCGCGCAACGTTGAAGGATTTCCAAGGACGAGGGGTGGCTATGAGTCGGCACATTCATTGGTTCGAAGCGTTCTTATCCACGCTAACCGCCAGGCAACTCATTGTGGGTATCGCGATGTGTCTGACGGTGATGGTCGCTTCCCGGATAGCGATGGCGCAGAGCGAGGGGGCCGGAATTCCTGATTGGGCGATGGCCGCGCATGCGGAGGCTACGGGGGTGGAACCCTCGACGGTCATCGGCGCTCAAACAATTCCTGCCACCATTCCGCAGAGCGACGCCAGCAAGGACACGACTGGAAATGTAGAGACGTATCAACCGGGCGGCGCGACCACGACCTCGAGCAATGCTTTCTTCCAGAGCCTCGGTACCAATGGCCGGAGCTGCTTTACCTGTCATGAGCCGCAGGACGGATGGGGTCTCAGCGCGACGGACGCAACCACTCGCTTCAAAACCACCAAGGGCAAAGATCCGCTCTTCAACGTTGTCGATGGCGCGACCTGTTCCAGCGACCTCGTCAAAACCAGCGCGGAGCAAAGGAAGGCGTACGCGCTGTTGCTGGGCCGAGGGTTGATTCGAGTCTTTCTGCCGATGCCGCCCTCGCCGCAATTTGAAATCACATCGGTCATTGATCCGTACAAGTGCACCAACCTGACCAGTCCGACCACCGGGACGGTATCGGTTTATCGGCGCCCGCTTCCTGCCACCAATCTGAACTTCGAAAGCACGCTGATGTCCGATGGGCGCGAGCCTAACCTGACCAGTCAGGCGACTGACGCAACGCTGATCCACGCGCAGGCCGCCGGCGACCCGACTTCCTCGGAACTTACGGAGATCACGGATTTTGAAACAGGGACCTTCACCGCGCAGTCGCTGGACAAAAGGGCCGGCGACTTGACCTCAGCTCCGGTCTCCGGCGGTCCGGAGGCTCTTTCATCGCAGAACTTTTATACCGGCATCAATGATCCGTTCGGCAACGATCCAATGGATCCATCAGGCGCCTCATTCAATCCCGACATCTTCGACATTTACAAATCCTGGGAAACTCTCTCCGGAAGGGGCGCTGCCAATGCGATGCGTGAATCGATCGGCCGCGGCGAAATCGTCTTCAACACCTTTAAATTCAACATCTTCGGTGTCGCCGGGCTAAACGACGTAGTCGGGAAGCCAACCATTCCGGGGACCTGCGGGACCTGTCATGACACCCCAAATTTCGGAAATCGTTCGATCGACGCAACAATGGAAATCGGCACCGACCTGACAAATGACTCCGTGATCAACTCGAATGGCTTGCCGCTTTTCAACATCACCTGCACCTCGGGACCGCTGGCGGGGACAGACTTACCAAACCACCGATCCGGGCCGCGCGCTGATCACCGGCCAATGTGTGGACATCGGGAAGGTCAAGGTCGAGGGGCTGCGCGGCTTGGCGGCGCGAGGGCCGTATTTCCACAATGGTTCTGCCGCCACGCTCACGGATGTCATCACGCACTACGAGCACATCTTTCAAATAATGCCGATGTTCACGAAGCAGCAGATTACAGATCTGATCAATTTCCTCAATGCGCTGTGAGCGCCGGCATAAGGAGTTTATGAAAAATCTGATTTGGACCTTCGCGATGGTTCTGACAGTTGCGTGTTCGGTCGCGCTTTATCCTCGGAATGCATCGGCGCAATATACCGCGACCAATTTGGTTTCGAACTCGAGCATCTACAAACCTCTGAACATGGATCCCAACCTGGTTGATGGATGGGGGTTGGCCGCGCTCAGGACGAGCCCATGGTGGGTCTGCGCCCAGAACACCAGTAAGAGTACGCTTTATGCTGCAAGCGGCACGATCAATTCCTTAGTGGTCGATATTCCGTGCGTCACCGATCCGAGCACCGGCGCAACCACCCAAGTATGTCCTTTCCCGGGTGACGGGGACCTCGACGAGCCCAACAATCCTGACATCGCATCGGCCATCGGGGGCGCCAACGCGGCATGTACAGGAGACATGACGCCCAACGCGTGTTGCACTGGTCCCGGAACCGGAACCTGCGACGGCAGCTGGGGCGGCGGACCGGCGGGCATAGTAGCGAATCCTTATCCGAAAGCCTTCGAGATTACCGGCGCAGGCGCCAGCCAGTTCATCTTCGCCACGCAAGACGCGCTGATCGTCGCATGGAACCCAGCCAACGGCACGGAGTCCGTCGTCGAGGCTAATCGATCCTTGGAGGGTACTGCGCCCCTGTTCACCTCGTACCAAGGGCTGGCGCTCGCAGGCCCTACCAGGGACCCGCATCTATATGCCACCAACATATTCGGTGCTGCCAATGCTGCCGTCGACGTATTCGACCAGAAGTTCAACTACGTGGGTTCCTTCCCCGCCGATTCCAACTTGCCGGATCCCAGCGGACCGGAAGGTCCCTTCACGCCCTATGGCATCCAGGCGATAGGGAAAAATCTCTACGTTACGTACTTCGCGCCGTTAGCCCCTCTCCCGCCGATGGGAAATGGCGCCGGCATCCTTGACGTATGCGACTTGGCCAAGAGCGCCACGAATCCGCCGTGCAAGAGACTGGTTGCCAGCAATCTGGACGGAACCGAAACCTCGCCGACGCTCAACCAACCGTGGGGTATTGCGCTCGCGCCGGGCAACTTCGGTTCGCTCAGCAACTCCCTTCTCGTCGGTAATTTGAATGACGGGATGATCCACGGGTTCAATCCCAGGACCGGAGCTCTGCGGGGCACACTGGATGTCACCGCCGATACTCCGTTCGCGATTCCCGGACTATGGGCTTTGCAATTCGGCGATGGCTCCGCGGCGAATGGTCCTCGCAATCACCTCTTCTTCACGGCTGGACCGTCGCCGGTAAGCGAAACCGACCTCGTCCAGCAATATGGCGCGGGGCTCTTTGGCGTAATCACGGTGACTCCGAAGAAGCGCAAGTAGCGTCCTGCACGCGCCAGCGACCGCACCAAATTAATTGTTAGAAACGACTGTGGAGGATCCTACGCGCTGAGCATCCTCGAGCAGCGCCTTGGCGTCCTTCAAATCGGCGGTGTCGAAGCCCTCTGTGAACCAGTTGTAGATGTTGGAGAGCATCGCCGGCGCCTCAACGCGCTTACTCTGCTTGTCCAGCAATCGCGCGAGGCTCATGGTGGCGCGCAGTTCCCATGACTTCGCCTTCTGGCGGCGCGCAATCTCAATCGCTGTGCGGAAGAGTTGCTCGGCTTGCGCGGCATTCGAGGCATCGTGCATCAGCAGAAATTCCCCGCGAAGGCGATTCAGACTCCGCTTCGTAGTAAGGCTCTTCGGTCTGCGCGAACGATAATACCTCGTCAACTGCGCTTAGAGCCTCATCGATTTGGCCTACGGCCGCGAATGCTTCCGCCAGCATCGCTCCGTTCCACGAGCGGTCTCTGCCGAAGCGGGTCGCAGCCGACCTCGCCATCGCGTCGCGTATAATCGCTATCCCGTCGGGCTTTCCTTCCCTGGCCAGCAGCCAGCCGCGAGCGATGTCTGCAAAGGCCCCGCGGAAGTGGCTCAATTCCGCAGCCCAAGGAGCCTCCAACAGCGCTCGTGCGTTTTTTCGAACCGACTCAAAATTGCCGCTCCAGATGTCGGCTTCTTTAGCCGAAAATCCGAAGGCCTTCGCCACCGGATTGGAGCTCCGATGACCCCTGATTTCGGCCTCGCGCATCTGCTTTAGCGCTTGGTCCGGGAAGCCAAGCAGCCACAGCGTGCGACCGAGGATCGTCGGTAGTTGAACCTGATTGATTTGCAGATTGGGAGCGTCCGGAAGCGATGCGATCAGCTCGATCGATTCCTCAAGCATCTGCCGCGCTTGAGGCAGATCCCCCAGCGTACTTGTGTAAGCGCCTAAAGCGGATTGGGTAATCGCAATTTGGATTGGATCGTTGATTCTGCGGGCAATTTCCAAAGCCTCTCGAGCAACTTCGCACGCTTTGCGGACCGCACCCCTCGTCCCATGCACGAGTCTGATCCCGGCCAAGGCTCGCAGCAGGTCGATACTCTCGCCGTCGCGAACGCAAAGCTCATAGGCACGCGAAAAAGCCGCCTCGGTTTGATCGGAAGCCGGACCATACACAGGCGGTGAGGCCGCGCCCAGTTCCAACTGCAACTTCAATTCTTGCGCGTCGCGGGCCGGACTCTGGGGCAGAGTCTTTAGCAGTTCCAGGCCGGCGGTCAGATGCGCAAGCGCTTCGGCATAGGCCGATCGCTGTAGCGCCTGTTCGCCGGCAAGACCCATGTATTGCACCGCCTTGGCGGCGTCGCCAGCACGGCCATAATGATGGGCCAGCTCGGCGTAGCGGTCTTCCAGCCGCTCGGCGTAGAGAGACTCGATCGCGGCGGCGGTGCGTCGGTGCAGCTCCTTGCGCCGCTCGTTCAGCACCGAGCCAAACGCGACCTCCTGCGTCAAGGCGTGCTTGAACGAGTACTCGATATCGCCCACCGCAGGCTGCTCATAGATGAACTCGCCGAGCTGCAAGTCATTGAGCATCCGGTTGAGCTCGTCGTCGGATTTCGGGACGACCGCACGAATCAACGAGAGCGAAAACTCCCTGCCGATGACGGCCAGCGCTTGCAGCAGGTCCTTGGACTCCGCGGATAGCCTGTCGATGCGCGCGGCGAGGATTCCTTGCACGGTGGGAGGAATTTTTAGATCGCCGAGCGGCCGGGTGAGTCGCGTCATGCTGCCGTCGCGGACCAATGAACCCTCGTCGAGAAGGACCTGGACCGTCTCTTCCATGAAGAATGGGTTGCCCTCGGTCTTCTCGATGATCACGCGCTTGAGTTGCGCCATCTCCGCGCCGTCGCCGAGCAGCGCCGAAAGCATCTCGTCGGCCGACTCCTTGCCGAGCGGGTCGAGCCGAAGCTGCGTATAGATAGTCTTGCTGTTCCACTGATGAGAATATTCCGGGCGATAGTTCACCAACAAAAGAATCTTGGCGTTCGCGATCGAATCGGTGAGCAGGTTCAACAGCGCCTGCGTCTCCTCGTCGATCCAGTGCAGGTCCTCGAAGATCACCATCAACGGCTGGTTGAGCGACTCGCGCAGCAGGATGCGCTTGATGGCATCGAGCGTGCGCCGCTTGCGGACATTCGGATCCATCTGCGCCAGCGGATTCTCGCCCTCGACGATCCCAAGCAGCGCGAACAGGTAGGGCAGCGTGTCCTCCTGCGCGCGATCGAGCATCAGCACTTTGCCGCCGATCTTCTCACGGCGCGCACGCGCGTCGTCATCGCTGCTGATTTTGAAGTAACCATGCAGCAGATCGAGCACCGGCAGGAATGCTGACGCCTTACCGTGCGAAACCGAGAAGGTTTCAAGCACCATCCATCCGGATTGGTTCTTGGCCTTGAACTCGAAGAACAGCCGCGACTTGCCCACCCCGGCCTCGGCCATCGCCGCGACGATCTGCCCGCGCCCGGCCTTGGCCTGCTCGGCGGCGTGCTTCATCGCGTCCATCTCGCGTTGACGTCCGACGAACTTCGTGAGCCCGCGCCCCGCCGAGCGTTGCAGCCGCGTGCGCAGCGGCCCAAGGCCGGTGGCTTCGTAAACGTTGACCGGCTCCGTCACACCTTTGACCTTGGTCGCGCCGAGCGCCTTGAGGATGAAGTAGCCTTCGCACAGCTTACGGGTCGCCTCCGTCACCGCGATCGAGCCGACCGGCGCGGCGGTCTGCATCCGCGAGGCCAGATTGGTCATGTGCCCGATGGGCGTATACTCGACGTGACCCGCGCCGGTATGGATCGAACGGACCACCACTTCGCCGGTGTTGATCCCGATGCGACTCTGGATGGGAGTGCCGCCATCGGCGACCACCTTTGCCGAATAGCGCCGCAACTCTTCCTGCATGCGAAGCGCGGCGTACAAAGCGCGCTGCGGATGGTCCTCATGCGCGAGAGGCGCCCCAAAAAGTCCGAAGATGCCGTCGCCGGTCGACTGCACGACGTAGCCGTCGTAGCGATGGGCGGCATCCATCATCAGCTTAAGGGCGGGATCGATGATGGAGCGCGCATTTTCGGGGTCGAGATCCTCCATCATTTCGGTCGAGCCCTTGATATCGGCGAAGAGCGCGGTGACCGTCTTGCGCTCGCCCTCGAGATTTTCGGGAGCGGGTGCCTCAGCTACGCGAATCGACCTGTCATTCGATACTTTTGCCGGGGCGGCCGCAGGCGCTTCCAACGCCGCGCCGCAGTCGCCGCAAAACTTCTCGCGCGGCTCGTTTGACGCGCCACATCGTGGGCACTTCAAGGCGAGCGCAGCACCACACTCCGCGCAGAATTTGCGTCCTTCGCGATTATCCTGTCCGCACGCGGCGCACTTCATACACCCTCCCCACGCGAGGGATATTAGTCAGCGCCTCGGGGAATAGGTAGGCACGATGCGGACCACCTCTGCCACGGCTGAAAGTGACCTTCCTCGCGGCTATGATTAGGTTCAGGCCGCTTGATGGGGAACAGCTTAGCTCGAATGGGGATAGCGATTGTCGGCGCATTCGTTCTCGCCGTCGTCATCGCATGGTTTTATCTGTGGGTCTCACCCGCGCCGAAGCTGACACCCCCGAGTGCGATTTCGATTGAGAAGGGCGAGTCGTTCCGCGCCATCGCGCGCCGACTCAAGAATGGCGGCGTGGTGCGAAGCTCGACCGCCCTACTCATCTATGGCGAGTTGACCGGCACGGCCCGTCGCATCCAGCCCGGCGATTACGAATTCAAGGGAGGGGAACGTATTCCCGATGTGATGCGTCATCTGGTCAACGGCGATTTCGTATCGATCGTCATCACGATTCCCGAGGGATTGACCATCCATCAAATCGCGGAACGCGTCGCGGCCACCGGCCTCGTATGCCAGCCCGATTTCGAAAATGCTGCGCACGATGGCCCCCTCATCCGCGCGCTCGGGCTGATGCCGCTTGGCGCCGAGGGATATCTGTTTCCGGCGACTTACAAATTCTCGCCGCGCGCGAAGGTCAAGGATGTCCTCAGTGCGATGCTGATGCGGTTTTTCGAGGTGCTGACGCCACAGGCCGAGCAGCGGATGTTCGACCTCGGCCTCACTCCGCGCGAGATGGTCACGATGGCGTCGATCGTCGAGAAGGAGGCGAAGATTCCCGGCGAGCGCAAGCTCATCGCGAGCGTGTTTTACAATCGCATCCGGCTCGGAATGCCGCTTCAATCTGACCCCACGGCTGAGTATAGTTTCGAGGGAGAGAGTGAATCTGCGGCAGCCGCGGTGCGGGTCCCATCAACCTTCAATACCTATTCGTTCGCGGGACTTCCGCCCGGACCGATTGCGAATCCAGGTCAGCGATCGATCGAGGCGGCGCTGTATCCCGCAAAGAGCGATTATTTGTATTTTGTCGCGCGCGATGATGGCACGCATGTGTTCTCCAAGTCGTACGAAGAGCATCAGCGGGCGATCGCGATGCTGCGCAAGACGGTTTGGCATGATGAGGCGAAACCATCGCAGCCGGCGCGCGTCCTGAGATAGTTGGGGCATGTGGCAATAAATCCCGTCGAACTGATTTCAACCGCACGGAAGCGGATCGCGCGCATCGAGGCGATGCGCGCCTCCATCTATTTCCTCGCGCCCGCGCTGACGGCGATCGTACTCGGCGCGTTGCTTCCCGCGATCGGCGCGATGACGTGGAATCGGTTGGGCTACGTCATATCGCCCGAGGTGATGTTCGATGCGCGCCTCGCGATGCTCGCGGCAGGCGTCATCATCGTACTGATCGGCGCATTTCTCGGATCGCGCGCCTATCGCGCGTCGGATGATTTCGTTGGCGCGGCAATCCAGGTCGATCAGCGTGTGCATGCGAACGAGCAGGTGGTAACACTCGCGGCGCTATCGCGGCCCGGCGTACCGCAGACGGCGCGCTCGTCGCTCTTCCCGGTCCTATGGCGCAACGTGATGACGCTTCTGAGTGCATTCGACCCCGATAAGGAATTCGCGGTCGGGCTCGGCGGCCCCATCAAGCAGTCGTGGCTGCCCAGTGCCGTAATCTTGATCGCGGCAAGCCTCGCGATGCTCGCCTTCATTCACATGCCAACGCCGCTGGAGCAGACCGCCATCGAGTTGCGAAAGCTCGCCGAAAAGATCGATGCGTCCGCAACGACGCCCGAAGATAAGCAGCTCGCGCAAAAGGTTAAGAGCGTCGCCATCAACCTCACCAATGCCACCGTGCCTCCCGCGGAGAAAGAAAAGGAAATCGACGCGATTGTGGCCGAGGCTCGAGAAGAAGGAATCGAGTCCCGGCGATCAGGCGGTGTCGACTACAAACGGCAAGGGGTCGGGCGCGGGAGCATCGTCATCGAGCGCGGCGGGCGGCAGCGAAGGCAAGGGCGCAGGCGGCCAGAGCCAGGGTCAGGGTCAAGGCAAGGGTGCGGGAAAAGGCGAGGGCAAAGGCAGCGGCGGGAATCAGCAGAACGCGAACGGTAAGAAGAACGGCCAGAACAAAGGGACCGCCGACAGCATCGAGCTGAAGAACGAACTGGCGAAGGCACAGGCGCAGGTCCAGACCGAAGACCTCGCCGCTAATCAGGCGCCCAACAAACCATCGCCCGATGCGAAAACGGCGCAGGCGCCGATGCCGGGCAACAACCCCAATCAGCAAGGTGGCAACACCAAAAATCCCAATGAGAAGGGCAGCGCGCCGATGCCGGTTCCGCAGATGGGCAAAAACGCGCCCAATCCGATGGCCAATGGACAGGGACCGAAGCCCAAGTCCGGCGGCACCGGCGGCGATACGCATCTGGGCGAATTTCCCACCGCGGCGAACTACGAGCGATTCCTCAAGCCGGGCGAAAAGGGGATGGGCCTCAATCTCACGGATGCGCGCTACGTGGTTTTCAAAATTCCCTCCGCGCCCACTTCCAGCGACGAAGGAAAAACTGTAATCGACACCGAGCGGCCCAAGGCTACCACCGCATACACCAACGCGCCGCTGGCGCCGACCGCGGATACCGCGCCTCCCGATGAAAGGCAGTTGGTGCCGCCGCGCTATCGCGATCTGATCCACTGAACGCAAGATCGGCAATTCATTCGGTAATTGATAAAGTAGAGAGGACAACGGATGGGAGCGGCTCCGAAACAATCGCCCGATCAACGCGTCGCTGATTTCCAGCGCGTCTTCGCGCGTGCCGAAGAAGAAGTCGGCAAAGTCATCGTCGGCCATCGCGAGGTGGTGCGGAAACTTCTCACCGCGCTGTTCGCCGGCGGTCATATTCTTATTGAAGGCGTGCCCGGTCTCGGCAAAACGCTGATGGTGAAAACCGCCAGCGAGGTGCTGGGGCTGAGTTTCAAGCGCATCCAGTTCACTCCCGACCTGATGCCCGCCGACATCATCGGCACCCAGGTGCTGACCGAGGCGAACGGCCAGCGCGAGTTCGTCTTCAAGCCCGGGCCGATCTTCGCGCACATGGTGCTGGGCGACGAGATCAATCGCGCGACGCCCAAGACGCAGTCGGCCGTGCTCGAAGCGATGGAGGAGCGCCAGGTCACGGTGTTCGGCGAAACCTATCGCCTCGATCCGCCCTACATCGTGCTGGCGACGCAGAATCCGATCGAACTCGAAGGAACTTATCCGCTGCCGGAAGCGCAGATGGATCGCTTCCTGTTCAAGGTCGTGATCGGCTCGCCCAAGCCCGACGAGTTGCGCGAGATCATGAATCGTACGACGGGCGCGCAGACCTATCGCATTCAACCGAGCTTCGATCCGATCGATGCGCCGATAAAAATCGAAGAGCTGAAAAGGCTCGTGCGCGAGGTAATGGTCTCCGAGCCGGTCGAGCGCTACATCATCTCGCTCATCACCGCATGCACTCCTAACAGCGCCGGAGCCTCGCCGGAAATCACACAGTACCTACGCTTCGGCCCGAGTCCGCGCGGCGCGCAGGCGCTGATTTTAGGCGGCAAGGTCAATGCGCTGCTCGCCGGCCGCGTCAGCGTCAGCTACGAGGACATCGACGACACCGTGCTCTCGGCCTTGCGTCATCGCTTGTTGCGGAATTTCCAGGCCGAGGCGGAAAACGTTTCGACCGAGCAACTCCTCGAGCAGGTCACCAAACGCATCAAGCGGCCTGCGACCTCGCGCGGCTAATGCTTGGCTTACCAGAGGAGTTTACGCCCGCCTTCCTCGGGCGGCTGGAAGAGTTGCGCATCAAGACTCGCCGCCAGTACGCCGGCATGGGTCGCGGTACGCATCTGTCGCCCAAGCGCGGCTCGTCGCTGGAGTGGAGCGACTATCGTCCCTACTCGGTCGGCGATGACTTCCGCTACATCGACTGGGGGATGTACGGGCGCACCGACAAGTTTTACATCAAGCTGTTCAAGGAAGAGGAAGACCTGCTCACGTACGTCTTCATCGATGCGAGCGCGTCGATGGGATTTCCGGTAGCCGATCGCAAATTCGATCGCGCCGTCGCGACCGCGCTCGCGATCGCATACGTGGCGTTGGCCTCGGGCGACCGCGTGATGATTCGGGTGCTGGCCGGCGCGGGCATCGGTCCGCCGCCCAGCTTCGTGGTCGGACGCCATCGCATAGTAGAGCTGGCGCAGCGCCTCAAGAGCGTGAAGCCGGCGGGCCAGACTGATTTCGCCTCCGAGCTGGCGCGCGATCTGGTCGGACTGCGGCGCGCGGGAAAAGTTTTCGTCGTCTCGGATTTCCTGATGATGCCGAACGTGGCGACCCGCGGGCTCGGCCTCTTCACCGCCGCGACGATGGATGTCACCGCGGTGCAAATCCTCGGCGGGCGCGAGATGTCGGGGCAGGGCCTCGAGGGCGACGTTGAAGTCGTCGATGCGGAAACGGGCGAGGCGGTGCGCGTGACCATCGGCAATCGCGAGCGCGAGCAGTATCGGCAGCACGCTGGTGCGTCTAACGCGCGAGATCCAGTCGTTTTGCCTCAAGCGCGGGATGCATTATGCGCTGCATACGACGAACCAGGACTTCCACGAATTTTTCCTGAAAGCGGTCGCCGACCTGGGCCTCGTGCGATGAGTTTCCGCCCCCCTCTTTTCTTTCCTCCCCCTTTGATTCATGATCCTCCCCCGTTGTTCGGGGGAGGTGGTTCGGCGCGATTTTCGCTATGGCTGCGAGCGCAAATCGTGACGAACCGGAGAGGGACCTTAGCTCTGGATTCTGCTCTGCGTTGGGATGCTCATACAGTTATTGATGACGTTGGTCGCCGTGGATGGCTCGCCATTGGCCTAAACGGGAGCGAGCGCAGAAAAGACCCGGAACAGAATCCGGAGCTGAGGTCCCTCTCCGACCCATCACGACTTTCGCTCGCAGCCATAGCGAAAGTCGCGCTGGGCCACCTCCCCCGAACAACGGGGGAGGAACAGTCAACGGGAGAGGACTAGGTCATGGGCCTCCTGAATCCCTCCGCGCTGATCTTCTTCGCGATGGTGCCCGCGCTCGTGCTCGCCTACCTCGCGCGCGAACGACCCTCGCGCGTTACCGTCTCCAGCGTGCTCGCCTTCCGCGCCATCCATGCGATGCGCAAGGAACGCTTCGGCGGCATGCCGAAATTCGATTGGACGTTTTTTGTCGAGCTGCTCATCCTGAGCCTCGCCGTGCTCGCGATGGCGCGGCCATATCTCATCCGCCGCTCGAATCCGATCGCGGTCGTGCTCGACAACTCCGCGGCGATGCAGGCGCGCACGCGCGAAGGAACGACGCGCTTTGAGAAGGCGCGCAACGAAGCCGACGCGATGCTTTCCAACAGCGATGCGAGCGCCGTCGCCTTCTACCTCACTGCGCCGCAGCCGCATCAGGTGAGTGGGGAGTCGTTGTCGCCCGCTGAAGCGCATTCTCAACTCGCGCAGGCCACCGCTTCGGATGCGCCTGTCGATGCCGCCGCGATCGCCAATCTGCTCGGCGAACTCTCATCGAGCGGACGCGTGAGCGAAGTGATTTTCGCAAGTTCGCGGCCGCTCGCGCCGCCCACCCCTCCGCGCATCAATGCGATCACGGTCGGGGATCCGATCGATAATTTTGCGCTCGGCTCCTTCATGCTGCGGCGCGAAACCTTCGGCGCCGAGGCATTGCACGCGCGAATCACGGTCGCGAATTTCTCCCCGAAGCCAGCCGAGGTCACCGTCACCGTGAGCGGCGACGAGAAGCAGCTCGGCAGCGCGAAGACCAGCCTCGGTCCGCGCGAAACTGGCCTCGTCGAGTTTCCGTCGCTCGGTCCCGCGAACATCTATAAGGCCGAGCTTGCGCCGAACGATGGATTCCCGCTCGACAACACCGCGTACGCGACGGCAGGCTCCGTGAAGACGGTGTCGATTTTATTCGTGAGTCCGCATCCTGATGATGCGCGCGGCCTCGATTCGATTCCGGGCGTGACGGTCGCGGCCAAGTCGCCCGATGCGTTCACGCCTGCCAACCTGAACAACATCGATCTCGCGATTTTCGAATTCTCCGCGCCCAAGGAACTTCCAACCGTCAACACGATGCTGGTGATGCCGCCGGCGGGCGACCCGGTATTCGGCTTCAGCACGGCTGCGGTCGCGCCGGTGCAGATCGCGCGATGGAGTCCGATCGATCCGCTCAGCGACGCGGTCAACTTTCGCCTGCTCAACGTCCGCGAGGGCGAGGTCTTCGGCACGCATCCGTGGATGGAATCGACGGTCGACGGCGCGGGCGGTTCGCTGCTCCTTCACGGCGAGCGCCAAGGTCATCGCTTCGTCGCCACCGGCTTCAATCCGTTCCCCTATCTCGGCAAGCGCAACCTGCCGATGTCGATTCTCACGCTCAACACGCTCGGCTACCTTGCGGGCGTCGGCGCCAATTCGCAGGGCTTTCGCACCGGCGAGCCGTGGCTGGTGCCGGCCGGCGTTCATGATGTCGTCCTACCCTCGGGAAAGGATGTCGTCGCGAAACCCGGCACGTTGTTCACCGATGTCGCGACGCAAGGAATCTACAAACTCATCGGTCCCGGCAACCTCGAAACTTTACGCGCGGTGAATCTCGGTGATCTCACAACGTCGGATTTCGAGAACGTCCCGCCGCTGAAGATCGAATCCGCGAAGACCGCGCCGACGCCCGAAACGCTCAATGAAAAATCTCCGCTGACTTCGTATGTCCTCGCGGCGATACTCGCGTTGTTGGCTCTGGAAGCGATGCTGCTCTACCGGCGTCGGCGGATGCCGGTCGAGGCGTAATGGACGCGCAGAACATCGCCACGATGCTTCGCGAGGTCAGCTTCGCGCGTCCCGATGCGCTCTATCTTCTCGCGATTCCCGCCATCGTGCTGATCTGGTCGCTGATCGGATTGCGCAGCTTCGGGAGGATCTTCGCGCCCCTGATGCGTGCGCTCGCGCTTGCGCTGTTCGTGCTCGCGCTGGCGGGTCCGGAAAAAATCATGCGCACCGAAGGAGCGACGCGTCCGGCGGTTATCGATGCTTCCGCGAGTATCACGCCGGCGATGCGCGCGTGGGAGACCGATCTCATCGGCAATCAGCTCAAGCTGCGCGCGAGCGATCCCGCGATTCTGTTCGGCGCCGAAAATCGCGCGACTTCGGTCAGCGATGCGATCGCGACGCTGAAAAGCGCCGACGGATGCAAAACGTGCGCGCCCAGCGCGACCAACCTCGAAAACGCGCTCGCCGCGCTCGCCTCGAATCCTGACGCGAAGGGCGGTCCTGCCGTCATCATCACCGACGGATGGCAAAATCGCGGCGATGCGACCCGTTCGGTTAGCGCGCTGCTCGCAGCCGGCATTCGTCTTTTCATGTTCACGCCGCCGGGCGCCGCATCGGTGCCCAACGTTGCGATGACGGGACTCGCGCTGCCCTCGGCGCTGTCGAAGTCCGCGCCGTTCGCGCTCGGCGTCACGATGGAAAATCTCAACAGCGTTCCGGCGGCCGGCACGATCGAGATTTATCGCAACGGCACGCTGCTCACCGATCGCAAGGTCACGCTCAAACCCGGCGCGGAGCGTTTCGATTTTCCGGTGCAGACCGAAAACGCCGGCCTCGATTCCTATAAGGCCACGTTCAAAGCCGACAATCCCGCGCAGGATACCTACCTTGAAGATGATTCGCTGCAAGGATGGGTGGGGGTCGGCGCGCAACGAAAAATTCTCGTCCTGACCGACAATCAAAAGGACGCGACCTATCTCGAAACCGTGATTCATCGGATGGGACTCGAAGCGACCGTGACGCCGGTCAGCAACGGCGAATGGAACGGGAGCGTCGCCGGCTACGATGCGATCATCCTCAACAATTTGCCGCGCGAGAGGCTCTCCGAACAGGCGCAAAATGCGCTCGTCAGTTATGTCGAGCGCGGCGGCTCGCTGGTGATGACCGGCGGCGACGAAAGCTTCGGGCTCGGCGGCTATCAGAACAGTCCCATCGCGAGGGTTATGCCGGTGGTGATGAAGCCGCCGGAGCATAAGGAGCGCCAGCGCGCGCTGGTCATCGTCATCGACAAATCGGGATCGATGAGCCGCGATGACAAGCTCAAGTTCGCGGTCGCTGCCGCGGAAAAAATCATGAGCACGCTGCACGACAACGATCTTATCGCGGTGATCGGTTTCGACTCGCAGCCGTTCGTGGTCGTACCGCTGCAAACGGTCGCCAAGTCGCGCCCCTATTTCAACGAAATGGTCGAGCGCCTCAAGGCGCGCGGCCGCACTTTCCTGATGCCCGCGATGGAGCAGGCGGAGCGCACGCTGGTCGACAGCGACGCGCCGATCAAACACGTGATCGTGCTCTCGGACGGCAAGGTTGGCGGCACGCTCGATATGTATTACAGCCTGGTCGCCTCGATGCATCATGATCTCGGCGCGACGATTTCAACCATCGCGATCGGCGCGGATGCGGACTTCTCGCTGCTCCAGGGCGTTTCGAAATATGGCGGCGGCGGATATTTTCAGACCGATAGCGCGAAGAATCTGCCGCAAATCTTCCTCGAGGATTTCAAGCAACACGGCGGCGACGTCACGATGGTTGAGACGCAGTTCACGCCGCATACTGCGGCGCCCGATGCGGTGCTGAAGGACTACGCGGGACGCCCGCTGCCTCCGCTGCTCGGCTATGTCGCGACGGAGTTGAAGCCGCGCGCATCGCTCGACGCCTACGTCGAGCGGCAGGGACGGCGCGATCCGCTCATCGCGAGTTGGAAGTACGACGCGGGCAAGACGCTCGCGGTCACCACCGATGCGAGTGGGCGATGGTCGGGGCCGTGGATCGCGCGCGACAGCTTCGCGCCGGTGTGGGATCGCATCCTCGCGTGGATGACGCCCGAGACCCCGGCGGAACAGAAGACCGACGTCGCGCTCGGATATCAGGCCGGGCGGATTCACGTGAAGCTCACCGACTACAGCGACCAGCCCGGATTCGGATCGCATCTGGTGACGGCGATTGTCACGCGTCCTGATGGGACCAAGACGCTCACCACGCTAGGCGAGGAAGCGCCGGGCGAACTCGCCGGTGCAATCGACGCCGCGGATCCGGGAACATACTACATCGAGGTGAAATCCGCCGATGCGAAAGCCTCGGTGCTGCCGCCGCTCGCATATACCGTCAGCCCCTCGGTGACGGCCGAGGTGCCGCGCCCCGAGCCCAACTACGGCCTGCTCGAACAGCTCGCATCGGCGACCGGCGGACGGCTGAATCCGTCGACCTCGGATCTCGAAGTCACTCGCCCGACGATTGAAAAACGCGCATCGCTCGACGCGTATCTGATCGTCGCCGCGATGATCCTTCTAATCGGCGAGGCGCTGGTGCGCCGGCTCACGGTGTGACGATGAAGCACAACCATCACGGACATCATCACGGGAACGTCGAAGCCGATCACAAAATCCAGCACGAGTTTCCGCGCAATGTGCGATTTTGTCCGATGTGCGGCGGCGCGCTCGAAGTGCGCGTCGTCGAACCCGATCGCAAGGAGAACAAGGTCTGCATCAAATGCGGATTCGTGTATTTCCTCGGCCCGAAGCTGGTCGCCGGATGCATCATCGCGGATGGCGATCGCGCGCTGCTGATACGGCGCGGACTCGAACCCTCGCGCGGCAAGTGGACCTATCCGGGCGGCTTCGTCGATTTGGGCGAGACGCCGGAGCAATGCGCGATTCGTGAGACGCGCGAGGAAATCGGCATGACCATCGCGCGGCCCGAGCTGCTGGGAATCTACGGCGACCGACAGGATCCTGCGCCCATCATCGTCGTGACATACGTCGCGAGGCCGGGCGCCGAAACTCCCGTCGTCACGCCCGAGGCAACCGAGATCCGCTACTTCGGCGTCGATGAGATTCCGTGGGACGACCTCGCATTCGACACGACGCTGCAAGCGATGCAGGCATGGAAGGCCCGGGGCCCCAAATGAAGAAAGGTGAACGAAAAGGCGGTGCATGCTATCATCCGGAGGTGGCGTCCGCTCGCGCGGGCGCCATCGCCGTTTTTGGGTGATTGCGTGAAATGAAAAGTGCAAAAACAAACCCATTAAATGCAGTAAAATCAAGGGTTTTTACCGAGCAGCGGTCGATTCTAGGGGCGGCGCAAATGGAGCATCGTTGCGGGCACTTCGCGACGCGCCCCTACGAGGAGTTGGACAGCGCTGTCGCCGCTGAAAGTAGAAAAACAAACCCATTAAATGGTGGAAAATTAAGGAGTTTTCATCCGGCCAATCTCCAGCGACTGAAAGAACGAAACGAACCCAATCGATCGCTAAATATTCGCTTTAGCGCAGGAAAAGCGAAGTGCAAGGTATTAGCAATTCTGCTCGCATCGTGCTAACCTTCTAATGACCAAGGCCACCGATGGCCATGGTGAATCACTCGATGTTTGGAGGTGATCCATGGAACGGGTGGAAGTTGTTGGAGCTAGCCTGTTTGTTCTACGAACCCGCCAGTTGAGCGCAACCTGTTGGTGCTGCGATGTCTGGGAGAAGCATCCGGACCACGCGCCGCACGAATCCGAGGAGACGTTTCTGCTCGAGGATTTCGGCGAGAGCGAACTCGAAGCGCTCGCGATGGCCTTGAGCGGCGCCCACGACAACGGGCACTGACGCGCGCTACTCTTCGGCGGATTTTGCGGCCAGCGGTTTCACCGTCTGGCGCTCGTAATCGTGCAGCATCGTCGCGATGGTGTCGGCCTCGTCCGCGCGTTTGTCATCCCTGATCGCAATGATGCGCGCGAAGCGCAGCGCCATCCCGCTCGCATACTGCGGGCTGCGCTGGATATCGCTGTAGGCCACCTCGACCACGACCTCGGGACGCACGGTCACGGTTCCATGCGCGTCCTCGAGTTTCAGTGCCAGCAGCCGTTCCGTGATCGCCTCGAACTGCGCGTCAGTCAGCCCCTTGAATGTCTTGCCGACTTCGGCGAATCCGCCACCGGCCTCGTCGCGCGCCGCGAGATGATAGTTCGAGAGCCAACCTTTGCGGCGTCCGTATCCCCAATCCGCCGCGACGATCACCAAATCGAGCGTGCGCGCGTTTTTGATCTTGAGCCATCCACGGCCGCGTGCGCCCGGCGTGTATTTGCTCGCGAGCGACTTCGCCACGACGCCCTCGAAGCCGGCCTCGATCGCATGGCGATAGAATTCCTCGCCTTCAGCCAATGACTTGGGAAAGCTGCGGCCAACCAGTTCGATGCCCGCGGCCTGCGCGACTTCGGCTCAGCGCGGCGATGCGATCGGTGTACGGCTTGTCGATCCACAATTCGCCGTCGAGCGCGAGCAGATCGAATAGGTACAGCCGAATCGCGAGTTCCGCGCGCGCGCGATCGATTTCGCGACGGCGCCCCAGCCGTCGCATTAATTCCTGAAACGCCAGCGTATTGCCTTCCGCATCGATCGCGATCACCTCGCCGTCGAAGATAACGTTGCGATCGCCGAGCGCGGCCATCTGCTCGACGACCTCGGGCAGGCTCTGCGTGATTTCGTTGAGGCGGCGCGAGAAGATACGCGTGCACGTCGGCCGCATGATGAATCTGCACGCGCGCGCCATCGAGTTTGTGTTCCAGCGCGAAATCTGCGCCGAGGATGGAAAATGCGTCGGCGATTTCGTCGGCCGGTTGCGCGAGCATCGGCTTGAGCGGCTTCATTGCGCGCGCGCGTTCGCTCGCCGGCGCGAGAGCGTCGTCTTCAGATGCACGCGACGGATTCGCTGCGCATATCGCGCACCACGCGCCCGAGATCGCCTTCGAGCATGTGCGCGCGACGGATCTCCGCGACCGGACGCCGCGCCATCTTCGCGATCGCCTCGAGCATGATGCCCTCGCTCATGCCATGACGCATCTCGCGGATCAGAACCTTGGTGAGATACTTGCCTTCCAGGGCGGTCGCGCGTTCGAAGAGCGAGGTCAGTTCGGCGAGTTTGCGCGCGCGTGAGTTGCGCCCCTCGATATCCGCGATCTCGGCGAACTTCGATGCGACCTCGCGAATCGTCAGCGTGGGTTCCGGCTCCGAGGCGCGCATTTTAAGCATCATGCCGATCGCATCGCCGAAGTCTTCGGCCGAGTTGTAAATGTCCTCGCCCTGCTCTTCCGCACCGGCCATCGCGGCGACGATTTTCCAGATCGCGCGCCCGCTGATTTGCAGCCGCTTTTCTTCGCCCTGCGCGAGCGAACGGCCTACCATGAAGCGCGCGGCGATTTCCGCCTCATCGACGTCGAGGCGCGCGAGGAATTCGCCGACCAAGTCCGCCATCTGCAGACGGCTGCCGGTCTGGCTCAGCGATTGGCAAACTTCAGCGAATTCCTGGAACGACGCCACGCTCCGATAATAGTCGCAACGTAGCGCGCCGCGAATACGGTGTCAGTTCCCGATCGGATGCGCCTTTGCGAACGGCACGAACACGCGCAGAAATTCCTCTTTGCCCTCGCTCATAAAGGCATGGCCTGCGTTTGGAATCAGATGCAGCTTCGCGCCCGGAATCCTCGATGCCAGCAGCTCGGAATTCTTCGCCGGTATCAGGACGTCCTTCGCACCGGTGATGACCAGCGTCGGCGTCTTGATCTGTGGCAATCGATCCCAGGTCTGCAGTGTGTAGGTTCCTTCGAGCTGACGCTGGAAGGCGAACGGCGGCGTCGGATGCTTGAGGAGGCGCGGGATCGCCGCTTCCAGCACGTCGCGATGATTCGCGATGTACTCTGGCGTATAGCCCAGTGGCCATCCGCGGCGAATGACCTCCTCCGGCGCGACGCCCTCACGCGGTGCCGTCAGCACCTTCAATGATTCGGGCGGCGGCGGCACCGAATGATTTCCGCCCGCGGTGGTGCATCCGAGCGTCACCGTATGCGTCATCGGCGCGTGGCGCAGCGCGAACTCCTGCGCGATCATGCCGCCCATCGAGACCCCGAAGATGTGGGCGGTGGGAATCTCCAGATGCTCGAGCACGCCCGCCGCATCATCGGCGAACATCTCCATCGAGTACGGGATGTCGGGCTTGTCGCTCTGGCCGGTGCCGCGATTATCGAATGTGATGGTGCGGAACGACTTCGCCAGCTGCTCGACCAGCACGGGATCCCATGCGGCGGAGCTCGCGCCCAGTCCCATGATCATCAGCAGCGGGTCGCCGCTTCCGTAGATGTCGTAATGTAGATTGAGGTCGCGAATTCGAGCCTGCGGCATCGCGGAACTCCTTCAATACTTGATGCCGCTAGTCTGCTCTCATGTTCTGCGAGATGTAAATCCCGCGCCGAGGGCTGTGGGATTAGTTCGCGTCGGGTGCGATCGAGAAGGACCACGTGTAGGGCTGCGAATCCGCGACAATGTTGACGGTGTAAGTGTGGCCCGGCTGCAGCGGATTCTTCGGAATCATCACCACCGCGCCGGAAATTCCCAACCCGCGACGCATCTGTTCTTGCTGCCATCCGTCCCGATTCACATATGAGCTGCCGTCGAAGGTGCAAGTGTCGACAGGCGTGCCGTCGTCATCAAGGGAGCCGGACGACACCTTGACTTCGTCGCCCTGCATCGGAGCGCCAAGCTCCAGAATAATCGGGACTCCAACAGGATTCGCATATCCGCGGCAACTCGACAGCGGGTCGGGAAACTCGCCACTGCGCTCGGCGCGCGAGGGAAACGGCATCCCACTCGGGGGAAACTCGATCGGCTTGCGCAGACGCGCCGAGGTGTACGGCATCGCGCCAAGCATCGGATTCCAGTCCATCGAACTTCCTTCGTAAAGCTTCAGGAACCGCGACTTGGTCAATCCGCGGCGATAGATAATCTCACCGGCGCAATCGTCATTGGCGCAGAACAGCGCGAAGCCAACTGCTGCCAATTGCGGATCGACCACGATGATTGAGCTGAGGCGTGCCGCTTGCCCATCGACCAGGGCGGCGCCGTCGATCGGAACCTTGGGACCCCGAATGATGGTGGCGAAGTTTGCCCATTTGTCGCCATCCTTGGTGTACCAGGGATTGCCGGGCGACTCGGCGTGTGCGCTCGAAGCCCATCCGACCTCGATCATGCGACCGTCGCGATACACGGCATCGCCGCTCTCGATGTGATTGTTGACAAGGTACTTCGCGTGATGAAGCGCGGCCTCATTCAGTTCGGGCTCGGCTACGATCTGTGGGACGCCGACGGCCTCGCGATAGAAGTTCCATCGCGCCAGCACGCTGCGAAATGGTTCCTCCAGCGGCGCCGACGGCATCGCGCTTGACGCGACCGATGCGCCCGCCGAAGTTTCGGGAGGCGTCTGCGATGCGCATCCGGCGAGAAAAGAAAGGAGCGCGGCCGCGCCCAGAGCGGAGAAAATTCGCGCGCGCATCTCGGCTATTGCGCGCAGTAGCCGGCGTTGCGGACAAATGCGATGTCGGTCGGTGTCAGCGGCGGCCCCGGCATCATATGCGCATAGACGACACTGTTATGCCGCGCATTGATTTCGCACTGGACCTCAATCATTGAGCCATTCGGAACCTGAATCGACATGAAGCGCGAATCGGTGCGAGCCGAATTCTGTTCTCGTTCGGTCGTATCCTGAGTTTGACCGGTCTGTGAATCGATCACCGGTTGATTGCGCAGTTCCTCGCAAATCCGTTTCACGTCAACCTCGCACTTTTCGCCGGTAGATGCGACTTGCGCGCCGCCCGACGCTTGACTCGCTGATTGCTGCGGCGAGCATCCCGCAATCACGGTGAGCATAGCCGCGCCGACTGCCATGGCAGACAACCTGACTATCATTTGACCCCTTATGTGTGACCAACGGTCACGCCGCGCTGGATGCGCTTGTATTGTCTATATCGGCAGTCAGGGGTTTTGCCAAGTACTTCTTGCGGCACTTGAGGATCATCTCGCTGCGGCCCACGTAGGCGGTTTCTTCCACCGTAAAGCCGTGCCGCTGCAGGATGTCGATCAGAGTTGACTGCGTGTAATGCGTGACCTGTTCGGCGCGCCCGCCCGGCACGATGAAGTTGTATACAGGCTCGATCATTCGCCATCCGAGCGTAGCGTAATCGGGCGTGCCGATGATCAGGGTGCCGTCGGCCTTGAGCACGCGGCGCATCTCGGTGAACAGCGCGTCATCGAATGGCATGTGCTCGATAACCTCGGAGCTGATCAGGCAATCGAAGCTGTCATCCTTAAACGGAAGCGCGACGGCGGTTCCTTGCGCGAGCGATATCCCGTAGCGGCGCAGGAAGCGCAGCTTGGGAAAAAGAAGATCCATTCCGATCGCATTGTTGAGGCTCTGGATAATGACGCTGGAGCCGCATCCGACGTCGAGGATGCGCTCATGGCCGCGCGCCCATAGCAGGATGATGCTGTGCCGGCGGCGCTGCCAGTAGCGCTGAAGCGGGATGATGCTGTAAAAGGCGCGGTCCTCATAATCCGCGGCATCCAGCGAGTTGCGGATTTTCCATAGCTTGATTGCCGAGGTGAAAAGATCGATGCCGAAGCGCAGCACGCGCGCATGCGAGCTTCCGCTGCCGCGCGGAAAGTATACGAACGGAACTTCGACGACGCTGAATCCCTTCGCGTAGGCCTTGACCAGGATTTCTTCCTGGACTTCGAAATTAGCCGACTCGATACCATCAAGGTCGTGCTGCGCGACCTCGCGCCGGTACAGCCGAAATCCGCTCGATACGTCGCCGACCGGAACCGAGAGCGCGCGACGCAGCGCGAAGTTCAGGAAGTCGCTCAGCTTGCGCCGAAAAAACCCGCTATACGCCACTCCCCCGCGCGCATAACGCGACGCGATCACGATGTCGCCGCGGGTGCGCGCCCGCCACATCCGCGGCACGAACTCCGGCTCATGCGACATGTCGGCATCGAGGGTCAGGATGTAGTCGCCCTGCGCCTCGGCGAGCCCGGTGGTGAGCGCGCCCGCGTATCCGCGCCGGCGCTCAGGCATCACGCGGGCGCCATGCGATGCGGCGACCTCGCGGGTGCCGTCGGTCGAGGGGCCGTCGATCACGAGAATTTCGTAGCTGAGCTTCTCGCGCCCGAGAATCGACTTGAGCTTCGGCAGCAGCAGGCTCAGGTTCTCGGCCTCGTTCATCACGGGCAAAACGACCGAAATATCCATCAAATCACCAGCCATTGATTTATGATGAAACCGCATGCGAGGAAATATCGCCACGCGCGATTTGACTACTGCACTTGCTGCGTTTCGCGCCGCGCCGTACCTTCAGCAATAAGAGGTGGTGCGAGGATGAGGGTACTTTTTCGTCTTTCCTTTCGACTGTTCGGATGTCTATGTCTCGCAGCGATGATGGCGGGTCCGGATGCGCTCGCGGCGCCGCCCCATCGCGTGCGCTCCGCCAAAATGGAGACCGCGCCGCCAATCGTGCCGCTCGCGCAAATTCGCGCCTTCGACAGCCTGCCCGCGCCCTTCGCGCTCGAAGCCAAATCGGCGCTGATGATCGATGAGCACACCGGCGACCGAGCTCTACGCATTCAACGAGCACGAGAAGATGCAGCCCGCGAGCCTCGCGAAAATCATGACGTTCTACCTGACGCTGGAGGCGCTTCATCAGAACCGCATCGCGCTTGATACGCAGGTCAACATCAGCGAAGACGCCTGGCGGCTGTCGCTCAATGATACGGTCTCGCGAATGTTTCTCCAGGTCGGCCAGAAAGTAGCGGTTCGCGACCTTTTGTATGGTCTGATGGTGTCATCGGGCAACGATGCCGCGGTCGCGCTCGCGGAATATCTCGGCGGCAGCAGCGACGCCTTCGCGCAGCAGATGAACGACAAGGCCAAGCAGCTCGGCCTGACGGAGACGCATTTCACCAATCCCGACGGCCTTCCGATGGAGGGCGAGTACACCACCGCGGCCGACATGGTGAAGCTCGGACGCGATTTGCAAACCCGCTTCCCCGATTCGATTAACTACACGTCGGCCAAGGACTATACCTGGGCGGCGGTCGGTCCCGAGGGCAAGGTCAAGAACATCACGCAGCGCAACTTCGACACGCTGCTCTTTTACGATTCGCACGCCGACGGCATCAAAACCGGCCACGTCGATGAGGCGGGATATCATCTGGTCGGTTCGGGCCATGATGGCGACATGCGGCTGCTCTCCGCGGTGATGGGCACCGTCAGCATGGAGAAGCGACGCGTCGAGACCAAGCAGCTATTCGATTGGGGCTTCCGCACCTTCAACACGGTGCATCCCGATTGGCACAAGACCATTCCCCCATCGCTGCCGGTCTATCAAGGAACCGCGGAGAAGGTTGCGATCGCGCCTGCCACCGAGACCTACTTCACCTGCATTCGTGGCAAGGAAAATCAAGTGACCACGAGCTACATCGGCAACGCAAAGTATCTCATCGCGCCGATTGCGAAGGGCGCTGTGGTCGGCAGCATGGCGGTAATGCAGGAAGGCAAGGAACTCGCGGCGATTCCGGTCGTGGCGCAGACGACAGTGCCTCGCGCGGGTATCTTCAAGCGGCTGAAGGATCGCATCCGATTGATGCTGTAACGGAGACCGAGCCCCTACTCCTTCCCTTCTTCTGAGACCTAACCCCCCGACCCCTTCCCTTTAGGGAAGGGGAGAAGAAGAAAGACCGTTACGATAACTACTCGCTAAACTCTAATCACCTCTAGACTATGATGAAAACGAAATTCCTCATTTCTAATTCCCCTTCCCTCAAGGGAAGGGGCCAGGGGTTAGGTCGGCGAAGGGATAGGGGTTAGGTCTGCCTGCGAAGCGCGCGGCCGGGACGTGTGCCGATGTGCGTTCCATCGCGCACCACCGCCGTGCCGTTGACGAATACGTGGCTGATGCCTGTGGGATAACGACGCGGATCGGCATACGTCGCGGTGTCGAGGATTTCCTTCGCATCGAAGATCACCAAATCGGCGAACGCGCCCTCGCGAATCACGCCGCGATCGCCCAGATGAAACTTCTTCGCGGGCATCGCGGTCATGCGATGGATCGCTTCCTCCAGCGGCATCAATCCGGCCTCGCGCGCATAGTGCCCAATGACGCGCGGGAAAGTGCCGTACAGCCGCGGATGAGGTTTGCCGCCCATCGGCAAGCCGTCGGAGCCGATCATCGTGCTGGGATGCGCCATCACCCGGCGCACATCGTGCTCGTTCATGAGGTCGAGGATCACCACGGCGCCGGGATCCTCGCTAATGATTTTGCGCGCGGCCTCCATCGCGCCGAGATCCATTTCGGCCGCGATCGCATCGAGGCGGTGGCCTTCCCATTCCGGATGCGACGGAACCGACGCGACGAGAATCCGTTCGGGTGCGATGGTACCCATGCCGCCGCTGCGCGCCACGCTCGTCGAGGCCGCCATTTTGTAGGACGGCGCTCAAAACGGTGCTGCCTGCGGTATAGGGATACTGATCGGCGGTAACATCGAGGCCGCGACGCGCGTGCTTCATCGATCAACTTGAGCGACTCGCGCACCTTCCCCCAATTCTCCTCGCCCGAGGCCTTGTGATGCGAAATCTGCACCGGGACTCCCGCTTCCTTTCCGATACGAATCGTCTCGCGGACCGAATCGAGCAGACCGCGCGCCTCGTTGCGCATGTGACTGGCGTAGAGCGCGCCGCTGCCGCGCATCTGATGGGCCAGTTCGATGATCTCCTCGGTGCGCGCAAAGCGCCCCGGCTCATACACGAGTCCGGTGGAAAGCCCGACCGCGCCGGCATCGATGGCGTTGTTCAGCCATGCGCGCATGGTCGCCATCTCCGCCGCGGTCGGCTCGCGGTTGGCATTACCCATCGCGCCGAGGCGGAGACTGCCGTGACCAACGAGCACCGCGACATTGATACTCGCGGGACTGGCGTCGAATGCGCGCAGGTATCCGGCGTAATCCGTCCAATCGGGCACGCTCACCGCAGGGCCGTGCAGCGCGCGGAAGATCACCGCTGCCGACGGATTCGGCGCGGCGCCCATCCCGCAGTTGCCGACGATATCGGTGGTGACACCCTGCATCACCTTGAAGTCCATCTCAGGCGTGACGAAGACCGCCCAGTCGTCGTGGCTATGGACGTTGATGAATCCGGGCGCGACGCTCAACCCGCGCGCATCGATTTCGGTGGCGCCCCGCTCGGCGATGTTGCCTACTCGCGCGATGCGATCACCTCGAATCGCGAGGCTCGCTTCGAATGCCGGCCCTCCGGTTCCATCGACGATCAAGGCGTTGCGGATCACGACATCGTCGGCGGTGCTCATCGCTTGCTCCTACTTCTCGATTTTGAGGAGAAAGGTTCCATCGGCCCGCGCCTCTGAAGCAAGCATCGAATAACCCTCGGCCTCGGCGGCGCGCGGAATGTCACGATAGCCGCGCGGGTCGTCGAGCGTCAGCTCCAGGGTCTGGCCGCGCTGCATCTGTTCGAGGCGGACCTTCGCATGCGCCCAGTTGAGTGGGCATTTGACGCCGCGCAGATTGAGCCGGATGGGGACTTCGGGCATCATCACCATCATGAGGCGAACAAAAGACGAATGCGCAGTGAAATCAAGGATTTAATGGGTTTGTTTTAGCGGTTTTCGATAGTCATGGAAACCGTCATCGGTGGGTTTGTTTATGTAATTGCGGCGGTCTCCGAAGTGGTTTTGTTTTTTCACTTTCGCACGTCGCAGTTCAAAGGCAGGCATTACCCCGACCGCTTGCCTCTGACGATCATAGCACCGATTTCTTATGGCCACATCGGAGGCGCTCGATGATCGTGGCATACCGCGGGTGGTAGGGTCGCCCCGCAGCCAATTGACTGCGAGCTATGGACTGCATGTGGAGAAAATGGCCTTCGTATTGACGAGAGTTATGCCATCATCAGCCGGTACAACGATTGCTCCAACGCGAACCCATGGCAAATGTACCCGCCATTGAATGCAAACAAGATGCGGGAGTCTTCGCGCCGGTCATCGATCGCAATCGATGCGAGGGGAAGGAAGACTGCGTCCAGATCTGCCCCTACGACGTTTCGAGATGCGCAAGCTAAGCGCCGAGGACAAAGGCGCCTTGCCATTCGTCTCGCGCATCAAGGCATTCGTGCATGGCAACTGGCAGGCCTTCGCGGTGCGCGCACAGGACTGTCACGCCTGCGGTCTATGCGTCGCCGCCTGCCCCGAGCATGCGATCAAGTTGCATCGCGTGCGATAAACCCGGTTCGCGGTGCGCGAAAAGTGACCAAGAGCGCTAATTCGTCACCGCCCACTTCCCGCTGTTACCGTCGCAAGTATTGATCGTGTATTGATATGAGGCTTGCGCCGCGCCAAACAAGATCCCCATGAAGTCATAGTGACAGTAGTTCGTCCCATCGGAGATGGGGACCGTGAGCGACTGTCCGGGCCCGACGCTTTGACCGGAGAGCAGGTTGCTGCTCCCGCTCCAGTCCGTGGCGTGGTAGCTCGACGATGCGTATAGCTCGGTCATCGTGTAAGTCGTGTTGTTGATTACGGTGATACTTTTCGTCTGGTCGGCCATTGCGGTTGGGGCAGCAGCCAGGGCGACGGCGACCACTACGGGGGGCATGAATTTCAAGAACTTCATCGTACCTCCTTTACTCATTCGCAGAAGGCGCTCTCAGTGTTGGTGAGCGTAGTAGGGAAAGTTATTCCGAAAAATGGATTGGGCAGCACTACCAGATGCGCCGCGCTGAACGAGACCGCGACGGTCACCGTGCTGCCGAAGGTACACGGACTGGGATTTAGAGTGCTGGTGAGGTACTTGCCCGAACCGGTGCTGATAATCGGCGACGCCACCGAAACCATGTAACTCTGAACGGCAGTCTGCGAGGCGCTCGGATTCGTCGCCGCATAACGCGCAGCTTGATAGTTGGCCTGGCCCAGGCCGAGGACAGCAAGCCCTATAAGCGAATATTGAATCCCTATCAGCATCACGAACAGGACAATCGGAGTGATGAGGGCGAGTTCGACCGATGCTTGTCCGCGATGGACGCCGGGGCCCCGCTCAGTGCTAATCGAATCCCGAATGGCCATCACCACAGGCTTGGTCTCTAGTGAATCGCCGATCATCATTCAGCCGGTTGTAGGTAAAACGAGAACCTAAGTTTCATTTGGTCAGCGTCGGCGTGCCGCGCGATCCGAAGTAAGGTGCATTGGGATCCCCGAAGCTGTTGGCGACTACCTGACTGATGAAATTAACCGTGACCTGGCCACTGCTGTAGCTGTCGAGCCATACCGAGGCGAACGCCATCACCTCTACCGAAGATCGGCCGTTCGGATGCTCCCAATCCACCACCGGCAGGATCATCACTCGTGGATCATTCAAGGTGTGCGAGGAATAAGTACCGTTGGGATCGACGCTGGCAGCGCTGTCAAGACGATCCTGAAAGCCCTGATCGACCGGGCCGACCTTCTTGCCCGGTTCGGTGGTAACCCAGTCCCCGACGCTTATCATCGAGTTAAAACCATCAGCGATATTGGTTCTGAGATTGGCGCCGCCGTTACCGCCCAGCGCTAACAGGTCCCAGTTGCCAGGTCCCAGCTGGCCCTGCTGGAGGGTGATCTGCTCGCCATCCGAGTACACAGTGTTGACATCGAGGCCGATCGGGATCAGTTGGCATCCGCCGATCGTCGAGCAGGAGTCGCCATTGGCGCCGTTGTTGTCACCACCGACCGGCACCTGCCCCGGCGTCGTGGCATTTAGGGTGCTCGGTGCGAACTGTGGTGATGCGGTAGCAGAGGTTGTGATAACTCCACTGGTCATTCCGAGGGCGCGGGCAAAGTAGTAAGGAACGGTGCGCTGGAGTTTGATGGAGATCGACAAATCATTTGTGGCAACGCTGTTCGAAACGATTTCGGCGCTCTTGATGCCGTTGCTCAACGCGAGTTGAGTGGCTGCGGTTTGTGCGGCCGAAGGATTGTCCGGCAAATAGTTCGCGCCGCCTATCGCCGCCGCGTCGGCAGCCTTCTGCAATTGGACCCAATTGAAGTAGAAAACCGAAACATCGGTTCCAAGCGCAATCACACCCAGCAGTGCGGGGATTATAAGTGCAAGAATAACCACCGTCTGGCCGCGATTACATCGACGCATAGGTTGCTCCAAAAATTTGATGCCCAAAGGCAGAGCATTTTGGATGCCGTTCACGGAGCCTACAGCATGTAGGGCTTTATGCGTCTTTGTATAGCAAGTTCGGGCAAGCAGGCCTTTAATGTTGCACAACAGGCAAGACCCGTTGCAGTGCCGCAAATGGGCCGATCTCGCCTACGACCCTCGAGGAAATCCGAAATATGTTTACCTGACGATGTGAAAGATGGTTTCTTCCGGAGTTAAATGGCCCGTCGTGTGGGATGAGGAGCCAGAGAAATCAAAGAGGCACAGAGACACAAAGTTAGGACTGGTGACCCTCGATCGATAGGCGGAGGCTCAAGAAGTCGCGCCGAAGATGCGGGCCGCAGCGGCCCTGCCAGGATCCAGCTCTGATAATTCGCCACAGGCTGTTGCCGCCCGCATCCAATATCCTCCTAACTTTGTGTCTCTGTGCCTCTGTGGTTTGTCTGATGTCTTCTCCTATCTCCCCACAATCTCCCGAATGCCCGCTTCGATGCGCGCTTCATCGGGGACGGCCACTTTTTCCAGCGGCGGACTGAACGGGATCGGCACATCCAATGCCGTAACGCGTTTCACCGGTGCATCGAGGAAATCGAAGCCCTTGTCCGCGATGATCGCCGCGATGTCGGCTGCCGCGCCGCCGCGCATGTGGCCCTCATCGGCGATCAACACGCGATTGGTTTTTTCTACTGATGCGAGAATCGCGTCCTCATCGAGCGGGATCAACGTGCGAGGATCGACCACCTCGACCGAGATACCTTCCTTCGCGAGTTTGTCCGCAACCTTCAGCGTCTTCGATACCATCGCGCCGATCGCGACGACGGTGACCTGCGAGCCCTCGCGCTTTACGGCGGCCTTGCCGAGCGGCACGAGATGATCGCCGCCAGGAACTTCTTCCTTCAAGCGCCCGAGGCCGCCGTGCTCGAAAACGATGGTCGGATTGTTGTCGCGAATTGCGCTCTTCAGCAGCCCCTTCATGTCCGATGGTCCCGACGGCACCACCAGCTTCAAACCCGGCACGCTAAGGAACTGCGCGTAGACCGTTTCGGAATGCTGCGCCGCCGCCCCGCCCATCGCACCGTAAACCGCGCGGAACGTTATTGGCATCGTGGCCTGCCCGCCCGACATATAGCGCAGCTTCGCGGCCTGATTGCACACCTGATCGAATGCGCAATAAAAAAAGCTCGCGAACTCGACCTCGCAAATGGGGCGCGTACCCGCCATCGCAGCGCCGACCGCCGCGCCGACGAAGCCCGCCTCCGAGATGGGTGTGTTGCGCACGCGCTTGAGCCCGAACTTGTCGACGAGGCCCTTGGTCGCGCCGAATGCGCTCAGCACCACGTCCTCGCCCATCACGAAGGTCAGGGGATCGCGCTCCATCTCTTCGACGAGCGCCGTGTTTATCGCCTGGATGAAATTCAATTGCGGCATCGCCGTGCCTCGCTAGTTCGCAAAAACGTCGTCGGTTACTTCGGATACGTCGGGCAACTCGCTCTCGCGCGCGAACTTGATCGCGTCCTCGAGCTCGGCCGCGGTCTCGCTATCGATGCGATCGAGTTCCGCCTTGTTCACCTTGCCTCCACTCACCAGAAATTGCTGATAGCGGATGATGGGGCATTTGAGCTTCCATTCTTCGACTTCCTTGGTGGGCCGATACGCGCCCTCGCCGAGGAACGCGGCCTCGCCGACGACGTGCCCTTCCCATCGATAGGTCTTGCATTCGAGCAGCGTGGGACCCTCGCCGGCGCGCGCTCGCGCAACTGCCTCGCTCGCATGCGCGAACACTTCCATCACATCGTTGCCGTCGACGATTTTTCCCGGGATGTTGTAGCCGTGCGCGCGCTGCGCGATGTCCCGCACCGAGGTCACGGTCTGCATCGGCGTGAATTCGCCGTAGCCATTGTTCTCGCATACGAAGACGACGGGCAGCTTCCATACCGCGGCGAGGTTGAGCGATTCGTGGAAGGTGCCCTCGTTCGATGCGCCGTCGCCGAAGAAGCATGCGGTGACGTTGTCCTTGCCGGCGATCACCGCGGCGAGTGCAGAGCCGGTCGCGATTGGCAATCCTCCGCCGACGATGCCGTTGGCGCCGAGGATGCCGAGTGCGTAGTCGACGATATGCATCGAACCGCCCTTGCCTTTGCAATAGCCGGTGCGCTTGCCATACAGCTCCGCCATCATGCGGTTGAGCTGGCCGCCCTTGGCGAGCAGATGGCCGTGGCCGCGATGGGTCGAGGTGATTCGATCGGTTTTGCGCAGCGCCGCGCATACGCCGGTGGCCGACGCTTCCTCGCCAATCGAGACGTGGACGAATCCCGGCAGCTCGTTGGCAAGCGCGAGGTCGCGCGTCTTGGTCTCGAACTGCCGAATGCGCTGCATCGAGCGATACATCTCAAGCAGTTTGTCCTTGCCGACATCCATGATGGATAGCCTCCCGCGAAGTGATGCGCCGGTGGGAAAGCTAGCCCCGAAACATCGAAGGCGTCAAATGATGCCGCTGGCGGAATAACTTGATAGGGTTCTCAACGGGTCTCGGGGAGAAATGCCGGAACTCAGCCGTTTTTTCGGAATCGTAATTCGCATGTTCTACAACGATCATGAACCCCCTCACTTTCACGCCGTGTATGGAGAACACGAAGCGTTGATCGAACTCGCCACCTCGGACGTGCTGCGCGGATTTCTTCCCGCGCGGGCGTTGGCCTTGGTCCGCGAATGGGCAGCGCTGCACCAAACCGAATTGGTCGAAGACTGGCAACATGCACGCGCGGGTGAAGTGCTGACAACCATCGAACCGTTGGAATAAAATTCAAAAGATGTTGCGAATCACCAACGCCCAACCGCTCGAAGAGTTCCGAGCGCGCCTGACGCTCACCGATGGTTCTGTTATCGAGCGAGACCTGCGGCCTCTCCTCAGGGGACCGGTTTTTGAAAAAATTCGCTCCGATCCGAACGAGTTCGCGCGCGTACGCGCCGAAGAGGGCACACTGGTGTGGCCCAGCGGCGCGGATCTCTGTCCTGACATGGTGATCTGGAACGGCCTGCCTCCCGATGAAGAAAAGAAACAGCCAACATCAGAGCCCTCTCCTCGATGATTCCCGTCTTGATGATTTCCATCTTGACCTCGACCGGCGAGTGAAGATGGAGGACGATCGGGATCGCACAGCGCCGACTCCATCGCCGCAAACTGCGCGCCTTCAAAGAAAGCGTGGTATATGGGTTTATCATTCCGGGGAGCCGCTCGCCGCATCAACGGTCCGCAAGACCCTTCAACAGACTCGCCGCGAGCGCGACAAACACAACCTTGGGAGCGCTTGAAGCCAAGGCCGCCGGGGTACGACGGGCGAGGCGCAGCGTCGTGCCAGGCGTTACCGGCAAATCCATCGCGAAGTTGCTGCGCATCCTCGAAAAGGAGGCGCCGAAGTGGAATGCCCCCATCGTCGCGCTTGCCGCACAACAGAATCAGAGCCCGTTTCTCACCCTCATCGGATGCATCCTGAGTCTGCGCACCAAGGATCAGATGACCGCCGTCGCGTGCGAGCGCTTGTTCGCGAAGGCGCGCACACCCGAGGCGATGCTCACGATGGCACCGAAAACGCTTGAGAAGCTCATCTATCCGGTCGGGTTCTATCGCACCAAAGCGCGCGTGATTCGCGGAATCTGCCGTGACCTCATCGACAAGTTCGGCGGGCGTGTGCCCGACAATATAGATGATCTGCTGACGCTCAATGGTGTGGGGCGCAAGACCGCAAACCTCGTGGTGACGCAAGCGTTTCGCAAGCCGGGCATCTGTGTCGATACCCACGTGCATCGCATCTCGAATCGATGGGGCCTGGTCGCGAGCAAGACGCCCGACAAAACCGAAATGGCGTTGCGCGAAGTCCTGCCCCGCCGTCATTGGATCGATTACAATACGATTCTCGTCGCGTTCGGCCAGACGATTTGCCAGCCGGTGTCGCCGTGGTGCTCGCGATGTCCGATCGCTGTCGAATGCCCGAAGATCGGCGTCGTACACTCGCGATAACGCTAACCCGACGCCACTCATCTCCAGGAGGTTCCTCCCGATGGACATAGGATTTATCGGACTCGGCTCGATGGGATTGCCGATGGCGACCAACCTGCTCGCTGCGGGTCACAAGCTGCGCGTTTACAATCGCACCGCATCGAAGGCCGAATCTCTCGCTGCGCGAGGTGCCGAACTGGCGTCGAATCCGGCGCAGGTCGCATCATCGGGCGGCGTCGTGATCACGATGCTTGCTGATGATGGCGCGCTGGAGGGCGTCGTGATGGGCGTCGATACCATCGCGCATCGCCTCGCACCCGGAGGCATCCACATCTCGATGAGCACCATCGCGCCCGCAACCGCGCGCAAGCTGGCGCAATATCACGCGGAGAATGGAAGCACTTACATCGCAGCGCCGGTGTTCGGACGTCCCGAGGCCGCGGCGGCGAAGCGGCTCTGGATCTGTACGTCAGGGCCGCGCGACGCAAAAAATAAGATCGCATCGATCCTCGAGGCTATGGGGCAAAAGACTTTCGATTTCGGCGAGGAGATTGGCGCGGCGAATGCGCTGAAAGTGTCGGGAAATTTCCTCATCGCGGCGGCGATGGAATCGATGGCCGAGGCGCTCGCGATGCTCGAGAAGAGCGGCGTCGATCGCGGCGCGGCGATCGAGATGCTCAGCTCGACGCTGTTCGCGTGTCCCGTTTATCAAGGTTACGGCAACGCCATCGCGCAGATGCGGCATACGCCGGTGGGATTTCGCTTGCAGCTCGGCCTCAAGGATGTCGACCTCGCACTGAAAACGGGCGCTGAGGTGCGCGCACCGATGCCCATTGCGTCGATGCTGCACGACCGTTTCCTTGCGAGCATCGGAAGGGGACGCGCGGAGATGGACTGGTCGGCGATAGCGCTTGGCGCCCGCGATGATGCCGGTCTGCCGCCGCCGAAGTAGGCGTCGCGCATGCTGCGCCTCTGGAAAAACTTCGCCTTCGCATTCGCGGCATTCGCGATCGTCGTATTTTCGCCGATGGCCCGCGATGCGCACGCGATCGATTTCTACGAGATCCAGATTTATCCGACCGAGACCGACCCGCAGTATCATCTGGATCTGGAGACTCCATTCCAACAGCACGACTACGTCAGCCGGCAGCGAAGCGAAGGCGCAGATCGATCCGCATCAGATTCACGAAACGCTCGAGGCGACTTTCGGGGTGCTACCCCATGTCGAAGTCGGCCAGTACTTTTGCACCGCCAAGCTCGGCGACCATTACGAATACGCGGGCTCGCGCACCAAGATGCATTTCGGCATCCCGCAAACGATGGATTGGCCGGTCTCATTCGGCGGCAACATCGAGCTGGACTACATGCGCCATGCCGCCGAGGATCAGCCGCTCACATTGGAGATGCGGCCGATCGCCGAATCGCATATCGGCAAGGTGCTGATCGTCGCGAATCTTCCATTCGAGAAACCGTTCTCCGGCGCGGGGACGCATAAGGGCGTGACACTCTCGCCTCAAGGCGAGATCGTGTACCAAGGATTCGTTTATGAGTGGCTGTCGCCGGCGGTCGAATATTATGGCGACATGGGCGCGATTCGTTCGTTGCCGGGCGTGCAGAATCAGCAGCAGTTCATCGTACCGACGCTGAACTTCGATTTCATTCCGCAACTGGAGACTCAACATCGGCGTCGGCATCGGGATGACGCGCGCAAGCAACGGGACCTTTGTGAAGACCATCATTGGATGGACGTTCTGAAGGGCAATGCAGAAACCAAGTTGCGCATGATCTCGGTTTTAAACTACTCTCGACTGACTGGCCTGTAGTTCAATGTCTTCCTCTTATCAGGTCCGCAAAACCGAAGAAAAACTCGGCCTGATTTTTGGCCGCATCGCCTCGATCCGTCTCCGGCTGAATTCCCTGGCGTGGCAGCACGGCGCCTTCGGGCTGCTCGCATGGACCATCGCGATCGGCGCGATTATCGTGCTCGCGGCGTTCTACCTGCAGCCGCTGACGTTTCTCCTCGCGGTGGTGATCCTCGGATTCATCGCGATTGCGGGGGTGACGGAAAGCATCCGCACCGCATGGCGCCTGCATGTGAACCGCGCCGCCGCAGCCTCGATTGCGGACCGTCGCGCTGACTTGAAAGGGCGACTGGAAACCATCATCGAGATCGGCCAGCGTAAGAAGGTCGTCAACCTGCGCCACGGCCCCGAACATCTGATGCTCTGGTCGTATCTGATCGAGGACACGCTCAGCCGTCAGGATGAATTCGAGCCCGCGCGCATCGAAGCGCGCCGCGTCTCGCGCTCGATTTATGGCTTCCTGGGTGCGGTGGCGTTGGCCCTCGCGATCGTTCCTCTCATCATGCGGATGCATGGCAAACCGCTTCCGGTCTCCGCCAATCAGGACGAGATGACGTTAGACCTCAACGATTTGCATCTGCGCGAGGCCGATCCCGATTCCGATGACGGCGTCGAAGTTCAGGCCGACGCGGCCACCATGCGCCGGCTGGAGGACAAGCTCACGGCGGAAGGCGCGGCGGGAAGCGGCAAAGGTTCCGACACGCCGATGGACCGGATGATGAGTCATGCGAAAGGACTCGCCGGCCGCTTGCAGGACAAGCTCACCGGGCGCACCCAGAATCGTCAGCGCATCACCCTGAAGCTCGCGGACAATTCGCAAGACATGAATTCGCTCGAGAAGCGCGATCCGCTCAAGCTCAATCCGCATCGCAAGGGTGAGGATGCTGATGCGCACTTCGAGCACGAGAAAACCGGCAACGATTCGCCCACCGTGAACCCGGGCACCATGACTGCCAACAAACCCGAACAAAACCAGATGGAAAACCCCGGCGGCGATGACGTCAGCACGCCGGACCAGCGCGCCAATCCGTCGGATAACTCGTCGGACAAATCCGCCGATCAGGTCAATAGCGATTCGAGCAGCAACGGCGGCTCATCGCACGGTGTCGGCGCCGATCCCGATACGCTGTTCGGTTCCCCTGCCGATGCCAAATTGGGCGGCCAGGGATTCGAGATCTCCATCGACGCACGCTCCGAGTTAAAGGGACCCAAGGCTGCAGGCCACGCATACTTGCCGCCCAAAGTGCGCACTCCGCTCGCCAGCAATCAGCATCCAGACGAACCGATCGCGCGCGCCTCGGTACCGGAAGACGATCGCGCCGCGATAAAGAAGGTCTTCGAACGATGAGCGAAGTCAGCGCCCTTGAGATGCCGACCGTCGGTGATTTTGCCCGCGTCTTCCGCCACCTCCAGGCCGAGATTCACAAGGTCATCGTCGGCCACGAGCAGGCGATCGAAGAGTTGCTGATGGCGCTCTTCGCCGGAGGTCACGTTCTGATCGAAGGCGTGCCCGGCACCGGCAAGACCACCATCGTGAAGACGCTGGGACTGGCGCTCAATCTGAGTTTCAATCGCATCCAGTTCACCGTCGATCTGATGCCCGCAGATATCACCGGCACGCGCGTCATTCTCACCGGCGAAGACGGGCGGCGCGATTTCCAATTCCAGCGCGGTCCGGTGTTCTGCAACATCCTGCTCGGCGACGAGATCAATCGCGCGACGCCCAAGACGCAATCTGCGCTGCTCGAAGCGATGGCGGAGCTGCAGGTCACCGTCGCGGCCAAGACTTATCCGCTCGAGCCGCCGTTTTTCGTAATGGCGACGCTCAATCCCATCGAGATGGAGGGCACTTATCCGCTGCCCGAGGCGCAGCTCGATCGCTTCCTCTTCAAGGTCAGGCTGAACTATCCCGAAGAGGAGCAGTTGGTGCGCATCATCTCGACGACAACCGGTCCCGAGGAGGCCGGCGTCGAGGCCGCGTTCCCGCGCGAGGAAGCGTCAATGCGAATCGAGTCATTGAAAAAACTCGTGCGCAACGTCATCGCGGCGCCGGCGATCGAGCAGTATGCGGCGCGGATGGTGCGCGCGACGCAGCCCGCGAATTCCAAATTCGTATCCGATTCGCCACGCGCGGTGCACGAGGAAACCGTCAATCGCTACGTGATGTTCGGTTCCAGTCCGCGCGGCGCGCAGGCGCTCATCCTCGGCGGCAAGGTCCGCGCATTATTGGATGGACGCGCCAACGTGGCCCGGGAAGACATCGAGGCGATTGCGCCGTCGGCCTTGTCCCATCGCATCATGCTTAACTACGCCGCGCACTCCGACGGCATCGACGGCGCCCATATCGTCGAGCGCGTGGTGCGATCGATTCATTCGGCGCGGCCTGCCTAAGAAGGGTGCTGAGATCATGAGTTCTATGATCGTCGTCAGCACCCTTCGCAGAAGATGGCTGCTTTCCTTTAGTTCTCCCCCTTTGGGGGAGATTACAGTGGGGGAAGCAGGCCGCGAAAATTTCTTTTCGGCGGACTGCTAGGAGTATCTGATGCTCGAAGCTCGCGCATTCGAGCCGGATTTTTTGCGGCGCCTCGACCGCCTGGTGCTGGGCGTCAAACGCGCGCGCACCGTGCGCACCGGTCAGCGCACCATCGGGCGCGTGCAGGGACTCGGCATCGAGCCGGAGAATTTCAAGGAATACGCCGAGGGCGACGATCTGCGCTTCCTCGATTGGAACGCATACGCGCGTCTCGATGATCTGCTCATCCGCACGTACCGCGCCGAGCGTCAGGTCGAGATTACGATAATGCTCGATGCGAGCGCGTCGATGGCGATGCCGGAGCGCGACGACAAGTTCGGCCTCGCGCGTGTGCTCGCCGCGACCTTCGCGTACATCGGGATGGCGGAGAATGATGCGGTGCGGATAGTGTCGTTCGGCTCGCGCCCCATCCGCCTTCAAAGCACGCCGTTCTACCGTCGCCGCGAGCAGTATCAATCATTCAAGCCGTTTCTCACCGAGTTGCGATGCGATGGCGAGACGCGGCTGTCCTCCGCGGTCGGCGAATTGCTCGTGCATCGTCGTCCCGCCGGCGTGGTGATCGTGATCTCAGATTTTCTCGTCAATCAGACTGACTTCGAAGAGGCGATGTTGCACCTCCTGGGAACGCGACAGGAAGTAAAGCTGGTGCATGTGATGGGCGAGATGGAATCGGAGGGTTCGTATCCGCCCGGAATGTATCGCGTGCGCGATTCCGAGAGCGGTGAAGTTCGCGAAGTCGCGTTCGGCCCCGAGTTGGCGGCAGCGTGCCGCGGCCGCGTGGCGGCGATTTCCCAGCGCATCCGCGAGTTCTGCGTCAACCGTGCGATTGTTTATGCGCAGGCGTTCGGCGCGCGCCACCTTGACGCGATCCTCGAGCGCGAGCTGCCGATGATGGGGGTGATTCGTTAGGTGGGCCTGTTCAACCCGAATCATCTGTTATGGGGCATCAGCATCGCGATTTTGCTCGCGATTTATCTTCGCTCGCGCTCACGTCCGACGCTGGAAGTCTCGAGCTTGTTGCTGTTCGACCAGGCCGCGGCGCCGGCCGCGCGCGTCCGCCATCTGCGCATCGATCCGTTGTTCTGGCTCGAAATGGCGGTGCTCGGCGCGCTCACCCTCGCTCTGGGCGGGCTTTATGTTCGCACGGTTCGCGCTGCGGCGCAGGGCAGAAACCGCGCGCTGGTGTTCGACCTTGGCGCGGGCATGGGTGCGCGCGAGGGTGCCGGGACACGCATGGATGTGGCCAAGCAGCAGGCCCTCGCGATCGTCAATGGGGCGCCGACGCGCGACCGCTTCAGCATCATCGGCTACGCGCTCGAAGCTGAGATGATTCATCCGGAGACTGCGAACCGCGATGCGATCCGGCGTGCGATTTCCGGATTGCAGCCGATAGCGGTTCCCGGGCGGCGTGCCGCGCAGTCGGCCGCGCTGATGCGCGCGCGCGCCGCGGGCGAGGTGGAGTTCTTCGCCGATCGGAGACCGCCTGATTCCATCATCAATGATTCGGGACTGAGTTCCGCGTTTCATTTTCATCAGAGCGGCGCGCCCGCTGAGAACCTCGCGATCGTTTCACTCGATCCCGGCGTCGTCGGCAGCTCGCGCGGACGCGCAGTGCTCAAGAATTTCGGTCCCAAGCCACGCACCTGCGAATTGGCGATCGACAATGGCGGCAAAGAAGTTTTTCATCAGACGATTGTGCTCGCGCCGCGCGAACAGATCCTGGTTCCGTTCGGACCGCTGACGACCGGCGGCCTGGTCCACGCGCAAATTCTCAGTGGCGACGCGCTCGATGCCGACAACGATCGTTATGCCTCTGCCGCGGTCGATAGTCCCGCGCGCGTGCTGGTCCTGTCCCCCGATGCTTCGGTGCGCGACGACCTCGCGCGCGTGCTGCTCGCGGTGAACAGCAACTTCATCATCGCGACTGCCGATCCGGGGAAGTTCAAGAGCGACGAGCGCTATGCTCTGGTGGTGATGCACGACTGTTATGTCGCGGGAGTGAAAGCGCAGTCGACGTTGTTGGTCTTTCCTCCTGCGGCGAGCAGCGTCCAAGTTCCCGGTTTGCGGATTATCTCTACCTCGCCGGCCGCGATGATGACCAATCAGGGCCGCACCGACGCGAATGCGACGCCCACTTTATTGGCAGCGACGCGCGCGCTGGCAGTTCCCGATTGGATGACGGTGAACGCCTTCGGCACCGGCGCCGGTGCGCACGAGATGCTCCCGCTGGCGGCATCGGGTGAGTTGTCGTCGGGCAATGTGGGAGTGCTCGCGTTCGATGTCCGCGGGCATCTGCTGCTCGACCCCGATCGACTCGATGCGCTGGTGGCGACGGTCGATATGGTGCGCGAACTTACCGCGCCGTCGCAACTGCGCATCGTCTCGACCGGAACATATCTCGCGATGCCCGCGCCCGCCGATGCGAAGGTTATCGCGCCAAACGGAAGCGTCATTTCGGCCTCGCGCGACGAATGGGGGCGGCTGCGCATCCGTCCGCTGCAGCCGGGGCGGTATTCGATCGAATCCGCAACCGGGAGAACCGAGATCTATGCGAATTACTATGACGCTTTCGAATCCGATCTGACGGCGCTCGCTGCGCCTTCGACTCCTGCGCCGAAAAAATTGGCGCCTGAAGCGGAGTCGGTCTCGGCGCCGAAGCAGGTGCAGCCCCTGTCGGCACTGCTAATCGGTTTCGCAGTGATTGCGATCCTGCTCGAATCCGGCTTGCTGATGCGCAACGCCAATCGATGGGGGATGCGGCATGTTTGAGCGCCCCACCCTGCTGTTCCTTTTGCTGGCCGCGCCGTTGGTCGCGATTGCCGGGACTCATCGCGATGCGACGCGGGAAGGTGTGGGCCGGCCTCGGCGCCGCCGCGCTGCGAATGCTTGCCTTCGCCGCGCTGGTCTTCGCGCTGAGCGGATTTGGAATTCCGACGCGGACCGCGTCGCGCCAGGTCGAGACCGTCGCGCTCATCGACCAGTCGCGCTCTATCGCGCCCGATCAATTGAACTGGATGCGTGCGAGGGTCAGCGAATTGGCACGCGCCGGCAGCCCGGGCGATCGACTCGCAGTGCTCGCCTTCGGGCGCGAGGTGCACCTGCTCTCGCCGATGGGCGATCCGCGCCTGCTCACGATCCCGGCGCTTAGGGCCGACTCGGGCGCCACCGATATTGCTGAGGCGCTCACCGCCGCGGACGGCCTCTTCGCTCCCGAAGCCGATAAGAGGATTTTCCTCCTGAGCGATGGCAACCAGACCGTCGGCGATGCAGCGGCGGAGGTTCCGGCGCTGGTGGAAAACAAGGTCCGGGTTTTTTCCGCGACGCCTCCGGTCTCTGCCACCGAGCGCGTCGCGCTGACCGGCTTCGAGGCGCCGGGCGCCGTGCGCACCAACCAGCGCTTCACGTTTCACATCGCGATCGAGAGCGAAACGCCGCATCCGGTCAAAGTCAATCTCGAGTTGCTGAGCGATAGTGAAGCGGTGGGCGGCGAGACGGTCGAATTGAAGCCTGGGCTGAACCGCTTCGAGCTTCCATATCGAATCGATCAGCCCGGCGCCTATGTGATGGGCGCGCGGCTGCGCACTCCCTCTTCGATGGTGGCGCTCAATTCGATAGCTGAGGCCGCGCTGACGGTGGTTGCGGCGCCGCAAATCCTGATCGCGGGAAGCTCGCCACCGGAGAGTCTGCTCAGCGCGCTCAAGCTGCGCCAGTACGACGCCGTCGTGACCTCGCCGCGCAGTCTGCCGACACGTCCGGAAAGCTATCTGCCCTATCAGGCGGTGGTGCTCTCCGATGCAACCGTGGCGACGCTCAGCAACGCGTCGGCCACCGCGCTTAATCGCTACGTATCGGATTTCGGCGGCGGCCTGATCGTGACCGGCGAGACGCTGCGCGATGATCGTTTCGCTGGGACGCCGCTGGAGAAAACCTTGCCGGTGAAGTTCCAGCCGCAACCGCCGCCGCCGTCGCGCGAGCCGATCGCGGTCTTCTTATGCATCGATCGCAGCAATTCGATGAGCTACGACTCGCGCTATCCGGCGGTGCGCGATGGTGAGCGCATCCGGTATGCGAAGGCTGCGGCGATTGCCCTGATGCGGCAGCTCGATGACACCGATTTCGCCGGCGTCATCGCGTTTGATTCGCAGCCGTATGTGCTCGGGCATCTGGCGCCGCTCGGCGAAGATCGCGCTGAGTTGGAGAATCGTATCGAGCGGCTGGAACCCGGCGGCGGCACCGATTTCAAGGACGCGCTCGAGATCGCGCAGCGCGAGATTCTCGATAGCAAAATCATGGTGCGCCAGATTTTTCTGCTTACCGATGGCGACACCAACCGCCAGTATCACGATCACGATGCGCTCATCGCGGATTTCGCGGAACAGCATATTCCGGTCTCCACCATTCGCATCGGGCCAGACCTCGCGAACCTCCGCCTGCTGCAGGATTTTGCGCAGGCCACCGGCGGCACCTTCTATCGCGTGCAGGACATCGAGAAGCTGCCGCTACTGCTGGTCGGCCTGACGCGCGAGGCGATGAATCGGCGCAAGCAGGGACGCTCCGAGCTGGAGGCGGGCGAGCCGAGCGCGATCCTGACCGGTATCGACATTAAAGAGATGCCGCCGATCGACTATTTCGCATTGACCGTTCCCAAGGATGGCGCGCAGGTGCCGGTGAAGATCACGCGCCACGACAGCTCGGCGCCGTTGCTCGCGGCATGGCAGTACGGGCTGGGGCGCGCGGTCGTTTTCACCGCAGATCCCGACTCGCTCGCGACGCTGAGCTGGATTCGATGGAACCGGTACGCGGAGTTCTGGTCGCAGTTGCTGAACTGGGCGATGCGTCAGGGCGACGCCGGTCCGTTTTCGCTGCGCCTCGAAACGGCATCGGATGGCGGGGTGCGCATCGAAGCCGAAAAGGCCGACAACAGCCCGGTTTCCAACCTGGTGCTGCGCGTAACGGGGACCGGCCGCGCGATGGACGTGCCGATGACGCAGACCGACGCCTCGCTATATCGCGGCGAGCTCGGTCAGTTGCCGCGCGGCAAGTATACCGCGGCGCTGATGATCAAGGGAGCCGATACCGAGCGCGTCCTGATGCAGCGCGAGTTCGCGTCTACCGGTAGCGCATCGGCAGATGCCGACGAGGTGCGCATCCGCCCCCGCAACATCGCGCTGCTGAAGAACCTCGCGACTGCCACCGGGGGCGCGATGGATGCGAGCGCGGCGGAAATCCTGAAACCCACCGGCGCGCTCATCACGGTGCATCGCACCGCAGAACCGTTCCTGCTGCCGCTTGCGATCCTGCTGTTCCTTGGCGAAGTATTCATCAGGCGACGTTTTCTTGGTGACTGATCCGGCTTGTGGCAGATGAGGAAATCTATGACGCGACGATTTCGTCGGTTCAGTTGGTCAATCGTGATAGCGATGCTGGCGATCTTGGCGGCCGGCAGCAATGCGATGTCGCAAGCGACTCAACGCGACATCGACGCCTTCGCAAAATCCAGCCTCGTCTACATCGCGACGGTGCGCAAAGACGGCAATCAGAGCAAGTCAACGCCGGTATGGTTTACCACCACGCCCGACCACATCCTGCTCATCGAGACCGGTCCGCAATCGTGGAAGGCAAAGCGTATCCGGCGCGGCAGTCCTGCGATGATCTGGATCGGCGCGGTCGATGGTCCGGCCTTCATCGGGAAAGCGGAAATTACCAATGATTCCGCGATCGAGACGCGCATCATCACCGACTATCCGGAAAAATATCTGATGGCGAGGATGGGCTTCGCGAAGCCGACCCAGGAAAAATTCGACAAGGGCGAAATCATTGCGCTAAAGATTACGCCGGTACGCGATCTGCCGGAGCACTTCGCGAATCAACCGGCCACCCCCGCCCCGAGCCTCGAAGCGGCTCCGGCCGCGAGCGCCTCGCCCCACTAGCACCACGCAATTCTGCTAACTAGCGCAGCGCGATAAAATGTCATCCATGGCGACTCCATCCAGTTCGCTTCCCGCCGCATCGGTTCTCATTCGCAGAGCGTTGATGCGTCGATGTCCGGTGTGCGGGCGCGGCGCCATCTTCGCGACGCATTTTCGCATGAATCGGAGTTGCCCAAGCTGCGGCGTGATTTTCTGGAAGGATCCGGGTGAGTCGCTGGGCGCGATGTACGTCGATTACGCGGTCGCGACCATCGCGTTTCTCATCGCGTGGCTGATTCTCGACTTCACCACGCATCTTTCGGATCCGGTCCAGGTCGCGATCGTCGCGCCCATCGCGGTCGCCGGCATCCTGATCTGTTATCCCTTCTCGCGCAGTATCTGGACGGTACTGGTTTATATTTCCGGAGGCATCGAAAAGCCGAAGATGCGCGCGATTCGCGGCGGCAAAGCGCTGTGACTGCAGACCTAACCCCTAGCCCCTTCCCTTTAGGGAAGGGGGATCCGATTGAATTGCTTCTTTTTTCTCCCCTTCCCTAAAGGGAAGGGGTCGGGGGTTAGGTCTCGCAGCGCTTAGCTCCGTACCCGCAACCGAACGGCGACCGCGCAGCCGCTCATTCAGCTTCGATAAACGTTCCGCGGCCTTCGCCAAAGTCTCATCGCTCTTCGAAAATGTGAAGCGAATTTTGCGCTTCCCCAACTCCGGATGCCGATAGAAACTGGACCCCGGAACCGCGGCGACGCCGATCTGATCGAGCAGAAAATCCGCCGCCGCGAAATCATCGCCAAAACCGAGATGCCCGATATCCGCGATGATGTAGTACGCGCCCTGCGGCGAGCGGCACTTCAGCCCCGCACTGTTTAGCGCATTGAGCAGCGTGGCGCGCTTGCGCTCGTACATCGCGGCGAGGTCGGCATAGAACTTCGCGGGCAGCTTGAGTGCCGCAGCACCCGCCTCCTGCAGCGGATGTGGCGCGCCGACGGTCAAAAAATCGTGCACCTTGCGAATCGCCGAGGTCAGCCGCTCGCATGCGATAGTATAGGCGAGCCGCCATCCTGTGATCGAAAACGTCTTCGACAGCCCGCTGATGGTAACCGTACGGTCGGCCATCCCGGGCAGGCTGGCGATCGATAGATGCTGCGCGCCGCCATAGATGATGTGTTCGTAAATCTCGTCGGTGATCGCCAGCGTGTCGTGGCGCTTACACAACTCGGCGATCATCTCCAATTCGCCCCTCGAAAAAACCTTCCCGGTGGGATTGTGCGGCGTGTTGATGATGATGGCCTTCGTGCGGCGGGTGAACGCGGCCTCGAGTTCTTTGCGATCGATGGAAAAATCCGGGTCGCGCAGCGTGATGAAGCGGGCCGTCGCGCCCGACAAGGTCACATCGGGGCCATAGTTTTCATAGAACGGCTCGAAGATGATGACTTCGTCGCCGGGGTTGATGACGGCCAGCAGCGTCGCGATCATCGCCTCGGTCGCGCCGCAGGTCACGGTGACGTTCTTGTCGGCGTCGCATTCGAGCTTGTTGTAGGAGCGAACCTTAGCGGCGATGGCGGCCCGAAAGTTAGGCGAGCCGTGAGTGATGGCGTATTGGTTGTAATCCTCGTCGATGGCGCGCTTGGCGGCTTCCTTGATTTCCATCGGCGCGGGGAAATCGGGAAATCCTTGCGCGAGGTTCACGGCGCCCGTGCGAAGGGCGCGGCGAGTCATCTCACGGATGACTGATTCGGTAAAGAGTCTGGTCTTGTGGGAGACGTTTGTGGGCATCGCCACGCCAGTCTATGCGCGCCTCGGGCTCGCGCCAAGTTGGTCCAAATTGGGAATCGAAAACGGAAACGCGGCTCGGCTAGCGCCTGGCGTGCTGCGCGGGAACGATTTCCTCGGCGACCGCCTCTTCGAGCAATCCCGCGCCCTGCTTCAGGCGCCATTCGTCGATCACTTCGACATTGAAGCGCCAATCGCTGCCGATTTTAAATCCGGGCAGTTGGCCTTTCTTGAGGAGCCGATAAATAGTGGACCGGTGCACTCGGAGATAGTCGGCTAGTTCGTTAACCGTTAATACTTTGGGCGCGGCGGCCATATTGAATTAGGTTCCTTTAGGTAATTTTACCCGCATCTTAAGCAATTAAAGACCCTTATCTCGCCAAACCCGCCAATCCGCCAACCTGCCCCGGTTCCCTCCTGAAGAAGTCTTGGTCTGCATATGTGTACCATAATGAGACTATCGTGGCCATAGCTAGCAAGCTGTATCTTTTAGGCCTATTCCGTGCTTATCCGAACAGACGTTTCGCTTCTGATTGCAACTCTGCACGATGCGATGGGTGCGCGATCGCGATCAGTTCTGCCGCTCGCTCCCGATGATTCTTCCCGAGTAGCCTCGCGATGCCGTACTCCGTTATCACAGTGTCGGCGAAATAGCGCGGCACAGTTACCAGCGCACCCGCTTCCAGTTGTGGCACGATTCGCGACACCGCTCCCTCGAGCGCTGTAGATTGCAAAAGCGTGATGGCGCGGCCTCCCTTGCTCAAAAAAGCGCCGATGTGTGTTTCCGGCTGGCCTCCGGTGCCATTGATCATGCGCGCGCCGGTGACCGTCTCGGAGTTGATTTGGCCCGTCAGGTCGATGCTAAGCGCATTATTGATTGAGGTCTGCTTGTGATTGGAGCGGAGCACGCCGATATCGAGGACATACTCGGGGTCGTACAGCTCGAAGGCCGGATTGTCATTGATGATAGCCAAGTCCGCCGGGTCCGACCCCGACCATGCGTTCGCGATCGCCTTACCCTTGTGGATAGTTTTGCGCCGTCCATTGATGATGCCAGCGTCGACGAGCTTCGCGATGCCAGGCGCGACCATCTCGGTATGTAGCCCGAGGTCGTTCTTTCGGTCGAATGCCCCCATCCGCGGCATTTGCGAGGACGGGTCGCCCACCCCAATCTGGATGGTCGCGCCGTCTTCGAGGACCTCGCTCAGATATCCGGCTATCGCGCGATACTCTTCGGGTGGGTCGGCGACGCCCATCAACACGCGCAGATCCTGCACCGACATCCGCGCGAGGTACTGGATGATCGGCGCGATGCGCTCGATGCCGACCTCCTCGATAACTTTTTTCACGCCCGCGCGTTTGTCGTCGTCCATTTTCGCCAGTTCGCGGTCGATCACGCCGAGGTCGGGCGCCGGCGGGGTACCATCCACGAAGTACGCGAACTCGCTGACGTGCATATACACGTCGCCGTAAGTGCGGGTCAGAGTCGCATCGACCTCGGCAACGGCCATTCGCGCGCGACGAATATACATCCGCTTGTTCCATTGATGCGGCCCGAAACTCACGAAGCCTTGTGCATTGGGGGGCGTGACATTCACGAAGGTGATGTCGATGGGCTTGGCTTCGTTCGGGCGCTCATCGTGCGCTTTGAAGTTGCTCGAGAGCAGGTTGGGAAGGTAGGCGGCGCGCTTGGCATCATGTGTCGGGCGTCCGAGGTTGCCGATGAACAGCTCGAACTCGATACGAAAAATCGCGCTGAGGTCGCGACTGAGCCAGCCGGGATCCACCAGAGGCGACGACAGCCGCATGTCGATCATTCCGCCGATATCGTTGGCATGGGCGCCGAGCGCGCGTTGCATCACAAGGCCGCTGGCGAGCGGGAAATGGACGCGCATCCCGGGTTTGACCAGCGCGGCAGCTTGTTCCGTGGAGATTCGGCGCGATTCGTAATGTTGCTTCCAGTTCATCGTACGAGCCCTCGAAATGAAGCGAAGCGAAGACTTCGAAGGATTGTAGTTATCTTGAAATGCGGTCGCCTACCAGTTTGGTGCGCATCTGTCGTTGCAATCCACCGGGGCGAAGCAAATGATGCGCGAGATGGACGCATCGCAACCTCGGTTGCGCGAACGAGGCGGATGAATTGAAGAGAGCTCTTATTGTCGGCGGCACCGGTCCCAGTGGACCGTTTCTCGCAAACGGTCTGCGCGAGCGTGGATACGCGGTTGCGATTCTCCATCGTGGAACCCACGAAATTCCCGAGATCGGCCCTGACATTGAGCACATTCATGCGGACCCGCATTTTCGCGAGACGCTTGATCCCGCGATTGCGGGACGCACGTTCGATGTCGTGATCGCGACCTACGGTCGCATCCGCATCGTCGCCGAAGCTTTTGCCGGCAAGGCCGGACAGTTCATCGCAATCGGCGGCTTTCCGGCTTACCGCGGCTACTTCGATCCCTCCGCCAATTTTCCGAGCGGTTTGCCGATTCCGGTTCCCGAGACGGCGCCCACCGTTCAGAGTGAGGAGGAACATCGCTTCTCATATTTGATTGCGAGCACTGAGCAAGCGGTCCTGGCGAGCCACCCGCGCGGCACGGTTTTCCGTTATCCCTATGTGTATGGACCCTATCAGTTGATTCCGCGCGAATGGTGTGTGATTCGGCGCGTGCTTGATCGGCGTCCGTTCATGATTCTGGCTGACGGCGGTCTAAGCCTGATGACTCATGGCTACGCGGGCAATCTGGCTCATGGCGTACTGCTGGCGGTGGACCATCCGGACGCGGCCGCAGGCCAAATCTACAATTGCGGCGACGATCGGCAATTTCCTGTTCGGCAGATCGTAGAGATCATTGCCGATGAGATGAATCACCAACTGGAGATCATTAGTTTACCCGCAGAGGTCGCATATCCCGCGAGCGGTGTGAGTCTGGGAATAACCCCGCATCACAAGTTTCTGGATTTGCACAAGATCAAGCATCAACTAGGCTATCGCGATCCAATCCCGCCCGAAGAGGCGCTGCGACGCACCGCGCGATGGTATATCGAACACCAGCCGGAACGCGGCGGGGACCTTGAGCAGCGTCTGCAAGATTCCTTCGACTACGATGCCGAAGATCAGCTTGCCGCAATCTATCGCGAAGCGGCTGGCCGCGCGCGCGCCTTCCATCGCAAGACGGTCGCAACTCCGCACCCCTACCCGCATCCGAAGGCGCCCAACCTCGCGCGTGACCATCGCAATCGCTAGGCGCCGCTCATCGCGCGCAGCCGGAGAGCGACCTCCGATAGCATGCGGTGCGGCATCAGCTCGGGATGTCGATGTGCGAGGATGGTCAACAGCGTTTCCTCGGTACCGAGATGCCCGTGCGCGAGCGTGTCATCGAGTAACGCCGCATACAGCTCGGCCACTCGCTCGATTGCGTCGCGTGTGCCGCCAAACAAGCCGCCACGTACCAGCCACGACACGAAATCGACGCCGCAGTAGCGCGCGCAAGCCCGCCGGTCGAAACCGTGGATTTCATCGTTGGTCGTAAACCGAATGCATACCACGCCGAATCGATCGAGGTTCAGCTTGCGCACGAAGCGCCGCCGGCTCAGATGCGCGAAAATCCGATTTCCGGCTAAACCGCCGTCGATCCAGACAAAATGTTCCGTCCGAAAAGGATTGCCGGCGGCCGCGTCGCGCATCCAGTAGGGCTTCGCCAGGACGAAGGACAGATAACCCTCGAGCAAGCGTTGCGGGCTGGCGCGCAACCAGTCGGCGGTCTGGACCCAGCGACTGGAGGTTCGAATTGCCTCGACGCGATGGTAGTACGGCATCGCCCGAAGAGTCTCGAGGCTAACGTGTACGACCAGCGTGTTCCGACGTTCTCTGGAGCGCCACACGAGCGGTTCATCCGCTGGTGCGACGTGAATCACCATCGGCGTGTCGCGATAGCGGCGCATCAAGCGCGTAAGGTTGCTGGTGTAGTATGCATACGGACGCCGCCCCCAGCCGTCGATCGCGCCGCGCCCAAGGTCCACGATCCCGGTCACGATCGTCATCGAGGGTAATGCCCGCTGCCACACGTCAGGCGCTCACTCCCGTCATCGCGATCGTTGGCGCGAGCCCACCGCGCCGCCGTCGGCGCGGGTTACATAACAGGTCCCCTGCCACCAGAAATACACCGGGCCCTCGGGCGTCAATGCCCGATGAACCGCGGCAGCGAGAAGTCTCAAATTCCTTATGCGGAGGTCGAACACGCGCCGGCCTCGGAAAAACCCGGGGTTGCCCGCCGAGCGGCATCATCCCAGAGCGGCTTGAATTCGCGACCGTAGGGGCATGCGCGTTCGTAGTACCGGTTCCATGGTTTGGTCAGCCCGACGAAATGCAGCAGCTTTGCGCGGGTCCGGATCCGCGGCCATCGCGCCTCGATGCTATCGTTCACGAAAATGTTGTATTCCTCGGGCAGCTCACCCGCCTCCAATTGCGGATGGTGATTGGCTAGGAAAGTGTGGAGTATCCCCTGATCGCCGCCGTCAGAGGTTCGTCCTGCGCGTGTCAGCTCGAGCATTTCCGCATGGACTCGAGGATTGAGCATCGGTGCGTTGACGACCATCACGCCGGCGTTGAGCTTACCGAGCGCATCTCCCCAGGGGTTCATCTCTGCGGTCTCGCGCATAGCGTAGAGGGCTTTATCCGCGAAGCGCCGGAGATCCCACAATTCGCTCACATCGCCGAGCGCAATCGTATCGCTATCCACATAAATGATGCGGTCCCATCCTTCGAGTCCATAGAGCGAAATCTTGAAGTATGCGCTGAGCCCGCCAATGTAGAAGTTACACTTCGCCGCAGCTTCGAATGGCAGGCGATCGATCACGATGATCTCGTCTACGCCCGGTACCGGCGCCATCGGCTCGGGGGTGAGAAGCAACACGGGCGGAATCCACGATGCGTAGCGTCGAATCGATGCGATCGCTGCCTGAACTCCAAGCCGGTAGTCGCCGGGGTCTCCCCATCTATGCAACATCGGCAGCTTTCCCGCGGTGCGCCGCGCGAGGTGCCATGCGTTGCGGCCCGGGCATCGCCATGGACGCCCGAAGTACGGGCGTGCGACGAGAAAGCACAGCGCGACGGATGAGCCGCGATAGCGATTTTCCTTCCAATCCATCGTACGATCCATCAAAAGCGACAGATCGTAGTATCGTGAATTGGACTCGCCCACCAACCGGCCGGAAGCAGACCGGACTTGTGGCGTGGGGGCGCTAGGTCTCGGTGGGGCGGACTTCGACCTGATCGAGATACTCGGCCAGCGCGCGCACCTGATGATGCACTCCCGCGACATCGTGAGCGCGGGCAGCCTGCTCCAATGCATCGCCTATGTCGCTGATCGCGGCGAAACCGAAGCTGGTGCCCTCGCCCTTGGTTCGCGTCGCGATGGCGCGCAAGGCGTGATAGTCGGCGCGCTCGAGCGCAGCCGTCAATGCATACACGTCCTGGCGCTTGCGCTCGAGGAATCCCATCACTTGCGGCGCCGCCTCAACCACAACATTCGCGCTATTACCGTTGCCGTTGTGCGCCATCGGCGTGCTGGTCAGCTCCCGAATCGCGGGCAGCAGACGCGATTTCTTGATCGGCTTGCTCAGGTGCGAAGAGCATCCGGCTTCTATGGTGTTCTTCACGTCTTCTTCCAACGCGGACGCGGTGAGCGCCGCGATGGGCGTCGGCGACTTTCCGTGCTCCGACTCCCATTGGCGGATCTGACGAACGGCGCCATAGCCGTCGAGTACCGGCATCTGCATGTCCATCAACACCAGGTCGTATGTACCGCTGATAAACTTCGCGACGGCGACTTGGCCGTTCTCGGCGTGATCGATGTGATAAGGCTGGTTCTTCAGGTAGGCCTCGATCAAATTGCGATTATCCGGCGAATCTTCCGCTAGAAGGATATTGAGCGGACGGATATCGCCCTCGCTCTTCGGGGCGGGCAAGACCGGCGTTCGCGCGGATATTGGTTTTTCCTCGCCGGCCCGGCGCATCGCGCGCGCGATCGCGCGGAACAGTTCCGCGCGGCGAACCGGCTTGAGGATATAGACCTCGATGCCGATAGCGCGCGCCGATTCCATGCTGCGATTGAGGTCGTCGGAACTGAGCATCAGGACGATGGGCGGCGGTCCGCTGGTCTGACGTCGCAGTTCGGCGGCGACCTGAAAGCCGTCCATCTCGGGCATCCGGCAGTCGAGCACGACCAGCTGAAACGGCTGCCCTGCCTCATCGGCGCGCCGCGCCTTTTCGAGCGCGTCCTTGCCGCTGTCGGCTTCGGCGATAGTCGCGCCCAGCGAGCGCAAGGTCTCGTTGAGAATCAACAGATTGGTCGGATTATCATCAACCAGAAGCACTCGCACATTGGAGAGGTCGAGGGGTTGCTCGGTCCCGACTGCCTGATTATCGGCGAGTCTCAGGCGCGCGATGAACTCAAAGGTGCTGCCTTGGCCGACTTCGCTGGTAACCTCGATGCGGCCGCCCATCAATTCGACCAGACGCGAGGCGATCGTAAGGCCGAGTCCGGTGCCGCCGTATTTGCGCGTCGCCGACGAGTCGGCCTGGGTGAAGCTTTGGAAGACCGCCTGCAGCTTGTCGGGCGCGATTCCGATGCCGGTATCGCGAACGGAAAAGCGCAGCGCCACCTCGCCGGAGGGAGCCGCTTCGCCGCCGACGGTTATGGCGACCTCACCGCGGTCGGTGAACTTGATGGCGTTGCCGACCAGATTGATCATGACCTGGCGCAACCGCAGCGGGTCGCCGATCAGGCGTACCGGCGTGCCGGGCAAAATGCGGCTGGTCAGTTCGAGCTTCTTTTCGTGCGCGCGCACACCCAGGGTTTCCGCCACATGCTCGATTAGCTCTTCGACCTCGAACTCGGTCTGCTCGAGATTGAGGCGACCGCTTTCGATACGCGCAAGGTCTAAAATCCCGTTGATGAGCGTCAGCAGCGCGGTGCCGTTGTTGGTCATCGTGGAGATGAACTTGCGTTGTTCCGGATTCAATGGACTTTCGGCCAGCAGATCCGCCATCCCCAGGATCGCATTCATCGGTGTGCGGATTTCGTGCGACATGCTGGAAAGAAATTCCGATTTGGCGCGCGATGCCGCCAGCGCCGCCTCGCGCGCGGCGATCAAATCCCGCTCGGTCTGTTTAAGTTTGGTGATATCGGAGCTGAAGGTAACGGCGCACCGCTCGCCTTCGAGTTCGACCACCGCGCCCGAAATCAATCCCGGCACAATGGCGCCATCGCGGCTTTTGAAGTCGACCTCCATGTTCTGCACGACTTCATGTTGATTCAGTTCATTCACGAAGGTGAGGAGCTGCACTGGATTCGCCCATGTGAGGCCGGGCTGGGGGTTCTGTTTCATTTCCTCGAACGTATAGCCGAGACCCTCGATGCGATGGTTCGCGTCGATGTAGTGCCCGTCGCGCATGCTCGTGATCACGATAGTTTCGGGACAGGCCTCGAAGATCTTGCGCAGCTTGGTTTCGCTTTGCCTGAGCCGCTCTTCGCTGTGGCGAAGTTCAACCGTGCGCAGCACCACTTCCTGCTCGATTTCGTTGTTGACGGTTTCCAGCCTCGCCTGTTGCAAGGCCATCCCCATCTTGTCCCTCACGACTTGAACCACCGAGATGATCAGGAACACATCTTCAAATGCGACCCACGCCGCATGCTCGACCCATCGCCACGGCTCGACGACGGCGATGCCGTAAACTGACTGAGGCCAGAACATGCCGCGCGCGAAATGATCGATCGCGACCACGATGGTGGCGGATAGCAGCACCTTCCAATCGCGATAAAAGGCGAGGAATGCGAGCGACCCGAAGACGTGGAAGTGCGTTTCGATGCGGCCTCCGGTCAGATGGATGAGCAAGGCCGACATCATCATCTGGCCGACCGCGATGACGTGGCGGGTAAGCGTTTGGCCGGGACATTCGAGCGCCAGCGCAACCGGGACTATCGTAATAGCGCCGCCTAGAATGAGCGCCGCCCAGACGTGGACATGAGTCGAGCTATATTCTCCCGCCCATGCGCGTGGCGAGATCACCAGCGCCGCGATGATACCCCCGATCCATTGCAGCACCATCAAGCCCGCGAACATCCGATCGGTTCGCGTGTAGTCCTGCTGCCGCATCTCATCGTTAATTTCGATGGCGCGGCGTTCGATCGCTTCCGTGTGGGCTTGTCCCGCCGCTAACGTCTGCATGAAGTTCCCCCGTCCTTCGAAGGCGCAAACAATGGACATCCGTAGACGGCTGTTGTCCCGACGCGATGGGTTTGTGGGTCGTCGACCCGATCCAACACAGCCTGCAAGCCGGCGTTGTCGCCGAGGTGGCCTCGCGCGGCGGTAACTCCGCCCGCAAACAAAAGGTGTCCTTTACCGTCATAAAGTAGGGTCTCGCCCGAGGTCGCGGCACCGAATTGCCGCGCCTCGCGACCGTCATCGAGGACGGTCCGGACTCCGGGAATCGCGCCGGCGCTGCGCCACAGATCGCTTTGCGCCCAGTCGTCATTGAAACCGCGCGGGCGCACGAAAACGACCCATGCCTGCATGCGCTCCTGCACGTGAGCCATCAGGACCGCCAGTTCGCCGATACTCGCGCGCGAACATGGGCAATGCGGATGAACCACCATCACAAGCGTCATCGAGTCCGGACGATGCGGAATTTTGCTGGCGGTGGGCCAGATCGACGATGGATTACCGGCCGCTCCGGGCGCCGTGGAATAGTTCCACAGGGCGATCAATCCGCCGACGACGAGCGGCAGCCATACGGCGACGATGACTACCGGAAGTAGTCTTCGTACGCGGGTTACGTGGCTGGTCCGATCAGTTGGCGCAAATGGCACTTAGCTCCCCCGAGTCACGATTGAGGCAAGAGCCATGCCCGAAGGAGGCACATAACCGCGCCCGTAAACACGCCGTGGAGTTATCGTCTCGAAGCGAACAATGAGGCGGGTTTCGCGCCTTGTTGCAATATTGCGACTTGGGCCGGGCCCGCGATGTCTTGTCCATCCGCATCGCGCCGATTACGGTTGCCGATCGATGAGCGCCGTCATCCGCATCGGAACCTCGGGCTTCAGTTACAAGGAATGGCTCGGCGGCTTCTATCCGGAGAAACTTGCGGGCCCGAAGATGCTCGCGCACTACGCGCAGCGGCTGGCGACGGTCGAAATCAACTACACCTTTCGGGCGATGCCCAAGCGCGAGATGCTGGAGAAGTGGGCGATGCAAACCCCGGAGCACTTTCGCTTTGCGCTCAAGGCGCCCCAGCGCATCACGCATTTCGCGAAGCTCAAGGGCGTCGATGATCTGGTCGCGCACTTTGCCGACGTCGCGTCATCGATGGGCACGCGCCTCGGTCCTGCGCTCTTCCAGTTGCCGCCCAACTTCAAGCGCGATGTTCCGCTGCTGCGCGACTTCCTCGCGATGCTGCACGGACGGCTGCGCCTGGCCTTTGAGTTTCGCGACAAGTCATGGTTCGACGATTCGGTACTGCAGGCGCTGCGAGATGGCGGTGCCGCGCTATGCGTTGCGGAGAGCGAGACTATCGTGAGTCCGGTCGAGCGCACCGCGCCGTTCGTGTATCTGCGGCTGCGCAATGAGGAGTACGACGCTGCGGAGCTGAAGCGATGGGCGGATCGCATCAACGCGATGGCGGCGGAGTCGGAGGAGGTCTACATTTTTTTTAAGCATGAGACCTCCGCACCCGATCGGGCGCTTCGCTTGCGCGAGCTGCTTTCCGGCGCTCTCTAGCATCATCTTTCGAATACCCTCGACTGACTGCTCGTCTCAGCGAAGAGCATCCTGCCCATGAAGGACATCAAGGGAATTCCGCCGCTCCACTTCGCCAACTTCTTCGATAACGCATGGGAATACCACGACGGCGAGAGCGAGAAGCGCGTCGGCGAAGCGCTCAAGGGCAAGCGTTACCAAGTCATCCTGAGGACGAAGGTTTGCACGCATGGACGCGGGAAAGTCGGCCACGAGCAGCATCAGTATCCGTTGGAGGATGAATTGCCAATTTAAGGATGCTATCTTGAGCACAATTCGACTTGGTATCGAATTAATGGCCTTAACGTATGAATAGGTATGGGAGATGCCATCGGTGATGAAGGTGGAATCGCGTCTCAGGAGTTGTCCTGGGTATCCTCGATCACACCTCAAATACCTGGCGCACCCTAAAAACGGAGGTATGATGATGAAGAAGGTTTTCAGTGCAATGGTGTTCGCAGCTATCTCGTTTGGCCTGGTGGGAAGCAGCTTTGCTCAATACTCCTGCTTAGGCAACAACAGCCCCCACTGCGTGGATGCCCGCAAAGCCTTCGCGGAGCATCACGGCGGCGTATTCCCTGAGCAGTATTACAACAGCTGGTATGGCGGAAGTCAGGGCCGTTGGTACCAGCAGAATAATGCGTGGCGCTGGGAAGGCGCCAATGGGGACCGCTACTATCCCGGCGCCCATGGTTGGGAATGGCATCGGCATCATCGCTAAATCGCCAAAGCCGGCACTAAACATCGCGGAAGCCGAGAAGTCGTAAAGCCGACATCCGGCTCCGCGATGGCTTTTGTTGGTCTGCAAGACCGATCGCCCAAGTAATGATCGCATTGATACGAGACCTATCGTACTGGGTACTTCCTTCTGTGCTTAGCAATCCTTAAGACATGACGCTGCTCGCCAATTTTCAGCATCGCCAGCCGCTGTTCCTGAAATTGATCGTGGTGTTGGGCGCGTTTGTCCTCCTCACGCTCCTTTTCCTCGCGCTAACGAGGCTCATCCTTCGATGGGTGGGCCATCTAACCCGCGCGCATCGCGATTGGACGCAAGCGCTGGTGCAGGCATTGTCGCCGGCGCTGAAATTGGGCGCAGTGATAATCGCGCTGGTGGTAGCGCTCAGCGTCGAACCCATCCCCGCGCGATGGCACGGCTTGATAGGAGCGGTGGTCTCGGCGGGCACGGTGCTGGCTTTGGTGGTCTTCGCCGATGGCATCCTGACATTCTGGATGGGCCGCGCTGCGGTGCGATTTCCTCTGCTCGGGCAGAGCTATGGACTCGTGACGGGACTGCTGCGCGGTCTTGTCTTCGGCCTTGGCGTCCTGATGTTCCTCGACAGCGTCGGGATATCCATCGGGCCGATACTGGCGACCCTGGGAATCGGTTCATTGGCGATCGCGCTGGCGCTTCAGGAAACGTTGAAGAACACGCTCTCGGGCTTCTTCGTCGTGATCGACAAGCCGCTGATTGTCGGCGACTACGTGAAGCTGTCGACCGGTCAGGAGGGATGGCTGACGCAGCTCGGATGGCGCAGCAGCAAGTTCCGCATGATGAACGACAACATCGTGGTAGTGCCGAACTCGCAGCTGGTGGACGCTATCCTGACCAACCTGCGCGGACCGACGGGTGCGCTTACGATTGAAATCGACCTTACGGTGGCGGCGGGTCCCGAACTGCAGAAAATCGAGGACGTTACGCGCCAGGCTGCGGCCGATGCGATGAAATCCGTCAATGATGGTAACGGCGCGAAGCTGGAGCCTGCGGTGTTTTTTCAAAGCGTCACGGGGGCGTCATTCGGCGTCGCGGTGTTCCTGCGCGTCGCGGAGAGTTCGCAGATCGAGCAGGTTCGTCATGATTTCGTGAAGCGTGTGACCGAGAGCTATCGGCAGAATGAAATCAAACTCGCCTGAGTTTTCTTCGTTATTGACCGACGACTCTGATGGGACTTCCGCGCCGACCGCGAGAAAACTGGTTTGTGCGCTCCAGTTCCTGTAGTTCTGAGCGGCAGTGAGGGTGAACCTTCCGCGCACATGATTCCCGCCGGCGAATACCTTTATGAAATCCGCCGCGGCGCCGATCTCATCGCGACCGAGGACGACCGTTTTTCGGGAATTGCAGATCAGCGGCATCCGGCGCTTCGTCGGAAGCTCCGATTCATTCGAGGCTACCGCGACGCTGGATGAAAGCTGGATGGTGGCGCGCGTCACCGCACGTTACAGCCGGGGCCTTTTTCACGTAGCGCCGGCTTACGAGGCCAACAACGATTTCCTCCGCGGCACCGTCAGCGCGATGGGAAGCCGCACCGTCGAGACCGCCAAGCTGGGACGCTATCGTGAGATCGATTGCGGCCTGGTGCTCTTCAAGGCGCTGATGATTGCGCATACGCGGAGCGCGGCCAGTCGCGATGGACCAGCCGCGTGGCCACCATCGATCCGAGCACGCTGACGGCGCAGACGCACAAGAAAACCTGCCGCCGCAAAGATGGGCAGGATCGCATCTTCATCTACGAGCCGCGGATGGGCGATGCGGAAGAAATCGAAATCGACGAGGCCGGCCGCATCGTCCGGATCGTGGACAACACCGGCAATCGCATCGCTCTGAAAAGTTTTCGCGGCCGGCTAGCGGATCTAGCCGACAAACCCGAAGGCGAAGGCCCCGTGCGCAGCAGGCTCAGCAAGCGTTTCATCGCCATTCGCACCTCAATCGCGAAACTGACGCTCGCGATTAGATATAGGAACGCCGTGATCCCGAGCACGGCAATTCGGGCCCCGAAAGACTGCGCAACGAGAGAATCAGCCACCAGGGAATTCCATAAGAGGAATAGCAATGCGCCCGACCAGACGAACACTCCCGGCCATACCATCCGCATGGTGAGAGTGACGACGGTGGCGAAACCGTCACGTCGCAGACGTCCTTCAACTATCGGCAGGAACGAGTTCGGGACGTTGATGACCCGATGGATTTTGAAGCGGTTCCCCGCGACCCTGCCCTCGAAAAATCCGCGCTTCGCGGAAGTCGGCCATCCAAACTTCCTCGGCGGTTCGACGTTCTCCTGCAGAATCCGGGCAGCATGCTCGATGCTCATCGGCGTTGAGAATTCGAATTTGCGAAATGGCGGCCGAAGAAAATCCGTCAGCGTCGGTTCGAAATCAGCCCCGGCGATCGGTACGGCTTCAAACATTGGAGGAATTACAACGTGACGATCGTAACGGCCCGATGAGGCGGGACGCATCGTCCGGATCGTCGCAACACCGGAAGTCGAGTTGCGCTGAAAGTTTAATGGCCGGCTGAGACCGGCCGCGTCCTTCGAAACTATGCCGCAACCCGCTCGCGAGGCATCTTGCAATCGCCGTCGAACTTGGCGCCCTCGGACAGCACCAGGCTCGGGGTGCTGATCGCGCATCGGACCCGCGCGGTCGGCAGCAACTCAACCCGTTCGCGCGCCACGATCTCGCCGCTGACGGTGCCCGCGATGGAAATGCGCGCGGCGGTGATGCGCGCGGTGACGACGGCCCCCGCCGCGATCTCGATTATGTCGCCGCTGATTTCTCCATCGGCCTCGCCGTCGATGCGGGCGGGCGCCTTGAAGAAGAGCTTGCCCGAAATCTTGGTGCCTTTGCCGATCCGCGATTCAAACGAAACGTCGCCATTGCTCGCCATAAAACCTTCCTCGTCCCCCCAACCCAGTCCACGCGTGTTCCCGGCCGGTTAAATTCGGGAAAAGCAGCACCAGAGCTTTGCGCGTCGGCGAGGGGTGGGTCAAGATGGCTCCGAGGGCGGGTAATTAGCAAATATGCGACGAGAATATGGCCCTGAGCGGCTGGCTGGACAGGGCCTGGACCCCAATCAATATGAATCCGGCGACCGCACGATAGCTGCGCTGCTCGGCGACGCGCCTGCGCGCGACCAGGTCGACCTCGCGATCACTTGGCGCGACGGCGCGTACGAGGTCTGGGCGCGGCGCGGCATGATCCGCTTCAAGCGCTATGTCGATGACGACAGCGCGCTACACTTCGAAATCATCGAGCAGGTCGGCGACAATCCAATCGCGAATCAGGACCCGTTCGCCATTTCGACGATCGACGAGGAGATGGCGGCGTCGGCCGCCGGCGGGCATTCATCTGAAGACCCCAACCGCGCCTTTCTCGAGCCGCGCACCCTGACGCATCCGTATGCCTATGAGCGCATCGCGCAGCTTTTCGACAGTCCGCGCGCGCCGGATATCGCGGTCAGTCCCAAGGCTTACACTTATGGCATCCAGCCCGGGCAGCATGGCGCGCTGGATGTGGTGCAATCGCGCGCACCGCTGATTTTCTCCGGACCGGGAGTGAAGCGCGGACGCCATCGCATCGCCGCGCGTCATGTCGATATCGCGCCTTCGATCGCGCATCTGATGGGATTCCCGAAAATCGATGGCGCATATCTGAAGCGTCAGGACGGACGCCCATTGGATGAACTCATCGATATGGAATCCTCGGCGCGGCCGCGCGCCGTCTACATGATGCTGCTCGATGGCCTTTCGCATTCGGAGCTGATGCATCATCTGGAGAACAATCGCGCGGCTATCCCCAACCTCGCTCGGCTGATCGACGCCGGCGCGATGCTCTCGCACGGCTCGATTGTGAACTTCCCAAGCATCACGTGGCCGAGCCATTCGACGATCATGACCGGCGCGTGGTGCGGGCATCATGACATCGTCAATCCGACCTACCACGAGCGCGCGCGGCGCGAGACGGTGCCGGTACAAGGGATGATCTTCGACACCGAGCGCTTCCTCAATCCCAACGTCGAGACGCTGTACGAGGCATTCAAACGCGTGTTCGGCGCGGACACGATTACGGTGTCGATTCACGAGCCGCAGGGGCGCGGCGCGGATCACAATGTCTTCGAGAAGCGGGTCGTCGGCGACAAGATTCGGCTCAAGGACCTTACGATTGGAATGATGCAGGACATCAGCCCGCGTTGGATGGCCGATGAGAAGCCGGCGATGCATCGCGAGGAAGTGGTCGACATCCGCGGCATGGCGCAGCTTATTAATCTGCTCGAGCATTGCGGCGAGCGGGCTCCCGAAAATTTTCCGAAATTTGTTGCGCATGAATTCGTGCTGACCGACGGCGCGGGGCACGACTACGGTCCGCATCATGAGGGGCTGCGCGAGGCGCTGTATCGCACCGACGCGCGCATCGGCAAGGTGTTGGAGCTGCTCGACGCGCGCGGGATGCTCGACTCGACCCTATTCGTGGTGACCTCGGACCACGGGATGGCGGCGCAGGACATCGCGCTCAATGCGAATCCGACAGTCGAGCCGGTAAAGGTGGGCATCAAGGGAATTTTCGCGGAGCCGATGATCTATCTGCGCGATATGCACCTCGAATGCGTGCGCGCCAACGATCGCAGGACGCTGCGGGTGACGGTGCTCGCCAACGATTTTTCCTCCGACGATGAGCGCCCCGCGATCGAGGGCGCGAAGGTGAAGCTGCTGGATGCCTCAAGCGCGACCATCGGCGAGGCGTCAACGTCGATCGCCGGCATCGCGGCCTTCGCGACGGCGGGCAATCTTCGAGACGAGGATCTAGTGTTGGAAGTGGAGCATCCGGACTTCAACCGCCGACGGATAGGCATCGATGGCACGCCGCTTCACGCCAACGTCCGCAAGCTGCTTTATTCGGAATATGAGCGAGCTTGACGATATCAAAGTCTACGGTGAGACCGACGTGGGCTGGTGTGGGCTGACTTTGCCCAACGAGACCGTGGACGATATAGGCAGCCCCTTCGTGCAAGTTGAGGGTTTCAGCGCGGCAGATCCGCGGGCTCCCAAGCGTCGGGTTTATGACGATCCAGACGTGTGTGCGCTGCGCAAGCATCTGCGCGCCCATAACGGAATTCAGGGCCTTGAAATTCTTCAACCGCACGAGATCGAGAGAGCGGCGCGAATTTTTTTTCGTGACGGCTTCGTGGTGGTGAGAACGTCCTGAATGCCGGCGAGCTCGAAGCTTTCCGCGCCGCGAGCGCTCTGGTACTAAAGCAAATTCTGCAGATTCCGGGAGTCGGCGGGCGCAAATACCTGACCGAGTCATACCGGCTGCCTCACCGCTATAGCTTCGGAACCGCTTCCGCATCGCGACACCTGCTGCACATTCCGGTGTGGGCATCGATGATCGATCTGCCCACCACGACTCCGATTCTCACCCGGATCTTCGGCGGACCTGACTACCGACTCCTCGGCGCGGGAGGCGATCTGTGCCTGCCAGGCGCTATCGAGTATCAGACGCTGCACTCGGATGGCGACCGGGAGCACTTCCAAATGCCATCGGAACGCCTCGAACAGGCGCGGCGACTCGGCATTGAAGTGCCCGCTGTCGATACGTCGGATGTGCGGGATTATCGAACGCTGCAACAGATCATAGAGCGCACACCGCCGGTCGTGACGATTAACTTCCTGATGACTGATATGACGTGGGAGAACGGGCCGATTCGCCAGATTCCCGGAACGCAACTACGGCCCGGCCAGGCGCCATCTCCAGCCCTCGAGCCGGAGTGGATGCGGCTTTCAACCCTGGTCGGCGCGCCTGCGGGTGCCGCGATCTTCCGCGATACGCGAACGTGGCATGGAGGAACGCCGAATATCAGCCGCGAAATACGGGCGATGCCTAACGTCGAGTACATGGCGCCCTGGTATCAAGACCCGGGATTTCAACCTGCGATGCCATACGAAATCTGGGCCACTCTCTCGCCGCTTGCGCAGCAGATTTCGCTGTCCAGCCGCTTCCCACCGGGAGTATGGCCGCCGGGCGCGGGAGTGATGCATCCGATCGTGAGCGAGCGGCGCGCCGCGAAGGAGTCGAGCGGCCGGGCCAACCGCAAATGACGAAAAGCGGCATTGCCAGCCGCCGCCTCCTCCGCTGCGACGGCACCCCATTCCACGCTGACATCCGCAGGCTGCTGTATGCATGAGGACGGATTGCGGTTTCAATATAGAAGCGTGATTTTCATCCGCGTGGCGGTGGGTCTGATCTTCTTAACGCAGGGGATGCTCAAATACATCGATCCCAAAATGGGTGTGGTTCGCTTCGCGCGGATCGGCTTTCCATATCCCGCATTTACCGCGCATTTTGTGGGAACATTTGAAATTGTTTGCGGCCTGCTGGTCCTCGTCGGCCTGTTTACGAGAATCGCAAGTATCCCACTCTTGATCGTCATCCTGACGGCGATCGCCACCACGAAGATTCCCGAGTCGCTCAACCCCGCGCAGGGCTTCTGGTTTATGGTAAGCGACGCGAGGACCGACTTCGCGATGACGATGTGCCTGCTCTTCCTCATCGTCATCGGCGCTGGAGCATGGTCTCTCGACGCGGTGATCTCGAAAGAATAAGGCTCTCGACGCGAGGACCGTCACATCGATTCGATGACTTCCTTCAGCACCACCGCCTGGTTGTGCTTTTCGTCCTTCGCTCCATAAACGAGCGTCACCGTCCCATTCTTCGCCGCCTCCGCGATGTCGTGCAGCGCCTTTTGCGCCTCGACACGTTTCAGCTCCTTCAAATATCGCGCGCGGAACTCGTTCCAATTGCCGGAATCGCCGTGAAACCATTGGCGAAGTTCAGTGCTCGGCGCCACTTCCTTCATCCAGAACGTCGCTTGCAACTTTTCCTTCTTGATGCCGCGCGGCCATAGCCTGTCGACGAGGATCCGCACCCCATCGCTCTTCTCGACCGGATCATACGCGCGCTTAAGGCGAATCATTCCGTGATTCTAACGTCGCGCTACATGGCCATGCTAATCTCGCGGCATAGCGCGCCGGGGGCGTGCGTTAAAAATGTTCGACCTCAGCGGCAAAACGGCACTCATCACGGGAGGAACGCGCGGGCTCGGCAAGGCGATTGCCGGCGTGCTCGCGAAAAATGGCGTCTCAGTCGCGCTCAATTATCGTCGCGATGATAACAGCGCGCAGGCGGCATTCGAGGAAGTTTGCGCGCTCGCGCCCCTCGCGATGCTGGTCAAGGCGGACCTCGCTGATGATGGCGCGGTGCGAGCGATGATGTCCGAAGTGGCCACGAAACTGGGGAAAATCGATCTGCTGATCGCGAATGCTGCCGCAACCGCATTCAAGCCGCTGCTCGAGGTCAAGCCGCATAACGTGGCACGCACCTTCGACCTTAGCGTCGGCGGCTTTCTCGCCGCGGTGCAGGAAGCGGTGAAGCATATGGGCGATGGCGGCCGCATCATCATGATATCCGGCATTGATTCGGTCCGGATGCTGCCCGGCCACGGCGTGCTCGGCGCGGCCAAAGCGGCGCTGGAGAGCATGGTGCGCGACCTCGCATTTGAGCTCGGACCGCGCGGCATCACCGTCAACGGCGTCAACGTCGGCTACATGGATACCGACTCTTCGCGGCTTTACTTCGGTGCGGAGTTCGAGACGATGACGCACCGAGCGGCCTCGCGATGCGCAATGGGGCGGGTGCCGACGCTGGAAGAAATCGCGTCGGCGGTGTGCCTATTGTGCCTGCCCGAGGCAAGCTACATCACCGGACAAACCATCATGGTAGATGGTGGGCTCACGTTGGGATTTCCGCTCGCACCGTGAAGAATCTCGCACGAACAGGGAACACTTGAATGCTCGCGATGAAGCGGGCGTCCATTGTCTTCTCCACCCATGTGAGATGATCGGCGTTAAGCGCGAATCTGATCAGGCGATGCGGCTTCGCACTTCAGGGTTCGTAATCCCCAGTTCGGCGAGGTCGCCGTTGCCTGAATGCAATTCGACATCGAGCCAATTCTGCAAAGCGTCTTCGCGAAAGCGCCAGTCAGCGCCGAGGCGGAAGCCGGGCAGTTTGCGGGTCTTGGCGAGCCGATAAACGGTGCTGATATGGCAGCGCAGGTAATCGGCGACTTCCTTGGCGGTCAAGATGCGAGGAACCGCAGCCATTTCAAAATCCTCCCGTCCCGTGCTCCTGAAGTTTCATTCAGTCAAGACGGAATCTTAAAACAAAATCACCAACCCTCGCAACTGCTGGCGAGCGATTTACGTGACTTAGCCTAGAGGATCATATCATGCTTGCAAGGCTTCTCAATGATTCCAGAGGAGAGGCCGTTAGATTGACATAGATATAGTAAGATGACTTTCGGATGTTTTGACGACATCGGCGTGCACTCGCTCGGCTGCCCAAAAATTCCCTCTGTCCCTTTTGACGGAAAACTTTTTGCTGACGACCGTACTGTTTTTTCACGTAGATCGACGGATGATTTGGATCTTACCCCACTTCCCGATGGCGCCCTGCCCGTGACACGAGATGCTGCCTTTCGCCGGATCGATGTCCTTTTCGCTCATCAGGCCGAGCGCCAGCGTGCATGCGCCGAGCTTGAACGGCACATTCGAATAGCGCCGCACTTCCGCGCCATCGATGGAGAATGTCACCTCATCCTTCGCACCGTTGTACGTGATCTCGAAATGGCGCGTGCGCCCCGGCGAGGTCGCATTGCGCATCTCCTCGAAGAGACAAAAAAATCGCGGGCCACGCTCGGGTGTGATGTCGGGTACGCCGGGAAACGGAAGTTTGCCGTAGACCGTTGCGACGGTGTCATTGCCGACGAAAAAGTCCAACGCTGCGCCGGTCGAAAAATCGAGGACGTTGAACGATACGAACCCGTCATATAGGTCGCCCGGCGTGCCGCCGATGATCGTCGCGCCGAAATCGATGGCGAAGGTGATCGAGCCTCCGGGCGGCGGCGCGAATTGCCGCGCGCTGAAATACATATGCTTGGCGTTGTCGAGGATCTGCTGACTGTCATGATGACGCGTGTACGGAACCGCGGCGACGCGCAAAAACCCGTCCTGCACGATCACGACCGCGTTGGGTTCCTGGTATTGCCAGAAGCTGCCGTCGGATTGAGGGAATCCGGCGGGAAGCCAATCGCCCTCGCCGGTGACAATCGAGGAAAAATTCGAGTAGTCGATCACTTCTTCATTTGTATGAGACATGGAACAACGATGCGTCCTCGCCGGTAAATTGTTCGGTTGGAATTCTTGATGCGGATCAGACGCGACAGAGTAAGCCGCCGTCCACCGCGATCGATTCGCCGGTGACGAACGCGGCCGCTGGGGAAACCAGGTAGAGCAGCGCGCCGCCTAGCTCCTCGGGCTTGATCAAACGATTGTCCGGCAGATACTTCCTCAGGTTTTTCGCGAACTCGTCTTCGTTGGTGGCCGGGCTCTTCGCCTCTTCGAGCCATCCCGCCTTGATGGCGTTGACGCGGATGCCTTTGCGCGCCCATTCCAGCGCCAGCGCGCGCGTGAGGTTCAGTACGCCCGCCTGCGCGGCGCAGTAAAGCGAGGCATTTGGCACGCCCCGAACCGAGAGCACCGAAGTGATATTGACGATGACGCCGCCGCCGCGCCGAAGCATCACGCGGCCGCCCTCCTGACACGCCATCCACACCGTCTTCAAGTTGCCCTCGATGACCTTATCGAAGGCGGAATCATCGGCGGCCTCGGCGGGCGCGTACAAGGGCGCGTCGAGCGTGTTGACGAGGATATCGAGCGCGCCCAGCTCCTTCACCGCCAGCTCGGCGGTGGAGCTCAAATCGCCGCGTATCGATGCGCTCTGGACCCGAATCGATACTTTCGCGCCCGAGGCGCCAATTGCCTTCGCGGTTTCCTTGAGCTGCTTCTCGGTCCCCGGTTCCTGCGACGCAAGCAGCACCTTCGCGCCGGCTTCCGCCATCGCGGCTGCGGCGGCACGCCCCACGGCGTGTTCAGCGCCAATGACCACGGCCGCTTTTCCTTCGAGTGAAAATTCCTTGAGCGCCATAATTTCCTGCCGAAGATCCCTCGGAGTCAGCTCGGCATCTGGGGAATCACGCCCGTCGGGATCACACCGCCTGCCAATCCGCCGCCATCGATCGCGATGAGTTCGCCGTTGATATGGTCCGACGCTTCGGAGGCCAGGAAGACCGCGAGCGGGCCGATCTCGATATCGTCGCCGCCGCGTCCGATCGGGATAAACTTGCCGCCCTTGAAGAAGCGCATCATCTCCTCATTATGCGGGAAGATGCCGGGCACGATGCAGTTGGTCTGGATGTTGTTCTGCGCGTATGTGAGCGCCATCGAGCGAGTGAGCTGGATCACCCCGCCCTTCGAGCATGCGTACATGTAGTTATGTTTCCCGCCACGCAGGCCGTAGCCGGACGCGATGTTGATGATCTTGCCGCGATTCTGTTTGAGCATCTGCGGGATGGCGGCGCGGCATCCGTAGAACTGACTGCTCAGGTTGGTATCGATGCCGCGGTGCCACATGTCGTCGGTGATTTCCTCAAGGCGCTTGCCCAGCGTCTCGTCGCCGCCGCCGGCATTGTTCACCAACACATCGATACGGCCGAATTCCTTGATCGCCGCATCGACGATCGCGTTGACCTGCGCCGATTGAGTGACGTCGGCGGGCACCACGAGGCATTTGCGGCCGAGGTGCTTCACCTCGTCGGCGGTCTGATCGAGCTTTTCCTTCGTTCGCGAGGCCGCCACGATGTCGGCGCCGGACTCCGCGAATTTCAGCGCCATCGCATGGCCGAGGCCCTGGCTCGCGCCCGTGATAATCGCGACCTTGCCGTCGAGGCTGAGGCTGTCGAGAATCATGTTTCCCTCGTGCGCCCCGGCGCAGTTCACGCCGCAGCGGGATTAGATAAAGCTAGTAACATACGCAAAGGTGGCCAGAAAGGACGCGCATACAACTGCTGATGCACGCTATTTGCGTCGATTCGCGGCCGTCGTCGAGGCGCGCATTTCTGACAAACTGGGAATCGTATCGAATCTGAAAAATGTGATAGTCCCCGCGACGTAGTCGTCTTCGACGAACTTAAATACTCGTAGTCACATTTATTTGACCGACTGACCATGAGTCGGTTAGTCGGTCAGAATGAACTTCCGGCTATTGATGCCCCTCGACGCACCATCATACTGGATACTCTGACCTCTCGGTCAATAAACGCTTCGTGGCGCTCCTTGGTGGGGGACTATGAGCCACAAGATGAGATCAAGGATAACTTCGCAGCCGGCAGTCGCGTCTGCGCATTCGGTCGTCGTGTCCGACATTTTGTTTAATATTGCTACGGTCGAGCCGATCGAATTCATCGATCTCACCGACCACATCAATGAGCATCTGCGCCGCGCCAACATCCGCGACGGTGCCGTGACGGTGTTCTCGCGACATACCACAGCCGCGATCAAGATCAATGAAGCGGAGGAACTCCTGCTCGAAGACTTCAAACATTTTCTCCGCCGTTTATGTCCGCTCGACCACAGCTACAACCACAACGATATGAGCCGCCGCAAGCCGCCGATCGCGGTTGACGAGCGTCCCAACGGGCATTCGCATCTGATGCATCTGCTGCTCTCGACCAGCGAGACTATTCCGGTGAGCGACTTCCGCCTCGCGCTCGGCACCTGGCAGCGCGTATTCATGATCGAGCTGGATGGGCCGCGCTCGCGCGAAGTGCTGGTCCGATGCCAAGCCTACATGCCGCGCGAGGTAGCTCCAGCCGATAACCCTCCCCACGGCAAATCGAACGGACATCGGCACGCAGCATCATCGAGTATCGAGGCAAGCGGGAAGTAGGACTGGCAACTTTCGGTCCCTATCCGCGCGGCGAAGCGGGCCTCGTCAACAATGCCTCCGTTTCCGCGTCCGCCGGATAGAATGCCTCCACGTGGAGTTCCTGCAGCGCCACGTCGTGCGGCGTCTGCACCGTCGTCACTGTGCTGAACATCCGCGCGATGGCGCCGTTGAATTTTATCTCCATCGGCAGAATTAGATCGTGCGGCGCCTCCAGGTCGGGTTCGCGCCATCGCGCCCGCACGCCCGGGTAGCTGAGGATTTCCGTGATGAGGGCGCGCATCTCGTCGTCGCGCGCCCATGCCAGCCGCTGATACGCCTCGTTCAGCAGCGACTTGGCGATCTGCTCCCAGTTAATGACGATTTTGCGAATGCCCGCGGGATCGAACATCAGCCGCAGCACATTGAAGCGCGGCGGACTGGTCACTTTGAGCGGCGCCATCCCTTCGGGCGGCTTGCCGAGCGTCATAGTGAGAAATCGGATGAAACCGTCGTTCGCCATCACGATGTTCCAATGCCGATCGTGCGCGAGTGCGCTGCGCGGCTCGTTCGATCGGAGGATCACCTCGACCGCGGCGCGCACCTGCGTCATTCGAGGATCGTCGAGACTGGTCTCGCCGTAGACCGGCGCATAGCCTGCGGCGAGGAGGAGCAGATTGCGCTCGCGCAATGGCACATCGAGCACGTTTGAAAGCGTCAGTAGCATTTCCCTACTGGGCTCCGCGCGTCCGGTTTCGAGAAAGCTGATGTGACGCGCCGAGACTTCGGCGTCGAGCGCGAGGTCGAGCTGGCTCAGATGACGCGCCTCGCGCCACCTGCGCAGCAGCGGTCCGACCCCGCCCGGTTCCACAGCGGTTCCATTGCGATGAATGTCCATGCCGAAAACGTTACCAGCACCGTTAATCAAGGACCATTACCTCCAAGGTAAGCAAAGCGTGCGGATATCCGATGCATAGCCGATGAGGCGGGTTTCGATTCCGCCTCATCGGGAGCGAATATTTCGCGGATCAGTTCTGCGGCGGTGTGGCCGGAGGCGCCTCATCGACGAATCCGGTGATGGACTTCAGCCGCCCATCAGCAGAGATCACGCCGAAATCGGTGCCTACAAAATGTAGCGGCGCGTCCTTGGTGCCGCCCGCTTCCCACTGGAAGCGCACCCGATCGCCATACCCATCGACGCCGTCCTTGAGCCGGAACCGATACGCATCGTTGAAGCGCTCGTGCACCGTCGCAATCATCGCGCTGATACCCTCGTGACCGTCGCCGCTGCGATGCGGGTCGGTGTAGTTGGCGTCCTCCGTCCACGCCTTGGCGACCATCGCGCGACGCCTACCCGCGTCCCTCTCGTTCCACGCTGCGATGTAACGTTCGACGACTTCTTTGGCGTTGCTCATGATCCTGCTCCTTTGTTTTGCAGCATCGGCGATGCGCCCGATGCGGTGTATGCCGCATCATTTGCGCATGCGCAGGAGCGCCATCAATTACGTCGGAGGTAAGGGGCGCGGTCACCGTTAAGTTGATTGGGATTAGGCGGTTGCTTGCAGCGCAAGGTAAAACCGTGACAATCGGTCTAGGAGGAGGGTGCAGGAATGAGCTACCGGACCAGAATGATCGTGTCGCTGTTCGTGAGTTCATTCGTGAGCGTCGCCATAGCTCTCGCGATCGCGCACCTTGCTTATCGCTCCACGCTCGTGCACGAACGCCGGAACAAGGTACTTATCGTGGCACGCGGTATAGCGGCGATGCTCGACGGTAATGTGCAAAAGAATTTTAACTCGCGAGCTTCCGAACAAACGCCTGAGTTCAAGAATACGAGAGAATTGCTGCGGCGAGCGCGCGACGCCAACAGACAACCCGATTTCTACGTTGATGATCTGTACACGGTGGTATCCGCGCCCGATCATCCCGAGCTACTGGTTTACGGCGCGGATCCTGAAGAGAATCCGAAGCTGGCGTCGCATCCTGGTGAAGGCTATTACTACCCGAAGACTCCCGTCGTTATTGGTACTTCCGCTGCAGATCAAAACTTTTCCGAAGACTCTGCTGGCACTTCGATGCAGGCGGCGTATGCACCCATTACCGACTCCACCGGGAAGCCTGCCGCGGAGCTTGAGGTGGATGCGACCGCCGAAAGCCTGAAGCCTCCGACACGTGCTCATCTTCTGACGAGCCTGCTCGGGCGCGCCGGTGGCGCGGGCGTCGCACTGATGCTGTCTTTGATGATCGCGCCGCGCTTCAGCCGTCCGCTCGAAGCGCTCGGCGAGGCGTTTCGTGGTTACATTCCGCGTCCGATGGCCGATGCGATCCTTCGCGGCGACGCACCCAGGATCGCCGGCGAGCGAAAGCGCATCACGGTGCTGTTCTCCGACATTCGCGGTTTCACGTCGATGTCCGACGGTTTGCGTCCGGAAGATGTAGTGGCGCGGCTCGGGGAATATTTTGAGCGCATGGTCGAGATCGCTATGCGCCATCAAGGCTTGGTCGACAAGTTCCTCGGCGACGGAATGATGGTGATATTCGGCGCGCCAACTGACGATCCCTATCAGGCCGAGCACGCAGTGATCGCCGCAATCGAGATGCAGGAGGAAGCGGAGCGAATCTCGCAAAAGTGGTCGACCGAGGGCAAAGGCGGGTTGCGCATCGGCATCGGGATCAATTCCGGCTCTGCGATCGTCGGCAACATCGGGTCAAGTCAGCGCTTCGACTACACCGCGATCGGATCCACGGTGAACGTCGCGGAGCGCCTCGAGGCGGCCACCAAGGACCTAGGCGTCGGCATTCTGGTGAGTGAATCGACGTATGAGGATGTAAAGCCGAGTTTCAGGTTCGAACGCAAATCGCCGCTCCAAGTGAAAGGTATCGGCGAGCCGATGGTGACCTACTCAGTCGAAGGCACTAAGAGTTAACGTGCACTTTGAATTTTCAATGGTCACGCGCTAATAACATCCAGTGAATCCGATTCTACTGAGCGGATTGCTTGGCGCGATTTTGGCTGCAAGCGCGGCGCTGGCGTCGCAGTTTCTCGCGCATCATCTTGCGGAGAGGCGCGAAAGAAAGCGATTTCAGGTACAATCATTTGAGCGGTTCCGTCGCGAGTTCAGCGAAGATCAGAACCTACGGCGGATCAGCATGAAGGAAGAGCCTCTCACGGACGACGAGATTGACGACTACGTGGGATTCTTCGAAGAAATCGGAATCTACTTCGCTCGGGATTTAGTCGATATTGAGCTGGTAGATGAGATACTGGGAGACTACATCACGGAGGCTTGGGGAGACGAGGAAATCCGGAAGTCGATCTTCGCCAGCCGCGGCGGAGAGGATGATTCTACATATTTCAAGTATTTCGAAGTGTTGGCGCGTTATCTGGTAGCGTCAAAGGAAAAGAGAAAAGGACACTAGGATGGATGATCTATTTGGCAGAGAACGCCGTGGCGGACGGCGGACACTGAAGCGCAAAGGCCAGAAGCGCTCTTCTTGACCTCTGCGTACGAGCTTGCAAGGCAATATCTGAAATTAGCACCCGATGAGCCTTTATTGATTCGAACCTACGCGCACAAATCCAGAAAGGATGAGTGAAAGGCGTCAGCCTGTGGCGGCTTCCTTGCCGGAGGTATCCAGTTCGCGCTCGAGGCGCTCGATATCGGCGGGTGACAAGCTGAAGTATTTTGCGTCCGGATGATGGATCACGATCGCGCTCGCCGAGGCCTCGGGGTCCATCATGTAGCTTCGGTCAGGTTTTATAACGACAGGCCTCCATTCACCATCAGTGGAAAGGTGCTATCATTAAGCTGCGGCGCCTTTGAATGGGGGCGCCGTCGCCGTTTAGGGGGATCGGACATAAACATGAAAGTGCAAAAACAAACCCATTAAATCCTTGAAAATGAAGGATTTTCCATGTGAACCGGGGCTATCAAGGGGGGGCCGCTATTCAATCTCGGCGCGAGGATCTTGGTCTCCCCGTGTTCGGGACAATGTGGGTATCAGTTTTCGATGATGCCGCCCCGCCCCTCGGGCGCAAGCGGAGCCAAAACCGAAAAAACAAAGCCACTCGAGGCGCCACCATCAGCTCACCAATTGCGAAAACAAAGCCATATTATCGAGGTAAATCAACACTTTTGTCGTTGGGGCCGCCAGGAGTGCGTGATCTCAGACAATACCGACGGGCAGCATTGGCGGACCCAAGCCATTATCCCTCGGGCATCCGCCACGCTACCCAATGGGGGAGTCGCAAAAACAAACCCACTTGCAGCAGGATATGAATGGATCCAGGGATGAGGATGGCTGCGGGGCTTCGAGACCTGCCGAGATCGGAGTTGGCTCATACCGACTGACTGTCGATATGAAGCGCCACGGCCAGTCTGCTACGCGCTGGCTACTTCTACGGCCGGCGTGTCGAGTTCGCGCTCCAGGCGCTCGATATCGGAAGGTGACAAGCTGAAGTATTTTGCGTCCGGATGATGGATCACGATCGCGCTCACGGATGCTTCCGGGTCCATCATGTAGCCCTCGGTCAGGCGCACGTCGACATGCTGCTTGTCGACTTCGAGCAGACGGAAAATCTGTTCCTGATCCTCCATCCGAGGACACGCTGGATATCCGGGCGAGAAGCGCTTGCCATGATAGTGCGCCTGGAAGCGGTCCTTCTTGGTCGTCGTGGAGGGATCGCCGATGCCCCACATCGCGCGGATTTTTTCGTGCAGCAACTCCGCGAATGCCTCGGCGCCTTCGAGCCCGAGCACTTGCAGGATGTGCGAGCGCAGGTAGTCGCCGTCGTGCTTCCACTGCTCGGCGAGCGCGCGGATGCCGGTGCCGATCGTCGTGATGAAGAAGTTCACGTAGTCGAGGCGTCCGGAGTCGCGCGGTGCAATGTAGTCGGCGAGCGAGATCCCGGGCGCATCGCTCTGCCGTCCGAAGATGAACGACTCGATCACGTTCTTGCCGTCGGGGCTGAGAATCATCAGCGTGCGATCGCCGTCGGTATGCGCGGGGAAGAATTTGTAGATCGCGTTGGCGCTGATGTCGTTGCGCGCGATCATCAGATGCGCAACTTCCTCGATGATATCGCTCAGCTCGCGCGCCTTCGCGTCGCCGCCAGCCAGCGCCTCTTCGAAATTCCTGAAGCCAAGATGTTTCGCATACAGCGACTTGGGATTGATGTAGTCGAAAATCTCGCCGAGGTCGTAGTCGCGGATCACATGCAGCTTCAGGTCAGGCGGGCGCGGGATTTCAATATCGCGGCGCACGCTGGCGCGCACGACCGGCTTGGTCGGCGCATCGACGACCTTCGAGGCGCTCGCCTGCAAGCGCTGCGTCTCCTCTTCGAGGCGAATCTTCAGCGACTCGCGCGCCTCGCGATCCATGATCTGATTCGCGAGGTCGAGCCCGTTCATCGCATCGTTCGCGTATGCGACCAGGCCGCTATACTCGGTCGCGATCTTCATCCGCGTGAAACGATTGCTGAGCGCGGCGCCACCGACGAGGATCGGGCATCCGATTTCCGCGGTCTTCAGATCCTGCGCAGTAATGACCATCATCTGCGCGGACTTGACCAGCAGCCCCGAGAGCCCAATCGCGTCGGGGCGATGCTCGCGATACGCCTTGATGAGGTCCTCGGGCGGCACTTTGATGCCGAGGTTGACCACGTTGTAGCCGTTGTTGCCGAGAATAATCTCGACCAGATTTTTTCCGATGTCGTGGACGTCGCCCTTGACCGTCGCGAGGATGATTTTGCCCTTGCTGACGTTCTCGGTCTTGGTCATGTGCGGTTCGAGATGCGCGACCGCGGCCTTCATCGCCTCGGCCGATTGCAGCACCTCGGCGACAATCATCTGATTCGCGTTGAACAGGCGGCCGACCTCGTCCATCCCCTTCATCAACGGGCCGTTGATGATTTCGAGCGGACCGCGCGTCGTCAGCGCTTCATTCAAATCCTCGAAGAGGCCGTCTTTGGAACCCTCCAAAATGTAGAGTGCGAGGCGCTCGTCGAGCGGCATCGAGCGGCGATGCTCGACGGTCTCCTTAACCTTGCGCTCGCGGAAGTGCGCCGCGAAGGCCGCGATTGGATCATCGCCGCGCCACCAGATGAGGTCCTCGGCGAGCTTGCGCTCTCCTTCGGGAATCGACGGATAGCGCTCCAGCTTCTCGGAGTTGACGATCGCGAGGTCGAGCCCGGCCTGCACGCAGTGATAGAGCATCACCGAGTTCAGCACCTCGCGCCCGGCTTCCGGCAATCCAAATGACACGTTGGAAACGCCGAGGACGGTTTTGCATGCGGGCAGCGCCTGCTTGATCAGCCGGATGCCTTCGATCGTCTCGACGCCGGAGCCGATGTAATTCTTGTCGCCGGTGCCGACCGGAAACACCAGCGGATCGAAGATGATGTCCTCGGCCTCGACGCCGTACTTTTCGGTCAGCAGTTTGAGCGAGCGCTGCGCGATCTGAAGTTTGCGCTCGCGCGTGACCGCCTGCGCCTGCTGCTTGTCCTCGTCGATGCATCCGACGACCAGTGCCGCGCCGAAGCGCCGCGCCAGCGGCACCACTTTCTTGAAGCGCTCCTCGCCGTCTTCGAGGTTGATCGAATTGATGATCGCCTTGCCCTGCGAGCGCTTGAGCGACTCCTCGAGCACGGCGGCGTCGGTCGTGTCGATCATCAGCGGCACTTTGATTTTCTTGACGAGGATATCTAGGAAGGTCGTGATGTCCGCCATCTCGTTGCGATCGGGATCCTGCAGGCATACGTCGAGCACGTGCGCGCCCTTGCGCACCTGCGCGCGCCCGACTTCCGAGGCTTCCTCGAACTTGCCTTGCCCGATGAGTCGCTTGAACTTGCGGCTGCCCAGCACGTTGGTGCGCTCGCCGACGATGACCGGACGCGTGTCGTTGTCGATCACCAGGGTCTCGATTCCCGAGACGACCGAGCGTCGCAGCGTCGATGGGGTCCGAGGCTTCTTGCCGGCGGCCGCATCGGCGAGCAGCTTGATGTGATTCGGTGTTGTCCCGCAGCATCCACCGACGAGGTTTACCCATCCGTTGTCGATGAACCGCGCAACCTTGCTTGCGAAGATCTCGGGAGTCTCGTTGTAATGGCCGTCTTCATCGGGAAGTCCGGCGTTCGGAACGCATGAGGTATAGAAGCGGCTGATTTCGGAGAGCGTGCGCAGATGGTCGGTCATGAAGTCCGGGCCGGTCGCGCAGTTGAGCCCCATCCATAAGAGGTCGCGATGCGCGAGCGAGACGTAGAACGCCTCGATGTCCTGGCCCGCGAGCAGCGTGCCCATCGTCTCGACCGTGCCCTGAATCGAAATCGGAATCGCGATGCCGGTCTTCTGAAACGCGCGCTCGATTCCGGTCAAGATGGCTTTGACGTTGACCGTATCCTGCATGGTTTCAAGGAGAAGCACATCGACGCCGCCCTCGATGAGTCCGAGCGCCTGTTCCTCATACGCATCTGCGACCTGATCGAAGGTGATGCCACCGGTGACGGAGATGGTCTTCGTGCCGGGACCCATCGAGCCGATGACGAAGCGTGGCTTGTCGGGAGTGCTGAACGCGTCGGCCTCGGCGCGCGCGAGTTCGGCGGCTCGTTTGTTGATTTGATGGGTCTGGTCCGCGAGACTGTATTCGCCGAGGACGTAGGGAATCGCACCGAAGGTGGCAGTCTCGACCAAGTCCGCGCCGGCTTCGAGAAAACTTCGATGCATCGTGCGAATCGCGTCGGGGCGCGTGAGCACGACATTTTCGTTGCAGCCCTCGTACTTGGGGCCGCCGAAGTCCTCGGGTCCGAAGTTGAGCCCCTGGATGTAGGTGCCGAACGCGCCGTCGATCACGAGGATGCGGCTGATCAACAACTCCTTGAGGAGCTTTATTCTGGAAACGTCAGCAATCATTCTTATGTTTCAGTACTGAAGTCCTGGAACCTGCTAATAGGAACCCCAAAGTTTAACCCAGTGCTGCATCCCTCGCAATTTAGCCATTCCGTCGCAGTCACGCGTCCGGCATGAGTTCGACCCGCACAGTTCTGGTTACTGGAGGCGCCGGTTTCATCGGCTCCAACCTGGTCGATGAACTCCTCGCGCGAGGCCATCGGGTGCGCGTCATCGACAACTTCGCCAATGGCAGCCGCAAAAACCTCAATCCGCGCGCCGAGCTGATCGAGGCCGATATCCGCGATGGCGAGGCGATTCGGGGGGCCTTCGCGGGCATAGACTGCGTTTTTCATACCGCCGCGCTGCCACGCATCCCGCTCTCAATCGCGCAGCCGGTCGAGACGCATATGACCAATGTGGTCGGCACCCTCAATGTGCTCATCGCGGCGCGCGATGCCAAGGTCCGCCGCGTCATCTACTCGGGATCGTCATCTGTATATGGCGACCAGGCGACGATGCCGCTAGTCGAAACGATGGCGCCCAACCCGTTGAACCCTTACGCGCTTCAGAAGTACGTCGGCGAGCAATACGCGCGCATGTTCCATCGGCTGTTCGCGATGGAGACCCTTACGCTGCGCTACTTCAATGTCTATGGACCGCGGATGGCTTCCGAGGGCGCATATGTCACGGTGATCTCGGCCTTCATGGCGGCGCGCAAGCGCGGCGAGCCGCTGGCGATTCATGGCGACGGGGAGCAGACGCGCGATTTCACGCACGTCAGCGATATCGTCGCGGCGAATATCCTCGCGATGGATGCTTCGGTTGCCGATGGGCGTGCGATCAACGTCGGTGCCGGGCGCAACGTCAGCGTCAATCGGATCGCGGAACTGATCGGCGGCCTGCGTGTTCAGATGGAGCCTCGATCCGGCGACATGCGCAATACGCTCGCCGACACGACCGAGGCCTCGCACATCCTCGGATGGCACCCGCGAGTCTCGATCGAAGATGGAATGCGAGAGCTTCTCCTGACCGACCAACCGCGATAGCCGCGGAGCGTTCCACAATCGACGGTTCCGTCATCAAGATGACAAATAGTCGAGGCGCCGTAACTTTCTTGTCCAGGTGGTTTCGCGTGCAACATACGCGACATGCGTATGCCATCCCTGCTACTCCATCGAAAGGGGGAGGACGGTTGCAGACTGAGCCATCGGATCGTCATGCCGAGAGCTGTCTCTCTGTAGTAAATCTATACATTTTGATTATTCACCGGCGCGTTTTAGCATCCCAAGGGCGTCAGGACTTGCCTTCGTAAGGCCGGTTTGATGGTCGTTCGGCGATTACAGATGACTAAAATGGTTGCGTGGATGCCACATTTAAGGGGCTTAAACGCGACAAAACGTGCGGGACTATCTGCTGCATCTGAATGCTTTGTAGCGTCTATGCACTATTTTTAATGATTTGACACGATTTTAGACTCTCAATCTGCGGCATAGGGGTTGCTTAGACCTCGGGCACGATTTCCTCTGCTAAAAAGGGGGCTTTGGAATGAAAGTCGTTCGCGCGCAAAAAGGCCAGGTCATGGTACTGGTCGCCCTTTCTGTCACCGTACTCCTCGGATTCCTCGGACTTGCCACCGATGTCGGCGTTCTATGGGCCACCAAGCGCAAGGCACAGACCGCCGCCGATGCGGCGGCAGTGGCCGGCGTCAACGCGACATTGGGTAGCGACAGCTCGGCCTACTCCACTGCGGCTACCGACGTTGCGACCCTGAATGGATTCACCAACGGCGCATCGGGAATTACCGTATCCGTGACCGAGCCCTCTCCCAGCGGCTATCCCTCCGGGACCTATGTCCAGGTGAATATCACCAAACAGGTGAAGACCTACTTCCTCGGAGTGTTGGGCTACAAGACGATTCCCGTGACAGTCAGCGCGCTGGCGGGCGATACCAGTGGTGCCAATTCCGTCATCGCGCTGAATGGCTCAGGGACTGGCATCACGGTCAGTGGTGCCGCAGCCAATGTGGGATGCGGACTCATCAGCAATTCCAGTAGCTCGTCGGCATTGACGGTTACCAACGGAGGTTCGCTGACCGCCGCTACCGTCGGCGTGGTTGGCGGCACCAGCGGCAATGTTCCATCGAATACCAAGACCAATGTCGCACCAGTACAAAATCCGTTCAGCTCGTGGACCTACCCCACGCCCAATAGCTGCACGCGTCAGAGCACCAACAATAGCGGAACCAAGACGATCAGCAGCACTAGCACCTGTGGCTCGAACCAGGTCTACGACGGCGGGAGCGGCAATTGTGGCTATAGCATTCAATCTCCGACCGGTCGCCACGGAGGCTATACAGCGATTACGGTGACATTTTCCGGCGGGAATTGCGGCAATCACATAAGTTGCGGTGGATCGGGCCAGCCCACTTGTCAGAACGTGACCTGTGTTTTCAATCCCGGCCAGTATCAATGTGTGAATACAGGCGCCAGCGGCGGCGGCGGTGGTTGGGGAAGCGCAACCCCGGGCTTCCGGTATGCCAATTTCGATGATCGATGGGGTCGTGGTTGGAAGGATGAAGGATTTGGATTTGTCCGGACCGGCGGCGTCGACCAGTGGGGCGGACGCTTCGAATATGTGTGGGGTGGTGGTTCGAGTACCATAACTCCCAGCATCGAAATCGGTCCCAATGCCTCGGGTTGCACCGCCACGTTCAATTCGGGAACTTATACCTTCCTGGGCAATGTCTCGATCTGCGGGGCCAACACCGTCAACTTGCAGCCCGGAACTTACTGCAATGGCATCACGATCGCGGACGATTCCTCAGGCAATAGCCCGACGGTAAACTTCGCTCCCGGAACCTACATTTGCGGCGGTGGCGGCCTCAATATTTCCGGTCACTGCACCCTCAGCGGCACCGGCTGCACTTTCCATAACTGTGCCGATACTTCAAGCGATGGATACTCGAGTGGCCCGATAACATGCGGCGCCAACTCCGGCGACTCCGTGCACTGCACGTTGAGCGCGCCCACCTCAGGCTCCTGCAAAGGAATGCTGTTCACTCAGGATAGTGCGATCAGCGGTTCCGGCAGCTTTGGCAGCGGATGGGGCTGGGGATCGAGTTCCAGCTCGAACAGCTGCACCATCAAATGCGATTCCACCTCGACCTGCGATGGCACCGTATATATCCCCGGCACCTCATGCACCTTTGGCGCCAACTCGAGCAGCAGTGGTTACAGCATCGTGGTGGCAGACTCGATCACCTTGACCGGTACCAACGGATCGTCCAGCCAGACCCAGAACTGCAACTATTCGTCGCTCGAAAACGGAATAGGACCGATCAGAACCAGCGCAATTTACAAATAGGGAAGACCAGGGGGACTAACGGCAGTGAGGGTGCGTCGATTCTTCAAATCGGGACAGGCGGCAACCGAGTTCGGACTGGTTATGCCGGTTCTAGCGCTGTTACTGGTCGGAGTAGCGGATTTCGCCCGCGCGTTCTATTTCAATCTGGAAGTTGTCGCCTCTGCACGGGCGGGTGCGCAGTATGGCTCGCAAAGCGTTGCCACCGCCGCTAATTCCACCAACATCCAGAGTGCAGCTGAGGCTAACGGGACCAATGTTCCCGGCATGACCGTGTCCTCCAGCGTTTGCACCTGCCAGTCTCCAACCCCCTCGGGAGAGAGTGCGTGCGCGACCGGGTACTGCAATGGCGCCAATTCAGCGGCGACCTACGTCACGGTCACCACGTCCGCCACCTTCACCACCTTGGTCAAATATCCCGGCATTCCTCATTCGACGCTTATGACCGGCCAAGCCATCATGCAGGTCCAGGACTAGCAACGATGCGCCATCTGTTCGAGAAATCGAGATGGCCCCGCGGCCAATCGACTGCCGAGTTCGCCCAGGTTGCGTTAGTGTTCTTTCTCTTGATCGCTGCGGTCATGATGATGGGCGAGGCGGTGCTGGCTTATAACAACATCGCTGCCGCCACCGAGGAAGCGGTGCGCTATGCGGTTGCGAACGGCCCCAACAGCCCGAATCCCGCGACTCAACAAGCGATCGAAGCAATAGCGGTTAACGTCGCGCCGCAACTCCATTTGACGGAGACCACCTTCAACTCAAACGGTTCGATCAATTTCCAGGGTAATGTCACCGCGACCTGGGTGACCGATTCCGTACATTTCGACGCGCGAGGATTCGAAAGTTGTTATCAACTACAACTACGTGCTCAAGATTCCATGGCTATCCTCGGTCACACTGCACTTGACCGCGACCTCGCAAATGATGGCCTCCCAGTAGCGGTCCGCTCCCCGAATATTCACTAACCTCCACACGCGCGGCTTTTCTTCGCTCCGTACATGATGTAACCCAAGGGCGGAGAGTGCCATGCCCAACCCGTACTACAAGCAGCATTGGATCGATATCGAGCCGGAGCGCCATGCGGCGTACGATCAGATTCTCGGCTACCATCCGGCGCTTGAGCCAATCCTCCAGCCGCTGGAGCTCAAGCCCGGCCTGCGCGTGCTCGATGTCGGCTCCGGCCCGGCGCATACCACGATGGAACTGGCACGCCGCGTCTCGCCGTCGGGCAAAGTAACCGGCGTCGATATCAACGCGGAGTTCATCGCGCGAGCGACCGCGCGCGCTCGCGAAGCGAAGCTTCCCCTCGAATTCACCCACTCGGCCTTTCCGCCGCTGCCCTTTCCCGATGTGAGCTTCGATCGCGTGTTCTGCAAAAATGTTCTTGAGTATGTCGATTCGGCCGCGGATACTGTCGCGGAAATGGCGCGCGTGACAGCCCCCGGCGGTATCGTGGTCGCCTCCGATAGCGATTGGGACCAGCTAGTGCTCGAGACCGGAACAGCCAACCACGAGCGCAATGAGCGCGTGCTGGCGGCCTCGAAATCGATCGCGATCAAGGAGCCGCGTATCGGACGGAAGCTGTTCGGCCTCTTCCGCGATGCTGGGCTTAACGATGTTAAAGTGGAAATCCTCGCGGGCGCCGATACTGCCGGACGCGCGCTGCCGATGCTAAAGGCCAGCTTTGCACGCTACGCCCGGGATTCGGGACGCATCGAGGAGGCGGAGATTGCCGCATGGCTCGCCTCGGTCGAGCGCGCTATCGCGCAGCGCAACTTCTTGTTCGTGCTGCCGCAGTTCGTGGTTCGAGGTGCGAAGTGATCACGCTCTGGAAGGTTTGCGGTAGGGATGAAAAATTCGCGGCGAGATGCCGCATCAACCCGGCGAGGGAACCATGATCGTCGCGTGGCTCGCATTTTTCGATAGCCTGCTGGCGGTATCGATGCTCGCCGCGGGAATTGTCGGCGCCCACTATCGCTATACCACCCCCTTCACCGGCTTCCAGATGTTCCTGCTCGGCTTCTTGATGGGTTTCGTCGCGGTGCTGCTGGGACTGATCGGAATTTTCGCGACCCGTACTCCGATGCGCGCGCCGGCCCGTCCACGCGCCGTCATCGGAACCATTCTCGGCCTGTTGGTCATTACCCCGATCCTTTGGATCATGCTCACCGGACCCAAGGTCCCGGCGATCAACGACATCACGACTGATTTCGACAATCCGCCGGAGTTCGTGCGCGCGCTGCAACTCAACGCGAATCACGACCGCAGCATGAAATATGACCGCGCGAAGTACGCCGATAAGCAGCTGAACGGTTACGGCCCTCTCGCGCCGCTAAAAATGCCCGAGCCGCCCGACGACGCCTTCAAAGCCGTGCAAAAGACCGCCTCGCAGATGCCCGACTGGACCATCACCAGTGCCAATACCTCGACCCGCACCATCGAGGGCTACGCGACCTCCGCCCTGTTCCATTTCAATGACGACTTCATCGTTCAGGTGCGGCCGGGCGAAGGCGGAGGCAGCTTACTGGAAATGCGCTCCAAGTCGCGCGACGGCATCGGCGACTTCGGCATCAATCACAAGCGCATCACTGATTTCTTCGCCGCGGTCGCCCCAGGCGCGACCAGCTAGGGTTACGCGTATAGATCGCCGATCAATGGTGATCCCTCACTGCGCTTGACGCCGCAGCATCCGGGATGAAATTTTCTCCGCATGGCACAAGCAAAAACCAAAATCGCGCTGGCGCTATCGGCGATGCCCGATACTCCACCGCAGACCATCATCGATCTGTCGAAGAGCGCCGAAGACAACGGTTTCGCCGGCGTTTTCCTCACTGAAGCCGGCAACGATTCGCTCGCCTACTGCATCGGCGTCGGCGCGCACACGCGCACCATCAAGCTCGGCACCGCGATCACCAACATCTACCTCCGCCATCCGGTGCTGCTCGCGAATGAGGCCGCGGCGGTGCAGGAGTTCACCGGAGGGCGCTTCATCCTCGGACTCGGCACCGGTCACCGGGAAGGAAACAGTGCCTTGGGGATCGAGATGGGCGTCCCGATGGAAAAGATGCGCGAGGTCGTCGGCACCTTGCGCAAACTGATCGATGGCGGCCGCACGGGTCCCAAGGTTACCTCGAAGCTGCCGATCTACCTCGCGGGGGTGTCGCGCCCGATGGTGAAACTCGCGGGCGAAATCGCCGACGGCGTCATCTTCAATTTCTTCCCGCCCGCGCGCGTGAAGCAGGCCATCGGCGAGCTGGCCGAGGGCGCGAAAATCGGCAATCGCAACCTGAGCGACATCGAACCGACGCTGTTCGCGACCGCCTTCATTTCCGATGACCTCGAAGCGGCGCGGCGTCCCGCGCGCAAGCTGCTCTCGCGCTATGGCGCGCTGCGCTTTTACGGCAACATGCTCGCCAACGCCGGCTTCCGCAGCGAAATCGAAGGCATCCGCGCGGCCGGCCGCGACGAGCCGAAGGCCATCGCGGCCGTCACCGACAACATGATCGATTCCGCGCTGCTGGTCGGCCCCGAATCGCGCATCCGCGAGCGCGTCGCGGAGTTGGCGGCGCCGGGCCTCGGCACCGTCATCGTGTTCGTCAATCCTGTAAATGAGGATCGAGTCGCTGGCAACAAACGCGCAATCCGCGCGCTGAAATCGTAAAGAGGAAGAGAAACCATAGAGGCACAGAGCCACAGGGAAGAAGAAGGAAAACTCAATCTCGGATCCGTCCAGCAATCGCCCAGCTAACTGGCTGCTTCTTTTTCCTACCCAGTGTCTCTGTGCCTCTGTGGTTCCTTCTGAAGAGGGAGACCAACCATGCCCTATGCAATCGTGACCGGCGGCGCGCGCGGACTCGGGCTCGGCATCGTCAACGCGCTCTTCGAGCATAAGGTCGTCGACGAGGTCGCCGTCATCGATCTCAAGCTGGCGCCGGCACCCGACGCGATCGCGAAACACGTGCACGGCTTCACCGCAGATGTGACCGACGAAAAGCAGATTCATCAAGTGGCCGAGGCGATTGCGGCGAAGCTCGGGCCGCATCCCGCGGTGCTATGCAACAATGCCGGCGGCGGCGAGCGCGACTGGTTCGAGCATGGGCGCGAGGGCGAATGGGAAACCGTCGAGATTTTCCGCCGCTATGTCGACCTGAACCTGAATTCGGTGCATATCGTGACGCGCGAGGTCGCACCACGCATGCAGGCCGGTGCGGCTATCTGCAATACCGCCTCGATCGCGGGCCAACTGGCGAGTCCGTTCCTCGCCGCCTACGCCGCCGCCAAAGCTGGCGTAATTTCCTACAGCAAGACGTGCGCGCTCCAGCTCGGCCCTAAAGGTATCCGCGTCAATGCGGTCGCACCCGGCCTCATCTATACGCAAGTATGGGAAAACCTCGGCGCAGCGATCGGCGGCGGCGACGCGAAGGCACGCGCGACCTTCGAGGCGACGGTGCGCTCCTCGGTACCGCTCGGACGCGAGCAGACGATGCAGGACATCGGGCGCACGGTCGCGTGGCTATGCTCCGAGCAGGCGCAAAATGTTACCGGCCAGGTGATCGCGATTGACGGCGGCATCACGCTGGGCGGCCGCTTCAATCGCTAATAGAAGAAAACCACAGAAACACGGGAGGAGGAAGAAGATCACTCTCAAATGTTGGCGCGCGGCTCTCAGCCGTGCGCCTTCTTTTTCTTTCTCCGTGTTCTCTGTGCCTCTGTGGTTCCCTCTGCTCTCTTTTTCCGCTCCCCGCGAGAAATTAGAATGATGCGCACGATGAACCCCAAGGAGGAAAAAGCCCTCGCCATCCTGCGCCGCCTGCGCGACAACGGCTTCATCGCGCTCTTCAATGGCGGATGTGTGCGCGATCGCATTCTCGGCCTACCGGTCAAGGACTACGACATCGCGACCGACGCGCGTCCGGAGGTGGTGCAGCGCCTTTTCGATGAAACCGTCGGCGTCGGCGCGAAGTTCGGCGTCATCATGGTGATCCTCGACGGCGATCCGTTCGAGGTCGCAACCTTCCGCGCCGACGCGCCCTATGTCGATGGTCGCCGACCTTCGTCGGTTCGTTTCGGCACCATCGAGGAGGACGCCAAGCGCCGCGACTTCACCATCGGCGGCATGTACTACGATCCTTTCGCCGACCGGCTCATCGACACGGTCGGCGGGATGCGCGATCTGCGCGCCGGCATCATCCGCGCGATCGGGAATCCCTACGATCGCTTCGCCGAAGATCATTTGCGCGTGATGCGCGCGGCGCGTTTTGCCGCGAGGTTGAATTTTGTGATCGAGTCGGAGACGCATCGCGCAATGAAGCTGGTCGCACCGATGCTGCCGAAGATTTCCGCCGAGCGCATCGGCGAGGAAATCGTGCGGATGATGACCGAGGGCGGCGCCGCGCGCGGGATGGATATCATGGTCGAGACCGGCATCATGGAGGAGGTCCTGCCCGAAGTGCTGCCGATGATCGGATGTCAGCAGCCCGCGAACTATCATCCTGAGGGCGACGTGTACGTGCATACGAAAATCGCCGTCGCGATGCTTAGTCCCGGATGCAGCGAGACACTCGCGTTCGGAATTCTCTTTCACGACATCGCGAAGCCCAACACGCGCGCCGAGCAAAATGGCAAGGTGACGTACTACGGGCACACCGAAATCGGCGCCGAGATGGCGACGGCGATCCTCGCGCGGCTGCGCCGCTCGCGCGCGGTGCAGGAGCGCGTCGCATACCTGGTGAAGAATCATCTGAAACTGACGATGGCGCCCCGCATGCGCGCCTCGACGCTGCGCCGCATGCTCGCGGAGGACGGTTTCGACGAGCTACTCGAGGTCAGCAGGATGGACGCCCTCGCGTCGAGTTCGTTCCTCGGGCATTACCACTTCTGCCGCCGCGCGATGAAGGAGATCACGCCCGCGCAGATGCGCCCGCCGCGTTTCCTCACCGGCCGCGACCTCATCGGGATGGGATTCACACCGGGCCCCGCGTTCAAAAATATTCTGAAGGAAGTCGAAGACCTCCAACTCGACGGCGAAATCGCCGACCGCGACGCCGCCCTCGCCTACGTCCGCGAGCATTATTCGGCCGCCGGCACCTGAGCGGATTTGCTCGAAGCGAAATCCATCACGCGGCGATTTGGGCGCACCCTCGCGCTCGACGCTGTCGATTTCTTCGCGCGCGCCGGCGAGATTCATGCGCTCCTCGGCGAAAACGGCGCGGGCAAAACCACGCTGATGAACGTCTTCACCGGCGCGATTCGCCCCGACGCAGGCTCCGTTAGCCTCGATGGAAAACCGCTCGCGCTCGGCTCGCCCGATGCAGCTTTGCGCGCGGGAATCGCGGCGGTGCATCAGAGCCCGATGCTGTTCGAGCGCTTCTCGTGGGAAGAAAATCTCGCGCTCGGCGGCTTTGGAAGCGACTGTGGCGGTTTCGCGAGACTCGATCTGGATATGGTCACATCGAAAGCGCGCGACCTCGCGCGTCATCTCGGTTTCGAGTTACCGCCGCCGCGCGCCACCGTCGCGGAGAGATCGGTGGCCGAGCGCGTCCGTCTCGAGGTGCTGCGCGCACTAAGCTTCGATCCGCGCGTGCTCATCCTCGACGAGCCCACCGGTGTCCTCGCACCGAATGAGCTGAGCGCGTTCCTCGACCTCCTGCGGCGGCTGCGCGGCGAAGGACGAAGCGTGATCCTCGTCACCCACAAGCTCGCCGAGGCTCGCGCAGTAGCTGATCGCATCACGGTGCTGCGCAACGGTCACGTCGTCGCCACGACAACCCCGATCGAGTCGGACGAATCCGCGCTCGCACGCTTCATGATCGGCGAGCTGGCGACACCGCCGGAGGCCCAAATACATCCGGTAGCGAATTCCGCCACCTTGCTGGAAATCGAAAACCTCTCATATCGAGGCGATGGGGTGACGATCCTCGACGGAATTTCGTTGAACCTTAACGTCGGCGAGATCACGGGTGTCGCGGGCGTCGACGGCAATGGACAGGCCGAGCTGGTCGAGGTTCTCGCGGGCGCGCGTCGCGCGACCTCGGGATCATTTCGTGTTGCCGGCGACAGCTCCGCTATCGCGGTCATCCCGCAAGATCGCGACCTCGACGGGCTCATCCTGGACATGCAGCTTTGGGAAAATCTGATGCTCGCCGCACCGCTGCGCGCGCGTGTCACACGTAACGGATGGCTGGATGTTGCGCGTGCGACGGAACTATGCCGAGACGTGCTGACGCGATTCCGAATCCGCGCTGCCGGTCCCGAGGCGCTCGCGTCGTCGCTATCGGGAGGCAATCGGCAGCGGCTCGAAGTGGCGCGCGCGCTGACGCAAAATCCTCGCGTGATCGTCGCGCATAATGTCACGCGCGGACTGGATCTCGCCGCGACCGCCGAAGTGCATCGCCTGCTGCTGGAGTTCGCCGCGAATGGCGGCGCGGTGCTGCTCATCTCGAGCGATCTCGACGAGCTGCTCGCGATGGCGACGCGTCTTTTCGTCATCAGCCGCGGGAGGGTTCGCACGACCGACGCTCAGGATCGCTCGCCGGAAAAACTCGGCCTGTTGATGGCGGGGCGCTGGAGCGACTGAGATGCTTTCCACCATCGGCAAGCCCGCCGGCGCGATCGCCCTCGCAATCGCGCTCATATCACTCGTCTTGTTGGCTCTGGGAGCCTCACCGGTGGGCGTGCTCATCGCGCTGGCGCAAGGCGCTTTCGGCAACTGGATCGCATTCACCGATTCACTCGTGAAAGCCACGCCATTGGTGTTCACTGGCCTCGCGATTTCGGTCGCGTTTTCCGCCGCGCTATGGAACATCGGCGCCGACGGACAGTTGGTGATCGGTGCGATCGCGGCCGGCGCGGTCGGCCCGTTCCTCGAGGCGTGGCCGCGTCCGCTCGCACTCGCAATCGTTCTTCTCGCGGGCGCGCTCGGAGGCGCAATGTGGAGCGGCATTTGCGGATGGCTGCGCGCGCGACGCAACACCAACGAGGTCATCAGCACTATCATGCTGAACTTCGTCGCGGCACAAATCCTGAGCTGGACGGTGCATGGTCCCCTGATGGAAGCCTCGCGCGCGTATCCAGAAAGCATGCCGATTGCCTCGAGCGCCGAGATGTACATGTTCGCGCCGCCGACGCGGCTCAACGGCGGAATGATCATCGCGCTGCTCCTCGCGGTAGCAATCTACTTCTTTCTGTTCCGCAGCTCGCCGGGATTCCAACTGCGCGCGATGGGCAAGAATCGGCGCGCGGCGAATTTCTTTCGCATCCCGATCGCATCGCTCACGGTCTGGACGATGGCGCTCAGCGGCGCGCTCGCGGGACTCGGCGGCGCGGTGCAAATCTCCGCGATCAATCATCGCTTGTACGAACGCGTCTCGCCGGGATGGGGTTTCGAGGCGATCGCGGTGGCGCTGGTCGCGCGTCTCAATCCGCTCGGAATTGTAATCTCGGCGATTTTCTTCGGCGCGCTCGATAACGGCTCGCAGGCGATGCAACGCGCCGAGGGCGTGTCGCCCGTGCTGGTGCAGGTGATTCAGGCGATGGTGATTCTGATCCTGCTCGCGTTCGACACCAGCGCGTGGGGCAATATCCGCGATGCCTTCACGCGCACGCGAGTCGCCCCTGGTTCGGCCGAGGTCGCCGATGCTTGAGGCGTTTCTCACCTCGACCATCGCAATGGCGACGCCTATCCTGCTCGCTGCGTTGGGCGAACTCCTGGTCGAGGAAACCGGCATCATCAACATCGGTATCGAGGGTGCGATGCTCGCGGGCGCGTTCTTCGCGCTGTCGGGTGTGTACTTCACCGGTAGCGTCGCAGTCGGCCTCACATGTGGAATCGCGGCGGCGGTCGCGATCAATGCGATGCTCGGCGCGCTCGTGATCAACCTCGCGGTGAATCAGGTGGTCGCGGGCACCGCGCTGGATATTCTCGCGGCAGGCATCACCGGTGTTTTCTATCGACGATTTTTCGGCATCACCGGCAAAGCCTTTATCGTAACGCCGCTGCATGCGATCGCGATTGGCCCACTCGCGCGCATTCCGCTTCTCGGCCCGATGCTGTTCGATCAAAGCCCGCTGGTCTACTTCGCGTTTCTGCTCGTGCCGATGATCGCGTGGATGATGCGTCGCACGCGCTACGGACTGCGGCTGCGCGCGGCCGGCGAACGTCCCGAAGCGGCGGACGCGCTGGGGCTTGGCGTCTATGCGCTGAGATGGCAGGCTTTGATCGCATCGGGAGTGCTGACGGGATTGGCGGGCGCGTTTCTCACCGTCGCGTACGCGAATACATTCGTAGAGAACATCTCGGCCGGGCGCGGATTCGTCGCGCTCGCGGTGGTAATCCTCGGACGGCGAAATGCATGGGGCCTCGCGGCCGCATCGATACTGTTCGGCGCGGCGATGGCGCTGCAATTCGGCCTGCAGGCACTCGGCACCGCCATTCCATATCAACTCTTCCTGGCGCTACCGTATGCGCTGACGCTGATTGTGCTCGCATTTTTGGGCGGCCAATCCCGCGACCCCAGCGCGCTCGGCGTCCCGTACACGAGGTCATGATGGCTTTCATGCTGACCGCTTTGGAAATAGAGTAACCTCGATGCGCGAGGATGTTTCCAACACCGCCGCGTTTCCGACGGCGCGATGCGAGCCGTGCGGAAAGTCGGTGCTCACCTACGTCACCCTCGATGAGCTCGGCGCCGAGGTCCGAAGTTGTGTGCATTGCGACACCGCCGTCGCGGAGGATTTGCGATGGCTGAACGCATCGGAGCTGGAGGCCGAGGGCTACGAAATCGGCTATCGACCTGAGGACAAAGCGAAATCCGCAGGCGGCTCATGCGGCACCGGATGCGGCTCGTGCGCGACCCGCAAAGGCTAGCCCTTCAATCCGAGGAACTGCTTGAGCTTCTCGGCATCGAAACCGAGCATGGTTTGATTGTCGACTTTGATCACTGGCGCCGCGCGATAGCCCATCGCGAGCAATTCCTCGCGCGCCTTGGCATCCTCGGAAACGTTGAGCTCGGTGAATTTCACGTGGTTGCGATCGAGGAAATCCTTGGCGCGCGTGCACGCGCTGCAGCCATGCATCGTATAAACCGTGACGTTCATTAGACGGCATGACCTCCTGAACGGCCGTTACACTTTCCAGACTAGCACTCCGTAGCACGCCATGCGCGGGGTACCAAGAGCCGCGAAACCCCCAAGTCCGGCTCGCTGGCGGCACTTTTCGAAGTACCGTGTCTCTCACCTTCTTCTTTTTCATCGATCGGATCGCTAACATTGTCGGTTCTCTTCCGATGAACCTCTTATCACGGAGGTGTTTTTCGATGAGCAAGGCCGACAATCGCGAGGTCGCGGCGGCGTGGGATGAAAACGCCGCGACCTGGGCGGCTGAGGTGCGCGCCGGTCATGATCGCGCGCACGAACTCTTCACCAGTCCCCACTTTATGGAGTTTCTTCCCGACCTCGCGGGGTTGCGCGTGATCGATCTCGGATGCGGCGAGGGACGCTACACGCGTTTATTCGCGCGGCGCGGTGCAAGGATGACCGGCATCGATATTTCGCCGCGGATGATCGACCTCGCGCAGCAGGAGGAAGCGCGCGCGCCGCTCGGCATCCGCTATCAAATGGATTCATCGACAGAACTACGCTCCGTCGATGACAACAGCTTCGATGCCGCGGTCTCGTGCATGGCGCTGATGGACACGCCGGATTTCGCCACGGTCGCGCGCCAGACATTTCGCGTGCTGCGCCCAAAAGGCGGATTTCACTTCAGCGTGCTTCATCCGTGCTTCATGACGCGTGATTCGAGCTGGGCGCAGGACGCGGAGGGACGCGTCACGGCTCGAATGGTGAGCAATTACTGGAGCGAGGAGCGATTTACGGAGCGATGGGGGTTCGAGAACGCGCCGGTGTTTTCGATTCACTACTTCCCCTACCGCCTCGAGCACTACATCAATGGTCTCTGCGAAGCGGGATTTCGCATCGAGCGCATCCACGAACCCCGTCCCAGCGCGGCGCTGATCGAGGAGCACCCGGAAATAATCTTCCTCGGCCACGTGCATCGCCATAGCGCGTTCGTGCTGTTCGTCGCCGCTAGAAAGGATTGATTTTCCGAAAAAGGCGACCGCAGGGGTTGCAATTGCATAGCCCTTCTCCGGCGATACCAACATCGTGCTATGCACCAACGAATCCCATCCGAACCCGGTGCGCTGCAAAGCCGGCGCCGGAGTGCTTACCGTCGAAGGCGGCGGCGAAGACGTGATTGTCTACGCGAGAATCCGCTAGGATGAATACATGCGCATTCCTGTAATCCTTCTTGCCATGATCGGTTTGATGGCGCCGGGATGTTTCACCTACTCGGCGCCGGCACCTCCTCCCACCACGATGACCGCGTGGAGTCCTGGCGGCAGTTTCTCGCTGAGCTCGGGCGGCAACTGCGCGGGACAAGTCAACCTCGTGGGAGGCTTCACGACCGTGACCGATGCGTGCTTCACCAGCAGCTACAATGTGGTTGTTTGCAGCGACAACACGATGGCGAATCCGGTGCGATGCACCCCCGCGATCGGATCATTGTCGCTCTCGGGCACCGGCAGCGATTCGATTTCTTACGCGCGCTTGAAGTAGGGCCCCTTTTTCTTTTGTCGTTCTTCAGCTTAGCGTACCGCTCGCTTCTGAATGACAAGGAGGTTACCGCCGGAAGAGCTGCGACTCCTCGATGGGAATTTTCAGCGCGTAACGACGCATCCAATCCAGCGCAACCTGCGAGCTGAGCAACTTCACCCAATCGCGCGTCCCGCGCATCTGATAGCGCCGCGAGGTTTTGACGTCCTCGGAATCGAGCGCGATACATACAGTGCCGACTGGTTTGTCTGGCGTGCCCCCATCGGGACCCGCGATGCCCGAAGTCGCGATGCCGACATCGGCGCCGATGCGCTTTCGAACTCCCGCCGCCATCTCGCGCACGCACTCCTCGCTCACCGCGCCATGAGCGCTTAGCGTCGCATCGGTCACGCCGAGCAGCGATTGCTTCGCTTCGTTGGAATAGGTGACGAGGTCCGCGAGCAGGAACTTCGAGCTGCCCGGAACATTCGTAAGCCGATTGCCGATGAGACCGCCGGTACACGATTCCGCCACCGCCAGCTTGATTCCATGATGAATCAGAAGCTGCGCCACCACTTCTTCCATCGAGGAGTCGCCTTCCGCGAACAGATAGTTGGAGATCTTTTCGCGCACTCGCTCGCTCAGCACCTCGAGCTTGCGCTCCGCCTCGCCGGGCTCGCCTTCGACGGTGATGCGCATCGAGATTTGCGGGAAGCTCGCGCGAAACGCGACGCGCCCTTCTTCCGGCTTGATGAGTCCCGCCACCGCCTGATCGAGGCCCGACTCGCTGATGCCGAAGGTCTGGAAAATCTTCACCGCGAAAACTTTGTTGGTGCCCCGATTCTTCGCTAGCCACGGAACGACCCAGTTCTCCATCATGGGTTTCATTTCGCGCGGCACGCCCGGCATCACGATCAGATGACTCACGCGATTGCCGTCGGGCACCGGCAAATGAAATCCCGGGGCGGTGCCGAGCGGATTCGTAATCACCTCGGCGCCCTCGGGAAAGTCGGCTTGCTTGAGGTTATTCTCCGGCATCGGGCGGTTCGCCGTGGCGAACAGCCGCTTCATGTGGTCGACGCTCTCCTGATGCCGATACAGTTTGCGCCCGGTGATGCGCGCGATGGTCTCGGTCGTCAGATCGTCGGCGGTCGGTCCGATGCCGCCGGTCGAGATGACCACGTCGCCGAGCTGGATGCCGGTGCGCCACGCCCATTCGAGCCGCTCGGGAACATCGCCAACGGTGAGCACCGCCGCGAGGTCGATTCCATTCTCGTGCAGCTTGTCGGCAAGGTAGTTCGCATTGGTATCGACGACTTTGCCGGTGGTGATTTCGTCACCGGTCGAAAGAATGACGGCTTTCTGGATCATCGCTGCCTCCCCTGAATGCGATCCGCGCTACAGCACGCGCGCCAAAATTCTCAAAACGATATTCGCATAAATTCCGGCGAACAGATCATCGAGCATCACGCCGGGTCCGCCGGGCATTTTCCGATCGATGAGTCCCGCTGGAAACGGCTTGATGATGTCGAAGATCCGGAATAGCAGGAAACCGCCGAGCAGCCATGCCCATCCGAGCGGATTGAGAAACATCGTAGCGATCATCCCCATCACTTCATCGAGCACGATCTTCGAGCTGTCATGCTCGCCGAAGATTTCTTCGGCCCGGCCAGCTACGAGACATGCGAGGACGAACACCGTGGCAAAGATCGCGGCGAAGATCATCGGCTCCTGCTGCCACATCGGCGCGCAGAAAAAATATCCGATGATGAGCCCCACGACCGAGCCTGCAGTTCCGGGCGCGAATGGCGAGTATCCGGTGTAGGCTCCGGTGGCGAAGAAAATGATGACCTGACGCATGCGCTATCCGGCGAAGCCGCGACGATAGCACGCGCCGTCAATGTTTTGGGAGCGATTATTCGGCGCGCAGCGGCATCGGTGAATCGGCGGCGCCGATGTCGCAGGACTTGACGCCTTCGATCTCGGCCGCGACTTTGCGCGCCAAATCGTCCCATGGCGCGACCAGCCCGGAGCCATTCATCCGCACCGCGCCGAGCGCGCAATCGACATTGATATCGGCGTGTCCGAACTTCGGATGCGAGAGCAGCGCGGCCCGCACCTCCGCCGCGATCGCGGCGTCACGCAGCTCCTGCATTCCGCGACCGTCGAGCGAGGCGTGGATTTTCTCGGTGCAAGCGCGCAGCGTCTCGACCATCGCGCTCAAAGGCAGCACCGAAGTGTTGAGCACGAGGTCATATACACGCGGATCATCGATATCGAAATTGTATAGCGACAGCGCGCGCGCCTTGACCTCGCGATCGTGATCGCGGACGCGCCTCTCGGCGACCGCAGGCGTGAGCTTCTCGATTTCCACGATATTGCGCACGCGGATCGGAAAAGCTGCTAATGCGCGCACCCGCAGCGCGAATCCGTTGGCCGGCAGGAGTTGCGTGCCCGAGCTGCTTGCGAACACCATCCGGTCCTTGGCGATTTCTCTGAACAATGACGCGCGCAGGAACGCGCGCAATCGATCCGCGTCCACCTTGGGACGCTCCCAGAAATGTGGCTGTCGTTCGTCGATGATTAGAAACTGATCGGGCTCGACATTATAAGCGCGCGCGGCCGCGCTGATGAGTTGCTGCCGCCCCCAGAATCGATACCCGAGCGCGTCGGCGGCGAGTCGCCCGAGTTCATCGCCGCGGCTGCCGAGCTGCTGGTTGATTGCGATAATGGCCATCGCGCACCCCAAGCCGGAAGATTTTCAAGCCCCATTCAATCTTAGGGTTCGCGTTTCGCCTCGCGCAAACGAAACGGTGGAAAGGCGCGGCGCGGATGAGTAGGATTTCGGCGTCTCGCAAGCCGCTGGCATTCGCCGCGCGGCAAATTCTCATGTAGCGACGCCGCTTGCGGCGCCGTTGGGTGACCTGATGGCGCAGAAGACGAAACGGCCGAACCTGCTCGGCGGCCAACAAATAAATCCTCAAGCAGTGCGCGGCGATATGAGCGCTGCGGAACTGGTCGATAGCGCATTCCTCGCATACAACGGGCGGCGCCTGCGCGAGGCGTGCCGGCTTTACGCCGAAAAAATCCTCGAGCGCGACGTGACGGTCGGCATGAGCGTGACCGGCGCGCTGACGCCCGCGGGTCTCGGCATGTCGTGCCTGATCCCGCTTATCGAAAATGGCTTCGTCGATTGGATCGTCTCGACCGGCGCGAACCTGTATCACGACACGCACTTCGGCATCGGGCTCAAGATGTTTCAGGGCTCCGCCGAGGCGGACGACGTTGCACTGCGCGACCAGGGCGTAGTGCGCATCTATGACATCTTTTTCGATTACCACGTGCTGCTCTCGACCGATGCGTTCTTCCGCGAGGTCGCACGCAACGAGGAATTTCAGCATCCTATGGGAAGCGCGGAATTTCATTATCGCGCCGGCCGCTATGTCGCGGAGCGCGAGCGTGTGCTCAAGCTGTCGCGGCGTTCGCTGCTGGCGGCCGCCTATCAGCATGCGGTGCCGATCTACACCTCGTCGCCCGGTGATTCATCGATCGGCATGAACCTCGCGCTGCTGGAGCTGGAGGGCGGCGCGTTGCGCATAGATCCGCTCACCGACGTGAACGAAACCGCGTCGATTGTGTATGCGGCGAAAAAGAGCGGCGGCAAGAGCGCGGTGTTCATCCTGGGCGGCGGCTCGCCGAAAAATTTCGTGCTCCAGACTGAGCCGCAAATCCAGGAAGTGATGGGCGTCGCCGAGAACGGTCACGACTATTTCCTTCAGGTCACCGATGCGCGACCGGATACCGGCGGGCTTTCCGGCGCGACGCCGTCGGAGGCGGTGAGCTGGGGAAAAATCGATCCCGACAAGCTCCCCGATTCCGTCGTCTGCTATGTCGATTCGACCGTCGCGCTGCCGCTCATCACCGCGTACGCGCTCAACAAGCGCAAGCCGCGCAAGCCGCGACGCCTGTACGAGCAGCGCGAGAAGATGCTGGCCGAGCTGACCTCGGCCTACGAGAAAGTTCGCAAGAAGCGCATTGCGCGCGGCGAATCGTAATTGCAGTAGAATGAAGAGCATCAGCGATTCGATGAGGCGTGGCCGCGTGATTCGATCGATCAACAATACGGTGACGGGCGATCTCGATTTGACGCGCGAGGTCGAGTACGCGCGCAAGGCAGCGCTCGCGGCCGGCGAGATCCTGCTGCGCTACTATGGAACCGACTACGAAATCGGCTCCAAGGGAAAAAATAATCCAGTCACCATTGCCGATACCGAGGCCGACGCCGCGATCAAGGCGATTCTGATGCACGCGTTTCCCGATTACGGATGGCTTTCGGAGGAAACCGTAGACAATGATGACCGCCTCGCGAAGCAGCGCGTGTGGATCGTCGATCCGCTCGACGGCACCAAGGAGTTCATCAACAAGGTGCCGGAATTCTGCGTGGCGATTGGGCTTTCCGATGCTGGCCAACCAGTTGTAGGAGTTTCCTACAATCCGGTAACGCAGGAGATGTGGTGGTCGGGACGCGGGATGGGATGCCACCTGGGGAATCATCGCGTACACGTGACGCGCACTCGGATGCTGCATCGTGCGAGCGTGCTGGCAAGCCGCAGCGAGACGGCCCGCGGCGAATGGGAGGTCTTCCACGGAATTCTGAAGGCGGTCCCGACCGGCAGCGTTGCCTACAAATTGGCGATGGTTGCGGGAGGAAAGGCCGACGCGACGTTCACGCGCTCGCCGAAGAACGAATGGGACATCGCGTCGGGCGCGGCGTTGATCATCGAAGCGGGCGGCAGGATGACCGACATCGACGGCAATCCGATGACGTTCAACAACAAGATCACGAAGTGCGCCGGGCTGATCGCATCAAATGGCATCCTGCACGACCAGTTGATGAAGGTCGCCCCGCATCACAAAACGATCGCGAAGAAGTAGCGCCCTTCCGCAGAAAACGCCGCGCGCGGTGCCTCGTGCATCGGCTTATGCTGTGCTAAGTTATTGTTAAATCGCGGCGTCTCGACCATGGTTTCCATTCGTAGCGCGAATCCGGTCTCCCCATTTTTCCATTTAGTCACTGCTTTGTCGCGACTCGGCCTTTGTTTGCTTGCAATCGTGATGATGCTCTCCTTCGCGCTCGTCCTTCCGCATAGCTTCACGACGCATTTTCGTTCGCCCGCGGTTCATCGCGCGATGGTGCGGAACACTCCCGTTTCTCCGACTCATGCGCAAGTGAAACTCGAGGTTGCGCAGCGCGATACGAAGCCCATGCCGGCCATTCCGATGCAGCCGCGCATTCTCCATGACAACTGTTTGGTGGAAGTATCCGCGACGGACTCTGTCGTTGAGACGCTACATCGCATGAGGCTCGGACCACATAGCGAAGCAGATCCCGAACCTCACGTCTGACTGCGCCAATGCGGTCTCCTTGTAATTGCCGGCTGCCCTAGCGGCAATCGATCTTTAACTTTCTCATCTAAGAGGCCTCGCTCATGGTTTCCAAACATATTCGTTTTCTAAGTCGTTCAATGTCAGTCCTTCTAGGCGTAAGCGCATGGGTAATGCTGTCGGCATGCAGCTCGATGAGAGCTGCCCAACAGCCCATTGCCTCCAGCTCGAGTCCTACACCGCCGAATCAACTAGTAGCTCAATTGCAGCAGGCGAAGTCGATGGAAGAGTCCGCCCTCCTGGACTCCAGCCTCAGCGTTCTCAGGAGGGGAGACTTCCTTCAACACGAGGCGAAAGTGGATCAGGTCATTCGCGATTTGCAGCACGGGATCCCCGTTTCGCAGGACGACTTAACCTATGCGTTGGAAGTGCCGCCCAAACATATACAGCCCGAACAAAGGACGGCGCTGGTCCAGCAACTTAAGGACGCCATCGTAAAGGATGAACAGCACGAACAAGACGTAGTAGCGTTCAGTTCCAATATTTTCTACGAAGATCCCGATGCGCCTGCGCAATTCGGCAATCAGGAACAGTTGGCGCAGAAGGAGATGCGGGAGCTTGAGGCAGGCAATCACGTCAGTTGGGACGAACTCCAGCAGGCGTTGTACGTACCGCCCAATCCTCTCTGAATAGAAATCCAGCGGTGGGATCAGTTGGCCTGACCCACCGCTGGGATCAGCCCACTGATGACGATGCCGCGGCGGTCTGCAACTGCGTCGTTCTTCCTTTCCCGGTTTCGGGCAGAAGATACATGCATCCGATCGGTAGGAATTGGAATACGAGGAAGAACATCATCACGTTCTTGAGCCCGATCGATCCGGCGAGCGCGCCTCCGACGATCGGCGATACGAACGCGCCCGCGTAGCCGACCGACCATACGAACGCGAGGCTGGCGCCCATCTTTTCCGGAGTCATGCCCGGAAGTTCCATTACCAGCGTCGTGATCGCGACGAGCGAACCCGCCGCGCCGATCCCGACCAGCACCAGCGATGCGCGTATCAGCATCGGATCGGGAAGCACGATGGCGCCGAAGCAACCGAACAGCGTGCAGATCGCAACCGGCCACAGAAATGGCCTGCGCAGACCCGACATTCCAGTCCCTAGTCCTCCCGCCAGTGCTGCGAAGATGCCGGTGAACGGCAGCACGGAGGTCATCGACGATGCTTCCGCGAGGCCGAGCCCGCGATATTGACTGAAGTAGGTCGGCAGGAACGCAGTGTAGAGCTGGAAGACCCACATCCCGCCGAAGAGTCCGGCCGCGATGAGTAGAATCTCGCGACGGCGTGCGACTTCGCCGAGTGCGGAGCCACGTGCTTCGGCCGATTCGGTCACGACCGCATCGACGATGGCGACGCGGCGCTCGTAGCCGAAAATCGTCCATAGCAGCGCGACCGCGGCGCATGCGATGCCGTAATCGCGCAGCACCAGCAGCCATGACGATCCGACCGCGGTGTAAATCGGCGCGGTCGCCTGGAACACCGCAAACAGCCCGATGTAGGCGCACAGCGCGTTGACCATATTGATGTAGGGCCATTCGTGCTCGCCGAACCATTGCATCGTGAGCGCGCCCGGCGGTGCGATGATGACGCCGTAGCCGATGCCTTCGAGCACACGCCACAGCAGCAGTTGGCTGAAGCTACCGGAGTAGCCGCTGAGGATTTCCGCAATCGACATCAGCCAGATGCCGCCGATGAGCGCGCGCAACGCCCCGAGTTTCTCCATCACGATCGCGCCCGCCATCGAGAAGATCGCAATGCATAGCGCGATGATCGAAATGATGAGGCCCGCGTTACCGAGCGAGATGTTCAGGCTTTTGCTGATCGGGAGCAGGATCGGCGCGGGCGCGAGCCAGGTCACCGACTGCGAGAGCAGGGTGAGGAGCAGCAGCACCTCGATGATCCATCGATACGGCGAGAGGCGATTGGTGTCAGACATTCAAAAACTCCGCAGTGTAAGCCTCCTCTATAACGCGGCTCCTCGATCGATTGCCAGTATGAATCTTGCGCGCTGAATCGTTTACAGCTTCTGATCGCCCGACGCCCACAGGTTGTAGCCGAGCGCGCCCATGACGTAGACGATCGCGATTACATAGAAGACCGCAGAGAAGGAGCCGGTTGCGCGCAGGACGTAGCCCGCGGCGGCGACGCCAATGATGCCGGGGATCGTCGCGACGGTGTTGGAAATCCCCATCAGAATGCCGGCATAGCGCGGCGCGATATCCAGATGGTTGGCGGCGAAGGCGCCGGTCCCGAAGCCGTTACATGCGACCGACATCGTCACGAGGATGATCGCCTGCACGGGGGTCGAGACCGACGGCAACAGCAACAGCGGCAACGCGCCGCCAATGAACGATACATTTTGTAGGGTCTTGCGCACCGTCACCACGCGGTAGCCTTCACGCAGCATGCGATCCGCGATCCATCCGGCCACGTTGCTGAAAATGAAGGTCGAGATCCACGGGATCAGGGAAAACAGACCGACCCGCGGCAGCGTCATCGAAAACGTTCTATCGAGATAGGTCGGGAGCCATAGTAACAAAATGTAGAATCCGAAATTGTTGCAGAGATGCGCAATGGCAATGGCCCAAACCGCCTTCTCATGCATAATCGCGCGCCATGGAATGTCAACCGCGGGCGGCGCAGGAGGACGTCCCGTGATGATCGCCGCGAGTTCCTCGCGCGTGATGTCGGGATCGCTCTCCGGCGTCTCGGACGTGCTCCATAACCATACTGCGACCCACAAGATTCCGAGCGCGCCCGCGAGGTAGAACAGCGCGTGCCATCCGAACGCGACGATGATCGCGGGACTGACGAGGAACGCCGTCACGGTGCCGAGATGGATGCCGCTGAAATTTAGCGCGATGACGCGCGAGCGTTCCTCGGCGATCGTCCATCGCGCCGTGATGCTGTGAATCGCCGGGAAGTTCACCCCCTCGCCCAGCCCGAGCAACACGCGCATCGCGATCAGCAGGCTGAACGCGACCGAGGCGGGCGGAGTCAGGAGCGTGGCAAGCGACCATACTGCGACGCCTGCGGCGAGCACGCGCCGGCCGCCGAAGCGATCGGACATCCACCCGCCGAGCAGTTGCGGCCATAGATAGCCCCAAAAAAATGCGGACAGGATGATGCCTTGCGCGCCGCCATCGTAGCCGCGATCGTGCGCAAGCGGAATTATCGCGACCGAGATGCTGACCCGGTCGACATAGCAGAGCACGGTGGCGAGGAAGAAGAGCGCCACCACTGTGAAGCGTCGCGGCCACGCGAGCGGACGCGCGAGATCATGTACGAGTTCGCGCTGCACGATGACGCGCGCAGCTTAACCCGCTCGTCCTCTGGAAAGCCAGAACGGAGAAAGCCAGAACGGCGAAAGCCGGCACGCGTGAGGCGCGCGGAGAAATTCCTCCGCGCGCCCCCTCGCGACGATTAGGAGGACACGGTCCGAAAGCGATCCATCTAGCGGCCGAGCGCCTGACGAATAGTGTTCAGGATGTAAATGAAATCGCGCTGCGAACGAACCTCGCCCATCAGGGCAACGCGCGAGAGCGCTTCCATTTCCTCGTTGTTGATGTTGTAGAGACGCCGAGTCTGTTCGTTCTTGCGAAAATCTTCCCACGCCGAATTATCGACCACCTCTTCGCGCGGAGTCAGCAGTGCCTGCGCGCGCGGGTTGGCGAGGAAGAACAGTTCGCGCCGGTCGAGCCCCAGGACCTCGCACAGCCGCGAAACGATCTTGTCGGAAGGGTGACGCTTGCCGGACTCCAGATGACCGACGTAGGGGGTAGAGGTCTTGATCCGACGCGCGACCTCCTCCTGAGTCAGATCGAGCTGGCGACGACGATCGCGAATCACCGCTCCGAACGAACGATCTTTTGCCTTAGCCATTTCTCACTCCTGTGTTGGCGGGCTCCTCCCGAGCCTTAGGCTCGCCCCGCCGCTCCTCTACAATCAGATAGATGTAAAGTCGCTACTAACTGTTTGTAGCATTCATGCACCATCGAGGCAAACTGAGAAGCGCTGGAACGCGCAGATTGTTTCACGCCGCGTCAGCGGAGGTGGCATCGATGCGATACGCGAATGTTCTAACAGCGCGCGAATGATTCATTTAGGAAGAATTTGCGACATCGCAACTTTAGCGATTCGAATGCATGACATAAAATTAATTCATGCATCTCGCGCCGCCATGATCAATTTCCGTAGGGATTGCGGCCATGATTCAGGTAAATCGAGTAGCTCGCATCAGGCGGAAGATTACGTGCTGGTCCGGTGAAATCGCGTGTTGCACCGTTGCGGATGTTGTCCAGTTTCAGCGTGTCGGAACCAACCTGATGCCCGCCGCCATCGTAGTACCGGATTTCGAGGCTGACCGACTCTTCCGCCGATCCCCGTATTCTCCACCGCGCCGCTAACATAGGTTCCATCGGCCGTATGCCGGAGGTGCGGATTGAGCACCTTGACCGGCTCGCTTTGTAACAAACTGTAGACAACGAACCCGATAAACCCGAGCGCGATGACCACTCCCGCGATTCGCCCGATCTTCACCTGAGGCTCATCCTCAGTAAGAGCGCGGCAGCCCCAGCACGTGCTCGCTGATCGAATTCAGCACCATCTCCTGCGATACCGGCGCGATCTTCAGCAGGCGGCATTCGCGAAAATATCGCTCAACGTCGTAGTCGCGCATGTATCCGTATCCGCCCAGCGTTTGCACCGCGCGATCGCAGGCCTCCCACGCGGCATCGGCGGCGCGCAGCTTCGCGACGTTGGCCTCGGCTCCGCACGGCTTGCGATTATCGAACAGCCACGCCGCCTTCATCATCATGAGTTCCGCCGCCTCGAGCTTCGAGTATGCATCCGCGAGCGGATGCGCGATGGCCTGGTTCTGTCCGATCGGACGTCCGAACACGATGCGCTCCTTCGCGTAGCGCACGGCTTTTTTGATTGCGATAGTGCCGATACCGATCGCTTCCGCCGCGATCAGAATCCTTTCCGGATTGAGTCCGTCGAGCAGCGAATGAAATCCACGTCCTTCGCCACCGATCAGATCCGACGCCGGCACCTTGAGATTGTCGATGAACAGCATGTTGGTATCGACCGCCGCGCGGCCGAGCTTGTGCAGCTCGCGAACCTCCACCGCCGCGGGATCGAGGTCAGCGAAGAACAGGCTCATGCCGTCGGTTTTCTTTTTCACATTTTCGAATGGCGTGGTGCGCGTGAGGATGAGCATCTTTTTCGCCTCGCGCGCCTTGGTGGTGAAAACCTTGCGCCCATTTATGACGTAGTAATCGCCCTCGCGCCGCGCCGCGGTCTTGATATGCGTGATGTCGTTGCCGGCGTCCGGCTCGGTTACCGCAAAGGCCGCATGCACTTCGCCGCGCACCACCGGCGGCAGGAAGCGGCGCTTCTGTTCTTCGGTGCCATGAAAGACGATCGGGCTGACGCCGAAGATCGATAGATGAATCGCGCTCGCCGCCGCCATCGCGCCGCCCGAGCCCGCGACTTCCTTCATCACCAGCGCGGCCTCCGTGATGCCGAGGCCGCTGCCGCCGTAGGCTTCGGGAATCGCGACGCCGAGATAGCCGGCATTCGCGACCGCGGCATAAAAGTCGTGCGGGAACTCGGCCTTGCTGTCGTGGTCGCGCCAGTACTCGTCATCAAATTTTTCACATAGCGAGCGCACCTGGCGGACGATTTCCTGTTGAGCTGCGCGACAGTTCGAAATCCATGGTTTAGTAGCCTCCGCCATTAGTTTGTGACTGCATAGGGTGCTCGTGCAAAATGCACGATTCAAAATTTGCGTAATCACTCGGCATCTGCACGCTTTACGGGCGTCAGCCTGTCCGCGTGGCACCTCACTTCATCAGTAGCTAGCTCCACATTTCATAATCGAATTCCGATTACAACGCGGTACGAATCTTGTACACAAGCGCAGCGGCTCGATTCAAAGGGCACGCCCTAGGTGTGTGGGTGCACTTAAACGCGGCCATATGCCGCACGGGAGGAGATACCAGAGTGAGAATGAGCATGTCTGTCGGGAGGACACCACGATTCGCCATCGTGACGCTGATCGCGATGACGATAGCGCTTGCGCCGATGCGGGGAGCTATGGCGCAGGATGCGCCACCCGCTCATAAGAGGCACAAGCGGACCACAACCGTAACAACCACAACTACGACGACAACGTCTGCGGAGGAGCTACAACAGAGGAAAATCGATCAACTCACCAAACAGCTCGATGAGATGCAGAAGCAGCAGGCCGACCTGGTATCGCAGCTTAAGGACCTGAAGGCGCAGATGGTGATGAACGCGCCGGCCGCGCCGGCCAATGCTCCGTCACCCGCGGCCGCGCCAAGCCCGGTGACGATCGGCGAGCACGTCGCGGTGGTCGAAGGCGATCTCGCGCAGACCAAGAAGGACTTGGCGGCGAATCTCGGGGTCAGCATCCATGGCCTGGTCGATGCCGGCTACGAGCACAACTTTAACCAGCCGATGGCGAGACCAATGCCCTGCGCGCCTGGGATCAGGACGGCTTCCAGCTCGACCCAGGGAAATCTGCACGTCGAGAAAGATGGCACCGTAGGATTCGTGACCGACATCAACGTCGGCCAGGTCGCCGAAGCGGTTTCAGCCGCTTCGCATTACTCCGCGGCGCCAGCCGACGTCCTCACGGCCAATGGAGGAACGGGACGCTGGATCGATGCGACCCAGTACTACCTGACTTATACGCTTCCGGTTGGTTCCGGAATCAGCCTCCAGGCCGGACGTTTCGTGACTCTGCTTGGCGAAGAAGTAATTCCGACCTACACCAACCAGAACTTCAACGAGACGCGCGGATTCGTGTTCAACAATGGCGAGCCGCTGACCCACACGGGGATAAGAGCCTCGTACACTTATAACGAGTATGTGGCGGTGACCGGAGGCCTCAACAACGGATGGGATGATCCGGGCAACATCAATAATGGCGGTCCCAATTACGAGGGCGAACTCAGTCTCAACAACAAGGACAAGTCGCTGGCACTGGCGCTCAATGGAATCTACGGTCCCAACCAGGTCGGACATTCCAATTCGTATCGCGGCGCGATTGATCCGGTCGCGACCTGGAAGCCCTCCTTTATCCCCAACCTCACCCTCGCAACCGAGTATCTGTACGCAAGCGAGACGGGCAAATTTGACAATGGACATGGTGCAACCTGGTGGGGCCTTGCTCAGTACTTCGTTTACGATTGGAACGCCTGGGAATCAGCGACCCGCGGCGAAATCTTCGACGACGAAGACGGCTCGCGCACCGGAGTCCATCAGACGCTCTGGGAGACTACCCAGACCATTACTTACAAAGTGCCTGATGTCACAGGACTGCTAGTCCGCGCGGAATACCGCCACGACAATTCCAACCATCACGTGTTCCTCGACAACGATTTCGTCAACCCTCTTACCCACACGCAACATGAGTGGAAGGGGCAGGACACGCTGCTGGGCACCCTCATCTACGCCTTCTAACATTGGCTTCCCACCCACAGGTGGTTTCGACCAGGCCACCTGACGAAGCGAGGCGGGCCTGCTAACGCGGGCCCGCTTCTTTATGCGCGCGGCTTCCACAGCCCGTGGAATCCAACCGGTAGTCGATGATCGAGATGAGCGCGTGCGATCGGGCCCTGCTCGATCGCCTGTGCGTCGAAAATCGCCAGATGACTCGCGCTGCGCTCTTCATCGAAGATGTTCGTCAGCACGAAACCTTCGCCCTCGTGTAAGGCCGACATCTTCGGGACAAATACCGGCTCTGCTACCGCGAAGTTCGCTCCTGCGCGATACACTTTCATTTCGCGAGTGAGATGATCGAAGCGGCCGATGCCGCGATGAAAAATGTCGTCGGTACCGGGACCGCCGATGCATGCGACGTAGCCGTAGCGGTACTCGAGGCCCGCGACCCTATCGTCGATGCGGGGATATTCGCAAATCAAGTTGCTTGGTCGCGTCACCTTGAAGCTGCCGGGCGCACGCCAATCGAACTCCCATCGAGTAATGAATTGCGAGGCGAGCCGCGCATCAGTGGGCGAGCCGTCGGCGCGCGGGAAGACCGCGTTCTCTTGTTCACAGACATCGACCACGATGCGATCGTCTTGGTTGAATGCATTCATCGAATGCCACGCCATACAGGCCGGGCCGGCGAACCATCGGACGTCCTCCGAACCGCCGTTGCGCGGGATCATAGCGACATGCGTACCGAGTTCCGGTTCCCATGCGATCGGCGGGCCGCCATTCATCGCGCGTTTGATTGACACCGTTACAGGGCAGAAGAAGACCATGACGAAGTCGCGTGTCATCGCGAAGTCGTGGATTAACGCGGGGAACGGACCGCGAATGCTCTGCTTGCGCGTTAGTTCACCGGCAGCGTTCGCGAAATAAATTTCGATGTCGCCGGTTAAACGTCCGGTCGGGAAATTCGCGAAGAAGACCATCTCGCCGGTGGCGGGATCGATCTTCGGATGCGCCGTCATGTTACGCGGGAGCCGGCCGCCGAACGACCACTCGCCAAGGGTTTCCAGCGTGTCGGGATGGATTTCGATCGGCGCATGACCTTCCTCCAGCGCCAGGAGTTTGCCGCCATGCCAGACGAGGTTCGTGTTAGCGACGCCGTCGGTGCGCAGCGCCGCCACGCTCGGATCCGAATCGGACGGAATTCCCGAGGTACCGAACATCGCGCGGCCTGCCGCGTGGTCGATTTTCCATTGCTGCGTTCGCACCCATCGATTGCGATACGACACGCGACCGCGACGCACCTCGAACGCATGTACCATTCCGTCGCCATTGAGTGGGTTGTAGATGCCTCGCGGTGCGAACTGCGGGCTCGGTCCGATTCGATAAAACGTCCCGTCGATCTCCTCGGGAATGTGACCTTCGATAGTCAGGTGAGCGCTCTCACACTCCATTCGAATCGGCTCGAAACCGTGCGCAAGATATGGCGATTGATATGGACTGGCAGGCACTTCCTGTGTCACCGCGAACACCTCCAGAGGTCGAGAGCCACGGCTATCAGGCGAGGGAAGCTCACACAATTGAGGTACGAGAAATTTTCGATTTGACACCGCGGCGCATTTCATCCGCCCTCGATAAATGCGAAGAAAGCTGCTTGTCCAGATGGCGCGAAGAAGGCAGATTACTGCGCAACCCGCGTGAACATGGAGGAAGCGCCATGAGCGACGATCACAGCAGCGTCGAAGATCGCTACTTCGATGTCCCTCGAAGTCCGAACAAATTTTCGCGCCGCGAGTTTGTCGTGGTCAGCCTCGCCGCCGGATTCGCGTTGTCTGTCTTGCCGGTATCCGCGCAGACCATCACCACCGATACCAATGGGCTGGTCGCCGGCGAGGTCAAGATTCCTGTACAAAATGGCGAGATTCCCGCCTATCGCGCGATGCCGGCGAGCGGCGGTCCGTTTCCCACGATTCTGGTGGTGCATGAAATCTTCGGCGTTCACGAGCACATCAAGGACATCTGCCGCCGCCTCGCCAAGGCCGGATACTTCGCGGTAGCGCCGTACCTCTATGCGCGCGAGGGCGATGTCGCGGGCAAGACCGACATCAAGGATGTCCTTTCCATCGTACGCAAGGTGCCGGAACCGCAGGTCGCATCGGATCTCGACGCCACCGTCGCATGGGCGAAGGGCACCGGCATGGCGGATACCTCACGCCTCGCCATCACGGGATTTTGCTGGGGCGGGCGTCAGGTCTGGCTCTATGCGGCGCACAACCCGAATCTCAAAGCGGGGGTGGCATGGTATGGGCCGCTGCAGATTCCCAAATCCGACAACGATCCGGTCAATCCACCCGAGGTGGTCGCGCAGATGAATGCGCCGGTGCTCGGGCTCTACGGCGGCGCCGACCAGAACATCACCGCCGATCAGGTCGAGACGATGCGCGCGGCGATCAAGGCCGCGGGCAAGTCATCGGAGATCATCGTCTATCCGGACGCGCCGCATGGGTTCAATGCCGATTATCGTCCGAGCTATCGGCCCAAGGAGGCGAAGGACGGATGGGCGCGGATGCTGGCGTGGTTCAAGAAGTACGGCGTCCCGAGCCTGGATAAACGAAGCTTCTTCGAACAGGTTCGCGGGAAATACCGCGCGTGATCACGTCAACTCGAGGCCGCGGGTGCAGCGGCTAAGTTCGATGCCGCTACCGACCGGCAACAGCATCGATTGAAGATTCGGCTTCGCGCGTACGTACTTGCGATACGCCTCGGCCTCGGTGCGCGAAAATTCCGGGAAGATCATGTTGTCGGCCACGATCATCGCGCCCGAACTCAGCTTCGGATAGAACAGATCGAAGCACGGGATGTAGAGGTCCTTCCACAAATCGAGCAGCACGAAATCGATCGGATCCTCGAGCGATGAGATCGATTCGCGCGCATCGCCCAGTTTGAATTCGACGAAGCTGGCGAGGCCGGCCTTGCTCAATTCCTTGCGCGCGTAGTCCTGCTTGCCCGCATGCACATCGAGGGTGATGACTTTGCCGAAGGTCGCACGCGCCGCCTCCGCCAGCCACACGGTCGAATATCCGTGCGAGGTCCCGATTTCGAGGATGTTTCGCGCTTTAGATTCCTTGATGAGAATGTTCATCAAATTGCCGGTGGCGGGTCCGACCGCGAGCAGAAGCTCGTCGATGTTCTTCAGCGCTTCCGCTGGCGGCAGCTCGCGCATCCGCTTCATCTCGGCATCGGAACGCTGATGGTATTCGCGCAGGACGGTCTCAATCGCGGCATCCATTCCGAAAACTCCTTCGGTATGAAAATCAGTCGACGACTGCGGCGGGTTCAGGCGTAACATTCGTAACCGCGATCTCGGTGCGGCGGCCGCTCACCTCTTCGCCGGCGTCGGGTGCGAGCGTTACAAAAAGTAGCGATGACAATATCCCCAGAATTCCTACCGTCAGAAACGGCACCATGAAGTCGTGTGAGGTCAGCGAGGTTGACGGGCGGCCGCCGAGACTTAAATGAAGCAGCAACGCCGCGATAGCGACGCCGAGGCTGAGAAACAACTGCTGCGCCATGCTCGCGAGACTGCTCGCATTGCTCATTAGAGGATTGGGCACGTCGGCATAGGCAAGCGTGCCGAGCGCGGTGAACTGCAAAGAGCGCAGGAATCCGCCCGCCAACAAGGTGAGGACGATCATGTAGTGCGGCGTGGTCGGGCGAAACAACGCGTAGCTCATGAGCACTATCGATCCGCCGATTCCATTGCTGATGATCACCGAGCGAAAACCGAAGCGGCGAATGACCGGCACCGCGGTCACCTTCATGAAGAGCGCGCCCGCGGCGCTAGTGAATGTCAGCATCCCCGATTCGAACGGACTCAGCCCGAACACCAATTGCAGCAGCATGGCGAGCAGGAACGGCAGGGCGCCGATCCCCATCCGGAACATCCCTCCGCCGACCGTCGCCATCGCAAAAGTTCGGATCTTGATCAGTTCGAGATTGATGATCGGATATTTCACGCGGCGCGCATGCAGCACGTAGGCTGCGCTGAATAGTCCGCCCCCGGCAATAATCGCAACGACGACCGGCACCGGCAGCACGCCGCGCCCGACCATCTCAAACCCGAGCACCATTGCCGCCAGGCCCACACCGGTGAGAATGAAGCCGACAACGTCGAGCGGGAAAACCTCTTCCTCGCGCACGTTCTCGATAAAGATCGTAACCAGGATCAACCCGAGGATTCCGATCGGCACATTGAGGAAAAAAATCCAGCGCCATGAGTAGTAGGTCACGATGAAGCCGCCCAGCGGCGGACCGACCACCGGCCCAAGAATCGCCGGCACGGTCAGATACGACATGGCGCTGACCAGCTCCGACTTACGCACCATCCGCAATACGATCAGGCGTCCCACCGGCACCATCATCGCGCCGCCGAAGCCCTGCGCGATGCGGGCGGCGACCAGTTGATGCAGCGAATGCGACACGCCGCACAGAATCGATCCGATGGTGAAGATGACGATGGCCGTGCGGAACACGGTCCGCGCGCCAAAGCGATCCGCCATCCATCCGCTGATCGGAATGAAGACGGCGAGGCTCAGCAGGTAGGACGTGATCGCGAGGTTGAGGCGAATCGGATCCTCATGCATCGACTGCGCAATTACCGGCAGCGCGGTCGCGATGATAGTGGCATCGAGCATCTCCATCAGGAGCGCGCATCCAACGATCAGCGGCGCGAGCTGGGTGTTCGAAAGATTTAGGCGATTCAGTCTCAGCATCGGACGGGCAAGATTTAACTTTACTACAACCGCGCCGTGGGTAAATGGACGCGTGAGTCCAAAATAGTCGAGGCGCGCCGGTGGATCTGTTGCCGCTCGACTATTCTCTGGATCCCTTCTCTCGCCAGCGAGAGAAAGGGATCCAGAGATCGTTCGAACTTCAAATTGGTCATCGCTTATTCCGATCTGGTGATTAGAATTTGGTCCGCAGAAATTCAAAGAGTAGGTAGCCGATCAGCGCCGCGATGGCCGCGATCGCGAAATTAAAGCTGGTGAAGACATCGGAGAGCGCCCACAGCAGGCCGTTCTTCTGCCCCGAACCTGCGCGTTCAAATTCTCCCATCAATAGATTCGAATAGAACAGGAAGATGATGAACCCGACCTCGATCAGCCCTCTCCACCAAATCTTTTTCATGACCACGGAATAGTAGCGCCGTTGCAAGCACTTTGCGTTCTGGCGCGTCCGATTCCTTCGCTTTCGCGCAGCGATGGGAGCGGCGCAATTTCCCTCGCAGGAGGATGCTCGGCATTTACTTTGCTGTTCTGCGAATCGTTTACTTGACACTTTAGCGGGGAGGTTAAAAAGAGTTTGCGCGAGGTCATCGCAGCGATAGCAGCACGGTTTTTGCGTCGCCGCAGTGACGCTGAAACGGGCAGCACCTGCCGCGCGGACAGGCGTTGCGTTACGCGAGGTTTCGTGACAAATAGCGATTTGCAGTGGTGGCTTGGGATTCTTCTGTTCCGCGGGTCGTGCGTTTTGCAATTCCGGCATTTGATTTGATGGGCGCGATCTGCTTGCGTCCAGGTTTCTGAAATTTGAAGCGAGGGTTCGCCGTTCCCAAAATTGGCGAGGAGGATTAGCGATTCGATGACGCCGAAACAAGTTCTGGCAATGATCAAAGAGAAGGGCGCCGTAATGATCGATATCAAGTTCATCGATCTGCTCGGTCAATGGCAGCACTTCACGGTTCCCATCTCGGAGTTCAAGGATGAATCGGCCTTCGAAGAAGGGCTCGGCTTCGACGGCTCCTCAATTCGTGGGTGGCAATCGATCGAGTCGAGCGACATGCTCGTCATCCCCGATCCGGAAACCGCGGTGATGGATCCCTTCACCAAGGACCCGACGCTGAGCCTCATCTGCGATATCTCCGATCCCATCACTCGCGCCGACTACACTCGCGATCCACGCAACATCGCGCGCAAGGCCGAAGCGTACCTCAAGTCGACCGGTATCGCGGACACCGCGTACTTCGGTCCCGAGCCGGAGTTCTTCATCTTCGACGGTATCCGCTACGACACTAATCAGCACTCGAGCTACTTCTATATCGAATCGAGCGAGGGTTCGTGGGACAGCGGCAAGGAGGGCACTAACCTTGGCTACAAGCCGCGATACAAAGAAGGCTACTTCCCGGTCGCTCCCAACGACAGCCTCGTCGACATCCGAACCGAGATGGTCCTCGAAATGGAACGCGTCGGCATCCGGGTCGAAAAGCAGCACCACGAAGTCGCGACCGCGGGACAAGCGGAAATCGATATGCGCTTTCAGTCCCTGGTGAAGATGGCGGACTGGCTGACCTGGTACAAATACATCTGCAAGAACGTCGCGACGCGCCACGGCAAGACCGTGACCTTCATGCCGAAGCCGCTCTTTGGTGACAACGGCTCGGGCATGCATACGCATCAGAGCCTGTGGAAGGGCGAGACGCCGCTATTCGCGGGCTCCGGCTACGCCGGAATGTCGGACCTTGGGCTGCATTACATCGCGGGCATCCTGACCCATGCGAAATCGATCGCGGCGTTCACCAATCCGGGAACCAACTCGTATCGCCGATTGGTGCCGGGCTTCGAAGCGCCGATCAACCTCGCATATTCGAGCCGCAATCGCTCGGCCTCGGTGCGCATCCCGATGTACTCGCCGTCGCCCAAGGCGAAGCGTATCGAAGTGCGCTTCCCCGATCCGACCTGCAACCCGTATATCGCGTTCTCCGCGATGATGATGGCGGGTCTCGACGGCATCCAGCGCCGACTCGACCCCGGACAGCCGCTCGACAAGGACATCTACGCGCTGACTCCGGCTGAATTGAAGGAAGTGCCGAGCATGCCTGCCTCGCTCGAAGAGGCGCTCGATCATCTGAAGAAGGATCACGAGTACCTGCTCAAGGGCGACGTGTTCACCGACGATTTGATCGAGACTTGGATCGACTACAAGATGAATCGTGAAGTTAGCCAGGTGCGGCTGCGTCCGCATCCGTATGAGTTCGCGATGTATTTCGACGCGTAAGACTTGACTGTCCTCCCTCCAGTGTCAAAGCGGCGGATCCTCGATGGGTCCGCCGCTCTTCTTTGCTATTCCCCGCCGATATGAGCGCCCTTTTCCGCCACCGATCGCCGCATGAGCAGGACGAAGAACACCAGCAGCAGACCGACCGCCGCCGAAAGCGAGAAGACGTTGAAGTACGCGAGCGACAGCGCCTGCTGATCGCGCGATTGGCCAATGACGCCCAACGCCATCTGATGTGATAACGATGCATCGCCGGTTTGCTGCAGAAAAAACGCTTGCCCCTGCGCCAACCAGTGATTGACGGGCGGGCTCAGCGGACCGAGGTATTCGTTGAGGCGCAAGGTATGAAACTGCTGGCGCCGTTCCTGAACGATCTGGGCGACCGAGGTTCCAACGCTTCCGCCTTCATTGCGCAGCAGCGCCAGCAGTCCAACCGCGCCGCCACGAATCTCCTTTGGAAGATAGATGAACGCCGCCACGTTGAGTGGGGCAAACAGCATCGACAGTCCGACGATGAGCACCACTCGCGGCCATACCACCTGCCATGGGCCGACTTCCAGATTTAGATGCGCCATCCAGAAATTCCCGATCGCCATCACCACCAGGCCCAAGCCCATTAGATAACGGGCGTCGACGCCGCGAGCCAACGCTCTGCTGACCAAAATCAGTGTCAGGATGGCGAAGAGCCCCGCCGGCGAAAGCACCAATCCCGAGACGGTCGCGTTGTAGCCGAAGAGCGTTTGCAGAAGCTCCGGAAGCGAAATGGTGTTGGCGTAAAGGACCGCATAGGCGAGGAAGATGATGATGCAACAGGCGCGAAAGTTCCGATCCTTAAGCGCGCGCAGCGCAACCAGCGGACTACGCACATGTAATTCGCGATAGATCAGTCCGCCCAGCCCCAGAATGAATCCCGCGACCAGAGTCTGCACGCGCCAAAACGGATCGCCGAGCCAATCCCACTGCTGTCCCTTGCTCAGCGTCACCTCCCAGCAGACCATCGTCAGGCTCAGCAGACAGAGCCCGACCAAATCGAAGGCCTGACCGCGGCTCTTGGCCCGCTCCGCCTTGAGATAATCGGGATCAACGACCAGCGCGCGGCACAGCGAAAAGGCGAGGATGCCGACCGGGACGTTTAGATAAAAGATCCAACGCCAGCCATAATTGTCTGTGATATAGCCGCCCAGCGTCGGCCCGATTACCGGCGCAAGCAACGCGGCGAGGCCGAAAATCGTCATCGCCTGGCCCTGCTTCTCGGCCGGGAACGCATCCAGCAGCACGGCCTGACTGGAGGGCTGCAATCCGCCGCCCGCAAAGCCCTGGAGCGCGCGCGATGCGATGATGAAGCCGAGGCTGCCCGCCATCCCGCACATCGCCGACGCGAAGGTGAAGATGGCGATCGAAGCGAGGAAGTAGTTGCGCCGGCCGAGCCGCGTCGCGAGCCATCCGGACATCGGCAGGATGATCGCATTGGCGGCCAGGTAGCTGGTGATGACCCATTCGCTGTCGATTTCTGCCGCCGATAGCCCGCCTGCGATATACCGCAGCGCGACGTTGGCGATAGTGGTATCGAGGACCTCCATGAAGGTCGGTATCACCACCGCCGCAGCGACCAGCCACGGGTTGACGGTCCGCCGCGGGAGCGGAAATTCGAGAGCGGCCGCGCTCATTGAGGATTTGCCGGAGCGACCGATGCCGGAGGCGATGCCGACGCGGCGGGCGCCGCAACCGCCGCTGACGCAGGCTCCATCATCAGCCCGGTCATCGCAGGCTGGAGAAACTTACCCGCATCGGGACCGGTTGCCGGTTCGTGTATGTAAACGTACGGCGTGACCGAAAGCCCGACGAAGAGCGGCTTCACGTCCGGATTATAATTGACGAGATCGATACGCACCGGCAGCCGCTGGACAACCTTGACGAAGTTTCCGGTCGCGTTCTCGGCCGGCAACAGCGCGAGCGTCGAGCCGGTACCCATCGTGAAGCCGGTGATGCGGCCTTTGAAAAGTTGATGGCGTCCGTACATGTCCACATCGAGGAGCGCGCGCTGTCCGATGCGCAACTTCGCGAGCTGCGTCTCTTTGAAGTTGGCATCGACCCAAATCTCCGTCAGCGACCTGAGCGCCATCACCTGCTGGCCCGCAATTAGCTCATCACCGGGATTGACGTTGCGCCGCGTCACGACGCCGTCGATGTCCGCGAAGACGTCGCAGTAGCTCAGGTTCAGCAGCGCCTGACTCAGATTGGCCTTCGCCGCGGTCAACCTGGCCCCCGCCTGCACTACATCAGGAGCGACCTTGAGCAGTTGCGCGATAATGGTATCGATGTTGCCCGAGGGGTCGCGCTTTAAGAAATCCGCCAGCATCTTATCGGGCGATTGCTCGAAGGTCGGCTTCACCCCAAGCTCCGCCGTAGTCTGCTGAAGCCGCGCCTGCGCCGCTTTGACCTCGGAGAAGGTCTGGTCGAGGTTGGGCGGAACCTTGGTGAGGTCTTCGCCGTTGGTCGGGGGCGGCAGCCCGAGTTCAGCGCGAATGCGAAAGACATCCTGCTGCGCCTTTGCCTGGTCTGCTACTGCTACCGAGTAGGACTCCTGAAAGTTGTCGAACTCGTTGCGCGAGATGACCTGAGTTTCCAGCAGCGCTCGCGCCCGCTCGTAATCCGCCTTGGTCCTGATGACGGTGGCGTTGGCGGCTTGCAGTCCGGCGACCGAAGCATGCAGCCTCGGCGACCTGATCCTTCAGACCCTCGATCGAATGCTCCAGATCGAAGCGCTGACTGTGCGCCAATCCCGCGAGGCTCTCATCCTTGGCCTGCGCGGCCAGCAGATCGGACTGCGCAACTCCAACCTCTGCTTCCGCGATGTCGACTTTGACTTGATAGGGCTGTTTGTCCAGCGCCACGAGCAGGTCGCCCTTATGCACCCGGTTGTTATCGTCCACCAGAACGCGCACCACGTGACCGGGAACGCGCGGCGCGACGAAGGTGACATGACCGTTCACGTAAGCGTCGTCGGTGGAGACGGTTTTGAACGCGAGGATGACCCTGGGAGTCGCCACATAGAGAGCTATCGCGACGAGCACGCCACCCGCGAGCCACATCCAGAGCGGGCGCTTCGGCGCCGGGGCTTCCGGCTGATGCGCTTCGCCTGGCGCCTGCCTATCGGGCGCCTGCGCCGCGACTACCGACTGTGGAACCGGTTCTCCGGCAGAACTGTCTGAGTTTCTAGTAGACATTGGTGTTTGAGGCCTTTGCACATAGGCGTCAGGTCGCGTCAAAGGTATCGATCGATTGGCTGCAAGCGCAGGCAATCAGATGCGCGAGATCAGATTAATCGCTTCGAATTCGAAGAGCTATATTTCCGAGGTCGCTGAAAGCTTCGCAGACACTTCAGCTTCGACGGCGTCGGGTTTTCAATCACGAATGCGGGTCGCCGGTGTGATGGGTCTTGCCTCCGAGCGCGCGCGCGAGGCCGCTCGGAAGGAACGTCCTCGATAGACGCAGGTAGGTCTTCAGTCGCGTCGGCTGAAAGCGCAATGCCCGAATGAGAAGCCGGCGCGCATCGTGAGAATTCCCCTTCGACATCTCCACCAGCGCTTCGCGGCTCAAGTCGCTGACGCGGCGGCGCGCGATATCCTCGGGAACCTCGCCCCTGATCGGCGCGAAGGGCAGGTTGAAACTGTCATCATCGGCGACTTCGGTGAGCGGCTTCTGGTACGCGCGGATGCTGGGGCGGTTGTGCGCCTTTCCATAGGTAAATGACTCATCGATCTGCGCGTCGGCACCGGCGGATGAGTAGCCCATGCGCAGCTCGCCGATATTCACGTAGCGGTAGCTCTCTTCGAGGAAGTGACACGCGAGCCAAACTGCATCCATCCAGACATCGTCGATGACCAGGAGGCCGCCCGGCTTCAGGAGCCGATGCGCGTAGTAGGCGTCGCAGAAGACGCCATCGAATTTGTGATCGCCATCGATGAAGACCGCGTCGAAGCTGCGACCTTCGGCCCATAGCTGCGGCATCACGATCTGCGAACGCTCGAGACGGAAGTCGACATGCTCCCACGCGCCTGCATCCTTGATGAGGCGCTTGCCCATGCCCTGAAAGAAACTGTCCTGCTCGGGATCCATGATGATGTGCGAGCGCGGCCCCGCACCGTTTCGCAAAATCGCCTCGAGGATGAAGAGCGCTGATAGCCCGGAGCCGCATCCGGTCTCCAGCGTATGCGTCGCGTTCGAGCGCGCGATCATTTGCGTGAGGAACTCGCCACGTTCCATCGAAACCGCGCCCGGCCGCAGCTTGTGCTCGGCGCCGTCTTCACCCATCAGCGTGCGAGTTTGATAGGCGCGGCTGATGTGCTCGTGAATCGCGGACGCAGCGTCTGATTTCATCCGCTCAATTCAATATCGCACCGTTCATCCGTGCGATAGCGGCGCACGCGAACTCACGATCGTGGTGGGCGCGAACTCAGCGGATGCGCGCGGAAGAAGTCCAGTAGCGCGGGCACCCAGGTCGACGGCCATCGCACGTGATTCGCCGTTCCGAGCGTGGTAGCGAGTTCGTTGGAAGGATCGCCGTCGGGATTCGTCCCGCACGCATCGAGGCATCCGTTGGTTACGAGGGTCGCCGAATCGATGATGGTGTCCTGCACGCCGGTGCCGAGCGGCAGCAGCTCGTGCATCAGCAGTTCGCCATTGGGACAGATGCCGGCGATGTCGCAATCATTATGCAGATGGTACGTCGGCGCGCCGAGGTTGAAGATCTGAAGCTGGCCGTTGCTGGTCGGCTTCGCGATAACCGGCGTCTGGGGACACGGATCATTGAACGCCTGATATGGATTCGGCGCCGAGTATACCGCCATCGCCGCGATCGTGGGCCGCGCGAGGCCATACGCATACGCCATCGCGGAGCCGTTCGACCATCCGCTCAAATAAATGCGGTTGGTGTCCACCATATTGCTGCCCACGACCTGCGCCATGAAATGATCGATCGTGGCCGCATCGACATTCTCGGGATAAGTCTGCCCCTTGACGGTGACCGGACCCTGATTGAACTGGCGATACCAGTTGTCCCATCCGGGACCGGCGTTGTCGGGCGAGGGATAGAAGTGCGTGGTGTCGCGGCCCTCGGGCGCGAGCAGGATGAAGCCGAGCTTCGACGAATCGTCACTGACGTTCGCAGTATTGAGGTACTCGAGGAAGTTGGTGCCCGTCTCGGTGACATCGGCGGTGACCAGCGACGGATGCAGGAAGATGACGAGCGGCAGCGGATTCGAAGTCGATGCGGCGCTCGGCGTAAACAGGCACGCATAGCGCGGGGTGCCATCGCTATCGTTCCACGGACCGAGCACGCTGCCGCCGACGCATTCGGGCACCTCATTCATGATCGAGCTGCTGCGGCGCATTGCCGAATGGCGTGCATGCGGCGAGTTGTGCGTATGCGTTGGGGTTGAAAAAAGAGGACGAGGGTGAGAGCGAGAAAAGTTCGGCGCATATGGGTCTCCAGGTTGAAGTGAGGAGGTTGAGGAGCGAGACCAAACGCTTATTGATCAAGATTAACCGTTTCCATTCGGCTGAGAAATACTTCTTCCGGAGCCCAGATTTAGAGACAACTTTGGGGACAAGTCTGTCGATAAGTTGTGGATGTCGCGCGATCGAGCGATGAATATATTTTACCACCGCTTCGAAGCGCCTTGCGGCAATGACTATCTTAAAGCAATCGTACTCGTCTTGATGACGACGATTCTTCCACAACCTTTCCCTTCGATTCTCATCCGACGCCGAGGCTGAGCTGCGCCGGACGCTTGGGCGCGGGAGTCGGTGGCGCATTTCGCTCGTGCGTAGGGGCGAAGCCGTACTTGATGCGCAGGCGATCCATGATGGCACCGACGCGATTCTCGTAATCTGTCGGCGCATACACCGCCCGCCCGTAGTAGGCATCGATCTGCGGCGCCAGTTCGGGAAACTTCTCGCGCATGAACGGGATGAATCTGCGAGCGGCGGCAGGCTTGAGGAACAATGGCCGCCACCATACGCCCTTCGCGCCCGCCTCGCGCGCGGCAACGATGACGCTCTCGATCGAGCGGCGCGAATCGTTCAGCCCTGGGATCATCGGCATCATGAGGACGTTGCACTCGATACCAGCCTTCGCGAGCGTCGCCAGCGTGCGCATCCGCAGCTCGGGCCTCGGCGCGCGAGGTTCCAGAACCCGCGCCAGACGTGGGTTTAGCGTGATGCAGGAAAAGTTCACCGAAATTTTCGAGCGCTGATGGATGCGTGAGATCAGGTCGACATCGCGCGCGATGAGCGTCGATTTGGTGGTGATCGAAAGATGCAGCCCCGCGAGTTGCGCGAAGACCTCGAGCATCGCGCGGGTGAGTCCGTACTGGCGCTCGGCCGGCTGATATGGGTCGGTCGCGGTGCCGATTGCGATGGAATCGTCGCCGATCGGCGTGCGCGAGAGCGTGCGCGCGAGCACCTCGGCCGCCATCCGCTTGACGAAGATGCGCCGCTCGAAGTCCATCGGGTCGCGCAGTTCGAGGAAGTCGTGGGTATAGCGCGCATAACAGTAGACGCATCCGAACTCGCATCCGCGGTACGGGTTGATGGTCCACCGAAATGACATCTTGGGATTGGTGCAGCGGTTGAGGATTTGGCGGACCGGCATCTCATGGAACTCGACCCCGCGATGGGGTTCGAGGGCGTCGTCATGGGAATCGAAGTCGAGGGCAAGGTCGAGGGCGGCATTCATAGCGAAACTCCTATGGTGTTAGTTTCGCTTTTTATTCGCTTTTGATCAAGCCTCCCAAGTGGGTTTGTTTTCGTGTGGGGCCGTTCTCGAGCACCGATAGCGTTCGAAGTTCTTCGCGAGCCGCAGGACCAACGCTCGCGATGGTCGCAATGGGTTTGTTTTTGCGTTTTCATGTCCTTCCTCTCCCGCATTCGTTCGCGGGAGAGGAAGCGCGGCGTGATTGTCGCTCTTAGTTTGGAGACAAGCATGCCGCGCAGGTGAGGGTGCTGCGAATGTCACCATCCGCGCAAGAAACCCGCATCTTTGCTGATCAAACTGGGTTTGTTTCTGCATCTTCGAATATCATACGGACCGCCGCGGTGGGTTCGTTCATGTAATTCGCACCGGTGCGGAGCACCGACGCGATACGTTCGAAATGGGTTCGTTTTTGTCATTTGCCGCCCGCGACTCGCGGTGGGTTCGTTTATGCAATCGCACGACCATTCGATTGGGGTCCCGCCAAAACGTCAAAAAGCACCCGCAGGCGCCTGGAATCAGTGTAGCAGATTTCGCGAGCTCAGGTCGCCGCGTGGATCCCATATACGCGGCGAGGCGTGGCCAAGCGATGGCCATTCCCTACGACGGCGTAAACACCAGCGTTAGTGCCGATTTCAGATTGGCGTCCGTCCAGTCACCGAAATTGCTAGGACTTCGGCTGGTTCGCGATGACCTTCACCTGCGACTCGAACTCCCGGCGCTGATGCTCGTTGCGCGCCGTGCCGACCTGCGCCAGGCCCGCGGCCGCTAAGAGCGCCAGCCATCGATCGAGGGAGTCCGGCTGGCCGTTGGGGAGCCATATCGCATTGACCATGAACCATCCGAGGCACACCACCGTCAGCGCGGTTTGCCATTTGGCATTCCATGGCACCAGCGCGCCGGCGCCGAACAGCAGCAGCATAACGGCCATCAGGAGCGGCTCGGTCCGATGCGTCACGAAGCTCAGGTAGCTCGCCGCGGCGAGGATGGCGACGCAGAAGCTGAACGCGACCGCACGCCATTGATGCTCGAAGCGCGAGGTCCACATGAACATCAGGCATGCGAACGCCGCCACCGCATTGAACACCTCGAAGGGGAGGTATGCGCGATGGCTGCGCGATAGCAGCGCGGTGGCTACGATACTGGCGAGCTCGAACAGCGCGATCAGCAGCAGACCCGGGCGCATGTAATGATTGGTCCAGTTCTCGCGCCATACTTCGTCGTGCAGGGCGGTCCGAAAAGACATGTAGGGCAGGAGCCATTCGCGCGACGAATCACCGGGCGAACGGATCTGCCTCGCAGAACGCGGCTGGACCTTCTTCGGACTGGCAACCACAAACTCCCCCTTGTCGCCGGCAATATAAGTTGAAATAGCAAAAGGGGTGCCCATAGCGCTGTTGGCCTGTTGCCGACAAAAAGTCAGCAAACGTCTGATGCCATTTCGGCTCTTTGCATGACAAACCCCTCGGCCGGTGGCATCCATGCTACATCGCGGTTCGAGGCTGAACCGTGATTCGCACTCGACGCCATCAGCGCCGCTACCATTTTGTTCATTCTGCCCTGACCCGCAGTTTGTTCTCGTCCTTCAAATGTTCGAAGAGCGCGCGGTCATAAGGGAGGGACGATGCCGCTGAGAAGGGATAAACAGGAGGTCAATTATCTGCCACTCTCGCAACACGGCCGCAATTCGACTGGCAGTAGACGAATCGCGAACTAGCAGGCTGTTGAGAGGATCAGACCCCGCTACGGGACAACTACCATGTCATACGCTGGCGGCAGCTTCTCCGCGATTGTCACCGGCGGCGATTCGACTCCATCGGCGAGCAGGCGCGTCACTGTGCCGTCATCGGATACGCCGAAGAAATCGTTCGAGGCGTCCGGAGCGGCACGAAATCGCATCACCATGCCTCGATGGACGCCTGCACCGCGCTCCACGGTATGGAAAGAATGGGCATTGTCGTCGCTGCGAAACAGCACGCAGTCCGCGCCGCGTGCGCCCACGCGCCACATCGGCGGAGGCGAGGCCGCGGCCGCAGTGTATATCGCGCAATGCTCCTTGCCCGTCACCAGCAGCGGCACAGTGTAGGTGCGATTGAATCCCGCTTTGACATGACGCCATGAGCCTCCGGCGTTTTGGGAGACATAAAAGCCGCGGCCGGTGGTGGCATAGAGCCGGCGCGAGTCGCTCGGATCGACAGCGACCGAATGAACATCGTCATAGAGCCCGCTGTTGAGCGATTCGAAAGTCTCGCCGCTGTCGTGGGTGCGGAATACGCCGCCCTCCTCTACTCCGACATACATCAGGCCCGGATATTGAGGGTCAAAGCTGATGCTGCGGACGTGTGGAATATGCGGGGGCGGCGGAAAGCTCCATCGATCGCGGCCGTGCAGCTTGAGGAATGCCGTCAGCTCGACAAAGTTGCGGCCGCGATCGTCGCTTCGCAAGAGCCGTCCGTGCGAGGTGCCGATAAAGAGTTGGCCGGCCACGTTGGGCGAGGCCGCGATCGCCCAGATTTCCTCTTCTCGGGCGTTTTGCGGCGTCATCTCAACCCACGTCCTGCCGCCGTCGGCCGAGCGCGCAAAGACCGCGCGTCCGTGCGCGATAACATCATTGGACGCAGCGTAGATATGTCCGGGATCGGAGCAGTCCTGCGCCATGCACCATACTGGAGAAGGATCCGCAAGCACCATCACGGGAGTCGGACCTCGGGCGGGGTCGAGGATGATGATTCCTTTGGAAGTCCCTATGCACAGCCTCATAGCATTCCACCCCTCCCCCCGTTCATTGGGCCTTTAGGTATGACGCCGCCGCGCGGCGAAAATTTATTGATAGCCTGCCCGATAACTTGCGCCATCGATCCTAACGCACGATTCGAATTGAGCAAGCCATTGCCGCGATTTTTCGCTGCTGGTGCGAGCAGGGCTTGGGTTAGCTCCTACGATGCTGGCAATATTAGGTTCATGGCGAATAACGAAGAAGAGAGTAAACCAGCGGCAGACAATACTGCGACGACCGCCGGCATGGTCGAGGCGATCGAGCAGGATGTCGAATTAATCGTCGATAAAGTGATGGACACCGCGGAAGACGCGGTGGTCGCGGTCCAGGAGAAGCTCGGCATGCGACGAACGTCGCCGCCGCGCGCGAAGAAGCCCACGAAGCCGAAGCCCAAGGCGAAAGCGCCTGCGGTAAAAGCGAAAGCGCCCGCTACGAAGAAGAAGGCGCCCGCTGCGAAGGCGAAGGTATCGAAAGCCATAAAGGCGAAGCCGCGTATGGTCGCAAAATCCGCCAGGCGCGCGGCGAAGCCGAAACCATCGAAGAGCAAGAAGGCCAAGGGCAAGCGCTAAAGAGAGTTGGCTGCTTTCCTTGAGCCTCTCCCCCTCTGGGGGAGAATACAGTGGGGAAGTTGGCTGTTTTCCTTTAGTTCTCCCCTGACGGGGAGACAACAGCGAGGGAAGCAGGCGGCGAGAATCCTTTCTCAACAACCTGCCAGGACTAGGTGAGCCGCATCCCCGCGCGAATCGCACCTCCCGAGGCCATTTCGGCGGGTGCGATTTTCTTCGCGTCGGGCTCGATCCGCGCGCGCTTGATGGTGACGATGCCGCCGGTGAGCGCGATTTTCATTCCAGTTGTATCGATTGAGACAATCGTGCCCGGCACCGCACTTGCGCTTCCGTGTGCGAGCGACGGTTCATAGAGACGCACGCGACGGCCATCGCAATCGGCGTATGCGCCGGGCTGGGGATCGCATCCGCGAATCAGATTGTGCACCTCGAGCGCAGGCTTCGAGAAATCCACCCGCGCATGTTCATCGCGACAGATTGGCTCGTAGGTCGCTTTGCTTTCATCCTGCGCGATGCGCGGTGCGCGTCCGCTCTTGATTAGGTCGATCGCCTCGATCATCGCCTCGATGCCGAGTGGGAACAGCCGATTGAAGTAAATCGATCCCACGGTGTCGTTGGGTTCGACCGGAATTTTCTTCTGCACGAGTATCGGCCCCGTATCGAGTCCCTTATCCGGCCAGAACCAGGTGACGCCGGTTTCCTTGTCGCCGGCAATCAACGTCCAGTTGATCGAACTCGCGCCGCGATGACGCGGGAGTATCGAAGGATGAAAGCAGATCGACTGATATCGCGGCGCATACAGTACGCGCTCGGGCACGATCAGCGTCACGAAGGCGAGCACCGCGAGGTCAGCCTTTAGCGCGGCGACCTGTTCGAATGCCGTATCGGTCTTGAATGATGTCGGCTGGCTTAGCGGCAGATTAAGCGCGCGCGCCTTCGCCGTCAGCGGATCGGGCCGTCCCGATGGAGGATCGGGCGGCGCGAAGACGTGGACGATCTCATCGCGATGCGCGAGGAGCGCATCAAGAGCTTTTTCCGCAAAGGCCGCCTGTCCAATCAGCGCGATACGCACGGGCATCTCCTCCGGAGACCCGCACGGTACCAAATAAAAAACTCGCGCGCACCCTCGACGTCAAAGATGCACGCGCTTCAGAACTACGGAGAAACCACGCAGCCGTGGCGGAAGTTCGAGTACTCAAGCTGAGTCTGATAGGTGTGGCCTTTCAATAGAAGATACTCGGGCGCGATGATCTCTCCGCTGCCGTTGCCAGGACCATGACAGATATCGGCCATTTCGTTGCCCGCCTCGGGCGAAGAATTCTCTGCGATCCAAGCATCGATGAATGGATCGCTGATGGTCTCGAACAGCTCATGCGAGAGTGCCGAATTGGTCGAATCAATCATCGCGCTGTTGGGATTGGGCGGCGCCAACACGCATCCGACCACATCCTGGTAAGGCTCGACCGTGTATAGAATATTGCTGCCGCTTATCGATGAGTGATACGCGCACAGCACGAAAGTCGAAGGGTTGTCGGGCGAGTAGCATTGGTTGGTGTCAGGACAAACATCGACGCCCGGCGGCAGAAAAACATGAAAGATATGGCCCGCCCCGACCTCCGAAAGTGCGGCGGCATTTTCGACGATGGTCTCGATGTCGGCGGTGTTCAGGTTCGTCACACTGCCGTTTTCGAACACAAAGGTGTTCGACAAAGGATAACGTTTGTTGCTTCTCAGACCGACGTACTGGTCCAGCACGTGGATGAATCTGCTGACCGAAAGATTGGACAGAAAGCCCTCCGGATCACCCCAGCACGATTCATTATTGCCCGGACAGTTGTAATAGATATCCTCCGAGCTTCCGGAGCCGACGGTGCCACCGCCGAAGTTCGTCAGGTCGGCGGGAAAAAACCCGGGCTTGGCCAATGCCAACAGCGGCGAAATCGCGAGGTCGTCCTGCGTCGTCACCGCTTCCGCTGGTCCAGTTAGCGCCGCACGGCGTCCCGCCTCAGTATTGGCCGGAAGGATGTGGAACATCGGGGTTGTGGGAAACGGTTTCGATGCATCGCGCTCAATCTGCAGTGGAACGTCGATGCTTTGATCCGCGGTCGTGTAATCTCGCGTCTGAACATGCGCCGTGAACTGAGCCCTTACCGGCGTGCTGATGAGCAGAGTCGCGATGGTAACTACAGTGATTACCAGTCCACACCCACGCTGGAAGACGGATTGAAATAAAAACATGGAACGCCCCCTCCGGAGACTGAACGCGGCAAAGCCTAATCCAATGCCAGCCGACAGGGAAACGCCATTTGGGTCAATTTCGACGCCCATAGCATCCTTCCGAATGTGCGGAACTATGATCGCCCATTGAAACGGACGCGAGCCCATCGGCGTCTATTAAGATCGCCATGAAATCGCGCTGCAGCGCCCGATTCGCATTCGCCGCGATGACGATGATCGCGATACTGGCGCGGCCGCAGCCGTCGCATGCAGCCCGCAAGAGCGATTCTCCACCCATCGCGCCATGGGACCGGGTCGAGAATGTCCATCTTGGCGGCTTCAATCGCCATTACATCGTGCACGTCCCGCCCAGCTTCGATGGGAAACGCAAACTCCCCGTGGTCATCATGCTTCATGGCGCCGGTGGCACCGGCCAGGAGGCGATGCAACAGACCGGATGGGATCGCAAGGCCGACCAGGAGGAGTTCATCGCGGTGTTTCCTGATGCGGTGCCCGAGCGCCCCAGGCTACCGCCGAGTTTCCTGCTCAACCCGCAGACCTGGAACGACGGCTCGGGGCGTCACCTCTCCGGCAAGCGCAACGACGGCGACGTTGAGTTCATCGCCTACATCATCGAAACGATCGAGGCGCACTATGGCGGCGATCCATCGCGCATCTTCGTGACCGGATTTTCCAATGGCGCGTCGATGACGTTTCGCACCGGCGTCGAGCTGTCCGACAAAGTCGCCGCGATAGCTCCGGTCGCGGGCCATCTGTTCGTCCACGATCATCAAATGAAGCGTGCGGTCCCCGCGCTATACATCATCGGGCGCGACGACCCGCTCGAGGTCCCTGCCGGCGGCGTGGTCAAGATTTTCGGCGAACAATACGAGCAGCCGCCCATCGAGCAAAACCTCCGGCAATGGCGCGAGTTCGATGGATGTCCACTCGCCGCGACCAGCGACGCGCGCACCGATGGCGTCGAGCGAATCGACTTCAGCGACTGTCGTGAGGGCAGCGAAGTGGTCGAATATTTCATCGACGACATGGGCCACGTGTGGCCGGGCGGCATCAATCGGCTGCCCGAACGCCTGGTTGGCAAGCCGAGCGACAAGCTCAATGCCACCGACGTGATCTGGGATTTCTTCAAAACGCATCCAAAACCGCAGTAGCCGCCGCCATTTACAGATCGCGTGCGGCTTGACTCCTTCATCTGCTTCAAACGGCAGTCCTCTCCTTTTGCTCGGGCGAGAAAGCATACTGCTAATAGAGAATTTGAGAGGTGCTTTTGCACCTGGAACAGCGAATGCGTGAGTCACCTGGATGCCAGATCTTTGAGGCCGCAGAACGATACGATGAGGAACAATTAGATTAGGCACGACCATCGAAATTCTCGGTGCCACGGGGTCAAATGCGCTGCAGATTTCTAACCGTTCCCGTATTCACCACATCGCCCGTGTTCAGCGTGGTTTTAGGCTCCAGCAGCAGGACCTGAGCCTCTTGCTCGGCGATCGGCAGATGCTCCACGCCTCGCGGAATGATGGTGAACTCTCCCGCGCTCAGATGAATCTCGCGATCTCGCAACTTGATGAGAAGGTTTCCCTTGATGACGAGGAACAGCTCGTCCTCAGCATCGTGCTTGTGCCATACGAACTCGCCCTTGAACTTGGCGAGCTTCACGTAGGCGTCATTTAGTTCTCCGACAATTTTTGGGCTCCAGTATTCATCGAAGAGGCGAAATTTTTCCGCGAGATTTACTTTCTCCATCGCTGCCTCCCGAATGCGCTCGCGTACACTTTGCCGCGATGCAGCACGATCAGATTGCCGGTTGCCATGATGCGATTCCAGCACCGGCTCGAGGTCGAGCGCCTCGCCACGTTTTTTCGCCCATACGCCGGCGGGAACGATGATGTATCCGGGCGGCGCGTCGCCGAGTTTTCCATTCCACTCGGGCGCATCGCGATCGAGATAGAACAGCAGCGGCGCAACTTCCTCGCTGAATCCATATAGGTATAGCGGTTCGGCGGGCGCGACCACTTTCGCGATCTCATTCGCCGCAGGACGAAACGAATCGCCACCGCATTCGCGCGCCTCGCGCCGCGGGATGACGATGAAATTCACGATGATCATCACGATGCACACCGCGCGCGTATGCGCGCTTTTAGCGCGATGCCGCCAAAGCGCTCGGATGCGACCGTCACCATCCACGCGAGCATCACCGCCGACGGCGGCCATAGCGGAAGCAAATACGCGCGCCGTTTGTATGCGGCGATCGAGAAAAACACCACGGTGACGATCCAGAAGATCGCGAACAGCCGCACCGCCTCGCGCGGCGCGGCGACTGCGGGAATCTGAATTTCTTCCGCGCGCGACGCTCGCGATCGGAGCGCCATCACCACGGCGATCGGAACCAGCACGCTGAGCGGCCCCGAGTTGAGCAGCAATCGGAAAGACGTAGTACAGCGGCGACATCGCGCCGAGCGAGCCGAAAAATCGCCCGAAGTTCTCGCTGCCGAGCTGGCGAGCGAGAAATCCGTATTCGCTGCCCACCCAACAGGCGATGTACCAGCTCGAGCCGAGCAGCAATCGCGACGACGATCGCGAGAATCGACATGCGATGAAACGCCTCGCGCAGGCGGCCTTCGACGAGAACGAAAATTCCCATCGCGGCGAGCGGTAGCAGCGCGCCGACCGGCCCCTTCGCCAGCACCGCCAGCCCCAGTGCGATCGCGAGGACATACTGCATCGGCTCGCTGACGGTTTCCTGCGCGAACGACGGCGTCTCGGTCGGCTTGGGGCCAATCCACCAGAAAAAAGCGAACAGCGAGAGCGCCTCGTAAGAATGCGAGCGTCATGTCGACGCGCCCGAATCGTCCCAGCGTGATGTATTGAAATGCGCCTGCCAGTGTCAGTCCCGGCGAGGATCGCGGCTTCGAGGCCGAGGAGATCGTACGCGAACAGCATCGTGAGGATGACGCCCGCGACCGCATACAGCGCCGACGGAAGCCGCAGGTTGAACGCGGTGACTTCGTTCGTGTCGCTCGCGAGATCGATCGCGGTCGCGGTCCAATGAAATAGCGGCGGCTTGTACATCGGCACGCGGCCGTTCTCGAGCGGGAACAGCATGCTTGCCGTGCTCGACCATCTGCTGGACGAACACGCCCTCGACCGCTTCGTTGCCGCTGCATACGTCGCGCGCGCCGAGCCGATAGGTCGTCAGCACCAGTGTGATGGCCGCAGATCGCGACGATCGCGGCGAACGATCCAGCAGCGTTTCCGATGGAATTGGGCGGCGGCCGGTGTCGCGAGGAAGACGTTTCAGCCACGCATCATCTCCATGACGCATCACTACATCAGATCGAGGCGGAAGATGCTGAGGCGCTCGATGCGGTCCGGATCGTAGCCGCGCCATTTGAGCGAGCGTGACCTGCGTCCGGGCCGACGCGGCGGAACTTCAGCTTGCGGAAAAAATCGCGCCGCGCGCTCTTCGCTGGTGCAGGCGAAGACGTACTTGAGTTTGCGCGCCTGCGCCTCCTTGAGGATCTCTTTGATCAGCTCGGCCGCGACTCCTTCGCCCTGGAAACGCGTCAGCGTATAGAGCGCGGTGATTTCGCCGGCGTGATCGCGCCGATATGGATCGGTCAGCAGCGAGCAGATGCCCGCCAGATGCTCGTCGCCAACGTGATAGCCGAAGCATGACGGCAGGATTTCCTCGATTTGCCCGGCGCGAGCGCGGCAGCAGAAATCCCGCATCCTGCGCGCGCACGATCAGCGCTTCGACCTCTTCGAAATCATCGATCGAGATGGGCGAGACGGTACCGTACTGCTGCCGGCGTGAACAGCGTGCCCAGCCCGGTGAAGCTGAACAGCTCCTCGTAGACCCAGCGCGGCGAGACCAGATTGACCGTGCCGACGCCGTCGCGGATCGCATCGGAGGCGAGGCGCACCATTTTTCGGCGCAGCCTGGTGTTGGCGCGCTTTGCGCGCGCGCCGCTGCGCTTCGCCTCGACGAATGACATCCGCTCGCCGTTTTCCGCGACGCAGGCCGCCCCCGCGATCGAGCAGGATCAATTTGAAGACGCGCAGCCGCGAAGCGAGTTCCTGCGCGAACACCGCGAGGTCCTCGGGATCATCGGTGCTGGTCGAGCCGACCACGATCGAGCCGGCGCGCAGCGCATGCCAGATTTGCGCGACCGCCGGATCGGGAGGATAGGGGCGCGTGCGCAGACCCGGAGGTAGGATTGAAAATCGGCGGCGCTTCGGGCGGCGCCATCTTGCCGAGCCGCCGCATCACCCGGGGCAACGCGCTCGGCGAGACGATCACGACGCATCGGGTCTGATTGCGCCGCAACTCGCGCAGAGTTTTCACCAGCGAATCGAAATCGCTGGTGCGCTGTCGCCGACCGGCGGGACCAGCGCGAAGAGCAAGCTCTTGCCGTAGAACTCTTCGAGATAAAAGGTCTTCTCGGTGAAGACGTGCTCCGGTGCCGTGGAGCGAGCAATCGCCGCAGCAGTTTCAGGGCTCATCGATGCGAGGCGCTCGGCAATGATTCGGCTGTCGATGTCGGGGTGAGGTTCAAATCCGCGCGGTGCGACAATGCAGTTGCTACTTGTGCGAAGCAGCTACCTGCGCGGAGGGAGCTTCGGGAAATCCGGTGCTCATTCGGGTGGAGGAGATTTCCTGCAGCGAAGTGTCTGGAAAATACTTCTAAAAGTACGCGCTGACCTTTTTCCCATACGCGATACATCCGGCAAGTCGGCTGCAGGGCGCAGGAGCTTGATCCGTCGGTGCATACGTTGAGCGTGATGGGACCCTCGACCGCCTCGATGATATCGCGAAAGGAGATGTTCGAGGCCGGACGCGCCAGTTGATAGCCGCCGCCGGGGCCGCGCCGCGCGTGCACCAGCCCGCGATGCATCAGGTCGCGGATGACCTTCTCCAGGTAGTACTTCGGGATTTGCTCGTGGCGCGCGATCTCGCTTCCCCGCGCGACGCCCGCAGGCCTGTCAGCCATATAAATCATGGCGCGCAGCGCGTATTCGATCTTGCGCGGTATCTGCATCAGGCTCATCGAATTACCTGCCGCTCACGATGCAGCCGCGGCCGCCGTACCGCGCTCGCCCAGAATCCGCTCGACGTACTTCGCCATCATGTCGCTCTCGATGTTTACCTTGTCGCCGGGCTTGCGCAGCCCCATCGTGGTGACCTTGAGCGTATGGGGAATCAGCGCGCAACTGAAACGTCGGCCGCGAATGGAAAACACCGTCAGCGAGATCCCGTCGATCGCGACCGAGCCTTTCTCGACCAGATAGCGCGCCTCGTTCGCTGCAACCTCGAAAGTGTAGAGCTTCGAATCGCCCTCCGGCTTGATGGAAATAACACGCCCCACGCTGTCGACGTGACCCGCGACGATATGGCCGTTGAGCAGCGTGTTGAGCGTGATGCATCGTCTCCATGTTCACCGGATCGCCAGCCTTCAGATCGCCGAGACTGGTGCGCCGCAGCGTCTCCGCCGATACATCCATCTTCATGCGTGCCGCGTCCCTTCGCGACGACGGTCAGGCACGCGCCGTTGACCGCGATCGAATCGCCGATTTTGATTTTCGCCATCGGCAGACCGGTGCGCAGAGTCAGGACCGCGTTCTCCGCACTTTGCGTGATGTCGGCAACCGTACCCAAATCCTCGATGATTCCGCTGAACATGATGTCCTTAGTGGCGAGATCAATAATCCAGAAAAATCATATCTTTTTATCTAGCGCTCCCGCAATGATGAAGTTGTGATCATTCGATTACGTGAGTGGTAGCGATATTCGAACTCCATTAATCTGAAGATCGATGAAGGCGGAACACCATTCGGCAAGTGGCAAAGTCAGCGCGCTCCTGTTCGATTTCGGCGGCACGCTCGCATTTCTGGATTTCGAGGTGCTCGCGACCGAGTTCTCGCGCCCCCATCGCAAACTCGATGCGCTCAAGTTGGAGCACGCGGAGTATGCGGGCCGCGCCGCACTCGATCATCATCTGATGTCCGAGAAGAGCCGCGACCCGAATGCCGCGTACGAGGATTTCTTCAGCGCTTGGATGGAAGCGGCGGGAATCCCGCCCGAAGAATTCGCGGACATCGCGGCGCGTTTTCGCGTGATGCATACCGAGGCGTGCATGTGGCGCATCGTCCGCGACGGCACGCATGATGCGCTCGAGCGGCTCAAGTCGGCGGGCCTCAAGCTCGCGATCGTTTCGAATGCCGATGGACGCGTGGCCGGCGGATGCGAAGCGGCTCGGCCTCGCGAAATTCTTCGATGTGATCATCGATTCCCACGTGGTCGGCGTTGAAAAACCGAATCCGAAAATTTTCCAGCTCGCGCTCGACGCTCTCAACGTTCCGCCCGCCGAAGCGATGTACGCCGGCGACATCTACGCGATCGACATGATAGGCGCGCGCGCCGCCGGTATCGCGGGCAAACTCATCGACCAGCACGACATGTATCATTGGGTCGAGCATCCGAAGATTCGCCACGTCGGCGAGCTCCATCAGATCGATTAGCCTTGCAACCCAACCGCCGCGCGAGCTAGCGGTTGCGATAGCAACCACCACCGCGAGGGTGTCAAAAATGGGTTCAATTCGCGAAACTGCGGACAAGCTGTTCGCAGGAGAACTTCCGATCCGCGAGCATCATCCGCTCGGCTTCACCGGCGAGTCGGAGGAAGTCGCCGATGGCGTGATGTTCTGCCGATGGTTTGCGAACGTCAGCGTGATCAAAACCGCCGAAGGCCTGGTGCTCATCGACACCGGCGCGTACTTCAATCAGCGCAACACGCTCGAAGTGATTCGCCGCTACTCACGCGATCGCATCAACACTGCAATCTATACGCATGGCCACGTCGATCACGCATGCGGAATGCCGGCGATTCTCGAGGAGTCGGGGAAGAATCATCTCGCGCGGCCTCGCGTGGTAGGGCATCGCGCGGTCGCGGCGCGCTTCGATCGATACAAACGAACGGCAGGCTACAACACCGTCGCCAACACGAGGCAATTCAATCGCCCTTCGGTTTGGCCCTCGGAGTATGTCTATCCCGACACCTATTTCGATCATCAGCTCAACGTCGCGGCGGGTCAGCATAAATTCGAATGCCATCATGCCCGCGGAGAGACCGACGATCATTGCTGGGTGTACTTCGCGGCGCAAAAAGTCCTCTTCACCGGCGACCTCATCATCTGGGCCGCGCCCAACGCGGGCAATCCGCAGAAGGCGCAGCGTTACGCACGCGAATGGGCCGAGGCGCTGCGCGCGATGGCGAAACTCGGCGCCAACGTCCTGGTGCCCGGGCACGGCTATCCCGTCTTCGGCGCGATGAAGGTTCGCCAGATTCTGAACGACACCGCCGAGTACCTCGAGGGGATCTATCAGCAGACGCTCGCGATGATGAACGACGGTGCGTCGCTCGATGCGATCATTCATAGCGTGAAGCCGCTCGAGAAGTTCGCCGACAAGCCGTACCTGCAGCCAATCTACGACGAGCCGGAATTTATCGTGCGCAACATCTGGCGGCTGGAGGGCGGATGGCATGACGGCACGCCCTCGCACCTGAAGCCCGCGACGGAAGCGGAGCAGGCGCGCGAAATTGCGGACCTCGCGGGAGGGATCGCCAACGTAATCGCACGCGCCCTTCACAAGCTGGAATCAGGCGACGTCCGCCTCGCATGTCATCTGATCGATTGGGCCGTCAGCGCCGAACCGGAGAATAAATCGGCGCACGAAGTACGCGTGCGAATTTTCGACCGGCGCGCGCGGGAGTCGGACTCGACGATGAGTCATGGCATCTTCCGCGCTGCGGTCATCGAGTCGGCGCAGAAGGCTGGCATCACGCCGCCTGAAGATTCGCGCAGCTACTAGCCTCGCGGCGTTGGCGGCAGCGTGAGCTTTCCCAGGATCGCGGGAGCGCGCGCGCCAGTGACGGTTGGAATGTTTCCCTGGCGGCCGCGCAACATCTGATAAGCGAGGATGGCGAACGCCACCACTTCAACCGTGTCGCCATCGACGCTGACCTGCTTCGCCGTCAGCACTTCGACCTCCGGCAGGTGGCCTCGGATCATCTTTAATAGCGTCGGATTGCGCGCGCCGCCGCCACTCGCGATGAGCTGATCGACGCGTCCCAGCGGCATGATGAATCGGCGCAAGGCGTCAGCGATCGAGCGCGCAGTGAATGCTGTAATGGTCGCAATCAAGTCCTCGCCGGTGACACGCGCGGCCGATGCGCGACGCTCGACTTCCTGCGAATACTGCAATCCGAACTCCTCGCGGCCGGTCGATTTGGGGGGACGGCGACGGAAATACGGATGTCGCATCAACCCCGCGAGCAACTCATCGCTAACGCGGCCGCGCGCGGCGATCCTGCCGTCGCGATCCATCTTCAACTGCCCACCCGAGAGCTTCGCGACGAGGGCATCGATCAGCATTCCGCCGGGACCGGTGTCGAATGCGATCAGCGACGAATCATTCAGCGTCGCGCCGGGCTTCAGATAAGTCGCGTTGCCGATGCCGCCGATATTTTGAATGACGCGCCCACGCTCGCGATCGCCAAAGAGCCAGAGATGAGCGAGCGGGGCAAGCGGAGCGCCCTCGCCTCCCAGCGCGATGTCCATAGGGCGGAAATCGGCGACCACCGGCAGACCGGTCATTGCCGCAATGATCGAGGACTCTCCAATTTGCATGGTAGAGGGAGTCCGTCCGCGCGCCGCCGTGCGTGGCGCCAAATGAAAGATGGTGTGCCCGTGCGATCCGATAAACGAGATGCGCTCCAGCGGAATTTTCGCGACGCTCGCAATTTTGATGGCCGCGTTGCCGAGAATCTTTCCCAATTCAAAGTTGATCGATGAGACCGCCGGCGCGCCTACATCTTTCATCGAGGCGAGGTCGAGCAGGCGCGCACGGAATTGCGGGGCGTAGGCAGACGTGCGAAACGCGACGGCTTCCGCGCGAGGACGCGCACGCTCATCAAGCTTGACCACCGCGGCGCTGACTCCATCGTGCGAGGTCCCCGACATCAGCCCGATCGCGAAATGAGGCCCGCTCCCGAGTTGAAGGCGCACCTTAGCCGTCGTTTTCGTCGTCGTGATGTTCACCATCTCGATCGTCGTCGCTGCGGCGCGTCAGCTTCAGTTTTTGAAATGAACTCAGAATGAGTTGCCATCCGGTCGGAAGCTCCATCGTTCCGGTTTCGACATGCGCCTCGGGATCGATTACCACCTTCTGGCCGCCGTGCCATTGCACCAGCAGCACGCGATGGCCGATCTGGCGGCCGGTCACGCGATCGATTGCGAAGTCGCCGAAAAATGTGCTGGTGCGAAAATCGGAAAATGCGTCGCGAATTTTTATCGCGTCGAGGCTCTGTGCGTGTTCGATGGCCGACCGCGTCAGAAGCGCCGCCGCGAAAGCCTGCGCCGCCGGATAGTCACACACGATCGCCGGAGCATGCGCGCGCATGGCGCGAATGAACTCGCGCGGCGTCGGCCCAATTTCGGGACGGAACTGCACCTGCTCCTCCCACTGACTCGGACCAACCAGACCTTCGGCATCTTCGCCCATGTCAGCGCGAAATCTTGCGACGCCCGCAGCCACGCATCCGAGCACCGGAATGTTCAGCGATGCTTGAATGACGGCACGCATCACCGCGACATCGTGCTCGTAGCTTCCCGCGCTCACGAGTGCGTTGATGCGATTGCGGCGCAATGCGGGAAATAATTTTGTGGGCGTCGATTCCGCGTCGAAGCGGCCGGCATACTTCACGCGAATTCTGACGCCTTTGCGCCGGGCGTAGCGCTCATTGGATTCGCGCTCGATGCCGCCCGCGATCGCTGAGCCGAAGCCGCTGGGAGAGTATACGATCGCGATACGCTTGCGCCACAATTTCATCCCCGCGACCAGACGTACGAAGCCGTTGAAGTAGTCGCTTGCCGGACTCAGCACGCCAACCAATAGGCGATGATGATGAGAGTAAATGTCGTCGTCGGCGCCGCCATGATTGACGAACAGCATTTCCGCCCGCTCGGCGATCGGCGCGGCGGCGCGGACCAACTCGCTGGAATAGGGACTCAGGAGGATATCGACGCGATTTTCGCCGCACAGCGATCGATATATATCGGTGCATCGTTCGGAACTGCTCGCATCGTCGAAGCATTCGAGTTCGACCTCGCGCGACTCACTGCCGACGCGAATCCCGCCTGCGGTATTCGTGACGAGGACGAAAAGCCTGAGCGCCGCTTCGGCCTGCCGGCCCATCGTCGCATACGCGCCGGTGAGCGAGAGCGAGAGGCCGATGCGGATCCTGTCAGCCAATCAACTTCAGATCGCGACTTCGGCGAGCCCGCCGCGGATGACGGCGCGGCCTTCCGGATTGAAAGTTTCGAATGCGAAAATCTTGCGATGTTCGCGCTCGCCGTCGGCCCATACCTTGGTGGTGATGATCTGCCCGGGCAAAACCGGCCGCGAGAAACGGACGCGCAAGCGCTTCAGCTTGAGCGGATCGCCCCCGCACAATTTGTCGATGACCACCTTCGAGGTGAAAGCCATCGTGCATAAACCGTGTACGATGATTCCGGGCAGCCCCGCCATTTTGGCGAAATTCTCGTCAACATGAATCGGATTGAAATCGCCCGAGGCCTCCTTGTAGCGATAGGTCTGGTCCTTGTCGACCTGCTGCGCCACCGTGACGAGCGGCTCTCCGCGTCTCGGTTCGGCGACCTTCGCATCGGCGCCGCCTCGGCCGCCGCCGCGAATGAAGGCGTTGAACAGCGTTCGATTCACTTTCTCGCCGGCCTGATTGGTCGCGTCGATCTCGATCACGAGGGTCTCGCCGCTGGCCTTCGTCTCGATGGAGGCAACTCGCGCGGTTGCCGTGATCTCATCGCCGGCGCGAATTGGCCGCATGAATTCCATGTCCTGCTCGCCGTGCAGCAGGCGCACGACATCGACCTTCAAATCGGGATCGCCGACCACTCCCATAATCGACGGCCATGTCGCGACGACCGCATACATAGGGGGCGCGACGATACCGCCGGCCCGCGAGCCATCGAAGAACGCGGGATTGTCGTCGTTGTAGGCGCGCGAGTAGTTCTGCATCGCCTCGAGGGTCGCCTGTGAGGTGGTTGGTGGATATTGCTTGCCGACGAGTTCTTTGTTGAGCGGCATCGAGAAGCTCCATGCATGAGCAGGACGTGCAATTATTAGTTGATCAGTTCAGTTCGTGGCCCGCGAGGAAGACCGCTTTCAATTCGAGCGTGTCGCCAAGAACGATAATATCCGATACGGCGCCCGGCTGAAGCCTCCCGCGTTGCGCTTGCCCAACCAGCGTCGCAGGGTTGGTCGCCGCCATCGCGCCGATATCACCGATGCTTGCGCCAGCCTTCTCGGTCATCACACGTGCACCATCAAGCATCGAGATGATGGCGCCGGCGAGGGTCCCGTCTGAAAGTCGCGCCGCGCCATCGACGATGCGCGCGCGTTCGCGGCCTACATTCATCGAAGCATCGGGCGGCGTCGCCGCGAGTGAAACCTTGTCAGTCGTCAGAATCATCCGTTGCGCAGTCCGCGTCATATAGATGAGACGCAGGATTTCCGGCGCAAGGTGAACGCCGTCCGGAATCACCGCCGGCATCGCAATTTCATTGGTCAGCGCTGCCGCGATGACGCCGGGATCGCGATGATTCAACGGACGCATCGCGTTGAACAGATGAGTGAACATGCGCGCGCCCGCCGCGACACCCGCCGACGCTTCCTCGAATGTCGCATTGGTATGTCCAATCGAAACCACGACGCCGCGCGCGGTCAGGCGCGCAGTCGCCTCTGACGCTCCGGGCAACTCCGGCGCGAGAGTTACCAGCTTCAGGTGCTCCAGCGCCTTCACGCGCTCCAATGCCTCTCCGCCCGGCTCGAGGTTCAGTTTCGGATGCGCGCCGAGACGCATCGGTGAGATAAAGGGTCCCTCCAGATGCATGCCGAGTATCCTCGCGCCCGCGCGATCATCGTGCTGCTGGCGCTCGATCGCATCGCCGATCGCACGATGAACTTTTTCGATGTGATCGATCGGCGAGGTCACTGCCGTCGGCAGCCAGGCTGTCGTGCCCTCGCGCGCGAGCTGGCGTGAAATTTCGATGATGCCGTCGGCCGACGCGTTCATCACATCGATTCCATGCGAGCCGTTGACCTGCAGATCGATGAAGCCGGGAAGAATGTAGTCCGACGACGCATCATCGGAGTGCTCGATCGAGGAAATCGTCGCATCGAAATGGATGCGCCCCGCGACGACCGAGCCGTCGGGGAGCACGATTCGTCCGGAAAGCGTTCGCATCAAAGGGGCGCCGGATGCGGCTTAGTTGGCGCCGTATCGCTCCGCCAACAAGCGCGAAAAGCGCGGCATATAGAGGAGGTCGAAGGTCGCTTCCTTGCCGGGAAACATCGCGACCGCTGCGCCCTTGAGCGCCGTCACGTGCTCCCATGCCTGCTCCAGCGTGAGGGAATCGTCCTGCGCGATAGTCGCGAAGGTCAGATTGACCAGGAAGCGGAGCCGCCGGATCATTTTGTCTTCCATCTCGATCAGGGCCTTGCGCTCGCGTTCTTCCATAGCCTTACTCCCGAAAGGCGGTGAGACGAATGGTGTATATCGCAGTATAACATGAGGCGCCAGACGGGGTGCCTTGCGGACGCCAAACGCTGCGATGGCGCGGACTTGTTTCATACCATTCGCGATGCCAACCTCGATGTCACAGTGGCTCCGGCACGTCTCAGAAGCAGCTTCATCTATCTCGCGAACGCGGTTAACGACCTCAGCGGCGATTGGGCAGTATTGGCGATCGTTCTCGCGCCGCTGGTCCTGGCTGCCGCGCTGTGTCTGCTTCCCGATGCGTTGAACATCCAGCATCGCGTCGCGCACACCTTCGAATCAGGCGATGTCCACAGCGTGAAGTTCGGGCCGCGACAGATAGCGCTGAAGGAGGCGCAGACTCCGTATCGGTCCGAGACCGGTACGCCTCCGTCGGTCGATCTCTATCCGGAGTGGATGACCTTCTCCCTGCATTTGTTTCTCTTCATCATCCTGCTGATGGTGATGCTGGTAGTGTTGTGCGGGCTGGTACGCAAGTACTCGCACGCGCGCGCGCCAACCGCACTTGCGGAGGCGATCGAGATTTACAAGCGCGCGATTTGGATTACCCCCGCGTTTTTGTGGGTGTCGTTGTTGCAGCTCCTCGTGATTATAGCGGCATGTGCGATCTTCGCGATTCCGCTGATGGTGTTGCACATCATGTTCTTCGGCAACCTCGCGATCGATTCGTACATCGAGGGACCGTTGCTGATTCCGGGCCTGCTCGTCGTCATCGTGCTCCACTTTTCGAAGACCGCGCTGGTCTTCGATAACATCCACAGTTGGGCGGCGCTGCTGCACAGCCGGGAACTGGAGCGTGGTCAGTTCCTCAAAGTGGCAGTCCGCATCGTAGTATTCCTGGCGATGTTCTCCGGTTACAACTCGTGGACCTCAGGCGCGTTCCTGGTGGTGAGCATCCTGCTTGGTCCCGTGGTCGCCGTCACCGGGTACATATGGAGCGTGGTATTCGTGCTCGATCTGCTTTCAGTCGCGGTGGCATATTTCACCATCGCGTTCTTCGTCGCCGCGAGCGTGCGGCTGTATCAAGACCTGACCGCGCCGAGGCAGCAACAGACCGTCGTCACTGATGGGCCGTTCGCACCGTCCACGCAGCTTTCCGACACAGCGGCATCCGCATCCTAGGCGTTCTTGGCGAGACGCGAGATCGATCGCACCACGACCTGAAGCGCCGCGAGCGAAATCGGCGGCGCGCTTTTCACTTCGGCAATCAAGCGAGTCGCCTCGTCAAATTCGCGCGGACGCTCGTTTTTGAGATGATCGATCGCGGCCTGCGGTCCATCGTGTAGCAGGAGGTCTTCGGTGAGTCCGATCCTCGCGCGGCCGAGTTCACCCGCGAGTTCGCTAGCGGCGCGCCGCTCCCAACTATCCGAGGGCGAAATGTGCGCGAGCGCGGCTTCGATGGTCGCGAAATCGATCGCCTCGCACAGCCCGAAATACGCGCGCGCAGTTTCATCGAGCGCGCCGCCGTGCTCGAGGCTCAACCCGGTGATGCTGAGCAGATGGTCGGCGAACGCGAGGCGCGCCAGCCCATGCGCAAGCGCTTCCTCGTTCACGGTGGCGCGCAACTCGCGATAGATGCGCTCGAAACGTTCGCGCTCGGTAGCAACGAGCATCGTCTCGAACGCGTTGCTCAAATTCTGGAAGGGAGGCCGGAGCCTCTCGATCGCGGCGCCGATCGCGACGTCCGGTTTGCAATGCTCGAGAGTCCAGTCGCCGGCGCTTTTCGCCGCATGCTCCAGCGCCAAAAACGCGCTGACCTCCGCGTCCGCCGTCATGAGGTAAGCGTTGGCGCGCAGATTTTCCGCGCGCGAATGGAGATCGATGATGTCGCCCGCGATGATCCATGCGCGGATCGCCTCGGGCGCCTGCACGCCATGGTCGCGCACCATCCGGAAGACGAAGAGCGACCCCATTACGTCGACCAGCTCGTTCACGAGACGAGTCGCAACCAGCTCGCGGCGCAAGCGGTGATGCGCGATCTCATCAGAGAAGCGCTCGACGATGGAGGGCGGAAAGTACGGCTTGAGGAAACGATCGATCAGGTATGCGTCGTCGACCAGCGCGGCATCCTCGAGGCGGCGGGACAGATTGATCTTGGTGAGGGCAGTGACGATGGAGAGCTCGGGGCGTGTGAGTCCCTGATACTGCGAGCGCCGTTCGTTCAACTCTTCGCGGGTCGGAAATGGACCCTCGCTGCTGCGCACCAGGCCGCGCTCCTCGATCGCCTGCATCAGATCGCAAAACGTATAGGCCTCGAAACGCGAGCGGCTCTGCTCGAGGCTCAGCGACAGCACCTGATCGCGATTGTTGCGCAGCACCCGCTCGGCGATCTCATCAGTGCACGAGGCGAGCGTCTCGTTGCGATCCTCAAATGATAGCGCGCCGCGCTTGACCGCCGGTTCGAGCAGGACCTTGAGATTGACCTCGTGATCCGAAGTATCAACGCCGGCTGAATTATCGATCGCGTCGGTGTTGATCATTCCTCCGTGCAGCGCGTACTCGATGCGCGCGGCTTGCGTGAAACCAAGGTTGCCGCCCTCGACGACGATTTTCGCGCGCAGCTCCTGCGCGGTAATTCGGCACGTATCGTTGGTATGGTCGCCCACGTCGGCGTCGGTCTCGCGACTCGCGCGAACATAGGTGCCGATACCGCCGTTGTACAGCATCTCGACCGGCGCGCGCAGAATCGCGCGAATGAGACTGTCGGCGTCGAGCGCGTCGGCCTCGATCGCGAGCGCGACGCGGATTTCGGGACTCAACTCAATACGCTTGAGACCGCGCTTGAACACGCCGCCGCCCTTGCTGATGAGCGCGGAGTCGTAGTCGGCCCAGCTCGATCGCGGCAGCTCGAAGAGGCGCTTGCGCTCCTCGAAGCTAATCGCCGGATCGGGATCCGGATCGACAAAGATGTGGCGATGATCGAAGGCGGCGAGCAATTTGAGATTGCTCGAATAGATGAGCCCGTTGCCGAAGACGTCGCCCGACATATCGCCGATTCCGATCATCGTCAGCGGTTTGCCACGCATCGGATCGCGGCCAAGTTCGCGCAAATGACGCTTCGCCGATTCCCACGCCCCGCGCGCGGTGATGCCGATTTTTTTGTGGTCGTAACCGTGCTCGCCGCCCGAGGCGAATGCGTCGCCGAGCCAGAAGCCGCGCGCGATCGCGATTCCATTTGCGATGTCCGAAAAACTCGCGGTGCCTTTGTCCGCCGCGACGACGAGATACGGGCCATCGTCGTCGAGCACCTTCACGCCCGCGGGATGCTCGACGCCGTGCTCGGTGAGATTGTCCGTGACATCGAGCATCGCGTTCATCAGCATCTTGTAGGCCTCGACGCCCTCGATGCTCTGCTTGACGATGAAGCCGCCCTTCGCACCGGTCGGCACGATCACCGCATTCTTCACCGTCTGCGTCTTCATCAGACTCAGAATCTCGGTGCGGAAATCATCGGGACGATCGCTGAAGCGAATTCCTCCGCGCGCGACACGGCCCGCGCGCAGATGGCATCCTTCCATCTTCGGACTGTTGACGTGAATTTCGAAAAGCGGCGCCGTATCGGGCAGGCCGAGAATTTTCGCACTCTCGAACTTCAGCGTGAGGTACGGATCCGGCTGCGGCGCCGGAAGAAAATAGTTAGTGCGCACCGTCGCCTCGACCATCGAGAGAACCGCGCGCGCAATGCGATCGTCGGCGATGTTGTCCACGGCGCCAAGCCGTTCGAGGTATTCGGCCCTGGCCTGTTCGCCGCGATAGATTGTGGCCGACGGATCGAGCCGCGTGCAAAATAGATCGACGAGGATGCGCGTCAGATCCGGATGAGAGAGAAACACGCGACGGAGCGCGGGCCGCGCGGGCGCCAAACGCATCTGAAACGCCGCGCTCAAATACGCGCGCACCAGCGCAACCTCGCGCCATCGAAGTCCCGCGGTCAGGATCAACATATTGAGCGGATCGTTCTCGGCCTTGCCGGCGCGCACCGCCGCGATCGCTTCGGCAAGCATCAATACGCCCGGCATCTTGTCGAGTGCGGCGCCCGACGGTCCCTGGACCAGAAATGATTCGACCGTCGCCCGCGCGGGCTTGCCGTCGACAAGCGGCGACAACTGATGCGCATCTTCCGAAAGGACGCGCAGCCCGAAGTTTTGCAGCATCGGCATCAGCTCGGAGAGAACCGGCGCGATCGCCCAGCGCATACATCCTGAGCTCGCTGCGTCTCATCGATCGCGCCGTTGGGCGGAGCGCTGTTCAGCTCGACTTCAAATCCGCCGTCGGCAAAGCAGCCGCTCGATATGCTCGGCATCGGCCGCTGCACGATCGACATCGAAAGCGGCCTTGTATTCGGGAGTGAACGCGAGACCCCATCGCGCGAGCATTTCGTGCGCGCGAGTCGGACCGAATTTCTGTCCGAGCAGTTCGCGCAGACGATCATCCCACGTGCGTGCGAGGCCGGCGATTTCCGATTCGATCTTGCGAACCAGCGCGGCCGACGGCGGCTGCGCATAAAAACTGAAATGCAGGCGCGCGGTGTAACCTTCGCCGAGCGCGAGATAATAGTAGAGCAGCTTGCCCTTGAGACGATTCTCCAGCGCGTTCTGAATCCGGACGCGGACCTCGGCCGAGAAACGCCTCGCGCGGCATCAGCACCAGCGCGACAACTTGCCGCGCGGCTCGGATCGGAAAGGACGTTCAGGCGGACGACCGCATCGGCCTTGGTCTCGCTCAGGAGATGGATCTGTTTTCGCAGCTCATCGACCGAGGCGCGAAACAATTCTTCCTTCGGAAAACTGTTGAACGCGGCGATGATCTCCTTGTAGTCGTGCGATCCGGCGGTCGCGCCCTCCGCGCTCGAGCACCTGGTTCAACTTGGCGCGCAGAATCGGAATATGTTCGGCCTCTTCGGCGAAGGCCTTGGAGGTGAACATGCCGATGAAGCGATCGAAGCCGGCGACTTTTCCGTTCGGCGCCGTGCGGCGAATCATGATGCTGTCCATCGCGCGACGCCGGTGCACGTGCGACTTCGACGTTGGTCTTCGTTATCGTCAGCGGCGGGCCCTCGAAGAGCAGACCCAGTTCGCTGTCGCTGAATTGGTCGAGCGGGCTGGGCGGCGCGAAGCGCGACTCGGGATACTCAGCGAGCACGCCCAGGCCGGACTCCGGGTTCGACCGCAAGCGCGCGCGCGCCGTTGCGCGACTCGACGCGATAATTCCGGTAGCCGAGAAAGACGAAGCCTCCGCGCACCAGCCAGCGGAGAAACTCGCGCATCTCGACCAGCTCGCGCATCGCCGCGGTTTCATCGCAAATTTGCAGCGCGCGCTCGGTCATTCGCTCGAAGTCGTCAGCCGCGCGACGCACTTCGATCAGGATGTGACGGACTTCCGCCGCGATCTCCTCGGCACGCTCCGGGGTCGTTTTGATTTCCAGTTCGGCATGAACGAATGATTCCGCGCGTTCGCGCAGCGCGGCGTTCTCGAATGATTCGATATTTCCCGAACTGTCGCGCGCGACGCGAAACATCGGATGCAACATCGCGCGGACCGGCGCGCCGATGCGCGTGAAAATATTCCAGCAGGCTGTCGACGATGAATGCGCAATCGGGCGTGATCGTTTCGACGATCGTTACATCGTCGTCGGCGCCACGTGTTACACGAACCGACATCTCGTGTTCTCGATGGCTGAAGAATTCGCAGTCCAGCACTGCGCAATCGCCGTCGCTGATCGGCCGCGAAGTGCGCTGCAGGAATTCGGGCGTGGCGCGCGCAAAAAGCCGCTGCGCGAAAATCGCCAGGCGGCGCGCGTCCTCGCCCGAAGCGCGCGTCTCGATGAGCTGATTCAGGTCAGAGTCCGGTCGCCACTCGCGGTCACCTTCTATCCGTCGTTGTCCGCACCGAATAAACTAGGTCGTAGGACGCTCCTGTTAAATGCCTGAAATCGAAGTGAGCGCGATGACGTTCGGGCCCTATGCCGTCGCGCACGCGGATGGGTCGCACGTTGATGGTCCCGAATGCCGCGCCCGGCGATCGCCTCGAAGTCGCGATCACCTCGCGCCGCGGCGATTTTTCCTTCGCCAATATCGAACGCCTCATCGAAGCGGGTCCCGATCGTCGCGCTGCGCCCTGCCCGTTTCTACCGCGCTGCGGCGGATGCGACTGGCAGCATCTCAACTACCCCGCGCAACTGCGACGCGAAAGCGGAACTGATCGCGGCGGGGCTGCGTCGCGCCAATATCGAGGTCAGCACGGAGAATCTGATCGAGCCGGCGCCCGAGGAATTCGGCTATCGCTCGCGCATCCGGCTGAAGGTGGGCCGCGACGGCGAGCTCGGATTCCACCAGCTCGGCAGCAACGCGTTGGTGGAGATCGATCGATGCATCGTCGCCTCGCCGCAGATTGCGGTTGCCGAATGCGCTCGCCGCGGCATTGGCGCAACCTTGACGAGATCGAGGTCGTCGCGAGCGGCGAGCGCGAGGTCATCGTCGCGATGATGCGCAAGCCGCCGTCGGCGGCGGAAATCGAGCGCGCGCGGCAGATTCTTGCCGCAGGACGCGTCGATCCAGGGAATCATTTTGAGGAGTGGGCGCGCGCGCGAGGTGATCGGCGATCCCGCGGTCACTATCAACGTCGAGAACGGACTGGATATTCGCGATCGACGCCGATCTCTTCAGCCAGGTGAATCACGCGCAAAATCGCAAGCTGGTTGCGACGGTGATGGAGATGGCGTCGATCGAGCGCGGGATGCGGGTGCTGGATATTTTTTGCGGCGCGGGAAATTTCAGCCTGCCGGCGGCGCGTCGCGGCGCGATCGTCAACGGCGATCGATGCCGATGAGCTCGCGATTGCTGCAGCGACGCAAAAATGCGGTGCGGCTCGGCTTCGCGGAGACCAAATTCATCGCGGGCAAGGCGATCGAGGCGGTGCAATTTTCTCATCCGCGCGAAGTATCGGCCGCAAGTCGTGATCCTCGATCCTCCGCGCACCGGCGCGGCCGAGTCTGATGGAACCCGATCATCAAGTTGCATCCGCGCTCGGTCATCTATGTCTCATGCGATGTCGCGACGCTCGCGCGCGATTTGCGCATTTTGATCGAGGCGGGCTATCGCGCGCAACGAATTTCGGCGTTCGATTTCTTTCCCAATACGCATCATGCGGAGATCGCCGCGCACTTGCTATTGACTTAGGTTGCGGCGCGTTCTTAATGTAGAGTGCAGGTCGCTCCCGCGTACCTCCCTGCCAGAGGGTAAAATCAAAGGCGATGCCCAAACAGGAAAAGGAAAAGCTGGCCCGGCCGAAGATCACGATAATTCCTGGTCGCGGCGTAGCGCAGACCATCAATTATCTGCTCGAGGATCGGGACGATCTCGAATGGATCATCGCGGTCGGCCGCACGAAGAACGGCGAACTGTTCTTCTATGATACCGGCGGCGACATCGTCGAGGATCTTGGCACGCTGGAATACCTCAAGGCCCGCATCGTGCGCGCACACTTCGGCGACGAATACGAATAGATCTCGCGCCGCGCTCGCACTAGATTCCGTCGTCGGCGAATTCCTCCTGTGGAGGATGTCGCATAAATCATGCCGTCCTTGATCTCGATGCGGCACCCGATAGAGAAATTTTCCGCACGCGCTTGCCGGCCCCGCGATACATTCGCCGCTGCCCGGCTCGTAGTATGCGTTGTGGGTCTGGCACATCAGGTAGCGGCCCTCTTCGGCGAAGAATTGATTGTCGACCCAGTCCATCGGCATCGGCACGTGGCGGCATCGATTGACGTAGGCATGAAACTCGCCGTTGAAATTGATCAGGAAGCATTCTTCGTCGGCGCCGCGAATCGGCAGCAGGAACTTCATCGATTCTCCGGGCTTGAGATCGCTCGACGCGAGCGACTTTGAAGCGGGAGGCCGACGGCGCTTTGGTCATGCCGCGCGCGCGAACCGGTCAGCGCCCCGCGGCGTCGATCTTTTTCAGTCATCGAATTTTCTCTGCGGAAACGAACTCGGGTTGCCGGAGTTTTACAAAGCCCGTAGCATCTGTAAACGCAGGGACGCACGAGGTCGCTACGCCTTTATGATGGATAAGCCGCGAGATTCGCCCGGTCGAAGCATTTCCGATCGAACAACAGAATCAGACCTACATTTGCCTGCGCGATCCGACCGGACTCGCGCCCGAGCCGATTCTGCTCGGAATGGGCGCGTACTTCATCATCACGCTGTTCGACGGGCGCAACGATGCGCGCGAGATCCAGAGCGCGTTTACCAAACGCTTCGGCGAGAACCTTCCGGCCGACAAATTCAGCGATCTGATTGCGACGCTCGATAAGAGTCATACTTCCTCGATTCGCCGAGGTTTGCCGAGCGCGTGCGGCGCGTGCGCGAGGATTTTCTCTCGAGCCCGGATCGTCCCGCGGTTCATGCGGGCGTGTGCTATGCCAAAGAGCCCGCGCATCTGCAAAAGGAGATCGAGGGTTTTTTCGCGGCGCCCGAGGGTCCCGGCACGACTGAACCGGAGCGTCGCGAGGGTGCGCTCGCCGGACTCATCGCGCCGCATATCGATCCGCGCCGAGGCGCGGCGGCCTACGCGCATGCCTATGGGCATCTGAAAGTGCATGACGCGCCCGAGTTGGTCATCATCCTGGGCACCTCGCATTATGGCTCCGGACCCGAGCTGTTCAGCGCGACGAAAAAAAATTACGCGACGCCGTTCGGTGCGGTGAAAACCGATGTCGATTTCATCGATCGGCTGCCGTCGCACTATCGTGGCGATCTCTTCGCCGATGAGCTGCTCCATCGCAATGAGCATTCGATCGAGTTTCAGGCGCTGTTCCTGAAGTGGGCGCTCGGCAATCACGATTTCACGCGTCGTGCCGATCCTCGTCAGCTCGTTTCATGAGATGATCCTGAGCGGCACCCTGCCCGGAAACGATCCGCCGCGTCGCATCATTCGTCGAGGCGATCAGGGATACGCTCGCGGGCGAGAAGCGCCGCACGCTGATCGTCGCGGGCGTCGACTTCGCGCACATCGGGCGCAAATTCGGCGATACGTTCACGGCAGATGAAGCCGTGGCCGAGCGCGTCAAGCGCGAGGACATGGGCCTCATCGAGTTCATCAAGCGCGGCGATCCGGCGGGCTTCTTCGACGACATCGTGAAGGATCGCGACGCGCGGCGGATTTGCGGTCTCTCCCCGATGTATACGCAACTCGAATTGCTGCAGGGCCATCGGGTCATCTTGCTCAAGTACGGCATCGCGATGGAGCCCGACACCGGCTCCGCGGTTTCCTTCGCCAGCCTCGCGATCGAATAGACCAATCCATCGCTTGTCATATTTCGGACAGTAACCGGCCGCCTGCTTCTCGTATTTATAGATGGAGTACGCATGATGGAAACACTTGGAATTCGATGCGGAAGACAACCGGTCAGTGGATCAAAGTCCATGCGCGCGTGCCGATATCTCGCGGCGCGGCTCACAATCGCAGCGACGCTTTCGCTCGGCGGATGCTACGGCCCGCCGACGCAGCGCGATGCGCTGATGGGCGGCGCGATCGGCGCCGGCAGCGGCGCGCTCATCGGCTCCGCAGTGGATCATCCGATCGCGGGCGCATTGGTCGGCGGAGCCGCAGGCGCAGGCGCCGGATACCTCTACGGGCAGCATCAGGAGAACGAGTGGCAACGTGGTCCCTACTATAGCGGCGGTTATGGCTATGGCGGCTACTAAACGCGAATCAACGATCTCAATTCGCGCATCCGTACCTGCGGCGAAACCGCCGCAGGTACGCAGTCTGTTCAAGCTTCGAGATCGTGCGCATGTTCGAGATCGGTCAGAAGTCCAATCTGCGTTGGACGCCATCCCAGCCGTTGCTGCGTTAGCGCGCTGGAAGCCGGAATGTCGACACCCACGAAGAACCCCAGCCAGCCAAAATGAGCGGCTGCCTCCTCGGGGGATTTGGCGACGACCGGCACCTTCAGGCCCCGGCCGATTGCCTCAGCGATCTCCCGAGTCGGCACGCCCTCTTCGGCGACCGCGTGATACCGGGCTCCCGCAGACACCCTTCTCAAGCGCCAGCCTGTAGAGAGGGGCAGCATCGAGCAGATGCACCGCGGGCCAGCGGTTAAGCCCGTCGCCGACATACGCCGAGACACCCTTCTCGCGAGCTACAGCGATCAGTAGGTGACGAGGCCTTGCTTGACTCGGTCGTGGACCTGCGGGAGGCGCACCACCGACACGCGCACGCCCCGCGCCGCCATCGAAGCTGCCGTCTCTTCCGAAGCACTCGCGGCATGCGGCGGAGCTGGAAATGGGCGCATCTTCTTCGGTCGCGAGGCGGCCCGGCGTGAAGGCGATCCCGGTCCCGGAGGTGACGATCAAGGGACGGTCAGAGCCAGCGAGCGCGGAGCCGAGCGCCTCGATGGCGCGCCTGTCTATCTCGCAGTTTGCCGCGAACTTCGAGAAGTCGTGGTTGAAGGCGCGTGTGAATCACGCCATCCGACATGGCTGCTCCACTGCGCAGGCTTTCCAGGTCTTCAAGATCGCCTCGATGCACCTGGGCACCGGCAGCGATGAGAGACTTGGCGCCCGCATCCGAGCGAGCAAGACCGAGCACCTGATGGCCCGCGTTGATTAGCTCCGGAACAATGGCAGAACCGATAAAGCCTGTAGCACCGGTTACGAAAACACGCATCACAATCTCCTTTGCTTCATGAACGATCAGCGCGCTTGCGTCGCGCTATGAGGAAGATAAGTGATCGAGCGAATACGATCTATGCTGTAGAGTCCGTATTATCTTCGCAATCGTCCGGATAGGCCCATGGATCCCCTTTCAGATGTTCTGTCGCTGCTGAAACCGCGCAGTTATTCGTCCGGCGGCTTTGATGTGGGCGGAGACTTGTGCGTTCCAGTTCCCCCGGCATGAAGGCATCAAATGCTACGCCGTGGTTTCCGGCGCAGGGCTGGCTGTCCGTGGAAGGCGTTCCCGATGCGGTGCACCTGAAAGCGGGCGATTGCTTCCTGCTGCCGCGTGGGCGGCCTTTCCGCCTTGCGACCGATCTCGACCTCGACGCCTATCGACTTCCTCACGATTTTATCGGCCAAGCGAGAATGGCGGCATCGCCACGTTCAACGGCGGTGGGGATTGCTTTATTGTCGGCGGGCACTTCGTCCTTCGCCGGGAATCATGCCGGCATTCTGCTGGGCGTGCTGCCGCCCATTGTGCATATCCGGAAAGAGTCGGACAAGGCGGCGATGCGCTGGTCTCTGGAGCGGATGATGCAGGAGCTGCGCGAACCGCAGCCGGGCGGCTTTCTGGTCGCACAACAGCTCGCCTACATGATGCTGGTTCAGGCCCTGCGGCTGCATCTGGCGGAAGGGTTGAGAGGTGGCGTTGGATGGCTCTTCGCCCTGGCAGATAAACAGATGAGCGCGGCGATCAACTCCATGCACGACGATCCGGCGCATCGCTGGACATTACAGGAACTGGCGAGGCGCGCCGGCATGTCGCGATCGACCTTCGCGCTGAAATTCAAACAGACGGTCGGGGAGTCACCCATGGAATACCTGACGCGCTGGCGAATGCTGCTGGCCGGAGACAGGCTGACGAATTCCCGCGATCCCATTTCCGTCATCGCCCTGTCGCTCGGCTACGAATCCGAAAGCGCCTTCAGCACAGCGTTCAAGAGAGTCATGGGCTGTTCGCCGCGGCAATATAGCCGTGGTGGGAATCCGGCTTCTTCTTTACAAAGCGAGGCGGAAGCCGTCCGCGCCAGTGAGCTCGAACCTGTCGCAGGTAATTCTCAGTAGCGACAGCCTACGGCGACGGCTAAGAAAGCACCCCCTCGCGACACAAGAGAGCCTCGACCGAGTCGTACTCGCGAGCCTGGAGCTCCAGGGCGGCAGCAAACGTTTTGTCGGATGGGCGTTGACCTTGTCCGCGCAAGAGGAAGTCCAGCGCCTCGCTTTCTTTCTCATCCGTAAAGAATGCGTGCAAATACGCGCACCGGACCTTCGCTGCATCGGTCAAGATAGTGCCTTTCTCGAAAAAGAGGCGAATCGCGGCGAGCTGGCAGAAGTTGCAATCCTTCGAAATATAACCTGGGCGGTAGTGCAGGGTGAATCGATGGAAGAGAATAGTATCGCGCGCACCAGCGCAGACGCTCGGCGCGCGAGGGCGGCGCGGCGATGCGCGGTGGCGGCCCGAAAAACGTCTCCGCGAAGGTCGCGACGTGCTCGTGAAGGAATGGAAACGGCGTGCCCAGAAAGTACTAGGGATGCTCGAACGCGCTGTGCGGAATCATCGTCAATTGCGCATGGGTTCCCTGGATGCCGAAGGTGCGGCCGCCGAAGGTTCGCTTGATCGCTTGCACCGCGTCATCGAATCACGGCGGCAGGAACGTCATCGTGCAGGAGCAGGTCGATTTGATATCCGCGCGGACCCCAGTGCGGTGTCGGATAGATGATGATCGTTTCGGCGATCGCGCGCAGCGCTCCGCGCTTTCCAGCCGCGCCCGTAACTCAGAGCGATGCGCCTCGGGGAGCCACGCGATCGACAGGGCGCAGGAACTACCCACGTCGCATCGGGCGGGAACTGGCAAGTCGCGATAGAACTTCGCCGGCCCGCGCGATGCGAGCGCTGCAGGATCCTGGCCTTTCGCGCTTCGGCATCCGCGACGAAGAAACCTTTACGCTGGAGGCCGCCGAGAAGCCTCGTCATCTCAGCGTCCTCGGCAAACAACGACGCCGCATCCGAATCGGGCAGGTAGGTTTGCGCCGCGATGGTCATGCCGCCCGCGGCCGGCTTGCAGATGGAGCTCACTCTTCATCGCGACGCGGAAGCAAAGTCGCATATTTCCCTGCGCGAGGTTGGTCGGCGGCGCCATCACATGCGCTCTGCAGCACATTGCGCCACCATGAGTTGAACTCCGGATGCATGCAATGTGATCCACTCCTTTCGATGGCGGGAAGTCTGACCTGCGCCCCGCACCTCGCGGCCGCCGATCCTGATCCAGCCGCCTGGTTGCTCAGAATCTCAGCCGCGCCCGGCGCATGACTCCATCTGCTCGAGTTCGCGCCGCGACACGAAGCGCGCGTCCTGCGGCACATACGAAGCAAATCATCCGGCTCGAGTCGTCAACTCTGCTCCGTGCAGGCGCGCACGACCGCCGCGTCCTGTCGCGGCGGGTCGTCGAGCACAAGGTGAGATCGAGATCGCTCTGGCCGGGTGCGAAAGTGTCGAGCGAGGATGGCTATGTCGGGTGTATACCGCCTCGACTCCCGGCATGCGGGCGAGCCGGCGGCCCACTTCCCAGTCGCGAGCTGGCAGGCCTTTCGATAGCGGTGCGAATCCACGCCGAATCTCGCGGCTACGGATGACGCCGGAGCGAATCCGGCGCCGCCATGGGCCCATGGATCAGACCCTCGCTCGACGGTCTCGGAGCGCTTCCTTGAAGGATCGTGTGGAGCGAAGGAAGCCTCGCCGAAGCCATTGATGGCTCGATGTGGGTGTTCTCGTGGAACTCGTTGAAGCTGGTGACCACCATCAGGTCGGGCGACGGATCGAGGTCAAGCGCGACCTGCTGCATCTGCTCATAGGTGCGCGTTCCCCGCCGCGAGATGGCGCGATGACGGCTTTGGCTGCGTTGCGGCGACGCGAGGCGCGTGTCGTCATAGCCGGGGCATATGGTGAAGACGCGAACACGGCCGCCGTCCTCGGCGAAGGAACGATAGCTGCTGGTCCAGATCCCTTCGCGCACGGGCCGCTGGCCGAGCTGCAGCGGCGAGTAGATGCACCATCCGCTGAAAAAATTCCGCAGCGGACGCGGAACGAACTGGTTGAAGATGATCTGACCGGTCGCGATCGCATGAAAGCCGCGCGTGAACTGCGCAAGCAGCGTCACGATGATAGAAGAGGAAGCCGAGAAACGGGCCGCTCAAGTAATACCACATGAGCGGACGGCCTCGGATGCGCTGATAGACCGGGGACGGCATGAACTCGGTGCGCATCGTGTCCAAAGCTCGCTGTACCATCTTCACATCTTCGGTACTGATCGCGATAAGAATGGCGAGTGCCAGTGGTCGCGGCGCCTTCTCGGCGGCGGCGAAAAGCATTCGGGTAGCCTCAAGCTCGGTCGGATTCAGTCCCGCTGAAGGTAACCTGCCAATTGACCACGAGAAAGTCGAGTTGCGCTTCGGCAGCCATCTGGAGATGCTGCTGGATTAATTCGGGATCCTCGAGGAATAGATGCCCCCAGAGGCAGATCCGTGACCGCAGCGAACTCCCGGTTCTCATTCCAATGTTGCAGCTGTTCGCCGGCGCGATACCACGGATAATAATGCGCGCCGAGCAGCGGATCGCGCGGCCGCGTGACTGCGACGCGAAACGGTTTCGCTGAACAACTCGAGCAGCTCGCTCGCGGTACGCTCCCAGCTGTGGTTTGCCGCAATCTCGCGTCCCGCAATTCCCATCCGGCGGGCGAGCGCAGGATCGCCCAGCACCGCAGCGATGCTCTCCGCGATTTTGTCGGGATGCGCGGGACGAAGCGCGCGCAACTTTCGTTCAGAACTTCGCTGTATCCGCCGCCTTCGGTTGCGATGACGGGCCGCCCGGCCGCCGCAGCTTCCAGCGGCACCATCCCAAAAGGCTCGCGCTCAGGCGTGTAGACGCAGACGGAAGATTCTCATAGATCTCTTCAAGCTGGCTTGTCGACGCGGCCGCGGAATTTCACGCGCCGGTCGAGGCCAAGACCACGCGCCAAGCCGGCGCAAGTTCGGCTTCTCGGGACCCTCGCCGACGATCTGGAGACGGTCCTTTCGCGCAGCCGCGCCAAGGCCTTGATCACCAGCTGACGCGCTTATGCTGCCAGAGGTTGCCGACGAACAGCATGGATCCGACAACGACGGCGTCGAGTTACCTTGGCGGGCAGGTTCACACCCGGATAGACCACGCTTGTCGGGAGCGCGGCCATAAATCGTTCGCAGATACTCGCCGGTGGTGCGGCTGTTGGTGGCGAGCCGATCGATGCTGGCGGAGGAGTCGATGGTTTCGATGAGATGCAGCAAAACGTCGAGCTCCGACGCCGCGACTCGGTCGTATTGTCATCTTCGGATACAGATGAATGCTGACCTGCTCGGCCCCGTGATGCTCCCGCCGCAGGTCGTAGAGGATGCGCAGCGGCTCTGCGGCGAACCAGACCGAGGGCGCCGCTGGATGAAATGGGTCGGGAACAAATACAAGAAATAGAGATCGTGCGGCCGGATCATTGCTCCCAGACCCTCGGCAGCACCACCGTATTATAGAAGAATGCGTCGCGCCCCTGGCGTCCGCCCGGCAGCCGGACCACTTTAACGCGCGATCCGACTTCAAACTCGATCCAGCAACTGCGCCGGTAAATGCGGCGTATACAGCGTGATGTCCATCTCGTGCTGCCAACGGCGCAGCATTCGAGGAGGTAAACCTCGGAGCCCCCGTAGTGGCTGAGTTGGGGAGTAACGATGCCCAGGTTCATTCAGAGTCCGCTCGCGCCACCATTACATAACACCCCGGGCGTCACGGCCGCAGATACTCTGAGCGAATCCGCCATTGACCCCAACTGCCCAGTCGTAACTTCGGAGTCACCCCTTGGGCTCGAACCGGTCGCTGGTTAATACGCTAAATGACGATTATCACTTCTGCGCGTACAGAGGATGCACGACCTCGCCATCCTCGGCGGCTTGCCCGACGTTGAGCGCGACGAGGTCGTCATCGTGGATATCGCCTTCGACCACGACCATCTGCCCGTTGTCGTAGCCCAGCTTCACCGCAATCAGATGCAGATGGCCGTCGCGAACCACCGGCACGAAGGTTTTGCCGTCGCGAAAGACCAGGGCATCATCGCGCACCATGCTGCCGGATTGCGCCGTCGCCGCCGCATCCACCGTGATGTCGAGCTTGGCGTACATGCCGGGTAGCAGCGCGCGATCGGTGTTTTGCAAATCCACTTCCACCAGCATTGTGCGGCTCGCGGTATCGAGCGCCTGCGGATGCCGGATGACCGCCCCCTTAAATTGCCTGCCCGCGACTTCGTAAGCTGTGATGGTCGCGGAATCGCCGTTCTTGACCCATAGCGCGAGGTTCTGCGGAACCTCGGCGTACACGCGCAAGGGCGAAAGAGTCGCGACGGAGATTATCGGTGTACCGCTTGCCGAGGTGGTCGCCTGCGGAATCAGCGCGCCCGGATCGACATAACGCGCGGTCACGATGCCGTCCATGGTGGTAGTGATGTCCTTGTATCCTTGTTCTGCGAGCAATTGCTCGTAGGTCGCTTTGGCCTGGAGCATCGTGGCGCGCGCGGTATCGGCCTCCTGCTGCGCGATGACGCCCTGGCGCAGCAACACCTGTTCGCGGGTGTTGGTTACCGATTGGAGCCAGTAATTCGCCTTCGCGTCGGCGACCTGCTTATCGAGGTCGGGCGTATCGAGGATGGCAACGACCTGTCCGCGCTGCACGCGATCGCCCTTGTCAACGTCGATTTGTTTCAGATAGCCGGAAACCTTCGCGTAAATCGCGGCCTCGACGTAGCCGTGAATCGTCGCCGGTAGCGAAAGCGTTCGCGACGCCGGCGGCTGAAAGACTTTCGCGACCAGGACGTTGCGCCCCTGCTGCGCGCGCTCGGCCAGTTGCGAGGTCTGCCGCTTCACGATGAGGTCGTGACCGAGCACCAATCCGGCGGTCAACACAAGGATGACGACTACCGCAATCGCGAGGGCGGGCCCAAAGACTCGTCCCGGCGGCGGCCCTTTGTATTGTTTTGGATCGTCTTCCTTTTTTTCTTGGTCTTCCATGAAGTCCTTACGCTCCGGGCATCGAGACCGCTTCGATCTCCCTGTCGCGCTCCTTCTTGCCCTTCAGCGTGCGGCTGAAGATCGAATACACCGCAGGCACCACGAACAGCGTCATGGCGGTCGCCGCAATCAGTCCTCCAATAACGGCGCGGCCCAGCGGCGCGTTGAGCTCGGCGCCCTCGCCCAAGGCCAGTGCCATCGGCAGCATTCCGAGAATCATCGCCAGTGCGGTCATCAGAATCGGCCGCAGCCGGATACGGCCCGCCTCGATCGCGGCCTCGACCGGACCGTAGCCTTCTTCGCGCAGCTCATTGGCAAACGTGATCAGCAAATTACCGTTTGCGACCGCGACTCCGATCGCCATTATAGCGCCCATCAGCGACTCGACGTTGATGGTCGTGCGAGTGATCACCAGCATCCACAAAACGCCCGCCAGCGCGCCCGGCACCGCCATCATAATGATGAGCGGTTCGAGCCATGATTGGAAATTCGCCGCCATCAGCAGATAGACCAGCAGAATCGCCAGCAGGATGCCGAGTTCGAGCGTACCGAAGGATTGCTTCATCGCCTGGCTCTGCCCGCGAATCGTGATTTGGGTGCCGGGCGGCAGCTTGCCGAGATTGTTGATCTCGCGTTGCACCGCATTGCTGACGCTGCCGAGGTCGCGGCCGGACACCGCCGCGTTGACATCCATCACGCGCTGTACCGTGTAATGCGCGATGACCGATGGATCGACGTCGTGCTCGATCGTCGCGACATTGCCCAGCGTTTCGCTTGGCGGCGTGACCGCATCGGCAGGTGCAGAGGCATTCGGTAGCGTCACGCTCGCGTTGGTTCCAGTTCCGGAAAGCGCGGCCGAACCCGATCCGAGAATCGGAATACTCTCCAGCGCCGCGACCGAATCGATGAAATGCTGCGGCGATTGCGACACCACGGTATAATTGACGCCGCTGACCGGATCGAGCCAATAATCCGGTTGCAGCAAGCTGTTACCGCTCAGCGCGGTGAGCACGCTCGAGGCTACATTCGTCTCAGTGACACCGATTTCCAGCGCGCGGTCGCGATCGACATTCACTTGAAATGCCGGATAGTCGAGCGGCTCGGCAATGCGCACATCGACCAGCCCCGGAATCAGCGCTATCCGAGCCTTGAGTCGCGAGGCGATCTTGAAATCGCTCTGCAGATTGTTGCCCCTGATCTGCGTATCGATCTGCGCGGGTAACCCGAAATTCAGCACCTGGCTGACGATATCGGCGGCCTGGAAATAGCCGGTCACCTGGGGAAAGTCGCGCGCGAGCAGCCCGCGAATCTTGTCCTCGTACATCGCCGTCGCTTGATGCTTCGGCTTCAATTGAATCAGTACGTCGGCATCCTGCGGGCCGGTGCTGTCGGTCTGGTAGAACGCTAGGTCGTACGAAATCGGCAGTCCGATGTTGTCGCTGATGCCCTGGATTTCGGCGGGCGGGACGACGCTGCGGATGTCGTTCTCGAGCCGATTGACGATGTATTCGGTGTGCTCGATGCGGGTGCCGCTCGGCATCTTGACGTGCAGGCGCATCATCCCGGCGTCGACGGTCGGGAAGAAATCCTCGCCGGCGACCATCACCAGCGCCAGCGACGCGACCACGATGAGACCGACACAGATTAGCCCGAAGGCGCGCCGCGCGATGAACATCGCGAGCAGCTCGCGATAGCGGTCGCGAAATCGATTGAATCTGTTATTGAAGCCGCGCACGAAACGATCCCATCGGCCCGGCCCCTCATGCTCTTCCGACTCGCTCGCGAGCAGATGATGCGCCATCGTCGTCACCAGCGTGCGCGACAGCAGATACGAGGTGAGCATCGCGTAGACGACTGCGAACGCGAGCGGGGTGAAGAGAAACTTGGCGACGCCGGAGAGCAGCGCGACCGGAAAGAACACGATGCAGATGGAGAGCGTGCCGACCAGCGTGGGCGTAGCGATCTGGCTCGCGCCGTCGAGGATCGCGACCAGCAGCGGCTTGCCCATCGCGTGGTTGCGATGGATGTTCTCGACTTCGACGGTGGCGTCGTCGACCAGCATACCGACCGCAAGCGCCAGTCCGCCGAGCGTCATGATGTTGAGCGTCTGGCCGGTCAGCTTGAGAAATACGATCGCGGTGAGAATCGACAGCGGGATCGAGGTGATCACGATGAGCGTGCTGCGCGGCGATCCGATGAAGATAAGCACCATCAGCGCGACCAGCGCCGCCGCGATCGCGGACTCGCGCACCACCTCCCAGAGCGCTCCGCGCACGAAGGTGGATTGGTCGAAGGTCAGCGTCATCTTGAGGCCCTTGGGCGCGGCGGCGAGAATCTGCGGTATCTTCTGCTTCACCAGATCGACGACGGTCAGCGTCGATGCGTCGGCGTGCTTGATCACCATCAGATAGGTCCCGCGCTGGCCGTCGACGCGCACCACGTTGGTCTGCGGCTGATGGGTATCGGAAACCGGCGCGACATCGCCCACGTGAATCGGCGTCCCGTTGGTGACCTTGATCGGAAGCTGATTGAACTCGGGCACCGTGTTGGGACTCATGTTGAGGTCGACGTCGTATTCGTAATCGCCCATCTTCGCGGTGCCGGACGGGATCACGACGTTGGCGGCGGCGAGCGCGTTGCCGACATCGGCGGGCGAGAGGCCGTTAGCATAGAGTATGGTGGGATCGAGGTTCACCATCACCGAGCGCTGCACGCCGCCGAGCGGCGCGGGGCTGGAAAATCCCGGAATCGTAAAGAGCTGGATGCGGATGAAGTTCAGCCCATAATCGAAAAGCTGCGGCTCGGTTAGCGTGTCGCTAAAGATGTTGAGCTGTGCGACCGGCACGTTCGCGGCGTCATAGGAGATGACTTGCGGCGGCACGGTCCCGCGCGGCAACTGCGAAAGTATCGATTCGGAGACGCTGCTGATCTGGGCGATCGCACCGCCGATATCGGAGCCGGGGTAAAAATAAATTTTCAGGATGCCGAGCCCGTTCATCGATGCGGAATCGATGTGCTCGATGCCGTTGACCGTCGTCGAGGCGGCGCGCTCGCTGATCCATACCATCCGGCGTTCGATCTGGAGCGCGGAGAGGCCCGGATAATTCCACACCTCGAGCACGACCGGCAGATTGATCTCCGGGAAGATATCGACGTTCATCAACTCGAACGAGAGCACGCCGAGCACCAGCATCAAGAGCGCCATCACGGCGACGGAGATCGGACGACGGAGGGCGATACGAACAAGCGCCATCATAGGTTGAAAAGCTCCGAGTCAGAACCGGTCCAAACCGGACAACCGAAACAGGGGGGCGCCTGCCGGGACCGCTTCCGGATGACGAATCAAGTGCCAAAGATAACCATATTCGTCGATTTTTGTTAGACGACCCATCGATTGAATAATTCTGGACTGCGAAGTCCAGAATCCAAGCGAGAAATGTGCCGTAACATTTAGGAACGAAAACTTGAGGGATTCTTCGGCAGTATTTCTTGCGGAATGCGAATCAGAGAGGCCATTTGCGAAAAATCGTTTCCAAATATTCGATCGCTCGCAGGGATGCGTAAGCCGCTATAGGATAGCTATCGGCGCAATCGGCTACTGTCGCTTGATCTTCGCCTATAAAAACAGCAGGCCGAGGGCGTTGATGCCCTCGGCCCGTATGCGAATCGTATCGCGTGATCAGGCGTGTGCGTGCTGTGGGCCGCGAATCAACTTGCCCGGCATCGCTTCGGTCGGGATGCCATCCTGGAACGTCACTTCGCCACTTAGGATGGTGAACTTGTAGCCTTCGGCGCGCTGGATGAGACGGCGTCCGCCAGCAGGAAGATCGAACACCATCTGCGGCGCATGCAGCTTGAGCGCATCGAGGTCGATGACGTTCACGTCGGCCTTCATTCTCGGCCGCAGCACGCCGCGATCGCGCAGTCCATACAGCTTCGCGGTGTCGCTGGTCTGGAGACGCACTGCCGTCTCGACCGGCAGGCGCTCACCCCGGCTGCGGCCGCGCACCCAATGCGAGAGCATGTAGGACGGCATGCTCGCATCGCAGATGAGTCCGCAATGCGCGCCGCCATCGCTAAGGCCCAGCGTCGTCACCGGGTCGAGCAGCATCTCGCGCAGCGCGTCGTGATTGTATTCGGCATAGTTGCCGAGCGGCATGTAGAGCAGCTCGCGGCCGTCGCGCTCCAGCATCATGTCGTACGTGAGTTCCGCCGCGCTCTTGCCGAGTCGCTCGGCGCGCGCCGCGATGCTCGATTCGCGCACCGGCTCGTAGTCGGGCGGATTGCCGAGCGGAAAATACTTAGCGAAGTTGGTGACCATCATATGCGTCGCCCTGTCTTTCACGCTCGGCTGTTCGGAAAGAATGCGCGCGCGAATCTCGGGGTCGTGCATCTTCGCGACGCGCTCATCGATCGGCAGGTGCGCGATGGTCTTATAGGTCGGATGCGTGATGAACGGATGCAGCGAGCTTTCCAGTCCCATCAGCAGTCCGGTCGGACGCGCGGAAATCTGCGGCGCCAGATGCGCACCGTTCGCGTTCAGCTCGCGCACGCGATCGAGCATCTTGCGATACGAATGCGGATCGCGATCGGTCTGCGCCATCGCGAAGGTGATCGGCAGCCCGGTCTCGGCCGACAACTTCACCATCCACTCCATCGTCGCGTCGGGGCCGACCATGTCGGACGCCATCTCGAATACGCCGTGCCCTGCCTGGCCGAGCGCGCGCCCGATGCCGAGCAACTCGTCCTCGCTCGCAAAAGTTCCGGGCACCAGTTCTTTGTTCTTCGCGCGATGGAGCATAGTGCGCGAAGTGGTGAAGCCGAGCGCACCGGCGCGGATACCGTCGCGCACGACCGCGGCCATCTTCTCGATGTCGTCGGGAGTCGCGGCCTCGTTATGCGCGCCGCGCTCGCCCATCACATACGCGCGCACGGAGCCATGCGGCACCTGCACGCCGACATCGACCGCGCGCTTCATCTTCTCGACCGCGTTCATGTATTCGGGAAAACTTTCCCAGTTCCACTTGATGCCCTCGGCCAGCGCGGTGCCGGGAATGTCCTCGACACCTTCCATCAGGCCGATGAGGAATTCTTCCTTGCCGGGCGCGACGGGCGCGAAGCCGACGCCGCAGTTGCCCATGACCAATGTGGTCACGCCGTGCCAGCTCGACGGCGTGAGATACGGATCCCACGTCACCTGGCCGTCGTAATGCGTGTGGATATCGACGAAACCGGGAGTGACGAGGAGTCCGGTCGCGTCGATTTCGCGCCGACCCGCGCCGGCCTTGCCGCCGACCGAAGTAATTTTACCGTTATCGATTGCGACATCGCCGATGTGCGCGGGCTTGCCGGTGCCATCGACGATTTTTCCATTGCGGATTACGAGGTCATGCATGCTCCAAGTTCCTCCGGAAGTTCCTCCTGAACGTTCGTTTAGTTAAGCAAGGCGCGAAGGGATGTGGCAAGCGCGCTACTGCGGCACGAACTCGACGAAGTACTGATACTTGAGAAAGTCGTGCTCGCGAAGCAGGCGATAGCCGCCATCGTGGAATTCCTTGATGACCACCTCGCGCGCGAGCTTGTGCTCGGGCGGAGGTCCAACCGGAAGCGGCTCCTTCTTTAAATCAACATCGATGACACGTCCGCTCGGCTTCAAGGCCGGAATAAGCCTGCGAAGATAGGCCGCCCGATCGTCGATGTGATGGAGCGCATCACAAAAGAAGATGACATCGACAGAGTGCGGTGCGAGTTCGGGATTATCGGGCTTCACGACACGCGCATCATAATCTTTTAGGCCGAGCTTCTTCGCGTCGGCTTTCATGTAGTCGACCATGCCGGGCTCGATATCGAGTCCGATCGCTTGTCCCGAGGGCGCGACGGCTTTAGCGAATCGACGCGTGAAGTAACCGGTGCCCGCGCCGATATCGACCACCGTCTGCCCCGGCTGGAGCTTCATCGCGTCGACAACCTTGTCTGGTTCCTGCCACGTGGTGCGTTCATCCGATTCGAAGATGGTCGCCCAATGCGCGGCATCCTCGAAGCGATGATGCACGCCCTCCTGCGCTGCCGCGAGATGTGCCGCCGCGAGAATAAACAACGCCGCGAGGAAGGTCGTAGTTCGAGCGATCAAGCCGTGACGAACTCTTCTCGGTCAGTCCGTTCTGTTCCCCTTCAAGGGAAGGGGTTAGGGGTTAGGTCTTCTTTTCCACCGCGCCGCCGGCGGCCTTCCATGCGTTGAAGCCGCCGCCTATGTGCGCGACCGGTTCGAGGCCCATCTGCTGAAGGGTCTGCGCTGCCAGCGCAGATCTGCCACCACCCGCTCAGAAGAAGAGGAATTTCTTGCCGGACGCAAAAACCTCCCGATGGTAGGGGGTCGCGGGGTCGACCCAGAACTCCAGCATCCCACGCGGCGCGTGCAAGGCGCCGGGGATGCGGCCGTCGCGCTCGAGCTCCCGGATGTCGCGGATGTCGACTAACAAAATGTTAGGATCATCCTTCAAATTGATAGCATCGGCGGCGGGGATGGTTTCGATCTCCGCATTGGCTTCAGCCAGCATCTGGGCGACGGTCTTCTTGAGCTTGAGTGGCATGGCGATCCTCCAGCTTACGCACTCTTCGAATAGCCGGATCCGAGGTTCATTGCGAATGACACATCCCATTCGTATGGGAGATCGATCATCTCGCCGCCGCGGTTGATCGATTCGAGCGCGTGCAGCGCGTCGAGCAGAATAGTGCGCTGCCGGCCCTTGTCGAATGGCTTCCCGAACGGATTGCCCATCGGAAAGTTCACAAACACCGTGCGCGGCGGCCGCACTTGCGCGCTCAGGTCGCGTCCAGTCGATACGACGACGGTCGGGATGCCGGCTTCCTCGACCACGCGCGCCACCAAACCAACGGTCTGGTGATCGAGCGGTCAGGCAGGCACCAGCACGAAGGCATCGACTCTCTCGTCGCGTAGGCGTCGCACGAGCGCAGGCGCGGCCTCCTTGATCACTGCACTGCGGATGTAGGTGCGTCCCATGAAGCCGCTGTAATGATTCGGCGCGACCGCGGCGATGACGGACTCGGCCGCGAGTTCGCGCAGGCGCTCAATCGGGAAGATGCAGTTGATGTCGCGGTCGGCGTCGCTGTGGTTGTAGTAGTCGTCGTGGATGGCGAAAAAGTCGCCGGCGGTGTTTTTCGCAACCGCATCGACCCGAAGATCGTTGCGCGCCTGCGGATTGAAGGGCGCGGAATCCTTTCGCGATACGCCGCCCGACGTGAGCAGCGCGACGTGGCATTGAGCGAGCGGCTTGTGCAATGGAGTCAGCGGCGCGCTGTCATTGATCGTCCATTGGTAGGCCGGAAAGCCCTGACTACGATAGAAGTCATTGAGCCGAGTAACGTATGCGATGGGGTCCATGTGTGGCTCACATAGCACAGCTTGAGCGTCGGGTGTATCAGCGCCATTATCGACATCATGTCAATAAAGGACGGTATTTCCCGAAATTCAAAGATTGAATTGGAAAGTCCTTGAATTTACTCGATGATTTGGCTTTGTTCGGTCAAATGTGGCTACCGGGATTAACCTAAGAATGGGTTTGTTTTTGCATTCTTAGATATTCGGCAGACACCGCATCCGGAGGTAAGGTCCCTCTGCCGGCAAGTGACAGTTCATGCTCGCGGCCATCGCATGAACTTGCGCCGGGTCATCTCTCCCCCGAACAACGGGGGAGACAAAATAAATGGGGGAACAAGCAAAGCCTAAATCGGAAATCCTTTGTTTTCAGGTACTTGGTGGGTTCGTTTATGTAATTCACCGCGAGGCGGTCCGAGCGTCGCCCTGAGCGCGCGAAGGGTTTCGAATGCCAATGCGGTGGGTTTGTTCCTGCAATTCGTATTCGCACGTTGTTGCTTTTCAAAACGGTCGTGGCGCCGCAAAAGGGCGCCACAACTGCAGGATAGCACATTTCTGCTAGCGGTGAACCTGCTCCCAAGTCGGCTGGCGTGGCTGTCTCGAGTCTGCCTGGCGTGCGCTTCTTGCCTTGGCCCCATCGCTGGCATTGTTTTGTAGGTCCTCAACTGAACGACTATCCTCGACTGTCTTGTAAATGAAAGATATCTGGAACTTCCAGGATGAAGGCATGAAAAAGTCGGGCGCGGGCCAAGGCCAGCCGGCATCGGAGCTTATCTCGAAAAGAATCGCCGAACTCGGGGACTGGCGCGGGGAAACCCTCAGCAGAATGCGCAAGCTCATCAAGGGAGCAGACCCGGACGTTGTCGAGGAGTGGAAGTGGATGGGCACTCCGGTTTGGTCGCACGACGGCATCATCTGCACTGGCGAATCCTACAAGAATGTCGTGAAGCTCACCTTCGCCAAGGGTGCGTCTCTGAAGGATCCGGCCCGTCTCTTCAACTCGAGTCTCGACGGAAATGTACGCCGCGCGATCGATATCCACGAAGAAGAAAAAGTTGACGAGTCCGCTTTCAAGGCGCTCATTCGCCAAGCGGTCGCCATCAACAGTTCTCGCAAGTCGAAACCTTCGAAGAAAGCGAAGTCCTAGGGGATTCCGCCCCTGAACAGTTCCCATATCGGGTTCATCCGCCATTGGACGATCGCCTTAGAACAACTTCACCAACTGCTTGCCGATGTTCTCGCCCTTGAGCAAACCGATGAACGCGCGAGGCGCGTTCTCGATCCCACTGACAATCGTCTCGCGATACTTGATTTTGCCCTCGCGAACCCATTGCGCCAGTTCCGCGGTCGCCTGCGCACTCTTGGTGGCATAATCCGACACGATAAAGCCCTGTAGCTTGACCCGGTTGATGAGCAGCATCACGAGATTGTCGAGGCCGTGCGGACGCGGCTCATTGTATTGCGAGATGAGCCCGCAAAACGGAATCCGCGCGAACGGATTAAGTTGCAGCACGACGGTTTCGAGCACCACGCCGCCGACATTTTCGAAGTAGACGTTCGATTCCCTTGGGCGCCGCCGCACGAAGGTCCTTCGCGAGGTTGCCGCCCTTGTAATCGACGCACGCATCGAAGCCGAACTCCTTGACCACCAGTTCGCACTTGGCCTTGCCGCCCGCGATGCCGACCGCGCGGCATCCTTTGAGCTTCGCGATCTGACCGACGATGCTGCCAACTGCTCCCGCCGCGGCCGACACGACTACCGTCTCGCCCGCTTTGGGGGCGCCGATATCGAGCAGCCCCCACCATGCGGTCAGACCCGGCATCCCGAGCGCGCCGAGATAGGCGGATAACGGGATCGCCTTGGCGTCCACTTTCTGCAACTCGGCACCGGTGGAAACACCGTACTGTTGCCATCCGAAGTATCCCGCGACGAAATCGCCCGGCTTGAAATTGGGATTGCTGGACTCGACGACTTCGCCGACAGTGCCGCCGACCATCACCTGCCCGATTGCAACGTTGGCGGCATAGGAGGGGCCGGCATTCATCCGCCCGCGCATGTAGGGGTCGAGCGAGAGGAAGAGATTCTTCACCAGCACCTGACCCGGGCCGGGCTTGGGAATATCGGTCTCGACGATTTTGAAATCGGACTCCTGCACCCATCCGGTGGGCCGATTGGCGAGGGTAACCTGCACGTTCTTGTTGTTCATTTCATTTCTCCATTGCGAGAGTCGCGCATGATCGCCGACGCTGTCAAAGCTGGAGGTCCGCGAATGATGTCGATGTTGCACGCATCGCCGACGCGAGCCTCTTTTCTTCCGTCCTCCTGAAGCGAGCGAAGCGCCACCCGTTGTCATTCCGAAGTGAGCGCGCAGCGCGCGAATAAGTGTAGCGATGGTCTCCGAGCCGTAGATCCGATGAAAGGTGGTTTCACATTGGGCGCATGTAGAGCTGAACTTCAACCCGTTGGAACTCACGCCTATCTACCAGGCGATAGCGCTCGGTCAGCGATGCCTGGAGCTGCCGAATTTCGAAAAAATGACCAGCATCATTTGGGTCCCTGATCACCAGCCAGATCCGATCTCTCTCCGCTGGCGGGTGTCCTGTTATGTTTGCCGGCCCCGAGGCTTCGTTTCTCCGAACGTAGTAGTCGAACGGCGCGTTAACCCAGGGAGGATAGAAGACAATCCCGTCGCCGGGGCGTGATCGGAGAAGGACGTACCGGGTTGAATTGCGCCAGTCTTCGGGGGGTGGGAAACCCTTGTCGTGCCAGTAGAAGCCAGCCAGTTGAATGGCTGACAGGTAAACCAGCGGCGCAAGGAGCGCTGCGGCCACGACCGGACGGCGTACCCGCGAGAGCGCGCTGATGCCGAATAGAATTAATGCGGGGACGCAGATTATGAGGTAGGTGGGGAAAAATATAGGTCGCACGAACGAGAACGCAAAGCTCAGCACGACGGGAGCTACCAGCCAGGCGGCCGCAAACCCCACAGGCCAATACTGGCGGTAACGAACGGCGGACACAGTAGCGTAGCAGCCGCCGGCGAGTAGCGCGGTCAGCAAGACGCGGCCGCCTCCGGCGAAGTCGACCAGCACCGCCACGATATCCTTTGCGGACGGCCGAGCGATCCAGGTTAACTGATGATGGGTGGCTTCGGCCCGGTAGGCGAAGATCGCCTCCGGGGCGCACAACAGCAGTATCGCCGCCGCTACTTCGAGCCACTCCTCCCTCAGCGCTGCACGACGCTTCATCGCGACCACCGTGCCAAAGTGGACGACGAGGACATAGACGGTAAAATAGTGCGCATACACGGCTAGCGCGCTGGTCAGCACGTAGGCAATGCGGTTGCACTTGGAGGGCAGCTCCAGTTCGACCACCAAAAAATACGCGGAAAGGGTGACGAGCAATACGAGAAGTGCGTAGCTTCGCGCCGTCTGCGCATACTGAACGGTGAAGGCATCGAATGCGAGCAGAAGCCCTGCGGCCAAGCCAACCATCCTCCCGAACAGGCGGAACCCGAGCAGGTAGATCGCCGCCACCGCAAGCGCGCCAAATACTGCAGACAGGCTCCTGACCGCCGCTTCTCTTTCACCGAAAGTCCTCACCCAGAAGTTCAGCAGGACGTAATAGAGACCCATATTGGGGTCGTCCCTTGTGAGGACGTGAAGGAGGGTACGAAAGCTCGAACGCCCATACAGGATGCTCACGGACTCATCGAGGACGATGCTCCTGCTCCCAATTCGGACCAGATTCAGAAAGATCGCAATTAGCGTCAGCCCACAAATGTCGAGAGATGATGGGGGAAGGCGGCGCCGCGCCCGGATTTGCGCCTCATCGTCGGCTTCGTTGTTCTCACGATCCTGATTCATCTTCCGCCTAAACAGGGCATACGGACACTTTGACGACGAGTTGGAGCTGCCCGGTTCGGTGGCAGCTCCACTCCATCCGGAGCGGTGTTTTTTCTCCACTGCGAGAGTCGCGCATGATCGCCGACGCTGTCAAAGATGGAGGTCCGCGAATGATGTCGATGTTGCAGGCATCGCCGACGGATGGGAGGCTAATCGGCGAAATTACCTGGGAGAACCGCGTGCCCGCTTCATCCATCGACGCGCTTCGTGAATGGCACAATTTTTACTCGGTGCTCGCAACCGCCTCGGCGACGCTGCTGGGCGCGATGTTTGTCGTAGCATCGATTGGCGGCAGGCTTATGACAGAGGAACGCGCCGGCGAGGTCCGCTTGTTCGTCACTCCCACCCTGATTCACTTGTCAGCGGTGGTGTTTGCCTGCGCCCTGCCGATGGTGCCGTCGTTGGGCTGGACCGCGTTTGGCGTCTTGTTCGGCGTGGGCGGCATGGTCGGCATGGTCTATTCAGCCACCCGCGCGGTGCGGATTCGGCAACGCAAACTCGAACTCGTCGATCATTTTTGGTACGCAGCCGTACCCACCATCGCTTACGCAATCATGATTGCCGCAGCAGTTATGGCATTGTTGCTCGCCCCTTACGCGCTCGAAGTTTTGGCGCTATCGATTGCGCTGCTGCTGGTCGCCGGAATCCGCAATGCGTGGGACCTGCTGCTTTTCATCGTGGCGCAGACGCGCGGATCAAACTGATCGATGTCAAAGAGTGTTGGTAATTGTAGATTGGCCAGAACGATAGCCTTTTTGATGGAGCTTTTTTGACGTTCGACAGAACTCTCGGGCTGGTTTGCGGATGGGCGGTCTTCGGACTGCTCGGATGGGGAATTGCGGAAATCTGGAAGCCTGTCCTGAAGAAGGATCGCCGTGGCGCAGAGTTCGCGATCGCGACGATGCTCATCATCACGATCCTGAAAATACTCGCGATCCCGTTTTTTCCGGGTCATCCGGATTTCGATAATTCCGTGCAGAGGGCGGTACTCGCGACGACGGTCGATCCCAGCGAGATTTTTGGACGCGGCTTCCTCGATTATCCTCCCGGCACGATCTACTTCGATTGGTTCTACGGCTTTATAGCGCGCGGCTTCTCCGCAGCGCATCTTCGTTGGGTCGTTCGCGCCGGCACCAGCCTTAGCGACCTCGTTCTCGGGCTCACCGTTTTCATGGCAGTATTCCAGCGTCATCGCTTCGCAATAGCGCTAACCGCGATGCTCTGCCTGGCACTGAACCCGGGCATGATCTACGACACGGTGGTTTGGGGTCAGAGCGATTCCAACCTCGCGTTGCCGATGTTGGTCAGTGCATTGCTCATCTGCGAGCGACGCTACTTACTCGGCTGGAGTGCAGCGGCGCTGGCCGTGCTGGTCAAGCCGCAGGCGTTGGCGCTACTCCCACCGCTGGCGGTGGTGACGCTTCATGAAACGGGAGTGCGCAGATGGTTCGAAGTCGCGACGCTTTTCCTCGCGGTGATAGCGATCGCGGTCGTGCCGTTTCAAATCGGCCATCCGCCGCGATTTTTCCTCGATCTCTATTTGGACCTGGCTGGACGTTACAACGCCGGGTCGATGAACACGCTGAATTTTCTTGCGCTGGGAGACCTCAACCGGCCGGATTCGAATCGTGTGCCGATAATCGGGATTTCCTACTTCGCGCTCGGAATGACGATGCTCATCGCAACCTACGTGGTGGTCGGCATTCAACTGGTGCGCGCTCGCACGCGCAACAACTTTATGCTCGCCATCGCAGTCGCGATGATCGGATGGGTCATGTTCGCGCCGCGGATGCACGAGCGTTACTTTTATTGCCCGCTGGTATTCCTGATCGCGGTCGCGCAGGATTCGTGGCTCTTGCAGGCGGCGATGGCCTGGCTTAGCGCCACCTTTCTATGGAATCTATATATGGTCTATCGACCCTTCGGACCTGTGCTCTGGGTCCCCACTACTCATCGAACGCTGGCGGCGGCGTTGGTTAACTTCGTCGCATTCGTGGCCGTCGCTTTTGTGTGGTGGAGGCGCTGCGCACGCGACCGTGGCTTGAGCGCGGGCTTCCAACCGGGAGTAGCCGGCCACCTAAGCGAGTCCCAACCCGTCTAAACGTATACATTTCAGCCTCACTGTTGCTTTGCCTCGGTCGAAAGGGTACCAATTTTGTAAGCGGTCGGGGGAATTTCCACACTATAAACGGCCTTCGCCGCCCATAAGATGCTGAACGAAATTGTGGCGACGGTGCAGCGGAATGTGGTGGATTTCAGCTCGTGGTGGCATTCGGTTAGTCCCACCTATCGGGGAGCGGGTTGTCTGTTGCTGGCGCTGTTTCTGATGTGGGAGGCGACCAGAACCTCGGAAAACCGCCGCGACCGTACCTTCTTTCTTACCGGCATGGCGGCGCTCGGTCTTCTCGCCTACGGCGCGATCGTCTTCATCAACGGCGACGCCGGCACCAGATAGTTTCCACCATCCGTCAAGCCGAAATGCGCAGCGGGAGCGCCGGTGCGCACGCGCGCGGCTATGCTATCGAAGGCAGCAAATGCCCGTCGAGCGCGCATAAAAGTGCGTTTTCGCGGCATTTCTCGCCGAATTGCCAAAGCACGGAAATTGCTCAATGCAGAAGCCCGATGGGCAAAGCCGCGTTCGGCAAGGTGTATCTTTGATGAAGAAGATCGAGGCTGTGATCAAGCCCTTCACTCTCGACGTGGTGAAGAGCGAGCTTCAAAGGATGGGGGTGCTGGGGCTGACGGTGTACGAGGTACGCGGCATCGGGCGGCAGAAGGGCCACACGGAGCTCTACCGTGGCGCGGAATACATCGCCGATTTCATGCCCAAAATGAAAATCGAAGTGGTCGTGCGCGACGACCAGATCGAGGAGGTCGTCGACGCCATCGCGCGTAAGGCCCGCACTGGCCGAATCGGCGATGGCAAAATTTTCGTCAGCTCGCTGGAGGACGTGGTGCGCATTCGCACCAACGAGCACGGCGACGCCGCCATCTAATTTCCCTCGACTACGCTTCGCTCCGCCTCGGGAGCCGCTGCGCGGCGGCGCTTCGCGCCCACTTCGTGCCTCACTCGGAATGTCGCGCCTTTCCCTAGTTGCGGTCAGCTCAGCCAGCCCGGATTCAAAATCGTTCCGTCGAAGGCCGACGTGTTCTTGTAACCCTCAAGGCGGCCCTTATTCGCAGCCGCCGCGGTCTTCGCGAGAATCGATGCGACCTGCTCCTTGGTCAGCGGCTTGAAACTGTTCGCGGCCTCTACCGCCTGCTCTACCTGCGCGACCGATTCGCATCCGGTGATGACGACGCTGGTCGGCAGATTCATCGCGTAGTGCAAGCATTCGATCGGCGTGGCCAGCCCGCTCTTTAGAATGAATCCCGCACCCATCGGTTTCATCCCCAGGACTCCGATGTCGTGCTTCACCAGCTCCGGCACCACCTTATGACCGAAACTATTGTAGTGCGCGTCCATCACGTTGAGCGGCATCTGCACTGTCGCGGGCTTCGAGCCGTGCGCGAGCCATGTCTCCAGCATGTGCAGATGGATCTCCGGACTTTTATGTCCGGTAAACCCGAGGTAGCGAATTTTGCCCGCGCGTTGCGCGTCGATCGCGGCCTCGAAGCTGCCACCGTTGGCAAAAATCTTTTCCGGGTCATCCATCCTGATGACTTCGTGAAACTGCATCAGGTCGACGCGATCGGTCTGCAAGCGCTGAAGGCATTCGTCGATCTGCTTGGCCGCACCGGCCTTCGAGTGACTATCGATCTTCGTCATCAGAAAGACCTTGTCGCGATAGCCGTCGCGCAACGCGGTCCCCATCCGGCGCTCACTCTCGCCGTCATGATAGTCCCAGCAGTTGTCCATGAAGTTGATGCCGCCATCGATCGCGGTCCGGATGATGCGGATCGACTCATTCGAATCCCTTGGAACCGCCATGTGGTAGCCACCCAACCCTACGATGGAAACTCTCTCGCCGGTGTGACCTAGAATTCGATATTGCATTTTGTCCTCGAAGCTGGAGCCGGTTCTGATCAAACAGAATTCTTCAGGCCGGCGACGGAATTTTTCTTCTTAACGCATACGAAGGCGGCGAAATTGAACCATTGGAAAAAAGTTTCCACCAGTTCGAAGCCATTGCGCCGAAACAACTCGACATTCTCGTCAAGGCGATAGGGAATTAGCACATTTTCCAGCGCCTCGCGTTTGCGCGCGATCTCCACATCAGCGTAGCCATGTTGCCGCTTGTGATCATAATACAAATCGACAAAGAAGCGGTTCATGTCGCCATTGTTGGTGAGAATCTTCTCGGCAACTATCAACACACCTTCTTCGGCGAGTGAGTCATAGATCCATCGTATGAGATTGTCGCGCCTAAGCGGCCTGACGAACTGCAGCGTCCAGCACATAGTGACTATACCGGCATTGTCGAGCGGGAGATCGGAAAGGTTGCCGTTGAAGTCACGATGCTCTACGCCGATGCGACCCTTAGCTCCACTCTTTTCGATATTCTGCCCGGCGCGCTCAAGCATCGGCGGGGAATTGTCGTAGCCGATAAATTCCGTGCAAGCCGGCAACTCGCGGCTTAGTCCTATGAGAGTGGTGCCGAGTGAGCATCCCAGGTCATAGATCCTGGTGCCTGGTATCCACAACTTCCTGCATAAGCTTCGGATCATCTCCTGCTGTTCCAGATAAAATGGAACGCTGCGCTCGATCATATCGGCGAAAACGTCGGCCACCGCGTCGTTGAACTCGAAGTCGCCGGCGCGCTTGTCCTGATTGAGAAAAATCGCGTCTCGTTTCACCGGCCTCGCTCTCCTGCGACAGTGTTAGGCAGAAATCTTACGCAACAAGGCAAGCCCTACCAGCACCGTTCTCAGTCCTTGTGCCGAAGCAAAAATCCATAGCCTTTGATCCGCGCCGGAGCTCCCTCCGCAACCAATTCTTGCTGCCGGTAGACAAATTCGCGTATCGCTTCCATCCCGGCTTCCTCGGCACATTCTAGTAGCTCCTCGCGGCTAATACACCAGGAAAGAAATTTCGAATAGCCCTGAAGGTTCCAGTTGTTCAAGACCACGAACGACGGCGTCGAGGTAACGCAATAGGTCCGTGCTATGTATACATACTTCGTGCTGGCAGCGGCCAGCTTGCGAATTTGGTCACGCCAATCCTTGAAATAATGCAACGCCCCGCTGCAGATCGCGAGGTCGTAGCGACGCTGCAGCGGCTCACGCGGGTCCTCATAGTAATGCACTTCGGGCAACAACTTCCTTCCCAGCTGACAAAAAACCGGGAGCTCATGGCAGTGGAAATCGATCTTTAGCTCGGGGAAAAGCGTTTTACTGTACAGGTAGTAGTGACCTATGCCGCCGGCCCAATCCAAAATTGATATGCTGTCGAGCTTGTGCGCCGCCAGACCCAGAACATATCCAAATGACATCATTACGTTGTGATTTTGCAGGTGGTCGCGCGTCGTATACCAGGGCTGATGCGAAACACCTAATGGCCCGGTGCCTTGCAAATTGGCCAGAAGAATTGGCCAGTGGTGTTCCAGCGAGCTGGAGATATTGTCGTCGTTCCAGGTCTTGAGCTCAGACCAACCCTGCGGCAGGTATTTCAACCTCGCGGTCCGTTCGAATCGACGTATGCGAATGCCCGTAAGCGCATATAGGGCGCGCAGGCTCAGGTGACGGCCATATCGTAAAATCTTCATTTTTTCTGATGATGATCCGGACTGGCTACTTTATTCCGATGACTACAAGGTCCGTTTCGATGAATACGCGATGTTGAGCGCCGGTGTCCAGCAAACGTTTCCGGCATCGCCGCTCACGCCGCTTGGAACGATGCTTTCGTCCATGCAAGGATTCTTTCCGCAGCACGAGGAGAAAGGCATGCGACGAGAAATTTTCACCCCCGAACATGAGATGTTCCGTGCCCAGGTCGCGAAGTTTGTCGACAACGAAATCGCGCCTAAAATCGAGAGTTGGAATCGCGCCGGGATGAGCGATCGCGAGAGCTGGCGCAAGATGGGCGCGGCCGGCTTCCTCGGCGCCAACGCTCCCGCGGAGTACGGCGGCGCGGGTGCGGACTTCGGCTACGACGCAATCGTCAATGAGGAGCTCGCGCGGGTGCGCGCGCACGGCCTGATGATGGGGCTCCATTCGGACATCTGCATGCCGTACATCACCACCTTCGGCAACGAAGAGCAGAAGCGCCGATATCTGCCAGGCGCTATCAGCGGCGAGATCATCCTCGCGATCGGAATGACCGAGCCCGGCACCGGATCGGATCTCGCGGCGGTGCAAACTACCGCGCGGCGCGACGGCGACAGCTACGTCATCAACGGTTCGAAGATTTTCATTTCCAATGGCCAGATCGCGAACCTGATCATCGTGGTGGCGAAGACCGATCCGAAGGCCAACCCGCCGCATCGCGGCATCAGTCTCATCCTCGTCGATGGCGACGCGCCCGGTTTCAATCGCGGCCGCAAGCTCGACAAGCTAGGCTTCAAGGGGCAAGACACCAGCGAGCTGTTCTTCGAGGATTGCCGCGTTCCGGTGACCAATCTCCTCGGGCGCGAGGGCAACGGCTTCAAGATGCTGATGGAGAAGCTGCAGCAGGAGCGGCTGGTCACTGCGGTTGGCGCGACAGCGAGCACGCGGCGATGCCTCGAGGACACCATCGGATACACCAAGCAGCGGCGCGCATTCGGGCAGCCGATCGCGACATTTCAGAATACGCAATTCAAGCTCGCCGAGATGATGACGGAGATGGAGATCGGGCAGGCCTTCGTCGACAAGCTGATCGCGGCGCACATCCGCGGCGACGATGTAGTGACCGAGGTGAGTATGGCGAAATGGTGGACCACCGAGATGCTCAAGCGCACCGCCAGCCAATGTCTCCAGCTGCACGGCGGCTACGGCTTCATGATGGAATATCCGGTGGCTACCGACTATGCGGACGCGGCGGTGCAATCGATTTATGCGGGCACCAACGAGATCATGAAGGTGATCATCGCGCGCCGGATGGGCCTCGATAATCGCGGCTGAGAGCCTTGACGAACATCAGATGCATCTCGCCGGTCGCCTGTGCGAGGCGATGGCAGACATAAAAGGCATCTTTATAGAATCGGCCGAACCTGATTTGTCCTGACCGATGGGAGGGCGCGTTATGGCATCGAAACGGACATTAGGCATTCGGTCGAAGCTCGTTCGCGCGATCGCGCCACTGACTATCTTTGTGACGCTCGCATTCTCGCCAGAGGTATGGTGCCTGGATGCGCCGAATGGGCCACCACCCGCCGTGGCCTTGCAACAGCTGCTCGACGGAAACGCTCGCTATGTCGCCGACAAAGCGACCCATCCAGACTCGCGACCGTCGGATGCCGTGCAACATCCGGCCGCGGTGATTCTCTCGTGCTCGGATTCGCGCGTGCCGCCCGAGATACTCTTCGACCAAGGCGTCGGTTCGCTCTTTGTAGTGCGCGCGGCGGGCAACACTTACGATCAACTGGCACTAGAAAGTATCAAGTACGCGGTCGCACACCTCGGAACCTCATTGATCGTCGTGATGGGGCATGACCAGTGCGGAGCGGTGACGGCCGCGGTTAAGGAGTACCCCGAGCCCACTGCCGGACCGATGCTCAAAAACATCTATCCCGCAGTCGCAAAGACCAAGGGACAGCCCGGCGATCCGGTTTCGAATGCGATTAGTGAAAACGCGGTGCTGACCGCCGAAGGCCTGGCAAAGGACCCGCAATTGGCCCCAAAAGTCGCCGCCGGCCAGCTGAAAATTGTCGCCGCGCGCTACAACCTCGCCAATGGCATGGTCACTACGCTCCCACTCAAGTGATGCCGATCCCTGAGAGGGAAGCGAGAGGCCGCAAGGTTTAATATTCGAAGGGCCTCCCGAAGTATGTCGGGATCGTCAACGCAACCAAGTATACGCTGATAAGAGACTCCAGACCGGACACGACCCTCACCCACCGAGTCGTATGAAGTGCGTACTCACTGATGGCGCGCGTCGATCGCATACATGATGACGCGCGAGCGCTCGCGGATGCGCTCCTCGTCATAAACCGCGACCTGATTCGGGAAAAACGATTATGGTCCATCCGCCTGAGGGAGATGGACTCTACATGCGGAACTTCGCGCCCATCATTGTTACGTCAGTGACGCGATGCGCTTTGTGCCGGCCGGTTGTTGTAGCGGTAGAGAAACTCCACCAATTCTTCCTCCAACCCCTCGCTGACTGGACATCCATACGCGGTACGCATCTTGTGGATTTCAGTTTTCCATGCCTCACGCGAAAGTGGCGGCTGGGAATCGATCATCCCGCGCGAATGGCACATGACGCAGTAGGTGCCGGCGGCCCGCGCGCCAGGCTCGCTTCCCTCGAACTTTAGATTTCCCTGGGGAAGTTTGATTTTCTGTGATTCCAGCACAATCGGCGGAGGCTGGGAGTTGTCATTGGCAGCGCACGTCGGGGAGTGTGTAACCGCCACCGATAGCATCGACACCAGCGTCAAGGTGATGAGTTTCGATTTATGCACGGCGGTGTCCGTCCTCAAATCACTTGGACGCGGACTCCTTCGACGACGGCGCGCATATAGCCGCCCGGGTTCCAGTTGGGCTGCATCGGTTGAGCGACGCCGTCGAGATTGAATGCACGAGACATCAGGACGCGGGCGCCCGGAGGTGTGGAATCGACTTGCGCCTTCCATAGGCGGAAACTGTATTTGCCGTAATCGCCGCCCAAATGTGCTTCCTGCCAATGCGCTCCGCTGTCCGCCGAGAACAATACTTTGGCGACCCCGGTATCGCCGCCAAAAGCAAAGCCGCTCACCTCGCATGGTGGATGGAGCTTCGCGCCGTCGACGACGTTGGTTATGAATGAGCGCGGCGGCATTCGGCTGATTGGGACCATTTTCGGTTTTTCGCCCGGCTTCATGTCGGCTCCGGGCGTGTCGGGTACCAGGTACGCTGATTTCATCCAGTAGTTGTCGTCGACGTGGTCTATCACCTCGATATCATTAAGCATTTTGACCCAGTAAGTGGCGAACCATCCGGGCACCACCAACCGCAGCGGAAATCCATTGAGCATGGGCAGCGGCGCGTCATTCATCCCGTATGCAACCATCACCTCACCGTCCATCGCATGCGAAAGTTCGAGCGACTTGATGAAATCCGGAGTCTCCGGCTTCGCGCCTGCGTCCAGCCCGTTGAAGCGCACCTGGACGGCGCCGGATTTGACCCCCGCGCTTCTTAGCAGATCGCTCAATCTAACCCCGGTCCACCGCGCATTTCCCATCGCGCCGTTACCCCATTCTCCCCCGGGCACCCGCGGGCTGAAGAATCCGCGACTGTTGCCGGAGCATTGATTGACCGCAGCCAAGCGTACCGGTTGGAACACGCGTTGGAGTTGTTCGAGAGTGAGTTCGAGCGGCTTTTCTACGTCGCCATGAATGCGCAGCCGAAAGCTCGCGACCTCGATTTCGGTCGGGATCGAGCCCAGATGCCACCGCACATAAAACGCGTCGTTGGGGGTGAAAACGTCTTGCCCGAGAATGCTCATGGGAGTTTCCAGCAGCGGCGGCCAGGTACGCTGCAAGATCAAGTCGCGTTTTTGTGGAAAGCGCGCGAGGTGACGTGTGCCGTTCTCGAACGGCAAATCGACCAGATCGGCGGCCAGCGCGGGGAGCGTGCCCGTCAGACTTGCCGCGGCGCAGCTTGCTCCCAGGATCACCCCCGCCTTAAGAAAACCACGCCGAGGCAGAGTCGTTCGCCAATCCGAAGCGGGCGCTCTACGTATCTTCATTCGTGTCGGCCCTAGTTCGCTCCACTCAATCTATGCCTGGCAGGGGTCGCGCGCCACATTAGGCAAGTGGATAGAAAATTAGTGTTGGAGTAAGTGGCTGCGCGGCAGGCAGGAAGAGTGCTTCTACAGATGCGGGGGCAGGTGTCGGAGCCCGACTTTCGCCATATGGAGCCGACGGCGCACTGGACGGTCGCGGCAGAAGCGCGCAAATCGTTGCAGGCGTTGCATTCTGCGCCGAGCGCGAACTGAAAGTGATACGTAAGCGCGCGGCTAGATTCCCAAGTCGAGCAGATTGTAGTCCTTCAGGGCTGCCGTCACTTCCGGGGTCCATCGATATCGATCCTGCTCATCCGCGAACGGCTGGTATCGATACGGCTTCTCTTCCGGAAAACGCTGACGGCGCGCGTCGATCGCATACATGATGACGCGCGAGCGCTCGCGGATACGCTCCTCATCATAAACCGCGACCGGATTGTGGATGCCACCGCTCTTTACCCCGAGCACGGAGCGGCGGCGATGAAACCCGAAGTTGAGCGTCACGCGAACATCTTCGCTGGTGTTCGCAAACGAGCCGTGAATCGCCTGCCGATTGCAGATCACGACATCGCCGGGCGCGCAGATGAGCGGCACCGCGTCGGGCAGACGCTCGGAGCCCGCAGCCGCGACCATCGCCTTGATATCGGCTTTGCCGCCGCGATGTGAACCGGGTACGACCCAGAGTCCATTCGCCGCGTTGCATCCGTAGAGTTGCGCCATGAAGTTGAAGCCGTGTGTACCCTCGTCGAGCGCGGGGCTTTCCCAATGCGTCCAGCCATCCTGATGCCACGCGACGGACCCGCCGAGGCCGGCTTGCTTGAGCCACACCGCCTCGTTGAAGGGCGTGAAGTCCGGGCCATTGACCGCTTCGGCAACGGCGAGCAAATCAGGATGGCCGTACAGCCGCAGGCACGCATCGGAAAATTGCAGCGAGCCGAGGACGAGTTGCATCACGTACTCGGGCGCGCCTTCGGGCGGCGCGGGCTCGACCATTTTCACCGGATGGCGTCCGTGCGCGAAGCCGGTGCCCCCGAGGGGATCGGAAAGCGGCTTGACCCACGAGATAGTCGGGGCTTCGCAATCGGCGCCGAGCGCGGGGCGGCCCTGACTGTCGACCATCGCGCCCTTCGTCACCGGCGCCCGCGCCACCATTTCGGCGACGTTGCGTTCGATGTCTTTGAGTTCGTCTTCGCGAATCAATGCTTCGAACACATAAAATCCGCATTGGACGTAGGCTTTGAGGATCGCGGGATCGAGCTTGCCGTCGCGTTCGAACCGAAGCGGACCGCGATTGCCGAGCGTCATCGCGCGACGTTCGCCTTCCTCGCGATAACGAACCATCGCGGCCTGTTCGGAGCCGTAATCGACGATCGGAACTTTGACGAGAGGCAGGTTAGCCATGATCCATCTCTACTCGAATTCCGCGCAATTGAGGAGCGGAGCAGAATCCAGATCCAAGGAGCAGAGGCAGAATCCGGAGCTAAGGTCCCTCTCCGACCCGTCACAGTTCATGCTCGCAGCCATCGCATGAACTGCGCCGGGCCACCTCCCCCGAACGAGTACGGGGGAGGCGAAGAAATATGGGCGAGGCACAGAAAGACAGGAAGGAGAAGATCAGCTCGCGTAGATCGACATGATCTTGCCGAGCAGCTCGACCGCCTTGTCGTGCGGACGCTGGAAGGAGTTGCGTCCCACGATGGAGCCGAAGCCGCCGCCTTCGTGGATGCCCTTGACCTCCGCGAGCAACTGCTCGTCGCCGACCGTCGCGCCGCCGGAGAAAATCACGATGCGTTTGCCATTGAATGAACTCTGCACCACGTGCCGAATGCGCTCGGCGAGCGTCTCGATGGGCACCTTCGCGGCCACGTAGGCCTTCTTCGCCTCCGCCAGTTCGATGTGCGGGGTCGGCGCCTTCACCTTGATGATATGCGCGCCGAGTTGAGCCGCGATCTGCGCCGCATACGCGACCACATCGATCGCGGTCTCGCCTTCCTTGCTCAAATCGGAGCCGCGTGGATACGACCACATCACCACCGCGAGGCCGTGCGACTTGGCCTCCAGCGCGAGCTCGCGCACCTGCTGATACATGATCTGCGAGCCCGAGGAGCCGGGATAAATCGTGTAGCCGATCGCAGCGCATCCGAGCCGCAGCGCATCTTTCACGCTGGCGGTCTGCGCCGAAACCGGATCTTTCTCGTCATGAAGCACATCATGATTGTTCAGCTTGAGAATGAGCGGGATTGCGCCCGCGAATTCGGCCGCGGCAGCCTCGAGGAATCCCAACGGCGCCGCGTACGCGTTGCATCCGGCATCGAGCGCGAGCTGGAAGTGATACGCGGGATCGTACGCGGGCGGATTGATGGCGAAGCTGCGCGCCGGGCCATGCTCGAAGCCCTGGTCAACCGGCAGAATGACGAGCTTGCCGGTGCCGCCGAGCCGCCCCGACATCATTAAGCGCGCGAGGTTGGTGAGCACGCCGGCGTTCTCGCCCGGATAATGACTGAGAATTTCTTTGACTCGCTTGGTCATCATGATGAACCTTCCTCGCCTCTTAAGAGAGAATCGTTTTAGCGCTAAACGGAAATCGATTCTAGCATTCCTGCCGCATACCACGCCGCGCCGATAAGCCCCGCACCTTCGTTGAGCGCGACCCGCACTTCGATCTTCGACAGCATCTCGTCGAGCCGCCCCTTGTCGATGAACGCCCGCATGAAGCGCCCATCAGTAAGTGCGGGAAGGATTTTCGGCGCGATGCCGCCACTCACATAGACGCCACCCAGCGCCAGCACCTTCAGCGCGAGGTTTCCCGCCTCGGCGCCGTAAATGTCGACGAACATTTCGAGCGCATGGACGCATTCGGGATCGCGATGGTGAAGCGCGGCCTCGCTGATGACCGCACCGGCGTCTTCTTCCTCGAGCAGCTCGGTGAGCCATTTCGGCTCCTCACTCATACGTCGCGTGCGCAAGAAGCTGTAGATGTTGAACAGGCCGGGACCTGACAGCACGCGCTCGACGCTGACGTGACCGAACCGCTCGTGCAGGTATCGATACAGTTCGATCTGCCCATCGTTTTGCGGCGCGAAGCTGGCGTGCCCGCCCTCCGATGCGATCGCATAGTAGCGGCCGTTCTCAAAACCCAGCGCCGCCTCGCCCAGCCCGGTGCCCGCCGCGATGATCGCGATGTTGCCCTGATGAATCGGGAGCGCGCCGCGCTGAAGGACGCCGACTTCGGAATCCGCAAGATGAATCACGCCATAGGCCGCAGCGCCGAGATCATTGATGAGGCGCACGCGAATGCCGTTCATCGCGCGGGTGAGATTTTCCTCGCGCATCGTCCATGGAACGTTAGTCGCGTGCGCCTCGCCGCCGATGATCGGGCCGGGCACGCCGAAGCATGCGGATGCGATGGGTTCTTTTCCCGCACGAATAAAATCAGCGCATACGTCTTCTAAAGTTTGGAAGTCTGCGGTCGCGTAGCGATGCTCACGCAGCAAAGTGGGCGCGCCGTTCTCGACGCGAAACATTCCGAGATGAGTTTTGGTGCCGCCGACGTCGCCGGCGAGGATCACGGCCGTCATGCGTAAATCATTGCGTGAAAACCCGGACCTGCGGCAAGAGGATCAGCCTTCGACGCGAAATTCCTCCGCCATCGCCACTTCGGTCGCGCTCCCGATATAGACCGGCTCGCGATCGTGGATGTTCTTCGCGACCACCTCGAGGATGCGCCCCTTACCGTTCGAGGCCCGGCCACCCGCCTGCTCCGCGACCATGCCCAACGGCGCGCATTCGTACATCAGGCGCAGCTTGCCCTTGCTCTTGCCGTCGGCGCTGACTTCGCCGGGATATAAGTAGATGCCGCCGTCGAGCAGGCATCGATGGAAGTCCGCGACGAATGCGCCGCAATATCGGAGCGAGTAGCTGGTCTGCTTGTCTTTGCGGCTGGTGAGATGCTGCACGAGATTCTGCGCGCCCGGATTCCATTTGGTGATGTTGCCCTGATTGCAAGAGTAATAGGGGCCGCGCGCCGGCATCTTGAGATTTTCCTTCCACAGCACGAATTCCCCGATCTGCGGATCGAAGGTGAACATATCGACGCCGGCGCCCGAGGTGTAAATGAGCTGCGTCGCGGGACCGTACAGGACATATCCGGCGGCCACCTGATGCGAGCCCGGCGCGAGCAAATCCTTCACATCATTATCGCCGTGACGCGAGGCGCGCTTGCGGACGGAGAAAATCGTGCCGAGCGAGCCGTTGGTGTCGGTGTTCGAGGAGCCATCGAGCGGATCGACGAGGATCGCATAGCCGGCACGATCGCGGCTATGACAACTGCGCTCGTAATGCTTCGGGGATTCCATCTCCTCGGAGATGAGGCTGCACACCGGATCGCAATTCTCGAACAGGCGCAGGAAGACCTCGTTGGTCCAGTCGTCGAGCTTCTTTTGCTCCTCGCCGTGGACGTTGGTATCGCCGGAATATCCGAGGCCGTCGGCGATCGATGCGCGCGCGATTTCGGCGGCGATCAATTTGCCCGCCAGCGCGATGCGTCCTATCACCTGCGCCATGTCGGCGGGCGGCATCGAAGTTTTTTTGCGCGAATGAAGATGGTCAGAGAGGAACTGCTCCCGGTGCCCCATTTTGTTTTGTGTCCCCGGCGCCACCCGCGCGCCGCTTTCTCATAGCGTTCGCCAGCTCCGCTTGTCGGCCGCGATCATCAATGCCGACTCAAGAGGTCCCCACGACCCCGCGGCGTACATTGGGGGTTCTACTGAAGTTTCGGCCCACACGTCCAGTATCGGCTGTATGAATTGCCACGACACTTCGACGCTGTCACGCCGCATGAAGAGCGTCTGATCGCCCAGCATCACGTCGCGCAGCAGGGTTTCGTAGGCCTCCGGGGATACGCTCTGCTGATGGAAATCGACCTTGACCGGCGCGAGGCGCAGGTCCGGGCCCGGCATCTTCGAAATGATGTTCAGGCCGAGTCCTTCCTCGGGCTGAATCCTGATGCTCAGCAGGTTGGGCGCCAGCGGCGTGCGCGGCGCGGAATTGAAGAGAATTCGCGGCACCGAGTTGAACTGGATTGCGATCTCGCTCGCTCGCTTGGGGAGCCGCTTCCCGGTGCGGAGATAAAATGGCACCCCGGCCCATCGCCAGTTTTCGATGAAGCATTTGATCGCGACGAAGGTTTCCATATTCGAGTCGGGCGCGACGTGCTCCTCCTGTCTGTAGCCCTTCACCTGCTGCCCCTGGATGAGGCCCTCGGTGTACTGGCCGCGCACCACCCATTTATCGACATCCTCGCGCGTGAACGGCCGTAGCGTGCGCAACACGTCGAGCTTGGCGTCGCGCACCGAGTTGGCCTCGGTGGTGCGCGGCGGCTCCATCGCGAGCAGCGACAGCACCTGCAGCAGATGGCTCTGCACCATGTCGCGCAGCGCGCCCGCATGCTCGTAGTAACCCGCGCGCGAGCCGACACCCTCGGTCTCAGCGACGGTGATCTGTACGTGGTCGATATATTTCGCGTTCCAGAGCGGCTCGAAAATCGCGTTGGCGAACCGCAGCACCATCAGATTTTCCACCGTCTCCTTGCCGAGATAATGATCGATGCGGAAAACCTGGTTCTCGTCAAAATGCTTCGCGAGGCGATCGTTGATATCGTGCGCGCTCGCGAAGTCACGACCAATCGGCTTCTCCACCACGACCCGGGTGAAGGGGCGCTCGTTGCGCGAAATCATCCCCGCGCTGTTGAGGCGCGACGCGCAGGTCTCGATAAAATCGGGCGGCACCGCGAAATAGAAAATCCGGTTGTCACCCGTGCCGGCCTCGGTCGCGATCTCCTCGAGGCGCTGGCGCAGCTTGCTGTAGTCGCTCGAATTGGTGAAGCTGCCACGAACGAAGCGCATCATCGATGCGAAGCGGCTCCAGTTCTCGTCGGTAATCTTCTGGCGGGAAAATTTCTCGATGCCGTCGCGGGCGAACGCGCGATACTTCTCATTGTCGAGATCCTCGATCGAAAAGGCGACGATCGCGAACTTCTGCGGGATGAGTCCATCGACCATCAGGTTGTACAAGGCGGGCAGCAGCTTGCGATGGCTCAAGTCGCCGGCGCCGCCAAAAATGCATAACAGGCAGGGCGGAAAATTGCGCCGCGACCACGGCGCGCCATCGGGCGACGAGGCGGGCCGGGTTATCTCAAAAGTGTCTCTGAAAGTCGGACATCTCGATTTAACCTGATTAGTGGGTATGTCGAATATGGATGGTCCTCGCGATGGATGTTGCGCGCGTCCGATGGCCGAGGTTTTTGCGCGCGACGGCGCTAGAGGATTAGGCTAACGGAACCGCGAAGTCATCGGAAGCGGGGCGCGTTTCGGCCGCCACATTTTCTGTCATCCGAGCGAGAGCCGCCGATCCGAGGGACCTCCGCGCAGCGATTCGACCGCTCCCTCGCTTCAAGCGCCCATTTCTGCGAGAGAGATGAGGACGCAGCATCGCGGTCGAGCAAGGCGCTCGGGTGAGGAGTCTGGATAAATGATCACAACCGTGTTGAGTGGGGAAGGTGCAACCCCGTATAAACGAACAGGCTGATGGTAGCGGTTGCAGAGTTGGTGGTGTCGGAGGTGGCTCCCAAGCCCCCTCTCAAGTGGGCTGGCGGGAAGCGCTGGCTCGTTCCCTACCTCTCCAGGCTCTGGAATCCCTTTCGTTCGCGCCGCTTCGTTGAGCCCCTTTGCGGCGGCCTTGCCATATCGCTCGGTCTGGCGCCCGAGGAGACGCTCATCAACGACATCAACCCGCACGCCATAAATTTCTACCGCTGGCTCAAAAAAGGACTCCACATCACGCTCAAGATGGAAAATGAGCAGGAACACTTTTACAGGTGCAGAGCGCGCTTCAATGAACTCGTCCACCAGAGCAAGGCGGACAGCAAGGAAGCGGCGAGCCTTTTCTATTATCTAAATCGTACTTGCTATAACGGTTTGTGCCGATTCAATAGTAAGGGCGAATTTAATGTGCCGTTCGGACGTTACAAGAAGATAAACTACAAAAGGCGATTCACTGAGTATCTGACCGTTTTCGCCAATTGGCAGTTTACGTGCAGCGACTTTGAACAGCTCCCGCTCCAACCAGATGACTTCATCTACGCCGACCCGCCCTATGACGTCGAGTTTACGCAGTATTCGAAAGAAAACTTTTCGTGGAACGATCAGGTCCGCCTCGCCAACTGGCTGGCTAAGCATCCGGGACCAGTGGTGCTCTCAAATCAGGCTACTAAGCGAATCCAAGGTTTGTATCGAGAACTCGGCTTCCACATTGTTTTGCTAAATGCACCACGCTTGATCAGTTGCTCAGGTGACCGGTCGCCAGCGGAAGAAGTCTTGGCGATAAGGAATCTCTAATCGACCAATGTCGCGACGCGACACCGGCACCGGCGCAGTTCTTGAGCGGATGATTTTGCCCGCCCTTGATCGAGGTGGATACTCTTACAAAACGCAAGTCCGGATCGGTAATCGACTGGGAGGCGGTACACACACCGTTGATGTCGTCGCAGAACTAAAGGGCGCCCGCCTCCTGATTTCCGTGAAGTGGCAGCAGGTATCCGGTACCGCGGAGCAGAAGGTTCCTTTCGAGGTAATTTGCCTCGAAGAGGCTCTGAAAACCGACAGCTACCAGCGTGCCTTCGTCGTACTCGGTGGCGAAGGATGGAAACTCCGCAAGTTCTATGTTGAGGGCGGTCTGGACAAGTATTTGAGGCTCTCGGGCATGGTCGAAATTCTTACCTTAGAAACTTTTATTGCGAGGGCGAATATGGGAAGGTTGTAAACTAGTGGGTGAGGTGAAGAGCAAAGGAAATGGGGGACACCGAAAATCAACGCGCCGTCTTTGACTTTCTTGTCGCTCGCTATAAGTCACAAGAGAGATTCACAAAAGCAGAGATGGAGGCCCAAACCAGCTGGCGTGGCAAGACCTTCTCCACTTACTGGACCAAGCTTTACGGGAAGTTCATGCTCGCCTCCGGCGCGAACTCATTTCGCGTTAGCCGACGTGTTTCGACCTTTCACCAATTGGTCTGCTTTCAGGCGACATGTGACACAAAACCGCGATTCTTCCGAACTACACGCTCCTCCGATACGACAATCTTTTGATTTTCGAATTCTTCATGCCACTCACCAATGAGACCCATCTGCGGACGGCTCTTGATGCTCTCTTTTACAAAGACAGTATTATTAACCGCCTAAAGGCTTGCGAGCGGCAGGATCTAACTCGCATCTTTCCATCAAAAAGCGGTGAGAACGAAACGCAGTATTTCGATCGACTCTGCGGTTGGCTCGCAACCCGATTTCAAGGCTATTCCGTCGCGACGGTCAGCGGACGTTTCCGAGCGCATGACCTGATGACTATCAGGGAGGCTGCGAAAATCGAAGAGGACTACGATCGCTACTTAATCGACGAAACGACCGCAATCGTTAGATTCATCTTTCCGTGCGGAAACCCGCTGCGGCGCAAGTTCGGCGGGCTAGCAGACTTCGACGATCGTGAACCTGACTTGGCTGACTGGAGCGGCAGAGTCGAGGCAAAAAAAATTCGTTGGTTCTTCAATGCGCTATTTGTCCGTAGCATCATTGAGGTGGTGAACGGCGAAGCTGAAATATGGATGGTGGAAAGCGGAGCTTCGGACCCGCCTGCACATATGGCGAGTCGAATCCGAGTGAGGTATGGCGGAACAGGATTTCGCCCGCGCATGGCTGCGTCGCAATGGATATGGCGCGATCGCGGAGACAATTGATGAACTGATGGTGGAATGGAAAGCCGCCGGAAAGTCGACGCGGCGAAATTGGTTTGAGATTCTTGCGGGCAATAAACTCGGAAACCCTCGGATCGCCGGAGGTCGCTCATTCCAGATCATAGCGTCGGTGCGCGCTCGGCAAGGTCTTCCACCAACGCCAAACGCAATCACTAGCCCTGAAGAGAGAGAAACTCCTCCGCCTATAAGGCCGTCCGCGCGATGGCCGAAGCGCCGTCGTCGAACGAAACAGAATTAAAGCGGCGCTCCGTTACCTGCGATAAGCCTCGACTCGGCTGCCTCGTTGGGGATGACCGGATAAAAGGGAGAACCTACCGCACCGTCATTCGGTCGCCCTGAATCAGCGTCCGAAGATCGTCGCGCTCGAAGATGCCTGCGACAGCGCGGGTCATCGCGACCGATAGCACCTGGCCCGGTTGGTCATAGATGCCGGCCTCGTCATCGGGGCCCAGCCCGAAGCTCCCGATCGGCGGATCGAAGTAGGACTGCGAGCTCGAGCCTTGCCAGAAGGGAATCTTGAACGGAGGCTTATACACCGTCACCTGCACCGCGAACTCCGCCTGCGTGCTCCAGGTCGGACCATACATGCCATTGGGCCCGCGATGCTTCTTCACCCAGCATTTGGTGATCTGCGCCGCGAAGACGTAGTCAGCACTCCCCTTCGCTTCGCCATCGTAGGAGGTTTGATTGGTCGCGGTCGTTTGAAGGCCCGCCTCCTCCGCCGAACGCCCGAGCGCGCTCTGTAGGATCGATGGCAGCGGCTGACTATACAATCGCTGAATGACGTTATCCGATTGGTCGGTCACGATGCCGATTGCGGGTTGAGCTCCCATCGGTGCGGCGATGGGACCGCTTTGATCGCGCGAGTCGGTCGGCATCAGGATCATTATCGTGCGATGCGGGAAGGAATTTTGGTAACCCTTGATTTGATACGGATAGTACTCGACGGTTTCGACCGAGGTGGTCGCCGTCGGCGGATTCGAGCCGCCCCCGAGCGCGCTACATCCGGCGATCGCCAGCGCCAGCAGGATGAACAGCGCACGCAGCGATCGCGCCCTTCTCAGCACATTCCCCCTGTCGATACATATGGCGATTGCGCCCTCATGCGTTCATCCCTGCGCCGCCTGCGTGCGTTCGCGATAAAGGAATAACGTGCCTCCGACCTCGATACGATCGCCGTTGCGCAGCATCACACGGCCGGCCACCGGATGATGATTGACCATCACCGCGCCGCCCCCCGTCGGTTGGATCGAGTAGTTTTTCCCCTCGAGCCGTATGATCGCATGCTGGCCGAGCACGCTCTGGTCGCCGAACAAGCCGACGTCGCATTCCTCGGCGCGTCCGATGATAGTGACCTGCTTCGCGAGTGGATACTCGCGTCCCTCGCGCGCGTTGCGGCTCTGGCTGCGCACCACCATTAGCCATCCGCGCTTGAGCAACTCGCTGACGAGTCCGATGAAAAATCCGATTAGCGCGCCCAGCACTATGATCGCGATCGCGCGTCCGAAGGCCTGCGGAAAGGTTACGGTGAGGCTCTGATAGAAGAGGCCGCCGAGTGCGCCGCCGACGACGCCGCCGAGCGCACCATTGCGCCGCCGCGCATTGGAGCCGGTCGCCCATCCGACACCGAGGCCGACCGCGACGCCCAGCACGGCCCATCCGAGGATGCGCCCGAAGAACCCCGGCATCACATCGAAGGCGAGTTCCGCGATGATCAATCCGACCGCGCCGCCGATCGCGCCGATGAATCCTCCGGTGCGGATGCCTCGCAGCGCGAGGCGGCTTTGGCTCACGCTCAGTGCTTCGATCGACGCGAGGAACGCGGCGATGAAAGCTCCGACCAGCGCGCCGAGGATGATATCGCGGCCATAGATGGAATGGATTCCCATGAACGGTTCTGCCGCTCCCCACGCCGCGAGGCCGCCGAGACCGCCAGCCGCAGCATAGAAGAGAAGTTTTTCGCGAGAGACATTAGTAGCCATCTGGTTATGAAAGGATCACGCGTGCGGCGGGATGGTTCAAGCAGAAATGTGACGATCGAAGTTCGATCGTCAATATGCGCGCGCGGTCCAGGTGCCGCGCTGACCCGACGGATTCGATTCGAAGGTGCCCGATAGTTCGCCGCTGCGATCCTCGCCTTCGAAGTTGAGGATTTCCGTGCCATACGGCGCCTGGAACACCACATGATTGCCGCGTACGAAACCTTCGATCGCGTTTTCGCCGTAGCCGCTGCGGTGAATCGTCAATTCTCCATGCAGCCAGCCATTGGTCTGCGGACGCAGACGCAATTCCAGATCGGAACTACCGCCTCCCGCGAGCCCGCTGATATTGCCCTTTGCGAGGGTGGGTCCGGTGAGGCCTGCTCCCGATGGGGACACGGCGCCCGGCAGGCTCGGCGGGATCAATCCGCCGCTGCCGGTAGTGTCTGGCGAGACGCCGCTCGGCGCCATGCTGTACGGCGTGCCGCCGGTGTCGGCCACGACCTCGAAACGCTTCTGCGCGAAGTATTGGCCATTCAAATAAAAGTTGACGGTATAGGTCCCCGGTAAAAATGCGCCGCCCGCCGAATTGCCGACGCGGCCGCTGAAGAGCACGCTGCGCTCCGAAGGCGCGACGTTCTTCCAATCATTGACGCTTCCCAACATGCGTCCGTCGGGGGCGATGTAGGCCGCATCGACGCGATACTGATTGGTGTCCAGCTTGAAAAGACGATTGCTTGAAGTCGACCTGCCACGCGATGAACAGCACCTTCGATACATCGAATGAGTCGCTGGGCGACGACAGCGGCGTCCCGGTCTTGGTGCTGTTGACGAACTCGATATGCACCAGCTCCAGAGGCTTGCGGCGTACCTCCTGGATGTAGGCTAGCCTGCGCTCCTCATCCTCGGCTTTCTTTGCCTCATCTTCCGGCGCGCTCGAGGGTGCCGTCAAGCCGGTCGTACCCTCAGTCGCGTCTTTGGCTTTGTTCGCGAGATCCTGCGTGACGCTGAACTGCTGCGCCGCGAGATACTTATCGCCGAGATAGAGCGCGACTTTATAAGGACCGGCTGGATGCGAAGTGAGATCGGGCATCAGCGCGACGCCGCTGAAGTCCACCGTCTTCTGCGATGGCCCGACGAACAGGCTCTGATCGCTCGAGGCAAGCTGGGCACCGGCCGCATCATAGAAGCGCGCCTCGACCTCGTCGGTGCGGCCCTCCAGTCCTTCAAGGTCGTTCTTAAACGTCGCCTGCCACTTCATGTATTTCTGATTGGTGATTTCCGCGTCGGTGAAGCTCGCCTTCGGTCCGGAGACCGGATCGCCATCGCGACTCGAAAGCATCAGCGAAAGCTGCTGGAATTCCAGCGGATGCTGCCGCGCCTCGGCCACCAGCTCCTCGTGCTTCCACGGCAGCGAATCGATGTACGACTTGATGCCAAGTTGCAGCTGCAGCGCGGGGTCGGAATAGACATAGGTCGCGCCGAATGCGATCCCGGCCAGCACTAATGAAAACGTGATGAGGCCAATGGCGCGGCTTACGGCGCTGCGCGGCGGACGCGGCGCAATTGGAAGTTCGCCGATTTCGCCGATCGCGACCGGCGGAAGGCCCGCGGTTCCCGCACTCGGGCTGACGACGTCTCCTGAAGCCGATATTCCGGTGCCATAGAGCATCATGTCGCGGAACGCCTCGATCGTCTGCGGGCGTCCCTCGACGTTGTAGGAGAGCGCGGCATCGATCGCCGCAGCGAGGTTGTTGGAAACTTCCGGGCGCAGCTCCTTCATTTTCGGAAAGCTGAACGGCGGAAATTTTTCCGGATCCCGCGCGGTGAGCATGTAATGCATCGTTGCGGCGAGCGAGTAGATGTCGCTGCGCGGATCGATGTCGCCCTTGTACTGTTCGGGTGGCGCGAAGCCGAGAGTCCCGATCATGGTGCCCTTGCGCGCCTGCTTGAACAGCCTTGCGATGCCGAAATCGACCAGCACCGCACGCCCCTTCGACGTGAGCATTACGTTGGACGGCTTCATGTCGCGATACACGATCGGCGGCGTCATGTTGTGCAGGTACGCGAGCACATCGCAGAGCTGGCGCGCGATGTCGATGACGAGACCCTCGGGCAGCGGCTCGCCATTGCGGGCGGCGAGCTCCTCTTCGAGGTTGCGCCCCTCGACATACTCCATCACCAGGTAATGGCGGTTCTCATCATCGAAGCGATCGGTGATGGCGGGGATGGCCTGATGCTTCAGTTGCGCGAGGGTGTCGGCCTCGCGCGCGAAGTAGTCGTTGGCCTCGAGGCGCTGCTGCTGGTCGATGAAGTGATCGACCATCTCCTTGATCGCACAGGGGCGATTGGCGAGGCGCTGGTCGCGCGCCAGATAGACCACGCCCATGCCGCCCCCGCCCAGCAGCCTCTCGATCAGGTATCGACCTGCGAGCAGCTTGCCGGGATTGAGCGGACCTGTTCCAGCCATAGTGTTAGCTGGCGAATACTACGATGACGGAAATGTTATCGGTACCACCGCCGGCATTGGCGGCAGCAATCAACTCGCGCGCGATTGGATACGGATCGTCGTAACGTTTCATGATCTCGGCGATCGCGGGATCGTCGACGTGCGCCATAAGGCCATCGCTGCACAGAAGCAGGCGGTCGCCGCGCCGCAGTTTGACCGTCGCCATCTCGGCGCCGGCAGGCCCGCTTTGACGCGCGCCCAGCGACCGCGTGATCACGTTCTTATGCTCATGATGACGCGCTTCTTCGGCCGTGATCTGTCCGATCTCAACCAATCGCTGCACCAACGAATGATCTTTCGTGAGCTGGCGGAGAGAGCCGCCTTCGAGAATGTAGGCGCGGCTGTCTCCCACCCACGCCACCGCACCATCAGGGGGTACAATCGCGGCGCATACTCCGGTCGAACCCATTCCGCGCGCCTCGGGATGCTCCTTCTGATAGTCGATGATGAGGCGATTGGCCTCTTCCAAAGCGGCGGTCAGAAGCTCGCCGAGGTTTTGCGTTTCACCGCGACGTAACCTGCTTTCAACATAGTCACGGATGGTTCCTACGGCAATTGCGCTGGCGGTCTCACCGGCCTCGGCGCCGCCCATCCCGTCGCATACGACGTAGAGATAGCTTTGCGCCGGCTCGACCTGCGAATCGCGGAAGAACTCGAGCGCCAGCACCGCGTCCTCGTTCAACTCGCGCACCATGCCAACATCGGTGAGCGCGGCCGCGCGGATCTTGACCTCGCTACTCAGCTTGAGGAGCTCGGTTTTCAACGCATCGATATTCGGCCATCGATCGGCGGGATTGAATTGGACCGCACGCAGGACCGCTTGTTCGAGGGACGGCGATACGACATGAGGTGGATAGAAACGAATTGGCCCCGCTTCCTCGCGCCAGGTCTCGGATTGCAGACGATCGCCGGTAAGCATCGAATAGAGCAACGCGCCGACCGAGAAAACATCCGCGCGCTTGTCGACCTTCTTGCCGCGATAAATTTCCGGCGCGGTGTAGCCGTCATTGAAAATCGGATCCGATTCCAGCTCGTTGTCGTTGGAGACGTAGTTGAGCCCGGTTATCTTGACTCGACCATCAGCGCCGATCGCGACCGACTCCGGACATATGTCGTTGAGACGCAAGCCGCGCCGATGCACGAAGCCGACCGCCTGGCAGACCTGCACGGCGATTGCGATGGCGTCGGGCTCGTTCATCTTGATGCCGCCGCGCCGGTTCGAAAGCGGCTTCGCCTCGCTATCGGGATAAACCAGGTAGACGCGGCCGTCATTGGCGAAACCGGAAATCGCTTTTTCGAATGCAGGATGCGCCAGCGTCATCGAAAGTGCGAGCACGCGGCCGAACACGTCGCCGAGGTCGTCGGCGAAATGATCGGGCAGCTTCTCGATGAACTCCTGCTCGGGAGTCGCATGATTTTCCACCGATGCGGTTTCGGCCGTCGCGCCATTGGCGCCATTTGAATGTTCCGGCGGCGTCAGTGGCTCAGTTGGAGCATCGCTCGCGGATGGCTCCGATGTTTCCGCGGCGACTTCGACGCCGGCTTCGCCATCCGACGCTAAAACTTCCGATGTGGCAGAGGCTTCAGCCGGTGTTTCTGCTGCCGCCGGAGTCTCGCCATTCGCGGACATATTTGGTGGAGGTTTCAGCTCGGCCGTCTTCGCATGCGGATCGACGGCGGGCGCCGGTTCCGGCTGAGGAGATGGAGGCTTAACTTCTTCGAGGGGTTTTTCCTCCACATCCTCGCGTACCGGTGCGATGCGTTCGCGCAGGGTGACTTTTTCTTCCGCACCCGCGAACTTACGAATCGCGCGATAGCGATTCTCGATCGAATCCTGCGCGATCAGCTCGACGACTTCATAACCTTTGACGATGGTGCCGGGCGCGAGCGGAGTGGGCCGCGTGGCGAGCATCTGCGCGGGCGCGGCCGTCGCGATGAGTCCGCGTCCGCAATGGTCGCAGAACTTCGCGCCATCGGGAGATTGGAGTCCACATTCAGGGCAAGTGATCATGCGGCACTCCTGAAAGATACCCGCCGCTCCGGTCTCTTCTTTGCCTCCCCCGTTGTTCGGGGGAGGTGGCTCGGCGCGATTTTCGTTATGGCTGCGAACGAAAATCGTGCCGAGTCGGAGAGGGACCGCAGCGCGGGATTCTGTTCCGCAGGGGATTCGAAATTGTCCAGCCGCTGAAGAGGCAGAGCGGAATCCGGAGCTAATGTCCCTCTCCGGCCCGTCACAGTTCCTGCTCGCAGCCATCGCACGAACTGCGCCGGGTCACCTCCCCCGATCAACGGGGGAGGAAAAGAAAACGGGCGAGGAACGGATGGGACACTGATTGATGAAGGTAACATCGCCACCGGCTACACCTTCCGGAATTCCAATATAGCACTGCCCAGCATCATCTGGTCGCCATCTTTCAATTGATAAAGCTGATCGCGCCCCAGCCGCCCGCGCCCAACGATGAAGGTGCCGTTCAGGCTCCCGAGATCACGTACGAAGAACTTGTCGCCCGCGTTGCACGATCTCCGCATGCCGCCGCGACACCCGATCCGAGGACTGACGCAATGGATTCAAATCGATGTCGATCGCCGTATCGCTATTGGGATCGAGCACGCGCCCGATTACCGCACGCGTGCCGATGACGTTGAATTTGACGTTCTCCGCCTTCGCAATGAGACGTGCCGCCGGCTTCGTAGATGCGGCCGGTGCAGCGCGCCCATTCGTACTCACTATCTGCTTCGATGATGTCGATGGCGTGGCCGCGACATGACGAATCGGCGTGACCGCCCGCGATTTGCTGAGGTCCGCCGTTTTCGCAGTCGACGAGTAAGTTCGCGCCGGCTCCATTCGCTCGATCATGACGTGCTCGTTGACCACGGGCGTGACGATCTTGATGCCCGCCTTGATTCCGCGCCCGAGCATCGCGATCGCTTTTTCTTGTAGCTCGACCGTCTCTGCGAGGTTCCGGACGGCTCGGCTTTCGCGCGGCGTCCCCGCGACCGGATTGTTCAGCACGATGGTCTTCATCGTCGAGGCAGCAGGCGGGGCACTGATCGCGAGCGCAGGAACACGCGGCGCCGAAGGCTTGGGAGGTGTAGGCTGCGACGGCGCGGATTGCGAGAGCAGCTCGCAGTCTTCATCATTGCGATCGGCGATGCCGATCCCGAACCGCGTTCGCCGCGGACCGATTGACGGAACGAAATCGCTTTCGTCGGGTCCGGGCGGCGGCAGCGCATTCAACATGTCGCGCGCGTTGCGCGGACGCTTGTCGACTTCTTTGTCGAGCGCGCGCATCACCACGTCGGCGGTCTGCTTCGATATCGCGGGATTCAAATCGCGCAGCGGAGGAAAACTGAACGGCGGCTCGAGCTGCGGATCGCGCCCGGTCAGCAGATGATGCATTGTGGCGGCGAGCGAATAGAGATCGGAGCGCGGCTCGGTCTTGCCCATGTACTGCTCGGGCGGCGCATAGCCGACCGAACCGATCTGGGTGCCGCGTCCGCCGGGCGGCAGAAACCGCGCGATCCCGAAATCGATCAGCATCGCGCGGCCGTCCTTGTCGATCATGATGTTGCCCGGCTTGATGTCGCGATAAACGATCGGCGGCTTCTGCGCGTGAAGAAAATCCAGCACATCGAGCATCTGGCGCGCCCACTTGCAGCACCTGACCTTCCGGCAACTTGGCGCCGGGTCCGAGCTTGTCGAGCATGCGCCTGGATATCGCCGCCGGCGACGAACTCCATCACCAGATAGTGACGTTCGTTCTCGACGAAATAGTCGAACAGGCCGGGGATGCCCGGATGCGACAGCAGCGCGAGCACGCGAGCCTCGCGCGCGAAATCCTCGATGGCTTTCTTCTCGGCGATGCCGTCGCCGACGATCATCTCCTTGCAGGCGACCGGGCGATTCGCGAGGCGGGTGTCGTTGGCCATGTAGACGCGGCCCATGCCGCCGACGCCGAGCACCTTGTGGATGCGATAGCGACCGTCGAGCATGTGGCCGACATTGAGGGACTGACCCGGCGTTCATTTGGTGCTTACCCGCGCCGTCGCGAGGGCGAAAAAAGAGGCGCGGCCAATTGCCGCGCCTCGCCGAGAAGCCGAGGTTATGCGATCGGTTCAATGACCAGCTTGAGAAACGTCTTGCCAATGATGATCTCGTCGCCGCTCTTCAAATCGACCGGGGAGCCGGGCTGTAGACGCTGACCCCGGTTTACATAGGTGCCGTTGAGGCTGCCGATGTCTTCAACGGTAATTTTACCATTTTCGATGCGGCAGAGGGCATGCTTGCGCGAAATCTTGGCCTCGGGATCGTCGGCATCGAGGTCGACCTCGGGAAACGAGCCGGTCTCCGGATCCCATCGCCCAATCAGATTGTTGCCGTCTTCGAGCGGGAACTCCTGCCCCTTGCGGCCTCCACGGATGACGGTGAACTTCGCCTTGAAGTGCTCCGACCACCGCGGCGGGCTGCGGCTGCCGGAGCAGGCGCTGCCGCGGGTTTGTTCAACTCGCCGGTGGGCGCTTCGGACTTCGATGGCTCGGGGGCGGGAGGCTTCAGCGCCCGGCAGTTCTGCGGCCGGAGGCGCGCTGGCCAGTTCCTGCGCGGACTCGGCCGGAGCGCTTTCGGCGGCTGGAGGAGTAGGAGCGGGGAGCTGCGCCTCCACCTGCGGCGGGAGCGCCCGCGGCAGCATTGAGCTTCGCGCCGCATCCGTCGCAGTAATCGAGGCCGTCCATGTTTTCGTAACCGCATTCAGTGCACTTGATCATTTTTTCCCTATGCCCCTCGCGTTGATGTCGAAGGCTTCTCGGTTCAGCTGGTTCCAGAAAAAATACCCCATCAAGAAAATGACGGTTACTACTACTCCTTGTCCTCACCCTGGCCAAAATTTTTCAAGGTATCGGGATCCAGCATCTGGGTCTTGCGCACCACCGCCTGCGCATTGAGCAGCGTAGTCTTGGCAGCCTTGGTTCCGAGGTTCTGGGTCTTCTTGACTTGATCGAGCAAACCGGCGAGCGCTTGTGTCGCCTTGGAATTGCCCAGCCGCTGCGTACCCTGCATCGCGTTGCCGAGGAGACGCGTCGCGCGATCGATATTGCCCGCCTTGAGTTCTTCTTCAGCCTTCGCTTGCAGCTTCGCGATGGAAACCTGATCGACCAGATTCATCACGCGGCCGTTGCGCTTGCTGGTCAGCGTGCGATCGAGCGTGTACTCGACCGTCATGTCGACCGAGGCATTGCGCTCGCCAACTCCGGGAACTTCATACGAGAAAATGTTGGATGAGATTCGCACCGGGCCGGGTTTGCGCGGCGGCAGCACCAGCGTGAGCAGAACAGAGCCGGGCACGCCGGCTTCGAGATCGCCGATCTGGTAGCTGATCTTGCGCTCGTCGACCAGCGGCGCGCCGAGGGTGTAGATCTCGGGGCTGGCGCGAAAAGCCTCGCGCACCTGCACGCCTTGGGAGAGAGTCACATCGATACGACCGTTGCGCACGGTGACGGAGCGCAACCCTTGCAGCTCATCTTCGAAGAGTCCGGGAATCTCGGATGGATTGCCGATGAAATGATATTTGCCGTTGGAGTCCTGCGCGATGCGCTGCAGGAGTTTCTCGTTGAAATCGACGCCGACGCCCATGGTCGAGAACGACATCGCCTCGCGATGCTTCATCGCGAGCTCGGTGCACGCGGTCTCCTGATACGTCTGGCCGTCGGTCAGCACCAGCACGCGATTGAGGCGATTGGGCGCGTGACCCTTATTGACCTCCTCGATCGCAGCCTGCATCCCGAGCGCCATCTGCGTGCCGCCACCGATTTCGAGCAGATCGACGTCATCTAACGCTTGCTGCACCGCGCGCTTGTCGTGGATCTGATGAGGCTCGAGGATGACCTTGGCGCGATCAGCGAATGCGACCACCGACACCTGGTCATCGGGCGCGACGTTGCCGGCGAGGAACTTCACGGCGTCAACGACGTATTCGAGGCGGCGCTCTTCGTACATCGAGCCGGAACGATCGATCACGACGCTGAGATTCAGCGGCATTCGCGGCCCGCCGCTACCGTCCGCTCCGCCCTGCGCTATTGCTTCGAGCAGGACATACAAAATGTAGTTTTCTGCGCTTGAGAGGACATAGTCACTGCTCGCAAGCGCCTGGAAGGTGAGCGGCTCGGCCATTTCGGACTTCTCCTGCGTATCCCTTCTCAATTCTACGTTTGAGATTCTATCCCGCGCAACGGGGTTAGTCGGGATGCACCTCGATACCGAGTGCGGCCAGCAGCAGCCATTGCTGATCGGCGCTGATTTTAAGGCCTTGGACGCTTCTGAGGCTCAGAACGTTTAGCCCCGCGATCTTTGCGCGCCGGATGTCGGCAGATGCCAAATTGGCCCGCAGCAACTCGCATGGCTGCAGGTCGCACTCCTGTAGATTGGCGCCTGACAGGTCGGCGTCGGTCAAATCAGCCTCGCGTAAAGTGCTGCCCGACAGGTCGCATAGTGGGAGACGGATGGCGGCGAGATTGGTTACATCGAGGTTGCATCGTCGGATCGCGGCTTTGGTCTGCACGACCTTGCGTCCGAACGAATGGCTGAAGTCCGCGCTGGTGAACCGCGCGCCGAGCAGGTTGCAGCGATCCATCTCGACGGCGAAGAGTTTGCACCGATCGAAATGGCAAAACGACAGATCGCATCGAATGAGGCGGGCCTCGCGCAATTCGGTGAACGCGAACGTCGATCCGACCGACGCGCCCTTATCGGTGAAGATGCAATCCTCGAACGAGGCGGCGCGAAAATCGGCATGCGCGAATCGGCATTTGACAAAGCGGCATCGGAGGAATTTCGCCTCGGCGCACGAGGCATCTTTCCATTCGACATCGGAGAGGTCCGCATCTTCTATCGGATCTCCTTTGTCGAGCGCCGCACGAAGCTCTTCGGTCGTCATCTACTCTCCCAATGCCTTGGCGGCGAGGTCGCGGGCGACCATCCCACCGCGCGAGCTGTTGGTGAGAACCACCACACTCATCTTCGCGCCCGGGCAGCCGAGGAGGTAGCTCTCGAAGTCCACGTTGTCACCCCATTGCCAGAAACAGGTCCCACGCGAGGTGTGAACGAGCCCGAGGCCGAGGCCCCATGAGACCGGATCCTTGCCGATACGCCCCTGCACCTGATCGGTGAGCATCTGCGCGATGAGGTCCTTGTCGATGAAGCGCGGATTCATCAACTCGGCGGCGAACTTCCCGAGGTCCAACGCTGTGGAGCATAGCAGGTTCGCCGCATTCGGTTGGGGGAGCGGTCCGAATGGCATCGGCATCGCGAAGCCGAGCGGATAGAGGTGGCCTCGCGCGATGCGACCGTCGCCGAATGACAGGAAATAGCTCGTCGATCCCATCCCAAGTTGCGCGAATACCGTACGCGTCATGAAGTCATTAAAAGCTTGATGCGTTATGCTTTCGATCACGCGCTGCAAGTACATGAAGCCGACGCCCGAGTAGCGAAAGCGCGTGCCAGGTTGGAACGCAATTTCATGCACGGTTTCCATGATGTTGTTGGACAGCCCCGAGGTATGCGTGAGTACGTGCCGCGCCGTGATCTGATCGCGATACGGCGAGGGCGCGACGAATTGTTTCGTCAGGTAGCTGCTAAGTGGCCTTTGCAAATCGAGCCGGCCCTCCTCGACCAGCTTCAATGCCGCATATGCCGTAACCGGTTTTCCGATCGATGCGGCTTCAAAAGGCGTGTCCGCGAGCACGATACGACCGGTGAAAGAATTCGCGACGCCATAGCCCTCGTTCCAAACGACGCGGTCATATTGAACCACAGCGATGGCGAGACCGGGGATATCCTCGCGCGCCATCGCGGTGCGGATGGCGTGATCGAGTTCTGGAATCTTCCGCGCCATTGGAATTTCGGGCGCGGGAGTGAACGGGAGCGGCGCGACGGAGGCGGATGGTCGGTGGCATCCTGTCGCGGAAAGCATGATGAACATCGCGAGCAGGAATGTGGTGATTGTTTCATCGACCATCGAGGCTGTTGGGACCATAGCGCTGCGAACTTCGACAAGAGGAAAACCGTTACTCCGGGTTAAAGCGAACCTTCTTCGCGCTGCATTGTCAAAATTGTCAATAATTAATCAAAATGATATCGATTTCGATGCGATGTCTAAGAGATTTGCGGCAATTCTTTGCCTTAACGCCGACCGCTTCGTAGCAGGAAATCGATACAAGATGTTATGAGATGATAGTTCATCTCTAATTATCTTACTTGACATTAAAAGACTCTTTCGTCACATTGAACGATATTGACACGAACGCCGCTAAACCAACGAGCTACACGCGCAATGATCAAGAAAAGACCCGGTACCCTGATTAGACAAGCCCGCAACTCGCTGCGACTCACGCAGCGCGACCTCGCATCGATGGTGGGCGTTAAAGCCAGCCACATTGCGTACATCGAAAATGGCCAGCGGAATCCCTCCCTATCGCTGCTCCGTCGGCTCGCCGATACGCTCGGCCTCAATCGCAGGGAATTGCTCTTCCTCATTCATCCCGACGCGAAGCAACTGACCGAGGATCGCGGAATTCAGAGCAAGACCGGCAAGGCTGACGGATGGCGTGAGTTTTCATCCAATCAGGCGCTGCTGCGACGCCATCAGGTGACGCCCGCCGAGCTGAAAGTCCTGCGCCAGGTAAACTCGCTTGGACCGGTCTCCGAAGCCCGCAATTTTCTCTTCATCCTTAATTCGATTCGAATGGCTGCCAACGGCGGCCTCTGAACCGTCCCCGCTTCTCTTCCACACCGCGTTCGTCGGGCCTCATCGCGATGGATTTTTGTCCCAGCTAGACCTAGGCTAAGGCAGTTTTGGCTGACGAGGCTTTGGCCGGCGTCTCGTAGAGGGAGATTCCATGGACTTGCGCGCAAAGTGTGCGATTGCGGGTTTGGGACAGACCCGTATGGGCAAGAACTATGATCATCACAATGCGATGGGCTTCGCGATCGAGGCCATCCAGCTCGCGCTCGACGATGCGGGCCTGAAGCGCGAGGACCTTGACGGCTTGCTGGTCAATCCCGGCATCACATGGTCCGACAACACGATGGCGTCGTTCTCCGTGCAGCAGGCGATGGGCCTGCGCGATCTGCTATTGACCGCCACGATGGGTTTGGGCGGCGCGACCGCGGCCGCGATGATCATGCATGCGACGCAATCGATTGCATGCGGCATGGCGAACACTGTGGCATGCGTCTTTGCCGACGCGCCCCTGAAGCCGCCCGCTCCGCGCGATGCGAAGAGCGCCGGCGGCGGAGGCTCTGCGGCGGCGTATGGCTTCGCGCGCGGGCTCAATGCCGCTTACGGCCAGTTCGGCGTCAATGCGCATTATGCCTTCGTCGCGCGCCGTCACATGGACTTGTATGGCACCACGCAGGATCAACTCGGAGCGATCGCGGTCGAGCAGCGTCGATGGGCCAATCAGAATCCCGAGGCCCAGTTCCATGACGCTCCGATGTCGCTCGACGACTATCATCACTCGCGATGGGTCGTGGAGCCGTTCCATCTTTACGATTGCTGCCTGGTGTCTAATGGCGGATGCGCCGTCATCGTCACCTCGGCGGAGCGCGCGAAGAGCCTCAAGAAGCCGCCGGTGTATCTCCTCGGGATGGGACAGGGCCATCCGGGCGGCGATCCAATGGACACGCTGCTCTCGGGCGCGCCGATCGCGAAGGAGACCGCCTTCAAGATGGCGAACGTCAGCCTTCCTGATATCCAGTTTGCCCAACTTTATGATTGTTATACCTTCACCGTCCTGGTGACCCTAGAGGATTACGGCTTCTGCAAGAAGGGCGAGGGTGGTCCATTTGTGGCGGGTGGGAAGACGGGTCCGGGAGGAGCGCTTCCGGTGAACACAGGGGGAGGACAGCTCAGTTCATTTTACATGTGGGGGATGACGCCTATCTCCGAAGCGGTGATCCAGATCCGCGGCGAGGGCGGCCATCGTCAGTTGCCGAAGCATGAGTTGGGATTGGTTTCTGGAAACGGGGGAATTCTGTCGACGCATTCCTCGTTAGTCGTCGCATCCCATCCCTAACTTCCCTCACTACCGGGAGAGAAACGAGGGGCGGGCTGAAAAGAGCCTTTTGGAGTAGAATAAAGTCTAACGGCGATTGTTCTCGCCGGCGTGAGAGCTTTTCCGATTCAGCGCAATAATGACTGAAGTGAACAAATCCCCGTCCGTCGCGAAGCCGATCCCGAGCATCACTCGCGACATGGTAGAGTTCTTCGAGGGCGCGCGACGTGGTCAGCTCATGGTCCAGAAGTGCGAGGGATGCGGCGAGCTGCGCTTCCACCGCATGAGATATGCACCCGATGCCTGGGACCCGCTCCGGATGGGTGGCTGTAAGCGGGCGCGGAGAAGTGTATAGCTTCAATATCATGCATCAGGTCTATCACCCCGGTTTCGCGACCGAGGTTCCCTATGCCGTGGTAGTGGTAAAACTCGAAGAGGGGGTCAAATTCGTCTCGAACCTCGTTGGGATCAAACCGGCAGACATCAAATGCGGGATGCCGGTTGAGGTGACGTTCGAAAAACTTAGCGATCAAGTAATGCTGCCCAAGTTCCGGCTTCGAACCCGGAGCTGAAGCGGCGTTGCAGGAGCGGGCGCAAGCCCAACGATAATGTTTTCCCTGGATCAGAAATACATCCAGCGGCTCGTCGAGAGTTCGCCGGACATAATTATTGCCGTCGATTCCGACGGCACGATCGTTTATTACAACGACGGCGCGCGAAACAGCCTCCATTACGGCGGCCGGAAATGGTCGGCGCGCAGGTCAGACGCATCTATCCGTCGATTGAAGAAGCGCGCCGCGTCATGAAGTCGATGCGCGAGTCCGGCGACTCCGGGCCGTGTCTCCAACTTCGAGACCGTCTTTCGCGACAAGGCTGGCGACCTGATTCCGGTCATGATCTCCGGCTCCATCATCTATGACGATGAAGGCGAGAGATCGGCTCGATCGGCTTCGCGCGTGATATCCGCAGGATGCGCCAGCGCGAGCAGCTTGCCACCGCCGGCGAAATCGCCGTCAGCCTCGCGCATGAGATCAACAATCCGCTCGAATCGATCACCAACAACCTCGACCTGCTGGCGCGCGCTATCGAAGGCCACATGAAGGATGCCGAGCTCGCCACCGAGAACGAGCATCTCGACGCGATCCGCGCCGGTATCGGGCGCGTCAACGCGATCGTGCGCCGGCTCGATGAGATGAGCCGCAAGCGGCATCTACGAAACCCGCGACTACATGAATGGCAAGCGGATGGCCGACCTCGCGCCGCGCGAAGCGGTGGCCTGCCCAAGCACATCGGCGAGCACCCACAGCGGGCGCCGCGCCATCGGAGCAGAGCTGGCCGCTCGCCGGGATGGCGGTGCTGGTGCTCGACGACGACGTCGAAGTCGTCACCTCGCTCGCCGACGTGCTGCGCGCCGAACGATGCATCGTGCATACCGCCACGCGTCCGTCGGCCGCGCTCGGCATCCTGCGCAACATGAAAGTCGATGCGGTGCTTTCCGACGTCGTGATGCCGGAGATGGACGGCTACGAATTCTACCTGCACGTCGAAGCAGGAGATGCCGCAGATCCCGGTCGTGCTGATGACGGCGTACTATTACGACAAGGATCACATCATCAAGCGCAGCAAGCTGAAGGGACTGGAAGGCGCGATTTTCAAGAAGCCGGTCAATCCCGCCAAGCTGCGTCAGATGCTGATCTCGATGCGCCAGAAGAACGCCGCGCCGCCCAAGCCTCCGATGCCTCCCGCGCCGCCTTCCACGACGCCTCCGCAGACCGGGCGCGACGCGCTAGCTCGACCTCGCGATGCGCGCGAAGGTGCGAACTCCGAAGCGAAAGAGGGTCGCGCCCGTCGCAAAAGCCTCGCGCGCGCAAGGCTAGCGATTCACGCTTCCCGATCCTCGAATACGATCCCGCGCGCACCGCAGTAATCGAGCCGCACGTCGTCCATCAAGCCGCGCGAGGTCCCGCGCCACTGCGTGCTGTGCTTCTTCCAGGACGTCATCGACGACGTGTGCAAAAGCGCGCGTGTCGTCTATACGAGCCGCGGCGAGGAAGGCGCGCATCCGGTCTACGAATTGCAGTTCGGCGAGCGCCGGATCGCGGTCGTGCATCCTCGCGTCGGCGCACCGATGAGCGCCGCGGTACTCGAATCGCTCATCGCTCTCGGATGCCGCAAGTTCATCGCATGCGGCGGCGCCGGCGTGCTGGTGCCGAAGGTCGTCCTCGGCCATCTGGTGGTGCCGACCTCGGCTATCCGCGACGAAGGAACCTCGTATCACTACTTGCCCGCCGGCCGCGAGGTCGCGCCGACTCCGCGCGCGCTTGCCGCGATCGAATCGGTGCTCAAAGCGAATGGCCATGACTATCTGCTCGGCAAGACCTGGACGACCGACGCGCTTTATCGCGAGACGCGCGCGAAGGTTGAGCGTCGCAAGCGCGAGGGATGTTTGACGGTCGAGATGGAAGCGGCAGCATTCTTCGCGGTGGCGAAGTTCCGCGGCGTCGAGTTCGGGCAGATTCTATACGCCGGCGACGACTTGAGCGGCGAATGGGATCATCGCAACTGGATGAAGCATGAGATCCGGGAGCGACTGTTCCACCTCGCGGCGGAAGCCTGCCTCAAGCTCTAGTAACAATTGGTTATATTTTTCTCTTATTTGTAGCACACACTTTCAGTTGTGTCCGGATTGCCGGCGTCGAATTGCCGTGCTTGAAATGCCGTGCCCGATATTCCTTGTAGGGGCGGTTCGCGAACCGCCCGCAGCGACCTCGCGGGCGTGGAAGATCTTCCTCGCGTGCAAAGCCGCTGCAAATCCTCGTGAACGATCCCTGCGGAAAAAGATCTCATCATCGCTCCCGAAACGCGTGATACATCGGCAGCGGCGCGGTGTCGGGCCATTGTGTAGTAAGGCTATCCAAACAATTCTGTGCAGCCTGCGATATTTTTGCGAAGTGGCCCGCGCGCTCGCATCCGTCGATCGTCGCCCGCAGATACCACAGGATACGACTGCGCGTGGTGGCGACGCCCCAGGTCTCATCCTTTTCCAGCGCGCGCTTCAGACCGCGTAGGCTGAGGACGAGCCGCGCAATTGTGGCGATGGCCATCTCGTACGAAAACGCGCAATCGTCAGCGGCCTCTGGTAGGGCACCCGCGAGCTCGCGACGATAAACCCTCTCGATCCGGTCCGCGACATTTTCCGGCACGCGGCCCGCGCACCAACAGGTTGGGAATCCGATTCGCCAATAAACCGCGTCGAGGAGCACATGGCCGGGCGCCGAAAACTCGTAGTCGATGAGCGACGCGTCGCCTCTCGAGAGCAGGACGTTGTCGGGGCATCCGTCGCCGTGCACCAGACCGAGCCACGGCCCGGGATCGATCAATTTGCTGCGAACGATGGCCAGCTCATCTTCCGGTAACTTCGTAACTGCGGGCAATTCGGTCATGTCACGCGTGAGCCATTCGGCCCCCATGGGCAAAGGAACACGAGCATTCGGAAAACGTGCGCGGAGGATCTCCGGATGACGCACCACGCTCCCGAGCGTTCGCGTATGCAAGCGGGCGAGGCTTCGCGCGTAAGCTGTAAGAGCTGCCTCAGCCGCTTCGGAAGTTCCTCGAAGAAGCGGCGTTACCATCGAGCCGGCGTCGGCGCCGAGGTCCGCGAAGACGAGCAGACCGCTTTCGGCATCACCGGCCAGCAGCCGCGCCGAGTTCAGTTTCTCCTTGTTCCAATTCGCCGATCAGCTCCCGTGCGATCCACTCTTTGACCAAGCCGGATTTTCCGAAGGCATCCGGCGCGGAAGCATCGTAGTCGAGCGCGCGATCGGCCTTGATTATTATGGCGTGGGGTTCACCGTCAACCGTGGCGATTGCGCGAAGAATCAGATTCCTCCGCTCTTGCTCGCTGATACGCTGAACCGCGGAAACTCGTGCTTGTTGCGAGAATTTTCTGTTCAGCGCAGATTCAGCGATCGTGGCAACTTGCGTATCAGATAGCTCGCGATAGCGAGTCATAGGTGTGATGCTGCTGGCTTCTTCCGCCAAGCCAGTCCGGCCCTGTGAATGGGTTTGTTTTTGCACTTGTCGGACACCGAATCATGCGATCCTAAATGAAGGAATCCAGCATCTATAAGCACTTTTTGGCTTCGTTTGGTAGTTTCGGCTCGCACGCATCATCCCGAATGGGTTTGTTTTTGCGATCTCGTGCCTTCGAGGTCCTGGTTCCTTTCGAGGTCTTTCGCGAGGAGGCTCGGGATCACTACTCGGCGATGCCGAGTGGTGGGTTTGTTTTTGCTTTTTTGCGATTCGAGCGTCGTGCCATTCGAGGTCCTTCGAGGACCTCAGGACCACTGCTCGCGATGCTCGCAGTGGTTTCGTTTCTGCAATTCATTGTGCTTCGATTTAGGCGCGCTATCTCAGGCCTTCATTCTAGCACGCCGTCGCCAATCGATCTTTTTCCTCTCCCCCTTCGTGCCTCCGTGCCTCTGTGGTTTCTCTTCTCCCTGCCCACCTCACGCGCAGAATGAGCGAAAACAAGGCATCGCTCGATGCGGCACCCCGAGGAATCTCCATCTGGCGATTGAGATCTGCCTCGATCGGGGCGGGGCGCGGTCTTTGCATTTCCCTTGCGGCATTTCCTTGCGCCTAATTCACATTTTTGGAGGATACGATATTGAGCGGCAGTTCCGCACGTTTAGCAGCGATCGAGGCCGTCACCACCTATCATCCCATCCACGAACCAGTTTCATTCTCGGCCGACACGGCCAGCGAGTTGTACGGCTCGAACGTTTTAACAAAGCGGCAATGAAGGTCCGGCTTCCCAAGCCGGTCTACAAATCGTTGGTGCAGACCATCGAGACCGGAGTCGCAGCCTTGACCCGTCGATCGCCGATAGCGTCGCGGCGGCGATGAAGGACTGGGCGATCCAGAAAGGCGCGACTCACTACGCGCACGTCTTTTATCCGCTGACCGGATTCACCGCCGAGAAACACGACAGCTTCCTGTCGCCCGACGACGACGGCGGCGCGATTGCCGAGTTCTCCGGCAAGACGCTAATTCAGGGCGAGCCCGACGCCTCGAGCTTCCCGAGCGGCGGTATCCGCACCACCTTCGAGGCGCGCGGCTACACGGCGTGGGACGTGACCAGTCCCGCCTACCTGCTGGAGAATCGCAACGGCAAGACCCTCTGCATCCCGACCGCGTTCATTTCATGGACCGGCGAGGCGCTCGATACCAAGACCCCGCTGTTGCGCTCGATGCAGGCGCTGAACAAGCATGCGCAGCGAGTTCTGAAGCTCTTCGGCCATGAGAAGACCGCGCCCGTGGTTTCCTACGCCGGCGCCGAGCAGGAATATTTCCTGATCGATCGCCATTTCTATTTTTCGCGGCCGGATCTGCTGGGCACCGGCCGGACGCTGTTCGGCGCGCCGCCGCCCAAGGGCCAGGAGTTCGAGGATCACTACTTCGGCGCCATCCCCGAGCGCGTGCTTTCCTTCATGATCGATGCGGAGCGCGAACTGTTCAAGCTCGGAATTCCGGCCAAGACGCGCCACAACGAAGTCGCGCCCGGCCAGTTCGAAATCGCGCCGGTGTTCGAGCATTCGCAACCTCGCGACCGACCATCAGCAGATCGATGATGGTCACGCTGAAGCGCGCGGCCGAAAAATACGGCATGGCCTGTCTGCTGCACGAGAAGCCGTTTGCCGGGCATCAACGGCTCGGGCAAGCACGTCAACTTCTCGATGGGCAATGCGACCCAGGGCAATCTGCTCGACCCGGGCGACACGCCGCACGCCAATGCGCAGTTCCTGGTCTTCTGCGCGGCGGTCATCCGTACGGTCCATCGATGGAGCGGGCTGCTGCGCGCCGTCGTCGCGACCGCCTCCAACGACCATCGCCTCGGCGCCAACGAAGCCCCGCCGGCGATCATCTCGGTCTTCCTCGGCGATCAGCTCACCGACATCTTCGATCAGATCGCGAAAGGCGGCGCCAAGAGCTCCAAGGGCAAGGAAACCCTGATGGTCGGCGTCGACACGCTTGCCGACGCTCCCGAAAGACCCCGGCGATCGCAACCGCACCAGCCCCTTCGCCTTTACCGGCAATCGTTTCGAGTTCCGCGCCGTCGGCTCGGCGCAGTCGATCGCCAGCCCGCTGATCGCGATGAACACGATCATGGCCGAGTCGCTCGACTATGCAGCCGACCGTCTGGAGAAGGCGGTTGCGGCGCGGCATGGAGTTCAACACGGCGGTGCAGAAACTCCTCGAAGAGATCATCAAGGAGCACGGCGCCATCGTTTACAACGGCGATGGCTACACCGAGGCATGGCATAAGGAAGCCGAAAAGCGCGGCCTGCCGAACCTGCGCTCATGCGTGGAAGCGCTGCCGCGTGCTCGGCAGCAAGGAAGCCACCGAGCTGTTCGAGCACTACGGCGTGTTCTCGCCGCGCGAGCTGCACAGCCGCATGGAGATTACCATCGAACAGTACTGCCTCAGCGTCGGGCTCGAAGCGCGCACCGCGATCGAGATGGCGAAGACGATCATCTTCCCTGCGGCCATCCGCTACCAGGGCGAGCTGGCGGCCACCTGCGCCAATCTGAAGGCGGTCGGCTACACCTTCGATACGGACACGCTGGATAAAATCACCGGGCTGGTGAAGGACCTGCAGGACGGCACCGCGAAGCTCGAGAAGGCGCTGGCTGACGCATGGGCACAAGACCAAGCTCGAACACGCGGCGCATCTATGCCATGCGGTAATCCCGGCGATGGCCGCGGTGCGCAAGACCGCGGACACTTCGAAGGCATGGTCGCCGACGATCTCTGGCCGCTGGCGACCTATCAGGAAATGCTGTTCATCATGTAGGAATATTTAGCAGATTGAAGGAAGCATGCGGGCGTCGCAGCAATGCGGCGCCCGCATCGTTTTATAGCCGTCCTCAGCCCACCATCACTTGAAGGTGCAGAGCTTGCAGAATGGCACCGGGTCGAGGTTGCGCTGGTTGTGATACTCGCGCACCTCGCGCAGGCGTGGATGGTTCCATAGCTCCGCGATCGAGGCATTGCGGATGTCGCCCAGCGTCTCCCGCGTGTTGCTCAAATACTGATATCCGCACAGCGGCACCGTTCCGTTCCAATGAATGTAGAACTCGCGCCGGATGTCGCGGCATTTGGTATCGCGCACTTCGCCGGTCGGCGGCGTCGGGTAGTAGAGGTAGTTGTACTTGACGGTATCCGAGATGGCGAGCCATTCCTCGCGAAAGCGCAGGAGGTCGGCCGGGCTCTCGTTGGGGAAGATGACGTGGCGAATCTCCACCTCGGGTCCGCGACTCTTCAGCCGCGCGCGCCCGCGATGAAATTCCGTAACCGCGCGCTTGATGTCGTCATAGTCGCCGCCGACTCTGATTTTCGAGAAGGATGCCGCATCGAGACCATCGATCGAGACCGTCAGATTGCGCACGCTCCATGAACATATCTGCTCGGGGGGAAAGCGCTTGAACAATTCCCCGTTGGTATAGAGATACGCGATGATCTTGTGGCGCGTGAGCAAATTCATCAGCTCGCCGAGCTGCGGATGCAGCGCGGGTTCGCCGAGTCCGACGATCTTCACCGTACAATCAGGATGCCGCGCGATTTCGGCTGCGATCTTCGGAAACAGCCCGGGATCCATGTAACCGAGTCCGCGATGCGTTACACTCAAGGTCCGTGGGCAATGCTTGCACGCGAGGTTGCAATCGTTGGTGGGTTCGAGATTGACGCGCGACGGGAATTCGGCCAGCGGGAACGCATACGGCAGCTTGTAGTAGACCCACTGGTAGAATTGGCGCGGCGTGCGGAGGTGTGAAACTTCGCGCGCATAGCGTGGGATCGAGAGCAGAACCTGACGAAAACGCTTGCGATCGAGCTTCTTGGCGGCGGTGTCCCGGGAAAGCTCCATAAGAACCCCTTTATAAGAATGATATGGGCCGACGACGAACGTTCATAGTGGGCATAGCGGCAAGCATCATGTTGTTAACGCTCTCGATAGCGGAGGCGAACGCGCTCGCGGCCGGCCCGCAGCACTTCGGCAATCTGCCGCCGGGCGCGCCGCTTCCCTCCGGTGCGCAATGCGCCGCGTGGGTTAGGTCATCGCCGACGGCGTCCGAGGTGCGATCGGAAAACAGCGCCGCCAACATGACGATCCCGACCGCCGATGAGCTGGCGGTCTTTCATGCGCGGCCGCTGTTCAGCGCGTCGGCGCCCGCATCGGACTTCGCCGCAGTCGACGGAAACTTCACCGGCACCACCGATCAGATTCTGCGCTGGGCCGCCTGCAAATGGGGAATCGACGAGGATCTCTTTCGCGCGCAAGCGTGGACCGAAAGCAAGTGGAAGCAGACCGCCGCCGGCGACGAGCGCAACGATCCCAACCAGTGTCATGCGGGCGCGTGGAACGGATGGGACGGGACCTCATGCAAGCAGTCCTACGGCATCCTGCAAGTGAAGGTGTTCGACTACAACACCTGGCCGGAGGCGCGCGACTCCACTCCCTTCAATGCTGATTTCCGGGCCGCGTATCATCGCGCGTGCGTCAATGGTGATGTCCATTATCTCAGCGAGCGCACGCCGCTGCCGCCGTATCCGATGTATCCGACTTCCGATCCCGACGCTGCGGCGTGGGGATGTATCGGCAACTGGTTCAGCGGCGGATGGTATGACAAAGGCGCGCTGAACTACATCGACGAGGTCAAGCAAAACCTCGCTGCGCGCAAATGGACGCAGCTCGGTGGCATCTTCTAATGCTGCGAGCCCCACTCCTCGGCGCAACTGAGGATGTCGATCTGATGGCCTTGCAGCACCGACTGGTACTTCGCCCAGAATGAATTATCGATCGCACGAATCGGCTTGGCCTCGCGCGTGCGCCATCGCCGATAGGAACCCGGGCCGCCGTTGTAGGCCGCGTAGATCGAGCGCGCGAGCTCGTCGGGGTTGGAGGCCGTAAAAGCGCCGCGCTTGAGCTCGAGGTCATCGAGCAGCCGCGCGAGGATTTCCATCCCGGCGCTGGCGTTGTACAGCACGTCCCATTCGAGCCGCTCGATATTGTAAAACCCGCGCCATACGTACTTGTTGACCTGCATCAGGCCGAGGTCGTGGGTCGACGATTCGAGGTACGTCACGCGATTGCGGTCGAGCACGAACTGACGCCAGCAACTCTCCTGCCACGCAGTAGCTTTTACCATCCGCAGGTAGAGCGCGCGGAATCGATAGTCGAGGTTTTCATCGCTGATCTCATGTTGTGCGCCATATCGCAAAAGCTCATCGTAGTCGCCGCGATACTCTGCCGCGTTGCCCGGACTAACCACCGTGCGCTTAAGCTTCTTCGCGAGGACCTGCAGTTTCGCGATCGGATCGATTTTCGCGGCGGATTGCGCGGCGTCTGCCTCGCCGGGCGTCAATAGCCATAACGGAAGTTCCAACAATGATATCGGCGCCGGCGTCGGTGCGACCATCGAGGGCGATGGAACCGCAGGCGCGCCCGAGGTCGCGGAACCGGCCGGCGTCGATGGCATGGTTGGCGACACTAACTCGGTGGGCAAATCTCCCTCCGACAAACCCGGCGCGATTGAGTGCATCGGTACCTGCGGGGCGGCTGGCGCGGGCGGCGACGGTGAGGCGCTGGTCGAAAGAGTCGCGATCGGCATTGGGGACGCGCTGGTCGAGGGAATCATGGTCGGCGTCGCCACGATGTTGCTTTCGGTATCGAGCGGACCCTCGGAGGAGAGCGGCTCCCTCACATGAAACATTTTGCGCAGCTCCGGATCCTCCTCGAAGCTGAACCCGAGGGGATTTGCCGTGGTCGGTCCGATCATGTGTGCGAGGCGCCGCAGGTCTTCGGACGAGATTCTCATTCCGAGCGCCGGCGCGGCCTGGTCGAGCGCGAACAGCGCGTCGCCCGCCGACATGAACGACAGGAACTGCAGCGATTGACTTCCGAGCGTGCCGCGACGTGACGCCTCGCGGATGACTTCGCCGAGCCTCTGCCATTCGTCGAGGAAGAGCAGACGAATCGGATCGGGACCGCCCGATTGCGGATTGGCAAGCGCTTCGACCAGGCGATGGCGGCTGTCGAGTAGCAGTGCGAGCAGGTCGTCGCGCAATTGCTGATCGGTGCCGGACGTTTCGCCCATCTGCTTGATCGCGAAGACCAGGAACGAATCCCATTGATCTATTTTCTGCTCGAACGCGGCGAGTTCCTGCGGCGTCAATTGCGCCGACGCGGACGCCGTGGGGGGAATCGGCGCGAACTCCGGCACGGTGAGATCGATGGTCGCGCGCAGGCCGTCATCGGCAGCGAGCAGTTGGGGCTCCGCGCGGAGCGTCGCGAGGGTCCGGGCTACGCGGTCCGCGACCTCCGGCGGCGCGCCCGCTTTCACCAGTTCCTCGAACTGCTGAAAGGCGGGACTGAGATCGAACGTGAACGTTTCGAGCTGCGGGATGAAGTTCTGCTTGACGAGATCGAAGCCCTTGCCGGCGATCAGCGTCTTCTGATGATTGAAGTCGAGCAGGTTGATATCGGTAACGCGAAACTTGAGCTGCAGGTGCGGCGCGATGTACGGCGCGGCGTCCGCCTCGATGATTCCGTTCCATACAATCGGGCTGACGCAGTTCGCACCCATCATCACGCCAAGCATCAGGCTGCCGTCGGTCTCGAGTTTGACGTTGTCGCCCGCGCGCGCGAAGCGCGGATTTTCGGCATACAGATACTGGCATCGATCATCGCCGTTCCAGATCGGTGCGCGGCCGTGATCGGTGTAGAGCTGCTGCTTCAGCGCCGCGCCGAGCGCGAGATAGTCGATAGTGAGCGGGATGCGCAGCGCGTGTTCCGGCGTCGTCGCAGTTGCGGGACCGGCGGCGGCGTTTTGTGCCCGCGCCGTTCCGACCACCGTCGCTATTACAAAAAGTAGGATTATAAATACATCGAGACGACGAGTGGATGCTTGAGGAGTGGGCGGCAGGCACGAACCCATAATCAATCTTTGATTAGCAGGCGCAAATTTGGAATAGCCCTCAAAATCAGGAGCGAACAACCCCGCGTGACGCAAGCAGGCGTATGAACAGGCCCGGCTTGCAACAGGTTGAGAAGCGGCGAAATAATCTCCCAAGGGTGCGCGTCCATGAACACGGACAGACAGAGCAGTTTTTACGATGCCGAAATCCCGCAGGCGTCGCGCGAGCTTAGAGAATTCCGGACCTCGACCGCATACGAACCCCCGTTTGAAGTGATCCGGCGCCGCATCATCGACGACTTCTACGACGGCAAGCTGACCGTCGACGCGACCATCGTGATCCGGGTCGGCGACCTCGAGGAGACCGAAGCCGCCCGCGGCGTCGGCGTCGTCAATGCGCTCGATACCGCGCTGCGCAAGGCCCTGCTCAAGTATTTTCCGTCGGTCGCGATTATCAAGGTCACCGAGACCTACACCCACGGCAGCGGCGAATCGACCGAGGCCGAAGTGGTGTCGGTAAAAAAGTTTTCCGACGGCATCCAGAGCTGGACCACCATCGCGAAGTCGTCCGACGCGGTCGAGGCGAGTTGGAAATCGTTAGTCGACGGCTACGAATGGCGAATCTACACCGAAACCCTAAAGGCGCGCCGCGTCGCAGAAAATCCGCGGCTCTCGCGCCGCTAAATCATCGATGGAGCCCACGCAGGCGTCATCCCAAAGCTCCGCCAACGGCCAAGGCTCCGCCAACGGCCAAGGCGCATCCGACGGCAAGGCCACTCGCGGCATGCTCGCGATTCTTTACGACGGCGGATGCGAGATGTGCCAGACCAGCATGAAGGCGATCGAGAAGTTCGATTCATCGGGCAAGCTCGAGCCGATCGATTTGCAAAGTCCGGAGGTGCGCGCGAAGTTTCCCGAACTCGAGATGAAGGATCTCCTCGAGGAGCTCCATGCGGTCGACGATCAAGGGATGGTCTATCGCGGAGCCCGCGCGATCAACGAAATTCTGCGCCGCCAGCCCGGCATCAAGGGATGGCTCGCCTATGCATGGTACATCCCCGGCTACGCATGGCTGGCGGAGCGCCAGTACAAACGCATCGCGGCCAGCCGCTATCAGCGCGACGCCTCGGGCCGGTTGCGCGAGGGCGCCGAACATCACTGACGTTCGTATCACGTCGATGAGATGTAGGTTGATTTCGATTGCGTTGTTGCTTGCGGTTTCGGTCGCAGGATGCGTGACGCAACAGCCCTATGTCGTCACGCCGCAGATTGACGATCCACAGCCCCAGATAGGCTCCGCGAATCCGCAGGCCGGCGTTACGAATGCGTCGACTGGCGATGCGCATCCAACCGCATCGGTGCGGGCCCTCCCTTATAAAGGACGTCTCCGTCGAGGGCGATCCGACCGAGCTTCCGCCGGCGGTAGCCAATGCTCTGGCGAAAGATGCGCCGCTGACGTTTACCTATCGCGAGGAACTGACCCACGACGAGTACCACATTCCCACCATCGTCACCGCTTTCGATCCGGTTACATATCTGGGAGCTCCACTCGGTGACTACGCAGTGACCGCGTCAGCGACGCTCACGATTTCGGAAGGTAATCGCACCATTGCCGACTACACCGCCAAAGCGCGGGTTTCCAAATCATACAATGTGTATTCGGAGCCCAAGCACTCCGAGCTGGAGCGGGCGGCGCGCGACGCGGTACGCAAGCGAATCGAGCAGAAGTTGTATGCCGATGCGGACCGGGTCACACATTCGGCCGCGGCTCCTCCGCCTGCCCTTCCCGAATGATTCGGTGGCTGTCGATCGTTCTTATTGTCTCGCTCACCCTCGCAGCGACCGGATGCGCGGTGCAGGGCACACCCTTCGAAAAAGCGCAGCCACGATCGAATGAGCAGGTGATCTACGTCTATCGCCCCTATAGCTATTTCGGTTCGTTGTTGAAGCCTGCGGTAACGTGCGGCGATGAGAGCGCGAGGATCGGGCCCGGTGGCTATCACGCATTCGTGGTACCGGCCGGCAAAGTGAAGTGCAGCGTCGAATCAACCGAAAACGCCGATGAGGTGGATATTTATCCGGACGCGCCTGTGCACTACATCCGCGAGGAGATGCCTCCTGGCATCCTGACCGGCCATCCACATCTCAATCCGATTGACCACGACGTTGCGCAGACCGAGATCCAGAGCTGTTGCGTCGCCGAGCAGTAGCGCTCGCCACCCCGAACGCGGCCAACTTCCCGAATTTTTCAACCCGCCTCGGATGTGATACTCCTCGCACCAGCGGACACAGAGAATATGACTAGCTGACTGTCCGCGCGTGGGGGAGAATGATGTTCGGTCGAAAGCGTTTTATTTCAGCATTGCTCTTGGCGGTGACGATCGCATCATCCGCGCTGGCGCAGAACACTCCCAGCATGAACCTCGAGGGGTCGGGACTGATTTCCCTAAGAAACTGTTCCGCAACCTTGTGTGACGAACAATTGAGCGGGAGCGTGTCCGGCGTCATCGGACAGAGTGTGCAGAATCTCAATTTCGTCCTGGACGTGGAGGTTCCGGTGCTGCCGGCCGCCGCCGATGGCGATTCCGTCATTGCGAAGCCGCTCACCCTGCGCAAGGGCAGTGGTCCGAAAATACCAAGCATCGATCAGGAAATTCAGGATCTGCAATCCAAGGTTGAGAATCTGCAATCTGAAGTTTCTGCTCTGCAATCTGGGGGAGGGGCTGGCCTGCCGCCGGGATGCCTTCCAGCCAGCGGAACCGGCACCACCAGCGACGGCGTTTACTCAATCGGGTTCGAGGGATGGTTTTGCGTCTTCGGCCCGGGCTCGCTCCCCGACGACGTTGAGACAATTTACGGATGGACAGCAATCGAAGCCAATGCGCTATCTCCGGAGTTCGAACGTCCTTGGGCATCCGGCACTCTGGTTGCCACCGGATGGCCGGCATGTTGCGGCGGCCAATACCCCATTTTAAGTAACAACATCATCGTCAGCATCGTTGGCGCCCTCGGCCAGGAATACGAAGGGCCTCCCTGAGCCCGCCGAAAATTCGCCGTAACCATCGCGCGTGGCCGGCGTACCTGAATAGTCATCAATATTTATCGGGACGCATCGATATCTGCGCTTCAACCACCTGGCGCCAATTCCAGTCGGGGTATGTAGATATGCTTCGGGCGCACGGCTCTGCCGCATTGTTTATCGCATCGCTTGTTATGATGATCGCTGTCAGCGGATGCGGCCTCGCCTACCAAGCTGCCTCCGAACATCGCGCGGCGAAGATGGATGCTCAACTGCAATCAGGCATGACGCAGGCCCAGGTTGCGAAGCAGTTCGGCGAACCCGATATCGAGGAAAAACCCAACGACACCACCGAAATCTGGAGCTATGCGAAGCACGCCAACAGCAATGACGTAACCGCCGAACTGCTCTACACCTCCGCCAAGGAGGGCGACGCCGGAACCTTCGAGGACCTGAAATTTGTCGACGGCAAGCTGGCCTCATGGAGCGAGGCGCAGCATACGATGGCGCCCAAGGAGCGCTCCGAAATCACCACCACCCTCAGCTACGGACGCGGCATCGGTGGCAGCGGACGCCGAAGCGGAACGGGCCCCAACGCGTCGTCGAGTTCATCGTCGTCGGGATCCTCGGGTTCATCCGATTCCTCGGATTCTTTGCCGATCTCGGACCCTGATGACTCATCGGAACCGGCCACGCCGAGCCAGCGCCCGAACCCGCTCTCCGTGACCTTCTGAAGTTCGCCTGAGGCGCGCTCCAACTCGCGAGCGTATTTTCTTCCGCTTCGCCCCAAGCTGGTATCTTCAAGGGGTGAAGCCATTTCACATCTTCAATACCCTTAGCCGCAGCGTCGAGGAGTTCGATCCGCAGCATCCGCCCGAGGTCAGCCATCTACTCATGCGGGCCGACCGTGTATCTGCCGCCCCATCTGGGCAACATGCGCGCATATCTTTTCGTCGATACGTCTCGAGCGCGCGCTCAAGTTCAACGGCTATCGCGTCAAGCACGTCATGAACGTCACCGATGTCGGCCATATGACCGATGATGCCGACGCGGGCGAGGACAAAATCGAGAAGACCGCGCGCGCCGAGCATAAATCGCCGCGCGAAATCGCCGACTACTACCTCGGGCTGTTCCTGCGCGATATGGACCTGCTCAAGATTCAGCGCCCCGAGGTGCTCAGCCGCGCGACCGATCACATCGCTGAGATGATCGCGCTGACCGAGCGCATCATCGAGCATGGTTATGCGTATCCTACAGCCGAGCGGCGTCTACTTCGATGTCGAGAAATGGCGCGGGCCCGAGCGGGATGGGACGTCTGTCGCGCCAGAGCCTTGATGAGCAGGCGTCGGCGCAGCGCCTCGAGCATTCGCCGGACAAGAAGAGCCCGCACGACTTCGCGCTATGGGTGCTCGCCAAGCCCGGCCATCTGATGCAATGGGACAGCCCATGGGGACGCGGCTATCCCGGATGGCATATCGAGTGCTCCGCGATGTCGATGAAGTACCTCGGCGAGACCCTCGACATCCACACCGGCGGCACCGATCACATCCCGGTGCATCATGAGAACGAGATCGCGCAATCGGAAAGCGCGACCGGCCATCCGTTCGTGCGCTACTTCGTCCATAATGCGTTCCTGGTCGAGCGCGCCGGCACCAAGATCAGCAAAAGCTCGGGCAAGTTTCCCGTGCTCGACGACATCATCGGCGCGGGGCTGAATCCCATGGCGTTTCGGCTTGCTATGCTTCGGCGCGAAGTATCGATCCGAACTGGTGCTGAGCGACGGCATCCAGTCGGCGCAGAAGAATTACGATTACATTGCGGAGTTTGTGCGCGGCGTGCGCGATGACCTCGCGAAAGCACCGGAAGATTCCGCGTGGGCGAGCGAGTATCGCGAGCGCTTCAACGAGGCCATCAACAACGACCTCAATACTGCGCAGGCGCTCGCCGTCGTGCTCGACCTGATCGGCGAGGCGTATCGGCGCAATGACCATCGCATCTGGAATACCATTCGTGCGCTCGATTCGGTGGTCGGCCTCGATGTCGATGGGATCCGCGAGGCTGGGCAGGCCTCGCGCAAGGCGGAATTCCCGCCCGAGATCGCGAAGCTCATCGAGGATCGTGCGGCGGCGCGGCGCGACAAGAATTTCAGGCGCTCCGATGAGCTTCGCAAGGAACTGGAGGAGCGCGGTTACGACGTTCGCGACACGCGCGAGGGCTCGAGCTACGTCCTCGCGCGCACTTGACCTAGTATCTCCGTATTGTCTATTGAATCAGTAGGCCATCCCTTGCATCGCTCAGCTAGCCATTGTATATTACTTACCGAATATTAAGTAATCTATTTGGAGAAGCCGCCGGTGTTTCACCTTGGAACGGCGAAATTGTCCTTTTCGTCGTTGCCCTTTTTGCGGCGACCGTCAACGGCGCCATCGGCTATGGTTTCTCCTCGCTGACTGTACCCGGTCGCGCTGCTCTTCTTCCCCAATAAGATGCTGAGTCCGGCGCTAGTGCTGGTCGAACTCGCTATCAATACATGGGTCGTAGTCCTCAATCGCGGCAGCCTCGCGGTGGTGCGCAAGCGCGCGATGCCCATCGTCATCGGCCTGCTTCCCGGCATTCTGATTGGCAGCTATGTGCTGAACACCGCTAATCCAGGCCTCTGAAGTTCTGCACCTACATCGTCCTGCTGCCGATCATCCTGATGCAGGCCGCGGGCTTCCGCCGCCCGATTCATGCCGAACCGCCGCGGGCGTACCGCTCGGCGTCGGCGTCGGCACTGCTCTACTCGACCACCACTATCTCGGGACCACCGCTCGCGATGATGTTCAACAACCAGGGCCTCGACAAAGAGGAATTCCGCGCCGCGCTCGGAACCGTGCGCGTGGTCGAGACGACGCTCACCTCGATCGCCTACGGCTTCCTCGGGCTGTTCAGCGCGAAGAGCGTCCACCTCGTCGCGCCGATCGCGCCGGCCGTGCTGATCGGGCTCCCGCTCGGATGTTACATGTTCGCTTCATGCGCGGCGAAACTTTCCGCCGCATCTGCATGAGCTTCGATGCGTGGATCGTCGGCTTCGGCCTCGCGCGCAGCATCATCGATTTGAAGCTGCTGTCGTCCTCGGGCGCGTATGGCGTATGGGGCGCGGTGATCTTCTTCGACCTGATTCTTGCTGTATCACTACTTCGCGGGCGGCCGCATCCGCGCGCGCCACGAGCGCGTCGGCTATCGCGTCGAGGCCGCCGCGCAGGGCAGCGGACAGTAAGCGCCGTCGAGGATTCCCGAACCCCGAAACGCCCCTCGCGGTTGCCGTTCTGCGATGCTTCCGCCATCGAGGAGCCCGATGATGGAAATGACGGTTAAAGATGTGATGACGGCGAACGTTACGACGCTCAAACGCAACGAAAAACTTACCCTGGCGGACGATCTGATGAATCTCGGGCGCATCCGCCATTTGCCCGTGTTGGATGACGGTGAGGAACTCATCGGCATCGTAGCCAGCGCGATTTGTTTCGCGGGGCGCTGGCGCAGGCGATTGGTTACGGCCAGCACGCGCGCCGCAAACTCCTCGAAACGCTTCTGGTGAAAGAAGTGATGACGACGGAGCCGACTACGACGACCCCCGAGACTCCGCTCGCGGATGCGGCCCAGGTGCTGATGGAAAAAAGATCGGATGTCTTCCGGTAGTGGCGAATGGGGTCCGCTTGACTGCGAGGCCGATTTCATCGAGCTCTACGCGCGCAAGGGGAGCCCCGCCGCCAAAGCGCGTGACCCGAAACCGGAAAACGCCCGCAGGCATTGATTAATCGACAGTTCGCCGATCGCGCTGATATCGTACTCGCGATCTTCTGGAAGCGATTCGGGACTCCGACCGGCAAGGCGTCCTCGGGAACGGTGGAGGAGATCGAGCGCGCCATACGACGTGGCAAGAAGGTGATGGTATACTTCTCACAACGATTGGCAACGGTCGCAACGTCAGCTGACAAGCGCGAAGAGAAGCAGGTCATGCGTTTTAGAGAGAAGTTCGGGCGAACCGCCCTGTATTCGACGTACCGACGACACCCAGGAGTTCGTCGCGGCGGTGAGGAAAGATCTGGCTCTGGTTCTTCGCGAAGTGCTCGCGGCAGCGAGAAAGAAATGATGAAGAGCAACACTGTCCGACGTGCGCAGAAAGGCACGAACACCAACGGTGCGAACCTCGTTGCGAACGCTGCTATCCGCAGGCGCCATTCTACTCGAACGACAGAAGATCCTGCGTATCCCGCCGGCACGATCGGCAGCGATCTGGTGGAGCGCGCGTACGTCAGTTACCTGGTTGAACGCTATCATCGATGCCGCCAGATGGAGCCGGATTTTTACAGTGGCCCGGTTCCTTTCAGTTATGCGGCGATCTTTATGGCCATCGAGCGAAAATTTAAGGCGCCGACGTACTTCGTGCCGCGCGCACGGTTTGATGAACTGGTGGAATTCCTGCAGCGGCGCATCGATGGAACGATGCTGGGCAAGAACAATCGCGCGCGCGAAATCCGCAACTATCCCAGCCTCGATGAGTTCTCAGCGGAGCAGATGCGGCCGTAACTCTGGTGCCGCGCCTTTTCTTTTTCCGTCATCCTGAGCGAGGCTGCCCGAGTCGAGGGACCTCCGCGCAGCGATTCGCCCGAAAGTTCTCCTCGCTTTGGCTCGGCATTGACCTAGCTGTTAGGACATTTCCACTAACGAATCACGCTGTATAATACTAGGTCTGGAGCGGTATTATACTAAGCGGATGGCTGCCAAATACCCGAAGGATCTCGCTGCTCACGTTCACTCACAGCTCAATACAACTAAGGCAACTCCGGCAGTCGGTGTTCTGGCCACTCTTTTTGAAACTTTGTACTTTGCCAGTTTGAAGAGCGAAGAATCCGAAAGAATCGCTTGTCGTATCGCTTTCCTCGATCGTTCCAACCTTGATCCGAAACCTCCGGAACGAATCCCGCAGGACAGATGGAGCCATTTTGCGTTGAGTGGCCCGATACCGTTTAATGTCCGAAACCTCGTGAAGCTATCGAAAGCGGTTGATCCATGGGCGTCAACTCTTGCTGTTGACACGGATTCTGACGGGAAACTACAAATTTGGGGGTTAATTGATCAAAGCGTTCACTACAACACCTATGTCATGAAGGAAACCGATACGGGCGTAGAGATCCCAGGCATCTTTCAAGCCGTTATCGAAGGACTGGGCGACGTGGCCGTCTATAGACGCTATGTCTTGCTCGGAGCTCTTTAGGCAGAACCGGCTGGTCACCAAGCAGCGACGGGTAATGGAAAACGGGCCGATTCACGACAAGCTTCTGACTTCAATTCGGCAATTTCAGATCCAGATCGCAGAGAAGGTTGGGGATCAGTATCGTTTACGAGACCACTGGAATGAGAGTCTTGAAGACATGTGGATTTCTGCTCTGTGCAGGATTCTAATCGGTATTAGGCGCTACGGCCACGGCGGCGCCGTTCTGATCAGCAACAATAAGATCGGCCTAAAATCGAAGTATTCGCTTCGATATGATCGCCTTGCTAAGGCCCTCCTTCGAGGAGGAGCCCTGCTAGTGGAGAACACCACCTTTTCCGACGAAATCCACCAACTCCTTGACGAGGATGAAGAGCAAATCCCCGTTAGTCTGTACCTAGACGATGCTGTAACAGAAAACGATTTGGACGACACCCGAAATGAAATCACTGGCTGCATTCGGTTCATAGCCTCTTTGTCGCGTGTCGATGGACTGATCTGGATGAACCCGGATCTCTCGGTACGAGGATTTGGAGTAGAAATCACCACGGGCGAAGAGCCGAAAGCGGTAATGACTGCCTTGGACAGTTCGGCCAAAAAGACTAGGTCGATTGACATGAACCATTATGGAACTAGACATCGCTCAATGATTCGACACTGCGCAAAAGATCCAGACAGCGTAGGATTCGTTGTCTCACAGGATGGCGACGTACGAGCTATCACAAACGTCGGCGGCAGGGTCCTTCTTTGGGATGATGTACGCCTTCAATCGATTCTAAATACGAGGTCGGTCAGAAGATCGAGATAATATTTCTTCTTCTCATTTCGCCTGCCATAGCTTGATCCTAGTGAGATTCCCGAAGCTTCGAGTAGACCCCTCGGACCGACGCGGGAGAGGAGAGTTCCGGAGCGAGACCCCGATGGCCGTGCGATGCTAATTTATCGCCGGAGGCCCACCGACAATGCCCTACTTCCTTGCCAAAACGGACCCCGATACCTACTCCATCGATGACCTCGAGCGGGACCATCGCACCGCATGGGACGGGGTGGCCAATGCCCAAGCTGTTCGCGCCATCCGCGCGATGCGGCCGGGTGACCGCGTCTTCATCTATCATAGCGGCGGGATATCCAGCATCGTCGGGATGGCCACCATCCGGTCCGAGCCGCGCGATGATCCCAAGAATCCGAAATCCGCCATCGTCGATCTGGAATTCGATGCGAGGCTGGAGCCGCCGGTCTCCCTCGCCGATATCAAGGCCACGCACAAATTCGATGACTGGGCGCTGATTCGGCAGGGACGCCTATCGACGATGCAGGCGCCGGACAAGTTCGCGGCATGGATGAGGGCGCGGTATCCGAAAGCGAAAATCTGAGAAAACCAGGCATACCACAGAGGCACAGAGACACTGAGAAGAAATCGGATGCGCGCCGAAGCGGCGCTGTCAGGACTTTTGTGATCAGGCCCGTCGGCGGGCAGCATCTTCTTTGTGTCCTATCTCTGTGTCTCCGTGCCTCTGTGGTTTTCTCTGCTCTTCTTCGCGCTTGAACATTGAGGCCATGCTCTCTTAGAATCGCGCTCACATCTCGCTAGCGTGCACGTAGCAGGTAACAAATGGCGATTGAACTGAAGAAATTCGATACTCGTTCCCAGACCACCGAGGGCCCCGAGGTCAAACACCTCGACCCCCATCATGCGCCGTATTACCTGCCGATCGCCGATGAGGTCGAAATCTTCGAAGCCGCGTACAAGGCGCGCCTGCCGATTCTGCTCAAGGGCCCCACCGGATGTGGCAAGACCCGCTTCGTCGAGCATATGGCGCATCGGCTGTCGGCGCTCGAAAACGGCCCCAATGAGCTCATCACGGTCGCATGCCATGAGGACCTGACCGGCAGCGACCTCGTCGGCCGCTTCCTGATCCAGGCCGACGAGACGGTGTGGGTCGATGGCCCCCTGACGCAGGCGGTGCGGCGCGGCGCGCTATGCTACCTCGACGAAATCGTCGAGGCGCGCAAGGACACCACGGTGCTCATCCACCCGCTGTCGGACCATCGCCGCCTGCTGCCGATCGAGAAGCGCGGCGAGACGCTGGAGGCGCATGCGGGCTTTTTGCTGGTGATTTCGTACAATCCCGGCTATCAGAGCATCCAGAAGAACCTGAAGCATTCGACGCGCCAGCGCTTCATCACGATCGAGTTCAACTATCCGCCGGCGGACAAGGAAGTCGAGATCGTCGCGCATGAGTCGGGCGTCGATAGGGACATGGCGATGCAGCTTGCGGTGCTCGGCGAGAAGGTGCGCCATCTGAAGGCCTCGGGGCTGGAGGAAGGGGTGTCGACGCGCCTGCTGATCTACGCGGGCGAGTTGATTCAGCAGGGCATCACGCCGCGGCGCGCGGCCACCGTCGCGGTGACTTGGTCGCTGACCGATGAGAACGACAGCAAGCGCGCCATCGACGAAATCGTGAAGGCAATTTTCGCGGCCTGAGCAGGGTCTAACATCAAACATGAGTTCGCGTTGAGCGAGGGGGTAGGATGTCCAACAACATTCGGCGTATCGGGACGGCTCTGTTTGGATGCGCATTGGCCGCGGTGGTGGGATTGCCCGGCGCCTCGAGCGCGCAGGAAACCGGTGCCGCGCAGAGTGGGCCGCGGCTGGACTTTCCCGCCGGCCTAGCGACCGATGGCGTCACGCTGTACGTCGCGAACAGCCGCAACAACACCGTGGATAGAATCGATCTCGCGGGGCATTCGATCGCACTGGTCGCCGGGCAGCTCTTCAAAGAAGGCACCATCGACGGCACCGGAGCATCGGCGATGTTCAGCAGTCCGGGCGGCCTCGCGCTGATCGGAAGCAATCTGTACGTAAGCGATACCAACAATTCGACCATTCGCCAGGTCAACGTATCGAGCGGGGCGGTCACGACCGTGGCCGGAACGGCGAATATCGCCGGCACTGATGACGGCAAAGGTGCCGCCGCGCATTTCAATCTGCCCACCCAGCTTGCCGCCGATCCCAACGGGAGCCGGATATTCCTCACCGACAGCAACAACGACACCGTCAGGATGATTTCAGTTCCCGACTTCGTGGTGAAAACCATCGCGGGACAGGCGCAGACCGAGGGCAAGGCCGATGGACCGCCGAACAAGTCGTCATTCACCCGCCCGCGCGGGATCGCGACCGACGGCAAATTCGTTTATGTCTCCGATACCGGCGACGACATCATCCGCAAGATCGATCTCTCGTCGATGACCACTTCGACCTTCGCCGGTACCGGCGAGGAGGGTGATAAGGACGGCGCCGCCACTGAAGCGCAATTCAACAATCCCGGCGCGATGACGACCGACGGCACCGCGCTCTACGTCCTCGATGCGGACAATCACGCGGTTCGCAAGATCGATATCGCGACCGGCACGGTCAGCAAGGTGACGCTCGTCAACGGCCATATCGGCTCGGGATGCACCATCAGCAAGGACGGCAAGATTGTCTATTTCTCCGATACCACGGAGAATTCGGTTCAGCAGGTCAACGTCAGCAACGGAAACGTCTCGCCGGTTTATCCTCCGCAGTAGCGCCCGAGCGAGCGCGGTTTGTAAGTTTGATTGACCTTCGCAGTGACACAGTAACGCTCCCCACGCCCGCGATGCGCGAGGCGATCGCGCGTGCGGAGCTGGGCGACGATGTCTACGGCGAAGATCCCAGCGTTAACCGCCTCGAGCAAACCGCTGCCGCGCTGATGGGCAAGGAGGCGGGCCTGCTGGTCTCCAGCGGCACGATGGGAAATCTCATCGCGATCTTGACGCATTGCGCGCGCGGCACCAAGGCGATCGTCGGCGACCAATCGCATACGTACTGCTACGAAGCCGGTGGGCCATCGGTGCTGGGCGGCATCATGCTCGCGCCGATTCGCAACGGCGACAGCGGCGATCTCGACCTCGATGCGCTCAGGGCCGAGATCCTCACGCCGATGGATGATCACTTCGCGATGCCCTCGCTGGTAGTGCTCGAAAACACCCACAATCGATGCGGCGGATCGCCGGTGAAACTTTCGCATCTGGCCGAGGTGCGCGAGCTTGCGAATCGCCGCTCGCTCCCGATGCATCTGGATGGCGCGCGAATCTTCAATGCCGCGATCGCGCTGGAGACCTCCGCGAAAGAAATCGCATCGTATCCGGACACTGTCACCTTTTGCCTGTCGAAGGGGCTCGCGTGTCCGGTCGGGTCGGTGCTGTGCGGCAGCAAGGATTTCATCGGACGTGCGCATCGCATCCGCAAGCTGCTGGGCGGCGGGATGCGCCAGGCGGGCATCATCGCGGCGGCCGGTTTGGTCGCGCTCGACACGATGGTCGATCGCCTCGCAGAGGATCATCAGAACGCGCGCGCGCTCGCGCAGGGACTCACGCTGGTCGCGGGAATCAACATTCGGCCAGTGGCGCAGCGGACCAACATGGTTCATTTCGACATCGATGGGGATGCGACCAGTGCAGGACGTTTCGCCAACGCGATGAAAGATCGCGGCGTGTTGATCTCGGCGCGCGAGGGCACTGCGTTTCGCGCCGTCACCCATTACGGAATCACTCGCGCGGATATCGATCGCACGGTCTCGGCGGCTTCCGAAGCCGCCGCCGAAGTTTTCGGCGACTGACATGGATTCCCTCCAATCACTGTTCGGACTCAGCAGCCACATTGGTCTGGTCACCGGCGCGTCATCGGGACTGGGCGTCGAATGCGCGCATGCGCTCGCGCTCGCGGGCGCCGATGTGGTGCTGGTCGCGCGCCGCGCGGATCGATGCGAGAAGCTCGCCGATGAACTCGCCAAGAAGTACGGCGTCCGCGCGTTAGGCATCGGCGCCGACGTGGCCATCGAAGCGGACATCGATCGCGCGATCGAAACCGCGCGCGACAAACTCGGCGACGTCGATATCCTCATCAACAATGCGGGGGTGTCGCCGACCGGACGCGCCGAAAATTTCAAGCGCGAAGCGTGGGACACCGCGCTCGCAGTGAACCTGACCGCACCGATGCTTCTCTCGCAGCGCGTCGCGCGTCGGCTCATCGAAACGCGCAAGCCCGGACGCATCATCAATATGGTTTCGATTTACGCGGGCGTCGCGAGTTCGGTCTACCGTTTGTCAGCATACTGCGCCACCAAGGCGGGCCTCGCGAATCTCACGCGCCAGCCTCGCGGTCGAATGGGCGCCGCACAACATCCTGGTCAATGCGATCGCGCCCGGATGGATTCCGACCGAAGCGACCGAGGGCGGCATCGCAAAAGGCGGCAACAAAGAGCGCATGGAGCTGTTCACGCCGATGGGACGGCTCGGCCAACCGGAGGAATTGCGTGGCGCGGTGATTTTCCTTGCGAGTCCCGCATCGAGCTATGTTACGGGGACGGTCCTCTCGGTCGATGGCGGCTATCAATCCTGGTGATTGTTCGCGCGCAAAAAACCGCCACTTGTCATTCTGAGGTGAGCGCGCAGCGCGCTGCCGAAGAATCTCGGATGCGCCTATGCATCGAGTGTCACTTCAGCACGCGAGTACCGGCCTCGCGGGCGCCACGCGTTCATGGTCACCATGCGGATGCTGAAGTGACAATCCAGAGCGAACCTCTCCCGAGATTCTTCAGCGACGCCCTTCGGGCTTGCTTCAGAATGACAAAAGAACGCGCGCCTGACTCACTGGAGAAGGACAGAGCAGGGAATGCCTTTTGAGGAGGGGAAGTGACGACAACTAGCGGGAACTCCCTGAGCGAGCAACTCTTTCGCCGCAAGCCAGCCGCGACTCTGAGGTCCGATGCCGAGACGCACGCGGGCGGGCTCAAGCGCGCGCTCGGGGCGCTCGACCTGACGCTGCTCGGGATCGGCGCGATCGTCGGCGCCGGAATTTTCGTGATGACAGGAGTCGGTGCGCGTCAGGCCGGTCCCGGACTCATCGCATCGTTCGTGCTGGCGGGCACTGCATGCACGATGGCGGCGCTATGCTATGCGGAGTTCGCCGCGATGATCCCCGTCGCGGGCAGCGCGTACTCATACTCCTACGCCACCATGGGCGAGCTGGTCGCATGGATCATCGGATGGGATCTGGTGCTGGAGTATGCGGTCGGCGCCGCGGCGGTCGCAGTCGGATGGTCAGGCTACTTCCGCGTCATCCTCGGAGGACTCGGGATAAATCTGCCGGTGGCTTTCACGCATGCTCCGGGGAGCGTGCCCGGCGCGATCATCGACCTGCCCGCGCTCATCATCGTTCTGCTGATCACGTCGGTCCTCTATGTCGGCATTTCCGAGAGCGCGCGTCTCAACTCAGTCATCGTTGCGATAAAACTCACCGCAGTCGCTGTGGTCATCGTGGTCGGCGCGTTCTATGTGCATCCGTACCATTGGACGCCGTTCGCGCCTTATGGGATGGGCGGGATCAGCAGCGCGGCCGCGTATATCTTTTTCGCGTACATCGGCTTTGATGCGGTTTCGACGGCCGCTGAGGAGGTCAAGGATCCCGCGCGCGACCTGCCGCGCGGCATCCTCGGCTCGCTCTTCATCTGCACAGTGCTCTACATCGCAGTTGCCGCGGTGCTCACCGGCATGGTTCCTTTTCGCGAGATCGATCCAACTGCGCCGCTCGCGTCGGCATTCCTGGCACGCGGCCTGACCGCAATAGCCTGGATCATTTCGGCGGGCGCGGTAGCCGGCCTCACCTCGGTGCTATTGGTGCTGCTGCTGGGACAATCGCGAATCTTCTTCGCGGTCTCGCGCGATGGGTTGCTGCCGCCTGCATTCAGCAAGATTCATCCGCGCTTCCGCACGCCGTATATTCCGACGACGGCGACCGGCATCGCAGTCGGAATCACCGCGGCACTGCTTCCGATCGAGGAAATCGCGCAGCTAACCAATATCGGAACACTCTTCGCCTTCGTGCTCGTATGTTTGGGGGTGTTGATTCTTCGCCGCGATCGATCCCAAACAGCATCGGCCATTTCGCACGCCGTGGGTACCGCTGGTGCCGATACTAGGTGTCGGGTTTTGCTTCTTCCTGATGGCACGCCTGCCGATGCTGACGTGGCTCAGATTTTTTATTTGGCTCGGGATCGGGCTGGTGATCTATTTCACATACGGGCGCTTCCACAGCCGCGTGGATCGCGACGCCGGCGCTTTCAAGGCCAACGTCGCGTCATAGGGCTGATGCGAGCAGCTCTTCCCTTTGTCATCCTGACGCAAGCGAAGCGCGGCGGAAGGATCTCGGAAGAGCCTCACGCCCGACTGTCACTTCAGCATTCGAGTGCCGATTTCGCGGATGCCACGCATTCGCAAGTGCCATTCGGATGCTGAAGTGAAGCTTGTTCGTTAGGTGCTTCCGAGGTTCTTCAGCTGCGCGCTTCGCGCTCACTTCAGAATGACACCAAGGGGGAAGCGCTCGCTTCGGAAAGACCACGGGATAAGGCGCGCTACTGGCTGCTACTGGTACTGCCGAACTTCTTCTGGAGCGCGTCGGCGAGCGCCTTCTTCTTTTGCTGCTGCTGTTCCTTGTACTTCTCGGTGATCGCCTTGTTGTGATCGCCAATCTGCTGGTGCGCGGTCATCTGTTTGCCGGCATTCTTGCCGAGGTCCTGGCTTTCCCACTTGGGTTTCGAAATTTCAACCCACTTGCTTCCCTGACGTGTATAGCTGAAGACCAGATATTTGAGTTTCCCGGTCGCCGCGCCCTTGGTCGTAACCTTGCTGGTTGGATCGTATTCGGCGCCGCCCAGCTTCACGCTCACCGTTGAGAGCTGGCCATTCGGACCGTAGTTCGGCAGGTACTCGAACTTCGGTACGAAATCCGTGTACGGTTTTCCGTCCATCTTGTTCCGATCTTCCTGATCGAGGTAGGGACCGGCGTCTTCGGAGACTTTGTCATCGAGCGTCTTGCGCAGTGCGTCGGGAATGTCCTTGGGCTGGCGCACCCGGCGCATCACATAGTTCTGCGCAGAGGCGTTCGAGGCGAGGTTGGGGAGAAACATAAGCGCGGCCGCAAGGACGACCGCGCTTATGGCTACAAACCGTTTCATGATGGTCTCCTCCTCCGTGGATTAGACGGAGTTCCAGACCTTCTATTTTACGGGCTTCCGCTGCCCGCGGTAATACCTCGGCCGAAGGCTGCGACCTGGCCCTGCCACTGCTCGCCGAAGGCCAGCACCAGCACCTGTTGATTGATGTGGCTGTCCTTGGTCAAGCTGCGCATCGCGCCGCCGCCCGCATTGGCGAGGACCTTAAAGGCAGCGCGCGTCTGCTGATAGAACTCCGGCAGCGGCGAAATCTTCGGCGGTTCCTCGCGATGTACCTTGAGCCAGAACTCTCGCTCAAACCGTTCGTGTTCTTCCGCCGCGACATCGACGGTGTTGAACGTCCCGTTATTGGCCTTGAACCCATGGATCGCCGCGATCACGCCCTGGAAGTCTTCCTTCTTGGGCGGCGAATCGCCGACCAGCACGATCACCTTCTTGGCGTATGGCTTCCAATCCATGTTTTGGATCGCGGTGTAGACGCCGCCGGCCAGATCCTCCTCCCATTCGTCGCCGCCTTCGGCATGCACGTTATTGAGGAAGTCGACCAGTTTCTGCGGATTGAGCGTCAGCGGCTGGACGTTCATCTTCTTGCCCTTGCCGCCGAACACCACCACCCCGACTCGCGCGATCGGCACCAGACGATGGATCGCATGAATCAATTGCGCCATCTTGGCTTTCACATCGTCGATGATTAATTGCATCGAACCAGTGCCGTCGATTACCAGCACCACGTCGAGACCTTTTCTGCGCAGTTCGCCGATGAAGCCGCCGAACCCGGAGCCGATGCCCTTACCGTAGCCCGAACCGACGCCACCGCCACGACCGATTCCGATACCGCCGCCGCCGGCAGCGCGAACGTAGTCATTCGCCAGGCCGACCGCCTGCGAGGTATCGACCGCGGTGGGCTGGTCCATCTGCTGCGGCGCGGTATCCGGCATCGGAACTTCGGGCATATCGAGATCGTTCATCTCGCTGCCGCCGCCTCCGCCGCCACCGGCTTCGAGGTTGACCATGATCAGTTCGCGACCGCGCTGTTCATGGACGGTGATAATCAGGAAGAGCAGCAGACCGACGTGCAGCAGGACTGACAGCGGGAATGGTCCCGCGATCAATCGTAGATAGTCCCGGAAAGTCTGCAGCCGCTCGGCATCGGCCTCGTCATCGTCGCGAGCGAGTTCCGCAGCGGCCTCTCTCTGGCCCATGACGCGATACAACACCGCGGCGACAACAACGGTCGAGATGACCAAAACTATGACAATTAATGCAAGCATATCGAGATTTCTTTCCCACCTCCGCCGGCGCATCCGGCTCGGGTTGGGATCTCCGTTCGCCTCACTTTACCTTATGAAATTAATCACGCTTCGCACCCATATCTCCCTGGCTTCGACGTATCAGCCTCCACCGGGCGCGCCGCCGCCACCCGACGGCAACTGCGAAACCGCGATCGCAATCGCCTCGGCGCCCGCGCTTTTGGCGATATCGAGGATATGGACCATGTCGCCGAGGATGACTTTCGGGTCGCCCTGAAAGATCACGATCTTGTCGGCTGACTTGTCCAGCGCATCCTTAATCGAACCTTGCAGTTGCGGAAGCGTCACGTTGGTCGAGTTCACCATGATCTGATGATCGGCGGTCAACGTAACGATGATTCCCTTGGGTTTGTCGTTCGGATTGGTCTGGGCCTCGGCTTTGGGAAGATCGACGTGCGCCGCAGACTCGATCGTCACCGCCGTTGTCACCATGAAGATGATCAGCAGGACGAGAAAAATATCGGTCAGCGGCGTGATATTGATGTCGGCGAAAACGCCGCCCTCGCCGCCTTTAGGTCCGCTAACAGCCATGGCTCAGCCTCCCGACTCGTTGTGCTCGATCTGTCCGCTGGTGGCGCGCTTGGCTCCGATCGCGATGGTGGAAGCTCCGGCGGCCTTGGCGGTATTCAGGATGCGCACCATATCGCCCAGTAGGACCTTGCGGTCTCCCTGGAACACGACCATCTTCGGATCGATTTTCGCCAATGCCTCGCGCAGGCTCGAGACGAGTTCGCGTTCGGGAACGTCCTTCGAGTTAACGAAGAGCTCATGCTGCGACGTGTAAGTCACAATCACGCCCTTGTTCTCAGGAGAGGTGTTCTCCGCCAGCGGCAGGTCAACATGCGCCGCCGATTCCACGGTGACCGACGTGGTCACCATGAAGATGATCAGCAGGACGAGGAAAATATCGGTCAGCGGCGTGATGTTGATGTCCGCGAAGACACCACTGCTGCCGCCCTTCGGTCCGCTAGCGGCCACCGGCCTGTCTCCCCTGCAGCGCGGCGTCAATCAAACGATCGCCGTTGATCTGCAAAAGTGCGTTGATGTTCTGAATCTTGACCGAGAAGTAATTGAAGAAAATAACCGCGACGATCGCGACCGCGAGGCCGAGCGCCGTGGAGATCAAAGCTTCCGAGATACCGGCGGCGACGACCGAGAATCCGCCAGTGCCCATGATCGCCATCGATTGGAATGCGACCAGGATACCGACCACCGTGCCGAACAGCCCGATGAACGGCGCCGAGGCCCCTGCCGTGGCGAGAACCCATACGTAGCGGTTTAGCTCGATGGTCTCCTGAAAACGGCGCTCCTCGTCGAGTTCGACCAGATGATCGCGATCCAGCGTCTGCGCCGCGGCCACCAGCACATGGTAAACGCGCTCGGAGGCATTGCTGCGAGCCTGCGTGCGCTGCAGCGCCTCGTTGAACTTGCCCTGACGAAGCGACGGAACCAATTCGTCGGCGAGCTTCGCGGCCTTGCTCTGGATTCCCATGAGAGCCCAGACGCGCTCGAAAATGATGGCGAGGCATACCACCGAGATGAAAAGCAGCGGATAGGTTGCGTAGTAGCCCTGCTGGATCATCGCCAAAATACTGAACTGACTGCCCATTGTTATCCTTTCACCTGTCCCGAGATTTGAGCGGCGCTTATGAGGTCCCGCTCTAACCTTGATTAACTGCGCTTAACTGCGAATTTGCCGATCTCTATTTCCAGTCTTGCGTGACGCGGTCGCTTCGCACACTCTGAGCGAATCAAATGCTGCTGCCCCCGTCGCAGGTCCGCCAAGTGCTGCGGATTGTGTAAATGCGACAAAGGGGGAATTTTGTCAAGAGCGCTCTCTGGACCGGCTGACCGATGCCCCATCGGTATACGCAGTCGGCGCAGTTCGGAAGATGAGCGAAAGAAAATAACCTCGCGCAACGCACAATCATCATCGCGCATCTGCGCGGCAGTCCGCAAGCAATCGCGGTCACGCGAAATATTCGTCATTTTGAATGGCCCCAAGCTACGCAATCGATTCCGGATCGAGAAAATCGCGACTTATAATCATAAGACGCGAATCGCCTTGACTTCTTGCGCACCCACGTCTAATCCAGAATCTGAACCGTGCAGCGGTTTCCTTTGGTCGGCAAATCGCTGGTCCCCAAAAACGTGCTATTCCCCAACCGGTATATGACGGTAAGCAAACCCGCTTTCTTCAAACCTCGCGTCCTTCTCAAACCTCGCGTATTCCTCGGCCTCGCTATTTCCGCCGCCCTTTCGCTCACCGGATGTCACGGCAAGCAAGCTGATGTTGTCGCAGAGCCCGTAGCCCAGCCGACCTCCAGGGTGAGCGACGAAGCGACCAAACAACTTCCGGCTGACCTCTACAAGGGGATGCCGATTTTTCCGGGCGCAGTGGTGGAGCACGTCCGCAAGCCCAAGGGCGCGATGCGGGAGGTTCTTTTCGAGCTGAAAAATTCGCCCTCGCTCGATGAGATGGTGAACTACTACAAGGACGGCCTGAAGAAGGGCGATTTCAAGATCACCTCGATGCTGATCATGCGCGGGCGCAAAACCTGGTCATGCGATTTTCATAAGGATGGGCGCCCCGGCAGCGTGATGTTCTATCCCGACGACAACGACAAAAGCGCGACCACCATCGATCTGATTTATGAAATGGCAAGCAACGTCGATCCCAGCCTGCTTGAACCCAAGGAGGATTTCGACGTAATAGGACCGGGTCCGCCAGGCGTCACGCCGGTGGCGGATAACGGTTCTAATAATTCGCAAGACAAAGCCACAAGCAAGAAATAAGCGAAGAGGAAATAAGAACATGGCATTACTGGATGGCAAGGTTGCGGTGATCACCGGCGCAGGCCGCGGGATCGGCCGCGAGGAAGCATTGTTGATGGCGAAGCATGGCGCCAAAGTTGTCGTTAACGATCTCGGCGGACATTTCGACGGCACCGGCCAGTCGCGCTCGCCCGCCGAAGACGTGGTGAAGGAAATCCGCGCCGCCGGCGGCGAAGCCGTCGCCAACTTCGAGAGCGTCACCGATTTCAAATCCGCCAAGCGCATAATCGAGTGCGCGACGGACAATTTCGGCAAGCTCAACATCGTGGTGAACAATGCCGGCATCCTGCGCGACCGCATGATCTTCAACATGAACGAAGAAGATTGGGACGCCGTCGTGGGCGTTCATTTGAAGGGCAGCTTCAATGTCGCGCGCCACGCCTGCGCGTACTGGCGCGAGCAGCATAAGGCCGGCAACATGCTCAATGGCCGCCTCATCAACACCAGCTCCGATTCCGGTCTTCTCGGCAACGCGGGTCAGAGCAATTATGGCGCGGCGAAGGCCGCGGTGGCCGCGATGGCGATTATCGTCGATCGCGAGATGCAGCGTTATGGCGTCACCGCTAACGCCATCGCGCCAGTCGCGCGCACTCGCCTCACCGTCGATGCGACGCCGCAGACCGCAGCGGGCATGCCGCAAGCGAAGGCCGGCGAGTTCGATGCGTTCGGTCCGGCCAACGTCGCACCGCTGGTGGCGTGGCTCGGCAGCGACGATGCCAAAGACGTCCACGGTGAAGTGTTCCGCGTCGGCATGGGATCGGTCTGGCTGATGCAGGGATGGCATTCGGTCGGCCGCGTGCAGAAAAAGGCGGTTTGGGATCCCAACGAACTCGGCGCGAAGGTCAAGGAAGAACTCGCGAAGGGTGCCACCAAGAAAGAGAGTATGGGACAAGTGATGGCCGGTGGCGTCTAAACACGAATCCAAACCCAGGCAGTATGGGGAGAGCGCGGCCCGCAAAGGGCCGCGCTTTCGTTCAGTGCTGATTATCTGCGCCGCAAATACGGCGCGCAGCGTAATGGCCGAGCATATGCTGCGGCGCGAGCTGCGCGAACGCGGCATCGAGAGTCACGTCAATGTCGCGTCCGCCGGGATAGCGCCATACGCTCGCGATGGTGCCCTCGTCTCGCTCGATACGCGTCTCGCGTTGCGCGACGACAACATCCATCTTGGCGAAGAGGCCACGTCGGTCGACCTCAAGCGTCATCCGGAGTTGCTCGAACAGGCAGATGTGGTCATCGCGATGACCGATCAGCAGAAGGCCGACTTACTCGCAAAGTTCCCCGGCGCCGACGGCAAGCCCGTGCATACATTGCGCGAGTTCGCCGATGAGGTCGGTGACATCGAGGATCCCTTCGAGAAGGGGGACGAGAAGTTCACCGAGGTACGGGTCGAGATCAAGCGGTTGATTCCGGCAGTGGCCGATCGCATCCTCGGCGCGGACTGGTCGCTCGACGAGTGATTGACTAACCTCGTTCCATGGAATTCGAAAATCCTTCTGACGCTGAAATCCGCAAGATTCTTTCGCATCCCACTACCGTCGCGGTGATCGGATGTTCCGACTCGCCGGCGCGTGACAGCCTCTCCATCGCCAAGCTGCTGAAGGCCCATGGCTTCCGCGTGATTCCGGTCAATCCGGTGCTCGCGCCTTCCGCGCTGATGAAGGAGCTGGGCGAAAAGTGCTATCCGGACCTCGCGTCGATTCCCGATCCGATCGAAATCGTTGACGTCTTCCGGCGCTCCGAATTTTTACCCGAAATTGCCGAGGCTGCCGTCGCGAAAGGCGCGCGCATCCTGTGGTGCCAGCTCGGCGTGATCCATCTGCAAGCCGCGGCGCGCGCACAGAAGGCGGGCCTCACGGTCATCATGGATCGATGCCCCGCGATCGAGTATCGCCGGCTGTTCTGATTCGGAGAACGATTTGAGAATTCAAAAGTGGCTGACCGTTGAAACGCGGACTGTTTACTGCACGCCGATTTTCGATTTGCATCGCCGCCGCTCCGCGCATCCCCATCGCGGGCAGAAGGACTTCTTCATCCTCGAGGCGCCCAATTGGGTCAACATAATTCCGCTTACGGATAAGGACGAAGTCGTGATGGTGCGGCAGTTTCGCCACGGCATCGAAGACTTCACCGTCGAGTTGCCGGGCGGGATGGTCGATCCGGATGATCCCGATCCGCGGGATGCGGCACGGCGCGAGATGATCGAGGAGAGCGGCTACGACTCCGACGACATCATCGAGCTGGGCCGCGTGCATCCGAATCCCGCGATCCAGGCGAACTCTTGTTACTCGTACCTCGCGCGCGGGGTGCACAAGGTGATGAAGCCGGTGCCGACCGGCGCCGAGGAGACGCAGGTGGTGCTGGTGCCGCTGCGCGAGATTCCGAAGATGATCGCATCGGAGAAGATACTTCACGCGCTGACGATATCCGCGTTCTCGTTTTTTCACGTATACAATCCGCCCAAGGAATCATGGGCGGCGCAGGCGCGGCGCCGTCACAAGGATCCTCGCGGCAAGACGCGCCCGGTGCCGAGGGTCATCAAGTGAGGGGGGTGCTACCTACTCATTTTGTCATCCCGAGGGAGGCTGCCGAGTCGCCAAGCGAGCGCAGCGAGCGTCTCTCAGGGACCTCCGCGAAGCGATTTGTCTGCGCGAGCGCCGTTCATGGCGGGGAGCTCGCAGCCCGCTTCCATAAAACGAAGTGATCGGTCCGCGCCACCGGACGGAAGCCGTTGTCGACCAATACCTGCGGGAAGTCCGCCGGCAGCAGCACCGGCGGAAGCACCAGCGGCAGCAGCTGAATCGGCGAGTCGAGAATTATCGCGCTCAGCTTCCCATCCTGAATCGATTCGATGATCGGGTCGCGCCAGAAATGCCCCGTCTCGGCGATCAGACGAAAGAAGTTCTCGTTGCCGAGATGCGCGCGCGCCTGCGCGAAACCATCGCGGTCGTATTCAAGTTCGGCCTCGCGCAATACGCCATAGGTCTCCGGGAAGCGAATCAATTCGCGGCGATTGGCCTGAAAGCAGATGAACGCGGGCGCGAGAACATCCTCGTCTGGACGGCTCGCATCATGCAGTGCGATCCCGATGCGCGAGACTTCATCGCGCGCGACGAATCCGAATCCATAGACCGAGCCTTGCATCCAGTTTTCGTTCTCAATCGGCGCGATCCAGAAAATCGAAATAAAGATGAACACCACGCATGCGGCGAGCCGCATCCATGCTTCCGTTTGGAATTGATCGATCATCCAGTCGACGCCGATTCCGCCAATGATCGCGATGAACGGAAGCGGTTCGAGGAAGTTGTGCCCCCATGAGGTCGGACTCAGGACCCCATAGAAGAGGTACTCGGCGGCGACCATCGCCAGCACCAACACGATTCCCGAGTTGATGCGCACCTCGCGCCTCACCGCGATGCATCCCGCGATGCATCCGATGACGAACAACGGCAGTTGGAGGTCTAGAATCGCCAGCGGATAGATAACCACCGATAGCAAATCGCTGCGCCCCTTCATGAAATGGAAGATGAAGGTCTGGAAGAGAAATTCGCGACCATACATCGCGTAGCAAAATCCCGTCGCGAGGATCATCGCCGAACCGATTCCGATCGCGAGCACTATCGTGTCGCGCCATCGCTTCTGGACGAACGACATAAACGCGACGATCACCGCGACCGCGATGAACGCGGTCAGCTTGATGAGGCATGCGACGATGAGCGCTAACGCTATCCACGCAATGCGCCGATACGAGCCGCGACTTTCCTCCTCGTCCAATGCGAGAATCGCGGCGGCGAGCATCAGAGGCGCGATGAAGCATTCGCGTTCGTAGACGTGGTAGCGAAAGACAAGCGAGCTGGTTGCGTATAGAATCGCCGCGCCGATCGCCGCTCGTCGCGTCGTGATGCGCGCGGCGAGCCTGAAGGTGAGCAGGCTGGTCACATAAATCGCCGTCTCGTTGAGGACCTCGATCGAGAAATGACTGGCGCCGAAAATCCTCAAATATCCCGCGCTGAAATATTCCAGCAGCGGGAAGTGCGGATGCACGAAGTCCAGGTACGGCCGCATCCCCACGCTCACCAGCCACGCAGCCTCGAGATAAAAATCGTCCTCGACCCAAATTTCGGGATAGATGAGCCGCACCAGGCGCGGTATCGCGAGGATGATCAGCAGCGCCGCGCCGATTTCAGTGCGAGCTGCCAACGTCGCAGGAACCGCTTTTGAAGAAGCCCGCGCCATCTAGGAAGGCATCTCCTTCGAAAAACGCTTCGCTGGCGAAAAACGCTTCGCTGGCCGAGGCCGCATCAATTCCGATCGGCCTCAGTCTGATCGACATCGCGCTGATCGCGATGCTGCTCACACTCGCGCTCTTCATGATGACGCGCAGCGGATTTCGCCGCGGAATGGAGCTGATGCCGTGGCCCGACGGCCTCGAATATGCCGCCGCGGCGGTGAATCTCGATCGCGGGTTGGGTCCTGTCCTTCATTTTGGAGGCTATTCATATCCCTCGCGCTACACTGAAGGCTACCCGCTGATTCTCGCCGCCGCGTATCCGATCCTCCGCCATCGGGTCGAGGCGCTATGCGTCGCGACGATGGTGATGGGGCTGGTCGCGATCGTGGCGCTCTACCTTCTTGCGTTCAGGATGTTCGACCGGCCAAGCGCTTTCGCCGCGAGCCTGCTGCTCGCGCTGTCTCCGGTGTTCATCACCTATTCGACGCTGGTCCTGAGCGATGTTCCAACCTTGACGCTGACGATCCTCGCGGCGATCGCTTTCTATGATTCGAGCAATGTGGAAGATGCGCGATCGCCGATGGCGGCTGCGGCGGTGTGCGGTCTCGTCGCAGGATTTACGGTGATGATCCGCCCTACCAACGCGACGATACTGATCGGTTTAGCCGTCGCGATGCTCATCGTTCGCCCGCGCCGCCGGCTCCTCGATTTGCTTCCCGTCGTGATCGCGTTCGGCGTCGCATTCGCGATTTTTCCCCTCTGGCAGGCGTGGACGAACTATCGCTACCTCGGCGGCCCGATGCGCAGCGGCTACGTGTTCTGGGTGCCCGAAGTTTATGGCTCGATAGGCAAAACTTTCAGCGCGCGCTTCCTGTTCGGCGCGACGATGCCGGGCAATCCGTACGGCAATGTCCTTTCATATGTTCTGACGTTGAGCGGCCTCGATGGGATGCTGGGCGACCCCGGCGACCCGCGCTACCTGATGTATCCATTCGCGGCGGCGGTCTTCGCGATCATCGGAATCGTCGCGGGATTGAAATCGCAGTCCGACCGCATTGTTGCGCGCGATGTGGTTTGGGCTGGCCTTCCTCGCCGCGCATGCTTGCGCTCTATCTCTTCTACTTCTTCACCGAGATCGCATTCGTTCTTCCCGCGACGTTCATTCTCTTCGCCGCCGCAGGATACGGGATTGTCGCCGCCAATCGCGCGATGCTCGAGGTACGAACGCGCTCGCGCAAAACCTATCGCGACAACGCCATCATCGCGGGCGTGATCGCGCTCGATTTGGTGCTCGCGTTTTCAATGGTCGCGGAAACCTCCAATCGCGTCGCCGCTTCACCTGCGCAATCGAAGATGGTGGGTACGCTGGTCGCGATCCGCGCGCAATTGCCGCCGAATGCGATCGTGATCAGCAACGTCTCGTTGCAGTTTCTGGAACTCTACGTCGCCACGGTGAAGACCGAACTGGTGGGCCTCAATGCGTTCGATCCGGGCGGTCAGTTCACCGACTATCATCTCGCGCGCCTGTACACGAAAAAGGCCGCCGGCTGGTCGGGTCCGGTGCCGCCCGTGCTTTTTAGCGGCCCGCACATCGATGAGGGCGAAGCGAAAGCTCTCGCCGATGCGATTCGCGCAGGCCGTTCCGCATATCTTCTTGTGACCGCGCCTGAGCGTCAGGACTATGCCGACCTTTTGAAGGACGAAGTCGCGCAGGTGAGCGCGTCCTTCAACCTCGAGCCGTTCGCGCGCTCCGATACGGTCGAGGTTTATCGCCTCACGCCTCGCTAGCCGCGTCCTTCGGCCCACCCCATCGCCCGCGCGCGAGTCTGTAGGCGGGCACGACCGTCGCCCCCAGCGCGATCGCGATCAGAAAATCGATGTGCGCGCCTCCCTGCGAAATCGCGAGGCCGAAAGTCGCCGCCCACGTCAGCAGCGGCAGTGCCGCGACAAGATATAGTCCGGGCGTGCCGCCGCCGACCATGAACAAACCTTCGCGATCTGGACGCAGCCGCCGCAGCTTCAGCAGCGCGACCATCTCGAGTACCAGCGCTGCCATATAGAAAAAGACATCGAGGACGACCAGCGCCAGAAATCCCAGCGGCACCAGGAGTGTGAAGACCGCGCAACAGAGCACGATGGATTTCCACGGCGTCGCGGTCGATTCGAGGATGTCGCCGAATGCGCGCGGCAGATACGATTCGCGCGCGAGTACATATGGCATGCGCGAGACCCATAGCATCGCGGCCTCGAACACCGCGAATGACATCACGGCGCCGCCAATCGCGAGCGCGCCGCCCAGCAACGGTCCGCCGATGCGATACCCTTCATGCGAGAACCATCCCACCTGCCAATCGGCCGTGCTCTTCACGCCGGACAGCGAAACCAGCAGCGGGAGCGCATACCCGGCGACGACCATCGGCAGCGCGATCGCAATCGCGCGGATGTAGTTGCGCTTGGGATCCTCCAGCTCGCCGGATACGACGCTTAGGTTTTCCCATCCGCCGAAATTCCAAATCACCACCGTCAGTCCCCCTCCGAGTGCGCCGAGAAATCCCGGGCCATAGAGCGGCTGCGTCGGCGCCACGAAATGAATGAGATGTGGCGCGCCGACGATCACCAGCGCGGCGAACGGCGAGAGCAATATCGCGGCGAGTACGATGGAGCTGAAGCCGACCGGCCGAATGCCGAGCAGATTCATCCCGCCCGCGAGCCAGATGAGCGCGATTGCGAGCACGACCTGCATCGCGGGCCCGATTGGGATGAGGAAGGAAAGGTACGCGGCGAACAGGCCAGGGTATATCGCCATGTCGACCGCTGTGTACAGAATCGTCATGTAGGCCTCGGCGAAGCCGGCGAAAGGACCCAGCGCCTCCTTGACCCAGAAGTAGAAGCCCCCCTCAACCGGCATCAGCGCTGTCAGTTCAGCCGCCATCAGTGCGGTCGGGAGGCTAAGCGTAATCGGCACGAGGAGGCATAGCGCGATGGTGAGACGAGGTCCTGCCAACCGCACGGCATCTTCGAGGCCGTATGCGCCGCCGCTGACGACCAGGTACATGACGCATACCAGCGGCATCAGGCCGAGCGTGCGCTTTGTGACGCCCATGCCCGCCGGTGAGGGCGATAACGCTTTCGGTGATTGTGGCGTGGCGCTCAAGTCGCGATGACCTCGGGTCTCTGCATTGCGGCCATCACGAGCGTGCCGGAAGATTGCTGTAACCGCGATAAGCGGGTCGCGTCAAAAGAGGAAAACCATAATAATGTTATCTAGTGAGACAAATAACCCATCAGAACAGCCGACGCGTTGACGATCCCGAAGTGCCATGTTAGCTGTGACTGAAGGTCGTTGGCGAGATTCCCGTTTCATGAGCAAAGTTCGCTTCACGTCCGCGCTATTCATTCTGGCCGCGCTCTCCACGGCTTTCTTTGGGTGCACGCCCGCACAGCAACCGCATCACAGTTTCATGCAGACCGTGAGCAATGACGGCGTGAATCCGTTTGGAGGCGCGCCCGCGGTCGATATCCCCGATGACGCGAAGGCGATGAGCGCCTTCCTCAAGGCTGAGGTCGCGATGAACGAGGGCGACCGCAGCGAGGCGCTCACGCAATATGAAGAGGCCGTCAAGTATGACCCCGGCAGCGCCGAGCTTCGCGTCCAGCTCGCAACGATGTATGTCCGGTCTGGCCGGCTCAAGGAAGCGCTCGAGCAGGTCAATCATGCGATCGCCGTAAAGCCGGACGACCCCGATGCGCTCCTGCTCGCCGCCGGAATCAATTCAGCATTGGGCAACGACTCCGATGCCGAGCAGGACTACAAAGCGGTACTGCGCTCCGATCCGAAGAATCAGGAAGCATATCTCTATCTGGGGACGCTGTACGCGAAGCGCGAGGACTACACCAACGCCGCCGAGACCTTCAAGAAGCTCATCGAGGTCGATCCGACTTCCTTCCTCGGCTACTACTACGCCGGACGCGTGATGGTGGCGGCGAAAGATTATCCGGCCGCCGAAGGATACTACGCGAAGGCGCTCAACCTGAATCCGCAGTCGGAACTGGTGCTGCTCGACATGGCGATGCTGCGCGAGATCGAGGGCAAGCCGAAGCAGGCCGAGGAGTACTACAACAAGGTCATTCAGGTTAATCCCGACAATCAGCAGGCGCTGAAGCTCCTCGCGCAGCTTCACGTCGGGCAGAAAAATTTCGAGAGCGCGCTCACCGATCTGAAGAAACTCGAGGGCGTCGAGACCAATCCCGCCGACACGCGCATGAAGATCGGCCTGCTCTACCTCGAGCGCGGCGACTACGAGCGCGCCGCCACCGAGTTCAATCTCGTGCTCGGGTCGGAGCCGGATAATTATCGTGTCCACTATTATCTCGGCACGACGTATACGGAGCTCGGTGAGAGCGATAAGGCGATCGCCGAATACAACAAGATTCCCCAGTCGAGCGATCATTACGTCGAGTCGCGCCTCCAGCTCGCATACCTTTATGACAAGGGCGACAAGTTCGACGAGGCGATCGCTGCGCTGAACGATGCGCTCAAGCAGAAGCCCGACGATACCGAAATCATGGGCTTTATCGTGGGCGTCTACCAGGAGAAGAAAGATTATCCGACCGCCATCGACATGACGCGCAAAATGATCGCGCTCGATCCCAAAAGCGACAAATTTCATTTCACCCTCGGCGCCCTGCTCGACGAAACCAAGCAGAAAGATGCCGGGGTATCCGAAATGAAAAAAGCTATCGAGCTCAATCCGCAGAATGCGCAGGCGCTCAACTATCTCGGCTACACCTATGCCGAATCGGGCAAGAATCTCGATGAGGCCGAAAGTCTCATCAAGCGCGCACTCAACGTCGAGCCCGAAGATGGCTTCTACGTCGACAGCCTCGGCTGGGTCTACTATCAGAAGGGCGACTACAAAAAGGCGGTCGAGGAACTCGAGCGCGCGGTCAATATCACCAACAACGACCCCACCATCACCGAACATCTCGGCGACGCCTACCGCAAGATGGGCAAACTTAAGGAAGCCGGCCGCGAGTACGACGACGCACTCAAGAAGACGCAGGCGAGTGATCAGCAGTCGCGCCTGAAGGACAAGATCCAGGATTTGCGCACCGCGATGGGCGGCGGAGCGGCCTCGGCCGGACACTGAGGACGAGCATTTCTCCCGTGACATATGCCTCGGCCACTGCGCGCCGGCTCGCGACGATTGCGTTATCAGTCGCGATGTTGATCGCCTCGGGATGTGCGACCGTCCCGCTCCCGGTTGAAAGCGAAACCACCGCTCCAGTCAGTAAGATCGACGTAACCTCGCTCACCAACGCGATGGCCGAGCGCGATCGCTCGCTGGAATCGCTCCAGACCAGCGCGGTGATGGAATACAGCAACGGCACCGATCACGTTAAAGCGCGCGAGGACATCATCGTGCGGCGTCCCGCAAGCTTGCGGGTCGAAGCGATGTCACCGTTCGGCGTCGCACTGATCGTCGCGGCGCAGGGCAGCCGCCTGCAAATTTTCGAACCCTCGAAGAACACGCTGATGCGCGGCACTGCCGATGCTGCCACGCTCGCACGTTTCGCGCGCATCCCGATGGCGCCGCGCGATGCGGTCGGCCTGCTGATGGGTATCGTGCCCGAGGCGCAGACCACCTTGCCTCCGGATAACGTCAGCAACGAAGGCGACATGACAGTTCTGGCATATGCCGAGGCCGATGGCGCGCATCGCGAGTTGGGATTCCAGGATGGACAGCTTGCGATGGTGCGCAAGCGCGCGCGCGATGGGTCGGTGAATTTCGAGATTCGCTACGCCGACTATCGCGATATCGGCGGCGTGATGTTCGCCCACAAGGTTGACGCCGATTTTCCCGCCGCAGCAACCAAGGTAAGTTTTCTCTACAAACGTCCCATCGTGAACGGCAAAATCGCTGATTCGGTTTTCATCCTCACGCCCACTGGCGCGAAGCTCGTCGATATCGGTATGGCGCCTGACCCGCAGGGCATCGCGAGTGACGCGCAGGGTCATCCGCAGGATCGTGGCGATGGCTAAACGGTTCGGCATCATCGTGCTGGCCGTGCTGCTCATGTGCGGATGTCGCGTCCAGCACGCGAGCGACAATCACGCGAAGCAGCAAATTTTCTATCAGGCCTCGCTCGGGGACCCGCGAACTTTCAATCCGATCCTCTCGACCGATCAGAGTTCCGATGACGCAACGCGCGACATCTTCGATACCATCGTGCGAATGAACGAGCTGACCATGCTGCCGGAGCCCGGTCTCGCGGAGAGTTGGGAGATCGCGCCCGATCAGAAGTCGATCACTTTTCATCTGCGCCACGGCATCAAATGGTCCGATGGCGCGCCGTTCACCTCGCATGATGTCGGCTTCACCATGCAGGTGATCTACGACCATCGCGTGCCCAACTCGATGCGCTCGCTGCTCACCATCGACGGCAAGCCGATCGAGGTCACGACACCCGACGACTACACGGTCGTGATGCGGTTGCCGCGTCCGTTCGCGCCGCTGTTGTATTCGATCGGTACCGCGATAATCCCGGCGCATATTCTCGAACCCATTTACAAAGCGGGCAATTTCAATCAGGCGTGGAACATCGATACGCCGCCGCGCGACCTGCTCGCGCTCGGACAGTTCGTCATGACGCACTACGTGCCGAGTCAGCTTTTGCAATATGCGGCCAATCCGAATTTCTGGATGCGCGATGAAAATGGCGCTCCGCTTCCGCGGCTGCATGGCGAGACGACGCTGATTGTCCCCGACCTCAACGCGGAGTACCTGAAGTTTCTCGCGGGCCAGCTTGACGTGTATTCGCCGCGTCCCGAAGAAGTCGTCTCGCTCCGGGAGCGCGCGAAAGAACTGAACATCACGCTGATGAGCAACGGCGTCGATACCGGCGAGCTGTTCTTCTGCTTCAACCGCAACCCGCGATCACTACATCCCGAACGGCCACACCGATCCAAAGCTCGGATGGTTCACCGATCCAATTTTCTGCGCGCGATGGCGCATGCGGTCGACAAGCAGGGCATGATCAATCTGTGCTTTCACGGCCTCGCGGTTCCCGCCTACGGGATGGTCTCGCCGGCCAACAAACTTTTCTACGATCCGAATCTCAACGACTACGAGTATGATTTGAAAAAATCCGCCGACATGCTTGAAGCGGCGGGATACCATATGGTGAACGGCGTGCGCGTCGATCCGCACGGCATCCCGGTCGTGTTCAATCTGATGACGAATACCGGCGTGCCGGTGCGCGATCAGATGTGCGTGATTTTCAAGCAGGACCTCGCGACGCTCGGGATCAAGGTAAATTACCGGCCGCTCGAATTCACCACCATGGTCGAGAAGCTCGACACAACTTCGATTGGGACTGCGTGCTGATCGGTTTCGGCGGCGGCGGCGTCGAGCCCAACAACGGCGCCAACTTGCTGCGCTCCTCGGGCAGTTGCATATCTGGAATCCCAATCAGAAAACTCCCGCGACGCCGTGGGAGGCTGAAATCGACAAGCTGCTGGAGCAGGGCACCGCGGAAATGGATCCGCAAAAACGCGTGCCGTATTACTGGCACATCCAGGAAATCCTGCACGACGAGCTGCCGATCATCGAAACCGTGCGCCAACTCCGCTACATCGCATACCGGAACACGCTGAAGAATTATCAGCCCACCGTATGGGGCGTGTACCAGCCGCGAATATATCCAATTTCGCCCGAATAACTCGATGCGACCGCGAAAATCGATGGCGCGATTTCTCATTCAAGCGCATTCTCAACATGATTCCGCTGACTCATCGGAATCACGTTTCTGTCGTTTCTCATCATGTCGCTGGTGCCGGGAAATTTTCTCTCCAACCTGAAGATGAACCCCGCCATCTCGCCCGCAGCTCATCAAGGAGATGGAGGCGCAGTTCGGGCTCGATCAGCCGCTGCTGCTGCGCTATGCAAAATGGCTGTGGGCGGTGATGCATCTGAACCTCGGCATCTCGCTCGCGTATCACGTCAGCGTGACCAGCCTCATCGGATCGCGCGCGGTCAACACGATCATCCTGTCGGCTGCCAGCATGCTCTTCGCGTGGGTGATCGCGATTCCGATCGGAATCATCGTCGCCGTCAACCAGAACTCGATTTGGGATCGGGTGCTGTCGTTCCTCGCGTTTTTCGGCATGTCGGTGCCGAACTTTTTTCTCGCCTTTCTGGTCATGTATTTCGCGATGCGGTCAACTCGGCCGGTCTTCCCGGTCGGCGGCACCTTCTCGGTCGACTATGCGCAGCTCGATCGGCTGGCGAAAATCGCCGACCGCATCAACCATCTGATCCTGCCGGTGTTCGTGCTCGGCATCGCCGGGATGGCCTCGCTGATGCGCCTGATGCGCTCGCAAATCCTCGAAATCAAGAATTCCGATTTCGTGCGCACCGCGCGCGCCAAGGGCCTCACCGAGCGCATCGTGATCTACAAGCACGTGCTGCGCAACGCGCTGAATCCGTTCGTCACGATGGCCGGCTATGGCCTCGCCGACCTGCTCGGCGGCGCCGCGCTGGTCGAAGCGGTGATGAATCTGCAAGGACTCGGGCTGCTGCTGCTCGAACGCGGTGCGCTCGCTCGACGTCTACCTGGTGATGGGCTCGGTGCTGATGGGCACGGTCCTGCTGCTGGTCGGAAACCTGCTCGCCGACATCGCGCTGGTCGCGGTCGATCCGCGGGTCGATTTCTCCTCGCTGGACTCGCAATGAGCGCCGCGCCGCAATCCTCGTCCCGCTGCGAGGTCCCGCTGGCCGCAGCCGAGTCATCGGCGCGGCTCATCGCCGGCCTGCGCGCGCGAATGGCGGCTGGCGTCGTGGCCGGTCCGATTCTCGGCGCTATGCCTGATGCTGTTCTATTTGCTGGCGACCGCTTCGCCTTTTTTCGCGCCATACGATCCGACTCTGCAATACCGCGAGCTTGCCGGATTGCCCGCCGATGCGACTGCATCTCGCCGCGCCGTCGCGAATGGTCATCACGGTTTTTCTATTGCTATCCGATGCGGATGGCCGATCCGACGGCGCGCACCTATCGCGGAGGTTCGCAGCCGCAAAATCTATGTTCATCTGCTGTTCTATCGGCCATCTGTTCACCACCGAACCGGGCGACGCGCCGTACTTTCTGATGGGCAGCGAAGGCCTTGGGCGCGATCTGTTTTCGCGAATCGTCTACGGCTCGCGCGTCAGCATGTTCGTCGGACTGATCGGCGTGCGATCAGCTTCTCGCTCGGCATCACGATCGGCGCGTTTTCCGGCTATGTCGGCGGCACTACCGACAATCTGATCATGCGCTGGTCGGAAATCGAGATGTCGCTGCCGTCGTTCTATTTTCTGCTCGCGCTGGCCGCGGTGATTCCGTCCGGAATGAGCGCGGTCGCGACCTTTTTCATGATCGTCGCGATCATGAGCTTCATCAGTTGGGCCGGCTTCGCACGCGTGATTCGCGGGATGGCGGCTTCGGTGCGATCGGCGCCGTTCGTCGAGGCGGCGCGCGCGCTGGGCGGCTCGCGATGGCGCGTGCTGGTGCGCCACGTAATTCCGTCGGTGCTTGGCTATGCGATGGTCGCCGCCACGCTCTCGATTCCGGGGTTTATCCTCGGCGAAAGCGCGCTCTCGCTGCTCGGCCTCGGATCCAGGAGCCGGCTTCGAGCTGGGGCAATCTGCTTGCGCAGGCGGAGGACGTGCAGATGCTCGCGCATTACCCGTGGATTCTGATCCCCGGCGTTTTTATCTTCCTCGCCGTGATGTCATTCAACTTCCTCGGCGATCATCTGCGCGATCGCCTCGATCCATCGAATCGGCGGTAAGTCGCACCGATATACCCCGTCTGTCATCTGTGCTATAATAAATGTTTCCTCGCGGGAGGTGCGTTTTCCCAACGCCTCCCGACCAACGTCTCTCGCCCGATTCCCGATGCGATCGGCATCCGTATCGGAACGCGCCATTAGGGCGCAGAGAGACGATGAACCAATCGATTCCATCCCCAAATCGAATCCAACTCCCAACAAACCCGTCAGCGAGCGCAAGCTTTCCGCCAATCGCGCCAACGCCCTGAAATACTCCACCGGCCCCCGCAGCCGCGAGGGCAAGGCGCGCTCATCGCACAATGCGCTGCGTCACGGCATCCTCGCCAAAGCCGCCTTCAACGCAAGAATCGATGGCCCAGTCCGGGCGCGCCGAATTCGATGCGTTGGTGGCGGGTCTCGCAGAGGAATATCAGCCGCAGACCATCACCGAGCAAATGACGGTGCAGCAGCTTGCCGGATGCTACTGGCGGCTGGCGAAGGTATCGCTCCGAGCAAGCGGCGGCATGGCGAATGTGGATCACGCCCGGCATGCCGATGGTCGCATCCAACGAATTCGACAATACGGACTTGCCGACGGTCGCGATGCACGAGGAAGCTCCATCGCAGATTCGCACGAGTTCCTGATCAAGCGGGACTGGAAGAACCGACTATTCCCAATGGCGCGTCCGCACGCACCATCGTGCGCTACCAATCCTCGATCAACACGATGATTACGCGATGTCTAAGCCTGCTGGAGCGGCGGCGCAAGCAGCGGATGAAGCCGGATAGCAGCGCCGAGGAAGTGGAGGACTTGAACAAAGCCACCGAAGCGACGGCGAAGGAAGCGGAAGCCTCGGGCGAGGATGTTCCCGCAGCATCGAAAGCCGCGGATTTACATAAACGAACCCAAAAAGTTGGGACGGATGCGACGGTTTCTTCGGAACGACCAAGCGTAAACCGCGCTCCAAACCCGACCGCGGGCGCAATCGACCCGAATCGAGCCGGTCCACCGCGATCCTGACGCTGCGCCGGGCCGGCGAAGCAGCTTCGCAGGCCCCGATCGAGGAGGCATGAAGCTTCGCGCTCGCATCGTTTTGCCGGGCGTCATGATAGAGGCGCGCTCCTATGGACCAGATCACGAGGATGTTAGCTTAGAACTCAGGTGGCGCTGCTCGAGACCAGCCTACATTCGGCTCACGTCCGAGAATCAAAACAATGCACCTCAGGATCTGTAGTGAGGCGCGATACCTGTAGTTTCGACAATACTGCGAGTTAAGTTTCGAAGAAGGTGATATGTTGCACTTAGCGGCCTCTGAGTTCGTCCTTCACGAGCTCAATTCGACGAGTCTTTCGATCTTCCGCCACCAGTTAGAACTGAAACGATTAAAGCAAGTCTCTGTCAGTTGCCTCTCTTCTCAAAGGTATAACCCAATCCCACACGTAACGTTTCGCGGCTTCGTCAGATTGCGCACGCGACATGATCTGGTCGCCGCAAGTTGCGCAAAGGAGGTAGCAGACCGTTTCCGTCACGTTCGCCAAAAGTAGTCGTTCCCCGGCGGGTGCTGAGACAAATCCGCCGCCGCAGACGGCACAGTCACCTGTCACAGCTTGCGCCAGGTTAACTACTAGAACCCTGCCGACTGGTCGATGATCATCTCGCGGCGGTGCTGATTCGCTTGGTGCACGATCGACAGCTGATTCGTCCAACGGTCGTCGTGCAGAAGGCTTAGCTTGATGTCCCGATACGCGAGAAAGGAGGGCTCGCGTAAATGAGACTTTTGCGATCTTGGTCCATTGCGGCTCGATAGGCTTTTCTGCGGTGTTATCCGCCCCTGCTACCGAATCGTTGAATCCGCGAGACGCAGTCCCAGATATTACGGAGCTCGGTTGGATACGCTCGGTAGGAAGGGGAGGAACGAGCTCTGCTCGAGGTCGCCGCAAAAAAGACCGTCCGCAGGTGGGGCAATACTCGGCCGAATCAGAGATCGTTTCGGCATTACACTTCGGACAAATCACGGCAGGATCCAACGTCTTCGAGGTACAGCTCAGCGTCCCGGTCATTCAGCCGCGTTTGCCGACATCTAGCAACCCTCCGACTCCAGGGAAAACTAGTATTCAACTACGCTTAAATCAAATTGAAGCCTATCAGACCTGATTTGGCCAGGCTGGCCGATCGTCACGAACCCACCGAGCGATTCGCTTGCGTCAAATGTGTAAGCATCAGCACCGCAGTCAGTTATCGCGGACCTGCGATGCGATATACGACTGATCCGAGAAGTTCCTGGAGCGCCCGGGTGGTCATTTGCAGCGCTTCAGCCGACGGTAGAACGGAGATGATCAGGTCCGGCCAGCTTGAGCGGGCCGAGCCAGTCGACACCGACAAAAAATCAGTCGGCGCGGAGATGGTCTGGACACCTTGTTGTCTGAACAGTGCCAGTGCACGCGGCATATGCAGCGCTGACGTGACAAGTAAAATCCGATGGAGATTGCGTTGTTCGAGGATCGCCTTGGTTCCGACCGCGTTTTGGTAGGTGTTGCCAGACTCGGACTCCTGCGCCACTGCAGATGATGGCACGCCCATGGTCTCGATGACTTCAGCCATCTCGGCAGACTCAGGCGGAAGCACTTTTCTCCAGGGAAGCTGGCCGCCACTTAGAATCACGATGGGAGCCTTGCCCTCGCGGTAAAGCTTGGCGGCATAAAGCAGACGATTTGCGGTTGGCCCATCTACCTGAACCATCGGTTGGGGTGGCTCAGCAGGCCGGGCTCCGGCCCCCAAAACCACAATGGCGTCGACGGCGGGCAGCGGGATTTGAGGCTCACTGCGGGCCTCGATGGCGCCTACAAGGAGATGGCTGACCAAAGGAGTGCTTGCCAGGAGCAGAAGCACCAAGGCGGTAGTTACGACACCCCGCGCCAGGCGAGGCTTGCGGCGCATCGTAAGAATGACAACCCCCAGCAACAGACACGTTAGGCCATCTGGAAACATGAGCGGGGGCAAAATCTTGGAAAGGACAAGTGACATCACGTCTCACCCTGTTCGTCGCGAGTTAGCTGAATATCCGCATCGACTCAACTTTAAGTAAAGAGCGCAGGAGGATGCGTTGGGCTGCTTCCGCGCAGGGGACGTCGCTTCGAAGGCAGATGACCTATCGGCCTTGCGATCCGGCGTCATTGGTCCATATGTGATTCAACCCAACGGCGGCGTATCCTTACTAACGTGACCCGACCGCACTACAACACTCGACACCGATTCGCGATAGCCTTAGTCGCAATTGCAATTTCAGCGTGCGCGGTCGCCAGCCCGCCCATCGAACAAACCTCGCAGGTGGTTCCAACTCCGGTGCACGGACTTGTTTCCGTTGCGGTAAACCAGGCGCCCGCGGTTGGCAAAGTCATCCCGGTGAACGTGTCGGTCGCCAACGGCACCGAGTTTACCCGCACGGTGGTTCCGAGCCAGATCTTCGCGATTAATCAATCCGGTGAACGAGTCGCGCCACTTCCTCCGGGTGAAGCGGCACGACAGGCGGGGGGTGCTGGCGAGCTCAAGTCGGCAATCGAGAGCGGCACAGTAAGCGGCGCCGCGGGAGGCGCCTTGGGTGCCGGACTCGGAGCAGCAGTGGGCGCCGTCACCGGCGGAGTTGGTCCGGGTGCAATCACCGGCGCCGCGTTCGGTGCAGGATGGGGGATCTTCAATGGGGCCGAGCGTGGTCAGGATCGCGCGGATCAGCAAGCTGCTGCGCAACTCGGTCCGCTTGCGCTGGCTCAGCAAAACGTCGCCCACAATTTTACCGCGAGCGGCTATGTCTTCTTTCCCAAGGGCCAGTATCAGCAAATTCAACTGCTGATGATCAATCGCGAGACGAACGACACCGAAGTCATCACCCGCCCGTGGCCCTGAAGCTCAACGCGTGGATGCCAGAGCATTTCCTACGGGAGTCGTCCGGGAATGTCCTCGAAGTCACGCCGATTCCTCGTCAGAAAACGGTAAGAATGCTGGATCGCTCGGCAGGCGGTCCTCGATGCTTATGAGTTTCAAGGGCTCCCTGTGCCCAGTAAACGAATAGTCTGAGGGCTTTGCGCAGCATCGTCGCTGATCATAAGTTCGGCAGGCGGACTAAGACCGATCGTACTGGGATGGAACCCGACCAATAGCTGGCAGGAGTTGTGTGCTGAGATGGTCGCACACTGGTTTTGCTCAACAACGAAATGTTCTGGATCCGACGTGATTGCCTCAGTTACCGTCACTGCCACGTCATTGCTGTTACGTAGAGTGACCTTCTTCGAAACTGTGCTGCCGACCAGTACCCTGCCGAATGTTACTGCTTTGGGCATGGTCAGCTTCACTTGAGAACCGTTCCCCATAAGTGAAACCATTTGAGGACTGTTGCTCGCATCGTCATCAAATCTGAGCACAGCAGAGCGCGAGCCGAGGGCCGCCGGTTCAAAGGTTATTTTGATGGAGCAATTGAGAACGCTTCCAGCACAGGTATTACTTCCGGGTACGATTTGAAAGTCTTGTGGATTGGCCCCTACCAGGGTGGGGCTATTTTGGGCGAACGCCACCGGAGTCTTGCCTCGGCGGGAAAGCTTTACGGTTATCGGCTCGCTCATTTTCCCGGTGTCCGCGAAAGACAAATTGTGGAAATTAAGACTCTGCGGCTTCGCCAACAACTCCGTATTGACCGGAGTCGCAGTCGGGGTGGCGGTCATCGTCTCAGTCGGCGTAGCACTCGCCGTCGCAGTTGCGGTTAGAGCTACCGTCGCGGTCGCAGTCGATGTGACAGTCACAGTTGAAGTCGGGGTAGGTGTCGAAGTTTGAGTTGAACTCGCCGTCGCGGTCGCACTCGTTGTTGGAGTCGCTTTTGGAGTCGACGTAAGGGTCGCAGTTGGAGTTCCCGTTGCCGTCGCAATCTGCGTCTGGGTCGGAGTTGGAGTCCCTGAAGCGGTTTGTGTCGCAGTGGCTGTGACAGTGATGGTCGAAGTCGGAGTCGGGGTCATAGTAGTCGTCGCAGTCGCTGTGGCGATGGAAGTGCCGGTAGCCGTCGGCGTCAACGTCGCCGTTCGTGTTGTGGTCGCAGTTGCAGTCGGAGCGGCGCTCGCTGTGGCGGTGGAAGTACCGGTCGTCGTCGGCGTCAACGTCGTCGTCGGCGTCAACGTCGCCGTTTGCGTCGTGGTCGCAGACGCTGTCGCGGTTGCAGTCGGAGTGGCGGTCGCTGTGGGGCTAAGCGAAGATATTGACAACTCGAATACTGTACCCTTTTTGCTATCGCCGCCTCCGCTAGTGGTTCCATAGAAGTTGCCGTCGCCAGCTTCCAGCAAGCCGCTGATAGGACTGGAGCCATCATTCGTCTGGCTACCGAACGAATAGAGTGTAATTACGATGCCCGGTGGTATGACCTCGAAGATCGTCCCCACTTGGTTTGCGCCGCCTCCCTCGGTGGTTCCATAGAAGTTGCCATCAGTTCCCGCGATTAGACCGGCCTCGGGAAAAGCTCCATCGTTGCCGAAGGAGGACAGCATGGTGAGCATGCCCGAAGGAGTGACTTTGAAAACCGTGCCGTCACCGTTTGCGCCTCCGCTAAAAGTGGTTCCGTAGAAATTGCCGTCGCTCCCCATAACCAGATCGCCGTTCGGAGAATCTCCATCGTTGGTCTGGCTGCCGAATGAGTAGAGCGCGGTGAGCGTGCCCGTTGGCGTGATCTCGAAGACGGTCCCCGCGTGGTTCATGCCGCCGGCGGTGGTGGTTCCATAGAAGTTGCCATCGCTTGCCTCAAGCAGGGCGCCTATAGGATTGGCGCCATCGCTGGTCTGGCTGCCGAACGTGTAAAGTGTTGTGAGCTTGCCTGACGGCGTGATCTTGAAGACCGTGCCCTCATCATTTGGGCCTCCGTCAGAAGCGGTTCCATAGAAATCGCCGTCGCTTCCTTCGACCAGATCGGCTTCGGGAAAAGCTCCATCGTTAGTCTGGCTCCCGAATGAATAAAGCGTAGTGAGCGCGCCCGACGGCGTGATCTTGAAGACCGTGCCTTCATCACTAGTGCCCCCTTCAAAAGTGGTTCCGTAGAAATCGCCGTCAGTCCCTTCGACCAGACCGGCAGCGGGAAAAGCTCCATCGTTAGTCTGGCTACTGAATGAATAAATCGTAGTGAGGGTACCCGACGGCGTGATCTTGAAGACGGTGCCGAAGCCATTTGCACCTCCGTCGATAGTGGTTCCATAGAAATTGCCGTCGCTTCCTTCGATCAGAGCAGCTTCAGGCTTCGAACCGTCGGCGCAATTAGTTTCACTGCAGAAGGAATACTGAACTGTTTCTGACACAGTTTCAGCGCTCACGCCCGTCCTCCACGTAACCAGGCACGCGACGGCCGCCGTCATCGCACACGCCACAACCAGCGCTTTCCTTGCCGATCGTCTCATCGAAGCTCTCGTTCGCACCCGGCGGCCAAGGTGCGATCGCCAGGAGCTTCAAGAGCCGCTAATGCAAGATTGCCCCCAACTCGATCGCGATGAACAACGCCTCGAGGCCTGCCTCCCCAAATACATCGAAGGCGTAGAGATGAATGCGTGGCCCCCCGGACTGCCAGCTAAGCTTAACAGGGAATCGCCAGCGAGAAACCATGCACCTCAGTCTTGCTCCGGCGGTTGACACCCTAGCGGTAGTTGACACCCATACGGCGGTCGACAATGCGGTGGTTGACCGTGGTTGACGAATGACCCCGAGCCGGAAGATGGATAGTGGCGACGAGAATCCTAGACCCGCTGGCGCTCAGTCGGGCTCCAACGCGGACTTCGGGCGGTTCACCGTTGATCGCCTCAAATCGATCATCAATCGGCTCTGCTCGCGCATAGGCCGCACAGATCGTCGCCTCCGGATGAATCCCCGCCGCCGCATCGATGAGGTATGGAGTCCAACCCCATGCAGGAATACGTTTCCCGTTGTCCGGGTGACGAGGCTCCCGCTCTTTTGGTTGATAACATCGGCGCCGCTGAAATCCATAGGTGCCTAGTCTGATTTGAGGCGTGGATCATCGCTCGGAATGCAAATGGCTGCTCGATAAATCCGTCGACCTTGAGAGTCAATCATGGCGTTGGTGCATTCCCCTTGGGTACTAAACGAATCGATCACCGACCATTGGTTTGGAGGTGCGGTCCGGTCGATTTCATGGCCAACGCGATTGAGAGGCGGGACCATCAGATACCAGCTTGCAAGCCCGAGTGAAACGAGGTGGCCGATCTCCATTCGCCCTTTTCCGGCGAATTTCGGGCCGCCAGAATTTCCTCGTCCAGTTGTAGTTTGGCGATCAAACCCCGGCACCTTGCCCTGCAACTTCACGGGCCCTCTAAGCGCGATTCCTCCCCCGGAATGTTCCATCGTGATCGAAAACGAAATTGGCCCGGAGCCTTGTGGCAGCGAATCGAGATACTCGCTTACGCTCCCGTCGATGCTGCTGACGAACTCCGCGGCCCTGGTCGGCGGCGCGTTCTTGAGCATCCACCAGGCGGCGTAGACTTGGCTCGCGGGCGGCGAGGGCAAGCCTCGGGCGCTCAGCACTGCACCACCCAGTTTCTCGCTGATCGATAGCGTCGCGCTCGCGGGCTCGCCCGGATTGGGCGCGCTAAGCTTGATGGTCTTGCGGTCCGGCGCGATCAGGATTGCCATCATGCGATCGCTCGATTCCAACAGCTTGCGCCGCTTGACCTCCTCGCGCGCGTCAGCGCGCTGCTTCTCGTCCTCTCCTGCCTGGCGCTTCAGCCGGTCCGTTTCCTCATTGACTGAGGCAATTCCCGAGCTATAACTCGCGATCTCATGCCAGAGATCGATCACGACGATGCCGACCGCCATCGCGAGCGTGACGGCCATTCCAGCCAGCGCGTGTCGCAGTCTAAAGCGGCGAATTTCCGATGATTGTTCCGGTTCCGAAGGAGTTGCGATGGCGGCTCGATCTGGATGCGTTTGGTCCATAGGTAACGGGACTTGCAGCGTAGGCCGTGGGATCGGTCACTCGCAAGATTGTCAGTCGGTCAGTTGCTGGGCACTGCGGGCCGCTGCCGGGAGCCCGGCGAGGTCATTTGTCATAGGGACGCCCGAGTACAGGGGCGGCAATCAGGCCTCTCCTGCCGCTCGATCGGGACACCGGATGCGCGGGCATGTTTGAGCGCGTCGATGAACCGCTCGACCATCCATTCCTCAAGCAGGTATGTTTTTCGTGTCAGCGGAGTCGAGTCGCCGAGCGAATGTCAGTCTTAAGGAAATCGTCGCCCTTGAACAAAAGCGCGCGGCGGTGGTTTTTGGCCGCGGCATAAGCAAAGCAATCGCTGAGGTTGAGCTGCGCGGGATGGCCGCGTCCTTTGCCGTAGCGAGAAAACGCCGCGAGTGCGGTCTCGGCTTCCCTCGCGGTGATGGAGACTAGCTCGATTGCGGCTACCTCCAGAAATTCGCGCACAATCTCCTCGGCCTCCTCCACGCTCGCGTGACGTTTTCTGCAAATGCCCAGCGCGGCCTCGAACACAGCGATCGGCGAACTGATTGGCGCGCGCGCCGCCTCCAACAGGTCGGCTAGGGTATCGGCTTCTGGCTCACGCGTGAGGATAGCTACGATGGCAGAAGCATCAACGAACATCAGGCGGTCTCGCTCAGATCGTCGTAAAAATCCTTATCGGCCTCTAGCCCAGTGGCCGGTCGGGCCAGCACTCGATCCTGCAGGGGGCGAAGTCGTTCGCGAAGAGGCTGGCCCACCTCGTTGCGCCTCAGCTCGTTCTCCAATGCCACTTTCACGGCCTCGGTCTTGTTCAAATGCTTGCGCGTGGCCAGTTTCTTGGCGAGTTGATTGACCGCTTCGTTACGAATGTTGAGGGGCACGCCAACGCTCCTGTGTATACGCAAGGATTGATAGCGTCTACACGAGAAGACGACAAGGTGAAACGAGCTATGACCATGGCCGGGTCCGCGGACAAGCTCCAAGCGGCGCGGAGTTAGGTAAATTACCAAAGCTACCTCGAACTCGGCAGTGTGAGGCTTTTGAGAGAACATCTCCATCGCGCGGAAATGGTCTCGAAAATCCGCATCGCAAGAAGCGGACACCAAACCGGCGGATGCGCGTTCTCTCGTGGGGCATTGTACGAACTGCTCGCCAACCCGCTTTACATCGGAGAGGTTCGCCACAAGAAAGAGCGTCATCCCGGTGAGCATGTTCCCATGCTGGGGGCCCCTTTTCCACGCGGGACCCAGTTTTGCGTTCGCTCCACCTACCTGATCCGTGGTCGCTGAGCCGCCGAAATCTTTTTCGCGACCGCACCTCTGTCCGAAAAAACGACCGATTTTCGTACAAGGCAGAATATTACGTGTGCTGCCCGCTCCGCCGCATTTCGTGGCGGTCGATGGTCCAGAGCATCAGCAACCTACAGACCACTTCTAGCTAGGTCTGCGATGAACCGGGGCAGTTCAATCGTAAAGACACAACCCTTTCCTGGAATGTCACGGAAGCGAACCACTCCTCCGCTTGCTTCAACCCCCTTGCGCGCGACGGACAGCCCGAGACCGAGTCCACTTCGGTTCGTGTGAGCCTGCTGAAAGGCCTGGAAGAGCTCCTCCGCCCTGTCCGGTGGGAGGCCCCCACATTCGTCCTCGATCTCGATCTTGACACGGTCTCCGATCGCGGACGTTCCGAGTGAGACACGTCCGCCCGCACGCGTGAACTTGAACGCATTTTGCAGAAGATTGGCGACCGACCCAGCGAGAATCTGTGGGTCGGCCTCAACGGCCAGCCCGCGATCGACCGGGGTGACGCTAAACGAAACACCATGGGCATTCGCTTCCAAAATTCCTTCGACTTCGGCCTGCTCGATGACCTGATACAGGTGGATGCGCTCCCGCTGGGTGATCCCGGTGTCCACACGCACGTCGACCAATGCGCGATTAATCAGCAATATCGTGCGTTTCAGGTTTAGCTCAACGGTAGCCGCTACGCTCCCTCCGACGGGCGCGCGTCCTCTCTTGATCGCTTGAAAGGCGAGATGCGCGGCCGAGATTCGATTGCGCAGCTCGTGTGCGAAAACTCCCAGACGCTCCGTTTCACCCTTGGCCAGGGTTTGCTCGCGACGCCGCCCGTACTCGGTTACGGCTCCGGCGATGGCATTGTCCAGGCATAAATTGAGGACATGAAAGTCCGCCGTGGAGATCGGCGCATCGAGCTCAACCGCCAACTCGGTGACGGCTTGACAGACATCGCCATAGTCATGAACCACCTGCGATATTGAGTACCCGCGGTTCAAAAGCGCAGCGCCATGCTCCGCGGCGCTGCTGTCCATGGTTTTCGTCATCGAGGGGAGCGGGCCGCGCAACATTTCGGCGAGCTGGTCAAGAAAGAGAGGAACGCCGCTCTTCAGTTCTTCGGCGGTAGGCATTGGAGCCAATCGCTTCAGTACCTTCGCTTGCGTCCTCGCGATGAGTTCCTCGTGGTTGGCGATGATGAAGTCGATAAGCAAAGCCGAGTCTCCTTTTTTTCACGCCCGTTGGGGTGAGGTGGCCCCGATAGCCAGACCAACAAAGGTCTTTCTCGGTTACAAATTTTAAAGCCTCGTACGCAAAAAATGCTTCTGAATGAATTAAATCTACCGCTCGCTGATCGGATCAGCCTTCGGGGAAACGGCGACTAATCGGAAGAGGAACGATGGATTAGTCAGGTTTCTTCGAAACGCTGGAATTTGGTTCTCGTAAGTCCCCCGCCCGGGAACAGGCGTCGATTGCATCTCGTGCGAGTTCACCTTCAAAATTTCTTCGACCCCGATTTTTTCTTTGTGCCCTTTATTGGTGCCAATACCGCGTGCAGTTTGTGCGGCGCGACCGGGACCTCGACATTATACGCACCGTCGTTAGTCTCGACCTTGAGCACCAGCGCGGCGTCCGCGATATCACGCGGTCCGCGCGTTTCGATGTCGCGCAGCACTTCCTCCAACCGCCGATCAACATAGCCCGCCGCCGTCGCGTCGCTCAGCCATGACCTGAATTGTTCCCAAGGTGTCGGCATACCCTGACTACGGGACCCATGTTCTGTGGGAAAAAAGGTACGTTCAAGGCCGATTTTGTTACATTGGGAACAAAACTTCAGTTGTATTATTTCGAAAATTGTCGTTACTTCCAGCGACCGCGCTCGACGCCACCGGCCATCGCAATTTCATGATGCGTCATCTGTCCTGAAAGACACCGATTGACGAGACCAGCGGGATGCCATGAAAAGGAAGATCAGAAAGATCAGGCAAAGTGGGCCCAGGCCCCCGCGACCACGTGCAATCAGCGTTCAAGATTTGGGAAAATTGGATGGGCTGGCTGGCCTTCCGTTACGCAAATTGGAAGCGTTGCGCGCGAGGATAACGGTTCGCCAGTTTTCCAAACGCTCGATCATATACGAGGAGGATCAATCAGCGGACGCCGTATACGTCGTACTCTCGGGCATCGCCCGACTCGTATGTCTCAGTCGAAAACGCAAACGTAACCTGCTCGAGGTGCTGGGACCCGGCGATGTGATAGAAATTCCGTCATTGCTGCCCGATATTCATCATAGACTCTCCTGCGAAGCGTTCACCGATTGTCAAATCGGGCATATAAGCCCAAGCGAGCTGGTGGAGGGCGTCGTCGGCATTCCACTCCGCGAGTTCAACGAAGCGCTCAACTTGACGGTCGGCCGATGGTGGAAGCTTCTGGAGCGTCATTCAAACTTTCTTGACCAATCGGTTCGAGAAAGAATCTTGATCGCCTTGCTCGACCTTGGCCGCAAGTTCGGTGCGCGAGACGACCGCGGGATGATCATAGATCTGCGCTTGACTGGGCAGGATATTGCGGACCTGGTGGATTCCTCGCGGCCAAAAACCAGCGAGTGCCTCAAGAAGCTCGTTGCCGAAGGGGTTGTGATGCGTGAACACGGCCGGTTTATCGTCGATTCCGCGAAAATTCAGATTAGCCTACGATCCTGACGCTCTCCTTTCGACAATGAAGAATCCTCATTAGAGACGCGGAGCGTCTATGCCGCACCGCAAGTACGATCAGCATAGGTGAAACGCTGCCGCCAGCTGCATCAGTCTCGGTGCCGATGCTAGTCGGAGGGACGGTAGGCGCTACCGTGGGCCTTTGGCTTCAAATAGGCCAGCGCCGGTTGGTGTCCGAACAGAAGATGACGATCTGATCGCCTTGCTGGACGTTGGGAATAACTTTCTCCATTTCCGCCTGCCGGATTCTAATTGCTCTCGTCCCCAACTTCGAGATCGAGCATCTGGGCGATCGCGTTCTTCACCAAAGTGTTGGCGGAACAGCGTGGCCCGGCTCGAGATCGAGTGCATGCGGCCCAGCTGCAGACCATTGCTGGCATCGTCGCCTTGCTGGTTAACGACATCTATCCGAACACGCTTAGCCTTCCATTCGCTGAAACCACTCCCCAAAGCCATCAAGCACGATTGAATGCAAATGCGGCAACGGGGACCGAGCCATTTCGCACAGAGAGAAAATCGCAGAATTCCCTTCGCAATCGCCGCTTACGGAGCGTCTCTGGTCCCCCTCGACGGCAATTTGTCTGCAGAATTGGAATCAGCGTGAGTTTTCTCTGACATCGGAGACCGGTTGGCGGAGAGGGGCGGATTCGAACCCCCGAAACCTTTGAGAGTCCATCAGGCTAAATTCTCCACGGAAGTGGCTCGGTTTTCAGTGTTGGAACAGCGATTCATTTCACAGAGACATTTGTTCGCCCGCAGTTCGCCCAGAAATCGAATCACTTTGGTATCTCCGGTCCCCGTTGCCCACTTCGGCGTCTGCGTATTCCGAACCGACCTACTGGCAACTCTATTAAAGGTTCGCTCGGACTGCCCGCATCTCGAGCCGGTTGCTCAGGCAAGCGAACCGTTATCTGCCAGCCGTGACCCTAGCGTACGCGCGCAGACACGAAATCCGGCCACCGGGTGCGTTCGAAAGTTACATCTGGATTGTTCTGCGAGATTTTCCGCGCCAGTATTTCGCTCGATCAGATGAAGTCCGTAGACCGAGGTGCCAACGCGGAAGCTTGGATGCGAATTTCGTATGCCAACGGATAGCCTTCTCCGAATAGAATCCGAAACGTCGGCCGCCGAGGTATGGACTGGAGCCGAGAATTAGACGTACCTGGTAACCAACGCAGCGTTCAGCATACGTTTCGGGAGGTGGCAAATGCTCGCGCTTAAGCGTGAAGAGCGATATATCGTTCATCAGGTTTCGAGCGACATGAATCTGACCGAGACTCGGCTCCGGAATTCGGCCGTCACTCGTTTGCTGGGTTTAGCAACGTGATTCGAACACTGGCAGATCTTCTGGAGCCGCCCCCATCCAGCACGACATTCATTTCATGACTGAGGAGGACCCACATGCCAAAATTGGGCCGTTTAACGCCGATCCCTTTCCTGGTTTTTGGGGTGCTGTTCCTTGCGTCAACTTCAAAGGCGCAGACGGGCTCGCCGATTGCCGAACAGATTGCCAAGGCCTATGGCCTAGACTCGTACGAGCAAGTTGAAGCGATCCGCTATACGTTCAACATAAGGGGCGCCATATCGGTCACCCGTTCGTGGGTTTGGGAGCCCAAGACCGGCCAAATCTCCTACGAGGGAGTAGAAAAGGACGGCAAGCTGGTGAAAGTTACCTTTGTTCCATCCAAGCTCGCGCCCGATTCTCCCATCGTGAAGAACAAAATTGACTGGTTTTTTGTAAACGACAATTATTGGGCGTTCCTCCCTTTCCATCTTTACTGGGATTCCTCAGGCGCCAAGGTGGAAGACATGGGCATGCAAAAACTGCCGCTCGGGGAGGGTTCGGCGAAGCTGGTGACGTTCAAATATCCGAACGGTGGCTACACGCCCGGAGATACCTGGGATCTGTACGTCGGGTCTGACAACCTATTCAAAGAAATGGTCTACCATCGGGGGTCCCCAAAGAGCCCGGTGCCAGCTCTCGTTACAGTGACTTGGGAGGGCTACAAGAAAGCTGGCCCTCTCGTGTTCTCGACGGAGCACAAAGGGACGGCGGACGGCAAGCCGCTGCATCTCTTCTTTACGAATGTGGCTGTCAAGATGGTAGGGTCCGACACGTGGACTAACGCACAGTAGCAAGCGGGGTTGATGGCCTTTCAAACTGAGGAGCTGGTCGCGCGACGCGCTGCCATCGATTGCGCCATCATGCACCCCGCTACGCCTAGAACGGACCCGTACTCGATTACCATTGTCCCCCAGACGGGAAGCGGCCAGTAGACCGCGAGCGAGCTCACGGTCCAGACCGCAAGTGGCAGAGCGCGTGGAGTGAACAGAAATGGAGTAATCCAAACGAGGTACCACGGGAAAATCGCGGGCGCGAAGAGCAGCGTCATTGCCACCGGCCAGGCCCAGGCCTCCGGTGAGTCGAGGGCCAAACGCCAACGCGTCCAGAGCGCGACCGCAAAGCCGGCAGCGACTGGAACGCCCACCAGGCCCTTCGTCGGAAAGACCCACTCGAGGGCAGAATAAACCGGTGCGTTGACGCGCCAACGAGCCAGGTAACCTCCCAGCGAGCCGAGCGGTAGCTGGCCGTGGCCGAGAAATGGAATGTAGAGCACGGCGAGGATTCCGACGCCTAAAGCCGCGTCACGTAGACGGATGCGATCCCAGAAGAGGGGCGTTAACGTGACCGGGAGAAATTTGACGCCGATCGCGAGCGCGAACGCAATAGCAGAAACCGTGCGCCTTCCTCGTGCCAGCAAAGCAGCAGTGAGAACAAGACCTAGCGCACCTAAGAGATCTATATGTCCATTTCCGGCGCCCTCCAGTGCGACTAGCGGATTCCATGCATAGGCGAGTACCCACCACGGACTTCGATCGGACTCCGACAGCCAACAAAGTAGAACGGCGACTATTGCCGCATCACAGAGAACGATTGCCGATTTCATCGCGCGCACTGAGTCATCCATCATCGTGACGGCACGAAAAAAAAGTTCTGCGACGGCCGGGTACGGCGTCGGGAAATCAGGATGGTTCATCAGCAGAGTCTCGGCCGTGTGCAAATGCCGGACTGCGCTGTCGCTTGGCACGACTATGTAAGGATCGTAGCCGAGGCGCTGGATTCTGCCATCCCACACATACCGATAGACATCGGTTGAAAGGGTTGGCTGGCTGAGCAGAAGGGGAACTCGCCATGCCGCAGCGAGCACAAGGCACAGAGTAAGTCCTCGATTGCTTCCCCCCGCAACCCGGCCAAGGAGCCATAGGGTTCGAAGATATGCGATCGCTGCCAAAGCAGTGCATACGACGAACACGCGTGCGTGTGTTCTTGAATCGAAGAAAGAAATCCCTAAGATGCAACCTGCGATGACTAGTCCCCAGCCGAGGAACCTGGCCGGCGCGACACGCTCGTCCTTCAGCACCCGCCGAGTCTCCGGCCGATGCGCGAGCCACGCCGCCGTCCGCGGGGCGCGGTGAGGAAATAAACGTAGGTCGCGCGCCAAGCGTGCCAGATCCTCAGCCTCATCCACGTCGTAAGCCGTTTCGGTGAGTGCCACCCGGAGACCCAGGCCGTGCGCACTTGCCGTCAACGAATCAAGCGCACTGCCAGTTCCCATCCCTTGCGTATCAAACAACTCGGCTTGCACTGTCTTACTTCCTACGAGGTAGTAGCCACCGTCGGTAGTCGGACCCACCACCACGTCTGCCCTTTCGAGGAGCCGGAAAGCCTTATCGAGCGTCTCTGGCGGCAGTTGAGGGCTATCGCCATCGAGAGCGACCACACGGCGATATCCCCTGTTGATGAAGATGCGGAATGCCGAGGCGAGACCCGCGGCGAGTCCTTCGCCCTGTTGCCCGACGATTTCGATCGCCGGCAGCCAACCGGTGAGATCGGCGACATCCGAAGCGGGGCAGACAATGGCAACTACATCGGTCGACACGGATCCAGCGAGATCCAGGGTGTCTTCAAGCATACTTCGATAGAGGTCCACGACAGCTTCGGCAGGCAGGCTGGCGGCGAGTCGGGTTTTTACATGACCTACGCGAGGAGCCTTAGCCATTATAATCAGGGCACGTTCACGATTCTTTGAATGCGTCAAAGATTCCCCTCGCGCGTGGAGGTGGTGTCAAAGAGCTGATACTTCAATATGGCGCCGATTATACCCCACGCCGCTCCGATGCTGCCCCGGAGGGTTCCGCTTATCTTCGAAGATCCGATCCTGGGATGATAACTTACCTCCACTTCAGCAATTCGAAGTCCACGCCGTGCGCCCTTCACGATCATCTCGACCGGCCATCCATAGGTGGATTCCCGTAGCCCCAGCGCGATTAGCGCCTGATAGCGTGCGGCTCGGAACGGGCCGAGATCCGTGAGGCGGACTCCGCTGAGAAAAGCGATTAGGCGTGCTGCGAGACGGTTGCCGGCCACGGCATGCCAAGGCATAGACCCTGCCATCCGCTCGCCCGCCAGCCGCGAGCCGATGACGATATCTGCAGCGCCGTTGCGCAGCGGCTCCAGCAGACGCGACATCTCTGCCGGACGGTCGCTGTAGTCTCCGTCCAGGAACACGACGACATCTGGAGCATTGACCGCCGCAAGGCCGGTGAGACATGCGCGGCCATAGCCACGCCGCGGCTCATGCAGAACCTCGGCCCCCATATCACGCGCAATCTGTGCTGTTCCGTCTGTTGACTCGCTGTCTACGACGAGCACTTGTTGGACAATTCCCGCCGGGATATCCGCCAAGACGAGGCCAATAGATTGCGCCTCATTATACGTAGGAATGACTACCGAGACGCGCACAGGTTCAGATTGGAAGCTGCGGCCAGCGCCGCGTGAGAGCGACATCGATGGCTGCGCGCTTACCCGAAGGTCCGAGGGCTAGCGTCAGAGCTACCATCATAGGAACCAGCAGCTCCCATATCCAGCTGAGTCCCCACTCTGAGACCCACAGCCCGGTAAGAAATCCGAATGCGGCCAGCGCGGCAGGCCGGGAGAGGAAACCAAGGATAAGGAAGACTCCGAGGATTGCTTCAAAAACCCCCTGCCCAGGACCAGCTATCGCACTGTTAGCGGCAATAAGTCCCATCACCTGCTTCCAAACTGCCGGCGCATGACCATATTGAATGTAGTAGTTGATCAATCCGGCATAGCCTTTGGCGCTGTATAGTTCTTTGTGAAGGTTCTCGAAGAACGTCGACACGAATAATGCGCCGAGCGTAACCCTAAGTATCACGAGTGTAAGGGCCGCATCGAGGGCGCGTAGTTTCGAGTTGCTCAACTTTTGCGCTCCCCATGGTCTTGCGCACCGAAAACTGTAGTGCAAGCGCTCCCAGCTTTCGGGAATTGTCGCAAGCTTTCCGCGTGGCTGGCTAAGGAAGGAAGAGGCTTTCCCGCAACGAACGGGCAAAACTCATCGGGCAGGTCTAATCCTCCCCGCAGTAGCCGGCGGCTAGGACAGCCGCCGCGGCACGACTCGACGAAGCGACAATTTCTGCAGAACTGTGGAACGTGCTCCAGCTCACGAAAAGCCGGCGAGTCGACAATCGCTGCTCCCCATTTTTCAAGTTCGGCCAGCCCAACATTCCGTTTCGGCCAATAGACGCAGGGAAGCACTTCGCCCTTCGGCGTGACTCGGATGGTGCCCTTTCCGCAACCGCCCGAGACCGCCTCGAATCCCAAAATCGCGCGCACGATGGGTTCATTGCACACGGCTAGCGGACGGGATTCCAACAGGTTCTGAAAGCCCGCCCAAAACTGCTCATAGTCGAGTGAGAAGGCGTCCGTTTTAACCGGCTGATAGACATTTACCCGGAAGTTTGCCCCGTGCCGCGCAGCAAGCGCCCCGATCTCCGTAAGCTTGTCATAGTTCGTCCGCATCATAACGGCGATAATCGTGACCGAAACTCCTAGACTCAGAGCCCGCGCCGTCTGATCGAGCACCAGCCGCCAATTCCCTGGACCACGCCAGGAATCCTGTTCCCGCTCGGTTGCGAAGTCCAGGGAAAACTCGAGATCAGCAAAAGAGCGTAGCTCATTATCGCTCAGGACGGCCGCCGTGTAGCCATTTGAAGTCAGCGCGATCGTAGTGCCGCGGTCGCGCAGATACCGAAGGATCGCGTGAAACTCCGGATGAAGTCCATTCTCACCGGTCCCAAGGTTCACCGATCGAACCGGCACATTTTCGCAAACGCGCCGAACGTCATCGAGCGACAGACGATCGGTCCGACCTGTATCGCGATAGCAATGAGCACAGGCGAGATTGCATTCGTTGGTGAGCCCAAGGCCGACCGAAAAACCCTTGCCGCTGGATTTTTCCATCGTCTCCGCGATATCACTTTCGGACACGACGATCCACCAACATCGCGGTGTTGGCACTGGCCGAATCACCCCTCTACGTGATCGATTCTTAAGCTCAGGGGGCCTGTGTCGGAGGTCGAGCCAAATTCCCAGCGGCGATTTTGCCGCTACGCAGCAATCGAACTAAGCATCGCTTTCCATTCGCCCCAAAGCCATCAAGCACTATGGAATGTAAACGGGGCAACGGGGACCGAGCTACTTCGACGCAGAGAGAAAGGGCAGAATTCCGTTCGCGACCGCCGCTTACCGAGCGTCTCTAGTTCCCTTTGATGGGAATTTGTCCGCAGAATTACGGCACAATCAGGGAATCAGCCTACAAAATCTCTGTCTGGCGAGACTGGTTGATGTGATGGACCCAGCCCGGGTTCAACGGCTTCAAAATGAGCCAGCGATGGTTTAGTCACTACCATCGTTACGAACAGCGGGAGGGTCCAAAATGAAAGTTACCAGAATCGGTCTCGATATCGCCAAGCAGATCTTTGAGTTGCACGGGGTCGACCAACGCGAGCGAGCGGTGCTGCGCAAGACACTTAAGCGCGACCGTGTGCTGGAGTATTTCGCCCAGCTCGAACCCTGCACGGTAGCGTTGGAGGCTTGTGGCGGTGCGCACTATTGGTATCGCGAGATCAGCAAGCTCGGTCACACCGTGCGGCTGTTGCCGACCAACAAGGTCAAGCCCTATCTCGACGGCAACAAGAACAACGCCAACGATGCGGCAGCGATCTGTGAAGCGAGCGGTCGGCCCAGCATGCGCTTCGTTGAGCCCAAGACTGGGGTACAACAGGATCTCCAGGCGCTCCACCGGGTACGGCAGGTAAACGTCCGCCACTGCACGCTGCTGGCCAATCAGATCCGCGGGCTATTGCTGGAATACGGCATTACGATCGCACGCGGGTTAGCTGCGTTGAACCGTGCGCTACCCGAGCTGCTCGAATACGACGAGCAACGGCTTAGCTCTTTGCTCAAGCAGCTGATCGCCGCTCAGTGGCGCATGCTCAAACTATATCGGCGGGAAATCGAGGTTTACGACCGCCGCATCGCCGGCATCGCAAAAAATGATGCGAGCTGTCGCGCTCTGCTCAAGATTGAAGGTATCGGTCCGATAACTGCCACTGCTTTGGTAGCGGCCACGGGAAAAGGCCATCAGTTCAAAAACGGCCGCCACCTCAGCGCCTATCTGGGACTGGTTCCAGGTCACAGCAACACGGGTAACAAGACCGTGATGTTGCCGATCACCAAACGCGGCAACCGCTATCTGCGCACCTTGTTGATCCACGGTGCGCGCTCCGCGCTGTACGCTGCGCGCAACAAAGATGACTCGCGCAGCCTTTGGTTACAGCGCCTTCAATCGAGGCGCGGCAACAACATCGCGGCGGTAGCGCTGGCTAACAAAAATGCTCGCGTGGCCTGGGCGGTGTTGCGCTTCGGCCAAACTTACCGTCCCGATATGGGCCACGCTCGACAGTCGAGCGCGACGCCGCCCCAGCAGCTTCAGCGCCAGCCTCAAGGCCGACTGACACTGAAGCCGCACGGCGCGCCGTCGCGAGTTCAGAATCGGCATTTTCCCGGCCCGCCCCCAAGCGGTGAAGGGCGGGCCGGAAAAATGCTTTAAGGTAAAAAGCCACAGTTCACACCAACGAGTTGCGAAGGGTTACTTACTCAGAGGATTGATGGCATTCCGGTTTGACCGGCACCTGGCAACGCTGATCTCCGCCACGGCCCAAAGTTTAGAGGCCTTCTCGTTGACGAGCTCCAGGTGCGCGGCTCACACATCATGGCTCGGGCGACAATCCGAAGTCGCCCACTAAGAAGCCGAATATATGGCCGCAACCGGAAGTCCAGAAATTTTCGGGGCTAGGTGCTTGCAAAGCGGCTGGGTCCATATATGGCGGAGAGGGGAGGATTCGAACCCCCGAAACCTTTGTGGATCGGGAAGGGCAAGTTGTCCGCAATACTAGCTGGCTTTTCGGCCTTGAAATTTCTCTCTGTTCTTTAGAGGTTACTTTTCGCCACCAGTTCGCCCGGAAAATGGACAGACATTTCATATCTGTGGTCCCCAATTGAAAGGTGCTGACGAGCCTGATCCCAGCAGAGGCGCTCGCAAAATAGCTCTTGGGAGGTTCGCGCAGACTGTCTAGTAACCGGCCAGTCCTTATTGCGAACTATTCTCTGTTAGCGGCGCACTGGTCAGACAAGAAGGTGCCCCTAGTAATTGCTGCTCAGCTGAGTTCTCGGTAGCGACAACAGAAAGCACGCGAAACCCGCAAAACGGTTAACACCGGGCTATGATTTCGCGACTTGGGGCGATAGGTTCAGGGCGGCGGACTTCTTAATCCAATGACGTGCGCGTCGTGCAAGTTTGACAACCCCTCAGCAGCGCGGTTCTGCGAGCAGTGTGGGACTGCGCTTGAAATTAAGTGCCCGCGCTGCAGCGCTACTGTGTCGGCGGGCGCGCGATTCTGCGGCGCGTGCGGTGCCCAGCTTATAACACCCGACGCTCCCTCTCTCGAATCCTCAAGCTCAAAACCGCGCGGGACCAACAACCCCGCGGTCAATGCGTTAGTTCCTGACATACCTGGCAATCTTGCCGAGAAGATCGTAAGCGGGCGCGCGGCGCTGGAAGGAGAGCGGCGGCAGGTGACCGTCCTGTTCGGGGACATCGCGAATTTCACCGCGCTCAGCGAGAAGCTCGATCCCGAGGAGGTCCATCGCATCGTTCAACGCTGTTTCGAGTTGGTCGGCGCCGAAATTCACCGTTTCGAAGGCACCATCAACCAGTACGGTGGCGATGGGTTCATGGCTCTGTTCGGAGCGCCGATAGCGCACGAGGACGCGCCACGGCGCGCCGTGCACGCGGCGCTGGCCATTCAGCGCGCGCTCGGATCATTCGGCAAGGACCTTGAGCAAAGTAGCGGGCTGGTCGTGCAGATGCGAATCGCCCTCAACACCGGAATCGTGGTGGTAGGCCGTATCACCGACGACTTGCGGATGGATTACACCGCCATCGGAGACACGATCAATCTTGCCTCTCGGCTCCAGTCCGCGGCCCGCCCGACCAGCGTGGTGATCAGCGAAGCGACGAACAAGGCAATCGAGGGATTCTTCGACACCGTCGACTTGGGCGAACTGGAGATCAGAGGTCACGCCCCCGTGCGCGGCCTCGAAGTGCGCGGGGCACGCTCGCGGCGTTCGCGCTTGGAGGTGACGGCGGAGCGTGGACTCACTCCCCTGGTCGGTCGTGAGCGGGAACTCGCGGCCCTCGAGGATCTCTTTCGCGAGGTCCGCGGCGGACGTGGGCAGGTCGTGTTCATCGCGGGTGAAGCCGGGATTGGAAAGTCGCGGCTGCTGCTCGAGTTTCGCCGCCGCCTGGAGGCCGCCAGCGATCCCATCACCTGGCTCGAAGGGCGATGCGTCTCGTTCGGCCAGAGCATCCCGATGCTCCCCCTGATCGATCAGTTGCAGGAAAACTTCGGCATCCGCGAGGGCGATGGCGAGCCCGAATTGATCGCTAAAGTCGAACAGGGGATGCGGGCGATGGGCGGTCTCGAGGCCGAAATACCATACCTGCGCTATCTTCTCTCCGCCGACCCTGGCGATGCTGCCCTCGCTGCGATGGACGCCTCAGCGCGCCGAAAACGGCTGTTCGATGCGTTGCGCGCGCTGACGCTGCGCGGCGCGACGCTTAGACCCGTAGTCCTCGTGTTTGAGGATCTCCATTGGGGCGACACCAGCACGCGTGAGTACCTGGATTTCGCGATGGATTCAGTCGCGGGAGCGCGCGTGTTGATGATCCTCACGCATCGTATCGGGCATACGCATTCGTTTCCGAGTCGAAGCTTTCATACCACGTTAAACCTTCATCATCTTAGCGGTGAGCAAGCCCTGGAAATGGCGACCGGCATGCTAGGGGCCACGGATTTTCCCAAGGAACTTACGGCTGCGCTGCAGCAGAAGGCCGAAGGAGTGCCTTTGTTCGTTGAGGAGATGACTAAGTCGCTAGTCGACCTCGGTTTTCTTGCTCGTGAGAACGGGCATTACCGAGTGACCAAGGCGCTCGAGGATTTGAGCGTCCCCAATACCATGCAGGGAATGATCATGGCGCGGCTTGATCGGCTCGGCGGCGACGGAAAGCGAATGGTTCAGCTTGCCTCCGTAATTGGCCGGCAATTCGTCGTGAGACTGCTGGAGCGGGTGGCCGGATTGACCGGCAAGCTCGAGGGTCTGCTCGGTGAACTAAAAGCACTGGAGATCATCTACGAGCAGGGACTGGTCGCCGAGCCCGGGTATGTCTTCAAGCATGCGGTGATCCAGGACGTTGCCTATAGCAGCCTGCTGGTCCAGAGCCGCAAGAACCTTCATCGGGGCGTGGGCGAGGCGATCGAGGAACTTTACCGCGACCGCCTAAGCGAGCACTTTGCTGAGCTCGCGCATCACTTCACCCGGGCCGAGGATTGGTCAAAGGCGATGCAATACAGCGCACTCGCGGGTGACCAAGCCGCGCTCGTCTTCGCGAACGTCGAAGCAAAAAAGCACTATTCGAGCGCGCTGGACGCCGCGGCGAAGCTTTCCCCACCTCCGGATCGGGAGGCACTTCTGACGCTCCACTCCAGGTACGCTGAAACTCTGCTGAATCTGAGCGAATACGACGACGCTGCCGCGGAGTACCTGAAGTCGCTCGAGCTGGCGCGCCAGGCAGGCGATCGACGCCGCGAGATGGAGGCGATGGTCTGGCTCAGCGAGGTCTATAATTTTTCGCATCGCGGCGAGCCGGCGATCGACTACATTGAGCAGGCGCTCGCGATTGCGCAGGAACTGGACGACCGCGAGTATCAAGCGATTTGCCTCGCTAATCGGGTCGGGATCCGGACCGCCGGATGGGGGCAGATCGTCGAAACCACACCCGATGCTGAAGAAGCTCTTCGTCTGTCGAAGGAGATTAAGAATCAGTCGTTGCTCGCCAAATCGCTGGTGTTTGTCGGCCAAGCACTACAGTGGCGCGGCGATTTTGATCGAGGCTTAGCGCACCTTAGGGAAGGCGTCGAGCTGGCGCAAAAGATTCATTCGGGTTTCAACTATGGCTTGGGTGTCTTCATAACTGGGAACGCACATCTGTCGCTGGGCAACTACGAGGAGGCGCTGCGCTGGTATAAGCGTCTGAGCGACTATGGCTCTGCGGCAGGCGACAAGTTCTGGATCGCCCGAGCGCCCAACCTGATCGGTGCGGTGCACCTGGAACTGTACGATCTGGATGTTGCGGTAGAACGCAACCTCGAGGCTGATGAGATAGCGAGAACAGTGTGGCCTTGGCCGGAGCCGCGGGGGCATTCGTTGCTGAAGGTCGGCCTTGCTCACCTTGAAAAAGGTCAGCACGGGAAGGCCGAGGAGTACCTGCAACGAGCGTGGAATTTGCTCGAGCTGGACACCTGGTATCGCTGGCGCTGGCACATCCCGCTGCTCCGCGCCCGAGGTGCGTTGGCCCTTGCGGAGAGGCGCTTCGATGACGCATGGAAGTTCGCAGCGGAGTCGCTGGAGATGGCGTCCCGCAGCGACTCCCGCAAACACATCGCGCGCGCCATGCGGCTCCAGGGGATGGTGCTCGCCGCCAGCGGCCGGCTCGAAGATGCAGCGGGAGCCCTCGAATCGTCGGTCACTCTCACCACGCAACTCGGAACTCATCCTGATATCTGGATGGCTAAATCCTCCCTCGGGCAAGTCCTGATCAAGCTGGGCAGGGACCGGGAAGCCGAGGAGCAATTCATGAGCGCGCTCCGGACGCTCGAAGACATTGCGAATAACTTGCACACCCCCGGCCTGAAGAAAGCGCTGTTCGCATCCCAGCCAGTCGCGGAGCTCTATTCGGCGCTGGGCCGCAGACCGCCGCTCGCTACGTAAAGGAATTCTGATTCCCATCCCACTCCAGTTTCAGGCCGTCATCGCCTTTTATTCGCCGAAACCCATCAAGCGGGATGGAATGCAAATGGGGCAATGGGGACCGACCTACTCCGCGACAGAGAATGTTGCAGAATTCCCGCCGCAGCCGCCGCTTACTGAGCGTCTCCGGTCACCTTTGAAGGGAATTTGTCCCCGGAACTGCGGCACAATTCGGCAATCACCGCGAAATATCTCTGTCTGCCAGGACTCGTTGGCGGAGGACAGTCGATTCGAACCCCCGAAACCTTTGAGAGATTACAAGAGAAATCTCTACGCATGGCTACAATCCCATAGGGCTTCGAGGTAGCCGTCGCGAGCTTGCGAATTTCAGCCGTCCCGGTCTCCAGCCCTTTCAAAGTCGTGGGGCGTTTTCGCAAACTCGCGTTGGGGACGCGCTAATTAAGAGTCTCGATGAAGCGTTCCCTCTCATCCGCCGCCTCTCTTTCAGGCGGACTATAAGCGCGGCCTGGTCACGTGGTCCGTTGTCCCCGACTCATGGCTATGAATCTCAACAGGGGCTCGGCTGCGGACCTGTCCCAGTAGTCCCGCCACGCCTTGATTTTGCCATCGGCGATCTCAAAGACTCCGACAACCGGCAGATCAAATGCCTCGACGGCGTTGCTCTTGTTCCTGAAGTGCTCGACTCGCTCCGCTATGACGGTGTCCGCGTCGCCGACGATAGAGACGACTTCAAGCCCAATATCCCAATCCTTTTGCATCGGACTTAATTTAGCGTGCGCCGCCTGCGGGCCAACCGCTTGCGCACGAGGAAAGGGCACGTCGTAATAGATGCAGTTTTGCGCCAGCAGTTCTGCGAATTCCTTTTTTGACAGCCAGGCCCAGCGCTCGCACAGCTTACGGACCGCCTCGATATTCGCAGAAGTTTTCATCCGTTTACTCTCTCCTTTTAATCATTAACATCGCCGTAGAACAGGTCGGACCTGCCGACGTGTTGCCGTGGCTTGATAGGCAATTTAGCCCCAGGCACCGAGCGTCTGCGCTCGATTCTTCGCCGTATCAGCAGGTCGTTACTTCCGGGTAGGCAATTTCTTCGCGCGTGCCGCCGACCCGTAACGTTTACTGAAACATTTCCGGCAGCGACGATCCCGTCGCCGGTGATCAATCCCGGAGCGCCGTACCGGGGAAAACGGCAAAATCGGTAACGCTTTCCACGTCGTTGATCAACAAAGTGTGATCGAAAGGTTATCTGAGCGAATCGGCGGCTTTGCCGAGGCGGTCCGCGTGCGATTTCGCGGCCGTTAACAGCGTCTCGAACCAATCCGCGATTTCTACAAAACCCTCCTCGCGCGCAGTCCTGGCCATCCGCGCATACATATCAGTGTATTCATAAGTCTCACTATGCACGGCCGCCTTCAGGTTGCGCAGCGAGTCACCCATTGGCAGGTCTGTAGCAGGGTCGCCTACCTGCTTCAGATAATCTAGATGGCCGTGGGCGCAACCGGCCTCGAGTTCCGCGATCTCACGGAACATCTCCGCGATCGTCGGCTGGCCGTCGTTGTCAGCGATTTTTGCGAAGTATAGATAGCGTCGATTCGCCTGACTCTCAGCGGAAAACGCTTCTTTCAAATTGTTATGCGTTTTGGTTCCCCTTAGGCTGGGCATTTGGCTCTCCTAATCGTGTGTGTGGCGAATGCCGATTCTGGCACAAAAATGGTCGCGCGACGCAGACTTGCGAATCGAGAGGAGAACATTAAACTCCTGCGCCACATACGCTGGTTGCTCGTCTGTTGGTGCCTCGGACGGTTCATCCGTCCGGCGGGTTCGTGCGGTCGAGGCGAATTCGCTCGTCGTCAAAGTACCGGTCGCTTATCATGAAGCATCTTGACCAAGCCGATCGAATAGACAGACGGCGCTCGGCGCATTGGCGCGAGCGCCGTCTATGAGTCGTGCTTCTAGGACCGAGCCTCTCACATTATCGCGCGGCCTCACGCCGCGGCGCCCAGCCCAACGTCGTAGCGATCAAGGTTCATCACCTTGGTCCACGCTGCGACGAAGTCCTTCACAAACTTTTCCTTCGCGTCGTCCGATCCGTAGACTTCCGCGAATGCGCGCAGCGCAGAGTTCGCACCGAAGATAAGGTCGACACGCGTGCCGGTCCACTTGACCTCATTGGACTTGCGGTCGCGCGCTTCATACACTCCTTCGGTGGAAGTGGTTCGCCATTCGGTCTTCATGTCGAGCAGGTTAATGAAAAAATCGTTAGTCAGCGTCTCCGGTCGGCCGGTCAGGACACCATGTTTGGACTGTCCGTAGTTGGCATTCAAGGCCCGCAAGCCGCCGACCAGAACCGTCATCTCGGGCGCGGTAAGCATCAGCAACTGCGCCCGATCCAGAAACAGATCCTCCGCCGGTGTCTGATGACCGCTGCGGAGGTAGTTGATGAATCCGTCCGCAGTCGGCTCCAGCACAGAGAACGATTCAACATCGGTCCATTCCTGCGTAGCATCGGTGCGTCCGGGTGCGAAGGGAACCTTCACGTTGTGACCGGCCTTTTTCGCGGCTTCCTCGACGGCTGCGCAGCCGCCTAGAACGATCAGGTCGGCAAGTGAGACCTTCTTTTTTCCGCCGGACTGGTTGAACTCTTTTTGGATTGCTTCCAGCTTCTGCAGGGCTTTTGCCAGTTCGGCCGGCTGATTCACTTCCCAATTCTTTTGCGGCGCAAGACGAACGCGCGCGCCGTTCGCGCCACCGCGCTTATCGCTTCCGCGGAACGTCGCCGCCGACGCCCACGCGGTCCTGACCAATTGCGAGATCGACAGTCCCGATCCGAGGATCTTGGCCTTCAGACCAGCAACGTCCTTTTCGCCGATCAATTCATGATCCACCGCGGGAACAGGGTCCTGAAAGAGTTGAGGCTCCTTGGGAACGAGCGGGCCAAGGTATCGTGAGACCGGCCCCATGTCGCGGTGCGTTAGCTTAAACCATGCCTTCGCGAATGCATCGGCGAGTTCCTGTGGATTCTCGAGCCAGCGCTTCGTGATCGGGCCATAGATGGGGTCCATCCTCAAGGCGAGGTCCGTCGTGAGCATCACCGGGCTATGCCGCTTGGACTTATCGTGCGCATCGGGAACTGTGGCTGCTGCGGCGCCGTTCTTGGGAATCCATTGATTCTTGCCGGCAGGGCTCTTGCTCAGCTCCCACTCAAAGCCGTACAGGTTTTCGAGAAAGTTGTTATCCCACTTTATTGGGTTGGTAGTCCACGCGCCCTCCAGGCCGCTGGTGAACGCGTCGGCGCCTTTGCCGCTGCCATAGGTGTTTCTCCAGCCCAGCCCCTGCTGTTCGAGCGGGGCGGCCTCGGGATCGCTTCCAATGTAGCTCTCCGCTACAGCACCGTGCGTTTTGCCGAAGGTATGCCCGCCGACGATTAGCGCTGCGGTCTCAACGTCGTTCATCGCCATGCGGCGGAAGGTCTCCCGGATATCAAGTGCCGACGCCAGCGGATCCGGCTTTCCTTGGGGACCTTCAGGATTGACGTAAATCAGTCCCATTTGAACCGCTCCTAAAGGATGGTCCCATTGACCGGGCTTTTGGTAGCGGGAATCGGTCAGCCACTTATCCTCGGGACCCCAGTCAGTCTCGTCTTCCTCCCAAACGTCCCCGCGCCCGCCTCCGAAACCGAAGGTCTTGAAGCCCATCGATTCCAATGCGACATTGCCGGTCAAAATCATCAGGTCGCCCCATGAGAGTTTGCGCCCGTACTTTTTCTTTATCGGCCAGAGCAACCGGCGCGCCTTGTCGAGGCTTGCATTGTCGGGCCAGCTGCCGGTGGGTGCAAAACGCTGGTAGGCACGGCCTGCGCCGCCACGGCCGTCGCCGATGCGGTACGTGCCTGCGGCGTGCCACGCCATACGAATGAAGAGCGGCCCGTAGTGGCCATAATCGGCAGGCCACCATTCCTGCGAGTCCGTCATCAAGGCACGGAGGTCCTTGATTACTGCATTCAGGTCGAGGCTCTTGAATTCTTTTTCATAGTTGAAATCCTTGTCCATAGGATTTGACTGGGGAGAGTTCTGGCGCAGGACTCTAAGGTCGAGCCTATTCGGCCACCACTGCGAATTGGTGGTCCCCCGCCTCACGCGACCGATTACCGGGCACTGGCCTTCGCTTGCCACTGTTTGATCTTGATTTGCCATGTTCCCTTCCTCTGATTCTTAAAAGTTTATTGTTGTCTTGTATGTTAACCTTTAGATTCTTCCTGCGATTCTCGGGGCATTTCGGCTTGGTGTGATGTGGAAGCCGGGCGTCGGTTCGCTTTTCGGCGCTGGCAATCTCGGCACAGGGCCTCTATCTCCACCGAAAAGCGCAATAGTGAGAATGGTCCCAGGCTCGCCGCACCTTCGAGCAGCGTGTCCACGTCGGGTATCTCAACGTCGTGCACTCGTCGGCATTGGACACAAACCACGTGATGGTGCGGCTCGAGGTTTCCATCATAGCGGGCAACGTCGTGGAGACGGGTTACCTTCCGCGCCTCTCCCACTTCGCAAAATTGCTCCAGAATCCGATGGACCGTGGCCAACGATACGTGGGGATGGCGGCGGCGAACCGCCGTGCAGATCTCGTCGCTGCTCGGATGCTTCTCGGAAGCGAGCAGGGCTTCTATAACCGCCAGCCGCTGCGGCGTGACGGGAATTCCCCGCTTGCGGCAGCGGGTGACAAAATCACTCAGTCGTTGGACCGAGTATTTCTCATGCCACCGTCGATCCACCAATCGGAGTTCGCGCATAAACGATTCCCGGCGGATATGAGCGCTGAGTGCAGCTAAAAGCCACGCAGCGAGGTTGACGACTGACAGGAAGATAATCTGCAGGCTCAGCCGATACCTACACCTACCTGCAAGTAATCATCAACGCCTTATCACATCGCAGCAAGTTGTCAACCCTTTTAGGTTGTACGCTGCTGGGCCGGGAGGCACCCAAAGTAAAGACTGCGCGAGTATCTTTTCCGCTGTCTCATACGTCCTACTCGGCTGAGGAGTCTGAGATGGCGAGTGATCTGGTTTCCGATCAGACAGCGAAACAACTGCGCGAGGCGTGGTTTCGATATCTGGACACCATCGAGGCGATTCGGCCGGCGCTTTATCGATTTTGCCGGCGGATGACGGGCGACATCTGGGAGACCCAGGACCTGCTTGCAGGAAACTTTACTGAAGGGATTCGGCGGCATAGGACGCGGCGAATGCGGACAGCCCGGATCGCAAGTCAAAGATCCGCGCGCGTATCTTTTTCGATCGCGACCAATCTATGGATAGACCAACTGCGGCGCAGTCAAATGCGCATCGAAGTCGCGGCGTCAGAGCCTCTCGTTTCGCCGGAGCAGGCAGTGGCTGCGCGCGAAGCGGTTGCGGTGCTGCTCGCGCGTGCATCCCTGTGTGAACGTGCCGCACTTGTCCTCAAGGATGTCTTCGATTTCAGCCTCGAGAACATCGCGCAGATGCTTTCGACGACGGTCGGCGCGATCAAGTCGGCGTTACATCGCGGGCGTGCGAGTTCGAGGAGCCGAAGCCCATGAGACGCGCCCAATTCCGTGCCCTTCCAAGGAGTTACTCGATCGATTTGTCGATGGGTTCAAAGCTCGCGACATCAACCGGGACACCTGTACTCCGCAAAAACATTTGCTCTGGCTTGAAACCTGTCTAGTTCTTATGAATTTTACGAAGACATCCGATGACGAGAGGCCGGTTGCATGGTAGACGCAGGGCTGAGTTGGCTCAGGATCGTGGGTGATCTGATTCACTTTCTGTGTCTCGGCTTGCGCTCCAGGACCTCGCTCGCCGCGGAGAATCTGTTCCTGCGCAAGCAGTTGGCATTTTATGAAGAGCGCAAGGTCAAGCCCCGACGTGCCGACAATCCGACCCGACTGATCCTGGTGCTGCTGAGCCGCTGGTTCAATTGGCGCGACGCTTTGACCGTCGTGAAGCCCAGAAGCTTAATCACGTGGCACCGCAAGGGCTTCCGCCTCTTTTGGCGCTGGAAGTCCGAAGCCGGCCGACGGCCAATCCCTCTCGAACTTCAATATTTGATTCGCAAAATGGCGCGCGAGAACCCCTCGTGGGGCGAGGAGCGGATCGCAAACGAGCTGCTGCTGAAGCTCGGCCTTCGGGTGTCACCGCGAACGATCCGAGAGTATATGTCGAGGTCTCCGCCGACGACGGGTATACCTCGGGGCGACCAACGGTGGGCGACTTTTCTAAAGAATCACGCTCGGGGGATCATGGCGTGTGACTTCTGCATCGCGGTGACCGCCACCTTCCGAGTCCTTTACGTGTTGGTGGTGATGGAGCATGCTTCGCGTCGATTGATTCAGCTCGAGGCGACGGCCCATCCCACCGCCGCCTGGACTCTGCAGCAGTTACGCGAGACCGTACCTTCCGACCACGAGTATCGCTCTATCATCCACGACCACAACAAGATCTTTTCCGCCGAGTTGAACGCTTCGCTTACGCACCTCGGCCTCAAGGTGATCACTACGCCGATGCGCAGCCTGCAGGCGAACTCGCTCTGCGAACGGCTAATCGGGACTCTGCGTCGTGAGTGTTGCGATTGGATTATTCCATTGAGCGAACGACACCTGAGAAAAGTCCTGACGTCGTGGATGAGCCACTACGATCGAGGCAGACCACATTCCTCCCTGGGACCTGGGGTTCCCGAGCCGAGGTTGAACGCACTCCGGGTTAAACCCTGCGGACACCGGCTTCCGCTCGATCATCGAGTCATGGCCACACCCATTTTGGGCGGAATCCATCACGAATTCGGATGACAAAGGCTGGCGGCGTGAAGCTTTCGCGCAACGGCCCCGGTGACACGATTGCATGGCAGGGTGGGTTGCTTTCGGTGCAGCCACGGATCCGTTTGACCCGCTCGTTCGACCAGCGCAGCCATACCTACCTGGGCTACGCCCTGAAGGTGCGTGGGATGGTCGGCAGCGAAGCCCAAGAATTTCTTGTCGCAGTAGGGCAAGGCGCGCATGCCAAACACCAGTTTCAGGCAGGGGCTGTTGTCTCCGGTGATGCGCTACCGGTTCCGGATGCGCGGCTGGAGACGGCTGAATTCTACAAGGTCAGCAAATTGAAAGTCGGGCCTCTCAAGGCTGTGGACGAGACAACGCCACCGCCGTGGCGCGGTGTTCCGCCGCCGCTGGAGGTCTACCGCGAGCGCGGTCATCGGCGACTTGCCGCGCGAACCTTTAACGAGAAATGCTGCAGCTGCATTTGGGGATGCCGGATGGCGGTTGAGATGATCATCGATCAGTGGAACCCGAGTCGGCGCCGCTACCGAACCGAGACCTTCTGTTACGGTCCTCTTTCTTGCCGGCTCTACCAAGCTGGACGGGCGCGCACGGTTCCTGGTCGCCGAGGAATGACCTACACCGAGGAGGACTGGGTTGACGATGAGGCGACTTCACACCGCGGACCCGAGGAGTAGCCCTTCGGCACGACCGCCAGTGTAGCACGCCTCAGCTTACCACGGACACAAGATCATCTTTGTTGTGCGCGGGTCGCCACACGAATAATTTTGTGGAGCACAGGTTGCCCGATGCAATTTTTTTCCTCCCTGACGTTAGTGGACATCGTCGGGAACACACAAAACGACCGCGAATTCGAATTGCCGTTTCTCCGCGGTAGCGGCTGTTAGTTGCACCGTATCTCGTGCGTCGAGTGCCGTCTGGGGATCTCCCAGAACCGAACCCACCGTGTGTTCGGTCGCGGCGCTGACTGCGAAATGGACTGGGGTGGTTCGCAGCTACTTCCAGGTCACTGAAATGCTCTTTCCCCGGATGTCATTTCAGCTTCAAACGCGGATCGTCGGTGCTGACACAGATGCCTGCGCGAGCACGGTCCAAACCGATCCGTCGGCTTTTGGCCGCCGTACCGATAGGCCACTTAAGCTGACGGTCTGTGCAAGCATCTTTCTGAGGGTCGTGTCTCACCAGACTTGACAAACCGACATTCCGAACAAAGGCAACGAGGTGTTCGGTGCATTCCTGGCGCGTATCGAAGGTATCATGCCATTCCCAATTTTGGATCGGTGCGTCGGTTAAGACTTTGGCGTTTATATAGTCAAGGGGTGGAAGGAGCAGACTCCAGCCCGAAAGCGCTAGGGCGGCGGAGTACGTCAGCTTCATGCCCTCGCTCCTATTAGAGTGCCGATGGTCAAGGCGAACTCAGCCCTAGTGACCAACACCCGAGGTGACATTGGGGTCGCGCAGCGTGCCTAGCGGAAGCGCAGGCGACCTCGACCCAGCGAGATCGCCTGCCGTTGCTGAATTGATGGAAGCTACCGTCCGCTCTCGGCCGCTTTCACCATTGCGTCATTGGTGAAGAAGTTCTTGTCGACCGCACCCATGTTGATATACCAGCACTCTCGTTCCGGGGTCTCCCTACCGGGCAAATAACAGGGAGTTGCTTGCCCGACCTGAACGTCAGTCGAAACGGCCGCTACAACGAAGAGCCGCTTGAAGGGATAGATCGCTACCCGTGCGTCCGGCACCGGACGGTCGCGGTAGGCGAGCCAGTAAATTTGCGACTGCCAAAGCTGCCCCTGGCGGTCGTATTTGTCGATGTACGGCTCATACCAAGCTTCGGAGTCGACGTATAGCACCGACTTCGAGTGGGTGGCGCCCGAGGCCCCTTTATCGCGCCGCGGAAGCGCTTCGATTATATAAATGTGCCGCATCTCCCACGCTTCGGGGCACACACTTGAACCGCCATCGGTCGGACACGGAACCTCTGGCGAATGTTCCGCATTGACCGAGGCGAGCATCTGTTTTTCGCCCAGAAACTTATAGTTGTACTCTTCGGTTTTCGCATTGAATCCCGAATAGTGATCAGGTTCCCATGCGAAGGGGCCGGACGAGATACTCATAACGTCCGCTCTTTTTGAAGTCCGGATCGACCGGTAGTGGCTCAACTTCGGTTCTGCCTACTAGTTGATAACCCGCATAGTGGCCAATCTGGAAGTATTCGGTAACACTGTTCTGCGGCCCCGAGCCTTGATATAAGCTGTAGCAGTCGAAGAATCGAAGATCGTAATCGTCGCTAATAATGGGACGGAAGACGTTGTTCCAGATCACCTTGGTGGCGACGTTGGGATCGTTCGAATCGATTAGAGGGAAAGGCTGCCCAGCAATATACCCTACAACGGAGCGCCTGTCCTTCGAGAGTTGGACCTGACCCGAATACTTTTCGGTAGCGTCTTTGTACGGCGGGGGCCAGTCGATTCGTTCGCTTGGAGTTATCTTCATTTGCATCCCGCGCTCCACTTTGTAGTAGACGCCGGGGGCAAGCAGGTCCTTAACTTTCCCTGCGTTTTGAGCACCGATCAGGTCGCCGGGCTTTACTTGCGCGGTCGCGCTTCCAGCCGGCAACAGGACCGCCAGCAGCATCGCCGTGGTCACCCAAAAGATGGCCGTTTTCCTTTCAAAATATTTCGTACTCATACACTGCACCTCTGCACGAGGTTTCAAGCGATTCAGAGCAGATCATCGACAAATTTGATGTCCGCCGTGATTGCGGCCAGCCACTGCTAGCGATGCGACGCTCGCACCAACGAATCGGGATCGAAGAAACTGCGGTCGACCGCGCCCATGTTGATATACCAGCACTCCTTCTCCGGCACGTCGTATCCGGGATGATACGCGACCGTCGCCAGACCCGACTGTACGTCGACTGAAGAGGAGCCGATCTGGAACAACCGTTTGAACGGATAGATGGCGATTCGAGACATCGGGGTTACCCGGTCGGCATACTTCAAGTACGATGTGTAATTGATGAAGAGCTGGCCCCGTTGGTCGTACTGGTCCTGGTACAGGCCGAAGTCTGCCTCCGAATCGATGTACAAGATGTGCTTCGAATAGAGATCTCCCGGCAAGCGGTCGCGACGTGCGATACCTTCCATTATGAATATGTGGCGCATCTCCCACTGCGTCGGGCAGATGCTTGCTCCACCATCGGTCGGGCAACGCGGCGGCGGAACCTGTGGGTCATTGATGCATCCGAGCATCTGGCGCTCGCCCAGGTACTTCCAATCGTAATTCTCATTTTTGCCCGCGAAGCATTCGAAATCGTCCGGATTGTATGACTCGGGTCCGGCATCCTGGTCGTCGCTCATCAGCGAGTCGTTGAGACGCCGCAGCCGGTGTGCTCCAGGCAAGTAGGTCCATGCGTCATCGGCGTGCTTCGGATTCGCGTAACGATAGCGAATGAAACCCGCCCCGGCACCGTCTTGCGGAGCAATCTGTGGATACAAACCGGTCATTGAGTAGCGGCCGGAGATCAGAAAGTCGGGATCGATCGGCATCGGTTCGACCTCGGTGCGACCGACCTCGTTGTACCCGGCGTAGTGCCCGGTCTGATAATACCAGAGCGAACGGTACGGCTTGTTCAAGCCGGCGTATACGCTCTCCGCGTCGAAGAAGCGAAGATCATAGTCATCGGTCGAGATCGGGCGGAAGTAGTAATTCCACATGATCTTCGAAGCGACATCGGGATCGTTGGCGTCGAGCAACGGGAACGGCTGTCCCGCCACGTAGCCGGCCAGTGACCGTCGATCGTCCGTCAATCTGACCTGCGAGGAGTACTTCTCGGTGGCCTCTTTGTAGGGTGAAGGCCAATCGATGCGTTCGGTGGGGACCACTTTGAATGTCATCCCGTGTCGGACTCGCCAGTAAACCCCGGGTGAGACCAAGTCCTTGACGTTGTCCGCGTTCTGCGAGTTGATAAAGTCTCCGGGCTTGACTTGCGCCGCCGACACTCCGGTGAAGAACATTAGGCACGCCCCAATTGCGAGTGCTGTCAGCAACGGTTTCCAGACACAAAATCTTTCGAAGCTGTGCATCAGACACCTCCAGAGTTTGCGAATGATTGTTCTCTCCCCTAAACCGATAAAAGTAGTACAACTTCTGCAAGTATTAGGTCAACTATTGTGACACTTCAAAAAGTCTTATGTTCTTCTGCTAAATCTGCGGGTGAGGGTTTTCGTTTCTGTCAGGATGGCGATATTTGTGCTACCAGCGATACCTGGCCAGTACCTTTGGTCCAATATTAGTAATGCTAATTCGGTCCATAGGGTCGCTTGCGGTTAAGAGTTGACTTGGAGTGCGTTTATCGGGTTGGAAGGCTCTCAGAGCGGTCTCCGAGCTGCATCCCACTGCGCGGGGAAACCAAGGCGGCTGGCGAAGAACGTGTCGGGCAACGATGTGGGGGACTGATGACTTCGAGCAAGGCGATCCGCGGCTGTGCGGATTGCGAAGGTACGGGTCGCGCTCACGAACTGCCGTCAACAACAGCCCACCGTGAGTGTTCGGCGATGTCGATCCGCGAGCGCCGGCGGGAGGTCGCCGTGATACGTTCGATGGGCTTCACCTCCAATGCGGTGCTCGCGATGCTACTCGGCGAATCCGTAATACTAAGCACGGTGGGCGGACTAATCGGATGCATGACCGCCTACCTGCTGCTGAAGTTCGGACTGCCGGCATTCAACATCAACACCATACCGAGGCTACCGCGGCTGATCGTTTACGGCACCGGCGTGGCAGCGACGATGGGCATCGTTTGCCCGATGTGAGAGCAGCTCTCGAATCGGCGTCGCGTCTCTGCGACGGCTTGCGGCACGAATCGGATGCCGGTGCCTGTTTGGTCGGGCTCATCGGCAGGGTTGAACTGAGCGGCGACGGGATATCGCTGACACTCGGAATCGAGATTCCCTGCTCGCGGGCGGGCGTGCGCACCAACAGCATCTTAAACCTATCGCGCTCGTGCCCCTTAAAATGAACCGGCGCGGCGTTGAGACACGCATCATCATGGCAGCAGGTGACCATCTATCGCGTAAGGTAGACCCCGCGCTGCTCAAAGCGATCGCGCCTTCCAGAGCGTGGTTTGAGGAACTCGCCTCCGGGCGGGTACGCTCGCTCGCTGATATTGGGCGGCGTGAGGGCATCGCGACGCGCTATGTCGAGCGCCTGTCGCGTCTGGCGTTCGTGGCACCCACCATCGTTGAGACAATCTCGGCGGGACGACAACCCACCGAACTAAGTTTCCTCTGACCCTTTGGCGGGAATTGATCCGCAGAATCGCCGCACAATCTGGGAATCAGCCCACGAAATCTCTACCTCGCGCGACTGGTTGGCGGATGGTGCAGTCTGCTGCGAACCAGTCTCTGTATCGAATTCCCTGTTCTACAGGGAAAATACAGGGAAATACTTTGATTTCGGGCCCAATGTGAGGGTTGCGAGACCAAAAACCACAGTAGCCGCCGGTCCTTTTTGAGGAATTCCCTAAAATTCGGATCAGCGAATTGATTTCGAAGAGCAGGCAAGTTTCTAGAGACATCAGGGAATTAAATCCTGTCAACAGGGTATCCCTGGCCGACGGAAGAAGAAGTCCGCCCATTTTCCGATTTCAACTAAGCGCGGAAGCGGAAGACAGATATCGCCCTAATGTTTCCGGCAAAGGTTCTTGGCGAAGGCCGTGTACTCACCAGCGCGGAACCCCGCGTTCGGCTGGTTCCTGATGGAGACGACTTTCGTCTGCGCGACCGTTACGTAGAACTCGACGGCGTGGTATTGGCGTCCGAGAATCTGTCGGTTATTTTTTGATCGATCGCGCGGTTATCACGCCACCTTTCAACGTACGCATGGTTCAGTTTCTCGGGATGATCCGTGGAACTTGCTCGCTCTCTTGCGTCTGTCGGGGTTCACCTCCACCAGCTCATTGGATAGAGGATGTGCTTACTTTTTGCGCAACGCCTGCGTCGGATTGTGGCCTCGCCGCGCCTGCCGCGCCGCCGCAGCGTGATACTTGTGACGAATTTCCGCGATGTCCACCTCCGCCGGCGGCAGCTTATTGAGAGGCATCATTCGAACCAATTCACCTGCCGGGACTGCCATTAGTCGGTCGGAGTCGCCACCCCCCCGCTGCGGCCGGATGAAGGCTGCCATTAACTCTCGCTATGTGGCGCTGATGGCGTTGCGTCCCCAGATTCAACATTCGGTGAACTTCGACCTTTACCATGTCGTTGACGAAAAACCATGCGAGCGCATAGCCCCACACTGCCAGCGCATATTTCCATCCCAGTGGTGTCATGCCCCATCCATAGACTGCGGCCAAAGTTCCGATCACCTGGGGTTGTGCCAACCGCCGTCGGAAGCAATGATCGCGTCAGCTTGTTTCGGCCCCCAACTGTGGCGCTTGTAAGGGTGAACCCGATGGTGGGACTTAAGGACTGGATCGACCACTGCCCAAGCGGCCTCAACTGCATCCTCGCGGCTAAACAGCGCTCCGTCGCCGGCCATAGCGTCGCCCAAGAGTCGCTCGTAGGGCGCTTCTTCTCCCGGTTGTTCTTCGAACAGGTAAAGTTCTCGCTGCTCGCCGACGAATTCCTTCCCCGCACGCTTGACGCGAGCGGCGAGGGCTACGGCCGAGCTGGGCGAGAGCCGGAAGCGCAGATAGTTGGCCCGTCCGCTCACTGGCGCTGAGTCGGCGAAAAGCCTTTGCGGTGGCGGTTTCAGCTCCACCAGGACCTCGGTCGCCTTTTCGGGCAGGTATTTGCCGGAACGCAGATACCACGGCACTCCCTCCCAGCGCCACGAGTCGATAAAAAGCCGCAGGGCGCAGAAGGTCTCGACATCGGAGTTCTTCGCCACGTCGGGCTCTTTGCGATAACCAACGTACTGGCCGCGCACCAAGTCATCGGGTTTCAGCGGGCGCATAGCTTGAAAGACCTTAGCTTTTTCGCTGTGCACTGCTCCAAAGTCCCGATCGGACGGCGGCTCCATGGCAAGTAGCGCGACCACCTGGAAGAGGTGATTCTCGATCACGTCGCGCAGACAGCCCGCCGTTTCATAAAACGCTCCGCGGCCTTCGACCCCAAAATCCTCGGACATGGTTATTTGGACGCTGGCCACGTAGTTGCGGTTCCAGATCGGCTCGAGAAACGAATTGGCGAAGCGGAAATAAAGGATATTCATGATCGCTTCCTTGCCGAGAAAGTGATCGATGCGGAAGATCGAGTCTTGCGGGAACACCGTCTGCGCAACACGATTGAGTTCGCGCGCGGACGCCAAATCGCGTCCGAACGGCTTTTCGACAATCACGCGCGCATGCTCGGCCAGGTCGGCAGCACCGAGGCCCTTGATCACCGTCTCGAAGAGCGAGGGCGGGATGGCGAGGTAGTGCGCCGGGCGCCGAGCGCTACCCAGTGCCTTTTTTATCGCAGTGAACGTGTCTCGATCATTGTAGTCCCCACTCACATAGCTGAGCTGCGATAGAAGATGGTGGAAGGCGCGCCGGTTATCGATCCCGCCAGATCGCTTTATGCTATCCGTAACGCGTTTGCGCAGCCGCGCCAGACTCCACTTCTCGAGCGCGACGCCGATAATCGGGACCTTGAGAGTGCCTCGTTTCGCCATCGCATAGAGTGCCGGGAAGGTCATCTTGTGTGCGAGGTCGCCCGTCACACCGAAAAGCACCAGTGCATCAGAGTGAGAAGTGGCCATTAGATGTCCCCTTGTTCGCAGCTACCGCATCACTGTTCACGGGAGAGGTGCAACATCTCGTTACGCGATTCGAGTTGCGCCGTATTGCCGGTCGGATCGATGTGGCATAGGTCAACGTCGTTGTTGTCGGGGTCACCCTTGCGCGCCTGTAAGACTCGAACGTCGGTTGCGCCGCCTTGCAGTTCCTGAATGAAGTATTTGACCCTGGTCTCGGTGTGGTCCTGAGGACCACCGCTGATCAGGATCGAACCTTTGCGGAACTCGATGGTAGTGGCACCCGTTGAGGTCCTAACGTCGGAAGTCAGTTCGTCGATGTACGAGGCGTTGGTTACCTTGTCACGACTCGTGATCGACCACTTACCAAGCAGCGGATTGTGAGTACATCCCGCCAAGGCAAGCATCAACACTGCTAAAGCGCTAATTCGCACTGCTTTATCCGCTCTCAACCTCGTCCTCGCAGACTCCCTTGTTGAGCCGTGAGGCTACAATGACCCCGCCAGGTCGGCGCTTATATCAAAGATACCCGCAGAAGAGTCCACTATCGGGCGTCCGCTGAACCTGATCCAGCCAATCCAATCAGCCGGATGCCGGATGAGTTCGAACAACCTTGAACCGAAAATTCCGATGCCGGCTCCGGCCGTTTCGTACTCATCAATCCTAGCAGACCTAGCGTCGGAGCCCAGCCGCAGGATGGTAGTTATTTGTTCTTCGGAGAACATGCGCCGGTTCGCCGAGGTCGCAACAACAGAGAGGGCTGACCCGACAGAGACTAAGTAACGGATGGTCCGTTTCGGCAACGGCGCCGCGCCGTTAGCGCGGCTCGCGTCGGAGAATCCCGCGACGCTCCAGCTCCTCGATTTGCTCGCTGGAATAGCCCAGGTGTTGGCTCAGTAGTTCTCTATTGTGCTCACCCAAGAAAGGCGCTTCCAGGTTGAGCGGCGTAGGAAATTCGGAGAAGCGCAAAGCGAAGCCCGGCAGGTTCAGTTCGCCCAGGATGCGGTCGTGCACCTTGCGCACGGTGCCGCGTTCACGCAGATGGGGATGGTTGATTGCTTCCTCAACCGAAAGTACCGGTGCGCACGGCACCCGATGCTTTTGCATAGTCGCAAGTGCGACAGCGTCGCTGGGGAGTGAGGCGATCCATTGTTCAACTATCTCCACCAATGCGCGACAGTTCTTTACCCGGGACGCATTATCTATGAAGCGTACGTCCTTCGCCAATTCCGGTTTTTCCATCGCGTTGCACAAATAGCCGAAGATATGATCCATCGGACACATGATGACGATGTAACCATTCCTCGCTTTGAACATCCCGACGGGTGCGAGGTAGAAGCTATGCAGCCCCGACCGACTCGGCTTAAACTGACCTCCGCTCAAACTATGCATCTGCACACTGACTTCGTGAAAATGAAAGTATGTGTCGAGTAAAGAAAGATCTAGATATTGTCCGCGGCCGCTGCGCTCGCGATAAAGTAGCGCGCAGGCAATCGCGCCCATCGCATGAGCTCCGGTGCTGACGTCACCGATCGCAGCGCCCGGCGCGTAAGCCGGACCGTTGGGTTCGCCACCCATACTGGTGATCCCGGCATACGCGGCTCCCAAGGTGTCGAAGCCGGGCTGGTTGGCCAGCGGACCAGTCTGGCCGAAGGCCGAAACTGAGCACATGATGGCTCGCGGGTTGATTGACTTGACCGTCTCCCACCCCAGTCCCATTCGCACAATCACTCCGGGCGCGAAGTTTTCCACCACCACATCGACCTTGGCCACGAGTGCCTTGAGAATCGCAAGGCCTTCACGAGACTTGGCGTCGATGCATAGGCTTTTCTTCCCGCGGTTATGCTGGACGTAGTAGCCGCTTCGCCCATCGACCACAGTGGGCGCGACACGAGTCTTGTCGCCGTCTGGAGTGAGTTCCACCTTGATGACCTCGGCTCCCATCTCGGCCATCATTAGAGTAACTGTTGGACCAGCTACGTACTGTGTGAAATCGAGTACTTTGTAACCGTCGAGAACTCCCCGACAAACATCGCTGCTCATGCGTATCTCCTGCTCAGCAAGCTAGATCCATTCGAGTGATGTGCCTCTGGTAAGACAGCATCTGCACAGGATTCCCCGTCATAGCGTACGGAGCGACACGGTGCTCGATGGTCCAGAGCGAACTGCACCCGAGATCCTCGGCGAGACCTGCGGTCTTCAGATTCTCGGCCCAAACATCAGAGTCAGCTTCTTTGGACGGGGCGGACCGTTCTCGCCACCCTCCATTGCTAAGAAGCGCGGCCAATCGCTCTGGTTTGGGAAGAATACACTTACACCGATCTTCATGCTGATCCTCTAAATGCGGCTGTCAATCTGCACTAACCAGGCAGCTAAATCTCCACGATTTGCCTCTTGTTTTAGAAGCGCGCCTTCGGTACCGGCAACCCAGGTACATCAGAATGCGCGCGGAAGACCGAACCTTTCAAGGCGCGATCGTTAGTGTTGTTGGCGGTTACCGCATACAGATCGCGCATATCGGGACCGCCGAAAGCTACACTGGTCACTGATTTGGCCGGTACCTTAACTCTCCGATCGACGGTGCCGTCAGGCTTGAAGCGAACGATCTCGCCCGGACCCATCACGATCGCCGCCCAGACGCAGCCCTCTGCGTCGACCGTCATGCCGTCGGGATTTCCTTCCGGAACTTTCGCGAATAGCCGTCGGTCGCTGACAGTGCGATCCGCGTGCACGTCATAGACCCACACGCCCGAATTAGAATCGCTATGGTAAAGTAGTTTGCGATCGGGGCTGAAACCAAGTCCGTTAGTGATCTCGACACCTTCCGCGAGCTTGATCACCTTGCCCGGCGGATCGATGCGGAATAAGGCGCCTACCGGCGGTTTGCTCTTGAAGTCGAAGCCTGCCTGAATGTCGAAGCCGAAGGTGCCGAACCAGATGCTGCCCTGATCATCGACGGTAAGGTCGTTGATACCGAAGAGCGGTTTGCCATCCCATTCAGAAAAAAGGTCCCGCACTGATCTCGACTTCTCATCCCATTTCGCAAGGGTCCGGCCGCTCACGACAAGGCCGCCATCCTCGTTGAGTGCGATGCCGCCGACAAAAGGGCGGCCCGAGATCAAAGTTTCGATTTTGCCGTCCTGGCTACGCCGGTAGACGCAGCCATTGCCGCGAAGATCGCTGTAGTAGAGCCGATTCTTATCGTCGATGCGGGGCCCTTCGACCAGTCCGTAGCCGGTGGCAAGGGTTTCGAAATTCATGCGATCTGCTCCTTGGGGCCGCTCTCGTCGGCCCAGTCTGCGATCCGATTCTGATGCGATTCGTGCTTGTACGCTGTAGGTACCTTAGGCGCAGAACACTTTCTGGTGCGGATCCTGTCGAGCTGCTCCTTGACTTGCCGCATCTTGCCATCGCGAACGCCGAAAAGGGAAATGCTTCGAAGTACAGATCGGTTCAGCTACCTAGACTCTCCATCTCTCGAATCGGAACTACGCGGCGGCCTTGGCGGGGTGAACGTGATAGGCAGATGCTTGATTCCAGCTACCAGGTTCGAGCGCAATCGTTCAACCGGGCCCGCGGCAGCCATGTCGGGCATACGTCGAAGAAGCTCGTCGATCATCACGCGCATTTCAAGACGAGCGAGATGCGAGCCAATGCGGAAGTGCTCGCCGTATCCGAATGCGATGTGATCATTCGGCTGATGGACGATATCCAAGCGATAGGGATCGGAGAAAACCTCTTCGTCGCGATTCGCGGAAGGATTCCACAGGACGACGTAGTCGCCTTCTCGAATGGTCTGGCCGCGTAGTTCGACGCCGCGTTTGGCCGTGCGCATGACGTGGGTGATGGGTGATGCCCAGCGGAGGATTTCCTCGATCGTTGAATTCATTAGCGTGCGATCGTTCATAAGCCGCTCACGTTGGACAGGCTCGCGCATCAGACTCGTTCATTCCTCCCGTCAGCGTTGCAAGTCGTCTCCTGTCCGCCGAGAATCAACAGGAAACAGTTGAACAAGACCTCGAGAGAGAGCGTGTACTGGACCCAAATCCGGCGCGGGGATCGCAGCGATGCGCACAGGGGCGAAAGTAACACCGCAATCGCCGAGCGGCTTAACTGCAAGCATGCCCACCCCTACTTGGTTCAGAGTACAGAACTATCGCAGACTACCACCGTTGACGGCAGACATCCGAGGGTGGTACTCGGTGCGCTCCAGGAGAAGTACCAACCAGCAAGCGTGCTGGAATTGTCTTAATCTGGAAGCGAAGGGACGAAAGATATGCCCAAACAGTCCCCCATACCCGATGCGTTGGACAAGCCCTTCTACGACGCTTGCAACGAGGAGCGGCTGGTAGCCCAATATTGCACCAATTGCCGTAGGTATCAGTTCCCGCCGCGGCCGGCATGTATCCGTTGTGGGAAAAACGCCTCGGTGGAGTGGCGGCAGCTGAGCGGCCGTGGCCGGATCATCAGCCGTGTGGTGGTGCATGATAGCCCCGACCTCCGCGCTGATCCCGGAGCAGCCCTTCAACGTCGCGGCCATCGCGCTGGATGAGGAGCCTGAGGTGATCATGTTGTCCCATCTCCCCGGGACTCCCGTGGATCAGGTACCGATCGGGGCTGCGGTCGAGGTGATCTTTGAGACCACCCCCGCGACGGGCCAAAAGGTGCCCGAATGGCGGGTGGTAGGCTAGACCCCTTTGGCATGGGCGACACGACCGAAACGCGAAGCAGGAGATAAACGATGCCTCATCCGGGAGTTCCTCGCGATTGGTTCCGAACTAGAGATGGCATGGGGCTCTGGGAGGGCCGAGGCAAGGTTGTAGCTACCGGCATCGGGACGTCCCCTACCGCGCGGCGCTGGGACGAGAAACCCGAGACCAGCATGGGCGCCATGACCATCATCGCGATCCGGAAGGCCATCGCGGACGCCGGAATTTCGCCGGACGAGATCGACGGACTGGTTCTGACCCCCGAGTCCACGACCGGGATCTTCCAACGATCCGAACACCCCTCCGCCCGCAGGCTGGGAGCAGCATTTCAAAATGGCGTCGTTCCCTCAGGCCGGCATTACTCGGGGAGACATTGACTGGATCCTCTTGAACATGCCGGAGCTGAAGAACGTAAAGTTCATGATGAACGGCAGCATATGTATGTCCGTGTCCTTTGTCGCCGCGGCGGAAGCGGTAGCGCGAGGACTCACCCAGACCTGCCTGGTGGCTCGGGGCTGGCATAACCTGGCCGGCCGCTACTATGTGGGCGTGGGGGCTAGTGCGCTGAACACCGCTTCTGGTCGGGGCAAGTACGGCAGCATCTGGGGATTGCCGGCTTGCGGAACGACGGCCATGGTCTTCGAGGAGTACTGCCGGAAGTACGGCAAGAGCCACGATCAGATGGCCAACTTCGTGGTGACCCAGCGCCGCAACGGCCTCATGAATCCGGACGGGTACTACAGCCAGCACCGGCCGGAGATGATCACCGTCGAGGATTACCTAACGGCGCGGTGGATCGCCAAGCCGGCGAACATCTACGACAACGACCTGCCGATCATGGCCGCCTTGGCCGTTGTCTTCACCACCCCGGAGCGGGCCAGGAACCATAAGCAGAAGCCCGTTTATATCCTGAGCCATGGCCAAACCCGGCCCGAATCTCAGGGCGTCACGCCCACCCTGGAGCAGTGGGAACAGAGCAGCGACCGCATGGGGCGGATCCTCTACGAAGGCGCGGGCGTCGGTCCCGACGATCTGTCGTTCGAAAACATGTACGACGGCTTCACTCTGTTCCACCAGTTCCACCTGGAGGGTCTGCGGTTCGCTGCGCGTGGAGAGAAGCGGGGCTATGCTCTTGACCTCTACGAGACCGATATCAGCATTGAGGGACCGAATCCCGTTTCTCCCAGCGGCGGCAACAACGGGAATGGACGCACCCGCTGGTGGAACCATCGGGACACCATCCTCCAGTTACAGGGGCGGTCGCCCTCGCAGATCAAGAAAAAGGCCGAGATCGGAGTCTCCGGTGCTCCCATGCCCGACGCGTGCGACGCGCTGATTTGGAGCGCCACGCCCCCCGTTTAGGCCATCACCGAGATGGCCCTTGTAAAACCCGGATGGGCGCTGGATAAGCGCAAGGAGGACGAAAGTTGGCTTTCCTGATCAGCTTTGACATCGACGGCACCATGGAATTCGGCGACCCACCCGGCGGTGTCACGGTAGAAATGGTACGAAGAGCCAAAGAGTTGGGGTTCATCGTCGGCAGTTGCTCCGACCGCTTCCCCTCCTGGCAGAAGAAGGTATGGGATAGTCATGGCATCGCTGTAGATTTTTGGGTGCCGAAGCACATGCTGCCTGACGTGAAGTCCCGTTTTCAGGCGGATCGGTACGTTCACATCGGCGATCGGGACATCGATCGCCAACTCGCCGAACAAGTAGGATTCCATTTCTGGTGGGACCACGAGGCCGTCGCTGAGCCTTGGCTGGCCTGGCTAACTGACCAGCGCTGAGGAGGCTCAACGCCACTATCTCAAAGGCCGGTATGAAGATTGGCCTGATCTCAGACACCCACATCCCGTCCATGGGTGCGGAACCACCATCCCAGGTGGTCCGGGCCTTTGAGGGGGTCGATCTCATCCTCCATGCCGGGCATGTTGAAATCGCCTCTTGCATAGAGTGGCTGGAGCGTATCGCTCCGGTTACCGCAACGACATCGTGGCTGGTGGGTACGGGTGAGGCTCTCCCGAGAGTGAACACCATCAAGGTGGTGGAGGCGGAGAACCATACCATTGGCATGTGCCATGAGTTGATCTTGAAGAGCTTGGGCGACGACGTCATCCCCGGCGCAATCAGGAGGGCATTCCCTCCTGATGAGTCGCTGCCCGACGCGTTAGAGGACATCTTCGGCAAGCCGGTGGACATTGTCGTCTTCGGCTACACCCATGAGGCTATGGTGGAAACTCACCAAGGGGTGCTTTTCGTCAATCCTGGAAGTCCGAGCTTGGTGAAACAGAACCTAAGGCTCGGCACCGTAGCCATCCTGGAGATTACGCCGGAGAACACATCTGCCCGGATAATTGACCTGGCCGCGCTGGACTCGTGAGGTGCGCCTGGCGCGACCGCGCAAGCGGGCAACGATTGTCCGTCCGCGCTGCGACCGGTTCCGCACTTTTCGGATGCGTACGCTGTGGCCGGCGCGCTCAAACTCCACCTCCGTTTCGGGCAGCAGGCCGAGCGCCTCACGCTGTTTAAGTGGAATTGTAACCCGACCTTTGGCAGTAATCCGCATTGGTTGGATTCCCACTCTTCATGCCCCTACTGAAAACCATTCCTAAATCAACTTTGGAGTGAACCAACCTCTGACGAAAACCGGGTCAGAATTCAACCGGCATTGACAATAGAGCGATTGGCCCACATTCAAAGAACGCAAAAGCTATGGCGCGCCGTCGAGGCTAGACTTTATGGAGTTCTGACCCGAGGCGCAGGTGTGACTCGCTATCTCGACGCGCAGCACGATCCGATCGTTCTGCTACCATCCAAAAACCAATCGCTAATACCAGGAAGGTACCGGCTATCACCAAGAATGCTTCAAAAGCCATCGTTGGAATCCTCCGGTGTGAGATAAGAATTTTCTTACCAGTGAACAACCTAAACGGCAACATTGAGGCCAGTAAATAGAGGAAGTTTGGTTCTCAAGGAAAATTCAAACTGAGACGCTTCCAAGCGATTGCGCGCGTTGCGTAGCCTCCCTCATTGGGAGAGATCGAGGTTAGCCCGCTTTGCCCAGTTGCCGAGCTCAGGCGAATGATGAGGCCGTTGCAGAGCGCATCGCCCAATCAGAACTGCCAGCGCGGTGCTGATCGAGCTTCGGGACTAGATGAGCAAAAATACGCGGTGCGAATCGTGAGCCGGAGATAGCGCGCCAAAGACGCTTGGTCGCTTGATATTTTCGAGATTACTGCGCGGATCGAATTCGCCACATTTACTCGGGCTCGTTGAGCCTCGGCGCTACGCGTGCGGTCACGCCCCCCTAATCCCACCGCGCGGGACAGTTCCATGCTCAGGAACTCCAGCTCCTCTTGGGTTTTCTCCACCCGGCCAACATCGTTAAATGATTTCGCCCCTTCGAGCTCACCGACGGCGATCCGTTCTTGGGCGATCATTTGAGATTGCTTCTTCGGTCTCCCCGCATTGTCTATCTTTTCTGAGCCAGGACTTCCGTCACCTTGAGCGTAAGTGCGCGGCGGTCCGACGCTGCTTTTGATCATCCGGACTGGCCCAATTCAAGGTATCGAAATCAAACCAGGTCCGGACTTATCTCTCTTTGGACAAGGACCGCCGAGCGTTCGACGCTTACAGGCGCTCGACCGAGTCGCGGCCCTTTCCGATTCTCGGCGGGCGAGATGAACATACATTCGGGCTTGAATTGTGACTACCGACAGGATGCCGATCGTGATGTGAGAGGCGTTTCCCTCAGAGATTCCACGACATCGGCTGACGAGGATCCGGTTGATAAACGCAGAAGAGTCCCGTGCGAATAGTATCGCCCAAGTAGCGACCCAGCGCGGGATGTTTATCGGTGATTTGGCCGATGGCGGTCTTTATGGCGCGTGAGACACTGAGTCGCGCGCGCTCCTGGTCGGAACCTGCGTGGCGGTCGCGCCCCCCGCGACCTACCGCTCTGGAGAGCTCTTTCGCAAGGGCTTCGATTTCCTCTCTAGCTCGCTCAGCCCGATTGAGGTCGCGCAACTCAGTGGCTTCCTCAAGTTCCTCACGCAATTCGCCTAGTCTGCGTTTGTACGCGTTCTTGGCTTCGAGGTCGAGCAGCTCGCCCGCATCGCCCAGCCCATTCAGCCGAAGACTGCTCTCGGCGGGCTGTTCGTCTGCTTGTTCCCCAAAATACTCAGAAATCCCGCCATCAGGTGTTGCCTTCATCCCGCCCGCTCCTGCGACTAGGTTGAGGGAGTGGATCTCATTATTCGGCTGGCCCAGCAATTGTGCGATGTACCGCAGCCCCATGAGGTCCCGTACCCGTACAGCCGCTCCTTCGAAACTCAATTCCCAAATGTCGCCGTCTCTACGAAAGATACTTCTCGCTACCGATTCAACACTTTTAGTGGACGATAGCTGCTCAAATAACGCCGAGGCTTGGGCGGCCAAAGCAATCATTCCGTGCTCTCTCGCTCTGGTGATAACTCTTTCGAGCAACTTGTGAGCGCGATCCAGATCATTCTTGCCTCGGCGCGCCAAGAGAGTCGCCGCAAAACGGATCTCACACCTCGTCAACCACAGAACCGCTCCCGAACTGGCACACGACTGAAGGGCAACCTCGTAAAGTCTCTCCGCTTGGTCGTATTTCGTCAGCGTAGCAGCAAGAAGAGCTAGGTAATAGGCGACCGGGCCGAGACAGGCCCACAGGCCAACTGACGCGTTTCGAGACTCGTAGGGCGAGAGTTTCGCATACAGGACCCGAGCCCGCGGCTGATCCGTCAACAATGCGCACGACTCGGAAAGATAGGCCATCGTCCCGAACCAGAGAAAGTCCGCCGGTATTGCCTGGAAGTCGTCGCGCGAAAGATCCTCCAGAAGTTCTTCGGCTTCGACGCGACGACCTGTTTCACAAGCGCGCAGTAGCCTAGTGGCTTTCAGATAGGGATTCAATCGACCGTTTGCCAGGCGTCCTCCCGGAACTGCTTCTTCAATGCGCCCTTGCTCGCGGCGAATCAGAAAAATTTGTGAGTTATAGATCTGCCGGGCGGTGCTGTTCGGTTTGATCCTTCCTTTCTCAAGTGCCTGCTCTGTCAAGAGCTCGCTCTCGACGATTCGCGCCTCCATCAGAGCAAGCATCGATTCAACGACTTCTGAGCCGATATTCTGGGCGCGGAAGCCTCCTGTGGCAGTGCTTTCAAGACGGCTATATCGCCCCTGCATCTCTCGATCTGGCCCAGCTCTAACGACACTCCTGCGCGATGGTAATACGCGTCAAACGCCCGATAATCGAGTCTGTGCTGTTCAACGGTTTCTACCATTTCATTGACGAGCGCCAGGCGCTCGTCAACATTGTCGGGACGTTGAATCAAATGCAGTTTGACGTATAGCGCATCTACAAGGGTTGAGGGTTCGTTGCATCGATGAGCGATTTCGACGGCCTCGTCGACGAGGGTCATTGACCGCTCTTGCGCAGAGGTCCAGCGGATCTCCTCCGCCAGGCGTGCAAGAAGTTTAGCGCGAAGAACGCTTTCTCCTTTCCCGATGGCAGTCAGCGCCTCCTCCAGCATCATCACCATCGTATGGTCCGAGCGGTGCGGGTCGCTCAGCAACATTCCAGAACCGAGTACGGCTCGAGCAAGCAACTCTCCGTCCTGAATCCTCCTCGCTAGCGCCGCGGCTTTGTGAAACGTTTCAGAGAAGTCTTCGAATCGACGCGCCCGGCACAGTGCTTCTCCGAGGCCTAGGAGAAGCAGACAACGACGCTTAAGATCAGCGGGATCGCAGAGTTCGATGGCGTCGAGAGCCATCTCATAGAATTTCACCGCTTCCTCGTAAGCCAACCGGCGAAGGGAAAACTCGGCGGCTCGCTCTGAAAATAAGACCGCCTTATCTCCTTCAATGATCGGTAGGGCCTCAACGTAATGGCGCGCAAGCTCCGGAAGATACGTTTCCAATTCACCCGCTCGAAATTCTCTGATCGCCTCCGCCGCAAGCAGATGCATGTTCTTGCGTTTATCAACATTCAAGTCTTCGTAGATGGACTCTGCGATTAACGAATGAGCGAACTTTAGGCGGGTGATAGAGTTGGGCAGTCTTTCGACTAGTCCCCAGGCAATCGCCTCTTCGACGGCCAAAGAGAGTTCTCGGTTATTTATATTCAACACCGCTCGAATAATTGGCGAATCAAATTCGCGGCCCAATACGCTTGCTATTCGCAATACGCGGACAGTCGGTTCCTCGATCATGCCCAAGCGACGCCGGATTGCTGCGCGCACGTTGTTCGAAACGGTGAAGTGTTCAGGCGCATTGGAAGATAGTCGTCCTTCGGCAACCAGCATTCGGACTAGTTCAGAAAGGAAAAATGGATTGCCCGCAGTCGCGACGTATAGCGCTCGTGAAACCGCAGCGTCCAACTGAACGCCCGAAGCCAGATGAACAAAATCGGCCACCTGAACTTCGCTGAAGCCGCGTAGAGGAACTGTTATACCTTCATGACCTAGATCCGCTAGCAGATCGCTTAGTATTGCTGACTGGCGCGCTTCTGCTTCTCGACAAGTAATCAGCAGCATAATACGCATCGACCGCAAACGCCGAGCAGCGACGCGTAGAAGTAGAAGAGACGCCTCATCGGCAGCGTGAAGATCTTCCACGATCATTAAGAGAGGCTCTTGCGCGGACATTAAGCTCAGAAAGGAGACGATCGAATCGAACAGACGAAACCGGTCAATGTCGGATTGAGTCGCTTGATTAGCGCTGGAGCCTCGTTCAGTTAGAGTCGAGCTCGTGCGGGCGGGTGTTTCGTCAGGTGCAGCGTCGGGTAACAACCGTGCAACTTCGCGAAGCAAGGAGATCGGCAGATTCTTCCGCGCCGCACCAAATGAAATGAGACAAGAACGGAGGATCTCTATCCAAGGCCAATAGGGCGGGGCTCCCCCTCCCTCCCAACATCTCCCGCGGATAGCCTTCAAGCCACGCCGAGTTGCAATTTCGGCTAGTTCATCTGCCAGTCGCGTCTTTCCGATACCTGGTTCTCCCGCGACGATGTACAAGCAGCCGCGACCTGCCAATGTTTCGTCCAATCCGCTGGTTAACTCGCACAATTCGCGATCGCGGCCGACCAGTGCGATCCGACCGAAAGAAGGGGATGCGACGTTTGCACGCGCGTCTGTCAGGCGGCCGGTCCGAGCGGATACTGCGGGATTGTCGTGTTCTGGGCCGGGCATTGATTACCCCCGCGCCGACGAAAGCACCCAACACTACAGGAGACGCAAGGTCGAGGGCTAGTTGATCGACCTGTACACCTTTCCGAACGCCTGCTTGAGATAATCGTTTGCTTCCGCCGTATGATCGGGACCGAAGTTTCGATAAAGCTCGTTCAGTCCGTCCTCCAGCTTCGCCTGAAAATCATGCAGGTGTTTGACATGCTCTGGGTCGTGGCCGAGGCGCTTCTTTTTGCGCGATTTCGGAACCGCGCAACTTGGAAGATTCTTTACCGCTAACGCGGCGTTGGTGTATTTTTTGATCGCCATCACTCAAATCTCCGTCTTTGTGTGGAGGCCACCGTAGGGTAGAAGATTCAAATCTGTTGACTAAGGGCTAATTTAGCGAAAAATTGTACTAGCCGCTAGCACAAGCAATTCGGAATTGCAAGGCCAAGCCAGCGGACGCAGCGGTCGCGCTACACTTCGCGCATCACAATCTGTTACGGATTCACAAGACGTTGAAGATGACGCTCGCGATGGCCGCCGGCGTGACAGTTCGGCTATGGTCGCTTGAGGAGTTGGTTGAGCAAACATCCAAGTAGAGAGGGCGCCATATCTTTGCATCATTCCATTTTAGTGTTGGCCCACATCGGAATCAGGGTACACAACCTCGCCCGCTCGCAAACGTTCTATGAGCTTCTTGGTTTCAAATTAGCATGGGGTCCATTTGGACCCGACCAACTCGCTGCGATGACTCACTCCTCGAGTCTGGAGATAAATTCGATCGTGAACGCACCGGAGCCAAAATCCTCAAACGTCTTGATGGACATGCCGGAGAAACACCCCGGGTTCACGCACCTAGTCCTGAAAATCAGCGATGTCGCCGCTACGGAAGCAGCCCTAGTTGCGGCGGGAGTGCCAATCACCAGCCCTTTTTTTCGCGACCCCGATGGCAATGTACTGGAATTGGCTGCCGACTGATCAATGAAATTAGGACACTAACCAGCGGACCGCGGGAGATAAACGAGAGGAGGCTCTATGCCAATCGATAGCTTGGTTGGAACGTTCGCTTACCGATTTCAGGGACAATGCGTGCTACAGCCTCAGGGGTCTCCAGTTCTGACCCTTTGGTTAAAGGGAGTGGGAGTGATGAAAGTGGACCAGGATGGAAACATTGTCGGGAGTCAGGAATCGACGGCCGCCCCCGTGGGGTGTTCGTTCATGGCCAATGGATATCCACTGTTCTGTAGATATCGAATCGTGGGCAAATATGTTCCCGACCCTTCCAATGCCCGAGGCACCGCTGAGGTGAAATTCATCCCAGTCGAATCCCCCAATTGCGCGGAAGAAGAGGCTACTCTCACACTGGTGAGGTGCGGAAAAGAACGATTTTGGTTTGTCAGCAACAAGGCATCCTCAAAGGACGCCGATCCTTTTTATGAAATGACCAGCGGCGAGGCCGTCGAGATTCCAGACTTAACCGATGCCGAGGTGTCTCTTCCTCAAGCAGAGCGCCGTGCAAATCAGTTGTCTCGGCAAGATCATTGAACTCTATTCGATTCAGTGGCGTTCATTGCCCCTTGAAGGTTAGAGAGGAGTGAACTTCCGTGAGAGTTCAACCCCCGAGACGTTCGCTAACTTGGAGATTTGAGAAACGGATTCCGCCTTGATGCTGCCAAAATATGTCGTTCCTACCTGCGAATCAATTTTCATTCCTAGCGCTTCTAATCGTTTTCCGACTTCGGAACCAGATCCCGGCCGAACAGATACAGCGACCTTCACATTCCGTAATTTTTCACCTTTGGATATGTGGTCTCCGAGGATGGTCTGGGCGAATGGTGAGATCTTGCCTCGGGTTGTCGTGATTCCTCGCCGTTTCTTCACAGTAGTTTGCTCAGTGACAATTTGCCAAAACCCCATCGCCGATGCCACTTTCCCGGCGGAATAAAACGGTCTGAATAGCAGGATTGCTTCAGCCGATTTCTTACTTCGTGGGGGGGCAGTTCAGGAAGCTTCTGCAGCAGTAGTGCGATCGCACCGGTCGCGTGAGGTGCCGCCTGGCTCGTGCCCTGCATCGCACAATATTTCTCGCCCGGTTCTACGTATGCTCTGAATTTGTTGGGAATTGATCTAATTTCGCTGGAGAGCGCAGAGATCACCAACTGTCCCGGACAGGCTATTTCAGGCTTCTTGCGATTGTCGCGAGTTGGGCCCGGGCTTGAGAAGTCAGAGATGTTCCCTATCCGAATTGCAGGTTGCTGTTGAAGACCCTCTAGACTTTTCCACCGGCTTCGCGTGGCAAAAGCCGCTACAGCAATCGTACCTCGCGAGGTGGCAGGTTCCGAAACCAGGCATCTTGCTTCGTTTCCCGAGGTGAAAAAACCCATGCTTGAATCCGGAATCCAACAATCGGCGCGAGCCTTCGCGTTTCGGTTTGACCTGAAGATCAGACTCCAGCCACCGAGGTCCTTGTCGATCGGCGGTCTTAAGAAACGGATCGCGAAGAACAGGTGTTGATCTCCATTCTCTCCGGTGTGCTCTCGAAGACTGGCCCTCCATTTCTTTGTTCGACGAACGGATTGAGGTCTGATTAGACCGCCGAATGGTGTTCGGCAATGCACGTGCAGTTTGGCTCGCGAACGTATCCAAATGTCTATCTGGATAGCCGTCTCGACCCTTCGGTTGTTCAGCCCAAACTCAGCGGTCCATCTGCTTCCCGGTGCCAAGCTCTTCCCCGCGTGGATTCCGGTGTCTCCGTCGTTTCCAGCTGCTGCTACGATTATTCGACCTGGACCCGACAAGTGTTCCAGTGCGCGATCGTATGGTGAAGTGCCGTCGTGCGGACCTAGCTGAGTTCCCAAGCTCAGGTTGACAACAGCGGGGCGCTGAAGTTCCTTCGCCTTTTGGAATATCCACTGCACTCCCCGGATAACGCTGTTGGATTCAAAGTCCGAGCGAACAACAAGAAGGTCAGCCTTCGGCGCTACCCCTCGATACCTGCCTCCTTTGGCCCTTCCGTTTCCCGCAGCTATTGCCGCAACATGAGAGCCGTGAGGTACAGGCACAATTGACAAGTCCTCTTTGGGGATGCCTCCTTTCTTCGCCTTCCGCTTTCGTTCGAGCGCCGCATTAATGTCGTCCTCTGAATATTCTCGAGGAGGATCTGGGTCTTGAATCAAAAGAGAACGAATTCGTGTCCTGCCATGGATATCAATGAAATCAGGATGCGCCCAATCGATCCCATTGTCGACAATGCCTATCACTACCCCACTCCCGCCTGGTCTCGGCTTTAACGTCCGCTTCAATGATTGGTGCCAAAGGACAGAGACGGATCGGTCTAGGAAGGGCTTCGACTGGTAGCTCGGGTAAACACTACAAACACTCGGGTGCTTCGCGAGCGTTGTGAGGGCTTGAGGCAATAGCCGCGCCAGAACCACAGATGGAAGGTTTCGCTTCCGACTGATCACGGTCGCCTCGTGCATGCCGCCGGACCTCCTGATGACATCCAAGACCCCCTTCACGTCGTTGCACGAGACCGAGAGCCGCACTTGTCTCTTCTGGTTAGCCGACGTTCGTAAGCGGGCAAAATGTTGGCCCGCAAGAGCCTCATCGGTGGTCACTGCACCTCGACTCACTTCAGAGCGTCTCGAAAACTTAGCAAGGCTAAGCAGCACCGGGTGAAGTTTGCTGAGGGACTCTAGACTACGATTCAGCTTGGACATCGCCTTGCTTCACCACCCAATCTAGGAAGTGAACGAGTTGGGTGCTGCGGCAGAGAATCAAAAGATGGCATATGCGATTTTGCCTCCTTAAACAAGATGTGGGCTGACAAGCATTTCATCCCGGAATTAGCCCCGGTGAATAAAGACTTCAGCGTAGCTGGGGCCGGCTTCGAATCGAGAGTGGCTGCCTACGGCTTGCCTATGAGCGCACACGCTTGACCGAAATGCTGAAGTGCATGAGTTCGCCCGAGTTAGATGTAAGACCGAATCGCGCGAAGACAGGCCCAAAGGAAGCGCCGTCCCCGGAAACCGTTTTGCTGGGAACAGCAGATGCTGCTCTGACTAAAGGCCCGCGTGCGAAAAGGCTTTCACGCTGAGATTCTACCAGCCCGCTAGCTCGGCAAAACCGTCGCTGTTCATCGATATTGAACGGATTGTTCATCACAGTTGAACGCCTCTTCTTTTGAGGGAAACGTTCCCCAGGAGAGAGCAAATGAACAGTTCAAACGCCACCACGATGGACCAGGTTCGCGCACCACAGACGGTGGCCACAGACGCTGAATCGACCCAGAACCGAGCGGACATCGAGGGAACGCGAGTCTACCGCAGCCTCCTGCTAGACCAGCTTCCTGGCGCAGCTTTTGCCGCCGTCACCTTGGTTTGGGTCATCTCGTCCTTTGGTCATCTGATCTGGTAGCAGCGAATCGCCTGCATCGCCCCAAAACGGCGGGCGGCAACTGAGGACTGCCGCCCGCTTAGCAATTAACCGAAATCTTAGGGAGAGAGCGGCCCCAAGTGGGCGCGAGGGGGAGCTATGTCCGCACAATGTTACTCACAGAATCTGGGTAGTTTTGCTCTGACGGGCGGCTGGAAACCGCCATCTAATCAAACTCTTTCGGCGGCTCTGGGTCTCGCAATTACGGCCTGCATCACAATTCGCCTCGGGTTGGAAGCCCCGCGCAACGGCGATTTCGTTGGAGCAATCGGTGCCGCCAGGCTGATGGTCCGCGCAGCAATCCACCTTTTTTCGGTTGTTGCGCGTTGAACCGGACTAGGAAGAGGGAATGAGCCTCGTTCGAATCGCGTGGCGAAACCTGTTGCGGAACCCGCGCAGAGCGGCTTTGACGACCGCGTCTATCGGGGCATCTTTGCTGGTCTTCTGCGGCTTAAATTGTTTTCCGTACGCAGCGCGGAAGGCGCTGCAGGAGAGCCGCACTTCGGTCCGTATCGAATGCCACCATCGGGCCGGGCTCACCTATTCGTTGCCGGAATCCTACAAGCGCGCGATCGCATCGCTGCCACGCATCCAAGCGGTCGCCGCCCAGTCTTGGTTTGGGGGGATTTACCTCTCGAAAAGACCCCTGTTTACAAGCGTAGCGGTGGATCCGGATGAACGTCAACAACATTTGGTCGGATTGGGGATTGGACGGTGAGGCGGTCGCGAAGTTTAACAAAATCCGAACCGCGTGCCTGGCTGGAAGAGACACGATGCGGCGCTTCGGCTGGCACGTTGGTGATCGGGTGCTTTTGCGGGGAAGTATTTACCCGGTGGTTGCTATCCTGACGGTAGTCGGAACCTCGGGCGAAAAGGGGATTAGCAATTTGGTGGTTTTCGCCGGGATTATTTGCAGGCTCTCTACCACTCCGATGCGCCGGAGATTTAATCTGGATCAAGGTGGACCGCAGTGAATCGGTTCCACAGGTCATCGCGGCGGTCGATGAGACGTTCGGCGAATTCATCCGCCGAGACCCAACCGAGGAAGAGGTATCATTTCTGGGCAATTTCGTATGGTGAACTATGCAACTTATCGACATCGCGAGAGCGGTCGGCGCCGTTGCGATAGTCTGGGTTTTTCTAAGCCGCGACGAATGATGCTGGCAATGCGCGAAAGACGGTCTGAGTTTGCGGTGATGAGAGCGCTCGGATTTAGCTCGGTCGCGATAGTTCGAGTCGCCGCTCTGAACACCTGGCGATCGGGGGCTCGGAGCGCTCCTCGCGTGCGCGTGTTCGCACTTCCTCTTGATCATCGTCGCTTCGGTAATTGGTAGAAGCTGATTTCCCCTAGTTGCCCGTATGCATCGTCGCGAAACCTATGCTCTTCGGTTCCTCAATCGGCCTGATCAGTGCGCTCATACCAGCATGGTCTTCGGTGCGCGTCCCGATCAACCAAAGCCTTACTCTTATCGGATTAATTTTTGAACATGATTTCTGCGGAAATCTGAAGACCGCCAAGGCCACGCCGCTGAAGAGGCCGTCGCGAGACCATTCGCGCAAATCTTAAAAATGGGCTCGCCCCCGCGGTTAAACGAGGCCGCGCTGACCGAGGCGCTCGCGATCGCGGACGCTGAGCAATTTATCGGTTCGCTGCCGCATGGCCTGGACACCGTCATCGGCGATCGCGGACTGACACTTTCGCACGGGGAACGGCAAAGAATTGCGCTGGCGAGAGCGATGCTGCGCCACCCCCGGTTGCTGGTGCTCGACGAGGCGACCAACAATCTCGATTCGGCCAGCGAAACGCGCGTGCTCGATGCGCTCCGGCGCTTGCGGGCCGGAACCACCATCCTCCTCATCGCGCACCGCATCGCGACGGTGCGCTGGGCCGATCTGATCTATGTTATCGATGACGGTTGCATCGTCGAATTCGGCGACTGGGAAGCGTCGTCGGCGCGTCCCGCTGGCCGCTTCCGTGCGCTGCGTGAAGCGCAGGAACTGGGAGCTCGAACCTCATGAAAAGCGTACCGACCGGCGAGGTTCTGATTATCAAAAACCAGGGCGACAAACGCAATGTCGGCCGACTTTTACACCTTCGCCGATTGCCGGGGTGAACGTCATACAAGGACACTACCCGAGCGCCACGCTGCGCTTATCATTTCAAGGTCTGCCTTTACTTCGCTGACCCCTTCATCTTGAGGGGCGCGTAGTAGTGCTTGTCACCCAGGTCCCTCACTTCGGTGAAGAATTCGTGTCCCGCGGATTTGCCGGCCTGTTCCAACTCCCAGGTCTGCCGCTTGAAGCTCCAGCTTCTCCGGACGCAGGCGGCGCGCTTCCGCGAAAAATTTCAGCGCTTCCTCGCGATGGCCCTTCTCGAACAGGTACTCGCCGAGGCGAAAGTTGGCCATCGCGAGCACGTCCGTGTCGTTGGGTCCGACAACTCTCCGGCGCGCCTCCTCTTCAGAAAGCACGAACTCACTGCGGTCGCCTTTTGCGACCCAGTCGCGATCGCGTCGATGTATACGCGCCGCAGCCGCTTGCCTGCGTCGGTCGCCTGCTTCGGAATCTGAAAGGTATTGGGATCCATCGCGCGAACGATGTCTTCGGCCACTCCTGCTGGCTCGGCCGGCCTCACGACGCGTCCCTTCTCGTCGATCCAGACCACCATCGGTACGTTGATGAATTCGTATAGCTCGCCCGTGATGTGCTTCTGATCGATCAGACATGGATACTGCGGAATCCCGGCGCGGCGCGTGAAATCGTCGTCCCACCCCATGCCGTCTTTCATGAGCGGCGGGAGCTCGATTGAGGCGGGCCGGATGAAATCGCGAACGGCGGGTGCGCCGGCGCTGTCGAGCGCGACTGCGATAATTGTAAAGCCCTTATCCTTCAGCTCTTCGTAAAGGCCCTGCCAGACTGGCAGGTCATGGCGGCATCCTCACCATGAGGCCCATGCGGCGAGGAGCACCTTCTTGCCGCGATAGTCGGAGAGGCGATGCAGCTTGCCATCGAGATCGGGCAGCTCGAAATCGGGGGCTTCGAGCGAGGCGAGAGTGGCGCGTCGCGTCGCAGCAGCTTCGCCGAAATACCACACCCCGTTTTTGTCATCGTGTACGACCGGTTGACCGAGATGGCGCGCGAGTGCCGCGAGGTTGAATTCTCGCCCGCTGTCGCGGACAAATTCAGTTGTGCGCGCCCGCGGAATCGGAATGCAGACATCGCCGATGCATGCACCTTCAGGTTTTAGTTCCCGAGTCTGCTTGCGCTGGTCAGGTCGGCCTTGCTGAGCCAGAGGTTGTCGCCTTCGGCCTTGGCGCCGCCGATCTCGGAAACGCGGCCTCCATAGATGATATCAGTCGCCATGTCGCTCTCCTCGCGGCCGGGCTCATCGCGTGCGTTGAACGAATTCCACCGGCACACCGTCGGGGTCTTCGGTATAAAAGCTGCGCGTATTCCGCGCGATGGGAACGATTGCCGAGGTGATCTTCACGTCGCCACGCTCCTGCACCTCGGCATACTTCGCCTCAACGTCGGGCACATGGAAACAAAAGTGAGGGCTACCGACATTGTTATGATGAAGATCGAGCGTACTCCCTCCGCCTGCCTCATACTCGAGGAGTTGAAGCATGAACGCCCCCGCCTTTAGATGAACGGCGCGTAGGCGCGCACCCGGATTGCTGGTTAGAGTGTCGAATTCGGGGCTCTGACCGGTCATGACTTTGCCTGCTTCCATTCCCGCCACGTCGCGATAGAAGATGAGCGAGCGTTGGAGATCTTTCACGGTAAGCCCGACATGAAACAGTTCTGCCATGGCATCCTCCGATAGAGGCATAGCTCTCCGGCCTCGATAGTGCTCAGTTGACCTCGAACTCGAGGTGAAGCTCTTTGAGCCCGCGCAGGATAAAGCTGGGTGTGTGAGCGAAGTCCTTCTTGCCGGCAGCGAGGCGGATATTGGACATTCGGGTCAAAAGCGTTTCGAATGCGACTCGCGCCTCGAGTCGAGCCAGCGCAGCACCGATGCAGAAATGCTCCCCCTGACCGAAAGCGAGATGCTCCCTCGCATTGGCGCGGCGAACGTCGAATCGATCCGGATCGGGAAACTCGACCTCGTCGCGATTTCCTGAAGCATACATTACGACCAGCCGCGCTCCTTCGGGGATCTTCACTCCGGCGATTTCGGTGGGCGCTTTTGCGACGCGAAAGAGGCCCTGCACCGGAGACTCCAGGCGTAGTGCTTCTTCGACCATGTTCGGAATTAGCGAGGGGTCCTCGACTACGAGTCGCATCTGATCCGGATTTTGCACCAGGAGCATCATTGCGCTGGCGATCAAATTGGTGGTGGTTTCGTTTCCGGCCACCAGCAACTGATTGATGATGCTCAACATCTCGGCGATTTCGAGCGGCTGGGTGCCTTCGAGCCGGGCGTTTAGCAGATCAGTTGTCAAATCATCACGAGGGACGGACTTTCGTTCTTCTAGCCGCGCCTCGAAGTAACGCTGGCACTCGATGAAACTGCGGGCGCACTCAAGCTGCCGCTGATGGCTGATCATTCCACCAAGTGGCGTGACCGCGTCGTCGGACCAGCGCTTGAAGTTGGCCATGTCGGAACGCGGCACCCCTAGCGCGTCGGCAATGACAGTCAAGGGAAGACCGATCGCGAACTGGCTCACAAGTTCAACCTTGCCGCGGCCGATGAAGCGATCGATCAACTCATTGGAAATCTGCCGGATCTTGGGTTCGAGTGTGACGACACGGCGCGCCGAAAACGCCTTGTTGACGAGTGCGCGGAAGCGCGAATGCGACGGTGGATCGTTAGTAAGTAGAGTGTCCATCGGAGGGTAGCCCTGCGACACAATCTCCATCACATCCTCCGGCGGCCGTGTATCGACCCCGGGCGGCTGCCGCGAACTAAAGATTTCGGGATGACTGAGGACGTGAAGGATATGGGCGTAGCGGCTGACGATAAAGAATCCCACGCCAGGGACCTGGTATATCGGCGCATTGCGCCGCATCGCGCGATAAAAGGGATAGGGGTCTGCCACGTTCTCCGGCGAAAGCGGATTAAACTCGGATGGCAATTGCGGTTGGGCTGTGACATTCGTCGCGCCCATAGCCGGATAACCCGATTGTCGAACAGATGACGGAATTATGGGATCTTGGTTTTCTGATATTTTGTCAGTCACGATTTTCATCTCAGCGGCGCTCCGGCCGAGCTGAGTCCTTTACCGATTTAGTTGGACGTTCGGGTCCGAAGTAGGCGCCTTCGTGATGAGCACCTTTCCCCCGACGAACCGAACTCGTTGTTAAGGAGAGTATGGGACCTTCGTCATTATTTGTAGAACTTCCTCCTCAAGAAGCTCCGGGAGGTGAGTAGCCCAGCGAACAAATTCAGCATCTTTGCTGGCTACCGCGAGGGTAGAAGGTACGGCGTTGGGATCGTTGATCTCCCAAAGATCGATTACGGTATTTAGGCGTCCGATCGCGTTTTCATAGGCTCCGACCAGCTTCCATCCCGCTTTTTCGAGCACCGGCTTAAGATGACCCATGACCTCGTAGAATTTTCGCTGCTGACCATATTTCACCTTTAGCGTGGCCAGAAGATAGTAGCTCATGTGGTAACCTCAATAGCGTGTAAAGCGAGCGACTCGACAGTCGTTTACGTAACCTTAACCCAGCGAACGTAACGGATCGTTCCCGTCCCAGTTGCGGTGGGCCTCGCGCATCATTTTGAAGAACTCTCGTGTGCCCTGAGCCGGCTTAAGTATTTCGACCAGGGAACCTGGGCCGCCGCCTGTGTCACAGTAGATGACTTCCCCACCGCCTGGGACTAACGCTTCCTGAAGGACGTTTGCTCCCGCTGTCTCGCAAACGATCCGGGCAGTATTCATATCATCGACCAGCACGCAGACGTGGTGCAGACCCTCGCGGCCTTCATCGCGCCAAGCCTTGAAAATCGAAGGAGCATCGTTGTGCTGGCGGATGAGTTCGATCTGCATATCGCCCCAGTAGCCGAGCATAATCGAAAAATCGATTTCAGCCGGTTCGCCGCTATATCGAGTTCGATCAAGTTTGATGTGGTTAATCGCAAAGAATGGTCCCGCGCCTATGGTCTTGGTCCAGAAATGCAAAGCGGCCTCGAGATCCGCCGGCACATAGGCCATTTGCATTACATCGCCCAGCCTTGCGATCGACGTTGGATTTGTCATTTGTTACTCTCTTGGGCTTGCTTAGCCCAACTGATTCCGCGACGTAGGAGTTCGTGGAAGACCGGCAGTTTCCAGGCTCCACGCTCGATTTCTGGATACCACTTCATCAGCTGCCGCATGTCATAGTGACCGCGACAGTGGCCGAGCGTGAGATAAAGTACCTCGCCCTGACCAACCTGGTGAAGGTAAAAGACCGGGTGCCGGGCCTTTGGCCAATTGCGCTTCACGAAGCCGACAGCTTTGCCTTCGAATTCCGTGTCGAGGAGGACATGCAAGTCGCCGTAAGTCTTTGTGAGATAGAGTTCGTCGGTCGCCTCGAAGGGTTCGATACCCGCCACCAGCGGATGCTTCGCATCAGCAACCGTGACTTCGTATGGCGCGATTGGCGGATGAGCGATGAACATCGAGCCGAGCGTCGCCATGAAATGTGGAGCCCAGTCGGGAGTATCAACTCCGCCTGACTTCAGAAATCGCAATATCGAGTTGGTGCCGTGGAGTGCCAACCAGCGCCCGCCTCGCTCGACAAAGGATCGCAACCGCTCTTGCTCTTCCAGCCCCGGAATAACATCGCACGTGTAGCTGACCAGAAATCGAGCGGAGTCAATCGCTCTGATATTTGAATAGTCCTCGAAGACCCGCACCCGTACGCGCTCATCCTCAGCCAGCAGCTTCAAGAGTTCGAGCCTGGCAAAATCGATATCGTGGTACTTGCCACCGGCGATGAGCACACAATCGATCTGATCTTCGCCCTTTTTTGCCACGACTAAATTGCCTTCATTGCTATTTGTCGCGATTCTGTCATCGGGGGTCTGTTGGATCTGAACCATTGGCCTGACCTTCGCCGATAGTGTCCGAGGGGTACTGGGCCTCCGCACTGACATAATAATCGATCCAATCATGTAAGCGGTGAAGCCCTAACTCATTCTTGCCGAAGACGAAGTTCTTGTTCCCACCGCTCAACAAACCGCGTTGAATCCTGCCGCAGACCCAGTTGTCCTCGTTCTGCACAGCGTTGATGAACAGACTGACGGAGGCGTCCATCATCACGCGTTCCTGATTAGTGGCCGGCGGTTTCGGATACATGTGATTTTGGATGGTGCGCGATTTGTCAGAAGTCGGACCCGGGAAAAGTTGCGATATCATTCCCCCGTGTTTGGCCGAGATTGCAAATGAGACGTTAGGGAAAATCGTGCGAACTACAGTTATACCTTCTTCGGTGTCCCATTCGTCCTGCTGTTTTTTTCTGAGGTCCGCAATTTTATGAGTTGGAAACCCGACTCGCTGGTGCGGCCCGAAGGAGTCATAGGTCATAATGTTCGACATGACCTGCTGTGCGATCGTCTGCGGATGTAGTATCGCGAAATGATATCCCTCAAGGTATCCGTCGTGTGCCACCTTCCAGTTTGAAGTGGCGAGTTCGTTCTGTTTGTACATGTGCCAGTTCTCCAGTCCGAAAGACTCGAGTTCCGGAAGCATGCCATCGAGGTAGTCGTCCAGATCGATGGTTGCGCCAGGCGCGAGCGACACGAAGATCATTCCTGCACGCTCTACTGACGGGTAGCTCGGTAAGATTGCGTGAGGCCGTATTTAGGTCACCGAATTTGCGCCGGCCTGCGACTCCAACGAGAGCGCCGCGATCGTCGTAAGTCCAGCCGTGATAGGGACAGGTGAACTGCTCGCATCGGCCCTTGCCTTCTTCGCTTAGCATTGTACCGCGATGCGAACAGACTCCGATAAATGCCCGCACGCGACCGTCTTGCCCTCGGACGATGAGAACCGGAACGCCAACGACCTCTACCGACTTGTAGTCACCGGGTTCTCGCATCTCGCAAGTGAAAGCCAACAATAGTGGCAACCGCTTGAAGATAGTGTCCATCTCTCGCCGCCATCGAACCGGGTCGACATAGTGTTCGACCGAAATGTATTTAACGTCCTCGGCGGAATCGGTGGTGCCGTTGTCGACATGGGCGAGTAACCGCATCGCCAGATTGAGATATTCGGAACGTCTCATAATATTCCTCCTGTCGAGGCTCTAGCCCGACTAACGATAGAGGTAGGGCACGGCTGTTCCTGAAGCGTGTCGTTCATGACTAAGACTCCACACCGAGTTGGCCCATCTTGCGGCCATCAAACGTGATGAAGCGCTCGGGCGTCACGCACATCACGACCCGTCTCGGCGAATCCAGCATTCGCACGAACCCTGCCTGCTGCTTTTCGTTGCGCGGGACCAGGACCGCGGCAAGCGCGGGGTAGAACCATCGCTTCGTTTCGACATCTTCGAGAATGGCGCAACGCCCTCTAATGGTAACGGTCGCGGGTGGCATGCGCGTACCGGTGCTTGATATGGCCACTGAGACGCGATCGTCGCGCCGGACCGCCCTAATACGAGGGCGCTGGCTGCTTGCGGTGAGCCATATCTTTCCGTCTCGCCAGACGTAACTCATGACGACTCCGACCGGCCAGCCTTCCGAGGTGCGCCAGGTGAAGACGCATTCGTTTTGAGTCTTCAGGAGCGCCTCCCGATCGTCTTCCGCCAAAGCTAGATCTGAAACTTCCTCGTAGTTTTCCATGGTTTCTGAGCTGTCCCCGGTTCGTAGCAGTTGGTCGCTATTCAATCTCCAGCCATTTCGACAGCGTGTTATGAAAAGCTCGAATTTTCGTCTCCTGGTAGTTGGCCAGGGTGACGGTCTTTTTCTTCGCGGCTTTAAGTCCTAGCTGTATTTTCGGCAGATTGAAGGTGTCCTGGTTGAACACGCGTGCAAGAAAGCCAAGCTCCGGCGCCTCGCACCAGTCGTCGTCCGGCCCAAGCAGATGAATCGGCGCCGAGGGTGGTTTCTCGCCCGGCGGGTAGGGTGCCAGATACATGCACTCCATAATCGATTGATCTACTTCGGTTCCGTCGGGCCGGAAGCGATAGACAATCCGATTGTACGCGCCCCACGGATGAAAATTAGGAAAGACTGTGTAGTAAAAGCTGTCTAGTATCTCCGCGTCTGAGAGTTCGTCGACGTGCGAGCCGAGCGCCGGCCGAAGCATCTCGCGGCCGCCCGTAGCCGCCACTGTCCGCGCCATTAGCCCGCCACCGACTTCCACCATCGGTGGTTCATCGAGGCGACGATCGACCATCGCGTCGAACATCTCTTGTTCAGTTGGCTTCCATGATAAATGCGGGCTGGGAGTTCCATTGGCAGTGATGGCCCGCGAGAAGTTGCCCCATACGTCGTACTGGGAATTCGCGTCGCCGATACCAGCCAGCAACTGTGGATGGGTCGCGACGACGTGGAAGGCCTCCATGAACGCTTCCTGCGCGACCTTCCAGTTGCAGCGCAGGATTTTCGCCACGTGAGCCTGCTTGTAGCGGCGCTCGAGAGGCCAGCGCCGGAACTGATCCGTCAGCTCTGGTCCGATGAAGTCGTCAAAGGATCCGGCCTCCTGATCAGGATTGATGAAAACGAAGCCGCCCCAGGTCCCGACTTTGGCTTCAGGTAAGCACCACTCCAACGGCCGAATTTGGGGAAAATCCCATTGACAGGGCACGTGCTTAAGGGTGCCGTCGATGTTCCATGCAAATCCGTGGAACGGACACCGGAATTCCGTCGCGCGAAGGCTGCCCGACTCGCGCAGGAGACGACCACGATGAAGGCAGGCATTGTAGTAGGCTTTGAAGTTATTGGGCGCAGTCCGCACAACGAGGAAAGACCTGCCTGCTATGTCGTAGACAATGTTGTCACCGACATTCGGAATGTCTTCCTCTCGACACGCCATCTGCCAAACCCGCTTCCATAACCGTTCCACTTCGAGTTCGAAGAAGTCGCGCGATATGTAGCGGTCGATCGGAATTTCTGATGGCGTCAGGTTGATCGGATTGCTGCGACGCAAGACATCGGGCACTTGATGGGTATCAGTGTCCAGAAGCGCCTGATAGCTCAACCACTCCGGCCGCTCGTATGTAGTGCTTTTGGCGATTGCCATACCTCTCTCCAAGTTAAACTTTTCAGCAGAGTGCGGCGATTCAAGTCTTCTCGGGCGTGGGCCGGGCCTCGCGATAACGTGAAGACGCATCGCGTCCGCCGATCCATCCGCAGAGATGCGGATCGGCAAAATAGAGGTCCCCGCTGATATAGGTCCCGTCAGGACGAAACAGGCCCATTCTGCCATCGTGAGCTGTTACCCTGATGACGCCGTTCGCCTCAAGATCGTACAATGCGCCACTTAATGGATGTCGGATCGATCGCATGGATTTCGTCTCAACTTTTCGTAGTTGTTCGGTCATCTTTCCGTCCGCTTGGCCTGCGCCCAACCAAACGAACCTTTGCATGACCGCGTGTAATAGCGCGTCTCACCATGGTGCGGGCGAATTCAAGAAACTGCGCACGCTCGGCTGGGTCCGCAGGCTTACTCCAGTAGAAGGTGTCGTAACCGGTTATCAGCGCCAGCAACGCACGCGCGTGCCCCTCAGGATCTTCGGCGCCTGCTTCGCGGAGCGCCTCCGCCATCGGCTCGCTGTATCGGAACTGGACCTGGGTGTAGAACTTCTCGACTGTTCCTGCCCGAACGCATTCCGCCCAATATTCGATAAACGCTAACGACGCCTGCCACTCCTCGGTGGTGCGCGTCAGGTAGGTCTCAAGTAGGCGGTCGATCCGCTTCACCGGGTCGGGCTCGGAAGCGCGAATGCGGTCGAACACCCTCAGCATCCCATCGAACAGCCGCTGCATCACGCACTGCATCAACTCGTTTTTGTCTTTGAAATAGTAGTGCAGGATCGACAGCGGCACATTCGCTTCTTTCGCGACCATGCGCAGCGAGGTGGCCGGGAATCCGCACTTGCAGACGATCCGCTGCGCGGCCAGTTCGATCTCCTCCCGACGGATTTGATGGACCGCGGCTTTGAGTTTTGAATTCGCGTATCTAGGCAACGAACTTTCTCCATCGTAGGACGCATGTGCTTCTATCTAGGACGCTCGACCTGAATAACAAAACGGTAGTCCATGGTCAAGCCGCAGGTGCGGTGCCGCTCGGCAACGGGCGTGCTCGAAGCGCTCCGGCGGTTGCGGGCCGAAACCACCATTCTCCTCATTGCGCACCGCATCGCGACGGTTCGTTGGGCCGATCTGATCTACGTTATCGAGGACGGCAGCGTTGTCGAATCCGGCGCCTGGGACGTAATGGTCCCGGTGAGCACGATCCGCGATCTCACTCGCTACTCGATCCCGAACTGAGGCCCATACCACCCGAGAATAGATTCCTATGGGTACGCTCAGCGACGCACAGGAATAATAAGCGACGCTATCGACAGCAGATTTGCCTCAAACATAATATGTAGCGACGAAAATAAACTAAAAATAGCAAAATATAACAAAATGTACTTGACTGCTACAAAACAGGCGCCGACAATGTGACCTACTTGGACGCAATCGCAACATCGGGTAGCAAATTCGCTCGCTTTGTAGCGTTCGGGGTTTCGAGGTCGAGATGAACACCAGAGTTAGCGTCACCGCCAAACGCTGTGAGCAGGCCGGTCAGCGCAGTGTTCCGACTGGTTCCAATCGGAGCTCGTTCAATGAGGTTCAATCGGCAATTAGGGGCGAAGGAGCAATCGTCCCAGGAGGTCTCGAAAATGGATTTCATAACCAAAATGTTTGTGAAGGCTCACCATTGGCAAAACGGTCAGACGTTGGCTGAATACGCGCTGATACTGTCGGCGGTCGCAGTGATCGTGTACGCCGGCTATCTAACGATGGGCACCACCATCACCAGCCTTGTCACCACAGTCGACGGAGGCCTCTAAGTGGCGAGGTAGGAGGCCGATCATGTCCAGCCAACTAGCCGACAATATCCACAATCCATTTGGCTTGGGAATCGGATTCTCGTCGGCAGCGGAACCCAAGAGCGGGATCGAAACTAAAGCTCGTGACTCGGCTCCCGCTGTGTCCTCGGTGGGGCCATCCGATAGGACACTGGTGAAAACGGTTGGCCATGCTTTAAGGTCCTGGATGCCACGGTGGACGAGCCGGAGATATGTGCTACTCAATTTTCTGTTCTTCAGTTTGGCAGTCGCGCTCACCGTACCCTCTATACTCGCTGTTACCCTAGTTTCGGGTGTGCACGCCGCGGCCGCGCGCGAAGCCTTGTGCGCGAAGTATCAGAAAGACGCGACACACTATCTCCGCCGCTTTCTAGAAGGTGGAAGCGAACGCGAACTTTACTACGCCAAATACACCGACGATCTCAAAGAGGTGGCCACCTACCTGGGCGCGACCCGACCAGCGTCAAACGAAGTCAAATCCCAACCTGGGCATAACGCCGGGGCGCTGGACAACCGTTTTCAACGCTCCTCTTGGAGAACAGACAATACTCGGATCGCGAGTCAAGTCATTGAATTTGACCGCCAACTCAAGGATCTGGGAGCTCAGGCGCGATTGTCTGTCTTCGGCGGACGTTCCTCGCTTCGCGATCGGAACGACTTGGTAGCACGAATCAATAGTCTTACCGATCAGCTGATTCTTTTCGAAGATCGGTCGCTAGTGAAAGGCTCGCAATGGATTTCCGGGACCACGATTGACGTACTTCTGTCATCGGATCTGGTGCTACTTCTTTTAGGGTTTCTCTTTTCCACTTTTTTCGGACGAATGATTGTAAGACAGATCGGCAACGTCTCACTGGCAATCAATAGAATCGCGGGTGGCGATCTATCCGCTCGTTGCATGGTCGCGGGTGGCGATGATTTCATGCGGCTCAATCAGGACGTTAATCAGATGGCGTCCAGCATCACCCAGACTCAAACGGAACTGAAGCACGCGCGCGACAGAGCTCTCCAAGCGTCGCGGGTGAAATCGGAATTTCTGGCCAACATGAGTCACGAGATTCGCACGCCGCTCAACGTTGTAATCGGCTATACCGAACTTCTTGCCGACCAAGTCGGTGCGCGGGGCGACGATACCATGAAGCAAAATTTCGATGCCATTCGGCGGGCAGGTCAGCGACTCAACCGGACCATTCAGGGGATCCTGGATTTCTCCAAAATTGAGGCGCACTCCTTCGAGCTGCGTCCTCAATCGATAGATCTTTGTGCAACGCTCGAACGCCACGTCCACGACTTGAAGATCCTCGCGGACCGGAAAGGTATTCGGCTTCGGTGCGTGATCGAAGAACCGATAGCCACGGTACAATTCGACGAATACTGCCTCTCAGGAGCGCTGACGAATCTCCTGCAAAACGCCATCAAATTCACCAAAGAGGGTTCCATCACCGTTAAACTAAGCCGCGGGACTGATCGTCTGTTGAGAATCATGGTCGAAGATACCGGCATCGGCATCGACCTGGGATATCTGCCCCGGATTTTTGAGCCCTTCTCGCAAGAAGAGTCCGGCTATAAACGTTCCTTTGAAGGTAACGGATTGGGACTGGCTCTCACGCGAAGGTATCTCGAACTGAACGGCGCCACTATTCAAGCAAATAGTCGCAAAGGCCACGGCTCGGTATTTACAATCGCTCTCTCGAAAGAGTCTGAACTCCGGCCCGTGATCAAGAAAGCGAGCGAAAGCGCGTCAACCGATGTCGTTGTACGCAATCAAGCCGGCCAGCGCCCAACTATTCTGGTAGTCGAAGATGATGAAGACAATCAATCTCTAATCAAGACGATCTTGGAAAAGTACTATGAAATCCGGACGGCCGCGTCCGCCGACGACGCCCGCCGCGAACTCGAAGGACGTTCCGTTGCACTGATCCTAATGGATTGGTCGCTGCGTGGAGGCGAAGACGGTGTGACACTGACTCGAAACCTGCGACAGAGCGCGCGCTTCAGGAGCATTCCGGTGGTTGCACTTACAGCGCACGCGTTGGCCGAGGATCGTAAGCTTTCGGTTGCAACCGGATTCGACGCGTTCATCCCAAAACCGATTGACCGGAACGAGCTCTTCCACACCCTCGATTTGCTGATCCACTAATTTAGATCACTGTCTAGTAGAGACGCAGGGGCGAGCGATACTGTCGCACGCCAACCCCTGCAAGAAGGGAGAACGACACGAGAAGGCCGCCCTCGGAAGCTTACTGAGAGGGCCAGCAACCTTCTTATTGTTGCTATACACTGAAACAGGTAAGGACGGGCGAGGAAGGATGGGGGAAATGTCCGATGGCAGTTTCTGTCTTGATGGTTGATGACTCCGCGGATTTCCGCTTCTTATTGCGGAAACGCCTTGAAAAGATCGGTTGTCGGATAGTAGCCGAAGCTGCTGACAGCGAATCGGGACTGGAACTTTTTCGTGCGCATCGGCCTCAATTGGTTACGCTCGATCTTTTGATGCCGGACTCGCCCAAATTCACAGCTAAAGAACTATTCCGCACGATGCGAAGCGAGGATCCGCATACCGCAATACTCGTGATAAGCACGCAATCGAGGTCTTCAAACGCCTCCTCATTCCTGGCCGCCGGTGCCGTTGCCTACGTCGAGAAGTCTTTTATGAACTTCGACGAAGTCACGAAGAAATTGCAGACCATTTTTCTCGAAATCAAACGACAATAGACTATGCGGGGCTAACGAAAGTCCCTGATCCGGCGCCTGAATTGCTTCACTCTGCCCTCAACTCGTGTTGGGTTTGGCTCTCGTACGACAAAGACCGATCTGGGAGCTGGCTCCTTTGATCTTTAGCCAGTTTGGTAATGGACCTAATTTGGCGGTATCTTTCGAGCGTTGGAAAAACGCAGGTTGCGTGCGCCGCTTATGAATTGTCCGAACTGTAACGCGGAGATCCCGGACGACTCATCGCTTCGATGCGATAGGTGCGGTTCCGGGCTTCAGATTCGACGACCCAGAGCCGAACTGGTTCCCCCGATTCAGACCACCCCCAGAAAACGACGTTCCGGGGATTTTCGAATTCAAAGAGTTCGAAACGATTGATACGCAATGGTCTAAACTGGAGAAGTTTTCACCAGCGCGAGCCGCTCTCTCGCGTATATCTCACTACTTCACAGGACGCGCCGCTACGGAACCTTCCCCCCCTCGCCCCGCTCGAGCCTCATCGAATTCAGCTCAAAAACCCGCCGATGCTCGACCTAGTTCAAATCCCGCCTACCTGGTCGTAAATCACGCCGAAATAGTGAAGACCAACTGCGCGTGCTGCGGCGAAGTATTAGCTGCGACTCTCCCAGGGGAAAAGCTACTAGTCGCGGACGTGATCGGCGCTCGGCCTCTCCCTTTCTGCGTGAACTGCGGCGACAACATCGTTTCCCACGCTCGCGACGAGGTGACGTTGAAGCATTACAGCTGGGACTGGGCGATACCTCTGATGAGTTCCGCTTCGAAGTAAAATAGTTACCAAGTCAGTCGCAAGCAGAAGGCGGAATCTCGCCGCGATCGTACCGCCTGCCGTTGTCCGGCGCGAGCCGAAGACTCCCAAAGCCCGTGTCGATAAGACTACGAGCAGCGGGAATAAGTCGGCGATCTCGGCCGCTCGATAGAGATCGCGTTTCGGAGTCGCCAAACCGACCAAAGCGGACAGCCGACTGGACTGTTGCCAAACCAGCATCGCGTGTTTGCAAGTGCAGTCCGCAAAGTTGCAGGATGCGATTTGGACCCGATGACACCTAAAACACTTATGCTCAACAGATGCCGGATCTTTTGGAAGATTCAAACGTAGAGGGAGCGTCAAATGTCAGACTGCAATATTCTCGCGGCCAAGTCCCTAATCGTCAATCGTGCCGAGGTCGTTTCACAAGGATGCAGCGCCTGCGGACAAACCTTCGCTTCTGAACCTTCAGGTGCGCGCGCGCTCAGCGCCTTGATTAAGCCGGACGACAGCGCTTTCATGTTTTGCGCGGCTTGCGGAGACTCCATTATGGGCCATCTTCAAGCCGACACTGTACGCGAGCGATACGCGTGGGATTGGGCAGTACCGCTGCGGGGCGGGCCGATTCCGAGCGTGACCGGTCATCAAGAACCGGAAGCCATAACGGCCGCAGTTCACTGAATCGCCGAGGCGCTAGCCCCTAAAGAATGGCCATAAAAGCCTCCCCACGGATGCATCGGAAGCCGGGAGATCTCATTCCGACAGTGCGGCGTGGGACAAATTGTGTCAGAGGAGCCTCGTCGTGGAAGGAGAGCACCTAATCGTTAATCGTTCGGAAGTGGTGTCTGACCAGTGCAGCGCATGCGGGAAAAACTTTGCTTCCAACGCTGAGGGGACACGAGCGCTCAGCGTCGTAACAGCACTGGACAACCGAATTCGCGTCTTTTGTGGGACCTGCGGCGATTCAATCATGGAGCATGTTCTGAGCGACACAGTACGCCAGCAGTACGTGTGGGATTGGATAGTGCCGCTGCACGTCACACTGGGCGAGTCCTCGATCGAAAAGGAGATCACGAAATTCTCCGACAGCACAACCGCCGCGAACGGCGCAGGCTTCCAAGCGTTCGGCAAGACCTTCGAATCTGAACGCGACGCCATCATCAACCTCATCGGCAAAATTCGGGCCGGCGAGGCCAATGGAAGCGAGGCCTTTTCAGCTTGGGCCGCGGTGACGGTGTCGGACCACCTGAAGAGCGGATTGCGCATGATCGCGGAGCGAGAAGCCTATCATGCAAGAATTTTCGCGCGCCGATTGCTGGAACTCGGGTGCGTGAGCATGAATGGCATCGAGGAAGGCCGTAAGTTCAAGGAATACCTCGGCAATCCGAATATCCCCGACGACAAGAAGCTACGGCGCTTCACGGCGAGCGTCGGCGATCCTATGCAAGCCATCAAGCCCATCTGCTATTTTGCCGCGCTGATTAAAGAAGATATTCAGACCAGAGAAGCGCTCCTTCTATTCGCTGAAGACGAACTCTCGAGCATGACCTGGATATGGAAATCCTGGGACCGGCTCAGCAAACTTCCGGAGACGAGCTTCGCGGAGCCGAGCGCCACTTCGTAGGACCTTATACTTGTGAGGAATGTTCGACAGGAGGCAGGTGCGTGCTTAACTTGCGCTCGCGCAGGGCACCAGGCGCGGATTGCAGGGGCATCGCCCAGTCGAGCGAATAACGCTTTAGTCTACGACCGGACAGCGTCGGAACCCAAATGTCGTCGCCACATCTGGAACAATAGTGATGGGTCAGATCATTTGGGTCATCCGGTCCCGCTACTAAAATCAATCCACCGCCAGCATCCGAGACCAGATCGGCACGGCACGAATCACAAGTCGATTCGACGATCTCGGCACGGTTTACCAGCAGTACTTGACGCACCGGTGTCGTTCTCGCATGGGATGCAAAGCGCCAGAACATTCGATCTATTGGATCACCTGGATCGCCGCGAGCCGACTATACATACGGTATAGATACCACAGCGCGAATATAGCGCGAAGTCTCCGGCAATCATAAGTCCACAACCCTCGTCCTCGAGTCGAGCCGGGCGATTCGAAAAATCTGCGGGCGTTTGGTCGTCAACGCTCATCTGAGAGCGTAGAACCCGCAATCGCGAGTGAATGCCGACGAACGCGCCGCTCCAACATCGAACCTGCCACTGAAGATGGAAAACGTCGATGCCTCGGTTCTATTCTTGTGCAACCTGCAGGTCCGTTCCCACAGTGCGCAGCGCTCATCGATTGCTGCCACGTAACCGTCCTTGGCCGCGCGATCAACTGCTATCCAATGCTCCACTTGCCGATTGGCGTCGGTCATTCGGCTCTTCGCGAGATCGCCAATTGCGCCACCGATTTTCGACAAGTTATTAAGTCCTGATCCGCGATTTCGTCGAACTCGAAGGTGCCTTTACAACGCTTCGGCGAACAGTGGTTCGTCGCGGGCCTCCGCACTCGGCGCAGAACTTCCTGCATGGAGAGCGCCGAGTCCATGTCCGGATTCGTGCGAGATAAGCAAAGTGTCAGATGACCTAGTGGCCCTGAGGCTGAGCGGGCGCGGCGGCGGGCTCTTTATCGGACTTTTCCCGCTTCTCCTCCTCATGATGCCGCCACCATTTCGGCAAAACTCGCGCGCGATCTTCCCACTTCGCCAACTTGGTGCGAACCCATCCCTTCTCCGGCGTGTAGATGATGCGCATCCCCAGCCTCGATGGGTCGGACCTGTCGGGAAAAATCGCAAGCGTATCCTGCACGCCGGCGCGGGAAAAATTCAGGTTGTATACCTTACGCGCGGGGACCTTGACCTCGGGCCCAAGTTCGAATCCAGCTTTAGGCAGCGTCGCCCGGTAGTAGGCGATCGTTTGATCGAAATCGCCGGGAGCCGAGAACTCGACGGCCTGTGCTGCTCCTGCGGGCGGCTTGACCTCTTTTACGGTCGCCCCGTCTGGAAGTGGGATCCTTTTGTCCCACTTACTCGGCAGGCCGGCTGGACCTTTGTGACGGCCAAAGTGCGCGAGTATGTGACGCGCGGCGGGACTCGCCATCGATTTAGGACCGCTCTCCGTCGCATTCGCCGATGGGCCGAGAAGGGCTAAGGCCAAGATTGTCGATGCAATCAATTTGTACATGAGCGCGACTCTCCGATGCACCGGGAACGTCCTCATTGCGCGGCACGGACCATCGTCTCGGTAAGGTAGAACTCCTTCTGCGTAGTTCCCATGTTGATGTACCATCCTTCGCGATCAGGAGTATCAGGGCCGGGCATATAGCACTTGGTCAGCGTGCCTTGCTTGAAGTCCTGGGTTTCCGTCGCGACCATGAAAGTTCGCTTGAACGGATACACCGCTACCGATGCATCGCTGGTGGTGCGGTCCCGATTCGCCAGCCAGTAGATGCTGGTTTGATACAAGTCGCCCGAGCTGACGTAAACGTCGACATAGGGCGGAAACCACGCCTCGGTATCGACATACACAACGGTCCTTGCGCTGGCGCCGGCGTTGGTACCGCTGCGCGGCGTCGCCTCGATGATATCAACCTGGCGCATCTCCCAGGCTTCAGCACATTGGACGCTGCCATCTTCCACGCATCTGACTTCCGGCGAATTTAACGCGTTCATCGACGCGAGCATGCCCTTGTGGCCGAGGAATTTGTAGTCGTAGTTCTGCACCTTCGCGTTGAATCCGGAAAAATGATCGGGAGTCAGCCCCATGCCGGCGGGGTCGTCCATCATTTCCTCGCCGATTTCCCGCACATGACGATCGCCGCTGGTGTAGGCCCAGATGTTGTCGGACTTGCCCGGGTCGGCGAAGCGATGACGGATCAGCCCCGAGCCTCGCAGCTCGGCCGGCGAGAGCACGGGGTAAAGCGCGAACAGCCAATAGCGGCCACTGGACTGGAAATCCGGGTCGGTCGGCATCGGTTGAACTTCGGTCCTGCCGACCAGGTTGTAGCCGGAGTAATGTCCCGCCTGAATCGATTCCAGCGCCTCATCCTGACGCCCGCCGTTTTTGGTGTAACCGAAATCGCAATCGACAAAGCGCAGATCGTAGTCATCGGTGAAGACCGGCCGGAACTGCATATTCCAGATGACCTTGATCGCAGCATCGGGATCGTTGGGATCGATGCTCGGAAAAGGCAGCCCCGCGACATAGCCGCTGATGGTTCGGTGGTCCGGCCCGATGCTCACCTTCGATGCATTGGCTTCCGTCGCGGCCTTGTAGGGCGGCGGCCATTCGATCGCTTGCGTCGCGACGATTTTCATCGCGAGACCGCTCTTGACGCGCTGATAAACCCCGGGCGACACAAGGTCCTTCACCTTGTCGGCGCGCGCGGGAGTTATCACGTCATCGGGCTGCACCTGAGCCGATGCGACATTCGCACGCATCGTGAACGCCGCCGTGACCAGGATGGCGGCGAGGAACGCCGATTGAGCATCGCGCGCTTGCAAGGGCACCTCCCTATCGATGGGCTGATACCGTGGAAGAGCAATCTAACAGTGGCGCACCTTTGTCAACCGGTGTGCGGGAGAATGGAGGCGTCGGGGGGGACGCGAGACCGACGAGACCACGCAACACCGCATCTGACGGCACTATCGCGAGGTGATGTCGCGCTAGGAGCAGAGAAACCACAGAGGCACGGAGACACTAAGAAGAGAAGCCATAGGATGCGGCCCTCGAAGGCTCACAGTTCGTAGGACGCCCTGATTTCGAGCTCGTTGATGCGTTGGTCGCGGCTGAAGATGAACGGATCGGTATAGCGTCCGCTACGGCCAAGGTACCAAATCGCATTCACCGCCAGCAGGACGTTTTTCGAGTAGCGATAGGTGTTAGTCGAGCCGAGATAACCGACCTGATCGTCGACATCCCACGTATATACATCGGTCGAGGTGAGCTTGCCGTTGAGCAACCAATTGGTTGCAGCGAGGAAGAACAGATCATTGGTCTCGCGCAGCTTTCCCGCGAAGTTGCCAAAATAGTTGATGGCGTTGCTGGGTCGATCGGGATACCAGGTGAGTACGTTCTGGAAAGTGAAAAATACATGCTGCTTGGAAATCCATTTCACGTAGGTAGGACGATCGCCCGCCAGGATGAACCGCGTCTCCTGCGTCCATCGCGCCGATGAACTGTTCGGTGCGATGCTGCGATTTCCATTGCCGGCGAACGCGACTCCCACCTTCGGCGCATACAGAAAGTCGTACCGGAACACTCCGTTGGTGAGCTCCTTGTCGTAATAAGTGCCGGTCATTGCCAGGTAGTGCTGGCGCACATCTTCCTGCCGCAGAAGCAAGTCGACAGTGCCTATCTTCGGGATGAACGGAAAACGCGGCGGCCCGAATGCGAATCGCGTCGTGCTGAGGAAGATTCCCGGACTTTCCTGCGTGAAGCCGGGCGGTGCGGTACAGGTGATACATACCCCGAGTTTCGGCGATCGCGCCTCATACAAATAGATAAAGTTCGCTTGCAGCCCGTTGCCGATCGGCAGAAGCGTCGAGTAGCGCGCGCCAAACTCGCTCTTGGTAAGTGAACTGCTGGGGCGCTCCTCGCGAGTGACCACGTTGAAGTCGGCGAAGCTGCACACGGTACATCCGGTAGGTACCGCAATCATCGGTGCGGCGCCCGCATCGGCGAAGGTCTGGTCGCGAAATGGTTGCCCCTCCTGATTGAAGTCGGTGCCGGCAGACTCGGCACCATAAAAGACATAGGGACTGCGCGAGTCGCTGGTATTGACTATCTGGGCCGCGCCTTCGTAATCGCCCGGGATCACGAACCCCTGCAACTCATTATTCGAGGTCTTGAGAAAGTCGGGAATGATGTAGTCGAACTTTATTGCGCGGATGTTGCGGCGCAGATCCTCGGGGGCTTCGAAGTGAGTCCAGTGAAAACGCAGGTCCGAAGGATTGGTGACATCAGTCCCAGACAGCGCGTCAGCCTCGCTCCAGATGATCTGCTGCTTGCCGATACGCATCGCGAAGTTGGGGGTGAAGTTCAACTGCGCATAGTACTCGCGGAGATCGTTGCGGCGATATTCGGCGTCTGTCTCGCGCGCGTTGTAGGCGGTCCAGTCGCGATTGGGTTCAGCGCGGCCCAGATCTTTCAGATCGGGAAGGACATCCGCCCATCCGCGATAGACGGCGAAGAGATCGGCGTCCGCGAGGCCGGGGACGTCGAGTCGCCCACCAAGCAAACGATGATTCTTTACCAGATGATAGTCGGGGCGGATGTCCGCCACCTGACGCGCCTGCACCAGGTCCCATCGACTGAAATCGAAGCTGCCGCCGCTCTCGGTGGCCGCGGTTCCCGGAATGGCGTTGCCGCCGAAGAAGTTGGTCGGCGTCCCGTTGTCTTTGGATCCGCCTTCGCCCCAGCGCCCGGACCATCGCGTGCTCAAGGTGCCGTAGAGCGACAGATCGCCTTGAGTGATGGTGGCGTTGGCGGGAGACAAGAGCGTGGCGACGACGAAGCAGATGATCCCGGCGGTGGCTTTGACAAGACGTCGAGGCTTCGCGCACCAACGCCCCCTCCGTAGTGAAGCTGACCGGAATAAACCGGTGTTGCCCCTTCGCAAGGCGGTTCCCTCCCGCTGCGCCCCCTAACGTGCGGAGAGCATTTCCAAGCCACAGGTCTATGTCAAATGGTTCTGGTTGATTGCACTCCGATGAAACGTCCCACGACATTTGACTTTGCGGTGACTCGCCGCATTAGCTGATGCTGGAATCGGCATTGTAGCAACCTCTTCAAACAGGGAGAGAAAGGCATGCATAAGTATGGCTTGGTGGTAGCAATCGCTATCGCACTATGTGCGTCGCTGGTCTCGCAAGCCGGCGCCGCCAAACTTACCAAGGGAACGATTTCGGGCTCGGTCTCACCAAGCGATCTCAGCACCGGGCCCTGCGCGCAGGTGGTCGATGCGAACGGCAATGACGACGCCTACGATACAATGTGCGCCGCTACCGATACCGCAGACTGCAAGTGTATCACCGCTCCCACTCTGATCTTGTCAGGCGGTTTCGGAAGAGGCACCGCGACTCTCACCGCTACCGCAGACGAAAGCGCGACCGTCGAAACCGGCAGTGACCCAAGCGCGTGCGCTCCCGCCTTTGCGGTCGTCACACTCTCGATTAAAGCCAAAGGCAAGATTCCCGCCAGCACGCAAACGCTCAACGCGCTGGGCGCGATCTGCGGAACCCCCGAGACAACCACGGTTAACGTGCTCGGCGGTTTTTCGATCGAAGCCTCGAACTCCAGAACACCCGCCAGCGGATCCGGAATCTTCAACGGAACCGTCAGCACCACCGGCGAGGTTTCGATAACCCTAACCGGTTTGATTACCAATCCCTAGAGGATTTCTTCGGCCCTCCATACGCAGCGCATGGTTTGCGGTCGCCATGTTTTTTACAAAATATCCTCGTGGCTGGGGCTGACGTACGCTTTTGTCGCAAGGACGATCGCAATTTTTTGTTGGCCGGGTGTTGTTTCGCCCATTCGGGTGCGAGTAACCGTAAGTTGAAGTCCGCCCGAGCAACACGTTCGCTAAGCATTTGTCTTATTTGTCACGTCGACCAGACCAGTGGTTTACATCGAGGAGTGCGATCGGGCTGAACGTTTGTTCGCGCACAAATGAGCTGATTTGATTTGGATTTGCTTATATCTCCGTCCGAACTGTGCGCGGTTCGCTGCGAAAACACTTGCGCTTCGATGCCAATTGCGAAAGAAGAGGGTGTCGTCGAGAGATCATGAAACATCGAGTCCGCCAGCCCGTGCATATCGAGCCCAAAGGATGGGGGCGCGAGGTCTGGCTCGCCAACAACGAGCTCTATTGCGGCAAAATCCTGGAAATCAACAAGGGCAAGCGATGCTCGCTGCATTTCCATAAGCTCAAGACCGAATCGTTTTTCCTGCGCGCCGGCCGACTGAAGGTGACGATCAAGGAATCGCCCGACGCCGAAATCGAGCAGTTCATCCTCAATCCGGGCCAATGCATGGATATTCACCCCGGCCTCATTCATCAGATGGAAGCACTCGAGGATGCCGAGCTGTACGAATTCTCGACCCAACATTTCAATAGCGATTCGCATCGCCTCGTGAAGGGCGACTAGGGCGGATTGGCTAAAGTCGCACTCATAACCGGCGTAACTGGACAGGATGGCTCTTACCTCGCCGAATTTCTGCTGAAGAAAGGTTACGAGGTTCACGGCATCGTGCGACGCAGCTCGAGGAGATGCACTTCAGAGGTTGAGCCCTGCCCCAACACGGAATACTGGCGGCGAATTTTCTTCAAAACCGAGCGGATGTTCTTGCCGACCAGCGCGCGAGCGCGCATTCCGCGCTACCCGACGCTGCTGCGCGCACGGCACCGAAGAGGTGACATCGACCTCAATTATGCTTCGCGCCTCGGCAACATCGGCAAACTTCTGCATGCCTAGCGGGGGCCTGTCGAGGCCCCCTGCTGGCTTTGCGCATCACTTGATGGTGTAGGAGTAGGGAATTGCAGCCAACTCGTCACCGGTGGTGTCGCCATACGGAGGCACGACTGCGACGAAGTCATCAACGTAGAGATTGCCGCTGACAACAGTGCCCGACTCACCTGCCGGCGTAATGGTCACTGGGATGATTTCGGTCTGCCCCGGGTTAATAGTCACCGGCGCAAAACTGCCGAAGACCGTAGGGTCGAGCGACGCAAGCCAGATGTCACCGGCCGCGCTGGTCACAGCTGGGTCAAACGCCTTCGTGGTCGAGGTCAGCGACATGTTTACGAACCCCGCGGGCGCTGGCCCCGAGTACGGCCCGATCTCATCCGGATAGGCGCCCCAGAAACCTGGCTGTACCGTCCCGCCTCCCGGAGTGTATGAGCCCGCTGCGTTGTTGGGGGTGCTGGGTGGTCCGAAGACATCCGGATCGCCCGGGAATGGGCTGAAGTCGAATTCGACTGGCAGCGTCGCAGTTGCCGCGGCCTGCACGCTCGATGTCTGCGTCGGCACGAACCAATACGGAGTTGCGGTATCGGAGGTTGAGCCTAGCGGCAATGCGTATCCGCTACTGCTCGCCGGCGGAGCGAATTGCGCTAACGCGAGGCTCGTCGGCGTATCGAGGCGCGCGTCGATGAAAAATGCTTCAGGTGCGGCGCCGTTGTTGGTGATCGTCACCGGTATGGTCACCGGAACGCCTGCGGGTAACTCAGTGGCTTGACTGTTTGGCAATCCGGACGCCTTGGCAGTGACATCGTCCAGCTTAATGTTGCCGCTGAACGCTTGGGAGATCTCATCTCCCACCACCGGCGAGGCAAAGTCGACGATCAGGGTCCAAGTGCCCGACACGGGGTTAAGGGTATACGCCGTCAGCGACGCGGTGTTGGTCCCATTCAGGCTGTTCTGCCCGAAACCAACTGCAACACCATTAGGGTTCACCAAGTACGAGCCAACGATGTCGCCGATGTCATTCGTCAGCGACACATTGGCCGTGATGCCGCTGTGGCCAGGGTCGACGTTGAACTCGTAGTAGTCGGTCTGACCTTCGCCAGGGCTTCGGCCATTGCCGCCGGTCAGCAAGCCATTAAAGGCGCCTCTATGTGCAACGTTAACCAGGCTGCGCAAGGTAACCGGGATGGAGTTGCGCTCGGTGCCCACAAAGTTGTCGATGCCACCCGATGAAGTCAGGACGATCGATCCCTCCGAGTCGGCGGGAGTGGATGGCGTCGAAGCGGTCACCCGGAAGGTTCGGCTATGACCGGGAGCCAAGTGGAACGAAGAAGGGGAGATCGAGCCGAATGGCACGAATCGCTGAGTCGATACCTGCCAGGGGATGGTTCCGTTGGTGCCGTTAATCGACGCGGCATCACAGAATATGACGCCGGTCCAGGTCCCTTGCAGCGGGTCGCGGACGTCCACATTCCCGAAGTTTCCGACGCCTTGCGGAATTGAGTACGCGGCGAACCGGCCCTGTGGGTCAATGAGGCTTATCCGGACTCGAGCGTTAAGCCCGTTTGAAGTTACCCCGGGATAGGCGATGGAAGCGTTAAGCCGGTCGGCACCCTTGGGGACTTTGAAGGTGAAGAGCGCGTAATTGTTCAGCAGTCCTGCGGCATTTAAGAACTGCAAACTAGTCGCGTCGTTCAGCGTGACTGAACCGGTATGCACGTTCTCAGTGTGCCCGAAGGTCCGTCCGCTCACCCGCACTGATTGAGCTTGCGCGCTGGTGTTGGTCACCGTCACTGGCCAGGTAAAGGAGGTTCTGGGAGCGCCGACTGCGTTGAGCTGGTTCTGAGAAAGCAGCAGGGACTCGCCAACGGGAGCCGGAGATCCGTCACTGGTTTGGACAGATTCGGCCAGCAGGACCGCCTTATAGCTATTAAGCAGACCGGCGCCCTGCTCGGTGGCGGGGACCCCGAGGTCAGTGGCGGTACTGGCTAGGATCTGCTTGACCAGCGCCGGTGTAGGCGAGGCGCCATGGTGGAAGTTCCGGTAGGCCTGGATGACCAGCGCCGCGGCGCCTGCCGTCAATGGCGCGGACAAGCTGGTGCCGCCGCTGTATTCAATATCGGATGACTGACTCAGGTTGTTGACGCATTCACTGTACGTGGGACTGGCATCGCACGAGGCGAAAGCGGTGTCACCGGGTGCCACTAGGTCGACGGTTCCACCGGTCTCGCTGAACCCGCCAGAGCTGAGCGAGCTGATGTTGTCGTTCAGCCAGCCGGTGGTCGCGAAGTAGCGCGCCGCGCCCGAGTTGGTCTGTGCGTAATAGCGGAATGTGGTCGATCCACCCACAGAGATGACGTTGGGGTCGGTCGCCGGCGAGCCGATGGTGTTTGCCGAGCCGGAGTCACCGCTCGAGGCAGTCACGGTGACGCCTGCTTTGACAGCGGCGTCGTCGAACAGCTGATCGATGTCCTGAGCCGCTACGTCGGGGTAGTTGTTCGAAATGTACGACTCGTTCAGTACGTCCACGTGGTCGGTGAAAACCGCGTAGTCGATCGCCTGGAGGAAGTTCGATTCAGTCGTGTCCTCGAAGGTGCCGAATACATCCAGCCCGACCAGCGCGGCACCGGGAGCCACGCCTTCAATCCGGATGTTACAGGGAGGGGGGTCAGCCTGAGCACTGAAGCCACTAACGTCGTAGATATGGATGCCTTGGCCGGCGATCGCGTTGGAGTCCAGGAATGCCTCGGCACCTCCGGTCTGCATACCGGGACCATCGCCGGTGAAGTCCTGGTAATCAGCAAATACTGAAGTTCCGTCCGGCCGGGTTAGGTTCGCATTACGGGTGTCGACGCTATCCGCGATCCACGCGACCTTCACTCCGGCGCCGGTGATGCCAAGCGAACGAGCAGTCGAGGCTTTCGGATCATCCGAATCAGTGTTCGTAGTCTGCAATGCCTCCGGGTCAAGCAGAACCGCGCCATTGGAACCGCAGGCGCCGGGAATGACATTCGGCGTCAAGGACGTCCCTGCAGCTTTAGTGGAGGCGGCTGCCCGTACGCGCGGCGCATGGTGGATCACCATATCGGGGATCACTTTGGCAACCGCAGGGTTGGCCTTCAGGCGTGCCATCTCACCCTCGGACACCGTGGCAGCGAATGAATTGACTAGACGGAAAGGCTTGACGTGTGCCGCATTCACCTGCCGAAGCTCGCTCATCAAAGGCGCTTGGTCACTCGCCGCATCCGCGCCGGTGAACTGGTTTTTCATGATCACGATCACCGGATGATTGACGTTCTGCGACAACTGAGCAGACAGCGCTGGGGTCAGCGGAGCAGCTGGATCCGAAGAAATTATAGCGGCCGCAGTTTGAGCTGAATCTACAACCGGATTTGCTTCGAAACCGCCAGTCTGCTGCGCGTAGGCCGCCAGGGTCGAGACGATGATGCCAGCCAGAATCAGAGTCGCCGCAATTTTCAGGTTCTTCAATTTATCATCCTTGACTTAGTCGGAATTTCCGGTCCGACTGGTCCTGGGCAGTTGCCGTCGTTTGAGGTGCGGACTTTGCGATGGTGGTGCCTGCGGCAGCGGCATGGGCCGCAATTCGCTAGCATTGCCGATCGCGCGGCGCTGAAGTTTATGAACTTGTTCGCTAAGATTGGTTTCGCCATTCACTACAAGAGGCGGGATAACGGAGGGAACAATGGGAAAACGGAGGGAACAAATTTGGGGTCGGAGGGAACAAATTGCGCGAAGTAATTAAATCCGATCAGAATTGCCAGGAAATGGGATGATCGGGCTCGGGCTGATATGCGCAGAAGTGACCGGTGCTGATTGCGGAGCCGAAATGACGCCCCAACGCGGGATGCTCGAGGCGAATTTTCTCCACCATCGAGCGGATGTTCTTGCCGACCAGCCCGCGCGCGCGTTCCGCGCTACCTGATGCTCGCGCGCGCGCGTCCGCCCAGTCCTGATGACCCTGTGAGTTCCTGCCCAACCATCTCGATCTCGGTGCGCAGGCGTTCGGTGCGTCCGAGGTCATTCATTCGTTCCGCTTCGTCCAGGTCGGCCTGAAGGTCGCGCAGTCTGATCGCGATATTCGGAACGCGCGCGACCATCGAGGGTTGGCCCCGACGCGTCGATCTCGCGCACGATTTCCAAATCCTCGGACTCGGCGTGGATCGTCGTCCTCTCGTTGGCAGCGCTTCCTTCGACCGCTTCGATGAGGTCATAGACGTGGATGCGTTGCCTAGGACGTGCGAGGAGATAGGCGATGTAGTGAAGACCCTTTGCATCCTTTAGCCGGAACGTGGTGTCACGATAGCTGATGGTCCAGAACTCGCCTTCCCTTCGGAATGTTCCTATCGGCTTCGATTCAGCAAGCTGAGTGCTGCGTATGGCCGCCGGCCAGCGCTCGCATCTTGTCGGCCTGCAACCATTCGATCAAACGCGGGCCAACTCCGCGAGAGCGATGGTTTTCGATCGCGGCGTCGAAATTCTCCGCCGCCCTTGCGAGGTCGCCGGCGGCCGCGAGCGCACGTCCCCAACAATGCAGCGTATCGGCTTCCGCCCAGCCAAGATGATACTTCTGATGGATTGCCAGCGCCGATTCGAACTGCCGTTCGGCGATGTCGTAGTTGCCACGCGTGGCCGCGACAACTGCTTCCGCGAGCGCAACGTCGCCTGCCAGGCCACGCCAGTCCTCGCCCTCAGCCATTATCTGACGGCATCGAGCCACCTGCTCGGCAGCCGCCTCGAGCCGGTTCATCGCGAGGTAGACTCGTGCCAGCCATGGGACGCGCGCGCATTTCCTGAAGCAACAGCGGTCCCCGATCCCCATTGTCCAGTCCGTAAAGCAGGTGCCTTTCGGCTCGAGCGTACTCACCGAGGAGTCGATAAGCGCCCCGAGCGCTATACTCCAATTGAGTCGGCTGAACGTGATCGTCCGCTCGCTCGGATGCTGCGGCCGCACTCTCATTTACGAGTCTGCCACTGCCTCCCATTCGCCAGCCACCCAAAATCGGATTGCCCAGTATTCGGCACCGAACCTGCGCCCCGCCTCGCCCGCCTGTCCCTCGTCGAGATAGGTATGATTAACCGATAACGACAATTCTCGGCGGGTGAACGGAAGGCGTGCGTTCCTTGGTCTGTTCAGTTCACGCTCGCACCATCCGCGGGCGCAGCGCGGATCGCCCAGCCAAGTGCAGCATAGAGCCAGCGATTCTCGCTACGACAAGTCCGGCAGCAGGAGAGTTGGCTTGGTCCGCAGCCTCGAAAGCTTGGGCTAAGAGACCAAAACCCTGCTTTAGTATGCCCACTCATGGCCAACGTATATGCGAAAAACGCCGCCGCATCCGCCCAGACCGCTTTGTCGCCAACGCGGTCGGAAATTTCCATTGTGCGCCGCAGCAGCTCGCGCGGACTGCACTAAGTCCAATTCGTGGACTCATTGCCTGCGATGACTCGTATGCGGCGATCCCTTCGTATATCAGCCAATTCGATCGTCTCGGGACCTTTCGCCAAGTACCGACTCGGCGCGCCGCAAGTGCTCGATCGCGCAGGACCCCGTTGACGATGCGGCTGGCCCGACATCGTTAAGCTTCTGCCCAACGTGACACGTATGTGCGCCGCCTCGTCGAAGCATCCGATACTCTCATAAAGTGCGATCGCGGATTCGCGATAATTAACTGACTCTGCCGGATCGATTTCGAACGCAACGCGTCCCAAGCAATCGCAACAAATCGGCGCGACGCCGCGCGTCCGAGCCGTGTTGCTCCATCAGCTCGAGCGCGGCTTGCCAAGTGCATCATCGCGTCGGAGTAAGCCAATACCGCAGCGGCTGCCTCGCCGGCGCGAAGCGAGTAGTCGATCGCTTTTTCCGGCATCCCCGCCTCGCGGAAATGATGCGCTAGTTCGGCGAGGTGAGAGTCGATGTTCTCTCGATAGATCTCCTCCATCCGGTTCGCGATCTTGCCGTGAATCCGAACGCGGCCATTGGTATCAAGTTCTTCGTACACCGCTTCGCGGATGAGCGCGTGGGAGAATCGGTAACGTCCATGACCGAACGCCGTCACGATGCCGCGCCTTCGAGGCCTCATCTAAAAGGCGATGTGCCTCGTCGGCGGAAACCTCTGCTGCGCTGTGAAGAGATTGAATTCGAACTCGTTTCCGATTGCCGCCGCGACGGCAAGAATCGAGTTCGACTCCGGCGAAAGACCGTCGAGACGATTGCGGATCGCTTCCCTTATGCCGCTGGGAATTTTGAATGGGCGATCCGACGCTCCGGCGGCTCCGATCGCTCCGTCTGCGATCAGATTGCGGACGATCCCATCGACAAACAGCGGATTCCCATTACTAGCGGCGTGGAGTTTCCCGACCAGCATCTGGTCCGGCCTGCGTCCCGCCTTGAACTCGACGAACTTACTAACCTCGGATTCGCTAAGACCGCTGACCGGAATCGAGCGCGCTTCGCGCCCAAGCTCTCCGATACATCTTGCTCAGTCCCGGCGAACGCCGCACCTCCAGGTCGCGATAGGTTGCGACGATCATGATCGGCGCGCCTTTCAGCTCGCGCGCCATAAAACGCAGCAGCGCGAGCGAAGCCTCGTCGGCATCATGCAAATCGTCGAGCACGATCACCATCGGATGCGAGCGGGCCCCGATTTTGAGGAAGTTGGTGACCGCATCGAAGAGGCGAAAGCGCGCCTCGCTGGGATCGAGGTTGGCGGTCGCGGGCGGGCGGACGGTCGAGTGCGTGGGCCGCAGATCCGGAATGATCTGCGATACATCGTGAATGATGTCAGCGCCGATTCCTGACTCTACCGCGAGATTGCTGCGCCGCTGCGGATCAAGCGCGCTGAGGAAGCTGCGAATTACTTGAATCCAAGGCCAGTACGCCGGCGCGCCATCACCCTCCCAGCATCGGCCCCATAGCACCTGCAGGCCGCGCGCTTTTACCCGCGAGGCTAACTCATCGACCAGCCGCGTCTTGCCGATTCCAGGTTCGCCATAAATCAGGAACAGATGCGTGTCGCTATCGGCTCCGGACTCGCAGGCCGAAACGAGTTCCGCAAGCTCGCGCTCGCGCCCGACAAAATTGTTGGTAGTCGAAATGGAATCCGCCCCCGGCATCGAGCTTTCAATCTAGTTCAGTGGTGGTTCTGGTGCGAACACGATTTCTGCGGCAGCTTGGTGCCACCGCGGTGCCGGAGCCATACGCAAAACTCAGCCGTATTAGGAAGCTAATCGGTCACTCCAAAATCGCCGATTTCGGGAAGTTAGCGCCCTGGGTCCTTACCTGAAAGCCGCTCGACTTAAGCCAGTCCGCGACCGCATTGAAATCGTGCTCGGTCGGTCCGAATCGCCGCGTGTATTCGTCGTGCGTGAGCCATTGCCGGTATTGCGGAGAGCTCGAATCCTGCTGTGCGGCAATCAGCGCGTCCAATTCCGCCTGATTGCGCGGAACTCGATCGCCATGGTCAGGACCTTGCCCCCCGCAGTGTTGCCGGAGCCGTCGCTCGTGGTCGGATTGCACGCGACCGAATCCTCACCAAGGTCAGGATAGGCGCATACTGGGGTCTACCCCTAGCTTGGCCTCACTCCCAGCAAGAGCCCCAGCCCCGTGACTATAACCAGCAGGTGCAGTTTGTTCATGTTTTTCTCCCTACGCGTCGCCTTAGTCCCGCGTATCACACCCTGTCTAAGTCACCGTCCACGGCTCTTTTACATTATGGTGGTGTAGAAGTCGCCATCGGCGTAGCGGTCATGGTCACCATCTAAAAGGTTTCCGCGTCGATTGAAATCGCTTCGCCACTCGCAAAAGCAAATTCCGTGTGGTCGCCCCTGCCGCGAGCGCCCATTCCTGAGCGCCCGAATGGCGCGTTTGCTTAGGCCCTCCGCCAGTTCAGGGAGTTGTTCGATGGGATCTTGCAGCCTTCCGGAAGCAAGCAGGATTGTTCCGCCAACTATATTCTGCGGACTTCAAAAATTGTCGAACTCGGGCCTATCTTTCTTGGACGTTCCCGAGATGGAGAAGGCCGCAAAAGAGGTGTCAGCAGTGAGGATACGGTAGATGTATTCGCCGTCTGTCGTGAAGTCGAATGTGTAGGTTCCGCCTAAGTCAGAGCAAGTTGAGGAAGTAATGTTATATGTTGACGTTCCCGTGCCGTCCGGGTTCACGTGGTAGCTACCGGTGGCAACATCGGTGCATGGCCCGCCCTCCTTCAATAAAGAGGACGCGCCCTCGTACGTGTAGGTGAGGGTCTCGGTCGTAGTTCCATTGCCGTCGAAGGTGAAGGTGTCGGCTGAAACCCAGTCGAACTTGTACGAGGGCACGACGGTGGGGGTAGTAGTCGCAATGGAATAGAAGGTACCCGTTGCGCGACCACGATAGGTGCCGTTGAGGCTCCCGTTGTTGTTGAGGCTCCCGTTGTTGAAGGCGTTTGCCTTGTTTGGCTGGACAAACATCATCAATGCCAGAGTTGCTGCGATTAGCCAGTTGACGCGCTTCATGTTTCCTCCCAGAAGTGTTTGCTAATGCCGACTTCGATCCGGTCTGGACCATAGCAGCGAGTAATATTCGGGCAATACGTCATTTGACGTATGCGGGAGGCAGGCGCACAATCCGGCGCAGCCAGGGACTCTATGTACCGCTACAATCGGACCGAATTCGATCGCGTGCTCGAGTTCGTGAGAGGACTCTACGAGCCTCGAACCCCTGAGGGGCTCAGGGACCATTTGCTCCCAGCACTGCGAGCGCTGATTCCCGTCGCGTTCGCTGCCGACGCATCGTTTGAAGTTGAGGCTCCTTCGCAAGGAGGAACCCAGCGTACGGATCCGCTTGGGCTTGGGTTCGCGGACGCTGATGCAATTCTCGCGCGACATGTGTCTAAGGCGCCGATTGTCGTCCATTTCGAGCGCACCCATTGTGAGCAATTCACGCGATGGTCCGACCTGCAACCAGTGTCACAATTTCTGCGCACGGCACTCTACAACGAAGTGTATCGCCCCGGAGGAATCAGAGATTGTTGCACCTTGTTCTTGCGCGACCAGCCCAATCGCATCGAATTCGTAGGGGTCGGTCGGCACAAGCAGATTCCGGAAGCCCACAGGGATATGCTCGTTTCGATTTCGCCGCACGTACAGCAGGCCTTTCGCCTTGCGCATACCACCTCGGCGCTGATCGAAATGGCGGCGATGAAAAGTGGCCCGAATTGCGCTGAGCGCGCCATCGTCGCGATGGACCTGAATGGGACCATCACGATGGAGACCGCCGGTGCGACCAGAGCGTTCGAGAAGTTTTTCCCGAAGCGAACCACTCACGGGTTGCCGGAGCAACTTGCGCAATGGATTTCGCACTCAAACAAGACTCTTCGAAAGGCCACTGACGTTCCGACTGTTCGACGCCCACTTGTTATTGAGCGGGACGGCAACCGCCTGACTGTTCATCTGCTCTCGAAACTCGAGCAGAGTTTCCTGGTGCTCGAAGAGCATCGCGGGGCGATCGATCCTGCGGCGCTCAGTAGTCTTCCGTTGACATGGCGTGAGTCAGAAATTTTGGCCTACGTGGCGGTCGGGAAGACCAATCCCGAGATTGGGATGATTCTGGGCATAAGTTCGCGAACCGTGTCGAAACACGTTGAGCACATCCTGGATCGGCTCGGCGTGGAAACGCGCACCGCCGCCGCTGCCTCCGCGCTCGAAGCCGCGGCCTCTGAGTTCTAATTCTCTGCGTTGAGGGTTTCGTGGTGCCGGGGGCGGGACTCGAACCCGCACGGAGGTTGCCCGCTCGAGAATTTTAAAGTGTTGCGTTACCTCGCCGCCTCGGGGGATTTTCGATGTCAGTGAAAACTTCGGACGATTGGTATCTGGTTCGCACCAAACCCGGTAAGGAGCGATGGGTTCGCGATCAACTCGCAGCGCGCCTGTCAGAAGTTTTTTTGCCCATGCTGCGCGCGAGGATGCCGCGATGGGGCCGTCTTGAAATGTCCGTGGCGCCTCTTTTCCCGTGCTATCTCTTTGCCCGGCTCGATCTCCAACGAGATTACTTTGACGTAAAATACCTGGCCGGTGTGAACGGTCTGGTGTGCGCCGGAGCCGATCCGATCGTCGTTCCGGAAACCATTGTCGCTGAGATTCGTGCCCGTGGGGTCGACGACGTGGTCGAGATCCGGGAAGGTCCGTTCGATAGCGGACAGGCGGTACGCGTTGTGGACGGACCGTTTCGGGGAATCGAGGCTATTTTCGAGCGCTACCTTTCGGGTGCCGAACGCGTAGCGATCCTTCTTAGCACGATCGAGAACACCGGGCCCCGCGTCGTTTTACCCGCCTCCGCGCTGGTGAAGTCTTCGCGATAACCAGCGACCGATGAGTATTGTCCTCAGGGATTACATCGGATGCCGGCCTTCGCTGAGATGGCTTGGCGAGCCTGTTGCAGAATTTGGTCGAATTCGGCGACGAGGATGCACTGTCGGCGGCGCCCCGCGGGCCGCTTCCGCGCGATGCGCGAAGCGCAGGAACTGGGCTCTTGAAAGCCGTCCGAAGCAACCGAACCAGCCGGGCTATTTCGAATGCCGCACCGTCACCATTCGACCTGCCGTGCGCTGGATCGACAACCGCACCGATGCTCGTTCCCGAAGGGATAACTGAACCATACCTTTACGAACTGCTCGCAGCTCGCACGTTCCTTCTCCGACGGCAGCAGCAGGTTAAATCCCAAAATGGAAATCGCGGAGCCGCCGTGCTAGCGTCGCGCTCCGCGATTCATTGCCAACTTCGTAGCCGGTCGGAGAAGATCATGGCAGAAGAGTCTGCATTCTTATCACGAGTTCGAACTTGGGACTCCTTCTACGCTGAAGTCAAGGTCGCGGAATTCCGCCGGCGGATTTACCTGGAAGCTTTTGGCGACGAGTATCCGGCAGACGAAGCGACTGACGGCTATATAACCCGCCGTGAGCTTCGAGAGATGGTGGAGGCGCTGCAAGTCGGCCAAGGCAAAAGAATCGCGGATCTCGGATGCGGTCGTGGGGGACCGGGCCAGTGGATAGCGGTGTCGACCGGTGCAGCGCTGGTGGGCATCGACTTTTCCGCCGTTGCACTTGAGCAGGCGCAAGCGCGGGCGCGTCGACTCGGCAACAACTGCTCGTACCGAAGCGGCAGCTTCGATGCAACCGGCCTCGATTCTGCGAGCTTCGACGGCGCGTTCAGCATCGACGTCATATGGGCGATCCCCGATAAGCGCGCCGGCCTGGCCGAAGTTGCCAGAATCCTGAAGCCGCAAGCGATGTTCGTCTTCACCGACTGGGAGCGTGATCTTTCGCCCCCCGGCTATCCTCCTCCCGTGAATGACTATCGGCCATCACTCGAGAGCGTCGGATTCGAGGTCGAACGCCATCAATATTCTGCCCACGCGGACTCTCTGCGCCGCGTCTTTTACCAAAAAATGCTTGAGCGGCAGGGCGAGTTGGTACGCGACCTCGACGCAAAAACCGCGGAGTCGAACCTACGCGAAGCCCGAGCCTGGCTGGGGTTGCTCGACGGGGTCGATTACACGCAGCACAGCCGCCGGGTGCTGATTGCTGCGCGCAAGCGCTGAGCGGCGTACTTCTCGGCTTCCGGCCACCATATTAATTGAGTATCCGAGGCGCTCGTCTGGAGCCGCTCCCGAGCGTGTTTCCGGAAAGGTCGCGGAAGTCCAGTCAGCTTGTCAGGGTCACCATGTCGAGTTTGTGACGATCGCACCCGCGGCAATCGCGCGGTTGTTTTCTGCGCCGGTTCCTCCTGCTAGCGGATCAGAGCGCGCTCCGAACGGGCTTAGATACGCCGGCCGATCATCGTTGGGGTCGGCGGCTCGAATGCGAGGCGAGATCCGTTCGGCGTCGGCGAAAGAAATAGGGAGGCTTTAGGGAAAGACTCCCTCAAATACCCGATCCGTCAAAAAGTTGACCAAAATGCACGGTCAAGGCCCGCCTGTCACACCTAAAACCCCTCCAATGTTTTTTGGAGCCGAGCTCCAGAAATTCCAAGAGGGGTAAATATGGCAAAGACCAAACTCAATGATGAACGGTCGCGGATTATCTGCGACAGCGTACGCCAGGGACTCTCGGTCGGGGTCGCATGTACGCGGGCAGGAATCGACCGGAAGACCCTTTACAACTGGCTGGCCAAGGGCCGTCGAGCAAAGCGCGGTCGCTTCGCCGACTTCTATCGGGCATACCGCGATGCAGAAGCGCAGTTTGAGGCACTGGCAACCATGGTTGTGCGCGACGGAATGGTTGGCGGTTTCTTCAAGGTTCCGGTGTTCGACGCGGACCGCAAGCTGATTCCCCAAGTCGATCCCGAAAGCGGTGAATAGCTTCGCGACGCGCAGGGTCGTCCGCTGTTTCAAACCGAATGGTCTTACCGGGAGCCCGATCCCACCCTCGCGGCGAAGGTGTTGGCGCGCCGCAACCCGCGCGATTGGGGTAATGCGCCGCAGCCGTCAGTGGACGAAGAGCTCGACCAGTTGGAGGCAGAGCAACGAGCCCGGGAGGACGCACCGAATCATCGCAAGATCGGCATCCCCCTTATCCTACAGGCGATGCGGTACATAACTGGTCAGGGGGTGACGGATTGGATTCCCGATGACGCAAAGGACAAGATGCTACTAGATTACCTCAAGCAGCGCGGGCTCAAGGTTATCCCCGAGGGTTCGGCCGAAGCATTAGCAAATCTTCCGAAAAGCAACGGCCTACGCGCACTCCCGGCACCCCCAGCACTGCAAACGACAAGGCGGGTAAGAAAGACGAGCCGGAAAACGATAAGGAGTAGTCGCCGCTCGTTCATCGTGGTCTACACCGGCTGCCGACTACCGTCGGTAGCCGGTGCGACCGCCGAATGGTCTGAAACATCATCAGCATCAAGGCAGGAGTGGGAGATGTCCAGAAAAAGGGGCCGACCGACCGAGCTTGACCAGGTCACACTCGACCGGATCAAGGAAATGCGCGCTCAGGGCGCATCGTATGCCGCAATCGCGCTGGACCTTAAGGTGACCAAGCGCACCATCCTGAACTGGAGCGCCGACGGCCGCACGGTTGACGGACTCAAGCGCGAGGTCCGGCTCGCGCTGAAGGGCCCCGAGGTAGCGCCAACGACGCCCTCACCTAGCCCGATCGTGGATATCCAAACAGCTACCGTCCGGATAGCCGAAGACGGCAGCTGGCGGCGCGAGCACCGCGCGATAAGCATCGACCAACTCCAGCACCTGCGCCAATTGAGCGACCAGCGCAGCTGCCGAGGTTTTGATCGTGTCCCAGTGGAAGTATGCCGCCCGAAGACCGACGCTGAACTGACTCCGCAGGAGACTGAACTCGTCAATGGTTTACTGCATCTACAAGTTCTGGACTCTCGGCACCAAGCACTGAGGATCGAGTTCCTACCGCGCGAAACCGCATAGCGCCGGTGCCTGAGCGGGTCTGACCGTGCTGTAGGGCATTGTGCTGGGGGGCTGTTTCGGCAACGCCGAAGAAGCGAGTCTTGTGTCGTACAACCTCGGGGTCAGGCGAACGCGATACCGTTCGACCTTGCCCGGTCTTCGCCCGAAACAGCAGAAGCCGTAGTGATGACCGAAGTTGACGACGGTTCGGTTACGCCGATGCAGCCCAGGACAGGCCCTCGCCTCGAGGGGCAAGTACGCCATCACGGCCGACTTTGCGCCACCGGCAACTCGGGCGGCACGCAGAGCGCAACCCTTTTGGTTGGATTACGCATGGCGTCGGTTAACCTCTCCGACATCGTGAAGTAGAGCCAAGATAGTGGAAGCTCCCTGTTTCGAAGCTGCTCGTCGTCGCGGCATGGGCATATCTTCGCGTGTGATGGCGGGAGGTACGATTGCGGATAGGGTTCTCGGGGAGACCCGGCCTCACGAGTCCTCATTGAAAACGAATTCGGGAACCAAGGTGAAAAAAATCCTGGCACCCTCTAGTCGTCGCTTCTAATTTTTTTCACCCGCGGCGCCTAGATCAAAAATGCGGTGAAAATATTCTTCATCACGCTCGACCACGACGGGCCTGTAAAAAGATCAATGATCATCAGGGGCCCTTAGTCAGAGACTGATGGAATTGCTCCTGTAAAGGTAACAAAGTATGCGGTGGAGTGTGGAAAATGTAGAAAAAGGCGCTCTGGAATAACACTCCGCTACCGGCCGCTTGAATGTAGTCGCGGTATCGTGCGGGTGCTCCAGTCGAGGCCACATCTTCTCGACCTGATAGTCAAAACTCCCAGCGCGGCGCCGAACGCGGATCGGGACGATAAGAGCAGAAGCGGCCCGTTCGGATGGTGAGGCGGAGGTAGCGGCCAAAGGAGGGATGCTCCGCAGCGATCTTGGTGGTTAACGATCGGATCGCGTTGGTCACGTTGACGCGTGCGCGTTCATCTTCCGCGCGATGCTTGCGATCGCGCCCGCCAGCCCCTACTGCCCGCGACAGCTCAATTCCGATGAACTCCAGCTCTCGTTCCAGCTCCGCCGCCTTCACCATATCATTGAACTCTTTCGCCTGTTCCAACGAATCACGCAGCTCGTCGATTCGTCTTCGATATTCGGCCTTAGCAGTCGGATCCAGGAGCGGATTGGAGTCCTTGCCCGCAACATCATGCATTCCCAATCGTTCTTTGTCCGAGCGTGATAGATAGATCGCTCCAGCGTGATTGTCTTTGGCCGAAGGTAAGAGCGCGACCAGTTGGGCAACGTGGAAGTCGCGCTCGGGATGTTGCAGCAGATGAGCAACGAACAGGAGCCCGTTGGAATGCTTGAGGCGCAGGACGCGTTCCTCGAAGATCAGGGTCCAGAAGTCTCCCTCTCTGCGAAACGTACTTTTCCGGTACGACGCGGGGGTCTGCTCCGTGGCCCGTTTAGCGGCATCGTTATCTCCGCGGGTGTTGGATCGCTTTTCCGCCGGAGTTACGGAGGAAGCGGGCGCCTCGACTTCCGGTAATACGTCGAGACGCCCACTCGAGGAGGGCCTCGCAGGAGTCTTTTGCTCTATATTTCTATCGACGTTCGGAGTCTGTCGCCTCGGTCGCGCCGGCGCCTTGATTGAACCGCGACACCCCGGGCGCACTCGGTCTTCGACGGAAGCTCAGCTCGTCCAGTTTCACCTTAAGATCGCGGATTGCATCCGGATTGGTGCCTTGAAGCTCAAGCGCTGCCAGCGCCATGTGGTAAAAGCGCAAAGCATCCACCGCCCGGGAGCCGCTTGACGCCAGCGCGGCGGCGCGCGAGCAATAGTCGGCCGCCTTGTCGGCGCAGCCGAGCAGAGCGGCCTCGTAGTAGTGCGATGCGATTCTTTCTACGAACGCGTCATCCTGCGGATGAAGCGCCTCCAGCACTTCGCCGAACCGCTTATGCAGACGTGCTCGCCCAGCGCCGGTAAGTTCCGCACAAAGAATCTCCTGGACCAGCGTCTGGCGAAAGCGGTAGGTTCCGGGAATTTCAGTACGCTTGATCAGCCCGGTTTGTTCCGCCTCGTTGAGGGAGTCAAGCAGTTCCCTGGGCGCCTGTTCCAGAACATGAACCAGGGAAGACATTCTGAACTCCACTCCGGATACCGAGGCCGTGCTCAAAACTTCTCTGGCCTGCTCCGACAAATGTTCGAGATGGGCCTCGATCTCGCCGCGAAGCAAACCACGGAGCGATTTTCCTGAGCCGAGCGCTGTTTCGTGAAGCAGACGCTCTCGAATTGCCAGATCCAGGAGCCGCGGATTCCCTCCGGTGAGAGTACGGAGCACCTCCAGCGTCCCCTCCTCGAGCGGAGCAGCGGTTCTGGACTCCACGAATTCCCGCGTTTCTTCGTCGTCAAATCCGGCCAGCGAGATGCGTTTGCTGTCTCGAATCAGAGGGTCCACCAGAAAGTCAGCGAATTCCTGAAATCTCCTGATCTCGGAATCGCGGTAAACGCCTACCACTACGGTGCCGAAGCGCGACAACTCGCGCGCGAGAACCCTGAACGCCTGCAGCGAGAGCGGATCCGCGGCGAAAAGATCGTCAAGCACCAAAACCAGCGGTTGGGTTCTGGCGTGTTCGACCAGCGCTCGGGCTGTGTTCTCGAACAGCTCCGGCTGAGTTTGCCGATCGGCGAATGGTTGGGACGGCAACGACATCAATTCCGGGACTGGAGCTGCTGGGAGAAAATCCGACCGCGATGCATCCCGCTGAATTGTTTGATCGGAAAGAATTTGCTTCCAGACCCCGAACGGAAGCGTATCGCGAAGGCGCGCGTTTGCACGGCCCTCCAGAACTTTTGCACCCTCCGTCCGCGCCAAGTCCGCAAATCGGGTCGTCAGCTGGGTTTTGCCCACCCCCGCCTCGCCTGAAACAAGGAACAGGCTGCCGATGCCGGTTCGCGCTCTTTCGAGCGCCGCCCCGAGGGTAGAGAGCTCCCGCCGTCTGCCAACGAAGGCAGAATTCGGGTTCTCGAAACGCGAGAATCCGTTGATCTGGCCGGCCGACACGCTGCCCTCCCGTGACCAACGAACGCTGAATTGGAAGCTTGGCTCCCAAGTCAGACTGCTAACGCCATCCAGACAAGTAGTGCGAAGATGCGGTTAGAAGGAGACATTTCTCATAGTGACAAAATTAGGTCAACAGCACACGTAGTAGGCCAAAATAACAGACAGTTTAGGCAATAGGCTTGTTTAAGCTTTTCTGACGATTCGTCGGAATAAAATCATACTTCCGCCATTTGCTTTCTGAACGTACGTTCCGTGTCCGTCTTGGCAACCGGCGAGCGTGGGCGACAATGCTCACTGCGCATTGCGACCGATTGACGGAGCCGTGGCGTTCCTGGAACAGAATTCCGATCAATTCGGTTGCTCAGATGTCGAACGTCTTGGGCGGAGCCATCGGTGGTCAGATTGATCTCACATTGGGTGCTCCGCAGCGGAATCTGGGTGATTATTGGCTGCGGTGGGCTTGGCGTGGGTATTAAAGTCGGCCGCGTTGACATCGATGCTCCGGTGATGATCGCCGCATCCTGATCGTGAAGTTGTCATTGCCTCCTATGGACCCGATCGTACGAGTGATAATTTAGAGCTCAGGTGGCGCTGCTCGAGGTAAAGTCCCTTCGCACTTCATTTTTCACCGACGATGGCGAGGTCCGCGCGGTGGATGGCGTCAGCTTTTCCGTCGAGCCGGGCAAGCTGATGGGTATCGTCGGCGAATCGGGTTCGGGAAAAACCGCCTCGGTGCTCTCCATCATGCGACTGCTGCCGGAGAGCGCGAAGATCGTGGGCGGCGAGATTCTCTTCGAAGGCCGCGACCTCACGAAGCTGCCCGAGCCCGAAATGCGCGCGATTCGCGGCGCGAAGATCGCGATGATTTTCCAGGAGCCGATGACCTCGCTCAACCCGGTCTTCACCATCGGCAGCCAAATCGCGGAGGCGGTGCGGCTGCATCAGAAGACCTCGCGCGGCGAGGCGCGTGCGCGCGCGATCGAGGCGCTCAAGATGGTCGGGATCGCCGACCCGCAGCGGCGCGTCGACGACTATCCGCATCAGCTCTCCGGCGGCATGCGCCAGCGCGTGATGATCGCGATGGCGCTGTCGTGCAATCCGCAGTTGCTGATCGCCGACGAGCCGACCACCGCGCTCGATGTCACTATCCAGGCGCAGATTCTCGACCTGCATTCGCGACCTCCAATCGCGCCTCAAGCTGGCGGTGATTCTGGTCACGCACGATCTCGGAATCGTCGCCGAGTATGCCGATGCGGTGACGATTCTCTACGCGGCGCGCGTGATGGAGCAGGCGCCGTGCGATGACGCTGTTTCAGCGAGCCGCTCAATCCGTACACGCGCGGCTGCTCGATTCGATTCCCGGCATCGATGGCACCCGGCATCATCGCTTGCAGGCGATTCCCGGGACGATTCCGAACGCGCTGCATCCGCCGCCGGGATGCCGATTTCATCCGCGCTGCCCGATGGCGATTCCCAATTGCGCTACGATAGATCCTCCATTGGAGGAGAAGCGACCGAGCCATTATGCCGCCTGCATCCGGGTCTAGCGCAATTCAGAGCGCCGCCATCGCGGCCACCGGGCCGCTGGTGCGCGCCGAGAACCTCACGAAGGAATTCGCCGCGGGTTCTACGGGCGTGCTCGGCGGCGGCAAGCTCACCGTGAAGGCGGTCACCGGCGTCAACCTCGAAATCGTTAACGGCGAGACGCTGGGATTGGTGGGCGAGTCGGGTTCCGGAAAATCCACGCTGGGCCGATTCATTCTGCGTCTGATCGAGCCGACCGCGGGAAAGGTTTTCTTCGAAGGACGCGATCTCTCGACGCTGACGCGCTCCGAGTTGCGCCATCTGCGCCGCGACATGCAGTTGGTGTTTCAGGATCCCTATGCCTCGCTCAATCCGCGCATGCGAGTGCGATCGATCGTCGGCGAGGGGATCGAGATTCATCGCCTCGCGCGCGGAAAAGAAAAACTCGATCGCATCGCCGAGCTGCTGCGGATGGTCGGGATGGCGCCCGACGCGATGACTCGCTATCCGCACGAATTTTCCGGCGGTCAGCGCCAGCGCATCGGCATCGCGCGCGCGCTCGCCGTCAAGCCGCGCTTCCTGGTGCTCGACGAACCGGTCTCGGCGCTCGATGTTTCCATCCAGGCGCAGATCATCAATCTGCTGCAGGACCTGCAGGAGCAGTTGAAGCTGACCTATCTGTTCATCGCGCACGATCTGCGCGTCGTCGAGCACATCAGCAATCGCGTCGCGATCATGTATCTGGGCAAGATCGTCGAACTTGCGAGCCGCGATGAGATCTTCGCCAACCCGCATCATCCGTATACGCGCGCGCTGCTGTCGGCGATTCCGTCGGTGCAGGCGTCATCCAGACCCGAGCGCGTCAAACTTCCGGGCGAAGTGCCGAGCCCGGTCAATCCCCCGAGCGGCTGTAGCTTCCATCCGCGCTGTCCATATGCGAAGGATATCTGCCGGAGCATGGAGCCGCCGCTTGAGAGTGGAACGGGTGGGCATGCGGTCGCGTGTCACGTTTTTCCCGCGACATGAGGATGTAGTCATGGCAGTGCAAGGAAATGATCAACCCGAATTTTTGAAGGTCGGGAGCAAGCTTCCGGAAAGTCCGCTCAAGGCGGATTCGCGATCGAAGCAGGACCCGCAACCAAGCAGCGCCGGCGAGCCGAACGGATGGGTGCAGGAGCGCACCCGTATCGCGGTCGGCCATGGCGTCAACGTCTCCGGCAAACTGATTTTCAACGAGCCGGTGCGAATCGAAGGGACGTTTCGAGGTGAGGTGAGTTCGACCTCGCTGGTGGTGATTGCGGAAACCGGCACCGTCGAGGGCCGGATGAAGGCCAGCAAGCTGGTGGTGCTGGGCGAGATGCGCGGGGATATCGTCGATGCGAGCCGCGCCTACCTCGGATCGCACGCGCGCGTCTACGGCGACATCACGGCGGATAATCTTACAGTCTGTGAGGGCGCGTACTTCAGCGGCAACGTCAAGATGACCTCGCGCGCGGCGTCCTCGACGCCAACCGCGGCATAGATCTCAGCCAGTGATATCGAGACGCGCGGCTTTGCCGGAGAGTCCGCGCAGATAGTACAGACCGCGCCCGACGCACTTTGCTCTTCGACAGCACCTGCAAGCGATCGATGCGCGGCGAATGCAGCGGGAAAATCCTCTCGACGCCGACGCCGTAGGAAATCTTGCGGACGGTGAACGCCGCGCGATTGCCGCCGCGGTTGATTTTGATCACGACGCCTTCGAACGCCTGCACGCGTTCCTTCTCGCCCTCGCGAACCTTCACATGGACGCGAACGCTATCGCCGACGCGAAACTCAGGGAGATCGTTTCGAAGCCCGCGGTCTTCGACCTTCTTGATGATGCTGTTCATGGAAAACGCCCTCGGTAGAGCCGACCAATCTATCGGAACACGCATTCGCGACTCAACCTCGCGGACTACCGGCCGCGCAGGCGATCGAGCATGATGGCGACCGCGGCGCGCACCGACAGATGATTGTAGTCGCCGGGGCCGAGGATCGCATCGAGCACGATATCGGCGCGATCGCGCACGCTCGGTGCGAGGCCGAATCCGGTGCCGAACAAAATCATCATCGGAGGCGCATCGGCGGATTCCATCTTCGCGCGAAGCTCCGATGTCTTCATGCCGCCCGAGGTGCGCGCCGAGGTATGCACGATGAGCGGCCGCGTTCCCGCGACGTCCGAAGCATCGGTGAGCGCGTCATCAAGCGTGTCGACGATTTTGATTGTCTCCAGCGCCTCGCGACGACGGCCATCGAAGGCGCGTCCGAAGTCGAAGCGCCAATGATCGATCACCGTCGCCGCGAACTCGCGCTGCTCCGCGATCGGATGCACGATGTACGCGCGCTTCACATCGTAGGTATGCGCCGAGCGCGCGATGTCGTGGATATCGAGGCTGGTGATCGCGGACGTCACGATGCGGCCGTTGCGGTCGAGCACCGGATGATGAATCAGCGCGAGGAAAAGGTCCGACATTTACCGCTTTCGATGCCCGAGGAGGTCAGGACGGCGCTGCTCGGTGCGGCGACGCGCTTCGGCCTCGCGCCACGCGCGAATCTTGCCATGGTCGCCGCTGAGCAGCACCTCGGGCACGCGCGCGCCGCGAAATTCTTCGGGCCGGGTGTATTGCGGATATTCCAGCAGCCCCGCGCTGAACGATTCTTCTTCGATGGAGTCGGGATTTCCCAGCACGCCGGGAATCAGGCGCGTGACCGCCTCGATAATCACCATCGCGGGAAGTTCGCCGCCCGAGAGCACGTAGTCGCCGATCGAGATTTCCTCATCGACCATCGCGCGCACGCGGTCGTCGACACCCTCGTAGCGCCCCGCGATGAGCAGTAGTCCCGGTCTTCGCGCGCCGCAAGCTCGCGCACCTTCTCCTGCGTGAGCGGCGCGCCCTGCGGCGTCATCAGGATGCGCCAAAGATCCGGATGCTCGGCCATCACGGCATCGATGGCCGACGCGATCGGTTCCGGCCGCATCACCATTCCGCTGCCTCCGCCATACGGCTGATCGTCGACCTGCTTGTAGTTGCCGAGACCGAAGGGCCGCAGCGGATGCGGCTTGACGACGACGATTCCTGCCTCGATCGCGCGCCCGACCATGCCGCCGCGAAACGGCGATTCGAACATTTCCGGAAACAGCGTGATGACGTGGAATTCCATCGCGAATGGTTTCACTGTACAGGCGCTGCATCATCTGAATCGAGAGCCACTTGCATGGCGGCGCGCGCTTCTACAAAATCGATCACTTCCGCAAAGGTATCCAGCCATGCTTACCCCCGAGCAACTCGACGAATTCCAACGCTTCGGCGTTCTGCGCATTCCCGGCGCGACTTCATCGAAGGTCGCGGCTACGATGTGCGAGTCGCTATGGGCGATGATGGCGCGCCGCTACAAGATTCGCCGCGACGATCCCGAAACCTGGAAGGCGCAAAGAGTCGTCGGTACCAAGGACCGCCCGAAGTCGATCATCTTCGAGCAGATTGCTAGCTCCTCGATGCGCGCGATATTCGATCAGCTACTCGGACGCGAGGGCTGGGAGCGCGACGACCACTGGGGCTCGCTGCTGGTCACGTTTCCGGGCTCGTATCCCGAGGCGCGCGAAGGCACATGGGACGTGCCGCACCAGGGGTGGCATTTCGATGCGCCCATGGTGCGAACGCTGCCGAGACCTTATGGGCTGCGCGTGTTCACTTGCCTCGCGAAGGTGGCGCCGCAGGGCGGCGCGACGCTGGTGGTCGCCGGCTCGCCGCTTCTCACGCACGCTCTGGCCGACGCGCGCGGCGTCAACCGGATCCGGTCGGCCGATCTGCGCAAGGGCCTTATGCAGCGCTACGGCTGGATGAAGGAGTTGTGCTCGTTCGACGCTTCCGTCGATCGAGTTCAGCATTTCATGAAGTCCGGCGCGACCTTGGATGATGTCGAAGTACGTGTCGTCGAAATGACCGGTGAACCCGGCGACGTGTACCTGATGCATCCGGTGATGATGCACGCGGGCTCGCCCAACTGCCTGGCCATGCCGCGCATGGTGCTTTCGACCACCGTCTATCGGCGCGGCGTCGACTGGAGCGCGCTCTACAGTCCCGAGCGCGAGGCGGCCGCGTAGTCAACCGAAGCGCGCGGCGGCCTGCGCGGTCGGAAACTTCTTCACGTACTGAAAAAACATCGCGAGCGCGCGATCCGCCTCGATGAGCAGTCCCTCGCGAAATCGGATCGTGCTCATGATCGGTTCATCTTCCCTGATCAGCCGATCGAAGAACGCATGACCTATCTGGATGCGCTGCGCGCGTTCCTCTTCGTTCCCTTCTGATAAAGGCGTCGCGGTCACCGACCATCCGTGCGTACGGCCATCAGGCGTCGGCGTGCCGGTCGCCATCGACAGCACGCTCATTCCATTGAGCTTGCCCGCCAGCGCGATGGTGTTGGTGCCGCTGACGCGAATTGACTGATCGAAGATGCCGAGATTCGGATCCTCAAAGCGCACATCGTATTCGATCTTGTACGGGCCGACGTGAATCTGCTCGGGGTTGCAATCGATCTTGAGGCCATGCAGGACGCGCAGATGCTGAAAGTCCATCGAGTTGGTGAACGGCACCCATGGCTCGACCGGCAGATCGAACGCCTCGGCGGTGCGGAAGTCGAGATCGGATGCGTTATAGCCGGGAAAATCCGGAACATCGTAAAGCGGCGCGGGCCCGTTGAATGCCCAGATGAGGCCCCACTTCTCGGCGGTAGGAAATCTGAAAACCTTGGCGGCTTTTGGAATCGTGTCGGAGGCGGGAATCTTCGTGCACATACCATCGGGCCCATACTGCCAATGATGAAACGCGCATCGCACGTCATCGCCGATGACTTTGCCCATGCTCAAATCGGCGCCGAGATGACGGCACCACGCGCTCATGACCACCGGCTTGCCGCTCTCGCCGCGATAAACGATCGCGCGGCCTTCGAGGAAATCGCGCCCGACGATCTGGCCCGCCGCGACTTCATCCGAGCGCGCGATCGCATACCAGCATTGATGGAACTTGCCCGCGGACTTCTTCCCGTTCGAGGTCTTGCGAGTTCGTGAGATGGTGCGCGGTGCGGTTGCTGCCATGTTGCCTCTGTTGGTCAGTTGAATGTTGGCATCCGAATCAGAAAGAACTCGACGTCCTCGAGGACTTCGAACTTCGTGCCCTGATCGCGCGCGTCGACGTACCATGCCGAATGCTTATCGAGCTTCTCGCCCGGCAAAGTCTCGACCCCGAATGCGCCCTTCGTCACCAGTGCCAGCTCCGGCGACGCAAGCGCGCCGAGCGTATGCGTCGCGCCGCGCGGACCGCGAATGAAGCCTACTTCCAGCCCGCGCTCGCCGAACGAGCCGAGATGCTTGTAATCGAAGCCGCCGCCAATCGCGCGCCATCCGAAGTTGTCGGGATGCATCACGATCGGCTCCTCATAACGCGGCGCAGGATACTCGACCTGGCGCTTGTTGACGTACTCCCAAATCGCTTCGTAGCCGTCCTTGCGCTGAGACCGGCCGTCGGCGGCCGCGCGAGTGAACACTCCATGATCGAATTGACCGAAGTCGGACAGCCGCTGATATCCGTCGTTGAGCTGACGACAGCTCATGAAGCCGGAACCGGTCGCGCCGCCCATCTGGAGCAGCAACACGATAGATCCGATGGTGTCCTGCTGGGGTCCGTAAAAGGTGCCTTCGGGAAAATATCCGACCGTGCCCGCGCTGAGATTCTTGCCGGGCGCGTAGTTCATCGTACCTTCGAGGCAGAAGCGAATCTGATCAAAGTTATGGCGATGACGCGGGGTGTAGTAATCGCCCGCAGTGCGCACAAAGCTGAACTCGAAGTTGTCGGGCGCGCCATCGTCACCCTGTATGAGTCGTTTGAAATCGATCCCGCCCGAGCGATGACCCGACACCTGGCCCCATTGCGTGGTCGCGGCATGTGCGGTCTTCATGGAGCGCCATTAGCGCGCCGTCCGCGAATCCGTCAAGCGACCGGACGGACCCGATTTTAGGCGCAGCTCCTTGAGCGCGCCGCCCCACGCGATGACCTGATCGAGCATCGTGTTGAGAGAGGTTTCCTGGCTCGGGCCGGGCTTGAAGGTGGTGTAATTTTCGAAGTCCGCCGCGAGCGTTAGTGCGACCTGCGCGCGTACATCGGCGATCTGCAGCTCGCCCATCACGCCGCGCAAATGCTCGATGGCGTTGCGCGCGCCTGCGCCGCCGTAGCCGACGAAGCCGGCGGCTTTGTTGTTCCATTCGCGGTAGAGGAAATCGAGCGCATTCTTGAGCGCGCCGGAAGTGCTGCGATTGTACTCCGGCGTCACGAAAACATAGGCGTCGAAGGATGCGATTTTTTCCGCCCACGCCATGGTGTGCGGTCGGCTGTAGCGTCCGATCGATGGCGGGATCGGTTCGTCGAGCAAAGGCAGGTTGAAATCCGCGATGTCGACGATTTCGAAGTCCGCGTCGCCGCGCTTCTGGGCGATGTCATAGACCCATCGCGCGACGGTATCAGCCTTGCGTCCCGGCCGCGTACTGCCAACGACGATAGCAGTTCTGATCATAATAATTACTCCCGGATTGCTGCGTTCATATTTTCTAAAGTAACTTCTTTATTAAATAGGTCAAGCCGGATCGATGAGTGCGGGCCTTTCGGCATGGCGCGGAGGCGGTCATAGCAGTTGCGCCATCTTGCGGCGTGCGATTGCGCGATGGTACTTACGGCTAACTTCGTTGCGCACAGGATGGGGCACATGCGACAGACTCTTGGCCGGATCGGGATGGCTTTGTCTTTGGTACTGATAGCCGCGACATACACATTCGCGCAGGACAATACGGCCGGCGTCGCCGGCGCATCTGGCGATCAGGCGGCCATTCAGGATGCGGCCAAGAAGGCCTATCAAGCGATTGCCGACAGCAAGATCGACGATCTCTGGACCCTGGTGCAGAGCAAATACGATCACAAGCTGCGCCCCGAGAAGCTGCGCCCCGGAGAAACTGGGCCGAAGGTCAGCGTCGCTTTCGATGGTAACGTGAAGGTGTTGCGCACGGGCAAGAAGGACGCGGTCGTCGCCGCGAATTTCTTCAAGCCCGATTCCTCGGATACGCCGGCATCCGAGGTCAGCCGCCTCGACCTCTACATGGTCAACGAGCACGGCAGCTGGAAAATCGGCGCACCCAACAAAAAGGAAGCCGCCTTCGATGGCGACAAAGGCGGATGGTATCACTCGGGGTCGTTCACCTTCTGCCCGAACAAGGGGATGGTGTTCCTGCCCAATCATTTCAGCAGCAAGACCGAATGCGACTCCACTGCTGTGTGCAAGGAGTTGTAGACTCCGAACTAGAGCGTGTGGCTTCGACGTAGCGAGGGTGGCACTCGCAGCACCCTTACCTGCGCGGCATGCTTGTCGCTGAAGCCAAGAGCGACAAGCCCGCCACGCTTCCTCTCCCGCGAAAAATGCGGGAGAGGAAGGAACAGCAATCTCAATCCAATAATCCCGGGATCGCTTCGATCACCACGCGCTTCGATGCGACGTCGATCTCCTTCACCACGTCTTCGATCACGGGCACCAAAATTTCCTTGCCGTCGCCGCGCACGACGAAGACCTCGTTGGCGCCCGTCGCGATGACGTCCTCGATCGCTCCAATGCGAGTGCCGTCGGTTAAAAACACCTCGCATCCGACTACGTCGCGATAATAGAACTGGTTCGCTTCGGGCGGCGGAAGGTCGCGCTCATCGGCGAAAACGTTCTTTCCGATGAGCGACTCGGCCAGGTTGGCGTCGGTGATTCCTTCGAGCATCAGCCGCATCATTCCGCGGGTATGTGGAATGCTCTCGATGATGCGATATTCGCGCGCATCCCCGGCATCGTCGCTATCGGCAAGGAAGATTCGTTCAACGGCCTGAATCGAGTCCGATTCGGGATAGTCGGGACGAAATCGCACCGCGCCCCGGAGTCCGTGAGTTCCGGCGATCCGGCCGATCCGAATCAGTGATGGTTGCGATACGGACGGTTTGCTAGCGATGAGTTCCAACCCTGATGCGGCTAGTCATCGGCAGAGTGCATCTACTTGTCTTCGATGATTTCCAGCACGACCTTGCGATTGGTGCGCGACGCGACCGCATTGAGGATGGTGCGAATCGACTTCGCAGTGCGGCCCTGCTTCCCAATCACGCGTCCCAAGTCTTCCTTGGCCACCCGCAGTTCCAGGACTGATGCGGTATCTCCCTGGGTCTCCTTGACCTCGACCGCGGTCGGGTTATTGACCAACTGCTGTGCGAGGAACTGAACCAGCTCCTTCATAATCGGCTCCGTTCAGGCAGAATCTTGCTAGGTTGTGGTACGAGCCATCTTCTATCTTACGAGGCTCCTTACGCGGCGGCCGAAGCCTGCCGGATTAGTTCGCGCACCGTGTCCGAGGGCTTGGCGCCGACCTTAATCCAATGTTCCGCTTGCTCCTTCTTCAATGTCACTTTGGCTGGTTTGTAAGCGGGATCATAGGTGCCGATCTGCTCGACGAACCGGCCATCGCGCGGCGAGCGGGAATCGGCCACCACGATCCGGTAAAACGGTTTCTTGCGGCTGCCATGACGGCGCAGTCGAATCACTAATGCCATGCGATATCTATTTCTCCCTCGTTCAATATTTTATCCCATGCCCATGCCGCGCATCATCGCGCGGCCGGCGCCCATTTTGGTCAGCTTCTTCATCACCTTGCGGGTCTGCTCGAACTGCTTGAGGAAGCGATTTACATCCTGAACGGACGTTCCACTTCCACCGGCAATCCGCGCGCGGCGCTTGCCGTTGAGAATCAGATGGTTCTCGCGCTCCTGCAGAGTCATCGAATCGATGATCGCCTGGATACGCACCAACTCGCGCTTCGATTCTTCCGAATCGACCTGGCCCGCGACCTTTTTGAGTCCCGGAATCATCCCGACCAGGTCGCCCAGCGATCCCATCTTCTTGATCGCTCTCATCTGCTCGGCGAAATCGGTCAGGGTGAATTCATTCTTCTTGAACTTGCGCTCGAGTTCCTTCGCTTTCGCCTGATCGTAGTTCGCCTGCGTCTTCTCGATCAGCGTGAGCACGTCGCCCATACCGAGGATTCGCGTGGCGAGACGATCCGGATGGAAGATGTCGAATGCGTCGAGCTTCTCGCCCGTAGCGGCAAACAATATCGGAGCGCCGGTGATAGCGCGAACCGAAAGCGCGGCGCCTCCGCGCGCATCGCTATCGAGCTTGGTGAGGATGACGCCGGAGACGTGCAGCCGCTCGTGAAATCCTTGCGCGACGTTAGCCGCTTCCTGGCCGGTCATCGCATCGGCAACGAAGACAATATGATGAGGCCGAACCGCGGCCTTGAGCCGCTCCAGCTCCTCCATCAGATCTTCGTCGATTTGCAGCCGGCCCGCAGTATCGATGAGGACCGCATCGTTGCCGCCGACTTCGGCGCGCGAGAGTGCGCGCGTCGCGATCTCGATCGGATCCTCATTCTCATGGCTATCGACGACGGGCACGCCCGCTTGCGAGCCGAGCACGCGAAGCTGCTCCATCGCGGCAGGACGGCGCACGTCGGTCGAGACGAGCAGCGGATGACGCTTGCGGGTGTCCTTCAGCCATAGCGCGAGTTTCGCGAGCGAGGTCGTCTTACCGGAGCCTTGCAGCCCGACGACCATGATTTTGACGGGAGGCTTAACCTTGAGATCGAGTTCGCGCGCCTGCTCGCCCATCACATGGCGAAGCTCATCGGCGACGAACTTGAGGATGTGCTGCTCGGGTGTCAGCGAGCGCAGGACTTCCTGGCCGAGCGCCTTCTTCTTGACGTGCTCGACGAAGTCGCGAACCACCTTGATATTGACATCGGCTTCGAGCAGCGCGAGACGGACCTCGCGCAGAGCCTCATCGATGTTGGATTCGGAGATCCGCCCATGGCCCCTGAGCTTCTTGAAAACTCCGTCGAGGCGATCGCTTAGAGTGTCAAACATTGGCGGGGAAGTGATCCATGAAAGAGTTGAGGAGTGTCAAGATTCAGGTTATCCGAGCGCGTCGGAGCCAGCAGGCTAGGCTACACCCGCTACCGTGTCAAATCCAGACTCCAATGACAAATCCGGTCATTTTCAGCGGAGGGTATCCAACGCCATTTAGCGCCAAACTATCTAATAAGCGATATCGGCGAAAGCCCACCCACTTTCGCCGATATCGCAATTTTCCTGCTGCCTGCGTTTCGGGTCAATCCCACTACACGCTTACTGCCATAGCCCCTTCCACCATGGCGCATGCGATGGGACGTCGATCGAGGCCGACATTTTTCATGATGCCGCCGAGGTCCCATCCCGTGAGGTCGGCCAGCGTCTGCGCCTCGCGACTTTCGCGCTCGCGCACCTGTTCGAAATAATCGCGCGCGGCCTCGCATGCCTCGGGCGAGCCCTTCCACGGATGCTGAAGGACATAGCGCGCCTGATAGTTCTCCTGATCGCCGGTCTCCTGGAACGCGAGGTCCTCGGGGAAGCTGTCCGCCGTATATCGCACATGGAGCCGGGTCAGCATCACCGGCATCGCACCGCCACCGATACATCGGCCCGCGCCGATACAGCATCGGCGATGCGCCAGGCTGCTGAGACTCATCGAGCCAGAAGACGCCGAGGCTGCGCAGCTCCTCGCGCGAGAGCGGCGGCCCCGCGCACGGATCGCACCATCCCATGTTCCATACGTACTCGGTGAAGACCGCGCGCATCGCATTGTCGTCGACCTGCTTATCGAACATCGCCTTGTAGAAATCCTGGAACTTCGGCTGGATGTAGTCGGGAAGATTCTCGCCGGTCGGCAACTTCTCGGTGCGATAGTTGGTGGTCTCGACGCGGCCGTTTTCCGTGAGCGCATAGACGATGAGATCCTGCGGGCCTTGCGCGTTAATCATGCCGAGGCGAATCGGCAGCATGAACTTCGGCGATTCGAAGGCGAACTGGATCGGGCGCAGATAGCTGAGCCCGGTCGCCTGATGCTCCTTGAGGTTCACCTTCGCGACGAAGAACTTCATGTTCTGGCGGATGTAGGGTTCGAGCGCGCGATGCGCTCCGAGCGGAATCTTGTAGCCGTTTTCCTGCAGCCAGGTTTCCAGGCCATCGGACTGCTTGGCCGACAGGATCACGATGTCGTATTCGCCGACGGTGTATTGCGCCTCGACCGTCACGCCCATGCGACCGTCGCTTGAGCTCGCCGATAAACCCGCCGAAGCCGCCGCCTATACCTCTCCCCACCGCGTCCGATTCCGCCATCGGACGAATCACCTCGCAGGGGTCGGGATCGAAATACTCCACCAGGCGCGGCGAGCTGTACTGATCGAGCTTCTTGAAAATCTCGCGATCGCCGATGTGAATCTGCTCCTTCTGCAAAACCTCCGGCACCGGAACCACCAGCGCGAAGTCCGACGGCTCGCCCTGATAATCGTTCATCAGGCTGAGCACGCTCTTGTCGCCGTGGCGCACCATCACGACCTGCGACGCATGGTTGAACAGATTGCTGTCGGCCTTGCCGACGTAGAATCCGCAAAACGCGCGCGCCTCAGGCGGCCGCGCGATCGCGCACGCCACCGCCGTCGCGAGCATCAGAAGCCCATAGCCGTAGCTTCACCTTGTTCATGATTGCCTCCAGCTTGTTTCCCAGAATTTGACCATTGATATTTCGATGCAGGCCAAAGCGCGTCCCACATCGGCACCATCGGTGCGGCGAGGAACAGCGCCCAGAGCATTCCGTTGTGCGCGTAAAATCCGAACTGCCATGTGAACGCGATCGCGGCGACGACCGCGGCATGCATCGCGCGCGCCCGCGGATGGTTCGGCGACGTCATCGGATCGGAAATCATGAAGAAGGCGAACAGCAACAGCGCGCCGTTGAGCAGTTGATGTTCGAGGACGGCCCACCGCTGGCCGAGGTACGCGACGCGCATCGCGAGCGCGCCGACATAGACCGCGAGGAAGCTCCAACTGATATCGGCCCGCCGCGCGCGCGTCGCCACAAATGCGCCGAGCGCGACCATCCATCCGGCGAGCGCAACATCCTGGCCCCATTGGCCGGGCGATATCCACGCGCCGGGAAGCATCAGCATCGCGAACATCACGCCGAAGGTCGCGGGATTGAACAGATGCTTCCCGCCCGGAACGAATAATCGACTTCGAGAAAATCGCCGCGAAAGCCGCGATCGGATGAACCCACAGATTATCCGCGCGCAGCAGCAGCGTGAGGCTGAGTCCGGTGATGATGGCGCTGCGATACGATCGTGGGGCATCGGGACGCAGGCCGAATGAGAGATATTGCGCCGTCAGCGCCGCAGCGAAGGTGAGAATTATCTGGGCGGTTGAGAGCGAGAAATCGCGCAGCCACGCACCCATTGCTAGCAGGATGCCGAGAAACAGAATCTGGAAGAGCCTCGGATCGCCGAAGGCATCGGCAAGCTTCCAGTCACGTAGACGAGCGAGATGCGGAATTCTTGCGCGCATCGGTGTTCACGGCCTCTCGACCTATGAACGCGCTCCGCGCTTTTTCTTGCACGATTTCTCTTCCCGCCTCTGAGTCCGCGGAGACTGCGCGGCCGATTGCGAGGCGTGGCGCTCGCTCCCCTCTCATCCGGCTGGCACGCTGGTCGCAAAGCCGAAGAGCGACCAACGCGCCAGCCACCTTCTCTCGCTAGCGAGAGAAGGGATAGTCAAAAGCCCGTTGGACTGTCGAAAGTGACATCGATCGCTAGTGGGCTCTTGACGATCTTTCATGGCAACTGATTCTCCGGCCCTTCGCCTTTTCTCGTGTCCCTTCTCTCGCTGAGCGAGAGAAGGTGGACGGCGCGCGTCATGCTGTGGCTGCAAGCATGACGCGTGACGGACGGTGAGAGTGGGAATGCGCCACCCTCGGTACTCGCCTCAGTTTCCCGAATTGGCGGATCGAATGCGCTGATCGGCGGCGGCTCGCCAACGAACTTTTCGATTTCCACCAGCGTGGTCTGCGCGCTCGGGCCCTGCGCCAGCCGCGAGGTCCCCTTGTCGAGCGTCAGCACATTCGGATTGCCATGCTTATCGCAGGCTGCCGATGACGCCGGGATGCTCGGGGTCGTACCACGCGCCGGTTGACATCTGCACGACGCCACGCCGAATCTCATCGCTGACGACGGCGCCCGCGAGGATCGCGCCGCGATTGTTGAACACGCGCACGATGTCGCCGCTACTGATGCCGCGCGCCTCCGCATCGTCGCGATTGATGCGAATCGGTTCGCGTCCCGCAATTTTGCTCGCCTGACTAACGCGCCCCATGTCCATCTGGCCGTGCAGCCGCGTGCTCGGCTGCGTCGTGATCAGATGCATCGGATATTTCTTCGCGATCGCGCTGCCGAGCCATTCCGCGGGCTCCAACCATGCCGGATGGCCGAGGCAATCGTCATAGCGGAAGCCGGCAATCTTTTCGGAAAAAATTTCGATGCGTCCCGACGGCGTCGAGAGCTTGTTGCGATTCGGGTTGGCGCGGAATTTTTCGAACAGCACGATCGGCTTCGATGCCGCAGGCATTTCGAAGTATCCGCGCTCCCAGAACGTATCGAAGTCGTCCCATGGCCGGCCACTCTTCGCGGCCTGCTCACCCGCAGTCTCGTACAGATAGCGCACCCATCCCATCTCGTCGCGCATCTCAGTGAACAGATCGCGCAGCTCGAAGCGCTCGGCGAGATCCGCAAACGTATCGAAGTCGTTGCGCGCGAGGCCCACCGCCGCGATCGCCTGCTTCATCGCGATGATGAAGCGATCGCGCCCCGCCGCGCCGATGTCGTTGCGTTCCAAGTTCGTCGTCGCAGGCAGCACGATATCCGAATGGCGCGCGGTCGCCGTCCAGAACGCCTCGTTGACGATCACCGTATCGGGCCTGCGCCACGCGCGAATCAGCCGATTGATGTCCTGATGATGATGGAACGGATTGCCGCCGCTCCAGTACACCAGCTTGATGTCCGGATACGTGAGGTCCTGACCGTCGTACTGAAACGGCGCGCCCGGATTCAGCAGCAAATCGGCGATGCGCGCGACGGGAATGAAATCGCGCACCGCGTTGTGAGCCCATCGGCAGCGACGGCGTCGGCGCGTCCTGACGCAAACCGGCGAGCCCTTCCATGCTGCCGTAGCCGAATCCGAAACCGCCGCCCGGAAGTCCGATCTGCCCGAGCATCGATGCGAGCGCGATCGCCGCCCAGAATGGCTGCTCGCCATGATCGGCGCGTTGCAGCGACCAGTTCACCGTGATGAAGCTGCGTTCACGCGCCATCCGCCGGGCGAGGCCGCGGATCGTCTCGGCCGCGATCTCGCTGATGCGCGCGGCCCAGTCGGCATCTTTTGCAATGCCGTCGTCGCGGCCGATCAGATAATCGCGGAAGCGCTCGAAGCCTACGCAGTAGCGCGCGAGGAATTCCGTATCGTGCAATTCCTCGACGACCAGCGTGTGCGCGAGCGCGAGCATGATCGCGGTGTCGCTATGCGGGCGCGGCGCGAGCCACTCGGCATCGAGGAACGCGGCCGCATCGTCACGCATCGGACTGATGTTGCAAAACTTCACGCCCGCAACTTTCACGCGCCCGAGCCATTCGCGCGTGCGATGCTCGACCGCGCCGCCGGGCGTGACCTGCGTGTTGCGAATCGGCAACCCGCCGAACATCACGACCAGCTTGGTGTTCTCCGCGATACTCTGCCAACTGGTGCCCGGCCCGTTGACGGCGTTCATCGAGCCTAGAACGTTGCGCACGATCACCGCGCCGGCAGCGTTGCTGTAGGTGTCGCGCGAGTTGGTGAAGCCGCCGATGGTCGCGAGGAAACGACGCAACTGATATTGCGCATGATGAAAGCGGCCCGCGCTCGCCCATCCGTAGGAACCGCCGAAGATCGCGCGATTGCCATGCTCGCGAATCACGCGCTTCAGTTCCTTCGCGACCAGATCGATCGCACGCTCCCACGACACCTCGATGAAGCGATCGCCGCCGCGGCCGTCGTTCGCCGCGCCGGGTCCGTGCTTCAGCCATCCTTCGCGAATGGCAGGCTTCGCAACGCGGCTATGATGATGAACCGCGTCGGGAATCGAACGCAGCATCGGCGACGGATCGTGATCGTGCGCGAAGGGCTGCACGTCGACGATACGGCCATCGTCGACCACCGCATTGAAGGCACCCCAATGCGAGCTGCCCGGCGTTATCTGAAGATGATCCGATCTCGATGCCATGAGGGGGTAGCCAATACTATGTAGGAAATTTTAGCGAAAGGGGGGGTCAGCGTCCTCTCACGGCGAAGACCACGTCACGCCTCCATCGCGGGTGACGTAGCTATGACGGTAGAGAGCAACGACAGTCGCGTTGTTGCTATCCGTCGCGCTGACACCGGTAAAATCTGTGTCTAAAGGCGGTTTGACGATTTGCCAATGCGCGCCGCGGTCGAGTGTACGCATGATCGTGCCCGATTTGCCGACGATCCAGCATACGTCATTTGACGGCGCCGACCCCGCGAGCAGTTCACTGGGTATCCCGCTGCGCACTAGACTCGCTGGGGCGGAATTTTCTGATCGTGAAATCACGCCCTGACTTCCAAAGTACCATACCACGCTGCCATCTGGTGAGGCGGTGCTGTAGGTTCGCGGTTTCACGATTATGAAACCGGGGCCGCTGCCCGAAACTGCGGCGCCCGCACCCGAAGCGCTCTGCATCGCGCGTTGTGTCTGTGCCATTCGCGCCGGTGCCTGAAGCGCAGGTGCACTTGCTGCTGCTCCGGCGACGCCTGGAACTGCAGCGCCGGTAACCGGAGCTTCGCCAGGTGTCGCGTTTCCTGCTTCGATCGGTGGCGCCGATGCTGCCTCAAGACTCGCACCCGGCGTGATCGCGGGCGCGCCGGAAGATTTTGCGGGGGACGAACTGCTCGAATACTCGCTCAGCGCAGGCACTGTCTCCGCCTTCGCGATCTCTTCGTGAGCGAGTTCCTCCGGCCTGCGTGAGCTCGCCAACCTGCCACCGATCGCTGCCCTCTCGCGCGAGCCAACTCTGTGGTGAGGCTTTGCCATGGTCGTCGCAGCGGAAGGATTGGCGGGTTGCGCGACTGATGCCGCGAGTCGCTCGGGCAACGCTTGCGGAGGCGTCGCGGGCGCAGGTTGCACGAATTGAGGCTTTAATTCGGCTACCGGTGATGCGAGCGCGATCACTTCGGGCGCGGGATGCTCGCGAGTACGCATCCCGATCGCGATTGCGAGCACGACACCGACGACGACGATCGGTGCGACCAGCCGCGTGACCCAGAACAGCCATCGCGCAGGTTCAGGCTCCGGCGATCGCTCGGAGTCGTCGGCGCGCGCGATCGCGGCGATCATCGATTGGCATCGCATGCACAAAAGCAGATGCGTATCGACGCGGGCGCGTTCATTTCGCGACAGCGCGCGATCGTAATACGCGGCAAGGACGTCCGGCGCAGGGCATTCCGCGCGCTTCACAGATTGCGTGCGTTGCATTTCGCGCTTGAGCGCGGCCTCGAATGCATCGGCGGATTTTCTTTCGCTTGCCAAATCGCTCCTCGATCCTAGAACGAACTGCCTTCCTTCTTTTGCGCCGTCAGTCCCCCATCGATCGGTGAAATCGCCGCGCTCAGTTTGAATGGCGCGTGCTCCGATGCGCTCTCATAGCAAAGCTGAATCTGCTCGGCGCTCATCCGATGCGTCTTGCGCAGCTCGCGCTCGACTTTGTCGCGCAGCTCGCGCCGCGTGCGCTCCAGATTTCGCGATACCGTCGATTCATGCTCTCCGGTCGCGCGCGCGATCTCACGCAGCGTCAGCTCATCGCGATAATAATAACCGAGCCGCATGCGATCCTTGCCCGAAAGCGCGGCAATCGCGGCGCTCAGCACCGCGGCGAAGATTTCCATCATCCGCGCGTGACCCGGCTCGGGCGGATCGGCGGATTCATTCGTCGTGCGCGAATCCGGCGGAGCAGCATCGTCGAGCGGCTCGAAACGCCGCGCGCCGCGCACGCTGTCGATGTGACGCTGAGCGACGACCGCACGCAGCCACGTCGCGAGCGAGCTGCGCCCGTGGAAGTAATCGAGCAGTGAGCGATGCTGACGCGCCTTTCGCATCGACGCCGTACAGCTCGGCCCACATCGAATCGGCTATCTCGCGCGCGGCAACCTCCTCGCGGCAGATGGCGCGCGCCGAGGCATACAGCGCGGGACGATACTTCTCGATGAAAGTTTCCCAAGCTGCCGCGACATTCGCGCGGCATGCGATCGCGAGCGCGAGGTCTTCGGCGCGAATCGATTCGAGATAGTCCTCAACCGATTCGCCGCGATCGAGACCGCCCCACGACTTGACGCTGCGCGCGAGAGTCGCGAGGACATCGTCGTGGGAGATTTTCCATGCCGCGCCGAACCGGATGACGAGCGCCGCGGCTGGCCCACACTGCTTCGCTAAATCGGATGGAGCATAGCGCGCCATTCGTCAGGCTTTCGCGATTGCCCAGGTCGAACTCGCGGTCACCGCGACCTCGCCGCGATCATTCGCGATCGAGGCTTCCATGAACGCGAGCGCGCGGGTGCGGCGAATCACGCGCGCGTCACCGCTTAGCGCTCCCGGACGCAGCGCGCGAAGATAGGTGAGCTTGACCTCGGCCGTGACGGCCCATTCGCCGGCCTCGAGCACCGAGGCGATCGCGGTCGAGAGCATCTCATCGACGAAGATCGCGAGATAGCCGCCCTGCACGATGCCGAACGGATTCAGCGCCGACGGCGGCTGCGAATCCCATGACCATCGCGAAGCGCCGCGGGCAAATTCGAGCGGACGCATCCCGAGCGCGAGATTAGGCGACGCGAAATCGCCGACGCGATTCTCGCGAATCAACTGGTTGATGGAATCGACCGGAGCCAGCTTGCTCTCGGACACGACGCCTCCGCGACGCGATGCGTACCTCAATGATAAGCGTCGCGAGAGACAAGTCCACTCCATCTCGATTCCACAGTTGGAACCGACCTGAAGGGAACGGCGATTCGGGTTCGCGGCCGCGCGCGCGCCGCATATTTTAGGCTAACCCGCGATTCCGTTCAGCATACCGGCCAGGAAGAGGGCCCCGAGGGTTACGGCAGATGCCAGTCCGACGAAGATAATCATCTTTGCCATGGCATTTCTCCCTCGTCGAAGGCTGTTTCCACCCATGCCTTCGGCGTTAAGACCATTCGAAGGGCTTATCCGAAAGCGACAAATACGCTTATGTCCGAGTAACGTCAATATCGCCGCCGCTTTCGATTTCAGCTTACAGCGGCGCGCGATCGAGCGACCGATACTGGATCGCCTCGCTGATGTGTTGCGCCTCGATCCGCTCCGATGCGTCGAGATCCGCGACCGTGCGCGCCACTTTGAGAATCCTCGTATAGGCGCGCGCGCTCAGCCCGAGGCGATTGATCGCGAGTTCGAGCAGTCGCTCGCCCGCCGCCTCGATCTGGCAATGTGCGCGCAACTCGCGCGAACCCATTTGCGCATTGCAGAAGAAGTTCATCCCGGCGAATCGGCTGGAGTTGGATCGCGCGCGCACGATCGACGCGCTCGCGAATCTTCTCCGATGACTCGCCGATCGATTTTTCCGTCAGCTCCTTGTACTTCACCGCCGGCACCTCGATGTGGATGTCGATGCGATCGAGCAGCGGCCCCGAGATGCGCGAGCGGTAGCGCTGAATCACGAGCGGGGAGCATGAGCATTCGTGAGTCGCGTCGCCGAAGAATCCGCATGGGCACGGATTCATCGCGGCGACCAGCATGACGGAGGCGGGAAACGTCAGCGTGCCCATCACGCGCGAGATGGTGATGCGCGCGTCCTCGAGCGGCTGGCGCAACACTTCGAGCACGTTCTTGCGAAACTCCGGCAGCTCATCGAGGAACAGCACGCCATGATGCGCGAGGCTGACCTCGCCCGGGCGCGGCACCGGTCCGCCGCCGATCAGACCCGCATCGGAAATCGTGTGATGCGGCGAGCGGAACGGACGCGTCGAGATCAGCGCGCGTCCATCGAGCAGGCCCATCACCGAATGCACCTTGGTGGTCTCGATCGCCTCCTCGAAAGTCATCGCGGGCAGGATGGTCGGCAGCCGCTTGGCGAGCATCGTCTTGCCGGAGCCGGGCGGGCCGATCATCAGCACGTTGTGACCGCCGGCCGCCGCGACCTCGAGCGCGCGCTTGGCCTGCTCCTGTCCCTTCACATCGCAGAAGTCGACGTCGTACTTGCTCTGCGCGTGCGAACAGCGTGGCGACGTCGGTCATTGTCGGCGTCAACTCGCGCTGCACCCTCGAAGAACTCCAGCGCCTCGCGCAGCGTATCGACCGGCAGAATCGCGACGCCGTCGCCGACCACCGCGGCCTCCATCGCATTCTCGCGCGGCAGCACCAGGCCGTCATATTTCGCGGCACGCGCATGCAGCGCGGTCGGCAGCGCACCCTTGATGCCTCGCACGCGGCCGTCGAGCGCGAGCTCGCCGATCACGAGATAGCGCCGCAAGCGCTCGCGGCTGGTGAGGCGTCCGGTGGCGCCCAGCAGCGAAAGCGCGATCGGGAGATCGAAGGCGGAGCCATCCTTGCGCATGTCGGCGGGCGCGAGATTAATCGTGACCTTGCGATTGGGGAACTGAAAGCCCGAGTTCGTGATCGCGGGCTTGACGCGCTCCTGCGATTCGCTTGACCGCGCCCTCGGCGAGGCCGACCGTCTTGAGGCTGGGATGGTCCGTTAGCCGATATGGACTTCGACCTCGACGCCGAACGCATCGACGCCATGGAGTGCGGCCGAGAGTACGCTTGCTATCAAGGAGTCATCAACCCCGAACGAGTATCTACCTCATCAGGTGGATTGGTCAAAGGCAGCGGACGGCGGGGGGGACTTTTGCCCTAACGCGATGTCGGATAAACGCTAGAAGCATAGCATCGGTGCGGTGCTTCGAGGTTTATTCTCCTGAACTGCGAGTGGGTTTGTTTTCGCAGTTTCAACATTGGCCAGACAGCAGAATCCAGAGCTAAGGACCCTCTCTGGCCCGTCACGATTTCCGCTCGCAGCCACAGCGAAAATCGCGCCGACCCATCTCCCCCGAACAACGGGGGAGACCGTGGGGAAGAAGTCCTTCATTTTCCGGCATTTAATGGGTTTGTTTTTGCACTTTCACTCTTTCGCAGAGCCTTCCAAACGACTGCGGCGCCCATTTCGGGCGCCGCGACATTCAGCTTAGCATTTCCCAGCTGCGGAGTCGCGGCGGTGCGAGGCTTGAAGAAATCGGCCCCTCGGAGAGATATAAAAGAGATCGATGGGACTGGAACGCGCATTGGAGGCAAGTCGCATGGCTATGTCCATAGAATCCGCACTGGCGCGCGAAAGCATCCGCGAGGCGCTCGCAAACTATTCCATGTTGCTCGATGGCGACGGCGTGGCCCGCGACGCGAGGACATGGGCCGACAAGCTTTTCACGCCTGACGCGGTGTTCATTTCGCACTATCCCGACGGAACCGAGCAAATCCGGATCGAGGGCAGAGAAGCAATTTACAAAACGTTCGGGCGGCCAGGCTCTCCCGAAGTAGCGGGCAGACATTTCATGGTGAACACCGTCTTCGATGAACTTTCACCGACGACGGCGAAAACGCGGACCTCCGCACTCATTCAGGTATCGAAGCGCGATCAGGATTGCGCAAGAAAGAAAGGGATATTGAACGGCGGCGCGCCGGTGATCTCCGCAATCCTCGTGTACCACGACACCTGGGTCCGCGACGGCGGCGAATGGAAAAAGAAGTTGAGCATCCTGCGGCGCGACACCTGATTTTCGGGGCGGCAAATCCTTATTGGAGCCGCAGGCCCGCATGCCGCGCGAAATGACGAAAATCCTGATCGCGGGTAATTAACGCGACGCCGTGATCCAAACAAGACTGCGCAACAAGAGTGTCCGCGAGGCGCGCCTTCAAACCCAGCCGAAGAATACGCGCGCGGAGGTCGCCGGCGCGCGTCCAATATCCTTCGCCGATTTCGAGTTGCGGAACGGATGCGACGGCGGACAAGACCTCATCGGGAATGAGCAGGTGACTTAGCAGCTCGGTGACCACGACGGGAGGCAACACCGCGGTCCCAATGCGCAGTGCCTCACGCACCGCAATTCTATCCGCGCCCTCGTCGCCTGCGAAAAACGCAACGATTGAACTCGTATCCAGCGCGATCATGACCGGTCTTCACGAAGTGCGTCCAGGTCGACCGAGATTTTCAGTTTGCCCTCCATCTTCAAGAGACGATCGTAGGCATCACGTGCGGCTAGAAGTTCCAAGCCCCTGCGGACCGTATCGGTTACTCCAGCTTTGGAGGCTCTTTGGGCACGCCGTAGTAGATCCTTTTGGATGTGTACGGTGATCTTTTGCGCGGCCGACTTCATGCCGTAAATAATGCCAGCATCATATGCCGTAATCAAACACTTCCGATGGGGCGGAGGTGAATGAATCTACGGCCACACTGCGCCCGAGGCTATTAGCGCGTCGCGTTCGGCGCGCGTGAGGCCGAGCAACTCGCCCAGAACATAGTCGGTGTTCTCGCCTACATCGGGCGCGATGGTTCGCACCGATGCGGGCGTGTCCGACATTTTGAAGGGTATGCCGACGATGCGCGATTGCTCGCCGTCGGCGCGCGCCACCGAGGCCCAGTAGCCGCGCTCCTTAAGCTGCGGGTCGCGCGCGCAGATGTCCGCGCCGTTCGAGACGACGCCTGCCGCGACTTTCGCGCGTTGCAGGATCATCATCGCATCTTCGGCGCTGCGCTCACGGGTCCATCGCGCGAGGTGCGCATCGAGTTCGGTATGATTTTTCGTCCGCAGGTAGAGCGTCTGGAATTTCGCATCCGAGGTCCATGGCGGCGCCCCGATCGCATTGACGAAGCGCTCCCATTCGCCTTGCGTGCGAACCGAAATCGCAACCCACCGATCGTCATCGTCGCCCAGCGGCGCACATCGATAGACGCCGTGCGGAGCAGCGGCACCTTCCTGCGAATTGTATTGTGGCGGCGCCTGCTCGCGATCGTTCACCGCGATATCGAGCAGCGCAGGCCCGACGACGCTGACCACCGCCTCGAACTGCGAGAGGTCGACGAACTGGCCCTGCCCGGTGCGGCGCTTGTGGTGAAGCGCGATCAGCGCGGCGAGCGCGCCGGTGTAGCCGCCCGCCATGTCGGCGTAGGAGTATCCGTATCCGGCGGGCTCGCCCGTCGCCTCGGCCATCAGCTGGCGTGTATCCGCCGAGTGCCTGCAGCGTCGGCCCGTAGCTGACGTAGCTCGCGCGCGGGCCGGTGTGCCCGAGCCCCGACATACTGATGCAGATGATGTCCGGCTTGATCTGCACGAGGCTCGCGTAGTCCATCCCCCACGCCTTCATGACGCGGGCGGAAAAATTGTCGATGACGAGGTCGCTTTTGCGCGCCAGCTTGCGCGCGAGCTCGACGCCGTCGGGATGCGACATGTTGATCGCGACGGAGAGCTTGTCGCGATGCAGTTCGCAGAGCAGGCCGCGCTTGCGATCGCCGATTTGCGGCGGCACCTTGCGCTCGACCTTCACCACCTCAGCGCCCTGATCGGCGAGGATGCGCGTCGCGACGGGGCCGGCGACCACCCAGGTGAAATCGAGCACGCGCAGGCCCGCTAGCGGCAATGGTTTCGACGCCATCAGATCACGCCCTCTGCGCGCAGTGCCGCCATCTCATTCGAATCGATTTGCAACTCGTCGCGCAAAATCTCGCCGGTATGCTCGCCGAGCAGCGGCGGACGCCGATACGCGCGCCACGGCGTGCCGTTAAAAAGGTACGGCGCGCCGGGATAGAGGAAGCTGCGGCCCAACTCCGGATGCTCGACTTCAGCGAAAAATCCGCGCTCCTCGAGTTGCTCGTCATCGAACAGCGCTTCCGGCCGACGTACGATCGCGTAGGGCTGGCGCAGCAGTTGCGCGCGCTCCAGCAACTCGTCGCGATTGTAATCTTTGACCCATTCGTCCAGCACGTCGAACAGATGCTCGGCGTTTTGCGCGCGGTACAGGACGTTGTTCCACTTCGCGTCGACGAGGTCCTGCGCCTTGCCGTCGCCGTTGACCCATTCGATGAGCGAGGTCCAGTCGCCGAGCGTGCAATGCATGATGTAGCCGTCGCGGCATTTGCCGACGCGGAAAAAGCGGCTCCAGTGCAGCGTCCCGCGCCGCGGCTCGATCTGACCTTGCGCGAAGTAACTTCCCGAGACGTGCTCGACGGCAGAATGCGTCGCCTCCTGCATGCTGAGGTCGATCCAATTTCCCTCACCCGTCGCGTCGCGCGCCATGATCGCCGTCATCGCAGCGATCGCGCCGTAGTACGACGCCGAATGATAGGCCTGCAGTCCGAGCGGCCGCACCGGAGGACGTCCCGGCGAGCCGTTGACATAGAGCATGCCGGACAGCGCGGTGATGACGGTGTCGTCGGCGACGAAATCGCGATAGGGGCCGGTCTGCCCGAACGGAGCGATCGAAAGAAGTACCAACGCGGGATTGATGCGATGGAGCTGCTCCCATCCGAGCTCCATCGAGGCGATCTCGCCGGGCGCGAAACTTTCGATGACGACATCGGCGGAGCGCACGAGCGCGAGCAGCAACTCGCGTCCCCGCGGATGCGTGATGTCCAGCGTCAGCGAACGCTTATTGAGATTGTAGAACCAGAACCACAGGCTGCGATCGTGATGCGGCAGGTCATTATAGAATGGCCCAATGCGGCGTCCGTCGTCGCCGGCGGGCGGCTCGACCTTGATGACATCGGCCCCCATGTCGGCCAGCAATCGCGCGCACAGGTGTGCGCGGTAGGTGCTGAGGTCCAGCACCCGCAGACCATTCAATGCGCTTGCGATTTTTTCTGTCATTCTGAAGCGAGCGCGCAGTGCGCCGCTGAAGAATCTCGGTAGAGAATTGCGTCCGAATGTAACTTCAGCATTCGCATGATGCCCACCTCCGACTGCTGCGCGCGCGACGCCCTCATTCGTGTGCTGAAGTTGCTCTCGACCACGATACGCACCCGAGATCCTTCAGCGGCGCTGCACTTACTTCAGATGACAAAGGAAAAGGCGTCCGCTTGGCAAGAGAATAGGCCCGCATCATTTCTTGAGCGTCGAATGCTTGTCCAGCTCGCGCATCGAGAAGGAGGTCAAATCCATAGTCGGATCGACTTCCTGCAACACCTCGCCATGCGGGCCGGTGCGCGCGCCACCGCGAACGCGAATAGTCTCGAAGGTGTCCTGATTGACCCACCTCACGCCGTAAACGTTGGGCTTCGCCTGGTCGTCATCGGTTTCAGCACGAGGCGCTGCTCCGGGCTTATCGAAGTAGGTAACTTTTTTGAGTGCCATGGTGAACTTCGAATGATATGGACCTCGTGCCTTCTTTTCAAATGCGCGGTGGCCATGCGATAGGAACGGCATTATGCCGGATGATTTGGAGCTTTTGCGCATCGATATCGAATCGATGTTCGTGCTGTCGGCGACCGGTCGCATCGAATGCGTAAACCATCCCGTCCGCACGATCGCGCCGCGAATGTTTTTCGCCGGATGCGCGCAAGGAAATCTCGCGCACGTGCGCGTCGACCTCGATAGTGACGCCGCCGCAAAGCTGCTTGCCATCGCCGCGGGCGAACCGCCATGGCGCGATCCGTTGGCATTGCCACAATGTATAGGAAAGCTCCTCGATGTTTTGTCGGGCACGCCATTCGCGATCGGGCCGGCATCGAGAGTTCCACTGACCGTCGCGCCACATCTCATCTGGCACCTTCCCAATCATTTGAAATACGAGCATCCGGCGACGATCGTACGCGGCGATTCGGAAGAGGGCGCGAAGTTGATCGCGCGATTCCAGAAGGATGGGATGCCGCGGCCGATGCTGGATGCGGGCTTCATGAGCGTCGTCGATTTATGGGAGCCGTGGTGCCTCGCGACGGAAGGCGTGGAAGTTGCGGCATCGGCGATCGCAGCGCGCCTCAGCGCGAGAGCGGCGGAAATCGGCGTCTATACATTCCCGAAATTCCGAGCGCGAGGATACGCCGCCGCGGTCACGGCCGCATGGTCATCGCTCGCAGGCCTCGATGGCCGCGCGCTCTTCTACAGCACCTCGCGTGCGAATCGATCCTCGCAACGCGTCACCGCGCGTCTCGGCCTGCGTATGATCGGCGGGAGTTTCAGCATCGGGTGAAGCCTGCACGTTGAGGCAGGCGCGATTTCATTATCTTCTAATACGTCATTAACGAGGCTTGAATCAGGTTGTGGTACCTCCCCATGTGTCCACATCACACTTTGGGAGGGTTCTAAAAAACGTGAAGAAACTCGTTCCGACGGTGTTTGCTGTAGCTCTCGCAATCGCACTGGCTACCATTTGCCATCGAAACGAAAGCCGACGACCACGGCCCACGACTTCAATGACCATCATCATTCCGAATTCCGGGGCTTTGTGCCCGGCAGTATCGTATTGAGCGGCACCGTCTACGTTGGAAACGCCGACACCGTTACCCCTGACGAAGTGTTACCGCCCGGATGTTTGCAACACCGGCCCGATCACGCAATGCCCAAACGCCGCGACAGTCAACGTGCCGCCTCTTGACAGGTGGCACCCTGGCTGTAACAGGTCCCCAACCCCTGCGGCTATTCGAGCGATAATGGCGAAGCTCCGAATCTCAACGATAATCACAACGTTTGGAACAATGCCAACACCGACCCCAGCTTTGGCGTTTCCTCGCCCATCGTTCTTTGGAACCTCAGCACCGATGGCCATTTGCTCGGCAGCTTTACACGTTCCCGAGCAACGAGATCGTGACCAGCTTTAGCTCCAAGTCCGAACTCGCCTTGAATCGCTCGGCGGATGGCAAGAGCCTCACCTTCATGGGTTACCGCGGCGGTCCCGGCTGCCCCACTCTCACTCTGAACCCGACGACCAACATCCTCACTCAGGGTACGAACGTCGGTCCGACCTCGCCGACCGCGCCGAACCTGATCGATGTTTCGGCCTCCAATACCCCGGGCCTGTGCGACCCAACCAATCCCGCGGTCGCGAGCTATATCGGCGCAACCAATCCGACGGCTTACTACCGCTCCGTCGCGGAAGTGGATGCTCGGGGCCGCATCTCGTACACCGATGGCGACGCCTACAGCGGTGACAACTCCCGCGCTTCGATTAAGGCGGACAATTGGCTGTACTACTCGGTGGGAAACGACAACAACGGTGGCCTTAAGGCGAAGACGTTCCTGGACGACGCAACTGGGCTACAATCTGTCCCACTCGACGGGCGCCGAGCTTTTCGTCCCTGGCGCCGCGCCGCTCGTCCCTCCCAGCAACAACATGATCTCCTATTTTATCTCGATCGCTGGAGACAAGCCCGGTAAGGACACCAACTTCCGCGGAATGACGATCTTTAACAACACTCTGTATGTCGCCAAGGGCAGCGGCGGTAACGGCATTAATACCGTCTATCAGCTCGGTACGCCAGGCGTGCTGCCAACTACAGCTAACGCCCCCGCCGGCGGCCTGATCAACGAACCATGGACGGTCCTTCCTGGATTTCCCGACACCGCTGCCAGCACGAACAGCCCGGGTGGGGACTATCCCTTTGGGATCTGGTTCGCTAACTCCACAACGTTGTACGTTTGCGACGAGGGCGACCTCATCGACACGCCGAATCAGATGATCAATGGACAAGTGAACGTTGCTGACGCCGGTACGCTGGCAACCGCTGGCCTGCAAAAGTGGGTCCTCACCACGCCAACAACCGGTAGCCCAACCTGGGTGCGCGAGTACGTCATCCAGAATGGACTTAACCTTGGCGTACCTTACAGCGTCCCGAACTATCCTGCGTCGATCGAGCCGGCAACTGGCGGATGCCGCAACATCATCGGCGTTGTCAACCAAGACGGCACTGCAACGATCTACGCGATCACGTCCACGATCAGCAACAACGGCGACAACGGCGCCGACCCCAACAAGCTGGTGAAAGTAACCGATCTCATCAGCGCCACCCAGCCAGCGACCAACGGCGACCTCGACAAGTTCGTAACGATTCGCTCGGCCCGCGCCGGCGAAGCGTTCCGCGGTGTCGCCCTGGCCCCCGAAGACGACGGCCCCTTCTGACGGCTTGTTATGCGGGTGGTGTCCCATGTTGAATGGGACACCACCTCGCGCCTTCCTGCTGCGGCGAACCGCGCGCTGGCAAAGACGGTCCTCCGCGCCCTCGCACAGAACGAATGCCTAAGTTAGTCTGATCTCCTCGACAATCATTAGATTAAAAGGGCGCGGCGCTTCGAGGCCGCGTCGCGCGGGCATTCAGTGGCAGAAACCGATTACAAATCGACATTGCAACTTCCCAAAACCGATTTCCCGATGAAGGCGAACCTGCCCAAGCGGGAACCCGAGACCCTCAAGAAGTGGGACGAGCTGGACCTCTACGCGCGGCTGATGGAAACGCGCAAGGACGCGCCCACATGGATTCTGCATGACGGCCCGCCCTATGCGAACGGGCGCGTGCACCTCGGCACCGCGCTTAACAAGATTCTCAAGGACTTCGTGGTGCGCTCGCGCTCGATGCTCGGCAATCGCTCGCCGTTCGTTCCCGGATGGGACTGCCACGGCATGCCGATCGAGCATAAGGTGTCGCGCGCGCTCGGGCCGAAGGCGCGCACGATGCCGAAGCTCGAGCTGCGCAAGCTCTGCCGCGCCGAGGCCGAGAAGTGGGTCGACCTCCAGCGCACCGATTTTCGCCGCCTCGGATGCGTCGGCGACTGGTTCAATCCGTATCTCACGATGGCGAACGAATACGAGGCCGCCGAAATTGGCGTCCTGCGCAAGCTGGTCGAGTTCGGCTACGTGTATCGCGGCTTGCGCCCGGTTCATTGGTGCTTCGATTGCCGCACCGCGCTGGCCGAAGCCGAAGTCGAGTACGCGGAGCACAAGTCGCCGTCGATCTACGTCGCGTTCGCGCTCAATGCGAATGCCGGCGATGTGGGAAAGCTTGCTGCGGAAGATGCCGATCGCGCGGAACTCGCGGCAGCGCATGAAGCGCACAAATTGTTTGCCGTCATCTGGACGACGACACCATGGACGCTGCCGGCAAACCTCGGTATCTCGCTCAACGAGACTTTCGACTACGTCGCGCTCAAGTCGGGCGACAATTATTACATTGTGGCGGACAAGCTCTTCGAGGCGGTCTTAAATGCCACCGGCCTCCCGCTCGGAAAGCGCATCCCGCTTTCGCGCGAGGCCCTCCAGGCGCTCGATGGCAAGGATATCTTTCGCCATCCGTTTCTCGATCGCGACGTCAAGCTGATGTACGGCCCGCATGTCACCTCCGACGCGGGCACCGGCCTCGTGCATACCGCGCCCGGCCACGGCTACGAGGATTTCGTGGTCGGCAACAAGTATGGCCTCCAGCCGATGACGCCGGTCGATGGCTCAGGCGTTTTCACCGACGGCGAATGGCGCGGGCAGAACGTCTTCAAGGCGAATCCCGCGATCGTCGAGCATCTGAAGAAAGTCGGCGCGCTGCTCCATAGCGAGACGCTCTCGCATAGCTATCCGCATTGCTGGCGATGCCACAATCCGCTGATTTTTCTCGCCACCGAGCAATGGTTCATCAACATCGACCATCAGGGGCTGCGCGAAAAGATGATCGCGGAAATCGACGGCGCGAGTTGGTTTCCGCCGTGGTCGCGCGATCGCATTCGCAACATGACGGAGACGCGGCCGGACTGGTGCATCTCGCGCCAACGCGCGTGGGGCGTGCCGATTCCGGCGCTCAAGTGCGAATCCTGCGCGAACGTGATGCTTGACCTCACCTCGATGAAATTGACCGAGGAAATTTTCGCGCGCGAGGGCACCGACGCGTGGTACATCCGGCCGGCGAGCGACTTCAAGGCGCCGAATGCGAAATGCCCGAAGTGCGGCGGCGATTCGTTCGCGAAGACCGATGACATTCTCGATGTGTGGTTCGATTCCGGAAGCTCGCAAGCCGCGGTCCTCGGCATGCGTCCGGACCTGCGATGGCCGGCAGACGCGTACCTCGAAGCGGTCGAGCAGGCGCGCGGATGGTTCAGCTCGTCGCTGGTGTGCGCGGTGGCGACGCGCGAGGGCGCGCCATTCCGCAACGTCATCAGCCACGGCCTCACGCTCGACGACCAGGGCCGCAAGATGTCGAAGTCGCTGGGGAACACGGAAGATGCGCAGGACGCGGTCAATCGGCTCGGCGCCGATGTCATCCGGCTCGTGTACGCGTCGCTCGTGTACTCATCCGACATGAATCTCGGCAAGACGATCTACGATGCGGTCTCGGAATCGTATCGCAAGATTCGCAATACCTGCCGCTTCGTGCTCGGCAACATCGCGGATTTCGATCCCGCGCGCGACGCGGTGCCGCATGCGCAGATGCTGGAGTTCGATCGCTTCATGCTCGCACGCACGGAGAAACTGAAAGCCGATGTGCGCAAAGCATACGAGGCGTTCGACTTCCAGGCCGTCTATCATGCGGTGCTGAACTTCGCCGTCATCGATCTGAGTTCCCTCTTCATCGATGTGGCGCGCGATCGCCTGTACTGCTCGGGCGCGGATTCGCGCGAGCGCCGCTCGGCGCAGACCGCTCTTTATAATGTCCTCGATGCGCTGGTGCGCATCCTCGCAGTGCTGATCCCGTTCACCGCCGACGAGGTTTACGCGCACATGCCGGGCGAAAAGGTCGCGAGCGTGCATCTGCTGACACTGGCGCCGCCGCATCCGGAGTGGGCGGACGAGCAACTCCTCGCGCGATGGGAGCGGCTGCTCGACGTTCGCGGCGAGGCGATGAAGCTGCTGGAGTCGATGCGCCAGGCCGGCACTATCGGCGCGCCCCTCGAAGCAGCGGTCCGGATCAATTGGGGCGAGGTCGCCGACGGCGGCGGATCGAATGGCGCGAGTGCTCCATTTGCGCCGACCGATGGGGACCTACTGAAAGAATTGTTTGTCGTTTCGAAAGTGAACGTCATGAGCGATGAAGAAGCGGCGCCGCGATGGCAGCATGAGAACGACGACGACCTGAAATCCGAGGGCGAGTTCATCCATGAGGGATCGCGCGCACCGGTGTTGCTGATTGGTGCGCGCGCCGGCGGGAAGAAATGTCCGCGATGCTGGATGTACTTCGACGATGACTCCGGTTCCGAGCTCGACCCGCGATGCCGCGCGGTCGTGGGCGCGTCGGCGTGAGCGCATTTCCCGAACCGTCGATGGCCGAGGCCGGCGGCAAGCCGCCGCGCAGTTGGCGTCCCTTCGGAATCCTCGTCGGGTTGATCGCGATTCCGCTGGTCGTCATCGACCAGCTCTCGAAGATTTACGTCAGCAACCACATGGTGCTCTATGAGAGCATCGCGGTCATCCCGAACTGGTTCGATATCACCTACACGCAAAATCCGGGCGCCGCGTTCAGCATGTTCGTCAATCTGCCGCCCGCGGCGCGCTCGCTGATGCTATGTGCGTTATCCACCGTCGCATGCGTGGTGCTGGTGGTGCTGCTCGCGCGAACGGAAGAAATCACGCTTACGTCATTCGCGCTGGCGCTGATCCTTGCGGGAGCGGCGGGCAATCTTATAGATCGCGGCCTGCGCGATGGGCGCGTGATCGACTTCATCCGGGTGCACTACTATGACGCGAGCTATCCCATCTTCAATGTTGCCGACAGCGCGATCAGCGTCGGCGTCGCGTTGGTGATCCTGGCGAGCTTCTTCGGTAAGAAAGAAGCAGCAGAAAGAATCCAGAGCTAAGGTCCGTCTTCGACCCATCACGCGGCATTCCATGCCGTCGGGGCATCGGAGTTCGTGGCACTTGGTTCGCTGGGCCACTTCCCCGAACAATGGGGGAAGAACATAAAGACGGGGGAAAGCATTCCTGTTTGACGCCGCCCTACGTCCGGAACTACTTTTGGCTCACGATTGTCGCCAAGGAGTCGGACCATGAAACAAATCAATACGGTCACCGGAACGATAGCGCCGGAGAAGCTCGGCACCACCCTGATGCATGAGCATCTGCTGATCGGATGGGCAGGATGGGAGCTGGACTGCTCGGTGCCCAAGTTCGATCGCAAGAGCGCGCTGAAGAATTGCGTCGAAACGCTCAAGCCGCTGAAGGACCTCGGCCTTCAATCGATGATCGATCCGTGTCCGATGGATATCGGCCGCGACGTCACCTTCATGGCGGAAGTCGGCTCGGCCTCGGGCGTCAATATTGTCTGCGCGACCGGGCTATATAAGGAAGACCTCGGCAACACGCCGTATTTCAAACAGCGCTCGGTCGAGGAGATAACCGAGGTTTACGTCACCGAGATCACCAAGGGCGTCGGCGATAGCGGCATCAAGTGCGGCATCATCAAATGCGCGACCGGCAAGGGACAGATCACCTCATATGAGGAAAACACTCTGCGCGCCGCGGCCCGCGCCTCGAAGCGCACCGGCACTCCCATCACGACGCATACCGAAGAAGGCACCATGGGACGCGAGCAACTCGCGATCTTTGCATCCGAGGGCGTCGACCTTGGCAAAGTAATCATCGGACACAGCTGCGGGTCGGCCGACCTGCGCTATCACACCGATATGCTCGACAAAGGATGCCTGCTCGGCTTCGACCGCTTCGGGCTCGATTTTGCGCAGCCCGACCGTCTGCGTCTCGCGTCGCTGATCGGGCTATGCGGAATCGGTTTCGAGAAGCAGATCGTGCTATCGCACGACAGCGTCGCATGCTGGCTCGGACGCGGCCTCGACATCACGCCGCAATTGGCGCGGATGGTCGAGAACTGGAAGCCTTCGCACGTGTTCCAGAACGTCGTGCCGGCGCTTAAAAAAGCCGGCGTCGGTCAGGAAAAGATCAACGCGATGCTGGTCGAGAATCCTCGGCGATACTTCCAAGGCTAGGAAGCAAGGCAATTCTCGCGGGGCGCGGAGGCATCGGGGGCATTGCTCACCGGGTCTCGACGCCCCGCGGAATTTTTCGAAAGGCGACTACCGTTCAGCGTGCTGTTCGGGCACTGGCGCCTCGGCCGCATCGTGCTCCGCATGTCCCAAAGCACCCTGCTCCGCCTCGGCACGCCACTTGTCGATCGCCTCGACGGTGAAGCGCCAATCACTGCCCACGCGGAAGGCAGGTAGCTGGTTCTTCTTTAGCATCCTGTAGATGGTCGACGGATGCACTCGGAGGTACCGGGAGACTTCCTGAACGGTTAAAACCCGGCTCTTGACAGTTTCGATACGGTCCATAGGTCACCTCATCCCCCCGCCTCGAAAAAATTGCGTCGGCGAACGACCTAACGTCCGCGCCACGCCCCCACAATCATTAGTACACTCTTCGGCCAACCAGCGCTAGCCCTAAGATTCGTTCCCATTACTTAGCTCACTACGAAATATCTTTGGCGCGCAACGCATACGCCTGACCCGTCAGGTTTCATTGCGTAGCCAACTCCTCGATTGAGCGATGATTTGGTTTTTTCGGACATCATAAGCGTCACAAAAGGGAACTACGACTATCTTGAACGACGGACCAGTTGTGCCTGATATTCATCAAGACGGTCAGAAAGTGTGGAAAGTTGCGCTATGAAAGAATTAAAAAAATATCTTCAAAGGACATTTTGCGGGTCATCGCGTGGCCGATGCGATCGATCACGATGAATTCGATGTGCTGATCAAGGCGTTTCTTGTCCAGCCTAAGCGCCTGCATGAAATCTTCGCTTCGCCATTGCGACGCCATCGCGGTCGGCAATCCGGCGCGACGTATCAACTCGACGATACGATTGGCCTCGGGCTCCGGAAGTCCGGCGAACTTCCGTGATACCGCGCATGCCGACACCATGCCGATAGCGACCGCCTCGCCATGAAGGTAACTGCCGTAGCCAGCCGACGCCTCGATCGCGTGGCCGATAGTATGCCCGAAGTTGAGGATTTTCCGCAGTCCGCCCTCGCGCTCATCGTTCTCGACCACATAGGCCTTGTGCCGCAGGGACCGCTCCACCATCGCTTCGAGGACATCGGGGTCGCGGCGCATAATGGCGTCGAGGTCGCGCTCCAGGTCGGCGACCATCGGAGCGTCCATGATCGCGCCGTACTTGATGACCTCGGCGAGACCCTCGCGAAACTCACGCTCCGGCAGCGTCTTGAGTGACTCGACGTTGGCAAGAATCATCCGCGGCTGGTAGAACGCCCCGATGAGATTCTTCGCGCGCCGATGATTCACTCCGCTCTTGCCGCCCATCGCCGAGTCGACCTGCGCGACGACGGTGGTGGGAATCTGCACCACGGGGATTCCCCGCAGATACGTCGCCGCGGCGAATGCCGCGAGGTCGCCGGTAACTCCGCCGCCCAACGCGAACACCACGCTTTGGCGATCGAGTTCCGCCTCCGTCATGCGATCGTAGAGCGTCGCGAGCATCTCGAGTGACTTGCTCGCCTCGCCGGCGGGAATCTCCATTGTGATGCCATCGAAGCCGGCAGCTTTGAGCGACGCCGCAACACGCGCGCCGTAAATCTTCGCGACGTTGGAGTCGGTGATGAGCGCGGCGCGGCCCGGCTTTAGGCCGGCGTCGCGCGCGAGTTCACCGCATCGATCGAGAATCGCGCTCCCGACGTGCACCGGATGCGCATCGCGCCCGAGTTCTACGCGGAAGGTGCGCATCGCCGCGCTCCATGTTCGATGAACGCCGCGAGGACCTTCTCAGCCGCGCGCTCGACGCTTAGGTCTGACGTGTCGACGACTGCCTCCGCGCGCGCGTAGGCATCTTTGCGCTGGGCGAGCAGTTCCTCGATCCTCTCGCGCAGAGGCTTGCCGCCTTCGAGGAGTTTAGGCCGTCGCGCGCGCGATCTCTCGACGCGTCGCGCGATGACCTCGGGACGCGCGCTCAGACAAATGATCACGCCGGCATGATTCAATGCGTGGTAGTTCGCATCATCCATCAGCACGCCGCCGCCCGTGGCTATGACCGCGGGAAGCGCATTGCCGGAGAGCGGGCATCGCGGCCGATTGTGCGAAATATGCGCGATGATCTCGCGCTCGAGGCTGCGAAAGCGCGCCTCGCCGTCGCTTTCGAAAATCGCGGCGATCGGTTTTCCGGCGCGCGCCACCAGCACTTCATCGCTGTCGATATAGGTCCACGCCAGTCTCCGCGCGAGGATCGGCGCGATGGAACTTTTGCCGGTTCCCATGAATCCGGTCAGGATTAGGCACGGCGCCATAGTGAATTTCGATGTTATCCCGGATTCGCCGTCCACTCCATGAGTGTCGGACGAGTCGGTTCAGAAACCCGCGCGAAGAGTCTCACCTAAAGTCAAGCAACGAAGCGCTCGAAAACCCACATGCGACTTACTCCGCAACGACACGGAATACCGGATAGCGCGCGGCCACTTTCTCAAACTCCGCTAACGTCGCGTTACAACTTAGGTCGAAATGCGGGCGCGCGCCCGGAGCAACTTGCAGATAGGCCTTGATGATCGGCGCGCGCTCCGACGCGGGAACATCTTCCAGCCGGACCTTTTCCGCTTTTCCATGGCGCAGGATGGCGGTGCCGGCGGCGGCGCGCACGTTGCGGACCCAATCTACGTTCTCACCCAGCATCGATACCAGGTATCTTTCCGGGCCGAGCCGCGCGACCACCAACTGTACCAGCAACGGCTTGCCCGTTCGCCGCCCTCGCGTCTCCAGTGCGGCCAATATCGACGGCATAAATCCGAGTGCGGTCAGTTTGGCCTGCGCGGAGTTGACAGTTTTGGCGAATGCGTTGGGTCGGCCGCCCGGATAGTAGAGCGCCCGATACCAGGAACGGGGCAACGTCCACGGTAAGGTAAAGAAGACGACCAGCGCGCCGAGAACGCCAGCCACCAGCAGATATGAGTGCATCCCCGACGCCCCTTAGGCATTAGTCGCTAATAGTTGCGGACTTGGTCGAGGCGATGGGTTTTCCCGCGCGCGCCACCAGCACTTCATCGCTATCGATGTAGGTCCACGCCAGCCTCCGCGCGAGGATCGGCGCGATGGAACTTTTGCCGGTTCCCATAAACCCGGTCAGGATGAGACACGGCGCCATGGTGATTTCGAGCCTATCTTAGCAGGCCCGCCGCTCGCCAGATGATGACCTCCATCGACTACCGCGAACAAACTAAGCGCCTCTATCATCGAGGTTTGCCGAAAGCCGAGCGTGAGAGTTGGAGCGTCACGACACACGGCGGAATCGCACAGAGCGATTCAAATTGGATTCCCTCGGATTCGGGCCGTGGCTGAAGATCTTGAAGCCAACGGAGTTACCGAGTGCCAGATGCCAGTACAGCCTGATCGAGCAATCGTTCCGCGATCTCGAGGTTCCGCAGAGTTACGCTTAGGTCGAGCAAGCCTTCAGGAGTCCGGCCTATCCAGTCCGTGGGCTTGACCCATGCCACGGTCATGGTCGCTCCGAACCCTAGACGCACGGGTTTTTCAAGACCCAGCGCGTCGCCAACCGTCGCAGCAGTAATCACCGCTTCGCGCCAAGAGTCTCGTAAGTTACGCCACTGCTCCTTCTCTTGACCAGCTACAGCAATCTTGAAGCAAAGCGGCCCTTGCTCAATCTGGAGATAGACCTCTGATCCGCGCCAGCCCCGTGCGTGCCACCAAGCGCCGTAGAATCCCCCGGTGGGATTAGCCACATACGCCCACTGTAAGTCTCGGTGCCGCTGTAGTTCCTGATAGAATCCGATCCAAGGGTCCCATAAATCGATCCACTCCGGCACTGGTTTTGTGCGGTACGCCGCGATCGAAACTTCCCTCTCATCCAAATTCTGAAGGAAATCGATGAATATCGAGTTGCCCACATTGGCTCCCCCACCGCGCAGAACGGCCAAAAGGTCCTCGCGTAGAAAGGGCCGATAGCCCGAGTTCTCAACATCGCGATAATCCGACTGATCGCCGGTCTTTAGATAGATCGGCAGGATTGGTCTGCCGGGGTACCTTTCCGCGAGGGCTTCCTTATAGCGAGCCAGATGATCCCCATATACCCCCGCGTCGACCTTGTCTTCGATTAGCAAGATCGGACCATTCTCTACTTCCGCAACGATATCAATTCCTCCCACCTGAGTGTTGATGTTCACCTTCGGTGCTTCCACAGGTGGCAGATCGTGTTTCGCAAGCAGAGAGTTCAGAAAAGCAAGCCCAGCTTGATGCAGATGGTTGTCAATTGCGGCACACGCCACGTTCGCCCAATCTAATAGCCAGCAGAGGAAAGCATCCTGAGATAGCTCCTTCTTTGCGTACTTAAAGAGATTCGGACGATTCATGCGCAGCGTTCTCCTGTGATCCAAACTACAATTCAGCCACACCGCTCCGCGACGGAGTCCGACAACGCGTCCGCGCGCCATGATAAAACTCGACAAATGTTTGTGAGTGAGCTACCAATCTGAAAAACAAGCGGGTCCACTCTAGTCAACTAGGAGATTCCCATGGCGACCACACCGAAACTAAAATCGCCACCGCATACAAGCGATGGCAACTGCCCCATCTGCGCATCGACTCCGCCACCGCATTATCCCGATGCCTGTGGCCATTGGGAGCATTTTCACATCGTGTCCACAGAATATCTTCCGAACGGAAAAATAACGGTGACTTGGGAATGTGACATTTGCGATCCAAAGTTGCTCGGCTGATAGGCATAATCTCAGCGTCGGTTTTCACGGACCAAACCTTGGGAAATAGTGCACCACCGCCACGAGGCGCGCCACCTCACGGTAAATCCTCGTCCTCGTCGGAATCAGCCTCGGCCAAAAGTTCCCAACCGCGCTTGGGCATCCAGCCGTTCCTATCTCGATCGATGTGGGTGATGAAAACGCGCCGCGCCTCGTCTGCGAAAGTCTCGTGGTAAGCATTAGCCAACTCATCAGCCGTCGATGTAGACAGAAGAAAAACCGCCTGTCTGAAACACATGTACCAGTTCAGAATGTCGGAGCGAGAATTCAAGAATTCCTTGACTTCATCGCGGTCTCGGCTCGCGCTGAAAACCAGAATGTATGCACGCTTTTTCATTTACTTGCGGCGGGGACCGGTTAAACGTCGCGGTTGCGGCACGTCTATGAGAGCGACCGGATCGACATCGACAATATTGCCCTTCGCTTCAGCGATGTCGAGGACGCGCGTGACCTGTGCGTGGCGCTCTGATCGGAGTGGGTCGCGGTCGACAAACATCAAATAGAAAAAGGCGAAAATGAAACTCCCTACGCACAGAATGCAGATCGCAAGGTCAGCGATCTGGAGCATTTCGGACTTTGCGAAGTTTGCCGCCCACAAAGCGGGAAGGCCGATGATGAGGTCTACAACCATCAGCGGCCATATAATCGTGCTCCGCTGAACTCCAACTACTAGTTCGCTTGCCCATCGAAGGAAATCCGACGGTGAACTATACCAACTTGTCCCGCCCGCCATTTTATTCGAACGTGCCGTCCGCAGCGCGCTGCGCTCGTGAAGCACGCGCGCGACCCCCAGCTGCGTATCGTTCGTGATCTTCTCGATAAGCTTCTAGCTTCTCAGATTCCGGCATGAATGTGCCGTCGAAATAGCGCCACGCATTCGCAGGGCGAGCGAGGCCACCGGCGCGCCTGCGCGGTAACGGAGCACGCATCGCCTCGGCGACTGTCTCGACCGAGAGTCCGATGACCGGTGCGGCCTGCGCCGCGCCGACGATTTCCGCAGTGAGAAATCTTAGTTGCCGCTCACCATCGATCTCGGCGCGGACAGCGCCTTTTTCAGCTTCGATGCGCTGGATGCTTTCGAGCATGTCGCTGGATTGTACTTCGATCGGAAAGCGCTTCAAAGGCATCCGGTTTTTCGGTGTCCACAAATTGCTGGCTCGGAAATCAGAGCGCTGACAACCCATCACCCAGCGGCTCTGCTGCTGTTGCTCGCGCTTTCCGTGGTGACGCAGACCGGCCTTCGTCCCACCGCGTGGGCGACTTCTTCAGCGTTAACCGGTCCGGTGCGACGGGCTCTTAATAATTGCGGACCTGATCCAGGTAGCCGCGATAGTTGCGCATGATCTCGGCCATCGAATCGCCGCCGAATTTTTCGAAGAAGCTGTTCGCTACCTCAAACGCGACCACCGTTTCCGCGATCACCGCGGCGGCCGGAATCGCGCAGACGTCGGAGCGTTCGATGGCGCCCACTGCTTCGGCCTTACTCTTGATATCGACCGAACGCAGCGGCCGCATCAGCGTCGACAGCGGCTTGAACGCGACGCGCACGCGCAGCGGCTCGCCCGTCGACATGCCGCCCTCGGTGCCGCCCGAGTTGTTCGACAGCCGGGTGAAGCGGCTCTCTTCGCGGTCGTAGCCGATTTCGTCATGCAGCTCGGAGCCGCGCACGCGCGCCGCCTTGAAGCCCCATCCGACCTCAACGCCCTTGGCGGCTTGCAGGCTAAGCAACGCATGCGCGAGGCGTCCGTCGAGTTTGCGATCCCATTGCACGTGGCTGCCGAGGCCTACCGGTAGTCCGCTCGCGATCACCTCGACGACGCCGCCCAGCGTATCGCCGGTTTTCTTGCACGCGTCGATTTCCGCGATGACGGCGCGCTCGGCTTCCGCGTCGGCCATCCGCACTTCGGATTTTTCGGTGATGCGCGCCAATTCATCGATCGGAAGATTGTCCGGAGTCTTCGCTTCGGTCGTGCCGATGCTGACGCAGTATCCGAGGATGGTTACGCCGAATGGCGCGAGGAGTTCTTTCGTCAGCGCGCCGATCGCAACGCGCGCGGTGGTTTCGCGCGCCGAGGCGCGTTCCAGCACATCGCGGATGTCTTCGAGATTGTACTTGAGCACGCCGGCGAGGTCCGCATGACCGGGGCGCGGGCGCGTGACGACGGTCGCCTCGCCGCGATCGTTGGGGTCGATCGACATCCGCTTCTGCCAATTCTTGTAGTCGCGATTTTCGATGATGAAGGTGATCGGGCTGCCGATGCTGCGGCCGAAGCGAATGCCTGAGACCGTGCTGGACCTCATCTTTTTCGATGAGCATCCGGCCGCCGCGCCCATAGCCTTTCTGGCGCCGCGCGAGGTCCGCATTGATCTTCGCGATATCGATATCGAAACCGGCCGGCACTCCTTCCACCACGGCCACCAGTTCGGGTCCGTGCGATTCGCCGGCAGTGAGAAAACGCAGCATGGTAAAGATTCCTGTTCCGCGACGGCCGAGAGCCGCGCGAGCTTCGATTCAATCAGAGTAATCGCGCGCATGAAAGCATGCGATGGCCATGATCGATGTGCGTCGGCATTCAGTTACCACCGACTGGACTTAAGCTTGCAATTGATGCATCGTAGCCCGCGATTTGGGCGGACATTGGAACCGCTCAAATCTCGTGGGGAGGCCATTGAACTTTTCCGGGGGGAGAAGCCGAGTTGGCGCGCTCGCGCTGATCTGTTCATGCGCGCTCGCGTTTCTTGCCGCCATGTTCTTCGCGGTGCCGCGCGGCTTCTCGTGGATTTCGCAGGCGCAATCGATAACTACTCCTCCACCTCGCGCGATTGGGTTCGCGTCCGGCGCCCAACCTGGTCCGGGACCCTCGCCATCGTCGTTCGGCCCGCCCGCAGCGGTTGGGTCAAGCGTGACATCCGGCACCTGGACGCCATTGAATGATCAGCCTCAATCGCACACCTCGGTTGGTTCCGAAGGCTTTTTTCCCGGCAGCATTTTTCTACTCACCGACGGCACAATTATCGCCCAGGATAGCAATATCTCGAGCGTTATCGATTGGTGGAAGTTTACTCCCAACAACACCGGCAGCTATATCAACGGAACCTGGAGTCAAATAGCGTCGCCGCCAGCGTGTCCCAATGGCTATCCAGGCGAATCCGCGGACACGGTTTATTCGCCATTTTACTATGCCTCGGCGGTGCTACCTGATGGCCGCTTGGTCGTGATCGGCGGCGAATACAATTACAATTATGCCTACGGACAAAATGGCAGCACTGACGTCCTGACCGATCAGGGCGCCATCTATGATCCGGTCGCAAACAGTTGGACCTGCATAACGGCTCCCAGCGGATGGACCCAAATCGGCGACGCTCAGTCTGCGGTTCTCCCGGACGGGACATTTATGATCGCACACCCCCTCGACAACGAGGTCGCGACATTAAACGCGAGTACGAACCCGCCAACCTTCAATGGTCCCTTCACGCCAGCGGGCAAGACTGCCGACCTCTACAATGATGAAGAAGGATGGAACCTGCTGCCGAATGGCACGGTTCTGACTTTGGAGATTTATAATTCGAATGATAGCACCGAAACTCCGGCCTTAACTTATGACCCCATTTTGCAGGCGTGGAACAGCGCTGGGACCGCACCGGACCCTCTGGTTAATCTCGCAAACAATCCTCAGAACAATATGGCCTACGATGAAATCGGGCCGGCGATGCTGCGACCCGACGGAACCCTTTTCGCTGCGGGGGGTACCGGTTTTAACGATATCTACAACACCAGCACCGGCACGTGGTCGAGCGGACCTTCTTTTCCAACCATTTCGGGGAAACAATTGGAAGCAGCCGATGCGCCGGCGGCCCTTCTTCCCGATGGAAATGTACTGATCGCGGTGTCACCCATCTACAGCAGCCCAACCGAATTTTACGAGTTCGACGGAACCAACCTGACCCAGGTGAATGAGGCCGCCAATGCGTCCTCTTCGCCTTCGTACACCGGGCGCTTGCTGGTGCTTCCCACGGGCCAGATCATGTACACCAATCAGTACAACTATGTCCAAATCTATACGCCGGCAGGAACTCCCAACTCGTCCTGGGCTCCGACCATTACCAACTCTCCCACCCAGGTAGCTCCCGGCGGCACGAACTACTCGCTGACCGGCACACAATTCAACGGTCTGTCTCAAGCGGTTGCGTATGGCGACGACTACCAGGCCGCCACCAACTATCCATTGGTGCGCATAACCAACAATGCGACCGGGCACGTTTTTTATGCGCGCACTCACAGCCACAGCACGATGGCAGTGGCGACCGGTAGCACGCCCGTTTCCACCGAATTCGATGTTCCCATGGGCATCGAAACCGGCGCGAGCAAATTGGTCGTCGTCGCCAATGGGATCCCTTCTCAGCCCGTGGCCGTGACTGTTTCCACTACGATCGCCACCGCCACGCCGACGGCCACTGCAACCGCCACTCATACTGCCACGGCAACCGCATCCGCAACCCCATCTTCCACGGCAACCTCAACTGGAACGACGACTGCGAGTGCCACTCCAACTTCGACCGGAACAACGTCGTCGACGAAGACCGCGACGCCGACGGCAACCGCCACAGCCACGGCGACCTCAACCGCTACTATCACGGCGACGGCGACTGCTACTGCAACCCTCACCTCGACCCCGACGGCAACCCCGACCCCCGTGACGGTCGCGCTCAAGGTCTCGCGCAGCCTCATCAATTTCGGCACGGTGCGCGTGGGGCGGCAGAGATACATAGCACTGGTCCTGAGCAATCTCTCAAAAAGGGGCGGACCGTCGATTACCTTTGCGACTCCCTTAGCCAGCGTCGAAGTGACCAACCCACTGGAATTCGGGTTTCCAGGCTCGGGGGCCACCAACTGCCCAGCGCAGCTATTGCCGAGGCGAAGTTGCCGGCTGGTCCTGGAATTTGCCCCGCTTTCGCCCGGTCAGAAGGCCAACCAGGTCACGATCTTCGACAACGCCGCCAACGCGAATCAGGTCATCCCACTGGAAGGCATAGGCAGATAGCCAAGCACCGGATCGAGGATGGTTGATGTGCGCGCGTTAGATCCTCGCGCGTCACTGTATCGAGCCGCGGCGCAATTCCGATTCAAACAGGGAGCGGAGACTGCTCACCGCGACCGCTGACCTCGATCACATCTGATAATTCGTATTGACAACGGTTCTAATAATGACCATAAGTGCGGCAGAGCCTTTGGTTAAGTTGCCCTAACCAAAATCGGGGAGGGAAAGCGAGCGATGCTTATGCCTGGTCATCATTTCTTTCGTGGTCTGCTTGGTCTCACAATCGCCGTCCTTATGCTGGGTTTTGCGGCTACGGCTTCCGCCAATGAATTAAGGCCGGGCACCAAAATCACTCCCGCCAATGTCGAGTTGATCAAGGACCTGGTCTCGCCCGGCGTATACTGGCGCGCCAAGAACGGCATGGTGATGAACATCATACCGACCGGGCGCATCGATTGGCCGCCGCCGTATCGCGAAGCGACGGAGAAGTATTCCGCGCAGGTGCAGCTTGCGCCCAACCATCTCTCATTGCAGGGATACGTCGCGGGTCAGCCGTTTCCATTGATCGATGCGAACGATCCCGAGACCGGCGTGAAGCTGATTTGGAACGTCATGTTCCGCCCGATGTGGACCGACGATTTCGATTCGCGCTACTTCGGCTGCGTCGAGGTCTACGAGGCGCTCGGCAATCCATACAAAGAGATCGATTACCAGATGATCGGCCACTACGGCGCCTACAACACGGTGGGACGCACCGAGGTCGAGCCGTTGCCGACGGACCCCGAGTACAAAATGTCCAACATCATGTTTCGCGCGCGCGCTTTCCCATGGCTGTCGCCGCAGAGCATGCGCGGTGGCGGCGCGTTGCGCTACCGGTACGGCGATCCCAACCGTGCGGACGATGCTTATTCGTACTCGCCTGCGACCCGCAGGATGCGCCGTCTCAACGAAGCGATCATGGGCGACGCGGCGGGGACGCTACAATTCAGCTTCGACGACGCCGAAGGTTACAACCCGAAGGTCGAGAACTACACCTATCGTTTCCTCGGTGAAAAGCCGATGCTGGCCGCGATGCACGTAAGCGTGGTGCCCGGCAACGTTTGCCCTTACGACGGCGGCGGCACCGTATGCCCGGCGGAGTGGGAAATGCGGCGCGTGTACGTGGTCGAGACCACACCGAACCGGAAGAAAATTGGCGAGGAACTTTATTCCAAACATCTGGTCTACATCGACAGCGAAGCGGACGTCGTCGTCTATCACGATATGTACGATCGCCGCGGCGAACTGATGGTCAACTTTTGCAACTGGCTGACGTATCGCGATCGTCCGGTGCCCGATGCCAAGGTTGCGATCTATCCGTTCAAGCGCGTGTTCCAGGTCAACGGCACCAGCACCAACGTGCAGAACGGCATGTCGAGCTTCTGCGATCTGCCGACGCCCGGCGCCCCGGAGCGCGAATGCTGGTACATCAACATGGGCGCGGTGACGCCGGCCGACTTCACCACCTATGCGGTTGAGCAGGCCGCGATGGGATTCTGATCGCTGATTTCCGCTCGGCGGTAAGGCGCGCGTCTTAGTCAAGATGCGCGCCTTTCTATTTCTGTGGAAAGTCGCGAGAATTTTTGATGCTAGAACTTTTTCTGCGCGCTAGATTCCACTTCTCGCGACGCCGGCGATGCGCCGCTCAAATTCAATGCAAGTTCGGATGGTCGTTGTTGGCGCGGTCCGCGGGATCGAAGAGCTGACGTATTCTGTTCCTCCCGAGCTCGAAGGCCGTGTGCGTCCCGGCCATCGCGTGCTCGCACCCTTGCGTTCGCGCCACGTCACCGGAGTGGTGCTCGAAACCGCGGCAAGCTTTCCCGCGACCAACGGTAATCTGAAGAACATCCTCGAATTGCTCGAGCCGCGCCCACTGTTCGATCGCGCGCACCTCCAGATGATGGAGTTCCTCGCAAACTACTACATGGTGCCGCTGGCAGAAGTTTATCGCAGCGTGATCCCGGCCGTCGCACGGGTCGAATCGCGCCTGATGTACAAACTCGCGGAGCCGCCCAATTTGTTGCGGCAAGCCGCGTTTACCGAGGCCGAAAGAAAAATCGTCGAGCGACTCGCGCAGCATCCATTGAACTCGCGTCAGATCGCGCGGCTCGGAAACGAACGCGCCATCGCTTCGGCGCTGGCAACGCTGATGGCTGAAGGAATCGTCGCGACGGCCGATTCCACCCGCGGACGCCACCGCGATGCGAGCGATCCGATCGTGCATCTTGCGCAGGGCGCTGATGCGGACGCCGTGCGCGGAAAAAAACAGCGCGAACTCATCCGGCTGGTCGCCGAGGCTGGCGGAAGCATCGCATCCTCGCAGCTGGAGACTCATGTCGCGGGATCAAAGCTGGCGCTGAAAATGTTGCAACGGCGCGGCATCGTGCGGCTGGAAGTTCCGTCTCCGACGATAAATCTTCCGTCATCGTTAAACGGCGCGATCGCCGGTGCTGCGCCACCCTATCAGCTCACTCCCGAACAACGTTTCGCCATCGATACCGTCGCGCGTCCGATCGAGGAGAAGCGATACGAGAGTTTCCTGCTTCACGGCGTGACCGGCAGCGGCAAGACCGAGGTCTATATGCAACTCGCGGAGCGCGCGCTCGCCGCCGGCCGCAACGTCATCGTGATGGTGCCGGAAATAGCGCTTGCCGATGAAGTAGTACGATCATTTCGCGCCCGCTTCGGCTCGCTGGTCGGCATTGCGCATAGCGCGCAGAACGTCAGCGAGCGATGGGCCAGTTGGACCGCGGCGCTGTCGGGCGAGGCGCGCATCATGATCGGCCCGCGCTCGCTGATTTTTGCGCCGCTGCATGACGCGGGTCTCATCGTCGTCGATGAAGAGCACGACCCCGCATACAAAAATGAAGAAGGTATCCGCTATCACGCGCGCGACCTCGCGGTGGTGCTGGCGCGCTATGCGCGATGCCCGGTGGTGCTTGGCTCTGCGACACCGTCGGCGGAATCATTCGCCAACACGCGGAGCGGGCGCTATCACCTGCTGCGGCTACCGCGACGGGTCAATGATCGCGCGATGGCGAGCGTCGAGGTGATCGATCTTCGCATGGGATTGCAGAAGGCGCGCGAATCGAAAGCGGAGAGAAAGCCCGACGCGATTCCGCTCTCGCCCGAACTAATCGCCGCACTGAACGAAAATCTCGCATCCGGCGGCCAGAGCATGGTGTTCCTCAATCGCCGCGGCTATCACAATTTTCTCCAGTGCAATGTATGCGGCAATGTCATCACCTGCGCGAACTGCAGCGTGAGCATGACGTTTCATCTGCGCGATCGCTCGCTGCGATGCCACTATTGCGGCAATCGATCGGCAGCGCCGGAGCAATGTCCCGAATGCAACGAGCTCGGCCTCAGCGGGCAGGGCTACGGCACCGAGCGGCTGCAGGCGGCCCTCCAGCAGTTGATGCCATCGGCGCGCATCGAGCGCATGGACAGCGACACCAGCGGGCGCAAGGGCGCGCGCGCCGATATCCTCGCGGCGCTGCGCGCGGGCGAAATCGATCTACTGGTCGGCACCCAAATGATCACCAAGGGGTTCGATTTTCCCGGCGTGACGCTCGCGGCGGTGATTTTCGCCGATGCGTCGCTGAACCTTCCCGATTTTCGCTCGGCTGAACGGACGTTCCAATTGCTGACGCAAGTGGCCGGGCGCTCGGGACGCGGCGAGCGCCCCGGCCGCGTCATCATCCAGACCTACGCGCCGCAGCACTACAGCATCAAAGCCGCGCGCGATCAGGATTATGCGCGTTTCATCCGCCGCGAGCTGGAACTGCGCCGCGAGCTTTCCTACCCGCCGTTCGCAAAGCTCGCGATGGTGCGGATCGAGGGCGAGGAGCCGGGCGAGGTCGCGCGCGTGGCGACCGCCGCCGCGCATGCGCTCTCGCGCGCCGCCGACGCTTATCGACGAACGGCATCGCTCCCGATTGTCCGCGTGCTGGGTCCGGCCGCTGCGCCGATCGAGCGCATCAAGAAGCGCTATCGATGGCAGGTGATGGTGAAGTCCGAGAATCTCACCGCGCTGCGCAACGCGCTCACCACCATGCGCACCGCGCTTGCAAGGCGCGCCCGCGAAAGCGATGTTTATCTCAGCATCGATATCGACCCCGTCCGCATGCTCTGAAACAATCGGAGCGAAGAACTCGTAGCCCGAGAGAAAACGAGCGAGGCGCGAAGCGGGCGGAGCCGCCGCGCAGCGGCTCCCGAGACGGAGCGAAGCGGAGTCGAGGGAAATTAATCGACGCGTGAGTGAAGAGACGAAAAAATCGCTGGACGACATCGTCCAGTTGCCGACCCCGGTCGCCGTGCGCGATTTGAAAATGGATGACGGCGCGATCATTCGCATCCGCCGCCATGGAAATCCCGCCGGTCCGCGCCTGTTGCTCAGCCACGGCAACGGGCTCGCGGCAGATGTGTATTTTCCGTTCTGGAATCTGCTTAGCGATCGCTACGACCTGATTCTCTTCGATGTGCGCAATCACGGCCAAAATCCGCTGCACGGTGGCGCGGGCCACGACATGGCGCATTTCGTCGCCGACCTCGAAACGACGCTGGCCGGAATCGAGCGCGAGTTCGGCGCCAGACCGGTCGCCGGAGTTTTCCATTCGCTGTCGGGGCTTATTGCGATTCGACATGCGCTGGAACATCCGGAGAGATGGCGCGCGCTGGTGCTGTTCGATCCGCCGTTTTATCCGCGCGAGGGCCATCCGCTGCACAACCTTCAGCATGGCGACAAGGAGAATCTCGCGGTGCGCGCGCGACGCCGCACCGAGCGCTACAAGACGCCAAGTGATTTCGCGAAGCAGTTGGCGTCGAATCGAGGCTTCACCAAATGGCGTCCCGAGGCCTACGGCATCTTCGCGCGAGCAACATTGCGCGAGGAGACGGCGACCGGCGAATGGATCCTCGCATGTCCGCGCGAACTGGAAGCGCGCGTGTTCGAGGAAAATCGCGATCCGTCGCTGTGGCTGAAGCTCGCCGAGGTGAAGGCTCCGATAAAACTCATCGGTGCCGATCCGACAATCGAAGGCGGCGTTCCCGCGCTGATCAGCAAAGCCATCGCGGAAGAAATGCCGGTCGAGTACGAAGCGATTCCCGACACCACGCATTTCTTGCAAATCGAGCAACCCGAAAAATGCATCCGCGCAATGGAAACCTTCCTCGCGAAACACGGCATGGCGGCGTAATCGCGCATCGCAGGCCGCTTCATCGGATTTTTCGCGTTTGATAGACTGATCGTTCGGGCGGCTCGCCGAGTCGTCCCGTGCATACAAATGGCGCTGCTCAGAATTCTCAAATTTCCCGAATCGTCGCTGAAGGAAAAAGCGAAAGAGGTCGCGAACATCGACGGCAAGGTCGCGAGCTTCATCGATAGCATGACGCAGACGATGTATGCCGCGCCCGGCGTGGGCCTCGCGGCGCCGCAGGTTGGATCGTCGCAGCGCATCATCGTGCTCGACACCGATCACGACAATCCGGGCAAGAGCCTCCTCAAGTTGATCAATCCGGAAATCGCCGAAGCCGAGGGCTCGATCATCTGGGAAGAAGGATGCCTGTCGGTCGTCGATTACGCCGCCGACGTGAAGCGCGCGGCCAAGGTGCTGGTGCGCGCGTGGACGCCCGATCAGAAGCAAATCGAAATCGAGGCGGATGACTTGCTCGCGGTCGCGCTGCAGCATGAGATCGACCATCTCGACGGTAAACTTTTCATCGATCGGATCAGCCGGCTCAAACGCGAGATGTACCGGCGGAAAGTCAAGAAAATGATCAAAGACGGCACTTACGAAAAGGCGAGGCCGCCCTCGGTCCAGATCTGAACGCGTCGCATCCCCTGAAAATTGTCTTCATGGGCACGCCCGAGCTGGCCGCCCACATTCTCGAGCGATTGCTCACGGCGGCGGGCGACGACTTTCAGGTCGTCGGCGTGGTGACTCGGCCCGATCAGCCGCGCGGGCGCGGTCAGAAGCCGCAACAGTCGGAAGTCGCGGCGGTCGCGGAACGACATGGCATCGCGACGCTGAAGCCGACGAAGATTCGCACCCCGGAATTCCTCGCGCAGCTCAAGGCATTCGAGCCCGATCTCCTCGTCGTCGCGGCCTACGGGCGCATCCTACCCAATGATGTGCTGGCCGTCCCGCGCATCATGCCGATCAACGTGCACGCGTCGCTGTTGCCGCGTCATCGCGGCGCGTCGCCGATCGAAGCCGCGATCCTCGCGGGCGATCGCGAGACCGGCCTCACCATCATGCGCGTGGTCGAGCAGATGGACGCGGGCGCGATGCTTCATCGGCGCGCGATTCCAATCGCCGATGACGAAACGACAGGCTCGCTCAAACGCAAGCTCGCGGAACTCGGCGCCGAGGCGCTGTTGGAAGCGCTGGAGAAACTTCGTCGTGGTGAAATCGTTGAGACGCCGCAAGACGAGAGCCTCGCGACCTACACGAAAATCATCACTAAGGCGGACGCGTTGATCCGCTGGCGCTTACCGGCCGGACAAATCGAGCGGATGATCCGAGCATACGATCCTTGGCCGGTCGCGCGAACCACATTCGGCGGAAGCGAACTGATGATTTATCGCGCACATGTGGTCGCATCGGATAGCGATGCGGCAGCGGGCAGCATCATGAGCATCGGCGCGAATCCCATCGTGCGATGCGGCGAGGATGCACTCGAGTTGCTCGAAGTTCAGGCGCCCGGCCGGAAGCGCATGCGCGCCGGCGACTGGGCGCGCGGACGACGCGTCGTCGTCGGCGATCGACTGGGCGTCTGATTTGGCGAGCGCGGCAGGCATCGCTACGCGCAAGGCGGCGCTGGAAATTCTGTGGCGCGTCGAGCACAAGGGCGCCTACGCTGACGTGCTCCTCGGCAATCGGCTTCCTGAGTTCGAGCCCAACGATCGCCGACTCGTCACGCTGATGGTCCTCGGCACGCTTGCCTGGCGCGCCAGGCTGGATTTCGAAATCGAGCGGCTGGCCTCGCGCTCGCTGACGGAGATCGATGCTGCGGTGTTGGAAATTCTGCGCCTCGGGCTTTTTCAGATTCGTCATCTCGATCGCGTGCCCAAACATGCCGCGGTCGACACTGCCGTGACGATTGCCAACGGCGATCGTCGGACGCGCGACGCGTCGGGTTTCATCAATGCGGTTTTGCGCAAAGCCACGCGTCAGAGTGCACCGACTTTTGAGATTCCGAATGATGAAGTCGGGTCGCTGGCTCTAAAGTATTCGCACCCGCGCTGGATGGCCGAGCGCTTCCTCGCGAACTTCGGCCGTGCCGATGCCGAATCGATTATGGCCGCCAACAACGAGGCCGCGCCGACTGCGATTCGTCTCAACCTCGCACGCGCACCTCGCGATGAGATCATCGCGCGCATCAAGAACGATGGCCTCGACGTTATTGCTGAAGGCCGCTTTCCCGAGACGCTGATTCTCAAGGGCTCGCCGCATATGGATTCGAAAAGTTTTCGCGATGGGCTCTTCCATGTTCAATCTGAAGCGTCGCAAATCATCGCGAGGATGCTCGCGCCCGCGCCAGGAGCGACCGTCGTCGATTGCTCAGCGGCACCGGGTGGCAAGGCGACGCATCTCGCGGAACTCATCGGCGCGCGAGGCCGCGTCATCGCGCTCGATCTGAACCTCGCGGGACTCCGAAGCGCGCGCGCGGTCGCGCAGCGGCTCGCTCGCACAAATCTCTTCTACGCGCGCGCCGATATCGCCGATGCGATCCCGCTTCGCCCAGCGAGTTTCGACTACGTCCTGCTCGACGCGCCGTGTACCGGCACCGGCACGCTGCGGCAGCATCCGGAGATTCGATGGCGGCTGAGGCCCGGCGATCCCTCGCGCCTCGCGACGCTGCAACTCGCGATGCTGCGTAACGCCGCCGCGCTGCTCCGCCATGGAGGCGCGATTATCTACTCGGTGTGCAGCCTGATGCCCGAGGAAGGAAAGGATGTCGTCGCGAATTTTCTCACTGAACATCCGCAATACGATATCGACACCGATGGCACTCTACTCACGCGTCCCGATCGTTCCGCTCTCGATGGATTTTTCGCGGCGCGAATCGTGCGCCGCTGAACTTTGCGAGCATCGCGCCGAGACGCTATCGTACGAGAGTGCAGCCGCCCGACAAGATTGCCCCATCGCTCCTCTCAGCCGACTTCGCGCGCCTCGGCGATGAGGTTCGCGCGGTCGAGCGCGCGGGCGCCGACCTGCTTCATTTCGACGTGATGGACGGCCACTTCGTGCCGAACATCTCGATGGGCGTGCCGATCCTGCAGGCAGTTCGCAAGGTCACAAAGCTCCCGCTCGATGCGCATTTGATGATCAGCGAGCCGGAAAAATACGTCGAGGTTTTCATCAAGTCGGGCGCCAACTCGGTCTCGGTGCATTGCGAGGTCTGTCCGGATATTCCTAAAATCGCGAAGCGGATTCGCGACCTTGGCGCGCGCGCGTCAATCGGCATCAATCCCGAGACGACGATCGATCGCGTGATTGCCGCCGCCGATCATCTCGACATGATTCTCATCATGAGCGTGCATCCCGGCTTCGGCGGGCAGGAGTTCATTCCGGCGTCGCTGCAGAAGCTGCGCGAGGTTCGCCGCGCACTGGCGCGGCGCGGACTTTCGCTCGATGTCGAGATCGATGGTGGCGTGAAGGCCGACAACATCGCGGATGTGAAAGCCGCAGGCGCCAGTGTCTTCGTGTCGGGCTCGGGGATCTTCGGCGAGAAGGATTACGGTAAGATCATCGCGACGATGCGCGACTTGATCGCGCACGCGCCGCCCGCCAATCCATAGCGTTTTAATGAATCGCGGGAAACGCGCGCATCGGAAACGGGTCCCGCGTCGGTTCCGGGGTCGGCAACCTCGTCGCGGTTGGGGTCGCGGTCGCGACTCTGGTTGGCCCGCCTCTGCCGCTCCCGAATAGTATGACGCGGTCTGCTCCCGCAGCGTTGTCGACGACATTTATATAGCCGTGGTTGTCGCCGTTGCGATCCGCGCTGAAGCTCGCGCTGACGGTGCATGAGGCGCTCGGCTGCAACACGCTGGGGCAGTTATTGGTGATCTGGAAAGCCCCCGGATTACTCGACGTGATCGAACTGATCGTCAGTTGAATCGGATTCCGGTTGGTCAGCGTGACCGGCTTGCTCGCGCTCGGCAACGCCCCGACGGTGCCGAGGGCAAAACTCAGCGAGCGCGGGTTGATGCTGAGCGTGCCTTGTTTACCCTCTCCGATCAGCTCGACGCTTTGAACGCTATTGGCCGCGTTACTCGTAATCAGCAACAGCGCGCGGCGTATGCGCGTGCCGCTGGGCTGAAACACGATGGGCACCGTGCACGAACCGCCCGGCGGGATCACGGAGCAGGTGTTGGACTGGACGGTGAACTGCGCCGGCGGAGCACTCGAATCGGAGACCATCAGGGGCTGCTCGATCGTCACCGCTTGCGGCTGATTCTTCGCCACACTCAGCTTGAGGGTCTTCGGCGCGCTGGCCACGCCGTCAGGCGGCAGCACCAGCTCAAACCCAAATTTCAAAATGGGCGGGCTGACGGTCAGCTTGCTGGCGACGGTGGTTGGCGCATTGGTCGGCGTGGCGGTTGCCATGATCTGCGCGCGCGAGGTCGAAAAGCCGAGCAGGCTCGTCATCAACAAGGTCGCGTAGCCGAATACGGCCGCGAGCCTGAGGGAGCTCCGCCATGTGACGCCTGTAAACATTCGCGACACCGGCGTCTATTGCTTGCGGCAAACTCCCACGCGTACGCTGTTGGCGATCTTGCTGTTGGCGGATGTGCTTTTATCTTTGCTGAGGATGAATTGCAGTTCCGTGGCGCTGGAGTCGATCACGAACGATAGCTCGCTGTTGTCGCTGAAGCTGATGGTCGCCGGCTGTCCATTGGCTCCGTTGGTGCAGGGACCGGATAGAAGGAAAGGCGCTCCGGATAGAAGGAAAGGCGCTCCCGACGAGGGGGCGGATCCGATGGGACCGATTGTTCCGTCGATGTTCTGAAGCCCTGTCAACGTCACATTCGAGGACCCATCGAATTCCATGTAGCCGACGAAAACGTCCGGCTGGCCTGCCCTGCTAGGCGCCAGAGTTACCAATGACATCGATTCGGCGGCGCTGAATGCGCAGGTGAAGTTGGCGGGGCATGTGGTCGCAACGCTGGTCGCTTGCGCGAAAGCGCTGGGTGACCATCCGAGCGCGAACAGAGCGGCAATCGCAAAAACAAATCTCTTCATCGACGATGTTACTCTCCAAACGTGACTTTGGATTCGACCTTGCACCGGTCGCGATGTCAAGAGCATCGGCATTTGTGCGGCTTCGCGCGCGATGGCATATGATGACCGAAGGAATCCGTCCATGCGCCGGTTCGCACGAAACTTCGATGGATGCTATAAATTCCGTTCCGTATACGTTCGGCCAATCTGTTTGTAGTCAGGGCCGCAATTCGGGGTGTAGCTCAGCCTGGCCAGAGCACTGCGTTCGGGACGCAGGAGTCGCTGGTTCAAATCCAGTCACCCCGACCACTTTCCTCTTCCTCACGGATCGACAATGACCGTTGCGATACTCATCGCCGCCGCTTACCTCATCGGATCGATTCCCTTCGGCGTCATCGTCGGCAGAATGCGCGGCTTCGATCCGCGCGCGGTCGGCTCGGGCAATATCGGCATGACCAATGTCGCGAGGGCGGGCGGCTCGAGCGCCGCCGCGATCACATTCGTCGGCGACGCGCTCAAAGGCGCGATCCCGGTCGCTTTCGCTCGCATGATGGGATTTCCTCCCGCGATCCTCGCATGGGTCGCGCTCGCGGCATTCGTCGGATCGATCGCTTCCATCTTCCTCGGGTTCAGCGGCGGCAAAGGTCTATCGGCCTCGCTCGGCATATGGATCGTTCTCGCACCGATGGCGCTGCTGTTTGCGCTCTCGGCATGGGGTATCACGCTGGCGACGACGCGAATCATGTCGCTCGCCTCTATCATCGCGGCGATCGTGCTGGTGCCTGTGGTGGCCGCGCTCTCGCTGCCTCGGCCCTACACCCTTCTGGCGATCGTGATGTCGGCCCTTGTGCTGATACGGCATCATGAGAACATCCAGCGATTGATGGCAGGCGAAGAGAAGCGCTTCGAAGTTCGCAAGTCGCAGGCTGGATGATGGGTCTTGCGTCAGGCGGGGTATATAAGGAAAACCTAAGGGAGGCTCGATCGGCGAGGTTCGTCGCGGAGGGCTGAGGAAACCACATGAAAATGGTCGTAGCGATCATCAAACCTTTCAAGCTAGATGAGGTCAAAGAAGCGCTCTCGAGCATCGGTGTGCAGGGCCTCACTGTGAGCGAAGTCAAAGGCTTCGGCCGTCAAAAGGGGCACACCGAACTGTATCGCGGCGCGGAATACGTGGTGGACTTCCTGCCCAAGGTGAAGCTCGAGATTGTGGTATCGGACGAACTATGCCCGCAGGTAGCGGAGACCATCGAGCGCGCGGCGCGCACCGGCCGCATCGGCGACGGCAAGATTTTCGTGCTGCCGATGGAAGAAGTGGTGCGCATTCGGACGGGGGAGCGGGGTTCTCAAGCGCTATAACACGGTTGTTTTCCCGTCTCTATCGCCAGTCATCCATTACGAACACGCCGGCATGATTGAAGCCCGCATCATTTCGACTTTGCATCGCGACGCCCATCATGTCGGTGCGGAACCCGCGCGCGAGCATCGTCCGGTAAGCTTCGTGCCGCGCCATGTTTACGCCCGCCGATAGCCGCGTCAGTCTCTGCGTCGCAGTGAACGTTTCGCACGCGTGGAGCAGATGCTCAAAGTTCGTGCGAGCGGCTTCTCCCGGACGCGCGGCGCCGAATTTTACGTAGCAAACGTCGCTGCCAGCCTCCGTACGAGGACCGGTATGACATACCGCGAACGCCGATACCCTCGAACCGTCGAGTAACAAAATCGTCTCGCCGAGGTCCTGAGCGTCGACCGCGGATATTTCTCTGGAGACATCCAGCCCCTCGTAGATTGCGCTGGTCGTCTCGCGGCATGCGATGAGCGCCTGCGGCTTCTGGTCCGCGGGAAGCTCGGAGAATCGTGCATAGCTCCGCTCCGGCGTTCCCTTCGGAATCTCCTTCGACATTACAGGAGTAAGGAAGCGCGGCCAGAAATCGAACTTTTGATAAAGCCCCGCATGCTTCGGACTGTGGCTGAAGGTGAAGAGTCCCGTATGGCGGCATCCCCACTTCTTGAACAGTTCCATCGTGGGCTCGAGCAGACGCTGTGCGACCTTTTGCTCCCACAGGCGAGGCTCTACCGATAGCGGTCCGAAAAATCCGAAACTTCCCCAGTGCGTGGCGAAATTCGATCCGACGAGCTTTCCATCAGCCTCCGCTGCCAAGGCCGAATCCGGAGCGGCGCGAAAACGCGTGTATGCGAAGTCGCTGTCGCCGAAGGTCTTCGTCGGGTCCGGCAAACCTAAAAAGGTGCCGAAGGCGAGTCTTATGATTCGGTCAGCTTCAGCCAGATCGCGCTCCACGAGTGGACGAATTTTAATCTCCATCGCAGCCTCCCGAGGGCCGGGCGCCCTTAAAATTCTTGCTCAAGCTACAGCTCCGTCTTAAATCCATGCGACCTCACGCCGCGGCCGAAGTCGTATTTGCGCCCGTCCTTGAACTCCTTCAAGATGCGCCGCGACACGACCATTCTGTGCACCTCGTCCGGACCATCGTAGATCCTCGCGAAGCGCGCATGCCGATACATCTTCGCCAGCGGCGTATCTTCCGATACGCCAAGCGCGCCATGCACCTGAATCGCGCGATCGATGACGTTGTGAAGAACGCGCGCGCCCCAAAACTTGATGAGTGAAATCTCGACGCGCGCCTCATCGCCGGCATCGACTTTCGCCGCCGCATTAAGCGTGAGCTGACGCGCCGCCTGAATCTCGGCTGCCGAATCGGCAATCCAGTTTTGCACCGTCTGCTTCTCCGCCAGCGTGCTGCCGAAGGTCTTGCGCGAGAGCGCCCGCTCGCACATCAGCTCGAATGCGCGCTGCGCCTGCCCCAGCCATCGCATGCAATGATAGATGCGTCCGGGGCCGAGCCGCTTCTGCGCGATCTTGAATGCCTGCCCGCGCGGCCCGAGCAGGTTGGTCAGCGGCACGCGGCAATCCTCGTAGCGAATCTCGCAATGCCCGCCCGCCGTCTCGCCCATCACCGGCACCGGCCGAATGATGTTGAAGCCTTTCGTGTCAGTCGGAACGATGATCATGCTGAACTTGTCGTAGGTCGACGCATCCGGCTCCGTCACCAGCATCACGGTGGCGAAAGCCGCTCGGTCGGCGCCGCTGGTGAACCACTTGTGCCCATTGATGACCCATTCGTCGCCGTCCTGCACCGCACGCGTTTGCAGCCCGGTCGGGTCCGCGCCTGAGACCTCGGGCTCCGTCATCGAGAAGCACGGATAGATGTCGCCGTTGACCAGCGGCGCGAGCCATCGCTTCTTCTGCTCGGCGTTGCCGTAGAAGTAGAGCATCGTCGCGTCCTGCGCCGAATGGGTTCCGAGTCCCGCGATGGCGAACTCGCTGCGCCCGACGATCTCGTTGACAAAGACATAGTGCATGAAGGGTAATCCGCCGCCGCCGATTTCCTTGGGAAGTCCGAGCGCCCACAGCCCGCGCTTCTTCGCCTCGTTCTGGATCGACTTCATCGTTTTGCGCGAGGTGTCGTCGTAACGATCGAGAATTTTTTCGTTGGGATAGATGAACTCGGTGAGAAAATCGCCGATCTTCTTGCGCAGGTCCTGGATTTCGGGAGTGGATTCCAATTCGAGCACGCTACTCATGACGAACCTCCATCGCGCCTCGACGATGACGGCGCATGAAGTGTCATTAGCGCGTCGCCATCGATGCCGACAAGCGATGGAAAAACCGGTACGCGCACCGGTCTTTTCGCTTGACGGCGATTGGCTGTCTCTAGTGAGATGACGTGGGGACTTGGGGCAATGCGGTACTCATCGTTGCGCAACACGCGCGTCGTCGATCTCACTCATCACATCGCCGGTCCGTATGCGACGCGGTTGCTGGCGGAGGCCGGCGCCGACGTTATCAAAGTTGAGCCGCCTTGGGGTGAGGCTGCGCGCAAGGCGGGACCGCATCGCAATGGAAGTTCCAACGGCGATCGCGGTGGGCGCTTCGCCTTCCTCAACATCAACAAGTACGGCGTCACCCTCAACCTCAAGCATCCGCGCGGCGTCGAGTTGCTGATGCGGATGCTCGATGGCGCCGATGTGCTCATCGAAAACTTCGCGCCCGGCACTCTCGCGCGTCTCGGGCTCGCGTCGGAGGATTTGATCAAGCGATTTCCCAAACTGTCAGTCGTGTCGATATCGAACTTTGGCGCCGACGGTCCCGATCGTGATGCGAAGATGAACGACCTCGTGCTGTTCGCGCGCGGCGGATGGACCTATCCGGTCGGAGAAAAGGATCGCGAGCCGCTGACGCCGCCGGGCTCGCTCGCGCAATACATCGGCGGAGTGTTGGGAGCGATCGCCGCGCTGCAGGCGATGCTCGCGCGCGACCTCACGCTCGGTCACGGCCAGCATGTCGACGTTGCGCTGCTCGAAGCCGCCGCGCTCACGATGATCTACGAGCCGGTCGGCTTTCAGTATAGCGGCGTGGTGCGCGAGCGCGCGGGCAAACGCTTCGCCGTCGGCCCATTCATGATCGTCACGCTGAAGTGCCAGGACGGATACGCGGGGGTGCAGTGTGTCACCGATAAACAATTCGAAAGCCTCTGCGAGCTGATGGGCAAGCCGGAGCTGATCAAGGACCCGCGCTTCAAAACGGCCTTGCAGCGCTACGTCAACAACGATGCGTGGCTCGCGATGGTCGAGGAATTTTTTCTCGCGCACGATCGCAAGTGGCTGCATCGCGAGGGGCAGGCGCGCGCGATCCCGATGGTTTGGATTCCGAACGTCGCCGAGCTGCTCGAATGGGAGCAACTCACCTCGCGCAAATATTTCGAGACCATCGATGATCCGGTGCTCGGCCGCATCCGCATTCCGGGCGCGCCGCTGCGGATGGGATCGCATCGCGCGGAACCGACGCGGCCCGCGCCGCGCCTCGGCGAACATAATCGCGATATTCTGTGCGGACGGCTCGGCCTAAGCGATCGCGAACTTCAGGATCTGCAAGCGGCGGGAACAGTATGAAGACAATCGTCGAAGGAAAACTCCGCGCCATTGATCTCTCGATGGGATGGGCCGGGCCGCTGCTCGGCGAGCTGCTGGCCGAGATGGGCGTCGAGGTCATCAAGATCGAGGACACGCTGCATTTCGACTGGTGGCGCGGCTCGCTCTCGATGGGTCCGCCCGAGATGCAGGTCATCGAGCGCTCGGCGCCGTTTAACACCGCCAATCGCGGGAAAATCGGCGCGACGCTCGACCTCACCAATCCGCGCGCGGTCGAAATCGTGAAGCGACTCGTCGCGACCGCCGACATCCTCATCGAAAATTACAGCCCCGATGTCATGCCGAAGCTCGGGCTCGGATGGGAGGTGCTCGCGCCGCTCAATCCGCGCCTCGTGATGATCTCGATGCCGTCGTTCGGCGCGGAAGGTCCCGAGCGCAACGCGCGCGGCTACGGCAACACCATTGAGGCGGTTTCGGGCGTGACCGGACTGGTGGGATATCACGATGGCGGACAACCCTACACCTTGAGTAATGCGCTCGGCGATCCGTCGGCGGGTCTCAATGGGCTGTTCGCGGTGCTGGTCGGGCTGCGCGAGCGGCGATGATACAGGGCGCGGGCAGCACATCGAATTGGCGCAGGTCGAGGCTGTAGTTCCTTATATCGGCGAGGCGATCGTCGAATACGAAGTGACCGGCAAGGTGCCGAAATCGCGCGGCAATCGGCATCCTGATCATGCGCCGCACGGGATTTATGGATGCGGTTCGGGATTCGTCGCGCTGGCGTGCGAATCCGATGAGCAATGGCGCAAGCTGGCTGACGCGCTGGGACTCGGCGCCCTCGCGCCTGATTCGCGGTTCGCAACCGCATCGGATCGCAAGCGCAATGAGGACGCGCTAGATGCGGAACTCTCGCGCGCATTGAAGGATCGCGGCGCGGAGGAAGCCTCGCGCATGCTGATCGAGGCGGGCCTCATCGCGGGGCAGGTGAATTCGGCCGCCGACATCCTCGGCGATGCGCAACTATCGGCACGAGGATTTTACGTACCGATCGAGCGCGCCGTGATCGGCACGCATCTGTATCCCGGCGTGGCGCAACATTTTTCCGAAACGCCGCTGGTTGCCGATCGTCCGGCGCCGCTGTTGGGCGAGCACAATCGCAAGGTCTTCAGCGAAATCCTCGGGATGTCGGACGGGGAGATTGAAGCGCTCGAGCGTGAAAAGATCATCGGCACCTCGCCATTCGATCGCACGCCGAAAGCCGCGTGACGCGCTGCAAACCTAACCCCTAGCCCCTTCCCCTAAAGTGGAAGGGGAATCAGAAAGAGCAACGAACGTTCGCACACGCCACGAATGCTCGCGCGTGCTTCTGTTCCCCCTTCCACTTTAGGGGAAGGGGCTAGGTCTGCTGGACAGATCGCCTAGCCCGCCAGCGCGCGGAAATCCTCGTCGCTGAGCTGCACCTTCGCGGCCGCCATGTTCTCTTCCAGATGCGCGACCGACGAGGTTCCCGGGATCGGCAGCATTACCGGCGATCGCTTCAGGAGCCATGCCAGCGCGATCTGACTGGGCGTCGCATGGTGGCGCTTCGCGATGGCGTCGATGCGCGAAGTGCCGCGCGCGAGGTTGCCCACCGCGAGCGGAAACCACGGCAGGAATCCGAGCCCCTCAGCCTCGCAACGATCGACGACCGGATCAGATTTGCGATCGCTCATGTTGTACATGTTCTGAACCGACACGATCGGCGCGATCGCCCGCGCGCGCTTCAACTCGGGAACCGAAAAATTAGATACGCCGATGTGACGAATCTTGCCTGCCGCTCGCAACTCGGCGAGTGCTCCGATTGAGTCTTCGAGCGGCACGCGCGGATCGTTCGTGTGGAGCTGGTACAGATCGATGCGGTCGAGTTTGAGGCGCCTCAGGCTGCCCTCGCACGCTTCTTTAAGGTGAGCGGGCCGGCAGTTGGGCGTCCATCGATCTGGACCGGGCCGCAGCAGTCCGCCCTTGGTCGCGATCACGAGGCCCGGCGGATACGGATGCAGCGCCTTCGCGATCAGCTTCTCGGAAACCTCTGGGCCGTACGAGTCCGCGGTGTCGATGAGGTTGACGCCGAGCTCGATGGCGCGCCGCAGCACGCGGATCGCTTCATCCTCGCTTTTGGGTGGTCCCCAAATCCCGCGGCCCGTGAGGCGCATCGCGCCGAAGCCGAGGCGGCGAACTTTCAGATCGCCGCCTATCGTGAAAGTGCCTTCGGGAAAATCCATGATGAAACTCCATGGCGGAAGATTTTTCTGGTCCCCCTTCCACTTTAGGGGAAGGGGCTAGGGGTTAGGTAGGTCTTAGCGCATCTCCACTTTCGCGGCAGTGAGTAGGGCCGCTTCGCGCGAGGCCTCCACATCGAGTTTGGACGCGAAGCGATTATGCAGCGGGCTGAGCGACGTGCCCAGATTCACGACCGCATACATCAGTTTCGCGAAGGCGAGGAAGGGTGGCGGCACCAGTTCCACCGCATCTTTGAACTCGCGCAGCTCCGCATCGTCCCAACCCAGCATCGCACTGATGAACAAATAGATCGGCGTGGTCGCGAGGAGGGTAGTCATCACGACCAGCCACGTATTCGCTGGATGCCCCGGTCCATGCCACATCGAGGCGACGACCGCGCGCAGGATGAAGTAGTTCGCGACCGCTGCCAGAGCGGGACTGACGAACGACTGCCACACGCTGAAGACCGGCGCGATGATGTAGCGCGCCATCACCGGCCACGCGAACAGCGCCTTGAGCGCGCCCGACGCGGCGAACGCCCAGAACAGTCCGTGGAAGCCCCACCACTTGATGAACAGCCAGGTAAGGCCGATGCGCGTTGCGTTTTCGACGATGGCCGCAATCGTGAATGTTCCGGAGCGGCCGACCGCCTGAAAAACCTGATCGGGTTCGCGCACGAAGAAGTCGAACAGACGGAAGGTGTGGATGAGGACCAGCACACCGACCGCGCGGCTGAATTGCGGCGGCAGCAATCCCTCGATGAGCGGTGCGCAGAACACCATGTATGCGCCGCCGAGCATGGTGGTGACCATCAGGCCCCATCGCAAACCCTGATCGATATAGCGCTGGGTCAGCTTGATCATGTGTTGCGAATAACTTTCCGAGATCGACGGCATCATCTGGGCGAAAATCGCGGCGCCGGTTTCCAGATACCCGAAGGTCAGTCCGTAAACGACCAGCCAGATCTCGTTGAGCTCGAGGAAGTTAGGCAGCAGCGCGCCCATGATGACCGGCACGGTGCCCCAAGTGAAAAACGGCATCACACTGCCCGCGGTCAGCTTGACGCCGTACACGAGCGATTCCCGCATCGTGTCGTAATCGAAATGCGCGAGCATGATGGTCAACAGCCGCATCCCCATCCGCTCGTAGAAGATGCAACTGATCAGCCCGATCATGATATTGCCGACGATCGAGCCGCACGCGAAGCCCATCACGACGCCCATACCTTCGCCGAACATCGGATGCATCAGGCCCCAATGGCGTCCGACGATCGCGCCCGCCATTTGCAAAACGGGAAGCATGCCGAAGAACAGCGCGACCTCGAGCTGCGCATAATCGAATCGTTGCTGCGCGCGAAACAGCGAGCTGAACGAAGTGTAAAACGGAGGGAAGGCGGCCAGCGTGTCGAGGATTACGAACCAGCTCAGATACGCGGCCGCGGTGCCCGGCAGATACAACGCACCGACCAATCCGATTGCCGACACGGCCAGAATTCCGACCAGCAGATGGAACCATACGAAGAACTGCATGTACGCGATCGCGCGGGTCGGCTCTTTCACGCGATATTCGGCATAGTACTTGATCATCGCCTGGCTGGTGCCGAGGTCCAGCAGCGGCCCGAGGAACAGCAGCACCTGCACGACCAAGTTGCCGGCGCCGCGTGCCTCCAGAAACGGATTGATGAAGTTGCGATCGAGCCAGAACGTGACCACGAAGTTGAACGGAATCAGCACGAGGACGCTCAGCAGGTAGTTGTAGATGAAGCCGGAGAGCGGGCGATGGAAGCCGACCATCTCCCAGCGCGGATCACCGTGCGCGACGGTGACTTGAGGCGCTTCCTGCGGCATCGCCGCGGCGCCGAGCGACGCGGGTTTCGATACCAATGCTCCCGGGCGATAGAAATGCTCGACCGCCTCCGGATGCCGCTTGCTATAGCGCCGTGCCCAAAACACGCCAATCACGATCGCGGCCAACGTCCCGCCGAAGATGGCGATCAGCATCGCCACCGTGAGGGGACTGGGAACCGGCGCGGCGACCCAATGCCCGTAGTGCACCGGCGCCACACCGGCGGACTCGCGCGTCATCGCATACAGCAGCCAGTTGAAAAAGAAGAAGCGCTGGAAGTCGTAGTTCTCCGCGTCATGCGGGCCGGCCAGCATCCGGATATAGCTGTGCTCGCGTGCCGCGAGGTCGCCCTCTTTGAACCATACGTTGAAGATGTAGATGGTTCCCTTGCCCAGCCGCACGCGGAGCAGGATCGGCGTCGCAGGCCGAATCGGATCCGCAGTCGTCGTCGCGACCATCACCGTCGCCGCTGATGAAACCTTGAGCAGGCTGCGCTCATGGATACGCACAGCAGATTTCCAACTCACGTTGGTTGCGATCGGATCGTCGGGAGGTCCGACGTAACTGATGATCGCCGCTTGCTTCTCCGACGCCATCGCATGGTCGGCCCCTGCGGGCGCCTCAACGGTGCCGGTTTGTTCGACGGCGCCATCGGTCAGCGCGTTGAGCGCCGCGGGATCGACGTCCGCGCCGAGGACCACCACCATTCCCATGCCGTCGTTGATGCGCGCCTTGAGCGCGTCGAATTGAGGCCCGGGCGGCGGGAGTTGATCCTGATAGACGGCAGCGCGCGCTTCACTGAGGGTATCGACGACTCGGGTTGAAGGATCGAGCTGCAGGCGATGAAGAATCAGCGCCTCGCGGCCCTGGTAGACGAGCGGGAAGGGAGGTTGCGCGTCAGCCGCGAACGCGGGCCTCACAATCCCCAACGCGCACAGCAGCATCGAGGCGAGCATGGCAACGCGGCCGGCACGCCAACACGATATCGCAATGAACATCGAATCCCTCGCGCACCATACGATATGCTGCGCGCATCCGCCAAGGAAGTTTCTGATTCGTTGAGTTCGAAGAAGAATCGTCAGAGGCCGCGTCACAAGGTCGATCGCCGCGAGGCCGTGCCGGCGAAGCGCGCGCCCGCGCGCCGCTTGTGGTCGCTCGCGACCTTGTCGGACACGCCGCTTGTCGCGCTCGCGATCACGCTGCTCGTCTATCTCCGATGCCTCGAAAACGGATTGGTGTATGACGACCATGAGATGATCGTGCTCAATCGCTACATCGGCGACTGGGCGATGGTGTGGCGATCGTTCGTCAATGACTCATGGTGGTTTCGCAATCCGCTAAGCCTGCCGCAGAGCGCGTACTATCGGCCGCTCCAGGACGTATGGCTGGCGGTCAACTATCATCTGTTCGGCTTCACGCCGCAGGGATGGCATCTGGCGATCGTCGCGGTGCATCTCATCGCGGTGTACCTGGTGTTCGAGATCGCGCGCACGCTCAGCGTTTCCAAATGGACGCCGATCATCGCGGCGACAGTGTTCGGCGTGCTGCCTATTCATGCGCAAGCGGTGGTATGGCCGACCGCGATTCCGCTGCCGATGAGCGCGGTGTTCGAGCTCGCGGCGTTCCTGTTTTTCATTCGAAATGAAAATGGCACGCGCGCATGGAGAGTCCTCGCACCGTTGTTGTTCGCGATGGCGCTGCTCAGCCACGAATCCGCAGTCGTGTTTCCGCTGATACTGGTTGCATACGTCATGCTGATAGCTGCCGAACCGGCGACTCCGTGGCGCGACCGCATCGTGCGCGCGGCAATCGCGACCGCGCCGTTCTTCGTCGAAGTCGTGATCTACCTCGTAATTCGCCGCGAGGTGCTGGGCTTCATCACCCGCCTCAACATCACCAATCCGATGACTCCGGCTGAGGGATGGCTGACGATTCCCAGCGCGCTCGGCACCTACGCGATGATGCTCATCATGCCGTGGCGCGCGGGCCCGGTGCATCCGGTGGAAATCGTCACGTCGGCCGGCTCTTCGCAATTCTACCTGCCGATACTCGCGCTACTCGGCCTGATCGGTTCGGTCGCGGTCGCCCTGTGGAGCGATGCTCGCCGGATGACTTATCTCTTTTGGGCGACGTGGATTGCCATCAGCGTGGTTCCAGTGCTCGACCTGCGCGCCTTCAGTCCGCTCGCGCTGGTGGAGGATCGCTATCTCTATATGGCGTCAGTCGCATGGTGCATCGCGCTCACTGACATCGCGGTTTCATTCTTCACGAGTGTCGAACCATCGGGGCGGCTGCTCGCGGTAGCAAGCGCGACGGTCACCATCGCATTCGCGGTGAGCCTGTTTCATGTCGAAAGCTTCTGGCATGACGAGATCGCGCTGTTCGGCACTTGCGTGGAAATGTCGCCCCGCTCTTCGCTCTGTCACGATCGGCTGGGACTCGCACTCAAGTCGCGCGGCGATAAGGAGGATGCAGAGCGGGAATTCCTGATCGCGCAGGAGATCGAACCCGATGACGGCGCGAATCTCTACAACCTCGGGTTGGTGCACGCGGATATGGGGCGCGGCGAGGAGGCTCTGGGCGAACTGAAGCGCGCGCTCGCGATGCTGCCGGACGCGCCGCCGGCCGCCTATGTCGATCTTGCGAAGCTGGCGGATTCCATCGGCAAGACCGACGAGCGGGAGGAGGCGTTTCATCACGCGGAGAAGCTTCCCGAGGGAGTGGAGGCGGTCGAGTTGGGGCGCGCGCAAATGATGGTCATGCATCGCGACTTCGCCGGCGCGGAAAGCCTCGCGCGCGAGGCGATCGCACGCGATCCTCGCAATCCCGAGGCGTGGAAGTTGCTGGGCATCATCCTCATCAATCAGGGACAGACCGACCAGGCGTTCGACGCCTATGACCATGCGCTAGCGCTGAAGCCCGACCCCTCCTTGCAACGGACGGTCTCGGGACTGCGCGCTCGAGCGGCGGCAAATCGGGACAGTCACTGACAGTGCTGCGTAACGTCCGCGTGGGCTGCGAGGATATCCGCTTGACATACCCTACGATGCGGACCGACATTCGCGATCAAAGGGTCGGCGATGGCGAAGTTTCTCCGCATCGGGGTGCATCACTCCAACGTTTCCGGATACACCTCCAAGGCATGGTGCGCGCGGCGCGTCGGCGCGACCGTCTTTTTGAAGTGGGGCGCGGTTGAGGTGCGCGGAACCGGCGCCGGCCGGCAAATTTACTGGACGATGTCGCCGCAGCATAAAACCGTCCAATGCCGAACCGCGCAGCGCGCGCTGGCCTACGTGAAGAAGGCCATCACGCGCAGAATGGGCCATCGATATGAGCGGCTGCTGGAGCGCGTGCCGATTCGGCGCGGCCTCCCGCAAAAAACCGTAGAAGCCGATCGCAGGCAGGCCACGATCCTGTTTGTCGATATCGTCAAGTCGACCGAAAAAGCGGCGCGGATGGGCGATGGTCGCTGGTCCGAAGTGATGAATCATTACTATGTCAAGGTCCGCAAGGAGGTGCGCGCGGCGCGCGGAAACGAGGTGGCCGCGACCGGCGACGGCATCGTCGCGACCTTCAAGACGCCCAGCAAGGCGATCGGATGCGCAGGCGCGATTCGCCGCTCGGTGCGCACCCTGGGCCTCGAGGTCAGGGCCGGGCTTCACGTCGGCGAGTACCAACTGATCGGGAACGAACACGTCGGCGTCGCGATTCACATCGGCGCGCGAGTCGCGGCCAAGGCGGGCGCGAGCGAGGTGCTGGTCTCCAGCGCGGTCAGGGACCTGGTGGCGGAGTCGTCGCATCGGTTCAAGGATCGCGGGATGCATCGGCTCAAAGGCGTGCCCGAAAGGTGGCGGCTGTACGCGGTCGATTTGTGATCGCGAAGTTGCCGCCGCTGGAGGTTTGCCTTATTACGCACCACAAGCAGGTTGGGTGCGGTCTTCATGACCATTGCCATTCGATTCGTGTTGAAGTAACTAAATACTCCCTACTCGATGCGACTTGACGATTTAAGCGCCTGAAGCGGGTCCGAGCTTCCTGGACATTGCCGGAGGGGAAGAATGTCGGGAACGTTCGGACCCGTTACTGACCTGCAATAAAGAAAATATCCGGCCCTCATCGAGGACCGGATATTTCATTTTGCAAGATGCCATCGGTTTAAGCTCACGAGCGGCGGTAGCGGAGCGCTTCGACGAGTAAAGCAAAGGCGGGGGTGAGTTGGCGGCGGCTGGGGTAATAAAGGTGATAGCCCGAAAACGGCGGGCACCAGTCTTCCAGCACTCTCTTGAGGCGGCCTTTCGCAAGATGGGGCTGCGCGAGGTCCTCGGGCACATAGGCCAAGCCGAGTCCCGCAATCGCCGCGCTAAGCATCTGAGACGTCCCGTTAGAGATGAGCTGGCCTTCGACGTGCACTCGCAGTTGTCGTTTACCCTTTTCGAACTCCCAGGCATACAACCCGCCGCGGGTGGGGAGGCGCAGATTGATGCAGTTGTGGCCGGTCAGCTCCTGCGGCTTCCTTGGCGATGACCGCTTCGCAAAATACGCCGGCGCCCCGACGACCGCCATGCGCTGGTCCGGCCCGATACGCACCGCGATCATGTCCTTGGCCACCTGCTCGCCGAGACGCACACCGGCGTCATAGCGCTCGGCTACGATGTCGGTCAGGCCATAGTCGGTGACGATCTCGACCTTGATGTCGGGATATTCCCGCAGGAGTTTAGCCAGCCTTGGCCAGAGGACAGTATCGGCAGCGTGTTCGCCGGCTGTGATCCGAATGGTGCCGGCGGGCTTTTGCCGAAGTTCACTTAGGGCCGCGATCTCGACCTCGATTTCCTCAACGCGCGGACCCACCGTCTGAAGCAGGCGTTCGCCTGCTTCGGTCGGCGAGACACTCCGTGTGGTGCGAGTGAGCAGCCGAAGGCCGAGCCGTTCCTCGAGTCCACGGATAGTGTGACTCAGAGCAGATGGCGATACCCCGAGCTTTGCAGCGGCTCTGGTGAAGCTCCGCTCGCGCGCGACCGCGAGGAAGGCAAAAAGGTCATTGAGGTTGTCACGCGGCATTCATGAATCTTCCTCATGAGTTCATGCGAATTCTACCACCTAGTCGCATGCCTCCCTGCTCTTTAGATTCTTCGATCACCTACCGGAGGAGTTAATGATGCAGAAACGCAAATTAGGAAAGAGTCTGGAAGTCTCGGCGATCGGATTCGGATGCATGGGCATGAGCCAAAGTTACGGCCCGGCGCCCGGAGATAAGCACGAGATGATCGCCCTCATCCGCACGGCGGTCGAACGCGGCGTCACCTTTTTCGATACCGCCGAAGTTTATGGTCCATTCACTAACGAAGAACTCGTGGGCGAAGCTCTTGCACCGCTTCGTAAGCAAGTGGTCATCGCGACCAAATTCGGGTTCCAATTCGGTCCCAACGGGCCGGTCGGCCTTATCAGCCGGCCGGAGCACATCAGGCAGGCCGCCGAGGGCTCGCTCAAGCGACTGAACATCGAGGCGATCGATCTTTACTATCAGCATCGGGTTAACCCGGACATGCCGATCGAAGACGTCGCGGGCGCGGTGAAAGACCTGATTGCGCAGGGCAAGGTCAAGCACTTCGGCATGTCGGAAGCAGCGGCGCAAACCATCCGTCGCGCACACGCCGTCCAGCCGGTAACCGCGGTCCAGAGCGAATACTCGCTGTGGTGGAAGCGCCCGGAAGCGGAAGTGATCCCGACCCTCGAGGAACTCGGAATCGGCTTCGTTCCATATAGCCCACTGGGCAAGGGTTTCCTCACCGGTAAGATCGACGAAAGCACTGCGTTCAGCAGTTCCGATGTCCGCAACAGCATTCCTCGTTTTAATCCGGAAGCTCGGAAGTCGAATCGGACCCTGGTTGACCTGCTCGTCAAGATCGCAGAACGGAAGAAAGCCACACCTGCCCAGATCGCGCTCGCATGGCTACTTGCCCAAAAGCCGTGGATTGTTCCAATTCCCGGCACCCGAAGACTGGAGCGCCTCGACGAAAACAGCGGCGCAGCCGCCGTCGAACTTACCTCGGAGGATCTACGTGAGATCGATAGCGCGGCCTCGAAGATCGCGGTGCAAGGGGCGCGCTACCCGGAACACCTCGAGCGAATGACGAATCTCTAAGCGGTCCGCTCAAAAAAAATACCCGGCCCGCATCGAGGACCGGGTATCTCAGTTTCGAAATCGTTGCGTCCTGCCGATTAAGGTCCGCTCGACGATGTCTTGCAGCGCTATTTGTCGGGCTGCGGAGTGACGCGCAGATACGGGCGCAGCTCCTTCCATCCCTTGGGGAACTTCTTCTTCAGCTCCTCGGGGTCCTGTAGCGAGGGCGCGATGATGACGTCGTTGCCCTGCTTCCAATCCGCCGGCGTCGCCACCGAATGCGAATCGGTGAGCTGCAGCGAATCGACGACGCGCAGGATTTCCTGGAAGTTGCGCCCGGTGCTGGCCGGATAGGTGATCGTGAGGCGCACCTTCTTGTTCGGATCGATGATGAAGACGGAGCGCACGGTCAGCGTGTCATTCCACTCCGGATGAATCATGTCGTAGAGTTTTGATACCTTTTTGTCGGCATCGGCGAGGATCGGGAAGTTCATCTTGACGTTCTGGGTGTCCTCGATGTCGGCGATCCACTTCTTGTGCGAATCGAGCGGATCGACGCTCACGCCAATCGCCTTGATGTGGCGTTTGTCGAACTCCGGCTTCAGCTTCGAGACCGCGCCCAGCTCGGTGGTGCACACCGGGCGTGAAATCCTTGGGATGCGAGAAGAGGATGACCCAGTCCTTGCCGATCCAATCATGAAAATGGATCGGTCCCTGGGTCGATTCCTGGGTGAAGTCGGGTGCGACAGCGCCAATATGAACTGCCATGGTCCTATTTACCTCTGTGTATTTATTTTCCCTACTCAATCGTACGAATTGCCGTCGTAATCGCAAATTGAAAAGATGATAAAGGAGACTCGTTAAGTTATCTATTTCTAGTCCGGCGGCTGCACGCAATCAAGTGCTGGGGGATGGCCGCTATTTCTTCGCCCGCGAGAAATCTGGCTTCCGCTTCTCCATGAATGCCGTCACGTACTCCTTGTGCTCCGCGCTGACGTAGCACTTCTCCAGCGCGAACATCTCGAATTGCATCGCGGTTTCCAGCGTCCCATCGAGCGCCTGATGAATCCCGCGCTTGGTGAACGCCTGCGAGGTCGGCGAGCATTGGAGCATCTCGCCCGCCAGCTCCTTCGCCTTCTCCAGCACCTTGCCCTGCGGAGTGACCTGGCTGATGAGGCCCATCTGAAGGCATTCGGCGGCGGTGTATTGCTTGCCGGTCAGCATCATCTCGGATGCGCGCGCGAGGCCAATCATACGCGGCAGCAAATAGGTCGAGCCCAACTCCGCCATCACGCCGACGCGCGCGAAGATGACGCCCATCTTGGCGTTCTCCGACGCGATGCGGACATCGAACAGAATCGGAATCGTCATCCCGACTCCGAGCGCATAGCCGTTGATGGCGGCGATGGTCGGCTTCGACAAGATTGCGCATGAGGGTGGGCAGCGGAGGCAGCGGCACGCCGCCGCGACGGCCGGAAAATTCGGCATGTCCGCCGCTCTCGCGAGCGTTGACATCGCGCGCGAAGCCACCGATATCGGCGCCGGCGCAAAACGCGCGATCGCCCGCCCCGGTCATGATGATGACGCGCACGGCCGGGTCGGCCTCGGCCTGCATGATGGCTTCGCTGATTTCATAGCCCATCTGCGGCGTGTAGGAATTCATTTTGGCCGGCCGATTGAGCGTGATGGTCGCGATCTGGTCGGCCGCTTCATAGAGTAGAGTTTCGAATGCCATAAGCCTTGTCCCTACGCGCGTTTCTTCTTTTTGGATTTGCGGGCGACGCGGATGCGTTCCTTGAGGACTTCCTTGCGCCGTTTGCGGCGGCGTCGCAGTTCCCGTTCTCTTTCACTTGCCATCGATGATTCGTCCTATTCAGTAATGGTGTTATTGCGAACCGGAATCTTACTCTCGCACATCAAAAAGCGAGAGCGGTAGCGGATTTAATGGGTTTGTTTTTGCACCTCTGTATCGCGTTCGAGGTCCTTCCTCGAGCCTCCGGACCACTGCTCGCGACCCTCGCAATGGGTTTGTTTTTGCGATTTTGAATTTTACCATGTGCGGTTTCTGCCCCTTCAGGACGAGTGCAGCCGGATTTATTTTCCGTCCGAATGGTGTTGGCGCGCGCGAGCACTTCAACGCCACTCTTCAACGCCTCGAAAAAGAAGAATGCCTTGATTCTCCTCGGTTATTTGGCTTCGTTTCGTCATTTTCACTATTCCGTGGGCGTCCGAGTGGGTTTGTTTTTTCAACCTTTCGCAGCTTGGAAATCCGTGGCGTTCGAGGTCCTTCGCCGAGCCTCAGGACCATTCTCGCGATGCTCGCGGTGGCTTCGTTTATGCCGCGACAAATCAAAAATCCTTTATTTTCAGGTACTTGGTGGGTTCGTTTATGTAAAAATCGCATGCATCGCGATACCGCCGAAACGACGGCGGCGCCCATTCGGGCGCCGCAACATTATGATAGCACGTCTCGACCCCGAGTGCGGCACAGATGATGATCGTGTCGATAAATGAGTCGCCGGAGCGGGGGCGGCTCCGGCGACTTCGGTTATGGCGACGCGGTTCAATTTGGCCCGCAAACCGCATTGCCTTGCAGGGGCCTGGTTACGGAGGTTGTCTAGGCGCGATGCGCCTGCGCCACGTCGTATGATCTTCGGCGCGGCTCGCGCGCCGTTATCGCGAACGATTGCCGATGCATCCAGGCCGTTACCTCATCGAGGCGAAAACTCAATTCGCCACGAACGCGATGCGAGGGCAGGCCTCGATTTTCGACCAACCGGATGATCCGCGGCACGGTCGTCTGCATCAGTCCGGCGAGCTCCGACAGCGAAACTTCTTCGATGCGATTGTTGTTTTGTTCCATTGCAAATGACCTCCCTTCCACGCGATGAAAATTCCTCATCGCGTATGCGAAACTGACATCACCTCAGCCTCCGGATGCGCTGAGGATTTTCGGCGCCGAATGCCGATCGCCGATGCGGCCGCGAACCCGGGTCTCGCGCGCGCAGTTTGGTGCCTAGGCGTCGCGTGCGCGGCGCGCGTTTCGCCACATAGCCAATCGTGTTCGTCGAGCACAAAGTGCTCATTGAGGTAGAGCACAAAGTGCTCATTGAGGTAGAGGGCGAACTTCCCCCGTCGTGCGATCGCGCGCGCGGTGCATATTCAAACGTGCCGAAATCCAACTCCGCCATCGAAATCGAAAGTCCGATCAGCCCGAGAAAAAACTGATACCCGCGCCGTCGCTCGCCCGTCGCGCGCATCCGCTCTCCGATCCAAAACCACCCGCGCGCCAGCGCAAGCAGCAGTCCCGCCGCGACCGCATAAAAACCCGGCTTCATCCCGCGACTCCTCATCACCGTTGTCGATCGACGCGAGAAAATATCGCCGCGCGTTAATCGTGTCGTCACCCGATCGGTGTACATGGAATCGAAACTGTGTAATTGGCATACTTGGCGAGCGAAAATGCCAAGCGAATCGTCAACTCGAACGGAAGTAATGCGGAAGCTGGAAGCGGCCACAGCTGCCGCCTCCGATGCGATCTCGCTCGACGAACTCTCGTCCCACGCGCTGCCCGCCCTCTCCGAAGCGGTGGGCGCGTGCGACGGAATCCTGTTCAGTTTCGACCGCGACGGCCTCCCCTTCGGCATCGGCAAGGCACAATGGGCGATGTCCGAATATGTCGGGCACGGCTATATCCATGACGACCCACACGCGAGGGTCGGCAGGCGCGACGACGCGGTGGTGCGCGTCGCCAGCGAGCTGATCGAACGCAAGGAATTGCATCGCAGCCGTGCCTATCGCGAGTTTTTCGCGCGCGAACACGTCGAATACACCGCTAACTTGCGCCTTACGCCGGGGGTTTTCGGCGAGCCCGGGGCGGCGAGTCTGCTGATGATGCGGCGTGCCGACCAGACCGACTTCACCCGCGCGGAGGCCGAGGTAATGGCGGCGGTGATGCCGGCACTTCAATCCGCCGCGCGTCGTCATGCGCGCATCCAGGCCTCGCTCGCGAAAGGTAGGATGCTCGAGACGGTGGTCGAGACGCTGATCGGCGAGCCGGTAGTGGTTTTCGATCAGCAGGGCCGGCCGATCTGGCGATCGGATCGCGCGCGCCAAGTTGCCGACGTTGGATGTTCTGCCGGTCCGCTCTCGATAAAATTGAGCGACGAGGCGCGCCGGCTCGCCGCGGCGGCGCAGCGCGAAGGGAACGGACGCGCATCCAAAATGGGTCTCGAGCTTCCACATAACGGCGGGCCATCGATCGCGTCGGCCGATTTGCTCATCGCACCCGGCGCACGCGGCAACCCTTACGTCATCGCGCGACTACGCGAGGGCAAATCCGATTCGGTAAAGCTCGGTATGCTTGCCGATCAATACGATCTCACGCCCACCGAAACTGCGGTGCTGGGACAGATCGCCGAGGGACTTTCCAACAAGGAAATTGCCGAGCGCCAACGCGTCTCACTCGAAACCGCGCGCACCCACGTGCATCGCGTGCTGCAGAAGCTAGGCGTGCCCACGCGCACCCGCGCCGCACTCCTCACCCGCGAAGGCTAGCCGTCGGCGGCGAGCATCGAGCGCACCAGCGTGCGCAGGAAGTGATCGACCTTCTCCCGCGCGCACCGCGTGAACTTTATCTGCGCCATCATCGGACCAGGAGGCGATCGTCGTCGGCTTTCTCATTGGACCTGTGGCCATTGCGCTAAATCGACGCGTATTACTTTGACCGAGGAGGAAGAGTCATGGACTTTTCCGCAATGTCAGTCGTCGAGGCGATGACAGAGGCTGCCGTAATGGCCCTGATAGGCTTCGGTTTCTATTACACCGCGGCGCCACAAAGTCGCGCCGGCCGAGTGGCAGCAATATCGGGACTGATGTTATTTGTAACCGTCATTTTTTTCTTTGACCTGTGGACCTATTCACCGGAGCAGACTCTCGCGCTCCGGGAAGAAACCTTTTTTAAGCAACTACTAGGATTGATCGGACTCCAGGAAGTACAACTGGGAGCCGCAATCGTGACCGTTCTCCTCGGTTGTGGAGCCCACTGGTTCAAACGGATCAATCAATTGCGGTACGGGATTTGTGAAGTGTTGTTCGGCATCGCAACCGCATTTGAGAGTAGTAAGGCGTTAGTTCAGCACAGCCCGCCTCTAGCCGTATGGATTGCGCTTGCCGGCTCCGCCTATATCGTTGAGCGCGGCCTTAACAATCGAAGAGAAGCCGTTATCGCTGCGGGTGCTAAACCGACTGATAAGCCGCCGAAGCAGGCAGTAGGCGATGCTACGGTCCAACCGATCTAGGTTGCTATACGAACCCGCGTCAAAGTTTTCGACCACCCACGCGATTAAGGAAGAGTCGGTTTAACTGCCGGCGGCCAGGGTGGAGCGCACCAGCGTGCGCAGAAAGTGATCGACCTTTGCCGGCGCGCATCGGGTGAACTTCAGTTGTGCGATCATATGCGCCGAGCCGACCAGCAACCGCGCGTCGTCTTCCGCCTCTTCATCGGGCATTCCGCGCTCGCGCTGCCACTTACGAATCGTATTCGCGATGATGCCGACGACATTTTCCTGGAACTCGAGGTAATGCGGCCAGATCTCATCGCGCATCGCCGTGCTCCAATCGAGCCACACGCGCGCGTAGTCGGGATGCGTATCGACGGAATCCGCAAAGGCCTTCGCATGCGCGAGCACGATGTCGGGCGCCGGCTGGTTCGTTGCGTGAATGCGCACCGTCATGTCGGTGAGGAAGCGCGCGACCTCGTCGAGCACCGCTTTCACCAGCGCCTCGCGCGTCGGGAAATAGAAGAACACCGTCGGCACCGATACTTTCGCCTCGCGCGCGATCTCCGAATGACGCGCGGCGCCGAGTCCACGCCGCGCAAACACGCGCATCGCGCATTTGAGTAGCTGCGGCCGGCGTTCCGACGGATCGAGGCGGCGGGCGCGCCGGCGCGAGGGTGTGGATTTGAGAGCCATCTTCCTCATCTTGTCGTATCGACTTGGGGATATTGTATCGACCTTGTGATTTCGCATAGTAGCGCGCTATTGACATTCCTATCAATAATTTACTAAAAGGCGGAAATACCAATCCCGGGGAGATTCTCCTATGTCAGAAATCGTCCGCGTCGATTCCATGCGTCCCCTGCCCGCTTCCTCCTCCATGACGGAAGAGGCGGTCGAGCGTTACGAAACCGAGTTCAAGGAGCACGCCACCCACTGGCAGGAAATCCTCGAACGCAACAACGAGCGGATGAAGAAGGGCTCCTACTCGCTGCATTGGATGAATACCGACAATGCCGCGTGGGGCCGGCGCGCGAAGCCGTCGTCGCGCGGGCTTACCTACACCGACATCAACAACGTCCCCGGCTACGGCAAGATTCCTCAGACGGCGACCAATCGGACCTTCGCGCCGCGCGGATCGGTGCGCGACCAATATGCCGACGAGATGCCGATCGTCGATGACTACACGCTGGTCGATCGCGACGAGTCATGGGCCGACAACGTCGTCACGCTGTATGAGGAAGCGAAGGCGCGCCAGTGGAACGCGACGCGCGATATTCCATGGAGCGAACTCGAGCGGCTGCCAGACGACCTTGAAAAGGCGACCTGCCAGCTCGCGACATTTCTGAGTGAAGTAGAATTCGTCGCGGGGGATTTTCCCGCCAAGTGGCTGTACAAGATTCCGCAGGATTTCCTCGAGGTGAAGAGCTTCATCGTCACGCAAATGATGGATGAGGCGCGCCATCAGGAGGTCTTCCGCAAGCGCGCGATCGCGGGCGGCGGATTGCTGCACGCATCGCCGGGTTTCGAATGGGCGCTGAAGGCGATCTACGACGCGCCGACTCATACGATGGGCACCTTCCTGCTCAACCTGCTCGGCGAAGGCCTGGTGCTGTCGATCTTCCGCTCGGGCGAGATGATCGCGAAGACGCACGTCGATAAGGAAATTTTCCGCCGGTGCTTGCAGGATGAAGCGCGCCACGTTTCCTACGGCGTGCTCGAACTGAAGAACTATCTCGACAACGCGCCCGATCACGAAAAGGCGGTCGAGGAGATGCATCGGTTTGCCGATATCGGCGAGCAGGTCATCCTCACCTCATTCAGCGAAGCGGCGTTGGCCGAGCCGGTCGCGATTCTGCTGGGCGGCGGACTCGACAAGATCGATCAGGGCATGGAAGGACAGGGGCAGCTCTGGAAGATGTCGGTTGAGGAATATCTGCAGCGATGCGATCGCGCAGGCTTCGCGCGTCGCGAGCGATGCACGATTCCCCTCGAAATGCCGTGGAACTGCGGGTGAGTTGCGCATGATGGAGCAGCAGACCGAAATGTCCGTATCGGATGCGGTGGCGTTCCCCTCGATCGAATGGTTCGAGCGCCTCGCGCAATTGATGAAGGCCAATCGCGCGCGCAACGAGCATCTCGGCTACGTCGACTGCGTCGCGGTGTTCACCGTGCTCGACGGCGGCTTGCGTGGCAAGCCGTGGAGTGTGCAAATCACTTTCGAGGAATTCGAAGCGACCGACGTGCGCGAGGCGACCACGGCCGACCTCGCGCGCGCCGACTTTACCCTCGATGCGACGCTGGCCACCTGGCGCGAAATGATCGAGAGCATCGCGCGCGGGCGTGGCCGCCCCGACCTGACGCATACGCTGAACTACCTGAGCCATCCGGGTACGCCGATTCGCGTATGGTCGGACGATCCGCTGCGCAAGGACATGTTCTTCCGCTACAACCAGAGCTTGCAGGAATTCATCAACGCGTCGGCGACGTTCCGAACCATTTTTCCTGATTGAACGGCCCGACTAATGGCGCACAAGGCGGGACATTACTACATCGACGAAAGCTGCATCGGATGCGGCGCATGCGATCACGCGTGCCCCGGCAAAGTCGATGCGATCTATCGGGTCGAGGATGATTTCCTCGGACGCTTCGCGATCGTGCTCGAGGAATGTATCGATTGCGGCTTCTGCGTTCCGCTATGCCCGGTCGACTGCATCCACGATGCGCGCAAGCAAGGCATCGTCGAGGGCAGCGGCGGCTACATGCGCATCAAGGAGTTGCAAGCGTGGGCCCGCGCCCGCGCGTAACGCTCCACTTTCCTATACCGAATCAGCGCAATTTCGACGAGGAAATGCCGGCTAGGACGACCAGATAACGGAACGTCCGCGCTTCGAACAACGAGCCTCCTTTGAGATCTCTGCGCAGTTTGGAGGCGGCATCCCGGTCCAAGGACCTTGTGCACCGCAAATGCGCAATCGACTATCACGCGCGCGGTCTGGTCGAGTTCCACCCGTAGTCGATCCTGAAGTGTCCACTATCAGTTTTATAGATGATTATCTAGCTGTGTCGGAGCTGATGGAAGCGGTCGAGAAGCCTGTTTCTGTCTCCTTGATCTTCCCTTGGCGTTCGTGAAGGGCCGCTGCGGCCCGCATCTGATCGCTCGATTCCTAAGCCACGATTCCTTGATCATGCGCCTACAGCTCTCGCGCCACTTTTCCTATCTTGGTGTCTTGGTGTTTTGTCTGGATGTCTGGAGCCGCTTCGTCAGCAGATAGTGGCTATGCCCCTTCGGATGATCCTCCTCCACACCGAAGACGTGATAGCCGAGCTTCTCGTATAGCGGGCGCGCCTGGAAACTGAAGGTATCGAGGAATGCATTGCCGCATCCTTTCGCGATCGCATGCTCTTCCGCCGCCGCCATCAACTTCGTCGCATGCCCTTTGCCGCGCAGCGATCGATCGACCCATAGAAAAGAGAGGTACATCCAGTCGTCCCAGCAATTTCCCAGCGCGCCGCCAAGGATCTCGCCGTCATCGTCGCGCAGAAAAAAGTTGAATGGCGCCCATTTGCCGTCCGGTAAGCCGAGCGCGGCGTATGCATGCGAGCTGATGCCCTGTCTGACCACCTGCACCGCATCGTTGGAAGCATAGGGATCCTTCACGATGGCCAAATCTCTGACGTGGAGCGGGCCGCCATCGCTCGGCTCGAGGCGCTTGCTGAGGAAGTAGCGGTTATGCGGCGCCGTCGGATGATTTTTCAATTCCGCGTAAACGGAATAGCCGAGCTTTTCGTATAAAGGACGGGCCTCATAGCTGCCGGTTCGGAGGAACGCATGGGTGCAGGATTTCTCGAGAGCATACTGATGCGCCCGCGCCATCAATTCGGCGCCGTAGCCGCGCCCGCGCAGGGAAGGGCTCACCCAGAGGCTGCCAACCAGCATCCATCCGCCCCAGATATCGCCGAGCAGTCCGCCGAGGATTTCTTCGCCATGCCCTTTGACGAAAAATCCAACCGGATAGTAGTCCGCCAGCCCCGTCACCGCGATGTTGTGCTGGTCGACCCCGCGAACGACGGTTTCCGTCCAAGCCTTCGGCGGATAGGTCTCCGATACGATGTGCACGTCGCGCATGACCGCTCTTCCTATCAAGTGGCCACTTGCATCGCCAATGGTGCCGGTGCGTATTGATGATGGGGCTTCCGGACGATGCGTGAGACAAGGGACTTGACGGACGGCGAGCGCGCGCTTCATGCACTCAACCGGCTCGGATTCGGGCCGCGCCCCGGCGACTTTGAGCATGTCCGCGCGATTGGCACCGAAGCCTGGATCCATCAGCAACTGAATCCCGAATCCATTGAGATTTCATCGTCGCTGGTCGAGCGCGTGCATGATTTGCGCACGCTGCATATGACGCCGGCGGCGCTCTTCGTTGAATATCAGCGTCCGATCCTGATGGAGCGCAAGGCGAATCCCGACGACAAGGACGATCAAAAGGAGCTTCGTGAGCGCGCGCGCATCGTAATCCGCGAGGCCGTCGAGGCGCGCATCATCCGCGCGATCGAAGGTCCACGCCAGTTGCAGGAAGTACTGACTGCGTTCTGGTTCAATCACTTCAACATCTTCGCGGGCAAAGGTTTGTGCGATGTCTGGACCGGGTCCTTCGAAGAGGAAGCGATTCGGCCGCATACGATGGGACGCTTTCGCGACTTGCTCGGCGCCACCGCGCGGCATCCGGCGATGCTCTTCTACCTCGATAACTGGCAGAACACTGCGCCGGGCGCGCCCGGTTCGAAAGGCAAGTTCGAAGGAATCAACGAAAACTACGCGCGCGAGCTGATGGAGCTGCATACGCTCGGCGTCAATGGCGGATATACGCAGAACGATGTCATCGCGCTGGCGCACATTCTCACCGGATGGGGGCTTCCGCCGCAGGGCGGCGGCAGGCGACGTCCCGATGAGATGGGCGACATGGAGCGCTTCGGCGGTATGTACGGCTACCGTCGCCGCATGATGGGGGATCGCTTCAACGCGCGTCCGACCTACATGAGCGGCACCGCGTTCTACTTCGATGCGGACCGGCATGACTTCAGCCGCAAGGTGCTGCTCGGCCATACCATCGAGGGCGGCGGCGAGCGCGAGGTCGAGCAGGCGCTCGATTTGCTGGCGCGGCATCCTTCGACGGCGAAGCACATCAGCTATCAGCTCGCGCAGAATTTCGTCGCCGACGAGCCTCCGCCGGATCTCGTCGCGCGGATGGTGTCGCGCTATACGCAGACCGACGGCAACATCCGCGAGGTCCTCGCGACAATGTTCGCGAGCGAGGAATTTTGGGACCCTCGCTACTTCCGCGCGAAGTACAAGACTCCATATGAGTATGTGATCTCGGCGGTGCGCGCCGCCGGAACGCTAGTTACGAATTCCCGTCCGCTCGCGGGCACCATGCAGTTGCTCGGCATGCCCACATATGGATGCCTGACGCCCAACGGCTACTCGAACACTCAGGACGCGTGGCTGAATCCCGATTCGATGATGGCGCGCCTCAGCTTCGCGACCGCGTTCGGCAACGGCAACCTTCCACTCGAGCAACCGCCATTCGATCCGGATGGCGACGGTGACAATCGCGGCTACTTCAACAAGAAGGGCACCACCAACATCAAGCTGGATACGAACCCATCGCGGCCGGGCCGCAAGATGGCTCCGCTCGACGCATCGGCGCTAGTGGCATCGCTCGGGAACGCATTCTCCGCGAAGACGCAGGGCGCCATTGAGGCCGCACCGCCGCAGCTTCGCGCCGCGATGGTGCTGGGCGCACCCGAATTCATGATGCGGTAGGAAAATACAGAGTGAACCACAGAGACACAGAGTCACAGAGTTCAGACGAAGATGCGGGCCGCAACGGCCCTGTTCGGATTCTTTTTCTGTTCCCCTTCCACTTTCGGGGAAGGGGTTAGGGGTTAGGTTTCATGAGCCACGACATCAAAAGTGAACTCTCTGACTCCCCTCCCCTAAAGGGAAGGGGTCAGGGGTTAGGTCTGGCTGAAGGGCCAGGTCAAATTGGTCGTCGCGAATTCCTCCGCCGCGCCGCACTCCTCTCCGCCTCCGGCGTGATCCTTCTTGGCCCCAATTCCTGGGCAGCCCGCGCGCTCGAAGGCGACTCCAGCAAGAAACGTATCGTCGTGATTTTCCTGCGCGGCGCCGTCGATGGTCTCAACGTCGTCGTGCCGCATGGCGAGCCGAATTACTACGACGCGCGCCCGACCATCGCGATCGGCGGGCGCGGCGGCGAGGGAGGCGTGCTCGACCTCGATGGATTTTTCGGATTACATCCCGCGCTCGCATCGATGATGCCGTATTGGAAAGACAGCACCCTCGCCTTCGTGCATGCGTGCGGCTCGCCCGACCCGACCCGCTCGCATTTCGATGCGCAGGATTTTATGGAGAGCGGCACGCCGGGAATCAAATCGACCAACGACGGCTGGCTGAATCGCACGCTCGCCGTGATGCCCGGTGCTCATACTCCAACGGAAGCGCTCAGCCTCGGCGCGACGGTGCCGCGCATTCTCGCCGGCAGGATGGCGGTCGCGAACATGCCGCTGGGACGCGCGGCCGAACGTCCGATGTCGCTCGATCGGCCCGTCGTCGAGGGCGCTTTCGATCGCATGTATGACGGCAGCGACGCGCTCAGCAAAACCTACAAGGAAGGACGCGAGGCGCGCGCGCATCTGATGTCGGACCTCGAGCAGGACATGAAAGAGGCCAACGCCGGCGCGCCCAGCCCGAACGGTTTCAGCGACGATGCCGATCGCCTCGCCAAGCTGATTCGACGCGACCCCGGCATCCGCATCGGATTCCTTGCGCTCGGCGGATGGGATACGCACGTCAATCAGGGCGGCGCGTCGGGCCAGCTCGCCGGTCATCTTAAGCCGCTCGGCGAGGGCCTCGCGCATTTCGCCGAGGCGCTCGGGCCCGCATATGGCGACACAGTCGTCATCGTGATTTCGGAATTCGGACGCACGATGCATCAGAACGGCAACGGCGGCACCGACCATGGGCATGGCAACGTGATGTGGGTGATGGGCGGTCCGGTGCGCGGTCAGAAAGTCTATGGCCGATGGCCCGGGCTATCGACGGAGGATCTTTATCAGGAGCGGGATCTCGCGGTGACGACTGATTTCCGCGATCCGCTTGCGACGATCCTCAAATCGCACATGGGCTTGCAGGATGAGCAGCTTGCGAAGATCTTCCCCAATCATCCAGTCCAACACGCCGCTTTAACCGGGTTGATCAGGACCTGAATCCGGTGCTTGGAGATCGACAAGGCCGAGAACAACCCCTTCTTCTGATGAAGCATGCATTTGGAAAGCTCACCGCATTTGCGTTCGCGATCATAGCGGCCGGGTTGGCAATCGCAGCGTTAGTGGGCGCTCAAGCTGCGTCGACCCAACCTCAGCCGAGTCCAATCGGAGTGTGGGCGACCGAAAACGGCAAGGCGCACATTCAGATCCACGACTGCGGCGGTAAACTTTGCGGAACCATTGTCTGGCTCAGGCAGCCATTGGGCAAAGACGGGAAAGATGCACGGGATTCCCACAATCCTGATCCCAGCCTGCGCATGCGCAAGATTCTTCGGATGCCGCTGCTGAGCGATTTCGTGCCGGACGGCGAAGCTCCTTAACGCCTGGAAGGACGGCACCATCTACCTACATCCGAACAACGGTAAGAACTACTCCTGCAATCTCACCCTCGAGGATTCAAAGACGCTTCGCGTCCGAGGCTATGTGGGCCTTTCAATGTTCGGCGCGACCCAGGTCTGGACCAGGGTCGAATAGCGGGTGCGGCCTAGCTCTTTTTGCGCTCGTAGCGCGGGCGATCGTCGGAGCCGTCGCGCTGGACGGTGCGCCAGTATCCCCATGGGAAATGGACCAGCTCCAGCTTCATGCCATCGGGATCGGCGAAGAACACCGCATAATAATTTGGGCCGTATTGTGGATACTCCGCAGGCGCATCGAGGATCGGCAGGTTCTCGCGCAACAGAAAGCGATGGAACTCGTCGATCGCCGCGCGGCTTTTGGCTTTGAACGCGAGATGATGAAGCCCACACGATAGCGATTGAATGCGGCGTCGCGCGCGGAATCCGCCGCAGGACGAATCGCGAAGCTGATGTGCGCGTTGGCCCATCGGATGTTGTTGCGATCGTTGTCGGGCAGCCGCTTGAAACCGAGCGCCGGCATCACCTTGTCATAGAAGGCGGCTGACCGCGCGAGGTCGTTGACCGTCACATCGATATGCTCGACGCCCAGAACTTCGACAGCTTCCATCGCATGATGATGGCGCGCGCGAGGTTGCCATCACAATCGGCGCGCGGGAAGATTCCCGCATCATGGAATACGACCTCATCATTCGGGGCGGCACCATCGTCGACGGCAGCGGCGCGCCGCGCATCAAATCCGACCTCGCACTGAATGGCGGAAAAATCGCCAAACTGATTCCGCCCGCAGAATCGCATCAGGCCACTGCCGCGCGCGAGGTCGATGCGACAGGACTCATCGTCGCGCCCGGCTTCATCGATATGCATTCGCATTCGGACTGGGTGATTCCGATTCCCGAGCACGCCGCGATTCTCCGTCCGTTCCTGATGCAGGGCGTGACCACGTTTGTCGGCGGCAACTGCGGATTTTCCGCCGCGCCAATCCGTCCCGATCGTGCCGACGATGCTCAACGCATCGGCGCAGATGCTTTCTGAACGACCGTTCCAATGGCAATGGCGCGAGGTCGCGGAGTTCGGCGCGCATCTGAAACGCCAGGGCCTCGCGATGAACGTCGCGCATCTCGCGGGTCACGGCAGCATCCGGTTGTCGGTGATGGGCTCCGACCCGGGCGAACCGTCGCCTTCTCAACTCGACGAAATGCGGGCGATGCTCGAGCGCGCGATGGCCGACGGTGCGGTCGGCGTCTCGTGCGGGCTCGGATACTTTCCCGGCATGATCGCGAAGCCCGCGGAACTTGGCGCGCTGGCCGAGGTGGCGGGGCGCGCCGGAGGAATCATCACCTCGCATTTGCGCGCGTACTCGACGCGCTCGCTCTTCTTCGACAGCAATGTCGTGCACAACCTGCTCGCCGTGCGCGAAATGGTCGAGGTCGCGCGCCGCGCGAAGACGCCGTTGCAGATTTCGCATCTGATCTTCGTCGGACGCCGCACCTGGCCGACCGTGAACGAGGTTCTTGCCGATATCGCGGCCGCCAACAACGACGGCGTCGACGTGACCTTCGATACTTTCCCGTACACCGGCGGCAACACGACGATTCGCGTGATTTTTCCCGCGTGGTCGCAGAATCGCCTGGTCGAGTTGCTGAAGAGCGCCGACGGATGGGCGCGGCTGCGCGATAGCTTCCGTCCGCTCAGCGCGTTTATCGCGGAGGGCGCGCAACTGATGTGGGCCGCGAACCCGGCCTACGCGCATCTCGAAGGAAAATTCTTCGGCGAGATCGCCGAAAGCCTCAAGCTTGATCCGGTTGAGGCGTATCTGACCATCGCACGCGAAAGCGGAGCACGCGCCCGCGTCATGATGCATCTCTATAGCGGTGACGACGCGCACGAGGAGACGTTGTGCGCCGCGATGGCGCATCCGCTCAACATGTTCGAGATGGATACGATTCTGACCTCGCATCAGCATCAGAATCCCGCGAGCTTCGGCACGTATCCGAAAATCCTCGGGCATTATGTGCGCGAGATGGGCCTGCTATCGCTCGAAAGCGCGATCCACAAAATGACCGGGATGGCGGCGGCGAAGATGCGCCTGGGCGATCGCGGCCTCATTCGCGAGGGCTACGCGGCGGACATCGTCATGTTCAATCCCGACACGATTTCATGCGCGGCTGACTTTACGCATCCGGAGACGGCGCCGGTCGGCATCGAGCACGTGATCGTCAATGGACGCGCGATGGTCGTGAACGCGAGATGGTGCGGCGACGGCATCCTCGCCGGCGACTGGCTGACACGAGCATAGCGCATGGAGTTCGATCAATCGGAGTTCGACCTGCGCTTCGAATGGGGCATCCATGGGGTGGAAGCGATCGGACGCGGGGCGCGCGCGATTGTCGTGGTGGACATCCTGCGCTTTACCACCGCCGTCGATGCGGCCGTGAGCCGCGGCGCGATTGTTTATCCGTATCGATGGCGCGATGATTCCGCTGCCGCGTTCGCCGCCGGCCTCGGCGCGGTGCTCGCAGTTCGTCGTCAGGATGCAAGCCCCCGAGCATCCGCTCTCCTTGTCGCCGGTCTCGATGGAAGCGGCGACTCCTGGAATGAAAATACTTCTGCCGTCGCCCAACGGCGCAGAGGTTTCGCTCGCCGCCGCAGGTATCGGCGCGGAAGTCTTCGCGGGATGTCTTCGCAATGCCAACGCGGTGGCGGCAGCAGCGGTTGCGATAGGCCCGCCCGTCGCTGTTATCGCAGCCGGAGAACGATGGCGGCGCGACGGCTCGATTCGGCCGTCGTTCGAGGACATGCTCGGTGCAGGAGCAATTGTGCATGCGCTCGGTTCATCGAAGATGTCGCCTGAGGCTTCCGCGGCGCTCGCAGTGTTCAGGGATTCGCGCGAAGATCTTCAGCGCCTGCTGCTCGAATGCTCATCGGGACGTGAACTGATGCGCAAGGGATTCTCGGATGATGTGATTTGGGCGTCGCAGCTAAACGGCAGCAGCGCGGTGCCACGCCTGCATGATGGAGCCTTCGTCGCGCTGACCGCGACTTAAAAGTTGCCGATCGCTTCGGGAAGAAGGCCGGGTTTGGAAGCTACCGCTCCATCTCCTGCATTTTGGTGTCGAACTCGCGGAGCTTGGCGAGTTTCTCGTCGGTAGGCTCAACCATTTTCGACTTCTCGGCGGCGAGTTGGGTGGAATGCTGACTGGGCAGCTCGCCATCGATCTTTTCGATTGCTTCCTGGGCGAGCCGGCGCACCATGTCGCTTTTGTCGTTCGCGACCACTGAGGAAAGAAGCTCGGTCGCCTTGTCGTTGCCGATCTCACCGAGCGCGAAAACCGCGGTGCCGCGCGCGCGATCGTCGTCACCCGCGCCGGTCTCCTGCTCCAGATACTCCATCACCGGGATAGTTCCGCGTGCATCGCCGATGCGCCCCAAGGCGGCGGCCGCGTGCAGCTTCAGCAGCGGCTCGGTCGAGCGGAGAAACAGCAATTGCGATATCGGCGCGACACTTTCGTTAGCCTGGCGAACCCCAAGCAGGTCGATCGCTTTGATTTTGACGCGAATGTCGGGGTCGGAGAGCGAATCCATCAGAATCTTGTTGACTTCCGGGTCGACGAGGTCGCGCAGTTTCTTGAGTTCCTGCACCCGCGCATTCGGGTCGGCATCTTTGAGGCCGACCTTCACATCCTTAATGATCTTGAAGGAGGACTCGGACTCGATGCGCTTGCTCATGTCGCTGATGCCCGCTTGCATGTTGCTCTGATGCGAGTAGGGGTCGTTGGCCAGTGCGCTGCCCAATCCCGCACCGCCATAACTCATCTGTTGGGCATGGACACCGCTCGGCAGGGCGAACGCAGCAATGACAATAGCGCCTGCAACAGCTAATCGAAGTCTAAACATTTCCCCAGCCTCCGGAATTAGCGAGAATTATTGGCAAACTGCCATGTCATTGCAAGTAACGGCATCTGAATAGCGTCAATGATGTGAAGATAGCCCTGAGAGCGCCTTTATTTGCTTAATCCACCAGTCATCCGAAAATTCACCGGATCGCCAAAATTCGCAGCATTGGCGCTGGGTTTTCTATTCTTGGCTATGAACCTTGCGACTCCTCGCAATTCCGGCGAATCCGCTTTTGTACCGGTTCGCCTCAAGGCTGCGCCCGCGCCTAAAACGCTTCCCGACGGTATCGCGGAGCCGCCCGCATACAGGGCGGACAGTGTCCCATTTCACGATGGCCAAAAGCTGGTGTTCCAGGCCTCATGGATCGGGATTCCGGTTGCCTCAGCACGGGTCGAACTTCACAGCAAGAAGGAGGAGCCGGGCCGCTGGTCCGCAGAGGTTTGGGTCGAGACCAACAAATTCGCCGATGTGCTTTTCAAGATGCGCGACTACCTGGCGGAAGACGTCGACCATCAGTCATTGATATCGCGCAAGATGTATATCCGTCAGAACGAGAACAAGCGCCTCAACGACTTCAAGGCCGATTTCGATCGCAGCAAGGGCGTCGTCACGCTGGTCAAGCAAAATCACCGCGGTCAGCAGGTCAAGCGTTTCGTTTCGACCAATCCATGGGGGCCGCTGTCGGGCGCGATGCTTGCCCTGTCGCTACCGATGGCGCCGGGTCAGCATTACGCGATCGATGTCTTCACCGGCAGCACGCGCTACATCTTCGAGCTGAAAGTCGCCGCGCGCGAGAAGATCACGACGCCGCTGGGGACCTTCGACGCTTATCGGGTGGTTCCCGAGGTCGATTACGAGAGCGACGGGAAGCTGAGCGAATCCGCCACCGGTACGGTGATTTGGGTTTCAGCCGATGAACGCCGGCTGCCGCTGCGCGCGGAATCCCAAGCGTTCATCGGAACAGTGCGGGCCGACCTCGTCGAGGCCGGCGGCTGAAGCAAAGAGAAGCTGCGCTTCACTTGCCCTGTTTCATCGAGTAATGGGAGGGTGAGGCGGGAGCAATTGCTATGGCGAAGAAACTGGAATTCTTTTTCGACTGCTCGAGTCCATGGACATATCTGGCGTTTACGAAGATCGAGGAAGTCGCAAAACGTCACGGCGCTAATTTGATCTGGAAGCCGATCCTGGTCGGCGGCCTCTTCAACACCGTCAATCCATCCGTGTATGAGAGCCGCGAGCGGCCGGTGAAGGTGAAGGCGCGCTACTACGGCAAGGACCTGCAGGACTGGGCGAATTTTTACAAAATCAAAATCGGTAGTCCGACCGTGTTCCCGGTCAACTCGGTGAAGGCGATGCGAGGGGCATTCGTCGCCCACAAGCATCAGAAGATTTCGCCCTACTCGCGCCGCGTGTTTGAGACGTATTGGGGCGACAATCGCGACATCAGCCAGGATGACGTCCTGCGCGATATCGTGCGCGCGGTGGGTCTCGACGAAAAGGAATATTTCGAGAAGATCAACGCGCAGGCATACAAAGATATGCTGCGCCACAACGTCGAGGAGCTCATCGAGCGCGGCGGCTTCGGCTCGCCAACGATCTTCGTCGAGGGCGTGATGTTCTTCGGCAACGATCGGCTGCCGTTGGTGGAGTGGGAACTGGAGAAATAAGAGCAGAGGTCACCACAGAGGCACAGAGACACCAAGGTAGGAAGAAGAAGATGACCGCATCGTTTTTCGCTCGTGTTCCGTGGTTGGGAATTACATTCAGTTGCAGTCCTGCAGCGCGGATGAGGAGAGTGAGGCGAGTCGATTAGCCACATTGATTGAACGTAGCTCTCCGCCGTGCCGGATGTTGCTACATCCGAAAAGTCTTCGAGATCTGAATCGATGTCTTCTCTCCTTGCCTGCCGTAGTAGATCTCAGACATGGACCGTAACAACGCGCTGGTGCGCGCCATTTCGCCCTCAGCTTTTCACTCATAGCCTTGTACCTATCCCCTAGATCGCGTTCCTTTTGCCGCCTCCTCCAACTCCCTCATACAACTCCGCGACTTTATACAGTTCATTGCAAATGTGTTTTTCGACGCTTTATTCGCGAGACGCTCTACTACATTCCGCACACACTCTTGAGCCAAGCGCCTCACCGCCAGCATGCTAGTGCAATCCATGTAGATATCACCTCCCTTCACCCACTCATTTCTGCACATTTTTGCATCCTCAATATCCAGCTCACCACCCTTTCCTCCACTTGCCTCCTCTATTACCAAGTAATCCCATACTTTACTCATTACTCCCGTTTTATATGTGTCTCATCTATTCCTTCCGTGCTCGCGTCCGGAATATCGTCCTCCCTACCGTGTACGAACGAAATCAACTGAGCAAAGAAGGAAGGATCCTTCTGCAGAGACTGGTGCAACGCCATCGGGGCGTTCGTGTATTGCTTGGTGATGTCGCGGAACAGCTGCGCGAATGGCCACTCCAGGCGCGCCAACTCTTCGATCGAAAGTTCGTTCTGCTTGTAGAGTTGCTGAACACGTGACCAAGCCAGAATTCCGTCACGTTCGAATCTAGAGATTCTCGATGTTCCGTTACGAGAAGTTCCTGAAGTAATTGGCGGAGCGATGCGCTGGGAATGAGAACGTCGGGGCTGCCGGCCATCCAAGCGCGCTCTCTTTTCCTCGACCGTGTCTCCGTCCTCAGTGGTTAACTTTCTTCTCTCGCTGTCCGCGAGTAACCACTGGCGGTTTTCCAATATACGCTTTCGACTTCTTCCTGGAGATGCGACGGCAGCCCACGTCTCACCGCTTTCTTCGCGGCCAAAATACAACGATGCGCACATCTCGGCGTATAATTAGCTTCTCTCTTCGTGCGTGCGACTTGCTGATCAATCCATTCTGGTCCAGGTTCGCAACACGGCTCGCCGCGTAGCCACAAATTACAGCTGGGCACTTTTCAGCGATTGAAATCATCGCATTAAGGAGCGCAGCGTCTTCAGCCTTATCGCGGACGACCCGCCCAATCGCAAAACCGAGAGTCCAAGCGTTAGGAATTTTGACGGCGAAATCGAGGACTCGCTCAAAGGGTTCGTGATCAAGGATTCTCTGGCGGCTTTGTCGCGTGCGGCAGTTACCTTGTTATCTCTGGCGTCCAAATCCTTCTGTTCGCCCTCAGGCAGCTCGGCCCAGGATTCAGTAAATAACCAGGCCTCGCGCTCGATCGGATCAGTCGGAGCGAACCTCTGATACGCGCGCCAAAGTGCAGGTACCTGCTGACGCTGGTCATCGTTGCCGAAGCCATTATCCCAATTCAGCACCTTACGCAGATCGTGGCTATCTTCGCTCGTTGTTCTGTGGTGAAGCAATCTATGGTTGCTCGCCCAGCACTAACAAGAGCTTCTCTTGAACGTCCTTCGGAAACGAATTGAATTGACGAACACTTTCTGTGAGGTTCTCACGCCGAGACGCCAAGTCGCGCAGCCGGGGTAGGATTCCGGAAATATATTCGTGGTACGACTCTGGCTTTCGGCTCTAGGCCTACACGATTTCCCCCTTCATCACGCCACCTGAACTGGTGGGACTCGCTCATAGAGCCATCTCGAAAATATTCGTGAGCGAATTTCCAAACGTGAACTGGGTCTTTCTCTACAAGTGAATCCCAGGCAGTCAAGCGCTGCTCGGCGGTGGCGTTTGTTTGAGGAAGTCCCGCGAGAAAGATATCTTTCAAGCTCCTCATCGGACAGTTGTACCATTTGCCCCCCTTATCAATTTTCGAAAGGTGGAATAGCAATTGAGTAGCTTGCGTAAAAATAGTCCGGCACTCCAAGCGATTCCTTCCAAAGCCCATAATAGTCCCGAGTGACGGCATTCATCTGAAAAGCCGCCGTCGTCACACATCAACTCCATAAACATTTCCGGATTGGCCCCTAGACCTTGTTCCAATGCGTCCATAAACGCTTCCGGGCGGCCTCTGCCAGCGACGGAGTAACGTCCTTGATCGCACGCCCCACGCCTCCCATTTGTCGGCAGAGGTAAATATTTCTTTAACCACGCGACTGGCGAAGGCTTGCGTCGACGAGATGTGCGGTGACCGATCTCCATAAACGGCGATGAGGATGAGGGATTCCACCAACCCTGTGCGTATCCATTCCGAGAACGGTTAGACTTTCCATAGAGTGCCGCCATCCAGCGCTTTTCAGGCTCGAGGTCATTCAATCTCGGGATCGGTCTTCGTAAGTACCGATGTGATCGAACGTTCGAAGAAGCTTAACTGGTTTTCGTCAGGTGTGGCGAAAGCAGGAACCATGCACCAAGTGGGGACTTCAACGTCCAGATGGTCCCGATTTTTCGAATTGGTGAATCTTCGATCGAAAGCAGAGGCATTAACGCCCCGACGTACTTTTGATGCGTCATACCTGACAGTCTTTCGATTACACTGCAGTCGCCTTCTTTCTGCCTCGTCCCAGGCTCCCGCGAAAAGAAGTGGGATGAGAAGTGGCGCCGCGTTCGCCTCTGCCCAAGATGGCGTTCGTGCGCTCTATTTCGAAAAAGATTTCGACGAAGAGCGGGAATGCTTCGGCCGAAATCTCGCGAGAGTCGGCGTGCTTCCGATTTCGCAACTCCACTAGCTGCAAGTCCCTGCTCGATTCTATTCACTGCGTGGCGCGACAGTTCGATGAGATTCTCTGTCGCGAAGGCTAACCGCGCGTGGTCAGCGCTTAGGAATACCCGATGTCCCCTATCAACTGCGAAGCCGGCCGCCTCCCGGCATTCTGCCGGTGCCACCAGAATTAGAGAGTCCCTGAAGTTAGCCGCACACGAGGCGAAATTGCTGGATGTCTTCGACCACTACACAGCGCGAGACCGCCCGCGTGCGCTCTACCTCGGCAACCTAACTATCGCGCCATAAAAGAAACGCGAATCGTTCATCTGGGGAATCACCACGCACTTCAAGGATAGACGCTCGTCCTTCTAGCCACCTACGTACGCGTTCCATTTGTTTCGTGCGCCCACCAATCACCATGTCGGTCGTCAGCTTCGGAGCGGTCGCCGCGCACCACTCCTCCCAAAACCCCTCCAAGTCTCTAAGTAGTCCGATAGCCCCTTAATCTGTCTGCCCAGCCAGAGAGCCACGCGGGAGCGAGGTCGAGCCATTGTTCGAGGCCATCTGCTCCGATAACCCTGACATCTTTCCAAACGCCCATTGCGCGCTTCTCGTTCTGCCATTTTACGCGTCCTGGCCATGGTCGTGGGGTAACAAAGATGAAACTTGTATCGTGTTGAACGAATCCGAGCGGGTCCGCTATTCTCTTGGTGTAATTTTCCTGCGCCTTCTTGCCAGGCGGACCTTCTGTCGTAATTTCCCAAGCCGACGTTCCATCGGGAAAAAATGGAGTAGAGTCTGGAGTTTTGAGATGACCGTATCCCATCCCGCGTCGAGCGATGCTGTCATCGCTCTGAAAATCTCGATCTCGTCAACCTTCGTCACCGTCGCGAGAATGAGACGCCGAATAAGCTCAGGAAGCGTCTGAGCGCAGTGGCGTTGATTACTTGTGAGCCAATTCTTGATATCCCCAGCGTCGATCCACTTCATGTTCTTCATACCAGCCCCCGCTCCGCTGAATCCTTCCGACCTGCGTGCAAAGTATAGCGCCTTTCGCGCTGATGGCGGAGCCTCGATGCTCTTCGGCGGACGATCGATTGCCGCTGGCGGAATGGGAGCTCGACAAGTAGGTTCCCATTCCGTGTAGGGGCGGTTCGCGGGTACGGCCCTGCCAGACATGTCTGAGCTTCTGCCACGAATTCGCGCGTTCGTCGCCATCCGCGTCGATGCCGAGGTCGAACGCGCGATCGAAGATCTCATCGCGCAGCTCCGCTCGCATGAAGACGCCATCAAATGGGTTTCCTCCGCGAATCTCCATCTGACGCTGAAGTTCCTCGGGCCCATCCGTTCCCCTGGAGAAGATTCGTCGGCTTCAGCCCGAATTGCAGAAAATCGCGGCGGATACCATTGCATTCGGTCTCGATGCTGCCGGCGTCGGAGGATTTCCCAACTTGCGCCGTCCGAATGTTCTATGGGTAGGTTTGAGAAGCGATCTCTTCATCGATCTCGCCGCTCGCATGGTTGATGCTGCCTCACGGTACGGCTTCGAGCGCGAGCAACGCGCCTTCAATCCTCATCTGACGATCGGACGGATGAAGCGTCTGCGTCTCGATTCTGCGACGCGCGAGGGCCTCGAGGCCGCGAAAAATCGCACCTTCGGCACCTCGACGATTCGCGAAATGACGCTATATCGAAGTATTACTGGCGCGGGCGGCCCAACCTACGAGGCGCTGGCCAAGTTTCAGTTCAAATCGCCAATCTAGTGTTTCATTAACACGGCCATGTGGATGGAACGCCCTCGCCACTAGCGCGATTGGATTGATTTTGTGCCAAGATTCAGTTCTGCGGACGAAATAATTTTGCGGAGCGGGGATGGCGATGGCGATTGAGATCAAAAGCAAGGCGCTCGACCTGGCGCTGAGCCAAATCGAGAAACAATTCGGCAAAGGCTCGATCATGAAGCTCGGCGAGCAGGCGATCGTCGCCGACGTCCCGGTCATCCCGACCGGCTCGCTCGGGCTCGACCTCGCGCTCGGCGTCGGCGGCTTGCCGCGCGGCCGCGTGGTCGAGATTTATGGCCCCGAGTCGTCGGGCAAGACCACGCTCGCGCTCGAATGTATCGCCGAGGCGCAGAAGAAGGGCGGCATCGGCGCCTTCATCGATGCCGAGCACGCGCTCGATGCCGGCTATGCGCGCAAGCTCGGCGTCAAGGTCGAGGACCTGCTCATCTCGCAGCCCGACAACGGCGAGCAGGCGCTGGAGATCGCCGAGACCCTCGTGCAGTCCGGCGCGATCGACGTGCTCGTGATCGATTCGGTCGCGGCGCTGGTGCCGCGCGCCGAGATCGAGGGCGAGATGGGCGAGCCGCAGATGGGCCTGCAGGCGCGGCTGATGTCGCAGGCGCTGCGCAAGCTGACCTCGATCATCGCGCGCTCGCGCACCATCGTGATCTTCATCAACCAGATTCGCATGAAGATCGGCGTGATGTTCGGCAATCCGGAGACCACCACCGGCGGCAACGCGCTCAAGTTCTACTCCTCGGTGCGCATCGATATCCGGCGCATCGGCGCGATCAAGACGCGCCACCGAGGTCATCGGCTCGCGCACCAAGGTCAAGGTGGTCAAGAACAAGGTCGCGCCGCCGTTCCGCGAGGCCGAGTTCGACATCCTCTATGGCACCGGCATTTCGAAGGAAGGCGAGCTGGTCGACCTGGCGTCCGAGCACAACATCATCGAGAAGCTCGGCGCATGGTATTCGTACGGCGGCGAGCGCATCGGCCAGGGACGCGAGAACGCGCGCGATTTTCTGAAGGCGAATCCGCCCATCTCGGATGAAATCGAGGGCAAGGTGCGCGAGAAGCTTAGGCGTCAAGAACGTGCACGTGCTACCGCCGGCGGCCGAGGTTCCCGACGAGCCGGAAGAGGAGAGCGCGCCGGCGCCACCGTCCTCGGCGAAGAAGCGCGGCTGACGCTATTGTCGAACAATCGGGTTTCGTGACTTCACCAATCGAGGGGCTCAGCGAAGTTTGACGGATGATTTGGTTCTCTATAGGTTCGGGTGTAGGAGGCGGAGGATGGCAAAGTCGAGGAAAGGCTGCTCACGCTTTTGAGAGATCAACCAGATCATCAGATTAGTCTAGTCGAACTATCAAAACAGCTTGCACGCGATGGTGTCTTGGGCTTCGGCGTCCAAGCAGAGCGACAGTCGTTTATGCGTTGAAGAAAGAGAGCAAGGTCGAATACGACCCTGAACGAGAACGTCGTCATGCTCGCTGCGAAATAGTATTCAAACCGAGAGCGTGTAGTTAAAATGGACTCGTGCCGCCCGCAAATACGCGAGTAATCCGGGACGTCCTCCACGGCGATATAGAGCTGGATGATCTAGATTCCGGTCTCGTCGAGACAAAAATATTTCCAGCGGCTCCGGTACATTCGACAGAATGGCATCACCTATCTAGTTTATCCTTCGCTGAACATCAGTCGCTTTGAACATTCTCTTGGTGTTTTTCATGTAGCGCAAAAAATCGCGACCGAGTACGATTGCTGGGTCCAAGATCAGCGTAAGAGACGCTAACCTATGGAGTTCATCGAATCGATCCTGCGGATCTCAGAAAGTTCGCTCCGAATTCCCAAGAACTGTTTTGCCGGGTCGCACGATGGTATGGACTCTTACACGACATAGGACACCTACCTTTCAGTCATCTTTCTGAGCATTGTCTTCAGTCGCAGCAGGACAAGATCGTATTCAGATTCTAAGTTCTCTAAGCTTCACGAGTCGGCGGGTGCTTTTATCATTACGAATGATGAGGCTCTCACCCAAGCGATGCAGAAAGACCCCGCCGCCGCGTATCTCGTTTCTCGACTTTTGTCCAATAAGCGCGCTGACGCGCTGCTGCAGCCTTTCAAGGATTTCGTTGATTCGGACGTGGACGCCGATCGAATCGACGCCACCGCGAGTATGGGCTACTTTCGGGAAGCGAATTCGGTCACTATGCGCGGAACGCCTCACCCGTCACGCCGCGATAGTCAAAGATGATGGAAAAAAATGGCGCGTTCTGTTCACAACGCGCGCAGTCAGCGCGATCGAAAGCATTCTGTCGAACGCTGCAACACCTACAGATGGATTCACTATCATCACAAAGTGGCCGCATTTGCGAATGCCTTTCGGCACGCTCTGGCGCACGTAAACCCCGCCATAGTGCAATTTAAGGCAGATCAATATGTAAACAGCTCGGGCTATCTCGACGATTCCCAAGCTGCTCGGAATGCTAGGTTCGATTGACAACGCTCCGGAGGACGTCGCCTTTGCCCGGGACGCCGTACTTTGGCAATCGGAGACAGCACATCCGCTGTGGAAGCGGAGGGATGAGTTTAGGCGCCTATCGGGCGAGGTCGCAAAGGGGCAGGGGCAGCTAGAGGAGCTTGAAAAAACCGGGTTAGCTCTAAATAAGCTCGCCAATGATGTCGATGAGATAAAGCGAAGGTTGAATCATGCCATCGACGCTCAGTTCGCTTCGTGGCTTCAAAACAACTAGTTTACGCTTCGAATCCTCGAAATTTAACGAAAACATTGCCAAGTATTTAATCGCCGATATCGAAGTAGGCGGATTATGCCGATTACCGAGAATCACGGATGATCCGCCGCTGAAAGAGGTCGTTAAAGGAGAGCCGGCGTTCACCATAATACTGGCTAGGCAGTGCTAATTTCAGAAAACGAATTGAGGACCAACAATTCGAGCTATTTCTGCGTGTCGCCGCATACTGATTGAAACTACGTGACAGTCTCTATCGCATTTCGCACGCTTGACATCGCGCAAACTATTAGCGAGCACGCATACAGATCGAACGTCGAGAAAAGAAATTCACAGTGTTTGGCGCAGTGGCGTCGAATGCATTGACTATCGCCCGCGTAATCGCGTAGTGGTTGCACGATACGCTGCTGCGCGATCGAGGTCACTGCGACTCCGCTCGGGACGTACCTTTTCTGAGCACTCTGCGCGGCGAGGCGATATGCATCGTCGCGTCCGCGGTATGCTACTTCCTCGCGATTCGATACATCGATCTGTGGCCGATTGCGCTGCTCGCGCCGATGCCGTTGCTGGCCGCCGCGTTTGCCGCGCCGACGAGCACCAGCGCCGCACTGTGTGCGTTTGTTCCCGCATTCATCGGCAACTTCGGCCAGTGGACCACCGAGCAGGATTTTCTTTCGTTTCCGGTCTTCATCCTCGCAGCGGGGGCATTGGCCCTCGCGCTATGCGCGCTGGTAATGATCGCGCGAGTCGCCGCGCGAAGATGGAACAACTTCGCTGCAGCGCTGGTGTTCCCGATTCTGTACGCGGCGCTAGGATTCCTGTTCGCGCGCACCAACTACAACGGCACTTGGGCCAGTCCCGCCTATCGCATGGATGCGTTTCTGCCGCTGCTCCAGATCGCGTCGATCACGGGAATTTGGGGCGTCATCTTCGCGATGTCGCTGCCGGCGTCGGCGATCGCGTATGCGTGGTATCGCGCGGAAAACGCGATGCCGTGGCGAATGCCCACCGGCGTCGCGCTCACAATCTGCGTTGGAGTGCTGATTTTCGGCGTCGTGCGGCTCGCGACAGCGAAACATGATCCGGCAGTTCGCATCGCGATGATCTCCAGCGATCACGAGATGAAATATTCGCGCACCACCGATGCGGCCGAGGCGGCGGAGTTGCTCGGCTTCTATGCGAGTCAGATTCCGAAGGCCGCCGCGCAGGGCGCGATGGTCGTCGTAATGCCGGAGAAAATCGTTGGCGTGACAGCCGACGATCGCGATGCGCTGGTGAAGATCCTCGCCGATGCCGCGAGTTCATCGCACGTATGGGTTGTCGCAGGAGTAAATGAAATCGGCGATCGGCACCTCAATGCCGCGTGGATCTTCTCGCCCGACGGCGCGATGCGCGGCGAGTACGACAAGCATTATTTCGTGCAGGGCTTCGAGGCCGGATACACATCGGGCGACCGCATCTACACCGTCGATGCGCCATGGGGGAAAACCGGCGTCGCGATCTGTAAGGACCTCGACTATCCATGGTTCATCCGCGCCTACGGCCAGAGCGCTGCGACGCTGATGCTGGTGCCGGCGTGGGATTGGGTCGGGCCGAATGCCGTGATGCATGAGCGGATGTCGGTGGCGCGCGGCGTCGAGAATGGCTTCGCGATGGCGCGCGCGGCGAAAACCGGATATGTCACCGCGCACGATGCGTACGGCGCGACGCTCGCCTCGAGTTCCACCTTCGATGCGGATCCCGCGATGGTCGTCGCCGATGTTCCCATCGGTCCGGGCCCGACGCTCTACACGCGCTACGGCGACTGGTTCGGATGGCTCTGCATCGGCGCGTCGCTACTAATTCTTATGCTGGTCCTGCTGCGCAATCGCGCGACGACCCGTTAGCGGATGGCGAAGCCGCCGTCGACGTAGACCACCTCACCAGTCACAAAGTTCGACGCGGCCGACGCGAGGAACACCGCGGTTCCGGCCATCTCCTCGGGCTCGCCAAATCGTCCCGCGGGCGTGCGCGTTATGATCTCGTCATAGAACGGCGTGCCCTTCACGCCGCTCGTCATGTCGGTCCAGATCCATCCGGGCACGATCGCATTGACCTGGATGTTGTTGCGCGCCAGCTCGATCGCCATCGATTTCGTAAGCTGCACAACGCCGCCCTTCGCCGCCGAGTACGATGGCACCGCGCCCGAGCCGAAGCGCGAGTACTCGCTCGCGATGTTGATGATCTTGCCGCGCTTGCGCTTCACCATCGATTGCGCGGCGATTTGCGAGAGCAGGAACACCGAATTGAGGTTCGTTTCGATGACGCTGTCCCACGCCTCCGCCGCAAGCTTGAGCGTTCCGCGCTGTACCGAGATGCCGGCGTTGTTCACGAGAATGTCGATGGGACCGAGCTTTGCTTCAACCTCATCCATCGCGGGGCGCAAGGTCGCGCGCTTCGTGACGTCGAGCGGAATCGCGACGACCGGAACATCATGACGCTTCACTTCCTCAACGACGGCGCGGCTCTTCTCTTCATTGCGCGCGAGGATCGCGATCGATGCGCCCGCCTCGGCCAATCCGAGCGCGATGCCGCGGCCGATTCCGCCGTTGCCGCCGGTGACGACTGCGACTTTGCCGTGCAGATCGAACATTTTCGGACTCGCCATGTTTTCTCCGAGTGTTTGTCAGCCGGCTCGAGCCGATGAGTTCGCCCCTCGAAGTCGTGTTTCCAGCTTGTCGAACCGGCTATCGAGGTCCGTGCCAAGAAAACCAAGCAGAAGAAAGACCCCGCCTAAAACCATCTCTAAGGGGTCGCCTCTATCTAACTTGTTGCCCACGTAAAGGAAAAGGAAGCCAACCAACAACGCGAAAAAGTGTTGCCAACGTCTCGAGTCCCTTTTCACGGTATCTCTCCTTCGTTCCCCGGCTTGCGCCTGAACGACCTCATGGGGTCGTGTGGACATGCCACATCGCGCGCACCTATATTGGCGTGTCGCGCTCGGCCAAGTCGAGTCTCCCGCGATCGCGAATCCAATCCATGCGAAGGAACTTATAACCATGGGACTTAAGACGCCTGAACAATACAAAAGCTCGTTGCGCGATGGGCGCACGGTTTACTATCGCGGCGAGAAGGTGCCCGATGTCACGGCGCATCCGGTGATTGGCCTAGCGGTGAATCATGCGGCGCTCGACTATCACATGGCCGAGGATCCGAAGTATCGCGAGCTGGCGGTGATGAAAGATGGCGGCACTGAATACAGCCGGTACTATCACATTCCGCGCAACGCCGACGACTTGCGCAAGCGCAGCGATCTGATCGCGGCCGCGACCCGCGAGGGCGAGACGCTGGTGGTGCTCATCAAGGAGATCGGCACCGACGCGCTCTATGCGCTGACGATGACCGCGGATCGCATGGCGAAAGCGGGCAAGCCCGAATACAAAGAGCGCGTTGCGAAGTTTTACAAGCATTGCCGCGACAACGACCTCGCCGTGTGCGTCGCGCAGACCGATGTGAAGGGCGATCGCTCGCTGGGGCCTACGCAGCAGGACCATCCCGACTACTACGTGCGCATCGTCGAGGAGCGTCCCGACGGAATCATCGTGAGCGGCGCGAAGGTGCATACGTCGGTCTCGCCCAACAGCCATGAGATCATCGTGCTGCCCACGCGCGCGATGCGGGCCGAGGACAAGGCCTATGCGGTCGCGTTCGCGATCCCCGTCAACACGCAAGGCGTGAAGCTCATCGCGAGTCCGCACGGAGGGCACAAGAACAACGAGTTCGAGCATCCCATCACCGCGCGGCATAAGATGATGGAGACGCTCACGGTATTCGACAACGTCTTCGTGCCGAAGGAGCGCGTCTTCCTGCAAGGCGAGATCGATTTCGCGGGACTGCTCGCGCTGACCTTCGTACGCTTCCATCGCTTTACCGCGGTGTCCTATAAGCTGCCGCTGCTCGAGATGCTGGCGGGCGCGGGATTCGCGGCGGCGGAGGCCAACGGCATCTCCAAGGCGGCGCACGTGCGCGACAAGCTCACGCATCTGGCGGCGTATCACACCACGGTGCGCGGGCTGATTGAGCACGCCGCCTCGACTTGCACTATCGAGGAAGGCGTCGCGGTGCCCAACACGCTCATCACCAACGTCGCGAAGTATCACTTCGCGCACAATTATCATCAGGCGGTGCAGATCGTGCAGGACCTCGCGGGGGGTCTGTTGGTTACGGCGCCGGCGCATGAGGACCTGACCAGCGAGGCGACGCGCGGCTATGTGCTCAAGTACATGGGCGGCGCGAAGGGCTTCGACGCGGAGAAGCGCCTGCGCCTGTTGAACCTGATCAGCGACCTGACGTCATCGGACTACGGCGGCTACCAGGAAGTGCTCGCGGTGCATGCCGAAGGCGGCTTCGAGGCGGAAAAGTTGCAGGCCTACCGCGAGTATGATTTTAAAACCGTCGCAGCATACGCGCGGAAGGTCGCAGGCGTGTAGACTCATCCCGCTTCGCGCAGCATGATTCAAGTGCGCCTAACCGCGCGTTTATGAATGCGCTGCAGAATCTGTTCGGCCACGGCTCGGGCCAACTGAGTGCGTGGATCGTCCCTATCGTCGTCATTCTTGCAGTCGTGGTTTACCGGATGATGAGAGCATCCACAGAGCTTCGCGTTCGGGCCGCAGATGTAATTAACGCGAACTCCAGCGCGGGTCTCGCTCTTTCGGTTAAAAGATCCGGCAGGGAGACTCTTGCGATCAGACTGGACAAGGACGCCATCCAGAAGGCACGCGATCTCTTGCGCGCGGGCAACGATCCGGAGTCGGTCTGCCGCGAGATCGAACCGGCATACGCGAATTGGCGGAATGTTCAACAGCAGGCATTCCAACGGGCCATCGAAATGGTGCTCAAGGCTGAGCCGACCGCTCAGAATTCGCCGCAGATTACATCGACGAAGCCCCGCTAAGCCTCGTTTTCACTACGGCGCGTCGCGCCTATGCTCCCGCGAGCGCGCGTTTGGTTTCGCGAATCAGGGCGGCGATCTCGGCGCGAGTGTTGACCGGCAATCGCACGAAGTCGTCGCCGTCGAGCCTTACATCCGCAAAGAATCCGGCCGGGTCTTCGTGAAAATGCAGGAACGCCTTCGATTTGCGATAAAAGGTGCCGCGGCTCTCTTCCTTCAGTCCATCGATCGCGCGAAGTTGTGCGAGAATCGGTTCCAACGCATCAAGCGCATTCGCTCCCGCGTGCTTCATAGCTCGATGACGTAGCCGTCGGGATCCGCGAAGTACAGAAATGGATGTCCCGGGGCGTGCTCGCCACGGCTCAGCACCTTGCCGCCAGCGCGCTCGATTTGTTTCGCGGCGTCATCGAGGTCGGCCTTGTTCGCGATCGTCCATCCGAAATGCGACACACCTCCACCGGCGATCGGATCGTTCGCGCCGGCCGGGCATAGCGTGATGGTATCGTCACCGCCCGGCGTGGTGAGAAACACCAAATCGCCGTCGCGGAACATCTCCTTCATTCCGAAGACCTGCCGATAGAACTCGAGCGACCGCGCGATATCGCGCACGTTGATGTTGATGTGGCGCAGGCCCTTGGTCTTGATCATAAGCTCATCAGCTCATCGTTCGGCGGCGGCAGCGATGGTCGCCTCGGCGGCGCGAAGCAGGACGCCATCGGAATACAGCTTCGCGATTTGGTCCGATGACAGCCCAAGCATCTCGCTCAACACCGCATCATTGTCGGCGCCGAGCTTCGATGCTTTGAGGTCGGTGCGATCCGGCCACGCGGAAAACTTCACCGGCATGCCGGGAACTTCCAATTCACCGAGCCGCGCATCTTTCACCTGGCGCACGGTCTTACGGCCGCGCATATGCGGATGCGCCATCGATTCGGCGAGCTTGTACACGGGAGCACATGGGACGCGAACCTTGTCGAGTTCCGCCACCGCGGAGTCGCGATCAGGAAACGTCGCGAGCCACGTCTCGATGAGTTCCTTCAGCGCCGCATTGTTCTTCATGCGATCGCGATTGGTCAGAAAGCGCGGATCGGTCGCGAGGTCGGGGCGATTCATCGCGCGCCACAAGCGTCCAATCTCGTGCTGCTGAATGACGATGAAGACGAATCCGTCCTTGGCCTGGAACACGCCGCACGGCGCGCCCGTCGGATGCATCGCGCCGGTGCGTTTCGGAACCCAGGCGCCCTTGCGCATCGAGACGATCGGTACGCTCAGCTCGTGCATATGGAAGTAGGTGTCGAGCAACGACGCATCGATGTATTGGCCCTCGCCGGTGCGCTCGCGATGAAGCAGCGCGAAGCCGACCGCCATCGCGGCCGACACGCCCGTGGAAATATCGCCGATCGCCATCGGGGTCGTGACCGGAGTGCGCTCCGCCTCGCCGATTTGATCGGTCACGCCGGCGAGCGCCTGGCCGAGATAGTCGTAGCCGGGCTTGCTGCTCAGTGGGCCGGTCTGCCCCGCGACAGACACCGACACCATGATGATTTTGGGATTGATTTTCTTCAGCGCCTCGTAACCGAAGCCCATCGCGGCGATGACGCCGGGGGCAAAATTTTCCACCACGATATCGATCTTCGGAATCAGCTTGAGTACGAGTTCCTTTGCCTCGGGCTTCTGGAAATCGAGCGCGAGGCTGCGCTTGGAATGATTGTGCTGGAAGTAGTACGAACTCATCCCGTCGCGCACCATCCCAAGCAGGCGCACGTGGTCGCCCTGCTTTGACCGCTCGACCTTGATCACGTCGGCGCCCATCTCGCCGAGGATACGCGTGCAGGTCGGGCCAGCGACGAAATGAGTGAAGTCGAGCACGCGATAGCCTTCCAGCATGCGCGGGGTTTTTTCCATGAATCCTCCAAAAGGCACAGGCTTTAGCCTGTGGTCCGATTAGCCACATCCTAGAACCGGCTGCACGGCCTTGTCCACGTTGCGCTCTTCACATGCCGAGCGGATTGCCGCCGAAGATCATCGGATGCAGCCACACGATGATAGCCGTCAGCGCGACGCCAATCGCTATCGCCATCCACGGCGTGTCGGCCGACGTCCAATGCTGTCGGCCTTGAACGAGCGCGAGCCCCGGAAAAATCGAGGTGCTCTCTTCCAGACTTTTGTACGAGTCGCCGAGTTGCGTTTCCTTGCGCGCGTCCTGATGCATCCCGCCGATGATCGATAGAGCCGGGAAGGTCCCGAAGAAAATCACATCGCCGACAAATCCGTTCATCAGCATGTGCGCGATGCCGAAGGTGCTGAACGCGAGGAAGCCCGGATGGCGGCTGATCTTCAGCACGCCGCGCGCCGCGCTCGCATGTTTGGCTTCGCCCTGCGCGCTCATACGATCCAGGATTCGGCGTGATGAAGCTTGCGATGAGGATGATGAACGCGAAAAGCATCAGCAGCCACACAAGATAGCGAAGCGTGGGAACATCGCGCAGGTTCCACAGCATCGCGCCCGAGTGCTTGTGGTAGGCAAACGCGAGGACGAGCGGGATGAAGGTGCCGAGTGCGACGAGCGAATAGATTCCGGGATACGCGCGCTCACCGACAAGCGCGATCAGGCGCGGGCGCACCGCGCGCGAGGAAATCACCAGGTGCGATCCGATAAACAGCAACGCCCACAGCGCAATCGCGAAAACCGGATCCATCGCATCGCCTCCCGCATTTCAGCGAATCGTTGACTTCACGAACCGCACCACCCGGGGTTATACATAGCGACGATGACAGCGCGCGCAAAGTCTCCCTCCATCCCGCTTCCATTCGAAGACGCGATGCGCCGGCACGACCGCGAGATCATGCGCTTCCTCGTGCGTATGACGCGCGATCGCGAGGACGCGCTCGACCTCTTCCAGGAGACGTTCCTGCGCGCCTATCGTGCGTATCCCAACCTAGATTCGGAGGATGGACTGCGCCCGTGGCTGTTCAAAATCGCGGCGAACCTATGCCGCAATCGCGCGCGCGATCGGGCGCGACACTCGCGCGTCATCGCTCCCGATGCCGACGCGGAAATCCTCGATACGGTCGCGAGGCATCATTCTAATCATACGAATCACGGCGCGCCCGGCGACGCGCTGGACCTGCGCCGCGCGATCGCGAGCCTGCCGGGCAAACAGGGGCAGGCCTTCGTCATGCGAAAAATCGTGGGTCTCGAATACTCGGAAATCGGCGCGGCGTTGGGATGTTCCGAGGAGAGCGCGCGCGCCGGCGTCTATCAGGCGCTGCGAAAATTGAAGGAACTGAGGTGATGCGATGAGCATCGAACGTGAGACCGATAAGTTGCTGCTCGATTTGGATCGCGAGGCTGACGACAACCGCGGTCTCGATGCGGCGCTGGCCGAAGGACGGCGGCGCTTCGACAAGGCGTTCGCGCGCGAGCGGCGTCCCCTCGCACGCGTCGGCGTCATCGACTCGCCGGTAGGCAGACTGTTCGTCGCGGACGGGCCGCGCGGCATCCTCGCGATTCACTTCATGGACGGCAAAGGACCTGCGCCGCTCGACATGATGCGCGGCAAGTTCGACGTGGTCGAGGATCAGGCCGCCGCGGATCGTATCGGCGAGGAGATTCGGCGCTTCGTCGGCGGCGACCGCGCGGCACTCAAGCACAGCATCGACCTTTCGCTGGTGGAGAGCGACTTCAAGCGGCGCGCGCTCACCAGGCTTTGCAAAGTGCCGCTCGGCTCGGTGGTGACGTACCAGGGACTCGCGTCGGCGGTCGGCGCGCCCGACGGCCAGCGCGCGATCGGCAACGCGATGGGCTCGAATCCCATCCCGATCTATGTCCCGTGCCATCGAGTAATAAAATCCGACTTGTCGATCGGTAACTACGGCGGCGGGGTACCGCGCAAGCTAAAACTGCTGCGGGCGGAAGGCTTCGCGGTAGGCAAGGATTTGCGGGTGCCGGCGCATGCCGTGATGGGTCATCAGCGGACACACATCTATTGCCGGCCGCAATGCTCGGCGGCGCAGCGTGCGGATATGGGCCGCGTCTACATCTTCGCCGATCCCGAGCGTGCGCGGAGTGCGGGCCTGCGCGCGTGTAAAATCTGTCATCCTGCCTAGGGGCCGATTCATCGCGAGAAAAAAGGGACGCAGATCGGATCGATCCGCGTCCCTTTGAACAGTTGGAGTGGACTCGATTATTCGGTTTCGTTGTTCTGCTGCAGTTGCTGAATCTGCCGGCGCTGCTCTTCGATCTGTTGCTGTTGCGATTGCACCTGCTGCTGGGTCTGCGCGTTGGCGTTTTCGTTGTTCTGCATACTGTTGCCGACGGCATAGCCGGTGACGCCGCCGAGACCGCCGCCGATCAACGCGCCCGCAGCCGGATGTCCTACTGCTGCACCCACCAGCGCCCCACCGACCGCGCCGATGCCGGCGCCGCCGAGGGTACCCTCTTCACGGGTGGACATCGGCTGTCCGCTGCAACTCGCCAACAAAAGCGAGGTTGCCAACATCAGTGCCGGGATCATTGCTGCACGCTTGTTCATAAGAGTTCTCTCCTACGGAAGAGCGATACTATTCGGTTTCCTTCTGCTGCTGAAGCTGTTGAATCTGACGTCGCTGCTCCTCGATTTGCTGCTGTTGCGATTGGATTTGCTGCTGGGTCTGTTGATTGGCGGTTTCGTTGTTTTGCATTTCGTTGCCAACCGCGTAGCCGGTAACGCCGCCGAGGGCGCCGCCGATCGCCGCCCCCGCGGCCGGTGCTCCCACCGCGGCACCAATGATCGCTCCGCCAATTGCTCCGATGCCTGCGCCGCCCAAGGTGCCTTTCTCGCGCGTTGAAAGCGGCTGCCCCGAACATCCGGCGAAAACGAAAAGCGCTACCAGAGCAAGCAGAGTCGTCAAGATGGAATTGCGCTTCATGGTCTCTCCTTCAATACTACGTCGCCACGTCCGTTTCGGATGCAACCATCTGGACGGCATCAGAGCACGAGCTGTGCCTGGCCGTCGATCTGAGTTTCCCGACTTCATCGTTGGTGATCAACCCCAAAAGGGTTATTCGAGTCAAATGCCGGCCTAATCATTTACGGCACCAGCGCGAACGCCCTGGTTGGTGCGCCGGTGCCTTTCCCCAGCTTCATCGGGATACAGAAGATCGTCGCGCCCGTCGGCGGCAGCTGGTCGGCATTGGCGATGTTCTCGAAACCGGGCTTGTTGCTGCCGAGCCAAATCTGATGGACCTTGAAATCCCCGGAGGCGCCCCGGTCCATGCTCGCGGTGTCGATTGCGATCGCCGCGAGATTGCGACTGTGCTTCAGCCAATTCACGGCCTCTGGCGAGTAGCCGGGGAAATGGAGATCGGTGACATCGCCGGGCTGGTCGGTGCCGAGGTAGCGCTTCTTGTCGGGCCAGAACTTGCCCCATCCGGAGCGCGCGACGACGATCGCGCCATCAGGAATGCGTCCGTACTTCGCCTCGTATGCGGTGATATCGTCGAAAGTGAGCATCGCGTCAGGATCGCTCGCCGCTCGCGCGGAAAAATCAATCACTGCGGCGGGACCGATGCAACTGGCGAGCGGCACCTGGTCGGCATAGATGCCGTTTTTGTTGAAATGAATCGGCGCATCCATATGTGTGCCGCCATGCTCGGGCGCCGCGAACTTTCCCGATGCGTAGAAGTAACCTTCTTCGCTCCCGAACTTCTCGAACTCGTGGTGAAGCGGCTTCTCGGTCGGCCAGTAGATAGTGTTGCTGTCGAAGCTGTAGGTGAGGTCGATGAGCTTCGCGGTATCAAACGCCGCGAGCGATTTCGGATCCAAAGCTGGCGCACTCACGAGTACCATCCCCAATGCGAGCAGTGTTTTCATCTTCATACCCAGGTGCCCCTGAAGATAGTAAAAGGAACCATGGCTTCCACTTTTCAAATCGACTCGACCATAGCGCAAGCGCTCGAGCTGGGGCATACGCTGCCCGCGCGATGGTACACCGACGAGGCGGCCTTCACGGCGGAGAAGGAACGCATCTTTCGTCGCTCATGGCAGTATGTTGGGCATATCGGGCAGGTCGCGAAGCCGGGCGACTTTATCACGACGCGCCTCGGCGATACTCCGGTCGTGATCGCGCGCGATGCCGACGGCAGCCTGCGCGCGTTCGCCAACGTATGCCGTCATCGCGGGAGCGAGGTCGTCCTGGAATGCGCTGGGAATCGCAAGACGCTGCAATGCCACTATCACGGCTGGACGTACAACCTCGACGGCACGTTGCGCAACGCGCCGCGCGCCAATGAGCAGGAATCATTCGCGAAAGAAGGCCTCTCGCTGATTCCATTTGCGATCGAGACATGGGGGCCGATGATCTTCGTCAAGCCGAATCGTGCGCCGGGGTCTTTTCGCGACATCATCGGCGATCTTCCAGCGACTTTCGAACGCGCCGGCATCAACCTCGCGCAACTGCGAATGTATCGGCAGGACGTTTACGATATCGCGGCGAACTGGAAAATCATCATCGAGAATTTCAACGAATGCTATCATTGCCCGATCGCCCATCCGGCGTTTTCGGAACTCATAGATACCGACAAGTACATCGTCGACACCAGGCACGAATACTATTCGACCTACTACGGCCCGCTCATGCGCTCGCAAGAGACGGGCGTCACATACGCGACCTTGTGGCCAACGGCGATGATCGCGCTCTCCTCGACGCCGATGGCGATGCAGGTGCTATGCGCTTATCCCATCGATGCGGGCCATACGCGCGAGACCATCGACTACTACTTCGCAGAGGGGACCAGCGACGATCAGATTCTTGCGTACAAGGAACTCGCCGACCTCGTGCAGCGCGAGGACGTGGTGCTATGCGAATCGGTGCAGCGCGGCTTATCTGCGGGCGTCATCGAGAACGGCAATCTGATGCTTTCGCGCGAGCGCGGCATCCAGCACTTTCAGCGATTAGTTCATCGATTCTTGAGCGCGGCTGATTGACAGGACGGATTCATTAGTTTCAACGGCATTGCGACGATCTGCATCGTGCGGTCCTGCTGGTCCTGATCCCACATGGGCTCCCTTGGGCAGTCCTCGGCCAGCCATCGTTCGTTGACGCTTTCCGCAAGCAACTCGATTCGGAAAATTCCAACGTAGACTGCGTGCCATCCTCCTCCGTTCAGTCCCTGGCCGAAATCGCGCCCACAACGTATGCAGCGACGATGATAGATGGTCTTGGCGTCCTGATGGATTACGTGCGGAATTTCGCTGTCTGACCAAAGATGCGTATGCAGAGCGTTGCGACGAACCATTATTCCCCTCCCGATCCGAGACGGTCCTGAGCGTTACGGCGCGTAACCTTCGGGAAACGACTGGCCAATCAAAACGGGAGTTGGTCGGTGGTTTGGCGAACCGCGGGTATTCGCGAAGATGGTCTCTTCGCCGGGAGAGAATGCGAATCCAGCACGTGTGATACTAGAGTTACGAAGAAGTAGCTAATGCGATTGGTTCTCTTTGGGACAATTTCGTCGAAGCAGCGCGATGACCTCGGCATCGTCGGGGATCGGCACGCAGATGCTCTCGCGCGAACGCACCATCCAGCATTTGCGGCGGTTAGTGCATCGATTCTCGAGTGCGACGCAATAGCTGTGGGTGTCGACACGCGTTTATGGAAGTCCGTTAAACGACAAGGACTCTGTGAAAGGTGCTATTCTCGCCAATCGACTCAATCGCAGAAAAGACCAATTTTCCAAGTTCACTTTCTGAGGTTGAGTACTGTTCCCTTTTAGCCGATCGAGAAATCTCTCGATTAATTCATCCTTCGAGAAATCGGTAGCTTGAAGAAAGCTTTCGTAGTGGTCAAGCAGTTTTTTTAACGTGTCATGCGCCGGCTTAAATCTTTCGTTTAGTAGAAGCTGCTCAAGTCTCTCGGTCGGCGTGAGTCGAACCATTTCTACGGCATTGTCGGGAGTGACTGTCATTTTTTCAACGTAGAGGGCAAGCAGGTACAATAGACCCGAATAACATGTAAGCAGTCTACTGTGTTTAAGCTTGTAGTTCTTGAGTCTCCTTTTGGCATGCTCTCTCGGCGGTTCGGTTCGCGTCCCGGCTTCATAGTTGACGCAGAACCTGCGCCACAATCGAAGAATATCGTTGGCAAGAAATGCCGGGATGAAATCAGTTTTATGTGTCGCGTAGTCTCTCCAGTATTTGGCGACCACATTGTCGATAACCCTTTGATACGCCGCAAGGCCTAGTAGCGGCTTACTTTCCAAAAGCAAGAGCAGTCGCGCTGTAAACGTATTGTCAGCGTCGTCTGCACGCTTGCCGAGATTTTCAATCAGTTCCTCCTCGGCGTGGTGAGTGAGGTATTGGCCGTCTCCATCAAATTCCGGAATTTTGAATTTCCGCGTAGTCTCTATCAGATCAGCCTTTATGCATATCTCTGTTAAAGGTGATAGTTCTCTCGGATGCTTCGGTCCCCGACCGACTATAAATAGATCGAGATCGCTATGTTTGCTCGCTTCCTCTCGCCCAAATGACCCAGTCGCGTACACGCAGGCTTTTTCGTCGGCCGATTTTTCAGCCTCCGCAAGTGCCTTCCGCAATTCCTGGAATCGCGATTTGGTTTCACTTCGCCGGGCGCTGAGAATTTCCCCCATTTAGACCCTCCGATTCGAAAACCTTGGCGAATATTTCTGCCTGCTCTTTCGCATCATCTAGTGCATTGTGAGTGTGGCCTCGTCCGGCACGAAACGATGGAGGCAGCTGTGAGCGACCGGCTGCAGCTATGGGCAAGCGCGCTTTAAGCGCAACCGCTGTTTTTATGTCAAAGCAGCGCGAATGGCCGAACGGAGAACCCTCCGAACAGAAGCGAATGAAATACCAGTACAGCCAACTCCAATCGAAACAAAGGGGATAGGCAATTAAAACTGGCGTCGCGACACCCGCTACCTTCCTGACCCAAAGTGCTGCCTCTGACATCACAGACTCAGGATTTTCACCGGACAAGATTAGCCGTGCTCGGTCCAGCCCATTTACCTGGAGCGCTTCGAGTTCGTAATTCTCAGATATCGGCTTCAACTCGCGATAGAAAGTTTGGGAACTCGCGGGACGTTCGAAGTATTCGCCGTCGAATGTTCCAGCATATACAAGAGCAAAGGAAAGAATTGAGAACGGACCTGGAATCGGACCATCAGTCTCTACGTCCGCAGAAAAATAAGCATCAATCTTCCCTGTCGGAGCTCTATTGCCAATGCCGATGTGAAGTTTTTCCGATTCGTCGGGCATACCGTGAATGATAGCAGTCGAAGCAAACTAAATCCTGATTTTAAATTCGTGCAAAAAAGGTCGTATATCACCACCCGATCGTGGCGGCGGGCATCGAGGGCACTTGCTGGCCGCGAGGATCGCATCCGCCGCGTAGCAAGCCGCGCGCGCGATCCAGCTCGACCGCCAGCACGTGGCCTTCCGACCATGGCGGCCGAAGCTCGACGAGATGCCCGCGCGAGGCGAGTTGCGCGCGAGTTTTTTCATCGACGCGTTCTTCAATGCGCAGTACGCCCGGGCGCGTGTTGTGCGGGTAGAACGTCGAAGGAAAATGCGCGCTGGAAAACTTCGGCGCTTCGATCGCGTGCTGCAATGCCATCCTGAAATCGATCACGTTCAAGAAAAATTGCAGCGTCCATTGATCCTGCTGATCGCCGCCCGGCGTGCCGAAGGCGAGCCACGGCTCGCCATCGCGCGTTGCGAGCGAGGGCGACAGCGTCGTGCGCGGGCGTTTGCCCGGTTTGAGCGCGTTGGGATGATGCTCATCGAGGAAGAAAGTCTGCATCCGCGAGCCGAGCGGGAAGCCCAGCGATTCCATCACCGGCGAGCTGGGAATCCATCCGCCGCTCGCGGTGACCGCGATCATATTGCCCGCGCGATCGCATGCGGTGACGTGGATAGTGCCGCCGCCCCACGCGCGCGCCTCGGCGGCACTATCGCGCAGCGGACGCATCGCGATGGGGTCGCCGGGGCGCTGCTCCATCGAGACGCGATGCGGATCGATGAGTGAACGGCGGACGTCGCCATACTCCTTCGACACCAGGGCGCGGATCGGGACGTCGACGAATTCCGGGTCGGCGTAGTATGCCTCGCGATCGGCGAACGCGAGCTTGGCGCTCTCGATGACGGTGTGGATGTAATCGGGCGAGTTGTGACCCATCGCGGCGAGGTCGAAGCCTTCGAGAATCTTGAGCTGTTGCAAAAAGACCGGACCCTGCGACCACGGCCCGCATTTGTGAACAGTGGTGCCCCGATAATCCGCGCTCACCGGGGTCTCGATGCGGGTCTTAAATGCCGCGAGGTCAGTCGCCTGCAGCAATCCGCCGTTCGCATCCGACCACGCGACGATCTCCATCGCGATGTCGCCGCGATAGAAACGATCCGATGCCGCCCGCAGCGCCGCCTCACGCCCGCGATTTTTCGCCGTCGCTTCCGCATCGAGGAGCCGCGTGAAAAATTTCGCTAGCGACGGATTCTTGACTATCGCGCCGACCATCGGAACCTCGCCGTCGGGCAGATAGACGCGTCCGGTGGAAGGCCATTCGTCTAAAAATCTTCTCGCGTGAGTGCGCAGCGACGCGCCCGCGCCCGCGTGCTGTGGATTCGACGCATCAATGATCTCGCCGGCGAGACCTACGTGCATCGGGAAACCTTCGTGCGCGAGGGCGAGCGCCGGCTGAAGCACCTCGGCGAGCGACATCGTGCCGAACTCCGCGAGCGCCGTCACCATCGCATCGAATGCGGCGGGAACTCCCGCAGCGAGCAGCCCCGAATGCGGAATCAGCTCCAAACCCAAGGCCCGGTAGTGCGCGATGGTCGCGCGCGCCGGCGCCATCATATTGCCGTTGATGGCGACCACGCGGCGAGCAGTTGCCGAGTAGATGAGCATCGGCGCCTCGCCGCCAATCGTGTGCATGTGCGGATTGACAACACCCTCGACTAAGGTCGCCGCCACCGCGGCATCAATCGCATTGCCGCCGCCCGTGAAAATTCGGGCACCCGCGGAAGCCGAGAGGTAGTGTTCCGTGGAGAGCATCACCTCGCGTCCCATGACCATCGGATAGATCGTCGGCATCGAATTACCGCCTCAAAAAGCGCGTCATTCCATTAGGGGAATGCAGATATCGCAGATTTAGCAGAGCTGTTGCAAAAATGGCATCAAAAGCCCGGGAGAAGCTTTGTTGGATTGAACAAAATGACGTTCTGTTCTCGCGATGGATTTTCCTATATGATAAGAGAGCGTGCATTTCGATGCTATACACCAGTTCCTGTGCCTAAGGAGACGAATCAAATCGATACGGGGGACGTTCTTTTAGATCAGGCGCGTTGATTGCTTAATGTAGCAATCGAGGACGTGCTGATGAGAGCCAGACATTAGGAACTGGCTCGAATGAGGTTGCAATATGATAACTCAAGGCGAAATAGGAGAAGTGACGGGGCGGCATTGCCGATTACTCCGGCCGGTCCGCGACCACGAAGGCCGGACCCGGTTTGGCGAACAGCCGACCATCCTGCGTCAGATTCGTAATCTGGACCGCTCGATGTTCCTGGTGCAGTTTGCCGATGGCGCAACGACTTTCCTGTTCCCGGACGAGGTAGCGATCGAGTAGCACCCGCCCGTCGTTCGGACGACCTGAACTTTCGGGGGCGAGTTCAGGCCGTTATCCCCACAAAAATCACCCTGGATGGCGCGTCGAGTGCGGAGCTCGGTAGCGAGGTTGATTCCTGCGTCGGTCAGGAATCCGCATTCCGCAAGGTTCGCCGGATGTCCATGAAAAGCCCTCGCGACGAGATGCTAACTCTCGCGTGATGTTGTGGCGTCCGCCTGTCGCGCATTAATGCGATTCCACGCGACCATGACGATGACGCCGAAAATAAACATCGCCGCAATTCCGACGACTACGACTATTATGTCGCTGCTGGAAACCGCCGCCGACGGTCGATATGGACGCGGTATGGCGATCCCTGGCGCAGCCGCCGACATGAACGCAGCTCTCATCGGTTTCTCTTTCGGGATCGATGATGTGGCGAATGGTTGCGGGGGAGGGATTTGAACCCACGACCTCCGGGTTATGAGCCCGGCGAGCTACCAGACTGCTCCACCCCGCGACGGCATACTATCCCGCCGCTGGCGACGCTTTCAATACGTAGGATGCTGAAAGCCGCTTCACATCGCGGTTTTCTGTTCCTTACAAATAAATCGACCGCCGAACTCGCGAGTGCCGCTACCGGCGGAATAGAAGACACTGGCCAGAGCTTGTCCCACCTACGGCTTGGAAGTCAGGTCCGCCTTTCCGGTCGCGAGATCGATCGGCGCCGAAATGTGCTCGTGAACAATCAGCCACTTCCCCTTGATTTTCCTATACGCATCGGTCGCGCGCATGGTCATGTCCAGCTTGTTGCCTTTGGCATCGGTACAGACGAAATGCTGGATGCTGTGGCTGAACGCGAGCTTGCTGTCGGCGGTGATGTCCAGATCGCTGATTTCCATTTTCGGTGAATCCGCGCATCCGGCGATCACTCCCGCCCAATCCTTCTTATAGGCGTCCCACCCGGTGTACTGGCGCGGCGGTATGAGGTCGAACACTACCAGCGAATCGCCCGGAATATAGTTGGCCATGATCGCGTCGACATTCTTTGCCTCGAGGCCGGCCGCGATGCGCTTTTCGAGCGCCTCGATGTCGGTTTTGTCGTCGGCGCGCGCGATGCCCGTTATTGCGAGCATCGCCGTGAGCGTAACAATCGCTAACCCCACCGCAATTGTTGCTTTGTACATTGTCCCCTCCCGAGTAGTACGAATGCGATCAGCCGGCCATGATGCGGATGTTGCACTCGCGATGCTTCTTGCCGAACTCGATGATCTCCTGCTCGTCCTTGCTCGCGCCCGGCTTGCTCTCGGCGAACATTAGTTGGCGCGCGGCGGCCGGGTCAACGTCGTCGGCCTCGACGCTCAAGTTGTGGTCGTCGCATACGATGAATGCCATGTGCGAATTTCTCCTTGGTCCTGAAACCCTAGACGCTATATGAAGGCGCGCGCGAAGTCAGCCGATTCCTTTGACGCCCCGGACGCGTTTTGTGGTAATCGTCAGCAAGCGAATACGGAGTAAGACCATCATGAGCCTCAAAGGAAAAGCCGCCGCGATTGGTATCGGCGAATTGAAACCGCTCAAGGACCCGGGGGACGAGACGCCCCTCGCCCTGATGGCGAAAGTGTCGGCCGAAGCGATTGCTGACGCGGGCCTCGAAAAGAAGGACATCGACGGATTCCTGGTCGGAATGCCGTTCGCGGATCCCGGAATGATTTATCCGGCAGCGGCTGCTGAGCGCCTCGGCATCCAAACGCGGATGCTCAACGTCGTCGATATCGGCGGCGCGAGTCCCGCGGGCATGATCTGGCGCGCGGCGGCCGCGATCGATGCGGGCATGTGCAACGCCGTGCTATGCCTCGTCGCGGATTTGAATCGCACCGGCGACCAGCGCGTGCCGGTGGTCTCGATGCAGCGCGAGTTCGAGGCGCCCTATGGAATGATCGGCGCGAACTGCGGTTACGCGCTCATCGCTCGTCGGCACATGGCGGAATACGGCACCACCGCGCGGCAGATGGCGAAGGTCGCCGTCGATCAGCGAAAGAACGCGACAAAAAATCCACTCGCGACCTTCAACGACAAGGAACTCACGATCGATGAGGTGCTGAATTCGCGCATGATTTGCGATCCGCTGCACATCTTCGAAATTGTCAGTCCGACTAGTGGCGGTGCGGCGGTTATCGTCGCATCGCCGGAGATCGCGAAGCGCGCGAAGCATCCGCCGGTGTGGCTGCTCGGCGCAGGCGAGTTCGCGAATCATTCGACGATCACGTATGCGCCTTCGATCACCACCTCGCCGATCGAAGTTGCAGCCGCGAACGCATTCAAGATGGCGGGTCTCCAGCCGAAAGATATGGACCTCGTGTGCCCATATGATTGCTACACCATCACGGTGATTGTTTCGCTCGAGGACGCGGGTTTCTGCAAAAAAGGACAGGGCGGTCCGTTCGTCGCCGAACACGACCTCACCTGGGCCGGCAATTTTCCATGCAACACGCATGGTGGCCAGCTTTCGTTCGGACAGCCCGGATTGGCCGGCGGGATGAGCCACGTCACCGAAGGTATCCGGCAACTGATGGGACGCGGCGGCGCGCGGCAGGTGAAAAACGCGAGCCTCGCTTACGTCAACGGCAACGGCGGCGTCATGAGTGAACAGGCCAGCCTGATTCTGGAGCGACGATCATGAGCGAATATTTCAAACCGCTTCCCAAACCTTCGCCCGCGAGTCGCCCGTTTTGGGAGGCCGCGCGCAATCACGAACTTAAGTTGCAGAAGTGCGGCGCCTGCAATCAGTTCGTCTATTATCCGCGCGATCGATGCCCGCATTGCTTTTCCGATCAGCTTTCGTGGCATCAGGTCAGCGGGCGCGGCAAGCTCTACAGCTACACGACGGTATATCGCGCCTCGACGCGATCGTTCGCCGACGCGCCGTATGTACTCGCGATCGTTGAGCTGGACGAAGGTCCGCGGATGACGACCAACATGACGGTGCCGCAGGATCAGCTTAAAGTCGGCATGCCGGTGACCGTTGTCTTCGATGATGTGACGAAGGATCACACGCTGGTGAAGTTCAAGCCCGCATAGCTAGGCCAGCAGCACGGCGACGATTCCGGTCAGGAAGATTCCATCGAAGGTGCCCGCGCCGCCGATCGATGCGACCGGCGCGCCCAAGCCGCCGATCTTGCCCAGGTTCATCAGATCGGCGCCCACCAACGTGCCGATCACGCCGCTAACGTACGCGACCGCGTCCGCATGACTGCCGCCGAGGAACCATCCGCAAATCGCCGCGATGATCGGCGGAACAAACATCGGCGTGGCGATGCCTAGTCCGGGAATCGGCCGCGCAAAGCGATTCACGATTATCGCGACGATGACGATCCCGATCAGCGCAGGAAAAATCGATTCGGGAAAATGACTCAGCACGTAAAGCGAGATGAGGGTCGGCACGATCGCGCCGCCGACATTGATCGCGACGGTGGTTTTTCCGGTCTGGTAGCGAACCGGAATCCGGTAGCGCATTCCGAAATGTCCCACTACCTCAGGCAAGGCGGCGTTCCCGCTTTCGACCTCGGCAAGCGGAATGTTGATCCAGCTGCCGAGGAAGCTGGCGAGCAGCGCCATTAAGGCGAGATGGGGCGGCAATCCCAGCGCCTGGAAGACGTTGCTGATGATGCCGACCCATACGAACATGAACCAAACAAATAGTAGGCCCAGAAAAATAATCGCGTAAAAGGCGAGGAAAGGGGCGAAGAACATGGCGCGGATGATAGCAACTCCGCATTAATCCGGCGATGCGTTGTCGCAGCGATGCGGGCTTGCCTCACGCGCACGTCGTCGGTAGGGAAAGAATCGCGCGACGCCGCCGAAGGCCGTCGAGTAGTTCTCGCCGAGCGCGCTTTCTTCGGCGGGAATTCTGATCGAGAGAATCCACGCATTTGCGAGCGTGAATACGATCGCCGTGATCCAGCACGCGCGAACGAGCGGCAGCGCCGCAATTTCGATGACCACCGCGACGTAGTTGGGATGCCGCATCCATCGATATATCCCGCGCGTGACCGGCACCGCGCCCGGCGTCACGATGATTCGGGTGTTCCAATGCTCGCCCAGCGTCACCACCGCGGCGTAGCGCATGAACTCCGCGACGAAAGTGGCCATGAGCGCGAGCACCGACAGAATCGGCCAATCAGCGTGGACATCGAGGAGCGATTCGAACGCGCATGCGATGAGGAACAGCACGTGCATCGCCACCATGATGCGGTAGTGATCGCGGCCGACCTCGATCGCGCCCCGCGCAAATGCAATGCGCGCGTTGCGACGCGAAACGAAAAGCTCGAACAGGCGTTCCGCCACCAGCAACAGGAGCAGAGCCAGATAGGCGGACTCGGAAATCACCATCCGAGCAGGACCAGTTCGACCGAGAATCCGGGGCCCATCGCGATCATGACGCCGTACTCGCCCGTGCGCGCGTCGTCGCTTTTGATAATGTCCTCGAGCATGAACAGCACCGATGCCGAGGAGAGATTTCCGGTGCTTTTGAGCGAGCGCCACGACCGCGCGAGCGCGCCTTCGCAGAGTTGCAGTTCTTCTTCGAGCACGCGCAGCACTTTAGGACCGCCGGTGTGCGCGATCCAATGCGCGATGTCGGCGCGGCCGAGATTGCTCGCGGCGAGAAAGTCGTCGACCTCGCGTTTGATGTTGCTGCGCACCAGCTCGGTGAGGTGCGGGGAGAGCACGATCTTGAATCCGCCATCGACCACATCCCATCCGATGATACGCTGGGTATCGGGAAAAAGAATTGAGCGCGTGGCGATCACGCGCGGCGTGGCGACATTGCTGCGCTCAGCACCTGAGACGACCACTGCTGCGGCGCCGTCGCCGAACAGTCCCGACGCAATGATGTTGGCAGCCGAGAGATCATCCTTTTGAAGCGTGAGCGAGCACAACTCGACCGATACCAGCATCGCGGTCTCGCGCGAAAATCCGCGCACGTAATCGGCAGTCCGCGCCAGTCCGGCCGCTCCTGCGCCGCATCCCAGCCCGAAAATCGGTGTGCGCTTCAAATCGCGGCGCATCCCGAGCCGATTCGACAATGCAACATCGATGGTCGGCGTCGCGATGCCGGTGACGGTCACGAAGAAAAGATGATCGATGTCTCGAGCCGCGAGACCCGCGCGCTCGAGCGCCTTGCGCGATGCGGCCTCGGCAAGTTCGGGCGCGACGCGCAGCCACGCGTCGTTTCCCTGCGCGAACGAATCTATTCCGTAGTAGTCGCGCATCGGCAGCGCGAGAAAGCGCCCCTGGATTCCGAGCGCGCCCTGCAAGCGATCGAACCGCGAGACATCGCCATAGCGCTGCATCCACAATTGCCGCAGCGCGGCGGTCAGTTCCTCCTGCGAAGCGTAATTTTCGGGAAGCGCGGTTCCGACGGCGCTTACAAACGGTGAGGGATACATATACTGCTACTACCTTTGGCGAGGCCGAGGCGTTCCGCCACTGTGAACAAGCGGCGAGACCGTCTTTACCAAGTGGCTGCTCGTTCCGATAAGATTTCACGATTATGAAGTCTTCGGAACGGACGGAATTGCTCCATCTGCTCGCACGCGAATCCTATTTCGAGCGCGAACTGAAGCTCACCTCGGGCCGCGCCTCCAACTACTACGTCGACTGCAAGCGCACACTCTACCTTCCGCGCGGCGCGTATCTCGCCGGCGAGGCGATACTAGAACTGGCTGTGGCCGCCGGTGTTGCTCAGCTCGGCGGGATGGCCGTGGGAGCGCTTCCGGTGACCGATGCTGCGATCGCGGCGGCGCATCGCCATGGCGTCGACCTGCGGGGTTTTTTCGTGCGCAAGGAAACCAAGGCGCACGGACTCCAGCAGCTCATCGAGGGCGCGTTTCGCAAAGGCATCAAGACGGCCGTGGTAGATGATACTATCACGACAGGCGGCTCTACGATGCAGGCGCTCGCCGCGGTGCGCGAGGCGGGCGGCGACGTGACGCATGCCCTCACCATCGTCGAGCGGGGCGAAGGCGCGGCCGACACGTTCGCGAAGGCGGGCCTCGAATATCGATGGGTCTTCACTGCTGAGGAAGTTCGCGCGGCCGCCAAAAGCGCCAACAAGCCGGGATAACCGGCGTCAATGGCCCCGAGTTGAGTACGTCGGCGAAAACTCTTCGCGGCCCCCTTTCAATAAGCGGGCAGGTACGCGTCGCCGCCGTCTTCGGCGATCCTGTAGAGCATTCGATGTCGCCGACGATGCACAACGCGGCCTATTCGGCGCTCGCGATGGATCGGGTCTATCTCGCCTTTCGCGTGACGCCGGAAAATCTACGCGCCGCACTGCGCTCGATCCCTGCGCTCGGAATGATCGGCGTGAATCTGACGGTTCCGCATAAGGAGGCGGCGGCGCGCGTGATCAAAACCCTGAGCGCCGAGGCGAAACTGTTGCGCGCCGTGAATTGCGTCATCAACGATCGGGGCAAGCTGCGCGGCGACAACACCGATGCTCACGGACTTGAACGCGACCTTCGCGCCCTTGGTATCGACCTCCGCTCGCAACTCGCGATCGTGATCGGCGCGGGAGGTGCGGCGGCGGCCGCGATCCTCGCCTGCGCACGCCTGGGTGCCGCGCGCATTGTAGTCGCGAACCGCACCCGCTCGCGCGCGATAAGTCTGGCGCGACGATTCCATTCATCGCGAATCAAGCTCGAGGCACACGGTCTCGAAGCGTTGACCGACGCCTCATTGCTTGCCGAAGCGGCGCTGGTACTGAATGCAACTTCTATGGGTCTGACGACCGGCAGCTTCGCGCCGCTCGATTATGCCGCGACCTCGCCGAATTGCTTTTTCTATGATGCCATCTATCGGGCCGAGCCCACGCCGTTTCTGCGCGAGGTAATCGCGCTTAACCGTCCCCATGCGGACGGCGCGGGCATGCTGATCAATCAGGGCGAACTAGCCTTCGAGCTGTTCAATGGGGTCGCGCCGCCGCCCGGCGTGATGGGCCAAGTGCTACTCGAACGGCTGGGACGGACGCGATGAGGCGCTAGCCTGTAGCGCGGCAAAACACTAGATTCGGCATCGCTTTCCACTCGAGGTGGAATCGCTGATGCGGACTCTCACATGAAGGCGTCATCCGTCATCGCGGTCGACGACGTTGCCGACTACCTCGGCAGGCTCGGCATGCTGCTCGAAACCGACCGAGCATTTCCAAGCATCACCGGAATCATGGTGCGCGAACCGATCAGAGGATCATGGTGGGCGCATCCGATGGCGAATGAGATTTACCTCCTGAGCCAGCGGCTCATTCATCATCCCGACACGATTTTCCTCAAGCTGCTATCGGGCAAGACGACCTTCGTGCATCGGCGACTGTGGCCCGAGCTGATCGCGATTGGTACTGCGCAGGAACCATGGCAGCTCGATGCGATTCCCACTTCGGCAAAATCGATGCTTCAGAAAGTTGAGGAGCGCGGCAGCCAACGCATGGATGAGATCAAGGGCTCGCGCACGGCGAAGGAGAAAGGCGCCGACGCGCGAATGCTGGAATTGCGCCTGCTGGTGTTCGGCGACGACGTTCACACCGCGTCGGGCGCGCATGTGAAGCGCATCGAGACCTGGGAGCATTGGGCATGGCGCACCGGATTTAACATTCAGGTGCTGCCGACTCCCGAAGGAGCGAAGCGAGAATTCGCGCGCATCGTCGAGAATCTCAACGCGGAGTTCGGCGCCGACGCTACTTTGCCATGGCAGCATAAGAAGGTGACGAAGCGGGCGCGCGTCAAAGCGTGAGCGTCATAAGATGCTTCTGAATCGGCGCGCGAAAGCATCGCACAGGAGAACCAGAAGACCTAACCCCTAGCCCCCTTCCCCTTCTGGAAGGAGGAACAGAAATGAATTGCCGGAGGGAAACTGGTCGCCTCCGCACACCCTCAGATGCCGAAGCGCCACTCTATGTGGCAGCGAAGCGATAGTTCCTGGGTAGAAGTCCCTTCGGCATCGGAACGATGCTTGCTCTGACTGTCCTCGGGCACATCGGCGGGTGGAGTTTAACTATGGCCGCAGAATTCGATGCGAACCGGCCCAAGGATGCTAGTCGCGCGGTAGTACTCTGGTCGGCGTCCAAGAAATACGTTACCGAAGCAATTTGGCGCACCCGGATCTTCGAGAAATCGAAAAGGCCAGATGCGATGGGCGGCATCCTGGCAAAACCACGACGCTCCATCGCTCGCGAAATCGAAGAGTTGTACCCCGAGTAATAAGGGGTTATCCGAACATCTCTTTGAGCTTGTCGACGAAGCCCTTCGAGAGCGGATGATTCACGTCCTCACCGGACGCTTTTGCGAACTCCTCGAGCAACTCGCGCTGGCGCGCTGTCAGCCGCTTTGGAGTTTCGACCACAATCTTCACGAGCTGGTCACCGCGCCCGTAGCCATGCAGGTCGACGATCCCCTTGCCCTTGAGGCGAAGCACTTTTCCCGATTGTGTGCCGGCGGGAATTTTAAGTTTGACCTTGCCTTCGAGGGTCGGCACTTCGACTTCCGCGCTCAGCGCCGCTTGCGGGAAACTGATCGGCACCTCGATGATGATGTCGTTTTCCTGGCGCACGAACAGCGGATGTTCCTTGACGTGGATTACGACATACAAGTCGCCCGACGGTCCGCCCGCGAAACCGGCCTCGCCTTCGCTGCGCAACTTCAACCGCGAACCATTATCGACACCCGCCGGAATCCTGACTGATAACGTCTCCTGCTTGCGGATGCGGCCTTGCCCCTGACATTTCGCGCAGGGGTCGGTGATGATCGAGCCTTCGCCGCGGCAATTCCCGCAGGTGGTCGCGATCGAGAAAAATCCCTGCTGGGTGCGGACCTGGCCGGTGCCGCGACAGTTGGGGCAGGTGCGCACGCTGGCGGCGCCGCCCTTGGCGCGCGAGCCGTGACATTCGTCGCACTGCGTCAAGCGCTGGAACTTGACCGATTTTTCGGTGCCGTTCGCGGCTTCCTCGAAATCTATTTCGAGGTCATAGCGAAGATCGTCGCCGCGGCGGGTGCGCGATCGCGAGCGGCCGCGGCCGGTGCCGAAGAAATCGCCGAAGATGTCCGAAAAAACTTCCTCGAAGCCTTGGCTGAAATCGAATCCGCCGAAGCCGCCCGGCCCGCCTGCCGCACCCTGGAACGCGGCATGCCCAAAGCGGTCATATTGCGCACGCTTCTCGGGATCGGAGAGGACCTGATAGGCCTCGTTGATGGCTTTGAAATTGTCTTCGGCTTCTTTGTTGCCGGGGTTGCGATCGGGATGAAACTGAATGGCGAGCTTGCGGTAAGCCTTCTTGAGTTCCTCGTCCGTAGCCCCCCGCGTGACAGCTAGCAGTTCGTAGTAGTCGCGTTTTTTTTCGGCCGGCATTGAAGCAGCAATTCTAAACCAAGGCGGCGTGGGATGCCATTCGGTATCGTACGCATCCCGCGCCGCCGCTTATGTCTTTTTAAATTGCCCTCGGACTCCGCCTCGGGGCGCCTGTGGCGCGGCTCCGCCCGCTTCGCATCTCTGTCCCAAATCGTGGCGCCGAAGGTTAGCCTTTGGCACGGACTATTTCACTTCTTTGAAGTCCGCATCTACCACGTCTTCCTTGCCGCCGCCCTCGGATTGAGCGCCGCCGTTGGTACCGCCGCCTTGCGGACCTGCGGTGCCATCGGCACCGGGCTGCGCGCCGCCGCCCTGCTGCGCCTCACGAGTCTTGCTGTACATCGCCTCGGCCAGTTTATGCGACGCCTTCGAGAGCGCCTCGCTTGCAGCGTCCATCTCGGCAGGCTCTTTCGATTCGAGCTTGGCCTTCGCCGCGGTGATTGCTTCCTCGATGGTCTTGCGGCCGGCCTCGTCGAGCTGCGCGCCGTAGTCCTTCAGCGTCTTCTCGGTCGTGTAGATCAGGTTGTCGAGCTTGTTGCGCGATTCGGCCAGTGCGCGACGCTTCTTGTCCTCGTCCGCATGCGCCTCGGCCTCGCGCACCATCCGCTTGATCTCCTCTTCGTTGAGACCCGATGAAGCGGTGATCTTGATCGACTGCTCCTTGTTGGTGCCGAGATCCTTGGCATGGACGTTCACGATACCGTTGGCGTCGATGTCGAAGGTGACCTCGACTTGCGGCATACCACGCGGTGCGGGCGGGATGCCGATCAGGTCGAACTGACCGAGCAGCTTGTTGTCGGCCGCCATCTCGCGTTCGCCCTGGAACACCCGAATGGTAACCGCCGTCTGACCATCCTGAGCGGTCGAGAAGACCTGACTCTTCTTGGTCGGAATCGTAGTGTTCTTCTCGATGAGCTTGGTGAACACGCCGCCCAGGGTTTCGATACCAAGGGACAGCGGCGTCACGTCGAGGAGCAGAACATCCTTGACCTCGCCTTTGAGGACGGCGGCCTGAATCGCAGCGCCAATCGCTACGACCTCATCAGGATTGACGCCCTTATGCCCTTCTTTGCCGAACAGGCGCTTGACGCGCTCCTGAACCGCGGGCATACGGGTCATGCCGCCGACCAGCACGACTTCGTCGATTTCCGACGCCTTCATGCCCGCATCTTTCAACGCGGTGATACAGGGCCCGTCGAGCCGTTCGAGCAGATCGGAGCAAAGCGACTCGAGCTTTGCGCGGCTGAGCTTGATGTTCAGGTGCTTGGGACCGGACGCATCGGCAGTGATGAACGGCAGGTTGATGTCCGTCTCGGTCACCGTGGAAAGTTCCATCTTGGCTTTTTCCGCGGCTTCCTTCAGACGCTGCAACGCCATCCGATCCTTGCGCAGATCGATGCCCTGATCCTTCCTGAATTCATCGGCGAGATAATCGATGACCTTCTGATCGAAATCCTCGCCGCCGAGGAAGGTATCGCCATTGGTCGATTTGACTTCGAAGACACCGTCGCCGATTTCGAGGATGGAAATATCGAAGGTGCCGCCGCCAAGATCGAAGACGGCAATCTTCTCGTCCTTCTTCTTATCGAGGCCATACGCAAGCGATGCCGCGGTCGGCTCGTTTATGATGCGCAGCACGTTCAGACCGGCAATACGGCCCGCATCCTTGGTTGCCTGACGCTGGCTGTCATTGAAGTACGCGGGCACGGTCACAACCGCCTCGGTGACTTTCTCGCCGAGATAGTCCTCGGCCGTCTGCTTCATCTTTTGCAGGATGAAGGCGGAAATCTCCGGCGGGCTGTACTTCTTGCCCCGAACCTCGACCCATGCGGCGCCATCGTCGTTCTTGACAATCTTGAAGGGGGAAACCTTGATCGCCTTCTGGACCTCGCCGTCTTCGAAACGACGGCCCATCAGGCGTTTGATTGCAAATATCGTATTTTCGGGATTGGTAATCGCTTGGCGGCGCGCGATCTGCCCCGTGAGGCGTTCGCCTGCTTCCGTGAATGCCACCACCGAGGGAGTGGTGCGGCTACCTTCGGAGTTTGCGATAACGACCGGGTCGCCTCCTTCCATCACAGCCACGCAGCTGTTGGTAGTCCCTAAATCGATTCCGATTACTTTTGCCATTACTCGCGACCTCTGTCTTTAAGAAATAAGCACGCTTGGAAATTTTTCAACGCGAAACTCTACGGATTTACTGAGTTTCAAGCACCCTTGTCGTCGCCATCGCCCTTGGAGACCACCACCCGCGCCGGGCGCAGAACCTTGTCATTCATGAGGTAGCCGCGATGAAACTCGCTCACCACAGTGTTAGCCGGATGCGCGCTGTGCGGCACATGATCGGCGGCCTCATGCTTATTGGGATCGAACTGCTCACCCACCGACTTCATCGGAAGGACGCCATTGGCCTTGAGCAAATCCATCAGCGACGCGAGCACCATCTGGACGCCCTCGATAATCGACTTGCCGTCGCCTTTTCCCTTGGCGGCTTCGACCGCGCGCTCGAGGTTATCGACGATCGGAAGCAAATCGCGGATGAGATTTTCCTTTTGACGCTTGACGGAATCCTCGCTTTGCTGGCGGACGCGGCGTCGCGCGTTTTCATGCTCAGCCAGCGCGCGAAGGTATTTATCTTTTAGTTCGGCGATTTCCTTGTCTTTCGCATCAGCTTCTTTAGGCTCGCTACTCAGAGCATCTACGCTATTAGCGGTAGCCGCGGAGGATGGGACTTCGACGCTCTGAGCCGTGGCGCTCTCCTCTTTGAGCTGCGCGATTTCCCGGTTCTTTGATTCGAGGTCGGCATTCAATTCACGGATTTTGTCGGTTTGCCGCTGGATCCGCTCGTTCAGCTTGTCCATCTCGCCCAAGACTTCGATGGTTTCCTCCACCGAGAGCGGAGCTGGACCGGACCGTTCCGGGCCTCGCGCGCGGTGTTTCGACTCGTGCGGATTCCCGTGCGGGTTTGAATGGACTGCTGAATCGGGAGTCAGCGTGATGATCGGCGAATCGCCGTCGTTATCGTCCTTAAATCGCTTGCTCATGTCTCAACAAAGGGCGCACAGCCCCTGCCAGACAACATAAGCACTGATCATCGGCCCGCTAGGGCACTGATGCCAATTTAGATCCGACCAAAACGATGTTCTATGAATCTAGTGTTCGAGCAGCTTTGATAGAGCGTGGGCCGTGTATTCGACCAGCGGGATGACGCGCTCATAGTCCATTCGGACGGGACCCAACACCGCGAGGCTGCCCAAAGGCTTCGAGCCGCCGACATAAGGCGCGGCGACGAAGGCGAACCCCGATAAGCGAGGATTCTCCGACCCAATCGATACCATCACGCTTTGCTCCCGGATGCTTCGCTCGAGGAGTTCCAGCAGCGCCGACTTATCGTCGAGCGCGCGCAACAGTTCGCGCACCTTTCCCGGATCGGAAAACTCCGGCTGTTCGAGCGCCTGCACGCTGCCGTCGATGTAGACCTCGATCGCATCGGGACGTCCGGCGATCGCCTCGCCGAGCACGAGCGCATCGCGCACGAAGCGGTCGTAGCGCGCGCGTTCCAGCTTCATTTGCTGCTCGATCCATGCGCGCGCCTCATCGAGCGTGCGCCCGCCGAGCGAATCGTTGAGATAGCCGGCCATCCGATCCAGCTCGCCTTGCGAATGATCGCGGTCCGTTGCCACCAGGCGGTTTTGCACCGCGCCCGAGGTAGATACGAACACCGCGAGGACTTCTTGCTCGCGGATGCGAACGAAATTGACCCGCTCCAATTCGATTGATTCGATGCGCGGCGCCATCACCATCGCGGCTTGCCCCGTAAGCAACGACAACAGCTTCGGCGTATCGCGCATCAAGAGCGCGATATCGCGCCCGCGACCCGAATAATGAAGTTCGATTTGCGAACGATCCTCGAATCCGATGCGGGCGATGCCGGCGAGATGATCGACGTAGTAGCGAAAAGCCTTGTCGGTAGGGATTCGACCCGCGGAAGTGTGCGGCTGCGAAAGATATCCCGCATCCTCCAGTTCCGACATCATATTGCGAACCATGGCGGACTTGATGCCGAGCCGATGACGGGAGGCGATTTGATTCGACCCGACCGGCTCTGCGGTCGCGATAAACTCCGATACAGCCGCCAGCAGCAACGCATGCCGCCGTCCATTCAGGGTACTTTCCGTATCGGCTGTCATCTTAACGATAGAGTCGCGCGCCGCGGACGATCACGTCCGCGCTATCGCGAGTCATAGACTAATCTTCTCTCGTTATGCCGAGCTTATTCAAGCGTGCGGTTGAACGCGTTTACACATCGATCCGGATCGATACTTAGGGGAGCTGTTCAGAGATTCACTCTATCCGTCGGCCAGTAGCGCTGGGTCGCGATGGTTCCCTATGAGCCATCGATCGAGGATCGCGCTTAGCTCGTCCAGTTGGACCGGCTTGACGAGATAGTCGTTCATGCCCGCGGCGAGACATTTCTCACGGTCGCCTTCCATCGCTCGGGCCGTCATCGCGATCACGATCGCCGGCCGTCCGGTCGCGGCTTCGCGGCGACGCAACTCGGCGGTTGTTGCGAGACCGTCCATTCCCGGCATCATGCAATCCATCAGGATCAGCGGATAGGGCGTCCGGGCTATCGCTTCAAGCGCTTCGGCGCCGCTGCCCGCGAGATCGAATCGATAGCCGAGCTTGCGCAGTTGATGCTCGGTGACGCTCTGATTGACCGGATTGTCTTCCACGATGAGAATGCGGAGGCGCTGCCGTGTCTCGCGCCGCGGATTTTCCGCTCGGTCGGGTTCGACGCTATATGTGGACGGACCCGAGGCGGCGGAGCGGCGGAAATGCGCGTTGAAACTGGTTTCCCCGTAGCGCCGCCAGCATCGTATCGGCCGTCTCGACGCGATCGAACTCGATGTCATGGCCGGCGCGGCGCAGCACGCGCACCACCAACTCGGCATCATCCGGCGAGTCGTCGACGATCAGGACTTTCTCTGCCACGGCCATCAACGCTCCGACGGGCTCTCATTGAGGACCAGCGTAATCACGCTATCGGAAAGGCCACGCAGCGATAGCGGCGAAGGATTCCACAGCAAGCAGTGCCCATGCAGGAGGAATCCGATGGAGAACAGCAATTGAAAGTGATGCACTATCTGCCCTCGGAGATAAACACACATTGTGTTCGGAGTTTGGGCCTTGAAGCGAGATGGCCGAGAGCTAGGACAAAAATGGGCGATCAACCCGTGTCGCCTGACAGCGAAGCCTCAATGGACGTGGTTGGCGCTTGCTAGGGCCGGCTCGCCATAGGCATGATTTAACTTACTGTATATAATTGCGTCATCGAGTATAGCCGGAAAATCGACTGCAATCGCTCAATGCAAATAGAGGGAAGCAACAGGTAAACGATTCCCGCGCCCGCTTCGTCTGAGGGGGACGCGAGCGTTAATCCAAATGCTCGTGATGGTGATGGTTATTGCTCACTAATAGTGACCCCGTTATCTTCCCCAGCACGGGTAGCAGGTAACGCAAATTCGGAGGAGGTAGACATGATATCGGTAAAATCGAGGTGGATGTCGGCGGCGTTCGGACTGGGCGCTGCCATGTGGATGCTGCCAAGCTCAGCTTTCGCATATTTCAGCGCGCCACTGGTCGAATGTCAGGCAGTGACGTTGCCCGTGGCACTTAGCGGTTGCGGAACCGACCCGATGACTTCGGGATCTGCCAGCATCGATGATGAAGGCGATCTCGATATCGCGCTCTCCGGCGCGGCCGCGAGCGCAACATATACGGTGGCGCTGGTCGGGCCTGGCGGCAGTTTCGCCCTGCCGGATTTGAAAACCGGTCCGGAAGGAAACGGCGTCTTGACAAAACCGGTCTTTTTTTCGCTGGGCAAGATCGGAGCCGGGAATATTGTCCTTAGCCGCGATAGTTCAACCCAGTTTGTAACCGGCATCGCGATCGAGCAGTCGGGCGGCAATCACTCTCGTGATGATTTTCGTCCGGAATTGGTTTCATGCTCCGCGGTCAATGTTGGAACGGCCGTCACCGGATGCGGTAGCGACGCCTTCAAGAATGGACAGGTCTCCGTCGATTCAGTTGACGGCGATGTGAACGTCCAAGTCGAAGGCGCCGCGGCTTCGGTCAGCTATACGGCGGTGCTCCGCTCTGGCGCCTCGGACCTCACGCTCTGCGCTGCTCTTGCTACCGATAGCAAGGGCAATGGCCAGTGTACGGCCTCAGCGCTTTTCTCTGCCGGGACCATCGGTTCGGGCACGGTGGTACTGACCCGCAATATCTCCGGCACTGTCACGGACGAGGCCTATAGCGGTTTTCGGGTCTCCCTGAAGCCGCGGCCGAAGCCCGCAGCAGTTTCAGGCCTGGTACGCTGCGCAGACGTTACCTATGGGCTTGGCGGCAGCAGCCTGAGCGGATGTGGCTCCGACCCTCTAAGCTCGGGCAGTGCGGTACTCGGCAACAAGGGAGTCCTGACGGTTGACCTCACAGGCGCCGCGCCGACCACCACCTATGAGGTGTTCTTCCGGCCCGTCGACAGCACCGGCTCGTCCGACACTGATACCACGATCGCCATCACGACGGACTCCACCGGCAGTGGGAAAGGCTCCAAGACGATAGCGCCTGCGAGTACGGTCGGTTCCGGCAACTTCGTCGTCAAGAGCGGCGGCGACGACGAATTCCTGACCGGGTTTACGGTTCCCAAGTAGCGATCGATTGAGACTCACGCATCGAATGGGGCTGTCGACGAAAGTCGATAGCCCCATTCCTCGTCTATCGGGTAAGCTGATGATGCTGTGGCGCGCAAATCCAAAGCGGTAAAGCCGCGCAGGCTTTACATCCCGCAAGTCCCCGACGCGATCTCGTGGCTCGAAAGCGATAGCTACGACCGTCGCGCGTGGAACGAGATTCGCTCTACCGCCCCTTCGCTCGCGACGCTGGCAGATTCGGGCGGCGAGCTGATTCCGCATTTCGATGCGCTCCTGCAGGACCTGTTTTTCTCGCTGTTCAAATACAATCTGATTTTTCAAAAGCCCGATGCGGTCCGGCGCTCCGCCGTCCTCAATCGCACGATCCTCGACCAACTGATTCCCTCGCAGACCTTCGAGGCGCTCAAGAACCGCACCCTGCTCGAAGAAGACAAAGCCGCCATTGCGGCCATCGTGCTCGGCGAGCAGGTGCTCGAGATGGTGCGCAGCGAGCGAATCGTCAATCGCAAGGACATGCTCGATTTGTGGGACCTCGCCCATCAGGAGGATGACCTCAAGGAGAAATCCGACGCGCTGAAAAACGTTCAGGAGATGCAGGAGGGCGGCAAGGAAGGCGAGCCGGAAGCAGATGCGGAGCTGAAGGAAAAAATCGCGAAGCTGGCCGAGGCTGCCGAAAACGCCGCGAAAGTTTCCGAGGCGCGGCTCAATCAGAAGGCGCGCCAGGTCGAGAGCGACATCAAGCATGGCGACCTGACGCAACTCAAGCGCATGGAGCTGCGCGCGGCCGAACTCGCGGGCGAAATCGATCGGGCGACCGAGGATAGTCATGCCTTCAGCCGCGAGTTCGGACAGGGCGGGCGCATGCCGGCCGGCGAGCGGCTCGAACTCGGACGCCGTCTCGCGCGCAACAAGAAGCTTGGCGAGCTGGCGCGGATGGTCGGTCGGTTCAAGCAGGATGCGCGCGCGATTCGCAAGCGCACGCTCGAGCGCGGCGTCGCGGAGGCTTACGACGTTGAGCGCGGCGCGGATTTGGGCCGCATGATTCCGTCCGAGCTGGTCGCGATGCATCATCCGATTTTGCGCCACGACTTCCATCGCCGATTGCTCGAAGGCTCCATCCTTCAGTACCGCCTTCAGGACGACGAGCAGAAGCATAAGGGTCCGATGGTGGTATGCGTTGACGTGAGCTCCTCGATGGAAGGGCAGAAGGAGTTGTGGTCGAAGGCCGTGAGCCTCACGCTGATGGATATCGCGCGCCGCCAGCGGCGGCTCTTTCGCGCCGTGATGTTCTCCTCGAGTAATGTGGTGAAGGTGCTCGATTTGAATCGCGAGCGGCGCTATCAGCCCGAGATGAGCAAGGTGATGGAGCTGGCGGAGTTTTTTCCGGGCGGCGGCACCGACTTCGAGGCACCCATCGATGCCGCAATGGATCTTATCGAGGAAAAGAAGCTCAAGCGCGCCGATATCGTCATCATCACCGACGGCGAATGTCAGGTCAGCCCGCAATGGCTCGCGCACCTGAAGGAGCGCAAGGACGAGCTGGATTTTTCGATTTTCGCAGTGCTGGTCGATGTCGGTTCCAGCGAGATGTCGACGCTCGCGCAATTCAGCGATCGCATCACGTCGATCAAACAGCTCAGCGCCGAGGGTACCCGCGACATTTTCCTCAAGGTGCAAGGGCAGTAGAGATGGACGGCGGCGTGCAGGTGCAACTCAAGCCGGTCGATCGCGACAACTGGCGCGCGATGGTGCGGCTCAACCTGCGTCCCGGTCAGGAGCGCTTTGTAAGCCCACCGGCGTGGTCGCTCGCCGGCTCCTACGTGCGCCGCTACGGCGATCATTACGAATACTCGCCGATGGTGATCTGCGACGGCGACACCGTCGTCGGTTATGTGACGCTGGTGTGCGACGGCAACAGCTTCGATGACTACTGGATCGACGACATCATGATCGACGTGCTCTACCAACATCGCGGATACGGTCGTGCGGCGATGAAGCAGGTGCTCGCGGTGCTGCCGAAGCGCTACTCGAAATGCCGCGTCATCAAACTTACGTGCTTTCGCGGCAATGAGAATGCCGCGGCATTGTACCTGAGCCTCGGCTTCGAGATGACCAGCGAAGTCGATCCGATGTTCAAGGAACCGATTTACGCCCTGACGCTGAAGCCGCTGCGGGTGTGACCCTCAAGAGGAGCGTCGCGATTGCCGCTACCTCGAGGAGTTGCATCCGGAACCACGGCTGTTCTGGCGCGAAGCGAAAGAGCGCGCTTAACGACATGTGGATTCGTCGCGTCTCAGGGTGATGAGTCCTGTCGCCCCGCCAGTCCGACGGCGCGATGCCGCCTGCATACTGCGTGCAGCATCGATCGTGCATGGAATCCAGTTCCCGAGGTAACGTTTGCATGGCGTTTCTCTGCCGCTCCTCGCGGCATCGCGATTGCTCCGTAGCCCCATCAGCGCGGAAACCTTAAACTGCTTGGTCATCTCGGATACAAGAGGCAACTCTTCATGCCCGAACCAGCCGACGCATGAAATCTATTTCAATCAATGGGATCCCGAATTCCGCGCCAACCCGTATCCCCATTACAAGCCGATGCTCGCGGGACCGCCGCGCATCATCAACATCACGATTCCCGCGACGCCCGATTTGCTGAAGATGTTCGGCCTCGAGAATTCCGGCCTCACCCAAATTCCGCTGCCGACCGCGCTCGCGACGCGCTACCAGGATTGCCTCGCGATACTGCGCGACCCGCAGCATTTTTCCAGCGCGCGGCCTGCCAGGACAAGGAGAACGATTCGATGGAGCAGATCGCGGGCCCATTCAAGGGCGCGACCACGATGCTGTTTTCGGATCCTCCGGTGCATACGCGGCTGCGCAAGCTGGTGAGCCGCGATTTCACGCCGCGCCGCATTCGCGAGATGGAGCCGCGCATCCGCGAACTCACTGAGATGCTCCTCGATCAGGCCGTGGCGCGTGGCGATTTCGAGGTGATGCGCGACCTCGCCAATCCGCTGCCGGTGATGGTCATCGCCGAGATGCTCGGCGTCGAGCGGGAACGCTATGCGACCTTCAAGCATTGGTCCGATGCGATCATTTCGGGCGACAACACGCTGCCGGGTAATCCCCTGCCGCCGGAATTCACTCTCCTCGGTCGATGATTTGCGCGCGTACTTTTCCGCGCAAATCGAGAAGCGTCGCACGACGCCCGGCCCCGACCTCGTCAGCGCGCTGGTCGCGGCGCATACCGAATCCGATGCGCTCAGCGCCGACGAGTTGATGGCCTTCGTCATCCTGCTGCTGCTCGCGGGCAACGAAACCACCACCAATCTCATCGGCAACGGCACGCTGGCGCTGGGACGCAATCCCGAGCAGATGAAGATGCTTCAGCGCGACGGCTCGCTGCTGCCGCGCGCGATCGAGGAGATGCTGCGTTACGACGGGCCGGTGCAATCGACCGCACGCTTCACGAAAAGCGACGTGGAACTCAACGGGACTTTTTTTCCCGCGGGATTTCCGATTTTCGTGATCCTCGCGGCGGCCAATCGCGACCCCGCACAGTTCCCGGATCCCGATCGCTTCGATATCACGCGCGATCCCAACGACCACCTTGCGTTCGGCGAAGGCATCCACTTCTGCATCGGCTCGCCGCTGGCGCGGCTGGAGGCGCAGGTCGTCTTCTCCTCGATGCTGGAGCGCTTTCCGAAACTGCGCCTGCGCGATCCGGGTGCGAAGCTGCAATACAAAGGATCGTATTTCCTGCGCGGACTCGCCGCGCTCCCGATGGCGATCGATTAGATTCAGCAGATGAAGATCTTTGTGAGCGAACCATTACCGATATCGTCGAACGCAGGAGCTAAACGCCACCGAGGTGCGCGCCGAAGAAGAGCGCATGGGGCATTCCACTCGGCCATCTTCGGGCGCACGCCGCCATTCACCAAGCGTCAACGGCGCGTCTTTCTCATCGCGACCACCGCGGGATTCTTCGATCAATATGACCGCGCGCTGCTGACGCTCGCGCTCAAGCAAATCCAGAAAGGCCTCCAAATTACCGAGGCAGGCGCTCGGCAACCTGCTGACGCTGATCCGCCTCGGCTACATCGGATCGCTGGTGGTCACGCCGCTGGCCGATGTCTTCGGACGCCGCCGACTGTTGCTCTATACCGTTGTCGCATACACGATTTTCACTGGCCTGGCGGCGATCTCTCCAACCGCCCACTTTTTCGTCGCATGCGAGATGCTCGCGCGCATCTTTGCCGGCGCCGAGGGAACTATCGCGCTGGTCATCCTGTCCGAAGAAGTCGATGCCGGGCGTTCGCGGATGGGCGATTGGCCTGCTCTCGGCGCTTGCGTCGTGTCGGCTTCGGAATCGCGGCGCTCGCCTTCGCCGGCATCAATGTCATTCCGTACGGATGGCGCGGTCTGTATGCATTCGCGCTGATTCCCCTGGTGCTTATCATCCCGCTGCGCCAGGCGCTGCCCGAAAGCAAGCGCTTCGAGCGCGAGCAGCGCGAGGGCACCCGTCCGCGCAACATCCTGGTGCCGCTGAAGGCGCTGTTTGCGGCTTATCCCGGACGCCTCATTATGCTGTTGTCGGTGTCCTTCCTCGGCAACCTGGGCGGCAATCCGCAGGGCTTTTTCTTTTCGAAATACCTGCAGGAGGCGCATGGATGGTCGCCCGCCAATGTTTCGAGCCTGTACTTCATGGGTGGCGCGCTCGGCATCATGGGAAACATCGTGGCCGGCCGGTTGAGCGATCGTTTCGGGCGCCGGCGGATGGGCGCACCTATTCTACATGCTGGCGCCGATGCTCGCGTGGTTCCTCTACTCGTCATACAGCTCCACGCGGATTCCGTTGCCGATGCTTCATCGCTCGATGAGCGCGGTGATTCCGATCTGGGTTTTTCAGTCTGTTCTTCGATGTGGCCTCGAGCACCATCGCAATCGCGTACAGTGCGGAACTTTTCCCGACCTCCTATCGTTCGACCGCCGGCAGCGTACTTTCAGTCGCCGGCACCACCGGCGGTGCACTCGGCTTTTTCCTCGAAGGCGTGCTGTATCGCATGACGGGCTCGCACTGGACCGCGATTCGCTATCTCCTGATTGCGTGGCTCGCGCCGGGAATCATCATGCTGCTGTTCTTTCCCGAAACCGCGGGGTTGGAACTCGAAACGATCTCCCCGGAGGAAACCGTCGCCGCCAGCCCTTGATGCGCACTACAATCGAGGGTCTGCTGATGGGGAGGATGTTCCGATGGCAGAAACTCGCATCCGATGGGCCACTGAAAACGATGCGGCGCTGATCGTTCATTTCATTCGTGCGCTGGCGATTTTCGAAAAGGAGCCGGTCGAGCAAGTTCGCATCACCGAGGCTGATGTGCGGCGCGACGGCTTCGGCGCGCATCGCCGCTTCGAGGTGCTCATCGCGGAGGTCGATCGCGCCGCGGTCGGCTTCGCACTGTTCTTCCCCAACTACTCGACGTGGGAAGGCAAGCCGGGAATCTACATCGAAGATATTTTCGTCGAGGAGTCGATTCGCGGGACCGGCATCGGACGGAAGCTCATCGCGGCGGTTGCGAAGATCGCGCATTCGCGCGGATGCGCGCGCATTGATCTCGCGGTGCTGAACTGGAATCCGGCGCGCGGATTTTACCATCGCCTCGGCTTCCGCCACGCCGAGCCGTGGCAGATCTTTCGCCTCGCGGCCGACGAACTGCGCACGCTGTCCCTCGAAGCGCCGGATCTGGCCGCCAAATCATGAGCAAAAGCGATTTCGCCCAGTTCCCGCGCCAAAACACGAAGAAGAACGACAGCTAGCGTCCGTAAAAGGTGTCCGCGATCGCCTGCTGGTATGCGCGATGCGTGGCGCCATCGAGCATCGCATTGGGAGGCGTCAGCGTGATGGAGTCCGCCACCTTCCAGTATTCCTCGATACGCTCGCGCGCGTCGTCCGGGGTGCCCGCGAGCGCGAAGGTTGTCACCATCTCATCGGGCACCGCCTTGCGCATCGCGGCGAAGTCCTTGCGCGCCGACGCCGCATGGAGCGCGCGCGCATTCTCGCCGAAGCCATGCGCCGCGAAGTATTTCTCGTACTGCGCGATCGATGCATAAAAGGCGACGGTACCGCGCGCATCGTCGATGGCTTTGCGTCGGTCCTTGTTGATGGCGGTGTAGATCCAAAGATTGATTTTGAAGTCGGAACGCTTGCGGCCGGATTTGGCGAGGACCTCGCTGACGTCGCGGCTGACCTCATTGGCAATCCACTTCGCCGACCACACCGGATGCCCGGTGAGCCCGTCGGCCACCTCGGCCGCGAGGCGCACCGTCGGTTCGAACAGTGGCGGAAGCCAAATCGGAATGCGATCGCGAACCAGCTTGCCCGTCCGCAGCGCGCTCAAATCGAGTCGATGATACGTGCCCTCGAACTTCCCCAGCTTGCCCGTATGCCCCTCGGTCGTAATCGCGCGCACGATCTTCACCACCTCGCGCAGATGCGCGACCGGCTTGCCGTACACAACGCCGTGAACCTCCTCGTTAAAAGCGCGGATGCTGGTGCCGAGACCGAGCACGGTGCGGCCGCCGCTGATGGTATCGAGGTCGAGCGCGCTCAGCGCGGTCTCCACCGGGCTGCGTGTGAATGCGAGCGCGATGCCGCTGCCGAGCAGGATGCGTTTGGACACCATTGCGGCGGCAGCCAGCGTCACGAACGGCGGGCTATGAAGTTGCGGCGCCCAGATTCCCTCCAGGCCCGCGTCCTCGGCCTCGCGCACTGTGCGCGTGAGCGCGTCCGCGCCGGTCGCCATCACCACCTGCCAATAATTCCTGGAAGTACTCATTGTAGTAATTTGCTCCTCGATCTCGATTACAATTGCGTACGAGCGCGCCGCTCCGGAAGTCTTACACAGATAAAGCTGTAAAGAAGTCCTCTAGGGAACTTAAAGATTAACTGCGGGAAACTTCCCGTAATGATACAATTTGCGCGAACCCTGACCGTCACGATAATAGGAACCGACCGCATAGGGACGATTCGCTTTATGGCTGACCAATCGAAGATTGGCGATCCAGATTTATCCGCATCATCGTCGATGAGTATGGCTGCGCGCAATGAAGCGCTGGCATCTTCGCCTGCGGTTGCGCCGCAGCCGATTGCGAACGGGACCAATGGCAATGGCCTGGCGCTCGATGGTGATGGGCACGCGGACGGACATGTATCGGCGGCGGCCACTACACCTATCGCCGCAGCGGCGCCGTCCGCCGGCGAGACGCTCCACTCTCCCGCACTCTACCTCAATCGCGAGCTAACCTGGCTCGCCTTCAATCAGCGCGTGTTGGCGGAGGCCGAGGACGCGGACAATCCGCTGCTCGAGCGCGTGAAGTTCCTCGCCATCGACTGCGCCACCATCGACGAATTTTTCATGAAGCGCATCGGCGGCCTAAAGCATCAGGTAGTCGCCGGCGTGCATGAACTCACGCCCGATGGACGCACGCCCCAGCAGCAGATCGTCGAATGCTACGAGCGGCTGCGCGAGATCGAGGCGCGCCAGCGAAAGCTTCTGCCGAGCCTGGTGGAGGAACTGGCGCAGCGCGGCATCGTGGTCGATTCATATCAAAGCCTCAAGCCCGAGCAGCAGAAGGACCTCCGCGACCTCTACATCAAAAATGTTTTCCCGCTGGTCACGCCGCAGGCGCTCGACCCCGCGCATCCGTTTCCATTCGTCTCGAACCTGTCGCTGAATCTGCTGGTGACGGTGCGCTATCCCGGCGACCTCGAATCGGTGATGGCGCGGGTCAAAGTCCCTCTGGGGCATGGCATTTCGCGCTTCATGCGGGTCGGCAACGAGAATCGCTTCGTCCCGCTGGAAGACGTGATGGACGACAACCTCGACCTGCTCTTCCCGGGCATGGAAGTCACCTCATGCGAATTTTTCCGCGTCACCCGCAACGCCAACACCGAGCGCGACGAGGAAGAAGCCGACGACCTGCTCGCGCTGATCGAATCCGAGCTGCGCGACCGCCGCTTCTCGCCCATCGTGCGGATGGAAGTCGCCAAGGGCATGGACACGACGCATCGCGGGATGCTCGCGGCGGAGTTGGGACTCGACGAGCGCGAGGACGTTTCGAGACCGACGGCATGATGCAGATGCGTGATTTGATGGAGCTGGCGGCAATCGACGATCCCGCGCTGCACGACCCGCCGCATCATCCGATCGACCATCCGCGGCTCCCGGCGCATCGCAACATCTTTCATTCGATTCGCGAAGCCGGGTCGATCCTGCTGATGCATCCGTATGAGTCGTTCTCGACTTCGGTCGCACGATTTCTGCGCGAGGCGAGCGAGGATCCGAAAGTTCGCGCCATCAAGATGACGCTCTACCGCACCTCGAGCGACGCCGAGATCATCGGTTACCTGTGCGATGCGGCGCGCAACGGCAAGCAGGTCGCGGTCGTCGTCGAGTTGAAGGCGCGCTTCGATGAGGCGGCCAATATCCAGTTCGCCGAGCAGCTCGAAGATTTCGGCATCCACGTCACCTACGGCGTCATCGGGCTGAAGACGCATAGCAAGGTGATTCTGGTGGTACGCCAGGATTACACCGGGCTGCGCCGCTATGCGCATATCGGCACCGGCAATTATCATCCGGGGACCGCGCGCCTGTATGCGGACTACGGCCTGCTGACCTGCGACGAGGTCATCGGCCAGGACCTCACGCAGCTTTTCAATTACCTGACCACCGGCTACGCGCCGGGACGCCTATATAAGAAGATCCTGCCGGCACCGAATTTCCTGAAGCAGGCGATGATCGCGAAGATCGATCGCGAGATCAAATTGCATTCGGCGTCGTCGCCGGGACTCATCCAGTTAAAGTGCAACGCGCTCGAAGACGTCGATGTGACGCGAGCGCTATATCGCGCCTCGATGGCGGGGGTGAAGGTCGACCTCATCGTGCGCGACACGTGTCGCCTGCGTCCCGGCCTCGCGGGGATATCGGACAACGTGCGCGTGGTCAGCATCGTCGGACGCTTCCTCGAACACGGGCGCATCTATTATTTCCGCAACGGCGGCGCGGAGGAGTACTTCATCGGGTCGGCGGACCTGATGAAGCGCAACCTCGAGAGCCGGGTCGAAGTCATCACGCCGGTCGAGGATCCGGTGCTGCGCAAGGAGCTGCGAACTGTCCTCGATTGTCAACTCGCGCGCAACGAATGCGCTTGGGAGATGCAGTCCGACGGCAGCTACGTACGCCACATCGAGAGCGCGGCGAACTGCCAGGAGTTCCTGATCGGCTATGTCGATCAGCAGCTCAAGGAAGCGACGAAGCGCAAGCGGCGCAAGTCTCGCGGCTTCGCACGCCGCCCCACCCGCAACGGATTGCGGGAGAACGAGGAGTAGTCCTATTTCTCTAGCGAGCGAGATGGCTGACATGAGGGCAGGCAGGGGGCACGGATTTACAGAGGAAGCCTTTACTATTCTTATGCTGGTTGTATAGCCGAGTCTCTTCGTATGCCGGGCAGACATCAGCGCTCCAACTTACGAATAGTGTCCGGGGGTCCCGAAGGTCCCCCTTCCGAAAGGCTAACCAAATACTCCGCCCGCCGACGTGGAAATAGCTGTTTTTAGACCCCGCTGCCTCGCCGGCGGCGGTAAACCCAATCGCATCAGCCATCAACTGGGTAATTCTGTAGAGAAGTCCGCCGCTCAAAGTCTTGCCAACGTACACTACGTCGCCATATGGAGGATCCTCGGCACCCGGCCACTCATGTTGAGTCACGACATAAACCCCCGCCAAGCGCGGAGGAATCAAATCTTGCTCGTCAATCGGTGCATTCAGAAGTCTTCCGAAAGTTATTGCTTTTGAGTATGGCATTTCCACTCTCCCTGATTTCGTCGCTGTGAGTTAGTCCATCGGTTCCCATCGTTCACTCGCGGTTCCGTTCAACCGTTTCCTGATTGCTCCTGCCATGTACGGCGTTTAAGAATTCACTCACTTGGCATCGTGGGCACAAAACAATCGGATGCGCGTGCGGGCGAGTTTCAGATCTATCGAAGAAGCAACTGCAACTCATCTTCAGGTCGCACCAGTCGCAGTAAACAGCATGCATTTTTCCGATATTGCGGAGCGTTCGCACGGTCGAACTCCTTTGGCAATTCGATGCCTATTCAAGGATTGAGATTTGTCGATGAGGAAGCGTTTCTGTTGAAGAGAGGATGGTATCGTAGTCCAAAATTTTTGAAACGCAAACCTGTCCACTGGTCAATCCAGTGTTTCCTTATAGGGGCGGTTCGCGAACCGCCCGCAGCGATATCCGCATACGGTAAAATCCTCGCGATTGCAGCGTCGCTGCGGGTTGCGCGAACGACCCCTACGAAGAAAGGCCTACTTCCAGGCGACGGCGTTCAGGCCGATAATGAAGGTGCTGGGGGATGGTGAAACATTCGAGTCAACGTGTCATCGAGTGCCGAGCACCAAACCGCGAAAACGAACCCACCGCGAGGCATCGCCGAGCAGCGTCATCAGCGCTTCGCGAGGACCTCTGAGGGTGCTATTCCAGCGCGAAAATGCATGAACGAACCCATCGAGGCCCGGTCCCGCTGAAATCGGCGAGCCGAATTAGCGGAAGGGTCGGTATTTTACCAAACGAAGCCAATCTCATGAGCCGCAAAAACAAACCCATTAAGACATAGTTTCTTCGGGAGAAGATTGGCAGGCTGGCAAGTCTGGCTCAAGGGCCGGAGCCGTGAGGCAGGAGAAACCTAGGTGCAAAAACAAACCCATTAGGGAACTGGGAAACGAACGGATTGCATGAACGAACCCAAATGATCGAGGAAATCGGCAGGGTTTTCTATGCGCGGGGCGAGCACCGCCCTAATCACGAACTCAAAAACGCAAAAACGAACCCACCATTGTCCCGTCGGAAGCGGAACTTACTCCGGCTGCGCGACCGCCGTCATCCGATGCTGCTTGCCGGTTACCAAACGAACCCAAATTATCTCCGGATCTGTTGGACTTTCCTGGAGCGCCGCACGCTGTTTGCGCAACGCCCGCGCGTTCGAGATCCCGAGGTACTTGCGCACAAATGAAAACCTTGTTTTAGCAATTCTCATCATAGCCGTGATATCCCGCCCTTTATCAGACGCAGACCAACTTAAATTGCTTGTAGCCTCACGTTCCTTTTAGCGCACTTTTGACACTGTATCTAGTGCATAAGTTGACTTTTCTGCGAAATTGTTGCGCCAGTGCGGCAGAAAGGTGTCCTCTCTGCCACATTTCCACAGGTTGTCTACAGTCCTGATCGTGTTCGTGGAACTATTCGGGTCGGTACGGATGTGGTGGGCGAACGGGTTCTGACGCTTTGTCAGATGCGTCCGATGCGGTGCCATTCGGGGTCGCTTCCGAGGTCATCGCGGCCTCGCGATTCGCATTCCGCTGCCACGGCGGACGGCGACGGCCTCGACGCTTGCGACGCCGGGGCGCTCGCGAAGCATCGCCGGGGGCGGGAATCTCGGGACGGTTTTCCAGGAACGCCAGCGGGTCGGCGAGGAAGCGCGTCAGCATCGTGAGATCCGCGCCGTAGGTCGCGCCGACGATCTCGAACAGGCGGCGCGCGTTTTCGAAATATGGCCGACGGATCAGCTTGCGGGTGCGGCGCGACGGCTTCATCAGACGCGGGAACGCCTCGACGATGAGGCGCATAAAGTCCGTGTCGGCGCGTGCGAAGCCGCGCTTGCGCAACTCGCCGACCAGGTCGAACTGACGACCGTTGCGAATGGCGCTCAGTTGCGGCGGGATGTAGTCGAACGGATTGCCGGCGGTCATCATGTCGAGGAACATCGCGGCGAGAACGACCTCGTGCGGCGGCGACGCGCCGGTGGAGATCGTCTCGCCCAGCGCCGCGAGGTTGCGGATCGTGCGCGTATGGATGAGTGGACTCGCTTCGGCCTTCAGATGCGCCGACAGCCACGGCATCAGTTGTTCGAGCAGACCCAGCTCCTCCATCAGCACCAACGCACGCGCGGCGCCGGTCTGCCCGATGGTGCGAAAAGTCTCCTCGACCAGCCGCGGTATCGAGGCCTTCGACAAATCGCATCGATGGCGTTCGATCGCCGCCAGCGTCGCCGGTTCGATCTCGAACCCGAGCTTCGCCGCGAAGCGTACCGCGCGCAGCATCCGGACCGGATCCTCGCGCATGCGGAGTTCGGGATCGCCAATGGTGCGGATGAGGCGCGCGCGCAAATCGGCGACGCCGCCCGCGTAATCGATCACGCGAAAGGTCTGCGGATCGTAGAAGAGCGAATTGACCGTGAAGTCGCGCCGAAACGCGTCCTCCTCCGGCGTGCCGAAAGTATTGTCATGGCGGATGAGCGGGTCATCGATGGTGACGCCTTCGGCCTGCTTGCGGAACGTCGAGACCTCGATGTTCTTCGGGCCGAAGAATACGTGCACGAGCCGAAAGCGCCGTCCGATGAGACGCGAGTTGCGGAACAGGTCGCGCACCTGCTGCGGATGCGCATCGGTGGCGACGTCGAAATCCTTGGGACGGCGCGACAGCATCAGATCGCGCACGCTGCCGCCGACGAGATAGGCGAGCTGACCGGCCGTGATCAGCCGATACAGCACCTTGAGCACGTCGGGATCGATATCGCGACGCGAGATGGGATGCTCGGCGCGTTCGAGTATATGAGGTTCCAATCGCCTAATGGGGCGCGCTGTTTCGAGCCTCGCGCGTCTGTCAGAAACTAGCACGCCGATGCCGGCTATTCACGATGGCCGGCGGCAGAATCGCGCTCGTATCGAGGCGTATCGAGGTTGGATGTCTAATCGGTTAGAATAAGCGGGCTCACGAAAACGTCCAGCTACCTAGTACTCGTTCGCTCAACCATCCGAGGTAATTTTCGATGGATACTTTCGTCTCTGACATTAAAAAAATCCAGGAACGCGCCAGGAAGCAAATTGAAAAAGGTGCTGTCACCCAAGGCTATCAGGGCGACGCCCAACAAGTATGCAAGGTGCTCAATGAAGCGCTCGCGACCGAGTTGGTCTGCGTGCTCCGATACAAGGCACACTACTTCGCTGCGAAGGGAATTAACTCTGAGGGCGTCAAGGCCGAGTTTATCCAGCATGCGAATGATGAGCAGGGGCATGCCGACCAGATCTCTGAGCGCATCACCCAGCTCAATGGCGAGCCCAACCTGAACCCCGATGGCCTCCAGACCCGGAGCCATTCACAGTACGAGACCAGCGATGACCTCGCGACCATGATCAAGGAAGACCTGATTGCCGAGCGCATCGCCATCGACAGCTACGGCGAAATAATCCGCTGGCTGGGTGAAAAAGATCCGACCTCCCGCCGTCTAATGGAGAGCATTCTCGAAAAGGAAGAGGAACACGCCAACGACATGAACGACCTGCTGAGCCGCTTTAATAAGTAAGGACGCGGCAGGTTTGGCGGGAACGCGGGTTCCGACAAAGTCTACATCTTAAAAGGGCCGGGTTGAGGGCCATCGACGCCTCATGACCCTGGCTGCTCACAAACGACGCCGATTGCGGAATCGTTCGTGGGCGGCCGGGGATAACAGGGTGGCGACGCCCTCACCCCGGCCCTCTTTTTTCCCTTGCACTTCAACGCGCTTAGGCTTGACATAGCCCTACCTCGTACCGCATTTTGCTCCCTGACCGTACCTGCTAGGCTGCGGTCGTGACCGTGGGTTGCGGGGGTAAGATGCGTCCGAAATACGTGGCCCGGATCCTCTTCATCACATCTTTAGGGCTTGCGGCGTCGGTACTGACGCAGGCGCAAACTTCATCGGAAAAAGCCAACCCTCAGAGCGCGCAAACTACTCAAACTGGCGCGCCATCGAAAGCGCAGGCCCCCACTTCCCAAGTTGCCGCTTCCTCTGCGAGCGCTGCGCCGTCGAATCAGGCGGCCGGGGCTTCTCCAGCTGCGACTCCCGCGCTGGGCGCCGGCGATGGCGGTCCGATGGCCGATCCCGAGCCTGCCAAGCAGGCGGGATTTCCGCACGATTTATATCGATGGGTATTGCCGCCCGAGAACCTCGAGCGTCCGCCCGAGAAGATCGGACTCGGCCGCGCGCTCTTCTTCGATCGGCGCCTGTCCTTCGATGAGAAAGAAAGCTGCTCGACCTGTCACGATCCCGAAAAAGGATTCACCGATCAGCTTCCCACTTCGATGGGAATCCACAATCAGTTCGGCAAGCGCAACGCGCCGACGATCATCAACGCGACGTTCAACATCCTGCAGTTCTGGGATGGACGCGAACCGATCCTCGAAGAGCAGGCGCGCCGCCCGATTCTCAATCCGATCGAGATGGGCATGCCCGATGAGAAAACCGTCGTCGATCGGCTGAACTCCGCGCCCGAATATCAGAAGGCCTTCATGGAAGTGTTCGGCCATCCGCCGAACTATTCCGACATGACCAAAGCGATCGCCGCTTATGAGCGCACGCAGGTCGCCTTCGATTCGCCCTTCGATAAGTTCATGGAGGGCGACGACAAGGCTCTCACCGATCAGCAGAAACGCGGATGGTCGATCTTCAACGGCAAGGGCCGCTGCATGTCATGTCATGGGGTCAACTCCGTGCAGCCGATGTTCAGCGACAATCGTTTCCACAACATCGGTGTGTCGGCGCACAACAAGGACTTCGTGAACCTCGCGCGACAAGGTTTGAAGATCATCTCCGAGGGGGGCGGCAAAGAGGAAATCGATAAGCTCGCGATTCAAACCGACTTGAGCGAGCTAGGACGCTTCCTCGTGACGCAGCAGCCGCACGATATCGGCGCGTTCCGCACAATGGGCCTGCGCAACCTGCTTGTTACCGAACCTTACTTCCACGATGGCTCGCAGGCGACGCTGTGGGACACCATCGATCATTACAACAAGGGCGGCGTGCAGAATCCCTATCTCGACGGTGGCATTGTTCCGCTTGGACTCTCCGAACCGCAAATCGACGACCTGGTCGCATTCCTCGAATCGCTCACCAGCCCGCGCTATGCGGACGCAGCCGAGCATGAATTCGCCGCCCAGCTCGCGCGCTCCAAGACCGATCGCCCCCAGCGCGATGTTGACGCGGCGATGGGACTCAAGGGCCGCAACGATCCCAACCTGTCCGGGCCGTTCGGCGATATCGGTCCCGACATGGATCAGATGAAAGAAGATCCCGCGCTGCTTGGTGCCGAGTGAGCATCGAGCGAGCGCCGGCTGCAATCCTGACTCATCGGCCCGATGCGATGGGCTTGAAACGAGGTTCGCGCGATGGCGGTCCGGCATAAGAGCGTTGAAACCAAGTACATGGAGGATCGCGATAAGGCTTTGCGCGGACTGCGCGGCCTCGATCGCCGCAGCTTCCTCAAAGTGCTCGGCGCTACGATGGGCGCGGTCGCGGCCAAAGGGCTGGTCACGCCGCATTCGTTCCAGCTCATCACGCTGGCGGATGCGGCTCCCGACAAGACCTTTGAAAAAACCGGCATGGAGGGCAAGCGTCCTTTCTCCTTCGCATACATCTCGGACACGCATCTGTACGAGCGCACCCTCAATCAGCGCTTCGTGCGCGCGGCGGTCAAAGCCGTCGAAGATGTCAACGCGCTCGATCCGCAGCCCGACTTCGTGCTCTTCGGTGGCGATCTCGCTCAGCTCGGAGGTCGCAAGGAACTGGAACTCGGCAAGCAGATCCTCGATGAACTGAAGGCGCCGGTTAAGATGGTAGTCGGGGAGCACGATTGGTTCTTCGACCTGGGCGAGGCGTGGCAGGACCTGTTCGGGCCGCCCAATTACTCATTCAATTGGAAGGGTGTGCACGTCATCACGCTGATGAGTGTGCACGAGAAGGATTTCTGGACACCGCTCAAGATGACGCCCGAAGAGCGGATGCACACGGTCGCGGGTCTCGATAACGGCACGCAGTCGCGCTTCATGGTCGGTAAGGATCGAGCTGGCGTGGCTCGAAGACGACCTCGACAAGATTCCGCATTCGACCCCGCTGCTGATCTTCTCGCATTCGCCGCTCTACAAATATTACCGCCCGTGGAATTTCTGGACCGAGGATGCTGACGACGTGCAGAACATCCTGCGCAACTATTCCCGTGTCACGGTCATCCATGGCCATACGCATCAGATGCTGTTCAACCAGATTCACAACATCAGCTTTTACGGCATGCTCTCGACGGCGTGGCCTTGGCCCTACGCGCCGCAGGGTTTGCCGCCGCTGACCGTGCAGATGAATCGCGCCGATCCGTTCGATCAGTTCGACGGCCTTGGCGATGGGCAGTTCAACGTGAACGCGGATGGGCTGGCGGACATCATCTACAATTTGTGGGATCGCAACCCGGTGACGGTGAAGGCGAGCTACCTGACCTCGCGCGGCGCACGCGACAAGCCCTCGGCGCCGCAGTTCGCGAGCTATTGATGACGATCGAAAAGGAGCGGTGGGCATTCCCGACAGGGGAACGATGAAGCCTCATAAGAAAATCCTGACGGCGCTGATCGCTGCATCTTCCATGGGCGTCGTGGTTTACCTCGCGACGAATCGGAACCCGCACTTCGGAAATCGCGTCGGCGATCGCCTTCAATCGATTCTCAATTCCGATGCGCTCGCGCAGCAGTTGCCCACGCATCAGACCGGCGCGAGCACCAGCGGCGATGTCGTCGTCGAATTGTGCGACGGCAAAACCAAAATGGAAATCAAGGGCCTCAAGCCCGGCCAGACCATGACGCATGAGCAAGCGCTCGCGGTCACCCGCGCGCTGATGGCGGATTGGGCCCGCCAGCATCCCGATCAGCATTGGGAGATGGCGCAAGGGGCGCCCGAAAACGGCAACAGTGAATGGTCCGATGAGACCAACTCGGCCGAGGCCACACCGGTGCCGCAAATCGCACCGACCTTCCCCGTTCCCGGTTTCGCGGAGACCCAAAGCGCTCCCGCGCCGCAGTACACTGCCATAGAAGTTCCGACGGCTGCTCCCACTGCGCGCAGGACACATCGCCCGCGACCTCGGACGCCGATTCCGACCGCGGTGCCTCCGGTCGCTGCGCCCGCGGTGCAGGCGCCGATTCCGACCGCGAGCGTTACCCCAACGCCGTCGCCGGCACCGACCGCTGCGCCAACCAACGCGCCGACTGCGGCGCCGAGCAACGCTCCCGCTGTAAAAGCATCAGCCGCGGCGGCTGCAGCCCCGGCTGTCGCTGCCCCCGGCAGTGCAATGACGGCTGCTGCTGCTCCTCCGAGCATCGCGCAAACCGCATCGCGTACGCCGAAACCTACGCACACACCGAAGCCCACGCGCACCGTGACGCCGACCCGTACCGCAACGGCAACTCATACTGCCACTCCGACCAGGACGCGCACCGCCACCGCAACTCGCACTGTCACCCCGACGCGTACTGCGACAGCGACTCGCACGGCCACTCCGACGCGCACGCGAACAGTAACCCCCACCGCCACACCGATGCCGACGCCGCGCAATCCGACCATCGGCGGTCCCGGCCATAAGCAAATGCCGATTCAACAGGGCGACACCTACGCGAGCTTCAATCAGCGCGACCTAAAGATCTGGCAGGCCAACACCGATCGCTTCATCCAGGAAGGCAAGGAAGTTTTCCACGACGCCAACAAACTCGGTAGCACCATCGGCGTCAGTTGCGATATGTGCCATCCCGACGCCGCCAATACGCATCCCGAGACCTATCCGAAGTATCAGGTCCAGCTGCAGCGCGTCGCCTTGCTGCGCGACATGATCGAGTGGTGCATCGAGAATCCGGTCAAGGGCAAGACGATGGATCCCAACGATCCGCGTTTGCGCGCGATGGAAGCCTACATTTTGTCGCAACGCAAAGGCGTCCCGCTCGACTACGGCAAGCACTAGGAGTGGCGGAAGATATCCCAAGTATCCTACGTATCCAATGATGCGCTCGGTAATCGCGGCTATATAGAAGACCGCGAGCAGCGGGCTTAGCGCGCGCACGATGACGCCCGGCAGCCCGGGCGGCGGCGCGAGGCCCAGCACGATCACCAACGCAAAATTGATGATGCCGCCGAAATGCCCGAGCCGGCTTTGATCGGCGCGCCAGAAAGCAGCATCGAATCGATCGCGTACTGCGAGAACGAAAGGGCAATAAGTATCGGGATGTAGAACGGAATCGCGCGCACCGATGCCTCGCACGTCAGCGCCGTCAGCACGAAGGTGATATCCGCGACCGCTTCGAGCCATCGCCCGACGCCGCCCACAATTCCCATCCGGCGCGCGATGCGTCCGTCGAGCAGATCCGATACCGCGCCCGCGATCGCGATACTCCCGAGTACCGCTGCGCTGCGGTAGCCGTTCTCAAACGCGAACAGCCACGCGACCGCGAGGACGAAGCGCGAGGCGCTGAGCAGATTCGCCGCCTGCGATCGCATTGCGAAACCGCTCGCGCGCGGTGTGATGTCGGGTGCTGCTTCCGTTACAATCGATGCCTCATGCCGAAGTCGCGCACCATCCAGATCGTCAGCCACGGACCCTCATGCCTCGACGGCGTGATGGCGGCCGCGGCAATCGCCCGCTTCTACGACGGCCATCGCGTGCTCGCGAGCCTGCCCGGCAACAACGAAAGCGATCGCGCGATCCAGGCGCTGCGGCTGCGCGACAAATCCGGCGACGACGAAATCTGGATCACCGATCTTTCGTGGACGAAGCCGGAGACCGCCGCGCATCTGAAACAACTGGCTGATGATGGCGCGCGGATTTTCTGGATCGACCATCATCGCACCGCAGTCTCGCGCGCCGACGCGCCTGAGTTCAAGGTGCCGTTCGCAGGCAAGACGCTGTCGGAAAAATTCTCCGCCGCGTTGCTGACCTTCGACTTTCTCAAGCGCCGCGAAGATGAACTCTCGTCGGCAGAGAAGCGCCGCAACTTCGAGGGCTTCCGCCGCTTTGCGGAAATTGCCGACGATCACGATCGCTGGATTCACAAAATTCCCGCATCGCCCGACTGGGCGCTCGCAGTGCAGACGCTCGGCGGCATCGCCTCGTATCGCGAGATCATCAAATTGCGCGAGCCGAACATGTCGCGGCGACTGCGCGAGGCTTTGCGCGCCGGCCAGGATGCGATGCGCAAGAGCATGGACCTTGCGGACGCGACGCTGGTCGTGCGCCCGCTCGACGGCGGCATGACGCTTCGAACCGCATGCTGCTTCGGCTACAGCAGCGAGGTCGCGGCGCATCTCTATGAGCACACGACGCGTACCGTCATCGCGCTGTTCGATCTTCGCAGCCAGGGCGTCAGCCTGCGCCGCAGTCCCGATTGCGATGTCGATCTATCGAAGCTGGCCGAGCAGTTCGGCGGCGGCGGTCACGCGGCTGCGAGCGGCTTCATGACACCGGAGTTGCGCAAAGCCCCCGCCGAGCGGTTGTCGGAACTTCTCGCCTCGCGGCTCGAAAGCTAAACGCTAGGTCATCATTCGTCATCGCGTTCTCACCCGCGCGCATGCTATGTCCGCGCACGGAGGCAAGCATGATGGGGAGGACCTTTATCTCGATCCTGATGCTGGTGGCGATTTGCGCGGGAGGATTTATGCCGGCGAGCGCCGATGATCAGGCGGCGGTGGATCAGGCCAAGAAAGCCGCGGATGCGTGGCTGAAGCTGGTCGATGACGGGAAGTATCGCGAGAGTTGGGACCAGGCCGCCACCTTCTTCAAGGATCATGTCACCGCCGAAGGATGGGAGCAGATGGTGGGCGCCGTACGAAAGCCACTCGGTGTGATGGTGTCGAGGACCTTTAAGCTCGCGAAGTACTCCACTAACCTGCCTGGCGCGCCCGATGGTCAATACGTGGTGATTCAGTACGACACTTCGTTCGCGAATAAGAAGGCCGCCGTCGAGACAATCACTCCGATGCTCGATAAGGACGGCCAGTGGCGCGTCTCAGGTTACTACATCAGGTAAAGTTCACGTGCTGATCGCGGCGCGCATCCATGCGAGCAGGTCGCGATAGACCTCAGCGCGGTTGATCTCGTTGAACATCTCGTGGCGGCCGTCGCGATAGTATTTTTCCGTCACGTCCTTGATGCCCGCGGCGCGATAGCGTTCCGCCAGCGGACGCAGCCATTCGAGGTGATGATTCACCGGGTCCTTGTCGCCCGCCATGATCCAGATCGGAAGGTCGCTGCGGATGCGTTTGAGTTGCGCGGGATCGATCAGCCGCATCGAGACCGCCGCCATCGTCGCCATCGAACTCGCGATGACGCCGAAGCCGCATAGCGGGTCCGCGATGTACTTGTCGACCTGCGCCGGATCGCGGCTTAGCCAATCGAACGGCGTGCGCGCGGGCTCGAAGTCGCCATTGAGCGCGGTCAGGTCAGCATCGCCGGAGGAGTTCATCTGCAGCTTGTCGACCGCCGCCGATCCCGAAAGGACCGCCGCCGCGATGAGGTCGCTGTGATCGAGGAGGTAGCCCTGCACCGCAAACGATCCCATGCTATGGCCGAGCAGCACGACCGGCAGGCCGCGATCGCGCTCGCGCGCCATACGCGTCAGGGTCGCCATGTCGCTGACCAGCGCGTCCCATCCGCCGATGCCGAAGTCGCCCAGCGCGTCCTTCGAAACTGCCGTGCGACCATGCCCACGATGATCGTTGGCATAGACATGGAAGCCCGCATCATTGAGGAAGCCGGCGACGTTGGCATAACGGAGCGAATGCTCACCCATGCCATGCGCGATCTGCACGATACCGACCGGTTTGGCGACGGCGGGCCATCGAAAGCACGCGACCTCGATGGGTGGCTTGCCGTTACCTTCGGGACTTTTGAATGAGAAATCTTCGCGGACCATGCCGCTCTGTAACACGCCTTCCGGCGCTCTCCAAGGCAACCGCCCAGGGCTTGCTTCAATTCGTTCGGCATGCTCATACTGAATATACGTTCATTTGACTGAACGAACAGTCGTGACCAAAGAAGAAGTCCTAAAGAACTACCGCGTCTCGGAAATCCTCGAGGCTGCGCGCCGAGTTATCGGGCGTTTCGGCTTCGAGGGCACCACCATCGATCGCGTTGCCGACGAGGCCCGGATCGCCAAGGGCACCATCTATCTATATTTCCCCAACAAAGAGGCGATGCTGCATTCGGCCGTCATCGAGGGCATCCGCGATCTGACCCGCGAACTCGCCGGTTGCGACGATGCGACTCGCCCACCGATCGAGCGACTTGCCGGTCTGATTCGCAGCATGTTCAAGACCCAGCGCACCCACGAGGACTTCTTCAAGGCGCTTATCCTCGATTCCCGCTTCGTCAGCTATGAGCCCGGAGACCGACGCGGCGAGGAGTTGCGCAAGGTTTACCTCGATTGGGTCGAGTATTTTGCGAGCGTGCTGCGTTCGGCGGCCGAATCCGGCGCGATTCGCGCTCCGGACCCGCAGTTGGCAGCACTCATGCTTGCCGAGATGATGACCGCTCCTTTGCGCCGTCGCTTGCTACTGCTCACCGATGCTCCGGTCGAAGATGACGCCGAAGCGGTAATCGATATGTTCCTTCACGGCGTACGCGGGTCGCATCCGGAGCGCACGGGCAAATGAAGTATCGCCTCCTCATTGCGATTGATTGCCGCATCCGGACTCCTCGCCAGCGCATGCAATGGACCGTCGCCCGCCAAAGCTTCGACGCCCGCGGAATCGGAGCGCCTCGTCGTCGCGGTTGCGACGGCTCATCAGCAGGAGATCACTCGCACCGCGCAGGCGCAAGGCGCGCTGTTTCCCAAGGAAAAAGCGGTTCTTGCCTCCGAGGTCAGCGGCGCATTGGCGCAGGTCTTCGCCGATATGGGCGACCAGGTGAAGGCGGGTCAGGTGCTAGCGCGAATCGATCCGCGCGAGTATCAACTCCGCGTCGATGCGGCACAGGCTCAGCTAGAGCAGGCGCAGGCGCGGCTGGCGAACGCGCGCGCGAACTACCAGCGAATGAGCGAACTCAACCGCCAGCATCTGGTCGCGGCGCAGCAGTTCGATCAAACCTCGGCCGAGATGCGCGTCGCGCAGGCCGATGCGGAACGCGGCCGACAATCAGCTCGAGCATCGCGAAAAAGAAGCTCAACGATACCTTCATCCGCGCGCCGTTTGCGGGATCGGTACAGAAGCGCATCGTCTCGCTGGGCGAGCACGTCGGCGAAGGGCATGCCGCTTTACGAACTGATCGCGACCGACCCGATCAAACTGCGCGCGCCGATGCCCGAGCGCTTCGTGCCGATGGCGAAGCTCGGCATGCCGGTCGAGCTGACCATCGATGCGCGACCCGGCGGTTTTACACGGCGAAATGACGCGCATCGCGCCGGCGCTGGATGACAGCAGCCGCACGCTGCTGGTCGAGGCCGAGGTCGCCAACTCCCGACGGCATGCTGAAGCCGGGATACTTCGCGCATGTGACGATGGATCTTGGCCACGACCGCGCGCTGTTCATCCCGAGCCTGGCGGTGTTGCGCTACGCGGACGTCGCGCGCGTTTCGTCTTCGAAAATGGCGCGGTGCGTTCGGCGCGAGGTCACCACCGGCAGCGTCGTTGGCGACCACATCGAAATCATCGCCGGGCTGAAGGACGGGCGAGCAAGTCGCAGTCAGCGACGTCGATCGCCTGGCCGACGGCACCGCAGTGATCGCAAAGGAGCAGTCGTGATCCTCGCCGACCTGTGCGTGCGCCGGCCCGTCTTCGCCACGATGTTCGTCGGCGTGCTGGTCGTGCTCGGATGGTTCTCCTACATGCGCCTCGGCGTCGATCTGTTTCCCAAGGTCGATATGCCGACCGTGATGGTCACGACCTTCCTGCCCGGCGCGGCGCCCGAGGAAACCGAAGCGCGAGTCACCAAGCCGCTCGAGGAAGTGATCAACACCGTCAGCGGCATCGACGAGTTGCGCTCGAACACGCTCGGAAGGCGTGTCGCGCATCATGGTCGAGTTCAAGCTCGATCGCGACATCAACGCCGGCGTGCAGGACGTGCGCGACAAGATTTCGACCGTGCTCGATCAGCTGCCCGACGGGACCAAGCCGCCGATGGTGCAGATGTTCGACCTGGACGCGGTGCCGATCCTGACCTTCACCATTACCGGCTACCAGATCCATGAAGGAGCTGACCGAGTTGGCGCGCCGGCGCATGATCAAGGAGCCGCTCGAATCGGTCGATGGGGTCGGCGTCGATCGATATCGTCGGCGGACGCGAGCGCGAAATTCACGTGCTGGTCGACGCCGACAAGCTGCACGCGACCGGACTTTCGGTTCAGCAGGTCGGCGCCGGCGCTCGTCGCGGCAAAACGTCGAATATCCCGGCGGCCGCATGAAGCAGGGGATGTCGGAGAATATGCTGCGCACGCTGGGGCGCATCACCGAGGTTCCCGACTTCGGCAAAATTATCGTCAGCGAGCAGCAGGGCAAGCCGGTCACGGTCGGCGACGTCGCGACGGTCGAGGACGGGATCAAGGAGCCGCGCTCGCTGTCGCGATGGGACAACAAGAATGCGGTCTCGCTGGTGATTCGCAAGCAGTCGGGCAACAACACGATCGAGGTCGTCGATCACATCTTCGAGCGCTACACACGATCGAAGGCGCGCTGCCGCCGGGCGTGAAAGTGATCTCCACGCGCGATGCCTCGGAGTACATCCGCGACTCGGTGCATACCGTGCAGGAGCATCTGATGCTCGGCGGCATCTGCGCCGCGATCGTGGTGTTCTTCTTTCTCGGCTCGTTTCGCTCGACGCTGATTGCCGCGGTCGCGATTCCCGTCTCGATCATCTCGACCTACTCGCTGCTGTTATGGATGGGCTTCACGCTCAACACGCTCTCGCTGCTCGCGCTGACGCTCGCGGTCGGCATCGTCATCGATGACGCGATCGTGGTGCTGGAAAATATTTTCCGCTTCATCGAAGAAAAGGGCATGTCCCCGATGGCGGCGGCGAAAGCTGCGACCGCCGAAGTCGGCCTCGCCGTCAGTGCCACCACGCTCTCGCTGGTGGTCATTTTCGTCCCCGTCGCGTTCATCCATAGCGTGATGGGCCGCTTCCTCAATACCTTCGGCCTGACGATGGCGTTCTCGATCATGGTGTCGCTGCTGGTCTCCTTCACGCTGACCCCGATGCTGTGCTCGCGCTTTCTGAAGCACACCACGGGCGGCGCGCACCTCGCGGGAGTCATGGATTCTTCAGCCACATGGATCAGACTCTACGATCGCGCGCTGCACTGGTCGCTCGATCATCGATGGGTGATCATGGCGGTCGCGGGTGCGCTGGTGGTGATGATCCCGGTCCTGGGCAAACTTGTCGGCGCCAACTTCATGCCGCACGAGGACTCCAGCGAATTCGCGATCAACATCCGCACGCCGCCCGGCTATTCGCTTGAGCATACCGATGCGGTCGTGCGCGAGATGGAAGCGCGGGTGCGCACCATTCCCGAAGTTCGCCATCTGTTCACCACCGTCGGCGACACCAGCGGCGACGATAACGTGACCGTCGCGCAGATCGTCGCGAAGCTATTGCCGCTCAATCAGCGCCGCCGCACGCAGCAACTGGTAATGGCCGATGCGCGCAAGTTGATCGCCGGTTTTCCGGCGCATGCGCGTCAGCGTTGATGACATCAAGCCGTGGGAGCAGGGCGGCTTTCGCGAGGCCGACGTCGAATACGACGTGCGCGGTCCCGACCTCGACAAGCTGCAAGCGATCATCGCGCAGCTGCGCGCGCGGCATGCAGAATATCCCCGGCATGCTCGATATCGATTCGACCTACGAAGCGGGCTTGCCGGAGCTTGCAGGTCCAGATCGATCGGCACAAGGCGGCCGACCTGGGCGTGTCGGTCGACGATATCGCGCGACGATGCGCACGATGGTGCAGGGCGACGTGGTCACGCGCTTCCGCGAAGGGCAGGACACCTACGACGTGCGCCTGGAGCTCGATGAAAAGGATCGCAACGACCCGGCGGTTGTCTCGAGCCTGATGATTCCCTCAAGCAAGGTCGGGCAGGTGCGGCTGGACAACGTCGCGGCGCTGGTGAACGGGACCGGACCGGTCGAGATCGATCGGCAATCGCGGCAGCGCCAGATCGCGCTGGTGTTCAACCTCGCGCCGGGCGCGCAGATGAATCGCATCATTCAGACCGTGCAGGACGCCGCAAAGAAGGTCGACATTCCGCCCGGCTATACCACCGCGTTCGGCGGGCAGAGCAAGATGTTCGGCGAGATGGTCGGCGGATTCGTGATCGCGTTCGGACTATCGATCATCTTCATGTACATGGTGCTGGCGGCGCAGTTCGAAAGCTTCACGCATCCGATCACGATCATGTTGTCGTTGCCGCTGGCGGTGCCGTTCGCGCTGATCTCGCTGATGTTCTTTCATCAGCAGATGTCGATGTTCTCGATCCTCGGCATCCTGCTGCTGTTCGGGATCGTGAAAAAGAATTCGATCCTGCAAGTCGATCAGACGATCAATTTGCGCAATCAAGGAATGGAGCGGCGCAAGGCGATCCTGCAGGCGAATCGCGAGCGGCTGCGCCCGATCCTGATGACGACGGCGGCGCTCGTCGCGGGCATGATTCCGGTCGCGTTCGGACGCGGCGCCGGCTCAGGCGAGCAGCGCGGCATCGCGATCGTCGTCATCGGCGGGCAGACGCTGTGCCTGCTGATCACACTGCTCATCACGCCGGTTGCGTACTCGCTCTTCGACGACCTCGAGACATGGTGGTCGCGATCGGTATTGCGCAAGCGCCCGCAGCTCAAGCTGGTCGAGCCGGACTACGCCGAGGAAGCCTCGCGCCAGGCGGTGGATTGATCATCGCGCGACCGCTCTATAGATTCGGCGCGTGGACAAGGCCCTCGAACAAATGCTCAATCTGCTGCTCGAATCGGAGCGCGCCGGCGTTGCCGCGCTCGAACGGCTGGCGCCGCAAGTCGAGCAAGATGAGTTGCGGCAATTTCTCCTCGGCGAGCGCGATGAGGAACAGCGCAACGTCGACGGCCTTTCCCGATTGATTCGCGACGGCGGAAGCACCCCCTCAAATGCTATCGGACCCTTCGCCGCGAAGGTCGCCGCGCTGGCCTCGATTCGCGAGCGACTCAACCTCATGTCGCATGGCCAGGAATGGGTCGCGCGCAAGGTCGAGGAGGCGCTCGCAATCGCGCCGCCCGACGGACCCATTCATGAATTCCTGAAGAGCATGGGCAATCGTCATCGCGCGGAAATCGAATGGGGCCGCGCCGAAGTCATCCGCCTGCTGAACACCGACAAGTAGGCAAATCCTACTTCGCGGGCGGCGCGGGAACCTCCTTCATCCGGGTCGTGGTGTCGTTGTCGAACTCGAGATGCAGCGCGCGGACGATCATTCCGTGCATGCGCCACAATCCGACGACATAAAACAATTCGAGGATTTGCGGATCCGACAGATGCTTCTTCAGCTCTGCGAAGGTTTCATCTTCGACGAGATTGCGTCCAACCAGCTCGTCGGTCGCAGCCATCACAGCGCGCTCGGCGGCGGTGAACTTGTCGCTGGTCGCCCATCCTTTTATCGCGTTGAGTTTCTCGTCGGGAACCTTGACCATCCGCGCGACCTTCAGATGTTGCGAGTATTCGAACCTCGAATCCCCGACGATTCCGGTGCGGATGATCGCCAACTCGCGGAGATTCGGCGGCAGCGCGCGGCCGGGCGCGAGCAGCAGGCTCAGGCTGGTGCGCGCGTTGAAGAGCAGATCGGGCACCAGCGCGAAAGTCGTCCAGTAATCTCCGGGCGTCCCGGTTGCGGTGCCGGGATGCGCGACCGGATCGCGATCGCCAAAAAACTGTTTGTAGAGTTCCTGGATTTCCGGCGAAGCCTCGGCCTTGCTGACGGGCTTGAGTCGTGCCATTGCGATTCCTCCTGAGATGCGCAGGCAGGATCGTACACTCGGCTAAGGGCGTCAAATCGATCGAGCGGTCGCTCGCATCATGCTTGCGGCGCGCGGCGCAGGGAGCGATAATTCCGTTTCCTCGGTGGACGCATAGCTCAGCCCGGTTAGAGCACTTGCCTCACATGCAAGGGGTCCCAGGTTCAAATCCCGGTGCGTCCACCAATCAATCCTCACACCGGATCGCCGGCCGTCAAACGCTTCCTGAGCGGCCCGACTGAGGCAACATTTGGCGCCCGCCGAGGAGCGCGCGGGTCATCTGGATGTGACGGGGCATTCCGATCTGCATGTAAGTCTTGAGCGCTTCGTTGAGTAGCATTTGCGCGCGGTCGCGATCACCTGGCGCGGCGCGATCGATTAGCATCATCGCGTGGAAGCGCCGTATCTCAGATTGTTCGAGGCGGTCCGGAAAGAAATCAGCTTGCCGGCTTGCGAGCTGAAAATGCTTTTCGGCGGCTTCCCACTGATGTGCCCCAGCCGCAGCAAGTCCCGCGATAGTCTGTGTGTAGCGTGGGATCGGCCAAACCACTACTGCTCCAGTATCGATCAACTCGCGGACAAGTGGGTAAAGCTCTCCGGCTTGCGCTTGCTCGCCAAGTATGACGAGGCCCTCGATCACCAGCCCGAGCATCCACCACGAACCTCTGTAGTTCTGCCCGCCGCTAACAGGTAGCGACGCGTGGTTTTTTTCAAGGATCGCGAACGCGCCCGCGCGATCGCCGGAGTAAGCCATCTGTCGAAAAAGCGCTCCCTCACCAAATCCACGAACTGAGCTCGTTCCTGGGTCGCGACCGCATGAGGCTTGCGCATGGGATAGAGCGCCGGCCCAGTTGCCGCGAATGAAATCCACGATACCTAGTTGTACCTCGGAGAGAACTTGCCAGAAGGGAAACCTCTCCTTCGCATCGGACTTGGAGACTTCCTGGAAGCCGGCATCCAATTTCGCCAGGTTAGGCTCTCTGACAAACTCGAGCCAGGTTCGGGTGCTCAGGCAAAGCGCGATGGAATAAGCTTGCCCTATCCTGGTCGCCAAGGGCTCAAGCTCGTCCGCTATTTGTATGGCCTCTTCCAACCTCCCTAGAGTTAGCAATGTCTGATGCAGAACTCGCAACTGCAGGGCGCGCTGCCAGGGAGGCGCTTCCGATCCGGCCAGTTGTTCGCTGCGAAGTCCATCTTCGGCAGCTTCTCTCAAACGAAAGAAATGCAGATTTACAATCGATCGAGCGCCGAGCACCCTGGCCTCGAGCTTCGGGTCGGATAGCTGCCTTGCGATGTCCAGAGCCTCCTGCAGCGCTGCAGAAGCCGGCTCACTTCCTCCGGAAGCCGCGCTGGCCTGTCCGAGAACAGCGAGAAGGCGTAGCCGGTTGGCACTGACCTCTGCCCCAAGGTAAACGAGCCCGCGCCGAGCGGTTTCGATTGCTTCGCGGAATCGACCAACCCAGATTAAGGCATCGGCCAACTCCGCAAAGCTGCGGCCGATCATTTCGCGGTCGCCGAGGCTGGTGTAAATGTCGAGCACCTCGCGAAGATTGGCGAGTGCCGCGTCCCATCGTTCAAGTCCCAGCTCAGCCATCGCCAGACTGGCCAACAGTGTGGCCCTCTCAGTCACAGTTATCGTTCTCTGATGCGACAGAGCCGAACGGAAGTTCGCTCGCGCTGCGTCAAAGGCAGCGGCCTCGAGTGCGGTGTGACCGACCAGCGTCAGGCAATCGACCAGCTTCCGCTCGTCGCCGAATGGTCCTGCCTTGATGAGGTGATCGGCGACATATCCGGCGCGCTCCTTGATGGCGTCGGGATAGAGCCGGCCTATCGCAGCAGCGACCGCGGCGTGTAGCTGTTGTCGGCGGGGAGCCGAGATGCCGGTAAGCAGGGTCTGCCGCACAAGTTCATGGGCGAAGGTAAACGGCCGCTCCGGACCCTCGGAGCTGGGGACAATTATTCCCATCTGCTGCGCCTTCTCGATGACGGTGAAAAGCTCGTCAACGTCGACGCGGCTGATGCTGGTCAGGAGTTGAAAGCTGAAACTGCGCCCGATCACGGCTGCTGCGGCCAGCACCCGCTTCTCATTCTCGTTGAGCCGCTCGAGGCGACGGCCGATGATCAACCGCACGTTCTCCGGGACATCGCTCTCATCGATAGTGACGTCGGTGCGGAATTCGCCCGCCGTATCGAAGACTTTCCCTTCTTCGACCAAGTGCCGGTACACCTCCTCGACGAAGAAAGGATTGCCCTGGCTCTCCTCGAAGATGGCGCCCACCAGGCTCTCCGGAACCTTTCGCTCGCTCAACCCGGTTAGCATCTGCGCGATGTCTTCCCTCGACAGACCACCTACCTTTAGCGGACGGACACCCAGCCGGATCAACTCTTCGAGCGTTCTTAGCAACGCCGGATTGTCGTCCGAATATCCCTCGCGATAGGTCCCGATGATTACAATCGGTAGTTGGGCGATGCGGTTGACCAGATGAATCAAAAGCCCGAGCGATGACTCGTCGGCCCAGTGAAGGTCGTCCAGTATGTATAAGTATGATCGCGTTTGCGTCGCACGCGCCAGCGCCTCTGACACGCTCTGAAAAAGATAGCGGCGCTTCTGTGTGGGCGGTAATTCCAATGGTTGCGGAATATCCGAAAAAACTCGGCGGAGGCTTGGAGCGATCTGGGCTAGCTCGGGCGCATTTTCTCCCATCCGCCGACGGAAATCATCGAGACTCGCCGCCTGCGACAGATTGCTTTCGATGATCTCGACGAAGGGGAGATAGGGGTATGGTTCATTCCTTTCGTAGCAGTGCCCAATGCCGCAGTTGAATCCAACGCGCGACGCATACTCCGCCATCTCCATCGCCAGCCGGGTCTTGCCCGCACCTGGTCCACCCCCGAGCATCACGAGTGACCCGTGGCCCGTGAGGGCATGATCGATCGCCGCTCGAATAGCTTGTCGTTCGGCGTCCCGGCCAACAAACGCGGTTCGTTCGGCGAGGGAAAATGGAGAAATTCCTAGAACTGGTGGCGGGGTCTCGCGATGTTGAACTCGTGCCGGAGCAGGATCGCCATTCGAGATCGGCTGCGTTGCTGACGCCGAGAGCGTCGCCGCGAACTCCCACGCTATCGGAAAATCAGCGTCAGGCTGGTAGGAGCAGAAGGTGCCGGTCCTGATGCATCGCGAGAGAACCTCGCCCAGCGTCCTATCGGTCTCTACAATCCTGTCCAGAACTCCTCTGATCGTCTTGGTGATGGTCTGGCGGGCGCGCTCCGAAGCCGACGCCGCCCGGCGATTGCGTCCACCAAGGCCCACGGCACGCGACAGTTCCTTCGTTAGTGCGTCGATCTCCTCTTCCGCCTGCTCCGCGCGTTCGACGTTTCCTATCCCCTTGGCGTCTTCCAGTTCTTCCTGCAGCTCCGAAAGACGGCGTCGATAGGCGGCCTTGGCCTGCTCGTCGAGCATCTCGCCGGCATCACCGAGGCTCGTGACATGGATTCCGGATTTTTCGAGATCTTCACTCCCCCGCGGCAAACCGTGCCCTCCCTGATGGGTTTCTTCCTGCTCGCGGTCGGCAGCGATACCCCCCACCAGATCGAGCACGTGGAACTCTGCCCCCGGATGGCGGAGCAAATGGGCGAGGTACCCGAGGCCCTTACTGTCCTTCAATCGAAAGGTTTTTCCCGCGTATCCAACGGTCCAGTACTCGCCCTCTTTGCGAAACACACCCCTCGCGGCAGAGGTGACGTTCGGCGTCGAGTTGCCGGTACCCGGCGTGGCAGATCTAGCGCTTCGGGTATCAGGTGCCATCTGATTTTTTCCCGGCCGTTGGGCCTGATTTGAGGTGAAACGCGCCTGTGCAGATCGTACCCCAGCGCTGGACGAAGCACCAACTCCGGCTGTGCGGTCGTTTTTCACAGCATCTGCGGTCACTTTCACGCCTATCAGATGCCAGGCAATCAGGCGGAGAAACCAAGTGGAATCAAAGAAAACTTTAACGACCGACAGCGGAGCCCCGGTCACCGACAATCAGAATTCCATGACTGCGGGCTCCGCCGGGCCAGTTCTGATGGAGGATCACCATCTGATCGAAAAACTCGCGCACTTCGATCGTGAGCGGATTCCCGAGCGCGTCGTGGATGCGAAGGGATCGGGTGCCTATGGGTATTTCGAAGTGTTGGCCGATGTGACGCGATGGACGAAAGCGAAATTCCTGGCGCCGGTTGGCAAGCGGACGGAGATTTTCATTCGTTTCTCAACCGTCGCCGGTGAAAAAGGCTCGGCCGATACCGTACGCGACCCGCGCGGATTTGCCATCAAATTCTACACCGAGGACGGTAACTACGACCTGGTCGGCAACAATACGCCGGTCTTCTTCATCCGCGATCCGCTCAAATTTCCCGATTTTATCCACTCGCAGAAGCGCGACCCGCATACCAACATCCAGGAGCCCGATAACGTCTGGGACTTTTTCTCGCTGAGTCCCGAGGCCACTCATCAGTTCACGATTCTATTTAGCGATCGCGGCGTTCCCGCCAGCTTCCGCAACATGGACGGCTTCGGATCGCACACCTTTCAATGGGTCAATGCGAGCGGCGAAGCATTTTGGGTCAAGTACCACTTCAAGACCGACCAAGGGATCAAATGCCTTACCGCCGGGGCAGCGAATTATCGCTTCAATCTGTTTGATGTGACCACGGTCTGGTCGCATCGCGACTACCCGCTGATGACGATCGGCAGAATCGTCTTGAATCGCAATCCCGAGAATTACTTCGCCGAAGTTGAACAGGCGGCCTTCAATCCGGCGCACTTCGTGCCAGGCATCGGTCCCTCCCCCGACAAGATGTTGCAAGGCCGCCTTTTCTCCTACGGCGATACTCATCGCTATCGGCTCGGCGCAAACCACATGCATTTGCCGGTCAATCAGCCCCACGCTGCCGAAGCTCGCAACTACAGCCGTGACGGCGCCACGCGCTCGGATGGAAACTACGGGCGCCAGAAAAATTATGAGCCGAACAGTTTTGATGGTCCGGTGCAAACTGGTCAGCCGCTATGGGCGCCCATCGAGGTGCGGGGACTGACTGGTAATCACGCGCCGGAGCATCATCGCGACGACAATGATTTCGTTCAGGCCAGCGACCTGTATCGACTTATGAACGAGGCAGAGAAGAGCCGCCTGGTAAGCAACATCGCGGCGAGCCTGTCTCAAGTGAGCAAGAAAGACATCATCGCACGGTCGGTCGCGAACTTTCGCAATGCCGATCCGGAGTACGGCGAGAGGGTAGCGAGGGCAATAAGCGAGGCTGCGTCTGAAGCCCGTCGCAAGGCGAATCACGAACGCCCGCGCGCCGTCGAGGTTTGAGTTTGAAGCAAAGGAGTTACTTTCATGGAGTTCACAAAAATTGGAGGTACTGATCTTAATGTTTCGCGCGTCGGCCTCGGGACCTGGGCTATTGGCGGCTGGATGTGGGGTGGCTCCGAGGAAGCCGAATCGATTGAAACGATTCGGGCCGCTATCGACCGCGGCATCAACCTTATCGACACAGCTCCCGTATACGGATTCGGTCGTTCCGAAGAGATCGTAGGCAAGGCGCTGGGCGAAGGTGGATTGCGAGACCGCGTCGTTATCGCCACGAAGGTCGGGTTGGAGTGGCGCGACGAGCAACCGTTTCGCAATGCAAGACGCGAACGCATCTTGGCCGAGGTCGAGGACTCGCTTCGGCGGCTGCGCACCGACTACATCGACATCTACCAGGTTCACTGGCCCGACCCGCTAACCCCGATCGAGGAGTGCGCCGAAGCGATGCTCGCCCTCTATCGACAAGGCAAGATCCGTGCGATCGGCGTCAGCAATTTTTCACGCCGGCAGATGCATGAGTTCCGCAAAGTCGCGCCTATTCACACCGTGCAGCCGCCCTATAACCTCTTCGAGCGGGACGCCGAGAAGGAAGTGTTGCCGTACTGCTTATGGCATGGAATCGCCACGCTTGCGTACGGGCCGATTTGTCGCGGCCTGCTGAGCGGCCGTATGAAGTCTGACACGCGCTTTGATGGTGATGATCAGCGCAACACGGATCCCAAGTTTCAACAACCGCGTTACGGCCAGTACCTTCGCGCCGTCGAGCAGTTGGATCGCTTCGCGCGCGACAATTTTGGCAAGCGTGTGATGCACCTCGCGCTGCGATGGGTGCTCGATCAGGCGGGCGTCAGCGTGGCGCTGATGGGCGCACGATGGCCGGCGCAGCTCGACCCAATCAGCGACGTTATGGGGTGGCGCCTGAACAATGATGCAAAGGCGGAAATCGATCGCATCGTTCGCACCTCCGTCTCCGATCCGGTCGGTCCCGAGTTCATGGCGCCGCCAACCCGCCCGCAGTCGACTGTGCAAGATAGCCACGCGAGTAATCCGTAATTTCGGTTCAATGTTCAAAGAAAGGAGAAACAGCGATGAAAACCAATACCGCAACTCAAATCAGACACCTCAACGAAACCGTAAGCGATCTCGGCAGTGATGCGGTGGTCGAGATATCGGGCGCGCTGCGCAAATTACTTGCCGACGTGTTCGTGCTGTATGTGAAAACGAAGAACTTCCACTGGCACATGAGCGGTCCACATTTTCGCGACTACCATCTGCTCCTGGACGAGCAGGCGACGCAAATCTTCGCGATGACGGACGATATCGCGGAGCGCGCGCGCAAGCTCGGCGGCACCACCATTCGATCCATCAGCGATATCTCACGGCATCAGCGCCTGGCAGACAACAATGCCGAATTCGTCGCGCCACATGACATGTTGGTTGAGCTTCGCGGCGACAACCAGGAGCCCACGCGAAACCTGCGCTCGGCCCATGAACTCTGCGAACGACGCAATGATGTCGCCACCGCCAGCCTAATCGAGAACTGGATCGACGAGACCGAGCGGCGCGCATGGTTCCTGTCCGAGATGGTGACGAACGATAGCCGCCTCGAGTGATCGAATTAACTTTTTCGGTCGAGGTCTGAAACGGAGGCTCCCCGTGGGTCTCCGTTGGCAACATTCAGGATGCCGGTGGAATAATAGCTTATGGAAACGACCGACGAATTGGTGCGTGAAGTTGTTGCTCGTGAAGCGATCCGTAATCTCTCCGCACGTTACTGCGACTGCATATGGCGAGGAGATCTTGACGGGCTCGTGAGCCTCTTCACGGAGGACGGCGCTTTCGTAGTAGAAGGCCTCGAGGTTGAAGCCGTCGCTCGCGGCCACGCCCAACTTAGGAAGGTATACGAAAAGGCGATTGGCGAGCTGAACCCCCGGCTGTTCATCCATAGTCCCGTCGTCGATCTACTTGGTGGCAACCGCGCGACGGGCCGATGCTACGCCGAGGTGTTCAGCGCCAAGTTGGGCATGCAGCGCGTCGGCTTGGGCTACTACGAGGACGAGTACGCAAAAGTTGGTGATAAGTGGAAGTTCGCCTCCCGGCGCTACTTTCTCGACGCTATCGACACCGAGGTATCGTTGAGAAGGACTTTTATGGTGTGAGTCAAAGGCCCCTGCACCGTGCAGAACGCACAATGCAAACGGGCGAGAAGTAATTTCCTGCGCCATTCTGCTCATGGCGATGGTGATAGGTGCGGCTACTCTGACTTCCGCGGCTCAGCCACAAGAGGTTGATAAACCACCGCCGATTCCGGAACTCGGCAACTCAGCATCCCCGGTATATCGAGCAACTGGCGCTGCGATAGCGGCAACTCGAGCCGCGATTCCGCCGACATCCAAGCGCTGACTACAACGACTAGCGCCAGCGCGACTCTCCTAGAGCATTCGGGCCGAAACGGCCGCCTGCCCGAACCCCCGCCTGATTTTTTATGTGCCCCCAATTGACGCAGAAGTGACAATTCAGAGTTGGTGCGGTCATTTTTCACGCCTCATGGATCGGAGCGTGAATGCAATGAAACCGGAAATAGCCGCCAATTCCAGGCATTTAACGAGCTTCGTGACTCGCCAATCCGCAACGCTTTACGCGCGTGTGATTTCGTGGTTCTCCGCCGACACCTTCGCCGCGCGCGCCTTCATGATGATTGCGCTCGGAGTGCCAGCTAGAACGACACTCTGGACCTTGGCCGCTTCCTCGATTCTCCACAAGACCCAAAGGTAAGGCACTTCTCATGATGGCACTGGTTAGATTGGCACTTCGGCGTCCGCTCTCGGTCGCAGTAATGGCTTTGCTGATGCTGGTGATGGGGGTGCTCTCTTTCAGCTTGATGAACGTCGACATCTTTCCTGCGATCAACCTGCCGGTCGTGATGGTGGTGTGGAGTTATCCGGGGCTAAACGCCATCGACATGGAGCGGCGGCTGACGATCATCAGCGAGCGCGCCTATTCCACGACCGTCGACGGCATCGAGCATATGGAGTCCGAATCGATGTTGGGAATCGGCGTGCTCAAGGTCTACTTCCAGCCGGGTACTGACATCGGCGCGGCGATCGCACAAATCAACGCGGTCTCCGAAACGATTCTTCGCCAGGCGCCGATCGGTACCACGCCCCCGAATATCATTTCTTACAACGCCGCGAACGTACCGGTCGCGCAGTTGAACATTTACAGCGACACGCTCTCCGAACAGCAACTGTTCGACTATGGTCTCAACTTCATTCGCCTGCAGCTTTTCACGATACCGGGGTTTTCGTCTCCGGCACCGATCGGCGGCGTTCAGCGCGCGGTCGTCGTCAACCTCGATCCGAAGCAGCTCTACGCGAACGGATTGTCACCGGTCGACATCGGCAATGCGCTGGCTACAACCAACGTTGTTATCCCGTCGGGCACTGCTCGGATGGGTAACTACGAGTACGACGTTGATCTGAACATGAGCCCGACCAAAGTGGCCGACTTCAATAGCCTGCCGGTCAAGGTCGTCAATGGCATTCCCGTATTCCTCGGCGATGTTGCACCGGTTAGCGATACGCATCAGCCCCAGACCAACGAAGTGCGCATCGACGGACGCCCAGCTACGTTTCTCCTGGTGATCAAGCATGCGGCCGCGTCGACGCTGTCGGTTGTCGACGCGGTGAAAGCGCGCATCCCGGACATTCTCGCGGTCGCTCCCAAGGGTCTTAAGGTTGCGCTGACCTTCGATCAGTCCACCTTCGTGCGCGCCTCGCTATGGGAAGTCGTGCGCGAGGCCGTCATCGCAGCCACGCTGGTTGCGTTAATGGTGCTGGTGTTCATCGGCTCACCACGCAGCATGCTGATAGTCATCGCGTCGATTCCGCTGTCGATTCTGACCTCGATTGCATGCTTGAAGCTTGCCGGCCAAACCATCAACACGATGACACTGGGTGGAATCGCGCTCGCGGTCGGGATGCTGGTCGATGACGCCACCGTGGAAATCGAAAATATCCATCGCAATCACGCGATGAACAAGCCGCTGCTGGTTGCGATTCTGGACGGCGCATCGCAGATCGCCACACCTACCTTCGTCGGGACCCTTTCCATCTGCATCGTGTTTTTCCCGGTTGTACTGCTGACCGGCGTCGCGCGTTTTCTGTTCACGCCGCTCGCGCTCTCGGTCGTGTTCGCGATGCTGACCTCGTATCTCCTGTCGCGGACACTGGTCCCGACCATGGCCTCGTATCTGCTCCCCGACAAGCACCAGGAGAATCATGGCACCGATCTGTGGAGCCGATTCCTGCGTGGATTTGAAGGCGGCTTCGAAAGAATCCGGCAGCATTACGTATCGGTGCTCAGCGTTTTCGTTTCGCATCGAAGGCTCTCGCTGTCATGTGCGGCGCTTCTGATCGTGGGCACGCTGCCGCTGCTGTTGGTTACCGGCGAGGATTTCTTTCCTACGGTCGACGCCGGGCTAATGAAGCTTCACGTGCGCGCGCCGAGCGGGACGCGAATCGAACGGACCACGTACCTCGTCGATCAGATCGAACGCTCGATTCGGCAGATAATTCCCGCGAACGAACTTCAACAGATAAGCGACGATATCGATTTGCCGCAGCCGTATGCGATCGCGTTTTTTCCGAGCGACAACCTCGGTCCGCAAGACGGCGAGATCATGATTCAGCTCACGGCGAAGCATCATCCGACGGCGATATACGAACAGCGCATTCGCGAAATGATGGCCGTGAAGTTTCCGAACGTCGAAGGCTACTTCATGGCGGCTGACATCGTGAACGAGGTGTTGAACTTCGGGTTGCCCGCAGCGATTGACGCTCAAATTTCCGGCAACGATCTCAATTCTGATTACAAGATTGCTTCCCGGCTCGCCGCAAAGATGTCGATGATACCCGGGGTTACCGATCTGCGAATCGCGGAACCGATGGATTATCCGTCGTTCAAGATCAATGTCGATCGTGCCAAGGCGCTCGAACTCGGCGTGACCGAACAGCAGGTCGCATCGGGACTGCTCTCTTCATTAAGCGGTAACAGTCTGATCTCCCCGAACTACTGGCTCGATCCCGTCAACGGCGTCAATTACAACGTCGTGACCCAGACGCCGATCCAACTCACTCAGTCGGTCGATCAAATCGCTAACACCCCGCTCACCAATGGCGCCACAGCGCAACCCACCGAGGAGGTGGCACAAACCGGTCCTGCCGCGCAGTTTCTGGGCAACGTCGCGACAATCAGTCACGGGATCGATCCTGCCGTCGTCGCGCACGACACCGTACAGCGCGTTATCGACGTTGACTGCGGAGTTAACGGACGCGATCTGGGAAGCACCACCAATGCGGTGCAGAAGGCGATCGGCACTCTCGGCCAAATGCCCGCAGGCACCAAGATCGTCATTCGGGGTCAGAGCCAGGCGATGCGTCAGTCGTTCGTGACGATGGGCGCGGGACTGATCCTCGCGATCGTTCTCGTATACCTCCTGATGGTCGCGAATTTTCAGTCGTGGCTCGAACCCTTCGTCATCATAATGGCGGTTCCGGGCGCTTTGGCGGGTGTGGTCTGGATGCTGGTGCTGACCGGCACCACGATCAACGTCGAGTCGCTGATGGGCGCCATCATGGCGGTCGGCGTCGGCGTCGCGAACTCCAACCTGCTCATCACCTTCGCTAACGAGATGCGCGAAGAGCGCGAGGGTATGGGATCGGTTGAGGCCGCGATCGAGGCGGGCCACGTGCGCTTCAGGCCGATCATCATGACCGCGCTCGCGATGATCCTTGGAATGCTGCCGATGGCGCTTGCGCTCGGCGAAGGCTCGGAGCAGAACGCTCCACTCGGGCGCGCGGTCATCGGCGGACTCCTCGCGGCAACTTTGATGACGTTGTTCGTAGTGCCCGCGGTCTACTCAATCTTTGGTCGTGAACTAATTGGCAAAAAGGAACGCGACGCGCGCATCGACGCTATCCACCTCCCGATGGCCTAGCTAAGAGGAGAGTTTGAAATGAGCTCAGAAATAGACGAAGGCGGTCTTCAGCATGGATTCAGTTGGCGGTTCCTGATTGCCTCGATTGCTGCTCTGCTGATTGTCTTTAGCGCCTCGGCGGGACTGGTACTAGCTCGTCAGATACAGCTTGGACGTCAGACCAGCGAGTTGGCGCAGACCGTCGCGCGCGGGCCACACGTACTGGTGATGCAAATCTCCGACGGTGGTCAGACGCGGACCATCGATCTGCTGGCCAGCGTTCACGGCTATGTTGAAACTCCCGTGTACGCAAAAGTCGCCGGGTACATGAAGACCATCAACGTCGATAAGGGCGACCACGTCAAAGCGGGGCAGGTCATCGCGATCATCGAGTCTCCGGAAACCGATAAGCAGGTTTCCGACGCTCGCGCATACTACTGGTTGCAGTTCGTTACAGATCGGCGCAATCAGGAACTCGTCCGCGAGGGAGTTATTGCCCAGCAGATCGCCGACGATTCGTATTCCACCATGCTGCAGGCCAAAGCATCCTATGAACAGGAACTCGCGCTTCAACAGTATGAGATAGTGCGGTCATCCTTCGATGGCATCGTCACGGCACGATATGTCGATCCGGGCACCCTGATTCCGCAGTCAACGACGCCATCCTCGACCACCGCCAACGCGCCGATCATCGCGCTCGCTACGATGACGCCGCTAAGGGTTTATGCATACGTTCCGCAAAGCCTTTCGCCTTTCATCAACGACGGCGACCCGGCGAGTATAACTGTGACCGAGTTTCCTAATCGCAACTACCAAGGCACTATCACACGCCATCCGGATGCTCTCGATCAGACCACGCGCACAATGCTGGTCGAGGTCGATCTGCCTAATCAGGATCGGTCGCTTTACCCGGGGATGTACGCTGACATGAAGATGACCGCGCGGGTGACAAACGCAAGCATCACTGTGCCCGATGATGCATTAGTGTTCCGCGATAACAAAACCTACTTGCCCGTCGTACGCGAAAACCATCTCAAGATGATCGAAGTAACGCTCGGGCACGACAATGGTTATCAGCTCGAGGTCAGCGGTGACCTGCGACAAGGCGAAATGGTCGCATTAAACGTCGGTCAAGCCGCTCGTGACGGTGAACCCGTTCAACCAGTTGAGGCGAGTCAGAAAAACTCGTGAATGGGTAGTATGGCGGGCGGCTGTGGTGAGCCAATTTTCACACTAATCCTTGTTAGGGGAATTGTGCGGCGCTTTTTCACGTTCTATGGAATTGAAGTATTCACGCCTATCCACTGGAGGACATCGGGACAATGATTACTAAACAAACCGGAATTGGATTTATAGGTCTCGGCGCTATGGGATACCGTATGGCGTTTAGACTTCTGAATAGCGGATTCGGCCTTACCGCCTACGATCACACGAGTAGCAAGATAGCGGCGCTTGCCGCTGAGGGCGCAATGACGGCCGAAAGCGTTCCCCGCCTCGCAAAGAAATCAGAGGTCGTCATCTCGTGTCTTCCGAATGACGACGCGGTTATGAGTATCTATCAAGGTCCGGAAGGTGTTCTGACCTGCGCCAATCCTGGGAGCGTCGTGATCGAGATGAGCACGGTATCGCCGGACACCTCGCGAACGCTTCATCGGATTGGTAAGGAGCGAGGAATCAAAGTCCTGGATGTCGCGATTTCCGGTAGTACGCCCGCCGCCGAACAGGGCACTGTGACGCTCCTCGGCGGCGGCGACGCCGAGGTATTCGATGCCTGCCAACCAATCTTTTCGGTCTTGGCCAAACAGTATTTCTATATGGGGCCTAGCGGTTCCGGAACCGCGATGAAACTGGTCGTCAACGCTCTGCTGGGTGTGAACATGCAGGCGATAGCCGAGGCGGTAGCTTTCGGAGAGAGGGCGGGCCTCAATCGCGAACTGCTATTGGAAGTACTCGCCAAGACGGCAGTGGTGTCCGCGGCACACCAAAACAAACTACTTCGTGCCGAGCGCGATGACTATTCACCTCAATTTCCACTGAAGCTCATGAACAAAGATTTCAGATTGATTCTGGATAAGGCGGCAGAATTGGGAGCGCCGATGCCGGCGACGGCAGCCGCGTATCAGATCAACGCCGCGCGGACTGCCGTCAATGGCGAAGAGGATTTCTCGAGCGTCATCAGAGAAATGGAGCACCTGGCGCAGGTCCGCAGGAATTCGTTGCCGACTGATGACCTTTCCCGACAGAGAGACCATTGAAGCGCGCCACAGGGCCCAATCATGGCAAGAGCATTTTGCTCCGCTAGCGATTCGCAAGGCCAAACGCCAGGCCAAGAGGAGAAAGTATGGAAACCGAGAACATCCTTGGGACAACTCTTCAGGTTTCGCGCATCGGTCTGGGTACGTGGGCGATGGGTGGATCGATGTGGGGTGGCAGCGATGAACCGGAATCCATCCGCACCATACACACCGCCATCGATCGTGGAGTAACTCTGATCGACACCGCGCCGGTGTATGGCTTCGGCAAGTCGGAAGAGATTGTCCGGAAAGCACTGGCCTCGAGAGGTTTGAGACACCGAGCGTTGATAGCTACGAAGGTCGGACTCGATTGGGCCAAGGGCAAGCTGTTTCGCAATGCGACCCGAGCGCGATTTTTCGCCGAGATCGAGGCCTCGCTGAAGAGGCTAAGAACCGATGTCATTGATATTTACCAAGTGCACTTGCCGGACCCGAGGACTCCGGTTGACGAGACGGCCGAGGCGCTGCGATCGGCGGCGTGACCGGCTATGCGATTGGCAACGAGATGGAGAAACCGCGAGATCGCTGATCAGCAGACCCATCAACATATCGAATCGCAAGAGCAAGAAATTGAGAAGCAGCACCGCGAAATCCAACAATTGCAAAGCGAAGAGGAGACAAGCGAGCGCTAACAAGGACTCTGCATCGCAGCGAGTACGACTTCCGCAACAAAATCAGGACGTGACAACGATGAAAGGAGATAGGTCAATGGTAAATTGGAACACAAGCTCAAAGATTTTCGAAATTGCGAAACGAACGATCGCCGGTATCGGTGCCACCGCGGCGCTGGGGTTGTTGCTGAGCGGATGCTCCTCTTCGGCTTCGGCTCCGCCGTCTGAAATCGCGTCAATGGAAAAGACTGAGCTGCATTTCAGTCTGGATCAGTGTCAGCGTCTCGGCGATGCGAACCTTTGGAAATGTCCGGCACTCGATAAGCCCGTTTGCAACCCCGACTACAATGGCCAGCTCGATTGTGTCCGGGTTGGACGCAACGGCAGCGTCTACGTCGAGAAGACGATGGACTAACCTTTGAGGCTAACCTAAGGGCGAAGCAAAGTGCCAGGTAAATCTGACCGCGAGCCGATGTGGTGTTGCGATGCTAACCGGCAGAATCGATGAGGAGAAAGTGTCGATGGCGACTGATACCCTACTCGACTCTGGACATGGCGTCGTATCGGATCGAATTCCTGAAGCGAACGAGGTGAAGATAACCGCCATCACCAAGGTAGCAACTGGGATACCTGCGATACTTCATTCACTTGCATATGGGTTGAGTGAGATGGGTCCTTGGCGGATGACTCGCGCATGGCTAGCGGTCAACCAGAAGACCGGTTTCGATTGTCCTAGCTGTGCATGGGCGGATCCGGATGGCAATCGTCATCCGTTGGAGTTCTGCGAAAATGGCGCGAAGGCGATGGCCGATGAGGCAACTACTTCGCGCATCACACCGGAATAGGTGACGGTCTGGGCGCCTACCCAGGATCCACAAAGCCTACAGAGTTCGGTCGCCAGCGAATTGGATATTCCGGTGGAAAACGTCACCTGCCACGTAACACTGCTGGGAGGTGGCTTTGAGAGAAAATCAAAGGCGGATTTCGCGGTCGAGGCAGCATACATATCCAGAGCCCTCGGACGTCCAGTCAAGGTCACCTGGCCGCGTGAAGACGACATCAAGTTCGATTACTACAACTCTCGACATCGGCAATGTATATGAAGGCGGCGCTCGGCAAAGACGGCACACCGAAGGCATGGCTGCAGCGCTCGACCTTTCCTCCTATCACTTCGATATTCAAGTTGAACGCGGTCTACGGCAGACGCAATTCGAAGGCGCCGCGGTGTTTGGAACCAGCGTCGTGCGCAGCGGCGAGATAACCGCCTCCAAAGGCTGATCGAGCAGTCTAACTTTTTTGACTATCCGGTCGCACGGATTAACGAGGCGCCGCTCCAAACCAATGTCCATCTTGTCGAATCCGGCGCTCCTCCGGGAGGGGTGGGAGAGCCCGGCGTACTGGCGTTCATCGCCGCGGTCTGTAATGCCATTTACGCGGCGACCGGCAAACGGGTCAGGGAACTTCCGCTCTCGAGAATCGACCTTGGGCGGCAAAGCGCGGCTTCCTAACGAGCGGAGTAGTCGCAATGGATTTTGACATTACCCGTCTTGGAGAACTGGTTTTCGCGATCCGGACCATTCGGGTCGGTTGATTCGGCCCGCAGAAATTCAGCAAGCAGTGCTTCGACTTGAACAGGAATTTCGAACCGATGCGAAAGGTATCCGGTTTTTCTGGCCGGATGACGACGAGATCGAAATTGTAATCGCCGTTTTGCGCGAAGGAACGCTCAACCCCACCATCCATCCCAGCTCTACGGCAATTGCGCCGGTCCGATGAGCGGGGTCTTCACCGGTGCGGCAGCACCGAGCAACTCCGTAACCGCGTAACCGTCGCCCACGCCGTTGTCGGAGTTCACGTCTAGCGGGCGGATGAGGCAATTGAGGAGTTGAGCACGCCTCGATTACGTGGCATGAAGAAGACATTCCAAACCTGTTCGGGAGGACTCAATGAGGAAATCGACCGTGGCACTCGCCCTGCTGCTCGCGTTGTCATCGTCGTCGATCGCGTTGGCCGCCGATGCGACCGATATCGATCAGGAGCTGAAACTTTCACCGGTCCAGCTCAAGTTCGATCCCAAGGATCGCCTCGCGGTCGCGCGCGGAAGCTACTTGGTTAACGCGGCCGGTGGATGCGTCGGCTGTCATACGATGCCGACCTACGAGCCCGGCGGCGATCCTTTCAAGGGCGAACCCGAGAAGCTCAACCTCAAGAACTTGCTCGCTGGCGGCAAATGCTTCGGGCCAAATCGTTCGCCGAATATCACGCCCGATGCGAGTGGTCATCCGGGCGGGCTCGCTCTCGCGGATTTCATCGACAGCGTCCGCAGCGGCAAGGTTCATATGATGGAGGACGGCAAGAAACCGGATCCCAACGACATTCAGAAGGTGATGCCGTGGCCGGAGTTCCGTCATCTGACCGACGAAGACCTGAGTTCTATCTATGCTTACCTTGCGGCGGTCCCGCATGCCGATCCGGCGAACATGAAGTGTCCGCCGCCGAAGCATTGATAAATCGAAGCACGAGGTGACGCGATGGAAGCGACCCGAACCATCGAGGCGAGTCCGATTCCTAATCGGTACGCACGCGGATGGCATTGCCTCGGGCTGGCCGAGGATTTCCTCGATGGCAAGCCGCGTCGGATCGATGCGTTCGGCACGCGCCTCGTCGCCTTTCGCGGCGAAGACGGCGCAGTCCACATCCTCGACGCCTACTGCCCGCACATGGGCGCGGATTTGAGTCGGGGCACGGTCAACGGCAACTCGATCGTGTGTCCATTTCACAACTGGAGCTGGGGCGCCGATGGCATCTGCAACGCGATTCCATATGCGAACCGGATTCCACCCGCCGCGCGCACCCGCGCATGGCCTACTTGCGAGCAGAACAAGCTACTTTTTGTATGGAACGATCCCGAGGGCAAAGCGCCCTCGCGCGAACTCGACATCCCGCGCATCGAGGCGTGCTATTCGGGCGACTGGACCGACTGGGTCATCGAAAAGTGGAGCATCAAGACCAACTGCCGCGAGCTGATCGACAACGTCTCCGACATGGCGCATTTCATCTCCGTGCACGGCGTGCCGGTGCAATACTTCGCCAACATCTTCGAGGGGCATAAGGCAACCCAGGTGATGCTCGGCAACAGCGCTCAGCTCGCGATGGAAGGCGGGTTGCTTACCTATGCGACCTACTACGGCCCTGCGTATCAAATTACCGAGATGAAAGGCGAGATGGGCGGCTTCGCTATCGATTCGATACTGCTCAACTGCCACGTCCCGACCAGCACCATCAGCTTCGACTTGCGCTTCGGGATGCTGGTGCGCAAGATTCCCGGGCTTAGCGAAGAGCAAAACACCGATATGGCGAAGACCTACATCAAGTATACTCAGCAGGGCTTCTACCAGGACGTTGCGATCTGGGACAACAAGGTGCGCATCGACAATCCGCTGCTATGCGAGGGCGATGGCCCAGTCTCGCATTTGCGCCGGTGGTATCAGCAGTTCTATCTCGATGAGGCGGAAGTGCCGCGCGCGTCGCGCGAGCGTAGGACTTTTGAGTTGAACGTGGGCTCGGTCACAACCGCGCCGCCATTGCATCACGTGTTCGAAAGCTAGACCTTCGGCCATTCGCCGGTGGGGCGCGTTTCGCATCGGCATCCGCGCGCCGCGCAACTCACGCCACCATTCGGATGCTGGATGTGAACGTTCAGCTTGTGCTGGCAGTTCGCACATTCGCCGTTGGATGCTTTCGGCTCCAGCCTGAGTCGCGCGCGCCGCGGTTTGAATGGCAGAACTTTCCCCACGCAATCGATCCTATCGAAGTTCTACTTACTCTCGCGCTCGACTTTTGCCAAAGCCCGCAGCCGCATTCCCGATAGCCGGATGAAGCCGGTCGCGTCCGCCTGCTCATACCCTCCCGCTTCCTCGAAGCTTGCGATCCTCGCATCGTAAAGGGAGCGTGGCGATTTGCGCCCCGCGATAGTGACGCCGCCCTTGAACAGCTTGAGGCGCGCGACGCCCTCGACGTTGCGCTGCGCATCATCGATGAGCGATTGCAACGACTCGCGCTCGGGAGCAAACCAGTAGCCGTTGTAGACCATCTCCGAGTAGCGCGGGACGAGCGAGTCGCGGAGATGCAACACCTCGCGGTCGAGCGTGAGCTGCTCGACCGCACGATGCCCATGGAGCAGCGTCGTCACGCCCGGCGTCTCATACACGCCGCGCGATTTGATCCCGACGTAGCGATTCTCGACCAGGTCAACGCGCCCGATGCCATGGCGTCCCGCGATCTGATTGGCGCGCTCGATGATCGCGGCCGCGCCGAGCCGCTCGCCATTTATCGCGATCGGATTGCCCTTCGCATACTCGACCTCGACATACTCCGGCTCGTTCGGCGCATCCTTCGGCGACACGGTGAGGCGGAACATATCCTCGTAGGGCTCGCGCCACGGATCCTCGAGGATGCCGCCCTCGTAGCTGACGTGCACCAGGTTGCGATCCATCGAGTAGGGCTTCTCAGCCGTCACGGTAAGCGGAATTTTCTTCTCGTTCGCGTATGCGATCATGTCGGCGCGGCCCCGAAACGGCCACGACGCAAGCCGCCACGGTGCTATGACCTTCAACTCGGGCGCGAGCCGCGCAAAGGTCAATTCGAAGCGCACCTGGTCGTTGCCCTTGCCGGTGCACCCATGCCCGACGGCGTCGGCACCCTCGGCCCGCGCGATCTCGACGAGCTTCTTGGCGATGACGGGGCGCGCGATCGAGGTGCCGAGCAGGTAGTAGCCTTCGTAGATGGCGTTGGCGCGCATCATCGGAAAAACGAAATCGCGCGCGAACTCCTCGCGCAGGTCTACAAGATGTAGCTTGCTGGCTCCGGTCTTGAGCGCCTTTTCTTCGAGGCCGACGGTTTCCTCCGCCTGGCCGACATCGGCGCAGTATGCGACCACCTCGCATCCGAATTCATCTTTGATCCAGCGCAAAATGACCGAGGTGTCGAGGCCGCCTGAGTACGAGAGCACGATTTTTTTGATCGATTGCGTCGCCATTTCAGTTCCCCGATGCGGGCGTGACGAGTTGCATGATCTCCGGCCGTAGCAGCCAGACCATAACGGCCTTCTGCGCGTGAAGGCGATTCTCGGCCTGATCGAGCACGACCGACTGGGGGCCGTCGATGACCTCGTCGGTGATCTCCTCGCCGCGATGCGCCGGCAGGCAGTGCATCACGAGCGCGTCGCGCGAGGCGCGCTTGAGGATCACCTTGTTCACCTGAAAATCCTTGAAGTCGCGCCGCCGCTTCGCCGCTTCCTTTTCCTGTCCCATCGAGGTCCAAGTGTCGGTGTAAACGACGTCAGCATCTTTGACGGCTTCGGCGGGATCATTGGTGATGACGCCTAACTCCTCACGCCTCATCCGATCGATGAAACTTTTTTGTGGCTCGTAGCCCGACGGACACGCGATGCGCAGCTCGAAACCGCCGAGCGCCGCCGCCTCGATCCAGCTCTGCGCCATGTTGAATCCGTCGCCGAGGAACGCGACGCGCACCTTTTTCAGATCGCTACCGTAGCGTTCCTGCATCGTAAGCAAATCGGCGAGTAACTGACACGGGTGCAACAAGTCGCTGAGCCCGTTGATGACGGGAACGCTCGACTCGTGCGCCATCTCGACCGCGGTCTGATGCGCGAAGGTGCGAATCATTATGATGTCGACGGTGCGCGAGAGGTTGCGCGCGACATCCTTCACCGATTCGCGCTCGCCGATTCCGATGTCGCCGGGCGCGAGATAAATCGCGTGGCCACCGAGCTGCGCCATGCCGGTTTCGAATGTGATGCGCGTACGCAACGACGGTTTCTGGAAAACCATCGCAAGAGTTTTGCCGCGCAGATGCGGATGATCGAGGCCGATTTTCAGTTCTGCTTTAAGCCGCGATGCGAGTGCGAGCAGCCCGTTGAATTCGTCGGCGCTGAGCGATGCGAGGTCGAGGAAGTCGCGTTTCATGATGCTAGTGCCCCGCGACCTTCGGCATCGGTGCTTCTTTCAGCGCGCGTTCGATGATTGCCAGGCCCGCGTCGGCATCGGCGCGCGACAAATTGAGTGGCGGCAACAGCCGCAGCACCGTACCGCCCGTGCCGTTTACGATGAGCCGCTGTTGCAGGCACGCATCGACGACGGGCTTCGGATCGTGCTTGAGCACCACACCCATGATCATGCCGAGCCCGCGCACTTCCACGACGCGATCCATCTTCGCAGTGATCTCCTTCAGCCGCTTGAGCAGATAGCCGCCAACCTCGGCCGCATTCGCCATGACTCCTTCTTTATCGAGGGCATCGTTCACGGCGAGCGCCGCGGCGCATGCGACCGGATTGCCGCCGAAGGTCGTGCCATGACTTCCCGGAGTGAACGCACTAGCGATCTCCGGCTTCGCGATCATGGCGCCGATCGGCAGCCCACCGCCGAGTGCCTTCGCCAGCGTGACGATGTCGGGCTTGATGGTCGTGTGCTCGTAGCAGAAGAACTTTCCGGTGCGGCCCGTGCCGGTCTGCACTTCATCGAGGATGAGCAGCAGCTTGGCGCGATCGCACAACTCGCGCAGCCGCTTCAGGTAGTCATGATGCGGAACTACCACGCCGCCTTCGCCCTGAATCGGTTCAACCATGATGGCGACGGTCTGATCGCCGATCGCTTTTTCCAGCGCGGCGATATCGTCGAAGTTGACCAGCTTGAAGCCGGGCACCAGCGGCAAAAATCCTTGATGATATTTTTCCTGGCCGGTGGCGCTCAGCGTCGCCATCGTGCGGCCATGAAACGACCCCAGCGTCGCGAGGATCTCGAAGCGCCCCTGCCCGTCCTTATGGCCCCACTTCCGCGCGAGCTTGATCGCGGCCTCATTCGCCTCCGCCCCCGAGTTGCCGAGGAACACCTTGCCATCGCCGAAGCGCTTGGCGAGACGCTCGACGCAGACGCGCACCTGGTTCGGTATGAAAGACATTCGAGACATGGGTCAGCTTCTCGGCTTGATCGCAAATCGCACGGACCACGCCCTGATGTTTATGCCCGAGGCTGGTGACCGCGAGCCCGCAGAAAAAGTCGAGATAGCGGTTGCCGTCGGCATCGTATAGGTAGGAACCTTCGCCTCGCGCAAACGCGAGCGGCAGGCATCCATAGATATCAACCATGTGGGCGTGGGTGAGTTGGATTATTTCGGCGCTATTCATCGTATTCTGTACTTCGACTGCGGCTCCTGGAGTGAATTCCTACGCGACTCATCTTCGAATATTGCGGCGGCGGCCGTTCAGTTCCGTCACTTTCTCATCTACCGGCGTGACTTCAGTGCCGACGCCCGAATGCGTAAAGGTCTCAAGCAGCACCGCGTGGCGCACGCGCCCATCGAGGATGTGCGTCTTCGCAACGCCCTCACGCAACGCATCGATGCAACATTCCACTTTGGGAATCATGCCTTCGTGAATGACGCCGCGCGCGATGAGCTTCTTCGCCTGCGCAAAGTCCAGCGTCGGAATGAGCACGCCGTCCTTATCCTTCACCCCTTCGACGTCACTTAGCAGGATGAGCTTCTCGGCTTTCAGCGCGCCGGCGATTCTTCCCGCCGCAACGTCCGCGTTGATGTTGTAAGTCTGCCCCTCGCGATCGAATCCAGTCGGAGCGATCACCGGAATGAAACCGGCGCCGTCGAGCGTGCGCAGGATGTCGACATTCACCTCGACCACGTCGCCGACCAGCCCGATGTCAACCTTGCTCTTGCGCCCGTGGTCGCTGACAACCATCTCCATCTTGCGCGCGGCGATCATGTCGGCGTCCTTGCCCGAAAGCCCTACCGCGCGGCCGCCCTGACGCGAGATCATCTGCACGATGTCCTTGTTGATCCGTTGCAGCACCATCTCGGCGGCTTCCATCGTAGGCGCATCGGTCACGCGCATCCCGCGCACGAAGGTCGACTTGAGCCCGAGCCGATCGATGAGGTCGGTGATCTGGGGACCGCCGCCATGCACAACCACCGGGTTGATGCCGACCAGATCGAGCAAGACGATATCCTGTGCGAACGCCTCGGACAGTTCGGCGGAGCCCATCGCATGACCGCCATACTTGATGACGAAGGTCTTGCCGCGAAAGCGCCGTATATAAGGAAGCGCCTCGGTGAGAATTTGGGCTCTATCGGCTGAGTCTCGCACGTTCCAGGATCGTCCTTCCGCCATACTCGTCAGGTCGCCGAAGTTCCGCCGTCCACCATATAGACGCCGCCGGTGCAGAAGCGGCTCTGGTCTGACGCGAGGAACAGCATCACGTCCGCGACCTCTTCCGGCTGTCCATATCGTCCAATCGGAATGCCGCTCTGAAATTGTTCCTTGGCCTGCCCCGGATGGCCCGGTACCCACTGCTCTTCGATCGAACGCATCATGCGGGTCTCAATCGGCGCGGGATTGACCGTATTGATGCGGATCTTGGCCGGCGCGCACTCGAGCGCCGCGGTGCGCATCATTCCAATCACCGCATGCTTGCTCGTCACGTATGCCGATGCGCCGGGATAACCATGGATGCCCGCCGTCGACGATGTAATGACAATACTGCCTCCGCCGGCCTTCGCCATCGCGGGAATCACATGTTTCAGTCCAAGCCATACGCCACGGACATTGACTGCGATGACGCGATCGAAAACCTCGATCGGATAGTCCGGGATTGGCTTGACGTTACCCTCGATGCCCGCGTTGGCCAGATAGATGTCGATTCGCCCATAGCGTTCGATGGCCGTCTTGACGTACCGCTGCGTGTCATCGTCGCTGGTCACATCGGCGCATACATAGCTGGCGTGATTACCACCGATTGCGTTAACCGCATCGCGCAATGCGCGTTCTTCGAGGTCGACCAACAGCACCTTCGCGCCCTCATCAACAAAGCGTTTCGCCGCGGCACGACCGATACCGCCCGACCCACCTGTGATTATCGCGACGCGCTCATCAAGCTTGCCCAAGTTTGAATCCTCCTGCGCTTCGTGCTTTACGCCAGTTGCTCAGCTTCACGCTGCCCGCGCCGCGGTTTTGCCGGGCGTCAGATGGCATTCGATGAACTTTCCACCCTTCATCACGACGTTGAGATTGGCGCGATCCTGAAGCACCCTGATGTCGCTCAGCGGATCGCCGTTTACCACCAGAAGGTCAGCCAGCTTGCCCGCCTCGATGGTTCCCAAGTCGTCCTTCATGCCGAGCAGCTCAGCGCCGTTGCGAGTGGCCCAGCCGATAACGTCGAGAGCAGGAATCCCGGCGCCTTTGACGTAAGCCTCGAGCTCCTTCGCGTAATCGCCGTGCTGCAAACCGGCGGCGCCGAAGTCATCGCCGACTACCAGCTTGACTCCAGCCGCGTGCGCTTTGGGCAACATTTTGTAGGAGTACTCGAGGCCGCGCTCCAGCTCGTCCATGCCGGCCATCGCGGCATTGCGAGGCCGCCGCTTCTGCTCGGTCATCAGGTATGGAAAGTAGAGGCTCGGGGTGACGAAGGTCCCCTGCTCGACGAGGCGGTCGATGCACTCGTCATCCATCATGTCGCAGTGGTCTATGACGTCGAGCCTGGCATCGAGTCCCGCAATGATGGCGCGCTTGGATACGATGTGACCGCGGATTTTTTTGCCCCGTTCGTGCGCGGCATCGGCGGCGGATCTCATCTCTTCCGGCGTCATCGTCATGACGCTCGAAGGCCACAGCAGACCGTGGCCGCCATTCGGATAGAGCTTGATAATTTCGACGCCCTGCTTGATCTCGTCGCGGACGGCCTTGCGAAACTCTTCGGGACCGTCGCAAATGCGCCCGACGCTTTCCATTCGGAGTTTCCACCAACTCGGATGAAGGTCTACCGAATCACCGGTGGTGCCGAGATCATGCCCGCAGGCCAATATTCGAGGGCCTGGAATCAGACCATTGTTGATCGCTTGCTTCAACGTGACATCGATGTAGTGTGCCGCGCCCGCGCCGACCGCGCCGGTGAATCCACATCGCAAGAGTAACTCGGCGTTTTTCGCTGCGATCAAGGTGAGCATCGTCGCCGGATGCTTCAGATCGATTTCGGGAAGCTGTTCGATGTTGTCGTACGCGACGTGGTAGTGGCACATGACCATCCCCGGCATCAGCGAGCGCCCGGCGAGGTCGTAAACCACGTCGTGAGCGGAGGCTTTAGGCGCATCGCCGTTGGTTACTACCGCGGTGATGCGGTCATCTTCGACCAGCACGGTCGCGTTTTTCTTCGGTGCGTTGCGGCCGTCAATCAGGTTTGCGCGGCGAAAGAAGATCCGTCCCATAAGTAGTTACCCCGTGTCCGTGGAATCTCTCTTTTTTCGGCTCTCAAACCAAAATGTATTGCGGCGCCGCACGCTCGACCTGCGACGCTTCTGACTTCCTATATCCCACGTTTGTTACAGGATGTAGCGCGACAGGTCCTCATTCTTGAGGATGGGATCGAGACGACGGTGGACGTATTCGCCGTCGATCCGGATGTCGCGTTCTGTGAGTTCGGGAGCGCTGAACGAAATCTCTTCCAGCAGCCGCTCGAGGACCGTATGCAGCCGGCGCGCGCCAATATTTTCCGAGCGCGCGTTCACCTGCGCGGCGATTTCCGCCAGCGCGGCGACCGCATCATCGGTGAATGCCAAATGGATATTCTCGGTGTCCATCAGAGCCACGTACTGCTTGGTCAGCGCATTTTCAGGTTCGGTTAGAATCCGGATAAAGTCCTCGCGAGTCAAGGCATTCAGCTCGACGCGTATCGGAAAGCGCCCCTGGAACTCCGGAATCAGGTCCGAGGGCTTGCTGGTGTGAAACGCGCCTGACGCGACGAACAAAATATGATCGGTGCGCACGACGCCATATTTCGTGTTGACGCTGGAGCCTTCGACGATCGGCAGCATGTCGCGCTGCACGCCCTCGCGCGATACATCGGGACCGCCACCCTGCTGGCGCCCCGCGATCTTGTCGATCTCATCTATAAAGATGATGCCCGATTGCTCGGTACGCAGAACGGCCTCGCGCGCGACGTTTTCCATGTCGACCAGCTTGGCGGCTTCTTCCTGCGAGAGGATCTCAATCGCCTCGGGAATCTTGACCTTACGATTACGGGTCTTCTTGGGCATGATCTGGCTCATGAGGTCCTTGATGTTGAACCCCATCTCCTCCATGCCTTGCGGCGCGAAGACCTCGACCATCGGCGCCTGAGCGTTGACTTCGATCTCGACCTCGCGATCGTTCAGATTGCCTCCCCGAAGCAGCTTGCGCAGCTTCTCACGCGTGTCGGCGCGCGATGAGTCTTCGACCTCGATGCTGCCCTCGGGCGTAATTCCGACCGGACGGCGAACCTTGGTGGGCGAGGGAAAAAGAATGTCGAGCAGACGTTCCTCCGCATTCTCGCGGGCGCGAACCTCGACCGCGCGCTGCGCTTCCTCGCGCGCCATCTTGACGGCGAGCTCCGTTAGGTCGCGGATCATTGATTCGACGTTGCGGCCCACATAGCCGACCTCGGTATAGCGCGAGGCCTCCACTTTGATAAACGGCGCCTGCGCCAACCTCGCGAGGCGTCGTGCAATCTCGGTCTTGCCGACTCCGGTCGGACCGATCATCAAAATGTTCTTGGGCGCGATTTCGTCACGCAGCTCGGGCGCGACCTTTTGCCGGCGCCATCGATTGCGCAATGCGATCGCGACGGCGCGCTTCGCATCATGCTGCCCGACGATGTAGCGGTCGAGCTCGGAGACGATTTCGCGCGGCGTCATCACCGCGGGTGGGGCCAATAATTCCGCCATCGCTATATCTTAACCACGTATCGCGAGGCTGCGGTTATCACAACTCTTCAATTACGAAGTGGTCGTTGGTGTAAACGCAGATTTCCGAGGCGACCTTCATCGCACCTTCGGCGATCTCGCGCGCACTCAATTGCGATGCGTGTCGAACCAGCGCTCGCGCCGCCGCCATCGCATAGTTGCCGCCCGATCCGATCGCGAGGATCCCATCATCAGGTTCGATCAGCTCGCCGGTGCCGGAGATCATCAACGAAGTCTCGCGATCGGCCACCACCAGCAGCGCCTCGAGGCGACGCAGCACGCGATCCGTGCGCCAATCTTTCGCCAGCTCGACCGCGGCGCGGCGCAGCACGCCATTGTATTCCTGCAGCTTGCCCTCGAATTTGTCGAACAGCGCGACGCTATCGGCCACCGCGCCCGCGAATCCGGCGAGCACCTGGTTGTTGTGCAGGCGACGCACCTTCCTGGCAGTCTGCTTCATGATGGTCGCAGTGCCCATCGTGACCTGGCCGTCGCCGGCGACCACTACGTGGCCCGCGTGACGAACCGAAACTATCGTCGTGCCGTGAAACTCCATTGTCATTAAATCTTCGTTCGGACTCCGCTCGGCTCGAGTTTACTATTTCGCCTCGGACTACACTTCTTTCCGCCTCGGCGGCTTCGCGACGAGCGCCTGCGGCGCGGCGCTTCGCGCCCCCTTCGGGCCTCTCTCAACCTATCGTACCTTCCGACCGGCGGCCTTTATCCCTACATCATTACGCGCGCGGATGCGCCCGGCGATAGACCTCCTTCAGATGATTCACGCTTACATGAGTATAGCGCTGAGTGGTCGCGAGGCTCGCATGCCCGAGCATCTCCTGAATCGAGCGCAAATCGGCGCCCGCGTTCAGCATATGCGTCGCGAACGAATGACGCAGGCCGTGCGGCGCGATGGCGGTGGCGACGCCCGCGTCCTCGATGCGTCGCGAGACGATGTTCTCGACGCTGCGCGTGCTGAGCCGCCCGCCGCGCAAATTGGTGATGACGGGGGCATTCGGGTCAGCGGGAATCGGCATCACGGCGCGCCATGCCTTCAGCGCGTCGAGCGCAGGTTCGCCAATCGGCACCACGCGATCCTTGGCGCCTTTGCCAGCGCGCACGGTCAGCATGCCGATATCATCATCGATGTCGCGCCAGTCGAGCCCCACTAGCTCGCTCACACGCAGGCCCGAGGAATACAGCACCTCGACAATCGCGCGATCGCGGACCGCGGCGGGCGTCGTCGGGGCATCGGGCGAGTGCTCGATGAGTCGCTTCGCGTCGTTCTCCTGCAGTATCGACGGCAGATGGCGCTGGGACTTCGGCGAGCGCAGCGCGCGCACCGGACTCGTCGCGCCCACATTCGATTCGCGATAGCGAAAGAACGCCTTGATGGCGCTCAGCCGCCGCTGCACGGTCGCGCGCGCCGCGGCATTACGCATCAGCTCGGCGAGATACTGGCGCACGTGGTCGGCCGTGATCGCATCGACGGCGACCTCGCCATTCGCATCGACGAGGCTGCCGCGCTCAAGCAGAAAAGCGCGCAACGACATCAGGTCGCGCCGATAGTTGCTGACCGTATGGCGCGAGGCCCGCGCGGCCTTCGCCAGCGAAGTCGCAAACGCTTCGATGTCATTGAGCATCGAGAGTAATGCTACCAACCGCATCAGGCCGGTTACAGTAGCTGACTCGCATAGGCAGAGCGTCGTCGCTATCCTCATAGGCGTGAAGTGCTGGCACTGCGGCAGAGCATCGGAGGTCGGCGAGCGGGTCGGCTTTCGCGACGAATGCGAAGGATGCGGCCGCGCGCTCCACGTATGCCGCAACTGCGGGTTTTACGACACCTCGTACAACAACGCATGCCGCGAGACGCAGGCCGAGCGCGTGGTCGACAAGGAGCGGTTCAACTTCTGCGAGTACTTCGCGCCGGGCAGCGGTAAGGGCGTGGGCGCATCAGCATCGCCAGGGAAATCATCCGCGCAAGCCAAGCTGGAGGCACTATTCAAAAAGAAGTGATTCGACGACCACAACCATGCGCGCAATTTCTCGCGCTGCTTCTTTTGATGACCATGATTGCGTCGTGCACGCCGCCCAACAGCGCGCGCGGCGTCGTCGATCGCTTCATCGAGGCGCGCTACATCCTCATCGACCATAATCAGATGCAGGCAGTGTGTACCGGACTCGCGCTCGACAAGATTCATGAAGAGATGAAGCTGACCGAAGGGCAGTCGATCGATCAATCGACGCGCAAGCCTGTAGTGCATTACACGTTGCAGAAAACGCGCAACGAGGGCGAGAAGACAACGTTCCTCTTCAAGGCGCGCATCGATGTGCCGGAAGGTGGCACGTTTCAGAAGTTCTGGATGATTACGGCGAAGAAGGACGGCGATACGTGGAAGGTATCGAATTATTCGGAGTATGACTGACGCAAACCCTCATCCCGTTCCTTCTGATCCTCCCCCGTTGTTCGGGGGAGGTGGCTCGGCGCGATTTTCGCGTTGGCTGCGCGCGGAAATCGTGATGAGTCGGAGAGGGACCTTAGCTCCGGATTCTGCTTCTGCCTTTCGGCCTCCTCCTTCGAGATAATGAGGCGGGGAATCGCTTCGCGGAGGTCCCTCGACTCGGGAACCTCGCTCGGGATGACAGAAGAAAAAACCATAGCCGCCATAATCCTCGCCGCTGGCCTCGGCACCCGGATGCGTTCCGAGCGCGCCAAGGTGCTGCATAAGCTCGCCGGCGAGCCGATGCTCCTGCGCGCCATGCGCGCAGTGATGCCGCTCGCGCCGACGCCGCTATGCGTCGTCGTCGGTCATCAGGCGCGCGAAGTCGAGGCTGTCGCGCGCGCCGCATTCTCCGCAAGCGCGAACTTGATGTTCGCGCCTCAGGCAGAGCAACGCGGGACCGGGCACGCCGCGCGATGCGCGATCGCGGCGCTCCCGGCCGACTTCGCGGGCGACATCCTCATCACATACGGTGATTTGCCGATGCTGTCGCCCGCGACGCTGACGAAGTTCCGCGATGCGCATCGCGCTGCGAACTCCCATCTGTCATTTATCACCGTGACACTCGATGATCCCGCATCCTATGGCCGTGTGATTCGCGATTCACACAATGATGTGAGTACGATCGTCGAGGCGCGCGATGCGACGCCGTCGCAACGCGCCATCAACGAAATCAACACCGGCGTCTACCTCGTCGATGCGGCTTTTCTACGCGAGGCCCTCGATCAACTCGCGCCCAACAACGCTCAAGGCGAGTACTACCTGACCGATATCGTCGGCATCGCGCGCGCCCGCGGGATGCGCATCCTCGGATGGCGCGCCGATGACGCCGCCGAATTCGCTGGAATCAATTCACGAGAGGAGCTGGCATCGATGGAAGCCGAAATTCGCAATGCGACGAACCGCAAGCTGATGGCCGCCGGAGTGACCTTCATCGATCCCGCGACCGCGTATATCGCGCCGAGCGCGGAAATCGGCGCCGACACCGTCATCGGGCCCAACGTTCAGATTCTCGGCGCGAGCAAAATCGGGCGCGGCGTGCGTATCGAGGGCACCGCATGGCTCTCGAATGTCACCGTCGGCGATCGATGCCATCTCAAGCTGGGCGTGCGCGCCGAGGAATGCCACATTGGCGACGATTCCGACATCGGTCCGTTTGCGCATCTGCGCGCCGGCACCGAGCTGGCGGGGCACAATCGCATCGGCAACTTCGTCGAGACCAAGAAGGCGCGGCTTGGCATCGGCAGCAAGGCGAGTCATCTGAGCTACCTCGGCGACGCGGTGATTGGCGCGGGCACCAACATCGGATGCGGCGTCATCACGGTGAACTACGATGGTTACGACAAGTTCGTCACCGAGATTGGCGACCATTGTATGGTGGGATGCGACACGCAACTGGTCGCGCCGGTGAAGCTTGGAAACGATGTGTATGTAGCCTCGGGCACGACGATCGTGCGCGAGGTGGAAGATGGCGCACTGGTGTTATCGCATCATCCGCAGCGCGAGAAATCCGGCTGGACTTCGGAGTTCCACAAGCGTCACGTGGGTAGACGTCCGTGGTGGGTAGAGAAGTGACCGAAAAAGCTGTGATGGTTTTTCGATCATCCTGAGCGCTTTGCGAAGGAACTGCGCGAAGCGATTCTCCTGCTCCGCCGAATGATGGTATAATTTGTCCCGCCACAGGGATCAATTATGATGGATGAGTTCACTCCGACCGAAGCCGCAGCAATCACGGATCTTCCGGTCCGCTACGTTCAGAAAGCGATCGATGAGGGTCCTCTCAATGGCGCGCGCAGTCGAAACGGTCGCACGCTGGACCTCGACGATCTGGTCTTTCTCTATACGGTCGGCCACGTTGATTCAGGCCTGATCCAGATCACAGCGTCGGCGAAAAAGCAGCTGCGCAAAAAGATCGAGGGCACGTCTCAACCGGACATTGCCGTCGGCGGAGCCGTCTTTCAACTGAAACCTGCAAAGCAATCCGTCCGCAGTAGACTTTCGAAGCTCAAACAGGCGAAGCGCATGGTCGTGTCCGATCCGGAAATCCGCGGTGGAACGCCCGTCATCAAAGGCACACGGATCGGCGTGTATGAGATAGCCGGGATGCTCGATCAAGGCGATACTGAAGAGGATCTCCTTGAAGGTTATCCAGCTCTCAAGCAGGAACAACTTGAACTGGCGAAGATTTACGCTGCTGCCTATCCACGTCGGGGCCGCCCCCTGCGTCATCCGTGGCATACGGCGGAGACCCGCCGGGCTTGAGGTTCCTCATCGACGAGTGCATCTCCGCTTCGCTTCTTCAAGCCGCTTATGACGAGGGCCATGAGGCTTATCATATCACTCGCCTGGGGAAGTCAGGTGTGAGCGATCCGGAGTTAGTTAGCTACGCCTTGGAGCAGGATTTGATCATAGTGACGAACAACGCCCGCGATTTCCGTCGACTCATTGAGCATGTGGAGATTCATTCGGGCCTGGTAGTAATCGTCCCGAACGTCAAGATGGAGGCTCAGGGGGAACTCTTCGGGGAGGTCCTCGCTTGGATCAAGGAACAGAAGCTTGCAGACTTAGTGAACCGGGTAATCGAGGTCGACTTCTCTGGCGTGCAAGTTTATGACTTGCCTGCATCGGACTAGGACAAATTGCACCGTATGAAACGCAATCGCGCAGTTCGAACTCGTCGCCACCGCCTCTGTCGCCGATGACCGGTTGATCGTGGTCTCGTGCGAGCCGAAGACTTATGAAGTCAATTTCAACGCGATGCCGGCGTTGAAGAAAGATCTCCACCAGGCATCGTCGCGATTTTGAGATCGCTGAAGATGGTGCGTTCATCCACTGGCCCTCGGAGGATATCCACCTCGACCTCGATGCGATCCGAAGCGCGACCGATCCCTCATGGCGCAAAAAATCCGAGCGCATCCGGCGCGCACACGGCCGCGACTATGGCCGCGCGATCGCAACTATGCGTCGCGACCACGGGCTCAAACAGAGCGATGTTGATGGTATTTCGGAACGTCAGTTGCGGAGGATCGAGCAAACAGGCGATGTCTCAGTCAGTGTTTTGGAGAAGCTGGCGACGGCGCATCGGATGTCGCTGGCCCGGTATTTGGATCAGCTCGCGGGACAGCCAATTCCGGCTGGCAATCGTAGCTGATCCTGTTCCAATCCGCGGGAGCCTACGAACGCGATCATTTTCTGCCAATTTTGGTGGCCTTCTAATCTCCTCTTTCGCTCAGCCCGCGCAACATACCAGTCCTCGACTAGTGTCTCGATCAACCAGATCAGCCTGCGCGGCTTCCTCCAGCTCAACATCGACGATGACGCCGATGTCCTTTTCCATGTGAGCACCTATATTTCCGATGTGCCTCAGGCTATCGATTGCCGTCCAGGTGTCAGTGTCCACCTTGTCTTTTAACTCATCGATTTCTCTCGCCAGCGTGGGTTTATTTATTCCCCAGAAGTTTCTGATCATCCCTTGCAGAGCGCGACGAGCGAGGGTCGCAGAAGCCTTCGCGCTTAGAGTCTTGATGAGGCAGGCCTCCGTGTAGTCATCGAGGACGGGTTGAGGAACATAGTCCGGCATGACCTTAGTGTTGCTGGCGGGTCGTAGTTGCCATGTTCCCTCTGGTGTTCCGTATCTTGTCCAGCCAGGAGAGGCCGTCACTCGGAATAGTACAGCGCGAATTGTGACCTGTTTGCATTCCGGATTAGGACATAGAGTGAACGAGCCGCTGAAAGGCGGCGCATAAAGATTGATTCAGCTCTGACGGTAAGTCAGAATATCCATGCAGGGCAGTGCGCCCGAGTCATTCAAAGGAGGTCATCGATAGAGGAATAAAAAACCGAGAGTAGCGCCAGACTCGCATCGTGCGAGTTAACGAGGTGGAAGCTTATCGAGACATTCGGCGGATGGCTTCCCGGTTCCACAATCGTCAGAGGCGGACAAACCGTGCGGGTGACCGCACGACAAATCCCGGCTCAGGTGGGTGAGGCGCAGCGCTTCACATCAGAAAGTAAACTCTCCCCACACATAAACTCATTCGAGCACAGGAGGATTCGGAGCATCGCTTCGCGTAGATCCTTCGACTCCGGCAGCCTCCGCTCAGGATGACAGATTAGGAGATTTGGCGTCATCTTCGAGCGAGCGTCGCTTCACGGGGGTCCTTCGTTTCGCTCAGGATGACAGAATAAGAGAACGGAGTGCGTCGCATGCCACGACCGTCGGGCGCGGACGCCCTCCGGCTCTCATCCGTGCGTCACGCTTGTCGCTAAGAAAAAGAGCGACAACCTCGCCGCCCACCTTCTCTCGCTCGCGAGAGAAGGGACAATAAGAAGATCGCCTCGCTGCGAGAGGCACAGCTTTAGGAGATTAGTATGTGCGGAATCGTTGGGTACGTTGGAAATCAGGATGCTTATCCGATCCTCATCGGAGGACTGCAGCGGCTCGAATATCGCGGCTATGACTCCGCCGGTATCGCGACGCTGGTTGAGAACGGCGCGATGCATATTCGGCGCGCCAAGGGCAAACTCGAAAACCTGCGCGCGATGGTCGGCCAGGCGCCGCTTAGCGGCCATATCGGAATCGGCCACACGCGATGGGCGACGCATGGCAAACCGTCCGAGGAAAATGCGCATCCGCATAAGGCCGGCCCCGTCGCCGTAATCCATAACGGTATCGTCGAGAATTTCGTCGCGCTGCGCGCCGCGCTGGTCGCCCGCGGGCATAAGATTAAATCCGAGACCGACACCGAGTTGATTTCGCATCTGGTCGAGGAGAATATCGGGCGCGGGATGGGCCTGACCGAGGCGGTGCGCGCCGCGGTCGGCGAGCTGCGCGGTTCGTTCTCGATCGTCGTGATGTCGGAAAGCGAGCCCGACAAGCTGGTGGCGGCCAAGACCGCGACCCCGATGGTGCTCGGGTTTGGCGACGGTGAGAACTTCATCGCGTCGGATATTCCCGCGCTGCTCGAGCATACGCGGATGACGCTGGTGTTGGAGGATGGCGAGCTGGCCGAGGTGAGCGCGTCGGGGATTCGGCTGATGCGCTTCGACGGCACGCCGGTGACGCGGGCACCGCGGCGCGTCGAATGGGACGCGGCGATCGCGACCAAGGGCGGTTATCGGCATTACCTGCGCAAGGAAATCGCGGAGCAGCCGCAGGCATGGATCGACACGATGTCGGGGCGCGCGGCCGCCAACTCCGCGTCGGTCAATTTCGAGGCCGACCTGATGCCGGTGGCCGGCGCCGAATCCATCAATCGCATCGTGATGCTCGGAGCGGGCGCATCGTGGATAACTGCGAACATCGGCAAGTTCATCATCGAAGAGGTCGCGGGCGTGCCGGTCGAGGTCGATTACGGCGGCGAGTTTCGCTACCGGCGGCCGCCGGTCGGCAAGGGCACGGTCGTTATCGCGGTATCGCAATCGGGCGAGACGGCCGACACGCTCGCGGCGATGGAAGAGGCGGCCTCGCGCGGAGCACATCTCATCGCGGTGACGAACACCGTCGATTCATCGATCGCGCGGCGGGCGAATGCGCAGATCTACACGCGATGCGGTCCGGAAATCAGCGTGTCGACGACGAAATGCTTCGTGACGCAAATCGAGTCGTACTTCCTGTACGCGCTGCATCTCGCCTCGAAGTTGGGGCGCGTCTCGGAAGCGGAAACGGCGGAGTTGCTGAAGGCAGCGTTCGCGATTCCCGCGAAAATCGAGGAGATCATCGCAAACGAACCCACCATCCAACGAATCGCGCGCAAGTATGCCGCCGCGAAGGACTTCCTGTACCTCGGACGCGGCATCAATTATCCCGTCGCATTCGAGGGCGCGCTGAAGATGAAGGAAATTTCCTACATCCATGCCGAGGGATATTCCGCCAGCGAGATGAAGCATGGCCCCATCGCGCTAATCGACGACAAGATGCCGGTCGTCGTGCTCATCCCGAATGATGAGCTGTTCGAGAAATCGCTGTCCAACATGAAAGAAGTCGAGTCGCGCAACGGGAAGATAATCGCGGTCACCAATCGCAAGTCGCCGGAACTGGAGCGTATCGCCGCCGATATTATCGAGGTACCCGGAGACGTTGGGGCTGTTGACGCCGGTGCTGATGACGGTGCCGCTGCAACTGCTCGCGTATCACATCGCGGTCGAGCGGGGGACGGACGTGGACCAGCCTCGCAACCTGGCGAAATCGGTGACCGTCGAATGACCGATGCTCTGGCCCCGGTGCAAAAATATTTGTATCGGGGGCTAGCGTACGCGTGGTAAAGTTGGTATAAACATAGTACCCGTGTTCTACGGGAATGGCGCGGATCGCCTGATTCGGCAGGCGGTTCGCGCCATTTCCTTTTTCGCTCGATAAATTCCGGGATGTTCGCGGGATTTTGTTGCTCGCATGATCACTAGTGTCGCGGCAACTCCAAGCAAATCTAGTAATGGCTTCGGGCCATCTACCATTTTTTGGGGAACGGCGATTGCTTGCCGAATCTTTTCCTCAGTGGGGGGAGCAACGACTACACGAATCGTATTTATATTTAAGAAGGCGTGGTTCTGACGAGCCTCCATTTTCGGGGTTGGGAACGAATCGGGGTGAAACTCGGCGACGAATGTAACGTCGTTAGTATTGTACGGCAATTTGACTCGCTTCTGGCGCGCGAATATTATGGGTTGTTCGCGGTCGCCGACTTGCCGTCTTGGCGTCTACGTTCTATATCTCATTCTGATGAGCCAGCCTTTTACTCGTCGCCCCTTCCGGCTCCGAAGCGGTCGTTTGTGACGTTGCGCGCTCCGGCCCTAGCGCCGGAGCCAGCGGAAAATTTGAGAGCATGAAGCCAAAGTACGAAGGAAAAGATCTACAGGGTCTAGTCGATCTCGGGCGCGAACAGGGCTATTTGACCTTCGATCAGGTCAATGATTTCCTGCCCCAGGATGTCGCCTCGCCGACCGATCTCCGCGCCGCGCTGGACAGCTTCGAAGACCTTGATATCAAGGTTCTCGAGGAAGTCCCGACCGCCGGCGCCGAGACCGAGACTGCGGCCGAGGAAGAAGCCGAAGAAGCTGAGCCCGAAGCTCCCGCGCCTGCCGCCGCGGCTGAGTCGGTCGGCGAGTCGTCCGATCCGGTTCGCCTCTATCTCAAGGAGATGGGCAACTTCCAGCTCCTCTCGCGCGAGCAGGAAGTAGAAATCGCCAAGCGCATCGAAGCGGGCGAGATGGAAGTCGAAGAGGAAGTCCTCGGCTCGCCTGTCACACTCGATCGTGTGATCGAGATTGCCGAGCGCGTGCTCGCAGGTGAGGCCGAACTGCGCGAAATTTACGAAGAGAACGACGAGCCTTCGACCGATCCCGATGAAGAACGCGGTCCCGAGGCCGATGAGAAGCAGCTCAAGAAGCTGCAGGCCTCGCTCAAGAAGCTCAGCGAGATCCGCACCCGTATAGATGAATTCGAGGAGGAGCTTTTCCACGGCAAGGTCGGTCCGCGCCGCAAGCCCAAACTTGAGAAGGATTACTATCGCACCAAGGAGCGGGTGAAGAAGGAACTGCGCGACATGGCGCTTTCGCCGCGCCTCCAGGAATCGATCATCGGTGAGATGCGCCGGCTACTGCACGAGTATTTCAACTCCGAGCGCCTGATCGCGCGCTACGAAGAAGAGACCGGACGCACCAAGAACCAGCTCATCAAGGAAGCGGGCGAAGCTGACGATCGCCGTCACGTGCTTAAGGTCGGCGACAGCCGCGAGAACCTGCTCGATATCGCGCAGAAGATTCGCGACGCGCAGAAAGCGATCAAGGCGATCGAGAAGCGCGTCAAGGCGGCCGGCGAGGATTACGCGCGCAAGCTTGAGACGATCGCGGCGGGCCAGAGCAAGAGCCGTCGCGCGAAGAAGGAACTGACCGAGGCCAACCTGCGCCTCGTCGTCAGCCTCGCGAAGCGCTACACCAATCGCGGGCTCGGCTTCCTCGATTTGATCCAGGAAGGCAACATCGGCCTGATGCGCGCGGTCGACAAGTTCGAGTATCAGCGCGGGTACAAGTTCTCCACTTACGCGACCTGGTGGATTCGCCAGTCGATGTCGCGTGCGATCGCCGATCAGGGCCGCACCATCCGTATCCCGGTGCATATGGTCGAGACGATCAACAAGCTGCTGCGCGTGACGCGGCTCCTAGTACAGCGGTTGGGACGCGAGCCGAGCCCCGAGGAAATTGCCGAGCAGATGGAGATGCCGCTCGACAAGGTCCAGAAGGTGCTCAAGATCGTCAAAGAGCCGATTTCGCTGGAAACTCCGATTGGCGACGAGGAAGAAAGTTCGCTCGGCGATTTCGTCGAGGACGAGTTGGCGCCCTCGCCGGTCGAAGCCGCGATTCAGGGCAACCTGGGCGAGCAGACCCGCAAGGTGCTCGCGACGCTGACCCCGCGCGAGGAACAAATCCTCCGCATGCGCTTCGGCATCGGACAGAAGACCGACTACACGCTGGAGGAAGTCGGTAAGCAGTTCGCGGTCACCCGCGAGCGCATTCGACAGATCGAAGCGAAGGCGCTGCGCAAGCTCCGCCAGACCGGCCGCTCCCGCAACCTCGAAGGATTCCAGGAACGCGAGTAGCGCGCCGCCGATACTTTTGTAGAGGGCCGTTGTCTTCGGACCGCGGCCCTTTATTTTGCGCAAAGAGTCAGACCAGATTGCGCTGAGCGGATTTTCTCGGCTTGCTGGAAAACCTGCGCGAGGCGCGCCACACTCGTCGCATGAACGACGATGTTCCATTCGCGATCAGGCGGAGCGAGACCATCGAAAAGGCAATCGCGATTTTCTCCGCTGACTCACGCTTCCTCGCGGGATGGCTCGAAGGCAGCCTCGCGGATAACTCCGCCGACTCATTCTCCGACATCGATTTGTATCTATGCGTCGCCGAGAGTGCGTGGGAGGAGGTATGGCCGAAACGTCGGGATGTCATCGGCCTCGTCGCACCGATCCTGGCTGCTGCGGACGTGATGGGCATATTCGGCATCGGATGCCTGCTTGAGGGGCCAGTGAAACTCGACGTGTTTTTCGAGCGCGAGAGCACGGTCGCATCCAAACAGCGCGTCGCGGTGAAGCGGCTATGGGGAATCGAGTCGATTTTCGCGCGCCTGCGTATCGGCGATGATCTGGGAGATGCCGCCATAGCACGCGCGCTCGAATACAACCTGCTGGGATTTTTGCAAGGCTCGACGTGGCCGGTCCGGATACTGGCGCGTGGACAGCGCAGCACCTTTCTCTTCAATGAGATCTTGCTGATCGAGACGGGAATCGTTCCGTTAATGCTTCTGGAAAAGGATCGGCGCGCGTTTCATCGCAACATGTTCACGCGCGCGAAGATGCTCGCGCCGGATCAGCAGGCCGAATACGAGCGACTGATGGATCGGGTCGCGACCGCAGTGCGCGAGGGCGATCGCGATGCGATGCGCGAGGTCCACATCGATATTTTTCGGATGATGTGCCAACTCGGCCGCATCGCGTTCGAGCGCTATGGCCTGGTGTTCCCGCCTCGTGTGGAGGACGAGATGGTATCGTTCTTCAATCGCGAATGGCCGGTTTGATGGTCGGTCAATCCGCTCAGAAAACTAGCTTGCAATCGAGACCTGCGCAGGCTTCAGCCGCAAACATGCCACGTATCATCGATGAGTCGCAATCGAGAAAACATAATGTTAGCGGGACGAACGCCTGATCACGATGGAACGTCGAGTTCCACGATCGACCGGCCGCGCGTCTCGGGCAGCATCCAGACCATCGCGGCCGCTGCGAGCGAGAACAGCGCGCCCACCGATAGCGCCGCGCCCAAACCAAAATGCCGTCCTAGTTCAGTGATCGCCAGCGGCGTGAAGAATTGGAATCCGCGCGTGACGTTGAGCAGCGCGCCCATGGCCGCGTTGCGCACGCGAGTCGGGAGCAGCTCCGACATGTAGGGCGCCGCGCCCGACCAGAGTCCGGTCCCGAAGCCTGTCAAGGTTATCGCGATCACGATAAGCCCGGGGATGCGCGAGGCTTGCGGCCACATCAAGGTCGATGGGATCAGTCCGATCGCGAGTGCCACCGCGAACATGGTGAACATCGGGCGGCGTCCGAAGCGATCCGCGAGGATGCCGAAAATTGCGTAGCCGAACACACCGCCGTACTGCATATGAATCATCAGCCGGCCGCTTTCTGCCGTGCTTAGTCCGCGCTGCATCTGCAGGTATCCGGGCATCCAGCTATAGGTGAACCAGTAGGCTTCCGAGTTCAACAACAGCCACAGGCCGAGCAGTGCGATCACATGGCGATGCGGCCGGAGCGCCTTCCATTCGTTGGCGCCGAAGAATGCGCGACGCCCAGTGCGTTGCCATACGTCGCTTTCGGGCAGAAAGCGCCACTCGGCGATTGCGATGGCGGCCGCGGGAAGCGCGGAGATCACAAATACCCATCGCCATCCGAGATGCGGTTCGAGATTGCCGGAGGCCGCCGCCGCGAGGAGCACGCCTAGCGGAGCGCCGGTCTGCACGTAACCGGCGTATCGTCCGCGGCGCCCAGCCGGCATGCTTTCGGCGATGAGCGCCTGGCCGGACGCCCATCCGCCGCCGATGCCGAGGCCGGTAAACGACCGATAGAGCATCAGGTCAAGCAGGCCGTGGCTGGTCGCACAGAGAAGCGTACCGAGGCCATAGATGCTGACGCTGGCGACGACGATTGGCTTGCGGCCGAAACGATCGCCGAGGAAGCCGAACATTACGCCGCCAAACGCCGTCATTAAAAAGGACGTGCCGAGCAGGAGCGATGAGTCCGTCGTGCTCAAGTGCAGGTCGCGTGCGATGGGGACGAGCAGGAATGAGTAGAGGATCAGGTCATAAAAGTCGAAAATCCACGCCGCAAAGCACAACCCCATGATTCGATAATGAATCGGGCCGAGTGGCTGCTCGTTCAGCAGAGGAGCAAGTGTACCGGCGTTATCCGCGGCCGCGTCCAAAGGGGATGCTTCCTGCTCTGTTGCATTCACGTGACATTTCTAGCCATATCGAGTACTTTGAATAACTTAAATATTCTAAAAGGTGTCTGCCGGAAACCAACCCATTCCCGGCACCGTACCTTCAGAGGACCCAACCCGGTTGCACTAACTAGGGTGATTTAGGAGACCACCACACGATATGAAACACCTCAGCCACCTCAGCCTAATAACCCTCTCAGTAATACTCGCGAGCGTCTCCCCGACGACCCGCGGCATCGCTACCGCGCAGCCGCCGTCGGTCACAACGCAGATGTACAACAATGCTCATACCAACTGGAATTCGAGCGAGACGACACTGACGGTGGCCAATGTCAAATCGAGCTTCCAGCACCTCTTCAACGACACTATTGACGATGGAACCTATTTCCAGCCGTTGTACGTACCTGCGCTGAACCTCGGGGCGGCGGGAACTCATAATGTGATATTCGTCGGGACGGAGAACAACACAGTCTACGCATTCGATGCGGACACGATTGGCTCGCCGCTATGGTCGAAGAGCCTTACGCCATCGGGAGAAACGCTGCAGGTCTCCACCGACTACTCAAATACCCGCATTCCGCACATGGGAATTTCGGGTACCGGCGTCATCGATACTTCCACCAACACCCTTTATGTGGTCGCGGCGAGCAAGACCACCGCCAGTCCCGCGGTATTTCATCAGCGCCTGCATGCCCTCGACATCACCACTGGCAGTGAAAAACCGAACAGCCCGGTAGATATTACAGCAAAGTATCCCGGAACCGGTGGTGAGCAGGACGGCAACGGCAATGTTGTCTTCGATCCGCTAGTCCAATTCGATCGTGGCGGACTGACACTCTTCGGGAATACCGTTTATATCCCGTTCAGCGCGCACGAAGATAACGGTCTCGGTCCGAATGGGACGGTAGTGGGGAATGGGCTCTACGAAGGCTGGGTGATTGCCTACAACAAAAGTTCGCTCATGCAGGTTGGTGTTTTCAATACAGATCCCAGCATCGTACCGAGTTCTACTTACGGATCGGGTGGAGGATCGATCTGGCAGGCCGCGGTGGGAATGGTGGCTGATGATTCATCAATCTATGCGCTAACCGCCAACGGACCCTTCAATGCGAATACCGGCGGTCCGAACTACGGAGAGACCTTGCTCCGGTTAACGCAAGCCCCCGGCCTTGGCGTTGGCGATTATTTCACGCCCTGCAACCAACAGGTACTGGGAGGCGATGAGGTCGACCAGGATCTGAGTTCGGGCGCTCCAATGATTCTCCCCACACAGAGCAGTGGACCTGCCAACCTCCTGACCTTCTCGGGCAAGGAAGGTACCATCTATCTGATCAATCGCAGCTCGATGGGTGGGTATACGCCAACAACAGTCCCGGATAGCCAACAATGCACCGACAATGTCGTCCAGGAACTGTGGCGTGTGCTAGGCACCGCATCGAACAGCAGTTCGAATCGCAACGCATTTTGGGGGGCGCCGGCATACTTCCAGGATTCGTCCGGCCGCCAATACATCTACTACACCGGCGACTACTCGCCGATCATCGAATACGATCTGGCCAATGGGTCACTGACGGCGGGTGTGAACGCAAGTGGCAACCCCAACCAGACTCCTACGAGCAATTATAACTTTCCGCGCGGTGGTACATTGCCTTCGATTTCGTCCAACGGCGGTGACACCTCCACTGCGATTTTGTGGGCCATCAAACATCCATCACCGGCGACATCTTCCAATGGGACCGGAACCCTCACTCTCGATGCCTTTCCGGCCAACGATCTCACCAATGAAATCGTTAACGATATCCCGGCCGGCACCTGGACCTTCCCAAATGATGCTTTCCTGACTCCGACCATCGTCAACGGCAAGGTTTACGTCGCGTCGAGCGGGGTACTGGAAGTCTTCGGCGTCAGCGGCACCACCTCGGCGACTCCGACCGCTACCGCCACCTCCACTTCCGGCGCCACTGCCACGGCAACTGGAACGCCTGGGGCCACTCCCACTCCTCTGCCGGGTGCGCTGTGGGTTAATCGTGCGCGTATGAACTTTGGCCGCGTGAAAGTGGGCTCGACCAGACAAACATACTTCCGCGTCGGCGATACGGGGAAAGGAGCCTTACAGGTAATGATTCCATCAATGACCTCGCCATTTACGATCGTCAATAATCCGGGAACGATCGCGCTGACGCGCGACAAAGCGTCACCGGTGATTTATGTGCAATTTGCTCCCACTGTCACCGGTTTGGTCCAGCAGAATCTGACCATCAGCAGCGACGACCCGAAGCGTCCGACATTTACGATAGATGTTTTCGGTACCGGACGCTGAGATCAGTCGGCGGGCTCGGATAGTGTTCTTTGACCTCGGCCAGTCTGACCGCTCAGCCGCTTCGCAATCCATAAAGGGAGCATCGTGCGCACAAGACGCGCATAGTTCTTAAGCCGCGTCGGATGAAGTCGCACGGCAGTAGCTAGCGCGCGGCGGGCCTCGTCGCGTTTGCCCTCGCTCAGCGCCTGCAATGCGTAGTACGTGAGCTGCCTCGCATGTGCGCGGGCAATAGGAACGGGCAGATTCGCATCGGCCAACGAAAAGCGCGCGAAGTCGATTTCATCGTCGTGAGCTTCATGCTTTATCGGCTTGCGATAGGCGCGCATCTTGGGCAGCTTGGCCGCGAATGCGGGATCGTGGCGGCGGCGATGCTTCACCTCGCCGGCGAAGTGATCGCCCGGCGGTCTGAGCGCCTCACCCATCGGAGCGTAGTTCAGACAGACCTCGAGAAACTTGCATGCGAGGTAGACTGGATGCGACCAGGTGTCATCGAGCGCCACCACTCCGCCTGGCTTAAGCAGCCGATCGACGAACAGCACATCGACAAACACCCCTTCAAAGCGATGGTCGCCGTCGATGAAGGCGAAGTCGAAAACCCGGCCGTCCGAAATCAGCCTCGGCAGCACCAGGTCCGAGCGCTCCTCATAGAACTCAACCAGTTCGTCGGCGCCGCTTTCCCGCAGCGTCCGGCGCGCTGCGTTGTGAAACGTGCTCGATTGCATCGGATCGATTACCACGTGGGTACGCCCGGTCACTCCATTGGCGAGCAGCCCCTCGAGGATATGAAGCGTCGACAACCCCCACGCCATCCCGACCTCGACGCAGGAGCCGGCGCGCTCGCCGATACACGCATCGCGCACGAACTCGCCGCCCCACGGTGCGACGGCCATCGGAGCAATCGGATAGCGGACGTCGTCGTCGCCGATGACGTAGCCCTGCCGATAGATTTCCTCGATCAGATTCCGAATGCTTTGCGAATCTGGTAGCGCCAAGATCAACTCCCGTCGGTTCGATCCGGGACTAACCGTAAAGGCTTCGCCCCCGCTTTTCCAGCCGCCGTGCCGCGCGGCAGGGGCCCCAAACAATCGGTACAATAGGCGAAGTTAAATCGCCCGAGAGACCTGACCAAGGAGATGGCTGGACCATGAAGACATTTTTCCGATGGGTGTTGCGACTCTTCGCCGCCTTCATCGTGCTATGCATAATCGCGTTCGCCTCCGAGTACATTTCACATCGCGTGCAGTCTGGCTCGGTTCTCGTGGTCACGTTCCAGGGCGCGGTGGTCGAGCGTGGGAGCCCGAATTTCCTCGGGATGCTGAATTCCCGTGAAACGCCACTGAACGTAATGCGCGTCGCTCTGACCAAGGCCGCCAAGGATCCGCGCATCTCCGGGCTCGCCATCAAGATTATCGATACGCAGATGGAACTCTCCCAAGCGCAGGAAATCGCCGCGCTCATCGCGCAGTTCAAGGCGAGCGGCAAGTGGACGAGTGCCTATCTCGAAACCGCGGGCGAAATGTCTCCCGGCAACCTGCCCTATCTCGTAGCAGCCGCGACGGGCGATGTTTCATTGATGCCGGAAGGCGAGCTGGACCTGGTAGGCGTCGGCATGCGCGAGATCTTCGCGCGCGGAACCCTGGATTGGCTCGGCGTGCACCCGAACTTTGCCGCGATGGGAAAATATAAGAGCGCCGGCAACATCTTCACCGAAAAGGATTTCACCCCCGCGCAGCGGGAAGAAGACAACAGCCTCGTCGATGCGATGTTCGATCAGATCACGAGCCAAACCGCACAGCTGCGTGGCATCAGCGTTGACCAGATGCACGCGATCGTCGATCAGGCCCCGCTCAATTCGTCTCTCAGCCTGAAGATGCACATGGTCGACCGCCTCGAGTACGAAGATCAGTTCCTTGATCGCATCAAGCATCACGGTGGAGGCACGCATCGGACGGTTAACTTCACCGACTATGTGCATCCAAGTATGTTCTCCGGGCTCGGCTCGCAGCAGGAGATCGCGATCATCTATTGCGACGGCGAGATCGTGCGCGGCGCGGCGGGCGGTGTCGGGCTGACCGGCACCGAGATGGCGGCCTCCGACGACATGGACGAGGCGTTCAAGTCCGCGCGTGATAATGATTCGATTCGCGCGATCATTCTGCGCGTCGATTCGCCCGGGGGATCGGTTATCGCATCCGAGCTGATTCGGCATGCGGCCGAGCTCACCGCGAAAAAGAAGCCGATCATCGTCAGCATGTCGGGCTACGCCGCCTCGGGAGGTTACTGGGTTTCGACACCGGCCTCGCTCATCATCGCGGAGCCGGGCACCATCACCGGATCGATCGGCGTGCTCGGTGGCAAGTTCAACCTCGGGCCCGCCGCGCAAAAAATTTATCTCAACAGCGGGGCCGTCTCGCGCGGTGCCAACGTAGAAATGTTCGATGAGTTTACCGACTTCACCCCGGGCCAGATGCACATTTTTCAGGACCAGTTGCTGGGCGACACCTATCAGAAGTTTCTCAGCGTGGTCGCCGACAGCCGTCATATGAAAGTCGAGGACGTCGACGCGATCGCGCAGGGACGTGTATGGACCGGCGCGCAGGCCCTTCAGAACAAGCTCGTCGATCGGTTGGGCGGATTAACTGAGGCGCTCGCGGCCGCCAAACAGGCGGTGAAAATCCCACCCGATCGCGAGGTCGCATTGGTCGAGTTGCCCGAGCAGCCGGGACCACTGGCGAAACTCCTCAGCGGCGGGCTCGTTACGGCGCGCGCACCCGAGCTCCCCGCGGCGATGCGCTCGATGGCGCCCGCGCTCATGCTCATCAAAGCTGCACTCGCGCATGGCGGAACTATCGGTGCGGTTTATTGCCCGGTGGTCCCGATTTTATAGGCGACGGCGTGCGGTGCTAGGATTTTCAATATGGACGCACAACTCGAAGGACTTTTGAACACACTCAGCGAGGCCGAACGCGCCGGCGGGCGAGTGCTGCACGAACTCACCGAGATGGCCAGGTCTCCCGAATTGAGGGAACTGCTCAAGAAGGTCGGCCACGACGAGGGCTACTACGCGGGCGAACTCGCAGCACACGTGCGGAGGTTGGGCGGCGCGCCGTCGAACAAGACCGGCGATTTCGTCGAGAAAGTTCGCGCGGTCAACGACTTCCGCGCCAAGCTGGAGCTGCTCAATCGTGGCCAGCGCTGGGTTATCCGCAAGATCGAGGAGAACCTCGCGAGCCTGAGCGATGCGGACTTGCACGCATTTCTGGCCTTGATGGCGAAAGGGCATCACGTCAACATCGGCGCGCTCGACGACGCGCTTAAGGAAGGCCTCGCCTGATTTCATAAGTCTCGTGAAGCAGACGCTCATCGGATTGATAATGGTCGCGCTGACCGCGGCGGGTCTCTATTGGACCTCGCGCACTCGCTACAAATGTCCTTCCTGCGCGCGGCCCGTGAAATGGAAGGACGTCACCTGCCCGCATTGCGGCGCCGACATGAAATTTCAGCATCGCACCGGACCCAGCACCCAGCCCTCCCGGCGCGTCACGCATCTGAAGCCGATGAATCCTCCGGTCCGTTCGAAGCGCAATCGCGGCTGAACAAACCGTAGGCGCGATGCGTCGAACTCTCATTCGGGCGCGCGCGCACCATGACAGCCTCTGTCCTAACCACAGCCGCAACTCGCAAATTCGAACAGGCTTTCAAAGGCGAAGTCATCCTTCCCTACGATGTCCGCTACGAAAAATCTCGCCGCGTCTGGAATCATGCTGTCGATCTGCATCCCGCGATCATCACGCGATGCGCCGGAAACGAGGACGTGGTCCGCGCGATCGAATTCGCGCGCGCCAATGATCTTCTCGTCGCAGTCCGCTGCGGAGGCCATAGCTTCGCGGGACATGGCACCTGCGAGGGCGGCCTCGTGATCGACCTTTCATTGATGAAGCGCGTCGCAATCGATCCCGTCGCAGCGACGGTGCGCCTTCAATCGGGCGTCCTTGCGGGCGAACTCGATCTGATGACGAATGCCTTCGCGTTGGCCGTGCCGCTGGGCTCGTGCCCCTCGGTCGGGGTCGCCGGATATGCGCTCGGCGGAGGCGAGGGCGCGCTAACCCCGAAGCTGGGGTTCGGCTGCGACAACATCACGCGCGTAGAGATCGTCACCGCCGATGGACGTATCCTTCGCGCGGATAGCGATGAAAATCCTGAGCTTTTTTGGGCAGTGCGCGGCGGCAGCGGAAATTTCGGCGTCGTGACGACGCTGGATTTTCGGCTTCATCGCATCCGCGAGGTCCTCGCCGGCCATCTGAAGTATCCGATCCATCAAGCGCGCGAGGTGTTGCACTTCCTCAATCAATACGCGCCGACCATTCCCGATGAACTTTTCCTGCTGGCCGCCGTGCTGCCGTTTCCGGGTGAGCGCATGCTTGATATCGCGGTGGTATGGAACGGCGACGTGCGCGAGGGCGAGCGCGTGCTCCGTCCGCTGCGCACATTCATGAAGCCGGTTGAGGATTCCATCAAATCGAAACCGTATATAGATGAGCAACGCGAGGGGTCGGACGCGCCCTCCGATGGCAACTACTCGAGTTGCCGGCGCGGCGGTCATCTGGAACGTCTCGACGACGACGCGATCGAGGTCATCGCGGACTTCGCATCGTCGGTGCCGAGCGAATCGAGCGGCATCACGATGATGTATTGGCATGGTCCGTGGTGCTCAAAGCCGCACGACAACGCGTTCGGTTTTCGGCGCGTCGGTTACGAGTACTGGGTGCATTCGTATTGGCAGGAGGACGGCGTGCGGGAAGATTCGATTCGATGGGTGATCGATTTCTTCGCGGCGCTTAGCCCCCTTTCGAGCGGCGCGGTCTACGTCAACGATTTGGAAAATGAAGGCGCTACCCGCGCGCGAGCGGCATACGGCGAGAACTACGGACGCCTCGCACAGATCAAGCGCAAATACGATCCGGCGAATTTCTTCCGCATCAATCAGAACATCAAGCCGTAGGCGGAACATCAAGCCTTAAGAGCCTTCACGATTCCCGTCGGGCGCGGTAGTTTGAGGCGTGATCGATCGCGTGCATTCGGGTTCGAAAGGAGAACGCTCGATGCGCTTCAAACCCGCTGCTGCAATGGCGGCGCTGCTCATCATCATGGTGCTATTCGCGATGCCGAGCCACGCGGCGGAAGACATCCGCGTCATCGAGGTCAGCGGAACCGGCGAGGCGCGCGCGACGCCCGATATCGCGCATCTGGCGCTCGAAGTCGAGACGCATGCGCCGACCGCCGAGGAATGCTCGAGCAAGAACGCGGCGCTCGCGCGGAAGGTCGTCCAGCAGCTTAAGGACAAGCTCGCAGGCAAGGGCACCGTGCTGACCGGCGATTATTCGCTCAATCCGGAATACAACGAACGGGGACCGCGTCAGCGTCCGACGATCACCGGCTACACAGCGCAGAACACCATCACAGTCGAGACCACCGAGCTGTCGTTGTTGGGCTCGCTGATCGATGGCGCAATTTCAGCGGGTGCGAACCGAATCAATTATCTGAATTTCGGCCTGCGCGACGACACCAAGGCGCGTCAGGACGCGATCGCCAATGCCTCCAAGGACGCGCAAGCTCAGGCGCAGGCCCTCGCCGCATCGCTGAATGTGAAACTGAAGCGCGTGGTGAAGGCGACAACGATTCCCGAGCGCGCGCCCATCATGCCGATGGCGCGCGTTGGCATGATGTCAGCGGGCGTGAATGCTCCAACTCCCATCGAGGCCTCGCAGATCGTCGTCTCGGCCACCGTTTCGCTCACATTCGAGATTGAGTAGCCTGGGGAGAGCGAATTAGCTGGAACTGCGTCAGGCTGCTCTTTCGCGAGGCTGTATTTGGCGTTCGACCGCGGCCTCGAATTCATCCCGCGCGATCTGTAGATCATAGTCTTTCTGTATCCCGATCCAGAACTCAGCTGAGGTCCCAAAGTAACGGGCAAGCCGAAGCGCGGTCTCGCCGGTTACGCTGCGTCGGCCCTCCACAATCTGTGTGATCCGGTTCGTCGGAACGTGCAATTCCGCAGCCAGCTTGTTCATACTCATTCCGAGTGGCTTCAGAAATTCCTCCCGAAGAATTTCACCCGGATGTATCGGCGGAAGTCTTTTCATGCGGCTCCGCGCGCGGCTCCTAATGGTAATCGACGATTTCAACTTCACAGGAATCACCTTCCCGCCACACGAAACAAATTCGCCACTGCTCGTTGACGCGAATACTATGCTGGCCTGCCCGATTGCCGCTAAGCTGCTCCAACCGATTTCCCGGCGGCACTCTTAAGTCCTGCAGCGTCTGCGCGTTGTTCAGCATTGCGAGCTTGCGTCGCGCCGAGTCCTCGATGCTCTGGAAGCGTGCAATCCGTTGACGATTGAAGAGCGCCTCCGTGTCTTTGCATCGAAACGACCTTATCATCGGTGAATGTTAGTACGTGTTACGTAAGCTGTAAAGCCAACGACCGGGACAGGGGTTGAAGGCGCGCTTACGCCACCGTTTCGCTCACATTCGAGATTGAGTAGCCTAGCGAGGCATGTTGGGACCCGGCGATATCGCGCCCGATTTCGAATTGCCGAGCGCCATCGGCGGTCGCGCGTCGACGCTGCGGCTGCGCGATTTGCGCTCCGATTACGTCACGCTTTTCTTTTATCCGCACGATTTCTCCTTTATCTGCCCGACCGAAGTCACCGGATTCAACACAGCGCTGAAATCGTTTGCAGACGCACGATGCGCAGTGCTCGGCATCAGCGTCGACAGCGTCGACAGCCATGTGAAATGGGCCGCAGAACTCGGCGGCATCGACTATCCATTGCTTTCCGATGCCGATGGCAAGATCGCGCGCGCGTACGGCGTTTTCGACGAGGCCGAAAAGGCTGCGCTGCGCGCCACTTTCGTGATGCGCAAGGATCGCGCGATCGTGCACGCCCTCGCGTGTCCCTTCAACGTCGGGCGGAGTGTCGCCGACACCTTGCGCGTCGTGCAGGCGATCAACACCGGTCAAATGTGTCCCGCCGAATGGAAACCGGGCATCGAGTTCGGTCCGCGCGAGCAGAAATTCTAGATGACGTGTTATCCGAGCGGTTAACTTGGCGATCGATCCTTCCGAAAAACGCAGGATGTTCGAACGGCTCTCCAACGTGCGCGAGGTCGTCTTCGGCGTGCAGGACGGCGTGCTGACGACCGCCGGCGTGCTATGCGGACTCAGCGGTGCGGTCTCCGATCACAAGCAGGTCGTCCTCGCCGCGCTGGCTTCCACCGCCGCCGGTGCGCTCTCGATGGGCGCGGGCGCGTATCTCGGCACGCATGCCGAAATCGAAATCCTCGGCGCGGAACTCGAGCAGGCGCGACGCGAGGCCACCGAGCATCCTTACGTCATCCAGGAAAGTCTCCTCGACCAACTTGCGAAGGAGGGCCTTAGCCGCGATGCCGCGTATCGTGTGGTCAAGCTGCTCAGCACTTCGCCGAGCGCGCTCATCAACACTGCGGAAGAAAAGGTCTACGGCCTCGCAAGCGGTTTACTATCGAATCCAGTCGCGGACGGCGTCGTGATGGGCGTCGCTTTCATGGTTGGCGCGCTGTTTCCGCTGCTGCCTTACTTCTTTATCCAAAACGGCCGCCCGGGCCTGATAGCCGCTCTGGGAGCCACCGCGCTGGTACTCTTTATCGTCGGATATTTCGAAGGATGGCTCGCGCATCGCGCGCAACGATGGCGCTCGGGATTCCGCTTCCTGGCGATTGCGATGAGCGCTGCGGGCGCCGGATATCTTATCGGACTTGCCATCTCGCCATTGGGAGCCGTCGCCGGCTAGCCGCATCGTGCATCGATACTCGTCGGTCTCCGCCCTCCTTGCGCATTATCAAACGCTGCGCAAACTTCCCGCGTCGGCGCAGAGCGAAGACGATCGCAATCGCCTCGCCGCGATGGAGCGTCTGCTCGAGGTGTTGCGTCCTGAGGAGCGCGCGGCCGTCGTCTCGCAATCCGATGATCCAGCTGCGATGCGTCATCGCGAGCGCGCATCGTCGCGCCTGCGCCGCGAGCTGCTAGCCCGCGGCGCTCTCGACGGCTGATGCTCGCCTACCTCATCCGCCGAATTTTCTTCGGCGCGTTCGTGCTGCTCGGCACCTCGCTAATCACCTTCGCGATCGCATTCATGATCCCCGCCGATCCCGCGGTCGCGATGGCCGGCGCGAAAGCCGACCCGCATACGCTCGCGACGATTCGCCATCAGCTTCACCTCGATGAGCCGCTGTATGTGCAATACGGCGACTACCTCGCGCGCGCGATCCACGGCGACCTCGGCAGATCGTACATCCGGCGCGAGAGCGTGACGCGTCTGATCGTGTCGCGCTTTCCGGCGACGGCGCTGCTCGCAGTCAGCGCGATGGCGCTCTCGTTGATCCTCGGCATCGCGATGGGACTGCTCGCGGCGACGTACCGCGATACCGCCGTCGACAACGCGCAACTGGTCGCCTCGCTCGCGATGGTATCGATGCCGGTGTTCTGGCTCGGCACCATGCTGCTGATCGCGGCGAGCGCATTCACTCGCAGCATCCCACTCGGCGGACTCGCTGGATGGAAGAGCCTGATTCTGCCGACCATCACGCTCGCGCTCGGCTCGGCTGGCTACTACTCGCGCATCCTGCACACCAATTTGTGCGACGCGATGGAGCAGGAGTACGTGCGCACCGCCATTGGCAAGGGGCTCTCGCGCACTCGCGCGATGATCAAGCATGCGATGGCGAACGCGCTGCTGCCGCTGGTCACGCTCGCGGGCCTCGACCTCGCGGGCCTGCTGAGCGGCGTGGTGCTGACGGAGACGGTGTTCAACTGGCCGGGCATCGGGCGCCTCGCGTATGAGGCGATCTTCAGCCTCGACATTCCGCTCATCATGGGCACCGTGCTGTTCTCGGCGTTTCTGATCGTGATCGCGAATCTCGTCGTCGACCTGATGTATGCCTACCTCGACCCGCGCATCCGGCTGGAGGAGATCGGATGAAGGCGCGCGCGAACGCGATGGAAATGATTGGCGCGGCGATGGTCGCGAGCCTGGTCCTCGTCGCGATTTTCGCACCGTTACTCGCGCCGCACGATCCGACGCGCGCGGTCGCGAGCAGCTTCGGCGATCCGTGGGCGCCGTCGTGGAAGTTTCCGCTCGGCACCGATGCGCTCGGTCGCGACGTTCTATCGCGCATCATTTTCGGCGCGCAGATTTCGCTCGAAGTCGGCATCGCCGCGATGGCGGTGACGATGACGATCGGCGTCGCGATCGGACTGAGCGCCGGATTCTTCGGCGGCACCGTTGATTTCGTCCTTATGCGTTTCACCGATGTGATGCTGACGCTGCCGGGATTGCTCCTCGCGATGGCGCTGGTGTCGGTCCTCGGGCCGAGCCTCGTCAGCATCCTCATTGTGATAGGAATCGTGTCGTGGACTTCGATCGCACGCGTGGTACGCGCGGAGGCGCTCTCGATGTCGCAGCGCGATTTCGTCATGGCGGCACGCGCGTTGGGTGCGCCGCCGCAGCGGCTCATCCTACGACACGTGCTCCCGAACGTCGCGCCGACGATCATCGTGATGGCGGCGTTGGGAACCTCGGGCACGCTGCTGCTCGATGCTGCGTTGAGTTTCCTCGGCCTCGGTGTTCCACCGCCGACGCCAAGCTGGGGCCGCATGATCGAGGAGGCGACGATCTACTTTCGCGTCGCGCCGTGGCTCGCAACATTTCCGGGCCTCGCAATTTTCTATGCGGTGCTCGCCTTCAACCTGCTCGGTTATGGCGTGCTGCGGCGGCGTGCGCGATGAAATCACATCTGTATCACGCCGCGATTGTCACGCTGATGTTGATCGCCGTTGCGGGCTGTCATTCATCGAGCGACAATTTCGGATTCCCGCCCGGAGCGATGGTGCTGCGCTTTGCCGATGCCGACGACGTACCGACGCTGGACCCCGCGGCCGGCTACGACAACGCGTCGTGGACCTTTGAGCAGGCAATCTTCGATACGCTGGTGCGCTACGGCGACAACGATGTCGACCTTCACCCGGAAGTTGCGACCTCATGGGAATCGTCACCCGACGGAACAGTGTTCACTTTTCATCTTCGCAACGACGTGCGGTTCACCAACGGCCGCGCCGTCACAGCCGCCGATTTCAAATACGGGATCGAGCGCGTGATCGATCCCGCGACGCTGTCGAAGGGGATGGAGTACTATCAGACGATCGTGGGCGCGGCGGATTTCGCGGCGCATCGCAAGCCGCACGTCGATGGTATCGAGACGCCCGATCCCTACACGATGATTTTTCGGCTGATCGGTCCCGATCCGATTTTCCCGCACAAGCTCGCGATGCCGTTTGCCTCCGCGGTGCCGCGCGAGGTGGTGGAAAAATGGGGCGAGGATTTTTCGCGCCACGTGGTCGGCAGCGGTCCGTTCAAGCTAAAGGAATGGATCGGCGGTCAGCGGCTCGTGCTGGAAAAAAATCCCGACTACTACATCAAAGGTTTGCCGCGCCTCGACGGTATCGCGAAGCAGGTCGGCGTCAACGCGGAACTCGGATGGCTGAAGTTCGAGTCGGGTGAGATCGATTTCCTCGAGGCGATACCGCCCTCGGAATTTCCCTACGTCATGAAAACGCCGGCGCTGCGCGCGCTCACGCTCAACAAATCGACCGTTACAACCAGCTATCTGGGCATGAATTGCCAGATGCCTCCGTTCGACGACGTCCGCGTGCGGCAGGCATTCAACTACGCCGTCAACAAACAGAAGATGGTCGCCGTGCTTAACGGGCGCGGTATCGTCGCCCGCGGAGTGCTGCCGCCGAACCTGCCCGGCTACGATCCCGGCGTGCGCGGCTACGATTACGATCCAGCGCAGGCGCGCGCGCTGCTCGAGCAGGCGCACTTCCCTCGCGACTTCAAACCCGCGCTGTGGTTTCGCGCCGATCAAATCGCCGAGATGCTCGCGGAGTCTATTCAGCAGGACCTCGCGCTGGTGGGCGTCAGCGTGACGTTGAAGCCGGTTGCGTGGGGTCCGCTGCTCGAGGCGATTCGTCAGCCGAAAAACGTCGAGCTGTTCATGAGCGCGTGGGAAGCGGATTTTCCGGACCCGGAAAATTTCCTCAGCGTCCTGCTGTCGCGCAAACAATTCGGTTCCAACAACGACGCCTTCTTCACCGATCCGGAGGTCGAGAAGCTGGTCGACGAGGCGGCGCCTGTCACCGATTTCCCGAAGCGCTACGCCATCTATGACGAAGCGCAGCGCAAGATCATCGCCGACGCGCCGTGGGTGTTTCTCTATCATCCGGTGACTTACATCATCTGCAAGCCGTGGGTGCACGACTACGTTATGAATGGTATGCGGCCGACGCGCTTCGAACGCGTCTGGATGTCGCAGCACTAATAGCTACGCGCTCGCCTCGATCGCGGTCAGCTCGCGGCTCGCACGCGGCAGGAAGAACAGCCCAATGAGGCCGTTGCAGAACATGAACGTGAAGTGCGCGGCGAGGCTGTACGCGAGGATCTTCGCTTCAGTCGCGTTACCGGAAAAAAACAGCAGCCACGCCGCCTGGCTGGTGCCCAGATGCGCGACCGCGATCGGGAGCGCCGCCGCGAGAAAGACCAGCGGCAGAAACAGCATCAACTTGATGAGCGGGATCGTGATCCCATATAGCGCCAGCGCGAAATATTGCGTCAGCACCGAGGCGAGAAAACTCGGCGCCTTGATGCCGAGCACGATCGCGTAGTCGAGCGGGCGCGCCTTCAGAAAAGTTCCGGCGATCGATCCGCCTCGGCTGCTGACAATCCATTGGTGCAGCGCCGGATTGCGGCGCGCCAGCGCGAACAACCCGATAATCGCGAAGAGCAGGAGCCATGCGATCACGTAGGCGACGCGCAGAATTTTCACGATCTCGATCTGCGCCGATGCGGTCGGCTGATAGAAAATCACGCCAACCGTTGAGAAAAGAAACAATTGGTAGATCTCCAGCAACGCGATGAACAGGATCGAGCTGAGCGCCTCGAGGAAAGGAATTTTTGCTTTGCGATGAAGGTAATACGCGACGCCGCCCTGCCCGAGGTTGGTATTGATCAACGCGAGCAGATACATGCTGGCACGAATCGGCACGATGTCGCGGAAACGCATCGGCGCGTTGAAGCGCCGCACCACCCAGGTCAGGCAGATCGAATCGATCATCCAGTAGAAGGCGGAGAAGGGGAGAAACACCGCGACGAATTCGAAGACCGGCGCCTGCTCAGCGCCTCGCCAACTTTCGCCATCGGGATGCGCCAGAAAATCAGCGCGAAGATCGCGACGGTACCTACATATGGTAGCGCTTTCTTCCAAATCGGCGTCTTGCGCGCCGGTTGTGACGGCGGCGGACGAATGGTTGGAGGCGGCTGCCGGTTCCGCGCTCATGCGATCTTCTTCGGCACGCGCGCGGTTCCGATCAGCACGCGCTCGCCGAGCTGATTCTCGGTCCACACTTCGAGCTGCAGATGTGGCCGGCCGCATCGTCGAGGCGCGCATGCATGATGAGCGTGTCGCCATAGAAAACCGGTTTCACCAACGCGGCTTCCAAATGCCCGCCGCGCAGAAAATCGATGCCGAATGAATCGACGATGAAATTCGCCATCACGGCGTAGGTCTGCTCGCCTCCCGCGATCGGCGCATGAAACCCGGCCTTGCGTGCCGCGGCATCATCGGTGTGGATATTCACCCGGGGCGTGCGTCGCGGCGGCCCTTCGACTCCTTCCTGTAGGCTTTCGCCGCGTCAGCATCGAGGACAGTATGGCTTCGATACCAATTCGCTCATGCGATTTTTCCTTCGACCAGCAGCACCGATGTGATCGCCTGGCGCACCAGCAATTCATCTGTAGTCGCGTCGCGCGTTTCGTATTCCAGCTCGAAGTAGAACTTGCCGCGCTTGCGTTCGGTGCGGGTGATGCGGCCCTCGGTCTTTACCGCCTGGCCGGCGGCCATCGGCGCATGAAACTCGCTCCAATGCTTCGCGTGCACGCCGCCGGAGCCACCATAGAAATGCGTGGCGATGAGCAGCGCGTAGTCCTGCAGCCTCATCGTCGGAGGTGCGATGTGATCGGTAGTGAAAATCGGATTGGTGCTGGACGTGCCGCGCGCGAACGCGTCGATCTGTTCGGGCTTCACGACATAGAAAACCGGACCGAGCTTTATGCCCTCCGCGGATGTTGTCCGGACACATCAGAGCGCGCTGTTCGCTGCATTTGTCGTTGCGGGCGCCATTGAAGAGGCTTTATCAGGCGTGCAAGATTTTGCCCACTCACAACCAATGGCGACTTTGAAAATAGAGCATTCGCATCCGGCGCGGATTCATCTGATCGGCGTCGACCCAACCATGGCGCGGATCATCGAACAAGTCGGTCCGTATGATGCTACGCATCGGCGCGAGCGATTTCCCGCGTTGGCGCGCGCGATCATTTTTCAGCAGCTCGCGGGCAACGCGGCGCGCGCGATTCTCAAACGCTTCATCGCGCTCGCTCCCGGCCGTCGTTTTCCATCGCCCGAGCAGGTCGTCGCGATGCCGCTGGCAAAGTTGCGCAAGGCCGGTCTCTCGAAACCGAAGGCGCTCTATATAAAAGGACTCGCCGCGGCTGTCGTCGCGAAGAAGGTGAACTTCAATCGCTTTCCGAAGATGGAGGACGCCGCGATCATCGCCGAGCTCACGCAGGTGAAGGGCATCGGGCAGTGGACCGCGGAGATGTTTCTGATGTTCAACCTCGGCAGGCCCGACGTGATGCCCGCCGGCGACCTTGGAGTGCAGACTGCGGTGATGAAGGCCTACGGGCTCGCGAAACGTCCGACGCCGAAGGAGCTGCGCGAATTCGCCGAGCGATGGAAACCGCATCGCACGGCGGCGGCGTGGTACCTGTGGCGGAGCCTCGATGTGGTGCTACCGATTGATGCGGTAAAAGCGTCGGCGCCCAAAGCCTCGAAGAAGAAACGCGCGAGTTAGGCGGGCTCCATGTACGCGATCGCGACGCCGTCGAGCGGCGCGACGATGCGCGCGATCTTGCCGCCCTGAATTGCGCTCTTCGGCTCGGTCGCTTCCATGCCGTTGGCGCGTGCGATATCGACCGCGCGCCGGATGTCTTTGCACATGAACGCGAGGCCCCACGCCTGCGGCTCGCCGCGCCCGGGACCAACGACCTCCAGCACGGTTTGCTCGAGCTTGAAAAATGCCTGACGCATTCCACCGCCGGCTTCGCGGATGCGCTTGCAAGGCAGGCCGATTCTCTCGTGCGCAGCGATCGCATCTTCCAATGAAGGCGACATCACGACGATGTGCTCGAGATAGTCCACCGTGTTTTCATTCGCGCCGCAGAGCTGCTCTAGATTCGCGCGACGAGTGGGGTGGTCGGTGCGCGTAGTAACGCCGGTGGTCCACACACCGGGAAGAAAGTTTGTGAAGTTGTCGTATCGCAGCCGGAGGTCATCGGATGGCGTGTCTGAGCCGGCATCGCTTGCCGCATCGTCGATTCCCCACGCCCATCCGACGATTCCGCCACCGCGCTCAAGTGCGGATCTGAACATCAGCGGCGTCTCGTTTAGGTCTTTGATCGCGAAAAGATCGATCTCAATGGCGCCCGCGTGAAGTCGTGCGACCTCGAATTGTTCGGCGCGAATTCTTTTCGCTATGGCGAATCCGGCCTTCGACCATCGCTCGCAAGCATCTTCGAGATTGGCAACCGCGACGATGACTTTCTCGATGCACTTGATCGGCACGCCTCAAACTACCGCGCCGCTCAGGAGCGCGAAAGCCGACGGCATTGATCCATCCCATATCGCGCGTTGATTCCGACCGATAATATCCGCAGACTGATCCAGTTGACGATCCATCATCGTCGCGCATGCCGATGGCCGCAGAAAAACAAAACGAAAAGAAAGTCACCCCGCGCAGCACCGATTTCGCGGGATGGTACAACGACGTCATCCTTCGCGCCGAGTTGGCGGATTATTCGCCGGTGCGCGGCTCGATGGTGTTTCGGCCCGACGGCTTCGGCATCTGGGAACTTTTGCGCGACGAACTCGACCGGCGCATCAAGAAGACCGGCGCGCGCAACGCCTACTTCCCGATGTTCATCCCGCAAAGCCTCCTGGATAAGGAAGCCCAGCACGTCGAGGGATTCGCGCCCGAGGTCGCCGTCGTCACCCATGGTGGCGGCAAACTGCTCGAAGAGCCGCTGATTGTGCGCCCGACCAGCGAGACCATCATCAATCATATGTTCGCGCAGTGGATCCATTCGCATCGCGATTTGCCGATGATGGTGAATCAATGGTGCAACGTCGTGCGTTGGGAGATGCGCACGCGGCTGTTCCTGCGCACGTTGGAGTTCCTGTGGCAGGAGGGGCATACCGCGCACACGACGCGCGAGGAGGCGGAGCGCGAGACCCTGACGATGCTGGAAGTCTATCGCCGCTTTGTCGAGGAGTTCCTCGCGATTCCACTGATCGTCGGGCGCAAGAGCGCGGCAGAAAGATTTCCCGGCGCCGAGGAAACCTACACCATCGAGGGGCTGATGGCCGACGGGCGCGCGCTGCAATGCGGCACTTCGCACTTCCTCGGGCAGAATTTCGCGAAGGCATTCGAGATTCGTTTCCTCGATGAGAGCAATCAGCTTCAACATGTGTGGCAGACGAGCTGGGGAGTTTCGACGCGCCTGCTCGGCGCGATCATCATGGTGCATGGCGACGACCAGGGATTGCGCTTGCCGCCCGCAGTCTCGCCGACGCAGGCCGTCATCGTGCCGATTTCGCGCAAGCCGGACGAAGCCGAAAAGGTCCGCGCCGCAGCACGTTCGCTTCACGATAGCCTCGAGGCCACCGGCGTGCGGGTGAAAATCGACGAGCGCGAAGGCCTCACTCCCGGCTTCAAGTTCAACGATTGGGAGATGCGCGGGGTTCCGATTCGGATCGAAATCGGTCCGCGCGATGTTGCCGCGGGCGAAGTGGTGCTCGTGCGGCGCGATCGCCTCGGTCCGGAGGCGAAACAGAAAGCGCCCATCGCCGAGGTCGCATCGCGGGTGACAGCGCTGCTCGCAGAGATTCAGAAATCGCTGTTCGAGCAGGCGCTCGGCGCGCGCAACGCCAATACGCGCGAATTCGACGATTATGCATCATTCGCCGAGCAGATGGAGGGCGAGGGCGGTGGCGGGATGGCACAGGTTTATTGGTGCGGCAATCCCGAATGCGAAACCAAGATTCGCGAGCAGACCAAGGCGACCTGCCGCGCGATTCCGCTGAATCAGAACGGCGTCGCAGGTAAATGCATCGTGTGCAGCGAGCCTGCCAGCGAGCGCGCGTTCTTCGCCAAGGCATACTGAGCGAGATTCGTTTGCTATTGCGCGGATACGCGCAAGTGCGGGTGGTTGATAGGGATACGTCGCGCAGGTAGGTGTGAAGAGGCTCGCGTTCAGTCTCATCAGACTAACCGCAAACCGCTCGTCTCCGAAGGGTTAGAGTTGTGGCATCTACCGCGTCCGAATCAGCCAAGCGTTCCCGGGAGCACTCCCAGGAGCAGTCCGAAGATACCATCGTAGTTCCTACTCGCGTGCGCGGCAGCGGTTCCAATGGCCGCGAGGCAACGCTTGTCAGAAGCAGCCTGCGCAGGATCAGCGGCGATTTTTACATCCTCGCCTCGGCGATGTCGTCGCGACGCACCACCCGCGTGCTGGCGCAAGGCGAATCGTTTGCGGTGTTCGAAACCAGCGGCGACATCATCGAATCGCCGGTCGAGGCGCTGGGGTTTTTCTATCGCGACACTCGGCATTTGAGCCGCTTCGAGATCGGCATCGCGGGCGAAGTGCCGTACTTCCTCAACTCCTACGTAAGCGACGACAACAGCGAAGTACGCACCAATCTCACCAATCCAGACTTGCGCGGCGCCCACGATGCGAAACTGCTGCCGCGCGATCTGATCGAGATCCAGCGCAGTTGGGTACTGAGCGGCGGGCGACTTATTCAGCGCCTCGCGATCCGGAACTTCGCGTCATCGACGGTGAAAATCGAGCTGGATTTCGCGCTCGGCGCCGACTTCCGCGACATGTTCGAGGTGCGCGGGCTGGCGCGCAAGAAACGCGGCGAACTTTACGATCCGCAGGTCAAAGGGAATTCACTCGAGTTCCGATACAGTGGCCTTGACCGCATCGATCGTTCCACCCTGGTCACGTTTAGCCGGAAGCCCACGCGGCTGTCAGAAGCGAGCGCGTCGTTCATGTTGTCGCTCAAGTACGCCACCTCGTTGGAGATGGAGGTTGCGATTGAGGCGCGCCAGGATCAGCCGCGCTCGAATGGCAAAATCGTGGTGCCGCGCAACTTTGCCGACGCGCTGAAGAGCAGGCGCCGTGAGATCGAGGGCGTCGTCTCCGGCTTCACACGTATTACCACCAGCAATCAGATTGCCAACTCGCTCATCGCGCGATCGATGGGCGATCTGGCGGCGCTGACCACGGCCAGCCAGCGCGGCCACACTATCATGGCGGGAATTCCGTGGTTCGCCACACTGTTCGGCCGCGACAGCATCCTCACCGCGTTTTCGGTGCTGCCGTTTTTTCCCGACCTCGCCGCGGGCGTTCTGCGCACGCTCGCGTCGCTGCAAGGGACCGAAGATAACGAGGCGCGCGATGAGCGGCCGGGCAAAATCATCCACGAGATGCGCGCGTGTGAAATGGCGAACACCGGCGAAATTCCGTTCGGACGCTATTACGGTAGCGTCGATTCGACACCGCTATTTCTGTGGCTCATCGGACGCTACGTCGCCGCCACCGGCGCTATGAGTGTCGCGGAGGAGTTGTGGCCCAACATCGAGCGCGCGCTCGACTGGCTCGGCAACCATGGCGATCATGACGGCGACGGCTACATCGAGTATCAACGCGAAACGCCACGCGGTCTCGCCAACCAGGGCTGGAAGGATTCCTTCGATGCGATCTCGCACGCCGACGGCACCCTCGCCAAGCCGCCGATCGCACTCGCCGAGGTGCAGGGCTACGCCTACGCGGCGTACTCCTCGCTCGCCGAGATCGCGGGCCGACTCAACAAATACGACATGCGCGATCACCTGCGCGAGGAAGCGCGGACGCTCAAGGCGAACTTTGAGCGCGACTTTTGGCTGAAGAAGGAGAAGATCCTCGCCCTCGCGCTGGACGGCAACAAGCGTCCGTGCGGCGTAATGGCGTCGAACGGCGCGCATTGCCTCGCCGCGGGTCTCTTCGAGGGCGACCGCGCGGCGCTGTTCGCGGAGCGGCTGCTCGCGGAAGACATGTTTTCCGGATGGGGCGTGCGTACGCTCAGCAGCTGCGAGCGCCGCTACAATCCGATGAGCTATCACAACGGCTCGGTGTGGCCGCATGACAACGCAATGGCGGCATTAGGCCTCGCGACGGTGGGCCGGACCGACGGCGCAGTGAAAATCATGACGGGCCTGTTCGATGCGGCGGCGGGCCTCAACAACGAGAGCCTTCCAGAACTGTTCTGCGGATTTTCACGCGAGCCGAGCCTCGGGCCGGTGCCGTATCCCGTCGCATGCCATCCGCAGGCATGGTCGGCGGCGAGCGTGTTCCTGCTGCTCCAGGCCATTTTGGGAATGGAGGTTCGTGGCGTCGAGCGTCGCATCGTAATGCGCTCGCCGATGATTCCCGACTGGCTCGAGTGGATCAGGTTCGATGATCTGCGATTAGGCGAGTCATCGATATCGTTTATGGCGCGCCGGGGCCGCCGAGGTGCATCGATCGAGGTGCTGGAAAAGCACGGCCCCGCAACGGTGGAAGTGCACAAATGACCTTTCGGCATCGCCGCAAGGTCATCCCTGAGCGTACTCGCGAACGATTTGGAGCTCAGCCGCCGAACTTGTAGCAAAGCTTCATCGCGTCGCGGACTTCGGACATCGTCTGCTGCGCGACGGCGCGGCCTTTGCGCGTCCCTTCCATGATGATCTCGTGCACGCGCTTGGGCTGCGAGGCGAATTGACTCCGCCGCTCGCGAATCGGCTCAAGGAATTTTTCCAGCGCATCGAATAGTTTCTGCTTCACCTCGACGTTGCCGACGGTCCCCCTGCGATAGCGATCCTTCAAATCGTCGATTTCGTCCTTATTCGGATTGAAGACATCGTGGTAGGTGAAAACCGGATTGCCTTCGACATGGCCCGGGATCGGTCGGATGAATCCGCGTCGGATCGGTGAACATCGACATCACGCGCTTGCGCACGATCTCGGTTGGATCTCCGAGCTGGATCGTGTTGCCCAGTGACTTCGACATCTTCGCGCCGCCATCGGTACCGGGCAGCCGCGCCATCTGACCCAGCATCGCTTTCGGCTCGATGAGCACCTTGCGATAGAGGCGATTGAAGCGGCGCACGATCTCGCGCGCCTGCTCGATCATCGGAAGCTGATCTTCGCCTACGGGCACCAGCTCCGCCTTGAAAATGGTGATGTCGGCGGCTTGCGAGATCGGATAGGTGTAAAATCCTACTGGAACGCCCTTCACGAAATTGCGCTGCTTGATTTCTTCCTTGACGGTGGGATTGCGCTCGAGCGTCGCGACCGTGATGAGATTCATCAGATACATCGTCAGCTCGGGTAGCTCGGGCACCATCGATTGAACGACGAACTTTGACCTTTCGGGATCGAGACCGACCGCGAGGTAGTCGAGCGCGACTTCGAAGATGTTGGCCTCGAGTTTTTCCGGATGCTCGAAGTTGTCCGTCAGCGCCTGCACATCGGCGATCAGCACGTAGGTGTCGTACTCATCCTGCAACCGCACGCGGTTGGCGAGCGAACCGACATAATGCCCGAGGTGGAGCGGGCCGGTCGGACGATCGCCGGTGAGAATTCGCTTCTGCATCAGCGTTATTTTAGAGCAGACCCTTGAGCGTCACGAGATCGGCGGCGATGTCTTTCATCTCGGGGCCGGGCTCGGTTTCAAGGCACATCGGAATTCCGAAAAATCGCGCATCGTGGAGCAGACGCTCAAAAGCTCCCGTGCCGATATGCCCCTTGCCGATGTGCTCGTGCCGATCGACGCGCGAATTGAACGGCTTCATCGAATCATTCAGATGAAACGCGACGATGCGCTTGATGCCGATGTGCTCGTCGAGCTCCGCGAACGTGCGCTCATAGCCTTCCGCATTGGAAATGTCGTACCCCGACGCGAACGCATGCTCGGTGTCGAAGCATAGCCGCAGGCGATCGTTCTCCTTCACCGCGTTGAAGATGCGCGCCATCTGCGGAAACGAGCAGCCGAGATTGCTCCCTTGCCCGGCGGTGATTTCGAGCGCGACCTTCACGTTGAATCCCGGACACGCCTTATGCGCCTCATCGATGGATTTTGCGATCGTCGCGATGCCGGTGTCCTCGCCCGAGCCGACGTGCGAGCCCGGATGCGCGACCAGCCACGGCACGCCGAGCGCCTCGCATCGTTCCAGCTCATCAATGAATCCCGCGATGGACTTCTTGCGCAGCGCTTCATCGGGCGCGCCAAGGTTTACCAGGTACGAGTCGTGCGCGACCACGCATCCGATCTCGCTTTCGCGCAGGTTGCGCCTGAAAGCAGCGATCTCCTCCTCGCTGTAGGGCTTGGATTTCCACTGCCGCGACGACTTGGTAAAAATCTGGATGCAGTCGCATCCGATCGATTTGCCGCGCCCAATCGATTCCGCGACGCCGCCCGCGATCGACATATGCGCGCCGAGCAGCGGCCGCTTTAGTGCAGACTGATTTGCCATTGGTTTAGCCGTCCGAGACGATTTTATATTATGCGCCGGCTGGATCGAGAACGCTCGCAACATATATCCACTTTGAAATCGGCGCGAACCCCTTGCGCTTGCCGACGATCGCCCGCGCCGGTATTCCTGTTGCGTGCTCCAGTTTTGCCGTAATGCGATTGCGGTCCTTGCCGTCGCGATGCTCGCCGCTTGCACCACGGTGGCGATGCCTCCGCAGGTCACCATGGCGGAGGTCGAGCCTTCCGGCAAACCCGCCAGGCCGCCCGATTGCAACCTGCCGGTGCTGCGTCTTGCGCCGATTGCGGATTATCGCGAGGTCGCGATCATCGAGGGCCTCGGCAATCGATTCGTCGAGGAGAAAGATGTGCTGCCGGCGGTGGTCGCGAAAGGATGCGAGAGCGGCGCCGACGCGCTCATCATCCAGGACAGCCGCTCGCAGACCAGCGAAAGCATGACCGGCTACTACATCAACGCAATCGCGATCGTTTATGGAAAACCGCTTCCGACTGTCACACCGCGTACGCGCTAGGGAATCAGTCGCGCTTCAATGCGCGGCATGATAAGGGCAAAGCGCCGTGCCTAAGCATTCAATAAAAGTGGTCGGAATCGTGGTCAAGCGAGACCGGGCGGAAGCGCTTGAGCTCGGCACCACGTTGACCCGATGGCTTCGCGATCGGCGCAAGAAGGTGCTCGCCGAACCGGCTGCCGCGCAAGTCATGGGGGCCGAGCCCGTTTCGCGCGAGGAGCTGGCGCACCACGCCGATCTGATCGTGGTACTCGGCGGCGACGGCACGCTGCTCGGAATCGCGCGCAAGGTCGGACGGCGCGAGACCCCCATCCTCGGCATCAATCTCGGCGGACTTGGATTTCTCACCGAGGCGAGCATTAGCGAGGCACGCCAGGCGCTGGAGCGCGTGCTCGACGGCGACTTTGAAACCGATCGGCGCATCACGCTGGAGGCGGAAGTATGTCGCGGCGCGGGTCGCAGCGCCGAGGTCGTGAAGCATTTCCTCGCGGTCAACGATGCGGTGTTCAACAAGGGGCCGCTGGGCCGGATGATGCAGCTCGATGTCACCGCCGAGGGCCAGCGCTTTTGCGAGTATCGCGCGGACGGACTGATCGTATCGACGCCGACCGGCTCGACGGCATACGCCCTCAGCGCCGGCGGTCCGATCGTCTACCCGAGTCTCGGGGTGCTGGTCCTCGCGCCAATTTGTCCGCATACTCTGAGCAATCGGCCGGTGGTGTTGCCCGATTCATTCGAAATCGAAGTCCACGTGCAGAGTCCGGATCACGATCCGACGGTTTTGAGCATCGATGGTCAGGAGTCTGCGCAGTTGAGCGGCGACGATTACGTGCGCATTCGCCGCGGCCGCTATGCCGTCGTGCTGATCCGCTCGCCCCACCCCTACTTCGAGATCTGGCGCGACAAATTGCACTGGGGTTGACTTCGCGATGCTGGCCGAACTGAGAATCCGCAACTTCGCGATCATCGAGGAAGCGGCCCTCGAATTCGGTCCCGGCCTAAATATCCTTTCGGGCGAAACCGGCGCCGGAAAAACCATTATCCTCAGCGCGCTCGGCCTGCTGCTCGGCGGACGCGCCTCGCCCGAAGTCATAAGAACCGACGCGAAAGAGGCCATCGTCGAGGCGCTCTTTGAACTGGAAGGTGAGCCTGCGCTGGAGGGACTCGCCGAGCGCGCCGCCGATCAGCGTGATTTGGTGATTCGCCGCATCATCGCGGAGGGCGGCCGCTCACGGGTCCTCATCGAAAGCGAAATGGCGACGGTGCAAACCCTCTCCCGCATCGGTCCCGCGCTCGTGCAGGTCTATGGCCAGCATGAAGCGCAATCGCTCCTGCGCGCGGAAAGTCACGAGGCTATGCTCGATCGCTTCGCCGGCGTCGAGAATCTTCTGGCGCAATATCGCGAGCGTCATCATCATGCACAAAGCTGCAAGTCACGCCTCGATGATCTCACGCGGCGCGAGAGCGAACGCGCCGACCTGCTCGACCTCGCGCGCTTCCGCGTGAGCGAATTGGAAAAGGCGGAGCTCGTCCCCAGCGAAGATGCGGACTTGCAGAAGGAGCGCATCGTGCTCGCCAACGCGGCGAAGCTTTCCGCCGCCGCGCATGAATCCGAGGAAATGCTCTACGGCGCGGAAGGCGCCGCGCTCGACATCATCGCGAAGGCGGAGGTCCGGCTCGCCGAGGCCGCCGAACTCGATGCTACCCTCGCGGTGCCGCTGGAGACGTTGCGATCCGCGCGCGTCAACCTCGAGGAAACGGCGAATGCGCTGCGCGCGTATGCCGATCGCATCGAAGCGGATCCGGCGCGTCTCGAAGATGTGGATGCGCGCCTGCAGGAACTCACGCGCCTCAAGCGCAAATACGGCGGCTCACTCGACGAAGCGATCGCGACGCTGGAGAAATCGCGTGCCGAGATCGCGGAGCTGGAAAATGTCGAGGTCTCGAAGCATCAGGCAGAGGCGGACTTCGAGCGCGTGCTCGACGATCTCCTCGCATCGGCGAAGAAACTCAGCGCGGAGCGCAAACGCGGCGCCGGCGAGCTGAAGCGCAAGATGGAAGCGGAACTGAAGACGCTCGGGATGCGCGCGCCGGTGTTCGAGGCGCGTCTCGATGCGGTCTCATCGGGCGAGGGCATACTGATGCGCGACAACATCTCGATGGGCCCCAGCGGCATCGATACCATCGAGTTTCATCTCTCGCCCAATCTCGGACAGCCTCCGATGGCGCTGGCGCGGATCGCGTCGGGCGGCGAGTTGTCGCGCGTGATGCTCGCGCTCAAGCGGCTGGACGCGCAGCGGCGCGGCGTCGCGACGATGATCTTCGATGAGGTCGACGCCGGCATCGGCGGCGAGATCGCGCAAGTCGTCGGCCGCAAGCTGAAGGAGCTGGCGAAGTATCATCAGATATTGTGCGTCACGCATCTGCCGCAAATCGCGGCATTCGCCGATCGGCATTTTCATGTCGAGAAGGAGGAGCGTCGCGGCGCGACCCGCAGCGTCGTGCGTCAGCTCGAACAAACCGAGCGCACCGATGAGATCGCGCGGATGCTTGGCGGCGCCGAGGTCTCCGACAAATTCCGCCGCGCCGCGAAAGAGCTGCTGACGCGAGCTCAGGCGTAGATTGACTCCGCAGACCTGTTCGGATTAGCTGAAAAGTCACCTGCAACAAACGTTGTCGCCGGTGGGGCTGTAGCTCAATTGGGAGAGCGCTTGAATGGCATTCAAGAGGTCGGCGGTTCGACCCCGCTCAGCTCCACCATCGAAAACTTCAATCAATTCAAGACCTTTATTGATTCCGCGTGGAGAAGAGCCAACTCATCGGCTTCCGACTGTGCCCTATTCTGTACCCTATCCGCCTCAGAATTGAGTTCTTCTAGGCTTTGGATGGCAAGCCGCTTGGCATTCGCGCGAATGTGCGAATACCGCCGCAGCATGGCGGGTGAAACGTGACCCGCGATAGCCCGAATGGTCTCCTCCGAGACATTCGGATTCTCAGCGAGACGCGAAATGAGGGTATGCCGAAGGTCATGCCATCGGGCCTTGACCTTTGCAAGCCTGAGCGCTTGATGCCACGCGGTTTTCCATTTACCAATAGGCTGATCGAACTGGAGATCGCAGATCCTGAGACGACGAGAATTACCGTCGAATCCAATCCGATGCCTGGGGAACAAATAAGAATCGGGTCCAAATTCAGGGAGTGAGCCAGCCACAGGGTTAGCGCCCGGCAGGCTCGACCCGTCAGCGGAATGGTTCGACCCGTTCCGGCTTCGGTTTTGGATTTTGGAACGTGAAGCGTGGCCTCGATGATTTGCCCATGCACAATAGCCGCCGTCAGGTCTTTTCGTCGAAGCGCCCTCACCTCGGCCGAACGAAGCCCGGTATCAAGCGATAAAACCAACAGCGGCAGCAATGCGGGAGAGCCCGAGACGGCTGCTGCTCCAATCAGCCGAGTCTCCTCGTCGCGGCTGAGCGCCTTTCCGATGTCTTGGCGCTCACGGACCATCTTGATCGTATCCGCCATCTGCCACCAGAGGTTGTAGTGCTTGAGGATCATCCGCAGCGTATGAACTTCGTAGTTGACCGTCCGACCGGCCAGTCCCTCGCGTAGCCGTTTGTTCTGAAGCGCTGCGATGTCATCTCGGTGGATGTCGCAAATCAGCCGATTTCCGAACTCGGCCGTCAATTTACTCACGAACTGTTCGTATGCCTCTACACTTTGCGGAGAAAGCGACGGCTTCTTCGATTCGAGCCATTGCTCCGCAGCTAGTTTGAACAAGGGCATCCTCTCGCGCTTTGGAATCCGATTGACCGCCACTTCCAACTCTCGCCTCCGAGCCCGCTCTGCTTCTCGCGCGATTGTCTTGGACTTAGAGTGCGTGCTCTCGCGAATCTCTTGCCCTTGGAAACGGAACTTGAACCACCAGACCTCGCCCCTTTTGAAAACGCTCATTCTATCAACCTTACCTTCCTGATCACGATCTGCGGTCGATGTACTTCTGGAAAGACGGCCAGTGAATCCGTCGAGCGCGGCCGATCTTTCGCGCGCCTTCGGCCTTACCGATCCGTCCCTGACTGATCCAGTTGTAGATTGCATGCGGGTGAAGCTGGCACAGGCGCGCGGCCTGCTCGACCGTAAGGTATTCGGGGGCCATCTCATCGGTCGCTCGCTCGGATACCGACGTGCGTCCAACGATGCGATCAAGATTCAGCTCATTCGCCGATAAGCTCGAACTTTCCTTGTTCGCGAGCTTCCGCAATTCGGAACCTGATTGACTCTGGTCGTCCTTCACATCCCTCAAGAAGATATCCTCACAATAAAGATAGTCTGCGCTATCCATCTGTCAATGCGTTTTCCAAATACGCCTGTTCCAGTTCGCAGATGTCATATTTTGTCATATTTCCAGTCGCGTCCCAGTCCACCTTTAGGTTAGAGGCGCTTCTAGCGGCAAGTTGAACAACCGGCGATCCGAATAAATCCCTTGGACTCAGCTCGGATGCTGGGTCTGGAAGAACCGAGCGTGAACGACTGCCTCTCTCGGCATCCTCTCTAGAGTGCTTTCTAGAAGCTCTAGAGGACGGTAGCCGGTAGAGCTTGCTGCAATCGCGTGCCGCTAAGGGCTAGAGCTTCTAGAGAAGCAAGGGTCTCTAGTGAGTTGATCGTGATATGGGACCCTAAAGCCCTGCGAATCGCAGCGGATTGCCATCTTTACCCCCTATGCCCTCCGGCGAAAAGAACGCCCGTCGCGTACCGACCCGACCCACTCGATATCTCTCCGCACGCGCGCAAATTTCTCGGGGGACTGTTCCGTTGCAGATTCAGAGAGCGAATGACGTTCCAAGGGAAGCCGCGCTGTCAGTCGCATCTCCGTGGCAGGCCGATGATCCCCGCGTCGTCGCACAGCGATCCTGAGCGGCCCACTCGCCGATGCTTAGACCCCAGTTTGACTTCGGCCGGACCGATAATCTCCAAATCGTTCGGCACCGCTTTAGTGCCTGCCGAAGAGTCCGAGGACGAGGCCGCATCAGCGCTTCTATCGTCCCGTTCGACGGGCGTAAAGGCCGATGGGTGAATCGACGGGTTTTCCGAGTCGGGGCTAATCGTTGGCCTCCCGGACGGTGGTGCCCATTCAACGAGACACTTGCTCAGATCGTCCAGTGCTTCCGTCCCGCTGTGGGGATGGCTTAGCGCAAGAGACGTAGAACAGAACCGGAACCAATAATTCAGACGCTCATCGCCCACCGCTCGACCGAACGAAGTGTGTCTCAGGCACTCCGTTATGGAGGTCTCCGGTGCAGCATGCTCACACTGCTTGATCTCGCGAAGGTAGAACCGCTTTGACGGATGCCTCTCCCGATAAACGAAATAGCTGGCTGACAAGACACCGCAGAGGACTGCGGCGAGTCCGATAACGAGTTTGGAGCCAATCGCACTGCGGGTCACTCGCGAGTACGTGGCACCGAGGCCGGACCCGAGCTTGGACGGCCCTAAACTCTTAATGGACTCTGTTGGGGCGCTTCCGAATAGTGCAGCCCGCATGCTTACTGCTTCCTCAAAGGTGCTCGCAGCCGTTCGCCAGAAGTCCAGAAATCCCGAAACGAATAGGGTCAATGTAGCAGGATTCGTTACGCCACCCACGTCGGAGAACCAACGCATCGCCCAGGTAGGCTCGCCCCTTCTTTGCTCGACGCATTTTAAGAGTTCAGCAAAGTCCTTTCGGGCGGCGTCAATCTTCGTCCACATCGCTAGGCCAGTTGAATCAGTCGGGAGGATACGCGATTCGAGCCGACGGAGGATCGCGTTGTAGAGCGATTTCTGCGGCTCGTTGGCAGGGGCCGATAATAGGATCGAAAAGAGCGTCGCTTCGCGATAAATCCTCCACTTCGCGCGGTAAGAGAGGCGAGACGCCAACGGCACATCGTGTTGAATGCTCGCCAGCGGGTCGCCGGTTATCCACAAACGAGTTGCCGTCTCAACTATCTCTCTAGCCCAGTCATCGACGGACTCATCGGCTCGGCATACCGCCTGCTGAACCTTCTGCTGGGGAGTCGGCAGAACCCTGAATTGAGTCGCGAGCCACGTCCAAACCGGTCGCCAGAGCAAGATACCTGCGGCGAATGCAACGTACACCCAATCCCGCTCAGCGATTGCTCCGAGGACAAAGTGACTAGAAGGACTGTGTAAATGGCGTTCATGTCGCCCTATTTCCGGCGCGCGCGACGAACTATCCGGGGAGGATCGCGAAGGGCGGGTGTCAAGCCGTCGTAGCCGAGCAAACTAAATGATCTGTACGGAATCCCGAACGCCGCGTCAACCCTGTTCTGCTACGCGCCGATGCGATGGACTCAGCGGCAGCGTTCCGGCGACGGCTCAAGAAGCTGATTCTGGCGAAGTATCGCTCGCTGGATCGATTCTATCTTGAAACTGACTTCTCCAAAGGCCACCTGTCCGACATCCTGCGAGGTAAGAACAGCCCGTCCGTCGATACGCTGATCCGGCTGGCGAAAGCTCTCGATGTCGAGCTGCGGAGTTCTTCATATTCCCCGAGAAGAGCGACCGAGATAGGGCCATCGAGTTACTGAGTTCGGCGCGTCCCGAAACGATCAAGAGGCTGATTCAACAGCTTGAGGCGGAAGCTGCGTCGGCGAAAAAAGCTGATTGACCGTCAGCTCACGCAAGCGCTCACGTATCGCGCCAGTCTCTCACATCGCGTCCTCGCGCAAGTTCTCGCTCGATGATGATCTCGACATGAACCGAGCAAAGAGAATACTGACGCAACGGCCGTCCGATCTTGTCGATTGCGCGTGCGACCGCTGCCGCTGATCGTGTGCAGTATCTTGCGTCGCAGCAAGCATAGAAGCCGCATGTGTATATGCGGATACCGCTACGGCCTCGGAGATGTCGCCCGCGCTGAGCATTTCGGAGTCTCGATTTCGCGACAGGAGCTTTCCGAATGGACGCCGTTGAACGGAAGAGGCGCGGCGATCTAGATTCAACTCTCTATGGGCGACCACCACATTCATGAATGGCGGGTCCGGCGCGAGTGGTGGGACGAGGAAGGGCGGTTGCTGCGTCACCGGACCTGTACAGGCTGCACGAATCGAGCAGCAAGTCCGATTCGTCGTCGCGGATATGGTCTGGGCGCTTTTTAGGCAATGGGATCGGGTGAACAGTGGCCCGGTGTTTGATCGGCGGCGTCACTACGTCGAGCGGGTTATCTCATGAAGCTCCGTCACGTCGCTGCGCTCGCGCTTGTTGTTGCTGCCCGATCATCTTAGCTCGATTGCCGTAGATTAGCTCGCTTGCGATAGGCCATCTAAACGTCCTAGCGGACTCTAGCGGGTACTAGAGAGTCCGCGTAAGCACTAGCGCCTAGGACGCGGCTAGCATCGTTAGAGACGCGCCTACCTCGGACTCTGCGCTCGACAGCTCTAGCGATCACAAAGCGAAGAACTGTCCAAACCGGAAAGTGGATAGCTGTTTCGCACCCTAATTGCGTTCTAAGACCTACGGCACTACACAATGAGTGTACATCGCGAGAGATGGAGTTTACGAGTAAATGGTCATCGATAATCGAACGAACTTGTTGTCGGTTCCGCAGGCAGCGGCCGCGCTTAACCTGAAACCAGCGACGATCCGCAGGTGGATACTGACGCGACGAATCGGAATTGTGAAGTTGGGTCGATCCGTCCGCATACAGGAGAGGGAAATACAGCGGCTCATCGACGAAGGCTACGTACCGGCGCTAGCCGCGTGACGACGACGAAGCGATGTCCCCTCTACAGATAGTTTTAGGCCGGCTGGCTAAATGGCGACAGACCAGAGAAAACCAGTACCTCGCACGGTGCCCAGCGCACGACGATAAGGTCGAAAGCCTCTCGCTTACGGAAAACGCTAAGGGCGTAGCACTAAACTGCTTCGCGGGATGCCCTCCAGAGCGAATAGTCGCGGCAATCGGCCTTACGATGAAGGACCTATTTCGCTTCCAGTTCGAGACTAAGCGCAGGGCTGCTCGGCCTACAGAACCTTTAACGCTAACCGCTCTAGCAGCGCACTTCCGGCTAGACGAAGGGATGCTGGCCGTGAATGGCGTTGAGGAGACCGCGTCGGGCGTTCTGATTCGGTATCTCGACGAGCAAGGTCGATCCGCAGGACGAGAACGCGAACGCAGAGCCCTACACGGCAAGGATCGCTTCCGGTGGAGGCCGGGAGAGGCTGCCATCTTGCCCTATGGCCTGCAATTCATTCCCAAGTGGCGCGAGCGCGAACCTGAGCCGTACCTGATCCTAGTCGAAGGCGAGAGCGACGTATGGGCGGGTTGGACGCATGATGTTCCGGTCCTCGGGCTTCCCAGCGCGACCATGCAAAAGTGCCTTCAACGAGGGCATGTCGAAGGATTCGGCCGCATCTACATCCTCCGCGAACCCGATCAGGGCGGCGACACCTTCGTGGCGCTCCTTCCGCACCGGCTTGCCGAAATAGGCTGGACCGGCAGCGTGTTTGAGCTTCGTCTCGGTGCCACTAAGGACTTAGCCGATCTCCATCGCGAGAATTCTGATTCGTTCGAGGCCCTGCTACAGGAGGCGATCACCTCGGCGCGCCCGCTTCAACTGCCGAGCGTAGAATGCCACGCGGGGCGCAAGAAACGGCGCGCGCGGGGGGAACAGGGCCGGGCCGCGAACAAGCTGCTTAGGCAGATGCTGGGCAACGGCGAAAAGGTTCCGGTCAAAATGATACAGGAAGCGGCACGGGAAAAAGGCATAGCTTGGATGACACTGAGGCGTGCCGCCGAGAATCTGCCAATACGCAAGCGACCGTCCGGGTTCGGCCGGGGATGGGTCTGGCACTGGGTCTCCGCATCGTCCCCGGACAGCGGGAATGAACGGGAGGCGGCGTAATGTGAGATCGGCGAAGGATCTAATATCAGCAACGAGTCTAAGATCAGTTACTGCTCTAATAAGTAGTTATATATATTTCATTCCTTTATGTATACGAGTGAGCGAGACTGAGCCGTAATGAGCAACTCTGTGAAGGCAGTGGGATTCGGTCTAGGGCGGTCTGTCCGGGAGCGCATTAAGACGTTTACGCGGACGCGGCTTGACCGGCGCTACTGCTCTGCGAAATGCCGATGGGCGCATTGGGACGCTCAGCATCCGCGCAGTCATCGCTCGGCAGAGCGGCACGTTGACGCGAGTGCGTTGAGGCCGAGTGACCCGCGCACCGACCATTTGCGGCCGTCGGCATCAGGATGGGATAGGGTGGGAGTCCCGAAAAACTTGAGCGCAAGAACCCAAGGTGAAGCGTTGCGACGGCTTCTAGGCCGATTTCCACGTCCGTATCGTAGCGATCCGTCATTGGGCTTGAGGAGTCGATTTGCGAACGGCATCGCGCTAGGCTCACAACGCATGATTTTGAGGTTCGACGCGAGCGTGGATTTACGCCACCAGCCGAAAACGCTGAATCCATCGTCCATCAAAAAACCGTGCAACGGTCGGCGGCGGGAACCTCAAGCAGAACGTCCACATGAAACTAGCATCGTGATGACACGGCCAGACGCTGGAACGCGCCTTCGGAGGCTTGCGGGGGACGGGAACGAATAGTGAGCGCTAAGAAAACGATCGCCTCTCTTCGAGAGGGTCTGATATTCCAAACTGATCTAGGTTTCAGCATCAAGGGAAAAGCCGAAGAGATACTTACTGATCCTGGCATTATTGGCAATATCGAAAAGCAAGTAGATCTAATCTTTACTTCGCCTCCGTTCCCTCTGAATACGAAGAAGAGGTATGGCAACCTCCAAGGTGACGCCTATATTAACTGGCTGGCAGGTTTCGCCGACATTTTTCGCAGACTTCTAAAACCGAAAGGATCGGTTGTTATCGAGCTCGGAAATGCTTGGGAACCGGGCAAGCCTTCAATGTCTACGCTCGCCCTCAAGACCTTACTGGCCTTCTTGGAGCGAGGCACCTTTACGCTCTGCCAGCAGCTTATCTGGTACAACCCGGCGCGTCTTCCTACCCCGGCTCAGTGGGTAAACATCGAACGAATACGACTAAAGGACGCATACACTAATCTCTGGTGGATGTCTCAAACAGATCGTCCCTATGCAGACAACCGGCAAGTTCTGACCGAATACAGCAGCTCGATGAAGCACTTGCTTAGCAGACAGAGCTACAACAATGGCAAACGTCCTTCTCAGCACAACATAGGCGCTACTTCTTTCTTAACGAACAATAGTGGCGCTATTCCATCCAACGTGATAACACTTGCTAATACCCAGTCAAATTCGCAGTATCAACTATACTGTCGTAAGCATAAACTTCAACCACATCCTGCCCGTATGCCGCACGGTCTCGCGGAATTTTTTATAAAATTCCTAACCGCACCTGGCATGCTTGTTCTGGACCCTTTCGCCGGAAGTAACACAACTGGCGCTGCTGCCGAAAACCTTAACAGAAGATGGATCGCCATCGAACCCGACGACGACTATATAGCTGGATCGTTAGGACGGTTCGGACACAGTTAAGTATATGCATGATGATGAGTGCGCAATGCCGGGCAAGTGGACTCTAAGAGTTAAGCCACGCGACTGGCAATTAGAAGCTTTTGCGAAATGGCGCACGCAGAACAAAGGTGTTGTAAGTGTAGTAACCGGCGGCGGTAAGACGATCTTTGCTTTCCTATGTATGGAAGCCTTCAACCAAGATTATCCGCATGGCCGTCACGTCATCATTGTACCTACAATAACTCTCTTGGATCAGTGGTACGTTTCGCTACAGGAAGATTTTGGGGTTGCCGAGAACGAGATCGCTTGCTTTTCCAGCCAAGAAAAGGCAGACAAGCCCGCCAAGATCAATCTTCTGGTGATCAATACAGGCCGTACTGCTGTGAAAGATTTGCTCCTCGATGCGCCGACCTTGCTCATTGTTGACGAATGCCACCGAGCGGGCAGTCCAGAAAATGCCAAGGCGTTATCTGGTAGTTTCAAGGCCAGCTTGGGCTTATCAGCTACACCAGAGCGAGAATATGACGAGGGTTTTCAGAAGTATGTCGTTCCAGCGTTAGGTTCGATAATTTACGAGTATAGCTATGCACAAGCCTCGGCGGATCGTGTCATCACTCCATTCGATCTGATTAATGTTCGTGTTCAATTCCTTCCACACGAGAAAGTGGAATATGATAAGCTGACGAGGCGTGCAGCCGTTCTATTCATGAAAGCTAAGACCGACTCGGAAGCGGGTGTCCGATTAAGGCACGTTCTTCAAAAGCGCGCTGGCGTATCGGCCCAAGCCCAGATGCGTATTCCGGTGGCTGCGCGCATCGCTGAGAGACATCGTGGAATACGAACGATTATTTTCCATGAGCGAATTTCCGCCGCAACAAGGCTTTACGCGATTCTCAGGCAGCGCAACCACAGCGTCTGTCTCTATCACTCACAGATTGCCCCGGACTTGAGACGTGACAATTTACGGCTCTTTCGACGGGGCATTTTTGATGTACTGCTTTCTTGTCGAGCACTCGACGAAGGCATGAACGTGCCTGAAACAGCGGTGGCAATTGTCGCAAGTTCCACGGCCAGCCAGCGGCAGCGTATTCAGCGTCTAGGGAGGGTTTTGCGGCCTGCGCCGGGCAAGATCAAAGCGACTATCTACACACTGTTTGCCACTAACCAGGAAAAACTTCGGCTCACTCGCGAAGCCGATCAACTAGAAGGCGTCGCTAACATCTTTTGGGCGACCGGAAACCGCGAGGATCTGCATGGCTAGAATTTTGATAGGTGACGAATACTTCGAGGAACTTGCGAGCACCGCCCTATATGAAACAGAGTTTGAGGCGATCCTTTTTCAAGAAGCCTCTCGCATTTTTCCTGACTACTATCCTGTTCAATTCAAGCCTATTTTGGTTGCGGAAGATGGCGACGCCAAGGCGGACTTCGCGCTGATTCATCGCGAATACAGAACCTGGTGGGTCGTGGAAGTGGAGATGGGGCATCACTCTTTGGAAACACACGTCATCCCACAGATAAGGAGTCTGTCGCGCGCGACCTATGGAGAAGCGGAAGCCCAATATCTTTTTGACCATGCTCCATATTTGGACCATTCGCGCTTGAATGAAATGATCAGGGGCCAGCAGCCGCGCGTGCTGGTGGTCGTGAACGTTCCTGTCCAAGGTTGGAAAGAAAATATCCGTCCTTTTCGTGCCGTTTTAGCAGTTGTTCAGATCTTTCGTTCGCGATTCAATCGTCATCTGTATCGTCTTAATGGTGATTTTCCCGCTGAAAATACTGAGATCATCTCGACGTGCCGATGCTGGGAGATTCATCGATTCTTGAAAATCGATTCCCCGACGCAACTAGCTATAAGACGCGGAGAAACCATCACTCTGCATCACGAAACTGGAGCCATCGAGTGGGAGCGCGTCGATACAGCCGATGCGGTCCTGTTACATGCTCTGCGAGATCATCCGCTTAAAAAAGGCGTTTTGTATGAAATCTTGAAGCAAGGGGACGGAACTTATGCGATTCGACCAATCAAGCGCTCACCACTTTGACAATGGAGAGGAGATAAAACGCTAGTGAGTATACAACTTGTTATTGGCCCCGAAGCTATCAACTCCTATCAGCGACTGTCTTACACGCCTTGGCATGCGATAGCTGAGTTTGTTGATAACTCAACTCAATCCTATCTCGACAATAGGTCCGTTCTCGACGAACAACTATCGACAGAGGGACAAGCATTCGAGGTTTCCATAGTATATGACGCGAATGCTGAGAACGGCATGCTCCGAGTAACGGACAATGCACTCGGAATGTCATATACCGATCTTGAGCGTGCGCTGCGTATAGCGATTCCGCCAACAAATCGGCAAGGTAGGTCCCGCTACGGCATGGGCATGAAGACTGCCGCATTCTGGATTGGCAAGAAGTGGACGATTCAGACGAAAAAACTCGGTGAGACCGAGGCGCATGAGGTCATCGTCGATGTAGAGAAAATCACGGCCTCGAAAGATATGAATTTGAGCTACCGCTCGATTCCCAGCCAAGATCCCGGAAAGCACTACACCATCATTCAGGTGACAGACCACTACCGAAAATTTCAGGGCCGGACACTCACTAAGATCGCCGAGTTCCTACGCTCCATGTATCGATATGATCTTATAGCCAAGCAGATGCGACTCTGGTGGCGAGGAGTTGAACTTGAGTGGGAAGGTTTTGATACTAAACTGATGCAGGCCGCCGATGGCTCGCTTTACAAGAAGGATTTCCTCTTTGACGTAGATGGCAAGGTAGTTCTGGGATGGGTTGGGATCTGAAACAGGGAGTTGGCGGTCGAGTCGAGGCGGGATTTTCGGTCATTCAAGCGAAGCGAGTGATTCACGGATGGCCAGAGGCTTGGCGACCGACTAGCATCTTCGGACCATACGGCACCAACGATCTTGTCAATCAACGACTTGTCGGGGAGCTGGAGCTTGATGGATTTGAAGTGAGTCACACCAAAGACAGCATTCAGTGGCGAGGCGACGAAGAGGAGGAGGTAGAAAAGAAACTCAAGGAAGCAGTGGGTGATTACCGAAACATAGCCGCAAGAAGGCGCGGAACTACCGACGTTCGCGGGCCTGCCGAAGCCGATGTCAAAATAGCAGTCGCCGAACTGGAGAAAGAATTAGAGTCACCTGAGCTTGTGGATCAGATTAACATCAGCATCAACGTTGTTCCACCCGCTGATGCATTATCGGCCTCTCGACAGAAGATCATCGCCTCCGTGGTCGGAACTCGGACTCCAACCCTGGAGCGCGTCATACAAACGACTCCGCCTTTGACGATCAAGTTGTTCCTTGGGAGCGATTTGTCAGATCGAGATGCTTATGTCTACCAAGAAGCTACTAAACCGACTGAAATCATTGTCACTGTCAATCAGAACCATCCCTTCTGGACGACTCAATTGCGAGGACCCGAGGCAGTTTTAGAATACCTACGCCAATGCACCTACGATGCATTGGCGGAATGGCAGGCCACCAACAAGGTCTCTCGATTCGACCCAGACACCATCAAGTGGCTAAAGGATGGCTTTTTGCGCCTTCCACTGGAAATAGAACAGCACCGAGCCGACAAAGAAGCAGAAGGGGAGGTTGGCGATTCCGCGCGAAATTAGGTTTCTAGATCCGATTGCAGTGCTCTGGGCCTTATTGCTGAAAGCGCACAGCGGACTCGACCGAAGCAGGACCCATCGAAAAGGGGAAGATGCGAATGGGTCGATACTTCGGGACGATCTTCATAGCTTGGGACAGCGGGTCGAACTTGGGACTAGTTCCGGGCGAGGACCAATTCGACTTGTGCGATAGCGGCACCTCGTCCTGTCGAGAACGTACCTCCGACTACCCTCGTCTTGAGCCCTCGCATTCCCTCAATCAGAGGGAACATCGTTCCGCTCGTCAACGGAGAATCAGTCGATCTGCCTGAGCCTTTCTTTAGGGCGCGCGGCATCAATAGGGGATGGGAGGGAACGCATCCCCTCTGTATCGAAGTCGCCTCCGAATGAACCGGAGCCGAATCACCACGATGTTCTCAGCGCTCCCCAAGGACGGTCTCACAGCGAAAACTCTTCCGTTGCCAAACTGTGCCCGATTCTGTACCCACCCTGCATCAACATTCGTCGTAGACGGTCACAATCGAGCCACTGGTGATGCGGTACGTTTTCGCATTCTGGCACAAGGGTTTTTGAGACCGTTTGCGATAGATGAAGATCAACGGTGGCGCGCTTTTCGAGCCCGGATACAAATGGCATTCAAGAGGTCGGCGGTTCGACCCCGCTCAGCTCCACCATTCTAACAAAAAAAATTTCTCGATATTCTCCTTCCGCTACGAATGCAGCTGTGCTACGGTGCGCGCGTTCTGGGGTTTTTGACGCGTAAAGGGATCTGGCTGGTATCGCCTAACGCGTGCGCTCTCAGTGCGTCTCTTCTGCTCTGAAGCACGCTTCTGATTCGCACGTCTTCGTACGACACGCGGGTTCGGCGCGCTGCGTCCGGACACGACTGCCGGACGCTGGCTGGTGTAAGCCGGATTTTGCGATGAGATGATTTCGCTCAGAGTGTTTCAAGAACGATCGCGCAGCGTGCTCCGCTTCTCGCGCGCCACGATCGTGTGCCTGATTGGCGAAGTCCTGTTTCGCCATACCGTGGGGATCAGCCCGCCGACCGTTTCGTATCCAGGCTGATCGATCGCCCGGCGCGACGTTCTCCGTCCGCGCGGGTACTTCGGCAACAAAATTTTTCGACCTGATGACTTACCCGAAGTGATGGGCGCGCGAGCGACTCTCGCCGCGTCGACGGTGAGTTGTGCGCAAATTTCGATGTGTGTCCGAAAAAGTTGCGCTTTTGGAGAGTGGTTAGATGTTACGAAGACTGATGGCAACGAAGGGGAAAGCCGCGATGCTCCTGGCCGGCGTGGTTTGGTTGATGCTCGATGCACGCGCGATAGCGGCACCGGTGACGATCGCATCGCCAAGCAGCGGTTCCACTGTGGCCGGCATGGTAACAGTTACTTTAACGATGGGGGCGGGCGTTTCGTGGTGCAATTTGTATGTCGACGGGAACTATCAGAACTCGACTCCACCGGGGCTCTTTTATTGGCAGACCAGCGGCGTCTCGACCGGGACGCATACGTTGTCGGCGACCGCGTATGATAAGAACGGCAACAACCTGGGAAGTAGTACCTCAACGGTCAACGTCGCGAACTCAAATGCGGTTTCGCTGACCGCGCCGGCTAACGGATCGACGGTCTCCGGAACGGTTACGATTGGACTCAGCAGAGGTCCAGCAACGCAATGGGCAAACCTATACGTCAACGGCGAGTATGAGAGTTCGACGCCGCCGAACTCCTTCGTATGGCAGACCAATGCGATCACGAATGGCCAATATCAAATCTCGGCGACCGCTTTCGACTCTAACGGCAACAACATCGGATCGGCGCAATCGACCGTGACGGTTGCCAATGGCGGCACGTCGTCCTCGCCAGGAGCAGTGACTCTAACTTCGCCATCTAATGGGAGCACGGTGTCCGGCAATGTGAACGTTGCGGCGGTCGAAGGCGCGGGAGTCGGATGGATCAACTTCTACATCGATGGGAGCTATCTCAGTTCCAGTCCACCAGCAAGTCTGAGTTGGAACTCCGGTAGCGTCAGCAACGGAAACCATACGATTAGCGCCGAAGCTTTCAACAGCTCGAAGAATGAGCTGGGGTCATCCTCGGTAACGGTTAATGTGCAGAATTCCAGCGTCACATCTTCACCGCACTTCTACACACTGCCTCCGGGCTCGACCTTGCCGAGCGGATCGGCATGCGCCGCAGCAGTGCCGCGTAATCCGAATTTCGAGCCGCGTCCTGATAACTACACCGCTAATCATACGGTACCGACCGATGATCTCACGTTCATGCGCACCACGACTCAAAATGGCGGTGCGCCTCCGCATTCGTTCGATCGAGTCGATGGCAACTTTACCGGAACCACCGATGAGATCCTCCAATGGGGTGCGTGCAAATGGGGCTTCGACGAGGATCTGGTCCGCGCGATCGCGGCCGACGAATCGTGGTGGCATCAATCGGCGCATGGCGACCTGACTTCCAACACCAGCCTATGTCCCTCGGGCGCAGAATATACCGGCAGCCAATGCGCGCTGAGCTACGGCATCGTGCAGGTCAAGGCGAGCGACTACCTCGGCACCTTTCCCGATAGCCACACCAGCACCGCATTCGATGTCGACTACAAGCTGGCGTATCAACGCGCATGCTTCGAAGGACAGATCGGCTACCTGACGCAGCGCAGCTCCAACTATCCCAATGGCGATGAGAACAACATGCTGTGGGGATGCGTCGATCAGTGGAATACCGGCACCTGGTGGAACGGCAGCAACGATCGGTATCTCAACGAAGTACAGGAATGGCTATCGGACAAGCCCTGGCTAGTACCTGGCTTTTAGCGAAACCGCATGGACTGCCTTTCGTCATAAGAGAGGCAGTCCATCTTCATCATCGCTTCGGTTTCGCTGACTTGTAAGCCTCCCTTGCGTATAAAATTCGGGGATGGTGAAACGTTTTGTTCGACGATGGTTGGCAAATGGAATTGCGAAGGTGCCCCGCGGAGTTCTCATCGACCAGGCGCACTTCGAAATATTCCAGTCGGCGGAGTTTCATATAGTTCCGGTTCACTTCTACTCAGCTATTCCCAACACCGCCGAAATCGATCCTTCAATTTGGGAGAAACCCTCCGAGTTGCGGGGTATCGATCAGAACCTCGAAGGACAGTCAGCTCTTCTTCGCGAGCTCTCGTCGTTGGGATTCCTGGACGAGTTTTATTCCTTGCCGGCGGACTCTAATTCGCCGCATCTATTCGGTCGAAATGGTGGGTTCGGCGACGAGGATGGCGCGTTCCTCTATTCTTTGATCCGCAAGTTTCGACCCGCCCGAATGATTGAAATCGGCGCCGGGCAAACAACTTTGCTGTCCAGCCTGGCGTTGAGAGCAAACGGCGTATCCAATGCCAGACTTACTACGATCGATCCCTATCCCCCGCCGTACCTGATGGAAATGGATGCAAACTTCGAGCTGATCGCAGAGAAACTTGAAAACATCCCGCTCTCGCTTTTCGAGGAGTTGAATGCCAACGACATTCTGTTCATTGATTCCACCCACGCGATGCGGATTGGCGGCGATGTCTCCTTTGAGATTCTGGAGATTCTTCCCCGCCTGAAGCGCGGGGTCGTCATTCATATCCATGACATTTTCTTACCGCGACATTATCCGAAAGAGTGGGTGCTGAATCGCCACAACTTCTGGACAGAGCAATATGTCGTGCAGGCCTTTTTAAGTTTCAACGACTTTTTCAAGATCATCTGGTCTTACGGGATCATGTATGCTGCCCGGCCTGACGTTCTGTCAGCCTCTTTTCGCAGACCGCCTGCGTTCGGAAGTGGATCAAGCATGTGGCTAATGAAAGTGCGCTGATAGGTCGCCATCCGTCGTAACGTAATCGCGCGGATATGGCGCTGAATAATATCAATTGGATTCCGTCATCTATCGTAACGCACGAATGCTGCGGATGCCGGCTCTCTTCCGCTTCTACCATGAACATCGACCGCGAATCGCTAATCCCAATCGAGGAGATGGGCAAAACTCCCGCCGTCGATGACAACGGCTCGGACGAGTTGCATTCGCTGTTGCGCGTCGCAATCCCGATCTTTGCCGTAATCGTCGCGACTGCGGTCCTCTATTTCGCGCGCGATATTCTGTTGCCGCTCGCGATGGCCACGATGCTGTCGGTCATTTTCAGCCCGCTCGCACGGCGCGCCGAGAACGTGATCGGACGTCTCGCCGGAACTGCGCTGGTGGTACTGGGCGCGATCGCGATGGTGGGCGCGATCGGCTATTTCCTCACTACCGAACTTAGCTCGGTGGCCGATGAGCTCGCTGACTATTCGCCGAATATTGCTACCAAACTGACCGCGCTCCAGAAAACTACTCCGGCCGGACTGCAGCGCATCGAGCGCGCGATCGAGAGTGTGCAGAAGGAAGTGCAGCGCGCCGGACCTAAGGCGCCGCCCAAACCTCGCACGGTACAGGCGATTCCGCAGACCAGCCTCGGCGACAACCTGAAGCCATTCGTGCCGGTGCTTTCGGGGCTGGTCGATTTTCTGCTGATCGTGGTGCTTTTGTTCTTCCTCCTATACAGCCGCCACGATTTGCGCGATCGAGTGGTCAGACTCGCCACGCGCGCACGCATCTCGGTCGCGTCGCAGGCGATCGAAACCGCGGGCCAGACGGTGAGCCGTTACCTCATTCTCTTTTCGCTGACCAATCTCGCATTCGGCGTGTCCACCGGCCTCGTATGCTGGATGCTCGGGTTGCCGACGCCCGAGCTATGGGGCTTGCTCGGCTTCCTGTTCCGCTACATCCCTTACGTCGGCGCGCTGATGGCGGCGCTGCTGCCAACTCTTGTGGCATTCGCGGTTTTTCCCGGATGGGACAAATCCATCGAGGTACTTGCCGCATTCATCGCGATCGATCAGATCGCCGCGCAGTTCATCGAACCTTTCATGGTCGGGCGCGGAATTGGGATCTCGCCGGTCGCATTGCTGGTGTCGGCCATGTACTGGTCGTGGATCTGGGGTCCGGTCGGACTGCTGCTCGCGACGCCCCTCACCGCATGCATCAAGGTGCTGGGCGATTACGTCCCCGCGTTCAGTTTTTTCTCCATTTTGTTAGGCTCCGAACGTCCGTCGGAGGACTATCACGATTTTTATCGCAAGATGCTGGAGCTCGATCGCGAGGGCGCACGCGCGATGGTGATCCAGTACTACGACGAGCACGGGTTCGAGGCCGCCATCAACGACGTGATCATACCCACGGTGATTACCGCGGCGGAGGAATTCGATCACGACTACATCAGCGTCGGCAATCTGCAGAACATCATGAACGCGTCGCGCGAATTGATCGTCGAGATCGGCAATCGCTTCAACCGGATCCAGCGCGCGCCACGGCTGCGCATGCTCGCCGTCTGCGCGCCCGGCGAAGTACACAATCTCGCGCTGCTGATCCTCGTGCAGATGGTGCGTCAAGATGAAGTCGCCGCAACGCTGATCAGCGAGAATAAAACCAGCGCGGAGCTACGTGATTTCATCCGCGGCTTCGCGCCCGACCTGGTATGCCTGTCGATCACGATGACCGATGCGCTCCCGTCGGCGCTGGAGTTGGTGCGTGCGCTGCGCGCCGATTCGGAGCAAATCGCGATCGTCGCGGGCGGTCTGACGGCGGTGCAAAACTCCGAGCAACTACGGCAGGCCGGATGCTCAATGGTCTGCGGCACCATCGGCGAGGGTCGCCGCGCCATCCGTAACCGCATCGCGGAACGGACGCGTTTCCGGCGGTCGCGCTGGAGTTCCGGTCGCGCGGTGACACCTGCAGCAAGTCAGGCCGGCCGCATCTAGGGTCAAAAGCTGCTTCCTTCGCGTAGGTCTGGTATGATTGGAAATGCGGCGCCCTCATCGGGCGCCGTCGTCGTTTTTAAGGAGATCGCGAGATCATAAAAATGCAAAAACAAACCCATTAAATGCTTGATTTACAAGACTATTCGCTATTCCTTCGCCTATGGTCAGGAGCATCGTCTTGCCTTCTTGATCCTCCCTTGGTTTCGAGAAGGGCCGCTGCGGCCCGCATCTGCCGTCTGACTCCCGATCCACGATTCCTTGATGATGCACCTAACGACTTCGCGCCACTTATCCTGCCTTGGTGTCTTGGTGTTTTGTCTGGATTCCTTTCAAACTGAATGAGGAATCGCCATGCTTCGTCTCGATCAATGGAAAAATCTCGAGTGGGATTTCACCTTCCAAGGAGCATTGCAATGACGCTGGAGCAGATAGCTGTGGTTCTCGTCGTGATTGGAGTGGTGATGTGGCTGATCAACACTTACATCCCGATGATGGGCGCGATGAAGAGTCTGCTCAATCTGGTCGTCATCGTCGTGGTGGTCATTTGGCTGCTGCAGATCTTCGGCCTCATCGGACCGATTCCCGGCGTACGGATTCCCCGCATGATGTGATCGCGGCGACCGCCGCGCTTTCTTTCCGCTCGCAGGGCGTGATTTATTGGCACGATCAAGTGCGCTTGAACGATCGTGCCTATGCCCACTGATGTAGCCCCATTTGGTATTGCGCTCCTGGGATTGATTCTCGGGATGCGTCATGCGACCGACGCCGACCACGTCATCGCGGTCACCGCGATCGTGAGCGGCGAGCGTCGCGTCAGGGCCGCCGCGCGTATCGGGATCGCATGGGGCCTCGGCCATTCGGTGACGGTGTTCCTCGTCGGCGGCGCGATCATCATTTTCAAACTGACGATTCCGGCGCGGCTCGGCATGGCGATGGAATTCGCGGTCGCGATCGTACTCATCCTGCTCGGAATTTCGGTGTTGGCGCGATCGTCGCCGCGCATCGCGAAGTTCCTGCATTTGAAGAGCAACGCCGATGACTGGCTTGCGCATAGCCACGTGCACGAACACGACGGCACGATGCATACGCACCCGCACGCGCACGCGCAGGGCGAGGAGCATTCGCATCAGACGCATCTGATGCCGGCCTCGCGGTTTGCGCGCGGCTCGCGGGCGAGAGCATTCGGTGTCGGCCTCGTGCATGGTCTCGCCGGCAGCGCTGCGATCGCGTTGCTCGTGCTTAGCGCGATTCCGAATCCGATATGGGGACTGGCGTATCTCGCGATCTTCGGCTTCGGCACGATTCTCGGCATGACGCTCATCACGATGGCGATCGGAGTTCCAGTGAGCCTGACTGCGGCGCGACTCGGGAGCTTGAATCATATGCTGCTGGTCGGTGCGGGATTGCTGAGCCTCGGCTTCGGACTCTTTCTCGTATATCGGATCGGCTTCGTGGACGGCCTTTTCATCGCGGCCCGTCCGATCTGAAAAAAAGCATGAGCCTTCTCGAACAAACTATCGCCGCGATTCGACCGGTCGATCGCGATGCTGCTGCGGTCGCTGATCAGCATCTCAACTCGCTGACCAAGCCGCCCGGCAGCCTCGGTCAGCTCGAGGAAATCGTGCGGCGCTATGCCTGCGATTCGTCGCGACGGTTCCGCGAAAAAGGGGCGTGGCGCGATCGCTGTGTTCGTCGCCGATCACGGAATTGCGGAGGAGGGTGTGAGCGCATTTCCGAAAGCGGTCACCCTCGAGATGCTGCGCAACCTCGCTGGCGGCGGCGCCGCGATCAGCGTGCTCGCAAAGCGTTTCGGCTACGAGCTTCGCGTCATCGATGTGGGCGTCGAAGCCGATAGCAGTGCCGAACCGTTTGCGGGCGTGACATATCGCCGCATCGGTCCGGGCACGCGGAATTTTCTGAAGAGCATCGCGATGATGCGCGACGAGGCGATACGCGCGATCGAAGTTGGCATCGATGTCGCGCGCGAGTTCGCGGCCGTCGGCGTGACTCTCATCGGCATCGGCGAGATGGGAATTGCCAATAGCACTTCGGCTGCCGCAGTAATGTCTGCTGTGACTGGAATTCCGCCCGCGCGGCTCGCGGGCCGCGGGACCGGCCTCGATAACGCGGGATGGAAGCATAAGGTCAACGTCATCGAGCGAGGCCTCGCGCTTCATCGCGATGCCTTGAGCGATGGAGTCGCGATTCTAGCGCGCTCGGCGGTTTCGAAATTGCCGCGATGGCGGGAGTATGTATCGGCGCCGCAGCGGCGAATGTTCCGGTGGTGGTCGACGGCTTCATCGCGACGGCCGCCGCGGTCGCGGCGAATGCGATCTCTTCGGGACTCACGGAGCATATGTTTTTCAGCCATCGCTCGGCCGAAGGAGGCCATCGCGAGGCGCTCGAATGGCTTCACGCGCGGCCGATCCTCGATCTCGATATGCGACTCGGCGAAGGCACTGCAGCGGCCCTCGCGATGTCGATCATCGAAGTCGGCGCTCGATTTGTTCCATCAGATGGCGACCTTTCAGGGCGCCGGCGTGTCGGGAAAAATCCGGTGACCAAGTGGCGGATTCCTCCTGCGCCTTCGTCTCGCGATCAGTTTCCTCACGATAATTCCGGTAAGGATCGAATCGGCGGATGAATCCGATGTCGCGGCATCGATGCCGTGGTTTCCCCTGGTCGGCGCGATGATGGGAGTCGCGTTCGCGCTCGAGGACTACGCGCTCGGCTTCTTGTTCCGTCACGCGCTGCGTTCCGCGTTCATTGTGCTGTCGATGACGGCGCTCAGCGGCGCGGTTCATCTCGATGGTTTGGCAGATACCGCAGATGCGTTGGGCGCCGGCAGCGATCGTTCGCGCGCGCTGGAGATTCTGCGCGACAGCAGAATCGGCGTCTTCGGCGCGATCGCACTCTTCTTCGCGCTCGCGCTCAAGGTGCTGGCGCTTGCAGGACTGTATGGCCGGCCGCGACTTGCGACACTGATCCTCGCACCGATGCTCGCGCGATGGGCGCTGGTCGCGGTGAGTTACAAAATCGATTATCTGAGAAGCGAAGGCGCGGGCTCTTCGATGCTCGGGCGCCTCGACTATCGGAATCTCTCGATCGCCAGCATCTTCGCGATCCTGCCGCTGATTTTCATCCACTGGCGGAGTCTCGTCATCGCATACGCGCTTACCGTGATCGTCACGTTCGCGATGCGATCGTTCTATCGGCGCTGGCTCGGCGGAATTACCGGCGACCTCATCGGCGCATGCGGCGAGATCGTCGAAGTGCTCGTCATGCTGACGATGGCCGCGCGCTGAATCGCTACTTCGCGCGCAGCGGGTAGCCCGACACCATCAGGATCACTTCGTTCGCGACCGCCGCGATCTTCTGATTCGTCCATCCGAGCAGATCGCGAAAGCGCCGCGCGGTGGGATTGTCGGGCACGATGCCTGCGCCAACTTCGTCGGTCACGATGATCGACGAGAACGGCGCACGGGTCAGCGCGCTCGCCAGGCGATCTGCCGATGCGAGAATCGAATCGTCCTGTGCGCCGATGCCCATCAGATTGGAAACCCATAGCGTCAGGCAATCGAGAATCACGCCGTCGGCGCGCGCTTCCAGAGCCGCCAACGCGATCGATGGGTCGAGCGCTTCCTCGATTGTCACGAAATGCGCCGGGCGCGTGATCTTGTGATGTTCGATGCGTGTGGCCATCTCGACATCGAGCGCCTGGCCGGTCGCGATGAAGAAAAATCGATTGCCCTTGAACGATTTCGCGAGGGCGATCGCGTGCGAACTTTTTCCGCTGCGCGCGCCGCCGGTGATGAGGGAAATCCGTTTCATCGCATCAAGCGTACATGATGCGCATGCAACTTCGGAACGGAGCGATCGTGGCGATTGACCTCGCGCGCTGAGCGGCGTAATTATTCGCGGCACATTCGGTGCTCGGGAAGCCGGTTCAAAGCCGGCGCTGCCCCGCAACTGTGAGGGAGGACGAAGGCCCCTAATGCCACCGCATCGCGCGGGAAGGCGGGCCCTAGGATGAATCCCAAGCCAGGAGACCGGCCGGATGATTTTATGTCTGCCTTCCGCGGGGAGGGCGAGGCGTCGGGAAATCTTCTCCTGGCCCGATTCCTTCGTAGTTGAGGGAGCGGGTTTCTTTTTCTCGCGCTCTCTGAATTCTTCCGCGCGGAAGCGACATTCACGCGGAGGAGTGAATGAGAGCAGTTCGAGTCGTCGTCCTGTCATGGCTGGTGATCATTTTTGCGTCGATGCGCGCGCATGCGGATCCGTCGCCGACCGCGGCCGCGTCGCCCGCTCAGAATGAGCCACAGAAACTTCCGCCGGTTGTTGTTACGGCGACACGCATCGAGCAGCCGCTGAGCGAAATCGGCACAACCGTCAGCGTCGTCGATCGATCGCAGATGCAGTCCCAGCAAATTGAGTCGGTTGGCACTGCCCTCGAGCAGGTTCCCGGCGTCACAGTGGTGCAGGAGGGTTCGCCCGGAACGCAAAGCGGCGTCATGGTTCGCGGCGCGAGTTCGGCCGAAACGCTGATCCTGATCGACGGCGTCGAACTCAACAGCGGTACTGAGGGAGGATTCGACATTTCGAACCTCACCACCGGCGGGTTGGATCGCATCGAAGTCCTTCGCGGCGCGGGCGGATCGCTCTATGGCTCGCAGGCGATCGGCGGTGTGGTGAATCTCATCTCCGAAGAGGGCGAGGGGCCAGCGAAAATCAGCATGCTGTCAGAGGGCGGCAATCGCGCCAGCGAGCGCCAGGTGCTGACGCTGAGCGGCGCGCAAGGAAACCTCGGCTATGCCGGCTCGTTGTCGTATTTTTCTACCGAGGGTTTTCAGCCGATCAACGACAACAGCGACAACCTTTCCGGCAACCTTCGCCTCGACTATCACCTCGACGACAAGACCACCATCCGCGGCTTCGCGCGATACTATCGCTCCAACGTGAGCCTTGTGGACCTCACGAATTTCGAGAACATCCTTAACCGCACCGCGCATCAACGCGGCGAGTTCATGCTGTTCAAGGGCGAGATCGAGCGCAAATTTACCGAGCAACTGACGGCACGGCTCAATGCATACTTCGTGCGCAACGATACCCGGGTCAATTTCCCGCCTTACGCGGGCGACACTGGCTTCGAAGTTTCCGAAGTTGATCGCATTCCGGAAGAGACGCGCGGTGCGATGGCGGAGGCTGTATATATATGGGCCGAGCGCTGGCGAACGGTCGCGGGTTTCGATTTCAAGGATCGCTGGGCGCGCGTCAGCAGCGTTTCGATCTTCACCTCGCCTCCGCCGGAGATCGCCTTCTTCACCGCGCATCGTGACGAATACGCGGGATACCTCGAGCAGGAGGGCAGCCTGTTCGATGGCCACCTGCTCGGCACCGCGCGGCGTTCGCGTCGACGGCAACAGCGAATTCGGCAAGGAGGTCAGTCCGTCGTGGTCGATCGCGGCGCCGATCAAGGAAATCGGCGTGACACTGCGCGGCAGCTACAGCGAGGGATTTCGCGCGCCGGCCTTCGACGAGCTGTTCTTCCCGCAGTTCGGCAATCCGCATCTCGCGCCGGAGATTTCCAGCGAGTACGACGGCGGCATCACCAAAACTTTCGGCGACATGTTTTCATTCACCGCGACCTACTTCTCGCGCCGCGTGCACAATCTCATCGTTACGGTGCCGGTCACGGTGAGCAAACAGTTCCCGTCCGGAGAGATGGCCGGCAATGCGGGCCGCGTCGATACTCAAGGCGTCGAGCTGGTTCCCTCGTTCGGCCCGTTTCATGGCTTTACGCTGAGCGGAGGTTTCACGGTGCTGGATGAAACTCACGCGGGCTCCGCAGTACCGCTGCAGGTGCCGAAGCGGTCGGCTTACGGCCTTGCGCAGTATGAGTATCGGGAACTTTTGCTGCCGCGCGACAAGATCACGCTCTCGCTCGCGTACACCTTCGTCGGCGATCGCGACGACATCACGCCGATCGGCACGACTCGCAATCACGTCGGCTATCATCGCTTCGATGCGACTGCGACCTACGACGCGCGCGTCCGCGTGGAACTTTGTTTCGAACGAGGAAGTCTTCGCGCGGGTATCGAATCTCTTTGATCGCAACTATTCGGAGAGCTTTGGCTTTCCCTCGCCGCCGATCAATTTCCTCGCGGGCATCAAGCTGGATTTTGAGTGATCGATGAGGCGTCGCTTCGTTCGGCGCGCGAAGCAACTCTCGAAGGCTCGCGCGAATGGCCACGCGGCGGACGCGGAGATTCATCCAGAAGCTGCTGGCGGGCCGGCGTCTCCTTCATATCCCATCCGGCGCGCGAGTGGACGGAGCGCATCGGGATCGGTCGGCAGCGCCCACGCCGGCCTGATCGCTCTCGATGCGCAAGCGATTCTCCAGCCGCACATAAACCGTACCCGCTCGCGAGCGCACGGCCTCATCGGCGGTGATGAGACCGAGGCTTCCGCAATGCCCGCATCAGGTCGCGCGTCGCGCGGCTGCGCATCGCGGGATATTCGATGACCGTGGCGCGAGCGCCATCATCTGCGCGACGAACTCGACATCGACCAGACCGCCGCGTCCCTGCTTGAGGTTGAGCCGCCACTTGTCTTCGGCGCCAATTTCGCTCTCCATCCGCTTGCGCATCTGCACGATCTCGGCGACCTCGTTGCGCGTCAGTCCGCGCCCGAATACGAATTCCTCGCGCGCGGCTTCGACGCTCGCCCCGAGCAGCGCGTCGCCCGCGACCACGCGCGCGCGAACCAGCGCCTGACGCTCCCACACCGCCGAACTCCGCCGATGGTATGCGCGAAAGCCTTCCAGCGAGGCTACCAACGGCCCCTGCATTGCCCGACGGACGCAAGCGCAGATCGAGCTTGTAGGCGATAGCCCTCGCGGGTCGGCGCCTCCAGAATCGCGATCAATCTTTGCACGACGCGCGGAGCCGCTTCTCGCGGCCGGCCGCCGGGTCACTGGCATCGTATAGACGAAAATCAGATCGAGGTCGGAATTGTAGGACATCTCGCGCGGCGCCCAGCCGGCCCATCGCGATGCACGCAGAGTTTCACGTTCGCCGGCTTCGGATGACGCTCGGCGACTTCCTCGCGGGCGACTTCAAGGCCTCGCGCAGCACCGTCTCCGCCAGCCCCGTCAGCTCCGCCTGGACGCCTCGCGAGATCGAGTTCGCCGGCCAGGTCCGCGATCGCGACGCGCAGGAATTCCTGCTGACGAAAGGTTCGGATCGCATCCAGGCGGGCCTCGAAATCCGCCGCCGCGTGCACGCGCCCGGCCAGTTCCTCGGCCAGGTCTTCGCGGCGGTCGGCGAACGTGAGCGAGGTCGGATCGCACCAGCGTGTCGAGCATTTCGGGATGCCGGATAAAGAGCGTCGAGAGATGGCTGCTCGAGGCAAACAGCCGCAGCAGCACGCGTCGCGTGGCCGGATGCTCTTCGAGCAGCGCGAGAAACGAGGTCCGCGCACCGACCGCGGAGATGAAAGAGCTGAGATTCATCAGCGCCAGATCAGGATCGGCCAGGCCGCGGATCTCGTCGAGCAGCTCGGCCCGAGCGTTTCCAGCAATTCGCGACGGCGCGGACTCGCGGGCGCTTGCGGGCTTCCACGCGCGAGTATTTCGAGGCTGGTGGCGCTCTCCTTCGGATGCGCAAAGCCGAGTTCGCGCAGTCCGCGCTCGGCGGTCTCTTCGGCGCTCGTGCGGTCCCCAGCGGCTCGCCACGCGGTCTGCAGCGACTTCGGAAATTTTGGTCTGGCTTTCCTCCTCGCCGCCGGCGAGCATTTCGCGGAATTGCCTTGCTATAAGTTCGCGATGTTTCCGCAGCGTGGCACGCAGCCGCGCCGCGCGCCCGCTCGCTTTTGCCGATACGCATCCGCGCGGCCAGTTGCCGCATGCCCGCATCGTCGCGCGGGAGCGTATGGGTTTGCAGACCGGAAGCGAGCTGGAGTTTGTGTTCGATGTCGCGCAGGAACAGATAGGCGGCTGCCAATTGTCGCGCGCGAGCGCCGCGCAGATAGCCGAGCTCTGCGAGCCGATCGATCGCGTCGAGGGTCTTCGCGATGCGGATGCGTGGATCGCGTCCGCCGTAAATCAACGTGAGCGACTGCACGATGAATTCGAGCTCGCGAATGCCGCCGTGCCCGAGCTTGATGTTGCGTTCGACCAGATCGGGCGAGCGCAGTTCCGCCTCGATCTGCTGCTTCATCGCGCGCAACTGGCGCAGCGTGTCGAAGTCCAGATAGCTGCGGTAAATGAAGCGGCGAGTTCCTCCAGCATGCGGCATCCCGAGCTCGATCGATCCGGCCACCGGCCGTGCGCGCAGCAAGGCCGCGCGTTCCCAGGTCTGTCCGTAGGCTGATAGAAGCTCAGCGCACCTTCGAGGGTGACCGCGAGCGGAGAATTGCGTCCGCCGGGGCGCAGACGCATATCGATCCGAAAGCATCCGGCGGCGATCTCGGTGATAATTTCTCCAATCCGCGCCGCCGCGATGCTCCCCTGCTCCGGCGCGGGCGGATTGAAAATGTAAACCAGGTCGATGTCGGAGCTGAGGTTCAGTTCGCTCGCGCCCAGTTTGCCCATCGCGAGGACGCAAAATTCGCCCGCCTCGCGCGCGCGGTCGCCCGTCAAGCGCAGCGCCATGCCGAAAGCCGCGCGAATGCATTCGTCGGCGAGCCGCGACATCAGGAGCATTGTGCCCGTCACATCGATATGCCTGATCAGATCGGCAACCGCGATCCGGAAGAAGATGCTGCGTTTGAAAAGCGACAACTCGCGGGCCGCATCGGCACGCGTCTCGGCCGCGCCGAGGTCGCATCGCATTTCGCTGAGAATCGAATCGATAGTCGCGCCGCGCGCCGCATCGAACATGCGAAGCCATTCGGGACCCGCCTGGGAAATTTCGCTCGCGACGATTTCCGATGAACCGAGGCAAAAGATCAACTCGCGCGCCTTCTTGCGATCGGACAGCGTCTCGCGCATCGAGGCGGAAGACTCCTCGGCCAGCTTCGATATGTCGCGAGCGCGAGTTGTTCATCGGGCGCATGGTCGTGCGCGAGGCGCATCGCGCGCCGCGCGAGGTCCGCATCGCCCAGCGTCGCCTCGAGCTTGCGCGTGAGACTGCTGGGGGCGGGCAATCGTTGGACGTTCGCCATCTATACTAGGATAACAGACCGAAACGGCTTTGATGATTCCCGGAAATCGGAGACGACCATGATCATTCTGTACACGACGGAACGCGACTATCCGTGGGCCACGCTGCGCTCCACTCATGCTTCCAAGACCAAGGTGGCGCTCGAAGAGAAGGGCATGAAGTACCGCATCGAAAATCTGCCGACGGGAAATTTGTGGAAGAAGCCGCCCGAGATGCTCGCGCGTCATCCCTTGGGCAAGGTTCCATATCTCGAGGACGACGGGCGCACGCTTTTCGACTCGACCGTTATCGGCGAGTACCTCGAAGAGCGCTATCCGAAACCCGCGCTGATGCCCACCGATGTCATCGCGCGGGCGCGCGTGCGCGAGGCCGAGAATTTCGTCGACGAGGCGATGCTCATCGGCAGCATCCCGCTCATCTGGATGCCGTATTGGAGCGACCCCGCCAAGCGCGACGGCGCGGCGATGGAGCGCGGGCGCGAGATGCTGCGCAAGCGCGACCTGCCGTATATCGAGAAGCTGCTCGCGGAATCAGGCGATGGATTTCTATGCGGAGAGTTCTCGCTCGCCGATACGCCGATGATGGCGGTGGCGATGGTGCTCGAAGTCGACAAGCCGTCGCTCGCGGATTTTCCGCGCGTCGAGAAGTACTTGAATCGATTGCGCGCGCGACCGAGCTATCGCGCGATCAGTCCGTCGACGAAAGTCGCCGAGGCCGCCTCGAAGGGAGGATGAAGCTCACGCGACGTGCGCGTGATGTCTCTTCGCGTGATGGCGCCTGTGGTGGCGCATGGGCGCGCTGACCTGGAGAAGTTGTGCGGAGTGCATCGTGCGCACCGGCATCGGAGGCGGAACGATCGCGGGCTCGCTCTCGATGCCGGGGAAATATTTGTCCTCGTACTCGTGAACCTGCAGAGCGGCTAGAAATTCGGCGTAGTAGTTCTTCACCGCGAAGCCGAAATGCGGCCCGTTGTAGGTCCGCAGCATCTTGCAGTAATCGCTGCCGCATTCCTCGGCGGCACGTGCGGTTCCGGCGGTTCCGTAATTGTAAGCGGTGATGGCGAGCGGCCAATCGCCCAGCGTGTCGTAGTTCGAGCGCAGGAGTTTCGCGGCGGCCTCGGTCTCGCGGCTTGGATTGAGCCGATCGTCGTGACGGCCGCGAATCGTCATGTAGTGCTTGCCGGTGGCGCGAGTGAACTGCCATATCCCGAGCGCTCCCGCACTGGAGCGCGCGCCACGCTCGAATCCCGACTCAACCTGCGCGAGGGTGACCAACTCGACCGGCAGGCCCGCGCTTTTGAAAATCCTCTCCATCGTGGGCCGATAATACTTGCTGCGCAGAAGCCCTTCGCGGAAGCGCTCCTTCAGGCCTTCCTGCACACGCAGGTTGTCCGCGGCGAGACGCAACGCATAAGCAGAGCGGCCCTTATACATCTCGGCGACGCGGCGCTCATCTTCGCCCATCGGGTCGCGGCCTGACGCGAGGCGCATCAGGATAGTGCTGTATTTGTTCTTGAGATAGTTGTTGGCCCACTCGATTTCGTCGCGACTGGGGCAGCCGTCACCCGGCAGGTGGTAGACCTGATAAAGCTTGTAGGGATCATCGCGATCGACGAGAACGAAATCGCGGTACGAGTATGCGGTGAAGACATCGACCCAGAAACTAATTTGCGGTTCGAGAGAAGGAGGACGAGAGAAGACTTCCGTTTCGGCGCGCGCCGAGCGGTGGCTCAACGTGAGGGCGAACAGACAGGCACAGCCCGTCGCCAAAATAATGCGCATACACGCCCGCATTCGGCGATGCTTCCCAACCAAGTCTCAGTCTCCCCTCTTCGCGACCAGTAAGGTCCGGAAACATGCTCCCCGATTCCGGACAGGATTATCGAATACAATGATGCGCTCATCTAGTCAACGAATTAATGCCGGTTAGAATTGCCGCATCTATGCCAACTCGACTGATTCATCGGACCAGCTTGCCCCAAATGTCAGCTAAATCCATCTTATTTCTTCTGGCCGTAGCTATCTCGACGGGCCTCGCCGGATGCCGCAGCAATCAGGCCACCGCGCCGTCAAAAGATGTTTTCAGCGTCGCGCTTCTCACCCCCGGGCCGGTCAGTGACGCCGGATGGAACGCCGCGGCATTCGATGGATTGCAACTCATCAAGAATACGCTGGGCGCCGACACCGCGATGGTGCAGACGACATCGCCGGCCGACTTCGAAGATGCTATGCGCGATTTCGCTTCGCGGGGATTTCGCGTCGTGTTCGCGCACGGCTTCGAATATACCGATACCGCACTGAAAGTAGGTAAATCCTTCCCACAGACGTATTTCATAGTTACCTCGGGCAGCGCATCGTCGGCCAACGTCGCGTCGGTCACCTTCAAGATCGAGGAAGCGGCCTATGTCGAAGGAGTGCTCGCCGGGAAGATGACGAAGACCGGCGTAGTCGGATGCATTGGAGGGATCGAGCTACCGGCGATTCATCTGACCTTCAATGGGTTCAAGCTGGGATTTCTTTCCGCGCGTCCGGGCGGACGGATGCTGACCAGCTTCACCGGCAGCTTTGACGATGTGGGCGCGGCGAAGGAAGCCGCGCTCGCGCAGATAAGTCAAGGCGCGGATCTGCTCTTCCATAATGCGGACGCGGCGGGACTGGGAGTTTTTCAGGCGGCGCATCAGCGGCAGATTTTCGCATTCGGCGCGAATCGCAATCAGAACGACATCATTCCCGACACTGTCCTCGCGAGTGCGGTGACGGACATCCCGCATGCGTTTCTCAGTCTCGCGACGCAGATCAAGGGCGGAAGTTTTCATCCCGCGATGATCGAGTTGGGGATGAAAGACGGCGAAGTGAAAGTCGTCTACAATCCGGCGTTGCTCGCGAAGATTCCACCCGACGCGCTTTCGGCTTCGAAAGATGCGGAGCAGAAAATCGTCTCACAGAAGATCGATGTGACCGCTCTCGCAAGTCACTAGCGCGATGCGCATCCGGCACGACGTCTAGTGATGCTCCTCGCGATGCTCCGGAGCAACCTCGCGTCCGGGCGCTGCGTGCCCGGGCTCCCAAGCATGTTCGCCGCCATTGTAGTAATGCACCGGTCCGCGGCCGGGGACATAGTAGCCGGATTCGGGTCTGCCCACCGGCGGATAGTAAACCGGCCCGCCGCGATATGGTGCGACGTACCCGGGAGCATAGGCATAGCCGGGTGCGTATCCCGGGCCGGCGCCGTAGTACGGCCCCGGCCCGAAACATCCGCTCAGGGCGCAACCTCCGACCAGCAGCATCGACCCTTGGATGACGCGCAAAATTTTCGCTTTCATGGCCTTTCACCTTCTACAAGAACAAGTGAGCATCACGAATGCCCAACTCTGCAAGCGCATCGCGAAAGTAACCGTGCTTAAGTGAGAGACAGTTCAGGGCGCTGAAATTTGGTCAGCGGAAAAGGGTTGTAAGGACTCACCGATGCGATGGTTGTCATCGCGTTCCGCTTGCAATTGAGAATCATTCTCATTATCATCCGTTCCTATGGGGACTAACATTTTCGATTGCCGAAAATTCGCACTGCTCGCAGCGACTGCCGGATTCGCCGCCGTCATGGCGTTTTCACCTGCGGTTGATGCTGACGACACGCCGCCGCAGATCAAGTGGGCGAATGGCCACTTTGAGCCGGCCGCCTTCAACGTCCCCGCCGGCAAGTCCTTCAAAATTACGGTGACCAATGAGGGCGCCTCGGCAATCGAATTCGAAAGCTTCGAGCTCAACCGCGAGCGGGTAGTGCAACCCGGCCAGACCATCACGGTGAACCTGCCCAAGCTTGATCCCGGGCAGTATCACTTCTTCGACGATTTCCATCATGAGGTGGCGCAAGGAACCATCACCGCGCAGTAGCTTCGGGCTCGCGCGCTAGCGCCAATCCATAGTCGCGAACAAAGATGCGCCGCATCGAAAAGATAGTGGCCGCAAGTGCGGTCGTGTGTGTGCTGATCCAGTTGGTGCCTATGTCGGGAAAAAATCCGCCGATCACGCAAGATGTCGCAGCGCCGCCGCAGGTCGAATCGATCCTGCACCGCTCTTGCTACGACTGCCATTCCAACCAGACGCGATGGCCCTGGTATGCGCAGGTCGCGCCGGTCTCATGGCTGGTGATTCGCGACGTAAATCGCGGGCGCGGGCACATCAACTTCTCGACCTGGGACAAATACACCGACGACCCCGAAACCGCTATACGCAAACTGCGCAACATCGACAAAGTCATGCACAACGGCACGATGCCGCTTTGGTACTACCTGCCTGTGCATTCGCTCGCGCGGCTCAGCGACACCGATCGCCAAGTACTCGAGGACTGGGTCGTCCAATCAATCGAAACCGAGGAAAAGCGCGAGGGAGCATCGCAATGAGGAACCGGCTTCGCGGAGTGATCACTCTCACGTTGGCTCTCGGAGCGGCAATGTTCGCATTCGCATCGCGCGCCGATGCGCAGGTAGATCCGTGGGAGTTCGAGGTTTATCCCTACGCGACCGAAGGTCCCGGGGTGGTCGAACTCGAGACCGACAACGCGGTCGTCGCCAATGGACATCATCAGGGCGGCGAGGGCACCGCGGCGGGCACCTTCCCAAGCCATGGCGTCTGGTACAATCAGTACGAACTTACCTACGGATTGACGGATCGTATCGAGGCCGCGGCGTACCTCAACATGGCGCAGGTCCCGGGTCACGGTTACTGGTACGCGGGCTCGAAGTATCGCCTGCGCGGGCATCTGTTCGACGAGGAGACGCTACCGGTGAACCTCGGATGGTACCTCGAGTTGGAGTGGCACAAGACTCCGCAATTCGACGACGACGAGCTGGAACTCGAGATGCGCCCGATCATCGAGAAAGACATCGGGCGTTTTTCTTTTACGGTAAACGCGCAGTTCGAGAAACCGATCTTCGTCGGACCCGACAAGAACAAGGGCTTCGAGTTCGGTTACGCGAGCGCAATTTACTACCGCTGGATGCGCGAGCTGTCGCCGGGAATCGAATTTTACGGCGCGCCCGGCAACATCGACGACAACGATCCGATCCATCAGCAACAGCACTACATCTTCCCGGTGTTATGGGGCGCGTTTTCCAACGGCATCGAATACAATGTCGGGCCCGGATTCGGGCTGACCCGCGGCTCCGATCACGTAATCTTCAAGTTCAACGTGGAGCTGGAGAAATACGTCGGCGCGCTATTCAAATCGGCGTCGGACAACGGCTGGTTCTTCTGATTCAGATGGGGGAGGCGGGGAGCCTACGGCCCTGGTCCAGAGAGCTTTCAGCTCCCCGCTTTACGAAGCAGATTCTTTGACTCGCGGTCCTGATCGAAGCCGGCTTGATCTTACAAAAAGTCGCGTGCAACTACATTTAGTTTAATCATAACACTGTGTCAATAGGCATGACTAAACGTGTTGTATCATAGTGACGATGCTGTAAACACACCCGAGGGTGTCGACATAGCAAAATGTAGCAGCGCAGTTACTTTTGGTACTATGCAGATCCATCAGAATATGCTTAAATGCTACAACAATGACGCTGACGTGCAACAGCTATACACAACTTGCGTTGATTAACACGTTCGGTGTCCCGATTTGCAACAGTCTTGATTAAGGGGAGGGACTGTATGGCTACGATTCTGTTCGAGGACACGGAGTTCCACATCGGCGCGGAACTGACCGCGGGACGCGTGCTCGGCGCCGCATGCATGCGCTATGGCGACCCCGGGGACTTCTATCGCTTTCAGCTTCTCGATAGCGACGGCCGCCAGCTCGAGCCAAGTGAGCTGGTCGGTGAGCGGCGCCTCGCCTTGCGCGACGTGCGCACGCTTCGCAGCGATCGCGCCCGGCCGGATGCCGACGACTATCGCTTCGCAGCGGCTGGAAAGTAACTCGCGACTATATTCCGAAAAAAAACCTGAGCGGCGTGCTCGCGTTGAACTAGGCCGCGGATTTACAAAATCGCAGCTATCCCGAAGGCTTGATCAGGTTACCGCAAAGCGGTCGACGTTGACAAGATTTCGATGCCCGATCATCATTGCGCGCTCACAACGCGATGGTGATCGGCATGAACGCGAAAGCACTCGGACTCGATTTCGGAACTACCAATAGCGCGATCGCTCAGGTCGCCGGCGACGGCTCGATCACACTCGCGAGCTTTCCCGCCGGACCGCAACGCGCCCGCTCCGAGACGATGCGATCGATTCTCTTCTTCGCGGCCGATCCGCACGATGATGAGCCGCGCCTCAGCGTCGGCGGCGAGGCGATCGACAACTACATCGCATCGGGCGCCAACGGACGTTCTCATCCAGTCGCTCAAGTCGTTTCTCGCCGACCGGCTCTTTCATTCCACCGACATCATGGGCGATCTCTATTCGCTCGAGGATCTCATCACGCCGATTCTCAAGCGCTTGCGCAAAGTGGCGGAGGAACAATTCGGCGAGCTGCCGCCGCGTGTCGTGGTCGGGAGGCCGGTACATTTTTCGTCCGCGCAGAATGACGCCGACGACGAACTCGCGACCACTCGCCTCGGCGCCGCGATTCGCCGCGCGGGATGGAAGGACATCACCTTCGAATTCGAGCCGGTCGCCGCCGCGTATCACTATGCCTCGACCATCGCGCGCGAGGAGTTGATCCTGGTCGCGGACTTCGGGGGCGGCACCAGCGATTTTTCTATCGTGCGTCTGCGTCCTCCCACCGCTACGTCATCGCACGATCGGCATGAGATACTCGCCAATGACGGCGTCGCGATCGCAGGCGATGCATTCGACGGCGAAATCGTGCGACGCCTGGTCGCGCCGGAACTGGGACGCGGCTCGCAGTACCGCTCGCCTTATGGTCAGGTCCTGCCGATGCCGACGTGGTTCTACGCGCAGATGGAGCGCTGGCATTTTCTCTCGTTCCTGAAGGCGCCGACGACAATGAACAAGTTGCGCGACTTGGAGCATCAGTCGATGGCGCCGGAAAAAGTCAGCGCGCTGATCCATATCATCGAAAATGACCTCGGCTACCTGCTGTTCAAGTCGGTGGAACAAACCAAGCTGGCCCTTTCCGATGCGGACTCGACGCTGTTCCGCTTTGCCGATCACGACGTGTTGATCGAAAAGCCCGCTACGCGCGAAGCATTCGAAAGCTGGATCGCTCGCGAGCTGCGCGCCATCGCGGAATGCGTCGAGCGCGTGCTCGCATCGGCCGAAGTTCTGCCCGCATCCATCGACAGCGTCTTCCTGACTGGAGGTTCCTCCTTCGTGCCGATCGTGAGGAGGATCTTCGCGAGGACTTTCGGCGCCGAGAAAATCCGCACCGGCAGCGAATTCACCTCGATCGCACGCGGCCTCGCATTGCGCGCGGCCGCTTAAGTCTCCGACTGACAGCGTACAAACCGTCCTCGTGCGATGAATGCGGTGGCTGCGAATCTCGTCAGTCCTATGTACGACTGCGCCCCCTTTGGGCCTAGTCACATCAGCGTGACTCGATGAGTGACACAGAGAACGGCGCTAAGCTTCGCGATCAAACAGCCGGGCATCAGGCTCCGATTATCCAAGAGCCGCGCGAGTTGTTTCGGCACCTCGCGCATTGGACTGCCGAGGTTGCGGGTTCGGTCTGGGTATTTGTCGGAGCGCTGGCTCTTATTCTCGTATGGCTCTCAACCGGGCCGCTCTTTCACTTTTCGGATACCTGGCAACTCGTGATCAATACGGGCACGACCATCATTACTTTCCTGATGGTCTTTCTGATCCAGAACACGCAAAATCGCGATGCGCGCGCTATCCATCTCAAGCTGGATGAACTGATTCGCGTCAGCAAAGGACGTAATCTTTTCATGAACCTGGAAGAGCTATCCGATAAGGAACTGGCAAACCTTGCTGAGAACCTTGCCGTGATGAGGGAACGATCGGTACAGAAGCTCGCCGCCCGAGAAGAAGCTCGCAAAGCCGGGAATACGTAGGTTCTTATACCTTGAAAAATAACCTTACCACGTTGAAGACCTTCGATGCCGAGAGCAAGGATCTCAATGTCGTCATCGAGACACCTAAGGGAAGCCGCAACAAGTACGACTATGACCCTGAGCTAGCAGCATTCAAGCTCGCGCATGTCCTTGCGGAAGGGCTGGCCTTTCCCAATGAGTTCGGCTTCATTCCTTCGACCCTTGGCGAAGACGGCGACCCACTCGATGTCATGGTTCTACTCGATGAACCAACATCGGTAGGATGCGTGCTTACCGCGCGATTGATTGGAGTGATCGAGGCTCAGCAGACGGAAGTGGATGGCACGAAATTCCGCAACGATCGACTCATTGCAGTCGCGACTCATGCTCACGTTCATAGCGAAGTCAAATCAATAGCGGCGCTGGATAAGAAGGTGATCGACGAAATCGAGCAGTTCTTCATTTACTACAACGAGCGCCGCGGGAAGAAGTTCAAGCCGCTCGGACGTTTCGGACCCAAGCGGGCCTTAAAGCTCGTGAAGCTAGGCATCAAAGCTTTCAAGAAGGATGAACGCTAAATCGCGCGATGCGGGTAGCTCGGCGAGAGTTCCGGCAGCTTCAACCCTAGCGAATCGGCGCGCCGTTCCAGCACCGTGACATACATGTCGGCGAGTTCCTGATTGTCGCGCGCCTTTAGTCCATAGCGAATGCAATCGTAGGTGAAACCGCTGCCCGGCGGCCCGAAGAAGTTGACCGCACGCGGAAGCCATTGCCGCAGCGCCGCCTGCACTTCCTTCTTGCCGAATTTCTGAACCGCATCGCCCAGCAGCTCGGAGGCGAACACCTCGTGGTCGGCTTCGTCCTCCATAATGAGTTCGGCGGCGCGGCTATGCGGCGCGTAACTCGATTCCTGGTAGTTCTCGCCGATCATCAGCAGCCCGGTCATGTCGAGCGCGAGCGCCGCCATGAGCAGGTCGATCTCGCCGCTGGCCTTCTCGGCGAAGAAGCGCGGCGCCTCGAACGAGGGCGCCTTCATCAGCGGGAGCATCATGCGATCGGCGGATTTCTCGCTGACGCCCAACTCTGCGAGCGCACGATATACCAGCCGCGCATGCTTGCTCTCTTCGATCAGGTTTTTCTCGATGGTGGGTCTCAGCGCAGGATCGTCGCAGGTCTGAAGCGCGCGCTCGTAGCCAAATGCTGTAAGCTTTTCCGCCATCGCATGCGCGGCGAGCAGGCGCACGAGGATTTTCTCGTAGTGGGAATCAACGCGGCCGACCCGAAGATCGGCCGCACTGACTTCGCGAGGCGCATACTGCCGCCTTATCGGCATCAACAAATTTCCTTAGTGGACAGTTTTCGAGGGCAGGACCACGGTCGCGGTGCCGGGCGTGGTCTTCTCGCCCTTCGCGTTCTCCAGCCAGATTTCGCAATCGACCATATGATGGCCGCCCTCCACATATTTCTTACTGACGCGGCCGCGACACACAACCTTTGAGCCCGGCTGATCCATGCCTCGATACTGCACGCCGAGCTTCTTGACCCATCCGTGGTTGCCCGCGAAGTCGGTCGCGAGCTGGCCGAGGAACGCATTCTTCAGCGCGCCATGCAGGATGACGCCGGGGAGTTTGTTCGCGAGTGCGAAATCCTTGTCGTAGTGGATTTGATAGAAATCGCCCGATGCGCCCGCATACTTCACGAGTTGCTGCGTGGTGGGATTCTTCTCCAGCGGACCGATCTCGGTGCCGACTTCGACATCTTCGAAATATCGCTGCTTCGCCATGGTGATGCTCCCTAGTAACGGATTCCGGTCGAGCGCTGCGTCACGCACAGCTCGCCGAACTGGTTGGTGTAGGTGGTCTCGATGGTGGTGAAGATCATCGGGCCGAGGCGTCCTTCAGATTCGCGCAGGTCGACCAGCTTCGACTGCACGGTGATGCGATCGCCCGGGCGAATCGGCTGGAAATATTCCCAATCCGAGCCGCCGTCGAGGCCGCGAAATTCCGCGCCGAGCCCCTTCAGATGGACGTTGGGGATGGGCGAGCCCATCGAGCGGCAGAACGTCGGCGGCGCGACCATGCCGCCGAAGACGTGGCGCGCCTCCTTCTCGTCGTTGAACAGCGGATTGGGATCGCCAATCGCCTCGGCGAAGCGGCGGATGGCGCCGCGCTCGACATCGTAGCTGCGGGCCTCGCCGGTCGTACCGATTTGTTTGCGGGCTTCTTCGTCGACAATCTTGTTCGCCATGAACCGATCTCCTTGTTCGCGACCAACGGGAGCGCCGTGACGCTTGGGTAGCGCAGTGCCCCGTTGGCATGGAATGCCATTTTGAATGATTCATACCACAGGCGTCGCGAGGCGTATAATCGAGGCAACATCAACCGCGCAGGTGAACCATCATGCCCAAACTCAATCCCGACGAAATCACCGCCAAACTCCGGACTTTGCCCGGATGGGAGCGCAAAGGCGACACCATCGCGAAGCAGTACACCTTCAAGGAGTTCATGGACGGCATCCGCTTCATCAATCGCATCGCGGAAATTGCCGAGCAGATGGACCATCATCCGGACGGCATGCTGGTGAATTACCGGCGCATCACGTTCACGCTGACGACGCACGATCAGGGCGGTATCACGGAGAAGGATTTCAAGCTCGCCGACGCGATCGAAGGCGAGTTCACCCAGAAGGCGTGACTCGATGCGGCGTCGAGGAACCGCCGCCATCTCCATCGCGTTGTACTATATGAGGCGCTTCGCGCAGGAGGACGAATGAACTTTCGAAGGCGGTTTTTCCTCGCAACTGCAATGATCGCGACCGTGATGCTCGCGACCTCGATATGTCGCGCGCAGGCCGCCGACGCATCGGCACCGGGCCTCGAGACGGCGACCTTCGCCGGGGGATGCTTCTGGTGCATGCAGCCGGCGTTCGATCACATTCCCGGCGTAGTTTCGACGGTCGTTGGATATACCGGCGGCGAGAAGCAGCATCCGACCTACGAGGAAGTTTCCGACGGCGGCACCGGCCACGCGGAATCGATCGAGATCAGCTTCGATCCGAAAAAGGTCAGCTATCAGAAGCTGCTGGACGTGTTCTGGCACAACATCGATCCGACCTCGACTGATCGCGAATTCTGCGACGTGGGGCATCAGTACCGCACCGCGATTTTCTTCCACGGCGCGGAGCAGGAGCGCGAGGCGAAAGAATCGGAGAAGCAGATCGAGGAAACCAAGCCATTCAAGGATCCGATCGTTACTGAGATCGTCGCGGCATCAACGTTCTGGCCGGCGGAAGATTATCATCAGGATTTCTATTTGAAGGAGCCGGTCCGCTACAAATTTTATCGCTACAACTGCGGCCGCGACCAGCGATTGCGGGAGCTATGGGGTACGGCGAGTGGCGGGCATTAGAGCGGATTGCTACAAATCACGGAAGGCTTCTTCGTCCTCGGGTGAATTCCATTCCGACAGCGTCGATTCGAGCGCACGCGTGAAGGCATCGATCGTGCGAGCTGACTTTCGAATCATGACCACACCGTTTAGTTCTTCGAATATCAGCACGTCTCTCCTTCGAAGTTTGAGCTTGCGCCGGATGGTCGCCGGAATCGTGATTCTTCCGTCTTTGCCGATACGCCCATGAGCAATTAAGGATCTCGAATTTCGACGTGAGAAGCGCATTCCACTAGCCGCGGGTAAGCATATCTGGGTAGGGGCGGTTCGCGAACCGCAGTCGGCACGATCAAATCACCCCTTGCGAGGCACGTAATGCTGCGTGCCCTGCCCCGCGCGATCGATTTCGCGAATCAGATCGGCGAGGTCATTCGGATTGTTCACGAAGTCGATCTCCGATGTATCGACGACGAGCAGCGGCGCTTCATCGTAATAGAAAAAGAAATCGCGGTATGCCGTCGATACCCGCTCCAGATACTCGTAGCTGATGTCGCGCTCGAAATCGCGATTGCGACGCCGCAGGCGCTCCGCCAACACCTCGACGCGCGCGAGGAGATACACCACCAGGTCGGGCTTCGCCATCCGCGAATCGAGCAGCTTATAGACCTGTTCGTAGAGCACCAGCTCATCCGGCGCGAGGTTCAGATTGGCGAAGATGCGATCCTTCGCGAAGAGATAATCCGCGACCGTCGCCTGCTCCAGGAGCGGACGCTGCACCAGTTCGCGCTGTTGATTGTAGCGCGTCAGCAGGAAGTAGAGCTGGACAGGAATCGCGTACTTCTCGGGATCCTCATAGAAGCGGGCGAGAAACGGGTTCTGCTCGCCATCCTCGAGAATCAGCCGCGCATTGAGTTCGCGCGCGAGCACCTGCGCGAGGGTGGTCTTGCCGACGCCGATCGGACCCTCGAGCGCGATATAGGCGCGCCGCTCCATCAGCCCCTTGCGCTCCGGCTTCGGCTTCTTCGCCACGGCCGCGCGCCTGGGCGCTTCAGGAGCCGACGGCGCTAGCGGTGTTTCTTTGCGGCGGCGCGAAGCTTTTTCACCTCAGCATCTGGTGCGCCCGCGCGCTCCATCAGATCGGCCGCAGTCGAGTAGTCCGGCGGGCTCTCATGCAATGACAACTGCGCCAGCTCCATGTTGGCCGTCTTGTCGTCGGGATCGAAGGTGAGTACGTCGTTGAGCAGCGTCGAGAGCATCTGCGATGCCTGCGGGCCGCCCTTGGTCGCCACCTGCCCAGCGTTATGCATTACCGCATCGACCGCGGGATCCAGCGTCTGCTGGCGAGTCGCCAGCGCGAGGAGCATATATCCACGCACCGCCTGGTCGTAGGTCTTCATCGCGTCGAGGTACTTCTGCTGCTGCGCCTGTTGATCGCCTTGCTGAACGACCGCGGCGACGCCCTGGCGCAAATCATCGATCATGTGATCGATGGTCGCCTTGGATAGATTCGCCCTGCCGGCCTCCTGCAGCGCGCCCTTCAGATCACCCATGCCCTCGGTCACGTCGCCCGACTTGATGGTATCGAGTGCGGTGTCGGCCTGCTTGGTGAGCTGCTTCAGATGCCGATAGTAACTCGCCTTGCCGCGCAGCCGCTGGTCGGTCGGATCGAGTGCGGAGGCGGCCATGTATTCCGCGCCCGCCTCGTCATAGTCGTGCAGGACTTCGTCGACGTTGGCAAGCGACTTGTGCGCATCGGTCAGGTTGGGGTCGGCCTTGACCGCCTCGCGAAGCTCGCTCTGCGCCTCCTTGACGAGGTTCATGTCGTGATCGCCGCCTTGAAACTTTCCGAGCAGGTCCTCGGCCTTGTTGTAATGCCTCTTGGCCGGAGAGCATCCGGCGCCAACAACGATCGCGAGGAGCGCGAGGGCAAGCGCGCGCGAAGTTCTCGTTCGCATCAGTAGTTTCCTTTTCGAGCGGGCCGAGGTTTCCCCAACCGTGCAATGTCGGTTGAGTTTTTATTTGACTGACGCGGATTGTCAACCCTGCCGCGCTGGAGTTCCGGTCGCGCGGGGGACCCTCCCCCGAGCGTCACTTCGTGTCGGAAATGAGATACACGCCCGTGACCTCGAATTGTTTCTTGAAGTGATCGAGGCTTCCTCCTTCATAGAAGTTCGGACGGAAGCTTTGCACCGCTATCATCGCGCGACGACAATTCGCCGCGTCATCGTAGGTTGGGAAGAGTCCGAACTCGTTGAGCCGCGGCTGGAAGTGGCGGCTGATGAGAGCATCCAGTACAACCGCCGGATCGTCACTTTCGTTATCGCCAGGTACTAACGGCAATGCCGTCAAAAAGATGAGGGACGCTCCTCCACCAATATCATAACCCAGGAATTGTGCACCCTCTGGAGCCGGTTCATTGTCCTCGGTTATCCCAATTACCTCGAAATTCATCCCGGGAAAATACTCATTGGCGAGTTGCGCGTATCGTCGCGCTTTCGCAAGATCGCGAAGCGCCGCAAATCTCACGTTCTCTTCCGCAGACCAAGACCACAACTCGTTGATCTCATGATCGTGCGGTACTTCTTTGCTGTAGGGTGGCCACTTCCGATCCGTACCGCGATAAACAAACGTCGCACGATCCGTTGGATAGGGGGGGCCGTCTAGAATCAGATATTTCATACTAAAGTTCTCTTTATCTGATATAATTGGAAATGCGGCGCCCTCATCGGGCGCCGTCGTCGTTTCGGGGAAGATTCGCAATCACGAAAAATGACAAAACAAAGCCACTAAGTACTTGAAATATAAGGACATTCGTTTTTTCTTCGCCTCAGATGACGACTGAAGCCTCCCTCATTCGGTGGTAATCGAGCGCATCACAACTTCGGGAAAGCTCAGTCCGCGGTCATCGTTAATCGGCGGTCATGGGAAGCGGGAAATGCACGCGCTCCTTCGCGACGCTGAGCAGTTCGACCGAGGCGCCGCGACTCTTGAATGCGCCGATGATCTCCTCGACCAGCCACTCGGGCGACGACGCGCTCGCCGTCAGCCCCAGCGACTTCACACCGGCGAGCATCTCGGGCTCGACATCCGCCATCGAATCGATGAGGAACGCGCGCGCGCCGCGCGTCCGCGCGACCTCGACCAGGCGATTCGCATTGGAACTTTGCTTGGAACCGACCACCAGGATCGCCTCGCTAAGCTGGACCAGTTCCTTCACCGCGTTCTGACGATTCTGAGTCGCATAGCAGATGTCGTCGGTCTTCGGCGTCGCCATCTTGGGGAAGCGGCGCTTGAGAACTTCAAGGATGTCGCGGGTATCATCGATGCTGAGCGTGGTCTGCGTCACCGCGGCGACGCGCTCGGGATTCGGAAGCTGAACTTTCTCGGCTTCATCGACACTGCCGACCAGCACGACCTTGCCGGGCGCGACGCCAAGGGTGCCCTTCACTTCTTCATGACCCGCGTGGCCGACGAGCACAACGGTGCGGCCTTCGGTGGCGTAGCGCTCGACTTCGAGATGAACCTTCGTCACGAGAGGGCAGGTCGCATCGATGACGCGCAGGCCGCGATCCTTGGCGTGATCCCATTCGCTGGGCGAAACGCCATGCGCGCTGAAAATCACGCGCTGGCCTTCCGGGACCTCATCGAGACCTTCGACGAAAATCGCGCCCTCCTGCTCGAGCGCCTCCAGCACGAAGCGGTTGTGGACTATCTGATGACGCACGTAGAGCGGGCGTCCGTATGCGCGCAGGGCGCTGCGGACGGCTTCAACCGCCCGGTCGACACCGGCACAAAACCCACGTGGCTCGGCGAGAATAATTTTTTCAACCACAGTTTGGCCTAATGGCATTCCTTGAGGAGATATAGAAGCCTGTCCGAGAGGTCAATAAGCCTCCAAATTATACTTGATGCGAAATCGGCTCGCTATTTTGCCGCGTGTGCGTGTGGTGGATGCGAAGTCTGACATCCGATCCACACCTCGCCGCCTTCGAAGTGTTCCTTCTTCCAGATCGGCACGATCTCCTTGAGCGTATCGATCGCGAAGCGGCACGCCTCGAACGCTTCGGCGCGATGGGGCGCCGACACCGCAATCGCCACCGACGTTTCGCCGATCTCCACCACGCCGATCCGATGCGTTATCGCTATGCGCGTGATGTCCCAGCGCTGCGTCGCGTCGATCGCGAGCTTGCGAATCTCCGACAGCGCCATCGCCTCGTAGGCCTCATACTCCAGGCGCAGCACCTTGCGCCCGACGTTGTTCTCGCGCGTGGTGCCGACGAAGGTACAGATCGCGCCGGCCCTCGGATCGGCGACAGCGGCTTCCAGAGCGGCTACGTCGACGCGATCGCGAACTATTCGAATCGGGCCGATCGCCCATGGCGCATCGGAGCCGCCGCTGACCGGCGGGATGAACGCGATCTCGTCGCCCGGGCGCGGACGATAATCGTCTTCGACGTATTCCTGATTGACCGCGAAGCGGACCGCATCGCGATGCCCCTCAAGCGCGGGGAATTCGGCCTTCAGCCGCACCCAAATCTGCGCGACGGTCGCATCGTCGGGATATTCGCGCGTCAGCTCGGACGCGCCCGCGCGTTCGCGCAAGGTCGCGAACAGCTTGATGGTGATGCGATTCATTTCGGATTCGCGATGGGATTTGCCAAGTCGACCAAGTGGCCAATCTCGGGAAGGATCAATTTTTCCATGGCGAGACGGCATCCGCCAGTCGAGCCGGGGAGCGCGGCGATGAATTTTCCATTGCGCATGCCCGCAATCGCGCGGCTTGCTAGCGCCGCCGATCCGATTTCCTGATACGACAGCATGCGGAACAGCTCGCCGAATCCTGGCAGCTCGGTCGTAAGCATCTTCTTGACGACGTCGGCGGTGCAGTCGCGCGGCGCGACGCCGGTACCTCCGGTGATCACCAGCGCATCCAGGTTGCCGATGTTTTCGGCGATAACGTCCGCGATGACATTGGCCTCGTCGGGCACGATTTCGTAAAACTCGACGCGATGTCCCGCAGCTTCGAATATCTGCCTGATGAGCTGGCCGCTCTTGTCGTTCTCGAGCGTGCGCGTATCGCTGGCCGTCAGCACTCCAACCTTCAGATGTGTGCGCGCGTGCGATTTATGTTCTTGTACACTCACTCTTCCAACCTTTACATTACCGAGGCGCTTAGAAAAGTGCCGACATGCGAGCCTTCTTCCAGCCCAAAGTGATTCTCATCGCCGTCGCGATTGCCGCACTGATCGTGCTCGGACGCCATTTCCACCTCGGCGAAGTTTTCTCTGCGATGCTCGATCGGATCCGCGACTTGGGTCCGCTCGCGCCGTTGATCTTCATTATCCTCTATATTCTTGCCGCGATCCTGTTTGTCCCCGGCTCGATCCTGACTATCGGAGCAGGTGTGGTGTTCGGACTACTGCGTGGCGCGATCCTCGTTTCGATCGGCGCGACCATCGGGGCGATCGCGGCCTTCCTGATCGGACGTTACCTCGCGCGCGATTGGGTCCGCGGGCAACTTGAAGGCAATCCGAAGTTCGCCGCGATCGACAATGCGGTCGGGCGTGAAGGATGGAACATCGTCCTGCTCACGCGGCTGTCGCCGGTGTTTCCCTTCAACCTGCTCAACTACGCTTTCGGACTGACGGCGGTGACGCTGCGCGACTACGCGCTCGCGACGTGGATCGGCATCACGCCCGGCACCGTGCTCTACGTCTACATCGGATCGATCGGCGGCAATCTCGCGACCGTGGGCAATTCGCATCGCACGCCGGCGCAGTGGGCGCTCAACATCGTGGGACTCGCTGCGACGGTTGCGGTCGCGGTATATGCAAGCCGCATCGCGTCGCGCGCGCTAAAAGAGAACGCTCAACTCGGTCCAGCTTCCTAGGAGGACTTCATGGGACACGAGGCGCTAGCGATCGCGCCGCTCGACGAGCACAACCTGCGGCTGCTCGCGAACGTGCGGCCCGACGGATGGAAAAATCCCACCCCCGCGCCTCGCTACAACATGGTGGTGATCGGTGCGGGGACGGCCGGCCTCGTGACGGCGGCGGGCGCCGCGGGCCTCGGTGCGAAGGTGGCGCTCATCGAGCGCGATCTGATGGGCGGCGACTGCCTCAGCTTCGGATGTGTCCCGTCGAAAGCCCTCATCGCGTCCTCGCGCGTGGCGGCATCCGCGCGCGATGCGAAACGCTTCGGCGTCATCGTGCCCGAGGGCGTTCGCGTCGATTTTCCGGCGGTGATGGCGCGGATGCGCGCCCTGCGCGCCGATCTGTCGAAGCTGGATTCAGCCGCGCGCTTCCAGAGCCTCGGTGTCGATGTGTTCCACGGCTCAGCGCGATTCACCGGCCGCAACAGTGTCGAAGTCGATGGCGCGACGTTGCGCTTCGCGCGCGCAACCATCGCGACGGGAGCCCGAGCGGCTGCGCCACCGATTCCGGGCCTCGCCGAGGCAGGCTATCTCACCAACGAAACGGTTTTCTCGCTAACTGAGCTACCTCAACGGCTGAGGATCATCGGCGCAGGTCCGATCGGATGCGAACTGGCGCAGGCATTTCGGCGGTTCGGCGCCGAAGTGACGCTGCTCGAAGTGATGCCGCAAATCCTCACGCGTGAGGATCGCGATGCCGCGAAGCTGATCGAATCAGCGCTGATTCGCGACGGCGTGCGCATCGTGACGAACTGCAAGATCTCGCGCGTCGAAAAGCGCGGCGCTGCCAAAGTGCTGGTCACGGGGAGCGAAGCCGGCCGCGAGGAAATCGCCGCTGATGAAATCCTGATCGGCGCAGGACGCGCGCCCAACATCGAGGACCTCAAGCTCGAAGCGGCAGGCGTCGAGTCCGATCGCAACACCGGCATCAAGGTGAACGACTACCTGCAGACCGCCAATCCGCACATCTACGCGATCGGCGACGTTGCCTCCCCCTACAAATTCACCCACGTCGGCGACGAGCACGCGCGTATCGCGATTCGCAATGCGCTGTTTTTCGGCCGCGCGAAAGCGAGCGCGCTGATCGTTCCGTGGTGTACCTACACCGACCCGGAAATCGGGCACGTCGGGATGTACGCGCACGAGGCCGAGCAAAAGGGCATCAGGGTTGGAACGTTCGTTCAGGAACTGACGGAAGCCGACCGCGCCGTACTTGACGGCGAGACCGAAGGCTTCGTGAAAGTTCACGTGCAGCAAGGCACCGATAAAATCCTCGGCGCGACGATCGTCGCTAGTCATGCCGGCGATCTGATTTCCGAAATCACCACCGCGATGAAGGCCGGCCTCGGATTAGGTAGCATCGCGAGCGTGATTCATCCTTACCCGACCCAGGCGGCTGCGATCAAAAAAGTGGGCGACGCGTACAACCGTACTCGGCTGACTCCATTTGCGAAGCGACTCTTCGAGCGCATTCTCGCTTGGCGCCGCTAAATAATGATGGGATTGGTTATGATCCTATCGACAACCGACTCTCGCTACGGATTCTTCGGCCCCGAGGCTGCTCATGCCGGCCAACAATTCCACGAGCGCTATATATCGGCGCAACCCTTTCCGCATATCGTGCTGGATAACTTCCTTAGCGAGGAAATTCTCGATCGATGTGTTGGCGATTTTCCGTTACGTTCGTTGTCGCATACCTCCTACGATCGCGATCAGGAGAAAGGAAAGTTTGAATTCAAGCCGGACACTCTCTCGGCGCCGTTGCGGTCGCTGTTCTATTCATTCAATTCGGCGCCATTGATTTTATTTCTGGAGAACCTTACCGGCATCAAAGGTCTTATACCCGATCCTTATTTCGCCGGAGGCGGACTTCACGAAGTTATAGCTGGCGGTCATTTAGATATTCATGCGGACTTCAACCATCACGAGATTCTGAACCTCGAGCGACGACTCAATGTGCTGATTTATCTGAACCGCGATTGGCGGGAAGAATATGGCGGCTGCCTGGAGTTATGGGATCACTCGATGAGTAAGTGCGTTGAACTCGTAGTGCCATCGTTCAATCGATGCGTCATCTTCAGTACCTCGCCGACCTCCTATCACGGACATCCAGACCCAGTTAACCATCCTTCCAATGCTACCCGGCGCGCGATTGCACTCTATTACTATACCGCCTCATGGGACGATTCGCGCCGTCCTCGCAATACCCGCTTCCAAAGGCGACCGAATTCCAACGATGCCTTTGACCTAAAGGTGCGTACACAAGAACTTGTCGAGAGTGTTACACCTCCAATTTTGCTGCGGGCGATACGCGGAGTATTACGCAGGCTCCATCGCTAGCTGTTAGTGCGCAAAGTTCTGCATCTGATGTGGATCGAGAAACGCCTTCGTGACGATTCCCATGTTGATGTACCAGCTCTCATGATCGTCGGATTCGTGGCCCGGCATATACACCACCGATGAGAACCCATCCTTGATGTCTTCATCGACCAGTGCAGTCTGAAACATTCGCTTGAAAGGATAGATCGCAACCTTGGCATCGCGCACCGGCCGGTCACTATAGGTGTTGAAGGTCGCGATGGTCTTCCACAATTTTCCGTCGTCGTCATATTGATCCGAGGCAGTAAGGAACCATCCTTCCGCATCGATGTAGAGCACCCGCTTCGGAATCAGCACGCCCGAACTGCCGAGCTTCTGATGCCACGACTGGGGCTTCGCGGTCGCCTCGATCACGTATAGTTGCCGCACCTGCCATACTTCCGGACACACGGTTCGGTTGTTGTCGAACTGACATGGCTTGGCGGGCGTGTTCTCGGCGTCGACGGAAGCCAGCATCGCCTTGATGCCGAGCAGTTTGTAGTCGTAGTTTTCGATCTTCGCCGCGAATCCGAAATAGGAATCGGGATCGAGATTGTTCGCGTAGGTCACCGATTTGGTGAAGGCACTCGTAAACATGCCTCCGCCGCCGCCCATGCCGACCGGTCCCATCGCATCGGAAAGGCTTTGCGCAGTGACCGCGCGCAACTTCCGCGCAGTCGGATTGTAATACCATGCGTCGTCATCGACGCCCGGTTTTCTGCTGCGGATGCGAATGATGCCGAAGCCGCGCAAATCCTCCGGCTCCAGAAACGGAAACGCGCCGAACCGATAGCGAATGCCGGCGCCGGCCGCTTCCGGGTCGGTTGGGATCGGATTCACTTCGGTACGGCCCATGTTGTTGTAAAAAGCAAAATGACCGATGGTGAAATGCTCGACGGAATCCGCACCGGTCGGCTCCGAACTCACGATCTCGACATCGCGGATGTCCGCATCATCGGTGTATTGCGGACGGAAGCTGAAATTCCACATCACCTTGGTTGCGACTTGCGGGTCATTCGGATCGAGCAGCGGAAACGGCTGGCCCGCAACGTAATTTTGCAACTCGCCCTTGTCATTGAGGCCGACTTGCGAGGCGTACTTCTCGGTTGCCGCCTTGTAGGGCGGCGGCCATTCGAGTCGCTCGGTCGGCGCGATCTTGATCCGCATCCCCTGTTTGACGAGGTAGAAGTTTCCCGGACTCACGAGGTCCGCGACCGCTGACGCGTTCTCGGGTGTGATCAGATCGCCGGGTTTGACCGACGACGCACGCGCCGCGCAAGGAAACATCGCGGCGAACACGATCATCAAAAGAACGGACAGCCATTTCATACGACGCGAGAGTGTAGCCCCGCCGGTCTACAAAGTCATCGAACTCGGCGCGGCGTCATGCTTGAATCGACGCGACAGCTACCTCGGAGGGAGTTCCTATCAGGATCCTTCTCATCGGCGCGACGGGACAGATTGGACGCGAATTGCGGCACACCCTCGCGCTGTTAGGCGATATCGTCGCGACTGATCGATCCTCGCTTGACCTTATCGATGAAGCCGCGCTTCGCCGCACCATTCGAGCTGCTGCATCCCGATCTCATCGTCAACTCGGCGGCGTATACGCAGGTCGATCCCGCCGGGCATGAGCCGGATCTGGCGATGATGACGAATGCTCGCGCGCCAGGCGTCATGGCCGAGGAGGCACTGCGCGCGCACGCCGCACTCATCCACTTATTCAACCGACTACGTTTTCTCAGGCGCCATCCTGCGTCCATATCGCGAGGATGACGCGCCCGATCCGATCAATACTTACGGAAAAACCAAGCTGGCGGGCGAGCGCGCAATCGCCGACATCCGGCGCGCCCCATTTGATCCTGCGCACCAGTTGGGTGTTCGGTAGCGGCGGCAAAACTTCTTCAGCACCATCATCGCCCTCGCGCGCGAGCGCGAGGAATTGAAAGTGGTCGACGATCAAATCGGCAAGCCAAATTGGAGCCGGGCAGTGGCCGAAGCGACGTCGCAGATTCTGATCCGCCTGTCGTCGCGAGCCGAAAACATCGTCGAGGCGATCGGCGAGGTGCGCGGCATCTATCACGTCTGCGGCGAGGATCAAACCAGCCGGTTCGGCTTCGCGCAGGAGATCATGGCGCTGTACACGCGGCGCGCCGCGGCGCGCGGCCTGCCACCGCTTCGAGTGAAGCGGCTGATTCCGGTTCGCAGCGAGGAGTTTCCGGCTCCAGCGCCGCGCCCGCACTTCTCAGTTTTGTCTGGTGAGAAGATGCTGAAAGTGTTCGGTATTAAGCTGCCATCATGGCGCGAGCAACTAGCCTCAGCATTCGACGAGATGCTGGCGGGAGGTCTCTCTCGTCGCGAATGACGGTTTTGCGAGGCGCAACTTCCCCTCAGAACTAGTGATAATGATGATGGTCGCCGCCGTCGCCACCGCCGTCATGATGATGGTGGTGTCCGTCGCCGCCACTATCGCTGTTGCCGCCTCCCGAGTCACTGCCTCCGCTGCCGGACCCGCTGCTACCCGACCCGCTACCGCCCAGGGCGCCGCTGCCGCTATTTCCGGCGAGCAATGCGCTGGCGGAACTGACGGCGCTACTGGTACTTGCGCCAAGACCGTTATAGGCGGCGACCGCTGCGACGGCGACACCGGCCAGCAAAAGGGCATATTCGGTCATCGTCTGCCCTTTGCTTTCCCCAAGCCGAGAACGAACCCGTCGAAATTTAAACATCAGGATGCTCCCGCAACCCTCTGTGACTTGTCCAAATCGCACTACGCAGCATATACCACGTTGTATTGTTTGTCTACAAGCTGATAGACGCAGAATATTACTAATTGGGCGGCTATCTGGAAGCGGAAAAATTGCCGCCTAGGCGAGGAATCGCTCGACGCGAGATGCTTCGGCAACCGACCACGCCTGGAACGGGCATCCGCGCGGCACATGGGGCGCGTCGGCATCTGCGATTTCCGGCAGATGGCCGATGCCGGCGACCTCGAGATGCGCCAGCAGCGGCTTTAGGAAGCGCGTGCGAGCTTCGGCCTTCGCCGCGGCGGTCTCCCCGCGAACGCGCACCCACGCCTCGATGAAGGGACCCATCAGCCACGGCCACACGGTTCCCTGGTGATACGCGGCGTCGCGCGCGCGGCCATCGCCGCCATAGCGCGGCTGGTAGCCAGGCTCGCCCGGCGCGAGCGAGCGCAGGCCGATGGGCGTCAACAGGCGTTGCTCGACTGTATCGACGATACGGCGCGCGTGCTCGCCCTCGATAAGCGCGAAGGGCAATCCGCCGACAGCGAAAATCTGATTGGGACGAAACGCGCGATCGACCTGCCCCGCAACGTGATCGTTATCGACGACGTTGTAGAGGCAGCCGCGCGTTTCATCCCAGAAGCGTGCGAGGAACGAGGCCCTCGCGCGTCCGTACAACATCCGCCATTTCTCGTCGGACTCGCTCGCTAGCTTGAGCGCATTGAGCCAAAGCGCCTGGATTTCCACCGGCTTGCCAATGCGCGGCGTCACCACCCAATCGCCCACCTTCGCATCCATCCAGGTGAGCTGCACGCCCGGCTCGCCCGCGGCGATGAGTCCGTCATCATCGCGGTGAATGCGATAGCGGGTGCCACGCGAGTAGCCCTCGAGAATCGCGCTCACCGAGGCGAGGAGCTGCTCGCGCTCGGCATTGGAAATCTTCGGCTTGGCGCTAATGAATTCGTAGACCGCGATGATGTACCACAGCGACGCATCGACGGCGTTATACTCCGGCGCCTCGCCGTAGTCGGGAAACCGATTCGGCAGCATGCCTTGGGATACCGCACCCGACCATTCCAATAGAATTGCGCGCGCGTCGTCGAGGCGCCCGCTCGCGATGCATAGCCCGCGCATCGAGATGAAGGTGTCGCGGCCCCAGTCGGTGAACCATGGATATCCCGCGATGATGGTTTTGCCGCCGCGACGTTTGACGATGTAAGAGTCGCCAGCGCGCTGCAGGCGCGAAGGAAATTTCGCGCGCCGACCCGTCTCATCTTTCCGAATCCGCGCGACCTCAGCGGCCGGTTCGGTTTCAAGCGCGATCATCATGGTCGCCTCGCCCTGCGCGAGGTCCCATCGAAAGACTCCGGGCGACGCGAGATCCTCGATGCAATCGAGGCCGCGCGCCTGCTCCTCGGTGTAAATAAAGTTGCGATACCAGTCCGGCTGATGGTTGTAAGTCGCTACCGAATGGAACGCGACGCCGGGGACGCCATTGTAAGGACGAAAGACCACGCGGCCAGCGCTGATTTCCGGCGTGAAGTTGAAGCCGGAATTCTCATGATGCATCGAATGGTAGTCGCGACCCGACATCAGCGGGCACATCGCGAGTGTGCATCCTGCGCCCTTGAGCAAACGCCAATAGAGGATGGTAGCTACGCGACCCGGCTGCACCAGAACGCCGTGCTCGAGCTCGCGACCATTGGGGAGTGCATAAATCCAGTGCGGCCACGGCTCGATGCTGAACTCGCGAATGTGTTCCGCGCCGTCCTGACATACGAAGTCCGGGGCATAACGCTGCGAGGTCAGGGCAACGCTGGGGCCGCCGGTTTCGAGCCATGCCTCGAAGCCGTTGACCAGTACCATCCGACCCGATGGCGGCGCGGTCGCAGCGAGCAGGATCGCATGATAGCGGCGCGTGCGAATGCCGCTTACGGTGCCGGAGGCGAAACCTCCCAGCCCGTCAGCTTCGAGCCATTCTCGCGAATCGTATGCCATGCGCGAGGTTACTTATCGCGCGAGCATCGCCTAGTCCATCGCGCCGGGGACGATTAGTCCATAACAGAGGAAAGTGGCTCGGCGATGTGTTCGAGACTCATCTGCTCGGCGGCCACGCCGAATGCGACCTCGACCACCGCTGCCACCAGCATCAACGCAGCAGCCACCAGGTAGCCGATCCACAGCTCGTCGCGCGAGCCGGTATCGATGAGCCGTCCGAAGAACCACGGCGCGACGATGCCGCCCACCCCGGTGCCCGCAGAATAGAAAATCGCGATCGCGAGCGCGCGCATCTCGAGCGGAAAAATTTCGCTGACCGTGAGGTACGCGGAACTCGCGGCCGGCGAGGCGAAGAAAAACATCGCGGTCCACATCGCGGTCTGACCGAAGGTCGAGAGCGCGTTGTGAGTAAAGAGATATCCCGTGAGGATCAGCATCAGGCCCGAAACCGCGTAGGTCGCCGCGATCATCTGACGGCGTCCGATGGTATCGAAGAAGTGCCCGAGCGCGAGCGGGCCGATGAAATTGCCGAGCGCGAACGGCAGCATGTAGAGCCCGGTCTTGTCGGCCGGCACGCCGTAGTATCGATTCAGCACCAGCGCGTAGGTGAACAGCACCGCGTTGTAGAGGAAGGCCTGCGCACTCATCAGTGTAAGTCCTAAAATCGCGCGAGTTCGATACTTCGTCACTAGCGGCTTGAGGATCGCGCCAAGGCCGAAATTATGGCGCGCGTGAATGCGCAGCGCCTGATCGCGATGCGGGTCGGCGAGGCGCTCGCCGGTCTCGCGATGCACTTCGTCCTCAACATCGCGGACAGTTTTCTCCGCCTCGTCACGCCGGTCATGCGTGATGAGCCATCGCGGACTCTCGGGAATAAATTCGCGCAGATAGAGGATGACCATGCCGATGATCGCGCCGGCGCCGAATCCGAAGCGCCATCCGAGGTTGATTGGCAGGATGTGCGGATTGAGGATCACCACCGTCGAGAGCGAGCCGACCGCCGCGCCGAGCCAGAAGCTGCCGTTGATGATCAAATCGACGCGGCCGCGAAAACGCGCGGGAATCAATTCGTCGATCGCGGAATTCACTGCCGAATACTCGCCGCCGATGCCCGCGCCGGTGATGAATCGAAACAGCGCGAAGCTCCACAGGTTCCACGAAAACGCAGTGAGCCCGACTCCGGCAAGATAAATCGCCAGCGTCACAAAGAAGAAGGTGCGCCGCCCGAAGCGATCCGTCAGATGCCCGAAGATTAGCGATCCGATCACCGCGCCCGCCAGATACGCCGAGCTGATCGAGCCGATTTCCGCAGCGGTGAAATGTAAAACATCAGGACGCTGGAGCACCGCGCTGATCGCGCCCATCAGCGTGATCTCGAGGCCATCGAGGACCCACGTAATGCCGAGACCGATGACGAGCAGCCAGTGAAAGCGCGACCACGGCAAGCGATCGAGGCGCGCGGGAATCAGAGTTTCGAAAATTTCCGAGCTTTGAGGTGCGGTCGCAGCAGGCATTCCAGGTTCTCCGCGTCTCGGTGATTCAGGTGCGCCGCCGATGCGACGCCGCAGAAACAAAATTATCCAATTTGCGGGTAGCGCTGATCAACGCATCGAATCAGGACCGTCAGCTCGCTAAGGCGCGGTCCGATCGAGCTGGAGCGCTTCTCCCTCGCGAGTCGAAGATACCGAAATGGGGACCCACCATAGCAGTGGCACAATCAGCGCGGTCGCCAGCGTCGTGATGATCACTGCCGATGCGAAACCGCCGCGCGAATAGATCCAACTTCCCAGCAGATTGCCTGAATTGCCTGCCACCGACATCGAGGTCGTCACCGCCAGCATCATACCGGTGCCTTCGAGGCCTTTCGGACATGATCGAATGATCAGATCGACGTAAGCGGCGGTCGGCAACCCGCCGAACAGTCCATACAGAATGGCAACTGCTATCGCGCTCGCGGGGCTTTGCGCGAGAATCATGATCGGACCCTGAAGTATCGCGACCAGCGTGCTCCACCACAGCAGCGATGCGAGCGAGAAGCGCCGGCATAGCGGCGCATAGAGCATCGCGCTCGGAATGAAGAACAACCACTGGAGCGCGGTAAAGGTCCCGAATAGCTGGCTCGATACTTTTACGGTTTCAGTCAGATGGTAAAACATGGGCGTTCCCCATCCCGGACCGAAATTCCATAAGAAGAAAATCGCCGCGGCTGGCCAAATGGGCCGATAGCGCATCAGTCGCGATATCGCCGCGAGTCCGGTTTCCGGTTTAGCTCTGAGCCTGCTCGAACGCGATCACTGCGGCCTGGCGCCAAAATGCCTGCAGCGCGATGACCGCCGTCACCATTGCCGCGACGATGAAGGTAATGCGCGCCGGGACGTGCGCCACCAGCCATCCTCCGAGCAATGCCGAAAGGACCGCCGGCATGTAAGTTCCGACACCTGCGACCACACTCAAACGGCCGGTCATCTGACGGGCCTGCGCCACGCCGGTCATCAGCGCCTGACCGGCGGTAAGGACAATCAGATAGGCCACTCCCGCGATCAGAGTGGCAAACAGAAGGTTTGAATATTCGATCGCGGCCACCGCGAGATAAGCATAAGCGGCGAGTGCGATCGTCGCACCGATCAGAAGATACGCACGATCGCCCATCGCGCGCGGTCGATATCGATCGCGAAAGAAGCCCGGAAGAAAACTGATATAGGCGGGCGCGCCGGTAACGGCGACGAATATCGCCAGATCGACCGGCGAGAGGTGAAGATTGTCTTTGAGGAAATAGCCGATCGGAATCGCGGCGATGCCGGACGGGGCGCCCAGCCCACCTGCAAGGGACAGAATCAGGAAGTAGCTGATGATCCCGGTGTTGATGTTCGAGCGATCTACCTCCCGCGGGGCAGGCGTACGGATTTCATCGACGATACTTTGCGGCTCAAGTGGCATTGATTCCGCGAATTTATCCGAATCAGCTACGAGACGCCCGCGCAGTCGTCACTGCCCGAAAAATGTTTTCCGAGGTGGCGTCGATCAACGCAGCGGAGTAAATCGGTCAACGCAAACGAATCTTCACATGCTGCGGTTGTCGCAAGCTCGACGGAGTATAAGAATCGGACCAATTCGAGCGCGAGGGGTTGAAGTTTCATGGCACAAGGCAATGGGAACCGCAGTCCGGTGGTCTTTCTCCTCGACGTGGACAACACGCTGCTCAACAACGACCGCGTCTCCGATGATCTCCGGCGCCATCTCACGCGCGAGGTTGGCGCCGAGCGCCAGCAACGTTACTGGACGATTTTCGAGGAGTTGCGCGTGCAGCTCGGCTACGCCGACTATCTCGGCGCGCTACAACGCTACCGCATCGAGTATCCGCACGATTATCATCTGCTCGAAGTTTCCACCTTCATGGTGAACTACCCGTTCGCGAATCGGCTTTTCCCCGGCTCCATCGATGCGATTCAACATCTCAACAATTTTGGGCCGACGGTGATCCTGTCCGATGGCGATGTGGTGTTTCAGCCGCGCAAGGTCGAGCGCTCCGGCTTGTTGGAAGAGGTCGAGGGCCGCGTCCTCATTTACATCCACAAAGAACTCGAGCTGGACGAGGTCGAGCGCCAGTATCCCGCCGACCATTACGTGATGATCGACGACAAGGTGCGCATCCTGACCGCCCTCAAAAAAATTTGGGGCACGCGAGTCACCACCGTCTTCCCGCGCCAGGGGCACTATGCATTCGCCGACGACGTGAAGAACTATCCCAAGCCTGACATCATCATCGACAGTATCGGCAAGCTGGTCGAATTTGATTTGCCCGCGCTGCTCAAGGCTGAGCCCGCGCAAAAGTAACCGTAGAGCTTCCGCAAAGAGGAAAAATCATGGCAGCCAAAATTGCCCCGCTGACGGAAACCCCGGCCTACAAAGCGCTCGGCGCGCACTATGAAACAATTCGCAACACGCACTTGCGTACGTTGTTCGCCGAAGACCCGCAGCGCGCGGATCGCTTTTCGCTCGAGCAGCTCGGCCTCTACTTCGACTATTCGAAGCATCGGATCACGCAGGAGACGATGAAACTGCTGCTCGAGCTCGCTGAGCAATCGGGACTGCGCGAACGCATCGATGCGATGTTTCGCGGCGATCGCATCAACATCACGGAGAATCGCGCGGTACTGCACGTCGCATTGCGCGCGCCGCGCGGGCAGAAAATCATGCTCGATGGTCAGGACCAGGTGGCCGAGGTGCACAAGGTCCTCGACGCGATGGCGGCGTTTTCAGCCCGCGTGCGCGACGGAAGCTGGAAAGGGCACACCGGCAAGCCGATTCGCAACATCATCAATATCGGCATCGGCGGGTCGGACCTCGGTCCCGTGATGGCATACGAAGCGCTGCGCCACTACGCCGATCCCAAGCTGACGCTGCGCTTCGTGTCGAATGTCGACGGCACCGACTTCGTCACCGCGACCAGCGATCTCGATCCGGCGGAAACGCTCTTCATCGTATCGTCGAAGACCTTCACCACCCTCGAGACGATGACCAATGCCAACACTGCGCGGCAATGGACGCTCGCGGCTCTGCGCGACGAGAAGGCGATCGCGAAACATTTCGTCGCCGTCTCGACCAATGAGCAGGAGGTGCGCAAGTTCGGCATCGATACGGCGAACATGTTCGGTTTCTGGGATTGGGTCGGCGGGCGTTACTCGATGGATTCCGCGATCGGCCTGTCGACGATGATCGCGGTCGGCGCGGATAACTTCCGCGCGATGCTCGCGGGCTTCCATGCGATGGACGAGCACTTCCGCACCACGCCCTTCGAGCGCAACCTGCCGGTCCTGATGGGACTGCTGGCGGTCTGGTACAACAACTTCTTCGGAGCGCAGACCGTCGCCGTCCTGCCCTACGATCAATTCATGAAGCGCTTCCCCGCGTACCTGCAACAGCTCACGATGGAGTCCGACGGGAAGCATGTCACGCTCGATGGCGCGACGGTCACGTATCAGACCGGGCAAATTTTCTGGGGCGAGCCGGGCACCAACGGGCAGCATTCGTTCTACCAACTGATTCATCAGGGAACGAAGCTGATTCCATGCGACTTCATCGCATTCGCTCAGCCACTAAACAATTTGAAGAATCATCACGACATTCTGATCGCGAATGTGCTCGCACAAAGCGAAGCGCTTGCGTTCGGCAAAACTGCGGAGCAGGTCAAGGCCGAGGGCACGGCGGACTGGCTGGTGCCGCATCGTGTATTCGAGGGCAATCGTCCTTCCACGACGATCCTAGGCGAGCGGCTGACGCCCGAAGCATTGGGCAAGCTGATCGCGCTTTACGAGCATAGCGTGTTCACCCAGGGCACCATCTGGCGCATCGATTCGTTCGATCAATGGGGCGTTGAGTTGGGTAAGGTGCTCGCGAAGAATATCATTCCGGAACTGGAAGCCTCGGGTGAGCCGGCGCTCAAGCACGACAGCTCGACCAACGCATTGATTCGCCGCTATCGGAAACAGAAGTCGAAATAGGCGACGCGATCGACTACGCGACGCGCGCTGGAGTGACCGGAGGTGCGAAGGCGCCGGGAACGTCCAGGCGGTAGCGCTGCATCTTGCGATAGAGCGTCGAGACGTGGATGCCGAGCATCTGCGCGGCGCGATCCTTATTGCCCTCGACCTTGCTGAGCACGCGCTTAATGTGTTCGCGTTCGAGGTCCTCCAGCGTCACATTGCCGTTGTCCATCTCCGCGCCCGCCGGCAATGCGTTGCTGCGCAGCTTGTCCGGCAGGTCATGCGAATGGACGACATCGGTCTCCGCGAGGATCGCCGCGCGCTCGATGGTGTTCTCCAGCTCACGGACGTTTCCCGGCCACGCATAGCCGAGCAGCAGTTTCATAGCGCCTTTGGAAAACCGCATCCCGCCGCGACTGAGCGAGTGTTCGAACTTTTTCAGGAAATGACTCGCCAGCAGCGGAATATCGTCCTTGCGTTCGCGCAGCGGTGGCAATTTTATCGTGATGACGTTGATGCGATAGAGGAGTTCCTCGCGGAAGCGGCCGGCCTTGACCTCCGCCTCGAGGTCCTTGTTGGTCGCGCATAGTACGCGCACGTCGAATGAAACCGGATCGTTGGAGCCCAGCGGATAGACTTCGCGCTCCTGCAGGACGCGCAGCAGTTTGACTTGCAGCGCGAGCGGCATATCGCCGATTTCATCGAGGAAAACGGTACCCTTGTCGGCCGCCTTGAGCAGGCCGATCTTCTCGTTCATCGCACCGGTAAAAGCGCCACGCTTGTAACCGAAGAGTTCGCTCTCGAGGAGATTTTCCGGAAGCGCGCCGCAATTGATCGGCAGGAAGCGGGCGTTCGCGCGCTCGGAGGTGAAATGGATCGCGCGCGCGACCAACTCCTTGCCGGTGCCCGACTCGCCGGTGATGAGCACGCTGGAATCGGTGCGCGCGACTTTTTCCATGATGCGAAATACCGATTCGATCGCGTCTCCTTTGCCGATGATGTTCTCGAAGCGGTACTTCTCGCGCAGCTCGCGGCGCAGGAAATGGTTTTCCTTAAACAGCGCCTTGGCTTCGAGCGCGTGGCGCACCTGATTCTTAAGATGATCGTTCGCGAAGGGCTTGGTGATGTAGTCGTACGCGCCCTGCTGCAACGCCTGCACCGCGGATTCGACGCTGGCGTAGGCGGTGACGATAATGGCCATCACCTCGCTGTCAACGTCGCGCATTTTCTTGAGCACGTCGAGTCCGCTGCTGCCGCCGCTCAAGTTGAGGTCCAAAATCGCGAGGTCGATTTTTTCCTGCTCGAAAATCTGCCACGCAACTTCGCCTGAGGGCGCTTCGACCACCTCGTAGCCTTCGCCGCGCATCAGGTCGGTGATAATCGAGCGCATCAACGCTTCGTCTTCGACAACGAGCACTCGGTAGCGGCGCCCGGTATCGGGCGAGAATGCAGTCTGTTCAGAAACCATTTGGCCCCAATCGCTTACAAATTAGTGCGCGCTTGATGCGCCTGCGAGATGCCGACCATGTGCTGCATCGATTCCATCATCGGCAGTCCGATGATCACGCTGGTGCCCTTGCCGACCTCGCTCTCCAGCTTAATCATGCCGCCGTTGGCCATGATGATGCGCTGGCACATCGAGAGCCCAAGGCCGACGCCCGAGCCGGCCGGTTTGGTAGTGAAAAACGGGTCGAACACCCGCTTCAGATGCTCCTTGGGGATGCCGACGCCATTATCAATGATGCGAATGACCACGTAGCGATTTTTGTCGCCATTCTTCGGCGGATAATTCTCCGTAGTGACGCGGATCATCCCGCCTTCGCGCTGACTCGCATCGGCCGCGTTGAAAAGCAGATTGAGCACGACCTGCTGAATCTCGTTGTTGTCGGCGTACACTAAGTTGAGATCGGGCGCGAGGACTGTTTCGACATTGATGCCGTTGAAACGCTTGTTGTAGATGGCCAAACGTAAAGTTTCGGTGATGAGCTGATTGACGTCCACAGCCTTGCGCGCCGCCGCCGAGGGGCGCGCGAAGTTGAAAAGGTCCTTCAGCGTTCCCGAGATACGTGTGATCTGCGAAAGGATCGTGTGCAGCGTGGTGCGGCGCGTCGAATCGCCCTCGGCCGAGAGCAGTGATTGCACCAACGACGAAATCGAAGCAAGCGGATTATTAACTTCATGCGCGACGCCGGCGGCAAAGGTTCCCGCCGCGGCGAGGCGCTCGGCTTTTAGCAGCTCATCCATCATTTCGCGCCGGTGCGTGACGTCGCGCAGAATCATATGGATGAAGCGCTGATTGCCGTAGGTGATCAGCGAGGAGTTCTCATCGAAGAAGAACGGGCCCAGCGGCAGGTCGAGCGTCTGACCCGCGCCATTGCGGACCACATCCTGAAAATGTTCGATGGTGCCGGCGCGGCCCTCCTCGGGCACAAAGTCCGTGATCGGGCGACCAATCAGCGGCAGATGCTCCTCGCCCGGCAGCTTGCGATGCAGCTTTTCGGCGGCCGAGTTAGCCCCGACGACCACCAGCGTGTCGGCATCGATCTCGTACATCGGATCGGGCGCGTGATTGATCAGGTTGCGATACTTTTCTTCCGATGCGCGCAGCGCCTCCTCGCGCGACTCGATATAAAACCACGACACCATCAGGCGACGCTCGTCGATCGAGGCGACGGCGATATCGCGCAGCTGGTCTCCTTTGCGCCCGCGCGAACTCGCATAGATGTGCTTGAGGATGATCTGCTTGAGCGCGATTTGGATGGTATTGAACTGCGACGGTTGCGCGCGCTTGAGCATCCCGTGCTGGCAATGCTTGCGCAGGTAGACATAGGTCTGCAGGTCGTTCGGATCGCGCAGATGCGCGATGAATCGAATCAGGGAATTGACCAGATCGGGGCTCGCCTCGCCCGGTTCGCGGTTCACGGTTGGAAGGCCAAAAATCGCGCCGATCGCTTCTTCCCATTCGGACACGATCGCATCGAAGTGCTGGTCAATAAGGTCGGCGACATCGGAGCGTGCCCGGAGGCTCTCGGGCTCGTCGCTGTAGATGGGACCGAAGAGGCCGCGTAGCAGTTTGTTGATTTTCTCGAGATGGAGCCGAATCGCATCGAGCTCCTCGGGCGTTCCCTCGATCAAGCTATCGGTTGGGACGCGTTTGACGAGGGTCTTGCTGGGCTGGCAGCAGACGCGTGCGCGATATGATCTCATGTTCTTAATATGCTCATCGATTCGTCAGGTTGCGAATTAAAACCGTAACACCTTGCAAATCGCTAAACCAGTCCCGCAAATGTCTCGCAGGTTGCGAAGCATGTACGTTAAAGCACAATTTCGCGTCTGATTATGCCTCGTCGCAAAGGGTGCAGGCTGCCATCCCAATTCGGCTGACAATTCCACCCGATATTCGAAAATATCCAGCATTCGTAAGGAGTTTTCCGTGGCACATCTTTGGCTGATATCACCCTTCGCAAGGGAAGGGGTCTGCTATCATGATCGATCTCGAGCCGCTACCCTCGGTGATTCCGCACGGGAAGTTCTTCTCCCGCAAGGGGCAAAAATTTTTTCTCAAGGCGATGCGGCTTGACGGTATTGGCGCATCGCTCGATTTTCAAGCCAAGGTTAGACTGCTAAACCGCCTCGATGCGCTGAAACAAGCCCATACCACGGCGCTGATTCTCACCGAAGCGCAATCCAATCCGATCCTCGACCTCGCGAGCACCACCGGTCTTTATAGCATCGTTGAATTGGAGGTCGCGCCTGAAGCGATCCTGGATCGACGCAAGCTTGCAGCGGCAATCGCGCGCATCACGCATACCGCCAACATCTTCAAAGGACGCCCAGGCTTGCTCGGGTTCCTCATCAATTGCCCGATCTCGCAGGATGCTCTGCGTGCGCATGGGCTCGAGAAGGCGCGCCACGCGTTGCGTGACATCATCGATACCATCAAGAGCCGCAATGCGAACGCACTGGTAACGATTCGTCATCGTCCCGAGACCCGTGCATTGACGATGCTTGAGGAAGATTTCATTTACGGGGACGTTCCTGCGCTAGCGCCCGTCGAGCTTCGCGACTTCATCGTCAGTCTGCACAACCTTGCCGAGGCTCGGCCGCTGGTCATCGAGTTCAGCCAAAGCTCGCCGGGACAGGACGAGGCGGTTGCTGTGGCGTTCGGAACCGGAGTGGCGGGGGTGATCGCCCCCCCCGTTCCTACCACGGCGTCTGCCGATTTCACCGGCGCCATCACGCTTAAGGCTTCCGACCTGATGCCGTTCGTGACCCTCAATGGCACCTGTCCGCCGGCGCTGCCGAAAACTCCGATGGTGTCGGTCGTCATCTGCGCGTACAACGCCGAGCGCACGATGCTTCCGTGCCTCGAATCACTGCGCAAGCTCGATTATCCGAACCTTGAGGTCATCATCGTCGACGACGGCTCGCGCGATCGCACCGCGGAAATTTCGATGGGCTTCCCCGAGTTCCGCCTCATCCGCCAGCCCAACAAAGGACTGAGCGTCGCGCGCAATGTCGGACTGCATGCGGCGCGCGGCGAGATCATCGCGTACACGGATTCCGATTGCGTCGTCGATCCGCATTGGCTGACGCTGATGGTGCGCACGCTGACCGAAAAGAATTTCGACGGATGCGGCGGGCCCAACTACGCGCCGCATGAAGATGGGTGGGTTGAGGCGTGCTGCGCGGCCTCGCCGGGCGCGCCGTGTCATGTGCTCACCGCCGACGACCTTGCAGAGCATCTCGCCGGATGCAACATGATTTTCACCAAGTCGGCGCTGCTGAAGGTCGGTGGCTTCGTTCCGCAATTCACCTCGGCCGGCGACGACGTTGACGTATGCTGGCGCATCCTCGATTCCGGCATGCGGCTGGGTTTCTGTCCGTCGGCATTCGTGTGGCACTTCCGCCGCAACACCATCAAGGCGTATTACGCCCAGCAGCGTGGATACGGGCGTGCCGAAGCGATGCTGTATGCGCGTTATCCCGAACGCTTCAACATCCTCGGCCAGATCAAATGGCGCGGGATGATCCCCGGCCTCCTGCGCACAGTGCCCGGCGGCTCGCGCAAGAACATTCTGTGGGGCGCATCGCGTCCCGACATCGCGACGGTGTTCTATCCCTCGCTCAGCCTGATGCGCTTCCTGCCGCAGACGCTGGAATGGACCATCGCCGCGATTCTGCTCGCGCTGACTTCGCTCGCGCTTCACGTCACCGTGATTCCCGCGCTCGCGATGCTCGCCCTCGGGCCGATTTGGGCGCTCTATTACGCCTGGCACGCGCCCATCGAGAAATGTCACCTCCGCTTTACGGCGCGGATGCTGGTCGCGTACCTTGCCTATACAGGCCCCGTCATTCGCACGATTACGAGGTACAAAACCTTGGCCAAAGCGCAAAATAATCTTGGCGCCGAGACCGCGGTTCGTCAGCGCCCGACCATCCAATGGCTCAAGCGCACCGTCAAGCTCGCATACTGGAATGAAGCCTGGACGCCGCGCGACGTGCTGCTCGATCGGCTGACGAAATTCTTCGCCAAGTCCGGCCATCCGTCGATGATCGAATCAGGATGGAAGGACTACGACCTCGAAGTGCGGCCGAGCCCCTTCACTACCGTCGAGATCAAGACTGCTGATGAGGAGCATGAGCAGGGCAAGCTAAAAAATCACGTCGCCGCGCGTATCCGGATGAGCCGCCTGAGCGCGATCGCGCTGGCTATCGGCGCGATCTCATCGGCTGCGGTGGCGGCACTGTCGATTCCGCTGCTGGCCGCCGGCCTCACTGGCCTCACCGCGGTCTTCGGCGCATGCGTTATTGCCGCGATGGTGGAATCGGGCCGCCTCGCGTACCGCGCAGTCGAGGAATGCGCGGCAGAACTGAATCTGTTCCCCCTCGGTACGCTCATCAAGCCTCGCACCACGCTGGGGACTGCGACCGTGGATGCCACGAGCAAAGCCGTTGGCGCGATGGACCTGGCGAGTTCGCCCAATCCTCCCGCGATCGAGTAACGGGACTCGACTAGCGGAAACTCCAGCCCTCTCGCCTTCGCGAGAGGGCTTTTTTGCTCGCGGAGCTCTTTCGCTGCGGGCCGCCCGCATCAAAGTATAGACCGGATGAAATGAGGAAAGACCGATCGCTCTATAGGATTGTTCCGTTTGGCAAATATGGCGAACAAACACTCTTAAGAATTTTGTTAAGCTTGGCGAGCCGGATCTCGTCATGCATTCGGCCATGTGATTGCAATAACATCTTGTCTTGAAACACATTCGCTCGCTGCTACCCGCCTTCACAAAGACTAACTATAATCGCAGTATGCAAGCCGACTGGATCGAAATGAAGCAGATCCGGAAGCGCCGCATAGCGGATGCTGTCTGGATTCCCCTACGTGCAGTTGAGACTATCCGCGAGGAAGGTCGGTATGGCTACCCTGGCTACCTGCATGAATTCTTTGGCCTAGGCAGCGTCGCTGTATCTCTCACCCAACGCGACGAGGCCAAAACACTGAGCTGGTCTGATATCGGCATTATGCACGACCAGGGAATTTGGGCCACAAACGAGTTCTACAAGCCACGGAAGTTTACCAATACAACGAAACAGCGAACTTGGGTATCGAACTGGCGCTGGTCCAGCGTTTCGATGGGGCCGAAGCGCCGCAATGGCATTTGAATCAGGACCTGGTTTTCGCGCTTCGTCTTTTGCGCGAGGGCGATTGCTGGACGAGGCCCACCGAAGACTATGTGACCGTTGCGCGTCTGCGACGTGACGGTGACGGTGGACCAGTTGCCATCGAGATCAAGAACGAGTATTTGCGCGACTATCTTCGCGCAAGAGGCTACTTCCTGAAGATATCCTCCTATCGCGCACGAAAGGTGATTGTGGTCGATCCTACGCGGACTCGGTTCGCCGCAAGAGCGGCAAGAAAAGGAGGGGTCTGAACGTTTCGAGCTTCGGGTCTACTCTCTCCTAGAGGGGGGAGACGTCGAAGGTACGTTTGCCGTCATGCACGTCTCGCGCACGGACATCGATGCAGAAGAAGACGTCCCGGTACCTGGACCTGAAACCGATAATAACGTCGAGGTGAAAAGCTGGACGGGTGAACGCAAGGGCAGAAAGTACTTCGTGGTTGAGGGGGAGTTATGGCGCGACGAAGAGATCGAGCCAGCAGCCGATAGCCCGCGAGTCAGGCGCGATGAAGTGCCCACGGGGATCTCTTATGTCGTTGATGCGCACGGCGCAAAGATGACAAGCGGGCAGCTCGACGACCAAGACAACGCACGTTGGCTCTGGTTCAAGCCGACCGTGGTCCTAGAGTTGCTTGAGCACAGGGGCACAGGGTTTCAATGGTACACTCAAGAGACAGGCGGTATAGGTTGCGGTCCTAGCTCTTTAACGCATTTCGGACTAAATGCCGAAGGGTTGATAACCGTATACGCCTACGACATCGCGAAGCTTGACCTATGGCAGCAACGCATCTGGTCGGGGTATAACGTAGCGCCCGAAGGAGGCGTCTCAACGGAACTATTGTCCGCGCAGATGCGCGGCGTGGCCGCTGAAACTAAGGCGCCTGAAACACTCTTCGAGGAATTGCTTTGCAAGCTGGATCCGCTGTTCGCTGCCGCCACAGGGTCGCCACTCTTTAGGCTCAACGTCGGAACAGAGAAACTGCGCTCGACTGTCCACCGTTTTCGGGCGCTCGACCAGGGTGGGCTCTTCGCCCTTGCGAAGGACATTATGCGGCTCTTTGCTGACCGCATCGACATCGCGCCGCTGCAGAAGATCGCTCCACCGCCGGCCAAAGAGAAATGGGGTTCCCTCAAATCACTCGAAAAATATTTGGCGACAATCGTTGCGCCGGAAGAGGCGCGGGAGATCATGGGTCCACTATTCGGCGCATACGAACTGAGATTAGCCGACGCGCATCTCGCAGGAAGCGACCTTGATGGGTCCTTCAAACTTGTTGAGATTGACCCCAAAGCTCCCCCGCTCGCTCAGGGGTTCAGCTTGATAAACAATATCACAAGAGCGATCTGGAGGGCGGGCGACACGGTTCACAAATACGTCCTGAATAGAAGGAACACAGCCGAGCTCGCCGGCGGAACGAACGAAAAGTAGTGAGGGCCGGCGCTGCATGCCGAGGTCGTAGACCGACGACCCGCTGAATGTGGTCGGGAGACCTATCTACGATGCGGTTGTTACGACGGTACCCATTCAGACGGGTTAGGCGGCCAATCGTTATCCGCTTCTAGTCAGTCTTCGGCCAATAGCTTGTGGATACTTTCGAGGTCGCGGCGCATCTCGGCCAGCGCCCGACGCGTCTCATTACTCGAGGCGGCAGGCTTGCTCGGCGCGTCGGCGGGCTTCTCGGTTTTCGCCGACGCGCTCTCGATATTGGCAGGATCGATGCCGTTCTCGCGGATGTACTTGTTGGCACCCGCGATAGTGAAACCTTCCTGATGAAGCAGGCGCTTGATCAGCTTCAGCGTCTCAATATCGCGCGGCTGGTAGAACCGATGCTTCGAGCGGGCGTGCTTGGGCTTCAGAATCTGGAACTGGGTTTCCCAGAAGCGCAGCACATAGGCTTCGACGCCGATGACCTTGGCCGCCTCACCGATTTTCAATCCGCGATCTTCGCCGGACGAATCGGAAGCTGCGGCCTTGGGCTTTTTCGGTTCGCTTTTTTCTCGGCGCCTGGTTCGATTCATGAGCGCGGCTTCTTGCCGTTGCTATTGACCAGCTCTTTAAGCACCTGACTGGCCTTGAACGAAAGCACGCGCCGTGAGTCGATGGTTATCGGTTCGCCGGTTTGAGGATTGCGGCCGCGGCGCGACTTCTTCTGATTTACCACAAAGGTGCCGAAGCCCGAAATCTTGACCTTGTCGCCGTCGCACAAACCGGTGCGGATGATCGCGAAGACCTCTTCGACGACGGCCCCAGCTTCCTTTTTGGAAGAGCTCACCCGCTCGTAGATCAAATCCACGAGATCGGCTTTGGTCATGCTCCGCGGCGTAGTTGCCCCACTGAAACCGCCGTTTGAGCACGCCTACTTTAAGTCCTCAGCTCCGCCCCCAACCGCGCTCGCGCGGCTTCGACCAAGGCCGCGTGAATGCGATTTACCTCCTCATCTGTAAGCGTGCGGTCCCGTGCCCTGTACGTCAGAGCCAACGCAACACTCTTTTTCCCCGATGCTACAGATTGTCCCTCATACACATCGAACACGGTCACTTCTTCAAGCAAGTCGCTGCCAAGCTCGCGCAGCGTCGCCACGGCGGCGGCGGCCGGGACCGCGCGATCGAGTACCAATGCAAGATCTCGCCGCACGGCCGGAAAACGTGGCGGCGCTTCGATCGTTCGGCGCGGCGAGAAACCATAGGCTCGGAGTTTTTCCAAGTCAAGTTCGCAGACCACGCATGGTTCGCTCAGATCGCGCTCCATCGCCTCGCGCGGATGCAACTCGCCGAGGTAGCCGATGATGTCGTCATCCAGCGTGACCTGGGCGGACGCACCTGGATGTAGAAATCCTAACGCGCCGTCGGTTGGCGGGCTGAAGCTGACGCGGGCTCCCAGACCCATCGCGCCGAGGAGTGCCTCCAGCACACCCTTCATGGTGAAGAAGCTAGCCTTGACGGCAGGCTTACCGATCTCTGCCCGCGCATAGTCGCCGTAGCTGAGCGCGGCCAGAAAAAATCGTTCGACGGGAGCGCCATCCTCGCGCGAATAAACTTTCGCGATTTCGAAGCAATGAAAATCCGCGGCCTGACGATTGAGGTTGAAGCGCAGCGCCTCGAGCAGCGCGGGCACCAGCGAACGGCGCATCTGGCGCAGCTCTTCCGTAATCGGATTTTGCACCCGAATCGGCTCACCCTTCGCGATGCCCTCGAACTTGCCGTTGTCGGCCGGTGTGGCGAACGCAAGGGTGTCCAGCTCGGTGAAACCGGCGCCCAGCAGAATCTCGCGCGCGCCGCGGAGAAATTCGCGCTCGCGATTCGGCGCAGCATAGGCGGACTGACGCGAAGGCAACTGCGGCGGCACATCCTCGAGGCCGGTTAGCCGCGCGACTTCCTCGGCGAGGTCCGCAGGTTCATTCAAATCGGAGCGATACGGCGGCGGCACCACGTTAAGCAGATTTTTGCCCGTGGCGCTTTTCTTCACCGTCGCACCGAGCGCGACCAGACGCCGGCGCACCTCGGGCGCGGCAATCTCGACGCCAAGCAGCGACGCCAGCTTCTTCGGATCCAAGATGATCTCGCGCGGCGGCGCCGGACGGACGTCATAGTCGGCTACCGGACCTTCCTCGCGCGCCGCGGCAAACTGACGCAGGAGCTCCGCGACGCGAAACAGCGCGGCAACCTGTCCCATTCGATCGACGCCGCGCTCGAAGCGATAGCTCGCCTCGCTGCGAAGTCCGAGGCGCCGCGCAGTACGCGCGACCGTCATCGGTTCGAAGTAGGCGCTCTCCAGCAGGATGGTCGAAGTCGAATCGCTCACTTCAGAATTAAGCCCGCCCATGATGCCCGCAATCGCGAGCGGTTTCTCGGGATCGCATATGAGCAGGTCGTCGGGCGTCGAGCTCGCGCTTCTGATTGTCGAGGGTGACGAACTCGCGATCGCTGCCCGCACGCCGCACGATAATTTTGGCGCCTGAGATTTTGGTCAAGTCGAACGCATGGAGCGGTTGTCCGAGTTCCAGCATCACATAGTTGGTCGCATCGACAACGTTGTTAATCGAGCGCGTGCCGCACAGTTCGAGGCGACGCTTCATCCACATCGGCGACGGACCAATCTTGATACCGGTCATTTTCAGCGCGGCATAGCGCGGACAAAGATCGGGCGCGGCCATTTCGACGCTGAATGCCGCATCGGCATTGGGAGCGCCTTTGCCTCCATCGATCTTGAGGGACTTCAGGCGCGGCAAGGTCAGCCGCACATCGAACAGTGCGGAAACCTCGCGCGCGAGGCCGAGAATCGAAAGGCAATCGCCGCGATTGGCGAGCACGGCGACATCGAACACGACTTCATTGAGGCCGAGGTAGTCGGCGAGCGCCGTGCCGATCGGCGCATCGAGCGGCAGCGACAGAATGCCCGCATGCTCGGTGGAAAGTCCCAGCTCGCGCTCCGAGCAGAGCATCCCCTCGGAACGCACGCCGCGAATGACCGCGGCTTGCAGCGGAGGTTCCTTGCCGAGTTTTGCGCCGACCCGCGCGAGTGCCGCCGTCATGCCGGCCTGCGCGTTCGGCGCGCCGCACACGACGGTGAACTTCTCCGCGCCGTTGTCGACCTGGCAGACATTGAGGCGGTCGGCATTCGGATGCTTCTGGACGTCGAGCACGCGCGCGATCGTCACCCCCTCGAAAGCTGGCGCGAGCCGCTCGATATTTTCAACTTCGAGGCCAGCGACGCTGAGACGGCGCGAAATTTCCTCGATGCTCGCATCGATGGTGACGAACTCGCGCAGCCAGGTGAGCGGAAGTTTCATTGCGCGCCTCCACTCAAGGCCGGGAACTGGTTCAGGAAGCGGACGTCGTTTTCGATGAAGAGCCGCATGTCGTTCACGCCCAGCTTCAAGAGCGCGGGACGCTCGACCCCGATACCGAAGGCGAATCCCTGGTATGCCTCGGGATCGAGTTTCACCGCACGCAGCACGTTGGGATGAATCATTCCCGCGCCGAGAATCTCGGTCCATCCGGTATGCTTGCACACGCGGCATCCGGCGCCTTTGCACAGCACGCAACTCATATCGACTTCGACGCTCGGCTCGGTGAAGGGAAAATAGCTGGAGCGAAATCGCACGCCCACGTCGGAGCCGAACAGCGCGCGGATGAAATCGCTCAGCACGCCCTTGAGATGCGCGAGCGTGACCTTGCCGGTCGTATCGACCATGAAGCCTTCGATCTGGGTGAACATCGGTAGCGAGCGCACCGAAACTTCGTCGCGCCGGTAGCATCGCCCGGGGCATACGACGGCGAGCGGCGGCTTGCGCTTCTCCATCACGCGAACTTGACCGTTGGACGTATGCGAGCGCAGCAGCAGGCCGCCGTCGACGGTGAAGGTATCCTGCATCTCGCGCGCGGGATGGTCGGGCGGAAAGTTGAGCGCCTGGAAGTTGTGGAAGTCGTCCTCAATGTCCTGCGTCATCTCAATTTCGAAACCCATCGAAACGAAGATGTCGAGCATGCGTTCCAGCATCTGCGTGATGGGATGGATATGGCCGCGCTTGATGCGCATGCCGGGCAGCGTCACGTCGATGCGCTCTTCGGCGAGCGAGCGCTCCAGCTCGGCATGCTTGAGCACCAGTCTTCAAATTTTCGATGCGCTCCTCGACCTCGCGCTTAATCTGATTGATGAGCTGGCCCATCGCGGGCCGCTCCTCATTGGGAACGTTCCGCATCCCGCGCATGATCTCGGTGAGCTCGCCGGAGCGCCCGAGCACGCGCACGCGCACCGCTTCGATTTGCTCATCGGTGGCGGAGTCCGATAGCTCGCTCATCGCGCGCGTTCGTATTTCATCCAGTTGTTCTCGCACTTGAAGCTATCTCCGATTCGAAATTTGGAATGGATTGCCGTCGGGGTCGCGCCCTTCGCACAGATCGAGGCCGCTTCCCGATTTCACTTTGCCCATCGATGCTCCGCGTCGCAGAAGCGCTTCGCGTGTCGCGGTTACGTCGTCGGAGTAGAAGACCATTTTTGGAGGTCTGGTGCCGACTGCCGAACTGCCGCGATGAAGCGCGATGTTGCATCCGCCGGCCTGAATTCCTTCCAGTCGGGCTCGTTCGCAATCTGCTTCAACGCGAGCGCGTCGCGATAGAACGCCGCCATCGCATCCATTTGGCGCGTGAAGATGATGATCCGTTTGATCGACAGCTCCATTTTCGTTCCAAAACAAAAAACCATGTGGCATCGACCACATGGTTTCATGGTGCGTATCGAAGGCCGCTTAGCTCAGGCTGCTTCTTTCAAGCCGAGCGCGTCCTTCGCGACACGCACCAGCTCGGTAAACAAACTATCGCGCTCCAGCGCCAGCACCGCGAGGATCTTGCGATCGATTTCGACGCCGGCCTTGCTCAGCCCGTCGATGAAGCGGCTGTAGGACATGCCGAACTCGCGAGTGAGCGCGTTGATGCGCGCGATCCAGAGCGTGCGATATTCGCGCTTGTTCACCTTGCGATCGCGATAGGCGTAGGTCAGGCCCTTTTCAAAAGTGTTGCGGGCCTGCTTATAAAGTCCACGTCCTCCGACGAAGCCGGAAGCGAACTCGAGTTGTCGTTTATGGCGGCGGCGAGTTTTGGGTCCGCCTTTGGCGCGAGGCATCGGTCGTAGTTCCTTTTTCTATGATTTCGCAGCAGTTACCCGAAAGTATACGCGACTTTACAAGTACGGGGTCAACACCTGACCTTGAAGCCTGCACGTCGGTCAGCACCCCGCCTGACGCAGATGGCGCTTCTGCTTGCGATTCTTCGCCCATGCGTGATGGCGAGCGTAGGCCTTCTTGTGTTTGACCTTGCCGCTGGCGTAACTCGAAAGCGCTTTGCGGCAGCGCGATTTGTCTTCATCTTGGGCATGATAGGCCCGCCTTTTTCTATATTCGAAATGATCGTCAAAATTTTCTATCGCGGCGTCAGCAGGACTGACATGTTGCGCCCCTCCATCCTGGGGAGGCTTTCGGGCGCCGCAACGTCGGTCACCGCCTAGAATGATCCGGTCCATTAGAGCACGTCCGAGTTCCGGATGAGTAATCTCACGGCCGCGAAATGAAACCGACAACTTAACACGGTTGCCTTCCTCAACAAAGCGCCTGATGTGCTTTACTTTGAAGTCCACGTCGTGGGTGTCGGTGCGCGCGCCGATCTTCACTTCCTTGACGGTGCTCGCGGTCGAGCCCTTTTTCGAGTCGTGGGCCTTCTTTTTCAGCGCGTAGCGATACTTGTCGAAGTCGGTGATGCGGCAAACTGGCGGCTGCGCGGTAGACGACACCTCGACCAGATCCAATCCCTTGGTTTCCGCGACGCGGATGGCTTCGCGCAGGCGGCAAAATGCCGACCTGGGAGCCATCGACGTTGATGACGCGGACTTCGGTTGCGCGGATCTGGTTGTTGACCTTGATCGCGGGTTCTCTCGATGGCGGGGTTCTGAAATCTCGGCGAATAACGCACCTCCTGCGGCTAACGCCGCATCGTAAATGATAATCATGCAGGGAGCGGCTCGGCCTTGAGCCGCTCCATCAATCCTTCGATGGACATCGATTCGTTCTTGTTGCCGCGCAGCAAGCGGACCGATACCGAACGCGCCTCGGCCTCGCGCTCGCCGACGACGATCATGTACGGGATCTTCTGCAATTCGGCGTCGCGCACCTTGAAGCCTAATTTCTCGTTGCGAATGTCCGCGGCTCGCGCGATAGCCGGCCTTCTTGAGCTGAATCGGTCAGCTCGTTGGCATAGCGCTCGACTTTTTCGCTCAGCGACAGCACGCGGACCTGCTCGGGCGCGAGCCAGAACGGCAGCACGCCGCCGGTATGCTCGATGAGCACGCCGATGAAGCGTTCGAACGACCCTAGTATCGCGCGATGGATCACCACCGGACGCTCCTCGGTGCCGGAGCTGGCGGTATAAGTGAGGTCGAAACGTTCCGGCGCCGCATAGTCGAGCTGTATCGTCGCGACCTGCCACTTACGCTTGAGCGCATCGGGCACGTAGATCTCGATCTTCGGTCCGTAGAATGCGCCCTCGCCCGGATTGATTTCCCATGTGAACCCGTTGCGGGTGAGCGAGTTGCCGAGTCTCGCCTCGTTCGCGCGCCATTGCTCCTCGGAGCCCATATGATGCTCGGGCATCGTCGCAACTTTGAATTCGACCTGGTCGAAGCCGAGCGCCGAATAGACGTCGTGAACCATGCGCAGATTCATGTCGACCTCGGATTCGATCTGGTCCTCGGTGCAGTAGACATGCGCGTCGTCCTGCACCAACGAGCGCACCCGATCGAGTCCGTGCAGCGTACCCGAGCGCTCGTTGCGATGGAGCCGGCCGAAATCCGCGAAGCGAATCGGCAAGCTCGCGATACGAGCGCTTCTCTGACCGATACATTATGTGATGCCCGGGGCAGTTCATCGGCTTGACGCCGTAACCGACGCGCCATCCTTCGGGGCTGGTATCGACGACGTTGCCCCGATCGCTTTCGGGATCGGGGGTCAGGAACATGTTCTCGCGGAAAAATTCCCAATGCCCCGAGGTGTTGAACAACTCGTTGCGGAAAATCTGCGGCGAGATCACCTCGGTGAATCCGTAGCGGGCATACAGCCGGCGCACGTATGCGACCAGTTCGTTATAAATCGTTGCGCCGCGCGGGAGGAAAAACGGACTGCCCGGCGATATCGCGTCGAAGAAGAACAGCCCCATCTCGCGCCCGAGCTTGCGATGGTCGCGCTGCTTGGCCAGTTCGACCATCTTCAGATGCTCTTCGAGCGCTTCCTTATTGGGGAACGCGTGCCGTAGATGCGGCTCAGCATCGCGTTGTGCTCGTCCCCGCGCCAATACGCACCCGCCACGCTGGTCAGCTTGAATGCCTTGATGTAGCCGGTCGAGGGAACGTGCGGCCCGCGACATAGATCCATCCAGTCACCCTGGCTGTAGATGGAAACCGTGTCGTCGGGAATCCCTTCGATGATCTCGACCTTGTATTTCTCGCCGAGCGCGCGGAACTTTCTCGATCGCCTCGGGCTTCGGCACCACCGATGCGATAGACGCGCAAATCGGCCTTGGCGAATTCCTTCATCTTGGCTTCGATCTTCGGCAGATCGTCGACCGTGAAGGGCGTCTTGGGCGCGAAGTCGTAGAAGAATCCGTCCTCGATGACGGGGCCGATGGTCACCTCGGTGCCGGGATACAGCGCCTGCACCGCCATCGCCATCAGATGCGCAGTTGAATGGCGCAGGACGTCGATTCCCTCGGCGCTGTCGGTGAGGATCGGCTCGATGGCCGCGTCGCTTTCGAGCGGCGAGGCTCAGGTCGACCACCTTGCCGTCGAGCTTAGCCGCGACGATATCGCGAATCTTGCGCGGACCATCGAGCAGCACATCGCGGATGCGGGTGCCTCGTTCAACGGAGCGGCCGGCGCCGTCCACAGTTACCGTAATCTGGGAACTCATCTAGCGGAGATGTATCGCATCGGCGGAATACACATGTAGCGGCTCAAAGCTGCTCCATCATACGCGAAATTCGGGCGGAAGCCCGTGAAGTGAGATGACAATCACAGACACGTTGTAGCGGAAAATCGGGGGAAGGTGGTAGGCACGGGCGGGATTGAACCGCCGACCCCTTCCGTGTCAGGGAAGTGCTCTCCCGCTGAGCTACGTGCCTTTGGAGACGAATATTGGGTGCGAGAAAACAGCAAGCCCAAAGCGCTAACAAAATTCAGCAAGGGGAGCAACCGAGCCGTCGATTCATCGCGTGTTGCCGGTCAGCGCCGACACAACGATGCCTGCCTGGAGCGCATTTGCTAAGCTTCGCGCCAATGATCACTCCTTGATCATCCAATGATGGATCGCGAGCGCATAACCCAGGTCTTCTTTTTCGGCTTCCTGGCCCTGATGGCCTACGAGCTGTATGCGCTGATGGCGCCGTTCCTGATGCCGATCGCATGGGCGATCCTGCTCGCCTTCATGGTCCATCCGGCGCAACTCGAACTGCGCAAATTCGTCAAGAGCCGCACCTGGACCGCGGTCATCATCACGATCGTGGTCGCGACCGGCGTGATCTGGCCGTCGATTTGGCTGTCGACGCGGCTCGCGAGCGAAGGGCAGACCCTCTACACGCAAGCCGACGATTTCGTGAAGAACGACGGCGTCAAACGGGTCAACGACTGGATGCATAGCTCGCCGTATCTCGCGCCAATCCTGAGGCGCTACAACGGGGGAAGAGGATTCGACCTCAACGCCGACGCGCCGAAGTTCTTCGTCGAGGGCGCGCAAGGCACCAGCGAATTCCTGATCAAGAATCTGACCGGCGTCGCAAAGAACCTCGTCACCGCGGTGATCGATTTCAGCATCGTGCTGATGATTTTTTTCTACCTGCTGCGCGACGGCGAGGACTACTACAAATCGCTGCGTGACCTGACCCCGCTGCACGAGGACGACAAGGCAGTGGTGTACGACACCCTGACCTCGACGCTGTCGGCGGTGATGCGTGGCCTGCTCCTCACCGCGCTGATCCAGGGCGTCGCCATCGGCATCGGTCTGCTGGTGGCAGGAGTGCCGTACTGGGCCTTCCTCGCGGTGATCGCCGCGGCATGCGGATTGTTACCCTTCGGCGGCACCGCGATAGTATGGGGACCGGCCGTCATCTATCTCGGCTACTTCAGCGGATGGACGATCGCGATCGTTTTGGCGGTCTGGTGCGTGATTTGGGTCGCGGTGATCGACAACTTCATCAAGCCGCTTGCGATGCGTCATGGGACCGGATTGCCGACGCTCGCATTGTTCTTCGGCATCGCGGGCGGACTGGAAGCCTACGGTCCGATCGGGATTTTTGGCGGGCCGGCGATCATTTCGATATTCGCATCGTTGCTGCGCGTCTATCGCAGGACTTATGCGGCACCGCGCAAACCGCGCCGCGCCGCGAGCAAGGACTGAGGTTGCTCGATCGTCGGCGTCGAGCTCGAATTCCTCTTCATCTCGCAATGCAACTCGGTGGACAGCACGGCCGGCCTGAGTTTAGTGTGATTATTGTTTCGACCGTGTTGCTGCGACATTCAACCTATGGAGCTCTGACGCCGTGAACGACGCATCTGCCTACACCCCACCCAAGGTCTGGTCCTGGAAGAAGGACGCCACCGGTAATTTTGCGAACATCAACCGACCAATCGCGGGGCCGACTCACGAGAAAGAGCTTCCCGTCGGACGCCATCCGGTGCAGCTCTATTCGTTAGGCACGCCGAACGGAATCAAGGTTACGGTTATGCTTGAGGAGCTACTGGCGCTGGGCCACAAGGGTGCGGAATACGACGCCTGGCTGATCCAGATCATGCGCGGGGACCAGTTCGGCAGCGGCTTCGTCGAGATCAATCCAAACTCGAAAATCCCCGCGCTGTTGGATCGCAGCGGTCCGGAGCCGATTCGCGTCTTCGAGTCGGGCGCGATCTTGTTGTACCTCGCAGAAAAATTCGATGCTTTTCTGCCCCACGATCCCAAGACGCGCGCCGAGTGTCTGTCATGGCTCTTCTGGCAAATGGGCAGCACGCCATACCTCGGCGGGGGATTCGGCCACTTCTACGCTTATGCGCCGATCAAGATCGAATACGCGATCGACCGTTACGCTATGGAGGTCAAACGGCAGATGGACGTGCTCGACCGGCGTTTGGCGCAGTCCGAGTATTTGGCGGGCAAAGACTACACCATCGCCGACATCGTTACGTGGCCGTGGTATGGCGCGCTGGCCAAGGGTGTGGTGTACGGCGCCGGCGAGTTCCTGGACGTTCAGAGCTACAAACACGTTCAGCGATGGACCGACACCATCGCGCAGCGGCCAGCCGTTCAGCGTGGGCGCAAGGTCAACTGCACCTGGGGAAAGCCCTCCGATCAGCTACACGAGCGCCACGAAGCCAGTGATTTTGCGACGAAGACCCAGGACAAGTTAAGTCCTCCTGCGTCGTGAACGCGGAGCTTCGATATCGCAAGCGAACCTTCGCGACTACGCGCAGGCCGTGCCGCGAGCAAGGACTGATCGACTCGGCTAGTCCATCCCGTACTTGCGTCGCTTGCGCCATAGCGTCGCGACGTTGATGCCGAGCATGTCGGCCGCTTCCTCCAGCGTGACCGCCTGTTCGAGCACCAACTGGATGTGGCGTCGCTCCAACTCCTCCAGCGTCAGCCCCTGATCCTCGCGGCGCGAGGTCGCCAGCACCTTGTCGGGCAAATCGGTCAGCGTGATGGTATCGCCGCGGCTCAGCACCACCGCGCGCTCGATCAGATTTTTCAGTTCGCGAATGTTGCCGGGCCACGCATATCCCGACAGCGCCCCGCGCGCCTCATCGCTGAGCTTGAGCGCGGTCCGATGATGCGTCTGCGCCGAGCGCTCGATGAAATATTCCGCCAGCGGAACGATTTCGCCCGGGCGGTCGCGCAGCGCGCGGGACCCGAATCTCGATCACGTTGAGGCGATAATAGAGGTCTTCGCGAAAGCGCTTCTCGCGCACGAACTGCTCGAGGTTCTGATTGGTCGCCGCGATGATGCGCGCGTTGATCTCGATGGTATCGGCGCCGCCGACCCGTTCGAAGGTTTTCTCCTGCAGAAAGCGCAGCAGCTTGACCTGCAGCGCGAGCGGCAGATCGCCGATTTCATCGAGGAACACGGTCCCGCCTTCGGCCGCTTCCAGCCGGCCCGGGCTTGTCCTTGAAGGCGCCGGTGAAAGAGCCGCGCACGTGTCCGAACAGCTCGCTTTCGAGCAGATGCTCACTGAGCGTGGTGCATGCGACCTCGACGAAAGGTCCATCCTTGCGCGGGCTGAGGCGATGGATATATGCGGCGAGCATGCTCTTGCCGGTGCCGCTCTCGCCGGTCAGCAGCACCGTCGCATCGCTTTGCGAGACCTGCGCCGCAAGCTCCGCGAGCTTCCGGCTCTGCGGTCCCAGCGTGAGCAGCGGCAGCGGTTGCGAAAGCCGCTCGAGCCGGGTGCGCAGCGAGCGATTCTCGGCGCGCAGACTTTGCAATTCGAGCGCGCGCGCGACGACCCGGCGAATGTGCTCGGTGGTAAACGGCTTGGGAATGTAGTCGTAGGCGCCATGGCGCATCGCCTCGACCGCATCGGGAATCGAGGCGTACGCCGTCATCATGATCACCGGCAGCGCGGGATTGAGCCGCTTCAGTTCCGCTGAGCAGGCCGAAGCCGTTCATCCCCGCCATCCGCACGTCGCTCAGGACGAGATCGGCGGTCGCTTCGGGAAACAGCTTGAGCGCCTGCTCGGCGCTGTCCGCTTCGGTCACGCGATGCCCGCCGGTGTCGAAGCGCGGCCGAGATCATGCGGCGGATATTGCGATCGTCATCGACGACCAGGATGTTAGCCAATCGCTTCCTCCCGGACCGGAATGTCCACGGTGAAAGTGGTCCCGCGTCCAAGTTCGCTGCGCGCGAAAATCCTGCCGTTGTGCGCCTCGACGATTTCCTTCGCGATGTATAAGCCCAGCCCCGCCGAGCCGACGTGCGCGGCATCATCGGGAAATTGCGCGAACGGCTCGAAGATGCGCGGCAGGATGTCGGGCGCGATTCCCGGTCCGTTGTCGCTCACGATCGTGCGCGCGACATTGCCCTCGCGATGAATTTCCAGCTCGAATGGTCCCGCCGTCGGGCGTGTAGCGCAGCGCATTGCCGACCAGATTGGTGACCACCCATGGCAACTTGATTGGATCGCCCCAAATCGGAATCGGACGATCATCGGCGACGATATCGAAGGCGATGTGTTTTTCGCGCGCCTGGATCGCCAGCGGACGGCACGCCTCGCGCACGGTCTTATCGAGCATGATGGCGCGGCGCTCGACCCCGATTCGCGCGGAACTCTTGCGCGACGCATCGAGCAGGTCGGCCGCGATCGCATTGAGGCGCGCTACATCCTGATGGATGGTGTCGAGGATCTCGCGCTGGCGCGACGCCACCTCGGGCGGAATCGATTCGGTGAGCAACTCGGCCCCGATGGTCAGGGAGGTGAGCGGCGTCTTCAGCTCATGCGAGAGGGTAGCGATCAAATTGGTGCGGCTCTTTTCCTGATCGCGCACGTAGGTCACGTCCTGCAGCAGCACGATAGTCCCCAGCCGCTCGCCATTCGGACCCATCCAGGGAAGGTTGCGGCTGAGATAGCTGTGATCGCGTCCGCGCAGGAACAGCTTGAATTCGGTGCTGTCGTTGCCCGCGCTATCGCTGCCTTCCTGCGTCGCGGCAAGCAGTTTCGCGACGTGCAGATTGCGCGACGAAACCTGCTCGAGCCGCGTGCCTTCCACCTCATTCGCGTCGAGGTCAAGAATCGCGCACGCCACTTCATTGATATGCACGACCGCATGATTCTGATCGAGCACGATCAGTCCGTCCTCGACGCTTTCGATGATCGCATCGGTCTTGGAACGTTCGTGATCGAGCTCGGTGAGGCGCGATTCGTAGCTCTCCAGCTTTTCCTTTTGCAGGGTTTCGAATTGCTCCAGGATGGGTTGCAGTTCGGGTGACGTATCGGGTTCGTCCTGAGGCGAGGTCGCGCGCCGCGATTCGATCATTCGTTCAATCGAACGCAAGGTGGAGCGCCGACCTGCGAAAAACGCCGCCCCGGCCACGACGATTAGGATGATAAGGAGCGCGATGTTCAAGCAATTGGGCGCATCGTCTAAATGTCGATGCGCCGAGATTTGTATTCTAGCCCGCTAGCGAGGGCATGAAACAAGCGCCGTGGCGATTGATGTCACCTGCGCTGCTCCTGCGTATTGCAGAATGCACGACCACCGAACCAACGGGTGCGTGCGAATTGCACGACCCTCGCTAAATCGACCCTGCAAAACCGCAAGAATTTGAACGGCCCGAACCTTGCGATATGCATGGGGGCTATCTTGGGGAAATTTCACCCGTTCCCGGGGAGTCATAATTCGATTGGCAGCACACCTTAAAGCGGTCCGCAAAAGTCCGGAACCGGTTCCAGAACCACAACAACCTTCCCCCGCCTTCGGAAAGCAAACCAAAGCAATCGTCGTCACCAGCGGGATGTTGGTGTTCATTTCGTTCTGGCGCGCCTCCGCGATCGTGCTATGCGATCTCGCCTCGACCGCATACTACATCGGCGGAATCGTCGAGCAGGCGGTCGGCAAATCCGCGCCCTACTTCATCCTTGGCGTGATGCTGTTCTCGTACTGCGTGCGCGCGGTCTATGTCGAATCGTGCTCGATGTTCACCCGCGGCGGCGTGTATCGCGTGGTGAAAGAGGCGATGGGATCGACCCTCGCCAAGTTGTCGGTCTCGGCGCTGATGTTCGACTACATCCTGACCGGACCGACCAGCGGCGTTTCCGCCGGGGCAATATATTGCCGGACTCACCAACGAACTGCTGAAGGTGATGCATGCGGGTTTCGCGCTGCCGCCCGATATGACCGCGGCGGTATTCGCGATCGCCATCACGATTTATTTCTGGTGGCAGAACACCCTCGGTATCGAAGAGTCATCGGGCAAAGCGATCGCCATCATGCAGGTCACGACGGTGATGGCGGTCACCATGATCGTATGGTGCGGCGTCACCCTGTTCGTGAAAGGCGGTCACCTGCCGCCGTTCGTTCCCTCGTTCAACAAAGAATCGCTCGGATGGCTGAATCATATGCCCTCGGCGCATACGTTCGGCGCGCTCGGCATCGTGATCGCGTTCGGTCATTCGATCCTCGCGATGTCGGGGGAAGAATCGCTCGCGCAGATCAATCGCGAAATCGAAGCGCCCAAGCTGAAGAACCTTCTGCGCACCGGCTTCATCATTTTCATATACAGCCTGCTGCTCACCTCGCTGGTGTCGTTCTTCGCTGTGATGATCATTCCCGACAGCGTGCGGATGGCGCAGTACAGCGACAACCTGATCGGCGGCCTCGCGATGTTCGTGGTCGGACCGCTGTGGGCGCGCATCGCGCTGCGCGCGTTCGTGGTGCTGGTCGGCTTCCTGATTCTCGCGGGCGCTGTGAACACTTCCATCGTGGGCTCGGTCGGCGTGCTGACGCGGGTGGCCGAAGACGGCGTGCTGCTCGACTGGTTTCGTCATCCGCACAAAAGATTCGGCACCAACTATCGCATCGTGAACCTCGTCGCGGGCCTCCAGATCGCGACCATCATCCTGTCGCGCGGCGATATGTACGTGCTGGGCGAGGCGTACGCGTTCGGCGTCATCTGGAGTTTTGTGTTCAAGACGCTGTCGGTGATCGTGCTGCGGTACAAGGCGCGCTATCACCGGCTGTGGCGGATGCCGCCCAACCTGAGTTTCTTTCGTCCCGGCGGCACCGATTTTCCGATCGGCCTCATGCTCACTTTCCTGGTGCTGCTCGCGACCGCATCGGTCAATCTATTCACCAAGGAAGTCGCGACGATTTCGGGCATCATTTTTACGCTGGGATTTTTCGTGATCTTCTCGATCTCGCAGCATGTGCAGGGCGCCGTTGAGCATGCCTACGGCGAGGAGCCCGAGAAGTTCAACCTCGAATTGGTGGATGAGAGCGAACTGGTGCCGGAGAAGCTCGGGCTTAACGGCGGCGAGAAGAAAATCATCGCGATTCGCGATCCCAACAACCTCACCCATCTGCATCGCTACCTGGCCGAACCCGACCATGCCGCGCTGATCGCGCTGACGGTTCGGCTCGAGAAGGGACTCGCCTCGAGCGACGGCGGGCAGGTCTTCAATGACGCCGAAGAGAAGCTCTTCAGCAGGGTGGTGAAGGTGTGCGAGGATCACGGGCGCAAGGTCGCGCCGCTGGTGGTCGTCTCCAACGATCAGGTCCATGCGATCGCGCGCGCCGCATACCAGCTTCGCGCCACCGAAGTTGTGATGGGCGTGTCGGCGCGTTTTCATCCCGATGTCCAGCTGGAAAACTTCGCGATGCATTGGGGCACGCTCGCCGGCGAGAACCAGCACGTCAAGGTGCGCGTGCTCTCGGAGCACGACGACATCCGCGCCGACGTATAGCTTCACTTACCCACGAATACTGGCCTGACAAGCCAGTTGGGACAGGTCGCGATTGTCGCTATGATGGCTCTTCCGGAGTCCTCTAATGATCGCGATCGTCGACTACAAGGCGGGAAACCTCACCAGTGTCGCGCGTGCGCTCGACCATCTCGGGCATCGATGCGAGATCACCGATCGTCCTGAGAAAGTTCGCGCCGCCGATCGCGTGATTCTGCCCGGCGTCGGCGCGGCCGGCGCCACGATGGAAAACCTGCGCGCGCTCGGCCTCGAGGAATGCCTACGCAACGACGTCGCGAAAGCCGGTACGCCTTTCCTCGGCATCTGCATCGGCATCCAGGTGCTGCTCGATCATAGCGACGAAGACGGCGGCGTGGATTGCCTCGGCATCGTGCATGGTCGCGTCGTCAAGTTCCCCAGCTCGATCGATGGCCGCCCGCTGAAGGTTCCACAAATCGGATGGAACCGCGTTCATCAGGAGCGGCCGCATCCGATTTTCGCCGGCGTGCCGGACAACACTCACGTCTATTTCGTGAACAGCTACTATCCCGTGACCGAGGAAAAATCGGCGGTCATCGGAACCTCCGACTACGGAGTTCCATTCACGGCCGCGATCGCGCGCGACAATGTCGTCGCGACGCAGTTCCATCTCGAAAAATCCGGCGCGGCGGGTCTTCGGATGCTGGATAATTTTTGCCGGATGAAATTCTAGATGCTCGCCAAACGCATCATTCCATGCCTCGACGTGCGCGACGGCAAGGTCACCAAGGGCGTAAAGTTTCTCGCCAATGTCGATGTCGGCGATCCGGTCGCGATGGCGCGCTACTACTATGAGCAGGGCGCCGACGAAATCGTTTTCTACGACATCACCGCATCCAACGAGCGGCGCGGCATCATGCTCGAAGTGGTGAGCGCGGTCGCGAAGGACATCTTCATCCCGTTCAGCGTCGGCGGCGGATTGCGCACGCTGGAGGACATGCGCGCGGTGCTGCTGGCCGGCGCCGAGAAGGTGTCGATCGATTCGGGCGCGGTGCGCAATCCCGGAGATCATCACGCAAGGCTCGAAAGCGTTCGGCGCGCAATGCATCGTGCTCTCGATGCAGGTGAAGTTCACCGGCAAGCGCGCGGAAATTCCCAGCGGCTACGAAGTCGTGATCGACGGCGGACGGCAGCCCACCGGCCTCGATGCGATCGCGTGGTCGCGCGACGGCGAGCGACGTGGCGCCGGCGAGCTCTGCATCAACTCGATCGATCGTGACGGCACCAAGGAAGGTTACGACCTCGACATCACGCGCGCGATTAGCGAGGCGGTGTCGATTCCCGTCATCGCATCGGGCGGCGCCGGCGAGCCTGCGCATTTGCGGGACGCCTTCACCAAAGGCGCCGCGGACGCCGCGATTGTCGCGTCGATCGTGCATTACGGCGAGCATCCGATCCCTGACTTGAAGCGCTACCTGCGCAACTGCGGCATCGAAGTTCGCGACGCCGTCAACCCGGAGGAGCGCGCCGCGTGAAAATCGCGATCGTGGTTGCCGATTTCAATTCTGAAGTCACCCATCCGATGCTCAAGCGCGCGACCGAGCACGCTGCGGCGCTGAAAGCGGAGGTCACCCATACCGCGCACGTGTTCGGAATCTATGACATGCCAACCATCGTGAAACGCCTGCTGCAACGGCGCGATGTCGATGGTGTCGTAATGATCGGCGCAGTGATCAAAGGCGAGACGCAGCATGATGAAGTCATCGCGCATGCGATCGCGAACATCGCGGCGCAACTGTCCGTCCAGTTCGAAAAGCCGGTGGCGCTCGGAATCACCGGCCCCGGGATGACCGATGAACAGGCCGCGGCGCGCATCGACAACGCGAAGAATGCGGTCGAGGCAGTGGTACGCGTGCTGAAGATTCTTACCGAGCTCGGCGAGTAATCGATCCTACCCACAGGCTGTTGAGAAATTCCGCACGCCGCATTGAGCATAGCGGCCTGCCATCCCTATACTCTGCTTGGTCGGGTGGTATGGGCGAGGCGGCGGGAAATCAAACCTTTTCCACTCGGGCGGCGGCGAGGATTCTCGCAGTGCCGCCCGAGCGGATCCGCTACTGGGTCAAGCGCCAGTTCATCTATCCATCGACGCTGCGAGGACGTAATTTCCGCTTCGCATTCAACGACTTGATCCTGATGCGGCTGGCGAAGGAGCTGCTTCCAACTCGACGCCATCTCGAACCGATCCAGCGCTGCTTCGAGCGAGTGCGTAATCTCATCGGACCCTCGCGCCCGGTCCATTCGCTCAAGCTGGAAAATCTCGACGGGCGGATCGTGATGCGCGAGGGCGCCGCGTGCTTCGAGGTCGAATCGGGGCAGCTGGTTTTCGATTTCGAGAAGCGCGCCAAGGGCAAGGTCGAGGAGCGCTTCGGCGCGGCGCGCGCCCGCGCGCGTTTCGAAGAAGCGCGCCGCATGGCCGAGGAAGACCCGCTCAAGGCGCTCACCATCTACAGCGACCTCGTTAATCGCGAGCCGGTGAACTTCGATGCGCACATGCGGCTCGCCGCACTGCTGGAGCACGAAAACGATTTGAAGAGCGCGCTTCGTCATTACCTCGGCGCGGCGGCGATCGTGCCCGCCAGCGCCGAAGTGCACTTCAAGCTCGGCCTGCTCTATCGCAAGATGGGCGGGAACGATGCGGCGGCGATCAGCAGTCTCAATCGCGCGCTGGAATGCGACCCGACGATGGTCGAGGCGCATCGCAATCTCGCGGAGCTATTCGATCAAATCGGCCGCAAGCGCGATTCCATCAAGCATCTGAGCGCGATCCATCGCCTGATCAAGGGCGACTAGCGACGCGTTGAAACGCCTCGATCGACGGCTGTAAGCTCGATCGATGGCACGCGAGACGCTCAAACAAATCGATATCCTGCGGCACGAGCTGAAGGCGCTGCGCTTCATCCTCGATAACTTCCACGCCGGGAAAATCGCGCGCGATACGATCCCGCCGCGCGAGGATTTCCAGTCCGGGCAGGGGCGCGAACTTTACGACATCATCATGAAGGCGTCTTCGCGCGCCGCCGCGGAAGGAAAAATCGGCGAGCTGGATCTCGACGATGTCGATATCGAATCCTTCCTGCGGCTCTCGGGCGAGCACTACTACACTTATCCCGCGCTGGTTCGCGAGCGCGCCGAGGCCATCCGCACGGGACGGCTCAAGGTCGAAGCCGCGTGAACCTTACCGAGATCCATTTCCTCCTCGATGGCGGCGGATCGATCGTCGTCTACCAGGAAAAAGATACTTCGTGGCTCGGAGTGCTGGCGTTTTCGAGCGAAGCGAACGCGCGCGCATTCGTCGAGGCGAGCAAGCTTCAGGTATCGGAGATCGTTGCGATCGCGGCCTCGGATGCGGCATCCATCGCCGCGCTGATCGCGCAGGTCAAAAAGCGCATGGTGCGAAATCTACTGCTCGATCTCGATTACGCGAGCGGCGAATGCATCGTCGTCGAATTCGAGGGCGATCGTCTCGGACCAACGCGCAGTTGGCGTTTTGAGCCGCGGCACCAAAGCCGATGAGCGTCGCGTACCAAATCGCGATGAGCGTCAGCTACAAAGACATCGAAGCTGCGCGCAAGCGCCTGGCCGGAATCGTAAAGCCCACGCCGATCATGACCTGCAGCACGCTCGATCAGATGATCGGCGCGCGCGTGCTCATCAAGCCGGAGAACCTGCAGAAGACCGGATCGTTTAAAATTCGCGGCGCGTTCAATCGCATCACCGCGATGACCGAGGTCGAGAAGAAACGTGGCGTGATGGCGGCATCGGCGGGAAACCACGGACAGGCGCTCGCATGGGCCGCATCGCGGGTTGGAGTGAAGGCGACCATCGTGATGCCGCGCACCGCCGCGATCGCGAAAATCGCCGCGACGCGCGCATACGGTCAGGAAGTTGTCCTCGAAGGCGTCGATTACCAGGAAGCTCGCAATGCCGCCGAGGCGCTCTGCGACGAGAAGGGCGCGCTGTACATCGACGCCTACGATGATCCGCTGATCATCGCGGGGCAGGGTACCGTTGGTATCGAAATCGCCGAGCAAGCCGCGCCGGACGTGGTGATGGTTCCAGTCGGCGGCGGTGGTTTGCTTGCGGGAATCGCAGTCGCAATCAAGGAGCGCTGTCCGAATGCCCAGGTCATCGGCGTCGAGGCGGCCGGCTCTCCGCAACTGAGTTTGAGCCTCGCGCGCAATGCGCCGTCATCGATCGATCGCCCGGTCGATACGATTGCCGATGGCCTCGCGACCGGTCGCATCGGGAAGATTCCGTTCGAGGCGATTTCCTCACGCGTGCGGCGCGCGGTCACCGTCGATGATTACGAAATCGGCGCGGCGGTTTTGCTGATGCTCGAGCGGATGAAGCTTCTCACCGAAGGCGCCGGCGCCACCGCGCTCGCGGGTGCGATCAAAATCGCCGACCAGTTGAAGGGCAAAACAGTTGTGGTTGTGGTGAGCGGCGGCAATATCGATATCAACCTGCTCGATCGCATCATCGGCCACGGCCTCGCGAAGATGGGCCGCTTGTTTCGATTCGCGATCGACATGCACGATCGCCCCGCCGAGCTCGCGCGCCTGCTGACCGAGATCGCACAGGCGGGCGCCAACGTGCACACCATCGAGCACGACCGCACGCGACGCGATGTGCCGATTGGCTGCGCGCGTGTGATGCTGGAACTGGAGACGCGAGGCCCCGATCACATCGCGCTGATTAGGTCACACCTCGCCTCGCGCGGGTATCAGGTGGTCGAATAACTCCGACGCGGACATGAAGTGCGCACGCTGAAGTGGTAGGATGATGATGCGGTGTCCCTCGGGGCGCCGTCGGCGTTTAAGGGGACACGCGAAGAAATGGAAAGTGCAAAAACAAACCCATTAAATGCAGGAAAATCAAGGCTTTTCCAATTCGCCAAGAGAGCTCAGGACCGGAGGCCTCTCTCATCGCACTACGTTTTCACGAACCATCCGCCGGAAATCACCAACTGATAGTCATCCGCTCACGGCCTTGCGAAAGAAGAAAAACAAACCCACTTAATGTAGGAAATCCCTACGTATTCGCTATTCTCTCGCCTAAGTGAACATCGCGGCGATGCCCTTGGGCTTGATCATCTTGCCCGCGGGTTTGGCCGCTTGCGCCATATCCTGCAACTGCTTCGCGAATGCTTCCGCTTCGGCGGCCTGACGCGCTTCGAAGTCTGCGAGTTCCTTCGCGCGGCGCGCTTCCAGCCGCTCGCGCTCGCGCCGACGGCGTCCGTAAAAGCCCTCGAACGCCTCGCGCACATTCCGGCATAGCTTCGAGTTGGGCACGAACGAGCCCGAGCAGTTGGGGCAATAGAAAACTACGCCGGCCTGAAAATGGCGATAGGGAATCGAAAACGGCTCGCCGCAGTCCTTACATGAGACCGGGACCGCCCATGTTGCGGGATCGTATTCCTCGACGGATGCTGCCGATGCCGGCGTCGCGGCCGCGACCGGCTGAGGCTTGGGTGCAACGGCCGGCGCGCCCGCCGGTCCGGGCGCGGGAGCGGAAGCTGCGGCGGCGGTACCATTGGTTGCGGCCGGCGCGGGACCGGGCGTGGTGGTTGCCTCCGCGCCTTCCTTGCGGAAGCGCGAGGGCGCGTCATCGGGAAGCGTCAACTCGGGATGCAACGCACGCGCGCGTTGTAGCAGGACGGTTTCGGTTTCGGGATTGTTGGGATCGGGAATGCAGCAATCGACCGGACATACCGCCGCGCACGCTTCATGATCATAGAAGCCGACGCATTCGGTGCATTTCGAAGGAACGATATAGAAGATATCCTGCGCGATCGCAGGATTCGAGGCGCCGCCCAGTTCCCACGGCACGCCGCCCGCATAGATCGCGGTGTTCGGACATTCCGGCTCGCATGCGCCGCAGTTGATGCAGTCGCTGGTGATGATAGTCGCCATCGATAGTTCCCAAGCTCCCGAAAAACGAACGAGTGCTGAGTGGATCAGCCTCTCCTGACTCTATCAACGCCGATTTTCCCTCGCAATCGAGCGCAAATCGCTTTGGGGCATCGAGCGATTTTGACTATGCTGCGACATCGACGAGGTATCGCACGATGGATTTGACCTTCACATCTGAAGAAGAAGAGCTGCGCCAAAAAGTCCGCCGCTTCCTCGACGAGGAAGTGCCGAAGTCGGGCCTCAAGTCCTCGTCCGAGGGGCGCGAGGACAAGGGATGGCTCGCGAAGGCGAAGGCGTGGCAGCGCAAACTGTACGAGGCCGGCTACGTCGCGCTCGCATGGCCGAAGGAATACGGCGGGCAAGCGATGGATCCGGTCAAGCAATCGATCGTCAACGAGGAAATGGTGCGCGCCAACGCGCCATATCTGGTCGGCGGCTCCGGCCTCGGCATGTTCGGGCCGACGCTGATTTCGTGGGGTGATGAGGAGCAGAAGAAGCGCTTCCTGCCGAAAATCCTCACTGCCGAGGAAATCTGGTGCCAGGGATATTCCGAGCCCGGCTCAGGCTCCGACTTGGCATCGCTTCGCACCCGCGCCGAAATCCATGGCGATGAGTTCATCGTCAATGGGCAGAAGGTGTGGACCTCGGGCGCGCAGTACGCCGACTGGATGTTCTGCCTTGTGCGCACCGATCCCGAAGCGCCCAAGCATCGCGGAATTTCCTACATTTTGATCGACATGAAGACGCCCGGCGTCACGGTCCGTCCCCTCGTCCAGATGACCGGCGACAAGGGCTTCAACGAAGTTTTCTTCGACAACGTGCACGTCCCGCGCAAGAACCTCGTCGCCAAATTGAACGAAGGATGGTTGATCGCGAACGCGACACTGTTCCACGAGCGCAACATGCTCGGCGCCTCGACCGGCAGCCAACAGCGTTTCAACCGGCTGCTCGCGCTGGCGAAGAAGATTCGCCGCAACGGCAAGCCGCTCATCGAGGATCCGGTTTTCCGCCAGCGGCTGGTCGACCTCGAAATCAAGGTCGAGGCGATGCGCTTCCATTCGTATCGGCAGCTCACCGATCAGATGCGCGGAAAAAATCCCGGCGTCGAGGCGATGATCAACAAGCTGGTCGGCACCGAGCTCAACCACGACCTCGCGACCGCCGCGATGGAGGCGATGGGCGACTACGCGATGCTCTCGCGCGACGAGGAGCAGGCGATGGACAACGGTTATTGGCCCTACGAATGGATGTTCTCGCTCGGGCTGGTGATTGGTGGCGGGACCTCGCACATCCAGAAGAACATCATCGCGGAGCGCGGCCTCAAGATGCCGAAGAGCAGATAGCAGGAAAATCGGGGAGAGACGCGAAGCGGGCGAAGCCGCGCCGCAGGCGCCCCGAGGCGTAGCGGAGCGGAGTCGAGGGAATTTAAATGGATTTCGGAATCAGCGACGAACAGCAACAACTGAAAAACAGCGCGCGCGAATTCCTCGCGCATGAATGCCCGACCACATTCGTGCGGAAAGTTATGGCGTCGGAAGACGGCGCGGCATCGGAACTATACGCGCACATCGCGAAGCTTGGATGGTGCGGGCTCATCATTCCAGAAAAATTCGGCGGTGCAGGTCTCGCGATGCTCGACATGGCGGTGTTGCTCGAAGAGCAGGGCTATGCCGCGATGCCGGGGCCATTCTTGTTTTCGTCAGTGCTGGCAGCATCGGCGCTGAAGGAGTTCGGCACTGAGGAGTTGCGGCAGAAATGGTTGCCTGCGCTTGCCGAGGGCAAGGCCGTCGGCACGATTGCGATCGCGGAGGAAGACGACGGCATCGAGCCGGCCAGCATCCGGACTCGCGCCACCAGAAATGGCGAGGAGGTCGTCATCAGTGGGCGCAAGATGTTCGTGCCGTACGCGCACATCGCCGATTTCATCATCATCGCGGCACGCAACGGCCACGCGCTGGACGACGTAAGATTTTACCTGATCGATTCGAAATCGGCGGGCGTCGAAATCAAGTTGCTGAAAAGTCTCGACCTCACGCGCCGCGTATGCGCGGTGGAACTGAAAGACGTGCGCGTGAATGCGAACCTCGAGTTGCAAGGGGGCGCGAGCGCGTTTCGGCGCATGATCGATATCGCATCGGTCGCGGTCGCCGCTGATTCAATCGGCGGCACCGAGCGCGCGCTGGAGATGGCCGTCGAATATTCCAAAGTCCGCGAGCAGTTCGGCAAACCGATCGGATCGTTTCAGGCGCTCAAACATGCCGCAGCAGAAATCGTATCGGAGCTGGAGCCCGCGCGCGCGTTGCTATGGTATGCGGCCTACACGCTCGATGCCGAACCGAAAGCCGCGCCGCGTGCCGCCGCGATGGCGAAGGCGCGCCTCTCCGAGGTCTACAGCCGCACCACCGACAAGGCGGTCCTGATGCACGGTGGAATCGGCTTCACCTGGGAGCATGACATCCACCTGTGGTTCAAGCGCTCGCGTTTCGATGAATCGTATTTTGGCTCGCCGCCGTATCATCGCGAACGCGTCGCGCAGTTGGGTGGCTACTAATGAAGTTCGACATCTTCTACCAGTTGCCGGCGGCGCGGACGCAGAAGGTTCAGGAGCGGTATCGCGAGCTGATCGATGAATCGGTCGAGGCCGATCGCCTCGGCTTCGATACCGTGTGGCTCGCCGAGGTGCACTTCGCGCCGCGCTTCTCCACGATGCCCACGCCGCTGCTTCTCCTCGCCGCGATTGCGGAGCGCACGACGCGCCTGCGACTCGGGACGGCGGTCAACCTCATGCCGCTACATCATCCGCTGCGCCTCGCCGAGGAGATCGCGACGCTCGATGTGCTGTCCAACGGCCGGGTGGAATTCGGCGCCGGGCGTGGCGCGTTTCTGCTCAACTACCGCGGCTACGGCGTCGACATGATCGCGAGCCGGCCGCTGTTTAAGGAGAACCTCGAATTCGTCACCCGCGCCTGGACCGAAGAGCGCCTGACGTTTCGCGGCGAGCACTTCAATGCCGATGGAATCGAGGTGATTCCCAAGCCGCTCCAGAAGCCGCATCCGCCAATTCGCCTCGCAGCCAACAGCGTCGACACTTTCGTCTTCGCGGGAGAGCATGGCTATCCGATTTTCGCCGGCGGCCCCGTCAATCCTATCCCGGTGCTCGGCGAGCGACTGGTGATTTATAAAGACGCGCTCGCGAAGGCCGGAAAGAAGGCGCCCGATGATTGGCTCGCCGCCGCGCTGATGGTGCAGGTCGGACGCGATCGCGCGTCGGTGCGCCAGATCATCGAGCCGAGCCTGCGCCACTATTTTACCTCGGTCGGCGAAATCATCGAGCCGGAAAGCGACGCTCCCGCGCATCAGGCTGCGTTCAAGGCGATGCAGGAGCGGCTGCGCTCGGTGCCTTACGAAACCGTCGACTCGACGATGGCGATTCTAGGCGACCCGCAGTACTGCATCGATCGCATCGCGGAGTTGCGCGACAAGTTCGGCTTTTCGAGACTCGTATGCTGGTTCGAGGTGGGCGGCCAGAGCGGCCATCGCAACGTGATCGACTCGATGCGCCTGTTCGCGGAAAAGGTGATGCCCAAGTTCGCTTAGCGATGCGCGGCGCGCTGCTTGGACAAATGCTGTTCATCCAGAGAGTCGCCGCCCGGACTTGTCGTCGCTGCTTTACGACGCGCCCAAGCGGAGGTCGCCAACTCGTATAGAGTGATGACTGCATAGGCAAAGCCCGCGGCGAAGAATGCGGCAAGTGCGAAAAGTGCGGCTGCGATCGCCATATGCAAATGAGATAGGTACTCGATCATTTGCCTGCCCGCTCTAAAATTATTCCGAATATCAGCAGCACGCCAGATGCTAGAGCCACTCCAGCAGTTTCACCCCAAAAGTGCGGCCCTAATTGATTGTCCTTCAGCAAATAATCTAGCGGAACGAATACGAAAATTAATGCAGCGAGTTCACGGAAGAATTCGCTGAACATGTGCGCGATGGATTCGCGATTGTCCGTTCTCTCCTCCGGCATAGCTCCGCAAAGATGTCATGATTTATCTATAAGTCGCAATCCTATAACATGATGTTAGGAGGAAGCATTGATGCCAAATGTCGGAGCGCTCTGGTTTGACGATTCGCAAAAACAAACCCATTGAGCCGCTCAGCATCGAACGGCTAGCGGGACGCGAGAATTACCAAACGAAGCCAAGTAGTCCTTGAAAATGCTGATGTTTTCTAAAGCATCACGCGTGCTTCGAGCATCCGCAGCTCGAATTGTGAAAGCGGCCGTTGCCTTCGACCGTCCCGCCCTTGCCGTACTGGTTGCGAGGACGCGCCCAGTCGGTCAGCGAATGATACGGGCCGTTCTCCTCGCGGCCCTTCGGCATCAGGTCGAAAAAGCGATAGATGCCGAGGAAATCCTCGCCGCCGCGTCCGAACACCGAGTAGGTATGGAAGACCTGCCCAGCTTCGTCCTTGAAAAAGATGCTGTCACCCGAGAGATCCTCCATGCCCGGATTGCCATACGCCCAGTTGTAGTAGGCGCGTCCCGCCGCCATATCATCGGGCCGGAACGAGACGTTGAAATCGTAGTTGAAGTCGCTCCGAAAGGACGAGACCCATCTGAAGCGCCATCCCATTCGATGCCGCACCGCCTCGATTTCCTCGATCGGCGCGCGCGCGACGGCGACATACGAGACATCATGGTTTTCGATATGCTCCAGGATGCCCTCGACATGGTCGACTTCGAGTGAGCATCCGACGCATTGCTCCGCTTGCCCGGGTCCCATCATGAAATGCTTGATGAACAACTGACTGCGTCCATCGAAGAGTTGCGCCAGCGTGATTTTCCCCGTCGGCGCATCGAAGACATATTCCTTCTCGATCTTGACCCATGGCAGGGCGCGTCGTTCCGCGCCGATTTGGTCGCGCAATTTGGTAAAGGCTTTTTCCCAGGTCAGGAGCGCGGTGCGCTCTTTCAGCCATTCCTCGCGCGATACGATTCGATGCGACTCCATGCGCCGATCCTCCGATGTATTAAACCGAATGGTTAAGTAACCGCTGAGTACACCGGATGACGCTCGGGGGTCAAGGGTCATCGGTCTCGATCAGTTCCCCTTCATTTGACCGCTTTCGCTTCGCGCAAGGCCGCGATCTCTTGCGATGTATATCCGTTCGCGCGCAGCACTTCCTCCGTCTGCTCGCCCAACAATGGAGGCCGCGTGATGTGACCGGGCGTGTCCGATAATTTCGCCGCGAGGCCGGTCGTCATGTAGGTGCCGATCGCCGGATGTGGCATTCGAAGCAGCATCTCACGCGCCGCGGTCTGCGGATGATTGAACATCTCCTCGATAGTGAGGATCGGGCCCGCGGGAATTCCATCGCGATTGAGCAAATCGATCCAATACTGCGCGGGATGCGACGCAAGCGCGCGGTTGATCTCTTCCGTCAGCGCATCGCGATGCTTGAGGCGATGGCCGGTGCCGGTGAAGCGGTCGTCGTTCGCGAGCTCCGGCCGCCCGATGATGCCGACGAACTTGCGCCACATCGCCTCGTTTCCGACCGCGATATTGAACACGCGATCCGACGCCTTAAAAACGCCATGCGGTGACGACAGCGGATGATGATTGCCGGCGGGTCCGGGTGTTTTTCCGGTATCGAAGTAAATTCCCGCCGACCAGCTCAGGATGCTCACGATCGATTCGAGCAGCGAGGTCTCAACGCGCTGGCCACGGCCGGTGCGATGGCGCGCCTCGAGCGCGAGCAGAATTCCATTGGCGGAAAAAATCCCTCCGAGCAGGTCGCATATTGCAATGCCGACCCGGGTCGGGCCGCTCTCGGCGGTGCCCGTCACGCTCATCAGGCCCGACATTCCCTGCGCGATCTGATCGAATCCCGGATAGTCACGCAGCGGCCCGCTCGCTCCGAAACCCGAGATGCTGCAGGTAATGATGCGCGGGTTGCGTGCCGCGAGCGCCTCGTACCCGAAGCCCATCGCCTCGATGACGCCGGGGCGGAAGTTGTCGACCAGCACATCGGCCGATTCGGCCAAGCGGATCAGGACTTCGCGGCCGCGAGGATTTTTAGTATCGATCTGAACGCTCTTCTTCGAGCGATTGGAGCTCAAGAAGAAATAGTTGTCCTTGCCGGAGTACTTGCCGAGGTCGGCGCGTGCCCCTTCGACCGGCTCGACCTTGATGATTTCCGCGCCATAGTCGCCGAGGATCTGGGTGCAGAACGGACCCGCGAGGTAGCGCGTCAAATCGATTACCTTGATGCCATCGAGCGGCGAAACCATCGGATGCTCCTTAATCTTTCTCGTAACTAATGTCCCCAAAGCGCGTCCTATTAAAGTGATGGGAACTTACTGGAATGCAGCGGCTACGGACATCTATAATCGTCGCATCCCCATGACGCTCCAATCGTGGCTGAGTTGGCGCATCGTTGCGCTTCTGGTCCTGATCGCTGTCGGGGCCGCATACTATCTGCGCAGCGGTTCGAGCGCGACGCGCTATGTTACCGCGCCGGCATCGCGCGGCGATATCGTACAGGCGGTCACCGCGACCGGTACTGTCAATCCGGTCGTAACCGTCCAGGTCGGCAGCTACGTCTCGGGACCGATCGTCCAGATGCGGTGCGACTTCAATACGCAAGTCAAAAAGGGCCAGCTTTGCGCCAAGATCGACCCCCAGCTTTACCAGAACACCCTGGCGCAGCAGGAGGCGAATCTCGCCAATGCGGTCGCGCAGTTGCACAAGGACGAAGCGTCCCTCGCCTATGCCAAAGTTACTTACGAGCGCGACGCGAATCTCATCCGCGACAACGTAATCTCCCAGGACCAGCTCGACAGCCAGAAGAGCACTTATGATGCGGCGGTGGCGCAAGTCGGCGTCGATAAGGCTTCGATCCAGCAGAATGAAGCCGCGGTGGGCCTCGCCAAGGTCAATCTCGCCTATACCAATATCATCGCGCCGGTCGACGGCACCGTGGTGTCGCGCAACGTCGACTTGGGCCAGACGGTCGCGGCAAGTTTCCAGACCCCGATCCTGTTTCTGATCGCGCAGGACCTCACCAAAATGCAGGTCGACACCAACGTCAGCGAATCCGACGTGGGGCCGGTGCAAGTTGGGCAGAAAGCCGGCTTCACCGTCGATGCGTTCCCGGACCGGACATTCTGGGGCGCGGTAGCGCAAGTCCGTCAGTCGCCCATCACAGTTCAAAACGTCGTCACCTACGATGTTGTTATCGCGGTCTCCAATCCCGAACTTCTCCTGATGCCAGGAATGACGGCCAATGCGCGAATTGTGACTGCGGAGCGCGACGATGTCCTGAAGGTCCCTCTCCAGGCGCTGCGCTTTTCACCCAGCGGCATCTTGGGCGACCATGAGCATCATCACGCCGGCGGCAATGGAACGAAGACCGCGAACTCCGATCGCAACGGACACGTATGGGTTGATGAAGGCGGCAAGCTGCGGCGCGTGAAGATCGTGCGCGGCCTCGACGATGGCAGCGTAGTTGAAATCGTCAGCGGCGACCTGCAAGCCGGCGATCAGATAGTGATCGATCAGAGCACGCCGGGGGCCGGCGCGGGTAAACGGCCACCTGGCGGTGGCGCTCCGATGGGCATGCCGCGTCATCTATAAAGCCGGAAATCAGTTATGCCCGACATCGTTATCGAAGGTCGCGACCTCACCAAGACTTACATACTTGGCGACAATGAAGTGCGCGCACTGCGCGGCGTGAGCTTCACGATCGAGCGCGGCGAATTCGTCGCCATCATGGGCGCGTCGGGCTCCGGCAAATCCACGCTGATGAATGTGATCGGATGCCTCGATCGTCCCACCAGCGGACTCTATCTGCTCGAGGGAGTCGATGTGGCCTCGCTTAGCGAGCCGGAGTTGGCCGGCATTCGCAGCCGTCGCATCGGGTTTGTTTTTCAAAGTTTCAACCTGCTGTCGCGAACCAGTGCGCTGGAGAATGTCGAACTTCCGCTGCTCTATTCCGGCGATATGGCCGAGAGCGCGCCGCGAGCGCGCGCGTCGCTGAAGCTGCTGGGACTCGAAGGGCGTGAGCGCAGTCATTCCAATCAGCTTTCCGGTGGCCAGCAGCAGCGCGTCGCGATCGCGCGGTCGCTCATCAACAATCCCGCGATCCTCCTCGCCGATGAGCCGACCGGGAACCTCGATTCGGTGACGTCCACCGACATCATGACCACGCTGCAGAAGCTGAACACCGATCGCGGCGTGACCGTCATCCTGGTGACACACGACGCCGAGGTCGCCGAGTACGCCGACCGCGTCATCACGTTGCGCGATGGCGTGATCGTATCGGACCACCGCGAGCGCTCACGTCATCGCATCGATCGAGCTGCGATTCCGCGCGACATTCTCTCGTCGGGGCAATCGACCGAGAGCGCGGTGGCTGAGGTCGAGGGCGAAGTGGTCGCTTCGCAGCGCTTCGGCATCATGGCGCTTCGCGCTGCGGGGCGCGCGCTGGCACGCAACAAGCTCCGCTCGGCGCTCACGATGCTAGGCATTTTCATCGGAGTCGCGGCACTGATCGCGATGGTCGCGGTAGGACAGGGCGCCAACCAGGCGGTCAAGGATCAGATCGCGAGTCTCGGCACCAATCTGCTGATCGTACTGCCCGGCGCGGTGACCGCGAGCGGCGTACGCAATGGCTATGGCAGTCGCTCGACGCTGCGTGCAGCCGATGGCGAGGCGATCACCAAAGAAGATCCCGCGGTTCTGATGGTGAGTTATCTCGATCGCCAAACCGCGCAGGTCGAAAACAACAATCTCAACTGGAGCACCAGCGTCAACGGCGTGACGCCGAACTACACCCAGATTCGCGATTGGTCCGTTTCCTCCGGTCGTCCTTTCACTGAGGAGGATGAACGTTCGGCCGCGCTGGTATGTTTGCTGGGCAACACGGTGGTGCAGAATCTGTTCGGCGAGCATCAGGATCCCGTCGGCAGCACCATCCGGGTGAAGAACGTCCAGATGACGGTAGTCGGAGTTCTGTCGGTAAAAGGGCAATCTGGACTCGGGCAGGATCAGGATGACGTGGTGCTCATCCCGTTCACCACCGCGGAGCGGAAAGTGCTCGGAGTCGCTGCGCCGATCGCGGCCGCGGTCGCATCGACCACCGCAACATTGCAAAATCCTTACGCGACGACGCCGAACGCGACCGCTATCTATAATGCGAGCACCACGGTCATCAGCCCTTTTGGCGCCCCGCCCAAACTCACTGGCGTGGTGCAGGTAATTTTCGCGGAGGCGAAAAGCGAGGAGCAACTCCCCGAGGCGATCCAGGAAATCACCGACACGATTCATCGGCGTCATCATATTCAGGCCGGCAAGGATGACGATTTCGACATTCGCAATCTGAGCGAAATCGCCAAGGCCGCGGAGAGCAGCAGCCACGTGATGGCATTGCTGCTGGCGGCCGTCGCTTCGATCTCGCTGCTGGTGGGCGGCATCGGCATCATGAACATCCTGCTGGTTTCTGTGACCGAGCGCACCCGCGAGATCGGCATCCGGATGGCGATTGGCGCGCGCCGCATGCACATCCTGCTGCAATTCCTGGTCGAGGCAGTGCTGCTCAGCGCGATCGGCGGAGTGGCCGGCATCGTGGCGGGAATCGGCGCCTCGCAGGCCATTTCCGCGCTGGCGGGATGGCCGACGCTGCTGTCCACCAACGCGGTCATCGGAGGCTTCCTGTTCTCGGCCGCGGTGGGAATTTTCTTCGGCTACTATCCGGCGCGCAAAGCTTCGCTGCTCAATCCGATCGACGCCCTGCGCTACGAATAGGCGATTCCTTTCAGGTCCCAAAACCCGCCTTGACTCGTTTTTGCGCCCGGCAGAAACTCATCCTACAGGTTGTAGATATTTACGCCTCTGGAGGACTTTCCTCATGTCGAAACCGCGCACCCTCGAAACGGTGTTCATCAGCGTTGCGATATCGATCATTGTGGGCACCTACGCGTATGCCGACGTGAAGCCGGGGCAGGTCATCACCGCGCAAAATGCCAACCTGGTGAAGGACCTCGTCTCGCCCGGAGTTTACTATCGCGTGACGATGGGCATGTCGATGGAGATCGTACCGACGCAGCAAGTCAATTGGCCCCCGCCGTATCGCGAGGCCAGCGAGCGCTATTCCGGGCAGGTGCGCCTCAGCGCGGACCATCGTTCGCTGCTCGGCTATGTGGCGGGACAGCCGTTTGCGCTGCTCGATCCGAACGATCCCGACATCGCGGCCAAGATCATCTGGAACAACGTCTTTCGCCCGATCTCCACTGACGACTACGACCTGCGGTTCTTCGACTGCCAACAGCAATATCCGAAGCTCGGCGGCGTGCATCGCGTGATCAACGACATGGAGGTCGGACACTACGCGGGATACAATCTCGTCGGCCGCACCGAGGTCGAGCCGATGCCGGCCGATCCCGACTTCACGATTTCGGGCCGCCTCTGGCTGTTCGCGCTCTATCCGGTGCTTGCGCCGGAGGATCAGCGCGGCGTGGGAATCATCCGCTATCGCTATGCTGACCCGGATCGCGGCGACGATTCATGGACCTGGCAGGCGGGGGCGCGCCGCGTGCGCCGGCTCGATGAAGCCATCCTGAGTTCCAACACCGGCACGGTCGCCTTCGATCCCGATCATTATTCGGGATACAACCCCAAGACCGAGCAGTACGATTACAAATTCCTCGGCGAGAAAAGCATGCTGGCATGCGTGCACGCGAAGCATTCGCCCGAGGTGACTTGCCCGACCGACGCCGGCGCTTCCGCATGCCCGGAGGACTGGGAGATGCGGCATCTCTATATCGTGGAGTCGGACCCGCGCTCCTTCGGCAAGATTTCGAGCAACGTGCTCGAGAGCAAGACCGTCATCTATCTCGACGCGGAAGTGTGGTTCGAGCCCTATGTCGATGTTTACGATCGCAAGAACCAGCTCTGGAAGAACAACCTTTACTGGCTCGCCTACCGCGATCGTCCGGTGCCTGACGCGAAGGTTGCAATCTATCCGTTCAAGCGCGAGTTCGTCGTAGGCTCCAGCGCCCTCGATGAGCAGGGCGGCCTCTCCTCGATGTGTTATCTGCCGGGCCAGAGCACGCCCGAGCGCGAATGCTGGTACATCAACATGGGCGCCATCGACAAGGAGTTCTGCACCGTGCGCGCTATGGTCGCCGCCGCACCTTGAGCAAGGTGTCCGCTTTCCTTTAGTTCTCCCCCTTGGGGGAGATTACAGAGGGGGAGCGGGTGAGATGAGGCTCCTTCTAAGGATCGATTTCGACCGGAGTGCCTACCGGAACGTAGGGCCATAGCTCCAGCATCTCGGGATTCGACAGCCCGATACATCCGTCGGTCCAGTCCGTGATGCGATGGAACCTCCCTAGCCACGCGCGCTTCCTCGACAGCCCATGAATCTCGATCATGTCGCCCGGATCGACACCCAGCGCTTGTGCGCGCGCAACGTCATTCGCATTCGGATATGAGAGATGCATCGCGAGAAAGCAACACGTGACATCCTTCTTCTCATCGATGACATACACGCCCTCGGGCGTATGCTGATCGCCACGCTGCTGCTTCGGTCCCATGCCACCTTTGCCGATCGCGATGCGATAGGTCTTAAGTGCTTGACCGTTGTTCATGAGAGTCATCGTGTGCGCTGACTTGGCGATCACGATTCGATCGGCATCTTGAGTCAGCGCTGGCGCGCAACCAGCGCAAATAACCGCGCAGATCACGAGCAATGAGCGGATGAAGCATCGAGACATTACTCGCAAAGCATGTCACACGGTTTGGCGAGGCTGAATCGGTTGACTCGCGAGGTCTCCCTAACGTATGTTAGGTTGATAGCGATGAACATCAGTCTCATGGCGAATGAAGCACGACTAAATTTTTCTTTCGACGAAATTCTCCAGAATCCCAACTACGACCGCACGCTCGTCGTCAACGGACGCCGATGTCACGGCGGTTTCGATAAAGACGGCAACTATCAATCGCCGCGCACTGTATGGCGCAATCCCGCGATCAAGGCGTGGCAGAAACAGCATCTTGCGACGTTGAATTTGGCGCTGATCGAGGTACCGCGCGAAGTAGTCCCTCCCTACACGCCGAACGTCACGCAGGCGCGCTTCCTTTTGAAGAACGGCATCCGCGAGCCGCTGGTGCGCATCCTGACCGAGATTGCGATCGTCGAGGGCTTCGGCGCCTTCATCCGCGAACTGCCGGTTCCATCGCTGAAAACTTTCATCCGTGAAGACGTGGCCGGCACCGCGCTCGCGCATCTGACTGGCGGACTGTTCGAGGCGCATGCGCGCGATGAGGCTGGATGGGAGGCGGAGGGCGGCCACAAGCAGATGTGGGAAGCCGCGCGCGATGCTGCCCTTTCGAACCCTGACATCTCGCCGGAAATTTTCGCGGCGATCATGGGACGCCGCAATAGTGGACAACCGCAAGCGCTATTCCCCGCACTGGGAGATCCGGTCGAGCGGCTGCTTCGCTTCATGGTCGATGTGCTCGCGATCGAGGTCTTCGCGGCGTCGACTTTCGAATGGGCCGAGGCGGTCCTGTCGGATCCTGAAATCTCCGATGCTCCTGACGCCGCGGCCAATCTCGTCCGCTATATCCGCAGCGATGAAGCTCCGCACGTCGAATACCTGCGCACCGGTCTGTCCGAGATCAGCGCGCGAACGCTGATGACTCAGGACGGCAAGGAGATCGCGGGCCAAGTCGTCGTCGATGCGCTGATGGATCGCACCTTGAAAAACATGATGCGTCAGCGGGCGGTCGATCGTCCCGCAATGTTGCGCGAACTCATCCGCAACAACGCGCGCGGAAGGGATCCGGAAGAGTTGCTCGCGGAATTCGAATCGCTCGGGACGCCATGGGAGCCTCCCGCGCGTTTCGCACCGAAGGCGGAGGGTGCATCGGCGAACGTGAGCTACTAGTTCTTCCCCCTCTTTCTTTTTCCTCCCCCGTTGTTCGGGGGAGGTGCCCCAGCACTGCAAGCGCCACGAACTCCGATGCCCCGACGGCATGGAATGCCGCGTGATGGGGCGGAGAGGGACCTTCGCTCCGGATTCTGCCCTGCGCGCGATTGTGACTGCGTGTCTTCACGAAACTCTGCGATAGCGTTCCGTCATCTTGTCCGAGGTTACAAGCCACGATAGCTTGAGCCCATGAACATGTTGGGGGGATTCGCGAGGACGGCTATCGTATTCGGCGTACTGACGATTTTAGGCATAGCTCGCGCCGGCTCACCGATTCCGGTAACTGAATGTCGTCAGGTACTGGATGTAGCCGGGGGAGAATATGTCCTGACGGCGAGCGTCGGCCTTGCCGGTTGCGGAGACGTAGGGGGTCCGATAACGATAGCTGCCAACGGGATTCACCTGAACACAGCCGGTGTGACGGTCTATGCCATCGGCGATGGCATTCATATAAACGACGGTCTCTCCGACATTGTCATCGACGGCGGCGGCAGCCTGAGCGGTGGTGGCGGTCTGTCGATTGGCAAAGCTCACCACATCAGGGTGGATGGCATAACCATGCAGGGCGAAAGTGATCTGGGCGGAAGCAGGGCGGGTGTCGAGATCAACGGCGCGAGTGGCGTCACCCTTACCCGCTGTACCATCATCGGATTCCAGACCTACGGCGTGCAAATGAACGACGCCCGGGAGGTGTCCGTGACCACCAACAATATTATCGCGGACGTCGGCATCTTCGGATCGGTGAACGATGGCAGATTCGAAAACAACAACGTCGCGACAGATACTCAGGGAATCATTCTGACCGGCAGCAGAAATCTGATCGCGAACAATTCACTCAATCTGGAAAGTGGCGGCGAAGGTCCGGCCTCCGTCGAAGTTGGTATTCAAGTTGCCGGCGGCAATCGCGTGGTCGGAAACATCGTCAATTATTTTTTTACCGGGCTGGAGCTTTCCGGCGACTCCAATATGGTGGATGGAAACGTGCTAAATGGAGCCCCGGCTTCATCCTCGTCGCCGCAAAGTATGTATGGGATCGAGAGCACTTCGGGTGCGGTGCACAACCTCATCGAGAAGAACCTTGTCGCTGGCAATCTGAACGATCTGTATGAGAGCAACGGTCCGCCATGCCTCAACACCTGGCGCGACAATACCTTTACTACCAGCGGCGGTGCGACGGCCTGCCTCCACTAGGATACGGAACTACGGCTCCAGGCGCTCCATCATCCGCGGAAACGGAATCACCTCGCGGATGTGATGCGTGCCGGTGAGCCATCCGACGCATCGCTCGATACCCATCCCGAAACCGGCGTGCGGCACCGAGCCGTAGCGGCGCAAATCGAGGTACCAGTTGAACGGCTCAAGCGGAAGATTCTGCGCGAGGATTTTGTTCTTCAGCGTTTCGTAATCGTCCTCGCGCTGGCCGCCTCCGATGATCTCGCCATGGCCTTCGGGCGCGAGCATGTCGACGCATAGCGCGACCTCGGAACGATTCGGATCCTGCTTCATGTAAAATGCTTTGCACGCGCTCGGATAGCGATGCACCATCACCGGCCGATCGAACTCAGATGACAGCGCGGTCTCCTCGTCGCCGCCCAAATCATCGCCCCACTTCACCTCCATCCCCTTCGCCTTCAACTTCTCGATCGCCTTGTCATATGAGATGCGCGGATACGGCGTCGAGGCTGATGCTTCGAGCAGTTTGGTGTCGCGCTCGAGGCGCTTCAGTTCCTCTTTGCGCCGCTCCAGCACCCGTCCGACGATATATGACACGAAATCCTCGGCGAGTTTCATGTCGTCGTCGAGGTTGAAGTACGCGGCCTCCGGCTCGACCATCCAGAACTCGGTGAGATGACGGCGCGTCTTGGATTTCTCGGCGCGAAACGTCGGGCCGAAGCAGTAAACTTTTCCGAGCGCGAGCGCGCCCGCTTCCGCATAGAGTTGGCCGCTCTGCGTGAGGTAGGCTTTGCGCTCGCCGAAATAATCGACCTCGAAAAGGTTAGTGGTCCCTTCGCATGAGGTCGGGGTGAACACCGGCGCGTCGAACAGCACGAAGCCGCGATCGTAGAAAAAATCGCGGGATGCCTGCTCGACCTCGCTGCGTACGCGCAGGATCGCATTCTGTTTCGAGGATCGAATCCACAGATGACGGAGGTCGTGAAGAAACGCGACGCCATGCTCCTTGGGCGTAATCGGATAGTCACTCGATGGGCCGACGACGGTGAAACTTTTTGCGGTGAGCTCGTATCCGCCGGGCGCGCGCTTGTCTTCGCGCACGATGCCGCTCACCTGCAGCGAGGTTTCCTGGCTCAGATGATCGGCGGCGGCGAACGCATCGGCGCCGAGATCGTTCAGCGTCGCGACGCATTGGCAGATGCCGGTCCCGTCGCGCAACTGGAGGAAATGAATCTTGCCGCTGGAGCGCCGGTTGTTGAGCCATCCTGAGAGCATGACTTCTTCGCCGGCGTGTTTGGAAAGCTCTTCGATGAAGACTCGGTCTGCCATGTCTTATTTATACATGAAGACGGTCTTGTTCGAACGTGACGTGGGAGCGTTGGCTATTACAGGGATTTAACATCGAAGGTAATTTGCCCATAATTGCTTGGTTCTTTGGGCAATGCAGTTCAGCCTGCGGCAAGGAGGCGTGGACAAATGTCCCCGAAGGGCGAAATCGAAATGCCCACAGAGACAGGCCCGGACATCAAACTAGGCGATCACTTTCGACCATTCGCGCGCAAACTGTCAACGGTGCCGAAACTTATTGTGAGCACCGTTCTGCTAACAACAATCGCAATCTCATCATATCTGGCGGTTTTCGTTTCAAACGAAATTCACGCGCATGGCGATCCCTGGCTGGTTAGTACGATTGAGAGCGCTGTCACCAGTCCCGTCATGCGCGAACACGTGACGCAAGGGGTGAGAATTGCTAGTCAGCACCCGCTTGGCTTCTTCGTAATAGCCACGCTTCTATTGGTCGGGTCGATAGCCACCGTCAGCGCGATACAAGTATGGATCGCGATTGAACGTGGGAAAATACATTTCGTACGGCCGACCGCCGATACTATTCCCGAACCTCCGGCTCGCGAAACAACGGCAATAGTTCCAATTGTGCCGCCCATCGTAAAGATGCCAACAATACTCGCGTCCGAAGTATTGCCGCCGCCAAGTATCATCGCCGACACCCCCGAACCGGAAAGAATGTTCGTCCATCAAACCGCCTTTCAATTGGGGCGCCTCTACAAAAATAGGACTTCAGCGCAGGGTGACCTTCTGGCGCAGGCTTTCTTAGGAAAGTGGATTCGCATCGCGGCGCCGATTCACGACGTCGCGCGATATGCCGAACGTTGGATCGCGTATTTTCAACTGGTCGATGCGAAGGACCCTGACTACAGTTTTTTTGGCATTCAGGTTCAACTTCTATTCTCGACGGATTGGACATCGCGGCTTGAAGTCCTTCAGAAAGGGGACGTTGTCGCCGTCGAAGGTAAGATCAAGGTAATCCAAGCGACCAGTATTCAACTCGACAATTGCGAGCTCGTGGACTTGAACGACTAGTCGATTTCGCTATTACCTCGTTCGATTAGACTCCGACAATCCGATAGCGTTTGGGGACGGATGAACGGACTCGATTTCGCCATCGTCATCGCGCTGTCGGTCGGCGCGTTCTACGGACTTTCGCACGGAGCGATTCGGATGCTCACCTCTGTCCTCGCGCTGGCGGGTGGGATTTATATCGCCTCAATTTATTATCCGGTTGCGGAAAACCTGATCGAAAAACAATTCGGCGCCTCGCCGGTCGCGGCGAGTCTGATTGGATACCTGGTGCTGTTCGGCGCGCTGTTTTTCGTCATCGAGATAATCGGCAACATGCTGACGAGGACGCTGCTCGTGATCCATCTCGAGCTGGTTTGATCGATTGATAGGGGCGGCGGTCGGCGCGACGATCATGGCGGTTGCCACCGGCCTGGTCGTGATGTTCATGGCCGTGGTGCTGCCCGCCGATGCGGCAATCATCCGCGACTCGAGTCTCGCGCCGCGCCTGCTGCTCTATAATCAGGAGCTGGTGCGTTACATTCCGGACGACGTCAAGCAGGCTTACGAAACCAAGCGCGCCGAGATCATCCGCGGCTGGATCGAAAAAGAAACGAGGCTCACCGAATCACCGGTGGCCTCGCCTCAGGCTTCTCCGAGTAATTAGCGCTTACGCCAGGGCGCCGTCGACCGCGCGCTTGAGGTGCGCCTTCGGCACCGCGCCGACGATCTGATCCTTCACCTGGCCGCCCTTGATGATGAGCAGATTGGGGATGCCGCGCACGCCATAGCGCGCGGGCGTTTGCGGATTGTCATCGACATTGATCTTCACGAATTTGACCTTGCCGTCATACTCGTTGGCAAGTTCATCGATCGAAGGAGCGATGGCTTTGCACGGACCGCACCATGGCGCCCAAAAATCAATCAGAACCGGTTTGTCGGATTTGAGAACTTCGCTTTCGAAGTTGGAATCGGTAACGTGCAGGACCTTATCATTTGCCATCAGATTTTCTCCAAACTCCCCGCCGCGATAGAGCTATCTTTCAACAGTAAGTACGGGTCCCCAGGTAGTCAAGGCGATATGTTCCAAGAGCTGGCCGCTTGCGCGGAGGCGCCGCCGAACCTAGCGCGGATGCGCGGCTGAGAAAGTCTCGCGCGAGGTTTCCGCGAGCAGCATCTGCGAGCGTCGCAGCGTCGCTTCGGCCTCGCGCACAAGATCCGCAAATACCTCGGCGGCCGGACGGATATCGCCGATGAGCCCGGCGCCCTGCCCGGTCGGCATGAAGGTGCGATCGGGATCAGCGTGCGCGCCGCCGATGCCAGCGTAATTCATCACGCCATTTTGTCGGGAAATCATACCTTGCTGCGGGAAGGGTTTGATCTCCGAGGGATCCTTTTCCCATTCCGCCGCATAGGAATTGCGAATCACTCGGCAAGGCTTGCCGGTGTAGCATTTCGTGCGCATGGTGGAATCCTCGCGCGCCTTCACGATCGATTCGCGATACTCCTGCGCGGCTTGAGCCTCGGGCGTTGCGATGAAGCGCGTGCCGACGATCACGCCTTGCGCGCCAAGCGTCAGCGCAGCCGCGACCTGGCTTCCGTGCGCGATGCCGCCGGCCGCGAGCACCGGCAGGCGGACCGCATTGATCATCTGAGGAAGCAACGACATTAGTCCGATTTCGCCGGTATGGCCGCCGGCCTCGGTTCCTTGCGCGACGACCACATCGGCGCCCGCCGCCTGCGCCTTCTCGCCATGATGCACCTTGCCGCACATCACGACGATCTTCATGCCGTGATCTTTCATCGTCTGCACAAACTCAGTCGGCACCGCGAGACCGGCGACGAAAATCTTCACGTTCTCCTCGATGAGAATCGGCACGTAGGGGCGCATCATGTCGGGAATCGGCGCGAGCAGGTCGATCGCAAATGGTTTGTCGGTGAGCTCGCGCGTTTTGCGAATTTCATCGCGCATCTGTTCCGGCGAGCAACCCGCCGCGCCGATGACGCCGAGACCTCCGGCGTTGGAAACGGCGGCCGCGAGTTTGTGCATCGCGACGCTGCCCATCCCGGCGAGGATGATCGGATATTTGATCCCGAAGTAGTCACAGATTGGTGTATGCAGCATTTTAAATTTTCCTCGGACTCCGCTTCGCTCCGCCCTCGGAGCGGCTGCGCCGCGGCTTTGCCCGCTTCGCGCCTCTGGTTTAAGAGCAGTGGCCCACGCATGGCTATACTTCGGCCTCGTGCGAGCAGGCAACCCTCGGGAATTTTCACATTGCGTTTGGCGGGCGGGTTGGCCTATACGAAAACGATCGCATTCACATCCGGAGGACATCAATCATGGCCAACGACCTATACGGAATTTCGGCGAAGCGCATCGACGGCTCGGACGCCAAGCTCGGCGATTATAAAGGTTCTGTGTTGATGATCGTCAATGTCGCCTCGAAGTGCGGCCTGACGCCGCAATACGCAGAGTTAGAGAAAGTCTACGAAAAGTATCGTGACAAGGGATTCTACGTCCTCGGATTTCCCGCCAATGAATTCGCAGGGCAGGAACCCGGATCCAATGGCGAAATCAAAACGTTCTGCGAGACCAAGTTCGGCGTGAAGTTTCCGATGTTCGAAAAGATCGTCGTCAAGGGCGAGGGACAGCATCCGCTTTACAAGCATCTGATCAGTTCCTTTCCGAAGGCGACACCCAAGCCGGACAGCGCGCTGCGCAAGACGCTCGATCAGCACGGGCTGGGACCGAAGAACGAGACCGACATCGCATGGAACTTCGAGAAGTTCCTCATCGATCGCAAGGGTGATGTGGTGGCGCGCTTCGCGCCCGATATCACGCCGACCGATCCGCAGGTCACTGGCGAGATCGAATCGCAGCTCGCGAAGAGCGCGTAGACCTAACCCCTAACCCCTTCCCTAAAGGGGAAGGGGTATAGGAAGGGAAGCGCGCCACACACACGCTGTTGAATGGCATCAACTATCGGTCAATCGATTCTCTTATTCCCCCTTCCACTTTAGGGGAAGGGGGCTAGGGGGTTAGGTCTATGGAACGCGCGCGGATCAACGAAGTCGAACTTGCCTACGAACTGCAGGGCGTCGGCGCGCCGATAGTCATGATTCATGGCGCGCAAGGCGACCAAAGCATGTTTGCCGCGATGGCCAAGGAATTCGCCACCGGCTATCGCGTGCTGACCTTCGATCAGCGCGGCTCCGGACTCAGCGAGAAGCCTGACACGCCGTACAGCATGGCGATGTTCGCTGACGATACCGCTGCGCTGATGGATCATCTGAAGATGTCGCCGGCGCACATCATCGGAGTCTCGATGGGCGGGATGATCGCGCAGGAATTCGCGTTGCGGCATCCGAGCAAGGTTCGTTCTCTCGTCCTCGGATGCACGACGCCGGGCGGCCCGAATGCGATTCCCGCCGGCGGAAGCGCATTGGCTAGCGCATACTCCACCAAGCCGATGACGGCTGAGGAGCGCGGCAAGGCGCTCGCGGAAGCTGCCTTCACCAAGGGCTATCTCGCGCGGCATCCGGAGATCATCGCCTCGATGATCGAGTCGCGCCGCAGTCGGCCCATCGATACGACCGGCTTCGGCCATCGAATGAAAGCGGCAAGCGAACACGACACCTATGATCGCCTTGGGGAGATTCGCAGTCCGACGCTGGTGATAACCGGCAAGGATGACGCGCTCATCTCATGGGAGAATTCGCGACTCTTGGCCGAGCGCATCAAGGATGCAGAGCAGGGCATCCTCGAGCCGGCGGGGCATTGTTTCTGGTTGGAGCAGCCGGCGAAATCGCGCGACGCGATCGCGGGATTCATCCGCCGCCACGAACAGACCTAGCCCCCCAACCCCTTCGTTTCGACCTAACCCCGACCCCTTTCACGCAGACCTAACCCCTAACCCCTTCCCTTTAGGGAAGGTGGATCGGATGTGAAATCTTTTTTTCCTCCCCTCTCAAATAGGGGAGGCGATCCTAAACCGATCGCGGCGGTTCCGCGGGCGTCGGCGCGTTCGCGGCGTGGTCTTCCGCGCCGCTGTTCGCATCCTGATTCGCGTCAAACCCAGGATTCATCGCATCTTTTTGGGTTCGTTTATGTAATGCACGATCTTTCGCGGATGCGGATGGCTTCTCGCGCGAGGTTTCCGCCTCCTGCGCCGTCTCGGTGGGTTCGTTCGTGCAATCCGGCTCCGCGAAGGCCTCTTCCGCTTTGGTCCGCTGCTTGCGCCGCCGCTCCAGCAGCGCGAGACATCGCGAGATCATCGTGTTAATCGAGCCCTGGTAGCGCAGGATGGTGTTCACCGAGGCCGGCAGCGGCAGATTCACCTCGCCCAGCCCCGCGTCGGCAAAGACCTCGTGCTGATGCTTGATGATCTTTTCGGTCTGGTAACCGAAGTTGAACCGCTCCAACTGCTCATGCTCGGTGATCCCCATGTTGTGGACGGCCCGTGCGCGCCACGCCGCCTCCATCTCGTAGGTCCATACTTTCGCCAGCCGCCAGTAGCATCCGGCGAGCTGCTGCACCGTCATATGTTCGGTCATGGTGCGCGGCTGATATTCCTGCGCGACGCCATCGACGAGCGCCTCGAACTCGGCGCGCCGCTCCTCGCCATCGATCGCGGGGTTGAAAGCGGCGCGGGCCAGGATGCCGTGGCGCAGCGAATTGAGAGACGAATGCGCTTTTCCCTCCGGCGTGCGAGGGCCGGTGGAGTGTTGCGCATTGGCGCGATTGGCAGCGGCCTTGCGCTCGCTGACCGGACGTTTTTGAGATGAGTTGGTTGGGGACGTTTCAGATTGCTTCATGCGTTCCTGCGCCGAATGAAATGGCGCGAGCTTGCCGACGCGGATGCCATCGCATCGGGAGTTGAGGGAGGGACGCATGAACGGGAGACATATAGGAAATGCGCCTCCCGTGAAACTGTTAGTATAGCATTGATGACAGGGAGGGGATAGCCCTAGCCCTTGCCCAGACCTAACCCCTAACCCCTCCCTTTAGGGAAGGGGGCCGGATGTATGATGATAGTATTCGACTACTCGTCTCTGTAGACAGGGCGACACTACCAGTTACATCAACACGACCTTGGTGATATTGATCTTCCCCCTTCCCTAAAGGGAAGGGGCTGGGGGGGTTAGGTCTAATGCGGCGCCGACCGGCAGGAATCGTCCAGGGGCAGCGGATCGATGCGACCAAGCTCGCTCTCGCAAAGCAGCTGCGCCGCGAGATGACGCCGGAAGAGCGGACGCTCTGGAATGAACTGCGAAGAAATCAAAGTGACCATCTTCACTTTCGTCGGCAACAGGTGATCTCGGGCTTTATCGTGGATTTCTATTGCGATGGCGCGCGACTCGCGATCGAACTTGATGGCGCTTACCACGATGCCGACGACGACGCGGAACGCGATCGAGCACTTGCGCGAATGGGCGTCGAGGTTATGCGGGTGGAGAATCGCGGGCTACGAGAGAATCTCGCTTCGGTCCTAAAGCGCATAGTCGCGCGGGCGAGAGAGAGGATTCCGGCTAACCTCGAGACCTAACCCCTGACCTTCAACTTAACACCGAAACCCCTTCCGCGTGACCTAACCCCTAACCCCTTCCCTTTAGGGAAGGGGAACCAGAATAAGAGTTAAAAAAGCGATTCAAGAAGAGTCGCTCTTTTTTGCTGACCCCCCTTCCCTAAAGGGAAGGGGTCGGGGGTTAGGTCTACCGCGCCATCGCGATCCCGATATCTTCGGCGACGCGATGCAGTCGCTTGTCATAAGTCCAGAGCAATGCGCCGGGGGTCAGATCGACCGCGGCTAGCAAATGAACATCGATGTAGCCGATCCCACGGCCGAATAGCCGACGCCGCTCGATAAACTGCAGGACCTCTTCGTGCGAGGCGACGGCGGCCAAGGGTAGCTCTGACAGGTAATCCATAATGATCGCGCGCTGACGGAACTCACCGAGCGCAAGTTCCCCGATCACGAACGGATGGGCCAGGACTCCGTTTCCATCGAGAAGATCGGCCAGCGCGCGGTTCCCGCGACGCAGATGGTCTACCCAGACCGACGTATCAATCAGAATCACGCAGAATCAGGCACTTTTCGGACGGCGGCGCGCAGGCGCTTTCAGCCTGCGTTCAGTGCCGCCTAGCCTCGCCAATCGACGGGCGCTTTCGCGTTCGATCAAGGCTTTAAGCGCCTCCTGAACCAGGCGGGATTTCTCCTTGAGGCCGGTAAAAGCCTGAGCTTTGGCGACGAGGTTATCGTCCATAGCCAGCGTTGTACGCATGCGATCCTCTCGGGGGAGGCACAGAGAGTAACATCATTCGATGTGGTTTTCCATGCCTCCGGCCTGACCTAACCCCCGGCCCCTTCCCTTTAGGGAAGGGGAGAAGAAGACTGGATTTCGCAAAATGATGTCGATTCTTTGCCGGTTCCCCTTCCCTAAAGGGAAGGGGTTAGGGGTTAGGTCTATGGAAGCGGAATCGTTCATTCCGCAGATTCGCGGACCTTCATCGCGATGAGTTGATCGAGGAGCGCGCGGCGAGTCTTCGATAATTCCGTAAGGCGCGTCGCGCGCAAGCGATGCACCTCATCCGCGGTGTAAGGCGTGAAGTCGTGGTTGGTGCTCATATTCTCGAGCACCCAGTTCATCACGCTGGCGATCTGCGCGTCGTTCAAAGCCGATAGCGATACGCCGGGAACTTCGATGAGATAGGCGCGGCCGCCCGACACCTTCAGAAAATCGCTGAGCCCGATCAGCGGAGGCGCCGTGCCCTTGATGCCTTCGCCATGCGAGCCGTGGCATCCCCAGCAGTTCAGCAGATAGAGGTTGCTTGCCGATTGCGAGTGCGCGGGCAGAGCAGTTCCGAAAATGTAGACCGCGAGCGCGAGGACGTAGAAGATCCTCAAGTACTCACTTCACTCCGACGATTTCGGCGGTCGAGCAGTGATAGACCATGCTGGGCGCGCCGAAACACCAGATGAGATCGCTGTCGAGTTGCGCGCGATAAATCGGCATCTCGCCTTCGGTGTTGCCGCACAGGCATTTTCCGCACGCGCCTTTGCCGCAGCAATCGCGATAACTCACGATGTAATCGCGCTTGTCGCCGGGATTGTGGCAGGTCCCCACCCATGAGGTAGGCGAGGGGGTCGCGCCGGGCGGGCAGTCATGCGAATCGCCGCCGCAGCAGGTGCAGAGGAATCCATCGATGGCGCAGTACTTCCAGTAATCGCAGGTCAGATCGTCGTTGACATTTTTGTGCGCCGACTTTTTGAAGTCGGTACCTTGCGCGCGCGCGACGCGATCCACCGGCAGCAAAGGAATCGCAGCAGCGCCGAGGATGAAGGTGCCCAGCCGCGCGAGGAAACTTCGCCGCGAGGTGCGTTGCGCGATTTGGCGAGTCAGCGATTCGACGAGTTTATCCATATAGACGATGCCTGCGTCACCTACGGACCATACAATAGGAACGGCGACCCGATGTCGTCATACGCACCGAGGAACTTACCGTCGGGCGCCGAGTAGGTTTCCAGCTTGGCCGGCACCAGCGACATGTCGAACAGTATCGGCTTGTCGGCGTTGCTGACCATGATCGAATAGCCGGGCGTCTTCAGCTTGATACGCTGCACGCGCGCGTGGGTCTGCGCGTTGAACGCCCACACCTCGGTGCCGAACTGCTTGTGTGTCCACTCGCCGCCCTGATGCATCAATGCGTACAGGATTCCGCCCTTCGCCTGATACGTCACCGTCTGCCATCCGCCGGGACGCCACTTTTGCGCCGTGTCCTTCGCGTCAATCAATGACCAGCCCGGCTGGGCCGCGGCTTCGGGCCCGGAAAAATCCACCGGCAGAACCTTGCCGTGATACGAAATGAAGTAGGCCTTGTTGCCCACCACGGCGGGCTGATCGAACATCGGATCGGTGTTGGGATCGAATAGCGGCTTGCTCTGGCTCTTCGCGGTCTGCTTGCCCGAATCGTCGAACTGAACTGTGAGCATCGAGCCGTCGGCGCACATCGAGAAAAATTGCCGGTTGCCGGTCGCGGTGACCTGCGCGCATCCGGGCGTTTCGATCTCGCCGACGAACTTGCGATCCTTCAGATCGACGACGGTTACCGAAGTGGCGGGCGTCATGTTCGCGACCAGCAGGAAACGGCCATCGGGCGTGATCGAAGAGCTATTGCGCTTGGGCACGATGAGCAGCCGCTTGGGCGGAATCACAACCTCACCCAGCACGTTGGTGGTATGCGCATCGAAGATCGTGACCACATCAGTGCGATCCCCGCGCCATCCGCGCGAGTACCAGGTATCGATGGTGTACATCTCGCGATGGTCGGGCGAGATTTCGAAATTCGCTTCGTAGCCGCCGTAGATGGTGCCGAGGAGTTTCCGCGCGTCGCCGTCGATGATCCAGACCTTTTGCTGCATGTTCACCGGAAACTGCAGATCCATGATGTAGACCCAGTTCGGTTTGGGATCGGGCAGCGTGAGGGTGGTCATCTGATCGGCGGGGAGTTGGGCGCGCGCGCTGGGCGCGTGGCCGAGCAGCAGAATCGCGATTGCAAACATCGCAGCGATTTCGAGGCGCTTCATCATCGTGAATGGGACGCTCGCGAACGAATACTCCGCCATTGAAACTGCGTCAACGGCGCGACGCCCGAGGAGATGAATCCTGCGCCATCAAAGTGTAAGTTGGAATGCCTCGCAGCGGAGAGGTGGCCGAGCCCGGTTTAAGGCGCACGCCTGGAACGCGTGTAAACTCGAAAGGGTTTCGGGGGTTCGAATCCCCCCCTCTCCGCCACCGAGTCCCGCCAGGTAGAGATTTCGTGGACTGATTTCCAGATTGTACCGCAATTCTGCGGATTAATTCCCGCCAAAGGGGACCAGAGATGCGCCGTACGCGTCGGTTGCAGCGGGAATTTTGCGACTTAATCTCTGTGGCCGAATCGCTCGGTCCCCGTTGCTCCATTTACATTCAATCCTGCTTGATGGCTTTCGGCGAATGGAAAGCGATGCTGGCCGACTTTGAAGGGTCACGTTCAGAGATCACGTATTGAGTATGGCCGGGCACCGGAACAGACGTTAGTTGGCCGGCTACGAAATCGATTCGCTCGCCATGAACTCGGTGGATATTCAACATTGAAGCTCTGACGAGCGACGCATCTGCCTACACCCCACCCAAGGTCTGGATCTGGGAGAAGTACGCCAGTGGTAATTTTGCGAAGATCAACTGGCTGATCGCCCGGCGATTATCGTGACCTTGTCTTTCAAGCGCGGCGTGCTGAGTCATCCTATTGAACACCCATGAGTTCTCTCTTGTCAGTCAGTCTTCGACGGCGGCCGCCCGGGTCCGATCAGATCGAGCGCACGCGCTTTCACGTACTCGTATATCTGGTTTAAATCCTCGGAAGTAAAGAATCCCGCCCACGCCGGCATCCCCTTGTCCTGCCTGCCCGCCATCGACACGGTGAAAAAAGAGCGTTTGGTCATGCCATTGCTGAGCGACTGGCGGAGATCAGGCGCATACTCGCCTCCAACCGCGTCAAACCCGTGGCAGCGAAAGCAATAGGAGTTGTATTTCTCGAATCCACCGAAGATGGCGTCCGACACCACCTGGCGATTCTTGTCGGTCTCGAAGACCGGAAAGTCAACTATTACCGCTTTGCCCGCCGTGTTCGTGTACTTGTACTTCCTGGACACTTCCTTCTTGAGCGAGCCCTTGAGCGACAGGATATAGGACGCCAACTGTAGGGCGAGCTTTTGACTAAGGTAATCATGTGCCGGCATGGCGACTTTTCCCCAGTCGCCCACGCTACCCTTGCGAATCCTGTCGGCGAGGTAAGGAGCCTTGGAAGAGTCGTGATGATAGCGGTCGGCGACGCTAATCCACGCCGGCCCGATGTCGTCCTGGTCGATCTTGTGACACGAGAAGCAGTCGCCCGACATGACTTCCTTCATCGAGGGTTCGTTCTCTGCCGCCAACCCGGTCCAATTTGTCAGGCAGCCGAAGACGAGAATCGCAAAAAAAATCTGGACGCTTCTGACGTGGTGACTCGCCGTTGACCGGGACCATCCCCTTCTTCCCGCCATCCGCTTATGACGGCTCTCCTTCGGCTGGATAGAGTCGCACCCCATAGTGGCTCAGGATGTCGTCGAGATCGCTTTTGCGCTTCGCGATCACGTCGTCGAGTTCCTTCTTCAACGCTTCATCGTTCTTGCGCACGCCCATCGACATCGGAAACATGTACTGCTCCGGCGAGCCCATTGCGCGCTCGTTGGGCAGACGCGTCACCATCAGGTCGGGATACTTGCGCAGAAACCATCCGATCGCCGGCTCCCACGCGATCACCACGTCAAGCTTCTGCTCCTGCACCGCCTGAAGCATCGAAGCAGGAGAGGCGTTCTCCACGTCACCCACTGCGAAGGGCTCCGCGGACCCAGGAGGTCGCGCATTTTGAGCCCGTCCTCGGGCGGCGTGCCGCGTTCGAAGCCGATCCTGACCTTGCGCAGGATAGGCGAATCCATATTCGCGAGGTCGTAGGCCTTGGCCTTCTTGAACACGAACACATAGGACGAAACGTAGTATGGGTCGGTGGTCAGACTCTTCGAGACTGCCGTACGGCATGTTCATCACAGCGTCGCACTTGTCGGCGTCGAGGTTGCGCGACAGAAATTCGTTGAATCCCCCCTCGCCGCGGTAGCTCCCCCACGTGTAGACGAGCCGCTCTCCCAGAGCCCTGGCCATCAGCACGGCTACCTTGTTTTCGAATCCTTCGCCCGCGCGATTGGAAAAGGGCAGGTAGTCGGGGTCTGCGCAGACGCGCAGCTCCTTCGCCCATACCTGGTTCGAGAAAACGATCAGCAATCCTAGAGCGAGCGCGAAACAGTGTCGCACTTTTAGGCCTCCGAACATCCGGAAGTAAGTTAACGGCTGGCGAACCACGCGGGCCTGCCAGCCTGTGCATGATGCAAGGGCATCAGAGGCCAAAGACCATCAGCGTGCCCCCGAGATTGGTGTAGTCGCCCAATGTGGCGGTCAGCCCGACCGCGCCGAGGCCTTCGCTCGACTTGGTCAGATCGGCGGCCAGTCCAATCGCCGCCCAGCCTCCAACGCCGGTCAGCACCGCGACATATTGCTTGCCGCCGTGCATGAAGGTCATCGGGTTGCCGACGATCCCTGAGGGACAATGAAACTGATATAGAAACCTTCCCGTCGTTCACGATCCAACTGCCCGAAACCATCCGTCGAGAGTGCCGTAGAATAGCCACATTCACCGGCCGTGGTGAGCGCACCGCTTAGTCCTGGAACATGTCGTCGATTCGCCCACTTGGTTTCGCCGGAGACCGCGTCGAAGGCGATGAAGCGGCCGCGCACATCGGGCGAGGCCGGATACATGTTCAGGAGCGCGCCGACGAACGGGAAGCCCGCCTTATACTTCACGTGCGAAGGCCTGGTAGTCCATGCAGATGTGGTTTGTGGGGACGTAGAACAAGCTGTGTAGTCGGGTCGTATGACGACGGCTGTTCGTCCTTCGTCGCCCTGCGGCCGCGGGACAGATGTTCTTCACGTTGACGTCCGGCCTGGTCATCTTGGTCGGATCGACACTCGGGCCTACCGGTCGTCGCGTCGATGCTGGTGGCCCAGTTGACCGTTGGGTCGTACTTGTGGACCGCGAGCAGCTTGCCGTTGTCGCGTTCGAGAACGTAGCCATAGCCGTTGCGGTCGAAATGCGCGAGCGCCGGGGACTGTCTGGCCGCCGACGGTGGCGTCGAAGAGCACATTTTCGTTGACGCCGTCGTAGTCCCATCCGTCATGCGGTGTCAGTTGAAAGGCCCAGGACGCCATGCCGGTGTCGGGATTGCGCGCGATGATGCTCATCGACCAGCGTGTTATCCCCCGGACGCTGCGTCGGGTTCCAGTGCCCGGATTGCCGGTGCCGTAATAAATCAAATTGAGCTTGGGATCGTAGGAGTACCAACCCCAAGTGGTGCCGCCGCCGAGCTTCCATTGATCGCCACTCCAAGTCTTGATGCTCGAATCCTTGCCCACCGGTTGCTGCAGGTTGGCGTTGATGGTCTTTGCAGGATCGAAGATCATCGCCTCGTCGGAGCCCGCGCTGTAAGCGCGCCATACTAGCTTCCCGGTCGTGAGGTCGAACGCGCTCAGGTAGCCGAGCACGCCGTACTCGCCGCCGGAGACGCCGATTATGACCTTGTCCTTGACGACCACCGGCGCGGTGGTAACGGTCTGTCCTTTGAGCTTGGGTCGCGCATTGACGGCCGTCCACAGCACCTTGCCGGTCTTGGCGTCGAGCGCGTAGATGTGGCCGTCGAGGATGCTCGCGAATATCTTGCCGTCAGCGTAGGAGACCCCGCGGTTTACCACGTCGCAGCATGCGACCGGCGGCGCGTTGGAATTTTTGGGCGGCGCGAACCTCCATACGATACGGCCGATGTTGTCCAGGTTGATGGCGTAAATGTAATTCGGATAAGCGCTCTCGAAGTACATCATGTCGCCGACAACCAGCGGCTGGCCTTCGTGTCCGCGCAAGGTGCCGCTTGACATCGTCCACGCGACCTTAAGGTCTTTGGCGTTGTCCGCGTTGATCTGGTCGAGTTTGCTGAAGCGGGTCAGGCTGTAATCGCCGCCCGGCATCACCCATTGGTTGGGGTCCTCAGCCATCTCCTGGAGTTGCTCGTTGGCCTGTGCTACACAGCCGAGCGCCAACAGCCACGCGACCACCAGGCTAATCAGCCATGCCTTACGTCTTGAAGCGAGACTCATGGTTTGGCCCATCCGTTGTTTGGTCGATTTGCGGATCGTACTGGTTAGTTCAGGCTCGGTCCTCCGCACGGGACGCCGGCGGACGCCCGCAAGGACTTGCACCTGTTCGTCAGACCGAAGTCAGCATTAGCAATATAATCGCAAAGTGCAAGAAGAGCTTATGACCGCCGGCGCCGAAAATACTTTTCTTCATGGCGGAGACTGCAGCTCGTTTTCCGCGACCGCAGTGTCTTTGCAGGCGGTTCGCGAACCGTCACGAAATGGTTTCTGATGTTGTAATCTTTCGCTTGCGGATGGCGCGCCGCGGTTGTATTCGCTAACTCATCGAATGACAGCGGTACTCTCGCCGAACGAACACCCAGGAGACTAGAATCGTGGCAAACTTCGAAGAGATAAAAGGCGCGTGTTTCTGCGGATCGAATCAGTTTGCTATCTCCCAACCCGCCGTGGAGATGCATCATTGCCATTGCTCAGTATGCCGAAGGCTCCAAGGCGCGGCTTTCGTCACCCTCTCGATTTTCCCCAAGGCTGGCTTTCGATGGACCAAGGGTGGTGATCTCCAAACCTTCGATAGCTCCCAAACAGTTCATCGCAACAGATGCAAGAACTGCGGATCATCGCTGACTATCAACCTCGATGCTCTGCCAGATGTGGTCGCCGTCAGTCGAGCGTGCATCGATCCAAAAGCCAGCGACGGGCACCCCGGCGCCACTCTGCGCCATGCATTCTGGCCTGATCGCGTGCCGTGGCTCGAGTCTGCATGACGACCTGCGAAAGACCGACGGCTTCGATGGCTGAGCACGATGGCCTGAGAAAAGGATGACGGTTCCCTGTCCGAGGAAAATACTCTGGCACGACACCCATGATGGCAGCGCTCCCGTGTGGCCCGGGCAACAATTCGAGAAACTCCGAACCCAAGCGTCATTTCCGCAAACCCGCTCGCGGTCAGCGGCCAGCTTGAACTATTGGAACCGATTAAAGCGATCGCGGTTACCGAAGATGATCTGGCTCGCTGCCACACCCGCCATATATGGACCCAGCCGCTTTGCAAGCACCTAGCCCCGAAAATTTCTGGACTTCCGGTTGCGGCCATATATTCGGCTTCTTAGTGGGCGACTTCGGATTGTCGCCCGAGCCATGATGTGTGAGCCGCGCACCTGGAGCTCGTCAACGAGAAGGCCTCTAAACTTTGGGCCGTGGCGGAGATCAGCGTTGCCAGGTGCCGGTCAAACCGGAATGCCATCAATCCTCTGAGTAAGTAACCCTTCGCAACTCGTTGGTGTGAACTGTGGCTTTTTACCTTAAAGCATTTTTCCGGCCCGCCCTTCACCGCTTGGGGGCGGGCCGGGAAAATGCCGATTCTGAACTCGCGACGGCGCGCCGTGCGGCTTCAGTGTCAGTCGGCCTTGAGGCTGGCGCTGAAGCTGCTGGGGCGGCGTCGCGCTCGACTGTCGAGCGTGGCCCATATCGGGACGGTAAGTTTGGCCGAAGCGCAACACCGCCCAGGCCACGCGAGCATTTTTGTTAGCCAGCGCTACCGCCGCGATGTTGTTGCCGCGCCTCGATTGAAGGCGCTGTAACCAAAGGCTGCGCGAGTCATCTTTGTTGCGCGCAGCGTACAGCGCGGAGCGCGCACCGTGGATCAACAAGGTGCGCAGATAGCGGTTGCCGCGTTTGGTGATCGGCAACATCACGGTCTTGTTACCCGTGTTGCTGTGACCTGGAACCAGTCCCAGATAGGCGCTGAGGTGGCGGCCGTTTTTGAACTGATGGCCTTTTCCCGTGGCCGCTACCAAAGCAGTGGCAGTTATCGGACCGATACCTTCAATCTTGAGCAGAGCGCGACAGCTCGCATCATTTTTTGCGATGCCGGCGATGCGGCGGTCGTAAACCTCGATTTCCCGCCGATATAGTTTGAGCATGCGCCACTGAGCGGCGATCAGCTGCTTGAGCAAAGAGCTAAGCCGTTGCTCGTCGTATTCGAGCAGCTCGGGTAGCGCACGGTTCAACGCAGCTAACCCGCGTGCGATCGTAATGCCGTATTCCAGCAATAGCCCGCGGATCTGATTGGCCAGCAGCGTGCAGTGGCGGACGTTTACCTGCCGTACCCGGTGGAGCGCCTGGAGATCCTGTTGTACCCCAGTCTTGGGCTCAACGAAGCGCATGCTGGGCCGACCGCTCGCTTCACAGATCGCTGCCGCATCGTTGGCGTTGTTCTTGTTGCCGTCGAGATAGGGCTTGACCTTGTTGGTCGGCAACAGCCGCACGGTGTGACCGAGCTTGCTGATCTCGCGATACCAATAGTGCGCACCGCCACAAGCCTCCAACGCTACCGTGCAGGGTTCGAGCTGGGCGAAATACTCCAGCACACGGTCGCGCTTAAGTGTCTTGCGCAGCACCGCTCGCTCGCGTTGGTCGACCCCGTGCAACTCAAAGATCTGCTTGGCGATATCGAGACCGATTCTGGTAACTTTCATTTTGGACCCTCCCGCTGTTCGTAACGATGGTAGTGACTAAACCATCGCTGGCTCATTTTGAAGCCGTTGAACCCGGGCTGGGTCCATCACATCAACCAGTCGCGCTAGGTAGAGATTTCGTTGGCTGATTCCCAGATTGTGCCGCAGTTCTGCGGACAAATTCCCGTCAAAGGGGACCAGAGACGTTCCGTAAGCGGCGATTGCGAAGGGAATTCTGCGGGTTTCTCTGTGTGGCGAAATAGCTCGGTCCCCGTTGCCTCTTTTGCCATTCCATCGTGCTTGATGGCTTTTAGCGAATGGAGGCGATTCACACCGCGACGCCACGCGGGCGCGAATAGCTGGCGCGCGATAAGCCGCGCCCGGCGTACACAATCACGCTTTCCTGGTTTCTCCCCGCAGCACTGGCCGGCCGGTAGACGCCACGCGCTCGATGATATCGGCCGCCGGTCCCGGACCGTTCACTTCCTCAATGATCCGCTGAAATCGCCGCGCCGACTCGCGGAAGGAAGTATTGCCCAGCACGGTCTCGACGGCATTGCGCAGGCGCGTCGATACACACTCAGAGGCGGGAACGCGAACACCCGTGCCGGTCCATTCTATCCGAGCCGCGACTCCATGCTGATCGTGAGCGATGGGAACCGCGACCATAGGAACTCCGGCGGCAAGGCTCTCGAGGGTCGAGTTCATGCCGGCATGGGTGATCATGAGGACGGCCTTGGTAAGGATCTCCAGTTGCGGAGCAAAGGGCACCACCAGCAAGTTCCCCGGGAGCTTCCGGGGAAGTTCGAGCATCGTCGCGCCGCCCAAGGACAGGACCACCTGGGCATCCAGTTTGCCTGCCACTTCGGCGACGGCATCGTACAGATGCCGGTTGCGATTCTGCGTGGTACCGAAGCAGACGTAGACCAGAGGCTTTCCGTCAAGCTCCTTCCATGGGAACGAGGTTGGCGGACGATCGGACCGACGAGCGAATGGTCCGGTGAAATGGAAACAGGCGGGAAGATTTTGACGTGGAAATTCAAACTCTGCGGGCTCTTGAGTGATCTGCGCAAGGCCGGACCAGAGGGTGTCGAAGCTGAACGGACCAAATCCTTCCTTCTGCCGCCATGTTCCGACGAAATCACGGAAGGGCTTGCTGGTGGCGAGTAGAGCCTCATTGAACCGGCGATCCCGCTCGAGGGCGACGGGGTCGTCAGTGTAGAGCTCGCCGCTGAATCCAGGGACGCCGTCCTCGTGGTGCCTCATCAACCCAACGATCAGTGACACGAAGGGCGCTTGCATGCATGCAGCCAGCGTGGATGCGGCATAGTCCATGTGGTCCACGATCCACAAGTCCAGCCTGGCGTTCTCGATCGTAGGTCGTGCGGTCGTGAATAGCGCCTCCGCCTGCGAAGTTAAAATGTCGAGGCTGGCCCGACTCGCCGGCAGTCCGTCGAGCCGGCTCATTTCGCGATAACGCTCGGCGAAGGTACCGACGGGATAGTCCTGCTCACCGAAAGCTTTGAAATCGAGCCCGCGACTGCGAACCGCTTCCGCAAAATCGGGTACATGAAAGAAGGTGATCTGGTGGCCTCGACGGATGAGCTCGTGGGCCAGCGTTGAAAATGGATTGAGATGCCCAAGCAACGGCATACAGAACATTCCAAATCGAGCCACAACAAACCTACCCGGCCGCCGCAGCGCCCGAGAGCTTCTGTAAAGATTCCCCAATTCGCCTGCTATCGCGCCACAACGACTCGTATTCCGTCCGATAGTATTCCGCGATGGTAGCAGCCCCGGCCGCCATCATTTCGTGAATCTTCACCTCCGGAATCGCCGGAGCCGGTTCGCATCTGGAAGCCCAATCCATCGCATGTTGTACCAGAGCCATTCGGGCTGACTGCATCTGCCGATTGAGGTTCGCGAACCCTGGGTGAAACAGAAAACGGCGATGACTGTAGTAGCGACAGGATCTCACGAACTCGGAAACTGATGGCGGCTGCATGCCGAGCACGAGGAGTTCAGGCGGCAAGATCCAGTGGAGGAAGGCGTTCTTGGCGTGGACAAACATATCGAAGATTTCCGGGGTGCCGATAAAGGCTCCGTTCACAAAGGCTTGCGGAGGAAGTGGAGAGTCCACCCGAGGAACAACCACGAATAGGCGCCGCAAACATAGCGGAGCCATCGTGGCTTCGAAAATCAGCGGCTTATCCAACTTGCGCAAGGCGGGTAGCCGCGAACGATGCAATCTATCGGCCAGTTCAAGCACGAAGCGGGCGGCGTACGACGGCTCGCCCAGCCGCTTCGTCGTCAAGTTTTCCTCGATCCGGGATGCATGGGCTTCCATCTCGCTGCGCAACACGTATGGCTCCCCAATTAACCCTTCGGCCGAAGCATACGCATTCCAGCATTCAAGGGAAATCTTCCGCAGATTGCGGCTGTTTCGCCGCTGGAGAGAAATCGCGAAGAACCATTCCACCAAGAGGAGGAACCGGCTTAACGCGTGATCCGGATTGACCGCAACCAAAGGGATCTGGATTGGCTCGCCTCGCAACAACACTGTCGTTCGGCGCTCGGTCGATGCCCATAGGGTGTCTATTTGGGCGTGACTGGCAATCCCACCTGGTTCGTAGACATCGATATCGGTCAAAGCTGGATTGAAAAATCGGGCGCGATTCACCGCCCGATAAAGCGACGCGACTTTTGCTCCCTCTGCGGCCTTCTCCTTGTCAACGATCATTAACAAGTCGATATCGCTTCGTCCGAAGTCAACCTCACCGGTCGCAACACTACGATGAAGCAGGACGCTGCTCACAATCGGCGAAGAGCTCAGCATGCGCGCCGAATACCTCGCCGCCTGCCGGTAGAATGTCGTAGCAATCCGTTGGGAGAGCGCGCTCATGCCGGAGAAAGTTTAGCCGGAGTTTCTCAGCAACTGAAAGCGCCGTCTATTTTTGGCGCTGCCATGCGTTAACTTCCTCTCCCTAGTTCCGCAATAGTTACTGGCGTATCAGATCTGAGCGCGCCGACAGAAATGTTAGCGCGTTCTGCCGGGCGTCGTTTGGCATTCGGAAAAAGGTGCAAAGGAGAAGTCGCATCGACTCTGAAATAGAAGTTATATGGTCTGCCGTCCAAGACGAGGAGCGTCTGCAATGCAAGCGCGTCACGGTTAACGTCTAAAAGTAAATTTCCCTTGTTAATACTGAAAGGTTTCGGGGGCTCGAACCGACTGCCCTCCGCCAATCAGCAGTGAGAGAAAGGCGCGAATTCCCGAAAATCATTATTGGTACCATGAAAGAGGGCTTAGAAACTCCGTATCGGTACAAGCTTTGGCAGGAGACGAAAGCCCCAAGAGGAGAATCTCGCGCCGGGCAATCTCCGCGTAACGGCCCCGCGGAAGCGGCGCTTCTTTCTGCCATGGCCACTTGGGTCGACGTCAAGCTTATTGTGGGCGGGTGCAGGGCTGAGCAAGTTTGCCACCCGCGCAAAACTTGAAGATCCATCAAAAATCAGGTGATCGCAGTTCGCCAACAGGTACAGATCTATCAGAGCTTCAATAGCAGCCTCGGTACGATCCGGTCTCGCCCGGTCGACGTGGATCGGAGACCCCGGTTTCGCTTACCAGTGCGGGGTGCTGACTACCCCAGGAAAGTTGCCCTCAAACATCTTCTTGATTGATTTCGATATTGTCCGTCGCCAGAAATATTTGCAAATCCGGCTTCCGCCTCAGGAGCGCATTGAGCTGTTTGATGATCCCGAAGATCCGAACCCGATAATCTGAATAACGAACGTATACTCCTACGGTCCGCGCGGAGAACCGATTACTTTTGAAGTGATCAACTCGTGCGCGGATCTGCGAAGAACTTGCCGATGTGAGGCCACTGGTCTATACGGCGGGTTGCAGATAAGGGTGGGAATCGGAAATTCCGGCTTCGCGCGTCTCCGCTCGCCGATGAGGGCGGGTCCGATCTGTTGTGAAGCTGCGGCGATATTAATGATTAAAGGGAGAGAGTAAACGGATGACGCTTTTTCCCGCCGGCTTGTGGTCACGACCAAGCTGAGCGTATGCCGGCAGCCAGGCGCAGAACTCGATGACATTGTCATCGGGATCGTGGAAATAGACGGTAAGAGCGAATGTCTTGTCATTTAACGGGTCCGCTGGATTCATAGAATAGCCGCCATCCGTATCATGGCGTATGTATACATACTTCACCCCGAGATCATCGAGCTTCCGACGATAAATGTCGAAGTTCTCCGGCGAAACTTTAAACGCAACGTGGTTCATAAGACCCGGCGGCGTAGGCCCGCCAAGCGCCTTATCCACTGGTACTTCGCGCTTCGGCATCATCGGAAAGTAGAAGAACGCCAGGCACTCGTCGTGGCCAACGTCGAAGAAGAAGTGCTGGCCGCCGTTTGATCCCGGCACTTCCATCGTCTTCACCAGCGGGATGCCAAGCAGACCTTCATAGAAGTCAACGGTCCGAGCCATATCGGAAGAGTTCAGCGCGAGATGGCTCAGTCCATGAAGTTCGAAGTATCGTCCATTCATTGGAGACTCCTTGTGCCGTCAGGTATAGCCTTCGATTCGTTGTTGCTCGACTATCTCTCTTCTAACTGAGAAAGGTCCGCCGATAGCCTGCCACCAAACCTCACCCCTGAGAAGCCGGTGCAGGGACTTCCTGCATTCGCGAGGTAGTATCGTTATCGAATTCGAGGTGAAGTGCGCGCAGCATCATCCCGTGCATCCGATAGGTCGTGATCACGTAGAAAAGCTCCACGATCTGTTCGTCGCTCAGATGACGCTTAAGTTCGGCAAAGGTCGCATCCTCGATCATATTGCGCCCGATCAGTTCGTCCGTGGCCGCCATGACGGAGCGCTCCTCAGCTGTGTAGAGACCTGAACTGGTGGTCCAGCTCTTGATCGCGGCTAGCTTTTCCTTGGGGATCACAACCACCTCGGGCATCTGGGAGACCTTCAGATGTTGCGAGTATTCGAATCTGCAGTCACCTACTATAGCGGTGCGCAAGATCGCGAGTTCGCGCAGCGTGGGTGAAAGCTTTCGGCCAGGTGCAAGCAGGCCCCAGACAATCTCCGTCGACAGTTTGAAGATGTCAGGCACCAGCGCGAGCGTGGTCCAATAGTCTCCCGGGGTTCCAGTCGCTGTTCCAGGATGTGCGACCGGATCCTTATCGCCGAATACGCGCTTATAGATCGCCCGGGTCTCGGGCGTCGCTTCCGCGAGACTTATTTGCTTTACACGATTACCCATGAAAGCCTCCTTACGACGAGAAAGAAATCAGCCGCCGAGCGATCGTTGCCGACCCCGTCCGACTTCCAGGCTACGATAGCGTTTTCTTGTTTTGCCCACGCTCGAATTCAAACCGCGAACATTGGCTGAAAGGCCAATCGATCTCTTCCTGGTTTCTTCCCCCGGGCTGTCGCCCTTTGCAATGCGAACCCCGAGCGTTTTTAAAAACTTGCTCCACTTACGACGAAACCGCGGATCATCCTCGCTCAGGCCGGTAATCAATCGAGGCAGCTGCGGAAGGACCAGCGGAACAACTCTCAAACCGATACTTGCCAACAGAATCATCTCTTCACTCAGATCCTGTGGTAATTCGTCGCGGAGCTTCGCCCGTCGTAGCTGCGCCGCCTCGGCTTGCAAAAACGCGCGCCGCTCTCGCTGCGCCATCAGGTCCGAGCTTTTTCCTTCCAGCGCCTCCCACTGCCACATCCGGAGCTGACTGAGTTGCGCGGGACTGGCGCAAATGGCTTCGTACCCGAACGCGAGATTGGAAGCGAAGTCGGCGCCCTCGCGCGACTCCAGCAGAGTAGAGATTCTAGCCATCTCACGATGGAGAACCTCTCTGTAGAGTCCCTCTTTACTTCCAAAACAATGGAAGATCATCTGTTCGTTGATCGCAGCACCCCGCGCAATTGCGCTGGTGCGCGAGCCCGCAAAGCCGCGCGCTGAAAACTCCTCGAGTGCGGCATCAAAAATCCGTTCCCGGCTGCGATTCAGGTCCCGTTCTTTGCCCATCGGTCCGCCATTCATCAAGTGGATGCTTGACTCTATTAGGCAGACACTTGAAAACTTGTCAATCGCGGTCGGATGTGTTCACGAGGGTTGGAATCTTGAAGCAGATACGACTGCAAGGGCAGAGCCACGAGGCGATCGAGCAAGGCCGGCGACACGGACGGTGCCCAAGGCGTTCTGGGCACTCCGCCGGCCTCGGCTGCGTCAGATCGATATTCACGAGTTAACCTGACCGCCCGGTTTTTCCGTAGACATACATATCGAGCGTTCGATTGAAATGCCGTATTTGACTTTCCTGGTAGCGGGCGAGCGTAAGTCCGGGCTTGCGCGCCGCGCGCATGCCTTTCTGGACCCACGCCATATTTCCGAGGTCCTGATTAAAGAACGCACCGAGGTCGCCAAGCTCCGGGGCGTCAGCAAAGGTCTTGTCGAGTCCAAGCAGATTCATGTTTGCCGGCGGTGGTATCGGAGTATCCTTTGGGGTCGGCGGAAACAGGATCATTTCCATCATGCTCTGCTCGGGATTGTTGCCCCATGGACGGAATCGATAGAGCAGGTTCGAATAGCCGCCCCACATTATGAAGTTTGGGAACACGAAATAGACTAGCGCGTCCAGCATCTCACTGTCCGAAACCGCAGAGAAATCTCGCCCGTTGGTCATCCGCGACATCCGTTCACGCATGAGCTCGGCGGAGTACTGGCGCGCGGTATTGCCAGGTGGTAGCTGCAATTCATCGAGGGGCCCGAGTTGCATTCGCATCCCTTCGAGAATTTCCTGTTCAGATGTCGCATCCGCTACGAAAGGACTCGCGACACCCATCGGGATGATCAACCGACTCGTATGTGGTTGACCAGCCCTCACGTCGTATTGTGAATTCGCATCTCCGACAAACGGGAGAACCTGCGAGTGGGTCGCGAGCACATGCCAGGTCTCAAGAAATGCTTCCAGCGCCACCTTCCAGTTCGCATTAATCACCTTGCCGACGTGGCCGGCGATGAATCGGTTCGCAAAATCCCAGGCTTTGAAATGCGCGGGAATCTCGCCGAGGTACTGTTCCAGCGGCATGGCATCAGGATCCATATTGATGAAGACGAATCCGCCCCAAATGCCGACCTTTGCTTCCGGCAGGCAAAACCGCCGCTCATCGATATGAGGGAAGTCCCATCGCGCCGGGATCGCACTCAGCTTTCCATCGAGTTGCCAGGTAAATCCGTGGAACTTGCATCGAAGGTTCGGTACGTGACCGCCGGTCTCGCGCAGGATTCTTCCGCGATGGAGACAGACATTGAAGAACGCTTTTATCTCACTCGGTGCGGAACGCATCACAATCAGAGATTGGTCTGCGACTTCATAAATGATGTGATCACCGACATCAGGAATCTGCTCGACACGGCAGGCCATCTGCCAAGTGCGGGTCCACATCCGTTCGCACTCGAGGCGATAGAAATCGGTCGAAAAGTAACGCTCTCGATCAAGGTCTTCGTCGCCCAAAAAATCGCTGTGATTTTCGCGCAACGCGGCGGGTACGGGGCGCGTATCAGTATTCAAAATTTCCTGCACTGAAGGGTGAGGCCGCTCGGTCATTCCCGATGTCTTTGATCCCGACATAGTAACTCTCGCTTCCCTCAGAACGGGCGTTTGCCCCCGGGCCAGCCAGGCACATCTGGTTCGAGCGGAACTTTTATTGTCTTCAGCCAGCAGGCCATCATTCGCCAGAACCCGGCAGCGATCAGCAACTCCACTCGTTCGGCGTCCGAGAATGAAGCGGCAAGCACGGCCTGGGTCTGAGCCGAAACTTCCGTCCCGTCCGTCAGTTCGTCCGCCATTCTGATGACTGCCCGATCGGTTTCGCTGTACGCGTTGCAACTGTCGGGATCGCGGACGCCAAGGATCTCCTCATCGCTCATCTTTAGCGCACGAGAGACTCGGACATGGTTGCAGAACTCGTACTCTGATCCCGTCCGCCATCCGATGCGCAGGATGACGAGTTCGCGTGTTCGTGCATTCAGCGTGTTGCGCGTCATCAGGGTAAGCAGAAGATTTGCAACCGCGCTCGCGGTCGCAGGACTATGCATCACTGGCCGGAATCCGTCGATGCCCGCGACCATCTCTGGAATGCCATGTTCCCTCGCAAGCCGGGTCCCATCGTTTTTTGATATTAGCGGTATCACCTGGTTATGCCTTGTGGGTTGACTTTCTCTTACCGTTCACACTAACGCCTTCGATTGGGAAGTGGTAATTCAATTTTTGTCGAGGCTTTTGGACCATGGGACGGTTGGACGGCAAGATCGCGCTAATCACAGGAACAGGTGGCGAACAGGGTCGCGCTGCGGCGCTCCTGTTCGCGCGAGAAGGAGCAAAGGTCGTCGGCTCCGATGTCAATGAAGCTACTGCGGCCGAGACCGTCAACAGAGTACGGAATGCTGGGGGTGAGATGGTGTCGATGGCGCCGGTCGATCTTTCCCTCGCAGCGAATGCGTCGCAATGGGTTGCCGACGGAGTAGCCGCATTCGGCGGAATCGATGTCCTCTATAACAACGCTTCCGCTCCACGCTTCGGAACGATCGATTCAATGCCGATCGAAGACTGGCACTTCACAATCCGAAATGAACTCGACATTGTGTACCTCGTCACCCGAGCCGCATGGCCGCACCTGATCGCGAGAGGCGGCGGGTCAGTCATCAGCACATCTTCCATCGCCGCGGTGCGAGGATGCATCGCTCCCCAGAGCGCACATGGCGCGGCCAAAGCTGCGGTCGCGTCATTAATGAGTTCACTGGTCCTCGAAGGCGCCCCACACAACATTCGGGCGAATACCATATCACCGGGACCTATTGCACACCCGCTCACTCAATCGGTGCTCCGCGATCCTAACCATCCGATGACCAAACTCGTCGCGAAAATTCCTCTGGGACGCGTGGGTCGTCCAGAAGAAGTGGCTTTTCTCGCGCTTTTTTTGGCGAGTGATGAGTCGTCGTTCATCACGGGCGCCAATATCGTTATCGATGGCGGGCTCACAACGTGGGTTTGAAATACAAGCTCCAATTTCTCCGATCGCTCCGGGATCGTGCCGCCGTTCCGCGGACACTCCCTGTCAAAGGGTAACGAGCCTCAAAGCACCCTTTCAAAATCGAGCGGCTGAAGGCTTGTCACCACCTCGAAAGTCGGGGGCGCGCGATAGCGGATGGATGCCCCCGGAGCAAAACAACCGGGTGAGCAACATCGCGGGAGTGGAGTCGTCCATATACTCGTGCTTCTCCCTCACCTCAGGCGATGTGCTGCAATCTCAAAGACGTGAGCGGGTACTGTTCGAATTGTGCGACCGAAGCACCGGCTCTCGCTCGATGAGAGTCTTGAGTGCCTGACGAGCCCGATGTAGCCGTACTTTGACGGTGTTCGCGGTGAGCGAGAGTGACTGGGCAGCCTCCTCAGTATCCAGCTCCTCGATGTCGCGCAGCACGAGGACGGAACGGTACTTCTCGGGAAGTCGCTCGATACAGCGTCGCACCATCTCGCGCGAATCGCGACTTTCGAGAACAGTTTCGGCAGAGTTGGTCGATGTTATTTGCTCGTCGATCCATTCGCCGTCCTGGTCAAAGCGCGGCAGCAAAGTTTCTATCGGCTGCTCGCCTCTGCGCCTTTTCGACCGCAATTGCACAAGAGCAGCATTCACGACGATTCGATGAAGCCAGGTCGACAGAAGCGCGTCACCATTGAATTTGTCGAGCCCGCGAAGCGCGGAAGCAAACGCCTCCTGAACCGCATCCTGCGCGTCGCATTCGTTGTTCAGAAATCTGCGTGCGGTCGCGAGCATGCGTCCGCCGTATCGCTGAACGACCAGTTCGAAGGCGTCCTCTTCGCCCGCGCGTATTTGTGCGAACAACTGCCGTTCGTGACTAGGACCCTTCGCGTTTGGCGACCGCGATGACTGATCCTCGATCAGCGTGCGTACCAGCTCCGAGCACTCCTCAAGTACGCAACCGTGGCTGATCAATCCGCGCACGAGGGCGACGCCGTCGCGGTCCGCGAAGGTCACGGCAGACAGATCGAGCTCCAGGTAATCTCCGCGGGTGAGATGCTTTTGGCATAGGCTGGCCAATTCGACCGATGAGACGTTGGTTAGTTGGCCCTCGACAATAACGCGAGTCTTACAGTCCGGGCGCGTCGCGACCGTGATTCTGATCATGACCACGGTCAAAGCAACGCGCGGGCCACGACCAATATCGCAACGATTCCAGCGATTCGGGCTGTCCGACGACCGCGAGCCGCGACGCTCGCCCGCGAAATCTCGCGGATCTATGAAACCGCTTGAGTGCTCCGCTGGACGCCGAGCTTTTTCATTCGGCTGCGAAGCGTGCTGGGATTAAGGTTCAGCAACGCTGCCGCACCTTCAGATCCTTCGATTCGCCAGTTGGTTCGCATCAGAACCTCGAGAATGTGATTGCGTTCTACCTGGTCGATGCTTTGCGGCGAAGCAACCGACAGGTTCTTATCCTCATGCGCGGGTTCGCCGGCTCGCGTGTGCGCGCGGGCTGGCATGTGCACGACCCCCGCGGTTTCGGGCAAGGCGCCCGGCGCGACTTCAAGTTCGCTCGCCCGCGACAGGATTACTGATCGCTCGATCACGTTTTCGAGCTCGCGTACATTTCCCGGCCAGGCGTAGTTGACCAGACGCTCCATCGTTTCGCGCTGGATGCGAGTTATCTTGCGCCCGATCTTCAAGCTGAAGCGGCGGACGAAGTAATGTACGAGCGCTGGAATGTCCTCGCGTCGATCGCGCAGCGGCGGCACTTGAATCGGGAAGACGTTGAGGCGGTAGTAAAGATCCTGTCGGAATATTCGTTCCGACACCGATCGCAGTAGGTCGCGGTTGGTCGCGGCGATCACCCGAACATCCACCTTGATCGGATTTGAGCCGCCGACCCGCTCGAACTCATGCTCCTGGAGAACCCGCAGCAGCTTCGCCTGCACGTCCGGCGGCATGTCGCCAATTTCGTCCAGGAAGATTGTTCCGCCGTGAGCGAGCTCAAACCGGCCGATTCGGCGACCGGTAGCGCCGGTGAACGCTCCCTTTTCATGGCCAAACAACTCGCTTTCGATAAGACCAACCGGAAGAGCGGCACAGTTCACCTTGACCAGCGGCCGATTCCTGCGCTCGCTGTTCGAGTGCACGGCGCGCGCTACCAGCTCCTTTCCAGTGCCGGTTTCACCCAGAATCAGGACCGACGAATCCGTGCTAGCGACGAGCTTTACCTTTTCGATCACCTCCGCGAGAGCTCGGCTCTGCCCGACGATCTCCTCGAAGTTGTGCGTTTCCTTGATCTCTTCGAGCAGGTACGTGTTCTGAGCTTCGAGGCGCGCCTTCTCCCGCTCCATGAGCACGCGGTCCGTTACATCGACAAACATAGTGCGCGTGTAACTGCCGTCCGGGGCTGGGCTTGACCAGCACTGGATCCAGACGGGCTTGCCGTCGTCCTTGCGGCGCAGCTCAAGGAGAGTGCCCTTGGTTGCGGTGCCGCGCCCCATTGAGTCGAGCCACCCGCTTAGTCGGCGCTGTGCCTCAGGCTTATTGGGCACCAAAGACTTCCCAGTCATTCCGGCGATCTCTTCCGGCTTGAGGCCGAGGATCCTCATCGCGGTGCGGTTAGCCTCGATGAACCGGGAGTCAAGGCCCTCGTGCACGTAGGCTATTGGAGCCTCTTCGAACAGGTCGCGAAATCGCTCTTCGCTTCGTACCAATGCCTCGTTCGCATGACGCAGTGCGTCCTCGGTGCGCAAGCGCTCTAACTCGGCCCGCGCTCGGGCGGCAAAGACTCGCATGATCGCAAGGCCGCGAGGTCCGTCCAACATCGGCCGCTCCGACAAGATCGCCAGGTGACCAACGACCGTTCCGGCCGCATCAAGTAGGGGAACGCCACAGTAGCTCTCAGCGCCCCACTTCTTCAGACCGGCGTCCGCGGGAAAGAGCTGGCAGATCCGTTCGGGATGATGAGAGGGCTTGCCGTTCAAAACTGCTTCGCACGGCGTTCCATCGAGGGCAGTTTCGAAGTTTTCTTTGAGACTTCCGCGCCCCCACACCGCTCGCGTCCGGAACCGCAAACGATCTGCCAGGATTTCGGAGACAAACGCGTACTCGCAGCCGAGTGCGGATGCGAGGTGTTTGACCAGCGAGCAAAAGAAACGATCGCCAGTTTCAGATTCCACGCCCTCAACGATCTCGCGCAGCGCCGCGTCGTCGGAAGGGGTCTGGTTCGTGGATTGCTTCGCGCCCATCAAAGAGAACTTCGCCTCGGCGGTCAGGGATTTTTGCTGACGGATCGATTCTAGTGGCATTCCGCCGATACGCCAATGGGAAATGCTGAAACCGTCGGGGCTGAGACGCATCTAAGCTATGGAACAATCAGGTATTTTCAACGGTTCCAGTACGGACGAATCAATTGAAACAAGCCGAAAATAAAGACGGATGCGGCGGTACCTCCGAGTCCAACGCAAGCGCAGATTGCGCTCAGCGAGTCCTGATACTCGGCGGCGGGTTCGGTGGCATCTACACCGCGATGGAACTGGAACGAGCGCTGCGCCGCCGCCGCGACGTAAACATCACCCTGGTGACGCGCGACAACTACTTTTTGTTCACCCCGATGTTGCACGAGGTCGCGGCGAGCGATCTTGAAATGAACACCATCGTCAATCCTCTTCGCAAGCTGCTCCGGCAAGTGAAGACCTTCACCGGGAACATAGAGACTATAAATCTCGAACGACGATGTGTCGCGGTCACTCATGGCTTCGATCGCCACGTCCACGAGCTCGCCTACGACCATCTCATAATCGCACTAGGTTCGAGCACCAATTTCTTCGGCCTGCCGGGGGTCCAGGATACAGCGCTTACTATCAAGACCCTCGAGGACGCCGTCGAATTGAGAAACCGCCTGATCACGTATCTCGAGGAAGCGAACTCGGAGTGCGCGGCCGGCGAACGGCAGCCTCTGCTCACGTTCGTTGTAGTCGGGGCGGGTTTCGCGGGAGTCGAAACGCTGGGCGGAATAAATGATTTCGTCCGCGAGGCGATCCGTTTTTATCCAAACCTGACGCCGGAACTTGTCCGCACGATCCTCATATCGTCCGAAGAGTTCATCCTGCCGGAATTGGGCAGCAAGCTCGGAGCCTATGCACAACGGAAGCTAGCTGCTCGCAGCGTCGAGATAATCACGCGCGCGCGAGTCACCGGCGTGCGCGACGGTATGGTCGAGCTCTCAGACGGCCGCACGATCCCCGCCACGACGCTAATTTGGGCGGCCGGCAATGCGCCGACTCCTTTGGTTGCAGCTCTGCCGATACCAAAAAGCGGCGGACGTATCCTCGTCGATGAGTATCTCGAAGTTAAAGAATTTCCCGGCGTTTGGGCGCTGGGCGACTGCGCTTCGATTCCCGACCGCAAGACCGGAGGGTTCCATCCACCTACCGCTCAGCACGCGATTCGCGAAGGCAGATGCGCCGCACGCAACGTCGCCGCGGATATCCTGAGAAGAAGGAAAAGACCATTTCGCTTCTCGACGTTAGGCCGGCTCGCCGCAATCGGCCGGCGCTCCGGGGTGGCGAATGTTTTCGGCCTCAACTTCTCGGGATTTCCTGCATGGTGGCTTTGGCGCACAATTTACTTGTTCAAGCTCCCACGACTCGAAAAGAAGATGCGGGTCGCTCTCGATTGGACGCTGGATCTGTGCTTTGCGAAAGATTTTGCATGCGTGACTGCCAGACATCCTCTGAGCAAGATAGCCATCGAAAGGCTCTGATGAGAGGCAAGCAAGCCGTGCGGCGTGAATTGACTTGCCGCGAGTTCGTCGGCCTCATTCGTAAATTACGAGATGATGAATTGAGCGATGTTGATCGTCGATCGTTCTTGCAGCACCGCCAGAAGTGCGTGCGATGCTCCGAGTATCTGAAAGGATATGAGCTGACAATTAGCGCGACGAGGCGGATAGCGGAAGACTCGCGCGATTCCGGCGAAACGACGATGCCGAAGTCTCTCGTCAGCAGGATTCTGAGGGCCAGACTGAAGCGGCCAAGTGCCTCGTAACCTAAACCACGCTGCCAATTCGAGCGATAATCCCGTCTTCGATCCATCGCGCCAGAAGCGCGGTCGCTTCCTGCGCCGCCACCATCTCGGGCAGGTCCGCGAATGTTTCACAAATTGCCGCGAACGGCTCACCCGACCTCATGTTCTGGAGCGCCGCGGACTCTCTCTCGTCCATGGGCGCATGAAGGATCCTCGCCATCACTTGCGCGCCAGACGCGGAGCGAAGTCCCGGCCGCCAGCACTTCCAGCGATTCTTCACCGCGACCAAACTTGATGCACGGGATATTGAGCGCGCAAAGTTTGGAGTGCGGGTATCGCTCGAGAAGCGCAAAGTCGGCCAGGCTTCCGGCGGAACGGCAGACCAAGTCGCCGATCGTCGCGCATTCGGCGTCGGGTGCGTCGAACACCTCGATGCGGGCCCATTCGAGTTCCGCGAGATCGGCCAGGCATTCGGGCAAGTCTCTTCGGTGCCGAAGAAATCCGGACAGCAACACGGCCGAGGTGACGCACCGAAAACCACTTTGAAGGAAACGCCTCGAGATAGCCTTTGACAACCTCGTCAAATTGATCGGGGCCGAGCAGCGCAGCCACTCGAGGGAAGTCTTCGCGCAGGACGTCGCGCAGGCGCAAAAAGTAAGCGTCTGAGTAAACCCGGATTCGTGTTTTCCGATCGCAGTCGTCGCAACCGCGAACCAACCCGATAAAGGCGGGAGCAATCGATTCTCGGCCAGGCCGGACCGCTATGGACTCCCAGAACAATCGCTGAACTTCATGGAGAGATGGAGCTGGCACAGAGTACCTCACCCTCGATTTCACGCGCGCGATTTGCTTCGGCCACGAGTTCTTCAAAAGTAGGTATCTGATCGTCCCATTCGACGAGCGTTGATATCGCTCCGAACCTTCGCAACGCCTCACGATAGAGCCGCCACACGGGCGTCGGAACTGGATGATCGTGCGTATCGATCGAGCAAGTCTCCTCGGCTGCTGTGACCAGCCAGGTGGATCTGCCCGACGCGCTCCGCAGGAACTCCCGAAAGATATTCGATTGGAGAGAAGCCGTGATTCACGGCGCTGACGTAGATGTTGTTAACGTCCAGCAGAATTCCGCAGTCAGCTTCCTCAGCGACTGCGGAAAGAAAGGCCCATTCCGGCATAGACGAAATCGAATAGGTCAGGTAGCTGGAAACATTCTCGACCAGGATGCGGCGTCCGAGTCGGTCCTGAACCTGCCGGATCCGGCAGCGACGTGCCTCACAGCTTCTTCAGTGTAGGGAAGCGGCAGAAGATCGTGAGCAAAGTGACCGCCGATTGCTCCCCAACAAAGATGATCGGAAACCCACGCCGGATCAAAGCGCCGAATCAATGACTCGAGTTCCGTCAGATAGTCCCGTCTGAGAGGATCGCTTCCTCCGATATTGAGCGACACGCCATGAAGAACGACTGGCGCGAGCTCGCGAGCTTTCTCCAGTATCTGCAGAGGCCGCCCGCCCGCAATCATAAAGTTTTCCGAGATCACTTCGAACCAGTCCGCGCGTGCTGTCTTATCCAGAACGTGCGGATAGTGGACGGTCCGAAGGCCGACGCCGTGACCTAGATGGGGTAGCAAGCTCATGGATTTGGCGGGACCCCGGCCGCGAAGCCGAGGTCCCCTCGTTGATCTACTTGCTGTCCGGGGATGCGACGGTGCCGCCCTTGTCTTTGCAATCCTGCGAGGTCGTTTTGACGAATCCTTGTCCTTTGCAGGCGTTCTTGCCCTTGCAGTCATTTTGCGCGGATTTGCAGGACGACTGTCCCTTGCAGCTATTCGCACCGACGCACTTCACCTGATCGGTGCCCGCGCTCTGATCGGCGCGCGCATTCACGGCGCCGGTTACAAACAGCATCGCCACTGCACTGGCGATCAGCACATTCTTCGCGTTCATTTTTTCTCCTCCTAAGGAGTTGGATATAGGACTTTGATTCCGCAACGAGAGAAAGGTTTCAGTTCTGACCCACGGGAACTCTGCAAGCGACAGCGAGTCTGTAACCTCGTCAGTTTTGATGCATCTAAGTTGTTCGGATTGAGGCGTTGGCAGCGTGTACCGGAAAAAGCTCATAATTGCGGCGGCTGAACTCTTCGACCGGCTGTCGGCTGTCTGGTGGATTCCCGCGCTCCTGATGCGTTTGTTTGTCGGCTACTTCTTCATGGAGACCGGATGGGGAAAGCTTCACAACCTCGACGCGTTTACGATGAGGTTCGCGCAGTGGGGAATTCCTCACCCCGCGTTCAACGCCGCGCTGTCGGCGTACACGGAATTCCTTGGCGGTGCGCTGACGATTCTCGGGTTGGGAATGCGCTTCGTTTCGATTCCCATGATCATCAATATGATAGTCGCGATCCTGACTGTGAAACTGAAGGATGTAAGCGGTCTGAATGACTTTGCCGAACTCGATGAACCGCTGTATGCGCTGTCGTTTGTCTGGCTGTTCTTTTCAGGCGCTGGCTGGCTGAGCGTCGATTTTCTTCTGAGACAATTCGTGGACGGGGCGATCGGCCGCGCTAAGTCACCGATACGCGATGGTCCGCGATTTGCACACCCCGCTGACTCTGAGGCACCGCATATCCCGGACCGTTAATTTCATGGGAAGGCAAGTACGGCAAAATCGCCGAATACTCAAGAAGGAAGGCGCCATGAATACTGACCAAGTGATTTCGCCCATAGTACGTTATCGCACTGTGAATTCGAGCGGGATGAAAATTTTTTATCGCGAGGCCGGTCGGACGGGCGCTCCTACCTTGCTCTTGTTGCATGGGTTTCCGACCTCCGGCCACATGTTCCGCGATTTGATACCGCTTCTCGCCGACAGCTTTCACCTCGTAGCCCCTGACCTGCCAGGCTTCGGTCAGTCGGACCTGCCTCCACGCGAAGAGTTCAAATACTCGTTCGAAAACGTCGCGGAGACGATCGACCGTTTCACCGAGATCATCGGGCTCCAACGGTTCGCGATGTACATCTTTGATTACGGCGCGCCCGTGGGCTTGAGGATTGCTCTAAAGCACCCGGAACGCATCGCCGCGATTGTCTCGCAGAACGGCAACGCCTACGAGGAAGGTTTGAGCGACGGATGGAACCCGATCCGGGCCTACTGGGAAGACCCATCGCAGGCGAATCGCGATGCGCTCCGCGCTTTCCTGAAGCCCGAGACGACCGTTTGGCAATATACCCACGGCGTCTCTGACGCGACGACGGTTTCGCCCGACGGATACTCACTCGATAAATTCTACCTGGCTCGGCCGGGCGCAGACGAGCCACAGCTCGACTTGTTCGGTGACTACAAGACTAACGTTGCGCTTTATCCGACCTTCCAGAAGTATTTCCGTGACCACAAGCCGCCACTGCTGGCGGTGTGGGGAAAGAACGACCCGTTCTTCCTGCCGGCCGGCGCGGAGGCCTTCAAGCGGGATATTCCCGGCGCAGTCGTGCGCTTCTTCGATACCGGGCACTTCGCGCTGGAGACCCACGCCGCCGAGATTGCTGCGGCGATCCGCGAGTTTCTCGTGAGTTAGTTCCATAACTGAGTGCGCCCGCTTCTATTAGTGAGCACCGGATTAGTCGAAGAACCATCATGCGTGCAATCGTTCTCGAAAAGTTCGGCGGATTGGACAGCCTCGTTTCTAAGGAGATTCCTGACCCTGAACCCCGGGCAGGCCAGGTTGTGATCGAGGTCAAGGCCTTTGGGATCAACCACGCCGAAATGCACATGCGGCGAGGTGAGTGGGCGGAGGCTGCGCCGGTCAGCGGCATCGAGTGCGTCGGCCTCGTGAAATCCTGCCCTGGGGGCGAGTTTCCTATCGGGGCAAAGGTTGCGGCACTGATGGGTGGACTCGGTCGAACGATCGACGACAGTTATGCCGAGTACACGCGGGCCCCCGCCTCGAACGTCGCGCTTATCGAATCCGACCTCCCTTGGGCAGAGTTGGCGGCGATCCTATAAACCTACGCGACCGAAAAATGGTAGTCGTTCGCGCCTGTGGAGTGTAATTAAATGAGCGCTCTTCCTTTAATTGTCTTCGACGTCAATGAGACGTTACTCGATCTCACAACCATGGAGCCGACCTTCGAACGTATCTTCGGTGACAAAGGTGCGATGCGCCTCTGGTTCGCCAACTTGATTCTGTATTCCTCGGCTCTGACAGTAGCGGGATGCTACGTGCCGTTTACCGATATCGGTTCGTCCGTGATGAAGATGCTCGCCGACACCCGCAGCATAAGAATTGACGACGCTGACCGGAAAGAGCTGGTGGAAAAATTCTCGACCATGCCTCCTCATCCCGAGGTACCGGCAGCCCTTCGGAAACTCCGCCAGGCAGGATTTCGCATTTTCACACTGACCGACAATCTGCTCGAGGTGCAGACCCGCCAGCTCGAACACGGCGGGATTGCCGATTTGTTCGAGCGGCGTTTCAGTGCGGACGAGGTCAAGCATCATAAGCCGTCGCGCCAGGCCTACGCTCATGTCGAGAAGGAACTCGGGGTTAAGCCGTCGCAGCTGTGTCTTATCGCTTGCCATACATGGGACACGCTCGGCGCAGTCGCTGCGGGCTGGAAGGCTGCCTTGATCAAGCGGGTTGGCAACGACGTCCTGGGAGTCGGCCCGCAACCGCAGATCGTCGGTGCGAACTTGCACGACGTTGCCGATCAGTTGATCGCGCATCACAAGGAGAGAACCAATGTCGCGTGAGAATGTGAGTGTCGTGCTGGTGCACGGCGCCTGGGCTGACGGATCGAGTTGGGCCAAAGTCATCGGGCCGCTGGCTGCCGAGGGCTTCAGTGTGCTCGCGGCGCCGTTGCCCTTGACGTTGTTTGCCGAGGATACGGCAGCGGTTGAGCGCACGCTGGAGCGAGCTTCGGGGCCGGTAGTTCTCGTGGGTCACGCCTATGCTGGGGCCGTGATCGCGGCTACCCGGAATGAGAGTGTGAAGGCGCTGGTTTACGTCGCCGCCCTTGCTCCTGACGAGGGCGAGACTGTCGCCGATGTCTTCTACCGAAACAAGTCTCATCCGCTGGCTCCAAAGTTGGCGCCGGACAATCATGGGCTGATCTATCTGAAGCATGAGGCATTCGCCGCGGCCTTCGCGCAGAATGCTTCCGCTGAGCAATTGGCGCTGCTCTCCGCGGTTCAGCGGCCGATTTCGCCCGCATGCATCACGGTGCCCATGAATCGTCCTCTCTGGAAAGACCGCCCGACCTGGTTTCTGATGGCGGAGCAGGACCGCATGATCGTCCAGGAGACGCAGCGCTTCATGGCAGAGCGGATGCACGCCCGGGTGCACTCTCATCCGGTAGACCACGCGCCGATCGTTACTGCGCCTGGTCTCGTCGTCGACGTCATACGCGAGGCCATCCGGGAAGTGGTCGGTGGCTGATCGTGCGGGTAGGCTGGAGCGCGGTCATGAAGCTTGGACATGCCCATGGTGATCACTAAGGAGATGGCCGAATGGCTGACCCGGAAAAATACGAAATACTAGTTCTAGGAAGCGGAGAGGCTGGTAAGTGGACGGCCTGGACGATGGCCGATGAGGGTCATCAGACTGCAATGGTCGAGCGGAAATGGCTCGGTGGTTCATGCCCGAATATCGCGTGCTTGCCGAGCAAGAACGTGATCTATTCCGCGCGAGTAGCATCGCTGGCGCGGCGCGGCGCTGAATTCGGACTGGAAATGGATCGACTTCGAATCAACATGGCCGGCGTCCAGCAGCGCAAACGCAAGATGGTGGAAGCGGAACATCAGTTCCATGCGAAGCGTACCGCAGAGGCCGGAATAGAATTGATCATGGGTGAAGGCCGTTTCGTCGCGCCGAGGACGATCGACATCGCGCTCAATGCCGGCGGCACTCGGCGGATTGTCGGCGAACGCGTGTTCCTCGACCTGGGTTCGCACTCGGCCATGCCCAATGTTCCCGGGCTCGCGGCGGCGAATCCGATGACCCATATCGAAGCGCTCGATCTCGATCGTCTGCCGCGTCATCTCATAGTGATTGGCGGCGGCTATATAGGCCTTGAACTCGCGCAGGCGGTGCGGCGGTTCGGATCGGAGGTGACCGTGATCGAACGAGGCGCGCAGCTGGCCGAGCGGGAAGATCCTGACGTTGGTGCGGCTCTCCTTGATTTGTTTCACGACGAAGGAATCGAGGTCTTGCTCGGCACTCAGGTCGCTCAGGTTGAGGGACACTCAGGGAAGGAGGTTCGGGTCTACGCGAAAGACGGCACCGGTGAACGGATCGTCAAAGGTTCCGATCTTCTCGTCTCCATTGGTCGGACGCCGAACACGAAAGGAGTCGGACTGGAACAAGCCGGCGTGGAGCTCGACGAGCGTGGCTATATCAAGGTCAACGACCGGCTGGAGACGACGGCGTCCAACGTGTGGGCGATGGGCGATTGCGCGGGCAGTCCGCAATTCACCCATGTCGCGTACCACGACTTCCGCGTCGTGCGTGACAACTTGAAGGGCGGCAATCGAACCACGAAGGATCGCATCGTGCCATTCTGCATGTTTACCGATCCGGAACTGGCGCGCGTCGGCCGCAACGAGCTCGAGGCGATGCGCGACCAAATCGAATATCGGGTCGCGAAGCTGCCGATGGCGAATGTCCTCCGCACCGTCACAATTAACGAACCGCGCGGCTTTATGAAGATGCTGATCGGCAAACAGAGCGACGAAATCGTGGGCTTCACCGCGTTCGGTATCGAGGCCAGCGAGCTGATGGCCGCAGTTCAAACCGCGATGGTTGGGCGATTGCCGTACACGGTGTTGCGCGATGCCATCTTCGCTCACCCGACAATGTCCGAGGGGTTGGTCTATCTACTTGGACAAGTCGAAAGCATCAAGGGTTAGCAGGAAGAAGATTCGCCTTCGTTTGGGGCTGGGAAGCAACACAATGCTCGAACAGAGGAGTTCGACCGCAACGGGCGCGCCACGCAGCGCCACGATTGCGCCCGCGCGTTCGACTACGGGCATCCGCTCTAGTGCGTCGAGGTCGCCCGGAAGTTCGAGCACGACGTTGGAGCGAGGCATGCTCTGGCACGCGAGCACATAGTTTTCGCGAAGCTCTTTGGCGCTCAGGGTATAGGCCTTGTCAGTTAGTTCGTAAGCTTTGCCCTGCACGAGCCTCGCCTTGCAGGTCCCACAGGTTCCGACCCGACAGCTATGTGGGAACGCCACGCCTTTCATCAGCGCGTGTTCGAGGATAGTAACGTCGCGCGGTGCGTCGAGTCTCGACGGAGAGTTTGGGTATCGAGACTTTGTAGGTCGATTCGGTCTTCTGAAAGAGTCGTCGCAACATCAGGTTGTTACCATGCTTGCGGCTTCAATCGACTTCACAAAACGGCCTTAGGCCGCTTCTGCGAGTTGAGTCTCGTGCCACGCGGTTGCACAGCGATTACGTTCGTTTTGGCCTCCCAGTGGACGACGCTGCGATAGGCGCCGGGTGTCACGCCAATCGTGCGATGGAATGCGCGATTGAACGCCGCCTCGGACTTGTAACCGATTCGGGAAGCAATCTCGCCGATCGTCTGCCGCCCCGCAGCAATCGCGGTCGCTACGCGACGCATCCTCAGTTCGACGAGATAATGCTTCGGCGCCTGGCCGAAGACGGCCCCGAATCGGTCGTCGAGCGCCGAGCGGCTGAGGCCCGCAACGCGGCACATCGCCTCGACGTCCAACGGTCGCCGGGCGAAGAGTGCAGTTTTGCTGCGACCCGCGACACCAGCGGGTCGGCGGGGCCGGAAATCCAGGCCGGCACGTCTCCTTTGCCGTGGAGGCTCATCCGTCCGGTCCTGGAGGAAGTTGCATCGGGACGAGCGAACCTTCCGAAGGCTACATTGCGAGCCGCTCAGCTAGTATTCAACTCTGGTTGGCCCTCCAAAGGGACCAGAGATACGCAATGTTGACCATGGCAACATGCTCAACTCCGACTGTATCATCGATCAAACTGTTGGCCTCCGTACCCATCGAGGATGACCAGCTGCGGCGAGTTGAAAGCACTATCCTGGATGATCAGTTTCCCTTGGCGCGAACCGCCCGCCGACGGATTGAACTGGATCGCTACCGCGCAAAGGTCGCCCACGCCCAGCGTCGATTGGCAGGTCGTCTCTTGCGAATCGATCGAAAAATCGGCGCTGTCCTGGATAGTGATGCTGCTAATGGTGGCCGGGCCATTGTTCCACCATGGATTGAAGAGCACCGCGAAAACTGTGTTGCCTCGACTTCCGACCAGGCACGAGCCGAAGTCGAGTTCTGGAGGGATGACGTAAATCGGGCCAACCTCGAACATGGGCGTAGAGGTAGCGGTCGGGGTAGCGGTCCTGGTTGCGGTTCTGGTCGCTGTAGCAGTCGCCGTCGACGTTGCGGTCGCGCTTCGAGTGGCAGTGGCAGTCCGAGTCGCTGTCGCCGTTGCCGTGGCGGTCCGAGTTGCAGTCGCGGTGCGAGTTGCCGTTGGAGTCGCGGTGGCGGTTCGGGTTGCGGTGGCACTCGCAGTTGCTGTTGCCGTCCGCGTGGCTGTGGCAGTTGCAGTGCTAGTGGCGGTCGCGGTTGCGGTGGCTGTAGCCGTCGACGTTGCTGTGGCAGTTGCGGTCGCGGTCGTGCTCACTGCGGGAGCTCCGATCACGTTGAAGGCTTCCGAAGCGCTGGAGGTGAGAAATCCGCTATCCCCAGGAAACGTCGCTGAGAGCGTACTAACCCCCGGCGATCCAAGCGTGATCGTCTGGCAGGTAGCGACACCCAAATAGTTGGTTGTCGTAGAGCAAGTGGAAGCACCCAGGCTGAAGTTGATCGTTTTGAAAATCAGCGGTATCGGCGGAATGTTCGAAGCGTCGGTCAGCGTTGCGATCAAAGTTGGCATCTGTCCGGGCGCTCCGCTGGTTGGACTCTGGCTGAGACTTAGGAACGATGTGCGCGTGCCCAAAACCCAGGTTACGACGGCCTGGTTGGAGGTCAGGAGGGAACCGCCTATAGTCGCTGAGGCCGTGATCGTGTCCTGTCCCGGCTCCACGGCGGTATATGTGAACGAAGCCGATTGGTTGCTGTCACTGTTCACCTGGCCTAGCTGCGGATTGGCACCCACTACCTGGAATAGAATCGGAGTTCCTACCGGAAGCGATCCGAAATGGAGGGCAGCTGTGAATGTCTGCGACGACCCTTGTGTGGGATTGGACGCGAGTGTCGTAGGCGTAAGTGCTAACGATGGTGCCGGGCTGGCGGAAGTATAGTTACAGGCACCAGTAGAGTCGGTCAGCCTCCATACCGTATTCCCTCCTGCCGTGTAGACGCATCCATCGGGGCCCAGTGCCATCGCCTGCGTCCCGCCATTCTGGATAAGCGTAGTACCGATCGACGGAGGCGACGTGGTCAGGTCAAAGATGCTGGTATTGGCCGGCACGTTCGGCGTGACCGCAGTGTTGGGCGGGAAGTTGGTAATGAGGTACTGCGCGCCCCCGCTGGTCTGCGTTCCGAACGCAAGCATTCCGGTAGCAGCATCACCGATGGTGGGAATCGTGGTGACCACCGGAGGCATAGGCCCGTTGGTCCCGGTGACCTTCGCACCCTGACCAGCGTCCCAGATATACATCGTGCCGTCCGATGCGAATGCGATACTCGCATTGGGCATTTGGGGTAAGCTGGCATAAACGCTGACGGTAGGACTCGCGCTCGGATTATGGACCCGCCACAGCGCAGTGCTGCTCGCGCCGGAACATGCGTCGTCGGTAAACAGATCGCCGCTTATCGGATCGATCGAAAGGGGCTCCGAGCAGGTGAGATTGGAAGCAACGGTATTCACTGCGGCGGTCGACGGATCGATCTGGACGACAGCGCCGGTGTTGGGCGTCCCGCCCGTCGTTTCGAGGCTTCCGTAGAGGTTACCGCTCTTGTCGAAAACCAGGCCGCTAAGGGTTTGACCGATGTTGCCCACCAGCGTGCCGGCGGCGCCCACGACTCCTCCACCAGGTGGGAACTTGTACAGGTTGCCATTGGCTTGATCGCTTACATACAGATTTTGCGAGGAATCCCACGCCATCCCGTAGGGACCTGCGCAGGTAGATTGTATCCCTCCAAACAGGAAGCTCTGCGCGAAAAATCCGGTGGCATACGGCTGCAGCACGAATCCCGGTGCGGCGGTCTGGGTGAACGCGCATCCGGCCGCGGATGAGCTGCTGAAAGAAACCGTGCCGGTCTGCGGAAACGGCACGTTGTTGTCCGTCACGTCGACCGCTGAATAGGTGACACTCTCGTTGTTGGTGTCGGTCGCAGAGAACTGGATCTGACCGCTGCTATTGGTGACCGGGGGATTAGGTCCGCTGATGACCGAATTGCCGGTTTGCGAGAGCTGGACCAGTTTGCCCGGCGACGGACGTCCGAGAGAGTCCTCGAGAGTCACGGTAATATCCGTCGGTGTAACTCCGTCGGCGGTGACCGTAGTCGGAAAAGCAGTCAGCCCGGCCGAGGTAGCGGGAGGTGTGACGAATGGCGCTGATGCCTGTTGGGTCAGGACAATACCGTCGGTCGTATCGGTTGCTGTGATTGTGACATCCTCGGGCGTAGAGTCCGTGATCGTGAACAGTGCCGCTCCGTTCGTCTGATTGGTAATTGCACTCGACGGGCTGATCGAGGCGTGGCTTCCGTTGTTGGCTGCGATGGTGACCGTCTTGCCGCTGATGCTATTCCCATTCGAGTCGGTGAGCTCGACTCTAATGACCGCCTGCGAGGTGCCGTCGGCTGGGACGCCTTTGTAGCCGGGAGGAATCGTGTTAACCGATACGAAAGCGCTTACTTGTGAATCGCTGGCGCTAACCCCACCTGCCGTCTGGCCTGTTAGTTTGAGGACCAATGTGCCCAGGTTCGGGGAGCCCAGACCGACGTGAGTGAAATCGCTGCCCATGGAGGCGGCGTTGTGAAAGGAGCTGGTATTCGCGAGTGGATAAAGCGTCGGATTCAAAAAGCCTAACTGTTTACCGGTGGTCTGATTCAGAACCGCGACGAAGGCTGCCCAGGTGGGAGTCGCCATGCTGGTGCCGCCATACAGCATCCCGTTTGGACATCCGCCATTAGCAGCCTCGCAAATCAGCGTTCCCTTCGTCGGATCTGCATTAATCACGACATCCGGAACCGTTCTCCCCGACTCCATCGACAGTCCGTTCTGGTAGGCGGGAAGCGGGAAGAATTTACTCGTGCCGAATCCACCCTGGCCGGTTGGCGGCGTGTCGTTGCTACCGTCCCACCAGGTTTCTCCACCGTAGGTCAGTCCGTTACCGATAGTGAGCGAGTCTGCCTCCGACTGCGGTCAGATTCGGCGAATCCGCCGGCACCGCCGCGGTGTTGGCGCTACCGTCCAGACACGTGCTGCCATTATCGCCGGTTCCGCTGAGCACCGTAATTCCCGCCATCGCAGCTTTCTGCAACAGCGAGTCGATACTCCGAACGTCAGCTAGAGTGGTCTGGTCTTCGCAGTACGCCCAGCTATTGGAGATGATGTTGACCCCGCCGGTTATCATCGCGCTGAGCACGGCCTGAAAGCTTCCGGCGCCATTGAACGGCGCGTCGTAAACGGCGACTTTGGCGCCCGGCGCGACCGTCATTACATCGTCGATATCGAGAAGAACTTCGGCCTGATCCGGCCCCGGCGTTGCGACGCCGCCATTGACCGGGGTAACACTCAGATTATTTATGTTAGCGGGTGGTAGTCCAAGCAGGCTGGTAACTTGGCTGACCAGGTTGAGGTAATCGCTTACATCGCTGTTCTGGAACGTGTCAAACTCGATGAGTCCGACGGTCTGGCCGGTTCCCAGGGCAGTCGGGCCGAATGCAGGTCCGACGGCCCCTTTGTATTGCTTGGCGGCCGGATTCGCACCTCGGCGGTCGTCGGACTTGGCCTCACCGGTTGAGAAGAGGCTATCATTTTGGAGCGAAAGTCCCAACGCCAATCCAAACAAAAATGCGACAATGGCAAGAGTGAAAAAGATAAGGCCGGGCGCGGCTGCTAGAAGGACAAGTCCAATACCGAAACCGGCGCCGAATTCCCCACCAGCTGCTGTGGCATAAAAGGCTGCGTCAGGGACCGACTGATTGCTATGATGTGGTAGCGCCAGATCGGAGAGGCCAATCACCGCCTCGACTTCAAGAGCGAGGTTGGCCGGTAGCATCGGGTCAGACTGATTTGCGTAAAACTTCCGCGCGCCGATCTGATACTCGTGGATCTTCAGCGCAAACGCTCTTTCCGCATCACGTCGCCTGCCTGACACAGTGATTGTCTGGTAGTCCGGTGAGCCTTCAACAAGTCGCAGGCCGTAGCCCCGCAGATATGAGCAAAGCTTCTCGTATGATTGGCGTGAAGGTCCGAATCGGCTGCTGATTTCTTCGGGGTCGAGGAAATTAAGGAAGTTCGCCGATTGCGGATCATAGACCTCGCTCAAGTAGCGCAGGAAACCGGCTTCGTCATCATTCCTCAGCACCAGTGTCAGCGTAATTGGTTTTTTTGAGTCAGATGCATTGGGTGCGAGTCGCGTCGCCTTCGCGAGGGCGGGAAGAATGTGTCCCGGTAACGGAACCATCGAGTTGGGTAGCGCTTCATCCGATCCGGACGGTGTCAGGAAAGCTTCCGGATTCGGGCTTGCGGCGACCGTCGCCACCCACACGAAAACCGCCGCCAGGCCGACGATTAGGATGCTCGACAAGGACAAACCACGCGCGCGTCTAAACATCATTTCCCCCGATGCGACACGAAATTGCGGCGCTGATGCGCCACCAAGTCCGAGTCAATTCAGCGGGTTAAGCGGCGAGTAGCAACGGCGGGATGTGCCAAACGTCGGCACAAATGCACAGCGGGTGAGATTTTCGACTAATTGAAGCGCTGGGCGGTCGCTATAGCGCGCTACGTTATCCAGCTAACAGGATGCGCATCGTCCTTCGCGTAGCAGCAGACGTGGCCGGTGCGGATGCGCATAACGAGATGGCGCGCCAGCTCGGGATGGGTCACGCGAATTTTCGCGATGACATCCTTGATGCGCTTGGTGACCATCAGGCGCGCGCGCTCCCTCGCCGCGTCTTCGTGTTCCTCCAGGTCGCGGCGGTCGCCCTTCGCGCGTCCATTGCTCGTCGAGAATCCTGGTTTCTTCCTGCGTCGGTACTTAAGGCTTGCTTTGCTCGCGCCGGCCGCGAGATCCTGCGCGGAAAATTCCATCCCGGGATTGGCGACCAGCCGGCTGACGTAATGCATTCCCATCGTGTCGCGCAGGCGAAGAATCGAACCCTCGAACGATATCGTCCAGTACTCGCCTTCCTTGCGGAAAACGTGCGATCCGGGGACGAGGCTTGGGCTCTCCGAGGACGGACGATGGGATAGGGCAATGAAGCGGAACATTTCGGCTTGGATGCGATCGGTCAATTGGGCCGGGGCGCCAACACTATCGCAAATCGCAAATGCCAGATTGAATTTCTCCATCGATTGGCGATGATGTCCGGCAGCCAGCAGCACCCGTGACCAGAAGGCCAACGCTTGCACTTCTTCCCATGGCGCATGACAGCGGCGAAAGATTTCGATCGCCGCGTTGAATCCCTCGCTGACCTTGTCGGGTAGCTTGATTGGCCGAAGACGTTCCGACGGGAGCGCCCACAGCAATTCGAGTCCTCTAACCCTGGTGATGCATTCGGCTGCCTCGACCACGGAAACCGTATATGCAACCGTGCCTCGATGGCCGCGCCAGTCCTCGCCATCGTCAAGGATCTGTTGACATCGCACCAGTTGTTCTTTGGCCTGCGCGATTCGGCCGAGGTCGGCATTTAAGACGGCAAGCTCGACCCGAGTGAAGAGTTCGCGATTCAGATCCGGGTTGGCGAGTGATGCCGTCAGCGCCTCGTGGAGGTATAGCTCGGCTTCGGGACGTAGATTGCCGATGCGCGCGAAACGGCCCAGGACCGACGCGCAATCTCCCACTTCGATTAGCATACCGGCCGCCCGCACTCCGTCGAGTTCCTCGCGCAATAACAAAACCGCCCGTTCCCACGCGCCCTCATGGAAAGCGAGCAGGGCGTGATTGGATGCGGCGCCCTCGAATTCGGCGAGCACCTCATTCGCTCCCGCGAAATCCCCCTGGCTGACTCGCGCCCCCGCCAGCAAGTCGGTCAATGATCGTCGTAGGTTTGCCGTCAGCGAGCGGGCACGCTGGTGTTCGCGCGTGAACCACTCCTCAGCGTGCGCATAGTCGTAAAGCGTCATGCAGCATGCGCCACCAAGAATAGCGGCGAGTGCGGCGGCGTCCGGATCGTCGAGCTGATCAGCGCGTTGCCATGCCTGCTCGAACATCGCGAGGGCAGCGGCGACTCGGCCTTGCGCGTAAAGAGCTTTACCGTGGAACGAGGCCGCCTCGCTCCAATGCGCTCCGTCGGCGACGGCCATGAGGCGCCGGGATACTTGCAGCATCTCGTCGGCGCGCATCGTGCGCGCCGACAGTCGCGCCAGCTCAACCTCGGTGTTAGCCATGCCGCCGGTCCCAGCCCTCTCTCTCCATGACAGTACGGAGATGCGCGTTTGGGATGACGCGCGCTGCGCTCAATACGGAGTCAGTTGAGACTGCATAGCATGCCGAAACTTGCTATGGGAAACGAGTCAAACCGTTCTCTATCACCGGAACGTCTTGATTGTAAATTAGCGGGTCTGGGCTCGAGAATTTCGAAGCCGTTTCGGAGATTGTCCCACCGGCCGATGCCTACGTCGGGCCCTTCGGATTCGCGATGCCCTCGCTGCAGACTTACTTTCACGCTCGATCAAATTTTGCGCAGGTACAGGTGGTTACTCGGACGGATGAGCTATCCCAAGTCGCTCCTTAAGTCTTCCGGCGTGACGCTTACTTCAACCGCGATGATTTGCTCAGAGCCGCCGAGCGCAACCCCGTTTAGCGGGGGAACGTCGGAATAGTCGCGGCCCCATCCTAGAGTAACGTGCTCTGTGCCAGGCATCACGTCGTTGGTTGGATCGATGTCGAGCCAGCCGAAATCGGGACAATAGATAGACAGCCAGGCATGCGAAGCGTGCGCGCCGATACCGTTGTCGCCGGTGCGCAGGTACCCGCTGACGTAGCGTGCGGGCAATCCGAGAGAGCGGAAGCAAGCTATCATCACATGGGCAAAGTCCTGGCATACCCCTTCACGTGAATGGAAAGCTTCCGCCACTGGAGTTCTGACGGTGGTCGCATCGTTGTCGTATTTGAAGTCAGCGAAGATCCGATGGCATAGGTCGAGTGCGCATTGCAGTAGAGGGCGCTGCGCCGGGAACGATGATCTCGCATAGGTCGCGAACTCCGGGGCCGGGGCTACGCGCGGCGATTCGAAGACGAATTGATATGCATCAAAGGTCTCATCGCTATCGTGACGACGGATCGCTTCGCGCACGTGCTCCCATGGCGGCGTCAGCGCGGGATGAATCGCTCCCCCATCGCGGGTTTCGACCAGGCTTTGCGCGGTGACACGAAGGACTTCATGCGGTTGGTCGATAGTGAAGGTAGTAACCGCGTTGCCGAAGTAGTCCTTGCGGGTGACCGACGATCCCGGTACCGGCTCAATAAGGAGCTGGTGATCATACAGGGTCTGGCCGCGCTCGGCGCGCGGAGTGAGGCGCGCCTCGGTATGACAGATAGAGACGGGCTCGCGATACGAATAGGTAGTCCTATGAATCACTCGTAGCATCATTGTGGTAACTATCCTATTCACGATGCTGACAACTGGCGCGGGGCAATCGTGTGCTCAAAGTAGTCGCGGGCGAGAGCTTCGGAAAGCGCTCGCAGTCCTGCGGCCAGCCCTCCCAGGAGACTCTCAAAGCTATCCCACTCACCACTATCGCCGGGACGAATCAGTTCCTGCGCATCGGCTAGCTGCAGCGCACTAAGGAGTTTTACGGCGACGCGCCACTTGGCGCTGCGGTGCGCGTTGACCGAACGATCGGGAAGCGCTTCGACATGCTCGCGCAAACGTAGGAGCTGAAACGCTGCGGACCTGGGATTGGCCTCGTCCAGCAGGAGTAGGTCGATTACCAGGTCCGCCCGCATCGATGTGAGATATCGCGAGCGATAGGTCAACGAGCTATCGGCGATCTCGAGCAAGGTCCGTAGCTCGCCGCCTTCGTCTTCGCTGCCGGGGCTCAGCCCCTGGCGCAGCATCTCGATCATCTGAAGCGCGCGCTCCAGGCGGCGGCCGATGTCGAGGAAGCGCCAACCGTCGCCGCGCGTCATGCTTTCCATCACCAGGCCGCTGAAGGCCGAGAGTGTCATGATGGCGTCGTCGAGGAGGCTGAGCGCGCGGCCCATTCGCAGCGGCTCGACCGGAGGAGGCGAGGCGAACTGCTTGTCGAAGCGATTGAGGATGCGCCATGCATCGGCCGAGAAGCGGTCGCGCAATAGCCACGCGACGCGGCGGAGTTGGTTGAGGGTCCAACCGAGAGAGCTTTTCTCCTCAGAATCATAGATGACGGCGAGCATTTCGCGCTCTAACGACGCTTCGTCGGTCGGGGCTCCATCGTAGTCTATAAGCTTCAAAGGTAGATGGCCGAGCGCCGCCATGACCCGCACTCCAGCCTCGAGGCCGGCAGCGTTGGTCGGGTCGGATTCCTGGTATAGCCGCGTCAAGATCGCGCGCGAGACGCGCACCGCCGACTCGACGCGTTCGGCATAGCGCCCGAGCCAGAACAAATTGTCCGCGACGCGGCTCGGCAGATCGAAGGTCGCGCGGCTCACCTCGAGCGATGACGAAGCGGCTGTCAGCAAGGTGGTCTGGGACACCGGACCACTCGACAGCACCCAGGTGTCCTTGCTTCCGCCGCCGTGCTGCGTCGAGGCGACGAGGCTTTCAAGCGACGAGGTGATTCGGGTCAGCCCGCCGGGCATGACCGTATAGGAGCCCTCGGATGCGATGACGTAAACGCGCAACACCATGTGGCGGGGCGCGAGGCTTCCACCCTCCTGCCAGACCGGAACCAGCGAGAGCGAGACCTGCTCCTGAGCCACATAGTCGGCAGGCGCCCGATCGATCTCGGCGCGCAACTTTTCGCGGGCGGCAGCAGATAGTTTCGCTCCGAAAATCGGAAGGCGGAGCGGGCTTCCGAAGGTCGGCTTGATCACAAGCCGCGCGAGATCTTCGCGGACATGGGCGAGCGGCTCCTCCTCGCCACACCACCACGTCGCCACCGTCGGCATCCTCAATTCTTCACCCAAGAGATACTTACAAAGACTGGGCAGGAACGCTGCGGTTGCGGGAGACTCAATAAGACCGGAGCCGAGCGCGTTGACGATCGCGACATTGCCGGCGCGAACTGCCTGTACCAGGCCGGGCACGCCGAGCACCGAGTCCTCGCGCAACTCGAGGGGGTCGCAGAAGCTGTCGTCCTGGCGGCGCATGATGAGGTCCACCGGTAGCAAACCGCCCAGCGTCTTTAGGAAGACCGAGTTGTCGCGCACCGTTAGATCGCCACCTTCAACCAGTGTGTAGCCCAGGTAGCGCGCCAGAAACGCGTGTTCGAAGTAGGTCTCGTTGTACGGCCCCGGCGTCAGTAACACGATGCGGGGATTGTCGTGATGATGCGGCACCAGGCTGCGCAGAGTGTCGCGATAAGATTGAAAGAAATCGGCGAGCCTGCGAACGTGGGTGGCGCGAAAGACGTCGGGCAGCACGCGCTGAGATACGAGACGATTTTCGAGCGCATATCCCGCGCCCGAGGGAGTCTGGGTGCGGTCAGCGATTACCCACCATTGCCCATCGGGCGAGCGCGCGAGGTCCGCCGAGTAGTTATGGAGATAAACGTCGCCCGGCACCGCGACATTGCAGCATGGACGTAGAAATCCCGGATGGCGGAAGATCAACTCGGGGGGAAACCGGTTCCCACGCAGCAGACGCTGCGGTCCATAAAAGTCGGCGAGCATCGCATTGAGTAAGGTCGCGCGCTGGCGCATCGCCACTTCGATCGCCGCCCACTCCTTCTCCTCGATTACGAGCGGCAGCGGATCGAGCGGCCATGGTCGGTCGGTACTGCGCGGGTCGCCGTAGACATTGTAGGTAACGCCATTGTCATGCAGCAGGCGGCGTCCTTCCTGCCATCGGCCAGCGAGGCCCTCAGGCCCCATCGCGCTGATGGAATCCATCAGAGGCTGCCAGTGCGGGCGGATCTCCCCCTCCGATGCCAGCATCTCGTCGTAGAATGCAGGATTGGATTTATATTGCGCTGCGGACGCGATTTCCTCGCGCGCCGCGCTGACGACCTTGGTCATCGGATCGTGCCCCCGCCGGCTGGACATACAATGCGGGCGGAAAAAGTTCTAGTAGGGACTTCCACCATTCGATAATGCAGATCGCCGTAGATCGAGTGTAGTCGGAAACTGTGGATTGGACTCGTTCGCCGGTAGCATCATCGGGCCCGCCGTATGGCCGAATGGCACGAATCGCGCCGCGCGCCGCGCTTCGGCCTCGTTCGCGTTGACCGGGAAGGTTTCGTAGCTGCGTCCGCCGGGATGCGCGACGTTATAGGTGCATCCTCCAATTGACCTGCCAGTCCAGGTGTCGAAGAGGTCGAACACCAGCGGTGTATGGACCGGAATCGTCGGATGGAGGCACGAGGGTGGCTGCCAGGCGCGATATCGTACACCGCCAATCCACTCGCCGCGCGCGCCGGTCGATTTCATCGGCACCCGTCGCCCATTGCAGGCGATAAGGTAGCGGTCGCTGGTCATGCCGTTGACCTTGACTTGCAACCTCTCGACTGAAGAGTCGACAAACCTGGCAGTAGCACCACCGGCAGGCTCCTCGCCCAGAACGTACCAGGGCTCCAGTGCCTGGCGCAGTTCGAGATCAATTCCGGCGTAGTTCACCCGGCCATAGACGGGATAGCGAAACTCGAAATGAGGCGCGAACCATTCGTGTTCGAATGGATACCCTGCGCGCCGCAAGTCATCGAGCACATCGCCGAAGTCGGCGGACACGAAATATGGAAGCATAAAGCGATCGTGAAGCTGCGTGCCCCATTCGATCGGCGCGCGCAGATAGGGGTCACGCCAGAACCACGCGACCAACGCGCGCACCAACAACTGCTGCGTGAGGCTCATCCGTGCATGCGGCGGCATCTCGAAGCCCCGCATCTCGAGCAGACCAAGGCGTCCGGTCGCGGTGTCGGGCGAATAGAGTTTGTCGATGCAGAATTCCGCCCGATGCGTATTGCCGGTCAGGTCGACCAGGATGTGGCGAAAAATTCGATCTACCAGCCACGGCGGGCAATACGCCCGGCCCGGATTGGGGATCTGACTGAACGCGATCTCGAGCTCGTAGAGATTGTCGCTGCGGCCTTCGTCGATGCGCGGCGCCTGACTGGTCGGCCCAATGAACATGCCGGAAAACAGATAGGAGAGCGCGGGATGGTTGAGCCAGTACCCAAGCATACTGCGCAGGAGATCGGGGCGGCGCAGAAACGGGCTGTCGGAGGGTGTCGCGGCGCCCAGCGCGAAATGATTGCCGCCGCCAGTCCCGGTATGGCGTCCGTCGAGCATGAATTTCTCAGTGCCGAGGCGCGACTGTCGCGCGTCTTCATAGAGTGTGGTGGTCAGACTAACCAGCTCGCTCCAGTTGTGGGCCGGATGGATATTTACTTCGATAACGCCGGGATCGGGCGTCACCGATAGCTTGTTGATTCGATAATCAACTGGGGGCGTGTAACCCTCGATGACGACCGGCACGCCTAGATGCGCGGCGGTGTCTTCGATGGCGGCGAGTAAATCTATGTAGTCCCCGGTGTCCGGCAGCGGCGGCATGAAAATGCACAAGCGCCCGTTGCGCGGTTCCACACAAAGTGCGGTGCGAACGATCCAGGGCGCCGATTGGCCGAGCTCTGGTTTCTTGTCGCGGACATCACCGGCGCGGCGCGGTTGGAATCTCGGTTCAGCGGGCGAAATGTGTAGAGGCTGCGGCAGCGGCGGCAGCTGGCCGGTCGGGTCGAGCGGGAAAAATTGTGGCGCTTCCGATGCTGCGACCCATGGCAGGCTAGGCAGCGGCAGGCGCAGGCCGAGGGCTGAGTCGCCGGGCATCAGAAACAGATGTTGCCCGCGCAGCATCCACAACCCGGTCTGCCATTCGGGCCCGTCCTTGCCGAGCCCACGCTGAAGCGGCATCACGTATCCAGTCGGCGTCTCCAGACCGCGCTCAAAGACACGTCGAATGCGTTCGCGCTCGCCGGGATCCTCGAGATGATTGTCGATGGGATCGACGTTGATGGGTAACTGACGTTCGCGCTGGAGGTAGTGCAAAGGATCCTCGAACGCCGCGTTGACGTATCCGGGATCGACGCCGAGCCGCGTCGCGAGCGTTTCCGAAAAGTGCTGCGCATCTAGCGGACCGTAGTTGGAGGTGGTGTCATCGCGTGCGAAGAGCGCGGCATCGCGCCAAATCGGCACGCCGTCTTTGCGCCAGTAGCAACTCAATGCCCATCGCGGCAGCGGCTCACCGGGATACCATTTCCCTTGTCCGAAGTGCAGTAGGCCGCCGGGTGCGAAGCGTTTATAAAGGCGCCACAGTAGCTGCTCGCTGAGCTTGCGTTTCTCCTTGCCGAGCGCAGCGATGTTCCACTCGGCGCCCTCCATGTCGTCGATCGATACGAAGGTCGGTTCGCCCCCCATCGTAAGCCGGATATCGCCGGCGCTAATGTCGCGATCGACTTGAAAGCCAAGCGATTCGATTCGGTTCCATTGCTCGTCGGTATACGGCAACGTCACGCGCGGATCTTCGTGAATCCGGGTGATCGACATCTCATGGTGAAACTCGACCTGGCATGGTCCGACCAAGCCGGTAACCGGCGCCGCAGAGGAGGCCTCGGGCGCGGTCGCGAGTGGAATATGACCCTCGCCGGCGAACAATCCTGAGGTGGGATCGAGGCCGATCCATCCCGCACCCGGCAAATAGACTTCGGCCCACGCGTGCAGGTCGGTGAAATCCTGCGACGGGCCCTCTGGACCTTCGAGTGGCTTTACGTCGGGCTTGAGCTGAATCAGATAGCCCGACACGAAACGTGCTGCGAGGCCAATATCGCGCAGGATTTCGACCAGGAGCCATGCGGTGTCGCGGCACGACCCACGTTTTAGATTCAGAGTTTCCTCGCACGACTGGATTCCAGGCTCGAGCCGGATGACATATGCGATCGCGCGTTGAAGTTGCTGATTCAAAGCCACCAGAAAATCCACGCAGCGTTTGGGCGTCTGATCGATTTCGCTGACGTACGCGCGCAGCTTCGGTCCGGCAGTCGGCGCGACGAGAAACGGCGCCAGTTCCTTGCGAAGGTCAACATCGTAGTGAAACGGCCATCGCTCTGCGTACGGCTCTAAAAAGAAATCGAAAGGATTGATGACCGATATTTCCGCTACGAGATCGACTTCAACTGAAAAATGATGAACCGGCTTTGGAAACACGATCCGCGCGAGATAGTTGCTCTGGGGGTCCTGCTGCCAATTGATGAAATGATCGCGCGGCTCGATTTTGAGCGAATAAGCCGTGATCGGAGTTCGGCAATGGGGCGCCGGCCGGAGACGGACTACCTGCGGCGAGAGCTCGACCAGGCGGTCATACTGGTAGTCGGTTTTGTGATGCAACGCGACTCGAATTGCCATCAGGTCTCTCGAATACTGATTTTAGAATCCATCCGAAAAAGTCTCACGTTCCCTTCCCATCGCGAACTGACGCGAATTCGTCCGAATTTGGGTTGACGCGCAAAAGTTAAGCGGCGCCTCGGTCCCAATTCAGTCCAATATAGACAGGGCCTGAAAATTGTCGCCAATCATGCCGCGGGCCGTGATCCGTCCCCATCACGCTCCCGCACTTGAATCCCGGTTCCCAAGCCTCCGTCTCATCATCGTACGCTCGTGCGATTTGTGTCCCGGGAACAACCGCTGCGGTCGCCAGCTATCGAGAAGTTTAAATACCCCTTATGCTCTCACCAGAACATAGTGAATCAACCGATCCTGGTGCAGTCCAAAGATTCGGCTGCGCCCCGGAAACCAGTGTCATGCGTTCATTAAGAGTTCATCACTCGACCGTATACCGCTATTCGAAACCGGTCACTTTCGGTGACCATCGGATGATGCTACGGCCACTGGGGAGCCACGATTTGCGTGTGGTGGCCACGCGGCTGGCGATCAATCCTCAGCCCTCGCGACTGCGATGGCTGCATGACGTATTCGGAAACTCGGTCGCAGTGGCGTCATTCAATAATTCTGCCGCCGAGCTGCGCTTCGAGAGTGAAATCGATCTCGACCATTACGAGACCACCGAGCCTGATTACCCGATCGAGCCCTATGCTGAGACCTATCCGTTTCACTATTCCGCGGATGAGATCCCCGATCTGAACCGGCTAATTGAACGGCACTATCCCGACCCTGAGCATCAGGTGGACCTGTGGGCCAGACGCTTCGTGAATACTAACGGTCAAACCAATACGCTCGCGATGCTCGCCGCGATGACGCAATCCATCCAGGGCGATGGGTTTCAATACTCACCGCGGATCGAAGAAGGATGTCAGACGCCGACTCAGACTCTGCAATCGAAAAGAGGGACCTGCCGCGATTTTGCGTTGCTGATGATGGAGGCAGTCCGTTCGCTGGGTCTCGCGGCGCGCTTCGTAAGCGGCTATCTCTACTCGCCGGTCACAGACAATGCAGGCAACACTGTGGGCGGCAGCACTCACGCGTGGCTGCAGGTCTACCTGCCTGGCTCGGGTTGGATGGAATTCGATCCGACCAACGGCATCGTGGGCAATCGCGATTTGATTCGGGTCGCGGTGGTTCGCGATCCGACTCAGGCGATTCCGATCGCAGGCAATTGGACCGGCTCGCCTAGCGACTTCATGGGTCTGACGGTCGATGTGCGTGTCACCTCGCCGCCCCCAGATCCAGCATAACCAAACTCAACGCCCCGTCGCGCATCGAGGCGCAGCATTCGGCGGTGGTATAGTGGTAGATTTCGTCTTTTGATCGTCTCGAGATGAAGCGAAGATTTAACGAATCAAATGGGTTTGTTTTCGCGCTTCACGATGCGGCGAGAGGGAGCCCTAATGGGTTCGTTTTTCCACTTCGCCAATCCATCTTTGGCTGCTGCCAGGACGGCTCTTTCTTTTCTGGAATATCGAGTGCGCGCCAGAAAAACCATTGATCTTACAGCGCTTAATGGGTTTGTTTTTGCACTTTTCGTATTTCAGCGCACCCATCAAAACAACTACGGCGCCCTATCCGGACGCCGTGTTTTTCATAGTACCACAATTCCGCCATCCGTGCTTCCCGCCAGGGTATCTAAACGTAAATCCACGGTCGCTGAATGCGGTCGCTATCCTGACACGATGCGATCTAGGATTAGAAGCCGCGACATATCGAACCAGCTAAAAGGCCGCTCTTGGGCGTCTCATTTTTGATAAAATCACCAACCGAGTCGAGTATCACTATCGATTCCTATTCGCCGGCATAGGAACTACCTTCTGTAGCATCCTCCAGTCCTGGAATCGGCATACGAAGTAATATTTCCTTCCGACACAAACCCGCCAGCATACTTCTGCTTCGTTGCCCGGAGCAGTCCTCGTAGAACAGATCGTCGCCGACTTCTTTATTCTGGACAGTCCGACCAAGGCGTACCTGATCATCTTCGCTGAACGGATTGGAATAGTTTGCATAGTAGAAAGATAGGGACTTCAGGTTATCGTCAGAACAATTCGTGCTTATATTCAATGTAGGCAAGCAATTCCTACTCACCTTCTGCCACATTAGTCAGTGCCCCAGCAGGCGGTCGATCGCGGCCGCAGCGCCTGTCACTCCGAAGCCAGACAACGCCAGCACAGCGTGCGATGCAGAGGAATTTATATGCAACTCGTGTTCGGATGTTAGTTAGCCTAAATGGTTTTCGTTGCGCTATCGAGGAAGCATTCCGCGGCCATAGGGCTCCGCTGGCGGACGTCATCGAGGGCGAACACGTCTACCATGATGCACCAGGCTTGAAGGGTGCGCCGATCCAGGTGCAGGTGGCTTGGCAGGTTAGTGGAGAAGGGCTACATCAAGTCGTTCAACCGACGCCATGATGAGTAGTCAACCGGTCATTACCTCGTCGGTCAACACCTTGAAGCTGACGAGCGTATTGGGTCCGAACGTCGTAGCGATAGCAACATCGATCGCGTCGCGCCCCCTCGCGATCAGTACCCGTCCGATCCGTGGCACATTGTTGCGCGGGTCAAAGGTATGCCAGCGTCCTCCGAGATACGCCTCAAACCAGGCGGCAAAGTCCATCGGACCGTATGGTGGGGGCATTCCGATATCGCCGAGATAACCTGTGCAGTAGCGCGCTGGGATATTCATGCAGCGGCAGAATGCAATCGCGAGATGCGCGAAATCGCGGCAGACGCCCCTCCTTTCGTTGAACGCTTCCGAGGCAGTCCTTGTTTCTCGAGCGTGCTCATAACCAAATGAGATATGGTTGTGCACGAAATCACAGATTGCCTGGACGCGGGCCCAACCCATTTGAATTTGCCCGAACAAATTCCAAGCCACCTGCGAAAGTTTATCGGTATCGCAGTATCGGCTCCCCAGCAGAAAGACCAACGCGTCTTCAGGTAATTCCTCGATAGAATGCTGACAGGCGGAAGTTGCAGCAATGTCGGGATTACCAGAGTCTCTGACCACCGCGGTACTCGAAATCGTGAGCCGCCCTGCGGGCGCGACGAGACGCGTGCACCAGTTGCCGAAGCCGTCACGATAAGCTGAAAGGGGAATAGACGGGATTGTAGTTAAGTGATCCGGGACGACGAGGTCGGAGGCGCGCGAATAGTGGACGTTTAATACCAGCATCATCGGCGTCGGCCGAGGACAATCGTAGATCAGCTCGTAACCAACTTTGATTTCCAACGAAGATCTCCTGGGGACGTCGGGGCCGAGTATCGATCGCGCAGCGTGTACCGGACTTCATGCGTGGCGCGAAATGGCGTTTGCCCTTTCCGATTCGGCGACGTCGGAGGTGATTGCGACCTCGACGTTCATTCCCAAGAAGTCTGACCGAATCCCCGTCCAAGTACCATAGAGCGGTGTCGCCTGGTGCGGGTCGCGAACTACCGCGACACGAACAAGGTCGCGATTGCCAACGATGCCATTGGATGGATCGAAGTCGACCCAACCGGGTCCCGGCAGATAAACTTGGGCCCAGGCGTGCGTGTTACCGCCGCCCACATGACCTTCCTTGTCGTCATCGGGAATATACAAATATCCAGAAACGAAACGCGCGGCCATCCCAAGGGAGCGTACAGCATCGATCATCAGCACAGCCAGGTCACGACAACTCCCGCTTCCGAGTTCGAGGGTCTGAAGCGGGGTCTGAATGCCCTTCTCATATCGACGCACGTGCGTGAAGGCCTGTTTTATCCGGTGCGTGAGCTTGATCAGAAGCTCGCGAGTATCCGTCGGCTCATCCTTTCGTAGAAAGGTTCGCGCCCACCGTTCGACGTGGCATTCGGGGTCAAAAGATTGTCGCTCAACGAACCGTACCAAGTCCGGCATCTCTTGCGCGCCATAGATGAACGGATAGGACTGGGCAAATTGCTCAATCGTGAGGTCGTGGATGTCCGTGTGAGAATGATCGAGACGAATGGTGCTGGCGAACCGAAGCTGTTTAGCGCGCCGGGCGAAGCGCGCGACGTACACGTGATTATCGAACGCGTCGTGCGTCCGGCGGAGGTCTTTTGGTTTTGGAGTAATAACCAGCTTTGCGTTTATCAGGCGCTGGTCATGGCTGTCTCGAGGGCGCAACATCATAAAGTGCTCGCCGAATGAAACCGGGTGCCTGTACTGGTACGTAGTGATGTGTTTGATGGTGAGCTTGGGCATCGTAACCCCCGATCGACGTCCAATCTTTTCGTTCAAAATACTATGCAACTTTACGTCAGTGACCGAAACCCCAAATCAATACCGAAGGCTTCGACGAAGAAGCGAACCCATATAGATAGCGCGCCGGCCAGCCTGTTCGCGGCGGATGAACAGCCGCCAGTCACTGTGACCAGAATGGTAGAATTCGCGGTCAGAAGATCAAGACCGGTGACTCACTGATTGCGGCCGACAGGCGGCACTCGTTGGCGGAGCGAGATGGATGCTAATCCCTGAAGCCGTTAAGTGCATCGACGGCGGAAAGCTGTGGGAGTGGAGGGATTTTTGACCGCGAGCCTCGCCGGCAGCTTGGCAGATAACAATTTCGCCCGCTGTTCGGCGAGATCGCGCTCGAAGATTAACTTTGGAGCCGTTGATCCGCGCTCGTAACCCACGCGTCAAAGCGCTTAGGGGCGAATAGAATTGAGAGCGGCGACTAGCAATCTCGTCCGCCATAACTTCGGCGATGCGGCGCTCAACGCCCGCGTAAGCTAGAGATGTGCGATGACCTCTTCCTTAAGGCGCCGCATCAGGTTTTCATCGAAGCCGACTATGCTGAAGAGAAATTGCGTGACGCCCCTCTCTTTCTCGCGCCGCCTCAGTTCCGTGATGCAGTCCTCCGGCGTGCCGATGAGCACCATCGGCGACGCCAGCACCTGCTCGGGAGTCTGCTGGAATACGACCGCTATTTGCTCGGCCATTTGACGCGCAGCAGCCTGTGAATCCGTGAGGACCACGGCGTTGAGAAAGGCGCTTATACGAATTGAATCGGGGTTGCGGCCGATGCGTTTGGCTTCGTCACGCAGGAAGCCGACCTTCTCCCGATAGGCCGCGTCGGTTAGCTGCTTAACCTTGTCAAGCGAGATCTCGCCCAGCTTGCCGGCCTCGGAGATGATGTTCAGGTAATCGGCATGCTTGGCCGCGATGCGCAGGAGGCCTTTGCCGCCCCCTCCAACGATTATCGGCGGACATGGCTTCTGGATCGGCTTGGGCCACAGAATCGCATCTTTAAAATGATAGAACTCGCCGTCGAAAGTGGTCTCTTCTTTCGTCCATAGCGATTTGATGCAGGTCAGCGCCTCGTCGAGCATACGGAGCCGCTCGGCGATTCGAGGAAACGGAATTCCCGTCATTCGGAACTCCGTCTCGGTCCATCCCGTGCCAAAACCGGCGAGCAACCTCCCGCTGCTAAGATGATCGAGCGTCATCAGGCTCTGCGCGGTGATCGCCGGATGGCGAAACAGATTGCATAGCACCAGATGGCCGATACGAATGGTTTTGGTCGCCGCTGCCACTGAAGCCGCGATTGACAACATGTCCCACGCCAGCGCGTGCGGATCATGCTGACGCGCTGGACCTTCTAAGACGATATGGTCAGGAAGAACGATGTAGTCGTAGCCGAGCCCTTCGGCGGCCTGCGCGAGGTCGCGGATGCGCGAGGGCTCCATGTTCGCCAATTGGAAGCCAAATTCAAGTTTCATCGGAACACTCCCGCCGCACAGCACTGCCACTTGTTGTCTGTCGATACATCCAGGAGATCACCTTGTCATCGGTTCGGATTTTCCTGCCAGCAGCATGGTATCCGGTATGGTTCCGAACTTAGTTAAGAGAAGCAAAACTTTAACCGCTCTAGTTGAATTGAATTCCACGTCTCCGAGATGACGCCGCACGATGTCATGCTGTCCCATTCGTTCTGCCAAAATTAACAAATCGCCACTTAGAGTCTGCGCATGGGTCTTTCGCCGAAGCGCGACCCAACAACGGTTTTTTAGTAGAATTAGATAATGCCCCCTTTTACCGGCATCTCGGGATTATGATTTGGAAGCTCTTGCCTCCCCTCATCAAATCTAACCGGGGCGGCCGGAACGGTAAGCTCGCGGACGATACGAATCAGGTGTGCTTTTTTAATCGGTTTGCTGACGTGGGCGGTACATCCCGCCTTATCACTTCGTTGTACGTCTTCTTCAGTCGCGGAAGCGGTGAGCGCAGCTATCGGGGTGGACGCGCGTCCCTGCTCCTGTTCCCATTCTCTAATTTTCCGAACCGCCGTATAGCCGTCCATAACCGGCATCTGCACATCCATCAATACTAGATCGTAGCGGTTGCGCATGAATTTCGTTACGGCTACCAAGCCGTTTTCCGCTTCGTCCACAGTAAACGGAAGACTCTTCAAATACGCGTTGATTAAGGTCCGATTGTCGGGCGAGTCCTCCACCAGCAGAATCTTCAACGGACGCTCACTGAGGTTGACACCTTCGGTAGCGGAATAAGTTGGCATCGCAGCGACGGCGGCTCTCGGAACATCCATTTTGGACGCTATCGCGCGCATCAATTCCGTACGCTTAACGGGCTTTATGACGTAGGCATCGCTCTCGCCCATAATTGCTTCACGGAACCGGCTAAGGTCCTCCGAGGTAACCATCAGGATCGCCGGCGCGCTACAGTAAATTCTTAGCTGCGAGAGGGTAAGAAGCGCGTCGGCAGGCGGCGGACGAAAACCGAACAAGACCAGCCTGTAAGAAAGGCCCTCTGAATGAGCCCGCTTGGCCAGAGTCAGCGCTTCCTCAGCGCCGGCGGCTAGATCAACCTTGGCGTTCGATTGACCTAGCATGTCTTTGACGACGAAACGGCAGGTTTCGTTACCATCGACAACCAGGACTCTCACCCCGTTAAGTTCGGGCAAGGGATCCCATTGTGGCGCTGGCGCCGCAGCGGCGGGCATATCGGCGTTGAAAGAGAACGTACTTCCTTTGTCGACTTCACTCGTAACTCGCAGCCGTCCGTTCATCATCTCAACCAGCCTGGAAGCTATCGAAAGACCCAGGCCGGTCCCTCCATACTTCCGCGTGGCTGATGAATCGACTTGGGTGAAGCTTTGAAAAACTGCGTCGAGCTGGTCGGCCGCGATACCGATACCGGTATCGCGAACGCTGAATAGCAGCTGACCAGCACGCCCATTGGACAGCGCCTCGATAACGATAGCTACGTCGCCCTGCTCGGTGAATTTTATCGCGTTACCAACCAGGTTGATTAACACCTGACGCAGGCGAAGTGCGTCACCGACGACTCGTCTCGGAACGGAGGGTGATATTCGCGCCGTCAGTTCCAGTCCTTTTTCATGCGCGCGCACGCTCAAGGTTTCCGCGATGTGATCCACCAATTCCTCGAGGTCGAATTCGGTCTGCTCCAGTTTGAAGCGCCCGCTTTCGATCCGAGCGAGATCCAGAATTCCGTTAATCAGCGTCAGCAGCGCATTGCCATTGCTGATCATCGTGCTGAGGAAGCGGCGCTGTTCCGACGAGAGATCGCTTTCGCCGAGGAGATCCGCCATTCCAAGAATCGCATTCATCGGCGTCCGAATCTCGTGCGACATGCTGGAAAGAAACTCGGTCTTGGCGCGTGAGGCCGCCAGCGCCTTTTCACGAGCCGCAATCAACTCATCCTGGGTGCGTTTGATATCGGAAATCTCCCGCGCAAATGCGATCATGCATTGTTCGCCGGCGAACTCCGCTACCACCGCGGAAACCAGGTAGGGCGCTATCCGGTCGTCTTTGAGCTTTAGGTTGAGTTCAACGTTGCGGACAGTTTTCTCGCTCAGGAGCTTGCGCACGAACGCTTCGCGGTCGGAGAAATTGCTAAAGATTGTCCTTTGCTTCCGATCCCAACGCAGGAACTCCTCATTGGAGAAGCCCATCCCCAGGCACGCCTCATTAACTTCCAACGCCCGGCCGTCGGTAATGCTAATGATCGCGATCGCATCGGGGCTGGCCTCGAAAATCTTGCGGAGCTTTGCTTCACTCTGTCCCAGTCGTTGTTGCGCTTCGATCAGATCGGTTTGAACCTGCTTCATCGCCGTTATATCGCGAGCCACTGACAACAGGTACTGCTCGCCCCGTAGGTCAACGAGGACCGATGAAACCAGGTACGGAACCGGTTGACCGTCTGCGAGGTGGATGTTCGCTTCGAAATTTTGCGCGAATCCTTTCTGCAGTATGCTCGCTTGAAACTTCTCCGATTCGAGCAGCTCAGCGACATCGAACTCTGCGGTCGATTTTCCGAGCACCTCTTCGGGTGCATATCCGAGTTTCCCGAAGGCGGGATTCACGTAGACGTATCGCCCGTCAGATGTCCGGATCAAACTAACCGGATCCAGAGTTGCGTCGAGTAGTTTTCGCTGGCTGTCCTCGCTCTCCTCCAGTTTTCGATTTGTTTCAGCTAAAGCATCGCGCCATGCCGCCCAAAGCCAGTTTCCTGCCAAAGACATCGCAGCACTCGCCAATAGACCTAGCCATAGCGGACCCGCGTAGGGATCTGGAACGCGAACCAGCAGCGTATCCGTCGCAGTCGCAATCAGCAGGCCGACCGTGAGGCTCAACTGCCATCGGAACTCCCACGGTACTAAAGCGCAGGTAGCCGTGAGGAAGACAAGGCTGGTAGCGAAAACCGGGATCTGTTCGCCGAGATCGATGTAGGTCCAGGTAGTCGAACCGATAACCACAAGAGAAGTGATGAGTATCGCTACCTTCCAGTTCCGACGAAACCATTCGGTCATACTTAGAAAGGCCGCAGCCATCAGGGCGACCAGGGTGAGCAGCATATGCGGCGCGGCGATGTGGCCGAAGGAAGTGATTTGTCGGGACGACAAGACGAAGATACCCAGCATCGTCGAGGCGGCCAGCGAGAGGCCAATCCGCAGAACGAGGACGATCCAGCGAATACTCACGCTATTCGCGAGTTTGGCGTCATCAACGTCATTCTCGTGGCGCCAGTCGATTCGGTCGGAATCCATAACTCTCAATACGCGTTAAGGAGCAAAATAGGTGCCCCTCTTCGGAGCAAGCGCTGGGTCGAATAGAAGCTTCTAAACGAGTGAGATGCGCAACTTGCGGATAGGTGGTTTAAAGTTTGTAGCAGCCGTGAAACAAAGACGCGCTCTCGGCATGAATCGCCGATTCATACGGTGCAGCCGCAGCGAGTCGATCATGAAAGCTGGTTCGGTCGTGCCATCGCCACGAGACACCGCGAGTGAGTGGCGCGGATGCAAGACTGTACCAAGTGCGTATCCATGACAAACGAACTCGGCTTCCAGTCTGTTGTTATTGAACAGCAGCGACGGGGACCGGAAGATCTCCGAAAGCGCAGACTCCATGGCGGAGAGGGAGGGAGTCGAACCTTCGGTACCAGTTCACCTTTGCTGCGCCAGCGCGGCCCTCGATTCCTATGAAGCCGTTAGAAGTGAGGTTAGAGTTTTATGGTACTTCGCTGATCAATTGCGCAGACGAGGGAAGCTGCGAGGCGTCCCAACCTCCACCTAGCGCATCGATCAACGCTCCGCTGGCCGTCATCTGCGCAATGCGAAGAGTGACCGCCGTTTCCTGATTAGACAGCAATGAAGTTTGTGCGACAATCACGTCCAGGTAAGGATCGAGTCCCGAATTTATAGCGGTACATGGCGAGAACGAGAGTTCTTTGCGCGGAGCTTACCGCCGCGTCCTGCTGCTTAATCTCCACCGAGAGGATCCGCAACGCGGCGAGGTTGTCTTCAACTTGTTGAAAGGCCGTTAGCACCGTCTGCCGGTAGTTGGCCACTGTCTCGTGGTATTGCGCCAGGAATTGCTCGACCGTGGCCCGGCGTAACCCCGCGACAAAAATGGTTTCTGCGGCCGTCGGGCCAACGGAGAAAAAGCGGCTCGGCCAAGTGAACCAGTTAGCGAACATAACGGTTTCGAATCCTGCGGCTCCGCTCAACGTAACCGTCGGAAAATACGCCGCTCGCGCGATGCCAATCTGTGCGTTGGCTTGAGCAACCAGGCGCTCTGCCGCGGCGATGTCGGGGCGCCGCTCCAGAAGCTGGGACGGAAAGCCGAAGGGAATCGCCGGAGGACCTGATCTGAGCGGTTCGAACGGAATTGAAAACGTTGAGGCCGGCTGGCCGGTGAGCATTGCGATGGCATGCTCAAATTCTGCCCGCTGGATTCCGAGAGCGGTATCCTGCGCCTGCGTGGCTTTGAGTTGAGTATCGGCTTGCGCCACGGCTTCCTCAGAGTCGATGCCTGTTTCGTACAGAGCCTTTGTCAATTCGAGGGACTGTTCAAAAGCTATTACCGTCGAATCCAATAGCTCCTTGAGTGCGTCCTGTCCGCGAAGCTGAAAGTAGTCCAAGGCAAGATCGACCTGGACAGTGAGACGGGTATTCTCGAGATCCGCCGCGCTGGCCTGTGCTCCGTAGGCAGCCGATCTCACAGTGTCCCGAATACGGCCGAAAAAGTCCGGCTGCCACGTAATATCAAACGGGAGGAGATAATCGGTAAATGTGGCCGTTGAGGAATCTCCCGTTGCGCCGGTGGATAGTGTGGACGACGGCCGTTGATAGGTAACGCCTGGGCTGGTCGTAAGTGTAGGGAAAAGCTGTGATCGAGCTTCCGTGACCAGGGCGCGCGCCGCAAAAAAGCTTTCCGCGGCAGCTACGATGTTCTGGTTTGAAACGTTAACCTTGTCTTCGAGCGCATCCAGCTGAGGATCGTTGAAAATCCGCCACCACTCGCCGCGCAGCGCATCATCTTTCGGCTGCGCCACTTTCCAGCCATCTGTATTTTTGAAATCGGTGGGAGCGAGCTCCTTGTATGCCGCGGGAGTTTCTGCCGACGGTACGTGGTACTTTGGGCTAAGCAGGCACCCTGCCAGGACGCTTATCAGGGCCAGACACATTGGGGCTCTTAGACGGGAAGGAGTCATAGTCCTATGCACCCCATGATGCTCCACTAATTTGCAGCCCTGGGAGCCGGGCCGGCCCCACGACCAATCAAGTCTTGCTTTCCCAGCATCCGTAGACGCAGCCGGTCGAACGCCAAATAAACAACCGGTGTTGTGTAGAGCGTGAGCAACTGGCTCAAGAGCAGTCCTCCCACAATCGAGATGCCAAGCGGCCGGCGGAGTTCGTAGCCCATGCCCGTTTCAACCGCCAATGGCAGCGCGCCCAACAATGCAGCCGTCGTCGTCATCAGAATCGGACGGAAGCGCAACATACACGCTTCGAAAATCGCGTCGTAGCTGCTCTTTCCCTCCTCTCGCTCTGCCTGAAGAGCGAAATCGATCATCATGATGGCGTTCTTTTTTACGATGCCGATCAGCAGCACAATGCCAATGATCGAGATGATGTTCAGATCTTCCTTGAACAGCATCAAGGCGAGCATCGCGCCAACGCTCGCTGACGGCAGAGCGGAAATGATCGTTAGTGGATGGACCAGGCTTTCGTACAAAATGCCGAGAACGATGTACACCGCCAACAGCGCCGTCACGATCAGCAAGGGCTCGGTGCTCAAGGACTGTTGGTACGCCAGCAGTGTGCCGGCAAAAAAGCCCAACAGCGTGGAAGGCGCACCGAGCCGCTTTTGCATCTGGCTAATGCTCGAGGTGGCATCACTCAGTGACACGTTTGACGCGAGGTTAAAAGACACGGTGACCGATGGGAATAAGCCCGTATGGTTGATGGCCAGTGGTGTCGTATTGGTTCGGCTCTTGGCTATGGCCAACAGCGGAATGTGGTTGCCGCGGGACGTAATAAAGTAGATATCTTTCAATCCCTCCGGGCTTTGCCAATACGGCGGAGCAACTTCCAACACCACGTAATACTGATTTGCCTGAGTGTATATGATGGACGCTTCGGATTGGCCGAATGCGCCGTACAACTCCGAGTCCAGCGCCTGCACGGTAATGCCGAGCTTCGCCGCAGTGACGCGATCGTAGTTCATCAGCTCTTCGAGACCACCATTCTGCTGGTCTGAGCTTACCGCCTGCAGACCGGGCAGGCGCTTCATCGCACCCAGCAGGGTCGGTCCCCACTTGGTAAGGTCCTGTTCGTTGTCAGATTGAATCGTGTACTGGTACATCGCATTGCTCGAGCGGCCGCCGATGCGCAGATCCTGCACGGCTTGGAGGAACGCGGAAGCCACCGGCAGACGGTTCAATTTGGGGGTCAGGCGTTGGATGATCTGAGCTGCACTGCTCTTGCGCTGCGTCAAAGGATTCAGCGCAACAAAAAGGGAGCCGGTATTTGTGGCCCCATTGCCGCCGATAAACCCAATCACATTCGCGACGTCAGGATCATTCTTGATCACTGCACCGATCTGCTGAATGGCGTTGTTCATTGCCGGGAACGATGAATCCTGTGGCCCTTGTACCGCGCCGGCAATAGCGCCGGTGTCCTCCACCGGGAAAAAGCCCTTGGCGATCTCGACGATCAGCACCACGTTGAGCACTATGGTCAGAAAAAGTGCGACGAGGGTGAGGGTTGGATTGTCCAGCACCCAATTCAGGGTGTTGCGATACAACGAAAGCATTCCATCAAAAAACTTTTCGATGGCCGCGAAGATGCGACCAGATTTTTGCTCGCGCTCGTTCCTCAACAGGTAAGCACACATCGTTGGTGTGGTGGTCAGCGAGATGATCATGGAGACGAGAATGGAGGTCGAGAGAGTGACGGCAAACTCGCGGAACAGACGGCCAACGATTCCGCCCATCAATAGAAGGGGGATGAAGACGGCAATCAGCGAAATGCTGATCGTGAAGACGGTGAAACCGATTTCCTCCGCGCCTTTCAGCGCCGCGGCGAAGGGCTTCACGCCGTTTTCCACGTGGCGCGCGATATTTTCCATCACCACTATGGCGTCATCGACCACAAATCCGGTTGAAATGGTCAGCGCCATCAGCGATAGGTTGTCGATGCTGTAGCCGAACAGGTACATCACTGCGAACGTGCCGATCAGAGAGACCGGCACAGCGACGCCTGGAATAAGCGTTGCGCGACCGTCGCCCAGGAAGACAAACACCACGAGAACGACGAGGCCGATTGAAATGAGCAGCGTCCTCTCAACGTCGCTAACCGAGGCGCGGATGGTTGCGGTTCGATCGAGAACGATGGTGGTATCGATGCCGAGTGGGATGGAAGCCTGAATGAACGGAAGTTGCACGCGTATGGCGTCGACGGTCGCGATGATGTTGGCGCCGGGCTGCCGATAGATGATGATCGGAATCGCGCGCTTGCCGTTCAGGTAGCCCGCGGCACGAACGTTTTGCACGGAGTCTGTCACTTGGGCCACATCGGACAGGCGGATGGCCGCGCCATTGCTGTAACCGACTACCAGCGGCTTGTATTGGTTTGCTTTCGAGATCTGGTCGTTGGCAAGGATGTCCGCCGTCACTATGCCATCGGAGAGCTGACCTTTGGCCAGGTCGGCGTTTTGCAGACTCAACACGGACTGCAAATTCGCAAGCGTCAGCCCATAGGCGGCCAATTGCGTAGGATTTGCGTCCACCCGCACCGACGGCGCCGCGCCACCTCCGACGCTGACCTGCCCTACGCCCTGTATCTGCGACAACTTCTGCTCAATGACGGTGGAGGCTTCGTCATACAACGTACCGGGGTCGTATTTGTCTGATGTAAGACCCAGGATCATGATTGGCGCATCGGCGGGATTGACCTTGCGATAGGTCGGATTGGCCGGCAGGTTGCTCGGCAGATAGCTTCGAGCCGCGTTGATGCTGGCCTCAACATCGCGCGCCGCGCCATCGATATCGCGACTGAGGTCAAACTGAATGGTGACAGAGGTGTTGCCGAGCGTACTTGCGGAAGTCATCTCCGACACACCTGCCATCTGACCAAACTGCCGCTCCAGGGGAGTAGCGACCGACGACGCCATAATCTCGGCGCTGGCTCCCGGCAAGCTTGCACTGACCGAAATAGTCGGAAAGTCGACTTCCGGCAGCGGCGCTACCGGCAGCACCTCAAAGGCGGCCGCCCCGGCCAGGAAAATCGCCACCGTGAGCAGCGTCGTAGCCACTGGCCGGTGGATAAAGGGCGCGGAGATATTCATGCCGGCTCTGCGGGTTCTGAGCCCCCGGTTTCCGGTGGTTTCGATTTGTGCGCAAAGCGCTGCGCCAGGTTGTCAAAAAAGATGTAGATGACGGGCGTGGTGTAAAGCGTGAGCGCCTGGCTGAGCAGCAGTCCGCCGACCATCGCGATGCCCAGCGGCTTGCGCAACTCAGAGCCGAAGCCAGTCCCGAGCGCTAGCGGAAGCCCCGCGAGCAGCGCGGCCATGGTGGTCATCATAATGGGGCGGAAGCGGAGCAGAGAGGCCTCGTAAATTGCGTCGGGCGCGTTCTTTCCGCGATTCCGTTCGGCGTCCAGCGCGAAATCGACCATCATAATCCCGTTCTTTTTCACGATACCTATCAGCAGGACGATGCCGATGATCGCGACCACGCTTAAATCCTGGCGGAAAATAATCAACGCGAGCAGAGCACCAACGCCCGCTGACGGCAGCGTGGATAGGATCGTAACCGGATGGACAAAGCTCTCGTACAATACACCCAGCACGATGTACACGGTGACCAGCGCTGCAAGTATGAGCAACGGCTCACTGGCTAACGAACTCGTGAACGCTGCCGCGGTGCCTTGAAAGCCTGCCTGCAAGCTGGGCGGCATATGCATCTCTTTTTGAACCTTGTCGACCGCCGAAATGGCGGTGCCAAGGGCGGCATTCGATGCGAGATTGAACGACACGGTGACCGCCGGAAATTGCCCCTGGTGAGTGATGACGAGCGGCTCAGTCGTATTCTCAAAGTGCGCGAGAGCGCTTAGCGGCACGGCATTACTCGGCGCGGAATTCGAAGCGGCCGCAGTGTTTGCCACGCTGGTCGACGTCGACGAGCTGGTCGCCGAAAGCACGTTCGCCGGAGGAGTAAGAGAATTTGCCGACGGAGTGTAAAGTGACGGAAGTCGTCAGCGCATTTGATCCCGCGGAGAATGATCCGGAAGAGGCAAATGTCGAAGCCGCCGGCGCACCGGATGCGCCCGATGACGCGTTGGACTGAATGTACAGCTGGTTCAGCTTGTGCGGGATCCTTCTGAAATTGCGGCTCGCTCTCGAGCACGACGTGATACTGATTCACCTGCGTATACATCGTGTTGATTTGTCGTTGGCCGAAGGCGTCGTACAGGGTGTTATCGATGGTCGAAGGTGCGATGCCCAGGCGCGAAGCGGTGACCCGGTCAATCACCAGAGATACGGCCAGCCCGCCCAATTGCTGATCGGTCGCGACGTCCTCCAGCTCCGACAATTCCTTCAGCCGGGCGACGAAGCGATTGGTCCAGGTATTCAGTTCGGCAGCATCGGAGTCTTCGAGCGTGTACTGGTACTGCGTGCGGCTCACCCGGTCGTCCACGCTGATGTTCTGGACCGGTTCCATAAACAGCTCAATGCCCTGAATTCGGTCCAACCGCCGTGTGAGCCTGCGGATTACATCTGACGCGCTGAGCTTGCGCTCGTTGAGCGGCTTCAGATTGATCGACATTCGGCCACTATTGGTCGTCGTATTCGTGCCATCTGCACCGATAAACGACGAAAGGCTTTCAACCGCCGGGTCATCGAGAACGGCCTTCGCGAGCTCCTGCTGCTTCACCGCCATGGCTCTTGCGCTGATCGCCGCCGGCGCCTGCGAGATGCCCTGGATGACGCCCGTGTCCTGCACCGGGAAAAAGCCTTTCGGGATCATGATGTACAGGAAAACCGTAAGCAGCAGTGTCGTCGCGGCAACCAACAACGTCACTGTCTGATATTCGAGAACAACTTTCAGCGTCCTGCCGTAGAACGCGATCATCCGATCAAAAGTATGCTCCGTGGCTCTGGAGATGCGCCCCTGCTGCTCCTCTGGCTGGTGCCGCAAGATTCGCGCACTCATCATGGGCGTGAGCGTAAGGGAGACCACCGCGGAAAGGACGATGGTGACGGCAAGAGTCACGGCGAACTCGCGGAACAGGAGACCGACTACACCCCCCATGAATAACAGCGGGATCAGCACGGCGATGAGCGATACGGTCAGCGAGAGAATGGTGAAGCCGATTTGTTCCGCGCCCTTGAGCGCAGCATCCAAAGGTCGATCGCCCGCTTCGATGTACCGGGAAATGTTTTCGATCATCACGATGGCATCGTCCACCACGAAACCGGTGGAAATGGTCAGTGCCATCATCGATAAGTTATCCAGGCTGTAGCCAAGGATGTACATCGCGGCCAAGGTGCCAACCAGTGACAACGGCACGGCCACGCTCGGGATAATTGTCGCAGGGAGACTCCGCAGGAAAATGAAGATCACCAGTACGACGAGTCCGATCGTCAACAGCAACTCGAACTCAACGTCGGAAACCGATGCTTCGATGGCGGTTGTAAGATCGGTCAGCGTGGTGAGCTTGATGCCGGTGGGCAGGTTTGCCTCGAGTTGCGGAATTAGCTGCTTGATGCTCTTGACCACGCTGATGGTGTTGGCCCCGGGTTGGCGTTGTACATTCAGGATGACCGCAGGGGTCTGATTCATCCACGCGGCCTGATTATTGTTCTCTACGCCATTCACGATGCGCGCGATGTCGGTCAGCATCACTGGCGCGCCGTTGCGGTATGCGACCACAACAGATCGATAGTCGCCGCTGGTGACGAGCTGATCGTTGGCGTCGATCTGATAATCCTGGCTCGGCCCATCGAAATTCCCTTTGGCCGCGTTCACGCTGGCCGCTGTCAGCGCAGTGCGCAGGTCTTCAAGGTTGATGCCGTAGGATGACAGCGCCGTTGGGTTGGCCTGAATCCGCACCGCGGGCTTTTGCCCGCCGCTGATGGTTACAAGGCCAACTCCGTTGAGTTGTGAAAGCTTAGGTGCGAGGCGCGTATCGACAAGGTCCTCGACCTGAGAAAGCGGCATCGAGTTTGACGTGATGCCCAAGGTGAGCACCGGGGCATCGGCTGGGTTCGTCTTACTGTAGATCGGCGGCGCGGGTAGAATGGACGGCAACAAACTCTGAGCAGCGTTTATGGCCGCTTGCACTTCTTCTTCGGCTACATCAATCGACATGCTGAGATTAAACTGCAGCACGATGACCGAAGTGCCTCCGGAGCTGGTCGAGGTCATCTGGCTCAAGCCCTGCATTTCGCCGAGTTGGCGCTCCAGTGGCGCCGTCACCGTCGTCGCCATCACGTCGGGGCTCGCGCCCGGATAGAACGTGAGCACCTGAATGGTCGGATAGGCGACGTTCGGCAACGCGGAGACCGGCAGTTGCGTATAACTGACAAGGCCGACCAAAAGGATTGCAGCCATTAACAAAGAGGTGGCTACCGGTCGTAAAATAAACTGACGAGATGGACTCATGGGGTACTGCTAGCGGTCGGGCTGGCCGGGGCCGGCTTGTTCGATATGTTGACCAAAGCTTTGTCCTGCAACTTGTCGAAGCTGCTGGTGGCCACAACCTCCCCAGGATTGATGCCATCAACCTGCGTTACACCTCCCTCTGTAACTCCAGGTTTCACGCTGCGCATTTGGACGATATTGTTTTGAATCACATACACGAACGATGCCTGACCATTTTGTTGAATGGCCGATGCTGGAATCAGCGTCACCCCCTGCAGCGTATTCACCAGCAGTCGCGTGTTTACGAACTGATTCGGGAAGAGTGCATCATCTTTGTTGTCAAAGAGTGACCGCCCTTTCACCGTCCCCGTTGTAGTGTCGATCTGGTTGTCGAGCGTCAATAGCTTGCCGCTGGCGATCTTGGTCAGCGCGGTGCGATCGAAGGCATCGACGGTAAGGCTGGCGCCATTGCGCATGCCGGCTTCAACCTGGTCGATATTGTCTTCCGGAATGGTGAAAATTACGGTGATGGGCTCCAACTGCGTAATGACCGCGAGGGTTACGGTTCCGGCAGATTGCACCACGTTGCCGGGATCGACCAGCCGTAAACCTACGCGACCGGCGATTGGAGCAGTGATATGGCAGAAGTCGACCTGAACCTGGTCAAATTGCACTACCCCCTGGTCGTTCTTTACAATCCCCTTGTCCTGTAGCACGAGCTTTTCCTGGTCATCCAAAATTTGCTTTGCGATTGCGCGTCGTGCCCACGCGGCGCGGTAGCGTTCAGCGTCCATCTCCGCTTGCGCGAGAAGATTTTGGTCTCTCTCCAACGCGCCTTGCGCCTGTAAAAGCGTTGCGAGGAACGGACGCGAATCGATCTCTACCAGTGGATCGTCCTTCTCTACCCGTTGACCCTCCGTATAGTGTACGGCCACGACCAGCCCCGTCACCTGGCTGGTAATCGAAGCGGTATAGACCGGGGTAACCGTACCGATTGCGTCAAGGTAGACGCCGATGTTCCCCTTTTCAGCCGTTGAACTCGTAACGGTGATCTTCTTGGGCGCGGGCGTAGCCTTTTTCGCGGTCGCGTAATGTAGGACAAGAACGAGCAGCAGTAGCAAGACCAGTATCAACAGACCCCACCTGACGACCCGCACTGTTTTATGGCGAGGACTCTGGGTGGCAGGACCCGTGAGTTGATGGTCAGGGCCCACGGCTGAATGCTGGTTTATGTCAGCAGGCAATCGGGATCTCCATGGACAGAAGTATAGTTGTGAGGAGAGACAGGGAAAATACAATCAAGCCACTTGGGCGGCGAAAAAAACACTCCGGACGCGGCAAATCGCGCCAGCGGGTGAGGCCTCGCGGCGCAGCGCATTCCGAACTCAATCGAGGTGTACTGGGTGCCTTGGTCGGAACGATGGATACACGCGAGCCAAGTCGAGCGAGCACCCGAGCATCACTGAGCGCGGCACCTATAGCACTATCGCTTCGTTCAGCATTTTGGGGCAGCGCACGAGGGCGCAGGCATACCTTCGAAACTGTACGTCAACGCCTAACGCTGCTATATCTGTGTTGCGGCCTTATGGATGACGTCAACTCAATCAGAAATGAAGGCAGAGCGTCCCGTGTCACTTCGCCATTAGTAGACATTCTTTCGTCTGGAAAATGGAATGGACAAATTCATCGAGAGAACCGCAGCGATCCTGCTCCTCAGTTCAGAGCCGGTGGTTCGCACCATCATGACAGAAGCGTTACGACGCGCTGGTTATGTAGTCTCCGCGACAGGTAGTTTTGGGGCAGCCGTTGACCTGCTCGCCGACGGGGGGATCGATTTGTTGATTATTCGCCCCCACGTAGACAGCATCTCCGGGTATGAGGCCGCGAAATACCTGCGTGCAAGGAACCCTAAAATGGCGGTGCTGGTCGTGGCCGGTCTCCCGGACGACGACCGGCTTCAATATCGCAAGGACGTTGAAGGGCTTGAAATGTTTCCTCCGCCTTTCACCACCGCTCAACTATTAGACAAAGTTGAGGAGGTCCTGAAGGCGTCGCATGAACGAGCGGCATACACCTAAGTATATCACTCGCCGATTCCCTCCCTGTCCTTCCCATCTTACCCTCGCTGCTCAGTGCTTCAAAGGTTCGCAACCTTTGCGCCGCGGTATGTGACGATGGGCGATGGCGACTACCCCTGCGATCGAATCGAAGTTCGCGAAAGTCGGACCAAGTCGGAGAGACGTTGATCAGATCCGCGGTATACGAGAGCCGATCTCGCTCGCGATATTTGAGGCCAGCCAACATGTTCCGGTGACGTAGCCGGCCCATCTATGGGCAGCTCGTAGAACGGCTGCGCCTTGCCATCCCCGCTTTAGTGCTACCCACAAAGATCCACCGAGAATCGGCATAGCCGCCATCAAGCCGAAGTAAATCAGTCCCACGTTTTGGTGAAATTCCATAAAGCCAAGATGCCACGGGTTAGTTATCGGCGTGCGTGGCTGATTGATAACGGTCGCGGTATTCATGTACACGACGAATACGCTGAGGAAGAGCGCGGTAGCCCAGCGCATGAAGTGCCCCATCGTTCCCTTGGCGCCGGGATACTGCCATAAAAGCAGCACTCCGGTGATGAGCGTAAGCGCAGCCGAAGTCGGGTAATTCCAGAACGGCAGCAAATGGTTCACTGAGAATCCCTCCGGTTCCGGTTAACCGGCGAACTTTTTCAAAAGCTCTTCCTTTCTTTGCCGGTGACTCAATGCCGCTTCAGCAGAGATGATGTTCGCGATGAGTGCGGAACCCATATGGCCGTGAAAGCTGGTACGCAGGTAGCGGATGAAGCGCTCGAGCATTAACACTGCGCGAGCGTTCTGTGATGGCGCCGGCTCCGCTAAGGCACTCATATCAATAAATCCAATAACCGCGGTTCAAAGCTCCGGAAGACGATGCCCGTCGAGGACTTTCATCGTGCGCCGGAATCAACTCACGCGTGAATCACTAACCTCCGGCATCGCAGGCGTCGGAGTCATCGCAATACCGACCGCCCCGGACGGACGACCATAGGCATGATCTACCACCGCTTCGGCGGCTGTCACCACTCCTGCATTCTTGAAGATCTTTTTCACATGATCGCGATCGAGCCTGCTCTTGGTATAGGCGGCGATCAAGATGTTGCCGCCTTTCATCTTCTCTTCATACTGCCTGACTTCATACTTCCGCATTCTCGTACCAATCAGAGCGCCGATTAAGCCACCGGCTGCGGCGCCGAGGCCTGCGCCGGCAAGTGCAACCATGGTTGGAGCCGAGACAAATGGTCCAATGCCGGCGATCACGAACGCGCCGATCGACAACATCCAACCCGCTACTGCACCTATTAGTATTCCGACGCCTGCTCCGGCTCCTGCTCCTTCGAGGGTCCGCGTGCGCTGCAAGTAAGCGAAGTGCCGGATTCCCGTCTTGTCGCGCGACAGAACCGAGATATCATTGTTCGCGAAACCGGCGCCCCTCAGCTGATTGGCGATGCTGAGCGCTTGGTCTTCGCTTCGGGCGAGACCGAATAGTGCTTTTTTCATGGATGACTCCTTTACTTCTTAGCCTTGTCAATCACGCGCCCCACGGCTTTTGTATTTTCCCGACGGCCTGAATCTCTCCGTCCCTCGACCTTGAGCCGGTGATTGTCTGTCACGACGCCTACTGCTTCCTTGACGCGGCCTTTCGCTTCTTCGGTGGTTCCGCTCATGAGGTAGTCTCCTTGTTGTTGATTAAATGATGATGCCCCTCGGACAATTGAGAAGGTACATCAAGTGCCTCCTCGGGCCTTGCAAGCTGGACTTGGGGCTGGTCTAGCAGAACGCGGTCAAAGGCGGGGGGAAGAACCGCGGTTTGGGCTGGATCAATTCGAGCCCGATTCCTACTTCGATCCCGAGTCTCACGTTACATCGGAAAATGACCGAAAGGATAGCGTCAGTTATGACTTGCCGTTACCCGGAGCACCATAAGTACCGGTTCGGTAGGTCTGTCTTGCAAACCTTGGAGAGCGAGGTTGGAACTTTCCGATTCTGACTTGGCTTACGTTAAGCGATACTTCAAGTCGTCCGGTTTTCTCAAGAACGCAAACGGTCGAAGCGGACCGGTCCCGAGAGTTCGAATCCCTCTCGCTCAGAACGAGGGATTCGAACCTTCGGTATCGTTCGATCCCTCCGTGCGCGGGATCAGCACATAGGTTCAACGGTCTGATGACGCACACCGGCGCGCTGACGCCATAGCCATCACACATGTCGGCAAGGAGTCCAATCTTCTTGAAGATGTGGAGAACGAAATCGTCCACGATTGGGATCATGTTCAGCAGCGATACCAGGCCACGCAGCTCGACTTGCTGAACACGTCGATCTCCGGCAATCGGGCATGTGCTGGAGGGAGGTAGAGCATAGTCGCGATCGCAGGATGACGAATCCGGTGCAACATGTCGCACGGGTCAAGGCCTGGCACCCTCTCCCGCACCCGCCCCGATGATGCTACTATCTGGCGTCGTCGAGTCCGGCGGGTGCCGGGCATTAAGATCTTATCATTCAGTATACGAGGCCTCATGTCTTTCCAGCGTTTCTTCGTGTCCGCAATCCTCCTGGCACTCACCGCAGTGCCTTTGGCTACCCGGGCCGCCGCCGAGGTCACCACGCCCAGCGGCCTGCGCATCATCGACGTGAAGCCGGGCAGCGGACCCGTGCCGCAGGCCGGCCAGACCGTGACAGTCAATTACACAGGATGGCTGTTCGTCGACGGCAAAAAGGGCAAGAAATTTGACAGCTCGCTCGACAGGGGCGAGCCGTTTTCCTTCACGCTCGGCCAAGGCCAAGTGATCAAGGGCTGGGACGAAGGCCTCGCCACCATGCATGTAGGCGGCAAGCGCACGCTGATCATTCCTCCGGACCTGGGCTACGGTGCGCGCGGCGCCGGTGGCGACATCCCGCCAGGCGCCACGCTGATGTTCGACGTTGATCTTCTCGGCGTGAAGTAACGGCGCTCTCCAGCTGACCTCGGGTTCTCAGGTCCAGCGAACATTGGATGCCATGGGGCTTCAAGCGAACGGAAGCATCCGAGGTCAAACAAGGCTCACCAAGATCTGACCCAACTGGGCCCCTCGTCCGCGCAGAATTGTTCTCAGCGGCCACGGTATCCAATGCGTCGACTACAGGCTCGAGGTCGGTAGGGCCAGCGGTCCTCCTCGCTGATCTCCTTCAGCTTTTGATCCATCCCACGTCAATCCTCGATCGTAGCCCACGGCTGCCATGGGTTTTGCGCAACCTGCAAGTCTCCGCCACGAACCGAGGCGTCCCATTTGGTGGTTTCATTCTCTGACCAGAACCGAAGATCGACTTTCGAATCCGCGACGGCCAAGCCATGTAGCGTCACATCGGGAAGCCACTTTGGAAGTTGCGGATCGACGTACAAACGGCGATTGGGAGCATCCGCCCGCAGACCTAGAATCGCTTGCACGAGATGAAAGACGCTTCCGGCAGCCCACGCCTGCGGCACATTCGCGCCCACATATTGAACTGGAAAATTACCCGGCCGGCGTTCGACGCCGGCGTACAATTCGGGCAGCCGATAGCCCGCAAAATAACTCGCCGCCTCCGAGATGTCGCGGGCAATTCGCGCCGCCTCCGCCGAGAAGCCGTAGCGCTTAAATCCCATCGCGATCATGCCGTTGTCATGCGGCCAGACTGAACCACGCTGATAAGAATAGGGGTTGTAAGCGGGATTGCTACTCGACAAGGTTCTTATTCCCCATCCGCTCCAGAGGTCTGGGTCGAAAAATCGTTTCATCACCCTTTCCGCGCGGTCGCGTCTTGCGATGCCGCTCCACAACAGATGACCGGTGTTCGATGCGATGGTAGCCACCGCCTTCTTTTCAGGATCGAGTGCGAACGCATAGAAGCCCGCTTCTTCACACCAGAAGCGTTCTTCGAACTTGCGCTGAAGCTCCCCGGCCTTGCGGCGCAAATCGCGCGCGCGATCCTGCTCGCCTAATATGTCGAACACCTCAGCCATGCGATTCCACGCGTCGAATACATAACCTTGCAACTCGCACAGAGCCTTAGGTGGCTTAACCTGTCTACCGTCCGGATATACGACCCCGTCGCCGGAATCTTTCCAGCCCATGTTCTCGTAACCCTGCGAGGAGCGGGTTTTGTATTCCTGGAATCCGTCGCCATCGAGATCGCCATACCGATCAATCCAGTCCAGGCAACCTATCGCGACCTCTCGATGATCACGAAGCAGACCGATATCTCCCAGCCATTTCCAGGCTTCATGCAGAACGATGAGGTAAAGCGGGGTGGCATCTGCGGTGCCGTAGTATGGCGTGTGAGGAATGCGATGGAAATGCGCCAGTTCACCGAATCTTATCTCATGCAGGATCTTGCCTGGTTGCGCGTCCCGCCAGTCATCCATTTCATGCGCCTGGAATTGTGCCAGCTTCTTGAGCGCACCACGCGCGAAGCCGGGATTTATCATCATGTTCTGCAGGCTGACGATGAGACTGTCGCGGCCGAATATAGTCACGAACCATGGGACTCCGGCCGCCGGCAACCACTCATTCTCAGCCGCGTCCTGTTCGTAAAGTCTCAAAGCACCCATGTCTTCGACCGATTGTCGAAAGAGCCGGTATACGTCTTCGTTCGCCGAAGTGAGGACGGTCGCCTGCTCGAGCCATTCACGCTGAAGCGAGTCGAAAAGAGTCTTCTCATTCTTCAGCAGACAACTCCGTCCCGGGTCCGTTAGCTTGTTGTCTTCGCCCAGTATGTAGTCGCAGCAGACGTGCCATGACGCGCCTGGCTGGAGCTCGATGGGCATTGTTATTCGCCCATTCGCATAGTCAGCATGGGCGTCCGATCCGATCCGGTAAATTAAGCATCGATGAAAATCGAAGTTGCTATAGGAGGTCCGCAATTCGCCAGTATGAGAATCCCATTCGGTCTCGATTCTTCCTCGCCGCATAGACCGATGTGACTTGACTTCGAACAAATCCGCGAAGTCCGAGCGGATAGCTATTTCCAGGTTAAATCCGATCGGCGCGAGCGAGTAGTTGACCAGATCCAAATCTTCATGCACGCCTTGAGCCACCGCGCGACTGATGATTAGCGATAGGCTTCCCGCCGATACCTGACCCTTTTCCGTGATGAGATCGCGATTGGTCAGGTAGATACGCGACCCATAGTAGGTGGGAGTACTCGAGGTAACTCGCGTCCAGGGTTCGCCATCGGCGGAGATCGAATAGTAGCTCACGAAGCGCGTGTCGCTGGCGAAAAGACCTTGCTCGCTGTCGGCAGTAATCTCACCGCTCAGTTCCGTGACCATAAACGTATTGCTGTGATTCGTCGTGAGTACTGGCGGGCCAACGCTGATTTCAACTGTCATGCTTTTCCTACATCCCGATCAGTCTTTTCAACGGAGTGATAGCGCTGCGCAGGTGTTCGTCGTGGTGAGAATCTAGTCGATTGCAGCGCGAACGGCGAACGATTTCGGCGCGGCCATGCCGGTCTGCACCGGGATACATATTATTCGGTCTAGCGCCGGCCGGGATGTTCAGGCGCGGGTTATATCTTCGTCTTCGCGTGGCTCTATCATCATTGGGTCAAGCTGTGCGACCTGATGGGCCAGCCGGAACTCGGCCGCGATCCGCGCTTCATGGATAGATAGTCCTAACCGGGTGAAAAGTCGCCGTGACGGTTGGCCGGAATACGCGCTCAGCCAACGGGTGCGCAAGCGGGTCGAGAAAATCTTCGGCTGGACGAAGACGGTCGGCAACTTCCGTCGCACGCGCAATCGAGGAGTCGAGCGAACCAGCTTCGCGGCCTACCTGGTAGCAGCCGCTTACAAACCCGCTGCGGATCGCTAAGCTCTGCGCAACCGGATGAGCCCTCCGGACCTGGGCTACGGTGCGCGCGGCGCCGGTGGCGACATCCCGCCAGGCGCCACGCTGATCTTCGATGTTGATCTGCTCGGAGCGAAGTAGCTGCGCTCGCCCTCGGGTCATACGCCCTGGACGATGAAGGCCCGGTAGTTAGCACCTTTGAAACGGTGCTCGCGCGCTTCGCGGTAGGCGGGGCTGTCGTACCATTCTTTGGCTGCCTCAAAGGTCGGAAACTCGAGCACGACCGCTCCTTCGATTTCCGGACCCTCGAGCACCTCGTACCGCCCATAGGCAACTCGCAGCGAGACCGGATGTCCCGACAAAGTTGCAGGAGCAACCTTGGAATAGGTCTCGAGCTCTTTGGGATCACGAGTGCTATCGCGAATAAAAATTGCGTAGGCTGGCATATTTTCCTCCCTGGAATCTCATTACGTGAGGCTACTCAGGCTATGTAGGCCGGGCAGTGGCGAAGGTCAACGGGTTTGTGTGTCGCGGGATTTGTGTGTCGCGAGACTCGATCAGAAGATCAGCGTGCGGCGACGCGGGGGTCGCAAGCGCGCTCTAGGAACCCGCGCACCGATGGAACTGCCGCAAGCGATCAATCAACGCTGGTCACTCGACTTTGTGTCCGACACCCTCGCTGACGGCCGCCGCTTCCGCATCCTGTGCATCGTCGACGACTTCAGCCGCGAGTGTCTGGCAACCGTGGTCGATACCTCATTGAGCGGGGTCCGCGTGGTGCGCGAACTCGACCGCGTTACTCTCTAGCGGATCACACCCAGGATGATCGTCAGCGATAATGGAACCGAATTGACCAGTGTTGCGGTCCTCAGGTGGGCGACCGATCGCGCCGGGTGGCACTACATCCAGCCCGGCAAGCCAGTGCAGAACGCCTTCGTCGAAAGCTTCAACAGCAAGCTCCGTGACGAGTGTCTAAACGAGCACCTGTTCACCAGCTTGGTCGAAGCGCGTGGAATCATCGAGGCGTGGAGGTACGACTATAACTGGCGCCGCCCCCATTCGAGCCTCGGAGCGCTTACAACGAGAGAGTTTGCAGACCAGCAAGGGGCCGGTCCGCCTGAGCAAGTTTGGGGCTCCGCGGACCGTCCCCTTGCACCATCGCCCCAGCAGGGCAAAAGATCAACCGACTCTACCTATGACTGCGGGTAAGTTGGGGTGCAGGCCAGATGAGCCATACGTTGCTGCGCAGTGGCGCCGATCCGTTCTCGTGGAGATCAGCGTTGCCATACTCTGTCGCCGAAGAACTGCTGACCGTATCTCTGGTATCGATAAAACTTACTTTATGGTCGAGACACATTGCTCCTTTAGCGCCGATGGCGAGTCCGTGGCCCTTCCCTCAACTATGCTGAAGCAAGGCATTCTTCCAATGCAAATCCGTCTCGTACGGACTCGCTTCGGTCGCAGAGTAGAGTAATGGTCTGTGTGCCTTAGGATGACGGCGGAGCTTGAGAAATAGCAGAGATCGGCAGCGCAAGAAGATGGTCAAGGAAGAGCTTAAATGGCTGCCCGGCCCGCCGCGTGCCGACTATAGAACGATGTTTCCCTTTATCGTGCCAGATGGGTATTTTGAGCGCCCACTCGCTAACGACGAACCCTTCATCACGGGGTTGAACATGAAATTGGAGAGCCTTAAGAAACGCGCCGCGTCAAACCTATCGGGTCGGCACGTGTCCGGCCGCTGCCTTTGCGGTGCGGTGGAGGTAGAGATAGACTTTCCCGCTTTTTGGGCCTGGCACGATCACTCCGCGGCGAGCCGTCGCGCCCACGGCGCGGCGTATGCGACCTATATCGGATGTTGGCGCAAGCATGCCCGCGTGGTGAAGGGCCAAAGAAGTATCGCTCGCTTTGAGGATGCGAAGACTGAGTCAACCCGAAGTTTCTGCCGCCGCTGCGGGGCGCCGCTGTTTTACGAGCGCAAGCGTTCACCCCAGATGATCAATATCCCGCGAGCCCTCTTCACCGGTCGCACCGGCCGCGAGCCCCGCTATCATGTGGCGATTGAGGAGCTTCAGGATTGGACCTACACCGGCAACCGGCTGGTTCCGCTTAAGGGCTATCCGGGCATCGTCTGGGAACGCCCGAAATCGCGGCGACGCCCTCGCGACGCCGAGGTCATGGAGTTCCTCGAACGGGACTTGTCCCGATAGATTTCAGCCTCAACGATCACTAATCAGATTGTCCGGCGGACCGACTATGTGGTAGCCATCGGAGCAATCCCTATGCGGCTGGGGCAACCTCGCATCGCCCCGCGTAACCGATTGGAACCTCGGAGGATCGATTGCCATGGCAAATGCGCCAAGGATGCTCGAGGGCTACCGTGTTCTTGATTTTACCCAATTTGTGGCCGGGCCGACTTGCACCCGCCTGATGGCCGAGCTGGGCGCGGAGGTCGTCAAGCTGGAGCTGGCCCCGCGGGGCGATCGCATCCGGGACGCGGGTTTCAAGCCGCTCAAGGACAAGGCAAGCAGCCACAGCACCTATTACATGCAACACGACCACAGCAAGCTCAGCTTTGCGATCGATATGAAGCAGCCGGGCGCCCGCGAGCTGGTGATATCGATGCTGCCGAAGTTCGACGTCCTGGTAGAGAATTTCGCGCCCGGCGTAATCGGTCCGATGGGCTTTTCATATGAGGAAGTTAAGAAAGTAAATCCCAGGATCGTCATGTGTTCGATCTCGATGGCCGGCCAGACCGGACCCCTATCCAGCAAGGCGGGCTACGACACGATCGGGCAAGCCTATGCGGGTATCACCGATAACCTCGGCGAACCGGATCGCGCGCCGGTGATGATCGGAATGGCGATCGGCGACATCTCAACGGGCGTTGCGGCGGCAATGGCAGTGTTCGCCGCCTTGCTGCATCGCGAGCGCACCGGCGAGGGGCAGTATCTCGATGCCTCGCTGACCGATACCTACTTTCATATGCACGAACTCAACGTGCCGAAGATCGCTCTGGCGGGTGATCGAGTGCGGCCCAAGCGCGCCGGATCGCAGGCCGATGGACCCGGACCGGCGGGCAATTTCCGCTATCGCGACGACCAATACATCATGATTCTGATTTCGGCGCATCAATGGCCGCAGATGGTCCGCGCGATGGGCAAGCCTGAGCTTGCAACCGACCCGCGCTTTCGGAGTGCGCGGGAACGACAGAAGAATCGCTTCGAGCTTCAGGCGATCGTCGAGGAATGGCTGGCGACCTTTCCGACCCGTGAGGACGCGATCGCCACGATGGACAAGGAGCGGGTTCCCTGCGCGCCGGTCCTGACGGTGAACGAGGCGATGGCGCATCCGCATCTGAACGAGCGCAAGACGGTGCGTTGGGTCGACGATCCGCTGCTGGGCAAAGTGGCAATTCCCGGCGTGCCGGTGAAATTCTCTGCGTGGCCGGATCGCATCGAGCTGCGCTCTGCGCGCCTGGGCGAGGACAACGAACGGGTCCTGCGCGATTACGTCGGGCTCACGGAGGAGCGAATTCGTGAGCTGTATGAAAATGGCACGCTGGTGCGCGACAAGACCATAGGATGACGTATAGCGAGAGCCTCTGAGTGGGGGTTCGAATCGACGGACGATTTATAGAGACCGGACACCGGCGATAGTCGAGTGATCCGTGCCGGACTTGATAGCGCGTCACGGCACGGCGTAAGTTTGTAAGGACAGAAGATTCGAAGCAACCAAAAGTCTTCGGTGCCACGTTCGGGAATCGTTAATTAGGAGGCATGGTATGGACGATCTCAGAGCCGCCGAGAATGTTGCGCGGGTTACGAAGAGGGTTTCGTCGGTCTATGTGCCTCCTCTCCAACTCACAAAGGGACAGCCACCACCCGTCGCTGCCAACGGCGGTTTATCCTACATGTCATTCGATCGCGAGGGCGATGCCGGAACTGCTGCGGCGACGGAAGCGGCGCTTCGTCTGATTGCGACGGGAGAAGGGCAAGCGGTAAGCGACATGCTCGACAAGGCTCCCCCGGGGCCGATCGAGACGAAGTGGGGCGTCGGATTTCGTAACTATTCAGAGTGTCTCGAATATATTCGGGCCAAAAACATCATAGCCCCTGAAGGCGGCGTTGTGGTTCCGCTGCGGTACACCGTCTTCGAGCAGCCTTCCTATTCCATCGTCTCGTCCAACGCGCTCTGGCGCGACCCGGCGCGCGCCGCCGAGGCAAGAGCGTTACGCAAGGAAGAGCAGGACGTCACGCGTCGATGCCTCTATTTTCCTCAAGTGCTGCGGGACGCGCGACGAATGAGGGAGTACTATCCGGGGCTCTCGCCCAACAGCCCCGAATGCATGGACAAGCTTGGCGTTTCGCTCGGGTACTGCGAGTCCAGGTGCCGGAACTTCTATGACGCCGCGGAAGTTGAGCGCGTGTTCTATCCGGAAATCGAGAAGCTCCTCCTGAACTTCTTCCCGGGCGCTACCGATGCCCTCGTGTACAACCACGACGTGTTTGACAAGGACTACAAGGGCGACCGCACCGAGGACCAGGCCAACAAGAACCCGGGTGTCAACGCCAACTACGCTTACATCGTGCACAATGACCTGAACGACAACAGCGGCCGGGTGCGCTGCCGCGAGCTGCTCACGAAAAACCTGCGAAACTTCGGCCGCGAGCAGCACTACACCGAGGAGCAAGCCGACGCGAAGATGTCGCGGCGGTTCATGTCGATCAACCTCGCCAAGCCGATGGAGACCGTGCGCCAGAACCCCTTCGTGCTGTGCGCCTGGCCCTCTTTCGCCGACCAGCCGTACATTACCAACTATCGCGTCTACGACGACCGCGTCGGCGAGACCACTCGCTTCACCTACCGCCCCGACCACGAGTGGTACTGGTTCCCACAGCAGAAACCCACCGAGGTCTCGATGCTCAAGTGCTACGACTCGGTCACCGACGGTTCGGTTTCGCGATGGTCTTTCCATTCGGCCTGCGTCGACCCAACCGCGCCCGACGACGCTCCCTGCCGTAGGAACGTCGTGGTACGATCCTACGTCTTCTTCTAGGAAGACATAGGATCGCGGCGGTTAGAAAGAGAATTCTGCGGGTTTCTCTTTTCTGTGAAATGGGTTCGGCCCGTTCACGGCGATCGATCTATACTTGGCCGTCGACAGGGAGATTTGAAGATGGCGAAGATAATAGATGCCGATGGTCACATCGTCGAACCCCGCTCATTTTGGAATGACTACATAGAACCTGAATTTCGCGATCGGACGCCGCGAATCCTCAAAGACGCGGATGGAATCGAACGAATCGGGGTGGGCGATCGCGTCGCGCGCGGCGGCATCTATGCACCCGCCGCTATGTGCATCCCGGGCGGTCTAGCCACCCCCGATCTCGCGCGCAAACTCACTTGGGATGACCTCCGGCCGGGCAGTTCGGATCCGCATGCGCGTCTGAAGGACATGGATTCTGAGGGCATCGATGTGTCGGTTTTGTTCCCTTCCATCGGCCTGGGGTTTGTCGCGATCACAGATGTGGAGCTGTCAGCGGCAGCGTGCCGCGCCTACAACAACTGGATGCACGATTTCTGCGCGGCCGCGCCGAACCGTCTCTATAGCGTTGCGCCGGTTCCATTATTCGATGTCGATGCTGCCATTATTGAGATGCGTCGCGTGGTCAAACAGCATGGCGTCAAGGCGGTGCTGGTACGCTCGAATCCCTACAACAAACGGCTGCTCAGCGATCCTGCTCTCGATGCGTTTTGGGCCGAAGTGCAGGAGCTCGATTGCACGATTGCGCTCCATGCCGCGGTAAGCGGTGACATGCCGACTGCAGGTTTCGATCGCTATCACGATTTCTTCCAGCGCATGATCATTTCACATCCACTGGAACAGCAAATGGCGTGCATGGACATCATCTGCAATGGCGTGCTCGACAGATATCCACGATTGAGGGTGGCATTTCTCGAAGCGGGTGGCGGATGGGTTCCGTGGTGGCTGGCACGGCTCGACGAGTTCCATGGCAAGATCGGCCATATGGTGCCGAAGGCGCGGCTGAAGCCGAGCGAGTATTTCCTTCGCCAGTGCTTCTGTTCATGCGAGCCCGACGACATGGCACTTAAAGCTGCCGCAGCTCTGGGCCTGGACGCCTACTTAATGTGGGCGTCGGACTACCCACACTATGACTGCGAGTTTCCGGGCGCGGTGAACGAGTTGCGCGAACATTGCGCTGCGCTACCCGAGACGTCGCAGCGCCGAATCATGGGGGAAAATGCTGCGCGGTGTTACTCGCTGAATTAATGGCGCCTTGGTTCGCCTGAGCGAAAGCCACTTGAGAGGGAGGACACGCTATGCCGCTGTTTTGTGAAAAGTCTGGTCACGTAGCGACCCTGACGCTGAGCCGTCCCGAGGCGCGCAATGCGTGGTGTGCAGAATTCTTAACTGGCTTTCGCGAGCGCCTCCCTGAACTGGAAGAAGATCGAGACGTGCGTTGCGTGATTCTGACTGGCGACGAGAAAGGCGGTGCATTCAGCGCCGGCGCGGATCTTAAGAATCCGCGGACCCATACGGAAAACTCGATCGCTGATTTTCTGGACGATCTGCCGAAGCGCCGTCGCTTGAGTCCAATCAGCATGCTGACCGATTTCTCGAAACCGGTGATCGCCGCAGTCAACGGTTACGCGATTGGCATCGGATGCATCCTCACTTTTTGTTGCGATCTCATCGTCGCGTCGGAACGAGCCGAATGGCGTCTGCCCCAAGTGGCATTAGGCATCCTGCCCGCGCAAGGGGGCGCTATCCGCGCCGCGCGCTGGATCGGTAAAGGTCACGCGATGCGCCTCACGATGGGATTTCCAATGCGTGCCGAGGAAGCCTTTCGAATCGGCCTCGCCCAATGGCTCGTTCCTCAGGCCGAGCTGATGGACCAGGCGAGAAAGGTGGCGGAACATGTATCGTCGCTGTCGCCGCTGGCCGCGCGAGTGGCGAAGGAATCGATCAATTCGGGATATGACATCCCGCTAAACGAGGCAGCGCACGCTGACCTCTATCGGTTCATGGCTCTTCAACTCACCGAAGATAAGTCCGAGGGTCATCGCGCGTGGCGGGAGCGCCGCAAGCCTGTGTTCAAGGGCCGCTAAGAAGCATAAGCGGTATCCTGTCGCCGTGCTTGATACGCCGTTTTCATTTGGCCGCAGCCGAAATGGTCGAATCCCTATCTTCGAAGACATAGGGCTCCAGCGTCGACTGCGCTGCGATGCGGTGCTTGTGCCATTTGCCGCCGCCGTAATAGGCGAGGCTGCCCGGCGCCGCGTTGCCTTCGCCGTTATAGTAGGAGATGCAATCGCGCAGCGGCGCCGTCGCGATGTCGACCTCGCGGCAATGCTCCGCGTACGCTGTCTTCCGGCTCCTTGCGGACATCGACGATGCGCGCGCCGCGCTCGCGCATGGTCTTGCAGCATCCAGACGACGTAGTCGCCGTGCGCGTCGATCGCGTCGGTGAAGTTGAAGCTGCCGCCGCCGCCCTGCGGACCGGTGACGATGAACAGGTTGGGGAAGCCGTTGCTATGCAGGCCGAGGAACGTCCTGGTCCCCTCGGTCTCCCACTTCTCCTTCAGGGTGCGGCCGCCGCGGCCGGTGATCATGTTGAAGGTCGAGGTGCCCATCCACTGGAAGCCGGTCGCGTAGATCAGCACGTCGAGCGGATATTCGACTCCCTCATGGACGACGCCGCGCTCGTTGATCTCGGCGCACGCCGCGCGGCGCGGTATCGACCAGATGGACGTGCGGCAGGTTGAACGTCGGCAGGTATTCGTCGTGGAAGGTCGGCCGCTTGCAGCCATACGGGTAGTACGGCTTCAGCGCCGCCGCGGTCTTCGGGTCCTTGACGATCGCGTCCACCCGCGCCCGGATCTGCTCCATGATGCGGAAGTTGGAGTCGAGCTGCTTCTGCAGTCAGCTCCTCCGGGGCTCAGCTCGCGGTCGTACTTCTTGCGCTCCTTGAAGTCCTGGACCTTGCCCGCCAGGTAGTCGTCGTTGGCCTGCATGGCGGTGCGGCCGGCCGAGATCCTCGCGAAGCGCGCGCGCCGTGCCCGGGCCCATCCGGGCTCGTTGGCCCAGGTCTGCCCGCTCTTCGTCGGTCGTCGCGCGCTGGTCGCGCACGTCGATCGAGGACGGCGTGCGCTGGAAGACGTAGAGCTCCCCGACGATCTTGGCGAGTTCCGGGATCGCCTGCACGGCGGTCGCGCCGGTGCCGATGATGCCGACCCGTCTTGCCGCGCAGGTCGACGTTGTAGTTCCAGCGCGAGGTGTGGAACGACTCGCCCTTGAACTTCTCCATGCCGTCGATGCGCGCCAGCTTCGGCGTCGTCAGGATGCCGTTGGCCAGGATCACGAAGCGCGCGCGCATCTTGTCGCCGCGATCGGTCTCGACGATCCAGCGGCCGGATGTCCTCGTCCCAGGTCGTCGCCTCGACCGTCGTGTGGAACAGGCAGTGATCGTAGAAGCCGAACTTCTCGGCCATGTTCTGGCAGTATTCGAGGATTTCGAAGCCCGAGGCGAACTTCATCGTCGGGACGTAGCCCGTCTCCTCGAGCAACGGCAGGTAGCTGTAGGATTCGACGTCGCAGGCGATGCCGGGATAGCGGTTCCAGTACCAGGTGCCGCCGACGTCGCCGCCCTTCTCGCAGAAACGCACGTCGGTGAAGCCGGCCTCGCTCAGCTTGTGCCATAGCAGCAGTCCGCCGAAGCCGGCGCCGACCACCAGGATCTCGCACTCGTCGGTCAGCGCTTCGCGCGGGATCGGCGGCTCCGAATAGACGTCGTCCAGATATTTCTCGAACTCGCCTTCCATGGCGATGTAGTCGGCGGCGCCGCGGCGGGCTTCCTTGAATGCGCGGTATTTGGCCTGCTCTTCGGCGTTGAAGGTCGCGCCAGGCGGCAGTTCGGGCAGCTCCTTCAGCTTCTGATCGGTGATGACGGAATAGCCCTTGCCGGCGATCTTTTCGGATGCCTTGGCGGCGCGCGTGTTGAAGACTTTCAGGCCTGTCTCAGGATCGATACGTACTGCTGCGTTCATTTGAGTTCCTTTTCAATGCGGAATACGCACTTTCATTCAATAAGCTAAACGATCGGTATGTTGAACGGAATCCTACGCTAGTTCGGATAGCTCTGGGGCGTCAAGCGGGATGCCCACCCGGGCAGCCTCTCGAAGCCGGCGTGGTCAATCGAAGCGGAAAACCTTGAGCACGTTGTCGCGCAGATAGCCGCGTTTCGCGGCGTCGGTCAGCGGAACCTCCCAGCCTTCACGCGCGCATCGCTCGAGCGACAGCAATGGATGATCGCTAGCCCACATCAGTTTGTCGGGTCCGCGCTTGTTCGCGAGTTGCCATAACTCAGCCGGCACGTGCTTGGGCGCCCATCCGGAAGTGATGAGGTAAAAGTTGCGATGCTTCTGCAACAGCGCGATCACCTCGCCCTGCCATGGATGGCCGAGATGACATCCGACCACCGTCAGCTCGGGAAATGCGAGCAACACCTCATCGAGCGCCATCGGTTGTTGCGGCATCGCCGGTCGCAGCGGTCCCGGCACGCCGACATTGATCTTGATTGGGATGCCGAGCTCGACGCACTTCGCGTAGACCGGAAAGTAGCACGCATGATTGGGCGGCAAGCCGACCAGCGACGGCATGATCCAGCATGAGCGGAAGCCGAATTCCTTGACCGCGCGCTCGAGCCATCGGACCGCGCGCATCATGCCGGTGGGATCGATGCCGAGGCATCCGTGAAAGCGCGTGGAATGTTGCTGATGAATTTCCGCAAACCGAGTGCACAGCTTTTCGTAGGTTTCGTCCGTGATGTTTTGTCCGACGCTGTACGGGCTGGACGCCAGGCGCAGCGCCGCCGCGGTGAGGACTCCTTTTTCGACCCCGGCGGCATCCATGTCGCGGAGCAAATCATCGAGCGTGAAGCCGAACTTGACCGCATCACCGGGTTTGAACCATTTGGCGATGTTGGGATCGACTTTCTGCTCCTGCGCGCGACGCGAAAGTTGCGGCAACTGGAGAAAGGCATCGACCAGATCATAGGGTGCGGCCATCAGTAATCTCCTCGGAGCTAACGCGGCAGCTTCAGCACACGCTCGCCGATGATGTTGCGCTGGATCTCGTTGCTTCCGCCCGCGATGGTGCCGCCGCGGGCAGTCAGCGCGCGCTCCAGCCATTTGCCGCCATCTATCGCCGACGGCTCTTTGCGATCAAGCTGCGCATGGGCGCCCAGCAGTTCCATCGCGAACATCTGAACCTTGAGGTTCAGCTCGGTTCCGGAAATCTTGATGGTCGAGCTCTCGGGCCCCGGCGATTGTCCCTTGACGCGCCGGGTAATGCCGCGAAATGCGGCGTACTTGATCGCTTCGGCCTCGCATGCGAAGGCCGCGATCTTCTGGCGCACCGCGCTATTCTCCGACGCGGGCCGGCCGTTGATGTGAACTCTCTTGGCAAGCCGCGCCAGGTCGCGCACGACGTTAGGATAGTGACGGCCTCCCACATTGCGCTCATAGGAAAGCGTGGTCGTGGCAACTCGCCATCCTTCGTTTATCTTGCCGATCAGATTCTCCCGGGGAACTCGCACATTGTCGAAGAATACCTGGTTGAAGCTCACCTCTCCGTTGATCTCGACCATCGGACGGGTCGTGATGCCGAGCGTTTTCATGTCCACCAGTATGTAAGAAAGACCGCGGCTGCCGGGTGCGCTGCGATCGGTTCGGCATAGTAGGAACATCCAATCCACACGATGCGCCTGCGAAGTCCAAATCTTCGAACCATTGACGACGAAGTAGTCGCCGTCTTCCTCGGCCGTCGTCATTAGAGAGGTAAGGTCGGAGCCCGCATTCGGCTCCGAGTATCCCTGGCACCAGGTCTCCTCGCCGGAAAGTATCTTCGGGATGAAGCGGCGCTTCTGCGCTTCGCTGCCCCATTGAATGAGCGTAGGACCGGCCAGCGCGACGCCGGCTCCGATGTATGGAAGTTGTGCGTGAAAGCGCGCGAGCTCTTCGTGAAAGACCATCGCGTGCATCACCGGCGCATCGCGGCCGCCATACTCGCGCGGCCAACTGATTCCTACCCATCCGCCGGAGTGCAGCTTGCGATACCAGTCCTTGCGCGCCTGCCATTCCGCATCGTTCGCAACCGTAATGGTGTCAAAGGGCCGATGCTCATCCTTGGGAGCATTGGCTTCGAGCCACGCGCGGATCTCATGGCGAAACGCTTCGGCTTCGGGCGAATATTTCAAGTCCACGATCGCAGATCTCGCGCTCGGCGCGATGGAATGCAACCCGACCGGCATCGTTTCTATGTCCTCGCGCGTTTATGCGATAACGAAACCGAGGCCCAACTATGAACTTCATCGACCAACTAGACCCCGAGCTGAGAGTGGTGCTGGAAAAGTTGCCGACCGATCGCCCGATGGATCTCAACCAGCTTCCAAAAGCGCGAGCCGGGATGAAAAAAATGGTGGCCGCGTTGCTGGCGAACCTGCCCCCGGTCGAGGGCGTAACCGGCCAGGATCGCCATGTCCCCGGCGCCAAAGGCGATCCCGATGTGCGCGTCCGCGTTTATCGGCCCGACGTTCAGCCGCGCAAGCTTCCCGCGTTGCTCTGGATTCACGGCGGCGGATACGTGATGGGAGACATCGAGCAAGACGACCGCCTCATGAAGCAACTGGTCAAGCGAATCGGTTGCGTGGCGGTATCGGTCGATTATCGATTAGCGCCTGAACATCCGTTCCCCGCACCGGTCGAGGATTGCTATGCCGGTCTCAAGTGGCTATTCGCCCATGCCGACGAGCTTGGGGTCGAGCCTACGCGCATCGCAATTGGCGGCGCCAGCGGCGGGGGCGGCTTGGCCGCGGGGTTGGCGTTGCTTGCCCGCGACCGTGGCGAAGTAAAGGTCGCATTCCAGCTTCTCATCTATCCGATGATCGATGATCGCAACGTTACCCCCGCCAGTTATGCGATTACCGACCCGCGCATGTGGAATCGCGAAAGCAACCGCCTGGGCTGGAAAGCCTACCTGGGACGCGAGGGCGGTGGAGCCGATGTATCGCCCTACGCGGCAGCGTCGCGTGCTACCGACTTAAAAAATCTGCCGCCCGCTTATATTCCGGTCGGCGCACTCGATCTGTTTGTGGATGAAAATGTCGAGTACGCGCAGCGCCTCATCCAGGCAGGCGTGCCTACTGAGCTCCACGTTTACCCTGGAGCGTTTCATGGTTTCGATCTCTTCGCTCCATCGGCAATGGTGTCAAAGCAATTTAAGGCTGATCGGGACAGCGCGCTGAAGCGCGCACTTCACGATACCGCGAGATGATCGCTGGTTCTGAACTGCTTGAGGTTAGAGGGCGCGATTGGCCGATCGCTGCGGGAAATCCACCATGCCGCGGGCGTCTGAATCGGGATCAGCCGTGCTTTGCAATTGGTCGATGTTTCTTTGATGCTTTGAGCGGTCGATGTCATAAAACATCAGGACCGCGATCGCGATCGCGCTGAACGTCGCGACGATCGGAACGAAGACCATGCCGAGGTGATGCAGGATCGCAGGGTCCACCTTTCCCGGTGTCGCTTGCTGCGGAAAGCTGACCCACGCGAGGATGAGTCCGGAAAGGAAAGTGCCGACTCCTGTGAGACATTTCGAAATGAGTCCGTTGGCGGCAAACAGCAAGCCTTCCGAGCGCTGCCCGGTCGACACCGCGATATCTTCGACCACGTCGGCCATCATCGAGGTTACAATGATGAATCCAGTAAGCCCGAGCGTCGCGGCGAGGAATTGAAAGCCCAACACGATCGCGAATAGCGCTTCGGTGCCGTTGGGCGGTAGCAGCCCGAACAGGCGCATCGCAATGGGCGCGACTGACGCGAACAGCGAGGCGAAGAAGACGCCGATCATCGTCGGCTTCTTTCCGAACCGCTTCGAAATTGCGGGCGCCAGGCCAACGCCGGCAAACGCGGCGAGGAGCGCAGCCACGGCAAGATACGACATTTGCGCGGGAGTGAGTTCAAAGAAATACGCCGCCAGGTAGAAGTCGAGTCCCTGCCTGAGGCCGGTTGCAATGGCGCCGATGATTCCCGAAAGCGTCAGCGCGAGAAACGATCGATTCGTCAGCGTCCCGCTGACCTCGCTGAGCTTCTCCCGCCATGTGGACCGTACTCTAGGGCTATGCACGATGGTCGCGATGAAGCGATGAGTGCCGATGCATGAGATCATGATCGAGAAGAAAATTACGATGCTCGCGAGCAGCGCCGTTTCGCGATAGCCCGCAGCTGAAAGCAGGCCCAGCGGATGAGTCGCGTCCTTGCGCAGGAAGACCTGGAGAGCAACGATCGACATCGCCGCGCCGCCAAGGGTTCCGAAAAAAAAGCGTGAACTCATAAGACTCGTACGCTGGTCGTAATCGAGAGTGAGTTCCGGCCCCAAAGCCGAGCTGGGAATTTCATACAGGCTCAGCAGCAGGCGCACCGCCACCAGCATCACGGCCATGTAAATGAGCAGATGGTTCTTCGACCATCCGAGCGGCGGATCGAAAAGGAAATAAAATGCGATCGCGGCCGGAACCGCGGAGGCGTACATGAACGGATGGCGCCGGCCCCATCGCGAGCGCGTATGATCCGACCATTCGCCGATCAACGGATCGCAGATCGCATCGAAGATCAGCGTCACCATCATCGCCGCGCCGACCCACGCCGCGGGCAGTCCCACCACCTGATTGAAGAACAGCAGCAGGGCGGAAGTGAGGATGGTCTGATGGACTCCAAAGGCGATCGATCCGACGCCGTAAAAAATGTTGGCGGACAGAGTCAGCGGCGTTCGGTTTGTGGTTGAGTCGTGGCTCACCAGGATTTCTCCCCGCGCAATTGACACATTCTTGGTTTGGTTGTCATCTCGAAAGCTGCGGACGAAGACGGAAGGTACCGACAATCGCCAGCACTGCGGAGAACAACAACAGCACAGTTACGTCCGGCATGATTGCGCGGGTGGAGGCGTGGCCGAAGATCAGCGCCAGGTACGCATCCATCGCCCACGCGGCGGGCGAGAGATGTCCGAGGGTCTTCATGAAGGGTGGGACAACCTCCAACGGCCACGAGCATCCACCGAGCATGCCGAAAAAGACGCCCATCCACGGCCCTAACGAAACGGGCTGCTGCGCGGTTTTGAAAACGGTTCCCATGAACAGGACCAGCGACACGCCTAAACAGATCACTGCGGCGGTTACCAGAAGCAGTCCAACCGGATCGCCCCAGTGGACGCCGAAGAATAGACGCGCCGCAAGGATCAGGAAGACCGCTTGGGCGACCATCTGCTGAAGCGGTCCGACCGTCATCATCGCGAAAAGCTCCCGCGTCCGCGCCGGGGTGGCGAGTAGTCGCTGCGAAAGCCCGCTGCGGCGAAGCTCAATGATGCTGAGCGCGGACACGAACCCATTGATGATCACGAACATCACCAGGTTCGCGGGTGCGGTGTACTGAAAGCCGAGCGGCAGCGCTCCTGCGCGGCCACCGCCCGGGTAGACAACCGGTACGTCGATCGGTTTCGTTCCGCGTGCGAGACGGCTCAGGTCGGCATCGATCGATGCCTGGACCACGCGCGCCCCGATGCTGGCGGGGGAAAGGTAGACCTGGAGATCATCGGCGCCTTGCCACTCGGGAGGAATGACGACTCCCGCGTCCAGCCGACCGCGGAACACTCCAAGGCGCATTCTCTCCTGATCGGTGTACGGACGGATGCGCATCTGTCGGTCCGCCGCAATGGCCGCGGTTAGCGCGCGGCTCGCGCCGGTGCCCGCGCGATCGAGCACGCCTACGACTAACGACGGGTCGCTGTAACCGCCCATCGCAATTCCAATTATCGCCATCACGGCGACAGGCAGGAGGAACAGCACCGCAAGCCTGCGAGGCGCGCGACGGGTCCGTGCGCGGTTGGCGGCGGACGCCGCCGCGATAACATTTAGTCCGGTCCGCATATTTTAAGTCATTTCTCGTAGTGCCGAGCGCGCTCTGAACGCGGCGAACGCGATACCGGCCACGCCAACGATTCCGGTAACCAACAAGGGCTGCGCGATAGTTCCAAGGCTGCCGCTGCTCCCGGCCGCGGACAGATCGATGAAGCCATAAAACGCCTGTCCGTTGGGCGTCAGGCGAGTTAGCGTCTCGAATACATCGGGAAGACCCTGCGGCGGGAGGAATTGGCCGCCGACCACCGACATTAAGGTGATCACGAGAGCCGCCATCGCCGTCCCTTGCTCAGCGTTCTTTGCGAGGCTCATCAGAAACCCCGTGAGCCCTATCGCCATCAGCACGCTGGTTACGGTCAGGGCCGCCACCAGAAGCGGGTTGCCCCATCTGGTCCCGAACAGCAGAGATGTCGCCGCGATCATTACGGCCATCTGGGTAAATCCGAGCAGCAAAAGAGCGCCGAACTTTCCCGCCAGTATCGCGGCTGGCTCTGCCGGCGAGGCCATTAGCCGCAAAATCGTGCGGTCGTCTATCTCCCCCTGCAGTGCCCGCACCCCGGAGAGTACCGCGAAAGTCAGGAAAAGAACTGTCATCGAAGCGGCGTAGAAATCCACGATTCTGAGCAGCCCGCCAGGAGAGCGCGGTATTACTGATGCAATCACGACTCCGTCGGGCCTGACGGCGACGCGGTTCACGAAATCGCGGACCAGCGCCTCGATCATCAGCACCGCGAAGTGCGAGTCACTCGGGGCGAGAATCTCGACCGATCCCGAATTGCCGGCTTGAGCCGCTTGCGCGAAACCTGGATTCAGCACCACCGCCGCTTCAGCATCACGCGCATTGATGGCCGCTTCGGCCGCCGCGCGGGAGTTAAACTGATGCACCACGATTTCCCCGCGTAGAGGCGGGCGAGGGGGCGCTGGACGAAATCGACGAAGTTGCGCGAGAGTTGAGTGCCGTCGAGGTCCACCATTGCCAGACGCGCACGAAAGCTATTCGATCCGGCGAGCGACAGACCGATCAGCGCGGTTAGCGCCAGCGGGGCGATCACGGCGACGATCAGCGCGGTGCGATCGTGAAATCGCTGGCGGAGGTCCTTCCAACAGATTTGCCATGCGTAGTGCATAGGAGTCAGTCGCGCAGTGCGCGGCCGGTCATGGCTAGAAAGACATCTTCCAGATTGGGCTCGACGACCTTGATGCTTTCCGCGACCAATCCTGCGCTCAGGAGGGCCGACAATAGCGCGGGCAACCGATACGCCCCGCGATCGGCGGACACGTTGATATGATCATCGATCACTTGCGCGGCGCGCACCCCTTCGAGCGGGGTGACCACCGATACCGCGCCGTTGAGCCCCTCGCCATGGCCCAAACCGATCTCGATCCGTGCGTCCTGGCCAAGCCTGGCGACCAACTCCGCTCGAGTGCCTTCCGCGATAAGCTTGCCCGCGTCGATAATGCCGATGCGGGTACATAGGCGTTCGGCTTCCTCCATGTAGTGGGTGGTATAGAGGATCGCGGTTCCCTCATCGCGCAGACGCTCGACCAAATCGAAGATTGCGCTGCGGCTCTGCGGATCGACTCCGACCGTGGGCTCATCGAGGATCAGCAGCTTCGGCCGATGCAGAATGCCGCAGGCCAGGTTCAAGCGGCGCTGCATGCCGCCTGAGAACGTGTTCACAATATCGTCAGCGCGCGGCATCAGGCCGACCGCGTTAAGTCCGTCTTCCACCGCAATTCTGAGCTGGTCGTGGCTCAGATCGTACATACGTCCCCAGAAGTTCAGGTTCTCGCGCGCGGTCAGGTCCAGATAAAGAGCGATCGACTGAGGAACGATACCGATCCGGGCGCGCGCTGGCGGCCCCGCGTCGATAGACATCCCGTCGATGGTTATTTCGCCGCCGTCGCGCGCCAGGATTCCGGCGATCATCGAGATCGAGGTGGTTTTGCCCGCACCGTTGGGCCCGAGCATTCCGTAAACTTCACCCGCATCGATCGCGAAGCTGACTTCATCGACCGCGACTCGCTCGCCAAAGCATTTTCTGAGCGCGCGCACGCTGAGCGTAGCTGACACTGTCAATCTCTTAATAACTGCGAAAGTGAAAGATCGTTGCTCACCACGAACGCTCTCCGCGCAATTGACACTCAGCACCACCATCCACAAAGAGGATTTGTCCCGTCATCAGGGAATTTTCCGGGCTCGCACACCAGGCAAGGATGGCGGCGATCTGCTCAGGACGGCCGGGATATGCCCCCTGCATCGGCACCATCCGCTCCGATCGCGGTTCTACTTTTGGGATCCGACAGGATATAGGCGGCAGCGGGCGTGTCAATAAATCCCGGCGCAACCACATTCAGCGGGATTCCGGCGCCGGCCCACTGCGGTTTGACCGCGACTCTTCGGCACCAGCGGTTTAAGGCATGCTTGGCATTGCTGTACAGATCCAAACGCGCCTTCACCGCTTGCGCCGCGCTCATCGCGTCCAGGGGCGCCGTCTTCGCGCGAACTCCATAGCTGCGGCGTTTGCTGCTGCGTTCATCCAGACTCAGACAGGCTTCGACGAGTCCCGGATCGGTCGGACTGAACGAGGCTATCGAGGAGACCGCCACGGCGCGCGGTGCAGGACTGGTTTCCAGCAGTGGGCGCAATCCCTCGAGCGTCGCCACCGCGCCAAAGAAGTTCAAAGAGAGGCTGGTCTGCGGCGGGCCACCACCGGCATTTGCGACTATCCCATCAATCCTGCCGCCCGACAGGCGTGTGACGCCCTCGACCAACTCCGCGCGTCCTTCGCTGGTGGTCAGATCGGCGATGACATCGGCATTGCGGAGATCACAGGCAATGACCCGGCCTCCTCGCTCGCGAAGGTAATGCGCTGTGGCGGCTCCGATACCGGAGGCGGCGCCTGTGACGACATAGCTTCGATCCATGATATCCCTGCTCCAATGCGTATTATCGAGTTTTAGACGGAACGGGACTTCCGGCGCTCGATGAATTTCTCATTTCCGACCATATCGCTTTTAGAATAACTATTCTAAAATAGTCGTTCTAGTCAACGCAATGTTGGAGCTGCACTTGATGGCGTCCGGAAAACCAAAAGTTCAATCGACCACGGCGGCTGGGGCCAATGCAATCGGCGTCCGCGGCTACCGTATTCGCGATGCCGCAAAGACTGCGCAGCGCCGCCGCGAAATCCTGATAGGCGCGGCGCGCGCGTTCGCGCGCAGCGGTTACGATGCGACCAACATGGACCAGATCGCGCACGAGTGCGGATTGGCCAAAGGTCACATCTACCACTATTTTCGCAGCAAGGAAGAAATCTTCACGGAAATCAGAACTGACGCAGTAAGCCGATTGATCGAAAGACTGACAGCGAGCGCCGCCGCGGCGGACAAAGACCCGGAATTGGCTTTGCGCAAGGCAGTTTCATCGGTAGTCGCCCGAATCTTCGACGAGGTGGGACGTTACGAGCCCATGTTGGCGGATCCGGTGTCGCTCAGTCCGGAGAGTCGCAAGCGCATTCGAACTTTAGGCAGGCGTTACGAGCAGATGTTCGCAAATATCCTGCGCACTGGCATCGAAAAGGGGATCTTCGTGCGGGGCGATCCAAAACTCATGACCTTCGTGATCTTGCGCGCTGCCTTAACAGTCGCCAACTGGTATCGCGAGGGCGGCAAATGGAAACCGCAATGGATTGTCGAGCAGGTCACTGAACAGCTGGTTCGAAGCGTCCGTCAACCTTAGGCGACGCGGAAATTAAGTCGCGTCCGATGGTGCAATGCTCATTTGAGTGATTTTTCGCTCAAATGGGCGTCGGGTCAGCATCGAACGCTCTCCAATTTCGTCTGATCGATCATTGGTTGGTATCCCAATGAAACCGGAGATCGCCGTCGTGACCAAACTCTTTCGTCTTCTACCGCTTCTGGCTTTGACTCTCTCTATGACCGTCGCGTCCTGTGCCACCGCTGCCAACAAAACCGACCAGGTCGGGAGTGACACCGGCAGTGCGGTCGGCTCTGTCGGCAATGGCGTGGTATCGGTGGTCGAATGGCCGTTCCACGTGATTGCCGACATTTTATAGAGTGTAGCGCTTTTCGAACTTCAGCATTCAGCTTCGCGGCTAGTTCAGCTTCGCGAATTCCGTATGTATCCGACGCACCGCGCTCGGGTAGTCCTCGTTAACGGCGTTGGGCGCGAGGATCAGAACGTCTGCGCCCTGCTCGCGATAGGCCGCTAGTCGCTCGATACATCGCGAGGCCGGACCGATCAGCGCGACCGCATCGGCCAACTCGTTCGTAACCGCGGCGACCATAGCATTGGAGTCGCGGCGCTTCGATGCCTCCATAATTTTCGCGGCGGCGTCGGCAAAGCCGCTGTTAGCCATGATGCGATTGTAAAACGGCAGCGCTCCGTAAAATGCGAGTCCACGGCGCGCCGCATCGTAGGCCACTTTCAGATCATCGTGCGGAAAAACGGGCACCCCGCACGTCATCGTCACGCTGCCGGGCGCGCGGCCGAGATCGCGCGCGACTTTGTTCGCCGCGTCCATCGACTTGCGCATGCGCGCCGGCGGGCACATGTACAGCATGAGGCCATCGGCCATTTCGCCGCCGAGTTTCGAGGTCTCCATCGCCAGCGCCGCGAAGTAGATTGGGATCGGATGACTCGGCGTAGGAAACTTTCTGCCGAACATTTCCAACTCACCGCGAAACGCCTTGCGAATGATCTCCGTGTCATGGCGCAAGCGATCGCGCGCATTGCCCATCTCGATACCGCGGGCCTCGAGCGCCGGCCGATGACTCACGCCGAGACCGAGGATGAAGCGTCCTTGCGCGGCCTCCTGCACCGTCTCCGCAGCAATCGCGCATAGCGCGGGCTCGCGCAGGTAGATGTTGACGATCCACGTCGCGATGGTGATCCGCTTGGTGGCGTTTGCCACCGAAAGCGAGCACATCAGCGCGTCGTTCACCGCCTCCGGAATGTAGACGCCGCCGAAACCGGCATCCTCGGTTTCGCGCGCGAGCTGAACGAATTCGGACATCCCGCGCTCCATCGGGCGAAGCGTCACGCCGTAGCCTTTCATCGAAGCCTCCTTAGTCGCGGCAGGCGCCGGCCAAACTGCACACGGCGACGCCTCGGCGACCTTCGCGCAGATCGTTGCGATCGTATCCGTTGGTCAGATAGCCGAATGAGATCCCACTGTCCGGATCAGCCCATCCGATCTGGCCGCCGAAACCCGGATGCCCAAATGACTCGGCCGAATTGGTACGTCCGAAGCCGCGCAGATTTCCCTTTCCATCATCACCCGCGATGACGATTCCGAGCGCGCGATTGGCGACGATCCCGCGTGCGGGATCGATGAGCTTGCCGCTTCGGATACGCCGCGCTTCGCGCAGCATGTCGGATTGCCATATGCGCGTGCCGTCGTGCGCTTTGCCGTCGTTGAGCAGCGCCTGATAGAAGAGCGCGATGTCGCCCGCGGTCGTCATCAAGCCGCCGGCGGGAAAATCCGTTTCGCGCATCTCGGGGTCATTCATTTCCAGGATGGCGCTTTCCGTGATGGATCCGAGCGCGGCGCGCGGCGGAGTTATTCCGAGCTTTTGATATTCCTCATCCTTTGCGGGTTCACCGACCCATTTCACATCGGCCATCCGAGCTTGCACCGCGCGCGGCAATCCGATGCGCAGATCGGGAAGTCCCAGCGGCTCGGCGATGCGTTCGCGCACGAAATCGCCGAGGCGCTTGCCGGTGATGCGCTCGATGGCCTCCGCGATCGGCCAGTAGTTCGCATGGACGTGATAGAAAAACTTCTCGCCCGGAGGATTAATCGGACGCCACTGCGCAAAGCGCTCGAGGCGCCGTTTGTGATCGCCCCAATCCTTGAACGAGCCCGGCGCGGTCGGGATTCCGGCGGTGTGAATCAGCAGATGCTCGACGGTGGTCGACTCTTTGCCGTTGGTCCCGTATTCCGGCACGTACTTCACGATTTCGTCGGCGGGACTGATTTTTCCTTCCTGGATTAATAGCCACAGCGCGGACGAAGTTATCGCTTTGGTGGCGGACATCGCGACAAAAACGGTGTCATCGGTGGCCGGCTTGTCGACGCCGCCCTGCACGGCGCGGCCGAATGTCTGCATCGCGGCAATCTTGCCGTTGCGCGCGATCGCCACCTGGCAGGCGGGCAGCACGCCGTCCTTGACGTCACGCGCGGCGCGATCCATCAGCGCCTGTACTTTGTCCGGATTGAGTCCGACCTCGGAGGGACTGTCGGCGAAGAAATTTGCGGATGGCATTTGATTTTCTCCTCGAAGCAGATGCTCGTGAATTTCTGAGATAGTCCACGCAGGTCGATCGTGCAAACAAACTTGCGAGGGTGAAGCCGAAACGCGCCGCCTCGATGTCGGGGCGGCGCGTTTCTTGCGACGATACTCGGGCTTGCTGCTCAGCCCAATTCGAGGCCTTCGAGGTCATCCTTCTCGCGCCACTTCTTCATTAGCGCGTTGAATGCGTTGATGCCCGGCGCATACGAATTCGCGCCAAAGCCGCCCTCGACTCCTTCGCCGAAATGGCCCTCGTTGTTGTAGTAGCCCGGCGTGCAGTTTTGGAGGAAACGCGCCGCGACAACAGCGAGGCGTTTGATTTCCGCGACCCACTCTTCTTCCGCTTTCTTGCTCGGCTGTGAATAGCGCAGGGCCCGATCCATCACCTGTTTGATGATGTAGCCGATGTGCTGCGCCTGGTCGTCCAGCACCGAGGTAAGATTCACCGAAGCGCCGTTCTGCGACATCCCCAAGAGGAAGCAGTTGGGGAAGCCATGACTGGAGAAGCCGTGGTAGGTCTTCATCCCGTTGGCCCAGTAGTCGGTCAAGGTTGCGCCGTCCATGCCTATGACTTCGTAGCCGGCGCGTCGAGTCCATGCCGTGCCGACCTCGAAGCCGGTGGCGAAGATGATGCAATCAACCTCGTACTCGACGCCGTTGGCCACGATGCCGTTCTTCGTGATCCGCTCGACGCCCTGACGCTCGCTGGTGTCGATCAGCTTGACGTTCGGCCGATTAAACGTCGGCAAATAGTCATCGTTGAAGGTCGGCCGCTTGCAGAACTGGCGGTACCAGGGCTTGAGCGCCTCGGCAGTGGATGGATCCGCGACGGTTTGGTCAACGCGTGCGCGGACGCCGTTCATCTTTTGGAAGTCGGCGATTTCCATCAGCATCGCGGTCTGACGCTTGGAGAGTTCGGCCGCACGGGCAGACTTTTTGGCCGCTATGCCAAGGTTGCGGAAGATATCGGTCCAGCCATCGTTGACCAGATCCTTTTCGACCGGGACGCCGATAACCATGTTGTTGAAGTTCTCGCGCCGCTCCCGCTGCCATCCGGGCTGCAAGGTCTTGGCCCACTCGGGATCAGTGGGTTTGTTCCCCCGCACATCCACCGACGATGGCGTGCGCTGGAAGACATAGAGCTGCTTGGCGTGCGCGCCGACGAACGGAACGCATTGGATGGCGGTAGCGCCGGTGCCGATAACCGCCACGCGCTTATCGGCGAGCTTGGTCAGGCCGCCCGAGTGGTCGCCGCCGGTATACTCGTAGTCCCAGCGGCTGGTGTGGAAGGTGTGGCCCTCGAAGGTGTCGATGCCGGGGATGGCGGGCAATTTCGGACGATTCAGCGGACCAGTCGCCATAACGACAAAACGCGCTCGCATCTTGTCACCGCGATCAGTCGAAACGATCCAACGTGCGGCGTCTTCGTCCCATCGCAGCTCCGAGACCCGCGTTTGGAAAAGCGCGTTGTCATAAAGATTGTAATGCTTCGCGATACGCTTCGAGTGCTCGTAGATCTCCGGTGCGAAGGAGTACTTCTCCTTCGGCATGTAGCCGAGCTCTTCGACCAGCGGCAGGTAGCAGTAGCTTTCGATGTCGCATTGGGCGCCGGGGTAGCGATTCCAGTACCAGGTGCCACCGAAGTCGCCGCCCGACTCGATGATTCGAACGTCCGTGATGCCGGCTTCGTGAAAGCGCGCGCCGGCCAGCAATCCGCCGAAACCTCCACCGATGACGACTACATTGACCTCGTCGGTGAGCGGAGCGCGGTCAAACGGTTTGACATAAGGATCGTCCAGATAATGGGCGAACTTGCCGGTCACCTCGACATATTGCGCATTGCCGTCGGTGCGAACGCGCTTGTCGCGCTCCCGCATATACTTCTCGCGCAGGGCGTCGGGATCGAAATCCAGTTTCAAGTCATCGATAAAGCTCTTATCTTCCATTTTTTCCTGTCCGCAGGTCGTGTTCTGATCCTCAATTGTTACCGTAGGCCATGAAGAAAACACAAGCCTCGGGTCGAGGGCAGACCTTGTTGGTAGAGGGTGAATTGAAAGGGGCGGCGCATAGAACGCGCCGCCCCGTTGCAGTCGGTAATTAACAGCGGAGTCGATCAGGCGTGGCCGTGACGCAGCAGCTTGCCCGGCGTCGCGCCGGTGCATCGACCCTCCTCGAAGGTCTCCACGCCGTTCACGATGATTGAGCGATAACCCTCGGGGCGTTGCACGCGACGCCATTCGCCGCCCGGCAGGTCATGAACGATTTCGCCGACCCAGTCAGGCTCGACTCCCAGACGTTTGAGGTCATAGACGACGACGTCGGCCGCCGCGCCTTCGCGCAGCACGCCGCGATCGCGGAAGCCCGCCGCATGAGCAGGCAACGCCGATAGGCGGTAGTGCGCCTCTTCCAGCGTGATCTTCTGCTCGTCGCGCACCAACCAGCGCAGGAAGTCGGTGGTGAAAGCGCCGCCGGTGAAGAACTTCGTATGCGCGCCGCCGTCGGACACGCCGGGGAAGGTGAACGGCGAGTTGTTGATAATCTCCGCCATGTAGTCCGGATTGAAACCACGATTGGGGCCGAGGAACTCCGCCTTGAGGTCGGTCGCCACCGCGAGATCGAGCATCGCTTCGATCGGATGCTTGCCCTTCTTCCATGCCGATCTGGCCGAGCGATTTGCCGACGTACTTCTCGAGCTCCTCGTGATTCTCGACCCACTGCACGATCAGATGGCTCGGGTTGCCGCCGACGCCGGCCTGGATCGCCTTGAAGTTGTTGTCGCAGTTGTCGTTGGCGTGGATCACGGCTTCGCGCAACGCCGGATCCTGCATCTTGTTGAGCTTCTCTTCCTTGGTGCCGGTGGTCAGCACGCGCCATTCGGGCAGCGTGTCGTAGAGGTTCCAGTTCTCGAGCGTGAAGGCGAAGCCGCTGCGGACCGTCCCCGCCTGCCCGAAGATCTGACGACCCTTCGCGCGATTGCGTTCGACCAATCGCAGGCTGCGGCGATGGATCTCGGGATTGTTGCGGGTCGGAATGACCGCCTGCCATAGAATCGGCCGTTGCGATTCATCGGCGAGCTTCTCGACGAATCCAAGATCGACGCGGGCGTCTCCCGTGCCCTGCGTGATTTCCATGAAGCCTTCGTCGCGCCTGCGCAGCACGCGCGCGAGGTTGAAGATGTCCTCGTCGCACATCGTATCGGTGACCATCGGCGAGCCGTCGAAGTCCGCCTGCACCGAGTTCGGTCCGAGGCGCTGAATCGAAAAGCCGCACAGGCCCGCGTCCATGCCCTTCGTCGAGCAGCCGCGCCATCTCGGCGCGTTCCGCCTCGGTCGCGGGACGCGTCTTGGCCGCCTCGAGTCCCATCACGTAGGTCATCAGCGATGCGGTCGGCATGTACTGGATGCAGTTGATGCCCTTCGGTGCGCGATCGAGCGAATCGAGGTACTGCGGGATCGTCTCCCAATCCCAGTTGCATGCCGGCCTTCATCGAGGCGTAGGGGATCGCTTCGGTGCGCGTCATCGTGAGCATCGAGCGGTCGCGGAAGTCCGGCTTGCAGGGAGCGAAGCCGAAGCCGCAATTGCCGAGCACCAGCGAGGTGACGCCGTGCCATCCGGAGATCGTGCAGTAGGGATCCCAGCGGATCTGCGCATCGTAATGCGTGTGCAGATCGACGAAGCCGGGCGCGACGATCAGCCCGTCGGCATCGATTACCTTCTTGGCGAAGCCGGGAGCGCGGCCGCCGATTTGCGCGACTCTTGCCGTCCTTAATCCAGACGTCGCCGCGGTAGCGCGGAACCCGCGTACCGTCGACGATCGGTGCCGCCTTTGATTTGAATGTCGTAATCGGCCATCAGGTGTTCCTCCTCGATTGGTAAGGACTTGATTAGCAAGGACTCGGGCGCCCCAAAATTATGCGCGGTTTGTTTACCTGAACTTCCTGTAGCAAAAAATCAGTTCGCTTGCACCCGCGATAATCTCCTCGAGACGGGAACGTCAGCAATCGCTTTCGGCTTTAGGTCGGTTGGAGTGCGCGTTTCAGACCATGGTAGGGACCTAATCTGGTCATCAAGGCAGCGGCTGCCAGTGTCGCGATCGCAAATGCGGCGAGTATGAGGCCGTACGAACTCAAGGCGTCGAACGCCTGACCCATCAGGATTGGACCTACCACGCCGCCCAGTGTGAACACGGCGAAGAGATAGCCGTAAATTTCGGCGAACGCGGTCAAACCGAAGTAACGGCTAACCATGTAAGGAATAACGTCGAGTTGTGCGCCTTCGCCGACACCGATCAGGAACGCGGCCGCATACGGCAGAAATCCCAGGTGAACTCCAGTGATGGGTACGAACAGCATGGACAGTCCGAGGGTGCTCGCGGTGAACATCCAGGCCGCAACTGACGCCGCAAAGAAAACATCCAGCAGGTAGCCGATGCCGATTCTGGCGACGAAGCTTCCTACCCCAACCAGGGAGGCCGCCAAGGCCGCATTCTGAGCGGATAATCCGCGGTCGGTCAGCAATGGCATGAGGTGAACGATAACGCCGTGGAAGCTCATCGACATCAGAAAAAAAGCTCCGACGATAATCCAGAAGACGCCGGTATGCCGAGTTTCGTGAAAGCTCATTCCCCACGGCACCTCGATGGATGCATGGGAGCCCTCGACGCGGGCGACCCCGCCATCAGGCATCAGCCCCATTGAATTTGGCGACTCCTTGAGGATCAGTCCGACCACCGGAATGGTGATTCCGATGACTGCGAGGCCAATGAGCGCATAGGTGGTGCGCCATCCGACGGCGCCAAGCAGCGTCTGCGCCATGAAAGGCATGATCGCGAAGCTCAATGAGAGCGCAGCCAGGGACAGCCCAAGGGCAAGGCCTCGCATCCGATCGAACCAGCGCGCAACCACCTTCGCGTAGGGGACAGGGCTGGTTCCCCCGCCGGCGGTTCCGAGAAGCAGGTAGATTGCGTAAAACTCCCATAGATGGGCGGAGAGCACTGACAGCAGGATCACGCCCAGACCGAGAAGTAAGCTCGACACCAGGATAACCCGGCGCGCTCCGAGGTAGTCCGCGAGGCGTCCGATAATTGGAGCTGCGACAGTGTTCGCGACCAATCGCGAGCGAAAACGCCAGCGAGACTTGCGCGCGGCTCCAGCCGAATTCGCGACTTAGAGGTTTAAAGAAAACCCCGAAAGTGGCCACGATGATGGGGCCAAAGCACAACGCGAGGCCAATGCCCGAGGCGACGACCACCCACCATCCGAAAAAGACTCCGGGCCGTCTTTCCGGTGACATTGTCCCGATCGGCTGCGCGCGTAGCTCATCGCTATTGATGTTCGTGACCCCCCAACGATGCGCTGACCTTTAGTCGATGGGCTGCTCCCGATTAGCGCTTTGGTAGTCATCGGGCAAATTTGAAAAACAAGGAGTCAAAGGAGCGCGGGGCCGGGAAATATCGCCGCATTCTCTGCCCGACCGCGAAAGATTGACCATGATGGACGACCGCACTAGCTTACCCCACATCAAAAAAATGCAATCCGCGGGTGACTTTATCAACTTTCTCCGCAGACGTGGCGGAATTTATCTGAACCAGGCACGCCGATCGCTTTGGATTCATGCTCGCGTTCCCGAAGACTTCGAAGCCGCGCGTCCGATTCTCCGATGGTTCCGCGAAACGGTTGAGGCCGACAGGTTCGTGCTCACATCTTCGCGGCAACGCACCTGCGCATGGCTCGGCCATCAGGTGTTCCCTCCTCGATTGGTAAGGGTTGAGGCGTCTAAATTCTGTGGTGTGGTTTACCTGCAATTCTTGTAACAAGAATCAGCCGGTTTGCAACAGCACGGCAATGGCGCGCTTGAGTCCTGGTCTACTTGCCGCTCGGCATCAGAACCGCATCGACACGGTCGCCTCCCTTAGCCTCGAGGATCTGGAGTATCTCGCCAGGTATGATGATCCTCGGGCCCTTTACCTCCACCATCGCCGCAACGGCACGATATCCTCGCGCATCCTCGCGGGCGATGAGGTAGCGCCGCGCCGCCGTCTCATCCGGCTCGCCCTCAATTGCCCGAAAGGTGGCGTAGGATTTCACCGGCAAGAGTTCTTCAATCGCGCAGCCATAGTAGGGTCCGCCGTCGAAGGGATCGATTTGGTCGAGGAATCGCATACCCGCCTGCTCGAGGATCCTCAGTGCCCCGCGCGAGTTCTCTCCAACCTCGCCAATCGAGCTGCGGATCTCTTCGGGAAGCATTAGGGTGTATATGGGCGCATCCGGGAAGAGCGTACGGATGAACTCCTTGTCGCGCATCGACAAGCGGTCGGCCTCGCGATAAGAGAGGCCGGTCACCAAGCGTCCGTAGTGATCCCAAAAGCGATTTCCATGTCCGGGCTGCGTCGGTGGCAGCATCTCAGCGAGGAGCAATCGCTCGAATCGCGCACGATGCCTCGCGATATACGGGAACCTCACCCAGGAAATTTGCGTACCGATTCGCTCCGAATGCCCGCGCAATGCTGCGCTCACGATCAGTCCACCGAGCTCGGAAGGCCCGTTCATCGAATGTCGCAATCTGAGGAAGGTATGCCGAAACATCCGGCGCAGAGTGTGTGAGTAGCGCTCGTCGGCATTCACCTCGAAATAGTAGTGCGGTGAATGCGGTGTCCCGTGCTTGGCGATTATCATCGAAGCGGCGACGATCCGGCGTCGTCCGATCTCCTCAGCGCAGAAAATGTAGACGGCGTTCGCGCGCTGTCGGATCTTGCCCGCAAACGATCTTGCCGAACGTTGAAGCGCGTCTGCGAGTTCTGCCGAATCGGTCGGCAGGCTAGTCGAATCCAGTTCGCGTGCGAGACGCAGGATTTGCCGATGGTCTCGCGGCCCTGCCTGACGCAAGAGAAATGATGGCGTCTCGGAAGGCATGGATGGGAGACTAGCATTCGGAAAACGGAAATTCGCTCTGAACCACGTCGGTTCAGATGTCAGATGCGAACAGTCGTTCGTAACGGCGCTTGGCTCGAAACGAAGCTGCCTCCGCGCTGGTCGGCTGCTCCGACGATGGTCCCAGATCGAGGATCATGCACTTGATAGATCCTCCGCCCTTGGAGAGAAACTCGCTCACGTCCACCAATACCGGCGCAACGCCTCGCTCTCGAATCTGATCGCAGAGCCGTTCGCTCACGCCCAACGGCATGAACAAATATCGTTTGCCGTCGTCTTCAAGCTGAAACGAGTTCGCCGCATATAATTCCGCGTCGCCCTTTTGTAACTCGACCAGGTCGGCGCCGAACGCGGTGCGCAACTCGTCCTGAGACCTATGCGTCAGCGCATCCATGTATGCGAGCAGGAACTCGCGCGATGGCCCGAATGAGCACAGCACCGTATCGCCGTGGTAGTAAGCCTCGCGGCATAGCTCCAGCGAGAGTATCGACTTGTCGTCCACGATCCCCGCAAGTTCGCTGAGGACGCGATCGTCCGAGCGGAAGCCATAGACCCGCTTCCACGGTGGGAGGCCTAGAGTTGGTACGAAACGCTGACGCTCGATTCGCCCATAGGTGAAAATCATGTAAGGGCCGGCAGGAAAGAAATCGGCCTCGCCCTCGAACCTCGCTTGAATGTCATTGGTGACAAATCCGAGGGACCGGATGAAGGCCCGATATACTTCGCGTTCAGGGGCTCGACTGGGCAGAAGGTTGGCAAGATGGAAGACTTTGCGATCAGCGCCCGCACGTTCTAATGGAAACAGAAAGCCCGCGTTGGCGGGGTAGACCAAACCGGGAAGGAGCTCATGAGGCTCGACCACCAACACCTCGGAGCCCTGAGCGAGCAGCGTCCTCGCCATCGTGTGCCATTGGCGGCGGGCCCGCACCGGGTCGACTTTCTTCTTGAGTCCCAGGATGTTCCGAGTGTGAGGGTTGGCCCCACCCCTGACCGAGAAGTATCGAGGATCGCCCATCAAGATTGTTCTGGACATGGGGCTAATCTGACCGACGTTTCGAACTGGCGAGTTCTTTCAATTGCGTGCGCGCGACGATGGCGCTCCAGAAGTACGATGAGATCTGGTGACCTACTGGCTCAGCTCGTCGAGTAGCGCCTTGGCATCGAGGAGGTCGCGGGTCTCGAAGCCTTCCTTGAAACGGCTATGCGCATTCGAAAGCAATTGGCGCGCTTCTTTCTTCTTTTTTTGGTGTTGGTATAGCCGCGCGAGACTAACCGCAGACCTAAGCTCCCATTTCCTTGCGCCCTGCGAACGCGCGAGGTCGATCGATTTCAGAAAGTTTTCCTCGGCGTCTTTTTCGCTGGTCTTGGCGCCTTTCCCGCCGCGTCCGCTGCGATGCTGCTCCAGCATTAGCTCTGCGCCAGCGCGGAGCAGTTCCGCTTCCCACGCGCGCTCCTCCTTGAGCTTGACGAAGCGAAAAGCATCGTTGATCGCGTCGTGTCCCGCGCGAAACTCACCCGCGGTGCGGCACGCTTCGGCGATCATCAGATACATGCCGGTTAGTCCCGCTTCTACGCCAATCGCGAGGCTGGTTTGGACCGCCCGATTCATCATCGGCAACGCCGAATCGGCTTGCCCCTGCTGTGCCATTGCCGCGCCGAGCATGTGCGAGCCCATCAACTCGTAGTACGGGAGGCCATGCTCGCTCGCCGCCTCGATGGTTCGCTTCGACCAGGCTGCGGCGCTCTCCCATTCCTGGCGAAACCCATACAGGACCGAGGTGAAATAGGTCGCATAGATAACATCGTGCGCGGTCGCGAATTCTTCCGCGGCTCCGACCGCGCGACGCGCCATGGTCAACGCCTGCTCGGAAAATCCCATCAGCTCGAGGGTCCACGCGAGCGCGCTGCGCGCATCCACTTCGACATTGGATGCATATGCGGAATGGTCGAGTGGCGGCTGATGCTTCCCGCATAGCGCTATCGCCTTCTCCAGGTTATCGCGCGCTTCGGCAAACTCACCGAGAAAAAATCTTCCGTGGCCGAGCGCACGCCACGATCGCGCGAGCCGCGCCGGATCCTGAAAGCTCTCCGCCAGCCGCAGGTTTTTCTGCGCCAGTTCATGACTCTGCTTCCAGTCGCCGCGACCGACCGCGAATGACCAAAGACCCATCAATGCGGGGAATAGTTGCGGAGTTTCACCGAGGCGCCGGCACAACTCTCCCGCCCGTTCGTAAGCCTGCTGAACTTCCGGCGCTCCGTATCCTTTACTGGTTTGCAACGCCGCACCCAGCGCGAGGCGCAGTTGCAGCTCGCGATCGAGCTTCGGAATTCCGTCGGGAAGATGATTCAGCGCGTCCAGCGCGCCGTTCAGATGTTCGACGGCCTCGCGCGAAGCACTCGCGCGCAGCGCATTCTGAGCGGCCTGATGGCGATAGCGAAAGGTCCGCTCGAAGTCGCGTCCGTGTGTGAAATGACGCGCGAGCTCGGCCGCGACCTCGCCGGCGCGATCTCCATACGCCGCCTCCTCGCGCTCGCCGATTTTCTGATGAAGACGCGCACGCCGGGCTGCGGTCAAGCGGCCATAGACCGATTCCCAATAGAGTGCATGTTGGAAACGAAATCGCGAAGCTACGGTGCCGTCCGGCCATTCGGCGTCACCCGCGTCGTGCAAAAAGGCCATCTTGTTCACCAGCGCGCCGCAGCGCTGTTCGATGTCCATCAAATCGCGGTCGGTGCCGGCGGCAACCGAAGCGGCGCAGAATTCCACGCCCGCCACGCTTGCGACCTCGAGCAGTAACTGGTCTTCGGCATCGAGGCGCGCGAACTGCTGCGCGATCATTTCCATCAAATTGCTGGGTACGATGCGATTGGAATGGTCAGCCAGTTTCTCCATCGTGATGCCAGCGTCGCCGTAATCGGCGCTCGGAGAATCGCTACGCTGCAGCAACGAATCCACCACCGCGACCATGAAAAGCGGATTTCCTTCGGTCCGATCATGGATCGACTTGGCGACCTTCTTGAGGGCGTTATCAGGTGGGTTTGTTTCGGCGGTCCGGTGTTGCAGATATGCGGCAACGTCGGGCGCTGACAGCGGCGCCAGTTTCATGTCCTCGCAATACCGGCCGCCGAGCTCGCGCACCGCGCTTCGCAGCGGATGCTCGACCGGCAACGTCGCGACCGGCCGATGCGTCCCAACGATCATCAAACGCGCACGCTCGGGGCGACGGGCAAGCAGGTCAAGAACACTAAGCGTCGAGGGATCGGACCAATGGAGGTCTTCCAGCGCGAGGATTACGATTCGATGCGCACTGAGCCGCTCCAGTGCTTCAGCGATTTCGCGCAGCATCCGCGGCTGTGTTGCGCCTTGCGCCACCGGTTGCGGATCTTGTGGCCGCTGGTCGTCGCGCAGCGCCGCCAGTTGCCCAAGCCACGACGGCGCATGACTGCGAATGGCTTCCGCCACGCGCGCACTATCGCCTTGATGACAGAGCCGATTGAGCGCATCGATCACCGGCAGGTAGGGCTCGCTTTCGCCGCTTTGCTCGACGCATTGCCCACGCCCTAGCAGCACCCCGTCGCGCGCGCCGGCATTCGCGAGGAACGCCTCGAGGATGGTGCTCTTGCCGATGCCTGCTTCGCCACTGAGCAGAATTACCTGGCGCATCCCGGTCGACGCTTTGAGAAGCGCGGAGCGCAGTCGCGCGAGTTCGCCGTCGCGCCCGATCGGTGTGGCAGACTTCTGCGGCGTCTCGATTGACGGCGCTTCGGGCAGCACCACATCGCCGCTGCGCGTAACCTCTGCCACGAATCTATAGCCGCGACGCGGGATGGTTTCGATGAAGCGCGGCGCATCGGCGTTGTCATCCAGCGTGGCCCGAACTTCGCGCAAATAAAGGCGGAGCACACCTTCACCGACGAAGGTCGAGGGCCAAATTGCCTTGCGCAATTCTTCGTGAGTGACGAGGCGTCCGGCATGACTGGCCAGATATCGCAAGAGCGCGAAGGGCTTCGGGCGCAGCGGGATCAGCTCCTGCTCACGCAGAAGCTGCTCGTTTCGAGTATCGAGCCGAAACGGAGGAAAAAGCAGGTGCGATTCCGCCCCCATAAATCCCGCGCTTAGTAGTCGATGTCGATCATGGTCTCGATGACAACCTCGGGCACTCTATCACGATCGGCTTCGGTTACGGAAAGTTCGCCATCCTCACGGAAACCATACGCGCGCCATACGCAGTTCTAACGGATGGTCCATCGCACCTAACGGCAGTGCTCCCTAATCTCCGAGCGTGTCAGGAAACGGAACACGCAAACAAGCAAAAAAATAATTCACAGGGAGAAGTAGTCATGACTAACAAGCGAAAAAATCACGCAATTGAAACTGCATCAGGACGGAAGCTCGGCCATTATACCGCGCGCGTCATGAAGCCGATCTTGGGCGGATTGCTCGCCATAGGGCTGGCGGTGAGCTTATCTAGCGTGGCGTTTGCTGGAAGTAACGGTTCGCAGTTGCAGGTGCTTCCGCGGACGACCCCCAGCGGCGTTCCGGTTTCCGCAGGCCTCCTGGGCGATTCGAATCCCTACGGCATTCAGTTCGTTCCGCAAAATTTCAATAATGACCACGGGATGCTTCAAACAAACGATGTTCTGGTGTCCAACTACAACAACACCACCGAAATGGATGGCAACACGGTTAGCACCCAGGGCCTCGGAACGACCATCACGCGCATTCGGCCCGATGGGCAGACCTCGCTCTTCTTCAACTCCACGACGGCGGGAGTGACCGGCTTCACCAACGCGCTGGATATCATCGCACAAGGATTCATCCTCGCTGGAACGGTTCCGACGACCGATGGAACCTCGAACACAGTTCATGGCGGCCCGGTGCTTATCATCAATGGAAAAGGCGATGAGGTCGGAACCATCCCGGTCGGCGATGGCACGCATCCCGGCATCTACGGCCCATGGGGTTCGACCGTGAACGTGATGAAGAACGACACCGTGCAGTACTTCGTTGCCAACTGCCTCGCGCCGGTGCCGGGCGCTCCCGGATCTTTCCAGGGCACCATCGTGCGCTATGAGATCAGCTTCAATCACAGAGGAATGATGGAGATTGGCGAGCCGGTCCAGATCGATCGGGATACACCGCCGGACCATCTGCCGCTTCGATCGTGATCGGACCCGCGGGCCTGGCTTACGACTCGAAGACCGACACGCTCTATGTCGCAGGCGAAGGCAATGACGAAATCTTCGCAGTCGCCGACGCTTCCACCACGATGAGCGACAACGGAACGGGCACCGTGGTGTACAACGACTCCGCGCATCTGTACGGCCCGCTCGGGCTGGTGCTCGCGCCCAATGGCGATCTGCTCACTGCCAATGCGGATAGCATCAATCCGCAGGCGACTTTCGCCAGCCAGATTGTGGAATTTACGCCGAGCGCCGCGACGATGTCTGCGCCGGCGGGCACATTTGTGATGAGCCTCCAGGTCGATCCGGTCAACGGCGGCGCGTTCGGGCTCCGCCTTGCGGAAGGCAATGGCATCGCCAAGCTGCTGGCGGTCGATGACAACACGGTCACGCTGAACGCCTACAACTTCGCGCTTCTACAAAATCCTTTCTGAGATGCCCTTCCTGACGCGCAGCGGCGCCGGAGGCAATCAAGCCTCCGGCGCTTCTTTTTTATGTGGGCACAACGCTCCTCGCCGCCAGCCGTCGCGCATCTTCATCCGCGCACATACAATCGAAGTGTGGATCTTCCTGTGAATCCGCCGATCCTGCCGATGCTTTCGAAGCGGATTGCCGAGTTGCCGACGAGCCAAGGCTGGATCTTCGAACCGAAGTGGGATGGGTTTCGCGCGCTGGTCTTTCGCGATGGCGACGAAATCCTCATTCAGAGCCGCGAGACCAAATCATTGAATCGGTATTTCCCGGAGCTGGCCGAGCCGATAAAGGCGCAGCTGCCCTCGCAATGCGTACTCGATGGTGAAATCGTCATCGCGGCGAAAAATGGGCTCGACTTCGAGGCGTTGCAGCTCCGCATTCATCCCGCGGCCTCGCGAGTTAAGCTGCTCTCGCGCGAAATACCGGCATCGATCGTTTTTTTCGATCTGCTCTGCGAGGGTGAGCACGATTTGCGGCGCGAGCCATTTGAGCTCCGGCGCAAGCGGATGGAGTCGGTGCTCGCTTCAGCGGCCCCGCCGATCCACACCACTCCGGCGACTCGCGACCTGGACGTCGCATCGGACTGGTTTCGTCGCTTCGAAGGAGCCGGCCTCGATGGCGTAATGGCGAAGCCGGTTTCAGGCGCATATGAGTCTGACAAGCGCGTGATGTTCAAGGTCAAGCACGAGCGCGATTGCGATTGCGTCGTCGCCGGTTTTCGATGGCACAAGGGAAGCCATGGCACCGCGATCGGCTCATTGCTGTTAGGACTTTTCGATAACGCGGGCGCGCTGCAACACGTCGGAGTGTGCGCGAGCTTCACCCAGGACAAGCGGCGGCAACTCGTCGATTTCCTCGCGCCGTATCGTCGCGACGCGCTCGCCCATCATCCGTGGAAGGCATGGGCCGAGTATGAAGGCACCGGCGGCGAAGCCGGTCATCGCATGCCCGGCGCGCAAAGCCGATGGAGTCAGGGAAAGGACCTGTCGTGGGAGCCGCTGCGTCCGGAGTTGGTGGTCGAGGTCGCATACGAGCACATGCAGGGCGCGCGGTTTCGTCATATGGCGCAGTTTCGCAGATGGCGCACCGACAAGAAGCCGCGCGATTGTACATACGCGCAGCTCGAAGTAGTTCCGCCGCAGGAGCTGATGGCGATTTTTCGTGAAGGCCGCTGAGCGCCTACGAATCTTCCTTCGCGTCACGATGCACGCGCCATTCGCGCGTCGGATCGTCATCGGGATCGGGCGTTTCTTGTGCCGGCCGCAGCGCTTCGGGCACGTGCCGGAGATTCACGCGAATACGGGTCCATGTCGATGACCTGCCACGCATCGAGTCGACCAACACATCATCGATCGCGAGATGTTTCCCGGCCTCGGGATATCTGCTCTTCCATCGCTCCAGACCAGTCGAGCGCGGCGTCGCGATTGGGCGAGTTGGCGATCACGAGGAGCGGCATCTTCGTGCGCGGCTTCTTCGGATTGGATGCGGCGCCAGACTCCCCGATGGACTTTGCACGCGACGGAGCAACTCGTCGCGGCTCGCCCTCCATTTTGCGAAAGTGCGGCGGCCATGGCGCATCGCCGAGGCCCGCGGCTTCGTCCTTTGCCGCAAGCTCCAGCAAGTTTTCGAGCGAACCCACGGCCGCATCGATGCCCGCATGGGGATCGCCAACTTCCGCGAAGCGCTTCGGCATCGTCAGGACCGTAAAGTCGGCCGGTTCGCAGTCGGGAACCTCGTCCCATTCGAAGTGGCGCCGACACACGAGCGTCGGGAAGCGGCCGGACGGAATACGCAGAGCAGGTCGTGCGATCCTTCGCGTTCTGATTGTAATCGAGAAAGACGCCGTGACGTTCCTCTTTCCACCACTTCGAGCTGGCGATCGCGGGCGCTCGCCGTTCGACCTCACGCGACAGCGCGAGCGCGGCGCGACGCACTTCACTAAACGTCCATCGCGGCTCGATTCGCACATTAATGTGTATCCCGCGCGAACCGCTGGTCTTGGGCCATCCGCGAAGTCGCATCTCCTCCAGCAGTGACTTGACCTCCAGCGCAACGGTGCGCACGTCGGCCCAGTTCACGCCGGGACCGGGATCGAGGTCGACTCTTAATTCGTCCGGATGGTCGAGGTCGCCGGACCGCACTGGATGCGGGTGCAGCTCGATGCATCCCAGGTTGATGATCCACGCCAGACCAGCCGCATCGTCGACCACGATTTCCTCTGCCTTGCGTCCCGAAGGAAACGACAGAGTTATCGTTCTCAACCATGCGGGGCGTTGAGCAGGCGCACGCTTCTGGTAAAACGCCTCGCCCTCGGCGCCGTTGACGAACCGCTTGAGCACGATAGGACGATCGCGGATTCCGTTGAGAGCGCCGGGTGCGACGGTGAGGTAGTAGCGAACGAGATCGAGTTTCGAGAGCTTCGTCTCGCGCGAGAAATAAAGTTTGTCGGGATGGCTGACGCGGACCTCGCGCCCCTCGATCGAGAGCAACTCGCCGGGCTCTTCATTCGCCACGGAAGGCATTCTACACCCGCCGCGCGATGGAATCTGAATCCTTACAGCGGTCAGGTGGGTATGGACTTTCCGCGACGGCGTGGTATGTCGATACCGCGAACCTTCACGCATAGCTGTGCCGGGGCAAGATCGTCATGCGGCTGCGCGCTGAGGTCGCATCGAATTTTCATACGATGCCGCGACATTTAAGGAGATACACATCCGATGATTGCGAAGACCGGTCATCTCGCAGTAGCTGCAATAGTGCTGACCATCGGCGGGTTCGCACTTCTACACTTAACCGCCCGTGCCCAGTCTAATGAGCCTCCTGCGGCAGCCGCCGCGACACCTTCGGCGCCTGCGCAGGTCGATGCGACGCGGCTCATCAATGCCGACAAAGACCCCGGCAACTGGATGAGCTATGGCCGCACCTATAGCGAGCAACGTTTCAGCCCGCTCAACAAGATTAACGCGGACAACGCCAAAAATCTCGGACTGGCGTGGTACTACGACCTTGATACCGATCGCGGACAGGAGGCGACGCCGATCGTCGTCGACGGCGTGATGTACATCACTACCGCATGGAGCATGGTGAAGGCCTTCGATGCCAAGACCGGCAAGCTCTTATGGGCTTACGATCCCAAGGTGGGGCGCGAAATCCTGATCCATGTGTGCTGCGATGCAGTCAATCGCGGGGTCGCAGTGTGGAAGGGGAAGGTTTACGTCGGCACCATCGACGGACGCCTGATCGCGCTCGATGCAGCTACCGGCAAGCCGGTATGGAGCGTCGACACCGTCGATAGGACCAAGCCTTACACCATCACGTCGGCACCGCGCGTCTTTAACGATAAGGTCGTTATCGGGAACAGCGGTTCCGAGTATGGCGTGCGCGGATACATGTCGGCCTATGATACTGCGACCGGCAAGCTCCTATGGCGCACCTATACCGTACCCGGCGATCCGTCGAAAGGATTCGAAAGTCCGGCGATGGAGAAGGCGGCAAAGACGTGGACCGGCAAATGGTGGGAGGAAGGCGGCGGCGCCACTGTATGGGGAGGAATCTCCTATGATCCGGATCTCGACATCATGTACTTCGGCACTGCCAATGGCGTCGAATGGGACCAGAAGCATCGCAGTCCCGGCGGCGGCGACAACCTGTACATCGCATCGATCATCGCGCTTAAAGGATCGACCGGCGAGTACGCATGGTACTATCAGGTCGTTCCCGGCGACGTATGGGATTACGACGCGACTCAAGATGTCGTGCTGGCTGACTTAACTATCGACGGCAAGCTGCGAAAGGTCGCGATGCAAGCCGGCAAGGACGGCTACTTCTACGTTCTCGATCGTAAGACCGGAGAGCTGATCTCAGCGAACAACTTCGTGCCGGTGAATTGGTCGAAAGGTATCGACCCGAAGACCGGACGTCCGATCGAAAATCCGGAAGCGCGTTACGACAGGACCGGCAAGCCTTTCACCGCGATACCTGCGCCGAGCGGCGGGCATAACTGGCAGCCGATGGCATTCAATCCGCAGACTGGTCTGGTTTACATTCCGGCACAGGAAGAAGGTTTTGCATTCGAGACGGACAAGAATTTCAAGCGGACCACTGTCGGGAACAACATGGCCATCGATCTCGCAAAGGTAACCGCCGGCCAAGGGGAAGCGTTCAAGAACGCGCTAAAGGGTGAGAAGGGATTCCTGCTCGCATGGGATCCGGTCCATCAGAAAGAGGTTTGGCGCTATCAGTACGCGGGTCCATGGGACAGCGGTATCATGACCACAGCAGGAAATCTGGTCTTCCAGGGCAATGCGACGCACGAGTTCGCCGCCTATCGGGCGGACAACGGTCAGAAGCTATGGTCGGCGCCTACCCAAACTGCCATCCTCGCCGGCGCGATGACCTATGAAGTCGACGGCGAACAGTACGTTGCGACGCTGGTAGGATGGGGTGGTAGCTATGCCATCTTAGGTGGTGGGCTTGCCCAGATTTCAGGACCGCAGCGTAACATCAGCCGATTGCTGGTCTATAAGCTTGGTGGCACGGCAAGCTTGCCGCCTCCGCCTGTGGAAGAAGCCAAGGTGCTGGATCCACCTAAACAGACCGCCAGCACGGCCACTATCGCGGAAGGAAAGAAGCTATACGGGCGCAACTGCGTTATATGTCATGGCGTCGATGTCGTCAGCGGCGGAATCAATCCCGACCTTCGTTACAGCAGAGTGCTACATGATGAAGGCAACTGGTACAACATCGTGCTGAGGGGCACGAAGAAGGATCAGGGGATGGTGTCGTTCGCCAAGAACCTCAATGAAAAACAAGCGGCGGCGATCCGTGCATTTGTCATCCAGCGCGCGATCGATTCGAAGCTTGAGGAGTCGAAGCAGGCGAAGAACTAGAGACCCTATTGCGCGCGTCGCTTCTTGAGGTCCTCTAACTCCTCGAGGGTGCGCGGCCAGTCCTGATGCATCAGACGGGAGAGCGCGCGGTCCGCGAGCAAGCGGCCACCGGTCTGGCATGGCGCGCAGTAGTTGGTCTCGTTGCTTGCATAGCGGATGCGCTGGATCTTCGCGCCGCATCGCGGACATGGCTGGCGATAACGCCCGTGCACCGCCATCTCGGGACGAAATGCGGTGACGCCTTCGGGAAATCCACCTTTGGCTTCCACGCGCAATCGTTCGGTCCATTCAATGAGTATCGCGCGCGTGGCATCGTGCAGGCGCGCGACTTCCTCATCGCTTAGCTTCTGCGACATCGCAACCGGTGATAGCCGCGCGCGATGCAAAATTTCATCCGAGTACGCGTTGCCTATGCCGCTGAAGATGTGCGGATCGGTGAGCGATCGCTTAAGCGTATGATTCTCCGCACGCAGCGCATCGCCGAACTCATCGAGGGTTGCGTCGAGAGGTTCGATTCCGCCAGCGCTAAGCGATTGCAGTCCCTCCTCCCGCTCCATCACCGTCAACGAAGCGCGCCGCTGCGTGCCGGCTTCGGTAAGCCATAGCCATCCGTTTTCGAACTCGAATGCCGCCAGCGTGTTGCGGCTGCCCAGTTTCGGTTGCTTGATGTCCCAGTGAAGCCGGCCGGCGATCATCAGATGGAGTACCAGCCATAAGTCTCCTTCGACTCCTATCGCGATGCGCTTCCCGATACGGCGAATCTCCCGGACCTTTTTGCCATAGGTTGCACTCAGCGGTGGTTGGGCAGAGCGCAGCAGGAACGGTGACTTTACTAACGCGCAGACAAACTTTCGGTCGACGATGCGCGCTTGCAACGCCTCGACATAGACGCTGACATCAGGTAGTTCGGGCACAATCCTATCCTAAGGAGATCGACGATGCGGCTTCAAGACAAAATCGCCATCGTGACCGGCGCAGCGAGCGGAATCGGACGCGCCACCGCCTTACGTTTTGCGAGCGAAGGTGCGCGGTTGGTGCTGAATGACATCGACCGCGAGGGCCTCGATGCGGTCGTGGCCAAGGCCGGACGCGACAACACTCGCGCCGTCGCTGGCAACGTTATCGAGGAAGACACCGCGCGCCGATTGGCGGAGCAAGCTATGTCCACGTTCGGCCGCATCGATGTTCTGGTCAACAATGCCGGCATTCATATGGCCCGTGACATTACTGATATGACGGTCGACGAATGGGACCGGTTGATGAACATCAATCTCAAGAGCATGTTCCTGTGCTGCAAGCACGTCATTCCGCACATGCTGAAACAAAAGAAAGGATCGATTGTGAATCTCGCCTCGATCTCATCTTTTGTAGGCCAGGAGATGGAAAGCGCTAGCACCTTTGCCTACAACATTACCAAGGCCGGCGCGTTGCAGCTCACCAAGTCGCTCGCCACGCGCTATGCGGCCGATGGGATTCGAGTCAATTGCGTATGTCCAGGCAATGTCGAGACGAACATCATTCAACGCGCGACTGCGTCGGAGGTTGCCGCCTTCTGGCGGGCGGCACGGAGTGCTGAGCCGATGGGACGGAACGCGCAGCCCGACGAGATTGCCAACGCGATTCTTTTCCTGGCGTCCGACGAAGCCTCGTTTATTACCGGGTGTCCTCTACTCGTCGACGGAGGCTATCTGGCGCGCTAGTTTTGTGTGGAAGTGCCGCTCCGCGTCGCGCAATCCAAAAGAGCAGTACCAGCGCAGGTATCGTGACTACCGTGGTGAGCAGGAAGAACTGAACCCAGCCTAGTTTGTCTGCCAGCACACCGCCTGATGATGCCACCATCGTGCGTCCGACCGCACTCAGAGAAGAGAGCAAGGCATATTGCGTCGCGGTGAAGTCGGGCGAGCATAGGTCCGAGAGATAGGCGACCAGCGCCGAGCCCGCCATCGCGCCGGTGAGGTTCTCCGCCGCCACGCATAGGGCCAGGTAGTCGAGCCGATGACCACCTATTGCTTGTAGCACGTAGAACAAATTGCCGGCCGACTGAAGTAAGCCGCATAGGACCAGAGCTCGCACCACTCCGAGCCTGGTAGTTATGACTCCACCGATGAGCGCTCCTATGACGGTAGCGACGAATCCGAACAGCTTGGACACGGTAGCGATTTGGTCGAGCGAAAAGCCGAGCGAGATGTAAAGCGGCATCGCCATCACGCCCGCCATCGCCTCGCCTAGCTTGTACCCGAGAACGAAAATGAGAATGCCGGCCCATAGCGGGCGGCGCATGAAGTCAGCAAAGGGTCCGGTTACCGCCGTCGCGAGCCAATGCCGAAACGCGTTCCATCGGTTCGATTTGGGCGGGGCGATTTCCACAGGCACCGATGGTTCCGGCGCGAAAAGGAATACCAGCATCGCGAGACCGAGCAGCGCGGCCATGATGGCGTAGGCGGCGAACCATCCCGCGCTGGCGGCGATCATCAGTGCGCCGGCGCCTGCGATTAGCATTCCGATGCGATAGCCGGTCTGGATCATTCCGGCGCCGGGACCTTGTTGCTCTTCCGAGAGAATCTCGACGCGATACGCATCGATCACAATGTCCTGGCTGGCCGACAGAAACGCGACCAGCACTGCCAACACGCCCACCAGGTGTAGGTCACGCTTCGGGTCGCAGCATCCCAGACCGATGACGGAGGCGATGAGTCCTAGCTGAATGGTGACGCCCCATCCGCGCCGTCGTCCGATAGGTATCGGCGGCGGAAGCCTATCGATAAGTGGCGACCATAGGAATTTTAAGGCGTAGGGCGTGCCGACCAGCGCGAATGCGCCGATGGCGGAGCGGCTCACTCCAGCGGTCGCCAGCCATGCCGATAGCGTCGAGAAGGTAAGCAATAGGGGAAGGCCGCTCGCGATGCCGAGCGGCAGGATCAGCATCACCCGCCGATCGGCATAGGCTGCGAGCGAACTCTTCCAGGAACTCAACGCAGCTACGTCTTATGCCGTAGGCTGAGCCGGTTCCGTTTCGCGCAGCGCGCTTGCGGCTTCGCTCTCCAGAACGGTTCCCTTGAAGAAGTCAGGGCGGCCCTCGGCCCAGAAGCGCAATGGATTGACGAAAGTAAACTCGCGAAAATCTTCTTCGGTGATAAGTCCGTCCTCGACCAGCTCGTAAGCCTCCTCCAGCACCTCGTTCATGTTGACCACGTCGAAGTGGCCGATGTCCGAGCCGAGCAGCGTCTTGATGCGCGCCTTGTAAGGATTGACGCGCGAGTTGAACGCCCACGCGTTGATGGGATCGTCAGCCTCGCATCCGAAGTAGAAGTTGCGAGTGAACAGATCGCGGATGTCTTCCGCACGCTCGATGCCGCATGCCGAGAAGTCGTCGAGGTCCTTCACATTGCCGGTACCGGTCGCGCCGAGGCCTTCGAAGATCGCGCTCGCGTCGAGTTGCGAGGCGAGCTGTTTTCCGCCGAAGCGCTCGAACAGCTCCCGCATCAGTGAGCGATCGAGGTTGGCGGGATTAACCTCCTCGAGCGCGTGGCGATTGCGCTTTTTCCAATGCCCAATCAAATCGGAATAGAGACCGCACGCCCATCCGACGCCGCCCTCGAGGAAGGCGAACTTGAGCGTCGGGAAGCGCCGCGTCACTCCGCCGAGGAACAAACCCTTGGCAACCGCTTCGCCCGCAACGGCGAAGTGCCCGATGTGGTTGTAGACGAAGTTGGTCGGCGACGTGCGATAGCCCGCGCCGCGGGTGCCCGCGTGGAAGGTCGGCATCACGCCGAGCTCGACGCACTTCGCCCATACGGGGTCGTAGTTGTGAGGACTGTCGATGCCGAATACATCCGACCAGGTTCCGTAGCGGCGCATCTCGGGATTCTGCCCGGAATTCTGATCAAGCGCGGGAATCGGGCGCGGCACCATGCTCGTCATCACGATGACCTTGAGCCCGAGCTCCTTGACGATGTACTCCAGCTCGTCGATCGCCTCCTGCGGCGTATGCATCGGGATCGCGGCGGCGGGCGTCATGCGATCGCTGAATTCGCCGAACTGATGCGCGATGTACATGTTGAACGCGCGGCAGCTCGCGCGACGAATCTCGTCTTCCGGAATGTAGCCGATCGCGAGGCCGGCGGTCGGATACAGCACCGTGAAGTCGAAGCCGAACTCGTCGAGGCGATCATACAACAGGCGCGGCAGCATCGCGGTCGCGCGGTCGAGCGTGTTCTTCGCAGGCACGCCCCAGAATGCCTCTTGTGCGCGGCGCGTTTGTGCCCGCTCCTCGGGCGTCATCGCGAGCGACTTCACCACGTAGCCGCCGCGGCGGCGAAACGAACTGACCGCTCCGTCGCCCGCGACGTCTTTCAAGTAGTCATTGATCGATGGACCGAACTCGAGCCAATGGCCGTCGGCATCGATGACCGGATGACCAATGCGCTTGCGAATCTCTTTGGAGCTTAGATGTCCCGACATGAAGTGCCCTCCATGGCGCGGTTCGATTGAGGGGTGAGCCGCGTAGCCGAGGCCAACAATAACGCGACGCGTCTGAATCGCAAGCCCTCGCGTCGTCATCGCGGGCTGCGCTATAAGCAGTGGCGGTGAAAAAATCTGTGACCTTGAGTACCGCGCGATGGCGTCGGAACTGTATTAGCGCCCCATCGCCGGAGGTAGATACTCGCGCGTGACCTGGTTGTTGCAGGCGATCGTTCTCCTTCTGAATCGCACCCCGCTCAAGAGCGTTTTCAGCCGCATTTATGATCTCGGGGTCCGGCGCGTAATCGGCGCGCTGTCAAGTCATCCCGCGGTGTCTTGCATCATGGGAAGCGGATCGTATTTCGAGAAGCGGCCGACCTTTGGGCTATCGGACGTCGATCTGATCATCGTATTGAATGAGAGCGTCACCCGCGCCGACGCGTCCGCGCGCGAGATCGCCCATATATATCAACGCGAGCAGTACATCTTCCGATTCCTCGGCGCATGGCCGGAAAAGGAAGCCAACCTGATCTATCTCTCGGATATCGCCGCAGGCTTTCCGGCGCCGGAATCGTTTCGCGTCCGATATAAGCAGCGCCGTTTGGTGCCGCTGTATGGCGAGCTGCCCGAGGGCATCGTAAGGGGTCCTATCACCAGCAGCGAGGTGCTGGGGGAAATCGACACGCTGCTGCGATTTTCGCTGGTCGCCGATCCACGTCATGCGCGGCGGCAGATATTCTGGAAGCGCATCTTTACGAAGTTGATCGCGCTGGCCGACTTGATCGATCTACCGGAGCTTGCAAGCGCGATGCGCAAACGTCTGGACCTGCCCTTCCTTGACGAGGACGACACGCGGGTATTTTTCCGGGCCGGCGATCCCAATGCGATGTTCTCGCTCCAGCTCGCGCTGAGCCGGCAAATCATGGATCGGATCTCCTCGCGCGGACCGAAGCAGAAGATTGAGCAGGTGCGGTTTCCCTCCGACGCTTCGGCCGACGAGCCCGCACCGCTTTCATTCGCGCAGGAGCTTGTAAACGATCAGATAGTTGACACGCGTAGTATCCCGTCGGTGCCGATCGGGTTTGGTCCCCGCATGCTCTATTTCCCCATTGGCGATCGGATACCGATGCTGGAACTTCGCGAAGCGCCCTACGATGGCATCCTGCGGTTGCGCAAGATCATCGGGCGACGGCCTCCGACCGACGAGAATGCGATTGTCTCAACCGATGGCTTCCTGTTCATCATTTCGCGCCAGCCAACCTTTGTCGATCTGATTCCTTTGGATCCGCTGCAGTTCGCGAATGTGTACGCGGCGGCCTTCAGCGAAAGCCTGGAATTCGAAACGTCAGCCGTCGTAATGGCCGAGCAGCAGGCGACGGCGACCGAAATGTTTCATGCGCTCGCCAACCTGTACCGCATCAATGACAGCAGAGTTACCAAGCTGCCGCATCCGTGCATCTATCGCGAGGATGAGGGCGAGGTAATCGAGAACGCGCTGCGCATCCTGCGCGCCCAGGCCGCATGTGGACCGGAGTGGACAGTGATCCAGCGCAACCACGATCTGTTCGCATACCTGCGCCACAAACATCCGCAGTGCGCGGATTTTCTCAGCGAGCTCGAGCGCTACCAAAGATGCATGTACGGGGATTTGTCGTTGGGTAAGACGGACGCGAACAACATTTATCACTGCCTCCATCAGTTCATGTATCAGGAATTGACTGGTGCCGACGCTGTGAAGGTCGATCCTCCGCACGCGCACTTGGGCATCACGGTAGGAGTGATCACGCGCAATCGGGCGGGCGATCTCGCGGAGATGCTGGAGTCATTGACGCATCAGGTGCGACCGCCCGATGAGGTTCTGGTGGTCGATAATGGATCGACTGATCGCACCCAGGAAGTGATCGAACGGTTTCGCGAGCGCCTGCCGATCCAATGCAAGTTTCTCGAGCGCGCGGACATTCCGGCTGCGCGCAACATGGTCATCGACAGCGCGTCCAACGAGATTATTTCCTTCATCGACGACGACTGCATCAGCGAGCCGCGATGGCTGGCCGCGGTCGAGCGCGGATTCCTGCGCGCCGAAAACATTGGTGTGGTGGGAGGATGGGTCCGCCACCAGCCGGCACAGCATCGATCGACCGTCGATAATTACTACCGGATTTTCCATCATACGAAATCATGAACGCCTGCCAAATCATAAGGGCCTGCAACGTAGGATGATCATCGAATTGCCGCTTTTCTCCGATAGCAGCCGCCGCAATCAGGCGGGCGCGCGTCCGATTCGGATGGGCTTCTTCCACTTCTCGAACAACAACCTTTCGATTCGACGCCAATGCGCGCGCAACGTCGGGATGTACGACCTCAACGCGACCAAATCCGAAGACGTGGACTTGTGTTTTCGAGTGGCGATGAGTCCGAAGTGGATCGCATGGCGCGAAGATGACGCGGTCGTCAGGCACAAGGGCCGCCGCACGCTTTGGGGCCTCATTACGCAGATGTGGGGATGGGGTCTGTACGTCGGTTATCCATACGCGAAGACCGGCATTCGTGGCGTGTTCCTGTACTGGCTAAATGGCCGCAACCATACATTGGTCGGCCGCTTCGAAACCAGTCACTTTCCCATTCTGGTATGCGCATTTCCAAATGACTTCTATTTCGTCAACGCGTTCATGATTTTGATGATACTGGCGGCGTGCTTCGGGCACTGGTGGCTCGCGCTCATCGCGGTCGCAGGATTGGCGTGGGCGGCGCCGCGCTACCTGGCCGACATTCGGAATGTTACGATGCTGCCTTCAGCCAAGGTCAAACTCGCGATCGTCCACTACGTCACCAACGTGGCATTCACTGTCGCGGCGTTTGTAGGGGCGCTGCGTCATCGCATAATCCTGATTCCGTCATCGGTGTTTCGGCCGGATGTCACGCGAAAACCGTGACGCGAGGAGCTACCGCTCCGGAGCGAGACGCCACTGAAAAATCGCATTGTAATCCCCCCGATGCGGATGCGATGCGAGATCGCCGCGGTATCCGCCGATCAATGGAATCGATTCGCTATCCGTCGTGGAAAGATGCAGCTCCTCTGCTATCTCGGCGCGCGAGGGCAATGGCTGATTTGCTTTCACGTGAATATCGATGGCATCGAGCGCGGGCGCGGCGCTCCACAGCATCGATAGAGTCGCACGATCCGCACCGGCGGTGACCATAGTGCCGGGACGCGCGGAACGGATCGCATCGGCGATGGTTTTGATCGCGAGGCCGCTATGATGCCTCAATTCGCGGCCTTCCGTCATCATCAAAGCTTCTGGCTCGTTGACGACCTCGACCCCCATGGTCAAACGCGCATCGAAGCGTGACGCGAGAGGAGCAGCTACCAATTCTGCAAATCGCGAAGTTTGTTCCGCTTCGGTCAGAATCGCGCGCGATACCGTATCTTGAGTGCGCTCCCACGAATGCCCATCGAGTAGCGTCCAATAAAGCCTGAGGCCGCACAGCGCCGCGCTTTCCTGGATAATCGCGATCGATTCGACGAGCACCGGATGCGTACCGGTAATGACGCCGCGGTTGACCAGAATTCCTTCCGCGCCTTCGCATAACCAGATTCGCACTGCCCGATAACCAAGCTCATGAGCTCGTAGGAGCGGATTGTAGATTTTGGTTGGATCGATATGACGCGGCCCCCGCCCCGACAACGGATTTGGCGCTAGGTCATGCCCATAGTTACCGAAGAAGTATGGCAGGCTCACTCCCGGCAAAGGCATCATCGAATGATTAGTGCTGAGCGAGAACTATAGCCACCGACTAGTGTGCGTTGCCGGCAAAGCTTCGCACATCGGAGCAGGCAGCCAAACAACCGGGACAACGTTCGGTTAGTGCCAGCATCTGAAGTTGCTTATGCGCGCGCGAATGCCAGATTTCAGGCAACCGGCTGCGGTAAACATTTCCGATGATGTCCTCACTATGCATCATGAAGAAGCAGGGATAGACGTTACCGCGCCAATCGACGAGCACCATACTCGAAGGAAGGGAACATCCACCACTCGGGATGGGACGCTTGTTGTAGAGCAGGTAGTCGGGAACTTCTCCAAACAGCGGTTCGGTGTAAATCGATATATTGCGCCGCGCCGCGTACTCGGAAAGTTCTTTAAGGGCGGTCGCGATCGCATCGTGCTCCAGCGAGTTCAATGAAAAGCGCGCGACATCTTTGTGGAGACCGGAAATCTCGGTCTGGAAAGGCTGATAAGAGACTCCTTTGACTCCGACATCGGCGGCCAGATCGATGAGCGCTTTTACGTGTGGCAGAGTTTCGCGAAGAATGACCCCCGAGAGCCCGACATCGATCCCGCGCCTGATACATTCGCGCGCCGTCGCCACCGATTTATCGAAGTTGCCTTCACCGCGCAGGTCATCGTGGATATCGCGCGGCCCATCGATGGAGATGTTCAGCTTGATGGAAGGGCAACGCGACAAGCGCTCGAGGTCCTCATCGCCGATCATCGTACCGTTGGTAACGATCGACTGATGCCAGTAGCCGAGGGCGTGGGCATACTCGACGATCTCGACGAAGTCCTTGCGCATGAAGCTTTCCGCGCCGGTTGGAATGAACATCCGTGCCCCGAGCTTGTAGGCGTCGCTCAGCAACTCCTTGGCCAGCTCGAGAGGAACGCCATGCTTACGAACCTCCCACACACTGCACATCTTGCACTTCAGGTTGCAGTAAACGGTGAGCTGGATCGCGAACTTGTCGAGGGGACGGCTCAGACGCGCGGACTCGGCCACTTCTTGAAAGTTTGATGTCGCGGCGCCCATAGAAATCCTTTCACGGAGACTATCGTAACGCCAACGCTGTTGGAAACGGGCCTTCATTTGCCTTGCTCGGCAGCTTCTTCGCGAATCGCGCCACGGAGATCGGCGCCGGTCAGGTCCGCCATCCGCAAATCGGTCCGCCACAGGTTGGCATCGCGCAGGTCCGCATCGCGCAAATTGGCTCCGATCAGATCGGCATACGCTAGATTCGCACCATACAATGTCGCGCCCTCGAGGTTCGCACCGCGAAGATTGGCGCGCCCGCCGAGGTCAGCGCCCCGCAAAATCGCGCCGCGGAGATCCGCCGCGCGCATATCGACCGAGCGCAGGTCAGCGTCGCGTAAGTTCGCGTTTCTCAGGTCTGCACCCGCGAGGTTCGCGCCGCGCAAATGTGGAGCGCTCGAATGAGCGCGATCGCTGCATCGAACGTTACGAAGACGGGCGCGATCGAAGTCAATCCCCTTCGGAAGATGCGACAGATCGAACCCATAGATAGTCGCGTGATGCAGCACCGCGTCGGTTAAGTCGGCTTGCAGGATATGGGCATCCATCATAGCACCGCTGAGATTGGCGCCGCGAAACGAAGCGCCCCGCAGGTTGAGCCCTCGCAAATCGATGCCGCCCAGTTGCTCGAACGCAAAGTTTCTCCGGAGGTGGAATCTAAGCTGCCAGCGGCTGATGGGGATACGATAGCGTGCGACTCGGGCTGAAATCCGCACGCGGGTCTTTTCCATCCGTGGAAATTGTCGGCTGAGGACCGCCTGCTTTCCCAGATGCGCATACCAATGAAAGCGCCAGTACAAATCCAGGAACCGGCCGCGCTCGCTTCGACGATCCATGTCGCTGTTGCGCTCTGTCATCCGAGACTCGCGAGACTCGTAGTCCGCACCGCGAGGATGACTATGCCGGTTTACATCGCCTGCGCAAGTAGGGGCCGTTTGCAAGAAGCGTCGTTTGATGGAGTCGGGACGATCGGTTAACGTCGCATTCGAACGATTTTCCATCATGTCGGCGTCCGTCACCGTAATCATCGTCCCGCGCGAGCAATTCGGCCGCGCCCGGTTATCGCTTCAGAGCGTCCTGGACTCGACCGCGCCCAACTGTCCAATCATTTACGTCGACGGCAATTCACCGCCGGACCTCATACGCGATCTTGCCATGAGGGACAGGATAAGGGTGATCGGAAAGGATCATTATCTGACCGGCAACGCGGCACGTAATCTTGCGCTCCCGCAGGTGCGCACCAAATACGTATTGTTCATCGACAACGATGTTCAGATGTGGCCGGGATCGATCGACGCGATGGTCAAATGCGCCGAGAAGACGGGAGCATGGGTGGTCGGCCCCCTGTATTGCATCGGCGCCCCTGGCGCGCGCGAGGTTCATACCACCGGCGCCGAGATGCGCATCGTCGACGAGCACGGACGGCGGCGTTGGCACGAGAAGCATCTGCACTGCGGCGAGCCGGCGGATAAGGTGCGCGCGCTGGTCGGGCATAGCGCGCGTGATGAAGTCGAATTTCACTGCATGATGGTCCGAGCCGCAGCCTTCGAGCGCTTCGGCCCGCTCGATGAAGGCTTTCGGGCAGCTTTCGACCATGTCGACCTATGCCTGGCGGTGCGAAACGCGAACCATTCAATCTATGTCGAGAGTGCCGCTACGGTTACTTATCTATCGCCGCCGCCTCTCAGTTGGTCCGATCTTCCATTCTTCCTGTTGAGATGGAGTAAGGCGTGGTACCAATCGAGCCTGCGGCACTTTTGCCGGAAGTGGCAACTCGATCCTGATGATGAAGTCTTTCGCACTCATGAAAACTATCGACTGGACCATCGTGCGCGCATACTCACGCAGTCGAGTCACATGAATCGGATCATCGAAGGGAGTGTCGGCAGGATCTTGGAGAAGATCATCGAGAAGACGCTGGTTAAGAACCTCGAGCGGCGGCATCATCTGGGAAAAATCGGCCAGTCGACTGCGCCACTTGCGCCAAACTAGCAGCGTGAAACCGATCGTCTTCATACATACCAACGACAAGCAGTTGCTGGCAGCCAAAGTCTCCAAGTATTCGCTACGAAGCAGATCGAAGTGCCCGGACCGATTCGATATTCGCCTACTGCGCCTCGAATCGACGCCGTACTTATATCGCGGCCGCAATGGTCGGCCATATCTGTGGGTCGGTCGCGTCTGTATCTGGCGCAACCAGGACCTTCAGTCTTTCGGTCCGCTACGCCTGATGGTACCGCAGCTTATGGGATTCAAGGGAAGGGCATTGGTTATCGACCCGGACGTTTTCGCGGTCGGCGATGTGTCTGAGTTGCTGCGACGCGATATGAAGGGAAAAGCCATCGTGTGCGCGGCCCGCAGCGACGGTTTCTACAGCACCGCAATAATGCTGCTCGATTGCGCACGTCTCAAGCATTGGCGGTGGCACGAGATGATCGATGATATCTTCGCTCTCAAGCTGGACTTGTACGAATGTCTGCGTCTGTCTGGCGAGAACCCTGACACCATCGGTTTGTTCGAAGAAGGATGGAATCATCTCGACACACTGAATGAGCATACGAAGCTGCTTCACAACACTGCGCGTTTGACGCAGCCATGGAAGACCGGACTTCCCGTGGATTTCGATCTCGGACTCATCGGGTCGTATCCGTATACCCCCGACGTTCGCGCGAGCTTATCGATGCTGATAAGACAGCGCCTTGCCTGGTACTCGGCGCCGCCATTGGGAAACTACCAGCCGCATCCCGATCCGAAGCAGGTGGACTTTTTCTTTGCACTTTTGAAAGAGGCGATCGACATCGGTGCGATTAGCGAACAGTTCGTCGCCGATGAAGTTCGAAGGAAGCATGTGCGCGCCGATACCTTCGAGCGCCTTGGAAAAGTCTCGCGCGCAGGCGCATAGTGCAATTCGACACATAGGGAGGATGACTCATGGCCGCCGAATCCGACAATCCATCGCAAATCATTCGAGTCAGCGAATGCAAATGGGAGCCGATGTCGGCGACCATCAAGCTCAAGACGCTATGGTCCGACCCCGCCTCGAAACGGCGTGCGCAACTAACCCGCTTCGAACCCGGGGCAGTGTTGCCGATGCATCGGCACATCGGCGATGAATTTCTGTACGTGATCGAAGGGGCGATTTCCGATGAATCAGGCGTCACCGCGGCCGGTAGTGTGGGCTATCGTCCTAACGGATGCGTGCATTCGGTCGCCAGCGCCACGGGGGCAACAGTGTTCGCGATTATCAGCGGCGGTATTGAATCCGCGAGCGCGATCGGCGATGCGCCGCCGTCGCAGACAATCGTGCTAAGCAACATCGCATGGGCCGATGCGATGCCCGGCGTCCGCCAGAAACCGATCTGGATCGACAAGGCGACCAAACGCCGCGCCGTTTTGGTCCGCTTCGAGGCCGGAGCCAAGCTTCCGAAGCATCGTCACGTGGGCGACGAGTTGATCTTCGTGATCGAGGGCTCCAACGCCGATGAATCGGGCGAGGTGATGACGGGCGATATGAACTTTCGGCCCAACGGATGCGTTCATACCGTAAGTACGCGCAACGGCGCGACGGTATTGGCGATGGTTACCGGAGGCGTGGAAATGCTCGGGTAAGAGAGTTCAGCAGTGGCCGCAAGGCGGAACTGCAATCGCGACGAAATCGCTCTTCAAATGCACTGACGCGCACTCTGCACTGCAAATTCGTACTTATGTGACAAGCGACACGTCGCAATCCGTAAAAAATTACGCGGCCTGCGTCTGATGGGCTTTTCCATCGCAGTTGCGCGCGACCGTATTGCGCTGCGTCTTTGAGCGGTTAAAACTTCGCCTGATGCCCGAGATATCTCATCCGGGCTCCACTTCCGCGACGCGCCCGAGGCGTTCGTCTTCATGGGCTTTGCGCCGCGCCTTCCACGAGGACCAATCATGCGACTTCGAAACAACACCACCTTTCTTGTCCCGTTAGGTCTCCTGGCTATGGGTATGCTGCCCGGCTGCACCTACTCGCTGGTGCACGATAACCCGACCGCGCCGCCCAACGTTGTGGCTCACTGCCAGGGGTCGGAGAATATCGATGATTCAACGATCGCCGTGATCCCGATTCCAGCGGTGGCCTTCGTTTCGCCACACACCGAGTTGCATCCAATTGAACCCGAGGATTACTTAAACCGTTGCGGTCACTCGACCCAGCTAGTGAATCGCGATGTGACTGTTGACAAAACTAGCTGTGTCCCTGCCTCGGTCACGGAGATTCTTACCTTAGGAATTTGGCAATGGTGCCCGGCGACTATCTCTTACTATGCTGATGTAGTCGCCCCACCGGCAGGCCAGCCCGCCGCACGTGTGAGCTCTACTACCAGCGAGTCAACGGTCGCAAGCAGCGACTGGCGATCGACTCGATAGCCGCTCCGTTGATGAGGGCGACCCATGCCGCCCTCATCGTTCCTATCGCTCGCCCTTTCGCTAGACTCTCAGGTACCTGACCGACGCGTCCTAGTCGCACTTAGACCGGTTACCATAAATATCTAAGTGGGTAGTTGTAGTTTCTCGCTGGAAGAAGCATACTTACCCCCATCTAAAGCGATCAGGGAGCGACCAGTGGACCTGAACAAAATAGTCAACGAGTTAAAGTCCGAAAGAGACCGACTTGGCCGGGCTATCGCTGCTCTCCTCGATGAAGCCAAGGTCGTGGTTGGCGTTGCGAAGACCAAAGGGCCTGGACGACCACCGCGCAAAGGTCTTACTGCAGCCGGCAGACGGCGCTTGTCGCTGGCGATGAAGCGACGCTGGGCGGAACGGCGAGGAAAAACTACTGCCGCCCCCTCCGCCAGACGTCCGCTCCCAAACGGCGTGGCGGGATAACCCCTGCGGGCCGGAAGAAGCTCGCCGAAGCCATGCGGCGGCGCTGGGCGGAAAAGAAAAAGAACGCCTCCTGATTTGCTGCCAGCCGACTTGCGGCCAAGCGATTTGCAGCGGAGATCGATTGGACTCTTGTGACTATGGATGCGACGGCATCGTCAATGGCACCTTGACTCCCCCGTAAAACGCGCGGCGCGGACCGAAAGACGGTGAGAACACGCCGATGCCGGTGCCGTTGCGGATCTCATAGACGTGATTGAACAGGTTAATCACGCTGAGGCGGCATTCCGCCTCGCCAAGCGACGGCAACTTCACACCTCGCACGATGCCCGCGTTGAATTGGAGGATCGGCGGCAACTCGCCCGTGTTCGCGAACCCGCGCCGATAACCACTGCCCCACAGGGCATCCGTCGTGAACAGAAATCCCCACAACTTGTAGGCCGCACCCGCCGAGCCGGTGAACGTCTGGTTGTCGTCGAGCGTCACCCAATGCTTCGCGATGTAGCCGATTTCAGCCGCATCGTCGGCGAGAAACGCGCCCGCGCTGATCTCGCGCGCCTGCAGCACCGCGTACGAGAAGTTGAAATATGCGGTCAGGCTTTGCTGCTGATATGCGAGGCTGAAATCGGAGCCCCATGCGCGACTATGACGATAGCTTAGCGGCGCAGTTACCACCGTGCTGCCCAGCTGTGAGAGGTCGAGCTGGTCGTGGCCGATCTTGTAAAAGCCGTCGAGACCTACATTCAGATGTTCGAGGACGCGCTGCCTGATGCCCGCATCGAAGTAGTCGTCGGTCTCCGCGCCGATTTTGTCGTTGCCGCTGTTGACCGGTTCAGCATTAGTGGTCTTGGCGAAACTCTGCACCGTCCTGAGTGCGACTTGGTCAAACGGCGGCACTTTGTAGTAGCGCCCATAGCCGGCATGGAGGATGCTGCCCTTCCTGAGCTCATATTCGGCGCCGATGCGGGGACTTACCTGATTGCTGGTAACAAAGGCGCTCATCCAGTCCCATCGCGCGCCGAAATTGATAGTCAGGTTCTCGATCGGTCGCCATTCGTCCTGCAGATAGAAACCCAGCAGCCATACGATTTGGTGGTTATCGTCGACAATACTTTCCGGAGTCGTGCTGGTTTGCACCCCGGTCATAGGATTTGCGCTAAAGGTCCGCGCGTGATCGTCCGACTCGATGGTTTCGCCGCTGACATAGAATCCGGCGCCGATCGTATGATGCGGGTCGAACTTGTAGTCGGTGTCTTCCTGCAAGCCGTTAATCCATCCGCTTTGGAGGATTTTGCCCGCGACGCCGTTGTAGATGAGATCCAGTTTCGGGTCGGGAGAGTAGTTGAGCGCGTAATACCGGCTGAAGGCCGCGAGCTGATAATTGATATCTTCGCCAACGGCGCCCTGGAGCGCGAGCACGCCGAAGTAGTTCTGCTCGAGTTCACTCTCGGCGACATCCGATGATGGAAGGTCCGGTGCTCCTTTGAGCATGTATGAGGGAGTCAGACCCGGTTCGGGCGGAATCTGGAAAAAGTTAACCGCGCTTCCGGTCAGCAATGACAGCCGCGTCTGCGAATCTATGAGATAGGAGAGATTCGCGAATCCCTGTCCCTGGTCGGTATGATCATGATTGGGCGACGCGCTCGCGGTCGGGGATTGCAGGCCCAGATCATCGCGCAGGTAGTAGCCGCTCGCATAGTAGCTAAGTCTCCCCTTGCATCCGCCCAGCTCGAAACTCGGCTCGATGGTATTTCGATCGCCGCCGAATAGCTCGATATTGTTCAGGTCCGGGCCACTGTCGATACATCCGTCCTTGGTGTGGATGTCGATCACGCCTTCATTGCGAAAGCCGAATTCCGCGGGCAAGACGCCGGTGAGCAGCGTGATGCTATGCACGAAGCGCGGGCTGAATATCTCGCCGTAGCTGGTGACCGCATCGGGAAGGAACACATCGTTGACACGATACTGAATGCCGCCGCCGTTCTCGCCATGGATATGAATCTGCCCTTGCCCCTGACCATACGAATCCTGACTGACGCCAGGCGCTTGCTGTAGAACCTGCGCGAGGGTCGAATTCTCTCCAGGGGGCATGCGTTGAATCGATTCGCGATCGAAATGGTATGCGCTGCTGCCGGTTTCCGATGAAAGATCATTGAGTGCACGCTCGAAGCGCGGCGCGAGGATCTGCAGCGTCAGTGGCTCCATCGCGTCCATCGTGAGCGCAATCGGAGCAATGGGTTTTTTCGCGGCAACCACGATCGATACCGAAGCGGATTTGAATGCTTCCTTCGTGATGGTGAGTTGGTAGGCGCCGGGGAAAATGTTCAGGACGAATTTTCCCTCGCGATTCGTTACCGTACTTACCTCGATGTGGCCGTCGGCGGTTTTGACGCCCACTTGGGCATCGGCAATTGGTCGTCCCAGCGCATCATCAATGGTGCCTTCGACCTGCGGCGCAGTTGAGGATTCCGCAGCCGCACCCGATCGAACAAACGCTCCGCAGAGCATCAGCGCAACGGCAGCGATGATGAGCAGGTATTTGGTGCTGGAAAATTCCGGCGACGACATCCTTGCATCCAGTGTTGGTTATAGTGTGTGCATTCTCGTCTCGGCTCAAGGCGGAAGTTGTTCTTGCATACGACCTGCGTCCGAGTCCGTTGCGTTGCGCAGGGCGATTCGCGGGCGCTATATCATTACGCTTGCCAAAACCGATGAGTGACTACCCTCCATACGATTTGCTCGCCGAGGCGCGCGCGAGATTCGGCGAGTTGAGCGCGGCCGAGGAAAAAGTTTTACGCGCCGTGGCGCGTGGCGAAAGCGCATACTGCGGCCCGAGCGACAAGGATGACGACCCTGGCAATGATCCCTCCAAGGCCGCCGAATGGGGCAAGGATCGAACGGTCCGCGCGCGGCTCATCAGATGGCTCTGCGTCGATATCGACGCCGGCAAGCGCGTCGACCCGCATGGCATCGAGGTTCATGCGGCGAAGATTGGGGACCCAGCCAACGAGAAGGAGTTGAACCTTGAAGCGGTCACCGTCTCAGTACCGCTCTATTTCAGGTCGTGCAGGTTCGAAGTGCCTCTCCAGCTGATCGACGCAAATCTCCGATGGCTGGATCTAACTGCCAGTCGGATTCCCGGATTGCGTGCAGACGGCGCGATCATAAATGGGTCCGTACTATTGCGCGAGGGTTTTCACGTCGAGGGCGAGTTTTTCTTGAACGGCGCCGAAATCGGCGGCCAGTTGGAATTTAGCGGCGCTCACTTCGGCGAGGCGAGCAGCCTCATTCTGCAGAACACAACCGTGAAACGAGCGTTCTTCTGGCGCCACCTGGAATCAAACAGTTCCGTCCGATTGGATTTGAGGCACGCTTCGGTGGGACAACTCGGTGATGATGAGCAGAGCTGGCCAAGTAAGGGAAATTTGAAACTGGACGGCTTCGTTTATGAAAGAATTGGCGAAGGTCCAACCGACGCGGACAAACGCCTTCAATGGCTGGCGCGACAGCCCAACGGCTTTGTTCCTCAGCCCTATCGGCAACTAGCCAAGGTGCTTCGCGAGGCTGGTGATGACGCTGGTGCTGGCAACGTCCTTATCGCGATGGAAAACGCGCGCCTGCGTCATGGTTCCCTCAGCTTCACGCAGCGGATAGTACATTGGATACTCCGTCTCACCGTGGGATACGGCTACAAGCCGCTGCGCGCGCTTTGGTACATCGCGTTTTTCGTGCTGCTCGGAACTATGTTGTTTTCGTGGGGACGGAACTCCAATGTAATCGTAGGGGTGAACGGAAAGTACACGCCGGCGCCGTACCAGAGCTTCAATCCATTCGTCTACTCATTGGAGAGTTTTCTTCCGCTGGTAAATCTTCGCATGGCGGAACACTGGATGCCCGATGCCAACGCCGCTCCGACTCCGCTGCTCTTGCCGTTTAGCGACAAGCTCGCGCCAGCTCCGCTATGGCTTGGCAGCTTTTTGCGATGGTATCTGTGGCTCCACATCCTGCTCGGATGGTTCTTCGCCTCGATGCTCATCGCGGGTGTCACCGGACTGGTTCGACGCGAATGACGAGCAACGGCGATGATCACGATGCGCCGATCTTCAGACGCTTGTAGACCTTGCGCGCGTTGCCTTCGTAAATCTTTCGCCGGTCCGCCTCGGTTAGCGGCGCGGCATCTATGTAACGTTTGGTGTCATCGAAGTGATGTCCGGTTTCCGGATCGATGCCTCTGACGGCGCCAACCATCTCGGACGCGAAAAGTATGTTGTCGGCTGGAATGACCTTCGTCAGCAGCTCGATACCGGGAAAGTGATAGACGCAAGTATCGAAGTAGACATTGTTCATCACCAGCTCTGCCAGGGGTGGACGCTTCATGTCTTGCGCGAGACCTCGATAGCGTCCCCAATGGTAAGGCACTGCACCGCCGCCATGTGGAATGATGAACTTCAAAGTCGGAAAGTCCTTGAACAAATCGGACGTAAGCAACTGCATAAAGGCTGTCGTATCGGCGGCAATGTAATGCCCTCCGGTGGTGTGGAAGTTGGGGTTGCACGATGCGCTGACGTGAATCATCGCCGGTACTTCCAACTCGACCATCTTCTCATACAGCGGATACCACCATCGATCGGTCAACGGCGGATCGGTCCAGTAGCCGCCCGAAGGATCCGGGTTCAGGTTACATCCGATGAAACCTAGCTCCTCGACGCATCGCGTCAGTTCCCCGATGCAGTTGGAGGGTGCCACGCCCGGCGATTGCGGCAACTGGCAGACACCGACGAAGTTGTTGGGAAACATCGCGCATACGCGATGAATCATGTCGTTACAGACGCGCGCCCAATCGAGACTCGTCGCCGCGTTCCCCGCATGATGCGCCATGCCTGACGCGCGCGGCGAGAAAATCGTGAGATCAGTACCGCGCTCCTTTTGTATCTTGAGCTGAAATTTCTCCACGCTCTCCCGAATCTGTGCGTCGCTAATGTTCAGGTTGGTACTGGGAGCAGCTTGCGACACATCTTTGAAGTGCGCGAGTTGCTTCTCACGATAGAGATCCAGCGCGCGCGGCGCGGTGGTGTAGTGTCCGTGACAATCGATGATCATATGTCCTCCCTATGCTACGATGCGGCTCCTCAGAGGAAAGAACGATGGCTGAAATTCCGCGCCTCAACGGTGTCATCCGCGCCTTCGAACAAGGTGTTCCCGCATTCAGTACTTTCGTCACTGCCGACGTTGACTCGGCACTCGCCGCGTCCACTTCCCGATACGACGCTATCGTTTTCGAAATGGAACATAATCCGTGGGACATCCGTGCCCTGCGTGACTCGCTCCAGTATTTGCTCAATCGTGGACAGATTGTGCAATCCTGTTCCTTAGCTCCCGCCGTGACACCTATCGTAAGAATTCCGGCCAATGGCGAGGAGAAGAATCAGTGGCTCGCCAAACAAGCCCTCGACCTCGGCGCTTATGGCATAGTGTGGCCGCACATCAGCACGGTCGATCAGGCCTACAATGCCGTCGCCGCCTGCCGCTATCCGCGACTTAAGTCCGCACCGCTGTACGAGCCCGCCGGCATCCGCGGCGATGGTCCTGCATCGGCGGTTCGATACTGGGGCGTTAGTCAGCAGCAGTATTACGGCCGCGCCGATGTGTGGCCGCTGAGTCCTCATGGCGAAATTCTCGTCATCCTTATGATCGAGGACACGCAAGGAATCGCGAATCTCTCTGACATCCTGAAAAAGGTTCCGGGCATTGGCGTTATACTTATCGGCGAAGGTGACCTTAGTCAGGAGCTAGGTCATCCCCGTCAGTACGATCATCCGGTGCTGCTCGAAGCGATGGCTCAGGTAGTCAAGACTTGCAAGGAGCAGAATGTTCCGGTCGGCCATCCGCATGTCGATTCCAACAATGTCGAACGCATCCTTGGCGAGGGCTATCGCTTCCTGATGGCGGCGCCGACTCGAGGTTACGCGGCGCTCGACAAGGGCCGACAGCTATCCGGTCGCGCCAAGGTCTGACGCCAACCTCTACATGATCAATGGCAAGTCGGCCGCGGGAGGCTGACCCGAGTCGGCATTGCGCGCAGCCTCGCTGATACTTCTCCAATCGGCGCCCACCGGCAGACGCAACGACGCGGACCGCACGCGATCGAGCATGACATTGTCGACGTTCGCCGGAACTGCCGCCGCCGTCGTGCAGCCGCACGACCGCATGCAGCAGTTGTTTGCGCACCGCGATGACCATCGCATCGGATGATCCGAGGTGCTCCTGCGTGCGATCGTAAATCGGCTGCCCCTCGGCGTCACACATCAACTCGGTCATCGCACGATCTTGCAGGTTCATGACGAACGGCACGCCATTGAACATCGATTCCTTCTCGACCTCGCGATTGCGCATGAAGTCATTGCGCTTATTGGCTTTGGTCAGGAAGTAACTGCGCGGATCGTTGGTGCGCTCGATGTATCCGCCAACTTCTTCGAAGACGTTGGCGCGCATCATCGATTCTTCCTCGCGCATAGGCTTATGGATTTGTCCGTTCTGCGAGATGAGCATCGCGTTGTAGTCATCGATCGGCACGAACGAGCGCAGCCCGATCACGTTCGGCGCGCCAATCGTGATCATGCTGTGGAACGGGAAGATGAACTGATTAATCCGATGCCACTCCTCGACTTCGCTGAGGCTGCGCTTCGCGGTGTAGAAAGCGCCGTATTCAGTCGGGACGACGTCGAGACGTGGCGGCCGCCGATCGGGATTCCAAAAGCCTTGCATGCCGACTGGCGGCTTGGGGCTGTCCTTGGTGAGCCGTCGATGGATCCAATCGAGATGCGCGGAATCGAGATCGCCCTCGAGGTTCTGCAGCCAGTTCGCCTCTTCCATCATGATGTTGGGCTTGCCGACGAAATCCAGCGGGCAGCGTGTTGATCTCGAATGCGGGAAACGGAGGCGGCTCTTTGCGCGCTCCCATGTAAATCCACACCATGTGGTTCACGTCGCGACACGGATAGGCCTTCGCTCTCATCTTGCTTCGAAACGATTCGCGAATGCGATCATCGGGCTCGGTCGGAAGATCGACGCATTGCCCATCGATGTTGAATTTCCAGCCGTGATACGCGCATCGCAGACCGCACTCCTCGTTGCGCGCGAAGTAGAGGCTCGCGCCGCGATGAGGACACGCCTCGGCCATCGCGCCCATGCGCCCCTTGCTGTCGCGGAACATCACGAGGTTTTCGCCGAGCAGACGCATGCGCTTCGGCGCGCAGTCCGGGGCGGGGAACTCGCTCGACGGCAACGCCGGAATCCAGTATTGCCGCATCAACTCGCCCATCGGCGTTCCCGGACCGACCCGACACAACAGTTCGTTGTCTTCTTTGGAGAGCATCCGTTCCTCCACTAGCCGGCGTCTGGCGCGCGCATGCTCGCTTCTCAATGTGACATGCGACTTCCCTTTCGCATTGTCAAGATTGTGCGCAAGGTTGTAAGAAGACAGACATGGCGGACGGAAAAAAGAAGGTGCTCATCGCGGGCGCGTCGGGTCTGGTCGGTTTCGGCGCCGTCCGCCACTTCGCGAAGCGGGATGATTGGGATGTTGTCGCGGTTTCGCGTCGACAGCCGGAGGGTCTCGAACGTGCAACCTTCATCTCGGTCGATTTGAAGGATGCGCGCCGATGCCGCGAAGTGTTCGGCACTATGGCCGATGTCACGCATCTCGTTTACGCGGCGCTCACCGAAAAGCCCGGCCTCATCGAGGGATGGCGCGATCGCGATCAGATGCAGCAGAACCTGACCATGCTGCAAAACCTCTTCGAGCCGCTCAGCGCGGCGGCGCGCAACCTCGAGCACGTCACCCTACTCCAAGGAACAAAAGCCTACGGCGCGCATCTCGGCCCGATTCCGATTCCGGCCCGCGAGCGCGCGCCGCGCCATCGGCATGAGAACTTCTACTGGCTACAGGAGGACTACCTGCGCTCGAAGCAGGCCGGCGCGCGATGGTACTGGACCATCTTGCGGCCGCAGATCGTGATGGGCGAGGCCATCGGCGGCAATCTGAATCTGATTCCCGCGATTGGCGTGTATGCTGCACTGCGGCGTGAAGCGGGTTTGCCGTTGCCGTTTCCCGGCGCGATGGAATCGGTCTTCGAGATGGTGGATACCGATCTCCTTGCGAGGTCGATGGAATGGGCAGCCGCAACGCCTGCCGCGCGCAACGAGATTTTCAACATCACCAATGGCGACGTCGCGTCGTGGGAAGAGCTGTGGCCTACGATCGCCGACGCGCTCGGAATGGAGACCTGCCCGCCGGAGCCGATCTCGCTCGCACAGGAGATGCCTAAGCGCGAGGCCGAGTGGGCCGCGATCGTGCGCAAGTATAATCTTCGCGCGCCGACGAATCTGTATGCGTTCGTCGGCGAGTCGTTCTACTTCGCCGATGCGTGCTTCGCCTCGCTCGCGCGAGTTCGCCCGATGCTGGTGAGCACGATCAAGGCGCGGCAGGCGGGCTTTCAGGACTGCATCGATACGCAGGACATGCTGCGCAAATGGTTCAAGCGTTTTCAGGATGCGCGCCTGTTGCCGCCGCGCGCGCGATGAGTCGCAGGTAAGAATATGGCAGAACTGGTACTCGGACTCGGCACTTCGCACAGTCCGTTGGTCGCCACCGAAGCGCCGATGTGGGAGCAGCGCGCGATCAGCGATCGCAGCAATCCCGAGCTGTACGATCTCGAGGGCAACCTACGCACCTATGACGAGCTTGCGCGGCTCAATCGATCCTACGAGCGCGAGGCGAGCCTCGACCATCTTACGCAGCAATCGCAACTGGTGCAGGCGTCGCTCGATCGATTGGCCGACGACCTTGCGGCGGCGCGTCCCGATGTCGTGCTCATCGTGGGCGACGACCAGCATGAACTCTTCGACGCGGGCAATCTTCCCGCGATTTCGATCTTTTATGGTGACACGGCGACCTCGCACACATTCGGCGCGCGCCGTATCGGCGATCCCGAGTTCATGCGCGTGCTCTCGAAGGCCTACGCGATGGATCAGCATCATGAATTCGAATGCGACGGCGAGTTTGCGCGCGGCCTCATCGAGCATCTCATCGAGAGCGGCGTCGACATCGGCGCGTGCGGCAAGGTCAGCGAACCCGATACGCATGGATTTGGACACGCATATGGCTTCGTCATGACGCGCCTGATGGCGAAGGTCAAAGCGCGCATCGTTCCTGTCCTGCTCAACACCTACTATCCGCCCAACCAGCCGACGCCTGCCCGATGCTATGCGATCGGTCGCGCGATTCGTGCCGCCATCGACGCGAGCACGCTCAAAAGGCGCGTCGCGGTGGTCGCATCGGGCGGGCTCAGTCATTTCGTCACCAACGAGCCGCTCGATCGTCGAATCATCGACGCGTTGAAGAGCGGCGACGGGACCGATTTATGCCGGCTTCCGGTCAAGGTGCTGAAGTCCGGCTCGTCGGAGATTCGCAACTGGATTGCAGTCGCCGGAATTCTCGACGGCGTAAAGGTTACGTGGCTCGAGTACGTGCCGGTTTATCGCACGCCCGCAGGCACCGGCATCGGCCTCGCGTTCGCGCGGTGGATGTAAAGGAGCATCAGTCATGAGCAAACGACGCAGCATCGAGGTCGAAGGATTCGGGCACGGCGCCACGCCGATTCCAGCCGCCTCGCGCATCGGCAACCTGATCGCGTCGGGCGGCATCGCTGGACTCGATACCGCGACCGGAAAAATTCCCGACGGCCTCGAGGCGCAAGTCGTTGCTATGTTCGCCAATGTGCGGAAAGTCGTCGAGGCCGGTGGCGGCACCACCGAGGACATTCTCAAGATGACGATATGGGTGCGCGATCGCGCCGCGCGATCGATCATCGATCCGCACTGGACGAAAATGTTCCCCGATGCGAAGTCGCGTCCGGCGCGGCATACGCTCGTATACCAGCTCCCCGATCCGATGCTGGTGCAGTGCGACTTCCTCGCGGTCGTCGACTGACCGGCGCTCCCTAGTTCGCCGGCAAACTCCGGCGCTTCATCAACGCATCGACGTCGAACTTGAAAATCCGCGCCGCATTGAGGCCGAGGATCTTCGCGCGGCTCTCTTCCTTCAGCTCACCCATCTGACGCTCGATCGACTGCGCCGAATGCGGCCACGATCCTTCATGATGCGGATAGTCGTTGGCCCACATGAAGTTGTTCACGAGGTTGTGCCGCTCGGCGAGTTCGATGCCGATCGGATCATCCTGAAACGACGCCGCGCCATGCTCGCGGAAATATTCGCTCGGCAGTTTCTTGAGCTTCGGAAACGCCCACATATGATGTTTGCGCGCGGCCTCGTCCATCGCTTCGAGCGCCCACGGCACCCATCCGATACCGCATTCGATTCCGGCGAAGCGCAGCTTGTTGAACCGCTCCAGCACGCCCGAGGCGCACAGGCACGCGATCGGCTCGACGGTCGGCGACAGCGCATGCGCGGCGTAATTGATGATGGCGCCGCCGTCCTTGCGCGCGGCGCGCGGATCGCGTCCGGTCGAGATGTGGAACGTGATGGTGATATCGCAATCCTGGATCACCTCCCACATCGGATCGAACATCGTCATGTTGTAGTTCGGATGACGCGCGTCATGCGCGCCGAAGATCGGCTTGCACGGCAGATTGACGCCGCGAAATCCTAGCTTCGCGACGCGCTTGATTTCCTCGATCGCCAGGTTGACGTCGGCCGTCATGATGGCCGCGATCGGCGACATGAAATCGTTGTACGGGCCGTAGGTCTCCCACGCCCAGTCGTTCCACACCTTGCACTGCGCGGCGCCGAATTCCGGATCGGTCGTCGCCCACACGGACAGGCCCTTGTTGGGAAACATGATCTCCGCATCGATGCCGTCGCGGCGGTGATCGGCGATGCGCTGCTCGGGCGTATAGCCAGATTTATTGCGCTCGTGGTCCTCGCCCGCGAGACGGCTGTCGAGCAGACGCGAGCGCTGCATGCCTTCATTGACCACCCACTTCTGCCCCTTCTCGTCGACTTCGATACGCGGCAGGCGAGGGTGATATTTCTTGTCGAGCCGCTGATGCCATAGGCCTCCGGGCTCGTTGGCGTGACAATCGGCGGAAATCATCAGGTAGCGATTCGGATCGTCGGGGCGCGCGGTGCGCGGCCATCCGCGATGGCCCGGGGTCTCCAGGCGCCAGCGATTCGGTTCGTCAATTTGGATATTGGTGTCCTCGATCATCGTTCCCTCCGTGTGTGGATCGTAGGATCCCTCACACTGATCGCTATCAAAAAACGCCCGAATGTACTATCGGCGTGCACTATGATGGTCGAGAGTCATTGCCACATCATGTCCGAGGATCAACGCCGCTATCCGCGCGATTTGGGTCCGCGACCCGCGGACTGGGTGCGCGATCTGCCGGTCGAGGAATTCCTCAAGCTGATGGATGGCGCGGGCGTCGAGCGCGCGATCCTCGTGCAGGCATTCGGCGCGTATCGATATGACAACAGCTACGTCGCCGATGCTGCCGCGCGCCATCCGCATCGGTGCGTCGCGGTATGTATCGTCGATGCGACCGCGCCCGATGCCGCCGACAAGCTCGCATACTGGGTGAATGAGCGCGGCGTGAAGGGACTCCGTGTCGTCACGTGGACCGAGCCCGAGACGATGCTCGATGATCCGCGCATCGATCCGCTATGGCGTCGCGCCTCGGAGCTTCGCATCCCGGTATGTGTGCTCACCAACTTTCATCAGGTGCCGCGGCTTGCGCGCGTGCTCGAGCGCTATGGCGAGTTGCGCATCGCGCTGGATCATCTTGGGATGCCGCGCCTCGATGACGGTCCGCATTTTCAAAAGGAGCAGGCGCTGTTCGACCTCGCACGCTTCCCTAACTTCTACGGAAAATTCTCCTCGTGGACGATTGCGGCTGCGGCGAAAAATGGCGAGCGCGGATGCGCGGATTTCTTCCGCCGCCTCGTCGATACGTTCGGTGCGCATCGTCTGATGTGGGGAACAAACTTTCCGGCGAGCAACGACCGCACCTATCGCGGCTTCGTGGAGTTCGCGCAGCAACATCTCGCGTTCCTAAGCGCCGATGAGCAGCGCTGGATGTTCGGCGACACCGCGCTTAGCCTCTGGCCGATGCTGCGATGAAAGTTGTCGTCGGCGTCGATGTGGGCGGGACGAACACCGATGCGGTGCTGGTGCGCGACGGGCGCATCATCGAGCGCGCGAAAGTTCCGACCACGAGCGATGTACGCGACGGCATCCTCAATGCGATGTCGCGGGTCAAGGCGAATCACGACATCGAGCGGGTACACATCGGCACCACGGCCTTCACCAACGCGCTGGTGGAGCGGCGCAACCTTGCAGCCGCCGCCGCGATCAGGATTGGCAGTCCGGTGTCGGAATCACTTCCGCCTACGATTGACTGGCCGGAGGATCTTCGGCGCGCGGTCAACGTTGCGCCTTTCTTTGCGGCCGGTGGCCGCGAGTATGATGGCCGCCCGATCCGCGCAATCGATCGCGCTGAAATCGCGGGGATCGCGAGAAGCCTCGCCTCGCGCCGCATCACCCAAGCTGCCGTGACTGCGGTCTTCGGGACCTCGTACCCCGAAGACGAAGTGCAAGTTGCCGAATGGCTGCGCGACGAAAACCCCGAATTGCAAGTCACCCTGTCGCATCGCATCGGGCGCTTCGGAATTCTCGAGCGCGAGAACGCTACGCTGCTCAACGCGATGCTGCGCCCGCTCGCCGAGCGAACCGTGAAGGGCTTCGAGGCCGCGGTTCCCTCGAACCTGTACCTCAGCCAGAACGATGGCACCGCGATGCGCGCGGAGAGCGCTGCGCAACTGCCGATATTTACCGTTGCCTCGGGACCTACCAACAGCCTGCGTGGCGCAGGCATCCTGGCGTCGCTCGACGACGCGATCGTAATCGATGTGGGCGGCACCACCACCGATGTCGGGGTGTTGCGGGGCGGCTATCCGCAACCGGCGGGCCTCGATCTCAGCATCGCCGGCGTGCGGACGAATTTCCGGATGCCGGACCTGTGTTCGATCGGCGTCGGCGGCGGAAGCTTGATCGATGCGAGCACGGGCGCAGTGGGACCCGCGAGCGTCGGGTTTCGAATCACCAGCGAGGCGATGGTGTTCGGCGGCAATCAACTTACCTTGACTGATATCGCAGTTGCGGCTGGACGGGCGGAAATTGGAAATCGTGCGATGGTGAAGGACCTCGATGCGAAACTGATCGCTCGCGTCGACGATCATCTTCGCGAGCGGCTGTCGCGTCTGCTGGAAAACTATGACCGCCTCGATCGTCAGCTTCCGGTGATCCTTGTCGGTGGCGGCGCGCCGCTGGTGCAGCATCTGTTGCGCGAGCTCGGACGTTGCGTCGAATGTCCGCCTGACGCCGCAGTCGCCAACGCCTATGGCGCGGCGATGGCGCAAGTCGGCGGCGAGGCGGATCTTACCTTCTCCTCGAGTATTCCGCGCAGCGAGGCGCTCGCGCGCGCCGAGGCCGAAGCGCACCGCCGCGCCGAAGAAGCCGGCGCGCGCCCCGGAACCGTCCGGACCGTGGAACTCGAAGATGCGGCGCTGACGTATCTCGCGACCGAGGCGCTCAAGGTCCACGCGCGCGCGGTCGGTGACATCGGAGAGCGCGAGCGATGAGCTTCGAAATTCGGCGCGCCGATCTCACCGCGCTGGCGCTTGGTTCCGGACTTCTGGGGACCGGAGGCGGCGGCAATTCCTACTACGGGCAGTTGGTCGCGAGCCAAATCCTCGGCGACGATCATGCGGTCCGCGTCATCGATGTGAGCGAAATGCCGTCTGACGCATTCGCCATCAGCTCGGCCGCGATCGGCGCGCCGCTGGTATGCCTCGAAAAGCCGCCGAGCCTGCGCGCGTTGCAGCTCGGTCTGGATTCCGTATCTGCGGCACTCACGGGACGCATCGGCGCATTCGTCACCGCAGAGATCGGCGGCTTGCAGTGCATGTTCCCGCTGATGCTCGCCGCGCTTACCGGAGTGCCGCTGCTCGACGGCGACGGCATCGGGCGCGCGTTTCCGGAAATTCAGATGTGCACCTTCATGATCTATGGCACCACGCCCGGGCTTCCGATGGCGCTCAGCGGCGACAGCGGACTCCTGCTCGACGCGAGCGCGCCTCAGCATCCGGGCGCCGATCGCGAGGCGCCTAATGAACCTTCCGGCATCGCCGTCGAACGGCGGCTGCGCAAGATTTGTTCTGACAACGGCGGCCTCATCTATATGACGACGACGTTCGATCACGAATCGCTCTCACGCACGCTGATCCGCGGCACCATCGCACTGGCGCTCGCGCTCGGTCGCGCAGTCGAATCGGCGCGGGCGACGAAGCGTGATCCGGTCGAGGCAATCGTCGCGGCGGGGCAGGGCCGGAAATTCATCAGCGGCAAGATTGTCGACGTTGAGCGGAGATTTCGCGGCGGTCACGATTGGGGAAGGGTGCTACTCGAAGGCGTCGATGCCGACAAAGGACGGATCGCGGAGATCGCGTTCAAGAACGAGTACCTCATCCTCAAGCTGGGAGAAGAGGTCGCACTCACGGTTCCGGATCTCATCACGTTGGTTGAGACGGAAACCGGCAATCCGGTGACGACCGAAATTCTGCGGCCCGGTCTCCGGGTGACTGTAATCGGCCTGCCATGTTCGCCGCTGATGAAGACGGACAAGGCGTTGAAGGCCGTGGGCCCCAAGGCTTTCGGCTACGATCTTCCCTATGTAGCGCTCCGATGAGCGCTACGCACGGGCGCCGAGCGGGACTCTTGGCAACAATGCGCGTGGCTGCGCTCCTTTCGTTGCTGCTCGCTACGCGTGCGTGGGGCTGGGGATCCGCCGGACACAAAATCGTCGCGGCCATAGCGGCGGAGAACCTAACGCCTGCGGCACAGACCCACGTCGCGAACATCCTTGGCGTGCCAGTCGCGAGACGAGCAATCGCATCGGCGATGGAGAGCGCCTCGGTACTTCCGGATACGAAATTTCGCGATGAAGATCCTTCGACCGAACCATGGCACTTCATCGACATCTGTCTGCAGGACGCGCGAGCCGACATCCCGAAACGATGCCCCAAGGGTAACTGCGTCACTGACAAAATCGACGAATACTCGAAGCGGCTCAAAGATGGGAACTACGATCGCTGGGGCGCGGCAGGCGATCTGGCGTTCCTCATCCATTTTGTCGGCGACATCCATCAGCCATTGCACGCCGCGAACGACGCGGACCATGGCGGCAATTCGATCGAGGTCGAATCATACCCTCGCGCGAGAAATCTCCACGACGCGTGGGACAATGGCATCGTGCGCGATCTCGAAAACAGCATGGATTCCGGAAGGCCCGAGGCTACGGCGCACAAGCTCGAGCAGACCTACGCTAGCGAGAAAGCACTCGATATCTGGATCCCCGGAGATACCGACGATATCGCATGGGAGTCGAATCAAATCGCGCGCTCCGACATCTACGCGGCGCTTCACATTCCGGTTGAGCCGTGCGAATCCGGTGCCTTCTTTTGGCGCCACCAGGCTCCGGTCCGTTTGAGCTCGGAGTATATGGACCAGGCCGCCACGATCGCGGGCCATCAACTCGCGAAGGCAGGGTTCAGGCTGGCGAGCCTCTTGAATGAAATATGGACGCAGCCTCTCGGTCCAAACGACGTGCCGAGGAACGCGAATGCTGCCCCAGTTCCCGACCCTTTCACCGCAGCCCGTCGTCGGCCAGATCATCGGCAATCGACGGAGCAGGATTTACGCGTGGCCGGGATGCGGAAGTTACGACACCATGTCGGCCGGCAATCGGGTCCTCTTTCCTAGCCGCGATGCAGCCCAGCAAGCGGGGTATCGGGCGGCTTACAACTGTCCGTAGGTGGTCTTGCTCGGAGCGCTACCGACATGATGTCGATAATGTAGCCGCGAGGGAAAAGGGCTTTATTTTCCTCGATATAGTGGGTTTGTTTTTGCCACTCTTGCGCGGTCGACTCCTTGCCATTTGGCCCAAGGACCATTATTCTGCGATACCGAATAATGGGTTTGTTTTTGCACTTTTCGATGTGCGAAACCCCACGCCCTCCAAAATAGTCGCGGCGCCGATGACCGGCGCCGCTCCCCGGATCATAGCACTACTTCGCCCGCCAGTAATCAGTTCTCTTTTGAAGGGCCTTTCGCCAGCAACCGATTGGCGGCACCTTCCACTGATGTGCCGTTAAAGAAGTCGCGATTTGCTTCGCCGAAGAACTGCACCGGATTGGTGAAGACGAAGTCGCGCAGATCATCTCGCGTGATGTGACCTTCCTCGACCGGCTCGTAGGCTTCTTCGAGCACCTCCGCCATATTCATGACGTCAAAGTGACCAATGTCCGAGCCCATCAGCGTTTTGAGCCGCGCCTTGAACGGATTGATTTTGGTCGCGTAGGCCCACGCATTCATAGGATCGTCGGCCTCGCATCCGAAATAGAAGTTGCGGGTGAATAGCTCCCTGATATCTGAGGCGCGGGAGATTCCGCATCGCGCGTAGTCGTCAAGCTCCTGCGACGGCGGTGGGTTGGGTGTGTCAAAAGTTTGGAGCGGCATCGGGTCAGCTTCAAAGCGGGCCGCCAGCTCCTTTCCTCCGTATCGTACCAGCAGATCCTTGAACATGGCGCGATCGATATTTGCGGGATTCACTTCTTCGAGCGCTTCACGATTGCGCTTCTTCCAGTGCCCGATCAGGTCGCTGTAGAGCAAGCATGCCCACGCCACTCCACCTTCGAGGAATCCAATCTTCAGTTCGGGAAAGCGACGCGTAACTCCATTCAGAAACAGCGACTTGCAGATCGCTTCCAGAGCGGCAGCAAAGTGTCCGATGTGGTTGTAGGTAAAGTTACTGGGCGAAGTGCGAAAACCGAACGTGCGAGAACCCGAATGAAATGAGGGAGAGATGCCAAGCTCCAAGCACTTCTTCCACACCGGATCGTAGTCGTATGCGCTATCGATGCCAAAGGTATCGACCCAGCGAGCCCAGCGCGCCGCGTCCGGGTACTCACGTTGAACGGCCGCGATCGGACGGCGTGCCGGATGGCCCATCATCGCAACCTTCAGCCCCAGCGTTTTTACCGCATACTCCAACTCTGCGATGGCTTCCTCAGGCGTGTCCAATGGAATTATCGCAGCCGGCGTAATGCGATCGCTAAATTCGCGAAAATGGTCGGCCAGGTACATGTTGAAGGCGCGGCACGTCGCGCGCCGCATCTCTTCGTCGTCGGTACGAACGGTTACCAGCCCATTGGATGGATAGAGGACGGTGAAATCGATTCCGAATTCGTCGAGACGCTCGTAGAGCAGCTTCGGCAGGAGCGCGGTTGCACGGTCGCGTGTGTTCCTCGCAGGAATCACCCAGAACGCCTCCTGCGGAATGCCTTTGTCGCGACGTTCGTCAGGCGTCATGCGAACGCTGTTGCCGATCCAATCGTGCGGCGCCTTGAATGCGTCAGCTACGCGCTGCCCTGCCACATTCTTAAGGTAGTCGAGAATGTCGGGCCCCAACTCGACGTAGTGACCATCGGCATCGACCACCGGATGCCCAAGGTGGTCGTGAATTTCTCTGGAGGTTCGCTCGCTCATCGCCAGTCCCTCCCCGATGTAGTGCCTGCCATCTTGGCACGCACCCTCACTGTAATCTCTCCCAAAGGGAGAGAACTAAAGGAAGACAGCCATCTTTACTTAGGCGGCGCGGCGCGGACGCCGCACGTCCTTCGCCATCACCTTTTCCCGAATCGGCGTGAACATGTAGGTCAAGGCATTCCGGTCGATCGCGTCGCTCGGCGTGATGTCTGCGGTGCCGCCACGCGTGCGCAACTCCTTGATGGTGGCCGCGATGTCGTCGGTCTCGATCTCATACACCGCGAGATACTTGTAGGCCTTGCTCGCTTCGCCGCCGAACTGGCTATCCGCAAGCTTGAAGCGCTGCCCGCTGATGAAGCCCGGCACATTGATGACATCCGGCACATGATGTTTGTCGTACCATTCGTTGAACTCGTCTTCCTTACCGGCGACCGGGTTCGTGAGCGCGAGGAATGTGTATTTAGCCATAACGTGAAACCTCCTTGATTCAGTTTCGAACTCTAAGATCGCGCGAGGTCGCCGGGGCCGAGGAACGGCGCCTTGATCTCGCTGATGGTCACGATTTTCCACGCGTTGCCATCGAGACGAACCATGTAGCATGCGCGGAGCTTCTCCAGCACCGAGCCGTCGGTCTTATAGCGCGTCACGTCGGAGAGAATCATGCCGAGGTTGTCGGCGAGCGCCCACGTCTTGAGGCGATCGATGCCGGAGCGCATCCATCCGCGCTCTTTCAGCGTCTTCATCGTGCGCGCGAAGCTGTCGCGATTGTCATTCGCGATCGTCGTGATACCGCGCTCGCCCGAAACCGCCGCATACGGATTGGCGAAGCAGTCGTAGAAGCTGTCGTCCTCGCGATTGAAGACCTCGATGTAGTGGCGATAGAAGCTCTCCAGCTCGCGCGCGACTTCCTCTCCGGTGCGCATCGCACTCATTGCGCGGTCAGGCCGCCGTCAACGACGAACTCCGCACCGGTGCAATACGACGAGTCATCGCTGGCGAGAAACAGCACCAGCTTCGCGACGTCCTCGGGCGTACCCTCGCGTCCCAGCGGCACCACATTATTCGTAATGAACTCGCGCTGCTCTTTCGGAATGATGTCGATCATCGTCGTGTTGATGAGGCCGGGATGCACCGAGTTTACGCGGATGCCGTCGCGTCCGTACTGCACCGCGGCGGCTTTCGTCAGCAGGCGCACCGCGCCCTTGGTCCCGTGATACGCGGTCGAGCCGCTCGATCCGGTGAGTCCCGCGACCGATGAGATATTGACGATCGCGCCGCCGCCGCGCTTGCGCATCGCGGCGATCGCCTCCTTCATCCCCATCCAGACGCCCTTCTGATTGATGTTGACGATCGCGTCCCAGAGTTCCTCGCTGGTGTCCTCGAGGCCGGAAGTGTTGAAGATGCCGGCGTTGTTCACCAAGATGTCGAGCCCGCCGAATTCGCGCTCGCATGCCGCGACCGCGTTGCGCCAGTCTGCGGCGCGTGTCACATCGAGATGCAGCGCAAGCACGTTGCGGCCCTTCGCGTTGAGATCTCTTCGCGAGCGACGCGGCTTGATCGTCGAGCACATCGCCGACGACCACCTTCGCGCCCTCGCTGACGAACAGTCGCGCCTCGGCCGCGCCCTGTCCGCGCGCGCCGCCGGAAATCAACGCCACTTTGCCTTTCAGACGATCCATGAGCCTTGCCTCCACTGCGAGGATTCCCGTTCGATAGCAGGCGCATCCGCAATTTGAAAGTCGCGCGCAATCTTGCATGATGAGGGCGCGCGAACTCAGCTGCTTGCAGGAGACACGAACGATGGCAGACAAAATCGCGGTCACCGATGTGAAACTGAAATACGCAAGCATCGCGGAGGCGCGCGCGATGTCAGGCCTGCGGCTCATCCTCGGCGCAAACGCAGTGCCCGGACCGTGGCGGGAAGCGTGCAAGGGAATTTTTCACGTCAAGAAAATTCCCTTCATTCCGGTCGCGTCGGCGGGTGCCGATGGATCGCAGCGCGAGCTCATCGAGTGGACGGCGCAAGCGAGCGCTCCGGTCGCGATCTGGAACGATGAGCGTCCGCGCTCGACCTGGATCGAGCAGCTCTTCCTCGCCGAGCGCCTACAACCCGAGCCCGCGCTGATTCCCTCCGATGCCGACGATCGCGTTTCGATGTTCGGCACCATCAACGAAATCGCCGGCGAGAACGGGCTCGGATGGCAGCGGCGTCACATTCTGATCAACGGCACGGTGAGCAATCCCAACACCGATGAGCGCACGCGCAATTTCTGGAAGCGCTTCGGGGGCAAGTACGGCTTCACCGAAGCCGCGGTTGCTGCGGCGCCGGTAAAGACTGCCTCGATTCTGAAATTTCTCTCCGAGCGCATGGATCGGCAGAAGGCCAAGGGCAGCAAATTCTTCATCGGCGATCGCCTCAGCGCGCTGGACATCTACTGGGCGGCGTTCTCCGCGATCATGCAGCCGCTGCCGCCCGAGCTATGTCCGATGGCGGCGAACTTCCGCGACATGTACACCGAGAAGAATCCGTCGGTCATCGCATCGATGTCGCCGGCGCTGATCGAGCATCGCGACTTTATCTATCGCGAGTACCTGGAGCTGCCGGTGGTCTTCTGACACTCCCCCAAAGGGGGAGAACTTAACGAAGGCAGCCATCATCGATTAGCGATACTCGTCGCCGCAGTCGCCGATCACTTTCATCAGGTCGCGCGACTTCGCCAGCACCGCCTCGATGCGCGAGCGATCGTCGTCATCGAGCGCGAAGCTGAACACGCGCGCATTATCCGCGATATGCTCAGCGACGCCGAGCCGCGTGCCGACAATCACGCCAGCCACTGCAGGACGATCGAGGATGTAGCGCACGCCTACGTTGGCGATACTCACCCGATGCTTGTCGGCGATCGGTTTCAGCGCGCCCAGCAACTCCTGGAACAGCGCCCATCCACCCCACGCATCGATCATGTTGCTGTACTTCTGCAGCGAGGCGGTGTTGAGTTCGCCACGATGCGGCGACGTTCTGCCGAGATACTTTTCCGACAGCAGCCCGCCCAGCACCGTGCCGTAAGTGAGCAACGTGATGTGATGCTCGCGGCAGAACGCCGCCATCGCAGCTTCGGGCCGCCGATCGACGATCGAGTACTGCACCTGATTCGACACGATGCGGATGCCCGCTTCGGTGATGATGCGCAGCCGCTCAGTGTCGAAGTTAGTCAGCGCGAGATGACGAATCTTGCCCTCGTGCTGCACGTCGGCGAGATGCTTGAGCGCATCGAGGTAGCTTGGATCGCCATAGTCCCACCAATGGAACTGCAGCAGGTCGAGGCATTCGACGCCCATCCGCTTGAGCGAGCGGCCGATCGCATCGTCGACCATGCGCCGCGTGATGCGCCCCGGTCGCGGCACCCATTTGGTGAACGCCTGTATCTCCGCAAGCCGCGGTGCGCCATTGCGTTTCGCGAACTCGCGACGGAACTCACCGATAAAATCCTCGGCGGGTCCGTAGTGGTCCGCGAGGTCCCACGTGGTGAATCCCGCGTCGTGATACGCGAACATTTCGGCGAGCGCGCGCGCCGGCTCGATGTGGCCATGCGCGCCGGAAACCTGCCACATGCCATTGAGCACGCGACAGATGCTGAGATCGTCGGTGAACTGAAAGCGGCTCGATGCGGGGAGTGCCATGGGGCGAGATATTAGCGCGTTGTCTGCCGTAGCACAGACTTTAGTCTGTGTCCTTCTTTGGTTCAGATCACAGACTGAAGTCTGTGCTACAAGAAAACAGGAGGAGCATCATGAAAATCGGCGCGTTGGTTTTTCTCACCGAACAATCAGGCAATCCGGGCGCGATCGCGCGCGAATGCGAGAACCTCGGCTTCGAATCGTTCTTCGTCGCCGAGCACATGGTGGTGCCGAGCACCTACACCACGCACTATCCGCGCTCGCGCGACGGCAAAGTCCCCGAATTCTACGCGCGGCTGATCGATCCGTTCGTCGCACTGTCAATTGCGGCCGCTGAGACATCGCGCCTCAAGATCGGCACCGCGATCTGCTTGCTGCCGCAGCGCGATGTGATCGAAACCGCCAAAGTTACCGCGTCGATCGATTTGTATTCGAAGGGGCGGCTCGTCCTCGGCGTCGGCGCGGGATGGTTTCGCGAGGAGGCGCAGGTGATGGGCGTGGATTTCGCGCGGCGCTGGCAACATCTGCGCGAATCAGTTGAGGCGCTACGCGTGCTGTGGAGCGGCGACGACGTGAGCTACTCGGGCGACATCATCAAATTTCCATCGGTCAAGCTCGGTCCCAAGCCGGTGCAGAAGCCGGGACCTCCGATATGGCTCGGCGCGCACGACCCGAAGTACGCGCTCAAACGCGTCGCGCGCTATGCCGACGGATGGTGCCCGGGCGGCCTCAGCGTCGAGAAGGCGCGCGAGTGCATTCCGCAAATCAAGAAAATGGCGAAGGACTTCGGCCGCGATCCGAACAAGCTGGAGTTCTCGGTGCTGCTGACGGGCGGCGACGGCCCGATCGCCGACCTCATGAAACAATACGAAGAAGCGGGCGTAAGCCGTCTGGTCGTCGGAGCCTCGGCAGTATCGGAGGACGGCGTGAAAGTGGTGCGCGGATTGGGATCGATCGTTGAGCGCGCCACGAAGCTGTAAGTGAAGGGCGCGGCATCGATGCCGCGCCCTTTTTCGATCTGTTCTGTGACTACTTCGACGCTGCCTGGGTGGCGCCATTTCCAGCTTTGGCGGCCTTCTTCGCCGCGCGTTCGTCGGCGTGCTTCTGAATCATCGCGCCTGCCGCGTTCATCGCCTGGCCCATGAAGTCCATCGCGTTCGACATGGTCCAGTCGTACGATGCCTGCCGGCTCGCGTTGGCATTCTTGAACACCGGTGCGACGTGCTCCGCCCACAGCTCGTAGGACTTGATCGTGTTGTCGAAGCTCGCCCAGTTGTGCGCGAGCTGCAGAAACGCGCCGAACTCGCCTTGCTTGTTTTCGAGCCGCTTGATCTGCGCGATGGCATCCTCGGGCGTGCCGATGACGGCGTTGCCCGACTCGATCATCAACTCGACCGGATCCCTTCCGCTCGGCGGCATCGGCGTGAGCGGGTTGAGCCGCGAGAAATACTCCATCCATTTATGGATGCCGTATTCGACGTTCTTGCGCGCCTTCTCGCGCGTCTCCGCGATATGCACCGGGCCGACCAGGCGCAGGCGGCTGCGATCCATCTTGCGCCCGTTCTCCTCCGCGATTTCATTTGCGACCGCCCAGTTCGTTCCGAGCGCATCGAAGCCGTTGGCATTGGTGGCCGCGACGCACAGCATCCCGAATCCGTACTTGCCCGCGGCGCGCCCGCCCGAAGGACTGACGGCGCTCGCCACCGCGATCTCCGGATGCGGTTTGGTATACGGCAGCAGATGCGCGCGCGCGTTGACGAGGTTGTACCAATCGGACTTCTCGGTCACGACCTCGCCCTCGAACAGCCGCATGATGACCTGGATACCTTCGAGCATGCGGTCGCGCTGCGTCATCGGATTGATGCCGAGCATCATCGCGTCGGATGGAAGCAGCCCCGGACCGACGCCCAGCATCACGCGCCCACGCGTCTGATGGTCGAGCTGGATGATGCGATTCGCCGTCATCAGGGGGTTGTGATACGGCAGCGACACCACGCCGGTGCCGAGCTTGATCTTCTTCGTGCGCTCGGCCGCCGCGGCGATGAACACCTCGGGCGACGCGATGATCTCGAAGCCGGCAGAGTGATGCTCGCCGATCCACGCTTCCTCGTAACCGAGGCGGTCGAGGTTCTCGATCAGTTCGAGGTCGCGGTGCAGTGCTTCAGTCGGGTCCTGGTCGAGCGGATGAAACGGGGCGAGGAAGATACCATTGCGCATCGGAATCGTGCGGGTCATTCGTCGGGTGCCTCCTTCAGGCTTCCTTCATTGGGTAGCAGTTCAGACTATCGCAGTTTGTGGCGCCACAAAAACGGTTTCCTCGGACGGGGGCGGCGAAAGCGAACCGCCGCGGAGCAGGCGAGAGATTTGACCGGCTCACTCATCGATTTTTTTGCGCTTGCATTACATCTCGATTTTAGAATATAGATTTCTCAGTTAATCCCACCTTGAACGCTCTTTAACAAATCTCATTCGGAATTCAATTTGACGTGTCGTCCCGGCGGCCAAGCTCCGCCTGACCCACAAGGCGCGCAAATTCCTATCATCGCGAACGAACTTCTTTCACGAACCGCAAAATTCGTATCGAAAAATCCCTTTGAGCTGGAGGTGAAAAATATGACCGCTCGATACATTGCTATGAGGGTGACCGTGTCTTCGACGAGATCCCGGAGGGCCAAAGCCATGCTGGAGTAGCCGGCAGATTGCCGGAGCATTGCCCGCCTCGTCCTCTCATCACTGACCCACCACCTTCCAAATCCCAGAATTCGAATCTCTCGGTCTCGAAGGATTCGCCCATCCACAACCCTTGTCCGGAGACCCTATGAACACACTGATCCGTACGCTTGCCCTGAAATTCGCCCGCCCGGGAAAGGAGGTGATATCCATGACCACCATGTCGAAAGAGGAACGGCGGATGAGGCTGCGCGAACTGCTTCTTCTGGCCTGTGACTGGGCACTGCGGAAGCTACCGGGAGCAATGTTCTGGCTCCTCGTGCGCCATCTCATCCGCGCGATGACCGGCCTGTCCCTGAACTTCTGATCCTGCCGGCATTTTGTTGAAGCATCGAGGGTTAGACCTCGAGGGGAGAATTCCCATGAAGGGCAAATCCGTTTCCGCTGCGAACTGTCACTAAGCACAAGGCGCTGCCACTTTCGGCGCCGTCATTTCCGTCTCGTTTCTAAAGTTGCGCCGCCGCTTGATTTTCGTGGCGATGCAAGTGAATCTCGCGATGCAAAAGGGCCGCGAGGGTTTTCGCAAGGCACCATACTGGAGAGAGGCGCGAAGCGGGCGAAGCCGCGCCGCAGGCGCCCCGAGGGCGGAGTGAAGCGGAGTCCGAGGAAATGATTTGAGAAGAGGTGACGCGAGTGTCTATCACCGAACACACCGCCAAAACCGATCGGCATACGAGCTTCTATCTCGCCGCGGGTCCCGAAGATGGTCCGCTCGTCATCTTCGTGCACGGATGGCCCGAGCTATCGATTAGCTGGCGCCACCAGCTTCCCGCGCTTGCGGCGTTGGGGTTTCGCGCGGTCGCACCCGACATGCGCGGCTACGGACGCTCATCTGTACATGGCAAGCATGGCGACTACGCGCAGGAACTCATCGTGCGTGACATGATCGAACTCCTCGATTCGACGGGACGCGCGAAGGCGGTTTGGGTCGGCCACGATTGGGGCAGTCCCGTGGTGTGGAACATCGCGAGCCATCATCCCGATCGATGCGAGGCAGTCGCGAGCTTGTGCGTTCCGTATCATACGATCGAATACGGACTCGATTACGTGATCGATTTGGTCGATCGCGAGTTATATCCGGAAAAAGAATTCCCCGCGGGCCAATGGGAATACATGCGCAACTACGAGGAGCGATTCGCCGAGGCGATCGCGCCGATGGATGCGTATCCGCGCAGGTTCCTCAAGCTCGCGTTTCGCAAAGGCGATCCGGCCGGCGAAGGAAGAATCGCGATGACCGCGATGGCGCGCCGACAGCGCAGTGCGGGATTCGAATTTCCCGATGCGCCGCGCGATGCCGATGTCATCAGCGAAGAGGACCTGAGCGTTTATGCGGCGGCGCTGGAGCGCAACGGATTTTCCGGTCCCACCTCCTGGTACATGAATCACGAAACCAATGCGTCATACGGGCACAAGGCGCTGAACGATGGCTACCTCGACATGCCCGCACTCTTCATCCATGCGCGTTACGACTTCATCTGCGAGACGGTGCATTCGCGCCTCGCCGATCCGATGCGCAAGTATTGCCGTAACCTGAGCGATGAGGTCATTCGCGCGGGGCATTGGGCCGCGCAGGAGAAGCCGCTCGAAGTGAACGCGACGATCGTGAACTGGCTCGCCAACCGCGTCGCGGGCGTGTGGCCGCGTCCGGCATGAGAGCCTCGAGTAGTTTGATCCAAGCAGGTGATCTTTGCGATATACGGAGTGATTTGTGCCCTGCGTGCCTTCATAGTCAAGCCATCGAACTCCGAAGTTTCAGCGCAGCACAGTCTGCGCAGCACTTCGTGCTCAAGGAAGCCGACCCGGAGCGCCACGAACGACTCGTGGCGCACCTGCGCAATCTATGGAAGGGCGACGACTGCTCGATAATGATTTGCGAGCGATGCGGGTTTGGTTTCGCATCACCGTTCGTCGCTGGGGACGCCGCCTTTTACGAGCTCGCGTACCCGCATGTCGGATACGCTTCGAATCGTTGGGAGTTTGATCGCACCATTCGCGAGCTCAGCGCGCTTGACACACGTGGCATGCAGGGACTGGAGATCGGCGCAGGCTTTGGAATGTTTCTCGACAAGCTCGCGCTGCCCAAGACTGCCCTTTCCGCTATCGAGTACCATCCTGATTCGCGCGCCGAGCTGATCAGAAAAGGCTACCACGCATACCCGATCGATGTGCGCTCTCCAGAGTTCGTACGCAAAGACTTCGACCTGGTTTTCATTTTCCAGGCGGTCGAGCACATGGATCGTCTCGACGATCTGATGGATAAGCTCTATGCGATTAGTACCGATGTAGTGCACCTGTTCATCTCTGTTCCTTCGATCGAACGAACTAACTACTTCGAAGAGCATGGATGGCAGTTTGACATGCCTCCGGCCCACGTCAGCCGATGGACGGTTCGGGCGATGGAGGCGCTCGCTAGTAGGCATGGCTTCGCAATTCGCGCCCAGGATCGTCAACCGTTTGCATGGAAGCAATTTCCGATCGACGACCTGCCCTCCGTGTATCTTCGCCAGGCGCAGATTCCTGGGACCATTGCGCATCGGATTCGCCGCCTGCCTCGCTCGACGGTACGTCAATGGCTGCAAATCGCCGCGATTCTGTCGTACGCGCCCAAACGCGCCGGCGAGTGGTTAAAGATAACGCGCTACAAGGGCAATCTTGGCGGCGCGTTGTGGTTCCATCTCGTCAAATCTACCGCGGCGACGCGGCAGCCAGTGGATGCGTTTAGCACCGCCTCTTGAATAGCCGGCCCCGCAGCTTTATCAATTTCTCGCGACGTGCGAAGTTGTGCCGACGCATCGACGGCATCGTCAGAAGCGCGGTCACCGCACAGGAGAAAACCTCGCGAGGTGAACGCGGCATTGGTGAAGTGGCTCGCGACTGCAGTCCCCAGCGTGTGGCCGCGTCCCGCGTAGTCAAGGAAGCTCGAAGATCGCCTTGATACTGCTCGCCATCATCAGTCGCGCGAGCGTAGCGCCGACGAAATTGAATGCGCGCAGCTCCCGGATGCGTTGAACGCGTCCACTCGCAGATGGAGCCGCATCGGCGCCAGCCTTTGTCAGGCTCCGGTCACCCTTACTACCCTGCTTGATGCGATCGCGCAGCGCCAGGGCGACTCCGATTGGCGTCTCGAGCGGGTACTCGGAGCACCAGATTCGACCGACGCGGAAATTCGCGCACTTGGCAACCATCCGCAAACTTATGGCCGACGGAATGCTGAAATGGTCTTCGGGCTTGAACATCGCCCACCACGAGCCGCACAACTTTGCGATGAGGCAGGCAGCGTTGGCCGTGCTGATGATGAACCGGCCGCCGGGGTTCAGGATGCGTCGCACTTCCAGCATGTGCTGGTAAGGGTCAGCAATATGCTCGAAAACGTTGGTGCTGATCACATTGTCAAACTGCATGTTCGGAAGTGATTCAGTAACCTCGATCCCCCAATGCTGTTTGACGTAGGCGCGATGATGCGGGCTCAGCTCGGTGCCCGAAACGGTGCGGCCTCGGGCCCTCGCGGCAGCGATCATGTGGCCGGTTCCGACACCGATTTCAAGGAGACTACCTTCGCGGAGGAGCGGAGAAACCTCATCAAACTTCGCGAAATCCGGCTCAGTTCCGATTAAGGATTCGATGCGCCGCGCAAAGTCACTGTCTTCGTAGACGTCGCTCTCGATGGTACGTCGATCGGTGCGCAGAAACGCTCCGCATATGGAGCAGCGTCCCCAAGTGTGCTCCGCGCGGCGAAACGCGAACGTCAGCGGGCCATCGCAAAAAGGACAACGCACCTGACGGAGAATATCCAAGTAGCCAGTTGACGGCGACCGCTTTAACATTTTTGCGGGACATGCGAAGTTGTGCGGGCACCTCCTCCAACAGTAACGAAGTCGTCGATCGCGGAGAACCATGGGAGCGCTCACTGACAAATATTGCATCGTCGGAGTTGGCGAGACGCCGCATATGCGGCCCTCCAATCGCACCACGCTTTCGATGGCGTGCGAGGCTATCAACAACGCGATGGCCGATGCGGGCCTGCATCCATCCGACATCGATGGGATGACGAGCTACCAGGCCGCTGACTCGACGACCTCGGCGCATGTCGCCACCGCCCTCGGCATGCGGCTGAACTACTGCCTCGATATTTTCGGCGGCGGCTCCAGCACGGAAGCGCTCGTCGCACACGCGATCGGGCTCATCGAGGCGGGATACGCGAAGACCATCGTATGCTTCCGCTCAATGAACGGCCGCTCGGGCCGCAGGATGGGCGGTCAGATTCCCGGCGGCCCGATTCCGGTCGCAACCGCGTCGGACGACAACCAGTTCAACATGGGATGGGGCTGGACGACGCCCGCGCAACGCTTCGGCATGTCCGCTATGCGCTATCTGCGCGACACCGGATGCACGACCAAGGCGTTCGCGGAAATCGCCGTCGCGCATCGCTATCACGCGAGCCTCAATCCGAAGGCGCGCTTTCGCCAGCCGATCACGATCGAGGACCATCAGCGCTCGCGATGGGTCGTGAAGCCGTTTCGCCTGCTCGACTGCTGCCAGGAGACCGACGTGTCGGCGGCGATCATCGTGACCTCGCGCGAGCGCGCCTACGACCTGAAGCATCCGCCCGTTTTCATCATGGGCGGATACGCGCGCACGATGACCGAGAATCCCCAGTGGAACTACTCACGTCCCGTGCTGCACTACGTCGCAGGCAACTACGGATGGAAGCGTGCGTTCGGCATGGCAGGCATCGCGCATAGCGATGTCGATTTCGTTTCGTGTTACGACGCGTTCACCTTCACCACGCTCATCCAGCTCGAGGCGAATGGATTTTGCGGCCCGGGTGAGGCGGGCGATTTCGTGAAGGGCGGACGGCTGCAAATCGATCACGAGCTGCCGAGCAATCTTTCGGGCGGGCATTTGTCGGAAGGCTATACGCATGGCGTGCAGATGGTGATTGAAAACGTGCGCCAGTTGCGTCATCGCGCGGACGACGCGTGCCCCGGATGGCGCGAGGGGCGCCATACTTACGATCGCAGCGCCGGATGCCGCCAGCTTCGCAAGGCGAACATCTGCTGCGGAATGGCGTGGGGCTACGAGAACATGGCGAGCTGTCTCATACTTCGCGGGATGGCGGCATGACACGCGCGAGGAATCATCGATGCCAGTAACGATCGACTATTCGAAACTTCGCATCCTGCCCGATCCCGATACGCATGAATGGTGGGCGGCGACGCGCAAGCATAAGTACCTCGTGCGCAAGTGCAATCGATGCGGCCACAAATGGTTCCCGCCCAACATTCCCGCATGCAGCAGGTGCGCCTCGATGGACATCGACTGGTTCGAGAGCGCGGGCACCGGCGTCATTCACAGCTACGTGGTGGTGACGCAGCCGATCGTCGGCGCATTCATCGGCGCGGTGCCATATGTCGTCGCGATCATCGAGCTGGATGATTGCAAGGAAGCAGACGGCACCGTGACGCGCGTCGCAGGCGTGATGATGGAGGATGAATCGCAAGTGGCGATCGGATTGCCGGCCGCAGTCGTGTTCGAGGAAACGAACGATCCGAAAATCGTGATGCCTCGCTGGCGCATCAGCGGCACGGCAGCGAACACCTGGAAGTTCAGCGAGTAGCCCCCCTCGCTTCCAATTCTCTCCCCCGATGGGGGAGGCCGCTCGCGAGTCTTCGAGCGAGCAGGCGAGGGACATTATTCAGCGCGCCGCGCGCGATTCAGGAAATCTGGTTCTGGTTTCAAAGCTTGCGAAAAGATGCGATACACCGGGACTGTCGCAGAAGCAGAATTCCATAATCGCGCGGGTACGCGCTGACTAAGGTCCCGCTCCAGCCCGCTCGCAAAGCCTCGCGGGCAACCTCACCCATCGGGTGAGGGTAAAGAATCGGAAGGGTCAGGAACCAGCGCGCTTCAGCACCTCGTCCGTATGCTCACCGAGGCGGGGGGCGCGGCGAGTGTATGAGAAATGCGGCGCGCTTCCGTCGCTGGCGACGGTGCCCGGATAGCGCAAGTCGCGGCCCAGCTCCGGATGATGAATTGTCGCGAAGCTGCCTCGCGCGGCGAAATGCGGATCATCGAGATTCTGCTCCGGACGCCGAATCGGCGACCATGCCAACCCCAGTTTCTGCGCGCGATGAAAGAGATCATCGGCGGGAAGGCTCTCGACCAACTGCTCGAGCAAGTCGTTGCGATAGATCGCCGCCGCAACGTGATCTTCCTTTTCGAGCTGAGCAAATTCCTCGGTGCCGAGCACGTGAGCAATTCCAACTTCATCGGCAAGCTGCGCCAGCGCGCGCTGCTCGCGCTCAAAGGGGCTGAGACTCGCGAGCATGAAGATACCATCGGCGCTTTTCGTCAGCCGCGCGTGCGTGATGTTCGGCGCCGCGTGCCGCGCAGTCTGCCGCTTCACGACCAAGCCGCTGTAAACGTACGTGGGAATCGCAACCTCGGTGCAGGTGTTCACCGCTTCGTGCACCGACACGTCGATGAACTGGCCCTCACCGCTGAGTTCGCGGAAGTTGATCGCCGCCATCATCGCGACTGCCGCGTACTCGCCGCCGAGATGGTACGAATGCCACATCGCGGGCGCGATCGGCGGCGTGTCGTACGCGCCGTCCTTGTTCGGGTCGTAGCCGCATACCGCCATGATGCCGCCGAGCGCCATCTGCACGAGGTCGGTGGTTTTGAGCGCGCGATGCGGCCCGTCGAGACCGAACGGCGTGATGGTGCATACGATGAGGCGCGGATTGTCCTCGGCGATTTTGCGCCACAGCTCCAGCCGTCGCGCGACGGTTTCGTATTCGCCGGAGAGCATCACGATGTCCGCTTTGGAAGCGAGCGCGGCGATCGTCGGATGCGCATCTGCAGCATCAACATCGAGGACGGCGCTCTTCTTGTTCAGGTTGTAGCGCCAGAAAAACAGGCTCTGCTCGCGATCGTGCGTGTCCGATGCGAACGGACCGATGCCTCGCGATGGCGAACCCTCGCGCGGCTCCAGCTTGATGACCTCGGCGCCGAGCCCCGCGAGCAGCATCGATGCGTAGTCGCCCATCTGATCGCCGATTTCCAGAATCGTGATGCCGTCGAGCGAGGTGCCGAGGTTGAGTTCCGAGTTCAAATGACTTCTTCCTCGCGCAGCGACGCCATCTCGGCGTCGGTCAGTCCGACCAGTTTGCCGTATACGAAATCGTTGTCCTCGCCGAGCTTCGGCGCTGCGCGATTTGTCTCGCCGCCGATGTTGGCCGGTGAGGCCGACAGCTTGGCGGGAAATCCTTCAATCGGCCAGGTCCCGATGTCGCTATGCGGCAGGTCGACATAATAGCCGCGCGCCTTGAGCTGCGGATCGTTGTCGAACCGATCGGGCGCCTTCTGCACGACGCCCGCGGCGATGCCGCGCGCCTGTAATCGATTCATCAAATCATACCGCTCGCATCCTTTTGTGTAGTCGGTAAGTTTCGCATCGAGATCGTCCTCCTGCTGCTTGCGCGACGCCGCAGTGGCGAAGCGCACATCACGCGCCCATTCGGGCGAGCCCATCTCCTCGACCAGCGCGCGCCATTGCTCGTCGGACTGAATCGAAATCGCGATCCAGTTGTCGTCGCCGGAGCATCGATATGCGCCGTGCGGCGACCAGTCGAGAAACGGCATGCGATTTCCATAACGCGCCGTAGGCTTTCCGGTGATCTGATGCTCGAGCATCGAGGTGCCCGACAGCATCAGGCCGGTCTCGCTCTGCGACATGTCGATGTAGCATCCGACGCCGCTTTTGCGCTGGCGCCGAATCGCCGCCATCAGCATGATCGCGCCGAAATATCCTGGCGAGTGATCGAGATACGAGTAACCCCATCCGGCGGGCGGACGCGGCTCGGGAAGTCCCGAGAGAAACGTGAGGCCCGAAAACGCCTGCGCGGTCGGCCCGTAACTCACGTAATCCTTGTACGTGCCCGACTTCCCGACGCCGGTTGTTTGTATATAGATGATGCGCGGATTGACTTTGCGCAGGTCATCGTAGCCGAGGCCCCACTTGTCCATCTGGCCGGGGCTGAAGTTCTCGCAAATCACGTTGGCGTCGCGCACCATGCGCCGCAGCAGCTCGCGCCCCTTGGGATGATTCAGGTTGAGCGTTATGCCGTACTTGCCGGGATTGGTGTTGTTGAAATATCCCGCGCGATCGTAATTGCCGCGGATGCCGTGGCCCCGCGGCGCGATGCCCTGGCTGCGACCGCCATCAGCGGTCGCGTGGTCGGGCGCGAACGGCGGCACATAGCGGATGAAATCGATCGCCTTGCGCTCGCGCCATTCGATGCGAATGACTTGCGCGCCGAAAGTCGCGAGCAGCCGCGTCGCCTGCGGCCCGACCTGCAGCCAGGTCAGGTCCAAAACGCGCACGCCTTCGAGCGCGCGCTTGCCGTTGGAATTCGCTTCGCTCATGACACTATCCGCTACTCGAATTCGAGGTGATTCATCAAGCGCAATCGCTCAGGAGATTCCGACTTCGCCGAAGAATTTTCCCATCGCATCGAGGAGCGCACGCGGGTTGTCGCCCTGCACATTGTGACCAGACTTTTCGATCCGAACCCATCGCCCGTCAGGAAGCGAGCGCGCGAACTTCTCCGCCGAAGCATCGGTGAGTACGTCGCTGAGCGCGCCGCGCACGATCAGCGTAGGGCATTTGATCTTCGAGACTTCCGATGCGAGGCTCACGCGATCGGTCTGGAAGGATTTCATCGCGTCATCGGTGCGCCGACGCTGATCGTGCTTGAAGGTCCACTTGCCCGCCGACGTTTGGCGCAAATTGTAATGAAGGCTGCGGCGCAGCACCGCCGGATTGCGAATCGGATTGAACTTCACCGCGCGCTCAAGGAATGCCTCGGGCGAGTCGAGCTCGGGCGTCGAGGCGAAATCGCGAATGCGATCGGCGCCGGGCGCGCTGATCTCCGGCGCGACATCGACGATCACCATCGCGCGCATCCGATCGCTATGACGAATGGCATACGCGATCGAGTTGAGCCCGCCCATCGATTGCCCGACAAGGATGGGTCGTTCGAGCCCTAGCGCATCGATGAAGCCTTCGATGTCGCCGACGTGCGACGCGATGCGATAGTCGATGACCGGCGACCATTCGCTGTCGCCATGCCCGCGCTGATCGAGCGCGACGCATCGGAAGCGCTCGCGCAGCATCGCGGCGACGCAGTCCCACGTATGCGCAGTGAGGCCGCCACCGTGGAGAAAAACGATCGGGGTGCCGGCGCCATTCCAATCGAGGTAGTGAAATCGCATCGCACCGATGATCATCTGATGATCGTCGGGCAGCGTCGCGACATTCGGAGGCAGACCGGCAATCTCGAGCGCGGTGCGAAACATTCCGATCTCTTCGTTTCGGTCCATATTAGGTACCTCCCAATTCCCCCACTGTAGTCTCCCCCAGAGGGGGAGAACTAAAGGAATGCAGCCATCTTGTTGTAGGCAATACTACCGAATCGCCGCCGCTGCGAGCTTTGATGCGCGCCGATTTTGTTGCTAGTGAGGCAGAATCAATTCGCGAGGAGATGAAACATGATCCGCCTGGAATTTGTGTTGCGCCGTAAACCGTCGATGTCGCTCGCGGAGTTTCAGAAATATTGGCATGAGGTGCACGGGCCGATCGTCGCCAAGCATGCGACCAACCTCAACATCCTGCGCTACGTGCAACTGCACACGCTCGACGATCCGATGAACGAGCAGATGGCCAAGGCGCGCGGCAAGATGGAGCCGCCCTACGATGGCGTCGCGGAACTCTGGTGGACGAGTCGCGAGGCGCTGGCCACGGCATTCGGAAGTTCCGGCGGGACAGGCCGCCGGCAAAGAGCTGCTCGAAGACGAGGCGCGCTTCATCGATCTGCCGAATTCGCCGCTCTGGCTGGCGTATGAGTATCCGCAGGTGAATCCTTCGGAAGACATCGTCGCGCGGCCCAGCAGCAGCCTGGTGAAGCTCTTCTTCCCGCTGCGCCATCACGCCAATCAGACGCTGGAGCAGGCGCAGCTTTACTGGCGCACCAATCACGGCCCCATCATTCGCGGGCTGTCGGGCGGCAACGGGCTCAAGAAATATTTCCAGGTGCACCGCTTCGAGGATCCGATCGAGCAGGAGCTGCGCCAAAGCCGTGGCACGCGCGTCGCGCCCTACACCGGCCATGCCGAGGCGTGGATCGACCGCGCGACTCCGGCTGCCAATCCGGAAGCGCGACAAGCGGGAGCGATTGCCGTCGAGGACGAGAAGAACTTCATCGATTTCGCGAACTCCACGATGTTTATCGGGAAGGAGCGCGTCGTCATCGATCGGCGCTAGCCATGAAAGCAATCCAATTCGACCGCCTCGGCGGGCCCGAGGTCATGCACCTGCGCGAGGTGCCGAAGCCCGAGCTGCAGCCGGGCACCGTCATCGTGAAAAATCGCGTCATCGCGCTCAACTACGGCGACGTGTTCTTCATCAACGGCCAGTATCTGGTGAAGCCGGTCTTTCCCGATATTCCGGGAATGGAGGGCGCGGGCGTCATCGATGCGGTCGCGCCGGATGTCGCGGGCCTCGCGCCCGGCATGCGCGTCGCCTACATCGGCATGGGCGCGTATGCGGAGTTCACGCGGATGCGCGCCTCGCGCGTCATTCCGATTCCCGATGGCACGCCATTCGAGCAGGCAGCCGCGTTTCCGATTGCGGTGCTGACGGCGTGGCATCTCATCCACTCGTGCCATCACACGACGCCCGATCAGACGGTGCTGGTGCATTCGGCGGCGGGCGGCGTCGGCATCGCGGCGGTACAGATCGCGTGCGCTGCCGGCGCGCGCGTGATCGGCACGGTATCGAGCGATGACAAGGCGGGCATCGTGCGCAAGTTCGGCGCGAGCGATGTCATCAACTACGCGACGCACGACTTTGCGGCGGAGGCGATGCGCATCACCAACGGGCACGGCATCGATCTGATCCTCGATGCGGTCGGGAAACCGACGTTCGAGAAGGGCCTCGCGTGCCTCGCGCCGTTCGGCCATCTGATTCTCTACGGAAGCGCGGGCGGTGCGCCCGACCCGATCGATGTGCGTCGCCACCTGTTCGCGAAATCGCAGAAGGTCAGCGGCTTCGTGGTGCCGATGGTTTACGGAATGAAGGAGATCCATCGCCGCGGCCTCGAGGCGGTGTTTCAGCTCGCGCGCGAAGGAAAGCTCACGATTCCGATCGGCAAAACTTTCCCCCTCGCCGAAGCTGCCGACGCCGTACGCTTCCTGCAATCGCGCCGCTCGACCGGCAAGCTGCTGCTGGTCCCGTGAAGTCAGTCGATGCGCTCGTCTGTGATCCCGGCTTGCTTGAGAACGACGTTGGCCAAGTCACGAGATTTGATATTTCCGTCGACGGGAAACTTGTGATTGTTGATGGGGCTATACCAAATCTCGTGGTCGCCCTTGCCGGGACGATCGTATCGACAGGAGTGCCGCTTCAGGATTTCTTTGACGCGAGGCGTGAAGCTCGCCATTTACGCGGCGACGGGCAGGCGGATTCTATCTTCTCTATGATAGTGGATGACAATTTCGAGAGGTTCTGTCTGGTCTACCCGAACGTTGTTGAGCTCGATCATTTCCGGAATCAGAACCGCTAGTTTGGCCTGCAATTTTTCTCGGTCTTCCGCTTCGGCAGCGACACCCGGAATGTCGTCGCTATCGGCGACCCAAACCTGTGCTTCGTTATCCCATGTTGCACGAATTGTGTAGGTCCGGTTTGCCATAAATTCACCTTGTCCGAGTTTAGCCTCTGACTTCGCTGCATTCCACAACTATCCACAAAGGCAAGCACTCAGCTCTAGAAGAGCGGCTCCTCGGGATCGAGGCCCAACAGCAAGCGGCCCGCGGGACGATACATCTTGAGATGCACCACGCGATGTTGGCATGCCGTGAGAATGTCGCGCACATCGCGATCGAGCCGGCTCGAACGAAAGATGGCGCTCGTGGCCGCGGTGTCGTAAAGGGTTGTGATGAGTTGCTTCGCCGCCTGATGCGAGTAGGTCATCATCATGCGATACGCGGCGCGCTGGCGCGGCGACGGCCTGTCGCCCTTGCATAGCGTCTCCCACAAATCTTCCAGCGTACTGTAGACATAACTGCGCGCGGCGCCGAGATGCGCCTCCGCCCATGCGATGGTCTCCTGGACGGTAGGATCTTCGCGCATCAGTTGGCCGCTCGGTATCGCTTTCTTCTGCGTCGTAAGCTCCTCGACAAAGTCGAGCGCGTTGCGCGCGATGCCGAGCGGAACGCCGGCATGCGAAACCAGAAACAGCGGCGGAAATCGGTAGAGCGGCCCCGAGGCGTGAGGCTTCTCCATCATCGTAGTGCTATCGCTGAATGGCACGAACACGTTGTCGAGCACGATGTCGTTGCTGCCGGTCCCGCGCATCCCCGTCGTGTCCCATACATCGACGATCGAGGCCTTCGATGCGGGCACCAGCAGGACGCGATACTCCGGGTGCCGGCCGTGGCGGCGCACCTCGTCATTTTCGTAGATGTTACAGCCGGCGGTGAAAATGCTCGCGTGCTGGCAACCGCTGCCGAAGTGATAAGTCCCGCTGAGTCGATAGCCGCCCTCCACCAAGTCCGCCCGATGTGGTGGGCGAACCTGACCCGCGACCACGCTGTCGACCGCGCCGAATAGACGCTGTGCCGCAGCCGGTTCGAGGAAGGCGGGAATGAAGCTGCCGGCCGTGGAAATCATCGAGAGCCATCCGACCGAACCCTCGATGCGCGAAAGTTCCTCGACCACGCGCACCTGGCTCATCGGATCGAGTTCGGCACCGCCGTATGCGCGCGGCGTGCCCATCCTGAAGACGCCGGCCTCCATCAGATGATGCGCGAGTGCGGGCGGCAGCCGGCGCTCCGCTTCAATGGCGCCCGACTGCGCTTTGATTTCCGGCTCCAGCGCGGAAACTGCCGCCATCACATCATGGGCGGCCGACGAAAGATGATCCGTCTGCATTGGCGTGTTTTCCTTCGTGCAAAATGAACGTGGCGGACGCCCGAAGACATCCGCCACGAATCCTACTTGCTCTGTCCGAAGAGTCCAGCGCTACGCTGAAACACCATGGCGCAAAACCTTACCCGGAGTCGCGCCCGTGAAGCGGTCGCCTTCCCACGTGATCTGGCCGTTCACGATGACGTGGCTGTAACCTTCTGCACGCTGCACTCGGCGCCACTCATCTCCGGGCAGATCGTGCGCGATTTCGACCGGCAGCACCTTCAGCTGATCGAGGTTGTACACCACGATGTCGGCCGGCGCGCCCTCGCGCAGGAAGCCGCGATCCTTGAATCCCGCGCAGAAGGCCGGCAGCCCGGACATGCGCCAGTGGATGTCTTCGAGCGTCATCCAATTCTTCTCGCGCACGAAGCGAATCAGTCCCTCGGTCGGATAGCGTCCCGCAGTCAGGAACTTGGTATGCGCGCCGCCGTCGGAAACGCCGAACGTGATGTACGGATAGTCGAGCAGCTCCTTCATCAGGTCGGATGAGTTCACCGCAGGCGCGAAGAACTCGGTCTTGAGATTCTCCGACACCGCGATGTCGAGCATCGTGTCGACGATGTCCTTGCCGGTTTCCTTCGCGGCGAGTCGCAGCGTCATGCCCTCGAACTTCTTGTTCGCGGGATTCGTGCATTCGGTGATGATGATCTCGTCGAAATAATTCGTGATGAGGCTCTCGCGCGGCATCTGCGCCTTCAGCGCAGCGCGGCGACGAGGATCGCCGAGCTTCTCGGTCCGATCGGCGACCGTGCCGGTAGTGCATTCACGCCACGCATCGGAATCGTCGAAGAGGTTCCAGTCCTCGAATGTGAACGTGAGGCCCGCGTCGGTCGTGGTGCCCTGACCATAAACTGGCAAGCCCTTCTGACGGCAGCGCTCCAGCCACTTCATCGTGTTCCGATGGCGATGCGGGAAGCGATCGTTGGTGACCAGCGCCTCGTACATGATGGGGCGTCCGCTGATCTCGGCGATCTTCTCGAAGTGGTCCGCATCCTTCTTGGGATCCCAGCTCGCGAGCGTCAGCTCCTGGAAGCCCTCGCCCCGTTCGCCGAGCACGCGCGCCATTTCGAGGCAGGTCTCGTCGTGCATCACGTCGGTGTTCATCGGCGACCCGTCGAAGTCGCGCTGCACCGCGCTGGGTCCGCCCGGGATCAGCCGCTGCGCCGACCATCCGCACGCGCCCGCGTCCATCGCCTGATGCAGCAGCTGGCGCATCTTCGCATGCTCGTCATTCGTCGGCATGCGCCCGGTCTTCGATTCCTCGATGCCCATGACGTAGCCCATCAGCGGATTCATCGGGACGTAGGGCAGCAGGTTGACGCCCTTCGGAGTCGCGTCGAGCGCGTCCATGAACTGCGGATAGCTCTCCCAGTTGAACTTCATCGCGGACTGCATCGAGCGCAGCGGAATCGCCTCGGTGCGGACCATCGTGAGCATCGCGCGCTCGGCGTCATTGGGACGCACCGGCGCGAAGCCGAACCCGCAATTGCCGAGCACGACGGAGGTCACGCCGTGATAGCCGGAAATCGTGAGATACGGATCCCAGAAAATCTGCGCATCGTAATGCGTGTGGAGATCGATGAATCCCGGCGCGACGATTTGTCCGTTCGCATCGACGACCTTTGCGCCTTCGTGATGCGCGATGCGGCCGATCTTCGCTATGCGGCCGTTCTTGATTCCGATGTCGCTGCGAAAACGTGGCGCGCGAGTTCCGTCCACCACCATTCCATTTTTTATGACCAGATCGAATTCCGCCATGGCGGGCACCTCATTTGATAGTTGAACGCGGGTCCGTTGGAGATCGCTCAATATCTACCCGTTTGGGCGGAAAATACAAACCGATCGGTATGTTGGGCGGATGCTATTTCAGTCCATCACTTTTTGGTAGATAGCGCGTATGAAGCTCCGCCACGCCGCCGCGCTTGCGATTGCGGGCTGGTACTTGCTCATCGTCCCGCGGGCCGAACATGCGCCCGGGCAAGCTACAAACTCGATCGGCTGGGTCTGGCGGACGTACAACAACTTGGCAGAATGTGAGGCTGAGCGGACTCGGATCGGGCCGCTTCTCAGCCGCCCGCATCACGGGTATGTCTTTCTCGCCGTTACGTACTGTGCGGACGAGCAGCGTATGAAGGGAGCAAAGTTGGACTGGATGACCACCGCGCAGCATCAGGCAATTGATCCGCAATCGAATTAGGCCGGAGCCGTGTCTTGATTTCCGATTTCTCGTCGCGCCGATTTTCGAGCTATAGTCGCCGCTCCTGCATACGCGGGAGGTGCGTGGCTTGGGCAACAGAGCGCTCGACGATTTGGTGGTAGTTGAGTTCGCACAGATGGTGTCGGGACCGATGTGCGGCAAGATGTTCGCCGACATGGGCGCCGAGGTCATCAAGATCGAACCGCCCGGCGCCGGCGATGAGATGCGCGCGCGACCACCTTTTCCCGGCGACATCCCGCATCCGGAGAAAAGCGGCGCGTTCCTCTACCTGAACACCAGCAAGAAGAGCGTCACGCTCGATCCCGCAACTCATACGGGCGCCGAGGTTTTCCGCAAGCTCATCGCGCGCGCCGATGTGCTCATCGAGAATCATTCGCCCGGATACCTCGATGGCATCGGGCTCGGATTCGATGCGCTGCACGCGCTCAACCCAAGACTCATCGTCACATCGATTACGCCGTTTGGTCAGACCGGTCCGTATCGCGATTGGAAGGGCACCGACCTGATCGAGTTCGCGATGAGCCTGACCGGTTACAACACGCCAACGATGGTCGATGACGGCGCGAGAAAATCCGCTGCGCGCGCCCGGGCATCAGGCCGAGATGATGGGCGCGACGGCGGCCGCGGCGGCTTCGATGTTCGCGGTGTTTCATCGCGACACGACCGGCGAGGGCCAATGGATCGACGTGCCGTGCTGGCAAGCGATCGCGAGCACCTCGAAAATCGAAATGGCGGCCTACACCTACGTCCGCATTCCGTTCAGCCGGATGCGCAGCAACGTGGCGGTCGGACTGGAACCGCTGCCATGCAAGGACGGTTGGGTCTACACGTTGTGGGCGGCCGATTCCCATTACGAGGCGCTCAAGGCGCTGCTGCATCATCCGCCGGCGCTGGAAAGCGAGGTCTTCGACAAGCTGCTCGGTCGCGCACAGAACGACGATGTCTTGCGCCCGATGATCCGCGAGGAGCTGCTGAAGTACGACACCGAATATCTCGTTCGTGAAGGGCAGCGCCTCGGGCTGACGATCGGCCCGGTGTTCACGGTCGCGCAGGCCGCGAATCATCCGCATCTGCGCGCACGCAACGCCTTCGTCGAGATCGATCATCCGATCGCCGGCCGCTTCGAGTATCCGCGTTCGCTGGTACAGATGACCGCAACGCCGCCGATGCCCTCGCGCGCGCCGATGCTGGGCGAGCACAACGCGGAAATCCTCGGACGCCTCGGCTACTCGCTCGCCGAGCAACAGGGCATGCGCGCCGCGCGAGTTATTTGAAGGAGCATCTGACGGAGGCAAACGATGTCGAAACTTCCGCTCGAAGGAATCCGCGTCGCCGACTTCAGTTGGATCATCAACGGTCCGCAGATCGCGCAATGGCTCGCGACGATGGGCGCCGAAGTGATCAAGATCGAGTCCCAGGTCTATGTAGACATCGGTCGAATCAATCCGTCAGGCATGGCCGATCGCGTGCAGGGCTACAACCGCAACGGCTACTACCATGCGTTGAACTACGGCAAAAAGGCGATCACGCTGAACCTCGCATCGGAGAAGGGGCGCGCGCTCGCCGACGAGATCATTCGCAAGAGCGACCTGGTGCTCGAATGTTACCCGACGCCGGCGGCGAACAAACTCGGCATCACTTACGAACGGGTGCGCGCGGTCAAGCCGGACATCATCATGATTTCCGTTTCGCTGCTCGGCAAAACCGGACGCGAACCGGCGTCGTGGGTCGGATGGGGCCCGATGGCGTGCAGCTTCGTGGGCCTGTTCGACGCGCAAGGCTATCCTGATCCCTCGAACCCTAATCCTCCGCCGCGCCAGACGGGAGGTACGTGGCCCGACTACGCGATCGCAAGCGCGGTGACGTTCCACGTGCTCGCGGCGTTGCGCCATCGCAATCGCACCGGCGAGGGCCAGTGGATCGACGCGAGCATGGGCGAGACCGTCATCGGCCAGATGCCCGAGTGGTACATGGACTACTTCATGAACGGGCGCGACCGTCGCGCGCGCGGCAATCGCGACGACGTGATGGCGCCGCATAACACCTACCCGTGCGCGGGCGACGACAAGTGGATCGCGATCGCGGTCGGCAATCAGTCGGAATGGGACGCGCTGTGCGGCGCGATGGGCAATCCCGCGTGGACGCGCGATGCGAAGTTCGCGGATCAGTACAGCCGCCGGCAGCATAGCGACGAACTCGATACTCATCTGGCGAAATGGACGCGCAATCACGGACACATCGCGCTCGCGAAGGAACTACAAGCCGCAGGCGTGGCGGCGGGTCCGGTGCTCGACAGCGTCGAGATTCACGATGACCCGCATCTGTGGGAATGGGGCTTCTTCCGCAAGATCGATCATCGCGAGGTCGGCGTGCGCATTCTTCCCAATATGCCAGTCCATATGAGCAACGTGCCGAAGCTGCACTTCTCGATGCCGCCGGACCTGGGCGAGCATAATCGCGAAATCTTCGGCGGTTTACTCGGTTTGTCGGATGCCGAGATAAATCTGCTGATGGAGCAGAAGGTCATCTACTGAAGCTGGGTTACCAACGGAAGGCTTTTCAGCCATCCAGTGTCGTTCTGACTGATACGTCCGTCGATGAGGTCATATGCTAACGACCGCTAAGGAATTCCTGCAGCTCGTTTTTCGCGAATTCTCCGAAGATGAATGCCCGTCGATGGCGGCCGCGCTCGCATACGCCACGCTGTTCGCGCTGCCCTCGTTGTTGCTGATCGTCATCTTCATCGCGGGTCTCGTGCTCGGACCACAAGCTGCCAGCGGACAGATCGAAGCGCGGCTAAGCGGCGCGATGGGACCTCAGGCGGCGGCGGAAATCCAGGGCATGGTCAGCGGTGTGGCGCAGAACCGCAAAGGCGGTTTGATCGCGACGGCACTCGGAATCGTCGGTTTGATATTTTCTGCCACCGGCGTTCTCATGCAGCTTCAGCAATGCCTGAACAAAGCCTGGAAGGTGAAAGTGGTCGGCTCCGGCCTGCGCAATTTCGCGATGAAACGGGTTCGCTCCGGTCTGCTGCTGGTCGGCGCGGGAATCCTCGCGATGATTTCGGTCGCCGCAACTTCCGTGATCTCGGCACTCGCCAAGATGCTGCCGTTCGCGGGCGCCGCGAACGCCGGTGAGATGGTCGCGTCCTTCGCGCTATTCGCGGTAGTCTTCGCCGCGATTCTGAAGGTGCTACCGGATGTACAGTTGCGCTGGAGCGATGTCTGGGTCGGCGGCGTGTTCATCGCGGTGTTGTTCGTGATCGGAAAATTTCTCATCGCGATGTATCTTGCGCATGCGGGAAAAAACAGCGCCTATGGCGCGGCCGGATCGCTTGCGCTTATTCTGATGTGGACTTACTACTCCGCGCTGATCTTTCTGCTCGGAGTGGAATTGACGCAGGTATGGGTTCGGCAACAGGGACGCGAGATAGCGCCACGACAAGGCGCCGTTCGGCTGGCTTAAAGCGATCCCCGATCCGCAACTTCAATCAGCAGGAAAACCATACAATCTGGCGGCATTCGCGCACACGATCTTATGCCGCGTCGCCGCCGGCAGATGCCCTAGCTCGCGTTGAATGTATTCCTGCGAGTCCGGCCAAATTCCGTCGGGATGCGGGAAGTCGCTGCCCCACATGATGTTGTCCTCGCCAATCTCGTCGAGCATCTTGATGCCGATGCGATCGCTCTGGTAGGTCGCATAACACTGGCGATGCCAGTACTCGCTCGGCTTCATCTTCAGGTCGAGGTCCGCGAACTGGTCCTCCCATTCGAGGTCCATGTGATCGAGGATGTAGGGCAGCCATCCAATTCCGCTCTCGCCGATCACCATCCGCATCCCGCGATGATGCTCCAGCACGCCACCGAATATGATCGCCATCAGCGGCACCGCCATATACATCTGGAAGCTGGTGATCAGCGTCGCGAACGCAGCGCGGCCAACCTTCGCGGGGAACTTGCTCAGATCGGGAAATGAACCGCCGATGGTGTGCAGATGCACCGGCAGCTTCGCCTCCTCGGCGACAGCCCACAGCGGCTCCCAGACCGGATCCCAGAACGGCTCGATGTCAGGACGATTGGCGATGTCGAGTCCGCGCAGCGCGCCTTCCTTCGCGACGCGTTTCACCTCGGCTACCGCGGCATCGATGCTGTGGCTTGGAATCGATGCGAGGCCCGCATAGCGATCGGGATGCGTGCGGCAAAAACCCGCGAGCCATTGGTTGTAGATGCGAATCATCTCGGTCGCGGCCTCATCGTCCTTCAGCCGCATGCTCGCGCCGAGGATGCCGTACAGCACCTCGCCCTGGACGCCGTCGCGCTCCTGATCCTTGAGGCGCAGCTCCGGATCCGTCAGCCGCCGAATGCCCTTGAGGCCGTCGTCATAAAGGCCCGTCGATGCCATCCGATCGGAGCGATGAATCTGACCCGGCACGTATTGGCGTCCCGCCGAGCCCATCCCGTTTGCAAGGCCGAAGTTCGCGCCGTTCTTCGCGACCCACATCTTGCCCTTGCGCGTCTCGGTGACGTAGGGCATGCGGTCCTTCAGCGCGGCGGACGCGTTGGAAGTGAACAGATCGGGTGGCAGCCAGATCAGATCGATGTGGCAATCGGCGGAGATGAATTCGTACCTCATCCTCGGAATCCTCTGGCGAAATCTTGCTCCAGCAGCATCGATGCGCGCAACCCAACTTATCGCTAGATGCCCGGCGTGCGTTGATCGAATTGAAGGATGGTGCCGTCGGGATCCTCGAACAGACAGGTCAGCACCTTCGCGCCGCCGCGCTCGCCGTATGCGACCGAATCGGCCTCGTACGGCGGGACGATCATCTTGACACCGGCTTTCGCGAGCTTGTCGGCGCGTGCGCGCAGGTCGTCGACCAGGAACGCGAAATGATGCATGCCGACCTGATGCAGCCGCAGCGGCTTGCCCGACGGTTCGCGACCGAGCGTCTGCGACAGCACGAGGAAACCGCCGTCGCCGCCCCATCGCATGTAGACCGCGCGACGCTTGCCCTGCCCGACTTGTTCCTCCGCATCGAGCATCACCTCGAGGCCGAGGAGGTCGCGATAAAATGGGAGCGAGCGCTCCATGTCGCTGACGCCGATTGCCAGATGCGAGATTCCCTTCATGATGAGCGACCTCCTTATGACATGACGGCGCGATATCGGCGCGGCGAGACGCCGAACTCCGCGCGAAAGGCGCGGATGAAGTTCGACAAATCCTCGAAGCCGACATCGAGCGCGATTTCCGTGATCGCCTGACAACTCGTCGCGAGTCGCTGCGCGCCTCGCGCAACGCGCGCCCGCAATATCCATTGATGCGGCGTGATGCCCGTCACGCTCCGAAACGTGCGCAGGAAGTGATAGCGGCTGAGGCGCGCGCGACTCGCCAGCTCGGCCAGCGTATGACGGTTCGTCGCGATGCGTCTCGATATGATGCAGCACGTCAGCGATGCGCATCCGGTCGCGAGTGGTAGTAGCGACGGGCTGATGGCCATCCATCCGAATGACGGTGCCCGCTAGCTCGAGCGCGATCTCCTCCAGCGCGGCCGGTCTTCCGAGCGCATTCGCGGCGCGCGCAGTGATCGGCGCGAGCGCACGCAGCGGTGGCATGCGATCGTGATCGAATGCCGCGCGTGTCGGACCCGCATCGCGCGCGACCGTATCGAACAGCTCGTGCGCGAACTGGAACGAGAGGCATCGATCGCCAGCGCCATGCTGATGCGAACATTCGAAGGAATGCCCGAAGCTTCCCAGCATGATCGCGCCCGATGACATCAGCGATGGCCCGCGGTCGCCTCGATAGGTGAAGGTCCCCGCCAGCACGAGCGAGATCGACGACCACGCGTGGCGCTCCTCGAAGGGCCGATCATGTGGACCGGCGGTGCATATCACCTCGAGCGCGCGCCATCCATCGCCTTCGGCCAGGACGCGTCCGAAGTTGCCGCCGCGCGCGCCCTCGCGCTCCTTGCGGATGAGCGCGGTCGCGAGCGGATCGTATTTGAGATTCCGCGGTAGCAATTTTTGCCAAGTCTCCGAATTGACGGCGGACTATAAGAATTCTGTACAACACCGAAAGGAGAAGAGCCATGGCACTGGAAGGTGGATGCTCGTGCGGAGCGATCCGATACAAACTGACCAACGCGCCGCTCATCGTGCACGCGTGTCATTGCCGCGATTGCCAGCGCATCACCGGTGGTCCGCACGTAATCAACATCTGGATCGAGCGCAAGTTCGTCGAGGCGCGCGGCGCCGACCCGAAATCGTTCACGCTCAAAGGCGGCAGCGGCAAGAAGCATGAGGTGTTCTTCTGCGAGCGATGCGGCACCTACGTATGGAGCCGCTACAGCATCGCGCCCGGCGACTGCTTGTTCGTGCGCGCGGGCACGCTCGACAATCCCGATACGGTCACGCCCGACGTTCACATCTTCACGCGCAGCAAGCTGCCATGGGTGCAGCTTCCCAAGGGCGCGCGGGCATTCGAATCAGCCTATAACATCGCGAAGGTATGGTCCGCCGAAAGCCTCCTGCGGCTGAATGCGTGAGGCCGCCGGATACACCACCGCATCGGCGCACGCGCCCTCGACGTTTCGTGATGTCAAACGGACGAGAATCGCTACTTCGAGGCGGCCGGAGGACCCTCATGCGCGCCCGCGTCAGGTTTCGACCCCGCGTCAGCTTTCGCCGATGACGCGGGCGTGCTCGCATGCTCCTTGTTGCCGGCCCCAATGCCCGTACTTGCTGGGGAATTTGGCTTCGTTTGGTAAAATTTCGGGAATAGCGCGGCGACATTCTCGCGCGCCTTCCTGGCGACAAATTCGTTTTCCTCGGCCTCCATTTCGGCGGCAAACTCTTCCTCTTCTTCCCGGTTTTTCTCGCGATCGAGCGCGCGCGCGAGCAGGCTGCTCTTGACGTCCATCCGGCCGTGTCCCGGTCCCGCGTTCAGCTTGATCGCGTCGGCATCGACCACCACGTTACGATCCGCATATGCCGAAGAGTCGCCGGCGCGATTCTTCATTCGCTCCGTCTGCCGCGCTTTGAGTTGCGCGAGCGCGGCCCGTAGCGCGCGCGCGATGGTGCCTTCGTAGCGAACCACGCGCATGCAGTCGTCATCGCTGGGAATGTCGAGGCCGAGATGCGCCTGGTCCAGGACTTCGTCGGCGTCGAGTTTGCGGCCATCGAAGGAGTAGGCCGGCTGTGGCTCGTCGTCGCCTATGCGCTGCATCAGCACGAAGGTGCGGCGATCGCGCGATTCAAACGCGGCGCGGCTTTCGAACCTTAGCAGCCTGCGCTTGCGCCAGAAGCATGCCGCAATATCCTGCACCAGCAGTTGCTCGAAGGTGCCGACCGGCTGAAAATCCGCGGATAGACCGTCGACCAACGCCTCGAATTCGCCGCGATGCTCGCGCCCTTCCATCGTGGTGATCACGCTTTGCGAGGCGAGGATGCCGTGCTTGAGCGCATTGAGGCTCGAGTTCACCTTGCCCTTCGCAGTGCGCGGTCCGGTGGACTTCTGCGCGTTGCGCCGATTGGACTCGGCCTTGCGGTTGCTTGCCGGCTTGGCGGCTTTGATGAGGTGAGACCTATGGGTCTCGTGATGAGGGGACTTCGTGGCATCGGTCATCTTACTCATGATGACCTCCTTATGGTGAGATTTCGTGCTAAGTAGGCGGGGACTTACACGATCGGAGCGTGTGAACTCTTGTACACAGTCTCCAACTACTGTTCTACAGAGGTTTCTTCGCCGATGGAAGATCGTGAGTGATCGACTATTTGGCCTGATGCGCGATGCGATCCGGCGCAGCGAGCTGGACCTCGCCGGCTACCATCGCGTCGCGAACCTGGCGAAAGCTGGTACTGGCGTCATTCGCTCAAATGAAGCCACTCGCGCGGGCAAATGACGCCACTTGTCCATCTGTCAACTCAGCGCTACTGTCTCGCTCAATAAATGGACATCAAGCGGTGGTTCACAATACAGCTGACCGCCCGATGGTTTCGATTTGGCGCGATACCGATCGCTGCGGGCCTGCCTCCGCTTCTCGGCGCGTTGTGGTACGGAATCCATCAAGGCCAAATACCGCCGTACCGCCTGAAGGGATATCAGCCGTGGGTAATGGCAGCTGCCGCCGTTTGGGCAGGTGGACTCACGATTCTTAAATCGTACTTGGACGATATCGCAAAAGACGTAATTAAGACTTTAGAGACGGCTCAACAGGACTTGGCACATTTGCTTCAATCCGTTAGATTGGTAGTGGGCGCGAAGTCAAAGAGATTTTACGATTCTCTGAGAAGTTTAGCGCGAGATCCCGATCCTGGTAGAACCTTTCTTGAAATCACCCGTCCTGACCTACAGATAAAGCAGTTGATCGGTGCCGTACGCGAATTCTTTCAGATCAAAGTCGATCCTAATTCTGTGCAGCGGGTGAAGCTTTCATTGATGAAACCTGACGGTCCCGATCTCGTCATAGAGGCGTGGGAAACTGACGCCGATGTGCCCAATTCTCGACATGAACGGTTCCGGGACAATACTCTCGCCGGAAGGGCTTTTCATTCAAGACACCTTATTATATCTGAGAACGTCGCGACGGATGATCGATATCATCATTTCACGGCCCGAAAAGATCAGGGATCAATGTTCGCGTATCCCGTTGTAGACAACCTCATGGACCGGGTTGTTTATGTTGTGAACGTAACAACCTCGAAAATTGGCCAGTTTAGAGATACGCCGACAGATAGAGAAAAGATCGAAACGGCGATGGAGATATACGCAGAGCGCATCGTGTTGGAAAACCGACTCGCAGAAATTAAAGGGCAGATCGCGTCACAACACAGGGGAGGAGTGGAATGAGCAAAGAGAACGAGCGTGCAACCAAAATTCAGAGGGTACCGACCGAACAATCTAAAGAAATAAAACTTGATACTCCGCAACAAGATAGCGAGTGGACGGAGTCCCGCAGATTCGAATGGATCAAAAAATCAAGTGCCCGTTTAATTAAGGTCTTCAACACATAGAAGTTTCCCCGATCCAGTAAGAGAGGGGCCTTTCGAGGCCCCTTTTTTTGTGACCCCAGATTATTTTTTCGGGCTTGGCCGTGCTGCCGCTTTTCCCCCTTGGATCACATACGGCTTGAATGGCGTCCGGCCTTGCAGCGTGTCCGGTTGCTCGATTGGCGGCAACGGCAGCACGTCTGACGGCTCTTGCTCATGAAGCTCCGTCACGCCGCTGCGCTCGCGTTTGCCATAACCACGTCGTCTTGATACCTACGCCACCACGCTGAAGCGGGGGAGACGCCACTCCACCGGGGAATCAGCCCGAATGACGCCAGTACCCGAAAGCTGGAACGCTATCGACTGCATAGGATGGGTCTCCTATGACCGCCGCATAACTCTAGCCGCGACCTATCAACGGCATCTTGGTTGCCATGATGGTCATGAACTGAACATTCGCATCGAGCGGAAGGGTAGCCATATAGACCACGGCGCGCGCCACGTGATGCACGTCGAAGGTCGGCTCGGGCATCATCGTGCCATTGGGTTGAGGTACTCCACGCGCCATCCCGCGCGTCATTTCGGTCGCCGCGTTGCCGATATCGATTTGCCCACACGCGATGTCGTACTTGCGCCCATCGAGCGAAGTCACCTTGGTCAGGCCCGTCATCGCATGCTTGGTGGCAGTGTAGGCGGCGGAATTCGGACGCGGGCTATGCGCCGAGATCGAGCCATTGTTGATGATGCGTCCGCCGCGCGGTTCCTGGCTCTTCATCAGCTTGAAAGCTTCCTGCGTGCATAGGAACGCGCCGGTGAGATTGGTATCGACCACCGCTTTCCACTTCTCGTAGGGCACATCCTCCAACAGCACCGGCGGCCCGCCGAATCCGGCGTTGTTGAACAGAACGTCCAGGCGGCCGAATTTATCTTTCGTCTTCGCGAAGAGATTTTTCACCGAGTCGGGATTGGCGACATCGGTAGGAACCACCAGCGTCGGCGCGCCCAATGCTTTTCCCTCTGCCGCAGTGGCTTCGAGCGGTTCGACGCGCCGACCCGCAAGGACGACCGCAAAGCCCTCCTTCATAAGTTCCAGCGCGGCAGCTTTTCCGATTCCAGTTCCAGCACCTGTAATGATCGCGATCTTCATCTAACCAGCCTAGCGAACCCTAGGCGGTGGCGTGAAGCAGCGCGGCGTGATCATGCGAGGCTTTCGCGGCGGCGAGGCCGGCGCGGCGGCCCGAGAAGATGCAATCGGCGAGCGCGAGCCCGCTCACATAATGATTCGAGGCGAGGCCGACCGCCGCGCGTCCGGCAGCATAAAGGCCGGCGATCGCGTTGCCGTCGCGCCGCAGGACCGCGCCGCTTCCCTCATCCACGCGCAAACCGCCGAGCGTGATCGCAGGACACGGAAACGTCGCGCTGCCCACCGAGATGTCGAGGGCATAGAAAGGCGCCGCATCGAGCACCTGTCGCATCGACGATGATTTGCCGAATGCATCATCTATATGTGCGGAACGCGCGGCCGCATTGTAGGCGTCGAGATTCTCGCGCAACGCGATTGCATCGGCGCCGATGCGTCTCGCCAGCTCTTCGATCGAATTGGCGCGCTTCGCGCGCAGGCTCAGCACGATCGCGGGCATGCTCTGGAACATCCACAGACCGCCGAACATCGCTTCGCGCATCGCCTCGCGCCGCAGGCGCGAATCAAGAATCAGCCACGCCTTGCCGCCATGCTCCTCGCACATATGATGACCGAGCAGCGCGCCGTAGACCTCCTCATTGCAGAAGCGCCGGCCTTGCGGATCGACGACAATGCCGCGCACCCACGCCATCGGAGGATTGATGAAGCGCCATGCCGACACCCGCTCCAGATGCGCCGTGGCGCCGCCGACTGATTCGCCGAGCCGGACGGCGCTGCCGTCGCATCCTGTCGTACCGAGCCGGAAGTTGTGGAGATAGCCGGGCGCGTGCCGCGCGAGCATCGCGCGATTGAAAATGAAACCTCCGGTGCTGAGCACCACGCCGCCGCGCGCACGAACGAGCAGCGGCCGTGCATGCGCGATTTCAAGCGCCAGCGCGCGACGCCGCACCCGATCCGACAGCCTCGCATCGAGATAGCTGAGCCGATCAGCCAATCGCGCCAGGAGCCGATGACTGCGAGCGCCACGCGAGCCCGCGGGCAAATGCCATAGCTCGGCGCCGATGACCGCGCCGCGCGAATCGATCACGAGCCGGCGCACCGCCGCCTGGATCATCACGCGCGCGCCTGCGGCAGCCGCGCCTGCGCGCAGCGACCGGAACATCACGGCGCCGGAGAGTCCCGCACCCTTGACGCGATGACCACGCGGCGCGGGAGGATACTTTCCGGCGAATTGCAGGACCGCCTCGTTGCCGGAAAAATACAGGTAGTAACCATCGGGCGGATAAGACGTCTTTTTGGGCGGCACTGTTGCGTCGAACTCGACGCCCAGCTCTTCAAGCCATGAGATCATCCCGGCGCAATCCGCGCAGAAACTGCGCAACGTCGTCTCGCTAACCGCATCGCCGACTTCATGGCGAAGATATTCGAACATCGCCTCGGGAGTGTCGTCGAAGCCGGCCTTCTTTTGATACGACGTGCCGCCGCCCGCGTACACGACACCGCCGCTCTTCGCACTCGCACCGCCGCCCTCGAATCGATCCGCGACGATTACCGAGGCGCCGCCGCGCGCGGCCTCGATCGCCGCACTCGCGCCCGCCGCGCCGAATCCGATTACCAGCACATCGCAATCGGCGTCCCATTGGATGGCGTCCGGACTTTCGGCGCGCAGCGGCCACGCGATCGGCGTCGCGCCCGAACGCGATGCGTCGAGCGATAAATCGGATTGGTCGGATTCCACGCTTATTCCACGACGGCGCTCGAGTAGGTGGGCAGATCGTCATTGCGCGTGCTGCGCCCGGTGACGTAGACCCTTCGTGCGAGCATCGAAAACTCCTTGTAGAATTTTCCTTTACACTCCCGCGAGATGATGCGCCGCGATGAAGCCGAACGTCATCGCCGGCCCAATGGTCGAGCCCGCGCCCGGATAGCTCGGACCCATCACGGCAGCCGACGTATTGCCGGCCGCGTACAATCCCGCGATCGGATTACCGTCTTCGCGCAGAACACGCGCGAACTCATCGGTGAGCAGCCCGCCCTTGGTGCCGATATCTCCGGCATCGATCCGCAGCGCATAAAACGGCGCCTTCACGATCGGAGCGAGGCACGGGTTCGGCTTGACGTTGACGTCGCCATAGTAGCGGTCGAAGCTGTTGGCGCCCTTGCCAAACTCGGCATCGATGCCGCTGGCCGCGTACGCGTTCATCTTGCGGATGGTGTCCATCAAACCCGACGCATCGACGCCGATGCGATTCGCGAGAGCGTCGAGCGAGTCCGCCTTGAAGTAGACTTTTCCGTCCCAATCCTTCGGCAGGCTCGCGTCCTTCTGCACCATGCCCGGCAGCAGCGGACCGCACGGATAGTTGCGGCGAAAGGTCGCATCGAAGATCAGCCACGCGGGCAGATTCGCGCCGCTCGCCGCGTTGTCGGCATACATCGCAGTGACGATGTCGGAGTAGGGCGCGGCCTCATCGACGAAGCGGCACCCGAGGCGGTTCACCATCACGCATCCAGGCAGCGCGCGCTCGACGAACAGCGCGCGACGCTTCTCACGTCCGGGCACGAACACCGTCGGCGCCCACCACGCCATGTCCATGAGCGCGAGTTTCGCGCCAACATGTACGCCCGCCCGGATCGCATCGCCGGTGTTGCCGCCGGGCGGCGTCGTGGTCCATTCAGCATTGGTCGGATGCGGGAGGTACGTTTCGCGCATCGCCTGGTTATGCTCGAAGCCCCCGGCTGCGAGGATGACGCCGCGATTGGCCGCGATACGAATTTGCTTCCCGCTCTGATTCGCGATGACGCCCGTAACGTGTCGGGTGTCGGCAAGCACCGATTCCAGCGGCGTGCTCAGCCACAGCGGAATCTTGCGATCGACCATCGAGGCTCGCAGCGCCCCGACCAGCGCGTTGCCAAGCGTGAGAACGTCGATCGCGCCGCGTACGCCGGCGCCACCTGACGTCGAGCCAGTAGCGTGCGAAGCGGCGCGCGATCAGCAGCATCCAGCCGCGCTCCTTGGCGAGGATGGTATGCGCCTCGCCAGCGGTCATCCCGACGCGTCCCGCGATTAGCGTGCCCGGCGACGGCGGGCGAAGGCGTTCGAACTCGGAGCCGAGTTTCGCCGCATCAAACGGCACCGGATCCATCGTGCGATAGCCGCCCTTCGCGCCCGCGAGGTCAGGATAGTAGTCCGAGTAATGCGGCATCGCGCGGTAGCGCATGCGCGTCTTCGCTTCGAGGTAGCGCACCATCTGCGGCGCCGTATCGAGATATGCGTTGAGGCGCGCCTCGCTCACCATTCCGCGCGTCGCGGCTTTGAGATAGGCGAGCGTGTCCTCGCGGCTGTCGATTCCGCCGAGTTCGCGGATCTGATGATTGCACGGCACCCACACCGCGCCGCCGGAAATCGCGGTCGTGCCGCCGTACACATCGGCCTTTTCCATCACGACGACCGATTGTCCGAAGTCATGCGCACAAATCGCGGCGAGCATCCCGCCCGCGCCCGAGCCAACCACGACCACATCGAAACGATGATCCCAGTTTCCGTCTGCGCGCGCGGGTATGCCGTCGTCGGTCATAGGAAGAGATCCGCGTTTTTGAGGCCGAGCAGAACGCCGCCGTAGTTGCGGCCAAAGCGATCGGCATTGTTCGCGAAATGCGCGCGCGCTGCGTGGATATCGGCGAAGAACCGCCCGATCGGATTGCCCGAGAAAATCGCGGACGCACCGCAGGCGCGAAAAAGCTTGCTCACATGCTCGACGCATCGATCGGCCGCACGCGCGGATTGGTAGCGATAGTGGATGCGATCTTTGATGTCGAGCGGCTGTCCACCTTCGAGCGTCAACATCATCGCATCGAAGCTGCGAAACAGTTCCAGCTTCATTTCATCGATCGCGGCGGCGGTCGATGACGCGGCTAGCTGCGCGGAGGGATCCTGCGCGGTGGCGGAAAAATCGTTGGCGCTGATGCGCTTGCTGCCGAACTCGCGAAAAGCATCGAGCGCGCCCTGCAATGCGCCGATCGAAGCGGCTGAAACTGCGCGTACGAAAACCTGTCCAAATGGCAATCGATAAAGCGGCGCGGAATTCGTGGCGAGGCCGGGGCTGGCGCCACTGAAGCCATCGCGCACGCTATGGGTGCGATACTCGGGCACGAACGCATCTTTCACGACGACGTCCTTGCTGCCGGTGCCCTTGAAACCCATCACGTGCCAGGTGTCGATGACCTCGAAATCCGCGCGCGGCACCAGAAAGGTGCGGAAGTCGGGCGCGCCGGGCTTATCGCCCTCGGGCATCACAACCGCGCCCAGGAAAACCCAGTCGGCGTGATCGACGCCGCTGGAAAAACTCCATCGCCCGCTGAATTGGAAGCCGCCGGCGACGCGTCTCACCTGACCCTTCGGCATGTACGACGACGAGACCAGAACCGCGTCATCTTTATGCCAGACGTCTTCGGCCGCGCGAGGATCGAACAACGCGAGCTGCCAGTTGTGGACGCCCATCACGCCGAACACCCATCCGCTCGAGGCGCACCCCTCGGCGAGCGTCATCTGAACATCGTAAAAAACGCGCGGATTCAGTTCGTAGCCGCCGAATGGTTTAGGTTGCAGGATGCGGAAGAAGCCGGCCTCGCGAAAATCCGCAATCGTTTCAGATGGGATGCGCCGCTCGGCATCGGCGCGCGCGGCGCGTTCGGCAAGTATCGGCACCATCGCGCGCGCTCGCGTCAGTAGCGACTTTTCGAGTTCGATCGCCGACTCCGCTTCGCGTTGCATGGGCGGGATATAGCACAAATCCCGCCTAATCAGTTGTCGTCGCGAGGTGCTGCTTGAAGCGCTACTTGCTCCAGCCGAGCCAGCGTTCGAGGCGCGAGTTCAGGTCGTCATAGTAGCCGCGCAATCCGGGTGCGCGCGCCTGATGAGGCTGCGTCGGGGCGGGCGCTACCGCGTGGCTTTCCGTATGGTGATGCCTGTGCGATGTCGAAGCGGGCGCGCTTCCATACTCATCAGAGGTTTCATCGCCGTTGTCATTGTCCGCGAGTTCACTGGATGAATCGCCGCGCGAGAGCCACGCCGAACGTTGCGCCGCGCCCTCGCGCGTCAACTCGGTCAGCATCTCGCCTTCGATCTTGAGGCTGGTGCCGTTGTCCCAATGCCACACGGCGGTGGCCATTTCCGCGTCATAACAATAAGTACAACTATCCGGCTTTCCGTAACGCGCGGTCATCGCATCGAGCCAATGCTGCGCGTTGTGCGAATCGAGCAGGATCTGACCGCCGACGACGCGGCCCTGATAAATTTGAAACGCGCCGGGAGACTTGATGCTCTCACCGTGCAACGCCGCGACCTGGTAGACCTGGAAATGGCGGTCGCTGTCCGGGTTGCGCGACGCATCGGGATATTGCGCCTTGAGTTCGTGCAGCGAGGTGCCAAGCGCGACGCCGCCAAAGTCGCCGGGCGGCGTGGAATCGGCCGCGAGCGCCACGCTCGCGAGAACCAGCAACAGGATCGATGTCGCCGCGATGCGCATCGCATCGATTCTATCATGCCGAGCGAATGCGTGTGGAAAGCCTCGGCGCGTGCCTCTTGCGCAGTTTGGGCGCGCGATGGACGATTACGGAATCGCAAATCCATCACACCCGGATGAAGCATATTCCGTGCGATATAGTTAGCTCCCCGCGCGCGTCTGAACGCATTCACGCAGCAGCGGCTTTCCTCGAAGCGATGGCTGCAGGCACCGAAGCGTTGGTGATCGCCGCCAGCCGCGAAGCCGCCGACGATTTGGTGCGCAAAATTTCGCTCGCGCGCGGTGCGACGTTTGGCATCCATCGGTTGACGCTGAATCGGCTCGCCGGTCTGCTCGCGAGCGATCATCTTAATAAGCACTCGCTGGCGCCCGCCGCCGGCCTCGCGGTCGAAGCGATTACTGCGCGCGTCGTGCATCGCCTCAAGGGCACCGGCGCGCTCGCGTACTTCGAGCCGGTCATTGATCGACCGGGCGTTCCACGCGCGCTCGCACGCACGATATCGGAACTGCGGCTGAATCGAATCTTGCCCAACGCGCTGAAGGGCAACGGCGGTGCGGCTGAAGCGCTCGCTAACGCGCTCGGCGAATTCGAGGCTGAGCTCGCGACCGCGAGGCTCGCCGATCGAGCGAGTATTCTCATCGCAGCGACGGATGCGTTGCAGGCGAAGGATCCGCCTCGATTCGCCGGCATGCCGTGTGTGATGCTCGATGTCACAATCGAAACCGCACTCGAATCAACGCTCGTCGCGGCGCTGTGCGCGCGCGCGCCTTCGTTCCTCGCGACGATTCCCGCCGGCGATGAACTCACCAGGTCATCACTCGAACTCGCGCTCAAGACACAAGCCATCGAACTGGCGGCCGAAAATAAATCGGACGCGAATTCGCTTCGCCGCTTGCAGGATCATCTCTTCGGCCCTGCGCCGGAAGAATCCAGTCTCGATTGCACAGTCAATATCGTATCGGCGCCGGGCGAGATGCATGAGGCGGTCGAGATCGCGCGCCGTATCCATGACGAGGCGCGCCACGGCGTCGCATTCGATCGCATCGCGGTGCTATGCCACGTCGGCGAGCGCTACGGCCCGTACCTCGAGGAGGCGCTGAACCGCGCCGGCATTCCGGCGTACTTCGCAACCGGCACGCGTCGCCCCGAGCCCGGCGGCCGCGCGCTGCTGCAGCTCCTTTCGTGCGCGAGCGAAAATCTTTCCGCGAAGTGTTTCGCCGAATACCTCTCACTCGCGCAGGTCCCGAATCCCGATGCCACGATCGCGGGCGCCGGCGCGTTCGCGCCGCCTGAGGCCGAAGTCTTCTCGGCGCCGCTGGCGACTGATCTGGAACTGCCGCCGGCGCTTCCCGAAACCGAGCCGCCCGAAGTCAGTCCGGTGCCGGTGGTCGAAGGCACGCTCAAAGCGCCGTGGCGATGGGAAAAGCTGCTGGTCGAATCCGCCGTCATCGGCGGGCGTGACCGCTGGCGTCGACGTCTCGCGGGAGTCGAGGAGGAGCTGCGCCGCAATCGCAGCGAGCTTCCGCCTGAGGAAGTCGGATGGATCGATCGCCAGCTCGTCGACCTCGATCATCTTAAGACGGTAGCGCTTCCGATCATCGACAAACTCGCGACGCATCCGTCGAGTGCGACGTGGCGCGAATGGCTCGATTATTTGCGCGAGCTGACGACGCTCGCGATTCGGGATTCCGCGCCGGTGCTGAGCGCGCTCGCGGAACTGGAGCCGATGGCGCCGGTGGGTCCGCTCGGCCTCGACGAAGTGCGCACGGTTTTGTCGGAGCGCCTCGGCCGCCTCGAAGCTCGCCCTCCGCATCGCCGCTATGGGCACGTGTTCATCGCGCCCCCGCACTATGCGCGCGGGATGGAGTTCGATCTCGTCATTATTCCCGGCCTCGCCGAGCGGATGTTTCCGAAAAAACTTACCGAAGACCCGATTCTCTCCGACGCGATCCGTGTGAAGGTCAGTACCGATTTGAAAACACAGGCGACGCGACGCGCCTCCGAACGCCTCGCACTGCATCTGGCAGCGGGAGCGGCGACGCGCGCGGCGATGTTCTCGTATCCGCGCGTCGATCTCGACCAGGGACGTCCGCGCGTGCCGTCGTTCTACACCCTCGAGCTGATGCGCGCGGCGGAGGGTCGGCTTCCGGGGTTTGCCGAACTCGCGCGCCGCGCGGCATGCGAGCAGGCGACCCGCCTTGGATGGCCCGCGCCGGAGAACGAAGGCGTCGCGATCGACACGGCAGAATTCGACCTCGCGGTGCTGAACAAGTTGGTCGCGAAGGATCCCGAGGAGACCATCGGCGCCGCGCACTATCTATTAAATGAGGAGTCGAATCCGCATCTGCCGCGAGCGTTACGCGCCCGCGCGCGGCGATGGCGTCCGAAGTGGACCAGCGCCGACGGCTTGGTCGATCCTGGTCCGGGTGCGATGCAGGCGCTCCAGCGCCATCAGATTTCGGCGGTGGCGAATGGACGATCCTACTCGCCCACAGCGCTGGAAAATTTCTCCAAGTGCCCGTACAAGTTCGTGTTGCAGGCGATCTTTCGCCTCGAACCTCGCGAAGAACCCGAAGCGCTCGAAGCGATCGATCCTCTAACTCGCGGCAGCCTGACGCATCAGATTCAATACGAAATTCTCACCCATCTACGCGAGCGACGGATGCTGCCGATCACGCCCGCCAACCTCGAAGCCGCGCAGGGCGAGTTGGAGCATCTGGTCGATGACGTTGCGGAGCGATGGCGCGACAAACTTGCGCCGGCAATCGAACGCGTATGGAAGGACGGTATCGATGCGATTCGCGCCGATCTGCGCGAGTGGATGCGGCGCTCATCGCAAGATCCACAGCGATTTTGTCCCGAGCGATTCGAACTCGCCTTCGGCCTTCGCGGCCGCGATCAGGCGGATCCTGCGAGCTCGAAAGACCCCGTCGAAATCGCGGGCGGTCTGAAGCTGCGCGGCTCGATCGATTTGATCGAGCGCTCGGCCGACGGCGTGCTGCGTGTGACCGACCACAAGACCGGCAAGGTCCGCGCGCAGAAAAATTTCATCATCGCGGGAGGCAAGACGTTGCAGCCCGTTTTGTACGCGCTCGCGGCGGAACGCGTGCTCGCCGAGCCGGTGCGCAGCGGGCGGCTCTATTACTGCACCGCGACCGGCAACTACGAGGAGCGGATCGTCGAGATCGATGAAACCGCGCGCGCCGCCGCGCTGGATTTTGTCACAACGCTGAGCGACGCCCTCAAGGCTGGATTTCTTCCCGCCGCGCCCGAACCGCGCGAATGCGATTGGTGCAACTTCCGGCGAGTATGCGGTCCCTACGAAGCGCAGCGGATGCGCATCAAGGCCGGCGGCCTCGCGCCGAACGGCGCGCTCAGCACACGCAAGGAAGCGCAGCGCCTCGCGCCGTTGTGGAATTTGCGAGGCAAGCCATGATGACGCCCGCCGACCAGCGCGTGCGCGATCGCATTCGGCGCGACCTCGATACCACGCTCATCATCGAGGCGGCGGCCGGCACCGGCAAGACTACCGAGCTGGTGAACCGCATCATCGCGGTGATCGCGTCGGGACGCGCGCGATTGCGCGCCATCGTCGCGGTGACGTTTACCGAAAAGGCCGCGGGCGAGTTGAAGCTGCGGCTGCGCGAGGAGATCGATCGCGCGTGTCGCGACAAACTCGGTTACAGCGCCGCCGAGCAGAAGCATCTCCTCGACGCGCTGGAGGACCTCGAAGAGGCGCGCATCGGCACCATCCATTCATTCTGCGCAGATCTGCTGCGCGAGCGGCCGGTCGAAGCGCGCGTCGATCCAGCATTCGAGGTCGCGCCGGAAGATGTGGCTTCGACGCTGTTCGAAAACGCATTCGAGCGATGGTTCGAGGAGACGCTGAAAAATCCCGGTCCCGGCATGCGCCGGCTGCTGCGGCGTCGCGATGCGATTGCGGGCGAAGGTCCGCGACCGATCGCGCGCGGCGCTGCGAATGCGCTGCGCGAGTGGCGCGACTTCGATGCCCCGTGGGAGCGCATCGCGTTCGATCGCGATCGCGAGATCGATCGCATCGTCGACGATATCGAGAAGCTGGCGCGCATCGCGGAGGACGGTCGTCCAGATGACTGGTTGCGCCGCTCGCTCGAGGAGATCAGCCGTCCGGTTGCGGAAGCCACACGCCTCGAGGGTTCGCGTCGCGATCGCGACTACGACGCGCTCGAACACGTGCTCTGCGCGATTGTCCGCAATCAGAACAAGTTCAGTTGGGGCAAGCGCGGCGACATGTTCGGTGTGCGTCCGCGCGCCGAGATCCTCGCGCTGCGCGATGCGCTGCATACGCGTTTGCTGGAATTTCGCGTGGCGGCGGGCAAGGACCTCGCGCCGCTGCTGCGCGAGGAAATGCGGCCCGTCATCGAATACTACCAGGCCCTCAAGCAGCGCGCCGGCGTGCTCGATTTTCTCGACCTGTTGCTGGTGGCGCGCGATTTGGTGCGCGACAACGCCGACGTTCGCGTCGACCTGCAGCATCGCTTCACACACATTTTCATCGACGAGTTTCAGGATACCGACCCGCTGCAGGCCGAAATTCTGCTGCTGCTTTCCGCCGACGATCCGACCGAGGCGAATTGGGAGGACGTGCGTCCGACGCCGGGGAAGTTGTTCATCGTCGGCGATCCCAAGCAATCGATCTATCGCTTCCGGCGCGCCGACGTCGCACTTTACCAGGGACTCAAGAATCGCCTGATGCAACGCGGCGCCGCGCTCGAGCATCTCACCGTGAGCTTCCGCGCGACCGCCGAGTTGCAGGACATGGTCAATGCCGCGATCGCGCCGCTGATGCCCGAGGAATCGGAAACGCAGCCGGCCTACGTGCCGCTACAAAAATTCCGCGAGAGCGTCGACACCCAGCCGTCGGTCATTGTGCTGCCGGTGCCCGCACCCTATTCGGATGACGGCCGCTACATCCGTCAATGGAAAATCGACGAGTCGCTGCCGGACGCGACCGCCGCGTACGTCGATTGGCTCATCAGGCAGAGCGGATGGAAGGTGACGGAGCGCGAAGCGCCGGACAAGCGCGTGCCGATCGAGGCGCGCCACATATGCATTTTGTTTCGGCGGCTCAACAGCTTCGGCGACGACGTCACGCGCCCGTACATCCGCGCGCTGGAAGCGCGGCACATCCCGCATGTGCTGGTGAAGGGCGGTTCGTTCAACGAGCGCGAGGAGGTCGAGGCGATTCGCAACCTGCTCGGCGCCATCGAGCGGCCCGACGACGAGCTGGTTGTGTTCGCGGCGCTGCGCGGCCCGGTGCTCGCGCTCTCCGACGGCGCGCTGCTCGAATATCGCGAGAATCAGGGCAGTCTGCATCCGTTTCGGAAATTAAAAGATGGCGCCTCCTCCGAAGACGTGCGCGAAGTCTCTCACGCGCTCGAACTGCTGCGCGATCTCCATCGCGGCAGGAATCGGCGTCCGATCGCGGACACCATCGCGCGCGTGCTGACCGAAACGCGCGCGCACGCGGGCTTCGCGATTTGGCCGACGGGAGAGCAGGCGCTCGCCAACGTGATGCGCCTGATGGATATGGCGCGGCGCTATGAGGCGCGCGGCGGCGCGACTTCGTTTCGCGGCTTCGTCGATGAGCTGGAGGCGCGCGCCGAACGCGACGAGGCGAGCGAGGTCCCGGTGGTCGAGGAGGGCACCGAGGGCGTGCGCATCATGACGGTGCATCGCGCGAAGGGGCTCGAGTTTCCGGTCGTGGTGCTCGCGGATTTGACCTGCCGCGAAATTCGCGAGCCCTCGCGTCACGCAAATCCGGCGAAGAAACTTTGCGCGCAGCGCCTGGCCGGATACGCCCCGGTTGAACTGCTCGCCAATTCCGAAGAAGAGGAGAAGCGCGAACGTGCCGAGGCGGTTCGCGTCCTTTATGTTGCCGCGACTCGCGCGCGCGATTTGCTCGTCGTGCCCGCGGTCGGCGATGAGGAGCGCGAGGGCTGGCTGCAGGGGTTGAGTCCCGCGATCTATCCGGATCCGAAAAAGCGTCGCGGCCCTATTACGCGAACTCCGCCCGGTGTTCCGGAATTCGGCGACGACAGCGTGCGCGTGCGGGTGAATGGCTATGGTGCGGCGGGCAAAGAGCGCTCGGTGATGCCGGGGATGCATCAGGCGCGCGTCGGATCGCATCGCGTGGTGTGGTGGGATCCCGCGAAGCTCGAACTCGACGTGAGCGACACGATGGGCCTGCGGCAAATTCGGCTGCTCGAAGCGGATGAGAAAAAAGTCGTCTCGACGCGCAGCATCGAGGAGTGGACGCGATGGCGCGACGCGCGCGCGAAACTGATCGACGACGGCGCGGCGCAAAGCATCCTGGTAAAAACCGCGACCGAACTTTCGCTTGCCGGTCCGAGCATCGGCGACGTCGATATCGAGGTCATCGAAACGACGCGCGATCCGGCGCGGCCGCATGGTCCGCGCTTCGGAACGCTGGTCCATCTCGCGATGTTGCGCGTCGACTTCGATGCTACCGACGACGCGATCCGCGCATCAGTGGCGGCATCGGGTCGCATGCTCGGCGCCGATGATGCCGAAGTTGCGGCGGCCGCGCGAGCGGTATCGCTCGCGCTGAAGTCTCCTCTGATGACGCGCGTGCGAGGGAGCAGCGACATTCGCCGCGAATGTCCGGTGCTGCTGAAACTCGACGACGGCGCGATCGTCGAAGGCATTGCGGACCTCGCGTTCGCCGATGGCACGAACGGCAAGACGATTTGGAACGTGGTCGATTTCAAAACCGACCTCGCGATCGCCACGCGCATCGAGGAATATCGCGCGCAAATTTCGCTGTATGCTCGCGGCATCGCGCGCGCGAGCAACCTACCGAGTCGCGGAATCCTCTTCTGGATCTAGCCTTTTCTGCCGCGCTGACAGCGAATAGCATAACCGCAGCGCTGAAATGCCATCGCGCGGGAGTGACTACATGGCAGTCGACATCATCTACGGCGAGAACGTTTCCAAAAACGTCGATGCGGAAGCGAAGAACGGTTTGTGGCTGAGCGCGAACGACTTCGCGCGAGTCAGCGGATTCGACCGCAAGCCCGAAGGCTTCTGCAAAGGCGAGTTATGCTATCCGGTTCCGCCCGCGCGCCAGGCCGAATTCGAAAACGGTGGGCGCTACAACCTCGCGGCGCTCGCAGGCCTCATTGGACAGCCAGTCGTCGTCGACGAGGAGCATCGCGTGTGGTGCTTCGGCGAGGCGTCGGAGAATCGCAAGCGCGCGCTGACTTCGCTCGATGCGCCCGACTTCGCGCTGCCGGACCTCGCGGGCAAGATGCATTCGCTGTCGGAGCATCGCGGCAAGAAGGTGCTGCTCGTCTCATGGGCCTCGTGGTGAGGATGCCGCTTCGACCTGCCCGTGTGGCAGGCCCTCTACACCGAACTGGCGCCGAAAGGATTCGTGCCGATTGCGGTCGCATTCGATAGCGCCGGCAACGAGGCCGCCGAGCCGTGGATCAAGGCGGCCAATCCCACCTATCCATGCGTGATCGATCAACGTCATATCGTCGCCGAGCTGTTCGACATGGTGAATGTGCCGAATGCGGTATGGATCGATGAGCGCGGAAAGATCGTGCGCCCATCGGAAGCTGCGGGCACGAGCGACGCCTTCCGCAAGATGGATCACACCACGTTTGCGATTCCGCCCGACGCGCTCGCTGATTTGCAGGCGAAGCGCAATGCGTACCTCAATGCGATTCGCGATTGGGTCGACAAGGGATCGGCGAGTAAGTTCGCGCTGAGCGAGAAGGATGCCGTGCGCCGGATGCATACGCCGAGCGACGATCACGTACGCGCGGCGGCGAATTTCCGCCTCGGCGAATACCTCGTGGAGATGGGCCATAAGGACGCGGCGCAAAAATATTTCGAGGAAGCGAAGCGGCTGCGGCCGGAAAGTTGGAACTACAAGCGTCAGGCGTGGGCCCTGGAGGATCCGATGAAGGCGGGTGGTCCGGAATTCTGGGCCGCCGTCGACGCTTTGGGCGACGAAAAGTACTATCCGACGCCCGAGGACATCTGAGCAAATCCAGACAAAACACCAAGACACCAAGTTAGGATAAGTGGCGCGCGATAGGTTTGCGCTGGATCAAGGAATCGTGGCCTCGGAGTCAGCCAGCAGATGCGGGCCGCGGCGGCCCTCCTCGACACCAAGGGAGAAAAAGAAGAACAACGAACCCGCGGAGCCGTGCGATGATTATAAAGGATGACGAGTTTGCCGATATCCCGACGGTGAACGGCCCGATGCGGACATTTATATTCCGTCCGATCGCGCCCGGACGCTATCCCGGCCTCGTCGTGTATTCGGAAATCTACCAGGTGACCGCGCCGATTCGGCGGATCGCCGCGCAGTTCGCCGGTCACGGATTCATCGTCGCGGCACCCGAGATCTATCACGAGTTTCTGCCGGCGGGAGTCGCGTTTCATTACGACGAGACTGGAACGGCGCGCGGCAACGAACTCAAGATCACCAAGACCATCGCGAGCTATGATGATGACGCGCGCGCGGCGCTGACGTTTTTGAAATCGCATCCGAACTGCACCGGCAAGTTGGGCGTCGCGGGATTTTGCATCGGCGGGCACCTGGCGTTTCGCGCCGCGATGAATCCCGAAGTGCGCGCCGGCGCATGCTGGTATCCGACCGACATCCACGAAGGCAGTCTCGGCGAGGGCAAGCATGACAATTCGCTCGCGCGCGTAGGCAATATAGCGGGCGAGATGCTGATGATCTTCGGGCGGCAGGACCCGCACATTTCGCAGGAGGGGCGCCAACTCATCTACGATGCGATGGCGCGCGCCGGGCTCTCATTCACATGGCATGAGTTCAACGCTGCGCACGCATTCATGCGCGACGAAGGGGCGCGCTACGATCCTGCCGTGGCCCGCATCTGCTATGGCCTCGCGCTCGAGATGTTCCATCGCAAATTGGGCGAGGGCGAGTGAAGGGCCAGACAAAACACCAAGACACCAAGATCGGATGAGTAGCGCGCCGCAGGTTCGCTCAGGATCAAGGAATCGTGGCCTCGGAATCAGCCATCAGATGCGGGCCGCAGCGGCCCTTTTCGACACAAAGGTAAGATCAAGAAGAAATTCGTCTCCGATTGTGTCGACGGGTGCCCTGTAGAGCGCACAGGAGTCAGACGTAACCACAAAGGCACAGAGACACAAAGGTCGGAGCAGTCAGCGGATGCCCAATTTCGATCTCTTCTTGATCTTCCCTTGGTGTCGAAGAGGGCCGCTGCGGCCCGCATCTGCTGGCTGGGTTCCTAAGCCGCGATCTCCTTGATCATGCGCCTTCGAGTCGAGCACCACTTATCCGAACTTGGTGTCTTGGTGTTTTGTCTGGGATCTCTGTCAGGCGTGCGCGGCGATCTGTCGCGTGGCTCCGGTCAGCATCGCGGCGAGTGCGGTGAGGTCGTTCTCGTCGTAGTAGTCGATCTCGACACGACCGGGACTCTTGCCGCGACGCCGAATCACCCGCACCTTACGCTTGAGCGCGTGCTGGAGCGCATTGATCAGCGCCTCCAGATTCGGATCGGAAGTGCCATTGGCTTTCGACGCCGCACCATTTGATGGCGTGCTTCCGATGCGCCGCGGCGATCTCTTCGGCTCCACGAGCCGTTATGCCGCCCTCAACGATTTTTCGCGCGGCCTTGATCCGCGCCACCTCTGACGCTATCGCGAGCAGCGGACGGGCCTGGCCGGCACTCAGTTCCCCGCGCGCGATCAGGTCGAGAATCTTCTCGGGAAGATCGAGCAGCCGAATCGCGTTGCTGACATAAGGACGGCTCTTGCCGATCCGATTCGCGATATCGTCGTGGCTGAGAGAAAACTCGCGGCTCAGGCGTGCGAACGCGCGCCCCTCCTCAACCGCATTCAATTCCTCGCGCGCGAGGTTCTCCACCAACGACATTTCCAGCGCCGCGCGATCGTCGAGATCGCGCACGATGACCGGCACGGTTTCGAGGCCCGCGGCGCGGGCCGCGCGTAGCCGCCGCTCACCGGCAATGAGTTCATAGCGTGGGCCGTCGAAATCGTCGGGATTGCCGACGATGCGAACGATCAACGGCTCGATGATTCCCTGGCTCTGGATCGCGCGCGTCAGCTCTGCAAGCCGTTCAGCATCGAAGTGTTGACGCGGCTGAAATTGCCCCCGCGGAGATGCGGGCCGCCGGCGCCATCGTGATCGAGGTGTTTTCGCGCGCCACTTGCGCCTTAGGCGAGGTGCTCTCGAATGCGGTGCTTTCAATCAGCGCACCCAGTCCGCGTCCCAACGGTTTGCGAATCATTTGTGTAAGTCCTTTAAAGTCATCGCTCGGGCTCCGCTTCGCTACGCCTCGCGAGCGCCTGCGGCGCGGCTGCGCCCGCTTCGCGTCCCATTCGAGTCACCCGTGGTAGAAAACTTATTTCCATCGCTCGTCATCGCTCGGGCTCCGCTTCGCTACGCCTCGCGAGCGCCTGCGGCGCGGCTGCGCCCGCTTCGCGTCTCATTCGAGTCATCCGTGGTAGAAGACTTATTTCCATCGCTCGTTATCGCTCGGGTTCCGCTTCGCTTACAGATTCGCGCGGCGGATCCTCCGGCGCTGCGGCGTTTTCTCGCGCGATAATTTCCGCCGCGAGCTCGCGATATCCTTCGGCGCCGGCCGACTTGGCTTCATATTCGAGAACCGACAACCCATGGCTCGGGCTCTCGGACAACCGCACGTTGCGCGGAATGATCGATTTGAAAACCTTGTCGGCAAAATGCTCGCGCACCTCGCGCGCGATCTCATGACTGAGGCGATTGCGCGAATCGAACATCGTGAGCACGAGGCCTTCGATCTCGAGGCCGGGCCGAAGCTGCTCCTTCACGCGTTTGATGGTGCCAGCAGCGAGCTAAGTCCCTCGAGCGCATAGTACTCGCATTGCATTGGAACGAGCACGGCATCGGACGCGACCAAGGCATTGAGCGTGAGCAGACCGAGAGATGGCGGCGTATCAATTAGAACGATGTTATATTCTTCCCGAACGCCATACAGCAGCGCGCGTAGACGACGCTCGCGGCCCGCCATCGTCGCCATTTCGATTTCGGCACCCGACCAAATCAGCACCGGCGCCCGCGAGATATAGATTCGGCCGCACCATATGAACGATATCGCCGAGCGCACCGCCCGAAATAAGCGCCTCGTAGATGGTCCTGCCCGACGCGAGCGCGGAGCGGATCTCCTCGGAGCATGCGAGGCCTGACGTCGCGTTGCCTTGCGGATCGAGATCGATAAGAAGGACGCGGCGACCGCGCTGCGCCAACGCGATAGGCCAGATTGATCGCGGTTGTAGTTTTACCTACGCCGCCCTTTTGATTCGCAACTGTGATTACCCGCCCCACATCCACCACCACATCCGAGCGCGGTATTGGCGATGTTCCACGTGAAACGATGCCTCTTAAAATAATGTGCCTCGCTGATCGACGAAATCAATTCGGCGCGCAACAGCCAATCCACAATTTGTCAAACTAAATAGATTTCCGCACCGCAAGAATGCGCTCGACCGATTTGTCATGACGCGCGACGCGATATGGGATCCGCTCAACGTCAGAGCTGAAATGCTGCGAAGGATTCGCATACAGGATCGCGAGGCCACCCGGCCTGAGCGCATGCGCCGCCAGTGCGAAGAATTCCGCCGCATCGCCAAGCGCGCGCGCGGTAACGAGATCGAATCGGCATTCGAGGTCGAACTGCTCGGCCCGCCTGGCTTCGATAGTGACATTCCTAAGGCCCATCTCAGCGGCGGCGACTTGTAAGAAACTCGCGCGTTTGCGCCTCGATTCCACCAAGGTGAAATGCGCCGAGGATGCCGCTGCGAGCACCAAGCCGGGGAATCCGGCGCCACTACCGAGGTCCAGGATTTCTCTATTTCGTTCGAATTGGCCCGACAGTGGGCTGGATTGGTCGACAGCGAGTAGCATCGGCATCAGGCTGTCGATCACGTGAAACGCGATTTCCTCGGGATCCTCCGGATGCGCAGTCAAATTCATCTTCGAACCCCAGACCGCAACGTTGGCCGCCAGTTTTTCGATCCGCACGAGCAACTCTGGATCGCGGACGTAGTTGATGCTGTGCAGAAACGCAGCAACGTCATCACTGACCGACTTTCCAATTCGGGTGGGATCGGAAAGAGAGGCGGGGACGGAACGTTTCACGTGAAACGTCTGAGGATCAACGTGCGAGCGACCTTCGCGCCGAATGCGACTTGATATGCACCGCCAACAACGAAACCGCCGCGGGCGTAATTCCCGGCATCCTTGCCGCTTGTCCAAGCGACCGGGGACGGACGTTCGAGAGCCTTTCCTTCGCCTCGGTAGACAATCCGGTCACATCGCTAAAGTCGACCCATTCGGGAATCGCGGCATCTTCAAGACGACGGAAGCGCTCGATAGACTCGCTCTGACGCTTCACGTAGCCGTCGTATTTTACCTCGATTTCGAGTTCCGACGCCGCATCCAAGTCGAGCCCTTCGTCGAGGCCCGACATTCTGAGCACCGCCGCGTATGACAGTTCCGGCCGCTTTAGTAGTTCAATTGCGCGCATCGACTGCGTAATTGGCGAGGAGCCGGCTTCCGCGAGAAGCGCCTGGTTGGCGGGCGAATCTGCAACGACCGCCGACTTCAACCGTGCAAGTTCATCTCGTACGGCATCGGTCTTCGTGCGCATACGCAACATAGCCGGATGATCGAGAAGCCCCAGCTTTTCGCCGATCACCGATAAGCGGCGATCGGCGTTGTCCTCACGCAACAACAGGCGATACTCGGCGCGTGAGGTGAACATTCTATATGGCTCTCCGCCGATTCCACGTGTGACGAGGTCGTCTATCATCACACCGATGTAAGCCTCGTCGCGGCGCAGAATAACTGCAGGCTCCGAACGAACTTGCAACGCCGCATTGATGCCGGCCATCAGACCTTGCGCGCCGGCTTCCTCATATCCCGTGGTGCCGTTGATTTGTCCGGCGAAGTAGAGCCCTCGCACGAGCTGCGTCTCTAGCGACGGATTGAGCTGCGTCGGGTCGGAAAAGTCGTACTCGATCGCGTATCCATGCCGCATGATCTCGGCCTGCTCGAGGCCCGCGATCGAACGCACCATCGCGAATTGAACGTCGAGCGGCAGGCTGGTCGAGAGCCCATTGGGATAGACCTCGACGGTGTCGCGCCCCTCCGGCTCAAGAAAAATCTGATGCCGCTCTTTGTCCGCGAAGCGCATCACCTTGTCCTCGACCGACGGACAATAGCGCGGACCGCGGCTCTGAATCGTGCCGGAATACATCGGTGAGCGGCTGATATTGGAGCGAATCACCTCGTGCGTTCGTGCGTTGGTGAAGGTCAGATGACACGGGAGCTGCGGCTGCACGATGCGTTTCGTGCGAAACGAAAACGGTGGCGGCGGCTCGTCGCCGGGCTGAACTTCGAGGCGCGAGTAATCGATCGTGCGGCCATCGAGGCGCGGACAAGTCCCGGTCTTGAGTCGCCCGACGCGAAAGCCGAGTTCGCGCAGATGATCGCTCAGTCCCATCGCGGCGAAATCGCCGACGCGGCCAGCCGAGAAATGTTTCTCGCCGACATGCACGAGGCCCTTCAGAAAAGTCCCCGTCGTCAGCACGACAGTGCGCGCCTCGAAGACCTCGCCGATCTGTGACTCGACGCCACGCACCGCGCCATCTTCGACGATCAATCGCTCGACGCTCGCCTGACGAACCTGCAGGTTCGGCGTCGATTCGAGGACGCGCTTCATCCTCGATCGATAGGCGGCCTTGTCCGCCTGCGCGCGCCGCGCGCGGACTGCGGGACCTTTGCTCGTATTGAGGAAGCGGAACTGGATTCCGGTCTCATCGATCGCGAGGCCCATCTCGCCGCCGAGCTGCATCGATCTCGCGCACCAGGTGGCCCTTGCCGATTCCGCCAATCGCCGGATTGCACGACATCTGACCGATGTGATCGAGGTTGAGCGTAAGCATGAGCGTTTTCGCGCCCATCCGCGCGGCGGCGAGCGAGGCTTCGATCCCGGCGTGTCCGGCGCCGACTATTATGACGTCGTATTGCATCTACAATTTGTAGATTTATTCTACATCTAGGAGCAGGCCATCAGATGTCAGCTCTGCTCTTCCGCCGCAATGGTAGCAGATCACTTCCCGATGCAGAATTCGCGGAACACCGCGTCGAGCACATCTTCCGTGTTCACTTCCCCGGTGATTTGCCCGAGCGCGTCCGCTGCAAGCGTCACGTCGACCGCGATGATCTCGGGAGGCATCGATGCCAGGGCGCTTTGCTTGGCGGCATCCAGCGCATCGAGGGCGCGGGCGAGCGCATCGCGATGGCGTTCGCGCGAGATCGCCAGTTCTTCGCCATGAGCGGGTCCGCGCAGAATTTCCACCGCGCGCATCAGCTCGCATTTCAGATTCGCGATGCCGTCGGTGCGCAGCGCACAAATCGGCAGGACCGGTAGCTCGACTCCTAACGCGCGTAGATCATCGACATCAATCGCCCGCGTCAGATCGTTTTTATTCAGCAGCGCCAAACCGGACCGCCCTCGTATATGATGCGCAATCGCAACATCGTCTTCGGTCAGCGTCTGCGACCCATCGAAGACCGCGATAACGAGGTCGGCTTCCTCGAGTGAGCGTCGGCTTCGAGCTATGCCGATCTTTTCGACCTCATCAGAGCTATCGCGGATGCCCGCGGTATCCTGCACGACGACGGCATAGGAACCGAGATGAATCGAATCTTCTATGACATCGCGAGTGGTGCCCGCAACCGGAGTTACGATGGCGCGGTCGGTCCCAAGCAGCAAATTCAGGATGCTCGACTTCCCCACGTTAGGCTTCCCAACAATTGCTACCCGCGCACCTTCACGCATCAGTCGGCCACGCGCATAGCTGTCGTGCAGGACCGCAACGTCCCGGGACAGCCGCTCGATAGATGATGCGATCTCGCTACGTGATGGCATAGCAATTCCCTCATCAGAGAAATCGATCTCGGCTTCGAGATGGGCCCTTATCGAGATCAACTCCTTCCTAAGCCCACCCAGCTTTTCTGCGAGTGCTCCGGTCAGATGCGAGATCGCCTGCTTGAGGGCGCTCTCGCTACGAGCTTCGACTAAATCCACGACCGCTTCCGCCTCGGTCAGATCGATGCGGCCATTGAGGAAGGCACGCCGCGAAAATTCTCCCGGCTCCGCCATCCGCGCTCCGAGGCGCAGCGCGAGGCCGCTGATCTTGCGCACCAGGTAGCTCCCCCCATGGCATTGCAATTCCGCAACATCCTCCCCCGTGAGGCTGTGAGGCTTGGGGAAGAAGACCGCCATCGCGCGGTCGAGGTGAGCACCGGTTTCCGGGTCGACGACATTGCCGAGGTGCAGCCGTCGCGGATCGAACTGGCTTGGATGGATCGGCTTCCAAATGATTTTGAGGATCTCCTGGGTCCTGGGGCCGGAGAGGCGAACGATTGCGACGGCGCCATTGCCGGCGGGAGTGGCGGGCGCAACGATGGTGTCCTCAACGTACATCGTTTATCTGCGCAAATCTTCGAGGCCGAGCTCGCGCCACATCCAGGCGAAATCATAAGGAAAGCTACCGGTCTGGCGCGCGCGATGTGCCTCCGCATTCTCCAGGAACTTGAGCCATTCGACGACCACTGCGCCGGTTTCGGCCGACGCCGCCAACTCGCGCGGGCTATGGTTTCCGAGCATCGGAACCTTCTCATCAACGACCTTGCGATAGTGCTCGTCGAGCGCCCCGCGTATTGCCTCCGTTTTTTCAGGAGACATCGCGTCGTCGTCCGGCTCGATACTCTCAGGTTCGTCCGCATCCTCAGTTAGCAGGGCCGCCACGCTTTTAGTCTCAATCACCGATTTGCCGATGAGACCGCCGAGAATTTCCTTCAACATGATGCGGCCGCTTTCGGCGCGGGCTGCGGAATTCACATTCAAGGTCAAACTCCCCTCGACGATTTCCAGCGAACCCAAGAGTAGCCCGCCGCTTTGATGGCGTTCGAGCAGAGGCAGCCCGCGACTAAGGTCGATTTCATCGTCCTCGGCAAGTGGCTCGGTCCAGCTCCATGCTAGGCGACCTTGCTCGCGGACCAACGCGGGGGCGACATCGAGTCGCCGGCTTATTTCATCGTGAAGACGGGGATTGTCTCCGATCTTGTAGCGCACGATGGTGAAGACGACTTCATCGCCCGCTGAATTGACTAACGTCGGCAGCGGCTGTGCTATCTGCCCGAGCGTGTAGGAAAGCCAGACCCAGGCAAACAGGCGGCCGGTCCCGCGCAAATCGATGGGCCGCTTCGCGAGCGTCTCCTCGATGAAGCTCTCTTCCTCGTCGATAATGCTGACAGTCTCGCCCAGCGCACGTTTCGCCTCATCGGCGGAGCCCAGCAGAATTCGCATCATGGTCTGCGCGGCCCCCTCGGGAAATTGCAAAATCGAAGTGGACAGGCAGCGTTGCCCGCGGCCGACTTCAATGATGCGCAACGCGAGCCGGTCCCATTGGGTGGTCGTCGTCGAGCACATCTCGTCATGCACTTCGAACGGCTGGCCACCGCGAATGACATCACGCAACACCAGCACACCGCCGGGCTTGACTGCGACGACCTCATACAGGCTGGGAATCGAATCGCGCAGCGCGCGGAGGTAGTCGCGCGCGCTGATCGGCTCGCGATGCCCGCGTTGATTGAGGTAATCGTCGACGAGGTTGCGCGCCTTGGGGCCGATGCGGTCGGTAGCGATGTCCTCGAAGGCCCAGCTGTGGATATTCATCGCGTGGTCTTCACCGATTATGTCTGCGAGGTCCGAGATCTCGATTTCAACATCCAGGCAAGGCGGGGCCAGATGTGCGCAGATCCCTTCGGCGAAGTCGCTTTCCCATCGCTTGCGCGATGCCCACGCGGCAAGGTTTTCCATCGCTTCAAAGGCGCCGGGTATCTTCATCGGCTCGGTCTCCGGTCGGATGGTATCAATGGTTTCCTGAAGCAGTCTGAGTGATGATACTTCGCGATGCGCTCCCTGAAAATCAATACGGAGCGCGAGGAACATGCGCGACATCTGGCCCTGAGATATGCTAGGAATATCTCTGGCGAGAAAGTTATGTCACAAGTAGTAATTGGGAAGTGGGGAAAAACCTCGCAATTCGATTCCCGGGTGAAATCGCGAGGGCTGCGGGCCTTAGCAATGGGGCACGCGTCGACATTGAAACGCGCAAGGGCGAAATAGTAATCCGTCGAGCTCCTCATTTTACGGCAGACGAATTGTTCAAGGGCAAGAGCGCGAAGCAATGGCGCGCTGCCTACGCGGGTGCGTACGATTGGGGCCGTGATATCGGCCGCGAGGTCGTTGAAGAATGACATCGGCATCCTACACTCCCACGGCGGGCGATTTAATCTGGACTGATTTTGATCCAACCAGAGGTCGGGAGCAGGCAGGCAAACGTCCCGCGCTGGTGATTTCGTCGGGGATCTTCACTGAGAACACCGGCCTGGCCGTGGTATGCCCCATCACGTCACGAGTGCGGCCCTTGCCAACCAGCGTCGTGCTGCCGGATGGTCTGCCAATCGCCGGTGAAGTTCTCACCAGCCACCTTCGTAGCATCGACACTATGGCCCGAAGGGTTCGTTATGCGGGCGCTGCGGTGCCACCGGACATCGCACAGCTCGTACGCGCCAAGCTGAATGCCTTCATTACGATTGGATAGCTGAAGGAGCAATTCTCATGAAGTCCTACCTCATCGCGATACTAGCTCTGTCGGTCGCCGTCGCGGGATGCGCATCGCTGAAGCCGCCTCCGGTCAGCGCGACGGCCAATGCCGACTCGCCAGCGAAATCGCCCGCGCAAACAGTAAATCGCGGATGGTACCTGATGCAGCCGCCGATTCGCCATGGAAATCCCGATAGCGCTGCGCAGTTGGCGGATTGGCAGCCCATCGCGTTTTTCGAACATTCCGCTCAATGCGATGCGGCGCGCGCGCAAGGGCTTTCCGCATATTCTTCGTATGTCGAGGTTTCGACTTCGAGCGCGCCGGATTCGGTAGAGCTGAGCCGTAGCCTCGCGTCATCGACACTTTGCGTTGCCGCGGATGATTATCGGATCAACTGGTTCCATTTCCAATGGAAATGGAAATAAAAGTTGCCGAAACGACGAATATAGCGGCTGATAGATTGCGACGGCACTGCGGTTGAGAGTAATTGCTCTCTACCAATGATTCGCGTCTCGAGAGAGCAAAATTGAAATTCAGTCATGCCGCGACGTTCGCCCTGTTCGGTTGGTATCTGATGGTGCCCGCCACGGCCCCGACGTCCGGAGAGGCGAATGCCGCCCCATCGCCAACCGCATCCATCTGGAACACCTACAAAACGTATGAAGCGTGCGAGGCAGAACGGCAAAGCTTCGTAGATGATCCGGTGGTCGGTCCGCGTATGACGGCGGCCAGATGCGTCCCCTCGGGTGACGATTCGCATTCGCAGAAGAAGTAGCGAACGACCCCTACCCGAAAAAAATCCGGGGGATTCCAAACCGAACCTCGAATTCTCGCTTGCTCCGATGCCGCTGGTGTGGTTCCATTGCTCGTTCGTTTCGTAGAGAATCATCCCTGCAATATCGCTAAATTCCCGGGCCGCGCGGTGGGCCCCGAGTATCGCTAAAATTGGTCAGCATCGATGAAAAGGACTTACCAACCACACAATCGCCGCCGAAAGCGGACCCACGGATTCATGGCCCGCATGGCGACCCCGGGCGGCCGCAACGTGCTCAAACGGCGCCGCGCCAAAGGACGCCATCGCCTCGCGATCGACATCCCGGCCAAGCAGCCCGGTTGACCCGCACGCGTGGGTCGGCGAGCTTCGCGCGCGCCGATCGCCTTCATCACAGCGCCGAGTTCCGCTATCTGCAACGCCACGGCGCGCGCGCTGAGAGTGCGCACTTCGTGATGTATGCGGGACGAATTCGCGACGATGAAAAATCGCGCCTCGGCGTCACGGTCTCGAAACGCGTCGGCATCTCGGTCGTAAGAAATGCGCTCAAGCGCCGCGTGCGCGAGGCGTATCGCTTGAGGCTGCGCGCGATGCTGCCCGAGGGAAAATCGATCGTCGTCATCGCGAGGGCGGGCGCAGGCCAGTTGACCTCGGCTGCGATAGATGGCGAACTCAATGCGATGATGCGCGCGATCGCGCAACGTCTATGAACGTCCCTTCTAAATTGGCTCTGGCAATGCTGCGGCTCTATCGCGCGATCCTGTCGCCGATGCTGATGGGCGTGTATGGACCGGCCTGCCGCTTCGAGCCGAGCTGCTCGGAGTACGCGCAGCAGGCGATCGAGACATACGGTGTGACGCGCGGGACTGCGATGGCGGCGCGGCGGCTCGCGCGATGTCATCCGCTGGGCGGCCATGGACACGATCCGGTACCGGCGCGCGCCGAACGCGAGTAACGGCGCATTAACTTGAGGAAGAGATCGCTTGGACACCAGTAGACTGCTGCTCGCAATCCTCCTCTCGCTGGGCCTGGTCTTCGCGTACCAGGAACTGGTGCTGAAGAAACTCTATCCGCCGCCGAAGCCGGGCGAGCAGGCGCCCAATGCGACGGCCTCAGGTGCGATAACGACCGCCAACGGGCCCCCAGCCGCAGCTCCGCTCCCATCGTCGTACCCCCGATAGCAGATGCGCTGCCGGCTGCCTCGCACAGCGCGGAAAGGACCATCGAGGTCGACACGACGCTCTATCACGCGGTCTTCACCACCCATGGCGCGCGCCTGAAGTCGCTGCGGCTCAAGCAGTATCGTGAAGCTGCGGCGCCGGACAGTCCGCCCTATGAGATGGTGCGGGCGTCAGGCAACGATGAGCTTCCGCTCGGCGTGATTGTCGATGAAGACGGCAAGCCGGCCGATGATCGCGATCTCGATTACGTCTCCAGTGGGTCGGAGCAGATCGAGCTGCACGACAGCGAGAAAGCGAGTATCGCGCTCGATGCGCAAGCCGCCGATGGCACAAAAATCGAGAAAACATTCTCACTTCGTCGGTGACAAGTACGCATTCGGTATGGAGGCAATCGTCAAGGCGCCAAAGCCTCCCGTGAGTATCGGCCTCGCGATGATGGAGCCGCTGACCGAGCGCGGCGAGGGGTACTATGACATTCCGGCGCTGCAGTCCAACGTCGGCGATAAGGTGCTGAACGAGAACGAAAAATCGCTCAAGAAGGGCGTCGCGCCGATGGCGGGGACGGATCGCATTCGTAGGCTTCGGCGATCGCTACTTCCTGACCGCTTTTATGCCGGAAAGTCCGGCCGTCGGCACCTTGGCGATGGAGTTCCTCGGCAATGAGGCGAGCGCGCGGCTCGTTTTCCCGGGTGCCTCGAGCGTCAAGACGCGGATCTATATGGGCCCCAAGAAGCTGGAGGCGCTGGAAGCGGTCAGCCCGACGCTCACCAAATCCATCAACTTCGGGTGGTCAAGTATCATTGCGCTGCCGTTCCTGCGCGTTCTCAAGATTTTCCATATCTTCGTCCCGAACTGGGGATGGGACATAATCTTCATGACGATCGCGCTCCGCATCCTGATGCTGCCGATGTCGATCAAGGGTCAGCGCTCGATGATCCGGATGCAGCGCCTGCAGCCGCAAATGGAGCGTCTGCGCGCGCAGTTCAAGGACGATTCGGAGCGCCTCAACAAAGAGATGGTCGACCTCTACAAGCGCAATCACGTCAACCCGGTCGGCGGATGCGCGCCGATGATCATCCAGCTTCCGGTGTTTATCGGGCTGTATGAGGCGCTGCTCAACGCGGTCGACCTGCGCCATGCGCCCTTCATGCTATGGATGAAGGACCTGTCGGCGCCCGACTGCTTTCCGATCGCCGGAATGCCAAAATTACCGTTCATGCACTGCCAGGGAATTCCGGTGCTGGTGCTGCTGATGGGTATCAGCGCATATTTTCAGCAGTCGATGACGCCGACTCAGCCCGACCCCAATCAGCAGCGCATGATGATGCTCTCGCCGATCATCTTCACGATTTTCTTTGTAAACTTTCCGGCCGGGCTTTCGCTATACTACTTCGCATCCAACATGTTGGGCGTGATCCAGCAAGTGGTGCTCAATCGCGAGTTCAAACAAGCTCGCCCCCGCATCATGAGTAACAACAACGATTCAATCGAAGTTTCATCCTCCACGGTCGAACAGGCAATTTCCGAGGCGCTCGCGCAACTCGGCGCCGCCCAGGACGACGTCGTTATCGAGGTACTCGCGACCCCGCGCTCCGGCGTGCTGGGACTCGGCGCGCGCGATGCACGCGTGCGCGTCTCGCGCCGCACCGAGGTTGCCGCGACCAGCGGCGTCACCGCGCCTCCTCCCGCGCCGCCGCCGCAGCGTCGCGAGCAACCGCCGGCACAGCATCGCCCTGAGCCGCCTCGACGCGAGGCTCCTGCCGCATCGTCACAGCAAGCCAAGCCTGAAGCGGCGCAGCAGGCCAAACCGGAAGCTGCGCCCGCGCGCCCCGCGCAGCCGCCGCGGCCTCCTCGCGAGCCGCGCCCCGAGCGCGAGCAACAGCGCTCGCGCCCGCCGCGTCGCGAGAACGCGCAAGAAGCGCAGTCGGAAGATGTATCGGCGGAATCCGCCGAATCGGGGAGGACCTTGGCGATGCGGATCGCCGCCCCGCCAATCTCGACGAGCAGGTCAAGGAAGCATCGGAAATCTCTCGCACAGATCCTCGAGCTGATGGGTGAGAAATCGGAGATTCGCCGCGGCGAAGGCGATCGCGAATCGCTCGAGCTGGAAATCAAGGGCGACGGCTCCGGCATCCTAATCGGGCGCCATGGCCAGACCCTCGATGCGCTGGAATACATTCTCAACCGCATCGTCGCGCGCCGCATCAAGGAAGCGATGCCGATTCTGCTCGACACCGAATCGTATCGCGCGCGCCGCCGCCAGCAGTTACATCGGATGGCGCTCTCGATGGGCGAGCGGGCCAAGCGCGAGCACGAGCCGATGAAGCTCGACCCGATGCCGCCGCGCGACCGTCGCATCGTCCATCTGGCGCTTAAGGACGACCCGATGATCACCACGCGCTCAGCCGGCGAGGGCTTCCTGCGTTCGGTCGAGATTGTGCCGGTCGAGGGCCAAGGCCAGCGCGAACGGCGCGGCCCCGGCCGCGACAACCGCCGCGAGCGAGAGCGCGAGCCGGAGCGTCCTCGCGAGCGCGAGCGGGAACGCCCCTCGGGACCATCCGCGATCGGGGAGCAAGGCGGCTTCAAGCACGGCCAGAAAAGATTGTTCTAGGGACGTGCGAAGCTGCTCGTCACTGCGCTAAAACGCCGCAGCTTGAGGCAGGCAGGCCGCCGCTGAGATCTTAAACTGGTGGGCTAAATGCTTGCGCGAATACGATCGACGAGCGTCAGCGCTCTCGGAGTTCCAAATCTTCTCCTTGAGCACGCCCTAGACGCTTTATCCATCAAGTTCTTCCGTCATGCAGTCCGCGCAAAGAGCTCCTCGCCCCGAAGACGATTCGAAATATTGCTCTTCGAATAGCAGCGCGGCAGGAATTTCGCAGTTCGCGCATTTCACGTTCTCCGCCCAGCCCTCCAACAGCGTTGCCGCTTCATCTCTACTACCAGGGCGAACGGCTAAAAGTGTGTTTGGATTCCTGACGGTAACCTCGATCTCGAGGGGCCCGAGATCTCCGCGCGCAACTATCTCTTGGAAGGCGTTTTGGCTGCGCTTGAGGGCATCTTGAATGGTCTCCATTAGACACCGCAATTCTGCGGAACTGCCTTCAACCTTGAATTTTCGCGTCTGTTGAGGTGTGGTAGCCATACGCCCTCCACTAATACCGGCAATACCTAGATCACTTCGAAACCTATTTCTCGAAAATAACTAAAGGTTGAATCGTAGTACTCTGGTTTGCGGGTTGGGTCTTCCGAGTCTCCGCGGGGTACAACGATCACCATGCCCTGTCGTGCTCGCGTAAGTAAGACGCGGTATGCGTTCTTAAGATACATTTTCCGTTCTTCTTTTTTGATCGCGTTCCATCGATTCCCGACAAATGACCAGTGCCCCCAGCCCGCGCGGCCATATCGGAAATCAGCATCCCAAGTCACACAGGCCCAGTCCACTTCCAGACCCTGCACGCGAAACTCGGTCGCTACATCCTCCAGATAATATGAGGAGCGCACATCGTCTCTTCCGTCGAGAAACCAATGCACCGGATCGACCGGCGACTTTACGAAAATAGCGTGAGGCCTAAGCCGTTCAGCTTGAGACGAAACCAGCATTCCATAGCGCTCCGACCCACGGGCTTGAGCTCTCAACCATTGCTTGGCATTCGCTAAATCGCGAGTAACTACTATTGGATATTTGTCACGGAGCTTACCCAAAGTCTCTTGCGATGACACAACCTGTAAATCCAGCAATTGCTTAACGAGCTCTGACACATGTTCCGCTCGAAAAGATCGCACTGAGACGGAAAGGTGCAGAGCATCGTTGATATAGACGTTCCGACGGGCTTCGATTGTTTTCAAAACGCGCCCAGCACCGTATTCTGCGTCCGTCAATCTCGACGAAATGTGGATGTGCCACTCGGGAAAGTGGTGTTCGAGCGATTCAATCCACTCGCTGATTCCTGCTTCACCCCTATTTATTTCCTGTCCGCCCCCCACGAGACACACCACCACCGCCCAGTCGGGATGGCGGTCGAGGCAAGAAATTAAAAACTTCGGCTCAGAATCGCCAAAATCCGGGATGCTCTTCTTTTGCTCCATGAATGATGCTGTTTGTTCCAGATTCCACGCACGTTGCGCTTCATCGAAAATTGCTACGTGTTCGATGGGTGGTCGCGTGGAATCCCTGAGACATTCGTCCCGAAATTCATGCACGTTCTGAATAAACGTCTTAGCCTTTCGCCGGGCATCACTCAGTGTGAGTCCTCGACCCGATGTTCTTTCCTTGGCCACATGATCACGCGCAAGCGCTTCCCGCAGAACCCTGACTAACGGATCATTCCCTGAAAGGAAGACACTATGGAATCGATCCTTCTCGTCGCGATGCCTAGTCGCAGTGTTGAGGCCGACTAAAGTCTTACCTGCACCTGGTACTCCGGTTACAAAACAAATCGATTTCAAGTGTAGTTCTGCCGAGCGCTCTATAATTTTGGAAATAGCTTCTGAAGTGGAGGTTAAATTGATCGCGCTCGCGTCACTGCGAGAAATAGCGTCAACCGAATGTCCGCTGTACAAAGCTTGGGCGGCTTCAATGATGGTTGGAGTAGGATAATACCGACCCATTTGCCACTTGAGCGGGTCTATTTCCGGTTCGTTCTTTGCGAACGACAAGACTCGCTCGATGAGGTCCGGCAATGACCCCGCGCTACTGCAAATCGGGTGTAGGAGATTGTCGCGATCTAATTGCGCAGACAAGGAACATTCGACGGAGGGAGCTTTAGTTGCAATGAGGACAGGCGCGACTAGCGGCTTGTGGCTGGTCTGGTGGAAATTCTTTAAGTCGAGAGCATAGTCCCAAACCTGCTCCAGAGCTGCAGCGCTGAACTCTTTCTCATCGACCTTGAACTCCAGAACGAAAATTACAGCCCCAATTATTAGAACGATGTCAACCCGTTTTCCCATTCGAGGGATGAAATACTCGAACGAGATGAAGCCTTCCATACCATTCAGCGCGGCTTTCATGATCGAGATTTCCTCCAACCATGCGCGCCGCTGATTTACTTCGAGGGAAAACGGGTTGTTTAGCGCAAGCCTTCCGAGAACCTCATCCGAAGACGAATTACGAAATTCGGAAATTGACGCGGAATAAAAATCTCGTTTCATCGCATTGGCAGGATCTCAATCCGGGAAGATCACATACCTGAACAGTTAACGGTTGTCGATTGAGACCATTTACCCTTTGGCTGATTATGACTCGATGTGGATGACAAAGCTTTCCGACTCCGACAGTGCCGGTAACGATCACTGATTCCGGGCCGGGGTCTTGCTAATATCGATATTGAGGCTTCGAGCTCGCTAGAATTCTGGAAGAGCGGCATTTTTGCAGAAACAAACCCATTCGCTGTGGATAAAGGAAATCGCAAAAACAAACCCATTGGGCCTTACGGGCACGATTTGCATAAACGAACCCACCCGGTGGACGGATGCCCTCACCTAGCCCCGGAAATGAAAAAACAAACCCATTATCGTCAGCAAAGATGCGGGTTTTTCGATGGGCAGGTGGCGTTCGTGGCACCCTCACCCGCTTGTCACGATGGTCGCGCGGACGAAAGAGCGACCATCGCGCCAACCGACCTCTCCCACGCAAAAATGTGGGAAAGGAAGCTTTCAGGGAAACGGCAAAAACAAACCCATTAGGCCTGCGGGCGTGATTTACATAAACGAACCCACCGATGGTCGCCCGCCTCCATCAAAAGTGCAAAAAACAAACCCATTAAATGCCCGATTTTATTGAATATTCGCTGTTTCTTCGCCATGCGGGGGTTGAAGGCGGTCGGGGCTCGAAGACCCTACTTCAAATGCCGATCGAGGAATGACAGCGTGCAGGACCACGCATCCGCGGATGCTTCCTTGTCGTAGCCGACCGCGTCATGAAAATTGAACGCATGCTCGACGCCCGGATAGACGCGGATCTCGGCGGCTGGCTGATGCTTCACGATCACGTCGTGCAGATGAATCGCATCGACCACATGCGAGCGGCGGTCCTCGTCGCCATGCAATATCAGCGTCGGTGGAAAGTTCGCCTGATGCGCGACCGCATCTTCGACGCGGTCATTTGAATAGCCGTAATAATCCACGATCGCGCCGATGACGTGCGGATTGAGCGCCGCAGTGATCACGGCCAGGGTGCCGCCGAAGGAAAACCCGATCACGCCGAGCCGCGTCGTATCAGCTTTTGGATTCATCGCGAGCGAATCCCGCGCCGATAGCAGGTAGCGCATCCAATTGTCGTCCGGAATGGGGGTTTCCGGCGCATGGCTCTCGACGGGCGTCATCGCGAGGTCGCTGCAATTCGGCGTCCCCGCCGCGCCGTAATATTCGATGAACATCGTATAGAAGCCGTGCCGGGCCAGCGCGGTGCACATATCCCGATACTGCGACACCGCGAATCCCTCGGGCGCGCAGCCGTGAAGAAGGATCACGACCGGGAATGTGCCTTTGGATGGGGGAACACAATGGAATTCCGCGATCGGATCGCCGTGGGAGAGAAACACTCCGGGCACCGGCTCGATCTTGCTGACTTTCGGATGATGATGCCGAGGCTTACGGTGTCTGACCCGCGCCGCGGCAGGTGTGATGGCGCTGACGAATCCAAGGATCGCGACCAAGAGCATCGCAACAAATCGCGCGGTCCATTGAAAATCCCTCATTGACGATAGACGGCAGGTCAAGCGGCGCGATTATGCCGCGGCTGAACCTCGCGCTCGATTTTTTCCGACAATTCTCCTTGCGCCTTCCTCAGTTCATAGTGTGCTTGCAAATTGATCCAGAACTTCGGGCTGATCTCAAAGTATCTCGCCAGCCTGAGCGCGGTGTCTCCACTAATCGCGCGTCTACCCTCCAAAATTGCCGTAATTCGATTGGCCGGGACGCGCAGCGCGAGCGCCAACTGATGCGCATTCATCTTGAGCGGTTTGAGGAAATCTTCGAGCAGAATTTCCCCGGGAGTAATTGGTGGAAGTTTGTTTTGTTTCGCCATCGGGAAAGCCTCAATGGTAGTCGACGATTTCTACCTCGTGCGCTCCGCCGTTTCGCCAAACGAAACAGAGTCGCCACTGCTTATTGATCCGAATGCTATGCTGCCCCTGACGATCTCCTTTCAAAGCTTCCAGGCTATTGCCGGGGATCTTCCAAGATCCGACAGTTCTGCCGCAGCATCCAGCTCCTGCAACTTCCGGCGTGCAACTCGTTCAATATTTTGGAAACGGGGACAAGCTTCGTCGAGGTACAGTTTTTCCGTATCTTTGCTGCGGAAGCTTTCAATCACTTACGTGCAGCATAATACGCATAATGTACGGACTCAAACAAAAGGAAACTGGCGCGGCCGTCGAGGCCGCGCCAGTTTTATCGGCGGTGGAAACCTATGAAATGTCAGTAGCCGGAGTTAGCCGTGCCGGACGCTGCCTTGGCTTCCGCCAGCAGCTTTTCGGCCATCTCCTGATGATGCTTAAGCTTTGGCAGCAGTTGGGCGATCAGGTTCTTGAGTTTCGGATCGCTGGTGGAGTTCATCACCGCAGTCAGGTTCGCGATGTCCTTCTCATGGTCCTTGCGCATCGCTTCGAGGAAATCGCGATCGAAGTTGTTGCCGCTGACATTCGCCAGCATCTCGGCGACCGCGCCATTATGGTTCTCTTTCTTCTGGAGGTCCGCGCTAGCACCCGCCGGAGGGGCCAGCTCGATTCCCTCTTGCTTGGCGAGCGCAACTACTTTGCGATCAGCGGCGCTATGATCTTTGGCCAGCTCTTTTCCGTAGCTGCGAACGTCTTCCGTCGAGCCCTTCTTTTCCGCCAGGCTGCCGACTTTGATCTCGGCCTCGTCGGTCTCGTGGATCTGCGAAAGCACGTCCGCGGGTGATCCGGGTGACGGAGCACCGTTGAGCATTGCCTTCGCGCTATCGGCGGTATTGGTCAGCGCCGATTGCGCTTTTTCGCTCATCGATTGTGCGTTGGACGCGGCCGGATAGAGGGCCATTGCAGTGACCGCGGTCATGATAGGCAGGTATCGGCCAAAACGATCTTTTCTCATCGTCGTAGCTCCAGGTTTCGAGGTATCGAGATGTTCGACGATGCGATGTGGCCAGGAATTCAAGCAGGGAAGAAATAAAACTGGCGCGACCCTTAGCAGGCCGCGCCAGTTAGTTACGACAGAGATGGTTGGCGGCTAGAAGTTAGCTGCGCGGACCATCGCATCGGTGGTGAAGAAGGACTTATCCACCGCGCCCATATTGATGTACCAGCACTCGCGCTCCGGCGTCTCGACGCCCGGCAGGTAACACATCGTCCCGAGGCCGGACTGAACGTCGGTCGAGACCGCGCCGACAACGAACGAGCGCTTGAACGGATAGATGGCGACCTTGGCATCGGGCACCGGACGGTCACGCGTCGCCAGATAGTAGATGTGGCTGCGGAAGAGGCGGCCCGAACGATCATAGGTGTCGATGTAGGGTTCGAACCACATTTCGCTGTCCATATAGATGACAGTGCGCGCATCGAGTGCATTGATGCGGCTGCGATCAGGCAAGGCCTCGATCACGTACATATGGCGCATTTCCCAATCCTCGGGGCATGCGCTGGTGCCGCCATCGGTGGCGCAGCGCTGCTCGGGAGAGTGCGCGGCATGAGCGCATCCGAGCATGTTCTTTTCACCGAGGAACTTGTAGTTGTACTGCTCGGTCTTGGGATTGAAGCCCGAGTAGTGGTCTGGATCCCACGAATGGGCCGAGGTTCCCGAGGCTGTCGAGGAGCTCATGATCGCTTCGTTGATGCGGCGGATGCGGCGCGAACCGGCATCCAAGCTCCAGATGTCGTCGCCACGGCGCGGGTCAGCATAGCGCCAGCGGATGAAGCCGGTGCCACGAATTTCCTGCGGCGCCAGGATCGGATAGAGACCGAACAGCCAGTAACGGCCAGTGGTCTTGAAATCGGGATCGGTCGGAATCGGCTCAACTTCGGTACGTCCGGCGAGGTCATAGCCGGCATAGTGGCCGATCTGGAAATACTCGATCTGTTTGGTTTGCGGACCGTGCTGTTCGAATGCGGAATCGCAATCGTAGAAGCGCAGGTCGTAGTCGTCGCTGGTGATCGGACGGAACACGTTGTTCCATACGACTTTGTTGGCGACGAAGGGATCGTTGGGATCGATCAGCGGGAAGGGCTGGCCGGCGACGTATCCCACGATGCTGCGATGATCGTTGCTGAGGCGTACCTGCTCTGAGTACTTTTCGGTCGCGTCCTTATAGGGAGGCGGCCAGTCAATTCGCTGGCTGGGCACGATCTTCATCGTCATCCCGTGCTCAACCTTGTAGTAAACGCCGGGTCCGACCAGATCTTTAACCTTGGTGGCGCTTTCCGGGGTGATGAAGTCGCCGGGCTTTACCTGCGCAAGAGCCGAAGTGGCCACCGCAAGTGACATACAAAGGGTAACTAGCGCGCAGATTTTGCGCTTAGTGCCCTTGGTTCCATCAAACCGCATAATCGAGACCTCCGATCGAGGGTAAGTTTTCCATCAGAGGCGAACATTAAAAGTAGCGTATCTGAATGTCAACGCGAGTTATTTTTAGGCAGATTTATATCCGCTGGAGGGATTAGAAGGACTTCCTCAGCATATTAGTAAGGATGAATGAGGCATAAAGGCATTCCCGCACTATCGGCCCGCAGAGCAGTGCTAACAATCTTCATCGCGCTTTACCGATGTTAGCTTTCGATGGGATTTGGACCGCAGCGGCCTCAAAGGGCCTCCGCGAAATGCCACGAATAGGTGCGCAAATCACCTAATTAGGACAGCGGGGTGTCATAAGCAGCAACTATGACGCCCCGCTGAATTTTTAATGTCGGAATTCGAGATCGACTGAGGTTCGCCGCTTTGTAGCGCCGCTGCTTCATCGCCGGCGCCTATCGGATGATGACGACTAGGCGTTGGGATCCAGGCCCCACTTCTTCTTATTCTCCGCAACTTCATCGGCCGTTGGATGCTTGCCCTGCACGAATGCCTTTACCTTAAAGTTGTCCTTCTGATCGAGCAGCGCATGATTCAGATCGATATCGGATTTGAAGACCTCCGGCACCGCGGGCTCTTCGAAGATGGCCTGCCATGGGCATTCGGGCTCGCAGGCGCCGCAATCGATGCATTCGTCGGGATCGATGTAGAGCATGTTGGGGAACTTCTGCTTATCGGTTCCGACGTATTCGTAGATGCAATCCACCGGGCAGACGCTCACGCATCCGGTGTCGAGACAATCGATGCATAGTCGCGTAATAGTCCAGGGCATTGGGGTACCATCCTCTCTTGTGAGCCGAGTTTTTCTAACCTATATGGACCGCTCGACGATGAAAAGTTCCGCGCCGAATATCGCTGGCCGCGCTTAAAACCTCAAGTACAATAGGGACGGTTAGCGGCGCGGGGAAGAGGCGCAAGTCGCATGACATTTACGCACGATCTACGGGAGGACGCATCATGAGTGAGCATCGCCACAGCGGTCCCCATCGCACCGAGACCGACAGCATGGGCGCGATCGAGGTCGCCGCCGATCGCTACTGGGGCGCGCAAACCGAGCGCTCGCTGCTGCATTTCGCGATCGGCCACGATCGGATGCCGCGCTCCGTCATCCGCGCTTTCGGCCTGCTCAAGAAGGCGTGCGCCGAGGTGAACCAGGAATTCGGCAAGCTTTCCGCCGACAAGGCGGAGCTGATTGTGCAAGCCGCTGACGAGGTCATCGACGGAAAACTCGACGAGCATTTTCCCTTGCGCATCTGGCAAACCGGCTCCGGCACACAGACCAACATGAACGCCAACGAGGTCATCTCGAATCGCGCGATTCACTTGGCAGGTGGCGCGATGGGATCGAAAAAGCCGATTCATCCCAACGACAACGTCAACATGGCGCAATCGTCCAATGATACGTTCCCGACCGCGATGCATATCGCGGCGGCCGAGGAACTCTCGCATCGGCTTCTTCCATCACTCAAGAAACTCACCGAGGCACTGCGCGCGAAGGCGGACTTCTTCGATCCGATCATAAAAATCGGTCGCACTCATCTGATGGATGCGGTCCCGCTGACGCTCGGCCAGGAATTCTCCGGCTATGTCGCGCAGCTCGAAGCGGACCTGCGTCGCATCAAGGCGGTTCTCCCCGACATCTATGAACTCGCGATTGGCGGAACTGCCGTCGGCACCGGCCTGAACACGTATCCGCAGTTCGCGGAGAAGGTCGCGGCGCGCATCGCGAAGCTGACCGGCCTGCCGTTCAAATCGGCGCCGAACAAATTCGCCGCGCTCGCCTCGCACGATGCGCTCGTGTTCGCCTCGGGCGCGCTCAAGACGCTCGCTGCCTCGCTGATGAAAATCGCCAACGACATCCGATGGATGGGCTCGGGTCCGCGCTGCGGGCTGGGCGAGTTGAGCCTGCCGGAGAACGAGCCCGGCTCCTCGATCATGCCGGGCAAGGTGAATCCTACGCAGAGCGAGGCGATGACGATGGTGTGCGTCCAGGTCATCGGCAACGACACGGCGATTTCGATGGCGGGGTCGCAGGGCAACTTCGAACTCAACGTGTTCAAGCCGGTGATCATCCACAACTTCCTGCATTCGACGATGCTACTGGCGGACGCATGCGAGGGCTTCCGCAAATACTGCGTCGATGGCATCGTTCCCAATCGCGACAAGCTCGCCGAGTACGTCAGCAATTCGCTGATGCTGGTGACGGCGCTGAGCCCGCATATCGGCTACGACAAAGCGGCGAAGGTCGCGAAGAAGGCGCACGCCGATGGCTCGACATTGAAGGAGGCGGCGGTTGCACTCGGATATTTGTCAGCGGCGGATTTCGATCGCCTCGTACGCCCCGAAAAAATGCTCGGCCCGGAATGATGCGCGCGCGGGTGCGTCAACGGCGCGGTCCGTCGGAGGACATCGCGCGAAGCCGACGTTGTTCACGCGCTCTTCGAAATGGCGCAAGTCGTGCGCGCATTTGTTCGAGAATCTCGAGCTTCTGCGCAAAAGAAAGCGCGGCCAGCTCTTTTCGTCCTTCCGCCTTCCGGGCGAGGATATCGGAGATATCGGGATACGTAGGTTCGCTCATTCGAGTGCCTGCCATCGCCAATCGAGTATACACGCGATGCTCGATCCTCGCGCGGCATCCGCTTCGATGAAATAATTGCATCGATGCGGGAACGGGACCTCAAAGCGCTCGAGTTCGATAAGGTCATGACGCTCGTCATGTCGATGGCGGCGTCGGAGCCGGCGCGCGAGGTTCTGGCGCGTGTGCGTCCCGCTATCGATGCCGAGGTCGTGCGCGATCGGCTGCGCGCGACTGCCGAGATGGCCGAACTGCGCCAGCATACCGGCTCGATTCCAATTCAGGAGTTCTCCGACCTGCGCGGCCTCTTCCTCGCGGCGGCGCGCGAGGGTGCGATCCTCGATGGCGAGTCGCTGGTGAGGATTCGCGACTTCGTGCTGTCGTCGCGCCACGTGCAAAGCTTCATCCGCTCGCGAGTCGAACCATTTCCGCGCGGCGCATCGATCGCGGCGAATCTCCTCGCACCGAAGGAACTCGCCGACGCGCTGCTGAAGGCTCTCGCCGACGACGGCCAACTCCTCGACGATGCGAGTCCCGCGCTCAAGCGGCTGCGCAATCGTCTGCGCGAGGAGCGCGTCGAACTCGAAGCGCGCCTTTTGCGCTCGCTCAATCAGCCCGGCATGGACGCGTTCGTTTCCGACTACCTGGTCACGCTTCGCAACCATCGCTTCGTGCTCCCGCTCAAGCTGAACTACACCGAGAAGCTCGCGGGCATCGTGCAGGACCGCTCGGTCTCGGGCGAGACGCTATTCGTCGAGCCGATGTGGGCGGTCGAGTTGAACAACCGTCTGATGATGCTGGAGAGCGAGGTCGAGGCCGAGGAGCATCGCATCCTGATGCAGCTCTCCGCGATGGTGCGCGGCTACTCCAACGAGTTGCATCTCACCTTCGATGCGATGGTGGCGCTCGATGCGCTCAATGCGCGCGCGATTTTCGCCGAACGCTTCGAGTGCACCGAGCCCGCTATCAGCGACGAGATATTCGAGCAGGAGCGGTGGGTCGGAGGCGAAATCGAGCTACTCGAAGCGCGCCATCCGCTGCTCGCCGTCGCGGTGCACGATGTGGTCCCGATCGATTTGCGCATTCCCGCCGAACACAAAGGCATCGTGATCTCGGGGCCGAACACCGGCGGCAAGACCGTCGCGCTCAAGACGCTGGGGCTTTTGTCGCTGATGGCGCAGGCCGGTCTTCTAATCCCTGCGCGTGCGGGGAGCAAGCTCGCCATCTTTCGCAGCGTGTTTGCGGATATCGGCGATGAGCAATCGATCGAAACCAGTCTCTCAACGTTTTCGGCGCATATCGCCAACCTTTCGGAAATCGTGCGCTCGCTCAAGGAACCTGCGCTGGTGATCCTCGATGAACCCGGCGCAGGCACCGATCCGGCCGAGGGCGCCGCGCTCGCGATCGGTCTCATCAATCATCTGGCGGCGCGACGATGCCTGGTCGCAGTCGCGACCCATTCGACCGCGGTGAAGTTGCACGCGTACTCGCGCTCCGACTTCGAAGTCGCCGCGGTGGATTTCGATCCCGACCGCCTCGTCCCGCTCTATCGTCTTAAGCCGCACACCATCGGGCAGAGTTATGGGTTGGTCGTCGCGCAACGTCTCGGGCTACCCGAGGAAATCATCAAGAGCGCGCAGGCCGCGATGGGCGAGAGCAGCATCGAGCTGGAGACCGCCATCGAACGCCTCGAACAACAGCGCGCGATCCTCGAAGAAGAGATCATTCGCGCGCGCGAACGTTCCGCCGACCTGGCCGAGCGGCAGCGTGAGGCGACTGCGGCCGAGGAGCACACGCGGGAACGATTCGAGCGCGAGCGCAAGCGGCTTCGCGAGGAGGTCAGCGGCCTCATGACGGCTTTCCGCCGCGAGGGCGACGAGCTTCTTAAGGAGATTCGCAGCGGCGCCAAATCGCGGCGCGACCTCAGCCAGTTCCAGGCGCGTGTCGCAGAAAGACTCGAGAGCACCGCCCCCGTTCCTCGTGACGAAGAGACTGAATCCGGCCAGGCGCCGCTGAAGGTCGGCGATGTGGTCGAGCTGGGCGGTATCCGCGGCGAGTTGGTGGTGATGGAGCCGGGCAAGGCAGTCGTGAGCCGCGGCGGCTTGCGCATCGAGGTGTCCCCGGAGCGCTTGCGCCGCGCGCGAGCCGAATCAATCGCCGCGGACGCACGCGAGCGCCGCGCCATTCCCTCGATCACCGTGCGTTCCGATGCGAGCGAGCGCGAGGAGCTGAATCTGATCGGCATGCGCACGACGGAAGCCCTGCGCAAGCTCGAGGAATTCCTCGACCAGGCGTACCTAACCAATCGCAAAGAGGTGCGCATCATCCATGGCATCGGGTCGGGTGCGTTGCGCAAGGCCGTGCTCGAATACCTCGCCACCTCGCCGTACAGCTCAACGTACCGTGAGGCGGAACCGCATAGTGGTGGCGCCGGCGCCACGGTGGTGCAGCTCAATCTCTAATTAGTGGAACAGACCCTTCAATTGGTCGAGTGGGTTGCTTGAAGGATTAGAACTTCCACTGCCTCCACCATTATTCAGGAACGGGATGTTCAACGCCTTGCCTTTCTTGCCGAGTAGCTTGCCGAGCTGCTGGCTCTTCTGTTGAAACAGCTGCGTGGTCGCGCGTTGCGCCAGCTCGGCGATGTCCGGCACCACGACCGGCTTCGGCAAATGGCCGGTCACCAGCATCGGAATCACCACCTCGCGATCCTTGTCCGTCAGGTACACGACGTTATGCTTCTCGGCGATGATCTCCTTGCTTAACTGCGGCGTCAGGATGACGCGCGCGCCCATCTCGATGTTCTTGTCCATGTCGAACCAGCCGTCGCCGGTCATTCCATAGTCGGGAGTCTGCATCGCGAGGTCGCGGCTGGTGATGCGCAGGCCCTGGAGCACGAAGGTGAGCCCCGCGCTCTGAATATCGGTGTCGGGATTGTCGAACAGCTCCGGATGGCGCTCCATCACGCTCGGCGGCACCAGGTCCCCTATGCCGGGCAGCCCCTTGGTTTTCTTGAGCGCTTCGGTAGCGAGATTTATCCCAACCAGTTTACCGTCGTGAACGTGCGCGCGGCCGTTGCCCGCCAGCGTCGGCTTGATAGCGTCGAGCTTGGCGCCCTTGCCCGAAACCTGCAGCTGCGCATCGAGGATGCCGCGGATCATGTCGGCCGATTTGGACTGTTGCGACTGCAGCGCGCTATTGATATCGACGTTCTGCGCGCTCAGTTCCAGCGCGAACTCCGGTGCGTCGCCGAGCAGCGCGGTGCCGCTCGCCTCGATCGCACCATTGAAAGCGCCCAACTTCATCGTTTCGAGATTAAGCTGCTTACCCAGCAGCGTGGCCGACATCGCGAGGTCCTTGTACGCGATGTTTGCCAGGTCGCCCTCACTCGAGGTGGCATTTACCTTCACCGCCAACTCGGGCCGCTGCACCACCGTACCGTTCATCGCAAGATTGGTCAGATGCTCATCGGCAGGACGCTTCGGCGCGAACTCCTGAACGTTGAAGTTGTCGATATTCACCATGTAGTTCGCGCTTAGCGGCTGCAGCGAGTTCGCATGCACGGTTGCCGTGGCATGACCACCACCGAGGTTGAACTTTAGCGGGCCTACATCGCCGGCGTTGCCGTTGAGCTTGATATCGCCGCTTAAGTCGCTGACGAGCGTCTTCTGGTCGTCGGGACGGGTGAGGGAAACGTCCGCGAGCGAGACCGTGCCATGGGCGCGAGGCTGCTTTTCCGCAACCTGAATATCGGAGTGGATTTCCGCGTGCCCGGATGCGTTGTACTTCTGCAACGCCGGGATCATCTTCGCCATCGCGCCGATATCGAAGCGATTGGTATCGATGCGCGCGCCGAGGTTGTCCTTGCCGAAGTGGATGTCGCGCAACTTCGCATCGAGGTCGTCGAGCTGTGCACTCGCTTGAGCGTTTTCCAATCCCGCTTCGGTACGCGAACCGTCGATACTGACTTTGAGGGCGATGGAGGCCGGCTTGTCGAAGGATTGCGCCCACGCCACCCGGTCGGAGGTCAAATCGCTATCGAGATGAAACTGGAGATCCGAGGGAGTGCCCTTCGCATTCGCGGCGAAAGAAATCGGATCGGGAACCGAAAGCGCTTCCGGAATCGATTTTCCGATCGAGCCGATCGCCCGCAGCCTCGACAGCTCCAGCGGGCCAATTTTCGCGTCAATTGTGATGGGAGGATTCCTGATGTCGAGCACGCCGCCCTGCACTAGCGGCCCGACCGACCCCGAAATATCGATATTCTGTTTGTCCGATAGCATCGCCAGCTTCAGCGTGAAGTCAAAGGCGCGCATAAAGCTGAACTTCTTCACCGTGAGATCGAAGTCGCTGATCCTGATGGTCTGATGATTGCGCCCGCGCTCTTCGTACACGATCACGCCGTCGTCGATGGCGAGGCTTTTAATATAAATCCCGATAAGTTTTCGTCCCGTCTTTGGGTTGGCCTCTGTGCCATGCTCCGTTGTGATCGGCGCTCCCTCGATCTTCCCGGGAGCTGGATTCTCGCTCGGCGGCTCTTCATTTTCGACGCGCTTCTTCCCGATGGTCGAAAGGTTGAACTCGCCCTGCTCGGTTCTGATGATGCGCACTTCGGGATTTTTCAGCGTTACCTCGGTCACATGGACATGACGCGAGAGCAGCGGCAGCAGTTCGACCTTCGCGTAGGCGTCGCTGGCGGAAACGAATGGCTGATCCGACAATGCCGGGTCGTCCTCGATTTTCATGCCGCTCAGGTCGGCATCGAGACCCCATCCGAGCGTCACCTTGATACTCGCCACTTCGACTTTGCGATCGAGTACGTCGCTAACCCGCTGCAGGATGAAGTCTTGCCGTTCGGCGATGATCGAATTGAGATTGCGCGCGGCGTAGAGCAGGACTCCGCCGGCCACGACGATGACGACCGCGACGATCGCGCCGATAATCGTTATGGCCTTGCGCATCAGGAACTCCGCGTACGAGAGCAAATGGCGGACACGTTACGAGTCTAATCGAACGGCGTCGAAGTCACACGCTTTTACGATAGAATTTGTTTGCGGCGGTTTCTTGAAATGGCGAAGAAGCGGAAAGACGCGCATCGGCGCAGCGGCGAAGATTCGGAGCAGGCGGCGAAGCAAAAACCCGTTTCGTTCTCGCCGTTCAAGGATCTGAAGAAGATGCTCGCCGAAAAATCCCGCAACGTCACGAAGCAAGCGCCCTCCTCTCCGCCTCCCATCGCGCGTCCCGTAATCAAATCGTCATCGCCAAACCCACCGGCGCCCGAGCCGGTCGACGAGGATGCGGTCCTCCGCGAGGCCTATGCCGGCGTGCGTCGATTCGGCGACGGGTCAGGCAATCATCGGATGCCGGTGGTGCCCGCTGTCACTCGCGCGGTGATCAGTGAGGAGGCCGAGGTTCTCGCCGCGCTATCCGACCTGGTGTCGGGCGTCAGCAACTTCGACCTCACGGAGACCGAGGAATATATCGAGGGCGCGCGCGTCGGCCTCGATCCGCGATTGGTGAGCCGGCTGCGGCGCGGCGAATTCGCGGTGCAAGACCATATCGATCTGCACGGAATGATTCAGCCCGATGCGAAGCTTGCGCTGCAAAAGTTCGTGCTCAAATCGGTTGGCAAGGGCATGCGCACCGTGCTGGTGGTGCATGGGCGCGGCCTCGGCTCGCCCGGAGGCCGTCCGATCCTGAAGCATGCGACGGCACAATGGCTATCGCACGGAGAGATTGGCGCGCATGTGCACGCGTTTGCGACCGCGCGGCCGCAGGATGGCGGTGCGGGCGCGATGTACGTCTTGTTGCGTCGCGATCGCCGTCGCGCGGCATTCGATGTTCTGCAAGGCGCGAAGCGCCGCGATTAAGGAGTTGCGCAGCGCCATGACTGAAAAAACGAACGGGGCCCCGAATCCGGAGCCCCGTCCTTTCCGACACCGTATCGAAACTAGATTTTGCCCTGCAACAGGAACGCGACCACGAATGCGTACAGGGTCAATGCCTCGATGAACGCGAGCGCGATGATCATCGGGGTGAAAAGCTGACCGGTGCTGTTGGGATTGCGGCCGATCGATTCCATCGCGGCGGCACCGACGCGTCCCTGGCCTATCGCGCTGCCGAAGGCTGCGATGCCGATGCCGATATTGGCCGCGATCGCGATCAGACCGGCAGTCCCGATCGCATGCCCACCGCCGCCGGCGCCTTCTTGCGCCATCGCGAGCAGCGGCGACGCGAGCACGAGCATCGCGACCGTGCCCATCACAGTTGAAAGTTTCCGAACCATTGCAGTCCTCCTTGTTGATCGCGCCTTACCCGCGCGGCCGCAGCCCTTCTCCTCTTCCTCTTCCACCACCATTGCTCAAGCCGTTCGAGGAGGTCGCGAAAATTCCCACATCAATTCGCTATCAATCATGGCGGTATCAATGCTCGTGACTCGACGCGAGCCTGACATAGCTCAGCGAAAGGATCATGAAAATGAGCGCCTGCACGATGCATACGATCGCGCCGAGCGCGTAAAATGCCAGCGGAGCGATCAGGTACGTCAAACCCGTGAAGATACCCAACACGGTATGATCGGCGAACATGTTCGCATAGAGACGAACGCCGAGCGAAAAGGGGCGAAAGAGGTTATCGGCCAGTTCGATCGGCAGCATCAGCGGTGCGAGGAACAACACCGGTCCCAGAAAACTGCGCAGATACCACGCGCCCTGAGAGCGGAATCCCTGGATTATGTAGAAGGCGAAACAAATCGCGCCGAGCGCGAACGTCAGGTCCGAATCGGAGGTCGGCGGCTCCATTCCCGGAATCAGGCCGAAGTAATTCGCCACTACGATGAACATGAAGAGGCTGCCGAAGAATGGCACCAGCGTACGGTAATGATGGTCTTCGATTACGCCGTGGACGGAGCCGTCGATGAACTCGGTGAGCACCTCGCCGATGGCGCGCAACGATCCTCCCTCGTCGGGAACGACCGGATCAGCCGCCCGTCGAATCGCGGCGGCCGCCAGTGCTCCGAAAATCAGCAGGATCCCCATGACGATCCAGGTGCCGAGGATCACCGGCGGAATTCGATCCCCACCAAGCATCTCAAGAAAATTTACTGGCTTCAAAGTTCCTCCGGAATTCCGGATTGCGTCCGATTCCTTCGCATCGAAGTGCGCCCGGTTTCAATAATAATCGCGGTCACCTGAGTCAATACGCCCAGCGCGAAGCCCAAGCCGTCGATGTGGACGCGCGCGAAGACGACGTATATCAGCCCGACCATCAGCGCAATTTTGACCGGCAAGGCCGCCATCCCGAGCTTGCTGACGCCTCCGCTATTGCGCGCCGCCGCCAAAGCGTAGCGCCCGAGCGCCGCGAGCAGGAACAGATTCGCGACCACCACCGCGCCGCCGAGGAGACATCCTATAGCCGCGGTGGCGGAAACGAAACACGCCAGCGCGGCTGCGGCGACGAACACCAGCGCGAGGTTGGTGAGTTGTATCGACCTGATGGTGGGCATCGGCTAATGAGTCTTGGTGGGCACTTTCAGCAGCTTAATCAGGTTGATGGTGCCCCCGATAAATCCGAGCACGAATCCTATCAGCGCAAGCGTCGGTGCGGTATGGAAATATTTATCGGCGAAATAGCCGAGCGCGCCGCCGGCAATCGGCGAGGTAGTAAATTGCATCGCTCCGGCAAGATATAGCCACGCGCTTCCGCTGCTGCTGGAATTTTCGTCGCCACCGGGCATCGATACGATTCTCTCAAGCCGTCGCGAGGTCGCGCAATGACTCGCGCGCGGCGCTCACCGTCGCGTCGATGTCTGCGACACTGTGCGCGAGCGAAACGAACATCGCTTCAAACTGCGACGGTGGCAAGTAGATGCCGCGCTCTAACATCCGATGGAAATACGTCGCGAACTTTGCGGTGTCTGAACGGCGCGCATCATCAGCATCGACAACCGAATCGCGTCCGATAAACATCGTGGCGAGCGATCCTGCGCGATTGACGCATCCTGTTTCACCCGCCGCATGAAGCCCATCGGCGAGACCTTTAGCCAAACGCTCACCGGATTCATCGAGCTGCTTGTAAACTTCCGGATGCTTTAAAAGTTTGAGGGTTTCCAGGCCGGCGCGGACCGATATCGGATTTCCCGAGAGCGTGCCCGCCTGGTAGACGGGACCGACGGGCGCGAGAAGATCCATCAAGTCGGCACGCCCGGCAACCGCGCCAATCGGCATGCCGCCGCCGATGATTTTTCCGAGCATGAGCAAGTCGGGCGTGACGCCCATCTGTTGCGCGATCGAACCGTAACACAGGCGAAAGCCGGTGATTACTTCGTCGCAGATGAGCAATGCGCCATGACGCTTCGCCATCGCTGCGAGTTCCTGCAGAAATTGCGGCATCGGCCCGACCACGCCCATGTTGGCGGCGATCGGCTCGACGATCAATGCGGCGATGTGATCCGGATCATTTTCAAAACACCTCGCAACACTCTCCAACGAGTTGTAGCGAGCGATAAGAGTCATCGCCGCTACTCCCGCCGGAACGCCGCCGCTGTCCGGAATTCCCAGCGTCATGCCGCCTGATCCCGCGCGCACCAATAGACCGTCGCTGTGTCCGTGGTAGCATCCGTCGAACTTGATGATCTTGTCGCGGCGTGTGGCTGCGCGTGCGATACGAATCGCGGTCATTCCCGCTTCGGTTCCGGAATTCACCAGACGAATTTTTTCTGCGCTGGAAATCGCGTCGCTGATCGTTTCGGCAAGTTCCAATTCGAGTTGAGTAGGAGCGCCGTATCCAAATCCGTTGTTCGTTTGCGAGGCAACTGCCGCCGCGACTCGCACATCACCGTGGCCAAGAATCGCGGGGCCATACGCGCCCACGTAATCTATGAAGCGATTACCATCGACATCGAAAACGTACGCGCCGTGTGCGCGATCGATGAAAAGCGGTGAGCCTTTGACGGCCGACCATGCGCGCACCGGAGAATTTACTGCGCCAGGAATTTTTTTTAGAGCACGTTGGAGAAGTCCACGTGATTTTTCTGTTCGCAAAATCATCTTCATTAGTCTGTCGCTAGCATCGCGCACCACTGATTGTTGAGATCACAAAACGTTCACCTGCGAATACGGGCTCGAACCGTTGCGCACCATTTTCGATGGCTCCAGAAGCGACCATGCGCTAATGCAGAAAATTTATCTTCAAATCGTGTAATGCACGCGTCATCTGCCGTGCATCGATTTGCTCGGCGCTTTTATCGTGGAAATTCGCACGCTTCTCGGCTTTCTCGCAGCGCCGGTTGAGACATCTTGCAAAAGCAACTATCAACTCTGTTTGTTCGCGGAAATTTTTCATCACAAACCTTACAGCTAAACTCGAAGACGCGTCGAGTGCGTGCGCATGATGGGCCCAACGAGCGCTCTTATCAACGCTGCTGTTCTGCTGGAATCGAAGGCCCAGAAAATCATCGAGCCGGACCGTGAGTGGATATCTGATCTAATTCGGACGCACTGTTGCTTCCGGAACGGACACAAATTGGGGTTATGCACAGCTGTCAATAAGTCTGTGAGTAATTGATCGCATTGGTTGCAGCGCGGAGTCGGGCAAGGGGGTTTGCCCGCCCTCCGGGAGGGACGAAAAAATGAATGGTCTGTGGGAACGCGCCAGCGATCGCATGCGCGATCAGCTTGGCCAAGTCGGTTATGAAACCTGGATAGGGCCTCTCAATTTCATCGGCGTGGACGGAAAAACCGCGACGATCGAGGCGCCTAATCGTTTTTTCAAGGATTGGGTAAACGAACGATATCTCCTGTTGCTCCGTCAATCCATCTCCGCCGAGGTAGGCGAACCGGTCGAGGTCAAGCTAACGTTGGGCGCTAACATCGCCGCAGCGGTCCTGAAGTCCAACGGGTATAGCCACCTCAACGGTAATGGCAATGGTCGACATTCCTTTGCTCCGATGAATTCACGCCCCGAGATGCCGGCAGTAAATCGCCATCCGCAACTCAACCCAAGATATACTTTCGCCGAATTTGTCGTTGGGTCCGGCAATCAGTTCGCGCATGCCGCTGCGTTGGCGGTCGCGAATCAACCTGGCGAGAAATACAACCCGCTCTTCATCTACGGCGGTGTCGGGCTGGGAAAGACGCATCTGGTCAATGCCATCGGGCATCAGATCTGGCTGCAGGGCGATCGCAACAAAAAAGTCCTGTTTATGTCGGCGGAAGTCTTCATGAACGAGCTGATCAATTCGATCCGGCGCGACAAAACCACTGAATTTCGCGATAAGTTCCGCCGCGTCGATGCTTTGATCCTGGACGATGTGCAGTTTCTGGCCGGCCGCGATCGTACCCAAGAGGAATTTTTCCATACCTTCAATTCGCTGCATAGCGAACGCCATCAGATCGTGCTGACCTCCGACAAAGTGCCCAAGGATATCCCGGGACTGGAGGATCGGCTGCGTAACCGATTCGAGTCCGGGTTGATTGCCGATATCGCGCCGCCCGATCTCGAAACCCGTATCGCCATCATCCAGAAGAAGGCCGCGCTCGAACATCTGCGCCTGCCCTCCGATGTCGGCCTCTACATCGCGCAGAACGTGTCCACCAATGTCCGCGAGCTCGAAGGATGCCTTACGAGGCTGGCCGCGCTGGCATCGCTCAATAATTCGGAGATTACGCTGGAGTTCGCGCGCCATGCGCTGCACGACTTGATCCGCAAGCAGGAACAGAAGCCGGACGTGGAATCGATCCAGCGCACGGTGTCGGATTCGTTCCATGTTCGCCTCGCCGATCTGAAATCGAAAAAGCGCACCCAACACATCGCATTCTGCCGCCAGGTCGCGATGTATCTATGCCGCAAGCTCACCGATTCCTCGTTCCCGGTGATCGGCGACCACTTCGATCGCGATCATTCGACGGTGATTCACGCCTACAATCTCATTGCGCGGAGGATGAGCAGCGATTCCGCTTTCAGGATGTCGATCGAAAAGATCGAACGCGAACTAAAGGCGATCCGCAACGCCGCGTGATTGGTTTGGCAAATGAAACAATTTGGCAGATGAAAAACCTGTTCATCGCGAGTGGAAAAGTTATGCGGTATCAACATGAGCGCGGGTTCATGGGCGACCGGCAAGATCCGGAAAGCGTTCCATCGACAATTTTTCAACTGGAGATTCCCGTGGATTTTTGAGACCTTGGGAGCATAGTCAACAAATGCACAGCCCCTACTATTACTTCTTCCTTTTCCTAAGAAAGAATTAATATAGGAGTATCAGGATCGGGTCGCGCATCTATGGGAATTGTTGTCGAACGCCAGTCGCTCATGAACGGTCTCTCGCTGGTGCAGGGCATCGTCGAGCGCCGCAACACCGTACCGATTCTCGGTCACGTACTCATCGAACCCGAGGCGCAAAGCATCCGGCTTGCCGCGACCGACCTCGAGGTCGGCATCAGCACGCAGGTTCCGTGCAAATCGGGCAAAGAGAAAAGCCTCACGCTTAACGCGCGCAAACTTTTCGAAATCGTGCGCGAGACCGAAGGCGAAGAGTTCTCCATCAATTCGCTCGATAACGATTGGATCGAGCTGAAATGCGGTCGTTCGCGTTTCAAAATGATGGGCCTCGATCCGCGCAGCTTTCCCGCGATGCCGAGCCAATCGACCAAGAGCGAAGGCGCCAGGAAATCGGTCAAGGCAGCATTGACGATCAGTGCGAATGTTCTCGCGACGATGATAGACAAGACCATCTTCGCGGTCAGCCCCGATGAAGCGCGGTACAACTTAAGCGGCGTTTATCTGGAAGCGCACGATGCGGGAAAGGCGCGGATGGTAGCGACCGACGGGCATCGGCTCTCGATGATCGATCGCGTCGTGCCCGGATTCGCGATGGAAGGCGGCACCATCATTCCGCGTAAGGGGCTCACGGAACTTCGCAAGCTGCTCGATCAGGGCGGCGACGCGGAAGTGAAGCTGCTGCTCGATGGGCAGCTGGCGTCGCTCAAGCGCGGGCCCACCGAAGTATCGATGCGGCTGGTCGAGGGCGAGTTTCCGGACTACCGCGGCGTGGTTCCGAAGCAGACCAAATATCACATCAAGGTGAGCCGCGACGCGTTGCAGGCTTCGATCAAGCGCGCGGCGATTTTTTCCAACGAGCGCTACCATGGCGTGAAGCTGGCGCTCGCAGCCGGCGCACTCACGGTGTCATCGACCAGCCCCGAGATGGGCGAGGCGAGCGAGACCATCGACATCGACTATCGCGGCGATGAGTTCGCGGTGGGTTTCAATGCGGCGTACCTGTTGCAAGCGCTCGCGGTGGTCCCAGCGGAAAGCGAAATCGATCTGGGCCTTTCCGATGAGGCGAGTCCCGGTCTCCTCCGCACTCCATCGGACAGCGAGTTCAGCTACGTCGTAATGCCGATGCGGTTGTAGCGCGGGCGCCCGCTGGGCTAGCGCGATGAATTCGCGTGGGGCCTCCGTGCGTCTTACCTTTTACCGGCGCAGCTGTTTGACGCCCGAGAAAGGAGAATCGCAATATGAAATGCCTTCACACGCACTGTAGCTGCCAAGCTCCGGCCGATCAGCAATTCTGCTCGAGCGAATGCGAGTCCGACCTTCGCGATGAAGGTGCAACCGAGTGTCATTGCGGGCACGCGAGCTGCCGGGCTTCGCACGCAACCGAGCGCGACAGCACTTCCTGAGCGTTGAGATGAGCGTGAGGCGCGCGCCAACGGTTAGTGCGCTTTCGCTTTCTTCACTTCCTCGGCCATCTCGGGAACGGCTTTGAAGAGATCGGCGACCAGGCCGTAGTCGGCGACATTGAAAATTGGCGCCTCTTCATCCTTGTTAATCGCCACGATGATCTTCGAATCCTTCATTCCCGCCAGATGCTGAATCGCGCCGGAAATTCCCACCGCGACATACAGCTCCGGTGCGACGACCTTGCCGGTCTGGCCGACTTGCAAGTCGTTGGGCACGAAGCCCGCGTCGACGGCGGCGCGGCTGGCGCCCATCGCAGCGCCCATCTCATCGACCAGCGGTTCGAGCACTGTTTTGAAATTCTCGCCCGATTTGAGGCCGCGCCCGCCTGACACGACGATGCGCGCCTCGGTGAGCTGGGGACGATCGCTCTTGGTCTGATTGAAGGACACGAATTCCATCTTGGCCGACGCGCTGTCGATCTCGGCATTGACCTTTTCGATCGGAGCGGCGCCATCGCCAGGTTTAGCCGCATCGAATGCGGTCCCGCGCACCGAGATAACTTTGACAGGTCCGTCGAATTCGACCGTCGCCATCGCATTGCCGGCGTACATCGGACGGATGACGGTGCCGTCGTCGCCGATCGAGCTGATGTCGGACGCCATCGGCGCTTTCATCCGCGCGGCCAGCCGCGGCATCAGGTCCTTGCCCATCGCGGTCGCCGTCGCGAGGACGTACTCGGCGCCGGTCGACTTGACGAGGTTGGCAAGTGCCTGCGCATGCGCATCGGCGAGGTAGTTCTTTAGCGCGGGGCTCGCCAGCGCGATCACTTTCGCGACGCCATACTTTGCGATGTCGCCGGCGAGCCCATCGGGACTGTCACTCGCGACCACCGCGATCGCCTTGCCGCCGCGCTTTTGCGCGAGTTCGAGGCCCGCATGGATTGCGGTCAGCGTAGTTTTCGGGAAGTGGCCGAGTTGGTGTTCGGCGAATATCAGTACGTCACCCATGAAACCTAACCCCTAACCCCTTCCCCTAAAGGTGAAGGGGAATCAGAAATGCTTTCAGACTTCGTCAGATCACTTTCGCTTCGGTGTGCAGCACCTGCACGAGCTCCTGCACCGATGCGACCTTTCTGCCGGCTTGGCGTTTCGGTGGCGCCGCGAGCGTCTTAATTTTCAGCTTCGGCGCGAGGTCGACGCCGAGGCTGTCGGCGGCGATTTCCTTCAGTTCCTTCTTGCGCGCCTTCATGATGCCGGGAAGAGACGCATAGCGCGGCTCGTTGAGACGTAGGTCGGTGCTGATGACGCCGGGCAGGTTGAATGCGATGGTTTCGAGGCCGCCATCGACCTCGCGCACGACCGTGCACTTGGTGCCGGCGAACTCGACCTTCGAGGCGAACGTCGCCTGCGGCCATCCGAGCATCTCGGCCAGCATCTGCGGCACTTGGTTGGAATCGTCATCGATGGCCTGCTTGCCTAGGATGATAAGGTCGGGCTTCTCCCCTTCGGCGACCTTCGCGAGGATTCCCGCGAGCGCGAGTGCGTCGAGCGGCGCGTCGGTCTTCACCAGGATCGCCCGGTCGGCGCCCATCGCGAGTCCGGTGCGAAGCTGCTCTTGCCATGTCGATTGTCCGATCGTCACTAGCACGACCTCGCCTTGCTGCTTCTCCTTGATGCGCAACGCCTCTTCGATCGCGATTTCATCGAACGGGTTGATGACCCATTTGACGTTGTCGGTGGCGATGCCGGAGCCGTCGGCCATCACGCGGATGGTTGTGGCGGGATCGGGAACTCTTTTGATGGGTACGAGGATCTTCAATGCATTCACCTGGAGAGTTTGAGTGTAACGGCTAAGCCCCGGAAGAGGTAACAGAGCTTCTAATGCTGGTCAATTTCGAATTCAGCAACATCTAATATTAACCGGAATCGGCTATTCGTTGTACCCTAGCCGATGACTCAGCTCGCGGCCCGCATCAAGGATCAATGGCGCGATTTCCCCCGCGATGCGCTCCTCGCCGATGCGATACGCCGGCCCCGATACCGACAGCGAGCCGACCACCGAGCGCGTGTAGTCGCGAATCGGCACGGCGACCGACGACACCTCATTCAGATATTCGCCGACATCGACCGCATAGCCATTGCGCGCGACCGACTCCAACTGGGCGAAAAGCTGCGCGCGATCGGTTATCGTGCGATCGGTATATGAGCGCAGCGCATCGGGAAGCGACGATTTGAGCTGCTCATCGGTGTCAAAGGCCAAATGGGTCTTGCCGGCCGCGGTGCAATGGAGAGGCAACGTCTGCCCAACGGGCGAGTTGATGCGCACCGCGCGATCTTCGGGATCGACCGCCTCCAGCGGCACCACGCCCTCGCGCCGATACACCGCGACATAGGTGCTCTCGCGGCATTTGCGCGTCACATCGGAAAGTATCGGGCGCGCCTGGCGCACCAGTCCCATATGCTCGATGTAGCGCCGCCCCAGGTGCAGGCATTTGATGCCGAGGCGGTAGTTCTCGCTCGACTTGTTCTGTTCGATGTATCCTCGTGCCTCGAGCGTGGCGAGCAGACGAAAGACGTTGTTCTTGTGCAGCTTGAGCCGCTTCGACAATTCGGTGACGCCGAGCTCGTCGACATCGCCGAAGAACTGCTCCATGACATCGAGCGCATGCGCGACGGATTGAATGAGGTAGTTGGTTTTGTCGCGTCGGACTGCCATGGTGGATTTCGCGAGGCCTTCCTCCGCATCGGTCCATTTTGGGAAGGCGTTCTAATCTAGACGGGTGCCCTAAAGTATGTCAATCGATGCTTGCGTAATGCATTTTGTGCTCGAATTGGGCGCATTTTCTGGAATTCAGACGAATCACAGTATGATCTGCGGGCATCGCATAAGAGCTAGGCTCGAGTAAAATGGCGTCTGATTTTAAACCCGAGTTTTTTCGCCGCCTCGACGATTCCGACGACGAAGTTTTCTATTTGGCGCCACGATTTGTGACCCATATAGACGACGGCGCGATCGCCAAGGTCGGCGCCATCTACGCGCAACTGCTTCCGCAGGGCGGCGCCATCCTCGATATGATGAGCAGTTGGCGCACGCATCTGACGGAGCATACTCAGCCCGCGCGCGTGGTCGGCCTAGGCCTCAATCGCGCCGAGATGGACGATCAATCCGCAACTTACTGAAGCCGTCGTTCATAACGTCAACGCCAAGCCGCGCCTGCCGTTCGATGATGCGCAGTTCGATGGCGCAATCATGACCGTCTCGGTGCAATACCTGGTTCATCCGATCGAAACATTCGCCGAAGTCGGCCGCGTGCTGCAACCCGGTGCGCCCTTCATCGTGACGTTTTCGAACCGGATGTTCCCGACCAAGGCGGTCGCGATTTGGCAATATCTCGATGAGCGCGACCGCGCCGGTTTAGTGGGACGCTACTTCAACGATAGTGGCGCGTTTGAGAAGATAGAAGTAATCGACAAGAGCGCCGCAACCGATCCGCCCGCGGATCCGATTTGGGCCGTGGTCGGCTACCGGATCGCAAAATGACCGGTATCGGGCGTCGCGTTCTTGTCACAGTCGCGGTTGTCGTGGCGTTCTTGTTTCGATGCGCGCATTCCATAGCCGGTCCGTGCGGATCACCCGACCGCTATTCGACACGTCATTTTCAAAGCGGCCTGAATTCGGAAAATTTCGAGCTGTTCGGAATCTCCCTGGGGCGCGACACGATTCATGATCTCCAAGCTCGACTAGGGCCAACCGGTTACATTGCCGGGAGCGATGTATTATCGCTTTGCTACGACTTTTCCGAGGCGACGAACGCGGGCGGCACCGTAACATTCAGCTCCGGAGCACTGGATCTCGAGACAATCAGCAGCTTTGAAGTATCCGACCGCAAATCTGCGAATATCGCAGACTGCGCGAAACTTCAGAGAAAAGATCGACTTGTTAGCGAGGCTGGGGTGCGGTTAGGTATGACCCGACAAGAGGTGCTTAGCCTGCTGGGAGCGCCCGTCGAGACGACCAACTCGGTCGCTATTTGGCTGCAAGATTTGGAACTACGAGATCAGAAAACCGGTGACTCGTACGACCAGTTCCGCGGCGTCGCCGTGGCCTTCAGAAATTCGGAGGTGACCTGCTTCGGCTCCTTTCTTTATGATTCGTACTGAGACTCGGGCGTCATCGTGCGCCGCCGCTTTGAGGATCACCGCGCATCTGTGAAAATGATGCGAACCTTCTAACGATGGAACCCCGTGGGATGATCAAACATCGCGGCCTGCGACATCTCGCGCTCAAAGTCTCCGATGTGGAGCGCGCCACGCAGTTCTACACGCGCGTCTTCGGCATGCACCTCGTATGGCAACCCGACCCCGACAACGCGTACCTGTCATCGGGGTGCGACAACCTCGCGCTGCACAAAGGCACTCACGGTGATGCCGACGCGCAAACGCTCGATCATTTCGGCTTCATCGCACCGAGCATCGCGGATGTCGAAGCATCATGGTCATGGGCACAAGCCGAGCACCTCGATATCGCGCATCCGTTAAAGCATCATCGCGATGGCTCGGTGTCGTTCTACATTCGCGATCCCGATGGGAATACGATCCAGGTGCTGTACGAACCGAGCATCAGCCCGCAACAGATTTCTTAGCCAGCGCCAATCGCACAATAGACGGCGACAGGAAACATTATGCTGAAAAATCGCGCGACCTCGCAGGCCACCGCGTCCTATGCCTCTCGCCATGCCGATGAGCCGGGGAATTTTCGCAGCGTGCTGGGCCTCGCGATCTCATCCGTCGGCGTCGGCACCTATCTGGGCGAGACCGATGAGGAAACCGATCGCGCCTATGAAGAATCGATTCGCGCGGCGCTGCGCGGCGGAATCAATCTCATCGATACCGCGGTGAACTACCGCTTCCAGCGCAGCGAGCGCACTATCGGCAAGGTCATCGCCGCGATGGTCGCGGATGGCGAGGTAAAGCGCGAGGAAATCGTGGTCGCGACCAAGGGCGGCTACATCACCTTCGATGGCGGCGTGCCGGCGGACCCGCGCGGATGGTTCGAAGATCATTTCGTCCGCACCGGTATCGTCGCGCCCGGCGATATGGTGGAGGGCTCGCACTGCATGACGCCGAAGTACCTCGGCGCGATGCTCGAGATGAGCCGGCAAAACCTCGGCCTCGACACCATCGACATTTATTATGTCCACAATCCCGAGACGCAGCTCGCAGCGGTCGAGCGCAAGGAATTCCTCGCGCGAATCGGTAAGGCGTTTGAGTTCCTCGAGCGCGCGGTGAGCGAAAACAAGCTCGCGTACTACGGCGTCGCGACGTGGAATGGACTTCGCGCGCAGCAGACCGAGCGCGGATGGCTCTCGCTCGATGAGCTATTGCGCGTCGCGCGCGAGGTGGGTGGCGACGAGCATCACTTTCGCGCGATCCAGCTTCCCTACAACCTCGCGATGCCGGAAGCCGTCACGCTTGCCAATCAGGGCGCCCCGAATGCCAAGACCACCTCGGTCGCGCTGGCGAAGACTTTCGGCATGGCGGTTTGCGCGAGCGCCTCGCTCCTCGAAGGCCGCCTCTCGCAAGGGCTTCCTCCCATCCTCACGGAGGCGTTTCCCGGGCTCACCACCGATGCACAAAGATCGGTGCAGTTCGTGCGCTCGACCCCCGGCATCGACGTGGCATTAGTTGGAATGAAATCACTTCCGCACGTCGAAGAGATCGTCGCGGGGATGAAGCAGCCTCCGGCTTCGCGCGACGCACTAATGAAGTTGTTCAGTTCGGGGAAGTCCTAGTGGTTCTGTCCTGCGAGCTGTAGATCGAGCGTGGGCTGCTCCGCGGTGGCGGGGAGCGGGCGTATTAGTGCGATGAGCAATGAAATCTCCGCGATGTACATCAGAGCAGCACGCATCCAGCCGAGCTCGCGCCATTGCAACGCGCTTGCCAACCACCTGGTGGCGTTAATCTTCGCCAATGGGCCGTTTACGAAAGCGACCAACTGGGGGCCGTAAAACAAGCGCGTCGCTGACAGAGCTAGACAATAGACCAGGATCGAAATCAGGATGAGAGGGCGGCGTGAGTCGCTTTTCCAGTTCAGGATCAAAGTGACATAGAGCGTCATCACAACGATGGGATGCATGAACATCCAGAAGATCTCTTCTTTGAGGCCGTCCGCGCCGGTCGCCACTATCGCCGTCGGGCCCATCGGCGAGACCCCGACCCGATAAAGTGCCAGCCGCGAATAGGTGAAGGCGCCGACTAATGTCCCGCAAAAGATGATCGCGAGGATAAGTGAGCTGTTGCTGAATCTGGATGTCATCCTTCCCCCTTGACACCTGGACCTTGGCGCAAGCGTATATCGCGGGCGAAAGTGAGGCAAATACAGGCAGTTAAGAAAACCGCCTGTTTGAAGGAGTCTGTTTCTGAAGCTTTGCGACCCTACGGGCCGCCGGCGCTGGTAATGCCACGGCCGAAGGCCGCGACCTGGCCCTGCCACTGCTCGCCGAAGGCCAGCACCAGCACCTGTTGATTGATGTGGCTGTCTTTCGTGAGACTGCGCATTGCACCACCGCCCGCATTCGCGAGGACCTTAAACGCCGCGCGCGTCTGCTGATAGAACTCCGGTAGCGGCGAGATTTTCGGCGGCTCCTCGCGATGCACCTTGAGCCAGAACTCGCGCTCGAAGCGTTCATGCTCTTCCGCCGCGACATCGACGGTGTTGAAGGTTCCGTTGTTGCTCCTGAACTGATGAATCTCCGCGATCACCCCCTGGAAGTCTTCCTTCTTGGGCGGCGAATCGCCGACCAGCACGATCACCTTCTTGGCGTACGGTTTCCAGTCCATCCGATGGATCGCGGTATCGACTCCGCCCGCGAGATCCTCTTCCCATTCGTCGCCGCCTTCTGCATGAAGGCCGCTCAGGAAGTCGACCAGTTTCTGCGGATTGAGCGTGAGCGGCTGGATGCCCATCTTCTTACCCTTGCCGCCGAATACCACCATCCCGACGCGCGCGATTGGAACCAGGCGATGGATCGCGTGCACGAGCTGACCCATCTTTGCCTTCACGTCGTCGATGATAAGTTGCATCGAGCCGGTGCCATCTACCACCAGCACCACATCGAGGCCCTTGCGGCGCAGACTCTCCAATGAAGCCCCCGAATCCGGAGCCGATGCCTTTGCCATAGCCGGAGCCGACACCGCCTCCGCGCCCGATGCCGATTCCACCACCGCCGGCCGCGCGCACGTAATCATTCGCGAGGCCGACCGCTTGCGATGTGTCCACGGCGGTAGGCTGTTCCATCTGCTGCGGCGCCGTATCGGGCATCGGAACTTCGGGCATGTCGAGGTCGTTCATTTCGCTGCCGCCGCCACCGCTGCCGCCAGCTTCCAGATTCACCATTATGAGTTCGCGTCCTCGCTGCTCGTGCACCGTGATGATCAGAAAGAGGATGAGCGCGACGTGGATCGTGACCGAGAGCGGGAACGGGCCGAGCATGAAGCGGGTGGCGGAACGAATGGTTTCGATGATCGCGCTGGTCGACTTGCGCAGCGCGTTGTAGGTCGATTCGTCATCCTCACTGATCGCCGCCATCGTCGCTGCCTGCGCTGCCCGTTCCCCGACGCGATCGATCGCGAGTCCGGTGCGCGCGAGCGCGGCCACATCGCGCTGGCATAGCGCGCATTCTGCAACATGCGATTCCCAATGCGCGTACTCCGGCACCGAAAGCGCATGCGACGCGAACGCCGCGAGCACGTCCGGGTCGGGGCAGTCGCCGGCCGAGTCGGTGTTACTCATAGCGAGACCTCGCGCGATGAGCGCGTCAAAAAAATCCTTGCCGTTGCCTCGCGCCACCATCACTTCGCCTGTCCGAGGACTTCCGCAAGGTTGAATGGCCAATCCTCGGTCGCGTATTCGAAGCAGGAACTGATCTGATCGGCGCTCAGGTGATATTCAACGCTGAGGTTGCGCTCGACCGCCTCGCGAATCTGGCCGCGCGTCTGTGCCAGCTTGCGCGATATCGTCGACTCGTGTTCGCCCATCAAAGAGCCGATCTGCGCCAATGTCAGCCCCTGCAAGTAGTAGTAAGAGATCCTAAGACGGTCCGAGGGCGGAAGTTTTGCGATGCTCCGCTTGAGCGAGTCGCATAGCATCATCAGGTAGCGGCCGCGCTGCGGGTCCATCGGCGCCTGTGGCTCGCACGATGCGGCATGATTGAGCGAGCGCTCCGCCGCATCATCCATTGGTTCATGCAGCTTGACCGCGCGCCACATATCGGCGGCGCGCCGCGCGATGACGGTGCGCAGCCACGCCGAAAGCGGACTGCGGCCATGATACCGATCGAGCGGGGAATTGCGTGCGCCGTTGTTCTGCCGCAGTCCGTAGAGGTCGGCATAGAGCGAGTCGGCCAGCTCGCGCGCCGCGGTCGGATCGGAAATCATCGCGCGCGCCGCACCTTCGGCCACCGTGCGGTAGCTGGCGAGGAACTCGCGCCATGCATTCTCGTTGCCCTCGCGGCAGGCGGCGGCCAACGCGAGATCATCGACGAACAGTGAGTCGAGAAATGCGTCAACCTGATCTAGAGAGGCGAAGTCGGGGCCGGCCTCGTGCCGTCGCGCATAGCTGCGATAGAGCGCATCGGCGAGCGTATCCTGGGCCAGCTTCCATCGCTCGGCGCCACTCTGGCGGTAGAGCCGCTCGATGCTGCTTCGATGCTGGCGGCGGAATTCCTGCAGCGACTCCGCCGTCATATGTCAACCCGGCCCTTCATTGGATGCCCCATATCCATTCTCGGACCGAAACCCGCCCGCGCACAAGCAGGCGGTTTATGTTTGGCTTCTTCTAAAGACGGAGCGTCGCGAAGGTTCTTGCGTCCGGCGCACGACCAATCGTTGGAAGTGCGTGGAATTTGATCAAATTACTACCCCCAAGTAATTCATACCGAGATATATGCTGGAACTAATACGGTTATATGCCTAAAATGGGTAGGTGAAGATATGAAATCTCGCCAGATGACTGCCAGAAAGAAAAAAACGGTTGCGATACGCGCGAGCCGGAAGATCATCATTGATTTCCCAGCCGCCTTGTATGCCGAAACCGAAGCTGCGACCGCAACACTTGCCATCAATCGAAGCACTTTGATCCGGTCGGCGGTCGAGGATTTTCTACACAAGTTGCGACGAGACAAACTGGAGAAAGAACTCGCCGAGGGCTACATCGCTAACGCTGCGCAGGCGCGCCAGACAGCGGAAGACTTTTCCCACCTCGATACGGAACTCCTCTAGGCGATGCCAGGGAAGTGCGTCAGAGGTGCTGTCGTCGAGGTCAACTTGGACCCCGTCGTTGGTAGTGAGGCCAACAAGATTCGTCCTTGCGTAGTCGTCCAAAACAACGTCGGCAACCGATTCTCGCCGATCGTGATCGTCGCCGCGATAGCGGGCGCCGAAAATGTACCTCGGCAATATCCGGTCGACGTGCGCGTACCAAAGGGTGAGGGCGGATTGACGAAGGACAGCGTCGTGCAGTGCAACCAGATTCGCTCCGTCGACGAAAAGCGTTTGCTGAGGACGCTTGGCCAACTGCGCCCGGCGACACTCGCGAGGGTCGACACTGCGCTGAGGATCAGTTTGGCGCTGTGACGCAAAGATTCGGACTCAAGATTTTGAATCTGATGTGCGACCGGTTCAAATCTTGAACCTGATATGAATGATGTCGCCGTCGCGCATCACGTAGTCGCGACCCTCGAGGCGTAGTTTGCCTGCCTCTTTCACCTTTGCGTCCGATTTGAGCTGCGCGAAATCGTCGTAGCCAACCACCTCGGCACGGATGAAGCCGCGCGCGATGTCGCTATGAATCTTCGCGGCCGCATCCAGAGCCGACGCGCCGCGCTCCAGCGACCATGCGTGCGCTTCCGGCTCGCCGGCGGTGTAAAACGTCATCAGCCCGAGATGATGGTAGAGCGCCGCGATGAGGCGATCGCGCGCGGGCGCATCGAGACCGGCGGCTTTCAGCATTTCGGTTTGACCTGCAGGGTCGAGTTCCCATAGCTCGGACTCGAAGGCCGCGGCGAGGCGGAACACCTCGATGCCGTGCGCTTTTACCACCTCATGTTCCTTCGCGCTGATGTCGGCGGTCGCGCGATCCATCTCGCAATTGATCACGACCAGCACCGGTTTGCGCGAGAGAAATCCGAAACTGGAAAATGCCGCGGTCTCCTGCGCGGTCGTTTCCAGCAGTCGCAGCGGCTTGCCCTGCTCCAGCCATTTGACGAATTTCTCGAGGCCCGCGCGCTCGAAGTCGCTGGGATTTTTTTCCTTCTTAAGCCGCTCTAGCCGCCGCTCGGCCTGATCGAAATCGGAAAATACTAACTCGCCCTCGATACTCTCGATCGCGGACGCGAGGTCTTTCTCGTTGCCGGCGAATTGTGGGACGACGACTAGCAGCGCATCGAGGTCGCGCGTGAGCGGCAGCAGGCTCGGGTCGAGCGCGGCGCCTTCCTTCTGCTCCTTGGGATTCGGCGCGAAGTCGAGCACGGTCAGCTCGACCGGGACTTTTTTCTTCGAGCCGTAGGTCGCCTCGAGGAAATCGAGGCGCGCATCGGCGACTTTGATTTGCCCGGGGCGACCGCGATTCTTGCCCTCTGCCGCGCCGGGGATCGGTGCGAGTCCGGTCAGCGCGTGGAAGACAGTGGATTTTCCGGCGCCTCGCGCGCCGATGATTCCGGTTTTCACTTCGATGAGTAAATCACAAAGCCAAGCTCATCTCGATTGAGCGCCGCCGTCGCGTCTTAGTTGGTTTTTTTCAGGTAGCCGCCGAGCGCGGTTAGTTGCATCCCCGTAACCTGACCCGCGTCGTCGAATTCGAAGATGAGAGGCTCGCCCGCCAGCCTTCCCTCGGTCGTGATGAACACGTTGGGCTTGTCCGTTGCTACCATCGCGACCGGCGGCAGCGGCATCATGAATGGATCGGAAGGCGGCGTCGCGAGCCGCAATCCGCCGCCGCGCCATTCGATGTGGAAAATCGTCCCGAAGGCCGGCATCCCCGAGTATCGACCGAGTAGCGGTTTAAGATTTTCCGGCGCCGGCGCGTGCGAGGGCGGCACCACCTCCTTCTTCACTTCGCCCACCAGCATCTCGAGCGCTTCGAGCGCGATGGTCGACGACGCGACGTTGCCTTGCTTGTTGGTCAACACGACCACGCCGAGACGATGCGGTTTGTTGAATGCCACCATCGATAAAAAGCCCGGCACCGAACCGCCATGATGCATATAGATGTTCTCGCCGATGCGCGACGCCATCCATGGAAGCGCATAGCCCGCAAGCCAGGTCGGCTCGACGAATGAGATCCGGTGCATCTCGCGGAGCGAGTTTCCGCTGAGGATTTGCGCTCCCGACCGCTCGTCTGTTCCGGTTTGAAATTGTAGGGAAATCCATTTCGCCAGATCGCTTACGCATGAACGTAGACCGGCCGCCGCGATGTAGCCATTGGTCGATGGGTCTGGCGCGATCTCCGGCGCATCCTGATAACGCTCCGGCATATATCCGATCGCGTTGCGCAGATTCTCGACCTCGAATCCGCTCGACTCCATCCCGAGCGGTTCGAGAATCTGCCGGCGGATGTATTCGCGATACGACCGGCGCGAGACGCGCGCCACAACCTCGCCCAGCAGCACGAAGGCGAGATTGTTGTACTTGAAGGTCGCGTCGGTCTCGAACAGCACTTCGACCTTCGGCAGCATCGCCAGGATCTCCGCGCGCGAGGGAAAAGTCATGTTGGTCCAGTGCCCACTCGGCGCTTCTCCCACAAGCCCGGTGCGATGGGTCATCAGGCGTCGCAGCGTCAGGTCCTTGAGCGTGCCGAAGCGGCAGCGAACCTTCCTGACCTCGGGGATGTAGCGCGCGACCTGATCGTCGAGTGACAAGCGGTCCTTGTCACGCAATTGCATGATAGCGGTCGCAGTAAAGGTCTTCGTGATCGATGCGACACCGAACATGGTGTCCGCATCCATCGGACGACTCGAGGCAAGGTCGGCGTAGCCAAATCCTCCTGACCATAGTAACTCATTCGCGCGCACGATGCCCATCGAAACTCCGGGCACCCCCTGCTGCGCCATCACCTGGTGGACGCGGTCCGTGAGTTTCGGTATTACGGCATCGACTAGTCGTTCAGGCACAGGATCGCCCTCCACATTCAAAGAGTCCGAATCTTCGCAATATTGTTCAGCACCAGACGGATGTCCATCCGGAATGCGGCTGTGCTATGCAGCGAACCGAGGAGGAATCGAGATGCCGAAGGCTCCCGCCGACTATCAGGCGCGTTATCCGATCGATTTTGCGGAGATCGGGCCGAACGTTCATAGGGTCGTGCAACTGTATGCGCAGGATCACGGCAAATCGCGCGGCATTCTATGGATGCCGAGCAGCGGCAAGCCCAAGACCTGCGTCATCATGGCGCATCCGCGCGGCGAGTTCGGGCATCATTACTCGATTCCGTATTGGGTCGAGGCAGGCTACGCGGCGTTCGCGCACAACACTCGCTACCTCAACAACGATTCGACGATGCTTCACGAGAGCATCCTGCTCGACCTCGCGGCCGCCATGAAATATCTGCGCGAGGAGGAGGGCTTCCAGAATATCGTGATGCTCGGGAACTCGGGCGGCGGCTCGCTGTTCTCCTACTACGACGCGCAGGCGCGCGCGCCCAAGGGCAGCCGTGTCGCATCACCTCCTGGGGGCGGTCCGCCCGATCTCAACAAGTATGATTTTCCTACTGCCGATGGGTTCATCGTGCTCGCGGCGCATCCGGGGCAGGGCCTCGTGCTGATGAACTGCCTCGACGCGGCGGTAGTCGACGAGAACGATCCGTTCGCGAGCGATCCCGACCTCGACATGTATGATGAGCGCAACGGCTTCAAAGCGATGCCGGCGGAGAGCCGCTACTCGCCGGAGTTCCTCTCGAAGTATCGCGCGGCGCAACGCGCGCGATGCGCTCGCATCGATGCGAGCGCGCGCTGTCACATTGCCGAGGCCGATTACGCTCGCACCGCAATGCGCGCGGACAGCTTCAAGAACGAGCAGCCGGAGCGTCGTCACTTCATTGAGCGTCGCGCGATGGCGCCGCGCATGATGTTGGTCTATCGCACGCTGGCCAATCCGAATTACCTCGATTTGTCGATCGATCCATCGGAGCGCGTGGTCGGCTCCATCTTTGCGCCCCGTCCGGATATCGCGAACTACGCAGTGTTCGGACTCGGGCGCGTCGTCACGCCCGATGCGTGGCTATCGACGTGGTCGGGGCTGTCGTCCTACGCGCGCACGGCCAAAAACTTGCCGAAGGTGACGGTGCCGACGCTGGTGGTCGGCGCGAACGGCGACCAGGATATCTTCCTCTCCGATGTGAAGGCGGAGTACGAGGCCTCTGGCGCGAAGGACAAGCAGCTCGCGTTCATCGAAGGGGCGGATCACTTCATGCGTGCGGGCGGCACCAAGGCGCACCTCGGCGATCCGCGGCCTCGCCTGATGAAAGTGCTCATCGAATGGACCCGCGATCGCTTCACGTCATGAGGGACAATCTTTCGCGAACAGATGCGGTGGGGTAATCTTCTGAGTCCGCACGCGAGGGGAGGGCCACCCTAGCTCAGTTGGTAGAGCAGCTGATTCGTAATCAGCAGGTCGTCGGTTCGAATCCGACGGGTGGCTCCAACAAATCCAAGGACTTGTCAAGTCGACCGAAGTCACTGTACGTCTCGGTCCGGAAGAAAACCGGTTCACTGAGGGCCTGGATATCCCCGACTTGAAGAATGGCGAAGTCCCTGCTCGCCGAGCTAAACGGGTAATAGCCGCCAAGGAAAATATGCGCTGTTCGAAATGCGGTGCGGAAAATCGAGAGACTGCAAAGTTTTGCGACGGATGTGGCAGGCCGATCGAGGCCCAATGCGCGTCTTGCGGCACATTGAATCGGGCCGGTGCAAGATTCTGCGACGGATGCGGCACCGCTCTTTCGAGCCCGTCGCCCAGCGCCGTCAAATATCGCGCGCCTGAAGAAAAGGTACGAGTCACGCCCGAACAGGCTGATGCTGTAGTGCTCGATGGCGAGCGCAAGACCGTCACCGCCTTGTTCGCCGACATCAAGGGCTCGACGGAGTTGATGGAAGATCTCGACCCTGAAAATGCGCGCGCCATCATTGATCCGGCCCTCAAGTTGATGATGGATGCCGCCCATCGCTACGACGGCTACGTGGTGCAGTCGACCGGCGATGGCATCTTCGCACTGTTCGGCGCTCCGGTCGCGCACGAGGACCATCCGCAACGCGCGGTCTACGCCGCGCTCCGGATGCAAGAAGAGTTGCGGCGCTATTCGGCGAAGGTGGTGGCCGACGGCGGGATGCCGATCGAGGCGAGGATTGGTGCGAACACCGGCGAGGTGGTGGTGCGCTCGATCTCGACCGGTGGCGGCCACGTGGAATATACGCCGATTGGGCATACCACCAATCTCGCGTCACGGATGCAGGCCGTTGCGCCGACAGGTTCGATTGCCGTCAATCAAAACACTCAGAAGCTGGTCGAGGGCTACTTCGCGCTCAAGCCGCTAGGTCCAACCAGGGTCAAAGGCGTGACGGAGCCGGTCAATGTGTACGAGGTGACTGGGCTCGGGCCGCTGCGCACGCGGTTGCAGCGCTCGGCGGGACGGGGGCTTACGAAGTTCGTCGGTCGCGAGCGCGAGATGGATGCGATTAAGCATGCCGCGGATCGCGGGAAATCCGGCCGCGGCCAGCTCGTCGCCGCAATGGCCGAGGCCGGCACTGGTAAATCGCGCCTGTTCTTCGAGTTCAAGGTAACCCACCAATCCGGATGGATGGTGCTGGAGACGTTTTCAGTTTCGCATGGGAAAGCGTCCGCATATTTCCCGGTCATCGACCTGCTGCACAATTATTTCAAGATCGTTGGCGAAGACGATATCCGCGCGCGCCGTGCGAAAGTCACCGGCAATGTTTTGACCCTCGACCGCGCGCTCGAGGACACCCTCCCTTATCTATTCGCCTTGCTCGGGCTGGCCGAGGGCGACGATCAGCTCGAGAGCATGGACCCGCAAATCCGTAAGCGACGCACGCTCGACGCGATCAAGCGGGTGCTCTTGCGCGAATCGCTCAACCAGCCGCTGATGGTGATTTTCGAGGATCTGCACTGGATCGACGAAGAGACGCAGGCGTTTCTGAGTCTTTTAGCCGATTCTATCGGCACGGCGCGCGTCCTGCTGCTGGTCAACTATCGCCCGGAATACACGCACAGTTGGGGCAACAAAACCTACTACATTCAGCTGCGACTCGACCCGCTCGGCAAGGAGAGCGCACACGAGATGCTGTCCGCGATGATTGGCGAGGGAGCCGACGTCGCGCCGCTCAAGCGGGTGATCATCGAAAAGACCGAAGGCAATCCGTTCTTCATGGAAGAGACAGTGCAGGTCCTGCTCGACGAGGGCGCGTTGGTGCGCGACGGCACGACGGTCAAGCTCACCAAGTCACTTAACGAACTCAAGATCCCGCCCACCGTGCAAGGTATTCTCGCCTCGCGCATCGACCGTCTGCCTGCGGATGAGAAGAACCTGCTTCAGATCCTGGCGGTGATCGGCAAGGAATTCCCGCTATCGATCGTGCGAGAGATCGCAAGGAAGCCGAACGATGAGCTTAACCAGATGCTCAATGATCTGCAGCTCGCCGAGTTCATCTACGAGCAGCCCGCGATCACAGATACCGAGTACACTTTTAAGCACGCGCTGACCCAGGAGGTGGCCTACAACTCGTTGCTCGCCGAACGACGCCGGCTGGTTCATCAGCAAACCGCGAAAGCGATCGAGACCATTCACTCCGAACGCCTCGAGGACCACTACAACGAGCTGGCGCATCACGCGATCCTCGCTAACGACGCCGCGAGAGGGATCCGCTATGCGCGGTTGGCTGCGGAGCAAGCTCTCGGTCGCTCGGCATACGGGGAGGCAGGCAGCATGCTCGAGGCCGCGCTAAAGTTACTGGAGAAGCAACCTGAGGGCGCCGAGCGCCTGCGCACGGAGATGGCGTTACGGACCATCGAAAGCGCACTGGCGTTCGTACGATACGGCGCCTCGTCGAAGCAGCGCGAACTTGCGATTGATCGCCTGTGCGAGCTTGGGGAAAGGATCGGCGAACCGGACCAGCTAGTACGCGGTCTTCTCAATCTCATCTACCTTCGCTACCCGCAGGGTGAGGCGTCGCGCGGGCTCGAGGTGGCCAGACGATGCCTCGAACTTGCCAAATCCACGGAAGATGCCGCGTTGCTTACAGATGTTGAGTGGGGATTCGGACTTGTGGCCGAGTCATGCGGCAACTTGTCGGAGGCACTCGCAAGCTACGAAAAGGCGAGCCATCGCGCCGAAGGGTTTGACCGCGCCATTTCAACCTTGGGGTTCATGTTTTCCAGCGCGCTGCCATGCCATTTCGCGCCATCGCTGATGCTGGTCGGCCGGGTTGAAGAAGCGGCCAGAGTCGCCGCGGCGGGGCTTCGACAGGCGCGCGAGTCCGGGCATCTGCTCAGTCTCGGCCTCGCGCTTACCCTCACAGGAGGATGGCTACCTCGCTATCGGCGCGAACCCGAAATCGCGCGCGTCTGCGCTGCAGAAGCCATCGCGCTTTCCGAAGAACACGGGCTTGCCGAATGGCTTCCCTGGGGTCACTTCCATCATGGTTGGGCCCTGGCCGAACTGGGGCAGCTTGAAGAAGGAATCGCGGAAATGGAGACGGGAATCGCAGGGTTCCATCAAATGGGCGGAGTTCCGCGGCAGCAATACACGATCGCGTGTCTCGCGCGAAACTACGCGCGGGTAGGCCGGACCAGTGAGGCGCTCACCATGCTGGACAAGGCAATGGCTAACGTCGGACGCAGCGGAGAAAAGGCCGAGTTGGCTGAAATGCTGCGGCTCAAGGGCGAAGTAGTTCTGACGCACGACGCGTCCGCAACCGCGGAAGCCGAGCAATGCTTCCGTGCCGCGCTCGAGCTCGCGCGTGCCCAGGACGCGAGATTGTGGCAACTACGGACCGCGACCAGCCTCGCGCGATTGGTGCGCGACACGAATCGGCGCGACGAGGCGCGCGCCACACTCGCGGACATCTACAACTGGTTCACCGAGGGCTTCGACACCGCCGACCTCAAAGACGCGAAAGCGCTGCTCGAGGGGTTCAACGGCTGACATCGTTGACAATTCGGTTCTCCTTGCCGCCGATCTTATCGAAGTGCCCGCTCCTGCATGATCGCGAAAAACACCGGCACCAGCGAAAAACACCGGCACCAGTATGAGAGCGTGAATTGTCGAAGTGATCATGCCGCCGACGATCGGCGCCGCATCGTGAAGATAGATCACCATGACGACCCCCTCTCGACCGCGATACCGAACAGCGCGATGTATCCCACCCATACGGCAACACTGAAGTTGAAGCCCGTCATGTACTGAAGCAGGAGTCCTCCCGTTATCGCGTACACGGTCGGAAGGATCAGGACGATCGCTTCAGCAATCGACTGCCGCGCATGAAGAGGACCATCAGCACCGGCACCACGGTGATCGCGAGAACGGAGGAGAATCCGATCGCAAGGGACTTGGTGTACGCCAGCGGACGGAACATTCGCCCCTCCTGCGATTCGAGCGGGAATATCGGCAGAAACGAGACGACATAACAATCAGCGAGAAGAAGATCGAGCGACCGACCTGTTTTGCGGCAGCCAGCAGGATTTTCTGCCGCTTAGGTTGGGATATCGACTCGCCCTTCAGAGAGGCATCAACTCACGCGCTCATGGAAGGTTCAGATTTGTCGGGAACAGAGAAATGCTAACGAAGCGAGAGGGCTCGGTGGCGAGTACTCGCGTGCGACGACGGGGTTTCGCGAGTGCGAGATTGCGACTCTGGCCGCGAGTACGGGCATGCTCGAGATGGAATCGAAGCGCGTTGCATTTCTTGCTTGCTTGGTCGCGCGCTCCAGTGATCACCGGTCTTTCGCAGCAACTCAAGTGATTGACTGCAAGCGGTGCCGGAACAATTTGGTCCGCAACACGCGTTGTGGAACAGGCGGAGACAGACGGTGCGCTCACGCTGATCGGGAACAGAAAATCGATCAGAATTATTGCAAGCAAGCGCACAGTCAGACGGTACTCCCACGTTCGAAGACAACGACTGAAGTTCTACCTCGTCGTATCCTGCGATGCTCCGCACGATAATGGGCTCGGTGGGCCTAGGTTTGTCAGACGTATCGACCAGTGCTAAACGATCGTTTAGTAACTCTGGATAACTGGGGGCGGTTGACCGAACGGCCTTTAAAAATCGTCGGCATCCAGCCCTGAGGAGAATCAGGATGAGTGATATCTCGACCAACCCGAAGGACGCCGCGCTCGGCATCGATTTCGACCCGGAGGCGCTGCGCGCAAGGTATCGTGAGGAGCGCAACAAGCGCATCCGTGACGATGGCAACCAGCAGTACGTCGAGGTGAAGGGCGACTTCACTCGATACGTCGACGATCCCTACGTGGATCCCGGCTTCACCCGCGCGCCGCTCGACGAGACCGTCGAGGTGCTGATAATCGGCGGAGGCTTCGGCGGCTTGCTGGCCGGAGCACGGCTGCGCGAGGCCGGCTTCGAGGATATTCGTATCGTCGAAAAAGGCGGTGACTTCGGTGGCACCTGGTACTGGAACCGTTATCCCGGCGCGCAGTGCGATATCGAGGCATACATCTATCTGCCGCTGCTCGAGGAAACCGGCTACATCCCGAAGGAGAAGTACTCCTTCGCGCCGGAGATCATGGAGCACTCGAGGCGCATCGCCAGGAAGTTCGATCTCTACCGCGGCGCCCTCTTCCAAACTCAAATCAGGGAACTCAAGTGGAACGAGGATGAATGTCGATGGATCGTCACCACCGATCGCGACGACCGGTTGAGCGCGCGCTATGTGATCATGTCGAATGGACCGCTGAATCGGCCGAAGCTGCCCGGCCTCCCCGGTATCGAGGGCTTCAAGGGCCACACCTTCCACACCAGCCGCTGGGATTACAACTACACCGGCGGCGACACCACCGGTAACCTGCACAAGCTGGCCGACAAGCGCGTCGCGATCATCGGCACTGGTGCGACGGCCATCCAATGCGTGCCGCACGTCGGCAAGGCCGCGAAACATCTGTACGTCTTTCAGCGCACGCCGTCCTCGGTGGATGAGCGCCGCAATCATCCGACCGATCCCGAATGGGCCAGGTCGCTGAACGCCGGATGGCAGCGCGCGCGAATGGAAAACTTCAACACGCTGGTCACCGGCGGCCAGGCCGAAGTCGACCTGGTGCGCGACGGCTGGACCGACATCATTCGGAATCTGGGCCAGATGGTGCCGCGCAAGGGCGCCGCTTCGGACGAGGTCCGCCACGACATGGCCCGCATGATGGAGCTGGCGGACTTCAAGAAGATGAACCAGGTCCGTGCGCGCGTCGACTCGGTCGTGAAGGATCCGAAGACCGCTGAGGCGCTGAAGCCTTGGTATCGGCAATTCTGCAAGCGTCCGACCTTCAACGACGAATATCTGCCGACCTTCAACCGACCCAACGTGACTCTCGTCGATACGCAAGGTAAGGGCGTCGAGCGCATCACGGAGAAGGGGTTGGTGTTTGACGGGATCGAGTACGAAGTCGATTGCATCATCTTCGCGACCGGGTTCGAGGTGGGCACCGCCTACACCCGTCGCGCGGGATTCGAGGTTTATGGGCGCGGCGGGCAATCGCTGACCGACTATTGGTCGGGCGGAATGAAAACGCTGCACGGCTTTTTCAGTCATGGCTTCCCCAACTGTTTTCATATGGGTCCTTTGCAAAACGCGATCACCGCGAACTTCCCGCACGCGCTCGACGAGCAGGCCCATCACATCACCGATGTCATCCGGCACGCGAAACTACATGAAGCCAGGTCGGTTGAGCCGAGTGCACAGGCCGAAGCGGAATGGGTCGCGGAGATCCGGCGTAGGGCGGTGTTTCACGCGCGATTTCAGCGTGAGTGCACGCCCGGCTACTACAACAATGAGGGTCATCCGGAGGCCGGCTCGGGCTTCGCTGGTGAGCAATATGCCGCGCAGCCTCAAAAGTACTTCGCCCTGATCCGGAGGTGGCGGAAAGAAGGAATGAAGGGGCTAGATCTGGCCTGAGAGCGTGACACCCTGAAGAACACATCGAAAGGAGAACTTAACGTGATACCTCGTGGCATCATTTCGGCAGATGGTCATGTATGTGAACCGCCCAATTGCTATACCGATTACATCGAGCCCGAAGTACCGCGATCGAGCACCGCAGGTCATTGAGCAACCTGACGGCACCGAGGCCTTTGTCGTACCGGGGATGAAGCGGCCCATCGCGCTCGGCTTCATCGATGGCGCCGGCTTCAGCATCAAGGAACGGAACGAACGCGCCAAAAGGCTTAAGTTCGCCGATGTCCGCGAGGCCGCTTACGGCGGTCGCGCGCGGCTACCCTACATGGACAAGGATGGGATCGCGGCCGAGATCGTTTACGCCTCGGTCGGGATGGGCCTGTGTAATCATCGCGATGCGGAGTACAAGGACGCCTGCATGAAGGCCTACAATCGGTGGCTCCAATCGATGTGCAGTGAGGCGCCTAATCGTGTCCTAGGATTGGCGCAAACTGCGGTCCTGAGTGTCGATAGCGCCATCGAAGATTTTCGCCGCGCCAAAGAGATGGGGATGGTCGGCATGATGATGTCGGGCCGCCCGAATTATGAAGACTACGACCATCCTGACTACGACGCTTTGTGGGAGTGCGCGAGTGACCTCGGACTTCCAATTTGCTTTCACATTCTGACCTCGCGCGACGGCAGCCTCGGCATGCCGCATCGCGGGCACGAGATGAACAACTTCCTCGGCATCATTCGCGCAGTGCAGGATGTTGTAGGTCTCATGGTGCTGGGCGGCGTCTTCGAGCGCCATCCCAAGTTGAAACTGGTATGCGCTGAAGGTGACGCGGGTTGGATGCCTCACTACATGTATCGCATGGACCATGCCGCCAAGTTCAATTCCGAAGGTGGCGTTATCAAAGGCTTGTCCAAGCTACCGAGCGAATACATCAAGAGTAACGTCTGGATGACCTTTCAGGACGACCTAACTGCTTTTAACTCCTTGCATCAGATGCCCTACACGCAACTCCTATGGGCGAGTGATTTCCCGCATACGGATTCAACCTGGCCTCGCTCGCAGCAATTGCTGGCAGAGCACACCGCTCATCTCCAGGAGCCTCAACGGCAGGCGATCATGCGGGAGAACGCCGCGAAGCTTTTCAACTTACCGGCCGGCAACGAGTCATGGCGCATGTACGACGTTGCGGCATAGCGGATAACGTAGAGCCGAGATACGAAGGTGCGCGTCTCGGCTCTACCTGACTCGGGTCTCGCTTCCCTTGAGCCCAACGATACGCACGTCACCCTCCCCATCGACAGAGATTATCCTTTCGATGGCGGAGGGCGCCGCTTTGCCCGATTGCAGTAGCAGGCCAATGAGTGGCATACAGCGTGTGGAACCCTCTAGATCAAATTGATAACCGCGCCGATGCAACGGTCGCGACTGATAACTAATGGCATCTAACCATTGGAACGATTCGATACTGGACGCGATGCGTCTTAGGGGCGACGTTCCTGCAGATGCCGCAATCGAGGCCATCTTCTCGGCCGGCCACGTGAGGGCAGTGCAGTCCTTCATGACGCATCTGATGACCAACGCTGAAGCGTTGCCCTCTTCGCTGCCGGCTGAATTGCGGGACTTTGTAGAGCGGACGGCTACGGAATCGCTTCCCGATCCATCAGTGATCGATGCGGCGCAGAGTCTTTTCGTAGACCATGGTCCCGAAATTCTAACTACGCTCGGATGCTATGCGCTGCCCGATGCGTATGCCGCGCGCAAAGGTGTGAAGGTCCTCCATCAGACTGCCTACCTCGCCAAGCGTCCGAATCGGCGCTTGTTCAGAACCATGCAGATGGTGATCGACGTAATGGAGCCGGGAGGGCTCGGTCCAAATGGGCGGGGAATCCGTACGATACAGAAAGTGCGCTTGATGCATGCTGCGATTCGCTATCAACTTCGTCATGACCCGAAGACGAAGTGGGACGAGCGTTCTTTCGGCGTTCCGATCAACCAGGAGGATCTCGCCGGCACGTTGCTGACGTTTTCGTTCCTGGCCATCGATGGTCTCCGCAAGCTTGGGGCGAACATCTCAAGCGAAGCCGCTGAGGCATACTTCACGGTCTGGTGCGCGGTGGGCAAGTTTCTGGGGGTGCTGCCGGAAATGATCCCGGACAATCTCGCAGAGGCGGCCGAGTTGAAGGAAACTATCAGCCGCCGCCACTTCGCTCCATCCGACGAGGGGCGGGAAATGACGCGCGCGCTGATCGATATGCTGGAGAAAAATTCTCCGCCGCTGCTCACCGGCATTCCAACCGGCTTGATGAGACTTTTCATCGAGAAGGAGATCGCCGATTACCTCGGCATCCCGGATAGCGAACTGGAAAAACATCTGGCCCGCATTGTTGTGAATTTCGCCAAATTCGTCGATCGCGATCTTGAGAATTCACATTGGCAAGCGATGATCTTTCGCCATCACATCCTGAATCTCATTGAGTATATGATAACCGTCGAGGCTGGGGACCAGCGCGACTTCTTTCGCCTTCCGACCCACCTGCATCAGAAGTGGCGAGGAACTAATCCGAAGTCGGAAGAAGGCATCTGGGGGCATCTGGCGGGCTGGATCGTGTCGCGGATATAACTCATGTCACTACTTTGATGTTCATCATTCCTCACATGCCGAACATAATCGCGCCGGCAGGCTGAAATGCGCTGTCAGTCTTGCGGGACAGATAATCCCGCGTCCAACAAGCATTGCTCCCAATGCGGAGCGATGCTGGTACGCATTTGTTCGAAGTGCCGTTTCCAGAATCCCGCCCAATCGAAATTCTGCGCCGAATGTGGAAACAGCCTCGCTTGGGAAAGCTCCATTGCGCAGCCGGCCGCGCCCGCTGCGGTGGCCCACGATCCAGGCATCGGGGATGGCGAACGCAAAACCATCACGGTGCTGTTCGCCGACATCCAGGACTCGATGGCGTTGCTGGAGTCGCTGGACCCGGAAGATGCCCGCAAGCTGGTAGATCCGGCGCTGGCTCTTATGGTCGAGGTGGTCCGCCGTTTCGACGGACACGTGGTGCAATCCACGGGCGACGGAATTTTCGCCCTCTTCGGTGCTCCGACCGCGCACGAAGATCATCCGCAACGCGCCATCTACGCCGCGCTAGAACTTCAGCAAGGGATTCAGCGCTACTCCGAGACCTTGCGTGAGTCCGGACGACTGCCGATCTTTGTCCGGGTTGGCGTCAATACCGGTGAGGTGGTGGTTCGCGAGGTCCGAACCGACGACGCGCGCGTCGAATACACGCCGATTGGACATCCGACCAGCCTCGCGTCACGACTGCAGTCGCTGGCGACGCCGGGCGCGATCGTCGCAGGCGATCAGACGCGCAGACTATGCGAAGGATTTTTCGTCTTCAAGGCGCTGAGCCCCCGCAACATCAAGGGCGCGAGCCAGCCAGTGATCGCTTTTGAAGTGATGGGGTTAGGTCCGCTACGCACCCGGCTGGAAGCAGCCGCGCGGAGGGGACTAGTCAAGTTCGTGGGCCGCGAGGCCGAGCTCAACGAGATGAAGCGCGCGCTGGAGCGCGCCCGATCCGGGCATGGTCAAATCGTCGCGGCGGTTGGGGATGCCGGCGTCGGCAAGTCACGGTTATTCCATCAGCTGAAAGCGACCTCGCGCAGTGGATGCACGCTGCTGGAAACGTCCGGGACCGCCCACGCCAAAGGATGGGCGTACTTGCCGCTGGTCGAAATGCTTCAGAAGTATTTCGACTTCGAGCCCGATGATGACGAAGAGAAGCGGCGTCAAAAGATTGAAGATCGAATCACCGATTTGGATCCGGGCCTGCTCGATACCCTCCCATATCTCCATACGCTGCTCGGAATTTCTGAAGCCGAGGATCCGATCGACGGAATGAATCCGCAGCTTCGAAAGCAGCGGACCCTCGACGCGATCAAACGCGTGCTGGTGCGTGAAAGTCTCGTGCAGCCACTGATGGTGATCTTCGAGGATTTACATTGGTTCGATACCGAAAGCCTGGAATTTCTGACGTTGCTAGCAGATTCGCTCGCCAATTTGAGAATACTCATGTTGGTAAACCACCGGCCCGAGTTCGCGCATCCGTGGGGAGGAAAATCCTACTACCGTCAACTGCGGGTTGAACCGCTCGAAGCCGATACCGCTGAGGAGTTGTTGTCCGCGCTGTTGACCGATGCGGTTGAGCTGCGCCCGCTCAAGGAATTGATCGTCAGGAAGTCCGAGGGCAACCCACTCTTCATCGAGGAAATCGTGCGCGCGCTGTTCGAAAACCGCACCATCGTGCGTGAGGGAGAGGCGCTACACGTAACCAGGTCGCGCGCCGAGATTTCCATTCCCGCCACGGTCGAAGGGATCATCGCGGCGCGTATCGACCGGCTTCCCGCGGCGGAAAAAAGCGTGCTGCAAGCTTTGGCGGTTATTGGCGAGGAGTTCTCCCTACCGGTCGCTCAGCAAGCGCTGGAAAAGCCCGAGGAAGATCTCCTCAAGAGCCTCGCAAATCTGCAGCGCGCCGAATTCATTTACGAGCATCCGACGGTCGCGCAGACGGAATATACCTTCAAGCACGCACTGCTCCACGACGTGGCCTACAACTCGGTGCTCAAAGAGCGGCGCAGCGCGATTCACGGACGGACCGCCGCCGCAATCGAGACGATTTATGCCAACCGCCTCGACGACCATCTGAGCAAGCTGGTCCACCATTATCGTCTCAGCGGCGACGATCGAAAGACCGTCTACTATTTGCACCAGGCTGGTCAGCAGGCCTATGAGCGATCAGCGGTTGCAGAAGCGCTAGTTCACTTCGACGCAGGATTAGAGATCGTCAGCCGATTGAGCCCCGACTCGGTGACGGCCGAACTGGAACTCGCGCTGCAAATCAGCCTCGGTGATTCGCTGATGTCGACCGGAGGTTTCGCCGCCGACGGCGTGGCGAGGGCTTTCGGACGTGCGCGCGACTTGTGCGGACGCGTCGGCGAAAGCCGGCAATTGGTACCGGCGCTGTTTGGACTCTGGGCTTTTCACAATTTTGGCGGCAATCTGAAAACGGCGCGGGAACTCGGCGAGGAGCTACTCGCAATCGCCGAACGGAGGCAGGATCAGGCCGCCCGGCTGATGGCACATACCGCTTTAGGCATCACACTCGCGTATTCAGGCGAGTCTGCGGCGCGCCCTCGAACATTGCACCCAGGGGGTTTCCGTATACAGTCCCGCGTTGGGAGCTCCCCGCATTCCTGGCCCAGATCCGATCGTCCTGCCGGACCTGGCTTGGGCTGGTCCTCGCCCTCACCGGGCATGCTGAACACGCGCTCCGCGTGACTATTGAGGCAGTCGAGTCGGCTCGAGAGTCCCACCTGACGGTCTCAATCTCGAACGCGCTGATAGGCGCTGGAGTTCTGGCCGGGATCCTTGCGGACGCAGCAGCGATGAACGGGTGGTCGCAAGAACTCATCGTCCTCGCGAAAGAACAGGGGTTTGTGCTGGTCCTGTCATGGGCGCATATACAGCACGGCTACTCGCTCGCCCTGGACGGCGATCCCGGCGCCGGCATCGCGCAGATTCTGGAAGGTCTCGCTACCGTGCAGGGAGCGCGCCATCTGACTGCGCAAGTGCAAAGCGGTTGCTGGCTCGCGGAGAGTTATCTGCGCGCCGAGCGGAGCGAGGACGCGTCCAAAGCGTTGGCCGACGCATTTGCGGCGATGGAGCAGACCGGCGAGCGCTGGTATGAATCCGAGATTCATCGGCTGAGTGGCGAGGTCGCGCTGATGTCCAATCGGTCTGCAAACGATGAGGCGGAACGATGCTTCCGGAGCGCCATCGAAACGGCGCGACAGCGCGGCGCGAAGTTGTGGGAGCTTCGCGCGGTGGCAAGTCTCGCCGCGATGCTTTCGGCACAGGGGCGGCGCGCCGAGGCTCTCGAAGCGCTGAAGCCCGTCTACAGCTCGATGCCCGAAACGGACTCTGCCGACCTACGGCGAGCGAAATCGATTCTCGCACAACTCGGCGCGTAAACCTTCTCGTGACCCAGAACACGATCACGATCGTAACTCGTATCAATCGGAATGATCTCGATGCGCTCGACCAGTTGCTTGGCGATATCGGCCGTGAGGTTGAGAAAAATCAATACATCCGATTCGCAGAGATTGCGTCGCTGCACATGGCGGGAATCGTTGTCGCTGCCAGGGACCCCAGATTTTCGCCGATTCTGATCTTCGAATCGAACTTCGATGGAACCGTCGACGAGTACCTGCGCGAGCTCGTCGCCCATGGCCGCGCGGGACTCGACGCGATTTACAGCAAGTGCGAGGGCTATCCTTCCGCGCCGCCGCCCGCACCGACGCCTCGATTATCGCGTATCTGAAGAAGCACAGTCTCCCAGCGGTGGCGTTTTTTGTTGGTTTGCCCGGTCAGACCGTTGCGAGCATCAAGAATGCCATCGCGGTGCGCGAAGAGATCAATCGCTTTCTCGACGATGATCTCGCGAAGAACGAGATGCAAAGTCTGTCCCCCATGCAGATACGCGATCGGATCGTACAGCATCTTGAGCGCGACTCACCGGTAAAACCTGAGATTCCATCGATAACGTTCTCGCACTATCGATGGATTGCGCTTCGCAACACGATCCTCATCGCGCTGATCGCGATTCTTGCTACTCCCGCTAGTGTTACCCGTCGCGTTAATTTGGATTGTCGCGATCCGCTATCCTAGAGATTCGCGAGAAACATGCTCCGGTACGTCCCGATCCACCGGTCGATGATCGCACCTACGCAGTGGAAGATCTGTCCGTACAGGGTCATCTCGCCACGATCGGCATCGTCAAAGAAAATCCGATCCGCCGTCTCACTATCAGGGCAGTAGTCGCGACTTGTAGGAATTATGTACAAGCGGATTCTGCTGCGCGGCGGCTTCGGCGGGATCTTACGCTGCATTTCGCACACGTGGTCTTGCTCGATGAAGGACGGCGCGTGCTGCTGCTAACCGGCTATGACGGCAGCGCATTGGAGTATCTCGGCAACTTCACCGACATCGCGGGAATGTACATCAACGCTGCATACGGGAGCGTCGAGAATTATCCCGCGTGCAAATGGTTGCTCGGCAGCGGCGCCTCAAGCCTCAATGGCTTCTTGGAATTTTCCCGTCAGCACATGCAATATACGCCGGTATTCTACAGCGCCTATCCTCAGACAGACGGTGCTCAACCTGATGAAGGACCTCGACATTCGCGATCACCTAGCTGCCGCCAGCAACGAATCCGAAGTCGAGCGGCTGCTGAAACTGCTATGAGCGCGACGCGCAGCACCCGCACTCGATTTTCACGATATCCAGGGCATCGTGCTCAACGGCTATGGGCATCTCAATCATGCACGATTCCTGTTGCTCAAGGTCATCGATGCGTCGGCCGCAAAGCGATGGCTCATCACACGTTGCGAGTCAGGTCAGTTCGGCCAAGCGTCGCCGCGGCGAAGAGGAACTTCCCGGCTCCCAAACTAACATCGCGTTTACCCCGAGCGGTCTGGAGAAGCTCGGCTTGCCGCGCGACACGCTTGCGGCCTTTCCACGCGAGTTTCAGATGGGAATGGCGGACGCCGGAAAGATCGCGCCGACTCGGCGACGTGGGCGCGTGCGCCCCGGAGAACTGGCAATTCGGCGGACCGAACACGCCCGCGATCGATTTGCTCGTCATGCTCTATGCGGTGGATCAAGCGGTCCTCGAATCAATCAGCCCACCGCGCGTTAAGCGCTTCGCCGGCATCCAACGGCCTCGAAGAAATCTTTCGCCAGGACTCGATACGTCACGGCGCAAACGAGCCATTTGGCTTTCGCGACGGCATCTCTCAACCGGCTATCGAGGGCGGCGCGCAAAAAGTGCTGCCGGGTCAATCGGTACTAAAGGCCGGCGAATTTCTGCTGGGCTATGTCGACGAATACGGAGATCTGGTGCCGGTCCCTTCGGTTTCGCACCGAGCTCGATCCCGATCGCATTCTTGACTCCGGACCTGTCGCAGCCGACCCGCGCACAGCTTCGGGCATAACGGCAGCTTCCTCGTGTTCCGCAAGCTTGCGCAGGATGTAGAGGGATTCCGAAATTTTCTCGATCGCGCAACGCGCAACGCCGACGGCTCGAACAATCCCGATCGCGCGAACCTACCTGGCAGCGAAAATGATCGGGAGATGGCCGAGTGGCGCGCCGCTGACCCTGGCTCCGGAAACAGACGATCCCGAGTTGGGGTACTAACAAATATCGCAACAACGATTTCGGCTTTGCGGCGACCGATCGCGAGGGCTTCGCCTGTCCGGTCGGCTCGCACATCCGCAGGGCCAATCCGCGCGATGCGCTCGGCTTTTCCCGCCGAGCCGCGCGTTCGCTCGACATCCAAATCGCCATCGGATAATCCGGCGCGGAAGACCGTATCAGTGAAGGTCTCGCCGAACGGAGCGGTCGCCGAGCAAGGGATTTTGTTTGTCGCGATCAATGCCATCGCTGCGTCGCCAATTCGAGTTTATCCAGCAATCGTGGCTGAACAACACGAAATTCAACGGACTCTATGACGAAAAGGATCCGTTGAGCAGCGCGCATCGCGGGCGACGGAATGATGACGATACAGGCGAGACCTGTGCGCGAGCGCCTGCATGGACTTCCTCGCTTCGTCACCGTGCGCGGCGGCGCCTACTTCTTCCTGCCCTCGATTCGAGCGCTCAAATTCCTCGCGCAAATTCGGTGAGGCCCGGCGGCGAAGCACGGACCTCAATGTGGGGGAAGCCAGAGGACCTCCTTCTCGCGGTCTCGACGACCCCTACTCTTGCCATGACCGACGCACGTACGCCGAATGGACACCGTGGCAGGTCCGTCGGCCCGATTCCGAACGTGCGTTCCGCGGGCTTCGTGCTGCGAACCGTAATCGAGGCTCGTCGCGTGAATGGTTTGACATCAGGATCCGGCGGGTCATATATGGTGAAGACCCGTTCATGAATTTCTATTCACCGAATGAGCCCGAATGAAGCTATCACTTAAGGTGCGTGAACGGCGTCGCGTTGAGAACGACGCTCGCGCCGCGCGAATTATGGCGGCGGCGGCGCGTGTCTTCGTACGTCGCGGAGTCGAAAACGCGACAATGGAAATGATTGCGCGGGAGGCGAAGGTCGCGGTCGGCACCATCTACCTGCATTTTGCGTCGCGCGACGAGGTCTATCTGAATCTCCGCGCCGACCGCAGTGAACGGCTGGGGGCCGGCTATCGCAAAGTGAAGGCGCGCGGCCTCGAGCCGCTCGAGGAAATGCGCACCTTGGCGCAGGTCTACATCGAATATCTGTACGAGTCGGCGGATCCGATTCTTATCAGCGAGCCAACACCGTACTACGAAATTCGCAAGCGACTCCGGCGCTCATCCGAGATCCGCGCGTTCGAACGCGGCTCCCGGATTGGCAGCGAAGTGTTTCATCTGTTCGAGAGCAGCGTGCGTCGCGCATTCGATACCGGCTTGATCGCTGATTCGCTCGGCGCCACCGGCGTCACGGTCGCGATCTGGTCGATTCTCAATGGCGCATTCATGGTCACGCGCGATCGTGAGTTTCTGGTTCATGCTACCGAACTCAAGCCGGACGGATTCATCGCGAAGGCGCTCGATTCTTATCTGCAAGGTCTTATCGCGGTCGTGCGCGGATCGGCGCAGCGCAATCACCGCGTTCCCGGAACGCCGGGAAAAGGAAGAGGCTTATGAAAACGATATGGTTCCATATGCAGGGTTATCGCGATCTACCGGACGATTTCCGCGATCGATACGACAGTATCTGGGTAACCCCGCCCAACGATGAGCTCTGCCATTCGCCGGAAGTCGCGAAGTATCTGCATTGGAATCTTGATGAGCTGAGATGGCAGATGATCTGAGGCTTCGATGGACTCGGGCTCAACGAGCATCATCAGAATGGCTACGGCTTTCCGATCTCGCCCAACATGATCGCGACGGTTCTTGCGCGACGAAAATCCGATGCCGCACTCGTCGTGTTGGGTAACATGCTGTTTCATGATCCGTCGAAGCCCGAGGTTGCCGCGAAACTTGCGATGCCCAAGGAGCGCGATGCGATGAACGCCGCGATCGTGCATCGCTTTGGCGCGCTCGCCAGCACATCGCATTTTATCCATCCGATTCCGGAGCGTGGGTTGAAGCGGCGACTCCGGCGGATCAAGGCGGAGACACTGGTGCTGTGGGGAGCGCAGGACACGCTGGTACCTCCGGTTTATGCCGCGGAATTTGCTGCGCTGATTCCGAACGCTCGCGTTGAGATGGTTGAGAAAGCCGGGCACATGCCGCAAATCGAGCAGCGCAAAGTTGTCGCCGCCCATCTAGAGAAATTTCTGGGTAGGCCCGCCGAAGCGGCGACTAATAACTGAAATGGCCTGTCGCTAGCGCCGCCAAGGCAGTCGCATCGTCTGGCGGCTCGTTTCCGCGCCATGCGATGTGCAAGTCCGGACGCAGCAGGAGCACCGAACAGTTATAGACCTCGCGCAGGTGTGGCTCGTCGAGTCGAAGCATCTCGAATGGCGCGCCGATCGCGCGAAACGCTTTCTCCAACGGCTCCGATGCGAAATGTCCTTCGAGATCGAGTAGCGTATACCCGTCGCCCAGCACGTCCTGTAGTGCTCGACCATCTTTGAGCCACATATGCGGGATGCGTACACCAGGACGCGTGTGCGGCGTGTACTTGCAGGTATCCCATTCGGGAATATTGCCCGGCTCGTGAGAGATTAGCGGTGAGCCCGCATAGCTATAGCCGAACTCGACGCCGCGCATGTCGTGCATGCGGCGATGATTGATACTCGCGGAAGCCGCGATCTCCGCGCGTAGCGAAGCGCCCTCCGGCGTATCGTCGCGAACATGAGGCTTGATTAACCGCCGCCAGATAGGTACGCCCGCCGCGGCCCATCCCGCGGCGTCGCGATTGCGCAGGCCGACCGGACGCCGCTCTTGCTCGTATCCATTGAGCAAACCAGGCCCACCCCAACCTTTGATCACGCCGGCCAGTTTCCACGAAAGATCGAAGGCGTCGCCCACGCCAGTGTTCATGCCGAGGCCACCGGTCGGGATGACGAGATGGATGGCATCGCCGGCCATAAACACGCGGCCGTCGCGATAGCGTTCCGCAACCAGCAAGTGCTGGCGCCATTGGACCACATGGCGGATTTCGATCTCGCATGGAAACCCGATCAGATGGCGGATGACCGGCTCGAAATTTGTGTCGGGCGGCAGGCTGGTATGCAGAGTGAATTCCGTGCGGCAGCCCTGCGCAATAATCGTCGAACTGTCCGGATGCGCGAAGTTGTAGTGCCGGCCTTTGCCGATAAGAATTTTGTCGTAGAGATCCTTCGATCCGAAAATGACCTGGCACACCTCCTGGATGCGGCCTCTTCCTTCGAGCTTGATGCCGAGCTTTTTGCGCACGGTGCTCGCGCCGCCATCGCATCCCACGAGATAAGATCCGCGCAAAGTTTCCTCGGAGCCATCGAGGCAGCGAGCACGGACGCTCATTCCCGCAGCGTCCTGAGTAAAATCGACGAGCTCGCAGCCGTAGCGAACTGTGACGTTCGGCGTCGCTTCGGCGACTTCTTTAAGGAGCGGCTCGAGCTTGTTCTGCGAAACGAGCTGATAAGGTTCGAGCGGCAGCGAACCATCGCGACACGCCGCAATCTGCGCGCGGCATTCGCCTACCGAGGGATAACGCAACACCGCGAGCGGCGGATCGCATAGCCGCGTGACGATGAAGACGTCCATTGGATTCTCGGGCGGGTAGCCCAGCGCGCGAACGCGATCCACGATGCCGATACGCCGATAGAATTCCATCGTGCGCGCGTTGGACCGATCCATCTTCGGCCATGGCGCGGTGGTCGCGTTGCGCTCCATCAACAAACACTTGATGCCGCGGCGACCGAGATCGATCGCCAAGGTCAAGCCGACGGGTCCGGCGCCCGCGACTATGACGTCGTAGCTCTTCATCCTTTGGACCGCAGCAATTCCGCGAACTTGTCGAGCTCCTGCGGATTCAAATCCGACACCACCCAGCAATTCATTCCGGCGACCATCAGTTGCTCGACGTGGTATCCATGCTCGGTCTCGATTCTTTCGCGCGTCGTCGCGCGCCAGTGGTCGGCCACATGAAGACGTTGATTACGTGCTTGCCATGCTGATAGACGAGCGCCGCGACCGGCCGGCCCTCTATATAGTCGAGACGCCCGCCCACGAGCGGAAATCCGTCCTTGGCGAAATCGGTCACCGGCGGCGAGAAATCCAGCTTGCCATTGAACCACGGCTTGACCGTATGCTGATCGGTTGAGGCGACGTCCATCAGATGCCCCGCCATCAGCGATCGTACGTGACTGGCGACCACTTCACCCGCCACGCGTTGGTTTGCGTTCGGGCCGATGCGTGCGCGGTGCGACGACCAGCGCGAGCATCGCACCAATCGCCATTGGTACCGCGAATCCTGATGGCGCGTGGGGCCCAGGCTTCCGCGCCGCGCGGGATACGCATTGGCGCGACGCGGCGTGGTGACACGGGGATCGCGCGGCGAATTTTCTCCTTCAATTCCGCCGGCGCCTCGAACGAACGCTTCCTCCTTGAGCCGCGTGCGCATCGCGCGCAGCGCGGCGTACTCGCGCGCGCAGCGCGGACATTGCTCGATGTGCCGCTCGACTTCCAGGTCGCGCAGCCAGGTCGAGCTCGCCATCGAGATGCCCATGAATCAGCAATCGCGCGTCGTCACAGTTCACGTCAGCGCTCCTTCGCGATTCGATCCTTGAGCGAACGCGCGAGCTTTCCGCGGGCCCGCGCCAGCCGCGACATCACGGTCCCAATCGGCACGTCGGCGGCGTCGGCGATTTCCTTGTACGAAAGCCCCTCGATGTCGCGCATCACGATCACCTCGCGAAACTCGTCGGTAAGCTCGTCGAGCGCCGCGCGAATCATCGCGCCGTCGGCCTTGCGGACGGCGTCGGCTTCCAGCCCGCTGTCCTCGGTGGACCCGCCGTGCATCTGTCTCATCGAATTCAGTTGGCGGATCGGATCCCCGGTTGCGCTTGAGCCAGGTGAACGCGGTGTTGCGCACGATCGCGAGAATCCAGGCGCGCGGATCGCCGCCGCGAAATCCTCCCGCAAACCTGACCGCGCGCAGGTAGGCCTCCTGCACCACGTCCTGCGCGTCGTGGTCGTCACGAACCAGCCATCGCGCGAGGTTGTACGCAGCATCCATATGCGGGAGGAAAATGCGGTCGAAGTCGACGGCTTTGGTTTCGTCCGGCAATCGAGTCTCTTCTCGCTCGCCTTCCTCGTTTCAGTTCCAGACTACGAGCCGGCCAATTTTATTCCCGACGCGCCTTTGCGGCTCAAATCGCGGGAATTTTCTCTCACCTGCGCAGTCTTGTTCGCTGAAAGCGCTCATCAGCGCGAGGTGATTATAGATGGAAACCAAATTCGATCGTCGATCGTTCCTGCGCGTCACCGGAACCGCCCTCGGTATCGGCGCGCTCTACAGCGTCTTCCCGGCGCTCACGCGCAGCGCCGGCGCCGAAGGACATCACGCGCACCCTCGCCGAGCTCAACGGCGAAGCTCCCGCGCCATTCTCGTTCATTCAGCTGAGCGACACGCATGTCGGATTCAACGGGCCGCCCGATCCTCTCGGCACCAAGGCGTTCGAAAGCGCGGTCGCCACTATCAATGGGCTGAAAACCCGGCCCGAGCTGGTCATCGTCACCGGCGACCTGACCCACGACGCCGAGAATCCCGACGAGCATGCCAAGCGCTTCAAGCTGTTCAAGGAGATTTCGAGCAAGATTGGCGGCGCGCAAATCAAGGTCGTGCCGGGCGAGAACGACTCCGGCCTCGATGGTGGCGATATGTTCCGCGAATTCATGGGCCCAACCCACTACTCGTTCGACCATCGCGGCGTTCATTTCATCGCGCTCGACAACGTCTCCGCCGGACGACCCATCGTCGGAGCCGAGCAGATCGCCTGGATGAAGTCCGATCTCGCGCGCTTTCCGAAAACGGCGCCCATCATCGTGTTCACGCATCGCCCGCTGTTCGACCTCAAGCCCGAATGGGATTGGTCCACCAACGACGGCGACGACGTGATGAACGCGCTGGCGCCGTATGAAAACGTAACGGTGCTCTACGGCCATATTCATCGCGAGAACTTTCATCAGAGCCGGCACGACGAAAATGTACGCGGCCCGCTCGCTGATCTTCGCCTTCCCCGATCCTGCGACCGCGCCCGCGAAAAAACCGCTGCCCTTCGACAAGGCGCAGCCGTTCAAGGACCTGGGAATCCGGCGGGTTAACGGCAATGCCAGGGGCAACGATCTGCAGATCGAGGAAGTCGAGCTCGCGACGGCCGAGTTCTCGGGCACGGTCGGAATGGATCAGATGCTCAAACACGGAACGGCAGACGCAAAGGACGAGTAGGAAAATGAAAACGACAATGATCAAGAACAAGGTAGTCACTGCTACGCTGCTCGCGGCCGCATGCGGGATCGCGCTTGCCGCGATCGCACCGAAGACCAACCTGGCCCGCGCCGACGTCAATCCGAAGGTGATCGAGATCACGGCGAAGAAATTCGAGTTCACGCCGAGTGAGATCACGCTGAAGAAGGGTCAGCCTGTGATCCTGCGACTGACCACCGCCGATCGCGTGCACGGCTTCATGTCGAAGCCGCTCAAATTCGATACCGATATCGCCGTCGGCAAGACCACCGATATCGCCGTCACGCCCGACGCCGCCGGCGACTTCACCGTCATCTGCGACCACTACTGCGGCACCGGCCACGGCGGCATGAAGATGAAGGTCTCCGTCGTCGAGTAGGTCTTACGGCAATTCAACAAATCACAGGAGGCGAGGATTTCATGTTTGCTCAACTGGTCAGCACCTATCATCTGCATCCGATCGTCGATCACTTCACGATCGCGCTGCTGACCTTCGGGATCGCCGCGGAAATCCTCGCCGCCGCGGCGATCCTGCTCTCGCGCGGCCGCGAGGGCTTCACATCAGTCTGGGATATCAAGCTCCGGAGCACGTCGCTCCTGCTGATGATCGGAGGAGCGGGCGCCAGCGTCCTGTCATACTTCACCGGGGACGCAGAAGCCGACCGGCTCTGGGACACGATGTCACCTGCAGCGCAGCAGATTACTTTCATCCTCAAACCGCGGCGCTTCCCACTACCTGTCGCATGCGGTTCTCGGACAGTACCTGATGTATGCGTTTCTGATTCTTGGCGCCTGGCGCGTGATGCTGGAGTTGTCGAGCCGCCTGGAACGCACACGAATCGCTTTCTTGATCGCCGGAATCGTCGCGTGCGGCGCACTTCTTTACCAGGGCAAGACGGGAGGCGAACTGGTTTATGTCCATGGCGTAGGCACGGCCGCTACGAAGGGCAACGCGCAGCAAATCGGCCATCCGACAGACGAAAATACGATCGGTCGGCACATCCACGCAGCTTCGATCTAACTCTCGTACGTCAATCTCGTGTGCAACAGCATCGGATAAATTCTAGGAGAATGTACTATGGATCTCTTTGCGCCTGCTCACTTACTCATTCTGTTGTTAGTCATCCTGGTCATTTTTGGACCGAGCAGGCTCGGTGACGTTGGCGGTGCTTTGGGCAAAGGCATCCGCGACTTCAAGCGCGCGATCAACGAGCCGGAAAGCGTCCCTGCTTCCGAGGCAAAGGTCGCCGACAGCTCAGATTCCTAGCGGAGATCGCGACTGGTATAGCCCAAAATCGATCGCGCGATGATCAGACGCTGGATTTCGCCGGCGCCCTCGTAGATGTCGAAGATGCGGCCATCCCGGAAACATCGATCCAGAAGATGCTCTTCTGAGAGCGCTTCGGGACCGAGTATGTCGATGCACCCCTGGGTGATCTTCCGTGCGGCCTTGCCGCCGGCCGCTTTCGCGATCGAGGCTTCAACCTTGGGCGGAACGTTTTGTTGCTCGAGCCACTTCGAGCGCATCACAGTGAGCAACGCAGCTTCGTGAGTCGCCTCCAGGTGAAGGAACTTGTCGGCAATCGTGGAGCGGCTTCGCGCGCCCGATCGATAGTCGATTTCGATGCCGCGCTCGGCCAGTTTCTCGCGCGTGAAATCCAGCGCCGCGCGAGCCACACCCAGCGCAGTCGCCGCCACCATCGGGCGCGAATCGTTGAAGACCGACATCGTGGATTTGAAATCGCCCTTGATGTGGTTGAACTCGGGGATGCGGCAATTCTCGAACAGCAGGTTGCAGGTGTCATGCCCGCGGATGCCGAGCTTCTTGAGTTGCGGGCCGATGGTGAAGCCGGGCGTTCCTTTCTCAACCAAAAACGTAGTCACGCCGCGCGTTCCATCCGGCGCGATGAAGCGTGAAAACACCATCGCGGCATCGGCAGATTGCGCCTGCGAGATAAAGATTTTCTCGCCGTTGAGGACCCATTCGTCGGTCTCGCGATCGAAGGTCGCGGTGGTTCTGATGTTCGCGGGATCCGATCCGGCACTCGGTTCGGTAATCGCGATCGAAATCGTATAGTTCTTCCACTTCTCGATTTGCTCCGGAGTGGCCACCGTTTCGAGGACGGTGTTGCCGAGTCCCCATCTGCTGCGATGGAGGCTCATTCCGCCCCACGAACCTTCGAGCATTACCAGTGAATGGAGGATTCTGGCGCCGCTACTTCCGCTCACGCCTTCTTCGGCGACGCGGACCATGCTCGGGTAATCGGCCGCCTCGGGAAATCTCTCTGGCGGAAGCTCGTCTTCGTGTTTGTCGTAATACGCCGCGTAGCGTCTACCGATCAGCGCCTGCTCGTGCGCAGCCGCGAGAACCTTCTTGTCCGCCTCAGTAAGTTCAAAGTCGATCATCTCAATGTTCCTTTTTTGGTGAGCCTTAGAGGCCGACCGCGCCTTCCATCACCGAAATGCTGCGCGTGTTGCGATACCACATCTCGACCGGGTTATCGCGCAGGTATCCGTGGCCGCCCAGCATCTGGACGCCCTCATCCGCTATCCACATCGCCTGCTCGCCGTTGTATGTATATGCGAGCTGCGCCTGCTTCGTCGCATCGCCGCCTTGCTCGAGAATCGAGGCCGCCTTCCACGTCATCCATCGCATCGCGTCGGTTTCGATCCGCATGTCGGCGAGCCGAAATGCTATGACCTGTTTCTGTGCGAGCGGAGCGCCATGCACGACGCGCTCCTTGAGGTACGGGATGACGAATTCCATTACACCGCGGCTGATGCCGGTCAGGATCGCGGAAATCGCAGTACGCGAGGAATCGATGATGCGTTGAACATCACATCCTGCGGACTCACCGAGGCGGGTACTGGAACTCAACTCGACATCCTTGAAACTTACAGTGGCTGTCTCCAGCGCGCGGAGTCCGATGTTAGGTTTCTTCTCGCCAACCACGACGCCTTTGGCATTGCGATCGACGATGAACGCGTCGAGCTTTCCATCGCATCGAGCGACGACGAGGAAGTGACTGCACCGGGCCGCCAATGGGACCAGTCCTTTGACACCTATGATGCGATATCCATCCCGCGTCTTGTTCGCGGTAGTGCCAATCGAGGAAATATCGAATGCGAAGTCGGGCTCCATGATCGCGACACCTGCGCATCGATACTTGTCGCCACCGAATAGCGGCAACAGATTCTTCTTCTGCGCGGCCGAGCCTTGCGCCGCGATCGCGCTCAAAAATCCGATCGGCGCTGCGACGGCGATCGCGAAGGCAGCATCGGCGACCGCCAACTCTTCGAGGAGAATCGCATTCAGCGTCGCAGAGGAACTCGCGGCATCGGAATCCGCGGAGGCTTGGGACTGCACGATGCCGGTCGACCAAATCTCATCAAGGATCGATGCCGAAATCGCCTCGCGATCGTCGGCATAGCGCGCTGCAGGTCGTAGGGTTGCGCGCGCAAGCTCCTGCACCATCGACTGCGCGAGCTTCTGTTCGTCGGTCAGTTCAAAAGAGATCAATTTTCACGTCCTCCATCGGAGTATCGAAGAGATTTGATATCGCTTGACATTTCACGGGAGTCGGCTCAGGATTCAATGGTTGAACCAATGGAGCATATGAGAAAGACGAATGTCAAGCGCGACGAAGCTGCGCGCGCCGCGGCGCCGCATCGTGAGAAGGCTCGCGCGGAATCTCGCGCGCCGGGCGGCATCGAGTTCCGCCCCATTAAAACTTCGCGCGCGTTCGAAGAGATCGCCGATCAGATTCGGACCGAGCTGGTCAGTCGGCGCTTGCGGCCAGGCGATCGGCTGCCTGCCGAGCGCCTCTTGGCTGAGCAATTTGGTGTTTCGCGCAACACTCTGCGCGAGGCGCTCCGATCGCTGGAAAACTCCGGCCTGCTGCGCCTGCAAAAGGGCGCGACCGGCGGCGCATTCGTGCGCGAGAGCACGGGCGACGCCATCATCACCGGGCTCCGCGACATGTTTCACCTCGGCGCGATTCAGCCTGAGCATCTGACCGAGGCTCGTGTGCTGATCGAATCGATCGCAGTGCGCGCCGCGTGCGAGCGTGCGACTGCCGAAGATATCGAGGCGCTCAATGCGAATATCGCGGCGGCCGAACGCGCGGCGCGCGAAAAGATCAACTTCTACGACCAGGCCGCGATCCATCTCGACTTTCATCGCATCCTAGCCCGCGCCACGAAAAATCCCGTCATGGTGATCGTGATGGAAGCGCTGATCGACGTGATGCAGCACTTCATTCGCACGATCGGCCAGCAACGCAATCCGTGGGTGCTGCCCTCGCGACGGCGATTCATGAAGCATTTCGAGGCGCGCGATAGTCGATGCGGCAGTGGCCGAGATGGAGCAGCATCTGGAGCGCCTGAATCGCCACTACCTCTCGCTGGCGAAAGAAAAGGATCGCGTCGAGGCGGCAAATGGATAACGACATCCTGGCCGGCGTGCGCGTCCTCGATTTCACCACCATCGTGTCGGGGCCGTATTGCACGCGGTTGCTGGCCGATCTCGGCGCCGAAGTTCTCAAGATAGAGCCGCCCGAAGGCGATTTCATCCGGATCCAGCCGCCGCTTCGTGCGGGCAAGAGTGCGTACTTCGCTTCGCTGAATTGCGGAAAAAAGAGTCTCGCGATCGACCTCCGGCAAGCGGAAGCGCAGCAACTGATGCGCGACCTTGCGGCCAAGTGCGATGTGGTGGTGGAGAACTACCGCCCCGGGGTGATGGCGCGGCTTGGGCTCGACTACGCGAAGCTCGATAAGGTCAATCCGCGCATCGTGTACTGCTCGATCTCAGGGTTCGGCCAAACCGGCGTGTGGGCCAAACGAAGTGCCTACGCTCCGATGCTGCATGCGGCCAGCGGCTTCGATCTGGTAAACCTGTCGTACCAGAACGGGCTGGAGCGCCCGCTCAACACCGGCATCATGGTGGGCGACGTGCTCGGAGGCACCTATGCTTTCGGCGCGATTCAGACCGCGTTGCTCGGCCGCGAACGCACTGGACGGGGAGACTACATCGATCTCGCGATGATGGACGGCGTGCTCAGCATGCCGACCTACGAGTTCCAGGAGGCGCAGTTTCCGCAGCCGAAGAAGGTGAACACTTTCCAACCGACACGCGCCAAAGATGGCTTCATCATGATCGCGGCGGTCAAGCCCAACAACTTCGCGGCGCTATGGAAAGCGATCGGGCATCCTGAGTACGCTGGCGATCCTCGCTTTGGAACTGCGAAGGGCCGCGTCGAAAATTGGGCCGCCATGATGGCGATGCTGGATGATTGGGCCTCCAACAAAACCGCGGCCGAATGCGAAGCTATACTCACCGAGGGCGATGTTCCTTGCTCGCGCTACTGCACGATCCGCGAGACACTTCAGCAGCGGCATCTGGCAGAGCACGGCAGCTACGAGGTGATCGACGACGGCGCGGGACCGCTGAAGGTTCCCAATCCCGCTTTCAAGTTGCGAAACAGCCACGTCAGGGCGCGCAACTATGTGCCGGCGCTGGGCGCCGATAGCGCCGCGGTGCTGGCCGATATACTTGGGTATTCAAAGGATCGCGTCGCAGCGCTATACGATCGGAGAATTCTGCACGGCGAGCGATCATCCAGCGCAGGAGGACCTTCCGATGGCTGACATCCTTGCGGTTGGCATTACGCACTATCCACCTCTCTCCGGACGCGACGAGTCAATGTCGTGGATTCTGAAACGGATGCTGGAAAATCCGCATCTGCCGGAAAAATTACGCGACTCCGAAAATTGGCCCGACGCGATGCGCAAGGAATGGAGCACCGATGAAGGTTTCGCCGCGGCGCGCGCGCATCGGGAACGATTGCGCCAGTCGCTGCGCAAGACGCGCGCACAAATCGACGAGTTCCGCCCCGACTTCATCGTGATCTGGGGCGACGATCAGTACGAAAATTTTCGCGAGGATGTGGTACCTCCCTACTGCATCTATGCGCACGAAGCCTTCCAATTCGGTGCGATGCCGAACAACGTCTGGAATGAGCCGCCCGAGCGGAAGTTTCATTCGCCGGGCCATGTGGCCGCTGCGAAACATCTGGCGCGCGGCTTGATCGAGGCGGGATTCGATACCGCTTACTCCTACAAGCCGTTGCATCATCCGCTCGGTCACGCGTTCGCCAACGCGATGCTGTATCTCGACTACGATCGCCAGGGATTTTCCTATCCGATCATCCCGTTCGCGATAAATTGCTACGGCCGCAAGGTGATCGCACAGCGCGGCGGCTTGCCGATGTTCGAAAACGCGCCCACCGAGGCGCAGTTCGATCCGCCGGCGCCGACGCCGCGGCGATTGTTCGATCTCGGCGCCGCGACCGCACGTATCTTCGCGGTGAGTCCGTGGCGGGTCGCGTTGCTCGCATCGTCAGGATGGTCGCACGCGTTTCTTACCGAAAAAAATCACTACCTGTATCCGGATACGCCCGCCGATCGCACACTGTTCGAGGCGCTTGCGCGCGGGCAACTATGACGCGTGGCGCAACTATCCGGCTGCGGCAGTCGAGGCGAGCGGTCAGCAGGAAATCCTCAACTGGATGTGCCTGGCGGGAGCGCTCTCCGAACTGCAGCGCAAACCGGCCGAGACCGAATTCATCGATACGCTGGATTTTCAACTCCTCCAAATGTTTCCTGACGGCGCCGCCGCCCTTGAACGCAGTTCGCGTAGTCGACATGAAACTCGAGAACAAAGTTGCTCTGGTTACCGGCACCAGCGCCAATATCGGCGGTGGTATTGCCGAAGGCCTTGCCGCCGAAGGCGCCGCGATCGTTTGCGTCGACTCGCGTCCCGAGAACGCCGAGGACTGCGCGCGCTATCTGAAGAGCACCGGCGCGCGCGCCTTGGCCGTGACTTGCGACGTTACCGATGAGCGTCAGGTGATCGCCGCGGTTGCCGCCGCACGCGAGGCGTTTGGCGGCATCGATATTCTGGTCAATGGCGCCGCCATCTTCAACAAGAAAGGCGTGCTCGATATGCCGCTCGACGAATGGCAGAGGCAGCTCGCGATCATTCTCGGCGGCACGTTTCTGTTCACCAAGCACGCCGCGAAGCTGATGATCGAGCAGCGCCGCAAGGGCAGCATCATCAATATCATCTCGACCGCGGGCCATCAGGGCGAGCCCAACAACATCGCGTATTGCACCGGCAAGAGCGGCCTGCTGAATTTCACTCGCTCGGCGGCGATGGAACTGATCCCGCACGGCATCCGCGTGAACAGCCTGACCCCGACCGCGACCGATCCATCGGAATCGTTCGAGCGCGGCGCGCGATGGGGCCGCAAAGCGCTCAGCGCCGGAGCAATCCAGTCGCGTCAGCCAGGCGTTCGGACCGTTTCGCAATCGTGTCGCGATGCAGAAGTTGCCCAGTCCCGAGCGACTACGGCAAAGCCGCCGCATTCCTCGCATCCGATGACGCCACGATGATCACGGGCATCGATCTCCGCGTCGATGCGGGCGCGATCGCGCAATACTGGGCTTGGGATCCGATCGAAACGCAACTGACGGCTGCCGGATGGAGGAAACTATCATGAATCGATCGGCTGAAGATCTTCATCATCGACGATCAGAAGGCGGGACTTTTTCAAGGTGAACCGGCGCGCATTCATCGATCCCGAATGCCTTGCGGAAGAGCGGCGGCGGATCTTCGACAAATGCTGGATTTATGTCGGCCACGAATCCGAGGTGCCGCACGCCGGCGACTATCGCTCGCGCAACGTCGCGGGCCGTCCGCTGATCCTGGTGCGCGGCGACGATAGCGCAGTTCGGGTGCTGTTCAACACCTGCACGCATCGCGGCGCGATGGTGTGCCGGCAGAAATCCGGCAACGCGAAGACTTTCCAGTGCCCCTATCACGCCTGGACTTACAACTCGCGCGGCCAGTTGGTTGGCGTACCCGGCGAAGATTCCTACAGCGACGGCGTTCAAGCGCGAGGACATGGCGCTGGCCGCGCCGCCGCAGGTCGATAACTATCGAGGTTTATTTTCATGTGCTTCGATCGCGTGCCGCCGAGAGCTTGTACGAATATCTGGCCGGCGCGCGCGAGTATCTGGATCTGGTCGCCGACCAGTCCGAAATGGGAATGAAGATCGTCGCCGGGCCAGCAATCCTACAGTGCCCGCGCTAACTGGAAGTTGCTGGTCGAGAACAGCTACGACGGCTACCACGGGCTGCCCACCCATCAGCGCTATTTCGGATTTCTTACCGATACCGGCATCGATTTCAAAGCGCGCATCGACTGCTCCGGCCGCAGGACCGAAGGCGGTCGATCTCGGCAATGGCCACGCCGTGGTCGAGAGCGTCGCGCCGTGGGGCCGTCCGATCGCGCGATGGGTTCCGCCCTTTGGCGAGGATACGCAAGCCGCATTTCGAGGAAGTGCGGCGGCGCTTCGATCAGCGCTTCGGGCCGGAGCGCGGAAGCGCATCTGCGAGACCAGCCGCAACCTCGGGATTTTTCCGAACCTGGTGATCAACGACATCATGGCGATCACGGTGCGCACGTTCTATCCGGTCTCACCCGATTACATGGAAGTTAATGCGTGGTCGCTCGCGCCGATCGAAGAGAGCGCGGAGGATTCCGCTCTTCGAAACGACAACTTCCTGACCTTCCTCGGGCCTGGAGGATTCGCTACGCCTGACGACGTTGAGATGCTGGAATCGTGCCAACGGGGATTCGCCAATCGTGAAGTGGCGTGGTCGGACATCTCGCGCGGCATGAAGCGCGAGCATCCTGCGATCACCGACGAACTTCAAATGCGCGCGTTTTGGCGCCAATGGAATCGGATGATGACCGAGCCACAGGCGGGCAGCGTGAGGAGAGTGGCATGAGTACCGACGCACTACCCAGCCGGAGTGAAGTAGAGGACCTGCTCTATAATGAAGCCGCGCTGTTGGACGACTGGCGATTGGAAGAATGGCTCGATCTGCTAACCGAGGACGCTATCTATCAGGTCCCTCCTACCGATGTGCCCGAGGGCGACGCGCGAAATACTTTGTTCATCATCGCCGATGATGCAGTGCGGATCCGATCGCGAGTAAAGCAATTGCTTGGTAAATTCGCGTGGGCGGAAAATCCTCATTCGCGCACGCGGCGAATGATCGCTAACGTTCGCGTGTTGGGGGTCGAAGGCGAGAACATTCTCGTGAGCGCGAATTTCGCGGTGCATCGGATGCGCTACGAGTCAGTCGATACCTACATCGGTCACTACGAGTACAAATTGATTCGCGCCGACAAGCTTCTCAAAATCCGCGAACGAAGGGCTATCCTCGACAACGAGGCGCTCCGTCCACATGGAAAAATCAGCTTCATCCTCTAGCGAGGCCCGTTCACTAAGGACATTTGCAGCCACTCTTCCGATCTGAGAGTCACCCTGGCTACTTTCGCGATGTCATGCCCTCGAGGATGTCGACTTTGCCCGGCGAAGTCCTCGAGTTCGACTTCCGCGGTCTCGAGGATGCTCGCGTCTGGCGCCAATGACCGATGATAATCAGCAACTCGATTATCTCTCCCGGACTTAGATGCTGCTTGAGAGCTTCCAATGTTGCGCGGCTAGCCTTCACGTTCGCGTTCACCTCGTCGGTGAATTGCAACACCAGGCGCTCCAGTTCGCTGAAGCACTTAGCGCTCTGCCAGTTATCGATCGCCACGATTTGTTCTTCCTTGACGCTGACATGTTTTGCCGCGGGCACGTGTTGCGTCCGTTCATAGACCGAATGGCAATCCTTGGCAGTGCGCAGGATCGCGATTTCCCGCAGCTTTGGATCGATCGCAATCTGCGTGAAGAGCGCGTTACTCAAACGGCTGCGATGAAGGAAGATGCTTTGCGCATTCGCGGTCATCCTTTGGACGTTGAGCACGATACGGCCGGACTTGAGTATCTTTAGAACTTCCGGAGAAGCGTCCTTGTCATCGAGATAAGGTAACAAAGCCATTCGCGCGCTCCTCCAAATGAAAATTTGAGCGTTTCAGCTTGACGCTGCCGTGAGCGCCGCGGTCGCCTGATCGAGGCGATCGCTGTAGGCGTTGAGCGCATCGGCGGTGAGCTTCGCATATCTATCAGCATCGGCCCAACGCCGGTCTTCGATTGCTTCACGGACGCCGGGCAGAGTCTTTGCGCCATAGCCGGTGAAACGACCAGGCGCATAGACGAGGTTCTTATACCAAGGCCGGCCCGGCAGACCGACCTCGGGTGCGAGCGTCTGGTCGATGTTCAGCATCAGCACCTGCAAGCGCACGAGGCGCGCGCCCGAGAGGCTGGGGCCGTTTTTCAAAAGCGCATCATCATAGGCCTTGGCGCTGCGCTTGAGGCGATCGACCGCGTCTTCGAGTACCGCAAATTCTATATGCGGAACTCGTTCCAGCGCCGCAGGCATGCCGCTCGATTTAGTCGGATCGGCCGCGAGCTGGAATGCGCGATCGCGCAGTAACTTTGCTTGCGTCTCGGCTTCCTCGCGTTTCTGATCGGCCAGCTTCTTCACCTGATCGAGGTCTTCCGCGATCGCGTCGGCAAAGTCGCCTGCTCGTTGGAGTGGAAGATCACTGTCGGCCGCCCGCATCACCATTCGACCAATCGTCTTTGCGAGCAAGGCATCGTAGACGAAGCCCGGATCGACGAAGCGGCTATGATGCTCGAAGGTGTCGTAGCGCGAATGATAGACGCCGCGGCTTTCGCCCTCTTCACCGAAACCAAGGTCGAGCGATGGAACGCCGAGATGATTCAGAAACGCCGAAAAGTCGGAGCCCGATCCAATCGCCTCGATGGCAAGGTCCTTTCCCGGTTCCGCAGCGAGTTTGGCTTCGGCCTTAACGTGCTCATTGGCGCCCGGATCGAGCGCGGCTACACGGATCCTCGCGCGCAGTCGCTGCCCGATGGAAACATTGGTCTCGGGATCCGTTACATCATCGGCGATCTGATTCACCAGATGCTGAAAGTCCTGGCTGCCGCCCGCTTCGAGAAAGCCACGCGCATTGGAATCCGAATTTATATAGATGAGGGCATTCTTTTTCAGCTCGCTGGCGTGAGTCTCAGCCCATTCGGTCGAACCGAGCAGCATCGGTTCTTCGCCGTCCCAGCTGGTGTAGACGATAGTTCGTTTCGGGCGCCATCCCTGTTTCGCCAGCGCGCCCATCGCCTTCGCCTCCGCAAGCAATGCGACTTGGCCCGAGAGCGGATCGCTCGCGCCGAATACCCATCCGTCGTGATGATTCCCGCGCACTACCCATTGGTCCGGATAGGTCGCGCCTTTCATGGTCGCGATGACGTCGTAAATTTCCTTGAGGCTCCAATCGGACTTGATCGCAAGATGCACCGGCGTCGGGCCGGGGCCGACGTGATAGGTGATAGGCAGCGCGCCACGCCAAGTAGCAGGTGCGACCGGACCTTTGATCGATTCGAGGAACACCTGCGCGTCGCCATATGAGATCGGAACCACCGGAATTTTGATGATGGTCGGAGCTTCCGAAATCTTGAGCCGTTTGGCGTCTTTAGTCGCACCGATTCCCGGCGTCAGCGGGTCGCCCGGATAGTACGAAAAGTCCATTACCGAGCCGCGCTGGATACCCCTGCTGGGACGCATCGGCCCCGAAGGATACGTCTCATCGATGGAGTAACCGTCCTCCGCCGGATCCGAATAGATGATGCATCCTATAGCACCGTGGTCTTGCGCAAGCTTGGGCTTTAGCCCGCGCCAACCCTTGCCGTAGCGGGCGATCGCGATCTTGCCCTTCACGCTGACGCCCAGCCGCTCAAGCATCAGGTAGTCGTCCTGCATTCCATAGTTCACGTAGACAAGCCCGGCGGTTACGTCGCCGTCACCCTGATATTCAACGTAGGCGGGAAGCGCGAAATCAGTCGCCCTCGCGCTAGAGTCACCGGGAATAGGCGGCTCCTGCAGCGTCGCCTTGAATGGCTTGGGTCCGGTCAGCTCCAGCGTTTCGCTGATTGGTGTCGGGTACAGCACGTCGAAGGTCTCGATGTGCGCATCCCACCCGAAGTCCTTGAACCATCCCAGGATGCGATCGGCGTTAGCCTTGTCGTGAGGGGAGCCAACCTGATTGGGCTGGCTCGCGAGCACTTTCATCCAATCGCGAAGATCGTTCGGCTGTATCGCGACGTCGAAGTTGTGCTCCAGCCGCGCTTCATCGGAAGGTTCGGGCGTTGGAGCTCCGTGGCCGGGGGCCGCAAAAAACATTGTCGCAATTGCGACGGCGACCATCGCGACGGTGACCATCGAACCATATTTCGTCAATCGCATCCTGCCTTTTCGCTCCGCACGAAATGGGATGAAACCCACGCTGGATACCCTCGTATCAAGGATTAGAGGCATCGAACAGGAGGTGAGTCATGAAACTATTCGCCAAAACTTTGATCGCGGGTGCGTTGATGATGATTACGCTGCCGGCCGCCGCGATGGCCTATGACGGATGCTGCTGCGGTCATCAGCCGGGTGCATATAGCTACGGCGCCGCCCGATACGATCGCCGCAATCTCCGCTACGAAGAACATGACTTTGCGCGCGATCGCTATCGACTGAACCAAGATCTCGCGTATGGCAACTGGCGCGCGGCGCGTGCGCAGCGAGCCGACATCAACCGCGACATCAATAACATCCAGCAGGACAGGTTCGACCTGAACCGTGACTATCAACGTTTCGGCTATTAAATTGTTATGTGCGGATGGGATGTGCAATGAGGCGGCTCTCGTAATCGGGCGCCGCCTCGCATCTTCCGGCGGCGCGGTCTCCGGCATCGTTCAGATGCGTAATGGATCGAGCTTGCCGGCGAGAACCTGCAACGCTTCGAATAGGTAGTACGTCCCCCATATCAGTTCATGATTTGTGGCGAGGCCGATCCGTTTGTTGAAGCATCCATTCCACAAGCCACCTTCCTCTCCGAGGTGACGCTCGATCAATGCACGCGCCGTCGCCTCGGCCGCAGCGCGCCACGCGCCGCGCTTGCGCTCGTCGAGCGAGAGCGCCGAGAGCTTGAGGAGAGCGGCGGCCGCAATCGCCGTTGCTGAAGTATCTCGATTCGTATTCGGAATCGCCGGATCATCGAAATCCCAGAAGGCCACGCGATCGGGAGGGACGTGCTCGATCCACCATGCCGCCGCCCGCTCGGCCGGATCGAGGAAGGATGAGTCCTCGCACCATTGCGCGCTCAATGCCCATCCGAGCATTCCCCACGCCTGTGCGCGAGCCCAGGTGCTCTTGTCGTTGAAACCCTTGTGCGTGTAATTGCGCAGCATCGCGCCGGTCGCAGGATCGAAACTGGCCGATTGGCAAATCGAACCGTCCGCTCGCAGGCAGAACTCGATATGCCGCCGCGCGTGGCTCAGCGCGATTTCTCGCATGCGGCCACCGCCGCTTTCGCGCGAGGCCCACATCAGCAACGCGGCGGCTTGCACCATGTCGATTTCAGCTTCGTTGGCGCCAACGTTGGATACTTCTTCGAAGGCGACGCCCAGCGGCAGCACGCCGGCGCGAGGGTTATACATCTTGACTAGAGCCCGCGCCGCCTCCAGCGCGAGGCTCCGCGCGTCTTCATCGTGACAAAGGATCGAGCCGATCGCGGCTCCATAATAGAAGAGCAGCGCGCGCGACGAGCTATCGGACGCGAGTCGCGGACGCAGGCGCTGTGAGAATTTTCGCGCCGATGAGAGCCATTGCTCGCGATCCGCGGTCGGACCAGTTGCCGCACCGAGCCAGAGCAAGCCGCAAAAATACCCACCGGTCCAATCGCCATCCGGTGACCAGATCCAGCGCTTCGTTTGCGGATCGGCAAAATGAGGAAAGCCTTCGTTGGCAAGCTGCGCGGTATCTGCGACCCGCGCCCGCATCCGTTCTATGGCGTCTTCCCAAGTCATGGTCTCGCCATCTTTCGCCTAATCAGCATTGTATGATCAAGAGGACGAGACGACCGCGAGGCTTGTGGCGTCGGACGACCCTTGTTACGCCTTGTTAATTCGTGAATCGGACTGGGCGTCATGGCAAACGATGAATCCACATACGCAGCCGATACCATCGCGAAGTCGCTCCGATGCGGCGCCGATCGCGATCCCGCGCTCGGTGCTCCCGGGCGCAGAGTACTCAGCTATGAGGGCCTTCGCGCGCTGACGGACCGGACGGCGAGCACGCTCAACCGGATGGGCATCGGCGCCGGCGATCGCGTCGGAATCGTTCTGCCTAATGGTCCGGAAATGGCTGGCGCATTTTTGACCATCGCAAATGTTGCGACTGCCGCGCCGCTTAATCCTGCCTATCAGCGCGATGAATTCGATTTTTATCTCTCCGATTTGAATGCGAAGGCGCTGGTGATTCTTGAAGGGATGGAGAGTCCGGCGCGCGAGGTCGCCAACGCGCGAGGCATTCCGATCATCGAGCTCGAGGCCGACCCCGCGAAACCAGCCGGCGAGTTCACTCTCAAAGCTTCCGCCTCAGCCTCGACTCGGCCCGCGACGTTCGCTCCTTCCGAGCCGGACCATATCGCGCTGATTCTGCATACCTCCGGCACCACTGCGCGACCGAAGATCGCTCCGCTCACGCATCGCAATGTTTCGGCCTCCGCGATTAACATCGGCAAGTCCCTGCGCCTGTCGCGCGAAGACGTATGTTTGAACATCATGCCGCTTTTTCACATTCACGGCTTGATTGGCGCGGTGCTGTCGAGCATTGCGGCGGGCGCATCGATCGTGTGCGCCCCGAGCTTCGACGCGCTGAAGTTCTTTCGATGGTTCGCCGAAAGCAATCCCACCTGGTACACCGCGGTTCCTACGATGCATCAGGCGATTCTGGGGCGCGCTGCGCGCAATGCCGAGGTTATCGCGGCGGGCCGCCTGCGACTGATTCGCTCATCGTCGGCCTCGCTGCCGCCACCGGTTATGGAAGAGATGGAGAAAGTTTTCGGCGTTCCGGTCCTGGAATCATACGGGATGACCGAAGCAGCACATCAAATGGCGTCCAACCCGCTGCCACCGGTCAAACACTTCGCCGGCAGCGTCGGCATCGCGTCCGGTCCGGAGATCGCGATCATGAACGATGCGGGCGACATTCTGATGCCCAACAACGTCGGCGAAGTGGTGATTCGTGGCCGCAACGTGATCGCAGGCTATGAGAACAATCCGGAAGCGAACGCTAAGGGCTGGACCAACGGATGGTTCCGCACGGGCGACCAGGGATTTCTCGACGAGGCGGGATATCTGCGACTGACGGGACGCCTCAAGGAGATGATCAATCGCGGCGGCGAGAAGGTCAGCCCCATCGAAATCGAGACGGTGCTGCTCGGCCATCCTCAGGTCGCGCAGGCGGTGGCATTCGCGATCGCGCATCCGATGCTCGGCGAGGAAGTTGCGGCAGCAATCGTCCTCCGCGAGGGTGCGAAGCCGGATGAACACGCGCTGCGCGAGTTTGTCTCGGCGCAGCTCGCGCCGTTCAAGGTGCCGCGCAAGATGGTCTTCCTTGATGCGATCCCGAAGGGGCCGACCGGCAAGCCGCGGCGCATCGGATTGGCAAAATTGCTCGGTCTGGAATCGTGAAGATCGCAATATTCGGTGCGGGAGCAATCGGCGGGTTCGTCGGCGTCAAGCTGGTGCAGGGCGGCGCCGATGTGACGTTCATTGCTCGCGGTCCTCATCTCGACGCGATGCGCTCCAATGGCATCACGCTGGTAAGCGGAGGCAAACGCGTGACGGTGAGAGTTCGTTGCACATCCGTCGCAGAAGAGGCCGGCGCGCAGGATTATGTCTTCGTGACGCTCAAGGCGCATTCGCTGCCCGCTGCCGCGCCGCAGATTGCCAAGCTTCTCGGGCCAGACACCGCACTGGTTATGGGCGTGAACGGAGTGCCCTACTGGTATTTCTATGGTCTCAACTGCCGGTGGCGCGATCGGACGATCGACAGCGTCGATCCCGGCGGCGTGGTTTGGCGAACGTTGCCGCCCGCGCGCGTGATCGGATGCGTCGTTTATCCGGCCGCCGAAGTTATCTCACCGGGTGTAGTCGAGCACACCTATGGCAACCGATTCCCGCTCGGTGAGCCGGATGGATCGAAAAGCGAGCGGGTTGAGACGATTGCGAAGCAACTGATCGCGGCCGGCCTCAAAGCCCCGATTCGATCGCAACTCCGCGACGAGCTATGGGTGAAGCTGTGGGGCAACCTCTGCCTCAATCCATTATCGGCGTTGACGACCTCGACGCTGGATCGCTTGGCTAGCCAACCGGACCTGCGCGATATCAGCCGCACCATGATGCGGGAAGCGCAAGTCGTCGCCGAGGCGTTGGGCGTAAGGTTTGGCGTGGATATCGAGAGACGTATCGACGGCGCGCTCGAAGTCGGTGCGCATAAGACCTCGATGCTGCAAGACCTCGAGCGCGGACGCCCGATGGAGATCGACGCACTGCTGGGCGCAGTCGTTGAACTTGGAGGTCTGACCGGTCACGAAATGCCGATGTGTCGCGCGATTCTAGCGCTGGTGCGCGAACGAGCGCGCCGCGCTGGCTGCTATTCCGGTTAGCGTTGCAAACTTCGGTTGTCAGCAGCCGCTCGATTGTTGCAATGTTCCTGCATCAATTGAGAGAGAGAAGCTGCCATGCCAAATCGCACTATTTCGAAAAATATCGGCGCAGGTTTGATCGAGGGCGAATGCGACCCCAAATTCGAGGGTGTGCTCGATGCCTTCATTGCCAACTTCGCGCATCGCGACGAGCTGGGCGCGAGCGTTTGCATCAATCTCGAAGGCCAGACCGTGGTCGATTTGTGGGGTGGACGCGTTAAGGTCGATGGCGCGCCATGGACTCGCGAAACGGTCTCGATCATCTTTTCCGCGACCAAGGGCGCGTCGGCGATATGCGCGCACATGGCCGCCGATCGCGGGAAGCTCGACCTCGATGCACCGGTGACGCGCTACTGGCCCGCATTCGGGCAGGCGGGAAAAGAGAGCGCGGTCGTCTCGATGATGCTCGATCATTCGGTCGGCCTTCCGCATCTGCGCACGAAGGTCAAAAAAGGCGGCTTCTACGATTATGACTACATGATCGGGATGCTCGAGCGCGAAGAGCCATTCTGGAAGCCGGGCATTCGCAATGGCTATCACGGCATCACGTCGGCGTGGACCGTCGGTGAGATGGTACATCGCTCGACCGGAAAACGGCTCGGCGAATTCTTCCGCGACGAGGTTGCGAAGCCGTTGGGGCTGGATTTCTGGATTGGACTTCCCGAGGACAAAGAGAATCGCGTCGCGCCGATGATCTTCGCGCCCATCACCGACGAAGTTCGCAACAGCCGCGTCTCGCAGGCCGCCGTCAATGAAAAGGATTCAGCGACACACTATTTCATGTTCAACATGGGCGGCTTCGATGCGAACAACCGCGAAGCGCACGCAGCGGAAATCGGATCCGCCAACGGAATTTCCAATGCGCGCGGGCTCGCGGGTCTCTATGCTCCGCTGGCGAATGGCGGCGAACTGAACGGCGTGCGATTGGTCGGGCGCGACACCCTCGCGCGGATGGCGTTGTGCTCGGTCGCGACGCATGAAGATGCGACGCTTCGAATTCCCACGCGCTTTTCCCTCGGCTTCATGAAAGCGATGGACAATCGGCGGCTCGACAACGCCGCGCATTGCTCGCTGCTGATCGGCGAGCCGGCCTTTGGTCACGTCGGCGCCGGCGGCTCGCTGGGCTTTGCCGATCCCGAATCACACATGAGCTTCGGCTATACGATGAACCGCATGGGATTCGGGATTCTCATGAACGATCGCGGGCAGAGCCTCGTAGATGCCGCGTATCGCGCGCTCGGTTATCCCTCCAACGCCGGCGGCGTATGGGCGCGATAAGTACTCGAATCAATAATGATGGCAACCTTCGCCCCAATCGCATCGATGCCAGTGCCAGTCGCCGGTTTCATGGGCGGGAACGTAAATGCACGAACCCATCAAGACAACTGCAACAAGCAGAAGCAGAAATTTTGATGCTTTAGTCATAATCGCTCGCTTTTACATGGTAATGAGACAACTGTCTTGAAAATATGACGCGATTCCATACGCGAGGGTTCAATTTTGATGTGGTCGCCTGAGGTGCGGTTACGGCTCGCAGTTCGTCGCCAGAGCCCGCTTTTCGGGCTTTTAACCGCGCTATCTCTACCCTTCCACGTAAAATTCCAGTATTTTTATTCGCACTTATTCTCCTGAAACGTGAGGCACTTCGCCTATGTCCTGGAGTTTTTTGCTTTCGTTTTCTCCTTTTCGAAGCCCCGCTAGCTCTGCGCTCATTCATCGACAACATCGAAACTTCATTCTCGACGGAGGAATGCCGTGGGAGCAGTAATGCACAACCAGGCCCCCCAGGAGTCGTCATCAGCTAATGAGATGGGCACCGTTTTGATGGCGCTCAACGCGCTCAAACGGGGTAACTCCTCGATTCGACTTCCTGGCGAATGGACTGGGCTCGCGGGCAAGATCGCCGAGGTCTTCAATGATGTCGTCGAGCAGAACCAGGCGCTGCACGAGGAAGTTGCGCGCCTGAGCCGCGTCGTCGGGCGTCAGGGGAAGCTGAACACGCGAGGATCGCTCGGACAGGTAAGCGGGTTCTGGCGCGAATCGATTGAGTCCATCAATGCGTTGATCGACGACCTCGTCCATCCGACCAGCGAAACTGCGCGTGTCATCGGGGCCGTCGCGCAAGGCGATCTGACGCAGACGATGGCGCTCGAAGTCGATGATCGTCCGCTCCAGGGCGAGTTCCTGCGCACCGCGCGTACCATCAACAAGATGGTCAATCAACTCGGCTCGTTCGCGACGGAAGTTACCCGCGTCGCCCGCGAGGTCGGCACCGAAGGCAAGCTCGGCGGTCAAGCGAAAGTCAAAGGCGTTGCGGGCACCTGGAAGGATCTCACGGACAGCGTCAACTCGATGGCCGGCAACCTCACCGGCCAGGTCCGCAACATCGCCGATGTCACTACTGCGGTCGCGACCGGCGATTTGTCGAAAAAGATCGCCGTCGATGTCAAAGGCGAGTTCCTCGAACTGAAGAACACCATCAACACGATGGTCGATCAGCTTCGCTCGTTCGCCGCCGAAGTTACCCGCGTCGCGCGCGAAGTCGGCACCGAGGGCAAGCTCGGCGGTCAAGCGCGCGTCGAGGGCGTCTCTGGCACCTGGAAGGATCTTACAGATAGCGTCAATTCGATGGCGGGTAACCTTACCGCGCAGGTCCGCAACATCGCGCAGGTCACCACTGCCGTCGCAAATGGCGACCTCTCCAAGAAAATCACCGTCGATGTCAAAGGCGAAATCCTCGAACTGAAGAACACCATCAACACGATGGTCGATCAGCTTAGCTCGTTCGCATCGGAGGTTACTCGCGTCGCGCGCGAGGTCGGTACCGAAGGCCAGCTCGGCGGTCAGGCCGACGTTAAAGACGTCGCGGGCACCTGGAAGGACCTTACAGACAGCGTCAATTCGATGGCCGGTAACCTGACCTCGCAGGTCCGCAACATCGCCGATGTTACTACCGCGGTTGCCAATGGCGATCTGTCGAAAAAGATCACCGTCGATGTCAAAGGCGAAATCCTCGAGCTGAAGAACACCATCAACACGATGGTCGATCAGCTCAGCTCGTTCGCATCGGAAGTTACCCGCGTCGCGCGCGAGGTCGGCACCGAAGGTAAGCTCGGAGGTCAGGCGCAAGTCGAAGGCGTGTCGGGTACTTGGAAGGACCTCACGGACAGCGTCAACTCGATGGCCGGAAATCTCACCGCGCAGGTTCGTAACATCGCGGATGTGACCACCGCGGTCGCCACGGGAGATTTGTCGAAAAAGGTCACCGTCGACGTCAAAGGCGAAATCCTCGAACTGAAGAACACCGTCAACACGATGGTCGATCAGCTTAGCTCGTTCGCATCGGAGGTTACTCGCGTCGCGCGCGAGGTCGGCACCGATGGGCGCCTCGGTGGGCAGGCTGATGTGCGCGGAGTCGCCGGAACCTGGAAAGATTTGACCGACAGCGTCAATTTCATGGCCAGTAACCTCACCGGCCAGGTCCGTAACATCGCGCAGGTCACCACCGCGGTTGCCAACGGCGACCTGAAATCGAAGATCACCGTCGACGTCAAAGGCGAAATCCTCGAGCTGAAGAACACCATCAATTCGATGGTCGATCAGCTCAGCTCCTTCGCATCGGAAGTTACCCGCGTCGCGCGCGAAGTCGGCACCGAAGGCAAGCTCGGCGGTCAGGCGCAGGTCGAAGGCGTTTCCGGGACCTGGAAGGACCTTACAGACAGCGTCAATTCGATGGCCGGTAACCTGACGGCGCAGGTCCGTAACATCGCGCAGGTCACCACGGCCGTTGCGAATGGCGACCTCTCGAAGAAGATCACCGTCGATGTCAAGGGCGAAATCCTCGAACTCAAGAACACCGTCAATACGATGGTCGATCAGCTTAATTCGTTCGCGGCGGAAGTTACTCGCGTCGCGCGCGAAGTCGGCACCGAGGGTCGCCTCGGCGGACAGGCCGATGTTCGCGGCGTCGCCGGTACATGGAAGGACCTGACAGATAGCGTCAATTCGATGGCCGGCAACTTGACGGCGCAGGTCCGCAATATCGCCGACGTTACCAAGGCGGTAGCGAATGGTGACCTATCGAAGAAGATCACCGTCGATGTGAAGGGCGAAATCCTCGAACTGAAGAACACCATCAACACGATGGTCGATCAGCTCAGCTCGTTCGCATCGGAAGTCACCCGCGTGGCGCGCGAGGTCGGTACCGAGGGAATCCTCGGCGGTCAGGCGGAGGTGCGCGGCGTTTCGGGAACCTGGAAGGATCTCACAGACCGCGTAAACTTCATGGCCGGCAATCTTACCAGCCAGGTTCGTGGTATCGCGAAGGTCGTCACCGCGGTTGCCACCGGCGACCTCAAACAGAAACTGACGGTCGAAGCGAAAGGCGAAATCGCGGCGCTCGCCGACACCATCAACAGCATGATCGATACGCTAGCGACCTTCGCCGATCAGGTTACCACGGTCGCGCGCGAGGTCGGCGTCGAAGGTAAGCTCGGCGGCCAGGCCAAGGTTCCGGGCGCGGCAGGTACGTGGAAAGGACTTACCGAGAACGTCAACCAGCTTGCCGCCAATCTTACTACTCAGGTGCGCGCTATCGCGGAAGTCGCCACCGCGGTTACGCAAGGTAACCTTACGCGATCGATCACCGTCGAAGCGCAGGGTGAAGTGGCGGCGCTGAAGGACACCATCAACGAGATGATCCGCAACTTGCGCGATACTACGCAGAAGAACACCGAGCAGGATTGGCTGAAGACCAACCTCGCGAAGTTCAGCCGCATGTTGCAGGGTCAGAGAGACCTCAATACTGTCGGCCGTTTGATTCTTTCGGAGTTGGCCGCGGTCGTCACTGCCCATCACGCGGTTTTCTACGTGGCCGATGCGAGCAAGGAGAGCGAACAGCTAAAGTTGATCGCAAGCTACGCCGCCAAAGGTCGAGGCTCGATGCGCGAGTTCCTGGACCTAGGCGAAGGTCTAGTAGGTCAGTGTGCGATAGAGAAACAGAAAATCTCCCTCACCAAGGTGCCCGAGGATTACATCAAGATATCCTCCGGACTGGGCGAGACTTTGCCGCGCAACATTTTAGTCCTCCCTGTCATTTTCGAAGGTCAGGTCAGAGGCGTACTGGAGCTGGCTTCCCTCGAAGGCTTCAACGATACCCATCATGCGCTGCTGGATCAGCTTACGGAGAGTATCGGTATCGTCATCAATACCATCGAAGCTACTACGCGTACCGAAGATCTGCTGACGCAGTCGCAGTCGCTCGCGCATGAGTTGCAGAATCGCCAGCAGGAACTGCAGCAGACCAACGAGGCACTTAAAGAAAAAGCACAACTACTCGCGCATCAGAACGAGGAAGTCGAGCGCAAGAACCAGGAGGTCGAACAGGCAAGACAGGCGCTGGAAGAAAAGGCCGAGCAACTCGCGCTTACTTCCAAGTATAAGTCCGAGTTCCTCGCCAACATGTCGCACGAGTTGCGCACACCACTCAACAGCCTTCTCATCCTGTCGGACCAGTTGTGCAAGAACTCCGAAGGTAACCTTACTCAGAAGCAGGTGGACTTTTCCAAGACGATCCATTCGTCGGGTAACGATCTGCTGATGCTTATCAATGACATCCTCGATCTGTCGAAGATCGAATCGGGCACGGTGGTTGTCGATCTCACCGACCTGTCGCTGCACGACCTTCATATGTATGTCGAGCGCAGTTTCCGTCATTTCGCGGAGTCCAAGAGCCTCGATTTCCTTATCCGGATGGATCCCAACCTGCCGCGCACGATGCTTACCGATGCCAAGCGGCTGCAGCAGATCATCAAGAATCTGCTTTCCAACGCTTTCAAGTTCACGCAGCGCGGTCAGGTCACTCTCGCCATCGAGCCGGTGCAGGGCGGATGGAGCCTCGACAACGACGAGCTGAATCGCGCGCCCGGCGTGTTGGCGTTCTCAGTTACCGATACCGGCATCGGAATCTCGGCCGATAAGCAGCAAATCATCTTCGAAGCATTCCAGCAGGCCGATGGTAGTATGAGCCGCAAATACGGCGGCACCGGCTTAGGACTAGCAATCAGCCGAGAGCTATCGCGTCTGCTAGGTGGTGAGATTCGCCTGACCAGCACGGTAGGACGCGGTAGCACCTTCGTTCTGTATCTGCCGCAAAGCTATACGCCGCCGCGAATTCGCAAAGCACTCGAGCCGGCGCCCGCATACGCAAATGGCATGGCGACGGCAGAGGTACAGTTGTCGGCGGCCAAGATGGCGCGCGACTTCGGTGAGGCGGCTATCGCTAACGGCAATGGCAATGGCGCGATTGCTCATTATGCCGACAGCAATGGAAACGGATTCGATGGGCTAGCTCCCGCCGTAGGTGCCGCGGATAAGCTGGTGGATGAAGTAGGCGATGATCGCGAACGTATTCGCGCGGGTGATCGGGTTCTTCTGATCATTGAGAACGATCTAACCTTCGCGCGATTCCTCCTCGAGTCGGGACGCGAGAAGGGCTTCAAAGGTATCGTTACTTCGATGGGAGCGACGGCCCTCGCGCTTGCGGCCGAGTATAAGCCTGCAGCGATCACGCTCGACATCCATTTGCCTGACATCGATGGTTGGCGAGTGCTGGCGCGCCTGAAGAACGACATCGCAACGCGTCACATACCGGTCTGCGTGATCTCGACCGATGAGTCCCGCACCCGCGCGCTGTCATCGGGAGCACTTGGCTTTCTCGGCAAGCCGCTGCAAAGCAAAGACACCTTGGACGCTTTTCTCGAAAGGCTGCAAGAACATCTTTCGGTCAGGCGCAAGCGTCTAATGCTAATCGAGCCGGAGCCCGCGAAGAACGGAGAGTTGCAGAACTTTCTCGCTGGTGAAGATGTCGATTTGAGCAGCGCGTCGGACGCGGAGTCCGCGCTGAAGGCCTTGGGCGAGAACGAGTTCGATTGTGTGATCGTGAATCCGCGAACGGAGGGACTCGATCCTGCGAGACTCCGCGAACAGGCCTTGAAGTCATCCACCACCGGCGCCCTGCCGATAGTCACCTATGACGAAAGCCAACACGGCCGCAGTGATGATGCGAAATGGAGCCGGCCGGAGGAAAACCTGATCGTGCGTCGCGTCGAATCGCGCGAAAGGCTGATGGATCAGGTAAGCCTTATTCTTCATCGCCGCGTGGATGCCATGCCGATAGCTCATCGGCAGGTGTTGGAGGACCTATACCTTTCGAACCTGGTGCTGGCGGGCAAGAAGGTGCTCATCGTCGATGATGACATACGCAACATTTTTGCGCTGTCCTCCGTTCTCGAAGAGCAAGGGATGACAATAGCTTCAACTGAAAACGGTCGCGACGCGATCAGGCTCCTCCAGTCCCAGAACGATATCGACGTGGTCCTGATGGACATCATGATGCCTGAGATGGATGGCATCGAGACGATGCGGCGCGTGCGGCAGATCGAGTCGTGCCAGGATCTGCCGATTATCGCGGTCACCGCGAAGGCGATGAAAGGCGACCGCGAGAAGTGCATGGAGGCCGGCGCATGGGACTATCTGTCGAAGCCGGTCGACCCGGAAATCTTGCTCGCGGTTTTGCGATCATGGCTACATCGCTAGGGGGACGATATGCAGGACGGCAAAAGCAAGATCCTCGTAGTGGATGATCGCCCGGACAAGCTGCTGGTCTTTCAGGCGATCCTCGAGGAGTTAGGACAAGTCATCTTCACCGCTAACAGCGGCGAGGAAGCGTTGAAGCTGGTACTTGAGCACGAATTCGCTGTCATCCTGCTCGACGTGAATATGCCCGGCATGGATGGCATCGAAACCGCAGGGCTGATTCGTAACCGCAAGAAGTCCGCGCATACCCCGATCATCTTTGTCACTGCATACGCCGACGAGATCCACGTCGCCAAATGCTACTCGCTCGGCGCCGTCGACTACATCCTGTCTCCCGTCGTTCCGGAAATTCTCCGCACCAAGGTGCGCGTGTTTGTAGAGTTGTTTCGCATGACGGAGCGCGCGCGAGAGCAGGCTGAGGAAAGAGTACTGCTGGCACGCGCGCAAGCCGCTCGTGCCGCAGCCGAGGAAGCGAGCCGCCGATCCGATTTTCTCGCGCAAGCCGGCGCGCAGCTCACGCAGTCGCTCGATCTGAGTAGCAAGGTCTCGACGCTCACGCGCCTGGTTCTTTCGGAATTCGCGGATTTATGCGCGGTAGTGCTGCTCGAAGAGAGCGGTTCCTGCAATGAAATGGAGCTAGGCTGGATCGATGCCCTCAAGGAACTTCATCTTGAGAAACGGCCTATCTCCGATGTCGCGCAAGGTCCATTCACAATTGCAATCGGGCGAACTGTAGAGACGTGCGAGCTAGTGTTACTTCAAGGCGCCGGCAACTCTGGAATCGGAGCTACTGCTGACCCCGATGGTGCCAACTTGATGATCTCCTCACTGAAGGAGGTCGTGGCCTTTCCGCTTTTCGCGCGCAAACGGATGCTAGGTGTCCTGGCGCTCGGGTTGTCTTCTTCAAACCGTTCATTCGGTGACGCAGAACTATCGCTAGCCAATGATTTGGCCGATCGCGCCGCCAGCGCATTCGACAATGCTATGCTCTACGGAAAGTTGCAGGAGAGCGATAGGCGCAAAGACGAGTTTCTCGCGATGCTGGCGCATGAGCTGCGCAATCCGCTGACTCCCATCCGCAACGCCAGCACTGTATTGCAGCTGGCGGATGCTAATGCCGACAAACACAAATGGGCAACCGCGGTGATCCAGCGACAGGTCGGCCACATGGTGAGACTTCTCGATGACCTGCTCGACGTTTCGCGCATAACCCGCGGCAAGATCGATTTGCAGCTGGCGCCGGTCGATATTGCCGACATAGTCGCCGGCGCGGTCGAGACCAGCCGTCCCCTGATTGACCTACACCATCATCGCCTCGACATCTCACTTCCGAAAGAGCCGCTGCGAGTCTATGCGGACCCCACGCGTATCGAACAGGTTCTATCCAACCTTCTAAACAATGCCGCCAAGTTCACCGATGAGGCCGGGTGCATCTCTATCATCGTAGAACGTGACAATGCCGACGTGATCTGCCGGATAATCGATTCCGGAATAGGTATCCCCGCCGACATGCTTTCCAGCATCTTCAGTTTATTCACCCAGGTAGCTCGCGCACGTAGCATCCAGGGAAGCCTCGGGATAGGACTTACACTGGTGCGCAGCCTGGTCGAGGCACACGGCGGAACAGTCCTCGCCCTAAGTAAGGGGCTGGGAGAAGGTAGCGAGTTTGTCGTGCGGCTGCCGCTCCATCCGGAGGCAAACAAGGCTGCTCGCGTTGGTCGCGCCCGCATTAGGGATCGCCGCTGCAATGGTCTGCGTGTAATGGTTGTGGATGACGACCTCGATGGGTTGGAAAGCACCGCGGAATTGCTGCGGCTGCACGGATGTGAAGCGCGCGCTTTCGGCGATGGGCCATCCGCGCTCGAGGCCTTCGAGCAGTTCCAGCCGCATGCAGTGTTACTTGATATCTCCATGCCGGTAATGGATGGCTACGAAGTCGCGCTTCGACTCCGAGCTACTCCGAAAGGACGCGAATTGATTTTGATCGCGGTCTCAGGACACGGCAGGAGCGAGGACCTGGAAAAATCGCGCCAGGCCAGATTCGATACTCATCTCGTGAAGCCTGTCTCTCCTTCCACGTTAATCTCGAATCTCGTCTCGCTATGTGCTGCGCGATTGGCGCCCCCCGCAAAGGATGCGCAGTTCGCCTCGCAATAGGGGCGAAAATTTATCAGTTGTCCGTAGCATCAGGACAGGATACTTTCTTCGGAAGCATAGCTTAATTTGTAGCTCCTTCGAGCTTTACCCAGGTTTAATAATGTCTCATCACTTCGTTAGGTTATTCGGGCTGGTCGTATTGCTAAGCGTTCTCATGGGTACCGCCAACCTTCATGCGCAAAACCTCGGCGCAATTACCGTTCCTAGTTTCACCGGCAATACTACCGCGCCGGAGGCTACGATCGCCAAAGGGCGCGCCGACGTGAGCATCATCACTTGCGCCTCAACCGCTTCGGCGAGCAGTTCGCAATGCAACGATGGCACCTATGCGTCGGATCTGTGCCTGAGCGGCAATTGCTCATGCATCACGTGGAGTTGCTCAGAACGTAACGCATTCGCCGGAAATGGCACTGCCACGGTGGAGATCGGCATCGATGTCGGCAATGGCGCCGTCACCCAGCCTCCCGATTGCTATCCAATCTCGGGCCAGTTCACCACCGCTTCCACCGACGCGGAGACCACCGCCTTCAACGGCTCCGTCTGCGATCCGGTCATCGCGAAATCGACCACCGCGCCTCTGATCGGCGGATGGCAACTGATCGGATGGAACACCACCAAAATCACCGACGGCGCGGGCGGCAGCTTCACCGGCACCCTCGATATGGGAACCGGCGAGCTTAGGTTGATCCTGAGGGGAAGGACCTTCTGAAGAGTCGCTTAGCGAGCCTCGCCGATTCATGAACCCGATCCTGCTCCCTAGCTGGCGAATTTAAATCTCCGGTCGGCATCGCTATCGTAGCAACGTGAGTTCGCTCCCACCTCGCGCAACCATGCTCGCGGCTCTGATGCTCTTGCTCGGGTCCTGTTCCAATCGCAAAGCAATCGCACCGGCGCCGGCGCCACAAATCATGTCGCAAGGCGCGCTCTATTCCGGCACGGTCACGCCGACCTCGCATCTCGATGATCCGATTCACAAGATCCGGCACATCATCGTCATCATGCAGGAAAACCGCTCGTTCGATTCCTACTTCGGCACGTTTCCGGGCGCCGATGGCATCCCGATGAGCGACGGCGTTCCCGCGCCATGCCTTCCCAACCCGCGTATGGGGAAGTGCGAGCGTCCCTACCATGATGCCAACGATGTCAATGGCGGCGGTCCGCATTCCGCGCCCAATGCGCAAGCCGATATCGACGGCGGCAAGATGGACGGCTTCATCACGCAGGCGCAAGCGGGCCAGCGCGGATGCCTCAATCCGCACAATCCTGCGTGCACCAACTCCGATCGCCCCGACGTGATGGGCTACCATGACGGGAGCGACATCCCCAACTACTGGACCTATGCGCGCCAGTTCGTGCTGCAGGATCGAATGTTCGAGCCGAATGCTTCGTGGAGTCTGCCCGAGCATTTGTTTCAGGTCTCCGAATGGTCCGCCAAATGTAGCGCGCACGATGCACCCGACAGTTGCGTCAACGCGCTCGACGATCCGGGACTGCCGCCGCAATTCATGGCGCCGCGACGCCATCCGCGCCCCGCACCTATCTATGCATGGACCGATCTCACCTACCTCCTGCATCAGCACGCAGTCAGCTGGGGCTATTTCATCGTGAATGGCACCGAGCCTGATTGCGAAGATGACGAAAAGGAGGATTGCCCTCCTATCCCGCAGAACTCCAAAACTCCGGGCATCTGGAATCCGCTCCCCTTCTTCGACACCGTCAAGCACGACGGCGAACTTAACAACATCCAGTCGATCGCGAACTTCTATAGCGACGCCGCCTATGGCTCGCTGCCCGCGGTTTCATGGGTAGTGCCGTCCGGCGATGTCAGCGAGCATCCGCCGGCGCTGGTCAGTGCAGGCCAGACCTATGTCACGAGCCTGATCAATGCGGTGATGCGCGGGCCGAACTGGAACGACTGCGCGATTTTCCTTGCGTGGGATGATTGGGGAGGTTTCTACGATCACGTCGAGCCGCCCACGGTCGATATCAACGGCTATGGCCTGCGCGTCCCCGCGATGGTCATCTCACCGTATGCGCGCCACGGCTACATCGACCATCAGACGCTCAGCTTCGACGCCTATGTGAAATTTATCGAAGACGATTTTCTCTCCGGCGCGCGCATCGATCCGGCAACTGATGGGCGCCCCGACCCGCGCCCGACGGTCCGGGAGAACGTTCCTATTCTGGGCGATTTGCGCGGCGACTTCGATTTTAATCAGCCTCCGCGCGCGCCGGTGATACTTCCTGAGAAGCCCGCCACCGACTTGATCGCTACCCGGCGCTAGATGCATCAGCGACGGTCGCGATTCGAGGAACCTCACATAGCGCGCGTCCTCGCGATTGAGGAATCCGCTTCCTATCCCGGTAGGGGCGGTTCGCGCCCGCCCGTTAGAATCCTGATCGGCCTCAGCGTCCCATATGTCGTCCCGAGCGACACGGTTGCGTGGATCGGCTGCAGGACGGAGTGGTCTTGGGAAATCGTATTTGGAGCGGGCGCAACGGCCGACAGCTTCATCGAGCGAGTGAACGACAAGATAAATCGGGCTTCTCGCTCCGGAATTGGCGAGAAGCATGCCGCGCATACTGGGCGAACATCGGAAATGATGCGCGCGCGCCCATCGGGCGCGCGCGATCAACTTCAAGTCGCGGCCGCAGCTGCCCGGGATGTCGCCATCTTTTTCGCTCTCAGTCGCAATCAATGGGTCGGGCGAATCGATCGGCAAAATATCGCGCAAAAATGTCCCGCACGCGGCGAACTGATGATCGCGAGGCCGGAAACACCCATCCATCGGAATCTGGCCAGAAGAGCCCCGATAACGTCCTGATTCGAGTCAGGTCTGCTCGCGCGCCACGATCTCGGCGGCGATATGTGCTCGCCTGAGATACGACAGCGCAGCGTCCGCATAGTCATCGGTAATGTAGAGCATCCCCTCGTCGGCGCGAAACGAGATGACCGCTACTTCAGGTAAAATGATGAGAGCTTTGACGAATAGGTCCGGTGTGGAGATGGACGCCGACTTGATGGCTATCTTCGTCATGTAGGGCACCGAGGATGTTACGGAATGATTCGGAAGGGCTTGGGTGTGACTGGGGGAAGTGGTCGAGGGCTTCCGAGCAGCGCCAGTCTCGCGCGAAATGTTATATAGAGCAAGTCTAGATAGCTATTCGATAGTGTGAGTTATCGAAAGTTTAATTGATTTTTCTGCGGGGTGGGGGAGTGGCGGGCTTCTCACTGTGGGATGCGCGAGAAGCATGACCGCATACGGAGCGAATATCGGAAATGATGCGCCGCGCCCGTCGGGCCCGGCGCTAACGAATCGCGCGCTGCCCCTTCGCTCCGCTCAGGGGCGACCGCTCGAGCAGGCCTCGCGATCGTTTCCCTTGCCCCCGAAGAATCGCATCGCGTATAATGCCCGAAACGGAGTCATCATCTATGAATGATTGGAAGTCGCCCGAGTTCGTCGAAATCCGCTGCGATGCGGAGATCAACTGCTACAGCTCCGCGCTGCCCGAGACCGGCAAGGTTCGCATCCCGAACCGTCCGGTGATTGGCGAGACGGCCTCGGAAGAAAATCCGAAGTCGTAGACCGCATCCGTGCGGGTGCGTGTCCTTGGCTCCGCGGCCGGCGGCGGTTTTCCGCAATGGAACTGCAACTGCGCCAATTGCCGTGGGCTGAGGGCTGGTGCGATTCGCGCGAAGGCGCGCTCGCAATGCTCCATCGCCGTGACCGGCGACGCCTCGCGCGAGGGCCTCAAATGGATGCTGCTCAACGCGAGCCCCGATCTGCGCGCGCAAATCTCTTCACTTCCCGAACTGCTCCCTAAAGACGGTGCGAGGGGATCCTCGATCGCATCGGTGCTGCTGACCGATGCGGAACTGGATCATGTCGCGGGATTGCTGTCATTGCGTGAGACGCAGGCGCTCGATCTGCACTGCACGCGGCGGGTATTCGAATGGGTATTCGCAGCCAATCCGGTGTTCGGCGCCCTCGTCGAGACCTCGCGCTTTCGATGGCGACCGATGGAAAATCGGCAAGCGATCCGATGCGACGAGGCCGGACTGCAGGTCGAAGCGATCTTCGTCGGTGGCAAGGTTCCCACCTATGTGAAAACGCCCGTTGATGATCCCTCGGGAGCGACGGTCGCGTACAAAATCAGCGCTCTCAACGCGTCGATCGTCTATGTGCCCGCCATCAAGCGCATCAGCGAAGAGCTGGTCAGCGTTGCCCGCGAATGCGATTGCATCCTGTTCGATGGCAGCTTCTGGTCTGACGATGAGATGGCGCGCCGCGGCGTCGGCACCCGCACCTCGTTGGCGATGGGTCACGTCCCCATCGATGGACCCGAGGGTAGCCTCGCGCGGCTCAGCCATCTTCGCGCGCGAAAGGTCTATACTCATGTGAACAACACCAATCCCATCCTCGACGAGGATTCGGCCGAGCGGCGCGCCGTCGAGCGCGCGGGATGGGAGGTCGCCGAGGACGGCATGGACATCATGCTGTAGCGCTAGTGAGATGAACGACCGAACCAGCAATGCTCCCGATTCACCCGAGGCATTCGTCGCGCGGCTGCGCGCGATCGGTGCGGCTGCCTATCACGACAAGCATCCGTTCAACGCGCTAATGCATCAGGGGAAGCTGACGCGGCGCCAGCTCCAGGCGTGGATCGAGAATCGCTTCTACTATCAGTGGAGCATCCCGAAAAAGGACGCGACCATCCTCGCGAAAGCCGACGACCGCGATTTTCGCCGCGCCTGGATCACGCGCATCACCGATCATGATGGCACCGGCGAGAGCGAAGGCGGCATCATCAAGTGGTATCGCCTCGCCGAAGCCGCGGGCCTCGATCCTGCCGATGTCGCCAGCCTCCGCTACGTGCTGCCGGGGGTGCGCTTCGCCGTCGATGCGTATGTACATCTGTGCGCATCGCGCTCGCTCACCGATGCGGTCGCGTCGTCACTCACCGAATTGTTCGCGCCGGTTTTGATGGCGGATCGCATCGTTGCGCTGGAGAAGCTCTATCCATGGCTCGATAGCGGCGGCCTCGATTATTTTCGCGGGCGGCTCGTGCTCGCGCCGCGCGATTCCGAGTACGGCCTACAATACGTCGTCGAGCATTGCACGACGCGCGAGTCGCAGGACCGCGCGGCGGACGCGCTCACGATCAAATGCCACATCCTGTGGGGCATGCTCGACGCGATTCATTACGCATACGTCTCGCCGGGATTTTTGCCGCCGCTGTGGAACGATACGCGCAAACTTTGATGGATGCTGAACAGCCATGGCGGCCGCGCCTCGCCTCGCGCGCGAGGCTCAAGTTCGACTCCGTTGCGAATCAGCAGATGCTGCTTTTTCCCGAGGCCGCGCTGTTGCTGAATGAAACCGGTGCCGCGATTGTGCGGCTGTGCGATGGCGCGCGGTCGATCGATCAGATCGTTGATGGCCTCGCGCAGCAATTTCGCGGTGTCGATCGCGAGACTCTGAGGCGCGAGGTCGGCAACTTTCTCGAATCGATTCGCGCGCGGGGACTATTGCAATGACCGAAATGAGCGTCGCGCCGCGCCCATACACGCTCGTCGCCGAGTTGACATATAGATGCCCTCTGCGATGCGTCTATTGCAGCAATCCGGTCGACTTCGCGCACACTCGCGAAGAGCTTTCGACCGCGCAGTGGCGGCGCGCGTTTTCCGAGGCCGCGCAACTTGGCGTCGTGCAACTTCATCTGTCGGGTGGCGAGCCGATGCTGCGCGACGATCTGTGCGAGCTGATTCAACATGCGCGCGCGTGCGATCTGTATACGAATCTAATCACCGGCGGCACGCTCATAGATGAAGACAAGCTGCGCCGCTTTCGCGATGGCGGCCTCGATCACATCCAGCTCAGCATACAGGGCGCGTCGCTCGATACGGCCGAGAAGGTCGCGGGCGTGCGTTCGCATCAAAAGAAACTCGAGGTCGCGCGGCTCATCACCGCGATGGGTTTTCCGTTCACCCTCAACGTCGTGATTCATCGCTTCAACATCGCGGAGGTGCCGGAACTGATTCGCCTCGCGCTCGAGCTCGGCGCGCAGCGCCTCGAGTTGGCCAACACGCAATTCTATGCGTGGGGAGCGGAGAATCGCCGCGCGCTGATGCCGACCCGCGCGCAATATGTTCGCGCGCAGGAAATCGCGGTCGAAGCGATCCCGAAATATCGCGGCACGCTCGAAATCGCATTCGTGCAGAATGACTATCTCTCGGGCGAGCCGAAGCCGTGCATGGGCGGGTGGGGTCGCAGCTATATCTGCATTAATCCAGCGGGCGAAGTTCTGCCTTGCCACGCGGCCAAAGTGATCCCCGGATTGAGTTTCGAATCGGTGCGCGACGGTTCTCTCGCGGACATCTGGCGCGACTCGCCCGGCATCAACGCATTTCGAGGCGATGCCTGGATGCTGGAGCCGTGTCGCAGTTGCGCGCGCAAAGATATCGACTTCGGTGGATGCCGATGCCAGGCGTTTATGCTCGCGGGAAACGCGGCCGAGGCCGATCCGATTTGCCGGCTCTCATCACATCGCGAGGCGGTCGAGGCCGCCCTCAACGACGACGGCATCGACGCCGCACTGGTCTATCGTGACGCGAACAACAGCCGCCGCCTGACCTGACTTACCCCGTCAACGAACTTTGATCGTTACGGTCGCCGTGCTGCGGCCGTACTGATTGGTGGAGAAGAGCGTGTAGGTCGTCTTCGCTTTGGGATTCACGATAACGCCGCTGCCGCGCACCGGGCCGACGCTCGGCGAAATAATGTTGTAGATCGCGTCGCTCGTACTCCAACTCAGCGTTACCGGTTTTCCTGGCGCCGCTGAATTGCCGCTCGCCATAAAACTGTTGATCGTCGGCGGCGCACCTGTCGGCAGGTTGCTGTCGGTATAGATCTGATTCATCGCGACGACGTCGAAATCCGACGCGGTGATCGATCCCAGATTTTGCAGATCGTCATTGTTCCAGCGAGGATCGGGCGCGCCGCTGATGAAAATCGCGCTTCCATTGTCGGCGAGAATCATGCCGTACTTCTGCAGCGCGGTCAGAATCACCTGATTGTTGGGGGAAAACGTTGAAATGTCGAAACCGGCTTTCAGCCGCAGTCGCATTCCCATAGGTGGCGCGTTGGTGTCGGTCACCGACGAAGCCCAATGCGATGCCGGCGGCGTGAAAGCCTGTTGCGTAGCCGGCACCGTAAAGCGCAGGGCATGATTGATCGCCCCGGCCGCGACTTCATCGTAGCGCGCGAGGCCCGCGAAAATCGGCAAACCGGCCGCGTCGGCCGAAGTCCACGTGTAGGGACGCTGCTCATCGATGGTCATGTCCCAAATCGCGCTCGAATCGGCGTCCCACGCACCACCCTTCGGATATGAGTGGAACAACTCGTAGAGCCAGCAGCTATCTTTATCGAGAACCAGCACGTGGCGATCGCCATCACCCGGCTTCGGGTAACCTTCGATCAACGCATTCGATGGAACCGGCATCGGTCCCGGGTCGCTCTCGTCACCATAGGCGGTGAACTTCACGTTGACCTCGCGCTGCGTACCGGCGACGATTTGATACGGAATGCCGATCGAATGACCGTCGTAATCGCCGGAGCCGAAATCAGGATGCAAGGTAACGTTCGCGCCGATGTAGTCGATGAGATTGGCCGAATTCGCATCCACGGGCGCATTGGAAATATCGGTATTCCAGAGACTGCTCGACGGAAACGGCACAAAGCCGTTGAGAGAAGTGAGCCGCCCCGGCGTCATCCCGCTGCATGAGCGGGTCTGCGCAAACGCACTCGGCTGCGAGGACAACGGCAGCAGGATCAACGCGAGAATGCAGGCCATAAACTTCATGGTGCTGCTCTGGGCGTTATTCTACATATTGTTACTATATCAGCCTATTAGAATTCGGCGCGTTCAGAGCATCGCGGCGGTGCGGTTGCGTGCCTCTTCGTACTCACCGATCGTCTGCGCGATGAGTTCCGCCGCGCTTTGGACGCGCATTACGCCGGACACCGAATGACCCGCGCTCCAGATGTCCTTGTACCTGCGAGGACCATTCATGCCGCCCTTGCTGCCGAAGTTGCGCGCGGCCTCTTCGACCGACACGCGCGGCGGCAACGTTCGCGGATCCAGTCCCGCCGCGATCATCGAGGGCGTCAGCATGTTGGTGTCGAGGCCGGTAAACGCCTGCGTCAGCATCACGTCGTCCATGTTGGATTCGACCAGCATCCGCTTGTAGGCCTCGGGCGCCATGCTTTCGTTCGTCGCGATGAACTTCGTGCCCATGTAGGCGAGATCGCAGCCGAGTACCTCCGCGGCCCACAGCGCCGCGCCATCGCTGATACCCCCGGCCAGCACGATGGGGCCGTCGAACATCTGGCGCGCCGCGCGCACGAACGCGAGCGGATTGAGCCATCCGGTTTGCCCGCCCGCGCCCGCGGTCAGAAGCACCAAACCGTCGACGCCCGCCGCGATCGCTTTCTCGGTATGCCGAATCGTCGCGACATCGGCGAATACGATGCATCCGATATCGTGCAGCGGCCCGATCGCTTCGGTCGGGGAGCCGACGCTGGTAATGACCATTTCGATGCGATGGCGCAGCATGCACGCGAGTTCCGCCTTCATCTCCGAGCGCTTGATGATCAGGTTGGGGCAGAAGGGCGCCGGCGCTTGATCGGGATTTTCCCGTGCAGCGCGATCTCAGTTCGTCGATGATCCTCGTCAGCCACGCATCGAGCGTATCGATCGTGCGCGCATTCGCGAGGGGAAAAGCTCCGATGACGCTGCTGCGGCATGCGGCAATCGCGAGGTCAGGCCCCGACACCGCGAGCATCGGCGCCGCGATCAGTGGAAGCCTCAGGCGTCGCGCGATTTTCTCCGGAAGTCGAGAGTTCATTGCACCTTCTGCAAGACGTGCACGACGCAAACCGCGCCGATTCCGACCATGTGCGCCAACCCAATCCGCGCGTTGGGTTGTTGCCGCGCGCCCGCCTCGCCGCGAAGTTGCCGCGTGATTTCCGCGATCTGCCCGGCGCCGGTCGGCCCGATCGGATGGCCCATAGCGAGGAGTCCGCCCGACGCGCTGATCGCGCATTTGCCGCCGATATCGACTGCGCCGCTCGCGATCATCGCCGCGCCTTCGCCCTCGCCGCAAAGTCCCATCGCCTCGACGTAGAGCAACTCCTCGATCGTGAACGCATCGTGCAATTCGATGAGGTCGAGATCCTTCGGACCAATCGCCGCTTCCTCGTATGCTTGCGCGGTGGTCTCGCGCGTTAGCTCCGCGTCGAAGTTTTTCGCGCCGCGATAGACGCGTTCGGTGCGCGTCACCGAGGCGATCACTTTCACCGCGCGCCTGCGATCGATGCCGAGCCGCGCGATGCCGTCCTCCGATGCGACCACGACCGCAGCGGCGCCCTCGCCCACCGGACAGCATTGCAAGCGCGTCAGGCTTCCGGAAATCGGCGGACCCGCCATCACTTCCTCGAGCGTGACGGCCTTCTGCCGCTGAGCGTACGGATTGCGCGCGCCGTTGCGATTGTTCTTCACCGCAACCGCGGCGACCTGCTCGGGCTTCACGCCGTAACGATTCATGTATTCATTGGCGAGAAGCGCAAAATGCGTGAAGGGCACGACGCGCGAGCCGACCAAATCGCGGATGTTGGCTTTGCCGGCAGCCGCAGCAAGCGCCGCAGGCTTGTCGACACCGATCGCGAGCGCCACGTCGCTGATTCCGCTCGCGACATCGAGGCACGCCTGGCGAAACGCTGTCGATCCGGAGGCCGAGGCGTTCTCGACTTGCGCCATCGGAATCCCGCTCGCGCCGAGGTGGCGCAGGATCGGACGCGACACCGCCATGCCGATGAGCGCGGTGCCGGTGTAAGCGGATTCGACGTCGCGGAATTCGATCCGCGCGTCGGCCAGAGCCTCCGCGCACTGCCGTGAGCCCCAGCGTTACGAACGTCGTGTCGCTCATATGCTGATATTTGTGCAGACCGATGCCGACCACATACACCGGCCGCATATCACGAATGGTTTTCTTCATCGCGCCGCCTCCATCTTCGTGAAGCGAAGTTCTACAACCTGTTTTCCGGCTTCGTCGGTTCCCGCGGGCGCCAGCACCGAATGCATCCGATCGCCGATGCGAAGTCCCGCGTCGGTGCGCTCGGTCAGAATCGAACGAACCGCCGGGCCGTCGTCGAGGACAATCAGTCCCACGGTGAACGGCGCCTGCAATCCTTTGACGCTACGATCCTGATGCAGATGCACGGTGGCGAACGAATGCAGTTTGCCGGTTCCCGCCAGGGCGACCATTTCGAGCTGTTCAGACGTGGCGCCGCAGAATTCGCATCCGTATGTTTGCGGTGGAAAGAAAACGTAGCCGCACTTCTTGCAGCGCCCTCCGTGTAGTTTCGGCTGCGCATCCGCAGTGTATAGCGCGGGCTGGGCGAGGACCTGGTCGGACATGATTAACCTCTCACGCTCTGATTTTCTCGCGTACCGTAACGCAATCTTGTTTGTTAGTCAACAAATATGTTAAAGGGCTACCTGATTATGGAATATCACGCCGCCACTGCAACCTCCTCGATGCGCCGCCGCACTCAGCGCGAACGGCGCGAAACCTCGCATCGCCGCATGCTCGACGCCGCGGTGAAGCTGATCGAGCGCCAGGGCAGCAGCCGCACCACGCTCGCGCAAATCGGCGAACTGTCCGGCTACAGCTACGGATTGGTCAGTCATCGTTTCGGTTCCAAAGAGGCTTTGGTCCGCGCAGTGACGCGCCAGCTTCAGTCGAGCTTCGCAAGGCATGAGATGGGTGAGGTTGATCGCCTCAGCGGATTGAACGCGCTCATCACGGTGGCGCAGCGCTATATCCGCGCGGCGGCCTCACGCAACCGCAATGCGTTGTATGTGCTGATCGGCGAGGCGCTCGGGCCGGTGCCGGAAATTCGCGCCGAGATGGCCGCCGCGGATCGGAACTTTCGCCTCGCGATGCGCGGCTACATCGAGCAGGGCATCAAGGCGGGCGAGATTCGAACCGACATCGATCCCGATGCACAGGCGGCGCTGCTGATCGGAACGCTGCGCGGGCTTGCCGTTCAGCGCCTGTTGGATCCGGCGGCCTTCGATCTCGAAACGGTGTGTGCCGAACTCAAGACCAATCTCGACAAGGCGCTGCGGCGCAGATCCGAGCGCGAAAGGAACCGCCGCGATGCTTAGCGACATTCGCGTGCTCGAGATTTCCGCGCCCGAGACGATGCAGGCGGGAAGCATTCTCGCTGCGCTCGGCGCCGACGTGGTCGTGGTCGAGCCGCTGACCGGCGCGCCGGGCCGCAGGATGGAACCGTTCCTCGATGAGATTCCCGGCCTCGAGCGCAGTCTTACCTGGCACGCGATGAATCGAAACAAACGTAGCATCACGCTCGATATGCATAGTGGTGATTCGCGCGAGTTGCTCGGCGGTTTGCTTGCGAAGTTCGATATCGCATTCGATGCCGCAAGCAACGGCGTCGCGCCGCTCGATGATTTCACGCTGCCCGAAAAGCTCGTGAGGATTCGCATCGCGCCATTCGCGCAGGATGGTCCAAAGGGCGGCTATGCATCATCGGATCTGACGGTGATGGCGGCCAGCGGTGCGCCAGGAGTGACCGGAGATCCCGATCGCGCGCCGCTCTTTTTTCCGGTCCCGCAGTCGATGATGGAGGCCGGCTCCGATGCTGCGATCGCCGCGCTCGCGGGACTTGCCGCGCGCGATCGCGACGGCTTGGGCCAGAGCGGTCGCGTTTCGGCGCGCATCTCCGCGATGATGAGCGCGATGAGTCAGCATCTTGCGCCGCCTGCGGGAAATCCCGAGATCAAGCGCAGCTCCGGCACCTTCTCGATCGCCGGCGTGCAGGTTCCGAGCATGTATGCGTGTGCCGACGGCTTTGTGCTGATCAGCGTCGCCTTCGGTCCGGTGTTCGGGCAGATGACGAATCGGCTGGCGAAGTGGGCGGCTGACGAGAATCATCTCGCGCGCAATATCGCGGAGATCAGTTGGCCGTCGTTCGTCACTGATCTCCAACAGAAGAAAGTGTCGCCCGCGGATCTTGCCGCGCTGGTCGAGGGCCTGAAATCTCTCACGCGCAACAAAACCAAAGCGGAGTTCGGGGCCGGCGCGCGCAAGCTCGGACTGCTCGCGTCGCCCGTGTTCAGCATGAAGGATGTCGCCGAGTCGGTGCAGTATCGCGAGCGCGAACTGTTCACGCGCGTCGCCGTCGCGGAGGGACGCGAGATCGACGTGCCCTCGCGCTTCGCGCAATTTTCCAATTTCGCGATCGAAACGCGTAGGCCGGCTCCGATGCTCTCGGAGCATACGGTGGAGATCCTCGAATCCGATCTCGGACTGTCGCGGACCGAAATTCAGGCGCTCTTCGCACATGGAGTGATCTAGAAATGCCTGCGCCGCTTGATGGAATTCACGTTCTCGATCTGAGCTGGGTGATGGTCGGGCCGGTCAGCGGACGCTATCTGGCCGATCTCGGCGCCGACGTTATCAAGGTTGAAAGCTCGCGCCGCATTGATCCGGTGCGCACGCTCGGCCCGTTCAAAGATGGCCGCACTGGACCAGAACGCTCGGTGAGTTATCACAACCTCAACGCGGGAAAACGATGCATCGCGCTCGACATCCGCAAGCCGGAGGGACGCGAGCTCGTGATGCGGCTCGCCGAGTGGGCCGACGTCGCAATTGAAAGCTTCACGCCGGGCGTACTCGACGAATTGCAGCTCGGCTATCGTGAACTCAGCGCGCGCAATCCGCGGCTCATCATGGCGTCGACCGCGATTCTCGGGCAAACCGGTCCCGACGCCAGAGGAACCAGCGGCGTGGGCACGATGGGCGCGGCAATGTCGGGCGCGACGTATCAATTCGGCTGGCCGGACAAGCCGCCATGCGGACCGTTCGGCCCGTGGACCGACGGCGTCGCGCCGCGCTTCATCGTCGCGAGCATCCTCGCGGCGCTGCATCGGCGCACGCGCACCGGCGAAGGTTGCTACATAGATGTGGCGCAGGCCGAGGCGGGAGTGCAGTTTATGATGCCCGCGTTTTACGAATTCGCCGCGAATGGAAAAATTCCCGAGCGCTGCGGCATCGCGGGATCGCCGCTGCGCGTACCCGAGGGCGTGTATCGATGCGCCGGCGACGATCGATGGATTGCTATCAGCGCAAGTACATCGATGCATTGGGAAGCGCTGCGCGACATCATCGGCGGTATAACAGGCGATGCGCGATTCAACACGGTGCTCGGCCGGTTTCGCAATCGCGAGGCGATTGATACCGCGATTTCCGAATGGACCCGCGACCAGGAATCCGATGCGGTCGAAGCGACGCTACAATCTGTAGGTGTGCCGGCGCACATCGTGAGTCGCGGTCTCGATCTGAATCGGGACGCCGACCTGCATCACCTCGAGCATTTCAGGAAATTCACAGATGCGGTCCTCGGCGATGCGGAAATCGAAGGACCGCGCTCTGCATTCGATCGCACGCCGCTGCCCGATACGCGGCGCGGCCCGCGCATCGGCGAGCATACGCATGAGATTCTCGAAACGGTCTGTCATTTATCGAAACATGAGATCGCGAAGCTCGCCGAGTCCGGCGTGCTCGCCTGACATCGTAAGGAGGAAATCGTGAGCAAAAATATCCTCGACCTCAAGGGTCGCATCGGATTGGTTACGGGCGCCGGCCAAGGCGTCGGCCGTTCGGTCGCGCTGCGTTTCGCAGAGAACAACGCGGGCGGCGTTGTAGTCAACGACTTTCGCATGGAGCGCGCCGAGGCAGTCGCGACGGAGGTTGAGAAGCTCGGCGTCAAGGCGCTGCCGCTACAATGCGACGTGACCGACTTCGCCGCCGTCAACGCGATGTTTGAGAAAGCGCGCACGCGCTTCGGCAGCGTCGATATCCTCGTCAACAATGCCGGGAACGCGGGTCCCGATCCGAGCCGCGTCGCGCGCAAACCGTTCTGGGAGCAGGAGCCGAAGGATTGGGATGCCTTCATGGGCACCAATCTCTACGGCGTCATCAACTGCGTGCGCGCCGCCGGTCCGGCGATGATCGCCAAAAAGTATGGAAAACTGGTCACCGTAATTTCCGATGCCGGCCGCGTCGGTGAGCCGCAGCTGGAAATCTATTCGGCGGCGAAGGCGGGCGCTGCGGGTTTCATGCGCGCGATCGCCAAGCAGCTCGGACGGCAATCGATCACCTCCAACTGCGTCGCGCTCGGCACCACGATGACGCCGGCTATCGCGCCGCGCATGCAGGATGAGGACGCGCGCAAGCGGATTCTCAAGGTCTACCAAATCAAGCGGCTTGGCGAGCCCGAGGACGCGGCCAACATGATCCTTTTCCTCAGCTCGGACGCCTCGGAATGGATCACCGGCCAAACTATCCCGGTCAACGGCGGCTACTCATTTGCAATGTAACGGCGGTATGTAGAGGAAGAACGCGTGAAGTACCAAACGATAATTCTCGAGCGTAAGGCAGGTATCGGTTATCTAACTCTCAACCGCCCCGAGCGTGCCAACACGATCAGTTTTCAGCTGATGATCGATGTGGTGAACGCGATGGAAGAGGTTGAGAACGATCCCGAGTATCGAGTCGTTGTAGTGACGGGCGCGGGCGAAAAGCATTTCTGCGGCGGCGCCGATCTGCGCGATTTCGCCGAGCGCGCCCGTGACGCGAAGAGCCGCGGCGAGCGCCAGGGCGGCGGCGATTTTGTTTCGCCGCGGCGCGATCTGTTCAGCGCGCTGGAAGAATCGCGCGTGCCGGTTATCGCTGCGATTAACGGCGCGGCAATGGGCGGAGGATGCGAGATCGCGCTGGCGTGCGATATTCGCGTAATCGCCGACACCGCGACGATCGGTCTTCCGGAAATTCGCTTTGGCGCGCTGCCAGCCGGCGGTGGAACGCAGCGTCTGCCGCGGCTGGTAGGCGCGGGCATCGCCAAGGAAATGATCTTTAGTGGCCTGCCTTATAGCGCAGATGACGCGCGGCGGATCGGCCTGGTCAATAAAGTGGTTCCTGCCGCGGAGCTGATTTCCGAATGCGAAAAGATCGCCGGCGTCTACATCGAGCGCGCTGCGTATGCGCTAAAGACCGCCAAGGCCCTGATCAATCGCGGCATCGAGCTTCCTCTTAAGGACGCACTCGCGCTGGAGCGCAAGATGATCGCCGAAATGGCGACGCCGGAAGAACGAAAGAAGGCGCAGGATCAGGCCGCGGCTACGCAGAAGACCTACGCGCGAATCTTCAACAAAACCTGAGGAGAACGGCGCCGCTCAGTTCGCGCGCGGCGCTTTGCGATACTCCATCAGGCGATCGATGTCGAAGTTGAACATCCGCGCCGCGTTGAGTCCGAGGATCTTCTCGCGATCGCTCTCGCTCAGCCGCCCCATCTGACGCTCGATGGCCTGCGCCGAATGCGGCCACGATCCCTCATGATGCGGATAGTCATTGGACCACAGGAAATTGTCGATGAGGCCGAATTCCTTGGCGAGGCCGAGTCCCGCGCGGTCCTCCTGAAACGCGACCGCGCCGTGCGCGCGAAAATACTCGCTCGGCAGCATCTTAAGTTTCGGTTGCGCCCACATGTGATGCTTGATGTAGCCCTCGTCCATCGCATCAAGCGCCCACGGCACCCATCCGATACCGCTCTCGATCGCGGCGAACTTGATTTTCGGAAAGCGCTCGAGCACGCCCGACGCGCATAGTGAGGTGACCGGCTCGATCGCTTGCACCAGCGCGTGCGCGACATAGTTGATGACGGCACCGCCCTCGCGGCTGGCCGCGCGCGGATCGCGTCCGGTGCCGATGTGAAACGTAATCGGCATGCCGGTTTCCTCGATCAGCGCCCACATCGGATCGTAAACCTTCTGGTTATAGTTGGGATCGCGCGGATCCTGCGAATTGAATACCGGCTTGCACGGCATCGTGACGCCGCGAAATCCGAGCTTCGCGACGCGCGCGATTTCCGCCAGCGTCCCTTCGATATCGGCGGTCGCGAGCGCCGCCATCGGCGACATGCGATCGTTGAACGCCGCGTAGGTTTCCCACGCCCAATCGTTCCACACGCGGCACTGCGCCTGCGCGAACTTCGTATCGGAGGTCGCCCACATGAAGAGGCCTTTGTTGGGAAAAATGATCTCGGCATCGACGCCGTCGCGACGGCGATCTTCGAGGCGCTCGGAAACGATCGCGCCGGCCTTGTTGCGGACGAGATCCTCGCCTTCGAACACGCTCTCCTGAAGCCGAGTGCGGCGCAGCCCGTCGCTGATCATCCACTTGACGCCTTGCGGGTCGACCTCAATGCGTGGCAGGCGCGCGCGATATTGCTTATCGATTCGCTCATGCCACAAAGTCGCGGGCTCGTTGGCGTGGCAGTCGCACGAGATCATCAGATAGCGATCGGGATCGTCGGGACGCGCGGTGCGCGCCCATCCATTGTGCCCCGGCGTTTCCAGTCGCCATCGATTAGGGGTATCGATTGTCGCTGTGTCCATTTTTCCTACTCTCTGTTACTCTTGGGCGAGATCCTGCATATCGCTGAGCGCTGCGGCGAAATCTTCCATGAACTCATTCACCACGCTGCGGCACGTTTTCACGCTATCGACCAACCCGACGCCTTGTCCGACGAAGTAGGTCACGAGCTCACGCGCTTTCGGATTGCCGCGCGCTGCGGAGCGTTGCGCCACTTCGAGCGCGGGTTCGCTGATGAGACTCTGGAGCGGCATCGGGAGCGTGCCGGGTCCTCCGGATGCTTCCCACGCTTCGGTCCATGCGGATTTTAATTGACGCGCGGGCTTACCGGTGCGGCCTCTCGAGCGGATGGTGTCGCGCGAACGCGCCGCAATCATCTTCTCGCGGAAAATTTCCGAGGTCTCGGATTCCTGCGTCGCGAGCCACACCGAGCCGGTCCACACGCCCGCTGCGCCCATCGCCATGCAGCCCGCCATCTGCCGACCGGTCATGATACCGCCGGCAGCAAGGACCGGAATATTGCGAATCGGTTTGATGGCGCGCAACACCTCCGGAATCAGCACGATGGTCGAGACTTCACCACAATGGCCTCCGGCCTCGCCGCCCTGCGCCACGATGAGATCGACGCCGGCCTTCGCCTGACGCACCGCATGCTCGGGCGCGCCCACCAGCGCCGCGACCGGCACGCCATGCTTGCGCCCCATCTCGATCATCTTCTCCGGAGGCACGCCGAGCGCATTGGCAATCAGTTTGATCGGATGACGGAACGACGTCTCGATGAGCTTGAGCGCGTGCTCTTCCTGCATCGAGAACGGCGCATCGGGCGCACGCACGTGCCCTTCCTCGAGCATCTGCGACGCCTCGATATCATGCTTCGAGAGCAGGTCGCGCACGAAGTCCTTATGCTGCTGCGGAATGCGCTCCGAGAGCTTGCCGCGCGTGATGCCCTTCTCATTCTTGATCGACAGATTCTCCGGTATGAGCACATCGATGCCGTAGGGTTTTCCGTCAATGTGATCATCGATCCACTTCAGTTCCTCTTCGAGCTGCGCAGGTGAGAAGGCGGTCGCGCCGAGCACGCCGAAACCGCCCGCGCGGCTCACCGCCGCGACGACATCACGGCAATGAGTGAAGGCGAAGAGCGGAAAATCGATGCCGAACATTTTGCAGACCGGAGTATTCATTGCGCACCTACTTCGCGGCGACGTTTTCCATTGCGGCGGAGCCGTTTCCGCTGCCCGTCATCTTCGGCGCGTTGGCGGCGACCAGCTTCTGGCTGATTTCCGGCGTCCAATGGTCCGGTTGATCGGCCCATAGATCGCGCAGATAGGGCGCGACTTCGTGACCGAACAGGCGCGTATTCTCCGCCGCGATATCTTCCGCGACGTTGCCCATGTGCGGCGTGGCGATTAGCTGGCCGATGCGCAGATCCTTGATCAACTCGCGCAGACGCTGGCGCACGCGCGCCGGCGTCCCCGCGATGATGTAGCCCTTTTCGTCGTACTCCCAGAAGCTCATCTCGCCGCGCGCCGCGCGCAAACGATCCTCGGGCGTCAGTTTGCTATGCGTGCGCTTGGCGAGCTCGGCCATGAACTTGGTCGACTTGAGCGTGGTGTAACCCGGCGCGTTGACGAACTCCGGCTTGGGCGCGCTGTTGCGATGAAAGTAGCGAACCGCCTGATAGTAGTTTTTCTCTGCCTCCGCGTCGGTATTTGCTACACACACAATTTGGGTGAACGCCATCCGGTGCGGATTGGTGGTGCCGCCTTTCTGATCGACATATTCCCAGAACGAATCGACCAGCGGCTTCGACGCATACAGCCCCGAAAACGAAAGATGGCCGTAGCAGTAGTCGTGCTTGATGACGAGGTCCCAGGTTTCGACGCTGCCGCCGCCACCGGGCACCCAGATCGGCAGCTTCTTCTGCACCGGACGCGGCCAGATGTTCACGTAGCGAAGTTGGTTGTACTTGCCGTTGAATGCGAACGGCTCGGGCTCGCTCCACGCGCGCAGGATGAGCTGGCGCGCCTCCTCGAAGCGCTCGCGCATCTCGGACGGCGGCTTGCCGTACGCGAACACCGAATCCATCGGGGTGCCGAGCACGAAGCCCGCAGTCAATCGACCTCCCGACAAACAGTCCAGATATGCATACTCTTCGGCGATCCGCGTCGGAGGATTATAGAGCGCCAGCGAATTGCCGACGATCACGATGGTCGCGTTCTGCGTGGTCGAAGCGAGGCTGGCGGCGAGCAGATTAGGCGAGGGCGACATCGCGAGCGGCGTCTGATGATGCTCGTTGACGGTGAGGCCATCGAAGCCAACTTTGTCGGCAAGCTGCATCAGCCGGATAAACATTTTGTAGGTTTCGCCCGCCTTGATCGGATCACATAGATGCGCCGGCGGCGTAACCCACGCGGAGTCGTAGCGCTCGCGAAAATCATCCGGAAGGTGCGGATAGGTAACTTCGGCAAACCAGTGAAATTTCATCCGTCAGACCTCCGGCAATCATCCTATTGGAAATCTTATTGTAAATTCGGCGCGAGAGGTAATGGCGAATCAGCTTCGGATCTTCAGCGCACCTGAGGGACACGCCTTCACCGCCGCGATCACTTTCTCATCGGCGGCTGCCGACGGATCGATGACGAACTTTTTGTTTTCGACCTTGAAAACCTGCGGTAAGGTCTTCACGCAATTTCCCGAATGACTGCAAATTTTCGAATCCCACTCAACTTGTACTGCCATGGCTCATCTCCTTCGAGAAAATCTTAGTTCCATTCCATTGTCAGCGCGGCGGGGCCGCGGAATTGGAAGGAATCGACGTAGTCCACAGATTCGGTCGTACGATGCGCGCGCGATAGCAGCGGGATGACGCGCTGCAGTGCGGCCGTCGCTTCCATTCGCGCGAGCGAGGCGCCGAGACAGAAGTGCGCGCCGAAGCCGAATGCGAGATGCGGAATAGTCATCTTGCGATCGATGTCGAACTCGCCCGCATCACTTCCGCACGCAGCCTCATCGCGATTCGCCGAGGCGAGGAGAATCGTGACCATCGCACCGTCCGGAATCGTCGTGCCCGCGACGGTGACATCCTGCGTCGCGCGGCGGAAGAGATAGTGGACGGGCGGGTCCCATCGCAAAGTCTCTTCGATGGTCGGCGCGATGAGTTCGAGATTCGCCTGCACGCGCGCGAGCGTGTCCGGATGTTGCAGCAGCGCGCAGACCGCATTGCCGATGAGATTGGTGGTCGTCTCGCTGCCGGCGAAGAGCAGCAGGTTGGAGAAGATAATCGCCTCCTGCATCGTCAGCGCGTCACCCTCCGTCGCGCGCAGAAGCACGCTCATGAGATCGTTCCCCGAGCTCGAGGTTTTTCGCGCGATGATTTCCGCGAGGTACGTCGACATCTCGGCGCTTGCCGCCGCCGCGCCGCTGCCGACGAAACCGAGGTGGCGCTTCGAACCGTTCATGCCCATCGTGATGATGGTTGCCCATTTCCTGAAGTCCGCGTAGCGCGAAGGATCGACCCCGAGCACGGTCGCGATGACCATCACCGGCATCGGATTGGTGAGGTCCGCGACGATGTCGAAACTCCGGCGCGCGCGCATCGTCGCGACGCAATCGTCGATGATTTTCTCGACCTCCGGTTTCCATGCGGAAATCTGCCGCGGCGTGAAACCGCGATTCACCACGTTGCGCAATGCCGTATGCACCGGAGGATCGCTGGTGACGACGCTCGGACGCGGCACGCCCGGCGTGCCGTCCCATGATCGCGTCGGCGTCATGCCGAGCAGCACCGTCGCCATCGCATCGGAGGAGAAGCGCGTGGTGTCCTTGAGCACCGCCATCACGTCGTCGTAGCGCGAGATGACCCACATCTTCGAGCGCTCGGCCCAGTAGACCGGCGCGTCGCGGCGCAGTTCCGCAAAAATCGGATATGGATTTGCGCGATATTCGGGAGCGAACGGATCGTATTCGATATTCATGGCGCGCCTCTATTGCAGCGGCTGCGTAAGTGCTCCTTCCTTCTCATTCCACTGCGCGGGGTCGTGGCCGAAGATGAGCCGCGCACCCGCGCGCTCCATCGCGCGGAAACGATTGATGACCTCGCGCATCGCATCGTAGCTATGCGCGAACGGCGGGAGCACCATCTCCTCGAGGGTCTTGCGCATGTAGCAGGAATCCGCCGTCATCACGAATTCGCCATTGTCGAGGCGCACGCGCAGCGACTGATGCCCGGCGGTGTGACCGTAGGTCGGAATGAGCGTCACGCTACCGTCGCCGAAGAGGTCATGCTCGCCGTTAACTAGTAACAATTTGTGCCCGAGATCGAAGTCCTTGCGATTGTAACCGTTCTTGCGAATCAAGTCGGGATTCGCACCGGCCTCCCATTCGAGGCGTTGCACGACCAGCTTCGCGTTGGGCAGGTCGGCATTGCCGCCGACGTGATCGAAGTGCAGATGCGAATTGATCACGTAGTCCACGCGCGCGGGATCGACATCGAACGCGCGCAGTCGTCCGCCAAGCTCTTCGCCGGGACGGAAGAAAACATCGAAGGCTTTGGCGAGCGGCCCGAGGCGATCGGAATTTTTCTGCAAGTCGCGATGAAGGCCGGTATCGAACACCGCCGTGCCCTTGGGATGCACGATAAGGTAGCTCGGGATCGGCAGGCGCAGGCGGCCCGGCTGATCCTTCATGATTCCCTTCGCTTCGGTTTCGAGCACGCCGCACAGCATCGGATGAATTTTCACCGCCATAACGTTCTCCTATCGGAACTCCAATCCCTCGTAGCCGTTGGCCGCGACCTGCTCGCATTCCTTGCGATAGGCCGGCGCCGGACGCGCGTAGAAAAGGAACGCGCGCTTCTTGCCCGGAATGTTCGCACCGATCGCCCATGAGGTGGACTCGGAGTCGCGGCGCGTCATGAAGGATCGCTCCGCCAACTCCTCGGCGCGCCTGGTCCATTTCTCTTCGGCTTGGGGCGAGGCAGCGACGCGCGCAAAGCCATGCTCGCGCATATAGCCGATACACGCGGAAACCCAATCGGCGATCCATTCGAGGCATCGCGGCAAGTTACAAAATGTCGCGGCGTTGACGACGAAAAAATTCGGGAACCCCGCGGTCTGGATGCCGAGGAACGAGCGCGGACCATCGGCCCATTTATCGCGCAGCAACACCCCACCCTCGCCACGGATATCGATTCGCGTCAGCGAACCGGTTACCGCATCGAAACCGGTCGCATAAATGATGACGTTCCAGCTCGTATTCGGCATCGCGCGTCTTCACCCCGGTCGGTGTGATGCGCTCGATGGGCGATTCGCGGACATTGACCAGCTTCACGTTGTCGCGATTGAAAACCTCATAGTAGCCGCTCTCGAGCGGAATCCGCTTGCCGCCGAATGGATAGCCCTTGGGCGCGAGTTTTTCTGCGACCGCCGGATCCTTGACGCGCGCGCGAATCTTGTTGCGTACGAACTCGGCGTAGATTTCGTTGGCCTTCGGATCGGTCATGACATCGCGGAAGTTGCCGAGCCATTTAGAAAATCCGCGCTGTGCCCATAGCTTCTCGAAATGGGCCTGACGCTCATCCGGCGTGACCTCGAAAACCGAGCGCGGATCGAAATCGTGGATGAAGGCGCCAGTGCTTGTGCTCGTCTTGCGAAAAATTTCCGGATAGTTCGCCTTGATCTGTTTCTGCTCGTCGGCGTCGATCGTTCCATTGCGCAGCGGCGCGCAGTAATTCGGCGTGCGCTGGAAAACCGTCAGATGGCCGACTTCCTTGGCGATTTCCGTGATGAGCTGCACGCCGGTCGCGCCGGTCCCGATGACGCCGACGCGCTTACCCGCGAAGTTGGGCTTCTCATGCGGCCAGCGCGCAGTGTGAAACGACTCGCCCTTGAAACTATCTATGCCCGCGAAGTCGGGGACATAGTGCGCCGACAGGATGCCGACCGCCGCGATGAGAAATTTTCCGCGCGCGCGAGTGCCGTCGCCTAGGCGCACTTCCCATTGATTCGCGGCCTCATCGAAGCTCGCTGACTCGACGCGCGTGTTGAGTTGAATGTCGCGGCGCAAATCAAATTTGTCGGCGACACAGTTCAGGTAACGCTCGGTCTCCGGCTGAGCGGAAAAATGCTCCTTCCAATCCCACTCCTGCAGGAGTTCCTCTGAGAACGAGTAGCCATAGCTGTAACTTTCGGAATCGAAGCGCGCGCCCGGATAGCGATTCCAGTACCAGGTGCCGCCGACGCCACCGCCCTCCTCATACACGCGCACCTTCAGACCGAGTTTGCGCAGACTGTAGAGCTGATAGAGACCGGCAACGCCCGCGCCGATAACGATCGCGTCGAATTGTTCAATAGCTTCGGCCATCAGATGTCCTTCATGCTGCGGCGCGCTGGCGAAATTGCGGCAGCACCTCATCGATGAGCATCCGCTGCGAGGCTGACCATGCTTCGTGCTCTTCGGAAAAATCGAAGGTCAGCACCAGTAGCGTGCCGAAGCCGCCGGCGTCGCCATGCATGTCAGCAAGCTTTTGGCGCACCGTGCGAGGCGATCCGACCAGCCATCCGTGTTCGACCAGGTACTCCGGCGTCACATCGGAATCCGCGATGCTCGCATCATGCTTGAACAGCGAGAGCAGCCCGAAGTCGCCGAACAGCGGCAGCAGATACTCGCGATACGCCCGCGCGAGCATCCCGCCGAGCGCGAGTTTTTTCGCTTCGGCATCGGTCTCCGCGACGTAGACCTCGCGCACCACTCGCCAATCATCGCGCTTCGGCGTGCGTCCGGTCTTCGCCGCGCCGCGCTCGACCGAGGCCCAATGCTCCGCGAGATACGCCGGCGACAGGTTGAGGCTCATCGGCATGAAGCCGCGCTCGCCGGCGATTTCGAGCGTGTCGGATTTCGGCGTGAGCCCCGCGATGCCGATCGGCGGATGCGGCTTCTGATACGGCTTGAGATGAAACTTCAGCGTGCGCAACATCGGCTCGATGCGATTCACGGTCCAGAATTCGCCGCGATACTCGAACGGCTCCTCGGATTCCCAAAGCTTCAGGATAATGTCGAGCGCCTCGCGCGTCATCTTGCGATTCTCGCCGCCCGCGCCATCGACATTGAACAACTTCCAGTCGCTCGGCAGGCCGCTGGAGCCGACGCCGAACATGAAGCGGCCCTTGGCGATGTGATCGAGATACGCGACGCGGCACGCGAGTTCGGCTGGATGATGATACGGCAGCAGATGCGCGCCGGGCGCGAGTTTCATTCGGGTGGTGCGGAGCAAACCTTGCGCGATGAGTAAGTCTGGCGCGGGATTCGGTTCCCATGGCGAACAGAAATGCTCGCCGATCCAGGCTTCCGAGAATCCCAGCCGATCGCATAGTTCGAGGTGCTTCAAGTCCCATTCGAAGCCGTCGCGAAAGCTGCGTTCGGGCGGATGCGACGGCATCATGAAGATTCCGATGTCCATTATTAATTTCCCTCGACTCCGCTCTGTCCTGTATTCCGCTTCGACTCCGCTACGCTCCGCCTCAGCGGCTTCGCGCCGCCTCGGGTACAGCTACGCCGTGGCGCTGCGCTCCCCCTTCGGGTCTCGTTCGTCATTGCCTGCGTGTCATAGACGCGCTAACGCACAATGTTGTCCTTACCATACTGGTGCAAAAACACACGAGGCGGCGCGAAGTTCGCACCGCCTCGAAGCTTGGGTGGCGTTCGCAGCACCCTCACCGTCGCGTCACGGCAGTTGCTTCGCAGCCATCGAACTGCCGCGCCGCGCCACCTCTCCCGCGAAAAAATGCGGGAGAGGAACGCAGCAAAGAAAATCCTCAGGCCGCCTCGGCTTGCGCGCCGTTGAGCTTTTTCAGCTCCGGCATCACCTCTTTCGCAAACAGATTGAGGCTTTTCTCCGCGTCTTCCCACGGCATGCCGGCATAGCTGAACACGCCGACGAAATGGTTCGCGTTGACGCGCCTGCGGATCTCATCGATCTTCTCGAAGCACATCTCGGGCGTGCCCCATACCTGCAAATTGAGGAAGTACTCGATCGAGGCATCCTTGCTGCCGTCGCCTTTCAGATTTTTCGCCATCGTCTCGTAGTACTCGTAACCCTTCGCCTTGCCGAAGTGGTCGGACGCCATCTCGTAGTGGCGCAGCGCGGTCTGCCAGTATCCGCCGATCCACTTGACCGCCATCTCGCGCGCGCGGTCGACGCTCTTGTCGCAGAAGGTCCATCCGGCCGCGATAGTCGGGAGCGGCTCGCCGCCGTTCACCTGCTTGTAGATGGTGCGATATTCGTTCAACTCCTGCGCGACCGCTTCCCACGGCTTTTGCGGGATGATGAGGATGCCGATTCCGAGCTTCGCCATGATGCGCGACGATTCGGGCGACACCGCCGCAGCATAGGTGCGGCCCTTGAACGACTTGAACGGCTTGGGCCGGATGTCGACGCGCGGCTGCTTCAGATATTTGCCATCGTACTCGCAGTAACCCTTCTCGAGGCCTTCGATGATCATCTCGGCGTATTCGACGAAGCGCTCGCGCGACTCGCCCATGTTCACGCGGAAGCCGTCGTACTCGATGCGCGCCAGCCCGCGCCCGAAACCGAGCAACATGCGGCCGTTGGACTGATGATCGATCACCGAGACCTGCTCTGCCACGCGGATCGGATCGTGCCACGGCAGCACCACGACCATCGAGCCGAGCTCGATGTTTCTGGTGCGGCCCGCGTAGTAGGAAAGGAACTGCAGCACGTCGGGGCACATCGTGTAATCGTCGAAGTGATGCTCGACGCTCCAGATCGAATCGAAGCCGAGCGGCTCGTACATGTCGCCAATCTTGAGGTCATGCTGATAGACCTCACGATCGGATTGTTCGTTCATTGGGTTCTGGAAGATTACTGCGCCGCCTACTTTCATTCGTGTCTCCTGTTCTGAAACTTTTTTGCAGACCTAACCCCCTTCCCCTAAAGTGGAAGGGGAATCAGATTTCTATCTTGCTGCGGCGGTCGCCTCCGCAGGAGCTTCCGCCGTGATCGGCTTGGGATTCAGCGCCTTCAGCGCGGGCATCACCTCTTTCGCGAACAGGCGCATGCTCTTTTCCGCCTTGTCGATCGGCATCGCACCATATTTGAAGATGAACATGATCTCGTCGGTGCCGAATGCATTCGCGAGCTCGGTCGCGCGCTTGATGGTCTCGTCGGGCGTGCCCCACGGATGGCTGTTATGGAAGCCGCGCGTGAACAGCGTGGGATCCTTGCGCAGTACGTCCGATTGCGCGCCGTACTGCTCGTAACCCTTGATGCCCTTAAGATGCGTGCCGAGCAGTTCGTAGTGACGCAGCGCGGAATCGCCGTACTCTTCCATATGGCGAGCGCCCTTTTCCGCCTCGCTATGCGTCTCGGCGACATAGGTCCACAGCGCGAGCTTGGTATGGCTCGGCGCATAGCCCGCATCGCGGCGAATCGCGGCATAGCGGCGCATCCCCGCAAGCGAAATGTCGAGGCTGGTGGTCGGGATGGTGAGCGGTTTGACATCGTTCTTCGCGATGATCTGGACCGTCTCCGCGGTGCCGCCAGCGCACCATAAATTCGCGCTCAGATCCTTCTCCGGCTGCGGACGCAGACGCAGTCCGTGAATCTTGAAGAACTCGCCATCGAAGTCGCATTTGCCGGTCCCGAGCAATTGCTTGAGGATCTGCAGCGATTCATCGAAGCGGCCACGCGCCTCATTCTGATCGATTCCGAGTCCCGCATACTCGCGCCGCCCGAGCCCGCGTCCTACGCCACAAATGATGTCGCGCTTGGGCCCGAGGAACGCATCGAGCATGTTGACGTCTTCGGCGACGCGCACCGGATTGTGCCACGGCAGCACCACCACCATCGTGCCGAGGTCGACCCGCTTGGTGATCCCGGCGATATAGGTGAGGTACTGGAGCGGATTGGTCACCATCGTGTAGGGCGTGAAGTGATGCTCGATGGTCCACACCGCATCGAAGCCGGTCTCATCGGCAATCCGCGCGAGGTTGAGTTCCTGGTTGAAAATCTCGCGGTCCGAGAGCGCCGGACGCGGCGCTACCGACTGCCCTTTCTCTTCGGCTTCGTAGCGATCCCAGTCGGCATAGTTTTGATTGAAGATGGTTGCGGCAACGCGCATATAGATTCTCCTCGATTCAGTTGTCGGTGCCGGTGCGAGGCGCGATGCTCTCGTCGGCGCCGGATTCTCCTAAAGTGTCGCGCACCAGCGTGTGCAGGAAGCGCTCGATTCTCTCACTCGGCATCCGCGCGACTTTCATCTGCGCGACCACATAGCCGGTGGCCGCGATGACGCGCGCGCTGTCTTCCGCATCTTCTTGTGCGTCCTCATCGTAGTCGCGGCCAGTTTCTCGCCGCCATCGCCTGATGGTCGCGGCGATGATGCGGATGTTCTGCTCATGGAACTGCAGATAGAGCGGCCACACTTCCTCGCGCAGTGCGGTGCTCCATTCGAGCAGCACGCGCGCGTAGTCAGGATGCGTCACCATCGCATCGGCAAACACGCGGCCGTGCTCGACGACGATTTCCGGCGCCGGCTGATCAGTGAGATGCATGCGCTCCGTCATGGCGAGAAAGAAGCGCGCGACTTCTTCCAGCACCTCACGCACGAGCGCCTCATGCGTCGGGAAATAGAAGAAGACGGTAGGGACGGCGACCTTGGCCTCGCGCGCGATTTCGGCATGACGCGCCCCGCCCAGGCCTCGGCGGGCGAACACGCGAATAGCGCATTTGAGGAGTAGCGCCCGGCGCTCGGGCCGCTGAAGCGCGCGTGCCCGGCGCCGCTTGGCAATCGCCTTCGGCATCCTCGCCCACAGCTACTAACTATTGAGCATCCTGTCAATGACGATTGATAATCTTGTCAATGGCGAAATCCCCTCTCCACATAATGTCTCCGAACCTCACCCCGTACGAGAGGCCCGCATGAGCGATAGACGCATCTTGACGTTTAGAATATGTTTCACGATCTCTTAAAGTCTTGATGTGACTTTATTGCGTACCGGAACGTGGGGCGGTCCGCACAATGGACGATTTAGGCGCCGAGCAAGGCACTTTAGCGCGTAATAGTTTCGTCGGGCGCGAGCGCGAGCTTGCGGAACTCAGTTGCGGCGTGCGAGTCCGGCGCCGAGAGCGACGCACATCTGTTCCTGATTTATGGCGAGCCCGGAATCGGCAAGACGCGGCTGGCCGATGAGTTAGCTTCGCGGGCAAAAGCCCGCGGCTTGCAGGTTCTATGGGGCCGATGCTGGGAGGGTGAGGGCGCGCCCGCGTACTGGCCGTGGATTCAGATAATTCGCAGCTTTCCTCGGCGCGCTTGACCCGCGAGCGGCGCAGTAATCTCGCGGTGGAGTCAGAAATCGCCGCTGACGTCATCCACGAGGTGGCGCAGATCATTCCGGATCTGCGACCCGCGCAATTGCTCCCCAGCCCTTCGGTGACCGAAAAGCTCGAACCGAGCGAGGCGCGCTTTCGCCTCTTCGATGCGGTCACCAACTTCCTGAAAATCGGCGCGCGCTCGCATCCGATGCTGATCGTGCTCGACGATCTGCATGATGCCGATGAGGCGTCGCTCGCGCTGCTGCGTTTTATGGCGCGTGAGCTGAAAGGCGCGCCAATCATGATCGTCGCAACCTATCGCGACTTGGAGGTGCGGCGCTCGCCAGGCCTCAGCAAGCATATCGGAGAGCTTAGCCGCGAAGCGCGCTCGATTCCGTCGGTGGCCTGAGCGAATCCGAGGTTGACGAAGTTCGTCGAGTTCAAGGCGGGCGAACGCCGGACGAGACGCTGGTCGCGAAACTCTGCGCCGCCACTAATGGGAATCCGCTGTTTGTCGATGGCATTGTGCGCAATCTGATCGCGGAAGGAGCCATCGGGTCCGCCGGAGCGCTGGATCGGCCGTTTAAAATTCCCAGCGGCGTCCGGGAGGCGATCCGTGGTCGTCTTGACGACCTTTCGCCGGAGTCGAACTCGATTCTTGCCGTGGCGGCGGCAATCGGAAATGAGTTCGAATTCAATCTCTGTCAGAGCGTTGCAGATGTTTCCGTTGACGAGGCACATCGTCTTTTAGATGAGGCCTCAAGCGCTGGCATCGTGACTGCGCTCGGCATGGTCGCTACCGATTCTCTCACGCGCTCATCCGCGAAGCGGTGTACGAAGAACTCGATACCAACGGCCGCATTCGGATTCACGGCAAGATCGCTAACCGGCTGGAGGAGATCTATCGGGAGGATATCGATGCTCACCTCGCCGAACTGGCGCATCATTTCCGCGAGGCGGGTATGGCGGAAAAAGCGATCGACTATTCGCTTCGCGCCGGCGAGGCAGCCGCATCAGTCCTCGCCTTCACTGACGCGATGGTGCACTTGGCAGGCCGCGCTCGCGTTGATGGAGCAAGAAGGCTCGGACGCGCAGCCAGCGCGCCGATTTGCTGCATCGGCTCGGGTATCTTGCGTTCCAAGTCGATCGCACGAGGTCACTTAAGTACGGCGAGTCCGCAATCGCGCTTTACGAGAGTATCGGGCGTTTCGACGAGGCGGCGCGGGTACATATCCTGGTCGCAAACATCTTCCACGATGAGGGACGACCCGCTATTCAACGGAACCTCGCAAGCGAACATTTCCGGCGCGCCGAGTCAGTGATGGCGAAGAGAGTCCGAGCCGATTTCATTGGTCGATCTGTACCAATCATCGCGGCATATGAGTTCACAAAGATCGAATGTCGTCGGGGCCGCTGCGGCCGCGCGGCGTGGGATGGAGGTCTCCGACCGCACTGGGAGGGAAAGCCTTCTGGTCAAGGCCGCGCGGAGTTTTATGCGTGGTCTTTGGTGATGAGCGGAAATTAGGGAAGGGTTTGCGCTTTTCGGCGAAGCTTTCGAGGCCGCGGCCGAGGCGAATGTCCTTGCGGAAGCGGCGACTTGGGGTGCCGCCGCCCTAAGCGCTGGTTGGGCGATCCGCATGCGGGTCGCGCGCGTGGCTCGAGCGCGAACTGAACAAGGCGAGTAGACAAGGCACTCCCTACGCGCATCTATACCTGTCCCGGATGATCGCCGAAACCTGACATACTGGTGAAGGACAACTAAACGAACTGCAACGAAGGACGGGGAACGACGAACTACGATCCGATTTTGGATTGGCGGGGAATGGGAAGCTTGGCAGCCTTGAGAGAAAATGCGGCCGAGGCGGCGAGCGAACAGGCGACAGAACTTCCGCTTTATATGCCAATCGTGGGCAGCCGGCGTCATCTATGGCTTCTATCTCGGCGATTATCTTCGCGCCGAAGCTCTTCTTAATATGGACTCGACAACGGGGATCGAGGTGCCGCTTTACTCTGGGAAATGCGTGAGCGGCCTGGCTGGCTCGACTTACGTCGCGATGGACCGGCTCGAAGAGCCGCCAAGCAAGTCGCTCGATGTCGTCAGATAATGGCCGCCGGAGAAGACTGGCGTGGGCTGGTCGGTACGTTGCTCGGGCCGAAGCCGTTGTCGAGGCGGCGCAGGGCAACTACGAATCGCCGACCGGCAGTTCGAGGCCGCGCTGGCAATCCATCAGAGGTATCACTCGGCCTGGGAGAAGCCGATACGCTGCAATATTGGGGACGGACGCTCGGTGCCGCAGGCGATCCTATCAGGGCGGCGGAAAAGTTCGACGCCGCGATCGAAACCATCGATGCGGTGGAGTTGGCCCCCGTTTCTCGAATTTGTGATGGCCGACAAGATGCGCGCGCTGGGGCCGCAGCCTGACCCCGGACCGACATTGCATGGGCAAGCCCATGCTCAACTACGACCGGGTGATGGCCGCGGCCAGCATCTTCAACTCCCCCGCGGGCTACGCCATCGCGGCCGACCGTATCACGGTAGGCGCCCGCGTGCGTGGCGGTCGGGCTTTGTTCAGCGAGGAAAAACCGTTCTATGGATTGGCCATCTCGCTCGGGACGGTGACCGAGGAAGACGGCGGCGTGATGTCCATCGAGGAACGCCTGGCGTTCCCGCAGCTCATCGCGGCGGTGCAGCACCAGGCCGACCGCAGCAGGCGGGCCATGCTCGCCTGGGGTCGTCGAGGACTTCGACGGCCCTGGGCGCCGGCGAGCTGCGGCGTCGGCCCAGGATCCGCTGCGGCTCGACCTGATCGAGGTCGCCAATCCCGACGGCCGCTTCCGCGCCCCGAGCGAAGCGGGGCTCAGCGCGTTTGGAGCCAACTTCAAATCCTCGGCCAGCCGGTGGTGCGCCGGTACAGCGGCGGCCGCGACGTGGATGCGGGCTGCGGGATGCTGGCGGCGAAAGAGATCCGGTAAGGGTAGACAGGTTCGAGTCGACCCCCCACCCTACCCACCCCCATGCTGCGCATGGGGGAGGAGGATCCCGTTAGCGAAATTGCATCCGAGGGGTTCTCCTCCTCCCGCGCGATGCGGGACGCCGTCGAGCTCGATTGCGTCCCCGAGGGGTTCTCCTCCTCCCGCGAAGCGGGACGCCGTCGAGCTCGATTGCGTCCCCGAGGGGTTCTCCTCCTCCCCCCGCGAAGCGGGGGAGGGCGGGGTTGAGGTCACCGAGTTCGTGGCCTGTGCTAGGTTCCGCCGCCATGAAACCGTCCTTTTCGAGAGCGATTGTCGTCGGCGCGTCCTCCGGCATTGGCGAAGCGCTGGCCGTTCAACTGGGGTCGCGCGGCGCTCATGTCACGCTGATCGCGCGGCGCAAGGAGGAACTCGAGCGCGTGGCGGCTGCCGTTCGCGCCGCCGGCGGCCGGGCCGCGACCTTCCCGCACGATGTCCAAGACCTCAAGAAGGTCGAGGCCACCTACCGCGCAGCAGTCGACGAGCTCGGCGGTCTGGATATCTTCGTCTACGCCGCTGGCGTCCTCGAGCCGAGCCAGGAGTCTGAGTTCGACACCGCCAAAGACACCGGGTCCTGCAAATCAACCTGGTCGGCGCGGTGGCTTGGACCGACCTCGCGGCCGTTCACTTTCAGACCGAGAAGAAGGGAACCTTACTCGGCATCTCCTCAATCGCCGGAGTTCGCGGACGTCGGGCGCTGCCCGCCTATACCCGCCAGCAAAGCCGGCATGACCACCTACTACGAGGCCTTGCGCAACCGGCTTAGCCGCTATGGCGTCAACGTGGTGACCATCAAGCCGGGGTTCGTCGATACCGACATGCTGAAGACCAGCACGTCGAAGAAATTCTGGGTCATCAGCGCCGAGGAAGCGGCGCGACAGACCCTCGAGATCGCCGCGCGCGGCGGCTCGCGGGAGGCCTTCGTCCCCGCTCGCTGGGGAATGGTGGCGGCGGTGGTGAAGACGATTCCGTCGGTGGTGTTTCGGCGGTTGAACGTCTAGCAAGCCGCCTTTGTCCCCGCCTGCTCGTCATCGCGCTGCTCGCGCTCGGCCTTCTGCCACCGAAGGCCGGAGGGGATCGAGAGGGAGCAGCCAAAGAGGGAACTCAAGCCGGCCGGAGATGATGCCGAGGCGTCGTCCGACGCTCTGCGGGCGCGCGAGGTGCGCGACCATGCGGATCGCGCCGCTGCGGTGCGCGACCTCGCGCCGTTGTTGTACCGACGCGCGGACCCCGGAGGGCGTGGCCCAGGTTCTGAAGGCGGCCTCGGAAGAGCCCAAGGAGATCGAGGTCGAGCTGATCCTCCGCGATCCGTCACACCCCGAGGGGAAGGGCCGTCCCTGACCGGACGGGTGATCCCCCGGCGAACCGTTTTCGGGCAGCTGGGTCCTCAAGCAAGCAGACGGCGTCCGCGTCGTTGTGAGACCAGAGGAGATCAAAGCGGGCACGCTGAAGGCGCGGCACAGCCCCTTGCGCAGCCGTCCGCTTCCCGCTGCAGCGCGAACGCCATCGCAGATCGCGCGGGCGAACGACGTGAACTACTTGGTGCACGGCACGTTGATCCAGCGGGTGGAGGGGATTCTCTCCGCCGGGGCCCTGTTGCCGGCGAGCGCCGTGCCGGGCACCTCGCATCAGGGCGAGGACAGCGTCTATCTCGGGGCCATGGGAAGGAACGCGCGCGGCAGCGTGTTTCCGGGCCCTCCCGATTCGTGGGCGGTGATGAACTACCGGGTGATCAACTTGGTGTTCGATCCCGCCGTGCTGGACGAGGCGGAGTTCCATGCCAGCCTCGGGTGGCCGTACGGGAAGATCACCGAGGACTCGGCGCTCTCCTCCGAGCCGCAGAAGCTCAATGACCTGTTTTGGGAGGTGTCGCACGGCTTCCAGGAGGTCAACGAGGTGGTCTTCCACAAGCCGCTCTCGCTCAAGAACCTCAGGGCGATCTGGGTGCCGTGGGCCGAACAGCGAGCGCAGGTGATCCAAACACTGAAGAAGGCCGGCTACGTCCCCCCCGGCGGGACGTCGCTCGAGGCGTTCGTGGTCGAAAAAGCGACCTGGCCGTAGTGTTGAATAAGTAAACTGGGCCGCTCATCGGTTCCTTGGTGGCTCCGGGCTCCGCACCAAAGTACCGCTTTGCAAGCTCCTTGCGGCTCGAAGATCTGCGCCGGTGCCACACCCGGCGCCACCAGGGCTGCCAATTGGTCTTTCTCAACAGCCTGCTAGTCCCCTGGAAACGAAATAACTGGTCAAAATGTGGAGCGCATGATCTGTAGCTTGGATGGCTAAGATCGGGCGACCAATGAGTGAGCTGGTGCTCTTCGACGGCGAGCGTGAAGAGCTGATGAGACTGACGCGCAGGGCGAAGGTCAATCACAGCCTGGCGTTCCGGGCGAGGATCGTGTTGGCCTGTACGGCTAAAACCAATTCAGCGGTTGCGAAGAACCTGCACACGACAAATCAGACCGTCGGCAAGTGGCGGCGTCGGTTTGTCGAGGAACGGCTGGCGGGGCTTTATGACGAGCCACGAGTTGGGGCGCCGCGGACGATTTCCGATGATGAGATCGAGGCCGTGATCGTCCGAACGATGGAGACGAAACCAAAGGGTCGGACGCACTGGAGTACGCGCAGCATGGCCGAAAACGTTGGGATGAGCCATGCGACGATCGGTCGTGTCTGGCGCACTTTCGGGCTCAAGCCGCACGTCACACGCTCCTTCAAGCTCTCCGACGATCCTCAGTTTGTAGCGAAGGTCCGCGATGTCGTCGGGCTCTACATGAATCCACCAGACCATGCTGTGGTCTTCTCATTCGATGAGAAGTCGCAAATTCAAGCGCTAGAAAGAGCACAGCCCATCCTGCCGATGGATATCGGTCAGCCCGAGCGCCAGACGCACAACTACATTCGCCACGGAACGCTCGACCTCTTCGCCGCTCTCAACGTGGCCACGGGCGAAGTGATCGCCGCCTGCAAGAGACGGCATCGCGCCAAGGACTTCGTGGCGTTTCTGGCCGAGCTCGAGAAGAGAGTTGCGCCGGGGCTCGAGATTCACGTCATCCTGGACAACTTGTCGGCACACAAGGCTCCAATCGTGCACCAGTGGCTGCTCCGCCATCCCCGATTCGTGCTCCATTTCACCCCGACCTATTCGTCGTGGCTCAACCTCGTAGAGCGCTTCTCGCTGGCTCCTCACGCAGCACGCGCTTCAGCGCGGCTCCCACACGTCCGTGCCTCAACTACGCCAGGCGATCGGTCAATACATCGACGCTCACAATGAGATCGGCAAACCCTTCAAATGGACCAAGGCAGCTGATGAAATCCTTGCCAAGGTCCAGCGTTTCGCCACGCGTGCCCTACAAGCTCACCGCTCGTGACTTTTGTTAGGAACCACAAATCCAGGGGACTAGTACTTACCGGCCGCTGCTTTCTCGCCGGTGACGATCGCCACCGAGGCCGAGGCGCCCGACCCGATCCGCGCCCGCCGCGAACATCTTCGCGGCGTCTTCCGCGGTGCGGATGCCGCCCGAGGCCTTCACGCCCATGCCGGCGCCGACGATGCGGCGCATCAGCGCGATGTCCTCGACGGTCGCGCCGCCGGCGCCGAAGCCGGTCGAGGTCTTGACGAAGGCCGCCCCGGCCGCCTTCGCCAGCACGCAGGCGGCGACCTTCTCCTCGTGTGGTGAGCGCCGCGGTCTCGAGGATCACCTTCACGGGCGATGGGGCTGCACCGCGCGGACCACGCCGGCGATGTCGTCGAGGACCAGGCGGTAGTCGTTCGACTTGAGGGCCGCTCTGGTTGACGACCATGTCGATCTCGCGGGCGCCGCAGCGCACCGCCTCGCGCGCCTCGAAGGCCTTGGCCTTGGGCGCAGCTCGGCGCCCAGCGGGAAGCCCACCACGGCGATGGGCACGGTGTGCGACCCCGCGAGCAGCCGTCGCCGCGTGGGCGATGTTGACGGAGTTCACGCACACGGTGGCGAAGCCGTAGCGGCGCGCCTCCTCGCAGAGCTTGTCGATCTCCTGTGGTGGCGTCGGGCTTGAGCAGCGTGTGGTCGATGTGCTGGGCGACGTCGGCGGAGGTGCGGGGCGCCCCCAGGGGAGCGATGCGGTCGGCGCCGAGCTGCACCAGATGGTAGGTGGGGCAGGAGTCGTTGGCCGCAGTCGCCGCAGCGCTCCACGCACTGCGGCTCGTCGGCGACGCTCCGTGACGGGTTGGCCGCACTCGCTGGCCTCGCAGGGCTCCTCCACGCCGACCCTCGCCGCGCCCATTCGCCGGGCCAGCCGCTCGGCCACGCGGGTGGCGATCTCCTCCATGTCCTCGGGTCCGAGGCGTTCCTATGCCGCGCGGGCGTTCGTCCCGGCCGGCGCGCTGCGGGGGCAGCCGGCCTCTGCGCGTCGAGCGCCCGGCCACAGCGTGGCGAGCCGTGCACCGCGCCCGCTGCCGGCGACCAGAGATCTTCGCCAGGTGCTCGACGAGCTCCATGCGCAGAAGCGCCTGCTCGACGTCGTCCCCGAGCGTGAACACGCCGTTCCCCGCGAGCAGCATGGCGTCGTGCTCGCGGCCGCGCCCGCGCTCGACGGCGGCTCCGCCGACCGCGGCGGCGAGCAGCGGCAGCGTCGGCACGTCTCCCCAGCGAAACCACCGTCTCGGGAAGGGCAGCGGTCCCAGCTCGAGGCCGGCCACCCGAAGCCGGTCGCGATGGGAGGGTGGGCGTGGCAGACCACCTGGGCTTCCGGCCGCGCGCGGAAGCAGGCGAGGTGGAGATCCAGCTCGCCGAAGGGCTTGCGGCGGCCCTCGACGACCTTCCCTCGACGCGACCACCGTGATGAGCCAGTCCTCGCGGACCGCGCCTTGCTCACGGCCGTCGGCGTGGCCAGAAAGCGTCGGGCCGACTGCAGCGGTGAGGTTGCCGTCGTGGTTGGCGACCCAGCCGGCCTGGTGCAGCCGAGGGCGCGCGGCGACGAGCTCCGACTTCAGATTCAGGGTGGCGCGCATCGGGACCTTACGGCGCTCCCTCCGTCTGGATGGCGTCGACGATGCCCACGATGACCGAGCGGATGGGAGGCGGGTGCGCCGCCCAAAAGCTGCCGCACGCCGTTGCCCTCGGTGAGCACCAGCACCCGGTCGCCCGCCCCTGCCTGGACGTGGTCGATGGCCAGAAACGACCGGCCGCGTCGGCCCCCCGTCTCGTCCACGGGCATGACCGAGAGCAGCGTGGTCCCCGGCGTAGGCGGGGTGCTTGACGGTCAGACCACCGGCCCGATGACGCGACAGAGGCGCATCCCGGGCAGGTGGTCCACGATGCCGACGATGGCGGCGTCGACGGGCACGAAGCTCGGCTCGATTGCGCAAGGCCGCCTCACGGCTGCCCACCAAGCTCGCCGAATCGCCACGACCGGCGACCGGCGTGGCATCCACGCAGTTCGACGGGGCCGTTCGGCGCCCCGGCGTGGTCAACCGGCTGAATCACCAGGAGCTTGTGGCCCTCCAGCCCCGGGATGGCCCGGGTCGCGACGACGGTGCCGATGACGCGGCCGAGGTAGTCGGGCGCGGACCATAGCCGAGTGCGCGGGCGCAGGAAGCCTCAGAACAATGCTCGAAACACGCTTGGCGGTCTGGTGGCGCCGCACTCCGTGGCGGCGCATCGATTCGCGAACTGCGCCGCCACGGAGTGAGATTGGATGAAGTGGCTGGGAAACTCCGCAACGCGGTAGCAAAAAGCTCCGCAGCTCAAACGCGATCTAGGTCGCAAGCCCGGGAGGGTCCCAGCCATGAACCACATAGCAATCGATTTGGGCGGAAGGAAGTCCTACGTCTGCATCCGCAACAACAAAGGAGAAATCGTCGAGGAGAGGGAGGTGGAGACCTCGAAGCTCGAAAGTCATCTCAGCAGGCAGCCGAGAGGGAGAGTTGTGATCGAGACCTGCGCAGAGGGCTTCGGAGTGGCGGACGTGGCGAAAGCGCATGGGCACGAAGTGCGGGTGGTCCCGTCGACGTTGGTTCGAGCGCTCGGAGTGGGCCATCGAGGAATCAAGACCGATCGCCGGGACGCACGAGCGCTCAGCCTGGCCTCGCTGCAAATGGATCTTCCAGCAGTCCATGTGCCGAGCTCATCTGCGCGCGAACTCAAGTCGATGCTCGGCTTGCGCAAGAATCTCGTCGACAGTCGAACGAAGCTAATCAACGGCGTTCGTGGTTACTTCCGAGCGCGGCGAGTGCGCCCCCGTCGAGGAGGAACCGAGACCTTTCCGAAGCGAGTGCGGGAGATGCCCGAAGTGCCGGCATTCATCGAGCGGCAGCTCTCGGCCATCGATGCTTTGACGGTCCAGATTGGCGCCGCGGACAAAGAACTGAGGCAACTGGCGCAGGCCAACGACACTTGCCGCTTGCTCATGACCGTGCCGGGCGTGGGAACCGTCGTCGCGCTTTCCTTCTTCGCCTCGCTCGACGTCCCCGACCGCTTCGCCGGCTCACACGCGGTCAGAGTCTTACTTGGGCATCGTACCGGGAGAAAACTCCAGCTCCTCAAGAGTGCAAAGAACCGGCATTACCAAGGCCGGAAGTCCGATGACGCGTTGGGCGTTGACCCAGGCCGCTCACCAGGCACGCCGTTCAAGACCGAACGATCCCATGGTCCTATGGTCTCGTCGCGTCGAGCAGCGGCGAGGGCCGCAAAAAGCTGTCATCGCCCTCGCCCGCAAGATGGCTGGCATCCTCTACGCCATTTGGAGCTCCGGCAAGCCCTACGATCCCACCCGCGGGGCCGACAGCATGACCTGATCGCCGCGGCCAAGGCCGCTTCCTTCAGCGATGAGGTTTCTGTGTGCACCTGTTGCCCACAGACAGTGACCGCGGGTGGCGCCGTGAGCGCTTTTGAGCTCGAGAGTGCGATTGCGGCCTGTCGACGGATCAAAACCTATGCGACTTCGATCGCGAATACTCGATTGAGGCAGCTCGGTGCGCTCGCTTCTTCTTCGCTCTCTTTCTTTCCTCGTCCCCGACTGCGTCCGGAGATCAGCGCAGCTCTGCGCTTGACACCATCGCCACTTCATACTCGGCGCCACCATGCAATGCCCAGTTGGTTCAGTTCCCGATGGCTAGAGCCCCACCACCGCGCCTTTGAACATGCGCATGCCACAGGTGAACGCCAGCTACCCCGGGGTGGCACGACCACGACCTCGACCGGCTTGTTCAGCGGTAGGTCGCGGGTCACGCCCAGGCCCGGAAACACCACCTGCGTAGCGCAGGTGTCGCGCGACGTGCGGGTGAAACGCAGCTTGACGGTCTTCCCGGCCGCGCCTCGATGCGCGTGGGAACGAACGCCCGTCACCCGACCTCAATGGGTGCGTCGCCGCCGCGGCGGTGGCCCGCGGCTCTTCGGCCGTTTCGCGACGTAGAAGTCCATCGACACCGTCTGGGCGTCGCCGGCAAAGCGACCTCGGCGTGGACGTCCGAGGGGCCCCTTGGGCTCGGTCACTCGGCCCACGAGTGCCAGCCGTCGCTGGAGCGGGATTGCCGCCGCCGTTGACCTCGCGCTGGCGCTCAGGCCGGCCAGGGGAATCGGCTGGCGATAGGCATCGGTGACGTAGAGCTGCAGTTCGGCCGCTTTAACGCGGAACCACCGCCAGCTCGAGGTGCCGGTCGCCGACCATGCCGACCATCCCGCCGTGGTAAGGGCGGTGATCGTGGAAGGTCGACGCCTCGGCCGGAATGAAGGCGAATCGCGCCGCGAGCGCGCCGAGGCTGTTGCACGACGGCGCCAAAGGTCAGCGGATTGCCGACCGCCAGAGGGTTGTCGGCCTCGAAATGATCGGCGGCGGGCAAGGAGCGCCAGCGAGGGATGACCCTCGCAGAGCACGGTGACCTGGTCGGCGGTCGCGATCGGCACCAGCGCGGCCCGCTGGGGGTCGAAGAGTAGAGCGCAATGCGCTCGGGACCGACCACCAGCTCGAGGATCCCGGTTCTCCGGCTTGGGCGCCAGCAGCCCCGATGTGGGCCCGAGCCCCAGCAGCGGCCCAGGCCCGCAAGCTGACGGACCGGCCAACCAGGGGGAGGCGAGCGCGGTCGTGAAACACCGCCGAAGTATAACGGGCGGCGCCAGCGCTGGAAAACGATTCTGCACCTGACGTAAACTTGCATGGTCCCCCCCGTCACATCGATGCCGCGCCTCGGCGACATCCTTGTCAAATCGAGCCAGCTCACTGAAAGCCAGCTGTAGACGGCGATCCAAGAGCAACGGCGTGGGGCGGCCTGCTGGGCGAGGTGCTGCTGCGGGTGAACTACGTTTCCGAACCGGTGCTGGTGAAGGCCCTGAGCCGCCAAATGGGCGTGGCAGTGGCCAACCGAGCGGCCTTGCGCCGGCCCGATCCACACGCCCAACGCAAGCTCGGCCAAGACCTGGCCATGCGGACCCGCACCCTCCCGCTCGAGCTGAAAGAGCAAGGGAAGGTTCTGGTGGTCGCCATGGTGGAGCCGCAAAACCTCCTCTTGCTGGACGAGCTCCGAAAGGCCACCGGGTGCCGCATCGCGCCGATGGAATCGGCCCGCTGACCTTCCAAAACCTGGTCGGCAGCCACTACGGCGGCGAGGAGCTCTCGGGCAACGACGCCGACGGGGGCTTCGGAATCGTCAACCTCCAGGGCCGAACCGTCGATTCCGCGCCCAACCCGCTGCGCACCGCCTGAGGAACGACCGCGTTGGATGGCCAACGGAGCTGCGGAAGCGGTCCCGCCGCCGCTGCCCTCAGCTCGACCAGCGTCCTCCCCGTCGGCGCAGCGAGCTCCCAGCTCGGCGACTGTCCAAACCGCGGCCGCCGCCGCCTCGGCGACCGGCGGGGCCGATGCTCTCACTCGCCTGGAGGGGGCCCAGGCGGCGGGAATCGCCGCCATTCGCGCCATGGTCGAGCTGTTGATCGAGCGGGGTGTGTTCACCCGGGAAGAATTCTTGGCACGGGTGCGCCGATGAGCGGGACGCCCGCACAGGCCAGCACCCACCGCGAGAATCGGCGAGGAAGATCCTCGTCGCGGCAGGCGTCATTGACGACCTGCAGCTGCAGAGCGCGCTCGGCCACCAGCGCCAGTGGGGCGGCCAACTCGGCCACATCCTCATCGACCTTCGGTTCATCGACGAACGCGCCTTGGCGCAGACGCTCGCCCAGCAGTTGGGGCTCGAGCTGTGCGAGCTCGAACCCGACCGGAATCCAGATGGATGTCGTCCGAATGCTTCCGCAATCGGTGGCCGAACGCCACGCCGTGTTCCCGGTTCGGTTCGAACCGGGCGTGGGAGGTGGAACCCTCACCGTGGCCTTCAGCGATCCCTCCAACCTGGCGGCAATCGACGACGTGCGCTTCCAAACCGGCAAGACGATTCAGCTGGCGGTGGCCGCCGAGGGCCAGATCGCGGCCGCAATCCGACGCGGGTACTACGGCGAGGAAGCCCCCGCGGTGCAAGCGGTCGAACCCTCGACGTTGTTCGGCGGGATGGACGGCTTCCTCGGGGGCCCCGAGGACGAGTTCGCGAGCCAACCAGACAGCCCGCCAACACCGGCCCTGTCGGGACACACCGAATCAGAGGAGCTCGCCGAGCTCGAGCCGCTCGATGGGGTTCCGAGCGATAGCCCGGACATCCCCCAAACCGGGGCGCCCAACGCGCACAGCCTCCAACTGGCCGAGGCGCCCCATCCAAATCCGTTGGCCGGCTTCTTCAAGTCGGCGCCGCCGGCCGCCCCCTTGCCCGGCCAGGTCGAGGTCCAGGCCCAAGTCCAGGTCGCGCCACCGCCGCCGCCGGCATCGGGACCTTCCCTGCAACTCGACATCGATGTCGAGGCCCCGCCGCCCGTAGCCGCCACAGCCCCGGAGAGCGCCTCGCTGGACCCGACGCTCGCTGGGCCAGACCTTCGCGGCATCCAATCCAGTGGCGCCGGCCGAGGCACTGGACCTCCAGCCGCCCCCGAGGCAGTTCGATTGGTGTCGCCAGCCCCGCCCAAGCCTGCCGTACCCGCACCCCTGCCGCTCCGGATAACCCCCGCACCCGATGGCGGTACCATCACCCGTGATCCTTGCGAAGCCCGCCGCGCCCGCGCCGCTCGTCCTCAAGCCCGCCGCGCCCGGACCGATCGCCCTCACCTCGGCGTCGACCCCGGCTCCCGCGCCAAGCGCGCCGGGCACTCCGATGCCCTCGCCCATCTCGACGCCGCCGGTCCTTTCGCCGGCGGCCCCCCCGCCACCGCGGCGCCAATCGCCCTCACCCCTTCCGGCGCAGCCCCGACCTCGCGCGGCTCAACTCAAGCCTTGGCAGCCCTGCCACCGCTGCGCCCTCGCCCCTGTCCATCCCGGGCGTCACGGCAGCCGCCAAGGGCTTCGCGTCGTTTCTCAGCTCCTTGCCCAAAGCAATCGCACCGGCGCCACAGACAACTCCTCCACCACCCACTCCATTGCCCATTCCGCTGCTGCCCCCCCCAGCGCCGCCACCGCACCCATCCACGCCACGCCGGTACCGACCGCCGCGCCCTTGGTGAACGGTTCAGTCTCCCCGCCCGCCAAGCCAATCGCCGCGCGCTCGCTCGCCCCCACCCGTGAGGTACCAATGATGGCCGACCTCTCGGCGGGAGCTGAACCGGGGGAGACCACCCGACCCGGAGTGTTCCTTTCGGACATCGCCGGATTGCAAGCCGGCCGCCCCGGGCCAAAGCTCACCGTCGACCCGCGGGAGATGGCGCTAGAGGCGACCCGCCCGGCCGCTCGCCTCCCGACCATCGCCAAACCCAGCGCCGCACCCGGCGCCATCTCGGGCCCGGTCCCCAAGCCAGACGCCATGGACACGCTCGAAGCGGCGTTCAGCGTCACCTTCGGCGAAGAAGATTCCGACCCCGGTCCCCAACCGTCGCCGCCCACCCGTGTTGTGCCCGCGCAGGCCGGGGCAGAAAGTCCCGCCCCCTCCACCCGCTCGACCGCCTTCTCCGAGGAAGACTTGGGGGCGGCCTTGGCTGGCTTGAACGACAACGGAGCGCCAGCAACACCAGCGCCCGCATTCTCCCCGTCCGACGCCCACTACGGCCGCGCGCTCGCGAGGCTGCTCGTCCGCAAAGGCCTGATCCAGGAGGCCGAGCTGCTGGCCGAGCTCGCCAAGTCGGACGACGACGACTAACGTCTAGTGTCCCGTAACAGAAGAAGTCTGAACAGCTGGTCGAGCAGCTCCGCCGCCACGGGCGGCGCCGGCCGGGAGTCCGGCCGTAGCAGGGTGGGAATGCCAGGCCGCGCAAGCGGCGTGGCAGGGAGGGCGGCACGCCCTCCTGGAGAAGGCTAGTGACCCGACCCATGCCCGCCTGCTTCTCATGAACGAACTTCTGTTACGGGTCACTAGAGCCGAGACCTGCGCCGCCCCGAGTTTGCCCGCGGAAAGCGGCACGGTCTGACCCAATGTTTCTGCGTTCGATCCTCGTGTTGTCGCTGCTGTTCGGCGCACTGATGCTCTCTTGTCGCCCAGGCGCTGCTGCGCCAATTTCGTGGTCGGCGACTGTCGCCGCCCGGACGTGCGATGGGGTTCTTCGAGCACGTGTTCGATGTGATGCACCACATGGGGGTCTTCGTCGTCGTGGAGATCGCGCGGATTTCCGGCGACCCTTCGGAGGCAACTCTGCGGCGCGCGCTGGATGAAGTGCAGGCGAAGCACCCTCTTCTCCAGGTCCACGTCATGCGCTCGAACGGATTCTTCGTCGCCGACGGAACCGCGCCCGTCCCCTTCGCGTGGTCGAGAGCTCCACGGACTGGCGAGACGAGGCCCTCAAAGAGCTCTTCAACTCTCCGATCGCCTATGGCCCGTCCCCCACTTTACGGGTGACTTGGATTCGGCCAGCGAAAGGAGTCGGCACGCTGATCATCACCACGAACCACAGCACCTACGACGGCACCTCGGGCGTGGTGTTCCTTCGCGACCTTCTCACAGCCTGTGCGGCCCCGACGGGCCTTCGAGCCGAACCCAGCACACACCCTCGCCTCTGCCGATGGATCGACGGTTGCCGGAGGCGACGTTTTCCAAGGTGGAGAAGACACCGAAGCCCCCGCTGCTGCCGCCCTCACAAAAGACCAGAGCCGACGATCGCAGCGCTGGGTTCGACTTTGCGCAGCAATTAGAGACGATGTCGAGGCTCCTGCTCCGCTGCAAGGAGGAGAACACGACCTTCCACGGCCTGCTTTCGGCGGCCACACTGCTAGCACTCGCCCAGGAGTTCCCCGGCGAACGGCGATCTCTCTGGCTTCCAACGTCAACGTGCGGGGCAATCTCGTTCCTCCCGTCGACGACGACGACATCGGCTGCTTCATCTCCGAAGTGACCACCTCGCATTGGGTGTCGCCGAAGACGCTGCCGTGGGATCTCGCCCGAGGTGCGCACCTCAATCACCCACGCCGTTTCCGAGCAGAGGCACTTACGGGGCCTCCGTGGCGAGCTCACGTCGTGCATGAGCTGGGGCTTCGGCACCTCTTCCCCCATCGGAACGAGGGACAACTCTACGACGTCAACATCTCCAACTCCGGCAGGTTCGAACTGGCCCGCGACTATGGCCCACTTCGCCTCAACGAGCTCTACATGCTCTCGTCGCAGCACGTCGTCGGCAGCACGCTTCAGCTGGCCGTCGTCTCGCTGCAGCGGGAACTGTTCGTCGCGTTCTCCTGGGCGAACCCCCTTCTGAGCCAAGGCCAGGTGGACCGCATTCGAGCGACCCTCCTCGACACGCTGGAACACGCTTCGCGGTCGAACTCCCTGGGCCCGCGCCCAACCAGCGGCCGCATCTGAACCCCTTGCGCCTGGGCTCAGAGGGTGTTGAAAAAGGCTAGTACCTCTGCACAGTGATTTAGAATGGCTCACGAGCATGGAAAAGGGACGTTCGAGACTTGGCGTTCCGGCGTTTTAAGGAATGCAGGAAGGGCAGGAAGGACTCAGATCGTCAAACAAAGTCCGGACATGCGTACCGCGCGGAGTCCTTCCTTACCTCCTGCCTTCCTAAGAAATGGCCCCGCCCTCACGCGCCGAGTCGAGCTCAAATCCACTGTGCAGAGGTACTAGTGACCCGTAACAGAAGTTCGTTCATGAGAAGCAGGCGGGCATGGGTCGGGTCACTAGCCTTCTCCAGGAGGGCGTGCCGCCCTCCCTGCCACGCCGCTTGCGCGGCCTGGCATTCCCACCCTGCTACGGCCGGATTCCCGGCCGGCGCCGCCCGTGG
>CAWBJR010000010.1:160000-652226 GCA_963789085.1 uncultured delta proteobacterium | reverse complement strand
GCGCCGCACCTCGGGAGGTTTTACGCAGAAAAGTTTTGCTTCTGGATTGTCCCAACTGCTATATCGACCGCCAGATAGGTTGCCGGTTTGCACCTCCGCCTCGTGATCCCTGGTTGATTGGCTGACGCTCGCACCGCAGCAAATCACACAAGCGTCGACAACTGTAGGTAATCTCTACATCGGGGAGATTTCTTGTCTAGTGGCGCTTAGCTTGCTGATAATTCCGTAGCCGTCGCCTTTGAACGGTCGGGGGGCGGGGATATCCGGGGGGTATGCCGGTGCGTGTGCAGTTCTGTCGTTTATTTTCGTGTGTCTGCTGTCTGTCACTCCCTCCTTCGCCAGTGCAGCAGCGTCGCTGACCCAGCCCGGCAATGGCGCGACCGTTTCGGGCACGGTCCCGATCTCGCTCAGCGTCGGCTCCGGCGTGCAATGGTCGAACTTCTATATCGACGGCACCTACTATGCGAGCACGCCGCCGTCCACGATATCGTGGGATTCGACCACGGTCGCAAACGGCACCCATACCATCTCGGCCACGGCATATTCGCCGAGCAAAACCGTGATGGGCACGGCCTCAGCGACAGTGTTGGTGTCGAATCCGCTATTGACGCTTACTTCGCCGGTGGCGGGATCGCAGGTGGCCGGATCGATCACGATTGCCGCCAACGAGCCGGCCGGCGTGTCGTGGGAGAATTTCTATATCGACGGCGGATGGATCGCATCGTCGCCGCCGTATTCGTTTAGTTGGAATACTGCGCAGGTCGGCAATGGTCCGCACACCATTTCGGTGATCTCCTTCAGCAGCAGCGGCAACAAGCTGGTCGCCACCAGTATGAGCATCTATGTCGCCAACGCGACGCCGTTCGTGTTGCCCACCACCGGCGTTCCGACGCCGACGGCGACCGCGACGCCGTTTATCACGCATGCGCCGCCGACGATTCTGCCGACGCTCGCGCTCACGCCCGTTCCGACCGTGGCGCCGACCACGATTCCGACGCTCCCGGCGACATCGGTCCCGACCATCGCACCGACACCAGTACCGACGGTCGCGCCAACGGCGATTCCTACGCTAGCGCCTACTCCTATACCGACGCTTGCGCCGACCGCAGATCCAACCGCGATACCGACAACCACGTCGACCCTGGCTCCCACCACGATACCGACGACCGCACCGACCGCGGTCCCAACCGCGCAGCCGGCGGTGAGTATGCTCGCTCCGGCGAACAACTCGGTCGTAACCGGAACGACCTACATCACTGCGCAGAAGAACTGGTCCAACGTCAGCTCGATCAATTTCTATGTCGATGGCGGATGGATCGCCTCCAGCCCGCCATGGTCGATTACCTGGGATTCGACCACAGTGTCCGACGGGGCGCACATTCTATCCGTGGTCGCTTATGACCTCAACAAGGTGAACCTCGGCAGTGCTGCGACCAATGTGACCGTTTTGAATCATTCGAGTCCGACGGCGACGCCAACCGCGCTGCCGTCCGGAGCATCAACGCCCAGCGCGGCGCCTACTCCGGTGGCCGGCGAGCTGCGTCCGACCAACCTAATTCCCAACAGCACGATGCCGGCTGCGAGCGACCTCGCGACGTTCCACGCTGGTGTCGGCGCGTGCGGAGGGCTGGACGATTGTTCCTATATGCAGAACGTGGACGGCCAGTTCACCGGTACGACGACCGCGATTATCGAGTTCTACGCCGACAAATGGTGCCCTAACTGCACCATCCTCAATCCGCTCGATGGGCAGACCTACTCATTCCGCGATCTGGCCAAGGCAATCGCCGTCAACGAAACCAACTGGTACCAATGGAAGTCCGCGAACCTGACTTCGCCTGATCCGATGACGGGGCTAATGACGCTGACCCCGTCGCATGGCGATCTCGAAAACGTCACCGCTTCGCAACCCGATGCCGGTTCGTGGGGTATGTTCCAAATCGCCGAGGGGTCCGGGCAGGGATGGCCGTCGTCGCGGCCGCTCAGTGCGGAATCGACCGCCTTCAACGCGGACTTCAAGCTGGCGGAGCAGATGGGCGTCGAGCAGGGTCATCTGGATTACCTCAGCGACCCGAACCGCGCGCAAACCGCGATCGCCAACGGCTATCCGCCTTACACTAACTACACCGATGCCAATGGTGTCCTGCATCCGGCTTCTACTGACGTAAATGTCCTGCGCTGGGGTGCGGTCGGCAACTGGTACAGCGGCGGATGGTACGATTCCGGCGCCGTCAACGACATCCAGCAAGTCCAGCAGATCCTCCATAATCAGCCGTGGACGCAGCCGGGGTTCTGATGATGGAGTTCCGATGCTGAAGTTCTAAAAGACGGGATTAATTTCTTCTTCGTAAACGAACAGGGCCGGGGCGTGATGCTCGGCCCTTTGCTGTTTGCTCGACGAATCGAAATCGAGTTTGCGATCTCGCCGCTACCTCTCTAGGCAAAAGGCAAAGATGATGCGTGAGATCCGATCAGTCACAAGTTGTGCTCGAAATGCGCGATGCGGGCGCGATCGTGGCGCCTCAATCGGCCCGAAAAGATGAACGCGTTTACCTTTCGAATGGTCAGAGGCAGCGGAACAGACGCCGGATCTTGAGGCTTTTTTCACTTTCCTACCAGCCAGCGCGTTTGGCTCGCGGATCTCCGCTAAGACCGCCCAATTATCACCGTGATCGAGGTTGGGCAGTGTCGTGAAGTTTGTAGAAGAGTGAAAAGGCGTCAAGATCCGGCGAGTTGAGCCACAACTTGACGGGCCTTTGGAAGCAGAACACAAAGCCATTCGGCACGGCATCGCGGCGCATTTCGGTCGGCTCGGAGGGTTCACCAATCTCACGCTCCAGCAGCGGTTGGCATCCAGTCTCCGATCGTTCGCGCGTTCGCGGTCGGCGGAATGGGCGCATCAATTCCGGTCAGCGGAATTCCTCGCTGGCACACGATAAAAACGACGCGGCAGTGCGAGCGCGGGAAATTATCGACAGGCCGAAATGCGCACAACAATTTGAATAAACGCGGATTTTGGACCGTCTAGGTGGCATTTAAGGAGAATCCAATTCCCGGCGGCAACTTGAACCTTTAATTTAATATACGGAAGTAGCCATGCGGCCAGTTGGCCCGTCTCATTCCACGTCCCGCGCCAGTTCCAACCCAACAGAATCTGATTCAAACCAGAAGCAGGCAACCAGCAGGCGCGATTTCCTGAAAGGATTCGTGGCTGCTACCGCAGCGAGCGCAGTTCCAATGGCTGCTTTCGCCTCGCGCGCACAAGACGCTATGAGTGTCCGATCCGCGATTCCGCTCGAATTGAACACTAGGAAGCGGCGCGGCGAGGCCTTTCAGCGGCGTATCACAGCGGCATCGATGGATCGCAAGGTTCCGGTGCCGAGTCAGTCGGGCAACGGCGACGAAGTCCTGTTCCCCAACGGTATCGCGAGTTTCACCAAGGGCTTTCCTCACAATCAGTACGGCGAAGTCGATGGGACCTCATACCAACAATATCAACTTGCCATCAGTACCGGAGTGAGTTCCGACTTCGACGCGATTACGATGGGAGGAACCGTGCCACTGGTCGATCCGCAGGCCGGACTCGCATTCGATCTGGAAGGGGTAGACGTCGCGCAGCTTTCTATCCCACAGGCGCCGGCGTTTTCGTCGCAAGAGCGCGCGGCGGAAGCGGTCGAAGTTTACTGGATGGCCCTCGCGCGCGATGTTGACTTCAGCCAGTACTCTTCGGACCCCACCGCGAAGGCGGCGGCCGCGGGAGCTGAGCAGTCTTTCCGCATTCGAGGGTCCGCGTTCGAACGGGCAAGTAAATCCTCAGACGCTGTTTCGAGGGTTTACGAGCGCGGACCAGATTGGACCCTTCGTCTCGCAATTATGGTTGCAACCTTTTTCTTACGGCGCGATTCCATTCGCGGGATACAAAACCGATCTGTCCCTTAGCGACGGGGGCGCCGATTTCATGATCACTGAAGCTTCGTGGCTCAACTGCCAAAACGGCGGTGCGCCTTTTCCTGCAGGTCATCCTGACCCCACCCTGCGTTATATGCGGACCGGCCGGGACATCGCCGCCTATGTCCACGTCGATGTACTCTTCGAGGCTTATCTGAACGCGGCATTGGCGCTAGTTACGATGGGTGCGCCGCTCAACTCGGGCAATCCATACAACAGCCTCAAATCGGAAACCGGTTTCATCACCTTCGGCCTGCCCCAGGTCGAAGTGCTGATCGCGGAAGTCGGTTCACGCGCGCTCAAACATGCATGGTTCGAAAAATGGTTCGTGAATCGGTTACTGCGCCCCGAAGAGTTTGGCGGCAGAATTCACTTCACTCGAACCGGTGCGAGGAATTATCCCATCGATACAACCGCGCTTGAGTCGCAGGCGGTGCAGGCGGCTTTCAATCGCAACGGTACTTATCTACTCCCGATGGCGTATCCGGAGGGGTGTCCGCAACATCCTTCTTATCCCCAAGCTCATGCGACGATCGCCGGCGCATGTGCGACAATTCTAAAGTGGTTCTTCAATGAGACGACGCCAATCCAAAACCCCCTGGTGGCGAGCAGCGATGGCACCGGCACGGTTCCCTATAGCGGGTCGGACGCCGACCAGATGACGGTCGGTGGCGAAATCAACAAACTCGCATCCAATGTCGGATTGGCTCGTATGTTTGCCGGCGTACATTGGCGCGCCGATTACACGCAAGGGCTGCTACTGGGCGAGCAAGTGGCGATCAGCCTGCTCCGCGATCAACGCAAGCTCTACAACGAGGACTTTACCGGCTTCACTTTCACCACATTCAACGGAACGGAAATAACAGTGTAAAACGCCCATCAGCAGGGCGATGTGGGCCACTGCTGCGACCTTTCACCGTTTGTGGAGCGGGGATGACGCGGAAAAAAACGAGGAGGAAAGTCGCCACCACTTTCGTTTCCGACGATGAGTTGGCCGCCTTTATCGGATGACGTACCGCATTTCTACTGTCGGCCTTGCGGTGAGTATCACTTGAAAACGCATCCGCATTACCAGGCGATGACAGGCAGATCGAAACAGCAAAAAGAAAAGTCGCGATGGAAGTAATCCGTCTGCTTGTTGCGGTCGCATTGGCAGTTTATCTGAGCGGCGCAGCGGTAAACTCACCAACCCGCACGAATCATCGGCAGAGCAAATCCCACCTTGAGACAAGCGATCGCGAACGGCTAGGTCAGTAGAGTCGGGCAGGCGGAGACAGGTCACCCAGCTACTGGCGAGGTACTCGGATCGCGCAACGACCCTCGACGTATGCCGCGGTGCACGTCGATCGCGGGAGGGGTGACAACGGGTAAGTACGGGCGAGCCAGCTTAGGGGTTTGTCGATGGCCGTTTCCGTCTTGATGAGAACTTCAACGATTTGCCCGCGTCTCTCGCGGTTCCGGTCGGTTTCGAATCGATGATTCGTACCCCAAAAGAGTTGCAGATAGCGGGCGCAGGGCTAATGATTAGGTAGGTGCAGCACCTTTTGTAGAAAAGCTCAATCGCTGTGGCGATACTTGCCGATACTGGGAGCCACATGAGAGACCTAGCCAAGCCTGCCTCACTCGAACAGCTCTTTCCCGGAACCAGCGAAATGGCGCATCGATTGCGCGCGGTCGATTGGTCCCGAACGCCTCTTGGCCCCATCGAAAACTGGTCACCAACATTGCAGACCATCATCAGGTTTTTGCTCGCCAATCGTTTTCCTCTTTTGCTCTGGTGGGGACCCGAATATGTGCAGATCTACAACGATGCCTACATTCCGGTTCCCGGGACCAAGCATCCGCATTCGGTGGGTCAACGGGCGAGCGAGTGCTGGTCGGAAATCTGGCATGTGATTGGACCCTTGATCGACACACCATTTCGCGGCGGGCCCGCGACCTGGATGAGGACCTTGAGCTGGACGTCCATCGGCACGGCTTCATTGAAGAGACTCACTTCACCGTCGCGTATAGTCCGGTTCCGGATGCGACGGCGGCGGGCGGGATAGGCGGCGTCCTAGCGACAGTGCATGAGATTACGCAGCAGGTGATCCAAGAGCGGAGAGTTCGCATACTTCGGGACCTGAGCGCTGCCGCCTTGGAAACCCGCACCGTTGAGAGCGCCTGCGCAAGCGCGGCGGCTGTGTTGAATTTTCATCCAAAGGATACCCCTTTGGCTCTCCTCTATTTGTTCGACGAAGATCAAAAGACGGCGCGATTGGTGGCCGGTGCGGGGCCGGCGAAGGGTACGGCACATACCCCGTCGATACTAAGCGTGGACAGCGACAACGGCCGGCCGCTGGCGGAGATCCTAAAAACGAACCAGTCGATTTTAATCGAAGACTTGCCGAATCAAATTTCGGCCAATCCTGCGGGAGGCTCAGACGCACTGCCAAAACCGGCGCTGCTCGTCCCCATTCGCTCACATTTGGCGCATCGCCCGCTCGGAATCGTGGTGTTCGGCATCAGCCCAAAAATTGCCCTCGATGATCTCTATCGAAGCTTCTTTGATTTGGCCGCCGCTCAGATTGCGACTGCGATCTCAAACGCGCGGGCGTATGAACAAGAACGGCAGCGCGCCGAAGCTCTCGCTGCGATTGATCGGGCCAAGACAATCTTCTTCTCGAACGTCAGCCACGAATTCCGCACCCCGTTGACGCTGATCTTGGGACCATTGGAAGAGGCTTTGCGGGATAGCGGAGCTCAGAACGAAAGCGCATCGCGCGAGCGACTGGAACTGATATGGCGCAACAGCCTTCGACTGCAGAAGCTGGTCAACACATTGCTGGATTTTTCACGGATAGAGGCGGGGCGGGTCGAGGCCAACTATGAACCGACCGACTTCTCGGCTCTAACCGCGCAATTGGCGGGCATGTTTGAATCGGCCATCACACGAGCGGGATTGCGATTGGCCGTTGATTGCCCGCCTTATACGCAACCAGCCTATCTCGATCGCGATATGTGGGAGAAAATTGTGATGAATCTTCTCTCCAACGCGGTCAAATTCACGCTCGAAGGCGAGATCGTCGTTTCTGTAACTGAAACGAAGGAGCAGTTTGCGCTGACCGTACGCGACACCGGGGTAGGCATTCCTGCCGATGAGATTCCTCGGCTCTTTGAGCGATTTCATCGCGTGCGGCAGGCGCGAGCTCGGACCCATGAAGGTACTGGTATCGGGCTGGCGTTGGTTCAGGAGTTGGTCCGCCTGCACGGAGGACGAATACAAGTTCGCAGCGGGATAGACCGCGGCACCGAATTCAAAATAGAGATACCAACAGGATTTGCGCACCTTCCGCCGGATCGGATCAAGGCAACCCGGACGCTAACGTCGACAGCGCTTGGAGTTAGTCCCTACATCGAGGAAGCCTTGCGATGGCTGCCGGACGAAGCTTCGCAGCACAAAAACTTTCCCCTGCTGGACGAGGCGCATGCTCTCGTTAATGTTATCGAGACGGTGCCATGTCTCGGGGCGCGAGTTCTGGTCGCGGACGACAACGCGGACATGCGCGACTACCTGCGCTCACTGCTCGGGCAGTACTGGAACGTCGAGACCGTCGCTGACGGTCGGGCTGCGCTTCAGCGGATAGAGGAGAATCGACCGGAACTCATCATAAGCGACGTTATGATGCCCGGCCTCGATGGATTTGAGCTGCTTCGCTCGGTTCGGTCGAAGGAAAGCACCAAGGACCTGCCAATCATATTGCTCTCGGCTCGAGCCGGCGACGAAGCCGCAGTTGAAGCTTTGAAAGCGGGTGCGGACGTTTACCTGGTCAAGCCTTTTGCGGCGCGGGAATTGATTGCCTACGTCGGCGGTCATCTGAAGCTGCAACGCGTGCGCCGGCAATCGTTGGCGGTGGTGCGCGCTTCCGAGGAGAAGTTCTCAGCCGCATTCGATCAAAGTCCGCTGGCGTTGACGATTACCTCACTGGATGGCGGCCGGCTGGTCGAAGTCAATGAGACTTTCGTTCGGCTTACCGGTTATTCGCGCGAAGAAGCTATCGGCCGAACCGTTGACGAACTAAAGCTTTGGATTGAACCGGAACAGCGAACCGACGGACTGCGGCAATTGCGCGCGGGTCACAACATAATGGGACTTGCTGCACGTTTCCGTACGAAACCTGGCAGCGAACTCGACTGTTTGATCGGGTCGCGAATGATTGAAATTAACGGTCAGTCTCACGTGCTGAGCGCAGTTTCTGACGTAACCGATCTGGTCCGCGCGGAAGCGATTATTGCAGCGGACCTGGAAGCGATGACGCGCCTTCATCAAATCGGCGCGGTCTGTAGCCGCGGGCAAATGCCGTTGTCGGAATGCCTCGACGAAATACTTGCAGTTGCGATTGAATTAACGGGCGCAGACAAGGGCGATATCCAGTTGCTCGATCTCGCCTCCGGTGCGCTGAAGGTGGTAGCCCATCGAGGCTTCGATGAACATTTTCCTGGTTTCTTCGCGACCCTAGAAAGCGATTACCCAGCGGCGTGCGCCGCCGCACTCCGTTCCGGCGATCGGGTATTCGTCAACGATACAACGCAAAGCGAAATTTTCGCCGGGACCAAGGCGCAGGCCGCGCTCCTCGCGGCAAATGTGCGAGCTGTGCAATCTACTCCGCTGTTAAACGCCGCCGGAAATATCCTCGGTATCATTTCCACCCACTATGCCACGCCTCATACACCGGATGAGCGGCAGTTGCGTCTGATCGATCTGCTCGCGGGGCAGGCAGCAGACTATTTGCAGCGGGTGCAGGCAGAGGAAGCTCTGCACGATCGCGCCGAGCAGCTCGCCTCGTTGAATGCCGCGCTACGCGATACAGATCGCCGTAAAGACGAGTTCTTGGCAATGCTCGGCCATGAGTTGCGCAATCCGCTGTCCGCGGTGCGTAATGCGGTTGCGATCGCCAGTCTGGATCAAGCGCAGCGGAACAGAGCCCTGGAGATCGCCCGGCGGCAGACGGACCAATTGGGGCGTTTGATAGATGATTTGCTGGATGTTGCCCGAGTCACTCAAGGCCGTATCTCGCTTCGCAAGGAGCGCGTACCTCTGGCGGAAATCATTCGCCGAGCCATCGACGGCACACAATCGTTTATAGCGGAACGCAGTGTCACACTCGAGACCCTTATCTCGCCGGAGCAGATGCTCCTGGATGCCGATTCGGCAAGACTTGAGCAGGTATTCGTGAATCTTCTGACCAATGCCGGAAAATACACCGACAGCGGAGGCCGAATCAGGCTTAGCACGCAGCGAGAGGGGGCTACGGTTGCAGTTCGGATCCGCGACAACGGCATAGGAATCAGTCCTGAGCTTTTGCCGCGGATTTGGGATCTGTTCGCACAAGCGAATCGTTCGCTTGACCGATCGCAAGGTGGATTGGGTATTGGTCTTACGATAACGCGCCGCTTGGTCGAGCTGCACGGCGGACGGGTCGAGGCGCATAGCGACGGCATTGGGAAAGGCGCCGAATTCATCGTAGTACTGCCTTTGGCGGCGGCAGATACTGTTGCCCAGAGCGCAGAGCATTCGCCTCGTGGTGAGGTGGGTCGAAGCGTGCGGATTCTGTTGGTCGAAGACAATGCCGATGCCGCCGAGACGATGACGATCTGGCTTGAGTTGCTGGGGCATCGGGTGATTTCGGCAGCCGACGGTCTTACCGGTCTCGCTATCGCACGTTCCGACGTGCCGGATATCATACTGGTGGACATCGGATTACCGGGGATCGACGGCTATGAAGTGGCGCGACGAGTGCGTTGCGAAGCGGGCCTGAAAGACGTTGTCCTCGTCGCCCTTACTGGCTACGGCCGCGAAGAAGACAAGCTAAATGCGATCGCGGCAGGATTCGACTATCATCTCGTCAAGCCGGTCGATCCCGACAGGCTGAGTGGCCTCGTCGCAAACCTAGCTACCGAGGGCATTTCAGAAAAGTCAACCCCAGTGCAGTAGCGTCAACGGCGAAAGCTTCCGACTTAAGGACAAGCGCAAGGCCAGAGTGCGTGGCGCTCCAGCGAAGGGCGCGAACCTGTGTGTGGCGAAATACAGCTCAGGCGGCGACGGGGGTCTGAAAGAGGCCGTTGCAGTGTTTTCGCCAGCGGTATGAGTCAAGGTTTGCGATTGGATCGGCAGGCGCGCCACCGCGCTGCGCCGGAGTGATTCCGGTCAGTCCGGTGCGGCAGCGATGTCGGTTGTAGTAAACTTTGTAGCTATCGAGCTTGCGTTCCAGATCGCCTTGGGTCCAAAACAAAGTCTGATCGAGGTAATCGCGCCGGATGTGAAAGCATGCGACCGGGGCGTGCCGGGAATCGACTTGATCTCGTCAATCTCAAGTATTCGAAGGTTCGCCAGCCAGCGTTGAAAACGAAACAGCGGATCGTGATCCGAGGAGAGATGCTTCGGCGTGCCCTGTCTCGCGATTGCGCGGTTGAACATCCGGCACACGCCGGGACCGTCGTGCAACGCCAAAGCCGATAATCCGGCGCGTGAAAACGTCCATCACCACCATGACCCAGTAGCTCTGGAGCAGAATTGACTCACAGCGGAAGAGGTCGACGCTCCACAGGCTGTCGCGGGCCTGCCCGATAATTGAGAGCCAAGAAGGGCAGCGCCGCCTTGCGCCGGTCGGTAGTGCTTGATGAGAATCCGCCGGACGACATCCTTGTTGATCTCGAGGCCGAAGGCACTGGAGATTTGCTCGGCAATTTTACGGCAGCCCATGCACGGGTTACGCCGTTTCATCTCGACCACCTTGGCCTTGGCCCGCGGCGCGAGTTCATCGTCGATCTCGACGGCAGTGACATGGCCGCTCGGTCCAACCGCGTGAGCGAGAATCGCGCTGTAGTATCCGGTTCCGCACCCTATATGTACCACGCTCTCCCCGCGCTTGAGATTGAGATGGTCGAACCATCCTTCTAGCGCGCTCGGTAAGCCATTGTTGAGGAGACGCTCGGGGAAGATTCCCACCACAATATCATCGTAGATATGACGTGGATGCGCGGTCGGCGTCAGGCGATAACCGAAGTTATTACCGCGCCAGCGCGCACCTCGTTTGCGCGATGTCAGAACCTTCCACGGTCCGGGATCCAAGTAACGCTCGCGCGGCACTTCGGCGAATGCCCGCACCAGTAGCTTCGATCGTAGGCCCGCCTTCCGCCAGATCTTCCGCGCATAGCGCCTACGAACGCCTCTAAGCGGTAGGACATAGGGTTTCCCGTCTAGTCTGTTTTATTTGATGGGGCAAGCAGGCATGAGAGTTCTCTACTGGCATCATTCGGACTGATTCCTAAGCCAGCGGCGTCTCTGAAAAACGTGATCGCTTAGTTCGATTTCCGCTTTTCGACACTCGGCGGCTCTTGATGCTGAGCGACGATAACCCAGCCCGCACAAGCGCGGCGGCAGGGCGGAGCTTCATGCGACGGATTTACCAAAAGCGACCGACGCAACGCTATCCAAGGGGCGCCGGTTTCGAGTGGCCGGTCTTGAACGGCAGGGCCTCCTAAATACCTTTTGGCCAGTCAGGACAAGAGCGTAGCTCGCGCATGATTTGAACTGTGACGTGGAATGGATTAGGTCCGCAGACCCTATCGGAAAAATCGGTAGACCCGGATGCGCCCGTCTCATCGTAGGCGATTTCGAAAAAGTGTCGGCATCTGTTACAGGCGCGAATGTGTTCCGATGCCGCAATCTGCGCATCCAGCGCACCTTTGAGCAATACGGAGCTCATTTCCTGGCCACATTTCCGAATCCAGCCGTGTGAAGGGGATCCATTCTTTGGTTGTCGTGCGGGCGCGGCTGAAATGCAAGCGTAAACGAATGCCTCTTTTGGAAAGTGAAGTGGCGTCATTTGGCGCGAACCTCAAAACACCGGACTGACAGCCAATGTTTAAAAGTTCTCATATTCGGCGCTTTCCTTCCATTTAGGGTCGGAGTCCCGGTAGAAACGTTGATTTTTCAAAATGTCCTGATAGCTGCTAGCGATCCCATTCAGGAAAGAGTGGCATTCGCTAGATGAATCGAACTCGGTGAACTGCTCCCATGCAGATAGGGGCGCGAGCCGCTCAATCTTGCCGGTGGCCTCGTTCAGCGGCGGTAACATGACGTACCAGCCCACAAGTGCGACTGCGGCGGCGTGGCGGAGATTCATCGTATTGTTCTCTGACTAACCTTTTGGGTTACCCGCCAGAACTTGAACCATCTTGAAAACGAATAGAGTCGGGAAGCCTGATAGTCCTATCCAGAGAAAGACGGTTGGAAGCGGGTCGCGGTGCTGCCACAGGGGCTGGGTGATACCGCCCGTCAGAAGGAACGCCACGTAAAGCCAACCCCAAAGATTGAAGATGGCTTTGTACTTTCGCATAAAGGCGTCTGGATCAGCAGGTCGGATCAGATTCACCTTCAATCCCGTTAACGTGATCAAGATGGCTATACCGATGCCTACAAGGAGCGAAGCAGTCAGCGTGGGGCGTCCTGCAAGGCGCGCAGCGGGAATGCGCGGCATAACGAAAAGGATCACGAAAAATGCCGCCCCTAGTGCTACTCCCCACATCACCCGCTCGAACGACAACAGGTCACATAGAGGCCTAGTCTCTCTTGTGCTCGATGCTGGCGAATCGTTTTTAGAGGAGATCATCCTCGCTCCTGCACGTGGAGTTCCGTACTGCATTTTCTAATAACTCAAGAAAATGCAGTGTTCGCCACATGGTGTAAATCAGCGTTGGAATCTCTCTCTTATGATCCTCTCGGGCGGTCTCGCAATCTTCCCTGGTCTCAAACGAACCCATGGCCAACCATTTCGATAGCGGCCATTCCCGTCGACAGAGCCATCATGGCGCAATGGCGGAATGAGCAAATACCAGCCCGTAAGCGCGCCGCGGCGAAGTGGCCGGGCTTCATTCGGCGTACTTTCACATAGCTTCCTGCTCATCCATCTGCGCCACGTTAACCTTGGGCGGCTATTTTACGAGGCCAAGGAGGTAGAACGCAGGGGCGTAGATAGCCGCTAACACGATCCAAAGCATAATCGCTCGCCACATCAGTTGACGCTCCGTTTTCGGCGGGGGCAATGTTGGGATGCCGAGCCGACGAAGTGCCTTCTGCGTCAGACGTACTGACCAGATGAGCCAGCGCAAGTACCAGAGGAGGAACACCCGCGCGACCTCGCGGACCTTCATTCCTCCGTTGTCGTGCGCGTGCGCCTGAAATGCAAGACCTTTCGAAATCAACTCGGTGTGTGTCTATCTCGCCAAATGCGCCGTTCTGCAGAGATCCCGTGCAGTTGCTCCCGGACTTTCTCCAACCAGACAAGGCGCTTAAACATTGCCTTTCGACCTTGGGAAGTGCCGCCTGTCTCGAATCCTGCGCGGCAGCGTTCGATTTCAGCATTAAGCTGATCGAGAGTCAGTTTGGCGACTTTTTCTTCGGTTTCCGCCACGCCTGAACGCTTGCCCATATTGCCCTCACTTCTCTTTCAGGCGTGGATCGTCCCCAGCCACGCAAGTTGCATGATCCATTAGAATCTTGTCCGTTTTGTCAGTGAGTCGTCGGTGCTGGTACATCAACATGGGCACCATCAGCAAGCAGACCCTCGATCCCAATCGCATGATGTTTATCGGCGATCGCTGAAGCAGGTTTGTATCAGGAAGTTTCGCGATGAAGCACCGTACTGCTCTAGTGATGGCGCTGTTGGCCTTCGCACTCCCGAATCTCAGTCGTGCCGCATCGGTCAAGCCTGGCGACGAGACTCCCGATAACGCCGCGTTGGTTCAGGATCTCGTGAGCCCCGGCAATTTCGCGCTCGTGAAGCAGGGCATGCGGATGAAGATCGTGCCCACCGAGCGCCTCGAATGGCCACCGCCATACAAAGCGGCGACCGAGAAACACGCTGCGCAGGTAAGCTTAAATGCTCGAGGCGAGGTGGATAACTACGTTGCGGGCCTTCCGTTCGCGCTGCTCGATCCGAACGACCCGCAAGTGGCAACGAAGGTGATAAGCGCGAAAGAACAATCACCGAGCGAGTCAAATGAACCCAGCATTGTCCAGTCATGCGGAGGGTGCCAACTAGGCGGAGCGCTCGGAGCAAGGACGTACCCACCTTGGTCTGGTTTTGGGGGAAGCAACAGATATCATCCCACCAGCGCGAGCGCAGCGGCGTGACGGAGTTTCAGATGCTCACTGTCCCTTCAAACGGGGATCGTTGGATGCGACGCACTTCGCTTAGGATCCTACCTCCTTCCATTCCGTTTCCAATCGGTCCGAAAGCCCGTATGTCTTGGCGAGTTCATGAGCCGCTACCGTTCTCTTCCGGACTTCCCTGTGGGTTGACCGCTCGCAATCTGCTCTCGCTGTGAACACCCCTAGAGTTTGCCATTTGGCGATTTGAATCGACGGATCGCCGGATACCATGAGACCACAGCAAGTCTCACGATGCAGCGGCGGCACCATCAAATACCAGCCGAGAATCGCGAGCCCAGCGGCGTAGAGTTTTGGTCACGACCGCTGACTTCGCTTACGATCGTCTGAGCTCGTCGAGCGCAGTGGGTACTTCGTCCAGCAGAATCGCGGCAAGCTGATGTTCTCCTCCCCATCGAATTAAGCTGTGCGGCCCCCCTTTCGTAGGGTTGGCATTAGAGGCAACCGGCTTCTTCGCCCGGTTCTCCCGGTCCCTTCTCGTCCAGAAGAGTCTCCATGCTATATTAAGCGATTCAGAGTTAATTGGAACTTTCCAATTGTGTCTGCGCTATTTGACGCAACTGAAAGAAAGATCAACCGTATTTCTGGCTCTCCCCGGAGTGTGCAGCGCCTGCACCATCCGGGTCGTCGGCCCCGGATCGCACGATAAATGGCCGAGGCAAGCTATCGCGCTTTCGTCTATCACTATTGCGGTGCGCTGTTAATCGCAGGGATCGCAATTGCGATGGGGTTCAGTCTGGCAGCGTCTGTTGGCGGTGCTCAGCTGATGTTCTTTTATTTTGCATCTGCCGCGAGCGCTTGGATGTTCAATATGGGTCCCGGGCTTCTTACGGTCGGAGTTTGCTATTCGGCAGCTATCCTTCGGCTTCATGGCGATCCTCAATTGGCAAGACTGTTCGGCGATGAACCTCTAACGGTCGCTCTTTCAATTTTGGTAAATGTCGGAATTGTTCTGGTGGTCGCTGAACTCGAAGCCGGAGAGCGGCGGTTGCGAGCGGCATTGCAAGAGATGTCGAAGCTACGCGGTATTGCTGAACAGCAACGTGAAGCGGCGGACAATGCGAACCGCGACAAGGCCGAATATCTGGCCGTCATCTGTCATGAATTGCGCAATCCGCTCAATGCTATAGCGCTTTCCGCCTCCGCGCTCCGGCATGGCGGTCTCGAGAGTGGGGCACGATGGTTCGATCGTATCGACAATGCGACCATCAAGCTGTCGAAACTGGTCGAGCGTTTGCTGGAATCCGCGCGCATCGAAAACCGGCGGCTGGAGATCGCGCGGCAGCCGTTCAGGCTCAAGGAGGTCGTGGGTAAGGCAGTTGATTTGCTGCGTCCGATCGCCGAATCGAAGCATATCAAGCTGACCAGCAGTCTCTCCGGGGGTTCGGAAGTTATAGTCGATGGCGATGCGGAGCGAATTCAGGAGGCGATTTCCAACCTCGTGGGCAACGCAATCAAGTTTACTCCCGAGACCGGCAACATCGATGTTGATTTGTCAGAAGCCGGTGACACAGCGCAGGTTTCGGTTTCCGATTCAGGCGCGGGTATCGCGCCGGAATTCCTACCCCATGTCTTCGAGCGGTTCGCGCAGGCCCGCCATTCTTTGCGATCAAATCCGGGGCTCGGGCTCGGCTTGTTCATCGTCAAACACTTGGTCGAACTGCACGGCGGTAAGGTTGAGGCTGCAAGCCCGGGCTTAGGGAAGGGCGCGACCTTCACACTCAGCTTGCCAACGGTGACAGCGGAGCAATCCTCGAAGCTGAAAGACGCTGGTTAGCGCCGGCCGTGGCGCGCTGACTTCCATCTCGTCGTCAACGATCGTACCGACCGGACCAGGACGATGATCATCGAGAGGCTGGGTAACCATACCGTCGAGACCGATTGACGATGGTCCCGCGAGGTGCGCACCGCACCCCTTGCTTGGGCATCCCCATCCCCTCGTTCGATGTCCACCTCCGCGCCGTGATGGCGAGTAGTCGGCGCGAAAGCCCGCTGCGGCAGAGCTTGATCGTTCTTTGAATTCTAATTTCCGCGGATAAACGCGGTGATCGGCGACCAGATCACTGCGGGCGTCAACTCGTAGATGGCGTTGTGATCGAAGCCTGTGACAACAACGGCGGTCTTCGCGCCGATTTTCGCGTCGTACACCTCGCGTCCGAAAGAGATCGGAATGGTCCGATCCGTCTGGCTGTGGAACCAAAGCAGCGGCGCCTTTAGCCTGCTGGTCATTTGGACGTTGTCCCAGACATCCGGCAAGATGAAGCTCAGAAGTTTCGGCAGGCCGCCCAGGACCGCCATGGCCCTGAGCGACGAAAAGGGACTGCCCATGACCACGCAATCGGGTCCGACGGACGCATGAGTGGCAGCGTACAATAGCGGACCGCCGCCCATGGAATGGCTGAGGAGGCAACGTCGCTCGGTCGGCGGAAAGAGCTTCAGAAACGCGCCGTAGGCCGCCAAGGCGTCGGCGTTGAGATTTGCGACTGTGCCAGGCGGCGAACTATACCCGTGGCCCGAATAATCGAAGGCCAGCGATGAGATGCAACCGTCGTGCAATCTGCCCTGGACCTTGATCCAGTCGGCGATCGTCTCCCCGCGGCCATGAAACAGGAGTACGGCTGCGGTCTTTGAGCAACTGGCGTCGGCCAGGACGAGAAATCCATCGAGTCGACGCGGCCCACTCGGAATCGAGACACGCTTGTATTGCAGTCCGAGGTCCGCCGGGGTGGCGGACGACCGAACGCCTGGGTTCAGGGTCTTTTTCTCAAACGACCGCAGCGGTCCGCCGCACGCTGAGAGCATTGTGGCGACCATGGCAAGCGACAAAACCACGAGCGCCGCGAGTTTCGTATTCACGCGTTTGCTCTCACCGAAGCGCCTGGAGCGCCGACTGCTACTCATCGATGTCACCAGTGCAGTGGTCAGGATCATGTGTTCATGATGTGGGATCTGCTGCTTGCCGTATCGCTGATCTAAGCGCCCTTCGATGAGGGCAATTGGGCATCTCTCTTCGGAACTGACCGCTTTTGTACTGCTCCGCTTCACCGAGAAGGAGGTTGATAATCTGTACGCGCTTGATAACGACCTCGCAGTAATGCGTTTTCTAAACGGGGTGGACCGACTCCCAGCGAGGTGATTGAGGGAGAGATTTTACCTGGGTTTTTTGCGTTCCGCGATTGGTCCGACACGTTCAGGATTGAGGGGCCATCGAGTCGGATCGGAAGTTCCCCGGATGGTTTGGGGGGCGGGTTTGCGTGCACTCGCCAGCCGGAAACGTATCTAATGAACGAAGAACTCAAGGCGTTTTTTTATAGAGCGTGGCAAACTCCATCAATTCGATGATATCAACCCTCCGCTCCCCGGACTCACATTTGGAGATGTAGGACTGCGGTCGACCGAGCCGCCGGGCGGCTTCCACCTGGGTTAGTTTGGCGTGCTCGCGCGCGCCCCTCAGTCGCAAAAGGAAGCGTTGATATGCCTCCGAGTGGAGGCTGCGCATTGAGCGTCCCGCCGCGGGCATCGGAACGCGAGCGTATATTCCTGTTCAGGATATCCCGAATTGGGATATATTGCGCGCGCGGCAGTCGAGCCGACACCCCACGGCCGAGCGAGAGTAGCGTATGGCTGAGAAAGACCAAGTACCAACCTTCGACCAATTGATGTGGCCGACCCTGGTGGCGCTCAAGGATTCGGACGGATCGGCCTCCAATCAGGAACTGCTGACGCGAGTAATTCAGATCCTGAATTTGCCCGAGGAAATCCAGAATCTACCCCACGGCAAGGGTCCCGCGACCGAGCTCGAGTATCGTCTGCAGTGGGCGCGCGTCTATCTCGCAAGGTGGGAGCCATCGAGAGCAGCGAACGGAGCGTGTGGTTTATTACTCCGGCGGGCAGAGGGTTGACCGAGGGCGATATGAAAAAGGTGGTTCGTCAGGTGCTCGGTATGTACCAGAAGCACCGGCCGGCGCCTGACGATCGTGATCCGGAGCTACCAGACGCAGACGCGACCAGTGAAGACTGGAGAAACCAACTTCTTTCCGTTCTTCAGGAGATGCCGCCCGACGCGTTCGAGCGACTGGCGCAGCGTATTTTGCGCGAATGCGGCTTCGTCAACGTCAAGGTGACCGGGAAGTCCGGGGATGGCGGGATCGATGGGGTGGGGTTGTTGCGGGTCAACCTACTTTCATTCCGAGTCTTTCAATGCATACGCTACCGGGGCGGAGTCAGTTCGAGTGCGATTCGAGACTTTCGCGGAGCCATGGTCGGTCGCACCGACAAGGGACTGTTCATCACCACTGGGCGCTTCACCACAGACGCCACCCACGAAGCGACTCGCGATGGTGCTCCCCAGATAGAGTTGATTGACGGAGAGCAGTTGTGCTCGCTGCTGAAGACTTTGAATCTGGGCCTCAAGACCGAGATGGTCGAGCACGTCAGTGTAGTACCCGAGACCTTCAAGCAATTCGAGCTTGCGAAATGAACCGAATAGCGGCCGAAGGGTGCGAGCTGGCCGGTCTCCATCGAAATCATGACGCCGAGTGTCGATAAGACTGGCCACGGGGCGCAATCCGGATCGGCGCCCAGACTGGCTTCCTGCGCCGAAACGAGCGATGTGTCCTGACCGTGAGGGAGGTCTGCGACCATGACTCCGAAGGCGAAAGCGAAATTGGCTCGTGCAACCAGGATTAGAGACATCGTATTGCGCTTCATGCGCAAACACGCCCGCTGGGATCGGCTGGCCAACGGCCCGGAAGTTCTTAAGTATCAGGACCGGGCGTTCCTGATCATTCTGTAGATCCAGGACGAAGTGTCGCCCCAGCTACGCAAGCGGTTTGACTTACCGTTGCTCTCGCAAGGACTTTATATCCTTGAGATTTGGGAGACCGGCAACGGCAAAGTTTTGAATTTGACTTGGAACTCGGTGGGAGCAACCCCCGAGATCACTACCTTCCGCCGGGGCGACTGGGAGGAGGTGTTTATCCCAGGTCGGTTCGGAGTTGGAGTCCCTTGCACAGCTGGGGTATGAGTTTGCCGCCTTAACCCGCCGGCGGAGACGCGAGGCCAAGATACGCGACTAGCGCTTACCCCATCCGCTTCTTCTCCGCCCAGCGTCTCTTCATCGCTGCGGCGATGTTCTTGCGGCCTTGCGCTGACATACGACGACTCTTCTTAGGCCCAGTCGCGGCAGCAACCGAGCTCGACGGTGCCGTTCCTGTTCCAGCTGTTCTCTGTGCCCAGCGCAATTTCATTGCCTGCGAGAGCTTCCGGCGACCGGCGGGAGAGAGACCACCCTTGCGACGGGTGGCGCTTCGTGGGTGGCGATCTCGGAACATCTCACTAACGCGCGCCGCGGCCTGGCGCCGGCCCTGATCCCGCCTCCACCAAGCGTAAAGTTTAAAGAAAACTATCGCATCGGTGAGATGGCGTGTCTCAAAGCGTTTCGCGCCGCGACCAAACCTGGCCTCACCTGGACGCTTGACGAGGTCCGGTAGCTCGATGTCGACCGCTGCGAGGACTGGATTTTCGTGCTTGCGCCTGAGCGTCAAAAGGGAAACGTTGTCGCCCTACGAGTCAGTCTTTCGATACTGCAACATAAAGCCAAACTGCTCGGCGAGTTTTCTACCAATCGGATCACGCACTCGGTCCCCGCCAATGATCCGGCTCAATGGCGAATTCCTGATGAGGAAGTCGATGTAATGTTCGGGCGTCTGACGCCCGAGGAAAGGGCAGAATTTCTCAGACTATACGACATATTCATGGGCCGCGCGGTGGTCCCCGAAACCGGCCCGCTCTACGCACCAGTCGATAGCGGACGCACCATACTAATAGTCCCCGACCAGGAGTTGACGAAACGGAGAAAGCCGCTTAACTGAAATTGCAGCCGCTACTCAATTCCAACAGCGAAGCGGGCACCACCGTCGAGCTTGCTCGGTCGCGCTTCACGCTCCGCGGCGGCCGTAAAAGCCTAAGATTGCCTTGGCTTGAGGAGGGGGTCGCCGGGCCTTCTGGGGGGTGAAGACCCGGCGGCGAGACGGATATTTCAACGTCTTGGTTGTTTGACGGAGCAATCGCAATGCCTAAGATTTCTTCTTACGCATTTGGTATTTCGCACGTTATAACGTTCCCAAAAGGCATAGTGTCGCGCGACACTCGCGCGACTGTCGCGTTGGTTGTCGCGGCGGGTCGACTCGACGCTCTTCTTCCAACATTGTTGTTACGCTAGGAACCAACCCGCATCAAATGTACGACAGGTAATCCGCGCCAGTCTGTTAGGTTGGTGCGATGCACGCCGCGCGAGTGTCAGGACTCCGAAGGCTACGGGAACTTAAGAACATATCCTGGCTGACGTTGCTCCAGCTGAACAAACTTCTCGATGCGTTGATGATAAGCCGGGTTAGAAAGCGCGAAATCATTTTCGATGACAAGCAGTCTCTCGAATCCGCCTACATTTTGCTCTCGGGGGTCGCGCGTATCACCTCCCGCAATCGCAAGGGAAATCGCACTCTGGTGATCATGGTGGCGCCAGGTATGATTCCGAACCTTCCCCCGGCGGTTCCTGGAATCAGATATAGCTTCCGCTGCGAAGCGGTCACCGACTGCCAGATTGGAACCGTCACGCTGGCGACCTTTATCGAAATCGCGCTAGGAATCACCTCTGCAGACTTCAAGCGCATGACGGCTAGCTATTCGGGAGCATGGAATCTGTTGCAGTTACGCTGCTCGAATTTCATGGGCTTCACGCTCGAGGAACGAATTGCGTTGTTACTGGTGGAGCTAAGCGAAAATTTCGGCGTCCGCGATCGACGAGGGGTGCGGCTAAAGGTGCCAACGCGGCATCAGGATCTAGCTGAATTGGTGGGCGCCTCACGTCCACGAGTAACCGAGCATCTCGCCGGCTTCGAGCGCAAGCATATGATTGTTCGCGACGGACGGCAGTTGATTGTTAGAAGCGACCGGCTCAAGGGCTTTCTAGAGGACAGACCTTCACCCTCAGATCTCGGCGGGTTGGAAGATTCCCTCGCGCCGTAGCGTTCCCAAAGGTCCTCGTCTACTGGAGGCCGTGCAGCCACGGCGCCGCCACGAGGGGCCGAGGATAAAATCGCGAGCCCGAAAGCGGGCGGGAACTTCGCAGGTTCGGTTTGCGCAGGATAGGACGAGAATTGAACGAACGTACGCTCGACACGAAGCGAGTCAGGGGCATGATGCCCCGGAGGGTCCGCTATGCCAAGTGAAGTATTGCGAGAGCTTATTCTTGAACTTAGTGAACCGGACCGGCTTGATCTCGTCCGCGAGGCAGGGATACCTGACGATAGGCCGTCGCTGCTACGCGGAGAGGCAGAGCAAGGACCCGTGGAAGAGGCTGATTCCTGGGTGACTCAAAATGGCGCCAAGCTCCTTCCACACCTCTTACGAAGAATCGATCCTTCAGACGATGAGATGGTCCAGCTGGTTCAAAGCGGAATGTTGCCTTTTGACCGGACTCTGCTGGAGCCGCGCCAATTCGTGGTTCGATTTAGCCACCCGGCGATGCGCGGTGCTCTCGATGGTGGGCTGCCACTTTCCGAAGTTGCAGCCACCTCACTAGCCCTGACCGAACTCATTACATCGCTATGGGCGGCAAATCGCTCCTTTGGGTCGGATGCGGTGATGCCGACGGTACGGGTTGCCGCAGGCTCGGTGGATTTTTTCACAACCGGTCCCGGTTTGATCGGCGGTGGGTTGGGTTTGCTCGCTAGCTGCGGGGCCGGGGTGATTTCTGCTCCTGTCACGGCAGGCAGCGCGGTCACGGGTGCTATCGAGCTGACGCTGAATTGGCAGAAGCGCAGTTCCGAGAAGAGAAGAAGCGACTCCGAGAGGGCGAAAGCCGCGGCCGAGAGGGGAAGAGCGGATGCCGAGAGGGCAAACGCCGATGCCAAAAAGATCGAAGCGGAGACAATCGGCCAGGAACTGGAGAATGAGATGAAGCGCATCCGGCTAGGCAACTTGCCGGCTCAGGCGGAAGGCCACCGGGCGGTAAAGCCTGAAACTCCTCCAGCGTCATTCTTTGTACCGTTTGCCCTGATTGAGCGAAGCTCTCAGGAAAATGGCTTCGCGGCAGGGCATGGTGTTCATCTAGTTAATCGAGCATTACCGTCGCTATTCGGAATTCTGCGAGTGATGCCGGGACTGCTGATTACCGTTGAGAATAGCACGACGTAGTGATCCCCGAGGAAAGGGGGGGCGTCGGCATAGCGGAATAGCGCGCGCATCATGTCGTCGATGGCATCAGTGTATTCGCGCACCACCTCGGTGCGGCGGCGCCAATAGAATATCCAGCGGCCGTCGCTCAGCATCACAAAGATCACACCCACAGTCAGAATTTCTTTCGTCGCAGGCGCTGTCATTTCGGCGGTGATTTGTAGATAACGATCCGATGCTTCCAAGATGGTGCCGATATCTCATCAATATGATCGGTGCCTTTTGGGGGACAACTATTTGCGGCGCACGCTGGAATTGCTCGTCTAAGCAGCGGAGTGCGCACAAGCCTACTCGTTACTTATGCGCTCTCTGCGTGGATACCGCCGCGGGCGTCAACGCTACTCCAGCTTCTGAAGTCAGCAGAAGAAAGGTTAGCGTCTCTTGCAGGTACAGGTTGACGGTCGCATCTCGGGTGATACGCGAGCGGGGCTACCGCTACGACATCATCCTGGTCGATCCGCTGCACGAGTATGGTGCTTCGATGCGCGATCTCACCGAAGCGCTGGGCTTGCTCACCGATCGCGGCACCATCGTGGTGCACGACTGTCTTCCCCCGACCGCTGAGCTTGCGGGTCCGAACTTCAGCGTGGGCGATTGGTGCGGGGTGACCTACCAAGCCTACCTCGATTTCGTCTTCGCACGCCCAAACCTCGAATACCGGACGGTGGATATCGACTACGGATGCGGCGTTATCCGTGCGCGCTCGGGTCTTGCGAGGGTTCGCGGATGGTGGCGTATGTCGCGGAAACGCAGTGCTTTGATCGCGCAGTGGCCTGCACTGGGCCACGACTCAAACAAAACCTTCAGTTTTCTCCAGAGTCACAAGACGCTGTTATCCAATTTGCGATCGCTCGACGATTTCTTCGCCGAAGAAGGGCGCAGCCGGGCGCTAACCTGAGCCCTCGACGGGGATTGCGCAGCAATTACTCGAACAGATCGTCCCTTGAACACGCTGAGCCGAACAAAGGCCATAGCGGGGTGACGGCAAGCACCTTAAGGCCGTACTCCGTCAAGGTCTGTGCCACAACGTACCCCGTGAACATCTCCCCTGAGGTCAAGCAACTGTGGTTGGGCCGGGTCGGCCCCGAATCAGCGCATTGAAGATGAGTGCCGAAAGAACCGCAGTCCGCGGCGTCGCGAGCCGCATCAGGTTAAGCGCAGACAGCCCCGGCAACGCGAGCATGAACACGCCCGGAATGATGGCGAAGTACTTCGCGACAACGTTGGCGATCGAGAAGGTGGTAAGCGCGCCAGCGTGATCAGCATCTGCTGCCCAACGCGACCAAATCGATGAGCTTGGTCGGATCGGAATCGAGGTCGATCAGGTTGGCAGTCTCTTTGGCGGCATCGTCACGGAATGCATCGCGAGGCCGACATCGGCCTGCGCCAGCGCAGGAGCGTCGTTGGTTCCGTCGCCGGTCATCGCGATCAGCCGTCCCTGACTCTGTTCGTGACGAATGATGCGCACCTTCTCTTCGGGCTTGAATCGTTTGGGACCGCACGGAGCACATTTGAAGATGTCTCCCAGCGGTCCGGCGCCCAAGCGGTTGCCGACCCTCGGCGTTGGTTTGCCGGTCGGATAGGTCCCCATCATCTATAATAACAATTATAAGTACTCTCCCAATCTCGCAGGGCGCCGACAGCCTAACGTCGCCCGGCGTCCGGCTGCGACGGGGCGAAATGCCCAACGAACAGACCGTCCGGGTCGAACTTGAGCCGCAGCGCCTGCAGGCGCTCCCAGTTCGGCCACGCATACGAACGCTCGGCGCGCCGCGGATCGGCCGCGATGTCAGATTCGCCGACATAATGGCCGACCGCATAGCGGTCGAGCACTACGATGGTCGCGCGATGCCACGCGGCATTGGCCGTGTCGTCCTCGGGGCGCTCCCAGACTGCGTAGCAAAGTGCCAGTGCATCACCCGCCATCGAGTAGGCGCCGTCGGGCAAGGGTGCGCGCTCGCCGGTAGACAGAACAAGGACCCCAAATGATTTCGACGACGGCGCGGACCCGAGACAATCGCGCGAGGCCGCAAGCACCTCCCCCGGCGGCGAGTTCGTCCACAACGTATCCGCGAGGTAGCGATGGCCCTCTGGCCAGAGCATAGCGCCCATGTCATGCAGCGCGTCGATCGGTGTCGAGAGGTTGCGTTCCTCCAACATGCATGCGTTGGCCGCGGGACAGCTATCCAAGGGCCTGAGCATCGAAGCCGCCTCGCCCGCACTCTCGGCGAATGCGGTGCCGCTTACGACACAGGCGCGGCCGCGCTGAGAAGCACATCGATCAGCGATCGGCGGAGGAGCCGCGGCCACGAAGATCGTCAGCTCGACTCGTTTTGGCAGGTTTCGTGCCGCGCCGCCAGCCCAGGCGCCGACCTCCTCAACGTGTTCGAGCGGATAATAGTAACTGCTGGTCGTGATCGCTTTGGGCCTAGGATACAGCCTGAGAGTATATTCAGTCACGACACCGAAGAATCCCGGGCCGCCGCCACGGATCGCCCACAGTAGATCCGGATTCGCCTCCGTGCTCGCGATGACCACATCGCCGGCGGCGGTAACCACCCTTGCCGCCTCGACACTGAAGCAGCCAGGCCCCCACTCGTTGAAATTCCATCCCAGCGCACCGTTCAGGATGAATCCGCTCATCGGAACCGTCGGGCAGTGTCCAACCGGAAAGGCTAACCCTTGAGCGGCGAGCGACCGGTTCAGTTCGCGGCCGCGCACCGCGGGTTGAATCACGGCACGCTGAGAATCGCGATCAATCGACACACTGTTCAGTCGGCCGAGGTCGATCAGCAGAGTCCCGTCGCGCAGTGAGAAGCCAACCCAGCTGTGACCACCGCCGCGCAGGGCGATCTTCAACCTGGCAGCGCGCGCAAATCTGACCGCTTCCACCACGTCCTGCTCAGAGGCGGCTTGCACGATCGCCCCAGGACGTTGCTCGGGCGCTAGTCGATTCCATACCATCGAGCGCCGCAAGCTCTCGTATCCGGCGTCCGCCGGTGTGGTGACGTCACCTCGAACTCGGTTCCGCAATTGCCTCAGGTCCATGTTTCGCTGCCTCCGTTCCTACCTGACTGTCTCTTACGCTGCCTTCAATTGAGCTTTTGGTTTGGGCATATCATGGCGGCCATCGATGCGCCGCAGCACGATCTGACCGCTGCGCAGTAGGCCGTATAGCAACAAGAGCACGGCATCTTCACCCGGCAATGAGGCTTGGGTCTTGGTGCGCCGACGGAATTCCTCATTGATCCGCTCCAGTGCATTGGTAGTGCGCAGCGCCTTCCTGGAGCTACCCCGTTTGGGTCTTCTTGACCGACGGCGTGCTGCTCGGTTTATGCTTTGCATCGGCGGTGTCCTCCTTCCTGCCGGTTCCCCGGCTGAGTCTCGTCAACTCGGAAGGCTACATCGCCTTTTCTCTATTACCACACCTCTCGGATATACCTCCTTTGTTCCCCTCGCCATATACTAATGCGAAAAGTCGGAGGCTGCTAAAATCATTCAACACCCAAGCCAAACCTATCCACCGAAACGGGATAGCTCCAAAGAAGCGCTATGCGGGGTTAGGCCTGAGCGAGTTGCGCGAGCTGCGCCAGTTGCGCGAGGAGAACGGCAAGTTCAAGCGGTTGGGTCGCCGATCTTTCGCTGGACCGGCACATGAGACCGGCCCCGCGGTGTCAACGCCGGTTGAATCGTGACCCAGTTTCGCGGAAGGTCGCCGAAGTAAAACTGCCCCGCCGGGAGCTACTGAACGGGGGGAGCGCGAGGGGGATTCTTCCCCCTCGCGCTCTTGTCTAGTTCTTCGTTGCGACCCGTCAAAGTCGTATGATCAGTCCACAATGGAGAGGGAAGGTGGCTCGATCGGCAAGGCTGCCGCTCTATAACAGAACTGGCTTCTTATCGGCGGTCAGCGTACAGGCTATAGCGCTCCTGGTATGTCTTGCGTGCCTCGGCTGCGAAATGGGCCGAGCCCCTGCGGCCTCACCACCGGTAGCCATATCGCTCAACCGGGCGGGTATGGTCGCCGACATCAAACCCGACTCTTCTTTTGGCGCATCCCCATTCGCGCGGAAGACTGTTGATGTGCCACCGGTAGCGGGCAGCGAACCCTCGTTTCTAACGCGTGGTGAACGGGTATCGAACAAGGATTTTCATTGGGCACTAGTAACCGCGCTCCAGAAGTCGTCGATGTTTGCGGCAGTGACTGATACCGGCTCTTCCGATTATGTACTGCAAGCCACGGTAGCTGATCAGCAGGTTGGCGACGCGATGGCATCCATCGATGTTACCTACGTGCTCACAGAAGCACACCAGGGAAGCCAAGTGTTTTAGCGCTTTCCTTGGCAATTGCTGACGCAATTTGCTAATCAAGCGAAGACTCCATCTCAATTAAAGATCCGACGTGATCGATGAGACTCGCAGTTTCGAAGGGGAAGGAATGAATCGTCCATTTTTGGTCGGCAGGCTATTTCTACTATTTGTGGCAGCGGCGATTTTGCTGCTGGCGTTCGCCAGCGGATCGCACGCGGCGACGGTATGCGTCAACCCGAAGAGCAGTTCGTGCGCCGCGACGATTGGGCTCGGGGTTTTCCAGGCAGTGGCGGGCGATAGGGTACAAGTTGCTTCGGGAACTTATAAAGAAGAAGTCGTAATCAACAAAGCGATCACGCTGACCGGCAGCGGCGCGAATGGCAAAGCGGTTACCATCGACGCGACCGGACTGGCGCACGCCATCTACATAACCGGTGTCACCGGACCGATGGTGGTGGAAGAGATCACTGCCGCCAATGCGATGCGGGAAGGAATCCTGATCGAAAACTCCTCCAACATTACGCTGAAGAACAGCACCGTGATGAACAACGACCAATCGCTGGCCTTCGGACCGCCAACCTGCTCGCCAGATACGATTCCATGTTGTCCGGGCGCGTTTCCATTCGAGCAGGAAGATTGCGGCGAAGGAGTGCATCTGCTCGGCACCAGCTACTCGCTGATTTTGAACAATATCGTGAAAAACAACCAGGGCGGGATTCTTTTGACGGATGAAACCGGAGCGACCTCGAACAACCTCATCAGCGCCAACCTGGTGCAGAACAACGCGACCGATTGCGGCATCACCCTGCCGTCGCATCCGCCGTGCGTGATGACCTCGACCGACGCGACCGGATGTAAAGGAGGCCCGAACGTCGGTGCGGCGTCGCCCGGGGTATTCGCCAACTCAGTGATCGGTAACACCTCGATTGGCAACGGTGGCGCGGGGGTCGGTATTTTCGCCCCGACGCCGGGGACCGCGGCTTACGGCAATCTGATCGCGAACAATGTGCTGCAAAACAACGGTCTCCCCGGAGTCGCGCTGCATAGCCACGCGCCGGCGCAGAATCTGAACAACAACGCGATCGTGGGCAATTTCATCAGCGGCAACGCTCCCGATGATGGCTCGACCGAAACCACCGGCATCGTGGTCTTCGCCGACGAAACGGCGGGGGCGTCGCCGCTGGCGGAAGCGCCGATCTATGGGAACACCATCCGCGACGAGGATATCGACATCTTCGTGGGGACCGCCGCGAGCAACATCAGCGCATCGTACAACAACCTCGACGGGACGGGCCTCGGGATCCTGAATGCGGGGGCGGGAATCGTCAACGCGCCGGCGAACTTCTGGAACTGCCCGAACGGGCCGACCAGCCCCTCATGTTCTCATTTCAGCGGAAACGTCAACTATGTTCCGTCATTGCCGAAGCCATTCGACCCCAGGAGTCTGAACAAGAAGCAGCCTCCGGTCGACTGAACTACATCGGATCGGTCTCGGCAAAACAAGCTGCGCTCGTCGGCAACCCGATGAAACTGAACCTGAACGCCCATGAAGCGCTTCTGCGGATGCAGCTCCGATACGAACAGGTGTGGTTGTGAGGCTGCGCGCCGTCAGGCAGTCGAAAAGATTGCGGAGGTGCGCGCCGAACTCGCACATCGTACCGAGGAGCTGAAGCGCAAATCGGAAGAGCTCGCACTACGACATTGCCATCAAGTATGTTGGTCACGCAGAAAAATGGGATGCCGTCGAAATCGATGGAAACCTGGAAGCGAGGGATTGTGCCGTCACCTACAAACAGGGTGGACGCACCCTCGCCGTTGCCACAATCTCGCGAGACCCTCGCAGCTTGCAGATTGAAGCTGATATGGAAGCCTCCTCGCTTCGCCAGCTTCGCCGGTAGCCGCTCGTTATGTCGGCGACTCTTACCGCGCCCCAGGTGGGACCACCGAAATAGTGCCCGGATAGCTTTACAGAATTCGTAGCGAAAAGCGGATTCCCGACCTTTGTAGCAGGGAATTATTTTGAAGAGCAGGGAAATTTCCGGGAACATCAGGGAAACTAACTGGAGCGATCAGGGTATCGCTGCAAAGCGAGGCAAAACGACCCATCGTCACCGAGAGAGCGCCGCTTCCTTGTCCCGCCATGGAGCCTGCGTCGTCGGAGATTCTCCGGGCACGAATCCTGTCGCCGAACCACGCGCTTCTGAACATCAAACCCTTCAATAACGGTCCCCGCACTTTCTCCAAGTTCTCTGTCAAGCGAGAGTGACCTAGCGGGTCGCCGGACTGGCTCGCAAGCATTTAAATTTTGAGCCACTATTTGCGGCGCAATAGGGATGGAGAGTTGACGCAGACCTTGCCTGACTCCAAATCGATCGAAACGGCCCGGCCGATTCGACGCAACCTTGTCATGGTCTCGCGCAGGCGCGAGCGCTTTGTGTTACGCGACTTTTGCGAAGTCGCGGCGTACTGCCGGCAAATGGCTCCGGACATTCGCCCGATCCCACTTTTCGACGCACCTTCCAGTCAGCTGGGCTACTCCATTTTTACTCGACCGACGCTGATCTTCGCGCTGCGCCGACTGCTCTTCTACCATCCACTCCGAGGAGTTGTGCGCAGCAGCAAGCTACTTCCGAAAAGCGAGGAGTATCGCCGCATGCAGGCTATCGGAATCCCGGTTCCGCGATGGCGTCTGTTGACGCGAAGGCATTCACCTGACGTTGCCGACCTCGGCCGCTATGTGGTGAGCAAGCCCGACTATGGCGGTCTTGGCGCCGATGTTCGTATCCGACGCGCGGGACGGGTGCGCTGGGCTCCGGCGAACACACCGGTGCGCTTCGCAAGCCGCTCTGGTATTATCGCCCAGGAGTTCATCTACACCGGACCTTGGCCGGTATCCTATCGAGTGAGCACGCTTTTCGGACGTGCTCTCTACTCGCAGCGCGCCGAAGGCTCGCACGAGCGCCGACCGATCCTCGGGCCGGAGAGCTTCACAACTTCATCTGTGACCGCCACCCACCAAGGTTGCTCGTTCACGCTGGATAACGATCGAGAAGTTATCGCTCTCGCCGAGCGCGCGCATGCGGCGTTCCTCGATATCGCATTCCTCGGCGTCGACATTCTGCGCGAAATGCCGAGCGGCCGGCTGTTCGTTATCGAAGTCAACTCTGCTGGTGCCGATTGGCACTTCTCGTCCAAGCGAGGAAAAGCTATCCAAGCCTATGCCGGCATCGAGTACGCATCGCAGTTCGGTGGTTTGCGTCGTGTGGCCGAGATCCTCATCGAAGAAACCCGCCGCCAGGCAGGTTGAAGCCGACTTTCGCATGACACGTTGGTCCGGTCATCGGACAAACGCTTTTTATTGATATATATGTCACGGCCGAATCGGTTCCGAAGGCGCTTATGCTGCGGGGCTCGGAGCAGCGCCACTGCTTGAGCATATCAGTATCGCACTGATAATCTCCGTGCCGGACCCGAAACAGGTGGCTATCGACTTCTCGCTGCGCGAATTCTTCTCTCCCCTCGCCATTCTGCGGATGCACCGCACCCTAGCCCGAACCCAGTGGTTGGATGAGGACGGCGTGCGCGAGTACTACAACGCGCGACTGCGAGGCATCATCCTTCATGCGGCTGCGAATGTTCAGTATTACCGGCGGATGTTTTCCGAGCTGGGAATGCGCGCCGATGACGTTAGGTCGAGCGATGATTTGCTCCGATTGCCGCGCCTCACGCGCGAGATCGTGCAACGCGAGGGTGGTTCGATGCGCGCAGAGAGTTGGACGCGCTATCGCCCGCGACGCGAACTCACCAGCGGCACCTCCGGCCTGCCGCTGGAGTTCTACAGCGATCGCGACTCGAATGCGCTGGAGTTCGCGCATTACTGGCGTCATTGGAGTTGGGCAGGCTATCGGCTCGGCGATCGCTTTGCGGAACTTGCTTCCGTCCACTTCCTGCGCCGTCCGCGGCTCGAGGGACGGGACTTCGATGTCCAATGGCCGTATGGACGTTTGCTGATGAACTCGATGCGGCTGAGCGGCGCGAATGCCGGCGAATACGCCGCGATGCTCGCGCGGTTCAAGCCGCGATACCTCAAGGGATTACCGTCGGCGCTCTATCATCTGGCGCAACTGCTTCCGGCCGCGAGCGTTGCGATTCGTCCGCTGCGCGCTGTGTTTTCAGGCGGAGAAACCGTAACTCGCGAGATGCGGCTTGCGATCGAAAACGCATTTCAATGTCCACTGCTCGATTGCTACGGGCACATGGAACGCACGGCCTGTATCGCGCAATGCCTCGACGGCAGCTATCACGTTCTGTCGGATTACGGCCTGCTCGAATTGCTCGATCGCAAACCTTCGGGAGAAGCGGGAATCGAACTCGCGACGGCTGTGGGCACGACGCTCTACAATCGCGCGATGCCGCTGCTGCGATATGAAATCGGCGACCTGATCGAGGTTTTCTCCAATCCTCCGCGCTGCCGATGCAGCCGGAATTTTCCCGTGGTGCGCGGCGTGCGAGGCCGTATCGCTTCGGCCATCGTCACGCCCGAGGGCCGCGTCGAAAGCGCGCTGTTTGCCTTGCCCGCCATCATTCCCGGAATCGCTTTTCTGCAATTCGTCCAGCACGTTCCCGAGAAGGTCGAGGTGCGAGTGGTCCGCAGCGACAGCGCCACCAGCGATAGTGACGCACAATTGCAGCGCTGCCTGCGCGAGGCGCTCGGTCCTTCGATCGAGGTCAGCCTGCACTACATGGCGCTGGAGGAAACCGAGCGCGACGAATCCGGTAAACGTCCAGTCGTCATTTCCTCGATGCATTTTCGAGATGAGCGCCTGCGTCAAACAGGTCGATCAGGTGCGCCCTGAGCCGATGCCTGCGCCCGTTTCAGTGCATGCATCTTATGGCCGGCGGTCGATTCGGGAGATTCGCGGATCACGCGCAACGAAGCTGCCTGTGCCCAGAACTCGGCCGCCATCGCCTTGCGCCGTCCACCGTGGCGCAGCTCATCGATAATGTTCCCGATAAATTTGCCTTCATCGAGATTTGGCACCTCGGGGCTTACCGCGACGACGAGGCGATGCAGGCCCGAGGAATCCTGCTCTTCCCAGAACTGATAGGAATCGGGCGGCCCGCCCGCCTTCTCAATCGCCGCACCGATGATGGCGTCGAGTTCCGCGGTGAGAATCGTCATCCCTTCGATTGTGAGTTTGTCATAGCTGCGGACATTGGAGAGATGGACATTGAGACCGATCTTGCCAAACGCGCAATCGCAACTCCTACTGCTCAGATCACCGGAGTCTCCAAGTTCGACATTGAGCAGAACTTTGGGAGTGTGCATGGTGAGCGCCGTGAAGAGGAGGGTGCCGGGCTGGTGTTCCTCCGAGGAAGTTTTGCGATCGAGATGTATGAGCGCCAATAGGTCCGAATAGAAATGCATATCGTCACTAACCGATCGAGAGGGGCAGCCGGCGCCGACCAGCCCGCTCTCCGTCGTGACGTAGCGAGGATAAACCTCCAGCCCCGCTGACTCGATGAATCTGCGCCGAGGCTCGGTCAGTGGCTCACCACCGGTGAAGATGAGCCCGCCGCGGAGATCGGCCCCGATCGCAAGAGCCGTTTGCGCCAGTCGCACGGCTGAACTCGCGAATGTCCGCAGCATCGCGCGTCGATGCTTTTTTACGGTACTCTCCAGCCACCGCATGGCGGCTTCGCTGACGGACAGATTCGCGAATGTGGGACGCGGCACTGCAAGACCGGCAATGCGACCGCTCCAGATGACGAATTCCAAAGCGAGACGCGTCTCGATCGATGTCTCGCGAATACCGCATGGCGAATGAGAGAACCACATCGCCGGCACGGAACCGAGCTTGAGGCTCATCAGGAGATTGTGGATGCCGGCGATGCCGGGGGGTACCGGGTACCAAAGCGCAAACGGTCTGTTTCCCGGATCGTGGATCGAATAGAGAATCGCTTCGTGAGCTGCCTCGTGAGCAATGAAATCCCAGTCGTAAGTGACCAGCGAGGTCTTTCCGCGCGAGCCGCTGGTCTCGCCGCTCAGCCGCCCGCGCAGGAGAAAGGGATTGTCGAAATCAGTCTCGTGAGTCTCGATGCGCAAACCGTTGCGGGAGATCGGGCTTCGCGACTTGAACTCCTCGAGGGTTAGATAGACGCCCTCATCGCGAAGCTTCTCCAACGTGTTCTCGAGCCCACGCGATCGAATGCTTGCGCAAAGGTCTCCGTATTTGCATCCCGCCCACAAGAGCAGACGCCGATATGGACTCGATGGAACATCGTATATGAGCTTTTTGGCGTAGTTCAGGAAGTTGTCTTCGCGCGCGGTTAGCTGCCGTCTGATCTCCGCCGCCGCAGCATCGACGCCGATAGGCGTGCGGATAAACTCTCGAAATCCAACCGCCAGGCGGGCGCGTTGTGCGATGCGCTGAAACACTAGGTTTCCGGCACCGAGTCGCGGCGTTCTCCCCACTTCTCGCAGAACGTCACTGAGAGCGCGGGCTTGCGCTCGGGACGCCCCCAGCGTTCCTTCGGATAGCCCATCGGGATCATCGCGATGTGGGCGTATTCCTTCGGCACGCCGAGCTTCGCGTTGATCTCGTCGCCGAACATCACTCGTCGCCGAACATCATATGAAGCCCCGTGATCGATATGCCGAGGCTGAGCGCCGAGCCCCGCGTGCTTGGCCGAAAGCTTGAGATGGTCAATCTGCTCAGAACTGTTTAACACAATAGCTCCTGGTCTGTTCCGTTTTGCAGATAACAGCCGTACAAACGATGAGAGGTATAGAAATTCATTTGGTTCCGAGTATCAAGATTCGTCATGGGGCGCCTTGGGCTCGCCGGCGGCAGGCACGCATATCGCACCGCTTGAGCTACTCCAGCTCGGAAGCAGCTAAAGTCTCACTCCTGCACCGCACTCTCCAGGACGCGCCGCACAAGTGCGAGCGCAGCGGCTTGACAGCGCTTCATTGCTCGGAGCGAAGTTCATCCGTTTAAACTAAGAGATTCAACCTGATGTTTCATCGGCCGGCGAGATCAGAGAAACGGGGTGGCGGGATGCGCCGTTGGACGCTGCGCCAGGCCCTTGCCCGCGCAATCGAGATAGCGCGGAACCAAGGGCTCAAGGTCTTGTGGATCAAGATTCTCGGCGAGACGGTCTACCGTCGGGTTCTGTTCATTGAGGACGTTCTCAACCGTCCGCTGCCGCCGCTGGAATCCATTCCCAAGATCGATCTCAGCGAACTCCGCGAGAACGAGATCGACCAGTATCTTTCGCTGAGGCCCGACCAGAGCGCCGAGGAGACCGGCAGGCGGCTCCGCACCGGTCATCGATGCTGGGTGACTCGCGATCGCGGGCGGGTTGTTGCCGCACTCTGGTTGGTGACTGGTAGGGCCTTCATCCGCTCTCTTGGCTGCGAGATCTCGCTGGCGCCCGACGAGATCTACGGCTACGACTCCTTTACCGACCCGCGGCACCGCGGCCAGCACCTGCCAGCCGCCCGAGCCCGGATCCTCAGGCCGATGCTCGAGGCAGAGGGTTTTCGCCGCCGCCTAAGCGTAGCCGTGCCGGAGGATCTGGGCGCAATGAGCAATACTCGCCGGAATGGATTCCGTCCGATCGGCACTATGGGGTACTTCCGCATCGGCCCGTGGCGGCGATACTTCGTTCGCCCACACGGCACCGATAGTATCCCGACGCCGCTGACTCGATCGATCGAATGAAAGCGTGCTTAATCGCAGCGGATTGTTGGTCCTTCGCGCCTTAACCGCGTCGTTTTCGGTATTTCTCTGGTTCCGTTAGAGAGGCAGAATGGCGTGACGTGCGCGGATTTCTTGGAGACCTCACGGAGAATCTCAAACTCGGGGAACTGATTGGCGGAGAGGGAGGGGTTCGAACCTTCGGTATCGTTTGATCGGTTCGGTTGCCTGTATGCACGTCCGTCCAGCTGCCAATCTAGAGGAGGCCCGGCGAAGTTGAATAAAAACTTAGGATTTGTTGCTCGCAAGTGTTCGACTTCACCACTAGCGACACGAACTGCCGCGATCGCCCTAGACCATGAATCCCGGGTCGACATGCCGTCCTACTTGGAAACAACGCCAAGTTCGCACTGACCTGGAGGTTCAAACTGGAAGGTCAAATCTTTCTACGGCCATGGGGCCGTCATCACCGTCGGCTACACCTCCATGCTTATTCGATCCGCCCAACGATAGGGGCCAAAAAGATGTTTTAACGGACGAAGAACTCAAGCCGTTTTCTATAGAGCGCCGCAAACTCCATTAATTCGATGATATCAACCCTCCGCTCCCCGGACTCACATTTGGAGATGTAGGACTGCGGTCGACCGAGGCGCCGGGCGGCTTCCACCTGGGTTAATTTCGCTTGTTCGCGCGCGCCCCTGAGTCGAAAAAGGAAGCGTTGATATGCCTCCGAATGGAGGCTGCGCATCGAGCGTCCCGCCGCGGGCATCGAAACGCGAGCGTATATTCCTGTTCAGGATATCCCGAATTGGGATATATTGCGCGAGCGGCAGTCGAGCCGACACCCCACGGCCGAGCGAGAGTAGCGTATGGCTGAGAAAGACCAAGTACCAACCTTCGACCAATTGATGTGGCCGACCCTGGTGGCGCTCAAGGATTCGGACGGATCGGCCTCCAATCAGGAACTGCTCACGCGGGTAATCCAGATCCTGAGTTTACCCGATGAGATCCAGAATCTGCCCCACGGCAAAGGTCCAGCCACGGAGCTCGACTATCGTCTGCAGTGGGCTCGCGTCTATCTCCGCAAGGTGGGAGCCATCGACAGCAGCGAACGGAGTGTGTGGTTCGTTACTCCGGCGGGAAGGGCGCTAACCGAGGCGGATATAAAAAAGGTAGTTCGTCAAGTACTCAGTATGTATCAGAAGCATCGAGCCGCGCCTGACGATCGTGAGCCGGAGTTACCAGACGCAGAAGCAACCAGTGAAGACTGGAGAAACCAACTTCTTTCGGTGCTCCAGGAGATGCCGCCCGACGCGTTCGAGCGATTGGCGCAGCGTATTTTGCGCGAGTGCGGCTTCGTCAACGTGAAGGTGACCGGGAAGTCCGGGGATGGCGGGATCGATGGAGTAGGATTGTTGCGGGTCAACCTCCTTTCATTCCGAGTTTTCTTTCAATGCAAGCGCTACCGGGGCGGAGTCAGTTCGAGTGCGATTCGAGACTTTCGCGGAGCCATGGTCGGTCGCACCGACAAGGGACTGTTCATCACCACTGGGCGCTTCACCACAGACGCCACCCACGAAGCGACTCGCGATGGTGCTCCCCAGATAGAGTTGATTGACGGAGAGCAGTTGTGCTCGCTGCTGAAGACTTTGAATCTGGGCCTCAAGACCGAGATGGTCGAGCACGTCAGTGTAGTACCCGAGACCTTCAAGCAATTCGAGCTTGCAAAATAAGCGAATCGCAGCAAAAGGGTGCCAATCGGCCGGTCTCTATCATAACGCCAAGTGCCGCCCATACGGATGGCGACGGAGGGCGGAATCCGGATCGGCGCCTGGACTGGCTTTGCGCCGCCTAAAGAGCCATGTGTCCTGACCGTGGAGGAGGTCCGCGACCATGACTCCGAAGGCGAAAGCGAAACTGGCCCGCGCAACAAAGATTAGAAACATCGTATTGCGCTTCATGCGCAAACACGCCCGCCGGCAGCGCCTGGCAAACGGGCCGGAAGTGCTCATGTACCAAGATGAGGTCTTCCTCATAACCGTCTCGATTCAGGAGGAGGTGCCGCCGAAGTTACGCAAACAGTTCAACCTAGGTTTACTTTCGCAAGGTTTGTTTTGTTTGGAACTGTGGGAAAAAGGCTCAGGAAAAGTGTTGAATTTGATCTGGAATTCGGTCGGAGCAACCCCCGAGATCGTCACCTTCCGACGCGGCGAGTGGGAGAAAATATTCCTGCCGCCGCCATCGTCCACTCTGAGCTGGAGCCCCAGCCAGTTGGGCTACGAGTTTGCCGCCCAGGTCCGACGTTGAAGGCGCGAAGCCAAGATTCGAGACTAGACGGCGCTAGGAGGTCTTTCGTTTCTTCTCTGCCCAACGTTTCTTCATAGCTTCGGAAATGTTCTTTCTGCCTTGGGCCGACATACCACCACCGCCTTTCCTGGTGTAGTCGGCGCAACCACATTGGCGCTCGACTTGCTAGCCTCTCCTTTGCAACCATCGCTGCTTCATTGCTTCCGATAGTTTTCGGGGCCGGCCGCAGTGAGGCCACGACCTCTCCCTTTTGTTTGAACTTTCTCTGCCGCAGATGCTGGCGGGCGCCCTACCCGCTTTTTCGCGGGAGCGTTTCCCTCAAGCGGCCCGATGACTTCGCCGATCCGGTTAAATTCGTTCCTTAGCTCTGCGACAATACCCTGAATGTCCAAAATACCCTCCCCAGCCTCTTGTTAAAGTCCCCACTATCGTCTCAGCGATGAGTCGGCTTTGCAACAAGTTACTCTAAAATCCTATCCGCAAAAATCGAGAACAATTCGGTAGGTCCCATCAGTGAGCTCCAGTCGTTGGCCCTCGAGCAGCGCTTCCGGTTTTAGCGAATCAAAGAACTCCGAAACGAGAGTGAGGGCTCAGAGGCCTCTCTCTGGCTTCTAAGGACTGGCTGCGGGTCGGAAAACGAGCCATGTGTGTCTCTGTCCGTCGAGGAGTCGGACCGCCATGGATGAGGAATCTTTTAAGCCTACAAGCGAGCTTTCACGTGGGATTGCAGCCCTCTCCGATCTGACAATCGACCAACTGAAAGAGCGCTGGCGATCGATCTATAGGAGTGCCCCACCGGGGCGCAGCAGCAAGCAGCTGCTCATCTCGGCCATCGCATATCGGTTGCAAGAGCAGACCCTGGGTGGACTCAAGCCCTCCGTGCGCACCATGCTGGAACGTGTTGCCGAAACCTCTACCGCGTGCCGGGTCCGGCCGCCCGAGAGACCGGCTACCAAACCATCCACCGGCACCGTTCTTATCCGAGACTGGCGGGGCCAAAGCCACCGCGTCACGGTACTCGACCATGGGGTGCTCTACCGCGAGAAGAACTACCGATCCCTTTCGCAGGTCGCACGAGTCATCACCGGCACCCTCTGGTCGGGACCGCTCTTTTTCGGCCTCAAGGGCCGCATGAAGGAGCGAAGGCGTGGAAAGCAGTAAGTCTCCTATCAAACGCTGCGGCCTATTCTTCATGAAGGTTCCAGAGCACCTCGCCCAATTCTTGAGCGCACTGATCAGGCCGCGTGGACGAGTTCGCCTCGGCAACCAGTTTCTTCAATTTCTGTTCAGGTTCTAATGTTTTCTGACGCCGTCGCATTTTCACCCTCACCCAGCCGCGTACAGCTCCCTTCGAGAGCCGGAGGTCCGCCGTATAGCCGCCGCTATCTTGTCAGGCAAGCATTAGAGCGCGCCCCACCGTAGAGAACAAGGCCGTCCGGTAGAACTGTCTGGTGAACCTTGCTTTGAAGTAGCTCTTGGCGCGCTTGGACGTGTTGATAAGACCCTTATGCTTTCGACCGCCCCGCTTCGGTGGAACTCATGGAGCCTCATTACGCTTCCACATGCGCTCTCGGTAGTAGTCGCGCTTAACGCTTTCGAAATCTTCGCGGTATATCCTCTCGCCCGATTTTTCTCTTTTGAGGATTGAGAACCCTAGGCCCTCCTGTAGAGGACCGCTTTCCCCCGACCCCAAGCATTAACGCGGACCCGAGACGAGCACCACGTCGAGACCGCCCAAGGGTCTAGGTGTACGTACTCGGAAACTACTAAGTGTGTCATTACTCTTCGTAGGGTACGCGGGTCGCCAAGTGAAACACGTCGACAGCATTCGTCCCATTCCGCGTCCGAGGGGCCGAGGGTGAATGCTACGGAGCTCACCGCATTCGAGCTTCAGAGTTTGTCGCCTGGGATCCACTGAATTCTCCTTATGATGACCATAATTCGTAATATTTCCTGCTACTTACGCCAGATCGATGCGCGTGGAGGTGATGCTGTCCAGGTCTTTAACGGGCTCGAAGTATCGAGAGCGCAGGTTCTAAATACAAATCATTTTGAATTAGAACAGCGTTTTCAATAGTAGGTTGGCTTATTCAACTAAGCGAGGTTTAGAATTTCCGCAAACCGCGCACTCGCGAAAAATTAAGCACCCCCCATAGTATTACGCTAATATCACCATTTTTCGAAAATACGATATAAGTAATTTTTATACAGAAACGATTTTGCGAAGGATTTTTGTGCTAGAGACGGGTTTGCTCGAGACTGCGGAAATCCGCCATTCAGTCTGCGATTTGTGTTTGCGTTGTAATAAACTTAAGGCAGAAATCCTCCGGGTTGAATGAGGCCTGACAGCTTCCCGCATCCCCGGCTCTCGTATCGGGAGATAGAATCAACAGCCCCAGAACGCCAACAAAGACCGGCAGCAAACCTGCAGTCCTGAAGCTGATCGACGAATGATCTAATGTGCAGCCCGCCGTGACGCGCCGTCTGCCTTCCTCCATTTTTTCTAGAAGGAACGAAACCCGAAGCAACGGCATGGTCAGTGTTGCCTCGAGACAAAGCGGATTCGGCCGGCATCAGATCGTCGAGCAGTTTCGAGCCCTCTCAGTAGCTGTCGTCATGAAGACACAAAACGGCACCGCCAGTTCGAATCTCTCTTTCTTCGCCATCGAGGCCACAGGCTGCGTGGTTTCTCCGGTTCCGAATGGCTACGAGGACGCGGATTGGAGGGTCCCGATCTCGCGGAGGACTGGTCAGGGAAGTTTGAACACCGGGAAGTGGCAGTTACTACCCGCCGAGTCGCACGTCATGCACTGATTACCCTGGGCATCGACGCAAACTATGTTAGCCGAACCATGATTGTTGGACACTTGCGCGGTATCGAATCGGTAACCGGGACCGCTCGCATTGACGGGAGCTGGATGACGCATCCCTGGATCACCAGCATTGCGGATGAGAGAATCAGCGCCTCTATAGTTGCCACGGTCTTGCCACGCACTCGCGACCTCGAAGACAACCTCGTGTTGTTACCACACACGAGAACGGTGCGCGAACGCCGACGATGCGGTACGGACGTCCGCACATCGCAATGGGTGATGATGGGAAAATGAATCACAGCCCTCTACTACCTCTTGCGCCGCCGAATGTCAGACCAGATCTATTGTCGAGCTGTTTCTTCTTCACTAGACACCCACCCCGGGAGCGACACCATCAGATCTTTCGCCAAGCTGGCGAGAAAAGGTTCATACGTTGCTCGGTACTTAGCCAGCTGCAACTCGGCATCAGCTTCGATTAAGTTGAGTCCAGATTCTTTCAGCGTTTCCCTCATCCGGATGAATTGGCTTGAGGTCAGCTTCGGCTTCGGTTGCTCGAACTCCGTGATACTCAAAACCCGCGAGAGTTCGACAATCGCCAGACGCGCCACCGAAAACGTCATCCGCGCCTGAAAAGTCCGCATCCCATGAATTCCAACCATGAGCACCGAGCAAGTGTCCATTATTAAAGCCATTGCACCTAGCCAGGATTGATTAGAATACTGCGAGCGATAGTAGCTCAGCATAGGATATGACGTGTGACTTTCCATCAACTCCGAAGCCCATAGTTCCCATTCGCGCAAAAGCTGATCGAGCGAATCAAGACTGAGATCTTCAGCGTGTTTCTTCAGCAGGGTCGCCGCGGTCGGCGGCGATCCGGCGCGCTCGTCAAGCAAGATGACGTGCGCCTCGCGGCTCGCAAATAGCTGGTACAGAACGGGGAGGTAGCCAATAACTAGTGCCAAGAACCCAAGTCCGCAGCCCCCTTCAATGATTGAAACCGCTTTCATCGCCCCAGTCCTAGGGACCAAATCGCCATAAGTCACGGTGACAAATGTGGTTCCGCTGAAATACAGAGCCTCCGTAAAGGAGCCGAGCTTCAATGCCAATTGCATGAAACCAAAGCCTAAAACTAGGCCGATGACCCACAGCAAGATAAGCATCACAAGGGACAGGGGTCCATAAACCCCGAGGAGCCTTTCTCGCCTTTCCTCCGGTCGAACAAGTAGCGCGATCGCGCTCCAACACAACCAAGTGATCCGAAAGAAAAGCGTTACCAGCCGTAGACTGCGCTTGATCGGAATAGGTAGTAGCATCACTTCAAACGCATCCCAAAGAATGGCTATCACCATTAAGATGCCGAGGGCGAAGAATGACCAACGTATGTTTGCCACTTTAGTCCTTCTCTTGAATGCTAATATCTGGCCAGAGAGACAAGCCGAATGAAGACTAGAGCATCTGATTCAACCTTTGAATGCTCTTCGAAACGCAATCTCACCAAGCTTTCGACATTCGCTGACGGTTCAGCTAACGGTTCAATGGATCTCGACGCCGTGATTGAGACGCCTCGTGGCAGCGGTGCAAAGTTTGACTACGATCCCGCTACCGACACGTTTACTGCCGTCAGGTATCAGCATGGACGCGCCGGTCGCAAGAGTTTGGCCTCTTTGCCCGACCGTTTGCGGGCCAACCGCGCCTGGGGGTCCGGTGGTCGATTGGTGCGTGGCGTTGCTGCGTCGCTGACCATGAAAGTCCCGCTCGAGTTACCGGGATCATCGGGCGAGGTTGCTGGTCGTCGTCCCGTTTCGCGCTTGAAAACTCCCCTGTCCGGTCCAGGCCTCGATCAGCGTGCCGTCGACCGTGAAATGCTCGTTCGAAGAGCAGGCCTCCCGCGCCCGCCTGAAGCACCGCGTTGAAAAAGTCCTGTGCTACCTCGCTCACCAGCAAAATGAGCGCCGCCTACGTCTAGGTGCCGTATCGCAGCCTTGGAACTCAGCATGAAGTTTACTCGCCAGAACTCATCGGGATGGCTTTGTGAGGAGCGTGAACCGATCACGGTACGACAAAGTTACCCGGATTTTCTTCGATCTCGTCACGAGCGCCTGGATATCTCTCGAAGAACTCTGCCAACTGCGGATGCTTGGCTATCCATTTTTCGTTTTCCACAATTCGTGGATTGCGCGCAATCGCTCTCCCGACCTCGAGGTCAATCTGTTTCACCTGCTCAAACGCGCGCGGAGCTTATCGACTGGAATATCTTGCTCGCTCGCAGGCTCAAAGATGATCTCGGTAATGTTGTTACCGTTACGTTCAACTATTTTCTTCGTTTCCTGAGCCAATAGTGGTGTGGCTAAGGCTAGGCCGAGAGCCATGACTGCCGAAGTGGTAAGTAAGATTCTCGAAACAGAAAGAATCGTTTTCATCGCAAGACCTCCATTCACTGACTACTCGATGCTGTCGCGGTGCAAACTTTAAGCTGCGACCGCAGCAAAGGCAGTGAAGAACGACTGAAGGTCGAAGGGGCCGTTGTAGCGCGCGCCATTGATAAAGAAGCTAGGTGTGCCATTGACACCGCTCCGAACTCCATTGCGGAAGTCCTCTCGGACCTTCGGAGCGAATACGTGCTCGTTCATCTCGCGAGTGAATCGGCGCAAGTCGAGGCCAAGCGCGGAGGCGTATTCCAGAAGGTTGTCGTCCTCGAGCGCCTCCTGGTTTTCATACAGCACGTCATGCATTTCCCAGAACATTCCCTGCGCGCCCGCCGCCTCCGCCGCCTCCGCAGCGCTTTCGGCATGAGGATGCGCTGTGGCGAGCGGGAAGTTGCGGAATGCGAAGCATAGTTGATCTGAAAGTTGTTGCTGTAGCTCTTTCACGACTGGGTACACCTCAGCGCAGTAGGGACACTCGTAGTCGCCATACTCGACCAGAACGACGCTCGCATCCAAGGGACCCTGAATGTGATCACGCGCGGTGACTGGAGGTGTTAGCACTGGTCTTCTCCTGACTTGAAGGAAGCGCTTCGAGGGCGTTGAGAATGCCATCGGCGCCGGGGTTTACTCCAATCGGTGAAATATAGCTCCAGCGAATGGTGCCGTTCGCATCAATCACGAAGAGGGCGCGCTCGCAGACGCCATCGCCATGCCGGTAGACGCCATAAGTCTGGGCTACCTCACCCTTGGGTTCGAAGTCGGACATAAGCGGAAAATGGAGCTTGTTGTTTTTCGCATAGGCCGTATGACACCAGGCGCCATCGACTGAGATCCCGATCAAGTTAGCGTTGAAGCGGCGAAACTCCGGCAGGATCTCATTGTAGAGAGCCATTTGATCACCGCATACCGGGCTCCAGTCTGCCGGATAGAAGGCGAGAACCACCGGGGCGCCGCGGAACTCACTCAATGCAACGACCTGGTCGGGCGTTGTGTGAAGTTTGAAATCGGGAGCTGGGGTGCCTGGCGGCAGCGCCGAAGTGGGCTTCGTACTTCCTTGCTTTTTGTCAGCTGCCACAGAACCTCCTCCTTACGTTCTTAGCGCGAACCTCCATGCAATTGAAGGACCTACCTATTGAACCTTGACGGAGCTGACGAAATGCAAATCTAACGAATCGATACCAGCGGCTACATTGAGTCCATTCTGGGCCTCAATCGCAACCGGTTGCAAAGCTATTGAATTATTGAATCCGCCGATAAGCACGTGGGCTCCCGCGCCGACTCCGAGAGCGGCACTCGCGGTCGCGCCCGCGTAGTGCCCGGCAAGAACACCAGGATTGGGTTTGGTAGTTGGGGCAATCACCGCCCACAACATAACGCCCGAGCGCAGATATCCGATATCGAGGCCGAACTTCGAAATCGTGCCGGTATAAAACTCCGAGTAATTCGGCTCGGCCGAATAGGTGCAAGCTATCTCGCGTGACGATCCGAAGATGAAGCCCCACCCGCTGGCTACATGGCAGGTCAGATAGCCGGCTTTGACGGTAGGTTTCTTGACTTCGTCTTGAGCAATGGCGTTGGGCGCACTGCCAGCAATAGTCGCCAGCAGCACTATAATCAGAACGGACTTGCTTATGCGTGAGACCATATAGGTTCTCCCATGACTTAGAGTTCAGAGCCTGACTTCAATGTGGTTGATTACTCGATCGACGCCAGGCGCTCGATAAGCCGCTAACGCTGCGAACGAGGAGGCGTAGGTAGTAATTGTGGACTCCAAGTCCGCGCAGTGGAACTTCAAACAGATCGAGATCTCCAGCCATCGGAGGGATAGGCACGCGGACGGTCTTGCTCTCCTCAACGGCGCCTGTCTCATCGCATACTAGGCAAGGATCGCCATCGTCCTGCCCCGAGCCTCTGCACACGGGACAGGGATAATAGGCGGGTAGCGAGACGAGCGCGAGACCACCGCGGGCGGCTTCCGCGGGCTCGAGAACAATTTGCACGTCGATAGGGTCGGCGGGCCCATGATCCGGAGGCCCACCGCGAGCAAAGTTTCTCAGCACGCGTTCACGCACAAACTCCAGGCTCGCACCGCTTAGTTTGAGGTGCTTGAGAACGCGCGCGGCGGCCGGCAGCGGGACTTCCGACGGGGGGTGGGTATCGGGGAGTATCAAGTCCGGCTCGCCGCGCGCAAATTCACCAGCGTGCTTCAGTCCTAAAACGTAGTTGTTACGTCGATCGAAATCGGATAGGACACGATATGCTTGAGCAATCTCCTGCAGGAAAGGCGTACCGCCGGGTCCGACACGATCCGGGTGATAGTGCTTCACAAGTTCGCGAAAGGCATCGCGGACGCCGCTAGGGCTTTCCGTGACGTTACATCCTAAGACCAGGTAGTAGTTTCTTGTAAGCACGATTCAACCTGCCTTACTTCCAAAGAATGTCTACCTTGCGCCCGAGCAATCGCGGCCTCCACTCTCCGCCGCCTCGTGTTGTACAAACATTCGTGTTAACGGCAGCGATTGACTTGCAGGTGTCGGGGCCCCTCGCGGAAACAAACACTTCGCGTCCCATAGTAGCTGCGAGCTCGTCATGCAGAGTCTGACCCTAACTTACGAATCTCACTGTCGTTGTGGATGTCAGCCTCTAGCTCTCGCCTGGCTTCCGGCGGTGGCGCTGTAGACCGATGACCCAAGTTTGAACAGCTAGGCCACTCGGACATTGACCTGCTTCTGCTTCGCTTCGTCGCTCTTGGGCAGAACGATTCGCAGAACTCCGTGTTTGTACTTGGCGCCGGCTCGCTGGGCGTCCACCTCGAATGGAAGCGGGATCACTCGGCTGATAGCGCCCACACTGTGCTCGGCGTAGTAGTAGCCCTTCCCACGCTTCTCGGTGTCCATCCTCTTCTCTCCGTGAAGGATGAGGCGATCATCTCGAACCTCGACGCTCACGTCCTTAGGATCGATTCCGGGCATTGTGGCTTCGATCAGAATCGAGTCGCCCTCGTCTTCGATCGCTATGCCATCGGTGCTTTGGCGATGGCGATGAAGCCAACGATCGAGGGCGCCGTGTAGGGCTTCGCGCAGGTGGGTAAGCGCGTTTGTGAGAGTTTCAGGTACTAAGTGAGCCATATGAGCGACCTCCCGGTCGGAAGAGATATAGCCGTTGTCGCTGCGCCTGTGTCAGCTTACCTTGACCTCGATCTGCTTCGGCTTGGCCTTTTCTGCCTTGGGCAATGTCAGCGTCATCACACCATGCTTGAGCTCGGCGTTGATCCGCTGCGTGTCGATCTCTTCACCTAGTTCGAACTGACGGAAGAAACCGCCAAGCTCGAACTCACGATAGATGGGGTCTCCGGGGATGGCATCCTCGGCTTTCGCCTGAATGGTCAGCATCTTGTTGTCGACCCGGACGTCAAGGTTTTCCTTGGAAACGCCCGGAAGGTCAGCCATGAGGACGAGGGCCTCCGGAGTCTCATAGATATCCACCGACGGTGGTTGGTGGCGCTCAGGAGCGCGAGTGACTTCCCGATTGCCGTTGCCATTACCATATCGCCCGTGCTGCTCGCCCGGAGCCGGTACTGTTTTTTCTGCCATGATTTTCCTCCAACCCTGTGCAACCTTGAACCGCTGACGGCTAGGAGACTTGGACGGCGATCTGCTTCGGCTTTGTCTTTTCAGCCTTGGGCATCGTGATGAGTAGCAGCCCGTTGCGATACTCCGCGCGAATCTTGCCGTCTTCGATTTCAACCGGAAGGGTGATGGTGCGCACGAACTTGCCGCTCGCCCGCTCCTGACGGTGGAAGGCTTCCGGCTTGAGATTGGGAGACGCGTTCTTCTTCTCGCCGGCAATGGTCAGCGTGTTGTGCACCACCGTGAGATTCAGCGATTTGGGATCGAGCCCGCGAGCGAGCGCCTCGACATAAACGTCGTCCTTGTCCTCGTGCAAATTCACCAGTGGATAGCCGCGCGCCAGCAGACCGGGCAGAAAACCGCTGCGGCTGAATGGTGCGGACTCGAGGCCGAATTCCTCGAAAGCCCGATCGATGTCGCCATGCAGCATTTCTAACTCTTGAAGCGAATCCATTTTACAGATCCTCCTTGTCCCGCTGAGCATGATGAGCATGCGAGACGCAACTGATTGGGGAGCTACTCGTGTGGACCGTTCCAACCAGCGAGCAAAAAACCTGCCATCTGCTCGCGCGTCCCGTCAGCGCACGAAACTCGGATGGCATGCAGAGTGCTGACACGCAGAGAAGCTAGTGTTTTGCGAGGTCTAAGGCACCCGAAGGGGACAAGGAGGTAGCGCAATGCCACACCCAATCTTGCCGTGTCCATGTGGATCGCTGAAGCTGTACAAAGACTGCTGCGGTAAAGGTAAGGCCTGCTGCGGCAAGGGAAAGTAAGAGCGCGACGGGGCCGATCTTCGAGGAGTCGGCCCCGTCGCGCGCTCGAGTTCTATGCGCGAAAGGTTACCGCCCGAGGTCAGATGGCGCGTCGAGGGGATGGCCGCCGATAGCTCAGCACGCTCATTTGTCGCTGCTGGAGACGCCGCCGGGACTGCAATGACTTCCAGAGCCCGCGCGGTTCGATTCCGAAAGTCTCGCACAGGCTCCCAAAAGTGAATATGTCCGATTGATCTTCTGCTGCGAACCACTTTTCCAGCTCGCGCCGCTGCATGAGTTCCTGGAAATTTCGCGGATCTCCGCTCTGTAGGTATTCGTTGATCGCGTCTTCGAGCACCGCGAACATCAGCTTATGCTCACCATCAAGCACCCTAGGTCGGCGGACCTGGTCATAGTATTGAACCGGCAGAATCAGCGAACCCAACAGCAGCTTTTCCCAGTCCCGCCGAGTGAGGTATCGCTCTCCGACGATCCACGCGGAAGGTTTCGCGGCGGTTGCAATCGAGACTAAATGAAGATGGCGTGCCGGTGCTTTCACGATTGACCTCTTGAGATCGAAGTGTTCGGAAAGCAAATGCTCGGCCACTAACTCTTCGGCTCATAGCGAATCGCGGAGGGGAATAATCTGTGGACTTGGCTGCCACACTCAGGTGCGGCCGATTCCACAGTTCCGCATCCGAAGCGTCGAGGAAATTCCGATCGCGGGAAATGTTTTCGCACTCCCAAGTCAAACGAGGATCCGTTCCAGAACGTGTGATGGTTATCGAGAGTTATGTTAAACAGCAGAGCCGCGTCCTCATCTCGACATCGCGCGTCGCAAAAATTTATCGACTCCTACTAGCCTTTGACAACGGTCACGATGTAAGAATTGCGAGAGTCGTCGTGAATCGCGTCATCCAAAACTGACCGCACCTTACGCAACTTGGACCTGGGGGAGGGAGTGGCGGCGATGTCTCAGTTTTTCGGCAAGCTGTTTTCCTCCGACTTTATGCCGCATGGGTACTGCTACTTGTGGGACCCTCAGATTGTCTGGCTGCACGCGGTCTCGGATGGATTGATTGCGCTCTCCTACTACCTCATTCCGTTGATGCTGCTGTACTTCGTCCGCAAGCGAAAAGATCTTCCATTCAACTGGATGTTTGTCATGTTCGGGGTCTTCATCCTCGGCTGCGGCACTACTCACGCGATGGAGATTTGGACGTTGTGGCACGGGACCTACCGCTTGGCGGGTGTTATCAAGGCGATCACTGCCGCGGCGTCGGTAGCCACCGCGGTGATGCTGGTGCCGCTGATTCCGAAAGCGCTCGCGCTTTCGAGTCCGGAGCAACTGCGAGAAGCCAATCAGCAGCTCGGAAGCGAAATCCGCCAGCGACGCATCGTCGAGGAGGCGCTGCTCAAAGCGCATGAGGAACTTGAATCCAAAGTAGAACAGCGCACCGCCGAACTCGCGCGAGCAAACGAAGACTTGCTAGGCGAGATCGCGGAGCGCCAACGCACGCAGGAAGCACTCGCAAAATCGCAAGCCGACCTGGCCCACGTAACCCGCGTGACAACCATGGGCGAAATTGTCGCCTCGATAGCGCATGAAGTGAATCAACCGCTCACGGCAGTTGTGATGAACGCTAACGCGGGCGTGCGCTGGCTCCGAGACGACTCGCCCAATCTGCAAGAAGCGCGCGACGCGCTGGGCCGTATCATCAAGGAAGGCAATCGCGCCAGCGAAGTGATCAAGGAGATTCGTGCGCTGGTCAGGAAAGCCCCCTCGAAGCGAGGTTCGGTGCAAGTGAATGATCTGATTCACGAGACTCTGGGCCTGGCGCGCAGGGAAATGGCCGCCCATCGGGTCCAATATCGGACCGACCTGGCGCCCGACCTGCCGGCTGTGGTCGGCGATCACGTGCAGCTGCAGCAGGTGCTGCTGAATTTGATCATCAACGGCATCGAAGCGATGGATGCGATCGAGGGGCGTCCGCGCGACTTGCGGATTTCATCACAGACCCAGAAGGACGACGGCTATGTGTTGATCGCGGTCGAGGATAGCGGGGCGGGACTTGCGCCCGATCATCTGGATCGAATCTTCGACGCCTTCGTGAGCACTAAGCCCGAGGGCATGGGGATGGGACTATCGATCGGGCGCTCGATCATCATCGCGCACGGCGGCCGGTTGTGGGCCGCGGCGAATCCCGACCATGGTGCGACCTTTCAGTTCACCGTTCCGATTGCCGAAGCGTCCGCATGATGAGCGACGCGGACTCAATCGTCTACGTTGTTGATGACGACGCCTCGATTCGGGAGGCGTTGCGCAGCCTGATCAATTCGGTCGGTCTAGGCGTCGAGGTATTCGCATCCGCGCAGGACTTCCTCCGCTGTAAACGTCCCGACGCGCCTGGATGCCTGGTGCTCGACGTGCGATTGCCGGGGCTCAGTGGGCTCGATCTGCAGCGCGAGATGGCTATAGCATCCATCTCGATACCAATAATCTTCATCACCGGTCATGGCGATATTCCGATGACGGTGCGCGCGATGAAAGCGGGCGCGGTCGAGTTCCTCACCAAGCCATTTCGCGAGCAGGATCTTTTGGAGGCGATCCAGCAGGCGCTCGGCCGTGACCGCCTGACGCGGAGTCAGCGCGGAGAGTTTGCCGACCTGAGAAAGCGGTTCGAGGCGCTGACTCCGCGCGAGAAAGAGGTGATGCGGTTGGTGGTATCTGGCTTGCTCAACAAGCAGGTGGCCGCCGAGTTGGGGACCAGCGAAATCACGGTCAAGATCCAGCGCGGCCGCGTGATGCAGAAGATGAAGGCCGGCTCGCTGGCGGATTTGGTAAGGATCGCCGAACGCATGGCACTCCCAACCGGGACGCGCTAAGGATCAACCGGCGCCGCTGAGTGCCTCTCTGGTACTTGCGAAATAGTAGCGCATCGCGGTTCGCTATCAGCAGAAATTTCCGTTCCGCGGTCGTAATGCTGTGGTCGCAACCGATGGGGACTGTGTGGACTACGCCACCCATACCAAGAGATGATCGTTTTATACCATCGTATAATAGATTCCACCTTCGCTCCGGCGCTACTTTCTCGATCATGACGAAGAAGGCCGCGCTAACGCAAGCGAGAAAGGGGACCGAGGCGAGCGAGGTTAAGGCACTTATCGCGATCGTCGACGACGACGAGTCAGTCCGCGTCGCGCTCGCAGGACTCTTCAGATCGATGGGCCTCGCGACGGAGGCTTTTGCTTCGGCCATCGAGTTCCTGAATTCCCAGCATCTGTCTCAGACTACGTGTCTGATTCTCGATGTAATGATGCCGGGGATGAACGGGATCGAGTTGCAACATCAGCTGGCGCTACGCGACCACCCGATCCCGATCATTTTCATCACCGGGCACAGAGATGAGAGCATTCGCGCGCGTGCGTTGCGTGGTGGAGCGGTGAGCTTCCTGCCCAAGCCGTTCAGCGAGGAGGCGTTGCTTACCGCGGTGCAATCGGTGATGGCAGAAGGACAGAGATAATAGAGTGCATTTGATGCGGGTTCGCGCGCTTCGCCGGGTCTCGAGCGCCGGATCCGCTTGAAGAGAAGGTCGGAACAAGAAACGGCAAACCTGCGCGCGTCCTGATCCATCGAGACGGCACTCTAATCGAGTCGCTAGCTCCGGTGCATCAGCTTCATCTCTGGAGGACGTCTCATGATCCCTGATGCCCAAATTGTTCAAACTGATAGTCAGGTCGGAGAGGCTCGGAGCGGAGATTCTGAATTCTTCGCGAGGTCAGCGTTCAAGCATGTTCGGAAGTATGCTCGGGCAAAGCGCCGCGCTACGAGATGCGCTGGAGCTGGCACATAAGGCGGCGCGGTCAGAAGCCAATATCTTTTTGTGCGGAGAATCCGGGACCGGGAAGGAGCTGGCAGCCAAGGCGATCCATGACGCCAGCGCGCGGGCGGGCGGGGTCTTTGTCGCAGTCGATTGCGCCTCGTTGCCCGAGAACCTGCTGGAAGCGGAATTGTTCGGCTATGAAAAAGGCGCTTTCACCGGCGCCATCAGGAGTAAACCCGGCCTGATGGAGGCGGCCGACAGGGGCACCCTGTTCCTCGATGAAGTCGGCGAGATTCCGATCGCGTTGCAGGGCAAGCTATTGCGTGCGATTCAGGAAAAGGAGCATCGGCGGGTCGGTGGAACGGAGACCATCAAATTCGACATCCGCGTGCTATCGGCGACCAGTCGCGACTTGTATCAGCAGGTCAAAGAAGGAAAGTTCCGCGAGGATCTTTTCTTCCGACTGAATGTCATTCCGATTCGGCTGCCTGCGCTGCGCGAGCGAAATGGCGACGTGCGGATGCTGGCGGAGCACTTCCTGCGAAAGTATAGCGAAATCGACGCTGGGGAGCAGAAGAGCTTCTCACCCGAGGTGCTCGGCGTCCTCGAGACATATCGATGGCCGGGAAATATCCGCGAACTTCAGAACGTCGTTCGACGAATGTGCGTCCTGGCGCCCGGAACCATCATCAAGATGAGCGATGTTCCCGTCGAATTGATGCGTGACGAGGCCTCGGCAACCTTGCCGACGCTGCTCGCAGCGCCCGAGACAGGCGGCATGACATTTGGAGAGGCAAAGCGGCGTTACCTGAGTCGATTCGAGGAGGCATATTTGCGCGGTGTGCTCGATTGTTATGGAGGGAACGTCTCGCGGGCAGCGGAGGCTGCGGAAGTCGATCGGAAGACATTTTATCGGCTTATGAGAAAGCATCAACTACACGCGGCGTCCTATCGCGACATCAGTCATCTCGAAGCAAGGTAGGCACAGGGTTAACGCGCAATGGGCGCCTTTCCCAGAGAAGTCGTCCGGAGGATTTCGTCACAATGTCGCACAACGCTGGCAACGCTAGTAACTTCTTGTGGCTACTCATCTGGTTGTTCTTTATCGCGTCTTCGCTGCAGCCGTTGATCCGGCAGAAGGCACTCGAGGCTGCGAGGCAACGTGGCATCGCACGATTCGAGCGCGAGCGGCATTCGCGTGTGATCGTGATGGTGCATCGCCAGGAAACCATGCGGCTGCTGGGCTTTCCAGTCTTCCGCTATATCGATATCAATGACTCCGAAGAAATCCTGCGCGCCATCCGTTTGACCGGTCCGGATGTGCCGATCGATATCGTCTTGCATACACCGGGTGGCTTAGTGCTCGCAGCGCTGCAGATCGCGCGCGCCCTGCGAGAACATCGTGGCAAGGTCACCGCGTTCGTACCCCACTACGCGATGTCCGGAGGTACGCTGATTTGCCTTGCGGCGAATGAGATCGTCATGTCGCCCCACGCCGTCGTAGGACCGGTCGATCCCCAACTCGGCCAGTATGCCGCCGCGTCGTTGCTTAAGGTCATCGAGCAGAAGCCGATCGCCGAGATCGACGATAAGACTTTGATCCTTGCCGATGTGGGGCGCAAGGCGATCGCGCAAGTCAGAAAATCGGTGCGTGAGTTACTTGAAGACAGAGTACCCAAAGACAGGGCAGACGAACTGGCGGCTAAGCTGTCTGAGGGTACTTGGACGCATGATTATCCGATCTCAGCGACAGAAGCGAAGGCCTTTGGTCTCAATGTAAGTACCGATATTCCGACTAACATTCTCGATTTGCTCTCGCTATATCCTCAGCCACGGCATGAAGCGGGAGGAAGTGGCGTGGAATACCTTCCGGTGCCCCACCAGCGAGAGGCATCTCCTCAGACCTCGTTTTGGAGCACCTGGTGACAGCCCTGGGACGAGGCCACGCATATGTTTTTCGCTCCATTTCTTCTCATCTATCTCCTCATCTGCCTGGGCTTTCTGGTGGCTCTGTTCTTCCTCATACAAATCCAACTCATCAGTTATACCTTCCAGGTTCTTGGCCTGCCGCCGCGACTAGCACTGCTGGTCTTGCTCATAAGCCTGCTAGGCAGCTACATAAACATCCCTCTGTACACCGTCGAATCGGGAGCGCCACCATCGATGCACACGGCTAACAATTTCGGCGTGGTCTATGAAATTCCGTTCCAGTACGCCGTCCCAAAGACGACCACGATTGCCATAAATGTAGGTGGCGCAGTTGTTCCTCTTGTTATCGCTGCGTATGCGCTTTCCAGAGCGCCCATGGCACTTCTTCCGTCCGTGCTGGGAGCCGCAATCGTGGCTATGGTGACTCATCACTTCGCGTTTGCCCTACCAGGCATCGGGATTGCTCTTCCGACGTTTGTTCCCCCACTTATAGCTGCACTGGTCGCGCTTTTTCTGGGTAGGGTCATGCGAGTACCGCGCAGCATTCATGTCATCGCATACGTGAGTGGTGTTCTCGGTACGCTTATAGGCGCTGATCTCACCAACCTGCATCGAATCGCGGACATAGGAGCGCCGGTAGCGTCGATTGGAGGTGCCGGTACGTTCGACGGCGTATTTCTTACCGGAATCGTCGCGGTGCTGCTCGCTCGTTTCTAAAACCCTTTCAGTTGAAGTGTGGCGGATGCTTCCTCTCTGGGTGGGGCTGTCGCCACACCTGGAATCGAATTCGCCTCTGATAGTCTTGACTCGTAGACGGGCATAACACTTGCCGTCAGAGATTCACGAAGAGTTTTGGCATTGTGCTGAATGGTCGGGTGCGATGCCATCGGTTTCGGCTATGGAGGTCACGAGCAATGACAGGGACAAAGAACTGGCTTTATTCGGCGCTAGTGCTGATCGGTGCCTTCATCGGTGGTGCCGCGGCGAATCACCTGGCACCCGGCGCAGCGATGGCCGCCGGGCATGTGAAGTCGCTGAAGGCCGAGCAGTTCGCGCTCGTCGATTCGGACGGGACGCAACGCGCATTGATGCAGGTCACATCGACCGGGGCGAGCGAGTGGGCGATGTTCGACAGCCAGAATCACACCCGCGCCCAGTTGCGCGTGACCAAAGACGGCGATGCGGCGCTAGGTTTCTATGACCAAAGCGGATCGCCGCGCGTGTTGGTCGGCGAGGCGCCAGGCGGAAGAAACGGCATCGCGATCTACAACACTGGCGGAAAACAAATCGCGAGCTTGGCGGTGGCCGAGGACAATCAGGCCAGCCTTACTCTGTACGATCCGAATACCGGGAGGGCACGCGCGGGTCTCGGCGTCGCATCAAATGGCTTGCCGGCATTAGTCCTATTCGATCAGAATGGCAGCGATCGCGCCGAACTTCACGTTGGTCCTGACGGCAAGCCAGGTCTCGCCCTCGTGGACACGAACAGCAAGAGCATGGTGAAGCTGTCGGAGACGGCAACGCTCGCAAAGCAGTAGAACGCAGCCAGCGACCCTCTCATCGCAGGAGATTTCCTATGGATTCAATCTTCAGAAGAGTTGTCTTGGTCGCGCTCGCCGGCGTGATGGTGCTGGTGATGGTTGGATGTGCGGGAGAGCCGCTAACGACGCGCGAAAAGGCCACGGCGTTAGGCGGCGGCGTCGGCGCGGCATCCGGCGCGATTATTGGCGCGGCTCTGGGATCTCCGGGCGCGGGCGCGGCGATCGGTGGTGCGCTGGGCGCCGGTACAGGATTTATCGCAGGCAACGAGCTGCAAAATCATGAAGTGCATCAGAAGCAGATCGAGGAGCAGTTGCAGGCCCAGCAGGCCGAGATCGAACATCAACGGCGGATTATCGAAAAACTGATGCGTGACCGAGACACGGCTCTGAACGACTGACTCGCGAGCACTCGCTATCGCATCTTCTAGCATCGGAGGACATCGGCGGTGCTACGAAAAGATGATATTCGTTTTGTCAAGGAAAGCCTCGCGCCGCACACGGCTCCCCTTCTTTCCGCGTACCTGAATGTCAATCCAGCGGAGCCCACCAATGCGGGACGAGCGTGGCAGGCTCACCTGAAAAACGCGCTGAAGAACCTCGATATCCCCCGTGATCTCGCAAAGAAGGTCATCGACAAATTGGAGATGGAGCGTCCTGCCGGCCGCACCTATGCGATCTTCGCGGCTGAAGATCTCTTCAAGACTTATGAGCTACACGTCGATTTGCCAGTGATTGATGTCGCGCATGGACGTGCCGAGGCGCGATGGGGTGAGCCGTGGGTTTTTCCGCTCGCATATGCGCTCGACGAATACGAACGCTACGGAGTGGTATTCGCCGACAAGGCGAACTGGCGCTTCTTCGAAGTTTATCTTGGCGAGATCGCGGAGGTAGCGGACGCCTTTCTGAACTTGCCGACCGATCATTCGCGCAAACTGAAGAAACGCCCCGCCCAAACTTTTGTTGAAGGTTCGCCTCTGCCTCTGCGAGGCGGCGCCCAGGGCGATCGTTACGAGCGCCACGTCGAGGCGTGGGTTCAGGGTTTTTACAAGCAGGCGGCGCATCGGCTCGAGCATCTGGTGGATCAATGGCACATCCCCGCATTGATCCTTATGGGCCCCAGCGAGGACACCCACTTCTTTGAGCAGAATCTGCCCCGCAGCTTGCGCACGCGCGTTGCTATGCACATCGCTTCGCTCCCCGAGCTGGGAGCAAGCGCAGGCCAGATCATGAAGAGGCTCGAACCAATCATAGCTAGCAGCATCGAAGCTCGGGAGATGGCGCTGTTGGATGAAGTGCGCGAACGAGGGCAATGGACCATCTCGACCGTACTGCAGGCGCTGCAGATGGGCAGGGTCCATCTATTGGTTGCTCCGTGGAATCCGGGTGCTAAGGTGCTTCGCGCCTCCGGCGGGCTGGTCGTCGAAGATCCGCGAGAACTCGAAGCATATTGTCTGGAGCTTACCCCGCAGGAACTTAACTTGCGCGACGTGCTACCTGATCTGGCGGAAGCTCACGGCGCGCGGCCGGAGTTCGTGCAGGGAAAGGCTGAAGCGCGCCTACAGCAGGAGTTCGGCGGATTGGCAGGACTATCGCGCTGGTAAGAAGCGCGAAGCTGCTTTCGTAAGCAGCTCCCGCACCAAAGTCGTCCCTTAATGGCGACGCCACAACCTGAGTCGCCCTACAAGTTAGTGGACGCGAGCCACACTACGCAGTTCATCGTCGGCATCTTAGGATTGCTCGGCATCGCGGCCGTGTGTGTGGCGAATTACTGATTTTGGCAGAACGGGATGACGAAATGCAGACTTGCTGACGGTCGAGAGACGGTTAGAGTTGCGCTCCGAATGATGAGACTGCTGTTCCCATTGCTCGGCCACTTGCTGGTGACCCTCGCGCGACTTGCCCGTCCCGGCGGTGTTCGCTCGGTCGTGGTGGAATCGCTCGCAGTCAAGCATCAACTGCTCATCATGAAACGTTCGCAGCGGCGGGCCCCGAATCTGACCTCGTGGGATCGGCTGATGCTTGGATTCTATACGCTTTTGGTATCGCCGAAGCGCTTACGTAAAATGGCCGTGATAACCAAGCCTTCGACGCTGCTGCGCCTTCACCATGCTTTGGTGAAGCTCAAATATCATTTTCTATATAGCTCCCAGCGCCCCCGTCGTCCCGGGCCCAAAGGTCCCTCCAGCGAGCTGATTGCTGCGGTGGTCGAGATGAAACGGCGTAACCCGCGCATGGGCTGCCGTAAAATTGCCGAGCAAATCTCCAATGCATTCGGCCTCGAGATCAACAAGGATTTCGTCCGGCGGATTCTCATCCAGCACTACCGACCGGCGCCAGGCGGCGCTGGCCCTTCTTGGCTCTCAGTTATCGGGCAGGCCCGCGACAGCCTGTGGAGCGTCGACCTCTTCCGCTGTGAGTCAATTCTGCTCCAGAGCTACTGGGTCATGGTGGTGATGGACATCTTCACGCGCCGGATCATCGGCTTTGGCGTTGCCGCCGCCAATCTCGACGGTCCCGGCGTGTGCCGGATGTTCAACCGCGCAATCGCGAGACAGGGCATGCCGAAACATCTCTCCTCGGATCACGATCCGCTGTTTCGTTTTCAACGCTGGCTGGCGAACCTTCGAATACTTGAGATTGACGAGATCAAGTCGATTCCCGGCACGCCCCGGTCGCATGCTTTCATCGAGCGATTGATCGGGACCATCCGGCGCGATTACCTCGATCAGACTTTGTTTTGGACCCAAGGCGATCTGGAACGCAAGCTCGATAGCTACAAAGTTTACTACAACCGACATCGCTGCCACACCGGACTGACCGGAATCACTCCGGCGCAGCGCGGTGGCGCGCCTGCCGATCCAATCGCAAACCTTGACTCATACCGCTGGCGAAAACACTGCAACGGCCTCTTTCAGACCCCCGCCGCCGCCTGAGCTGTATTTCGCCACACACACGCCTCAGGCTAGTAGCCGAATATCTCCTTTTTTCGAAAATACGATATAAGTAATTTTTATACAGAAGCGATTTTGCGAAGGATTTTTGTGCTAGAGACGGGGATGCTCGAGACTGCGGAATCCGCCATTCAGTCTGCGATTTGTCGAGATTCTGCCGGCCCAGTTCGAGGCGGCGCACGCTGGAATTGCTCGTCTAAGCAGCGGAGTGCGCACAAGCCTACCCGTTACTTATGCGCTCTCTGCGCGGATCCCGCCGCGGGCGTCAACGCTACTGCAGCTTCTGAAGTCAGCAGAAGAAAGGTTAGCGTCTCTTGCAGGTACAGGTTGACGGTCGCATCGGAGTGGCTCGAATACCCAATCGAAACGTCCTGACCGATGTGTAAGTCGAAATCGCCGCCGCGCGTGGTAAGGACAAAGGCTCCCGCGATCGCCGGGGCAAAGATAATTTCCTCGTTGACCAGCCGCTGGATGTGCTGAATCACCGGATATCCATGATCGCTGGCTTCGCTTAGAGCCGTGTAAGCGTCGGCACCCATCACTACCCGATATGGACCGTTGACCCCGACCAGACGCAACTGACTCAGCGCTTCGGCCACCGCGTTAGGGTATTCAACCACGTGCGCGGGCAGGCTAGCGACGGGATTGCTCGTACCTTGGCGGATGCCTTCGATTCCGCCGCCGGCGTATCCTTCGAAGATGGCGCGGTCTTCGGCGAAGGCTATGCGCTTTGCGGCGTCTTTGAGCGGCTGCCAGTCCGAGTCGTTGGCTCCTCGCTCCACGTCGTCGATTGCCTCGCGATCGAGTTCGAATGGCACGCGCAACTCCACCAAACTCTTCGCCTCGCGTTGCCGCGCGACGATTCCTTCCTCCGGCGCATCGATCTTGTGCAAATGGCCCGTGCCGACCGCAGCCAGCATGACGCCGCCGGCCTCCCGGACATCCACTACTCGCCGGGCTGCGAGGTAGCGCTTCAGGGTACGCGCAGCCTCCTGCTCGATTTGAGCCCACGCGCTGTCCGAGATAGGAGCGAGCTCGCGGTGCAGGTTATTCATCGTTGTTCATCCTTTCATTCATCTTGTCATTCATCTTGGGGCTCTCCTTTGAGAGAACCAATCGCCAGCGCACCGGCTCCCGCCGGCGGAGCGGGAGGTGCGAATTCGGTCTTCAAAGCTGCGGGAGCGGAGGCCGCAACCGGAGGCGCGTCGATTGTCACTGTCTCGAGGAATGAGAGCGAAGGTACGAAAAACAGGCTCCCGGTTACCGCACGACTAAAATCCAACAGCCGATCGTAATTGCCCGGTGGCCGCCCGACAAACATATTCTGCAGCATTTGCTCCGTCGTGCGAGGCGAGCGGGCATAGCCGATGAAGTAAGTGCCAAACTCGCCTTGACCAGCCCGGCCGAAGGCCATGTTTTCGCGAAGAATCTTGATCTCCTTGCCGTGCTCGACGATCGTTGTCAGCGCGTTGTGCGCGGAGGTCGGTTTAACCGCATCGTCCAACTCGACATCGGAAAGTTTACGGCGGCCGATGATACGTTCCTGGACCTCCGTGGGCAGTGCGTTCCATCCGGCCAGATCGTGCAGATATTTCTGTACAATGACGTAGCTTCCGGCTGCGAACGCCGGGTCTTCGTCACCGATCAGGGCAGCATCGACCGCCGCGTCATCGGTGGGATTTTCCGTACCATCGACAAAGCCGAGCAGATCGCGCTCGTCAAAGTAGCGAAAACCGTAGACCTCGTCCGCGATGGCGACTGAGTCAGCCAACTTCGCCATGATCTGGGTCGCCAACTCGAAGGCTATGTCGAGGCGCTCCGCGCGAATGTGGAACAGCAAATCGCCTGGCGTGGACACGGCATGCCGCTCGCCACTGCGGATTTCGCGTAACGGATGGAGTTCGGCGGGTCTCGGCTCTCCGAAGAGCCTATCCCACACGTCGGATCCAAAGCCGATGACGCAGGATAGCTTCCCTTCCAGATCGCGGAACCCAACGGCGCGCAATAGCTTCGGCAGGTCTCCGCACATCGAGCGCACGGACTTGAGGCTTTCAACGTCTGGGTTCACTGTCAGGACCAGAAATATTGCGGTACGGGTGAGCGGCACGACCACGGGCTGTGGCGTGACGCGAGAGGGTCTCGATGCCGCGGTCATCGGGCCTTCGTTTGGCATCGTGAAGTCCAATCGTGGTTTAGAACCAAACGTGAATTTGAAGCTTGATGCACGCGTTTTAAGAAATCAGAGTTTTTCGTCGGCGAAAATCATGGCACGAGGAACATTCGAATTCCAAGACGCATCCTCACGTAATCCCTTCTTAAATGATCGTCGTCGTTGCCTTCTATTGCGATGGGCCGTTTTGACGCTTGGCAGTTGACGTGGCAGCACCGACGCGACCGGCGATCAATTCGATAGTGCGATGGGCGGCAAGGACGGCGCCTTCCTGCCAGCTCGGTAATTGACTTAGATGGGCACCGCTAAAATAGACGCGCCCCTCAGGTTGATTGAGCAGTCGGTACGCCTCGGGGTCGGGGTCCGAACCGGATTCCTTCCAACGGATCCATGGACCGAGACTGTAGGGAATCCGGCTCCAGTCCACCGCAACCGGAGCGCCTAGATCGCCTGCATGACCCGGATGTAATTTGTCGATGGCGTTGCGAGCCAGATCGATCTGCTTGAAGACCGGCAATGCCTCGAACGCTTCGGCCGGCTTACCGGCCACATAAGCTCCTAAAATTATGCCGCGAGCGGACTGATAGCCACTGCTGGGATACCAGACCGCGCCGGTGGTGGTCCCTCCAAATGATAGTCCGCCATAAATCTGTTCCGCTTCCCAAAAGCGGGGCGACTCGAACGCCACTTTTGCGGCGTGATCGTAATGCGCGCCGGCGATGGCCTGCTTAACCGGGGCACTGAAATCATTATCGATCCTGGCGAGAACGGGCAATGGTATGGTGCAGACAATGTAGTCGGCTATGAGCTTGCTGCCATTACCCTCGCTGCGATAGATGATCTCCGTCTTTTCCGGACTTTGACGGATACGAATGACCTCCGCACCTAAAACAATTGGACTCTTTATCGATTTCTGAAAAGCGGCTGGTATGCGATCCATTCCGCCTACCGGCTCGAACATGGTGGCCTGCATGTCGATGTTCTGATCGAACATCATGCTATCCAGCGCGTCGTCCTTGAGTAGATCGCGCAAGCTCAAGGGATCTCGACTCACGCCAATCTGATCGTATGCTCCCGGGAAGACCTTGTAGCCTGCGCGGTCTGAACCTTTATAAAGGTTGTCTTTCGACAGGTCTCCATAGTCGCGCAGAAATGTGACGAGTCGTTCCTTGTCATCGGCGGTCAAATCTCGATCGAGCGCGCCAAGGTTGGTAGCCTTGGACAGCAACTCGGCTATTCGTCCGCGAAAATCGTTGATCGCCTGGCGCTCCTGAATCGGCTTGCCATCGAAGGCGCCATCAGATTGCAGGAGGGCGCTGTCACTAAAATTGACCTCAACTTCGAGCGGTACTCCGAGAAGTTTGCAATAACCCAGGAGACCCTGATGATGGCTGGGAATACGCGCCGGTCCGGCGTTGAAATACATTCCGTTCGAAAAGCCGACGGTTTGTTCCGATTCACCTATCATCGCGACCTTATCGCCGTGACGCAGAGTCCAATTTCTGCCTCCCGTGCGTCGTCGCGCCTCCACCATCGTCACCGAAAAGCCGGCTCGCTCCAGGCGATATGCCATTACAAGTCCGGCAATGCCGGCGCCCAAAATGACGACATGGGTGCCGTTGCCGATTTTCGCAGGCATGATTGGCGCAGGTTTGGCAAAGGCTATCGATGCGAGGCCCAGCGCCTGCATGGATAAAAAAGCCGCACCCATTCCACCTATCGCGGCGACTTCCGTAAGGAACTTGCGACGACTAAGGACCATCTGCATTCCTCCACCGCTACTCGACGATCGGTGGCCTAAATTATTAGAAATGTGTGTATGACGAAATGTTGGCAATCGGCTATAGCACGAAGACCCCCTACTCCTGCTCGGTTTGATGGGACTGCGACGACATCCGCAGCGGCGGGTAGATTAGTGCGCAGGTGGCTCTATGCGGGGATGATCATCGTCGCGATGATGACCAGCCTCAACTCACAAGCTATCGCTCAAACTGGTTCGCTGGCCGACGCTTACAAGATCATTGCCTCGAAGCAGTTTGTCGATCTCACGCATTCCTTCGGCCCACTGACTCCGGTGTGGAAAGGCTTCGGTCCGGCGACCTTCTCGGCCGCCGCCGATCCCGCGACTGGCCGACCGTATACGATCGAGCACGACGAATTCCGCGCGCTGTTCTACTCGATGGTGGGGCAGTACGGCACTCACATCGATCCGCCCGCTCATTTCGATCCCAACGGCAAGACCGTCGACGAGTTGCCGCTCAAGCAGATGATCCTGCCGCTGGTGGTGTTCGACATCACACCGCTGCTCGGGCTCGAGCCGAATCACGCGCTCACCGTTGGCGATATCCAAAGCTGGGAGGCACGCTACGGTCGCGTTCCCGCCGGATCCTTCGCCGCGCTGCGAACCGACATGGACAAGGACTGGGAGATGCGTCCGGAGCATTTCAAACGCTATCCATTCCCCGGATGGTCACTCGCGGCGATCCGGTTTCTGTACGAGCAGCGGGGAATCATCGCGAACGGTCACGAATCGATGGATACCGACATCACACCCGATCTACAATCGGAAAAGTGGCTGCTCCTGCATGGGCACTGGCAGATCGAGGTGATGGCAAATCTGGCTAAACTACCGGCGACCGGCGCCCTGATTGTAGTGAGCTGGCCCAAGCCGATTCATGGATTGGGTTTTCCGGCGCGCGCCTTCGCGATCTTGCCCTAGTGGCCTGTAACAGTGACATTGGTATCGGATTAGTGTATCGTTAAGGAATGCCTGATGGAGAGCTTGGATTGGCCCCGAGCGAGCGCAAGGAACTGAGGGATAGAGTGCGCTCGCGCACCCTGCCAGCCGAGGATGTGCGCCGGGCGCGGCTGATCCTGCTGCTGGCGCATGGCGAGTCCTACCTGACGATTCGCCAGCTGCTCGGTTGCAACCCGAACTATATCAGTCGCTGGAAGGGGCGGTTCGAGGCTGAGCGGTTGGCCGGGCTGTACTCGCGCCATGGTGGACGGACGGTGGAAAAACGGACTCCGGCACTGGAAGCGAAGATTCTGGAATGGACCCGCAGACCTGCGGCCGACGGCTCCACCCACTGGAGTAGCCGCAAGTTGGCCCGCCACCTGGGCGTTAGCCATATGATGGTCGCGCGGGTGTGGCAGCGGGCCGGACTCAAGCCTCATCGGATCGAACGCTACATGGCCTCCGACGACCCTAATTTCGAACTCAAGGCGGCTGATATTATCGGGCTGTACGTCAAACCGCCGCAGCATGCGGCAGTGTTTTGCGTGGACGAAAAGACCGCCATTCAAGCCTTGGACCGGCTCGATCCGGTGCTGCCGTTGTCGCCCGGGCGGCTGGAGCGCCACGGCTTTGAGTATTACCGGCACGGGACACTTTCGCTGTACGCCGCGCTTAACACCAAAAGCGGCGAGGTGGTGGGCAAAACTGCCGCGCATCACACCAGCCAGGAGTTTGTGGCCTTCCTCGCCGATCTGGTCGCCAACCAGCCGCGCGGCAAAGAGATCCACATTATCGCGGACAACCTCTCGGCGCATAAGACCAGGCGGGTTGAGCAATTCCTCGCGGCTCACCCCAAGCTCCACCTCCACTACACGCCGACCTACTCCTCTTGGCTCAACCAGGTAGAAAACTGGTTCGCCAAGATCGAGCGCGATGTCATTGCTCGCGGAGTCTTCACCTCGGTCAAGGACCTCGCGCGCAAGCTGATGCGCTACATCCGCTACTACAACCGCGCTCCGAAACCCATCAAGTGGACCTATCGCGACCTCAACCATCGTATTTATGCCGATACCACTTCACTTGTTACAGGCCACTAGTGCGCGGCAGGGCGGCTGCCGCTTTAAGACCCCGTCGCGCCCTTGCGTTTCACCAATCGAACAGCGTCGGTGGAAACTCGGCTATCCCACTTGATGAACTCCCCTTGCCAGAGAGAGATCGTTCGGCCTATACAGCGGTTGGAATCGCAGGAACGCTTTCTGACCACAGCTTGACCAGCAACCTCAAATAGGACACCGGTTCCCGAGATGGTTTCCTATCTGCTCTTCACGCTAGGACTTCTTCTCATCGCTTTACCCGGCATCTTCTGTTGGGCGGTGCTATTCACAAATGATTCTGCGAAGCAGTGCTTTGCATGGGGCAGTGTACTCGGCTTGGCCGCGTCGGTGTACCTCGCTTCCATTTGCGCCCTCGCCCATTTGAGTTGGTTTTATGCGGTGTGGGCCGCGTTGCTGATCCTCAGCGTCGGTTGCTTTGCCTGGTGGCATCCGCGGAAACGCTCAACAAGCTTTTCGATTAAGAATGCTGCCAACCCGAACGTCGCTCTCGTTTTGCTGCTGCTATTGATTGTAGTTTTACAAAGCATCGTGGTGATGCGCCACTCAGTTCCGTCCGGTTGGGATCCATCTTTCCATTTGTTGCTCGCGAAAAAGATCGCGCTCAGTGATCGCATTATCCGCGACTGGCAGCCTTTCGAGAATGCGCCGCTGAACTATCCACTGGGCAGTCATTTACTGATCGTGCTGCTCGCGCGGTTTTCGGGCTTACCATTGACGCGCGTTTTCCAGTTCCTGGGGGTCACTTTGAGCGTGCTTACCACGCTTGCTGTGTCTACATTGGCGTCAGAATATTTTGCCTCGGAAATAGTCGGCTTGTATGCGGCGATCGCCTATAGCTTATGGGCATGGCTAGGAAGCACTGACTATCTCAACTGGGGGGGTCTGCCGAACCAACTCGGCATGTTGCTGGGACTTGGAATACTCGGCCTGGTGGTCCGCGTTGGCGAGCATAGGAAGCGTGCGGTGCTGATGGCGTTGCTGTTTGCATCGGTGTGCATTAGCCACCATCACGTGATGCTCACCATGGGATCCATCTTGATCGTCCTGATGCTGTTCTTTTTGGCAACCGGCGATGCCGACAGACGTTACCTGACTATTTTCTTTGCGCTCGCGATGGCCGCTGTGGCGGCGGCATTTTTTCTGGTTCCCTACGCTTCGAAGGCCGCCTCGCTATCTCAAACGAACGTGTTTCACGTCTACGACAGATGGCTAGACTTCACAGGACTGGGGCTGGTTCTGATTTCTTTTTCGCTCGCCGGAGCAGTGCTCGACTACTCTCGCAAACGAGCCGAGCCTCACATATTCCACTGGGTCTCAGCGACGCTGATACTTCTTTATCTCCTGGCGGGGCCGGTCTTTTACTTCTATCGATTGTACATGACGGGTAAAGGCTCCGTCGCTTTTACGCCCTCGCGCTTTTTTACCGACCTGGTTTACTTTCTCAGCATCTTCGCTGGATATTCTCTTTACCGCTTGCAGAAGTACCGTGGCTGGAGCGAGCGCACTACGATTGCGATCGCTTTGCTGCTTGCGTTCTTCAACCTTCCGCTGTGGGAAATCGCGTTGACACCTGATCCCGACCGCGGCCGCTTCGCGGCCTATGAGTGGATCACGAATCATGCGCCCGCAAACTGCATCGTGATGACGACTGATCCGTGGGCCTGTTACGCCACGTGGCGTCGGACCCTTCATACGCCGATGCCTGTCTCCGAACCGTCTGTCCCGCCGCGCATCAGCGAGAGAGGAGAAGTGGAGTTGGTGGTGGGCCTGTCACCCAAAGAACTTCGCGGTATCGAACTGTTATCCGTCTTCGGGCCAGGCAACCCCAACAAAGGAAAAGTGCTCTGGTCGAATCAGGATGGCTGGGGAGTGGCCGAAGCCTATCCCAACAGGTCGCGTTCCCCGTGACGCTGTCCAATAAATGGCGATACACCTATGGATCTGCGGACACCTTCATGGCGTCCCACACAAAGTGCCATTGATGTCGCATTGAGGCTCGATCATCCGATCGCGCTGCTGCTGGTCGACCGCGGCGATTGCGGCATTGGTTTTCGCACTCGGGTTACATCCGCATAGCTGGCTTGCACAACAACTACATGAAGCTGCCGTTTCAGTTTTGATGATTTCCGAAATGTCGCACCCTGACAGACCCGAGCACGCGGGGCCTACCAGGTCCCTATCGTTGCATTGGTCGGTGCAGAGCGTCGCGTCACAGGTATAGCCCGCCTGCACACCTTTCGATCCCTTACAGCTGTCGTATTCATGGCAGACCTCTGCGCAGTCGATGCCTGCATTGGGCGGGATCGTGGTGACTCCTTGTACGTATAGTGGACATCCTGCGCCACCGGGCGCATCCGGCAGACAAGCGGAGGGACCGGGAACAGGAGCAGCGGCCGGGGCCGCGCTGGGATCAGCCGTGGAACGCTCCGACGCATCAGCGGTAGGCATGGGAGTTGGTGTGGCAGGCGGAGCATAAGCGGCTGACCATACGAGGTCGCTTCCCAGCGTACATGCCTGATCGTTCTGACCAACCTGATAAGGTCCGTCATAGACGGGACAGGAGCATTGCAGGATTTCCGGCTGATCAGTCTTCTTGCATGGCGCGGTCATACATCCGGCGTATGGCGCCGCCTGCGTGCAATTGGTTATGCCGATCCCGTTGGTCGGAAGGCATTCGAGGCTGAAGGTCGAGAACACCGATGATCCAGGCATCAAGGTTCCCTGATTAACCTGCTGACATACCGGGGCCGAATTGATGGTCCTGCATAGGCTGCCGTCCACGCCGCATTTGGCGATCGTGTCCTCATATATGTCGTGATTCAGAATGCCGTTGATAAGGACGAAGTAGACGCCGTAGGGGATGTCGTAGCATAGGCAGTTGGCGTATTTTCCGTCGGGCGTGAGGGTGCATGACAGGTCCTGGGATCCTGTGTTCGGCCCCGAGTAATAGCACAGCGCGTACGGGCCTCCGCGGCAGGGTACGAAATTGCTGCCCGCCAGGCTGACATCGGCATAAGCGGGGCCGTAGGTCGTCGTCCAGTTCTTTGGGTTGCTCCAGAATGGATGCGAATTGGGGACGAAGTGAACAGCCCCTGAGACTGCCGAACCGCCCGCTCCTCCTCCGCTACCGTTACATCCTGCCACCATCAGCAAAAGGCCGAGGACCACAATAGTAAGATTATCAAATAGTTTATGGCACTTCACAGATAGACAATGTACCGAAGTTCCGTTTTTGAACCAACTTGACTGGGCGGCGTAGTCCGCGGCAGCCGCCGCCACGCGCCATCTCAAATAGCAGCAGGATCAGCGAAGCGGCGCTGGGTTGACGCTCAAGAATAAATTTGCGGCGCGTGGGAAAAATGGAGGCGCTGTCAGCGAACCATTTCTCCTGGATTCGAAATGCCCGTTCAGCGATCAATCGTCGCCATGATCCAATCGGCGTAACGCTTCCCTGAGACTTTTCCCGGTGCCAGCGCGTCGTCGAGTACCTTCATCTCTGCAGGATCGAGCTGAATGGTCTCTGCGGCCATATTCTCTTCAAGATACTTCCGGCGCTTGGTGCCGGGGATCGGCACGATGTCTTCGCCCTTGTGCAACAGCCATGCAAGCGCGATCTGCCCCGGCTTCGCGTGCTTGACCGCGGCGATACTCATGTACCATCCGTGCCGCCTCAACGTTGGAGTCGTAATTTTCGCCCTGATAGCGAGGATCGGTACGTCGGAAATCACTCTCCGGATACTCTTCCGCCCGCTTGACCTCGCCGGTGAGAAAGCCGCGACCCAAAGGGCAAAAGGGTACCAGCCCGATGCCGAGCTCGCGCAGAAGCGGAATTATCTCCGGCTCCAGATTCCGTTCCCATAGCGAATATTCGCTTTGCAGCGCGGAAACCGGATGGACGGCATGGGCCCGGCGGATGTTGGCGACGCCGGCCTCGGAAAGACCGAAAAATCGTACCTTGCCCTGTTTGACGAGATCACCGACCGCACCGGCCACTTCCTCGATCGGCACGGCGCGGATCGACGCGATGCTGATAGAGCAGATCGATATAGTCAGTGCCAAGCCGGCGCAGTGCAGCCTTCCACCGCTTTCACGGATATGCTCGGGCCGGCTGTCCGTGCCGCACGACCTGTTGCCGTCCGAAGCGAAAGCCAAACTTCGTGGCGATCACCACCTGATCGCGTCGACCCTTGAACGCCCGGCCCAGTAACTCCTCGTTGGTGAAGGGGCCATAGTTCTCTGCCGTGTCGAAGAAGTTGCATCCCAGTTCGATGGCGCGATGCAGCGTCGCGATCGACTCCGCCTCGTCCGCCGGTCCGTAAGATTGGCTCATGCCCATACAGCCGAGGCCGATCGCTGAGACCTCCAGACCCTGGCTGCCAAGTTTGCGTTTACTCAAAGCCATGAATCTTGTCCTCCTCAGGGTCAGACCGTCGGCGTGGCGCCGCCGTCGATGCGAAAAGTTGTGCCCGTCATGAAGTCGCTCAGCGGGCTGGCGATGAAGCAGACCGCGACGGCGATGTCGATCGGCTGCCCGATTCGCGCAACTGTTTGTTGAAGCACGTTCTTCAACGCGAAGTCCCGGCCGACCTGCGGATCGTCGCTGCCCAACTGCTTCGCCAAAGCCCTGAACCATGGATCGACCAGTGGAGTGTAGATGAGGCCCGGCATGATGCCGTTGGAGGTCACGCCGGTTCCCGCCAGCGCTTTGGACAGACTGAGGGTCAGGTTGTTCACCGCCGCCTTCGCCGCGCCATAGGGGCCGAACTGGGCATATGCCGAGATGGCGTTTCGCGACGAGATCTGGATCACGCGACCCCATCCGCGCCGACGCATGGCCGGGACGAATGCCTGAGCCAGCCGCACCGCCGGCAAGGCGTTTTGGCGGTAGCTTTCGGCCCATTCGTCCACCGGCGTTTCGAACCACCCTGATGCCGCCGCGCTGTTAGAACCGCCCGCGTTGTTAACCAGAATATCGACCCCATCGAAAGCCTTCTCAGTCGCATTGATCACCGCCTCCACGCCGTCGGCGGTCATGAGGTCGCCAATGGCCACGGCCGCGTGTCCTCCCCTGGCCTCAATGTCGTTAGTCACCGCTTGCGCCCGGCTTCGGTCGCGGCCGTGGACGACGACTTTGACGCCTTCCAGGGTCAGCATGCGGGCGATCTCGGCGCCAATCCCGGAGGTGCTGCCTGTAACCAGCGCCCGCTTGTTGGCCAATTGTAAATCCATCGCGACTTCCTCGATTTAGGATCATCGTCGTTGCCGCCCTTAAGTCTTCATATGTATACTTGAAAAGAAGCAATAAGTCTACATCTGTATAATTAGAAATGTCCAAAACTAAAGTGCCCATAGTTCCAGCGCACCGGCGAAATGCCCCGGCCACGCGCGCGGCGATTCTCGCTTCGGCGCGGTGGATCTTCGCGCGGGCCGGCTATGACGGCGCCGGCGTGCGGGAGATCGCGAAAGGAGCCGGCGTGACCGCGATGCTGATCAATCGCTACTTCGGATCGAAGGAGCAACTATTCGCTGAGGTCATGGCCGAAACCATGGATGCACCCAGCATCCTCACTGACGAGATCATCAACTCCCCTGCCCCCGGCGATGCCATCGCCGCCGCGCTTATCGATCAGACCAGGGCAGGAGCCACACCTCTCGATGGTTTCCTGATCACGCTCCACTCCGCCTCAAGCAAGCAGGCCGCGAAAATAGGACGCAGACAGATCGAAAGCCACCATCAAAAGGTGATGACCGCTGCCTTGCGCGGAGACATGGCGCCACAGCGCGCGGCGTTGGTGCTTTCGCTCATTGCCGGCTTCCAGGTGATGCGGCAAATGATTGGCCTCTCGGCTTTGGCCGAGGCCGAGCCCAGGGCCTTGGCAAAAATCCTTGGACGAACATTTCAGCAGCTCATTGATCCTCACCATCCAGGATCTCGCAGGTAACCGGAATTGCCGTCCTCGCGCGCTTACCGAAGGCCGACAAGCTCACGCCAGACGATCGCAACAAATTCTGGGACAACGATTTGCGCGACTACGCGATGATTCTGGGTGAGCGCTTCCGCGGTGCGATCACGATCACCAATCAGCGGAAGGGAAAGCTGGTCGCGGAAAAAATCATGCTGATCGATCTGGTCCGCGCGCGAACCGTCTTCAATCTCGAAAACGCGAAAGGCAAACGATCGACTGCGCTTGCTTAACGCAGCTTCGCGGCGGGCTCGACCCATTGGTGCGCGACGCGCTCCAATGCTTCGGGAATTTTTGCGTCCTCACCGGGTAGACGCACGAAGGGCACGAACTCATCGACGCCGAGTTCGTGATAGGCGTGCAAATCTTCGATCGTCACTTCGTTCTCATACGGTGAGATGATGATTTCGAGTTCCTTCATGTCGCGGCCCGCCTCGCTCATCAGTTTGCGCAGCGTCGTAAGCTTCGCGGCGGCCTGCTCCGGATTCAGCTTGACGCCGAACCATCCGTTGCCCAACCTCGCGACGCGCCGCAGCGCCGGCATACTCTCGCCACCGAAGATGACCGGCAGTTTGGCGCCCTGCGCAGGCTTGGGGTAGGAGCGGACGCCATCGAAGTGGACGAATTCGCCGCCGAAGCTGGACTTCTCCTCGCCCCACAACTTGCGCATCACCTCGATATATTCGCAGGTGCGCTGCGCACGTCGCTCGAACGGTATTCCAAGTGCGGCGAATTCCTCCGAGGACCATCCGATGCCGACGCCGAGCGCGAGCCGTCCGGAGCTGAGGCTATCGAGACTCGCGATCACCTTTGCCAGCGCGAGCGGATTGTGTTCCGCGACCAAGCAGATTCCGGTCGCGAGCCGGATGCGGCTGCTGAACGCCGCGGCGTAGGTAAGTCCGATAAACGGATCGAGAAGATCGATGTTGCTGCGAGCCATAAAACTGCCATCGTCGCGATATGGATACTTCGAGTCATGGCTGTCGAAGAGCACGACGTGTTCGGGCGCCCATAGCGTCGCGAAGCCGAGCCGCTCGGCGTTTTCGACGACCGCGCGAATCGTCCTCGGACGCGCCGCCTTCCCAATCCCGATTGCCGTCATTCCAATCTTCATGATGCCCTCCGACCTGTTCCGGATCATCTGAACGCGAACGCAGTCCGCTTCAAATATCGCTTAGCATCGGTACAAAACTAAAGTGGCGCGGAGATCAAGATCCGCGCCACCTGGAAACACTTGCCGACGATAATCTATTGCGATGGCGCCGGATTCGGGCAGTCGGCGGTGTTGGCATAAGTATAGGTCGAGGATGAGGCCGCGGTACCGGAGAATCCCGGACATCCGTCGGCAGGCGTGTTACAAGGTTGTTTGGCAGGCAGCGCGGAGAGGTACGCATAGACAGCTTTCAGGTCGCGGTCGGTCATGTTGTGAAAGGCGGGCCACGGCATCACTTGCAGGACCGGGGTTGGCGGCTCGATGGCGCAAATGGGATCGGTCGGATCGTTTCCGCACTCGAAATCTTCGCCGGTGCGCATCATCGCGATGAAATCGGTTTCGGTCAGGTCCGCCGGCAATCCGTCTGTATCGGGCGTGATGTTCCGAGCCATAAACGGCCCGAAGCATTGTCCACCCGCCAAAAAGTGGGCGACATCGTAGTTGGCCACGATCACGGTCTTGAGACTCTGTGCCGAGGGCAGTCCGTTGAAAGGGTCGCCAGGCGCTGCTGCGAGATATTGGGGATAAGAATGACACCCGCTGCAGTCGCCGGTACCGTTGACGATGTAGCTTCCGAGTCCGACCAAGCCCCGCTGTCCACGTTTGAATGTCAAACTGGCCTCTGGAACGGGAGATATTCTGAATCCTTCGACGACTTGTGACGCCGAAATATTATCGGCGCTCGAAGCGGCCATCGCCGCTGCAGGCATCAGCGATAACGTTAAAGTTAGAGCTAACAAGATTCTCATCTTCTCGTTTCCCCTCTCTTCCGTCTGCTTCGTGAAATGGTCTATTAACGAATCGTTCATAAGCCTTTAGCGATTAAAGGAATCATTTTCAAACTAATTTCGACGTTAAACTCCTGGTTCATCGAGCAGCTCGACGGATGCCGGGCCCTCACGGGCGCTAGTAAAATATCCCGGTCCGATCAATATTTCGACCAATACTCATCGAGCTGGAGGCAAGCGCCATGGCATCGACACCAATTCGCATCATCTCCGCCGATTCCCACATGATGGAACCGCCCGACCTATGGACCGAACGTCTCGATCGCAAATGGGGCGATCGCGCGCCCAAGGTCATCAAGAGCGAGGCCAAGGGACAGTTCCTGTTCGTCGCGCCCGACATCCCGCCGTTCCCGGTCGCCGGAGGATTCGCCGCGGGACGCAGCGGCGAGGAGCTCAAGGAGTTCCTGGGCAACGCCAACAAGGATGAGGGATACAAGGCGGCGCGCCCGAGCGGATGGGACCCCGTCGAACGCATCAAGGATCAGGACATCGATGGGGTGCAGGCCGAGATTCTTTACACGACGCTGGGGATGCCGCTGTTCGGATTGCACGATACCGATCTTCAGCGCGCATGTTTCCACGTTTATAACGATTGGGTCGCGGAATTTGCGCGACATGATCCGCAGCGCTTCCATGCGATCGCGTTGATATCGCTGGAGGACATCGAAGAGGGCGCGAAGGAACTGGAGCGCGCCGCGAAGCTCGGCCTCAAGGGCGCGATGATCTGGGGCTCGCCGCCGCAGGAGAAGCCCTACTGGCAGAAGGTCTACGATCGCTTCTGGGCGACGGCGCAGGAACTCGAGATGCCGCTCTCGCTCCACGTCATCACCGGCAAGAAGCCGCCCCGCAACGAGGAGGAGCGCAAGAAGCAGCGCACCGACGATCCCGGTTTCATCCGCGGATATATGAACATCCTGCACGAGGTGCAGCGCTCGCTCACCGATATCATTTCCGGCGGCGTGCTGATGCGATTCCCGCGCCTCAAGCTGGTGTCCGCCGAGAACGACAGCTGGATGGATTCCTCATTATATGTATCGGCTCGACCACGCGTTCGAAAAATTCGGCGTGATGATGCGCGAGCCGCTCGACATGAAGCCGAGCGAGTACATCCGGCGCAATCTGTGGGCGACGTTCCAGGACGATCCGATTGGCCCGATGCTGTTCCGCTTCTTCGGCGAGGACAACTTCATGTGGGCGTCGGACTTCCCGCATACCGATTCGACCTGGCCGCATTCGTTGAAAGTGATCGAGCGAGACTTCGAGCAGGTGCCGGACAACGTCAAGCAGAAGATCATCCGCGACAACGCCGCGAAACTGTATCGAATTCCGTTGAACTGATCATCGACTCACGTATCCGCCGCCGCGACGATAGCCAGTCGCGGCGGCATTTCATCTGATCCCGCCGGAGCATGAATATGAAATTCGGAATCGCCTTCGCCAATTCGGGAGCGTTTAGTCAGCCCGCTCTGATGGGTCATCTTGCGACCACCGCCGAGCGATGCGGCTTCGAGTCGCTATGGACCGTCGAGCATGTCGCGATTCCCGTCAAACATACGCCGTATCCGGGAAGCAAAGATGGCCAAATGGCCGGAGGCGATACGGTCGCTATTCCCGATCCACTTATCCCGCTCGCGTATGTCGCGGCGATCACGAAGACCATCAAGCTCGCGACTGGAATCCTCATCCTGCCGCAGCGCCATCCGATATACACCGCGAAGGAGGTTGCGACGCTGGATGTGCTATCCGGCGGGCGCACGATTCTCGGCATCGGCAGCGGATGGATGAAAGAGGAGTTCGAGTCGCTCGGGATCGATTTTCATAAGCGCGGTGCGATGACCGACGAAGCGATCCAGTCGCTGCGCGCGCTATGGAGCGAAGGCACCTCGACGTTTCAGGGCAAGCACTTCAAGTTCGGCCCGCTTCATTCTTATCCCAAGCCGGTGAAGCATGATGTTCCGATCCACGTCGGCGGTCATTCGCCGGCCGCAGCGCGGCGCGCCGGACGCTATGGCGATGGATTTTTTCCCACCGTCGCGAATTCGGAAAAGTTGAAGGAGCTTTTCGCGCTGGTGAAATCCGAAGCGGAAAAGGCCGGACGCAACCCGGACAAAATCGAATTTACCGCGATGTCCTCGATGAAGCCGGACCACCTCAAGGTGCTCTCGGACATCGGCGTCGCGCGCGTCGTGATGACGCCCCCGAGCACCAAGCCCGAAGTCATCACGCAGGCACTTGAGAAGTTTCAGCACGAAATCATCGCGCGGATATAGCCGCGACCGATTCCTCTGCATCTGACTTCGCGGCGCTGGAGCGAAACCGCAATTGCTTCATCAGGCTTGCGATCGAAAGCAGCGGCGCGATGCATGATAGCGGGAACGCCGGTGCAGCGTATTCCCAACTTGCAGCGGGAAATGACGAAGCATCGATCAGCGCAATCAACAGGACGCGGGTGAGCAAAAGACCCCATGCAGTCGCGGCCAGGATAATTAAGATAATTATTGGCTCCGACGCAGCGCGCCTCGGCCCACTCATCCAGACGGCTATCAGTATCGATATCAGTCCGGGCCACAGGATTGCCGGAAGAACAAAACTATACGCATAGTTCAGAAAACTGCGTACCCCAAGCGCCAATGGAATCAGAGGTGACTCCGCACGCAATTCCAATAGCTCGTCAGCGGTGAGGCGCGCGTCAGCGGAAGCCCTTTGCGCGACGGGCATAGGAATCGGCTCATTGAGGAAGTGCCAGTATTCGGATAGCTGCTGCGCGGTGCCGCTGCTTGGTCCCTGCACCAGCAGCGGAGGCCGTCGAAATTCAAGGTTGCCTATGACCCTGCGAATGCTGCCGGGAATCGTCCACGCCTGCGCCCTGCTCATTCGAGGCATAAAAGGAATCGGCACCGGATCGCATACCAGGCGATGATCCGCGCAGGCTGACCCTACCTCGATGCGAATCTGGCGAAAAAATTCCGCCGCGCGCGCGGGAGTTTCGTAGTAGCCGGCCGACGCCGCGGCATCGCGGAGCGCCCAGATGAACCATCCGCCGGCGATTTCGTGGCAGGTCCATGGATACGAGCGACAGCCGGGCACCTCGAAAGGCGAACCCTCGGGAGGATCGAGATATTCGCGCAGCGACGCGAAGGCGGGACTCACCTGATAGATCTTCGCGCGTGCTTCCGCGCTGACAGGTACATACGGGATCAGCTTCCCCACCTCGACGCTCTGCAAAGTATCCACCGCGCCGATGAAGTTGGTTTCCTGGGTATCGACTCCGACGAAGCTCCCGTAGACGAATAGATTTACGGTTCGAAAGGCGACCAGCACCAAGGCGAAAGCCAACAGCATGCATCCAGTGGCAATCGCTGGTACCCGGATGGTGCGCGACTGTATCCATGACCGCAAACCAGCGCCGAAGATGAGTATCGCGATCCCCGGGAGCATCCAGAAGCCCTCTTCGCGCGTCAGCCAGAACCATCCCAGTATGATGCCTGCGAGGGCGCCCATCATAACGACGCGTGCAATTCGGTTGATTCCGAAAAGCGCAAACGAAAACACCGCCAGAAACAGCAGCGTCTGCGCGGAATAGATCGCCTGACGCAGGACTCGCAGCGAGACCAGTCCCGGGTTCCATAAGGTCACGACGAAAATCGCGATCGCAGCAAATGGCGAATCGCTAAGGCGCCATATGACCCACGCCAATGCGCCGACTGCGATGAGGTTGAATATCGCCTCGCTAACCGAGATGGGAAGTCCGCTCAGCGCCGAAACCGCGAGAAAAACCGAGTAGCCCGGACCCTTCATCAGGGTGAACTGACTGAAGGGCCCGAGCCATCGCCCCTCGAGAAGCATCTGCGCATGGTCCATGAACAGTGCGTCGTCGAGGTTCGAGCCACCAACAATCGTTATGGGAGTATAAGCGCAGAACAGCACGTATGCCGCGGACATCAAAGCCAGCAGCGAAAACGCAATCAATCGACCACGATGTGAATTCGCAAGTGAAGTCTGCACAGCCGGTATGAGTATCTTGCCGAGTATCTTGCCGAGTATCTTGCCAAGTATCTTGCCAAGTATCTTGCGAGGTTGAAGATACTCAAAGCCTCAGAGGCTAGCCAATTCTTGTCGCAAAGGAATCGGGACGGGCAAAGTCGCGGGCCAGATCCACACTTCCCGTGAGTGCCGGATCTGGCCCGCTCGCCTTCAAACTCGGTCGGTCAACCGCGCGATTACGGTTTCAGTGCGAAGACAACCGTCTCCCATCCTCCCGGGTTCATCGCGCCAATATCTGCGTTGTTCACTCCCGCCGAAGGAAGCGCCTTGTCGACCGCCGCAGATCCGAAATACGACCCGTTGACGTATTGTTGAAGCACCCGCGTCGTCAAATCACCTGGCGGCGTCAGGCCGGTATTTTCGGTGCAGTAGAAGCCCACGTATATGTCGCCCGCGGTTGTATTGCTGAACGAGCACAGGGTGGGAGAGCCATTGCTCCCACTATCGAGGCAGTTACCATCCTCCGCCGATACCGAAGCCACTCCTCGATAGGCCACGATCCCGCCCGATACGTACGGTCCAGATCCGGCGATCGACCAGTCATAGAGCGATCCGGGCGTATCGCCGCTCGCGTACCGATACCAGACCGTCTCCACTCCGCTGCTGCCGGAAGGTTCGCTATGGAGCAAGGTCCAACCGCTCGGGGCGGTTAAGCTGGCGAAGTGCCAGTACGAGAAGAATGCCAGCATTAGATCGCCATTCTGCACCCCGGCGGGAACGGCCACCATGTTGGTAGTGGTCTGGCTTGATCCCACAAAGCTGATCGTCCCGGGGATGGGGGTCGCAGTCATAGTCGCAGTAGGACCTGAGGTTATGGGTTTAAGGGCGAGCGCAACGGTTTCCCATCCGCCGCTGTTCATCGTGCCACTGTCTGCGGAGAGCGGTTCCGGAGCACCGAGCTGTTTGTCGGCAGCCGCAGAGCCAAAACGCGAACCGTTGATGTACTGCTGCAGCACCTCTTGATGCAAATCACCTGGGAAGCTCAGGCCGGTATTTTCGGTGGCGAAGAAGCCCACGTAGGTGTCGCCCGCGCTATTGGTCGTGAAACCGCACAGGGTTGGTGTCCCACTATTACCTGAGGTGTCACAGGAACCATCTTCGACCGATGGGTCAACTCCACGGTACGCCACCATCCCGCCGGATTCGTATGGCCCAGGCCCGGAAAACGACCAGCTATAGGCCGATCCGGGTGTATCGGCGCCGGTTGCGAATCGATACCAGACTGTTTCCACTCCGCTGTTGGCCGAAGGCGAGGTTTCCAGCTGCGTCCAGCCACCCGGAGCGCTTGCCGAGGTTGGAGCATGCCAGTACGAGAAAAATGTCAACAGCAGGTCGCCGGTCTGCACCCCGTCCGGAATCGTAACGACGTTGGTCTTAGTTGAAGTCGCTCCCACCGCGGAGATCGGCGTCATCGGGGTGGCGGTCGCGGTCGGCGTCGCGGTGATAACTGTCGCCGTCGCCGTGGCGGTCGTTGTGGCGGTCGGAGGCGTACCGGGAATTGCGGGCTTGAGTGCGATGGCGACGGTTTCCCATCCCGCGGAGTTCATCGAACCGGAGTCGGGTGGGATTGCGCCTGGAGCACCGAGCGCTTTGTCGGCGGCTGCTGAGCCGAAGTACGATCCCTCGACGTATTGCTGCAGCACTTCTTGATTCAGATCGCCGGGGAAAGTCAGGCCAGTGTTCTCGGTGGCATAGAAGCCCACGTATTCGTCGTTGTTGGTGGCGGTCGTGAAGCCGCACAAGGTGGGCGTCCCACTGTTCCCCGAAGTGTCGCAGGAACCATCCTCAACGGATGGATCCACTCCACGATAGGAGACCATCCCGCCGGATTCGTATGGCCCGGGTCCGCTGAACGACCAGGAGTAGGTCGATCCGGGGATGTCGGCAGAGGCGAACCGATACCAGACCGTTTCCACTCCGCTATTGGCCGAAGGCGAGGTTTCCAGCTGCGTCCAGCCGGCAGGAGCCGTAGCGGTCGCGAAGTGCCAGTACGAGAAGAAAGCCAACAGAAGGTCGCCGTTCTGCACTCCGGCCGGAACGGTCACAACGTTGGTCTGGGTCGAAGTCGCACCCACCGGGATGATTCCCGTAATATCGCTGGGGACTGCGATCGCATTAGCGCTGGGAACCTGGTTGTTGGTCGCCCCTCTCGAGGCGTGCTGAACCACCAGGACGTATATCGGCACGATGAGCGCGATCATCATGGCAAGGTACGTCGGTCGCACCATCGCCCTCGATGCGCTCATCAGGCACGCGCCGACGCCGGCTACGATGCTATCGAAATGGGACCGGAGCGAAACTAATTGCCGATGCCAGAAATTTCTCACGGCTTTTCTCCGCGTGCGCTGATGTGGACAACAACCTCACGGTGACTATCTCCGAGCCTTCAGGGCAGCGGTGCACCGATCTCGGCGTCCTCTGATGGTCGCCGAATATGTGGAACACGAATGACGGACGAACTACGGGATAGCTTGGGGAATGAAGTTCCCCTCCAGTCCGAAAAGCGGCTGCTATCCCCCCCGCCGCTACGGTGGCCACGTAATAACAGATTGTAGGATCGAGCGCAAACGACAGCCGTCGGAGAACGCAATTTGTACTTCAAAGCCAGATCAAGAACAGCGACGGCATAATGTAAAAGTCGCCGGCCAGATCGGCAGAACGCGCGATCTGGCCCGCTTCAAGCTCGACTTAGTAGTCGCCCGATTACGGCTTCAGTGCGAAGACCACCGTCTCCCATCCTCCGCTGTTCATTGAGCCGGTATCGTTCGGGTTCAATCCCGAACCTGGGAGCTGCTTGTCCGCCGCCGCGACGCCAAAATACGAACCGTAGAGGTATTGCTGGATCACCCGGGTCGTCAAATCGCCGGGGGGATTCAGGTTAATATTTTCTGTGCAGTAAAAACCCACATATAGGTCGTTGGCGGTTGTGTTGCTGAAGGAACACAAGGTCGGCTGGGTGTTGTTGCCATTATCGAGACAATTACCATCCTCGGCCGATACCCCAAGTACTCCGCGATAGGCTACGATTCCTCCCGCTTCGTACGGTCCAGACCCGCTAAACGACCAATCATAGAGCGATCCGGGCGCATCGCCGCCGGTGCCGGTGGAATACCGATACCATACTGTAATGACCCCACTGCTCGCGGAAGGTTCGCTATGGAGCAAGGTCCAGCCGGCCGGAGCGGTCGCGGAGGCGAAGTGCCAGTACGAGAAGAACGCAAGCATCAGGTCGCCACTCTGCACCCCGACCGGTACTGCCACCATGTTGCTGGTGGTCTGGGACGCGCTGACGAAGGTGATCGGCCCCGGAAGTGGAGTGGCGGTAGCCGTGGCGGTTGCCGTCGCGGTAGCCGTCGCAGTGGCGGTCGGCGTGCCACCGCTGGTCGAGGTGGCGGTCGCCGTCGGCGTCGCACCCAGTTGTAGCGGTTTGAGTGCGATTGCGATGGTTTCCCATCCACCGTTGCTCATCCGAGGGGTGGTATCGGCCGCGACCGATCCTGGAGAACCGAGCTGCTTGTCGCCGGCCGCGGCACCGAAATAGGCGCCGTTGGTGTATTGCAGAAGAACCCGGGTGGTTAAATCACCGAGGGCCAGGCCGGTGTTTTCGGTGGCGAAGAAGCCTACGTATGTGTCGTTGTTGGCCATGGTCGTGAAGCCGCACAAGCTGGGCGTAGTACTCGCCCCTTGCGTTTCGCAGTTACCGTCCGTGACCGACGGGTCCACTCCCCGGTAATCCAGCATACCCCCCGCTTCGTATGGCCCGGGCCCTCCGAACATCCAGGGGTAACTGAATCCCGCTATGTCGCCGCTGGTGGCAAACTTATACCAGACCGTTTCCACTCCGCTGCTGACCGACGCCGAAGTTTGCAGGAAGTTCCAGCCCGCAGGAGCCGTCGCCGTGGTGGGACCGTGCCAGTACGAATAGAATGCCAGCAACAGATCGCCGGTCCGCACCCCGGTCGGAACCGTCTGGACATTGTTGGTTGTGGAAGTCGAGCCGACGAAGGTGATCGAGCCCGGAATCACGGTGGCGGTCGCTGTCGCGGTCGGTGGTGGTCCCGTGAAGCCGGGCTTGAGTGCGATCGCGATAGTTTCCCATCCACCTGCGTTCATCGAACCAATATCTGCTGGGGCTCCTCCCGCAGCGCCGAGCGGCTTATCGGCCGCCGCGAGCCCGAAATACGATCCCTCGACGTATTGCTGCAACATCCGGGTCCCAGCCTGCAAATCAGTGGGCAGGCTGAGGCCGGTGTTTTCGGTGGTGAAGAACCCCACGTATCTGTCGTTGTTGGAAAGGGTGGTGATGGGGCACAAGGTCGGCATGCCATCGTTCCCTGAATCCAGGCAGATGGCTCCGGCACCGTCATAAACAGCAGGATCTACATCCCGGTAGGCGAGCATGCTCCCCGCTTCATATGGAGTGGCTCCTCCGTTAAACGTCCAGGTGTAGGAGTCTCCCGGCGCATCGCCGGCGGTGACGTTGGCGAACTTGTACCAGACCTCCGCTACCCCGCTGGTGGCCGACCGTTCGATGGCTAGCTGCGTCCAGCCGCCGCTGACAGGAGGCGTCACTGAGCTTACGTTATGCCAGTACGAAAAAGCCGTCAGCAGCAGGTCGCCGTTCTGCACCCCGTTGGGAACAACCACGACGTTGGTTTGAGTCGTAGTCTCGCCCACGAAGGTGATCGTCCCCAGTATAGTAGAGGTCGCCGTCGGGGTCGCGGAGAGTGTCGCGGTCGCGGTAGTAGTCGCGGTTGCCGTGGCAGTCGCGGTGGCCGTCGCGGTTGAGGTCGCCGTTGCTGTCACCGTAGCAGTTGCGGTGCGCGTGGCTGTTGCCGTCGCTGTAGCGGTGGCGGTTGCAGTTGCGGTCGCCGTCGCCGTCGCAGTCTTGGTTGCAGTTGCGGTCGCAGTGGCGGTCGACGTCGCGGTTGCCGTTGATGTTGCTGTGCTGGTGGTGGTTGTCGTTGCAGTGGCCGTTGCTGTTGCAGTGGCCGTGGCAGTTGATGTCGCGGTGCTGGTGGTGGTTGCCGTCGAGGTGGCCGTGGCAGTTGCCGTCGCAGTGGCGGTCGCTGTCGCAGTGGCCGTCGCTGTCGCGGTGGCCGTCGCTGTCGCGGTGGCCGTCGCCGTGGCGGTGGCAGTAGCAGTTGCGGTCGCGGTAGCTGTAGCCGTTGCGGTGGCAGTGGCGGTAGGTGTCGCGCCGGTAAGCGTGCCCTCGAACGCGCCGACATCACAAGCAGTTTGGCCAGCCGCCGGTCGCGTATCACCGCGTTGGTCGAAGCCGGGGCAATTTGCCTTTACGGTCGGAATTGCGCCGATCGCAAAACTGCCCGACTCAAGCCCGATGGTGTCGGTCGGACCGCCGTTGTTCTGCAGACCGCTGGGGTCGAGATTTAGGTCACCATCGCTCACACTGTCGCCGATGTTATCCATATTGGCGGCCATGGTGGTGCCGAAGTTGCACGAAGCATCATCGGAGATGTTATAACCGCCGTTGGTGATGGGGCCCGCGCAGTTACCGCCCGAGGTGCTCATAGCCAAAATGCTGTTGGTGACCGTGGCCGTATTGCCGCCGTTGCCGTTAAAGATATCGCCGCCGTTGTAGGTTGCGCTGTTGCCCGAGAAGGTGCTGTTGGTGACCGTCAGTATGTCACCGTCGGTGTATATGCCGCCGCCGTCGCCCGCGCTGTTGCCCGAGAAGGTGCTGTTGGTGACCGTCAGTGTGTTGTCGTTAAAGATACCGCCGCCGTACTGGGATGACCCGTTGCCGGAAAAGGTGCTGTTGCTGACCGTCAGCGTGCCGGAATTAAAAATGCCGCCGCCGCCACCAGAAAAGCTGCCGTTGGCAATCGTCAGCTGGTTCAGATTGAGCGTAGCCCCGGAACTCACTACCATCACTCGAGAGTTGGTCGCGGCGTTGACGGTGATGGTTTGCCCGGTACCATCAATCGCAAGGTTATTCGCGACCGCGGGAAGTACGCCGGCGCTGCCCAGCGTAATCGTGCCGCTGAGGCTGAAAACGATCGAGTCGTCGCCGCTGCCGGCTACGCAGTCCCCTTCGGTGGTGTCGGATTCAGCGTTCGCGTTGGTGATGGCTTCGCGCAGGGTGCATAAGCCATCGTCCGCAGTGGTGTTATCTTCGAGCGTGTTGACGGTGATTGTGTTGCCGGCCTCGTACGCACCGATATCGCATCCTGCGGTCGCACCTTCGGACGCATCGGGGCGCATGACGCCTCGCTGGTCGGTGCCGGTGCCGGGACAATTGGCGCTTGGGTTAGGGATGGCGCCGATGGCGGGACTGGTCGGTTGCAGTGCGATGGTCTCGGTCGGCCCGCCATTATTTGCGAGTCCGGCGGTATTCAGCTTCGGGCTGACGCTGTCTCCGATGGTTTTACCGTTAGCCCCGGTGGTCGTGCCGAAAGCGCACGAGGCATCATCGGAGATGTTGTAGCCGCCGTCGATGATGCTGCCGCTACAGTTACCGCCCGAGGTGCTGTTAGCCAAAATGCTGTTGGTGACCGTGACTGTACCGCCGGCGCCGACGTTATAGATGCCGCCGCCGTCGACGCCCGGCGCGCTGTTGCCCGAGAAAGTGCTGTAGGTGACCGTCGTTGTGCCGCTATTATCATTAAAAATACCGCCGCCGTACGTGTAGCCGTTACCTGTACTCGAACTGTTGCCCGAGAAGGTGCTGTTGCTGACCATCAGCGTGCCGTTGTTATACACAGCGCCGCCGTAAAAGGTTACGCTGTTGCCCGAGAATGTGGTGTTCGTAACGGTCAGGGTGCCCTCGTTTTGGACTCCGCCGCCGAAGTTGGTGGTGTGGCCGTGGGCGATCGTGACGTCATTCAATGTGAGAGTGGCGCTCGAATTTACGACCATGACCTGGTAAGTGCTCGCGCCATCGATGGTGATGGATTGCCCGGCACCATTAATCGTCAGATTAGTGGGTGACGCTATCGCCGGTAGCTCACTTCCTAACGTAATCGTGCCGGTGACGTTGAACTCGATGGTGTCGAAGCCGCTGCCGCTGCCGACGCATCCGTTCACGGTGGTCTCAGTGTTGGCGGCAGTGATCGCGTCGCGCAAGGAGCAAACGGTTGCACCGCCGGGACTGGGGTCAGCAGTCGTGTTGACCATGATTGTGGCAGAAAACGCCCTGAGGTTGGCGACAAGGAAGAGAATGCTAATGGGTGTAAGGATCGCGAGGATGGCGAAGAGGAACTTGATCGAGGTGCGGGCGGAGGTGAATCCTTTGAGGCCGGCCAGCGCCGCCCTTAGCAACTGCGCATAAGACAGTTGCGCCAGCGCGTAAATCCTGCGATGCAGATCCCTCATTTTGCTGCTTCCCCTCCGCGAGCCTCGGCGCCTTATGGGGAACGCAAAGCTCTCTTGCAGCGATATATCCGTTCGCGCTCGTCATCCTTTTCAGGCGAAAAGCGTCGCACGCAATTTATGGTCAGCGACGAACCGAAACTACGGACCGAAACCAAGGGAAGGAGAACTAGAACTGGACAAACCCCCCAAGCGACAGACGGTCCCCTCCGTCAAAGCCGTCTGCCGGTATGATGCTCCTATCGAACTAGCGCCGGTAACTCAAGTACAAACTTAAGCGGCGGGCCAGAATGCATGACTCTGGCCCGCCACTTGTGCGTTCATTAGTCGCCCGATTACGGTTTCAGTGCGAAGACAAACGTCTCCCATCCTCCAGAGTTCATCGTGCCCGAATCGGCCGAGACAGACCCTGGAATACTACCGAGTTGCTTGTCGACCGCCGCCGAACCGAAATACGAACCGTTGAGGTATTGTTGGATCACCCGCGTGGTCGTGTCCCCGGGTGTGACCAAGCCGGTGTTTTCGGTACAGAAGAAGCCCACGTATATGTCGTTTGCGGTGGTGGTCGAGAAAGCGCCCAAGGTGGGCGTCGCATTGTTTCCGCTCATGACCATGCTGCCATCCACAGCCGACATCGAAGCCACTCCGCGATAGGCCACGATACCTCCCGATTCGTATGGTCCAGGCCCGGTAAACGACCAGTCATAAAGCGATCCCGGGATATCGCCGCCGGTGCCGGTGGAATACCGATACCATACCGTAATGACCCCGCTGCCCGCGGAGGGTTCACTACCGAGCAAGGTCCAGCCGGACGGAGCGGTCGCCGAAGTTGGGGAGTGCCAGTAGGAGAAGAAGGCCAGCATCAGGTCGCCGCTCTCGACCCCGGCCGGTACTGCCACCATGTTGCTGGTGGTTTGCGATGCGGCCACAAAGCTGATCGTCCCGGGCGCCGGAGTGGGTGTCATGGTTGGCGTGGGACCTACGCTTGCCGGTGTCAGTGCGAGCGCGATGGTTTCCCATCCGCCGCTGTTCATCGTGCCGGCATCTGCCGGAACACTGCCGGAGGCACCGAGCTGCTTATCGCCGGCGGCGGATCCGAAATATGAACCGTTGACGTATTGCTGCAGGACCTCTTGATGCAGGTCTCCGGGGAAGGCCAAGCCAGTGTTTTCGGTGGCGTAGAAGCCCACGTAGATGTCGTTGCTGTTCGTGGTCATCAAGGAGCCCAGGGTCGGAGTCCCGTTGTTCCCTGACAATTCAGCGGCACTGTCCACGACGGGTTGAGCCACTCCCGCGACTCCCCGGTAAGCCAGCATCCCACCCGATTCGTACGGTCCAGGTCCGCTAAATCCCCAGGTGTAGGTCGTTCCGGGTGTATCGGTGCCGCTGGCGAACTTGGCCCAGACCGTCACCACTCCGCTGTTGACCGAGGTTGAGGTTTCCAGTTGCGTCCAGCCCGACGGGGCGGTCGCCGAGGTTGGGGAGTGCCAATACGAGAAGAATGTCAACAGCAGGTCGCCGGTCTCCACTCCGTCCGGCACCGTGACGACGTTGGACTTGGTCGAAGTCTCACCGATCGCGGAGATCGGCGCTATCGGAGTCGCGGTCGCGGTCGCCGTCGCAGTGGTAGTGGTAGCTGTCGCAGTCGCCGTCGTTGTCGCGGTCGGCGGCGGTCCAGGTATCGCCGGTTTGAGCGCGAGGGCGATCGTTTCCCATCCGCCAGCATTCATCGAGCCATCGTCTGACGCGAGCGTGGTCGGCGCACCGAGTTCCTTGTCGGCAGCCGCCGAGCCGAAGTACGAGCCCTCGACATATTGCTGTAACACCTCTTGGTTCAAATCACCGGGGAACATCAGGCCGGTGTTCTCCGTCGCGTAGAAGCCGACGAATTCGTCGTTGTCGGTAGTGGTGGTGAAGCCGCACAGGATCGGCGTCCCATTGCTCCCTGAGGTCTCGCAATTGCCGTCGGTGACCGATGGGTCAACTCCACGGTAGGCCAGCATTCCGCCCGATTCATATGGTCCAGGCCCACCGAACGTCCAGGCATACCCCGTTCCGGGCGTGTCGGAGACGGTAGCGAATCGATACCAGACCGTCACCACTCCGCTGCCGGTCGAGGTTGAGGTTAGCAGGGGCGTCCAAACCGGACTCCCCGGAGGCGTCGCTGTGGTCGGGGAGTGCCAGTACGAGAAGAATGCCAGCAGCAGGTCGCCGGGCTGCACTCCGTTCGGAACTACCACGACGTTGGTCTTGGTCGACGTTTCGCCGACCGCGAAGACCCCGGTAAGCGGGCCGGGGGTCGGGGTCATGGTCGCGGTGGCGGTTACCGTTGCAGTGGCCGTCAAGGTTGCGGTTGCTGTGGCCGTCGCCGTCGCGGTGGCCGTTGCAGTTGCCGTGGCGGTCGCGGTCGCCGTCGCGGTGTGCGTTGCGGTGGCCGACGCCGTTGCGGACGCCGTAGGAGTTGCGACCGTGTTCCCCGATTCGTACGCGCCTACGTCGCAGGCAGTCTCGGCGGAGGGGTCGGGTCGCGGTGCGCCACGCTGATCGGTCGAGGGGCAACTGTGAGCGAGCGGAATCGCATCGATCGCATAGCTGGGGGATTCCAGTGCGATGGTCTCGGTGGGACCTCCGTTCTGCTGCAGGCCGTTGGAGTCGAGATTCAGATTAGCATCGGTGACAGTGTCGCCGATGTTATTGCCATTGGCTGCCATGGTCGTAGCGAAGCCACACGAGCCGTCGTTGGAGGCGGAGATGTTGTAGCCGCCGTCGGTGATGGTACCGGCGCAGTTGCCGGTTCCGGAGCCTCCCGTGTTGTCGTCGAGGATGGTGTTGGTGATGGTGAAAGTTCCCGACGAAGGATTGGCGCGGTCGACGCCGCCGCCAAAATTCCCGCTGTCCGCGGTGTTCTTGTACAACGTACAGTTCAAGAGTGAAGCGACCGCAGTACCGTAAGTGACCATGGCGCCGCCCGAGAAAGCGGCAAGATTGCCCGAGAAAGTTGAGTTGGTGATGTTAACGGTTGTGGCGGTCGATGAAACATTGTTGTCCGCGTAGATGCCGCCGCCGTTACTCTGAGCGTTGTTGGCGAGGAAAGTTGTGCCGGTGATAGTGGTAAGACCGCCGTCAGTGTAGATCGCTCCGCCGCCGTCATCACCGACGCCAGAGGTCGTCTGGTTATTATTGTTGAATGAGCTGTTATTGACGGTTAGCGAGGTACCGCTATTGAAAATCGCGCCACCCTCAGCGCTCGCGGAGTTGTTCGAAAATGTAACCAGGTTGACCCCCAGGATGCCGCTGTTGCTGACTGCTCCGCCGTCGGTCGCGGACCCGTGGGAAATCGTCAGATTCGCAAGGTCTAACTCTTCACCCGAGTTGACGCTGAAAGGCTGATACGTCATCGCGCCATCGACGGTGATGCTCTGCCCAGATCCATCGATCGTGACGTCCGCGGTGATTGCGGGAAGCGCACCAAGCAGGGTGATCGTGCCACTGACGCTGAAAGTAATGTCGGGGCTGACGGTGCAGTCTCCGCCGGTCATGTCGCTTCCGGCATTCGCATTGATGATCGCTTCGCGCAGGGTGCAGACGTGATTACCGGATGTCGTCAGGCTGTCCTCGGTGGTGTTGACGACGGTTGGCATTGTGGCGCATGGGCTGGTGGTCAGAAACGGGGTGTACTCGACCACTCCATCCGGATCGATGATCTTATCGCCTGTACCACCGGAATTGCTGGCGATGGTCGGACCGGTGCTGGAACCCCACCAGTCGTGTTCGGCATTGAGCGAATCTGCCGTGTCGGGGGTATAGGTTCCGGTTTCGACATTCAGACCCGCGATACTATTTCCCGAGATGCAGTTGTTGGTACCGATTGTAATGTTCGAGTTTTCGGTAACGTCGTAGGGATTTTCCACCAGGATGGCGGTCTGCCCGAATTCCAGTTCATTCGAGCTTATGGTGATATCGGAATCGTCGCCTACCAAATCGATGGTAGCGGTAGCGTCGGTGCCGTCGCTCTTGTTACCCGTGATAGAGTTGGCGCCCATCGAGCCGGTAAGATCCGCGAAATCGAATCCCTCATCCGCGCCCGCAACAAGGGTATTGTTACTTACGGTGAGCTCGCTGGAAGCAGCCTCGATAACAAACGAACTGTTGGTATGTCCGCTGAATTTGTTGCTGTCGACCTCGGCATTCATAAGACCGAAACTGGTCTCGATGCCATTGCCCGAACCGGGTCCCGGATTGTTGTTGTTCTGAATCAGGTTGTACTGGACGAGGGCCTCATAGGTGCCTTTGTTGTCGAATTCGATGCCGGCGATGTTGTTCTGGATGATATTGTTGATTATCTGGGCACCGCCAACGTCTGGAGCATCTGCGCCCGGATTCATCCAAATTCCAGCGATCATGCACGGATCCGACATCGTGGATCCCTGAACCGTAAAGCCATCCAGCGTCACCTGATTCGCTTCAATCGCTACCGGACTACAAGCGGCGTTGATGATCGACTCGGATGCCGTAGAACGCGTTCGCGCGTCCACGCCGTGCTCATTGCCCTCCAGTATCAGGCCGTTCAATTGCACCGCGCTCGCGTTCTGGCCGACGACCACGGACTCGTTGTACGTACCGGCCGCCACGCTGATGGTGTCGCCAGGGTTCGCTTGGCTTATCGCGTAATTGATCGTTAGGCATGGCGAGCCACTGCTGGTGCAAGTACCGGAATCGGTGCCTGTGGTCGCGACGTACCGAGTGGTGGTAGGGCCCGCTTTCGAAGCGTTGTGAACCAGCAGTATGTATATCGGTACGATGACGGCGATAATCGCAACCAGCAGCGCCGGGCGCACCATCGCGCCTGACGCGCTCAAGAGCCATGCGCCGACGCCGGATACGATGTGATTGGAAAGGGAACGAAACGACGCCAACTGCCGAGTCCAGAATTTCCTCACGGCTCTCCCCCGCATACGCTAGTGTGGAACAGCCCGGCGGCAACTCCCCGATCCTTCAGGGCAGCGGGGAACCGCCCTCGGCGTCCACAGATGGTCGCCCAGATATGTCGAAAACTAATGATGGACGAACTACGGGATGGCGGGGCGCGTCCGGACCCCCAAGGCGAAAAGCGGTTCCATCCACCTATACCGCTAATGGTTGACAGCATTTAACAGACTGTACGCTTAAGCGCAACCGACAATCATTGGGAATAGCACTGCGAAGCACAGCTGATATTGAGGAGATGGCCAGTCGTGTGATAGCGCGTTTAAAATAGCATTCCAGCGTGGAAACATTAGCGCGCCATCGAGCGCCTTAGCGGCGAGAAAACCACTTCCATCGATCGGTGTCTTCGGTAACAGAGGCGGTTCCGATTCCAGGTAGCGGCGCTCGCGAGCCCCTGCACTCGCGGTCGAGACGTGCTATCCTGAAGTTGCGGCGCCCGAATGGGCGCCGCGGTCATTTCGGCGGTCTCGCGATGCATGCGATTTTACATAAACGAACCCACCAAGTGCTTGAAAATAAAGGATTTTCGTTTTGGGCGGGCATAAACGAAGCCACCGCGAGCATCGCGAGCGGTGGTCCTGAGCGCCGCGCGAAGGACCTCGAAAGCCAGGGAGTCGAATGCGGAATCGCGAAAACAAACCCATTGCGAGCATCGCAGCAATGATCCTGAGGCTCGGGCCCGAATGACCTCGGAAAGCTACGGAGTCGAATGCTGAATCGCAAAAACAAACCCACTCCGCAGGTGGAGATTGGACGAAACAAACCCACTTTATGGCCGGAATTGTTGCATTTCTTCAATCTGGTGCCCTGCCGCGGAGGCACACGCCACCCGCTCTCATCCGTCCGTCGCGGTTCTAGCATCGAAGCCATCGCGAGAACCGCGCCGGCCACCTTCTGTCGCTTGCGAGAGAAGGGACTGCAGATGGGAGAAATCGCAAAAACAAACCCACTGCGAGCATCGCGCGCAGTGGTCCTGAGCGCTGCGCGAAGGACCTCGAACCTCATCGAACGATGAAAAGTGACAAAACGAAGCCAAATTGTCCTTGGATTTCCTGCATTTCGGGGATTTGCTGTATTTCGGTTCTTCCAAGATTGAGGCGCTTCGCGTGATCAGGATTCGACGGCCCTTCGCGAAAAGTCCCCTACCCAGAAAGAACAAATGGAATCATGAGTGGCGGTACTATATCTTGGCGCGTCGGGGGCGCGCTCTGGGTCAGATCACAGGAGTTTTTTCGATGAACAAGTACTTCGCAGCGCTCGCGGCCGCGATTGGCGCTATTGGATTGTTAGCGTCCGGAGTTAGCCCGGCGTCCGCCGGCGTCGTTATTCGCGAAACCGAAACTATCAGCGGGCAGGGCAACTTGCTCGCGCAGCACCCGCGTGAGCGCACGATCATGGTCGAGGGCAACAAGAAAAAGGTCAGCATTACCGATGGCCACACCTACGTTATCGACCTCGACAACGGCACCCTGCGGATCTTCGATCACGAGCATAAGGGCTATGTCGAGACGCAGTTCCCGCCCCGCAACATGATGGTTCAGGCGGTCACCGATCTGCGCATGCGCGCTGCGGATTACACTCGCAGCGGCGCCTCGCGCACCATCGCGGGCTTCAAATGCGATGACTACAAAGGCGCGGGAAGCTTCGACACGGGAGAGTTTACCGTGGTCTCATGCGTCTCGAATGACGCGCCGGGAGCGGCGGAATTTTCCCATTTTCAGAAGGCGATGGTGGCCAGGCTGAAGGACGCCCCGGTCGCGGTAGCTGCTGACCTTCCCGACGGCATTCCGATGGCTCAGGAGATCACCACCAAGGTGGATCCGGCGAAGATGCCTGCTCAGACGCCCCTGAAGGTCAAGAAGCAAATTGCCAAGCGCCCGCCCATCGTGACCAAAACCGAGGTGACCAGGGTCGAGGTGCAGAAGATCGCCGCCAGTGAATTCGAGATTCCCCACGGCTACAACCGCCATCACGCCGGCGAGCTATTCGATCGCGTCTATACGGCAGAAATCCTGAAAACTCCGCCCGCGAAACCTTGACGGTTACGATCTCCCATTACGATGCGGAATTCTGCAGGAACTCGATCGTATTGCCGTCGGGATCGGTCACCATCGCAATCGTGACGCCCGGGCGGAACTCGGTGACCGGCACCGTCGGCTTGATGCCTTTCGCCTCGAGTTGCGCGACCAGTCCGCGAATATCCGGCACCGAGATGGTGAAGTAGCGCATCCCGAGCCCACGCATCGGACCGCCTGGAGCGGGTTTCGCTTCCGGAGTGCGGTCGAGCTTCAACAGCTTGATGATGGTGGTTCCGCATTTGAGGCGGTACATCTTTCCGCCCGGCAACGGCAACTCGCCCTCCCATTCCAATCCCAGCGCGTCGCGATAGAAGCCGAGCGCCGCTTTTTCATCGGTCACGATGATTCCCAAATCGATGGAGTCTTTGCTTACCTGCACGACAATCTCCTCGCGCGCGAGGACGCGCCTGACCCGCACGCTAGCGAATAAGACCTCCGCAAGCCAGCCGCGCAATCGTAGCGCGAACCACGATCGCGCAGCACCGGACGATTTTCATCCTTTCGATTTTCCTGGGCGGCTTTCCTTGCTCGCGCCCGGCGGTCCGCCGCTGCATCCGGTCGGCCCGAGGGGACCCGGCGGCGCGGTCGAAGCTGGAGCCGACATCTGTCGCGCATTGAGGCTCGCTGCCGGGGCGCCCGAGGATAACAATCCGAACACGGCCACGCTGTTGGGCGTCCCCACGTAGACCTTGCCATTCGCGATGGTCGGGGTGACGAATTTGTTGTCCGAAAAATTGTCCCTGCCGTTGGAGGCCTGGTTGCTGTTGTAAAGCTCGTTCGCGAGGTTGGTCGCATCGTACGCGTGCAGCACTCCGCCGCCCGTGTCTTGGATTGCCCATACGATGCCGCCGCTCTGACCGTTCGACGAGATGCTTGGCGTGGTGCCCGGATAACCGTAACTTTCGCTGGTCGTCGAGCTCGGGGGCGTCACCAGCTTCGCTTTGGAAAATGCAAACGCCTGAATTGGTTCATTGACGCCGCCGTAATAGAGCGTGTTGTTGAAGTAGGCCGGCATCGCCCATTCGCCACCGGACAATGCTCCCGTCAGTTCCTGGTAGACGCCGGTGTTTCCCGAGGGGTTGAACTTGCCCATGTTGTCACGGTCGACCAGATAGATGTTGGTGTCTTTGCCGGCGCCGACTGCGAGATGGCGCGTAGTGCCATTCACGTCGATCATGTCGGGCAACAGCAGGGAACCGCCCGAACCGAGATCGACGTTGCCATTTGATTCGTTGACCGTATTGAAGGTGTTGAAGTAGTCCGCCACCTGCAATCCGCTCGAGGTCGACAGCTTCATGAAGGCGTTTCCGTAGTCGCCTTTACTCGGAAAGCCGCCGGTAGTCAGCGTCGTGTCGAAGGTGCCATTGCCATCGAGAAAATAGATGTTGCCCGAGCTGTCGGCGTCCGGTCCGGCGCCCGCCCCCCACATCGCGCCCTCGCTGCCGTTGGGTGTGATGTTCAATACCGAGGTCTGCACCAACGCGTTCTGATTGTTCACGGCATAGGACATGATCCATCCGGTGTAAGGCTGGATGTCACAATGCGATGCCCAGGTCGTGTACAAGGTACCATTGAGGAGCAGCAGGGCAGCTCGCTCTTTGTACTGCGCCGGGAGGAACGGAACTTGTCCGTTGCTGCTGCTCGCGCCGGTGCCGGGATAGCTCGCGGTAACCTCGACGGGACCGCTGAATTCTTCGGCGCCGGTAGTAATGTTGAGCGCATGAACGCGATGGTGGTAATTGCCCGACATATCCTTGGACATAGCGACCACATAGATGGTGCCGTTGGGTCCAGCCGAAGTATCGATTACCGGGGTCGAAGTGATGCCGATTTGGGGCGTGACCTGACCGCAGCCTCGGTCATCCGAAGGAGTCTCGTTCCCGCCTAGCAGCGATATCTTCCAGAGTTGAGCACCGGTGTCGGCATCGAGGGCATAAACGCTGTCATTTTCAGTGGCGACATAAAGAACATTATGGGTGCCCTGTCCCGGGATGCTGACCTGAGTCTTGATTAGCGGTTGAGCATCGACCAATCCGTCCACCCCGACCTCGAACAGCTTGCCGAACGAGGACGAGTTGACGTTGGTAGTGGTCAGGACCTGTTCGGTCGGATTCTGTCCGGTGCGGCCATTGTCATTGTGATAAGTAAGCACTTCGGTCGGGATGATAGTCGTCGCGGTGGCGGTCGGCGCCGGGCCCGAGCTGATCGATTTGAGTGCAATCGCGATGGTCGCCCATCCGCCGCTATTCATCGAGCCGATATCGGCAGGGACCGTCCCCGCGGTAGCGAGCGACTTGCCAGCCGCCGCGACGCCGAAGTGCGCGCCATTAACGTACTGGTTGACCAGCAGCGCGCTCAGATCGGCAGGCAACACCAGGTTGGTGTTTTCGGTCGCATAGAAGCCCAAATACATGTCGGAACTGAAACTGGTCGTCAGCGAGCATAAGCCAGGTGTCGAACTGCTACCGGAATTGGTGCAGAAGCCGTCTACAGGTGTCGACGGATCGACGCCTCGATAGGCGAGCATCCCGCCCGCTTCGTATGGCGTCTTTCCGGCAAACGACCACGTATAGGTAGAGCCCGGAGCGTCGTTATTCGCGAACCGATACCATACGGTTTCCACTCCGCTGCCGCTGGAGGTCGCGCTCTGCAGCAATTGCCATCCACTCGGAGCGCTCGCGGTCGAGTACGACCAGTACGAGTAGAACGCCAGCAACAGGTCGCCGTTCTGCACTCCTGTCGGCACCGTCATCGCGGTGCTGCTGGTTGACGTTGAGCCAATCGAGAAGATGGTCCCCGGAGCCGGCGAGGGCGTCGGAGTCGGAGTGGAAGTCGGCGTCGCAGTAGTAGTTGCCGTTGCGGTCGGCGCCGGACCCGAGCTGTTCGCTTTGAGCGCGATCGCGACGGTCGCCCATCCGCCGCTGTTCATCGAGCCTACATCGGCCGGTACCGTCCCGGCGGTAGCGAGAGACTTATTCGCCGCGGCGACGCCGAAGTGCGAGCCGTTAACATATTGGTTGACCAGCAGCCCGCTCAGATCGGCAGGCAACACCAGGTTGGTGTTTTCGGTCGCGAAGAAGCCTACATACATGTCGGGGCTGGAGCTGGTCGTTAATGAGCACAGGCTGGGCGTCGCGCTGCTCCCGGAATTGTTGCAGAAGCCGTCTTCCGGCATCGACGGATCGACGCCTCGATAGGCCAACATCCCGCCGGCTTCATACGGAGTGGCTCCGCCAAAGGACCAAGTATAAGTCGATCCGGGGGTATCGTTGTTGGCGAACCGATACCACACCGTCTCTACCCCACTTCCATTCGAAGTTGCGCTCTGCAGCAATTGCCATCCGCTCGGAGCGCTCGCGGTGGCGTACGACCAGTACGAATAGAATGCCAGCAAGAGATCGCCATTCTGCACCCCGGAGGGCACCGTCACCGCGCTACTGGTGGTAGACGTCGAACCTACCGGGGAGATCGCTCCCGTTGCCGTGGGCGTCGCGCTCGGAGTTGAGACGGGCGTTGAACCTGTTGCGGTCGCGGTCGGCGTCGCGCCCGAGGCGAGAGCTTTGAGAGCAATCGCAACGGTCGCCCATCCGGCGCTGTTCATCGAGCCAACATCGGCCGGTACCATCCCTGCAGAAGCGAGAGCCTTGTCGGCCGCCGCAACGCCGAAATAAGAACCGTTGACGTATTGCTGGACGACTCGACCGGTCAAATCGCCGGGCAAGACCAGGCCAGTGTTTTCGGTCGCGAAGAAGCCCACATACATGTCGGGGCTGAAACTGGTCGTCAATGAGCACAAGCTGGGCGTCGCGCTTCTCCCGGAATTGGTGCAGGAGCCGTCCTGAAATGCCGCAGGGTCTACGCCTCGATATGCGAGCATGCCGCCCGCTTCATATGGAGTGGCTCCGCCAAACGACCAGACATAAGACGATCCGGGGGTATCGTTGTTAGCGAACCGATACCATACGGTCTCCACGCCACTGCCGCTCGAAGTTGCGCTCTGCAGCAGTTGCCATCCGCTCGGAGCGCTCGCGCTGGCGTACGACCAGTACGAATAGAATGCCAGCAGCAGGTCGCCATTCTGCACTCCGGTCGGCACCGTCACGGCGCTGCTGGTGGAAGCAGTCGAACCGACCAGAGTGATCGCACCGGCCGAAGCATGGGAAGCGCTCACTATGAGCATTGCCGCGACGCCGACGAGGAACATCGCGCGGCCTCGGATGGCTTTGCGTAGTAGCGGGCGGCCGGAACCTTTCGAGGACTGTCGTTCTGAGGACTTTCGTTCTAGTGATTTGAGGGCACAGAAACCCGGTGCTTGAAACATTCGGAACCGCCCCACCCTCGTGATCTTCCCTATTCCGAAGATCAGCCGATTTGCGGATGTGCGCGTCTTTGCGCCAGACCGATGCCTTCCGCTTTGTTGTCCGCCTCCGCTCCCTTCGCCGCACTGCCTGTAAGCCCCACCCTGATCGATGACTTAAACGCAGCACGGTCAACGCACTCCACCTCGCTCACGATACCGCCCGCAGACGGATCAGTCGACAACAAAATGATGAAGTCGCTTTCAGCGCCTGCCTAGCTTCGCAAATAGCTCGCTTTCGGCCTGCGCGATCGGCGATTCGAACACCTCACCAAGCAGTTGATGAAACGTCGGCGAGCCCGCGGCTTGCTCCGCTGCCCATCGCTTCGAGAACGTGCCATCGCGAATCTCTCTGATCACCTTGCGCATCAGCGCTTCCGCATCTTCGCCGATGAACTGCGCGCCATGCGTGAGCTGTCCGAACTGGCTCGTATGCGAATGCAACTTGAGCTGGTTCCAGATTCCTCGCGACGCCATCGCATGGCCAATCTCGCCGAGCTCGCCCGATGCATAGAGCTCGAGCAGCGCGACTTCGGGACTCACCCCTGCTTCGGTCAGTAGTTTGTAGGCCTTCTCGAGCAGGAAGAGCATCGCGCCTGCCCAGGTATGCTCGGAGAAAAGATCGACCAGCGTCTCTTCCTCGAAGCTCGAATCGACGACCGCGCCGCCCGGCATAAAGGCGCCGATGCCGTGAGCAATCGCCAACATCGTGGCCTCCGCACGTCCCGATGCGTCCTGCTTGATGCCCACGAGGACCGGGAATCCTTTGCCGGCCGCCGGCAGGTCGAGCACGCCCTGCCCTATCATGCGCGGCGCCACGAGAATCACGTCGACCTCGCGCGGCGGCACAATGAACTTGTAGGTGATGTTGTAGCCGCTGGCGAAGACCAGGGTCTTGCCGCGTCCAAGATGCGGCTCGATCATCCGCCGGTAGATTTCGGGAGCGATCTCGTCCGGCAACAGCAACATGACGATATCGGCGCGCTCAGCCGCGGCGTCCACTGCCAACGTTTCGAATTCATCGCGCTTCGCCTGCTGCCAACTCTCGTCCTCCTGATTGCCGACGATCACATTGTGGCCGGCGCGGCGCAGATTGATTGCCTGCGCACGTCCCTGATTTCCATAGCCGATGATCGCGATCGTCTTGCCGCTCAGGATCGCAGGATCCGCTTCGGTTGCTGCAAAAAATTTCGCCATGGTACCGACGTCCTTTTGAATGGATCTCTTTGAATGGATCTCGCAAGCAGAGTTGCGCGAGATCACCTCATTTGCAAATCGCCAATGCTGCATCAAGCATCGCGAAAATCTGCGCGATCCGATGGATGCGCGACGCCGAATCGAGCTATATCGCAAATTGGATCGCGAACTGTTTTCGTTCCAGTCGCGGTCGAGCCGCATTCAAAAGGAGACCTCATCATGAAATCAACCGAAGAGCTGGTCACAGAACTTGCCGATCGCGAGGCGATTCGCGAGCTGCCGGTGCGCTATTGCGATTGCGTGTGGCAGAACACCCTCGATGCGATGATCGATCTGTTCGCCAAGGACGGGCAGTTCATCTCCAAGGGACGCAAGCGCGAAGTCGTCACCAAGGGCCACGCGGATCTGCACAAGATGTATGCGGGCGCGCTCGGCGACATAAATCCGCGGCCGTATATCCACAATCATGTCGTCGATCTGAAGAGCAAGACCACCGCGACCGGGCGATGCTACGTCGAGCTGCGCAGCGCGAAGCGCAACTTCGAATGGATCGGTACCGGCTTTTACGACGACGACTACGTCAAGGTCGACGGCAAATGGAAATTTGCGTCGCGCAAGTTCACGGCGTTCGCGATGCAGCAGCGTGAGGAGTAGCCCCATGGCCGGAATACTCGAAGGCAAAGTCGCGCTCATCACGGGCGCAGGATCGGGCATCGGACGCGCAACCTCGAAAATTTTCGCGCGCGAGGGTGCCAAGCTGGTGCTCGCCGATGTGGTCGAAGACGGCGGCAAGCAAACGCTTGCGATGGTCGCCGACACCGGTCACGACGCCATCTTCATCAAGACGGATGTATCCAATCCTGCCGACGTTGATGCGGCGATCGCTAAAGCAGTTGAGACATACGGCCGTATCGATTGCGCATTCAACAACGCCGGCATCGAGGGAAGGAACGGCCTCACCCACGAATGCGACATCGACAACTGGAATCGCGTCCTCGCGATCAACCTGACTGGCGTATGGTTGTGCATGAAGGCCGAGATCGCGCAGATGCTCAAGCAGGGTGGCGGCGGCGCGATCGTGAATACGTCGTCGGGCGCGGGTCTGGCCGGCGTGCGCGGAATGCCCGCATACGTGGCAGCGAAGCATGGTGTCGCGGGACTCACCCGCGCGGCAGCGATCGAGTACGGCAAGCATAACATCCGCGTCAATGCGGTATGTCCCGGACCGATTCGCACCCCGATGATGGATCGTCTGCTCGGCAAGCGCCCCGATGCGGAGGCGCGCTTCGCGCGCGGCGGTCCGCTGAAGCGCCTCGGCGAGCCCTCGGAAATCGGCGAGACGGTCGCGTGGTTGTGCAGCGATCAGGCCTCATATGTGACGGGCTTGCCTATGCCGGTGGACGGCGGCTTCATGGCGCAATAGAGTCGTCCAGACAACCCCTATGGCGCGGATCGAGGCAAAGAGTCTTCGCAATCCTGAACAGGTCCGGACCTTTCCAAATGGCCGGATCGAATTGGTCTCGCATAACGAGACCACCATCGGGCGATTTTTGCTGGAACCTGGCTGGCGCTGGTCGCGCGACGTCGGTCCGATCATGCAAACGCGCTCCTGCCAGATCCATCATCAGGGAGTTGTTCTCCGGGGACGCCTGCGTGTAGAGAGCGATACCGGCGAAGTATGCGAGTTCGGGATTGACGACACTTATGACATCCCGCCCGGTCACGATGCCACGGTGGTCAGCGACGAACCCTTCCAGGCGATCGAATTTGCAAGCGCGCGAGTCTTCGCTGTGCCTGCCGACGGTGACCGCGTGCTCGCCGCGATGCTATGCACGGATATTGTCGACTCGACCTCGCACCTGAGAAGGCTGGGTGACTCCGCATGGCGGGAGTTGCTGCTCGAGCACAATCAGCAGGCGCGCATGGAGTTCAACCGCTTCCGCGGGCGCGAGATTCAGACCACTGGCGATGGGTTCATGACCATGTTCGATGGACCTGCGCGAGCCGTCCGATGTGCGCAGGCCATCGGCGCCTCCATCGCGCGACTCGGCATCGAGATCCGCGCAGGCGTCCATACGGGCGAAGTCGAACTAGTCGGCGGAAATGTGCGCGGTCTTGCCGTCCACGAAACCGCCCGCATCGCGGGAGCTGCAAAGGCGGCCGAGGTGCTCGTGTCGGCCACTACCAAGCAGCTGCTCACTGGTTCGGACCTCACGTTCGAATCCGCCGGTTTTCACGAGCTCAAAGGCCTCGGCGAGCCACGTGAGCTCTTCAGGCTTCAATGTGGCGGTCGACCTAACCCCTAACCCGTCTCTTGAGGGAAGGGGAACAGAACTAAGATCGGAAAATTAGCGTTCCGAACTGTCTTCGCCCATTCCCTAAAGGGAAGGGGTCGGGGGTTAGGTTTTCCAGATGTGATATTTCGGCGGCCAGGTGCCGTGACCGCCGGGATATTTCGCGTGCATCGCCCGATCGATATCCAACCGGAATAACGCTTCGTCGTTGGTCGAGGTCATGCCACGCTCCTTCTGATCGTCGCGAACGTGCGAGGCTTGCGCTTCGTCATCGACAAACTGCGCACGTCCCATCACGACGAACTCATCGTCGACCTCGACGGCGGGAAAAGTGTGGAGCGCATAGCGGCCGTCGCGCTTCAGGTCGTTGCATTTCGGCGAGGTCGGAAGAATCAACGCATAGAGGCAACCGTCGACGACGGTGGGGCAAATCGGATGCAATCGCGGCGCGCCGTCGCGGCGCACGGTGGCAAGAAACGCGAGGCCGACTCCGAACTGGTAAAGCAGCTTGCGGCCGGCGGCGGCAATTTCGGGTGCGCGCGTCTCGAATTCATTCCATGACGTCACAGCTCGCCTCCTTTGTTGACGTTTGAGAAATCTTCAGTCGTTTGAGATGGGCCTGCGCAAACTGCGCGCTGACGATGTAGGCGTCGGCGACGGCCGCGGGATCCGGCTTCGTGAGCAATGCGAGAGTCTTGCGCGGCATCAGGATCGCGCCGGCGAGCGCCCACGCCTGCCATTCGGGATCGCGGAAGGCGGGAACCATCGCGCCCGGCTCCGCGTGTTCCAGCGGAGCAGCGCCGCGGGTCGTGGCCGCGCTCCGAAGAGTCGGCACATGCAAAATCGCGTGCGCCAATTCATGCATTACGGTGGCGCGCGCGAAGTTGGGACGCGCCTCACTCGCGAGGTCGTTCCAGATCCATTCGCGGATCAGGATTTCGCATTCGAAGTCACCCGAGGGAATCGTCAACGCCGCGCAGTCCCCGAGCTCACTCTCGCCCGTCGGAGTCACATGCACGCCGAGGCGCGGCAGGATACGGTCGATCCATCCGACGATGTCGATTGGCTCCGGCGCCTGCAACGCGCTGGGCTGGAATACGCCAAGCACGTTCGCGCCCAACGCTTCGAGGCATGCCATCGACAGGCCGGGCATCATCAGGGCGCCTTCGCGCGCGATATTACTCATCGCCTTTCAATACCTTGAGCAGTCGCGCGAGGTCCGCTTCGGACAAGTCGCGGCGTTTGAATCGGCGCGCGAGCGCGAGTGCGAGATCCTGATAACGAGCGGGCGCCCGCGAGAGATCGATCTCGAGGGCGCGGCTCACTTGCGCGGCGCGCTTCAGCTCAGCGCGCGCGAGGCCGGGAATCGCGGCTATCAGCGCATCCCAATGCGACTCCATCAGCGGGCCGCGCACGCCGCGCTCTACTTCGCCTAGATAGACATGCGAGATGCCGATAGCATCGGCGACCTCGCGCAGGCTGCGTCCGCTCTCGACCCGCATATGGCGGATATAGTTGCCGAAGCGGTTGGGTTTGGAAGTTGTGTCCGACATTGCGATAGTGTGGGCGACAGGGTGGTAGGCACCTTGCCGTACAGCTTTTGTAAGGCAGGTCGCCTACCAATGTCAAGCCAATATCAACCGATGAGGCGGCTCTTTGTGGACGAATGTTCGCGCGACGTTGTATCGTCGAGACAACAGTGGTGACGACCATGGCGCGATGTCTGCTCGTATACCAGCGAAATCAGAAGTACTACCGCATCCCCGATGCCGAGGTTGAGGATTGGGACGAGGTGCGCGAGGAACTCGATGCCGAGCCGCGCCTCATCGAGCGCGTAGAAGGATGGGCTCCCTACACCCACGCGTATCGGATGCCCAACGGCGCAGTGTACCTGGTCGCCCTCGGGCATAATGCCCCGGACTGAAACAATCGGTACCCTGCATTGTGGTCGGCGCATCCCATTCGGGGCGAATGAAATCTCTCGCCTTTTGTCAGTTTAAGATGGTTACCGACGCTAAATGATTCCCACTAAATCGGCACGTCAAATGCTCTATGACAGGGTGAGAGGTGTCGGACAATGCAAACCACACAAACCGAAAAGCGTTGCCGTCTGGTGGGCCTGGTGAGAGATACGACCGGACGGGTCAGATTCAACGAGCAGCCGACCATCGTGCGTGAAGTGAAAAATCTCGATCGTCTCATGTTCCTGGTGCGGTTCGACGACGGAGGGACAACCTTTCTGTTCCCGCACGAAGTCGCACTCAACTAAGCAGGGCGGCGACGGCGCTTTCTAGCGTCCGGAATGCTTCGAAGCCCGTAACGCCGAATCATGGAAAACTCGTTCCATAAGATCGCGGTAACAATCAAAACAAAACCCCAGGCTCCCCGAGGACTCGTCGACAGTATTGGGTCCTTCGAGCCGAAAGACGAAGGCGCGCAGCGCGCGCGAGGGATCGAAGCATCCGACGCAGACAATTGCCCGGCCCCGCCGATGCGCAGCCTGCGCGAACGCGTTGACGAACATCACATCGTCCATCAGGACGAGCTTGTCATCGCGATCCGCAGGGTTTTCGGAAAATGATATTTCTCTAGCGCTAGCAGCCTTCAGTCTGATCATTTTTCTCCGGTCGACTTAACAATTTTCCAAATGGAGCGTCCCGCGGCTGGACGTGCCCCAAGGTGGGCGAACAGCAAGGGAAAGGCCAACATGACTACGATTGAGTCGCTGAATCGTCAACAGATTCCTTGCGTTTGTCGCCGCTTCGCGGTTGTCGCGACCGAGCCGAGGAGATTTGCCCCGCGCGGTGTGGCATTTCACCATCGCGGCGTACACTTCGTAGCGATGGGGCACCGAGGCGCTAATCCTCGTCGACGTTTTCGCCGAGTTTGCGATAGAGCGTCTTGCGATCGATTTTCAAAATCGCGGCGGCTTCGGTCTTGTTGCCTCCAACCGAATCGAGAATCATCCGCGCGTATTGCTGCTCGATGCGCTCGAGGCTGAGCTTTCGCGCCACCGCGTCTTCGAGCAGGTTGCCGCTCGGCGGGGCCACTCCCGTCATCGTCGCCGGAAGATCGGCCACCGTCAGGCGTCCGTTGCGCCCCAGGATGATGCCGCTCTGAATTGCGCTTTGCAGCTCGCGCACGTTACCCGGCCATCGATAGTTCATGAAGAAATCCATCGCCTCGGGGTCGATGGTGGGTATCGCCTTGCCGGCCTCGGCGCTGGCGCGGATGAGGAAATGCTTGATCAGCACCGCGATGTCATCGGGGCGCTCGCGCAGCGGGGGAACGCTCAGCGTGAACGTCGCCAGACGATAGAAAAGGTCGGGGCGAAATTTGCCCTCAGCGATCGCCTTGTCGAGGTTGGTGTTGGTCGCCGCGACAATTCGCACGTCGATCGGCGTTTCTTCGGTCGCGCCCAGCGGACGCACCTTCTTGTCTTCGATGACGCGCAGCAGCTTGGCCTGCAGCGGAAACGGCATCTCGCTGATTTCATCGAGGAACAACGTCCCGCCGCGTGCGGCCTGAAACAGCCCGAGCTTGCTTTGGCGCGCATCGGTGAATGCGCCGCGCGAGTAGCCAAATAGTTCGCTCTCGATCAGATTGTCGGGCAGCGCCGCGCAATTGATCGGCACGAAGGGAGCATCGCGGCGGCGGCTCTCGAAGTGCAGCGCCCGCGCCAGCAGGTCCTTGCCGGTTCCACTTTCGCCGGTGATGATGACGGTCGCGTTGGCGTCGACGAACTGCTCGAGCTTGCGCAGGACCGCCTTCATTTTCGGATCGGCCGCGATGATATTTCCGATTCCGTAACTACGCGCGAGATCGCCACGCAGGCGGCGGATTTCATTGCGCAGTTGAAGATTTTCCAGTACCCGCGCGACCAGCACCAGGAACTGATCGTTGCGAAATGGCTTGGTGATATAGTCCGCGGCGCCGCGCTTCATCGAGTCGACGGCCGATTCGATCGATCCGAACGCGGTAATGATCACGACCGGCAGATCCGGAACCAACGCATGCAACTCGCTCTGCAGTTCGTGACCGCTCATCCCGCTCATCCTGACGTTGGAGATGACGAGGTCGGGACAGTCCTCGCGCACGTGGACCAGAGCCTCGGCGGCAGAGTTGGCGCTGCGCGCGGTGTAGCCGGCCTCGCGCAGCACATCGCACAGCAGGTTCACCATCGCGCGATCGTCGTCGACCACGAGGATTGTCGCAGTATCATTCATGGCCGTTGCGCATAGCGCTCATGGTGACGATATTTTCCACCGGCGGCCGCTGCGAGAGCGGGAACGACACGAAGAAGCGCGTGCCGGCCGGGCCGCTTTCAAAAGCGAGCTTGCCATTGTGGCTCTGCACGATGGTCTGACAGACCGCCAGTCCCATCCCGGTACCCTCGCCCGGCTCTTTGGTGGTGAAGAACGGATCGAAGATTCGTTCGCGATGAGGTTCGGGAATGCCCGGGCCGGTGTCTTCGAATATCAGCGTGATGAGCGATGCGCCGTTGTCATGCCCAATACGCGCCGCGACCGACAATGTTCCTCCGGTCGCGCGCATCGCGTCGAGCGCGTTGATGCCGAGATTGACAAATACCTGCTGAAGCTGGTCGGGATCGCAATCGATCGGCAAGGGCTCATCGCCAAGTGTGGTGCGGACGACCACTCCGCGCTTGGTCGCTTCCGTTTCGATGAGATGAATCGAGCGCTGCACGATGGGCCGCAGGTCGGTCGTCGTCTTGAGCGGCTCCCGGTAGTGCGAATAATCCAGCAGCATCCGCACGATGTTGGTGATGCGGTCGATCTGCGCGATGATGATCTCGAGTCCCTCGGAAGTTTTCCTTTCATCCATCCGTGAATGCAGGACGTACTCGGCGCGCCCGCGAATCACTCCCATCGGCGTGCCGATCTCGTGAGCGAGGCCAGTGGCGAGGCTGCCGATGGTGGCGAGACGGTCCGAATGAAGCAGCCGGCGCTCGAGTTCGATCTCGCTGCGATGCTTTTCGAGCAAATCCGCACGCGCCCGCGCGAGTTCCTCTCCGAGCTTGCGAAACTCTCCAATCAGAAGCTCCACTTCATCGCGAACCGAGAAGCGTGGCGCCGCTTCATCGGTGGAAAAACTGATCACGCGGCGCGACAGTTCCGCCAGCGGTCGCGAAATGTATCGGCGCACAGCAACCGCTATCAGCGCCACGATCGCGATCAGCGTAACGATACCGGTGAGTGCAGATATCTCGAGGCGATCCCTGAGATCCTGGCGCACGTCGGTCCAGTCGTTGGCCACCAGTATGTAGCCTATCTGCGGATGGCTAGGCGGTCCGAGCGGGACCACATGGCACAGCCATTCTCGATTGGGATCAGCGTCGACGCGAAATTCGAGCGGCTCATTGAACGTCGCCAATTTCACCTTTTCCGGCGCCAGCTTGAGGCTCGCCGGAAAACCCGGCAGCGCGTGCCATAAATTCCCGTCGTTGCGGAACACGGCTGCTTCGGTTCCGTCCGGCCTGATCCGTCGCAGCACGTCATCGACCTGATCCCATTCATTGACGCGGATATCGTCGTCGAACGCCGCGCTAAGGCTTCGTGCCGTAGAGCGCGACTCGCGCGCCAAATCGTGGATGTAGCTTTGGGTGGAACGATGCACGCTCCAATACATATACGCGCCCATCACGGGCAGCAGCACGACTAGCAGCGCGACTATGAACCGGGTTCCAACTTTCACGCGGTATGCCGAAATCTATCGATCACAGATCCTCGCAGAGATCCTCGCCTCATGATGGCCGAGAATCGGCCGATGGTCCACAAAACGAGTCATTCGCTTTTTTTCTCACATTGACACCCGCGCCTTGCGATCTGCCGGGAATCGCAAAAGCGTGGGGGAAACGATGACCGGAAACTCCAATCGAGGCGCGGGTGCAGAAGTTAGACCAGCAAGCCCAGTGCCATCGGAAGAGCCGCTGAAAGACTGGGCCGCGTCCGTATCGATGTGGCAAATATCCGCACATCGTGTCTTCGGATGGCGCCTTCCTTCATCGATGCGGAAAAAGAAACGGCGCAGCGCCCGATTCCTCGAGCCCTGCGCCGCAAAGACAAAACCGACGATGCTTACCGATGCGACGCCCGCACCAGCGCGTCCGGATCGAAGAAGCTGCGATCGACTGCGCCCATGTTGATGTACCAACATTCCTTCTCAGGCACATCGTAGCCGGGGTGATAGCAAACCGTAGAAAGACCGGACTGAATGTCGGTCGATGACGATCCGCTCTGGAACAGCCGCTTGAACGGATAGATCGCGACTTTGGCGTCCGGCACCACGCGGTCTGCAAACTTTAGCCAGGAAGTATAGTTTATGAACAACTGGCCGCTGCGATCGTACTGGTCCTGATACATTCCGAAGTCTGCTTCCGAGTCGATATACAACACGTGTTTCGAATAAAGGTCGCCGGGCAGCCGATCGTGACGCGCCACACCTTGCAGGATGTACATGTGCCGCATCTCCCAACGCGAGGGGCAGTGGCTCGCGCCTCCGTCGGTCTTGCAGGTCGGAGGCGGTTCCTGCGGATCGTTGATGCATCCGAGCATCTCGCGCTCGCCAAGGTACTTCCAGTCGTAATTCTCGTTCTTGCCCGCGAAGCATTCGAAATCGTCGGGATTGTATGATTCCGGACCCGCGTCCTGTCCGGTGCTCATCAGCGTGTCGTTGAGGCGGCGTAAACGATGGGCGCCCGGCAGGTATGTCCATGCATCGTCGGACTTCTTCGGATTCGCGTAGCGATAACGCAGGAATCCAGCCCCCGCGCCATCCTCCGGAGAAATCTGCGGGTACAAACCCGTCATCGAATAGCGGCCCGAAACGAGGAAGTCGGGATCGACCGGCATCGGATCGACCTCGGTGCGGCCAACCTCATTGTAACCGGCATAGTGTCCGACTGTGTAGTACCAGAGCACGTGATACGGTTTGTTGAGTCCGCCGTAGACGCTCTCGCAATCGAAAAAGCGAAGGTCATAGTCGTCAGTCGAGACCGGGCGGAAGAAGTAGTTCCAGGTTATCTTGGCGCCGATCTCAGGATCGTTGGGGTCGAGCAGCGGAAACGGCTGGCCCGCGACATAGCCGACCAGCGAGCGATGATCGGAGGTGAGTCTGACCTGCGCAGAATACTTTTCGGTCGCCTCCTTGTAGGGCGGCGGCCAATCGATGCGCTCGCTCGGCACGATCTTCATCGTCATGCCATGCTGGACGCGCCAGTAAACTCCCGGCGAAACCAGATCGCGCACCTTGCTCGCATTCTCCGGTGAGATGAAGTCTCCCGGTTTGACCTGCGCCCCCGCAGATCCGTTGAACCACCCAATGCCGGCCCCGATTGCGACGACGATCGCCAAGGGCCTCAAGACACAGAGTCTCACGAAACTATGCATCAGACACCTCCCGCGTATGCGAATAAGTCAGCCTCTCCCCTCAAACAAGAACAATTAATGCAAGCTATTAGTACTAGCGTGCCGAAGTGTCAACGTATCTTAATCGTGCGGAAATAAACGCTGGTGACAATTCCTGAACGAGCGCTCAGGGCGGCGGTTTGGGCAGCATCGAATCCGTTTTCCAGCCTCGTCGGGATGTTCTATACGAACTTATGCCTGACACTCCGCAACGATTTTCCGTCATCAACGACAAGAGCCTCGTCGATTTGCGCAAACTGATCGGCGTGCCGATCGAGGATTCGCTCGAGCCGTGGTGTTACGAGGCTTCCCGCGACAACATCCGCCATTGGGCGCACGGCATCGGCGACGACAACCCGTTGTGGTGCGATCCGGCATATGCGGCAACGACCGCCTTCGGCCGCGTGCAGGCCCCGCCCTCGTTCATCTTCCCGCTCAATCGATCGTTCAGCGGATATGTCGGCGGACTGGCCGGCGTGCATGCGATGTTCGCGGGAATCGACGTCACGTGGCATCGCGCGATGATGCTTGGCGACGCATTCACGACAAAAGTGTGGCTCAAGGATCTCGTCGAGCACGACACGCGCTTCGCCGGCCGCTCCATCCAGCAGATCTATCGATGCGAATTCTACAATCAGAATCGCGAGCTGGTTGCCGAGGGCGACAGCTGGTGCTTCCGCACTGAACGCGATACCGCGCGCGAACGCGGCACCAAATACGAAACGGTGAAGAAGAAGCCGCCGGTGAAATATTCGCGCGAGGACCTCGCGAAAATTTTCGCGCACTACGAGGCCGAGGAAATCCGCGGCGCGACGCCACGCTATATTGACGATGTCCGCGCCGGCGACAAGCTGCCGACCATGGTGAAAGGCCCGATGACGGTCACCGGCTTCATCGCGTTCGCGCAGGGATGGGGTGGGCTATACATACGCGCCAACAAACTCGCGTGGAAGCAGTTGCAGAAGCATCCGGGCCTGGGGATTCCCAACAAGTTCGGTATCCCCGATGTTCCGGAGCGCGTGCATTGGGAGGATGACCTTGCGACGCTGGTCGGGACTCCGGCGGCATACGATTACGGCCCCGAGCGTTGCTCCTGGATGTCGCATCATCTTACAAATTGGATGGGTGATACCGGCTTCCTGCGCAACCTCGAGGTGAAAATCCGCCGCCACAATCCGGTCGGCGACACGCTCTACATCAACGGCGAGGTGAAGCGCACGTTTACCGAGGGCGGCGCGCACTACGCCGAGGTTGCGCAGCGCGCGGAGAATCAGGACGGCGAACTTTCGGTGCTGGCAACCGGCATCATTCGTTTGCCAACTCGCATCGAAAAGTAGCATTTCTGAGGGAGCAACATTCCGATCGTTCAATTTGCGAAGGGAGCTATCCGCCAAGGGAGCTATAAAATGAAGGCCGCCGTTTTTCATGGTCCCCATCAACCGCTCACCATCGAACAGGTCGAAATCGATGAGCCGCAGGATCACGAGGTCCTCATGCGGACGGTCGCGACCGGCGTCTGCCACAGCGATTTGCATTTCGTCGAGGGGCTGTATCCGCATCCCGCGCCGGCGATTCTCGGACACGAAGCGGCCGGTATCGTCGAGAAGGTCGGCAAGTCGGTCACGTATCTTGAAGGCGGGCGACCACGTCATCTCGTGCCCGTCGGTGTTCTGCGGGTATTGCGAGGAGTGCATGTCGGGGCATCCGAATCGATGCAACAATCGGCAGGCGACGCAGCGCGCGAAGGATGCCAAGCCGCGCCTCTCGCAAAACGGCGCGCCGGTGCGGCAGTTCAGCGATCTTTCGACCTACGCGGAAAAGATGCTGGTGCACGAGAACGCGCTGTGCAAAATCGTCAATGAAATGCCGCTCGATCGCGCGGCGCTCATCGGATGCGGCGTCACCACCGGAGTCGGCGCGGTACTCAATACCGCGAAGATCGAGCCGGGCTGCACGGTCGCCGTCTTCGGATGCGGCGGCGTCGGCATCTCGGCGATTCAGGGCGCGCGGATCGGCGGAGCGCGCCGCATCATCGCGGTCGATCAATTCGAGAACAAGCTCGCGATGGCGAAGCGCTTCGGCGCCACCGATACCATCGATGCGTCGAGCACCGACGCGCTGAAGGAAATCCGCACCATGACCAATGGCGGCGTCGATTACGCATTCGAGGCGGTCGGGCTGAAGAAGCTCGCCGAGCAATGCTTCGATGCGACCAAGACCGGCGGCACCGCAGTTATCATCGGCATGATTCCGGTTGGGCAGAAGGTGGAAATCGACGGCCCGCGCCTGCTGACAGAGCGCACCCTGAAAGGCTCGATGATGGGTAGCAACCGTTTCCGCATCGATATGCCGCGCTACATCGATTACTACATGCAGGGTCGCCTCAACCTTGATGATATGGTTAGCAAGCGCGCGAAACTCGAAAACATCAACGAGGCCTTCGGCGCGATGAAGCGTGGCGAAGTGGCGCGCACCGTTTTGATGTTCGACTAGTAGCACAGACTTTAGTCTGTGATTCCGGAGGCAGGATCATGGAGTATAGGAAATTTGGAAAGACCGGCGTCGACATCTCAGCGATCGGCTTTGGATGCTGGGAGATCGGCGGCGGCTACGGCAGTATCGAGGAGACCGAGTTCATCCGCGCGATTAATCGCGCGCTCGACGCGGGCATCAATAGCTATGACACCGCGGAAGCCTATGGCTTCGGCGCATCGGAGAAGTCGCTCGCAAAGGCGCTCGGCAAGCGTCGCAAGGAAGCGGTCATCACCACCAAGTTCGGCGTCGGCTATCCCGACACGCCTAACTATCGCGACAGCACTCGCAAGCGCGTGATGGAGTCGATCGAGAAGAGCCTTAAGGCGCTCGAGACGGACTACGTCGATGTCTACCTCATCCACTGGCCCGATCGGAATGTGCCATTCGAGGAGCCGATGCGCGCGCTCGACGACCTCGTCAAGCAAGGCAAAGTCAAGGCAGTAGGTCTTTCGAACTTCAAGCTGAATGAGATCGAGGCCTGCATGAAAGTGCGGCGCGTCGATGTCGTACAGTACTGCTGGAATATGTTCGACCGGCGCATGCAGAAGGAAATCTTCCCATACTGCCGCGAGAACCAGATCGGCGTGATGGCTTATGGCTCGCTCGCCTATGGCATGCTGACCGGCACGCTTAGCGAGGAGAAAGCCTTCGAGAAAGGTGACTGGCGTTCGCGACGCGGCCAGCTAGGTAACATCAATCTTTTCCAGCATCTGTTCGGACCCGATCACTTTCTTAAGAACCTTCGCGCCGTCGAGGAGTTGAAAGGCGTCGCCAAGAAATACAACAAGACCCTTCCGCAGCTGGCGCTGCGCTGGACCACCTCGAATCCTGTCGTCAGCACGGCGCTGGTCGGATGCCGCAATCCTGGCGAGGTCGACGACAACCTCGGCGCGCTGGGGTGGCAGATATCGGACGCTGATATGAAAGAGATCGACGCTATCTTCGCGCGCAATGGCGCCGTGACGATGCCCGAGACATGGCTGGAAAGCTAGAGATGACTGAAGCCTCGCCAATGAGCCCCAAAGGGGGCGCGCAGCGCAGCGCCGCAGGCGCTCGCCGCAAAGCCGCCGAGACGGAACGGAGTGGAGTTCGAGGCGAATCAAAAAAACGAGCAAAGCGCAGTCGAGCGAAAGTATAAGGAGAATGTGAGATGCCGACTCAAAAATTCGCACCGATGAGCAAAGATTTCCCGACCTTCGATTGCGATGCTCACGTCACCGAGCCGCCCTGGTTGTGGGAGCGCGCGAAGGACTACCTTAACAAGGCTGATTACGAGGCTCTTAAGAACAGCATCTGGTTTGACGAGGAGAGCAAGCAGCTCGTCGTCAACGGCTTTGCGAATACCGGGCTAGGCTCGCAAAAAATCGGTGGGACCGCCGGCATGGTCAACGTTCTTTCGCTCGCTGGCCCGGGCCTCAAGCATAACATCCAGCGCGCGCTGAACGTTCGCAACCTCAATCCCAAGACTGCGCTCACCAAGGAGCAGGCCGCCTACATCGATCATCGCGGCTCCTATGAGCCTAAGCCTCGGCTCGCCGATATGGATGTGCAAGGCATCGATCAGGTGATGATCATCCCGACCGACATCGATACCTATCCGTGGATTACGAATTCGTTAGGGGCGCGCGCGATGTGCAAGGCCTACAATGACTGGGCCTATGAGTACTGCTCGGAGAATCCGGAGCGGTTGTATTTTGCCGCACTGTTACCGATGCAAGATCCGGTCTTCGCGGCGGACGAGGTATATCGTGTGGCAGGCAAGGGTTGCCGGGTTGGATTGGTGCGTCCCATCGACGCGATGGGTAACTATCCGATTCAACCCAAGTACGCACGCGTCTGGCATGCGATGGAGGAGACCGGCGTTGTCTACGGCATGCATCCGTTTCCCGCGTTGGGATTCCTGAAGCCTCCCGGATATAGCGAACAGTACTCAGGTGCGGAACTAATCGGACTTAGCGCCAGCTCGGCCGGCCTGCCTCATTCGTTCCTCATCAATGTGCAGGACTTCCAGGCGGAAGCATCGCTATGGGTCACGACGGTCCTGCTGTCTGGTTTCTTCGATCGCTATCCGAATCTCAAGGCGGCAGTGTTCGAAGCTTCGTCGACGTGGCTAAGCTTCATCCTTGATGAATGCGACAAGAACTATAAGCTGTATCGTAATGACCGCAAACTGCCGAAGCTGAGTCAGCTTCCCAGCGAGACTTTCTTCCAGCATTGCGTGACCGGCTTCGAAGGCGATGAAGCTCCGCCGTCGCGCTTTCCGGAGTTCTACGAGAACATCCTGGCGTGGTCGTCGGACGTCTATCATCACGACGGCGACGACGCATGGCGCGCGCTGGAGACGATGCGCAAGTGCGAGCTACCCGAGAACTATCAGACCAAGTTCCTGGGCGAGAACGCGCGTAAAATGTACAACATCAAGCCACCACGCAAGTACATCCGCGAGCGCGTGACCGAAATCGAGCGCCCCGAATGGTGGCCCACTGAGGAAGAAGTACGCGAGTCGCTCAAGCCCGAGGCCGCGCTGCGCCGCTAGGAATTTGTCATGAATAAGAAGCAATTCGCGGTGCTGGATAGCGATACCCATGTCGTGGAAACTCCCGAGCTATGGGAGAAATACCTCGAACCGGAGTATCGCACGCTCGGCAAGCATGCGCTATGGCGCGAGGAAGGCAAGTTCGGCTGCTACCTTAAGGTCAATGGCAAGGTCTTTCGCGACACGATGAACTCCAACATCCCACGCCATGCGATCTGGAAGCCGGGCATGACCTGGGACCAGGTCGGTGAGCTGGACCCTGACATTCGTCATTCGATGACGGCCGGCGCGTCCAATCCGAATGCGCGCCTCAAGGACATGGATGCTATGGGTGTCGACCAGGCATTCCTGTATCCGACCTGGTTCGCGGAAGGATTCCATCTGGTCGAAGATCCCGATATGGCGTACGCGCTCGCTCGCGCCTACAACAACTGGATCGCCGATTTCTGCAAGGCGGCGCCTGACCGGCTTTTTGCGGCGTCGATGGTTCCGATTCAAAACATGGACTACGCCATCGAAGAGTTACGGCGGACGGCCAAAATGCCGTGCTTCAAAGGCGCATTCATTCGGCCGATGTTCATCGAGGGCCACTACTTCACGCATCCCTACTATGATCCTCTGTGGGCGGAGTTAGAGAGTCTCGGAACCACGCTGGCTGTTCATCCTACCGCCGGACTCTGGAATCCGGAGTGGACCTCGCACGGTCCTTTCGCTGAGAAGGTCAAGGGCCGCCTCAATCAGCATTCCGGGATCATGAACGCGGGCGGAGGTCCTTTCGCTGGAGGCGGCGCCAGCTCGAATTTCGGTTTGTTCAACGCGTCGCCGCCGCTGGGACATCCAATCGCGTCAGTTATTTCCTACTGGCTCGACAATCATATGTTCGTCGCTGCAACGCTCATCGGCTTTACTGTCATGCAGCGCTATCCGAACATGAAAGTGATCGTCGCGCACGGCAAAGCATCGTGGATGGAAGAAGTCCTTGAAAAGATGGAGGCCTCGACGCGCACTATTCCTCTGCTCCATCACTACCCGGTGCGCACCGATACCGAGGAGATGTGGGAAGAAGGTAAGGTGATGCTAGGCTTCGATGCCGAGGAGCGTCTTATCCTGAAGCTGCCGGAGGACTTTGCTGAAAAAATCGTATGGGGCTCTCGTTATCCGCATCATGATACGACCAGCGCGTGGGACGCGATCGAAAAGATGACCGAGGCGAACGTCGCCGAGTCAACCATAGCTCGCATGCTAGGAACCAACGCCTCCGAGCAGCTAGGCATCAAGCTGACGCAGAAAGTAGGCGCGTAAAATGAAAGTAGGCTTCATAGGTCTCGGCAATATGGGCGGCCCGATGGCGCTCAACATGATCAAGGCCGGCCATACGCTGACGGTATACGATATGCGGCGCGAGATGGCCGAGCCGCATTTGGCGGCGGGCGCTAAGTGGGCCGATTCACCCGCGTCGGTGGCGGCGCAAAGTGAAGTCGTAGTGACCTCGCTGCCTGGTCCTAAGGAGGTCGAAGCGGTTGCGCGCGGCGAGGGTGGCATCCTTAGCAAGCTCGCGCGCGGCGCCGTCTATGCCGACCTATCGACCAATTCGCCCGACGCTGATTCGAGACCTGCACGCCACCTTCAAAGCTAAAGGCATCGACTTACTCGATGCTCCCGTGAGCGGAGGTATCCCCGGCGCTCGCAATGCCACGCCTCGCCGTGATGGTTGGCGGCAGCAAGGAAGCCTTCGAGCGCATCAAACCCGTGCTCGATGCGATCGGTGACAAGGTTTCCTACGTTGGTGAGAGCGGCGCCGGCGCAGTCGCGAAGCTGGTTCATAACATGATCGCGCTTTGCTCGACGCAACTACTCGCCGAAGCTTTCACCATGGGAGTAAAGGCCGGCGTATCGCCCGAGGCCTTGCTGAAGGTGGTCGAGGACGGCGCCTATGGGCAAGGAATGCTGCTCAAGGGCACCATGCCGAAGATGGTATTCCGCGGCAACTTCGATCGCGTGAGCTTTGCGCTCAAGCTGGCGCGTAAGGACTTAGGCCTGGCTACGGAGGTAGGGCGTGAACTTAACGTCCCGATGCCGATAGCCAGCCTCGTCGAGCAGGATCTTCTCTCAGCTATCGCGAACGGCCTGGGCGAAAAGGACTCGACCGCCGCGGTGACAATTCAGGAAAACCGCGCGAACGTGAAGATCCGCGCGACTAAGCCCAGCTAGGCTGCTGCGCGAGTCTCGGTCGGCGTTTCGATGCCGGCCGCCGTCCTCAGCTCCTCAAAGGTCTCATCGACATAGGCCTTCATGAGACTTACATCAGGCATCGAGGTCGGCTCGCTCATCATCCCGAAATATAGCTTCTGATTGTAGCTCGTGATCGCGACCGAGTAGCCGACGTTACCGGCCAACGGAACCAGTCCCACCATCTCAAGACATTCGTGGCCCGCCAGATATTGCGGCACCATCACACCCGGAACATTGGTGGCGAGGAAGCTCATGCCGAAGCCCGGAAGCGCGAACCGCGGTTCGACAGGCAGCTCGGGTAGCATGTTGGCGATCGCGACGGCGCCATCATATGCGTTCATCGCGAGTTGCCCGCTGTAGGATACGAGACTCGGCGGCATCAGCTCGGCGCCTTCCATCAGCAGCTCGAGGCCCTGCGGCCCGTTGGACTTCTTGATGCGCTCGGTTTCCTCGTTGATGGCGCTCAGTCGCGCCGCCGGTGTCATCGGCTCGGCAGGAATTTCCGGGAACATCATCGAGACGCGATTGCCGAGCGCCCCGCCCTCCTCGTTCTTGCGAACGTTGACCGGACATCCGATGCGAAACATCTGCCCCTTCGGCTCATAGCCGTGATGGGCGAGGTAGCGCGCCGCGCCTTCGGTCAGCAACGTCAGCACGACATCGTTAACGGTGCCGCCGAGCGCGTTGCGGATCGCGCGAATCTCCGCGAACGAAAACGACGACCACGCGAGCGCGCGGCGGCTGGTGACGAGGCGGCGCGTCCACGGTACCGATGCGATCGGGCGCATCATACGCATGAACGACAAGCCGGCTTCGGTGAGAAGCTTTGCGCGATTGAAAAACTCACTCGGCTTAAGCAGCGCGCCGGTGAGACGGCGATAGATGCTGAGTTGCGTCTGCGCCCCGTCGTAAGCGGCGTCGAAGAAATTCTCGACGAGATTCGGAGGCGGCTTTGGCGACCATTCGACCTTCGGCGGCTCGGGCGGCGCAGCATCGCGCTTGAAATCCATCAGCACGGCCAGAAGCTCGATGCCGGAGACGCCGTCAACCATCGAATGGTGCACGCGCGAGAGCAGCGCGGTGCGATTGCCACTCAGCCCCTCGAACGAATGCATTTCCCACAGCGGCCGCGCGCGATCGAGCGGGTGCTCATTGGCATCCATCGCGGCGCGCATGAGGTCATGATCGGTGGAACCCTCAGGTAGCACGTGGCGCGTCACGTGATTCTCGATTTGAAAATCCGCGTCGTCTTCCCACGTCGCATGATTGAGGCGCAGCGGGACTTCGCTCAGCTTCTGCCGATAGCGCGGCAACAGATGCAGCCGGCCTTCGATGTGGCGGATGAGATCGTCGAATGGAATGTGGCCTTCGAAGAAAAGCAGCGATCCGATGTGGGTGGGACCGTTGTGCGATTCCGCATACAGGAAGGAGGCATCCTGCGCGGTGAGACGGCGAGAAAGCTTCGTCGCATCAGTGCTCATAGAAAGAATCTGAACTAATGTCGGCTGTAGCGGAAGATTAACGTTGCTTATGAACGTCGCGCACGCGACGTAATTCACTTCGTGCGTCGCCGAATCGTTGCGATTGGTCACCTCGGCGACCATCGCTGCGGCGGTTGCAAATTCACCGATTATGGCGCATCAAAATTTCGTAAGAGGAGATGCGCGATGCCATCACAATTGAATCTTGAAGAGTTGGTGCAGGAGACTCGCGTCCATCGCAGGATTTATTTGGAGGAAGAAATCTTCCAACTCGAGATGGAGCGCATCTTCGAGCGCAACTGGGTCTTCCTCGGACACGAGAGCGAAGTGGCCGAGCCCGGCGATTACAAGACGGTGCCGATCGGCACTCAGCCGGCCATCATGACGCGCGACGGCGATGGCGACATCCACGTGCTGATGAATCGATGCATGCATCGCGCGGCAACCATATGCCAGGAGGCGCGCGGCAACTGCAGCGCGTTTCGATGCTGGTATCACGGCTGGACCTACAACCATAAGGGCGACCTCATTGGCGTGCCATACGCGGGCGGCTACGGCGCGAGCTTCGACAAGCGCAAGTTCGGACTGGTGAAGGCGGCGCGCGTCGAGAAATATCGCGGGCTGGTATTCGCGAGCCTGAGTCCCGAGGTGGAAGATCTCCCAGACTATCTCGCAGGCGCAAAATACTACATCGATCTATTCATGGACTTGTCGCCCGAGGGTGCGGTCGAAACGCGCGCCGGCACACATAAGTATGGCTACGACGGCAACTGGAAATTCCAGATGGAGAACGGCGTCGACGGATATCATCCGAACTTCGTCCATCAGGGATTTTTCGAGATCCAGGGCAAGACGCTGGGCCGCAAGGTGATGCAGCTCTTCACCGAGAACTCTCATTGCGAGAGCAAGGACTTGGGCAACGGCCATTCGATTCTCGATATGTCGCCCAAGCGTTCGGTCGGCCGGCTAACCTCGAACATCCTGCGCGGTGCGACTTCGCGATCGAGCACCGATGCCTACATGGATAGCCTCATCCGACGATACGGGCAGGAGCGCACGGCGGAAATTCTTGCCGCCTCGAATGTGAACCTCGCGGTGTTCCCCAATCTTCTCATCATCGGAATTCAGTTCCGCATGACGATTCCGAAAAGCGCGACGCGAACCGATGTGCATCTGCTGCCGACGACGCTCAAAGGCGTTCCCGACGAGATCAACATCGCGCGGCTGCGCGCGCACGAATCATTTTATGGCTCGGCCGGAGGCGGCGCACCCGACAACGTCGAGATGTTCAATCGATGCACCGACGGCTTGCGGGTGAAGGGCGCCGAATGGCTCGAGCTGTCGCGCGGCATGGAGCGCGAGCAGGTGACCGCTGACGGCATCCGCATCGGGCACATCACCGATGAAACTCCGCAGCGCGCGTTTTATCGCAAATGGCGCGAGATGATGATCGGTGCTGCACAGGTAGCAGAGATCAAACCGCTGCGCGTGGCGAGGACTTCCTAAATCCGTCATGGCCAGGCTGAGCCGCCCTGAGGCGGAAGACATCCTCTATGCCGAGGCACGCCTCCTCGACGAAGTTCGCTACAAGGACTGGCTCGCGATGCTGACCGCCGACGCGGTCTACTGGATGCCGTGCAATGGCGACGGTGTCGACCCCATGCGCGAGGTCACGCTGGTCTACGACAACTTCGCGCGGCTGAGTGATCGCGTCGATCGGCTCACGTCGGGCGTCGCGCACGCGCAGAGCCCGCCCTCGAAGACGAAACGGCTGATCTCCAATGTACAGATCGATCGCCCCGAGGAAGACGGGGCGACGGTCCTGTCGGGATTCATCTTGTATGAATTGCGACGCGGGAAAGAGCGCATCTTCGCGGGACGCTACGAGCATCGCATGCGCTTCGAGGACGGACGCTGGAAAATCGCCGCGAAGAAAACCGTGCTGGTTAATAACGATGAGGTCATCGACAACCTGACCTTCATCGTCTAGCGCAGTCGTTCAGGCATCGGCGCTCGGAACTTCAGAGCGCGCCTTCACTCCGACTTGAGGCCGCAACGAGAGCGCGAACTGCCACATCAGGCCCCCGCCGTATGCGAGATGGCACACGGGGAACAGCACCAGCAACTGCGGAAATGCGCGTAGCGTGCGCGCGCGCAACGTCTCGAAGGCGGAGAAGACTACAAGCAGTAGGCCATAGATTGCCAGCGGCATCAGACGCCATCGGAAGATCGGAAGCGGCAGTGACAGAAGATAGATTAGAAATACCGGCGGAATCAGAAACACTGGCGAGAGCGACGCCGGCAGTGCCGCCGTGTTCTGCCATCGCCCGCGGCCGTAACGGAAGATCTGCCGCGCGAAATCGCCGACTCGGGCGCGGCGCGTATGATAAACAATGAGTTCGGGATCGTGCAGCATCACGCGGTTCTCACGCGCGAGGAGTCCCAGCAGCAGGTTCTCCTCGTTGCACACCATCTCGTCGCCGAAGACGGGACGCCGACTCGCGATCGCGCGGCGGCGAATCGCCAGATTGCAGAGTATCAGCGCCCGATCGTCGGTCGCGCGGATTTTCCCGACGCTGCGATAACGATTGCATACGCGAGCCGAGCCGAAGCGCGATGCAAGGACGGCGCCGACGGACTGCTCGAAGAGGGAACTATCCAGCGGGGTGAGATTGGGACCGCCGAGGACATCGACCTCGGGCCTGCGCGCGAACAGGTCGAGCGCTCGCGAAAAGAGGTCGGGCGCGATTGTTACATCGTCGTCCAGAAAGTAGATGATGTCACCCGCCGCGATGCTCAAGGCTGCGTTGCGCGCCTCTGCCGGCGAGCCTTGATCGAGTCGCATCAAATGTATGCGCGGTTCCGATACCGACAGGCGCCGGACAAACTCCTCGGACTGAGGATCGGCGCCGTTACACACTACGAGGAGTTCAGTGCGCGCCGGCAGTTCCGCCGCGAGAATGCTAGCGAGGCACTTCTGGAGCGCGGCCGCGCGTCCGTGCGTCGGGATGACGATCGAGACCGACAATGCGGCCGCGGGTTCGACGGAAACGATTGCAGCCGACGGCGTTTCCGAAAACATGGCTATGCCGCCCGCTCCATCTTCCCGAATGGATGAACGCCCTGAAGGGCGCGCGATACTGAATCGACCGTGCGACGCGAACCGACGCGCAAGTAGCCGATATTCTCGGCCGAGTCCGGCGCGGGCCGGTTCTCTTCAATAATCACGATCTGCGGATACCCCCCTCGCGCCTTAGCGACGGGCGTCACCCCGTTGCATCAGGCTGGGCATTCGAACCAGCGACATCTAATCGCCGATGATGTTAATACCAGAATGAGTGTAGGGTTTCGAGCGATTTGACGCCATGGCGAATTATTTTCGCGCGACTCACAGACTCTGGGCGCCGCGCCTATCTTTGAATTCTCCCCGGAACGGCTCTCGTCCCTCGACCGCTTCCTCGTAACGATCGACAATTTCGACCGCGGGACCGACCGCACGGATTTCCCCATGGTCCATCCAAATGACGCGGTCACACAGCAGGCGCAGGTTCTCCGAGCCATGCGACACTATGATCATGGTGGCGCCCGCGGCGCGGAAGCTTTCGAGTCGCCGGGCGCATCGATCGCGAAATGCGTGATCGCCGGCGCCCAAGGCTTCGTCGAGCAGCAGCAATTCGAATGGCACGTGCACCGCGACTGCAAATCCCAGCCGCGATGTCATGCCATGGGAATAGGTCCAGAGCTGGCGATCGACCGCATCCTCAAGAGCGGCAAATTCGATAATGGCGGGCATCAGGGTGCGGATTTGCCGATTGGTCAAGCCCAGGATGCTGCCCTGCAGGAAGATATTTTCGCGGCCGGTCAGGAAGGGATGAAATCCCGAGCCGAGCGCGAGTTGGGTTGATACGCGCGCGTGAACGTCGACTTTTCCCGACGATGGCGTCGCGATTCCCGCGATGATCTTCAGCAGTGTGCTCTTGCCGGAACCATTGGCGCCGACGATGCCGAGTGATTCGCCGCGCGGCACGCGGAACGACACATTATTCAGCGCGTAGATTTTCTTGCGACGCGCGTCTATTCCGAACATCCAGCGCAGCAGGTTCTCCACCATCGCCTGACGCTCGAGGTTGCGCACGCGATAGGACTTCGAGAGTCCTTCGACTACGACGGCGTCGTCACTCCGGCTACGCACACTCCTGTTCCGCCTTTAGGTTCGAATCCAACTCAATTCTAATCCTAATGATCCCGTAACCTCACCCATGACGCTATCGGCGGATGCCCTAGATGTAATCGTCGAAGTGAGGATCCAAACGCCGAACGACTACGACTCCTGCTACCAGAGTTATCGCTGAGGTGACCAGTGCTATGCGCACGCGCTTCACCAATCCGGCCGCGCGGGACAAAGAGATTGCCGCATTGGTCATTCCCATCGAGAAGAATGTCCACGGCAGCAGCGCGGACAACACAAAGGCGGGATAGTGCGAGATGTCCAGATTCACGATGCGCCCGAAAATCAGCACCAGAACGGCCATCATCAGAAGCGGATGTAACGCGGATGCCATAGCTATGCCTTCGTCAGTATCGACATGATGGCCTCCGCAGCCATAGATGGATTTCGTCCCAGCGCGAGACGATAACACTTTGCCCGCCAGAGCAAACTCGTCACCGCTGCCGTGCGATAGGCGACAATGGAAAACTTCCGCATGACTTCGGAGCTACCACCACGCAGAAAAAACTCGACCACCTGCGGCAGACCGAGGCCGACTACCAGGTTCGCGAATAATGACGGCATCGCCTTGGCCGCGCCGATGGGCTCCATCCACGAATCATTACCATTGCGGCGCGCACCGATGATCACTACATCCGGATTCGTCTCGGCGACAATGCGATCTTGAAAGTAGCGGACATCGAGCAGTGTCTTGGGCTCGCGATTGCGTCGACGCATCGTGCGCAGATATTGCGGATCGATGCCGGCGCTCGCGCTACCGCGAATGCCGATGCGCGTCGGGAACGCATGCAGCTTGCCGCGCGAGACCAGCGGGGTGTCATCGGAAAGAAACCGCACCTCGGGATGACGCAACATCTCCATGCATAGCGTGCTCTTGCCGCCGGCCTCGGGAAGTAAAATCAGCGCACCCTTTCCACTAACATCAATTCCAAGGGCATGCACGCGATGAATTCTGCGCAGGTCGTGAATCTCACCGATTCTCGACAGACATAGCAGGTAGGTGATCTCGTAAAGGAGGTCCGCGTTCTCGGACCAGACCTCGCCGCGTTCGGTAGCGAAGTCGTAAATCGCCAGCGCCTCACCTTGATAGTCGTTGTAGCGAACGCTGCCGTGATCATAGATCGCGGCATTAGGCGTGATCTGAGAGGCGAACTGGACCGGAATTCTTTCCCACGGAGGTCGCCCGAGCGTCGCCTCAACACTCACATTTATGGAAGGCGTAGCGGCCGCGAAGTAGTGAAAATCGCGCGCGATATTGTCGAGCAACTCGGGCGATGAACTCGCGACACTTAGGCCGACATCATAGAAGGAGAACTGGATGACGCCGCTCTGTGTCGACGCGCGAACCGCCGCACTCTCCACGTTTTCTTAACTACCTCGAAGCGATGATCCTTCTTTCAGGGATAGCAGGCAAGTTAAGTTCTCAGCCGCCTGCGATCTCTTTTTTCTGGTTCCCCTTCCCTCAAGGGAAGGGATTAGGGGCTAGGTCTGAACTTCGGCAGTGTAACCTCCGACGTTACATCTTCAAATGCCACTTCGACCGGCATGTCGAGGCGCAACTCCTCCGGCTTCACGCCCACCAGCCACGTGACCATCCTGACGCCTTCCTCCAACTCGACGATCACCGGACTATATGGCGTCTCGAAGTTCGGCAGCATTGGCTGCATCACCGTGGTCCATGAAAAAAGCTTCCCGCGTCCCAATGACTTGCCCCACTCCCATCGCGTCGAGGCGCACTTGGCACATAGGTCGCGCGGGATGTGCCGCCAGGTGCCGCAATCGGTGCAGCGCTGAAAGCGCAATTCGTGCTTGCGGCAGTATTCGTAAAATTCGCGCGCGTAGCCGCGGCGCGGCGGCAATGGACGCCGATATTCCATCGCGTCTTGAGGCATATTCTAAAGTTCCTCTTGAATTTAGTATCGGAACCATTATCGACGTGATGTCGATAATGCCTAAGCCTGTATTGATCCAGAAAACTCTTTGATTTTCCTCGATTTAATGGGTTTGTTTTTGCATTTCGCGAGGTTACCTCTTGAGGAGCGCTTCTCGCCTCGTTCGATTCTCAGCAGCTTTTTCCGGCCGCCGATCTCACTCGCGAGAGCGGACTGCCGGTTGCGCTCATTACGAGGAACATTCCCTAAAAACCCTTATTTCTCCTCGATTTAATGGGTTTGTTTTTGCACTTTTCGATCAATCTATCCTCTCTCTAAATGGCTGCGGCGCCCTCGAATGGCGCCGCAACGCCATCCTAGCACATTTTCGTAGCACAGACTTTAGTCTGTGTTCGTTCCTATCTCCTAAGAATCGCCAGGCTGCCGTCGCCGAAATCGCCCCACCCCGTCACGAGGCCGACCTCGGCATCCTTGACCTGGCGATCGCCGCACTGATGGCGCAACTGCCGCGTCGCCTCGACCACGTGATTCATGCCCCACACGTGCGCCTCCGAATGAAGTCCGCCATGCGTGTTAATCGGAAAATCGCCACCGAGTTCGAGCCGTCCGCCTTTGACGAAATCCTTCACCTCGCCGCGCTTGCATAGCCCGAGCGCCTCGATTTGAAGGAGGACCACATAGCTGAAGCAGTCGTAGATTTCCGCGAAATCGAGATCGCTTCCTTTTATGCCCGCCATCTCGAATGCTTTCGGCGCCGCGAAGGTGAGCCCGATCGTGAACGGATCAGGACGCGATGGAATATCATCGGCGGGATACGGATGGCCCTCGGCGACGCCGGAAATATAAACCGGACGCTGCTTCAAATCCTTCGCGTGCTCCGCCGAGGTCACCACGACGGCGGACGCGGCGTCAGTTTCGAGGCAACAATCGAACAGCCGAAACGGATACGAAATCCAGCGCGCCTTCATGTAGTCGTCGAGCGTGAGCTGACGCCCGCGCATGACGGCCTTCTCGTTCATCTGCGCGTGCTTGCGTGCGGCGAGCGACACCGCGGCCATCGCCTCGAACGGCGTGCCGTAGAGATTCATATGGCGCGTTGCGATCCATGCGTACCACTGCACCGGCACCGATGCGCCATACGGCAGGTACCATTCACCGATGGTGGGGCCGAGCGGCCCGCCACCTCCGCCTCCTCCGCCGCCTTCGCGACGACCGCTGGTACTGACGCGCATCGCAGAGTACCCGAGCCATCCCATCGGCACGAGGACGTTGCGCGCGACGCCGTTAGCAACCGCCATCGCTGCGCTTTGCAATCCCGTCACGCAGGCCGCGCCACCGGTGTGGACGGTGACGGCGTAGCGCAAATCCTCGATGCCGAGATTCGCGGCGAAATGTTCCGCCGGCGATCCGATCGGCGGTCCGACGATACCGTCGATATCATGCGGCGTCAGTCCCGCATCATGGATCGCATTGAGCGAGGCCTCGAGCGTGAGTTGCAGGTCGGTCTTCTTCGTACCTCGGGTGAACTCGCTCTCGCCGACTCCGACGATGCATGCGCGATCTTTCAAACTGTCCATGGCTCTTCTGTCGTAGCACAGACTTCAGTCTGTGATTCTCCTTTCATGCATCTAAAGACACAGGCTAAAGCCTGTGCTCCTACAGTGCGGCGTAAAATGCGTCGAACAGTGCCTGCGCACGCGGATCGATCAGCAACCCGGTCGCCATCTGATTCATGGTGTAGCCGAAGCCGACCTTCTTGATCGGATCCGCGAAGCCCAGCGAGCCGCCCGCGCCCGGATGCCCGAACGCCTTGATGTTCGGTCCGAAGCCCATCCCCGGCTGCGACAGCATGAAGCCCATCGAGAAGCGCGTCGTCATCTGCATCAGCACCTGGTCGGGTCCGAACGATTGCTCGGCCCAGAAGCGCTCCAGCGACTCGGGCCGAACGATGCGATAGCCGTCGACCTCGCCGCCGCGCGCGAGGGCGCCATACATGCGCGCCAACGAACGCGCCGTCGTATGCCCGTTGCCGCCGCCGATTTCAGCCCCGCGCCACGCGCGCGAATTCGGCACACCGGGTTTGCTGAGGATCGGAGGATTCAAGAAGGCCGCCGCCGTCGGACCTTTGGGATCCTTCATGGCCTCCGCGAATAGATTGGGCTCTCCCGGCTTGGGCGGCGGCGCGGGAAGGATGTCGGTCACTCGACCATCATGCTTCGCATCGAGACCGATATGCGTATCAAGCCCCAGCGGTTCCGCAATCTCGGTGCGGAAATAAGTACCGAGGCCCTTCCCCGTAATGCGCCGGATGACCTCGCCGACCAACCATCCGATCGTGATCGCATGGTATCCATGCTTGGTGCCGGGCTGCCAAAACGGCTCCTGCTCCGCGAGCGCGGACGCCATCGTATCCCAGTTGTAGATGTCCTCGTCCTTCAGCGGCTTGCTGATGCCGGGCAATCCCGCGCGATGGCTCAGGATATATCGGACAGGAAGATCCTTCTTGCCGGCCTGCGCGAACTCCGGCCAGTACTTCGATACCGGCTGGTCGGGATCGAGCTTGCCCTGATCGATGAGCCGATGCGCGCAGGTCGAGGTCAGCCCCTTGGTGGTCGAGTAAACATTGACGAGAGTATCGCGCTGCCACAGGCGGGTCTTCGCCTTATCGGCGTGCCCGCCCCATAAATCGACGACGCATTTGCCGTCGAGCACGATGGAACATGCGGCGCCGAGTTCGCCGCGCGTCTCGAGATTTTCCGCAAACGCGCGCCGCACGCCCTCGAAGCGCTTGTCGCATTCACCTTCGATTTTGTAATCCGATGCCATGTCGAGCCTCCCTGATGATGAGCTCTGTATAGCATCGAAGGATTGAAGTCTTCCAATGGCAAAAAGATCAAAGTGCATCGCAGAGTTTTGGGACCGTCCGCACCTGGCATTTTTGCGGGATTGATTCTACTTCTTGTGCGGATGAGTCTTTGGCCTCACGCGGGGCCGAGTCGCCTTGTTCGGTGTCGGACCTTCCGCGAATACGCTGCCGGAGGTCATCGCGACCACCTCTTCCGATGCCGATGTTGGCTCCGACCGCTCCTCCATCTCCTCGGGCAACGTCCATTGCTGGTCGTACGGTTGGATGGTTCCACCGTCACTCCATCCGTGCGCCTCACGATGGCGCTTCTGCTGGCATTCGACGCAATATACTGCGAACGGCAGGGCGCGCAGCCGCTCGGCTGGAATCGGCTCGCGGCATCCGGCGCAGATGCCATAGCGACCTTGCTCCACTCGGCCTAGAGCTTCGTCGATGAAGCGCAGGCGCTCCTCCTCGCTCGCAATCAAACTCGCATGGGTCTCGGTGTCGGTGGTGGCGCGCGCGCGATCAATCTCATCACCTGGATCCTGATCGACGTCTTCTTCCTGCTCATGGCGCAATTCGCGCACGCGTTCGTAAGTTTCGTCGCGCAGTGCGGCTAGCATCGCACGCAGGTTCTGGTCGCGATTGGAATCAGCGGTCGTGGCGGTGGTTTTCATGATGAGGTCCTCCGTTCCTGCGTCGGTTCTGTCAAACCTCGCCTTTGCTTCAGCCTCAACGCAAGAGGCGCGCCAGTCGGTTTCGATGGGCTTGGAGCGTCAAGGGCGACCGGTTGCATAGAGGATTGAAATCCGCAGTGACGGCAAATCGATCAAATGGCTCCCATGGTGGCAGAAAGCTGTCTCGAATCGCGCCAGCAGGAAGGAGGTTCATAGCTGTTCGCGATCACTTTCCTTCCGTTTCTTACAGCCTCGGCGCGATGGCACGACTCTGGCGATAGCACCAAGTCGGAAACGGAGAGGCTTCATATGAAAGTTGAACAGATGATGAATCGCGCGGTCCTCGCGTGCTACCCGCATGACTCGTTGAACAAGGCGGCACAGATGATGTGGGACTCGACCTGCGGCGCCATCGTGGTGGTGGACACCCAGAACAGACCGGTCGGATTTATCACCGACCGCGACATCTGTATGGCGGCGTACACGCGCGGCAAGCTTCTCAAGGACCTCGATGTCGAGGCTGCGATGGCGGGCCGCATCGTATGCTGCCGGCTCGATGATGAGCTGAGCGCCGCGATGACCGTGATGCGCGAGAAACACGTCCGGCGCCTGCCGGTGATCGGGCACGATGGTGCTCTGGCTGGAATCCTGTCACTGGACGACATCGCCTATGAAGCGGGCAGGTCGCTGCGTGGCGGCACCAACTACCAGCTTCGCGAGCAGGTGGCCGATGTCTTCATCGCGATCAGTCACGGGCGGGTTTCGGCGCGGTCATCGCACTGAGGCGCGGATGAAACCGTCGATGACGTTCTTCGCGGTGGTGGTGATGGTACTGGGCCTGCTGGATCCAGTGGCGTCACATCAGTAGCGCGTTTCGGGAGTAACTCGGGAGTAACTTATGTACGAGCTGGAATACAAAGCAAAGCTCTGCACCGCCGAGCATGCGGTGCAACTGATCCCATCGCGCGGCACGCTCTCGATGGGTATGGGGGTCAGCGAGCCGCCCGCCGTGTTGGCCGCACTCGAGCAGCGCATTCTGCGCCACGAAATCGAAAAACTGCGCGTCTACTATTCGCATTCGGTCGCCGCCGCGTTCACGATCCTCAGATACGAATACATGGATGTGATCGAGCCGCATCCGTTTTTTCCGGTCGCGGCCGAACGCGAACTCGCGCGGCGCGGCGCGCTTGACGGCCGCACGGTCGTTTACTACATGCCCGGAAATTTCAGCCGGATGCCGCAGGTGCTGGCGGATATCGGCATCGATGCGTTCGTCGTGATGGTCGCGCCGATGGACAAGGGCGGCTTCTTCAGTTGCGGCACCAACGGCGACTACACGATTCCAACCGCGCAGAACGCTAAAAAGCTCATTGTCGAGGTCAATCCCAACATGCCTCGGGTCTTCGGCAACTCCGCGGTGCACATTTCCGATGTCGATGCGATCGTCGAGAACACCAGTCAGCTCGCGCAATTGCCCGCGCGGCCGCCCACTGCTGACGACTTCGCGATTAGCAAATTGATCGTTGAGATGGTGCCGGACCGCGCGACCCTGCAAATCGGCGTCGGTGGAGTTCCCAATGCGATCTGCGCGGCGCTCACGAGCCACAAGGATCTTGGAGTCCATACCGAGCTGATGACGCCGTCGTTAGTCGAGCTGATCAAGTCGGGCGCCGTAACCAATCGCTACAAGACCATCAACAAGTTTAAGAATGTCTACACTTTGGCGCTCGGCGACGATCCGATGTACGAGTTCCTCAACGACAACTCCAGCATGGAACTCTACCCGGTCGACTACGTAAACGACGCGGAGGTGATTGGGAGAAATGACCACGTTGTTTCGATCAATGCATTCCTGCAAGTGGGGCTCGACGGCGAGGTAAATTCCGAAGTCGTCGCGGGCCGCCAATACAGCGCGCCGGGCGGGCAGCTCGATTTCGTGCGTGGCGCGCAACGCTCGCGCGGTGGCAAATCGATTCTTGCCGCATACTCGACGGCGGCGCGGGGCACCATCTCCCGCATCGTGCCGCAGATCGAAGGACCTGCCACCGATCCGCGCTCGGAGGTCGAATACATCGTCACCGAATTTGGCGTGGTGAACCTGCGTGGCCTGTCGACGCCGGAGCGCGCCGAGGCGCTGATCAAGCTGGCGCATCCTAAATTTCGCGAGGAACTAGAGCGGCGCGCCAAGGAAATCGGCTATCTGTGATCAGACCGCGTCGAGCGCGGCGGTGAACTCCTCGAGCAGATCGCGCCAATGCTCGGTGCCGATGGAAATGCGCACCAGTGCGTCAGTGATTCCCGCTCGCGCGAATTCGTCCTCGGAAAATTCGCTATGCGTCGTGGTCTTCGGATGACACGCGAGAGTTTCGACACCGCCCAGGCTGACGGCGTTCTTCGCAATCCTCAGCCGGCGCAGAAACTCGAACGCGGCGCGCTTGCCCCCTTGCACTTCCAGCGACATCAGCGAGCCGGGATAGTCGGTCTGCGCGTCGCGGATTCTTTTCTGCTCGGGATCGGTGAACAGCGACGGATAGAGCAGCCGCGTGATCTTCGGATGCTTCGCGAGCGCCTCGGCGATGCGCTGCGCGTTCTTGCTCTGCCGATTCATCCGCAATCCGACGGTCGAGAGACGCGAGTCGAGAATCCAGCATTCGTCGGCCTGCAGGATGTTGCCGAGCAGCGCGCGAATTCCGGTCAACGTCTGAATCAGTTCGGGATCGGCGGCCATCACCACGCCCGCGAGCAGATCGCTGAAGCCCCCGAGGAACTTGGTCGCCGAGTAGATGACGAGATCGGCGCCGCGCGCGAGCGGATGCTGAAACGTCGGCCCGAGCAGCGTGTTGTCGACTGCGAGCAGCGGCCGCTTCGGATGTCGCCGGACCGCATCGGCGGCCTGCTGGATATCGGTCATCGTGAGCGTAGGGTTGGCGGGCGTTTCAATGAGCACCAACTTCAAATCGGGAGTCTGCTCGATCGCCGCGTTCAGCGCCGCCGCGTCGCCGCCCGGAACTCCTCGCGCGGAAAATCCCAGCGGCTCGATCAGCTGATGAATCAGATGCTGGGTGCCGCCATATAGCGGCTGCGTGTAAACCATCGAAGCGCCGCGCTCGAGGAATGCGAACAGCACGCTCGAAATCGCGGCCATGCCGGAATTGAAAACCGCGGCCGTCGTCGCGCCGCGCTCCAGCGGCACCAGCTGCTCCTCGAGGATTTCGGCATTCGGATGGTTTAGCCGTGCGTAGATAAGATCCGGGCGGTCCTCGCCGAGCGCACGAACTTTCCCGAGCACGATTCCGAATGCGCGCTCCGCCGCTTCCGGACTTGGGAAGACGAAGGTCGAGCTGCGATAGACCGGAGGCCGCGCGGAGCCGACCGACAGCGCGGGATCGAAGCCTCGGGTCAGGACGGCCGTTTCAGGTCGGACACGATAGGAGATTTTTGCCATGACTTTCCCCGTCAATCGATGAAGGCGGTTCGCGTTGCAGCTATGATTCTATACGTCGGCGCGGTCGATGATCTTCACGCCCCGCTCGATGAGGCTCCGGCGCAGCCGTGCATCTTTCGATGGATCGATGGAGCGGCAGAGATCCCAAATCACAGTGGTGCGAAAGCCTTCGCTCACCGTGTCTTCCGCACTCCATCGGACGCAGAAATCGCGCGCGAGCCCGCAGACGAAGACCTCGCGCACGCCATGATTCTTGAGATAGCCGGTAAGTCCGGTCGGCGGACGCCGGCGTTGCGCGTTCCAGTTATTGCGCAGCGCGCTGTAAGAATCGACCGCCTGATCGGTCGCCTTCCGAATGATCGCTGCGACCCTATGCCATGGCAGATCGCGCTGGAGCGCCGCACCCTGAGTGCCTTGCACACAGTGATCCGGCCATAGCGTCTGCGCGTGGCCATACAGCTTGATCGTGTCCATCGGATGATGACCCGGATGGCTGCTCGCGAACGAAATGTGGCCGCGCGGATGCCAATCCTGCGTCGCGACGATCAGATCGAAGGCGTCCGAGTCCATCAGCTCACGCAACGGCACGAGAATCTCGTCGCCATGTGGAACTGCGAGCGCGCCGCCGGGCAGAAAATCATTTTGCACATCGACGACGATCAGCGCGCGCGACGTTCGTTTTCCGGACTTGGCCGAATTCGTAAAAGCCTCCGGCATTCAGTATGGTTCATTGAATACCGCACAACCAAGCGTCACCGAGAGGAAGGTTTATGCAAAAGCGAAAACTCGGCACCCAGGGACTCGAAGTATCCGAACTCGGACTCGGATGCATGGGGATGTCGCAATTCTACGGCCCGCGCGACGACGACGAATCGACCGCGACGCTGGAGCGCGCGATCGAACTCGGCATCAATTTCTTCGACACCGCCGATGTGTACGGCGCCGGCCACAACGAAGAGCTGGTGGGCAAGACGCTGCGCAAGCATCGCGACAAGGTCATCATCGCGACCAAGTTCGCCAATCAGGTGCTGCCCGACGGCAAGCGTGCGATCAACGGCAGGCCCGAATACGTGCGCTCCGCGTGCGAGGCGTCGCTGAAACGCCTCGGCGTCGATCACATCGACCTTTACTATCAGCATCGCGTGGACAAGAAGGTGCCGATCGAGGAAACCGTCGGCGCGATGGCGGAGCTGGTGCGACAGGGGAAGGTTCGCTACCTCGGCCTCTCGGAAGCCGGAGCGAAGACGATTCGCCGTGCCCATGCGACGCATCCGATCAGCGCATTGCAATCGGAGTACTCGCTGTGGACCCGCGACTACGAGGATGAAGTCATTCCGACGCTGCGCGAACTCGGCATCGGCTTCGTGCCGTTCAGTCCGCTGGGGCGCGGTTTTCTGAGCGGCAACCTCCGCGAGCTTCCCGACAATGACGCTCGCCGCACGATCTCGCCGCGCTTCGCCGCCGACAACATGGCGACCAATTTGAAGGTCGTCGATCGCGTCACGACCATCGCGAAGGAGAAAAACATTACGCCGAGTCAGCTCGCGCTCGCATGGGTGCTCGCGCAAGGCGACGACATGGTGCCGATTCCGGGCACGAAGCGCCGCACCTACCTGGAGGAGAACGTCGGCGCGACCAAGGTGCAACTGACGAAGAGCGACCTCTCGCGCATCGAGGAAGTGGCGCCGAAGGGCTTCGCCGCCGGCGGCCGCTATCACGATATGAGCACGGTGAACGTCTAACAATTTTTCGACGATGGTCGGGAAACCTGGAGCTTTTAGTAATGAGCTCTACGAATCCTGGTGGGTTCTCAATTTTCGGAACATGACCGGTGTTGCGCCGCCAGTTCACTCAGAAGATTCCGCGCTCGGGGGAGAACCTCTGTGTGTTACCGGCGGCCGGTGGAGTCCAGGGAACGTATACGCCATCGTGCCAGCTCATCCAGCGCAGCGAAGGATCTTCGAGCGGTACGGGGAACTCGTACAGCACCTGCTCGGGGTCACCGTGCGGGTCGAGAGACTCGACCGTGACTGAGAGACCTGGCAATTCGAAGTGCTGCCCCGGCGAAAAGCGATCATTTGGATTGCGCACAAAACGACTGAATGCCGTCGGAAAGAATCCATCGGGGAAACGTACTCGCAGCGACCGAGGCCCGACCCGCGTGACCTCCAGCGTGCCTCCTGTCGAGAGCGCACGCATGTGCCGCGGCATCGGGAGGTTCTCCAGCCGCTTCACGGCCCAGATCTCGCCGACGAGATAGACGTGGTCGGGCGGGTTAATCAGCACCAGATCCTCGGATGCGATTCGCGGGTCACTTGGCACACTTGCCATTGCACGGTCCAATCTGGAGCTGACCTGCGTCTGGTAATCGATACGAGCGATCCCGAGCAACGGAGCGGCAATCAAATGAAGTAGAAGCAGGATTGCAGTCGCAGCCCACGCAAATCCCTTCCAGACACGCGGTACCGGCGCAACGGAAGAGCGCGCGAAAAGGAACTGCGTCAGTTGCGCGAGAAGTGCCATCGAGCCCAATCCGACGAAACCCAACAGCCGATTCTCCGGACCGACCGCGCCAATCGGTATCAGCGAAAGCAGCGCACCAAGGCCCCAGAAGCGCGCCACCCTATCGCGCCGGATCAACGGGATAAAGAGAACCGCCACGATTGCGGCGATCGCGAAGCTGAAGACGCTCATATGAAAGAACGCCGAGGTGCCGGGCGCGTTGGCCATGCTCAGCTCCGCAGGAAGTGGTGACCACTGTCCCATCAGAAGAAATGCAGCGCGCTGGCAAAATGAACCGGCGAAACCAAGCGGATCGTGAAGCGGGTCCAGGTAAAAGCCCGAGCCATGCGAACCGAAATTGCCGAGCTTATAGATCAACGCCCAGGCCGCTAGCACTGCGCCATGAGGCAGGAGCCGCATGAGCCTCGCTCGAAATCCGTCCTCGTCAACGGTCACCGCGTAAGAAAACAGGTACGCCACCGTCGCCAACCCCATCTCGCCTGCGGATAGCGCCAGCGCCAACATCAACACGCTCAGCCACCGAATTCTCCCGCGTCCGTGCTCTCGCCAGCGAACGAATGCCAGCACGCTCAGGAAGCCAAAGCAGCAGGCAATCAAGGCATTGCGGTTGGCCAGATACGCGGCGGGCACTGCGTGCGCGCCATCGATCGCGTACATCAGGGCCGCCAGTCCAGCTACCCACGTGGCGCCCATCACCTCGCGATAGAGAAGCGCGGCCACCAAAACCGCCGCCGCGAGCCAGAGCAGGCTGTGCAGGTGCATCAGGGCGGGATGGTTCGGCCAGAGGCGATAATCGAGCATCATGGTAAGTGTGCTCGCATAGCGCAGAAACGCCTGATGCAGGTCCGGCGAACCCCACCAGGGCATCGTGCCGAAATCCATCTGGCTCAGGTTGTGTGCGCGATCGATGTATTGAATGAAAGTATTAATCGGTTTGGAATCGCCGTAACCGAGCAGTGTGACGCGCTGAAAATAATCATCCATCTGCCAGCCGCCGCTCAGCGCCGGCAGCATCCCGATGACGGCTAGAACGGCGACTACCAACGGTGTCCAGCGGTCTGCGAGCGCAGTCCTGATGCCGGCCGCAACGCGTTGCGCAAACGACGCGGGCCTCGATCGCGCTGCGTCGGCCCCAGGCGTCTCTCCGAATTGATCAGCTGAAACTTTATCTGGCCGTTCCATCGACTTCCGCATAATAGTGAAGTAGACTAAATATATGTGGTTAACCTAAAGTCAATGCAGAAAGATCGCTGCGCCGCCGATCGATCGGAAAAGTGGCGCTCGCGGTCCGAGGTTCCCTTCGCGACTCTCGAGGCGTAATTGATCGGGCGATGGGCTTGCGCGAGGAGAAGAAAGTCGAGCAGCGCCGCGCGATTCTGAAGACGGCGGCCGCGCTGTTTCGAAAAAGAGGTTACGAGGAGACCCGCATTCGCGACATTGCCGAGCGGCTGCGCATCAGCGAGGTCACTTTCTTTAACTACTTTCCCACCAAGGATGCCCTGATAATGGCGTTTGCGGTGGAGATGCTCGAGTTCTCAATCGCGTCTGTAAAACGCGAACTCGAACGCCACAATTGCAGCGTGCCCGACCGCATTCGCATCCTGATGCGCCAATGGGCGACGTTGTGGGACGAAGATCCCGAGTTTCATGGTCTGGTTGCAAAGCAATCGAGGTTGATGACCGATGCAACGGGCGTTCTGCGCGACAAATCTTTTCGACTCTACGAGCAATACGAACGACTCTTCGCCGAAGGCCAAAAGCGCGGCGAAATTCGCACCGATCATAAGCCGTTGCATCTCGCGGAAATGATGGAAGGCATGCTCATACTTATTGCCGGCAACTGGGTCAGCGGATGGTGGGAAAACAGGTCCGATTCACTTGAAGAGCGTTTCATGAATGCCATGACTGTCTTTCTGGAAGGATGCGCTACGAAGAAGCCCGCCCGCGCGCTTCCGGCGAGCAGCGCTCGTTCGATCAAAGCTCAGCGCGGTCGATAGACCTTGAACGGACGAAGAAGGCGCTCGGACCGATGCGGTCCGAGCGCCTGCTAATTCGATTCGATGTGTGTCGCTCGTCAGATGCTCAAGTGATACAGCTCCGCGCAGTTGTCGTGCAGCACGTAGTTCTTCTCGTCCTCGTTCAGTCCCTTCGTATGTTTTTCTAACACGTCCTGCGACCATGGCCACGTCGAGTCGCTATGCGGAAAATCGTTCGCCCACATGAGCCGTCGGATGTTGCACATGTCCTTCATCTGGAACGCGACCCAGTCATCCTGGAACGTGGTGTAGATGTTTTCGCGGAAGTACTCGCTGGGCATCTTCGAGAGCGCGCCCGCCGGCAGCCAGTAGCGATGCCGATCGTAGGCGTGGTCCATCCGATACATGTAATGCGGCACCCATCCGGCATCCGCCTCGACGCACACCACCTTCAGTTTCGGATGGCGCTCGAAGACGCCGCCGAGGATGAAGGTCCCCATGATGTCCTGACATCCGCGGATGATCGACAGGAAGCCGTTGAGCTTCGGCCCACGGGTTTTGAAGTTGTCCTGGCTGCTGGTCAGGATGTGGAAGCTCAGCGGCATGTCCATGTCGATCGCCGCTTCATAGAACGGCGCATACACGGGACTGTCGTAATCCTCGACCGCGGGATTGCCGGGCATCATGACGCCCTTGAGCCCCAGCTCCTTCATTTTGCGCAAATCGCTGATGCCTTCCTCGACCGAGCGCATCGCGGTTTGGCCCACACCGATAAGGCGATCGGGATGCGCGTCGCAGTACTCCGCGATCCACAAATTGTACGCATCAAAACACGCCTTCTTGTAGTCAAAGTCGCGATGGTTGCAGAGGATCATACCGACGGTAGGATAAATCACCTCGGCCGCGACACCGTCGCGATCCTGATCGGCCATCCTCGCGTTGGGATCCCATCCGCCCTTATGGAGGTCTTCGAACTTGGCGCCGAAGACGCGCAGCTTGTCGGCGTCGAGGCCGGCGGCCGCCGCGAGCCCGATCGTCACCGGACGCGGGAAATCCTTGACGATGAAAACATCGCCGAGCTTTTCGTCGCGCACCATATGCGGCGCGCTGTCTTTGTAATGATGGTCGATCCGGTCCACATAGGTACCGGCCGGCTCAGTGATGTGGGAATCCGCGGAGATGATTGGTTTCTTCATTTCGTGTCCTCGATTTTTTCCGATGCGGAAAACTTACCGGGAATTTCTCTCTGATATGATCCTAATAGCGGATGCTTGCCCGCTTTGACAAACTGACAAACTGACCAAAGCCTCTGCGCAGGTTCAAAACGGATTCTCGGTCGGCAGACCCAGAGCATGGCGGCCAAGCTGTTCCGATACGCGGTCGGGATGCGCGTTGATGTGGAGCGGCATCGCCTGATAGTCGCGATAGCGCCGTTCGAAGGACTGCCCTTCGCGCAAACCATTGCCGCCCAGCACGCGCAGGATCAGCCGCATGGCCTCATCGCATAGGCGCAGCGCCATCATGCTGGCCCCGAGCTGTTCCAGATAATCGGCTTCCGTTGGAATCTGATGAGCGATGATGCGGGCGTCCGTTTTCGCGCAGGCGTCATAGATGGTTGCCCGCGCCGCAGCGATCAGAGCGACCGCCTGACCAAGGTTTACATGGATGGTGGGTCGCTCGACCATCTTGACCCCCATGATGGCGACTCGCCCTTGGATGCCGCTGCATGCTTCCCTCAGTGCGGCGTCGGCGACCCCGACCGCCATGCAGCCGAGCCATAGGTCGGAGAGCGCAACCCAATCCTCGCGATAGCGATGGTCGATGACTGCGTACGCCGGATCGCGGAAGAGGACACGGTAAGGCATCGGAAACGACACGACGCTCGCAAGCGGCGCGCGCACTTCCTCGTAGTGCACGTGGTCGGTCGCGGACGCGCGAAGGCTCATTGCTTTCCAGGTCGGGTCGATTCGTACGCCCGCTTGATCGGTGCGCACCAATGTCAGGTAAGGCGCGCGCTCACCCTCGAAGACAAAAGTGACGCCCGCATAATCGGAGTAGCGGCCGCCGGAGCCGAACGAGGCGACGCCGTTCAGCACGACCTGCTCGCCCTCCTTCCTGCCGATCACCCCGGTACCCGCACCGGCGGGCAAGCAGACCCAGTGACGGTTGGCAGTTATGCTGCGCAGTAACCCGATCTGAGCGGGCCCAAGAAGGCCGCAATAGAAGTGGAATACGCACAGGTGGTTCCAAAGACACCATCCGGTTGAGCCGCATGCCGCGGCCACCGCTTCCAGCTCGCGTCCGATTGCGGAGATGCTGCTTTCAAGCCCGCCCAATGCTCTGACCGCGGACATGCGCATGACGTCGTTGCTCTTGAGCGCTGCTATCACTGCGAGGGAAACGGAGCGGGTGGCATCGGCCTCCGTCGCCTGCGCTGCGATCATCGGCAGCAGCGGCGCCACTTGAAGATTATCGGGGGTTTCCATTTTGATGCTCATCGAATTTTCTCTGTGTCGCTATTATTCGATACGTGCAGCATTTGACAAACCGAGCATATCGCTCGCATTTGTATCGAATCCGAAAGCCACCCGCTGGAGCGCATATTATGAGGATGAAGGACAAAGTCGGTATCGTCGTCGGCGCGGGGCAAACGCCCGGCGAGACGATTGGCAATGGACGCGCGGCCGCGATCCTGCTCGCGCGCGAGGGCGCCAAGGTGCTGCTGGTCGATCGCGATGTAAAATCCGCCGAGGACACCGCTGCGATGATCGCCAAGGAAGGCGGCACCGCCAAATGCATCGCGGGCGACTGGACTCGCCCTGCAGACTGCAAAGCCTACATAAAGGCGTGCCTCGATGCATGGGGACGGATAGACTTCTTGCACAACAACGTCGGCATCGGCGCCAATGACGGACCTCCCGAGCGCGTCGCGGAGGAGGCGTTCGATCGCATCATCCAGGTGAACCTCAAGGGATGTCTCTTCTCGTGTCAGGCCGCGATTCCGGTGATGCGCGAGCAGCAAAGCGGCAGCATCGTGAACATCTCGTCGCTCGCAGCGACCGCGGGCGCGGTGCCGCTGACTGCATACAAGATTTCCAAGATTGGTATGAACGCGCTCGGGCAGTCGCTCGCGCTCAGCAACGCGAAGTATGGCGTCCGCGTGAACACCATCATGCCCGGGCTGATGGACACTCCGATGGCGATCGAGGGCATCACGCGCGCCAGCGGTCGCCCGCGCGAGGAAGTTCGCGCGCAGCGGGACAAGGCGGTGCCGCTGCGCGGCAAGATGGGCTCGGGATGGGACATCGGCTACGCGAGCCTCTTCCTGCATTCGGATGAGGCGCGCTTCATCACCGGCATCGTGCTGCCGGTCGACGGCGGCCAGGGCGCCAAAGTCGGATAAACGCCCCAGAAATCCCAATGACCAGATGGCTGTGGAGATTCATTAGAAGAGGCTGACACCGGAGCGCTTGTCGGCTAATCTCGATTCGTGAAATAACTATGTAGGGACAAACATACCGATCGGTTAACCATTAAGCCCACGCGACGCCGCATCGCCATCTCGCCTCGACGCGCTGAGGGCACGGAGGATCCATGTACGACATAATCATTCGCAACGGGACAATCGTCGACGGTTCGGGGATGCCGCGTTTTCGTGCTGACGTGGGTATCGCAAACGGCAAGATTGCCGCGATCGGCCGCCTCCACGAAAATGCGCGCGAGACCATCGATGCCGACGGGCACATTGTCTCGCCCGGCATCATCGACGCGCACACGCACATGGATGCGCAGGTGTTCTGGGATCCCATCGGGACCTGCTCATGCTGGCACGGCATCACGTCGGTCGTGATGGGTAACTGCGGATTTTCGCTCGCGCCGTGCGCCGAGAAAGACAAGCTGCTGGTGATGCGCAATCTCGAGCGCGCCGAGGACATCGCGCCCGAGGCGATGGAGGCCGGCATCAAGTGGGCGTGGGAAACTTTCCCGCAGTACCTCGATGCGGTTGAGCGCACGCCCAAGGGCATCAACTACGCCGCGTACATGGGCCATTCCGCGCTGCGCACCTATGTCATGGGCGAGCGCGCCTTCGATAGTGAAGCGAACTCCGAAGATCTCTCCGCGATGAAGCGCGAAGTACGCGCGGCGGTTCGCGCCGGCGCTATCGGCTTCACCACCTCGCGCACCCGCAACCATCAGACGCCCGATGGGCATCCGGTCGCGAGCCGTCTCGCGAATTGGGATGAAGTCCGGCAACTGGTCGGCGCGATGGGCGAGGAAGGCGCGGGCGTGTTCGAGATCGCCGGCGAAGATACCGGCATGGATCCCGAGCGCGTCAAGAATTACATGAATCGCCTGAAGGCGCTGGCGATCGACACTGGCGTGCCGGTGACCTACGGCATGTTCAGTTCGCGTCGCGCACCGGATTACTGGCGTCAGTTCTTCACGCTGGCCGATGAATCATCGCAGGCCGGCGGCAAGATGTTCATCCAGGTGCATAGCCGCTCGCTCAACCTGGTGATGTCCTTCGAGACCGTGACGCCGTTCGATCGCATGCCGGTGTGGCGCGAGATCCGCAAACTTCCGCTGGCCGAGCAGGAAGCAGCGCTGCGCAATCCGGAAACCCGTCGCGCGATGGTACAGGCGACGCACGAGAACAACGCGCGCAATCCTGAGGCGGTCGGCGCCGAGCCGCGTGGCGTTAACTTCAAGTATCTATATGTGATGGACAAGGCGAATCCCCCGCATCGTTCGGTGCATGAGATCGCGGAGGCATCCGGCAAGGATCCGGTCGAATGTTTCATCGATCTCGCGCTGGCAAAGGGCCTGAAGCAGTTCTTCCTGCAGCCGCTCGCCAACGAGAATCAGGATCACGTGCTCCAGATGATGCGTCATCCGCGCTCGGTCGTAACCTTCTCGGATTCCGGCGCGCACGTATCGCAAATCATGGATTCCTCGCTGCAATCGCACGTGCTGAGCCACTGGGTGCGCGACAAGCAGGAATTCTCGCTGGAAGAAGCCATTCGTCTGCTGACCCTGGTGCCGGCGTCGAATTGGGGACTGCAGAATCGCGGCCTGCTGCGCACCGGATGGGCGGCGGATGTCATCGTGTTCGATCCCGAGAAGATCGCACCGATGCTGCCGACGCTCGATCATGATCTTCCCGCGGGCGCGCGCCGCCTGAAGCAGAAGGCGACCGGCCTCAAGACCACCATCGTCAACGGGCAGGTACTGCTGAAGAACAACGAGCACACCGGCGCGCTGCCGGGCCAGTTGTTGCGCGGACCGCTCGCCGCTCGCGCCTAGTCGATCGGCGCAATAACAAACGAATGGCCGGCCGGGATCGCTCCCGACCGGCCATTTTCATGATCGCGCAGTGGTAGCCGCGATGATGCGCTCGCGCGTCAGCGGCAGCTCGCGGATTCGGCAATCCAGCGCGCATGCGACTGCGTTGGCGACCGCTGCGCCGGCGGGACCTTGCGCGGCTTCACCAACTCCGAGCGGCGGTTCATTGGAAGAATCGAGCAACTGAACTTCAACCGCAGGAACTTCGTCGAAGCGCAGGATCGGATAGGCGTCCCAGGTTGTGCTGTTGACCCGATGGCCCTCGAACGTGACCTGCTCCTTGAGCGTCCAGCTGATCGCCTGGATGATGCCACCTTCGATCTGATTGATGACGCCATCGGGATTGATCGCCAGCCCCGCATCGACCGCGGCGAATGCGCGCGTGACGCGCACCTCGCGATCGACTTCGACTTCCGCAATCACCGCGACATAGGCCGCGGTATTCTTGTAGCGGCAGAAACCGATCCCACGACCTCGTCCGGTCGCGCGCTGCGGATTCGGCCGCCAATCCGCCATTCGCGCGACTGTCTCGATCGCGCGATGGGCGCGGCGATCGGAAAGATGGCGCAAACGGAATTCCACTGGGTCAACGCGCGCCGCTTCCGCCAACTCGTCCAGAAATGATTCGGTCGCAAACACATTCGCATAGCCGCCGAGCGTGCGCAGTGCCGAAGTGCGGAAGGGAAGCTCGGGCAAACTGTGCAGCGCGAAGTGCCGATGCGCGATGTCGTAGGTCGGCTCCGAATTGCGCGCGCCGCCGGCAAATCCGCGCAGGTCCTCATGCAGCTTCGGAAACGGAATTGGCGGATCGATATGAGCGGCGGCGAGCAGGTTGACCGCGCGCCCGCTCGGACGGCGTCCGTGCGGCCCGCTCCAGATCTCGGTCGACCAATCGACTATGTCGCCCGCGGGTGTCACCGCGCCGTCGATCTTCACCATCATCGGCGAGCCGACGGGAGACCATGCGAGTTCGTCCTCGCGCGTCCATTGCACGCGGACCGGAAGCGGGGGGACCTGGCGCGCGAGCAACGCCGCATCCAGCGCGACGTCATCGGCGCCGTTGTGCCCGTAGCATCCCGCGCCTTGCACATGGATGACGATGACGTTCTGCTCGTCCAGTCCGAGTGTCACTGCGAGCGCGGCACGCAAGGGAAAAACGCCCTGCGAATGCGTCCATACAGTCAGCTTGTTGCCCTCGAAAAGCGCAATAGCGCACGACGGTCCCATCGCGGCATGAGCGATGGGCGGCTTGGAATAAGTCGCGGAGATCCGGATGACATCGCCAATCGCGGCGACGCGTTGGCCATGCTCGATCGCGCTGTCGATCGCGCGAAACTTCGGCAACGACTGTTTCCAGTTTTGATCGATCGATGAGTGGTCCTCAGACCACTTGGCCGAAGAGCGCAATGCTTCGAGTGCCTTGAGCGCCTGATATTCGCGCTCGCAACAGACGCCGACGAAATCGCCGCTGCGCCATATCTTCACCACGCCGGGCAGGCGCTCGGCCGCCGAGCTATCGAGCGATTGAAGCTGCGCGCCATTCGAGGGCGGCCTGAGCACGCGTGCATGCAGCATCGCGGGAAGTTCCAGATCCTGGATGAACGCGCTGCCGGCGATCTTCGCGGGCAGATCGAACCGCGCGATGCTCTTGCCGATGGAGCGCTGCGGTTTGCTCATGGCGCCGGTTCCCGCGATCGCGCCCTGCCAGTTCACCCTGGGCGCGACCTGCCAGTAATCGAGGCCCGACTTTTTTCCATCGAGCAGAATCGCGCCGTCCTCGACCTCGAGCCGCGCGATGGTGGCGTCGAGCATCGCGGCGGCCTCGGCGATGATCGCATCGCGCGCTTCGGCGCATGCGATTCTCAACGACGTTCCACCGATCTCGATCGACATGCTGCCCGCGGTGTAACTTTCGTTCGGCGAACGACGGGTGTCGCCCGACACGACGACGATTTGCGAAAGCGGCAGCCGCAACTCCTCGGCGGCGATCTGCGCCATCGCAGTAACGATGCCCTGCCCCAGCTCAACCTTGGCGGTGAACACGCGTGCGATGCCGGGTCGGCTGAAGTCGAGCCAGTTTTCGAGGCGCGGGTTTTCCGCGATGCTCCATGGCAGCGGAGTGCTCATCGGTTCGCGCGCTGCGCGATCTCCTTCCATGCCGACTCGATTGCTTTGACGATTCGCGAATGCGCGCCGCATCGGCATAGATTTCCCACGAGCGCCTCGATGATTTTCGCGCGCGATGGAAGCGCCTCGCTATCAGTCAGCTCGGCGGCCTTCATGATGATGCCGGAGAGGCAATAGCCGCACTGCCCGGCCTGGAAGTCTAAAATCGCCTGCTGCAAAGGATGAAGCCGCTCCAGCCCGCCGAGTCCTTCGATCGTCGTGATCGATTTTCCCTCGACCGACCAGACGGGAATCTCGCATGACTTGGCGGCGCGGCCTTCGAGCAGCACAGTGCATGCGCCGCACTGCCCATTGCCGCATCCGAAGCGCGTTCCCTTAAGCTTCAGGTCGTCGCGCAGGATATAGAGTAGAGGGGTGTCGGGGTAATCGACGGTGACTTCGCAATCTTCGCCGTTTACGATCAATCGATGCCTGCTGTTCATGACGGTCGGCGGCGCGCGCCGCGACCTCAATGTTAGTACGACCGCCTTGTTTGCGGGTAGCCGGGAAGTGCCCTTATGCCGAGCTACGCGATTCTTCGTCGCCGATTATCGATTTCGCATCATCCGCGCTGCCATGAAGCGGCTGCGCGGCGTAGCGGCTGATAGTTCCGAACAAGGTCGCCTTCTTCACCGGCTTGGCCACGTGCGCATCGCATCCCGATTCGCGCGTCCTCGCTTCGTGCTCATCGAGCACCGAGGCGGTCAGCGCCATGATGGTGACTCAGCCGGTGAATTGTCCTCACGTTGGAGTTCCACCAGAAAAGACTGCCGTCATCTGTCCACCATGGAATCTTCCCGCGATGCGGCTGGGACAGGCGATCGAGCGCGTTTCGCAGCGCGCCCCGGTTCGTGGTAAATCGGCATTGCGGGTATCGGCTCCGCTGATGCTGAGCCTGATGCGAGTGGAGGTTTCATATGGATAAGATGTTTGACCGCGCGGCCGAAGACCTCGGCAATATCGTCGCGCTCGAGCATGTCAACGTAACGGTTCCCGACCAGCAGGTCGCGACCCTTTTCTATGTGGTCGGACTCGGGCTCACCCGCGATCCATATCTGATGACCAGCATCAACAACATGTGGGTCAATATCGGGCGCAGCCAGTTCCATCTGCCTACTGCCAAGCCGCAGGTGGTGCGTGGGCATGTCGGCATCGTGGTGCCCGATCGCGAGGCGCTGGTGAATCGGCTGACGCGTCTGCGCAAACGTCTCGACGGCACCTGCTTCGATTTCACCGAACACGACATGTATGTCGAGGCGCGATGTCCGTGGGGAAACCGCATCCGATGCTACGCGCCTGGCCCGTACCTCGGCCCGATGACGCTGGGCATCGCGTACGTCGAATTCGACGTACCGCCGCGCAGTGCCGATGGCATCGTGCGTTTCTATCGCAATGTGATGGGAGCGCCGGCTGCGATCGCGAAAGACGTCGAGGGCCCGTACGCGAATGTCTCGGTCGGGATGGCGCAGAATCTCCGCTTCCGCGAGACCGATCGCGCGATTCCCGACTATGACGGTCATCATGTGCAGGTCTATGTCGCGGATTTTTCCGGACCGCATCAGAAGCTGGTGGAGAAGGGACTGGTCTTCGAGGAAAGCGATCAGCATCAGTATCGTTTCCGCGACATCGTCGATCCAGAAACCGGCGCGAAGCTGTTCACCATCGAGCATGAGGTCCGCAGCATGAAGCATCCGCTGTACATGCGGCCGCTGGTGAATCGCAATCCGTCGCAGAACAACATGAACTACATGCCCGGCCACGACGCGTGGATTTGAACTTCCGGCGCGACGCTTAGAGTTTGAACGACAAAGGAGATGGGCGATGAATCAGCTTAATACCGAGCGCGAGCAGCGCTTCGTCGACCTCGCCGCTTCGCTCGCTGATGACTTCGCCCCGCGCGCCGCGCAGCACGACGAGGAAGCATCGTTCCCGTACGAGAACTATGCCCGGCTCAAAGAGACGGGCTACACCGTCCTCATCATTCCCGAGAAGCTGGGCGGACTCGGCGCGACGCTGCTGGAGCGGGTCAAGGCGCAGGAGCGGTTGGCGCAAGGATGCGGCGCGACCGCGCTCGCAATCAACATGCACTTCAACACGCTGGGGCTGTTGATTGATCTGCATCGCAAGTTCAAGTGGCCCAACGTCGAGGAGAAACTGCGGCGCATCGCGAGCGAGCGGCTGATCGTCGGGGGCTCGGGCTCCGAACCCGACAACGCGGTGATCAATTTGCGTCCTCGCACCACCGCGCGCCGTGCCGAAGGCGGATGGATCATCAACGGGCGCAAGATCTTCGGCACCCAAAGCATCGCGGCGGATATGTTCTTCTTCGAAGCGGCGTGGGAAGACGCACCGGAAGGAATCACCATCCTCACCTGCTTCATCGAGCCGCGCAAAACCGAGGGCTTCGCATTCAAGGACGACTGGAACGTGATGGGCATGCGCTCGACGGCGTCGCGCAGCTCGGAATTCAAGGACGCGTTCATTCCCGAGTCGTCGGTCGTGCTGCGACGGCCGGTCTCGCGCAGCGGCCGCGTGACCAAGGTGTTCGCCAAGGCCCCGTTCACGATCGGCGCGCCCTACATCGGCATCGCGGTGGCGGCGCGCAACTTCACCATCGAGTTCATGAAGGATCGCAAGCGCTTCCCGCTCAAGCATCCGATGAGTCATCTGCCCAGCGTCTATAACAAGGTCGGCGAGATGGACATGCTGATCGAAGGCGCGCGCGCCGCGATGTACAAAGCCGCGGGCGAAGTCGACAGCGACCATCCGGCGAGCTGGTCGCGCCGGGCGGTGGCGGCGCGCATGATCGCCATCGAGAATTCGGTGAAGGTGGTGGACCTGGCGCTGCGCGCGGTCGGCGGCTCGTCGTACTTCAAGCGGTTGCCATTGGAACGATTGTTCAGGGACGTGCGCGCCGGGCTGTATCATCCGTTCGACAGCGACGAGAGCCTCGAGTTCCTCGGCAAGAGCGCGTTCGGGTTGCCGCTGTTCGACGGCCTCGACGCCGAGTGAGCCGCATCGCGAAACGCGATCTGGTTTTCGCGCTCGGTGCGGCGCTCATGGTCTTCGCCCATCCTGCGTTCGCGCAGGTCGAATGCCCGCCGACAATCTCAGCCGAGCAAAAGGCCTCCGCACCGAGTGATTGGAGCGTCGGTTACTCGAAGATGCCGGCAGCACTTTCATCGGCGACGATTTTCGACGGAACGCCGGAAGAGCAGGCCTCGCTGAAATACGACGACGAGCGGACTGCGAAGGACGAAATCATCCAGACCTGGCAACTCCCGACAAGCGCGCGCGGCTATTGGATCGTATGCGGATACGCCAACACGACGGCAGAGCTTCGGCGCAAGCTTCCCGACGATGTCCGCGCCTGCGAAGTGGTCATCGAGAAGGGAGTGACGTACGGCAACGGCGGCTCGGTCATAAAGCGGGCGCGCTGCACCTCGGGAGCTCACTAGGCAGAGTCGCGAAAAAGTACACCATACAAATTGTAGTAAAATCCTTCCAATCGATTCGGTGGTTCCGTATCGCCGCCGATTGACCCCGGCGATGCTAACACTGCACAGTAGAACCGATTTCAGTAATTTCCGTTACGAAGGAGAGCGGGCCGTGGACCTTTCCGATATCAATTTGCTCGATAACGACATTTTCGTCGAACGCGTACCGCACGAATGGTTCACCTACCTGCGCCATCACGCTCCCTTCTATCGCCATCCTGAGCCCGGCGGCGGTCCGGGATTCTGGGTCGTCACCCGCTATGATGACGTGGTCGCGATCAATCGCGACGGCCAGACTTTTTCCTCCGAGCAGTCGCGCGGCGGAGTAGTCGCACTGGACGACATCGAGGCGCGCCAGGAGTTGTCCAACGAGGGCCGCATGATGCTCACGATGGATGCGCCAGATCACACGCGCTATCGATCGCTGGTCAATCGCGGCTTCACTCCGCGCATGATCACCATGCTGGACGCGCCGATCCGCGCGATGGTGACGCAGATTCTCGATCACGCGCTGGCAAAGCGCGAATGCGATTTCGTCAGCGACATCGCCGCAGAGCTGCCGCTCCAGGTCATCGCGCAGATGCTCGGCGTTCCTTTCGAGGATCGGCACAAGCTTTTCCAATGGAGCAATCGGCTGATCGGTAGCAAGGACCCCGAATATTCCGTCAGCCAGCAGGAAGCGATTGGCGCCGCGATGGAGATGTACATGTACTCCAACGAGCTCGCACGCAGGCGCCGCACCGAGCCGCGCGACGACATCGTCACCGCCCTGCTCAACGCCGACGTGAGCGGCGACAAACTCTCGGAGATGGACTTCGACCTGTTCTTCCTGCTGCTCGCGGTGGCCGGCAACGAGACCACCCGCAACGCGCTCTCGCATGGGATGCATACGCTGATCGATCATCCCGAGCAGTATCGGATGCTGGTTGACGATCCGACACTGGTGCCGTCGGCGACGGAGGAAATTTTGCGGTGGGCATCGCCGGTGATGTATTTCCGGCGCAACGTCACGCGCGACACCGAAGTGCACGGGCAATCGATGAAGGCGGGCGACAAGGTCAGCATCTGGTACATCTCGGCCAATCGCGACGAGAGCGTGTTCGACAATCCGTTCAGCTTCGACATCAAGCGCACCCCCAACGAGCACGTCGCATTCGGTGGCGGCGGCCCGCACTTCTGCCTCGGCGCCAACCTCGCGAGGATGGAGATGAACATCATGTTCGACGAGCTGGTGCGGCGCGTCGATTCGGTCGAACGGATTGGCGAGGTGAAGCGGCTGCGCTCGAACTTCATCAATGGGATCAAGCATCTGCCGGTGCGGCTGAAGCCGGCAGCGCATCACGCGGCGGCGTGATCCGGATAGGGCTATCGACATAATGTCGATAGCTCATCAAGTGGGTTTGTTTTTACGACTGTGTCGATAGCCTTCCTCATCGTCATTTTAAAATGTTGAGGATTTCTGCGGGCTATTTGGCTTCGTTTCGTCATCTCAATGCTGAAGCTTTGTTTTTCATCTTTCGGACCGCTACGGCGCTAGCGCTCGGCGCGTCCTTGTCCCTTCTCTCGCTAAGCGAGAGAAGGGACGCCGGCGCGTTCTCGCGATGGCTTCGATGCGAGAACCGTGACGGACGGATAAGAGCCGGCGGCGCTCCGCCGCCGGCGGTGGAGCGTCACCTCGCTCCCAAAAGATCCAACGATTTCGCGACCTAAGTGGCTTTGTTTTTTCACTTTCATCGATCGGCCGCATCACCGTAGTGGGTTTGTTTTTGCACTTTCGACATTCGCCAGACACCAGAATCCGGAGCTGAGGTCCCTCTTCGACCCATCACGATTCATGCGTGCAGCCATCGCATGAATCGCGCTGGCCCACTTCCCCCGAACGAATACGGAGGAAGCGCAGAAAAATCGAAAACCCTTCGTTTTCAACGACTTAGTGGGTTTGTTTTTGCAATTTCGCATCGATTCGCGAGGCTCCTAAACGACCGCGGCGCCCACGAGTGGCGCCGCGTCCCCATTGTAGCATTTTATGACCTGTTGTGCCGCTAGCGCGGTTCGAACAGATTCAGCCCATCGATGTTGCGCACCATCCCCCGTCGTCCGACGAATTCCTCGCGCTCCATCGCGGCAAGGATCTCGTGCGGGGCGCGCGCGAAGAAGCGCTGCCCGCCGATGTCCAGCCGCCCCACCACGATCGCCTCGGCAGGCGCGCCCGCGCGATCGTGCTCGACGGTGTAGGTCTCGAGCGTCGCGTCGCCCTCCGCACTTTCGATCGGCGGCACCGCCGGATCCTTCGGCTCGTGGAACGCCTGGTGCTGGAAGTCGCGCTGCGGCGGCCGCGTGCTGTAGACCGCCGCGCCATGCTTGGTGAAGTACCATCCGAGACCGGTGGTCATGCCGAAGTCACCCGGATGCGCGCGCAGCCGCTCGGTCATCGCCGCGATCGAATGCGTAACGTAGTTGTTGGCCGGACCGCCCGCGTTGGGCAGCCCGCCGGTGACAGTCACGCCGCGCGGATCGCCGAGTTCCATTCCGACCGCTTCCATCGCCATCTCGAGCGCGATGGGAAAACAGCTGTAGAAATCGAAGTGCGCGATGTTGTCCGCGCTGATTCCGGCGCCGTCGATCGCCGCATTGACGCACTTGTCGAGCATTGGCGCATGCGCGAGGCTTTCGCGCTCGCTGATCCACCATCGATCGGTCGCATCGGCGGCGCCGTGGATGTAGACCAGCTTGTCCGCCGGGACGCCGACGCGGCGCGCCTCACTCTCGCTGGTGAGGATGACCGCGGCGGCGAGGTCGACCTCCATGATCGCATTCATCACCTTGGTGTAGGGAAAACAGATCATCCGGTTATCCGGGGTTGCGGTCGCGATTTGCTCGGCGGTCAGCTCGCGCGGAAACCATGCGTAAGGATTCTTCGTGGCGACTTGCGTCATCGACGCGCAGATTCTTGCGATACGCTCGCGATGCGCGTCGAGCGGCCATCTATGGCGCGCGCGAAACGCATTCTCGAACATCGGATAGACCTGGATCGGCATGCGCGCGCCGTAGCGTTCCTCGTATGCGTTGGTGCCCATGCGCGGATCGCCGACCACCTCGGGCTTGCCGTCGCCCTGCGCGAGGTTCCACTTGACGCCGCCCGACTTCATTGCGCGGCGCGCGGTAGCAATCGCCTCGGCGCCGACTACCATCGCGGCGCGAATCTTTCCGGCCGCGATCTCTTCGGCGAAATGATTGACCAGGTATTGCGGCGTGTTGCCGCCGTAGGTCGTCGTGAGCTTGCGGCGCGGATTGATCCCGAGCCGTCCGGAGAGCGCGTCGGGCGCGTTGCGATAGCGCGCCGAGGCGATGTTGAGCACCGCGACGGCGTCGAGCGATTGGAGAATATCGGGCGCACCGCAATCGTCCGCGGCTGCGCGCGCGACGGTCTCCATCATCGCGAGCGGCTCCGGCGCCTCGCTCAGGCCGTCCGCTCGGGGATTGAACTGCGCCACACCGACGATCACGGGACGGGATGCGGGCATGTGAGCCTCCGTTTATATTGATCGCTATCGCTAGCGAATTCGGGCTTGATGGTAAAGCGAATGGAAGCTGAGCCGGGTTTCGTGATGCGATTTTTCTGAATGCTTTCCCGGGTTGACTCTGCGGGTACACCGCCCTATCGTCGCCAATTGAACGATCGTTCAAGCAGGAGAAGCCCATGAATCGCAACTTCGAATTCAAACAACTGCTGCGCGCTTATCGCGGCGGCATCATCGACGAAGCAACCTTCGAATCGGAAGTGCGCGCGCTCGAAAACGGCAGCGCCGGCAGCAACGGCCATCGCGGTTTTGTCGCGTTCGGCAAAACCTACGGATCGGAAAAAGAGGCGGTCCTGGAATTCCTCGATCGCGCGCGCGCCGCGGAGGCCGGCGGGGCCGAGGCCTTCACCGGATGGGTGAAGACCTGCAAGACCGAATGCATCTACACCGGCATCCAGATGATTGCCGAGCGCGAGGCGTATCATTCGCGCATTTTTGCCAAGCGCCTCGCCGATCTGGGCGGGATGCAACATGCGGGAAGTACCGAGCAAGGGCGCAAGCTGGTTGAGACCCTATCGAGCACCGACATGCCGGACAACAAGAAGTTCCTGTACCTGACTTCGAATTTCGGCAAGCCCGAAGAAGCGATCGCCCCGATCAAGGCATTCGCAGAGAGCATCAAGGATGATATGAGCACCAAGGAGGCGCTGCGCCTTTTTGCGGAAGACGAACTGTCGAGCGCGAAATGGATTTGGGATACCTGCGCGGCGTTGAATTCCGATAGCGCGAAGGCTCCCGCATCAGCATCGATGTAGCGTGCGACGGGATTCGGCCGGCGAGTCTCGGGACATAAAAAAAGCGCTGCCGCCCTGGGAGATGGGCGGCAGCGCCTTACGAGGAAGAGTAAGCTCTTACATTCCGGCGGCGTTATTGCCGGTAATCTTCAGATTGTTGTTCACGCTCTCGACGTGCTTGGTGTTCTGCGCGATCTTCATCGCCTGGTTGGAGACCGCCATGCTGGGAACATCACCGCTCAGCGTGACTACGCGGTTTTCAGTATCGACGTGAATCGTCGACGCCTTGGTCACCGGATCAGTATCCAGCGCGGTCTTGATTTTGGTCGTGATGGCGGTGTCTTTCACGTCCGCCTTGGCGCCGTGATACATCTCCTTCGCGCCGCTCTCCACCGAATTGTCCTGCGCATGCGCGTAGATCGGCATCGCGAACGAGATGGCTCCGAGCAGAGCGGCAGTAGCGAAAAGTCGATTGGATTTCATGATTGAAGGGCCTCCTTGGGGAAGTTCGACGCCATTACAACACAGCAATGCTGATGCCGCCGGGTATACACAAATAGACGGGCTGATGCAGGAATTGATTCAACGAGTCGATTGGCGCCGCAACCATATGGGTTGGCGAATTGACGATGTCGGAACAGATCCGGCCCGGAAGAATGTCAGATATATAGCGGTATCAAGCGCCGACGAAGAAATGCAGCGAGCGGTTCGCGAAGGCGATGACCGGCGTCCAGTAAACCCCTAGCGCGATCGTCGCGGTCGCCAGCACACCCATCAGGCCGTAGTTCCACGCCTCCATTCGGAAGGGCGGCTCGTCGCCGGTCGGCTGCTCGAGGAACATCTTTCGAATCGGCTTCAGATAGTAAAAGAGCGCGACCACCGAGTTCAGCACACCAATCAGCGCGAGCACATAGAACTGGCGCTTGATCACCGCGGCGAAGAGATAGAACTTGCCGATGAAGCCGATCGTCAGCGGGATCCCGGTCAGCGAAAAAAGAAAAATCGTCAGCGCCAGCGCGGGCACCAGACCCCCGCGCCACGCGAGGCCTTTGTACGCCTCGACATCTTCGCTACCGGTCTCGTTTGCAACGATCATGACGACCAGGAACGCGCCCGCATCCATCAGGTAGTACGCGACCAGGTAGAACATCATCGCGCGGATGCCGTCATTCGACAGCACCACGAATCCCATCAGCGCGTACCCCGCCTGCGCGATACTCGAGTACGCGAGCAGCCGCTTCATGTTGGTCTGCTGCAACGCCGCGAGGTTCCCGAGCGACATCGTGATGATGCATACGACGAGCAGCAGTTGCGGCCAGTCGACGCCGCTAAGCGCCTCCCAGTTGCCGGCCTCGGTCAGATGCGAAATTGCGGGGAAGAAAAATCGTACCAGCAGCGCGAAGCCCGCGGCCTTCGATCCGATCGCGAGGAACGTCGTGATCGGAATCGGCGCGCCGGTATAAACGTCGGGCGCCCACATGTGAAACGGGACCGACGCGACTTTGTAGCCCATGCCCGCGAGAATCAGCACCAGCGAAATGTAGACTGCGAGCGCGGGGGCGTGGCCGCCTGCGAAAAGCGCCTTGTTGATCGCGACGAAATCCATCGAGCCTGCAATGCCGAAGATCCAGCTCATCCCGTAAATCATGGTGCCCGAGGCTACGCCGCCATAGATGAGATATTTCAGTGCGGCTTCCTGCGAGCGGCGGTTGTGACGGAGAAATCCCGTGAGAATGTAGGACGTGAGGCTGACGAATTCGAGCGACAGGTACGCCATCAGCAGGTTCGCGGACTCCGCCATAAGGAACATCGCGAAGGTGCTCGCGAGCAGGATCGCGTAGTACTCGCCCTGGTCGCAGCTTTGCGCCTCGCGCGAGCCGATCGACATCCAAACCGCGATCACCGCCGCGAGCGCGATCAGCGCGCGAAAGAAAATCGCGAACGCGTCGCTCACCAACATTCGATGAAAGAGCCACGCGCCGCCCGCGGCTTGCGCCGGCTCCAGCGCGACCAGCAACAGCGCTCCGGCTGCGATGATCAGCGCGAGGTCGCCGAGCACGCCTTTGCGAGGCATCAGCAGATCGAGCACGATCAGCAACAGGACGCCGCCGGCGAGCAGCAGCTCGGGCACGAAGAACATCAGGCTCGCGAAGTTCCCTAGATCCATCTACTTAGTGCACCAGCGCGACGGCGGCAGCTGCGGCGGCCGGCGTATTCAGCACCACCTGGTTCAGATGCACCAGCGAGGTATTGAGCAGGTTCAGGATCGCCTGCGGATACCATCCGAGGATGATCACGATTACGGCGAGCGGCACCAGCATCCCGACCTCGCGGAAATCCATATCGGGGAGAGCCGCATACTTCTCATTGAGCGGACCGAGGTAGATGCGCTGATAGGTCCACAGCAGATAGCCCGCAGTAAGGATCGCGGTCGCGGCGCCGAAGACGGTCATGATCGGATGTGACTGCCATGCGCCGAGGAGCACCAGAACTTCCGAAATGAATGCCGACAGCGCGGGCAGTCCGAGGCCCGCGAAGAAGGCGAACGCGGTAAATCCCGCATACACCGGCATCTGTTGCGCCAGCCCGCCGAAGCCGTTGATTTCGCGATGATGCGCGCGATCGTAAATCACGCCGACCAGGAGGAAGAGCATCGCGGTGATGGTGCCGTGGTTGAACATCTGCAGCACCGCGCCGTTGATGCCGGCGGCGGTGAACGACGCCATCCCGAGCATCACGTAACCCATGTGGCTGACCGACGAATACGCGATGAGCTTCTTGTAGTCGGTCTGCGCCATCGCGCACATCGCGCCATATACGATGTTGATCGTGCCGATCACGCCGAGAAACAGCCACGCCATGTCATGGCTCGCCGCGGGCAGGATCGCGAAGTTCACGCGCAGGATGCCGTAGGTCCCCATCTTCAAGAGCACGCCCGCCAGGATGACGCTGATCGCGGTCGGCGCCTCGACGTGCGCATCGGGCAGCCAGGTGTGGAACGGGAACGCCGGAATCTTGATCGCAAATCCGATGAAGAGCGCGAGCCACGCCCAGCGCTGGAAGCTCATCGTGTAATTGCCGGCATTCGCGGCCAGCACCGTCATGTCGAAGGTTGGCGTGCTGCCGTAGTAGTAGAGCCCCAGCATCGCCAGAAGGATCAGCACCGAGCCGAGCAGTGTATAGAGGAAAAATTTGATCGCGGCATACTCGCGGCGCGGACCGCCCCAAATGCCGATCAGGAAATACATCGGCAGCAGCATCACTTCCCAGAAGATGTAGAAGAGGAAAAAGTCGAGCGACGAAAAAACGCCCATCATCCCGGTATCGAGCAGCAGCAGCAGCGCAAAGTACGCCTTGGGCGCCTTGTCGATCTTGAAGCTCGCGAACACCGCGATGAAGCTGATGAGCGCGGTCAACAGGATCATCGAGATGCTGATGCCGTCGACGCCCATGAAGTACGTGATGTTGTAATGCGGTATCCAGGGATATTTTTCCGCGAACTGGATGGCGGTGGTCGTGGTGTCGAAATTTTCGAATAGCCACCATCCGATAAGTAGCTGCGGGAAGGTCGCAGCGACGGCCACCCATTTGAAGGTGTTCCGCATCGCGTCGGGCATTGCCAGGATCAGCACCATCCCGATGAGCGGAACGAAAACGATCAGACTAAGCGCGTGATTCATTGGTTAAATGCTCTTCCTCTCGCGTTCAGGCGCGGAACATCGCGCGCACCAGCAGGATAATCATCACTCCGGCGAGAATTCCGTAAAGGTACCCGTTGATGGAACCGGTTTGCAGCCGGCGCAAACGGCCGCCGATCGAGAGCGTCTCATTCGAGGCCAAATTCACCAGGCCGTCGACGATGTAAGTGTCGATGAGCCCGGAAATCCACGATGCGAACACCGCGAAGGTCGCGGCGAAGTTAACCACGCCGTCGATGATATGGAGATCGAACCATGCGCACGCGAAGCACAACGCGATGTAGGGTTGGATGACGGCCGCGTTGTAAATCTCATCGACGTAATACTTGTTGTAGACCAAATCGTACAGCGCGCCGCCGAACATGCTGCTGAAGCGCTCGGGGTTGATGCGATGTTGCCGGTACATCATGTCGGCGCTGAACCATCCGACGATCACCATCACGAAAGCGAACCCGGCAAACATCGCTTCGGTACCGTGACTGTGGATGCCCGATTCCATCACGCGGCGAGTTGCTTCCGAGCTGAACACCGGATCAAGGAAAGTCTCGAACGGCTTGAAGCTGGCGATAAACTCGGGAATCTTCGGCAGCCCGCCGAACACCGAGAGCACGCCAAGCACCACCAGCACGTACGCCATCGACGGCGGCGACTCGTGCAGATGATGCTCCTGCTCGTGCGTGCCGCGAAACTCGCCGAAGAACGTCATGTATACCTGGCGAAACATATAGAAGACTGTCAGCCCGGCAGCGATCCACAAGATCAGCCAAAGCAGCGCGTGCCCTTTCGCATACGCCTGCCAGATGATCTCGTCCTTCGACATGAAGCCGGCGAACGGCGGGATGCCCGAGATCGCGAACGTCGCAACAAGAAACGTCGCGAACGTGATCGGCATCTTGTGACGCAGCCCGCCCATCTTGCGCATGTCCTGCTCGCCGCCCATCGCGTGGATGACGGAGCCCGAGCCGAGGAAGAGACACGCCTTGAAGAACGCATGCGTCATCAGATGGAAAACGCCCGCGGCATAAGCTCCGACGCCAACCGCCGCGAACATATAGCCGAGCTGGCTGACGGTCGAGTACGCGAGCACCTTCTTGATGTCATTTTGCGCGACGCCGATCGTCGCGGCGAACAGCGCGGTGAGACATCCGATGGTGGCGACAAACAGCATCGTGTCGGGCGCCATCGAGAAGAGGAAGTTCAGCCTCGCCACCATGTAGACGCCCGCAGTGACCATCGTCGCGGCGTGAATCAGCGCGCTGACCGGAGTCGGCCCGGCCATCGCATCGGGCAGCCATACGTAGAGTGGAATCTGCGCCGATTTGCCGGTCGCGCCGAGGAAGAAAAACAGCGTGACGAAGGTCGCCACGGACATTCCGAAGTATGCGGCATGGCCTTCCAGCAGCGGCGCGTACTTCGCGATCTCGCGCGTGACCAGCGTCGGATGTCCGACCGCATCGAGACTCCAGAACAAGGTGTACAGCCCGATAACGAAAGCCCAGTCGCCGACGCGATTGACGATGAATGCTTTGTTGCCGGCGGTGGTGTTCGGAAGGACCTTGTACCAGAAGCCGATCAGCGCGAAGGAACAGAGCCCGACGCCTTCCCATCCGACGAACATCAGCAGCAGGTTGTCGCCGAGTACCAGGATGAGCATCGCGAAGGTGAACAGGTTGAGCCATCCGAAGAAGCGCCAGTACGCCTCGTCGTCGTGCATGTAGCCGGTCGAATAGATGTGGATGAGGCCGCCGACGCCGGTGATGATCAGCGTCATGATCATCGAGAGTGGGTCGAGCCAGAACGCGATATCGACGTTGATGCCGCCGATGGTGAGCCATGGCCACAAATCATCGAGCATGAAGCGGCTTAAGTGCGGCAGCGCGAGGATGCGCGCAAAGCCCCATACCGCGAGGAGGAACGCGCCGATGACGACACCGCATCCGACGAAGCTAATCGCACGCTTGCCGAAGTTCTTCTGCAGCCACGGGCCGAGCAGGAAATTGATCGCGGCGCCGATCGCGGGCAGCAGGATGATCCAGCGAATGAAATTTACAGGAATCGGATGGTCCATCTATTTATCTGGCAAAGTCCGCTCTGACCCGACGCGCAACCGCCTCACCACAACCTCGCAAGCGATCCGGCAGATATAATCAAAAATTGATCGATTCTGAAAGCGACATCTTCGTTTGTTCCGCGTTCTCCCTAGGTTGTCATCCCGAGCGAGGCTGCCGAGTCGAGGGACCTCCGCGAAGCGATTTGTCTGGATCGGGTGCCACGGCATCAACTGACCCTTCCGCATCGGCGAACAGTTCACGGCTCAGATCGGTCCATGTCGGATTCATCCCTTCGATCAGGGTGATCTTCTTCTCGCGCAGCCAATTCTTGAGTTGCTTCTCGCGAGCGATCGCGAAACCGATGTCCTCATAGTGCTCCCAATAAACCAAGCGCTTGAGCTTGTATTTGCTTGTGCACCCGCCGAGCGTTCCCGCGCGATGCTCCTCGACACGCCGAAGCAAACCGTTTGAAACGCCGATGTAGAGCACGTGCGTACGATTGCTCATGATGTACTAGTAATTTCGATCTTGCGCCATCGCTGAATCGCTTCGCGGAGGTCCCTCGACTCGGCAGCCTCGCTCGGGATGACAGAGTAGGAAATCCCTCAGAGGAAAGGGCATTCACCCGCTCAGGGTCTCCGTCGCGCTTACATCGATCGTCTTAAAGTTCTGATAAATCGCCAGCACCACCGCGAGGCCGATCACCGCTTCCGCAGCCGCGAGCATGATCACGAAAATCGCGAAGATCTGGCCGTCGTAGCGATGGCCGCCATAGTACGAAAACGCGAGGTAATTGATGTTGGCGGAGTTCAGGATCAGCTCGACGCCCATCAGAATGCCGATCGCGTTGCGGCGCGTCAGCACGCAAAACATGCCGAGCGAAAAAATGATCAGGCTCAGGACCAGGAAGTGATACAGCGTGATGCCGCCGCCCATCGCGATGCTCCCCTATTCCCCCGTTATTCCCGTGTTTCGTGGCGCGAGATGACGATTGCGCCGACCAACGCCGCCAGCAGCACCAGCGATGCCACCTCGAACGGCAACACATACTCGCCGAGGAACGCATTGCCGATGACGTAAGTCGTTGGCGTCGAGCCCATCTCCGCCGGCGTTCCCATCTGCCACGGCGTCCGAAACACCGCATACATCATCACCGCGCCGAGGATCACGACAGTCACCAATGACGGAATGATGCCGACTTCGCGATTGGATACCGTCACATCGGCGATGCCCTGGGTCAGCATCACGGCGAAAATCGTCAGCACCAGGATGCCGCCGACATAGACCAGCAACTGCACCATCGCAACGAAATCCGCCGCGAGCAGCACATAGATGCCGACCACGCCGGTGAACGCGCCGAGCAGCGCGAAGGTCGAGTAGACGATGTTGCGCGAGAACGCGACCATCATCGAGGAGCCAACCGTCAGGATGGCGATGAGATAGAAGACGACTTGTGCGACCATCTTATGTTTGCGGAGGTTGGCCCCCCGGCTTCGGTTCGCCGGAAACCTGATACTCGGAAAGATAGTTCAGGCCACGGTTGAGGATCGGAAGAATTTGCGGATTGGTCTCGGGACCCTTGCTCGGCTTGTACGCCAGCACCGGATCCTTCACGAAGCGCCGAATCATACTTTCGGTCGAGTAATCCGCGCCCTCGAATTCAGTCGTATGATGAATCGAGCCGGTCGGACATGGCTCGCTGCATAGCCCGCAGTACATGCACTTGATGATGTCGATGTCGAACTGCGACAGCGTCATCAGCTTGGTCTTCGGGTCTTTCTCTGCCGTGATTACGATGCAATCGATCGGGCATGCGCGCTCGCACGCGAGGCATCCCGTACAGATTTCGAGGTCCACTTCGAGAATGCCGCGATATCGGAACGGCAGCGTGTCCTGCACCCGCGTCTCGGTTCGGTCCGGATACTGAACCGTGTACGGCTTGCGCATGAAATGCGAGCCGGTGACCGCCATCCCCTCGAAAATCGAGAGGACCGCGTCCTTGATGTTGGTGAAATATGCTGAAGCCGTTCCCATAGGGCCTTAAATTGTCGGATTGAGATAGAGTTCCATTTTCGACTGGCGGAAATAGTAGATGACGCGGCGCATGAATAACATCAGGCCGACCACGCCGAGCGCGAGCAGAATCCATCCCGCAACCGGATTCCCGTCGGGCCAGATCGCGACCCAAATCGCGGTGCCGATCATGTTCACGAATGCGATCGGCACGAAGTACTTCCAGCACAATGACATGAGCTGATCGATGCGCACGCGCGGCAGCGTCGCGCGAATCCACATCGAGAAGAACACGATGAAGAGCACCTTCGCATTGAAGGTGACGAGTTGCAGGATGTTCATCACGACGCGATTGTCGCTGACGTGCGGGAATTGCCATCCGCCGAGGAACAGCGTCGTGATCAGCGCTCCGATGAGGAACAGATTTCCCCACTCCGCCATGAAGAAGAACAGGTAGCGCATCCCGCTGTATTCGGTCGCGAATCCCGCGACGAGTTCCGATTCGGCTTCGGGCAAATCGAACGGCGTGCGGTTGCCCTCCGCGAGCGCCGAGATGAACAGGATATTCGCGGCGACGAAGCAGAACGGATTGCTGAACATGAACCAGTTGTTCGGCGACCAGCCCTGCGCCTTGATGATCCCCTGCATCGAGAGCGTGCCGGTGATGAGGATGACGGGGAAGATCGAGAGGCCGGCCGGGATCTCATAGCTGACGATTTGCGCCGCCGAGCGGATGCCGCCGATGAGCGACCATTTGTCGTTCGACGCCCATCCCGCCATCAGCACGCCGACCACTGTCAATGCGGTGACTGAGGTGAAAAACAAAATGCCGACGTTGAGGTCGGCGAGGATGAGGTCCTGCGAGAACGGCATCACCGCCCACGGCACCACAAACGCGAGCATCACGAGATACGGCGCCAGCTTGAACAGCGGCGCATCCGCATCGGTGGGGATGATGTCTTCCTTGCAGCAATTCTTGACGCCGTCGGCGAGCCATTGCACGAAGCCTTGCGGGCCGACGCGATTGGGACCTACGCGGGACTGGATACGCGCCCATACGCGGCGCTCCGCCCAGCTCACGATCCCTGCGAACGGAAACGCAACGCCGAGGAAAACGACAGCGCTGAAAATGAAGATGAAGAGGACGTATATCAAATCGTGCGGCGGGTTCTTTCCGAACGTGCCGGAGGCGATGATGCTGTCTACGAGGTGCTGCACTAAAACCTAACCCCTTCCTTTAAGACCTAACCCCTTACCTTTAGGGAAGGGGAACCGGACAAAGAAGCTCTCATCGATCAATCTCCGGTGCGATGACATCGAGGCTCGCGATCAGCGTCACTAAATCCGCGATCATCAGACCTCGGCTCAGCTTCTGGATAATGCCCATCGCGGCGAACGAACCGGTGCGCACGTGCACGCGCCATGGATACCCGGTGCCGTCGCTAACCGCGTACCATCCCATGTCGCCGCGCGCGCTCTCGACCCGCACCTGGCATTCGCCCGCGGGCGGCTTGAAGTTGCGCGGCACCTTCGCGAGGACCGGGCCGGCGGGGATCTGCTTGAGCGCCTGGCGCAGGATTTTCACCGACTGCACCATCTCGTGGATACGCACCATGTAGCGATCCATCGAGTCGCCGAGCTTGCCCCATTGCCCGTTGCCAATCGGAACATCGAACTCGAAATCGGGATAGACGGAATAGGGAATGTCCTTGCGGATGTCCCATTTGATGCCGCACGCACGAAGGTTGGGACCGACGAGGTTGTAGTCGATCGCTTCCTGCGCGCTGATTACTCCGACGTTCGCCAGCCGTTCAATGTAAATCTTGTTGAACGAGATCAGCATGTCGTATTCGGACAAAATCGGCTCGAGATGATCGAGGTAAGCCAGCGCCTTCTCGCGCCATCCGGGCGGCAAGTCGAAGGCGACGCCGCCGATGCGCATGTAGTTGAAGGTGAGGCGCGCGCCGCACAGCTCCTCGATGAGATCGTTGATCATCTCGCGCTCACGGAGCGCATGCGTGAACGGCGTGATCGCGCCGATATCCATCGCCATGGTGCCGACCGACAGCAGATGCGACGCGAGGCGGTTGAACTCCGCGGCGATCACGCGGCAATACTCGCCGCGCTTGGGGACCTCGATGTGGCCGAGCTTCTCGCTCGCCATCCCCCAGCCCTGGTTGGTGAACATCGCGCAGACGTAGTCGACGCGATCGGTATACGGCATGAAGCCGTGGTAACCGACCTTTTCGGCAATCTTTTCGATCGAGCGATGGAGGTAGCCGACGTCGGGAATCGCCTCTCGCATCACCTCGCCATCGGCGCGCACGATGAAGCGCAGCACGCCGTGCGTCGACGGATGCTGCGGGCCCATATTGAGCGTCATTTCTTCGGTGCGCAGTGTGTTCATAACTTAAAGTTCTACTTCAACCTGATGATCGGGCTTTCGCGGACCGTGGAGATGCCGTGATACTCCAGCGGCTCGACGAAATCCTTGCGCAGCGGATGCCCCACCCAATCCTCGGGCATCAGGATGCGCCGCATATCGCTATGACCCTCGAACGTCACGCCGAGGAGGTCGTAGATCTCACGCTCCATCCAGTTCGCGGACTTCCACACATTCTCGAGGGTCGGAACTTTCGCATCCTCGCGCGGAAGTTTCACTTTCAGCACCACCTGATGGCGAAGCTGGTACGAAAAAAGATGGTATACAACCTCAATACGATCCTTGTAGTCGACGCCGCTTTCGTTGCTGAGGCAATCGAATGCGGTCGCGGGATCATTCTTGAGATATTCGCAGATTTCCACCAACGCGGCGGGATCCACGACCATAAAAGGATCGGGCTTCTTGTCTACGATTTCGAGAACGCGATCGCCGAACTTTTCTTTGGCCCGGTTATATATCTCCAGTGACTCCATCTTAACGCTTGCGGGACGCGCTCATGCCTCGAACGTCGGAGTTGGAGAAGTGCCGTTGCTCGGTCCCTTGCTCAGCCACCGCTCCGTCATGATCTTGTCCTGAAGCTTCAGCAATCCTTCGGTCAGCGCCTCGGGACGCGGAGGGCATCCAGGGACATAAACATCGACGGGAAGAATCTTGTCGACGCCGTCGCATACCGAGTATGCGAGCTGGAACAGACCACCGCAGCTCGCGCAGCTTCCCATCGCGATGACGTACTTGGGGTCGGGCATCTGGTCGTAGAGAAGCCGCGTGCGCAGCGCCATCTTCAGCGTAAGCGTGCCCGCGACGATCATCAAATCCGACTGACGTGCCGAGGCTCGCGGCGACGCCCCGAAGCGATCGATATCGGCGCGCGGGCCGCCGGTGTGCATCAGCTCGATCGCGCAACATGCGAGGCCGAACAGCATGTACCAGATGCTCGACTTGCGCATCCAGTTGATTACCTCGTCCGTCTTCGTCGTGATGACGTAGTCGGGGAGCGTGTTCAATAGCGACATAGCAATCCTCGGCGCCCTTATTCCGGCACCTTCTTAATCCATTCGAGATCGTGCTTGGCCCAGACGTAGATGAGGCCGACAAACAATATTATCAAGAATATCAGGATTTCGCTGAGCGCGTAGAGCCGGTGGCCGCTCTTCACCCAATCGAGAAAAACCGCCGCGATCGGATACACGAATGCGACCTCGACCTCGAAGACGACGAATATCAGCGCGATGACGTAAAACCGCACATTGAAGTTGATCCATGCGCGTCCGGTCGGTGGCTCGCCGCATTCGTAGGGCGTCAATTTGCGCGCGTAGGGGTTGCTCGGGGCCAGTAGTTTTTGCAGCCCGAACATCGCCATTACGAACACGATCGCGATGATGGTGAGTGCGAGCGGTACGCCAAACTGGAAGTACATAATCTTAAGTCTGAATGATCCTCTAATGAGCCCAGCTTAAACTGTCAATGACCCGTCATTTGCTGGAAATGCTCTGGAGCGCCGAAGCGTCGAGCCATGCGCCGTCGTTGTTTGGACACGCGAGCACATGGACGCCGCCAAGGGTCTCTTCGACTAACTCACTGCTGCACTTCGGACAGTGCAAACGGGCGCTGGTCTTTTGGCGCATTTTTTCCATCAATTCGGCATCCTGCTGCCGCGCCCATTGATCCTCGCGCGCCTTCTCGCTCTCGCGGATTTTGTCGCCGAAGCGATCTTTTTCGTCAGCCATGATGGATGCACCTCCCTTCGCCGCGTGCCTATTCCATATCCTTGATCAGCTTGCCGCTGCGCGCTTTTTCGACCGTCTCGTCGAACTTGTTCCCCAGATCGACGCCCATCTGCTTCGCGCGCTTCTTCGCCCACAACCCGACGTTGCGCGAGTCGCGATAGAACGACTCATCGCGCGGCTTCGAGGTATCGAAGTCGGCCAGCCGCGCATCCTCGCTCACGGACATCGCGAATGACGACATCACGCGATGGGTGCGCGACGATCCGCAATGCGGACATGCTGGCCGGGACTCCTTCTCGGAGCCCAGCACCACCTGCGAACTCAGCCGTCCACAGCGCGCGCATTCATACTCGAAGATGGGCATCGGGATCACAGACTATATCCCTCAGCGCGAGGCTGCAAAGCGCCGCCCCGAATGGAGCGCAGACGCAACTTCGGCCTCAAGCGTTCTCCGAAGCACCTACGTCTCCGAAGTGGCCGATAGTTGGATTGACGGCAACTGTGCATACGCCCAGACTCATGGTGTCGGGATCGACTCAAGCTTCGAGTCCGACTTTGATCCGGCCTGACGGTGGCACTTCCTCTCGCCTTTGACCACTCTCCGCTCGACCAACCCCAAGCATCGAAACAAAAGGCTCGAAGAGGAACGAACGGTATCACTTCATCTCTGCTCCATCCGGAGCGGGTTTATCGCCACTATCTTACAACTGGAGGAATCGAATGAGCGGAACAACTGACAAAGTAAAAGGACGCGTAAAAGAAGCGGTCGGAGCGCTGACTAATGATCGAAAGCTGAAGAACGAAGGAAAAGTGGATCAGGCTAGCGGTGCTCTCAAGGACGGTATCGAGAAAGCGATCGACAAAGTGAAGGGCGTCGGATCACGGAAGTAGCCCGAACCAGGGTCGGTCTTTAAGAGTCCGCAACCTAATGACTGGAGGTTTTCGACAATGAAGATATTTCTACTAACTCTCGCACTCTCGGCATTTACCGGCGGCTACGCCATGGCACATAGCTACAACTACGCTGGCTGCGCCAACAGCAACAGCAGGGCATGTCGCGACGACCGCGCAGCCTTCGCTGAACATCACGGTGGGCTTTTTCCTGAGCAGTACAACAATCATTGGTATCAGGGGGAACAAGGACGCTGGAGCCAAGAAGGTAGCGAATGGCGATGGAACGGCATTCGCGGCGACCAGTATGCTAGAGGACATAACGGCTGGCAGTGGAGCGGCGCGGGACACAGGCACGACCATCGCAACTAATCTATGAACCGTCGCAGAGGCATCCGGCGCCTACTATTCGGGCCGGATGACCTCGATGCGTCAGTTCTTGAGAAAGCCCGCGCCTACCATGACTAATCCGATGACCAACGCCCCGCCCGCCAGCATCGGAGGGACCACGTGCGAGGTCTCTTCGTTGGCCTGAATTTTCAAGTCACCGATTTTTGCGACATCTTTGGTTTGCGAGGTTGAAAAAACCGGGATAGCCAACCCCAGTAACCCAAGCAACGCGATAACGCTGCCCAAAATTACAATTCCCTTCATCTGGATTCACCCGCGGCTCTCCGCCGTATATTTCTCACATTAAGCCAATCGTTGATGCTATCGCAGACGCGGCATCGTAACTCCCGGTATCGGACCGATGACACCGACTCCTTGTAATACCCAAACGAGTACCACTACGAAGACGATGATATTCAGCAAGCTTTTTATTGCGCTTGCCATTGGGATGTAGGTGTTGATCAGCCACATGATCAACCCAGTTACCACTAGAACGACAACAATGTTTACCAGACTCATGATAGATCTGAGGCTAGCTAATTCGACGCCAACCAACCATGTCGGCGCGTCTCGTTCGGTAATGTAGAGAACGGATCGTGTCGATCGCTGGCCGCGTATTCAGAGCGGTTTAGAGATTGTATGTTGGACTCAACCCGACCGGGAGCATCGCAGGGAGACCGCCCACTATTATTGGTTGGTTAACTCTGCCCTGGATACGCTTTTCCCCGAATTGTGCGCCGTTTAACAGCATTTGTTTGGTTCTCCACAGAACATAGGATCCGCGTGCCGGAGAACATTTGGTTTCGGTATCGAGCGGGATCGGAGTATAGTGTCTGTCATAGATGTACACTTGAACAATGAACATAAAGCACGCGCGACGGACCTGGAACTGCTCGGCCATTTGAGTGCGTTCTCCTGGCTCTCCAATACAGATAAAAGTCATCTCGTAACCGCACTCGAGATCGCGAATTTCAGTAAGCGCGAAGTTATCTTGCGGGAGTCGGCGCTGGCCTCCAATGCCAATATTCTCCTGGCTGGAACGGCCAGCATCACCTGTCTGAATGTAAGGACCGAACGGGTGATGGTGGCGCTGCTGCCGCCCGGGCCGATCCCGGAATTCCCGACCTTTCCTTTCACTCCATCTCGATTCCAGATCGAGGCCTACGATGATTGCCGTGTTGGTACCCTGGGCTGGGAGCAATTCGACAACCTCACGTCACATTCGTCGCAGTCGGCCTTCAGGAAGTTTCATCAAAGCAATCTTCAGCAATGGTATCGGCTGCTCTTGCGAGGATCGAGCTTCCTGAGCTTGGGCCTACATGAGCGGATCGGCCTCGCGCTGCTGGAATTGTGTGCCGACTTTGGAATTGAAGATTCCCGCGGTACGCTCCTGAGAGTAGCTGTCAGTCATAAGCATCTCGCGAACCTGGTAGGAGCTTCGCGGCCACGAGTGACCGAACATCTGGCGCGCCTGGAGCGCGATCGGTTGGTGATTCGTCAGGGTCGGCAACTAGTGGTATGTGCCCCCGAGTTGGAAGCTTCGATGAGTGCGAGAATTCCTGACCTGTCCATCAAGATTTCAAAGTCCGCTTCTGCGCGAGAGCCGAATACGAACCCGGTCAGCGGGCCGGGACACGTTGCGAAAAGCGCGATGCGGTAAACCGAATTTGAATGCGTTGCGGTTGTTGAGACTTACTTTCGCCACGTAAGCTGATTCTGAACAGCTACAACTCCCGGGGCGCCCGCCGCAATGCTACCGGCACGCTGCGCATCTTCAGCTGAGCCCATAACACCACTGAGTCGAATCTTGCCATGATCGCAATCGACCGCGACCGGTTGATTGTCAGCGACTCCATCTTTGGCCAATTCGCTTTTGACCTCGGTTATCAGCAGAGCATCGTTCGCCCGCTCGGCTGGATTCAAATAATGGTGGCCAGCCGAGGTCTGCACCTGATCTTCCCGGCGCGACACCGTACTCGAGTCGGTTGTACTCTGCTGAGCTAGTACCTGACGTGGGAGTATGATGGAGCTGGCTATCATCGAGACCGCAGAAACCATCACAAAGGCTTTCAGACGATATTTACTCATAACTCTACTTCAACATTGAGCAATCTGAAGCCGAGAGACCGCAATGGCCTCTCGGCTCCCGGTTGGAAGGCGGTCGCTCGGCTGCTTTAGTAGCTCGGAGTTACAGTCGTCGATTCGCTATGATGGCTGCTGCTGTTTTGCTCCGTGCCGGCACTGCCAAGCCCCGATTGTTTGGTATCGCTCGCGCGATCGGTCGTCATGCTGGTCGTCGTGGTAGTAACCGGGGGCGGCGGGATAACTGCCGGCGGCGCCTGGACGAGAACGTGAGGTGGGGACGCCGGAACATACGTGGTAGTGCTGCTGGTTTCCCTGGTCGTCTTGTCGGTAGAACTTCCACAGCCGACAACGAATAGAGCGGCTGAAAGACCGAGGATGGTTATTGCAGGTATTTTCTTTTTCACCCTATCAATTTAAGCATCGGCTAAGCATCGCAATTGATGACGAAGTGCTTAATCGGGCCGATCCGTTACCCTGGGAACAGCTGTACCCGCTAGCTGATGCGATATGCCCGCGATGCCGGCATGTGCGAGCTGACTGATTTTACAAGCGGCGATCCTTGAAGATTGGATCGGTGAGCGGGCTGCCGACGAAGAACAGCATCCCGAGGCCACCGACAATCAGGCCGAAGATGATCCACCATCCGGACATCTCGCGGATTCCGAGGATGAGCATTGCGAGAGCCCATAGCGGCAACACCATCGAAATCGCCAACCGCATCAGCATCGAAATCGCGCGTTCCGCTCTCTCTTGTGGATCAGCCATGAGGGTTATTTATCGTGCGCTGCGCGCGGTTTCAAACCTTCCGGGTCAAGCCGATATAACGCCGCCGGCCCGGCACTCCCGAGCCGTTCCCATTGCTGGACCAAGGTGATGCGCTCGCGAAGCGGTGCGGCCGAATCTCGAAAATCGTTCTGGTACGCGAACAGGTACGCCGGTCCGTCGATCGATCGAATTGTCTTGTGCGCGATGATCAGCGGCGCTTCGCGGCCGAGATAAAAAGAAAGCTCTTCGTTTACATTGATGACATAGACAGGCGTGTTCGGCGCAATCCTCTCGATGTCCGCCGCCACCTCCTTGAGCGTGCGGTCCCCCGCAATTTCGGGACGGAGGACCGCAGTAAACATCAGCACCCCAAACAGACTCAGCAGGCCCAATCCGACGGCCGTTCGCATCGAACGCTTTCGCAACACACCCTGAATCACCAACGTCACGCATGCGACCACAACTAACGCAGCAGCTACGAACATGAAGCTCCAGGTTGCAACGTAGTACTTGATGAAGAGTTCAGCCTCCGCGCGATCGAGCGGATTGATTTTCGTGATCAGCGCCGTCCGGCCGATGGAGATCCAGATCGATGCAGCGATCAGTGCAGCAACGGCGACCAGCGCAACTACCATCGCCGCGATATCGCGCAACAATTCCGCAATGCGAGCCTTCTCGATCGACGTAAACAGCGCCGCGAACAGAATCGCCAGCGACGGAATGCCCGGCAGGACGTAATCGTCGCGCTTGGCGCTCGCCGCGCTGAAGAAGACCAGCATCGCGATCAGGAAGCTGAGTTGGAACATCAGCGGTTTGCGCGCCTGGGGAACGAAGTCGCCACGGATCAGCGCTACCACCAGCGCCGGCAGAAGCAGATTCAGCGGAGTAATGCCGCCAATCATCTTTATCGTGATGTAATAGAACGGCCTCGCAGCTTCACCAGTTCCGCCTGCTGCGGCAGGCAGAAAGTGACCTGCATTTTCCTGAAAGATGATGCGCGCGATTTCACCGCCACCGCTCAGCATCGCCGCCAGGTACCACGGAAGCGCGATCGCAATAGAAATCGCGAGCACCGCCCACGGCCACGGTTGCCTAAGCTGCTCCGCGATCGATCGGTGCGTCATCAGCAGGTAAATCGTCGCGCCGAATGCCGGCAGAACGATCGCCACCGGCCCCTTCGTGAGAACGCCCAGGCCGAGCACCACTCCGATTGCGATGATCCTTCGATACGAAGCGCCCTGCTCGATTACGGCATAAATCCAGCACCATCCCGCGAATACGAACGCCAGCAGGGTCATGTCTTCGAGGGCGAGTGTTCCTCGCGAGGTGAATGCGAAACTGCCGAGGAGAAAAAGAAATGCGAGCCATCCGGTGGAGCTATCGATAAATGCGCCGGTCCACATCAGCGTCGTGATCGCGATGGCGGCAGCGGCGAGCACGGACACCACTCTCGCGCGCACCTCATCAACATGACCTCCGGTGGCCACCGTGACAGCGCCCGCCGCCCAATAGAACAGCGGCGGCTTGCGCGCCAACTCGCCGTACCAATCGCGGGGAACGAGGAGATGGTTTCCGCTCGCGACATCCTGAATCCACGCCGCCGCCTGCGGCTCCGCGTCTTTGACGAATGGCGCGGTAATTCCCTGCGCGAAGATGACGATCGCCACGACGAAAGCGGCGAGCGCCGCGCGTACCGATATCGCAGGTACTCGATCGGTCATTTGCCCGCGTGCCGTGACCTTGGCATAGGTGGGACGCGCTGATGGCGTATTCCGCGGCTTGAATGGAAGATGCCAATCTCCATCGTGTCAGCGTTGTGTGCGTAGCCGATTCGCCCGCTGCGATCGACGAGAATTATGCCCGCCTCGCAAAGCTGCGGTGCGATTAGTTCCGTTATCTTGCGGCGCGCGATGCGCGTCAGGTCCGATTGTCCACGCGCGTCGCTCAATGCTTCGATCGTCTCGCGGCACAGCGATGCCATGATAATTGCCTCGCCACGGCCGGTCGCCGATGCTGCGGCGGTCCCATTCGCAAAAGTTCCCGCACCGATGATGGCGCTATCGCCCACACGTCCCGCGAGCTTGCCGGGGACGCCTCCGGTCGAGGTCGCGGCCGCGAGTTGCCCCTGGCTATCGAGCGCGGCTGCGCCCACAGTGCCATGCCTTTCGTGATCGCTCTGCGATTCGCGCTGACGAGCCAGAAACCTCTCTCGCGCGCGCGGCGTGATCAGATCCTCGGGAGCGCACAATTCGATTCCCCATTGACGCGCGAGGCGTTCGGCGCCGCGGCCGGCCATCAGCACGTGAGGCGTATGCTCCATCACGGCGCGCGCCAGCCGGACCGCGTTTTTCACGCCGGTCACGGCAGCAACGGCGCCTGCCCGGATGCCCGCGCCTTCCGCCATCATCACTGATGCGTCCATCTCCACTTCACCGTCGGCGTTGAGCGTCGAACCGTAACCCGCGTTGAAGAGCGGATGGTCTTCGAGAACTACGACGCTCGCGATGACCGCATCGAGGGCATTGCCGCTGCCGCGCAGAATCGCTGCGCCGGCTTTCACCGCCTCGATCATCGCGCGCTTGCGTGCACCTCGTTCGTGCGCAGGTCCATGCGAACCCGCGCCGCCATGAACAATCAGCGCGGTCAATCCAGCCTTGGCGGACTTGCGCATTCTATGAGGCCGGGCGAGTGCCCCAAATGAACAACCTGCGGAACGGAAAAATCAGCGGACCTTCGGTGCCGTAGGCGCGCGCGAGCCGCTCGACCAGCGCGCTCAGAAAGGCGTCATGCTTATCTGCGGGAAGCGCGCCGAGGAACGGCCGCAGCGCGGTCGCGCGCGACCAATCCACCACATCGCGCGGCGAGTCCATCGGATGCTGAAAAACATGTTCGTAGCAATCGACCTCGGCGAATCCGATCTCGCCGAGCAGTTTGGTGTAATGCTCGGGGCCCGGCACTCCACGCGAAGGCACCGATACCGCCGGCAGCATCTCCTTCCATGGCGATTCGCTCGCGAGCTGGAGAATCGTCACCTGCGCCGTTTCCGAATCGTTCTTCGGCATCTGCACGACGACGCGACCGCCCGGTTTCAGCGCGCGATGGATACGGGTGAAGATTTCGCGATGCCCAGGAACCCATTGCAGTGCGGCGTTGGAAAATACGAGCGCATACTCATCCTGTGCGCTGAACTCCTTGATGTCGCCAATCGAAAAACTCAGGCGGGCGCGAACGTCCGGTTCCACATCAGCCAGCACGTTGTTCGCCGCCTCGATCATCGCGGCGGAGGAATCGAGGCCTACAGCGCGTCCACGCGGCACGCGTCGCGCGAGTTCAACGGTATTCTCGCCGCTACCGCATCCGAGATCGACGATCGATTCATCGCCGCGCAGCTTGAGGCGTTGGAGAATCGCGAGGAACGGCTCCTCGCGATAACGGCGAAAGCGATTGTAGAGTTCGGGATTCCAATCGGCCATGCCGTCAGGTTAGATACACGCCCGAACAGTCACAAGCACTCATGTATGTAACGCTCGATCAGCTTCGCAACTATGCAGTCGCGCGCAGCCTCTTCGCGCCCACGACGTTGAAGCGCGCGATGCACAAGCTCGGCTTCGTACAGGCCGATCCGATTCGTGCCCCGGCGCGCGCGCAGGACCTGACGCTGCGTCATCGGGTTATCGATTATCGCGCTGGCGACCTCGAGCGACGCTACACCACGCTCGGCGTGGAGGAAGACTTCTTCATCAATTACGGATTTGTAACCCGCGAGGTTCAAGCGCTGATGCATCCGCGCACACGCGCGGTCGCGACGTTCGAACGGCGTGATAACGGACCCGTGGCACGGCGCGCGATGGACCTCCACGCAGCGCAAGCGCGCGCAGCTCCTGCTGGATTTTGTTCGCGAGCGTGGGATGGTGCATCCGCGCGAGGTCGACGATCATTTCGCACATGGCAGGGTGCGGAATTATTGGGGCGGCTCATCGAATGCCACTACTCATCTGCTCGACGCGATGCATTATGGCGGACTGCTGCGCGTGGTGCGCCGCGACGGTGGCATCCGAATTTACGCTCCGCATCAGCACGGGCTTGCGCCCATCGATGCGAGCGCGCGGCGCGAAAGAATTGACGCACTGGTCGATATCACCGTCCGCATCTATGCGCCAATGCCGGTTGCGCGTCTCGCCTACGTGGTGCGGCGGCTGCGTCATGCCGTTCCGCAATGGCATGGGGAATTGAAGGCTGCGCTCGCACGCGCGAGGCAGCGGCTCTCGCATGTGCGGATCGAGGGCATTGAATGGTGCTGGCCCGCCGACGAAGACCCGACGCGATGCGAACCCGATGGTGCGGTTCGCCTTCTTACGCCCTTCGATCCGATAGTATGGGACCGCCATCGTTTCGAGTTGCTATGGGGCTGGACCTATCGCTTCGAAGCTTACACGCCGCCGGCCAAACGCATCCGCGGTTATTATGCTCTCCCGATGCTTTGGCGCGACCGCGTGATTGGATGGGGCAATCTTTCTGTGCTGGATGGCGCGCTTAAATCAGATTTCGGCTACCTCAAATCACCGCCGCGCGGTCGCGCCTTCAAACGTGAACTTGCCACCGAGCTCGATCGCATGCGAGCCTTCTTGCGCCTCGAATAATGCCTGCATCAGAAGCGCCATTGAAAAGAAAATTCCTCACCCGTGCGACGCTGATCCCACTTGCGCTGGTCGGAGTCGGCTTCGCGCTATGGTTCGGTGCGGCGACCTTCGTGACCTGGCGACTCCTGCACCCGCCCTTTCTCGACGGCGGCCATGGCGATGTATTCTTCGCGTCGGAAAAAGAACGCACGGCCGCGCGATTGGGAATCGACCCGCTCTCCTGTTGCGAAGCGACCTTCGAGAACCTCCGCATCACCGATGACAATGGAACGTCCGTCGATGCGTGGTTCGTCCCGGGCACGCTGCCTTCCGCGGTGCTGTTGATCCCGGCATCTGGCGGCTCGAAACGCGCGATGCTTCCCTATCTGAAATTCCTCCATTCCGCAGGTTTCCCGGTTTTGCTGATCGACAATTCGGATTTCGCGCGCGGCCGCGCCGGATGGGGATGGAACGAGCGCGGCATCGTGCGCAGCGCCGCCGAGACTCTCCGCCAGAAGGGCTTCGCGAATATCGCGGCGCTCGGAGTGTCCGAAGGAGCTGCTGCCGCGCTGATGGTTCAGGGCGAAACTCCGGGGTTCTTCAAAGTCATCGTCGCAGACAGCTCGTTTGCGAATCTCGGCGCGGCGCTGCGCCGCAACCCTTCGCTGGCGGGTCTCAACCCCGCCTTCCTGGAGACGGTGACCTGGGAGCTTGGGGGCGCGCTCGGCCGTTCCCCCGATGAGATCGACGCCCGCATCGTCTTCGGCGCATGTCGGACCCTGCGCGCTGCTGGTCATCCAGGATGACAAGGATCCGTTCACGCCCGAATCGGATGGAAAAAAAATCGTCGAGGCGCGCCTCGGCGATGCGAATCGGCGGCTGTATATAGCGCCATCCGATGGCCACGGCGACGCCATCTATGGCGATCCAGCTACCTATCAGACGACCGTGCTGGACTTTCTCGCGCGTAATTTACCTGGCGCCGCCCCCATCGCGCCGCGCTGACACCTTACTTCGATTGCATGTCTGCCTTGCCGGTCGCCATGTCCACCGGGACGGAGACGTGCGTGTGAATGATCTTCCAACCACCCTTCTCCTTGCGCCAAACATCGGTCACCCGAAAGATCATATCGATTGGTTTGCCGCTTTTGTCGGTCCCAGTGAAATGTTGAACACTTTCGGCGGCGCCGAGTTTTCCATCGGTAGTCACATGCAGACTGATGAACTCGATCTTGGGATTTTTGGAGTTATCGAAGAAGTTCTGAAAGTCGCCACGCACCGCCGCGGGTCCGTCGAACTCGCGCGGCGTGGTGATGTCATACACCACCAACTCGTCGCTCGCGTCGTAGCATTTCATCAGCTCGTCTACCGTCGTGGCCTCCGCGCACTTATGCTCCAGCTCGGTGATATCGGCCTTGGCGTCGGCGGCAAGTGCCTGCGCCCCAAAGCCAAACGCCATCAATGCCCCGGCGAGCATTCCAATTGCGATTCCCGATTTACGCATTCTCCCGTCCCTCCCCGTTCAGGTTGCGTGAGTTATCGAAACGAAAAACTAGACGCGTCCGCCGCCATCTGATGATGACGGCGAACGCGCGTTCAGATGTGCATCTACATGCGAGGCGGGATCAGATCGTTGCCGAGCGTCCGCTTGAACTCCTCGGCCAGTTTCTCGATCGTCCACGGTCCGTTACCGATCGCGATGCGGTCGGGAACGATGTGCGTGTACCGCGTGATGCGATATCCCGACGCGCCGAAACATTGCCCGCTGACGTTGGCGGCATCATCACTGGCGAGGAAACATACCAGCGGCGCGACATTGGCCGGATCGCGCGGCGTCCCCTCGGCACTTTCGCTCTGCGGAATTCCGGTTGCGCCGGGCATTCGTCCAGCCGGGATCGTATCGGTCATGCGCGTCGAGGCGCCGGGCATGATCGCATTCACCGTGATGTTGTACTTCGCGAGCGAATTCGCCGCGCTATATGTGAGCCCGAGAATGCCGGCCTTCGCCGCCGCATAGTTGGGCTGGCCGGGACTGCCGAGCGCGGAGTTCGAGGAAAAATTGATGATGCGCCCGTATTTGCGCTCGCGCATGTGTGCCGACGCCGGACGCATCGTGCAGTAGTGCCCCTTCAGATGCACGCGGATGACGTCATCCCACTCCTGCTCGCTCATGTTGAAAATCATGCGATCGCGCAGAATGCCCGCGACGTTCACAAGAATGTCGAGTTGGCCGAATTCCTTGATCGCCTGATTGATCAGGCCTTCGCCGCCTTCCACCGACGAGATGTCCATGTGATTGGAGACCGCTTTTCCGCCGGCAGCCTTGATCTCCTTCACAACGTCATCGGCAGGCGATTGAGTTTCCTTCTGGCCCGCCACCGTCACGCCGAGATCGTTCACTACGACGGCCGCGCCTTGCGCCGCGAGCAGTTTCGATACTCCACGGCCGATACCGCGTCCGCCGCCGGTTACCGCGGCTACTTTTCCATCGAGCTTGCCCATTGCTGAGTTCTCCCTTGCGGCAAATTGCCGGATTTAAGCTTGCGGATGCGGCCCGAGGTGCGGCGCCGCTCCGATGCGATGCGCGCAAGCTTCTAAGCCCCTGCTATAGCGCAAAATTTGTTCGACCGAATAACGCAATCGCCGTGCTATTTGCCGACTTCAAACTCGACAATGTCGCCGTCGGTGCTGATGCGGCCAATTTTTGCGTTCGGCTCGCTGAAGTAGAGATAGCCGTCGCGCGCGGCGGCGATAAAGGAAGGCATGCTCTGGTCGGATGCGCGATAGGCGGTGAAATCGCCGGCCGAGGTCATCCGGTAAAGCAGATGCTCCCTCGGCGCCGTCATCCATATATTCCCGTCAGCTCCCGCGGCAAGTCCCAGTGGCGTGCCATGCGGAAGCGGATACTCCTCGAAGCTGCCGTCGAGTTTCAGCTTCCCAATTTTCCCCGCTGCCAGCTCGGCGAAATAAATGCTCGCGTCTGGTCCGCTGGCGATCGCAGATGGAACGCTTTGCGCGCTTGGAATGGTGAACTCGCGGATCGCGCCGTCCTTGTCGATTCTGCCGATGCGGCCCGCCTCATCCTCGATGAAGTAAACCGCGCCATCGTGGCCAGTCACGATTTCCGCGGGGCCCGATTTGGCCCGCAAGGTAAATTCGGTGAGCGTTCCATCGATCGACATCCGCCCGATGCGATCCGCCGCGTGCTCGCTGAAGTAAATCAATCCATCAGCGCCGGTCGTGATTCCGGTCGGACCACATTCGGAGGTCGGTAACTTCACGTATTTGATTTTTCCGTCGATCGCGATGCGCCCGACGCGGTTGCCCCTCGGATCGGTGAACCACAGCGCGCCATCGGGACCGGCGGTGAGGCGCTCGGCGATGCCGTCGCGCGCGATGGGAAATCGCATCACCTCGCCATTCGGCGTCATCATGCCAATGCGATCGCCCTGATATTCGGTGAACCAGATATTGTTGTCGGGGCCGATCGCGATCGCGTACGGGGAGTGCGGCGCCTCAATAAGAGCGCCCGCTTCGGGCGCCGGACCAGCGCGCCTCGCAGCGCATCCCGACAGATACATCGCGAGCAGCGAGAGCATGGCGATGCGCGCCAGGAAATTTCTCACGCGCATCTGGAGTCGTGATGCCTGCGATGAAACGTCAGCGTACGATTTGCGCGGCTCTCAGCCCGGAAATCTCGCTCTTCGAGAAGCCGAAGTCCGCGAGGATCTGATCCGTATGCTCGCCGAGGTCGGGCGCATGCCGCCACAACTCCGGCTTGGTGCGCGAGAATCGCGCCGGCGAGCGCACCGCGCGCACCTTGCCCGCCTTCGGATGCTCATACTCACCGAAGGTTTCATTCGCGACGAATTGCGGGTCTTTCCAGATAGTATCGAAGTCGTTGACCGGCGCGCACGGGACGTCGGCCTTCTCGATGATCGCGAGCCAATGCGCCGACGGCTTGCTCGGAAACAGCTCGATGATTTTCCACATCGCCTTGCGCACCTTCTCAGCACGCGAATCCTCGCCCTCGAACCACTCCGGATGCCCAATGCCTTCAAGCAACGCGCTCCAATGCTTGTCCGTCAGCGGCGCGATGACGATGTAGCCGTCGGATGTCTTCAGCGGATCGGGGGTGCCCTTGATGGGACGCATGCCGGCTTTGTGCGGGAGATACGTCATGTTGCCGAGCACGTCGCCCATCAGGTAGTACGCGACCGCATCGATCATCGCGATCTCAATATGCTGCCCGCGGCCTTCCTCGCGCGCCGCGTGCAGCGCCGCAAGAATCGAGATGACGCCGGTCATCGCGGTGACCTTGTCGGCGAGAATATTTTTCACGACGCGCGGCTGCCCGCCGGTGCGCTGCGATTCCATCACGCCCGCGAGTCCCTGGATGATCGGATCGTAAGCGGGTTTGTTTTTATACGGGCCGCTGAAGCCATAGCCCGCCATCGAGCAGTAGACGATCTTCGGATTGCGCGCGGCGCATGCGTCATAGCCGACGCCGAGGCGATCGACGACGCCGGGGCGCACATTCTGCACGACGATGTCGGCCTTTTCCGCCATGCGCAGGAACACATCGCTCGCGCCGGGCTTCTTCAGGTCCAGCACCATGTCGCGCTTGTTGCGATTCCAGTTCAGCACGCCGACGGTAACGCCGCGCGGCGCCTGCTCGGAGCCCAGTCGAACGATGTCGCCTTCGGGCGGCTCGATCTTGATGATGTCGGCGCCCGAGATCGCCGAGCATCATCGTGCAGAACGGGCCGGCGACAACCATGCTTAGGTCGAGAACGCGAACTCCACGTAATGGTCCCATAGTGCATCCTTATAGTGCATGCGGCATCGGCGCGACAACGCCGAAGTTCGCGGTGCGTTGACATTTTTAAGGTTTGCGCGATAGTCGGAAAATCTTTGCCTGATGGAGGGCGCTGCGATGCTGACTGAACGCGAGAAAACCATTATCCGTGAATGGAATGAATTTGCCGCCAAGATGCCACCGTCGCTGCATGAGATGCGTAAGGCGCTTGCAGAGGTCTCCGTCAAAATGAACGCCGACCCGCCCGCAGTAGGCGCCATTCATGAGAATGTGGAACTGCGCCCCGGCCTGCGCGCCGATGTGATCGTTCCCAAGGGTGCGGGACCGCATCCGGTGATGCTCTACATCCACGGCGGCGGATGGATCATGGGCAGCCCGAAGACGCACGACAAGCTCGCGAAGCAATTCGCAGCGGAAGGCTATCTCACCATTAACCTCGATTATCGCCTCGCGCCGGAGAATCCGTTTCCCGCAGGGTTGGATGATTGCGTTTTCGCGGCGAAGTGGATCGCATCGAATGCAAAGCGTTGGAATGGCGATGCGACTCGGCTCGCTATCGGAGGAGACTCGGCGGGCGGAAATCTTACCGCCGCGACGCTGCTGGCATTGTCATCCGATGGGAGCGCACCGAAAGCACGCGCGGGAGCGTTGATCTACGGCGTGTTTGATTTTCCCGCGCTGCTCGAACGGACCAAAAATGCACCCGCGCTCGAGGGCATGGTGCGGCTCTATCTTGGTAAGGATTATTCGGCCGTCGTCAACGATCCGCGCGTCAGCCCGCTGCGCGGCGTGAAGGCCGGCGCGCTGCCGCCATGCTTCGTGATTTGCGGCACCGCCGACGATCTTCTTCCCGAATCGAAAGCGATCGCTGAAGCGCTGCGCCGCGCGAACATCGAGAGCGAGCTGCATCTCATGGAAGAAATGCCGCACGCGTTCATGCAAATGAATGAGTTGTCGGCGTGCCGCCAGGGCCTCAAATCGATGTTCGATTTCCTGCGCCGTCACGTCTAGCAGACATTCGTCAGGGCTTCGGAAGACCTCCGTCGCACATCGCGGCGGAGGTTTTCTTCTGATGCACTATGCTTTTGGCGTTTTCCTGGCCTTTTCCGGTCACGGCGGCGCTTAATATCGGCGCCAGTTCGACGGACGTAAAAAGCAAAAGGCCGAATCCTTGCGATCCGGCCTTTCAACGAAACGGAATTGTCTGGTTATTCGCCGCGCGCCTTTGCGAGGAGTTTGTCCAGTTCGCGGTTTATATCATCCGCGGCCTTCAACATCAGATCCAAGCTGCGATCCAGCGTCTCTTTGTCTAGTTTGCCGTTGGATCCGTGGACCTCGACAAAGGCCTGAAGCTTTCGTTGATTTTCTCTGGTTTTCTTCACTAGTTCGGCAAGTCTTCGTTTCGAATTAAGGTCCAGCGGATAGGTGTTTAGTTCCCGCGCCTTCAGCAAAGCCTCATAAATAAGATGGCCGATTTTCTCAAGCTTGTCCACGATCGCCAGATTCCACTCCGTCGTAGTGCCGATGTTGATCCAACTATGCACGCCCGTTCAGTAATCATGTTGTGATATCTTTCACCTGCTAGTGTCAACATTCGAGAAGCGACCGCTCCCGGATGCGATCTCCTTCAGGTCGTGCGCGCGCGCCTGAATTGCGTGGCTGGTCGCCATCCGTTCCAGCGGGATCGGCAAACGATAGGTCCAGTTCGATTCGTTCACGGTGCCGGGAAGATTGATGCGCGCGCACCATCCGAAGAGATCCTGAATCGGCAGCACCGTGATAATCGATGGCGCACCGTAGAGCGTGCGCAGAATTTCATTGAGCACCGGCATCCCGAGCGGTGCGCGAACGTTCACGCGCCCGTCGAGGTTAAATGCCTTCACCAGGCGTGCGCGCTCCTCCACCGGCTGCTCGCGCCACCAGAGCGTGAGCGCCTCCGTATCATGCGTGCCGGTGGTTGCCAGCGACAGTTCGGGATACTCGGATGGATTCCTGAACGGCCGTTCAGGCGCGTCCCAATCGCGCTCCCATTGCATGACTTTGTAGCCCGGTATGCCTAACGCAGTCAGCGATTTGCGCACCCACGGCGGCACCGTGCCGAGGTCCTCGGCGATGAGCTGCATCTCGCGAGCTTCATCCTGAATCGCGCGCAGCACCGCCTCACCCTGCGCGCGCTGGTCGTCCTCATCTTCGGGCGTGAACTTGCCGTTCTTCGTCAGCGGATCATCCGCGCCAAATGAAAATGTACGATAAAGACCGACGACGTGATCGATCCGCACCATGTCGTAAAGCGTGCGCGCATGGCGCGCGCGCGAGCGCCACAGCTCGAAGCTGTCGGCGCGCATGGCCGTCCAGTTCGGCATCGGCAGCCCCCATCGCTGGCCGGTTTCGCTGAAAGCGTCGGGCGGCGTGCCGATGGTGCGCGTCAGATCGAAACTCTCCTGATGCGCCCATACCACGTCGCTATCGCGGCCGGGTGAAAACGCGAGGTCGCCGCCGATGTATACGCTACGCTCTCGCGCGTAATCGCGAATAGATTTCCATTGCTGATGCGCGATGAACTGGAGGTAGCAATATTTGTGGATGCTCTGCGCCAGTTCGCGCCGCGCCGAGGCGAGCGCGCCCTCCTCTCTGCGCGCGACATCGCCGGGCCATTCCTCCCAGCTTCGAAAATCGAAGTGATCCTTGAGCGCACGGAACAACGCGTAGTCACGAATCCAGTAGGAATTTTCCTGGATGAAATCGTCGAGCGCGCGCCGCTCGCGTAGTCGTCCTCGCGATGCGAACGCTTCGAAGGCGTGCTCCAGCAGCTCTTTTTTGAGCGCGACATATCTTTCGCGCGGGACGCGCCGCGTCGCATCGCCGGCGCTCCTGCGCGCGCGCCGCATCGCCAACTTGCCCACGCCGGCAAGTTCCGCCGTTGAGATGTAGAGGGGATCGATCGCAAAGAGGGTCAGCGCGGCGTAAGGGCTCGCCTCGCTCGGCCCCGTTTCATCGAGCGGCAGCAATTGGATCGCGCGATGCCCGAGGCTGACTGCAAAATCGATCATCGGCTTCATCTGCAATATCTCGCCGCGTCCAAGATCGTCGGCGGTGCGGAGCGAGAAGAGGGGAATGAGGATACCGGCCGATCTTTGCAACATGAAGAAATCCGGTATCCGTCGTGCGGGCCGCTGAAAATTTGACGAAACTACTTCCGACTAAAGCTCGACTCGCGCATCGATACGATACACGCGCGCATCGCGGATGGTGGCTTCTTCGTCCTTGATGAGTTCCGCGCCGACCGGCGAGCGGTAGGCGTCTTTGAAAGCCTCGACGGAATCGAACGCAAGAATCGCGATGCGATAGCGATCGGCGCCAACGCCGAGTTTGCCGATCATGTAGTTGCGTAGCCCCGGCAGCCTGCGCGCGATGCCGGTATGATGCTCGCGGTAGCGCTTTTCCGCCGCGTCCGGATTCGCCTTGTCGAGGTTGAACTCGGCCGCCATCACGAAGCACTTCTGTCCCGGCTTGCGATTCTCAAATGGCACGATGACTTCGCCATCGAAAACCTGGGTCGTCAGATCCTTCAGATGCGCCTGCGTATCGGCAATGATCGCCGGACCCGCCGCACTCTGCATCGCTTTGGCGGATGCGTCGGCGTTGTCGAACGCCAACAGCGCGCGACGAAAATGCGACGGCTTCCCGCCGCTATGCTCCATCGTGCGCCCGGTGTAGTACTGGCGAAGCCCGGGAAAACCTTTCGCGAGCGCGACGTGATGACCCAGATAGTTACGCTCTTCCGCTTCAATATCGCCGCTCTGGTAGTTAAATGCCACGAAGGTGAAATTCATCGTGCGATCTCCTGCACCTAAATGACGTAGCCGCCGTTGGGGCTGACGATTTGCCCGACCATGAATGAACCGTCGTCTGACGCAAGGAACAATGCTGCCGCCGCGATCTCGCGCGGCTCGCCGAAGCGTCCGATCGGCGTCATCGCGATTACCTGCTGACGAAGCTGCGCGTCGATTGGCGCCGTCATCGGCGTGTCGATGAATCCGGGCGCGATCGCATTAACCAGAATGCCGTGACCTACGACCTCGCGCGCGAGCGACTTGGTGAACGACGCGATGCCGCCCTTGGCCGCGCAATAATGCGCCGCGAACGCGAGGCCGGTAGTCGCCGCGATCGACGCGAGATTGATGATGCGTCCGCTCTTCTTCGGGATCATCGTTTTGAGCGCCTCGCGGGAGCAGAAAAACGTCGAATCGAGATGCGTCGCGAGCATCTTGTGCCAGTCTTCATCCGCGAGATCCTGCAAGCCCGCAGCGACGGTAGTATCCTCGCGAGTCCGCCCGATGCCGGCGTTGTTGATCAGAATGTCGATTGTTCCGTAGGCCGCGATGAAATCCGCGAACATCTTTTTCACCGCCGCGCTATTCGAGACGTCGGCGACGAATGCTTTCGCACCCTTCCCGCCGGCGCGCTCGATCTCGGTCACGACGTTTTGGGCCGATTCAGGACGAACGTCATTGATACCGACCTTGGCGCCCTCGCGCGCGAAGGTCAGTCCGGTCTCGCGTCCCAGACCCGAGCCGCCGCCGGTGATAAGCACCACTTTGTCTTTGAGTTTCATTTTTATTTTCCCTCGACTCCGCTACGCTCCGCCTCGGGTACGCCCGCGGCGTGGCCCGCTTCGCGCCTCATTTACCCGCCGCTTCACGCTTTGGGTTTCGCTTCCCGCAGTTGCCGCTTCCAATCGAGCCGCCGCGCCTCGGCGCCCGCTGCCTCCGCTTCCTTTATCATGCCCTTCTGCTGATAGAACATGCTCAGGTTGGTGAACGCGAGAATGTCCTCGGGCTCCTGCTTAACGTACTGATTGGTGACCTCGATGGCGGAGTCGAGATCGCCCATCGCTTTGAAGCATAGCGCCAGACCGTGCGCCGCGTCGCCATACTTCGGGTCCAGCTCAAGTGCCTTTTTGTAGAGTTGGATCGCCTCGTCGAATTTGTCGTCGGCGAACAGGTCAACCGCCTCATCGTAGAGGTCTTCTTTGTCGGGCATCTTCGTCACCTCGCGATGCTATATAATACTAGATATCGGCGAATGCTCACCCAGGACGAAATCTACGAAGTGCTGCGCGAATGCTACGACCCGGAAATCCCGGTCAACGTAGTCGACCTCGGCCTCGTGTACGGCGTCGAAGTCGAGGGCAACGCGGTGAACGTCATCATGACGCTGACCGCGCCCGGATGTCAGATGGGCTCGATGATTCGCGAGAACATCGAGGACAAGCTGCTGGGCCTGCCCGACTGCGAGCACGCGAATGTCGAAATCGTATGGGACCCGCCGTGGACGCCGCACATGATGTCCGAAGTGGCGCGCAAAAAACTCGACCTCGAGAAGTAGCTCACGCCGCCTGGGCGGTGCGTTGGCGGAAGAATTCGATCACGCGCTCCTCGGCGCGCTTCGTGGGCGTGCCGGGCTTGTCGACCAGATTGATCGTCAATACCGAATGCGGCGGCATCGGTCCCGGCTCGGCGTCCTTGGGATCGAGTTCAATCGCCTCGAAGCGACCGCCGAAGGTCTTTTTGTAAGAGTCGAAGCGCGCGTCGGGCACGAAGTTGTCGCCGAAGAAGCGCAAACCGATCATCGAGAGGTCCTCTTTATCGAACCTCTCCTTGGCACAAGCGACTTCCTCGGGCGATACGTTCATACCGGCGGCGCGTTTCTTCGATCCGAAGGTCAGCGGGAGCGACGGCTGCGACAGTACCGGCGCGACCACCGAGGGCTCGGTCATCATCGCGAGTGCGAAGCCTCCAGTGAAGCACATGCCGACCGCGCCGACCCCGCGCCCGCCGCATTCTGCGTGAACTTTGCGGGCCAGCGCGCGCAGCCAGTCGATGATGGGACTGGAGCGGTCGCTCGCCCACACCGCGAACTCGCGCCGGATGCAGATGCCGACGAGCATCTCGCGCACCGCGTAGCCGGTCGAGACCGGCCGGCCGGGCTCGCCGAAGAGCACCGGCAGGGAGACCGTCATGCCCGCGGCGGCGACGCGATCCGCGAATCGAATGACTAGCGGATGCAGCCCCGGCATCTCGTGCATGATGATGACGGCCGGACCTTGTCCGCGCCGATAAACCTTTCGCATCCATCGACCATCGTTGAAGTCGAACGAAGTGTAGTCCTTTAGTGCGGCTTCGTACCCCACGATATTTCCCTCTCAAGGATCGATCAGCACGCCGGGATTCAGGATGCCGTGCGGATCGAGCGCGCGCTTCGCCGCGCGAAGGGCGTTCGCAAATCCATCGGGGCGCTGGATGTCGTACCATGGACGATGATCGCGTCCGACCGCATGATGATGCGTGATGGTTCCGCCGAGCTTCATCAAAAGATCGGAGGCAGCTTTCTTAACCTCATCGCGCTGCTCGAGCTGCGACTCCTTTTTGCCCGGCCCGAGAAAGGTGTAATACGGCGCGGGACCATCGGGATAAACATGGGTGAAGCGGCAAGTCACGCTGCCCTTTCCGCAGATGCGCTTCATTGCATCGCGCGCGCCTTCGATCACTTTCGTATGAAAATTCTCAAAGCGGTCCCACGTAATCGAGGTCTCGAAGGTATCGCTCACCATCCCCATCGCGGCAACGGTGTCCATCAGATACGGCGCGTTGAGAAACGCATTGCGCCACGCGCCCGCCGCGCCCTCATGCGTCGCCTCCTGATCGGTGCGCGTTTTGATTTCCTCTTTCGGAATTTTGCCGCCATGATCGGCGCAACATTCGAGCGCGCGCTTCATCCACGCTTCGAGCGGATGGTCGCCCGATTCAAAGGCGAGGACCATCACCGCCTCGTCGCCGTTTGCCGCGCCGGAGTTGAGCGCCTCGCCCTCATCGAGTACGCGGCAATTCGCGGGAAACAATCCGGCTTGGCCGATTTGGCGCACAGCTTTCGCCGCGGCGAAGAAACTCGAAAACGGCACCGACGCGCCGATGCGAAACTTCGGGCGATCCTGCAGGCGCATCCACGCCTCGGTAATGATGCCGAGAATTCCTTCCGAGCCGATGATCATCCGGTCGGGACTGGGACCCGCGCCGGAGCCGGGAAGTCGTCGCGACTCGATGATGCCGGTCGGGGTGATGACATGCGTCGATTCAACGAAATCATCGATGTGGGTGTAGTTCGTCGCATAATGTCCGCCGGAGCGCGTCGCGATCCATCCACCCAGCGATGAAAATTCGAATGATTGCGGATAGTGGCGCAGCGTGAGGTTGTGCGGCTTCAGCTGCGCCTCCAGATGCGGTCCGAGCGCGCCGCCCTGGATGCGCGCCGCGCGCGAGGCCTTGTCGACCTCGAGTACCCGGTTCAGATGCATCAGATCGATCGATACCGCGCCGTGATAATCGCCCGCGCTCGGAGCTTCGATGCCTCCGACGACGCTGGAGCCGCCTCCGTATGGCGCCGCAGCGATCTTCGCGCCGTCGCACCATTCGAGGATCCGCACAACATCTTTCTCATCGCGCGGAAACGCGACCACATCGATGGGATTTGGATAGTAACGGCGAAACGCGCGGATCAAATCGCGCGAGCCCTTGCCGTAGCTGTGGCCCGCGCGATCGTGCGTGCTGGTCGAGCAGATTTCCTTGAGCGAGTCCGGAGGCTGCACGCGCGGCGCGCGCAAGTTTAGTTCGCTCTCCTTGGGCGGCGGCGTGAGGGTCAACTCGCCGAGGTCGAAGCGCTTCGCCATCCGCTCGGCCATATGCTTCTGCTGTTCGGGCGTAGGCCCCTGATCTTCATAGCCCCACCCCCAGAATTTTCGTCTGCGTTCCGCCATCGCACGAACTCCTTATGATAATCGCGGCTCGATTCTGCGCCGCGTCGGCGTCGATTTACAAATGATCGCCTGCTTGCGTGCACATGCCGACCGCCGTATTGCTCAATGATCGCCGTATTGCTCAATGCTCAAGGAGCGCTCGCATGAGTGAAGCTGAGATTTCCGCAAAGGATCCGCATCCGCGCAAACGCATCTCGGTGCTCGGCACCGAGATGGCCTATGTCGACGTCGGCGCGGGCGATCCCGTCGTCTTTCTGCATGGCAATCCGACGTCGTCGTACCTGTGGCGCAATGTCATTCCCCATCTGAGCAACAGCGCGCGATGCCTCGCGCCCGATCTTGTCGGTATGGGAGATTCGGGAAAATCCTCGACCGGTCAGTATCGGTTCGTCGATCACTCGAAGCATCTCGATGCGTGGTTCGGCGCGCTCGATCTGAATCGACGCGTCACGCTGGTGATTCATGATTGGGGATCGGCGCTCGGCTTTCACTGGGCGCATCGCCATCCCGATGCGATCAAAGGCATCGCGTACATGGAAGCGATCGTGCGGCCGATCAAATTCGAAGAATGGAATCAGCAATCGGTGAATCTGTTCAAGTCGCTGCGCGGTCCCGCCGGCGACGACATGATTTTGCAAAAGAACATTTTCGTCGAGCGCATTCTACCCGGCAGCGTGATCCGCAGGCTCAATGACGAGGAGATGGCGGCATACCGGAAACCGTTTCTCGAGCCCGGCGAATCGCGCCGTCCGACGCTGACATGGCCGCGCCAGATCCCCTTCAATGGCGACCCGGCGGACGTGTCTAAAATCGTCGATGACTATTCGAAGTGGCTCGCGCAGAGCGCGATTCCGAAACTCTTCATCAACGCCGACCCGGGCGCGATTCTGATCGGCGCGCAGCGCGAGTTCTGCCGCAAGTGGCCCAACCAGCGCGAGGTTACGGTGAAAGGGGTGCACTTCATCCAGGAAGACTCGCCGCACGAAATCGGCGCGGCACTCGCCGAGTGGTATCGGAAATTATAAAGGAGCTCGCAGTGACGTATCCGAATCTGATTCTGGAAGTGAAAAACGGCGTCGCGCACCTGACGCTGAATCGGCCAGAGGCCGCCAACGGCATCAACCTGGAACTGGCCGAGGACCTCGACCATGCGGCGCGCAAATGCGACGACGATCCGGCGGTGCGCGCGATTTTGATCACGGGCGCGGGAAAGTTTTTCTGCGCGGGCGGCGACCTCAAAAGCTTCGCAGGCAAATCGGAAACCGACCTGCCGCGTTACCTCGAAGAAGTCACCTCGCATCTGCATCGCGCGGTCTCGCTGTTCGCGCGGATGCGTTCTCCCGTGGTCGCGGCGGTTCATGGCAGCGCAGCCGGCGCCGGATTCAGCCTCGTATGCGCGGTCGATTTCGTGATCGCGGCGGAGTCGGCGAAGTTCACCATGGCATACACGAAGGCGGGTCTAACGCCCGACGGTTCATCGACGTTCTATCTGCCGCGCATCGTCGGACCGCGCCGCGCGATCGAGCTCGCGATACTCAATCCGATTCTTACGGCGAAGCAGGCGCTCGATCTGGGCATCGCCACGCGTTTGGTTCCCGATGCTGATCTTATGACAACCGCGACCGCCTTCGCCGAAGAGCTCGCGACCGGTCCGACGCTGGCGTATCGCGGTGTGAAGCGGCTGCTGATCGACAGCGCGGTCGCGGGACTCGAAGAGCAGATGGGCCGCGAGACCGAAACGATCTGCGCGACCGCATGGACCAAGGATGCGCGCGAGGGCATCGCGGCATTCGTCGAAAAGCGCCGCCCTAAATTTACCGGCGAGTAGTCGCCGAATTTCCCTCTTGAACCAGTTCGCGGCTGACTGAGATAGTCGAGAAATCAACCTCGATCCGTTCGGAGCATCATCATGGAATACACCAAGCTAGGGAAAACTGGCACCACCGTGTCGCGCATCTGCCTGGGATGTATGAGCTATGGCGACAAAAAGTGGCGCGACTGGGTACTCACCTCCGATGAAGCGCGCCAGCATTTTCAGGTCTCACTCGAAGCGGGCGTGAATTTCTTCGATACTGCAGACGTGTATTCGCAAGGCGTCAGCGAAGAGGTGACCGGGCGATGGCTGGCCGAGATGGCGTCGCGCGACGAAGTCGTGATCGCCACCAAGGTGCACGGCCCGATGGGTCGCGGGCAGAATCGTGCCGGCCTCTCGCGCAAGCACATCCTCGAAGCGTGCGACGCATCACTGCGAAGGCTCAAAACCGACTTCATCGACCTCTATCAAATCCATCGTTTCGACTTCACCACGCCGATCGAGGAAACGCTCGACGCGCTCGACTCGCTGGTGCGCGCTGGGAAGGTTCGCTATCTCGGCGCGAGCAGCATGGCGGCGTGGCAATTTCAAAAAATGCTAAATGTTCAAAGGCAGAACGGATGGCATCGATTCTCGACGATGCAGAACCACTACAACCTCGTCTATCGCGAGGAAGAGCGCGAGATGAATCCGATGTGCCTTGATGAGGGCGTGGGGCTGATTCCATGGAGTCCGCTCGCGCGCGGCTTCCTCGCCGGCAATCGCACCAAGACCAGCACCGAGCCGACCACCCGTGCGAAGACCGACGACTTCGCGAAGAGCATGTATTTTCGCGACAACGATTTCGAAGTCCTCGATGCGGTCGAGAAGGTCGCGAAAAATCGCGGCGTGACTCCGGTCCAAATCGCATGCGCATGGATTCTGCAGGCGCCCGGCGTCACCGCACCGATCATCGGCGCGACGAAGTTGCCGCAGCTAACCGAGCTGTACAAGGCGGTCGAGATCAAGCTGAGCGCAGAGGAAGTGGCGAGCCTCGAAAAGCCATACCGCCCGCATCCGATCCTGGGGCATACGCAACCGGACCCGCGCCGCATGGTGCGACAACAGTAACGCCACAGTTAAAGCGTTGCTTTAAGATGAATGCTCAATCATGTACCCGAGGATCATGTACATAGAGAATAAGTCCGGTCAGCCAGCGGGCCAATCGGGCGTGAGGGGGCCTGCACGCATCGGACGCGTCAAGTTCTCGAAGACCGGGAAGAGCTTGTACTACCAAGGCAAAACTTTCAGAAGTCTCAAAGGTCTCGGCGTCAAAGCCAACTACTATGACATTGCGACCCGCGAGGAGTATTGGATTTCCGGACCCAGAAAAGACGGAGCCGATGGTCTATACGGTTACCGCCCGACTCCGATAGACGATGACGCCCGTGAGGAGTACTGGACGCTGATTCGACAGCGGCCCACGAGCGTCGCGAAAAAGAATTCCTAGACCTAAGAACCCTTCAGCGTCGCGGCGAGGTTCTGGCCTTCGCGACGACGAAAATTGACCGCGATTGCCAGGCGCTCGAGATGCTGATCGATGATCTTGCCGCCGAGCCGCACCCGATGCTCCTGGAAGAACTTCGTGACCTCTTCCTGGCGATCGAGTAGCGCGACGACGCCCTCGCACATCCGCGGCAGCGCGTTGTCGGGATACTTGCGCGTCATCTCTTCCCAATGACCGCGGATGAAGTCCCACGCGTCATAGCGGCCGGCGGTATTCATCAGCACCGACATCATCAGATACGGCGCGTTCTGGGTTCGCACCTCGCCGTCGAGCGTCATCGCCATCGTCTTGTGCAGCAGCGCCGTGTCGCGGAAGTTCGCGAGCGAGAATAGATAGCGTTGCTCTTCCTGCGGGGTACGCGCCGACTTGAACTTCTTCTTGAACTCCTCGTAGCGGGCGGCGTCGCCCGAATACGCGAGGATGGAAACCAGCGCGGGCGCGATGTCGCGATCTGCTAGTGAAGGATTGTCGTCCCATAGCGCGTAGAGCTGACGCGCCTTTGCCTGGATTTCGCGATCGTCGCCGATAGTGCCGAGGTTCGCGATGAGCACGCCGCGCAACTGCCGCGTCAGTTCATCCTCGCCGGGTTTCGGCTCCCATCCCAGCCGCGCGAATGCGGGCCCGACGATCTTGCGAACTTCACCCGCCAGTGCCGGACGATCCTCGTCGCTAACGATCATGTCGAGATAGTTGAAGGCGCCGAGGAGCGCACGCCATACGTTGATGTCGGTCTCATCGGTGAACAGGCGCGCCATCTTGAGAAATTCGGAAAGCGGCGAGAGACCCGCGACGGTCGCGGCCCATGTATCGCTCACCAGTCCGAAGCGTTCAATCGGCTGCAGCGAGGCGAGGTTATGCGTGATCGACTGCAGCAGCGCCGGATTGTAGTTCACCCGATAAAATCCGTGACCACCCTCATTGAGCAGCGCCCATTCGACTTTGCCGTCGAGCGCAACGGTCGTTTCGCGCTCACCGAGCACGATCTTCTTGGTGACGATGCCACGATCGGTTTTCGCGCGAATCATCAGCGGCACATGCCAAAGCTGATCGTTCTTCGTACCATCGGGCAGCAGGAAAAATCGGCGCTGGCTAACCTTCAGGCTTTTGCCATCCGCGGCGGTCTCTGCGCGCACGATTGGAAATCCCGGCTGGAAGATCCACGAATCCATCATCTTGCGGACCGGCTGTTTCGACGACTGCTCGAGCGCGTCCCACAGATCGGTGGTCTCCGCGTTGCCATATTCATGCTTCTTGAGGTACGCAGCGATGCCTTTGCGAAATTCCTCCTCGCCCATGTACTGCTCGAGCATCCGGAGCACCGACGCGCCTTTCTCATAGGTGAGCACGTCGAACATCGCGCGCGCGTCTTCCGGACTGTTGACCGTGAACTCGATCGAGCGCGTGCTCTTTAGGCCGTCCACCGCCATCGCGGCGGCGCGCGAGACCGAAAAGCTGTCCCATCGCCGCCAATGGGGCTTCCATTTGTCGACCGCAAGCATCTCCATGAAGGTGGCGAAGGCCTCGTTGAGCCAGATGCCGTTCCACCATTTCATCGTGACGAGATCGCCGAACCACATGTGCGCGTTCTCATGCGATACGACGTTGGCGACACGCTCCATCTCGGCACGTGAGGCGGTTTTCTCGTCAACCAGTAGCGCGGTCTCGCGGAAGGTAATCGCACCCAGGTTTTCCATCGCGCCGGAGGCGAAATCGGGAATCGCGATGAGGTCGACCTTGTCACCCGCATATGGGAGGCCGTAATAATTCGCGAAATATTTCAGCGAGAAGGCGCCAATCTGCTGCGCGAAGCCGCTGAGGTTGGCTTTGCCCGGCACGTGGACGACGCGCAACGGCGTGCCCGCATCGACGGGCGCGGTCGCCTCGAACTCGCCGACGATGAAAGCGACCAGGTAAGTCGACATCACCATCGTCTCGGCAAACACGACCTCCTTCTTGCCTTTGATGGTGCTGGGCTTCTCGCTCTCCGCCCGCGCATTCGATATCGCGGTGAGGTTCTGATCGATGACGAGCGTGACCTTGTAGCTGGCCTTCAGTTCGGGCTCGTCCCAGCATGGGAACGCGCGGCGGGCATCGGTGGATTCGAATTGGGTCGTCGCGACCGTATGCGTCTTGCCTGCTGCATCCTGATATTGGCTGCGATAGAAGCCGTGCAGTTTGTCATTGAGAATGCCGCGGAATCCGATGTGCAGCGTCCATTCGCCGGCGTCGAGCGCGCGATCGAAGCGCAGGATCGCACGTTCCTTCTTCGCATCGAGTTCCGCTTTTCCGGTCAGCGAGGTCTTTCCGCGCTCGGCGCTAACGCGATCGATTTCCAACTCCAGCGCATTGAGCACGATTTCCGAGGTCGGCGAATTGACGACGATCGCCACGCTCTCCTCGCCGGCAAAGGTAAACTGCGTGAGGTCGGGGATGAGCCGGATTTCGTAGCGCCGTGGCGTGACGGTCTTCGGCAGCCGATAGTCACTAACGGTTTCGGCGGCAGGGGTGCCTTCCTGGTCAAACATGGAAACATCCTTTCTCGCGCAGTCAGCACGACTGCCGACGAGGATCGTGATCGACAACGCACAGAATATTGCAATTGGTTTCAAGGCGCGAGCGACGGTGCGATTGCGCCGCGATTTCATCAGCTTGCGATTTTGAACGGGCGTTCCAGCCACGTCACGTCCCAGTAGCGTCCGAACTTGCGTCCCTGTTCGGTAAATGTTCCGACCTCGTAAAAGCCGAAGCGCTTGTGCAATGCGATCGATGCGTCATTCGGAATCGTCACTCCGGCGACGATGCGGTTGACGTCTTCGCTCGTGAGGATGTCGAAGAGGGCGCGGTACAGCATCGATCCGATGCCGCGGCCGGTCGCCTCATGCGCGCAATAGATGCTCGATTCGACGGTGGGATTGTATGCCGCCTTGCTCGCGAAAGCGGCTGCTGGTTGCATAGCCGATGACGATATCGTTTTCGACTGCGACCAGCATTCGATGGCGGCCGCTGTCCGAATGCTCCTCGAACCATGGCGTGCGCGTCTCGATCGTGTACGGCTCGAGGTCGAACGTGATTGGCGTGTTGATGATGTAATAGTTGTAAATCTCGGTCAGGCGCGGGAGATCCGCGCGAGTCGCGGGCCGGACGATCGTTTCAACCACGGACGCAACCCTCCTCTTTCATAGTGCGCGAGCAACCCCGCCGAATGTCGTTAGCGCAATCCTCCGCGACGCAATCGCCTCGCGCACTCGCGCGCTGATGAGAATTTCCGTCTCGCGCTGCGAGGACGGCGCGGGCGGTGTCCCTCCGATATCCATCGCGGGATGAAAATAAATCTCGGTGAGGCCGTCGCGCAGCCGATCCATCACGCCGACAACGTACTCTTCGGTGATGTGATGCGTCTGATGGAGCCCGAACAGCCTGTCCGTCGATTTGATGCCTCGCTCGGCCGCCATCCTGCGCGCGCGGCGCGAGAGCGTGCGAAAAATCATCGCTTCGACCAACTTCGCCGCCGCCCGCTCGCGCGAAATCGCCAGCGTCGTGAACACCGGTTCGGCCGGTATCCGAAGGCACGGGACCTTATATTCATGCGCCAGGTCGATGACGATGTCGGCGATCGCGGGATGCACATGAAAGTTGAGGTGCCCATCGATATGGTTGAGGTATCCGATCAGTTTGAGATGCAATTCGATCTGCGCGCGGCATTCGGCCTTGAGTTTTTCCTGAATGCCGGGCGTGAAGAAATATTTGAGACCGCTCAGGACCGAGTTATTGCCGAAGCGGCCTGACGCATCAACCACCGGCGCGATTTCCGAAGCGGGCAGCACACTACGACCCATGCACACTACCAAGTGCAGGCCGACATCGAGTGCGGGATTTTCTTTAGCGAGCGCGACCGCTTCGTCGCGCGCCGCCTCGGCCACCATCAGGCTGGTGCTGGTCAGGATACCCTCGCGATGCGCGCGGACGATGCCGGCGTTGACTTCGCGCGAGAATCCGAAGTCGTCGCCGTTGACGATCAGGCTTTTCACGTTCGCACAACTTTAAGCGCCGGCGTCATCATCTTGACCCTGCTCCACGTCCGCGCAATTTTGCTAGCAGCGCGCGCGCGGCTCAAGCGCGCCGTTAACTCTTGATTCTCATCTTCTATGCATTCTCGCGCGAGGTCGCGGCACTCAAGCGGCGGCTTCCAGGCCGCACCGCGCTGAACCTCAAGGGGCTCAGCGGTTTTCGCGTCCGCGCCGAAAGCGGCGAAGTGGCATTCGTCGCGACCGGGATCGGCATGAAACGAAGCCGGGCAATTGCGCGCCTTGCGTTGTCCGCACTGCCGGAAACTCAACTTGTGATCGGAACCGGCGTGGCGGGCGCGCTTTCAGGCGGTCTGCGCCCCGGCGATATCGTGATCGCGGACCGCGCGATGAAGGCGCGCGAGGATACTCCTCATCCGGAGCAGGTTGTAGCCGTCGATGCCGCGATCATCGATTTCTGCGAGCGAACCCTGCATGCCGCAGGCCTCGAATCTTCCACCGGCGCGATTTTGAGCTCGCCGCGCGTCATCCCCAATCCCGCCGCGAAACGCGCCGCGAAGCAGCATAGCGGCGCGATCGCAGTCGACATGGAGAGCGCCGCGATCGCATTGGAAGCGGCCGCGCGAGGCGTTCCCTTCGCGATCGTTCGCACGGTGATCGATTCGCTCGATGACGAAATCTTCGGCGCCGAAATCGCCGATGAAATGGGGCGCGTCAAACCGCTCGCGGCAGCAAATTACCTCGCGCGTAATCCGGCCGCGCTACTGAAGATACCGTGGATGATTCGCAACCTCGCGCTGGCGACGCGCGCTCTGGCCGATGCGATCGAAGCGCTTATCAAAACCGACCCGCCGTAGTACTGCTGACCTATTCATACGCTCGGAGAACTTCGCGATGGCATCAGAAGCAACCGCCCAAAGACGCCCACCGGCGAGCGCGCCGATGAGCACCGCCGACATCTATGCGAACGCGCGCGCGCTCAGCGGCTACCTGCGCGAGAAATCGGCCGAGATTGATGAAGCGCGCAAGCTTCCGGCCGAGGTCGTCGCACGCCTGCGCGAGGCCGGCATGTTCCGCCTGATGATGCCGATAGAATGGGGCGGTCCCGAACTTCGCCCCGCCCAGCAAGTCGAGATCATCGAAGAACTCGCGAAAGCCAATGCCTCGGCAGCGTGGTGCGTGATGATCGGATGCGATTCCGGATTCTTCGCGGGCTATCTCGATGATAGCGCTGCGCGCGAAATCTTTCCCCGCCTCGACATGGTGACCGCCGGCAGCGTGATGCCGACCGGACGCGCCGAACGCGTCGAGGGAGGGTACCGGGTCACGGGCCAGTGGTCATTCGGCTCCGGAGTCAGCCACGCAGACGTCGTGGGGCTTAGCTGCGTGCTCTATGAGAACGGCGCGCCGCTCATGAAATCGAAAGGAACGCCGGTCACCTGCGGCATGCTAGCGCCGGCCTCGCAGGTCGAGGTGGTCGACAACTGGCATACCACCGGAATGCGCGGCACCGGCAGCTCCGACTATCGCGCGAAGGATCTTTTTGTCCCCGAGCGATTTCTCTTCAACCTGCGGCCGCCCGCCAGGCGCGAAGGAATCCTGTGGCGGCGCGCGACCAACTTCCTCCCCAAGGTTTCCGGCGTGCCACTCGGCGCGGCCCGCGCTGCTATCGATCATGTCGTCGAGATGATGCAGACCAAGGTCGAGATGCCGAGCGGACGGCCCTACAAAAACATGCCGCGCATCCAGAGCGTCATCGCCGACGCCGAGATGAGGCTCGGCGCGGCGCGCGCGTACGTGTTCGATTCGATGGATCGCGAATGGGCGCGGCTTGAGCACAACGAGCAGCCAACAGTCCGCGAACGCGCCGATGCATGGCTATCGCGCGTCAACGCGGCGCAGTCCGCCCGCGACATCATTCGGATGCTTTACGATGCGGTCGGATCAGCGGCCATCTATTCCGAGCGCGGCCCGCTCGATCGCGCACTGCGCGACGCGGAAACCTTCTGCCAGCATATCGTCGCGCAACGCAAGACCCTGGAAATGATCGGCGGGATGCTGCTGGGCGCCGACACTTTCCTTCTTCCCTACGTATAAGGATCGCCGAAAGCCGACGCGGTCCGGCCCTGATTGACTTAGACCGATCATAAAATGTAGAAGCGCTTTACCCTGCCGGGGAGGACGTGTCATGGCTCTTGATCCGACGAAATTCCAGGAACTGGTACACAAAATGGTCGGCGACATGGGCGTCGCCTTCGGTGCCGGCTTGGTGCTAGTCGGCGATCGACTCGGACTCTACAAGTCGCTCGCGCAGAATGGTCCGGTAACCTCCGAAGAGCTGGCGACACGCACCGGAACCTTCGAACGCTACGTACGCGAATGGCTGGCTGCACAAGCCGCGGCGGGATATGTCTCGTACGATGTCTCCGCCAAGCGCTACTTCATGACCGATGAACAGGCGATGGCGTTCGCCGACGAAAACAGTCCGCTGTTCGTTCCCGGCGCATTCGAAATCGCGGCTGCGATGATTCGCGCGGAATCGAAAATCTGCGAAGCCTTCCGTTCCGGCGGCGGAATGGGATGGGGCGAGCATGACCCCTGTCTGTTTCGCGGCACCGAGCGTTTTTTTCGTCCCGGTTATGCAAACAATCTTATTGCGAGCTGGCTCCCGGCGCTCGACGGCGTCGTTGCGAAGCTGGAACGCGGCGCAACTGTGGCGGACGTCGGATGCGGCCATGGCGCATCAACCATCCTGATGGCACAGGCTTATCCGAAATCGCAGTTCACCGGATTTGACTACCATCAGCCGTCGATCGATCGCGCTCGCGAGATTGCGCGTAAGGCGGGAGTCGCCGATCGCGTGCGCTTCGAAAAAGCGAGCGCCAAGGAATTTCCCGGCCGCTACGATCTCGTCGCATGCTTCGACTGCCTGCACGATATGGGCGATCCGACTGGCGCCGCAGCGCATGTGCATTCCGCCCTGAAGCCCGACGGTACGTGGATGATCGTCGAGCCTTTCGCAAACGACGACACGGCTGACAATCTCAACCCGATTGGGCGAATGTTCTACTCGGCCTCGACAATGATCTGCACCCCCGCGTCGCGAGCGCAGGAAGTCGGCCTTGCGCTTGGCACGCAAGCCGGACCGAAACGCTTGTCCGAGGTAATAACCGCGGGCGGATTCAGCCGGGTACGGGTCGCAACTCAGACGCCATTCAATCTGATCCTCGAAGCGCGCCCGTAGGATTCCCCTACTTCGCCTTCGCGACGTCTTCCCAGGTGGGCTCGCCGTCGAGCACGTAGGTGTTTCCCTTCTGCTTATACTTGAACACCAACGACTTCTGCTCGCCGGTCTTCTTGCTCTTGGCCTTGAAGGATTCCGCCTGAAGCTTGACCGTTACGTTGCTGCCACTCGGAAAGATATGCGGCTTGGCGTGCTCCAAATCGACGTAAGCGTCGCCTGAGGATTTTTTTTCGCTTTCCTGATCGACGTATTGTTCGGAGTCATTCGACACCGCGTCCGAGAGCGCCTGCTGCTGCGCCTTGCTCATCGGATTGGGCGCAGAAGCACCTCCGCCACCACCGCCTCCTCCGCTGGGTGCGCTCTCGCCGCCGGGGAGCATCTTCTTGACTTCGATGGCGCCGGCTCTCGACGGCAGCATCAGCGCGGTAACAAAAATTCCGGCGGCCAGAATCGCGACCAGCTTCCTCACCTTGTGTCCAGACATTGTCCATTACCCCCGATTCATAAACGCCATTTAAAACGTCTATAGCACGGGTTTTCGCCGTCCAAAATGGTCGTGCAACAGGAAATGAACTGGAAAATCGACGCCGAGCCTTAGTTCGCTTGAGCCTCGGTCAGCGCGAAACGAATCGGCACCTCGCACCAGCTCTCCACCGCGACGCCATCGCGGCGCGCCGGAACGAAGCGCCATCGCGAGCGCACGGTCTCGATCGCCTCGTTATCCAACAAATCGAAGCCCGAGGATTGCGCGATCTCGACCTGCTGCGTGTAGCCGTCTGCTCCGACCTTAACGCGCAGCATCACTGTGCCATGCTCTGCTCGTCGACGCGCCTCTACCGGATAAATAGGCGCGGGGTTGTGACCATACTCGGCGTGCGCGAAAGAAGCTCCCGATCCGGCGCCCATTCCGCCGGTTCCGTGACCTCCTTCGCCGCCGTTCGAACCGGCGCCGAATGCGTTCGCGGAAGCCACGCTGATGCCCGAGGGAGCGGTTCCTGCCGGAGGCGGAACCGCGTCCGCGCTGCGGGCGGTAATCGGGGCGTCGCCGGTGCTAGTCGGCACCGCCGCGAATACCGCCGAGGGGAGCAGCGACGCGCGCACAGGCGGAGCCTGCGGACGCGCGGCGCGGCGGTGCGCATGAGGCTTGCGGTTTGAAATCACATTTTGTGATTTCAAGTCTGAAGCCTCATGCGCGGGGGCGGGAGGGGAGCCGGCGCGGGCGATGCCCGCGCCAGCTCCCCTCCCGGAGCTTCCGGAATCGCCCAAGTCCACCAGATATGCGAGCACCCACTCATGCCGCGGCCCCTCGACCTCGGGAAGCATGAACACCAATCCGGCCAGGATTAGAACATGCGCGGCGATCGACACGATGAAAGCAACGGCGTGGCGATTCGCATCGCGTCCGCGCGGGGGATGATCGTCGCCGAATTGGTCTGCGGTCGTCTCGCTATCCATCGGGGGCACAAACTGAACGCTCGAATTTGCGAACTATACCAGATCACTTTGATGGGAAAGAGTTATTAAGGGAGCGCGCAAAGAAGTCGTCCACCAGACCGAAATAGCCAAAAAACCATCGAGCTGCGGTCAGCGCCCACGGCGCCATCATTATTACGATGGCCTCGCAATGAAACGCTATCGCGCCGACACTGACTCTTCCGTCGAGCAACATCGGATCACCAATGCCGGCAGCGGCTCGGTATGCGTGAACGTATGGGCTCCATAGATGGACATATACCTTGAGGATCACTATTCCCCACATCGTGCCCACAGCTAGCAGCACAACAGAACCCGCGATGCCGACTGTCGCCAGCAACACGCCGTGCTTCATTAGATAGACGCGCATGCAAGGACCCCGTACAGCGCAGAATAACCACAGCATGATGCTGTGACCATCGCTTCGGTCGACGCGAAATCAGCGGCGTTTGACAGATGGCCCTTTTTCTCGCTATGAGTTGAACTTCAGAAACTGAAGCTTCATTCATTTTCTCATTTAATGAGCGTACAGCAACGCAAACAGCGCGAGCGTCACGCACGCCGACAGACCATCCTCGAGGCGGCCGCGACCGTATTCGCGAAGCATGGCCTCGATAGCGCCACTATCGAGATGGTTGCGCGCGAGGCCGAGGTCGCCGTCGGCACCATCTATCTATATTTCTCCTCGCGCGATGATTTGTTCCTCCAGCTCACCGCCGAACGGATCGAGGAACTCGTCGCCCGCTATGCGACGATTCAGGCATGCGGCCTCGAGCCACTCGTCGAGCTGCGCACGATGGCGCGCGCGTACATCGGTTACCTCAACAACTCGCGTGAGCTGTTCCTCATTCATCAGTCGGTCGGCTATGCGCGGATTCGCAAGCGGCTCAAGCGCAAAGCCGAGATCGAGCATTACAATCGCGTGCTCAGCCTAGGCCATCAGGCATTCGATCAATGGGAAGATGCGGTCGGCAAGGTCTATGAGACTGGCCTCATTCCCAATGTGATGGATCTCGCGACGACTGCCTCGGTGATGTGGGCCAGCCTCAATGGTGCGTTCCTGCTGACAGGTCAGGACAATACTTTCCGCGAGCTGACCGGGCTCAATCCCGAGAACTTCGTCGAGCGCGCATTCGAGTTTCATTTGAGTGCCGCGCAGGCGCTCGCAGCTCATCATTCGAACGGCAATGGAAATCGTAAGCGCAAGGAAGTAGGAACACAGGCTAAAGCCTGTGCTACGAAGAAAAACGCAGTTCAAACGGATTCAGCCGCGACGGCCAATGCCTGAGCGGGAAGGCGGCCGGCGCCGCAAGGAGAATATATGAAATTTACCTGGTTCCATCTGATGCCGTATCGGTATCTGCCCGAGGACTTCAAGGACAAATACCGCAGCGTGTGGGTCGACATCCCGCAGAATCTCTACGACCCGAAAATCGGCAATCGGCTTTACAATGACTACCTCGACCAGCTCGAATTCGCGGATCACATGGGCTACGACGGCCTCGGCATCAACGAGCACCATCAGAATGCCTACGGGATGATGCCGTCGCCGAACATCATGGCGGCCTCGCTCGCGCGCCGCACCCGCAATGCCAATATCGTCGTGCTCGGCAACTCGATCGCGCTGTACAATCCGCCGATCCGCGTCGCCGAAGAATTCGCGATGCTCGATGTCATTTCGGGCGGTCGCCTGGTCGCGGGCTTCCCGGTCGGCACCTCGATGGATACCAACTTCTGTTATGGCGAAATTCCCGGCCACGCTGCGCGAGAAGTACTACGAGGCGCACGATCTGATCGTCAAGGCATGGAAGGAAAAGGAGATGTTCTCCTTCAACGGCAAGTACACCAAGCTGCGCTACGTGAACCTGTGGCCCAAGCCGATTCAGCAACCGCATCCTCCGATCTGGATTCCGGGTGGCGGCTCGGTCGAGACCTGGGACTTCTGCGCAAAACATGACTACAACTACAGCTTCCTTTCCTACTTCGGGTATATCGCGGGCAAAAAGGTCGCCGACGGTTACTGGGAAGTGATGGCGAAGATGGGCAAGCCGCTCAATCCCTACTCGATGGGATTTGCGCAGGTGGTCGCCGTCTCCGAGACCGACGAGCAAGCCGAGCGCGATTACGCCCCGCATATGGACTACTTCTACAATCGATGCCTGCACGTCTATGACGGCTTCGCCGACGCGCCGGGATATCGCACCGTGAAGACCATCAAAGCCGGTATCCTCGGGCAGGTCGGCGATCAAGCCGCGCTGCGCCGCGAGGGCCTCAAGTGGAAGGACTTCCTCGATCAGGGCTACGTCATCGCGGGCTCGCCCAAGACGGTGCGCGAGCGTCTGCGCGAGGCGATGAAGTCGCTCAACTGCGGCCATCTGATGATGCTGATGCAGCTCGGCTCGATGCCGCCGGAGCTGGTGAAGAAGAGCACCGAGCTGTTCGCGCGCGAGTGCATGCCGTATCTGCGCGATCTGTGGAGCGATCACGAAGATAAGTGGTCGGCGAATCCGATGCCGGCTGCCGAACGCGCGATTCCCGCGCCGGTGCAGTTCGAGCTCCAGTTGCCCAAGCATACTAACGGCCACGCGCGCGGCAATGGCACAACGGCCGAAACACGGAGCGCGAAGTAATGAAGACAACGAAGCAACTTCTCGGCGGCAAGTTCTCGATCGAGATGTGGGAATTCGGTAGCGGCGATCCGCTTCTGTTCGTGCACGGCGCGGGCGGCCTGTTCGGCGTCGATCCGTTCCTCGAAGAGCTGGGCAAGACGCATAAGGTCTATGCCCCGCACTTTCCCGGATACGGCGAGTCGACCGGCAGCGAGCATATCGATGACGTCATCGACGCGGCGCTCTTCTATCATGAGCTGATGGACGAGCTGAAAATTCCGACCGCCAACATCGTCGGCCATTCGATGGGTGGGATGCTCGCGGCGGAAATCGCGGCGCTCGACAACAGCCGCGCGAAAAAACTCGTGCTGGTCGCGCCGGCCGGATTCTGGCTCGATGAGCATCCGATTCCCGATCTGTTCGCGGCCAAGCTCGATGAAATCGCGCCGCTGATGTTCCATGATCCGAAAAGCCCGATGGCGCAGGCGTTTGGCGCGATCCCGACCGACTTCAAGGCGCTCGAAGCGATGTACGTCGAGCGAGTGAAGCGCTTCTCGACGGCGAGCAAATTCCTGTGGCCGATTCCGGATCGCGGGCTGAAGAAACGCGCCTATCGCATCAAGTCGCCGACGCTGGTGCTATGGGGCGCCTCGGACAAGCTGATTCCTCCGGTCTATGCGAAGGAGTTCACCAAGCGCATCGCGGGCGCGAAGGAGCAGCAGATCGCGGAGGCCGGCCACATGTTGCCCTACGAGCAGCAGGAGGCATTCTGCAAAGCGGTCAACGCATTTTTGAAATAGGAACACAGACTTTAGTCTGTGTCTTTGAGGATTCGTATGGAGGGGCGGCGCGCATCGCGCGCCGCCCCTGTTAGTCTATTTCGATAACAGCTCGATTGACCAGGAAGCACGCCGAGATCGCATCCAACACGCCGCCGACGAGCGGAAGGAGATTAAATCTGTTGCTCTTCGCCACTACCACAACAACACCCGATCGCACACTTAGCGATCTTTTGTTGGAATCGGAGGTTTTGATCAGCCGTGAGGAAAACTTCAAAGCCGTTGCCCGCGGCGCGCGCAAGAAGCTCTCCATTTGTGACACCGGCCCAACCCTCCTGCTGTACCGTTCGCACGTCGTGGCCAATTAACTCCCCTGGATAGACGACGAGGAAGCTGCTCATCAAGAAATACGCGCACTCGCGCTTAAGACCTCGTGCGCAGCTTCCAGGGCGGCGATTGCCTGGTCGCGGGAAACCGACGGAAAGTCATCCAGAAACTCGTCGAGGCTTTGTCCACCTTCGAGATAATCGATGAGGTTGCGCAGGGGTACGCGGGTTCCGACGAAGACCGGCGTCCCTCCGAGGATTTCGGGATCGCTATGAACAACGGGACTCCGCTGCTGGGTCATGGTGGCAGTTTAGCGCAGCCGATCGGGCGTTGACACCGACCGGGTCACCCCTGTCCTTTTCCGCCAAACCCTCCTTCTTGCGATGCTGGTATAATCGACGATCCGGTTGCGCGTCATGCGACCATAGTGAGGCCATATTTTTGCTGCCCGCGCCCTTGGAGTCCCTCCAATAGAAATCGCAAAAACAAACCCACTGCGAGTGTCGCGAGCAGTGGTTCGGAGGCTCGGCGAAGGACCTCGATGCCATGAATTCCATTTTTCACCGACGTCGAAAGTGCAAAAACAAACCCATTAATGTCGCCGTTCGCATGCTGAATTACGAAACGAAGCCAAATGATCGAGCAAAATCAATGGCTTTCTAAAAACAGGTGGGCGAATTGCCCAATAATGAGGAACCGCGAAGCGCGAAAACAAAGCCATTGCAGAGGCGACCAGATCGGCGAACGATCCCCAGCCGATCTGCAGAAACGAACCCACCGAGCGGATGCGCGATCTCACGTAAATTACCAAACGAAGCCAAATGATCGAGTAAAATCGCGGAGTTTCTTATCCGGCCATGCGTAAAGGCCATGCGTACGAGCAGAGGAACGGAAAAACAAACCCATTAATGGCAATTTTTACCCCACTCATGTGAGAATCCCGCCGCGATGAAGAAAGCTCAGAAACCTCGCGCGAGGGTGCGGAAGCTCGATTCGCGCGAGCGATGGCTCGCGCTCCTCGTCGAATACATGGCCGGTACCGAGGAGCCGGCCTCGAAGAAGTACTGGGCGCCGCAGTTCGAGACTGCCTCGCGCGCGAGGCTGCGCGACATCCAGACTGAAAAACTGCGCGCGATGCTCCCGTACCTCTACGAGCATAGCCCCTTCTATCGCGAGAAATTCCGCGCAGCGAAGATGCGGCCGGATGATATCCGAACGGTTGCGGACCTCGCGCGATTTCCCGTCACCACCAAAAACGAGATGGCCGACAATGTGGCGCAAAATCCGCCATGGGGTAGCTACACGCCTATCGACGATCGCACCTGGGCGAAGAAGGGATGGATGGTGTTCTCGACCTCGGGCACGACCACCACGCCGCGCTCGTTTCGATATACCGCGCTCGATCGCGAAATCTGGGCACGCACCAGCGCGCGCGCGCTCTATGCGACGGGCATCCGCGCCGGCGACACCGCGCTCACCTGCACCAATTACAATCCGCATGTGTTTTTCTGGTCGACGCATTACGCGCTCAACCTGATGCGCGTCACGGTGATTCCCGGCGGCGTGCAGACCGAGCGCCGCGTGCAGATGATCCAGCTGTACCAGCCCAATCTGCTCGTCGCGACGCCGTCGTACTCGCTCCATCTCGCGAACGCGATGCGCAATGCGGGACTGCATCCGTCGTCGAGTTCTATCGCGAAGGTGATCTGCGGCGGCGAGCCGGCGTCGGGGATTGCGTCGACACGCAGGCGTATCGAAGAAACCTGGGATGCCGAGTTCCACGACGTCTTCGGATGCACCGAGGCGGTTCCCGGCGGATGGGCCGTGACCTGCCGCGAAGGACTCAAGCTCGATCCCGTTTCGACGCACGTGCAGGAGGATCTGCAAATCTGGGAGACCGTCGATCCCGTTACGATGGAGCCGGTTCCTGCCGGTCAGCCCGGCCTCACCGTCGTCACCAATCTCAACTCCGAAGGCTCGCCGCAGTTGCGCTTCGTGGTCGGCGATTTCACGACGCTGGATTACGATCGATGCGTATGCGGGCGCACGCTGGCGCGCGCTCGCGGTGGCTTCGTCGGGCGCGCCGACGACATGCTCAACATTCGCGGGCAGAAGTTGTTCCCGAGCGTGATCGAGGAAGTCGTGCGCGGCTTCGATGTCCTCGGCGACGAGTTTCAAATCGTGCTCGAAAAAGACGGCGTGATGGACACTCTCACGATCGTTGCCGAGACCCGCGATCATGTTCATCCGGCTGATGGCGAGCGGCTGATCGAATTGATTGCCGCCGAGGTCATCCGCCAATGCGAGCTGCGCCCGCGCGTCCGTCTGGTCACTCCAGGCACGCTACCGAAGACCGAGTTCAAGGCGCGGCGCGTGATCGATCGGCGCGAGGTTTTGTGAAGCTACCGGTTGCCTTCATGTTGATTCGGCGCTAGAAAGTGCTGGTTGCATTTTGCAACTGACTACCCTACGGAGGATGTTATGAAACTGTACGAATTTACTGGGGCGCCGAATCCGCGCCGGGTGCGAATCTTCCTCGCGGAGAAGGGGATCACGGTTCCGTTCGAGCAGGTCGATATCGCGAAGGGACAGAATCGCGCGCCCGAGTTTCTCAAGATCAATCCGATGGGCGGGCTGCCGGTGCTCGAACTCGACGATGGAACCGAGCTCGCCGAGTCGGTCGCGATCTGCCGCTATTTCGAGGGACAAAAGCCCGAGCCGCGCCTGATGGGCATCGACGCGAAGGACATTGCGCTCGTCGAGATGTGGAATCGGCGGATGGAATTCGAAATCCTCAGCATGACGGCGGGAGCGTTCCGCAACACCAACGCATTCTTCAAAGGCCGCATCCCGCAGGTTCCGGAGTACGGCGAGATTTGCAAGAACGCGGCGCTCAAGCGCCTCGAATGGCTCGACGGCGAACTCGCCAACCGCCCCTACATCGCGGGGGATCGCTTCACAATCGCGGACATCACTGCGATGGTCGGGATCGATTTCGGCCGGCCGACCAACATCCGCATCCAGCCCAATCAGAAGAACCTCGCGCGATGGCACGAGTCGGTCGCGAGCCGTCCGAGCGCGAAAGCGTAGCTATCTGATCGGCGGCAGGTATGGTGTGTAAAGCTGGTAGAGCATCAGGTACACGATGACGCCGGTCACTGAGACGTAGATCCACAGCGGCCAGGTCCATCGCGCGATGCGTCGATGACTCATGAAGCGCGCGCGCAGCGCGAAATACAGCGTGATGAGAACGAGCGGGACGATGAGGCCGGCGAGTATCACATGCGGAATGAGGATCAGAAAATATATCGGTCGAATCCAACCCCGGCCGGTGAACAGGATGTCGCCGACTTCATAGTGGAATACCAAATATGAAGTGAGAAACGCCGCCGATACGCAGATGGCGGAAATCATGCAGACTCTATGCGCGCGGATTCGCTGATGTTTGACGAAGTAGAATCCCGCGAGCAGCAGTATAGCCGCGGTAGAATTCAGAATCGCATTGAGCGGCGCGAGTGAGTATATCGAAAACACTTCTTCCTGATGATGATACGCCCGTCGCATTCGAAGCGGCGGGCGTTTTCGTTCACAAGTATTTTGCCCCGCTATGGATTCGCGGGCGGCTGTGCGGCGCCCCCTTCAGGCCCGGGAGAAGCCGCGGTTCCCGATGGACTCTGGCCTCCCGCGGGAGCGGCATTGGGTTGTCCCACTTGCGAGTCCGCTGGCTGGTCGGCATTGGTCAGCGCCTTACCCTGCGGAATTTGCGGCAACACTCCCGATGGTTCCTCATGGTGCCCGATGACGACATCTTCCTGATGGCTTGCCCATGAGCGGCGGCTTAGGTCCGGCCGTAACATGAGGTAGCAAAATGCGACAATTACCAACGGCGTCGCGGCGACTACCCACAAGCCCTTGCGCTCAATCGCGAGATGCATGAAGTACATCGCGACCAGCGTCGCCTTCGCGAGCGCGAGCGCGACCAGCGCGCCGACCATCACGGTCTTCGGAAGACCCATTCCATAGACGCCAAGCTCGGCGGCAGTGAGTAACGTCAAATATATGAAGACGGCTATGTAGCTGGGGCCCTGGTGCTCGACCACACCGGGCGCGTGTGCTGCTGCGGTTTCTGCCATCGCTAGTGCTCTCCCACTCCGTGGTTGCAGGTCAGATGAGATAGATGAACGTAAAGATCAGAATCCAGACCAGATCGACGAAGTGCCAATACAACCCCGCGACCTCGACCAGTTTCACTTCATGATTCGACGCTTCCTTGCCGAATGAACCCAGCAGAATCGTCGAGAGATATATGACTCCGCCGGACACGTGCATTCCGTGGAATCCCGTCAGGATGAAGAACGTCGCGCTGAACAGACTCGTCTTGATCGAAAGGCCTTCGCCCATGATGAGGTGATGCCATTCGAAGGCCTGGCACCCGAGGAAAACAAGTCCTCCCAGCACCGTGAGCGCGAGGAAGCCTCGCATCCTCGTCATGTTGCCGTGCTCGACGCCCGACAGCGCCTCGACCATGGTCAAGCTCGAGCAGATCAGAATGAACGTCATCACCGCGGTGAGCGTGATGCCGAGCCAGTCCGCGGGGTTCGGCCAGTTGACGTTGTACCATCGCAGCGCGCCGTAAGCCGCGATGCCGGCGCCGAAGGTCATCGCGTCGCCCGCCAGGAACACCCACATTCCGAGCTTGCCGGAATTGCCTGGCGTCAGGGACGGTTCCAGCTCGTCGTGGAATCCCTCGCCGTGATGAGTATCTACTGCTGCTGCAGCCTCGCTCATAGAGTCTCTCCCCTACCCTCAATGGAGCCGGTAACGAACTCCGATGCCGTCATACTAATTTTTTCTGCACACCCACGATCGCTGAATCGTCGTGCCGACGCGCCTTGCGCCACGCCATATACATAACTCCGCCGATGATCGCGAAGGTGACGTATGGAACCGAAATCATGAAAAGCACGCTGTGTTTGAATGCGCGACTGGCTTGCCCATCGCCATCGAGGCCGCAGACCGCGCAGGCATTAGCCAGTCGCGGCGCGAGGCCGATAGTCATAGGGGTCAGGCCCGTCACAATCGCGAGTAATTTTTTGGAACGCATCATTGGAAATCCTCCGCGATACTAAGTCAGATACACCAATACAAACAGCAGCGGCCAAATTGCGCAGACGAAATACCAGTAGATCGCGCAAAGCTCCACCGGCTGCGCATTCTTCGCACCATAGCGGCCGCGCATCGCGAAGATGACCACGCACGCCAGCCAAATCACCGCCGCAGTCACGTGCGCGCCGTGCAATCCGATCAGCGTATAAAAGGTGGCGCCGTAGGTTCCACTCGAAAGCTTCAATCCGTGCGCGATTAGCCGTACCCATTCGCTGCCCTGGATCGCGAGGAACGCGCCGCCGAGGATCAGAGTGATCGCGAGCCATCGGCGCAGCATCCGCTGGCGATTCTGATGAACCGCGCGCACACCCAGGAACATCGTCCCTGCACTGCTGAGCAGCACGAAGGTGTTGATCCACGTCACGAAGATTGGAAGTCGCGGCAGTGCCGGGGGCGGCCAGAACGGCGCCTCGCCCTTATAGACGAGGAACGGCCCGATGAGGCCGCTGAATAACATCGCCTCGCTGGCGACTAACATCAGAATGGCGATCTTGCCGCTCGAAATGAACGGCTCGGTCGGGCCATCGCCATCGAACACGTCGCGGCGAGGGCGTCTCGCCGGAGCTATCAGTGGCCTTACCTTGGCCGGCATTGCGCGAAACTCCGCCATTTCAATTCTTCACCAGGATCGTGACGATCGAAACCGCGACCAGCAATGCGATGACGCCAAAAATGATCATCAGCACCTTGCGGTTCTGTTCGCGCGTGTCGTCGCGAGTTACCAGATTGGTCGGCATAGCTATTCTCATCTAGATCCTGTCCAGCACCATCACCAGCAGGACCAGCGGAAGATAGAACAACGAGGTGAACATAACGCGGCGCGCCGCGGCCGCGGTCTCGGGCCCGCGCACGAGCCGCACCGCCGCCGCGAGCATCGCCCCTCCGAGCGCGACGGATGTTATCAGGTACGCGACTCCCGCGAATCCCATGATGGTAGGCATCGCGCCGACCGCGATAAGGATGATGCTCGATACAACGATGAGTGGATTTTCGGGATACGCGTCATCGCGATCGAGCGGGATTAGCCATAGCCGCGCGCGCTTGTAATCCGCGCGGTAGATCTTCGCGATCGAAAGCGAATGCGGGAGCTGCCACAGGAACATGATACCGAACAGCAGCCATGGTTCGAGGCTCAGGCTCCCGCGCGCCGCGGCCCACCCTGCCACCGGAGGCAGCGCGCCTGGAATCGCGCCGACGATGTTGCAACTCCATGACATCCGCTTGAGCGGCGTATAGGCGAAGAGATAACTGACGGCGATCGCCGCAGTCACGAGTGCAGATAACCAATGCACCGTGAGCAGCAGGTATCCCAGTCCGGCGCCGGTCGCGACGACGCCAAACCACATCGCGTCAGTCGCGTCGATGCGCTTGTCGGGAATCGGCCGATAGCGCGTGCGATCCATAAGCGCGTCGGTGTCGCGCTCGATGTACTGATTGAGCGCGAGAGTGCCGCCCGAGGCGAGCGCGGTCCCTATCAGCAGATTCAGCGCGACGACCGGTTCGAACGATCCCGCAGCGCCGAGATAGTATCCGGCGAGCGTCGTCACCAGCACCATCGCGGTGACGCGAGGCTTGGTGAGTTCGAGATACTCCGCCGCGCGTGTGCGCGCCGCGTAAAAACGAGTCTCAATTATCGCCGAACGTGTACTCATGCGGTGACCTGCCGGTGGTCGAGGATTTCGGAATTCGCGACGCGATGCGAAATCGTCCGCGCGCGGCGGATGCCGAACAGCCGCCATGAGCGAATCGTTATCGTGAGGCTCGTCACCAAAACCGCGGCGCCGATCGCGACGTGGGAGGTGGTCGGCAGCACCGCGCGGCGGCTCCAGATGGTAATCGCGCCGAGACAGATTTGTGCGGTCAGCAGTACGATCAGCCCGAGCGCCGGACGGCGCAGATGCGGTTCATCGCGATGCTTTATGAGGACGCGCGCGACCGTCCATGCAACGAAGCATGTGACCACAACCGCGCCACATCGATGGATGAAGTTGATCGCGATGTACTCATTCCATAGCGGCGGAAGAGCCTGCCCGAACGAAGTAGGAAAATCAGGAATCGCAAGGCCGGCGCCGAGATGACGCATCAGCGCGCCGATGAGAATTTGCAAATAAATGATGCCGGTCGTGATCGCCCCGAGTTGCGCGAGCGGGAGAAGCGCAGGACTCTCCTTACGCGACTCGGTTTCGATGAACCATGGACTGGTGAAGATGGCGAGCGCCACGACGAGGCAGAAGAACGCATTCGCGGTCGCCGTATGCGCCATGGCGATCGCCAGCGGAATCAGGAACAGGACTGTTATGCCGCCGAGGATCGCCTGCGCGATGACGAGCGCGAATGCGACGATCGCCAGCACGCGCACCCATCGCCGCGGCTCGCGAAGGATCGCCCAAATCATCAGCGCGAAGGTCAGCATCGAGACGACGCCGGCGACCACCCGATGACTATATTCGAACAGCACGCCGCCCTTGAGTGACGGAATAAGCTTGCCGAACGCGAGCGGCCAGTCGGGCACCGACAACTCGGAGCCGGTCGACTTCACCAGACCGCCGACGAAAATCAGCACGAAGGTCGCGCTCGCGAGGAGTAGCGCGAACTGATGGAGGCCTCTTCGCGACATTGTCAGTCGGCCGCCGCGCTCATCTGCTCAGGCGGAGCATTCTGCGGCCAGTAGTCCTCTTTGGTCTCCGGCGAACTGTACTCGTATGGTCCGCGATAAACGGTCGGCAGCATGCCCGGCCAGTTGCCATGGCCCGGATGAACTGGAGTGGTCCATTCGAGCGTGTTGGCATGCCACGGGTTCTCGGTTGCCTTCTCGCCGAACCAGTAACTGTAAATCAAATTGAACAGGAAGATGAACTGCGCAGCTCCCAGAATAAGTGCGCTTACAGAAATGAACTCATTTATTCCTGCCAGCGGCTTGAGGAAGTCATACTGCAGAGGATTGTAGATGCGCCGCATGTGGCCACCCATCCCGAGTATGTGCATCGGGAAGAAAGTACAGTTGAACGCGACGAAGGTGATCCAGAAGTGCAGCTTGCCAATCTTCTCGCTCATCATGCGGCCGAACATCTTCGGATACCAATAAGTGATTCCCGCAAAGATGCCGAAAAGACTTCCGCCGAACAGCACATAGTGAATGTGCGCGACGATGAAGTAAGTGTCGTGGATGTACATGTCAACCGGCGTGCACGCCATGAAGATTCCCGACAATCCACCAATCACGAACATCGCAACGAATGACAACGCGTTCAGCATCGGCGTGGTGAAGTGGATGTTTCCCTTATAAAGCGTGCCGAGCCAATTGAAGGTTTTGATCGCTGACGGGACTCCGATCACCATCGTGGTAAGCATGAAGCTGGTTCCGAGCGCCGGATTCATTCCGGACTGGAACATGTGATGGCCCCACACGATCCACGACAGGAACGCAATCGCGATCATCGCATAGGCCATCGCGCGATAGCCGAAGATTGGCTTGCGCGAGAAGGTCGCGATCATGTCCGAAGTGATACCCATCGCGGGCAGGATCATGATGTAGACCTCGGGATGTCCGAAGAACCAGAAGAGATGTTGCCACAGCAACGGCTCGCCGCCGCCCGAGGGAATGAAGAAATGCGTCCCCGCCATCCGATCGAAGAGCAGCAGCGCGAGCGCGGTGGTAAGCACCGGCAACGCCAGCAGCAGCAGTATCGCGGTGATGAAGAGCGACCAGATCACCAGCGGCATCCGAAAGAAGGTCATCCCCTTGGTGCGCATATTGATGATGGTCGTGATGTAGTTGATCGATCCCATCAGCGAGCCCATGCCGAGCACGATCAGACTGATGCACCAAAGGTCCTGTCCCCAATCGACGCCGGTGTAGTTCGGCACTGCGCTCATCGGCGCGTACGAGGTCCATCCCGCCGCGGCCGCGCCACCGGTTACGAAAAAGGACGACAGCATGATGACGCCGGCGACCGCGCTGACCCAGAACGAAAGCATGTTCAGCTTCGGGAACGCCATGTCGCGCGCGCCGATCATCAAAGGCACCAGCAGATTGCCGAAGGTTCCGACCAGGATCGGCATCACCACGAAGAAGATCATGATGGTGGCGTGCATGGTGAACATCGAGTTGTAAGTGTTCGGCGTGATCGCGTTATCCTGCTGGAGCGTCTCGGGGAGAACGCTGAGGAAGCTCCACTGGCTTTCCGGCCATCCCAGCTCCAGGCGCATCAGCATCGCCATCAAGCCGCCGATCGCCATCATGAACAGCGCGACGAAGAGGAACTGCTTCGCGATCATCTTGTGATCGGTGGAGAAGAGATACGTGCGGATAAATCCGAGCTCGTGATGCTCGGCGTGTGCGCCGTGAATTTCGACTGCGGCCGTGCTGCTCATCGTTCAACCATCTCCCCCGCGCGACGCGGGCCAAATGCCGGCGAATTTACTGATTCGCGTAAGTGTCCTTGAGCCACTTGTTGTAATCGTCTTCCGATTGCACCGTGAGATGCCCCAACATGCCCGAATGGCCGAAGCCGCACAGCTCCGCGCATGGAATCTCATACGTCCCAGGCTCGGTCGCCTCGAACCAAACCGCGATAGTGCGTCCCGGAACCGCATCCTGCTTGAGCCTCATGTTCGGCACGAAGAAGCTATGGATGACGTCCTTGGATTCCAGTTCGATCCGAATCACCTTGTTGACCGGCACATGGAATTCGTTTTCGACCGTGACATCGTCCTTGGTGTCGATCTTGCCGTCGGGGCCGGGATACGTGATCTCCCAGTTGAACTGCTTCGCCGTCACTTTGTAGAAGAAGTCGCCCGGCGGTCCATTCTCCTTGATATCCGCCCAGGTCGAGCGGCTGAGCAATGCGAGCGCGACCAGGATTACCGTCGTCGCCGTGGTCCAGGTAATCTCCAGCCGGCTGTTGCCTTCGATATACTCGGCCTTGCGTCCCGGGCGCGTGCGATACTTCACCAGGAAGACCACCAGGGTGACGGTCACGAGGACCCAAGTGACCATGGTGATCCAGAAGATGAGGAGGAAGATCGCATCGATGGATGGACCGAAGGTCGAGATGTCGTGCGGGAAGTACATCTTTTCCAGAAACATCGTAAAATCTCACCCCTATCGCGTCCGCATGCGTCGTCAATGCGGTCGCATGACAAGCGTCGCTGCGGCGCTACGCCAACCAATCATTTGTAAATTGAAATTTCCAGCGATTGTGCGCCTGCGCGTGTGCACCGGAAAATGAAAAATTCAGCGTGCCCCATCAAATTTGGCTAACAGATCGTCGCGGCACTATTTTCCAGTCTTCGGACCCTTTTGCAAGGCATCGCGATAGCGTTTCACACAAGGTCCGATCGCCGGCGCGACGTGAGTCGCGCGCACTTATGTTTTCCATCACTGAGCCGCGTCTAGCTATCGCGAATATCACCGGATGCGCACGGTTTTCGGCGTGGCCGGTTTCCGCTACAACACTTTTATTCGGGGAGGCGTCCAATAATGCCCGAGCACTTCGGAACTCTGGCCCAGGCGTTCGAGCATCAGGCACGCAAGTACGGCTCGCGCACGCTGCTCAAACAGAAGCGCGATAAGGTCGTGGCGCGATTTTTCATGGAGCGAGATCGCCGAGGCCGCGGGCAAACTGCGCGCCGGCCTTATCAGGATGGGCATCAAGCCGGGCGATCGGGTTGCGATTCTTTCGGACAATTCTCCGCAATGGGTGATTGTCGACCAGGCGGTGCTCGGACTCGGCGCGGTGACGACACCTCTCTTCACCACCAGCGGCGCCGAGGAGCATCGCCACGTGCTGAACGACTCGGGCGCGCGCATCATCGCGGCCAATGGCGATGACATGGTGAAAAAGGTCATCGCGCTGGGCGGCGCGATTCCGGGTATTGAGGGCATCATCGCGATGCATCCGGGCGCGAGGGATCAGCCCGCCAGCAATGGCACTCCACGCGTGATCACGCTCCAATCCGCGAGCGGCGATTCGCCCGCGCCGGTCGGCGAGGGCAAGCGCGAAGACCTCGCGACGCTCATCTATACGTCGGGAACGACGGGACCCTCGAAGGGCGTGATGCTCACGCACGGCAACCTGCTCTCGAATGCCGAGGACGCGCGCGAGGTGCTTGACGTAAACGAAGGCGACAACATCCTGTCCTTTCTGCCGGTCGCGCATTCGTTCGAGCGCACCGCGGGTTACTACACGGTGATCCTCGGCGGCGGCGAGATCGCCTATGCGGAGGGACTGACGCAAATCCCCGCCAACCTGCAGGAGATCAAACCGCGCCTGTTGTTGGTAGTGCCGCGTCTGCTGGAGGCGATTTACGATCGCGTGCAAAAGACCGTGCGCAGCAGTCCGCCGTTGCGCCAGAAGCTGTTCAATCTCGCAATCGAAACCGGCAAGCGCGCGACCGAATATCGTCATAGCGGAAAGCCGATGCCGCCGCTGCTCGCGATGCAGATGGCGATCTATCGCAAGCTCGTGTTCCATCGCATCCAAAGCGTCTTCGGCGGAAGGCTGCGCTACCTGATTTCCGGAAGCGCGCCGCTGCCGAACGAGATTTACCATTTCCTCGCCGCCGCCGAGATTCCGCTGATCGAGGGTTACGGGCTCACGGAAGCCGCGCCGGTCGTGTCGGTGAACCTGCTGCCGGGTCGCGCGAAAATCGGAACCGTCGGCCGGACTCTTCCACGCGTCGAAGCGAAAACCGCGCCGGATGGCGAGTTGCTGGTGCGCGGTCCCAACGTGATGAAGGGTTACTACAATCTCGAGAAGGAGAGCGCGGAAACCATCGACCGCGACGGATGGCTGCATACCGGCGACATCGCGCAGATCGACGCCGATGGTTTCATCAAGATCACCGATCGGAAGAAAGAGATCATCGTGCTGTCGGGCGGCAAGAATATCTCGCCGGCAAACCTCGAAACCAAGCTGGTGACCGACCCATACATCTCGCAGGCATGCGTGTTTGGCGATCGCCGCAAGCATCTGGCGGCGCTGTTGGTGCCCGATCTCGAAAATCTGAAAGACGTGCTGAAGGAGAAAGGCCTTGAGGGCAAGCCATCGGGAAGAAATCGTAAAGTCGCCGGAGCTGCGATCCTTCTATCAGGCGCGGCTGCGCGAATTTAACAAGCCGCTCTCCGATGTCGAAGCGATCGCGGCCTTCACGCTCATCGCGCAGCCATTCTCACAAGAGAACGGCCAGATGACGCCGACGATGAAGGTGCGCCGCCGCGTAGTGCAGCAAAACTATAAGGATGTCATCGATTCGATGTTCCGGGACTAACGCGGCATTCCATCCCGGCGGGGCAGGCTGTTGTGGCTTCCCAAGGTTGGTGGGCAGACCTATGGTCAGGATCAGCGCTAGGCGGTCTCGATCTCGCGAGCGTGGGCTATCTCGCCGCGTCCGATAGGCCGAACGTCATCCATCGAAAGAGAAGTCACCGCGACAGTCTTTCCGTCTAACGTGATGAATTCGACCTCATAGCCACCGGCGGGATGGACAAGCACGACGGTGCCGACGTCTCCAGTTTTCAAGCCGTATTCCGGCAAGTCACGCGCCAAGACAGCGCTATCGTGTTCCAAAAGCATCAGCGCCGCTCCTCCTAAACCGGATAAGCTGTCACTAAAACTGGAATATCGCCGCCGGTTTCGACGAACCACACCGTCCGAATTTCCGGTCGGCTCCCATCCGGTGCTTCTATAGGACCATCTATAACGTAGCGTTTTCCGAAGCGCGAGTCTTCGATGCGATACACGTCGTGCTTGGTCGCATGCCTCGTGAGGACGGTGGCAAATTTGCGCCATTCACGGCGCTCGAAGCCCAGACTTAAGAAATACGCGGCTTTGTATCGTCCCCGCGGGTGGGCTTCCGCCAAAAGATATTCCAGGACCTTCGATTCGGGCACTAGCGCACAGTCGGCGTTTAGAAGCTTCATATCGAAGCGTTTCGTCAGATGTACAAAGCGCGCGGCTTGAGGACTTCACCAACAAGACAAACGATATTATCAAGTTGTGGAGGAAGATGGGATGGGAATGGAAACGGACAATCCTGCGGCGAGTTCTGGTAGATAAAGCGGGCGGCCATCATCGGATGATGTCCGCCCGCGATGCGACCGATATGTCGATGCGCTTGTTAGCCCTTCGACTTTCCGTTCTCCTGCGCGAGGAGTGTATGGATCGTCGTCAGCTTCTTGATCGCATAGGCGCGCTTGCCTTTCGGCGTTTGTACTTCCACATCATCGTCGACGCCCTTGCCGATCAATGATTTTCCCAGTGGCGATGAGAGAGAAATCTTGAACTGCGCGCCGTCGACTTCCTCCGGCACGACGATTTCGTATTCGTGCGCGCCGCCTTCGTCGAGGTCCTCGAGCTCGACCTTGCTGCCGAGGCCCACGGTGTCGCGCGGGATCGAGTTGAGATCGATGGTGGCGAGCTCGGCCACCCGCACTTCGAGGTTGTTGAGCCGCGCGCGCAGGAACTCCTGACGCTGCTTGGCCATCGCCCATTCGGCGTTTTCCGACAGATCGCCGTGCGCGCGGGCGCGTTCGAGTTCCTTGGGCAGATCGACGGTCAGCTCGCGCTTGAGCACTTCCATGTTCTCGCGCAGCCGTTTTACTACAGGAAGTTCAGCCATACTCAGTTGTTCTCACTTTGAGATATCGATCTTACTAACAGACTCAGTCGGCGACGATCGAAGTAAGACTTCGATTGACGCCGACTACGCTCTGAATTCCTTGCACCACCAGCTCGCCGAGGGTGGTCACGTCGGGCGCTTCCGCGATCGCGATGATGTCGTGGGGGCCGGTCACCGCATGCGCCATCGAGACACCTTTGACCTGGCGAATCTTGTTCGCGACTTCGCGCGCCTTGCCGGGTGAAGTATCGATCAGGATGAAAGCTTTTACCGTCATCTGCGTTCCCCTCCGTGAAGTTGGAGATTCATCGCATAGCTATAGCGCCGTCTCATCGCAGTGGCGGCGGCGGAACCGGATTGCCCTGTTCGTTGTAAGTATAAAAGCCGCGGCCGGTCTTGCGCCCGAGATAGCCCGCATCGACGTACTTCTTGAGCAACGGGCACGGACGATACTTGTCGTCGCCCAGCACGCGATGCATCACCTCCATGATTGCCAGGCACGTGTCGAGTCCGATGAGATCGGCGAGCTCCAACGGCCCCATCGGCTGATTGGTGCCGAGCTTCATCGCGGTGTCGATGTCGGTGACGCCGCCGACGCCCTCATACAAAGTGTAGATCGCCTCATTGATCATCGGCAGCAGCACGCGATTGACGATGAAGCCCGGAAAGTCCTGCGCCGTCATCGTGCTCTTGCCGACGCGCTCCGCGAGCGTCTGGGTCGCGCGATAGGTTTCCTCAGAAGTCGCCAGCCCGCGGATGATCTCGACCAGCTTCATCGCGGGAACCGGATTCATGAAGTGCATCCCGATGACTTTGTCGGCGCGGGTGGTACGCGCGCCCATCCGCGTGATCGAGATCGAAGAGGTGTTGGACGCGAAGATCACATCGGGATCGCAAACCTTGTCGAGCTGCTGAAAAATGCCGATCTTCGCGTCTTCGTTTTCCGTCACCGCCTCGATGACGAAGTCGGCTTTCTTCATCGCCGCGATATCGGTCGCGGTCTTGATGATTTCGAGCACGCGGTCGCGCTCCTCGGGCTTGAAGCGGCCGCGCTGGATCATGCGATCGAGGTTCTTGCGGATGCCGTCGAAGCCGCGCTTGCACGCCTCAGCCGAAACATCATGCATCAGGACCGGGATGCCGGCCTGCGCGGTTACCTGCGCAATCCCGGCGCCCATCTGGCCCGCGCCAATCACCCCCACGGTATGAACATCCATCACCATCCTCCGTCCGCTCAGATGTACGAGATGTAATGCTTGAGTGAACTCAACAGCGCGGCCACGTCAGCCTCGTCACCGAGTTCGCGGCACAAAATTTCGTAGTAGCCTTTGATACGGCCGCGCTCCTGCTGTTCCTCGGGCACTGAAAGCAGGCTCTGGAAGTCCTTGAGCAGCGCCTGCGTCTCGAGTTTCTTTTTGACCGGGATGGTTTCGTCGTCGACCGCGATGAGCAACCGGATGTGATCGATCATCCGATTCATGACGGCGAAATCGCTGCGGTCCTTTTCCATCAGACGTCTCTTCTAATTGTCCCTTCTAATGCACTCCGCCCGGAGGCTCCTCGCCATGCGTATAGGTGCCCTGCCCCGACTCGCTGTTCATTGATTCGCGTACCCGCTTAACGTCCTCAGGCGACTGACGGCCCGGCATGCCCGAGCCCGCGCATCAGCGCATTGGTCATTTGCGAAGTGAGGCGGTCGCGAATCGTAGGGCCGCGGCCAACGTGCGCATCGAGGACGCGGTCAACTTGCTCCTGCGTCAGCCCCTCGCCCTTGAAGATATCGACCAAGGTTTGGAATCCGACGTTACCGGCCGACTTATCGACGATCTCGATGACGTGGGCGCAGGTCGCGCAGGTTCGGCGTACTAGTCCCGCCCGTGCTCGGCAATAAACGCATCGCATACGGCTTATGTCCCCGGCCTAATGCGCAGGCCGCGAGTATTGGGACCTCACAACAAATCACGACCCCCTTAAAACAAACGAAGCGGGCGCACGCGAAAGGACACGCGACGGCCCGGCTTCATCTGAAAAACTACACCGGTGGATAGGAGCCCGCAAGCATGGCGTCGCTTTGGCCGCGATGGCAGCACACGCGAACATGGCTCGGTTAAAAAGATTTGACAAATCGACGAAGATACAATAACTTTTCTAATTGAGAATGATTCTCAATTGCGGTAGCTGAAGCCATTGAGGCTGCATAGGCAGTGAATCATACCGTTATCCCATATTTCCTGTATTCGACAGGAATCCTGTTCCGCGAGGGACTCGAGGCCCTGCTGGTCGTCATCGCGCTGGTCGCTGGAACGCGCGAAGCTGGGCATGAGGGCCGCACGAGGGATATCTATGCCGGCGCGCTTGTCGCACTCGCGGCCAGTATCGCGCTGGCGTGGGGCGTAAATCATCTTATCTCCGACAATGCGAGCGACACGCTCGAAGGCATATTCCAGGTCCTCGCCGCCGCGACGCTTTTCTATGTTAGCTCGTGGCTAACCTCGAAGAGTCAGGCGCAGATGTGGAAAAGCTTCATCGCCGATCAGGTCCGTGGCGCGCAGGAGAGTTCGGTACCTGGACTCGCACTGGCGCTGACTGCATTCCTCGCGGTGATTCGCGAGGGCGGCGAGACGATCGTTTTCTTCCAGGCGCTAACCGTGGGCGCGACGGAAGCTGCGGAGAAGCATGCGGTCATGGCGGGCATCGCGGTTGCGACGGTGGCGCTCGCTATCACCTTCATCGTGCTGAATCGCGCCGCGCATCGAATTCCGTTCGGCAGGTTCTTCCAGGCAACCTCGATCATGCTCTATGCACTCGCGATCGTTTTCATCGGGCAAGGAATCGCGAGCTTCCAGGAATCGGAGTGGATCAGCGCGACCTTCGTCGAACACGTGCCGACCATTCCGATGCTGGGCCTGTATCCGACGCTGCAGACTATCGCGGCGCAACTCGCGCTGCTGGCATTCGCCGCGGCGGCGATGCTTATTCCTCGTGGCTCGGGGCAGGCGGCAAGACCGGCTCACGAAGTTTCGGCTCATCCTGCTCGCCCGACCTGATCTGCGACGGCGTCCCGAGCGGACCCGCCTCGCCCATCACGACATCCTGAATCTGACGCGTCACGCTTTCCGCATCGTTGAGCGAGCGGAACCCCATCTCGAGGCATTCGGAGGAGTCCGAATTATGGCGCGAGGCACCGTTGCGCACGCGCCGCAGCACCTCGCGAAGATCATCGATTTGGGCCTGAAGTTCCGTCAGCCGCGCCTGCACCATCGGCGTGGGCTTTCCATCGGCCATCAGATGGAGCGCGAGCGCCTGATCGCGTTCTGCCTTGGCAACTTTGCGGACGGAGTCGCGAATCTCTGTGCAGGCAACTTCGGGAGGAAGCTGGCTCGGACCTGCGGCCCGCGCAAGAGGTGCATCGAGCAGCGCGAATATCGCGATCGCAGCCAGCGCTGGTTTGAAAAAACAAAGAGCCGACCGCCGGGCCGGCTCTTGTGATTCAGGCTGCAGCGCGTGAGCTCGCGTCAGGCGGCTTCCTCGCTGGAATAGCCAAGCGCTTCGAGGAACTCCGTTTTCTGCGCGGTGGGCATTATGTAAATACCGTCCCATCCGCAAACCTCTTCGCATAGCAGGCATCCGACGCAGGTCTTTTCGTTGACCTGCACCTTGCCAAGATAGACCGCATTGTTTTCCGGCGACGGCGAGATGCATTCGAATGGGCATACGTCGACGCACACGCCGCATCCGTTGCAATTGTCCGGATGCACCACGGCGACCGGACGCTCCGCGCGCTTGAGCACGTGGGTGATCACGCCGTGGTTGGTCATGATCGCTTCGTCGGGACAAATCACGCCGCAAGCGCCGCAATCGATACACGCGCCGGGCTCGATGAAATAGACCTTTTTGGATTCGCCGGAAATAGCGCCCGTCGGACAGCGCTTCTCGCAAGCGCTACATCCGGTGCACGCTTCGGCGATGATAGTAAACGGCATCAGTTCAACCTTTCGTTTAAGTTTGATGGAGAGCGAATCGTGAGTCTACTTTCGCATCTCCTCGATGATCTTGTCGCGCTGCCCGCGCTCGATGAGCTGGTCGTTACGCCGCGCCTGCTTCAGGCCGAGGTAGGTGAAACCCAGCACCAGCAGCATCATCGCCATGATGGGGATGTTGTCCGGCTGGGTGACGATGCCTAGAAACTGTTGTAGTCCGCTGATTGGTTCCATTCGCGCCCCTCGCATCCTATTCAATCAACGCCATTCGGTAGTGTCAACGCGAGCCGCATCCGACAACGATTTGCGGGCTTGATAATGCGCGGGACGACCGCTCAAATAGCCCTCGATGGGGAATCACGTCGAAGCCGGTCGCCTCTCGAATCCCACGCCGATTTGGAAATTAGCGTGGGGCGCCGTCGGCACGGCCATGGGAGTGCTCTACACCGTCGTCTTCGCGCCTTGCGCGGCGATTACCGCGCGGCTCGGCTTGAACAAATTGACCTCCGGCATCTCGCGGCTGTGGGCGTGGTTGATCATCCGCACCTGCGGGGTCAAGGTCGAGATCGAAGGGCTGGAGAATCTGCGCGGCCTCAAATCCTACGTGCTGGTCGCGAACCATCAGAGCTTCTTCGACATCTTCGCGGTGCTCGCTTACCTGCCCGGCGACACGCGCTTCGTTGCAAAAAAAGAACTGCTGAAGATTCCGGTGGTCGGCTACGCGATGGCGCAGAACGGCCACGTCATCGTGGATCGACAGGGCGGCGGCCGCTCGATCCGGCGCGCACTGGAGGCGGCGCGCAAAGGCAATTATCCGATCTGCGTATTCTCCGAGGGCCATCGGCACAATGACGGCCGCGTGCACGAATTCGAGGAAGGTGCGGCATGGCTCGCGATCCTGTCGAAGCTGCCATGCGTCCCGATGGCGATTAGCGGCTCAGGCGCGTTCTTTCCTCGCGAGGCCAAAGTGCCAATTCCCGGCGGCCGGATGCGGATGACATTGCTGCCGCCCATCCCCACCGAAAACCTGAAGAGCGGTGATCGCGAGGCGCTGACCCAAAAACTGGAGGAAGCGGTACGCTCGGCATTCCTGCCCGAATTGTGAATCGTCTTTTCTGGGGAGGGCAGCACGATGGGGGGATCGAAGCGCTACTAGCCCCTGCGATCGAAGATGAACAACGGCACCTGATTCGCGATCTTCGGATCGATAGCGAGAGTTCGTCGTCCCGCATCTTTCTTAATCGCGTCCGTCGCGATGCCTGCCATCTTCAATGACGCGATCACCTGATCGAGATTATCGGCCTCCAGCCATATAGCGAACATGCCCTCACCATTCGCCTGGATCGCATCGGCTGCCGACGCTCCCGATGCCAGGCGAATTTCCGCGCCGCCGATCGTCACTGATGCATTCTCGCCGGAGCGCGTCACCTTGAAGCCGAAGTTTTTCTCGTAGATCGAGGCAGCGTCGTTGAGGTCGCTGGTAGCCACATCGATGCGGTCGAAGCGTTTGATCATGATGCCATCTTATCTACCCACTGACGGTCCTCTACACCAGCGATCGCGCGCCTAACGGGCATTAGAATGTGCGAAGGCCATGGTTTATGATGATGTCGGCATTTTCATGACGTCCGCTACCACTATTGAACGTCGCGTGCCGCACGTCGGGACGTATCGGCGCGAACTTCCCGTCAACGTCGGGCGGCTGTATGAAAACGCCATCGATTGGGAGCATCTGCCCTATCTGCATCGCACCAGCTTCGCCAGGATCGAATGCCTCGAGGCCGGCGCCTGGGGTTTTCGCGCGCGCGTGTGGGCGCAACCCTTCGATGAGCGCCGCGCGTTCGTCCTCGAGTTGAAGCTCGATCGCGATTGCCGACGCTGGATCACCTCGACGCTCGAAGGACCCGGCCGCGGCAGCGAAGTTTGGACGCATGCTTTCCCAGTTGGCGATCGCGAGACCCATATCGTGGTGGATTTTTTCGGACCCGGCATCGCGCCGGATCGCGCGCCCGAGGTTTTCGACTTCTACAAGAATCTCTACACACGTCTCTACGACGAAGACGTCGAGATGATGACGGGTCGGCAGGCGCAGCTCGACGCGATAAAGAATCGCGCTGCCGCCGAGACATCGCCGCGCATTCTCGGAACGCTCGAGCAGGTGCGATTGCGATTGCCCATGACGATCGATGAACGCGGACGGCGATTTCGGATCATCGAGCTCGATGGCAAACTGGTCGCGCATGCCACCGTATGCCCGCATACGCTGGGGCCGCTCGGCACCACCATCGTGACCAATGGAATCATCGAATGCCCGTGGCATGGCTTTCGATTCGATGTGGTCACCGGCAAGTGCGTCAGCGGCCACAACTGCAAGCTTCAGGCTGCGCCGCAAATTTCGGTAGATGCGCTAAACTCGAATGTCACGGTCGAGTGGAAATCGGATTCGCAGTCGACCTGAATCAGTCGCCTGAAAATCCCCGAGGTGTTTATGGGAAACGCCGCCTTTCCAGTAACAATCGGAACCGAAACTCGCATCGCGGAACGCGCGACGACGCGAGCGCGCGTCGCCTCGATCCCGTGGTACGTATGGTGCCTCGCCGCGGCCGTGACCTCAGATGCGTTCGGCGGGTACTGGGACATCTCGTGGCACATCTCGATCGGACGCGACACGTTCTGGACGCCCGCGCACATGATGGTGTACCTCGCGGGCGTGCTCTCCGGCATCTCGTGCGGCTATGCGATTCTGACCAGCACCTTCGGCTCCTCGCGCGAGATGAAAGACTCTTCGGTCTCGATATGGGGATTTCGCGGACCACTCGGATGCTTCATCGCGACGTGGGGCGCGTTCGCGATGCTGACCTCGGCGCCGTTCGACAACTGGTGGCACAATGCATACGGCCTCGACGTGAAAATCGTCAGCCTGCCGCATTCGATCCTCGCGCTGGGCGAGGCGATGATCGCTCTGGGCGCGATGGTTCTGGTGTGCGCGCAGGTCAATCGCGCGTCGGGCGAGTATCAGCGCAAACTCGATCGGCTGCTGATCTTCATCGGCGGCGTCGAGATCTTCGGCGCCGCGTTGTTCACGCTCGAATCGACCTCGATGGAGTTCATGCATAGCGCGGGATTTTATCGCGCGGTCGCGAGCGGATTTCCCATCATCCTGATCGCGCTCACTTGCGTTTCGAAATCGAAATGGCCGGCGACCACGATGGCGGCCATCTACACCGGGGGCTTTCTCGCGTTCCTGTGGATCTTCCCACTGTTTCCCGCGGAGCCGAAACTCGGCCCGGTATACCAACACGTTACGCACATGATTCCGCTGTGGTTCCCGACGCTGCTGATCGTGCCGGGGTTCGCGCTCGACCTGCTGCGACAGCGGATGGGCGAGCGCTGGGGTAGTTGGAAATCCGCCATCGCCGCGGGATGCGTCTACCTCGCTGTCTTTATCGTGGCGCAGTGGCCGTTCGCGGATTTCCTGATGTCGCCGCTCGCGCGCAATCGCATCTTCGGCACCACCTATTTCGGATACTTCGATCCGGCGAACATCTTATACAACCCGTATCACTTGGCGCGGATGGACAAGACGCAGGCAGCCTTCTATGGCGGGATGGTCATTGCATTCGTGACGGCGATCGTCTTCTGCTCAATCGGAATGGCGCTCGGCAACTGGATGCGCAAGGTCCAGCGCTGAAGGCGTGAAGAAGGCGCTCGCATTTTTCGGCGTCATTGCAATGCTGGTTGCGTTCGCGCATCCGGCCTCCGCACACGTCGGCAGTCCCAACGTTTTCTATGAAGGCGACGCGGGCCCGTATCATCTGTTCGTGACTGTACGTATGCCTCAGGTGATTCCGGGCGTCGCGGAAGTCGAAGTGCGCAGCCGCTCCGATGACGTCCGCGAGATTCGCACCGCAGTCGCGAACCTCACTGGCGCCGGTTCGAAGTACATGCCGGTGCCCGACATCGCAAAGCGGTCGCAGAGCGACCCGCGATTTTTTACTTCGAGTTTGTGGCTGATGCAGTATGGCTCGCTGCGCGTGCAGCTCAATGTGCAAGGCACGCAGGGTCCTGCGCAGTTGTCGGTACCGGTCGCATCGTTCGGACAGGCGGTCCTCGCGATGCCGAAAGCATTGGGCGGGTTGCTGCTGGTGCTCGTCATCGGCCTCGGGCTTGGTGCGATCGCGATCGTAGGCGCGGCCGCAGGCGAATCGCGCGTCGCACCCGGCGCCGAGGTGTCGCCGGAATATCGACGCCGCGGGTTGCGCGCGATGGCGATCATGTCGGTCGTCGTGGCGCTGCTTTTCTACGGCGCATTCGCATGGTGGAGCGCCGATGCCAACGCGTACGCGACGCTGGCGAAATTCTTCAAATCGCCAAAGTGCGCGGTGACGCTGACGGGCAACCGAATTTCGATTCGTCCTACCGATAAGATTTGGCTCAACAACGAGAAGGTCGCGGATCTGGTCCCCGACCACGGCCACATCATGCACCTCTTTCTCGTGCGCACGCCCGGATTCGATCGCGTTTGGCATCTGCATCCGGAGCGGACCGCGCGCGGGACCTTCGAAGAGAATCTGCCGGCGATCGAGACAGGACATTACGAAGTTTTCGCCGACATCGTCGACAAGTATGGATTCCCGTGGACGCTGGTCGGCACCATCGACATGCCCAATGTCGCGGGACCGGCAATGAGCGGAGATGATTCCGAAGGCATCGCGCCCTCGCTGACGCCACACGCGAACGACACCACAACTTCGACACTCGCCGATGGCACGCAAGTAATCTGGAAGCGCGACAGCGCGCCGCTCAAAGCGAATGTTCCGATGATCCTCGAATTCGAAGTGGAAGACAAAAACGGAGCGCCGGCCAGTGACCTCGAGCCTTACATGGGGATGTCGGTACACGCGGAGATCATTCGCGACGATCTGAGCGTGTTCGCGCATGTGCATCCGTCGGGCTCGGCGTCGATGGCTTCCATGATGATGGCGAGCGCGGACCCTTCCACGATGACCGACATGAAAACGGCGACGGATAAGATTGCGCCGGAGCTATCGATTCCTTATGGCTTCCCGAAGCCGGGTCTGTACCGGATCTTCCTGCAATTCAAACGCGCCGGCCGCATCGAAACGGCATCCTTCGACGCGCGGGTGCAGTAAAAGAAAACGGGCGCCGATGACTCGGCGCCCGTTGCAAATCATTGCCGTAAGCGATCCACTAGGCCTTAGGCTTCAACGAGAAGTTGACGTTGGAAGTTCCGCCATCCTTTACGTCGGCCTTCTCGTCCTCGGTGCCGAGCTTCTCCTGCCATACCTCGACGGTGTAGTTTCCCGGAGGTACGTCCTTGATAGTGTAGCTACCCTTGTCGTCGGTAACCGCATAGTATGGCGTGTCGGTCGAGACCCACCATCCATGCATCCAGCCATGCGCATCGCAGGTGACCTTGATCACCTCGGGCTTCTCTATAACCTTGTCCATCTCCTTCTTGAACTTCGGCTGCGCCGCGTTGAAGGAAGGATTTACGGTCGAGTAGGTATGGATGTTATGCAGGATGCCGTCATCATTCATGATCTTGATGGTGCTACCGGCCGGAAATGCCAGAACGTGCGGTTCGTAGCGGCAGCCCTTCTGATCGAAGGTCACACTCTCCGGCTTGAGGTCGCCTTTGGCGCCTTTCACGATCACCACGGCATTGGCGATCCCGCCGCCGCTATCTACTAGCAGGTCTTCATTGAAGTGCTTCGTGAGTCCGCAGACTTCTTTGTCCTTGGTGACTTCGACCGGCTTGGGTGCAGGCGGAGTTCCATCATATTTGACGGTACCGCTGATAGTACCTCCGGCGGCGTTCGCGCTGATAGCATTGAAACTCATACCTAGCGCCACCGCTGCACATGCTGCGGTGATGACTACAAAACGTTTCATTCTGACTTCCTCCTGAGGGTGATCGGACCTATGTTAAGATGCTGTTACTGACTTCCTATTGTTGTCACTAACCTTCTGCTTATTCGCAGGCGCGGGCTTAACAGGCTGCGGACTGGCGACTTGCGATGGCAGCGACTGCCCGGGATGAGTTCCGAACCAAAAGATGTAGTCGCGAATCGCCTTGCGTTGCTCTTCCTCGTTGCCCTTAAGGATGTCATCGGGACCGCCCGGATAGAACGATGGCATCTTGGTGCCGGGCTGGATCGCCTGCGGATCCTTCAGCCAGGTTGGAATCCATTCCGGATTGAGGCGCGCATGAGCCAGACCTAAGTCAGGCGCCCATCCCTCAGACGGTCCTTCAGGATGCTTATCGCCCTGCTGATGGCAGCTGAAGCAGTTGAAGTAGTCCTTCGTCATGAGCTTGGCGCCGGCGTCGAGGTCGGCGGCGGGAAGCAGATTCGTATTGAGGTAGACGAACGGCACCTGCAGGTCCGCCATCGAGGTGAAGTAATCCACCAGCGTGTCGCCTTCGTGATTGTCGACGTGGAAGGTCGGCATCCGGATTTTGAGCCACGGCCTTATCGGTGTGGGGCTCTGCAGGAAGCTGAACAGCCACTCAGGCTGCACCTTGGCGCCCTCACCATTTAGGATCGGAGGCGCCAGGTTGATCTGGTCGGGCGGATAGAAGCGGCGAATAAAACCGCCGCGATTTTCAATGATGTGGCATCCGACGCAGTTACGATAGTTCACATCGCGCCGGCCCATCACGATCTGTTCCTGATGCGCACTGCCCGGCGCGCGATAGCGCTCCAGCACCTTGCCCTCGTGGAGGCTTGCGATAAAGACGCGCAGGTCCTTGATGTCCTGGTCCTGCAGGTCGAAGTTCGGCATGACCTGCTCGACGTCCTTGGTCTGATAGGTCCGGGGATTTTTGATCTTGTTGTACATCCAGTCGTTCCAGGTCTCTGGAATGTCGGTGTGATTGCCGAAGAAAAGTTCGTCGACGTGCTTGGAGCCTTCGGTAGACAGCTCTACTCCGATGCGCGACTCATGCTCCATGCCGTTGATCTCATGGCAACCGAAGCATCCGTACTTACGCACCAGTGCTTCGCCCTGCTTGATGTTCCCGGGATCCTTCAGCGCTACGTCTACGCCGGGGTCCTCTTTCTTCTCGCCATGCGTCATCAGGAAGGCTGTCAGTGCCAGAGCTTCGTGATCGCTAAGGCGCAATGATGGCATAGCCGGATGCGCCGCATAGTTCGTAGGATCCTTGATCCACCACCAGACCCATCGCGCATCGGTCTTCTCTGCGATGTTCGAAAGGTTAGGTGCGAAGTCCTTGGTAGTACGCGCTTCGTTGGGCTTGAAATTATCTGCGTCGCCGACGGGAGCACCATAGGCATTAGGATCTATGGAGTGGCAGCCTTTGCAACCTACCGACTCGAAGAGTCCTTTGCCTTCTTCAACCAATGCGGCATTACCTAGCGCGCCTTGAAGCTCCGCGGGCGCGGGATGAGCCGTGTTCCAATCGTCGCCGTCCTTCTTTGAGCTATCGAAGATGTAAGAAGCAATCTGGGTCGCCTGTTCGGTGCTGAACATAAAATTCGGCATCCGGGTGTGCGGCCTGAAGATATGCGGATTAGTAATCCATCGTACGGTCCACGACGGATCGAGCTTGACGGACGCGAGTTTCAGAAACGGTCCGATCTTCGGCATGTCTTCGTAGCTCGCAACGAGATGACACGCGGGGCATCCGAGCTGCTGGAAGTCGCGCTCGCCGTTCACCCAGTTGATCGCGATCTGATTGCCTTCCTTGTTGCGCAGCGAGCCGACGTCGATGTGACACGAGATGCATCGCGACTGCATTTCCTCGCCGTTCAAAAGCGGATGCTCCCAATGCTCGACGGTGCCATGCGCCATCGCGATGGAGTTGACGGCCGGTCCCTGGCCCTCGTGGCAAGGAGTGCATCCGGTCTTCTCGGGCGGATGCTTCAGGATAATCGCTTCGAAATTCGAATGGGTGCGAAAGGGCTGCGGCGCATCCTCGAAGCCCTTCTTATCGATGCCCATATGACAGCTTTCGCATCGATCGACTCGCGCGATAGCTTCATCGAAGGCGTTGCGATCGAAGTCATCAATCGCGGTCTGCTGGATCTTCGGAATTTTGGGATAGCGCGCGATGGTCCGGCCGCCGAACTTGATCGGGATCATGTAGGTGTCGGCCTTGTCCACCAGGTCGTCGCGCGTCTTGGTCATCACCTTGAGTTTCTCGGTGAGATCGGTGACCTGGGAGTTTATCTTATCGACCTGATTCTTAACGTCCTGGAGGTTCTTCTTGGCGGTGTCGGACTCGGCATTCTCGCCGTCAAGTTCCTTCTGCAGCTTCTGGATGTCACTCCAGATCGGCGTGGCATCTTCCTTGGTCTGGACCGCATGATTGTAGTCATACATGCGCTCGGTCAGGATCGACTTGGTGAAGCGCACCGCCTGGTCCTTGTCATCGGCGATGTTCTTGAGCTTGACCTCCTGGGATGCGAGGTCGTCGAGTTTGCGCTGGGTCTCGCCGGAATCGAGCTGGCGTTTCGCCTCGCCCAGATCCTTGATGTCCTTGACGTAGTCGGCGTTGTCGTTGAGCTTCTTCTGCTCATCGGCAACATCCTTCATGTACTTGTTGTAGGCGAGGCGATCGAATTCGACCTGGTATTCCTTCCACGGCCGGCGCGAGATGTTGTCGTCCCAGATTGCCCAGATTGCGCTGACCAGCAGCACGGCGATCATGAGTACGAAAAGCGCGCTGAACGATTTTCCCTCTTCGATGGGATCGAGTCCCGGTCTGCCAGCCATCTATCTCACACCTGCCACGGAAAGAACCTTGCGCATCGATTTTTATAGTTGCTCGCCAAAGTAGTGCTCGATCGCGACGCCCAGAACAAAGACCAGAATGCCGACGCCGGTGATCTCGAACTCACGCCCCATCCCATGCGGCTCGGTTATCCCGACCCATAACGCGAACAGTACGTCGACGCACCCGATCGCCTCGAGGGTTTTGGCAAGGAAGAACACTCAGATGTTTTTCTCAGATATCTAGTTCCAGATGTTTATTCTCAGATGTTAATCCAGGGGGTCACCAGGATGTACTTGATGTTGAATGCGTGGCGCAGCGCCATCTTCACAACGACGCCGAGCATAGCGATGAACAGGAATCCCGTAATGCCGAATCGCACCGGCCCCCACGCTTCCAGGACTTCCTTGCCTCCGCCGGGGAATGCCGACCATGGGTCATTCGCAGGTCTTCGTCTGATCCACCAATAAAATCCCGCGTAGCCTACCACGAAATACAGTCCTATCACGGTCAAGCCGAATAGCGCCGACAAGGTGTAGTCGCGGAATCCGAACAGGTACGGCAAATCGACGTTGGTCAGCGCCTCGACCAGATGCGGATCCCAAATCTGTCCGGGCCAGAACCAGTTCCATCCGGGCCCGCGGAAGAAAGTTCCGATGATGATGAACGAAACCCATAGGATGTGGAATCCGAAGAAGAAGGTCAGGATCTCGAACTTGCGCTCGCGGAATGTATAGTAGCCGTTCCCTTTCGGATTGATGTCGAGATATGGAATCAGCATCAGGCCGACGATGATAAAGCTGGGCAGCACCACGCCCGCATACCACGGATCGAAGAACACCAGCATTTCCTGCAAGCCCAGGAAGTACCATGGCGCCTTCGACGGGTTCGGCGTGCGGGTCGGATTGCTCGGCTCTTCCAGCGGCGCATTGATGGTGAGCGACCAGATCGTCAGCACCGCGACGACCAGCAGCGACATCAGGAATTCATTGCGCACGAGGAACGGCCACGTATGCAGCTTCTCCTCGATGCCGGAGCCGGCTTTCTTGATCGGAACCTCGGTGCGCTTTACGCCGCCCGCCGGCGCGATCGCTCGCGCTGTACCGCCGGACGCCGCGGCACCCGCCGCTCGCATTACTGGTCCACTACCTTCGGTAGCCATGATCAACCCTCCGCGCGACGACTAACTGTGCGCGTGATTGTCCTCCTCATCGAGGTCCTTGGGCGGCTTCGCCAACGTCCACAACCCAAATATGATAAGCCCCATCACGGTCGGCACGAACAGAACCCGCACGATTCCCGTGCGCAGAATTCCTGAAAACAAATCACCCATCGTTCGCCCGCACCCCTAGAGCGGCCCCGACATTCCATCGCGCCGAATGCGCCAGAAGTGCACCGCCATGAACAGGCTCGCCACCAAGGGGAAGAAGATGCAGTGCAGGATGTAGAAGCGCAGCAGCGTGTGCGGCCCGATTTCCGCGCCACCGAAGATGAACGCGCGCGCATCGTAAATCGGATTGACGCCCATCACCTCGTGGAACGGGCCGCCGTGTCCCAATAGCGGCGTGGCGCGCGCCATGTTCGATCCGACGGTTACCGCCCAAATCGAAAGCTGATCCCATGGCAACAGATATCCGGTGAAAGAGAGCAGCAGCGTCAGCACCAGCAGGATGACGCCGACCACCCAGTTGAACTCGCGCGGCGGCTTGTACGATCCGGTCATGAAGACGCGAAACATATGCAGCCATACCGCGATGACCATGCCGTGTGCGGCCCATCGATGCATGTTGCGCATCAGCATCCCGAACGGCATATCGAATTCGAGATACTTCATGTCCGCGTATGCGTATTCGGCGGTCGGCCGGTAGTAGAACATCAGGTAGACGCCGGTGATCACGGTTACGAGGAACAGCAGAAACGTGATGCCGCCCATGCACCAGGTGAAGCGCAGCCGCACCGTATGCTTCTGCACCTTCGATGGATGCAGGTGCAACCAGATGTTGCCCGACACCATAAGGATGCGGTTGCGCGGGGTGTCCTCGTAGCCGTGGCGGAAGATAGATTGCCACGCCTGCGACTCGACAATCTGCCGCTTGGTTTCTTCCCAGTCGAATTTGGCCATCCTGAACTAACGGCTCCTTCGCGGCAGCCCTTCCCTTCCCGATCGTTTGTCGATTATTTCAATGTCGATGCCGATCTTGATGATTAGCTAAAAGACTCGATACTTTTCAAACGCCCGATGCGCAACTTCGGTATCGAGCGGACGTAAGAATATCTAATTGCGGTCCGGGTGCGCAATAAATCCCTGCTGATGGAACTCCTCATTCGGATCGCTTCGTGCGCCGGCTGAATACCGACACGACCAACCCGTAGAGCACCATCAGAACGCCGATTCCGATCACGCCGAGTCCCGGTCCGATCAGGATGCCGGTCGCGCATAGCACGACGCCGATCACGAGCAGCGGGATTCCAAATGCGATCGGATTGAACGGGTCGCCCTTGCCGGCGCGCGCGATGGTCCTTTTCTGATATTCCTTCTGGTCCGCCTCCTCGTTGCTTTCCTTGAGGAGGCTCACTGCGTAGTCGGTCAGCTCGTCGCGATTTTTGAGGCTGCGCAGCTTATCGGCGAGTTCTTTCGCGAGGTCTTCAATCTCGCGATCGGTACTCTCCTCGTCCCGCTGCGCGGCGGATTTTTCGGCCGATCGGTCATTCGATTTATCAGTCGGATCGCTCATTAGTTCGCCGCGCGGAAGTCCGCGCTAAGACCTATCGATGGCCGGAAGAATTGTCAACGCGATACCGCGTGGCGTTATTATTTCGCAGCCAAAAAGGCAGGTGCGATTCCATGCCCAATCAGACGGATGCCACATCGCTACAAGCCGGCGCTCCGATGAGCGTCGCGGACATCTATAAGAACGCGCGCGAACTCGGCCCGTTCCTGCGCGAGAAGGCCTACGCGATCGAGGCGGCACGCACGCTGCCGCCCGAGGTCGCCACGCGCATGCGCGAGGCCGGCGTGTTTCGCATCTCGATGCCGAAAAGCTGGGGTGGCCCGGAACTCAGCACCATCGAGATCAATGAGGTGATCGAGGAGGTCGCGCGCGCCAACGCGTCGGCCGGATGGTGCATCGCGATCGGATGCGATTCGGGATTCTTCTCCGCCTTTCTCGATGATGCGGTCGCGCGCAAACTTTATCCGCACCTCGATATGGTAACGGCGGGATCGGTTACGCCCGCCCGCGCGGATCGCGTCGAGGGCGGCTATCGCATCGGCGGGCAATGGCCGTTCGCCTCGGGAATCAAACATGCCGATGTCGTGATGGCCGCCTGCATCGTGTTCGAAAATGGCGCTCCCGCGAAAGACGGCAACGCCCCGATGCGCCTCATGCTGGCGCCGGCGTCATCGTTTGAGGTTCTCGATACTTGGACTACGACGGGGATGCGCGGAACCGGCAGCTATGACTTCCGCACGTCGAATCTGTTCATTCCCGAGGAGCACAGTTTCAGTTTTGCGGAGCCGGCCAAGCGCGACGGTACTCTCTATCGCCATCCGCTCAACTTCGTTCACAAGGTGTATGGCGTCCTGCTCGGCATGGCGCGCGCGATGATCGATCAGGTGACCGAGGTGATGCAGACCAAGGTCGAGTTGCCGTCGGAGAGGCTCTACAAGAACACCGCGCGTGTTCAGACGGCGATCGCCGAAGCGGAGATGATTCTCGGCGCCGCGCGCGCGTATGCCTACTCATCGTTGGAGCGGCATTGGAAGCGGCTCAACGCGCGCGAAAAGCTGACCCAGAAGGAAAGCATCGATATGGCGCTGGCGCGAATCAATTCGGCGCACGCCGCGCGCGAAGTCATTCGCATGCTCTACGATGTCGTGGGCGGCAACGCCATCTATGCCCAACGCGGCCCGTTCGATCGAGCGCTGCGCGATATCGAAACGCTATGCCAGCATTTCGCGGTGCAGCGCCGTCTCCTCGAGCATCTCGGCGCGCTGATGCTGAAAGCCGACGCACCACCGTTGCCTTATTTGTAGGCCTGCACGAGGTGGACATACACAGGCCGCGCATTCAGGATTAGCTGACCAAATATGCGCTGCGCCAAATGCGCGAGCGAGAACTCGCCCGGATCAAGGTTCTGCAATCAGTGCGCCGCGCCGCTCGCTTCTGTATGTGCAAAATGCGGCGCCGAGAACGCCGCCGGCGCGCGCTTCTGTTCGCAATGCGCCGCCCCGCTCAATGTCTCGCCAGAGAAGAACCCGATTCTGGTTTCGCCCGAGGTTGTCGACACCGGCGCCATCGACGGCGAACGCAAGACGGTCACCGCACTGTTCGCAGATATCAAAGGATCGATGGATCTGATGGAGGACCTCGATCCCGAGGAAGCACGTGCGCTCGTCGATCCCGCGCTCAAGCTGATGATCGATGCGGTCCATCGCTACGATGGCTATATCGTGCAATCGACCGGCGACGGCATCTTCGCGCTGTTTGGGGCGCCGCTCGCGCACGAGGACCATCCGCAACGCGCGCTCTATGCCGCGCTCCGCATGCAAGAAGAGATGCGCCGCTATTCCACCAAACTGCGCGAGGCGGGCAATCCTCCGATCGAAGCGCGCGTCGGCATCAACACCGGCGAGGTAGTAGTGCGCACCATCAAGACCGGCGACGGGCACACCGAGTACACGCCGATCGGGCATTCGACCAGCCTCGCCTCGCGGATGCAGACGTTGGCGCCGACTGGATCGATCGCGGTCACCGAGACGACGCAGAAATTGTGCGCGGGATTTTTCAACTTCAAAGCGTTGGGACCGACGCGCGTCAAAGGCGTCACCGAGCCCATCAACGTTTTCGAGGTAGTCGGGCTCGGGCCACTTCGCACGCGGCTTCAGCGGGCGGCCGGGCGCGGGCTCACGAAGTTCGTCGGACGCGAGCGCGAGATGGAAGCGATGAAGCATGCGGCCGAACTGGCGAAATCGGGCCATGGCCAGATCGTCGCGGCCGTTGCCGAAGCAGGCACCGGCAAGTCGCGCTTGTTCTTCGAATTCAAGGCCAAGAATCAATCGGGCTGGATGGTGCTGGAGACCTTCTCGGTGTCGCACGGCAAAGCGAGCGCTTACCAACCCGTCATCGAGCTGCTCTGCAGCTACTTCAAGATTACCGATGAGGACGATGGCCGCAGCCGGCGGGAGAAGATCGCGGGGCGGCTCGCAATTCTGGATCCGTCGCTGGAAGATGCTCGGCCCTACATTTTCGCGCTGTTGGGAATCACGGACACCGGCGATCCCCGTCACGAATGGGAGCAGAACTTCGATCGGCTGGACGAATATCTGCGCCAACAGCAGAAGAAGGATCCGCTCGCGCAGATGGATGGGCAGGTCAAGAAGCAGCGCACCCTCGACGCGATCAAGCGGATACTACTGCGTGAGTCGCTTAATCAGCCGCTGATGGTAATCTTCGAAGACCTGCATTGGATCGACGGCGAGACCCAGGCGCTCCTGAACCTCCTCGCCGATTCGATCGCCAGCGCCAAGCTCCTGCTGCTGGCGAACTACCGTCCCGAGTATGCGCATCGGTGGGGATCGAAGACCTACTACACGCGGCTAAGACTCGATCCGCTCGGCAGGGAATCAGCCGACGAGATGTTGACCGCGCTGCTCGGCAGTAGCGACGATCTTGCGCCGCTCAAGCAGTTGGTGGTCGAGAAGACCGAGGGCAACCCGTTTTTCATGGAAGAGACGGTGCAGGCGCTGCTCGATGAGGGTGCGCTGGTTCGCAACGGCATCGTGAAGCTCACCAAGCCTATCCGCGATCTCAAGATTCCTCCGACCGTGCAGGCGATCCTCGCCTCGCGTATCGATCGGCTGCCTGCCGATGCCAAGGATCTATTGCAAACGCTATCGGTCATCGGGCGCGAGTTCCCGATGTCGCTGATTCGCGCAGTCGTCTCCAAACCCGATGAAGAACTCGATCGGATGCTCAATGACCTCCAGCTCGGCGAGTTCATCTATGAGCAACCGGCGGTGGGCGACACCGAATATGTCTTCAAGCACGCGCTGACTCAGGAGGTCTCCAACAATTCGGTGCTGATGGAGCGGCGGCGGGTACTCCACGATCGAACCGGGCAAGCGATTGAAAGCCTTTATCGAGACCATCTCGACGATCGTCTGGCGGAACTGGCGCACCATTTCGGCCGCAGCGGAAATTCGGCCAAGGCTCTCGAGTATCACGAGCGCGCTGGCCTCCAAGGGGTTCGACGCTCGGCATACGTCGAAGCGTTGCAGAGTTTCACGGCCGCTCTGGAATTTCTTGAACGCATGCCGCCCGGCCGTGACAGGGACCGGCGCGAATTCGCGCTCCAGACCAGCCTCGGTCCGGTGCTGATGGCCACGAAAGGGTGGGCGGCGCCGGAAACCGAGCGGGCCTATCTTCGCGCTGAGCAGCTCGCTGAGACTGGTGCCACACGGGAGCAACAGTTCGCGCTATTGGTTGGATTATTCGGACTGGTCTACGTCGGTGGCAACTTGAGCGCCGCCCGCGCGCGATTAAAGCAGATCTGGAAGTTCGTCGATCGCCACCCTGATCCGGTTTTCGTGCTTGAGGCTGTCCATCATGACTGGTCGGTGGCGCTTTCCGCGGGTGAACTGGAGATCTCGCAACACCATGTCGAGAGAGGGCTCGAGCTGTTCGAGTCGAAGCTTCGTTCGGCTGCCATCCCTCTCTACAGCGCTCATCATCCGGCCGTGTGCGGTTATGCATGGTACGCGCGGTTGTCATGGCTGCGGGGTCGTCCCGACGCGGCGCGGCGATACTTGGACCGTACCGTTTCACTTGCGAAGGAACTTGGAGACACCATCTCAACGGCTTTCGCGTTATACGAGAAGGCACAGGTTCATCGCATGATGCTGGAACCGAAGCTTGCGCTTGAAATCGCCGAGGCCGCGATAAACACAGCGGAGGACGTGGGATTCCTTTACATTCTGCGTCATGCGCGAGTCATCAAAGGATGGGCCTTGACCGAGCTTGGAAGAACGGAGGAGGGAGTGGGGCAGATACGCGAAGAAACCGATGCGCTTTCCGCCAACCGAGAGGAATTGTGGCTCACGCTCGGTCTCGCGACTCTCGCCGACGCGTGCCTGCGAGCCGGACGCATTCCGGACGGTTTGAGGGCGATAGTCGAAGCCCTGGACCTGGTCCATCGCAGCGGCGAATGTTTCTGGGAAGCGGAGATTCATCGAATCCGCGGCGAGCTGTTCCTCCATCAGAGCCCTTCCGATCCCATCTCGGCGAGAGCCTCATTGGAACAAGCGATCGAGATTGCGCGCCAGCAGGGTGCAAAATCCCTGGAGTTGCGCGCGGCCTGCAGCCTGGCGCGACTACTGCGCGATACCAATCGCGTCGACGAGGCGCGCGCGATGCTCGCCGACATCTACGGCTGGTTCACCGAGGGCTTCGACACCGCCGATTTGAAAGACGCCAAGGCGCTGCTCGACGAGTTGAACGGGTAAATCTCCTTGGTATCCCGGTAAGATTGATATACAAACGCGAACGTCCCCGGGGCGCGGACCTCGCGCCGAGACTATCCGGATGGAGCACGAGAAATGCGCAGGCTTGAAAACAAAGTGGCCGTAATCACCGGCGCCGCGAGCGGGATGGGACGCGCTACAGCGATTCGATTCTCGCAGGAAGGCGCCTCGGTCGTAGTGGCCGATCTCAACGTCACGGGCGGCGAGTCCGTGGTCCGCGAATGCAAAGAGAACGGCGGTAACGCGGTCTTCCAGAAGGCCGACGTCAGCTCGGAGGAGCAGGTCAAGGCGATGATCGATCGTGCGGTCAAGGAGTTCGGCCGCCTCGACATTACCTACAACAACGCTGGCCTTGGCGGGGCGGTTGGACCGATCGAAAACATCACGGTAGAGGACTGGGACAAGACCTTCGCGGTTCTCGTACGCGGCGTGTTCCTCGGCATCAAACACTCGATTCCAATCATGCGCAATCAGGGCGGCGGCTCGATCATCTCGACTGCGTCACTTGCAGGTCTTCAAGGATACGACGGGATCCACGCGTACTCGGGAGCCAAGGCCGCGGTGGTCAACATCACGCGCTCCGCGGCGATCCAGCTCGGCCCCGACAGGATTCGGGTCAATTGCATTTGCCCCGGCGGAATCAACACCCCGATTCTGTATGGAACTACGCCGGGCGGCGAGAAGATCATGGAACGGGCGTTGGCTAAAGCGCAGCCGATCAAGCGTGCAGGCGGTCCGTTTGACATTGCGAACATGGCGCTGTTTCTCGCATCGGATGAATCCGAATGGATCACTGGTGCGGCAATGGTGGTCGATGGCGGAGCGATCGCGGGTGAATCGATTCGGCTGACGCAGGATTCGGAAACCAACGCCCTGCCGCCGAGGGGCTTCGCGGGACCATCGTTTCAAAGATAACCGCCGTCTCCCAGATGCGGGGACGAACTTTCCGGCTATCTCTGCACTCGTCAGTCCATTGAGTTCGTTTGGTCGACGGATCGCCGTCCATTCATTGAAAGGCGCCCGACAGCGACGCAGGAGCTATGAAAATCGCGACCTTCAACGTCAACGGCGTCAACGGTCGGCTTCCGGTACTTTTGCGCTGGCTTGCCGAATACAAGCCCGATGTGGCGTGCCTTCAGGAATTGAAGGCGCCGCAGGAGAAATTTCCAGAAGCAGCTATTCGCCAGGCGGGTTACGGCGCAATCTGGCATGGGCAGAAAAGCTGGAACGGCGTCGCCATTCTGGCGCGCGGGCTTGACCCGATTGAAAACCGTCGCGGGCTGCCCGGCGATCCCGACGACATCCATAGCCGCTACATTGAAGCGCGCATCGGCGGCCTTGTTGTTGGCTGCCTATATCTTCCCAACGGCAACCCGGCGCCGGGTCCGAAGTTCGATTACAAACTTCGCTGGTTCGAGCGCTTGATGCAGCACGCCGACGACTCTGCTCGCGACGAATGCGCCCATCGTCCTTGCCGGCGACTACAACGTCATGCCGACCGACCTCGATGTTTACAAACCAGAACGGTGGGTCGACGATGCACTCTTTCGCCCTGAAGTTCGCGAAGCATTTGCTCACCTTGTCTCTCAAGGCTGGACGGACGCGATACGGAAACTGCATCCCGGCGAACGCATTTATACCTTTTGGGACTACTTTCGAAATGCCTTCGGGCGCGATGCCGGATCTGCGCATCGATCATGTGCTTCTTAGCCCGTCAGTCGGCGCCCGGCTACGCGGCGCCGGCGTTGATCGCGAAATCCGCGGCTGGGAAAAGGCGAGCGACCACGCCCCGACGTGGGTCGAGATCGCGAACGACGGCAGCATTTAACTGCAGGGCCTGGATTTTCGAAAAGGTGAGTTGCGCGCGACCAGCAACCTCGCGCGATTGCTCGCATCGCAAGCCGTCGCGACGAAGCGTTCGCGATACTCGCCGACATCCGGCGGCTGACTCACGGGGTTTTGACAATCCGATGTGAAGGACGGAAAGCGCTGATAGAGGAAACTTGGCGGATAGACCCTGCGGGGCTACCCGCATCTCTGGATTTAGATTCGCGCATTGCACAGGATATTAATGTTTGGAAAGAGCCGACACCGCTGTGCTTCCATCCCGACGCGGGCTGCTGGTGCCCGTCGCCAATCCGGATGGAGTCGCGCCCCTGCTGGCGGTCGCGTTCGCGGCGACCGCGCCTGATGATCCGCCCATCCGCGTGGTGGCGTTCGTTCGCCGCGAAAGTCGCAACGCATCGTCCGGCTCACCTCCTCATCCCCCTGCCCTCACGACGGCACGGGAGTATGCCGCAGCGCACGGCGTCCCTATCGCACCTCACGCGGTGTGGTCGTCCAACGCCGGCGCAGACATCATCGCCGAAGCGCGCGAGGCGAACGTCGCATGGATCCTGCTCGGCTATCATCGCGCGGCCTCGGGCCACGACACGATGGGCGGTGTGGTGCACGACGTCTTCGCGACCGGGCGCACTGCGCCGGTCCACGTCGGGGTTTTCATCCAGGGGACCGATCAGCCCTTCGAGCGGATTTATGCTGCGGTCGATTCCGGCCACGATGGGCGCGCGGCGCTCGACCTCGCGGTGCGTATCACGCGATCGAGCAACGCGAAGCTGCGCGCGCTGCTGGTTTCCAGCACCGTGAGCCAGCCCGACGAGCAAGACGATATGGCCGATATCCTGCGCAATGCGCGCCGCAGCCTCGGGCGCCGCTTCCATAGCGACGTGCTGAGCGAGCGCAGCCTCGAGCAGCTACTGCATCAGAGTCCGGGACGTTTGCTGATCGTCGGAAAGAAACTCGCCGACGAGATTCGGCTTCCGCTCGATGAAGTACCCGAAGGCGATCGATGCGTCATCGTGGTGCAGGGCGCATAAGAGCCCAGACAAAACACAGAGGCACAGGAGGACGCAGAGCCGGAAAAAGATGCGGGCCTCGGAAGGCCCTGCTGGAAAAATTTCCAAGCAGGACCGCTGCGGTCCGCATCTGATTGTCCGACTCTGTGCTCTCTGTGCCTCTGTGTTTTGTCTGGCTCTTACGCCTTCCTGGCGACGATCAGCCGATGCACCGATAGCTTCGAAACCCGCTGATTGCGCTCGACGACCAACGGCTGTCCATCCAGCACGTGGCGCGCGCGCAGTCGCGTCGTCCATCCGAGATGGCGCGTGATGGGATTCATCATCGCGACCAGCGCATAGAGGAAAGGATTCTCGCTGCCAAAATGATTGATGATCACGATGCGCCCGCCGGGCTTACACACGCGGATCATCTCGCGCATCATCTGCACCGGATCCGGCACCACCGTCATCACGTGGAAGGTCGTGACGTCATCGAAGCTGTTGTCGGGGAACCCGAGATTGAGCGCGTCGCCCTGCTTCAGCTCGATGTTGGTCCATTTGTTCTCACGCGCTTTTTTCTCCGCCTGCGCGAGCATATCGGCCGATGGATCGATGCCGACCACGTGCACGTAAGGAGGATAAGCACCGAGCGAGATGCCGGTGCCGACTCCCACCTCCAGCACGCGCTGATTGGGCCGCAGCTTGAGGCTGTCGATGACGGAGTGTTCGCTATCGACGAACATCCTGCCGAAGATCGAGTCGTAAATTATCGCGAGGTCAGAATAGACCCGGCTCTCGTGCGGTTCGCCCATCGCTCGTTCCTCTGACCCTGGTTATGCGGGAAGAAAAAATGCAAAGGCTTCCGCAGTCCGCTCCGCCCCGAGCGATCTGCGCATGACCTCAGGCGGCCGCGTTGATTCCTCGCGCGAGCTGACGCTTGGCAGACGTAATGTCGCGCTTGCGAAACCGCCATTGCCGACCCTTTTTGAATGCGGGCAGGATGTTGCGGCGCGCGAACTCGTTCACCGTGTCCGGGCTCATGTCGAGGAGGAACGCAACCTCCCGCGAATTCAAAAGGATATCGTCTCTATCGGCCATCGTCAGTCCAACACGACGCTCTCGACCTCGATGCCTCGTTGAAGCGCTTCTACTAATACGTGCCTCTTGGCGCTGTCAAGTTTAGTTCAGCTTACTGGGCGGGCCAACCCGCAATGAACGTGTTTGAGGGAGTTTTTGAACATTTCGACTAGCTGTCGGCATCTATCGACCAACTAGCCTGCTATCGTTAATACACTCTTCTACTATCTTTTAGACGCTTATCGTATTTAACTTACGGATCGAGATCAGGTAATCATACCACGCCCGCGTTACGACTATGCATGAGAACAGTCCGGTCAGCACCCCGACGCAGAGCGTGACCGCGAAGCCCTTCACTGGACCGGTACCGCCGTACAGAAACAAAATCACCCCTGCCATGAAGGTGGAGATGTTCGAATCGCGAATCGCATCCCACGCGCGCTGATAGCCAAGCTTCACCGCCTCGCGAGGAGTTTTGCCGTTGCGGAGTTCCTCGCGCATCCGCTCGTTCACCAACACGTTCGCGTCGACGGACATACCTAATGTAAGCACGATCCCCGCGATGCCGGGCAGCGTGAGTGTCGCGCCCAGCGCCGCCATCATGCACAGCAGCAGCAGGATGTTCAGGGTGAGGCCGAAGTCGGCGAGAATCCCCGCGCGATCGTAATAGACCGCCATGAAGACCAGCACGAATGCCGCTCCGACGATGAACGAGATTTCGCCGGCACGGATCGAATCGCGTCCCAGCGACGGTCCGACGGTGCGCTCTTCCTCGAACTCGATGGGCGCCGGCAGCGCGCCCGACTTCAGCACGATGACGAGGTTATGCGCCTCCTGCAGCGAGAAGCGTCCGGTGATCTGCACATGTCCACCCGGGATTCGCTCCTTGATGACGGGATCGGAGTACACCGTGTTATCGAGCGCGATGACCAACTTGCGGCCGACATTTTCCGAAGTGAGCGTGTCGAAAATCTGCGCGCCGCGCGAGTCGAGTTCGACGCTGACGTAGTTGCCCTCGAAGCGGCCGCCCGGACGCACCCGCGCATCGGTGACCACATCACCCTGCATCAGCGTTTGGCTCTCGACCAGGTACGGCTGACGTCCTCCGGCTTGCGGCGTGCCATAGAGAATCTCGTCGCCCGGAGGCGGTCCGTCCTTGAGCGCATCGGCGACGCTGTGCTGATCGTCTTCGAGCTTGAACTCGAGCACCGCGGTTTTGCCGATGAGGTTCTTGGCCTCCTGCGGGTCCTGGATGCCGGGGAGCTGGACCAGGATTTCGTTTTCCCCTTCCTTCACGACGGTGGTTTCGCGCACGCCGAGCTGGTCGATACGATTGCGGATGGTCTCCAGCGCCTGTTCCATCGCGTTGGATTCGATTTGAGAAGCCTGCATCGGTTTGAACTTGAGTACGTAGGCAGGCGCGCCACTCGCCGTACTACCCGAGGACATCGTCAGGTCGGGATACGACTTGGAAATGATGTCGTCGAATGCGGAGATGTCGGTATTGCCCTTGAGCGTAACCAGCAGCGCACCGGTGTTCGGATCCTGCGTGATATCGGCGTCGAGCTTGTTGTCCTTGAGTTCCTTCTTGAGGTCGTCGCCGCGCCGCTTGAGTTGAGTCTTAACCGCTTCCTCGATCTTCACCGCCATCAGCAAATGCGTACCGCCTTGCAAATCGAGGCCGAGCTGAATCTTGCTGCCGGGCAGCCATTGCTGGATTTGGTCGGGAAGCTGGAAGTTGGCGCTCGGGAGCAGAAGCACGATCGCCACTACGGTCAGCAGGGCGGCGAGATAGAGCCTGCTGAGTCCGCTGCTGCCGGTAAAATGGAGGTAGAGATATGCCACGATGAGCGAGAGGAGAACCAGAACCGGCGCGAAATTTTGATTTGCTGCTTCCACCCTAAAATCCTAATGCGTGTACTTTGTCACTCTGAAGTTTTTCTCTTGTCATTCCGAAGCTTTTTTCTCTGTCATTCTGAGGTGAGCGCGAAGCGCGATGCCGAAGAATCTCGGATGCGCCTAAGTGCCGAATGTCGCTTCAGGATCCGCACACCACCATCGTATGCGTGCCTCTTTCGAATGCTGAAGTAATGTTCGAGCGAGTACCTCTTCCGAGATTCTTCAGCTTCGCGCTTCGCGCTCACTTCAGAATGACAAGGGAAAGAAGCTTCGCTGCGATAAAGGGCAATCGCGTCACCCTCCATTTCTTTGCAAGCTACCATTAAGACTTGGTCGCCGCGGCCTTCCCGTATGGCGAAAGACCTGCAACCTGCGCCCGTTCGATCCGAACCTTGACGTTCGGCGCGACTTCGACTGTAACAACTTTGTCGCCCAGCTCGGTGATGCGTCCGATCATGCCGCCGGTCGTCACCACTTCATCATTTTTCTTCAGCCCGCCCAGCATCTTCGTGTGCTCCGACGCCTTCTGCGTCTGCGGCCGGATGATGAGAAAATAGAAAATCGCGATGATGCCAACGATCGGCGCCATCTGGATCAGCGTGCCGTATTCCGACCCTTGCGCGCCGGCAGCCACCCCCTGCGCCCATGCCGTCCCCTCAAACAACGACCACATCAATTTTCATCCTGTGAAGCCCCATGAATTTCGTCCGCGCCGAGCCGCACAAGGCTCGCGTCCGCGAAGGATTTGAAACCGCCCGATGCGATAGCAGCTTGGGCATCCCGCATCAAGCGCCGATAAAAGTATAGATTATGCTCGGTCAGCGCGCGCGCCGCGAGTATCTCGCCGGACATATATAGATGTCGGAGGTAGGCGCGGGTGAAGGTCCGGCACGGGCGACAATCGCAGTCGCTATCGAGCGGCGCGGTATCGCGGGCATACTCCGCGCGCTTTATGGAGATGCGACCCGCGCTCGTGAACGCACTGCCGTTGCGGGCATTGCGCGTCGGCAGCACGCAATCGAACATGTCATAGCCCATCCCGATACATGCGATGAGGTCCGCCGGCGTCCCCACGCCCATCAGATAGTGCGGCTTGTCATCAGGAAGCTGCGACGCGGACAGCGCCGCCATCTCGCGCATCGCCGCTTTAGGCTCGCCCACCGAAAGGCCTCCGGTCGCGAAGCCATCGAAGGGCAATGCGGTGATCTGCCGCGCGCTCATCGTGCGAAGATCGTCATAGATGCTTCCCTGCACGATGCCGAAAAGCGCCTGGGTCGGACTCCGTCGCGCGCGAAGACATCGCTCCGCCCAGCGCGCGGTCATCTCGAGCGAACTGCGTGCACGCTCGCGCTCGGCGGGAAAGGGCGTGCATTCGTCGAGCGCCATCATGATGTCGGCACCGAGGCGCTCCTGGATTTCCACCGCGCTCTCGGGCGTCAGCATCAGCGGCGCGCCATCGAGGTGCGACCGGAAGCGAATGCCCTCCTCGCTGATGGAATTGATTTTCGCGAGACTCATCGCCTGGTAGCCGCCGGAGTCGGTCAGCACCGCGCCGGGAAATCTCATGAACTTCGCGATGCCGCCCATCTCTCCGACGAGTTCCTGGCCCGGTCGGATCGCAAGGTGGTACGCATTCGAAAGAATCAGCCGGTAGCCCATGCCCCACAGCTCATCGGGGGACATCGCCTTGACAGCGGCCTGGGTACCCACCGGCATGAAGCATGGCGTCTCGATTTCACCATGCAATGTGACGAGCCGCCCGCATCGCGCGAGTCCATCGCGCGTGGTGATGTGGAATTGGATCGGCGAAGTGGTCACAAAATTGAACTTCGATGCGTCGCGCCCTCGTCATTTTGAAGCGAGCACCGCGCTTTTCTCCTGTCATCCTGAAGCAAGCCGCAGGCGTCGCTGAAGGATCTCGGTAGAGAAGTGCGCCCAAGTGTCACTTCAGCATTCGGGGGATGCTGCTTTCTAGCTGCCTCTCGCTCCACGCACTCATTCGTATGCTGAAGTAGGGCGCGGTCCCTAGGCTCTTCCGAGATCCTTCCGCCGCGCTGCGCTTGCGTCAGGATGACAAGAGAAAAGAAAGCCACCTGCATCACGATAACGGACCTACGTTCCTCACAGGATTAACATCGCATCGCCGTAGCTCAGGAAGCGGTAGCGATGACGAATCGCCTCCCGATACGCGGCCAGAACCTTTTCGCGGCCCGCCATCGCCATCACCAGCGCGAGCACGGTCGTGCGCGGCATATGAAAGTTGGTGATCATCGCGTCGACCAGCTTGAAGCGAAACCCCGGATGAATGAACAGCCCGGTGAAGCCCTCGGTATCGCCCGTCACCGCATGCGATTCCAGCGTGCGCACGCTGCTGGTACCGACCGCAATGATGCGCCCGCCGGTGCGCTTCGAATGCGCGATGGCCTCGGCGGTTTCGGGCGGAATCACGTACCATTCCGCTTCCATCGAATGCTGCTCGACGACATCGCTCCGAAGCGGCGCGAAAGTTCCCGGCCCGATGTGCAGCGTCACGAACGCGAGCCGCACCCCGGCCTCGGCGAGCGAACGAAAAACCTCATCGGTGAAATGCAATCCCGGCAGTCGGCGCCGCGATCGCGCCATCATGCGAGGCGTACACGGTCTGATAGTCGTCGGCATCAGCAGATGTCACCTCGCGATCGATGTAGTGCGGCAGCGCGAGCTTGCCGTGCTCGCGAATGAGGGCATCGAGCGGCACCGAATTCTCGCTCGCGACGATCGCGCGTCCCGGCCGCGCGTAGCCTTGCACGACGATCGCGTGGCCATCGTCCAACAGCAGCCGCGTCCCATCCTTCAATGGTCGATGCGCCCGGAGCATCGCCTGCCACGAACCAGGCCGCTCCGTCATCGGGCGGACGAACAGAATCTCCACGCGGCCACCCGACTCCTTGTTGGCGAACATCCGCGCGGGCATCACGCGGGTGTCGTTGAGGATGAGCAGGTCGCCCTCGTTGAGATGACGCGCGAGCTTGTAGAATCGCGAGTGCTCGATTTCGCCATTTTTTCGATTCAGCACCAGCAGCCTCGCCTCATCGCGTCGCGGAAGCGGCTCCTGCGCGATTAGTTCATCGGGCAAATGGTAGTCGAGTTCGTCGATTTTCATTCAACGCGCAAACGAAAGTGCAGCATTCTCAAGGATCATTTGGCTTCGTTTTGTCAAAATAGGTGAAATGATGAACTGGTTCATCTTTGGCGTTCATAGGCGATGATTTAGTTCCCTTAAATCGATGCGGCAGTCCGCAGTCTCCAGAAACATTATGACAAAACTGCTGGCTCCGCGCCTGACCGTTCAACCTCCGACATCATGATGATGCCCGCGGCGACGAACAGCAGCAGCGCGCCGAATTCGATCGCATAGCGCAGGCCGATCAGATTGCCCATCACCGCGCCGAGCAGCGATCCGATGAGTCCCGCGCCAAGACCAAGGAACCTCACGCCCGCGACCACGCGCCCGAGCATCTGCGTCGGTGCGATTTTCTGGATGAGGCTCATCTGCGTGACGAAGTAAATCGTCCCGAATGAATCGCCGATGAGCTGCTGGCTGACCAGCAGCGCGATGCTGACGATTCCCGCGCCATGCGCGAACGTCAACAGCGCGAATCCCACACCCATCGCGGCGAGGCCGAGTGCCATCGCGCGCCCGATGCCGATTCTGTCCGCGGTGCGCGTCGTGATCGCCGCGCCGACGAACGAGGCCGCACCGCCGGTCGCGTAGATCATCCCTAGCGGCCCTGGTTTGAAGCCGAGTTCGTTGATGAAGTACAGCGCGTAGACGGTGCCGAAGATTCCACTCGCGATCGCGCCGACTGCCGCGCTCGAGGCGACCGCGAGCAGCCGCGAATCGTCGCGGATGCATCGCGCACCCTCAAGTATCTCACGCGCGATGCGCGAATCTTTGTGTCGCGTCGGCGCATCCTCGGGCTTATTGATGAGACATAGAAAAATCGCGGAAAACACGAACGATACTGCATCGGTCGCGATCGCGATCGGCGCGGTGAGCCATTGCACCAGCCATCCGGCGAGGCCGAACGCGCCCATCTCGGCAACCGCCTCCGTCGCGGACAGGATGCTGTTCGCTTGCGTGATCGCGTCGCGACCCACCAGCGTCGGCAGATACGCGCGATAGCCGACGCTGAACAGGATGTCGGCGAGCGAGGTGAGGAACATCACGAGGTACACCTGCTCGATGCGCAACATGCCGAGCGTGGCGGCCGCGGGAATCGAGGCGAGCAGCGCGATGTTCGCAAGGTCGGCGCCGATCATCAGCGGACGGCGCCGGAAGCGATCGACCCACACGCCCGCGAACAGGCTGAACATCAGCGCGGGCACCGTGCGCCAAACCGCGAGCGCGGCCATCTGCGCGGGCGTCGCATGCAACGCGATGACCGCGAGGAAGCTCATCGCGACGCCGCCGACTTTCGAGCCGAACTCGGAAATCGTCTCGCCGGTCCATAGCTTCATGAAGTCGGCTTGGCGAAAAAGATTTGGAGGTTTAGCGTCGAGTGCCGATGCGCCCGATTCATGATTCACGTTTGCGTAGTCCACGAGTTCCATCCATCGCGCCAATAAAGAAAAAAAGCCCCGAGCTTCGATGCGCGGGGCTTCGGTTCGCTTTCGAAATTCGTTTTAGTCGATATGTGGCTTGATGGCTGGCATGCGACTCTCTCCGAGTCGGCGCGATACTAGCCGTCGCGCAGGTGCGAGACAACCGCCACTTGCGCAGCCCTAGCACCTTCCATACTCACGATCCCATGAAGTACGCATTCGATGTCGCCAACTTCGGCCCTTATGCCGACCCACGCGTGCTCGCCGACCTCGCGCGCCGCGCCGAGGACGCGGGATGGGACGGCTTCTTCATCTGGGATCACATCCAGGTCTCGTGGCCCGATGCGGTCGGCGATCCGACCGTGGAGCTCGCGGCGATTGCGATGGCGACCTCACGCATCCGCTTCGGCCCGATGGTGACGCCGTTGCCGCGCCGCCATCCGTGGAAACTCGCGCGCGAAGCCGCGACGCTCGATCATCTGTCCGGAGGCCGGCTTATCCTCGGCATCGGACTCGGCGGCGATTGGTTCACCGAGCTGAGCACTTTCGGATATCCGGTCGACGATTTGACTCGCGCGGAAATTCTCGACGAAGGCCTCGCGATCGTGAGCGGACTTCTGACCGGCGAGCCATTCTCATTCGCGGGTAAGCATTACACGCTGAAGCCCACGCAGTTCATGCCGAAGCCGGTTCAGCCTCGCATCCCGGTTTGGATCGCGGGGACCTGGCCGCGCCCGCGGCCGTTTCGCCGCGCAGCGCGCTACGACGGCGTGGTGCCGATGTCATCGAACATCGAAAAGGATCTCAGCACCGATGACGTTTGCGCGATCGCGCGCTTCATCAAGGAGCATCGCGAAGGCAACGGGCCGTATGAGATCGTGCATGCGGGTGATACCTCGGGAAAATCCAGGCGCGAGGCGGCCAACGTCGTCGCGCCATTCATCGAGGCGGGAGCGACATGGTGGAACGAAGCGCCGCTGCCATGGAAGACGACGCTCGACGACATCCGCGCGCGCATCGATGCGGGCCCACCGAAGATTTGACGATCGCTACGCGAAGCTCAAAATGATTTTCCCGAAGTGCTCGCTCGCCTGCATCATCCGATGCGCCTCGGCGGCTTGCGAGGCGGGAATCACTTCGTAAATCGGCGGACGCAAACGACCCTGCGCCAATGCCGGCGCGAACATATTCATGAACGACGTGACGATCTGCGCCTTCTCCGCCTCCGAGCGGCTGCGCAGCGTCGAGCCCATTATCTTCAGATGCTTGCGCAGCACGGGGACCAGATCGATCTCGCTCTTGTTGCCCTTCATCAGCCCGATGAGGATGAGGCGGCCACCTTGCGCGAGCGATTCGATGTTCGCCGGCAGGTACGCCGCGCCGATGCTGTCGAGAATGATGTCGACACCGCGCTCGTTTGTCGCCGTTTTGACCTGCGTAGCAAAAGGCGCCTTATTGTAGTTGAGCGCGATGTCGGCGCCCAGCTTGAGGCATTGATTGCACTTCTCGTCGCTGCCTGCAGTCACGATCGTTCGCGCGCCGACTTCCTTGAGAAGCAAAATCGAGGCAGTGCCGACGCCACTTCCGCCGCCGTGAATCAGCACGGTGTCGCCGAACTTCACTTCCGCGAGGCTGAACAGATTCAGGAAGGCGGTGAGGAAAACTTCCGGCAGACCGGCGGCCTCCGCATCGTTGAGAGCTTCGGGCACATGCATCGCGGACCCTTGATGCACCGCAGCCTTCTCCGCGTAGCCGCCGCCCGCCAGCAGCGCCATCGCGCGCTCGCCGATCTTCCATCCCTTTACCTTAGGCCCGATCGCGATGACTTTGCCCGCGACCTCCAGTCCGATGATCTCCGATGCGCCCGGGGGCGGAGGATAAAATCCCTGGCGCTGCATGATATCGGCGCGATTGAGGCCCGCATGCGTCACGCCAATCAGGATGTCCTCGTCGCGCAAAACGGGATCGGGAACTTCGGCGATCTTGAGAACGCTCTCATCGCCCGGCTTTTCGGCAACAACTGCTTTCATGGTCATCTATATACAGCGCGGACTGGGGCGCTTCTCAACATCGCGAAGTCGTCTCGCATCTTGACTCTGGAGTATGCTCAAGGGTCTAGGATTTACGAAGCCGGAGGCCCGAAGGGGGCGCGCAGCGCCACGCGAAGCCGTACCCGAGGCGGAGCGCAGCGGAGTCGAGGGAAATTTGAATGAAGATTGGCAGTGTCGCCGCACAGGCGGAAGTGAGCATCGACACGTTGCGATTTTACGAGCGCGAGGGACTCATCTCGTCGCCGCGCCGGCTATTCTCCGGCTATCGCGATTATCCCGACGACGTGCTCGACCGCATCGAGTTCATCAAGGAGGCGAAAGGCCTCGGCTTCACGCTGCGCGAAATCAAGGAACTGCTTTCGATGGGCGTCCGCTCGACACGCGAATGCGGCCCGGTCACGCATAAGGCGCAGCATAAGCTCGCCGAGATGGATTCGGAAATCATTCGGCTCCAACGGCTTCGTCGCACACTTCGCAAGATGGTCCGCGACTGCGACGGGAGTTGTATGCAATCGCGCAACGCTCGGAAAAACGGACGGCTACATTAAAGAGGGAAGCTCATGAACGTTATCATTTATACAAATGTCGGATGCTCCGCGTGCCATCAGGCGATGGATTTCATGAATCGACACGGCGTGACGTACACGGAGCGGAATCTCGCCGATGACCCATCTGCGCGCGATGAGTTGATCGCGATGGGCTTCCGCGCGGTGCCGGTGATCAAGGTCGGTAACGAAACGATGCTCGGCTTCAGCGCTCCGAAGCTGCGCAAGCTGCTGTCGCTGTAGGCTCGCCTCCCTCGCAATCATCAGATTGACTTGGCGTGCGATTTTCTTCGGCGTCAGTCGATGCCGGTGATCGTCAATTTCGGGTGCAACTATGACGCCCGTCCCGGTCACATCAACGTTGACGGCAGTCCGACCTGCTGCTCGCGAAGTACTTGCCGCTGCCGGCGAGATTCTTCGGCCCCACTCGCGCGAGGTTAGTCGAAACTGTCCGCTCGCAGAAAATTCGCTATGCGACGACGAAGAACCTCGCGTTGCCGCACGGGTCGGTCGACGGCTTCTATGCTTCGCACGTCCTCGAGCATTTGCCACGCGCCGAATGCGTCGCGTTTTTGCGCCGCGTGCGCGAATGGCTCAAGCCGCGGACATTCCCGAGCGCCGCGACGAATCTTTCTACATCGAAGCTCGCAGCGGCATGGATCAACCGCGTTGAGCGAAATGAAAGAGCGCCCGGATTTCTCCGGACGCCCTTTGCTTTCGAATCGTCGCGCGATCAGTCGATGTGCTTGCGCAGGAACGTCGGCACGTCGAGCTTGTCCTCGGGATCGGCGAGGCGCTCCGGTTCCAGCTTGTCATCAAGCACCGGCGTTTCGCCGCGCCGCTTGAATGCCGGAATGTCGAGTGTGCTGTCGTCGACAATCATTCCCATCTTGCGCACCGGACGGCTCGGCTGAAAGCTCCGGATCGGAGGCGCGCTCGACGACGCCTGCGCCGACAACGGACGCATCTCGGAAGCATCCACCGGCCGCGTCGACGACGCCATGATCGGCGTCGTGACGGCAGTACCCGAGGGCGAATACTTCGGATTCATCGAGCTGCGCTCCAGTTCGCCGAAGCCGGTCGCGATGACGGTCACGCGGATCTCGTCGGTGAGGCGATCATCGATCACCGCGCCCAGTATGATGTTGGCGTCTTCGTGCGCCTCTTCATGAATCAGGCTCGCAGCCTCATTCACCTCGTACAGCGACATGTCGGGGCCGCCGGTGAAGTTGATCAGCAATCCGCGCGCGCCTTTGATGGAAACATCTTCGAGGAGCGGACTGGAGATCGCGCGCTGCGCCGCTTCGACCGCACGATTCTCTCCCGACGCACTCGACGCACCCATCATCGCCATACCCATCTCGGCCATGATCGATCGCACATCGGCAAAGTCGAGATTGATGAGACCGTGCACGGTGACGAGTTCCGAAATTCCGCGCACCGCCTGCAGCAACACGTCGTCGGCTTTCGTAAAAGCCTCGCGCAGCGACATGTTGCGGCTCGCGACGGACAGCAGACGTTGATTCGGAATCGTGATCAGCGTGTCGACGGCGGCCTTGAGCTCGCGCAGTCCGTGATCGGCTTGCGCCGCGCGCTTGCGTCCCTCGAATTGAAACGGCTTCGTGACGACGCCGACGGTGAGCGCGCCCAGCTCTCGCGCGATTTTCGCGATGACGGGCGCCGAGCCGGTGCCGGTTCCGCCGCCCATGCCCGCGGTGACGAACACCATTTCGGCCTCGGAGAGCATGTCGCGCAGGCGTTCCTCGCTTTCGAGCGCGGCCTTGCGCCCGATTTCCGGATTGCCTCCGGTGCCGCGTCCGCGCGTGATGTTCTCGCCGATTTGCAGTCGCACCGGTACGGTGCTGTTCTGCAGCGCCTGCGCGTCGGTGTTGACCGCGACGAAATCGACGTTGCGGACTCCGGCCTGGATCATGTGAGCGACGGCGTTGCCGCCGCATCCACCCGCGCCGATCACCTTGATACGTGCGCCCGGATCGGGATTGTCCACCAACTCAATCATCAGCCTTCCTCCTCCACCGCCCAGGTGGATTTACCGCGCCGCCGGAGTCCAGTGCGCAGCGGCACTAAAAAAAATCTCGCACCCAATCTGAGAGCCGTGAGCGCAGCTTTCCGAATTTGCGGAAGCGCGCCGCGCCGTTGCCCAACCCGCGCGAGCCCGCCTGATACAGCAGCAGCCCCGCCGAGGTGGTATACATCGGTTTCATCAGCTCCTCAGGCATTCCTTTCAAATTGTTCGGCAAACCGCGCCGCACCGGAAGATTGAAGACGCGCTCCGCCAGTTCCTGCGTACCCTCGAGCAGCGAAGTGCCGCCGACCAGCACCAGTCCGGACGCGAGGCTGTCGGCGACTCCCGATCGCATCAGCTCGCGCTGCGCCATCGAGAAAATTTCTTCCATCCGCGGTTCGATGATCTCCGCGAGAATGCGCCTCGCGATGATGCGCGGCTCGCGTCCGCCCACGCCCGGCACCTGCACAGTTTCATCGCGGCGCACGACCAGACTGGTCGCGACGCCGTATTCGATCTTGAGTTTCTCCGCATCGGCGGCAGGCGTGCGCAATCCGGCCGCGACGTCATTGGTAAGATGATTGCCGCCGATCGGCAGCACCGCGGTATGCATCACCGCACCGCCGTGGAACACGATGATATCGGTGGTGCCGCCGCCGATGTCGATCAGCGCGACGCCGAGTTCGCGCTCCTCGGGAAACAGCGCCGCATCCGCAGAGGCCAGCGGCTCGAACACCAGTTCCGATGGCGTCACGCCAGCGCGCTCGCAGCATTTGGTGAGGTTCGCGCCGTAGCTTTGCGCGGCAGTGACGATGTGGATTCGCGCCTCGAGGCGCACCCCCGCCATCCCGATTGGATCGCGCACCCCTTCCTGGTCATCCACCGCGAACTGCTGCGGCAGGATGTGCAGTACCTGGCGATCGAGCGGGATCGCGACGGCGCGCGCGGCATCGATCACGCGATCGACATCGCGCGGGCCAACTTCGCCACCGCGCACGGCGACGATTCCATGACTATTGAGGCCGCGGATGTGCGCGCCCGCGACGCCAGCGGCTACGGAACCGATGCGAATTCCGGACGAGCGCTCCGCTTCTTCGGTCGCGGCACGAATCGCTTCGACGGTCGCCTCGATATTGACGACGACGCCTTTGCGCAGCCCGGTGCAGGGCGCGACGCCGTAACCGAGCACCGCGATTTCATTTTCGATCGGGACCTCGCCGACAATCGCGCAGACTTTGCTGCTGCCGACGTCCAATCCCGCGAGCACATTCCTCATCGCAGTACCGCCCCCCGCTCCGCGATGCTGACTCGCGCCTCCGAGCTCTGATTGCGCGCGATCAGGGCCGCGCGTTTTTCCAGCTTCGGCAGATCGGTCTTGAGCCGCACCACCGCCATCCCCGGCGTCGTCATATCCAGCATCGCGATCAGCCGCTCGCGTCCCTGGAATTGCTTGAGCACTTCAAGCGCGCGGCCGAGTTGAATCTGTTCCTGATCCTTATCGACGGTGACCGCCATCCGCTCGCGATCGAGGTAGAACTCGGCAGTGCCGTCGCGGTCCAGCCGCATCTCGGAAACCATGCACGACATCTGCACTTCGGCACGGACCAGAAGCGCGGCATCATTCAGAAGATCGGACGCGAGCGCGGTTTCTGCGCCGGGGCCGCTCATGATGGGAAGATCGGGCTGCTGCGCGGGCGAGACGGGCCCGCGGATTTCACCGCCGGCGAGCAGCGCATAGAAGCCGTCGCGCCGCTCGACGATCGCGATCGGATCCGAGGCAGTGCGCGCGCGCGCGATTTCAACTTCGCCGGGGATCGCGGTCTCGGGCGCCGGATGCTTTAGCTTCAGAGCGACCTCGAGCGGCAGGATGCTTTGATCGAAAGTGTCGGCGGCATGACGAAAGGGGCCGAGCCGCGCGAGCGTGCGATCGGCCCACGCTTCGAAAAGATCTCGCGCGCGCATCGCGACGCGGCGGCCGGCCTCGCTGAAACCGGTCATCATGCCAAGAACAAAAAAAGCGCACAGCAGAGCTCCCGCCAATCGCGGGCTCCAACCCGATGCGCTTTGGTTCTTCTTTTTCCTCGCCGCCGCCACCGCCACCTCAACTCACCTCAACCGTCCACCGGATGACGCATCCATGCGCCATTAGTGGGGGTTCCACCGCCCCGCAACCTACAATTATCTTTATAAATTCATCTTTAGCAACGTGCGTCCAGCCTCAGCGCGTCACCAATCCCCAACCAGCTTCACTTCGGGCTCCAAAAGAACTCCACTGCGGTCCTTGACTTTCGCGCGCGCCATCTCGATCAGCGCCTGAACGTCGGCCGCGCGAGCCGCGCCGAGGTTCACGATAAAGTTGGCGTGCTGCTCGGAAAACGCAGCGTCGCCGATGCGATGGCCCTTCATGCCGGCGGCTTCGAGCAGGCGCCCCGCGAAATTGCCGGGAGGATTTTTGAAAATCGATCCCGCATTGGGAACGCCGCGCGGTTGGCGCGACGCCCGCTTGCCGCGCACATCCATCACGCGAGTCCACAACGCGTCGCGATCGCCATGGCGCAGTTCGAAATCGACGCGCGAGATCACGAAGTGCGCAGGAAGCATAGTGCGGCGATACGCGAAGTTGACCTCGTCCGGCGTCAGCGCGCGCGCCTCACCCTCAGCAGTAACGCCGTGAACGAGAGTCACCACGCGGGCGATCTCTCCGCCGAACGCGCCGGCGTTCATCACCAATCCGCCGCCGACGGTGCCGGGGATTCCCTCACCGAACTCGAGGCCCTCGAGGCCGCGATCAACGACGGTCTCGACCAGCTCGCCGAAATCGACGCCTGCGCCGGCGGTGACTTTCACGTCGTCAATCGAAATTTTGTTGAAGCTCTCGCCGAGCCGGATCACCAAGCCGCGAATGCCGCGATCGCTAACTAACAAATTGGTGCCATGACCGAGACAAAATGTCGGCACACCCGCGTGATGCGCCGCGCTCTTCGCGCGCATCAGCTCGGCTTCATTCTCGACCGTGACGAACAGATCGGCCGGGCCGCCGATGCGAAACGAAGTGAATTCCGCGAGTGACTGATTCAATTTGAGCCGCTCCCGGAAGTTTTCGCGCAATTCATCTTCAAGCCTGCTCATGCGTCTTTCGCTCAACGCCGAGTTCCGCCAGCAGTTGATCGCCGAGCGCATAGATGTCGCCGGCGCCGAGCGTCAGCACGACATCGCCGGACATCGTCATGTCGGCGAGTTTGCGCGCCGCGCCGTTGACGCCGCCGATATATCTCACGTTGAGATGGCCGCGCTGCAAAATGGCTTCATACAGTCGATGCGAGGTGACCTCGGAAATCGCGTCCTCGCCCGCGGAATAAATATCCATCAGGCAGAGCATGTCGGCATCGTCGAATGCGCTGAGAAATCCGTCGAAAAGATCGCGCATCCTCGTATATCGATGCGGCTGGAAAACCGCGACGATGCGATGCTTGAACGCGGCACGTGCTGCGGCGAGCGTCGCCTTCACTTCCTCCGGATGATGCGCGTAGTCGTCGATGACGATGCGCCCTGCCGCCTCGCCCTTGATTTCGAAACGGCGGCTGATGCCGGAAAATTTTGCGAGCGCAGCCGCACGCGATATCGAAGCCGATTCCGATCTCCATCGCGACCGCGATCGCGGCGAGCGAATTCATCGCGACATGAACGCCGGGCGTGGGAATCGTCACGGCGCCCAGCGACTCGCCCTTACGCACGACTTCGAAGCGCGTCGAGAGACCGTCGATGACGATTTTCTCGGCGCGCAAGTCGGCGTCGGGCGCCACGCCATACGTGATCACCGGCTTGCGAATCGAGGGCAGCAGCGCGCGCACATTGACGCTGTCGATGCCGAGAACAGCCGCGCCATAGAACGGCACGTGATTGATGAAGCTCAGAAACGCATCGCGCACGCGATCGATATTTCCATAATGATCGAGGTGCTCGGGATCGATGTTGGTAACGATCGCGAGCGTCGGCACCAGCAGCAGAAACGACGCGTCGCTCTCGTCGGCCTCGGCCACCATGTAGTCACCGCGCCCGAGGCGTACATTGCTGCCGCGCGAGCGCAGATTTCCGCCGATCGCAACGGTCGGATCGAGGCCGGCCTCCTCGAGGATGAGGCCGACGAGCCCGGTGGTCGTCGTCTTACCGTGCGTGCCCGCAACTGCGATGCCGACGCGCGCCATCCGCAGCAGCTCGCCGAGCATCTCGGCGCGCGGAATCACCGGAATCTTCATCTCGCGAGCGCGCGCCACTTCAGGATTGGAAAATTTCACCGCGGAAGAGATCACCACCGCATCGAGTTCGGGTCTGATGTGCGTCGCATGATGCCCGCGATCGATTTCGGCGCCGAGCGATCGCAAGCCGCGCAGTGACGGGACCGTCTTTCAGATCGCATCCGCTGACCGCGAAACCGAGGCGCAACGACAACTCGGCAATCCCGCTCATCCCGGCGCCGCCGATTCCGATGAAATGCAGGCGGCGCTGTCGATTGAGCAGCGAAGTGGGAGATGATTGCGTCACGCGGAAAGCCTCCGGCGATCGGTCACGCTCAAAGCATACCTGCGCGACTCGTTGCGCACGCATTCGCGAGGGACCGCATCATGCGCCTTCTCGCCCATCTCGCGAAGCACGCTCCCGATTGGAAATGAGTCGCGGAATTTCGCGCGCGAGGTTCTCGCCAAGCTGGTCGTCATCCTCAACGATGACCGCGCCGCCAGCGCGCTCGATGATCCTCGCGTTGTGATACTGCTGGCGATCGCGATGAAACGGATAGGGCACGAAAATCGCCGGACGGGCCGCCAGCGCGACATCGGTTACCGTGCCGCCACCGCTGCGCGCAATCACAAGGTCGCTGCGGCTGAGCGCGCCGGAGACATCATCGATAAATGGGATCACGTCCGCCATGAGTCGGAAGATTTCGGTACTCGGCCCTCACCAGGTCCTCGTCGGCCTCGCCCGTTTGATGGGTGACTGCGAACTTTATAACACTATTTCTCCAGATTTCAAAAGCTTTGAGGACACCGATATTGAGACGGTGTGCGCCGGTCGACGCGCCTAAAACAAGGATTTGAATCGGACTGTCCGAAATTGGCTTATGGTCAGGACGCGGGATCATAGCGCACCGGGATGCCGGTCACCACCACCTTGGCGGCGCCGAAATGCGCCGCGGTATCGGCGAATGCGACGCAAATCTTGTCGGCGAATCGCCACAGCATCCGGTTGGAAAAACCCGGTGTAGCATTTTGCTCCATCAGAGACTAGCGGCATGTGCGAGAGTATCGCGGCGAGGCCCATCGGCGCCGAGGCATAGCCGCCGGCGATCACAACCAGGTCCGGCGCGAAGCGGCGCAGCGTCGCGCGCGCGAGGACAATTGCGCGCGTCAGTTCCGCGATCGATTTCACTCGCGCCATCGCGCCGCGGCCCGCCGAGCAGCCCGTGCACATCGTACAGCTCGTAGCGATACGGCGTCTTCGGCAGCCACTTCGCCTCGAAGCCGTAACGCGTGCCGACGTAGAGCACTTCGGTGTCCGAGCGTTCGCGCACCAACTCCTCGCCCAGCGCGACGGCGGGAAACAAATGCCCGCCGGTACCACCGCCCGCGATGATCACTTTCATGGAATCTTTATCGGACCGCCGGACGGCGGCCGAGCGCGAGCAGCGCGCCCAGCGCCGCCATCGACATCATGATCGCAGTGCCGCCGTACTACAAAAACGGCAGCGGCAGTCCCTTGGTCGGAATCAGTCCGATCACCACCGCCATGTTGATGAGCGCCTGGAACGAGAGGCTCGCGGTGAGGCCGACCGCGAGCAGACTCGCGAACGGATCGGGCTCGTCGTGCGCGATTTTCATTCCGCGAAAAAGGATCACGCAGAAAAGCGCGACCACGATCACGCCGCCGACGATGCCGAACTCCTCGCCCACCACGGCGAAAATGAAATCGGTGTGCGCCTGCGGCAGGTAGTACATTTTCTGGCGGCCCTCGCCGAGGCCGACGCCCCATCCGCCGCCCGCGCCGAGCGCGATGAACGACTGGATCAGCTGGAAGCCCGCGCCCTGCGCGGTTTCCCACGGATGCAGAAACGCGGTGACGCGCCGCATCCGATAGGATCTCGCCATCGTCTGGAGGACGAGGATGCAAACCGCGCCGCCGCCCGCCATGCTCAGATGCTTCATCTGAGCGCCCGCCGCATAAAGCATCGCGAACAATACCAGCGCGATCATCACGGTGTTGCCGAGATCGGGCTGGCGCAGAAGTCATCAGCGCGATCGGTGCGACGATGAGAAACGCGGGCAGGGGCCCCTGGTCGAACAGCCGCATGCGATCGCTAGCGCTTGCTTAGAAACTCCGCGAGGAAAAACACTACCGCGAATTTCACGAACTCCGACCGGCTCGCATACGTAGGGCCCCAGCCGCAACCATCGCCGCGCGCCGCCGCGCACGATGCCCAAACCGGGAATATAATCAGGATGAGCATCAGCGACCGAGACGACTGAAAATCGGGAACACGAGGCGCCGCAGTCCGCGCAAGTGAGAACTGCGACAGCGCGATCAGCATCGCGAGGCCGACGCACGAGATGAAGCAGATGCAGCTTGAAAAAATGGAACGCGTCGCCGGTTTTTTCCTGGCTCAGGAAATAGGTGGTGTTGAGCACCATCAGGCAGCCCAACATCAGCAGCGCCATCGCCGGCAGCCACAGCCACGGGTCGGGACGCCGCTGACTTACCGCCTCAAAGCGCCCGAACCAGCTCTTTAAATAAGTTACCGCGCTCCGCATAGTCCCTGAATTGGTCGAAGCTGGAACACGCGGGCGAAAGCAGCACCGTGTCTCCAGCGACCGCCACCTCGGCCGCGCGCTTGACCGCGCCGGCCATTTTCTCCTCCACCTCGATTCGGGTTGCACCGTCGAGCGCGGCGCGCATCTTTTCGCGCGCGGCGCCGATGAAAATCGCGAGTTTCACTTTTTCCGGAGCGGTTTGCGCAGCGGCGCGTAGTCCCCGCCCTTGTCGACTCCGCCCGCGATGAGAATCACGGGCGCGCTCACGGCCGCGAGCGCCTCGACCACCGCGCCGACGTTGGTCCCCTTCGAATCGTCGATGAACTTGATGCCGCGCCATTCGCGCACCATTTCGATGCGATGGCTCAGGGGTTTGAATGATGCCAGTCCCTGCTCGATCGCGCGCGGCTCGATTTCCATCGCGAGCGCCGCCGCCGCTGCCGCCATCGCATTCGCGAGGTTATGCCGTCCCGGCAAGCTTGAATTGCGCGAGGTCGAGCCGCCCGCGGCGTCCGTTAATGTCGAAGACGATGCACCGTCGTGTCCGGCCAGATCGCATCGCCGCCGGCGGGCGCGGCGCCGAAGCCCGAAGCTGATGACCCGCGCGCGCATCGCGAGGCGCAGTTTCCACACTTTCGGGTCGTCGCGATTGAGGATCGCGAAGTCGCCGGCGCCCTGATTTTCGAACATGCCGCGCCTTTGCGCGTCCGTAATCCTCGAGATCGCGATAGCGCTCGAAATGATCGTCGCTGAGATTCAGATGAATCCCGACGTGCGCGCGAAATTGCTCGATCCATTCGAGCTGGAAGCTGGAAATCTCGATCACCAGCGCGTCGACGTCTCTGTCCGCCGCCTCGATCAGCGGAGTGCCGAGGTTGCCGCCGACGAACACGCGCTTGCCGGCCGCCTTGAGAATGTCGCCGATCATCGTGGTGACCGTGCTTTTGCCGTTGGTGCCGGTGATGCCGATGATCGGCGCCCTCATGAAGCGGCTCGCCAGCTCCAGCTCGCCGATCACCGGGATGCCGCGCTGCGACGCGCCTCGCGCAGCAGAATCGAATCGCGCGGAATCCCGGGGCTCGTCACCACCAGATCGACGCCCTTAAGCCACGCCGCGCTCTTCGGCGCCGAGATGAACCTCGCCCGCGCGGAAGTCGCACTACGTCTCGAGGTCGGTTTTCCTGTCCGTCAGTAGCAGCGCGGCGCCGCGCGCGCCGAGGAAGTGCGCCGCCGCGCGCCCGCTGACGCCCGAGCCCGACGACCATCACGCGCTTGCCCTTGAGTTCCATCATCGAAGTTTCAACGTGCTGAGCGCGAGCAGCGCGCACACGATCGAGACGATCCAGAACCGGATCACCACCACGGTCTCCGGCCATCCCTTGAGTTCGAAATGATGATGCAGCGGCGCCATCAGGAAGATCCGCTTATGCGTCATCTTGAAGTAATAAACCTGGATTATGACCGAGAGCGTTTCGACGCACAAAGATGCCGCCCGCGATCAGCAAGCACCAACTCCTGCTTCGCCAGCACCGCGACCGCGCCGATCGAACCGCCGAGCGAGAGCGCGCCGACGTCACCCATCATCATCGAGGCGGGATACGCGTTGAACCACAGAAAGCCGAGCGACGCGGCGACCAGCGCGGCGCAGAAAATCGCCACCTCGCCGATGCCCAGGATGTGCGGCACCGCGAGATAGGTCGCGAACTTCAAGTTGCCGGCGACGTAGGTGAAGACCCAATAGGTGAGCGCCGACCGTCATCACCGGGCCGATCGCGAGGCCGTCGAGACCGTCGGTCAGATTCACCGCGTGCGAACGACCCGACGATCACGAAAATCGCGAACGGAATGTAACCCCACCAATGCAGATCGGGATGCAGATTCTTGGCGAAGGGAATCGTCAGATGAGTATCGAAGTGTATCGGCCCGAACAGGAACCCACGCGGCGACGCGGCGAAGAAAAATGACCATCCGAGTTTCGTGCGTCCGCTGATTCCCTGGCCGCGACCGCGCTTGAGTTTCCGCATGTCATCGGTAAGGCCGATCGGCGCCGAAGCTGATCGCCACGAATAGCGCGATCCATACATACGGCTCGCGCACATCGGCGAGCAGCGAGTCGCGATGACGGCAGAAGCGAGAATCAGCAGGCCGCCCATGGTCGGAGTGCCGGCTTTCTTCTGATGCGTCTGCGGAACTTCGTCGCGAATGGTCTGGCCGACATGCGCGGCGCGAAATCGTTCGATGAGAATCGGCCCGAGCGCGAGCGAGAGCGCAAGCGCCGTCAGCCCCGCCATCACGGAGCGAAAGGTCTGGTAGCGCAGGACGCCGAAGCCGACGATGTGGGTGTGGAGCGGATAGAGCAGGAGATAGAGCATCGGGACAGGACCCGAAAGCAATAGCAGAGGCGGGAAGGATCGCAGGTAGACCCTAACCCCTAGCCCTTCCCTTGAGGATGGGGAAAGGAGGCGAGTCATCTCGGCGCAGTTCTCTGAGAATTCTGTCTTTTTCTGCTCCCCTTCCCTCAAGGGAAGGGGTAGGGGGGAGAGGTCTCGGAGAGGAGCAAGAACCGAGGTCCTCTTTCAAAATTCCATCTCGGATGCGAGTTCGCGAACTACCGCGCGATCATCAAACTTCAACACCTTGTCGCCCACCAATTGATAATCCTCGTGCCCCTTGCCCGCGATCACAACCACGTCGCCTTCGCGCGCGAGCCGCAACGCGATCGCGATCGCGCCGCGCCGATCCGGTTCGACGAGGTAGCCGCGCGAATCATTCGAGCGCGCTCCCTCGATGCGAGTAAGCCCGCTTCCTTCAGACCCGCTTCGACCTCGGCGATGATCCTCAGCGGGTCTTCGGTGCGCGGATTGTCGGAAGTCAGAATCGCGAGGTTGGAGAGGCGCGCCGCGATCTCGCCCATCACCGGACGCTTGCCACGATCACGATCGCCGCCGCATCCGAAGACGCAGATGAGCCGCCCGCGCGTGAGCGGACGCAGCGTGCTCGAGCACTGCCTCGAGCGCGTCGGGCTTGTGCGCGTAGTCCACCAGCACCGTGACGCCGTCGCGCGCGGGCACCGCCTCCATTCTGCCGGGGGCCCCGGAGCATCGCCGCATACCTTCAGCCACCGCCGACCCTTCGATGCCCGAGGCCACCGACACGCGCGGAGGCCCCGAGGATGTTGCGCAGGTAAAAATCGCCGAGCATCGGAGAATCGATCGCGATTTCGCGTCCGAGCGCGCTGATCGTTCCACGAATTCCGTCGATACCGGTTTTGATGCTCAATCGGGTGCACATCGAGCGACGGATCGAGGCCGAAACTGATTTTGCGGATCTTCCTCGCCGTGGTCTCGGCGAGAATTCGCTTGCCGTACGGATCGTCACCGTTCACGACTGCGATCGGCTCGCGATGCGAACTTTTCGGCAGAATTTCGGTGAACAGCCGCAGCTTGGCAGCGAAGTAATTTTCGATGTCGCCATGATAGTCGAGATGATCGCGGCCGAGATTGGTGAAGAGGCAGGCGCGGAAGTTGAGCGCATCGACGCGGCCCTCGGCGATCCCGATCGAGGAAACTTCGGCGAATGCGTCACGCACGCCCTCGCGCTCCATCTGCGCGAGGCAGGCTTCGAAATCAACCGACTCCGGGCGTCGTCAGGCCGTGATAAATTCTTTCGGTCGCCGCACGAAAATTCCGATGGTGCCGAGGATCCCCGAGGGACGCCCCGCGGCCTCGAAAATCGAGCGCAAAAATATGTCGTAGTGGTTTTGCCGCTGGTGCCGGTGATACCCATGAGATTCGACGCGGGTGCTGGGCGCGCCGAAAAAGCGCGCCGCAGCCACGCCCATCAGGAGCCGTGGCTGCGGCGCATCGACCGTTGTTCCCGCCGGCGGTTCTCCAGCGGGAACGTTTTCCGCAGGGCGCGCCTCAGCTTTCCTCCCTCCCTCCATCCACCGCTACCGCATGCGCCCCGCGGTTTAATGCATCATCTATATTGGCCCGCCTGCGCGCCGCATCGCGGGCCAGCGCGAAGAACAAATGCCCGGGCCGAACCTCGCGCGAGTCGTAGCTGATTCCGGTGATTTCCACTGCGGATCGCCCTCGATCGCGCGAACCGGCGCCCCGGCGATCAGCTCGTTGAGTTTCACTTAAATTTCCCTCGACTCGCTTCGCTCGGCCTTGGGAGCGGCAACGCCGCGGCACTTCGCGCCCCCTTCGGGTCTCTGACAAGCGTAGTCGATTCGCTTCAATCTTTTCTGGGCGAGCCTCTACAAAGTTGTCCGCCTTCCTTTTTCCCTCTCCTGCAGGGAGACGGTGGCGCTACTGCGCCGGGTGAGATCCGTGGACCTAACCCCTGATCCCTTCCCCTTCAGGGAAGGGAAACCAGACACAGAACTATCGCTTGCGCTCTGAATCCCGCTCGGCTCGAGGCGAAGTTTGATCGGCGTGCGAGGCAGTGGAGTGCCAGCCGCGGGCTCCTGCGATGCCACGTAACCTTGCCCGCTTACATCTACATTCACGCCGAGGCGGCGCGCGATGTCGAGCGCATGGCGCAGGCTCGCGCCGCGAAAGTCGGGCGTCGCTTTGCCGTCGAGCGCCGCGTCGTAGTCGACGCCGGGATCGATCGAGGCCAGCGGATCGATATTTTTCTTGTGCGGCGCTGCGATAATTTGATCGATCGAGAGCAGGCTGGCGGAATCGTAGTCGGGTTCTTTCGACGCGATATCCAGATCGCGCAGTGCCCCCGAAGCGATCTCGCTGAATACCGGCGCGGCGACCAGTCCGCCAAAATGCCCGTGGCCGACGTCGTAGAGCACGACCAGTATCAGCAGCTTCGGATCGTCGGCGGGAAGAAATCCCACGAATGACGAAACATGTCGATTCTGAAAGTAGCCGTGCGTGACCGGATTCACCATCTGCGCGGTGCCGGTCTTTCCCGCCACCGTGAAACCGTCGACCTGCGCCTTGTGCGCGGTGCCATCGTCGCCGTTGACGACGTTGCGCAGGAGCAGGTTCATCTGATGCGCGACCTCAGGGGCCATCGCACGGCCCATCACCTGCGGCGCATGCGTGAGCAACACGCGGCCCTCGGCGTCGGAGACCGACTTCACAACATACGGACGCACGACGAGGCCACCGTTTGCGATCGCCGCGTAGGCGGCCGCGAGCTGCATCGGCGTCACCGCGATGCCTTGCCCGAAACCGTGATTGGCAAGCTCGATTTCTTTCCACGTCGAGCCTTTGCTCAACAGACCGCTCGCCTCGCCCGGAAGATCGATGCCGGTTTTGCGGCCGATGCCGAATCCGCGCAGGCCGTCATAAAAACGATCCGCGCCCAGCCGCAACGCAATTTTCGACGCGCCGATATTGGATGACACCTCGATGATGCCGGCGAGATCGAGCCATTGATGGCGGCTGTCGTCATGAATCGTGCGGCCGTCGAGATGAAATACGCCGTTCTCGCAGAAGATTCGCTCGCTCGGGGTGATGGCATGATCGGTCAGCGCGATCGATGCGAGCAGACCCTTGATCGTCGAGCCGGGCTCGAACGCATCCTGCACCACGGCATCGTGAAGGCGGTCATGAATCGGATCGGGATCAGCATTCACATTGGCGAGCGCGAGGATTTCGCCGCTCCACGGATCGAGCACGATCGCCGCACCGCGCTGCGCACCACTGGTGCGAACTTCGGCGCCGATCTCGTTTTCCGCCAGCGACTGGATGCGCCCATCGATCGTCAACTCGACTTGCGCGCCCGGCTGCGACGATTTGATCGCGAGCGGGCTGTCGAGAATCGGATGGCCCGAGCGCATCATGGTAGAAGCTCAACTGCACCGGCGCGCCGCGAATCAGTTTGTCGTACTCGAGTTCCACTCCGGAGAGCCCCTGGCCGTCCATCCCTGCCGACCCCACCACCGCACCGGCCAGGTTGCTCTCCGGATAGAAACGCTTGTACTCACTCAACGCGCCGAGTCCTTCGAGATTCATCGCCTCGATGATCGAGGCCTTCGCCGGATCCATCCGGCGCCGCAGCCATATGAATGGCGACGGCTTGGAGAGCCGCCGCGCCAGATCCGCATCGCTCATCTCCAGCGCCGACGCAATTTTCGCACGCTCGGAAGAATTCGCTTTCAAAAGATCTTTGCGGACGCGCGAAGATCGATCGGGTCTCCGCCGACAGCGCCATCGGCTCGCCATGCCGATCGACGATCGGCCCGCGCACCGCGGCGAGTTCAGTCTCGGCGTTATGCTCCTCGCGCGCCATCGAAGTGAGCAGCGAGCCTTGCAGCACCACCAGAGCTACCAGCCGCATCACCGCAAGCCCGAACAGTCCCGCGAGCACGAAGGTCAACGCGCCGATGCGACTGCGTCGCTGTTTGAAAGCATTGGTCACGGGACGATCACCACCTGTCCGCTACGCACCGGTTCGAGATGATATTTGGGCGCAAGCGCGCGCAGCCGATCGTGGGAGCTAAGTTGCGCGGCCGTCAGCCGCAAGCGGCGGTTTTCATTATCGAGCTTCGCGATATCGAGACGCACGGCGGAGAGGCGGTAACCCTCCTGCGTGACCTCAAGCCGCATCAGCAAAGTCGCGAAGCCAACCACGATGATCGCGCATCCGAGCAGCGCCCGCACCAGCCGCGAGCGTTTGTGGACCGGACTCTTGCGCTGACGCGAAGCCATCGTAGTTTTCCGCTTACGCCGGCCTCCGCTCGAGGCATCGGAGCCGCGCACTGCGAGCGCGCGGATTTTCCGCGATCTCGCGATTGGTCGGCTTAATCACTTTTTTCGACAGATTGGCATAGTCACCGCTGTGGCCGAGCTCGCGGAAGCGCTCCTTCACCGCGCGATCCTCAAGCGAGTGGTACGCGATGATCGTGACACGGCCGCCCGGCGCGAGCATCGCGGGCGCATCGCGCAGAAATTTTTCGAGGCTCTCCAGCTCGTGATTGACCGCGATGCGAAGGGCCTGGAAGGTGCGCGTCGCCGGATGAATTCCGCCGCGGCGATGCGGTCCGATCGCGCGTTCGACCAACGCGCGTAATTCGCCGGTGGTTTCGATGCGGCGGCGGCGGCGCGTCTCGACGATCGTGCGCGCGATGCGGCCGGGCATCCGCTCCTCGCCATATTCGCGAAACATGCGCGCCAGCTCGGCCTCCGGCTCCTCGTTGACGAGATCGTAGGCGCGCAGCGGTGCGCGCTGATCCATCCGCATATCGAGGGGACCGTCGAGGCGAAAACTAAAACCGCGCGCAGAGTCGTCAAGCGCGAGACTGCTCATGCCGAGATCGGCAAGGATCGCATCGGCGCCCGCGATGCCGGCGTCACGCATCACCGAAGATATCTCGGCGAAGTTTGCCTGCACGAGAGTCACGCGATCTTCGAACTTCGCGAGAGCCTCGCGCGCACGGGCGATTGCAACAGCATCCTGATCGACACCGAGCAGCCTCGCGCGCGGCGCCGCTTCGAGCATCGCCGCGGCATGCCCTCCCGCGCCGAGCGTCGCATCGACGATGACCGAAGGATCCGGAGCGGACAGGAGTTCCACCACCTCCACCGCCATCACCGGCACATGCAGCCTGTCCGCCCCGTCCTCGCTCATCGCCGCGAAACTCATCTATCGATCCTACAAACCCAACTTCTGGAAAAATTCCGGATCGGAAAAACGTTGCTCGGTCGCTTTGAGAACTTCCTCGAGCGCCGATTTATCCCATAACTGGAAATGATCGGTGAGCGCCGAAAATGTGACGTCGCCCTTGAGTACCGCGAACTCGCGAAGTTTCGGCGGCACCAGGATGCGCCCCTGCTTGTCGACGAGAACCTCGTGCGCACCACCGATGTAGAACAGCTCGAAGGATCGCACTTCGCGATCGAAGCGCGCGCGCTGGCGAATCTGCTCCTGAAGCCGCGTCCATTCATTCGGCGGATATACTTCGAGACAGCGCTGTCCCTCGAAAATGAAATTCGTGATATAGAGGCGATCATGACCATCGCGATCCAGTTCTTCGCGGAAGCGAGCCGGAATACTGACTCGGCCCTTGTCGTCAATCGCATGATCATAGCGCCCACTGAACACCGCTTATTTCCCCACGCTGCCGCAAGTCCCCACAATGTCCCACTTCACCCCACTACAGTCAAGAGAACACGTCGAGTAGTTATAAAATGATGCAGCTTGTCGATTAGTCAGTAAGGCGAAGGAAAGACGAAGCTATGACTATCGCCGAATAGTCAGTTGGAATGTATTTCGGTACTCGCCTCTAATATACCAAATCACATCAAGTTAGTATTTTCGAAATCCTAGCTTGACAGGCACGCCTCGCATTCGCGAAACTCGCGCCGTTACTAGCTTATCAGAAACTCAAACCGCCTTTTGATTTCGGGGCATCGGGTTAGATTCGTACCGGGAAGGAGAATTATGACGGTCAGAACATGGCTGCGCAGTATGGCATTGGTGGTGGCGGGCGTGATGGTGGCAGTGGTGACGGCAGCGCCTCCCGCATACTCGAAGCCGAAGAAGAAAAAGGAATCTCCTACTCCCACTGCGACAATGACCGCGACCGCCACGGCCACGCCCGAAGCGAAGATCTGGAACTTCGATGGCGACAAGGCCGGGCAGCTTCCCGATGCATGGCAGGATGTCGATGGCGCGGGATGGCAGGTCTTCACGGATTCGACTGCGCCCAGCCAGCCGAACGATTTCGGATTGCCGTCGGGCCGGATGGTCTCTTCGCTCATGCACGGCCTCGATTATCATGAGAAGGTCGTCATTAAGGATCCGACTGAGTATTCCGATTTCACCCTCGAGGCTCAATTCAAGCCGATCAAGGGATACTTCGATTGTTCCGGCGGATTGATCCTTCGCTACGCCAATCCCGACAATTATTATGTGCTTCGCCTCGGATGTCCGAGCGACTACGTGCAGTTGCTCCGCATGTACGAAGGCAAACTCGATCAGCTGCAGCAGAAAGTCGTCGAGATCGATACCGGCAATTGGTACAAAATCAAAGTTGAGGCTCAGGCCGATCACTTCATCGTATCCGACGACGGCAAGATGGTGTTCGATGTGCAGGACAGCAAGATCGCCAAAGGGCGCGTGGGCCTCGAATCGAGCAACGACTCGGAAGCGCGCTACGATAACTTCACGCTGACGCTGCCGCTCCCGGGCGCGAGCAGCGGTGGTGAAGCTGGCGCGGTGGGAACTCCAGGCGCTCCGCCACCACCTCCGCCGCCGTGATCGATTTCAGGTGATCGAAGTTCAGGGCGCGCCGTCCTTGCGCAGGGGCGGCGCACCCTTTAGTCTGAATGGCAGATGCAGGAAACACCGGAACAAAAGCAGTTGCCCCTCGAGATCGAGCGTCTCGGCGTCGGCGGTTACTTCATCGAGTTGCTTCACGGAATCGGCGTAATGGCGGGCCTCGGGCTGCTATGGAGCCTCGAGGCGGTCCGCAACGTCTTCTTCAACATTCTCGACCGGTTCAATGTGAAAGCGCGGCCGCATCGGCGCGTCAGCGCTTTTCCGCCCGGCAGCCCTCGCCGCCACAAAGCGGCATAGCTTCGCAGCTTTAAATCGCACCTTCTTCGTGAAGCTGCGCGATTCGTTCGCGCGAGATTCCGATCGACGTGAGAACTTCCTCGGTATGCTCACCGAGCTCCGGTGGACGCCGGTGCGGCATCTCCTCGGGCGCAATGCCTGACAACTTCACCGGCGAGCCCGCAACCTTGATATCGCCGCGGCCTGGATAAGTGCTGGCTACCAGCGTCCCGCGCTGAGCGACCTCCGGATCGGCGATCACCTCTTCGACCTCGCGCACCGGAGCGCATGGCACCCCGGCCTCGATAAGTATGCGGATGATGTCGTCGCGCCGCTGTGCCTTCGTCCACGTCGAAATGAACTCATCGAGTTGGTCAGCGTGCTGCATCCGAGCGCCGTGGTCCTTGTACTCGGGATTCCCGATCAATTCGGCATGCCCCATCAGTTTCGCAAAGGCGCGCCAGTGCGCTTCGGTGAGAATCATGATCAAGGCCTCGCCGTCGCGCGCCGGATAAATATTGGTAGGACACACGCCCCAATGCCGATTGCCGAGCCGCTTGAATTTACGTCCTTGCAAGACCGGCGCGAGCACGCTGGTGAGCGCCGGAATCGCAACATCGAGCATCGCGACTTCGACCCTTTGCCCCTTGCCGGTTTTGCCGCGATGAATCAGCGCTGCGAGAATTCCGCTGGTCAGATGACTGCCAGTGCCCATGTCGATGAAGGTCGCAGAGGTCTTCACGCCGCGCTCCGGGAATCCGGTGATGCTGATGAATCCCGATGACGCCTGGATCGTGTTATCCATCGAACCGAGCTTCGCGAAGCGGCTTCCGGAGCCATAGCCCTTACCCGACGCATAGATGAGGCGCGGGAAGCGCGAGGCTATCTGATCGTAGCCGAGGCCGAATGACTCCATGACGGCGTCGAGATAGTTCTCGACCAGTACGTCCGCATCTTCGAGCAACTTGAAAACGATCTCGCGCGCGCTCGGATGCTTGAGGTTGAGCGTCACGGATTTCTTGTTGGCATTGAGCATCAAGAAGGAGTAGTTCACGCCGCCGGGCAAATCAGGGCGCCGCAGCATTTCGCCGGTTTTCGGCGGCTCGATCTTGATGATCTCGGCGCCCATCGCCGCGAGTTGCAGCGTGCAATACGGCACCGCGTAGATTTGCCCGAAATCGATAACGCGAATTCCATCCAGCGGCAGACTCATCGAGTGTAGTTCCTTCTTGGCGCTGAGCAGCTTCCTGAGGCAGACTACTTCAGCCGTCGCGAGGTTCACAACGACAATCCAGAGTCCGCAAGGAGAGAAAGATGCCATCTGGCGCCGATTTGTCCGGCCGATTTGATGAAGCGTGGTTGGCTCAGCAGCGTGAGGAGATCATCGAGCCGCAATTTCCCATCGTCGATCCGCATCATCATATGTGGAGTCGCGCCGGCAGCGTTTACCTTTTCCCCGAGCTGATGGCGGATCTATCGAGCGGCCACAACATCCGCGCGACGGTGTTCGAGGAATGCGGATCTATGTATCGCGCGGAAGGCCCGGCCGAACTTCGTTCGATTGGCGAGACCGAGTTCTTCACCGGCGTCGCTGCGATGAGCGCGAGCGGCGGCTTCGGGGAGGCGCGCGCGTGCGCGGCGATGGTCGGCAATGTGAACCTACTGCTCGGCGCGCGGGTCGAGCCGATCCTCGCGGCGCATATCGGCGTGAGTGGCGGGCGCTTTCATGCGATTCGATTTTCTACGGCGTGGGATGCGGATGAGCGCGTGCACAAAACCGTTCCGCGTCCGCGGATGCTCGCCGAACCGCAATTCCGCGAAGGATTCAAATGTCTCGCGCCTTTCGGCCTTACCTTCGACGCGTGGGTGTACCATCCGCAGTTGAGTGAGGTCGCTGAACTAGCGGCAGCGTTTCCCGATACGCCAATCGTCCTGAATCATTTCGGCAGCCCCATCCTCGGCGGCCCCAACGCTGGCCGCACCGACGAGATCTTCGCCGAATGGCGCGCGAGCATGACCGCGCTCGCATCACATCAGAATGTCCACGTGAAGCTGGGCGCGCTTCCGGTTCGACGCACCAGGTCAGACGCGAAGGACAACCCGCTTTCCTCGGAGGATATCGCCGCGACATGGCGACCATTCTTCGAGGTATGCGTCGAAAAATTCGGCGCTCATCGATGCATGTTCGAGAGCAATTTTCCGGTGCAGAAGCGCTTTTGCAGCTACGCAGTCTTCTGGAATGCGTGCAAGCGTCTGGCGAGCGGCGCATCCGCCGCGGAAAAATCCGAACTCTTCGGGGGCGCCGCCGCGCGAGCGTATCGGCTTCCCATCGATTTGATCGCCTAATTTTCGGGCGGTGCAAACACCGTTATCGCGAACAACTTCTCGGCGCCGGTGCGCAGCGTATGCGGCGCGCCTGCTGGAATCGTAACGAAGTCACCCGCTTTGATCTCGCATTCTTTGCCCGACACGCGGCAGGTCGCTTTTCCTTCGATGACGTAGATGAGCTGGTCGCCGCGATGCGAGTTTTCACGATCGCCACCGAAGTTGGGCGGAACCGTAAAGACCGCCGATTCGGTCTGCGGCGTTTTGCCTAGTCGCTTCTGGACCATCTTGCTTCCGTCGCCGCGAATCGCGAAGACGTTGGGCACCGCATCGTGCCCATCCTTTCCGCCGATGAGTTCGTCGAGTTGTTGCGCGAGAAACTCCTCGGAAATCACTCCGCTCCGGTAGGCCTTGAATAGTTGCTGCACTTCAAAATTTTTGTTCGCCATGATGGTCTCCGCTGTTTCGCCGTCGTCGCTCATCTTTGATTGCACAGTTACAAAATTCCGCCTGATCCACAAACGTCGGGTCGTTGCATGGTAGGGCCGTTCGCGAATGGCCCGTTGAATCCCGGATGGCTTTTAGTCCTTTAATGCCGCTCACTAACGGCGCTGAATGATATCGATCGGAGATGATGACGCGCTTCGCGCGATCATGTGAACGCCCTACCGGGCAAAAACCGCACTCGCCTGAGATGGTACCGTCGTCGCGCAGCTTCTAGAATCTGGAAATAGCGATGAGGACACGTATCATTCAAATTGGAAGATCGCGAGGCATTCGCTTGCCGCCCGCCCTGCTTGCGAAAGCACGGCTCCCCGGCCAAGTGAAAATCGAGGCACGCGAGGGCGTGATCACGATTTCGTCGGCATCGCATCCGAGAGCAGGATGGGCAGAAGCCGCCAGGCTCGCGCACGCGCGTGACGAGGACAAATTACTGGACCCTCCGACCAGCACGCGCTTCGGCCGCCTCGAGTGGAAGTGGTAGCGCGCTAACGCGCATCTACCGCAGCAGATTCCTCGCTATCACCATCCGATGTACTTCCGACGGGCCTTCGCCGATGCGGCGGATGCGCGCCTCCCGATACCATCGTTCGAGCGGAAATTCTTTGCTCACCCCATACCCGCCATGAATCTGCACCGCGCGATCGATGACGCGCCCGAGCACCTCACTCGAGTACAATTTCGCGATGGAGGCTTCGTTGCGCGAGTCCTCGCCGCGATCAGCCTTCCATGCGCCCTCCCACGTGAGCCATCGCGCCGCGCGCAGTTCGACTTCCGAATCCGCGAGCATCCACTGGATCGCCTGACGCTTCGCCAGCAGCTCGCCGAAGGTGCTGCGCGTCTTCGCGTGATCGATCGCCATCCGGAGCGCGGCGACACCGACTCCGACGTTGGCCGCCGAATATGGAAATCGCAGCCGCGTCAGCAGATCGAGCGCGAGGTTTAGTCCCTGCCCTTCCGCACCGAGGCGCTGCTCGGCCGGAATCACACAATCTTCAAAGTGAACTTCGTTTGGCAACGCCGCTGTCCGCAGCGTTGCGAATGGGCGCGCGGTGAAACCTGGCGTGCCTTTGTGAACGATGAAACAGGTGATGCCGCCGCGGCCGGCCTTGGGATCGGTACGCGTAAACACCACGCCCCACTCGGCCTCGTGCGCGTGCGAAATGAAAATCTTGCTGCCGTTGAGCACGTAAGTATCGCCCTTGCGCACCGCGCGGCATTGGATCGATCCCGCAGGATCGGAGCCGCCGCTCGGCTCAGTGATGGCGAAGAACGTGTACCACGCGTTCTTGAGCGTCGGCACGACGTACTTCTGAATCTGCTCTTCGGTACCGCCATAGATTACGGGCGGAGGATTGCGGCCGAACACGCTGGCGCCCGGATTATAGAGCCCCATCCGATGCTGCGCCATTTCCTCCTGCAGCACGCACATGTCGAAGGTGCCGAGCCCGCCGCCGCCGTATTTCTTCGGCGCGCTCATGCACCACATTCCTGCGGCCTGAACTTTCGTCGCGATGCGCCAGTAATCGTCCTCGGGAATTTCCGCGGCGTCGGGATCGAGTTTCTTTTCCAGCGGAATTATTTCGTCGCGAATGATTCTGCGCACCTGCTCGCGCAGCGCCGACAGCTCATCTGAAAGTTGGAATCCAGTGTCGTTCTCCATGAACGACTCTCTAGCACTGATGCGGGTCAGGTCAGAATAGCCGGCCGGGCTTCATTTCGAATGCGCCAAGGTTCTTGCGCAGGCCGTCGAGCCATAGCTCGCGAATCCATTCGAGGTCGTAGGCGCCCCAGGTTCCTTTGATTGCAGGATCGATTCGATGAATATGCTCGACCGCGGTGGCGACTTGCGCGACCGCGCCATCGCCCAGCGTGTGCCGCACGATGCCCTTCTCTTCGCGCGCGCGGATATAGTCGCCGATCCCGCTCATCGCCTCGAAGCTGTAGGCCCACAGCTCTTCCTCCGCGCCCGCCAGCACGTCGCGATGCTTCTCCTTCGCCTGCTTTGCGATTTTCACTGCATGCTCGAACTGCGTAAACGCCCTAACGATCTGCGGTTTCTTCGCGGCGGCCTGTTCCGGCGTCATCCTGTAAGGCCGCATCACGTCGGCATAGTCGAGCACCATCGCCGCTGCTTTCTCGACCGCGCGATACGCTTTGCCGAGCGCCTCCGCCGCTTTCGGATGTCGATTCGCGGCGCAATCTTCGATGACACCGCTGACGCTGAATTTCGGCGCGCGCGTGCCGCGCGCAAACGCCTCTAGATTCACCGGATACGCGAGCACGCTGTACGCGCCAAACGTGAGATTCGAGATGCTATCGATGCCGAGACCTTTATATGCGCGCAGATCGCGTCCGATCACCGCAGGCGTCGCGAAGCCGATCCCTCCGAACAGGATCGCGTCGGCATAGTATTCGAACACATGGCCGCGCCCTTTGAAGATCTCGATGTAGCGTTTCAGCGACTCGAAGTAGTGCGGGTTGATAGTGCAATCGGCGTCGTCGATCGCGTGGATGTAGCATCGCTCGCGCGGCGCCCATTCGAACCACACATTCGGCAGCGGGCGCTGCTTGCGATCTGGATCGATGGTGTCGTGATAGGCGAGATATGCGACCGGAATCCCGCCCGCCGCAGTTTGCTGCGCCGCGGCGATCGCGTTGACGATCTTCATATACTGCATCTGCGGCGAAAGCTTCTTGCACTCGGGGCACTTGCACCACGCACCGTCCGAGACGTTGGCGCCCCAGATGTGCAGCAACTCGTTTTCGGGATACTCGCGCACGTAGTTCAGCGCGCCCTCGCATACCAGGCGCACCGCATCGGGATTGGAGACGCAGAGATTTCCGCCAGCCATCCGCGAGCCGTCTTTCGCCATCGGAAAATATTCCGGATGCGATTGGAACTTCTCGCGCGGCAGCAGGATCTGCAGCACGTGTCCGCCGTATTCCACTCCAATGCCGTGCGATTTGTAGAGCGGCGTAAGCTGATCGATTCGTAAAATGGAATCGTGCGCATGGCGAATATATTCGAATGCGTTGACGCCTCGGCGCGCCATCCATGGAATGAATTCGCGATCGAATTGGAGATGCAGATCGAGCCGGTCAGGATGGGTGTAGTTCCACGTCATGATGTCCGACACCATCGCGCGCCGTTCGAAGGCGGGCGTGACCGTGTACGGCTTCATCTTCACGAGGGCGTCGCGAGCAGCTTTGGGAAAATTGTTGGGCGCGCCGGGAACGAATCGCGCGCCGAGACGCTCGATCAGGTCATATGATGCGTGGAGCAATCCGCGCTCGCTGCCGGCCTGGATCGCGAGCGCATTTTTTTCCGGGCGCGAGATTTGGAAGCAGTCGTCGGTGAGCGTGCTGGGGCCGGGATTCGCTGGAGCACCGGCACCGGATGATATAAGGATCGTGCGAGGTTCGATCGCAGGATCAGACGATGCGGCGGCTTCGCCGCCGAGCATCTTCGCGAGGCCGTCGGCCAACTCCCGCGCGGCGATCGATGCGATCTCGCCCGCCTTCGTACTATGTCGGATGCTAAGTGTGGACGTTCCCCCGCCCGCTTTCTTCGGCATTCCCCCGCGTCTCCCCTGGTTGGCTAAGTTTTTCCATCCCCCGCGAGATGATAACATAGGTCGTCCAATTGATAAGCGTCGGCATCTTAACCGGGAGTGTAAATTCTCGATTGCCGAACCGAATAGAGGTCGGCGCACCATAATGCCTAGCCCCAACGAAATTCTCACTGAACTCAAGAAGGTCAAGTATCCGGGCTTCACCCGCGATATCGTGTCGTTCGGCATAATCAAGGATATCGAAGTCGGGTATTCCGGTGTCACCGTGTCGCTCACGATTCAATCGGCCAAGCCGGAGGTGGTCGGTCGAATCGTCGAGGACATCAAGACGACCATCGGCGCGATGCCCGGCGTTCCCGGCATCAAAGTCGACGTTGAGCAGCCTGCGCCCACGCAGCCTCGCGCGGCCACGGCCGGGCGCCGCAGCATCGAGGGCGTGAATCATATCGTCGCGGTCGCGAGTGGCAAGGGCGGCGTCGGCAAGTCTACGGTCGCGGTGAACCTCGCGCTCGCGATGAAGGCGCTCGGATGGCGCGTCGGGCTGATGGATGCCGATGTGTATGGCCCCAGCGTCGCGATGATGGTGGGCGCCGAGGGCAAGGTGAACCTTACACCTGAGCGGAAAATCATACCGCTTGAAAGATACGGGATCCGCTATGTCTCGATGGCATTTTTCCTCAGCGATGAGCAGGCAGTCATTTGGCGCGGCCCGATGGTGACCAAGCTGGAGACCGAGTTCCTATTCAACGTCGAATGGGGCGAGCTCGACTGCCTCGTACTCGACTTGCCGCCCGGCACCGGCGACGCGCAGCTCACCATTACTCAGCGCGTCAAGCTGGACGGCGGCGTCATCGTCACCACGCCGCAGGAAATCGCGCTGGTCGACGTGCGCCGCGGCGTGCAGATGTTCAATGAGGTGAACGTGCCGGTCCTCGGCGTCGTTGAGAACATGAGCTATTACGTTTGCGGCAAGTGCCATAAACGTCACGAGATCTTTTCCCATGGCGGCGGCGCGCGCCTCGCCGAGACGCTGGAGGTCCCTTTCCTCGGCGAGCTGCCGATCACGCGCGAATTGCGCGAGGGCGGCGATCACGCGATGCCGCTGGTGGCCGTGAATCCCGCGCATCCGGTGACAGCCGCATTCAAAGCGGTCGCGGCGAAGATCATCGAAGGGCTGGAGGAGCACACCACCTGATGGCGTTTGCGGTCTTCGACGTTGAGACCCGAGTCGACAAACACCTGCTGAACCAGGTCTACTTCGAAGGTCAAGGGCTAAGCGATAGCGATGCTTACGAGCATTACCGCGAAGATTTGAGGCGCCGCCGCGACAGCGATTTTTTTCCCCTCACGCTACATCTGCCGATTTCGATCGCGATTGGAAACGTCGGCGACGATTATGTGCTGCGCGCCGTCGAGAGTCTCGCACTCAGTGATTACTCCGAAGAGAACCTGGTGCGCGAATTCTGGGCGCGCGCGGAACGCTTCGCCGGCACACTGGTGACCTTCAATGGACGCCGCTTCGACATTCCGGTCCTGGAGCTTGCGGCGTTGCGCCACGGTATCGCGGCGCCGGCGCACTTCGGCGACGAGAGCCTCGCGCGCAGTCGCTATTCAGCCGTGCGGCACTTCGATCTCTACGACTATCTGACCAACTTCGGCGCGGTCTCGCTCACCGGCGGCATGGACCTGCTGCTGAAGATGTTCGGTATGCCCGGCAAGACCGGCATGGACGGCTCGATGGTGCAGGAATATTTCGAGAACGGACGCCTCGATGAAATTCATCGCTACTGCCGCAACGATGTAGTGCAAACCTACTTTCTGTTTCTGCGCGTCGCGCTGATGCGCGGCGACATCGATGACGAGACCTACAATGACGCGGCCGAAGCCTCGAATCATTTCCTGATCGAGGAAGTCGTGCCCGCCACCAAGAAGATCGCTTGAGCGTCGAATCTAAAAATTCGCCGAAACTCTCCCTCATCGTGATCTCGCGCGATGAGGAAGAGCATATCGGGCAATGCATCAGCAGCGCGTGGTTCTGCGATGAGAAGATTCTGATCGATTCGTTCTCGACCGATCGCACGGTGGAAATCGCGAAAGGGCTGGGCGCCAACGTCTTTCTGCATGAGTTCACCAACTACGTGATGCAGAAGCAGATGGCGCTCGATCGCGCGACGGGCGATTGGGTGCTGCTGATGGATTCCGACGAGCAGGCGACCCACGACCTCGGCGAGGAGATACTCGCCGCAGTCCGCTCGCCCAATCCGTCCGACGGCTATCGCATCCGGCGGATTCTCTATCATCTTGGGCACTACTACCCGTATGGAATTTATCCTGACAATCCGGTGCGATTGTTTCGCCGCGAGCGCGGCCACATCGGCGGACGCGACCCGCACGACAAGGTGGTCGTCGAGGGAAGCATCGGCAAGCTGGCGCATCCGATCCTGCACTTCAGCTACCGCGATGTCGCGGATCACGTCGCGACGATAAATCGCTTCTCCACGCGCGGCGCGATCGAGCAGCAGCCGACCATCTTCACGCCGGTGCAGATGATCACCAACCCGATGTGGCGATTTTTCAATTTCTACATTCTGCGCGGCGGCTTTCGCGACGGCGGCCGCGGACTGTACGCCGCGATGACGGCGGCATTCTATGTGTTTTTGAAATACGCCAAATTGTATGAACGAAAGCTCAAGTCGCGCCGTCTGTGAGTCGCATTAGTGACCGCGTTTCGATCCTCGGTTCACTTCATTTCCTCGCGGCAAGCGAATAACTTAGGCGCTGTTCCATGAAACGATTGTTCAGCTACATGCGCCGTCATTGGCTGACCTATGCGGGCGGCCTTCTCGCGACTTTCCTGACGGCCACCTTCTATAACTTTGTTCCGATTCTGACGCGCGACGCGATCAATGCCGCGCAGTCGGGCCATCGCACGGCACTCGGGCACTATGCCGAGTTGATTGCGCTGGTCGCCATCGTCATGGGCACCGCGCGATGGATCTCGCGCTTCGTCATCTTCAACATCGGCCGCGACGTCGAATACGAAATCCGCAACGACCTCTTCGCCCATCTGGCGCGGCTCGGCCCCGATTTCTATCAGCGGCTTCGCACCGGCGATCTGATGTCGCGGATGGTCAACGACATCACGGCGCTGCGCCTGCTGGTCGGCATGGGCGTGCTGATGATGACCAACACGCCGGTGTACTTCGTTTACGCGCTCATCTTCATGACCTACCTGAACCGTCAGCTCACCGTCGCCGCGATCATTCCGGCGATCCTGCTGCTGTTCGGAGTTCGCAAGCTCACGCGCGCCCTGATGGAGCGCAGCCTGAAGGTTCAGCAGGAACTCGGCAACATCGGCGCCAAGGTGCAGGAAAGTCTTGCCGGCATTCACGTCGTGAAGGCGTACACGCTGGAGGAACACGAAGCGAAGCGCTTTCGCGAGTTGAACGACGAGTACAACGAGCAGGGCCTCGCGCTCGCGCGCACGCGCGGCGGACTCTTCCCGATGATACGCGCCGCCGCAGCCACCTCCTCGATGATCGTCCTTATATATGGCGGCCATCTGGTCATGAGCGGCGCGATGTCGATCGGCGATCTGATGGCGTTCATGCTGTACGTGACGCAGTTGGCGTTCCAGGCGACCTCGTTCGGATGGGTGCTTTCGATCTATCAGCGCGGCAAGGCCGCGATGAAGCGCATTGACGAAATTTTCGAGGAGCAGGAGCAAACTACGGTCGCCGGACCCGAGGAGCGCCTCGAGATCGATGGCGCGATCGAATGGCAGAACGTGTCTTTCAGCTACTTCGGCTCCGACGGTCACGGCAACGGCAAGAATTCACAACGACCGCCCTACGCGCTGCAAAACATCAATGTCAAAGTCACCGCGGGCGAGAAGCTCGCGATCGTCGGCCGCACCGGCTCCGGCAAATCCACCATGATCAAACTGCTCGGACGACTCATCGAGCCGACCGATGGACGCGTACTGCTCGACGGCCGCGACATCCGCGAGATTCCGATTCGCGCGCTGCGCCGCACGATCGGCGTGGTGCCACAGGAGCCGACGCTGTTCTCCGACACGCTCGCGCGCAATATCGCATTCGGCGCGCCCGGCGCGGATATGAAGGAGATCGAATACGCATCGCAGGTCGCGGGCCTCGCACCAGATGTCGCGATGCTGCCGCGCGGGTTCGACACCATCGTCGGCGAGCGCGGCATGTCGCTCTCCGGCGGGCAGAAGCAGCGCGTCACCATCGCGCGCCTGCTCACCTATCATCCTTCGGTGGTGGTCCTCGATGACGCGCTCTCGAGCGTCGATACTGAAACCGAGCGCTCCGTTCTGCACAACCTCAGCGACAGCGTGCAAGGCCGCACGACGATCGTGGTCGCGCATCGCGCGTCGACCGTGCGCGACGCCGACGAGATCATCGTGCTCGAAGAAGGCCGCATCGCGGAGCGCGGCACCCACGAACTTTTGATGGCGCAGCGCGGAATTTACGCCGAACTGTTTCATCGCCAATTGCTCGAGGAAGAGCTGGCCGGATACTGATGGTCCACGAAGAACAGCCGGAGCGCGAGGTCAACGCGTACGATTCCCACCTCATCCGATGGGTGTGGCAGTTCGTCAAACCCTACCAGCATCTGTTCTGGATTTCCGCGCTGCTGATGCCGCTCAACTCGGCGTTCGCGCTCGCGCAGCCCTACATCGTCAAACTCACCATCGATATTTTCCTCGCGCATCGAAAGGTGACGCCGCCGCGATGGCTCGCGGGATTCATAGCGCGCGCGGGCGCCGGTCACGGGTTGATAGTGATGGCGGCGCTTTACCTGGTGCTGGTGCTCGGCGAGTTCGCGACCTTCTACGGGCAGTTCTATCTGACGATGATGGTCGCCCAGTACAGCCTCTCCGATCTGCGCCTCGCGCTCTTTCAGCATGTCGAGAAACTTCCGATGGCGTTCTTCGACCGCACGCCGATCGGAAGACTGGTGAGCCGCATCAGTACCGACATCGACGCGATCAACGACATGTTCGCGTCCGGGTCGCTCACGATTTTTATCGACTTCATTACGCTCAGCGGCATCGCCGCAATCATGTTCATGATGAATCCGCGCCTCGCGATGTATGCGCTCCTTGCGATCCCGCCGCTGTTTCTGATCATCAATTTTTTTCGCGTTCGCGCGCGGCTGGTGTATCGCGAGATTCGCGATCGCCTCGCCGGCGTCAACGCGTACCTCTCGGAATCGATCAACGGGATGGCCGTCATCCAGCTCTTTACGCGCGAGGACACCAGCCAGCGCGAGTTCGACGTGCTCAACCGCAAGAGCCGCGATGTGCAGATGCTCGCAAATATTTATGAAGCGGGACTTTTCTCGTCGGTCGAGTCGCTCAGTGCGATCACGGTCGCGGTCATCCTATGGTTCGGCGGCGGCGATGTGATCCGCCAGATCATCAGCATCGGAACGCTGGTCGCGTTCATCGACTACGCGCAGCGCTTCTTCGGACCGCTGCGCGAAATTTCCAACAAGTACACGACGCTGCAATCTGCACTGGCGGCAGTGGACAAAATCGAGCGCGTGATGCTCGAGCCGATTACGATCGCGAGTCCCGCCAAGCCCAAGAGTGCGAAGACTGCGACTGCGCGCGCCGGCTCGGTGGTCTTCGAGCATGTCAATTTCGAATATCGCAAGGGCGAGCCGGTGCTGCGCGATTTGAGCTTCAGCGTTGCGCCGGGACAGAAGATCGCAATCGTCGGTCCAACCGGCTCCGGCAAGACCACTATCATGAAGCTGCTCAACCGCTTCTACGACGTAACCTCGGGGCGGATTCTGGTCGACGACGTCGACGTGCGGGAATGGGATCTCACGGCGCTGCGGCGCGCGATCGGTCTGGTGCAGCAGGACGTTTTCCTGTTCGCCGGCGACATAATGGAAAATGTGCGGCTGGGGCGCGCCGATCTTACGCAGGACGAAGTGCGCCAGGCACTCGCGCGCGCGCAGGCTTTGCGCTTCGTCGAGCGGCTGCCGTTGGGCCTTTCGCAGCAGGTCAGCGAGCGCGGCGCGAATCTCTCCTCCGGACAGCGACAGCTTTTGTCGTTTGCACGCGCTCTCGCCTACGACCCGAAAATCCTCGTGATGGACGAGGCAACTTCGAGCGTCGACAGCGAGACCGAACGGCTCATTCAAATGGCCCTCAGCGAACTGCTCACCGATCGTACCGCGCTCGTGATCGCACATCGTCTTTCAACCATCGAACGCGCCGATCGAATCATGGTGCTGGCCGGCGGCATGCTGCGCGAGAGCGGCACGCACGAAGAGCTGCTCAAGCTGCGCGGCCTTTACTACCGGCTGTTCGAGCTGCAATACGCCGCTATCGCAGAGCCTGCGCGCGAGGCCGTGGACTAACGCGTGGAAACCAGACTGCGCTTGCTCTGGGCAGTCGTCGCCGCGACGACGCTCGCGGGATGCAACCTCAGCTACATCACGCGAGGCGCGTATGAGGAGGCGCGCATCCTGTGGAATCGTCAGCCGATTCCGCAGGTGATCGCCAACCCCAAGCTCGCGCCGGAAATCCGCACGCGGCTGGAAACCGTTCTCGCAGTGCGCGATTTCGCGCGCGATCATCTCGGCCTCAAAACCGGCGACGCATACACCACGGTCTCTCCCGTCGATACCGGCGCGATCGTTTATGTCGTGATGGCAGCGCCGCGCGATTCGCTCGAGCCCTACGAATGGTGGTTTCCGATCGTCGGCGCGGTTCCGTATCGCGGGTATTTCAATGAGAGCGAGGCGCGCGCGCTCGCGGCGGACATGGAAGCTAAGGGCTACGACACGATGGTGCGTCCGGCGGTGGCGTTTTCCAGCCTGGGATTTTTTAACGATCCGCTGCTGTCCAACCTGCTGCGCCTCGACAAAGTGGAACTCGCCGGCGTGATCACTCACGAGCTCTTTCATCGCACCTATTTTCTGCCGAGCAACGCCACCTTCGATGAGTCGGCGGCCAACTATGTCGGTTCGCGGGGAGCGGTGGAATTTTTCAAGCAGAGCGAGGGCGACTCCGCGCCCGATACCATCGCGGCGCGCGGCGTTTTCGACAGCGACATGAAGTTCTCGCATTTCCTGCTGCAGGCGGAGGCGCAGCTGCTATGGATTTACGGCAGCGATCTCTCGAAGGACGAGAAGATGAAACGCCGCGAGTTGGCGTTCGATCAGATCAAGTCTGACTACGCGAAGCTCAAGCCGACGCTATCCGGACTCGAACGTTTCGATCTCGACAAGGAGCCGCTCAACAACGCGGTGCTCATCAACTACCTGATCTACTTTCACGAACTCGACGACTTTGCGGCGCTGGAGCGGACGAACCATGGCGATCTGCGCGCGACGATCGAGCGCATCATCGAAATCGCGAAAGCGAATACGGACGATCCCTTCTACGCGATATGGGAGGCAACCCGCGATGCGCCGCCGGTACAAGCTTCTTTCGAACCGATGACGGCGCAGCCTACGCGCTGAGAAGCTCCACCAGCGCGTCTGTGAGCGTGTCTTCGTAGCCGCCGAAGAAGTGATCGGCGCCATCGATCATCCGTAGGCGCGCGCCGCAGTTCTGTGCGAGTTCGGTGATGCGCGGCTTGGGACAATATCCGTCGCGATCGCCGGCAATCAACACGATTTTCTTGTTGCTGGTAGGATGCGAAAAATCCCCCATCCCGACCGGAAGCGCGACCGCGGCGATGGTTTCGACTTCGTTCATTTCGGCACCCGCGCGCATCGCGACCGCCGCGCCAAATGAGTATCCCGCCATGATGGCATGGTCCTTCGCCAGGCCTTGCTGCGCGAGGAGAAAACGCATCGCGGCTTTCGCGTCGTCACCCTCGCCCACGCCGCCGGTATGCTGACCCTCGCTCGCGCCCACGCTCCGGAAGTTGAATCGGATCGTCGCGTAGCCGAGTCTCCACAATCCCTCGAGGATCGCCTCGATGACGTTGTTATGCATTGAACCGCCGTAGAGCGGATGCGGATGACATACGACTGCGCCGGGTACGCTGCTGCTTCCCGCGGGCCTCCCGATGAGTCCTTCGAGTTTGAGCACTCCGGATGGAATCACGACGGCTTCTTCATTCATCTTCCCAGACTGTCATGCGCTACGGGAGCCGTCGAGGTATGGTGGAAGCTTGACGATGGAGGCGCGTCCAAAATTCGCCGTCGATCGGATGATCGCCCGGGTCGCACGATGGCTCAGGATGCTCGGCGCCGACGCGATTTTCGATCAAAGCATCGATGGGGCGGCGTTGCTGAGAATCGCACGCAGAGAGGGGCGCATTCTGCTGACTCGCGACAAGCGGCTGAAAACCGCGCCCGACGTGCTCCTTCTCGATTCCAACCATTTCCGCGAGCAGCTCCGCCAGATCCTTGCGCGATATCCATTCGATATCCGTCGCGACGCATTTTCGCGATGCTCCCGGTGCAACACACCGCTCATCGAGGTCGATCGCGAACTGGTGCGCCATCGCGTCCCGCCCTTCGTGTACGCAAGTAACGAAAAATTTTCCGAGTGTCCGACCTGCGCTCATCTATATTGGAGCGGAACACATCCGGGGCGAATAATGCTCGAAGTCCAGCGCATCGGCGGGCTATCGAAATGACCCAGGTCACAGAGGCCGGCCGAGTCGCAATTTTTGGGATTGTCTCAGAACCAGCTCATTGATTATAACGAAATCACGGTTCGGGCATTCGCGGTAATGCCCACGGGGGGAGTGACGCCATGAAGAAAGCCCGGTTGGGCCTCGCAGTTACCTTCATCGCCACCTTCATTCTTGGACTCAGCTTCGATGTTCACGCGGTCTCGCTCACCCTCGAGGGAGTCGGCACCAGCGTCAGCGTTGGAAACTCGCAGGCGCTCTATGCAAGCGACAGCACCGGACGCGCAGTACGGATCAGCGCGGTTGGAATGCCCGCTCCGGGCGGCGGCACCATAACCGAGCTTGGCGTGCCCTCGATGATGCCGGATGGGCGCGTGGTCTTTGGCGCGGAGGTCACGACCAAGGGCGAGCACGGCTCGACCGATCGCCAGCAATGGACCCTCTTCATCGGCAATCCCGATGCCTCGATGGAACATCGCATCACGGCGCTGGAGGTTAGATCCAAACCGTCGTGGTGCAATCCCGTCTATCATGGCGATCCATATCCGGTCGCCGACGCCGACGGCCAAATTGCTTTCATGGCAGCTTTGGGACGAGATCGTGACGGGCTGCTGCTCTATTCGCATGGCGTACTGTCGTGCCTCGCGGAATCGGGCGGTAAGACCAACGAGGGTGACGAGATCGCCGTCCTGAGTTTCGGCAGCCCGCAGATGGCTGATGATGGTCAGGTGATTTTCAACGCGTGGCTCAAGCCGTCGGAGCGCCATCCGATCCCGAAGGGCGACGACAACTCGGAGCACAACCATCAGCATCTGCAAGCGCTGCTGATGGCGACTCGCGCCGGCATTCACGAACTCGCGGTCGAAGGAGACTTCGGACCCAATCACACTCAATATGAGCGGCCGTTCGGATTGCCTAGCGCGCTCGGCTCGCCGCAGGGCACGCTGGTCGCATTTACCGCGAAGACGCCGAGCGGTGCCGCGCTGTTCTTGTATGACGGCAGCGGAATGGTCCGCGTGCTGCCCACCGGAACCCAGACGCCGCTAGGCCCGGTTTCGTATGTTTCGCCCGGCCGTCCAGGACTTATGGCCGACGGCACGACCGCGGTACTTGCGGGATGCGCGCGGATTCCCGTGATCTTCCGGCTTAATCGCGGACGGCTCGATCTCAGGATTCAGCGCGGGCAATTGACGCCGCTGGGCGCGATTATCGAATCGCTCGGCGATCCGGTGCTGACCGCAGGGGGCGCGATGTTCGTCGGTGCCACCGATACTGACGGACGCGAGCAACTTTACGTCCTCAATCGCAACGACGAGTTCTTCGAAGTGGGATCGCCGGAGATGCTGTATCGGGTGGCGTTCGATGAGGAAAGTCATCCGCACTCCATCTTCACCGGCACGCTGACGGTCAATCAGCACGGCGACTTCGGCTACCTCGGCGGCAAGTAGCGGTTCACGCGCCGCACCGCTGGAAAGCCCCTCCAGCTCCTGATAAATCGGCATCGGACCGGATCGTTGTCGCGATCCGTCCAATCTGTTCGCCAGGAGCAATCTGCGATGCCAGGTTTCGACAAATTCCTGCACCTGAACCAGGATCTCTACGATTACGTGATCGCGCACGGGCACAATGGCGATCCAATACTCCGCGATCTCGCCGAGGAGACCCGCAAGCTGGGAAGAATTTCCGGAATGCAGATCGCGCCCGAGCAAGGCACGCTGATGGGCACGCTGGTGCGCGCGAGCGGCGCCAAATCTGCCGTCGAGGTTGGCGTCTTCACCGGCTACAGCTCGCTCTCCGTCGCGCGTGCGCTTCCTCCGGACGGCAAGCTGCTGTGTCTCGACGTTAATGAAGAGTGGACCTCGATCGCGCGCCGCTACTGGGAGCGAGCGGGCGTCGCGAATAAAATTACCTTAAAGCTCGCGCCCGCGGCGGACACGCTGCGCGCGCTTCCCGCCTCGCACACGTTCGATTTCGCATTCGTCGATGCGGACAAGTCCAACTACCGCATCTACTACGAGGAAATCCTGAAGCGCCTGCGCGCCAACGGCCTCATGCTCATCGACAACGTGCTCTGGAACGGCCAGGTCATCGACGCCAATGACAAATCCGAAGACACCATCGCGATTCGCGCGCTGAATGATTTCGTCGCCGGCGACACGCGCGTCGAAGCGGTAATGATTCCGGTCGCCGACGGCATCACGATCGTGCGCAAGAAATAGCCCGCCCTGGATGGTCGATATCAAGATAAGCGGCGGCCATCTCGACGTGGAATTTATCGGTTGGAGCAAGCTTTGGGCGCTCCGCAGCCGTCTGGAAATTCCCATCGCCTCGATAAAAGAGGTCCGAGCCGACGGAAACATTACTAAGGGCTATTACATCAGAGCATTCGGAACTGGAATTCCGAGAATGATTCAGGCGGGCATGTTCACCGATTTCAAACGCTGGGCGTTCTTCGATCTGCGCGTTGATCGCGTCAACGTGGTGATTATGGAATTGGCCGGTTGGAAATACGACGCCGTCGCTCTTCAGGTGAAAGATGCGCGCGCCGGCGTGGAAATGATTCGCAGCGCCATGGTCTCGCGAGGGAATCCCGGAATCGGTTAGCCGGGCAGGCGCGCGGCGGTGAAAGTGCGCGCGCCGCGCACGATTTGCGCGCTCACGAGGTTGCGATTGTTCAAAATCTGCCACGCGCTCTCGGGACGCTCGGTCGGATATTCGATGCGCGCATTCTTGCAGATGGCCGCGTGCTCGATTTTAAAATCCGGCGCGGTCACCAACAGCTCGGTCTTCATGCCGTCGTCGCCGCGCGAGGTTTTGATCGCATCGACGTGATCATATGCGAGACGGCTCGGCTCGATCGTCTGCAGCAACGGCAACGTAACTTCCAGCAACGGCCCTTTCTCGTCGCTGATGATCGCGTGCGCGCGAGTGCGATCGGCCTCGAACTCGATCTTGCCGAACGTGCTCGGGTAGCCGCGCTCGAAGATTCCCGCCGCGAATGCGGTGCGGCTGTTGGTGATCGAGGCCGCCGCGAAAATCGCGGGCATCATGCTCATGCGGCATCCGAGACCGAGAGTCGCATCGCGGAAGGGACCCGCCGGACTTTGCGGATTGTCGACGACGAAGAGCCGGCAATATGCGGGCACGGTGCGGCCGTATTCCGGAGGCAGCCAGTCGAGCAGGATTTCCTTGCGCACCTCGAAGTAGACATTGAGCATCGTCGCGTCGGCGCAGGTCCACGGCAGCGCAGGATACTCCGGCTTCGAGGTCGGCAGATCGATCGCGTACTTCGCGTGTTTGGCTCTTCCGAAATCCGGCACCGCTTCTTCCTTTTTCTTCCCCCCTTCCCTAAAGGGAAGGGGCCGGGGGTTAGGTCACGTCGCCATCGGAGGCGCTTCCGGTCCGCCCTCCGTCTTGGGCGCCTTCTTCGCGCGCTCCGCCATTTTCTCTTCGGTGAACTCCGGCATCACGTACTTCGCGAAACGCTCGAGGCTCGCCAGCACCTTCTTCTGAGGAATCGCCTGGTCGAAATTGATCAGCATCACGACGCGCTCGACGCCGACCTCTTCCCAGTAGCGCATGTTCTGGATGATTTCCTCGGGCGAGCCGACCGGAAATCCCTCGCGCAGTGAGAAAATCTCGGCCTGGCTGAGTAGCGCCGTCGCGTTGGCCTGCGCAGTGTATGCGTGCGAAGGATAAATCCCGCCGAGTCCCACCAGATGCGCGGCGGTCTGGAAAAATGAAAAAGCCGCTGCGCCGCCGACCGCCTTCGCTTCGTTCGGATCCTCGCCGCAGTAGAGCCAGCTCGCGGCGTTGACCTGATTGTTCACGAATTTCCCGACCGGATCGCAATGCTTGATGATGCGCCGGTAGTCCGCGACCAGCCGCCGATAATCCGCCGGCGTGCCGAGCGTGACGCCCAGCATCCCGATGCCGCGCTCTGCAGCCTGCACGGCGGTTTCCGGCGACGACACCGCGACCCACATCGGAGGATGCGGATCCTGAATCGGCTTCGGCAACACATTGCGCGGCGGCATCGAGAAATACTTCCCGTGCCACTCGAATTCATCCTCAGTCCACATCTTCGGAATCGCGCGGATGCACTCGTCCCACATTTCCTTGGTGCTGTCGGGATCGATGTTGAACCCGCCGACCTCGGTCCACGTCGCGGAACGGCCGGTGCCGAATTCGAGGCGCCCACCCGATACGAGATCGAGCATCGCCGCGCGCTCCGCAATGCGCGCCGGATGATTCATCGGCGGAAGGCATACCGCGATGCCCTGCCCAAGGTGGATGCGCTTGGTGCGCGCGGCCGCCGCGGCGAGGAAAACCTCCGGCGCGGAGCCGTGCGAATATTCCTCGAGGAAATGATGCTCGACTTGCCACACCTGATCGAAGCCGAGTTCATCGGCGAGGACGATCTGCTCCATTGCCTGCTCGTACTCGCGCAACTCCGATTGGCGCGTCCACGGCTTCTGCACCGAATGTTCGTAGAAGATTCCGAATTTCATGAGCTATGCTCCCTCAATTCAGTTTTTGCAGGCTCGGACAAAATCCCAGCCCCACCGTGCCTTCGCCACAGTATGCTCCGGCCGAAGGGCCGAGTGGAGTCACGATCAGTTTCGCACACTTGAGACGCTGCTGCGCGTCGCCGGCAAGCGCCTTCGCGCCCTCGGGATTGTTGGCGTGAGTGATGAGGACGATCGCTTCGCTGCCGGCGAGCTGGCTTTGCGCGCGCTGCAGCATGTTCGCGACGTTCTCCGCCTGCGTGCGCGCCTTGCCGATCACTGCGATGCGTCCCCACACGCGAATCAGCGGCAGCATTCCGCGCAGCGGCCCGACGTTCATCTCATAAAGAGAGATGCGGCCGTCGCGCTGCAGATATTCGTTCGTTGTGGGCGCGTAGAAGCTGTCGATTTGCGGCGTCGCTTCCTCGATGGCGCCGATAATTTCCGCGAGCTCCGCGCCTCGCACCGCCATCTCTGCGGCGCCGATCGCTACCGCGCCGAGAGCCGTCAGCGCGCGCCCGGTGTTCATCACCTCGACTTCGATTTTGCTGTCGCGCTTCGCGACCACTGCGGCGGAATATGCGGCGGTGTACGTCGAGCACGACTCGAATGGATTGATGAGGCATAGCACGCGCTCCGCGCGCTCATGCGCCTTGCGATACGCGGCGAGGAAATCCGTCGGCATCGCAGCGGCGATAGTCGGGAGGCGCGGTTCGTCCTTCAGGCGTCGATAGAATTCGACGCGATCGAGCACGTCATCGCGGAAAAATTCAGTCGAAAATGCGACTTGCAGCGGCGCGGTCTCGATGCCGAGGCGCGCCGTCTCGGCGGCGGGCAAATCGACACTGGAATCGGTTACGATGGAAATCTGCTGATTCACGTTCCTACCAGTTGTTAGATTATAAGCGTTTAGCGTGAGCCATGCCGCATGGTCAAGAAATGCGAGCTGTACCGGCGGCATCGATCCGGTTCAATACGAGCGGCGCGATGGAGCCGTGATGACGGCCAAGCTAGACTCGCAAGAGATCATTCTTGTAGGCGGCCAATGGAAGAACGTTACGACGCGAAAAAGATCGAGCCGAAATGGCAGGCGGAGTGGGAGCACTCGCAGCTCTACCTGACGCGCGAGGATCCGTCGCACCCGAAGTTCTACGTCCTCGAAATGTTCCCTTATCCTTCGGGCGCGGGGCTTTCGGTCGGCCATCTGCACAACTACGTGCCGTCCGACGTCATCGGGCGCTACAAGCGGATGGCGGGTTTCAACGTTCTGCATGCGATGGGATGGGACGCGTTCGGATTGCCCGCGGAAAATGAGGCGCTGCTGCGCCAGTCGCATCCGAGCGAGACGGTCCCGCGCTACGCCGCGAACTTCAAGCGCCAGCTCATCATTTCGGGATGCGCCTATGACTGGACGCGCGAGATCAATTCGTCCTCGCCTGAATACTACAAATGGACGCAATGGTTCTTCCTTTTGTTATACAAGCGCGGGCTGGCCTACCGCGCGATGGGCTCGCAATGGTGGTGCGACAAGTGCCGCACCATCCTGGCCAACGAGCAGGTCATCAACGGATGCTGCTGGCGTCACCCCGATAATCCCGTTTCGAAAAAAGACCTGGAGCAGTGGTACATCAAGATAACCGCGTTCGCCGATCCGCTGCTCGACGACCTCGACAAAATCGATTGGCCTGAGCCGATCAAGCTGATGCAGCGCAACTGGATCGGCCGTTCGGAGGGCGCGGAACTCGCGTTCCCGGTGACCGGCCATCCGGGCAAAGAGGTTCGCTTCTTCACCACGCGGCCGGACACCGTGTTCGGCGTATCATTTATGGTGCTCGCGCCCGAGCATCCGCTGGTCGCGGAGATCGCAACGTCGGAACAGGTCGCGGCGGTCGCTGCCTACGTCTCGGAGGCGCGGCGCCAGACCGAGATCGAACGGCTCTCGACGGTGAAGGAAAAAACCGGAGTGTTCACCGGCGCATACGCGCGCAACGTTTTCACTGGCAAGGACATTCCGATCTGGATCGCGGACTACGTGCTGATGGGATACGGCACCGGCGCGATCATGGCGGCGCCCGGCGAGGATCAGCGCGACTTCGAATTCGCGAAGAAGTATGGCCTCGAGATTCCGCGCGTCACCGCTCCGGCTGATGGCAGCACGCCGCCCGCCGATCGCGCATTCAGCGAGCATGGCGTCACGATCAATTCCGATTTCCTGAATGGTCTGAGTACCGAGGATGCTATCAAGGCAGTCGGGCGTTACGCGGTCGAGCATGAGATAGGAAAACCTACAATCAGTTACAGGATGCGCGATTGGCTGATCTCGCGGCAACGGTACTGGGGCGCGCCGATCCCGATCGTCTATTGCAAGGACGACGGCATCGTTCCGGTGCCGGAAGACCAACTGCCCGTGCGACTTCCGGAGATGAAGGAATACCAGCCCTCGGGCACGGGCCGCTCGCCGCTCGCGAATGTTCCCGAGTTCGTCAACACGATCTGCCCGAAGTGCGGAGGCCCGGCTGAGCGCGAGACCGACACGCTCGACGGCTTCGCGTGCTCGTCGTGGTACTTCCTGCGCTTCGCCTCGCCGCATGAAGACACCGTTGCGTTCGATCGCAAGGCGGCGGACTACTGGCTGCCGGTCGACCTTTACGTCGGCGGCGCCGAGCATGCTGTTATGCATCTTCTATATGCGCGGATGTGGACCAAGGTGATGGCCGACGCCGGCCTCATCAATTTCCGCGAACCGTTCTCGGTGCTGCGCAACCAGGGGATGGTCTGGGCGAGCGACGGCACGAAGATGTCGAAGAGCAAGGGCAACGTCGTCACGCCGGATGAGATGATCGACAAGTACGGCGCCGACGCGCTGCGACTGTGGGAACTCTTCATGAGTCCGTTCGATGAGGCCACCAACTGGAACGAGGACGGCGTCGCCGGCACCTCGCGATATCTGACGCGCGTGTGGACGATGGTGCGCCGTTTCGTCGAGGGCGGCGCGCCGGCGGGAAATCCGAGCGCCGAGACGATCAAGCGTACGCACAAAACCATTCAGACCGTGACCGATCACGTCGAGCGGCTGCGCTTCAACACCGCGCTGTCTACGATGATGGATCAGCTCAACTACCTTACGAAGCTGAAGCCTGAAGAGCTCGGCCGATTCCCGCTTGAGGCGTACCTGGTGATGCTCGCCGTGATGGCGCCGCACATCACCGAGGAATTCTGGCGCGCGCTCGGCCACAACAAATCCATCCATCTCGAATCATGGCCAACGTTCGATCCCGAACTGACGAAGGAAGAGATCGTCACCATCGTGGTGCAGATCAATGGTAAGGTGCGCGATCGATTGCAGGTCGCAGCCGCCGCGCCTGAGGCCGAGGTCGTCGCGATGGCGCGTGCCAGCGATGCAGTGAAGCGTCATCTCGATGGCAAAGAACCGAAGAAGATCATCTACGTTCCGAACAAGCTGGTGAGCATCGTCATATAGATGGCACCCTCGCTCGCTTGAAGATTCCGCGCGCGGCGTGCGATGCTCGCCTGCATCACGTAAGGAGTCTCCTTCGATGCCGGATGTTGTCAGCCTTAAGCGCCATCAGAACTGGGCCACGCTCTCGCTCAATCGTCCCGACAAGCGCAACGCGCTCAACGTCGAGGTGCTCGCCGGCATGGACAAGGCGCTGCGCGAGGTCGAACACGACAAGGAGATTCGCGCACTGGTGGTGCGCGGCGAGGGCCGCCACTTCTGCGCGGGCATCGATCTCGCCGAGGTCGAACAGGCCGAGGCCGGCCACAATCCCGCGAGCCTCGAAAATGTTTTCCACCGCCTCGAGCAGCTTCCCGCGATCACGATTGCCGCGGTCCAGGGCGCCGCGATCGCCGGCGGCCTCGAGCTGGCGCTCCACTGCGATCTCCGCATCGCGGCTGACGACGCGAAATGCGGCATGACACTCGGCAAGGTCGGACTGATGGTGCCTTACGACTTCACCCGCAAGCTCATCGAGGTCATCGGCGCGGGAAACACCTCGCTGATTCTGTTCACCGCGGATCTCTTCGATGCGAAACGCGTTTACGAAATGGGCATGATGTCGCAGGTCGTTCCGGCCGCTGCGCTCGACGATACAGTCAACGCTCTCGCCGAGAAGATCGCCGGCAACGCGCCGCTGTCGTTGCGCGCGATGAAGGCCACCGTGCGCCGATGCATGAGCGAGACTTTCGACGCATGGCATCAGGACATGCTCGACCTCGCGACCGCGGTACGCCGCAGCAAAGACGCGAAGGAAGGTCCGCGCGCATTTCTGGAAAAGCGCAAACCCGCCTGGCGCGGGGAGTGATCAGTCGTCGGAACCCAGCGCCTTGCGAATCGCGATCGCGCTGTGCAGCAAGGTGCTCGGCACGTTCAGGGTCCCTGCGACATTCGAGTAGGGATACAAGCGCGCATTGATGTGGGCATGCAGCGGAAGCCCCTCGCCCTGATGGATTTCGTAATCGAGCGGCAGCGGTCCAAGGACACGAAGTATCCGATATAGCGCACGGGCGAACGCGCTCCGCTCATGCTCGTCGAGGTCGGTCAGCAAGCCGAGATACTTCGGCATCACAACATCGTAGCTGCGCGGGAACTGCCCAATCGGACTCGCATAGGTCACGACGCCGTGCTGATTCTCGATGATGAGCTCGAGCCGGTCGAATAGATCGATCATCTCATTGAAAAGTCCCGGCGTCTCGCGCGCCGCCAAAGCCTCCTGCGCCACTGCGGGTAGCGGCCGCGGCGATCCGATGATCTGCTGATGCAGATGCGGCTGCGACGCTCCCGACTCGCGCCCCTGATTCTTGCGCACCGCGATCGCTTTCACTTCGCGATTCTGAAACGCATGCATCATCACGCGCGCATCGGTCGCGATCAGCTTCACGAAATGCTCCTCGCCCAGTACTCCGGTGTAGGCGAGATCGGCATGCGAGCGAGGCATCTCGATGAAGTGTCGCGGGTCTTCGATAACGACGTAGGATTCGTTTCGATCGCCGGTCAGCTCGGCGGGAATTCGCGGGAAGAGATTATTGATGACGCGAATGATCCACGGCGAATTTCGCGTCGCCGCGCATCGCCCTTCCAATGCGGCATCTCCTCGCGCGTGAGGCGGAAAATTTCCGCAGTCGTTTGATCCTCGTTGCCGGGGCAGAACGGACAAGTCGCGATCGCATGCCTAATCGCTGACTTCGTCCAACGCGCCCGCGCCGGGCGGATGATGCTCGCGGCCGCTGAGCGTGAACGCGAAACTTTTTCCGCGCAGATCGACGACGTAGGAGATCACGCCGGTGACCGGATTCTTTAATCCATAGCAGCTTGTCGCCGCGAATTTCGTATTCCAGCGCCATCAGCAGAGTTGTCGCTCACGCGCGATTCACCTTTAACAAGTGCCGGCCGTCGAGACAAAAGGAAAGGGCGGCTTGCGTGCCGCCCTCGAATCGAAGATGCATTTTCGGTGAGCCGCGTACTCAGGCGTTCGCCGGCGCCGCTTCGCGCGTTTCCTTATACGCGAAGCTGAGCTTGTCGTCCGCGAGATCGACGACCGCGGTGCCGCCCTTCTTGAGGCGTCCGAACAGCAGCTCGTCGGCGAGCGAGCGCGCGATCTCGTTTTCGATGAGCCGTCCGAGCGGGCGCGCGCCGAACTTCGGATCGTAGCCATGCTCCGCGAGCCACTTGCGCGCTTTCTCCGTCACCTCAAGTTTCACCTTCTGCGCCTTGAGGCGATCGGACAGCTCGCCGATGAACTTGTCGACCACCCGCTCGACGATAACCGGGCCGAGCGGCGCGAAATCGATGATCGCGGAGAGGCGATTGCGAAACTCCGGACTGAACATCCGTTCGATGATGTTCTTCGGACTGCCGCTGGTGCCGCCATGGAATCCGATCATCGAGCGCGCGAGTTCCTGGGCACCTGCGTTGGTCGTCATCACGAGCACGACGTTGCGGAAATCGGCCTTGCGCCCGTTGTTGTCGGTCAGCGTCGCATGATCCATCACCTGCAGCAAAATGTTGAACAGGTCGGGATGCGCCTTTTCGATTTCGTCGAGGAGCAGCACGCAATGCGGCGTCTTGTTGATGGCGTCGGTGAGCAGCCCGCCCTGATCGAAGCCGACGTATCCGGGAGGCGCGCCGATGAGCCGCGACACCGTGTGGCGCTCCATGTACTCGCTCATGTCGAAGCGGAGGAACTCGATGCCCATCACTTTCGCGAGCTGGCGCGCGACCTCGGTCTTGCCGACGCCCGTCGGCCCCGCGAAGAGAAACGCGCCGACCGGCTTGTCTGGATGCGAGAGGCCCGACCTTGCCAGTTTGATCGCGCGCGCGACGGCTTCCAGAGCCGGATCCTGCCCGTAGACGACCTGCTTGAGTTCGTCTTCGAGGTTTTGCAGGCGCTCGCGATCGCTGGCCGAAACCGTGCGCTCGGGAATTTTCGCCATCCGCGCGATGCATCGTTCAACGTCGCGGAGGCCCACGGTCTCGGGCTCCTTCTTGCCCTTACCGCGCAGATGAGCCGCGACGCCCGCCTCATCGACCACGTCGATCGCCTTGTCGGGGAGGAAGCGGTCATTTATGTAGCGCGCCGAAAGCTCGACCGACGCGCGCAGCGCCGCCGAGGTGTACTTCACGTTGTGATGCTTCTCGTAATACGACTTCAGCCCGTTGAGGATCTCGATGGTCTCTTCCGGCGTCGGCTCGTTCACATCGATACGCTGGAAGCGCCGCGCCAGCGCCTTATCGCGATCGAACGATCGTTTGTATTCCTGATACGTGGTCGACCCGATGCATCGCAGATCGCCCGACGCGAGCGCCGGCTTGAGCAGGTTCGAGGCATCCATCGTGCTGCCCGATGCCGAACCCGCGCCGACGATAGTATGAATCTCGTCGATGAACAAAATCCGCTTGGTATTTCCGACGACACCTTTGATGACAGCCTTCAGCCGCTGCTCGAAGTCGCCACGAAAACGCGTTCCTGCCAGCAGCGCACCCATATCGAGCGCGTAAATCTCGACGCCCTTGAGCGCGTCGGGAACTTTGCCGTTATGCACCGCGAGCGCGAGGCCTTCCGCGAGCGCGGTTTTGCCGACGCCCGCTTCGCCGACGAAAATCGGATTGTTCTTGCGCCGCCGCAGCAGCACATGAATCGCGCGCTCGAGTTCCTTCTCGCGTCCGACCAGCGGATCGATTTTTCCCTGCGCCGCGCGCTCAGTCAGATTGATCGCGTAGGTCTTGAGCGCCTTTGAGGGCGAAACTTTGCGATCGCCATCCTCCTCGCCGCCGCCTTCGCTTTCGTTCTCGCCGTCGGCTTCTTCGGTTCCTCCGGTTTCGTGATCCTGCTCAGCCGGAACTTTCGAGACGCCATGCGAAATGAAGTTGATGACATCGAAGCGCGAGACGCCCTGCTCCTGGAGGAAAAAGTACGCGGGCGATTCGGTTTCATGAAACATCGCGACCAGCACGTTGCCGCCGTTGATTTCGTTGCGGCCCGACGACTGCACGTGAAGCGCGGCGCGCTGCAGCGCGCGCTGGACGCCGATCGCGTAGCGAGGCATGACGGTCTCGCCCTTCGGCATCCGCTCGACCTGCTCGTCGAGGTAGCGCGTGAGCTTCTTCTTCAACTCCTCGAGGTCGGCACCGGAGTTGTGCAGGATGTTGCTGGTGGTGACGTCGTGAAGCATCGCGTACAGCAGATGCTCCAGGCATACGTACTCGTGGCGGCGATTGACCGCCTCGGTCACGGCGAGCTGCAAGGTCACCTGCAGCTCGCGGCTGAGCATTATATTTCCTGATGCCATCTAGTTCGCGTCGCGACGGCGCGGCGCTTTCACTCCTTTTCCATCACGCACTTGAGCGGATACTGCGCCTCGCGCGCGAGTTCCTCCACCGCGTGCACTTTGGTTTCGGCGATTTCGAATGGATATACGCCGGCCACGCCCATGCCGTTTTGATGCACCCACAGCATGATTTTCGTCGCTTCGGCGTGCGGCTTGTGAAAAACGGATTTAAGCAACTCGACGACGAACTCCATCGGCGTGTAGTCATCGTTGAGCAGGATCACCTTGAACATTGGCGGGCGCTTGGTCTTCGCCTGCGTCTTGGTGCGCCGCTCGATGACGGTGCCGCTGCCGCCGGCGTCGTCGCCGCCTTCATCGCGGTCGGTACTTTTGGCTCGAATTGCGAGCCGTCTGATTTCATCCGAACTCATACGGTTGCGCACTTAAAAGGATAGCAGATTCCGCCCATCTCTAGGCAGTATGCAAAGCGGCATCGATCGGAGGCAAATTGTTAAACGATCGTTTTATCGAACGAGTTTTGACATGCGCCGAGTGTTGTTAAGCTCTGAGCGGGGCAAGCATGACTCGAAGCAACAACGGTGTAATTCAGGTCGAGGTCGTCGAGGGCATCGCGAAGATCGCGCGCGAGGATTGGAACGCGCTGGTCAGCGACGACGATTCGCCATTTGTCGATTGGGATTGGCTCCATGCGATGGAGGCGGCGAAGTGCGCCACGCGCCAAAGCGGATGGGCGCCGTATCATCTCGTCATTCGCGACAGCGCGAAGAAAATCCTCGCGGCGTGTCCGCTTTATCTCAAGACACATAGTATGGGCGAGTTCGTGTTCGATCATGGATGGGCGGAGGCCGCGCAGCGCGCCAACATCCGCTACTTCCCGAAGCTGCTGGTGGGCGTGCCTTTCACGCCACATACAGGGCGGCGATTTCTCACCGCGCCGGCCATCGATCGCAATTCGATGATCGGCGCGCTCGGCCGCGCTCTCATAAATGTATGCACTGAAAACAAACTTTCATCGGCGCACGTCACTTTTTGCGATGAAGATGAAGTCGCGCCGCTCGCGGAACTCGGATTCATCGAGCGTCTCGGTTATCAATACCATTGGAAAAACACGGGCTTTCAAACTTTCGACGATTACCTCGCGCGCCTGAAGCATAAGCGACGTACAGCGGTGCGCCATGAACGCGGCGCGCTCGAGGAGCAAGGCCTCACGGTAAAGGTGCTCGCGGGCGAGGAGATTCCCGATTCGCTGTTCGCGCCGATGTATCGCCTCTATCTCTCCACCATCGAAAAGCTCTACTGGGGCAGGCAGTATCTGACGCCGGAATTTTTCGAGCTGATGCGCACCGACTTCAAGCGCAATGTCGCGTTCGAGCTTGCGTATCGAGGGAAGGAACTCGTCGCGGGAAGTTTCTGCCTCGAAAAAGCGGGCGTGCTCTACGGCCGCTATTGGGGATGCTTCGAGGATTTCAAGTTCCTGCACTTCAACGTCTGTTACTACGCGGGCATCGAGCATTGCATCGAGCGCGGGCTCGTGCGATTCGAGCCGGGCGCCGGCGGCGAGTACAAATGGCTGCGGGGCTTCGATCCCGCGATCACGCGCAGCATGCATTTTATCGCGCACGGCGGCTTTGCGAAGGCAGTCGGCGATTTCCTCAAGCATGAGCGCCGCGAAGTGCAGCATTGGATCCAGGAAGGCCGCGAGCGCAGCCAGCTCAAGCCTCCGCCTCCATCGGATGCGGAGGTTCAGTAGACCTAGCCCCCGACAGCCAGACCCAACCCCCGGCCCCTTCCCTTGAGGGAAGGGGAGAAAGTCAAAAACTTTTTCTGGTTCCCCTTCCCTCAAGGGAAGGGGTTAGGTCAGAGGGCTGCGGGCTAGGTCTTCGCTAAATGTGGTCGGCGTCGCCGTTGCTGGCGAGCAGCAGCGTGCGCGGCATCGTCTCGATGACCTCGACATCATCGAGATCTTTCTTGGTCGCGACTCCCAACTCTTTGAAGCGTCGCGTGCTCACCAGTACCCGCGATTCCATTGAGCGCGCGGTGTTGTTGAACTCCTCGACCGCCTTGCCGAGCGCGCCGCCCAGCTTCGCGAGGTACGAGGCCATCGTGCCGATGCGCTCGTGCAGCTCCTGGCCGAGTTCGCTGATGTGCTCCGCGTTCTCCGCGAGCCGCTCTTGACGCCAACCGTAGGAAACGGCCTTGAGCAACGCGATGAGCGTGGTAGGCGTCGCGAGGATCACTTTTTTCGCTGCCGCGTCTTCGATCAGCGCAGCATCGTGCTGAAGCGCTGCGCTGAAAAACATTTCGCCGGGGAGAAACAGGACGACGAACTCCGGCGCTGGCCGGCACGCATCCCAGTAGGATTTCGAGGCGAGCTGCGTGATGTGCGTGCGAATCTGATTCGCATGCTCGACCAACTTCATCGCGCGCGCGGCTTCATCAGCGCATTCCATCGCTTCGAGGTAAGCCTTCAGCGGCACCTTGGAATCGACCACGACGTTCTTGCCTAGCGGCAACTGGATGCGCAGATCGGGGCGGAAGCGGCCGTTTTCGGTCGACTGCATTTCCTGTTCGAAGAAATCGCAATGCTCGACCATCCCTGCGATCTCGACCACGCGCTTGAGCTGGATCTCGCCCCATCTGCCGCGCACCGCGGGCGTGCGGAGCGCATCGAAGAGCTTGCTGGTCTGCGCGCCCAGGTTGCGAAGCTGCTCGGTGAGCTGCCCCTCGATACCGCGGCGATCGTTTTCCATCTTGCGCAGTTCGTCGTCGAGTCGCGCCAGCGATTCGCGCGCCGGTTTGACGATGTCGTCAATCTTTTTCTCGCGCGCTTCGTAATCCCGCGAGGCAACATCGTGCGCAGCCTTGAGCTTCTCCTCGGCCAGCTTCAGGAAGTCGCCGGTGCTTTGGCGCAGCGTGTCGGATGCGAGCGATTTGAACGTGTCGGCAAGTTTGCGCTCGGCCTGCCCGAGCAATTGCCGCTCTTCCTCGAAGCGCTTCTGGGTTTCCTCGGCGCGCGCGCGAGTTTCGGCGAATCCGGTTTCGGCCGCACGCAATCGCTCGTGCAGATCATCGCATTGCGCCTGCAGCGTAAGCCGCTGCGCGTCGAGCGATTCGCCGCGTATGCGTTCGGTTTGTGCGATTGCTTCGGCTTCGCGGATTTTCAATTCCGCGTCGGACCGCGCCCGCGCTCGCGCGACGAACCATCCGAATGCCATCCCGAGGACCCACGCCACCACGGCAGCCGCCGCCACCAACTCCATCGCACCACCTCCAACTGACCGCCGCTTCGAACCGCCCGCTAATCGTCCGAAGCTATGCGATTGTAGCGGGAACCGCGCTCCTATGCGATGCGTCCGCGGCGCCTGCCTGCTATCTTCTTTCCACGTCGCCCTGGACCAACCTGTTCATGAAGCATCTCCTCAAGAAAGGTTCGATTCTCATTCTGCTCGGCACCGGTGGCGTCGGCAAAACCACAGTCGCCGCGGCGCTCGGGCTCGCTGCTGCGGAGGCTTCGCTCAACACTGCGCTCATCACCGTCGATCCGGCGCGGCGCCTGCGCGAGGCATTGGGGCTGAGCGGACTTGGCGGCACTCCGACGCGAATATCGCAGCGCTCGCTGCGCGCGGCCAACCTCGATCCAAACCTGATGCTCTCCGCGATGCAGCTCGACGTGAAAGGCGCGTGGGATGCGATGGTCGAGCGGTTCGCGAAGTCGCCGGCCACGCGCAAAAAGATTCTCGACAATCAGTTCTACAAAAATCTCACGGAAGAGTACGCCGGCTCGGAGGCATACGCGGCGCTGCAGCAACTTTACGATCTGCATCAGGCGGCGTCCTTCGATATTGAGATCGTCGATACTCCGCCGGCCGCACACGCATTCGAGTTTCTGCAGGCACCCGCGCGTCTGGCGAGGTTGCTCGATTCTCGCGCCGCGCGATGGCTCTTCACGCCGTCGCTTTCCGCCGGCCGTTTCGCGATGCGCATCGCGAACAGCGCGGCGCGTTTCGTGATTCGCGAGCTGGAGCGCTTCGCGGGCGGCAACGTGCTCTCGACGATTTCCGATTTCTTCGAGGCCGCCTCCGAAGCCGTCGACGCGATGGTCGATCGTCTGCACAAAACCGAGACGCTGCTGCATTCGCCCGAGGTTCGTTTCATTCTCGTCACGACAGCCGAGGAAGATCGCCTGCGGCGCGCGCGCGAGCTGATCGCCGAGATGGAAACCGAGGGCCTCACGCTCAGCGCCATCGTCATCAACCGCTTCCTCGACGAGGAAACCTGGTCCGAGGTGACGAAGCATCCGGGGACGGAGCCGGCGCGGATGAAAAGCATCGGCAAGCTGCGCCCCTCGATGAATGGTGCGATGGGAAACGGCGTCGTCGACTTCCTCGAGGAATACCGTGCGCGATCGATCGATGACATCGCGCGGGTCGAGCATTTCATCCGCGAGCTGTCTTCGAAGGTGACGGTCGCTATCGCACCGGAAATCGAGGTGGGCGTGCGCGATCTTGCGGTACTATCGCGCGTCGCGAACTGTTTGGTCACTCCGATCGCGATGAGGAAATCCAGGCAAAACCACAGAGACACAGAGGCACGGAGTTAGGACGTCACGCGACTCGGCACCACGCGCCGATGAATCTTTTGGTTATTCTTTCCTACTTTGTGTCTCGTGCCTCTGTGGTTGCTTCTGCTGCTGAGATGCCGGAGTGCGCCTGTAAGCCGGGTTCTGTTCCCCTCGCGGGGCGACGATCATTCCTCTAGGCCGGCGATTGCTCGCCGACTCGTGCGGCCGAACCCGAGGGACTGCGAGCGGGCAACTCACCCTCCTATTTGGCCTTGCACCGGATGGGGTTTGGCATGCGCGCACGGTCACCCGCGCGCCGGTGGGCTCTTACCCCACCATTTCACCCTTACCCTTGCGGGCGGTCTGTTTTCTGTGCCACTTTCCGCGGCTCGCGCCGCGCCGTCGTTAACGGCCATCCTGCCCTATGGAGCCCGGACTTTCCTCTCCGCAATGCGCAGCGATCGTCCGGCGCACTCTCGGCAGCTACAAACTGTAGCAGGTGCGGACGCGCGATGCAGAAGCACTATGACAGCTTCGCGCGACGCCGCTCGGAAATCGCCTTGGTCAGCCGCGGCAACACATTGGCCGACCCGCCGCGCAGGCTAATGTTGCAGTATGCCGTGATCTCCGATTCGTAGAGGTTCACCTCGACCAGCACGCCGCCGCGCTGCTTCACCTCGATCGCGAATCCGGCCGCGGGATACACCGTGGCCGAGGTTCCCGCGACGATCACCAAATCCGCGCGCGACGAATGATCCTGGCATCGCACCATGACATCCATCGGGATCGGCTCGCCAAACGAAACTGTGTCGTTCTTCACCATTCCGCCGCACTTGGGGCACTTGGGCGGCAGCACTTCGAGGCTGATTTCCTCCGAACCGAAGCGCGAAGTGCAATCGAGGCATCGCATCAGCTTCCAGTTGCCATGGATCTCGGCGAGCGCCTTCTGGCCGGCCTGGCGATGGAGGTCGTCGACGTTTTGCGTGATGACGAATCTCAGGATGCCCATCGCCTCGAGTTCCGCGAGCGCGGTATGCCCCGGGTTCGGCGTCGCGACCTTGAGCGGCTTGAACAACTCGTCATTTTGACGGCTCATCCGCTCCTCCCACGCCTTCTTGGGATTTTCCATGAAGCGCTGGAACTGGTTCATGGGCGGCTCACCGTATTTCGTCCACAGCCCGCCCGGTCCGCGAAACGGCGGAATGCCGCTTTCGACCGACATGCCCGCACCGGTCAGCGCGATCGGATAGTGCGCGCGCAGAATGACTTCCGCCGCGGTCGCGATTTCCTCGTCGGTGGCTATTTTCGCTTCTTCGTTTGGCATGCGGCGATCCTCATTGAGCGACGGTGCATGAGGTGAAAGTGAATGCGAACACAGCGAGGCCCGCGTCGAGCGCCGTCAGCTCGAGCGCGCCTTGATTGACGTTGTCGTTGTCGACGAGGTTGAACATGCGTGGCCGCTCGACGTTGACGATCGCGCGACTATCGACGGTTTTCACATCGGTGCCGAGCCGCTCGCCATCAGATAGAGACACCTGCACCTTCACCGCTCCCGACGAGCCGGGCGCCATCACGAGGTTCACCTCGCGAGCGGTGTAGCGCAGGCGCAGGGCAGCGCCGACGGCCTCGGCGCGCGCGGATTCCTGCTCTATGCGCCATTGCCCGTCGAGATACGCCGTGCTCTCCATATGACGGCCCGGATCGCGATAGTCGTGCGGCTCGTCGCGATTGATGCCCTCGGGATTGCCGAAGTTTCCGCGCGCGTAGCCGAGATAGAGTTCGGGCGTGACGCGATAGCATACCGCGCCGGGCTGATCGCTTTCGCGCACCGGTTCCATCGGCGGAGGAAACTCGGGCAGCGCGGGATTCAACTCGCGCAGCGCGCTCTGAATCTGTTTCTCGCTTTCGGCATAGGAGCCCTCGCCGAAATGGTAGTAGCGGATGCGCCCGCGGCTGTCGACGAGATACTTCGCGGGCCAGTACTTGTTCGAGTACGCGCGCCAGATCGCATAGTCGCTGTCGGACACGATCGGATATTCGAGGCCGAAGCGCGCAGCCGCATCCTTCACGTGCGAGCCCTCGCGCGCGAAGGAAAATTCCGGCGCATGCACGCCGACGATCACCAGGCCGTCCTTTTGATAACGGCTGTGCCATCCCGCGACATAGGGCAGCGTGCGGATGCAATTGACGCAGGTGTAGTCCCAGAAATCGATCAGCACGACGGACTTCTTGCGCAGCTCCTTTAGATGAATCGGGCTGCCCTGAATCCATGCGCCGCCTTCGAGTTCGGGAGCGTAGATCGTTTCGCTGATGGTCGGCATCGAAGTGTAGTTAGCATAGTCAGCCTCGATGCTTCCGCCAATCATCGCTAGTAGACAGAACGGTGGAAGTGGTACGAATCGCCTATGGGCATCGCGGGATTACGCATCGTGCCAATCGAGAACGCCGAGCAGATGCGGCATGCGCACGACATCCGCCGCCGCGTCTTTATCGAGGAGCAGCACGTTCCCGAGGAAATCGAAATGGACGAGGACGACGCGCACGCGTTTCATGCGCTTGCGATCCTCGATGGCAAGCCGGTCGGATGCGGCCGCTTCGTCGCGCATGCCGACGAGGTGAAGATCGGTCGCATGGCGGTGCTGGCGAATCTTCGCGCGCACGGCATCGGGCGCGAGATCCTCCTTTACCTGATGCGCATCGCACGCGAGCGCGGATATCGGCATGCGGTGCTGCACGCGCAGATGACGGCGGAAGGTTTCTATCTGAAGAACGGATACGCGCCGGTTGGCGAGGTATTCGAGGAGGCCGGCATCGCGCATCGCAAGATGGTGCGGGAGCTCACCTAACCCCCGACCCTTTCCCCTAAAGTGGAAGGGGGAACCAGGCAAAAGAAAAAAGAGCTCGCTCCGCTTCTGACTCCCCTTCCACTTTAGGGGAAGGGGTGGGGGTTAGGTCTCTTCAACGAACTCCCCGATCACGCGCGCTACGTCCGCCGGCTTCTCGAGGATCACATGATGATGCGCGCCCGCAATCACGGTCAGCCGCGTACGTGGATTCGATGCCGCCGCGGCTTCCGATGATTCCTTCGTCATGATGCGGCTCTTTTCCGCGCGTACCAGCAGCGTCGGGATGCGCAGCGCGCGAATCATGTCCGTCACGTGCAAGCCGTCGCCGCCGAAGAAGCTCTCGCGATCGAATTTCAGCGTGTAGCCGCCCTGCTCCGCCGGCATCAGGCTCTTCTCGGCGATCGCGAGGACGCGGCCGGGATGGATCTCGCCTTCATTCGGCATCAGGCGGTAGCGCGCCTTCGCGGTTTCCAGATCGGGATACACCACGGTCGGCAATGCCTTGAGGCGGTGCAGAAACCGATCGCGTCCGCGCGAGGACACCACCGCAGTATCGACAACAACGATGCCGCGCGCGAGGTCGGCATAGCGGCTCGCGAATGCCAGCGTGACCACACCGCCCATGCTATGGCCCACGACGATGGGGCGCTCGCCGCGCACTTCCGCGCCGATGAAGTTCGCCAGATCGGCAGCATAATCATACGGCTTGTAGGCTGGGGGCTTTACCCATTCGCTGTCGCCATGGCCGCGCATGTCGAGCGCGAGCAGGCGCAAAGTTTTCGGCAGCTCGGCGGCGACCCATTGCCACCACCATGCGTTGGCGGAGTTGCCGTGCAGCATAATGACGGTGCGCGATGCCTCGGGATTCCATTCGAGGAAATGGAGGCGCGGGCTGGTGGTGGAAAAGCGGCTGCGCGGCGCGCTCATTATCCAAATCTAACCGGTCACGAAATGTCGCGCAGGAATTCTATCAGGATCGCAGTCAGGCCCGCGGGATTGTCGAACATCGCGTGATGATACGAATCGGACAGCACCGCCAGCTTTCCATTCGGCATCATCGCGACCATCTTCTGCGTCTGCTCCAGCGTCGGGAACGGACTCTTGAGCACCTTCACGTAAAGAGCGGGGCATGTGATGTTCACAAGGTTCCCTCCGAGATTGATCGGCTCGCGAATGGTGGTGCGACGGTCGAGCTTGTGAATCCATTCGCCCTCGGGCGTTTGGCGAAAAGTATGACTCGCGGCATGGCGTAAAACTTCTTTCGTCGCGAGCGTCTCGCGCGGCAGCATGCGGAAATTCGCGATCGCCTCTTCGAGCGATTTGAAACGCTTGCCGGGCCGCTCGGAAATTCCGCGCAGAAAATCCACCGCGTTCGCCGGATAGTCCGAGGGCGAATCGATCGCGACCATCGCGCGAAGTTTTTCCGGATGCTGCGAGGCATACACCATCACGTTATGCCCGCCCATCGAATGCCCGACCAGCACCGGCGCGCCGAGGCCCCAGTTGTCGATGAGGTCATCGAGGTCCGCGATGTAATGCCGCGTGCCGTATTCCCATTCTTCCGTCCATTCGCTGTCGCCATGGCCGCGAAGATCGATCGCGAGCGCATGAAAGCGATCAGTGAAATGCGGTCCGACGAAATCCCACCAATGCCCGTGCGCCGAGCCGCCGTGGATGAAGAGCAGCGGCGGGTTGCCCTCGCCGCCGTAATCGACGCAGTTGAGCTTGAGTCCGTTGACGAGGAATTTACGCTCGGTCATGCGATTTCGTATGCCTCATCTTGATGATGGCATCGCCCTTCATTCTCAGATTTATCAAAGCTTTCGAACAATGCCAGCATCCGCGCGACGCTCAGTGACGTTTGAGCCAGTCCAGCACGGTGCGATCGAAACGATCTGCTTCCTCGAATTGCGGATTGTGACCGCTCCGGTCGAGCAGCGCGTACACATGATCGCCGATGAGATCCTTGGTGCGATACCAGAGCGTCGGCGGCACGACGAAATCGCAGATGCCCGCGACGATCAGCGTTGGGCATTTGATCGCGGGCAGAGTCTTCGCTGCCTCGAAGCGTTTCCATTCGCCGCCGCTGCCCCAGAAGCGATCCCATATCTCGGCGCTCGGATGCGCACCTTCCCACATGGAGGTGCAATCGAAGCGCGGGTCGAAGAATAGTCGCGGCGCACCTAGGACGTAGGTGCGAACGATCGCATCTTGCGGCGAAATCTTTTGACGCTCGGCGATAGCCCGCCTCTGATTTTCTGCCTCGATGGCTTTGCGCTCCGGAGATGCGAGCATCTCCCAATAGCGCGCACCTTCGGCCTCGAATTCGACGCCGAAGGTCGGCGCAGCGCCCGCCAGGATCAGATGCGAGACGCGCTCGGGATATCTCGCGGCGAAATCCATCGCGAGGAAACCGTGGCCGGAGTGGCCCACCAGGACGATCTTCGCGAGCTTTAGCTGATCGAGGAACTCGCGCAACGAATCCGAAAGCTGATCGATCGTGAGCCCATCGACGCGGCCGACTTCGGATCGATTTCCGCGCAGTTCGACGTGAGTGACTTGCAACTGGTTGCGCGCGCCGAGGAAAAAGCTGCGCTCGTAGAATGTACTTCCCGCGAGGCTCGGGATGACCACGGGAAGTCCGCGCCCTTCGGTCGCATACCAGAGATCGAGTCCGCTTACCCGCACCTGCATATGTTATCTCCTCACATCATCGCGCCGAAGAAAAATCCCGCGCCAATCAGCCCGAGCAACATCGACAAAATCCACACCACGCGATATCGCGCAAGCGCGGCGATGGCTCCCAACGCGATCGCGACCTGGAATAGCGCGACGCTATCAGCGAACCGGTGATGCCGATGCAGTAGTTCATCCGCCTCCATCGATTTCTCATCGCGCTCGCGTTCCCTGCTACGCGCGACATTTTCGATGTCCGATTGCTCGCGGCGATAGCGCTCGCGTTCATTCTCGAACGTCGCGGGAGGCTGCTTGCCTTGCGCCATCAGCAACGCTTCCGATTCGCCCAGGATCGCGGACTTGATTCCCTTCGCCTGATAGTCCGCCCATTGATCCGATGCTTCGGCCTGTAGGCGCGTCGCTTCGGTCTTCAGCACCAATGCCTCATTGACGGTGCCGCCGGCGCGCAACGCCGCGACCGCTGCGAGCGCGGCGAAGAGCGCGGTCGTCAGCGCGATCGCCTTGAGCAGCGTGCCGCCTTCGCGCTCGATTTCTTCCTTGATGTCTTCGCTGAGTTTGTCGGTATCGATCTCGACTTCTTCAGGCACTCGCGCCCCTCCTCGCACGTACCCACGATGCATGCGGCATACCTTATCGAGCACCAATAAATGCGAAATCCCGCCGTGCGGGCGGAACTTTGCATCGCGGAGACATTCATGGCAGCATTCTGATGTGGCGCGATCGACGAAACTGCCTGCCATCGGCGCGATACCTTGCTGCTCGTGATTCATGCATCGGCTCGCGCGCGCGCAGGATTCCAATGCCGCCAAGGCGCATGAGCTGGTCGACGCAGCAATCAAGATGACCGACAGCGAAAAGGCCGTCAAGCTCTTGTGGCAGGCCACCGATATCGCGCCCAGCCTCGAGGAGCCGTACGTCTACCTCGGGATGTATTACAACTCGAAGCAGGATTCCGACGACCTCGTGAAGGTCTACCAGAAGCTGGTGAAGTACGAGCCCAACTTCACTGCCGCATGGCTCAACCTCGGCGAGGCTTACATGTCCTTCACCCGCCGAAGACCACCGAGGCGCTGCCTTGCTATCGCAAAGCCTACGAGCTGGATAAGCACTTCGGCGATGGCAGCATTGCGGATGGGCGAGATCATGGCGCAGCAGGGCGATCGTGAGCAAGCGATACGCTTCTTGCATCAGGCAGCCTGCAATCCGGTCTATGCCGGAGAAGCGCGCAAGGTCCTCACGCAGATGGGCGCCTCGTAACCGCTCGCATTCCGGTTGGATGCGATATCTCGGAAGATTAACCGATTGCGCTTGCGCGCTGACAGTGCTTTCCGCTATTCAATCCGGCATTAGCGGTCGACTGCTCTTCGATCCGAAATGGGTCTGCCGCCGTATGCCGAACTCGCCAAGGCTCTTTGACTATGACGCCGGCGCGCCGCTCGACCTTAAAGTTTTGAGCACCAGTGACGTGGCGGCGTAGCGGTTCAATCGATCGAGTTCGCGATCGCGCGAGGCGCGCACCATGTTCCGCCATCTTGGCGCTTGCGAAAAAGCGCGGGCCTCTTCCCGCCGTCGTCTGGCTTGGTTCAGGGGATAAGGATTGGGCGTCATATGCGATCGATTTTCGCGAAACTGGGCGCGATTTCACTGGCGCTCGACAACTGCGGCAACGCACCCGTCTCCGATGCGATCGGGATTTTATCAACGACGAAATCCGCGCGGTGATCGACGTCCGCCGCGCGGCCTCGATCTGCTCGATTGCGTCGCACGATGTGGACCGCAAACGGATCGCATTCGTGGGCATAGCGGCGGCGCGATGCTGGGCGCCGATGCGGTCGCGGTGGACCGCCGCTTCAGGGCGGCAGTCTTCGAAAGCGGACTGCAAGGCTTCACCTATCACATCTGCACCAGTCCGCATCCGTATGCGGTTGGAGTTCGGCCGCAACTCGGCGATGCCTTGCCGCAGTTCATCACCACGCTTGCACCGCTGGACTCGATTCTCTATGTCGGGCATGAAGCGCCAGCCGCGCTGCTCTTTCAATCCGCGCACGAGATAAGGGCGTTCCGAATCCGACGCGCAGGCATTTTTCGATGCCGCCAGCGAACCCAAGCGACTCATCTGGTACGACACTGGCCACGAGATGAAACTACCAGCAGGTGATCGCGATCGGACCGCATTTCTCAAGAAACAACTCGATATCAACTGAAATGGCGAGTCATACGCCATGCTGGACTCTAATTCGCCGTGGTCGTGATGCTCGGGTCTTCCTCGCCTTCGCCGCCGGCGGATGCGAGAAATCGCGATCGAACTTCTGCTGCTGCTCGGGCGTAAGTAACGCGCGAATCTTATCGTGCGTGCCGTGATGATCGCCTCATGCTGGTGCGGAAATCCTCGATGAAGCTGCATCCATCTTGTCGTGCGTATCGCTCATCAGGTCCTGAACCTGACGCAACTGGTCGGGCGTCAGGCTCAAATCGCGATCGAGCCGATCGACGAAAGCTCGATGAAATGGAACGTGAAGAATCTGATAGCGATAGGCGAAGTCGTGGTGAGGCAAAACCGATCAATATGCCGGCAATCACCGCGATGGTGATTGCCGTCCATTTGAGGCTATTGCCCAAAGTCGTTGTTGGCCTCCGGCATATCCGCGCTGACCATTTCCACAAACGGCGACTGCTGATGAATTGCCTCGCTCAGGGTCTATCGCGGTGTCGCCACTGAAAAGTATGCCGCCGAAGCGCCGGTGAGGAATAGCGCGAGCACCGCCGCTATCGAGAGCCATCTTGCGACGCACGCGCGCCGCGATAATTGCGCACCTCGTGCGACCGTGCCGCGGCGGCGATGCGGCGCGCGAGCTGACAGCGGCCGCGTCGGCTCCGCCTCGCCATGCAATACCGGCGCGGTCAGCGCGAAGATGCGAAACGCCCCATCACATTTGGCACATTCGCCCAGATGCGCATTGAATGCGGCGCGGCGTTCCGGCGCCAGCTCCTTGCGCCAGAAAGATCGGAAATCCTGTCGTGCTTCGAAACAGTTCATTTTGCTACTCGCGAGCGCCCTGCACTCATCATACGCTCCGCCTGCTTGCGAAGAACCTGACGAGCGCGAAAAGCGCGAATTTTTACTTTCGCCTCACTCCATCCCATCATTGCAGCGATCTCAGCGACACCCAAATCTTCGCTATCCTTGAGCACCAGCACCATCCGATCCTCCGGCTTGAGCGAATCGAGCAGCCGATGCGCCAGGTCATGCGATTCGCGCCGCTCCTCGGCCTCGGCCACCAACTCCTCTGGTGTCGCCGTGCTGACGAGTTGCATCCATCCATGTTCCGGCTCGCTGAAGTCGCCGACCAATTCCTCCGGCCGACGTTTGCGCCGGCGCAATTCGTCATAGCAGACATTGACGACTATGGCGCGCAGCCATGCGCCGAACGGCATTTCGGCGCGATAAGTCGAGAGCGCCGCGAACGCCTTCAGGAACGCTTCCTGCGCGAGGTCGCGGGCAATCTCCTGGTCGGAGAAAAAACGTTGGCATAGCCGCTCGACGCGCTGGCGATGGCGCGCGACAGCTCCGAAAACGCCTCGGTCTGCCCAGCAAGGGCATCCGCTATCAGTTCCTCGTCAGGTCTGACGGCAGCGCTCCATCGAATCGTCGCGCTAGAGCAAGTCGTACCATACGCATCTTTAATACGCCTCGGCCCGCTCTGCGGTTACAGGAATAATGTAGCAAATGGCGATGCTTTTGCAGCGATATCCTCAAATCTTGCCTGGATAGACGAGTCCCGCGCTGTTTAGTTCCTCCGGAGTATCGAGGTCCAACAGGATGCCCGGGTCGTCCACATCTACATAGACGATACGGGAGGCATTGGCGTTTACGACCACCCGCGCGCCTTGGTCCTCCGGCGCATCGAGGAGTTCGGCGAAAACCGAACGGCCGAATATTACCGGATGACCCCGATGGCCATCCTGACGCGCGATAACGATTGGCTCTTTGGATTGTCGATACGCTTCGGCGACTGCAGCGAACGTATCGGCCTTCACCAAAGGATGGTCGGCGAGATGAATCATGGCAGCCGATGCATCAGGCGGCAACGCGCGGATGCCGGCCTTTATCGACGACAGCTGCCCGCGCTCCCAATCGGGATTGTTCACTACCGAGATGCGCGGGTCTTGGGAATCGCCGGGCGGACACGGTCAGCGTGCGCCCCGACGACTACCGTGAGATGCGCGACCACCGGAAGCATCAGGGCAGCGAGATGCGCCACGAATGTCTCGCCATGAATCTTAAGCAATGGTTTAGGAAAGCCCATCCGGCGCGACTCGCCGGCGGCCAGCAGTATTCCATAAATCGAATTCACTTTTTGCGTTTCAGACGGCCCGACTTCACGCCCATCGTGAGGAGGTCGCGCACGCCGGTGCGGCGCTCGCGGATGATCTCGGCGATAATCGCGGCGGCGATCTCCTCCGGCGTCTCCGCGCCGATATCGAGGCCGAGCGGCGCATGGACATCCTCGGTGCGCTCGCGCGCAATGCCCGCCTCGACCAGGCGATCCAGCGTGGTCCGCACGCGTCGGCGCGAGCCAATCATCCCGACGAATCCGCACGGCTGGCGCAGCGCGGCCGCGACCGCTTCTTCATCGTAGGCGTGGCCGCGCGTGACCGAAACGAGAAAGCAATGCTTGTCGAGCCGGAGCGCATCGATCGCGTGGCGGAACGGCTTGACGATGATGTCGTTGGCAGTCGGGAAGCGCTCGCGATTGGCGAACTGATGCCGGTCGTCGATGACCGTGACGTGAAAGCCGAGCATCGAGCCCATCGCGGCGAGCGGCTGCGCGATATGGCCGGCACCGACGATGATCAGGCGTTGCGCGCCCGCGATCGGATCGATGAAGATGCGCGGCGAGCCGTTGGGTTCGATGCGCGTCGTGTGATGCAGTCCGCTCTCGCCGACCTCGACCAGGCCGGCATGCGAATCGGCGGCGCGCTCCGCAACCTGATCCATCGCGAAGGCATCGAGGCCGACGGGCGCGAGAGCGGAGGTATCGTGCTGCGCGGGATCGACGACGGTACGCGAGCCGACGCGGCCGCCTCGCGCGCCCGAATCGACGACCGTGAGCAGCGCGGCGGGACGGCTATGCTCCGCCGCATCGGCGAGCTTCTTCGCGAGCGGCAGGTCCGCCTCGGGCGCCCATCTGTCGATGAAGACATCCATGATGCCGCCGCAAGTCCCGATTTCCTGCTGATCGAAATCGCCCGTCAGGTCGACCTCGGCCAATCGCGCCTCGGCGCGTTCTTCAAGTAACACGCGAGCTTTGCGGAAGACCTCGGCCTCGCCGCATCCGCCGCCGATGGTGCCGAACTGGCCGTCGTCGCGGACGATCATCTTGGCGCCCACTTCGCGGGGAGTCGAGCCTCGCACATTGACAACGGTGGCGAGGACGAAGGGCTTGCCGCCTTCGAGGACGCGGACGGCTTCGGCCCAGATTTGATCGGGATTAGTCATCAACTCTTATCGACATAGTGTCGGCAACAACGAGGTTGGCCTTTGAGGTGTCTCGCGGTGGCTTCGTTTATGTAAATTTAAGTCTTCGATATGCTACCCGCAGGCCTATCGCAGTGGGTTTGTTTTTGCAATTTGTGGACTCGACTGCCTGCTATTCGAGGTCCTTCGCCGAGCCTCAGGACCACTGCTCGCGATGCTCGCAGTGGGTTTGTTTTTGCGATCCCTCCTCTCCAGAGTCTCTTCTCTCGCTGAGCGAGAGAAGGTGGATGGCGCGCTGGTCGCTCTTCGTGCTTTGCGACCAGCGTGCCAGACGGATGAGAGTGGGGATGCAGCGCGGCTCGTGCTGTCGCCTGCTCCCACAAATCCAGCAAATCCAGGGATAATTTGGCTTTGTTTTGTCATTTCTCGCTGCAACGAGATCGCTGCCAGACATCAGAATCCAGAGCTAAGGTCCCTCTCCGACCCATCACGATTTTCGCTCGCAGCCATAGCGAAAATCGCGCTGGGCCACCTCCCCCGAATAACGGGGGAGGACCAGAAATACGGGGGAGAGACAGAAAATGAGCGAGCGAAAAGATGAGGAGTTGTGCGGACAATTTGGCTTTGTTTTGCCATTTTCACTATGGAATCGGCAAAGTCTCGAGGGCGGGTTCAGGTCGCCTCCCGAGGTGGTGTTTTTCCCGGAAACTAATCGAGTCCAGCCTCGCCTGGCTGACCACGCGACGCTCGGCGACCGCGTCCGCGCATGCCTGCTGCCAATCGGCTAAGCAGCGTCGAGAATTGGCACAAAGCTGTTTTGCCTCCAGAATCAATTTCTCGGATTCTGCGGTTACACGCTGGTAGCGCTGAAGCCAATCATCGGCGGGTATAGGCAACCATCGCGCCGAGGCGATTTTCCTCCGGCTTAGCGTGAGATGCGGAAAAATCGCGATCCTGGGGTTTTTTAGCTTGAGGACTTGGGTTTCATCGAAAAGGGGCTCGCCGTCCTCTTCAATCCAATCCAGCGTACCTTGGCGCATCAGTCGGAGCACGGTCACGCGACGGCAATGCCAGATTCTGGTGACTTCTTCGACGCTAAGCAGATTCATGAGGCGCACTACCCCATCCAACTGCCAGTGTCCGTCAGATGCCCAGATTGTGCAATAACACCTTGGCTTGCAGAAGGTCATTCTCGGCGCGCTCGAACTCCCCGTCCTTAATGGCCTTCTCCGCGTCGGCATCCACCTTTTCGGCGTCGGCGAGGGTCCGGCGCTTCGAGGCGTCGACGAAGCCCTCGCCGCGCGCATGCGCCATCTTGAGCGACACTTCGCGCTCCAGCTGAATCAGTTCGGGAGGCGGATTGGGACCGGCCGTACGCGCGATGAGTGGCGACATGAGGGACAAAATGCCTGCCGTCATCAAGATGCTCGCCGCCGTGATGATGCGGGTCATCACGTTTTTGTAGCACAGACTGAAGCCCGCGCCACATTGAGACTAATTCGCAGGCTAATTCGCGAAGCCGGTGGCCATTGGGCGAGTGCGCGTCGCGTCCTCGAGTTCGTACCGCGTCAGCATCCGATACAGCGTCGAGCGCGACACGCCGAGCAGATCGGCGGCGCGACGCCGATTGCCGCCGCTCTGTTGCAGCGAGCGCTGCAGCGTTTTCTTGATGACGTCGTCGAGCAGCAGCGGCGATTTATCCGGCAGCCCCCAATCCGGCGCGGTCAGCGGCTGCGAGGACGGATTGAGCAACTTCGCGACGGCAGGATCGCCAAACGGCGCGGGCGCCGGCATCGGCGCGTCGGGATCGGTCGGGGTCGTCAGTATCTGTGCGGGCAGGTCGGACACCGTAATGCGATCGAGGTCGGTCATCAGCACCGCGGTCTCGATCACGTGCGCGAGCTCACGAATGTTGCCCGGCCACGGATAACGGCACATCGCGCTGACGGCGTCGGCGGAGACGTGCTTCACCGCCTTGCCGAACAGCTTGTTGTAGCGTTCGATGAAATGCGCGATGAAGCTCGGAATCGCCTCGGCGCGTTGGCGCAGCGGTGGAATTGTGATCGCGGCGGAACTGAGGCGATAGTAAAGGTCTTCGCGAAACTCGCCCTTCTTCATCATCTCACGCAGATCGCGATTGGTCGCCGCTATCAGGCGCAGGTTGACCTTGAACACATGCGATGACCCGACCGGCTGAATCTCGCGATTCTCGACCGCCCTCAGCAGCTTGGGCTGCAGGTTCAACGGCAGCTCGCCAATTTCATCGAGGAACAGCGTGCCGCCATTGGCGGAGCGAAAATATCCCAGCGCATCTTCGCGCGCATCGGTAAAGGCGCCCTTCACATGGCCGAAGAGCTGCGCCTCGGCCAGGGTTGCCACCAGGTTAGAGCAGTTGAACGTGACGAAGGGGCCGTTGGGCTCCGTGCTGAAATTATGCAGCGCGCGAGCGATCAGGTCTTTGCCAGTACCCGATTCACCTTCGATAAGCACAGTCTGACGATAGGGACCAAACCTGGTGATGGTCTTGAGAATTTTACGTAGATCTTCGGACGCAACGACCATACCGCCGACGTTTTCCGCCCGGTCGGAGAGTTTTTCCACCGCGACCCACTCACTGGCGGGAGGGTCGGGAGTCGTCGCAGAATTTTCGAGAGGCTGTTCCACTTTTGCTTCCCTTCCCACTCAGACCGACCGCAGACTCCCTCCGAGGCCGAGTTTGGTTCCGCCTCTGGTATCACCTGAGGTTTGAAGAGCAAGCAATGCGCCAGAACCGCGCAGGTAACATGGAACAGCAAAGCTATTAGCTTACAAACATGCTTAGCATCGGCATTGCCGGCGCGACTACTTTATGACTCCGTGACACTTTGTTGTCCGTGTCTCATCCCAATGTCGCTTCGCCGAACGCGAGGGGCGACTCAATCGCGTCCTTACCGCCTCCCGTCTTGTCGCCTAGCTCATAGCGCGCAAGCATCCGGTATAGGGTCGATCGTGACACGCCCATTAAATCAGCGGCGCGCCGCCGATTGCCCTGGGTCTGTTCCAGCGATTTGAGCACGGTCCTTTTGATCACGTTGTCGAGCAGAAGTTGCGAATCCTCGCACGCACTCCAGTCCAATGAGGTCCCGCGTGGCGCCGCAGCCGGCATCACGACCCGATCCACCTCAGGATCGCCAAAGGGCCGCGGCGAAGGCGAGGCAAGCATTTGGCCGGCCAGGTTTGATGAAGCAAGATTTGATGCAACATAGGCAGGCAAATCACTTATCGATAACCGATCCGAATCGGTCATCAGCACCGCAGTTTCCATCACGTGCGCGAGTTCGCGGATGTTTCCCGGCCATGGGTAACTGCACAGCGCGGCGAGGGCCTCGCGCGCTATGAATCGGACTTTCCTTCCGAAGAGCAGGTCGTAGCGCTCGATGAAATGCGCGATGAAAGATGGGATCGCCGACGCGCGCTCGCGCAGCGGCGCAATTCGCAGCGCGGCCGAGCTGAGCCGATAGAAGAGATCCTCGCGAAACCGGCCCGCCTTCATCATCGCGCGCAGATCGCGATTGGTCGCGGCCACCAGGCGAATCGCAACCTTATACACCTTGGTTGAACCGACCGGCTGGATTTCCTGATTCTCCACCGCGCGCAGCAGCTTGGGCTGAAGGTTCAGCGGAAGCTCGCCGATCTCGTCGAGGAAGAGCGTGCCGCCATCGGCCGAGCGAAAGTAACCGAGCGAGTCTTCGCGTGCATCGGTAAACGCACCCTTCACATGGCCAAATAACTGCGACTCAGCCAGCGTATCGACGAGATTGGAACAGTTGAAGGTAACGAATGGCCGATCGGGCTCGGTTCCAAAGCTATGCAGCGCCCACGCGATAAGTTCCTTGCCGGTGCCCGACTCGCCTTCGATCAATACGGTCTGGTTGTGAGGTCCGAGGCGTCGAAGCGTCTGGACGAGGGAGCGCATCTGGTCCGAGCGCACCACCATTCCACCGAGATGTTCCACCCCTTCCGACAACAGCTCCAGAGGGATCCAATCGCTGGGTGAGTTCGAGACCATTACTTGTTTGTTCGGCATGTTTTCCACTGTGAATCTCCCTGTGGTGGGGAAACACCGTCGTTGGATCGTGCTACGCATACAAGCGCTCGCGCCATGCGTGTAGTCGATTCCCCCCGCTGATACAGTTTGCAAGTGCCGAGCCGACTGATGCGACCGGTCGTGAGACAACAAAACCTAGTGTCGGCCATCTATTGGAAGCATCGACGCTCGAGTTGAATCGTCATGTGACTACTTGTGAGACATTATTCTCTATCTGTCACATCAATGACGGAGCAGAACTGTCTCGCAATCGAGTCGCGATGTTTCAGAGGATCGTTTCCAGCAACTCCGCGAGGCCGGATAAGTCGCGCATTTCGGCGTCCGGCGCGGGAAACCGATCCGAAGCTTTGCGGCCGAGCCTGTTCACCCAAATGCTCTTGATGCCGACGGCGGCAGCGCCCGCGACATCGCGCGCGAGGCTATCGCCGATCATTACCGCGCCGGCCTCATCGACACCGAGCCGATCGATCGCGAGGCGGAAGATCTCTGGCTTCGGCTTACCGAATCCTTCCTCGCCCGAGACGAGGATCGCATCGAAGAATCCGCCCAGTTCCGAGCCGAGGATTTTTTCACGCTGAATGTCTGAGGCGCCGTTGGTGATCATGCCGAGCTTCACGCGCGAGCGCAGATGTTCCAGAAGCGCGCGCGATTCGGGGAACACCACGTGGCGATTCTTGCGATCCGCGAGGAACAGCTCCGCCATCTCGCGTGCGAGCGCACCGTCATCGATCGCGACGGCGGCCAGCGCGCGTGTCCACGCGTCTACTCTATAGTTCGGTATCCATTCGCGCAGAATCCTGAGGCTGGCGCCGTCGCCGGTGAAGGCGCCCCACAAACCCTCGCGCGAGCTGATGCCGATATCGCGGCAGTATTCGACTGCGGGACCGGCGCGCCATAGTTCGATCGAGGCCGCGCGTAGCGCGGTCAGTAATTGATTGACATCGGCACCATGACGTTGATGCGCGAGGGCGCACGCCGCCAGCGCGGAGGCATCATTCGATGCTTCCTCTTCGATGAGCGTCTCATCGAGGTCAAAGAGGACCGTCTCGACTTTCATTTGCGCTAGACGTCCAGAATTTCAGCGAGCACTCGCGCCGGATGATCGCGCGGATCGACGCGATCATAGATGCGCGCGAGGTTTCCTTGCTCATCGATGAGAAAGCTCATGCGCTCGGCGTGTAGCGCCTTCGTATCGAAGCAGGCGCCGTATGCGAGCGCGATTTTGCGATCGACGTCCGAAAGTAGCGGAAACCTGAAACCGTATTTCTGCGCGAATGCGGCATTGCGATCGGTGTCATCGAAACTTATGCCGAGGATCTGGATGCCGTTGTCATCGTAATATTCCTGATGGTCGCGAAAGCCGCGCCCTTCGAGCGAGCATCCGGGCGTATCGGCTTCAGGATAAAACCAGAGCAGGACTTTCTTGCCACGCAATGCTGATAGCGTGATCTGCGCGTCGCTATGCGAGGGCGCCGCGAAATCGGGAGCACTGTCGCCGATTTTGAGCATGGAGAAATCGCCGGTTAGTTGAGCGACGCGCGCAGGGTGCGCAACTGATCGCTGATCGAGGCGGCGGCATTCGCGTCACCACCCTCGCGCTGCGCAAGCCGCAGCGCCTCTTCGAATTCCGCGATCGCTTTGAGCACCATCCCCTTCTCTGCATAGAGCCGGCCGAGATTCATGAAGGGATAGTAGCGCGGCTCGTATTTGCGCGCGGTCTTGGCTTTCTCCAGCCACTCGACCGCAGCGTCGGGGTCGCCCTTCGCGATCAGATACGCGCCGATGTCGTTGTAGGGATTGCCGAACTCAGGATCGACTTCTATCGCGCGCTTGCACTCCTCGATCGCGTCGTCGAGACGGCCGAACAGACAATAGGCCCAGCCACGAAAGGTGTAGGCCTCGGCGGTCGGGAAAATCTCGATGGATTGCGAGTAGAGGTTGACCGCGGCGTTGAGCTCGTTGACCGCTTCGCGATCGCATTTGCCGCCGGCCAGCGCGAAAGCGTTGGTGTGATGGTCGTAGCCCTCGCGCCACAATTCGACCGCCCGATTTTTTTGGATCGTCGCATCCACCATCAATCCAGTTATGTCTGCCAGCGAGCAACGTCAAGTGGGTAGGCGAGCGCCAATCAGCCGCCGCTCTGCGACATCGCTTTAATGATCTGCATCATCGCGGGGCCGACAATCACGATCATCATCGCGGGCAAGATGAAAAATACCAGCGGAAACAATATTTTGACGGTGGTCTTCTGCGCCGCTTCTTCGGCGCGCATCCGCCGCGAGCCGCGCAGGCTGTCGGACAGCGCGCGCAGCGCAGGACCCATTCGCGAGCCAAGCTGCTCGCTCTGAATCATGGTGGCCGCCAGCGGCTTGATATCTTCGACATTGGTGCGATCGGCGAACGCACGCAGCGCGAAGCCCAGCCCGGTGCCCGCGTTCAGCTCCGCCGACACCATCGCGAGTTCGCGTCCAATGAGCTGACCCTGGCGATCCGATTCGGCACCGACCATCTTGATCGCTTCACCGATGCCCAGGCCAGCCTCGACGCATACCACCAGCAGGTCGAGGACGTTGGAGAGCTGGCCGGCGATCTGGTCGCGCCGGCTGCGCGCGCGATGGGTAACGATTTGCAGCGGCAACCACGAACCCAGCGCGGCGCCTCCGATCATCATCATTATGGGACGCATGCCGGACCATCCCGCGATCGCGCAGATTCCGAGGCCGACCAGAGTCACGCCCACGGTCGACGCGATTCGAATCAACATAAAGACGTGCATGGCGTGTGCACCCCGATATCCCGCCTGCACCATGATCTTTGCGACTTTCGCGACCTCGGGAGTTTCAAGCGTCGGCTCGGGAACTCTTTTCAGCGCCCATCTGAACAACGCATTCGCGAGATTCGTGCTCTCGATCTCGTGCGCGTCCAGCGTTCCGTATGCGACTCGCATCCGCGCGCCGATCTCGGCGAGACGATCATCGAACGCACTTGCGCGCTCCCCCATCGCAGTCGCGACGCAAACCACCACCAACGCGAGCAGCACGAAAATTACGATGCCTAACATCAACGGCGACATATCAATACTTGACCTTCAACAGCTTTCGGATCGTCAGGAAAGCGAGGATGTCCAGCGTCGCGGCGATCTTCAGCAGGCGCTGACCCGAGGGCTCATAAAACAAAGTATGCGTATACGACGGCTGAATGATGCTGAACGACGCGAGGATGATGACCGGAAGTGCAGCCACCACCCATCCGCTCATCCGCGCCTGCGCGGTCAGCGACCGAATCTGCTGCCCGAGGTTCTGGCGAATGCGAACAATTTCCGCCAATCGCTCGATGATGATGGCGAGGCTGCTGCCGACTTCCGACTGGACCCGCACCGCCACGATCAGCAGGCGCAGGTCCTCGTCGGGCACCCGCTTGAGCATCTCCTCCAGCGCACGCGGAAGCGGAAGACCAAGGCGGGTCTGCTCGATGACGGAGCGGAATTCGGTCGCGATAGGATCCGGGAATTCGGAGACCACGACTTGCAGTCCGCGCAGCAGCGAATGTCCCGCCTCGAGCGAGGACTTCATCATGTCGAGAGCGAACGGAAGTTGTGTCACGAAGCGCTTGAGCCGTCGCTTGCGTTTGACCCTGATATAGATAACCGGCGCCAGCGCGAGCAGAGCGCCGAGTCCGAGCGCGAGCGCGGTATTCTGCCACACCCCGGCGCCAATCAGCGCGCCCGCGCCGAACAGCAGCAGCATCAGGAGCAGGACGTCGCTAACGCGGCGATAGATGCCCGCCTGCCAGAGACTCTGCTCCAGCTTCTGCATCACGCCGAGATCGTAAAAGCCACCCCAGCGTCCCCCGGCGCCGCGCTCCGGCTTGAGTCCCTCGCGAAGGATTTCCTCGCTAGCCGCTTTGGGGCGGCTGAGCCGATTTTCGAGCTGACGCTCGAACTGCGGGCGGCCGTGGTTCATCACCATGTAGCCGCCCAGGCTGAATAACGTCAGGAATATCAGGAAGCCAAACAGTAGCATCGCGATTACGCCTCCGCGGTGCGGATGAGCCGGGTGTCGGTTTTGTATCCCGCGATTTCAAGGCGCCGCGCGTAGGTCGAACGAATTCCGGTCGGCGCATAGTGGCCGAGGATCGCGCCGTCGGTCGCGGTATCCGTGCGAGTAAATTCGTACAGATCCTGCGTCATGATCATCTCGCCTTCCATTCCCGAAATTTCCGAAATCTTCATCAATTTGCGCGAGCCGTCGGACAGCCGTGAGACGTGGACGATAATGTTGACCGCGGACGCGACTTGCTGGCGCATCGCGCGCTGCGGAATCGGAAATCCGGACAGCAGCATCATCATTTCGAGGCGCCCGAGGCATTCGCGCGCGCTGTTAGCATGGATGGTGGCAATCGATCCGTCGTGGCCGGTGCTCATCGCCTGCAACATGTCGAAGACTTCCGCGCCGCGAACCTCGCCGACCACGATCCGATCGGGACGCATGCGCAACGCGTTCTTTACCAAGTCGCGCTGAGTAACTTCGCCCTTCCCTTCCATGTTCGCGGGACGCGTTTCCAGCCGCACTACATGCGGCTGCTGGAGCGACAGCTCGGCGGAATCCTCGATCGTCACGATACGCTCGTTTTCGGGAACAAACGCCGACAGACAGTTGAGCATCGTGGTTTTGCCCGAGCCGGTGCCACCGCATACCAGAATGTTGAGGCGCGCGCGTACCACCGCGATCAGAAACTCGACCATCTCCCACGTCACCGTGCCCTTCTCGACCAGCCCGCCGATGTCGTAGCGCTTCCTGCCGAAACGGCGAATCGAGAGCGCGGGGCCATCGATCGCGAGCGGCGGGATAATCGCGTTGATACGCGAACCGTCGGGCAGACGCGCATCGACCTTGGGCGACGCTTCATCGACCCGGCGTCCCACGCGCGACACGATGCGATCGATGATAAGCATCAGATGCTGATCATCGTAGAACTGCACGTCCGTGAGATGGAGCTTGCCGCCTTTCTCGATGTAAACCTGATGTGCGCCGTTGACCATGATGTCGGTCACCGCTTCATCACGCAGCAGTGGTTCCAGCGGGCCAAGGCCGAGCAGCTCGTTTTTGATCTCCTGCACCAGACGGTCGCGATCAACGTCGGTCAGCGGGCGTCCGTCTTCGCTGAGAATATCGGTGATGGCGGAGATGACCTTGGCGGAGACCAGCGACGGGTCGAGCGATTCCAGCTTCGAGATGTCGATCGTCTCGAACAGCCGGTTATGAACTTTCACCTTGAGGCGGCGCGCTCCCTCGGAGAGCAGGTCCGCTTTGCGTTTGGGGTTGGCCGCGATCAGCGAACCGGGCGCGTTGGCGTCGGAATCACTATTCCTGGCGCCGTTGGAGTTTTTGTGTCCGAGTCGGTCAGTAAGTCCCATAAGTTATTACCTCACGCCTGTGCGCCGAATGCGGAAAACAGGCGCGCCATGAAGCGCTTGTCCTGCTTGACGGTCTCGATATTGGCAATCCGGCACGCGAGCGCCTCGAAGCACTTCGCCAGCGGCGACGCCGCAGCGACCTGCCACAAGTCCTTGCCGCCCAGTTCGGCGAGTTCGAGCGGTTTGTCCTCGCGCGGAATCGTTGCGTACATTGGACGGCCGAGCGTGCCCTCCAGTTGCTTCTGCGTGATGTTGTGCGTGGTCTGGAAGCGATTGAGTACGTAGTGCGGTTCAACCGCCAGGCTCAGCCGCTCGAACAGATCGACGAATCGCCACGCCGAGCGAACCGAAGTAACGGATTGATTCAGTACATAGAGAAGATGATTGGATCGTTCCCACGCTGCGACCGAGTTTTCGTCGAGATGATGTCCGCAATCGACGATGACGTAATCGAACATGTCGCGCATCGAATCGATCACCGCGCCGACCGTGGTATCGGAAACCACCTCGCCTTCTTCGATCCGCTTGGGCGCGGCTAGCAGGTACACGCCCGAGGGATGCTTGGTGAGCACCGCTTCGAGCTGAATCGAGTCGAGTTTCTTATCGAGCCGGCATAGCGGCATGATGGTCTGTTCGGGTTCGAGGTTGAGCAACACTGCGAGCGCAGCGGTTTGCAGATCGAGGTCAATCAGCGCGACGCGCTTGTCAAGCCGGTAACGCAACGCCAGAGCCAGGTTGACAGCGATCGAGCTGACTCCGACCCCGCCCACGATGCTGGCCAGCGAAATCACCTTGCCGCCGTCATAGCGCACGACGCGGACGCGGGTTTCGCTGACTTGCAGGAGCGCACGTGTGAGATCGCCCGGATCGAGCGCAAAAAGAGAAGCTCGTCGGCGCCCGCGCGAATCACCCGTTTCATCAATCCGGGGGAGCGCTCATTGAGCAGCCCGAATAACGCGGGACGTGGCTTCTGGTTTGACTGGCTTTCCAGGTACTGGATCGACTTTTCGTCGTCGCCGTTGAACAGGACCATCGCAACGTCAACCGGATCTCTCGCGGCGGAATCCGAGCTTGCGCTACCGTTTTGCGCGGGTTCGACCAGTTGCAGCGTCGGTTCGGTGACTCGCGAGAGTGCTTCGATGACTGCCTCGCGAAGCTCGGGCGCCTGACCGATGAGGTCGATTCTAAGCGTCGCCTTCTTCGCGTTATTCACATCGATTGAGGGCACGAAAACTCCTTCGTCGGTTAGAACCGCGGACGCGACGCATCGGGGGTATCCAGCTTCTGGGTGCGGACTTCGTCGTCGGTCAGGGGTCCGCGCTCGGACGGCTCGAACACCTGCCCATTGGGCGGCAACGCGCTTACGATATCGGGCTGCACCGACATCACGAGGTCGGTCTGCTGATCCTCCCAGCTGGTGTTGCGGAAGAGTGCTCCGGCGTATGGAAGATCGCCGAGATAAGGAACCTTGCTCACCACTGAATTGCGAGTGCGCAAGAGGAGTCCCGCAATGATCAGTGTCTGGCCATCCATGAGACGGACCAGCGTGTCGGCTTTGCGTGTCACGAACGCCGGCACCGTGAAACCGAACAGCTCCACGCCATGCGCATAGTCGGGTTCGGAAACCTCGGTCTTCACCAGCAATTCGATATCGTGGCGGCCGATCACGGTCGGTCGGCAATCGATCTTGGTGCCGAACTCCTTGAACACGATCGAGGTGTTCAGCGCCTGCGCGAGCACGATTGGAATTTCGCCGCCGGATAGAAACGATGCGCTCTGACCCGAGTTCGCCAGCAGATGCGGCTGCGCGAGGATTTGCCCGAGGTTGTGCGATTCGAGGAACTGGAAGAACGTCTGGGTCGCGTATTTGGTACTCGCGGTCGACAGCCCATAGGTCATCGTGCTCGAAAGCAGCAAGGGCAGGAGCTGACCGCCGGGAGGAGCGGTGCCGGGAACTGCGTTGGCTCCGCTCGAGACTAGCGAGGCCGCACTATACGGAGTCGCGACCTGTCCGGGCAAGCTGGCGAGCGAGAGCCCTGACTTCAACAACGCAACGGACAGATCGATGCCCTGGTTCTCAAGCTTGGTGAGATCGAGCTCGGCCACGATCACGTTCAGCATCACCTGCTGCTTCCCGCCCGGATCGATACGGATCTGGCGTTCCGAGTAGCGGCCGTGATCGTCCCATATCGTGAGAGTGGTGAAGCCGGGTTTGTGGCCAATCAGATTGAGCTGGTAGGGGCTGGTGACCTGGATATCGGCGACGGTGCTGTCCGCGATCGAGATCCGTTTCAGACGATGCCTGAAATCGATGACCTCTGAAGCGCCGTTCATCAACGAGATCACGTCGTCGGGCAAATAGTTGTGGCCGAGCGATACCGGTTGCGGTTCATCGCTCGCGATCGGATCGGTGCGATACGACCTCACGGGCTGACTATTTATCGGTAACTGCACCGGCTGCTGGATGCTGGGCGCGGATTTTTCGGGCTGCGCGTCATGGTCGGGCTGCGCATAATGGTCCGGCGGCGCAACTTCGGAGGAGAAAGCATCCGCGCGATACGCGGGCTGCGCATTGCTCGATGGATCGGCCGGTTTGGGCGAGGCAATATCGGACGCCGCCACCGGATAGGTTGCCGGGTCGAGGCCGGGCGCGCCCTTGGCAATCGCCGAAACGTTCACGCGATATGCGATCTGAACGCCGTCGTCGCGAGTTACGGTGACTTCCCATTGCCCGCGCTCGGCGCCGAGCAGCATCACTTGGCCGGGCGTCTCGTCATGAATGATCATCGCATTGGGATTATCGATGACGCGAATCTTCGGCTTGGAACCCTTCGCGACATGGTCGATGACCTGCGCCTGCCCCGCGCTCAGATTGATGCTCTGCACTTGAGGCGCGGCCTGCGCAGTCTCCGCGCGCAGCGGCAGCGCGGAGGCTCCTACAGAGAGCGCCGCAGCGAAGAGAAATTCGGCGACGACGGCAATCGTGCATAGACTGCTGTTTTTCATCGAACTCCACATTTTTCCGCAGCGAAATTTCACCTACGGCACCTCCAGGGTTTTTGGCACCGGCACATACGACGCCGATGGCGCGCCGCCTGACGGGGTCGAATTTCCCGCGCCGGCGGGCACGCCGGCTGCGCCGGAATCATCGGGGGTCGCTGGTACAACCGAGGTTTGAGGTGCAGCCGACGCCGGCATCGCCGTGTCTTGAGCGCTCGAAATTCCATTGGCGCCGGCCGATACGAAGGAGACCGTTTCTTGATTCTTTCCGTCGCGCGAAATCTGCACCGCAAAGGGATGGCGTCCGACCGGACCGGCGAACCTGCGTGGCATCGGTTCGGGTGATGAAGGCTGTGTGTTGAGCGCAATCGTGGTCGCTCCGGCTCCCGTTCCCAGCAGATCCGCGAAGTCGCTGCCGGTGGTCGGAACCACCTTGTCGTCGTTGTAGTTGCGCATCGCGAGGCGCAGCACGCCATCGCGGCTCGCGAGCCCGAGTTTTTCGGCCTCATGAGGAGTGACCAGCAGCGTCACGACCTTGGCGACTTCGGGTTCGTCCTTGCCCTTGTCGATCTGTTGGGCGACGGCAATGACCTCGATGTTTTGCAGAACGATCTTCGAATAGGGTTTGCCATTGTCAGCACTGGTGCCGGAGACCGCCACCAGCACGTCGACATGCGTACGCGGTTTTACGAAGCCGGAAATGTCGCCAACTTCGTCGACGGCAACTGACATCGCGCGCATTCCGGGCGCGATGATCATAGGCATCACGCCGGGAACCTTGTCTGCCGGAATGAGATTGCGCTGAAGTACCGGCTGTCCCGCGACCAGTTCACTGCCGACAAAGCTGTTGCCGACCATCGATGGATCGGTGAACGCTCCCTGCGGCACGCTGTCGCGCGACCAATGGACCATCTTTACGTCCGCTGGAGTCAGCTTTTCGCCGAGGTGGACGTTGCGCGCCGCGACCACGATGTCCTGCGACTGCGCGAGCGCGACTTGAACCTGCGCTTCGCGGTTTTTCAGCGCGGAAAACATTACGATGGCCGCCAGCACTGCTGCCACCATCGCCAATGCCAGGAAAATTGTCGGTCGTCTCATTCTCCCCTCTGAAAACCCCCTCGCACGGTTGATTAGCGCCCATCAACGCGTACGCCTCGCTCACGCCTTATCGCTGCGATGAGCGAGGCTCCGCATATGCTCCGCTACGGATTTAGGCGGCGTTCAGCGAGCTGGTGACCTTGGCGATTATGCCGTTGATGCCGACTTCAAGGCCCTGATAGGCGACGTAGCCCGCCACTGCGATGGCGGCGATGATCAGTACATACTCGGTCATGGTCTGCCCGCGCTCCTTGTGGCTCGCTTCGACGATTCGTGAATAAATCTGGGTTAGAAAGTTCATTAGCATCTCCTGCGCTGTTGTATTCGATCGATTATCATCTCGTTGATCGGCGGTAACTTGATGTGACCATTTGTTGGCGAGAAGGAGAATTGCACTTCGCGTGCCATCGGATCGCAGTGAATGCGAGAACGCATCGCCAAAATAGAGAATCAGGTTGGGACAGACTTATGACGAGCGACGGCTCCGTCTACCTCGCTGGACGAAGGAAAATCCGCGAGGCTCCCGGAATTGACACACTCGTGCGCGGAATCATTCTCACATTGGAACCAGTAATCGGACGCTCCCGTCTCAATGACCGTTGCTTCCTGGGTCACCGCGAAGTGAGAGCACGATGCCGGCGCTTGCCATCGTGACCGGTGGGCGTCAGACTTTCCTGTCGGTGACCGCTATAGACGGCATATGGATACGCCGCCGCTTTGATCCCCGTGCGATGCGAATGGTGTCTCGAGCTCTCGCGAGCTGCGCGCTTGCGACGCTGATTGCTTTCGTCTCGGGCTGCGCGACCAGCGCGCTGTCCTCGGTCCGCCAGAAGATGGCGGCCGGCCAGTATGCCGCGGCGCGTCAGGAGCTGCTCGCGATGCCGACCGGCAATATGAGTGCCTCCGAGCGCCGCGAGGTCAAAGACGACATCTGCCTTTCTGAGTTCATGCTCGGTGAACCTAATTACAGCAGCGGTGAGCAGCTCCGCGTATGCACCGATGCCGCGCAGGAGCCCGGCAGCCAGAGCGCACAGTTGGTCGAGAAGATCGAAGAGCAAATCCGCCGCTCCTCTTATGCGAGGGTCAACGCTGCCCTCGCCGGCGGCGATCTCGCCGGGGCCGAGCAGGCCGCGCAGACGTATCTGAACACGCCCGGCGCCGATCCCGCGGTCGTCGCGAAATGGTCGCATCAGATGTGGGAGCTGGTGACGCGGCGCGATCATCGTATCGAGCCGCGCCACAAGAAGAAGGAACTCGCGGCCGCGATCGAATCGGTTCGCAAGGAGTATCCGGCGATGCGCAAGATGAGCAAGGACGAGTTCATGGCCTGGGTCGCGAAACAGGGCAGCGTCGCGGGAACCGCGATGTTCTCTTCGGTGGCGCTCAAGGACAAGGAACTCGACCTCGCGATTCGGCGCCAGGAATTGCAGATGGCGTCGCTCAAACTCGACCGCCTCTCGATCATCAATGACGCCGCCGTCGCGCGATGCGGCTGCGACGGACGCACTAACGTTGGGGTTGCAGAAACCAATTTTCCGCTCTATCTGGTAAGACTCGATCCGGAAACGCAGCGATCGGAAGTGCTCATCCTGCCGCATCGCCAATGAATCGCGTCGCCGCGCGCGACGCTTTTGGGAGAGGGACCAAATGCCAAGCGCCGAGCTAAACAAGGTTCTCGAACTTCTCAAATCGCAACCACGAAATCCCGACGCGACCGTGGAAAAGATGCGGGCCGGGATGGATCGCGTGAGTGAGCGCGTCGCCAAAGACGTGACCTGCGAAGGCTTCCGCATCGGCAACATCGAAGCGGAATGGATTACTCCGCCCGGGGCCGCCTCGGACCGCGTCGTGCTGTATCTGCACGGCGGCGGATACGTGATGGGCTCCATCGCGACGCATCGCGCGACTATCGCGAGAATCGCCCGCGCCTCGAAGGCGAAAGCGCTGGCACTCGACTATCGCCTGGCGCCCGAGCATAAGTTTCCCGCTGCGGTCGAAGATTCGGTCGCGGCGTACAAATGGCTACTCGCGCAGGGCTACAAGCCGGGCAAGATCGTCATCGCGGGAGACTCCGCCGGCGGAGGGCTGACGCTCGCCACGCTGCTCTCGATTCGCGATCAGAAGTTGCCGATGGCCGCTGCGGGTGTCGCGATTTCGCCGTGGGCGGACATGGAAGGGACCGGAGATTCATTCAAGACGCGCGCGCATCGCGATCCGATGGTCGGGTCGGGCAACCTCGGCGGGATGGCGAAGCATTATATCGGCAGCGGCGATCCCAGACATCCGCTGGCCTCGCCGATCCACGCAGATTTTCGTGGCGTCGCGCCGCTGCTCATCCAGGTTGGCGATGCAGAAACGCTCCTCGATGATTCGAACAAAGTTGCCGCGCGCGCGAAGGAGCACGGAGTCAAAGTCGAACTCGAAGTGTGGGACGACATGTTTCACGTGTGGCATGCGTTCGCGAAGATTCTCCCCGAGGGTCAGCAGGCCATCGACAAAATCGGGAAATTTGTCGTCGAGCATACATCCTGATAGAGAAGATTGCGCACATAGTTGCCGCAGCAGGCGACGCGGGAATAGAATAACTGTTCGTAGATGTAGCAACCTGACTTTGTCCATCGCATCCTGTGCATCCTGATGGCTACTTTCGAACGCATAGCAGTTTCCCCAAACTTCAAACGTCCGCAAGTCGGCGACGTTCTCGGCGGCCGCAAACTGGTCGTCATGTCCAATCGCGCGCCGATCAAGGTCGTGCGCGAGGGAGGCGAGGAGCGCATCGAGCCGACCGTCGGCGGCGTCGGCACCACGTTTCTGCGCTTGCTCGAGCATCATGGCGGCATCTGGATCGCATGGAACGGCGGACAGAAGACGCCGGCGCGCCTGTCGCTCCCGGCTGAGCACCCGCGCTTCGATCTATCATTCGTCGAACTGAGCGAGCGCGATGTCGCGCAGTACTATTATGGATTGTGCAATCGCGCGCTGTGGCCGTTGATGCACTTCATGATCTCCAACTGCCACTTCAACCTCGCGCACTGGCGCCAATATCATACGGTGAACGAGATCTTCGCCAGGTCGGCAATCGAGGAAGCCGACGATGGCGACGCGCTATGGATCCAGGATTTCCACCTCGCGCTGACGCCGCAAATCATTCGCGCGCGCCGCAAAGACCTCGCGATCGGAATTTTCTGGCATGTGCCGTTTCCTCCGGTCGAGGTGTATCGCGTGTTTCCGTGGCGTCGCGAACTGCTGATGGGCATGCTCGGCAGCGATTTGATCGGTTTCCATTGCGATTCGTACGCGACCCATTTTCTCAACTCGTGTCGAGGAATTCTCGGCGCCGAAATCGATGACAAGCGCGGCGAAGTTCACTATGAAGGGCATACCTCGCGCGTCGCAGCTTTTCCGCTCGGAATCCCCGTTGACTATTTCGAAAACCTCGCCGCCAGCTCGCGCACGCAGCAAAAGAGCGCGCGCATCCGGCGCGGCGTGCGCAGCGAAGTAGTGGTGCTCGGCGTCGATCGCCTCGATTACACCAAAGGCATCCTCGAACGGCTGCTCGGCTTCGAACGATTTCTCGAACGCAATCCGAGTTATCATCGGCGCGTGACGCTGGTCCTGATCGCCGTCCCCTCACGCACCAAGGTCGCGGAATATGCGTTGCTCAAGCGTCAGCTCGATGAGGCGGTTGGGCGCGTGGTCGGACGTTTCTCCTCCGACGGTTGGGTCCCCATTCGCTACCTCTATACGCAGTTTGGCGCCGAGGACTTGGTCGCGCATTATCAAGCCGCCGATATCGCACTGCTGACGCCGCTGCGCGATGGCATGAACCTGGTGGCCAAGGAATTCGTCGCCTCGCATCCGGCCGACGACGCGGTTTTGATTCTGAGCGAGTTCGCCGGCGCCGCCGAAGAGATGACGGACGCGCTGCTGGTGAATCCTTATAATACCGACGCCATCGCCGACCGCATCCGCGAGGCCCTCGAGATGCGGCCCGAGGCGCGCGCGGTTCGGATGCGCGCGCTGCGCGAAAAAATCCGCCGCAACAACCTCGAGCAATGGTCGACCAATTTCCTGACCGCACTCACGGCGGAGACCGGCCTTGAGCCGCGACACATCGCGCACGCCTGAGCCCTTAAAACTGCCGATTCCATTGCCGCGCGGACTCATCGCCGACCAGCTCGCGCGAGGCCGCTTCCTGCTATGTCTCGATTTCGACGGCACCATTTCCGAGCTCACCAACGATCCATGGCAGGCGGCCCCTCTGCCGCGCGCGAAAACCGCCATCGCGAAACTGGCGCGATATCCGGACAAACTCGCGCTCGCGATCGTCAGCGGGCGCGACCTCGACACGCTGCTCCGACTGCTGGGGCTGCGCGACGGTTTATTGTTCGCCGGCACTCACGGGCTCGAAGTCATCGGTCGTGACGGCATCCGGCGTTTCATGCCCGGCGTCGAACGATGCGCAGATGATATTCAGGCGTTGCGCGAGTTCATCGCGCGGACGATCCCGCGCGATCGCGGGTTCATCATCGAGGACAAGCGCGTCGCGGTCACCATCAACTATCGCAATGCGCGGCCGGACGACGCGCGCGAGGCACTCGCCGCGTTCGACGACTTCGTGACGCAGCGGCCGACCCTGCAATTGCTCGAAGGAAAGATGATCCACGAGGCGATTCCGCGCAGCGTCGGCGGCAAAGGTGAAGCGGTGGAATTCTTCATGCGCGATACCTCCGTCGCGGGCCCGCATACAGCGTACTTCGGCGATGACACCACCGATGAGGACGCGTTCCGTGCGCTCGCGAGGTATAGCGGAATCGGCGTGCTGGTTGGGACCGCGCGCGAAAGCCTCGCACAATATCGCGTCGAGAGCCCGTCCGACGTGGCCGCTCTTTTGGAAGACCTCGCGGCGCGGATTGCTGAATGAGCAACGACGCCTCGATTCGAAACGCGGCGATCTGGCTGTTGGTCGCAGCGCTCACGTTGGCCCACGCTCACTATGTATCAGCGCGTAGCAACCTTATCGGACAAGCACGCGCCGAAGCGCATGCCCATGATTACGACCGCGCGATCGCGGACCTCTCGCAGGCCATTGCACAAGACCCCTCGGATACGGCCGCTTATGAGGTCCGCGCGATGTGTTACCTCAGCGAGAAGGAGAAAAAGTACGACCTCGCACGCGCGGACTTCGATTCGATCATTCGGCTCGACCCGCACAGCGGCAGGGCGTATCAGCTTCGCGGCGCGACCTATTATCGGGAGCATCAGTACGCGAACGCGAAGGCCGACTTCGCAAAAGCCATCGAGCTTAATCCCGAAGACCCGAAGGCTTACAACGCGGCGGCCTGGATGATGGCGACCTGCCCGGATGCGAAATTTCGCGACGGCCCCACAGCGATCGAACTCGCGAGCAAGTCGTGCGAGATCACTTCATGGCGACTGCCCTACACGATCGACACGCTCGCCGCGGCGTATGCCGAGGATGGTAAATTCGACGACGCCATCAAGTCGGAAAACCAGGCCATCGAGATTTGGTCGTCACGCTGGCGCCACGTCGATGCTTCCATCAAAGCGGCGCGCGACCGTCTCGAACTCTACCAGGCCGGAAAGCCCTATCGCGCGGCCGACGAGTGACTCGCGAGTCAGGACAGCGCGGCATCGATCGCGGCGAGAACGTCCTGCAGCTTCATCTCGGCGGTGAAGACACCGATCACGCCCATGTCGAGCAGCGCCTGGCGATCTTCTTTCGGAATCGTGCCGCCGACGAAAATCCGAATCTCGTCGCCGCCGAGCTTCTTCAGCCATTCGACGGTTTCCATCACCAACTCCAGATGTGCGCCGGAGAGCAGGCTGAGCCCGATCGCATCGACATCCTCATCGATGGCGACGCGCGCGATGTACTCCGGCGTCTTGCGCAGGCCGGTATAAATCACCTCGGCGCCCGCATCGCGCAGCGCCAGCACGATGATCTTCGCGCCGGCATCGTGGCCGTCGAGCCCCGGCTTCGCAACGAGGATGCGCTTATGATGAAGGCTCATCGTTCAAAGACCGGTCGGCTCGCGGAATTCGCCCCAATGCTTCTTCATCGTCGCGACCATCTCACCCACCGTCGCATATGAATGACAGCAATCGACGATGTAGGGCATCAGGTTTTCGCGATCCTTCGCTCGCCGCGTCGCTCAGCCGCAGGAGGTTGCGCTCGACTGCGCCATTGTCGCGCGAATCGCGAATCGCGTTGAACTTCGCGACGATGTTGTGCGCGGTCTTCGGATCCATCTTGAACAGCTCGCGCACGCTCCCGGCCTCTTCATCGCGTTGATAGCGATTGACGCCGACGACCACGCGCTCGCCCGCGTCGAGCAGTTCCTTGCGCTGGCGCGCGCGCTCGGCGATGCGCCGCTGGATGTAGCCCTGCTCGATCGCCTTGATGACGCCGCCGTAATTGTCGACCTCGCGCATCACGCGCAGGATCTCTTCTTCCATTTTGTCGGTGAGGTATTCGACGTAATGGCTGCCGCCGAGCGCATCGACGGTTTGCGCGATCCCGCTCTCGTGCGCGATGACCTGCTGCGTGCGCAGCGCAATCTCCGCGCTCTCCTCGGTCGGAATCTGAAACGCCTCGTCGTACGCGGCGGTGAAGATCGATTGCGCGCCGCCGAGCACCGCCGCCATCGTCTCGATCGCGACTCGCATGATGTTGTTGTACGGCTGCGACGCGGTGAGCGACGCCCCGCCGCACACTACGCCGAAGCGGAACAGGCAGCTCTTCGGATCGGTCGCGCCGTATTGCTCCTTCATCAGACGCGCCCAGATGCGCCGCCCCGCCCGAAACTTGCACACCTCTTCGAAGAAATCAGTGTGGACGTAAAAAAAGAAACTCAGCCGCCCCGCGAAGCCGTTTAGATCGGCGCCGCGCGCGAGCAACTCATCGACATAGGCGAGGCCGTTGGCGAGCGTGAACGCCATCTCCTCGACGGCGTTGCATCCGGCGTCGCGCACGTGCGCGCCCGCGATGCTGATGGGATTGAAGCGCGGCGTCTGCGTATTCGCATAGAGAATCGAATCGGCGACCAGCCGCATCGAAGGGCGCACCGGAAAAATCCACGTCCCGCGCGCAACGAACTCCTTCAGGATGTCGTTCTGGATGGTACCGGTCAGCTTCGCGCGCGGAACTCCCGCCTTGTCCGCGGTGGCGAGATACATCGCATAGATGATCGCGGCGGTGCCGTTGATGGTGAACGAGGTGGAAATCTTCGCGAGATCGATTCCGTCGAACAGAATTTCCATCTCGCGCAGATTCGAGAGCGAGACGCCGACCTTGCCGACCTCGGGCCGCGCCATGGAATCGATCGGGTCGTAGCCGCATTGGGTTGGGAGATCGAGCGCGACGGAAAGCCCAGTCTGTCCTTGCGCGAGGAGAAATTTGTAGCGCTGATTGGATTCCTCGGACGTGCCGAATCCCGAATACTGGCGCATCGTCCAGAGCCGCCCGAGATACCCATCGGCAAAAATGCCGCGCGTATAGGGATAATCACCCGGCATCTCCAACTCGCCACGATGCATCTCTTCCGTCGCCACCATCGGAATCTCGATTCCCGACGGGGTCATCATCTTTCGTTCTGCGGTTTTCATGTCACTTCCACTTCGAGGTGATTTTCGTGGCGGCCGTCCAGTGATCGTCGTGCACCCAGGTCTGCGCGAACATTCGCGTTTCGATGTCATTCAATTCGTCGCGGGACAATCCGGCGCGCACGCCTTTCGCCACCGCTTTGAACGCGCGCAACACCTGGGGCGATTGCTTCAGAATTGGCGCAATGAAATCAACGATGAGATCATCGAGCGACTGACCCTCGCGCGCGACCGCATCGATGAGACCCAGCGCGGTGGCCTCGGTGCCCGAGAGCATTTCGCCTCGGCACATCAGGCCCAATGCGCGCGACGGACCGATGAGCCGCATCAGATCGATGCCGCCGCCCCACGCGGTCGAGATGTTGAGGCGTCCCTGCACGAAGCCGATGCGCGCATGCGTAGCCGCAATCCGAAAATCGCAAGCGACCGCAAGCTCAGCACCGCCGCCCATGGCATCGCCGTTGAGGGCCGCGACCACAGGAAGCGGGAACTGGCGAATCGCCTCGAGCGAAGTCTTCGCATCGCGCGCCATCGCCGCGGCACCCTCGACCGTTGTGATCGATGCGAGCTCGCGTAAGTCGCCGCCCGCCGCGAAGCATTGCTCGCCCGCGCCGCGCAATATCGCAACACGCAGATTCGGATCGTCGGAGTGCGATGCGAACGCCTCGCCCAACGACCTGAGGACCTCGGCGCTGAGTGCGTTGCGTTTGTCGGGACGATTGATGGTGACGCGCAGAATGCCGCCGCTCGATTCAACCTTTATATCTGATCCGTTGGAGCTCACGGTTCGGGGACCGGTCCAAGCTCGATCAGCGTCGCGCCGTGATCGACTTTCTGCCCAACTTGCACGTGGATGCGTTTGATCACGGCCGCGCTCTCGGCGTTCAGCGTCGTCTCGGTCTTCATAGCTTCGAGCACAATGAGCGGATCGTTGGTTTCGACCCGCGCGCCTTCCGTCACGAGGATCTTTAGCACCGTTCCCGGCATCGGCGCATCGATTGTCGGCGACGCGAGGCCGCCGTGGTGCGAGCTGCGCCGCGCCTCGATGATTTGATATTCCGCACTCATTGCGCCGGCCGCGACGACGAGCGAATTTCCACGCTTCGTACCGTTGATGTGATAACGGCGGCCATCGATCGCGAGCATCGCGCTGCCATCGGTGAGCGATGCGAGCGCCGCAGAAATCTCTACGCCATCGATGCGTGCGGTGACCATCGAATCGCCAGTCGCGAGCAGTTCGACCTCGTGCTCGGAGGCGCCGCTGCGTTTGAGTTTCAGCGGCGTTGCCATAATTCAAATCCACCTAGCGCGCTCCACGGGGACTGATCGCGCCGCTCGACTTTGCCGTTCGCAGCAACCATCGCAACCTCACCTTTGCCAAGCGCGCGCGAAGCCACCAGCGCCGCTGCGATTAGCGCTGCCTTCTCATTGCCGTCGTCGTGGCACCACTTGTTGAAATGATCATCGACGAAATGGGTCGACAGCTCCCCGCGCGCGAACTGCTCACTCGCGATCACATCGCGCAAAAACGCAGTGGTGTGATGCAGCCCCGCGATGACCACATCGTCGAGGGCCAGCAGCATCCGGCGGCGCGCCTCCTCGCGATTCGCGCCCCGACAAATAATCTTCGCGAGCAGGCTGTCGTAGTCGGCGCTGACCTCGATCCCGTCAGTGAGAAACGTATCGACGCGTACTCCGGGCGCATTCGGCAGATGGAGATACGACACGCGGCCGATCGCGGGACGGAAGTCATGCTCCGCGTCCTCGGCGGTGATGCGGCATTCGATAGTCGCGCCGCGCGGCGCGCCGAAATCGCCGACGCGCTCGCCTGCCGCGATCCGAGCTGCTCGGCCACCAGATCGCATCCGAAGCGAATCTCGGTCACCGGATGCTCGACCTGCAGGCGCGCGTTGACTTCGAGCAGGTAAGAACTCGCCATCTTGTAGCAGAAACTCAACGGTGCCCGCACTTTGATAGCCGACCGCGCCGGCGAGGCGAATGGCAGCCTCGCACATTCGCGCGCGCAGTTTCTCGTCGACGGCGACCGAAGGCGATTCCTCGATCAGCTTCTGATGACGACGCTGTATCGAACATTCGCGCTCGCCGAGCGCGACGATTTTGCCCTGACTGTCGCCGAGGATCTGAACCTCTATATGGCGCGGGCGCGCGAGGTACTTCTCGACGAAGATGCGGCCGTCGCCGAACGCGGCCTGCGCCTCGCGGGACGCGGATTCGAGAGCGCCTTCGAGCGCGTCCGCCTTGTCCACCACGCGCATTCCGCGCCCGCCACCCCCGGCCGCCGCTTTCACAAGGATCGGGTAGCCGACTTTTTTTACGAATGCGCGCACCGATGCGTCATCTGCCGTTTCGATTCCGGAAACGACAGGCACGTCAGCTTCCAGAGCGAGGCGGCGCGCCGCTACCTTATCGCCGATCGCCTCCATCGCGGCCGCCGATGGACCGACGAAAATAAGGCCCGCCTTTTCGACGGCGCGCGCGAAGGCTGGACGCTCGGAAAGAAATCCATAACCGGGATGAATCGCATCGGCGCCGGTCTTGGCCGCCGCGCGCACAACCGCTTCTATATTAAGATAGCTCTCGGCGGGCGATGCCGGTCCGATCAGCCGCGCTTCATCGGCCTCGGCAACGTGCGGCGCGGTTCGATCCGCTTCGGAGAAAACCGCGACCGTATAGAGGCCGAGCAGGCGCGCGCTGCGAATGACGCGCAACGCGATCTCGCCTCGATTCGCAATCAGCAGTTTCTTGAGCGCCCGCTTCATCTACATTCTAAAGACGCCGAAATTTCCGCCCGCCGGAATCGGAGCGTTGAGCGATGCGGCGAGCCCGAGCGCGAGCGCGGCCCGCGTCTCAATCGGATCGAGCACGCCGTCATCCCACAACCGCGCGCTCGAATAGTAGCAGCTCGATTCGGCTTCGTACTTTTCCAGCGTAGGACGCATGAACTCGGCCTTCTCGGGATCGCTCATGGTCGCGCCGCCGCGTTGCATCTGATCGAGCTTGACGGTCAGCAGGACGTTCGCGGCCTGCTCGCCACCCATCACCGAGATTCGCGAGTTGGGCCACATGAAGAGCAGGCGCGGCGAGAACGCGCGTCCGCACATTCCGTAGTTGCCCGCGCCGTTGGACGCGCCGATGACGACGGTGAACTTCGGCACCTGCGCGTTGGCGACCGCGTTGACCATCTTGGCGCCGTCCTTCGCGATGCCGCCCTGTTCGTAGCGTTTTCCTACAATGAAGCCGGTAATGTTTTGCAGGAAGAGCAGCGGAATGCCTCGCGCGCAGCACAGTTCGATGAAATGCGTCGCCTTCAACGCGGATTCGCTGAACAGCACGCCGTTGTTCGCAAGAATGCCGACCGGGTAGCCATAGATTCGCGCGAAGCCGGTCACCAGCGTGGCGCCGTAACGATGCTTGAACTCGTGCATCCGGCTGCCGTCGACGATTCGCGCGATCACTTCGCGCACGTCATATGGCTTGCGCGTGTCGGTGGGAATGATTCCGTACAGTTCGGATGGATCGTAGTGAGGATCCTCCGGCGCATCCTGATTGATGGAGGCGATTTCGCGACGGCCGAGGTTTTCGAAAATCGCTCGCGCGATTTGAAGCGCGTGCTGGTCGTCGTCGGCGAGATGATCGCTGACTCCCGACAGCCTTGTATGCACATCGCCGCCGCCGAGTTCTTCGGCGCTGACCTCTTCGCCGGTGGCGGCACGCACCAAGGGCGGCCCTCCGAGGAAAATCGTGCCCTGCCCTTTCACGATGACGTTTTCATCGCACATCGCGGGAACGTAGGCGCCGCCGGCCGTGCACGATCCCATCACCAACGCGATCTGCGCGATGCCCATCGCGGACATGCGCGCCTGATTGTAGAAAATTCGTCCAAAGTGTTCGCGATCGGGAAAGACCTCCGATTGAAGCGGAAGGAACGCGCCGCCCGAATCGACGAGGTAGACGCAGGGAAGGTGATTCTGGATCGCGACTTCCTGCGCGCGCAGATGCTTTTTCACCGTGAGCGGATAGTAGGTGCCGCCCTTCACGGTCGCATCGTTGGCGACGACGACCGCCTCGCGCCCGGAAATCCTGCCGATGCCGGTGATGATCGACGCGGCCGGCGCTTCGTCATTGTAGAGTCCATACGCCGCCAGGGTGGACAGCTCGAGGAAGGGAGTATCGGGGTCGAGCAGTCCCTTGACGCGATCGCGCACCAGTAACTTGCCGCGTCCGGTGTGGAGCTTGCGCGCCTGCTCGGGTCCGCCCTCGCGAATGCGATCGATGGTGGCGCGCAGCCTGGCGACCGCGGACTCCATCGCCGAGCGATTGGCCTTGTACTCCGCGCTGCCGGTATTGAGGTGCGATTCGATCCTGTCCATTGCCGTGATGCTTCAAACCTTTGTCGCAGAATACGATAGCGGCATCAACGGCCTGCGCGGGGATCATCGTAACGATGCCTGCTCGGCATCATGGTAACGACGGGAATCGATCCGATGAGTGAGCCGGGAGAGACTCGAACTCTCGACCCGCGCATTAAAAGTGCGCTGCTCTACCGCCTGAGCTACCGGCTCATCCGAAGCGTCGGGAACCAAACAGTTAACCAGCATCGCGATGCGATGCCAAGGTGTCGCCGCGCGCATGATAGATTGGCGCGGGTTCTTTCGCATGACGATTAGCATGCCGGAAAAACTCCTCGACCGAATAAGTATCGTCGTGATCGCGCTCGCGCTGGTCACCGGTGTGGCCTTGCGCGTCACGCAACTCGGCACGATTCCGCCGGGGCTTCATCCCGATGAGGCGGTCGAAGGTTACGATGCCTACAGCATCCTCAAGACCGGACGCGACCATCGCGGCAATTTTCTTCCGCTCGCGATGCAAAGTTTCAACGACTACCGGATGCCGCTGTTCCAGTATTCGCTCGTGCCCCTGGTGGCGACCTTTGGCCTCAAGCCCTCGGTAGTCAGGCTGGGCGCCGCCTTATGGGGAATCGTCGATCTGCTCGCAGTGACGGCGATCGCACTGCTCATGCTGGGTCTTCCGGGCGCGGCGGTCGCATCGCTGCTTTATGCGTTATCGCCGTGGCATCTGTCGCTCAGCAGGCTCGGCTTCGAGATGATGAGCGCGTCGAGCACCATCAGCCTCGCGATGCTTGGGTTTTTACTTTGGCTGAAATATCGCGAGGCGCCTTGGCTGATCGTGAGTGCGGTCTTCTTCGGCCTGTCGCTCTACACGTACTCCATCACCAAAGCCTTCACGCCGTTGATGATCGCGCTGTTGGCGATCCTTTATCGGCGCGAAATCCGGACCCTTTCCAGACGCACACTGCTCGCGGCTGCGATCATCTTTATGATCTTCGCCACGCCACAAATCATTATGGCCACGAGCGCAACCTCGGATGTCGGCGGTCGCTTCGCGCGCTTGTCGATATGGTCATATGGATGCGCGACCTGCGGACCTCCGCTCTCGGTGGCGGAAAAGCTGGAAAACATCGGCGCGAGCTTTGCGAGCTATTTCACACCGTCATTTTTGTTCATCGATGGCGACCGCGGAGATCATTGGACGCTGATTCATCCGCCGGGCTTTGGGCAGTTGTTCCCCGAACAGGCCGCGCTGATCGCGCTGGCATTGATACCACTCGTGCTGCGTCCAGCCCGCAACGTTGCGGAGGTGAAAAGCGACAAGCGTGGCGGCAAACGCAAAGGCCGCGCGCGATCGAACCCTCAAGAAGAACGCCTCGAGCCGCGAGGCCGTAGGGAATTCGCGATCTTGACGATCGCATGGCTCGTCATCGCCGCGTTGCCGGCGGCGGCGATCGTTCCGCTCGGCGTATACCAACCGGAACCCGGGGTGACCACGCCGACCGCATACATGCTGATGGACCATACGCTCACCAATGCGCCGCTGACACCGCAGCTTCTGATGGAGCATCCGGACGCGCGTCACGCGGTTTTGCAGGTGGCACCGTGGATGCTGTTGTCGGCGCTCGGATTTGTCACGCTGCTCGAATTGCCGTGGGCATCGTTGGCGGTAAGAGCTATCGTTTCGGGTCTGCTGCTCGCCGGCATCGTTTTTCATAGCGCGCAATTCGCCCGCAACTATTTCCATGGCTACCCCCTGATCGCGGCGCCCTACTTTCAGTATGGGCTCGAAGATGTGGTTCGTGCGGTTGCCCCCGATTATGCGCGAGGCGAGGCGGTCGCGATTACCTACCGGATAAATCAGCCGTACATCTATGTGCTGTTCTACGATCGTTACCCGCCGGCGGATTTTCAGCGGCTGCGGCTGTGGCAATTCAGCGGAGTTTCGGCGCCGCTAATCCGCTTCGATCGATACCTGTTCGTTTCGCCCGAATTCGCATACGCGCGCATCGAGCGGGGCACCTTTGTATTCTCTGCCGGAGAGAAGCTGCCGCAACCGGGAGATCTCGAGATTCGTTATCCGGACGGAAGCCTGGCCTACACGGTGATCAGAAAGTGATCGATGCGATGTGGATTCGGCATTTTTGATACAAAAAGTAGCAAGGTTTCGCAGCCTCGCAGCGCCTCGTGGCACGTTACATTGGCGCACCGCCGAATGACGCCACGGACGCTTTCCGGCGCCGGCACGAGAAAGAAAAGATGCGGCCATTTGCTTGAATTTATTGCTGAATTTGCAGGGTCGCATCGGAACAATCGAAAGCCGCACGGTCGGAAACAACCTCGCCGGCTGAGCTGCGCACTTTTGCATGAATGCGTGAACTGGAGGGCGGCGTTGCAATAAGCTGCCGCAAACGGCGCAAAAGAATGTGGCATTGCAGAGACCCCCCACTTGACATGCATCTTTAAAAACCATAAAAAGTAAAAACCTACAACTTGTAGGGACAGTTTTTATACCGATTGTAGTTACGGTGCCACCTGGGGAGGGGGAATCATGACTCTGAGCGAGGATACGGTCGGGCAGTCGTCCACGGCGCCGGTTGCACACGTGCGCCAGTCCGGATCACTCGGCAGCGAGTGGATCAGCGTCGAGCGGCTGGTGGAAGGTTCCGAGCGGGTCGGCGGGATGCTGGTTCGCTCGGCGCAGTTCAAGCGGCTGTTCGCCAGTATCACCCGCTTCGCGCCGCACAAGGCCACCGTTCTGATCCAGGGCGAATCGGGAACCGGCAAGGAACTGGTCGCGCGCTCGCTGCATAGCCTCGGCGCGGTGCCTAACGGTCCGTTCGTTACGTTCAACTGTTCGAATCTGGTCGATTCATTGGCCGAGTCGCAACTGTTCGGCCATGTCAAAGGCGCGTTCACCGATGCGCGCGAAGATTCGCTGGGTTACTTCCGCTCGGCCAACGGCGGCAGCTTGTTTCTCGATGAAATCGGCGAGCTGCCGCTCAAACTGCAGCCCAAGCTGCTGCGCGCGGTCGAGATGCACGAGGTTCAGCCGGTCGGCTCTTCGCACAGTTACAAGGTCGATATCCGGCTGGTAGCCGCCACCAATCGCGACCTCCGCGCGATGGTCAAGGCCGGCGAGTTTCGCGACGATTTGTATTATCGCCTCAATGCCGCGGCGCTGACGATTCCCCCGTTGCGCGATCGACGCGATGCAATCCCCGCGTTCGTCGGTCATTTCATCGAACAATATTGCCGCCTGTTCGCGAAGGACATTCGGCGCATTTCGCGCCCGGCGATCGAGGCGCTGTGCGCGTATTCATGGCCGGGCAACGTGCGCGAGCTGGCGCACGCGGTCGAGAGCGCCGTGTTGATGGCGGATGGTGATTCGATCGGGCTGAGCGAGCTGCCGAGCAACGTACTCGAGGGCCGCGAGGTATCGGCGGTGCCGATCACGGATGTGACGGCCAACGCGATTCCGGTGGAAATTCCCGAGGCGAACGCCGCGGCGGCGACCGCGATCAACGGCGAAGCGACGGGCGAGTCCAAATTTTCCCTTGATGCCGCCATTCGCGAGGCCTCCAAGGATGCGCTGGTCCGGGCGCTAAATGCTACTCATGGTAATTGTCATCGCGCCGCCGATCTGCTCGGCGTCTCGCGCTACACGGTCTATCGGATGCTGGCTCGCTATGGATTGACGGAATCGCGCGGCTATCGAAGCTGGCGCAAAAGCAACGTCTGAACCGCAGCCCGGGGGGGTGAGGTAGCGGAAGGGGCCGGTTCAGCGATCCGAAGAGAGAGTTGGACCGGCTCGCCGCGCTCGAGGTTCCGTTATTTCCACGCTGACAAATCGCGTCCCGTAAGCTTCTCCAGTTTCTCTACTTCCGGTCGATAGAATTCGCGCATCCGCTGCGCGACTTCCGAGGTAAGCGGAGGAAACGGATCGCCTCCTTCGAGCATGTATTTGACGATCCTGCTGTCGCGCAGCATTCGCGCGACGCGGAAATTGCCGCGCGCGACAAACCATCCGACAACGTCGCGCGCGAGCTTCGCCAGCCGGGGGCTGGGCGGCTGCGTGTTGACGATATTGACGCGCTCGGCGCCCACCTTCGATGCCGAAACCGGGAAACGCGCGATGCCGATAAAGTCGCACACCGAATCCAGAAACGCCTGCGGGCTCGACTCCAGATCATCGTAGATCAGGACTTGCACGCGCGCGCGGCCGAAGGTCTCCAGCCACTTCGCCAGATGAGTTCCGTACCGGCTCGATTCGAGGAGATCGCCGCGCGTCGTCGCCGCGGATTCGAAATCGGTCTTGATCGAGGCGATCCGTTTCAGCAGGCGGAAGTTGGAGTACGCGCGCTCGACCGGATCGCGAAACGAACAGATGATTTTGCATTCGGGAAGATCTTTCGCGATTCGCACGCGCGCATCGGGCGACGCGAAATACATCGGACCGAACTCGCCCACGCGCCCCGCGTCGGCGCAGTGCTGAAAGTACGCGGCATACCAATCGAGGCCGCGGTCGTAAAAGCGGGTAAAGAAATCGGTCTCCTTGAGGTCGGCAGGCAAACCGACGCGGCCTTTGAGCACCTCATGGAGCCAGGTCGTCGCGGTGCGGGGCGGTCCGACCCCGATGAAGTCCGGCAGCCGCCGTACGTGATGCTGCGTCTCCCCGCTCATGCCGCGCGGCCCGCTTTGCCGCTGAGCGCGCGCGCCACTGTGGCCGGAAGTACCGTTCTCACGAGCCGCAGGTAGTTGCGCACGCGATATGGATCGAGGGCGATCGCGCGTGTGAAGGCGTGGCGCGCGGTGGCGCGGTCGCCGTGCGCAAGCGCGTCGAGCCCGATATAGCCGAGGATGCTGCGCGGCGCGCGCTCGCGCGACCGCACGTGGCGGATCGGATCGACGCCATATCGCGCCATTACCATTTGACGGAAAATGCGTCCCGCAGCTTCCTGCCCGCCGGGCGGCTTGAGCGGTGCGGGAAAATGCGCGAAGCGCCACACCGCGAGGCTTTCCGGGACGTATACGAAAGTTCCCTTCTCGCGCAGCAGCAACCAAAGATAGACGTCCTCGAAGGCGCGCAAAGGCTCAGGATACCCTCCGACCGCATCGAGCGCGGCGCGCCGAATTACGACGCCGCTGGGCACGATCGGCCACAACCGATCGAGCATCTCCTGCACCGTCGGCGCATGACCATCGCTCAGCCGGAGCGCGGTGGGAAACGGCCGGCCGAGGCTGTCGACCAACTGCAAATCGCAGTAGGCCATGACGGCTTGAGGATCGCGCTCCAGCGCGGCGAGCATCGTGGCGAGGAACTCCGGCTTCCACCAATCGTCGCCGTCGAGGAAACCGAGGGACTCGCCGGACGAGTTCGAGATCGCGAGGTTGCGCGCCGCCGAGGGACCGCGATTTTGCTGTTGCAGCAGTTTGACCGCGCCGCCGTAGCGCCGAATGATTTCCATGCTGCCGTCGGTGGAACCGTCGTCGACCACAATGATTTCGAAATCGGTAAACGTTTGCGCGCGGACGCTATCGATCGCCTGCTCGATGGTGCGAGCGGCGTTGAACACCGGGATGATGACGGAAACGCGCGGCATCTTGAGTATGCGTTTCAGGCGACGGCGCTGGACTTCATGATTGGCGTATGCGATGGCGCATCGGTGCGGGTGGTCTTCCATGCCGACAGGTCGCGATCGATGAGGCGCTCGAGCGCATCGATCTCGGGGCGAAAGTGCGCGCGCAGTCGCGCATCGATTTCCGGATCGAGGGCGCCGAACTCCTCGCCACCGCCGAAGCAGATGCGCCATATGCCCGCGCGTTCGAGAATCGCGACCGCGCGATGCCATCGATGAAGGCGCATCCAGTCGCGCGCGTTACGGGCATTCTGGGCGAGCTTGCGGCTGCGCGGCGCGTGCGTGACGGTGTTGACGCGCTCCGACGCAATCGCCGAGCCTTCCACTTTGATGCGCTTCGCACCAATGAAGTCGCAGATCGCATCGAGGAATTTTTGCGGTGACTCTTCGAGGTCGTCATAGAGACACGCCAGCACCCGATCCGTGCCGAAACTGCGCTGCCAATTCGTCAGATGATGCGCGTACCGGCTCGACTGGCGAATGACGCGATTGTTCGCGACCGTTTCCTCGAAACTGACGCGCGTCCACGCGTCGCGGCGCATCACGCGATAAGAGGAATACGCGCGCTCGACCGGATCGCGCAGCGTGACGATGATTTTCGCGCGCGGAATGTCTTTCGCGATTCGCTCGCGGGCAACGTCCTCGCCGAAATAATTCGGATCGACTTCGCCGAGCAACATCGCGGATGGATAGCCGCGAAAAAATTCGCGATACCACGCCATCCCCATCGCGTAGTTCTTGAGGAAAAAATCCGTCTCCTTGATCCCGCGCGGTAGCCCGAGATGCGGCTTCGTCACCTCATGCAGCCACGTGGTTCCGGTGCGCTGCGGCCCTACGGCGAGAAAGTCGGGCAGCCGCGATGCGTCATCCATGCGAGGAAGCTATCAGCCTCGATGCGCCGCTCCAATATGCTCGGCGCGCCGAGGTCAGTGGTTTATGGAGCCCATCAGCGCCTGCGGGTAACGCTCGCCGACCGCGAAGCCTTTGGGCGCGACCTCGTCGATACGGCGCAGGTCGTCGGCGGTCAGCCGCACTTCGAGCGCGCCGAAATTCTCTTCGAGATACTTGCGCCGCTTGGTCCCGGGAATCGGCACGATATCGTTACCCTGCGCGAGCACCCACGCGAGCGCGAGTTGCGAAGGCTTGCATCGTTTCTCCGCCGCGATCGTTTCGATCTGTTTCACGAGGTCGAGGTTCTTCTGGAAATTTTCCGCCTGAAAGCGCGGCCACATCCGTCGCGTGTCGTCGGCTTCGAAGTCTTCCGGACTCTTGATCTGACCGGTCAAAAAGCCGCGTCCGAGCGGGCTATACGCGACGAAGCCGACGCCGAGCTCGCGGCACAGCGCGAGCAACCCATCCTCCGGCTCGCGGCTCCAGAGCGAATACTCCGTCTGCAGCGCCGCGATCGGATGCACCTTGCACGCGCGACGAATGGTGTCGGGACCCGCTTCTGACAGCCCGAGGTATCGCACCTTGCCCGCCTTCACCAGCGCGGCCATCGCGCCGACGGTATCCTCGATGGGCACGTTCGGATCGACGCGATGCTGATAATAAAGATCGATGACATCGATGCCGAGGCGTTTGAGGCTCGCCTCGCACGCCTGGCGCACATACTCGGGGCGTCCGTTGATAGAACGATCATTGGGACCGGGACCGCGCACGATTCCGAATTTGGTCGCAATGACGAACTTGTCGCGTCGGCCCGCGATCGCTTTGCCGATCAGCGTCTCATTCGTATGCGGGCCATACGTGTCCGAGGTGTCGAGGAACGTCACGCCGAGTTCCAGCGCGCGCTCGATCGTGGCGAGCGATTCGGCGTCATCGCGGGTGCCGTAGAACGCCGACATGCCCATGCATCCGAGTCCCATCGCCGTTACTTTGAGTCCGGTGCGTCCGAGTTCACGTGTCTGCATCATGAGGATCCTTTTCAGTTACGATTTCGAAATCGCGTCGAGCATCGATGCTTCGAGAATCTCGAGGCCTTCCTCGGCCAGTTCCAGCGACATCGTGAGCGGCATCATCACTCTGATCACGTTGGAATAGACGCCACAACTTATCACGATCAAGCCGCGCTCGGCCGCGTTCGCGGTGATGCTTTTCGTGAGTTCCGGCGCCGGCTCCTTGCGCTCGCGATGCTTCACCAGCTCCATCGCGAGCATCGGCCCGAGTCCGCGCACATCGCCGATACAGGTGAAGCGCGTGTCGGCCGCCATCGCGCGAAGCCGCTCTGCCACATGCTCGCCGAGCTTTTGCGCGCGCGCGATAATGCCCTCTTCTTCCATCACGTCGAGCACCGCGAGCGCCGCGGCGCATGAAACCGCGTTGCCGGCGAAGGTGCTACCGAGGCCGCCCGGAATCGGCGCGTCCATCACATCGGCGCGCCCGATGACTGCCGAGATGGGAAATCCGCCGCCGATAGCCTTTGCGATCGTGATGAGATCGGGCGCGACGTTCGAATGCTCGACCGCGAACATTTTCCCGGTGCGTCCGAAGCCGGTCTGGATCTCGTCCGCTATCAGAAGGATGCCGCGGCGATCGCAAAGGTCGCGCAGCGCGCGCATGAATTCGAAGGGCGCGACATTGAAACCGCCTTCGCCTTGCACCGGCTCGATGATGATCGCGGCAACGCGCGCCGCCTCGACATTGGCGCGAAAAATCTGCTCGATGCTCGCCAGACTCTGCTCGATGGAGATACCACGATACGCATCGGGAAACGCGGCGTGAAAAACATCGGCAGAGAACGGACCGAAGCCAACCTTGTATGGATTGATTTTGCCGGTCAGCGCCAGCGTCATCATCGTGCGGCCGTGAAATCCGCCGGCGAAAGAAATGATCGCGGGACGGCCGGTTGCCGCGCGCGCGATTTTCACCGCGTTCTCGATCGCCTCGGCGCCGGTCGAAAGGATGATCGTTTTCTTCGGCGACGGGCCCGGCGCGAGACGATTCAGGCGCTCGGCGAGCCGCACATAAACTTCGTACGGCGTGACCTGAAAAGCGGTATGCGTAAAAGCGTTGAGCTGATCGCGCACCGCCGCCATCACGCGCGGGTGGCGATGCCCGATGTTCTGCACCGCGATACCGCCGGCGAAATCGATGTAGCGGCGGCCCTCGACATCCCACAGCTCCGCGTTTTCGGCGCGCGCGGCGAACAGCGGCGTCGCGATCGAAATTCCGCGGGGTACCGAGGCTGCCAATCTCACGGCGAGTTGATGGTTGGAATCCATCTTCGCTAAATCTCCGATTCGAGGCCCAAAAGCAACCGCACCGCATCGAAGCATTTGGCGCGGTCGACCGAAGAGGACGACCGCTATTTCGACGCAACGTCAAGACTCCACATGTCGAGTGAATGCGTGTCTCGCCGAGAGGCTAACATTAGGCGAAACTGCTTAGAGGATTAACGAAGCACCTCTACCGTACGTCGCCTACGTCATTCGATGGTGCCCAGCCTCTAACGATGCGACGCGAAATGCGTCAGTCAGAGTCCCTTGCTGCTTATGATTGCCCACTCTTGGCTTAATGCCCGGAGTGGCGTATATTCCGACGCTCATTCGACAGGTGTGGATGACCCGGCCCGGATCGCACCTGACGAAATTGGGCTGGCGGGTGCGGAGTTGGTTATTGGGGGGCATAAGGCAACCAACTTTTCCGGGCGTGGGGGGCTTATGAGTGCAGGTTTCCAGATCGGAACTGGTCCGGAACGCGCTACTTACTCCCGCCGCGATGAGTTTCTAGTCGGCTTGGATTGGACGATCGAGCGCGCGCGCCGCTCGCTGCTCGCATTGCAGCATCCCGAGGGCTACTGGAACGCTCCGCTGGAAGGTCCAGCCCAGATGAACGCCGAGTTCATCATCTTCAATCATTTCATGGACAGCGTCGATCGCGAGCTCGAGGGCCGCATCGCCAAATACCTGCTCGATACTCAGCAGCCCGACGGAAGCTGGAATCTCTTCCCGGGCGGCGAAGGATACGCGTCATACACCATCGAGGCGTATGCCGCGCTGAAGCTGGCCGGCCTCAACGCCGATGACGAGCCGATGGTCCGCACGCGCCGATGGATCAAGACCAACGGCGGCATCACCCGCGCCGGAACGCTGGCGCGTTTCTACCTTGCATCGATCGGTCTGGTGCCGTGGAGTTCGACCGCGGCATGTCCGGTCGAGCTGATGCTGCTGCCGAATTGGTTTCCACTCAACATCTATGAGTTGGGGTCGTGGGCGCGCGGAACGTTCGTCGCGCTCGCGCTGCTGCAGGCCACTCGACCGGTGCGGAAGATTGCTGAAGAGAACCCGATCGCGGAGCTATACGATGTTGCGCCCGAGAGCACCAACTTCCGCCAGCTTCGCGGCGCGACCACCTTCTCAACCCGCAACATGCTGAACCATGTCGATCGCGTGCTGCGTCTCTACGGGCGTCATCCGGCGAAACGCATCCGCGCGAGGGCAAACCGCGCCGCCGAGGAGTGGCTGGTCGAGCATCAGGAGGCGAATGGCTCCTTCGGCGGAATCGAGCCGTGCTATCTGCTCAGCACGATGGCGCTGAAGGCGGTCGGCTATCGCAATGAGCATCCGGTGATACGCAAAGCACTGGAGGCCTCGCATGAGCTGATTTGGGAGATGGGCGACAAGGCGCTTTATATGCCATGCGTCTCGCCCAACTGGAACACGGCGCTCGCGTGCAAAGCACTGCTTGCCTCGGGGATGCGCGCCGACCATCCGGCGCTGGAAGCCTCGGCGCGATGGTTCATCGATCGCCAGGTCTTCGTCCCCGGCGACTGGTCAATCAAACGTCCGAATTTGAAACCCGGCGGATGGCCCTTCGAATTCTTCAACGATGCTTATCCCGACGTGGACGACTCTGCGGTCATCGTCGCAGTGCTTGCCGAGATGGAGCGGCGCGATGACGCGGCGAGGGCGCACGCGATTGCGGCCGGCGCTAACTGGGTCAACGGGATGCAATCGAAGGACGGCGGTTTCGCGGCTTTCGATACCGACACCGATTCGAAGTGGCTCAACCAACTCCCGCTTGCGGATGTCGAAGCCGTCACCGATCCGTCGTGCCCCGACCTGACCGGCCGCGTGCTCGAAATGCTGGGCGCGTTGCATCACACCAGCGAGCATCCGGTGGCGCGCCGCGCGATCGAATGGCTCCAGCGCAATCAGTCGCCCGAGGGCTCATGGTGGGGACGATGGGGCGTCAATCACATCTATGGAACCTTCTCCGCCCTGCTGGGACTGCGCGCGATTGGCGTCGGTCTTCGCGAGCCGTGGATTCGGCGCGCGGTAGCCTGGCTCAAATCGAAGCAGAACGCGGACGGCGGATGGGGCGAGAGCTGCCTGAGCGACAAGGACCCAAGCTGGCGCGGACGCGGGTCGAGCACGGCCTCGCAAACCGCGTGGGCGATCATCGGGCTGATCTCCGGCGAAGATGCGATTAGCGAGAACGTCCGGCGCGGGGTGCAATGGCTGCTGGAGCGGCAAAATGCCGAGGGCTCGTGGGATGAGAAGGAGTTCACCGGCGGCGGTTTCCCGAATCACTTCTACATGCGCTACTACCTCTATCCGCACTATTTCCCATTGCTGGCGCTATCCACTTTCCGGGCGCGGCTGCGCAAGCTGAATGATGAGGAGACGCCGACGGTATCGCTGAAAAGTGGCGCACTGGTGCGGATGCGGAAAGCCGCTCCGGTCCGTTGATTTGAGCCGAAATTACCCGGTCGAAGCGCAGTGAATATCGGTCCTGCCCGCTTCGTCACGTCTATCAACAGAAAAGTAGGGAAATGCTTCTTTCCGGCTGGTGTCATTCCCTACAATCTGTTAAATGCTGAATAGTTCCCGATGCGTTGTATGGGGAATTGAAGGTGTGGGGGAATCAGTTTTGAGGAGGCGGGGTTTATGTTCGGGGTAATGCTTTCCCGATTTGAGATCGCAACCGACCACAACGAAGATATCCTTCTGCAGACGCTCTCAGCAGCGATGCGCGCGCGAGGATTTACCTTGCTCGGCGTAGTTGCACTGCACGAGGAAGAGGGCTCGCTGGTCACCTTGGGCGACCCCCAGACCACGCAGAGCGTCGAGTTCGCGGGCTTCCTGCGATGCCTGGCGGACCAGATCGAGCTTAATCAGGACGAGGGCTCCGACGCGTTCGCCGCATCGGCGTAGCCGGCGTCACCTTTACCTCATTGCGCGACCAGCGCACCCGGCGAGGCAAACTTCGGCTCCGGCCGCACGAAGCTCGCCTTGCCGAGATGCGATGACTGGTCGAAGGCGAGTGGGGTCGACAACGCCAGGTCGGCTCGCGCACCGATTGCCCGGCGCAGCGACGGAGTCAGACCAGCCTCCTGCTCCTCGGCCGCAACCGCATTGGCGTGGTCTATCGCGGCATCAGCCATTTGCTGTTTGAGTTTGTCGGAGAACGGAATCCTGAGCACCAGTTCGCGGCTGACTTCATTTTCTGCACGGGCCAGGTTGACGTTGCGGAAGTCGAGCAGCGTCATCGCCGAATTGATGACGATATCCTCCGGGCTAAAAGCCGGGCTGATGTCGACGCTGTAACGGCTGCCGGTCTCGCGCATCAGCGTTTCGCCGTCGTGCGTCGATAGCATCCAGGTGCTGACGCCGACGTTCAATGCCGAGACGATGCCGAAGTAGTAGCCTTCGTAATTGTTCACCTGGCCATAGACCAGCGCGTCGGCCCCGAGCAATTTGCCCAGCTCGATGGGACTGGCCGCGCGAAGCTTGACCATATTGTCGATGCCGCGCGACTTCAGCACCGCATCGACCGCGATCGGATTGATAACCGTGAACTCACGCTGCGCGAGATAACCCGTGACTGCGCGGCGCAAGCGCTGCGCGTCAGTCCATGCCCATTGGTCCTGTTCGTCATGATTGCGGGAGGTGATGGGAATTTTGTCGACGATGGAATTGCCACTACCCTCGTCGCTAAACGGCATCACCGCGATGGTGGCCGGCGGATGATCATCGTAATCGCTCGCCATCTCGACCTTGAGCTTGCCGGGGTCGGCCTCGATAACTCGATCGAGCCAGCTCTTGCGGCCGTGGGTATCGGTCGCAAGTTCCTGCTGATAGAAGGGTCGCTGTTCGCGGATTTGCGGGTTCTGCGCGGCGCATCCGGCCAGCACAAACATTGGGGTCAGGAGTAGCGCGCCTGGCAACAAAAAATTTGACCGGGGATAATTCACGGTTCATGCGTTCATTGCAACCGATGTGCCATTTTGAGACGCACCTGATCGTGCAAAAGTCCATGGCGCAGAAGGGGTACCGAAGTGCGATCTCGCGCTGGGTGTGCGGCCCATCCGCTCTGTTGCAATTCGGAGTCAAACGAGAGAGACCTTGTGCCCCGATAGATGCACTTGGTCGCTCTTGCGATCAGTAGTAACAATCCGTGATCGACATGGCTTTCGAGGTGCTTGTTATGAACCCCATCACCAGCAAATGGCCGTTCAAAAAAGGTCTCCAGGATCTCGGCAACGGATGCTACGCGTATCTCCAGCCCGATGGCTCATGGGGATGGAGCAACGCCGGCCTGGTCGTCGATAGCGGCCAGTCGCTGCTGGTCGATACGCTGTTCGACCTGAAGCTGACACGCCAGATGCTCGATGTGATGCATCGCGCGGAGCCGACGGCGACCGCGAAAATCGCCACCCTCGTCAACACCCATTCCAACGGCGATCACTGCTTCGGCAATGAGTTAGTCGAAGGCGCAGAGATCATCGCGTCGAAAGCGTGCGACGAGGAAATGCGCCATGACGGCGGCGCGAAGGGACTCGCACAGATGAAGCGCAACGCCGCACTGATGGGCGAGACCGGCGCGTACTTCGCGCGCATCTTCGGCCCCTTCGATTTCGAGGGCATCAACATGCCGATGCCGACCATGACTTTCGAGGGGACGCTCGAGCGCCGCGTCGGCAACAAGACCGTGCGCCTGATCGAGGTCGGCCCCGCGCACACTCGCGGCGACGTGCTCGCCTACGTCCCCGCCGATCGTGTCATCTTCACCGGCGACATCCTCTTCATCAACGGGCATCCGATCATCTGGGCGGGTCCGATCGGCAACTGGATCAAGGCCTGCCAACTGATGCTCGATCTCGACGTCGAAACCGTCGTTCCCGGCCACGGCCCCATCACCGACAAGAAGGGCGTCGCCGCGATGAAGGGCTACTTCGAATACATCGAGGCGCAGGCGCGCAAGCGCTACGACGCGGGCATGTCGGTGAGCGAAGCGGCGAACGACATCTCGCTCGCGGATTACTCATCGTGGGGCGATGCCGAGCGCATCGTGATCAACGTCGCGAGTCTGTATCGGGAATTCTCCGGCGGCAAGATGACGTCGAACATCAACGAGCTGTTCGGCCTGATGGCGCAGCTCGACAAAGATCGGCGCCACTAGGTCGGACGTATCGTCAGGACCGGGCGGGTCGAGTCGCGCACCACTTGCTCCGTCACGCTGCCGAGCTTGTCGTACTTCTCGCCCTTGCGGCCGTGCGTCGCCATCAAGACCAGGTCGACATCGAGTTCTTCTTCCAATTTGACGATTTCCGCCGCGGGCGTGCCGACGCGCACGATGGTTTGATACGGCGTCTTTCCCTCCAGCCAATTGTGCGCGACACCGCGCAGTGCATCATCGGCCAACTGCCGAATGTCGGGAACATCCTCGGGAATCACGCACAGCAGGTAGACGAACCGATCGCTCTGGCGAGCAAGATGCGTAAGCATCTCAAGCGCGGGAATCGTGATGCGATCGAACTGGACCGGGAAAAGGATGTTCTTGAACAGCGGTGTTTCCACGTCGCGTATGCCTCAGCTTGATCGTCGCGTTTTCACGCGTCGATGGCAAGGCATCGATACGGGCGCGCGGCACGCTACTGCATCGCGAGTTTCAACTTCTCCGGAATGATCACGAGGCGGCGATTTTCGCGGGTCACCGCCTTTTCGCGCTCGAACTCAACCAACTGCATCGTCACGTGCTGACGCGACGCACCCACCATCGCACCAATCATCGCGTGGCTGACCATGAAGGGAAGCAGACGGCCGCGATCGTTGCTGACGCCGAAGCGTTCCGCGAGTTCCAGCAGCGCCAGCGCGATGCGTCCTCGCGCGCCCAGCAGCATGAACCGCGCATAGCGGGTGAGGAGATTTTCCCACCGCCCGAATGTCGCCTGCATCGCCTTCTCGAACGTGGTGGACTCACTCATCATCATCGATCGAAACGTCGCGGCGCCGAGCGACGCGACTTTGCACTCGCTGAGCGCCTCGCATCGAAACGGCCGCGAAGGATTGGCGAGCATCGCGGAAATTCCCACGATATCGCCGGGACCGACGACACCTACCAATACGCGGCGTCCGTTGTCGTTCATCGACAACACCGCCATGCCGGAAAGAATTATGTACACCGTGCTGGCGCTGTCGCCTTGCGCATAGATATTGCCGCCACGTTTGATCTCCAGCATCTGCGAGGCATCGGCGATGTCGCGAATCTGCTCCTGTGAGAGCCACGACAAACGGCGCAGTCGATCGAGCAGATGCTGCCTTGATCCAGGAACAAAATTTTCGGCGGGGTTCATATGGCCACTGGGACGAAGCATGGGGCGAGGTGTTGTGGTATCCAAAATTCCCAACATCCAACAGGGTGTCAGATATGAGACGAGCGCGCGCACCGGATGATTCAAACCGAATTTTGTCATTCTGACGCAAGCACGTAGTGCGCGGCGGAAGAATCTCGGAAGCGCCTACATACGGTGCATCACTTCAGCATTCGAATGAGGCGCCGCGAACCCCACCATCGCAGCGGACATCGGCACCATGCGAATGCTGAAGCGACTCGCGATCGCCAGGCGCATCCGAGATTCTTCGGCTGCGCGTTCCGCTCGCCTCAGAATGACAAGATGGGTCGCGCTTCGCGCTAACTTCAGAATGACAAGGAGAGAGGGCGCTACTTGATCGATCCTTCCTCGCGCCAGCGCTCGATCTGCGCCTGCTCGTAGCCCAGCTCGCCGAGGACCTCATCCGTATGCTGCCCGAGCTTCGGTGCCAACGAACGAATCGAGCCCGGCGTGTCCGAGAGCTTAACCGAAATGCCGACCTGCTTGACCTTGCCGCCCTCGGGCGTGTCGAGCTCGACGATCATCTTGCGCGCCTGCACCTGCGGATCGCCAGGCACCTCGTCGAGCGTGTACATCTTGCCGACGCAGATATCGAGCTTGGTCAAAATGTCGAACCATTCGTCACGCGTTTTGGTTTTGAACTGCTCGGTGAAGTAGCGATGAATCTCCGCGCGCTTCGATGAATCGTACTCATGCGGAATGTACTGCTCGCATCCGAGCGTGCGGCACAGGTTGGCGAAGAACCACGGCTCCATCGATCCGATCGTGATGTATTTGTCGTCCTTGGTCAAATAGACGTTGTAGTTCGGAATTCCGCCGTCGGTCGGATTCTCGCCGCGACGCGGAACCTGATTGGTCGCGAAGAAAGTCGAAAACGCCTGCGCCAGCAGCGCCATCGATCCATCCATCATCGCGATGTCGACGTACTGGCCGCGTCCGGTCTGCGTGCGCGCCATCAGCGCCGCGAGGATTCCAATCGCGGCATGCATCCCGCCGCCGGCATAGTCCGCGATAATGTTATGCGGAATCGTCGGCGGCTGTCCGGGACGCCCGAGGATCGAGAGCGCGCCCGCGGTTGCGATGTAGTTGAGATCGTGCCCGACGAAATCGCGATACGGCCCATCCTGTCCGAATCCGGTGATCGCGCAGTACACGAGTTTCGGATTGCGCATACGCAGCTTGTCGTAGTCGATGCCCAGGCGCTTGGCGACGCCGGGCCGATATTCTTCGACGATCACATCGGCGCGCTGCGCGAGGCGCAGATAGACCTCTTTGCCCGCGCCGCTTTTGAGGTTGAGTCCGATCGATTTTTTGTTGCGCATCAGCGCGTTGCCCGGCGAGTATGCCGCCCCGCTCCCCGCAACGCGCGCATTGCCGGCCTGCGCCGCGCGCCGCCCGGTCGGAGGTCCCGGCTCCTCGATCTTGACGATGTCGGCGCCGAGGTCGCCGAGGATCATCGTGCAGAAGGGACCCGGCGCGAGTTTGGTGAGGTCGAGAATTTTGATTCCGCTTAGAGGTCCATTAGAAGGCATTATGAATTTCTCCCGATGATCGATCGCAGACTCATCGCACGACAGGCATTGAGGGAATAGTTAAATCGTTTGAGGGCGAGGCGCAAACGCGCGCGGTTCTTTGGAGCTTCCTCCCCGCGTTTTTTCGCGGGAGAGGAACTCCTTCAGATGGCAAGGGGCAACCGTCAGGTCAACGGAATCTGCAGCGCGGCGCGCATCTTCGCCAGCTTCGCCGCAATCGTCTGCAGTCCCTTCACCATATGCACGCCGTACCAATGAAGGTCGCGCCCGCTGATGATCATCACGCGCCGCCCCAGCGCCGCCGGCAGGATTTTTCTCAGCTCTTCGATGTCGCGATCCTTGAATTCGTAAGGCTCATCGGGCAGCAGCACGATGTCCGGCTTGCGCGCGATCGCCTCGGCAATCGTGGTGGTTGGATAGCGCTCGCCGGCCGACGCGAAGATGTTGTTGAAGCCGAGCATCCGCAGCACGTCGTGCGCGTAAGTGTCGGCGTTGAACGCCATCCACGGATTTTTCCAGATCGGACAGAACACCCGGAACGGCAGTTTCGACCACACGCCGACGCTCGCCTCGATACCGCTGACGTTGCGCACGATCTCGCGCGCCATGGTGTCGGCCTCGCTCTCCTTGCTGAGCGCCTTGCCCAGTTTGAGGATCGATTCGACCGCGCCGGGAATGGTTTTAGGATACGTTGTGAGCACCGCGACGCCGTTGGCGCGGATTTTCTCGACGTCCTCGCGCCGATTCTCCTCGGCATTGGCGATGACGAAATCGGGTTCCAGCTTCGCGATCGCACGCAGGTCGGGATTTTTGGTGCCGCCGATCTTCGCGACCGATGCGACCCCATCGGCGGGCTCGACGCAGAATTTCGTAACCCCAACGACGTGCTCGCCGAGACCCATCGCGAAGAGCGTTTCGGTCCAGCTCGGTACCAGCGAGATGATGCGGCGCGGAGGCGATTTCAGTTCGACGCGGAAACCCAGATCATCGGTGAGCGTGACTGGTGCGATGTTGTCCGGCGCCGCCATCGTTCGCGCATTATGCCTGACTAGTGGCCGGCTGTCTTGCGCCTGATGACCTCATCGAGCGCGCGCCGATCGCTGTCGCTGAGATGCTCGCCCGAACCGTTGTCATCCGGATGCGTGGCTTGCGCGTTGTCGGGATTCGAATCCGCTGACGGCTGAGCGGGCGCGGGATATTCCTGGGTGTAATGCGCGAGGTAGTGCGCGGCGCGCGGCATCATCAGGCGGCGTGCGAGGAAGCCCGCGATCAGCAGCGCGATCGCGACGATCATCAGCCAATTGACGCGCACGCGCTTTCGTCTGCGACGTCTCGCCATCGCCCTATCGCAGCGGAGAATCGAACATCATCGCGCGCAACCATTTGCCGACGAGCGCGCGCACCGGAAGCTCATCGACGTTTTCCGCACCGTTGTACCAATCGACGCCGATCGCCTGCGCCTTGCGGCTGATGCCCGCGAGCCGGAAGTACAACCGATGGCGCGGTCCATAGAAGCGGCGCGCCGCAAACGCGAGCTTGCGCAGCTTACGGCCAACCGCGCCCTCATGCAGGGCGGCATCATATCTCGTCAGCGCCGTGCGATCTCCCGCGAGCAACTCGCCGATCGATCGCGCCGCGAGTTTGCCGTGCTCGAACGCGCACGAAATCCCCTCGCCCATCAGCGGATCGACGCCCGCGGCGTCGCCGGCCAGCATCACGCGATCGCGCACGAAGCGATCCGACGCAGTGAACCATCGGATCGGAAACGCCTTGAAGTTCATCGCGCGACTCTCAAAGCCATCGAGATGCAGGTCGGGAAACGCCTCGCGCAGGCGATCCGGCAGCGGCGACTTTTCCCGCGAATTTTCAGATGATGCGCTATGCGGAGGATGCTGATCGTAGATCCCTACATTGAGATGCGGGCGATTTCCGATCAGACAAGGAAACGACCACGCATATCCGCTTACGCCGGCGCTCACGCATTTGAAATCGAAGACGTAGCGCTGTTCGATGAACTCGCGCGTGCGCTCCGGATCGACCGGAATATCGACCATCAGCGCGCGCCCGATACTTTTCTTGCTCGCCCCGAACACCGACGCGCGCACGCGGCTTCCAGAGCCATCGGCTCCTACCAGTACCGGCGTCTCGAAAGTCGCACGCTCGGTCCGCACACGCACAGTACCATTGGATTGCTCGACGTCCGATATCCGGCATCGATCGATGATTTCGAGGCCCGCAGCTTTCGCCGCACGCGCGAGGCGCGCGTCGAATTCATCGCGCCGGATGACGGTTGCCAGCGGATCACCGCGGAACATCTCGACGTCGCCGACCGCGGTACGCGCGCTGCCGCGCATCACCTCGATCGCCGGGACCTCGAGTTCGAGGCCGAGTTCCTTGAGCGCGAGCATGGTCTTCGGAATCAGTCCGCCGGCGCAGGTTTTCGGGCGCGGATGCTGCGCCTTCTCGATCGCGAGCACTCGTCCTTTGAGTTCCGGATGCGCGCGCAGCAGATGCATCGCGGTGGCCAATCCGGCAGGACCGGCGCCGGCAATCAGCACCTCGCATTTGATCGTTGAAGGCATGGCAATCCGAAGAGCCTCAATAGTGCCTGCTCTTTCATCGCGCGAAAAGGGCACGAGGATCCCTAAACGAAAAAAAGCGCGGCGCTCGATTGAACGCCGCGCTTTTGCGAACCGCTTTTGTGACTAGCCCTTGCCGGAGCCGGACTTGATCACCATGTAGTATGAAGTGCCGCCGCGCAGCACCAACAGCAACGCGGACTTGCCGCTGGCTTTGTCCTGCTTGGCCTTCTCCAGGAAGTCATTCACCGACCCGATCTTCTGCCGATCGACTTCCAGGATCTGATCGCCGGGCTGAACTCCCGCATCGGCCGCGGGCGAGTCGGGCGATACATGCCGCACCACCACGCCCTTGTCGGCCTGCAAATGGAACTGGCTCGCGATCTCCGGCGTGATGTCGCCGACCTGCATGCCCCAGTTGGTGCCGGGCTCTTCCGCCTTCGCGGTTTGCACGGAAGCCTCTTTCAACTCGCCGATCGTGACCTGCAGCGTCATATGCTTGCTGTTGCGGACTATATCGATCGGCACGGTCTTGTTGATGGCCGTGTCGGCCACGAGCACCGGCAGCTCGTGCTCATCATGCACATCCTTGCCATCGAACTTGAGCACGACATCACCGCGCTCGAGCCCCGACTTCGCCGCGGGACCATCCTTCTCGATACTCGCGATGAGCGCGCCCTCGGGCTTGGCGAGGCCGAACGACTGCGCGAGGTCGGGGGTAACTTCCTGAATCTCGACCCCGAGCCATCCGCGCACCACGCGTCCGTGCGCCTTGAGCTGATCCATCACATGCTTGGCGAGATTGGCTGGGATCGCGAAACCGATGCCCGCGTTCATGCCGCTGCGGCTGTAGATCGCGGTGTTGATGCCGATGACCTGGCCCGAAGTGTTGAACAGCGGGCCGCCGGAATTTCCAGGATTGATCGACGCATCGGTCTGGATGAAGTCGTCGTAATTGCCGCCGAGCATACGCCCTTTGGCGCTGACGATGCCGGCGGTGGTGGTAAGCGTAAAGCCGAACGGATTGCCGATCGCGACGACCCAGTCGCCGACATCCATCGCATCAGAGTTACCGAGTTCGGCCACCGGCAGGGGATCCCTCGCGTCGACCTTGATCAGCGCGAGATCGGTCTTCGCATCCTTACCGATCACCTTCGCGGTGAACTCGCGCTTGTCCATCAGGGTAACGTGGATTTCCTCAGCGCCGCCGACCACGTGATTGTTGGTCAGGATGTAACCATCGGGCGAAACGATAACGCCCGAGCCCAATCCATGCTGTTTATAGTCGCGCGGAATCTGCCCGAAGAAACGGCGGAACTGCTCGAATGGATCCCCGCCACCGCCGCCTCCTCCCGGAGGCATCTCGGGCGGCCCTCCTTCCTCGGGTCCGGCTTCGGGCCCGCCTTCTTCAGGGCCGCCGCCTTCGTCGCCGCCCTGACCGAAGTTTCCAACTTTGACATCCTGCACCACCGCGACGTTGACCACGGTAGGCATCACGCGCTTGACCAGCGGTGCGAACGAGGTGATGACGCCGACCTTCTCATTGGGCTCCGGCTGGTTGGCGGGAGCGGGTACGGGAGCCGGCACCGCTTGATTGGCGGCGGGCTGGGGTTCGGCCTGCGCAGACTGCGCGGGCGGGCTGGATTGGCTTTGCGGCGGCTTGTCGGAGCCCCATAGCTGGAAGGCTCCCGCGCGCGCGAACGCAACTACCAATCCGATGATGACGCCGATCGACACGGCGCCGATTTTCTTGAACATGTATCCCTCCTGAAGGGCTCCTGGACGAATCACACACTAATCCGACCACGGCCAGACCACACACTCTTTCGCATATTCAGACGATGACGACCGTCCAAAATTCAGGCACTGCTTCAGATAGATCGATGATCGCAAACGTGGTTCATGGCGACGGTGGGTCTTTAGATCGTAGCAAGCAGCGCCGATGTATCAAGTGGCGGAATCAGGTTGCTGACCGGCGGGTGGATTTAGCGCTTCGGGCAAAATCAAAGTAGCGCTTTAGATTTAGCCGCGACGTACTTTTCGTGGGGCGACCTCCGATGCCGCATCATCACCACCGAAGAGCGCGCGATGGCGATCGATCTCATCCATGGCCCAGTCGCAGAACTCCAGTTCGCTCTTGGCGAATTCCATACCGCGCCGTAGCGTGAAGTAAACGAACATCTGATTGACGTTAGCATAGGGTCCGCCGCGTTCGTCGATCATGCGATCGTAGCCGCGCAGCTGTTCGAGATAGACCGCCATCGCATCGCGCATCTCGGCGAACTTCGCGCGCGCACCATCGGCGCCCAGATGCCCGAGGAAGCGGCTCTTGAGGAGCGACGGATTCTTCATCTTGAGCGGCTCGTAAGGACTGTCGAGCCATTCGAGCAGCACGCGCCGCCCTTCGGAGGTGATCGAGTAGACGCGCTTGTTGGGACGTCCGCGCTGGATAACCTCGCGCCCTGCGATCCATTTATCGCGCTCCATGCGCTCCAGCGTCGGATAAATCTGCCCCGGATGCGCGTGCCAGTAATGCACCATCGAAATGCGGAACGCCTGCACGAGGTCGTATCCCGAGCGCGGATGCTCCTCCGCGATGAGACCCAGCATCGCAAGTTCGAGCGACGCCTTGACGCGCTTCGACGCCACTTGCGGTTTCGGCGCGGTTTCTTTCTTCTCGATTCTTGGTTTCTTCATCTGGTCCCCCCTTCCACTTTAGGGGAAGGGGGATGGGGGGTTAGGTCTCCGACGGCGCATTTGTCAACGATCTTCTTCAGCACCGCTCCAATATCTTTCGCGACTTCCTCGTTCTTGAATCGGAGGGTTTGAATTCCAAGCGCGGCGAGCGCTCGATCACGTTCGCTGTCGTTTTCAGCTTGCGAATCATGAACAGGACCATCAACTTCGATCGCCAGCCTTTCCTCGACGCAGTAAAAGTCGAGGATGAATCCCGCGACGATTTGCTGGCGGCGAAAATGTAGTCCGTTCAGAGCGCTGCCTCTCAACTCGCTCCAGAGAAGACGTTCAGAGGGAGTCATGTTCCGCCGCATTTCTTTCGCAAGGCGAACCTTTTCGGGACTGACCCGCTGATTGCGCGTGATGGGAATGTCGTGACGGCGGTACATCGCAGACCTAACCCCTGGCCCCTTCCCCTAAAGTGGAAGGGAGATCAGAAGGACAGATCAATGTGCGAAAGTTCTGAAACATGTGCGTCAAGATCGATGCTAACAATCAGTTTTCCAAAACACCAACATCGGTCATCCTATTCTGGTTCCCCTTCCCCTTTAGGGGAAGGGGCTAGGGGTTAGGTGTTCGGCACCCAATTCCCATGAAATCCGAACGGCACCCGATGCGATAACTTCACCCGCGCTACCGGCTTCGACGCGAAGTCAGCGGCATCCTGAATCACCAGCTCGCTGCGATTCTCGTTGCCATCGTACCAGACCGACAGCAGCCATCCGTCGAGCTCGCCCGTCTTGCCGGCGCGCGGAACGAAGACCGGCTCGCCCGGCTTAGTGTTGGGCCCGAGCGAGAATTTCTCGGCGCTGCTGCGTTGATAATCGCGCTTGGTGAGACTCGAGAAACCGAATCCCGATTCCGGGCGCCCCGCTGCGAAGTATCCATAGCGATGCTTGAAGCCCGCGATGCGATCATCGATGCGCGGGAACTCGTTCACTTCGTCATCGGTCTGCGATTGCTTCACCGATCCCTCTTTCATGTCGAGCGCGAAACGATACGGATGTGGCTGGCCGCCCGGACCCGCGCCGGTCATATCGAGGCTCGCCATCCGGCAGAAATCGACGACGACCGAATTGCCTTCCTCGTATGCGTTGAGGAAGTGGAAAACATAGAAAGCCTCGGTCGCGAACCATTTCACCTCGAGGCTTTTGCGATTCATCACGCCGATGCGCGTGCCATGCTGCGGTTCCCATTGCAGAGGAGGCTTGCCCTGCGCGACGTTCTCGAGCCGAAACACGGACGGGCAAACGAAGAAGATCGCGTAGTTCTCGGTGGTCACGAAGTCATGCATCATCACCGGAAGTCCGGTGTCTATCGGATGACTCTCGATGAGGTTGCCCTTCGTATCGGCGCGATGCCACGTGACATACGGCGGGAACGGCTGATAGCCGAAGAACAGCAGCTCGCCGGTTTTGGGATCGAACTTCGGATGCGCCGTCATCGGACCATTGAGGCGATCGCAGAAATTGAAAAGTCCGATCGTTTCCAGGGTTCCCGGTTTGAGCTCGTGCGGCGCCGCCGCCTCATACAACGCGAACAGCCGATTCGCATAGCCGATGATGTTGGTGTTCGCGGCGTTCTTGAACGGACCCTCGGGGCCGACCTCCTTCGGGACTTCGGCGAGCCCGCCAAAGAGCGACTTGCCCGCGCGCATCTCAGCGGCGAGGCCGGCGGTCTTGACGTAGCGATTGCGATACGAGGCCTTGCCGTCGCGAAGGGTGAACCCGTGCACCATCCCGTCGCCATCGAACCAGTGATAGCGCCCGCGTGGCGGATAATGGGGATTGGGGCCGATGCGATATAGCGTGCCGTCGAGCTCGCGGGGAATCTCGCCGTCGACGAGCAGGTCGAACTCGTCGCCCTCCTCGCGCCATGGAGCATAGTTGCCGGACAGGAAGGGATTGGTGGAGTCGTACATCATGGTTGGGGTCTCCTCGGCTCTTATTCAAGGACTGGACTATTCCACTATTGAACTATAGAGTCAAGCATCATCCGATCGTTTGATCGGAGGAAGTCGTCGCCATACGATCATAATGATGCTGCTCTACCTCGCCATGTTCGCGATCGGTCTGTTCGCGTGGACGTTCATCGAGTACGGGATTCACGGCTTCCTGAGTCACATCTTCACGACCTTCGCGACGCCGCTGCACGATGAGCATCATCGCGACCCGCATGCGGTGTTCACGGTCGGCGCATGGCTTCCGACCGCGCTCATCTCGATTCTCGTTTTCGGCATCTTCGGACTGACGCCGGCGACCACGATATGGCTCGGGATCGTCGCCGGCTTCCTCAGCTATGAATTCCTCCATTACCGGATGCATTTCGTGCGGCCGATTTGCGCGCTCGAGGATCGCATGCGCACGCGGCATCTGGCGCATCATTTTCGCGAGCCGACCGCGATTTTCGGAGTGACTAACGACATCTGGGATCGTGCGTTTGGGAGCGAGCCGGGTCATGCGCGCCTCGAGGCGATGCGGGCGTCGGTCGCGCCTACGCAGCCGCTTACCGGGCCGAGCAACTTCCGGCTCATCACGCGTCCGTGGTTCTTCCTCGCGCGGTAGCACGACGCGGCCCCAAAGCCGACTTTTTCGTCATATCGATTCTGTAAACTCCGTGATTTTCCTCGTTTATTTGGCTTCGTTTCGTCATTTCGCCACCTTCGAGGTCCTTCGCGCAGCGCTCAGGACCACCGCTCGCGATGCTCGCAGTGGGTTTGTTTTTGCGATTCCGCCTCTCCGGAGTCCCTTCTCTCGCTGAGCGAGAGAAGGTGGACGGCGCGCCGGTCGCTCTGCGCCTTGCGACCGACGTGACGGACGGATGAGAGTGGGGCAGCGCATGCCTCCGCGGCAGGCCATCAGATCGAAGAAATGCAGTAATTCCGAACATAAAGTGGGTTTGTTTTGTCCGATCTCCATCCAAGAGTGGGTTCGTTTTTGCACCTCAGGTCGCGTTCGAGGTCCTTCGCAGCAGCGCTCAGGACCACTTTTCGCGATGCTCGCGGCGGCTTCGTTTCCACCTTGCCAAAATCGAAAATCCTTTATTTTCAGGTACTTGGTGGGTTCGTTTGTGTAAATTTCGCATTTTCGCGCGAGGCCTCAAACGACTGCGGCGCCCTCGAGGGGCGCCGCAACATGATGATAGCACGTATCCACAACCCGGTCTGCTGGGTTTGAAAGGTGCCCGTGGCCAACAAGGATTCGAACCCAGAATCCAGCGCTGAGGTCCCGCTCCGACCCGTCACACTTCATGCTTCGCAGCCATCGCATGAACTGCGCCGGGCCACCTCCCCCAAACGAGTATGGGGGAGGAGCAAAAGATACGGGCGAAGAAATAAGATACGGGGGAAGAAAAATCAGGAGCGCGGGCGGTTCGCCGCCGCGAGGACCTTCTGCGCCTGCTTCAGATGCGGCATGTCCAGCATCTTGCCGTCGAGGCCCACCGTTCCCGCACCCGATGCGAACGCCTCGACCACCCGCTTCGCATACTCGATGTCCTCGGCGGTCGGCGTGAACGCCTCGTTGATGACAGGCACCTGGTCCGGATGAATCGCGATCTTGCCGGTGAAGCCGGCACGCAATGCCGCTCGCGACTCGCGGCGCAGTCCTTCGGAATCGCGGAAATCGGTGAAGACGGTATCGATGGGCTGGACGTTCGCGGCGACGGCGGCCGCGAGGCACAACGAGCGCGCGAGGCGATAGGTGAATTCGAGGTTGCCCTCCGCGTCTCGATTGCTTGCCGCACCCAGCGCTGATGAAAGATCCTCGGCGCCCCAGGTCATCGCGGCGAGACGCGGACTGCATCCCGCGAATGTGCCGAGGGTGAACAGCGCGATCGGCGTTTCGGTCGCCACCGCCATGATACGAATCGATCCCAAAGCAATGCTCTCGCGCGTTTCGAGGGCCGAGAGATAATGATCGACCACGACCACGTCGTTCGCCGAGGTCGTCTTCGGTAGCAGGATGCCATCCGGAGGCCCGCCCGCGATCGCCGCGAGGTCGGGCAGGGACTTTTCGGATGAAAGCGGATTGACGCGCACCCACAGCTCCTGGCGAGAGCGATCGCGATGCGCCGCGAGATACTCGCGCACCATCGAGCGCGCCAGCGGCAGGCGATCGGCTGCCACCGCATCCTCGAGGTCGAGCACCAACGAATCGGCGCCGGAGCCCGCGCCCTTCACGAGCTTGCGCTCGCTGTCGCCCGGCACAAACAGCATCGAGCGCAAATTCATTCCCGTGCTCATTTCGCGCCTCGCTTGTTCATCATCTTAATGGGTGCGCTTTTTCATCAGCGCCGAGCGCTTGCAGTATGCGACTTCTTCGCCGCGCTGATTGAACGATCGATGCTCGAACACCACGATGCCCGCGTCGGGACGCGACTTGCTCTCGCGCTTTTCGATCACCTTGCTCTCAGAGCGCAGCGTGTCGCCGATAAACACCGGATGCGCGAAGCGCACGTCGTTCATGCCGAGGTTCGCGACGGTGGTGCCGAGCGTGGTATCGCCGACCGACACGCCGATCATCAGGCCCATCGTGAAGATGCTGTTGACGATCTGGCGGCCGAATTCTGTCCCCTTGGCGAATTCCGCATCGAGATGCAGCGGCTGCGGATTGTGCGTCATCGCGCAGAACAGCAGGTTATCGGTCTCGGTGATGGTGCGCGTGATGGAATGGGGAAAGGTCTGCCCCACTTCCATTTCGTCGTAATAGAGTCCGCCCATTTAGATGATCCCTCTACTTTTTGTTTCTTCGGAAGCGAGCGCTCCTTTTCCTTTTGTCATTCTGAAGCAAGCGCGCAGCGCGCCGCTGAAGAACCTCGGAAGCGCCTACATGCCGCATGTCACTTCAGCATGCGAACGTGGACGGGCCCTCGGAGCGCGTCGCCATTCGAATGCTGGAGCGACATCCGATCGTTAGGCGCGCCCGAGATTCTTCGGCTGCGCGCTTCGCGCTCACCTCAGAATGACAAGAAAAAGGCTTCATCTCATCTACGATGCCGCGGCGCTCAATTCCTCCAACGCCACTCGCCGATGCGGATTGAAATGCGGCAGCACATGCTTCGCCATCAGCTTCAGCGAGTTCATGATCTTCTGATGCGGGATGCGGCCCGCCTGCTTGAAGCAAATCACCTGATCGACGCCGCCTTTCTGGAACTGCTCCAGCTTGCGAATTACTTCATCCGGATTGCCTACCACGATCATCGGATGCTGCTTGAGCTGCGCGTCGGGGATGTCGTTAGGATCGACATCGAGCGCCATCAGCGTGCGCAGGTACTCGTAGGAGTAGAGTTGGTTCTTCGCCATCAGCGGCTTGAACAGCTCGCCGACGTTATGCATGAACCATCGCGCGCCGTCGATGCCGATGGCCTCATCCTCCTTGTTCTCCGCGACGTGACAAATGATGAGACTCGCGAACGCCTCATTGGGGAACTTGCCGACCTGATCGGTGCGATGCGCAAACGCCTTGCGATACTCACCGACCGATTTGATGACACCGTCGTAATTCAGGCTGAAGCTGAGCACGCCGAGCCCGCGATCGCCCGCCATCTGATAGCTGTCGGGGGCAGTGCACGCCATCCACATGGGAGGATGCGGCTTCTGAATCGGCTTCGGCACCACGCGGCGCGGCGGCACCTGGATGAGATTGCCGTTGTATTCGAGGATGTCGTCGGTCCACGCCTTCACGATGATGTCGAGCGCCTCGCGCACCTCGGCGCGGGTGCGATCGTAATCCACACTGAAACCGTCGAGTTCCTGTGCGGTAGTCGAGCGGCCAGTGCCGAGGTCGACGCGTCCGTTGCTCATGATGTCGAGCACGGCGGCCTGCTCCGCGACCTTGATCGGATTGTTGAACTTGAACGGCAGCAGCCGCACGCCATGCGCGATGCGAATATTTTTGGTGCGCTGCGTCACCGCGCCATAGAAAACCTCCGGCGCCGGGCTATGGGAATATTCCTCGAGGAAGTGATGCTCGACTTCCCACACGTAATCGATGCCGATGCGATCGGCGAGTTCGATCTGCGCGAGCGCCTCCCAGTAAGTGTTGTATTCGCTGAGCGCGTGCCATGGCCGCGGAGTTTCCATTTCATAGAGCAAGCCGAACTTCATAAGCATCACCTCACTTATGAGGCGAGTAATAAGAACGGTGGAGATTGTCAAATCGCGGCAGACATCCGGTTCTTTCCTGGTAGGGTCGTTTGCGACCGACCCGCAGCGAATGCGCAATCGAGAAAGCTCTCCGCACTTGCGCGTTCGTTGCGGGCGGTTCGCGAACCGCCCCTACACGGAATCGGCGATTAATTCGTCGCCGGACCGAGGCCGACGCTCGCGGCCGCGGCCGCGATGCGCGGGGCGGCGTGGGGTCGCGCGTACATCTTCGTCATATAGGCCTTCAGGTTCGGGAAGCCGTCGATCATCTGTATCTCGTTCGCCCAGTCGAGCGTGTACGCCATTATGAAATCGGCGACGCTCACGGCATTTCCGACCAGGAATTGACGCGACTTCAAATGCTCTTCCAACACCGGTGCCATCGTGGCGAAGTCGTCACGCGCGTTGGCGATGTCGGCCGGCAAGCGTTTGTCCTCCGGATATACATTCAGGTTGCGCGAGATGCGCCATAGCGGCTGCTCCAGCTCGGTCGCCGCGAACATCAGCCATCGGTAAAACTCCGCGCGCTGCCCCAGATCGCGCGGCATCAGACCTTTGTCGGGATACTTCTCTGCGAGATACAGACAGATCGCGACGGATTCGGTGAGCATCAGGTCGCCGTCGATGAGCGCCGGAAGTTTGCCGGCAGGATTGATCTTGAGGAACGCCGGAGCCTTGTGCTCGCCCACGAGCATGTTGACGGTGATGGCTTCGAAGGGAACGCCGAGTTCCTGCAGCGTCCATCGCACGCGAATCGAGCGGGTGGGAGGGAATTCATATAGCTTCATAATAAGACCTAACCCCTGACCCCTTCCCTTGAGGGAAGGGGGATCAGAAAGAACATTTCCTTCGTTGACAATTTGTCATCGCAGTTACTCCGCTGGTTCTTCTCCCCTTCCCTAAAGGGAAGGGGCTGGGGGTTAGGTCCCGCCACTCATCGCGGGATAAATCCGCACCTCCGATGCGTGGGTGACCTGCGTCGCGTTGCCCCGCGTGAAGCGGATGTTCTCGCCGTCGACGAACACGTTGACGTGGCGGCGGATGTTGCCCTGATCGTCGAGCACGCGCTGGCGGATGCCGGGATAGTCGCGGCCGAGCATCTCGATTGCCTCAACGATCGTCATGCGCAGGTCGAGCGGGAGGCTCATCTCGATGACTTCGCGATCGCCGGACCATTTGCGCAGCGCGGATGGTAGATGAAAACGCATCGCGTGATTTCCTAAATTCAGGCCACCACCGTCGCCTTTACGCATAGGACCGCGGGCAGCCAGTCGGCAATCGTGCGCCAGCTTTCGCCCTCATCTGATGATGCGAACAGAGTGCCGCCGCGTGTACCGAAATACAGGCCGACCGGATCGAGCGTGTCGGCAATAAACGCGTCGCGCAGCACCGAAAAGTAAGCGTCCTGCTGCGGGAGGCCGCTGCCGAGAGGCATCCACGTTTCACCCGCGTCGCGCGTGCGCCAGACCTTCGCGGCGCCTTCGATGGGCACGCGGAAGTTGTCCGAGGTGAGCGGGATAACGAATGCGGTGTCGGCGCGGCTCGGATGCGCCACCATCGGGAAGCCGAACTCCGACGGCAATCCGTTGCGGATATCGATCCACGAGTCGCCGCCGTCATCGCTGCGATAATAGCCGGGATGATTCTGCAGATAGATGCGCGCGGGATTTTTCGCATCATAGCGCATCTTGTGCGCGCACTGCGGGCGGAAGTGCGGCGCATTCGGCGGCCCATCGTTGTCCATCCGAATGCCGTGGTTGCGGCGCGTCCACGACTCGCCGCCATCGTCGCTGCGATAGATTCCCGCCGACGAAATGCCGACCATGATGCGCTTCGGATCGCGCGGATGCGGCATCACCGTATGCAAACAGAGCCCCCCGAATCCGGGCAGCCAATACGGACGCTCGGCGTGATTGAGCAGCGCCTCGTTAGGATGGAACGTCTCGCCGCGATCATCCGAGCGATAGAGCGCGGCCGGATCGGCGCCCGCGAAAACCACCTCGGGTCCGAGCAGCGGCGCGGGCTCGAGCGCCCAAATCGAATTGAGCGAGAGGCCGGAGCTGGGGGGAAACTTCACGTTGCCCTCGGCCGGCTCGTGCCAGCTCGCGCCGAAATCGTCAGACCAGCTCACCGTCGAGCCCCAATGCTGACTCTTGTTGCCGACGAGGATGCGCGGCGATTTTTTGTCCGGCAGATACGCGGTCGAGAAAACTTCCATCCCCTTGAAGTAGGGACCGGCGATGTGAAAGTCGCGGCGGCTGCGATCGCTATGAAAGATGAACGCGCCCTTGACGGTCCCGACCACCAGGATGACGTCTCCACTTTGCGGATTGATGCGATTGGTTGTCTCCATGACATTTCCTCTCGGGTTCGATCAGTAAGTCGGCCGCAACTCCACACGGCGATTGAACGCGCGCCCAGCCTCGGTATCGCGCGGAACGATGAAGTGATAGTTGCCGAGCGTAAACCCCACCCCGATTCGATTCGAGGATATACCTGCGGCTTCTAGATAGCGCCGCGCGCCCTCGATTCGATCGCGCGCCAGCGCCTCACTTTGTTCTTGCGTGCATGGATCGTCGCCGAAGCCATCGATGGTTACCGCGAGCGTCGGCTCGGCGATCATCCGGCGCACCAACTCGTCGAGGTGAATTTTCGCTTCATCTTGTATGGTCGGCGAGTTGGGTTCGAAGTGAAGCCGGTAGATGGGTATCGCGCCGCCGGCGAGCGAATCCCGCATCAGGCGCTCGTAGGCGAGAAAAAGCGCCTCCCACGGAAACTGTTCATTGGCCCATCGATCGGCGATATCGTTCGGCACGCCCGCGAGCAGACGCGCCAGCCGCCCCAACCATCCGTGGAATCCTGCGAGCGCCATCGGACTCCATCCGCCGGGTCCGCGCTTTTGCGTCATCACCAGGCGGCTTCCGTCCGGACGTTCCGACAACTCGAAGCGCAAAAACCCACCGAAATCGACCAGCCTCGGCGCCTCGAACTCCGCGATTCGTCCGCGCCACAGCTTTCCCCATCCGAAGTCGAATACGAACTCACCCCCGACCGACGGCTCCAGCTGCGTGCAGCGCCAGAGCCATACTGTCAAATGGTCGCTGGTGGTCAGCGCGTCCCACACACGTTCGATCGGATGCGGATAGTCGCGCACGATTCGGAAAGTGTCGCGATCGACAAATTCACCGAGCCCAAGGTCGTTCATTACTATGCTCCTCGGTTCATGCTGCGAGTTGGGCCGTTGAACCGCAATTGTCATTGGTGGTGAATGCGTTCATTCGTTTTTGCGCCGCGCTTCCTCCGCGACCATCTCCTTCAGATATTCGTCCAGCCGGTCGAGGCGGCGATTCCACATATCGCGGCATTTCGCCAGCCAGTGGTCTACTTCATCGAGCGCGTCGGGATTGAGGCTATAGACGCGCCGCTGCGCCTCGCCACGGCTGCGCACCAGATGCGCAGTGCGCAGCACGCGCAGATGGCGGGAGATGGCGGGACGTGAGACCGGAAAGCGCTTGGCGATTTCGCCGGCGGTCAGATCGCGCCGCGCGAGGGTCTCGACGATTTTAGCGCGGGTCGGATCCGCGAGCGCCGCGAAAACCTGCATGACCATCTTCGTAACATAGTTGTTACGTAACAGTCAAGTTACGAAGAAGGGAGAAGAAAACCACAGAGGCACAGAGACACGAAGGTTCGGAAAAGAAAGAAACGATGATGCGGCGTCCTGCGCCTTCAAGATTTTCCCGATCTGTTCTTACCTTTGTGTCTCCGTGCCTCTGTGGTTCTGTTCGGCTTTCTCCGGGCCTCTGTGGTTTTCTTCGGCTTCCCCATCATGATCGCGCGCACGAAGCCAGGCTCGATCAGCTGCACGCTGCCTTCGGGCAGACACAGAATGCGATCGATGGCGACGGCGTGCAGCTTCAGCAGATCCTCCAGCGTGTCGGCCGCTTCCTCGGCCTCGTGCTCGCTGCTCGCGTTGAGCGCGCGCGCGACGACGCCATATGCCGCGGCCCCAAGTTGCAGGAGCATCTCGGCGGTGCCGACCGGATCGGGCGTGCGGAAAATTCCTTCCTCGACGCCTTGCGCGATGATGCGCGCGAGCAGCGGCGTCATCAGTGCGAGGCCGGCGGCATTGATGCGGTGATAGAGCACGATGTTCTCAGGACGGAAGATGGCGGCGAACAGCGGCCGGATCATCGGAGCAGCCTCGCGGCGCAACTGACGCGAGCGCGCGAGGAATGCGTTGAGGCGGCTGAGCGCATCGGGCGCCGGCGCTTCGAGGATGTCGCCGAGTTGCTCGATACTTCGCGTGGCAAAGCGCTCGGCGAGCGCCTCCAGCATCGCCTCCTTGGAGGTGAAGTAATGATAGAGCGCGCCCTTCGACACGCCCGCCTTCGCAATCACATCATTGACGGTGGTGTTCTCGTAGCCGCGCGCGAGGAACAACTCCTGCGCGCAATCGAGCAGCTCGGCGCGCCGCTGGTCGGGCTTCATGACGATTCGAGCGGGCGATTGACGTGCTGTCGGCATTCTCCTTCTTGCAACCGACCGGCGGTCGGTCTACTATGCACGATGTACCGACCGACCGTCGGTCGGTTACTAACATAGCGGTATGTCACGGCGACTCGCAAGCCCGTAGTAAGGCTCATGAAGTATCTTCTGAAGTTTTTCCCGCTCATATCTCGTAACCTGCTGCGCAATCGGCGCCGCACGCTGCTGAGCCTGATTTCGATCGCGATTTCGATGTTCATCTTTGCCGCGCTGATGACCCTGCCGGCGGTCGTCCGGCAAGTGCTCCGCGATCGCGTGAGCACGCTGCGGCTCGATTGCGGGAACAAAGCGGGATTCGGCGGCTTTGACTACACCCTGCCGGTCTCATATGCCCAAACCATTCGCGCGATGCCGCATGTCGACGCGGTCACCGGCGTGCTCTTCGCGATCGCGGATTATCGCAACCCGGGCGAGATGATCCCGGTCGCCGCGATGGACCCCTCGCAGATCAGCGCGCTGTTCCCCGATTGGGGCATCACACCCGAGCTGGCGTCGCTGCTGCAGCGCTCGCGCTCGTCCGCGTTGGTGAGTCCGGAGATGATGAAGCGCTTTCAATGGCAGGTCGGCGACAACATCACCTTTCACGCCCCCAGCCTGCCCACCGACCTCGACGTCACGATCGCGGGCGTGCTCGGCGGCGCCAGCCCGCCGCCCACCATCGTCATCGTGCCGTTCGAGCGGCTCAACCAGATGGAAGGCAACCTCAACAAGGCGGTGCTGTTTTTCATCCGCATCGATCGCTCGGAAAACGCGACCATGGTCATCCACGCGATCGACGAGCGCTTCGCCAACTCCGCCTACGAGACGATAACGGAAACTGAATTGGGGATGGCGCAACAGCGCCTCCAGCAATTCCGCCTGCTGTTCGTCGGCGTACAGGTGATCGCGGTAATCGTGGCGATGGTCATCGGTCTGGTCGCGGCCAACACCGCGGCGATGTCGGTGCGCGAGCGACGCCATGAACTTGCGGTCATGCGTTCGATCGGATTCACGCGCGCAATGCTGGTCGGTTCGATAGTCGCCGAAGGAGTTGCGATCGGCATCATCGCGGGCGCGATCGGCGCCGGACTCGCATACGTGGTGATGCATTTCATCGGATCGTATCTGCTTTTCGCCGGGCGGCTGGTCCTCGCGGTAACGCCGTCGGTGGCGATCGGGAGCATCGCGCTGTCGGCCGCGATCGGTCTTCTTAGCGCGGCGATCCCGGCATTAAACGCCACCCGGCACGACATCGCCGCCGCGCTGCGAGCAACGGGATGATTTCACCTTGCTTCATACATCAAGTCGAGCTATTGGGTTGATATATCGATGACACCGCAGCGGCCACCGTTACATGCGTATCGCAACGGGCACGGCGAATGGGCACCGGCGCCGTTCGAGAGGACCTCCGCGCGCGACGGCGCTGCGCTCAAAATTGATATCAAGTTTCCGGTGCTCGGCTTCCTGATGGAGGCGGAGCTGACCGGCTACGACCTCAAGCGCCGCTTCCAGGAGTCGGTGGGATTTTTCTATCGGGTCAGCGACGGCTCCCTGTATCCGGCGCTCAAGAAACTCGCGCACGACAAGCTGGTTACGATGCGCACCGAGCGTAACGGCAAGCGCGCGCGCAAGGTCTATGCGATCACAGCATTAGGGCGCGGACACTTTCTGAAGATGCTCGCGGAGCCATCGCCGCCGGTTTTCGTCCATGACGAGGCGCAGGTGAAGATTTACTTCGGGCATTACAATCCCGCCGCGGCGATGGCGCATATGCAGCGCATGCGCGAGTTCGACCAGATGTGGGCGCGAGAGCTCGCCACGGTGGTCGGCCAGATGAAATCTCGCGGCGAGAACCCGTTTCGCAAGGTGCTGGTGAAGATCGGACATCAACTGACCGCATTCAAGGCGCAGATGATGGCGAAGCTGGAAGTCGAGATGGCACGCGAACTCGCGATGGTTCCGCGCGCGAGGGCCGCCGCCATTCGCAAGACGATTCGTCCAGCGGGCGCAAAGCGATGAACCGGTGGTGCAGTGTGGCGCGCGCAGCGGCTATACTGCGTGCTCCGATTGACATGATGAAAGCTGAGGAGATTCAGCCGCAGAATTCGTGGTGGTCTGCGGCACGTCGCTTGCTGACTGCGCGGAGCAGGCAGGGCGTGCGGATTGTTTCTGGTAGGGGCGGTTCGCGAACCGCCCCCTACGGGAAAAGAACGAATGGTCGAAAGAATTAGGGTGGGATTGACCAAGAGAGGCCCGAAGGGGGCGCGCAGCGCCGCAGCGCAGCCGCTTCCGAGGCGGAGCGAAGCGGAGTCGAGGAAAAATTAAAATGGCCGAAAACCAATACGCGATTGAACTCGAGCATGTGAGCCGCATCTATACCCGCGATGAATTCGAGGTGCGCGCGCTCGATGACATTACGATCCGGCTTCCCAACGGGCGCTTCGTCGCCATCATGGGGCCGTCGGGCTCGGGCAAGACCACGCTGCTCAACCTGATTGCGGGCATCGACCACGCCACCTCCGGCGTGGTGAAGGTCGGCGGCGAGGAAATCACCTCGATGCGCGAGCGCGACCTTGCACGATGGCGCGCGCGGCACATCGGGCTGGTCTTCCAATTCTACAATTTGATTCCGGTGCTGACCGCATTCGAAAACGTTGAGCTGCCGCTGCTGCTCACCGATCTAAGCAAGGCCGAGCGCAGGCAGCATGTCGAAACCGCGCTGAAGGTAGTCGGCCTGTCCGATCGAATGAGCCATTATCCGCGCCAGCTCTCGGGTGGTCAGGAACAGCGGGTGGCGATCGCGCGCGCGATCGTGACCGATCCGACGATCGTGGTCGCCGACGAACCCACGGGCGACCTCGATGCGAAATCGGCGGAGGAAATCCTGAGCCTGCTGGTCGAGCTGAACCGGATGTTCAACAAGACCATCGTGATGGTGACGCACGATCAGCGCGCGGTGCGCTACGTCGAGCAGGTCTTTCATCTGGATAAGGGAATTCTGGCAGGCATTGAGCCGGGCGGTCGCGCACCGGGTTCGGGCGCACCACAAGCCGCGAGCAACTAGGATCACATTCGCGTGAAATACCTCGGACTCATCCTGAAGAATCTCTTTCGTAACAAGCGGCGCACCGCGCTGACGGTGTTCTCGATCGCGGTGTCGCTGTTTATTTTTTCTGCGCTGGTCAGCCTGCCGACGGTCGCAAACCAGATCCTCGCCGATACCGCTTCTTCGGCGCGTATCGTCACCCACCATAAGTCAGGGGTGACATATTCCATCCCGATCGCATATCGGCAGAAGATCGCGATCATGCCACACGTGGTCGGGACCGCTTCGATGAGCTGGTTCGGCGGTATCCTGCACGAGGTAACTGATCAGTTTCCGAACATGGCGATGGATCATGAGCAGGCCGATATCGTTTTTCCGGATTGGGGACTGACGCCGGCGGAATGGGAGAAATTCAAGACCCTGCGCACGGCGTGCGTCGTCGGCGCCGACACGATGAAGCGTTTCAACCTCAAGATCGGACAGCAGATCATTCTGAAGGGCACCGTGTATCCGTTCAATGTGACCCTCAACATCGTGGGTGAAATGACGGGCCGGACGCAGCGTACCTTCATATATTTTCGACGCGACTACCTGGAAGAGGCCGCGGGACGTCCGGGTTTCGTCTCCAATATCTGGGTGCTTGCAGACAAGAGCGACAATGTCCCGCAGTTGATTGCCGCGATCGACGAGGGATTCGCCAACTCCTCGGCGGAGACCCAGAGCGAATCGGAGGCCGCTTACCTGGGCGGATTCCTGCGGCAGTATCGGATGATGTTCAGCCTGTTCGAGATTCTCGGCTTCATCGTCGTGATTACGGTCGGACTGGTCGCGGCGAACACCTCAGCGATGTCGATTCGCGAACGCCGCGGCGAGATCGCGGTGATGCGCTCGATGGGCTTTCCCTCGGGCGTCATTCTCTCGACCCTGCTGGCGGAATCGCTGCTGATCGGATTGACGGGCGGACTGCTCGGATGTGGCGCGGCATTCCTCGCTCTCAAGTTGTTCTCGGGCCCGAAGTTGGGAATGCTCACGCTTCGGATGCCGACGGCTGTCTTGTTCGAAACCCTGATCGCGGCCGCCATTATCGGACTGCTGAGCGCGTGGGTACCCGCGCGGGCCGCCTCGAAAATGAACATCGTGGAAGCACTGAGGTTTGTGGCTTGAGGCCAGAGATCGAAAGAGATTCCTGTAGGGGCGGTTCGCGAACCGCCCGCAGCGATGGTACGCGCGCGGAGAATTTGCCGCTTGCGACATCGTCGCGGGTCGTTCGCGAACGACCCCTACACGGAGAAGAAGCGGGGGCGAGCGAAAACTAAAGTGGCAATTCCATTGAAATACAATTTTCGCAGTCTGCTGGTGCGGCGCGTTTCCACTTTGATGACCGGCGGCGGAATCGCGTTGGTGGTCGCGGTGTTCGTGGTCGTGATGGCGATGGTCGCGGGACTCGCCGCATCGATCACCGAGGCCGGCTCGCCCGACAACCTCATCGTGCTGCGCAAAGGCGCGACCACCGAGACTTACTCGAACATGACGCTCGACCAGTTCGACACGCTCAAGTTTCTGCCCGGCATCAAGCACGATTCCAACGGCCAGCCGTTCGCGTCGCCGGAGCTGCCGGTCCAGGTGCTAATGGAGAGCGTGCAGGGCGGGCGCGACAATATCGTCGTGCGCGGCGTTCTGCCGGTGGCACGCGATGTCCACGACAAGATGCATATCGTCGAGGGGCGCATGTTCAACCCGAGCGTGCGCGAAGTGATGGTCGGCAAGGGGCTGGTCGGACGTTACAAAAATTGCAGCGTGGGCTCGACGCTTCATTTCGGGCGCGGCGATTGGAAAGTGGTCGGCATGTTCGAGGCCGATGGCAGCTCGTTCGAATCGGAAGTCTGGGCCGATATCCACGATGTGCAGGCGGACAGTCAGCGCGGCGCGTACTACGCGATCGCGCGGCTCAAGCTCGCGCCGGGCGCCGACGATCAGGCGCTCATCAAGCGCATCGCCGACGATCCGCGCATCAATCTGCAGGCGGAAACGGAGGCGCAGTATTATAAAGACCAGTCGGTGGTCGCGAATCAGCTTCGATGGCTCGGGATGGTCGTCGCGATCATCATGGGTGTCGGCGCGGTGTTCGCCGCGATGAACACCATGTATGCCTCGGTGTCGGCACGCATCTCGGAGATCGGCACGCTGCGCGCGCTCGGCTTCACCCCCGGCGCTGTTATGAGTTCCTTCCTGCTTGAATCGCTGATATTGGCGACTCTGGCCGGTATCGTGGGAATATTGCTGGCTCTGCCGATCAACGGCTTCTCAACCTCCTTCGGCAACTTCATGACGTTTTCCACCTTGAGCTTCAACTTCCGCGTCACTCCCGTCATCGTGGTCGAGGCGATGATTTTCGCCGCCTTGATGGGCACCCTCGGAGGATATTTGCCGGCGCGGCAGGCGATGCGCCTAAGCGTGGTCAACGCGCTGCGCCGGATCTAAAGGCAAGCTTTGGTGGAGGATCGAAAGATGTCGCCAGATGCGCCGAAGAATAGCGCCGTTCGCGAACTCGAATCGTTGCGCATCGCGCGCGCCGAAGCGAAGAAGCCGAGCCGCATAATGCCGATTGCCATCACGGTGGTGGTGCTCGCGGTGCTGGCGGGCGTCGGCTACGAAGTTTACCTGCGCACGCTGGGACGCCCGCTGGAAGTGCAGACCGCGATGGTATCGGTGCGCACGGCGGGGCAGCCGGGTGTGATGCTGACCGGCTCGGGATACATCGTCACGCGCCACAAGTACATTTCAGTCGGCACCAATGTTGTCGGCACCATCGTCGCCGAGCCGATTGAAGAAGGCCAACTGGTCAAGAAGGGAACCCTGCTCGCGAAGATCGACGATCGCAATTACGTGGGCCTGCTCAACCAGGCGACCGCCGATCGCGACCTCGCCGCGGCGAATGTCAAACTCGATATCGCCGAGGCCAACCGCGAGCGCGCAATGTGGCATCAGGGTGTGATCTCGCAGGATGAACTCGATCAGACTGAAAATAAACTCGCGGTCGCCCAAGCCAGTCTCGAGAAAGCGCAGGCGGCGATTTATTCGGCGCAATATTTTATCGCTCAGTGCACGATCCGATCACCGATCAACGGGATCGTGCTGACCAAATATCACGAGATCGGCGACAACATTAACTATGGCGGGCAAATCGAGGCGGGCGCCGGCGTATTCGATATCGCGCAACTCGCCGATACCGAAGACATGCGCGCCGAAGTCGATATCAACGAGAGCGACATCTCGCGCATCTCGATGGGTACTCCCGCCAGCGTCATCCCCGATTCGTATCCGGATCAGTCGTACGACGCACGGGTAGTGAAGATTTATCCGGCCGCCGATCGGCAAAAGGGCACGGTGAAAATCGAGGTCCACATCCTCAAGCCCGACTTGACCATCATCAAGCCCGAACTGAGCGCGAAGGTGACTTTCCTCGCTGCTCCGCCGAAGCAGCAAACGAGTCCACTGGTGGTGGTGCCGAAGAAGGCGGTCGTGGGTGAAGGCAAAGAAACCACGGTCTGGATAGTTCGGGACGACCGCGTGAGCAAGGCGCCGGTTATCCTCGGACGCGAGTTCCAGGACGGATTCGAGGTCAAGCAGGGACTCGAAGGCGGCGAGATGGTGATCGTGGTCCCTCCCGCGACCTTGAAAGACGGTCAGGCAGTAACGCCTACATCCACTTAGGGTTAGCTACCAATACACCAAAAGGGAGCATATGCCCCTTTTGGGTCCCGTTGGGTATGATCCTGAATTGCGGACGGCGGTACGGTCAGTGATTGGACTGCGAGGCGCCGATTAGCGCGAGTCCGGCGAGCAGTCCGGGTGCGGCCTTCAAACTGGTATGGAGCTGGGCCACCCGGTGCGTGATCTCATCGCGCTGTTTCAGGCGCGCCACCATCATTTGTTGCGTGCGGGTAACAGCGAACGGAATCGTAAGAATCATGGGCAGCGTATGATATCGGGCTACGGGCTGAGCGGCCGATTCGACGGCGACCGCAGCGGTCACTATCGCGCTCTCGCCGAACTGGAAATGCGCGCGGAGTAGTTGCGATGTTTGGTCGCTGGCGAGGCCTAACACCAGCGCCATCATGACGATTGTCCAGGACGCCACTACCAAACCGTGCCCGTGCGACACCGGAGTGTCTGCGTGATTCATAAAACCCTCACGTCTGCGAGAGTACGCACGAGCAAGAGCCATGCCGCTACGCCTTTGCAGGATGAGTCCGCGATTGCTCTTGCGCTCACGAGCATGCTTGTATGCACCGACGCAAGCGGCAGCGCATTAATTCATCGAAACCATTTTTTGACGGAGATTTTTTTTATGGCGGAGAACTTTGTGCTCATTCATGGCGCATGGCATGGCGCGTTTTGTTGGGCTGCCGTCATCAATGAATTGGGTAAACATGGTGACCACACCTACGCGGTGGATTTGCCCGGCAACAACGCTAATCCATTCGAACGCGCGAAAGTCACGCTTCGGGCTTACGTCGACAGCGTCGTGAAGTTCATCGAAGACCGGCAGCTTCGCAATGTAGTCATCGCCGGCCATAGCATGGCGGGCCTCGTGATGCCGGGTGTGGCCGCGCAAATTCCCGATCGCATCAAGCGCGCGGTGTTCGTGACAGCGATGGTTCCGGAGGACGGGAAGGCGATCTTCGATCCGGCGAGCCCATCCACCGCGCCGCTCATCCAACTGGCGAATTCGCGCTATGACAAATCGCTCGCGATCGAACCGATGACGGAAGCGTTCCGCACCTTCTTCATGCAGGACGGCAAGCGAGAGATGCAGGATTGGGTGCTGGCAACATTATGTCCGCAGCCGATTCAGCCGTTCCTCGATCCGGTAGACATGAAGTCATTTCACGCGACCAACGTGCCGCAGAGCTACCTCGTATGCGAAGACGACCTAGCGCCCGATGGGCATCCGCTATGGCATCCGACATATTCGGGGCGGTTGAAGAATCCCTCGATCCGGAAAATCAAAAGCGGACACGAGGTGATGTTCACGCATCCGAAGGCCTGCGCCGACGCGCTGTATGAGTTCGCGCGGGAGTGATCACGTCGGCGGCGCAAGTATCAGCCCCTCCACGCGCTCGAAGTGGCGTCGATTGCGGGTGAGCAAAGCGCGATCGATCGTGAGGACGATTCCAGCAATCATGCTATCCGCGATACCGATGCCCAGCCCCTTTCTTTCGAGATCGCGACGAATGAGGGCTGCGCGTTCCGCGCACTCATCATCCAAAGGCAGGGCAGGCACCCTGGCAAAGGAGCTCTCGCGCCGCCCGGGCCTGACGTTCGCTTCGAACGCCGGACACGATCTCGAAGACAGTGACCGCGGTCGTGCATAATTCGCCCTTCTCAATAAGGATAGCGATTCGGTCCGATCCCGAATTCTTCGCGAGCAAATAATCGATTAGCACATCGGTATCGGCGATGATCATCGCCACATTTTTTGGATCTTGCGGACCCGACGCCGCAGATCTTCGCCCTCTTTGCCCGCCAGGCTACCTTGCAAACGCCTGACTTCTTTCCGGCGCATTTCGGGATCCTCTTCGACGAGGTACCTCTCGATCGCTTCCGCTACGATTTGTGAGAAGCCTTTCAAACCGCGGCGGGCTGCGATTTCGAGCAGCCTCGCGCGATGCTCATCATCAATTTCGATGGTGGTTCTCATACACGAACTCCGTGCGCGCCATATGCATGCACATGCATGCATTATACGCCCCCCCCAGACGACGCTTCCTCAAACCGCGTACCGCGACAACAATCCCCGCGCGATGACGAGGGCCTGGATCTCGTTGGTCCCCTCGCCAATCATCATCAGCGGCGCGTCGCGATAAAAGCGCTCGACCGGAAATTCCGCCATGAAGCCGTAGCCGCCCAGCACCCGCATCGCATCGAGCGAGGCCTTCGCACATGCCTCTGAGGCGAACAGCTTCGCCATTCCCGCCTCGACGTCGCATCGCTCACCGGCGTCCTTCTTGCGCGCCGCGTTGTGCACCATCAGACGCGCCGCCTCGACATTCGTCGCCATATCGGCGAGCAGAAGCTGCACCGCCTGATGCTGACTGATCGGCTTGCCGAACGCGGTGCGCTGCTGCGCGTAGCGAATCGCGTTTTCGAATGCGGCCTGCCCTACTCCGACCGCGCGCGCCGCGACGTTGATGCGCCCGACTTCGAGCGCGCTCATCACCTGCTTGAAGCCGAGCCCCTCGGCGCCGCCAATCAGATGCGCCGCCGGCACCGGCACGTCCTCGAACAGCACCTCGCACGTATCGATGCCCTTGTAGCCGAGCTTCTTGAGATTGCGGCTCACGGTCGGACCCGCGTCGCTCTTCTCGACCGCGAACATGCTGATTCCGGCATACGCGGGCTCGGCTTTGGGATTGGTCTTCGCGGCGACGGCGAGCATCGTGCCGTGACGCGCATTGGTGATGAACATCTTGCTGCCCGTGACGACGTAGTCGTCGCCGCGCCGGCGCGCGATCGTCTTGATCGATTGCACGTCAGAGCCCGCATGCGGCTCGGTCAGCGCGAGGCCGCCGCGCTTTTCGCCACGCGCCATCGCGGGCAGAAAATATTTCTTCTGCTCGGCGGTCCCGTGATGCGTGATGATGAACGCCATGATCAGATGGCTATTAATTACGCCTGCTAGGCTCATCCATCCGCGCGACAGTTCCTCCATCACGCGCGCATAGCTGACGAAGCTGAGGCCGAGCCCTCCGTGCTCGACGGGAATCGTCGCGCCGAACAGTCCGAGTTCCTTCATGGTGGCGACCAGCGCATGCGGATACTCATCGGCATGTTCGAGCTCCGATGCGGTCGGAATCACGTCGCGTCGACGAACCGTCGCACGGCGGCGACTATGTCTTTATCTGCGGATTCATCCATTGCAGTTTTCCTCGTCCTCAGGTGCTACGCCAAAACGCGCAATTCTGGTAGGGGTCGTTCGCGAACGACCCGTCGAATCTTTGTCGCCGCCCGTAGGGCGGCTTCGCGAAGCGCCGCGACGAAGATCGCGAGCGACTTGCGGTTGTGTTGCGATACATTAAGTGCTAGAGTAAGCGTCAAATCAACGCAAAGTATGAGACAGTTCTAATGGGTACCTCCATCGACACATCATTCGCGCCCGCCATCAGCGCATCGAACCTGCACGCCAAGCTGGCCGCCCTCAATCAGGAAGACACCTACGATATGCCGGCCTGCGAGCGCTATGCCTCCACTATCGCGCGCATCCTGAAGCTCAAGCGCGAGCGGCGCGCCGTCATCCTCGCGCACAATTATCAGCGGCCCGAGATTTTCGAGGTCGCGGATTTTATCGGCGATTCGCTCGAACTCGCGCGCAAAGCCCGCGAGGTCAAGGACGCCGAGGTCATCGTGTTTTGCGGCGTGCATTTCATGGCCGAGACCGCCAAGGTTTTCAATCCCGAGCGCAAGGTGCTGATTCCCGATTTGAAGGCCGGATGCTCGCTCGCCGAGAGCATCACGGCCGAGGCGCTGGCCGAGCGCAAGGCCGAACTGCGCAAGATTTATCCCGACCTCAAGGTCGTCTCGTATGTGAACTGCACCGCCGATGTGAAGGCGGAGTCCGACGCGTGCTGCACCTCGGCCAACGCGACCAAAATCGTCGAGGCGATCGATTCCGAACAACATCCTGTTCGTGCCCGATGAGAACCTCGCGAACTACGTGCAGAGCGCACACGCGCAAGAACATCATCTCATGGGACGGCAACTGCTACGTGCATCATCAGATCACGCCCGAGGAAGTGATGCGGGTGAAGCGCTCGATTCCCGGCATCGTGGTGATTGCGCATCCGGAATGCCGCAAGGACGTCATCGCGCTCGCCGACGCGACGCTCTCGACTTCCGCGATGATGAAGTATGCGAAGGAGAGCCCGGCCGACAAGTTTCTCATCGTGACCGAATGCGGCCTGTCCGATCGGCTGCTGATGGAAGTTCCCGAGAAGCATTTCTACAAGGCGTGCAAGCTCTGCCGCTTCATGAAGATGATCACGCTCGATGGCGTCCTCGATTCGCTGGAGCACCTGCGCTACGAAATCAGCCTCGATGATGAGGTGCGCGAAGGCGCGAAGCGCGCGCTGGAGAAGATGCTGGAATTGAGCGCGTAGATCCTCTCCAGACCTAACCCCTAACCCCTTCCCCTAAAGGGGAAGGGGAACCAGAACGGATCACGAGCACTAGCAAGATGTTTTCTTCATCTGACTCCCCCTTCCACTTCAGGGGAAGGGGGCCGGGGGTTAGGTTTGCTGACGCCATATCAGAATCGCCTCCCCATCGCCAGCGAGGCCCAAGGTCGCCGTCGATACCGTCCTCTTCGCGCGCAGCGACGGCGGCGTGCGCAGCTATCTCGTCCCCATCAAAGGCGGGCCGCTTAAAGGCCGATGGGCTTTTCCGGGCGGCCTGGTGCGCGTCGGCGAGCTCCTCGATGATGCCGCGCGCCGCCAACTGCAATCCTTCACCGGACTGCGCGAGGTCTACCTGGAGCAGCTTTTTACCTTCGGCGATCCCTCGCGCGATCCCAACTCGCATGTCGTTTCGGTCGCATATATGGCACTCATCCCCGATGCGGGCGCGGTCCGCTCGCCACGGGGCGACGAGCCCGCGGCACAATGGTTCGAGGTTTCCGCGTTGCCTCCGCTCGCATACGATCATGGCCTGATGGCGGAGTACGCGCTGAAGCGGCTGAAGGCGAAGCTCGAATACACCAACATCGCGCACAGCCTGCTGCCCGAGGAGTTTACGTTTGCCGAGCTGGAGGAGCTTTACGCGGTGATTCTCAATCGGCCCATCGATCGGCGAAATTTTCGGCGCCGCATCATGGCGATGGGGATTCTAAAGAAGGGGCGGGGGACGCGGCGCGGGGCGCATCGGCCGGCCTCGCTGTATCAGTTTCGCGCAGCAAAGCCTGCAAACCATCGAGATGCTATAATTAACACTATATCGATGAGTGCAGCAAGAAAGGGCAAGCTCGATTCTATGGGTAGTCGTGGTGATCGTCGTCGTGGCCGCAGCCGCTCTCTACGCGGGCGTGAGCGTCTACCGTTCGCATCGCCGATGCGATCAGCATCGCAGCAGAGCTGCGATGCCGGGACGCCGGCGCAAAATTTGCGCCTGACGCTCGATCCCAACCAGTTCGTGGGCGAAGTCAAGCAGGCCTACCAGGTCGCCGAGCGCGATCCCGCGCTGCTCGCGCAACTGCATTGCTAGTGCGGATGCGACCGCACCGACGGGCATAAGAATCTGCTCGACTGCTATCGCGATACGCATGGCGCGCATTGCGCGATCTGCACCGGCGAGGCGCTCGAGGCCGAGAAACTCGCCGCGCAGGGCATGCCGGTGGAAAAAATCCGCGATGCGCTGCGCGACCGCTTCGCCAACGGAGATTGATCGTTGGTCAATCTGGATCTCCGCGTACATCGAACACTTCACCTACGCGGGATTGTTCGTGATTCTGATGCTATGCGGTCTGGGCCTGCCGATGCCCGAGGATGTCGCGCTACTGGCAGGCGGATTTCTCGCCCATAGAGGCATCACGCGCTATCCGATACGCTGGTGGTTTCGCTGCTCGGCGTAATCGCGGGCGACAATTCGCTCTACTTCATCGGACGCGGGGTCGGAGCCAATGTGCTGCGCGTGGTTTCGGACTCAAAAAATCTACGCTGCCCGATGACGATTCGAACAACGTCGATCGCCTGCTAGGCCTTCATGCATCGCCACGGCCATCTGGCGATTTTCTATGCGCGATTTTTCGCCGGCTTCCGCGCGCTGGTTTATCTCTCGGCGGGATCGCTGGGCGTGCCGCCCAGCCGCTTCTTTCTCTATGATCTGGCGGGCGCGGCGATTTCGGTGCCGGTGGTGGTAACCCTCGGCTATGTCTTCGGCGAGCAGATCGAGATGGTGATCCGTTACATCGGTGGTTTCCAGAAAGTGATCTGGATCGTGGTCGCGCTGTGCGCCGTGATTTACCTGACTCGGATGGCGGTGATACGGCTCTCCGCCAGCGGCGCCAAAACTTAAACGGCGGCGCGCCCGGCCGCCTCCTGCGCCTCTTTGCAGCGGGCCGGAATTCAATTGAAATAGGCCTCGGGGCGCGCACTCGCAAATGGCATATAGATTTCCAGCGCTGAATCTGAAGGCCAAGCTGATCTTCCTGATGGTCGGCCTGCTGGCGCTCACTCTCGGCGCCGAAGTTATCGTCAGCCTCGGCACGCAGGAGGCGATCGTCGAAAGCACCCAGGAAAAAGTCAGCGACCTCACCCGCGCGATTCAAATCAGCGTGCAGGAACTCACTTCGGTGCGGCCGACCGATCCCGAGCGCCTGCGCAACTATATCGCGGGCCTGCGCAGCAAGGGCCTCGAGGTTTCGATCGCCTCCACGCAAAACCTGATCATCAACAGCTCCAATCCGAAGATCATCGGCGAGGCGCTGCAGAAGACCTCGCTCGAAAGCGGCAACATCGTCGAGGCGCGCAACTTCGGCGATGTTCCGCCGGTCAAGCTGCGCGGCTCCGGACCAGACCGTGTACCTGATTCCGATCCAGGTCGAGGACCATCTGCTCGGCTATGTGCGGGTGGTCGCGAACTTCGGCGACTTCGCGAAGCCGTTGGCGCAGAGCCGCTTGCATGAAGCTAACTCTCGCGGTCGTCATTTTCGCGATCGGATTGATGATCGCGTACTTTCTCGCTGACCGCTACGTCCAGCCGATTCATGCGGTGTCATCGGCGGCGCAGAACATCATGGCGCGCGGACTGGAGCCGGTGCCCGAGGGCAAGCGGCGCGATGAGATCGGGCTTTTGACCCACAGCTTCAATGAGATGGTCGATCAGCTTCGTCACGCGCGCGAGCGCGAGGCCGAGCTCAACCGCCTCGAGCGCTTCACCGCGCTTGGCCAGCTCGCCGGCGGACTGGCGCATGAAATAAAAAATCCGCTCAACTTCATCAGCCTCGCGCTCGATCAGATGCGCACCAAGTATGCGCGCCGGGTCGAGCCCGACACCGAAACCTATGTGCATCAGATCGCGCTAATGAAGGATGAGATTCGCCGACTGTCCGAGCTGGTGCAGAGTTTTCTCAACTACGGCAAGCCGATCGAGATCCATCCGTCGCCCGCGGACCTGCGCGGAATCGTCGATAGCGTGCTGCAGATCTCGGAATCGAAGATGCGCGCGCAGGGCGTGAATCTGGTCGAGGAAGTCAACGGCGTACCGACTACGCTCAACGTCGACGCGGAAAAAATCCGCATGTGCTTCGTCAATGTGATCGCCAATGCGATCCAGGCGATGCCCGATGGCGGCGAACTCAAATCGATTTCCATCAGGACGGCGACCATCTCGTGATAACCTTCAGGGACAACGGCGCCGGCATCGATCCCGACGTTGCCAGGCGCGTGTTCGAACCGTTCTTCACCACCAAGCGCGAGGGCATCGGGCTCGGCCTGTTCCTGTCGCGATCGATCGTCGAGCGCCACGGCGGCACCATCAAGCATAGCGCCACTCGAGGGCGAGCACGGCACCATCGTAACCTTCACCTTCCCGCTCGGAGCGGGACCGCTGGGAACCATAGCCGGAGCGCAAGGGACTATACAGAGATAAACCATGAGCCGATCCTCCGTACTGGTCGTCGAAGACAACGACCTCGAACGCCAGATCACCGCCGACACCTTGCGCGAAGAAGGTTTCAACGTCGAGGAAGCCGCCACCGGCAAGCGGGCGCTCGAATGCCTCGGGCTGGGCGAGTTCGACGTTGTGCTCACCGACCTCATGATGCCGGGGATGTCGGGCGACGAGCTGCTCGCGAAAGTGCGCCCGATTTATCCGGGCACGCAGGTCGTGCTGCTCACCGCCCACGGCACCATCGAGAGCGCGGTGCAGGCGATGAAGAACGGCGCGTTCTACTACCTCACCAAGCCGACCGATCGCGAGACGCTGGTGATGACGATTTCGAAAGCCGCCGAGGTCGCAACGCTCAAGCAGGAAAATGCGCTGCTGAAGAGCAAGCTTGAAGGCGGGCTGACAGTCGAAGGAATCGTCGGCGTCGATACCGCGATTCAGGACATCATTCGCATCGTGCGCAGAATTTCGCCGTCGAACTCGACGGTCCTGATTCAGGGCGAGAGCGGCACCGGCAAGGAGGTCATCGCGCGCGGAATTCATCGCCTGTCGCCGCGCGCGGCGCGTCCGTTCATCGCCATCAACTGCTCCGCGATTCCCGAGACGCTGATGGAGAATGAACTCTTCGGCCATGAGAAGGGCGCGTTCACGGGCGCCAACGAGCGCAAGATCGGACTGGTCGAAGCGGCGGACAAATCGACCCTGTTCCTCGATGAGATCGCGGACCTGCCGCCTCCGCTGCAAGCCAAAATGCTGCGCGTGTTGCAGGAACGCGAGGTGCGGCGCGTCGGCGGCAACGAATCGTTTCACGTCGATGTGCGGCTCCTCGCGGCCACCAACAAAAACCTCGCCGACGAGGTCGCGGAAGGTCGTTTTCGCGAGGACCTCTATTATCGCGTCAACGTGGTCACCATCACGCTGCCGCCGCTGCGCGATCGTCGCGGCGATATCCCATTGCTCGCGGCGCACGCGCTGAAGAAGTTCGGCCATCTCGCGGAGGGACATGCCAAGGAGATCAGCCGCGAGGCGATGGAAATCCTGCTCGACTATCCATGGCCGGGCAACGTGCGCCAGCTCGAATCGGCAATCGAGCGTGCGATCCTGTTGTGCGACGGCGACAAGATCATGCCGAAGGATCTTCCGAGTGAGGTTCTTTCGCGCAAGATACCGGTCAAGCCGGGCGATCGGAACGTCACACGCGGAGATCGCTTCGAGATTCCGAACGAAGGCCTCAACTTCGAGACATTCGAGCGCGACCTGATTCTGCAGGCGATGGAAAAATCCGACTGGGTGATAGCAAAAGCCTCCAAGATGTTAGGTATGAGTTATCGGACGCTGCAGTATCGCCTCGACAAGTTCAATCTGAAGAAGCCCGATGGCCCCGGCGGGAAAGCCGGCGTGGGCGAGATTAAGCCGTAGACCTAACCAACCCCACCAGAGACCTAACCCCCGACCCCTTCCCTTTAGGGAAGGGGAGAAAGAAAAAGTTGCTTCCGATGATTTTGGATTCTTTTCCGGTTCCCCTTCCCTAAAGGGAAGGGGCTAGGGGTTAGGTCGCGCGTAAGGTTAGATTGCCATCCGTGATCGCGCGCGAAACAGAAAATCGTCGCAAGCTACCGCGCGAGTTCTATGCGCAGCCGGTGCTGACCGTCGCGCGCCAATGCATTGGGAAAATCCTCGTGCATCGCACGCCGGAGGGCGAAACCGCTGGACGCATCGTCGAGGCGGAAGCGTATCGCGGACCACTAGACCTCGCGGCGCACAGCCGGGGCGGACTACATAGCAAGCGCACCACCGCGATGTTCGGCCCGCCCGGCCACGCATACGTCTATCTTTTGTATGGCGTCTGCTGGGCGATGAATGTTGTCGCCGCCGCAGAGGGCAAACCCCATGCGGTACTTATTCGCGCGCTCGAGCCGCTCCGAGGCCTCGAGCTGATGGCGCGTCGGCGCAACAAGCCCGCAACCTCGCGCGAGTTGAGCAACGGTCCGGGCAAACTCACCAGCGCGCTTGCAATCACGGGCGCCGATTACGGCCGCGATCTTTGCGGCGATGAATTATTCCTCGAAGACGGCGACAGGGACCTGCCACGCAAGAAGATCGGGCGCTCCCCACGCATCAATGTGGATTACGCCGGCGAATGGGCCGCGCTCCCTTGGCGCTTCTATGAGCGCGGGAATCGCTACGTTTCGGTCGCTCCACGGGACTGATAGACGGCCAGCTTTCCTCGCAATCGCAATAAGGAAATACTGGAGGGAGTGCGGCGCGCTCGCGTGGAGATATGAAAACTGGAAGTGGATTCGTCGCGTTCCTACAGGAATTCGACGGAGATGACGATGCGCTGCTGATCCTGGCGGACCGCGAAACCCTCGACTGGCTCATGTCACAGTTCGGTCGGATCTCAAATACGCCGATTGGAGCGAGAGCTTCTTCATTTGTAATTGGAGATGGACACCCGGTCGAATCGGATGGGCGGTGTTTGATAATCGTGGAACTCGGCGACAACGCCGACGGCGATCGCCTGTTCCGCGAGTCTGAAAACACATTCAAGTGGAGTATCTCTCGCCATCTAGCTCATCATTATCGGGAGCTGCTTTCCGGTATGCTCGGGCCGAAGGCCGGTCACCAATACCTCGACGCCGCAGACCGCCCTTCTCCGGTGGTCATAGTTTCGCGAGATGAGTACGATGCCGATTGGGTGCGCGGAATGAAATTACGAAACGAAGCCAAATAATCGAGTCCGTGCAAATCGCAAAAACAAACCCATTGCGGGACTCGGGATGAGCATCCGCAGCGGCCAAATGATTCACGAAATGTGAAAAAACAAAGCCACTAAAGCCGCACCAATGCTATATCTTCGCTAAATATTCGCCCCTACTGATTGATGCATTTAGCCGTCGGAAGGTAGGCCCAACATCGGAGCGGACCATCTGGGGTGACGACCTCGATCTCCTCGCGAGTGTAGAGCGTCAGCACTTCCTCATAAGCATCGAGGCGACGCCAGTCCTCGGCGGTCAGATCAAGCATCACTAAGCCGTGCGTTTCGACGCCCTCGGCCCGCAGGATGTAGAAGTACCTCGCGCGGCGGCGCTCGAAGCCATCGAGGCGCGCCTCGATCACCTCGACGCGATGGTCGAGGATCTCCATCCGTTTCGCTTCCTCGAGCAGCGAGCCATATACGAACAGCGCTTCGCGAGCCTGCGTCATAAGCGAGCCTGCGTCATAAGCGAGCCTGCGTCATAAGCGAGCCTGCGTCATAAGCGAGCGTGCGTCATAAGCGAGCGTGCGTCATAAGAATGACCAGTATTGCCGTCGCCGGATTGCTAGCTTACGCTTTTCGCAACACCGATGCGGGACAGACTATACCTTTTCCTCGACCAGCTTGGCCAAATCGGAATCCTGACCCGCGATTTTTTCCGCTATCTGTTCCGCCGACCCTTCGAGTCGCGAGCGCTCATCGATCAGCTCGACAGCGTGGGCTATCGCTCGCTCAACGTGGTGAACCTGACCGCGATTTTTTCCGGTATGGTGCTGGCGCTGCAGATGGGCCAGTTCCTGGAAAAATTCGGCGCCAAGATTTACGTCAGCCGCATCATGGGTCTTTCGCTGCTCCGCGAGATGGGTCCGGTACTCGCCGCGTTGATGATCGCGGCACGCGTCGGCGCCGGCTTCAGCGCGGAGCTCGGCACAATGAAGGTAACTGAGCAAATCGATGCGATGCGCGCGCTCGGCACCAGCCCGGTCAAGAAGCTGGTAGTGCCGCGCGTGCTCGCGACCATCATCATGATGCCGATCCTAGCGGCGCTCGCCGACGCGATCGGACTGTTCGGCGGATTGGTCATCTCGGTGACCGAGCTCGGGGTCAATGGCGATTATTTCTACAAATCGTTAATTCAGCACGTCGAGCTCGGTGACTTTACCAGCGGACTGGGCAAGGCGATTTTTTTCGGATACCTCATCGGCATCATCGCATGCTTCAAGGGACTGACGGCGAGCGGCGGCGCTGACGGCGTTGGACGCGCGACCACGTCCGCGGTGGTGGCCGCCTCGATCAGCGTGCTCATCTCCGACTTCTTTCTGACCAAATTATTTCTCGCGATCTGATGCCTCAGAACAACAACAATCATCAGCGCCGGCCGTTCATCTCGCTGCGTGGAGTCGAGAAAAGCTTCGGCCAAAAGCGCGTGCTGCGCGGCATCGATCTCGAAGTGATGGAGGGCGAAACCGTTGTCGTTCTGGGCGGAAGTGGCGAGGGCAAAAGCGTGCTGCTGCGCCACATCAACGGGCTCGAGCGTCCCGATGCGGGCGAAGTGTGGGTCGGAGGCAACCGGCTTAACGCGCTTTCCGAGGACGAGCTGTTTCCAATTCGCCGCGACGTCGCGATGGTGTTCCAGCTCGGCGCGCTGTTCGATTCGCTGAGCGTATTCGGCAATGTCAGCTATCCGATCCGCGAGCATGGCGAGCGCGACGAGGCGCGCATTCGCAAGCGCGTCCATGAGGTGCTCGACATGGTTGAGCTTCGCGAAGATGTCGACAAACTTTTTCCGGCGGAACTCTCGGGCGGCATGAAGAAGCGCGTCGCGCTCGCCCGCGCGCTGGCGCTGGAGCCGAAGGCGGTACTCTACGATGAGCCGACGACCGGACTCGATCCGATCGTCACGCACAAAATCAATCAGATGATCCGCAACCTCCAGACGCGGCTTGGATTTACCTCGGTGGTGGTGACGCATGATCTAAAGAGTGCGTTTATGGTAGGCGATCGGTTCGCGCTGCTCGATCAGGGCCGCATCCGCTTCAGCGGCACCGCCGATGAGGTGCGCACCACGGGCGACGAACTGATGCGGGAATTCGTCGCGACCGCCCTGTAGAATGTGATCGAGGTTTGCGGACTGCGTGGCTAGATCATCAGTCGTAACGATTCGCGTAGGTGCAATCATCGCGGCCGGACTCGCGATCATTTGCTTCGCGATTTTTTCCATCGGCCACGGAACGCGGATGCTGCGACGCACCGATGTTATCGAGACTCATTTCCATCGCATCAATGGCTTGCAGACCGGAGCGCCGGTCTCGCTGGCGGGGGTGAATATCGGCGCGGTCAAGTCCATCGGCTTCCCCGATGATCCTCACGCCGACTATGTGATCGTCAAGCTATGGATCGTCGATGCGGACCTGGCTCGCGTGCGCTCTGATTCAGTCGCGCAGATCGACACGATGGGATTGCTCGGCGACAAGTACATCGAGATCACCGGCGGCAATCCGCAATCGGCATCTCTCGCGCCCCATGCGGTCCTCGCGGCGCAGGATCCGGTCGATCTCCAGGCGCTGCTGCAGAAGCCCGGCGTCGACAAGATGATGGATGACGTCATCGGCATCGCGCAGTCGATGAAATCGATCCTCGACTCGCTCGACAAGGGCCACGGCATCCTCGCGGAACTCATCAAGGGCGGCAACGAAAAGCAACAGCCGCTGACGCTGGCCGACCTGCGCACCACCTTCGACAACATGAACAAGCTCGCAGTCGAGATGAACACGATGCTCGACAAGGTGAATCACGGGCGCGGCCTGGCGGGCGCGATGCTCTCGGACAAGACCGACGGCAAGAAGCTGCTCGATGAGTTCGAGACCACCGCCAATTCGATGAAAGACACCTCGCAGAAGATGAGTCTGCTGGTGGACAAATTCAACCAAGGCAATGGCGCGGTGCAGCGGCTGCTCGGGGATCAGCGATACGCCAATCAGCTGCTGGCGAACATGCAAACCTCGCTCGCGGATATGAAGGACATCCTGCGCAAGATCGATGACAGCCAGGGCAGCGTCGGTCTTGCGGTGAACGATCCGACGCTTTATTACGACGCGAAAAATTTCCTCGGCGGCAACGGCAGCATCGGATGGGGCGTCAGGATGCTCAACGGACTCTACAGCCTGACGCATCCGTTCAGCCGGCCGCAGGCGACGCAGCCAATCGCGACATCGCCGATGAACGCCGCCGATCCGCCCGCGCCGCAAGCGTCCGCGTCGCCGGCACCGTGATGCCTTCATCCGGAAAATCGAGGCGTTGCCGCATTTGACGCAAGTGTGTTAGCACCGGAAGATTCAAGCGGAGATATGTTCACATGAGAACCTTCATTCGAGGCTGGTGGTTGGGCGCGATGCTCCTGCTCATCGCGGGATGCTCCGCGCAGAGTGGAGGTGGCGGAGGCACATTGAAGGTCGGCATGACCACCGATCAGGCAGTCGAGGCGATGGGACAGCCCGATCTGAAGGACAACGTTCCAGACCCGAATCACACCGGCCCGGCGATGCTTCGCTATACGTGGCTCAATGCGGGAGAGGCGGCAATGTTCGGACCTGACATGCGGGTCACGAACATTATAAATGTGGGACCCGCGCCCTCGACGCTGGCGGAGGCACAAGAGCAAGAACAGATGAAGCCGGCGTTCGATCCGATTCAGACGCCATTCGACTACGCGTTCTATCCATTTCGCGCGGCGTTCATCTTCATCGGCGCCGGACTGAACTGCATCGGCGGCGGTGGATGCCATACCCCGCAGTTGCCGCCCGTCGCGCCGGGCTGATAGCTTTCTTGGGCCTTCCAACCGTGCATGACCTCAGACTGTCACCAACCGACCGGTCAGTTGTCGCGGATTCCTCACCGACATGGTGTCAAGCGTCGGAACTCAAGGCCATACAGCGCGATAGTGAAACACAGACTGTCATCTGATTGTTCAAAATCCATTTGCAAACTGTTAGCTGACTACGCTAACCTAGAGGTAGTTTCGGCTGAACAGAGTTAGCAAGAGACGGGAAGCCTCGAAGGAGTGCTTTGCGGGATGAGGTGTGAACCCTTCGGGCCTCCTTAGACCGGGTGGAGTTCTCTCCGACTTGCGTCTTTCATTTGCCGAAACACTCAAAGATCAAGGTGGACTCAAAAGCTGATGAAGAAGAAAACTCTCGGTTCGGTACTCAAGGACCGGCGCGAATTCCTGCGCCTCACCCAGCGCGAGCTTGCCGCCAAGTTAGGCGTCAAGGCGAGCCACGTGGCGTACCTCGAAAATGGACGCCGACGGCCCTCGCTGTCGCTGCTGCACCGCCTGTCCACCGTGATGGGCCTCGATAGCGAGACGATTTTCCTGCTCGCACATCCCGAAGCGCGGGCGCTCATCACACCGCGCGACGGCGTTCCGGCGCAGCGGCCCGAGAATGCATGGCGCAATTTCCTGAAGGATCGCTCGCTCATCGCGCGCCATCAGATCAAGCCGAGCGAGTTGCGCGTGCTCAAGCAGGTGAACCTGCTCGGACGCGTGACTTCGCCGCGGCAGTTCCTGTTCATCCTTAACTCGATTCGCCAGGCGGTCGAGGAAGAATAGTCGGGCATCAATCGCGATCGCCCGAGGCCTACCTGCCCTTGGCCTCGGGCACTCCGATTCCTTTCAGAAAGTCGCTGCGCGCCGCCATCGCGTCTTTGCGCACGGCGGCGTTGTAGGCGTTCATGATGGTGCGCGCGTCTTCCGTGCACATCACATCGCGCATCTCGGTGCGCTCGATGTAGAGTCCCGCCTCGAGGTCGCGATCGGCGCCGAGATTCACCGCGCGTTTGATCGCGGCGATCGATCGCGGTGGCCGCTTCGCCAGCGTGCGCGCCCATCCCATCGCGAAAGACATCAGGGTCTCGGGCGCGAGTACTCGATTGACCATGCCAAGCCGTTCCGCCTCGCGCGGATGATAGACATTTTCGAACAGCATCACCTCGAGGGCGCGGCCTCTGCCGATGAGTCGCGGCAAGCGCTGGGTGCCTCCGCCGCCGGGCAGGATGCCGAGCACCGCTTCCGGCAATCCGATTTGATATGGACCGTCGGCGGCAAGGCGAAAGTCGCAGGCCAGGGCGAGCTCGTATCCGCCGCCCATGCAGTCGCCGTTGATTGCCGCGATGACGACCTTCGGCATTAGCATGATGCGATCGAGCATTCGATGAAATCCCGCTTCCAGTAAGGGAAAGGTGCGCGCGCACTCGGCCGGATCGACGGCGGCGGCGGCGAGTTCCTCGACGCTGTAATGGGTGATGAATTTGCCCTCAATACCGCCAGTCAGAATGATCGCGCGGACGTTCTCATCGCTCTCCGCGCGGCCTACCAGTTCGAGCAATTCCTGACTCATCGCCGCGGTCATATAGTTCATCGGCGGATTGGACATCGTCCAGGTCTGGATGTGTCCTTCGGATTCGACATGGAAATGTTTCATCGGAGGTCTCCTGTATGCGTCTCGCCCTGTGCCGAGTAACTTCCCCCAAGCTTTTCTGTCAAGTACCTTGAGCGATCGTGGATGTTGATCTACGCTCGATAGCGAGGGGTGGGGATCCCGGAATGAAAATCGATATCGACCTCAAGGCTGGTTTTCTTCAGAACCTCAAGCGCGAAGTCCTGGCCCAGCTTTCGCCCGAGGAACGCACCGTCATCGAAGTGTCGACCGGCGAGATGGGTAATAAGCCCGACGCGGTCAAACTCGGATGGCTCAAGATGCGGACCAAGGAAGAGTGGACCAAGCAACGCTATCTGAAGGCGCTCGATCGCACGATGAAGAAGCTTCGCGATGCGGTCGCAGCGGAATCCGGCAAAAAAGAAGAGTAGCCACTAATTCTGTTCGATCAATTCCTTCTCTCGCTGAGCGAGAGAAGGTGGCCGGCGCGATGGTCGCTCTTCAATTCTTGCGACCATCGTGACGGACGGATGAGAGTGGGAACGCCACCGCCGCGCCACAACGCCGCTGACTGCTACGGCTCGATGCGCGCGACGCGACGCTTCCCGACCTCCAGCACCTTGTGTTCGCCCGGCACGAAGCGGAAGTTCGCGTCCTTGATGGTCTCGCCATCCACTCGCACAGCACCCTGGCTCACCAACCGGCGCGCTTCGCTGTTCGAAGGCGCGAACTCAAGCTGCTTCATCAGCTCGCAAATCCAAATGTCCTCGGCGATGCGATAGACCGGAACATTGGTCGGCACCTCGCGGCGCTGGAACTTGCTCTCGAAGTAAGCGCGCGCGGCATTCGCAGCCTCGGTGCCGTGGTATTCCTCGACGATCATCGACGCGAGGCGCTTCTTCGCCTCCATCGGATGAACCTTGCCTGACTTGATGCTCGCGATTTCCTCGGCGTCTAGATCCGTGAGCATCTGGTAGTAGCGAAGCATCAGCGGATCGGAAATGCGCATCAGCTTGCCGAACATATCAGCGGGCTTCTCGGTAATGCCGACATAGTTGCCCAGCGACTTCGACATCTTGCGCTCGCCGTCGAGTCCCTCCATCAGCGGCATCGTCATCACGACTTGCGGCGCCTGCTTGAAGGCGCGCTGCAATTCGCGGCCGACCAGCATGTTGAACTTCTGGTCGGTGCCGCCGATTTCGATATCCGCTTCGAGTGCGACCGAGTCGTAGCCTTGAATCAGGGGATACAGCAGCTCGTGCAAAAACAGCGGCTCCTGGCTCGCGAGGCGCTTCTCGAAATCGTCGCGCTCGAGCAATCGCGCCACGCTGATATTCGCGGCCAACTCGATCAGCTTCCGCACTCCGAGGCCATCCATCCATTCGCTGTTGAAGCGGACCTCGGTGCGCGCGGGATCGAGAATCTTGAATACCTGACCGCGATAGGTCTCGGCATTCGCCGAAATGTCCGCGCGCGAGAGCGGCTTGCGCGTCTCGGAGCGCCCGGTCGGGTCGCCAATCATCGCGGTAAAGTCGCCCACCAGGAAAATCACCGTATGCCCATCGCGCTGGAAATCGCGCAGCTTCTTGAGCGTGATGGTGTGGCCCAGATGCAAATCGGGCGCGGTCGGATCCATCCCGAGCTTGATGCGCAGGGGACGCCCAAGCTTGAGCTTCTCGGCCAGCTCGGGTTGCGAGATTACCTCGACCGCGCCATGACCCAGCGCCGCCGCGCGTTCCTGTTCGTTGCTATGCTCCACCACTTGCGAATCCGGTATCCAATCTCACCCGAAGGCGGTGATCAAGGGTACCGGAAAGTGCGGAAGCGTTACATCAGGCGTTCACGCATCAGGCGCGCCTCGAAGATTTTCAGCGCCTCCTGTTTGTATTGCGCGATCTGTTGCGTGGTCAATTGGCGATCGGGAAATTTGCGCCGCACCCGCTCGCATACTTCCGCAAATGGCGGCGTTTTGGTGGTGAAGCATCCGGGACCGTAAAGTTCGCGCAGCATCCAAAGTTGCACTTCGTTCAGCCCGCGGAAACATGAATCCAGCACGAAGACATCGTCGATGAGGTTAGGATCCCGATGACGCTTCGGCGGACGTCGACTGAAAAATCCTCCCGGCTTTGCGTTCGGCGCCAGCAGCTCGCCGGCACGAAAATAGAAGCGCAAAGCGGCTTCCCGCGATTTGAATCGCGGCTCGTGTGTTACGGCCATGGTTCCCTCTTTATCCTTCGCGCACTACGGACGCACGAAGGTTTAATACTTCGGCGGACTCAAACGCCGGATGGACCTCCGATAATTCCGGCGATCCATCCGGCTTCCGGTCCGGCGGCCGGATAATTTACGATCTAGCGGTGCGCGTCGTGCGTGTCAACTACTTGTTACTGATTCAAAACTGGCAGTACGATGGATTAATGGTACTGAATGTTTTGTGGAGAAACCGGCGGATAGGACACCTGCGAACTCAGCTACGCTGGTTGAAGCGCTGCATCGCGCGTTCCAGTCCTTCCGCGATGATTGTCTCGACTGCTTCGGCCGCGCGCTGAATCGAGGTTTCGAGGTCAGCACGCGCCTGTGCGCTCATCCCTTCGAGCAGGTAGTCCTTGCTGTCGCGCTCGCCCGGTGGCCGGTTCACGCCGACGCGGATGCGAATAAAATCGTTGGTGCCGAGCGACTGCTGCACCGATCGCACTCCGCGATTGCCGGCGTCGCTGCCGCCCCGCTTGAGCTGCAGACGGCCCGAAACCAAATCGAGTTCGTCGTGCACCACGATCAGCCGCGTCGGTGGAACTTTGTAGTAACCGAGCACCGCGGACACGCATTCGCCGCTGCCATTGTAGTAGGTCTGCGGTTTGACCAGCAGCGCTCGCGCGCCCGCCAGCTCAGCCTCTGCGATGAGGCCCTTGAACTTGCGGCGATCGAATTGCGCATGCTTCGATTTCGCGATGCGCTCCATCACCCCGAATCCCGCGTTGTGCCGCGAGCGCGAATATTCCTCACCGGGATTGCCGAGCCCCACGACCACCCATCGCGTTTCCGCTAGCGGCTCCTTGTCCGGCGCCTCATCGCTCTTCTCTTTGGGTGCGCGGCGGAAGCCGCCGAACAGATTTTTGAGGCTCATCCAGAGACTCTTGATGCTCATCCGCGTTTGCGGGGAGCACCCGTGCCGTTGCGGCCCAGCAGCGGAAGACTTGCCGCGATGGCTCTGAACAGCGCATTCATCTCGGCCGGCGTGCCAATCGAAATCCGGATCGAATCGCGCAGCATCGGAGTGGCAAAATGCCGCACCAGGATACCGCTCTTTCGAATCGCGCGCACCAGCGGCGCGAGGTCATGCCCGGCGATTCGCGCCAGCACGAAATTCGCCGATGAGTCCGGAACCTCGAAGCCGAACTTGCGCAAGCGCGCAACCGCGGTCTCGCGTGTATGCTTCACGCGCTCGACGTTGCGCCGCATCCAGGCCGCGTCGTTCAACGCCTCGGCGCCAGCGGCCAGCGCGATGCGGCTCAGGTTGTAAGAGTCCTTCACCTTCATCAGCTCTTCGATAATTTCCGCGCGCGCGAAACAAAGTCCCAGCCGCATCCCCGCCAGCGAGAAGGATTTCGACAGGGTGCGGAGGATCACGACGTTGGGGAAGCGCCGCAAGAGACCGATCGCATTTTCGGCGGCGAAGTCCACGTAGGCCTCATCGATCACAAGCAAACGATCACGCAACGCGCGCGCGAGTTTCGCAAGCTTCGCGGTCGGCGTCAGAATCCCCGACGGTGAGTTCGGATTGCATACGATGGTGAGCTTCGCACGCGCCTCGGCAAGTTTTGCGAGCGGAATCGAAAAATCGCCTTCGACCGGAAACCGCTGCCCGCGCGCTTCCTGTATCGATGCGAGCGTGTCATACAGCGAATAGGTCGGCACCGGATATGCGACGGTGTCGCCGCGGGAGAGCGTCGCGCGAAAGATCATCGCGAGCAGCTCGTCCGAACCGTTGCCCGCAAGGATCATCTCCTTGCGCACGCCGTATAGCTTCGACGCGCTCGCGACGAAATCATCGGCGCGCGGCGCGGGATAAAGCCGCAGGCTATCGACGGCGGCGCGCACCACCGCGCGGCGCACGCGCGGCGACGGCGGGTACGGGTTTTCGTTGGTGTTGAGCTTGATGAGCCGCTCGCCCGGTCGCGGCTGTTCGCCCGGCGTGTAGGCCGTCATCTTCTCTATCGCTTCGCGAAACATGCCGAGCACGATATTAATGAAATGCTCTGTCCTGTGCAGCTAGCCGAGCGGCAGCTTGATCGCGGAACCGTTTCGCGAAGACACATAGCATGCTTCGATAATTTCGAGCCCGCGCATTCCGTCTTCGCCGCTCGGGCTCGCCGCCGCGCCGTCCGAGATCGCGCGAGCGAAGGTGCGCGCCAGCTCGCGGCTTGCGGCAATCCAATCTCGCGGATCGAATGTCTTCATGATCTCGTCGCGCTCAAATCCCGCGACTGCGGAGCCATCATGCTTGAGCACCGCGATGTCGAGGCGAGGATAGCCGGCCATGATGCGTCCCTCGCTGCCGTAAATTTCGGTAGCCGACAGCGCCGGGCGGCTGGTCCAGCTCGCCTCGATGATGCCGAGCGCCCCGGAGCGGAACTTCAGCATCGCGACGCCGTTGTCCTCGACGCCGATGTTTTTCCCGAGCGTCGCAATCTGGCCGGCGACCGACTCAACTTCGCCCATGAACCATCGCGCGAGGTCGGCGACGTGCACTCCGAGATCGAGCATTGCGCCGCCGCCCGCTTCACCGCGATCGAAAAACCATTCCTGGCCGGGCGCCCATAGCTCCGGCCCACCATGGGAGAGACGCGAGCGGATGAAATGCGGCGTACCGATCGCACCGCTCTCGATTGCCCGCTTGATCGCACGCTCGAGGCCGCCGAACCGCCGCTGCATCGCGACCATCAGCACGCGGTTCGCCTGTTTCGCCGCATCGATCATGCGTCGCGCTTCGGCAATCGTCGGCGCCATCGGCTTTTCCACGATCACATGCGCGCCGGCCGCGATCGCTTTCAGCGTGTAGTCGCAATGAAGCGCGTTGGGCGTGAAGATGCCGACCGCATCGGGATGCTCGCGGCGAAGCATCTCATCGTAGTCGCGATAGATTCGCGGCTTCGCGCCGGCCATCGTCGCAGCCGCGACGCGCTCGGCCTTTTCCATCGTGCGGCTCTGCAGCGCGACGATCTGGATTTCCGGGACGCTGAGGAAAGCCGGAATGTGCGCGCGCTCGGTGATCGCGCCCGCGCCGGAAATGGCAAGCCTGATCATTTCTTGCCTCGTCGAGCCGGCGCCGTCGATGCGAACACCCAGTCGAGGTAGGACTTCGCGCCGGCAATGATCGGAAGCGCGATGACTTCGGGCACCTCATAGCCGTGCAGCTCCTTCACACGCGCCTCAACTTTGGGAACCAGATTCGCGCGCGTTTTGATTAACATCATATGTTCGGTTGCGGTTTGCACTTCGCCGTCCCAGCGATAAACGGATCGTATCGGGCTCACGATGTTTGCGCAGGCGGCAAGGTGCTCATTGACTAGCGCGCGTGCGATCAGGTCAGCCTCGTCCGCACTTGCGGCATTCACCAGCACGACGGCGGCGCTCCTGGATAGTGGGTCGGATTTCACTTTTCCCGCTCGAGGCGTTTGCGCAGCTCACGCGCCGTGCATCGATACTTGAACGCCTTGCGCCCGTTTACGAATAACACCGGCACCTCGATTCCAAATTGCGCCTCGAGCGCGGCGTCGCCATCGATCTCGACTCGCTGCAAGGCCGCCTGAAAGCGCGGAGCGACTTCGTCGATCACGCTTTCCATTTCACGGCATAACTCGCAATCGCGCCGGGTGTAAAGCACGAGTTCCATCGCTACTTGATGGTACCCGGTTTGATCAGATTGATCGGCAGGCCGAGAGTTTTTTTGAACAGCTCCGCCACTGAAGTGATCGGCGCCGGCGTCACGCGCGGATTCGAGATCGGGCCGCGCGCGTTGAAGAATACCGCGATGATGCTCTTGGTGCTGCCCGCGACGTTTTTTCCTACCAGCGGTATGTTGCTGAGCAGCCAATTGACCGAGTTGAACGGAATCATTCCGATCTTCATGTCGAGCGTCGATTTGTCGAGGTCCACGTTACCGCTCGCCACGATGTCGATCGCCGGGCCATCGAGCAGCAGATCGTCGGTGCTGAAAACTCCCTCGCTCCCTTTGAAATCGGCAGTCACGGTACGGAAATGGATGCCGGACACGCGCGGGTCGGGAATCTTCGCAGTGATCCAGCTTCGCAGATCGATCAATTCGAGCAAGCGCGAGAGCAACGGGAACTTGTCGAGGTTGCCGTCGCGCATTTTCAAAATCGCGGTTCCCGCCATGGTCGCGAAAAAGCTCGAACCGGTGTCCGCCCACAAATCGCCGGTCAAGTCGAGATGCCCCGACATCGGCGCGCGCGTGATTTTTCGATTGAGCAGGAACAACGACGCGACGTTGAAGTTCAGGGCCTTGCCGAACATGCGAATCCAGTCGTCCTTTTGGCGGCCCACAATGTTGATCGCGAGATGACCGCCGTAACTCGATGCGGTGAGATTGTCGACGCTCCAGTCGCCGTTGCGATATTTGAAATCGGTTTTCGCATTGGTCATCGCGAAAGTTTCCAGGTTCGCTTCGCGCGCGTCGACGTGACCGCTGATAGGAATCTTCGGCGGATGCGTCGGGCTGGGCGGCATCCACGGCAGCTGCACGAATTTCATCACCTCGATATCGAGCTTTTGCGCCTTGGCGTCGATGCGAATCGAAGGATGGCTGACATCCTGAACGCTGATATTGAAATCGATCGGCGAATTCTCCAGCTGCGCCGCCGGCATCCATACAGTCAGTGTGCGATCGCGAATCGTCAGGATCGCGGGATGGACGAGAAGCGGCGAGCGCAAGAAGCCAAACTGCACGCGGCCGTTCAGCAGTGTGAGCTTGCCGTTGGCGAGAAAGCCGCGTTGCCGATCGCCAGTCACGACGATCTCGCCGCCGACATTTCCCTGCGCGCTGAAGTCGCCGGGATCGACCAGTCCCTCGAGCCATCGCTCGATCGGCATCTGATGCATGTCGATCCGAAGTCCGCGAGTCTGGACCCCGGCGTCATTGACGCGCAGTTCGCCGTCGAAGTCCACGGTACCACCGGTAGCGCGCGCGCTCACCCTCGCGAGTTTGATCACATCGGGCTGCACGACGATGTTGCCGGACGCAACGCCGATCGGACCCGGCGCGCCGCGGAATCCAATCGTCACGCTATTCGGTTCGATCTTCACGAGATATTTTTCCGGTCGCGTCGGACGATCTTTTCGCAGCGTCCCTGATGCGTCGAGATCGACGTGCGCGGCGCCCCGCAGCGATTGGAGGCGGTCCCGCTCGTGCACATTGAGCTGATCGAGAAGCTTCATCGTCGCGGGACGCAGCTGCGCCAAATCAAGGTCTGCCTCCAGCCCGATTCGATACGGCACTTCATCCAGTCGTTTGGTGAGATCGATCTGCGCCTCGATATCGTGCAACTCGGAATTGCCGACCTTCGCGCTGCCCTGCAACAGCGAGAGCGTGCGTTTCGAGAAAAGAATCTGAACGCTCGCTCCGGTTACGTCGGGGATCTGGATTTGCGGCGGAGTGGCGAAGCTCAGCTGTGTTAACGTCGCATTCACCGAGAGCGTTGCCAACACTGATTCCAGCGAGAGCTTCTCCCACGCGATGAGCGGCGAGGTGAGCGAAGCCTTTTCGACCTCGATTTGACCCGACTTCACTTGCCGCGTCAGGAGCGCCAGTCCCGGCGGCATCCGTTTGAGCGCGCGGGCGGAAGCGAGGATGTCCTTCCATGGCACACGCAGGTCCGCGATCCCAACCGCAACTTTGGGATTCGGTTCATACGGCTTCTCGATGAACGCCTGCGCCGCCGCAACCGGCTTGCCGGAGTGAGCCAGCTTGGCACTCGAGATCGACACCTGCTCTTGTGAGGTGGAGAACCGCGCCTCCAGCGTGTAGTCGCCGAGCGCGAGCGGCGCCGATAGATCGGGGCTGCTGATGGTCAAGGCGTCGAGGCCGAGCGCCGCTACACCCCCGATATCAGCATCGTGGGTAACGGAGAATTTGATACGGCCTTGCGATTGCCCATCGGCCGCGACGTTACCGATCGTCAGATGTTGAAGCGGCAACTCCCAGAACCAGAAGGTGCCCTGCGCCGCGTCCGTAATGGGCAGCCTTTCGCCCTCGCCGAGACGGAAGTCGCCGGCCGCGTGCGTGCCGCGCATTTGGGGAAAGTCGCAATCGGTGCGGAAGGTGATATGCCACAGCTCCAACGTCGCGCGCCGATGATACGCAACCAGATCCGCGTTGCTCAGCAACGGCGCTCCGTTGGCATCGCGTAATTCCAGATCGGTGATCACCAGGCGGCGGCTGATTCGCGCGAGATCTCCCAACCGAGCAAGTGTTAGATCGATAAGTTCACGGTCCGGGCGCGGTAGCGCTTCATGGTTGGCCGAGGTCATCGTGAACGGCGCATTGAAAACCGGCTTGACCAGATCGAGTTCGTGAAGCGGCAGTCCATGGGTCGGGAGCGAATGGAAATTGATCACCGCGCGAACCGATGCGAGCGAAACGATCTGGCGATCGCCGTACATCACGTGCGGGTGGTCGAGTACGACGATGATGTGATCGCGCACCTCCAGGTGGCTGGACGATGCGACTATGTCGATGCCGGTCTGCCGATGGATGCCGGCCAGCACCGCCATGATCACGCGATGCTGATTGAAGTAGATCACCGCGACCGCCGAGACGGCGAGCGATGTGAGGAACGCCGCGAAGAGCAGCACAATGCGGCAGGCGAGTCTCATCGCCGGCAAAGCGCAACTAAATTATCGGATGCGCGAGACGTGGCGGGGTGGTTATTCGCGTTCGGAGGCTTCGACCTTGGGAGCGGCAGCACTGTCCGACCATCCAGCACGATGCTTGTCGCGGAGCGCCGTTTTGAGAATCCGATTGCGGATCCGCACCGACTTGGGCGTGACCTCGACCAGCTCCTCTTCGTCGATCCATTCCAGCGCGGTGTCAAGCGTCGGGATGGTCGGGGTGGTCAACCGGATCGCCTCATCATGGCCGGCGGCGCGGATGTTGGTGAGCTTCTTTTCGCGGCACACATTGACCGGCAAATTGGTCTCGCGCGCATACTCGCCGACGATCATGCCTTCATAAACCGGATCGCCGGCCGAGATGAAAAACTTGCCCGCGCTCCTGCAGATGGAAAGATCGCGTAGCCGGTAGCCGTCGCCTTCACGATCGGAAATCATCGCACCATTCTGACGCGAGCGGATGTTGCCCGCCCAGGGAATGTAGCCGTTGAATATCGAATGCATGACGCCGGCGCCGCGGGTCTCCTGCAAGAAGCGCCCGCGAAATCCGATCAGTCCGCGCGAGGGAACGTCGTATTCCAGGCGCACGCGCCCGCTCGCATGCGTCACCATCGTGCGCATCTTGCCTTTGCGCGCCGACAGCAACTGCGTGACGATGCCGATGCATTCGTCGGGAATATCGATGACGAGAAATTCCATCGGCTCGAGAATCGCGCCGTCCTTCTGCTTCGTCACCACGGTCGGCTTCGAGACCTGCAGCTCGTAGCCCTCGCGCCGCATCGTTTCGACGATCACCGCGAGCTGCAACTCGCCGCGGCCCATCACGCGCCATTGATCGGCGCTGACCGGCTCGACCTTGATGCTGACGTTGCGGCGCGACTCGTGGATGATGCGCTCGCCGAGCTTGCGCGAAGTGACGAACTGCCCCTCGCGTCCGGCCCATGGCGAATTGTTGACGGAAAAAGTCATCGCGACGGTCGGCTCATCGATTTCGGATTCCGGCCAGCGGGCGCGGATTTTCGAGGTCGGCAATCGTCTCGCCGATTTCGATATCCTCGAGACCCGCCACCATCACGATATCGCCCGCCTCGGCGCGATCGACCTCGACGCGCTTCAGTCCCTGCCATGCATAGAGGTGCGCGACCTTGCACACGCTGGTGCGTGCCGTCGAGACGGCATCAGCGTGTACTGGCGCCCGTCTTCCATCGAGCCGGCAACCACGCGGCCGATCGCGAGACGGCCAACGTAATCATCGTAGTCGAGGTTGTTGGCCTGGAATTGCAGCGTCGCCTCGGGATCGACTTCGGGCCCCGGGCAGATGACTGATGATCGTCTCGAACAGCGGCTTGAGATTTTCGCCGTGCTCGCCGAATTTCGTGACCGCAGTTCCGATGCGCGCGTTGGTATAGAGAATCGGAAAATCGAGTTGATCTTCTTCGGCACCGAGATCGATGAAGAGATCGTAAACCTCGTCGAGGACATCGGCAGTGCGCGCGTCGGCGCGATCGATTTTGTTGATGCACAGGATCGCGGCAAGCCCCGCCTCGAGCGCCTTCTTCAGCACGAAGCGCGTCTGCGGCAGCGGACCTTCGCAGGCGTCGACGAGCAGCAGGATGCCATCGACCATCGAGAGCGTGCGCTCGACTTCGCCACCGAAATCCGAATGGCCTGGAGTATCGACGATGTTGATCCGGGTCGTGCCCCAGACGATCGAGGTGTTCTTCGCCATGATGGTGATGCCGCGCTCGCGTTCCAGCGCGTTGGAATCCATCACGCGATCGACCAGATTTTCGTTGGCGCGAAACACGCCGGATTGACGCAGCATCGCATCGACCAGGGTGGTTTTGCCGTGATCGACGTGAGCGACGATGGCGAGATTGCGAATATTTTGTCGGCGCATTTTTTCCGGGCGGATACTAAAACCAGATACTAAAGTGCGGCGAGCCGCAAAGCCCGCCGCGACAATTCAGTGTACCTGTCGAAACCGCATGGAGTAAACGCAGGTCCAGTTCATACCGCCGTAACAGTTCGCGCTATCTTACGGCGAAGACCTGGCGGCGACGACCCTGGCGGCGAGGACTCCGGCGGCGGCGGCTGGTTGAAATGCCTTTGCGCATCGTGCTGGATCTTGTCCAGAAGCTGCTGAAAGTTCTTCACTTCGGTGACCTGCCATACGCCGAACTCGTCGCGCGCCATCCGCACTTCCCACTGCGATTCTTGTTGTCGGTGAAGCTGCGTGTAGGCGCGTGCCATCGTCACGATGCATCAGGACGATGGCGCCAATAACCGCTATCGGCGGCATCTGCACATCCTTGTCGCCGTCATTGATGTCCTTGACTGTGTAGGCGCGCGTCGGCTTGCGCGAGCGGCTTGGAAAAAAGATCGACGGCGCCCTGCCCCACCATCTGGCTCAGCGGATCGTTGGCTTTTTGCTGCACCATCTCATAGCCGGCGTGCTTAACGACGCTTTCGAAATTGACGTAGCGGGCCGCAGCATCACCGTCGCGAGCGTCGATCGCGCGCTTGAGCTGGAATACCGCGAAGGATGGACTCGCAGGCACGTAAACCAGCGCCCACCACCCCAGCACGACCAATACGAGGATGCCGGTCCAATGCCGGAGCACGAAGCGCATCATCACGATTCTCCGCCGCACCTCGATACGATGTCGAGTGAGCGGAGCGCGGCCTCAGTGTTTGGCGAGAGTGGCTTGCGAGAGCTGGCCGGCGGCGGGTTTGTCCATCATCCAGATGACGACGCCGTCTTTCGGCGCGACCAGATGCGCCGGCACCTGATCGGGATTGTCGTTGCCTTCGAGCACGCGCTTGACCGCGGCGGCTTTGTTCGCGCCCGAGATGAGAAACATGATGCGCGCGCTGTTGTTCATCACCGGCGCGGTCATCGTGACGCGATGGCGAATCTTGTCCTCGACCTCGACCGGAACCACCAGGCGATGCTGCTCGTGGAGCTCCGGAATTCCGGGGAAGAGCGAAAGCATGTGGCAGTTGTCGCCGAGACCGAGCAGCATCAGATCGAAGCGCGGGAATTGGCCCGTCACGCAATTTGAAATTCTTGCGCAACTGCTCTTCATACTCGCGGGCGGCGTCGGCCGGTTTATCCTCGCCGCGGATGCGATGAATCTGTTCGGGGCTCAGCTTGAGCTTGCTGAGCATCGTGCGATTGCCATCCCGTAATTGCTCGATGGATCGTCAGGCGGCACGCATCGATCGTCGCCCCAGTAGAACTGCACTTCCTTCCAATCGACGCTCAACTCGAAGCGCGTCGCCAGCAGCTCGTAGGTCCGCGCGGGGGTGGTGCCGCCCGTGAGCGCAAGGGTGAACTCGCCGTGCATGCAGATCGCTTCGCCGGCGATATGCGCGATTTCTTCGGCGGCGCGCACGAAAAGGTCTTCCGCAGTATCCAGGATGATGATTTGCCGTTCGCTCATTATTATGATCCCTCGGACTCCGCTTCGCTCCGCCTCGGAGCGCCTGCGGCGCGGCGCTGCGCGCCCACTTCGTGCCTCTCTCGAATGCTTCGCGCTGTCAATTTACCGAGAAAACGACGCGCTGCGCCAGACGCAAAGCCATGGCGCAGCGCGAATGGAATTGCCGTTTGATGCTGTGACTACTTTGCCGGCGCGCCTGCTCGCCGGCCTGAATCCGATCGCGATGCTTCTGGGTCGCGGCCAGCAAATCCTCGAACGATTTCTTGAACAGCTCGACGCCTTCCTGTCTGCAGCTCCTCGCCCACGTCGTTCAGATCGATGCCCGCAGCCTTGAGTTTGTTGACCGCGTCGCGCGCCTCGTCGAGTTTTGATTCGAGCGTCGCGGCCGCCTTGCCATGCGCGCGGAACGCGTCCATCGTCGCCGGCGGCATCGTGTTGACGGTGTCGATCCCGATCAGCTCATCGACATACTTGGTGTCGTGGATATGCGGGATCCTTGGTGCCGGTGGAGGCCCACAGCAGCCACTGCGTGCGCGCGCCCTTCGCCTTCATCGCGGCGAAACGCTGGCCGAGGAAGATCTCCTTGTAGCGCTGATAAACCACCTTGGCTATTGGCGACCGCGGCCTTGCCCTTGAGCGCCGCGACCGCGGGATCGTTCTTCTGCTTCAGCTTGTCGTCGAGCTTCTTATCGACCAGCGACTCGACGCGGCTCACGAAGAAGCTCGCGACCGAGAATATTTTGTCCATCGCGCCGCCGCTCGCGGCGCGCTTCTCGATGCCCTTGATGTACGCTTCGGCAACGTTGTTGTAATGCTTCATCGAGAACATCAGGGTGACGTTGACGTTGATGCCCTCGGAAATCAGCGTCGTGATCGCAGGCAGTCCGGCCGGCGTCGAAGGCACTTTGATCATCACGTTGGGCCGCCCGATTCGTTTCCAATAGCGGCGCGCTGCATCGATGGTGCCGGCGGTATCGTTCGCAAGCTCCGGCGAAACTTCGTAGCTGACGTAACCATGCTTGCTGGCGCTCGAATCGTAGAGCGGACGCAGTACATCGCACGCGGACTGGATGTCCTCGATCGTCAGCGCTTCGTATATCTCCTCGACGTTTTTGCCCTGTCCGACGAGTTGCTCGAATTGCGAGTCGTAATCCGCGAGCCGTCGATCGCCTTTTCGAAGATGGTGGGGTTCGAGGTCATTCCTTTGAGGCCATCTTCGTGAAGCATCCGCTTCATTTCGGGAGAACCGAGGAGCGTGCGCCGGATGAAATCGAGCCACGGGCTCTGACCGTATTTCTCGAGTTGCTTGAATGGATTTTCCGCCATGATATTTCTCCCCGAGGCTGACGTTGCGCGGCCTCGCAGCTACTTCAATGTTACTTGCGCGCGATCAATTTCTCAGCGCGCGCGACGACGTTTTCCACCGTGAATCCGAAATGCGGCGCCAAATCCTTGTAGGGCGCGGATTCGCCGAAGGTCGTCATGCCAATCATATCGCCATTCAGCCCGATGTACTTGTACCAGCACAGCGGCGAGCCCGCTTCGATAGCGAGGCGTTTCAAATTGTTCGGCGGCAGGACAGAATCGCGATAGGCTTGCGTCTGGCGCTCGAAAATCTCGAACGACGGCATGCTCACGACGCGCACCGCATGCCCCTTCTTCTCGAGCTCCGGTTTCGCCTCGACCGCAAAATGAAGTTCGGCACCCGTCGCGATGAGAATGACATCGGGCGTCTTGCCCTTGGTCTCTGTCAGCACGTATGCGCCCTTGTGCAGTTCGCTCGCGGGTGCCGCGTCGGCGCGATCGATCGTCGGCACGTTCTGGCGGCTCAGCACCATCATGGTGGGGCCGTCGCGATGCAGGATCGCGGCGCGCCACGCCTCGCGCGCCTCGTTCGCATCGCCCGGGCGAATGACGGTGATGTTGGGAATCGCGCGCAGAGCAGTGAGATGCTCGACGCCCTGATGGGTCGGACCGTCCTCGCCAAGGCCTATCGAATCGTGAGTGAAAACCCAAATCACGTGCGCCTTCATCAGGCATGCCAGGCGAATCGCGCCACGCGCGTAGTCGGTGAAGCAGAAGAAGCTCGATCCGTAGGGAATGAACGCGCCATTATGCGAAATGCCGTTGAGCGCCGCGCACATGCCATGTTCGCGCACACCGAACTTGATGTTACGTCCGGCGTACTGGCCCTTCTCGAATTCCTTATCGCCCTCCATATCGGTGAAGGTCGATTCGCTGAGGTCCGCCGAACCGCCGAAGAGGCCCCACATCTTTTTGAGGATGGCCTGCTCGACGATCGAGGCAGACTTGCGCGTCGCGAGATTATCCTTCGTCGTGAAAGTCGGCAGGTCCGCATCCCATCCGGCGGGAAGTTCACCAGAAAGTAAGCTGGTAAGTTCCTTCGCCTCGGCGGAATTCTTTTTCGAGTAGGTGTCGAAACGACGGTTCCAGTCATCCTGAAGTTGCTTGCCCTTGTCGACCGCCTTGCGAAACTCCTTCAGCGCCGCATCGGGAATATAGAAGTCCGGCTCCAGCGGCCATCCGAAGAACTTCTTGGCGGCCTTCACCCCTTCGACGCCAAGCGCCTTGCCGTGCACTTCCGAAGTCCCCTGATGAGGCGCGCCGTATCCGATGATGGTGCGGATGCGCACGATGGAGGGCCGATCCTTTTCGTCGATGGCGTTCTGAATCGCCTTCCCAATCGCGGCGATATCGTTGCCGTCGTCGACCGCCTGCGTATGCCAGTTGTAGCCCTCGAAGCGGCGATTCACGTCCTCCGAGAACGACAGCGGCGCGGGGCCGTCGAGCGTCACATGATTGTCGTCATAGAGATAGATGATGTTGCCTAGCCCGAGATGGCCGGCGATCGATGCGGCCTCGTGCGAGATGCCTTCCATCAAGTCGCCATCGCTGACGATCGCGAAGATTTTCTGATCGAAGAGCCCGCTGTTATCGCGCTCGAATCGAGCCTGGAGATGCTTGGCCGCAATCGCCATCCCAACGCCGGTGCCGAAGCCCTGTCCGAGCGGACCGGTGGTGGTCTCGACGCCGGGCGTTTTGAAATTCTCCGGATGGCCCGGGGTCATGCTGCCAAGCTGGCGGAAGCGCTTTATCTCCTCGAGCGGCAGATCGTAGCCGTAGAGATTTAACAAAGAGTAGAGCAGCGCCGAGCCGTGCCCCGCCGACAGCACGAAGCGATCGCGCCCGTACCATTTCGGATCCTTCGGGTTGAAGCGCAGGAATTTCGAGAAGAGGACGTATGCGGTCGGCGCCATTCCCATCGGCAAGCCGGGATGGCCCGAGTTGGCCTTTTGCACCATGTCGATTGAGAGCGTTCGGATCGTATTGATGCAGAGTTGATCGAGTTGCGATTGTTCCAATTTTTCCGCTTCCGCCACTTTATCACCGATTACTTTTGAGGGACGGCGCGAGGCGCACGCCGCCGCGTTGTCAGATTCCCCTACCAATCCGTACGGTCGTCGTCCTTGGGGTCGCCGGCCTTATGACGCATCAGGTTGACGACGTCTTTAGCCGCGCCCTTCTCCCCCAAGTTCAACGATTGCATGAAGATGCGCGATATCTCCCGCATCATCGCACCTTCGGCGGGATCGAGCTGCGCGCCGAGATTCGCCAAGCGCTCCATCGCGCGCTGGATCTTCTCCAGCGTCCCCGCCATGTCACCGCGCTCGCGGCTCGCCACTGCTACCTGCAATTCCGCGCGCACTTGCGCGACCACGGGCCGGGCTTTCTCGCCGATCACGACCTCAAGCTCGCGCAGGCCGTCAGCCAGCTTGAGAAACGAATCGCTGGTGGGGTCGTGCAGCGCCATAACTCCAATGCTCCGCCGTCAACTGTACAAATCAACTCAATACTCAAAGGTAGGTTCTAAAGCTACCACCGATCGTGAATTCTCTATGGCGTCGGCGGCTTGAGTTGCGGCGCGACCTCGCGCGCGAAGAGTTCCATCGAGCGGCGGCTGCGCTCGGGCGCGATGCCCGGCAGATGCATCCCGAGCACCAGATGTGTCGTGCGCACTTCGCCCATTGAGCGGTTGAGCTTAGCGGCGACGTCATCCGGATTGCCGACCAGTAGCGGGAACATGCTTTGCGAGTCGCGCAACTTCGAAGCTTCGGGCAAGGTCGGGGCCGCCCCGTGAAGATCGCCAGATTCGACGAGCCATCGCATATACCAGGTGATCATGTAGTGGAGATGATCCTGCGCATGCGCCCATGCCTCATCGGTGGTCCGCCCGACGTAGGTGAAGTGGAGTTGCGCGGCGTGGAAGTTCTTCGGATCGCGGCCGGCTTTGCGCAGCGCATCGTCGTACGTCTTTTGCGCGACCGGACTCGCGAGGCTCTGGTAATGACATCCCATCCGCGCCGCGCGCTCGATCGCCTTGGGCGCGCCGGCGCCGATCCACAGCGGCGGATGCGGTGACTGCACCGGGCGCGGCATCAGGCGGATGTTCTTCACGTTGTAATGCTTGCCTGAGTATGAAAAGTCGTCCTGCGTCCACGCTCCGCGCATCACCTCGATGCCTTCCTCAAGACGGCCCGCGCGGGTCTTCCGATTGATCCCATACGCCGCGAATTCCCCCGGCGCATATCCCTGCCCGACGCCCAAATCGAAGCGGCCATTGGAGATGATATCGATGGTCGCGGCATCCTCGGCGACGCGCACCGCATTATGCAGCGGCAGCAGCACCAGATACGTGCCGATGCGAATGCGCTTCGTGATCGCGGCGATCGCCGATGCGATCGGCAAAATCGCGGGCGAGTAACCGTCCTCGGCGAAGTGATGCTCCGTCAGCCAGATTTCATCAAAGCCGAGTTCCTCGGCGTATCGCGTCTGCGCGAGCTGCTCGGCATAGAAATCGGCGAATGGCATCCGCCATGCGGGAGGATTTCGAAATGGAAACAGCAGTCCAACATTGAGATTCTTGACGATGCTCATGATGGCGCCTCATCGACGACGAATCGGAATTTGCCGCGACCGTCGCACCTCGCGCGCGAGGATGTCAAGCTGCATATCGATCATAGGCGCGATTTGTTGCAAGATGACCTTAGCTGCCAGGGAGGATGACGGCATTCGATGAGACAAATCCTGGATCGCCGGGTGGTCGTGACCGGGCTCGGCCTGGTGACCCCGCTCGCAACTGGAGTTGATCAGAACTGGGAGGCCCTGATGGCGGGGCGCTCCGGCATCGCGCTCATCACGGGTTTCGATGTTTCGGACTTCCCGGTCAAAATCGCGGGCGAGGTCAAAGACTTCAATCGCCGAAGACTGGATCGACAAGCGGGACATCAAGAAGATGGACCTCTTCATTCAGTACGCGATGTCCGCTGCCGAGCAGGCGATGCAGCAGTCGGGCTTTAAGGTCACCGAGGAGAATTCCGACAGCGTCGGGCGTGCTGATCGGGGTCGGCATCGGCGGCCTGCGCACCATCGAGGAGTATCACAAGGAATTTCTCAAGACCGGGCTGAAGCGCATCACGCCATTTTTTATACCCAAGCTGATCGCGAATCTCGCGCCCGGCCAGATTTCCATCAAATACGGCATGCGCGGTCCGAACTTCGCCACCACCAGCGCATGCTCATCGGGAAGCCATGCAATCGGCGAAGCTTATCGCATGGTGAAGATGGGCTATCTCGATGCAGCGATCGCCGGCGGCGCGGAGGCTGCGCTGACGTTGCTGGGCCTCGGAGGATTTGCCGTGATGCGCGCGCTCTCGACGCGCAACGACGAGCCCGAGAAGGCGAGCCGCCCCTTCGACAAGGAACGCGACGGATTTGTGATGGCCGACGGCGCCGCGGCAATGATCCTCGAAGAGCGCGAGGCTGCCTTGGCGCGTGGCGCGAAAATCTTCGCCGAGGTATGCGGCTACGGCACCAACTCCGACGCCTATCACATCACCTCGCCCTCGCCCGAAGGAATCGGCGCGGCGAAGTGCATGCAGATCTGTTTGAAGGATAGCGACCTCGACCCGGGCGAAGTCGACTATATCAACGCGCACGGTACCTCGACGCCGCAGGGTGATATTGCCGAGACGCAGGCGATCAAGAAAATTTTCGGCGAGCGCGCCGCGCAAATCGGCGTAAGCTCGACCAAGTCGATGACCGGGCACACGCTCGGTGCGGCCGGTGCGATCGAATCGGTCTTCACCGTACTCGCGATCGACCGCGGCATCATGCCGCCCACCATCAATCAAGAGCATCCCGATCCGGAGTGCGACCTCGATTACGTGCCGAACAAGCCGCGCGAGAAAAAAATCCGTATCGCGCTGAACAACTCCTTCGGTTTCGGCGGCACCAACACCACCCTCGCCTTCCGGCGCGGGGCCTGAGCGGAGACGGGGATGGGTTCGCGAATAGTTTCGACCGGCCGCGCGACGCCTCGCACGGCGATGTCCAATAACGATTTGAGCCGCGCGATCGATACCTCCGATGAGTGGATTCGTACCCGCACCGGCATCGGCTCGCGCTTCCTGATGCGGAGCGGCGAGTCGCTGGTCGATATCGCCGCGGAAGCAAGCCGCATCGCGATGGAGCGCGCGGGCATCGAACCCGGCCACCTCGATGCGATCGTCGTCGGCACGGTGTCTTCCGAATACGGGTTCCCGTCGTTCGCATGCTCGCTGCAAGCGGCGCTCGGCGTCGACTCGATTCCCGCATTCGACGTTGCCGCAGCGTGTTCGGGATTCGTCTATGCGCTCTCGGTGGCGGATTCATCGATTCGCGCGGGCGACTATCGCCGCGTCCTTGTGGTCGGCACCGATGCGCTTTCGACGATGGTCGATTGGAACGATCGTCGCACCTGCGTACTGTTTGGAGACGGCGCCGGCGCTGCGATGCTCATCGCGGAGCCGGGGCAGCGCGGAGTTCTCGGAAGCCTCCTGCGCTCCTCTGGAAAATATTGGGATCTCCTTTCGGTGCGCGCGACGGGAACCCGCGCCTCGCTCGATTCGGAAATTCGTCGCAATCCCGCCGACTCGATCCAGATGAAGGGTCCCGAGTTGTTCAAGATCGCGGTCAAAAGCATGGAAGAGGTTTCGCGCGACGTCGCCGAGCGCGCTGGCGTACAACTTCAGGACGTCGATCTAATCGTGCCGCATCAGGCCAACCTGCGCATCATCAATGCGGTCGCGGACCGCCTCGGACTTCCATCCGAGAAGGTGTTCACTAACATCGATCGATATGGCAATACCTCGGCCGCGTCGGTTCCGATCGCGCTCGACGAAGCGCTCGAACAAAAGCGCATCCGAGACAATGATCTGATCATGTTGTGTGCGTGCGGAGGCGGCCTGACCTGGGGCGCGAACATCCTGCGCTGGTAAAGTAACGGCAGTAGTTCAATCCTCGCACATCATGATTGCCGACCTCCTGCGCCGCCGCGTCGTGTTTCTGCTCGGCAAGGGCGGAGTCGGCACCACCTCGGTCAGCGCGGCGTTCGCGTTGGCGGCATCGGAGCGCGGAAATTCGGTCCTAGCGATGGAGACCGATATACGCGCGCCGATGGCGAATGCGTTCGGCGTCAAGCCCGCCTACGAACCGGTGATGGTGTCGGATCGGCTCTTCGCGATGGTCCTCGAAGGGCGTCATTCGCTGGAGGAATATCTGAAGCTCGTCATACCCGCCCGCGCCGTAATGCGTGCGGTCTTCGCCAGTCGCCTCTATCAGTTCTTCGTCAACGCGGCGCCCGGCCTCAAAGAGCTGATGATGCTCGGCAAGATTTATTACGAAGCCGAGCGCAAACTCGGCGGCCGCGATCATTGGGATCTGATCGTCGTCGATGGCCCCGCGAGCGGTCAGGCGCTGAGCCTGCTGAAGATGCCGAGCGCAGCGCAACAGACCTTTGGCGACAGCGTGGTTGGCCGCGAGGCAGGCAACATCATTCGCGCGCTGCGCGATGGGCATGAGACCGCGATCGTGCTCGTCACGACGCCCGAACCACTGCCGATTTCCGAGACTCTCGAGACCGTGGTGGCGTTGCGGGAGGTGGGAATCAATCCGGCCGCGATCGTTTTCAATCGCACCCGGGCGCCCAGCTTTTCCAATCGCGATGTCGCGAAATTGAAGGAGCAGCTGATCGCAAACGGAAAACCCGCGGATGCTGAATACCTCGCGAAAATCGCGCGCGCCGAACTCGATCGCGCGAAGGAAGCGGACAAGGCGCTCGCGCAACTTCGTTCAGAGGCATCAGCGCCGCTGATCGAACTGCCGATGCTGCGCGGCATCTCGGGAGGCGAGCTCATCCGCACGCTCGCGCGCGACTTGGCGAGTGACGTCGATAAGTCTTCGGATAAAGCCGAGGCTACCAGTCAGGATTGACGACGAGGCCGCTCATCTTTTGAAAATCGCGCGGATTCGTCGTCGCGAGCGCGGCGCCAAGTCGAACCGCCGTCGCGGCAATCATGCAGTCACGCAGAATTCCGCGCCGCCGCCCCGATGAATTGAAGAACTCCGCTGCCGCGTTTGCGTCTCCGGTAATGAACGGTTCCGGTTCACCGACAATCCTCATGATTAGCGCAGGGTGCGTCCGGTTCAGTGGACCGCACAGGAACTCGGTCCATGCGACGGCACTCATACCAACGCGGACCCCGCGCGATGTCCATCGATCCAGTTGCGTTTCTTCGCGTGAACCGGGATGGAGGGAGCCAATAACAAACCCCGTATCCAAATGAATCAGCGGCGCAGCCATTCGCGGCTCCGGTCCGAGGCTCGCCTTTCGCGCCTGGTTTCGGCCTGCCATTCGCGGACTTGTTTTGCGGAAAGGTTCAATTCTTTTTGTACTTTCCGAAGTGCTTCCATCGGAGTCAGATCCTCGGCCAAATGGTCCTTCGCGGCAGCAACTGTTCTGCGCAATACCTCCGACTTCGATACCTTCCATCGCGCCGCCAGTCGCTCAACTGTTCGAACCGTTTCCGGATCGAGACTGTACGTTGTTTTGATCATCGCTGAGGCCATACCGTCAATGGTAAGGCCATACCTGGTGCAACTCAAGTTCGCCGGCGCGCTCTGGACCAATTCATCCTCGCTGGATACCCTTGTCCGACGCCATCAGGAGAGCCGTCGATGCCCGAGGCAAAAACCGAAAAACCCGCGCCCAAACGCGAGCCGTGGATCATCAGGACCTACGCGGGTTTCGGCGACGCGCGCCAAGCCAATCAGCGGTTTCATCAAAACCTGAAGGCGGGCCAGAAGGGCCTCTCGATTGCCTTCGATCTTCCCACCCAAAACGGCTACGACCCGGATGCTCCCGTTGCGCGCGGCGAGGTTGGTAAAGCCGGCGTATCGATAAGTCATTGGCGCGACATGGAGGAGCTGCTCGAGGGCATTCCGCTTGAATCGATCAACACCTCGATGACCATCAACGCCACCGCACCGTTCCTGCTCGCGCTGTACCTGGTCGTCGCGGAGAAGGAGGGCGTCGCATGGGATCAGCTTCGCGGCACCACGCAGAACGACCTGATGAAGGAATTCGTCGCGCGTGGCACCTCGATTTTTCATCCGGAGGTTTCGCTGCGGCTCTCCACCGATCTGGTCAAGTTCGCGGTCACACGCGCGCCCAACTGGAACCCAATCAATGTGTGTGGATATCACTACATGGAGTCAGGCGCCGGACCGGCCGAGGAAATTGGATACGCATTCGGCAACGCAGTGCTGCTGCTCGATGCGCTGCGAAAGGAAGTGAAGCCCGGCGATTTCGAGAAAACCGTCAAGCGCATTTCGTTTTTCATCAACAGCGGCATCGAACTGGTGCCGGAAATTTGCAAAATCCGTGCGTACTTCAAATTATGGCCGGCGCTATGCAAATCCGAGTACGGCATCGATGGTGTGCTGTTCCGCGCCGGATGCCAGGTGCGCTCCCTCACGCTGACCGAGCAGCAGCCCGAGGTGAACATCCTGCGCATCGCGTACGAGGCGCTGCCGGTCGTGCTGTCCGCCGATGCGCGGGTCAACGCGCTGCAACTGCCGGGCTTCCGCGAGGCGATGTCGCTCCCCGATCAAGCAGAACAGCTGATCGGACTGCGCACGCAGCAGGTCCTGATGCACGAGACCGGCATCACCGAATGCGGTGACATTTTCGAGGGCAGCAAGATCATCGAAAAGATGACCAACGAAACGATGGAGCGCGCTCGAGAGATCGCGATCCGTATGCGCGAGGCCGGATACACGAAATCGATCGGCATGGTCAGCTCGGAACTGACGCGTCAGCTCACTGAGCGCCAGCGCAAACTCGAATCGGGAGAGATCACGCAGATTGGCGTGAACGCGTTCCCCGGTGAGATCGGTCTCGCACCGCGAGCGGCGCATATAGATGATGCGGTCGATTACGAAACGATCGCGCGCGAACGAATCGCCTCGATAAGTAAGTGGCGTGAGTCGCGCGACAATCGCGCGGTGGGCGCAGCGCGGGAAAAACTCGAGCGCGCTGCGAGCGACAACGGCGACATAATGGATCCGACGCTCGATCTCGCGCGCGCCGGCGGCACCGTCGGCGAATGGACCGCCTCGCTCGAGCGGGTGACGCGCGGGCGCTACACTCCGATCATCCTCGAACGATCCTCCGCGAGTGCGCAGCTCAAGATTCCCACCATCGACGCGAAGTCGCGCCGCATCCGCATCGCGATTGGCAAAGCGGGCCTCGACGGTCACATCAATGCGGTCAAGCTGCTCGCGCAGGCGTGTATGCAGGCCGGCATGGAGGTCGTGCTGGCGGGATTCAAACAGACGCCCGAGCAACTGGTCGAAACCGCGTTGCAGGAAGACGTTGATCTGCTCGCGGTGTCGAGCCTCGCGGGCGCGCACATGGCGATCGCGCGCGAGACGTTGGCGCTGCTCCGGCAGCGCGGGGCGAGCGAGGTGAAAGTCGTGATGGGCGGCATCATTCCCGAAGAAGATCGCCCGGCGCTGCTAGACCTCGGCGTGCGCGCGGTCTTCTCGCCGAAGGATTCGAACCTCGGCAAGATCGTCGCCGACCTGATCGCGATGAGCGAGGCGTGCGCGTGAGGCGTATCGCGCTCCTCGCATCGATTTTTGCGATTGCGATCGCGTCATCCGCGCATGCTGCGGAGCCGCGGCCGTGGCTATGCCGTGACAAGCCGGTGTTCTCATCGCAGCAGCCGATGAACTATCGGGTCACGATGACTTCGCGATCGCGATGGCAACTGTTCCTGATGCAGTTCACGCCAGGCGGCGGTCACGACGGCTTCGACATCGCGCAGACGATCAGCCGCGGCTCGACGGGCCAACTCCCCGCGGGACACTACTTCGCGGTCGCGCTGCGCAATTCCGGGGGCAACTGGATCTGTCCGCCCGTGGTGAGCGAAGAGCCCGCGCATAGCGGCACAATCAGCGATCTCTGTTTCGGAACGGATGAAGGTGCGTGCAGCGTCGAATTCGTCGTGACCTCCGGCGGCGCTGCGCCGCCGCAATAGCAGCTCCCCATTAAACCACATCAATATCACGGATGCGTTTGGCACCCATGCGCGATTTGAACTATGCAGATTGAAACGACCAGATGCGATCGTTCAAGGAGCGCATATGGCAAGCAATTCGCCGCACAATCCCCCATTTCGCGCCGAGCATATCGGCAGCCTGCTGCGACCACCGGAGCTGCTGAAGGCGCGCGCCGAAAACGAAGCCGGCCGTCTCTCCGCCGCCGAGCTGCGCAAGATCGAGGATGAGAACATCCGCAAGGCGGTCGCGTTTCAGGAGGAGGTCGGGCTGCAATCGATCACAGATGGTGAGTATCGGCGCGGCGTGTTCTACACCGACTTCGCATGCCGCGGGCTCAAGGGTGCCGAGGTCTATTACGAATCACAGCGGATGTTTTTCGTCGACGATCAGGGCAACAAGATCGCGGTTCCCTTGCTCAAGATAAAAGGCCGCCTGCAGTGGACCGCGCCGATTCACGCCGACGAGTTCAAGTTCACCCAGTCGCTCACCAAGCATACCGTCAAGATGACGATCCCGTCGCCGACCAGCATCCATTCAGTCGACGGGCGCTACGTCAGCAAGGAGGCTTACACCGAACTCGACGCGCTGCGTGCCGACGTGGTCAATGCGTTTCAGAAAGAGTTGCCCGCGCTGGCCGCCGCCGGATGCCGCTACGTGCAGCTCGACGAAGTTCCCATCGCGATAGCATGCGATCCCAGGCGGCAAGCGCAGATCAACACGGGCGGCCGCAACGCTGACGATATTCTCTACAATGTGTATCCCAATCTCATCAACGACGCGATCGCGAATCATCCGAAATCGATTCATATCGCGATGCATTTGTGCCGCGGCAACAATCAGAGCGGATGGTTGACCGAGGGTGGCTACGATCCGGTTGCAGAGATGCTATTCAACAAGATTAACGTCGACTCCTATATGCTGGAATACGACACCGCGCGCGCCGGAACCTTCGCGCCGCTGCGCTTCGTGCCCAGGCATAAGTCTGTGACGCTGGGAATCGTGTCGAGCAAGCTTCCGCAATTGGAATCGAAAGATGACCTTAAGCGGCGCATCGATGAAGCTTCGAAGTACATCGATCTTGATCAGCTAGGCATAAGTCCTCAGTGTGGCTTTGCCAGCACCGCTCCCGGCAACAAGCTTACGTTCGATGAACAACGTGCGAAGCTACTTCGTGTTGTGGAAGTCGCGCGCGAGGTCTGGGGCTAGCCACCTGAGGAATGATGCATATCGATCGCAACGCTATCGAGAGTTTCTTGTATCGCGAGGCGCGCCTTATGGACGCGCATGCTTATGACGAATGGCTGGCATTATGGGATGAGGACGCGACCTACTGGGTTCCTTGCAACTCCGATGACATCGACCCAATGCAGAACGTCTCGATCATCTATGATCGACGTGGACAGATACGCGCGCGCATCCAGCGCCTGAAGGAAACCTCATGGTTGCGCGAACAGGCGCCCCGCCTGAAGCGTCTCGTATCGAATATCGAAGTCGAGGTGACCGATCGCGAGGTGACAGTTAGCTCGTCTTTCATTCTCGCTGAGCTACATCATCACCAACAATACCTATGGGCAGGTAGCACGATTCATAAACTGATTCCGAATGGCGATAGCTTTAAGATTAAGTCCAAGAAGGTGCTACTGATAAATAATAATGAACCACTTCCCAATCTTATGTTTCTCATCTAGCACTCCTTTCGCCGAGGCATGACTATGCAGATTTCATCGGTGAATTATCGCCAACTAGTCGAAAATGATCGCATCAGCGGGCGCGTCTATTACGATGCAGCTATCTTCCGCGAAGAACTCGAAAAAATCTGGACTCGCGAATGGATTTATGTCGCGCATGAGAGCGAGGTCCCAAAGCCGGGCGACTACGTGACGCGCCAGATCGGACTGCAGCCGGTTATCGTCTCACGCGACGAGGCGGCAAGGTCCATCTGCTGCTCAATCGATGCATGCATCGCGGCAATACGGTATGCCAGAGCGATCGCGGCAACTCGCATGCCTTTCGATGCGCCTATCACGGTTGGACCTACGACAATCGCGGCGACCTGGTAGGTGTGCCCTATGCGGGCGGCTACGATGAGACTTTCCGCAAGAGTGACTTCAGCCTCGGCTGGGTGCCGCGCGTCGGGACCCATCGCGGACTGATCTTCGCCAGCCTTATCGCTAGCGGTCCGTCGCTCGATGAGCATCTTGGTCCCGCCAAGCGGCTCATCGACCAGTTTGTCGATCTCGCGCCCGAAGGCGAGGTCATCGTGCGCTCCGGCGTGCTCAAGCATTCGTACAAGGGCAACTGGAAGATGGCGCTGGAGAACTCCGTCGACGGCTACCATCCCAACATTTTGCATCACGCCGCGATGGTCATGATGATGAAGGGACGCACCGATATGGAGTCGGTGTTCGGCGAACGCAGCGACGCGCTCGCGCGCGATCTCGGCAACGGCAATGCGCAACTCGATCTCAACCCGGTGCATACGAAGAATGGCGGCCGCGTCACCGGAGTGCCATGGAGCAAAGAGGCGGACGCGCAATATCGCGCATCGATGCAGCGGCGCCATGGCGCGGCTCGCGCGGAGAAGATCCTCGCCGAAGGTCCGCCGCACTTCTGCATTTTCCCGAACCTCATTTTCATCCTCAATCAGTTCCGCGTGATTCAGCCGGTAAGCGTCGACGAGACAATCATTTCGTACTTCCCAACTCTGCTCAAAGGTGCGCCCGAGGAGATCAATCAGCGCCGCCTGACTGAGACCTATGTCATCCACGGCCCCGCGGGACGCGTCGCCCCCGACGATATCGAGGCATACGAGCGCAACCAGGTCGGCTTTCAGGCCCGCGTCAATGAATGGCTGGTGTTAAGACGCGGGCTTCATCGTGAGGTGAAAGAGGATGGCGGCGTCGCGGGACATGAGACCGATGAGACCACGCAGCGCGGGATCTGGCGGCACTATCGCGAAGTGATGTCGCGGTAGGAAGAGAAGCAGAGAAACCACAGAGGCACAGAGACACAGGGAGGGAAGCAATCAGATGCGGGTTGCAGCGGCCTTCGTCGAGATCAAAGGGTCGGGAAGAGGGGAATGGAGGCGGCGTGCGGATTCGAACCGCAGAATGGAGGTTTTGCAGACCTCTCCCTTAACCACTTGGGTACGCCGCCCGACGCAGGAACCTGCGTCCGAAGAAAGTATCACGGCGCTTGATCGCCAAGCAATTAAGCCGGGCAATTCAGGCTTAGTCGCGGATGCTTCAGGCGGCCGCGCGATTGCGCACCAACCGCTTGAGCCGCGCCAGCATCTCATGCGCGCGAAACGGCTTGGTGATGTAGTCGTCGGCGCCGAGGTCGAACCCGCGCACGATGTCGCTCTCGCTTTGCGCCGCGGTCAGCATCACGATCGGCGTAGTGCGCGTGGCCGGATCGGCGCGCAATGCGGCAAGGACCTGGAAGCCGTCTATGTCGGGCATCCCAACGTCGAGCAGCAGTGCATCCGGTTTGAGCTTTTTGGTCTGCTCGATCGCGTCTTTACCGTTGTGCGCGACAACGCAATTGATCTTCCAGGTGCGCAGGATCGATTGCACCATCATGATGGTGGTGCGGTCGTCATCGGCAACGATGATGGTCGGCTCTGTCCGCAAGGCGGGATCGCGCCCGGGCTGATCGAAGACGACCGAAGGCGCGTTGCGCAGCACCATGAAGGCGCGCAGGAAGAAGTCCTCGCGCGTCCACGGCCTGATTATGAATTCGTGCGCGGCGCTGGCGAGCGAGTATGCGTGGCCCAGCACCTCGTCGCGCTCGCCGATGATCACGGTCGCCTTGCGGCTGATCGCGAGCAAGTCGACGCCCGCGCCGCCGACCTTCGATACTTCGGACGACAGGTTCAACACGCAGGCATCGAACGGAGCCAGCGTGGTGAGGCTCGGATGGCGTGGGTCGTCAGCGATCGAATGCATCCGCGCGCTGGCGAAATCGATTGCGCCGCGCAGCTTTTGGGTCTCTTCGGAATCGAAACCGAACAATGCGAAGCGCTTACCTTTGAGCGCCGCGACGAGGTTGTCGCGCTCCCTCAGGAAGGGACTCTGCGCGCCGGTCTCACTATCGGGCTGCGCGATTTTCACGGCGAGCGCCATTAGTCGTTCTCCTCCTTCATCGCGGAATTCGCATTGGCAGAATTCGCGGGCGCAAGGTCTCTGGCTTCTTCCAAAGCGATGCGCACGCGATCGGCTTCGGCGCTCAGTTCGCGCAGCGCCTCGCTCGCATCGCCCGCCGGCTGCTCAGCGCCGATTTGTTCCACCTTGTGGCATAAGGCAGCGAGACGCGCCGCGCCGAAATGTCCACAGCTTCCCTTCAACGCGTGTGCGAGGCGCCTCAGCGCGTCGCCATCGCGCGTAGCGGAGGCGAGCTTCATCCCTTCGATACGCTCGGTCGAGTCGGCAAGGAACAGTTCGATGATTTTCGCCATGAAGCCTTCGTCGCCGGCATCCATCGAGCGCAGGTTCTCGAGCGCGCCCGCATCGACAGCCGGGCTGAAGTTCGCAGGCGGATGGGCCGGCGCCTGCGCCACCGCAGGCTGACGCTCCGGTTGCATCTGCGTCTGACTGACCTGCGCGGAAGCGCTAAGGGGAGCCGCGGCAGGCGGCGAATGGGCCGGGAGAGCGGAACCTGCCGCGGCATCGGGCAAAATCCATTTTTCAAGCGTGGTGGCGAGGGTCTGGGCCAGCACCGGTTTGCTCATGTAGTCACTCATGCCGGAGGCGAGGCACTTTTCGCGGTCACCCGCCATCGCGTTGGCGGTCACCGCGATGATGGGCGTGCTCTGGAAGCGTCCGCCGCTCTTGCGAATCATCCGGGTCGCTTCGTAGCCGTCGAGTTCCGGCATCTGACAGTCCATCAGCACGATGTCGTAGGGACTGCGCTTCAGGGCGCTGACGGCTTCGACACCGTTACAAACCGCGTCGGCGGTATAGCCGAGTCGCGCCAGCATCCGCAGCATCACACGCTGATTCATCAGATGGTCTTCCGCGACCAGGATGCGAATCAGCTTGGCCATATCGGCCGGAACCCGGGTGGTGAAATCTGCAGCCGCAGAAGCTGAACGACGACCGGGCTCGGCCATTGGGCGATTTTACGAGCATCTCTTCCACTCCTCGAATCGAGGCACCCCCTGACTGCGCGCCAGCACTCGTAGCACTGCCGTTGGAACCGTGAGCCGCTCCGTTGCCGTTGAGCTTGAGGCTCAAGGCGTGCAGGTCCGCGGCGGGCCGGTCCAGGCACCTGGAAAAGTCGGCGATCGTATCTACCATCGAGACCAGCGCCTGTGCGCTTTCGGCGACCGTCGCGGCGAACTCCTTCTGCGTGTCGCTGAGCGCGGTTTCCAGCGTCATCTGGATAACGCCCATGATGGAACTCAGCGGCGTGCGCATATCGTGACTCAGCTTCGCGAGGAACTCCGAGCATAGCTGTGCGGCATCGTTAAGATGATCGCTCGCGTCTGCGGTATCCGTCCTCGCCGTGTCCGCCTTCGCCGCGGTCGCGTTGCTCGGCACGCGCGCGGTCTCTTCAACGAAATGACCATTACGCCTCGATGTGAGGGTTCCCTGAATCTCGCGATTTGTTTCAATCTGGGACATGCGTGACGCAAATCGAGCCTCGAATGCGGGGGCCTCCAATGGATATACAAGGAATGTGCCGTGGCCGAACGTGACTGGATGTCACTCGGACGCAACCGCGTCGGACTGTGCCTCGGCGATCATTGCCGAGCTATGTCTATCGCCAATCACTTCTCGGCATCAGCGGTCGGCGCCATCGCTGCAAGTTCGAGATGCGGCATTCGGCCGTCATGCGCTCAAATCGGACACGCAGCGGCATCCTGATGGCAGTCGCCCCGCGGCCAGGCATTGCGCTTGCCAAATGCATCCGCGCCTCGCTAGACCGATGGTTATGGCGCAAGAAAAAATCGAAGCAACCCCTTCGCGGCAAACCACCTACGACTGGAAGGCCATCATCGATGACCTCAACGCGCTGCTGAGGCTTCGCACCACCCCCATCGGCATGAAGATGTTCGCGACGGTCGAGGAGATGGAGGCGATCCCGAAGATTCGCCGCCCCAAGTCGATTCACACCACCGACCAGATCGTCGCGCAGGCCGCGCGGCTCGGATGGACCGTCGGTATCACGATGAAGGACCTGGTCGGTGCGCAATGCGGCGCGGTCATCGGGCTGCATCCACGCGACGAGGACTGGCTCTCCGGCAAGGCGATGGCTGGCGTATGGTACTCGACGCTGGCAGATTCTTCGGCGCATCAGCATGCGATGGACACCGCGCCGACCGGACGTTACCTCGCGATGGCGGTGTCGCCGCTCGCGTCGGGACGCCTCGATCCGCCGGACATCTGCCTTATCTACGGAACCCCGGGCCAGATGATCATTTTCATCAACGGGCTGCAGTGGGCGGGCTACAAGAAATTCCAATGGGGCGTCGTAGGCGAGTCGGCATGCGCGGATTCATGGGGCCGCGCGCTCAAGACCGGCGAGCCGAGCCTCTCGATCCCGTGCTATGCGGAACGGCGCTACGGCGGCGTCCTGGACGAGGAGATGCTGATGGCGATCCCGCCGCACTTCCTTCCGAAAACCATCGAGGGGATGAAGCGGCTGGCCTCGAATGGTCTTCGGTATCCGATCCCGCAGTATGGGATCCAATCCGATGCCCGGGCGGGGTTGTCGGTGAGTTACGGCTCGCGGGAAAAGTGACCTCACCCCTAGCCCCTCTCCCTGAAGGAGAGGGGAGCCGGAGGGGCATGACTGATGGACACTTTGCCCTAACATTGTGTCGGTAGATGTGACAAATCCGTAGCGATTTCACATAGTTACGCCGTTTCTTCTCCTGCCCCAGCAGTGGGTTTGTTTTTGCACTTTTCAGTGCTCAGACGGATGTGAGCTGGCGTGCGTCCTGGCGCGCCAGTGGTGGAGTGCTGAAGAACTCCTCGAATGGCTTTGTTTTTCGATTTTCACCCATGTCGATTCTTAAATTGTCCAGCATTTCCATAGACCATTTGACTCTGTTCCGTCATTTTCGATACTTGAGGCGGCTGTGCCCGAGTGGGTTTGTTTTTTGCACCTTTGTAATCGCGTTTGAGGTCCTTCGCGCAGCGCTCAGGACCACCGCTCGCGATGCTCGCGGTGGCTTCGTTTATGTAATTTCCCATTCATCCGCATCGCTCGAAACGACTGCGGCGCCCTTCGAGGCGCCGCACCGTCAGATTAGCATTTCTACCGCCATCAGTCAGCGGAGGTTGCCATGAGGTCAACTCATCGGCCTAACGATAGTATCCATAGTGATGATGATGGCCCCATCCACCGCCCGGGACCCCGATGAAGCATCCGGCCGTACCCAATGACGCAATTAACATCAGACCAACGATTAGTCGTTTGATACTCATCTTCATGATTGTCTTTGCGCCGGCTGGCGAGGCGAACGTCGAGGTGCGGAGGACTGCGTGATTGCAGGTTTAGCAAGGCCGCACCCGCATTCGGGACACCGGCGGGCGTCCCTGTTTGGAAGTTATGATTTCCGACTCTTTTCTTCTTTCCTTGCTCCTACCTAGACATACGTAGGGCGTCGGGGCTCGATACCTCGAATGGGACGAAGCGTCAGGAAGCCGACCATGCAGCGCGAACGTGGCGCGGCTTGGATAATTTAGGCTCGCATTTGCGTGTTTTCAGAGGGATTTTTGACGGATTTCGACGTTGGCGGTTTAAATGAAATCCGCCGCGCCCGAGTGGGTTTGTTTTTTCATTTTGTGTCCATCGAGCGGGAGCTGCAGAGCAAGAATCCAGAGTTAAGGTCCCTCATCGGCCCATCACGATTTATGCGTGCAGCAACGCATAAATCGCGCTGGCCCACTTCCCCCGAACAACGGGGGAAGCGCAGAAATGACGGCGGCGCCCATTCGGGCGCCGCAACATCATGTTAGCACGATTCGACCTGCCGGGTCTTTATCTACCGATACCGGCGATTGAAGTGGCCGGCATGCGCAACCGCGTTTCCATGATGGTATCCGTACGCGCCCGGGCCGTGCCATCCGCCCCATCCAGCGCGATCATAACTAGGATGAGCCCATCCGCCGTAGCGGTATGCTGGATAGACATTGCGTTCGTAGATCGGAGCGCCCGCGTAGGCTGGATATCCATAGTTTGGATATCCCCAGCCACCGCCGGGACCAAAGCATCCGGCTAAGCCCAAAGATGCTACCAAAAGCGCGCCGATGATGATTCGTTTGATGTTCATCGTGTCACAGCGCCGGCAAGCGGGAGAATGACGAGCGGAGCGGAGGAGCTGCGAAATTGCGGCTTAACGACCGCGGCACCTGCATTCAGGACGCCAGCCGGCGTCCTCTGTTTTTGCAAATATCTGATTTGCTGTTCCTACAGATAGATACGTCCGCGGACTCTCTTCGATTCCGGGGAAGGGGGGCGCGTGGCCATAAACCTGACTGTCCGATGCGATGCTTGCGGACAGGCTGGATTGCTCCCGTTTCAGTTCCCTACACACAGCGTTAGCGAGTCGTAATACCTCGATCACCTTTTCGACATCGCCATTTTATATTTTCGATCTCGATGGTTAATTCTCCCGCCACATTCCCCTGCCATGGTGCGCAGGTTCTAATTCGTGCGATCTCAACTTTTTCGAAGCCGGGAGAGGGGAATTCAAACAATGCGATTTCGAAAGCTGACCTGTGCAACTCTTGCGCTCGCGCTGATGACGACGGTGCCGGGAGTCGGTCTGCCGCAGGAGAACAGTCCCGACAAGGCCTCATCCGGGCCGGCTACTGCCACTCCGATCCAGCATCTGGTGGTGATTTTCCAGGAGAACATCTCATTCGATCATTATTTCGGCACCTACCCGGTGGCGACCAATCCTACCGGCGAACCGACCTTTACGGCCGCCGCGAATACGCCCGCCGTCAACGGACTCTCGGGACTGCTGCTCACCAACAATCCGAACCTGAATACCGCTAACAACACAATGAGCAGTGCGGGCGCGACCAATCCGTTTCGCCTCGATCGCACGCAGGCGGCAACCAACGATCAGGATCACGATTACGGGCCGGAACAGATGGCATTCGATGGCGGTTTGATGGATCTCTTTCCCGCCAGCGTCGGGACCGCAGGGCCGCCGCCCAGCCCCCCGCCTTCGATTGTTGAGACTACGGGAGTCGTGATGGGCTACTATGACGGCAACACGGTCACCGCGCTGTGGAACTATGCACAGCATTTCGCGATGAGCGACAATTCGTTCGGTACGAATTTTGGCCCCTCGACCGTTGGCGCAATTAATCTGGTCTCCGGCCAAACCAATGGCGTGACGACCGATAATAACCCGGGCGGCGCGACCGTTAGCGATGGCAACGGCGGTCTTACGGATGTCGGTGATGCGGATCCGGTGGGCGATCTGTGTTCCACCACCACTGGCGAGACTTTGCAGTTCAGCGGCAAGAACATCGGCGACCTGCTCAATGCCAAAGACATCACGTGGGGATTCTTCGAAGGCGGCTTCAATCTAAGCACCACGAATGCGAACGGAACCACGTTATGCTTGCGGAGTCACACGTCGACCATCACCAACACTAAAAAGGACGACTACATCCCGCATCATCAGCCCTTCCAGTACTATGTGAGCACCGCAAACCCGATGCACAATGTGCCGACGAAGGGAGTCACGATCGGCGCCGCGGATGCTACCGGCGCCAATCATCAGTACGACAGCGATGATTTCTTCACCGCGCTAAACGCGGATGCCCTTCCATCGGTGGTATTTCTTAAGGCGCCCGGCTACCAGGATGGTCACGCCGGCTACTCCGATCCGATAGATGAGCAAACCTTTATTGTCGATACGATCAATACCATCGAGCAGTCGAAGGAATGGGATTCAACCGCGATCGTTATCGCTTATGATGACTCGGACGGATGGTACGACCATCAGATGTCGCCTATCGTCAATCAGTCCGCGACCGCGATGGACGAGCTGAATGGCACCGGAAAGTGCGGCAATGGCGACCTCGCGCTGCCGGGCATCAACCCTGCCACGACGCATGCGCAAGGTCGATGCGGCTTCGGACCGCGCCTCCCCTTCCTGGTAATCTCGCCGTACGCGAAGGCCAACTTCGTCGATCATAGCGTGACCAATCAGGCTTCCGTCATCACCTTCATCGAAGACAACTGGCTAGGCGGCGAGCGCATCGGCGGCGGTTCCTTCGACGCGAGTTCCAACTCGATCACCAACATGCTCGATTTCACGCATAAGGTGGGACAAAACAAGGCCATCTACCTCGATCCGGGTACGGGCGACATCGTGAAGAAGAAGCCCGCGAAGTCTACGACCACGCCCTAGCTGCTTGAAGATTCGCTCGAATGGCCGGAAGATGCTTGTCGTCCTCCGGCCATTTTCATTCGTACGAAAGGGAAAGTTCTGACTCGACGACGCTTCATCCGCACCACCGGCCTGATGGGATTGGGATTGCTCACGCCTCGCGCGATGATCGCCGACGCCGCCGTGATGCCTAAGGTCCGCGAGGCTCCCGCGCGTCCGACGCTCAATCCCACCTCGCTCGCGCGCTACGTCGATCCGATGCCGATTCCGCCGATCGCGCGTCCGATTGGAATGCGGCCTCGTCCCGATGATCCCGCGAAGAAAATCCCCTTCTATCGCATCGAGATGCGCGAGTCCTTCACCAAGCTGCATCGCGATCTGAAACCCGCGCGGCAATGGGGCTTCGATGGCGTCGTGCCGGGACCGACATTCATGACGCAAAGCGGCCAGCCGTTCCTCGTCGAATGGGCCAACGCGCTGCCGGACAAGCATTTCCTGCCCATCGATCATAACCTGCACGGCGCGGAGAAAGGGCTGCCCGACTCGCGCACCGTAGTGCATCTGCACGGCGCGAAGGTCCCGCCGGAGAGCGACGGCTATCCGGAAAATTGGTACACGCCAGGTAAATCCGCCACCGCGTTTTATCCCAATGCTCAGGACGCCGCGATGCTGTGGTATCACGACCACGCGATGGGAATTAACCGGCTCAACATTTTCGCCGGCCTCGCAGGCGCGGTGATCATTCACGATGAGGTCGAGGCCGCGCTCAACCTGCCCTCGGGCAAGTACGAGATCCCGCTCGTGATTTGGGATCGCATGTTCGATCCCGACGGCCAGCTCTACTATCCGGTTTCGGCGAACGCCGATGCGCCGTGGATTCCGGAATTCTTCGGCGACGTCATGATGGTCAATGGCAAGGCGTGGCCGTATCTCGAAGTCGAGCCGCGCAAGTATCGATTCCGCGTGCTCAACGCCGCGAACGCGCGCTTCTTCCGCTTCTCGTTTTCCGATGGCCGCCCGTTTCATCAGATCGGCACCGATTCGGGATTGCTGCCCGCGCCGGTCGAGTTGGAGAGCGTGTTCATGGCGCCGGCGGAGCGCGCCGACATCATCGTCGATTTCAGCGACCGGGCCGGCAAGAACGTCAATCTGATGAGCGAGTACTTCGACATCATGCAGTTTCGCGTCGCCTCGAGCGGCACCAAGGACACCAACGCGATGCCGCCTGCGCTGCGCGCGGTCCCGAAGACGCCGGAATCGGAAGCGGTGCAGAACCGGATGCTATCGCTGATGGAATGGGACAATAAGGTCGCCGAGCCGATGACCATGCTGCTCGGCGGCAAGCGCTGGATGGATCCCATCACGGAAAAGCCGCGCCTCAACACGGTCGAGATCTGGAACCTCATCAATCTCACCGACGATGCGCATCCGATACATCTACACCTCGTGCGGTTTCAGATCCTCGATCGCCGCCGCTTCGACAAATTCGACTATCAGATGCGCGGCAAGCTGCGCTTCACCGGCGACGCGACTCCGCCGGAGCCCAACGAAGCCGGATGGAAAGACACGGTGCGCGCGAACCCGGGCGTGGTGACGCGCATCATCGTGAGATTCGAGGGCTATACGGGCCGCTACGTCTGGCATTGCCACATCCTCGAGCACGAAGACAACGAGATGATGCGCCCATACGAGGTGATCGCGTAACGGGTTGTCTTTTCCTCGCCCGTTCTTCTTCGCCCTCACCCAATGGGTGAGGTTGCCCGCGAGGCTCTGCGAGCGGGCTGGAGCGGGACCTTAGTCAGCGCGTCCTCGCGCGATTATGGAATTCTTCTGACTGCTCCTTCTTCTGTTTCTGTGTAGCAGAGCGGAACCAGAATTCCTGAATCGCGGCGCAGACGCGCGCTGGATAAGGTCCCTCGCCTGATTGCTCGCAGACTCGCAACCCGCCTCTCCCATCGGGAGAGAGTAAAGAAGATCGGGGAATACCGCTTGCAATAAGTGTCGACAGTTTATAACCACTAGTTAACGCCGTCTCGAGAATGCAAGACACCGAACGAAATAGGCACGGGCTGGAACGCGACGAGGCCAGGAGGCTGCGGCGCGAACAAACCGACGCAGAATATACGCTGTGGACTCAACTGCGTGCGCGCAAGTTCTTAGGCCTCAAGTTCCGACGGCAGCATCCTATCGGCTCGTACATCGTCGACTTCTGCTGCATCGACAAGCAACTCATCATCGAACTGGATGGTTCACAACATCTCGATAGCGCCGAGTATGACGAGCGGAGAACGAATTTTCTGGCTGGCCAGGGATTCCGCGTCATTCGCTTTTGGAATCACGAGGTGCTCCTCGCATTGGAGGATGTGCTTCAGAAAGTTGCGGAAACTCTCGGCGAATAGGGTTCATCAGTGCGCCGATGTCCCGTCATTCGCCCGATCTTCTTTCACTCTCCCTCGATGGGGGAGGCCGGTTGCGAGTCTGCGAGCAATCAGGCGAGGGACCTTATCCAGCGCGCGCTGCGCGCGCGATTCAGGAATTTTGGTTCTGCGAATGAGGCATCGCATCCAGGCAAAGAACCAGAATTCCATAATCGCGCGAGGACGCGCTGAATAAGGTCCCGCTCCAGGTTCCTCGCGGACTCGGAACCAACCTCACCCATCGGGTGAGGGTTTAAGAGACGGAGGGTTCACGAGCTATGAAGTTCGACTCCTCCTCACCCTGCGAAGCGCGGCTCGGGCTTGCCCTTCACGCCGAGCCCCGTGATCTTGAACAGCGCGCCCCCGTCGGGACCCGGCTCCATGCCGAGAGTCTTGCTGCCGATCGAGGTCGCATACAGCACGTCGAGGTTGTCGCCACCGAACATCACGCTGGTGATGATGGGCACCGGAACTTCAACCGTGCGCGCGATTTTGCCGTCGGGCGCGAAGCATACAATCTTGCCGCCGCCCGCGATGCACGACCACATATTACCTTGCGCGTCAATGGTGGCGCCGTCGGGCACGCCGCCGAGTCCTTTGACCTTCGCGAACTCACGCTTGTTCGAGACTTTGCCGCTGGCGACATCGTAATCGTATGCCGAGATCGTGCGGCTCACGCTGTCGGAGCAATAGAACGTGCGATTGTCGGGGCTGAAGCACGGCCCGTTTGTGCATCCGATGGCGGGTTCCAGCACGCTACATTTCAGTGACGCATCGAGGCTGAAGATCGAGCCTGCCGATTCCTTGAATTTCGAGTCGAGCGTGCCCGCGATGAAGCGTCCACGCGCGTCGGTCTTGCCGTCATTGAAGGTGGTGCCGGACTTCGCGACGATGCCATCCTTCACCGGCGTCGCGTTGCCGGTCGCAAAGTCAAAGAAGTAGAAACCGTCCGTCATCGCGCAGATGGCGCCGCCTTTTTCGCGAATCGCAAACGATCCGATCGGCTTCGGGGTCTTCCATTCCTTGACTTCGTTGGTCTTCGGATTAAGGCGGTAAATCGCGGGCGCACTACCGTCGATCCAGTACAGTGCCTTCTCCGCGACATCCCACACCGGACCTTCGCCGAGCTGATTTTTGATGTTGCCGATTTTTTCGACGTTGATTGCCATGATGTCACCTCATTTCAGACGGGGTTGGAGCGGGTTTTGCCGCCAGGGCCGCTGTATGCCGCGGTATAGCCGGGCTCGCGCGCGAATTTCACTTTCGGCATCTGCGCGCACAGATTTTTCCACGCAGCGATGAGTTCGTCTTCGGTACGATAGTCGAAAGGGTCCTGTAGAATCTTCGCTTCGCCGCCGTTCGGATCGAGCGGATGCGCCTTGAGCCAATGCGCGGTGATTTCGAGTCCGCGCTCCGGCGCGACGACATCCTTATATCCGAGCTGCATCTTGAGCTTGGTCAGGTCGAGCACGCGATGCGTGGTCGATGCTTGCGAGATCATCGGACGCGCGGGAATCGCGAACTGCCACGGCATCGACACGATTTCCAAATCGGCGCCGAGAGCGCGCGCGATCACTTCGATGACCTGGCGCAGCGTCAGCACGCGCTCGTCGCCGCAATTGTAGATTTGCCCCGACGACGCTTCCGGCTTGTCGATCGCGAGCAGGATCGCGTGCGCAGCGTTCTCGACATAGCCGCAATGATTAATCGAGAGGCCATCCTCGGGAACGATGATGGCGCGGCGACCATCGAGGATGCGCCGCACGATGCTCCATTCGCGCGGTGCGATCTGATACGGCCCGTAAAGATGCGGATAGCGAAAATGCGTCGCGCCCGGATGATGCGCGTACACGGCTTCCTCGGTCTTCACCACGCGCCATCCCTTGGTGTCTTCCTCCTCGATCGAGAGCAACGGCGTCGAATCCTCCGTGGCCGGAATCGGCAGGCCCTGCGGATGCAGCACGCCGGGATTCATGTAGCCGCGGTATGCCGGCGCGCCTCCGATGGAGATAAAGCGTCCGGTGCGGCCCGCCATCACCTCGGCGATGCGGCGCAGGCGTCCATACGCGGCGACGGTCAGATCGAAGGTGCGATTGCCGAGCGCCTCGCGCAGCGCGACCTCGGAAAACGGGTCGGTGTGGACATGCTCGACGTTATCCGGAATCTGCGCGACCTCATGGCGCCCGGTATGCAGCATCGCGACATCAAAGCCGCGTCGCAGCAGCCCATTGACGATGTAATGGCCGGTCGGCCCGGTCCCTCCGATGATTAGCGCTTTCACAATTTTAGAGCCGGTAAAAGTCGCGCGCGTTTTTCGACAGAATCTTTTCGACCGAAGCGGTGGGCAAATCCTTTAGATACTCGCGGGCCTTGGCCACCGGATGAACAAACCCCTCGGCGTGCGGGTAGTCGGAACCGATGAAAAACTTGTCGTCGCCGGCGAATTGCACGACGTACTTGAACATCTTTTCTTCCGGATCTCCGCTGATCCAGATGTTGCGGGCGAAGTATTCGGCCACCGGCCGTTTCATTCCCGACGTATGACCCATGTATTTGTAGCGATAGTCGATGCGTTCGAGCCATTCGCCCACCCATCCAGCCATCGCTTCGATGGTGGCGGCGCGCAGTCGCGGAAAGCGCTCGAAGACGCCATCGATCAGCATCGTGAGAAGCGACTGACGCGCGTCCTGCAGCAGATTCATCGTGAAGTACATCAGCCCGGGCTTCGGCTCGCGATAAAACTCGCTGCCCATGTAGTGATGATGCGAGACCACGTGCAGCGCGATCGCGATGTCGAGGTCCTGCGCCGCGGCCCAGACCGGATCGTAGTCCGGATGGCCGAAGCTCTTACCGCCTATCGGCATCGCCGCGATAAACGCGCCATGACATCCGAGCTTCGCAACGCGCCGCAACTCCTTCACTGCAAGCGCGGGTTCGCGAATCGAAATATGCGCCGCGGGAAACAGGCGCTCACGATGGCTCGCGACCAAATCGAACGCCCATCGGTTGTAGGCTCGGCACAACGCATCGGCCAGTTCCGGATCGCTCACCTCGCCTTCCCAAATGATGCCGAGGGTCGGATAGATGACCTGACTCGCAATTCCCTCCGCGTCGAGAAAGCGCGTGCGCGCCGCCATGTCCTGCCATTCGGAGCTGTAGGCAGCGTAGCGGTCGAAGGTGCTGATGGTGCCGCCCTCTTCCTTTTGCCCATATCCACTGAGGATGCCAAGGACTTCGTCGACATCGCGCAGCCGCATTGGCTTGCCGTCCACCACCATCGCGCGTTTATGGGTCACGGGGTCTTGCGCAATCCGGACCGCGCGCTCGCGCAAGCGCGGTTCTACATGCTGCTCGAACAGATCGAGCGGCTCCATAAAGTGGCTGTCCCCATCAACGACGCCATCCATTTTAAGTTCCTCGGTTGAATTCCTGCGCTGCGATCACATCACCGGAACGATTCGTATCGGCGTACGTTCGCGAAGCTGCTCGACGGATAGCGACGCCGCACCGAACGCACAAGCGACCATCTGAAGTAGTGTCGCGCACGAATGTCATCGTACAGGCCGACGCTGAAAGTCAAATGACGCTCTAAGTTGGATCGGCGGCCCTGCTCGAAAAACAACTGTTTTGTCGAAGGGCGGGGGGATCCTTTCGCGTTTTGCGTGATTGATTTTGGCCGAAGTGCCCAATCTTCATGGTTATTTTGGGCACAGTCTATGCTTCTCAGCTAGTGAAGCCGGACCGGGCCTCGACCGTCTAATGAATAGGAGGGGAGGTGATATGGATGCTGGAATTCCCCAAACTTGGCTTTTCTGAAATCCTCGGTGAAGCTCGGATCTTTGGCGAATATCTCCGCTTCCGTGGTGACTCGATAGCAGGCGAAACCCGCAAATCCGGCGCGAATTGGCGCCCGGTTCTTTTGATACCTGGATTTATGGCGGGCGACGCTAGCCTCTATCCACTCGGCTCGCGACTGCGCTCCGAAGGTCATCGCGTCTTTTATGCCGGCATCTGGATGAATGCCGACTGTCCGGCCAAGACCCTCGACCGGCTCCGAAACCGCCTGCATGAAGTAAGTCTTCAGAGTGGACGCAAGATCGCGATCATCGGCCACAGCTTGGGCGGCATCTATGCGCGAGAACTAGCCCGGATGGATCCGAATCTGGTCGAACAGGTGTTCCTGCTCGGATCGCCCGTTAAGCATGCGCTCGGCAACACGACGCCGTATCTACGGCCATTCGTCGCCGCGATGCGCATGATGCATGGGCAATGCATGGAGAGCGTGACCGAGTCATGCGACACCTGCGGTCTGGACTTGCCACAGAGCGCACCCGACGTTCCCGAAACCTGCATCTATACGAAGAGCGACGGTATCGTCGAATGGCATAGCTGTATCGACGAAGGACCCAACGTCGAATGTGTCGAGGTCGAATCCAGTCACTGCGGCATTCCGCTGAACCTCAAAACCTGGCAGGAAATCAGCACGCGTCTATCGGGCGCCGCGAAGGAAGCGCATCCGTTGCGCGTGATACCGACTGCGCAGCGTGCTCATGCGCTGCCGCCGCGCACCCCGCATCGCACCCGCCCCTCGTATCTGAAGTTGGTATCGGGCAAAGACACCGCCGCGTAATCGTCACACCGGATATCCGTTTCAATCAGTGGTGGGCTTGGCCTTGTTGCGCTCAGCCTCGCGCGCGAGGCGTCCAGCGCGCTCCTTGGCTACCAGCTTGCGTCCGATGGTGACATAAAAAATCACTGCGGCTATTCCGAGCCACATTGGCATCAGCGCTATGAAAACGGCCGGTCTCATCAACTTAGTTCCCCGTAGCTAGCGGTGCCTCTCGAACATCATTCCGACAAATGCCAAAGCGGCGCTCCCAAGCAGATCCCCCATGACCAGAAGAATAGTCTGCGCGAGGGACAGCGACAACTCGCCCTCCCACGCCGCAAGCCCAACGTCCAGCAAAAGAAAGACTCCAACTAACACCGCTACTTCGCGAAGTATTTCGCCGATCATTTCGAAATAGCTTTTCCGCTCATCGTGCTCTGGCACATCGCGGAGTTAGCAGGATGTTGACCATCGGACAAGCTGATGAAGCGTCTCTCCAAGCAGAATGCGTATCTCGACTTGGATGCTCGTCGCGAAGACGCAGCGCCAGAATCCAGAGCTAATGACCCGCTCCGGCCCGTCGCAGTTCATGCTCGCGGCCGTCGCATGAACTGCGCCGGCCCACCTCGCCCAACCATATGGGCGAGGCACAGAAAAATTTCCGCACCGCAGAAAAGATGAGGCTGGTGGAGGCGATGCCTCGGCCAGCCTGCTTTCTCGAAACGCTAGCGGCGCGACTTCTTCTTACGATCCCGCGGCGCTTTTGTGCTCGCGATGATGCTCTTCACCTGCCTTCTTCTGATGAATCGTGTGCTGCTCCTTCTTCAGCTCCGTCTTGATCTCATCGACGGCAGCCTTGGGGCCGTTGCTCATGAAGCGCCCCGCCACTTTCATCATCTGCGAGCCCACGCTCAGGAACGCATCGGTGACGCCCGGGAATAACGATGCGATCTTCTCGCCGACTCCTGCGCCCGGAGGAACATCGACTTCGGCCAGACCGAATGCTGCCGCCGCAAGGACGGCCCACGTGACCCATCTCACCGGCATCTTGAAGAAGGTCGGCATCTTGCCGAGTTCCGTGTCTTCAATCGCGGCGTCAGTGGTCATCGGCGTGTCGATGATTCCGGGCATCACCAGCGAGACGCGGATGCCGGTGCCGAAGGTTTCCATTCGTAACGCCTCGGTCAGACCAACCATCGCGAACTTGGTCGCGCTATAACCGCCGAGCGGGCTGATGCCGCGCCGACCCGCGAGCGAGGCGATATTGATGATGCTACCGGCGCCCTGCTTGCGCATGATCGGAATCGCGGCCTGGATCGCGTTGAGCGCGCCATACACATTGACGCTCATCATCCGCTCGAGGTCGGTCAGCTTCAGCTTCTCGACTTCGCTCGGGATGAGGATACCGGCCGAGTTCACCAGGATGTCGAGTCGATTGAACGATCGCGTCGCCTGCTCGATCGCACGGTCAACGTCGGCGCGCTTGGTCACATCGCATTCGATCGCCTGCGCGCGTCCGCCCGCCGTATTGATGCGACTTGCCAGATCGTCGAGCACGTTTTTGCGCCGCGCCAAAAGCGCGACCCGAGCGCCCTGGCGCGCGAAGCCGAGCGCGACATCTTCGCCGATACCGCTCGACGCGCCGGTGATGACGACTGCCTTATTACGAAAGTAGCCGCGGACGCGCGGTTCGCTGGATCCGTTTGTGGGTGAAGCCATGAGACTCTGTCCTCCTTGGAACTGCTTGGGAGTGGATGAGGTCGAGCCCGCGAGGCGCCAGAACATTACCAGAACATACTCCGGCGCCGCGCGAGATTTCTATCGAGACCTTCCTGGATTCGCGCGCGGACCTGCTCAGTGATCTAATTGACCAGCAGCGTGTCGCGCGCGGCTTCGCCAGGAAAGCATGATACATCGTGAGCGAAGTGAGTAAACGTGAAAAAGGCACCGCCGCCAGAACGGAGGAGTTTGTCCTGGCGGCGGCATGGTCGTCAGCCGATGGGGCGCGTCTCCCGTCGGCTGAGATTTCAGGGAGCGCTATTTGCGCAAGCTGTATAGAAGCATGGCATGTGCCAGCGCGCCTTGCAGTTACAAGAGCAGGCAGGAAGCAGCAAAACCCGAAGATATTTCGTGATTCCCTGGATGTTTATCGGCATCGCGTCAGTAAAGTGCTACACCGCGTGTCGCGTGTACGCTACACGATGAGCGGGGCTGCATCGTTTCCGATACGTTCGCGCCGAGGGGCGGAATGATTTGGAGCGGGTGATCGGTCTCGAACCGACGACTTCGACCTTGGCAAGGTCGCGCTCTACCAACTGAGCTACACCCGCCCCGCCAAGCCGGACCCCATTTTCTAACAGATGCCGCCGCGCAGGAAAAGCAGCATCACTCAATTGTCGGATCGCCGAAAGAGCGCATGCCACTTGCCCATGAAGCGGTCAGCGCCATTGGAGGTTTGGGCGTAGGCCGCTGTCACCTGCATGTCGTCGTTCTTGATCTCGCAGGCCAGGTCGGTTTGCTCATCCATCGACCATTTAGCGTCTCGCGATGCCGGGGCTTCGGTCTGGTTTTCATCGAAGTGGATAAAGCTGCGGAGTTTGACTTTCCCGACGCCATCGCTCGAGAGCACCTGAACCCGCCCCGACGCGGCGCTGACCTTATAATCCGCGGGAACCGTGGTATCCATCTGGACACCGCTGAAAGTCAGCTCGAACTTGCCCGACAGCTTGCGCTTGTAACATAGCGTGTAGAGTTCGGGCACGAAGGGGCCAGCCTCGCATCCGTTGAGATTGTGGCTGGAATCGGGCCGGGCAACCACACCTCGCCAGCATCCGACGAACGATGCCGGCAGGATTTCCAGCATCGTGTGCGGATCGATTTGCTCGCCCTGCTGCGCTTGGGGAGCGAATTCGCCGGATTGCTGATGCACCTCGATCGGCATGCTGGACGGTGCCAGCATCAGCGCGATCGCCAGCGCCAATCCGGTCACGATGTTCGCAGTCACCGGAAGCGCTTAGCCGCCGATCTGATACATCGAGCGGTCGTGCGTCGAGCGGCCTTCCAACAGATGATGCCCGGTTGGCTTCATCCGCACTGCCTTCATCAGGATGGCGGCGACCTTTTCAATCGCGCCTTCGCCCGAACGGATCGCCTTGCGCACATCGAGCTCGTCGTCGTTGAGCAGGCACAGATGAAACTTCCCGTCAGCCGTAAGGCGCATCCGATTGCAGGTGCCGCAGTAGGGCTCGCTGACCGGGCTGATGAAGCCGATCACGCCGCGCGCACCCGCGAGGCGATAGTTGCGCGCCTCGTCGGCGGCGTTTTCGGAGGGAATCTCCGTGAGCGGCCCGAGCGCGGTCTCGATGCGACGGCGCGTCTCGATGTTCGATACGTAGCGCGCCACCGACAGCCGCGCGCATTCGCCGCCGCCAAGCGGCATCAACTCGATGAAGCGCACGTGCCAGTCGCGCTCGATGGTGAGCCGCGCGAGGTCCATCACATCGGCTTCGTTGTATCCCGCGGTCACGACCGCGTTGAGCTTGATCGGCGTCAGCCCTGCGGCTTCGGCTGCCATGATGCCTTTCCAGATTTCGTCAAAGCTGCCCCATCGCATCTGACGCTCGACGGTCTCGGGATTGAGGCTGTCCAGATGCACATTGATACGGCCCAAGCCCGCCTTCTTAAGCGGCGCGGCGAGCTCCGGTAGCAGCAGCGCATTGCTCGTCAGCGCGAGGCCGCCCACGCCCGGCACGCGCGCGAGGCGTTCGACGATCTCCACGATATCGAGGCGCAACAGCGGCTCGCCTCCGGTCAGGCGAAACTTGCGAAAGCCGATGCTGACCGCGGCGCGCGCCACCATTTCGTATTCGGCCGGTTGAATCAGTTCCGCGTTAGGCAGGAAGCGCAGCCCCTCCAGGGGCATGCAGTAGACGCATCGGAGGTTGCAGCGGTCGGTGACCGACAACCTGAGGTAATCGATTTCGCGATCGAAAGAATCTTTGGGCACGCTTCCATCTTAGTCGGGGCCGACAAGGCCGTACAACTGATAGGATACGGCGTGGACAATGCGCTGGGCGTGCGGTATCGATGGGGCCGATGAGTCTCGCCGAGATGCTCGCCAGGAAGCTCGCCAAAACCCTCGCCAAGTTGCTCGCCGCGATAACCCTCGTGCTCGTACTGCCGGGCGTCGCGATGCCCGCGCATACGTCCAAGGATGCCCGCGCGCGCTCGGACGAAGTCGTCAAGGCAGCAGAGGCGAAGGTGATGGAAGCGGGCAAGAAGAATCCCTTCGACAGCGAGATGATCAATCAAGCCGTGGACGAGTTTCATCGGGCGCTGAAGATCGATCCTCGCAACGATTCCGCCTACGTCGATCTCGGCTTCTGCTACGCGCTGCTGCGCGATGCGTCGACCGCCGAGGATATGTATCGCACGGCAACGCTAATCAATCCGTCGCCGGGCAACTTCAAAGAGCTGGCCGACATCTACCTGCGGACCGGGAATGCCGAGGGGGCGCTGATGGCGGCGAATGCCGGCCTGGAGAAGGACCAGCACAACGCGAAGCTCTACAATGCGAAGGGGATTGCGCTCACCGACCTGCAGCGTACCGATGAAGCCGAACAGGCCTTTCGTCAGGCCATCCACTACGATCCCAAACTGGAGGTTGCGCAGCAAAACCTCGACGCGCTGACCGGCAAGATGGGGAAGCGAGGCAAGCAATAGGCCGCCCGGATCGCAAATATGAAAAAGGCCGGATCATTCGATCCGGCCTTTTTACTCGCCACGGAAAAATTGGTGGCTACATTCGCGCGAGTGGACGAGCCGGCGTCGGAAGAATGCTGCGTCCCTTGAAGCTCGTCACGCCGTAGCGATTGATCATTCGATACACGGTGTAGCGAGATACCCCCAGCAGTTCCGCCGCGCGTACGCAGTTGCCGGAGGTCGCGCGCAGCGCCTGGGTCAGCGCATCGCGCGAGGCGCGCTCGACCGCGGCATCGAGCGACTGCATCCCGCCGCCGAATTCCGAGGTGGGGTCGCTGTTGTCTGCCGCGGCGGAATCGCTCTCCGCATGCATAGCGTCGTTGCGCGCAATGGTCTCGGGGAGATCGTTGAGCTCGATGCGATCCGAATCGGTCATCATCAGCGCGCTTTCGATCGCATGCGATAGCTGGCGCACGTTCCCCGGCCATTCGGACGCGCACAGGGTCTCGAGAGCCTCGCGCGCAATGAAGCGGATGCTCTTGCCGAAGGCGCGCCCGTGATGCTCGACAAAATGCGCTACCAGCGCCGGAATTCCTTCGCGGCGTTCGCGCAGCGGCGGAATCGTTATCGCGGCGGCATTGAGGCGATAATACAGGTCGGCGCGGAAGCTGCCCTCTTTCACCATCGCTTTCAAATCGCGATTGGTCGCGCATACGAGGCGGATATCGATTTTATGAGTGTGCGCCGAGCCTACAGCCTGCACCTCGTGCGTTTCGACCGCGCGCAGCAGCTTGGGCTGCAGCTTGAGCGGAAGCTCGCCGACCTCGTCGAGGAACAGCGTGCCGCCGTTGGCGGAACGGAAGTAGCCGAGCGATTCCTCCCGCGCGTCGGTGAACGCGCCCTTCACATGGCCGAACAGTTGCGATTCGGCCAGTGACTCGACCAGGTTCGAGCAGTTGAAGGTCACGAACGGACCATTAGGACATGGCCCCTGGCGATGGATGGCGCGCGAGATCAGTTCCTTGCCGACCCCGGATTCGCCATGGACCAGCACCGCGGTTTTGTAGGGCGCGACGCGCGCGACCGACGCCATGACTTTGCGCGCGGGCTCCGACTCGACCAGCATACCGGCGGCGGATTCGCATCCGGCGGCAAGCTCGTCGACCGGGACCCAGCGCTGCGAAGCGTCGTCGCCCTGGTTCGCGCTCGCATTCAGATCGATTATTTCAGGTGATGTATCATCGGAAAGTCGAGCAGTCATAAGTCCCCCCGGTTCTACAAATTTTCGAGGCGCTCAGCGGATGGCGGTATTGCTCAAAACGTGCCAACCGTGCGGTGCTGCCACACCGCAAATTTCCCCATTACTAAGAGTATGAATATCCGTCAAAACAGGCTTGCCAGTCAATCCGCGGGTATCAAATTGCGCCCATCGGTAGCAAGAGGGAGCGGGCGGGGAACAACTTTGTTCCCTGCGAGGCTCAGACGGCCGTGCAAGGGGCGATCGGTAGGATTTTACTTCAAAAAGCTTTGTACGGCTTTGGCCGCCGCTTCCGGCTGCTCGAAGGGCAGCATATGCGCCGCATTATCGATCAGCTCGACCCGCGACCCGGCGATGCGGCGGCCGAATTCCTCAGCATATAAGGGCGGAATCAGGCGATCCTGCTTGCCCCATACGATCAGCGTCGGCGCCGCGATGCGATGCATCCGCTTGCTCAGCCCCTTGTCGGGAATCGGCCAGATGAACTTGCCGATACAGGCGAAGGTCCACGCCATCCGGATGTAGGCATCCTGCTGCGCGGGGTCAGCGCCATCGGCGAAAATCTGCTTGCGAACCGGATGTTCGGGATTGCGCAGAATCAGCGGCGCCAGCTCCGGTTGCGGCGTTATGATGTAGTTGCGAATCGGGGTGTCGTCGCGCCACAGGCCCATCGCGCTCATCAGCACAAGCTTGCTGACCCGCGCAGGATTGGTCGCCGCAACCTCCGCCGCAACCATCGCGCCGAACGAGTCGCCAATCAGTATAGGTGACTCTACACCGAGTTGATCGAACATCTCGTAATGATAGAGGACGAGGTCCCACATATCGTCGAGCGCGCGCAGTCCGTCGGGATCTCCCGGCGTGGTTCCGGGATGCGCGGGGGCATAGACGGTGAAATTCTCCGCGAGCCTGTCGAGGAAGTCATTCCAGAAAAGCCCGAAATCGCCGTGAAGGTATATAAGCGCGGGACCTTTGCCGGCCTTCATCACGAGGGTTTTTATTTTGCCGTCCCAGAGGGAGAGGGTTTGTTCGGTTACCTGTGCCATACCCGTTCCACCTTAAGTCCTTCGCGACATGTCGTACCAAGCCGTTGAAGCCTTCAGCAATCCGTCGATGCGCGACTCGGCTTCACCCACGACACGATAGCCGAAGCGTCGCAGCACGTCGGATGCGGGCGGAGCTTCCACCGGCAACTCCGGCGCACGCGGGATGTAAATGCTGAAAATCAATCGGCCCGTCGCATTGAGAAACTTCCCTGCCAACCGCTCGAGCAGCGCGCGGCGTGCCGAGGTCGGAACGCTATCGGCGATGACGGTCACGTAGTCGAAGCGCATCGGCGGCTCCCACCTCATCACGTTGCCCGCCCAAATGCGGTCCGCCCAATGCGGCAGGCGTGCGCGCGCGGCATCGGCGAGACGCGCCGACAGATCCAGCCCGTATGGTTCAATACGCACCGCTTTCTCCGCGGTCCATTGCGTCAACGTTTCCATCAGCAGACCGTTTGCGCATCCGATGTCGAGCCAGGTGCCGTCGCGATCGAATGCGCCGGCGAGCATGCGGCGCATCTTCTCCCATCGCGCGAGGCCTCCGCCGGCGCCGGATCCGCGCGCGATATCACCGCGCGCATTCGCAGCGAGATAGGATTCCTCGAGCAGTTCGATGGTGCGGCGGTAGTATTCGTCGTCTCCGATCGATGTCACTTCGCGGCCGCCGCTTGATGCGCACCATTCGTCGGCTTCCGCGCGCGCTCCTTCTCCCGCAGCGTCGTCGGCCACCATTGGTTCTCCCACTGGTCGTCCCACATCCCGCGGAAATGCGGGAACACCTCGCGGCAGAACAGCTCGATATTCTTGATCGTCAGGTCGTGCGGCATCGAGCCGATATGCAGCAGCACCATCAGATTGCCGACGCGCAGATTCTTGACCGCTTCCTCAAGCTGTCGCGCACGGTCGCCGGGCTGCCGGAGATGACGAACTGGTTATCGACGAAATCCTTGTACTTCCAGTTCGGCATCCGAGTTCATCAGGTCATTCTGCATCGGCATTGAGATTCTTCACGCTGTTGACGAGGCTGCGGTAATCCTGGTTGCCCGGGATCGGATCTGGTACTCGGGCAGGATGTGCAGTGCATTTGTCGTAGAAATATCGGATGTGCGTGTAGTAATCCTTCTCGGCCTGCGCGTCGGTCTCGCCCACCGTCACCAATTGCAGGAAGCCCGCGCGATAGGGATTGGGATCGAGGTCGCTCTTAGCGACGAACTCCCAGAAGCCGTCCATCACCTGCTTGCCGAGATTGGCTCCCGTAATAGCTACAGGAAGCAGTAGCAATGGTCCGTGCTTGGCGGCGAAATCCCAGGTGCTGAGGCTGCCGCTGCCCGGTACCCACACCGGAGGATGCGGCTGCTGGATCGGCCGCGGCCACACGTTGACCATCGGCAGCTTGAAGTACTTGCCGTTCCACGCGAAGGTCTCGCTGCGACCGTCCACGCCTTCATGATCAGATCATGCGCCTCGTAGTAGCGCTCGCGATGCTCGACCGGCGAGACGCCATAACAGAGGTTCGACGTCCATCGGCGTGCCCAGCGGCATCCCCGCGACCAGCCGCCCGCCGCTGATGCAGTCGAGCATCCCGTATTCTTCGGCCACCCGAATCGGCGGATTGTCGGTCGGCAGCGTCGCGCCCATCTGCACGACCGCGGTCTCCATGCCGTTGGTGGCGCGCGCCAGCACCGAGCCCATCAGGTCGGGGCTCGGCATAAATCCGTAGGCATTCTGATGATGTTCGTTGACGCAGATGCCGTCCATGCCGCATTTGGCCGCATGAATCAGTTCATCGAGGGTCCAGTTGTAGTACTGGCCGATCTTCATCGGAATCGGCCAGTTCGCTATAAGGCGGATCGACCCACACCGAATGGTAACGCTGCTCGAAATCCGCCGGCAATTCGCGATACGGCATCAGATGGAACATCGATATTTTCATTTTTAGTTTTCCCTCGACCCCGACCTTCATTTAGCGACGCTCAAGCATCGCGCGCAATAGGATCGAAGCGATGGAACGAATCGCTGAATCTCGAAGAGCTACCGGTCACAAATGACGCAGGAATTTTTCCGGATTAGAAAGAAATGCCTTGGTGATTCGCACATGCTCAACGTCATCATAGCCGATCGGCTGAATCTTCCCTTCCTCGAAAAGCAGGATTTGTGCGTCCGGGACCGCCATCAGGATAGGTGAGTGAGTGGCGACGATGAATTGGCAACCCATGCCCGCACGATCTTTGAGCAGCGCCAGCAAAGCTATAACCCGGCTGGGTGATAGCGGAGTCTCCGGCTCGTCCAACAGATAAAGACCGTGAGGAAGGAGTCGATCGCCGAGTAATTCGAGAAAGGTCTCGCCATGAGAGCGGCTGACCGGATCCGACCCGTACTTCCTCGCCAGTCGCCGTTTCAAGCGTGGCGCAGCCTGCACCATCGTGGGCTTGGCTATATCATCTGCTTCTTCACGTTCTTCAGCTTCCCGCGCGGCTTGCAACGCCTTGAATCCGCCGGCGTACGCGATAGCCGCCTCTTTGCGCTGCCGCGCCGCGGTCAGGGTGTAACCTAGAACGTCCTCCGCCCGTACAAACAAGGTCCGTTTCGGGCGACCGCGTCGTACGAAGCGGAAAGCGCGTGCGAACTCATGGGCAGCCCACAATGTTTCGTCTTGATCGACCTGGCCGCGGCCGGCCGCAGTCGCTTGTACCCAACCGCGAGACCTTCCAGAAAGGTCGATTTGCCCGAGCCATTTTCACCGACCAGAAATGTGACTCGCGAACCAAAATCGACTCGCTTCAAGTCATGAAACAATGGCAGCGTCCAAGGGAATGTATCGCCCAGAACCGCGCCGGGCCGTCGGTAGACGGACGAAAGGAATAGACCACTCATGAAAGTCTCAGCGCGCTGCTCGATTTACTCAGCCCTGAACGAATATCAAATGTGGGTGAGGATTTGCATTTCGGCGCTGCTCCGGCGAGGCATGCCGGAGCAGCGCGATCCTCCGCATTGGACATTCGGGTTTTCCACACGCCACAATCGCTCCCTATGGCATCGTGGTTTGATACTGCACGGTTCGGAATGTTCATCCATTGGGGGCATTGCTCGCAGCGCGGGCTGGGATCGCGCAAGGGTATTCGGCGTCTCTACGATAGATCGTCTAACAGCGCCTTAGCGTCTTTCAGGTCGCGGGTGTCGAAGCCCTCGGTGAACCAGTTGTAGATGTCGGCGAGCATCGTACGCGCTTCGCCGCGGCGACCCTGCGTATCGAGCAGCCTCGCGAGGCTCATCGCCGCGCGCAGTTCCCACGACTTCGCCTTCTGACGGCGCGAAATATCGATCGCCGTGCGGAAGGATCCCTCCGCTTGGGCGGCATTCGATGCGTCACGTGCCAGCAGAAGTTCACCCTTCAGTCTATACAGCTCCGACTCGTACATCCGCTCGCCCGTTGGCTCGATGCGGGAAAACGCCTGTTCAAGAACTTCCAGCCCTGCCACGGGTTGCTTCAGTTTGAGGTGAGCCTCGACCAGCATCGCGAATACGGAAGGGGAGGAGCCAATTCCCAGCTTTTCGCGGTTCTCCACCCAGCGACCCTCCATCCAACTCCGAACCTCGGCAAGGTCTCCGTTGGCGGGGTTTTCCTGCACCAGACCCCAGGCTCGCTGTCCGATCGCGACTAGTTCGAGCGGCCGGATTCCATACTCGGATCCTAAAGCGATCGCCGCTTCAGCGTGCTCTCTCGTCCTATCGAGATCCCGGAGGAACCGATTCAGATCCCATGCTGTCAGGCTGACCATAACCGCTAAGGTGTTCTTGAGCGCGCGCGCCTTTGAAATCGCTTCATCCGCCACTCTGCGTGCGCGTTCCGGAAATCCCAGCAGCCAGAGGCTGCGCGATAAGGTGGGAAATATGGTTGTGAAATGTGGAAACTGTGAGGCCGCCCGATCTCCGGGACCTAAAGCCGCGAGGCTTTCTTCACAGTGCGCTCGTGCTGCCTCTAGCTGGCCAAACCACAACAGAGAAGCCGCCTGCAGCGCTTGGGCGATTCCCAACATCCATGGCCGACCTAGCCGTACGGCCGTTGCGAGCGCCTGCTCGCTGACCTCTCGCGCTCGATGCCCTTCCGCCCTGATTTGAAAATGCAGCGGCAACGACATAACCGCTAAGAAAAGTTGCGTCTCGTCTCCGATTCGTCTGCACAGCTCAATCGTTCGCGCGAGGACCCGCTCTACTTCGACCGAGCCTGGCGAGAAAGCAGTCGCAAGCATCTGGGCCAGTAGGTTCTGCAGCCCGAGTTCCTCGCGGTCGCGCCCCGGACCTTCTTTAACGCCGGCGAGGATCGCGATGCCACGGCGGGCGAGTTTCGCTGCCTGCGCGAAAGCTGAACGCTGCGATGCTTGGACGGCTGCCAGGCCCAGATAATGAACCGCCTTCGCTGAATCGCTGGTCCGACTGAAGTGTTGCGCCAGTTCGGCGTAATGCTCGTCCATGGCCTCGGGGTAGAGGCGTTCGATCGCGGCGGCCACCTCGAGATGAAGCCGCTGGCGCCGCGCCCCTGACAGCCCGCTGATCACCACCTGCCGACTCATCTCATGGCGAAACTCGAATCGCGCCTCCGATTCGCTCGAAGCAACGAGCGCCGCATGTTCCGCTTGATCGAGGCAGTCGAGCAGCAGATCCGGCGCCACTGCGGTCGCTGCTTCGAGCAAGTCAAGCGGGAACGATTTTCCGATGGTCGCGGCGGTCTGCAGAATCTTTCGGGTCATGGTGTTGAGCCGCTCCAGCCGCCGACCGATCACCAGACGCACGCTCTGCGGCACATTCGACTCGTTAATCTCAAGGTCGGTGCGAAAGTCCTGATGCGAGTCGTATAGACGATTTTCCTCTGCGAGATAGCGAAACAGCTCTTCGACGAAGAACGGATTTCCCGCGGTCTCGCGGTAAATCTCGTTCACCACCGAAACCGGCGCCTGTTTTCCGCTGAGTGCCTTGAGGAGTTGTGCGACTTCCTCGCGACGCAGCGCGACCAGGTGGATCGCACTATCGCGCCGGCTGCGAATGGATTCCTCGAGAGTCTTTACGAGCGCGTGCGTGACCTCTGACTCCACGTCGCGGTAGGTGCCGAGCACCAGCAGAGGCAAATCGGAAAGCCGCTGCGTCAAGTAACCGAGCAGCGCCAATGTCGAATCTTCGGCCCAGTGGAGGTCTTCAAGGACTAGAAGGGTCGGCTGCTCTCTGGCGATGCGTGCGGCGAACGACAACACCCGTTCGAGGTTCTCTGGTAGCCCAAGTCGCATCACGGTGAGGGTTTCCTCGAGTCCCTCGCGCAGCGATGCGGCCGCGCCAGGATGCTGATGCTCGAGACGACGCGCAAGATTATCGAGGAGCCGGCGGGCGCGCCGCGGGTCTCGGGTGGCATAGGCCTGACACATCGCGCTGCGAACCGTGGCGCGCAGCCGCTCGGGCAGCGCCTCGGTCACGTTGCGCTTCTTGTGCTCGCGGCAGCGTTGAATCAGCGCATGAGATCCAAATACCTCGACCACTGCCTTGTGGAGAGCCTTGGCCCCATCGATTACGACCAATAGCGAACGGTTGGTATCCAGCCCCCGCTCAACCAACTCGCCGAGCAGGGCCCGCACCGCGGCGGCATTCTCGGTCGCGCCTTCACGCAGTCCCAGAACGTGCTTGGTCCCGCGATCATCAACTCCCACTGCCGCCAGCACTACATGCTCGGCGAAGTGCACGCCGTCGATTAGCAACGCTACCAATCGGAGCTCGCGCAGGTCGCGACTCATCAGCTCCGCCAACTTGAACGCGAAGTCACAAAAGCAATTGAACAAGTTACGGCGCGCCTGCAAGGGCGGCAAATCGAGCGGCGGCGGCAGATCGGGAAGCTTGCGCTTCAGTTTCGGAAGCATTCGCCCCAGTTCCGGCCCCTCCTCTCCCAGCAGCTTGCGAAGGGCATTCCGATCCGAGGCCCGATCAACCCAAGTCTCGAGAATCTCGACAAACGGCAGGTACGGGACTGCTTCCTGCTCGGTGCAGTTACCGATGAGCACCGCCATACCCTTCGCCCGAGCCTCGACTGCCAACTCCGCACCGATTCGGGTCTTGCCGATCCCGGGCTCGCCGGAAATCAGACAGAGTCGGCCGCGCCCGGCTGCCGCATCAGCCAAGGCACCACCCAGCTCCGCCCACTCCTGCTTGCGCCCCACGAACGAAGGCGGTGGCCGCGCCGCCGACAAAGTCTGCTGTGAAAGCGCCGAAATCGAGCCGTGAGCCGGCTCGACTGTGACCTCAGCGATGAAGCGGTAACCTCTGCCGTGAACGGTCTCGATGAAACGCGGGGTCTGAGCATTGTCGCCCAACGCTGCGCGCAGTTCGCGCACCGAGATGGTCGGCATCGAATCGCTCACCGACACGCCCGGCCACACCGCGTCGAGCAGCGCTGCCTTGGTTACCAACTGGCCGGGATTTTCGACCAAATTGCGCAGGACGTTCGAAGGTCTTTGGCCGGAGATGCACTTCCTTGTCGCCACGCCATAACTGCACATTGCGTGCATCAAGCCGGAAGGGCGGGAAGAGGCGCGAATCACCTTTCACGGCCGATCGATTAACAAAAATTCAATGTCATTTATAGGTAAGTTATACCGTTCCTTTATGACTTCGGTGTTGGTTCAAAGTTATCTTCCAATCGAAGGAGATAAACATGAACACACTGCATGACGTGATAGGCGGGCTTCGCAGAGCGTCGCTGGTGGTTGCGATCGCAACGGGTACGATGCTGTGCGCGGGAACCGTGCAGGCTCGACCGTGCTCCAACGAAACCTTGAAGGGAACGTACGGGCTACGTGTCAGCGGAGAGGTGCTGCAAGGAACGGTGGCCGATCCGACTTCGACCGTAGCGCTGGTCCGAGACGGCGTAGACATGGCAACTTTCGACGGTAAAGGTAATTTCACACAGGAAGATTTCGTTTTGGGCAACGGCGTGTTTATGGAGGGTCTCCCCACTGATAAAGAGACGGGGTTTAACGACATGGAGTCGGGCACTTACACCGTCAATCCGAACTGCACCGGCACCTTCACACTCAATGAACCAGGACCATTTGTCATCGTGACCATGTTCGTGCTCACCAATGGCGGACAGAGGATCCACGCAATCGTTTCTTCACTCACGCCGCCCGGCGCCCCGGGGCCGGTTCCCACGTCTATCCATGCCGATGGCGAGAGGCAATAAAGCGGAATCGTGGGTAAGCCTTTACTCGGTGGGGAGAGAAGTTTTGGGGCGCCTTCTCTCCTAACCCTCCAGTGAATTGACTCTGATAATAGGCTAACGCGAGTCAGGTTCTTGCCGAGCTTTAGCTTACCGCGGGCGGTTCGAATCTAGAAACCATAGCTACGGCCCCGCCGCATTGGACATTCGGGATCTCGACGCGCCACAATCCCTCCACTATGACATCGTGGTTCGATACTGCGCGGTTCGGAATGTTCATCCATTGGGGGCATTGCTCGCAGCGAGGACGAGAGCTGTCGTGGCCGCTGGTCGGAGGTAGCTCCGCGCTGCCGGGAGGACAGAGCATCGGCGTCGAGGAGTATCATTCGACCGCCGCGACGTTTAATCCCGTGAAGTTCGATGCGCGCCATATCGCACGACGCGCCAAACGCGCCGGCATGAATTACGGCGTGCTCATCACCAAGCATCATGACGGCTATGCGATGTTTCATACCAGGCACGCGGACTTCGGCATCGAGCATTCGCCGTATGGGAAAGACATCGTGCGCCAGTATGCCGAGGCGTTTCGCGCCGGAGGCCTGAAAGTAGGATTTTACTTCTCGTTGATAGACTGGCATCATCCCGACTATCCCGCGTTCACCGAGGCCGACAAGCCGTACCGATGGGGCAAATGGCGGCGCTCATCGCCGGAGCAATGGGAGCATTTCCTCGATGTGATGTTCGGTCAGATTCGCGAGCTGCTCACCAACTACGGCCAAATCGATCTGCTCTGGTTCGACGGCGGATGGGAGCGCAAGCCCGAGGAGTGGAAGTCGGCTGAGCTGGAAAAGATGATCCGCGAGTTGCAGCCCGGCATCATCATCAATGATCGCCTGCCCGGATGCGGCGATTACGTCACGCCCGAGCAGGCGATTCCCGCGACGCCGCCCAAGGGTCCGTGGGAAACCTGCATGACCATCAACGAAAGCTGGGGCTACAATCCTTCGGACCGCGCGCTCAAATCGCCGCGCTATCTGCTCCACGCGCTATGCGAGGTCGCCGGCAAGGGCGGCAATCTGCTGCTCAACATCAGCCCGATGGGCGATGGCGCGATACCGCCCGAGCAGCTCGAGCGCCTCGAGGTTTTCGCCGACTGGATGTCGCGTCATCACGAGAGCATCGCGGGCACCACCGCGGGACTCGAGCCATGGCAATTCTATGGGCCTTCGACGCGGCGCGGCGATCGCGTCTATCTGCATCTGCTGATGCGTCCGTATGAGTCGGTATCGGTGCGCGGCGTGAATGTGAAACGCGTCGTCGCGGTGACGGCGCTCGGTACCGGCGCGAAGCTGGATTTCACCTCGCAAGTTTCCGCGGTCGACATGATGTTCAACCGCGACCCGGTCGGCGAACTCATCATCAAGGTGCCCGAAAGCGTCATCGATCCGTACGCCACCGTCATCGCGGTAGATTTCTGAAGCTCTGCTAATATCGATCAGCATTTCTCGTCTCGGGTGATTTTCTATGAAGGCTTTTTTGATTCCCCTGACCGTTGCGACCAGCGAGGCTCGCATCTACGTCAACCCCGACCACATCGTCTTCGTTCGCGAGGTGAATAACGGCACCCAATTGGTAACCACCGTCATCAACGAAGGCGCGGTGATGCCGATCGTCAAAGAGAAACCCGAGGAGGTTTACCTCCTGTGCAGGCTGGCCCGCACCGAGGAAGACGTGGAGGCTCTGATTTGCAGACATAAAGTCCAATAGTGTGCTATAAATCATCGCGCGTCAAAGAAACTATAGAAGGCGTGGGGGAACGCCAAGGTTCTAAAAGGAGGAGTCATTTCACATGTCCGAGGGCACTATCGAAACGATGCTGAGCAGGATCGAGCGCCTCGAACGCTCGAATCGGATGATGAAGTTTCTCGCACTTGGTGCGATCGTCGCGGCGGTCGCGTTCAATGCGCTTCCCGCGATGTGCGGTCTTTCCGCATGGTCCGGTGCGCGTCGACGCGGAAAGCTTCAACCTGGTATCGCCAAAGGGCGTGCTTATCGCGACGTTGGCGCAAGGGGTAAACGGCGGCTACCTCGCGTTTTTCGATCCTAAAGGCAAGGCCGAGATGCTGGTCGGCACCAGCGCGAGCGCATCTGACAAGTCGATCGGGGTGGCGACCTACGATGGCAACGCGCTGATGCCCGGTAGTGGCGAGGCGCGTCAGGTCTGGGCGGAAGGCGCGACCAGCATCGGCAACTCGGTCTTCGACGGCAACGGCAAAGTCAGAGTCTCCAGCGTGACCGCCGGCGATGGCTCCAACGGTGGGACGTTCTTTTACGATGGCAATCAGACCCTGCGCGCGGGCATCGGAAACGGCACCAATGGTCCGGGCGCGTTCTTCCAGGATTCCACCGGCACCGCGCGTCTGCTCGAAGGCGTGCTAGCCGATGATTCAGGCGCCGCGTTCTCGATGATGAATACGGGCGCGACCGTTCCTCTCTACGATGTTTACGCTCTGGGCAACGGCTCCGCGACCACGGTCCAGGTGGAGGATGACAACGGCACGCAGCGCGCGGTCGCAGGTTACAGCACCGGCAGCCAGGAAATTATCCAGCTCCACAATGCGCGCGGCACCGAAACCTTCCGCGCACCGTGCACCGGCAACCAGTGTCCCTAAGTTATTTGCTCACGGTGAACGACCAACTGTAAGGGTGGTCGTTCACCGTCGCACTCACCTCGTAGGTTGCGCCGCGCGCGAGCGGTTTGCGCGGCACGATCACGACCTCGCCATTTCCATAATGTGCCGCGTGCGTGCTCCTGATCGCCAGGATTCGGATTGACGTACGTCCACGCGTCGTAACCGCACGCTTCGACCGGCTTCGAGGTTTGCGTCAGAGCGTACGAGGATAGTTTCGCATCGACGTAGCTCCCGATCTGGATCGTAATCGGCAATCCGACCGGGAAATGTATACCCCGGGCACGAGGTCAAAGGATCGGGCCATTCACGTGGAAGTTCTATTAATGCGATGGGATACTTCGGCGGCGGAAACAAAATCGGTTCCGCGAACTTCGCTGGAGGTACACGAAGCCGCGATTCCGGGGTATCGAGTCCGCCGGCGCACACCATTCCCTCGCATACTTCTCCGAAACCCGCGCGATGAACTTGCGGATCGAGCAAGCTCGGCCGATGAAACGGGGTGACCAGCCATCCGTTTAGAAAATACAACTGCGCTACCGGTGGCGGCGCCACTGGTGACGGCAACCACCACGTCGCGCCTACGTTGCCCTTCGCAACTGCCATCCCTTCGGGCGTATATCCCGGTTTCGACGGATCCTCGGTATGAAATGCGCCGCCTGGATTAGTAGGCTTTGGGTAAGTCATAACGATGTACTTTGCGTGCTTGAGATCGCCGCTGCTGAGGCCGGGATCTTCCCTCACCGCCGCGAGTCCCACCGCGGTGCGCGCGCGATTTAGTTCGTTCAGCCACTGGGTCGGACCGGCGGGAGCAATCGAGCCCGGACCGTCGGGAAAGGCCGACTGACTGCCGCGCACATATTCCGGGGTTTGATGAACGATGTACTTCTTCGCCGCGGTCGTCGGGGCGCTCAAGGCTACGGCTGCGGGAACCGGTTGCTTCACCGCAAGCTCGCGCTCGTACTCGTCGCGGCTTTCGCTATCGGGTTTGACCGCGCGGGCGTAGCCGGCGCGCAGCGCGGCCTCGAAATCATCCTTGCGCGACAGCTTCCCCGACAACTTCGATGATGCGGGCGTACTTGATGCGGCCGCTTCCTCGTGCGGCGGCTCGGCCCTGGTGCCCGCGACTGTGAACGACCATGGGTATGCATGATCGTTAATCGTCGCCGTCACCGAATAGCGGCCGGGTCGCAGTGGATAGCGCGGCACGATCATCGCGGCGCCGAGTTCATGCAGGACCGAACGCCCGCGCTCCTGCTCGGCACGGACCGGATTCTGATAAGTGTCCGCATCGATACCGCATGATTCCACGCCGTGACCATCGCGCGTGATTTGATACTCGGACAGTTTCGCATCAGCCGGCGCGCCGAATGCGATCGTCACCGGAATTCCGGACGGCGCGGAAAATCCCGCGCACGCGGTCAGCGGCGAGGGCCATTCGCCCTCGAGCGAAGCCAGCGTGGTGATGGACTTATCGGCAGGAAATTCGATTGGCGCAGGCAGCGGCACGGCGCCATCAGACGGCGTGGCGCCCGAACCCAAATCGAGCGCGGAGACACAGTATTGCTTCTCGCAAAATTCGCCGTAGCCGACGCGATGCAGGTGCGGATTCAGAATCCAGAGCCGATGAAACGGCCCGGCCATCCATTCGTCGAGCGCCCACGTCGGCGAGGGCGGACTCGCATAGCCCCAGGAGCTGATTGACGTCGCTCAGCGCCGCGGCATCGTGACCCTCGGGTGTGTACCATGGATTGCCCTTTTCCTCTTCGTGCATTTCCGCGCCCAGCAGATGACCTCCGGACACCTTGTCTTCGTAGTTCTTGACCAGGTACATCGCATGCTTGCGATCGGCATCGCTGAGCTTCGGATCCTCGGCGACCGGCGGCAACTTCACGCCCACGCGATACTCATTGATCGCGGCGAGCCATGCTGGCGGTCCCGATGCGGGAGATACGCCGTTCGGCGCACTGACGCTGGCGGAGCCGGCTGGCTTCAGGGGCGACGACGCGAGCTGCTCGAGGTTTTCCCAATTGCGAACGAAATTGACCGCGAGATAGCCGGCCGCCGCGAGCACCATCAGCCCGAGTGCCGCGCCCACGTATCGTACGAACCTCGAGGTCGGCTGACTGCCTGCCACCATCGCGAAGCGCGCCGCACCGAAGCGCAACTCGTCGCCATCGCGCAGCGGTTCCTCGCGCTCGATGCGGCGTCCATTGAGAAAAGTGCCGCTCTCCGAGCCGAGGTCGCGGATATAGCATCCGCGCCGCGTACGTCGAATGATCGCATGGCGCGCAGCGACGCTCTTGTGCGCAAGTATCAGGTCATTGGCGGCCGTGCTGCCGATGCTGACGCGGCGGCCCTTGATGCGATGCTCGATCGAGGCGAACGCGTTCATCCCGGCCAGCTTCGGGCCGGCCGAATGCCTTACGTCCTTACCGATTTCCCCCTTCGGCTTGTCCACTGGCTGCCTTAGCCGCGATTGCGAATGACCACTTGTAGTCAGGCCGTTGACCGTCGACGAGCACATCGTAGCGCGCGCCCGCATTCGAGCGGCTGACGCGGAACGATGACGATAGCGCCCTGCCCGCGTAGGTTGCCTGACAACGCGTCGGCGATCATCCTCGCTCGGATTACGATAGCTGTTGGCGTCGAACCCGCATGCGGCAAGCTCGGAACCGTCCTCTCGGGAAAAGGAAAATGAATCGAGTTGCGCGTCCACCATCGGTCCGAGTTGCACGCTCATCGGAAGTCCAACCGGAAACTCATAACCATCGCATCCGCTGATCGGGAGTGGGCCATTCGGTTTCGAGCGAGGCGCATGTCGCCGGAATCGAGCCTTCGTCGGGGGGATACAATATCGGACGCTCGAGCGGAGTGCGGTACGCGGCATCGGTTCGGAACCGATCAGCACGTTTAAAAGCGCGACGCAAATATTCTTCGTCGCAATCGTACCCGAACCCCACGTTGTGCAGCAGCGGGTTAAAAATGAAAGGCGATGAAATGGGACGACGATCCATCCATCGATCGCCCACCCCTGCGGATCGGGAACCTATGCCGCTTTCTTCCCCTGCTCCGCAACGTCGCTGTTACGCGCAGCCTCAGCGCCCTGGGGCGTGTAGAAAGGCCGTGCACATCTTCCGTATGCGACTTCGGCGCCCGATTTCACCGGCAATCATACTGTGACCCGAAATTCTTCAAGATGTAGGTCGCGTGCTTGCGATCGCCGTCGCTCAAGCGGGTTCGCTGTCGACCGGCGCCAAACCTGCCGCCGCGCGAAACTCATTGAGATGTTTCAGCCATAGCGGGAGAGGACTCTCGGTTTCATCAGCAGCGGGCGCCTCGGCCGGTGCCGCGGCGAGCGATTCTGTTCCTTCGCCGACAGCCTCCACTGGCGCGGCCGCGGAGGGCTTTGCGCTCGGCCGATCAGCCGCCGGTATTAATCGAGGAGCTGCGAAGATCGAGGGATAGCACGTACGAGTGACGAGGAATCCCACGATCGCCAATCACGACGATGCTGCGGCGGCGCCAACATCCGTCGAGCCGGCGAGCGGCTTCGCATCGCGCCGGAGCAGCCTGCCGAGACTTCGCGCGAGCCCGCAAATTTGGCTGCGCCGAAACCGATCTCGTCGCCGGGTTGGAGGGAACGGCTCCTTTGAATGCGGCGGCCGTTGACGAAAGTTCCGTTGGTCGATTGCGAGGTCCTCGATGCGGTAAAAGCCGCCGCCATCGCGCCGATCATCGCGTGCTTGCGCGAAACGGTCGGATGCGCGATCACGAAATCGTTTTCGCCGCCGCTGCCGACCGCGATTCGCGCGCGTCGAAGCGATGTTCGCCCGGCGCCAGCTCGCCGAGACCGATCAGACGCAGAGCGGTTCCAGTTTGGGCTCAGGCTCATCTTGACGCAGAGGCGGATCGTTAGGAGCGATCGCGAACGACCAGCTGTATTCGCTGCCGTTCACGGTGACGCTCGCGCGATAATTCCCGGCGCGAGCGGATGTCGGGGGATCACGACCACGCCGCTGAATGCCTTCAAGCCTCCCACCACCACGCCATCTGCGAGCGCGCCTCGTTGCGATAACTGTAAGCGTCGTAGCCGCACGCCTCGATCGGCGCGCGTCTGGATCATCTTTTTTTACGATCGAATATGAATCCAACTTCGCGCCGACGAAGGAACCGATTTCAAATGTTATCGGCAATCCGACCGGATACGCATAGCCGCGGCACGCCGCGAGCGGATCGGGCGTTCCTCGTGCGGCAAGTCATTCAGCGATAAGGTCGAATTGGCGGGCGGGAATTCGATCGCGACTTGCTTGTCGGGATCGACGGGCTTTCCCGCGATGCCCTGCGTCGATGTCGATGTCTGCGCGCATAACGCTTTCTTCGCAATAATAGCCGTAGCCCATCCGCTCCAGGTGCGGGTTCAGAAGCAGCATTCGGTGATGCGGACCTTGTAACCACGTGTCGATCGCGGCTTCCTGCGACTGATGCTCGCCGGTCACCGGAAATCAACCTCGCAATGCAGCGCCACATTGCGTCCGCGAGTGGTGTAGAGAGGCTTGTTGGGCGACTCGCTGCTGATATCGGCCGAGCTTGCAGCTGCCGTCGCGCACGCGACGCGAGAAATTTTTGATCAGATAGACGGCGTGATTCTGCGCGCCCGCAGTCAGCGCAGGATCGTTGGCAATCGGCGCTAATTGATCCATCGCGCGGTACATATTGACCCTCGCGAGCCATGGCGGAGCCGGCGCCGCGGCGTAAATCGGCTGGCAGATGGCGAGCAGTATCGGCACGGCGAAGCGTATCGGAATGACGACCAGCTTCCTCATCATAAGTTCCAATACCGGCCGACTCCCTTGCGCGCGCGCTCGATGATCGGAAGCACGCGCTCGCCGCCCGTCTTATCCAAATGCTCATCCGGCTCGCGGCCCATCTCCTCGATCACCGCCGCGCCGGAGTTCGCGATCGCTTCGAGGTTGTAGCCACCCTCCAGCGCCGCGACGATTTTTCCGTCGCAGCATTCCGCGGCGAGCCGTTTGATGCGTCGCATCATCTGCGCAAAGCCGCTTTCGGTCACCTGCATCTCGCCGAGCGGGTCGCGCCAATGACAATCGAAGCCGGCGGACACCATGATGAACTCGGGCTTGAATGCGCGTCCAATCGGCATGATCAGTTCGTCGAAGATGCGCAAGTAGTCGGCGTCGCCAAACTCCGCGGGCATCGGCGCGTTGACCGTGTAGCCCAGCCCCTCGCCGGCGCCGACCTCTTGCAGCGAGCCGGTGCCTGGATAGTGCGGGAACTGATGGGTCGAAGCGTAGAGCACCTCGGCGCTGTCGTAGAAAATATCTTGCGTGCCGTTGCCGTGATGGAGATCCCAATCGACCACCATCACACGCTTGAGGCCCTTGTGCCGCAGCAGCCATTCGGCACGCGATCGCGACATTGTTGAAAAAGCAAAACCCCATCGCGCGATTCGGCCGTCGCATGATGGCCCGGTGGACGCACAATCGCGAAGGCGTTTTCCGCCGCGCCATCGAGCACCGTCTCGACCGCGGTCAGCACGCCGCCCGCTGCGAGCATCGCGGTCGCAAAAGTATCGCGCGAGGTGTGGGTGTCGGGATCGAAGTCGAATCGATCCAGATGCGAGGTGCGCTCGACGGCATCGATGTATGCGGGGCGATGGCAGAGCGCGATTTCTTCGCGGGTGGCCTCGCGCGGCGTGCGGAATTGCAAATGATCGCGCTTCAGCCCTTCGACCATCTCGATCATGACCTCGATACGCTGCGGACGCTCGGGATGAGAACGGCCGGCGAAATGTTTCGCATACCTGCGATCGGTAACAATCGCCGTCTTATGCATCGTTGACACCCCGAAAGGCAATCGTGATCATTGAACTCGTGATCGATGCGGCCATGGCCGCGCTTCCTCCAAGGACGCCGATTTGAACATATTCGAAATAGTCTTGCTGCTCGCCCTCGCGCTTATCGTAGTCGGTCCGGAGCGGCTGCCGGAAGTTCTACAAACGGTGGGCAAAATCCTGCGCGAACTGCGCGCCGCCAGCAACACCGTCCTGCGCGAGCTGACCGAGGTTACCGACGAGCCGCGCCGCATGATGCGTGAACTCGATCCGTTTCAGACCGGCGACCCCAAAGCGGCCAAACCGGAAAATCACAAGCCCGCCGATTCTCCACCAAAGCCGTAAGTACCGCATCCAGCAGGTTTAGTGGCGCCCGACGACATCGTACCGATTCCTCCGCCGCTCGAGCCCGAGCCACTCGAGCCGATCGAGGAAGTGCCCGCCGAGGGCCTGCGGATGCCGATTATCGAGCATCTGCGCGAGCTGCGGGTGCGCCTCATCCGCGCGGCGATCGCGCTCACCATCGGCTTCATCGCGGCGTATTTTTTTTCCGATCAGCTATTCGCCGCGCTCACGCTGCCGATACGGCAAGTCTCGCACGACAAGCTGTTGCTGATCGGCACCGGGGTGGGCGAGGCGTTTTTCACCAAGATAAAGGTGTCGCTGGTAGCGGGACTCTTCCTCGCGAGCCCCGCGGTTTTTTATGAGGTCTGGAAATTCATCGCGCCCGGGCTGTATCACAGCGAACGGAAGATGGCGTTTCCGTTCATCGTCTTCGCGACGATCTTTTTCATCTCGGGCGGATATTTCTGTTGGGCCGTGGTGTTCAAAGTCGGTTATGCATTTTTCCTGCAGCAGTATTCGAGCATCGGCGTGACGCCCACCATCCGTATCAGCGAATACCTCGCCTTCTCGGCCAAGCTGATGCTGGCGTTCGCGATCACTTTCGAAATGCCGATCTTCGCGTTCTTCCTGACCCGGCTCGGCCTCATCGATTATAAGATGATGATCAAGCAGTTCCGCTATGCAATTCTGATCATCTTCGTGATCGCGGCGGCGCTGACTCCGCCCGATATGGTCTCGCAATTCCTGCTCGCGATTCCGCTACTGCTCCTGTATGTGGTCAGTGTCGCCGTTTCATACGTTTTTCGAAACAAGATTGAACCCGCTGACGCGGCGGAAAATCCCGCTACTTGATATATGGCGATTCTCGAATACGAACCGAAAGCGTGGGGTGCGCCCGGAAGTCCGCCGCGATGGACTCGCAGCGCGAAGGACATCGTGGGTACCGCCTACGCGACCTCCAGCCGGATCTGGTACACCGCCTCGGCGGGAGTGATTAACGAGATTTATTTCCCGACCATCGATTTGCCGCAGGTGCGCGACCTGCAATTCCTGGTTAGCGACGGCGAAAGTTTTTTCCACGACGAGCGCCGCGACATGCTCAGCAAAACCGAATACCTCTCCGATTATGGCCTCGGCGTGCGGATCACTTCGCAAGATCGCGAGAATCGATATCGCATCATCAAGGAGATCATCGCCGACCCGCATCAGCCGTGCCTGCTGATCGACGCCCGTCTGGAAAGCGACGACCCGGCGTTCCTCGCGAGGCTGCATCTCTACGTGCTGCTCGCGCCGCATCTGGGCGTCGGCGGATGGGGCAACAACGGCAACGCGGGATTGATCGTCGGCCATGAATTCCTGACCGCGAACAAGAATGGCACCTGGCTGGCTCTGGGAGCGAGCGTGCCGTTTGTTGCGCGTTCCTGCGGATACGTAGGCACAACCGACGGATGGCAGGACCTCAATGCCAATTTCAAACTCGATCATCAATTCGCCGCGGCCGAAAACGGAAACATCGCGTTGACCGGCGAATTCGATCTGAGCAAAACGCGTTCGTTCACACTCGGATTGGCGTTCGGCCGCTCGCGGCATCGCGCGACCACGACCTTGTTTCAATCGCTGGGCACGCCGTTTCAGGAGAATCGCACGAGGTTCCTCGAACAGTGGAAGCGCGCGTCGTTGCACCTGTTTCCGCTGGAGAAATTTTCCGGCGATGGCGGATCTCTCTATCATCGCAGCCGCGAGTTGCTCTTCGCGCACGAGGACAAGACCTATCCGGGCGCGATGATCGCCTCGCTCAGCATTCCGTGGGGCGAAATCAAGGGCGACGAGCAGCTCGGCGGATATCATCTGGTGTGGACGCGCGATCTGGTCAATAGTGTGACCGGATTGCTGGCCGCGGGAGATCAAACCACCGCACTGCGCGCGTTGATCTATGTGGCATGTTCGCAGCAACTCGACGGCGGCTTCCCGCAAAATTTCTGGATCGATGGGACCGCCTACTGGACCGGCGTGCAGCTCGACGAGATCGCGTTTCCCATCATGCTCGCGTGGCGGCTGCATCAGGCGGATGCGCTGGAAAACTTCGATCCGTGGCCGATGGTGAAGGCTGCCGCGCAGTATCTGATGACGAAGGGACCGGTCACGCCGCAGGATCGATGGGAGGAGAACTCGGGCTACTCGCCCTCTACGCTGGCGGCCAATATCGCCGCGCTGATATGCGCCGCCCAGCTCGCACGCGATTTCAATGATCCGATCTCGGCTCGCTATCTCGAGGAGTACGCCGATTTCCTCGAATGCCACCTCGATGACTGGACGGTGACCAACCAGGGCGCCATCGTGCCCGGAATCAAACGTCACTACATTCGCATCAATCCGGTCGATCCCAACGATCCGCAACCTGACGAGGATCCCGATCACGGCACCGTGCTCATCAAGAATCGGCCTCCGGGTACGCAAGCGGAATTTCCCGCATCGCAGGTGGTCGACGGAGGATTTCTCGAGCTGGTTCGCTACGGCATTCGCAAACCCGATGATCCACTGATCGAGGCATCGGTGAGAGTCATCGATACCGCGCTGCGCCATGATTTTCCGCAGGGCCCGTGCTTTCGCCGCTACTCGCACGACGGCTACGGCCAGCAGGACGACGGCGGCGCATTCACCACCTACGGGCGCGGACGTCCGTGGCCGCTGCTGACGGGCGAGCGCGGGCACTACGAACTCGCGGCCGGCCACGACGCGCAAGTCTACATCCGCGCGATGGAGGGCTTCGCGAATCCAACCGGCCCGGTGCCCGAGCAAATCTGGGATCAGCCGGACATTCCCTCGCAACTCCTTTTTTATGGGCATCAAACCGGCTCGGCGACGCCGCTGATGTGGGCGCACGCGGAGTACATCAAGCTGCTGCGCTCGGTGGCAGATGGCAAGGTGTTCGATTTTATTCCGGCGGTCGCCGCGCGCTACATCGAAGGCTCCAAGCCGCGGCGCATCGAGCTATGGAAGGATAATCGCCACCCGAAATCGGTCCGCGCTGGAAGCCTGCTGCGAATTCAAGCGAAGGATCCGTTCATACTGCATTGGACGCGCGATGATTGGCGCACCGTCATCGATACCGCATCGAAGATGACGCCGCTCGGCTTTACTCATGTCGACATCGATCTCGCCGCGGACCAGACTTTGCCAATTCGTTTTACCTTTCGATGGCGCGACCCCGAGCATTGGGAAGGCCGCGACTACACGATCGCGATCGCGCCGGTCTAGGGAATTTCGCGAATCGAAAAGCGTTCGCGGATCGAGTCGAGCAGCGCGCGCACCTCGGCTTCCATTTCATCGGAGAAGTAGAGCTTCAGATGATGATTCTTTGGATCGTCGGTGCGCAGCGTCGCGAGATTGTCATACGATTCGATGATCGCCTTGAACATCGCGATCTTCGCGGGCTCCATAGCAAATCGAATCGTCCTCTGATGCGGCATTTACTGTTCTGGGCCTCGCGCCTAACTTTAGCATGTGACTCTTCCGAGGCTAATTTTTGTCACTGGCAAGGGCGGCACCGGCAAGAGCACGGTGGCGGCCGCGATGGCGCTCGCGTTGTCCAAACGCCTCCCAACCACGCTGGCCGATCTCGATCGCAGGCGATCGGCATTGCGCCTCCTCAACTCCCACAGTGGCGACGGGGAAACAAAACCCTACAAATTGGCGGATCATCTTGAAGGAGTCGCGCTCAGCCCGCATGCCGAACTCGAGGCCTTCATCGAGCGGATCGTGCCGATGAAGGCACTCTCGCGCCGAATGCTGCAGAGCAGGACCTTCAGCTACGTGACGGCAGCGCTGCCGGGCCTCGAAGCATTTCTGATGCTGGATCGACTGCGGATCATGGCCGGCGATGCTGCGCTGAAGGATCGTTATCTCGTCGTCGATGGACCCGCGTCGGGGAGCGCGCTGGAATTTCTGTCCGTCGCGGAAGGAGTCAAGGGCATCGCGCCGAGCGGCACGCTCAACCGCCTAGCCGCCGGCGTGCACTCGTTTCTCATCGATGCGACGCGCTTCGGCGTGGCAATTACCGTGAGTCCCGAGGAGATGGCGCTGCGCGAGGCGCTCGAAACCGCGCAGGCGCTGAAGCATCGGCTCGGGATCAAATGGGTCATTGCGATCCTCAACGCGACCTCGAAGGCGCTCTTCGATGCGGCCGACCTCGCGGCGCTGTCGCCGCTCAAGCAGCATGCGCATCTGGCGCTGCGGCGTAATGCGATCGCGGAGTACACCATTCGCGCGCGCGAGCAGCTCAAGGCCGCGGGTCTGCACGTTATCGAATTGCCGACGCTGTTCGTTCCCGAATTGGGAAAGGCCGCCGCGCATCAGCTCGCCGAAAAACTCGGCAAGGCGATGGCGCATCAATGAAGACGCCGCTCGATCTCGACGATCATCGCCTGATCATTTGTCTCGGTCCCGGCGGCGTCGGCAAAACCACTATCAGTGCGGCGCTCGCGCTGTATGGCGCAATCGAAGGCCGCGGGGTCGATGTGATGACGGTCGATCCGGCGCCGCGCCTGCTCGACGCGCTCGGCCTCGACGCCTCTTCCGCCGAGCCGCAACGCGTGCCTCTGAACGGCATCATCGATCGCGACGCCATGAAGAATGGGCATCGCACGCGGCCGCGTCTGCGTGCGCTCAAGCTCGACCCCAAGGGCACCTTCGATGCGCTGGTGGAGCGCTACGCGCCGTCGGCGGAAGCGCGCGCGACCATCCTGCAAAATCGCATCTACCGCAACCTCTCCAATGCGCTCTCCGGCGTCGGCGACTACATGGCGATGGAGAAGTTGCTCGAACTTCATCTCGCGCCCGACGCCGATCTGATCGTGCTCGACACGCCGCCCGCGAGCGAAGCGATCGATTTCCTCGATGCGCCGCGCCGGCTGCTCGATCTACTCAACTCGCGCGCAATTACGCTGCTGGGCCGTTCGAGCGGGAGCCTGCTGCGCGGCCTGAAGATGGTCGATTTCGCCGCGCGCACGGTGCTCAGCGCATTCGACCGCGCGACCGGCCTGCATCTGCTCGGCGATGTGCAGGGATTCGTCGAGAGCTTCTCAGGGATGTATGCGGGCTTCGCCGAGCGCGCGCAAAAGGCGGGCGCGCTGCTTCGATCGGGCGAGACGATCATCGTCATCGTTACGACGGCGGAAACGGCGCGCATCGCGCAGGCGCGCGAGTTCGCGGCGGCCCTCGATGCGGCAGGACTGCGGGTCGATGCGGTGGTGGTGAATCGGATGATGCCGGAAATGCCCGACTCGGCCGAAATCGCGCGGGCGAAAATATCGCCCGCGCTCAAGCGCAAGCTCGCGCGCAACCTGAAGGACTTCCAGGCGCTGAAGCATCGCGAGACGCATGCGCTGAAGGACTTGCGAGGTGGTCTGGCATCAAAGACAAAAATCCTCAGCGCACCGGATCTCGGGAGGGAACCGCGCACGCTGACGGATCTGGCGGAGATAGCGCGGAGTCTCCAGATCATCGCGGAGGGTACCTAACCCTCCCTCGTCTTTTTGTTCCTCCCCCGTTGATCGGGGGAGGCGGCCCAGCGCGATTTTCGCTGTGGCTGCGAAGCGAAAATCGTGATGGGTCGGAGAGGGACATTAGCTCTGGATTCTGGTTCCGATGCGACGCCGGCAACGAGAATTAAAAGAGGAGACCTAACCCCTAGCCCCTTCCCCTAAAGTGGAAGGGGTATAGGATTTCAAAATTAAGATGGAACAAGTAACACTGCGCGCACCGTGCGATGATGATTGGCAGGCCATTCTGGACCTCGCGCATCGATCGCTCGAAGAATTCCCGGCGGCGCCCAGGCAACATCAGTGGATGGAGAATCGAAGAGCGTTCTCACCTTCTGACGGTATCCAGAATCAATTTGTCGCGTGCTCGGGCGAGCGCATCGTCGGTTATGCTTGTGTGGAACGCCGCAACTCGGCCGACGAAGGATGGTATCGGCTGTTCGTGGTCATCGAGCCATCGGGGCGCGCGACGATAGGCCGGAAGCTGTTCGGAAAAGTACGCGAGCGCTTGATCAGCGTCGATGCGCATCGCGCGTGGATGATGGAATTCGAAGCCGACGCGGGATTCGTCGCATACCTCGAGGGAATCGGATTTGTGAGAGGGAGCATCCTTCAAGCTGGATGACGGTATCCCTCCACCCAAATGAGTGACGAGGTAACAGCGGGGCACTGGTTCAGTTTGAGGCTCTGATCAGTCTCTCCACTTCTTTGAGGCGTCTCTCTATCTGATCGAGCCTACTCAGAATCTTCTTTGAAGCTGCTTCGATGGCGTCAGCCAGTTGCTTAAAATCTCCACTCATTTGCGTTTTCCTCAATTAGAACGTCACAATGGGACCGAAGCGGCACTGGTTCAGTTTGAAGTGCAATGCGTTCCGAGAATATCGGTGTAGCAATTCGTCGTATGAGTACGCGCCTGTGCTTCAGCGTCGGCCTCCAGAGCGCAGCGCTTCATGATGGGTAATTTTTCTGGAGATAAACATCCCTGCAATGAGGCTTGGTCAGTACTGCCACGAATGCAACTGCTTAAAGACGTGGGATCGATTCCGCCATTGTAGAGGCACAATTTGAAGCCTGCGTTGTTATCGACCGTGTTCGCCATTTGGTTCTTCTTCATCGCCCAGCAGCCTACTAGCAATAGACTTACAATTATCGCAACCAATGTCCGGTAAGTGATGAGAGCCTTATGATTTCGATTTTGTAAAGATCGAGCCAATTAACACTCCTAGAGTACCCATGGCAGTGCCCACCATTCCCCCTAATATCGCCGAAAACCAAACCCGACCGGCCTGATTTCCAAGGTATTTATCGCTGCTCAGGAGCCTCAGATTCTTGCCGAGCAGTTCAACCCTCGGCGGCGATAGTTCATCCGATGAAATCGTAATAAAGAAGCTACTAGGACCATTTTCGCCAGGCGAAATTGGCGACAACGCGCAGCGAAGTCCCTTTTCGACGTTCACTTCCATGTCCGAACAGCTAATTGATTGAAGCGACGACTGCATCGCCACAGTGTGCCCGTATATTCTCGCTTGCTTCGGAAACACAATAGCTACATCTGCGTGATCGACAAACGATCCCCTGGCGCAGGAGAGGGTGACGGTATGCGCGTAGAGCGCGCTAACCCTTTCGCCATTGACTTCTACTTTCAGTCCAGGGATAGCCGTCGCCGCGTCGGGAGCGGCAAGAATAGTTGATGAGATTGAATACGTTACTATCGTTGGCGAAGGAAGGTCGATCCAATGAGTGAACATTGCGACTGCAACACCAACAGCGAGCAATATAGTCAACTGAGCGAGACCGGATGGGAGCTTCACGAAATCAGGCTCTCTCTCGATTTACTTTGACTTCTCAGAGATGGTTTTCAAATACGCCGCTATGAGCCTCAATTGGCGAGCGATCTCCTTGGCACTTTCAACCAAATCCTTCTCTTGTACTGCAGTCATTTGACCAGCCTCCTCAAAAATGGCATGCATGCCGCGCTATTTCATGCTGAAAATCCAGTTCAGTTCTCGCCCATCTATCAGCGTGACTTTCCAGCCCACGATCGGCAGACCTCTGCGGCGGAACGGGAGTGGCCCAACCCCAGATAGCTCGACGGTCTTGACGTATTTCAAAGGAACCGGGGACATCTTGTTTGAAAAACTTATCGGGCACTCCAACACGACAAAACAGTAGTACTGACAGAATCTTTCCCACTCTTTGGGTTCGTAGACAAACGTAGCCGAGAGACCGAAGTGCTCAAAACAGTGAATCAAAGATGCACGAAATTGGTGTAGCCCGAGGTGTTCTGGATATACGCCAGTCCTGTTTTTCTCAAAAAAGCGAGCAAGATGCCTATCGAATTCGGTAAGAATTTCTATGCCCGATCTGTTGAGTTCTGTATGAACCACCCAGTTAGCAAATGTTTTCAAGACCCCATCATCGTACCTCTCACGATCCATGAGTTTGCGCCGCTCTACCAAGAGATACACGACCTGCATCTCGTTGCGAATCGGCCGATTGAGCACATGCTGAATTTTCGTAATGAGTTCGTCGGTCATGGAGATCCCTATATCTCAATTCTCTACCTTTTCGGCCAAGAGCATGCGCCTAGGGAATTGCTGAGCTTCCATCTCTCGTTGGGCGCATTTCGCCGCAACCCGTTGCAGACCTTCGTACAAATCACTCCCGCCTTTCCTTTCTCTGCGCGCGTTGGTGAAGTATTTCTGAATTTCCTCGTTTTCCCACGAGCGTAAAATGTACCAACTAAATGAATCATAGATCATGTCGAATGAGAGCACATCGCCCTCAAGAACTGCCATGTCTTCAAGAGGACCGAGTAAGAAATCATCAACATCTGCCGTTGAGTAAGCAGGCTTCTTAAGTAAATTGTTCTTGATGTGATCATGCCGAATACTGCGGCCAAGCTTCTCAGCATCCACACGAAAGTACACCATCGATCTGGATGGTAGCGTGGCCGTCCAATTGACGATGGATGCGCCATTTCAAGGGCTCGCTCGGGAGGCAATCGGCGACACGCATAGCGCAATGGCTCCCGGCCAACCCCGATATTCCTTAGTTAGTAGTGCCGGCGTTCGCCGGAAGTCGAATCGTGCTATCATACAGTGGCGGCGTCCGGGCGGGACGCCGCCGTCGTTTCGGGAGATTATCGCGGATGAGAAGGATGCGAAAACAAACCCATTAAATGCTTGAGAATGAAGGAGTTTTCGATTTTGGTCGCGGCGGAACACAGGCTGAAGCCCGTGCAACAATATGGGGTCGCATTTTTGGTGAGTGCTTCGCGGTGGGCACAAAGCTTTTGACGAAAGAAGCCAAATGATCGAGCAAATGCGGAGCTTTCGTGTAGCACAGATTTCAACCTGCGTCCGTCCAGGGCGCATTAGACGCGTCAGAAGTGCAAAAACAAACCCATTAAATGCAGGAGAAATAAGGCACATATTTACCTCGCGGGCAAAATTGGGAACGACATGGAAGGTGGCTTCGTCGGGACGATGAAGGCGCTCGCGGCACCCTCTTCTGTCCGTCACGGTTCTCGCATCGAAGCCATCGCGAGAACCGCGCCGGACATCTTCTCCCATGGAAAAATATGGGAGAAGAACGCAGGAAAGTGCAAAAACAAATCGACTGCGAGTATCGCGACCAGTTAGCTCCGAGGGCTCGGCGAGGAACCTAGATTCCACCGGAGGTCGAGCGTGAAAATCGCAAAAACAAACCCATTGTGGTCCGACTGCCGACAGATTGTCGGAAGGAAACGACCGACTATCGACATTACGTCTATAGTGTCAGCTGAATTCCCATGAGGTGGATTCCGATTCCCGAGCTGCTGATCGCGACCGGTGCGTCGGTCCTGTCTTTGACGATGGCAGACGTAGCCCCCGGATATTCCGCCCACGAGATTCTGATCTGGGCACTGCTCGGACTCGTTTGCCTGGTCGGAGGAATCCGACTTCGATGGCACCCGCCCTGGGCCTAGTCCTTCTTCTTCGCCCGAGGCTTCACCGCCGTCAGCTTCTTCTCGCCGCCTTCTGCCAGGATGCGATCGAGCTTGATGTTCAGGTTCAGCAGCTGGCTGCTCAGATGATCGAGGCGCTGCTTGAGGTCGCGCACATCTTTCTTGGTCGGGATGTTGACGAAGTCGAGCACCGTCTCGACGTTGCGATCGAACGCCTGCTTGTTCGCCATGAACCGTTCACCCGCGCGGCCGAATCCACTTCGCAGCCGGTCATTGCCCATGACCTCGTTGAAGAACGATGAGATGCCTTCCTCGCCCATCTGGCGAAGCTTGGAAATCAGATTTTCGGCGTCGCGCTGTGCCATCGCCGAAACTATATACTAGATGGGCACGAGCTGAACATGCAGACCCTTGCCACCATCGTCGCCTATGCCTCGGGCTTTGCCCTGATGCGATATCACGAGAGCGCCGCCAATCTGCTCGCGACCTCGCTCGCGGTCGATGCCTCGCTGGCGCCGCTCACCGCGATCGTCGCGATGCGCCGCGGACGTCCGACCACGATGTGGGCGATCATCGGATTCCTCTTCGGCCTGTGGGCGTTCATCGTGGTGCTGCTGATCGGCAAGCCGAAGGATGCAGGTCCGCGTATGCCCGAGAAGTTCCCCCCTACTTCCGATGCCGCTTGATAAATTCGAGCGTCGGCGCGAATACCATCGCCTCCGAATCATTTCCGCATAACACATCGAGGTGGCCGTCACCGTCGAATTTCGTGAAGCGCACTTCCGATGATCCGGTGGAATGCGCCGCTTCCTCCACCATCGAAGGCCAATTCGGCGCGATGTTGGTGCTCGCGAAGGCGATCACCGGCACGCCCGATTTTTTCAACGCCGCGAGCCGGTCCGGCGTGAACGGATTTTCGAAGTCCTGCACCTTCGGCCAATATCGATCGTAGGTGATGAGCAATTTGGCCAGCTCGACCGCATCGGATTTTCCGTCAATCGGATCGGCGAGGCCGCCATGGCCGCCGAACTCGCGCGAGTCGTACACCACATGCTCGAGGTTTTCGCGCGCGGTCTTGTACTTCGGAATCGGCGCGGGACCGTCAGGATTCCCAATCACCAGCTCCATCAGCGCTTTGCGTTTGTCATAGGTCAGATGCGCACCGCCAATGTCGTCGGCATAATCATCAGGCGGCGGCTCCTTGGGCGCGCGCGAGGAAATGAAGCCGTCGAGCGCGACGATGCCTCCGACATTTCCCGGATGCATCGCGGTATACAAATATTCGTTGGTCACGCCGCGGCTGAATCCCGCTAGAACAATCTTCCGGTGATGCGTATGCGCCTCTATGAAATTCACCGCTGCCTCGATATCCGACGCGAACAGATCGTAGGTCCATCCTTTGAGTTCCTTGAGTTCGTCGCCGGTCTTATCGGGCGGCACGTAGTGGGTGCGATAATCCATCGCCCAGAAATCCACGCCGTGCGATGCGAGATACAACGCGAGCGAATTTTTGACGTCATCAGGCGCGACAATCCCGTTCATGTTGGTGCCGGGCAGATACAAGATGACCATCGCGGGATCGGACGGGGGCTCCTTTCCCATCACCACGTGATGCAGCCCGATCTTGTCGAAGGGCGAAGTGCCGCGAACGTCCTCGAAGCGCCATTCATAAACGGTGGGGGCATCTTTGAACGAATGCGCCTCGCCCAGCGGCACGAACCCTTCGGTGGGCGCGGCCGCGCGCGCGATGCGCGGCGCGATCGCCACCAGCGCAACGAGAATCATCAGGTGGAAGTTGCAGCGCTCGATCCTACGCATCACAGGTCCTCGCTTGCATTTCAGATAGCTCGATTTCGCGACCGTCGGAATCCATCGCGAAGATTCTTCCTGTCGGGTCGGCAGTAAGATTCTTCGTGACATAGAGCACGCCGCATCGCGCGCATCGATAGCCGGCCATGCTGCACAGCTTGCTGCCCCACGCACCGACCAGAACGAATTTGTGTGCCTCGCGCGCCATCGCGCGGACTTTTATAGCACATAAGGATCCGAGTTGATCGAGCGGCATAGCCATGCCAAAGATGATGACCGCTTGGAGCACCCGCCCACACGCACTGATTATCGCGCTCGACGCTCGCTACGGGGTCGCGGACTATCTCTTACAATCGGCGTCGTACTGGCCATGTCACGCTGGAGCGCGATTGCTGGAACGCAAACCACCAGCCACAAGATTTACGTCGCGAATTACGCTAGCGATTCGCTGAGCGTGTTCCCGATCAATGCGAACGGCAATGTACCATCATTGACGAAGTCCGGCGTCGACGACGAGATCGTCGCGCCGAGCGGGGTTGCTCTCGATGCAAAGGGGAAAATATATATCGCCAATGATGGAGTCGCGACCGGGCATCCCGAATCCGACAGCGTCAGGATTTATCCTGCCGGTTCGAATGCGATCGCGGCTCCAATCGGCGGAGGTTCCAATTACAGCAGTCCCCAGGCGATTGCGGTCGGTTCGGATGGAACCAGTTACGTCGTAAACGGAACCGGCGATATCTCGATTTTTGGACCTGGTCCGGATGGCAAGCTGAGGATGCGTACGATTGTAAATGGACTTGACGATCCGAGCGGGCTCGCGGTCGACCATGATGGCAATCTTTATGTCGTCAACAGCGGGAATCAAAGCATCACGGTCTACGGTCCTGAAGCCGACGGAGAAACCCCGCCGATCCGAACCATCTCCGGTGAAAAGGCCAAGCTCAACTCGCCGGTTGGAATTGCAATCGACGCTGCCGGAAAAATCTACGTGACAAATGATGGCAGTATCGGTCCGGGCGCCGATTCCATCAACATTTATGCACCCGGTAGTAGCGGCAATGTCCCGCCCATCGCAACTATTGCCGGATCTAAAACGCAACTGAAACTGCCGCAAGGCATCGCGATCGACTCCGACGGAAAGATCTATGTCGCCAACGATGGCAATCTCGAAGACCGCGCGCCGGATGCATCTCGCTATGACGACCGGCCGCGCGCCGACCCCGCGGACTCAATCACCGTCTACGCGCCTGGGAGCAGCCGCAACGCCGCGCCGATCGCGAGAATCAACGGATCGCTGACGGGCCTCGGACATCCGATGGGCATCGCGGTCGGACCGTAAGCACGACGGTTGCGTTATTGATCTCGTGCGGCAGCCGTGCGAAACACATTGGACCGTCTCGTCAAATCTCTCGTGGGAGTCGTCCGATGAGCAAAGTTGAATTCGCGCTGTTCTCGCCCCAAGCCGGGCAATCGACCAAGGCGCTGTTCGAGCGCGCCGCGCTATGCGAAAAGCTCGGCTACCATTCGATCTGGCTGGTCGATCATTTCTGGACTCGCGGGATGCCCGACCTCGATCACGTCGAGGCGCTTACGATGATGGCGGGACTGGCGGCGCGCAGCGAAAAAATCCGCATCGGCACCCTGGTGCTGTGCAATTCGTTTCGCAATCCGGCGCTGCTCGCGAAGTCGCTGACCACCATCGATCACATCAGCAACGGACGGCTCGAAATCGGCATGGGCGCGGGCTGGATGGACGAGGAGTATCGCGCCTACGGCTATGAGTTCCCCGAGACGCCGGTGCGCCTGAGACAACTCCAAGAAGGGCTTGAGATTCTCACCGCGATGCTCGGGCCCGAGAAAAAGCCGTCATATCAAGGGCAAGTACTATCGATCGACGACGCCGCCAATAATCCCAAACCGGTGCAGAAGCCGCGTCCGCCGATCACGGTCGGGGGCAGCGGCGAAAAGGTGATGCTGAAGCTGGTCGCGAAGTATGCCGACCGCTGGAATTGCCCGGCCGGCTACGACAGCTTCGAGCGCAAGTTCAACGTGCTGAAGGATCACTGCAAGAAGGTCGGCCGCAACCTCGACGAGATCAACATTTCGGAGCAGCTCCTCGTCTGCATCGGCAACAACGACGCCGAGGTCGAGCAGAAGTGGTCAGCGGCGTCAGCGGATGAAGCCGTTCTCGATCACCGGCATCAAGGGAACGCCGAAGCAGCTCATCGAGCAGCTGAAGAATCGCGTCAAGATGGGCATTACGACGTTCACGATTTTCTTCAGCGACATGGCGCCTCCCGCGACGCTGGAATTATTCGCGAAAGAGGTAATGCCGGCATTCAAGTAGATCGTCGGCTGAGACCCGAAGGGGGCGCGAAGTGCCGCGGCGCAGCCGCTTCCGAGGCGGAGCGAAGCGGAGTCGAGGAAAAAATTAGTGTATGCCCGCATTCGCGGATGGCGCCGCTCAGGCGGGAGCTCCGCCGCGAAGCGCAGCGCATAGTCATTCGGGAATTGTGCCCTGAGTTGATCGCGCCGAGCTATCAGCTGGGCAACCTTGCCGAATGACCACGTTTGGCTTATGAAGATAATCATGCAACCTACAAGCGAGTTGAGTGAACGGCTCGCACGGCTGGAACATCAGCAGGCCAAACTTCAACGCAGTAACCAGCGGCTGCGGATGATGACGGGAGCGATGTTTCTGCTTTGCGGCGCGACTCGTCATCATGGCGCAGGACAGCCCGGAAATCGTCGACAGCCTCGACGCGCGCCAATTCGTGCTCCACGATAGCAGCGGGAAAGTGCGCGCCGCCCTGGGTATGACAGATGACGGCGCAGTCGGACTGAATTTGTCGACTCCAAGGACCAGTAGCCGTATCACGCCTCGATGTCGCCGCCAACGGCACGCCCGGCCTGGATTTCTACGATCAGGACGGCAAGCTGCGCGCGACCTTCGCGATGGGACCGCAGGCAATGCCGGGATCTGGCCTTTATGGTCGCCGACGGCCATCTTCGAACCAGTCTGGATGTTCCCGCGGGTAAAACTCCCGGGCCTCGCCTTCTACAATCAGGAAGGGAAACCTGCCTGGGAGCTCCTTAGGTGAAACGCCACTTGATTTTCAGACGTTCAACCCTGGCGATCATCATTATTGCGCTGAGCGGATGCGCTCTCAGCGGATGCTTTGATGGAGGCTACGGCGGCTACGGCGGCGGCGGTTGGGGCGGCTATGGCTATCCCGACTATCCGTTGTACGGCTACGCTCCCGTATGGCGTGCGCGGTGGCTATGCGCCCGGCTTCGATGTCCATCATGGTTGGGAAGAGCATTACGCCGGCGGCCATCACGATAGTTTCTTTCACGCTCCGTCGGGCGGCGGTGGCCATGCGGTCGGTGGCGGTGGCGGACACGGCGGCGGTGGCGGACACGGCGGCGGTGGCCACGGCGGCGGCCATCGTTGAGGCGACGGATCCGCAACTTCGCTGATTGCTTGCGATTCCAGATCTAGTGCTTCATACCAGAGCACTGTGGATGCGACTCGGCTAACCGAATACCTCAGGCGCAAGATGCCGCGTGCCTCCGACGTGCGCGTTATCAACTTGGTGCGCATCCCCGGCGGCTCGTCGCGCGAGACCTATTCCTTCGATCTCGAATGGAGCGAGAGCAGCGAGCGCAAGAGCGTCCCAAACTCGTCCCCAAACTCGTCCCCAAACTCGTCCAATGATCGCGCGGCGCGATCCGACCGGCGGGCTGCTCAAATCCGAGCGCTCGCGCGAGTACAAAGTCGTCGACACGATGCATCGCGCGGGGATGAAAGTTCCCGAGCCGCTTTTCCTCGAACTCGATCCGAGCGTGATGGAACGTCCGTTTTTCATCATGCATCGGATGCCGGGACGTACTGCCGCCGGAGGCGCGGCCGCATCGGAGCCCGAGCCGCTGCGCCGCAAGCTCGCCGATCAGTTCATCAGCGAGATGACGCGTCTGCATCAACTCGATTGGCGCAAAATCGGCATGGAATTTGCTGGGCGTGCCGAAGGATGTCGCGGAGCCGTCGCGTGCGCAAACGCAACATTGGCTTGAGCTTTACCACGCCGATCGGATGAACGAGCCATGGCCGATCATTGATGCGGCGTTCGCATGGCTCAAGGCGAATCCGGTGGTGGCCGATCGCATCGCGATCGTGCACGGCGATTTCCGTGCGGGAAATTATCTCTTCGATGACAGCGGCCTCATCAGCATGCTCGACTGGGAGATGACGCATCTGGGCGATCCGCTCGAAGACCTCGCATGGTCCTCGATGCGGCTATGGGGTCATGAAAATCTCGCGGGCGGCCTCATCGATCGCGAGGAGTACATCAAGCTCTACGAGCAGAAATCCGGCGTCGCCGTCGATCGCAAGCGACTGTTTTTTTATGGCGTTCTCGGCAACGCGAAGATGGCGGTGATTTGCCTGACCGGAATTCGCGACCTCGCCGAAGGCCGCACCGCCGATCCCACGATGGTCACGCTGCTTAGCATCGTGCTGCCAATCCTGTTCCAGGATCTCGCGGCGCAACTCGAGCTGGTGTGAGCAAGCTGGATTAAGCCCGATTAAGGACGACATGCTGCGACCGACACCGAAAGAAATCATCGCGGGCGTGCAGCGGGCGATCACCGAAACGATGCTGCCCGAGTTGAAATCGCCCTTCGCGATCTCGCAGGCGACGGTGGCCGCGATAATCCTTTCGTCGGCCACTGACTGGATCGAATCATTTCCTAAACACGCCGCTGCGGAGACCGAGGATCTAAAACAAACCTTCGATGCGCTCCGGCCGCACGGCGAGTCGGCCCTGCTCGAAGCGGCGGGATTTCGCGAGACGCTCGACGGCGGCGTTCAAGCATCGGACGAAGAGCCGCCCAACTATCACGCGATGGAAACCGCGATGGGCGAGTTGGCGGGCGGCGTCGCGACAGGAAGAATCGCCGGTCCGGTCGCGGCCGAAGTGCGCGGCTACATCAAGCGTCACCTGGAACGGATTCGCGCGCTCTTCGGCAACAATTCTCCCTTCGGGTGAAATCAGATGAGCAATCAGATCTCAGAAGCTGAACGCGCGATGGTGGCGTTGTTCGATGGTCTCACGCGGATGCAGCGCATGGCCTTGCTGGCGCGGTTGGAAGCGGCCGGAGGCGGCCTCTATCGTGCGCTCGCCGCCGACGAAAAGAACGTAAAGGCGCGCGAGAAACTCCTCGCGGCCGCGGCCGACGAAGAGAAAAATGGCGGGCTGCTGCGCCTGATGAGCACGCCGAAGGATCGATGCGAGAAGTGCGAGCGTGCGCTCCCGCAGCCGGCCGACGGGAACGCATGCTCCTTCCAATGCACCTTCTGCGATGATTGCGCCGCCGAGCTCAAATCGATTTGCCCGAACTGCGGGGGCGCGCTCGAATCTCGCGCCACGCTCCAGGCGCGGATGAAATGATCGCTTCGTTTGTCGTCCCAAGGTAAGCGCCTTTATTGTCATCCTGACGCAAGTGCAGGGCAGCGGAAGGATCTCGGGAGAGGAACTAGCGGAACGTTGCTTCAGCATTCGGGCGATGCTTTCTTCCGATGCTTCGCGCGCGACGCCCTCATTCGTGTGCTGAAGTGATAGGCGATCTGGCGGCGCTTCCGAGATTCTTCGGCTGCGCGCTTCGCGCTCACCTCAGAATGACAAGAGAGGGCGCTTGGCTTCTGTCAGGATGACAACCAAACGGCGATGTTCTAATGATACCGGCAGGTGCCGTGTAGGAGCCAATCATGTCGAATGAAATTGCTGCACGCGTTAAATCCCTTCGAGCCCGACTCGATCATCCAGTCATCGATGGCGACGGACATCTCATCGAGCCCGCGCCGCTGTTCCAGCACTATCTCCAGAAGACCGGCGGTAAGGACCTCGTCGATCGCTATCAGCGCGAGCTGCGCGAGCATCCGACCGGATCGCGCGGAAATCGCGACACCGGAGACATGCGCGGCGCATGGTGGGGCGTGGGCAACGATGCGTACGACCTCGCCACCGTGATGGCGCCGAAGCTGCTGCATCAGCGCCTCGAGGAAATCGGCATCGACTTCGCGATCATGTATCCGACGCTGGGCCTCGCGCTGCCAACGATTCATGATGCCGATGTACGCCGCGGTGCGGCGCGCGCGCTCAACACCATGAACGCGGAGATTTGCAGGCCGTTTCGCGATCGCATCGCGCCCGCCGCCGCGATCCCGATGCATACTCCCGATGAGGCGATCGAGGAGCTCGAATTCGCGCACGCTCACGGCCTTAAGGTGGCGATGATTCCGCCAGGCGTCGCGCGCCCGATTCCATCGCTCGATCCCGGCGCGTTTCCTGCGGCGTCATACTTCGATAACTTCGGCCTCGACAGCTTTCACGATTACGACCCGCTCTGGCGCAAGTTCGAAGAGTTGAAGTTCGCGGTAACCTCGCATGGCGGCGTCGGCCTGCGATTTCTTCCGCTGGGGCGCCGCTCGCCGACCAACTACATGTTCAACCACATCGGCGGGCATGCGTATCAGCAGGGTGAGCTATGCCGCTCGATCGTGTTCGGCGGTGTGCCGGCGCGCTTTCCGAATCTCGCGTTCGGCTTCCTCGAATGCGGCGCGGGATGGGCCGTCGACTTGCTCCATTCGCTCGAGGAGCATTGGGAGAAGCGCAATGTCGCGGGCCTCGCGAACTACGATCCCGCGCGGCTGGATCGCCCGCGCTTGTTCGCGCTGCTCAAGGAATATGGCGGCCCCGAGTACATTGCGGCGTCGAGCGAGCGGCTCGGTCGCGCCTATGATGAGGGCGTGGCGCGGCACGATCGCGATGCCAACCGCGACGAATGGTCGCGATGCGGCGTGCGTGAGGAGCACGACTTCGCACGTATCTTCGAGAATTTCTTTTTCGGGTGCGAGGCCGATGATCCCAGCGTGCATCGCGCGCTCGACTCGCGCGCCAATCCTTTCAAGCTGCGCTTCCAGCCAATCTTCAGCTCCGACATCGGCCATTGGGACGTTCCTGACATCAAGCGCGTGCTGCTCGAAAGCCATCACCTCGCGGACAAGGGCATCATCAGCGACGCCGACTATCGCGATTTCGTTTTCACCTATCCGGCGCGGCTGCATCTGAAGGCGAACCCGGATTTTTTCAAAGGCACTGTGGTCGAAGGCGCAACCTCGAAGCTCGCGGCGTGACCGACAGCGTTGCGTTACGGCTGGAACTTTGTCATTGCGTCGAGTAGTGACGCATTTGCCGCGGCTAACTCTCATCGTCAGCGTGTCGTTCGCGCTAGCATGCGGATCGTGTGCATCGCTACGACCCTCTCCGCCGGTGGATCTCGTCGATTTGCCGTGCGAAGCAGGCTACGAGGATTCCGCGTTGGAGGTGCCCAAAGATCGGCCCGTCGCGCCGGAACTGCAAAGAGTGGCGGGCACTAAAATGTGTACCGCGAATCCGGAAATCTGCCATACCGATGCTGATTGCGCTAAGAACTACCAGTGCAATTTCCATACGCAGAGTTTTGTACCGGCCGGCGCCGGCGTATGTTGGCCGCGCATCGATGCGGCCGCTTTGAGCCGCTAGACTCACGCGATGCTCTCTTCCGATCAGAAAGCGCAATGGGAGCGTGACGGATTCTTCATCGCGCGAGGATTCGAGAAGCCCGCGCGCTGCACCAGCGCGTGGTCGAGATCGCGAAGAGCAGTATGGTCTACGAGGCTAGTTTGAGCAGCGCGTTTTCCAAATCGTGCAGCGTCGCGATGCGATGATGATGGTCGACGCGCGTGCCCACGCCGATGAAAGCGACGCCCGCAGCGTCGGCAGCCTCGCGATCGATTGGACTGTCGCCGATGTAGATGGCATTCTCCGGCTTCACGCGCGCGCGATCGAGACATAGCCGCAGAATGTCCGGCGCGGGTTTGGGCGCGACTTTGTCGAGCGCACTCGCAATCGCGTCGAAGATGTCGGCGAGCTTCAGATGCTCGACCAGCGCGGGCACCGTCGCCGATCGATTGGTCGCGAGCGCGAGCCGATAGCGCCGCTTGAGTTCAAGCATGAATGGGCGCAGCTCGAATGGAGGCCGGAGCAAATCGAAGAACGGGCGCTGATCGATGGTGCGCGCGACGCCGTGAATCCTTGCGAGCATCTCGGCATTGGCGCGTGCGCGCAACTTGAAGACATCCGCGGCCGCATACGAGATGCTTTTGATCTCCTCTTCCGCATCGAGCGGCGGTTCGCCGACCTGCGCGAAAATCGCATTGTAGTAGGCGATATTCGATTCGAACGATTCGAACAGCACGCCATCGGCGTCGAACATCAGAAGCTCGATCATGTCGCGACTATTCTCTCTGAGCGTGTGCGCGGGAGCTAGTAGGTCTGGGTTTCGAGGCGAAACGTCCCTCCTGGTAGGGGCGCTTCGCGAAGCGCCCGCAGCGATATTGCGAGCGTCGAAGGTCTCCGCAATTGCACCATCGTTGCGGGTCGTTCGCGAACGACCCCTACCAGAAAATGGACCAGGGGATTTTCGAATAGCCGATCACTAAGGCGTCAAGCAGCCACATGCGCCGTGTCGAGTAGTTCCGAGGCGACCTTTAGAATCTCGGGTAGAGCCTCGCGCGGGAAAGGACCATAGGTCTCGGTTATCTCTTCCGCAGTCATTCCTTCCGCAAGACAGCCGAGGACGAGCGAGACGGAGAGCCGCGTTCCACGAAGCGCCAACTTGCCGCCAAGCAGATCCGGATCGCGAACGATCCATTTGTAATCTCGATATCCCGCTGGTTTCCAATCAGCCATCGGACTTGACCATGCTCGATTGTATCTCGTTCGTTCGATCGGAATGAAGCGGGGGCCGCTAGTACGTCTCGTGATGGCGGCGGGCGCGAGGGCGAGGCTTCGAAATCTTGCCCGCATGCGGCGCCGCGATCGCCTGCATCGCGCGCGCGTCGATCGTCGCTGCGCAATGCGAGCAGACCATCGACGGCGACGTCGCGTGCCCGCACGTGCGATGCATCAACGTCATCGGCGGACCCAGTTCATCGGACATCCAGGTGTCGCCCCATCGCATCAGCGCGAGCACGACCGGATACAGATCGAGACCCTTTTTGGTGAGGCGATATTCGATGTGATGATCGGGGCCGGCGTCGTCGCTGCGCTCGAAAATCCCGTCGGCAACCAGCGCGTGGAGCCGCGTGCTGAGGATGTTGCGCGCGATGCCGGTGCCGCTCTGGAATTCATCGAAGCGGCGGCGTCCGAGAAACGCCTCGCGCAAGATGAGCATCGTCCAGCGCTCTCCCACCACCGACAGCGCGCGCGCGACCGAGCAGTTCATGTCTTTGACGGAACGCCATTGCATCGCAGAGATACCTCTCCCCATATGCCGCTTCCCCAAGCGGCATTTTAATGTCCCTCGACTCCGCTTCGCTCCGCCTCGGGGCGCCTGCGGCGCGGCGCTGCGCGCCCCCTTCGGGTCTACTCTCGTAAGACTGCAATGGACCGCGCGCCTGCCTGCCCACTATAGTTGCAAATTGAAACTGTGATTGCTAGGCTCGGAGTTGCAAATTGAAACTGTGGCGGGAGGTAAGCGAGGATGGCGAAGCAGGTGGAATTTTTCTTCGATTACGTCAGTCCGTTCAGCTATCTCGCCGATACCCAACTGCCCGCGATGCTCGAACGAACGGGAGCCCACATCGTTTATAAGCCGATCCTGCTTGGCGGCATTTTCAAAGATTCCAACAACACGCCGCCGCCGGCGATTCCGAACAAGCTCAAATACAACGCGGTCGATGCGATCCGATGGTCGGCGCACTACGGCGTTCCGATGCAAATCAATCCGTTCTTCCCGCTCAGTACGGTTCGCGTGATGCGCGGAGCGGTGGCGGCGCAATCGGCGGGATGTTTTCCCGCGTACCATGCGAACATGTTTCGCGCGATGTGGACGGACGGCCTCAACCTCGGCGATCCGAAAATCGTGAAACCTATCTTCACTCGGCTCGGGATGGACCCCGATGTGGTCGAGCGCGACGACGTCAAGGACAAGCTGCGCGCCAACACCGAGGAGGCGGTCGCGCGCGGCGCATTCGGCGCACCCACCTTCTTCGTCGGCGATGCTATGTTCTGGGGCAACGACCGAATGCATTTCGTCGAAGCGGCGCTGAAATAGCGCCGCGGATCAAATTGCACGAACAATACCTCGATGCAGGGAACGAGACGCGAAGCGGGCGAAGCCGCTCCCGAGGCGTAGCGAAGCGGAGTCGAGGGAAACCATATGGAGGAGATTTTCTGTGAAGCAAATCCAATTCGACAAACTCGGCGGCCCCGAGGTCCTGAAGCTTACCGATGCGCCGATTCCCGAAGCCGGCAAAGGCACGGTGCTGATCCGCAATCGCGCGATCGGAATCAACTTTGCCGACACGCTCTTCCGCCAGGGCCAGTATGCGCAGGCGCCGCAGCTTCCCGATACCCCGGGACTCGAGGCCGCGGGCGTTATCGAGAAGCTTGGCGATGGCGTCAACGGCTTCAGCGTCGGCCAGCGCGTCGCGGCGATAGGCGCAAAAGCCTACTCCGAGTATATGGTCGCGCGCGCCTCGCAAGTGATCCCGATTCCCGACCACGTCAGCTTCGATGAAGGCGCGGCGTTCCCGATTCAGGTGCTGACCGCGTGGCACATCATTCATACGTCGCACCACACGGGGCCCGGCATGACGGTGGTCGTGCATTCCGCCGCGGGAGGCGTGGGAATCGTCGCGGTGCAAATCGCCAAGGCGGCCGGTGCGCGCGTGATCGGCACCGTATCGAGCGCGTCGAAGGCCGCGCTCGCGAAGGAATACGGCGCCAATGAGGTCGTGAACTACGCGACGACTGATTTCTCCGCCGAGGTAATGCGCATCACGGAAAATAGCGGCGCGGATCTCATCCTCGATGCGGTTGGCAAGCCAACATTCGAGAAGGGCCTCAACTGCCTCGCGCCGATGGGCCATCTGGTGCTCTACGGACGCGCGGGCGGCCCGCCCGATCCGCTCAACGTGTTCAAGCTGTTTCAGAAATCCACCAAGGTCAGCGGCTTCATGCTCAACCAGCAGCATACCGGCAAGGAACAATGGCAGCGCGGCGTCGAGCATTCGTTCCAGCTCATGAAGGATGGCAAGCTGAAGTTGCTCATCGGAAAAAAATTCCCGCTGTTCGAGGCGCCGGAAGCGCATCGCTTCATGGAATCGCGCGGCTCAACCGGCAAACTGGTGTTAGTCCCGTAATTTCTAACCATCGGAGGTTATTGCGATGGCATCTGACGGCAAACGGCCGGTCGCAGTGGTGATCGGTGTGGGCGCGGGACTCGGAGCGGCGCTCGCGCGCCGTTTCGCCAAAGGCTATCGCGTGGCGATGATCGCGCGAAGCGAGGATTACCTCGCGAAACTCGCGAAAGAGATCGCCGGCGACGGTGGCGAGGCGCATCCGGTCCCCTCCAATGTAGCATCAGCAGAGGAAATCAAGACCGCCTTCGACAAGATTCGCCGCGAGCTCGGCGCACCCGAGGTGCTGCTTTACAACGCGGCGATGCGTCCCTTCGGCCGTCTAATGGAAACCAAGCCGAGCACCTTCGAAAACACCTGGCGCGTCAGCACCTTCGGCGCGTTCCTCGCCGCGCAGGAAGTCGTGCCCGATATGATCAAGGCCCGCAAGGGCGTCATCCTGTTCACCGGCGCGACCGCGGGCGTGAAGCCGTTTCCGACCTCCGCGGCGTTCGGACCGGCGAAGTTCGCGCTGCGCGGGCTGGCGCAAGTGATGGCGCGCGACCTGCAACCGCAGCGCATTCACGTCGCATACATCAATGTCGACGGTCCGATCGACATGCCCGCAATCCGCCAGCGCGTGCCGAACATCCAGGAAGAGGACATGCTGAAGCCGTCGGCAATTGCCGATGTCTACTGGCACCTCGCGCATCAGGATCCCAGCGCATGGACGCAGGAACTCGACGTGCGCCCATTCAAGGAGAAGTTCTAGGATCGCGCTCCTCGCCCAGTCTCCCAAGTCGATCATCGCCGCGACGCCGATAGTCGCCGGTTCGCGGGCGTGCCACGATTAGTTCAAGTCGTTGGGCGCGAAGGGAGACGGCGATGGCGGGCGAGCGCAAGGGAAGTCTGGAGCTATTCAAGGTCGCTGGCGTTCAAGTCGAGATCGACTATTCATGGATAGTCATCGCGATACTGGTGTGGTGGAGTCTCTCGGCCGGATATTTTCCCGGCAAGTACCCCGGCCATTCATTCGCCGACTACTGGACGGTCGGCGCGATCGGAACCGTGCTTTTCTTTGCCTCGGTCCTCGGCCACGAACTTTCGCACGCCGCGATCGGAAACCGCCTCGGCGAGAAGGTCAGCAGCATCACGCTGTTCATCTTCGGCGGGATGGCGCACCTGTCGGGCGAGCCGAAAACCGCGGGCGACGAGTTCAAGATTGCCGCGATCGGACCGGTAAGCAGCATCGTCATCGGGGCGATTTTCTGGACGATCGCCGGCAGCCTCGGCGCGCTGCACGCGCCGGCGCTGTGGGTCGCCCTTTTCAGTTACCTCGCCTTCATCAATGTGGCGCTCGCGGTCTTCAACCTGCTGCCAGGATTCCCGCTCGACGGCGGCCGTATCCTGCGCGCGATCCTGTGGCATTTCTGGGGCGACTTCCGCCGCGCGACGGCGGCCGCGGCGGATTGGGGAAATACCATCGCATGGGGACTGATCGCACTGGGCGCGCTCGAAATTTTCGGCGGTGGATTGGTCGGCGGCATCTGGATGATATTCATCGGTCTGTTCCTGCGCGGCGCCGCCAATGCCAGCTACCAAAGCGTCGTGATCGAGCAGATGCTCGGCCGCGCTACGGTCGCCGATTTGATGATCCGCGAGCCGGTCACCATCGATCCCGACGCTCTCGGTCGCGGACGCGGTCGAGCATTATTTCCTGCACTACGGCTACACCGGTTTTCCGGTGGCTAAAGACGGCCGTGTGATGGGGCTCCTCTCGCTTGCGCGGGTGCGCGAAAGTCCGCGCGAGGAGCGCGCGCACCGCCGCGTGCAGGACATCATGATTCCCGTCAGCGCGAACTTCACGATATCGCCGAGCGCCACGGTTTCCGACGCGATGCATCGGATGGCCGAAGCCGACAGCGGCCGCTTGTTGGTCCTCGACGCGCGACCGTGTGATGGGACTCATCACGCGGTCACAGATCGCACGTTTCGTGCAGCTCAAATCACAACTCGATCCTGCGATCGTCAAATCGTGATCGCAGCCCCTCGGTCCCGGCATCTCGATATTTTCTTGCGCGCGTCCTAGATATTCCTCGGGTTGACGCCGATGCTCACCTAAACCCGGAGACACCTGTAGATGACGGCGCGCAAAATTGCATCCAGCACACCCTCCGCCGATCGATCGATCATGATCATCGATGACGATATGGCCGCGATTGAATCCCTTACCGATATTCTCACCGCCGAGGGTTACAGCGTCGCGTCGGCCAGGAACGGCAAGGAGGCGCTGCAGCATCTGCGCGGCGCGCCGGCGCCGCGGCTCATCATTCTCGATTTGTTCATGCCCGAGATGGACGGATGGGAATTTCGGCGCGAGCAGCTCAAGGACGCGAAACTGCGTGACATCCCGGTGGTCGTGATGACCGGCGCGAGCGTCTACGCGGGCATCGATGCGAACGTGATCGTGCACAAGCCGCTCGATGTCGCGCGCTTCGTCAGCCTCATCGAGCGTTACTTCTAGATTCCCTCGCAGCGCGAGCGCGCCGCGTACGCACGCGCGGCCCCGCCGTCGCATTCATGATCTTCGATGCGGCCGCATCTTCGGCAACTTCCGGATTGCAGCGCATCGCTGGATTCTTTCAGTTCCTTGACGCATTCGGGATGAATGAGCAGCTGATTGCGGGCGCGCGTCAGCGCGACGTAAATCACGCATGCCTCTTCGAGGTTGCGCCGCACCACGCCGTGCTCGCGCGTGATGAAACGGTTGAAGTCTGCCGCGACCAGCACCCGCGGCCATTCCAGCCCCTTGGCCTTGTGGACCGTGCTGACGGTGACCTGCGCGGTCTCGGGCGAGTCGACGCATTCGCGCAGTCGGTTACACATCGGCAGCACACGCGCGCCGCGCTCCTCGATCGAGCCGCACGAGAATTTGCAGCGATGGGTCGCCATAATCATCTGAACCGTTGCCTTGGGCCGCGGATTTCAGCTCGTCCCAATTCGAAAAGACCGCGAGCTCGCCGCTGCCTTTTTTGCCGGAGCGCAACTTCCATGCGCTCTCGATGAGACGCACCAGCGGCTCGGCGCCGCCCATCACGTAGACCTTGCGGCCGTGCTCGAGCGCCTTGACCGCTTCATCGAGGGCGCCGGCATTGGTGCGCGCGAGGATCGCATCGACATTGCGGCTGTCGTCGCTGACGGCGGCGCTGGTCTGATGCGCAGCGGGAACGATGCGATGATTCTCCTCGAGCAGCTCCAGCACGCGATTGGCCCACCTGCGCGGCGCCGTTGCCGAAGCGAAATGTTTGCGTCAGCGGCATCACCGCAGCTTCGACGTTCGCACCGCCCAGCGTGTTGATCGCGCCGCGCCATTGGTAAAGCTGCTGATAGCTGTCGCCCACCATCACGCGCGGGCCCGGATGACGCTGGACCAGTCCGAGGATCACAGGGTCGGCGTCCTGCGCTTCATCGAGCAGCAGCGTGCGATCGGCGCCCGCGACCTGATGATCGCCGAGGTAGAAAAGTTTGAGATAGCAATCGTGACTTACCGGCGAAGTTCCGTTCGGATCGCGAATCGCGTCCCACAGATCAGAAGCTGCATCGGCGGCGGCGCTCGCCAGCGGCGCATCGCACCAGCCCGGCACATGATTCAGGCCGACCTCGCGATCGGTGTCGCGCAGGAAATGCTCCAGCGTCTTGATGATGAGCGCGCCGGCCGCCGAACGCATCCGTCCGCCGACGGCGACCGAGTTGAGCGCCTTAGGCATCTTCTCGCGCATGAACGGCAGCCATGCCCATGCGCGCTGGGTCAGGCGCGATTCGTAACGCCAGCCGATTTTGCGAAACGCGATCGAATGCGCGGTGCGAACCTCGACGTTGGCAGGCATCTTGGAGCGAGCGCTGTCGGCCGCGGCGCGATTGAACACCACATACTGGAAGTGCGAGCGGGGACACGCCTCGGCAATCGCGGCCAGCGTGGTGGTCTTGCCGGTTCCGGCGAAGGCCTGGATTTTGAGCGCGAGGCCGGCGCCGCCCTGCTGAGCGACCTCGCAAATCGCGCGCTGTTCGATCGTAAGTTCCACGCGCGAATCAGTAAAGCTCTCCCGGCGAGTCGATGATAGAGGCGCGACTCCCCCGGACTGTCGCGATTTTCCGGTCATTCGGACAACAAGTTCAGGACGATTGGATGACACACGGTTAATTCGCCGATGACACTACACTGTTCGAGATGATAGAGACACCAGAACGACTGGCCGCGGAAACGATGGTAGCGGCATCGCTCTTGCGTTTGTCTCCTTCAGAATTGCGCCAGAGAGTACCAGAAGACATCGGGATTACCATGGAGTTAGCAAGCGAAACACCTCGCGAAGTTTCCTCATCGAACGCTACGGCGCGCAGGTCATTGACGGCGAAACTGGTCGATGCATTTTCGTGCTCCCCGGACAACGAATCCGATCTGCCCAAGCTGCGCATTCTCTTGCTTCGGATCGCTTTGGGCGTGCTGCTGCTGTTCGTGTCGATCTGCTTTTTCAACGCCCGCTGGTATGAATCCGGCGACCTGGCTCCGCTGCCGATCCGAATCTTCGATCTCGCTTTACTCTTGCGGCGTTCGCGCGGTGGGCCGTTTCGTTCGCCGTTGGCGCTGGTGGGCGATGGGGTTTTGCTGATGCTCATCGCTATGTTTCCTTCTGCATGGAATCGCTGGTGGGTGATGAAGAGCCGCTGTTCGTCGCACTGTTCGTGCTCGCGCTCGATACCGCGGTGATTGTGCCCTGGGGCGGCCGCTGGCAGCCTGCTTACCGCGGTGCGGCGCGCTCAAGCATCGCGGGCTGGGCGTGCGGGATTGTCACTTGGGAGTTCGCACCGTATTGGGCGGTCCTGATCGCGTCGATGGTTTTCGGCTCAACCCTCGCTTTTCTGAAAGATTATTCATTCGCGCAAAGACTCCTGATCGGGGAGTTGCAAGCGCGAGAGGCAGCTTCCGACGCCGAATGCGAACTTCGCGCTCATGCCGAAGCAAGCCTGCACGTGGAGGTCACGGAACGCGAGGCCGCGGAAAAACTTGCGCAGCAAGCGCGAGGCAATTTTACGCAAGGTGCTGGAAACCAGTCTCGACGTGATCATTATCAGCCGCTTCCCGAACTGACCTACCTTTACGTAAACGATCAGTTTCGCGCGATCGGCTATACCTTCGAGGACATCCGAGGGCAAGACTGCCGGCCGATTTGCAGTTGTTTGCCAACCCGGAGCAGGCCGAAAAGATGGTCGCGCTCGCGCGGGAACACGGACGCGTGAGCAACTTCGAACTCGACATCGTGACCAAGTCCGGAAAAATCGTTCCCTACCTGGTCTCCGCAGTCGTAGTCGGAAATCGATGGTGAGGATGTGCCTCGTCTCGATGTCGCGCGACATCACCCAGCGCAAACAGATGGAGCACGACCTGATCACCGCGCGCGAGGATGCGCTGGCGGCTTCCAGAGCCAAATCGGAATTCCTCTCCAGCATGTCGCACGAGATCCGCACCCCGATGAACGCGGTCCTGGGGATGGCGGATTTGCTGATCGAAACCAAGCTTACCACGGAACAACGGCGCTACCTCGACGTGATGGTGGCCAACGGTAACTCGCTGCTCGAATTGATCAACGGCATCCTGGACCTGGCACGTATCGAGAGCGGACGGATGCAGATCGAGAAAACCGAATTCGATCTCGCCGATCTAATCGATAAGACCATTTCGACTTTTGGCGTGCAGGCGCACAGCAAGGGCCTTGAACTGATCGCGCGTATCGCCCCAGGCGTGCCGTCGCATGTGGTTGGCGATCCGCTCCGGCTGCGGCAGATTCTCATCAACTTCCTCGGCAATGCGATCAAGTTCACCGAAAACGGCGAGGTGGTACTCGAAGTCGAGCCGGATCGGCGATTCGACGCGATCCCGCGGAGTTACGTTTTACCGTCTCCGACACCGGCATCGGCATCGCGGCGGACAAACTCGAAGCGATCTTCTCCTCCTTCACCCAAGCCGATTCCTCGACCACCCGACGTTACGGCGGCACCGGGCTGGGTCTCGCGATCGCGCAGCGGTTGGTCGCCCTGATGGGCGGGCAAATCTCAGTCGAAAGCGAACTCGGTCGAGGCAGCAAATTCTCATTCACCACGCGACTTGGGCTCACGACGCGGGTGATTTCACCGACCGCGCACGTGGTCCTTAATCTCGATCATTATCGGGTCCTGGTCGTTGACGATAACGACATCAATCGCCTGATCGCGCGCGAGATGATCTCCAACTGCGGCGCCGAGGTGAGCGAGGCCGCGTGCGGCGAAGAAGCGCTGATCGCGATTCGCCAGGCCTCGGATCAGGGCAAACCGTATCGAATCATCCTGCTCGACATGCGGATGCCGGGAATGAACGGCCTGGAAGTCGCGCAGAGCATCCGCGAGGAACATCTTCCCACCGAACCGCTGATCCTGATGCTCTCGTCCGACGATCTGAAGCCACAGCTGTCGCGCCTCAAGGAACTCGGACTCGACGCCTACCTGGTCAAGCCCATCACGCGGAGGGAACTCTTCGACGCGATCGGGCGCGTGCTCCGAGACGCCAACCGCAACAGTAGTGATGCGCTGCCGAATCACATTCCGGAGCCGCCTGCTCGCTAATGCGCGCTCGGACGAGCGCCCTAAGACCCGCAATTCTGGTCGCCGACGATTCCGCGGATAATCGGCTCCTGATCGGCGCCTACCTGCGACGCGAACCTTGTGAACTCGAATTCGCGGAGAACGGCAAATGGCTTTTGAGAAGTTCAAATCCAATCAATACGACATGGTCTTCATGGACGTGCAGATGCCGGAAATCGACGGGCTGGCGGCAACCCGCCTGATCCGCAAATGGGAGAAGGAAAATCATCGCACCGCGACGCCAATCATCGCGCTGACGGCCTCGGCGCTCGAAGAAGACGTTCAGCGTACACTCACCGCCGGATGCGATCTGCATCTGAGCAAGCCGATCAAGAAGAGCGTCCTGCTTGACACCATCAGCAGTGTGATCCTGCTCTGCGCGGCAAATGCGCGCGACGCAGCATGAGGACGTCCGGGCTCATGTCCGCGGCAAGCTGAACGCGAATCAGTACAAATAGATCATCGTGATCGCGATCGCCTGGTCGCCGCCCTTATAGTCGAACGCGCATTGATCGAAATTCGGTGCGGAAAACCTCGGCTTCACATTGTTGGAAAAACAGTAGCCCTCCTTAGGCATCCCGAGCATGTTTTCATCGAACTTCCCGTTGTTGTTTTCGTCGTGATAGCACACCGATCGCGTACTTGCCCGGTGCGATGCCGCTGAAGTCGACCTCCGCGGTTCTGTTCGCGATGGAAGGCGCGTCGCTTCCTTTCACTGCTTTCTCGTCATGCGAAGGAAATGCGGCCGGATCGTTGTACAGCGTGCAATGCGGCTTGCCGTTGTCGCTGCGGAATCCATCGAGACGAACGCGCAGGATGTTTTGCGAATCCTGCGCGAACGCCGATCCCGCTGTGACTACCGCGAGGACGACTAGAACCGCGAGAAGCTTCGCGAAGAGCTTTGAATGCCGCATCATGGTGAAGTGATTCGTCCTCTAAATGTTTTTTGTCATTCTGAAGCAAGCGCGCAGCGCGCTGCTGAAGAACCTCGGGAGCGCCTACAAGCCCAAGTGTCCTTCCGCATTCGATCGAGCATCGGCGCTCCACGTCACATCGAGCGCTGCACCACTCGGATGCTGAAGCGACAACTGTACGCACTTCTCTCGCCGAGATTCTTCGACTGCGCTACGCTTATCTCAGAATGACAAAGGAGACGATGCGGCGCGACTAGCTGCTGTAATCATTGATCACGGTCACGCCGACATTTTGAAACGTGTTCATCTCCTCGAACACTTTGTTGATGCCGGCGAGATTGCACGTCCCGGTCACCATCTTCTTGGGCGAAATCTTCCCAGCCTCGAGCATCTGCAGCATCGCCGGATAGTGCGACGCCTGCATCCCGAGCGATGCGATGAACTGTAACTCCATCGTCACCATCCGATCGATCGGCAACGCGATCTCGCCTTGCTCCGCCGCGGACGTCAGCCCGATCTGCAGTGACGGCCCTGCTTGCGCAGACTCGTTGATGGCGCCTTTGCACGTGGCCGCGATGCCGAGCGCATCGACCGAAACATGCGCGCCGCCCTTCGTGAGTTCCACCACCGCCGCCGGCGCATCGGTCTTCTTGCCATTGATGACGTGTGTCGCGCCCATGCCCTTGGCAAGTTCGAGCTTGGACGAATCGAGATCGATGCCGATGACATTCGCACCCACCGCCGCCGCAACATTGATCGCCGACAGCCCGATGCCGCCGCATCCGTACACCGCGACCCATTCACCGGGTTTCACCTGCGCGCGATCGACGATGCCGTGGAATGACGTCATGAAGCGGCATCCCATCGAGGCCGCCTCGATGAAGTCGACATTCTTCGGCAGCGCGACGAGGTTCAAATCGGCGAACGGCACTGGCACGATACGTCCGAAGCCGCCCGGATACGAGAATCCTGGAGTTAGTGGCGTGTTGCATACGTTGGATTGGCCATTGCGGCAGTACTCGCAAGTGCCGTCGCCCTGGCTGAATGGAACGACCACGCGATCGCCTTTTTTGAATGATTTGATTTCCTTGCCGACTTCCTCGACGACGCCGCACAGCTCGTGGCCGAAGATCTGGCCGGGCTGCGCGACGAGCCCGATCCAATGCCAGTCGCCCGACCACGCATGCCAATCCGAGCGGCATACGCCGTTGGCCTCGACGCGAATCAGCGCGCCGTTCGATGCGCATTCCGGATCGGGAACATCCTGGACGACGAGCGGCTTCTTGGTTCCTTGAAATACTGCTGCCTTCATCTGATTACTCCTTTAATTTCGCTCGACTCCGCTGCGCTCCGCCTCGCGAGCCGCTGCGCGGCGGCTGCGCCCGCTTCGCGCCTCTTTCGATTCGCCGTGGGAATTTCCGTTTTGGGCTCGTTTAGCTCATCAGCGTTTGCACGGTCTTCGCGAATTCCGCCGGATCGCGCGCATCGATCTCGACCGCATGCATCTGCGCGCCCGCCTTCTCCTGCTCGATGATGCGATCGCGCGCGCCTTGCGCATCGCCCGCGTAGCCGAGCTGCGACAGCATCTTTGGTGATACCGCTTCAGTACCCGCCTTCGAGCCGCCGGTATCCCACGCCTGCTTGATGGTGCGGACTTCGTCGCCGAAACCAAATCGCGTGAGTTGCTCGGAATAGAAGGTGCCCATCCGCGCGGCGTAAAACGCGATGGTGCCGGCCTGCCCCGCCTTCGCGCGATCGAGATTCTTCGTGACCACGACACCGCCCGGCGCTTTCACATCGATGGTGCTTGGGTCGCGTCCCGCGGCCTTCGCGATGGCGTTGAATTCCGAAATCGCTCGCGCGGCAATCCCGACACCGGAATCATCACCGGCAGCCATCCGTCGGCCTTCTGCGCGGTGAACTCGACGCTCTTCTGATTCAGCGACGCAATGAAAATCGGGATGTGCTTGCGGGTCGGCTCGAAGCGAATCGTAAATCCGCGTCCGAGCTTGAACAGCTTGCCGTTATAGTTCAGCGGCGTCCCCGCCATGATCATATTGATGATGTCGACGTATTCCTTCAGGCGCGTCAGCGGCGGATTGAACTTGATGCCGTGGAAATGCTCGATGACCTGTGGACCGCTGGTGCCGAGTCCGATGATCATGCGGCCGCCCGAAAGTTCGTCGAGCGTGCCGAAGTGCTGCGCGAGCGCGGCCGGCGTGCGCGAGTAGATATTCACGATCGAAGTGCCGAGCTGGATCTCCTTGGTGTGCTCCGCGAGCAGGGCCAGCAGTGTAAACGCATCGTGCCCCCACGCCTCGGCCACCCACATCGAATGGATGCCCGCCTCGTCGGCGATTTTGACGCGATCGATGAGCGCCTTGAAATCGAGCTTGCCCTGCCAGTTGAGTCCCATGGTCAATTTTCTAGCCATTTTTTATTTTCCCTCGACTCCGCTTCGCTACGCCTCGGGAGCGCCTGCGGCGCGGCGCTTCGCGCCCCCTTCGGGCCTCAATTTTAAAATCGTATCGCTTAATCGATCACGCGCACCCGCTCGTACCATCGCATGAGATGGGGAAACTCCGCCACCTTCGCGAAGTTGCCGGGATTCAGCGACAGAAAGAAAAACGGATGATACAGCGACGCATCGGCCATCGTGAAATTCTTGCCCAAAAAGAAATCCTGATTCGTGACCTGCTTGTCGATCATCGCGCAATGTGACTTGAGCGCTTCCTGTTGCGCGGGCTGTATCGCGCGCATTTGATCCGTCGTCATGCCGATCAGCTTCTCGCGATTGGCCTTCAGCTTAGTGTCGCCGGCCATCTCGAGCAGGTCGGGAATCACGAGAAACAAAATCGACGGGAACAGGGTGTTGTCGGACCATACATCGAGGATGTCGCACAGCCCGCGCGCGTCAGCGGGAATCACCGCACGCTCCGGCACCTTCTTGTCGATCCATCGAATGATATCGGCGGAGTTCCACACCACCTCGCCGTCCCATTCGACGACCGGGACGCGCGTCCACTTCCCCTTGGTTAGGGCGAGCAGGTTGGTTTTGTCCTCGTAATGGCAATCGATCGGGTTCCATTTGATCTTCTTGTAGGTGAGGACGCGCCGCAATTTTTCGGTGAACGGCGAGATTGGATATTGATAAAGGTTGAGGGTTCCCATGCGCCTCCTGGCTCGATGCGATTCGTCGAAGATTCGCACATCATCGCGTGGGTATGAAAGCACCATTCCGTCTCCCCGTTGTTATGTGCTTCCCCCGTCAGGATTTGTCTCCCCCGTTGTTCGGGGGAGATGGGTCGGCGCGATTTTCGCTGTGGCTGCGAGCGAAAATCGTGACGGCCCAGAGAGGGACCTCAGCTCTGGGTTCTTCCTCCCCGAAGAACCGCTACTTTCCCGCGTAGGCCCACCGCCGGTCGAACTGTGCTATCATAATGTTGCGGTGCCCGAATGGGCGCCGCCGTCATTTTAGGAGCATCGCGGATGCATGCGAAATTGCAAAAACAAACCCATTAAGTCGTTGAAAACCACTCCGAGGCACCGCCAAGGAGTGTCCTGAGCGCTGCGCGAAGGACCTCGAACGAAGGCACCGCGCTGAGATTCGAAGTGCAAAAACAAACCCACTGCGAGCATGGCGAGCAGTGAGCCTGAGGCTCAGCGAAGGATCTCGAACGCTACCCTCTGAAAAGGCGAAAACCTGAAAAAACAAACCCAAATGATCGAGGAAATCAGGGATCTATTGCCAACGCGACACCCTCAGGTTGACCGCGACCTCATCCTTGATGAGTTGCCGGATGTGGCATCCGCGCTCCGCAACCTCAACCAACCGATGCAATTTGTCGTCGTCCTCGGAACTCTCAACCTTAAGTTCCACTTCGATTTCTTTGACGTGACCCTTTTCGCTCGCCCTCGCGATGACCGAGGCGCGTCCAACGTTCAGCTTGCGCACCCGCGCACCGACACGAAGCGACATCAGCAGGCACGAGCCGAGCGCGCCCAAAAAAGTCGTGACTGGATCCGGCGCGGATGCGTCTTCGGCGGAAGATTGCCACATCAACGAGCCGTGTGTGATGCGCGTGCGGAGGCTCTCGCCGATCGCCTCGACGATGACTTCGCGCGGGCGGACCGGCGCTGCCTCGGACGTTTGCTCGACGCCGCCGAAATCCCCCGCTTCGAGTATCGCTTTAACTTTGGTGGTGAAGCGCGAGGCGGTCGCACCATCGATGCCGCGATGATCATACGCGATGGAAATATGCATCGCCGGACGCATCTGGATGTGCCCATCGACGGCGAGGACCTCGTCGCGAATCGCACCGACGAACATCAGCGCAACCTGCGGCGCGAAAATCACCGGCGTGCCGTTCTCGACTCCATATGCGCCGAGGTTCGAAACCGTGAACGTCGCGCCCTCGAGGTCAGTCGGTCGAAGTTGGCGATTGCGCGCGCGCTCCGCGAGCTCGGCCACCTTTGCATTCAGAGCCGGCAGGTCGAGGCGGTCCGCATCATGAATGACCGGTACGATCAGCCCCTCGGGCGTGTCGACTGCGACGCCAAGGTTTACGCGATCGAAAATCAGCATCTCGCCGTTGTCGTAATTTGCGTTGATGCGCGGACTTTCCTTCAGTGCGCGCACCGTCGCCGCGAGGATCAAATCGGTGATGCCAACCTTCGCGCCGCCGTCATTGATCGATTTGCGCGCCGCGATCGCGCGGCTCATATCGACGCGCGCCATCTGCACGAAATGCGGAATCGCGTTCCAGCTCGCGGTCAGGTTGCGCGCACCGACCGCCTGGATGCGCGTCAGCTTCTCGCGCCGCGCCGGAGCGAAGGCGCCATCGCTCGCGGACGCTGTGGCAGCGGGTGCGGAGGCGCCCAGCTCTGCCGCGTGCTTCACGTCATCTTCGGTGATCATGCCATCGGCGCCGGTCCCCGCGATGCGCGCGAGATCGACGCCTCGCTCGGCCGCGAGCCGCTTCGCGCGCGGCGATGCGATGACCCTCTTCGATACCGCACGCTGTGGCGTGGAAGCTTCCGCCCTCGCGCTGGAAGAACTGCCCGATGCTTCCGCGACCGCATGAGCGGATACGGTCACGCGATCGAATTCCGCGGGCACCGCTTCGCCCTCCGCGGTGATGACGCCCAACGCGCCGCCGACGGGGACCTTTACGCCGTCGCCCGCGATGAGACGCGCGAGCACGCCGGCGGTCGGCGCTTCGATTTCGACCTCGGCCTTATCGGTCTCGACGGTGAGGACCGATTCGCCCTCGCGAATCTTGTCACCCGCGCGCTTATGCCATTGGATGACGGTGCCCTCGGTCATCGTATGACCGAGCTTCGGCATCTGGATTACGACAGCCATTTGAACAAACTATTCTCTGTGCCTTTTCATCAAAATCTGGAGCAAGCGAAACGCCCCTCTTGTCATTCTGAGGCAAGCGGAGCGCTGCCGAAGAATCTCGGATGCGCCTTCGCACCGCGTGTCACTTCAGCATACGCATGCCATCCGTCGCCGGCATCGATGCATTCGAATCCTGAAGCAACATCCGTTACCAAGTCTCTTCCGAGATTCTTCAGCGGCGCGCTTCGCGCTTGCTTCAGAATGACAAGGGAAAGGATGCTCGCCCGCCGAATCTGCATGACAACTCTATTTCAGCAGCTCTCTGCACGCCGTGTAGATTTTTTCTTCATTTGGTATGACGAACTTTTCCAGATTCGCGCCGGTCGGAATCGGCACGTCCGGCATCGCCACCCGGCGCATCGGCGCGTCGAGGTACTCCAGCGCTTCCTCCAAAAGCATCGCACCGATCTCCGCGCCGATCCCGAGCGTCTTGTAGCTTTCCTCCGCAACCACGATTTTGCCGGTCTTCTTCACCGATTCGATAATCGCCGTCCGATCGAAGGGGACCAGCGAGCGAGGATCGATCACCTCGACATTGTGGCCGTCGGCGGCGAGGCGCTCGGCCGCTTTCAGAGCCTTCGGCACCATGTTGGAGATAGCAACCAGCGTGAGCGCATCGCCTTCGCGGCGAATCGCGGCCTTGCCGAGCGGCACCAGGTAGTCGGCGTCCTCGGGAACCTCGCCCTTGGTTGCATATAACAATTTGTGTTCAAAATACAACACCGGGTTATTATCGCGGATGGCGCTCTTGAGCAGACCCTTGGCATCGGCAGGCGTCGAGGGCGAAACGATCTTGAGTCCCGGCGCGTGCATGAAGAATGCCTCGGGACATTGCCCGTGCTCGGGGCCAACGCCCGCCGCGCCCGAGGGACATCGAATGACCAGCGGCACGTTGTACGCGCCGCCGTGACCGTAGCGCCACATGCCGGCCTTTAGCACCACTTCATCCGCCGCAGTGAAGAGAAAGTCGGCAAATTGTAGCTCGACGATCGGACGCAGTCCGGTGAGCGCAGCGCCGACGCCGGCGCCGACCAGCGCATTCTCGGAAATCGGCGTATCGAAGACGCGCTCGTCCCCGAACTCTTGTTTGAGTCCCGCGGTGAGCCGGAAGATGCCGCCGAAGTTCGCAACGTCCTCGCCATACAGAATGACCGAGCGGTCGCGGCGCATCTCTTCCGCGATCGCTTCATTGATCGCCTGCGCGTATGTGATCGTTCTCATCTTACGCCGACGCCTCCGCGAATACGCCTTCGAGCGCGCTTTCCGGCTTCGGAAGCGGCTGCGCGCGCATGAACTCGACCGCCTTGTCGATCGCGGCTTTGCTCTCTTCCTCGATCTGCGATTTGATCGAGGGAGTCAGCACCTTCGCTTCGGTCAGCTTCTCCTCGTAGCGAGGAAGCGGGTCCTTGCGCCATCGCATCTCGACTTCCTCGCGCGATCGATAGCTCTCCGGATCGCCGATCCAATGTCCCCACAGCCGATACGTTTTCCCCTCGACGAGCGAGGGACCTTCGCCCGCACGCGCGCGCTTCACCGCAGTGCTGACGGCGTCATACACCGCCTCAGGATCGTTGCCGTCGACGATGACGCCCGGAATGTTGTATCCGGCCGCGCGCGAGGCAATGTCCTTCACCGCGGTGGAGCGCTCCGTCGGCATCGACACGGCCCATCCGTTGTTCTCGCACAGGAAGATGACCGGCAGCTTTCGCACCGCGCAGAAGTTGACGCTCTCGTGAAACGTTCCGCGATTGCTGGTGCCATCGCCGAAGAAACACAGCACCACCTTGTCCTCGCCCTTCACCTTGATCGACAGGCCCGCGCCGGTCGCGATGGGGAAGCATCCGCCGAGCGTGCCGCTTTCGCCGAGCACGCCGAGCTTCGGATACACCACGCGCATCACGCCGCCCTTGCCGTGATTGGTGCCGCCCTCCTTGCATGCGAGGTCGCACAGAACCTTCTCCAGCGGCACGCCGCGCGCGATCCAGTACGCGACGCCGCGATGCGCATAGAGCATATAGTCGTCAGGACGCAGCGTCGCGATCGCCGCGACCTGCAGCGCCTCCTGCCCGACGCCTGGATGCATGAAGCCTCCGACTTGGCCGGCCTTGACGAGTTCCGCGACGCGTTCCTCGACGCGGCGGCTGAGCACGATTTTGCGATAGATGTCGAGTTGGAGTTTCTGATCCATGTGCGATGCCTCCATCGATCGTCGAAACCTAGCGAGATGCGGTTGCTTCTACAACCATCGAAAGATTGCTTCCGTTTCCGGTGGTTTAGTTCTATGAAGGAGCCAACGTCTTCATTGCGGTGAGGTGAGCCATGCGCGCGAACCAATCCTCCGATGCCGGCGCAGGGGGTTCATAATATGAACAAGCGAACCCTACTTATTGCAGCATCGACCGTCATCCTGCTCGGTGCGCGCGCGATCGCCCACGACATGGAAGGGATGGACATGGGCAATGACTTCGGCGGAGACGCGAGCACCAGCGTGGTTGGTGGCATGGGCAAGCATATGGACATGGGCCCGCACATGACGATGACCAAGATGCGCGCCGCGACTCCGGCCGATACCGAGCGCGCGCAGCAGATCATGCAGACCATGCGCGAGCAACTTACGAAGTATCAGGACTACAAGTTGGCGGAGGCCGACGGCTATCTGCCCTATATGGAATCGGTGCCGCAGGACGTTTATCACTTCACCAGCAAAGCGCAGAGCCAAGCCGAATATCTCGGCGATGTCGACCTCAAGCATCCGGGCTCGCTGCTCTACGAAAAGAAAACCTTCGGTGGTTACAAGCTCGTCGGCGCGATGTATTCAGCGCCCGCCAATTACACGCCCGATCAGCTCGACAAGATCATTCCGCTCGGGATCACGCGATGGCACGCGCACACCAACATCTGCCTGCCGCCCGGAATCAGCGAAGATGACGTGATGGCCGGTCGAATCATGCCGGCGCATCCGCACTTCGCCGCGGCCGAGATGGGCACAGGCCGTCACACCGATCCGCGTCTCGGCTACTTCGCCGATCCGCGCTTCGGTTTCATGGGCACGATCGCGGACGCCGGCGAATGCGAAGCGGTAGGCGGCAACTTTCATCCGCAGATTTTCGGCTGGATGGTGCATGTGTATCCATTCGCGGGCACCGACGATCTGAAGGTGGCGTTCGGCATGGATGCGCCGTGAATCTCTCTCGATTGGTTGAGGGCGCTGGATCGTACTTCCACTTCTGCTAACCTGTTCACGTCTCGCAAACGTGACCTTCTGTCATTCGATCCTTAGAAAAGGGGAACCCGTATGTCACCACGTCTCCATCCGTTCCGCAGCAGAGCCATCAGCCTGATATTCGGCGCCGTCGCGACATGCTCCATCGCGGGATGCATGAACGTCAGGACTCCCGCGCTAGGCTTGCTCTATACCGATGTGAAGGGACCGATCAATGCGACGTCAGCGAAGACACCTCCGACCAAAACTGGAACCGGATGTGACACCTCAATATTGGGGGTGGTTGCGACTGGCGACGCGAGCATCGACTCGGCGAAGAACAGCGCCGGCATCACGGAAGTGGTTTCCGTCGATGACGCCTCGTACAGCCTGCTCGGCGGCATCTACGGCACTTACTGCGTGACGGTCAGAGGCAACTAGCCGAAGATCAATGCACGTCGTTCGGTGTGATGCGATAAGCGCAGCGACGTGCGCCCGCAAGGATGTGATCGGTGCGCTCGACGTTTACCTCATCGCCGAGCACCGTCGCAAAAAGCATCAGCTCTTCGCGGCACAGCCCCTGGCATGCGGTCGCGGCGGCGCAGATGGGACAATGATTCTCGATGAGCAGAAACGAGCCGTCGCGCTGACGCGCCGCTTCCGCCATGTAGCCCTGCTCGGCGCGGATTTTCGCGAGCGCGTTGACGCGGGCCTCGAGCGATTTGCCGGCGGCGCGCATCCGCTCGCCGTAGGCTTTCGTCTGCAGGCGCGTGCGCTCGGACATCAAGCGATCGATGCCGCGCTCGCCGAACGTCGCGCGAATTATCGCGAGCATCTCGACCGTCAGCTCCGCATGCGAATCCGGAAAGCGCGACTGTGCCTTATCGGTGATGCGCCAGATTCTCGCGGGACGTCCCGACCTTGCGCCGTTCATCGTCATAAGTGACCAAGCCGTCGTCGCGCAATGCGTAGAGGTGTTGGCGGATCGCCATCGCGGTGACGCCGAGACGCCTCGCGATCTGCGCGGCTGCTTGAGGTCCCTTGGTCTTGAGCTGCAACAGGATGCGGTCGGCTGAACGATCGTTTTCCATGCTGCACCATCATAACTCGCTAATCGTTTCGTTACGCAAGTATTTGCTTGACATAGTTTAGTAAAGAGAGTACTTTACAAAATATCTTCTTCCGGTCGATGGGCTGGTTGGTGGAATTCGAACGAAAAGGAGATTCTCCATGGCCGCATCAGTTGAAACGACTTCTGAAACGGCTCGCCGCTGGATTCCCGCCGCATCGCTCGCCGAGCTCGAGAGCAAAGGGCGCCTGACCGCGCGTGTGGGCGATCACGTCATCGTGCTGTTCCACACCGGCGGGAAAGTTTTCGCGGTCGACAACCGATGCCCGCATATGGGCTTTCCGCTCGATCGTGGCACCGTCAAGGATTGCATACTGACTTGCCACTGGCATCATGCGCGCTTCGACCTGAACACCGGCGGCACCTTTGATCAATGGGCCGACGACGTGCGCGCGTTCCCGATCAAAATCGAAGCGGACCAGGTCCTCGTCGATGTGAGCGCGCCGCGCGACCGCCGCAGTCATCACCTCGCTCGCTTGCGCGACGGGCTGGAGCGCGACATCTCGCTGGTGATCGCGAAGTCAATCCTTCCGCTCGCATCGGATCAGCACGATAGCGTCGAGGCGTTTCGCGTCGCGCTGGAGTTCGGTGCGCGCAATCGCGCCGCGGGATGGGGCGGCGGTCTCACGACGCTGGTCTGCCTCGCGAATTTGTCGAAGCATCTCGAGGCCGCGGATCGTCCGCGCGCGATGTTCCACGGCATCAGCGAGGTCGCCTCCGATTGCGCCGGGCAGGCGCCGCGATTCCCGGTTCGTCCGCTACCGGGCGGCGCGACGGACAGCGCTCAGCTCAAGCGATGGTTCCGGCAGTTTGTCGAGGTGCGCGATTCCGAAGGAGCCGAGCGATGCATCGCATCGGCCGTGCGCGACGGATGCGATCGCGCCGCGATCGCCGACATGCTCTTCGCGGCTGCGACCGATCATCGATACCTCACCATCGGCCATGCGCTCGATTTCACCAACAAGGCGATCGAGGCGCTCGATCTCGCGGGATGGAACCTCGCGGAGTGCGTGCTCACCAGCCTCGCGCCGGTGCTCAGCAGTGGCGAACGGATGGAGGAGCGCAATTCGTGGCGCAGTCCCATCGACCTCGTGCAAATCCTGGAGCGCGCATTCGAGGCGTTGCCGGCAGCGCTGGAGGCGGGCGGCAAGCTCGCGCGCATCCAGCCACGGCGCGCGAATCTGATCCCGGTTCTTCTCGGCGACGATCCCGAGGCGATCGCCACCGCGCTGCTAACTTCGATTCGTGAGGGAACGCGTCCCTCGGATCTCGCCGGCGTGGTTGTCTATGCGGCGGCGCTACGTATCGCGCATTTCCCGACCAGCAACGAGTTCGGCGATTGGGATACGGCACATCACAGTTTCACCTTCGCCAATGCGGTACATCGCGGCCTGATGCGCGTCGAGTCGCCCGAGCTGGTGCGCGCAATCTTCGACGCTGCGATGAGCGTCTACCTCAATCGTTTTCTCAACGTGCCGGCGGCGAAGATTCCCGAGCTGCGCAGCAATGGGCATCGCGCGAGCGAAGTGCTGGGCGATCTACCCGCGATGTTCGACCAGCAGCAGCAAGTTAATCCGGTTGCCTCGCTCGTGGCCGCCTACTTCAGCGCGAGCACCGATCCTGCGCCGCTGCAGGCGGCCTTGGGCAAGATGCTGCTGCGCGAGGATCGCGATTTCCACAGCATCCAAAGTATGGAGGCGGCTTTCCCGATCGCGATTTCATCGGGCGACCCGATCATCGCGAGCCATTTCATGATCGCGACGGCACGTTACCTCGCAGCACATGCGCCGACGGTGCGCGCGCAGGGACAAACGTTCCGCATCGCGGAGCGCCTTCATCGCGGCGAGCCGGTGTTCGACGAGGAGTGACATGGGGCGCGGATGGAGCATTCTTGGGTTCCCACGCAATCACAACTGGCTGGAAATCTGATACAGATTAGAAGCGCGAATCGCACCGCGGACTCAAGGGAGCCAGCCAATGCAAAGAATGATTCCTGTCGACAAGCTCGCCCGACCCGAGGACCACATCCTGCTCAAGTTCGGCAGCATCCGGCGGGCGCGCGTCGATCAGGGCCTCGCGCCCGGCAACGCGACGCCATTCGAACCGGACTTCCTGAAGTCGCGCTTGCACGGCATCTGCGCCGGCGAGTTTCAGGCGATGGAGGCCGCGGGCCGCACCATCTACGATTTCCCGGATGCGCCGTGGGAGTTCACCCTCGACATGGCGCGCCAGGTTTGGGACGAATCGCGTCACGCCGAAATCTACATGAAGCTGCTCGAGTACGCGGGATCTTTCTACGGCGAGTTTCCCGAGGGCGAGGTGCTGTGGTCACGCACGCAGGCCGAGGATCCTGCCGCGCGCGTCGCGGGCATCAATCGCGGGCTGGAGGGCCTCGCCTGCGATGTCTTCGAGCAGCTCATCCGATGGGCGCAGAAGATGGGCGACAAGGTCATCGAGCGATCGATCGACTACGTGCTGGCCGACGAGATCACGCACGTGCGGATGGGTTCGAAATGGATGCGCAAGCTGACCGAGGGCGACCCCGAGCGCCTCAAGAAGGCTCAGGAGTTTCAGGCCAGCATCGATGAGCTGTTTTCCTTCGGCACGCGGACCTCGATCGACAAGGTCGCGATGATCAAACAGAAGGTTGGCGACCGCGAAATCGAGATCGAGGGGGCGACGACGATTGCGCGCGAGGCGCGTCTGCTGGCGGGCTTCACGGAAGAGGAGATCGATCGCCTCGAGCGAGGCTTCGGCAAAGGCGGCGCCTATTAGCCGGCAGATTCACTTCAGCCCTGCGTTGGGTCACCGCATCACATCCAGAAAGGCTCTCGCACTTAAATCTGGATGCCGCGAAAAGAATTCAGCCCGCGAAGGTGTGAATCTCTACTGATGATGATATCCGCTTGAGCAGCGATAGCGCATTCTAAAATCCGGTTGTCAGCGTCATCCTTCTCGATAACCATGACGCGTTCCTGTAGATACACCGTTGATGCAAATTCTTGTATCTCGGCCAAGGCCTCGCGTATCCGCTTACTAGACCAGCCGAATTTCTTCTCAGCACTCGCTGAATTTCGTCCAGGATTGGCTTGCAGATAAATAGCTCCACGCGATGTCGGCGCGCTAAGGACAGAACCTGATCGGGAATTCCGCCGAAGTTCAAAGCGGAGATGTAGATGTTTGTGTCTGCGACGATTCGTCAGACTTAATTTCCGGAACGGTATTCCTGTACCAACCGCTCCACATCGCGCTCTTTCAGGCCCAACCTACGCGCCTGCGCCCGACCATACTCTTGAAGATCACGCCATCGGCTCTCGGCTATATAGCGTCGCACTGCCTCGCGCAGGAGATCGTTTCGACTGCGCCCCTCGCGCTTCGC
>CAWBJR010000010.1:0-152500 GCA_963789085.1 uncultured delta proteobacterium | reverse complement strand
GCGCAGATTGCACTCGGCCCGAATGCCGCGTGATTGTTGCGATGCATCGATCCGAAATTGCCCACGATCGCGACTCCGCGGCATAGGCCGACGCCGATTCGCGCACCCAGTTTCATATCGAAGGCCGCGTTGGAATCGCGAAAGACGTTCATCGCGCCTTCTATGATCTTTGTTTCCTCGACCTTATGCAGCACATTGAAATGCGCCACCACGGAGGCGTCGCAAAATCGATTGATGTCGCCATCAGCAGGCAAGATTGCGTCCGCAACCGCAGCGTAAAATTTGTTCATCTGTTCGGCGAAGTCGCGCAGGCTCAGTTGCGCAGAGACCGATTCGAAATTCTGCACGCGCGCGACCACGCAGATCAGTTCGACCTCGCCGAGCTTTTGTCGATCGGCCGGGAGTGCACTCGCCTTCATCGCGTAGACAGACGCTTCGCGCCCAAACCGCTCGAGCATGTGTCGAGCGAAGATGCGCTCGCGCTCCTGGCGCCACTTTCGGAAGAACATCCAGTCAGCTTAGCCAAACTCAATCGACGGACCCAGCGTTCGAGAATCTGCTATACTCAAGAACTGTGAGGAATGGTTTCGGCCTAATCAAAGCGGGCACTTCTTCCATCGTGATCTTGGCGAGCAAATCGCAAAAACAAACCCACTTCGATAAAGGTGCCCGCGCTCGCGCGATCGTCGAAAATTACCAAACGAAGCCAAATAATCCTTGAAAATACCGTACTTTCATTTTTCCGAAAGCCACTGAAAGCCAACTTTTTTTGGTTCGATTAAGCCATTAGGGAGCACGTTTGGTGCTATTTTGGTGCTATTACGGAAGCATGAGGAATTCCGGGCTCTCCCAACATACCTGAGATTTGATAATAAGTTCGCAATACTTTATGGGACGGCAGCCATTCAGGATCGTATGCTTTGTGATCGCAACTTTAGCGCTGGTCGAGAATGTGCGCGATTTTCCTTGCGCGAAGGCGGACAGCGCAGTCTCAGTCTTGCAGGGAACCGTCGCCAGCGCTGCCAAATATATATCGGGCGCCGCGGTCACAATTTTCGCCGTTGAGTCCGAAGGTGCATCGCCCGTCGGCTCGGGAACCACAGATTCGAACGGAAATTTCTCGATTTCATTCTCGAACCTCGGGGGTGCCGCAGTTTTATATGTGGTGACTAGAGGTGGAAATTTAGGTCAAGGGAATAACGCGGCGATCGCGATGCTTGCGGTCCTGGGAACGGAGGAGAATTTCGCGAATTCATTTACGATCAACGAAGTAACGACCGTTGCTTCCGTCTGGTCAATGGCTCAGTTCATCCATCCTGATGGTTCGATCTTTGGCTCGTCGCCGGGGCTTCAGAACGGAGCTGCAACACTGGCCAGCCTGTCAAATCTGGAGACAGGACAGCTATCTGAGACGCTCAAAGGCGTTTACAGTTCCAACGAGCCGTACAAGGTGACCTCGCTCGCAAATCTATTAGCGGGATGTATTGACTCAAACGGCCCCTCGTCCGACGCATGCACGTCTCTGTTCAAGGCTTCTACGCCGCGCAAGCAAACGTCTCCAATTGATACGCTCGCTGCGGCTGTGAATATAGCGCAGCATCCGACCCTGAACGCCGAGGACCTTTATTCTTTGTCTCATGAAAGCCAGGCCTACGGCTCTGGACTTGCTGCTGCTCCTCCGGCTTGGACTGTTTCTGTGACTCATAGCGGCGGCGGTATGAACGGACCGACCGCGACTGCGATCGATAGCCAGGGAAACGTTTGGATTGCAAATTTCGACGGAGTTGCAGCTCTCTCGAAGCTGCAGCCAGGAGGCATTCCAGATCCAGCCTCGCCCTTCAATGTTAACAATGGCGGTCAGGCAACCGCGCTTGCGATCGACAACTCCGATCACATCTGGACGGCGAACCGGTATCAATCGAGGACGGTTAGCGAGTTGAACTCGGATGGAACGCTGGTTTCGCCTGAAAACGGATACCCGACTACGACTGGCCCATACGTAATACGCGAGCTGCAGGGTATAGCAATCGATTCCGCGGGCAACTCGTGGGTGACGGACGCGTTCAGCAATGCGCTCATCGAATTGAGCCCCGATGGCGAGATTCTGTCGCCCGCCGGTGATTTCACCGGAGGAGGAATCTTCATGCCTCACGGAATCGCGGTTGATGGCAGGAATACGAAATGGATTGCGAATGATTTTGTTAATTTCCCACAGCCTCCCATATTTGGAAGCGTTAGTGCCTTCGGCCCCACCGGCCGGCCACAGTCCGGCAGGTTGGGCTACCGCGCGGGTGGAGTTGGATCTCCGAACCTGGTGGCAGTTGATCCGAAGGGGAACATATGGATCTCCAATGCCGGTTACCTGATCGACGGAAAATACGATCCGGGAGGGGCAAGCAAGTTCAGTCCGCGCGGCGCAGTATTGTCACCACCGAAAGGATTTCGAGGAGGCGGAATCGTTCTTCCCCAGGGCATGGCGATCGACGGGGCTGGCAACGCGTGGTTTCTTAGCGATAACAGCCTGACGAACGGACTGTGCCATCTGTCGGAGCTGACCTCTAGGGGCGAGCCGCTGTCTCCCGAGATCACATGCTATCCGCTCGATGGTTACTGCGATGCAATGCACGGGCTATCGATCGATAGCGCGGGCAATCTGTGGGTGGCCGGGACAGGAATAGCGTCGGTCATCGAAATGGTCGGCGCAGCTGCTCCGGTCAAAACGCCGGTAATCGGGCCGGTACAGACACCTTAAGCGAATAACGGAGCCAACGCCACTTCCTAGTAGGCGAGCAAAAGACGAAGAATATATCTAGGCAGGCAGTAAACGACCTGTCTATTAATCATACAAATTGTCGGTCACCCGGTAGCGCTACTTTATTCCCTTCGCGCGATTCCAATAGAAGATCGCGCTGGCGTCGTCGCGCATGCCCAATGCTGCAAGGTCCGCGATTGCTTCGTCGATGCGTTCCCGCGATGCGAGGCCGGATTCGATCAGCGCATCATATCCGCCGCGGAGGTTTCCGAGCTGGTTTTCGATCCACGCCTCGAAGCCCGGTGAGCCTGCCCAATGAACTTCGGGCTCGATACTCAATTCGATGTCGCGGAAGCCCGCGTGGCGCAGCATACGAAAGAGCTTACGCCCGATGAGGCCGTCGCCGCCGATGCGCCGCTGCAACTCGGCGAAGGCGTTCCATACTTCATCGAATGCCGCCGACGGCGGATCGTAACGCATCGCGCTGATGTCATTTTCCATCGCTACGATGCGGCCGTTGTCGCGCAGCACGCGCCGCATCTCATTCAGCACCGCCTCGGGATCGGCGACATGCTCGAGGACATAGCGGCAGTACGCGAGGTCGAAACTCTCTGCGGCAAACGGCAACCGGTGCGCATCGCCGCGGACATATCGCGCGCGCGAAGACGTCGTCGCGCGCACGAGTTGCTCCGCGGATCGTTCGAGGCCGACCACGATCGCATCGGGAGCGGACTCGGCGGCGCGTGCAGCGAGGATTCCCAATCCGCTGCCTACTTCGAGGATGCGCCGCGCGGATGCCGCGTCGAGAAATCCTACAAATTGTTCATTGGTAAGACGATTGAGCGCCGCGAGTCGCTCCTGCTCGCTCGCGGTGGTGCCGTGGATGTATCCCGCGCGCTCAATGCTTTTTGGCGGCGCCACTTCGTTCCTCCGCCGCCCCAGCCGGCACCTTTCCCTGCAGCTCCACCGGTCCACTCGGCGCGATGCCGCCCTCCGACGGCTCCATCGTGATGGAGAGCGATACGGGCGCGGGACCTTGCGGCGGCGGATCGAGGTAATCGTTCACGCTCCCATCGATGCCACTGCGGAACTCTGCCGCCTTCGCCGGCGGGGCGTCCTTCAGCATCCACCACGCATCGTATACCTGGCCGTCGGGCGGCGACGGCAGTCCGCGCGCGTTCAGCACCGCGCCGCCCATTTTCGCGCTGATGGTGACCGTCGCGCTCGCGAGGTTTTCGGCATTCGGCGCGGCAAGTTTGATCGTCCTTCGATCGGGCGCGATGAGGATCGCCTTGATGCGATCCTTCATTTCCATCAGCTTGCGTTCCTTGATTTCCTCGCGCGCGTCGGCCAGCCGCTGCTCATCCACCTGCGCCTTCTGCTTCAGGGTGTCCACTCGCCGGTTGAGCGTCGCGATGCGCGAGCGATAGTGCGTGATTCGGCTGACCAGCTCATGCGAGAGATCAATGGTGATGATGCCGGCGGCCACCGCGAGCGCTGCCGCCATTCCGGCGATCGCACGCCACAGTCCGGAGCGGCGGCTTTCCGATATATCCGCGTCCGGTCCCGAGGAGGCTGCGAGTGCGGTCTTATCTGGATGCGTCTGATCCATTGATGTGGTGGATACCACAAGACTAGGCCGCGCGGTCCGGTGCCCGCAAGATTCATCCGGACCTCGCCATCGGCGCAAGGACGCGGCGGTAGATCCGCTTCGCGAATCACCTTTCGAATCCGGGACGGGATTCTCTCGATCTTTTCTGATATTTGACCGCGTCTGATTCGCTTTTTTATGGTAGGATCTGCGGTTCGAGGGACGACAATCGGTGGACGAACAGCGACCAGAATTTCGCTTGTATGGCGGGAAAGATCCTCGTCACATGCCCATTTATACATTCGATGAGGCTGCGCACATTCTCTGGCTGCCAACATCGACGCTGAAAGCATGGACGCTAGGGCAGCGTTGGCATCAAGCAGGTAGACCCCGGAATTTTGTTCCGCTGATAATTCCCCCGGAATCAGATGAGTCGATGCTGTCCTTTACTAATTTGGTCGAGGCTCACGTCCTTCGCGCTATTCGGCGGGTTCACAAGGTAAAGATGTATGTAGTCAGAGAATCGATGAAGGCCATTCGTGAGGAGTTTGAATCTCTGCACCCGCTTGCGGAGGTTGACCTTTATACCGAAGGCAAAAGCATCCTGGTTAAGTACGGTGGATATGTGAACATGAGTCGCGGCAAGCAAATCGAAATGGAACAAGTTGTTTCGGTTTATCTGAAACGAATCGAGCGTGAAGAACACAAGTTGGCCCGGTTTTTTCCGTTCTACTCTGAACCCCGCATAAAGGGACCAGGTATTGTCGAGCAGCCCAAGATTGTTTCCGTCAATCCATTTGTATCGTTCGGTCGGCCTGTAGTCACGGACACTAACATCCGCACGGAAGCGATTGCTGAAAGGTTTTTCGCGGGCGATTCCGTCGACGATCTGTCGTCAGACTTCAAACTCGATCGAAGCATTATTGAAGCGGCCATCAGGTTCGAAAGACCGCGCTCTATCGCTGACACGGCGCCGTAAATCGACTTCACACCCTCCGCACGAACGTTCTTTACAGACGCCGATTCGGCGAGCCCGCTCGTCGCGCAAGCGCTCGCTGCGAGCAGTGGCTGGGCAGTCGAGGCACACGCTAAGTACTTCCTGCAAAAAACGGATGACGATGTTTGGCTTCCCTTTGTGGGCAGCAACAATTGGGTACTGATCACGAAAGATCAGAAAATCAGACGACGACCGCTGGAACGCGAAGCACTGATCAACTCCGGCGTCAGAAGTTTCGTACTAAATGCGGGTAATCTCAAAGCTGCCGAAATGGCAGCGATTTTTACGCCGCAATGCCGGCGATGCTCAAACTTATCGCTGAACATCCCCCACCCTTCATCGCTAGAGTCGATGAATTGGCAGTCGTCACCCTCATGTACCCACCGCCCTAGCGGGGCGAGTATGTCGGGGACCGTAATAGTGCCTGTTGAAGACCAACTGCGCCCGAGCCCATTTGTCACGGCTCGCGTTTACGATAAGAATAGGTTCCTTAGGCTGATGCGGAAAATACAGGATATTCGCGTCCTCTCGATCGATCCGCTGATCGCACCGAAGGCGCTGAAAGATCAGCTACCGGTCGATGAGGCGATTGTCGCCACCGTGGTCGAGGCGCGCGAGACCATTCGCCGGATCATCAAGGGCGCCGACCCGCGGATGCTATGCATCGTGGGGCCGTGCTCGATTCACGATCCCGAAGGCGCGCTGGATTTCGCCGAGCGCTTGAGCAAGCTCAAGGATGAGGTCGCGGGCCAGCTCTATGTTGTCATGCGGGTGTACTTCGAAAAGCCGCGCACCACGGTCGGATGGAAGGGGCTCATCAACGATCCGCACATGGATGACAGTTGCGATATCCCCGAGGGCTTGCGCATCGCGCGCTCACTGCTCATCGACATAAACCGGATGGGACTGGCGGCGGGGACCGAGACGCTGGATCCGATCACTCCGCAATACATCGCGGATTTGATCGCATGGTCTGCGATCGGCGCGCGCACGACCGAGTCGCAGACCCATCGCGAGATGGCGAGCGGCCTGTCGATGCCGGTGGGCTTCAAGAATTCCACCGAAGGAAATCTGCAGGTAGCAATTAACGCCATCCAGTCGGCGCGCCAGCCGCATTCGTTTCTCGGCATCACGCAGGACGGAGTGAACGGCATCGTGCGCACGACCGGTAATCCCGATACGCATATCGTGCTGCGCGGCGGGAAGAAGCCGAACTTCGACGCCGCCAGTATCGCGGAATCGGTGCAGATGCTGTCAACCGCCGGACTCGAGCCGCGCGTGATGGTCGATTGCTCGCACGCGCAGACCAACAAGGACTACACGAAGCAGCCCGAGGTATTCGCCGCGCTCATCGAGCAGGTCCGCGGCGGGAGCAAATCGATCCTTGGCGCGATGCTCGAAAGCAACCTCGAGGCCGGCAACCAGCCGCTCGCCGAAAATCGCGCGGCGCTGAAGTATGGCGTATCGATCACCGACCCGTGCATCGATTGGGCGACCACCGAGCGATGCCTGACCAACGCGGCCGCGGCACTCGCATCGCGCGGCTAACCCCACTGCCACGGGCTTCGGCCTGTGATCGCGAGAATTCCGATGAGCATAGAAGAAGCCGCGCTGACCGAGGTCTTCGGCAAAATCGAGACGTGGGAGAATCCCTATCCCGCGTATCGTGAGTTTCGCGATCGTTCACCCTTCATCGCGCAGTGGCCGATCGTCCTGCTCGACGGAGACCAGCGACAGGTGCGGGCCTGGATGCTGCTCAAGTATGAACAGGTCAACGCCGCGCTGCGCGACCCGGCCACGTTTTCATCGGAACAACCGGGCGCGGGCAGCGTCGCGCCCAAACTCGTGATGATTTCTGACGATCCGCCGCGCCATGATCTGCTTCGCCGCCTCGTCAACAAGGCCTTCACCGCGCGCAGGATCGCCGAACTCGCGCCGTGGATTAAAAACGTCGCCGGAGAATTGCTCGGTCAGATCCGCGCTGGCGCCACCGTCGATGCGGTAAACGCGTTCACCATGCCGCTGCCGGTGCAGGTGATCGCGCGAATGCTCGGCATCCCGGGCGACCATCAGGGCGAGTTTCGGCGCTGGAGCGATGCGCTGGTCGCATTCAATGGCGGCGACTTCACGCCCGCCGAGCGCATAAAAAACGGCATGGAGATGATGGATTACTTCCGCAAGATCGCGGCGGTGCGCCGGGAAAAAAGCGCCGGCGATCTCATCAGCGCGGTGGTCGAAGCGGAGGTGGACGGCCAGCGCCTCGAAGAATGGGAGGTCCTCGGTTTCTGCGTCCTGCTGCTGGTCGCGGGCAACGAAACCACCACCAACCTCATGAGCAACATGCTCAACATCCTGGTCGATCGCCCCGAGATATGGCGCAGGCTCCGCGATGATCGCGCGCTGGTGGAATCTGCGATCGAAGAAACTCTGCGCTATGACAGCCCGGTGCAGATGCTCACCCGGCGAGTCACGCGCGATCTCGAGATCGACAATCGAAAGATCCATGAAGGTGAGCAGGTGGCGGTCTGCTATGCGGCCGCAAATCGCGATCCGGCGATGTTCCCCGATCCCGACACGTTTTCACTCGAGCGCGAAAACAGCAGGCATCTCGGTTTCGGCGCGGGCATCCACTATTGTCTCGGCGCACCGCTGGCCCGCATGGAAGCGACCATCATGCTCAATGCGATGCTCGATCGCTTCTCGTCGATCGCGCGCGGTGACCAGGCGCCGCAGCGGCAGCACGCGACCAATCTCCTGTTCGGCTTCCGCAAGCTGCCGCTCAAGTTCGTTGCGTAGTCGCGCCTACGAGGTGCTCGGCGGTTGAAGCTGCTCGCGCAACTGCCGGACAATTTTCGGCGGACGCTCGGCACTGCGGCCGCGATCATCATTTATCTCGGCGCCGCCTACCTCGTGGTAGGACGCGGGCTGCTCGGCGATTTCACCGGGCGCATCGTGAGCAATGGCGCGGGCCGCGATCCATCAGTGCTGATCTGGTGCCTGGCGTGGTACCCGCACGCGCTGGCAAATCACCTCAATCCGTTTCTGTCGCGCGCAGTATGGGCTCCCGACGGAATCAACCTCGCGTGGATGCCCTCGATTCCGGGGGCGGCGATCCTCGCGTGGCCGATCACTCGCGTGCTCGGTCCGGTCGCGTCCTACAACCTGTTAAGCTTTCTCGCCTTGCCGGCCGCAGCGTTTACCGCGTTCCTGTTATGTCGTCATCTGACGGGGCGCAATCGCGCGTCGCTCGTCGGCGGCTATGTGTACGGCTTCTCGCCGTATTTTCTGGGCCATCTGCAAAACCATCTGAACCTGATTCTCGCCTTTCCGATCCCGCTTGCGATTCTGCTGACGGTACTCCTGCTGGAAGGAGGCATTCGGCCGCGCGTCTTCGCTCCGTTGATGGCGCTGATTCTGGCGATGCAGTTCCTGTTCATGCTCGAACTGTTTGCCACCCTGACCGCAGTAGGAATTATCGCCCTATTGTTAGGCTTCGCGATCGGTCCCGAGCACTGGCGAAGCGCGGTGCGCGGCGCTGCCGCTCCGATCGCGGCCGCTTACGGGACCATGGCCGTGCTGTTGGCGCCGTACTGGTATTACTTGTTCGCATTCAAGATACCCAAAAGCGCGATGGTCTCGGCGAGCGGGGTCTCGACCGACCTGCTCAATTTTCTGATTCCCACCGAGTCCAACCTGTTCGGTGTGCATCGCACTTTCGAAGCTGTCGCGGCGCGCTTCACTTTTCGTCCCGAGGCGGACGGCTGGATTGCGTGGCCGCTGCTGGTGGTCATCGCGCTCTACTTCCGATGGCGATGGCGCAAGCCCGCGGGCAAGGTCCTTATCACCACGATGGCGCTGCTCGGCATCGCAACGCTCGGTCCGCGGCTTCGCGTGGGCGGGCACGTGTTGTTTGGGCTGCCATGGAAAATCGTCGAGCACATCCCGCTCATCAAGAGTGCGCTGCCAGCGCGCCTGACGATGTACATCTTCCTGATTCTCGGCGTGATGACGGCGGTGGTGCTCGCTTCCGCGCAACTGCCGCGCATCGCAAAGTATGCGCTCGCGATCGCGATCGTGATCTTCATGCTGTCCAATCCCGACTATCGATTCTGGACCGCGCCGATCGATCTTCCGTCGTTTTTCGTGCAAGACACAGTTTTCAACTTTCTGCATCGAGGGGAGACGGTCGTGATTCTTCCCTACGACAGTCGCAGCGACAGCATGCTCTGGCAGGCGGCGGCGGATTTCTATTTCCAGATGGCGGGGGGCTACACAGGCGCCACGATGCCGGACGCGTTTGTGCAGTGGCCAGCCGTCAATGCGCTCTACTGGGGCATCGAGATGCCGGACCCGGGGACTCAACTCGGCGCATTCTTCGCGGCGCACGGCGTCGGCGCCGTGATCGTGCAGGAGTGGCGCGCCTCGGAGTACTTGCCTGTGCTCGCGATGCTGAACAACCTGTGCCTCCCGCCGACGCGAATCGGCGGAGTGATCATCTATCCGGTCGCGGCCGACAAAATTGCGCAGTATCGGGGCTTGCAGCCGCTGGAGCTCGAGCGACGCTACGATCGCGATCGCTTCGATCGGCTGCTGGTTGCCGCGGACAAGTACCTTGCGGCCGGTGCGCCGCTCAATCTGCTAAAGCCGTCGAACGCCGCGATGGCGGGTCTGATTCCACGAAGCTGGGCGGTCGACAACGATGTGTACACGAAAGACGGCCTCATCCTCGGGCCATGGGCGAACGACCATATCCAGGTCGGCGTGGTCGGTTCCTATGAGGCGATGCAGCCGCTCATCGCGGATTACCGCGCTGACGCGGCGGAGGTCTATTTTCCCTTCCCTCGGCCCCTGAGCGGACCGCCCAAGGGAAACACCTTCATGAGAAAACTGGTGGTGGTATTCGACCGCGCGGGCCTGAGGAGTGCGGCCTCGCGAGCGGCTTCGGAGTTGTCGGCGGAGGCCGTCGCAGGACCCCATGTCTTGTTTTGATACTATTGCGGCGCATTTCCATCTTCGCAGGTGACGAGTTAGCAATGAGCTCATTGCGGAAAATCTTTTCCATCGAAGCCTCGCTCGTTTGAGAGCGGTATAGATAGACGTGGAGCCGGAGATACTGCGTCTTCAGAAGACGCTTTATAATTCGAAGAACCCGACCCGGCGATGGCTTCATTGCACCCGCCGCGACTGGATCATCGGGGAGCTACGCCGCAACAGCTGCGAGAAGCGAGGGAAAGCCCTCGAGGTCGGATTCGGTTCGGGAGTCTACCTTCCTTTTCTGTCAGAGCTGTATGCGGAGGTAGTGGCGGTCGACTTGCAGCCGGCCTTCCTCGAGCACGGAAGGTCACTCTCGGAAGGTCTGCCGAATCTCCACGTGCTTCCCGACGACATCACCGACTCCAGGCTTCAGGATGATCAATTCGATCTAATACTGTGCAGTGAGGTGATCGAACACATAACCGGATGGCAGAAAGCACTGGCCGAGATGTATCGGTTGCTGCGACCCGGCGGAACCTTGCTGCTATCGACTCCGCAACCCTGGAGCCCGCTCGAGCTGGCCGGCAAAATTGCCTTCAAACCCGGAATCGTCTCTGTGTTGAGATGGTTATACGGCGAGGAGGTTCTCGATACGGGCCATGTCAGCCTACTATCACAGAAGCGCATCACCGCCGAACTTGAGACCGTCGGCTTCCGGATAACCAAGCGTTTCAAGAGCGGAGTGTATTTGCCAGTTGCGGCAGAGTTCCTCGGGAGCGCAGCCCTTCGCCTCGAAAAATGGCTGGAATCCCGCATGCGCAATGGCCCACTCGACCGTTTCCTGTGGGTACAGTTTTACCTCGCGGAAAAGTGACTCATCGGCCCGATGGCCCAGGATACCGCGCGGTGAAGGCGGTGGTCTTCGCCGGTCGCGCGGATGCCCTTTTATGGCGCGGCCGGATTGTCCCGCTCGCGGGTGGACCCAGTTGTGCCCGATCGGGACACATCTGGTGTACCGTTTTAGCGACAAACATCGCTTCGGCACGCCAAGACCCGTCCATTCACGAATTTTATCTCATTTTCGGACATCACTAGTGCTGGCACGTTCGGTGCACTTGTCATGATTGCGCAGGGACGGAGGCTATTATGCTGGAAAACGCAACCTACTCGGCCACATCGAATCCCAACCAAATGGGATTTGCAGCTCGTTGTAACCTCCGCACCCCAGGCGCTAATCGCCTGGAGTGGGCGGCCATGTCGCGCGATGCGCGACTGCTCGACGCTTCGATCGCGGGGGTCGTGCTCAGCTTCAATCCTCGCGACGACGAGATGCGCGAGCGCGCGGAGCATTCGTGGGAAGTTATTCGCGCGCTGCTCGCCGATCGTCTCTTCAGCGATGACGCCGCGATGCCATGGACTGCGAACGACGCCATTGGCTCGCCGGCCGCATGTGAAATTCTAAAGAAACGCTACTGTGAGCTCCGCGCGCTTGCGCGCACGGTTGCATCGGTATCATTCGAGGACGGCTCCGACGCCGAGATTTCCTCCGCGGGCAAGGCGCTGTGCCGGCTCGCGGTGAAGCTCGACGATTTGATGGATGCCACCGAGCGCCGTCTCGTTACCAGGCTTCGTCACTATGTGTTCTCTTCGGGGGAAGAGAAACAGTTGTCCGTATGAAAAGACGCCTCGCGGAGTAAATCGGCAGGGGAGTGATGGGGTGTGAGGGCTACCGGGGGTAGCCGGATGCGGCGGGTGATCAGGAGGGGAATTACCCACGCATTGTAGTTGGCCAGACTGGGGGATGTAGCGGATGCGGCTCTTGCCTTTCGAGGCGGGAGCCGCTTCGCATTTGGCGTCGGCACGCGCGAATTTGTGGCCTTGTCTCGCTTCGCCCAATCATTACACTCAGTAATGAATTGCGTCACTGTGGAGGCGAGGGCGATGGTAAAAGCGACCAATCTGGTGCAGCGGGTATTCGGCTTCTGTTTCCTCGCGTTCGGGCTTAATGGCTTCGTCCATTTCATCCCGCCCGCACGGATGGGGAATCCGGCGCTGGAATTTTTCCTCGGCCTCGCCGCGACCGGCTATATGCTACCGCTTCTCTATGTCACCCAGGCAACCGCCGGCGCGCTTTTGCTGGTGGGACTATACGTGCCTCTGGCGCTTGCGTTGCTCGCGCCGGTCATCGTCAACATTTTCCTGTTCCACGTGTTCCTGGCTCCCGAGGGACTGCCGCTCGCGATAATGCTGGTGGCGTTCGAGGGTTCGCTGGCGTGGGCCTATCGCGATGCGTTCGCTCCGATGCTGCAAGCGCAGGCTGTTCCCGACCAGATCGAAAGCGCGGCCCCCGAGACCGTGCACACCGACGCGACCGCCCTGCACCTCGGATGACGCACGACACGCGCTCTTCTTGTCATAAATCGCTCATGTAGTAATCTCCGCGATCACCACGTCGCAGGAGCATTCGCATGGCGCTATGGAAACCTGATCCGACCTTCTACCCCTCGGCTCGTATGGCGATGGCTGCGCCGCCCGAGTCGCTTGCCTATGTCGTCACCTTCGATCCGAATCGAAAGAAGCCTGACGCGCTGTGCGCGGTCGACCTCGATCCCAAACAGAGCAGCTACGGCAAAGTCGTCGGGCGCATCGAGATGCCGAAGGCCGGCGACGAGCTTCATCATTTCGGATGGAATGCGTGCAGCGCCGCGCTGTGCCCGTATGCGCCGCATCCGCACGTCGAGCGCCGTTATCTGATCGTGCCGGGGCTGCGCTCCTCGCGCATCTACGTCATCGATACCAAGCCGTACGCGCGAAACCCGCGCATCGTGCGCACTATCGAGCCCGAGGAGATCGCGTCGAAGACCGGCTACAGCCGCCCGCATACGATTCATTGCGGGCCCGACGCGATTTACGTCAGCGCGCTTGGCGCACCCAACGGCGACGGGCCCGGTGGAATCTTCCTGCTCGACCACGAGAGCTTCGATGTGCTCGGACGATGGGAAGTCGATCGCGGGCCGCAGCAGCTCGCCTACGATTTCTGGTGGCACCTCGGGTGGGACGTCGCGGTGACCAGCGAATGGGGCACGCCCAACATGATCGAGAACGGCATCAATCCCGATCTTCTTTTGGGCGGAAAATATGGACATGCGGTGCACATCTGGGATCTGCGCAAGCGCCGTCACCTGCAGACCCTCGATATCGGCGCCGAAAATCAAATGGCGCTCGAGCTGCGTCCCGCGCACGATCCAACCAAACAATATGGATTCTGCGGCGTCGTCATTTCGACCAAGGATCTCTCCGCGTCGGTATGGCTGTGGCATCGCGAGGCCAGCGCCGGCAATTGGGCGATTCAAAAAGTCCTCGAGGTTCCCGCCGAGCCGGCCGATCCCGATAAACTGCCGCCGGCGTTGAAGCCGTTCAAGGCGGTGCCGCCGCTCATCACCGATATCAACCTCAGCCTCGATGACAAATTTCTCTACACCTCGTGCTATGGCACCGGCGATCTCCGCCAGTACGACGTGAGCGATCCATTTCATCCGAAGCTCACGGGAACTGTCCGCCTCGGCGGCATCACCTCGCACGCGCAGCATCCGAAGTCCGGACCGCTCAATGGCGGCGCGCAGATGATCGAGATGAGCCGCGATGGCAAGCGTGTCTACATGAGCAATTCGCTGTACGGCGCGTGGGACGAGCAGTTCTATCCCGAGGGTCTGCGCGGATGGGTCGCGAAGCTCGATGCGAATCCGGCGGGCGGGCTCGCGGTCGATCCGAAATTCTTCCTGACCTTTGAGGGCGAGCGGCCGCATCAGATTCGCCTCGAAGGCGGCGACGCCTCGTCCGATTCGTATTGCTATCCGTAAGCAGTGCTGGCGGCATCTGGCCGTGGGTCGCCGTCGCGATGCTTGGCGCATATCACGGCGTCGATCCCTCGATGGGATGGCTGTTCGCCGTCGCCCTCGGTCTCCAGGATAAAAGCCGCTCGCGTGTTTTATGGGCGCTGCTCCCGATTGGCATCGGACATCTTATCTCGATCGCAGTCGTCGTCGCGCTGGTCGGCGGATTGCAGATGACATCGTTCAACCCGGACTACATCCGCTATGGCGGCGCCGCGGTACTCATCGCATTCGGAATATTCCGCCTCATCTGGCCGCGTGCGCATCCGCGCTGGGTGGCGATGCGCGTCAACGCGGCGGAGCTCGGGCTGTGGTCCTTCCTGATGGCGTCGGCGCACGGCGCGGGCCTGATGCTGTTTCCAATTCTGATGAACGTGATGCCGTGGTGCGGCAAGCGGCCACCCCTTCATCACGTGATGCCGAATCTCGGCACCACGTTTATGACCGGCGCGCTGGTCACGGTCGTCCATACCTCCGCGATGCTGGTGGTGATGGGCACCATCGCGATCGTGATCTATGAGAAGGTCGGCCTCGCGATTTTACGCAGCGCGTGGATCAATCTCGACGCGATCTGGGCTGGCGCGCTGATCGCAGCCGGCCTCCTGTCGCTGTTCATCTGAAGTAGCGCGTCGTCCTCGGTGTGATAATCTGGGAGATGCAATGAAACTCAAGGTCGTCGTTCACGAAGCGGAAGAAGGCGGATACTGGGCCGAGGTGCCCGCGATTCCTGGCTGCGCAACGCAAGGCGAAACCTTCGAAGAGCTACTCAAGAATATCTACGAAGCTGTAGAGGGCTGCCTTTCCGTTACCGTTGATCCCGCTATTTCGTAGCACAGACTTTCAGTCTATGTTCCTCCCAGGATCACAGCCTAAAGCCTGTGCTACAAAGTCAGCGATTCTGAATCGCAGTCGACGCGGCCTGAACCTTAGAACGTCAACCGCCCCGTGATGATCCATGAGTTGTGATACATCGCATAATGCGTCACCGCTTCCTGGTAGCCGGCGCCGATATTCACCTTCACTCGTTCCCAAATCGTGAAGCGTCCGAGGATTAGCCCGGGGGTCAGGTACAACTGGCTCTTGCCCTTGTGCTCGCCATTCGGAAACCACGTGTAGTTGGTCTCGAACTCGGGCCAAAAATATTCGAACACGTGATACTGAAAGGCGGTGTTGAATGCGACCGGCATCCCGATCCGCGCCATGCCGCCGTCGGGCAGCGTCACCCCGACGGTGCTCTGGACATCGAAGTCGCCGAATCCTTTCCCGGCCGCGATGGTCGGCAGGTACTCCATATGACCTTGGGTATTACCGCTGGTGCCGGTCGGCGCGTTGAAGCCCAGAAAGGCAGTGACGATGTAGTTGCCGTTTTCTTCGTTCGCCGAAAGGATCCGATACTTGATGAGCGCGGTCCAATCGGCGAAATCGTCGGTGCCGCGATTCGCAACACCGGTCTTGCCGGGATATTCGTGCGACTCGTAGTTCGGGATGCCGAGAATGACCTCGATCGTTTCCCATGGGATGAGTTCGATGCCCTTACCGGAACCGTAGTTGGTGGTTTCTTCTCCATGCTGCGCCGACTGGAACGACTGATCCCAGCGAAACTCTTCTTCGAGCCTCGGGGTGACCGTCACCACCGGCGTCATCCAATGCGGCTGTTCGTTCTGGGTCTGGGTGGCGCGCGAAAACCAGGTTTCGAAGTAGTCCTGCACCGAGGTGGGGTAGTAGTAGCCGCCCGACGCCGGCGTGGTATCGGCTTGACACTGAGTTGATCCGACCAATGTAAATATCCCTATTCCAACAAGCGTTGACAGCAGCGCTCTGCGAAATCTCTTCATGGCGCGCTTATGCCATGATTATGGCGCCGTGACAAGCAGCATAGCACCGCGTCTGAATCCGCGAGCCTAGCTGTTTCGCTCCTTCCGGGCCCGCGCTTCGGCCTCGCCCGTGTGTAACGCACGGGGGCGTTTACGTATCATCGCTGTGGAACTACTGCTCAGCCAAGGAGGGGCATGTGAAGCCGACCAGACGGAAGTGGGCGACTCGGGCGCTGCGAATTTTCAGCGGCGCAATCCTCATGCTTCTTGTGTTCGCGCCGCTCGCGCACGCCGATACGCTGACGCTGCGCGATGCCATCGATCGGGCGCTGCGGTTCGCACCCTCGGTCGCGATGGCTGCGGCGAGCAGCGATTTGAGCGAGGCGCAGACGCGAGAAACGCGCGCGCCGATGTATCCGTCGCTCTCGGCCGCATCGGAATATAGTCAATTCGCCCGGGTATGACGAGGTCGTCACCAATCGCGGGCTGACCCGCGCCCCGTCGAACCTCGACTACACCGCGATCGATTTCGGTCGCCGTATGTCGCGGGTTCGGGCGGCGCGCTATGCGGCGGAAGCTGCCCGTCTCGGTATCGCGGCCGCCCGCGCGCAGATTGTCTTCGACACCACGGTGGCGTACGTCGATCTGATGCGCGCCAAGCGCACGGCGCTGGAGACCCAGGCGTAACGTCGATCGCCTTGGCCGATATGTCGACACCATCGATCGATTGCGGCGCAGCGGCCGCGCGATCGAAAACGATCGCCTCAAAGTCCGCACCGCGCGCGACGCCGCCGAACTCGCGCTCAGCGACGCGCGTAATGATGAGCTTCATGCTTCGGTGGTTCTCGGATCATGATCGGCGATTTCACCGGGAACGACTTCGACATCTTCGATATCGGCGAGCTCCCCGCGATGCCGACCGGCGATTTCAACGAGACCCCAACGATGCGCGCCGCAATCCGTGAAATCGAGTCTTCGAAGATGGAGGTGCAGGCCGCGCAGGCCGAGCGCTACCCGACTTTGCAAATCACGCTGACCGCCGGCGCGCTTGGAGTCGACCCGCCGGCAACCTTCGGAGAGTATTACTGGGCCTCATACGACGGCGTGGTTTCGATGCCGATTTTTCAGGGCGGACTGATTACCTCCCACATCGATCAAGCCAAAGCCAAACAGCTTCAGGCGATCGCGCAAGCGCGCTCGACCGAGTATCAATTGCGCCGCTCGATTGATGAGGCGCGGCTGCGCTATCAGCGGGCGCTGGATCGAATTCGGAATTCTCAGCCGCGCGCAACCCGACGCCGACGATGCATTCGCGCTGACCTGGACACGCTTTCTTGGCGGCGGCACCGCGACCCTGCTCGAGGTGCTGGACGCCTATGAGCAGGCGGAAAATTTGCGGATCTCGCGAATTCAACAGGATTTCGCCGCGCGGGTGGCCGCCGCAGAAGCCGCGATGCTCTATGGCGTCTACTCAATGATGGACGTCCTTCCGTTGGGTGCGCCGCGCGTTTGCCCTGATCTCTCGCCGCGGCGCTTCGATCGCCGGATGCCGCGGCGCGCGCCTCCGATGCGATGACGCCGCCGGAGGCAGCCAATCCCACCCTCGCGGTGAGCGTCGCAAGGCCGGACGGCGCCGATGCAACAGACGCTGCGACTGCTGGGAACCACCGCCGCGATGCATCATGTGATCCTGCGCGCACCGGTTGCGGGCCGAGTGCTCGGGATGAATCTCAAAATCGGCGACCGCGTGCACAAAGGCCAGACCGTCGCGCATGTGCTGAGTCTCGAAATCGAAGCGGCGCGCCAGGGACTTGGCGTCGCAAAGAAAATCGATCCGCAGGATGCTGCTTCGCTGGAGAAGTCGGTCAACAAATATTCAGTCATGACAACGGGATTCCGGTCGTCGCGACCGAAAGTGGCGTGGTCTCCGCGCCTCCGGTCACCAGCGGACAGGTCGTCGCGTATCTCGATCCGCTCGCCGACCTGGTCGATCCGAGCAGCGTCTATGTGGACGCCGCAGTACCGGCTGAAGATGTTCATCTGATCGTAGTTGGGATGCCGGCGATAGTGAAGTCTCCGCTCAAGCCCGACGTCGACATGCCGGCACGAGTGGCCGCCACTTTGCCCAACTTCAATGCCGGCAGCGCCACCTCCGCGGTGCGAATTGAGTTCACCGGGCCCGAGCGGATCATCGCAGCGGGAGCGCCCGCCGAAGCAATTGTGATTACTCGCACGGTGCCCGACGCGATCGTGATTCCCGCGGCGGCGCTGTTTCAGGACGACAACGGAACATTTCATGTCTTCATCGTCGGTGACGATGGCCGCGCGCATCGCGTGCCGGTCACGATCGGAATTCGCGACCAGGACCAGGTGCAGGTGACCTCGGGCGTCGCATCGGGCGATCTGGTGATTACCTCGGGCGGCTACGCGCTGTTCGACGGGCTGCGGGTCAGCGTCGCGCAGGCAAGTAAGTAGCTACCGCGTGAAGCGATCGAACTACATCCTGGCAGTGCTCGCGGTAGCAGGTTTATCGATCCTCGGAATCCTGCTCGCGTTCTCGATTCCGAGTTCGGTCTTTCCCGAGATCACTTTCAATCGCGCGATCATCATGGCAGATGCGGGAGATCTGCCGCCGGAGCAGATGATCGTCACCGTCACGCGCCCGCTCGAAGAAACCGCCTACGGCGTTATCGGCGTATCGCTGGTTCGCTCGACCACTACCCGCGGCAGCTCCGAGATCGATGTGACTTTTTCTGATGGCGTCGATCCCACCACCAGCTTTCAGTTACTCAACTCCGCGCTGGGCGAGGTGCGCAGCCGCCTTCCGACCGGCACTTCAATTGACACGCGGCTTCTGACCACCGGAACCTTTCCGATCGTCGATCTCAGTATGAGTTCGAAGATCCGTTCGCTTCCGGAACTCACCGACATCGCGTTTTACGATATCGTGCCGAGTCTGCATCGGATCCCGGGCGTGTATCGCGTCGAAATGATCGGCGGCAAATATCGCGAGTACGTGGTGCGCATCGATCCGGCGAAGCTGCTCGCACACGACCTTGGTCCCGATGACGTCGTCACCGGTCTCGCCAAAGCGAACATCATCGAGTCCGCCGGACGCGTGACCGATGCGCATCGGATGCTGCTCACCGTCGTCACTGCCGATATTTCGCAACCCGAGCAGGTCGCGGCAGTCCCGATCGCCAACGTGGGCGGGCAGCCGGTGATGGTGCGCGACATCGGCAGCGTCGAGTTGGGCATCCAGGAGGATTACATCCGCACTGCCGCAGAAGACGGACCCGCGCTGCTGGTCGGCATCTCGCGCCAGCCCAGCGGCAACACGGTCGAGATTTCCGATCAGACCCGCCGGCTGATGCAGGCGCTTCAGCTTCGCTATCCGGATGTGCACTTCTCCCTCTCCTACGATCAGGCGGCGCTGGTCACCGAATCGTTCAAGAGCGTGCGCGATGCGATCGCACTCGGCCTCGCGCTCGCGGTGCTGGTGGTCCTGATTTTCACCGGCAGCATCGTGAGCGCGATCGTCGCCGCGATCGTGGTGCCGTGCACGCTCGCGATCACGTTCGTGGTGATGAAGGCATTCGGGCTCAGCTTCAACATGATGACGCTGGGAGGGCTCGCGGCGGGTATCGGACTCTTCATCGACGACGCGATCGTGATGATCGAGGGGATTCATCGTGCGCGCGCGCGGGGGACCGCTACTGCCGAGGGCGTCGCGGACGCAGTGAAGGAACTCGGCAGGCCGCTGATCGCCTCGACCATGACGGTGGTACTGGTATTCGCGCCACTGATTTTTTTATCGGGAGTAACCGGAACATTTTTCCGTGCGCTGGCGATTACGCTGGGCGCGGGACTCTTCATCTCGCTGCTGATCGCAATCTACTTCACTCCCGCACTGGAAATCGCGTTCGAGCGGATGCGCCGTGCCGCGCACCCGGCGGGAAGAATGTTCACCTCGATTCGCGACGCTTATATCGGCGCCGTGCGTCCGTTCGTGCGCGTGCCCGCGCTCGCGATCGTGCTGGCGATTGTCTCAATCGGCGTCGCCTACGGTTTGTATCAGTCGCTCGGCACCGACTATCTGCCCGCGCTGGATGAGGGCGCATTCATCCTCGACTACGCCACCCCGCCGCAGAGCACGCTGGACGACACTCTCGCGATGCTGGCTAACATCGAAGCGATTCTGAAAGCGACGCCCGAGGTCGCGGCGTTTTCGGTGCGGACCGGAACTCAACTCGGCTTTTTTCTCACCGAATCGAACAAGGGCGACATTTCCGTGCGGCTAAAGCCCAATCGCTCGCGCGATATCGATACGATCATGGACGACGTGCGTGAGAAGATTCTGAGCAACGTGCCGGGCGTGCGAATCGAGTTCGCGCAGGTCATCCAGGATCTCATCGGCGACCTGTCCGGAACTCCGGAGCCGGTCGAAGTGAAGGTGTTCGGTTCCGATGAGGCCGCAATCGCCGACACCGCGCGCCGCGTCGCCGAGGAGTTGCGCAAGATCCCCGGCATGGCCGACGCCTTCGATGGGATCGTGCTGAGCAATCCCGAAGAAGCGATCCTTGTGGACGAGATTGCGGCGGAGCGCTATGGAATCTCGGCAACCGATGTCCACGGCACGCTGCGTTCGGTAATCGAGGGCACCATCGCCACGCAGGTTCGCGTCGGCGATCGCCTCTACGGCGTTCGGGTGCGCTATCCGGAGAATTTTCATCATGACCTCAGTTCGCTTTCCGAAGTGATGCTCAAGACGCCGAGCAACGGACGTGTGCCGCTATCGCTCCTGACCACGCTGAAGTTTCTTGGCGAGCGCGCCGAGATCGATCACGAGCGCTTGCGTCCTGTCCTCCACGTTACCGCACGTCTCACCGGGAATCTCGATCTGGGCACGGCGATTTCCCAGGCGCAGAGCAGGCTTCGACACCTGACCCTGCCGCCCGGCGTGAGCCTCGAATATGGCGGGCTTTATGCCGAACAGCAGAAGGCCTTCAGCCAGCTTGCGCTGGTGTTGCTTGCAGGTGCGGCGGTCATCTTTCTGATCCTGATATGGGAGTTCGGCCGTCTCGCGCCCGCGATGGCATGCCTGATCGCCGCGCTGACATCGCTGGCGGGAAGCCTCGCCGCGCTATGGCTCGCCGGCATCACGCTGAACATCTCATCGTTCATGGGAATCATCATGGTCGCCGGCATCACCGCCAAGAATGGCATCCTGCTGCTGGATCACGCCGAGAGCCGCATCGGCGCCGAGGTCGCGCCTGCGCTTGCATTGATCGAGGCCGCCGAGGTGCGGCTGCGCCCCATTCTGATGACCACACTCGCCACCGCGGCCGGACTGTTGCCGCTCGCGCTCGGAATCGGCGCGGGCGCCAAGGTGCAGCAACCGCTCGCCGTCGCTGTCATCGGCGGCCTGGTATTCGCGATGTTGTTCGCGACGCCGCTGGCGGGAGGAATTTATTTGCTGGGGACATCCACCGAAGGAACTCAAAAGCCCACGTCCTCGTAGCTCCGAATTGTCCCGAACTATTTTTCAGGATGGCACTGGCCTAAGCTGAGACGCAATGAGCGCGACGCTTTTCGATAAGGTTTGGAGCGAGCACGTCGTCGATTCGATGCCCGGCGGCATCGACCTGATTCATATCGATCGCCATCTGATGCACGATCTCAACGGCGTCGGCGGATTGCGCGAACTCGCGCGCCTCGGCTATCGCGTCCGCAATCCCGAACTGATTTTCGTTACACCCGATCATGCGATTTCGAGCGCGCCCGGGCGCGATACCGATCCGACTGCCGCGGGCGCCAGATACGTCGAGACATTGCGCGGGCAAACCCGCGAGCGCGGGATTCGGATGTTCGACCTCGGCCAGGATGGGCAGGGCATCGTCCACGTTATCGGTCCTGAGCTGGGACTCAGCCTGCCGGGCACGACGATCGTTTGCGGCGACAGTCACACCTGTACGCATGGCGCGGTCGGCGCGCTCGCATTCGGAATCGGCTCGACCGAACTGATCCACGTGCTCGCGACGCAAACCATCGTGCAGCGCAAGCCGCGTCGTATGCGCGCGACCTTCGAGGGCAGCCTCGCGAGCGGAGTCACGCCCAAGGATCTCATCCTGCATCTGATCGGTCGCATCGGCGCGGCCGCCGGTTCCGGCCACGCGATCGAGTATGCGGGCTCGACGATTCGTGGGCTCGGCCTCGAAGCGCGGATGACGATCTGCAACCTCTCGATCGAACTCGGCTCGAAGATCGGCATGATCGCGCCCGATGACACCACCTTCGAATACCTCGCCGGGCGGCGCTTCGCTCCGACCGGCGCGATGTGGGATCGCGCGGTCGCGCATTGGCGCACGCTCGCCGGCGACGAGGACGCGACTTTCGATAAAGAGGTGAGCATCGACGCCTCCGCGATCGCGCCGCAAATCACTTGGGGCACCAGCCCCGAACACGTCATCGCGATCGATGAGCCGATTCCCGACCCCGCGCGCGAGGACAATCCGAATCGTCGCGAGGCGATGACCGCGGCGCTCGACTACATGGGCCTCGCGCCGGGCGAAACGCTCGCGGGCACGCCGGTCAACTGGGTCTTCATCGGCTCATGCACCAACAGCCGCATCACGGATTTGCGCGCGGCGGCAGCGGTCGCGAAGCTCGGCCACGTCGCGACCGGAGTGCATGCGTGGGTGGTGCCCGGCTCAGTCGCGGTGAAGCGCGAGGCCGAAGCGGAGGGTCTCGACTTCATCTTTCGCGAGGCGGGCTTCGAATGGCGCGAGCCCGGATGCTCGATGTGCGTCGCGGTCAACGGCGAAACGGTACCCAAGGGCCAGCGCTCTATCTCGACCAGCAATCGCAACTTTGTCGGACGCCAGGGTCCCGGCGCGCGCACGCATCTGGCGAGTCCCGCGATGGCGGCAGCGGCGGCGCTCGCCGGCCGCATCATCGACGTGCGCAAGCTCGCGGCACAAACCTGACTGATGATGGACAACTGAGATGAAAACATTCACCCGCGTGACCGGCGAGAGTTGCCACACAAGGCAATCCGATATTGGTGCAAATGAAAAGGACACTATGTGTGACATTCATAGTATTAGTCTGTTGTTCCTTCGCGTGCGGAGGCGTACCCGAGAGATTCTTCGCGATGTCAACTGATCAGCAAACGATGGAGTTCGAAAAGTACGATTTTGACACGCAATACGACATATACCTTTGTTCACAGGAGAGAGAACCACAAGAGTCAGAGATGATCGCTAGGCACTTCGCGAGAAAAGGAGAGGCAATCGTCAGGCCTCTCGAAGCGAAACTGAACCAAGCCGATGAAGACCGGACGGTTAAGGACATAGCCTACCTCTTCCGCGAAATGAGCCATCAAGGAACGTATGCCGTGGCCAAAGATCGCTCGCTCATGGATAACCTGCAGCACCAGGCGAGCTCGATTCGGGATTCCAGGTTGAGGGTTATGACTCAAGACCTTCTTCAGGAGATTAGGTGCGAGACCGTTCCCAAGAGATTCTTCGACATGTCAACCGATCGGCAAATGGTTGAATTTGAAAAGTACGATTTTGACGCGCAATACCAAATATACATTTGTTCACAGGAGACGGTCGAACCGCCTGAGTTAGAGATAGCCACATACTTTGCGAAAAAGGGAGAAGCAATCGTTAAGCCTCTCGAAGCGGAACTGGACCAAGCTGATGACGACTATACGATTAGAGACATAGTCTATGTCTTCGACCAAATGAGCGAGGAAGGCAGCTATGCCGTGGCCAAAGACGGATCACTTATGGATAAGATACTCCACAAGATCAGTTCGATGCGCGATCCTAAAGTGAGGGCAATGGCGGAAGACTCTCTTCAGTATATTCGCTGGCCGATGAGAGAACGCGCTGCGGGGGTCAAACCGTAATTAAACGTCCCGGTCCCGCACGGATCTTGGATGTTTTGCGCGACCGGACCGTCGCTCCAGCATCCCATCGTTTCGTCATAGTTCACGCTCGCAGCAATGGAAAGCTGAAATGGACAAATTCACTAGCGTAACCGGCGTCGCGGCGCCGCTGATGCGTCCCAACATAGACACCGACGTCATCATCCCCATCGACGATTGCGTCTCGGTGCCGCGCGCCGAGCAGGGCCGCTGCGCGTTTCGCGCCTGGCGCTACCGGGCGGACGGCAGCGACAATCCCGACTTCGTGCTCAATCGGGAGCCGTTTCGCAAGCCCGTCATTCTGCTCGCGGGAATCAACTTCGGATGCGGCAGCTCGCGCGAGCCCGCAGTATGGGCGCTGATGGGACTCGGCATTCGCGCGATCATCGCGCCGAGCTTCGGCGACATTTTTTACAACAACTGTTTCCAGAATGGCGTCCTCGCGATCATCCTGCCGGAGGAAACCATGCGTGCGATCGCGGCCGAGGCCGAAGCCGCACCTGATTCGCCGACGACGGTCGATCTGGAGAATTGCCTCGTCACCAATGGGCGTGGGATGCGATTCCCGTTCAGCCTCGATGAGGCGCGGCGTTCCGCACTGCTCGAGGGCCTCGACGAAATCGGCATGACGCTCAAGCGCGAGCCGCGCATCGAATCGTGGCAGGAAAGCGATCGCATTCGGCGGCCGTGGATCTACGTGTAGATGCCGCGAGTTTCTGGTAATATGGAAATACGGCGTCCATGAGGGGCGCCGTCGTTGTTTTGGAAGCTGTGCTGAAATACGAAAAGTGCAAAAACAAACCCATTAAGTGCTGGAAAATCAAGGATTTTTCACTTTGACTGACCGCGGATGCCCGGCTAAAGGGTCCGTCTTGGCAGCAGGCAAGAATCGATAGGCGCGGTGGAAAAACGAACTCATTTGATTCCCTCTCGCCGCATTCGAAGCGCAAAAACAAACCCATTTGATTCGTCAAATCTTCGCTTCGATACAAGGCGATCAAAAGACGAAATTAGAGCACTGCGACTTGCATTCAGTGGATCTCGATGCTGGAAAAACAGTAGCCCTCGCCATGCAGTAGGCATGATGAGTCGCGGTCATGAGGTTCGCGGCGCAGCGATCGCATCTCAGTCAGTCGGTTTTGCACGAACGCCTCGCCAAGCCGTCGATCGGCCTCGGCATCAACGGCGCCGAAGCAAGGATAAATGCCGCACGGAGACAGCCACTGCGCGCTATGACCCGATTGCATCCGCCGGATGCGAACCATCACGCCCCATCCCGCATTCGCAGACTCCAAACCTCGCTCCGTCGGGCCAGCGCACCATCGGGAAGACCAGGCGCCCCAAAGGCTTGAGGCCGTCGAGCCAAAGTGGATGTGGATGAGTCGCGCCGGCGTTGACGAAGATCGCGTCGGCGGGACCGGGATCGTACTTGGTAGCGTCGCCGGCGATGACTTCGGCCTGAGGAAACTTTCGAAGGTTGGCGCGAGCACGCGCCGCGAGGTCAGCATCGTATTCGATCGCGATGACGCGCCCCGCGCTTCCCACGACATGCGCGATGAGCGCGGTGTAGTAGCCGGTCCCGCATCCCGCATGAACGACGTGCTCACCGGGCTCGATGTCCAGAGCATCGATCCATTTCGCGAGGCCGCTGGGCAAGCCGTTGTTGAGCCCTCGCGTGTAGTCGAGCGCCACCAGAACGTCATCGTAGATGTGCGCGGGATCGGCGTCGGGCGTGTCTTCGTACTTGAGCGGAAGGATGTGGCGCATGATCTTCCACGGTCCGGCGCCGAGGTAGTCTTCACGCGGAACCTCGCTCAGCGCGCGCACCAATCGCTCTGAGCGTAGCTGCGCCGTTTGGCGGATCAGCTCGGCGTATCGCGTGCGCAGGTTGCTCAAGTCTTCCATTGCGCGATCCTGCGCTTCCGCCGCCCTTACGTCTACATTCAGTAGACTCGATGTGGTCAGCTCTTCCTGAACGAATCGCGCATCCGATGGATCATCGCCTGCGTGGAGGCGGTGTCGTTGAGGCGCGGGAACGGCTCGCTCGGCACCGGCACTTCGAGGAAGCGGCATAGCGGCCCCCATCCCTCGCGCACGTCGAACACCAGCAGGCGTTCGGGCTCGATAGTGTCGCGCACCTCCTCGATGTGACGCTTGAAGATCGCGAGCGCGTGCGCCTTGTCCTCGAAGCGATTGTCGAAGGTGTCGCCGAGGATCGCCTTGCGCACCATCTCGTTCTGCATCCTCATCGCCTCGGGCGCCTTCTCGTTCAGCGGCCACGTCATTGGCTGGTAGATGGTGTCGCTCATGCTCTTGTACCAGGCTTCAGGATCGCGGACCGAGAGCAACACCTTCGCGTCGGGAAAATGGGCGGCGATTTCCCGCCACCATCGCGCGGCGGGCCAATCGACGGTCGCGCGGAAATCGCGGAAAACCTCGTCCCAATCCATCGAGTTGGTCATCGCCAGCCGATGCCACATCGCGACGTGGCCGGGCCGCGGAAAAACCTCCAGCATGTGATAGCAAGGGCCGAAGCCGATTTTTTCCAGCGCGTTTTTGAGAGAGAGCGTGCCGGTTCGTCCGAACCCGGCGCCGACGACTTGCAATGCCATGTGTAAGAGAGCCTCCCCGATCGTTGAGGTGGATTTACAATATCGCGGCCGCGCGCGCCATCGGAAATCCGCGCGCCCATCACCTACATTTTGTTATGCGCTACATTTTGTTATGCGGCATGCGAACTCCGCTCACGCGAACGCTCCGGATGCGCGATGTAGGGGCGCAACTCCTCCAGCATCTCCGCGGTACGGCTCTGGCTGCGCAGCGCGGTATTCTGCGCGGCGATCCGCAGCTGCTGGCGCTCTGCTTCGGGCAACTCCCGGCTGTTCCACGCGATGATGGGAATGCTGTCCGACGGGGACATACGGCGCATCTCATCGAGGAGCTGGAAGCCCTGCAGAGCCGGCATCAGCAGGTTGAGCACGATCGCGGCCGGAGGCGTTTTGGCAATCGCCCCGAGCGCATCGCCGCGATTGTCGCAACAAATCGGATGATAGCCGAGCCGGGTCAGCGTGGCGGCCTTGAGGGCGAGGCTCCGCGGATCGTCATCGACAATCAGGATCTGGCCGCGATCGGCTTCAATCGCGGCGCGCCGCAGCGCTCGCAGCACCGCCTCATCAGTTGGATTCGTCATGAAATCGTGAATCACAAAGGTGGCGCTCGCGCGTCCTTCGGGAGCGACTGTTAGCGCGACCACCGGGACCGTGCGGTTCAGCGGAGTCGCACGAATGCGTTTCAGTATGTCGAGGCCGCTGACTTCGGGCAGCAGCAAATCCAGCGTGATGGCGCTGAAGGCGCGCTGGCGGCACAGGCTGATGGCGGCGGCGCCGCTCGCGACCGCCTGCACGTCGTAGTCCGCTTCGCGCAGGATCTGCGAGAGCCATCCGCGCTGACGGGGATCGGCTTCGACCACCAACACCGCGGGGCCCGGCTCGATCGCGATCGCGGGAAGCGGCTTGATGGCACGCGCGGCTTGATCGAGCATTACTTTTGGCAGGATCGCCCAGAAGTTGCTGCCGGCCGCGGGCGTGCTTCGCACTCCGACCGTTCCGCCTTGCGCCTCGACAATCCGCTTGGTGAGCGAAAGCCCCAGTCCGGTGCCGGGATATTTTTTCGCGCTGCCCGCATCGAGCTGGTGAAAATCGGTGAACAGGTGCGACAGGTCCGCAGCCGCGATCCCGATGCCGGTGTCTTCGACCTCAATGCGAAACCGCTCGCCGGGTTCGGGAACCACGCGCACCACGACGCATCCACCTTCGGGAGTGAACTTGATGGCGTTGGAAATATAGTTGTAGAGCACCTGTTTCAGCTTCGCGCGATCGAGCATCGCCGTCATTGCAGGATCGACCTCAAAGCTGAGCGCGATATCTTTCTCCGCGGCCAGCATCCGCATGCTGTCGCGCACCTCCTCGACCAGCGGCGCGAGTTCGACCTGCTCGGTGTGAAACTCCATCTTGCCGGCTTCGATCTTCGCAAGGTCGAGAATGTCGTTGATGAGCTGCAGCAGATGGCGCGAGCTCAAGAGGATATCGCCGAGGTATTCTCTTTGTGCGTCGGTCACCGGACCGGCCTTCGCGCTTTGGATGAACGAGGCGAATCCAATCATGGTGTTTAGCGGGGTCCGCAGCTCATGCGACATGTTGGCGAGAAATTCGCTCTTCAGGCGGCTCGCCTCCAGCAGCCGGCGCACGTTCTCCGCTTCGAGCTGCTTGCGCGCACTGATATCGCGGATCGCGGCGGTGATCAAAGTGCCTTGCTGGGTATGGATCGGGCTCAGTGAAATCTCCGCGGCGAATTCGCTGCCGTCGCGCCGCAATCCCGCGAGGTCGAGCCCGCTGCCCATCGGACGCGTCCTTGGCGCAGCGAAATATTTGGCGCGCAGCGCGGGATGCTGCTTGCGGAAGCGCGGCGGGACCAGCACTTCGATCTCTTTTCCGATCAATTCGCCGCGCGCATAGCCGAAGAGCTTCTCAGTCTGTGCGCTGACCAGCGCGATCCTGCCATCCCCGCCCAGCATCACCATCGCATCGGGGGCGGATTCGAACAGCGCCTGGAATTTTTCCTCGCCGCCGATCGCTAGCGCCTGCGGAATCAGCCGGATGAGTGCAATCGCGGTAGCGAGCGAGGCGACTGCGGTAACTGCCTTGATCGCGCCCGCCATCCAGTAGGCCGGATAGATCACCGTCCACACATCCATCACATGAGTGGTGCCGCATCCGAAGATGAAGATGACGAACATCCAGAAGATCCATGCAAACGGCAGGTCGCGCCGGTTGCGCGCAAAATATGCCAGCTCGACCGGGATCGCATAGTAGGCCAATGCGATGGTCGCGTCGGAAATGACGTGGAGCCAGATCAGATGCGTATTCCAGAGGTAGCAACTCCCATGCGGCAGGAATTGCGTGTCGAGCATCGCGTGCAGATGTTCCATCGAGGTAGTCGCCCTCCTCCTCACCACGCCTCACCAGGCCCGCGCGCATCCTCACGCGCGACTACATACCGTGTAATGTGAACAGTCTGTTTGCGATATTGACGTTATGTCGATGATATTTCAACCTCGCGTGGAACGCGGCCGTCATTTCGGCGCGAGGGATGGGGGGCGCGGATGGCGCGCTGGTCGCTCTTCGGATTGACGACCAGCGTGACAGCCGTCGGGTGGAGGATGGCGCTACTGCGCCGGGTGAGGTCTACGAATCCAAATCGTACAGGCGCAGCTTCGCGTACAGCGTCTTCACATCCACCTCGAGCAGGCGCGCGGCGGCGGCCTTGTTCCCATCCGTATAACGCAGCGCATCGGCAATGGCTTTGCGTTCCACCCGGGCGAGCGCCTCGTCGCGAACTTTGCGAAGCGGCATCGGTGGCGAAATCGCCGCCTCGGATTCGGTCGCCATCTCCGGCTGCTCGACCAGTCCCATCGCCAGGCGCACGTGATCCACTTCGACGACGACCCCGCGGCATTGCACCACGGCATTGCGCATCACGTTGCGCAGCTCGCGGATGTTTCCCGGCCATGAATGAGCAACCAGCGCTTCGAGAGCTGCGGGCGCGACGCTGCAAATAGGTCGGCGCAATTCCTGCGCCGCTTCTTCCATGAAGCGGCGAGCAAGCATCGGAAGGTCCTCGCGCCGTTCGCGCAACGATGGCACCGCGATCGAAAACTCCGCGAGGCGATAATAGAGGTCCGCGCGGAAACGCGCGGCCGGAATGCCCGCCTCGAGCCTCTCGTTGGTGGCCGCAATCAGGCGAACATCCAGGGGCGAGGACTGGACGCTGCCCAGCGGGCGGAGCTCGCGTTCCTGGATGACGCGCAGAAGCTTGATTTGGGTGGCGGGCGGAAGGTTGCCGACCTCGTCGAGGAGCAGCGTGCCGCCTTCGGCCGCTTCGAAATAGCCGGGCTTTTGTCGATCGGCGCCGGTGAACGCACCCTTATGATATCCGAACAGCTCCGATTCGATGATGTTCTCGGGCAGCGCGCCGCAATCGACTGCAATGAAGGGCATCTCGCGCCGCTCGCTCTCCTGATGCACCGCCCGCGCGACGAGTTCCTTGCCGGTCCCGGTCTCGCCGGTGATGAGTACGGTGAGATTGGACTTTGCGACCCGCCGAATGCTGTCCACCACGGCAGCCATCGCCGGACTGGGCGCCATCAATCTCCGGATGAACTGCCCTTCCGAAACTTTGCTGCGCAATACATCGAGCTCGTCGAGGAGCTTGCGATGCTCCATCGCGTGCGCGACCCGGACCACCAGTTCGTCGTTGCTGATGGGCCGGCTGATGAAGTCGTCCGCGCCGAGGCCGGTTGCCTCGACAGCCGCATCGAGGTCGTTATACGAGGTGAGCATAAGAACGGGCAGCTTGGGCGCCGCGACCCTGAGGCGGCGTAACGTCTGGATGCCATCGAGTCCCGGCATCCGCACGTCCAACAGCACGAGGTCGGGAAATTGAGCTGCAATTGCCGGCAAAGCCTCGTCCCCACTTCCGGCCAGCGCCACTTCACATCCTTCCGATCCGAAGATCGCCTGGAGCAGGCGCCGGTTGCTGGAGCTATCGTCGATTACCAGAAGCTTGGTGTTCTTCAGCGTCGATTGCGCGCTCGTAAGCACATCCACCTCAACCTCCACCACGTTCAGCGCTCGTAGAGCGAATATAACGCGCCATAAGAGCGGTTGCTCTTTCCATGGAACGCTTCTTCATGGCCGAATCGCGCGTGACAGTAACAGATAAGCAGCTAAAGGTTAATATGGCTCGAATTGGTGAATTAGCGTCTATCGCGACTTCGTAGCGCGACGGATCTGACCATCGAAATACGGCGTCGGTCTTTCAGACATTTTCCATATACACATTGTAGGGTGACGTCTTTCGCCGCATGCGGGAACCGACATCCATGGAATTGCTTCCCCGTTGGCGCATTTCTTTCCATCGCCGGTTTTGCCGATCAAGCGGGAGACGCGCGCTGTGTGAGCGTAATAGTTCGCCTCTACAAATTGTATTACTTTTCTACCAGTTGGCCCGCTATTTGCGGAACCGTCCCGCCCGGGGGGAGTGGACCATATGGCCGTAAGCAGAACGGGGGGCGGTATTGCGCTTTGAAGGCGAGATGCCGAGTCGATTTCACGGGATCGTCGGGAAGACCCCGGCGGTCCGCAACATGATCAACAAAATCGTCGCGTTATCTCCGGGTAGGAGCACCATACTAATTGTAGGGGAGAGCGGAACCGGCAAGGAACTCGTCGCGCGCGCGATCCATGATGCTTCCGCGCCGGGTTCGCCGTTCGTCGCGCTCAACTGCGCTGCCCTGCCCAAGGACCTGATCGAGAGCGAGCTCTTCGGCTTCGTGAAAGGGGCCTTCAGCGGCGCCAATCACGATCACCTTGGGCTGTTCCGCTCGGCTCAGGGCGGCACGCTCTTTCTCGATGAGGTCACTGAGATGTCCCAGGAGACCCAGGCAAAACTTTTTCGCGCGATTCAGGAACGCGCGGTGCGCCCGGTCGGCGGAACCCGCGAGATTCCGGTCGATGTGCGAATCATCGCATCGACCAATCGCGAACCCGATCGGGCCGTCCGCGAAGGCCAGTTGCCGCAAGGACCTGTACTATCGGCTCGCGGTTGGAGTAGCTGCGCGCCGCGCCACTGCGCGAACGCAGCGAGGACATCCCGTTGTTGGTGCGGCATTTCGTCGAGCTGTTCAACACGAAATTCGCCAAGCCGGTTATGGTGACCGCGATCGAGTCGGAGGCTCTCGACCTGCTGATGCATCATTCATGGCCGGGAAACGTCCGCGAGCTGGGCAACGCGATCGAGGCCGCGCTGAGTTTCACTAACTCGGAAGTTCTGCGGCGCGAAGATTTGGCGATATCCGAGCGCCGGCTCCAGAATCGTCCGCGACTCAAGTGAACAGTCGCGAAGATATCGCGGAGCCGCAAGATCCGATCGTCTTCAGCTCACTGAAGGAAGTCGAACGCAACCATATCGTATGGACGCTGACCAACACTGGAGGCAACAAAGCCCTCGCCGCGCGCCTGCTCGGCATTTCCCGGAAGAGTCTTTATGACCGGCTCGCCGAGCACGGCCTTGGAGATTCCATCCGAAACGCGAGCCAGTCAGCCGCGATGCGGAGCCTCTCCGCCCAGGCGGTAAATATCGCGCGAGCGAGCCAGGTCTTGATCGGCGCGGTTATCAAGTATTGAAAGGGCACTGAGAAGCACGCCTCGCTCAGGCTGCGCCCTTGCGCGCGATTCGTACCGGCTTCTCGGCATTCGATGGCGCGGCAGTCTGATTGGATGTCGCGCTGCCGGCGGCCGACCCTCCCGTGGCTGACGATCCACCGGTGAGCGCCTGGCGCAACGCGATGCCGCGTTGCCCCGACTGAATCCCATTGATGGCTGTGATAACTATTTTGTCGAGTTCCTTTTCCGTATGTGCGCGCGCTCGGATCTTCTTGCCTACCGGGTAAGCGAACAAATTGGCCGTTCCCACGCCATAGAGAGTTGCGACAAAGGCGGTAGCTATTCCTTCACCCAGTTTGGTCGGCTCATTCAGCATCGACATAGTATGAATCAGTCCTAGCACCGCACCCATGATGCCAAAGGTAGGCAGATAACCTCCCGCTGCTTCGAAGACCTCCGCCCCGGCGTTATTAAGGCGGGTATTTTCGTGGAACTTGCGCTCGAGAATCCCCATCATCGACTGAGGAGCTGACATTGCTTATCAACAGATTGAGCGCCAGCGATAGCATCGGATATGGCTCTTTCGCGATCCAGCTTTGCAAGGCGACCGGGCCATCCTTATGAAGGACATTGCTGTAGTTAACGATGCGATCGATCACATCGAAAGGATCGGGAGAAGTCTCGGCCACTACCTTGCGCAAATCGCGGGCAGCCGCAAACAGAAAAGTCGGCGAGAACGAGAGCATGCAGGCCCCCATGCTGGCGCCGATAACTATCAACGCCGCGCTCGCCTGCACCAGGGTTGAAAGCCGCCCACCTTCCAGAAGCTGGCCCGCGATAATACAAGCTGGACCTATCAGTAGTCCCAGGATGCTTGCGAAATCGATTTGTGAATTCTTGCGCATTTGATATCGCTTCCGCGCCTGGTACCCCTAAGCTGCGTAGTTACCGATGGCCTTTCCCATATGGTCCATCAGCTTTTGCGCGATGTTCCGCGCGGTTCGGATGTCCCGGGTAGGAACCGTGTCGTACAACGCGGCGCCGAGGCCGCTGATCTTTTCAAAATTGTAATTCGCGCCGTCGTGCTTCAAGCGCGCAGCGATCTCGCCTAGCGTCTCGAAATCGCCCATCTCAATCGCACTCAATGCGACCCCAATCTCGCGTTGAATTTCCGCAAGAAACGAGCTGGTGGCGCGCCGCTCTTCAAGTTCAAACGCACTTAACTTCCTGCGGCGGAACAGCTTTCGAAATATGCCGCCCGAGCGACTGCTGAAGTCGACCGACCCCGCAGCTTCCAGGTCGGCGCTGGTTGGTTTCGCTTCAACAGACGGCCTCGACGATTCGGCCCCCGGCGACCCCATCACCGCATTCTGCTTCATGGACATGGGTGATCATCAGGTCCCACATTTCCGGGCGGCAGTACTCCAGTTCTGCCTGGGTGCCTTCGATAACTTCGACCCACCCGACGTTTTCCCCGCTATTGCCGGTGGTGATCATCAGACGACAAGACGGTGAGTCCTTAACAATCAGAACTTTGACCGGCCCGTATTTTCGGCCGGGTTCTGTCTCGGTTTTGACTGTCGACATGGCTTCCGATTCCAGACGCTCTACCTTGACCGACCACCTGAAACTGAGTGGGCATAGCGGGGCCGGGGGCAATAAAATCCCTACCCTTAATACTGATCGCTGGTGAGCTCGCGCCTCCCTGGAGAAGGATCAGGAGGCTAACTGTTGTCCTACTTGAAGGTAGGACCTATAAGGGTCCGTTCCGGGCCTCTGCGCTCGCGCGCCAGGTCAGGAACTAAGGTCAGGCATTGCTGTTTGAATGGCCGGCGCGGATAGCAGTAAAAATGTCGACGAGCGAGAAAAAGATTTTCACCAGCGGCTCGAGGTCGGCCATGTCCCGTTCCCCCTTGGCCTTTACCAGTGTCGCAATCGCAAACCGATGCAAGCTGAGGATCGCCACCGCTACATCGTAGCTGCGTGACGTATCGATTCCACGATCCATGTAACCAAGAACCTCGATGCAACGATCCAGTTTGGCGTCGGCTTCGGCTTCCTTACCGTCCCGGTGAAAGGCCACCGCCTCGCCCGTCCATCGAGCCAGCCGCGCGTAGAGTTCCTCATAGGCGGCCTCTCCCGAGAGACTTATAGCCTGGTATTTCGCATATGCACTGTGAGCCATCGTAGTTTACCTGGTAGCCGATCGGTTGCTAGCCCGAAAGCGAAAGGTTCGAGCCCGGCGCCGGCGTCGAGCTGCTGCTGGAAGAGCTGCTTGTGCTGTTATCCGTAAAGAGCTGGGACAAGCTCTGATAGGTGGCCACTACCGCCTGAATCTGCGCGAACTCAGTCTGTAGCAACTGCTGCTCTTGCTGTTCCTGGGTAGTCAGAGTGTTGATCTGCGACGCGAGTTGGGTGGTCTGAGCTTGATCGTTGGCGGTCTCGGTTGCAATCAATCCGCTGCTCGGAGCGACCACATAGCTCACCGTCGGATTCAGTGACGAGTAGAGCTGGCCGATCTCGGTATTGACCGCGCTTGGGTTGCTCGATCCCGAACTGACGAACTGCGCCTGATCGAAGACGAGATTCCCGGTTTGTTGGTCAACCGAGATTCCAAGGGTGGAAAGATTCAATGTTCCCGAGTTGGGTTTGCAGGTTGAACAGGGTCGAGCGCAAGCCGCCATCGTCGGCCAACGGCGGAGCGGTTTGATCGGGCAGCGCCTGGGTGTTGTTGGTGTGTCGTTCACCGCGGTGTTGTAGGCACTCACGAACGCGCTGATTTGGTTCGCTTCGGTGGTAATGTCAGGCGCCACGGTAACCACTGAAGGTCCTCCGGTCCCGCTGAGATCGAGTGTCACGCCATTGATGGCATTAGTCACCTGATTACTCGATGAGGTGACTATCTGATTCCCGACTTGCACGGTCGCGTCCTGTGCGACGCTTAGCTGAGGCGTAAATGCCGCCGCGCCAAAAGTATCGTTGGTGTTTAGCGTTCCGGCGCCCAGCGCGAGCGTAATTCCATCAGCGACAGTTAGCTGCTGGCCCGTATAGCTGGCCGGCACCGTAATGACTCCCGATTCGCCGGAATCCGAAGACCATCCGATCGTGATCGGATCGATGCCTACGGTTCCGCCGCTGGTTACCGTGAAGTGATATCCTTGCGACAGCGTGCCCGTATAGGTCCCGCCGATGGTTGGGGTCGCGTCCCGGTTACCCCGCTGGTATCGGTGGGGCCGATTTCATTATCCGCGAAATCCGGAGCGGTTCCGCCCGCCAGGCTGCTGTGATCGAAAAAGCTTGTGCGGACCCGGTCGAGCTGCTGGTAATCTGAAGACGATACGGCGCGCCGGGCGCGCCGGTATCTACCACCTGCGCGGTTACGCCGATACCGGCGCCGTTGATCGCGCTCGCGAGGCCCGCGAGCGTATCGTTACTTGAATCGATAGTTATCGAAGTGGGCTGCCCGCCGATCGTTATGGTGATGCTGCCGTCGCCTACACCAGCGTTGTTGCTGGCATATCCTTGTGAGGCCAAACTCTGCGCCGACGCGAGTTGCGTGACGGTGACATTATAGTGCCGTTAACCGCCCCTCCTGTAGACGCGGCGGAGAAGGGAGCATTATGCGAAACGCTGACCCCGGACGGAGGAATCGTAAGGCTGGTATTGAGGGCATTCAGCGCGCTCTGAAGCGAAGTGAAATCTCCCTGGATCGTACCCAGCGTGCTGATGGAGGTATTGACCGCGGTCAATTGGTTATCGAGCGCAGTGATCGGGACCTGCGCCGCGGCAGCATCGGCTTGCAATATCTGATTGAAGTCGAGGCCGGTAAAATTGGACAAAGTCACCGACGGTGTGCTGGCCATTTCCCTGGAAGACCTCGGTCTGAGAGCACGCGGCGTGCCATAACATTGGAACGCGCCGGTCCGGCGAGTAGGATTATCCTACTCGCCGGTCCGGCGGAAATTCATACCTTTACTGGAACAGCGCTACCAACTGCGCCGGGGTCTGTTCGGCCTGCTTCAGGACCTGGACGCCCGCCTGTTGCAGACACCGACTGCTGGTGAACGTCGCGTAAGTCTGGGCAACGTTGGTGTCCTGAACGTTGGACAGGGCACTGGTCAGGTTTTGCTCGGTCGATTGCAGATTGTTCGACACCGCGGTGAGCGACTGCTCGGACGATCCGACCGTGGCGCGATCGCCGGCAATCGTCGCCAACGCGGCGGTAACCTTGGTCAGCGCGGCCTGCGCATTGGCTTGGCTCGTTAGGCTGGTGCCGTTGACCGCCAGCGTGGTGGTGTCGGCCTTGTTGAGCGTGACAGAGAGCTGATCGTTGGAAGTGTTCGTAGCGCCAACCTGGAACGTGACCGAAGTGCCGGTCAACAGCGAAATTCCGTTGAACGAGGCTCCGTTCGCAATCTGGTTGATGCTGCTCAGAATCGCCTGGTACTGGCTGTCGATCGAGGCCAATTGCGTGCTGTTGTATGATCCGTCTGAAGCCTCGGTGGCGAGCTGCTGCGCGGTCTGCAGCTGGGTGGCGATGTTCGACAGCGCGCCGTCAGCGGTCTCCAAAAATGCCTGCGCGTTGGTGGCGTTCGGAGCTGGCCTGGTTGAGTGCGCCGAGCAGGCCCTGGGTTTCGGTCGCGATCGAAAGACCGCCCGGGTCGGTCGCGGCGGTGACGATACGCTTACCGGTAGAGAGCTGCGCGATCGACGTATTCAATCGCGTTCTGGTTGTCGGTCAGTGCGTTTGACGCGATCAGCGATCCGATGTTGGTGATTAGACTGAGTGCCATTTCCTGTTCCCCTTTCCCTCTCGCGGGAGCATCTAAACGATGCGATTTTTGAACCGGGATTTCATTACCCGTTTCTGACACTAGACTGGCGCTGACCAGGAGCTTGCACGCACGTGCTACTACTTTTAGGAGAGATATTGTCCCATTCGTAGATAAGGGTGCATAATTGCGACAATTCCGACCTTATCCACGCTATGTTACTTTTTACTACAGCCGGATCGCACTATGGCAACAAACTGTACGGCGCGTGCCGCCGCGGCGGCAGCGCGGAAGGAAAAAACTTCGCCTCCTCGTGCCTCCAATTGACGGCTCCGCACCATCCTGATGGCATTTCTCTTGCTCTACGACCCGCTCGTATGCAAAAGAGCGGATTGCTTGCACTGGCCGATACCTACGGGCTGGATCGCCGCGAACTTCTACATTTGAAGTTGCTCGCCGAGGGCTTTTTCGACGATCTCCGCGAGTAACTGGCGACTTGTGCCGGAACCTCCATCAAGCTCAGCGGCCTGGTGCAATCCATTTCAAGTTTCAAGGAAGTATGCGCCGGGGCGCCGGCCACTCAACTCATTTTCCTTGGCTCCGATAAAGTAGTTGCGGCGCTGGTAAAAGTTGACGCGGCGTTCGCGCGCGCGATGGTGGACTGCGTAATTTCGGGCAGGACATCGCAGGAAGCGGTCGGCCGCGGACTGACCATCATCGAGGCCTATCTCCTTTCCAATACGATGGCGTCGGCGTGCGCACGAAGCGCATCGCATACGCTCGCAGTTCAACTCAGTCCCGGCGGCGAATTACGCAGCGTGGGGCCGGCTCTCGCCGACAGCGTCGCCGATCCCGTCGGAACAATTGGTGCTGGCGCATATTGCGTGTCAGGTCGGCGGCGGCCTCGCGCGACGTCTCGAGTTGGCACTTCCTTTTTCGCGAATTTCCAAAACCAGAACGCATCCGGTTCCCGCGCATTTGCCCGATTCGATGACTGGGGAAAGCAAGGTGCGCGCGCGCCTTTCCGATGCCACGCGCGGAACTGGTCGCGGTGCTGGGACAGTTGATGATGCCGCTCGACGCTGTTCGCGCGCTCCGTCCCGGCTCAATTCTGTCGCTGCGGCCTTTGAAAGATGGGATTCCAAAGTCGAACTTCACTGCCAGGACCAGGTGCTTTTTTCCGGCGCAGTCGTCGAACATCGCGGTTGGCGACGCTTCTTGATCCAACAAACAGGAGTTTCTGATGGGCGAAGAGAACAATCCCACGCCGGCGCGTGAGGAGACCGGCAACGGCGCGTCAGCGGCGGCGAATAATTTCCAGCCTCCGGGGGCCAGAGTCGAATTTGGCGTGCTGCGCAACGTACCGATGACGGTACAAGTCGAAGTCGGCCGCGCCACCATGACGCTGGGCGAGATTCTCGATGAGCTCGAAGTCGGCGCCAGCATCCGCCTCGACCGCCACGCCGGCGATCCCGTCGAGGTTTACGTCAATGGCGCGTTGTTCGCGCGCGCGGAGGTGGTGGTGCTGCAGGATCAAATCGGCGCGCGCATTCTCGAGGTCGTCGGCAACGGTCCCGATGGTCGTCCCTCGGGACTTCGCTGAGCGATGGATCCGACGCCGCTTAGCCAGTACGCACCTAGTGCGGCCTCGCCGGCTACGCCGCGCGTTTGCCTTGGGCAAAATGCGCCGGCCGAGATGAGTGACTTTATCGCGCGCGCCGGCATCGAGGTGCTGCCCAATGCACATCGCAGCCGCGCTTCAATCTATGTCGACTTTGTGGGTGCCCGACCCGCCGGCATGGAAGTTCTCAGTTTCGATTTCACCGCGAAGGGCGAGCGGGCTCCTCGAGCCGGCGCCGACCTCGCGACCGACAAATGGCAGCCGGCCGCGTTGTTGGTGATCTCCCATGCTCTGCGGCTCAAGCCGGTCCTGCTCAGCGCTGATGCGGCGATGCTGAGTGTGTTGCGCAGCGCGATCGCCGCGGCGACCAGTCATCTTCCGATCATCCTCGACGGTGAGATCGGCGCCGGCAAGTACAACGTAGCGCGCCTCATTCATAGTGCGAGCCGTTATCGCGGGCCGCTACTGAGCATCAGCTGCGCCAGCCTACAAGATGTAGAGGTAGAAAATCTCACCCGCACGATCCCCGAATCGAAGAGTGCCGGCGGCGCGATATTTCTTGACGAGGTGGGCGAGCTGACCGATGCCGCCCAGTTGAAGCTGCTGCAGCTTTTGCAATCGCTGGAGCGCACGCCGCTTGCCGATGCACAGGCGCCCGCCGGCGCGACGCGCTTTTTGGCGGCCACCAATCGCGCGCTATCGACCATGGTCGAACGCGGCGAGTTTCGTGGTGAACTGTTCTGGCGTCTGAATGTTCTTAGCCTGAAAATTCCTCCGCTCCGACAGCGTATCGGCGACGTACCGATGCTGGCTCGGCTGTTTCTGCGCCGCGCCAATCCGAGGCGCATCTTCATGCCGATGGCGCTGCGCGCGCTGAGTTCGTACGCGTTTCCAGGCAACGTGATGGAGCTGGAAAATCTCGTGACCCGGCTCGCCATCGCGCCACTCGCGACCGGCAACAGCCTGATCGACGTGGCCGATGTGCGCCGCCATCTGATGGTCATGCCGGCCGACGGCGAGCAGGTCAGTGGATGGCAAAGCAGCCGCGAGGAGGCGCGCCGCGAGATGATCCTGAAAACCATCGCGGCCGCAGGCGGCAATCGCGCCGAAGCGGCACGCCGCCTCGGAATGACACGGCGCACTCTCCAGTATCACATCACGAAAGCGGGCCTCTCGCGCCGCGCGATCCGCAGCAAACCTATTGCGGCTGCGGGACACTCAACCTCGCTCGGACATTCACCGTCAGGAGAGCCCACTTGATCGAAGAACACGAAGGCGGCGGCGGGCATGAGTCCAGCGAGCGATGGCTGGTATCGTATGCCGATTTCATCACTCTGCTGTTCGCGCTGTTCGTGTTGTTGTACGCGCTCTCGAATTCCAATCATGTCGACCAGACTCGCGCGATGGATTCGGTCAAGCGCGCGGTCGGGATCCATCCCGAGCGCGGTGGTCATGCGCCCCGACCTGGGCGACTCCGGCCATTCAACCATCGACGAGATCGAACACCTCGAGGCGGTGCAGGAGCAGATGACGATTGCGCTGCAGAACTATCCCAATTCCGGTATCACGATGAAGATCGACGATCGCGGCCTGGTGATTTCACTTTCGGCGGCGAAATTTTTCTCCAGTGGCGAGTCGGAAATCGCGCCCTCACAATTGCCGGTGCTGGATGCGGTGATCAAGACCATCACACCGCTCGCCAATCCGCTCGAGATCGACGGCTTTACCGATTCCGTTCCGATACAGAGTGGCATGTTTCGCGACAATTGGGAATTAAGTGCCGCGCGCGCCGCAGTGGTTCTACGCTATATGCTGGCGCATTCCGCTATGACTCCGGATCGTTTCGAGATCGCCGGATACGGTCCTTATCGAAGCGGTCGGCGACAATTCGACCGAAGACGGCCGCGCGCTCAATCGCAGGGTCGAGATCGTGGTGAAACCGGTGCTAGCCCAATTCATGAACCCAACTCCCGCCGTCGCAAACGAAGACAGCGCCGATTCGCAAGTACGAATTGGGCAGCCGATCATCCGGCGCGAACATCGGATTGCGTTCGAGCGCATCCACCGGCCGTCGCACAAGCGTGGTCGGACTCGATGGCGGAGCATTTGCCGAGCGACGCCCCGCTGGAATTCGAGCGGCTCGACTTCGATGCTTTTGCGTCGGTGTCGCTGGATGAAAGTCCATGCGCGCAGATTGCGCTGTTTTCGATCGCGTCAACTCCCATTCAGCGGCTTCCTGATGATGACCGGAGCGCTCGCGAAGTTTCTGGTAGCGCAGCCGGCTCGGACTGAAATCCGCGCAACCGACGACGGGGCTAATCGAACCATTCACCCGGATCGAAACGGCGATCGCACGCGAGACGACGCGCGCGATGCTTGCCCGGCTCAGCGATGCATACGCCACCGCGGGTCTCGGCAGCGTCGGCAATGTTCGCGAATGCGACGACCTCGCCGACAGCTTCCTGTTCGCTCCCGAGGAACCTCTAGCGCTGCTTAAGTTTCGGATGAGCGCGATGAGACGAAGACTTGCGTGTGCTCATCGGGCTTAGCGGCAGCGTCGCGAGCTCGATGTCGGACCATCTCCCACAGTCGTCGAGGAAAAGCAACGGCCGCGATGCGATCGTCAGCGTGGTCAGGCGCCTTCCCATCGAAGTGGATGTGGTGCTCGGCAGCTGGAAGGTGCCCCTGAGCGAACTGCTGCAACTTCGCGCGGGCGACAGAATCGTGCTGCCGGAAGGCGAGGACGCGTGGCTCAGCGCGGGCGGCGTCCGCATCCGGCGAGCGAATGTGGTCATGCGGAAACGGCGCCGGTGTTGAAATTCGAGGGAGAGAGAGTGCGCGATGATTCCCATCGACGCACAAAACGCAGTAGAAGTCGATGCAGTCCTTGCGAGGCTGCGGATGCCGGTCGAGATCGCTAGCGGCGCTGTCGCCGAATGATCGCCTCGACATCGAGCCGCAGGCCGGCTCGCAACTGCTCGTACACCTTATGGCGGAGGGCCAGACCATCGCGGTCGCATCGGTCGATGAAATCGACGGCCAACTCGTCGCCACCATCATTAATCATGGCTTGGGCAGTGGACCCGTCATGGGCGGGCGAAGGATCGATCAATGGAAGCACAGAAGGCAAAGACGACGGACTGAATCGCGCCGTCCTGCTGATGATGACGCTCGAGAAGCCGGTGCTGGCGCGCGTGCTGAGGCATCTGTCGAGCAAAGAACTTACTCGCCTGGTGCAGGCCCACGATGCGCTGGCGAAATCCGGCGCGCCTTCGAGCTCGCAGTTGATGGAAGTGGGCAGCAAGTTTTTCTCGTCCGAGACCAATGGCTCGTCGAGCAACTTCAAAGATGCGCTCGCGATGGCGTTTGGCGAGGACGGCGCCGAACAAATTCTTCGCCAGGATCAATGGCGCACCATTGCCGGATCGAGTGAAGCCGGAGAAATTCGCCGCGGTCCTGCGCGGCGAACGTCCCGAAGCGGTCGCGATAACGCTCTCGCAACTGCCGCCGCGTTTCGCCGCCGATGTTCTCGCGCAGCTTCCCGAAGACCAGCGCGTCGCGGCGGTGCAAATCTCTCGCGCGCCGAAACCGCGCCCCGTAGGCGGCCTCGAAGCGATCATGCGCGCGGTCGAGCAAAGCGTGAACTCCAGCCCGGTCACCGAAGACGTCGATCGGAAAGCCGCCGCCAAACGCGCCGCCGCGGTGCTCAATCAGCTCGATTCCGAAAACGCCGCCGCGATCATCGAACATCTGCGCGCAGGCGACCGCGAGGGCGCCGCGCTGATCGAAGCGCGAGATGTTCCAGTTTCGCGACTTCCTCAAACTCGACAATCGCGCGCTTGCAGGCGGTGCTTGCCGAGGTGCCGTCCCGAGCGTCTGGCGCGCGCGCTCAAAGGCATTACCGATGAAGAGCGCGCGGTAATTTTCGGCGCGCTGACCGAACAGGTTCGAACCGTCGTCGAGGCCGAAATTGCCGAGAGCGGTCCGGTCCCCGCGCGCGAGGTGAAAGCCGCGCGGCGCGAGATCATCGACCTCGCGATGCAGATGGATCGCGAAGGCCGCATCCGCATCCGCGCCGAAGCAGGACCTGATGGCCTGATGAGTCTGAGTTATTCCAAATCGCCGCCGCCATGGTCTCAGCATCGGGCGCCTGTCCGGCATCTCGCCGGATTGTTTGTGCTGCTCGGCGTGCTGCTACCTGCATCTTGCGCCGGGGCGGCGACCAACCGGAGAGATCCCTACATGTGGCGGCTCGCAACGCCGATGTGCCGCCCGACTTGCTGATTGCGATCGCGGGCGCGGAGAGCGGCTACCATCCGTGGGCGCTCAACATCAAAGGTCATCAGGTGTTTTGCCAGTCCCGCGCAGGAAGCCGAAAGTGTTCTCGCCACCACTGCCGACCGACGACGTTGATATCGGGCTGATGCAAATCAACTGGCGCTTCTGGGGGCCGCGAAGTGGAGTGGCATCGAAGGGCGAACTGCTCGATCCGCGCAGCAACCTTGAACTCGGCGCGGCTATCTTGAAAGATAGCCTCAGCCGGGGCGGCTCCTTGTGGCATCGCATCAGCAATTATCACATGGGCGGTTCGGCGGAACGCGAGCGCTATAACAAGATGGTGTATGACGCGTATCTGCACTACATGCATGGCAAGATCGGCCGCGGCATGATCCGCTAAGGCCGTTGCTTCACTTTCGCTGTAGGTCGCATTACTTCGCGTGCTTCAAAGAGCCGGTCGGCAACTGCATCGACTAGTCGCAGTCGCTTCTTATCCCAATCCGAGCAGAGCGGTGCGCCAACGCTCGTCGTATTAATGATGATTTAAAGAATTTCTAACGGATAACTGACGCACGCCGCTAAAAAACATGGGATGGTGACGGAGGCATCAGCTAGAAGGTCGCGGGCATATATTTTAGGAGGAGCGACGACATTTTAAACAGGCTCCAGAGCATGCCAATCCAGTAAGTGAAGAGAATGTTGAAGACAACTTTAATACTAAGTTCGTTCCTGATGCTCATGGCACTCTTGCCGATCGAGTCGCACCCTGACGGCCTAGCCATCTGTGCGGGAAATGTGCCTCCCGATGGAATGGTGATAACCGCGACCGGTACTTCTGATTCCTGTCCGGGCTCGTGCCGCGCCCGCTATACAGAGCCGGTCGGACTCTCGATCATGGTCATCTGCGCCGGGCAGGCAATTCCGGACAAATATGAAATTCAGAGCATTACTACCGCTGCGGCGTGCGACTGTGTCGCTCAACTGGACAATGCATATGTAATTCGGCGGATGTCCGATCTTTAACATCACCACCCCTGGAATCGCTAATATGGCGTGAGTAACTCAGCCGGATCGAAAGTAGAGCTTACGTGGTAAGTTCCGCTATTTTCTCCAGAGTTGTGAATCGCAAGAGCTAGCTCGTTTATGTGCAAACAAAATTGGGCTGGCAGGCGGTTTCGCTGGCCATCCGACAAAGCGTTCGCAATCTCCGCAATACCGCGGGCGAAATCCATAGCATGGATCCTGCGGTATCCCCTATTCATACCACTTTCATCATGAGGATATCTCCTTCCTCCGATAACAGGGATATCTCTCAAAACAGGCAACCGATCTGTAATGCGACTGAAGATACCGTAATGTTGAATCCGTACAGTGCTAAGATAATCCCAGCATCTTTGCGTCCACAACACACCTTTGTCTCCTACAATCGTCAAGCGTTGGTTCTTTGGCGCAAGAATACTGCAGGTCAGTCGAGCTACAACTCCGGAAACATAGCGGATTGACGCGACCGATAGATCGGGAGCGGGATGTTCTCGCATCAGGCTACTCGAAAATGCCGTGACTGATTCAGCCGGGCCGAAAAGTGCTGCCAGAAGAGAAAGTTGATACGCTGCGTGTTCGAGCGTGCAGCCGACCTGAAATTCATTCTGCCACGGCCATGAACTACCAGATTTGCTGCGCCAATCCTTGAAAGGTTTGCCGGGAAGGAAACCCTCGTCCAGATCCGCATATGCCAAAAGAACCTGCCCTATCTCTCCTTCGCGGATAGCTCTGCCGATGGTGAGTGCGGTCTCTCCCAGCGTGATGCAAGGAGCGGACGCGAGATAGAGGTGTCGCCGCTCGGCTAGCTCTACGAGGCTCTTACAGCCGTCCCAAGTAGTAGCGAGCGGCTTTTCCGAGTAGACATGTTTGTCTGATTCCAGGCACTCTCGAGATACGGCGTAATGACTCTCCGGGTTCGTGAGATTTACAACAATCTGGATCGACCGATCATCGAGTACGGCCCTCAGAGAGGGATAGCCGGGTAAGCTATAATAAGACGCGACGCGCTCGGCGCGTTCCGGAATCTTATCTGTAACCCCTGCGATCTCGAGCTCAGGATGGGAGCGAATCGTACCTATATAAAGGTCGGCTACATAGCCACATCCGACCAAGGCAATTCGGATCGCGCGTTTGGAACTCGCCTGGGAGCGCATTCAAAGTCCTTTGCCTTAACATAATCCTATGAGCCCGACCGATGGCAATGCATCCATTTCGCGACGAGTAACCGAAGGCGAGCCGGAACCGGGCCAAAAGCAAATTCCATGGCACACCGCGCGATTGTTATCAGCCCATACCCGAACTCTACAAACTCGTCCGGTCGGCCAGTCGGATATGGCGGATATCGATGCAAGCGCGGACCGAAAACCTCCACTGCTGTCCAATCTGGCTACTTTTTATACGCTCTGCATACTCCCGATGCGGAGCGGGTACGGCGTATCCATCGCCGGCCGCTTTCTCCGCTTGCGCGGCCGATGTGTCATACATCAGGATGACGTAAAATCCTACAAAGAGCAGAGAGTTTTCCCACAACTTTATTCCGCCGACTGAAAATCATTCGCGGCGGTAATTGTATGCCGCTTGGCCCGACGCTTGCTCTACCGGTCGGTATGGAAATCCTACAGCCGGAACAGCAGGTAATGGCGGCCGCGCTGCAGGTGCGCGCCGCACGCGCCGAACTGCTGGCCGGCAACGTCGCCAATGCCGACACCCCGGGCTATCTCGCACGCGATCTGAAGTTCGACGATGCGTTGAAGCAGGTGGTCGAGAACGGCGACCAGCAACAAGGATCATCGTTCGAGATCGCCGTCGCGCGCCAGAACGTCGGCTTCGACAAAAACGATATCGATATCAACGAGCAGCTCGCGAAATCATACGAAAATTCGTTGAGCTACGTCGCAACGCTGAAGCTTTATGGAGATTCGATCGGCCGGCTGAAAAGCGCAACGGCCAGCAGCTAGACACTGGTTCGGTTTGAGGGGGGCACGTGGGACTCGACAGCATTATCGGAATCGCGAACAGCGCACTCGGCGCCCAATCGCAACGCATCACGCTGATCGCGCAGAACCTCGCCAACGCGGACTCGATCAGTTCGCCCGAGGGCGGACCGTATCAACGCCAAATCCCGGTCTTTCAGCCTGCGCAGGTCGGCGCCAGTGACGGGATGGGCGTGAAGCTCGCCGAAGTGGTGACCGACAATGCACCCGCGCGCGAAGTCTACGATCCCTCGAGCCCGTTCGCAGATGAATCGGGTCTGGTGCAGGAATCGTCGGTCAATCCGGTTTACGAAATGGTCGATATGATGGAGGCCTCGCGCGCCTACCAGGCCAATCTCTCGGTCGTGCAAACCGCCAACTCCGCCGCGCTGCAGACCATCAACCTTCTCAAATAGCCGAAACATTCAATGAGCATCGTCATACCCAGCGTTGGAATTCAGGATCTGGCGCCGATTACACCGCAGTCGAGCGCGCCGTCGAGCACGGCGCCGGCCAGCGGCTTCCAACAAATCGTCGAGCAGGTCAGCGACACCCTCAAGAATGCGGACCAGATGGCGGCCGGCTATGCGCAGGGAAAAGTCGGACTGACTGACGCGGTGCTTGCTTCCGAAAAAGCCGACACCACGTTCCAGGTAGCTATGGCAATCCGCAACCGCGCGCTGGCCGCATATCAGGAGATCCAGAACTTGCAGGTCTGAGCACTTAAGCGATGCAGCAGTTGCAGAAAAACCTGAAAAGCCTGTTCGAATTGATCGGCGGCTTTCGCCAGTCGAATCGTCAGCTCTTCAATCTGATCGCCGGAACCCTCGCGCTGGCAGTTGGAATATGCGGCGCGCTTTACGTCATCAATCCGGGCGCGCCGATAATCCTTGCGGCGAATCTGAATCCCGCCGATCGTACCGCGCTGGCGCTGCGTCTGCGCCACAACAGTATCGATTTCACGCTCGGCCCCGACTCGATCACCGTGCCCTCGCGCGAATGGAGCCGTGCGCACGCCCTGTTAGAGTCGAGTCCGGGATTCACCGGCGGCGGCGAGGACTTCAGCTTGTTCGACCACGCCACCATGGGGCAGAGCGACTTCGACGAGCAGGTGAACTATCAGCGCTCGCTGCAAGGTGAGCTCGAACGCACCATCATGGACATCCGAGGCATCGACAGCGCGCGTGTGATGCTGGCGATGGGGCGTCCATCGCCGTTCGCGATGGGACCGGCGGAGGCGGAACGCGCCTCGGTTATGCTGACCACCGCGCCGGGTGCCACGGTGGACGCGGCAATGGCGGCCGCGATCGCGCATCTGGTGGCAACCTCGGTACGCGGCCTGGACATCAACTCGATCACGGTGACCGGCAACGACGGTGCGATCCTGTATCCCGCGCAAAACCGCGACGGCGAACTCGGCGAGGCGATGCGGCTGCGCAACGATTTCGAGCATCGGCTGGAAAACAAGGTTTCCTCGCTGCTGGAACGCATCATGGGCGACGGCCGCTATGCGGTGCAGGTGGCGGTCGACATCGATGCCTCGCGCGTGACCAGTAATGACAAATTGTATGGAAAAGGCGACCAGGCGATCATCAGCGAAGAGCATTCGCAGACGCCGAGCGGCGCGATGGATGGCGGTGGCGGAATCCCGGGGTTGACTTCGAACCTGCCGATCGCAAACCCAAATCCGAAGCCCTTTAATGATGCATCGGCGCAACCCGGCGCGGAGGACGACACTACCGCGAAACCAGCGCCGACGCCCGCGAAGGCCGAAGCGCCGAGTAAACCCGATACGACCGATACGCTTGCGATCAAGAGTATCGTCAACTATCAGCCCTCGATTCGCGAAACCAACACCGTAACAGCTCCGGTCCGGATCAAGCGCATCACCGTCGCGGCAGTGCTCGATGGCACTTACGACGGTGGCCATTTCAAGCCGCTCGAGGCCGAACGTCTCAATTCGATCAAGAACCTGGTCGCCGCCGCGGTCGGCGCCGACCTCCAACGCGGGGACCTCGTAGACATCCAAAGCGCCGCCTTGTCGCAGCCCTATGTCCCGCCGGTGCCGAACCCGGTAACGCAGCTGCGGTCCCTGATGGCCGATCCGCTTCATCTATATGGTGCGATCGGCGCAGGCTTCCTGCTCCTCCTCGTAGTGCTCTGGATGATCAAGCGCTCGATTGGGCGCCGCCTTGCCAGACGCCGCGCCGCTCGCGAGACATCTTTCAAGGGCGCGGAAAAGAAACCGTCGCAACCGGCAGAGACGCCATCGCCAGCACCGAGCATTCCCGGCGAACCTGCCCCGGCAGTCGATCGTGAGCAGGCCGACTACGAGGAAATCCGCAAGCGCGTCAACCTCGAGATAGATCGCAGCCCTGAAGCCGCGGCAGCAATCCTTCGCACGTGGCTCGCCGACAATCAGACCAACGGAAACGGCATCGCGAACGGCAACGGCAACGGAACGGGTGCGCATACCGAGGGGAACACGGCATGAGCGATCTACGGACGACTCACGCGGAGCCCTACGCCTTTCCGATTATGACGAGGCTCGATGATTCCAGGCGCGCCGCTGGTCGCGCGCGTGAAGCGCAACTCGAAGCGGCGTTCAATGATGCGATCGCCAAAGGGACTGCCGAAGGCATCGCGCAGGGACGCCTCGAGGCTCAGCTTGAAGCGCGGCAGTTGCTCGAACAGTCACGTCGCGAGGGACTCGAGCGCGGGCACGCCGACGGCCTTGCCGAGATGCGTGAGGCGGCAAGCGCGTTGCGCGACGCACTGGCCCAGTTTGAAATCCAACGCGCGCAGATAGTTTCAGACGCCGAAGCGTTTTGCGTCGACATCGCGGTCGAGATTGTTGCGCGTCTGGTCGAGGCCGACAGCGTGCGCACCGAATTTGTTCTTCGTTCGGTTAAGTCCGCGCTTAAGGCGCTCGCTCCGGAAAATCCTACCGCGGTTTTCCTCCATCCGAACGTTCGCAAGCATTTAGATCGCGCGACGCGCGAACTCCCCGTGCGCGACGATGACCGGCTTACGACCGGCAGCTCGCGCGTCGAAGCGAGCCGGCTGCTGGTCCAAAGTTCGATCGATGAAGCGTTCGAACAGATCCGCAGCGCGGTTCTTGAACTGAAGGCGAATCGTCAAGCCTCGCTGCCGGACAGCGTCCAGGGAGGCACCGATGCTTCCGACGGCTGATTACCTCGCGGCCATCCCGCGCCTCAGTTTCCCGGTCTGCGGACGACTCACTCGGTCGGTCGGTCTGCTGCTCGAATCGACCGGGCCTGATCTCCCGGTGGGCGCGCTGGTGAAGGTAAGCGATCGCAAATCCGACGTGGTGTGCGAGGTGGTCGGCTTCCGCGACGAACGTCTGCTGATGCTCGCCATCGAAGAGACGCGCCAGCTCGCGCCCGACAGCCTGGTTGCGCCGCTGCATCTCACCTTCAAAACCGGACCGTGGGTCGTGGGCAGAGTTCTCGACGGACTCGGCAGGCCGCTGGACGGAAAGCCGGTGCCTTCGACTGGAGAACGCATCGAACTCGAGCCGAGCCCTCTCGATCCGATGGGGCGCGGGCTCACCGATACGCAGCTCGACGTCGGCGTTCGCGCCGTCAACGGTCTGATGACGCTGGGAGTAGGGCAGAAGATCGGTGTCTTCGCGATGCCCGGCGTCGGCAAAAGCATGTTGCTCGGAATGATGGCACGCGGAACTTCGGCCAACGTCAATGTAATCGCCCTGATTGGCGAGCGCGGCCGCGAGGCGCGCGAATTCGTCCAGGACATTCTCGGACCGGAAGGGCTCGCGCGCTCGGTCCTGATCGTTGTCACCAGTGATATGCCGGCGCCGATGCGCATCAAGGGCGCATTTCTCGCGACCGCCATTGCGTCGTATCTGCGCGGCCAGGGACGCAGCGTTCTACTCCTGATGGACAGTCTGACTCGAGTCGCGATGGCGCAGCGTGAAGTCGGTCTCGCGTCGGGTGAGCCGCCGACTGCGCGTGGCTATCCGCCGTCGGTGTTCGCGGTGATCCCGAAGCTGGTTGAGCAGGCAGGAGTGAGCGCCAACGGCGGCAGCATCACCGGCATCTACACCGTGCTGCTGCACGAAGAAAACGATCCAATCGGCGAACTCGCCAAGTCGGTGCTCGACGGCCACATCACGCTGTCCCGCGAACTGGCGGGACGCGGTCACTATCCGGCGATTGACATCCTCAATTCAATCTCGCGAGTCGCTCACCGCGTTTGCAGCGCCGAGCATAGCGCCGCGCGGAGGCGATTCACGGAGCTGTACGCGCGGTGGCGCGACGCCGAGGAGTTGATTGCACTCGGCACTTATCATTCGGGGGCCGATCGCCGCACCGACGAAGCGGTCGCCTTTCATGAAAAACTCGAACTGTTCCTCAAACAGGACGCGACCGAACAAGTGCCGCTGACGGAAAGCGTGCGGCAGCTAATGGAGACAATTTCGTGATGAACCGCAAACTACTGCATGACCTCATCCGCCTGCGCGAAGTCCGCTTGCGTGAACAGACGGCGAAGCTCAAGCAGGCGTCGCGAGGGTTGACGGAAATCCGCACGCAACACGAACAGGCGCGAGATTCTGCGGCCCGCTCCATCGAGACTGCGGACACTCTTGCCTATCTCGAGGTCTTCGGTCACTCGCGAATTAAATACGCCAAACTGGCGATCAAGGCCGAAGAGCAGGTGCGCGGAATGGTCGAGAGGGTCGGCCACGCGCGCAAACTAGCCGACTCGGCTCGCGAAGCCGGCGCGGAAATGCAACGCGCGCTCGTCTCCGAGCGAGAGCGCTCGATGGAGACCGAGGCGGAGCACTTCTTTAGCTGGAGCAAGGTCTTCGGGCGGTGATGATGGGAACGCGCCTACATACCGGGACCGCGGAAAGGGCTTTGCTACCGGATGGCGACCAGCTATCGCCGGTGGCGAATGCAGCTGTTGAAGATCGAGCGGCTTCCGAGACGGCCGACTTTGCTTCCACGCTGCAGGACCTGATCGATTCGCGCTATCAGAAAGAATCCGACCTTAGCTCCGAAAGTTCAGTTGCCGTGGATGCTTCGCCGCCGGAAGTGAGCCGTCAAATAGTCGCCGGCACTACGACCAATGCCGGACCTCAGCGGGCAATCAATCACGCCAAGGCTCCGATAGTTTCTAGCGGCACAACTAGCTCCGCCGTGAAGTCGACCTATATCGCGGCAGGGAGCAAAGCGTATGAAACTGCGATCCAACCGGTTGAGGCCCTACTTCGAGGAGCCAAGTCTATCACGAATTCAAGCGACCCGACCGAATCCAGCCTGCCTTCCACTGTTGAGACGAAGGTGGCCGGCACAACAAGCCATTTCGCTTTTGAAGCGCAACTTACTGATTCAGGCATATCGGCGACTGGCCTCGCGCGCGACTCGAAATCAACAATCAATCAGGACAACCACGATCCGGGCAGTCCTATCCCGACCGCTCCTTCCACACAGCCTAAGGCGGGGAGTTCCGAATCAACAAACATCCGGCCTCAAACTCTGCAAACATCGGTTACCGGAGATATGGCCAAACAATCCGCCGCGACCTCCGTTGGCGGCATTGAAGTGTCGAGGACAAGGATAGAACGAAACATCGATGATGTAAGTGTCTCCCCAGTCCAGGTACCGGTGGCTAACTCTGCGCCGAGTAAGACCTTCCCGCACGCTGTCGCCCGCGAAGATGATGCCGCACTAGAAACAACCAAGACAGTTGCGATTCCTATAAGCTCGGCGAATCGTCACCTCACTATACCAGCCTCCCCATCGACGCTTGTAGCTACATACAACCGATTTACGAAGTACAGTGTTATGGGGCCCAGCAATTCGCCTCGACCCTCAGCATCGGGATCCCGCAATGCAGGTTTGCAGCCCACCATCGCGGATGGTGCCTCCAAGTCCATGTCCGAACAGGCGCCGATACATCAACAGAACAACCCTACCAGGTCGTCCGTCGGTCAGGTTACAGCGGCAACTGTCCGCGCGGACTTTGCTAAGACTACGGCTAGTCTCGTAAATGGAGGCGATCCGAAGCAATTATCTTCGAGCAAGATCGCGAAGTCAGCTTCCGAGAGCCCTGGTCCAGCTCTGTCGGCCTCGCAGACCCTGACCAGCTACCCTCTCCTGCGGACTGAAAAGACGGATGCGCAGACATCTGCAAGCAATGTTCAAGTCCTAGCACCATCGGAATCTCGCAAGGTTCCGTTAAAGCCGGCAGACGCGAATGTTTTCTCTAAGGCGGAAACACCTACTGTTAAGCGGAACAACGCCAGCGGTTCGTCGGCCGCTCAAATCACCCCGACAGCACTACGCCTCAAATCGACGGAGGTTACGCTTCGCGCGGTAGATGCCGACGAACCCACGCAATCGCCTCCAATCAAGCTCGCGAAGTCGGACTCCCACAGCCCTGGTCTTGCTCCGTTGGCCTCGGAGAGCGTGCCCGGATCCTCTGTTCGGCAGACCGAGAAGGTGCACGATGTGACATCTGTAGGGCCGACGGATAGCCACAAAGCTGCTTCTGATGAAACCAGCAGACTGGCGTCGACCGCGCTCTTACGTTCGAGTAACTCATCATCGTTCAAGCCGGTTCGATCAGAATCAAGTACTCCCGATGAATTGCCGGAACGGCAGAATGAGCGATCTGTCACTTTAGCCACAAGGCTCACGGCCAAAGCAGCGATTTCAACTGAGGTCCACGCGGGAGCGTCCAACGATATCGCACATACCGCGACTATAAAAATAGCGTCTAAGGCGATCGATGTGAACAACGCTGCTGTCAAGCCTCTTGACGTGGCAGGAATAGATCAATACCAGCCAGCGCAAAAGAACGACGTAACTCATGGTGCGGCTGAATCTGTGCGCACCGGCGATAGGGTAGTGGATAGCAGCTTGGCGCCGGCCGTGTCCTCCGGCGCCAAGCACCTCGCCTCGGATGTCGCGGCCTATACAGTAATTGTCGAAGCTCCGGCGCCTACTCAAACGCCACACCATTCGGAATCAACCACTCATCCCTTACAAGGTGCTGGTATCTCTGAAACAGCAGCCCCCTCGGCTACGCGCGCCTCTGCTCCTCAGATTCGCGCTTCTAAAGCTAGCCATGGTGATCTCGAGGACTCCCGCAATTCGAATGCGGCGGGTTCTCACTCCGCAAAGGCGTCAGGCTTAGAACATCCAGCATCGGAAGCAGCAGCGCTTGATCAGATTCATCTAGCTGAATCAGCTCCTTTGAATGACCCTGTCAAAGTCGACAGCTTGGCGCGGGCCTCGTTAGAAGGCATCTCGCCGGCCAAATCGGCCGCCAACTCAGCGAGCGCGCGTGACGAATCGCGAGGTGATCTGCGATCGGATCAGTTCGTTGAATCAAGCGCTTTGCCACCAAATGAAGCACCACCCAATTCTGTGGCATCGGGTGAGTCTGAAAAGACGCCACCCACAAATGAGCCTCGCAGAGTGGTGACGACAGTTGGAACCTCAGGGCTGCAGAACGAGGCGCCTCCCGTGAGCAATATTGTATCTGCTACAACCCAACCTGATGCTCACACGGCAACGTCTGAACTTCTAGCCGATTCGCAGGTTCCAGAGCAGCCTGTGCGCACGTCTGACGAGCCCCATTTACCTACCTACAATGACTTACCAGTGTTGGCTGCCGATGCTCATACCGCAACGGTCAGCGAGGACCGACAAGTTCGCCTCCCCGATACCTCGAATGATTCGGCTGCCTCGCCCCTAAGGTCGCTTGACGAGAATAGCACCCGCAAGGTTTCGCCCGCTGTCGAGACCAATTCGGCGCCTTCGAACTCAATGGAGGAAGCTGCACTCCAAGGTCGTCTTCTTGCAGAAGCTGCCGGCGACGCGCCTTTGCCGCCGCTGCCGTCTAGCACTACGCCTGTGCGTGCAAACGCGCTTGTTGATCCATCTAGTACGCCAAGTTTCGTCCTTGAGGAACAGTCCCAAAATACAACTAAACAAGATTCAATTGTTGTTTCTGATGATGTCGTTCGCCCATCCGTTAGTGATTCGACAACTTCACACATACGGTCGCTTAACGGAAACGCGGGTCAGTCCGCCTCACCGACTTTTGAGACCAGCTCGACGCCTTCGGCCTCGGCGGAAGCAGGTACGCGTCAAAGTGTTCTCTTACCGGAGGCTACCAATGAAGCGGCTTCTTTGCCGCCTCAGCTTACTAGCACGCCCGCGAATACAAACCCGCTTGCGGCGCCTGGTGCACCGAGCTTCATCGCGATGAGACAGTCCAACGACACTAATACGCTCGATTCCAACGACGTTTCTCATCGCGATGTGACTAATTCGGCTGCCTCGGAGCACAAATCTCCTGAAGAAACCACGAGCCGAACGGTCTTAGCGGATTCCGAGACCGCCTCCGCAAGTTCCACTTCAAGCGAACCGGGTAAACATCAAGATCGCCTTATCGCAGAAGTAGCCGGCGAAACGTTTTCCTTGTCGCTTCAGCCCACGAGCACGCTCGTGCACGCGAACGCGCAACCCGAGTCAGCTAATCCTCCGAGCAACATTGATACGAAATCGACCGCCCAAGCTCAGACTTCAGGTTCGATTGTTTCACCCAATGCCATTTTGCGGACCGACAATTTATCTTCCTCGGGACGAGCTCCTGAGCCCGCGACAGTTAGCGTTGTTCAAGATGCTACTCCAACTATCGAGGGAGGCCGGGTAGCGAATTTGCAGGTCGAACTGGCGAACGGCGGCAGCACCCAAGCGACAATCCGAGAGCGTGCCGGATCAATCGAGGTAAAAATTGTGACACCTACCAGCGCATCAGCGCAGCGGGTCTCGGGCGAGATCGACAGTATGCGTCAGAACCTCGACAACGCCGGAATCCGGCTAGGACAGGCCGAGGTGTCTTATCAGCCGGGCGATGGCGGTGGCCGCGGAGGCAATGGGCATCAGCGACCGCCGCAACGGGATACATCAACCAAGGACGGGCAGATATTCACACTAAGTGAGGTAACCGAATGAGCACGTCAACCAATTCAGTCACCTCGGCGACCGCGCCGACCAATACTGATCCAGCCGCGGCCGTTTCGCAAACGCTGACCGCCAGTGACTTCCTGCAAATTCTGGTGGCCGAGTTTCAGAACCAGGATCCAACCTCGCCGACCGATCCGACCCAGTACGCGAGCCAGATGGTCGAGTTCTCGAACCTGGGCCAACTGCAGAACATTAACCAGGATTTGCAGAGTAGTGAGACGCCACAAACAAGTCTCATGCAGGCAGCGTCCGCCTATATCGGACGCCAGGTGGTCGCGGCCGGAAACTCGATAGGCGTCCAAAATGGGGCAGCTACTTCGATCGAGTACGCACCAACTTCCACCGATAACTATACGGCGAATGTTTATAATTCTTCCGGTCAGCAGGTCGACTCCGTATCGCTGGGGCAAATTAACGGTGGCACGTTGCAAAACTTTACCTGGAGTCCTTCTTCGTCGCAGCCGGCGGGGATTTACACCGTTCAAATCGTCAACAGTAAGAACGTGGCACTAAGCGGCCTGCTCGAACAGGGAACCGTAAGCAGTGTCGCGATGGCAAGCAATGGCGGCGTTTCACTCAACATCGGCAATCTGGTGATTCCAGAAACCCAGGTAGCGAGCGTGGCTCAGCCCACATCCAATTAACGGTCAAATAAAGGGAGGAGAAGATTCTATGGCAGATCCACTTTTGATAACTCAGACCGGCTTGCAAGGCATCGAGTCTGCGATGCAAGCGGTCAGCGACAACCTGGCCAACGCGCAGACCACCGGCTTTCAGGCGGAATCGGTCGATTTCGGCGCCTTGCTCGGCGAATACATCGCGGGCAACGCCCTCGGCGGCGGCGTCTCGGTGGACGGCATTTCGCGCGATTTTTCCGAAGGCTCCATCACCCAGGTTAACTCGTCGACCGATATGGCGATCCAGGGCAACGGTTTCTTCGTGCTGCAGGATGCCAATGGCGTCCAGAGTTTCACGCGCAATGGAACAGTGACCCAAAGCTCTGACGGTACGCTGACCGGCTTCAACGGTGACGACCTGATGGGCTACGCGGTAAATTCGGCCGGGGTCGCCGGCGCGGTTCTTTCACCGATCGTGATTCCGCAGGGTGCGCTCGCGCCGACTGCTTCGACTCAGGCCACACTTAGCGGAAACCTGAACTCTTCCAGTCCGGTTATTAGCGGCGCGATCAACCCTTCGGATCCCACGACCTATAGCTCATCGGTGAGCGTGCAGGTGTATGACAGCCTTGGCAATGCGCATGTTTTGACCTTCTATTTCCAAAACGCCGGCCCAGGCACAGCTCCTGCCGCGGAAAACTGGAACTGGACCGCGACCCTCGACGGGAGCGCGACCGGACTCACCAACAATTCGGGCTCGGTCGGTTTCAACACCAGTGGCGCGGTGGTAAGCGGCGCGCTGCCCGGTTCGAATTTGACTGCGACCGTATCAGGCGCGGCGAATCTCTCGCTCAATTTGAATTTCTCCGGACTTACGCAGCTCGCCGGGGCCAACGCCGCAACCGGGACTGCCGACGGCAACGCAATCGGCAATCCGCAGGGCGTGCAGATCAGCAGCAGCGGCCTGGTTTCCGTTTCTTATTCGAACGGACAGAACGTCAACATAGCGCAGGTCGCGCTTGCCACGTTCGACAACAACGAGGGTCTGCAGCCTAACACCAGTGGGGCCTACGAGCAGACCGGTGCTTCCGGGACGCCGACCATTTCGGTCGCAAACTCGGGCTCGGCGGGAACTATTGAGTCCGGCGCTTTGGAAAATTCCAACGTCGATACTACCAGCCAGTTGGTCAGCCTGGTGGAGTTGCAGAACTCGTATCAGGCCGATGCAAAGGCGCTCCAAACTCAGAACACCATTCTCGGCACCTTGATGCAGATCGTGACCTGATGAACAAGAAAGTGATCATAATTGCCGCGGCAGGCTTACTCGCTATCGGTGGTGGAGGCGCGGCAGCGTTGAAGTTCGGGATCCTCGGCGGCAGCGGCGCTGTGACAACGGCCCCGGCTGCTGCGCCCAAAGTCGCGTACGTCGAGGTCAGGGAAATGACGCTTCGCCTCGCAGACACCGGGAGTGAGCACTACATCAAACTCGACCCGGTGCTGGCGGTTCGCGCGAAAGAAGCGGAGGCGATGGAAGACAAGATTCCCATCGTTCGGGATCGAATCGTAACCGTGGTTACCGCGCGATCATCAAACGACCTTTCGTCTCCGCTTGGCGAGCGCAAGCTGAAAGACGATCTGGTTTCGACGTTACACAAGGATTTTCAGGACACGCTGATTGATATTTACTTTTCCGACTATTTGGTCGAGTAGTCCGCGGAGAAAATGAAGTATAGCAAGTTAATACTCAGTGGTGCGGTAGTTATCGGCACTATTATGCTGGCAGCACCGGGTGCCTGGGCGCTGGATCTCTCGATCGATACCGGTAGCCATGGCACAGGGCCACTAGAGCTAGCCACTCTGCTGACCCTCATTACGTTGGCGCCGGCACTGCTTATCATGCTCACTTCTTTTACCAGGATAGTGATCGTGCTCTCACTGCTGCGTCAGGCGCTAGGACTTCAACAGACTCCTCCAAACATTGTAATTACGGGCCTCGCGCTATTTCTTACGATGCTGGTGATGGCACCGACCTGGACCCGGATTCAGAGTTCCGCGGTCGATCCTTACATGGCCGGTAAGCTTGCACCTAAAGATGCGGTCGCCAATGCGCAAGGGCCATTGCGAGAGTTCATGCTGCGGCAGACGCGTGTTCAGGATATCGAGATGGCGCGCGGACTGCTGGCCAAGAGCAACATCAAGCCGACCTCAGACGCGCCCGGCGACTTACCATTCTACGCATTGGTTCCGGCGTTTGTGTCGAGCGAACTTACTTCCGCTTTTAGAGTCGGCTTTCTGATTTTTCTGCCCTTCCTGGTGATTGACCTGGTGGTTTCAGCGGTGCTGATGGGACTCGGAATGTTCATGCTTCCGCCCTCAGTTATAACTATTCCGCTCAAGCTTCTGATTTTCGTGCTGGCCTCCGGATGGCCACTACTCCTCGGCAACCTGGGCGCAAGTTTTTCATGAGCGGAGGAAAGGACAGCCCGGAATGACATCAGCATTCGCATCCGACCTTTTCCGCTCCACCCTGTGGACCGCGATTGAAGTAGGCGGTCCGTTGCTGGCCGTCCTCACAGCTATCGCGGTGGTATTCGGAATAATTCAGGCCGCGACTCAGGTGCAGGATGCCAGCGTGTCATTCACGCCCAAAGTCGCCGCGGCCGCAGCCACGGTATGGCTCGGTTCAACCTGGATGGTCTCAGCCCTGGGCAACTTCATGCACAAGGCTCTGGTCACCATTCCATGGATCGTGCAGCGATGAATCTTACAATCGGCAACGACGTGGCGCTCGCGTTCGGACTGCTGTTCGCGCGCACCGGCGCCGTCCTGGCTGCGCTGCCGACACTTCTCGGAGTGTCAATGCCGGTACAAGTCCGTCTGATGCTGGCCGCGCTGATTGCTGCCGCCCTGATGCCGCTCGCGTCGGTGACGATGCCGGCCGCCGCGGGCATAGCCCCCATCGTTATTCTAATAATTCGCGAGCTCGCGATCGGCCTCGCTCTCTCATTCGCCGCGTCGATCGTGGTCGGGGCGGTGATGACCGCCGGAAGTGTGATCGGCGGCAGCATGGAAATGAACACCGGCGCCGTTTTGCGCGGCCAGATCGAAACCCCAAATCCCTTGTCCGACGGACTCGGTGCGCTCGCCGCGTTGCTGTTCTTCGTGGGCGGGTTTCATCGGATGCTGATACTTGCAATCGCAAATAGCTTATCGGTTGCGCCGCTCGGAACGCTTTCGCTCCCTGATCCACATCACCTGATTAGCCTGGGCGGACGAGTCTTTACGCTTGCGCTCGCGCTGAGTTTCCCCGTGATGGTTCCGCTGTTCGTGATGTCGATCGCACAGGGGGTGATCGCCCGGCTCGCGCCTCAGGTGAACATTTTGATCGCGGCGCCGGCAGCGATGGTGACCGCGGGTCTGGTCCTCCTCGCACTCGACGCGACCGGCCTTGGCGCCGGAATTATGCGGGCCTGGAGCAGTGTCATGACGCAATCGATGGGATGGCTCAATGGCTGATCGCGATCAAAAAACCCTTCCGGCATTGCCGCAAAAGCGGGAGCGCGCTCGCGAGCAAGGGCAAGTTGCTCGCTCGCGAGATTTGACCGCGGCGATCTCGTTTGTAGCCGGGACCATGTTCTTGGCGGGCGCGATGACAGTAGCCTCGCGCTTCGTGATTGGGGCATTCAAAGGAGCACTTGCGGCGACAGGATCGAACGATTTGACGGGCGCAATCAGGCAGGCGTTCGCGTGGCCTCTGTCCGTCGCGATCTGCGCACTGACGATGCTCGCGGCCGCGGCTGTCATCGGATCGGCAGCACAAGGGGGAATTATTTTTGCCACCGCCAGGCTCGCACCCGATTTCGGACGCCTCAATCCGCTCAAGTATTTTCAACGAATTTTCTCCGCCGCGGGACTGGTCGAGCTCGCGAAGGCGGGCGTCAAAATAATCCTGATCGGATTTATTGCGTGGAACACCGCGAAATGGGCACTCCAGCTGGCGGCAGGAGCTCATGACATCGCGGAAGGCCTTGCGGCATTGGCCGCCGCCAGTCGCCGTATTCTTTATTGGAGCGCGACCGTCGCCCTGGTTGCCGCCGGCGCCGATTATGCCCACAAGCGCTATGAACATGAGGTTGAGCTTCGGATGACCCGCCAGGAGTTCCTCGATCAACTTAAGCAGGACGAGGTCAATCCTCAGATCAAACGCGCGATCCGCAATAAACGTAAGAAGAGCTTCAAACGCGTCCGCGGAATCCATCAGGCGGCGACGGCAACCGTGGTGCTGACCAATCCGACCCACTTCGCAGTCGCACTGCGATATCGCCGCGGATTCGACCAGGCGCCGCTGGTGGTCGCAAAGGGCGCAGGGGAAAACGCGCAGCGGGTAATTGCGATCGCCCGATTAGCCGCGGTTCCGGTTATGGAAAACAAACCGCTGGCTCGCGCGCTGTTCAAGATGGTCGACGTTGGCGAGTTCATACCGCGCCAGTTCTATCGCGCGATCGCCGAGGTCCTGGCAACGATTATGCGCGCCGAGGAACGCCGCAAACGGGAACTAGGAGCAGCTTGATGGCTTCCGAAAATACTCCGGCCCAGTTCATCAGCGCCTCGGAGCTTGCGCTTCCGGTCACCGCGATGCTGGTGCTGGCCGGGATGGTCGCGCCGATCGGCGCCACCATCCTCGACGTAATGCTCTCGCTCTCACTGGCGCTTTCGATTGTCGTGCTGGTGGTCTCGGCCTCAAATCGCAGCGCGCTCGATTTTTCCGCGTTCCCGACCGTGATGCTCATCGCAACGCTGCTACGGCTTTCGCTCAACGTGGCATCGACGCGACTGATCCTGCTTCACGGAGATCTCGGCGCGGGCGCGGCGGGCACCGTCATCGAGGCCTTCGGCCGCGTCATCGTCGGCGATAACTATGCGGTCGGAATGGTGGTCTTCGTCGTGCTCGCGATCATCAACTTCGCGGTCGTGACCAAGGGCGCCAGCCGCGTTGCTGAAGTGGCCGCGCGTTTCACCCTCGACGCGATGCCGGGTAAGCAGATGGCGATCGACGCGGACCTCAACTCCGGCGGGATCGGCGAGGAGGAGGCGCGGCGACGACGGCGCGACCTCGCGCGGGAGGCTGACTTCTACGCCGCGATGGATGGTATCGGCAAGTTCGTTCGCGGCGATGCAATCGCAGCCGTCATGATAATGGCCATCAACCTCGTCGCGGGACTCTTCGTCGGTGTGATCGAGCACGGACTCTCCGTCAGTGACGCTGCGCACACCTACACAATTCTCACTATCGGAGATGGGCTCGCCGCGCAGATTCCGGCCCTCCTGACGTTCGACTGCCGCGGGCGTAATCGTATCGCGCACCTCGAGTGACCTCGACCTGCCGCACACCATCGGCAAGGAAATGATGCGCAGCCCAGGTGTGCTGTTTGGCGCTGCCGGGTTGCTCGGGATTATCGGAGTGCTGCCGGGCCTGCCGCATGTTCCCTTCGTCGCTCTCGCGATGGTTTTGGGAGCGCTCGGGTTTCGCAGCCGCAAAGCTGCGGAAGAAGCCGCCAGGGAAGTTGCGATCGCGAAGCCGAAACCATCCGACGGCAGCACCAGCGCGTGGCCGGACATCCTCCGCCTCGAACTTGGCGCCGCGCTGGTGCCGTTCGTAAACGAACCATGGAAGCTGGCCGAGAAGATCCAGGCGCTGCGCCCCAAGATGCGCGACGACCTGGGCATCACGCTCCCCGCGGTGCGCATCGTCGATAACCTCGCACTCGAGCAGAACGCCTATCGCATACTGTTGCGCGGCACTGAAGTCGCGCGCGGCGCGGTGCGTCCGACTATGAGCCTCGCGATTCCGGGCGTCAAAGGACCCAATGCCGCCGTCAAGGGAATCGATACCACCGAGCCTGCGTTCGGCCTGCCCGCGCTGTGGGTTGGCGGCGAGCAGGTCACCATCGCGCGAATGAACAATTACACGGTGGTGGATTCACTCACTGTGTTGGTCACCCATCTCGGCGAGATCCTCCGTTCCAATGCCGCCGAAATCCTCACACGAAAGGATGTCGAAGGCATGCTGGAACAAGCGCAGAAGGTCGTTCCTCGCATCGTCGAGGAGCTCTCCGGCGTCGGCATCCACCTAGGCTCAGTTTTCCGGGTCCTGCAAATGCTGCTCGCCCAGCGTATTTCCGTCCGCGATCTCCCGGTGATTCTGGAGGCTCTCGCTGCCGAAGGTAGCGCAACGAAGGATCCTGCCGAACTGACAGAGCGCATTCGTCCTTTGATCGCGCGCGCCATATGCGAGCCGCTGCGGCGCCCCGATGGTGCCCTGCCCGTCCTCGTGGTCGATCCCTCCATCGAGGAGCCGTTCTTCACCGCCGCCAGTCAGGACCAACACGCGGTGACGGATCCATCAGTGATGCGACAGGTCAACGATTCGATCCGCAAGGCGAGCATCGAAGCTGCCAACAAGATGATGGATATGCCCGCGGTGGTGGTTTCGCCGCAGATTCGGCGAATGTTCGAACGCGTCGCCCGGCGCGCCTCGCGCCATATCGTGGTGCTTGGCTCCGGCGATATTCCCGCGGGCGTCGAACCAACGATTGTTGGAAGGATTTCTTAATTGCGAGAAAGCGTGAAAGCGTACGCCCATCAAATTGAAACCGCGCCATCGGCGATGCTCGATGATCGGGAGATTGCGCGGCTGGTCGAGAGCTACATCCCGCTGGTGCTGCATCACGTCGATCGCGCGTGGCTCTCGCCACGCCTCGGTCTCACGCGCGAGGACCTCGTGTCCGCTGGATGCTACGGGCTGCTGCTCGCAGCGCGCAAATTCGATCCGGCGCGCGGTGTCGCGTTCGGAGTCTTCGCGCGCACCCATGTTCACGGAGCGGTGATGCGCGAGATCCAAACCGCGATGAAGGCGTCGGGGCTCGGCCGAGGGGAAGTCTTCGTCGGGACCGATGAGATCGAACCTGATTCCTTGCCTGACGAGAGAGCTGCATTAGTCATCGACAGCGCGGAAACCGCCCAGGTGCGGGAACTGATGGAATTCAATCTGACCGAGCGTGAGCGTCTGCTCGTCACGCTCTACTACTACGAGGAACTAACCTTGGCGGAAATCGCCGCCGTGGTGGAGGAGTCCGAAAGCGCGGTATCGCGCGCGCTCAACGCCGCAGTCGCGCAGCTTCGGGCCGCATTGAAAGATAACCAAGGGGGAATCAAATGATCGGACTTTATCTCGCCGCATCAGGCGCCGCGGCTACGCTCGGAGCGTTGTCATCCGTCGCCGACAGCATCGCGAATCTTGGTACGCCCGGTTTCAAGCGCATCCTTAACCAGACGGAGGCCGTGACCGGCAACGGGAGTCCTTACCAGTTCGCCGTCGCCGATCAGGCTCCAACCATCGATATGTCGCAGGGTGCGCTGCAGTCGACTAACAATGCGATGGATGTTGCGATCTCCGGCACCGGCTTCATCACGGTGCAGGGGCCCAATGGCACTGCCTATACCCGCAACGGAACTCTCGCGATTTCACCGGATGGCACGCTGACGGCAGCCGGCTATCCGGTGCTTACTCCCGCCGGCGGGACCATCTCGATAAAAACTCCCGGCACCCTGGTCATCGGCAGCGATGGAACGGTTAGCGTGAATGGCCAGCCGGCCGGACAGATCGCGATGGCGGAGCCTCACGGGCATCAAGATGGTCGCGCTCGGCGCGAGTCTTTATCAGGGCGCGAACGGCGAGGATTTGCCACCCGCAATCAACAGTCAGATGCATCAGGGATTTCTGGAGAGCGCGAGCGGCTCCGAGATGGGTGGGATCACCTCGATGCTCACCATGATGCGCAACTACGAGTCTTCGATGAAGGTCGTGCAGAATATCGACACCAGTGAAGGCCAGGTCATCCAGGCTTTTACGCTTCAAGCATATCCGTACCAAACGTAACAATTCGTAACAGCCTGTTTAGGGGGGAACTTTACAATGCTTCAGGCCATGTCAACCGCAGCAACGGGAATGCAGGCGCAAGAAACCCAGATTGACGTTATTTCAAATAACCTCGCCAACGCGTCGACGCCGGGCTTCAAAGTGTCGCGCGCACATTTCCAGGATTTGCTCTACATAAACACGCGTCAGGCCGGCACCCAGTCCTCGCAGACCAGTTTCGTGCCGACCGGATCATCGATTGGGCTCGGCGCGAAAACCGCGTCGGTCGATCAGATCTTTACCGAAGGCGAACTCGACAACACCGGCAATCCGCTCGACATCGCGATTCAGGGCAACGGATTCTTCCAGGTCTCGATGCCGGATGGATCGATTGCTTATACCCGCGACGGCAGTTTCCGGACTGACCAGAACGGCAAGGTGGTGACCCTCGACGGCTATGGCGTGATGCCCGGCATCAACATACCGCAGAACGCGCAGAACCTCACCATCGGTCCCGACGGAACCGTCTCGGTGCAGGTTGGAAATCAAACGTTGCCGACCCAGGTAGGCCAGTTCCAGGTCATCAATTTTCTCAATCCCGCCGGCCTCCAACCAGTTGGACAGAATCTCTACAAACAGACGCAAGCATCGGGATCGCCGCAGACCGGAATCGCCGGTCAGAACGGCTTCGGTTCCATCGCCCAGGGATTCATCGAAATGCCCAACGAAAGCACCGTAACTGAAATGGTCGGCCTGATCTCGGCGCAGCGCGCGTACGAGGCGAGTTCCAAGGCCGTTCAAGTGGCCGATCAGATGCAGAGTGTCGCCAATGGCCTCATCCAGCAGTAACGCCAAATTGATCCGGATTGCGATCGCCGCAGCGCCGCGGTGCTGATGCTCTGGGACCGATCAGTGCGCTAGGCGCAGAGCCGGATTCGAAAGCTTCGGCTGCGGTGTCGCGGGGCGATCATTCAAAAGCTACCCAAGTTGCCGACGCGACCGGACGTTGCCGCCGACCTCGAATCGCAAATCGAGGCGCAACTTCCAGCGATGGTTCCGCAGGCGGATGCGCGTCGATCGCGTGACGCTCGGATGCAAACCGCCTGCGCATGCGATCCTTACAACTATCGCACCGGGATATTCGCGCGGCTGAACTCGCGATCCTTCATGGTCGAGCTGCAGGACGGACGCGTTCGCTCTACTGCCCGGCCACCATGGACGCCAGCCGCCAGGTGCTGGTCGCGATTCGCGATATTGGGTCGAGCGAAAGCATCACCGCGGGGGATTTTCAGTCCGCAATGGATCGACGCGTTCTCAGGCGCGATCAACGCGCTGTCTGCATTTCCCGATCAGGGTCCATACGCGAGCGCGACCGTGATTCGTGCCGGGCAACCGCTTTATCAAAACGCGATCACGCGCCCGATCGCGGTGCGTCCGGGCGAAATGGTGACGGTGATGGTGAAGAACGGCCCGGTACGGTTGCGCGCGCTGCTCCAGGCGCAATCGCAGGGCGCGGTCGGCGACTCCGTGAGCCTGGTCAATCCGGCCAGCGGAACGCCGGTGATGGTGGTCGTGACCGGACCGCATAGCGCGGAGTTGGTATTGCAATGAAAAACGAAAATTCTCGAAATCGCGATTTTCGTCGCGCTCGCAATCTTCGGCAACGCATGGATGCCGGTGGTTCCGTTTATTCCGATGATGGCTTCGGTGCCGAAACTGTTTGTCTCTCCGCCGACGCCGCCCAGAAGCATCGCCAGTCGCCGAGGCTAAGCCGCATGAGCCGGATCCGGTGGTGACCAAGGCGATCTCGACGGCGCCGGTGGGGGACGCGGGGTCATGATTCCGCAACTCGACCGCGTCGCATATCAGCCCAACGCCGAGGGAAGTATTCCGCTGCGAGTTGCCGCGGTTGATTTGGTTTCCGACGTGAAGGCGCATTCGGTCGGCGACATCGTAACCGTCAATGTGTCCGAGTCGATTAGTTCGGAAGCCAAGGCAGGAACCAGCGTCTCCAAGTCGACGTGCGATCAGCGCAGGCCTGCCCAATCTGCTTAGCGGGACCGAATCGCTGAGCAAACATTATCCGCTGCTCAATACCAGCAGCCTGATAAATGGTTCCTCGGCCAACTGCGACCACTGGGACCGGCGATATGACGGCCGCGGATACCTTTACCGCGACGGTCAGCGCGATCGTTGTGGCGGTCAATCCGAGCGGAACGCTTTCCATCAAAGGAGATCGTCATGTCCAGGTCAATGGCGAGGACGATACGATTCATCTGAGCGGCGTGATACGGCCGCAGGACCTCGATTCCAACGACATGATCTCATCGAGTCAGGTCGCCGACCTGGTGGTAAGCATGTTGGGTAAGGGCCAGATACGCGACAAGCAGGGTAACGGCATTGGTACCCGAATATTCGATTGGTTATGGGCATTCTAAACAAAGGTCTAAGACTATCGATCGTGGTCTTGGCGGTGGCAGCTGCCTGCAGGCCTTACATGGGGAGCTACGCCTGACGACACAGCAAGGCAGCAGCGGCTACACCCCTGCTACTTCCCCCACCTAGTGAAAACGCTATACCGGGTGATGCGATCTATCTGCCGCATAGCGATTCTCCCGCAGCAGATTTCTCCCGCGGGCGGACTGCTAGGCTACCAACATGGCGCGTCGGGTAATCTGGTCTCGCTCTCCACCTTGGCGCATTTGCGCGGCGTTCGGATCAACCATCTGGTAGGACATGGCCTGGTAGTAGGACTGCAGAACACGGGCGACTCGCAGCAGACGCTGTTCTCGATCCAGTTCCTGCTTAATACCCTACGGCGCGAGGACATCTCAATTCCCTCGAGCCTCAATCCGCAGAATATCCAGACCCGCAACCTGGCCGGCGCGATCATCACCGTCGATCTTCCGCCTTTCGCGCGGGTAGGTTCGCGTATCGATGCGCTGGTATCGGCGCTTGGTGACGCTCGATCTCTTCAAGGCGGCACCTTGATGATGACGCCGCTGCGGGGCGCAGACGGACGCGTTTACGCGCTCGCGCAAGGCCCGGTCACCATCGAGGGTTACTTCGCGGCCGCTTCGGGTGGGGCGTCGGAGCGCAAGAACTTTCAGACCGCCGGGCAGATTCCAGGCGGCGCGACGGTTGAGCGCGAAGTCGAGGATAATTTCGGCAAGAGCCAAAAATTGGAACTCGATCTCAACGATCCCGATGCCGCAGTCGCGATACGCGCCGCGACGGCCATCCGCGATCGCTACGATGACGTGGTAGTGGACGTGGTCGATCCCGGGACGCTCGAGGTTACTCTGCCGCTATCGCTTTCGGCAGTGCGATTCGACGCCTCGCTGGATGATATCGCAATCACTCCGGGCGAATCGGATCGGGTGGTGATGGATGAGCGCACCGGCACCATCGTGGTAGGTGGCGCGGTCACGGTCGGCAAGGCAGCCATCAGTCATGGCAGCCTGACGGTGACGATCGAGCCTACGTTAACGGCTTCGCAACCTTCGCCATTTAGCAGGGGTGGCAGCACGGCTTCCCTCAAGACCGCGAAGATCACAGCCAATCAGGAAAAGGGCGAGTTTTTCATGATGCCCCAGGATGCGAGCGTCGAGCAGATCACCGAAACTCTCAACGCGGTCGGCACCAAGCCCGGCGACACGATCGCGATTTTCGAAGGACTGCGCGCGGCCGGCGCGTTGCACGGCGAACTCATCATTAGATGATGAAGGAGTTATCGTAATGTCAGTATCATCCATCTCAGGAGTCTTCACCGGTTCGTTATTCAAGGGCACGACCGCTCTGACTAAACAAACAGTGGCTGCGGCCGGATTCGCGCAAATCTTCACTACCATGCTCGCCAAGCAAATGCGCACGTCCATGGTAGGCGCAGACAATGGTCCGATGGGTATAGGCGGCGGCGCGACCGGTGACATCTACGGATCCTTCCTCGACGAGGCTATGGGTAAGGCGCTGGCCGGCTCCAAGTCGATGAGCCAGCTTACAAAGATGATCAATCGTGAGTTGTCCGGGCCGCGTCATTCGATAGCTGCCCTTAAAGAACTCGGCGCGGCAAATGGGAGTGCAACGCTGGTGAGCACGGGTGAAACGACCGGCGCACTGTCACCTATTTATACAGGTGTAACTATGCCGACGGATATGCGAGGTCCGATTTTGTTGCCGCCAACTCCATCAGTAACGGCACCGGTCTTGCTGCCTCCGCCTTCAGAGGGATAGCGTCCGATGGCAAATTCGATTCCGGGAATCGGCGGCTCGTCGCCCGGCCGGCAGGTCGACATAGTGGAGACCTCGCCCGCGTCGAAGCAGGGCATTGCGGGCTCGTCGCAAAGCGCCAGCGATAGTGCCGCCTCGCAGCCGGCGAGTGACACTACTGACTTGTCGAGCCTTGGAAGCTTCATCGCCGGCGCCGCCAAGGCGGCGAATACGCAAAGCTCGATCCGCCCTCAGTTGGTAGCATCGTTAAAGGCGCGGATCGCGTCAGGTACATATGGTCCTGATCCGGATGAGGTAGCTGCGCGCGTAGCCGCGGCACTCAAGCCTTAGGGCTATGTTGAATTCAGCGCAAGAAATTGCGGAGTTGGCGAACTCGCTGGGTACCATCAATGGCGTGCAGCGAGTCAACTTCGAAATCGACCTTCTAAATGCACGCCTCGCCGAGAAGGACTTACCGTTTTCGCGGGAAGAGCTCGCAAAGATGAACGCCGCACTCGCCACACTCAGCAGCGCAATAGTCGAGATAGGCCGCACTGCTCGCGCAATGCTCGCCGAGGCGGGAGTTACCTTCAACCATGTCGGTTAACCTCCAGTCGATCGGCGCCAGCGGCATCTATGCGGCGGAAACCGAGATCGCCGCCGTCGAATCGAACATTTCGAACGCCTCGAATCCGAACTACTCCGTCGAATCAGTCAACCTCGAGGACAGCGCGGGCTATGGTGGCGTCGGCAACGGAGTAACTGTGCTAGGCACGGTCGCAGCCCAGGCACCATATCTGCTGAGTCAGATCAACAGCACTCAGTCGAGCGACAGCTATAACCAGGCATTTTCGCTCGCGACCACGCAAGCACAGCAAGCACTGGCGCCATCATCGGGCAACGACCTGGCCGGGTCGCTGCAGAGTATGTTCAATGCATTCACCAACCTATCCGCCTCGCCGCAGGATCCTACCGTGCGGTCGGCCGCGATCGCTGCCCTTACTCAGTTCGCGCAGACGGATCAGGGCTTGTCATCCAGTCTCAGCGGGATCGCCAGCGGTCAGTTAACACAGGTCGGTTCACTGGTTTCCCAGGTCAATGACGCGAGTTCGCAAATCGCTCAGCTCAATCAGCAAATAGGCGCCGCCCAGGCGTCCGGACAGAGCGGTGCTGCACTGGAGGATCAGCGCAACGCACTGGTAAATCAGCTTGCGACCTTAATCGGCGCTAGCGGCGATTCGCAAGGCGACGTCACAGTCGGTGGAATACCCCTGGTTTCAGGAAGTTCGGCGCTGACGCTATCGACAGTCGGCTCAGGAATATCGGAAGGTCTGCAGGTGGAACTCGCCAACGGCAACTTACCAGTTAATGTAAGCGAAATCGGCGGAACCCTCGGAGGAGTGCTAGCCGGGGCAGCCGCCGTTTCGCAGCTTCAATCACAGGTCAATGGGCTCGCGAACTCGGTCGCTAGCGCCCTCAACACGCAGGCCGAGAGCGGATACGGACTCGATGGATCCACCGGTACCGCGCTGTTTACATTGTCGGGCAGCGGCGATCCGATTTCTGTCAATTCCGCTCTTACGGAGCAGAACCTGGGCGCTGCGGCGACAGCGGGCGGCGTACCCGGCGACGGCTCCAATGCGTCCGCCCTGGCGGCAATCGGAAACGATCAAAACCTCGTGGCTTCGTTTCCGAATAGCACACCGGTCGCGGCGTTTTCGGAAATAACCAGCAACTTCGGAACTGTGGTGCAGAACGCGAACAACAATCAGCAACAGTCAGCGGCGTCGCTACAATCACTGACCCAGCTCCAGAGTAGCATCACCGGAGTCTCCCTCGACGGTCAGCTGAGCAGTTTGATTCAGTTTCAAAACTCGCTCGAAGCATCCGGCCGCGCGGTGCAGGCCGCCAATGATATTACGACGTTCCTGGTCCAGAACCTCACCTAGCTCGGGGAGATAACCAATGGGTGTGTCCGATCTTTCCCTCTTCAATTCACTAGCGTACTCGCTTAACAACACCAGCTCGAACCTCCAGGAGATCGAGCAACAGATTGCGACCGGAAAGCAGGTGGTGGTGCCATCGGACAATCCGACTGAGTATGCGGCTTCACAAGTGCTCGGCGCCCAGCAGTCCGCGGTATCGAATGACCTGGTACTGGCACAGCAGGTTCAGGCGCAACTAAATACCGCCGATGGCGCGCTCTCGAACGTCGGCAACGCCATCGATTCCGCGATCTCGGTCGCGACCGAAGGTGCCAGCGCCACCACCACTGCCTCGACCATGACGACCCTCGGGGCGCAAGTGCAATCGATCCTTCAACAGGTGATTGGGCAAGCGAATTCGCAGTATGGCGGATCGTATTTGTTCGCGGGCAACCAGGTGCAAGCCGCACCGTACAATTCCAGCGGAACCTACGCGGGCGACAGCGGAACCAATTCGGTGACCTTCAGCAACGGCAACCAGGTACAAACGAACTTCGATGGGCAGGCGATTTTCGGCGACACCAACAGCGGACTTATCGGCACGCTGACCTCGCTTGCGAGCGCGCTCGACAGCGGCAATCAGGCGGCGGTCTCAGCCGCCTTGCCACAACTGCAGACCGCGCTGGCTAACCTCGCGTCGGCACAGGGCAACCTCGGCATCAATCTCCAGACCGCGAATAATCTGGTCACCGACGGAACCACCCAGAGCACTACCCTGCAAACACAAATATCCAATCTGGTCGGCGTCAATGTCGCGCAGGCCGCGACCACGGAGCAGGAGCTGGTGCTTCAGCAGCAGGCGCTGGTCTCGATGGGCTCCGGTCTCGCCCAGATACCTCTGATCAACATTCTTGCATAATCGGGCGGGCGCTCTCGCGCGAAACCGCCAGAAAAGCGTATCATAACCACCTCGCAGCTTTGTGCCGAGGTGGCGAAACGGCAGACGCAGTGGACTCAAAATCCACCGTGGGCAACCACATGGGGGTTCAAGTCCCCCCCTCGGCACCAACAATTCCCCGACAGGTATTGCGACTTCTGGGCGACTCGGAAGAAGGCGTGCAACTACGGCTCGGGTAGGCCAGCGCCGAGTTTCGACCCACGAATTCGATCCGGTGCTAAGTCCGACCTGGTACCAATCTTCCGGGACATCTCGGTAGACGTGGACCTGGTTTCCGAGATGAATCGTGCGCTTGCTGTTCATCGAAACACCGTCAGCCACCGGACGCGAACCCCGGCCGCTCTGAGGCCCCGAGGTATCCGCCATTAGACCCAAACCGAAATCGCACGGTTCGAAGCGTGCGAGAAACTTGGATGGTACGACTGGTGGAGCGACGAGCTAAACAGAGACGATATCCTTTGGAAGCCCGCGCGCACCTTCGGCTGGTATTGCCGGCGGTGCAGGAAAGTGGCGGACGTCGCTCGCGCCGCCGCGGAAGGGGCGATGTTCGCGGATATCGGCTCCGCCAAGGCATCACTGTGGGGCGAGGAGGGTTTGCTGGCAGCTTGCGCGTCGATCGCACCGAGGCCTTCAGCGGTACGAACCACGCGGATATTCGTGTTCCCGAGGGGAACCCGGGCCCTGTTGCTAGCGGCCCGAACGCCACCAGTTAAAGCGGCGTCCGAGCGGAGATCGCCGGCGGGATTGGGTGACAGGCGGGGCCCGCGGGGCCGCAACGTGGAGTATACGGAGCGCTCCCGGAGGGTCTCACAGCGAAGCGCCGCGACAGAATAGAAGAAACTTGGACTTGCGATTGGGTGTTAATCAGCCACGGAGCTGTTTTTGCCCTTGAGCCCTACATTTGGTTGACGCGTTCGCTTCTTGGTTCAGTCGCCGGCGGCGCGCGACCAATCGTGACGTAGTCCGGGTCCCTTGCTCTTCGGCGATGAAATCGTCTAGCGAACGCAAATTGGAGAGCAACGTCTTACTGTGGTGGAGGACACCAGCGCTTTTGGTGAAGTCGCTGCCGAGTTCGCGCCACAACGCGATCAAGGTCTTGCGTCGTCGCGAAGCGGGCCACCATCGGAGAAGCCTCGTAAGGCCCGAATGCTCACGGATAACGCCGCACCCGTTCTCGATATCCACCGTACGAAATTCGAGGTTGGGGCGGGCAAAGACGAAATCTAAGTAGGCCCTGTAGGTCGGACCGAACCACCCGCCCACGATGAAGTGGCCAACCGGACGCTCGGCTGCGGTTCGGGGAAGACAGTTGTTCACTACGATCGTTCCGTGATCAGTCAACAAGCCCAGCGCTTCCGTCAGATCGCGCATCGAAGCGCCGTACTCGTGCCACGGGTCGATTAGGATAATGTCGTACCGGTAGCCCTGTTCGCGTATGGACCTAACGCAAACGGAGATGTCGAGTCCGATGCTGCGGAAATCGATTGGCCAGTGGTCGGAGTAGTCCGGCGGGCATCGGTAGATAAGGCGATGGCATACGGCGAGGTCGGCGCGATGAATTTCGCCGTATCGCAACTCCGTCGGGACGGCGCACAATACCAGGCAACTGCGACAGTCGCGCTGGAGTGCAACCCAGTTGATCAGATCGTTTGTGGACCACTCACGCGTCACAAGAGTTTCTCCTAAGACCTTCGCGGTTTTATATGAGCCGTAGTGAGAGCAGAACCAGGACACTAAATAGCAGGAGTGGAGTAGACAAGAGACCTCCAATGGATTTGATCCTGCTTTCGCCGACCATCACTTCCAAAAGACCGCCTCGTTCAGGGTAAAGATCGAAGAACCTTAGGAACTCAGGGTCAAACACCCCTCGCAACAGGCCTTGGATGTAGATGTGCGCGTATATCAGAGGGTCGCCTAGTAATATTTGTGCAGCGTCGCGGCTCCTGTACCAGTTGTTAGGAATGCTGGCCAAGGTCACAACCTCGCGCGGCCGCCGCTGGCCTTCGCAGAGCCTCACGAGGCCCAAGCCACGTCGACGTTCCTCGCGACCGTCATCGAGTGGGCAAGTTTTCTCGAGCCGAGCAGCGTGGACAGTAACACTAAGGAACAAAAGTACGGGACGCCGTAATACAAGCCCGCGGCAACGAAACGAGTGCCCAGATTCAGAACGAAGGTACTTGCTAATACCCCATAAAGCGCCCTAGTCCGAGCTCGGCTCGACTCGGCGTCCGACAATTCAGCTAGCAGAGCGGAGTATGGAATCTGTAGGGCAACATAATATCCGAGCCATCCCAACAGCTCGAAAGAGGGAAGGAAGCAGAATACGGCAGACAGAACGAAACGATCGTTAGCAGAGTTTCCTCTTTGATCGGCAGCCACGGCCCAGAAGGTCATCGCAAGCAACGTAATGTTGACTGTAAGACCTAGAGTGGCGGCGCCGGCTTGACTCATCAAACCAATCCCGCCCTTGGCCGAGGACAAGAGCCGCACTGCAATTGCGGGAGCCGACTGATTGTAAGGGCTCAGGAGATCGTGCGACAGACGGTATAAGGGCATGCGACTAATTAAGCTGGTGAAGTAGCCGATCGTTTGGTCAATCGCAGGTCGCAGACCCAGGAACCAGCAGGGCAAAGATAGCAACACGAGGTAAAAGACGACCATCGAAATGATGATAGTGAAGCGTCTGCGAACAAGCAGATAAGCCACCACCGGAAGAGCCAACGGTTTTATCAGCACCGATGCTGCAAGCAGGAACCCCGCTGGCGCGGGCTTGGACTCATAGGCAAGCGCGAGACCCCAAACCACCATTGCAACCACCACGAGGTTGATCTGACCATGATCGAAATTCGGATGAAGAAATCGAGCGATCAGAATCAGCGGAACAATTATCATGTGGGCGCGGAGGGTGAAGTGTGGTCCCAAAAGCAACCTATAGGTACCGATTATCATCGCCGGCAGTGCGAGCACCATACTTATCGCGAACCAAAGGAGTTGGGCCGGCCGAGGAGAGATCCATCCAAATGGGATAAAGGTGACGGCGTAGATCGGAGCGTACTGAAAAGGACTCCAATCGCGGAAGTCGTAAATCGGACGGCCCGCGGCAGCGGCCAATCCCGCGTTGCGATAGATCGTGAAATCACTCTGACTACGATAGGCAGCTGATATAGCGAATCCGAACAGATATGCAGCGACTACCAGCCATGCTGCGATGCGAAGTTGCCGAGAAGATAGTCGCGACCAGCCTGAACCTTCGGGCATCGCATTGCCTGGATCGGCCGTCGAATGTTGTGCTTTCCCTCCTATTTCGGGAGCTTGCATCTGCAAACACTCAATTACGTCGTCGAAATGTCGCCAGTACTAGGTGCAGCGTAGCCAAGGCGGTGAGGCTTCAGCTCCACTCCGAGAACAACACTCCTTAGAGAATTCATCTCGGCGCGACTTGTCGCTCAGCGCAACAGCGGTGCCAGCCCTAGGAGTATGTCTGGAAGCTAACTGGATTAAGCAAATGAACGTTATAATCGCGCTACCCGACCAAAGCATGTACGAATTCTTGGACAGCCTGTTTAAATTTTCGAGCGCCCCCAAAACGGCAAAAGCCACGTTCGACTCAAGCGCCGCTAATCCGTAGGAGGACCTCCCGACCGCCGTTGTCGCTGCAGAAGGAAGTCAAAACAAGGAATGCGGAATCTGCACGCGGTGCGGCGGTTTGATGAGATCGGGGGAGATTTCAGCGAAAGCGCGAAAGTTTGAATATTTAGTGTGCAAAAATTTGAACTCGCTTATCGAACTAGGAGATAAAACGACAGTGTACCCTCGGTTAGCTTAATAGATTTCGCCGTGCGCGGTTCGTCCCGCGGCACCGCATTTGCGCCACAAGAGACGTTGCAGGCCTTTACTGCATTTTTTAGAGGATTCCTATCGAGGCGCGCGAGGACCTCTACTAAGTGGCTAGATGGTCTAGCTTCGTTAAGACCGCCCTCTGGAATGAATGGACCGGCGTCGAAGATAGCAAGAGTCGTTTCGAAAAGATCCATCGCGCCACCGGCGTGCGCCGCCGGACCAATCGCGCGCTCCTCGCGGCCTCGCGCTAGCTTTTGCGTTCGTGATCGGCTACCGCGTGTCTGCCGAGGCAACCGAAGCGCGAGTCGGCATCCTCGAACTTGATCCATCGAAGACCAGGTCGAGTTCAAACTCGAGGGTTCAATGCATACCACGCACGGGACGTTTCGATTGAAACGCGGCACTATCAAGGCGAATGAGGCTACGGGCGATACCCAAGGCGAAATCGTTATCGACGCCGCCAGTGGGAAGAGTGGAAATATCCTGCGCGACAACGAGATGCGCGATAGCGTACTCGAAGCATCAAGGTGGCCCGAAGTGACTTTCGACCCACGACATCTCGATGGTCACCTCGATGCCCGCGGCGACTTCCATGCGAAGCTCCAGGGCGTTCTCATGCTTCAAGGTGCCCAGCACGACGTGGTTATCGAGGCCCAAGGGCGCTTGGACGGTGACCGCCTCATCGCGACCGCTCACCTTTCGATTCCCTACGTCAAATGGGGGCTGAAAGATCCGAGCATCTTATTCCTCGCCGTGGCCAAGGAAGTCGAAATACTGCGGGCCACGTCACATGGGTGAGCGGTGAACACGTGAGAACGTCGCCGCACGAGTAGCATGTCGTCGGGGTTCGCGGGCGTCATCTGGCTCTGCCGATGGAGGATTCGGCCAGAGGCGATCGAATCCGCCCTGTGCCGGGCCGGCGTCGCACCCACCGATATCGATCACATCTTCTTCACCACGGTTACCGGGATCGCATCCCCAGCATCGACGCCAAACTGATGCGGCATCCAGGCGTTTTCCGCACGATGATGGGTGGTGCGATGCGAATGATGGTGTCCGCGACTTCAGCACCTCAGTGTGCGGGAACAGCAGGCTGCGCAGCCCACTTGAGAAGGGCCTGTTTTTGCTCCTCAGTGAGGCGCGCCGAGTGATCGAGCGCCGTGTAGTCTCCCGGCGGCATCGACCCAGCGCCGACCGACTGCTCGATAGCCTTCAGCTCGGCCACCCGCTTGTCGGCATCGTAGGTTTGCCAGTCGGAAAAATTGAGGACGCCGCGGGCGGAGTTGGCGGCGAGATAAGTCGGTGAAACGGCCGCGTACCAGGGAGCACTTCCTGCGCTCGAATGGCACTCAAAGCAGGAGTTCTCGATGATCGCATTGACCTCGGGATCAGAGCTAAGGGCATTGGCGGACGCCGCAGGAGTTGCTGGCTGCTGCGAACTCGAGCATCCAGCTAGAAGCAAACCGAGACCGAGACCCAGACTAATGATCGACGCTGTCGCGGATAAAACCCTCATGTTGTTGTCCTTTCTATTGGATCGAAATTATTTTCGCCAGACGCGAAGGTGAATGAGTTTACGCCGGAAGCACTCTCTGCAAACGCTCGCCAATCGACATACGAAACCTGCGTCAACCCTCAATGGGTTAGGCTGCTCGACGTACTCGGTATGAATGTTCACTACGCTACTTGCCTCGGTTCTGAACTATTCACTGCCAACGACAAGCGCATTCTCGACTTCAATTCCGGATATTGCGTCCACAACGTTGGCCACAATCATCCCGGAGCGATTCGCGCGCTCAAGAACGAACTGGATCGCAACGGTCCCGCGATGTTGCAGGGGCATGTGCCGGCCGGCGAATTAGCGAATCGATTGTGTATGCGAGCGGCCGGGAGACTATCCTAGGTGTTCTTCTGCAGCTCCGGGAGCGAAGGTGTCGATGCCGTTATCAAGTTCGCGCGGGCGCACACCTTGATGGACGATCCATTTTGGACCGCGGAGTTCGGGCCGCTGCTGCCTGAAACGCACGCGGTGAGGTTCGGCGACCTAGAAGAACTTGCGCAGCAACTTGCGAGCGAACGATTTACGGCGTTCGTGGTTGAACCGATCCAGGCCGAAGCCGGCCTCGTTATGCCGCCGGACGAGTACCTAATGGTTGCCTACGGTGGATTTTGAGTCCTCGACAGATGAGCCGCGATGGGTCCCAATCTGTCAAAATCGAGCAAGATCAATGCTCTTTTCGACCCTCTCGGGCCGTCGGATAGAGGTGAGAAGCTTTCCAACTTCGTGCTTGCCGAGGTGTTCTTAGCCACTGCCACTCCGTTTGACGATTTCCGCACGCGATTCCTTATGTAGCAGAAGACTCACTCATTGTTGCAGCACTAAGACATTGCGCTCTCTCGCAGCCATCGTCAGATGCAATCGCGCCTCTTCTGAGTCCAATTTACTGGCACATAACCTGCGACATCGGCTGGTAGGTGGGGAATCCCTGTCTACGAGGGGTAGGCGATGTGCTTCTCATCGCCGAAAAGAGACGCAATCTCGGATGCGAGTCTTAGTTACAGGTGGCGCCGGATTCGTCGGCTCGAGCATCGCGATGATGCTACGCCGCGATAGTCAATGGACCGTCGTTGCACTCGATAGTCTCAGGCGGCGCGGGAGCGAACTCGCACTGCGAAGACTTGCCGCCGCCGGCGTGGACTTCATTCATGGCGACATCCGCAATCCCGAGGACCTCGAAGCTGCTGGTGGAGCCGATTTAATAATCGAATGCTCCGCCGAGCCTTCGGTCAGCGCGGGATACGACGGCGACCCGCGTTATGTCGTCAACACTAATCTCATCGGCACTTTCAACTGTCTGGAATATGCGCGACGACATCGCTCTGCCACTATCTTTCTATCGACCAGCCGCGTTTATTCGATCGATGCGTTGCGCGCGCTGCCTCTCGTCGCGACGGCCTCACGTTACGAATTGCCTGACAATTCAAATGGACGGGGCTGGTCGGCGTACGGTCTCTCCGAAGCGTTTCCTACCGCCGGCCATCGCTCGCTATACGGCGCAACCAAGTTGGCCTCGGAGCTTTTGATCGAAGAATACGGCGCGATGTATGCACTTCCCGCCATCGTCAATCGATGCGGTGTCATCACCGGTCCATGGCAGATGGGGAAAGTCGACCAGGGATTTTTCGTCCTATGGGCAGCACGCCATCTCTATGGCGGATCTTTGACGTACAACGGCTTCCAAGGCGCCGGGTTCCAGGTTCGCGATGTCCTTCACATCAGCGACCTATATGATCTCATAAGTCACCAAATACGAAATCTCGAAACACTCGCTGGGCGCATTTTTAATGTAGGGGGCGGGCCAGAATCGAGTGTCTCGCTCCATGAGTTGACCGATATGTGTGAGCGACTTACCACTAAGCGAGTCGAGATCGGATCCAATCCCACCACGCGTCCTGAGGACATACCCTATTATATCACCGACAACTCGCTTGTCACTTCGCAAACCGGATGGAAGCCGAGTTACACCATTGAGCGCTCGCTCGAAGATGTAATCGATTGGCTCGATCGCAATCGAGAGCAGTTGCTTCCTATCTTGGGTCATCAGGCGGCAGCGCTATGAGTGTCGCCATTGTAACTGGTTCCGCCGGCTTGATCGGGTCCGAAACCACGCGCTTCCTGACTCATCAAGGGCTGGAAGTGGCGGGTATCGACAATGACATGCGCGGTGTGTTCTTCGGCGCCGACGCGAGTACGGCGTGGAACCGACGCCGACTGGAAGCCGACATGCACAGCTATCGTCATTTCGAGGTCGACATTCGTGACGAGGCGACCATCGATCGAATATTCGAGCGCTACGGCCGGTCGATCTCAGCGGTAGTTCACACTGCCGCGCAGCCTTCGCATGACTGGGCCGCGCGCGATCCTCGCGCCGATTTCACCATCAACGCAAATGGAACGCTTGAAGTCCTTGAGGCGACGCGCCGGCATTGTCCCGACGCCGCATTCATATTCACCAGCACCAACAAGGTCTATGGCGATCGACCAAATGCCTTGCCTCTGATCGAAAGTGATTCGCGCTGGGAGCTCGACACGGGCCATCAGTTCGCCGCGAACGGCATCGATGAGACGATGAGTATCGATCATCTCTTCATAGTATCTTCGGCGCGTCGAAGATTGCCGCGGACATGATGGTGCAGGAGTATGGACGCTATTTCGGAATGAAGACCGCTTGCTTTCGCGGCGGATGCCTGACTGGGCCGAACCATTCAGGCACGATCTGCATGGCTTTCTAGCATACCTCGCGCGATGTGCTGTAACGGGAACGCCCTATGTCGTACACGGATACAAGGGTAAACAGGTTCGCGACAACATTCACTCTTACGATCTCGTGAAGCGCGTTCTGGGCCTTCATCCAGCGGCCTCGTTCGGCGGAGGTCTACAACATCGGCGGCAGCCGTCATTCGAATTGCTCGATGCTCGAGGCCATTGAGTTGTGCGAAAGCTGTCAGGCCGTCCGATGAACTGGCGCTATGCGACCACAGCCTCAGTCGGCGATCATATCTGGTGGATCAGCGATGTGCGCAAGTTCAAGTCTCACTATCCGCACTGGAACTACAGCTACGACCTGAGGACGACGCTCCAGGAAATCATCGAAGGCACTCGAAGTCGTGCCTCTTCCGAGGAAGGCGCCCATGCCAATTGAAGTTTGCTCACTCGCCGAATGGCAATCCGCCGGCGTCAAGGACATGCTTTCCGTGCTAATCCCGGCGCACAACGAAGAAGGTCATCTCGAAGGACCGTAAAGTACATCATCCAGGAGCTAACAAGCGCGCAGATTCGGTTCGAAATCCTTGTGGTGAATGATAACAGCCGCGACGATACCGAGCGCGTGCTGGTAAAGCTTTGCGCGGCGTATCCCGAGGTGCGTTACATCGCAACATGCCGCCGAACCGATACGGCTTCGCGGTGCGTTCGGGGTTGGCTGACTTTCGTGGCGACGCGGTCGCGGTCTTTATGGCAGATGGCTCGGACGATGCAGCCGACCTGGTTCGCTTCTATCGCAAATTCCAGGAAGGTTACGATTGCGTGTTCGGATCGCGCTTCATCCGCGGTGGCTCGACGATCCACTATCCGGTGCACAAGCTTAATTCTTAACCGGATGGGAAACGCGCTCATCCAGGCGCTCTTTCTACTTCGCTACAATGACGTCACGAATGCCTTCAAGCTATACAGCCGCACAGCTATCGCCGGAATCCAGCCGCTTCTGTCGAGCGAATTCAATCTGACCGTGGAGATGCCGTTGAAGTGCATCGTGCGCGGTTATCGTTACGCGGTCATTTCGAATTCATGGCGCAATCGCAAAGAAGGTATCTCCAAGTTCAAGATTCGGGAAATGGGATCTCGTTATCTCTTCATCATTTTGTACTGTTTGTTGGAAAAGATGTTGGCCGCCGGTGATCATAAACTCGCAGATCGAGCACTCCAGCTCCAGGTATGGCCGCGCTGATCGATCGCACAATTCGTTCCTGATTCTAAAGATGGCGGCCACGATCCCTACGTTCGGCTCCCCCGAAGCGACGTTGCAAGAATCTGTTCGGACCTTGGCTCGCGATCATACGCACAGCGCCCTCGCTACCATCGCCGCGATGATGCTCGTCATAGGGGGCGTCGTTCTCGCCATACGATGGAACGATCCACTCCTTGGGATGCATAGCTTCCGGCAGACGCAAACCGCGATCACATCATATTGGATACTTAGGGGCTCACCGTGGCTCGCCTACCACACGCCGGTCTTCGGAGCGCCATGGTCAATACCTTTTGAATTCCCAATGTATCAGTTGCTGGCAGCCGGCTTGGTGAAAGTGACGGGAATGCCGCTAGATCCGGCCGGACGTTTTATTAGTTATTTCTTCCTGTCGGCCACTATCTTTCCAGTGAGAAGCCTGGCGCGCGCGTATGGCCTGACCGATCGCGACGTCTTGGTTTTCGCGATACTTCTACTCGCCTCACCTATCTACTTGTATTGGGGTACCACCTTCCTGATCGAAACAACGGTCCTTTTTTTCTGCGTCGCGTTCCTCGCCGCGATCGTGCAAGAAACGCTCGATAGCAAGGTAACTACGATTGCCTCAGCTGCTCTGCTAGGCGTAGCAGGAGCGCTCGGAAAAATCACAACCTTCGCGCCTTTCTATCTGCTCGCTGGAGCGATTCTGCTATTTCATATGGCCGATCAGGCCCGTCGGCGGCTGCCGCTTCGGAGGAGCGTCGCGGCCGCAGTCGCCAGCATGCTTCCCGCTCCTCTCCTTTTCTCAATCTGGGATCGCTTTGCCGATGCGCAGAAGGCACGAAACTCGCTCGGCAGACTAACGATGTCGACCGCACCCATGACGCATTCATGGGCGTTCGGAACCTGGAGTCAGCTATTTTCGGAAAGGATGATATTCACGCTGGTTCGCGGGGTTACCGACACGATGGGCTTGTTGGCGATCGTGTTGTTCACGTTCCTCGCTATTCTGGCTCGCCACTATGGCTTGTCGAGAACGCGGTCGATTCTAATCGCGGCTGCCCTTTCGGGTTTCTTTTTCCCGTACTTTGTTTTCACCAATCTGCATATCGTACACGACTACTATGACACCGCTAACGCGATGTTTCTGATCTTCGGGATCGCAGTTCTGGTCGGAAGCTTTTTTGCCAATGGTCATTCGCGCAGCGGATGGGCCATGCTGATCCTGGCGGTCGTTTCACAGCTAGGCTGGTTTCATTTCTACTTCGCAAAGGATCTCATACATCGGGACGATTACCGCCTCACGATCGCCAATAGGATAGCCGCCAACACCGACGAGAACGCGGTTATTTCCATCTACAGTAAAGACTGGTCAGCGGTGATTCCGTACTATAGCCGGCGCCGCGCGATCATGGAGCAGACTTTTGCTCCGCGCGACGAGGTGATTGCTCGTGCGCGTAATATTCTAAGCCCGCAGGGCGGTTACCCGGTAGAGGCTGTAGTCCATTGTCCTTCATCGATGGACAATGATCGAGAGCTGATAGGCCTGCTGGTGCCTCAGCTGGCTCATCTATACAAACAACAGATCGGCGACTGCGAGGTTTACCTCACCCATCTCCCTATATCTGCGTCTTCGCACACCTCGACTATCGTGTCGCTCAATCGAAAGTAACTTCCACGTCGCTGGTAGGGTGGAGCTGAGCATGTCAGGATGAATCCTGCTGCTAACTCGTCTTCAAAGAGTGCGAAGGACGAAGTGTCGCCCATAGCGACCTTGCCGGTTAGCAGGCGAGCCTTACAAGCTCCGCACATTCCATGGGAACAGCCATAAGGCCAATCGATCCCCGCATCCAAGGCGGCTTCGAGGATAGTCTGGCCTTCGTTCACCATGACCTCCACTCCCGAGGGCCTGACGACGACTCTATACGCCATTGCCGGGGGATTCAGCGCGTACTGTTACAGGTACTTGCGGCCCGCGTTCGCATCGGGAATCGGCAAGCCAACCTTGTTTAGCAAATCGTTAACTTCGACTATGAAGTCATCGCGCATCTGCTTGTTACTGCGCTTGCGCAGCCCCCACTTGATGTAATCGTACTGACGCTTCGAAGAGTCGGATCCAAACATATCCAGCCCGGCTGCGTACCACTTGGGAAGGTAATGCTCGGCAGCTTTGCGACCTTGAGGATTCTGGCAGACCCGGCGCAGCAAGGTGTAACCGAACGCCGCGTGGCCGATTTCCTCGCGCCATACTCGCTCAGAAATCTTCGCTAGCGGTGCGTAGGTACATCCAACCCATTCGAAACCCATGTAGGCGCCCTGCCGATCTCCGAAGAAACTAAAAAATGCGTATTCGACCCACTCTTCCGATAGGTCACGCATTTCAAACAGATAGATCGGCATCGGAGTGGACATGAACTTTTCATCGATGGTGACGCCTAGTCCTTCAAGAATCCTCCACCAATAGCTCCCATGCCTCACTTCTTCCGCCCAGAACGCTGCGTACTCGGCCCGGTCCTCCGGACTGGGCGCCTTGTCCATCGGACGTAACAAGGTCCTTTGAGGAACCAGCATATATTCCAATTCGATTCTGGCCTGGATGGAAAGCATCCTGACCAGCAAGTCGCGGTATTCGTCCGGAAGGCTTGTCGCAGTTTCGAAATTTGCTGCTCCGGTCAGAGCGCGATATTCGTTATGGTATTGTTGCTCGCTTACACCCAGGCTCCCTTGAATCGCCATGGTTGCTTCTCCCTAAGTGTCTTACTCGTGTCGATGCGCGGCGCTTTTCGGAGTTAGTGTACGTTCGATTCGATCGCGAAGGACTTTCTTGGCGATCTTCCCTACCGCAGTTGTGGGAAAGCTATCGACGACTTCCAGCCGCTCCGGGAACTTGAACTTCGCGACGCGCTTCTGCTCCAAATGCGCGACAACCTCCGATAATCCTATCGTTTCCCCTTGCTCGCAGACGACAAACAGGCAACCTCGTTCACCTACAACCGGATCCGCGATAGGAACCAGCGCCGCCGCGCTAATCTTGGGATGATCGATGACAAGGTTCTCCACTTCTTCGGCACTCACCTTCTCGCCCGCGCGATTGATCATGTCCTTGACCCGTCCCTTAACTACCAACCGGCCCGAGTGATCTTGCAAAAGCATGTCACCGGTTCGATAGAAACCATCTTCGGTGAATGCGCGCCGATTATGCTCGGCAGCCTTGTAGTATCCGCGGATAGTATAAGGTCCGCGCACGAGTAGCTCGCCTACTCCACCATCCGCAACCTCTCTTCCTGCTTCAGCAACCAAACGGAATTCATCGTGGGACGAAACCGGAGTGCCTACAGTTTCGAGGACCGCTGCTTCCGGATCATCGAGCCGGGTAGCTGTGATGAATCCCTCCGCCATTCCTAGCACTTGTTGCACGCGGCAGCCGAAGACCTGGAGAGCCAGCTTTGCCGATGCGGGCAGGAACTTCGCACCACCCGCAATGATTTGCCTTAGCGATGAAAGATTGCGCGGCGTGATTTGCTGTCGTTCGGTAAGCGAGATATAGAGCGCCGGCACTCCCGGCATGCAGGTAGCGCGTTCGCGCTCGATGGTCGCGAGGATGTCATCCGGTGCCGGCGAGTCGTGCAGAACCGCGGTGCCATTGCCTAGCAGCGTGCCCATCAGGCCGGGCGCCGCGAGGCCGAAGTTATGCGAAACCGGAATCGCCACCAGCATCACGGTGCTCGAATCGATTTCGCATACCTCGTTCATTACGCGCACGTTGTAGAGATAGTCGGCGTGCGTACGTGGAATCAGTTTGGGAAGTCCGGTCGTACCGCCGGAGACAAGGAATAGCGCCACGTCGAATGGATTCGCGCGAAAATGCGGGCGCTGCGGCGCGTGATTCTCGATTAGTTTCCTTATGCTGAGAAATCCCGGCGCCTCGATCGCTACATCTCCGGACATCAGCACGAACTTCACCCTCGGCCGATGCTCCTTCAGCCTGCGCGCCATCTCGATGTAATCGAAGTTCCGATAGGTGGGCGCGATCGCATATCCTACTGCGCTGCTATGCTCGAGAAAGAACCCGATCTCGGCATCGCGATGAGCGGGCAGCGCCATGACCGGCAAGACGCCCAGCTTCGATGCCGCGAGGTACAGCATCGCAAACTCGAGATGGTTGGGAAGCTGCACCACGATGCGATCGCCTGCGCGCAGACCCGCGTCGTAGAGCCCGTCCGCGAGCCGCTCGCTTCCTTCGAGCAACTCCCCGTACGTGATCCGCGCCTGCTGTGCGACGATCGCGATCTTGTCGGGCGTGCGCTGCGCCGCGCGCGTGATCGCTTCGTCGATAGTTTCATCGCGCCACACGCCCAGTTGCCGGTAACGATCGGCGATCGGCTGTGGCCATGGCACGCAATGTTCAAGCATAGTTTGAGCGATGCCGTCAGACATCTCGGGACGTCGTTCATCTGACCATAGGTCCGCCGAGCCGCACAAGGCGGATGGTGCGGCAGTCTGCTACCGTGGAGTCCTAGGGGAAAAGGCACGTGCTCTACATCGTCGGAGGCGCGCCGCGCGCGGGCAAATCGATCCTCGCGCAGCGGATGCTGAATGAAAACAGAGTGGCATATTTTCCTACGGACACGCTCATGATGGGCCTCGCCAACGCGATGCCGCAACTCGGCCTGAAGCCTTCCGATTCGATGCAAACGCGCGCACCAATCATGTGGCCGGTCCTGCGCGCCATGGCGACGAAAATCCTCGAGAACGAAGAGGACTACCTGCTCGAAGGCGACGTGCTGTTGCCGTCGCATGTGGTCGAATTGCGTCAACGCTTCGACGTTGCGGTGCGCGGATGCTTCATCGGATATGACACCGTCGATACGGGTGCGAAGATGCGCGACATTCGCCGCCACGCGGCCGGGAATAAGGACTGGACGGACGAATGCGATGACGCCCACCTGCTGAGAATCGTCGAGGAGTTCAAGCATTGGAGCGCGCAACTTCGCATCGAATGTGCGCAATTCCAGTTGCCCTACTTCGATGGGTCGGATGATTTGTTCGCCGCGCTCGATCGCGCCTTCACCTATCTCCGCGGATGATCTTGCGGGTGGCGGAGCCCGGCCCGCGTTCCCATCGCCTCGCGCCATTGACTTCTTCGCTATTCACGATAGACACAAGCTAAACCCCTGAGAGGAGGGTCCGCCGTGTCGGAACTTGCCTGGTCGAGCGCAATCGAAATCGCGAAGAAAATTCGCAAGCGGAAAATTTCGAGCCGCGAGGCGGTCGATTATTTTCTCGCGCGCATCGAGAAACTCGATAAGCCGATCAACAGCGTCGTGACGATCGATCCGGAGCGGGCCCGCACCGAGGCCGCCGCGGCTGACCGGGCACTTTCGCGCGGAAAAATCCACGGTCCACTCCACGGCGTTCCGATGACCGTCAAGGACTCCTTCCAGACCGCTAAGATGCGCACCACGTCGGGCGCCCCCGAGCTGTCCGGATTCATCCCGGATGAAGACGCGTGGCCGGTCGCACGTCTGCGCGAGGCCGGCGCGATCATTTTCGGTAAGACCAATCTGCCGATCTACGCCGGCGACTTGCAGAGTTACAACGAGGTCTTCGGCACCACCAACAATCCCTACGATCTCGCGCGCACTCCCGGCGGCTCATCGGGCGGCTCGGCCGCAGCGCTGGCATGCGGATTTACGCCGCTGGAACTCGGCAGCGATATCGGAGGTTCGATTCGCTTGCCGTCGCATATGTCCGGTGTCGTCGGCCACAAGCCGAGCTACGGCATCGTGCCCGCGCACGGTCAGATTCCCGGACCTCCGGGCACTTTGACGCTGGCCGATCTCGCGGTCGCCGGCCCGATGGCGCGGGATGTCGACGATCTCAAGCTCGGCCTCGACCTCATGGCCGGACCGAATCGATGGGAATATCCGGCATGGCGGCTCAAGTTGCCGGCCGCGCGACGGCGCAAGCTCAAGCAGTATCGCATCGCCGCATGGCTCGATGATGCGACGTGTCCGGTCGAGCCTGAGTTGCGAGGCCTGCTGGAGAAAGCTGCCGGTGCGCTAGCCGCCGACGGCGTGAAGGTCGACTACGAAGCCCGTCCGGAGTTCACACTACAAAAAGTAGGTGAGACTTTCTTCGCGTTGCTGCAAGGCGCGCTCGCGGGTGGCACCGATCGCGAACGTATCGAGCAGTATGCCCTCGCGACCGGCGACAGCGACGCCGCACGCACCAAACGGCTGCTGGCGATGCGTCATCGCGAATGGCTCAGCTACAACGAGCGGCGCCTGCAGATGCGCAAGCGATGGGAGGAGTTCTTCGCGAAGTTCGATGCGATGCTGCTTCCGGTGATGCCCTGCCCCGCGATCGCACACGATCATTCGGAGCCGATGTCGAACCGGATGGCGACGGTGGGCAGCGAGCAGCGACCCTACTGGGGTCTCACCACATGGATGGCGCCGGCGGGTGCGTGCTATCTGCCGGTGACGGTCGTTCCGATCGGGGTGATGAGCAATGGATTGCCGGTCGGCATTCAAATTGTAGGACCGTACCTTGAGGACCTCACGACACTGGACATCGGCAAGCATCTGCTGGAGATGATGGGCGGCTGTCCGCATCCGCCCGGATTCTGAATCGGCGACCGCATCGCCAGCGCGCTTGCGGGTAATCTACCAGTAGCGCAAATCGATGTAGGGCCTTGTGATCGCCGGATCTTTCAGGTCCCATCGCAGTGACCTTTCATCCTGCTCGGGGCGTAAGTTCTCCGTTTGCGCAACCAACTCCGGCAGATGACCGATAGGTGCCGCGAGGTAGTCGCGGCCGAGTTCGTGCGCGCGGCCGATGAAATAACGCATCAAGCGCAGCATGCATTCGCCCGCGGCATCTTCGTAGCCGTAGTCGAGCATCGCGCCGACGGAGACGCGCCGCTCTTCGTCCGCGCCAATGCGTTTCCATCGCTCGCGCACATCGCGGCCACGATCCCATAGCCCGCCGCACGCGCGGATGCGGCCGCCTTCTTCGAGGACGTAGTAATCCGTCCACCCGTAGATGCTCTTCCACCAGTCCATCGCGGGATTGCCGGATGTGGTAGGACGATCGCCCCAGTAACCCTCGTCCAAGACCGATTCGAGATACTCGGCACTGTAGGGACGAAAGAGATCGCGTCCCTCATGCGCGCGATTGATGAGCGCGATGCATGCGGGGAGATCCTCCAGCCGCGCGAGGCGAATGGCGCGGTCGGCATCGCACGGCTGTGCGGGAAATTGCGCGACTGCGACCGGAATGCCGGGTACCGCACCATCGCGTTTGGGCGTGTTATCGAAAAAGTCCGGGACGAACTTCTGCCACCAGTTCACCATCGCGAAATTCTGCGTCCGCATGAGGTCGTACTGCGCGAGTTCCGGACGCCCTTGCGCCGGCGGGCCGCCGAGACGCCGCACCTGGTCGCCATAGCCGGCACGACGATACGCGCGCCGCACGCGCAGCGCCTGACCGTAGCGCACCGAGACGCGGCGGCCCGCGATCATCGTGTTTCGCCGCGAGAACCCGCAGCATGCGATAAGCTCGCCACCCAGCTCGAGCACCGGCAGATGGACGCTCTCCTGCAAGCGGAACTGCGCGAATGCGTCGGGCCCGCGCTCGACGGTGATTTCCCATCCGGCGACTTCCTCCGGCGCGTCGGCCCACAAGGCGGAGAAGGCCTCGTTGTCGAAGAAGGTCGCATCGCGCCCGCGCAGATCGCCGTTGGTCATTCGCTCGTACCATCCGAGCTGGGCGGCGGCTTGCTCCGGCGAAAGCCAGTACCAGCTCCATGAGTACAGCGATTCAGCCGGGACGCGCGCCTGTGCGATGCGACGTACGAGGTCGGCCGGCCATCCGCGTTCTTTCGATACGCGCGCGAGTGCTTCGTTGATGGGAGCCTCGCGCGAGGTGTCATTCGATGCGTCGTCGTGCCGTTGCGCCATGAGTTCCCTCCTCAGACCACTTTGCGGAACGCCATCGCCGGCGGAATGTTCGCGGCGCGGATAACCGGTAACATCGCGCTGACGATGCTTACCCCCAGCGCGATGATCACGGCTAACGCCGCGGTATCCGGCGCAACTGCCATATATCCGAGGTTTCCGGTGAGCGTGCCGAGCGAGATGCCACGGTGGAAGATCCAAAGCGCGGCGCCCGCTCCCACGGTCGCGCCGGCGAGACCGATCATCGCAGCTTCCGCGAGCAGCAGCGTCACCACGTGGACACGGCCGAAACCCAGCGCGCGCATCACCGCGACTTCGGCAACGCGGTCGCGCACCATCATGGCCATCGAGTTGGCCGCGATCAGCAGCACCGTCACCAGCACCACGATGCACAAGCTGTACATGATAGTTTTGATGTCTCCAATGCCGGTGACCACACTGGCGAGCGCATCGGACTCCGGAGTGGTTTCGGTTTCGGCTTCCGAGTTGTGATAGTTCTCGTCGATTTCGGCAATCACCTGATCCATGTTCTCGGCGCGATCGACTTTGACCGAAAGGAAATTGGCTCGGTCGGTGATATCCGCACCGAAAGCGTTCTTGACCGCGTCGTCAAGCACCCTGCGGTCGAACAATAGTGTGCGCGAGGTCAGTAAGGTCGGAAGTTCCAGCATCGGGATCAAAGTCAGCTTCAACTTGTCGTTGTCGGGATCGCGCAGCACGATCTGTTGCCCGAGTTTCCAGCCTTCCTCACGCATCAGTACACTTCCGACCGAACAGAAGCGCCGGTCGGTCGCCATCATCTTGCGTGTCTCGGGCGAAACCTGGAATTCATTGTCGCCGCTAACCGTAAAGATGTCCTCGGTGACGCCGAAAGTTGTGATGTAGTCGCGCGGGTTGCGATAGATGGTGGTGAACTGCACTTCCGGCGCGCAGGCCAACACATGTGGCATTTTCTTGACGTCGTTGCAGTACTTTGCCGGCAATCGATACGAGTTGTGCGCGATGGTGATCAGCCGCAGCCCTTTGGCGGCATCCGCGGCGATCCGATCCATCGAGACCGGCACTGCAACCAGCACGGTGTAGAGGAAAACCGCGACCGCGAACGTCAATGCGGTGAGGATCGTCCGCCGCAGTTGGCGGCGCATGTTACGCAACGCGAGATGAAGCAGCTTCGGTACCATCAGGCTTCCCGCAGCGATTCGATCACGCCGATGCGCGCGGCGCGCCATGCCGGCGCCAGTCCACCGATCACGCCGATGAGCGCTGCGGAAACGATGCCGGCAGCGATCGCGGCCGGAGTTGGCCGATAGGAGAAGAAGGTCGATCCGACACTGAGCAACCGGCTGTCCAGTCCGGTGCTCCATGCCACGACGAATGCCAGCATCACGCCCGCGACGCCTCCGCCGATACCGAGCAGCGCGCTCTCGATCACGAAGCTGGTCAGGATATTTCCGCGCGAGAAGCCCAGCACCCGCAACACGCCGATCTCGCGCTCACGCCGCGCCACCGCCGTATACATCGTGTTCATGCCGCCGAAAATTGCGCCGATTCCGAGCGCCAACGCCACGATCAGTCCGAGCGAACGGAGTTGATCGACTACCTTGGTTTGCGACTCATAGTAGTCCCGCTCGGTTAGAGCATCGAGCTTGAGACGTCCGTCTTTCTGGAGCGCCTGCAGGAACGACCCCGCCATCCCGGGCTTTAGCACGACATGGATGGAGTTGGTGTCCTGACTTTTGTTTTGAGCATCGCTCAACAGATCATTGTAGTCAGTCCAGATTTCCGACTCGCGCGCGCTATCATCGTCGGCGAACACACCTACGATGGTCCAGTTGCGGCGCCCGAAATGAAATTGGCTGCCGACGGTCAGGTACGGCTGGCGCGCCTGGACCTTTTGCCCGATCGTCCATTCGCCGTTGCCTCGAATCGGCCAGTGTCCGCTCACCAGATGCATGCTGCGATGAACGCGCAGCGCGATCGGCTTCACGCCGCGCATCAGCACGAACTGGCGCACGTGCTTGTCGCGGCTAATGTTGACGCCGGCGAAAACCTCCGGCGATAGCAGCGGCTGGCCGTTTTCGTCGATTGCGATTTCGGGCCGGACGCGCACAATCTCGAGCGTATCGTGAGGAATGTAACTGCCTGTCTCGTTGGGCGCGCCTTTGCTGGTCACCACCCAATTGCGCTCGGCGCTCGCGTTGAGCATGGTGCTCTTTAGCCCGCCGATAAAGCCGAACAGGATCACGAAGATCATCGCGACCATGCCCAGACCAAGCATCGTCATCAACGACGTCGCGCGTCGCTCGAACAGGCTCCTGATGTTGTAGCGAACGGGAACCATCCGACCTTCGAATCGCCGACATTATCGCGTGGGCAGCGGAATGGCTATCAGTTGATCGGCCGGCGCTGGGAAGGAATGTCGCCATACGAAAAACCGCGCCGATGCTGTCGCGAGGGATAAAAAAAGAGCGGCGCAGTACGCCTGCGCCGCTTCATCTTGTATGCTTTTGCTACCAGCGGTTGCCGCCGCGTCCTCCGCCGCCACCACCTCCGCCCGGACCACCGCGGTCGCCGCGATCGCGTCCGCCGAAGCCTCCGCCACCGCCCGGACGTCCTCCGCCGCCGCCGCGACGTTCGCCACCGCCGCCTCCTCCACCTCCGCCGCGAGGTCCGCCGCCATCGCGCGCCTGATCGATCTTGATGCGGCGTCCTTTCAGGTCCGTCTCGTTGAGCGTCTCGATGGCCTTGGTGGCACCCTCCTGATCCGCCATTTCGACGAATCCGAATCCCCGTGACTGGCCGGAAAATTTGTCGGTCACCACGACAGCTTTTTCGACCGTCCCGACCTGCGCGAATAACTCCATCAGGTCTTCATTGGTAACTGCGTAGGCGAGATTACCTACGTACAACTTGCTGGGCATAGGAGCCCTCCTTCTGAATTGTGCCGGAAGCTCTTAGACGGGGACCCGACCAGGATTTGGGGGTGCGACGCGATAAGGGCGGTCCGTGCGTGCCTGTCCTCTAAAAAGGATACTCCGCCAAGTGTCGGTGTAAAGCCGTTATGGGTTCAGTGAGGCTGGCGTACCACCATTGGCGCGAGAAACTTTAACAAGCAGTCGTTCACCAATTCGGGCTTCTCCTGCTGCACCCAGTGTCCGGAATCTGACACATAATGGATTTCGAATGGCCCGCTGAACAGCTCCTTCATCCCGAAGGTCAACTCCTTGCGTAGCGCGACATCCTGCTCGCCCCAGATCACCATCGTGGGCGCGGAAATTTTGTTGTCCATCCACGCCGGAGGTTTTCGATTTCGGACATTTTCGCGAAACAGCGCGCGATAATAATTGATCGCGGCGGTGATCGAGTACGGATTGCGAAACGCCGCGCGAAAATGCTTGAGGTCCTCGTCGCGGAAGGCCGACTTCTGCACCGCGCTGTCGCGCAGCGTGCGCTTGAGCATCGCGAAATCGCGCGCACGCATGAGCGCCTCGGGCAATCGGGGAATCTGGAAAAACAGGATGTACCAGCTCTTCAGCATCTGCCGCGGATTGCGGCGCAGGTTGTCGCTGAACTTCTTCAGATGCGGACAGTTCATGACGACCAGGCGCTCGACGAGCTCGGGACGCTGAAGCGTAGTCGCCCACGCGATCGCGCCGCCCCAGTCATGCGCGATGACGACGGCGCGCTGACGACCGCATGCTTCGATCAGATCGGCAGCATCGCCGATGAGTTTATCGAGTGAGTAATTCGCGACGCCGACCGGCGCGTCGGTTTCGCCATAGCCACGCAGGTCGGGCGCGACGCATTCGAACTGCGGCGCGAGCGCGCGAATCTGATGGCGCCACGAGTACCAGCATTCGGGGAATCCATGCAGCATCACGACCAGCGGCTTGGAGGCATCGACACCGGCGCGGGCAACTTGCATGTTGAGTCCGCTTTTCAGGCGGAGCTTTTCGAAATGCCACGGCTCGGCCATCGACGTTTCTCCTCAGCGCTCTCTTGCCCTGTCATCCTGAAGCGAGCCGTAGGCGAAGCTGAAGGATCTCGGATGCGCCTCAATATCGGCTGTCACTTTCAGCATGCGAATGAGGCGGATTCCACATCGCTGGAGCGCATCGTGCGAATGCGAAGTGACATGCGGTCCTAATGCGCTTCCGAGGTTCTTCAGCGTCGCGTTCCGCTGGCTTCAGAATGACAAAAAGAGAACTAGAACTCCGCCTTGAACGTATCGACACCGTAGCCCGCATAGGAAACGCGCACGCCCTTGATCCGCATCATGCGCAACACAGGCGCGTTGAAAAACGGATGCTCGAAGGGATTCTTCTTCAGGAACGCGTCCTTGAGCGAATTCCATTCGTCGCTATCGCGCTTCACATCGTGCGCGACACCGTTGATGACCGCGCGCGTGACGCGAAAGGTCGGAATGTCGCCGGTGTCGCGCGTATCGACCAGCACTGTCGTCTTCGGGCGCTTGAGCAGATTCTGATATTTCTCGGCGCTCTCGTTCATGATGAAGATGAGATCGAGTTCGTCGGTCTCGCCGAATGCTTGCAACGTCGCGGTCGGCCATTCATCGCCATCGGTGATGAGCACGGCGACATGTTGGGCAGCGAACAGTTTCTCCAGCTTGTCCTTTTCTTCCTGGTTAAGCATAGTCCCTCGATTATATTTGCAATGACTATTCGCCTGCTTGATTGACTGACTATTCGATTGACTATCTGGTGCGCGCGGGCTCGACTACAAAGTTATATTCAATCGAATCCGGTTTCCGACGTCTTTCCATTCTGATATTTGACCACCAATCGTTCGCGCGATCCAAAAACCACATCGCTATCGATGTACTTGTCGCCGTCGATGTATAGCGCCGTCACCAACGGCCGGTATCCAGCCGCCGATATTATGAAATGTATGTGCGCGGGACGATATGGGTGCCGACCTATCGCATTGAGCATTTTGCCGACCGGGCCGTCGCTCGGCACCGGATAGCTCGACGGCTTGACGGAGCGGAATTCGTAGCGCCCGTCCGCATCGGTGCGGAAGCGCGCGCGCAGATTCATCTCCGCGCCCTTGAAATTATCAAATTGCAAATCGTAGCGGCCATCCGTCGAGGCCTGCCACACGTCGATGCGCGCGTCGCCGAGCGGTTTTCCATCGGTCGAGGTGACCCTACCGTGCAGCAGCAGCGGCACGCCTTTGATGCCGCGCGCGATGCTGTCTCCGGCCTTCATCTCCGGCGCGCCCTCGCGGAAAAATGGTCCGAGCAAACTCGATTCGGTCGCATCGGGCGACTTTCCGCGATTCGCAAGGATATCCACCAGCGCGCTGAGGCCCAAGGTATCGGAAAGCAGGATGAACTCCTGGCGCTTGTCATCGGTGATATGCCCGACTTGAGTGAGAAACTCGATGCCCTTCATCCACTCCTGCGGGGTGAGATTCACCTCGCGTGCGAACTCATGCACATGGCGAATTAGCGCCGTCATCACTTCTTTCAATCGCGCGTCGCCGCAATTCGCGATCCGTTCGAGCGCGCTGTCGGTGATCGTGTTCTGATCGAGATTCCGCATAGTCGTTTCCTCGCCGTCCAGCAGCATAACCGATCCGCTTCGATTCGCGCTAAGCTGCGATGCGCTCACATCAGGAGGATGTCGAATGGCTCTGCGAACCGGCGGCGGCGACTACCTTTACGAAATCGTCGAAGAATGGGGCGAGATGCCCAACCGATGGATGTACGACATTGCGGGCGTCGCCATCGACTCGAAGGGCAACGTCTATATGTTCAATCGGGGCGAGACGCCGGTCGTCGTGCTGGATAGCCGCGGCAAATTTCTTCATAGCTGGGGCGACAAGAAAATGTTTCCGCGCGCGCACGGCATGACCATCGGCCCCGATGACAGCGTATGGCTCACCGACGTGTTCGACCACACGGTGCGCAAATGCACGCCCGAGGGCGAAGTGCTGATGACCATCGGCGCGAGCGGCAAGCCGGCGAAGGCGATGAGCGGTCAGCCGTTCAATCAATGCACGCACGTCGCGCTCAATCCGCATACCGGCGACATCTTCGTGTCCGACGGCTACCTCAATCCGAAGGTGCATAAGTACGCGCCCGATGGCCGCCTGCTTTATTCATGGGGGCAGCCCGGCAACGATCCCGGCCAGTTCAATCTTCCGCACAACATCGCCACCGATCGCGACGGCTACGTGTACGTCGCCGATCGGCATAACAATCGCGTGCAGGTGTTCACGCCCAACGGCAAGCTCGAACACATCTGGTATGGAATGGCGATGCCATGCGGGATGTGCATCGACACGCGCAGTCCCGAGCAGATGTGCTACATCGGCGAGCTCAGCTCGGTCTGGTGGACGCAGGCGGCGCCGGATTTCTGGGAGGCATGGAATCGTCCCGGGATGGGTCCGCGCGTCAGCATCTACTCGCTCGACGGAAGATTGCAGGCGCGCTTGTGCGACAACGGGCAGGGCGAAGGTCCGGGCCAGCTTATCGCGCCGCATGGCATCGCGGTCACGCCGGAAGGCGACATCCTGGTCGCGGAAGTTTCATGGACGATTTTCGCCAGCCGCCTGAAACCCTCGCGTCCGGTGCGCAATCTCTTGAGGTTGGTGAAGCTGAAGAAATCCCCGGAGCATTCGCACGTATGAGCCTAGAAATCCACCGGGTTCGCCTTCAGTTTACCGGTCGCATACTTCTCTGGCAGCGTCGGGTCCCCGTTCTCCCACACCAGCAGCATCGAGCGCTTCGGCGAATACCCCTGATGGCGGATGTCGGCCGGCATCGCGGCGACGTCGCCCGCCTTCATCACCGCACGCGCGCGCGGCGCGCCGCTGTCGCGATCCTGGACGTCCCAATGAATCTCGTCGGTGAGTTGCACGAACCATTCGACGCGATCGTTGCCGTGGATAACCGGCAGCATGAACTCCTCGGTCGTCGCGCAGATCAGGCTGTCCTTCACCACCGAGCATACCGACGGATTCCAGGTCACATCGGAGCGCGAGACGTACGCGAAAAAGTTGTACGCATGCACCTCGTTCTCGAATCCCGGCTCGGCGTGCACTTCGGGCTCATCCTGCGGCACATCGAGGAACTGGCGATTGACAGGATTGCCGGACGCGTCGCTGCGCAGCGGAATGTCGTCCTTCATTCCGGTCATGCGCGCGGCGACGAGGCGCTTTCGATTAATAGCGTTGGGATTGCTCCCGTGCTTGGGACCGAATGGCGTGCCGGTTTCGGCGGGCGCCGCGAACGGATCGAAGCCCTCGTTGGTCCAATCGGCGAGGATCTCCGCGAAAGCGTTCGCGGACCTCATCGCCCTTGAGATTCTCGACGTAGTGCTTGCTGCGCTCGCGATAGCCCGCGTTGTAGAGCCCCGCGAAAACATCGACGGTGCCGTAATGATTGGTGGTGCCGAAAACCGCATCGAAGTTGACGATGCCGTAGAAAAAGTTCCACGCCACGTCGCGCATCAGCGCACGCAGGAACGCATCCACCGGCATCGTATGGCTGCCGCCCGGCCAGGCGATGTGCGCGAAGTACTCATCGCGCGTGAAGTTGAATCCACCTAACTGAAGGCGCGATATCCATACTGATTGGCGTCCGACATTTTCGTGCTCCTACTTCTGGCAAATGTCCTTCCACTTTTCGATGGTGAGGTCGCCCGCAATGGTCTGCAAGCAGAATCACGCCCGGGCTTGCTCGCATGAAACTGGTACGCGGCGCCTTTCGGCAGCAGCGCCATATGCCCGCGGCGCGCGACGATGTAGCCCATCTTCTTGCCGTCGGGATTGCCTTCCAGCATCGTGGTGCCTTCGTGATCCTCGGCGACGAGTGCCTTGTTGAGTTTCACGAGGCGAATCTCGACTTCGCCATCCATGACGATCGCGGACTCATCGTGCGAGGCGGTATACCACGGCGAGGTGCCCTCGGCGCGCACCGCCTCCAGCACATACTTCAGATTCTTGCCGACCGCGATTTTCTCGTACGGCTCGGCCTTCGACGCGACTTCATAGATGTTCGAGAAGACGTAGTTCTTCGGGTCGTCGTTGATGACCTCGATGCCGCCCTTCTCGAAATTATCCAGCGATCCGAATTGCGTCTTATGCGGCATCGCGTTCCCTCCTTTCTAATGATGCCCCGCGGCTTTGATGAACGTCGGTGGCCAGTTCGGCACCTCTGGCGGGCGTTTGCGCGCCATCGCCTTCTCGATGATGCGATTCTTCAGCGCCGCCTTCTCCTTCGTGCGTTTGATGTCGCGCTCCTTTACTTCCGGTAGCGCTTCCCTGCCGAACATCTCGATCGACGACATCAGCATCTCATGCGGGATGCGGCCGGCTTGCGACAGGAAGATCACCTGGTCGATGCCGGAGTCCTCGAACTCCTTAAGCCGCGCGCCAATCTGCGCGGGCGTGCCGACGCAATCTGCGGTGCGGCCTTCGGGCAGCGAGAAATTCTCCGGCTTGTTCTTGTAGTTCTCCCATATGTTGGTCTTGCCGGGCTCGTGATTGCCGAAGAACGCGTAATGCCCGAGGCCATACAGAAAAAATCCCTGATGCTCGGCCGCCAATTCGCGCGCCTTGTTCTCATCGCGATCGCATAGGAACGGGCACGCGATGGCGATGTTCGGATTGACCGCGTAGCCGGCCGGCTCGCATTCGTTTTCCAGCGTCGTGTAGTAATCGCTCACCCATTGCCGCGCCTCCTCGGGCGAGACGAACGAGAACGTCAGCGCGCCGAGGCCCAGCTTCGCCGCGAGCAGGATGGTCTCGCGACGCGAGCACGCGAGCCACAGCGGCGGATGCGGGCGTTGCAGCGGCTTCGGCACCACGTTGCGCACGGGCGCCTTAAGATATTTTCCCTCATGCCCCGCGAATGGCTCCTCGACCAGCATCCGGGTGACGACGCGCAACCCTTCCAGCCACATCGCGCGCTTCTCTTCCTGCGCGATGTTGAAGCCGCCCAGCTCGATTTCCGCCGCGCCTTCGCCGGTGCCGAAGTCGCATCGCCCATCGCTCACGAGGTCGAGCGTGGCGATACGCTCGGCGACGCGCGCCGGATGATTGATCAGCGGCGGAAGCTGCACGATGCCGTGGCCGAGGCGGATGTTCTTGGTGCGCTGGCTGCACGCGGCGAGGAAAATTTCCGGCGCCGACGAATGCGCATACTCCTCGAGGAAGTGATGCTCGGTCGCCCATACGTAATCGAAGCCGAGGCGGTCGGCGAGTTCGACCTGATCGAGCGCATCTTTGAACAGCCGATGCTCCGATTCACGCGTCCACGGACGCGGGAGCTGATGCTCATAGAAACCGCCGATCTTCATGGGCCACCTCGATTAACGATGAATCACTGCACCGCTAGCACCGCTCCGGTTCGGCGTCAAAGAGCGCGTTGGATAAACGCCTTTTGCGGTGCCATTGCCTTGCTGCACTGCTTTCTTTACAACATTGGCTACCTGCTGCTGGCGTAAGCAACATGCCGGACCCGAAAACTTCCAGAGCGGCAACCCCCGACGCCGCCTTCGCTGCGAATCTGCATGGGCTTGTGTGGGAGGCCCGCGCCGATACCGGCGAACTCACCCGTTTTGGCGGCGAGGCGCACTCGATTCTGGGCGCCTATGCCGACCTCGAGAAGCCCCGATTGTCGATCGATATGTTTCATCCTGACGATCGCGAGCGGGTTGCGACCAGCATCGGAAAGCTCATTGCGACTGGAGAGCCGGTGCTTTTCGATGCCCGCATTATCGGCGCTGCGCCGGAACCGATTTGGGTACGCAGTGCAGTGCGTAACGAGGATCGCGAATCCGTCCTCTATCTGCGCGGGGTTTCCTTCGATATCTCGGATCTGAAGCGCGCCCAAACCGAATTCATCCGGGCCCGTGCGCGGTTGTCCTTTCTCGCGGGCGTAAGCCGCATCCTCGCCGAGTCCCTCGATTACGAAAAGACCCTTGAGAACGTCGCGAGGTCGGCCGTCCCCGAGGTCGCCGATTGGTGCGCGGTCCGGATTATCTCCACTGACGGCACCATGACGCGGCTCGCCGACGTGCATAGCGATCCTTCGCGCGAGGCGATGCTCAAGGACATGGTCGAGAATTTTCCGCCCAGCGAGGAGTTCGGTCCGAACAAGGTGATACGCGAGGGCAAATCGCAATTCCTGCCCGACCCCGCTGGCCTGGCGGATGTCGTCGCGACCAGCGAGAAGCATCGCGAGCTGCTACATCGCATCGGATTCCACTCCTACATATGCGTGCCGATGCGCAGCCGCGATCAGGTGCGCGGCGTCATCTCGATGGCGATGACCGACTCGGGGCGCCACTTCACCGAGGCGGACCTTGAGCTGGCCGAGATGCTCGCGGAGCGCGCCACCATGGTGGTTGAGAACGCCCAGCTCTATCGCGATGCGCGCGACGAGCTGCAACGGCGCGAGACTTTCATCGCGCAGTTGGGACATGAGCTGCGCAACCCGCTCTCCGCCATCGCGAATGCGGTGACGGTGCTCGACACCGAGCCTGCGCACGACGATCGTGTCCTCAGGCTGCGCGCCATCTTGAAGCGTCAGACCTCGCAATTGTCGCGCCTCGTCAATGATCTCCTCGACATCTCGCGCATCACGCGGGGAAAAATCTCGCTCAATCGCGCGCCACTGAACCTCGGCGAGCTGGTCACGCGATGCGTCCAAACTTTGCAGGAGACCGAAGGCGCCGAGGGACGCAACCTCGATGTGCAGTTTGCGTCGGCAAATTTGATCATCGAGGCCGACGAGGCCAGGGTCGAACAGATCGTATGGAACCTGCTGACCAACGCCATCAAGTTCACCGAGCCCGGCGGCAGCATCGACATCGCGATCTCGCGCGACGACGGCAATGCGCTTTTCACCGTCACCGACGACGGCTCCGGAATTTCGCCCGAGGAGCTGCCCGACATCTTCAAGCCGTTCCATCAGGCCACCCCCGGCTCGGTCGATGCCGGAGGAATGGGCCTCGGACTCGCGCTGGTCGAGCAACTGACACATCTGCATGGCGGCACCGTCACAGTTTCGAGCAAGGGTCCCGGCGCCGGAACCCGTTTCGAGGTCAGGCTGCCCCTCGCGCAATCCGTGTCCGCCACGAGCGGGGAAAGCGCGCAAGATAATTCGGTCACGAAGCGCAGGGTGCTTATCATCGATGACAATCCCGACGCGCTGGACAGCCTCAAGATTTTGCTCGAGTTCGTCGGCCACGAGATCGACGTCGCGCCGGACGGATGCAGCGGGATCGAACGCGCCGCGGCATGGCATCCCGAGGTCGCGCTGGTCGACATCGGACTGCCGGATATCGACGGCTATGAAGTGGTCTCACGCCTTCGCGCGATGAACCTTGCGCCACGCCCGCTGCTGGTGGCGCTGACAGGCTATGGGCAGCCCGAAGATCGCCAGCGCGCGCTCGCCGCGGGCTTCGATGTTCATCTCACCAAGCCGGTCGACATCGACGAATTAAACCGCATACTTAGCTGGAAAGGCGTACACTAAGCCGCGACCAACTCAACCTCGTATGCCCGCAACCCATCCAACCGAAGAACCATGCATCCTGATTGTCGAGGACGATGACGGCGCGCGCGAGGCATTGTCGGATTGTCTGGAGCTGGAGGGTTTCAGCGTGGCCTCGGCGCGCAACGGCAAGGAGGCGCTCGACTACCTTCATCACGCGCCGCTGCCCAAAGTCATTCTGCTGGACCTCTTCATGCCGGTGATGACGGGATGGGAGTTTCGCGATGCGCAGAAGAAAGATGCCGCCATCGCGGACATTCCGGTGGTAGTAGTGACGGCCTTCAGCGCGGGCGTCACGCGGCAAATCGATGCGGCCGCGGTGATGCACAAGCCGTTGGACCTCGATCGGCTGGTGACGGTGATTCGCGACTACTGCTGAGCAACATCGGGCACAACCTGCTAGAATGTTGGAGCGGCGTCCCTCGGGACGCCGTCGGTATTTATGGCGGCATTGAAGAGATGCGAAATCGTATGACCGAAGGAGGCTTAGTAGGGGGTTGACACTTGCACGCACGGGCCATCCTGACCGAGACGCGACAGGTCGGTATCTTTACTTTTTCTTCTTAGTTTTTGTCGGAATGGGTTTCGTCTGGCCTGCGAAAATGTCGTCCGCCGACGCTCCGTAGCCCTCGGTAGGTTTGAGAGGGGTGGAGATTTGTATCAGCATCAATTGGCAGGGTTTGTTCTTGTGAGCGGTCAACTTGATGGGAACGCTTCCGTGATTGGTGAACTCCAATGTGATTGGATCGCTAAATCCCGGATCGATTTTAGGCGCGGTAACGTGAACACTAACGCCGAACCGCGCCCAGCTCGCTACGACCTTCCACTAAGCCCATCAAATCTAGCGGAATCTTGACTGCTTCGAGTGTTTGACTAAGAACGAAATCGCCAGGATCAAGCAAACACTGCTCCGTTTCCTGTTGGTCCCACAGATCAGGTGCGTTGAATGCCGCCTCGGCGTTCTCGATATCCAAAGAGCCGATATAGAGATGCTCTTTCTTTCTGAACCGAGTAAAGATCGGAGCCAAACGAAGGTCGATAGAGCACTGCTTTACGGCCTTTGGAGCCAGATCTGGTGTGAATCGAAGATCACCGGACTGGATACGTTTCAGAATATCAGGCTTGGATAGCAGCATTTTCCGTGATGAGCGATGGGCGGGCTTGAATCTCGCCACTTGCTGGCGATTGGCCCTTAATACCGACTACAACGTAGTCGGATTCGACCGCGGCGACTATAGCGCGCACACGATCCGTCCCTTCGGCCACCTTTTTTTCGAGTTCGGACGTGTTCACGAAGCCAAACCATTCGCTCAAATCCGTTTTGACCAAAACCCTGCGCTCATTCGGAAAAGGTCCGCCTTTGACTTCGCAAGGAATCCAAACAATCATTCCCGGTTTAATCTCGCTTGATTTCATCGGATCCCTCCAGTTTCGCCCTTGTTTCGCCTCTATATTGCCAGTTAACCACAGATGTGGATAATTGCAAAGTAATAGTGAGACGTGGGCCTGTCTGGCAACGATCGCGATGATTGATCAGTTCGTTCGTATTAACAACCGCTTGTGGACACCTCCTTCACATCAACACTGCATATCGTTATTTGACGCGCGAAAACCCATGTGTACGACGCAATGTGCGAAAGCGCAATCAAGAGCGACGCTGATCACGATAGCCTTTTTTGTTTTGGCAAATCGACGCCGCGGTGGTGATGCATAAGCCGTTGGATCTCGATCCGCTGGTTACGGTGATTTGCGATTAGGGCTAAGCGTGTGGCGATGCCTCGGTAGGCATAACCTGCTAGAATGATTGCAGCGGCGTCCCTCGGGGCGCCGTCGGTATTTATGGCGGCATTGAAGAGATGCGATTTTTACAAAACGAAGCCACCAAGTACCTGAAAATAAAGGATTTTCGATTTTGGCTTTCGTCTACCCCGTTGTTCGGGGGAGATGGGTCGGCGCAGTTCATGCGTCGGCTGCTCGCATGAACTGTGACGAGCCAGAGAGGGACCTTAGCTCTGGATTCCGCCCCTTAAGCGGCCAATCGAAGGACACAAAAATGAAAAAACAAACCCATTCGGGGTGCCTGCTTCACACCAAGAAAACAAAGCCATGATCGAGGAAAATCGGCGCAGCGCTGCATGATGAAAACGCAAAAACAAACCCATTAAATGCTGGATTTCCAAGGAGTTTTCCTGTGCGAGGCAGAGGCGGAATCCAGCCCCAAGGACCCTCATCCAATAATGGCACCGCTACGCGGCGCCGACGGACCCGTCACACTTCATGCTCGAGGCCATCGCATGAAGTGCGCCGGGCCACTTCCCCCGAACGATACGGGCGAAGAGCAGAAAAGACGGATGGGGATAGCCCGTTCAATGGACGCAAAATGTAAAACAAACCCACCAGCGTGAGGCGAAGATTAGACGAAAAACCCTTGACGTTCGGATGAAGGCGAAGATTTAACGAAGCTTGCCCACCCCACGTTCCGCGCACAGTTGAGTGCGTCTAGTACAGGCCGGGCAAAAGACGAAACGGCACTGTCCCACAATAGCGACGATAATCAGGATCGGCATTCAGCAGGCCTTCCTCGAGCCGGATCCGCCACATCATGAAAGGAATCGTCGCGAGCGTGATGAAGCAGTTCATCCATGAGGGATATGAGGCGAGATATCCTACAGTTAGTAGGAACCAGCCGGCATAAATCGGATGACGCACGAGCCGGAACGGACCCTTCGATACGATCCCGCGATTGCCGGGAAGGATGCCGAAGCTGCGGCCCATATACACGCGCGAGACTTGCGAGAACGCCACGCCGCAGAGTTCCAGCGCGACCCCTATCGCTGCAAGCATCCCGCTCGAGGGGCCTTCCGCGCGCAGCAAACACGGCAGCAGAAAAACCGGGAAGATGGTCGAGAGAAATGCGCGCAGGTCGACGCGCGCCGCTTTCGGCGCGATCCGCACCAGCGACATCGCGGCCATCAGCACCGCGCCGACGGTCCAGATCGCGTCGGCGGGACCGCGAAAGAAATGTGATGCGTTGGGAATCACCGGGATGACAAATGACGCCGCCACCAGCAGGTTTCCCATCGTGTGGCGAAAGGTGGACGAGACGATGGGCGAGGCCGTTTCGATCGGCCTCGCCATAGTATTAACCGCACCCATCGCTATCCCTTTGTCCCGCGCCGCTTTAGGCAGCGCTCAGCGAGGCAGTCACTTTGGCGATGAGGCCATTGATGCCGACCTCGAGTCCCTGGTACGCGACGTATCCGGCGACCGCGATCGCGGCGATAATCAGCACGTACTCGGTCATGGTCTGGCCGGCCCCGCTGCGCCTGGCCTCGGTCCAGCTAACCATTGTCTTTATGAGAAAATTCACTTCTTTTGTCTCCTGCGGCCGGTTGAGAGCTGGGTCGCTGAGGAAGATTGCAGTTCGTGTGCCATCGCTGGAAGACGCGATCCTTGCACTATTTCGTGATTCTACTCGTAGTGAAGTCTCATAAACATGCAGTCATGTTACATGCATGTCCCACTCTGCGACGTGGATGACCCGCTCAGGGACGCTACGGGCGCGCAGCGATATGATAGAGCGAGACCGAAACCGATGTGTCATGGATGATGCGATCGCACGCGAACTCGCCGCGCGAAGGAAGCTCACTCGCAAGGTCGTCATCGTTCATATGGCTCACGAGCCATGCGCCGTGGTGACGCCGGGCCGACTGCGCGATCGTCTCTCGCGCGAGTGAGGTGCGAAACGGATTCAGCGCGCGGCGCACATTGGGCCGCGGAAGTAGTAATCGAATGGAATGCGCAGATAGCCATTGGGCAGGACCTCGATGAGGGCATCCGGATCGGAAGCAGCCGCCTGCCGGATACCCATTACGTAGCCGGCCTCGAAGAACACCTCCTGCGAGGGCGATCCCGATGCTTCCACCGTGCGCGCGATCCGCTGCCACAGGTCGAACGGCCGGTGATACATCCGGAATAGAATTGCTACCACCAGAAAGGCGGATGCGATCGCAACGGTGACGCGGTTGCGGAGCTTGCGACCGGTGAAGGTGAGCCCCGCCGCCACGAGGATCGCGAATCCCGCAACCACCGGCGCGATGTAACGAAGCTCGAACATCGGATGAAGGATCAGCGAGCCCGCCGTCAGCGCCATCAGCGGAAGAAGCGTCCAGATGGCGCACCATCTCATCGGCTCGGAATCACACGGCGTCACAGCATGATCGAATGGCATCGGAGGACCAAACACGAGCGCCAGGCTGATCATCACGGTAGTCAGCGCGGCTGAAATCTTGATCGCAAAAGGCGTCCGAGACGCACTCCCCATCCAGTCGAAACGATGACCCAAGGCTGAGGTGTGCACCTGCGCGAGCGCGACGGGCGCGATTGGCATGAACATCATCAACGTTACTGCCAGCCCGGCGCATGCGGGGAAGAATCGCGCGCCCGCGCCATCGATCGCGCGCGAGGATCGCAGCTTCAGCGCCAAGCATCAGCGCGCCGGCGAGATGGGTATAGAGCATCGCGGCGCCGAGCGCACCAAACGTCGCGACCCGCAGCGTGGTCCGACGGCGCTGCACCTTACGCATCGCGAGCAGACTGGCAAGCGTCAGCGCGATGAACATACTGTACATCCGGGCCCATCGCGCGACGATCAGCGCGATCGGATTGAAGGCCCACAGCGCAGCCGCGATCAGCGCAACCTCGGAGCCGAACAAATCGGCCGCGAGCGCATAGACTAATATGAGGCTTGCAAGCGCGAATGCTGCGGAGAACGCGCGCAGCGCCGGCTCGCCGGTCCCGAAGATGGCGGCATACCAATGCAGGATGAAGACGTACAGGCCGCCGCCCTTGCCGGGATCGAGTTGGAGGCTCGCATCGAAGACCGCGGCGACGGTTTTGCGGCTCGCGATATAGGCGCTGTATGCCTCGGCATCATCGAAACCGGCGCGCCCGAGCTGAAAGAAGTAGGCCGTCGCGGCGAGCACGAGCAGCGTCGCGAACAGCATCTGAATGTGACTGGGAGTTGAGAGACGGCGGATAGTTCTTACCTCCAGCTGATGAGATGCGAACTGCAATGCGGCACCGTCCTCCTATTAGGTGTGTCTTATCGTTGAAGATAGTGCCGGCGAACAATTCGGAGTCCTTCATTTTGAAGTGCGCCATTTCATTTCGCATTGAGGCCGGGAAGGACGAATCTCGCACTGGTACGAAATTCTTGCACAATTCTCTCCATTTCGGCGGCACGCTTCATGCCTATCTCTTTGCGCCTTTTATGCTCGAGTCGATTCGCGCAATTGATACGACGTTCGATCCTGCTATCTGTTGGCAGGCGATCAATACACGAGATGGTCGTTTCGATGGGCGCTTTTTTGCCGGTGTCATCACCACCAAGGTCTACTGCCGGTCAATCTGTCCGATACCCCTGAGGAAACCGGAAAACGTCAAATTGTTCGCCTCCGCAGCATCCGCGGAGGCGCAAGGCTTTCGCCCCTGCCGCAGATGTCGGCCGCACATTTCTCCCGGCACTCCCGCATGGCACGGCACTATGGCGGTCGTGTCGCGTGCATTGCGCCTAATCGAGGGCGGGGCGCTCGATCATGGCAATGTTGATGAACTGGCAGAGCACGTAGGCATCGGCGCGCGCCACCTCCGCCGGCTGTTCAAGAAACATCTGGGTGCGACGCCGGTTCAGATCGCCAACGCGCGACGAGTACGCTTCGCTCGGCACCTTCTCAATGACAATAGTTTGCCGGTTAACAAGGTCGCGCGGTCCGCAGGCTTTCGGAGCATTCGTCAGTTCAACCACTCGATGAGATCCTCGTTCGGTCAATTTGCCGCGCTGCTCGGCAAGGTGTCTTCCCTCAACGGACTAGACGAGGCCACTTCTCAGTACGTCGCGATGCGCGCTTCAGGCGACCCGGATTTGTTTCTCGATTCTGACCTTGGCGTCAGGCGCGCGCTTTCGGACGGTTGCCCACAGCTTACCAGGTCGGAGCTTCAACGAGCTGCCGAGAGATGGCGGCCTTGGGGCGCATACGCGACGATGTACGTCTGGATTGCCGCCAGAGAACGGATCTGGACGCGGAAGAAACAGCGAGCGCATGCTTGAATCGCCATCGAGCGCCGATCAATGGGTTGCCTAAGCCTCGCGTAACTCGGCCTCGATAATAATTCCCAGATCGAGAACGTATAGCGCGATCACCAGATCGCCCAGTTGCGTCGCGAGGACGCTGGGCGGCATGAGTTGGACTATCCCCCACAACAGAAACGCGGATCCGAGCATCAGTCGCTTAAGCAATTCAACCGGCGCCGGCCTGAGCAACGCCTGCAGCGCGATATAGGCGCCGCCAACCAGTAGCAGCGGTAGCGCGGAGAGGGGCGCGTGATCGAGCAAGGACCATGCTCGGCGCACCATCGCGACGATGAACTTGACGACCACGCCCAGCTGCGGTGCGGCGTCGCTCAGCAGCAGTGCGGCACTGCCAAGTATCGCCATCCATGCAAGCACTCGAGCGGCCGATCGCAACACTTCCTCGAGCGGCGGTCGCGGCCTAACTTGCTCCCGCGAGTTGATCCGCTCCGTTCGGGGAATGCGTTCAGCCAAATCGTAGTCGTCCGAGGTCCTCGAGATGGACTCATCCTCAACGAACGGTTTCTCGCGTCCTGATCCCATCGCTGGCGCTCGAGGCATTTCCCGTAGGGCCGGTTTGGTTGCTTCATTCACGATATCGAGTCTGCCGAGGTGCGAACGCATTGGGAATAAGCGAGCGGCCCGCGTTGAGCCCATTAGGTCCGAAAATTGCCGATGTAGCCCTCGCGTCCACCCGATGGATCGGCTTAGCTCCGAAGGATGGGCGTTCAACTCGGACGACCTTTAACTATGGCGATTCAAGATCGATTCTGGCGGCTGGTTCTTATCTTCTGGTCGACTTCGGCCGTCGCGCTGGTTCTCAGTCTGCTCAGCAGACCGTTACTTGAAGCCGTAGTTGCAGAGCCTCAAGTCCAGCCGCCGATGATCGCGCATGCCACGGAGTCCTCTTCCGCGCCAACGGAGTATGCTCCGCCCACTGCGTCCACGCGCATAGGCAGCCCCGTCGTCGTCGCCCACTCACTAGGGCGCGCTGTTCATGCTTCGAAAGCGATCGGCTCGAAGGAGATCGCGTTCAACAAAACCGGAGCGACTTCCGCGCCGGCTCCAGCGATACCCAAAGCGATCTTCAAAACAATCCCAAAGATGGTAATCGCGTCGGCCGACGTTCCAGAGCGGATAACTTCGCCGCAGAGCAATGCGCCAGCTACTTCAACTTCGGTCGAAACGACTGGACCCCTGTCGGCTATAGAGTCGGTCGCAAGCCAGCTCGGCGATCGGATCTCATCGACGCAGAAATGGCTTACTGACGAGGCCGGCATCACCGTTCACGGCCTCCTGGATCTAGGTACGAATTACAACTTTAACCAACATCCAAGGCATGTACGGTCCGTCGACGGGTGCGCAGTCAGGTAGCAAACGTGGTCTGGCCAACACGACCGTCGCCCGGAAAACGCCGTATAGGCCGCTGCAACTAGGGTTCGAGTATCTGTTTGCCGATCAATCCGCCCCGGTCCAATTTTCTCCAATGGCCGAAAGCCCGGCGTACCCAAATCCGCTGCTCTCTCCGGAGGCGCAGCCAATTCGGCATAGCGTATGGTGGTCGGGGATCGGTTTGTGGGCCGCGTACAGTCCCACCGAGGCGCTACAGCTTGCAACACGCGGGGAATGGTTCGGCGATACTTCCGGCGCGAGGAGCGGTATCGCACAGAACCTTGGGGAGCTCACGGAGACGGTTAGCTACTCCTTCCAGTCCTTCAGCAACCTCACCGCGAGGATCGAGTACCGCCACGATATCTCAAGCGCTCATCCTTTCCCCGACGCCGGACCATTCGTTAGTTTCGTATGCCCCGCCGGGCGATGCGTTTCTACCGCTCATACCTATTCGGGGCAGGACACCTTCGAGACCGCGCTGATTCTGAAGTTCTAGATCGGATGTCATACAGAACTATCGCGACGAGTCTGATAGCCGAGATGGATACTTCCAATTTTGAAGTACGAGATGACTAGCTTCACCAACCAAAGACCACGCCACCGGTAACACCCATGCTGTGAGAGATTCCGTCACGGAACACGAAATCGTAGCTGGGCTCCGCCCACAATCCGACATGCGCGGACGGCCAAAACATGAAGTCGGCGGCGGTCTCACCGCCGATGAAGGTTCCGCTATCGGGGCTATGAACCGTGTTTACGAGTTCCGGTCCTCCGCCGAGCATGCATTCGAGACGATCTGTCAATTGGAACGGTTTCTTGAAAAGGAGATCAGTTGACAGTTCGGCGCCGCCGTGTTGCGGAAACGTCGACACCCCGAGCTCGAGTTCGAGCCAGTCTTCAATCGCCTCGTATTCGACAAAGACGTTGGTGCCGGGGTGCGCCGTGCCCTTAGGCAGATCGACTTCGACGGCACCACCGACTCCGACCACGACGGAGCGCGCCATCTCTTTCTGAGGAGCAGCAGTTGAGCAGGATGACAAGACCAGCACAAGCGCAGCGGCGCGGCGGAGTCTCATGATTCGATAACTACTTTTAGCCATAGGCGCGCATACCTCATTTGCGTTTCAGTCCTCCGAGGAACGATTCCATCGGACCAGCCGCCTCATACCGGTTGTTGTCCATATCAGAAAAATTATCTTGAGGCGCGTGACCTATGCTGACGGTAACGAAGGGTTGCTCCTTACGCCGACTCAATTGGCGAAGCTGGATAATAATGCGCCCTCGACTCGCGCCGAGGATCAAAATTCTTACAAATTGCAAACGTTTGTTGTTTGCAAGCGCAACGGTCCGCAAAACCAGGCATCGGGAAATGATGGCCTTTCGCGATTTTTGGGCGGCATGGCTCCTGCTCATAATTCCCGTCATTCAAAGCTACTTTCCGTGCGCGCAACCGACGAAAATCAGGAGTCCCCAAAATGAAAAGGGTTGAAGTAGTAATGAAGGCTTTGGCCTTCGATACCTTTAAAGATGCGGCCGGCAGCTTGGGCATTGCCGAGTATGAAGTCTCGGATGTGCGTCTGAGTTTTGCGACCAAAGAACGCCGACGCTTTTATCGGGGGCAGGAATACACCGTGGACTTGCACTCGGGTATCAAAGTCGAATTCTTAGCGCCCGATGAAGATGCCAGGACCGTGGCTCAGGACATTTTCACGCATGTCGCTCCCGATAGCATACGGATTACACCGCTCGATGAAATCATCAGCATGCCTACAGGCGCGGTATACGCCGGCCGCTCCTCTTCGCCGTCGGCGACCGCTCGCATCACTCACTGAAAGTGCTGGGCACTGAAAGCCCCGATCCGAATTAGCCACGCCTAAAGTTTGGGATTGTAGGTTTGCGCAATAGCGGAAAATCGATGCCGGACCAAAACGCCCGTCGCCGTCTAATAGCGGAACGGGGCTTCGACTTCTTGTGTGGTGCTCACCGAGCAAATGTGCAGCTGAGCCTGCGCTGCTCGCAATAACCGCACGGCGGCGGGACGGTCTCCGCTAGTCAGGTCATGTTTGGCTTGATCGACGAGGGTGTTGTAGCGGCCGACACAAGCGGATCGTCCTTCGGCGATTTCAGGCGCGGTCACGACAGTGTTCCTCGCATGGATGACCGGGACGGCAAAAACAGCTGCGAAAAGCAGAATGGTCGCACTGGCCCAAGCTCCCCAAGCCGCAGCGAGAGGAAAATCGTGACGAATACTTTGGCTTCCGGCCTCGCTCATATCGGGAGACTGTCAACGAGTATCACCAACGACGGTGTAGTTCTACGCCTGACTCCAGGCTCCCTGGATCACGCGGTTCTTCGACTCAACCTGCGAACGGTGTCCCGAAGAGTAGCCAAGGCATAACCGCTCGGCATTGTGGTTTCATCGTCCGGATTCCAGTTCTTCAGCTCGATCTCCCAATCTTCCAGGCGCTTACGTCCGGCGCCGTCAAGCGCCGCCATGTACTTACAGCGATAGGACCAGTCCACCGCAGCTAGCCCGACAAGCTTGCTCATGTTTCTTTCCCACCTGTATGCACTCTTTGAAAATATGCAAGCACCGAACTTTCCAGATTGATCGGTTGTGCTGACCGATCTCAATTAACTCGAGTGGTATCGTCGCCCGACCCGGCGCTCGAGGACGATTCCGGCCCGAGTTTGAAGACTGCGATGCTGTCCGGATGCGCCTGATCAAGAACCGCGTGAATCGTGTCTTTCGTGTCCGCATCAGAGACCGCAAACTCGACCGTTAATCGGGATGGGGCACTGTTATGACTACCGACGACCGGCACCGACGAACTTCGTTCTGGGCAAAGATCGAATCCGAAGATGCCGAGCTTTTCGGCGCATAGGAAAAACCGTCTGAGCTCGGTACGTCTCAGAACGGCCTCGATTTTCTTCATGCTCAATCAAAACTCCATGCTGCTTGACTATTGAACGCAGGAAGTATGCCCGCTAGAAAAGTCAATGAACCATTGGATTTCTCATGCGCCGGAGACTCGACGAACTTTTCTTTACGCAGGACGGGCATTTCATTGTGAAGGGCTGCAGGGAATTTCAAGTCTGGGATCGTCGCTCGAGATGCATTGCCCGCGCATTCGTAGTCTTACGGTGTCGTCAGTCATCGCGGGCGCCTGCCACCGGCCCCGGAGTTCCCTGCGGCCGGGCTATGACCGTCGTTTGGCTCGATCGCGCGCAATCGCCTTCCGGCAGCGACCACGCCATTTTCACAGGTCGTCTCCCAGCTCGGACGGCCCGACGACGGCCCCGATACCACGGGATTTTTCAACGCCGAGTTCTTTGTAAACCTGAAGCCGGAGGATAGTTGGCCGAAGGGTTTGACCAAGAAGGCTCTCGTTGGCCGGATCGACGACAAGCTCAAGGCGCAGTTTCCGGGAGTGAGCTTCGGATACTCACAGAATATCGAAGACAATATCGACGAGGCGATGTCGGGAGTTAAGGGCGCCAACGCGGTCAAGGTCTATGGTCCGGACCTGAGCGTCGACGAACGAATCGCGAACTCGGTCAATGAAGTGATGGCGGGAATTCCCGGCATCGTCGATACCGCGGTATACTGCTCGATGGGGCAGCCCAATCTTCTCATTACGCCGAATCGCAAGGCCTGTGCCCGCTATGGATTAAATGTCGGCGACGTTGCCAACATCGTGCAAGCCGCCATCGGCGGACAAGCTATCACTCAAGTACTTGAAGGCGACCGCCGCTTCGACCTCGCGGTCAGATGGCAACCGAAGTATCGACAGAGTCTCGAAGCTATTAAGCAGATCCGGGTTGCGATGCCCGCCGGTGGATACGTTCCGTTGTCGCAGGTCGCCAGTATCGAGACCGGCGAAGGTGCCTCATTCATCTATCATGAGGGACTTCGACGCTATGTCCCGATGCGCTTCGGAGTGCGCGGCCGCGATCTTCAAACCACCATCGAGGACGCAAAAAGCACCGTCGCGAAGCAAGTCAAGTTGCCCGAAGGCGTCTATCTGGACTGGGTCGGTGAGTACAACGAGCTGCAGGAAGCCAATCGCCGTCTCGAGATCGTAATCTCGCTGGCACTGCTGATCGCTATGGGAATTCTGTACGCGGCCACGCTCTCGATCATCAACACGTTCATTTTGATGGCGCAGATTCCGGTCGCATGTCTCGGCGGCGTCCTGGCGCTGGTGGTAACCGGCACGCCAATGAGCGTATCCGCGGCGGTCGGGTTTATCTCCATCTTCGCGATTGCGATTATGGATGGAATCCTTCTGAACTTTTATATTTTCCAGCTTTGGGAGGAAGGGTATCGGGTGGTGGACTCGATCGTTATGGGCGCCGATCGGCGATTCCGCGCGCTGATGATGACCGCATTGGTCGATGGCTTGGGCCTGCTGCCGGCGGCGCTATCGACCCGCATCGGCGCGCAGACGCAGCGGCCGTTGGCAATCGTGGTCATCGGCGGCGCGATATCGATCGCTTTACTTACCCGCGTCTTTCAGCCGACACTTGTATATCTGCTTCATAAGCAACTAGGTTTGACCGACCAAGGAACCCGCCTCGAGGCGCCACCGTTTGAACACGGATGACGCAGGAGTAGTCGTATGAAACGTACGCTGATGGTCTCCGTGGCCTCCGCTTCGCTACTGATCGCGACCTTGGCCTTCGCCGGCCAGCACGCCGATGGTCATGCTGTTTCGCCCGCGCTCGCACCGCACCCCGCGCCGCATTCGATGGCCGGCCGCATAGTCGCGGTCCGGCGCGCATCACAGGAGATCACGCTGCAAACGGCGGACGGGCAGACGCACGAGGTCAAAGTTCCATCCACGGCCGCAATCACCAGTCATAATGGAAGCCATTTCAACGCGGTGCGCAGCGGGCAAAATGTCCGCCTTACCGCGGTGAACGATGCGGGGCACGGGCTGGTGGCGCGCTCGCTATCGATCCCGTAGCTTACCCGTAACCTGCCGTAGCTTCGAAGGTGGATAACGTCGCTGAGGCGATCGTCGCGGTTCGCAACAAACTCGGTCTTCATGTTCACCCCTCCGATCTGCTCGCAAAGACAGCCGTCCGCTTCTTATCGAGAATAACTATCGAGTGCGGCGAGGATATCGCCGACGCCCGTAACATCGTCGATCTGACCGCGCTGGGTACGGGCATCGGTGCGCGACTGTTGAGCAGGCAGAAACGAGATATGGCCGAGCAAACAATCCGTCTTGAAAGGACATGAGCATCGAAGCGAATGGTGCGCTGCAAGCGGCTTCTCATCGTCTTGGCTACCGCGCTCGCGGTGCCGGTGGTATGGCTCTCCGAATTCCGTTCAGCCGCAGAAACTCCGGTTGCCTGTGACGTTCAGTATGACACCCTGGTGAAGCAAGCGAAGCAGCAGCTGATCGACGGCGATCGACCGGCTGCGATAAGCTCACTGATCGCCGCCCGAAAGACGCTGCGCGATTGTGAAACTCCGACTGCAAAAGATGTTGCGCCAATCTGGCGAAACTAGGGTCTACAGGGCGACCAAGCCAAGCTGGTTTTCTCGTCGTAGCGCAACGCTACGAACCCAGCTTAACGATTCTCAATTCGAATCTCACAATTTTTCTTTTGCCAGGCCCGATGGTCACGAACTCACTTCGCTTGATCAGTCTCCGCGTTATCGACTATACGTAGCGTATAGTCGTGAGCGGACGGGAACTAAATGCGATCCGGCAGAAACTCGCCCTGACGCAAGCTGCCCTTGCGCATGCGATCGGTGTAACTTCGAATACCGTGGCGCGCTGGGAGCGTGGCGAAATGAGCATCTCCGAGCCGGCCGCGCGATTGATCGAGAAGATGGCTGAGGAGCGAAAACTCGCCGCGCGCGGTTAAGGGGTAGTTCGATACGTAGCGACGAACTGTTCGCGCTGAATGGTCGGACATCGAAGACAACTTTTCGCGAACACTTCTGAGGTTGCTCGCAGCATAGGTAGCGCATAGATATCTTGATTTCATTGAGCGGAGAGGTGGCCGAGTGGTCGAAGGCACCAGATTGCTAATCTGGCGTACTGGGTAACCGGTACCGAGGGTTCGAATCCCTCCCTCTCCGCCAACGTGCCTGCGATCGCAGAGACATGTCGAGATCGGTGCGTGGCCCGGTTCGAATTCGCTGACGAAGACTCTGGGCAGCGATTGCCAGAAGGACGACGAGGGAACGACACCAACTCCTCGATCGCGGCTCGACTCAGCGCTCCTCTGCTCAGGTAATGAGTCCTACTCATGAAGCGATAGACATGATGAAAGACGCATTGGCCTCTCGTTCGAAAAGCTCGCCTCCGCCATCCGTAGACTGGTGAAACATGTCTGAAGCCGAAGAAACCGGTTCTGGTTTGCATTCTGGCCGATTCGGCTCGAATGTCTACATATTTGGTCCGCAGAGTGAAAAGATCCAGAAACCATCTCCCGCATCTACGCCACACAGATGAAGAAGAGCAGCGAGTTCAACGAGGCTCGATATGCGATTTTGTTTAAACCAGGCCATTACAACCTGGACGTAAGAGTAGGCTATTACACGCAGATCGCCGGCTTGGGTGGAGTTCCTGACGACGTAACCGTAACAGGTGCTGTAAGAACCCAAGACGACCCTACTACTAACCCGAAATGGGAGGGCCCCGGCGCTACCAACATTTTCTGGAGATCGGTTGAGAATCTTTCAGTAATTCCTACGCTGGGTTCGCTAACTATCGATAAACCTTCCGCGGCGGTCAATGGTGCTAGCGGCGTACCGCTCAATCAGAATGTCTGGGCAGTGTCACAAGGGTGTCCGATCCGTCGTTTGCATATCAAGCGGAGTCCTATTGTTCTCTCAGCCGTAGAATGTCGAAATGCAAACGCCTATAGCCGATCGAACGATCCTTGGATCAGAAGTTGTCCGACTACGCTGCGATTGTTCGATACAGCGTGGTCGAGTGGAGGTTTCATGGCTGATTCGAAAATCGATGGGTTAGTGGAGGCCGGGACACAGCAGCAGTGGTTTTCGCGAAATAGCACCTGGCAACGGTGGAACGGCGAAACCTGGAACATGGTGTTTCTTGGCTCGACGCCTCTGCCCGCAGGTGTCTGGCCGGGAATCAATGGAGTACCGGGTGCAATTACCGATGGTGGCCGTACTCCAATAATTCGTGAAAAGCCATTTTTGACTGTGCACGACGACGGCCGGTACTATGTGATGCTCCCGAAGCTCAAAGTAGACAGTGTCGGCGTCGATCTGGGAAGGCGCCGAGCTGACGCAAAGTGAAATTCCGATCGAAGATTTCTATATCGTAAATTCCGGAACGCAGGGAGTCGGAGTCTCAACTGATGTGACTCCGATAAACAGCGCGCTGCGTGAAGGGAAGCATCTGCTTTTCACGCCCGGCGTGTATTATCTGAGCGAAACCATCCATGTAGTACGGCCCAACACTGTAATCCTCGGATTGGGCCTAGCGACTCTGGTAGCAAACAAGGGTCAATGCGCTATGTCCGTTTCGGACGTCGACGGCGTGAGCGTGGCTGGTCTTATCTTTGAGGCGGGACCCCTGAATTCCGATACATTGTTGGAACTTGGAGAGACTGCGAGCAGCAGAGATCACAGCTCGAATCCGACCGTGCTCCACGATGTCTTTTGCCGGGTTGGCGGCTCTAGTCACATCGGTAGGGCGACCAGTTGCATAACTATCAATAGTAACGATGTTATCGGCGACAATTTGTGGCTATGGAGAGCAGACCACGGAAGTAACGTGGGTTGGACCGAGAATCCAGCTGACCACGGCCTCATTGTGTATGGCGATCGCGTTACCATGTACGGTTTAGCGGTCGAACATTTTCAGAAGTACCAAACGGTCTGGAATGGAAACCTCGGGCGCGTTTATTTCTACCAGTCGGAGATGCCGTACGATCCGCCGAGTCAGGATGCGTGGACAAACCATGGCGCCAACCCTGACGGCTATGCATCATACAAAGTGGGCGACGCGGTAACGCAGCATCATGCTTGGGGGCTTGGTGTATACTGCTATTTTCGCGATGCGCCAGTTACGGCATATCATGCGATTGAGGTTCCACAGGCGGTCGCAAGTGACCTTCAGCATATAGTTACTTTTTGGCTCGACGGGAAAACAGGATCAAGCATCGCGCATGTCATAAACGACGATGGTTCCGCCGTAACAGCCAACAACCGAAAAGCTACAATTCCTTAGGAGCGCGGTGAGCGCTATCTGACCTCGCCTCAGCTCCACGAGTCCGTGCTCTTGGATTTATTTTTCGCGAGTGAGGTAGTTCGCGCTTGAATTGCCAGCTCACTGTCTGCGCTCGATGGGACAGACTCACGGCCCTCAAAGTCGCTGCAATCCTTTGCGCGCGGGGCTTGAACCTGCCCTGCACCTCGAGGGGCTACACTCGCGAGGATGATGGCCCGGGTGCCGAGACTCCGGCAAACGGAAACAACCGCGTGTGCTCGTGGATCAAACTCTCTTCAGGAACCAAAGCCCGGTAAGCATCCCAATGCACCCGCGCTTCGTCTCTGCGTCTCAACCAAAACAAACTCCAATATAGCAGACAGTGCGGGACCCACGTGTAGTTCCCTTCCAGCTCCGGGTACGCGTTCGTGGGAGGAATGTCGAGCGACTGGCGAGCCCAGCGCTCGGCAGCGTCGAACTCGCACTGGGCGGAAGAGGCCGCAGCCAGCCGGAGTAGCGGCTCGCGGCGCGTGGGATCCATCGCGAAAGCGCGTTGATAGCTTTCCTTTGCCTCGTGGACGCGTCCCAGCGCCTCCTGGCACTCGCCTATAAAACAGAGGCTCTGCGAACGCTCGGTCAGCCAAGCGTTTTCCATCCTGGCATGTACTTCCAGTACGGCGATCGCCGATTCATATCGGTTATGGTAGAAAAGCTCGCGCCCCAAATAGTGCCACCAACGCGGTTTCTGTGGGTACTCCAGCGTTTGGAGCGCGAGCCCCGCCAGATAGTTTCGCAACTTGTACGCATCCTTGTTGTGGCGGACCATGAGTTGCTTTGGGCTGCACCGAATGGTCGACGCTGACCCAACGGCTGATCCGGCGGTGGTGCTGAGAATCTCGTGGACGCAGCCCTCCCACTGATACTGACTCCGGTCATAGAAGCGCGCGATGCGAAGTCCGACGTTTCCGTACCTTTGGTTGTATTCAAATGCGTGGACACCCTGGGAACCGATCCACCTATCGAACACGTCGATGTCGAGCGCCGGGACTTCATCGCTGGCGTCGATTTGTAGGACGAAGCTGTTGGCGGCTAAGCCTCCCGCGTACTGACGCGCCTCACCGAAGTGAAACAGCCGCTGTCCCGCCATGACCAGCGGTCCTTCACCCGCCCTCGCGAAGCGCCTCTCTATCTCTGCTGCCTGCGCCGAATCGAGCACCGAGTCGAACCGATCATTCACCTCCTCCACGCGGCATCCGGCCTGCTTCGCGATAGCGAGGGTGTTGTCAGTACTGCCGCTGTCGACAACCACTACGTCGCCGCCACGATCGGAGAATGCGCCGAGGTCGTGGAGCAATCGTGGCAGCCGCCGCTCTTCGTTTCGAGTGAGGATTACAATCGAAAACAGCGGTGCCGATCGAAGCTCTCCGCCCGCTGACATTGGACACACCGCTGCAGCGCCTAACCGACGTATGTTGGTCGACAGCCGACCATAGTCGGCGCCAATTGCGGTCGGCTAACCAATGTAGAACTGACCTCCCTCAAGGCCCCGAAGGCCCGGTCATGTCATCCATGCCAGACGAGGCTCCCGAGGTTCCTATCGACTGTGCCAACGCCGCCTCGGGCGACACGATCGAGTCCACGAGAGGGAGCAGAGCGACCGCCATGCTGACTTTGAGCAGCATCTGGCGCCGCGTCATGCCCTCGGGTTTAAGAGCGTCCAATGACTCGTCTTCGATGGGCTCGCCCTCCTTAACATCCTCGAGCAGATGCTGCTCGGCGAACTGATCCAGTGCCGACCATACCAGAGCCTCGACCTCGTCGGATTCGAGGTCCGTGCCGATGGCTCGTGCTATTTCTGAAACCGTTCGCTCGCCATCGCAGAGCGACCAAACCCGCATGGCAATGCCGTTGAGGCAGTGCACCTTGTTCTGTTCCACGTCGTAAATCAGGAGTTCGTCAGCAAGCTCCTCCAGCAGTAGCCGGACGCTTCGAGTTTTCGGTTTGTACATCTTTCTAGCACCCCTCCTAAACGTTCACCGACAATTTATCGTGTGTTGGGAGCATTTCTTTCAGCATGTCCCGTCTTTTGCCCATTTCCCCCCTGCCAGCGTCAATCTCGAGTCGCCAAATCGAGAATAGATTCGACGACCTCGAATGCCTCGCCGCGCTCGCTAGCGACTACGGGGGCTCCTGCAACGATTTGGTGCAAGGTCGCGAGCACCAGGTTGGGGGCGCGGCGCGCCGGTATCGTGTTGGCGAGCAACGCGAGGGCGCCAAGCCCGGGCGACAGGCGTTGCGGCCGCCATTCGCTGCTCGAGCGAAAACTGCTCATCACCACTAACCCGACACGAAGGGGGTTACTCCCGGCATGCCCGCCCAAAGTGTGGATGGGGTGCTTCGTCACACCGACGCCCCTTTGCCGGATCGATAACGGCCGGGGATAGGGATGCACGCTGCCTGTCGAGTCGAGCACCGCGTACTCGTCCGAGTAGTACTCGGCTCCCGCTCGAATTAGTTCAGCGACTAGTGTGCTCTTGCCGCTGAAGCTGCGCCCCGGCAACAGAATGGCGCGTCCCTGCCAGCCCACTACGCCCGCATGAACAAACACGCGGTCCGGTGCCATATCCGCAACGTACAGCTGGAGGTCGGACTCAAAGGTCCGCAGGGCGGCCTCAAGAGTCGAGCGCCGGACCAATAGTACTTCGTTGAGATACACCGAGTATTGTTGAGTGGCGGATGTTTCATCCGCTTTGACCAGCAGTGAGTAAAGGCGCCCTGAGTCCACGAACTCTTCATACTTCGAGCCCGGTGGTAGATAACCGGCTAAGGTTTCAACGATACTCGCATCGTCGAGCCGGATGCCGATGCGGACCCCATACGCAAGCACGGACCTGATGAATGGCCATTGGATCCTATCCAGGAACGCAGCCGACTCGCGTCCACTCTCAAGCCTGCGCGGGAGCTGAGACTCCATCGTGGTCACCTGCAACACTCCTCTCTCGCCGATAACGGCATTCTCAGAACCCCGGCGTGCGTGCTGTCGCACGACGCCCGACCAGGCCGACGAATGTCCGTACGAAGTTTCCCGCCGAATACTGGAGTGCGCCCTCCGAGGACAGGAATGCCCGAATCCTCGCTAGGTAGCCTTCATAAGCATCCGCGGACATGTCCCGGAGAAAGGCGTGTAACTCCGCGTGGGAGCCGAAATTTTCCCGCGCGATGAAGCAATCCGGCGGAATCGACAACGCGATGTTGGGTGCGCCCCAATAAATCGGAACGCAGCCTGCCTCGAAGCTGTCGAAAATCTTCCGGCTGACGAACCCGTTCCAACCGCGGACAGTCTCGTAACAGAAGCTGAAGCGGTAACGGCGCAGATAATCCACCCTACGCGATACTACACCCCGGTAGTTGCGGTCGATCGTTGGCTTCCATCCCCAGCCGAAGAGATCGAACGAGTCGGCGGCCTCCTCCGCGAAGAACTCGGCAACTTTCCGCTCTTCGCCGTACAGCTCGTCCGGATGATCCGAGTGCCGGTTTGAGGCGATGAGAGTACAGAGCCTGCGCTTCTCGAAGGGCACGGTGTTGTCGATCATCGGGCGAAGGGAGGGAAAATGGAACTTGAAATAGCGCCGGTTATCGACCAAGTCATCGCACCAGGTGTAGATCCGCCGAAAGAGCCGGTGGTGTTCAACCTCGAAGTTGTAGGGAGCCGAAATCGGATCCTTCCATAGCACGAGGTTAAGAATCTCGCTTGGATATTTTGCGAGTTGGTCCTGTTCCTCGGGGCGCACATCGAAGATCACGATGGTATGCGGGTCTTCGATCTCATCAAGTCTCTGGGTCTCGCGTACCGTATACCCAATCCGATTGAGCACCGACCGCAACTGCCGGAAGGGTTGACTCCGGTGCTCGCCCTCCGGAAGAGCGCCATTGACCCCAAACAGACTCCGACCGATCCCGGTGACCATGCAGAACTCGCTCGGGCGCTCGACGCCAGTCGGCTGAGCCAGCCGGCCATAACGAGCTTTGCCCCGGATCTCTAATTCCGCGCGAATTTGTCCCGCCCGATCGAGCTTGTCGTCGTTAAGGGGATTCTCGCGGTTGTACTCGTATAGGATCTCGGGAACGAATATTCCGCGAGGGCCAGCCATCTCGTGTAAAGGAAACATTTGTGCGCAATCGCCGGCGGTCGCGAAGAATTGCCCACCGCTATCCTTGAGGTCGGTGAGGTGAATGCGGTGATAGAGACCCGCTCGGAACGTTCGAAGGTGAGATGAGACGAATCGATAGTCTCGAAACGCGTTGGCGCTGACGACCTCGGTGGGGATCGGCGCACAAAAGCCCTCACCGCCTTGTGGAAACCTGATGAACTGCCCCCAGGTGACCCATACGTCAGGGTCCTGATAGATCGTGTTCAGCCGGGCCAATACATTGCGATGCGGAAGAAAATCATCGCCGTCGACGAGGACAACGACCTCGTTCGGATCACACGATCGGATGGCCCGGTCAATGTTCTCGAGTTGGCGGAGCCGGACCTCGTTTGGTCGGAAGTCGACTAAATGCCCCCGTGGACTGCCTGCGAGATACTCGGTGACGAGACGTGCAGTATCGTCAGTAGAAGCATCGTCGATATATATAACGCGGAAGCAGGGGTAATCCTGATTCAGGACTGATTCGAGGTTCTTTTGGCACCAACGAGCATTATTGAACGAAGCAATAATAACAGCAAAGGATTTGAGCCTTCCTGCATCCAAGTCGTAACTATATTGCGCGCGTGACATTGACGTGGGCTAAAGACTTTTCGTATAGCTCGGCAGGTAGTTCGGGCTCTCCGCGGAGACTAGGCGGGTAGTATTCTACCGGTATGAGAAACGCCGCTATCTCGTTCGCCTCTTCGTCATTGCCCCCGGTCGTGATGTTCACCGAGAAGGAGCCGTCAGCGGAGATCGGCGTGCATGGCGAATCCCAGGACGGCTTGGTCCACCAGCCTCCGTCTACCTGAATGTATACAGCGACCCGCAAGTTCTCGAACGTCAGCGCGCCGAACAATCCCTCTGAGATTGACATAGCTGCCGTAAACGGGAACGCTCGTGAACTCCAAGGTTTCCGTGCTCATCTAAAATCGCTCAGTAACGAGAAAGATGGGCGACTGTACCAAAAACGCACTTTTGGAGTCAATTGAAGCTAGAAAACCACAGCTGGACCGCAAAATACGAGTAAGCTCGTTCCTGCTAGGATGCGGGCATGATCGTCCAAGAGAGGTCGACATGCAATATGACCATTCAAGGCACCCTGGAAAGTCTTTTGGCCATCTGTGACGATCCTAATCTTCGTTCGTGACTTCGCTCGCCAAAGTATGCTTACAAACTCTGGTAGTGCTGCCAATGCGTGAAAGCTTCGCGCATTTGACGCCATGTGTGGCGCAATCCCGATGAAGGGTCATTGTGGCGGGCCGTTCGGCGCGCCTCGGCTGCGGTTCCTTTTCGTAGAGCTGCCAGATAACCGACCCGCTCCATAAATGAATCCTGAAGGATCAGAAAAACCCAGGTCTTGCTGAAAGGGTTCAGATCGAAAGGACCTTCCGTCGAGGAAAATAGCCGGTCGCGCGCGATCCTTTCTAACTTCATTTCACGCTCGTCCGCCGGCGCGTTCTGTAAGAACGCCGTAGGAATTGGGAGCGACAAATCCTGGGTGAGGACGCGCACCGGCACCCAGAAGGCGCGCTGAATTCGGCAGGTCTGTATCCAAGTCGTTAAGCGCTTCCAATCCAGGTCCCGGAACCGCCGCGCGATCCAAACGAGATCCCACGCAGTTTTCAATCCATGGGTGAAAAAATGCGCCGAGGCATGGATACCGGCATGAAGCATGAGGCCTTCGGCGCTCAACCTGTGCAGCGGATCCAAATCGCCCACGGGCACCGCGTCCGCAATCATCTCGCGCTCGGGCAACCCCCAGAACGATGGCATGATGCGTTCGTGAATCTCGACCACGACGCCGCGGAACCGTACCGAGGCGAGATGGTGCGGAGCGGTGCGGGCTTCGTCAGCTAGACCTTCAAAACCGCTCTGGAGCAGGCCTAGTCGCAAACCGGCACCGAACGGCGGCTCTACATAAATATCGATATCACCTGTGCGCCGCTGGAGGGGTAAAGCGGGTGAACCGGTGCGGAGAATCTGGAGCGCGGTTCCTTTGAGTAAGATGCCTCTCTGGCCGGTCGCCCGCAGTACGCCGGCAATCCTGGTGAGAGCCTCGCGTTTCAGAAGATCATCTACGGTATCCTGAGTAGCCTGGGAATGAAGAGCTTCGACCAAAGAAGGCTGGGGCCAGCAAAGATTGCCGCGCTTCAGAGCAGCCAGAAGCGGACGGGCGAGGCCGCATTCCGTGACGTATCGTAACAGAAGATCCCCATCAGCAGGGCTCATACTGGTGAGGCCCGCGAGTTGCGCGTCGGTGATTTTCTCCCCCTCCCAAATGACCTGGAAAAGCAGCCGGTAGACTTCGATTTTGTCGAATTCTCGGACGACCACGGAAGCGTTTTTCTCCAAGAGCATTCGGTGTCGACTACTCGGCTGTCCACAAAGGGGAGCTGGGACGTCGAGGGCAAGTTGTTCAGATACGTTGTGCATAGCCAAGTTCGCAAAATGCCGCAACAACAGGGACCGCATTACAGGTATAGCTGCTCAAAACTCGGTATGTCCGATAAACGTTGGAGTTTTGCGCTCACCGTCCTTATCGTGGCCTGAATGCTTACGATCCTGTCCGCGATCTAATGCTCAGACTGACCAGCGCCATCGGGATCGGCTCCCGTCTCAGCTAGCGCATCTCGTTACATCGCACTCGCCGCCGCCCCGAATCTCACAGGAGAAGGAGTTCTGTGCATGCACAAGTGCTTTAGAAAGCTCAGAAATAACTGAAAACATAAGCGATGGTCGTGTAACCGAGACCAGCGCCACACTTGCCGAAAAAGATAGGAACCAAAGATTCAGGTGGCTGTCTGGTTCGCATGCAGAACTAATCAAGGATCCGAGGAGCGACCCCGATCACCAGCGTTCCAAACAAGCACAATCCGCTCAATACCAGAAGCATCTTCTTGAGCCGGCTGGATCGATATTCGGCCTTTACTTGATGGCGTCCGGCCTCGATTCTAGTCCCGATATAACTAGGCGAGACCATGAAGGTAAATTGTTCACGCCCGTCTACGATCACATGCCAATTCGGATGGTAAGTGACCTTGATTACCAGGAGGGCGGAGGACTTCGCGATCACGTTCGCGCTAAGCGAATCCGGGGTTACCGTCTCATCCAGGACCTGCCCGAGCGATGCAGATTCCGTGCTGTGAATTGATTGCCCCAGGAGCATCGGTAGATCACGACTCGATTCCTTGCCAGGCGCGATAAATGCGGTGAATCTCGCTTCCTCTGGGTGGAAGCTCTTGATCCATTGGTCGTTGTACCGGAACAAACCATAGTTGGAATGCGTCGGTCTGACTTGGTCGACCTGCCCTAGTTGCAGGTACCCCCCCGAATCCACCTGGTAGACGACGAAGCGAGAGGTCTCCAGAGCCCGGTTATAGAAAGCAGGAAGATTCAGGTTAGCCGGCGCGATTACATAGCGAATATTAAAGAGCTGGCAAAGCTCTGGTGTCGGGATGTTCAGTTGCCATAGCAGCGGAGCGTTGAGCGATAGTGTCTGCCATGGCATAAGGGTCTGAAATTGTTCGATGGGAAGCAAATCATAGAGATGAAGCGATCCCACATTCATCCAGGTTCCCCAGTTTCCACGCGTGCCTGCATATACTCGTCCCGGAGGAGCTTTTCTTAACCATGAGAAAATCTGGGCCAGGTCTGGATCTTCTTGAAACGCGCGATCCGTGAGTTCGATGTCTCGGGCATTGTCCTGGTAGAAGCTCCACCTTTCGACCATGAGCGGAGTGTAGAAGATCACTAACAACCCGATTGGAGCCAGGACTCGCATCGGCGCTGGCCGCACGCGACACCATCTCCAGATACATTCACCACCAAGACCTGCGACCAGAATTGCACCAAAATCAACGCCGGCCACAAATCTGAAGAACGGAACGAGGCGTAAGAAAGGCATGAATGGAACGACGAGGTTCCGAAGTGCGTTCGGAACGAGTAGAACCATCCAGATGCCCATCATCGTAACAGCTAGAATGGAGTCGTCGCGGCGGGTTATAGCCGCATAAATGATTCCGACAATGACTATGATGGTGATCGAGGGCAGCCTACCGTTATCGAAAAAATGCCCTCCAAAAAAAAACATCAGTTCTTTCAACGGCAACGGCAGGATGAAGGCCGAATACTGAATTCGCCTGAGAGTCGACAGGATCGGAACCGCACCGATGAGGTTACCGGGACTGCTGAGCCGCGGCGGCAGCGCCGTGTTAAGATATTGATTCTCTCTGAAAAAGGGCACCGCCTGGTATGCGATTATCGCCGCGACCGGGATAAATAAGATCCCTAGTCTTAGCATCGCGCGCTGCAAGCTCGATGCGATTGCTTGCGCAGTTTCGTCCGCCGGCCGGTTTTGCAAAACCGTCAGCAACAACAGGACCGCAATTACAATTGCGAACATGTATCCGTAGAGCAGATCCGACAACACCAGGGCCGAACTCGCGATGATCGCGACCGCGAATCGGTCACCGTGTTTCAGTACCCGATGCACGCATGCGGAGCCGACGAACATAAGATGCATCGCACATAATTGCGGATACATCCCGATGCCATTGAAGGTGTAGCTGCGAAAGTCGAACCCGTAATCGACTCGCGACGCGATCATCGGAGCAAGCGCCGCGCCCACCGCTGCCGCGATGGGGGTAAATTCCATTTGCCGCATTGACCAATACACGGTCAGCGGGAAAGTTACCAAAAGCATATAGCGGACGAGATTCAGAAGTCTGAGTAAGCTCACTTGCTTCAGGAGCAAGCGGTATAGTCCTACTACTACCAGATGCGGCAAGTTCTGGTAATAGAAAAATTCCGGGAACCCCAGTTCAAGTTCGGGCAGCCAATGATCGAACGGATTATCTCCCGCCGAGATGGCCTGGTTAGCCCGTTCGATGAAGAGGTAGTGAAATACTTGATCGTTATGAGTAGGAACGCAGTATCGTACCTCCGGAAAGAGGCCGATGGCGCTGAAGAGAAGCGGCAGTGAAACAAGGATGAGGATCACTAACCACGGAGCTTCGACATCGAAGGATTGCGCTGCCTGAGCGCTAACCGAAGGCGCACCTTGATCACCCATCGCTCTCACAGCGTCTCTTTAATCGCACGATACTATCTTGGCTCCATTCCGACCATCACGGTCATCGATCGCAAAGATGAAGTGCTATACAACCGCGCTGCCGAAACCGCCGCGACCCGGCGGCCAGATGCTAGCGTGGGCTGTCCCGATCGTAGCCTCCTGGCTTTCCAAGCGCCTTCGCCTCTTCATCGTACTTTTCGTAGGAACCCTTAAGTGTGGCGCTATTGAGAATCATTTCAGCTACGAGGTCGTGCGTGATGCCGTCGTAGACCTTCGTGCGTATCCAATTCGACTCGGTGCGTCTGCTCTCGCTGAGCGCGATGATCTCGCGTTCCAGTTCGTAGGGATGATCGACGAACAGAGGCCCCTTTATCAGCTTGATCTCCTGCCCTGCAAATAGTCCGACTGCCGGGCCACGGGCGCGAAACCCCGCCTTGCCCGATGTGTATCCAAGCAGCACGCTGATCATCTCGAACGGAATGATCGCCCGGCCCCACGGCGAAGCTGCACCGCCCTCGCGCGTATACCATGGGCTCGGCTCGGTTATCACTTTGAGCTTGTCGTTCAGCGAAAACGGATACTGAGTTCCCATATTCTGATCGAAACCCATGCGCACCTTCTCGGGATTGCCCGCGCCCTTCTGCCCGACCTTGAGGTCGCGCAGGATCACGAGCTGCTCCGGCGCACGTAGCGCAGCTATCCGTTTCGCAATCTCGGTCTCGCCATATTCGGGGCCGGTCGAGGCCGTCCCCGTCAGCACCGGCGTACCGTCGCGTTTCTCGGCCCAGATGTGGATGGTTGGAGAATCTTTCGTCGACTGCCGGGCGAAGGCGCGGACCTCTTCGCCTTCGATCACCATATTCTGATAGTGGGCGCTGATGCAGCCGCGTTCGAACCAGGCATTGCCGAAGATGTGATGGACCAGCGGAATAAACTGGCTGAAATGGGTCGGACCTTCGATTGGTCCGGCGCGAAAACCCAGAGTCTGGGCCATCTTGTCGTCGTGAAGAGACAGATGACCGTCATACGATTGTTCTGCCAGCATTTGGCGTGGCCGGCGGAGTTCGCCGCAAATGGAAAGCGACTGATCGAAGGGTTCACTCATGGTTGTTCTGCCATCACGTTGTCGACTGCGATGCGCCGCATGCGGCTAACGTCCCTTGAACACGGGCTCGCGTTTTTCGACGAATGCCTTGGCGGCTTCGCGGTGGTCCTCGGTTTGGCCGCAATGCACGTGATGGGTGGCTTCGAGATCCAGACAATCATCGACCTCACCGCTCATAGCGCGATTCAGATTCTCTTTCATATAGCGAAACGCCACCGTCGGCCCGTTGGCCAGGCGTCCGGCGATCTCGCGCGTTTTCGACGCGAGTTCTTCAGGAGCGCAGACCCAGTTCGTCAGTCCTAGCCGGAGCGCTTCTTCAGCGCTGATGCGCTCCGACAGATAGTAGAGCTCACGCGCTTTGGATGAACCCACGAGCTGCGTCAGGAAATAAGTCCCACCGTAGTCGCCCGAGAAGCCGACGCGGGCAAAAGCGGTGGTCATCACCGCGGTGCTTGCCATGATCCGCAGGTCACACGCCAGCGCGAGCGAGAGCCCGGCGCCGGCCGCTGCGCCAGGCAATGCAGCAATAGTTGGCTTTGGCATTTTGAACAGTTTTCCGGCCGTCGCCCGCTGATTGACCCGCTGGCGATGAATGGCGCCATCGATCGTATTGTCGCCAACGGTTCCGTCGCCGCGTGATGCCATGCCCTTGACGTCGCCACCCGCGCAAAAGCCTTTGCCCGCCCCAGTTAGAACGATGCATTTGACGGCGGGATCAAGTTCCGCTTTCGCCAGCTGTTCGGCCAGCGCGCTGGTCATCGCACCCGACATCGCGTTGCGCGCATCGGGTCGGTTCATCGTCAAAGTCAGGACATTTGCGTCCAAAGAGGCAAGAAGATCGTTTGTGCCCGTGTTGATATCCATTGCGCTGATTTATCCTCCTGACCATTGTCTTCATTGAAAGCGGCGTTCTCGGCGCCGAGATTGCCGTTGGTCACATAGTCGATGTACTGCGCAGCACTTTGACTTCGAGCGCGCCGATGGATCGGGCCCGCGGCGGCTTATTGCAAAGCAAAACCCTCATAGCCTTTGGCAGCTACTTCCGAACACTTGGCGCGATAGGCGGGCGCAGGGTTGGCGTAAAGAAGAATGTTACGAGGTTTGCCGGGAATATTTCCACCGATAAACCACCCGTTCGAGGCGGTTAAGAGCGTACGACTGCCTACCTCATTAACGTGAGCCATCCACGCCCCTTCCGCTTCCAGCGTTGGTGCGATGCTTGAGTAATCCTTTTCCCGAACGTAACGGATGCAGTCCGCGATCCATTCCACAATTGACTCGGCACAGACTGTGTAGTTGCAGAATGCGGTATTGGTAGCGATGAACAGATTTGGAAAACCGGCGGTCTGAAGTCCAAGATAAGTGCGTATCCCGTCGGTCCATTTGTCCTTAAGCGTCCGACCGCCTTCACCGTGGATATCGATCCGGGTCAATGCTCCGGTGATCGCGTCAAATCCGGTGGCGTAGATGATTACATCGAATTCATATTCTCGTTGGCTGGTCTTGATACCTTTCGGAGTGATGCGCTCGATGGGATCTTCCTTGATATCAACCAGTAAGACGTTGGGGCGGTTGTAGGCCTCGTAGTATTCGGTCTCGAGCGGGACGCGCTTGGCTCCGAAGGGGTAACCTTTGGGCACCAGCTTTTCAGCCACCGCCGGGTCCTTCACTCGCGCGCGGATTTTGTCGCGTACGAACTCGGCGAAATCTTCGTTAGCCACGCGATCGGTCATGATGTCGCGGAAATTGCCAAGCCACTTCTTGAATCCCGGCGCTGCCCATAGTTCCTCATAGAACTTGAGGCGTTCCTCTTTCGCAACCTCGAAGGTACGGCGTCGGTCGAAATCGTGCAGGAAGCCGGCGGGCGTCGCGCGAATTTTGTTGTGGATCTCCGGATAGGTGGCTTTGAAGTGTCGCTGAGTCTCTTCATCGACCAGCGAATTGCGCAGCGGCGCGCAGTAGTTCGGCGTGCGCTGGAAAACCGTTAGATGGCCGACTTCTTTGGCGATTATCGGGATCAATTGAACGGCGGTAGCGCCGGTACCGATGACCGCTACACGCTTGCCGGTGAAATCCACTTTTTCTTTGGGCCAGCGCGACGTGTGAAACGACTCGCCCTTGAAGCTATCGATTCCATCGAAGGGTGGGGTGTAGCGCGCGGAGAGGATTCCTACTGCGGCTATCAGGAATTGCGCGCGCAGCTTCTTTCCGTTTTCAAGCCCGACTTCCCATCGATGCGCCGTCTCGTCGTAAATTGCCGAGGTGACATGGGAGTTGAATTGGATGTCGCGGCGCAGATCAAACTTGTCAGCCACATAGTTGAGATAACGCTCGTTCTCCGGCTGACCGGAATAATGCTCCTTCCAGTTCCACTCCTGCAGGAGTTCTTTTGAGAACGAGTAGCCGTATGTCTCGCTCTCCGAATCGAAGCGGCAGCCGGGATAGCGATTCCAATACCAGGTGCCGCCGACCCCGCCACCATCCTCGAGGCATCGGACTTTGAGCCCGAGCTCGCGCAAACGATAAAGTTGGTAGAGCCCGGAAACTCCTGCGCCAATCACGATGGCGTCAAAAGTCTCAATGCCCTGCGCCTGAATATCCGGAGCTTGCTCTGTAGAATCCGCCATGATGCCCACCTCGTGGCTGCGGTATCCGCTTCGCCCTCTATAGCACCGCGCTGAAAGCACCACCAAACAGCTCGACTTTTGTCCTGCGACCCGAGTAGGTGAATGAAATAGCAAATCGAGCCTGCAATTCGGACGTTGAAGGTAAGGTCATGGTGCAAGACTCAAGTCGATTAACAGGGCCTCAAGTCAGCGTGGCGGCCGGATGGCAATGCACGCGAGTGACGCCTCCGAGCGCCCTCTTTGGCGCCAACGGGATGAGAGTCGGGCCGGATGGCAGGCTTTACGTTGCGCAGGCTTTCGGGAGCCAGATAAGTGCGATCGATACGGTGACCGGTGCGGTCTCGGTCATCAGTCCCCGAGGCGGACCGATCGTGGCGCCCGATGATCTCGCATTCGATTCGAACGGCACCCTCTACGCTACCGAAGTAATGAGTGAACGAGTGTGCGCGCGATCGCCCAATGGCGAAGTCCGCATCATTGCCGATGGCGTCGTCGGCGCCAACGGCGTGACGATTCACCAGGATCGCATTTTTATGGATGAATGCCGGCCTGGAGGGCGAATGTGGGAGTTGTTCGCCGACGGGCGGTCGCCGCGCAAGCTGGCCGACAATCTTCCGATGCCTAACGCTCTGCAACTCGCCCCGGACGGCAACATCTACTTCCCGCTACTTGGCGCCGACGAAATTTGGCGAATACCGATAAGAGGGGGGCGTCCGGAGCCTTTTATCAAAGGTCTGGGGCTTCCCACCGCGGTCAAGATCAACTCCAAGGGAGAAATTCTCAGTACCCAAGGGCGGACCGGTGAGATTCTGAAGATCGATATCCAAAGCGCTTCGAAGCGGGTTCTCGCCAAAGTTCGTCCGGGGCTCGACAACCTCGCGCTGACCGACGATGACCGCGTCTTTGTTTCCCATTTCACAGATGGTGGGGTCGCCGAAATAATGCCGGACGGTAGCGAACGTCGATTGGTTCAGCCCGGGTTCTGCGGCCCGGCCGGAATCACCTTCAGCAGCGATGAGGTGCTCTACGCTTGCGACGGAATCAGCATCGCGGCGGTCGGTCTCGATGGCTCACAACGTCGGGTCGGGATGCTCTTCGACGGGGAGTTTCCGGGCTTCGTTCGTGGAATCGACGCCGGTACTGATGGCAACCTAATCGTCTCGACGGCGAGCGGGGAAGTTGTGACTTATCATCCGGTCTCCCATCGAATGACTGAACACGCCAAAGGTCTCAACGAAGTTCACGGAGTCGCAGTTGGGCCAGGAGGGTCGATCGTTGCAGCCGAGAGTGGTGCAGGCCGCGTGCTGAAAATTTCAGGCAATGAAATGACGGTTGCGGCCAGCGGTCTGTCGCGTCCCACCGGGATCGCCGTCGCGCCTGACGGTTCGTGCTACGTCTCAGAGGCGGGGAAGGGAACGATAGTCCACGTTAATGGCGGTGTCAGCGTGGCGATGGGCGGTCTCGACGAGCCTCAAGGCTTGCTCCTGTCGGGGGACGATCTTTACGTCGTCGACGCCGGCATACGGGAACTCATTTGCTTCTCAACCAAAACGCGCAAGCGCACGACGATCGCGTCAAATCTGCCGGTCGGGTCACCTCCCGGAGTTGTTCCACATGTGCTCTCGGGCATTCCAGGACTGCTGCCGGGCCCGCTCACTCCCTTCGCTGGAATCACACAGTCCGGGGACGGGACAATTTATATCTCCGCTGACAGTGAAGGTACGATTCTGGCCTTCCGGCGCTTATAGGAACGTTCGATGGCTGCGATACCGCCATCTGATTTTGGGGGAAGCTCCGTCAAGTAGGGAGGCCGGTCCCTGCCGCCGGATCATGCATCTCCCTCCGGTTGCTCGGCTGACTTAGAGTCCCAGCTTGAGGGTTCACCTTTCGTCGCGACTATACGTAAAGCGCGGCGATGCGTTCGAGTTCAGCCTCGTAGGTTGCGGCGGTCATCCGCGATCCGATCTGCATGATCACGAAGCGCTGTGCGCCGGCATCCTCGTATTCGCGCAGCCCGCTCTGTACGCTCGCGCGATCGCCGCGCAACTCGCGCTTCATGATTGTGAAATCGAGCCGGCTGTAATCACGCCCCGCACTCTCGCACTCGCGGCGCAACTTGCTGAGTTCGTCGCGCAGTACTGGCGGCGACAGAAAGATGGGACACCAGCCGTCGCCCCATCTCGCAACCCAACGCAAAGCATTCTTGTCCTTGCTGCCGATCAGGATCGGCGGACCGCCCGCCTGCGCCGGTTTCGGATACATCCGCACCGGCGGAAAATTGACATACTTGCCGCTGAACGACGGCTCGGGCTTGGTCCATAGCTCACGCATCGAGGCTATGTACTCTTTGGTCTGGCTCCATCGATGCGGAAAATCTGCGCCGAGGATTTCCGACTCCTCTCTGAGCCAACCTGCGCCTATTCCGAGCATCACGCGCCCACCCGAAAAGTGATCGAGCGTCGCGATCTCCTTTGCGGCCACGATCGGATTGCGCTCCGGCACCAGCATCACACCGGTCGCCAGCTTAAGGCGCGTGGTCACGGCCGCAGCGAGTGACATCGCCACGAAAGGATCGCAGATATGCGAATAGACTTCGGGAATCCGTCCCTGCCCCGGCGGCGACTCGGGCAGAGGAGTCGTAGTGTGAACGGGAATGATTGCGTGTTCCGGAATCCACAGAGACTCGAAGCCCAGCGCTTCCATCTTGCGCGCGAGGCTCGCGGGATCGACAGTATATTCGTTAACGGTAAAAAGAATTCCGATCTTCATCGTCAGGCTCTCCGGGCATTCAGATCACGCCGTCGCGGCGCAATGCGTCAACTTCGTCCGCAGAGATGCCGAGGCGTTGTAGGACTTCCGCGGTGTTTTCGCCGAGCTCCGGGACGTGGGGCGGGATTTCATCGCCGCGCAGGCCAGACATCTTGATAGCGGATCCGAGCACTTTGATGTCGTCGTGTTCGGCGATGGTGCCGTCGCGGACGACATGGCGCTCAGGCAGTTCGGGATCGGTAGCGACTTCGTGGATCTCACGAACGGGGGCGCATGGGATGTTGTTGGCGATGAGAAGCGTGACCAGTTCGTCACGCTTCTGCGTGGATGACCATTTACCAACCATCGCGTCGACCTGGTCGACCATTTTGTAGCGGCTCTGATGGTCCTTGTAGTCAGGATGCGCGATGAGTTCCTCGCGGCTCATGAGGCGCGCGAGTTGATGCCAGTTGGCTTCGGTGAGGCAGTAAATCCAGATTTCGCCATCGGCACATGGATAGGTATTGCAAGGGCAAGTGGTGGAATGGCGGTTGCCTTGGCGGCGGATCTTGTAGCCGTCCTGGACGACGCCGATGGCGCCGTTGATCGCGGGCATACACACGTCGAGCATCGCAACCTCGACCTTGCGACCGCGGCCGGTGCGCTCGCGCTCGAGCAGAGCCGCGAGGATGCCGGCCGCGAGATGCATCCCGGTGCTGGTGTCGATGAGCGCCGCGGTGACGCGCACGCCCGGGCGGTCAGCGTAGCCGGTCATGCTGATGATCCCGGAGGCGGCCTGGATGGTGAAGTCCATCGCGCCGAGCTGGGCAAAACGGCTGTCGCGGCCATAGCCTTTGCTGGAAGCATAGACTAGACGGGGAAAGCGCGAAGCGAGGTCGTCGTAGCCGAGCCCCATGCGCTCCAGCGCGCCAGGCGCGTAGTTCTCGAGAATGACGTCTGAGTCGGCGAGCATCCGAAAAAGGATGTCGCGGCCGCGCGGATCCTTCAGGTTGAGCGAGACGGACTTCTTGCCCGTGTTGAGCATCAGGAAGCCGTAGTTGGTGCCGTGTTTAGCCGGTGGGCGCTTGCGCAGAAGTTCTCCCGTTCCGGGAGGTTCGATTTTGATGACCTCAGCACCGAAATGGGCGAGTTGGAGTCCGCAATAAGGACCCGCGTAGATTTGGGCAAGTTCGATGACGCGATAACCTTCAAGTGGCAGACTCATGCAAGTTCCTTTTCACCCTCATCCTTAGACTCATCAGGAATTTCGCGTTTGAGCCGGTGGTTGATGGCGAAGCAGTTGCGGGCGTCGATAACTGATTACCTGCTAAGCCACAGCGATGGTCGCCGTCAAGCGCAGCGGAAGTCGCGTGCATCTCATTGTGCTTGCCCGGAGCTTCGGAGATTCGTGCCAGGCCTACGATCCTCCTCGTATCTGCCGGTTTGCGGATGCGCGATCCGGACGTTGCGAGCGAATCACAATGCGTCATCTGCTAACGAATGCCACCGGATTGCCGGGCCATACCTTCGAGGACAGCTTCGCTGCGCGCGACTCCATCTCGGCGACGGAACTTCAGTCGACCGCGAGAACGTAAGCGGTGTCACCGGATAGCGTCGTCACTTATCGCGCAAAGCGCCTCGAGGGAGGCATCGCGCACAACCTAAAAAAGATACTGCGAACGGAATTGCGTAGGAATCACACTCTCGCGAACGGTGACCATTTGCTGTTGACCGGCAGAATCTTCGAATCGAAGGAGTCCTGCGATAAACTGCTGAGGATCGCGCAGCGGTATCAGGCGCTCGTCAGTCAGTACCGGATTCGATATCCTGAGACTCAGCTCCTTCGTCTCACCCGGCGCGATTGGAGTGTTAGGTTCGACTTCGAGCTGACCCACATAGTCATGAGGTCCCGCTTTGGCTTGCTCGTCCGGGCCGCCATTGACGAAAGTCGCCATCGCCATGATGTACTGCTTGACGGTGATAGGGCTGCTTCCGGTGTTCTTCGCATTGACCTTCATCACGAGCGTGTCGGTGCCGTCGTCGTAGGTAGCGCCCTCGGGTTCCACTTCAGCCATCTTCTCGCCCGAAGAGATGAACTTGGGCGCGAACCAGTCCGTCTGCTGAGGCAACCTGACCGGGTAGTTCATGGCCATGTAAGTCCAGCCCAGAACCAGCATTGCCATCGTGATTCCTGCAAGCAAATTCATCCAGACATGATCCCTCGGCGTTATGAGACCTATATCTGGAGCATCATCATTCACAGGAAGCTGTATGGTCACGGCGAGGTTGGTGACGGTTCGCTTTGACAGCGTCCAGTACAGCATCCATGCGACGCCGATCAGGAATCCGGCAAACGACCACCACCAGACGAAGCCGCCCTCATAGCTATTGAGATCGATCGTTTGTCCACTGAGCAGGGTAACCGGGAATGTGAAACCAGCGGCGCTCGGCTGAACGTTCACCCATTCACCAGGACCGATCAGTGTGCCGGTACCTTCGACAGCTATACCCGGATGTACGTGCCAGCGTCCGGGATTGCGTCCCAGCACAATCATCTTGAACTGATAGATACCTCCCTTCTCGACAAAGAACGACCCCGGCGCCTCCTGTCCGTTGATCGTACGGTCCTGCAGCACAAAAACAGGTCCAGGTACGACCGGCGTGACATAAGCCTTGCTGGGGGCATCGAGAGTGTAGGGCCAGGTCTCGAGTATTTTGACTGTTCCTGTAATTGTTACTGGTTGGCCAACCTGAATCTCAGTGGGCGAAATCTTTACATCATAGAACGCGGTCGTCAGGTCCTTAAGGAAAGGCTCGTCGCCGGCTTCGCCATGCGCGAATGCAGCAGGTACTCGTATCGATGAGATGACCAGCGCGAGGATGAGCCCCACCATCATCTTTCTATGCATCGCTCGCTGTCCTCCCGGAACCTGGATCCTGACATACGCGACTATTGGCAACCTTCCGCAATTGTGAAGCCTGCCTTGGCGCGCTCTTCCCGCGCGCTTGCTTCGAGGTGTGCCTTTGCTTGCTCGAACCTGCCTCGCTTCCCTCCGGCGCGTCGCCGGATCCTTTGCGCTTCGAAGCCGGCCACAAGATGACCACCCAATAACAAACGAACGCCAACGCTGCGGACGTAAACAGAGGAGGACCAAGCTCGTCCGGTCCAGCCATGCCTCCGTGGGCATGTGCCGCTGAGGCCGTGATGGCGAGTACGAAGGCGATAGCAAGTCCTTGTGAGATGACTGGCGGGCAATTTCTGTGAAAACGCATCTACTAGACCGTCTTGATGTAGCGTCTGATTGGCCACACAGCCAGATATCGTCCGATAAATTGGCCTATCCAGTAGCCCAGCACGGCCAGGGTTCCTCCAAACACCAGCGATACATATTGAGTCTCGCCCAGGAAGCTGCGTAAAGCACCACGTTCGATGTGACGCAGGTACTCAGGCGTCTGGGACCTGATGTATACGATGCCCTGGACGTCGGCGACCGTGAGGACGTGGCCCATGAAATGAGCGGGCTGCAAGAACGGTGCAAGCGGAATGTAGTTGAACGCCCATATAAGAAAGGCCCAGATTGGCCCGCCGAATAGCGAAGTCAGGATGAAGCTCTTGGTCTTCATCAGCAGCCAGTCGAGGATAATTGCCGCGCACACCGTGGATATCGGCCATACGAAATTGAGCGGATAGCTCTCCGCGATATGCCACTGAAAGAAGCGTCCTACCCACGCACACCCAAAGAAACATACCGCGGTGTAGGTTGCACCAGTGGGAAACCGCCACGCGGCCCATTGGATATATTGTAGCGCGGAAGGAATGATTATGGTGGCGAAGGCGGTTATAACCGGCCACCATTGCGGGTCCTTCCAATCAGTCCAGAAGTCCCAGTCGCCTGCGAATAGCTGCTTGGTAATGTCGGCGGCGCCGCCAACGATAAAAATCGCGGTGATCCAGAATACGATGTCCCACTTGCGATCGATCCACTTGTATCGCTTTTGCAGGAGCGCGCGCAGCTCAAGCCGCCTCTGCCTTTCCGCCAGCACTCCAGGTGTTGCCGCCATCTTGATTCGCCTCTTGAGCCAGCTTCAGTCTGCAACCGCGTGTGTCTGGCGCGGCGCTTGCGTGTTTTCCTCTTCTTCGGCTTTTTCTATTTCATAAAGCCGTAGGATGGTCTCGCCCCAAACTGCAAACATCCCACTGGCTAGCCATCCATAGGCGACAAATGGCCAATGAAATGGGACGGCAAAGAACTCCTCGGAAATCCAGAGGCTATGACCCCATTCATTGAAAGCGACTTCCATACACTCAAGGACCGCCGCTGCGATTAAAAGGAAAAAGGACCATGGGAAGCCTTTGTCGCGGCTGTAGAGCGCAGGAATTCGCGAGTTACCGTAAATATAGGCGCCTAACGCAAGCACTACTGACAGAGGAAAGAAAAAGTAGAACATCGGGATATGAGTTGGGGTCAGCGCCGTGTCGCGAACCAAGGTCTGATGCCATGCGCCATCCCAGTTAGGCCAGAAGCTAGCCTCTATGTAAATGGAAAGACTGGTGACGCCGATGATGCTCCATAGCACTGCGATACGACGAACTTCCTCGGCGCGAGTGAAAGGCTGAGTAGCCAGTTCGCGCCCGGTCCGGATCAGCCAGCCGTACCAAATGCCGGTGAAGATACCTAACGTGATCAATTCACCCCAAAAGAGCGTGCGGTAGTATAGCGTGAACTCGCGGCTAGCCGAATTCAGCCCTGCAGAGAACGCGAACTCATAGTCCCAGAACCATAGGAAAATGTTGGCGCCCATGACGAGAGCGCTGCCCCAGAACAACGATCGCCATCCTACTCCCCAGTCGGTAGGGTTACCCGCGCGCCCGGTCGCTGACGAGCCATTTTCAAGGTCATTCTGCAACTTCTGCGCTGCTTGTGGTTGAGCCATAGGTCTACTCCTCGACCGCGTTACTATGATGCTCCCGCGTGTGCAAGCGTGTCCCTTATCCGCGCCACTACGGCTGCCGAGTCCATCACCATTCCCTGATACTCGTGCATTTGTCTGCCATCGGGTCCGAGCAAGAACACTCGTGTGATATGATTAGGTGAGCCGTCAGGCAATCGAGCGTTGTTGACACCGAATGCTTTGGCTATTCGATCGACCTGCTGCTGTGTTCCGGTCACGAACAACCAGCCTTTCATGTCGGCCTGACTGCCGCGCGCAAGCTTCAGCAATTCGCCAGGATTGTCATGGGCGGGATCATTCGTAACTGATAGCAAAACCACCTGCGAACCCAGCTGCGATCCAAGGCTGTCGGCTATCTGACCGAACTTGTTTACCAGACTCGAACAGACACCTGGGCAACCTACATGAATGAAATCAAGCAGGACTACCTTTCCCTTAAGAGAGCCAAGCGAAACAGGATTACCATGGTCATCGATGACCTGGACATCCGGCAGTAGCGCTTCCGATCGACTTGCCTCGCGATGGCAGCCTGTCAGCGACAGGAGGTATCCTGCGAGAAGGATCAAGAGAGCGGACGATCGCAGCTTTGAACCTGATGCGCGTCGCACAGACCTCGGCTCCACGGTCACTGCCCTCGACGCGTTGCCACCTACGAGTTCCAATTGCGGTTCACTCTGCGCGGATGTCAGGTAGTAGCGTAGCGCCGATATCGCGGTCAGAGCGAGAACTGCGAGAACTGCCAAGACTGGAAGTATGAGCGGCCGATACCATGTGGCGACACGTACTCGAAACGAAAATACTTGTGCTGCACCACCATCGCCGATTGCGATCTCGGTAACATAGGAGCCGCCACTATCGAGCACCATCTGAGCATCGGCCACGCCGCGGCGATAGATCTTTGGCGGTATCGAAAGGATCGGCTTTTGAGGCGAAGACTCATTGCTCGCGAGCACTCGCACACCCAGCGGCAACCGACGCAGATCGTCGCCCAGAACATCAACTACAAGGACTGTGTTTCCCGCACGCGGCACTTGATCGCAATACTCAGCATCGGGATCGAACTGCGGCTGGTAGAGCGTGATGTGAATCAGCGAATTCCCGATCTTGCGCTCGCAGGGGTCGTTGGGACCTCCGAACCGATGTGCGAATGCCACACCTTGCAGTAGCCATCCGACGGCGACCGCCAGAACGATGCTCGCGAATAGCTGTGATCCTATGCGTGACACTCAATCAAACATCAAATGTTATGCTTGTCGCACTGGTCGCTGATATAGTCCGACTGCCTTATCGCCAGAGTCACAATCGTCAGCGTGGGATTCTCTGCCGCGCTGGTCGTGAACTGACTACCATCCGAAATGAAAAGGTTCTTGAGGTCGTGCGTCTGGCCCCATTTGTTGCACACCCCATCGCTCGGCTTGTCACTCTGCCGGCACGTACCTAGATTGTGGGTGGACGAATAGGGCGGCACCTCGATCGTCTGAGTAGCTCCTACAGCTTCATATACTGCCGCGCCCTTCTTAAAAGCATAGGTGCGCATTGCAAGATCGTTGGCGTGGTCGTCGTAGTTGACATTGGGAATCGGCAGTCCGAATTTATCTTTCTCGGTAGGATTCAACGTGACGGCGTTCCTTTCTTGCGGCATATCTTCGCCAACAATCCACATAGCCGCCATGTTTGGGTATTGCTCGAGAACATCAGTATAATCCGCGCCCCACGCACCCGGATTAAGGAACGCCGCAGTGAACGGGAGTCCCAACGAGATGGTTTCCATTTCGAAGCCGCCGGTAAAGCCGCGCTTGGTGTCCAGCACCGCCTCATCCTGAATGATGCCGGCCATCACGGTGCCGCGATAGAAGTGCACCGGCTTCTTGAAGACGCCAAACACGGACCCTGTCGTATGGCGCATATAGTTCTTTCCAACTTGACCTGACGAATTCGCCAGTCCATTCGGAAAGGTCGATGATGCTGAGTTAAGCAAGAGCCGCGGCGTCTCGATGGAGTTTCCCGCGACGCATACCACGCGCGCCTTTTGTAACTGATGTTGCCCGTCCTTGTCGGCGTACAGCACGCCCGAGGCCTTGCCATTGGCGTCATGCTGAATCTGCATGACCATCGACTCAGGCCTTAGGTCGAGTTTGCCGGTCGCCTCCGCTTTCGGAATTTCGGTGTAGAGGGTCGACCACTTCGCTCCGGACTTACAGCCTTGAAAACAGAATCCTAGCTGCCAACATCCGGAGCGGCCGTCACGAGGCCGGCTGTTGATCGCCATGCGGCCGGTATGCACCGTCTTATAGCCGACCTTGGTCGCTCCGTTGTACATCACCTTGAAGTTGTTGTTCCCCGGAAGTCCTGGGATGTCATTGGTGCGCGTGACTCCCATCTTGGTCTCGGCTTTGGCGTAATAGGGTTCAAGCTCGGCGAGGGTTAGGGGCCAGTCGAGCAGGTTCGCACCATCGATTCCCGAGTAGGTGGTCCTGGCTTTGAATTCGTGTTCCTGCAGCCGCAGCGATGCTCCCGCCCAATGAGTGGTCGTACCGCCTACGGTCTTACAGATCCACGCCGGCAGATTGGGAAAATCCCTCGCGACGCGCCAGCTGCCGGAAGTCGTACGCTTGTCGAGCCATGCGAGCTGATTGAAGGCATACCACTCGTCATTGTGAAAAGTCGTGGATGACTGACGTTGGCCTGCTTCAAGCAGCACTACCTTGAAGCCCTTCTGGCACAGCTCGTTGGCTAAGGTGCCGCCGCCGGCGCCGGAACCGATTACAACGATTACGGAATCGTCGCTGAGTTCATGCTTAGCCATCGGCGACCCTTATGCCATCTTGGGACTTGCCGATTGCGGAGGGTTCGGCAGCCAGTCGATATCGTTAAAACCGTGGCGCAGGTATCCGCCTATGGCATAGGATGCGCCTTGATATTTCAGCGCCTTGAAGACTTCGGGATCGCTATAGAGCGTCTGCAGTTCTACTCCTCGAACTTTCTGAAAGAATGGCGTCGTCTCGATAGCCTTGAGCGCATCTACCTTCTTCTTTTCGCTTAGGTCCACAAACTTCGATGCTTGAGAGCTATCCAACTGCGTAACACCATCGCCAAGAAGTTTCGCGATGGAAGGATCGGCTTGAGCGGCACTGTCAAGCTGGCTGACGACCCTCAAGTATGGAGCATCGCCCAGCTTGCGATGCGGGAAGATTTGTCGCGCTACCTGAAGTAGCGTTTGCGCCTCATGAGGTTTTAAGGTCGAGAATTTTGGTATCGCTTCTTCCGCCGCATTCCCTTCGATGATTCCCGACGCCGCGACCGCGGTTCCAACTACCGCCATGGCTCCCGTCTTAAGAAACTCTCGCCGCTTCATCCTACCGTCCTTCGGAAATTCTTTACCGCTTCCCCGCCAGGCTTCGGATATGTTCCACCAGCGCTGCCACGACCGCGGGTTGCGTCTCGAGATCGGGATTGGCCGCCATCGCCGCGCTAAGTCCCACCGCCGGGCCGCCATACACGATGGCCTTGGTGATCTTCCCATCACTCACTGAGCGCTGCCATTTGCGATTGCGAAAATCCACCGGCTTGGGATTGAGATTCGCCGCACCCGGCCCCTTGCCATCACCATTCGGCCCATGACACACCGCGCATCGATCGCCGAACAGCGACGCCGCGGTGGTGCGCGCTTCTTGCGAAATGCTTCCCACCCCGTTGGAAGCCACGGTCCTCACCTCTGGCGGTGAACTCATCTGTGCTCGCCCTTCTGTAAGCTTAATTAGGCTCGTTATGATCAAAATAACAAGCCCGCCGATGAGCCATTTGCTGAGCGAGTCGAGGTAAGCGAGGCGAGGTTTCCGGGCTTTGTGGCGAGGCATTCCGCAGGTATTTTTCGTCATAGCTTCGTCTAGTGAAGTTTCGGGTAACATGGTTCGCGCGAACAACGCAACCACCGCAGCGGCACGAACAACATTTGACAGCTACGCATCGCGCGGACTATTCGAGCATAGATATTCGCCGTTAGATCTTCGCGGAGATGTTTGTCCTTCGATGATTCCAGCCCGCGACCTTATCAATGAGATCGTGACTTCGTTGCGCGAGGTGATAGCACCTGCGATCGTAGAGCCGTATCCGAAGGCGCAAGCCTACATGGCCGCAGTCATTCTCGAATTCGTTGCGCGTCAGGTCGAAGAGCGCAGCGACGTTGAGGCAGAAAAGCATGCCGCCCTGATGGACTTGATGCGCGACCTCATGCGATTTCCCGAGGTCAGCCGACTGCTGCGCGCTGACCATCTGACCGAAGCCGGACTGTGCGAACTGATCGAACATCTATATAGCGAGCGCGGACGGCTTGGCGAGGAGACCTTCGCGGTCGCCAATCGACGCATACGTCAGGCGCTTCGCGAGCTGCTGAATGCGGAACTCAAGGTTGCGGGAAAGGCGGAGGCCTGAGTGGCAAGCGACCGGAACGCGCAGCAGAAGATCGCAGACTATCTTGCATCCAAAATGCCGCATGCGCGGGACCTCGCGCTGAGCGACTTCGTTCATAGTGCCGGCGGATGGTCGCACGAGATCTACATCTTCTATGCGCAATGGAACGAGGACGGCCGCGCGATGCGCCAGGGATTTTGCCTGCGCAAGGATCCGGGCGCAGGATTGCTGCGCGAACTGTCGAGCCTGAGCGAGCAGTTCCGCGTCATCAAGGCGCTCGAAGCGACGCCAGCGCCGACGCCGAAAGCCTACTGGTATGAGGAAGATCCATCGCTGCTCGGCGGCCCCTTCTTCGTCATGGAAAAAGTCGAGGGCGAGGTGCCGAATCCGTGGTCGCGCGCCGGCAAGCAGTTTTACGCCGAGGCTGCGAAGCGCGGAAAGCTGCCGCGTAGCTTCGTCGAGGCGCTCGCATCGCTGCACAACCTCGATTGGCGCGCCGCCGGTCTCGACTTCCTCGGCGTGCCGGGCGGCGGAAAAGATTTCGTGCTGCGCGAGATCGCGAAATGGGAATCGCTGATTCATCAATCGATTCGCAAGCCCGAGCCGATGCTCACCGAACTCCTGATGTGGCTGAAGGCAAACGCGCCCGAGGCATCGCGCCTCGCGTTTGTGCATGGCGCGTATCGCACGGGGAATCTCATCATAAAGGATGACGCGATCGCGGCCGTCATCGATTGGGAGCTGCAAGTAATCGGCGATCCGATGTACGACGTTGCGTATGTCTTGTCGGACTTGAATCGCGAGGGCTCGCCGCTGCTCTCATGCGTCGTCGAGCGGGAATTTTTTCTCGACTACTATCGCCAGCTCACCGGCATCGAGGTCGACCTCGAAGTCTGCCGCTACTACGACTTGCTCTACGCGATGCGCAGCACTGCGTTCTGGCTGAGCGCGTCGGGACTGTTCGCCGAGGGCCGCAACAAGGACCTGCGCCTCGCGCGCACAACGTATTCGGTGCCGGTGGTTCTCAACATGGCCGCGAAGGCGCTGGGATTCTGAGGTGATGCGATGCTGACTGCGTGGGACGAACTCATGTGCCATCAGATCCCCACCACGATGGACCAGGTGCACACCGACAATCCCGAGTGGACCGAGCGCATCTATGTCAGCATCTATAATGTCCGCGACAAGGACACGATTCTCGGCTTCGGCGTCGGGCAGTATCCCAACAAAAACGTTCAGGATGGTTTCGCTACAGTTTGGCATGATGGCCGGCAGTACAACTTTCGCGCCTCGCGCACGCTCCGCCCGCGTATCGACGAGGTGAAGATCGGACCGCTTTCGGTTGAGACCTTGGAGGGCATGCGCCGTTTTCGCATTCGGCTCGATGACAACCCATCGACCTTGCGGCTCGATATTGAATGGACCGCCGCGATGAATCCTCACGAGGAGGAGCACGACCGGCGCGAGAGCGGCGGCAAGGTGGTGCAGGACATCTCACGCTTCGACCAGGTCGGGCGCGCGCGCGGGACTCTACAATTTGGCGGAAAAAGTCTCACGCTGACTGATGATGCATGGTGGGGGCATCGCGATCGCTCGTGGGGCACGCGCCGCCCGCTGCGAACGGATTCGTCGGACTCGAAGCGCACCACCTTCGCGCCGTTTCTGTTCAGTTGGTCGGTCGCGCAATTTCCCGGCTATGCGCTCCATTGGCGCTTCGTCGAACGCGCGCCGGGAAAGTATAGCTACCTCAGTGGCGAGCGAGTCACACCGTTCGGTGAGAAAAGCGATTCCGGATGGCTGCTGGAAAAAACCGAACAGGATTTTCGATGGGATGGCAGCGGTCCGGTGCAGACGCTCAAGGGCGGCGACATCGCGCTGCATTTCCGCAACGGCGAGACGCGCGAGGTTTCATTCGTCACGCTGCCGCCGCGATGGCATCTCAAGGGCGGCGGCTACGGCGGTTATCGCGGCTGGTATCACGGCGACCACAAAGGCGAATACCACTGCGCGCACGATGTGTGGGACCTTAGCGATCGCGCCGTGCTGGCCGAGGCGAGCACGCTGAGCGATCATCTCATCGAATGGCGCTGCGGCAACGACGTTGGCTACGGCATCATGGAATACGGCGTCGGCCCCGGCTACTACAAATACAAGGACATCCAGCATCTCCCGACGTTCTAGTTGCGATGGCGAACTTCGATCTGAAAGACCGCTCGGCGATTGTGGGCGTCGGCAATTCGGCATACGGGCGCAGGCTGATGCGCAGTCCGATCGATCTTGCCGCCGATGCGATCGCAAACGCGCTCGACGATGCGGGCATCGCGCGCGACGCTCTCGACGGTCTCATCGTGAGCTTCGGCTCGCCCATCGGCGCCGACGCCGACACCCTCGCGCAAGTGCTCGGTCTGAACTTGCGCGCCTACAATCAGACCTGGGCGCACGGACGCTTCACCGCGAGCTGCATCCAGTGGGCCGCGATGATGGTCAATGCGGGCCTCGCCGATGCGGTCGCGTGTCTCGCCTCAGTTAGCTTCTCGGGCATGCGCCGTCCCGTTATGGGAGGCGGCGGCGATCGCGAAGGTGGTCGCGAGGCGGGTGGTGGGCATGGCGAGGATCCGGTGTTCGGCATGACCTCGCCCGGCGCGGGCGCGGCGCTGGTGACGCGCCGGTACTTCGAGCGCTACGGCACCGACAGCCGCGCGCTGGCCGCGGTACCTATCGCGTTTCGCAAGCACGCCGCGATGAATCCGATCGCGATGATGCGCGAGCCTTTCGATGTCGAGGAGCATCAGCGCTCGCGCTTCGTGTGCGAGCCGCTGCATCTGCTCGACTATTGTCTCATCAACGATGGCGCCGCATGCGTGATCGTCACAACCGCTGAACGCGCGCGCGATTGCCGCAAGCGCCCCGTTCTCATCAGCGGCATGCAGGGTCTGCCGGCGAGCCGCGAGGAGTTCATCTGGTCGTATCCGGGGCTCGGCATCGCGCAGCAATCGGTTTTCGATTACACGGCCGAACTCCAGCCGGTCTACAAAATGGCGGGAACTACGCCTGCCGATGTCGACGCATTTTTCACCTACGACGCGTTCTCGATCCTCGCGTGGATCGCGCTCGAGCGATGGGGCTTTTGCAAACCGGGCGAGGCGCCCGCCTTCACGCAGGGCGGCAGAATCGAAGTCGGCGGCGAGCTGCCGATGAACACCAATGGCGGCCTGCTCTCCGAGGCGCATGTGATGGGATGGAATCATCAGGTCGAGATCGTGCGGCAGTTGCGCGGCGAATGCGATGCGCGTCAGGTCAAGGGCGCGCGCATCATTCAGTGGGCGAACGCGTACGGCGATTCGCTCATCTATCACGTATGAGAATGCACATCTGAGAAATCCGATGGCGGAGCAATATCAAAAACCGCTTCCCGCGATCACGTCGCTCAACCAGCCGTACTGGGACGGGCTGCGCAATCGCGAATTGAAACTTCCGAAATGCGACCAATGCGGGAAGGTGTGGTTTCCGCCGTCGCCGCTGTGCCCGGCGTGCTGGTCGCGCAAGTTCACCTGGACGCGCCTTAGCGGTCGCGGCCGCGTCAGTTCATGGGTGGTGTTCCATCAATCCTACTTTCGCGGCTTTGAGAGCGAGCTTCCCTACAACGTCGCCGAAGTTGAACTCGAGGAAGGTCCGCGCCTGCTCACCAACCTGGTCGACATCAGCAACGATGCGATCCGCGCGCAAATGCCGGTCGAAATCGTGTTCGACGATGTCACGCCCGAGGTCACGCTCGCGAAATTCCGTCCCTGCTAACCGACGGATGGTTATCTGCTAACTATTAGTTAGCAGATATGCTACCGAAGTTTACCCGCGCCGACGCGCCATCGCCTCCGCGCGTCTCCTCTGATGGCGATTGCCGATAAACATCGTTAATGGGTTCGTTTTTGCGCTTTCCAGGTTCGAGGTCCCTCGCGGATCCTCGGGACCATTGCTCGCGATGCTCGCCAAATCGCTGCGCGGAGGTCCCTCGCAGGGCCTCGAGACCACTGTTCGCGATGCTGGCAGTGGGTTCGTTTTTTCACTTTGTTCTTCAGCGAAAGTACCATTCGAGGTCCTTCGCAGAGCCTCAGGACCATTGCTCGCGGATGCTCGCAATGGGTTCGTTTTTTCATTTCTGGATACGAACGCCGCCGCGCCAATGCTCGATCTTTTGCTTGCCTCCAGCCCCGCGGCTGCGGCCCAAATGGTCCGATGAAGCCGACCCTCGTATCTGAGGATCGCCATCGTTTCGCCGGGCGCCGGCAGCGTCGGTCTCCATAGTCCAGCCGCGCGCAACGCTTCGCGCTGGGCGGTTAGCAGCGCGGCTTCGTCGGCATCGGCTGCCGCGATGCGTTCGTTCAGCTCGCGCTCGGTCTTCTGATGATATTTCAGTGTAAAGTCGCGTTATTTCCCAGTAAATACGCAGGTTTTGCGTTTCCAGGTTCTATATCTTAGCGCTTTCTCACGCTCTCTTTGAACGCTGCCTCGCTCGGCTGCTCGGGCGCGCGCCTCGCGTCTCGCGCTCCGATTGTGCCGCGCGCCGCAGTTGCGATAGATCACGGTCATGCCCGATCTCCACTTCGACAAGTGGCAGGTCCGGCGCGAATGGTGGGATGAGGACGGGCGGTTGCTGCGCCATCGGACCTGCGACGGCTGCTCGCTTGAGCAGCAAGTTCGCTTTGTATTCTGCGAGATGACATGGACGTTGGACTGTCAGGGGGAATTCGCCCAAATCACCCACGGAGAGAAGGGTTTCTGTAATCCTACATCACCCTGGGTTCTGCGACGACGGTAGAAAGGCCCTTTCTGCATCCGCGCTTCACATTGGCAAAGCCCGCGCGGGCCGTGGTAACTAGGGACGATCTTCGATGAAGTCCAGCACGTCCGGCATCACATTCCGCGCATCGAGGCGGGGCGGAAGCATTGCAATGTGTCGGTTTCTCACGGTAAATCTTGCGCGGATGTCGGTACTGAGGGTCGGCGAGATCGGGGCTGGGTTGTTGATTGGCATCTTCCCGCAGCCGAAGATGGGATTTTAATGCCAGCATGGAAAACTGAATTCGAGGATGCTGCGGTCGTTCTGATCGGAAAGTTCAATCCCGCGATCTTTCAACCCGCGTGGTTGGGGGCAAACAATCTGATCCGAAAGGAAGAGGATGAGGGCGCAAACATCGAAGTGGTTAATCCCCAGGTCACTTCGTTCTCAGCGGATTGGTTACGAGTGCAAGTCGTAGCCGAACGGTTCCAGGCGGTAACGGAAGACACCGCTCACTATCAGGCCCTTCGTGATTTAGTCGTAAGTACATTTCACTTGCTTGAACACACCCCGTTCTGGTTGATGGGGTTAACCCGTGACATGCACTTCAAAGCGAGAGATCAGGAGCATTGGCACAAGCTCGGTCACATTCTCGCCCCAAAGGAGTCTTGGCATCCAATTTTGGATCAGCCTGGCTTGAGGTCTCTAACGATCCAGAGTTCTCCTCTAAAAGTTGGTAACTTACAGGTAATACGAAACGTTAAGGTAGAACCTTCGTATCGGCTCGCGCCAACACCAGGACTCTATATCCAGCTCAACATTGAGGCTTCACTCCCGAACGGTGCGCAAGCTGACATTTTGGTGCAGCAGCGCACCGCACGCGAACTCATGCAGTACTTGGCCGACTCGTGGAGTGAGATGCTAAGTGAATCACAAAAAGTTGCCGAACATTTGTTGTCTCAAGCGTGATTTAGAGAATGCCTCGCACCGCCCTCGCTATCAAGAGTCGCCAGAGCCAAGAGGAACGTCCGGTCCTTCCATCGAGTGGTATCTCTTCGCCTTCTCTAAGACCCATCATCGCTGGGACACCTCGATTCATACTGTCCAACCCGCGACCCCGAAGCAGCCTAGCACTGGGCGTTTCCCAGCCAACTAATTTCAATGAAGCTCAATCATCCGAAATTGAGCCACAGTCGGCAACACAGCATGTCCAGAAGCTCAGGCCGTTGGACATGGTTGTTAGTGTTCCTGCTATTTCACAACAGCCGACTGGATTCCAGAAGTTGCAAGAATACGAAGGCGAGGTAACCTGTGTCACCGAGTTAGAATTCGTGGCACGGTTGACGGACTTAACTGACGTTAAAGGTCAGAGGCTCGAAGCAACCTTTTCTCTGAATGAAGTATCACCGAGTGATACTTCGCTGCTTCGCATGGGGGCCATTTTCTATTGGGTGATAGGTTTTAGAGATCATCCTAATGGTCAACGCGTAACTGAAAACTTCATTCGATTCCGGCGCTTGCCCATATGGAGTAAACGCGACATTGAACGTGTAAATGCACGGGCGGCGGAGCTTAAGGCGTTTCTTCAGAGTGTCGATTAACACACCTCCAAAAACAGACGAGTTTGAGCTCTCGATTTTCGGGCCTGGTATCGGCGAGTGCATCGTCATCCATGTTGGCGATGGGCGCTGGTTGGTCGTTGATTCTTGTGTCCGACGTGAGACTAAGGAGCCAGTAGCCCTCTCATATCTGACCGATCTCGGAGTCGATATCGCTGGGTCGGTTAAGGTAATAGTCGTTACTCATTGGCACGACGATCATATGGAAGGTGTTTCTGCACTGCTTGAAAAGGCACCCAGCGCACTTCTTTGCTGTTCTATGGCCTTGAGAAAGGACGAATTTGTTACGGTCGTTTCTCAAGCGAACGACCTCATAGCGCAGTCATCGGACGTAGCCGAGATGTCGCGGGTATTTGAGATTCTGAAATCACGGCATCCATCTCGCAGCACTACGCCCTTCGGATCGGTGAAGTTTTCGGTGGAAGACATGAGACTAGTGCAGGACACGACTGGTTCAGTTCCTTTCGAGCCTCTGGTCACTTAGCCCTTCCGCAGCTTCGATAACACGTTCGCTTCAAGAGTTCGGCGCAATGGTGCCTTCGCTCAACTCGGGGAAAGGTCATCTTCCCAGCCAGAAGGCAAATGACGTATCGGTCGCTCTATTTTTGCAGGTAGCGGACATTCGGGTTTTACTTGGATCGGACCTTCAATCCGACACAGCACCGGATCGCGGATGGAAGGCCGTCCTGGCGTCCACGTCGAAGCCACAGGGTCGCTCGCATCTGTTCAAGGTGCCGCATCATGGGTCAAATAACGCTTATCATCCCGACGTTTGGCGGCTCATGCTTGAAGACGGGCTAATCGCTGTCATGACTCCCTTCGCAAGTGGTGTTGCGGCGCTTCCCAAAGACACTGATCAAAAACGCATAATGGCTCACACGAAGCGCGCATACTGCACGGCTGTACCGCGTGGCTGGAGCGCTCCGAAGAAAGGACAGCCCGTTGATCGTGTACTTCAAGAAAGGAACCTTCGCGCGATAGAGCCGAAGACCATAGGGCACATTCGCGTGCGACGGCTTTTTTACGGCGAAGCGGATTTCCGGATCGAAACTTTCAACGGAGCCCACCAATTGTCAGCCAGCGACGATTAGCCTTTTCCTCAGTTCGCGCGCTATTATCTTGCCTCGCTTTCGGGCAGTCGAGCATATTTCGCGTTGAGGCGGTAGCGCGGAGTGGGCAGCCGTGAATCGCAAGGGTTGGTAGTTGGATAAGATGAGCGGCTTTTCAGAGGCTCTGATCATATTCGGAAAAGTGATCGCTGTTATAGGTGCAGTGTGTTGCTTCTACGCCGCAATTTGGATGTACGACGATAAGCAGGGTCGCGTCCAAAATAAGCTCGAAGAGTGGTGGATCGAATTCCACGACAGGCAGAAGCGGGCTCTTTCCGCAGCGACGGTCTTGATGCGAGGAATCGCGTCATTTGCAAATAGCTGTTTAGACGTTACGTTTGGACACCGGCTAATATCGCTGCGCGCCATTATCGTATCGGCGCATCTCTCCGTCGCTTCTCTCTTTCTGAGCCTCGCAGCGTTTCTGGGAACTATTCAGGTTGTAATGGGCGACTACGTCGGTTCACCGTTAAGCTCCATATTTGAGGCTGCTGCGAGTGTCGCACTAGCGACTGCGTCGATTGGGCTGGCAGTCCTGAGCACTCGGTCGATACGCGGAAGACTAACAAGCATGTTTGGTTTCGCTGCTTTGTTGGCGCTAATTCTCTACTTAAGTGAGTTAAATGCATCCTTTTTGGCTTTGTCGCTGTTGCTTGGGATGGTATTAGGACTAGTGTCCGATATCGCGTTCGTTGCTGTGACCCGCCTTCTCCTTCGATGGTGCGAACGGTTAGAAGGTGCCACTTGGTGTTTGATTGTCTTGTCTGTAAACACCGTCCTCGGATTGGTCCTGTGGGTAGCACCGATTCTTTTGTTATTTTCAGGTTCCCTCGATGAGCATCGCGACCTTAGATTGCTAAATTCTGAGGCCCTCGTGTTCAACAGCCTTGACGGCTTTATATCTTTGTTCTTGCTATTAATCGCATCATTCTTGCTGCTACATCGTTTCCTTTGGCCTTTTGCCGCGCGAACTCTTTATGCCATTGCACCCACGCCCGCACGAAAGGCATTGCTTATTGTCGTCGGCCTGTTCCTACTAAAGGTGGGCTTCGGAGAAATTCCGGAAGATGTTCGACGAGTGATTGAAGCGTTTAAGGGCTAAGTTCTGTTAGCGCTAAAAAGCTCGCTCGGCGTCCCGCAGTTCAGCGAGCGCGGGCCTCGAATTCGATGGCGAGCTTTAGATCGCTCGATGTCAGGAATTGGTTCCCATCCACCTCGCTCGCAGTGTACGGGCAAAAGAGAACGCCTAGCACGCGGAGCTAGGCGTTGAAACAGGATATGGTTGAAGCGTCTTAGCGTGCGTCGCGTTGGGCCGCATCGCGCGTCGCCGCGCATCCGGTCGCGCAATCTAACGCGCCAGCGTCGGTATGCTGGATTCTCAGGCGACAGTTGCCGCACGCGACGAGCACGCGGCTTTCCGCGAACGCTTCCCACAGCGCCCCGAGCCGCGTGTCTCCGAGTCGCGTCAAAACGACGCAAACTAAGGCCGGAAACGAGCCGGAACCGCCAAGCCGCCTTTAGTTCCCTGCGAGCCCTGGGCGGTCTTAGTAGTAAGCCGTCTCTTAGTCACACTGTGCGGCTAGTTAGTTAGCACGCTGATTGCCTATCAGGAGACAGAGACGTTAAACATCAACGGAGACAAGGGGTTCGCGCGTCTTGGGGATCGTGGGGTTCTATCGAGGTACTGCGTGCAGGACTGCTACAGGGGATAGGGGAGTCTTCGTCCCGTTGACCAGGCTCGACCATGGTGGCTGTCTTTGCGCGTAATTTTCTGGAACCTCAAAAGCACATCGAAATCACGGCCCGCCAAAAATAAAATCAAAGCCTCGAAAAATCACATATCATCGCGTTCGTGGCGCTGCTCCATTGCCTCGCTAATCGGAGTGTAAAGCTGGCATCTTCCGATACACAGCGCGCAGCTTCCCCGCACTCCACGCGCGTCGGCTTCGTGGCGCTCGGCGGCGTGATTGCATATGCAAGGCTCGTCGGGCAGCACCACCGCATCCTCGATTTGCAGCGGCGCGGGCTCGGGCAACACGGTGAGCGTCGTCTCAGTCTCGACGGTAACAAGCTCGGGCGTCGCGCCATCACCGGCCACACAGACACCGTCTTTGTACAGCGAGTAACCTGGCGGCAGTTTGGAAATCCGCGACTCCGCGAGCAGGACGCTAACATGACCGAGATACACTTCGTCGCTCGCGAGTGAGTCCATCCTCGCCTGGCGCTCTGCCAGCATCGCCCGCGCGCGGTCAGACATCATGTAATCTGCGCTGCCCGCCGTCGTGGCCTTGTGCTCCTCGATAATCTGCTTGCTGACTTGTACCAATGCCGAGTCAGTGCGCGCGGATTTCAGCAACTTCTTACGCACTTGCCGCGCGAGTCGAACGTCCTCGGGTTCCGAGGGTGCTGCCTTCTTGATGGCATCACTTGGCGTGCCGGTCTCCATGGGAATCGCTGCGAGCGCCGCCGCCTGCTTCGCAGCTTGACGCGCTTTGTAGTCGTCTTGGGTCTTTTGGTAGCAGATGCGACAGCGGCCATTCTTGCGGAACGGGGCAGTGTTTGCGCGCGTCTTTTCGTGACCGCAGTGCCAGAGTGTCGTCTTAGGCATGGCCTTAGTTCTCCTTTGTCATAATCCACGCTAGCGTATGCGCTGCGAGAGAACGCTTGCGGGCGCGAGAGGCGCGTTTGCTAGCATTATACTTCGTGCGGCCTTCAGGTGTTGCGCGGATTTTGCGTTGAGAGGCGCGAGTGCTAGCGTTACACTTCGCGCGGCCCTCAGGTGTTGCGCGGATTTTGCGTTGCACCTCGCGAAACTTCTCGGAGTTGGCGGCGTAGCGGGCGCGTGCCTGCGCGCGGACCTTCTCAGGGGCGGCGGCACGGGCCGCGTATACTCGCGCGCGGACCTTCTCGGGGTTGGCGGCGTAGTTAGCCTTCTTCCTAGAGGCTTCCTTCGCGCGGTACTCAGGTGTTGCCCTGTAGGTGCGATCACAGTTTTTGCACACATGCTGATAGCCGCGCCGCGTGCCGGTTCGCTTCGACCAACTGTAATCATCACCGCACTTAGGACAAAATTCTTTTTCGAGACCGGCGCCACTACACCTGTCGCGGTTGTTCTCAACCGACCTCTGTGGCTCGATGTGATACCACGCGACGCAACCTAAGTGACCATTCCAGCAAACGACGTGAGCAGCCTCAGCACCTTCAGGGATCGGCCCCTTGAAGTGCTCATATAGCACGCGATGTATAAGCCTCTTCTTGCCGCGCACTCTCATTCGCGAGCGCCCACTCACCTCTCTCTGAGGCCCGATCAGGCAGTGCGAGCCGTCTTGCACCATTGGCCCGACAGTAATCATAGCGAGGATGCTTTCAAGTTCTTTGTCGGTGAGGATCATCTTCGACCTGAATCGGATGCGTCAGTGATCCGCCGCCACGCGCGGTCCAGCGCATGGTAGGCAGCGCGGTACTTTATCAATGCCTCGATGACCTCGGGCCGCGTGTTGGCGTCGTACGGCGGATCGATGGCGGCAAGGTTGAACGCGCGTTGTCCATAACTACGGACACGTTGAAGCGCTACGCGGGTCGCCTCCTTCGCCGCCGCGTGCGCCTGTTTAAGTTCGTTGAGGTTCATTCGTCGATGTCCTCGTCGGGATGCCGGTCGATCCACGATCGGAGTCGCGCTTTTGCGTGTAGGAGCCGCTCAGCCGCTTCGGAGTGCCGGATCGCGGCGAGAACAGCGTCCGGCCCTGGATCAGGGCCGTCCGCGACGGCGGGCGCCTCGGGGTTGCGCTCTAAATCGAGCTTGGCCTGGGCAACTTCGACCATGCCGCGACCTGGCGTCCACGGCGGGCGCGGCGGTTCGACGTTGGCGAGGTGCGCCTCGGGGATCGCGGCCAAGAGGTCGCGGCGCGCGGGATGAGAGGCGGATTTCGGACGTGATGCGCCCATGTTTTTATTTTTCCTTTGACGTGCCTTTGACGAATTTGTATTTAATACGGCCTTTTTGCAGATCGATGATCACCATGATCACCAAAAAAGCTGAGCGTTTACTTGATTTCACGTGTGGTGAAGTTAAATCCTAACTTCTCTAAGACAGAGTTTACTATATACGTAGTTTCCGTCGTACAGTGCGGATGCTGTCTTAAAAGTTATGGGATCGAGCATCACCACCATGATCATCACCGTTTCAGCGGCATTCTTTCGCCACACTTATCGTTAGCTTGCGCTCCCGCGCGTGGCCGGACTCGTCGGAAACTCTCGCGTTAAACTGCGTCTGAATCGCCTGTTTGCTGCGCGAGAAGTAGTCGTTGAAAGCCTTCACGCTTCGCCATGGCATTCTGATGCGGAGCTTCTCGCCAACCACCTCGCATAGATGCGCCAGAACCGCCGCGCTGACGGGGCCGATGGTTCCTTCACCGCTGGAAACCTCACGCAGTTCCATCAGGCCGAGGCCAGTCTCTTCATTGAGTTCGCTACTGCATTCCGCCTCAGCGGCGGGGATTCCAATCGGCTTTAGCCGGTAGGTTGCATCGATCAGAACCCTAAGTGCTTCAAGCAGCGGGTCATCCTTCGATGCGAAGTCGGATTGCTTGCGCTTGAGCTTCTCGATCAACTCCGGCGCTGCGTTCGGCCTGTCCGGCGCGACAACGCGGTAGTAGTGGTGCGCAAGCTCGGCATAGTCGGCGGCTCGGAAGTCTAGCTCCGGCGCCGCCGCGTCGCGATAGCTGTCGGCGATCTTGCCGACGAGGGTGAGAAGCTCTCCCATGATCCTGGGCCAGCGCTCGGCAAACTCGGCTTTTATTTTGTGACTTTGTTG
>CAWBJR010000009.1:0-22108 GCA_963789085.1 uncultured delta proteobacterium | reverse complement strand
GGAAGCCCCCGATGCGGGGTTGACGCTGAGGGCTTGCTCCTTGGATAGTTGCCAGAAGAAATTTGCCCGCGTTCCTTCTTGTTCTGCCAGGCGGGGCGGCACGCAAAAAGTAAGTAGGGGAAGATGTTATGAGGAATAGCCCCACAAAAGGATTTGCATTGGCCGCCGCGGTGTTCCTGGTTTCAATCGCACTGTCAGCGCTGACGAATGCGGGCTCGCTGCGGGGAGATTCAACCGGTGGCGACGGCGCTGCCTCATCCTTACCCGGTCAAGTGCAATGGGGCTACTACGAGACCACGGAAGTAGCCGCCCTCTGCGCAGGCTCGGACCCTTCCGAGGGGTGCGATCAGGGCGGCAATGGGGACAGCATTCTGCGGCTCATCGACCCGAACGGTTCGGCAAACCCCGCGCTCGGCGGTAGTGACCAGCCGGTCTGCGCCATGATCTACGTCTTCGACGATGACCAGGAAATGGGCGAGTGCTGTGGATGTCCTCTGACCTCGGCACAGCTGGCGACCTTTTCGGTTGATAAGAACCTCACGTCGAACTGGGGCCTCGGCGAGGCACCTGAGCGGACCACGGCAAGGGCGCGATCGCCGTCGTCGCCGGAGCTCCAAATCTCGCCATTACCGGGAGTACGCCAGGGAATACCAATGGGCAGGGCTGTACGGTCACCCAGAGCGCGGCTTGTAACTTTGGTTGCGACCCGACCAACGTTCCCGGTTACACGGTTACCGGCGCCAACAACCTGCTCGGCAGCATCACGCACGATGAGGTCGTTCAAGCCGGACCGATGGGCGGTCCGGGGGCGATCTTTGGAATCACGGAAATCGCGCTGGCCGATGACGGCGCGGGCGACCCGACCAACGTGGCGTATCTGCAAAGGCAATGTGGTGAGTTGGTCGGAAATGGCAGTGGCAGCGGCATTTGCGATTGCAGCGCGATACTGGTTGCGCCTGGCGTTAACGTTGGACCGACTCCTGTTCCGCCTGTAGCGACTGCGACTGCCACCGCAACCGCGACGCCCACCGCGACCGCCACTACGATAGGTGGGGCAACTGCGACTTCTACCGCCACCGCCACCGCAACCTCCACACCGCTTGCGCCGCTGGTGACAGCAGTAAACCTTTGTCCTTCGCCGGGCGCTACTCCCGCGACCATGGGCACTGTTGGTCCGGGCAGTGCGGGCAATTACACGGTCCTCGCCGGCCAATCGATCACTAACACCGGGCCTACGAAGGTCACCGGCAATCTCGGGTTGGAACCGGGTAGCAGCGTGGGTTTAGGCATCCTGGTTAGCGGGTCCATAGACATCGACAACGCTAACGCCATCAACGGCCAGAATATCCTGACTGCCGCGATCAATGACGCCAAATCGCGCACCGCCACAACCATCGGCGCCGAACTAGGCGGCACTACCCTGGTCGGAGGCGTCTACACCACCGGTTCGTCCTTTCCTATAAGCTCCGAGCCGCTCACCCTCTATGGCCGAGACAACCCCAATACGGTCTGGATCTTCCAGGTGCCGTCCTCTCTGACCACGGTTACCGGAAATGTGGTTCTTACGAACATGGCCAACGGCTGCAATGTCTTTTGGCAGGTCACCAGTTCAGCGAGTCTTGGAACGAACACCACATTTTATGGAAACATAATGTCTACTGCATCGATTACATTGACTACCGGCGCGAAGATCCCGGAGGGTAGGACGCTGGCCCGAAGTGGGTGGTTCGATCACCTTCGATACTAATATGATTGGCGGTTGCACTTGTCCGTGATCGCGTGGGTCAACATCAGCAAGCACCATATCAACTGATAGATTACATACTACCACTTATAGTCATCACGCCTCCTCTCTTGTGTTTGATTCCCCTTCCCGTATGGGAAGGGGCCAGGGGTTAGGTCTGCTCGTCGCTCCGCGAAACCCGGGAACCTCGTGCGCGGAGCTACCACGGCGAAGCTCATAAGTTGTGTCGTCTCGACATTCAGAATGGGGGACCCGAAGTGACTGCCTCCTCGATAAGCGATGCGGCCTCTGCGATCCATCCTACGACCTGGGCTAACGTCGCGAGCTGTTGGGACGCCCTGTTGATCCCATCGATAGCTGTGTTCATGGCTTCAACTGCGTCAGTTACGTCCCGCTGTAGGAGCCCAGCTAAGTTGCGCAGCAAGGCCTTGCTTCTGGAGCGTGGTCAGTGCGTCATAGCCGCGATTCTTGTCGTCGGCGCTGAGCTGGTCCCAGCTCGTCCTGAGCCAGCTGTACAGTTGATCAATCTTGGGCTGAAGGTCCGGATTGTTGGGCATAGCTGTCCCCGACGGTGCCTCATCTATTTCATTGATTATAGAACTTGGTGAGTCTCTCGGCGTCACTAATGAGCGTCTTCAAGTTCTCCCGGTCCGGATTGCTCGAACACATTGTGTCCGCCAACTCCGATGTGCCTTCGGCAGACTCAGCATCGTCTTATTGAGACCCGTCAAGGTCTGTGCTCATCGCTGAATTTCCCGATGACCTGCGCGACGTAGGGATCGAACATGAGCCGCTGGGCGCCTATGACCCGTGGTCGCAACAGATTGGCGTCCTGAAGATAGTCGCCTTCGATTGTCGTCAATGCGTCATTGACCACATCGTCATTGGTAATAACAAATTGCGTCAGCCGACTGAGTGGAGTTTGAGCGCTCTTCATCGCCCGGCGGAGAGCTGCCAGCCGTTCATAGTCAATATAGGCGTCGCCGAGGTTATCGATGGCCGTGGCCAGTACGCCGGAACTTTGTGCGGCGTCAGAGGCCCACGGTTGTGATAAGTCCTTAAGACTTCTGACGCTTCCCGCAAGCTTAGTGGCATTCTTGTCCAGGTCAGAACGGAAGTCCTTATTGGCGAACGAAGACAAGGCCGTAAGATAGTTGGCGATCACCGTCAGAGCGGCGCCGTTGGCTTCCAGACGCGCACCGAGATCCTTCACCGGATGCTCGTCGCCGCTTGAATCGAAAGCCGATTCGCGGTCGAAACTATGTAACGTCAAGTCGCCCGGTTTCAGGGTCACAACAACCCACGCGCGCTCAATCTGAGCGCTCTGGTTGTAGGCCTGCGTTCCGACCTGCTTAAGTTGCAAGGTGGAATCTGCCAGCGCTTTAAAGCGGCCTGCGGGCACTGTGCAACATCCGGAGGCAAGCACCATCGCAGCAGTTACAACTATCCTCGTAAGTATCACCTGGATGTTGTCCTCCCGCCGCTTGTCTACAGAGTGACGGACAATCAACACATCTTGTTAGCATACAGGCATACCGATGGCAAATTGAGTTGTTCATTAAGAGGCGATCGTCTATGCGGCGAATGCAAGTCAGTCACACCTGGTCGGACCGATGCCGGTGTCGCTCAAAGGAGGGGGCTATGGGTTAGGTCATCATGGTGCGCCGCTCCGCGTATCCCGCGAGCATGGCGCCGATGATGCCGAAAATCGGAATCGCAACGGCAGAGGCCGCGAACATCGTGCGCGGAGCGACCACCACGAACAGCGGCGACACCAGCATGAGTCCGGTCGCGTGTGCGCCGCGATAGATCAACTCGATCATTCCCATCACGCGACCCAGGACGTTATCGGCGATTCGCTCCTGCGCCGCGGAGCGGAGCAAGGTTGCCGCGGCGACCTGTCCGAGGCCCGAAACGAATGCTCCGGCGATGGCGACGGGAAGCGAGTTTGCCAGCGCGAGCATGGCGTACGCAGGCAGGTAGAATGTCCACGCCAACATACTCGCGCGGGCTTTGTTCGCGATCGGAAAGCGCGCGAGTATCGCGCCGGCGGCGACCGACCCGACCGCATAGCCAACCATCACGATCGAAAATCCGCCCGCGCCGCGATGCAGCACGACGCGAATCAGGTCCGGCACGCCGGCAATCCAGGTTCCCGACGAAACCGTCACGGCAAGGCCGAGCACGATCGTGCCGATCGCGATTGCGGGAAGCGGACGGATCGCATCGAAGGCCTCGCGAATGCGCGGCGCATCGATGCGCGCGATCGCGCCGGCCTCGCGCTCCGCGATACGACTGATGAACAGCGCGGAGAGGAAGAACGAGGCGGCGTTGAGCGCGAAAAAGGTGCTGATCGGCGCAATCGCGAGCAACCCCGCCGCGGCGGCCCATCCGCCGATGGATAGCGCATTGGTGGTCGCGGCAATAAGCCCGTTGGCCTCCTGCACGTTCTCGCGTGCGACCAGCGCGGGCAGCATCGCGCTATAGGCCGGCGCAAAATAGGAGGTTGCCGTCTCGATGAAAAATGCCGCAAGCACCAAACCCCACAGCGGCAACGTGTTAGTGAGTCCCGCGATCGCGACCGGGACGAGAATCGCGCCGCGGGTGAGGTCGGCGGCGATCATCGTGCGTTTGCGATTCAGTTTGTCGGCGACGATTCCGCCATGAAAGCCGAACACCAGTGCGGGCACGCTGTCGGCCAGCCGCACCGCGACGACGCCGATGGTCCGCCCTTGAGCAGCGCGAACCACATGATCGCGATGTATTGAAATGCGTCTCCGAGTTCACTCACGGCGACGGCGATATACAGACGGCGGAAGTCCGGACGCCGCAGCAGTTCGAGCGCGCCGCGCTTTTCGTTCACAGCCGGCGCGACTTCCTCCTCATCCGCCGCCCTTCTCGCGCATCGAGACTTCGTCCCACAGGTTGAGCAGGTATCCGTCGGGATCGAAGAACTCGGCGCCGTAGCCCCAGAAGTATTTGCCGGGCGGCTTGTCGAACTTCACTCCGGCCGCGACCAGCTCGCGATGCTTCGACTCGACATCCTTGACTTGCAGCGTGATGGTGACCTTGGCGCCGGCGAGCGCGCCGGTCGGCTTATAGAGGAAGATGGTGAAGTCGGCGTCGTCCTTGATCGCGATGACGCCGGGGTTTTCGAATTCGACCTCGAACCCGAAGTTCTTCACATACCAGTCGCGCGAGGCTTTCGGATCGCTGACCGGCATCGCCATGTGATCGAATTTGACCATTTTTATATTTTCGCTCGACTTCGCTTCGCTCCGCCTCGCGAGCGCCTGCGGCGCGGCGCTACGCGCCCCTTCGGGTCTCGGCTCCGCGATTTACCTTAGCCTCGAGTCAGAACTTTTCCTTGAACGGACGCACCTCGAGTTCCATCGTCCATGCGCTGCGATCCTGATGCGCCAGGTGCCAGTAGGTCTCGGCGATCGCCTCGGGGCTGAGCATGTCCTCGCTTGTGTAGTTGCCGACTTTGCGCCCGGGATGTCGATGGAACCATCGACGTTGATCCATGCGACGTGGATGCCCTTCGGACCGAGGTCGCGCGCGAGCGATTGCGCCAATCCTCGCATCGCGAACTTCGCCGGGCCGAACGATACCGACCGCGCGCCCGCCTTCACGCCCGCGGTCGCGCCGGTGAACAGCATCACGCCGCGCCCGTGTTTGATCATATGAGGCGCGGCTTCCTTCGCGCATACGAATGCGCCGAGCGCATTGACGCGCCAGTCCGCCTCGTATTGCGCGGGCGTGACGTTGACGATGCTGCCGAACTGGCCGCTGCCGGCGTTGTAAAGCAGTACTTCCGGACAGCCGAGGCGTTCGTGAATCGTCTTGAACATCGCGGCGACTTGCGCGGGATCGCCGATATCGGCAGGCGTCTCGAGGACCTCGCCACCCGCGCTGCGGATCTCTCCCGCGAGCGAGTGAATGAAATCCGGCCTACGCGCATTGATCGCGACTGCATAGCCTTTCGCGAAACGGCGCGCCAATGCCGCGCCGAGTCCGGGCCCGACGCCGGTAACGACCGCGACTGGAAGCTTCTTGTCAGCCATAGGAGTAGTCCTACTTTACGTAGAGAAAAATGCCTTCATAGGTGAGCGCGGGACGATCGTTGCCGACCACATGGACGCTGGTCTCCTGCGTCACCTGGGTGCCTTGCGGACGCGCCTCGACCGCGACGATCCGGGTGTGCGCGTGCACCTTCGCGCCCGCGGGCACCGGCGAGATGAAGCGCAGTTTGTTGCCGCCGTAGTTCACTACGTTGCGAAATCCGGTGACGGTCCAATCCGTTTTGGTTTGAAACGCGGGCAGCAGGCTGAGGGTCAGAAATCCATGCGCGACCGGTCCACCGAACGGACTCTCTTTCTTGCATCGCTCGATGTCGATATGAATCCACTGATGATCGCCGGTCACATCGGCGAAGCGATTGATCTTCTCCTGGCTTACGTCGATCGGCTCGCTCCACGGGCCGTAGTCCTTGCTGATCTTCGACTTCAGTTTCTCGATGTCGTCAAAACGAATGCTCTCCATCAAAATCTCCTTATGATGATGCGCGATGAAATCGCGCCTCGTGTTACTTCACGAACTCTTCGAGCGCCGCTTTCAGCTTATGGCTTTCCTTCTCGACGCCGAGCTTGATCAGCGCGTAGCGCTCGTCGTCATCGAGAACCGACCATGCCGCCTGCGTCAGCGCGACGCCACTTTTCTGCGCGCTCTCCACCAGCCGCGTCGGCACCGCCTCGGGAGGATTTACTCCTTGGCGCTTTTCTTCGGATAGCGGTTTCGGCGCGCTGCCGCACTTGGCGAGCGTGACCTCGTTGACAAATAACCGCAGCGCATCAACCTCGTCTTCGGTCGCGATGGGCGCGTGACAAATCATCAGGCGCTCGCCGCGCGACAGATGCTGCCATTGCTCGAGGCCGATCTTTAGGCCGAGTTGGTCGAGCTTGCGCCGCGCCGCCATCGGCAGGCAGGCGAGCGAATTGTAGATCTCGTCCTCGAACTTGAACTTGCGGATCATGATTCTCTACTCCTCGAATCAGAGCGTCGAGGCTACGATGTTAAGTCGTCGGCGCGCCGGTTTCCATGGTGCGACCTGCAATGCTGAACCGCTCGCATTGCGATAACAGCTAGTACATTCTCTTGTTGAACTCAATAGTTCATTTGATGAACTTGATACGGAGTTAGTGCCGAGCGATCGACGCGCGTCAGTTTGGCAGCCGTAGCGGCTTGCGCGTGCCTATAGTCGGTGAAGGGTCTTCTTGGCGAGGAAAATGTCGCCCGCCCGGCTAATTCGGTTGACGATCAGGCGGTAACAATGGTACTCGGACAGTGCATTTGGTACCGTTGATGTCCCGGAAAAAGCCGAGACGATGGGGAGGAAAAAATTCTGATGCAGCATTTTGGTAGATTCGTGAGGAGCGCCGCGGCAGCCGTTGCAGCGGGCGCCCTGTTTGCATTTGTGACGGCTTCACCCGCCATCGCGCAGGTCAAGCCTGGGGATTTCATTTCCCCCGACAACGCAAGCAAGGTCAAGGATCTGGTGAGTCCTGGCGAATATCTTCGCATCCAACATGGGATGTCGCTGAAGATCGTGCCGACCGAGCGGATCGATTGGCCGCCGCCCTACAAGGAGGCGACGGAAAAATATTCCGCGCAGGTCAGGCTCTCGCCCGACAGCCGCAGCCTGGTCGGCTATGTCTCGGGCGAACCGTTCCCGATCCTCGACGCAAATGACGCGCATGCCGCCGAGAAGATCATGTGGAACGTCGCGTTTCGTCCGATTTCCAGCGACGACTACGATCTGCGCTGGTTCGATTGCCCCAGCACCTATTGGGGGCTCAATAAGTCGTATCGCGAAATCAACGACTATGAAGTCGGCCACTACGCCGGATACAACGAAGTCGGCCGCACTGAAGTCGATCCGGTTCCGATCGATCCCGACTTCAAGAGCACCGGCCGTTACTTTCTGAGCCTGCTCTATCCGGTCCTCGCGCCGCAGAGCGATCGCGGCGCCGGTTTCATCCGCTATCGCTACGCCGCCGCGCAGCGCGACGACGATATCTGGTCCTACACGCCGGGCTCGCGCCGAGTACGCCGCATCAACTATGCGATCATGGACAGCGCGACCGGACCGCAAGCCTACGATCCGAATCACTACGAGGGCTTCAGCGGCAAGAACGAGTTTTACAATTTCAAGTTCCTGGGCGAGAAGAACATGCTGTGCGCGATTAACGTCGGCCATTCGCCGGACATCCAATGCCCGACCGACGGCGGCGCGAGCCATTGCCCCGATCCATGGGAGATTCGCCACAACTTCCTGATCGAGGCGCGCCCGCGCGGTGGTTTCAGCTCGCTCTACGATCACGAGATCCTTTACATCGACTCCGAAGCCGACTTCGTGATGTCCGGCGACACCTACGATCGTGCGGGCCAGTTGTTCAACAACTACGTCTCGTGGACGTACTACTCGGACCGCTCGGAACCCGACGCGAGAATCGCGATCTATCCGTTCAAGCGGCTGTTCCAGGTCGGTTCCTCGACGGTTAACACTCAGAGCGGTTTTGCTACCGTGTGTTATCATCCATCGGCGCATGCTCCTTCGCGCGACTCATGGTTCATCAACATGGGCGCGGTAGATCGAAGCTGGTTCACCACCCAGGCTTTAACCGCTGCGGCAGAGGGCGGGCACGCCTTCTCGGGCGATTGATCGCGCGACCGCGCTATCATCTATAGGCCTCAACACCGGCTCGCCTGACGGCGGGCCGGTGTCTTTTTCGGAGGCGCCTACGCAGCATTAGAGCTGCCCGATCTGTGCTTGCACCTCAGACGCCGATAGTTCATTCTCTTGTTGAACTCAATAGTTCGCTTGATGAACTCAGATGGAGTATCAACATGGGCGCCACCATTTCCCCGGCAGCATCGGACGGATGGACGAAGACTGCCTGCATCCTATGCAGCGTTAACTGCGGCCTCGAGGTCAAGGTCGAGGACGCCGCATCACGCGCGTGCGCGGCAACAAGGACCACGTCGCCTCGCACGGATACGCATGCGAGAAGGCGCAGCGCATCGACTATTACCAGAGCGGCAAGGACCGCCTCGATTCGCCGATGCGCCGGCGCGCCGACGGCAGCTTCGAGAAGATCGATTGGGATACCGCGATTGCCGAAGTCGCCGCGCGCCTGATGCGGGTGCGCGATCAGTTCGGCGGCGCGAGCATCTTCTATTATGGCGGCGGCGGGCAGGGGAACCATCTCTGCGGCGCCTACAGCACCGCGACGCGGCGCGCGCTCGGCTCGATCTATGCCTCCAATGCGCTGGCGCAGGAGAAGACCGGCGAGTTCTGGGTCGAGGGCCGCCTCACCGGAGGGCGTCCGTCGCCCGATTTCGAGCATTGCCGAGGTCGCGGTCTTCGTCGGCAAGAATCCGTGGCAGTCGCATGGCTTCCAGGCCGCGCGCCCGACGCTGCGCAAGATTTCCGCCGATCCGAATCGCGCGCTTATCGTGATCGATCCGCGCCGCACCGAGACCGCCGAGCTGGCCGACTATCATCTTCCAGTGCGTCCCGGCACCGATGCGTTCTGTCTCAGCGCGATTCTCGCGGTGATGGTGCAGGAGGACCTCCTCGCGCACGATTTTCTGCGCGAGCACGCGACCGGCGGTGCGGATCTTTTCGATGCGCTTCGCGGCGATTCCGATCGCTGACTACTGCGCGCGCGCGGGTGTCACCGAGGATCAAGTGCGCGAGGTGGCGCGGCGCATCGCGCGCGCGACCGGCGGAGTCTCGGTGCTCGAGGATCTCGGCATCGAGATGGCGCCGCACAGCACACTCAACTCGTATCTCGAGAAGCTGATTTTCTGCATCACCGGAAACTTCGGCGCGCAAGGGCGGAATGAACCTGCATACCAGCATGGGCAGGCTGGTAGGCGACGTGATGAAGGATCGCCGCAGCCCGGTCGGAGGCCATCGGATTATCGGCGGCATGATTCCGTGCAACGTGATTCCCGATGAAATCCTCACTGATCATCCGCAATCGCTTTCGCGCGATGATCGTCGAGAGCGCCAACCCGATCCATTCGCTCGCCGACAGCCAGCGGATGCGCGAGGCGATCGATTCGCTCGACACCGTGGTCGCGATCGACGTCGCGATGACCGAGACGCGCGCGCCACGCGCATTACGTGCTGCCCGCGTCGTCGCAGTATGAGAAGTGGGAAGCGACGTTTTTCACCTTCGACTTTCCGGCATAACTCCTTTTACCTGCGCGCGCCGATCATCGAGCCGCTCGCCGGGCACGCTGCCCGAGGCCGAGATCCATCGGCGGCTGGTTCGCGCGATGGGCGTGTTGAAAGACGAAGACCTCGCGCCGCTGCACGAGGCCGCGGCGAAGGGACGGAACGAATACGCGATGGCATTTCTGCAGGCGACCTCCGCAAATCCCACGCTCGGCTCGCTGACGCCGATCGTGCTCTACGAGACGCTCGGGCCGACGCTGGGCAAGGGCAACGAGGCCGCCGCGATCATGTGGGGCGCGGCGCAGAACTGCGCGATGACGTATCCCGAGGCGGTGCGGCGCGCGGGCTTTTCGGGCGACGGTCGCCGAACTCGGCAACGCGCTCTTCGATGCGATCCTCAATGGCCGCGACGGCGTGACGTTTACGATCGACGATTACGACGAGAGCTGGCGGCGCATCAAAACGCCCGACGGCCGCATCCAGCTCGACATTCCCGAACTGATCGAGGAATTGAAATCGCTCGCCGATGAAAAAGCGGAGAGCGACCCGCAATTTCCCTTCGTGCTGAGCGCGGGAGAACGGCGCTCGTCGACGGCGAACACGATCTTTCGCAATCCCGAGTGGCGCGCGAAGGATCGCGACGGCGCGCTGCGGATGAGTCCCGCCGATGCGCGACTCGCTCGGCGTCGCGAGCGGTGGCCGCGTGCGCATCACCACCGGCGCGGCAGTGCGGAGGCGGTGGTCGAGGTGAGCGATCGCCTTCAACCCGGTCATGTTTCGCTACCAAATGGAGGAGGTCTCGATTATCCAGATACCGATGGCCGAATCGTCATCAACGGAGTCGCGCCCAACGAGTTGACCGCCTCGGACCATCGCGACTGGATCGCCGGCACGCCGTTTCACAAGCATGTGCCCGCGCGTATCGAGGCGATCGGCTGATGCGCCGCACGCGTTTCGACAGGTGGCCCTGCCCCATTGCGCGCACCACCGATCTGATCGGCGACTGGTGGACGCCGCTGGTGATGCGCGAGGCGTTCCTCGGCCGCCGCCGATTCGAGGATTTCCAGCGCTCGCTGGGCGTGCCTCGCGCGGTGCTCACCAAGCGCCTCGATCGCCTGGTCGCCGACGGCCTGCTGGACAAAGTCGCATATGAGGAGCATCCGCCGCGCTATGAGTATCGCCTGACGGAGAAGGGCAGGCGCGTTCTGGGACGTCCTCGCTGCGATGTGGCGATGGGGTAGCGACTGGCTATGGGGCGCGAAGGGCGCGCCGATCGCGTTGTTCGATCGCGAAACGGAGCAGGAAGTTCGTCCGGTCGTGATCGACGAGAACACCGGCAATCGCCTCGATGTGCGCAGGTTGAAGGTCGCGAAGGCGAAGAGGCCTACGTGTCTGAAGGAAAAGGCCGGGGTTAGGTTGTCAGCACCGCAAACGCGAGATTGTCGGTGATGGTCAGCGGATGCAGCATCGATGCGATCGCGCGCACGCGCAGCGGCATGCGCATGCGATCGGTGCTGCGGGCGCCATCGCCAATTACAAACGCGCGCGCCTCGTGCGCACGTCCGCGCAGCCACAAGCGCACTTCGGGATTCGCCGCGACGTTACGGATCCATTGTGAGCGGCGCGCACGCACGGTGCTCACGATGACAACGTCGCCGACCGACATCGCCATCAGTGGAACGTTGATGATGCGGCCGGTTTTGCGCCCGGTCGTCTCGATCAGAACGATGCCGTTCGCGCAAAAGCCGGGAGTGCCGAAACCGGCGCGCAGATAAGGCTCGACGACGCTATTGAGGCCGCTGAAAAAGTCGGCTTCGAGTCGCGATAGCGATGTTGCCGGTGATGTCTCCATTGTCCCTCCCACCCGGGTTGGCCCGGTAAGTCCAACTTACCTCATGCGCGGCGCAATCGGTGTCCTCTTCATCCCGATCGCCCATATTGATTCGGATGAATGGGTCGGTAACCTAGATCCAGGCCCTACCTCGCGTCAGCGCGCCATGCTGACGGCCGCGAATCCGGTTGCTTTGGAGACAAGTTGGCAACCGACAAAAATTCTTCTTCGACCCCTGATGTCGTGACAGCCTCCTTCGGAGCGTTGAGCGATGGCGCAATCCAGCCTGCTGGTATATTCCGATGATGGCCCGCGCCGCGGGTTCCTGCTGATCGCCGTCGCAATGTCTGCTCCTCGCGATCTACATGCTCAATGGCGGCTCATATTTCCCGGCACTGGGGATAATCGGACTAGCGGGCGCGTTTGCGGTCTACAAGGCGGCGGCGTATACGCGTATCGATCGCGGATGGCTGATTGTGCCGTTGACGTTGATCGCGATCTTGATCAAGATTTTCTACCTCGAGGGCGCGCTGCGCGCGGCGATCCATTATGGGCTGATCGCTTGTTTTGCGTTCCGTGTGTCTTTCCGGTGTGGAGGAAGGGAATTTTTCGTCGCGGCGGTTTCGACTTTATTCGATCTATTTCCTATGGGCGCTGGTCACCGTTACCTATTCGCTCGCGCCCCATTACTCGATCGTGCGGCTGGGCGATTCGATGCTGGTTTTTTGCGCCATCAGCACCCTCGCTTTCGAGATCACGGAATCCCGCCGATATGACCAGCATGATCGAGCGCTTCCTGATCGGATGCGGTGTGTTCGTGATCATCATGGCATTGGTAGCGGTGGGTTGCCGCGCAGCATCACGTGGGACGTCCCGGACCTCGTCAGCGAACGACAATGTCTAGCGCTTTCGCGGCATCTTAACAATCCAAATGAGGTCGGCGTCCTGATGCTCGCGACGGTCGGTCCGACCCTCGCGTTCTGGAATCGCTTCGAGCAGCGGAAGAAGAAGTGGTTGGCGTTGTTCGCCTTACTGGCAATCGGCGAATGCGGATCGCCGACTCGCGCACCCCCTTCATCGCGTTGGGCTGGGAGGCACGCTGTACCTCTCTGGCGCTATCGCCTGCGCGGCATCCTGCTGATGGCGGCGGCCGTAGTCTTCCGTGTCGCCGCGCTTCCGTTGTTTGGCCATAGTCTGAGCGAGTACACGAGCCGCGGCGATGTCACCACGCTGACCGGCCGAACCGAAATGTGGGCCTACGTCGTTCAGGAAATCAAACGCCGCCCGCTCATCGGTTACGGCTACTCAGTCGCCGGCGCGATTTTCGAGAACAAATATTTTCCCATCTGGTATGGGCCGTGGGATGAGGGCGCGCAAAGTTCGCTGCACGACGGCTATCTCGACCATGCGATCGGCGTCGGTGTTCCGGCGACGATGTTTTGGCTCTTCATCGTGTTGCGGCCGTGGTGGTCCGCGATGCGGCGAAGATGACCCGTGGAACCTGAAACCGCTCGCGCTGCTGGTGGTGATTCCATGCCTGCTGCATAACATTTCGGAGGCTTCGCTCGGCGACTTCTACCGGGCTGATCGGACTTTTGTTTGGGCTGGTTTGGGCGATAGGGGAACGCTACCGAATGTTCGCTATGGAACAGGACGAGGCGCAGCGTCAGAAGCGTCCTCGATCAGATGCCGCCCGCAGTCGCCCTCTTCCATTCGATGAGAGCCTGAAGTTTCAATGAAAGCCTGACTGCGAGCAAGACCTTCGGCGCGGTTGCGGATCCGGCGTTTGAGCCGCCGCGGACGGTCGCGAGCAGGCGCCGCTTTAGCGCGATCGCCATCGGCAGCCATCGATACGCGCCCATCAGCTTGAGATGAAACTCGAGCGGCCAGTCGGTCGGATCGACCCGCACCCTGCCCAACCACGAACTCCGAGGATTGGCCGAGCTCGGGCATGCAGGTGAAGACGCGATGTAGCCGGCCTCGCGGCATATCGGGATCAACTCGTCGCTATACTCACCGTATGGAAAACAGAACATCGTGACATCATGCCCGAGGATCGCTGCGAGCTGCCCGCGCGATTCGCGCAGTTCTCGCGCACGCTTCCTGAGTCGCTCAGCGCCGTCATCCTCGCATGCGAAGCGGTATGCGATCCGATCGTCACGCTACGGAGGTCAGCGCGCGCAATTCATCGGGCGTCACGAGGCGATCGAATTCGATGCCGTCGACGCTGGCCCGAGACGATCGGAAATCGCGAACATCGCGACCGGAATATTTCGCTTTTGAGTTCCGGGACCGCATTGTCAGCGAAGCTTTTCCATCCGTCATCGACCGTGACGATCGAATAGCGCGCAGCGTCCGTGGCGTCAGCGGCTCGCGATAGTCGCCACGCAGTGGACGTGGTCCAGCGCACGAGATGATCGAGCTGGCGCGCGAAGCTCGCGCGCTGATTCCTTCAGCACATGATGATAGTAAATGACGACGGCGCTCGGCGGCGGAGACTTTGCCCGCTGAGTCTGAAGTACGAGCGCGCCAGCTTTCAGCCAACGGCATAAAATGCGAGGCTGATGAGAAACTTGAGCAGCCGCGACGCGATGCGCGGCGCTGCGAATCCATCGCGCCGGCGCGTTTCGCGCGATTCAGGCTGCGTGGCCATTGGCTCACAGATCGTCAGAGCTCTCGATTCGACGGGCGCGCGTCGGAAGCATCGCAGCATCGCACGTCGATGAAATCGCATCGGAGCGGCTCGGTCGTGTGCAGGATCATTCCATGATCAATTCTCGTCGCGGGCGCCGTCGCAGGCTTCGAAGCCGATCGCGCACAGGACGTTGTACGCCGGCGTGTTGCGGTCGGTCTTCTTGAAATTCACCCAAATCGCTTTCGCGCCGGCGGGATTGTGATGCGCGAGCAGGTGGCTGAAGAGCGCCTGCTCGATGAACTTCGATTGCACGCGGCATGACAGCATGAAGTCGAGCACTTCCAGCGTCGCTGGGCGTGTCTCGACGAGGCAGAAGCCGACCGTGCCATAGGATCCGTACTTGTCGCTCACCCGCAACACATATTTCCCGAGCGCCGGGTCGGCGATGACTTTTTGCAGTTCGTCGCGCGAATATTTGCGCCCGGAAAAATTGAGCTGATTGGTGCGCTGCACCAGCTCCGCGACGCGCTCGGCTATCGGTGTCAGAGTATCCGCCGATTTCCAGCGTGATTCGCGCATGACGCGAGGAACCCGAGGTAATCGTCGCCGAAGCCCTGCTCCTCGTTCTCGCGCGCGACCTGCTGCTGATACATCTTGCGGCGCTGGCGTGATTCTTCGGTAACGCTGCCCTGAAAACGCGGATCGGATTTGAGCGACGCGATCCAGTTCGCATTGATCGGCAGCAGCTCCGGAATCGCGCTCGCGACTTCGTCGAGCTCGAACTGGTTGTCGTCGATGAACGCGAAGCTATCGATCCCGATGTTGAGACTCTTCGCGATGTTGCGGATTTTCTGGCTCTTCGGCATCCAGTCGATTTGCGGATAGAGGAAATATTCCGCGACGCCGAATTGCCGCAGCTTTCTTCCACGCGGGATCGAAATCGTTCTTGCTGACGACGCTGAGCAGGATTCCGCGCTCGTCGAAATATTTCAGCAGCTCGGCGATGGCCGGGATTCAATACAACGTCGTCGCCCTCGACCAGCGTGCCTTTCCACAGAGTATTGTCGAGGTCCCACACCACGCATTTGATCTTACGAGCGTCGCCGCTCGCGGCGCGGCCGCGCTTTGAACTTCACCAGATCGGCGGTGAGGAAAACCAGGCGGCCGTTGTTGTCGGCCTCCGGCACCATGGTGATTTTGAACGGCGCGCCGCGATCGAGGATCGAGCGGAAGCATCGCGCGGGAAGTTCATGGCGCGAATAGCCCGGCGGCAGCGCGACGGTATTGATCGATGGAGGAACCATCGGCGGCTGATGTGCCATTGCGCGTCACGTCATCGGCGGAAACCGCGAAGATGATCTGCAGACGGATTTCGCTTTCGGTCGGATTGTAGACCTCGAGGAGAAAAGCTTCGGCCTGCGGTCCCTCGATTCCGCTCCGGTTGAGCCGGCGAGTTAACTTTTCCGTCGCTGTGTAGGTCAGCTCGCCCCAGATGCGATAGCCGCCGGCGCGCTTCACGAGGCGTCCCGCGACGTTCGCGATCGGCGCGCCCGCCTCGACCAGCCGCTCCCATCGCAGCACAGTATCGACCGGATGAATGGCGGTATCGCCGAAGGCCTCGATCTTCGCCCACTTCTTGAATGACACTTCGACGCCGTATCCGCGCATCGAACGGAACGAGGGATTCTTGTACGCGCCGAACGCGAAGCGGCGGCAGCGCAGTGTCGGAGCGCGGCTGATAGAGGTCGCAGCTTGCATAGCAGGCAGGCGCGGCGCATTCGACGCAATGCTCGCCCCAATGCAGGAACGAAATCGCGGCAACATCGTCGGCCGGCATGTAACTCATTGCGGGCGTCGCAGGTGCCTCGCGATGCAACTTGGGATCGTATTTGTCGAACTCGAACACTTGCGATGATTCTAGCACGCCGCCGGATGTGCATTAACTGAGGGAATTAGAGCATCTGTATTTGCTTCGTGCGACGATTTCGCCCAGCAATTTCGCGTTTCGGCGAGCATCTTCCGGATGCCCAACGAAAAAGGGAGGCCAGCCGAGGAATTCTGCCTTGGTTGATGCGGAGCCTATAATCGCAACATGAAAGCGATGACGGTTAATATTCCCGGACCGATCGAGGAGCATCCGCTCGCGCTTGCCGATGTCGCGCGGCCGGAGCCGCAGGCAAATGAAATCCTCGTGCGCGTGAAGACCTGCGGCGTATGTCGCACCGACCTGCACGTATCAGAGGGCGACTTGCCGATGCATCGCGCGCACGTCATCCCCGGCCATGAAGTGGTGGGCATCGTCGAGGCGCTTGGCGCCGGATGCAAGCGCTATCGCATCGGCGAGCGCGTCGGCATCGCGTGGCTGCGCGAGACTTGCGGCGTGTGCATCTATTGCCAGCGCGGACGCGAGAATCTTTGCCCCAATGCGAAGTTCACCGGTTACGATCACGACGGCGGCTACGCCGAATACGCATCGGTGCGCGAGGACTTCGCGTATCGCATTCCCGACGCGCTCGGCGATGAGGAAGCGGCGCCGCTGCTATGCGCGGGCATCATCGGATATCGCGCCATCAAACGCGCCGCCATCGCGCGCGGCATGACGGTGGGGCTGTATGGCTTCGGGCTCGGCGCATCTCTCGATGCAGGTGCTGAAGCATTGGGGATGCACCGTGTACGTGATGACGCGCGGGGCACGCATCGCGCGCTCGCCGAGAGCATGGACGCGGATTGGGTCGGCAACGCGGAGGATCGTCCGCCGAAGAAACTAGACGCGGCGATCCTGTTCGCGCCGGCAGGCAACCTCGTGCCCTCGTGCATGGAGGCGCTCGATCGCGGCGGCGTGCTTGCGATTGCAGGCATCTACCTGACGGCGATTCCATCGCTCGATTATGAGAAGCATCTCTTCGAGGAGCGCGAGATCCGGAGCGTCACGGCGAACACGCGCGCCGATGGCGAAGAGTTCTTGCAGATTGCGGGCGAGATTCCATTCACACGCACACGCAATTCTTCGGCCTCGAGCAAGCGACCGAGGCATTGATCGAATTGAAACAGGATCGCATCCGCGGCGCCGGGGTGTTGCGGGTATATTGAGAAAAATAACAAAGCGAGGCTGTTGATCCGCCTTCTGTAAAATAGATTGGCCGCGTAGGCTCTCGCCAAGTTGCACTTCATTCGCAACATCCCATTCATTAGGAATTGTTGACCCTCGCATCGATGCGGTTGATACCTTAGGGATCGCAATCAAGAGGCACATCATCAATGGCTGACGACACGCAGACTGAACGCCTAACGCAGGGCGGCGATGAATCCTGCTCGGTGATACCGCGGTCCTGACCCGGCTCGATAAAGCGATCGGATGGGCGCGCAAGTTTTCGATTTTCCCGTATCCGTTCGCGACCGCGTGCTGCGCGATGGAGTATATGTCGCTCTCGATGACGCCCTACGACATCGACCGCTTCGGCGCTTTGCTGCCGCGCTTCACCCCCCGCCAGGCCGATTTGCTGATGGTCATCGGAACCGTGACGGTGCGCCAGGAACCGATCCTGCGGCGCGTGTTCGACCAGATGGCCGAGCCCAAATGGGTGATGGCGTTCGGCGCGTGCGCGTCGACCGGCGGCTTCTATGACAACTACTCCACGCTGCCGGGCATCGATCGCATCGTGCCGGTTGACGTTTATGTTCCCGGGTGCCCGCCGCGGCCGGAATCGGTGCTCGACGCGCTGATGGCGTTGCAGCGGAAAATCCAGGGCAGAAGCAAAAGATGATGGCGCTTGAAACCAAGCACGACGCGCCGGTTCGCTAGAAGAATCGCTAATCGTTCAAATACATATCGATGGAAAGAATTCTTACTCGCTGGCTGGACATCCCGGATCTGCGCAAGCTTGAAGTATATCGCGCGCATGGCGGATACGACGCGCTCAAAAAAGCGCTGTTCGACTGGACGCCCGATCAGATCATCAATGAGGTGAAGAATTCCAACCTGCGCGGGCGTGGAGGCGCGGCGTTTCCGACCGGAACGAAGTGGAGCTTCATTCCGAAGGAATCGAAGAAGCCGGTCTACGTATGCTGCAACGCGGACGAGAGCGAGCCCGGCACCTTCGCCAATCGCTATCAGCTCGAAAACGATCCGCACGGGATCATCGAAGGCATCCTGATCTGCCTGCCGCGCGGTCGGCTCGCATACCTGCTACGTCTATCTGCGCGGCGAGTTCACGGTACAAAAGCAAATCCTCGATGCCGCGATCGAAGAAGCGCGCGCGGCGGGACTCGTCGGCAAGAACATCATGAACTCGGGCTTCGATGTGGAAATATGGACCCATCGCGGCGCCGGCGCCTACATCTGCGGCGAGGAAACGGGACTGCTCGAATCGCTCGAGGGCAAGCGCGCGTATCCTCGCAACCGGCCGCCGTTTCCCGCGATTCAGGGGCGTTCAGTTCGCCGACGGTCGTCAACAATGTCGAGACGCTGACCAACATTCCGCACATCATCAATCGCGGCGCCGATTGGTATAAGAGCATCGGCCCGGAGAAGAGCCCGGGGCCGAAGCTGTTCTGCCTTTCGGGCCATGTCAATCTGCCCGGCCTGTATGAGTTGCCGATGGGCTTTCCGCTGAAGGATCTCATCTACGGTGTCGGCGGCGGTATCCTCGGCGGCAAGCAGCTCAAAGCGGTGATCCCTGGAGGATCATCGTTTCCGGTTTTCACCGCCGATGAGGCGCTCAAGGTCAACATGGATTTCGATTCGGTGCGTGCGGCCGGATCGCTGATGGGTACCGCGGGCGTGATGGTGATGCACGATGAGACGTGCATGGTCGATGTGCTGAAGACCGTCGCGCACTTCTATCATCATGAGTCATGCGGGCAGTGCACGCCGTGCCGCGAAGGATGTGGCTGGATCGAAAAGTTGCTGACCGACCTCGAAGACGGACGCGGCAAGATGGAAGACCTGCAGTTGCTCATCGATGTCTCGAGCAACATGGAAGGCAATACCATTTGCGTGCTCGCTGACAGCCTCTCGATGCCGGTGAAGAGCTTCGTGCCGAAGTTCCGCAGCGAGTTCGAGGATCACGTGCGGCTCGGACGTTGTCCATTTAAGGATCGCAACGCCAGCGCTGCGAAGGCCGCGGCGTAACAGAAATTCAGGACAGTTAGATGCCGAAGCTCACCATCGACGGCAAGGAAGTCGACGCGCCCGACGGGATCAATCTAATCCAGGCCGCCGAGCGGCTCGGAATCGAAATCCCGCATTACTGCTATCATCCCGCGCTGACCATCGTCGGCAATTGCCGGATGTGCCTGGTCGAGGTCGAGAAGGCGCCCAAGCTTCAGATCGGATGCAACACGCGCGTCGCTGAAGGCATGGTGGTGCATACTCAAAGCGCCAAGACCAAGGCCGCGCAGAAGGCGGTGCTGGAGTTTCTGCTCATCAATCATCCGATCGATTGCCCGGTCTGCGATCAGGCGGGCGAGTGCAAGCTGCAGGACTACTACATGGAGTTCGATGAGCAACCCTCGCGCTTTCCGCTCGGCAAGAAAGTGCGCAAGGGTAAGGCGATCGACATCGGCTCCGATGTGATGCTCGATCAAGAGCGCTGCGTGCTGTGCGCGCGATGCACGCGTTTCTTCGACGAGGTCACGCATACCAGCGAGCTGGCGATTTTCAATCGCGGCGATCACGACGAAATCGACATCTATCCGGGCAAGCCGGTGACCAACAAATACGCCGGCAACGTGATCGATATTTGCCCGGTCGGCGCGCTGACCGAAAAGGATTTTCGCTTCCGCATGCGCGTATGGTACCTGCATCGTGCGCAATCGGTTTGCGCCGGATGCGAGCGCGGATGCGCGATCGATATCCATCATCAGCGCGCGCGCATCTATCGTTACAAGCCGCGTTACAATCCGGACGTAAATTCCTACTGGATGTGCGATGAGGGCCGGCACGACTTCGTCAAGCTGCAAACCGAGACGCGGGTGACCGCGCCGCTTTACCAGGATCGCGACCGCCTGATGCCGGAAGAGTGGGGCGTCGCGGCGCGTCGCATCGCCGCAAATATCGAGACGGTCAAAAGGCGTACGGCCCGCGCGCGATTGGCGCGGTCGTCGGCGCGCAGGCGACCAACGAGGAAGCCTTCGCGCTCAAGCGCCTGATGCGCGACACCATCGGCTCCGATCGAATCGCGATGGTTAGTTTCACGCCGATCGGCGCGAGCGGCGAGGATAACTTCCTCATTCGCGCGAACAAGGATCCCATTACCCGCGGCCTTGAGGCGCTGGGACTTCCGGCCAATCAGCTCGGCGCATTGGCCAAGGCGGTCGCGGACGGCGAACTCAAGATGCTGATCGTGATGCGCGCGGATTTGGTTCGCGTGATGGGCGAGGCCGAGTTCGTCAAAGCTTTTGGCGCGTTGGACTTTCTGATGGTGCTCGACACCGATGCGAACGAGTTGGTGCGGATGGCCAACCACGTACTGCCAATCGGCACGTATCCGGAGACCGACGGCACTTTCACCAACTTCGAAGGACGCGTGCAGCGAATCTCGCAGGCTTTCCCTCCGCCGGGAGAGGCGCTGACGGGCATCGAGGCGATCGCGCGCCTTGGGCACGCGATCGATGGAAAAGATCGTCCTTCAGATGCTGCTTCTATGTTTGCTCAGATGGCGTCGTCCGAGGCGCATTCGAAGGACTTAGCTTCGATGGGCTGATGCCGTATGGCGCGCAGCCTCAAAGGCAGCGAAGCTCAGTCGACCGGCGGGCCTTCGATCACTTCAATTTTTTCAGGTAATCGGATAGATCGCCAACAAGTATACGCGCGGAATCGCGATCGCCTCTTTTGCCGCACGCTTCCAGAGCGGCGCCGATTTCGCTCATCGCGTCGAAGCCGAAGCTGCCGCCTTCGCCCTTAATCTTGTGGCCCAGCGACGCGATAGTGGCGAGGTCGCCGCTTTCCATGCGCCCTTCAGATCTGCAGGTCGGCGCGCTTGCGGGTAAGGAACTCGGGGATCAGGTCGATCAGATCCGGATCGACTTTGACTGTCACGCGTTGCATGGTCTTCCACTCGGCGCCATCCCTATTCATTACAGCTTCGGCCGACTCAATGGAATTGGCGATCGCCTCGAGCAGGGTGGTTTTCTTCACCGGCTTGCTGACATGCATGTCGCATCCGGCGTCCTTGGCACGGCGCACCGCGTCGTCCAGCGCCGAGGCGGAGCGCGATGCAGAGTTCGCTCGCGACGTTGATCTGTTGAAATCGCGAAAATTCGCACCGCCGTATCGCCGTGAGCACCGGCATCTGGATGTCCATGAGCACGACGTTGGATGCCCCCCGCGATGTACCTATTGCAGGCCAGCCTGCCGATTCTCGGCTTCGTCCAGCGCGTATGGCGTCTTCTTGAGGTATGCGCGGATCAACATCCGGTTGTCAGGCGAGTCATCAGCAAGCAGGACACGCAGCGGACGCGCGACGATCTCGGCTTCGCCGGGCGCAGGAGGATTGCGGAGTCGTGAATTGGCGGCCATTTCCTGCGGCTCTCCGACTCCGAGTATCTCCTGTACCGTGCCATAAAGTTCCCGCTGCTTCAGCGGTTTGACCAGGTAGTTCATCGGGTCCAATCCATTGGAGGGAGGTAGTTTGCCGGCCAACCCGGTTG
>CAWBJR010000008.1:0-56361 GCA_963789085.1 uncultured delta proteobacterium | reverse complement strand
CGCCGGAGTTTGGGCGAAGTCCACGGCCGTCGCACGTTAGTGAAGCCCGAGCCCGTTATTATTGATGGTTCCTGCCCGCCGCCAGCCCCTGTGCCGGGCTAATTGCCGTCACTACCGGCTGGGCGGCGTATTCATAGCGCCAATGTCCATTGTCCCATTGTCGCGCGCTGAAACCGCGCTGATCGGTTGCCCGCGCGTAGCTGGGATCGCCGGCGGCGATGGCCGGGCTACCCGCCAACTCCGCGAAGGTCGGCGTCGTCGGCACGACGTCGCTCGGCCGGGCAGTGGCGGTGGCGGGTTGATAGGAGCGGCGCTGGTCCCCACCAGATCGCTCGCGATGAAGTACTCCTTTTGGGCAAACGCGCGGCTCGCCATGCCGATCAAGTTGTGGCCCAGGCTGGTCAAGCGGCCCAGGCCAATTTGGACGTCGTCGGAATATTACCGGCAACAATCGTATTGACGATGATATCGCTATAGCCAAAGGCATCGAGGCCGCCAGGCGTGTTGCCTGTGGATAGTGGAGTTCCTCCAGCAGCAGGCTGCCGCCGTAGATGCCGACGTCGCCCGCGCTGTTCAGTCTCATTGGCCACGTTGCCGCTGATTGTCGAGTCGATGATGATCGACGGCGCCGGCCTCGCTGTCGATGCCCGCGGCCACGAGAATTGGCGGTCGAGTTGTTGGCGATCGTGCTTTGCAGCACGGTCAGCGTGCCAACGTTAAGGATGCCGCCGGGGAGCCATAGGGCGGCAGGCGAAGGAGTCCCGTCGCGCGGTCGCCCTCGACGACCATGCGTTTTCAGTGTCAGGTTGCCGCTGTTGGCGATGCCCGTGTTGTCGGCTTAACAGCTGTAAATCGGACCAGAGCACCGTCTGCCGGCTGCTACCCGCTAAAAATGCCGGAGGGCGACTAGGCAGTAGGTGTACTGCGTTCGATGGTGAGCAAGTTGGCCCCCGGTCCACAATCGTCATGTTTGCCGTGACGGCGGAAAGCAACGCAGTGAGCAGGTTAATCGTCCCTGCGCACCGCGCACCGAAGACGGACTGTGATGCTGCCGGGAGCTGTGTTGGCTGCGGTGATTGCCTGGCGCAGCGTGCCTGGCCCTGAATCATTCCTGTTGGTGACTTGAATTGCCGCGGCAGCCGCCGTGACCATTTCCTGCTGGCTGGCCGTGACACCTACAACAGCGTGACGGTCAGCGTCGGCGTTCCTGGACTTGTATCCTGGTACTCGAACCTGGCCGTGCTGGAGCCCTGTGGGATCGTGATTGTGCGGTGGGGAGTGGCTTGCCACTAACGTCGAGGAACGTGGCGCCGCTGGAAGTGCTGCTCAGGTTGAGGGTCACCCCGCCGGCGCCGGCCGAGGTCGGGAGCCCAACCACGATCGTTCCGCAACGCGCTGGCCCGAAGCATCGATTGTGAACCCGTAAGGAACGTCGGCTGTCCCGTGACCGTCTCTTGCTCGCTCGCCTGCACGCCCGCTGCCGTCGCCGTTACCTTCTGCCGACGTCGCCATCCTCGTACTCGAAGCTGGCCGTGGTGGCGCCCTGCGGAATGATCATGTCCGCGAGGCCAGGGGCCGCCTGTGAGTGCGTAGAGATTACTTGCAGTGGAATTGCTGCTCAAAATGACGGGCACTCCCCGGTGGGCGCGGACGATTTATTTGGCCCTGTGCGTCCTCCAGCGCTACCGTCATGACCGGCATCCCGTGATTCACCTGGGCGTTTGCGGGGCGGTCGTGAAAACCAGGCTGAAGGCTGCGAACGTGACCGTTTCTTGCTGCGTTTGCGGAGAAGCCGGCGCCGCCACAGTCAGTGCGGCGTCCCCACGTCGTTATCCTGGTACTCGAAAGACGCCGTCCACGCGGCGCCTCCGTCGCGCCTGGCAGCGGCTTGCCGTTGGTGTCCAGGAAGCTGCCCGTGACGGACGTGCTGCTCAGGGTCAGCCTTACCCCGCTCGCACCGGCCGCCACAGGGTTCTGATACTGGTCTTCCAGCTCCTAGACTGTGACGGGCGCCGAAGGCTGGCCGGCTCCAGCGTCTGGCGCCTGCTGACGATGGCCAGCGCCCGCTGCAGCCGGGCCGGCAACCACGTCAAAGGGCGACTTGTCCCCGAGCCGTGCCGTTGCTGCTCGCTTGCAGCGTGCCGCCGGTTTGTGCCGAATCCACCGTGCGTCAGATTGGGGAACGTCGCCTGCCCCCGCACCGCCGCCATCGACACCGGACCGCCGATCGCACTGTTGCTGTGGGCCAGCGCAATGGCCACGTCTCCGGTAAACCCTTGATCCACGCTGCCGTCAAGGTACCTGGCCGTCGGTCACCCCAAACGGACTGCCCGCAGGCATGCTCCCGGGAGGCCCGCTGCTTCTCCTGAAAACCAGGTTATCGATAGGCAGGGCGTAAACATCCGTGGCCGGGTCAAAGCCCGCACTCGTGGGATCGCCCACCACGGCCAGCACGTAATCCGCCCCCGCGGGCGGCGACTGGAACAGCGAGCCAGCGAAATGTTGGGCGACGGGCGGCCCCTTCTCGTTTGTGTCTCCTGCCGGGATGGTAAACTCCCCCCAGCCACCACCAAGCTTGTCGCCGGACGCCGTCCGCTTGCCCACTTCAATGACACCGGCAGGTCCTGGCTCGAGGCCGGCCAAGGACCCGTAGTCAACGTCCACGCCTCCCGCTGCTGAGTCATACGTAAACGTCGAGAGTGTCACAGCCGGGTTGATGGTGACGGTGTACGTATCCGTGACGCGCCACCCGTCGTGTCGGTGGCAATGACTTCGAAACTGACTGTCCCGACCGAAGTTGGTGTGCCGGAGATGTCCAGCTCACTGATACTGGACATGTACGTGAGCCCTTGGGGGAGTTCTCCAGAGTCGATGGTGAGGGTTATTGGGCCCACGCCGCCACTGGCGGTGATGGTCTCATCGTACGGCAATCCAACGGTGCCGGCTGGGAAGGTTGGGTCTTGTTTCGGCCCGCGCCGACCGCAACGAGGTCGGAAACCAGACCTCCACTACCTCCGCTTGCAGAGGGCACATCAACAATCGGGGTCCCCAAACCGGCGGCTAAATTGCTGGTGCAGCTCCACGGTGTCGATCTGGTGGAAATCGGCTTGGGGCAAGTTGTAAAGCATTCCAACGTCTGCTGGGGGAAGCTGGGACTGTTCAGTGTCGGGCGCTGAGCGTTAACACGGCCTTGGTTCACAAGGGCGAAGATTCCGATTGCCGGATCGGCACTCCAATACTCGTGCCCTGTACGGGCACGTTCAAATGATGGGTTGGCCCACCATTAACAGAGCTGTAGACGGCCACGCCGCTCTGAGCATTCATATCGAAGCTGGCCGCAAAGGAGACGTCGGGAATAGCTCGCCGTTGCTGTCCGGCACAGGTCACGAGCGCTTGTGGCACCTTGGGCGACTCTTTCTGGTAGGATGGCTCTTTTCTCCCACTCACTCAGCCCACTGCCGCTATTGCTCCAGGCCATTTCGGACTTATAAGAACCATCCGGGTTGAGAATCAATGTCGTTCCGCCGACAGCAACAACATCCGGGGAGTACGCCGGATAACCGCCGGGACTTCCAGAGTCACCAGTTGCAGCTACAAAGGTTACTCCGATGTGATTGGGCGGCGTTGTAAAGAAATGGTCAAATGTGTTTTCTCCTGGGAATTCAGCCGGGATTGGGGGCTGGGCGCACCAACACTGTGTAATTTAGAGCCATGCACACAACCGAAACACCAGGATAGCTGGCAGCGGCCGCTGCGGCATTGCACTCGTCGAGGAAGGTGTTGTCCACCTCGAGAACAAGAATTGAAGCTTCAGGCGCAATCGCGTCACCACTCTACATCGAGCGATTCCTCATCTTCCCAATGACCACTTTCATCGGTGAGCACATAGGCAGCATCGTTTGGATTGCTCGCCTCATCGACGGCAGCATATTGCCCGTTTATCTCCCCGACAGTCTTGATGGTCAGGAACCCAGCAGCGCAGCACCTGGGCTTCAAGCTCCGCGTTGCCTTCACATTATAAATAAAATCAAATGCGTCCACATCTTTGGCGAGTTCAGGGTCATGGTAAGGAATGACGATGGCAATGGTTTGGCCTTTGCCGTTTAGAGTTTGCCCTTTGACCACCACATTATTCAGGCCGTATGCCTTCATAACGACCTGTGGACCGTAAGCGATTACGGGGAACTGTGTGGACATTGTTTTGGTTGGAACATTGGCGGCGGCCGCTACGAGTGTGCCGGAAAACCCACATTTGGAGACTTCAACATTGGGAAAAACCGCGACACCATCGTTTGCCTGTTGCTGAACTGTTCCATTCGTCCCTATTTCTTGAAAGGTGTCATCGAGCGTCGCATTGACCAGATTCTTGTTCATTGCCAATGTTACGTCTCCGGTATAATTCGGTACGACGTTCCCAACTGGTCCTCAGCCACGACATAGACGGGATAGGACGCGGCGTATCGGCAATCAGCGAAGGCGGCATCGGCGAGACGATTACTGCGTCTGCGCAGACGGAACCCAGGGTTTGGGCGGAGTGAAAACGCCGCTGACGGTCCCCGAGCTTGAATTGTACAAATAAAGGAAATAGGTCCCTAGAAGACCTGAAACAGTGCTGTTGTCAAGATAAACCACGCCGGACCCACCAAGACTATCCACGTTGGTATTGGCAAGCGTCAGGGTCCCCGGCGGGCCACCAACGCCCTCGGGACTTACAAAGTTAGTTGCAACAACACCATAAATGGGCTGGGCTGCGACGCTACCTGTCGAGACTGCGTTGTTATTGGCAACGGTGGCGTTGTATATGGACAATGAACCCGAAGCTAACATTATTCCGCTTCCATTCAGACCGAAAGCGCGGCCTTGCACGCTGTTATTGGAGACGGTACCGCCATACACGGCACCATTACCGGAATGTTGATAGAGGGCGCCGCCGAGCGGCGAATGTTCGTACTCCTGGGATACTCTTGCCTTCGCGGGCGCTATTTGACGTCATGGCTGCCTGTACGAGGTTAAACGTGCTGCTCGCGACATAGATGCCGCCACCGTTGGCGTATCCGCTAATGCCGCCGATACCTGGCCCGCCGTCCAGAAAAAGCGGGGCCTGTTTGCCGCCTCCACCTTTGCCGCCTACCCCCGCCTGTGCCTGGTTCGAAGCGATTTGAGCTGCGAACAGGTTGGCAGAGTTGACTTTGGTAAGAAATAGACCGCCGCCTTGAGCAGAGCCTCCAGGTCCGCCGCCGCCGGTTCCGAAAAACCATGTTGGACGGTTACGGCCGTGGCGTTGCCGCCGTTGCCTCCCGCGCCGCCTTGCAATTGATTGTTGCTGATTTTACCGGAGACGATAATTAGGCTGCCTGCGGCCATATAGATTCCACCACCGGCCGCATTCCCGCCAGCACCGCCAGGGCCGCCATTGGGGCGATCAGCGAATGGATATGTCCCGGTCATCGCCCCGCCCCCGCCGCCGTTACCGCCAGTTGCTTGGTTGTTGGTGACATTGGAGCTTGTCAGTGTGAGCGAACCACTCTTTACATAGATGCCGCCCCCGGACGCCAACCCGCCGGCGATGCCTAGCCCGCCCCCGCGATATAATCCTCGGCCGCCTATCGTTGGGAACTGTCTGGCAGACCTGCCCGAATGCGCCATTGCCCCCGATCGCCTGGTTGCCTTGGACATTGACGTTGGTGAGAGTCCAGGCCCCCAGCCGCGACGTAGATACCACCGCCGTAAACCGACGCGCCGCCATTGCCGGTGCCTTGAACTTTGTTGCCTGTAACGTTGACGCTGCTGAGCGTCACCTGCCCACCATCAATGAGGAGACCGCCGCCTTTGGTGCTGCCGGATTGGGCGTTGACCTTGCCTCCCGTGATAGTAAGGTCCTCGAATGCCACATTGGCGTTGATCTCGAAGACGCGGCCATTTCCGCCTGCCGTGATGATGGTTCCCTGGCCTTGGCCAACGATTGTCAGCGTCTTGGCCGGAGCGGCTACAATCTGCTGGTTCGCAACGGTGTAAGTGCCTGGCGCCAGGTTGATGATGTTGGTGGTGTCGCTGTTGGTGTCAGCTAACTGGATGGCGGCGTTCAGGCTGCCGATGTTGATGCCCGGCTCAGTGCCGTTGGGAACATTGTAAACGGCTGGTGCCGTGCGGTCTTCAAGCACCTCCAGATGCAGCGGCACGCCCGGCCGAGGCAATTTCCGGCGCCGCTGCCTGGGGCGATAGGGCAACAAGTTGCCGAGGTAGGTCTGCCAATCACGCCACGAACGTTCGAATGAAAAACGCATGAAGCTCCTTGGGCAGCGCCGTTTTCACGGATCAGTGTCTTACTGAATGTATTCCTTATGCTACGGGCAAGGCCGCGAACAGGTCGGCCAGTGTCGCGCTCGTAGTTCTTCCAGCGGGCGACGGATTGCTTGTAGACCGGCTGGCGGACCTGGGTGACGCTGGCGGTGCGGACCGGCCGTTGCGGTGCGGTGGAACTCCAGGCAGGCCGGCTCCCACTCCAGGCCGCACGCGGCCACCAGCCGCCGGGCCACGCCCTCCAGGTCGGCCACCGTCTCCTCGTAGTCCACCTCGATGATCGGACCGGCAGCACCGCCCGCCAGTGGTCCATCAGCCGCCGATACTGCTGGAATCGCGCGGCGATGTGCTCGGGATCGTTGGCCCAGCGGATGCTGCGGAAGTCGGTCATCCAGCACGAGACGGCCACGTCGCGCAGGTCGCGGCGGCAGTGGATGAAGTTGGCCCTGGGGAAACAGCGCCGCCAGCAGGCCGAGATACAGGTAGTTGTCCGGCATCTTGTCCACGATCCGCTCGGCCCGCCCTCCGGCCAGCGGCATTTTCCTCCTCGTGCCGTTCGGCCAGGCGCCGCAGCCCAGCTGGATTTAGAATGCGGCACACATGCAAGCGGCTCCTCCGGCCGGCCCATTGTGGTGGGAATGGCTTCAAACGTCTGCCGGGCCAATCCGAGGAAGGTCTCCGCGAAATCGCGATGCTGTTGCTCGGTCCACCGCGGGCATCGGTGAAGAATCCATGCTTGATGGCGTTGCGCGCGACGCGCGCCTTGCCTTTAGCCGTGCGCGGACCGGTCGAGCGGACCGCATTGTGCCGATTGGCCTTCAGTCGGCGCTCAGTCAGCGCCAGCGGACGCCGCTTCGAGTATGAGATGGAGGGGGGAAGGCTCGCGAGAGGAACTGCTGCCATCAGAGACTCCTTGGCGGAATCCTCCCGACAGCGACCTCCTGATCAGTATGTTCCTATGTCTGACGGCTGGCTAGGGGATGAACATCGTGATGGCGAGCACGCTGAGCTTGGTGAATGCGCTAAAATCGTCCGAAGGGTCGCGCGGCGTCATCGAGGCAGATGCCGCCGTCGGCGATTAATCCGATCTTCACCGTTCCCGCGTCTCGCGGCGGGAACGGTCGCGCACTCGACTCGCAGAGTAGAGGTGCTCTCCCATGGCGCGGAAAGACCTAACGAAGGAAGAAGCAATCGCCCTGACGCGCGGGGCGTATGCGGATGTCATAGAAAAAACCTTGGGGAGATCGATCGCACCATTCCTTTGGCGCGAATCGAACGAAGAGGGGATTGTAAAGATTCGCAATGGAACGGTCTTTTTTGTATCGGCGGAACGGCTGTTTGCGGTAACAGCGGACCACGTGCTGGATCGCCACCTGAAAGCACGAGAGCAATTTGGTTACGAGGCTCGTTGTCAGCTCGGCGACCTCCAGATCGACCTAGAAGATCGGTTGATCGCACGAAACCGAATTTTGGATATCGCAACGTTCGCGATCACGCCGCAAGAGGTTGAGCGGTCGGCTCCGGGCGGAAGGCAAATTCGCGATGAGCTTCGAGCCTATGGCTCCTCAGATTGAAAGGGGCGTGCTTTTTGCGGGGTTCCCCGCCCGCGAAAGGCGTTTCCTGAGCCCGAGGGAGATCGAGTCGGGAATCTACACTGCGCTGACGGTTGCTCACAATGTGAGCGACCGGCAAATTTCCGGTCACTTCGTACGCGAGCGACAAGTGGACAAGCCGGGTCGGCCAACTGCGCCTTTTGGCTATGACATTGGTGGCGTCAGCGGAGGTCCGCTCGTAACAATCGTCGATTCTGCCTACCTTCACTATTGGCGCCTCGGAGGGGTAATGACCGAGTTCAACGCTAATTTGGAAGCCTTCTCTGCGACGCGCGCCGACTTTATCCGACCGGACGGTACGTTGAGTCGGCCGCGGTTCTGATCAGAATCAAGCGGATGCCGGTCCGGATTTGAAGGAGGAAGCGATGAAGCAAGTTCCGAGCGGAACCGAACTCGCGCGCCCGTTTGTGCCGGCGAAAGACTTCGATCTTTCGAAGAAGTTTTACGAGGCGCTGGGCTTCGAAAAACTTCTTGACGGAGAGGTGGCGATCTTCCGGGCTGGTTCCAGCGGCTTCATACTTCAGCGCCACTATCAGAAGGACTGGGCCGAAAACTTCATGATGCACCTCATGGTCGATGATCTCGACGCCTGGTGGACGCACATCGAGGGGCTGGATCTGCCCGGAAAATTCAATGTTCAGCCTCCCCGAGCACCGGCCATGCAGCCATGGGGCCTTCGGATTGCTTATGTCTTCGATCCATCGGGAGTGCTTTGGCACATTGGCGAGCGCCGCGATGGCGCAATCCAGGATTGACGCTCAAGCTGACTCGGCGACCGCATCGGGGGCTTGCCGCACGCTGATACTTGGGCTAAACGCTAGACCGTTGTTGCAAACAATCTTCAGAGGCGCCTCATCCTGGTAATTTCTAAACGGCAGCAGATTTCTGACGCGCTGGACTGCGCAATTTCTAAATGGCCTACAAGGTTCTAGTTCTGAGAGGTGACGGCATCGGTCCCGAGGTCGTCGGCGAGGCTCTACAGGTTCTCAAGCTGGTCGCGCGCGATTCCGCCGTCGATATCGAATTCAAGGATGGTATCATCGGCGGCCACGCCATCGATCAATTCGGGACGCCGCTTCCCGATGATGTTTTGAAGCACGCGCAGGAAAGCGACGCGATTCTGCTCGGCGCGGTCGGAGGTCCGAAGTGGGACGTCCCAACCGCGGAGCATCGCCCCGAGCAAGCGCTGCTCGGCCTGCGCAAGGCGCTGGGGCTGTTCGCGAATCTCCGTCCGGTCAAAGCGGTCAAGGAACTGCTGGGCGCCTCGCCGCTCAAGGCCGAAGTGATATCCGGCGTCGATCTGGTCGTCGTGCGCGAGCTGACCGGAGGAATTTACTACGGCAAGCCGAGCGAACGCCGCCAGGGCAAGGATGGCCGCGAGGCCGTCGACACCTGCACCTACAATGAGGCGGAAATTTCGCGAGTGCTGCGCTATGCCTTCGACCTCGCGCGCAACCGCCGCAGCAAGCTGACGTCCGTCGACAAGGCGAACATCCTCGCAACCTCGCGCCTATGGCGTGAGATCGCAACCGAGCTCGCGAAGGAATACAAGGACGTTGCTTTCGAGAATCAGTTGGTCGACTCGATGGCAATGCATCTGATGCGACGGCCCAAGGACTTCGATGTGGTCGTAACCGAAAATATGTTTGGCGACATCCTCACCGACGAAGCCTCGATCCTCGCCGGCTCGATGGGCCTGTTGCCGTCGGCGTCGCTTGGCGAGGAAATCAACACCGCCGGCTTCCGCGTCGGTCTCTATGAGCCGATTCACGGCAGCGCGCCCGATATCGCGGGCCGCGACGAAGCCAATCCGCTCGCCGCAATTTTGTCCGCCGCGATGCTGCTGGATCATTCGCTGGGGATGCACGCCGAGGCCGAGACGATCGAGCGCGCGGTCGAGTCGGTCGTGCACGAGGGATATCGCACCAAGGACCTCGGCACCGCCGCCAAGGGTATGCAACTCGGATGCAAGGCGATGGGTCGCCTGGTCCGCGAGCGAATCGAATCGCTCCAGCCGGAATCCGAATAGAAGTGCCTCCAGCACGCGAACCGCGAGTGGCAGTGGTGGGAGCGACCGGCGCGGTGGGAAACCAGCTCGTCGAATTGCTCGAAACGCGCGCCTTTCCGAAAGGCGAACTGCGGCTGTTCGCGATGGCGACGGAGAACACGAGCACCATCGAGATCGAGGACGCGGAGTTCGAAGTCGAGGAATTCAGCGACCCCGAGGAACTGCGCGGCTTCGACCTCGCGTTTCTGGCGGTTCCCGAGCGCGCCGCCAACGACGTGATCACCGCGCGCCCCGGTCCATTGCTGATCGATCTCAGCGGCGCGATGCGGATGCCGTCGGGGCAGCCGATCGTCGCGCCCGGAATCACCAGCCGCGAACGTATCAACGAGCTGCGCGGCAAGATGGTCTTCGAAACCCCGCATCCTGCCGCCCACGCGCTTGCGACGATTCTGCGCGCGCTCGGGGTGGAAAGCGGATTTGCCGGCGTCACTCTTCTGATGGGCGCCAGCGCGGGCGGGCGCGATCGCATCACCAAAACTGCCGAGGAGTCTGCCGACTTGCTGAGCGGAAGCCTCGACCTCGAGGAGACCGAGTATCAGCGCGCGTTCAACATTCTCACTTCGGACAACGATCGCCAGATCGCCGAAGTCGTTCGCGCGCAATGCGTCGCACTGATGGGCACGGCGCCGACCATCTCGCTTCAGGTGCTGAGCGCGCCGATCCTCCACGGCTCGGTGCTATCGATTCAGCTTCCACCCTCAGAGCAAGCGGTCTCGTATGCGGATCGTTTGCGCACGGCGCCGGGAATTCTTTTCGTTGACGATAGCCGGCCCATCGGTGTCATCGATGCGCTGGGGCAGGAGGCGATCGTGGTCAAGCTGAATCGTCAGCCGAGCGGCACCTCGCTGTTCGCAGCCTTCGACAACGCGCGGCTGGCGGCGCTGATCGCAATTTGGATCGCGGAAAACCTCCTGCTGACATCGCATTGACTCCAGGCGCGGGCGCCTGGCCGACACTGATTGCAGATCAAGCTCACCATCGAATACGACGGCGGCAACTACTCCGGATGGCAACTTCAGAGTGGTCAGGATTCGATCCAGGCGCGCCTCGAGGCTGCGCTGGAACGGATTTTCGCGACCGCGGTGCGGGTTCGCGCCTCGGGCCGTACCGACGCCGGCGTGCATGCGCGCGGACAGGTTGCCACATTCACATTGCCGCGCGCGTTCGACACGGCGGAACTTCATCGCGCTCTGAATGCGATTCTGCCCGATGACATCGCCATACTGAATGCCGAAGCGGTTGGCGACGATTTCGATCCACGCCGCCACGCAACCTCGCGCGTCTATGAGTATCGAGTGCTCAATCAGCAAACCCGGTCGCCGTTTGAGCATCGCTATGCATGGCTGATTCGCGAGCCCCTCGATCTCGATCGCATGAACGATGCAGCGCGCACCTTCATCGGCGTCCACGACTTCGCGGCGTTTCGCACCCTCGGCACCGAGGTGAAAAGCACGATGCGGCGCGTCCACTCAAGCGAATGGCGGCGCGAGGGCGCGCACTTCATCTATCGCGTCGAGGCCTCGAGCTTCCTGCGCCATATGGTGCGTACGATGGTTGCGACGATGATCGAGGTCGGGCGCGGTAAGTTGGCACCGGACTTCGTCTCGCAGTTGTTTCAGCATCGTGAGCGCTCGATGGCTCCTGCAGCCGCTCCGCCGCAAGGGCTATTCCTCATGGAAGTCCGCTACTGATCAACCGAGACCATACGGAAGGATGTTCGGATCGTGCAAAATGAGCGACCCGTCAGGCTCAACTGAGACATCGATCGCGATCTCGTTCGGGCACAGGGGTGAAATGACCGCCCTGTTGAAAAATATGCTCGATCCTTAAGAAAAACCCACATTTCTGAGGTCTTACTACTTGCATTAACCAAAGCGCTGGTTCACCCTTGCTGGCAGCCCACATCGCGGGCGCAAGGAGGAGGATGATGACGCAGTCGCAAGTAGCAGCGCATCTCGCTGACAAAATCGGACTCACCAAAAAGCAGGCCAAGACCGCGCTCGAGGAACTCACCGCGCTGGTGGTTCGCGAGCTGAAGAAGGAAGGCTCGCTGCGGTTGGCCGGGTTGGGAATTTTCCGCAAGCGCAAGAGCAAGGCGCGGATGGGCCGCAATCCAGCGACCGGAGAGGCAATCAAGATTCCTGCGCGCACGCGGCTGCGTTTCACCGCCGCCAAGGCGCTCAAGGACGCTGTACTCGGCGCCAAATAATTCGGTCCGGTTTCACACGAGCCGCGAGAAGGACTGCGTTCCTCTCGCGGCTCGTTTTTTTGCTAGGAGCTGTGCACCGGAATCGCCTCGGGCGTCCGCACGTGCTCGGGACGAAATCCAATTCCAATCACGCGCGCCGGGATTCGACGCAGGATCGGCCAGCGTCGCATCAGCTTCAGGAACAACGGAAGCTGCAACCGCTGATTGCCACTCAGCACGCGGCTAATAAACCGCTTCTGGATGAATAGCTGGATACCTTGCGTCATGCGCGTCGGAAACTCGCGCCGCCGCTGGACCTCGCGCAACACTTCGATGTCGACATTGCCCTCGCGCAGGCGCAGTGCGAGAGCATTCGCGGCCGCGATCGCATCTTGAATCGCGAGGTTGATTCCAACTCCGCCGATCGGCGACATCGCGTGCGCCGAATCACCGATGCACAAAAGGCCCCGACAACACCATGTCCGCAAGCGATCGACAGCGACCGACAGCAGGCTTACCTGCTTCCAGTCCCTGAGCTCCTCGATGCGATCGCTCAGGTAGGGTGCGAGCTCGCACGATCTCGCGCTGAAACACCTCTATCCCGCGCTGCTGCAATTCCGCGTAACTGCCCTTGCGAATAAGAAACGCACACTGCCAGTAGTCGCCGCGATCGAGCGTAATGAGGAAGCGTCCAGCGTCAACGTGGCCGAACGATTGAGCGGGATCGCTCGGCTTGCGCGAGATTCGCATCCACAGCACGTCCATCGGCGCGCCCAGATCCATGATCTCGAAACCGGCGCGGGCGCGCATCGTAGAATGACGTCCGTCGGTGGCCACCACCAGAGCCGCGCGAATCTCCAGCGCCCCGCGCAGGCTCTTCGCGCGCACGCCGACTACGCGGCCGTTCTCCTCGATGAGGTCGGTTCCTTCGGTCTCCATCATCAGATGAAACGATGGATAGCGTTTGCCCTGCTCGGCGATGAAGTCGAGAAAATCCCACTGCGGCATGAACGCGATGAACTTGCATTGCGTGGGCAGGTGAGTGAAGTCGGCGATCGTCACGCGCTCGTCGCCGATTTGACCGTCGAGTTCGCGCAGTTCGTTATGCGGGCGCTTGAGGAATTCCTCGAGCAGCCCCAGCTCGTGCATCACCTGTAGCGTCGAAGGATGAATCGTGTCGCCGCGAAAGTCCCGGAGAAAGTCGCCATGCTTTTCGAGCACCACCGAATCGACGCCGGCGCGCGCGAGCAGGAAACCCAGCATCATACCGGCCGGACCGCCTCCCACGATGCAGCAGCGGGTTTGTTTCTGTTCTCGGGTTTGTATCTGTTGCAATGATGAGGTCGTCGGAGAACTCATTCCGAACCTTCCGCACTTTTCCTTGATGTTCGATTTTTCGCGCGCGCAGCGGCGCGAATTTCGCGAACGCGCGCGAGATACTCTTTCAGCCGCGCCTCGAAACCCCGCTCCGTCGGTTGGTAGTATTCTTTGCCAATCAGTTGATCGGGAAGATAATCTTGCTCGGCCACCGCACCCTCAAAATTGTGCGGGTAGCGATAATCTTTGCCATAGCCGAGGCCCTTCATCAGCGGCGTCGGCGCGTTGCGCAAATGAAGTGGTACCGGGAGCGCACCGAGCTCGCGAGTATCTTCCCGCGCGCGTTGCATCCCGAGGTACGAGGCATTTGATTTGGGCGCACTCGCGAGATAGGTCACGCCCTGCGCCAGCGGAATGACGCCCTCGGGAAGGCCGACGAAATCGACCGCATCCTTCACCGCGATCGCGATCTGGAGCGCGCGCGGATCGGCATTGCCGATATCCTCGGATGCGAAAATCACCATCCGCCGCGCGATGAAAAGCGGATCCTCGCCCGCCTCGACCATCCGCGTCATCCAGTAAAGCGCCGCATCGGGATCGCTGCCCCGCATACTTTTGATAAACGCGGAAATGACGTTGTAGTGCTCTTCGCCCGCGCGATCGTACAGCAGCGCTTTGTGCTGCGCGGCCTCGCTGACGTGCACCGGGAGGATCTCCTTGCTGCCGGCGTGCTGCGCGAGTTCAGCCGCGATCTCCAAAGTGTTGAGCGCGCGGCGCGCATCGGCGGATGCGAGGCGAACCAACTCCGCGCGCGCTTCGTCGTTGAGAGTGAGGCCGAGCTTGCCCAGCCCGCGCTCCGGATCGTTCAGCGCGCGCGTGATGATGGTCGCGATCGCTTCTTCAGAAAGCGGATTCAGCACCAACACGCGCGCTCGCGACAGCAACGGCGCGACCACTTCGAACGAAGGATTTTCGGTTGTCGCGCCAATCAGCGTTACGAGCCCGCTCTCGACGTGGGGAAGGAAGGCGTCCTGTTGCGCGCGATTCCATCGATGAATCTCGTCGATAAAAACCACCGTGCGACGTCCGGTGGCCTCGAGCTCGCGGCGCGCATCGGCCACGGCCTCCCGCAAATCGGCCACGCCGGAACTGACGGCGCTGATCTGGACGAACTCGGCATCGAGCTGCTTCGCGAGCAGCAACGCGATGGTGGTTTTGCCGGAGCCGGGAGGTCCCCACAGAATCACCGAATGAAGCCTGCCAGCCGCGACCATCTCTGAGAGCAGCTTGCCCGGTCCAAGCAGATGCTCCTGGCCGACCACCTCATCGAGGCTGGCGGGCCGGATGCGATCGGCGAGCGGTTGCGCTGCAGGCTTACGTTGCGGGAAGAGGCTCCCGGATGCGGCTTTGCGCCTCATGCTCCGACGCTATCATATGAAGCTTAAGCGGCTAACCAGAGGCCGCGTATTCGAGGAATTGTGCATGGTACGTGATCCACGTATATTGGAGGCAGCATTTGAATGGGACGAAGAGAAAAGTGCGCGAAATCTCAGCGTTCACGGCATAGACTTCGCATCTGCAACCGCCCTGTTCGACAACCTTGTCGCGGAACGGGAAGACACTCGCCGAGACTACGGCGAACCGCGCATTGTCGCTATCGGCATGATTGAGAACGAATGCTTTGTTGTCGTCTATACACCGAGGGGCGACAAGCGACGTATCATTTCGGCCAGACGAGCAAATAAGAAGGAAAGAAATGAGTATGGTTCGACGCACCCGAGCTGAGATCATAAAAAGTGGCGGCGGCCAAGTCGATTGGGAGAAAATTCGCAACACCACCGACGAAGACATCGATCGTATGATAGCTGAGGATCCCGATGTAGCGCCCGATATCACCACGTTGCCCGGTCCGTATCGGCTGGTCGATCCCACCGCGCCCGATGTGCGTGCGATACGGCGCAAGTTGCGGCTCTCGCAGGCGCAGTTCGCGAAACGATTCGGCTTTAGCGTGCGTACTATCCAGGAATGGGAGCAAGGGCGCGCGCTGCCCGATCGTCCCGCGCGCATCCTGCTTCGCGTTATCGCAAAGTCACCAAAGACGGTCGCGCGCGCCGTCGCGGAGATGTAGTTCGCGTTTGCGCGAAAACGTGGCGATGTTCTAGGTTTGAGGCGGGCTGGACAGGAGCCGGCACCATCTTATGATCGTTGGCATCGATATCGGCGGTTCGACCACCGACGCCGTAATCCTTGAAAATGGCAGCATCCGCGTAGTCACCATCGAGGCGAATGATCCCGTTGCGGCCGCCGCAGGCGCGCTCGGGAAAATCGTCGGTGACGCGGGTATCAGTCTCGGCGACATCGAATGTGTCGCGGCGACCGGCGCGGGCTCGCGCGCGCTCGGTGACCACCTTTTCGGGCGCCCGATCGTCAAGGTCAACGAGTTCACCGCGATTGGCGTCGGCGGAACATCGCTGGCCGGCAAGGATCGCGCGCTGGTGGTATCGCTCGGTACCGGCACCGCGATCGTATCGGTGAACAAGACCGAGATTCGCCACGTCAGTGGCACCGGCGTGGGAGGCGGGACGCTACTCGGCCTCGCGAAACATATGCTCGGGGTGTCGGGCCTCGATACGCTGGAGGCGATGGCGGATCGCGGCGACCTTCATCGGGTCGACTTGAGCGTGCGCGATATCGCGGGCGGCCCGATCGGCGATTTGCCTCCGGGGACCACCGCGGCAAACTTCGGCAAGATCAGCTCCGATGCAACCCAGGATGACAAGGCGCTCGCGATCATGAACATGATCGTCGAGGTCATTGGGGTGCTCGCGATCGCGACCGCACGTGCCTGCGATCAGACCGATATCGTGCTGACCGGCAAGCTGACGCGAATCTTTCGCTTCATGCAGAACCGGCGCAAGCTCGAATTCGTCTTCGGTCGTGGCATGGTGATTCCTGAGCACGCCGACTACGCAACCGCGATCGGCGCGGCGCGCACTGCGCTCAAGTCGCAATAGCCTGGTTGTCCGGGCCGTTTCCAAACTCAAGCCGCGTCGCGTTAGAATGAGCGACCGGCGCGCCTTTCTGCGCGTGCCATTTCTGTCAATAAGAAGAGGACGATGGCTTCAGAACTGCTCAAGGGCTTCAGGATGCTCGATCTCACCGATGAGAAGGGCGCGCTGTGCGGCAAAATTTTCGCCGACCTCGGCGCCGAAGTGATCAAGGTAGAGCGGCCCGGCGGCTGCTCGACGCGCCGCATCCCGCCATTCCTCGAAGATGAAGTCGGCCTCGATCGCAGCCTGTACTTCATCGCGTACCAGGCCGGCAAAAAATCCGTCACCGCCAACCTCGACAAAGTCGATGGTCGCGCGATCGTCGCGGAGCTCGCGAGCAAATGCGATTTCCTTGTCGAGTCGTTCCCGCTCGGATATCTCGATTCGATCGGTCTCGGTTACGATGCGCTGGCCAAGCTGAACCCGCGCATCGTCTACACGTCGATCACGCCCTTCGGCGACAAGGGTCCCGGCAAAGACTACAAATGGGCGGATATCATTACGTGGGCAGCGGGCGGGATGATGTACCTGATGGGCGAGGAGGGCAAGCCGCCGATTCAAATGTCGATTCCGCAGGCCGGGTTACATGCGGGTGGCGAGGCTGCGGTCTCCTCGCTCATCGCGCACTATGCGCGTCAGACCGACGGACTCGGTCAACAGGTCATCGTCGACATGCAGGCCTGCATCGTGTGGACTTTGATGAACGAGCAAGCGATGCCGATTCTACATGGCGATCATCTGCGCCGTTCCGGCGTGTACACCGGTTCACTCGGCGTGCGGCGCAAAATGGTTTTCCGCTGCAAGGACGGATACATCTCAAGCGTCATCGGCGCGGGACCGACCACCAAGAATCTCATCGACTGGGTGATCGAAGCAGGCTATGGCGCCGACTGGATGAAGACCAAGGATTGGAGCACCTGGACGCCGGGACTTTTCATGAAACCGACCGAGGAAGACCTCGCGCACATCACCGATATGGAGGACCGCATCGAGCGGCTCTTCATGACGATGACAAAACAGGAAATATACGCGCAGACGCTGAAGCGGCGTCTGCTGCTGGCGCCGGTCGCGACCGAGGCCGATATCGCGCGCGACGTGCAACTGAAGGCGCGTGAGTATTTTGTCAGCGTCGATCACACCGACACCGTCGGGCGTACGCTCACGATGCCGGGGGCATTCGCGAAGCTGAGCGAGACGCCGATTACCATCAATCGTCGCGCGCCGCGACTCGGCGAGCATAACGACGAAATCTACGGCTCGCTGCTCGGACGCAGTGCCGCAAAACTCACCGAACTGCGCGCAACCGGCGCTATCTGATCAGATGATTCGACCGCGAGGAATGCGATGAGCTACGCTTTCGAAGGAGTTCACGTGCTCGACTTCGCGTGGGTCGGAGTCGGGCCGATCACGACCAAGTACCTGGCGGACAATGGCGCCGATGTGATCCGCGTCGAGTCGCTCTCGCGTCTCGATGTGCTGCGCATCGCGCCGCCGTGGAAGGATGGCCAGCCGGGTCCCAACAACAGCCAGTTTTTCGCGAGCTACAACACCTCGAAAAAAGGCATCACGCTCGACCTCGGAAAGCCGAAGGCGCGCGAGCTGATCCTGAAGCTCGTCCCATGGGCGGATATTGTGTCTGAGAGTTTCACACCCAAGGCGATGCGCAACTGGGGCCTCGACTACGAACATCTGCGCAAGATCAAATCCGACCTCATCATGTTCTCGACCTGCATGCAGGGTCAGACCGGTCCCAATGCGATGTATCCCGGTTTCGGCCAGTTGATGGCGGCGCTGTGCGGCTTTTACTACATCTCCGGTTACGGCGAAGGGCAGCCGCCCGCGCCGCCCTACGGCGCGTACAGCGATTTCATTGCGCCGCGATTTCTCACCTCGGCGCTGATCGCCGCACTCGATTACAAGCGGCGCACCGGCAAGGGCCAGTATATCGATATGTCGCAGTACGAGGCCGCGCTGCATAACCTCGCGCCCGCGCTGATCGACTATTTCGCGACCGGCAGGGAGCTGGGACCGCGCGGCAACGCCTCGATGCGCTACGCACCGCATGGCGCCTATCGATGCGCGGACGAAGGCGTCGAAGAGCGCTGGATCGCGATAGCCGTTTCGAACGATGCCGAATGGCAATCGATGCTCACAACTCTGGGAGCTGGCGTGAGCGACTCGCGATTTGCTACGCAGCTATCGCGAATCGAAAATCGCGAGCCGCTCGATCAGTTCATCGGCGGCCTCACGCGCAATCGGCAGGCGCACGATCTGACCGCGCAATTGCAAGCCGCGGGCGTTGCGGCGTATCCGGTGCAGAACTGCATGGATTTGCACCAGGACGAAAATCTCGAAGCATTCGATTTCTGGCACTGGCTCGAACACAAGCAGATGGGTCCATCGGTATATGAAGGATTGCAGCATCGCCTGAGTCGCACGCCGGGCGAACTTCGCAGCGCCGCGCCCGTGCTCGGGCAGCACAATGATGAAGTTTTCCGCGGCATGCTCGGGCTCAGCGCCGAGGAAATCGAGCAGTTGCAGAAGGAAAACGTGATATTCTAGTGCGGTTGCGCCGATCGCAGCCGTATTCATCGTGAGATACGAACTCCGCATCGCGCTCCGCTATCTGCGCGCACGCCGCAAAGACGCCTTCATTTCCGTGACGACGCTGCTCAGCGCCGTTGGCGTGATGATCGGCGTCGCGGCATTGATCGTGACCCTGTCGGTCATGGGCGGTTTCGAGGCGAGCCTGAAGCAGCGCGTGCTCGCACTCAGCTTCCAGGTCGAAGTCGTCAGCATCGAAGGATCGATTCCGAACTATGGCGACGTTCAGCAGAAAATCGCGGCGGTACCGCACGTCAGCGGCTCCGATCCATTCGTACTCGGCCAGGCGATGCTGAGTTCGGGGCGCGGACTCGGCGGCGTGGTCGTGCGCGGCATCGAACCCGACAATCCCGTCATCGCGTCGCAATGGTCTCGCTACATGGTCGAGGGTTCGCTGGCAGATTTGCTGAAGGCCTACAATCCCGCGGCGCCCCGCGATCAACCGCCGCAAGGTGCGATCGCGCTCGGCGTCACGCTGGCGCAGAAGCTCAAGGTCAAGCGCGGCGATCCGATTCGCGTCATCGCTCCGATCGTGGGAGCGGGAGGAAACCTGACCGCGCGGAGCGCGAATTTCGTGGTCGGCGCGATTTTCGATTCCGGCATGACGTTCCTCGACACCAACATTGTCTTCATGGATCTGATGCGCGCGCAGAATTTCTTCGGCCGCACCGGCGTGGTGGACGGTATCGATGTTCATCTGACGACGCTCGACGCCACCGATCAGGTTGCCAACACCTTGCGCGGAATTCTGCCCTCGCAATTTCGCGTGCGAAGCTGGGTGCAGTACAACCAATCCGCGTCGGCCGGATTCGCGATGCTCAAGCGCGTGTACTCGATGGTGCTGATGCTGCTCATTGGAGTCGCCGCCTTCAATCTCATCGCGACGCTGATCATGGTGGTGATGGAGAAGCGCAAGGATGTCGCGGTGCTGATGGCAATGGGCGCGACGCCGACGGAAATTCGGCGCATCTTCGTCTGGAAAGGACTAATCGTCGGCGCTGCGGGAACCATCGCGGGATTGACGATCGGCGCGATCGGATGCGCCGTGCTGCAGCGTTATCACTTCATCCACATCTCGCGCGAGATTTATGGAATCTCGTCGGTGCCGATCGCGGTGAACCCGATAAGTTTCGTATGGGTCGCGGTCGCATCGATGGTGCTGTGCCTGCTCGCGACGATTTACCCGGCGCGGCAAGCCTCGCACGAATTGCCAGTTGAGGTCTTCCGCACCTGAGGCCACACAACGGGAGGCCGCCGGCTTCGCGATGCCGGTGCGATGGGGGGAATTTTGGCCGCGCGAGGCGGCTCAGTTTTTGTCTGACGCGGAGTCCGATTCCGGCTTGGGTGGGAGTTTGGACTTTCTCACCACCAGCGTCTCGTGCCCGCGCACCTTGATGGTGCGCGCCGGTCCGGACGCCTGCGGGGTCGAGCCGTTGCTGACCTCGGGCCGCTTCGGCCTCGCGCCATTGCGCTGACGCCGCCATTTATCGAGCTCGTGCGAGAGCTTTTGGGCGACGGTGCTGTCGCTGCCCTCATGGTCATCGTGCTCGATGCCGGCCGGAGTGTCGCGCATTTCGTCCTGAGCGCCAGGTATTTCCTTTGAGCTCATGTGGCTCCTCTTTTCAACGGGCGCAGACTCGTGATCCTTCCGGTCGATGCGACCTCACGAAATCCCGCCTCTACAAAATGTGCTCACTATAGAACTATCCGTGCATGTGCACCGGAATTTCAGAATCGATATGTGGGTGAATTACCAGGATGTATACGTTGTCTGCCGGACGTTATCCTTGGTGTGAATGACGGCTGGTGATTGCGATTTTACTTGGAATCTAAAAGGCTGGAGATTCAATGCGCCGGACTCGTGATGTGCACGCGAATCCGGCGCGCATCAAATCAATCTCTCATCAGGTCTGGAACAGACTCTGCATGCGCAGCGCGAGGCCCATATCGCCCGCAATGCGAAGTTTGCCGCTCATGAACGCGACTTGGCCGTTGAGTTTGCCTGACAGCATATCCAGGTAATCCTGTGCCGTCATCGAGATGGTGATGTTAGGCGAGGGATTCGCGCCCTCTTTAACTTCGACGTTTTGGTCCTTGATGATGACCTGCCACTTTCCGCCGCCGTCGCCGGAAAGGTCGAATTGGTAAACAGCGTTGAGCCCCTTGGCCGCTTCCTTGTTGAAGCGGCTGGGCATCATATCAAATGCCTGCTTCGCGGATGTGGGTGCTGCGTCAGCCATGGGAACGGGAACCTCCTGGGGAGAGCGGCGAGTGCCGCGCTATGCGAGCCATATAACCGTCAGGTTTTAGGGTTGTCAATACCGCTGCCGACGAGACCATTGTACACCCCACGAAGCACTGGTGCGAGTAAAATCAACATCCTCATTGGCGATTTTCTAGAACCCAAACATGTTTCCGGGCACCACCCGGATAAGATTTTCGCGCACTGTCACGGGGGCCGCTCCCTCGGCGACGGTCACCGCGCGGCTCTTTTCCAAATCGGTCTTGACCTCACCGCCCAAAAACGCATCAGGGCCAATGACCTTGACGGTGACCTTGTCCAGGCCCGAATTGGCGAGCTGCTGCGCGATGCGACTTTGTTCCTCGGCCCATGCGCCTTCATCGGTTGTGATGGTATCGACCACCGACGTCACGCCGGGAATATTGCGCACCGTCTCCTCGGCAAGTGATTTCTCTTCCTCGCCGAAGACTTTGCCGAAGAGCGTAACGGTACCGCCGCTCGTGTAAGCCTTGACCCGGCGCAGCTTCGGACTCGACTTCAGCCGATCCTGGACCTGCTCATACAACGATGGCGTCGAAGGTGCCGCGGCGATGGGCGGCTCATGGTGTCGATGCCGAGGTTTTGTGATTTCCGGCTCAGGCGCGGATGCGATCGCCGCGCTCGGTGCTGCCGCAGGCGAAGCAGCGCCGGCGACTGCCGGACTCGCGACGGCACCTGCGGAAGGCGCTCCAGCGGCTTCTGCGGATGGCGCCGCGGCAGGACTGGCTTCGGGCATCGGCGCGGCAGCGTACTCGGGAGCCTCGCTTGGCGACAAGCTCGCGACCTTCGCCTGCAGATCGGTTTCGAGGCGTTCCTCCTCGGCCGAATCGTGCGCAAAAATTACCGGATAGTCGGCATCCACCTCGCCGGCACTACTCGCAGGCAACTTCCAGGTCGCCATGGCGGCGACCACCTTCGCATCGAGCGAAGGATCTTGCGACGTCGACGTACGCACGGCGCTACCGTCGACGGAACCATCCGAACGAAAATGAAGTCTGATCAGCATGCCGTCGGCAACCTTAGGGTCTGTCGCCAGCGCAGCGTTGTAGGTATCTACCAGGCTTCCATTGTTGTCGTCGAATGCCTTCCGGACAGCCTCGGCAGTACGATCTGGCGACGTCGAACCTGGTCCCGAAACCTGCACCGCCATCGCATTGGCCAGTGTCACAATGGGAGCGGTTGTCACCACGGCCGGAGACGCGACGGCACCCGGAGATGATGGAGTGACGCTGGCGGCTTGCTCGTTCTTTCCGGCGCTCAAATGAATCGCGAACCATGCGCCGGCGGCGAGCGCGATGATGGCTGCGAGTGCATAGCCGACCAGACCGAGCGTCGAGCGGCCTTCCTCAACCTCGATGGGCCCCGGCATCCGTGCGGTCATCGGAGGCTGCTTGGATGTCACTGAACTGCTGAGGCGCGGATATGGCGACGGTCCCGACGGCGGCGGCTGCGATGCGATGCGCGCCGACGATGCGGATGGTGCGGAAGGCACAGTCATCGCGGATTGATTCTGATCGAGACGCGCGCCGCAGAAGTTGCAGATGATCTCGCCCGGCTCCGCCTTGCCGCCGCACACCGGGCATTCGACGACCGCCGAGGCAGATTGCTGCGTAAACGCGGGCGTCGAAACGAGCTGCGTGCTGTCAGCCTCGCAGAAATTTTCGCTATCGGGATAGGTCCGGTTGCATCGAGGGCAGGTCTTCATGGTGATCAGCGCCTGTTACAATGATATTGGCCTCTACTACGCAGGCCAAGACCCGAACGCCTGCACCGATCCATACGATGGAGGCGAAAATCCGGTTACGCGCGACGATGGTGCGCGCGGCTCAGAACTGCGCCATCACATCGTCGCGGAAGCGCTCCATCTGGATGAGCTGGTCGCGCGTCGAGGGGCTCGCGCCGAGGAGCACGCGCTCGACGCCCATATCGCGCAGCCGCTTGACCTGATCGACCGTGATCGGACCGCCGAAGCGCGGCGCTATAGTTATCTCCAGCGGCGTCATGCGATGCTGCTCGCGTTCGTGCTCGCGCAGCCGCTTAATGACGCGGTCGACCTCCTCGATTTTCTCGCCGATTCCGTACCATCCATCGCCAAGTCGCGCGGTGCGTTTCAGCGACGGCTCGGTATGCCCACCGAACACGAACGGCGGATGCGGCTTCTGCACCGGCTTGGGATTCATCTTGAATCCTTCGATGCCGACGGTCTTGCCGTGATAGACGGGATCGTCTTTCGTCCAGAGCTCCTTGAGCAGCGCAACGTATTCGCGCGAGCGCAGCGCGCGATCCTTGAAGTTCATCCCGACTCCCTCGAACTCCTCCTCCAACCATCCGATGCCGACGCCGAAAATGAAACGTCCGCCCGACAGGACATCGAGGCTCGCGACCGCTTTCGCCGTCGTGAATGGATTGCGAATCGGCAGCACATAGATTCCGGTCGCGAGGCGAATCTTGCTCGTGAGCGCGGCGGCATACGCGAGCACCAGCATCGGATCGTGCAGCGGCGATTCCGGTGGCGCGGGCATCCGTCCGCTCGAGGAATAGGGATATGGAGATTTGTATTGCACGGGGAGAAGGATGTGCTCGGGAATCCAAAGCGATTCGTACCCAAGTTCCTCGGCCTTGCGCGTCACCGAGGTGATGCTCGACGGCTGCGTCTGAAAAAGGAAGGTTCCGAATTTCATATCGCTTCTTCCTTAGACCGGATTTCCTTCCAACCGGAATCCAATTCGCACCTCGACCTGAAATGTCGGCTCGCCATTGGTGCCGACCGAGCCGCGAATGTCTTTGACCTCGAACCAGTCGATATTGCGCAAGGTTTGATGCGCCTTGCTGATCGCATTGCGAATTGCTTGATGGAGGCTCTCATCGGACACGCCAACCACTTCAACAATTTTGTAGGTTTTGTCGGGCATAATATTTCCTCCGCGATGTGCGAGTGTCTGATGGTGCTGTAGCGCCGTCGCGGTCCCGATGGCAAGCGACGGTTATATCCGAGTGGACGGAAATGCTGCTCCGAATACTGCCGGATCTTCGATAGCGCGCAGATCGAGCTGGAAGCCATCGTCGGTCACGCGTCCGATGATCGGTGGTCGCGCGCGGCGAAACAGATCGGCGATCGAGTTTGCGGAAATCTGCGGGTGGGTCACGCGGATCGCGATCGTCGGCAACTCCTCGGTCGGCAATGCTCCTGAACCGATTTGCGAAGTCGATTCGATGATCTCGCATCGAAATTCCGCGCCGAGATGGTCCAGCAAAATGTCGCGAGCGCGCGGCGCGATCTGCTTCATCTCGTGCACCGCGCGCGTGAGGAATCGCAGCGTGGGAAGTTCAGCCGCCAGATTTCCCGAGCGCAGATACAAACGCAACGTCGCCGAAACCGCGGCCAGCGTCAGCTTGTCGCATCGCAGCGCGCGCTTCAGCGCATTCGCCTTGAGCTTCGCGATCAGCGCACGCTTGCCGACAATGATTCCCGCTTGCGGACCACCGAGCAGCTTGTCGCCGGAGAAACTCACGAGGTCCGCGCCGACCCCGATGCGATCCGCAACCACGGGTTCGCGCGGAAGTCCATACGCGCTCATGTCGATGAGCGCGCCGGCGCCGAGATCCTCCATCACCGGAATTCCACGCGCGCGCCCGATCTTCACTAGCTCTTCGAGCGTGACCTCGCTGGTGAAGCCGACCACGCGATAATTCGACGGATGGACTTTGAGCAGGAGCGCCGTTTCGGAACCGATCGCATTTTCATAATCGGCCGGATGGGTGCGGTTGGTAGTGCCGACCTCGCGCAATCGCGCGCCGCTGCGCGTCATCACGTCGGGCAGACGAAACGAACCGCCAATTTCGATCAGCTCGCCGCGCGACACGATGACCTCGCGTCCTTCGGCGATCGCAGTCAGGGCGAGCAGCACCGCCGCGGCATTGTTGTTGACGACGGTCGCAGCCTCCGCGCCGGTGAGCGCGCAGAGCTCGCTCTCGACCAGCGCATCGCGATCGCCACGCCCGCCGCCGTCCAGATCGAATTCGAGATTGACCGCGGAGCGCGCCGCCTGCGCCATCGCCTCGATCGCCGATTCAGGCAAAATCGCGCGCCCAAGGTTGGTATGCAGCACCACGCCGGTCGCATTCACGATCGTTTTCAGCGCGGGCTCATCGGCGGCGGCGGCGTGTTCAACCTCGCCAAGGAGCTTCCCGATCATTTCGTCGCGACTGCCCGCAAACTTCCCATTTGCGATCGCGGCTCTCAGCGCAGTCTGCGCGCGTGTGACGAGGACCTTCAGATACGTGCGGGAAAGCCCAGCGAGTGTGGGGTGCGCCTCCGCTGCGCGCAGGCATTCATCGACGGGCGGCATCGCCGCGCGCGCATCATTGGAGGTGTCGCGGGATTTGTCGCGGGATTTTTTTTGCGAAGATACCACGTTCAATCGACGCGGCGGAGATTGTCGAGCATTTCCTTCGCGCCGATGTAGCCGACCTTCTGATCGCGCACTTTGCCGCTCGAATCGATCAGCAGCGTGGTCGGCACGCCTTGAATCTTGAACTTGGCCATCAGCGCGGCATTCTTGTCATCCTGCGCGGTCAGGTCAGCGCGCATCCGCACGAAGCGCTCGGTCTCCTTGACCACGGCAGGATCGAGAAAGGTCGAATGATCCATCTCGCGGCACGGAATGCACCAGTCGGCGCGAAAATCGACCAGCACCGGCTTGCGCTCGGCTGCGGCGCTACCCAAAACCGCGGGATCGAATGGCTCGAACATCACGGGCATCGCCTGCGCGCGCGGAATCATCAGGTAGATGAGGGCCGCGACTGACGCAATCCCGATCCCACTGCGAATCACCAGGAACGGACGCCAGTTCCGACCCGCCGGCGAAACGAAGCCGAGGAAAATTCCCGCTGCCGCTGCATAATAAGGAAGCGCGCGCGACATCACATGATTCGGCAGCACCGGATCGAGAAAATAAATCGCAAGCCCGACCAGGATGAATCCGAAAAGCTGCTCGATCCACGCGAGCCATTCGCCCGAACGGGGCAGCCGCCTGATACTTCCGGCCGCCATCGCCAGTCCGATGTAGGGAAGCCCGAGTCCGACCGCGAGAGTGAAGAACAGCGCGAAGCCAAACAATGGACTGCCGCTGCGCTCCACCATCAGCAACAGCCCCAGCACGATCGGCCCGATGCATGGCGCGGCGACGACGCCCATTCCGAGGCCCATCAGGAAGGAGCCTGCGTAGCCGGGCCGCGCCGCTCCTGCCCATTGCGCCATGAACTGCGGCGGCTGCAAAACGAAGAATCCGAAGCTCGAAGCCGCGAGCACCAGCATCATCGCGGCGATGGCCGTCAGCACGTAGGGGTTTTGCATTGCGGCGCCAAACAGCCCGCCCGAGAGCGCGACCGCGACGCCGACGCTGGAGAACATGATCGCGATTCCGAGCACGAACAAAATCGCGAGGATCATCACTCGTCGCGGGCCGCCCCCTTGGTTGCCGAAGTATGCGATCGTCACGCCTATCAGCGGATACACGCAGGGCGTCAGGTTGAGCGCGAGTCCGCCAAGCAGCACGATCAGGAATCCGATCGCATAGCCGCGACTGGAAAAGGTACGCGACAGCCAATCAGATTGCGCGTCCGGCGAGTCTTCCGACTTGTCCTGCACCAGCCCGCCGCCGCTTACGGTTGATAGCGCAACGGTTTTAGAAATCGAGGTCGGAGCGAGGCACTCATTGTTGTTACACGCCTGGTAGTCGAGGGTGACGGTCACGTTCTCATTCGGCGCGACCGCGCCGCCGGCGGTGAGCGGGACTCGAAATTCGATGCTTCCGGTGAAGACCGAAAGCTCCTCCGACGAAAATGCGAGCTTGGTCTTTTCCGCCGCAGGATATTGGACGTCGCTTGCGCTGATGCCAGTCGGAAGCGTCACATCAACCTTTGTCGGAATGTAGTCGGCATTCGATGGATGGTTCGAGTTGATATGCCAGCCCGCATCCACCGTCGCATCGATGATCAGCGTGCTCGAAGCGCCGGGCGCGAGCGGTTTATCGATACCGACATTGCCGAAGTGAACGACGACGGGAGCTTTGAGAGCCATCACGGCAGGCGCGATCGTCAGGAGAAGAATCGCGAAGAGTAGCCAGAACCCCACCATTAGCCCCTCTCCCTTCAGGACGGGGGAACCAAAGAAAGAAATTTTACCGAGGTGATGTCTGCCTGCTGATCCCCTCTTTCCTGTAGGGGAAGGAGGATAGGGGGTTAGGTCTCGAACGCCCACAACCACTATTTCCCGTTCGGATGCGCCGCCTTCAGGCCATCGCTAAGCGGCACACTTCCAACGATCTCCAGTCCATAGCCGGGAAGATTCGCTAGCCGCGGCGGGGTGTCCGATAACACGATCATCTTGCGCACGCCAAAGTCGCGAATGATCTGTGCGCCGATTCCGTAGTCGCGAAATTCTGCGTCGGGCAAATTCACCCGGGTGGTCGGTTGCCGCGACCCCTTGCGCGTTGAGCGTGTCGAGTTCGGCCGCGATGGTGTTCGCCTCGCGCTTGACATAGAGCAGCACGCCCTCGCCCGCAGCCGCGATTTTTTCCATCGCGGCGCGAAGCAACTTGCGCGTGTTGCGCTGCGACAATCCAAAAACATCGCCCGGCAAATACTCGCGATGCGCGCGCACGAATATCGGGCGGCACGGATCGATATTGCCCATTACCAGCGCCAGATGCTCGGTGAAATCGACCAGCGTGCGGAACACGATCGCGGTGAACTCGCCGTATGCGGTCGGCAGCTTCGGCCTCCGCGATGCGCTGCACCATCGTTTCGTTGCGCAGGCGATACTCGATGATGTCGGCGACGGTGACGATCTTGAGGTTGTGCAGCCTGGCGAAATCGATCAGGTCGTCGCGCCGCGCCATCGTGCCGTCTTCCTTGAGAATTTCGCAGATGACGCCGGCCGGCTTGAGGCCCGCCAGCCGCGCGAGGTCGACTGCGCCTTCGGTCTGCCCGGTGCGCACCAGCACGCCGCCGTCGCGTGCGCGCAGTGGATAGACATAACCGGGTGTAATGAAACCCGCCGCGGTGGCGTCCTCGCGAACGGCCTCGAGGATGGTGATGGCGCGGTCCTGCGCCGAAATTCCCGACCCGTGGCATCGCTTGGCGCTGATCGAGGTGGTGAATGCGGTGCCGAGCGGCGCCTGGTTGTCGCCCACCATCATGTTGAGCCCGAGGCGATCGATTCGGTCGGTCGACATCGGCAGGCAAATCAGCCCGCGCGCGTACTTGGCCATGAAATTGATCAACTCGGCGGTGGCCTTCTCGGCCGCCATGCTGAGGTCGCCCTCGTTCTCGCGTTGCTCGTCATCCATCAGGATGACCATATGACCGCGGCGCGTTTCCTCCAGCGCCTCTTCAACCGAAATAAACGGCGCCGCGGATTTCTTCGCGAGGGCTAATCTCTCCGAACATTCGTTAGACCTTTTCGATCGACCTTTTCGGCCTGCGGGTTGAATCTCACTCTCACCCAAGCAGAATTTTAACCATCCTGCAAAGCGCGTGTGAATCCCCCATCTGTTATGGTTGCTGGCGATGGCGCGCGATCATTCGAAAGGCTGTCCTGCTCGCGGCGGGACGTGGTAAACGGCTCGGCGCGCTGACCGATCGAACGCCCAAGCCGATGCTCGCGGTCGCGGGCAGGCCGCTGATTGGCCATATCGTTGACGCGCTCGCGGCGAATGAGATGCTCGACATCGCGATCGTCACCGGCTATCTAGGCTCGCATATAAATGATTGGTGCGCGCGCCGGATGCGCGAGCGACCGGAGATGCGGCTTACGACGTTGCACCAACCGGAGTTGAATGGCACTGCCGGCGCGATGCTGCTCACGAGGGATTTCGTCGGGGAAGAGGACGCATTCATCTTCGGATGGGCCGACATTCTGATGGATGTCGAGAATTACGCGCGCTTCATCACGTCCGCACGCAGCGAAGAATACGACCTGCTGCTGGCCGTCAATCGCGACCTCCGATCCGTGGCGCGGCGCAGCCGTATATGTCGACAAGGAGATGCGGGTTAAGAAGCTCGTCGAGAAGCCGCCGCGCGGGTCCTCGACCACGCGATTGGAACAACGCGGGGCTGTTCGCTGCGACGCCGCTGATCTTCGAATACCTCGCGAAGCTGAAGCCGTCGGCACGGGGCGAGCTGGAGTTGCCGGAGGCGATCGCGATGATGATCGCGGATGGACGCGAGGTGCGCGCGGTCGACGTGCGCGGATTCTGGAGCGACGTTGGAACGCCGGAAGATTTGGAATCGGCGCGCAAGCTGTTCAAGCCGCCGCATCGAAAATGACCGAAAATTGGGATAGCGACGAACTCGCTCGAGCGGAAACCCTCGCGTCGGAATTGCGCACGTCCAGCCGCGTATCGAAGCTGTTCGCGGTGCGCGCGCCCGGCCGCGTCAACCTCATCGGCGAGCATACTGACTACAGCAATCTTCCGGTAATGCCGATCGCGATCGATCGCTCGACGATCATTGTCGTCGGCGCCGCGCGATGACCCCTTCGTCGAATTGCGCAACCTCGATCCGGCTTTCCCTCCGCGCGAGTTTCGCCTCGAGGCGCACATTCCGCCGTATCCCTACCGGCGATTGGGCCAACTACGTCAAGGCGGGATTCCAGGGCGTCATCGATCATTTCGGCAAGCGCGGCGTCGTGATCGAGGAATTGGGCGGCGCGACGATGATCGTCGATGGACGCGTGCCGCCTGCCGCCGGTCTGTCGTCCTCGGCAGCGCTCACGGTTTCATCCGCGTTGGCTCTGATGGCGGTCAACGGCCTCGCGCAGGATCCGCTCGAAACAGCGCAGATGGTCGCGCGCAGCGAATGGTACGTCGGCACGATGGCGGGCGGCATGGATCAGGCGGCCTCGATGCTGGGGCAGCGCGACCACGCGCTCCTCATCCACTTCGATCCATTGCGCGTGACGCCGGTAAAAATGCCGACGGACGCAGCAATCGTCGTCGCTGATAGTCTCGAAATTGCCGACAAGTCGGGAAAAGTGCGCGAGGAATATAATCGGCGCGTCGTCGAATGCGGGATCGCGGCGCAGATTCTCGGTAAGGCGTACCGGGTGCGAGACGTGCGAGTGCTCGGCGACATCGTGAAAACAGACCTATGGCAGTCGCGCGACCTCATTGAGACGCTTGCCACCAATGTTCCCGACGCGATCAGCATCGCGCAGGCCTCGAAGCTCCTTGACATCGAAGAAGGTTGGCTACTTTCCGCGCTGCTTGGAGGTGCATCGCAAATCACAATCGATGAGTCGCGTCCGCTGGAGATTCTGCGGCGCGCGCGTCACGTCCTGATGGAGACCGAACGCGTAAATCGCGCGGCGGAAGCGCTCGCGGCCGGGCATCTCGAGGAGATGGGCGCGCTGATGAATGCTTCGCATCAAAGCCTGCGCGACGACTTCGATGCGAGCACCGAACGACTCGATGCGATGGTCGCGTGCGTGCATGAAGCCGGTGCACTCGGCGCACGACTTACCGGCGCCGGCTTCGGTGGATGCATCATCGCATTGACGCGCGGGGGCGGCGCCGCGGAGATCTTGAATCGTCTGGAAAAAGATTACTACGCGAAGCTCGGCGCCGATGCCGCGTCGCGCGCACTTCATAGCGTCGTTCGTGCCGGACCGGGCGCGAGCGTGATCGAATTGTCGTAAAGCGCTAGCCGGAGCGTTTTTGGCGCAGGTAGTGACGATGCGCCTTGGCGCGATTACCGCACGCCTGCATCGAGCACCAGCGCCGCGTGCCGTTCTTGCTGTCGTCAATAAAAAGCCACAGGCACTTGTCATTCGAACACTCGCGAAGCTTCCCAAGTTGTGGCCCGACCAGCAGATCGCCCGCTGACCACAGCACCGGCGCGAGGAGTGAACTCACGGTCGTTTTCGATTGGGACAGTTGCCATCCAAAACCATCGGCGGTGCGTTGGATTGTGTTCCGCAGCGGCGCGTCGGCGAGCGCGCGGCTGAGAAGTTCCAGATCTGCTTCCTCGGGATTTGCGCCCGAGGCGACGCTATGGAAGACGCGATAGATCGTCTCGCGCAGAGCGATTGCTTCGTGGAAGATTTCCGCAGCGCGCTTCGGATGCTTGTCCGGCCATTTACGAATCTGATGCGAGAGGTGCGCGGAAATCAAACCAGCATCAGCGCACCACTTGTTCAGATCGGCAAAGGAGTGGAGGCTCTCCGCGGGAGAACTGCCGCGCCACGCGACTGTATTCGCGAAGTCGAGGCACATCGTATTCCGTGGCGCCACGATAAAGGGGCTGTTCTCGCCCGTCTCATTGTATGTCGCCATCTGTCGTTCATTCTAACCACTATGACGGTTGACACAAACCACCGATCTCGCTAAATCTAACCGTCTCGATGGTTAGGCGAATATTCTCAACTTTCGCGCAGGAGGTAACGATCATGATTCATCACGTTTCGATTGGTGTGAAAGATCTCGAGGCGGCGAAACGCTTCTACGACAAGGCACTGGCACCATTGGGAATCAAGTGCCTGATGGAGGGCGACTCCTATCTCGGCTACGGCGCCGACGGGCCGGAGTTCTGGGTGCTACCAGTCAAACGGCCGGTCAAGGCCGACGACGAATCGGGCCTGCACTTTTGCTTGCAGGCCGCCAGCCGGAAGGCGGTGAATGAATTCCACGCCGCGGCGGTCAAGTCTGGAGGTCGCGATAACGGCGAGCCCGGTATTCGCAAGGACTACGGCGAGAATTACTATGCCGCGTTCGTGGTGGACCCCGATGGCTATCGCATCGAGGCTTTCACCGAGAGCAAGTAGTTGATCTTCGCCGGGCGTGCTCGCAAATGCTCAAGCGACGCGCCCGGCACCTCAGCGATTCGAATTTTCAACTATGCGCGCGCAATGCGCCGGTAGCTCATCTCCCAATGCATCGATACGCTGCGGCGCATCGCTCATGTTCACGATTAGATCGAGCGTCCCGGCATCGATTTTCTTTGAAAGGATTCGCACCGGCGAACCGCTCATCAGGTCCGCGAGCAACGCCGGCTCGCCAACGGATGCCGCGTCGGCCTGTGCGCCGATGCGCGCGACCTCCTGAAACAGCCGCGCGCTGTTTGCGTCGAGCAGACTCATGTCGTCGGAGATGAGCAACATCCCGCCGGATGCCGCTATCGTCCACGCCAGCGCCTCGCGTTCGCCACTGGAAAGGCGCGTCTCCTCCACACGTAGCATCAGGCAGTCGGGATCGTTGAGCCACAGGCGCCGATGCATGAAGCTGCGCGCGAGGATCGCATCGATCGCGAGCGCGGTCCCCGGCTCCCCGGCGGCATTGGCACTCGAGCCCCAGTATGGCGCGACGTCCGGACCGATGCGCATCCCATCGACGATGCCGACGCCCGGGCCAAGCGGGCATCCACATCCGAGGATAAAGGTGCGCTCGCTCGCGCCGCGCCGAATCGCCTCGAGGCCGCGGCGCAACGTCTGCGCGCGCGTCAGCAAACGGTCGTGGCGGATTCCCTCAGCAGCCGCGGCATAGAGAAAATCCAGCTTCAGGTACTGATAGCCGAAATCCTCGACCAGTTTTCCGAACAATCGTTCCAAATGCACCGCGAACGCCGGATGACTAGGATCGAGCGCGTATGCGTACTTGTCCTCGCTCGCAGTCCAGTTGGGATTGTATGCTGCGCGCAGCGGTTCCTGCGTTTCTCCATGCTTAATGAACCAGTCGCCGTGCTCGCGCATGAGCTGCGAATCGCGCGCGGCGAGAAAAGGTGCGGTCCAGATTCCCGCGATGAAACCGCCGTTGCGAATCGCATCGGCCAGGCTTTTCAATCCGCTCGGGAACTTCGCGTTGGTGCGATCCCAGTCACCGAGCGCCGCCTGATAGCCGTCATCGAGTTGCACCACTTCGATGGGAAATTGCGATCGCAAATCCCGCAGTGCGCGTACGTTGGCGCGCATCGCGTCTTCGGTGACGGCGTGGAAATAGTGGTACCAGGAACACCATCCGCGCTGATATGGAGCGCTGATGCGAGCGCGCATCGTGTCACCCAGCATCGCAGCGAAGCGCGAAGCCATCCGCGCGGCGCTGTCCTGCGATTTGCAGAATGCGAGTGGCTCGATCTCGCGTTCATCGCCGGAGGGAAGGGTCACGTCGTCAAGCAGCGCGCGCGCCATCACCACGTTCGGGGTGCGCACCGTGATGGTCGTCAACTGATGCGCCGCATCGATGAAACCCGCGAGGAAGCGCTCGCCTGACGCTTGGCTCTCGATAATCGTGAACTGCTCCGAGGTCGCGCCTTCGGGCGCATCCTGCGGCCGGCTCACTTCGCTCTGATGATTGACCTTCGCGATGCGGCTCAGATCGTCACGCCGATGGATGTAGGTACCGACGACGATCGGATGCGACGCACTCCACGACTGGTAGCCATGCTTGAAAAATCGCGCGGGCGCGTCGGCGGGAAATCCGGTCGCGATGTAAAAGCGGATCGAGTCAAGATGGATCGCGTCTCCGCTGCGATTCGAGACGATCGCACGTACGATCGATCGCTCCTCGCGCCGCTCGACGCGCGCGGAAAGCGCGACGCCATCTTCGTCGATATGATCATGGTCGAGGCGCAGGTTGAGCGCGCGGGCGCCGGCGCGCGTGCGATAGCGCAATTCGATCCGGTCGGATGCCATCGCGTGTAACTTAAGTGACGGACGCGCACGATCGCAACGCGCATCGCGCGCTTGCGACTCGATCGCGTCGCCCAGGTCTGCCAAACTGGAAATTCTGCTCGGAGTTTGAATCATCGATACGGTACCCGAAATCGAAGCGGCCGAGGCTGACGAGCAATCCACCGATGCGTCAGTCGAAAGCGTATGGGACGGCAGGCTGTCGGCGTTCCGCGCGCTGCGTCATCGCAACTTTCGGCTCTTCTTCGTCGGCCAACTGATCTCGCTGATCGGCACCTGGATGCAATCGGTCGCGCAGGCGTGGCTCGTTCTGAAGCTGACCAATTCTGCGATGGCGCTGGGGTTGGTCGCGTTCGCCTCCTACTTCCCGATGATCATGGTTGGACTGTTCGCCGGCGCGGTGGTCGATCGCGTCGATCGCCGCCGCCTCATCGTCATCGCGCAGACGCTGCTGATGCTGAGCGCGTTCGTGCTCGCCGCGCTGACGTGGGCCGGCGCGGTGAAGGTCGAGTATGTAATTTTCCTCGCCGCGTTCAACGGCCTGGTGAGTTCATTCGATATGCCGGGGAGGCAGGCATTCGTGGTCGAGATGGTCGGTCGCGAAGATCTGCCCAATGCGATCGCAATGAACTCGATGATCTTCAACGGCGCGCGGATGGTCGGCCCCGCGGTCGCCGGAATTCTCATCGCGGTGATCGGCGTGACCGGATGCTTCTTCCTCAACGGCGTCAGTTACCTCGCCGTGATCTGGAGCTTGCTCGAGATGGAGTTGCCGCGCCACGTCGTGATGGAGGCGGGCGGCTCGATGATACGGCGCGTGCGCGAGGGTCTACATTATGTATGGCATCACGCGCCGTCGTTGTACCTGATGATCCTGGTGGCAATTAATAGCGGCTTCGGCATGCAGTACACGGTGCTGATTCCGGTGTTCGCGAAAAATCTGCTCCACAGCGGCGCGAAGGGTTACGGCTTCATGATGGCGGCGCAGGGACTCGGCGCGGTTGCCGGCGCGATTGCGATGAACTCGCGCGCCGCAACACCGCGTGCGCTGCGCCAGAACCTGGTATTCGGAATGTTCTGCACCGCATTCGCGATCTTCGTGTTCGGCATTTCGCCCTCAATGCCGATTTCGCTGCTCGCACAGGCCTTCATCGGTGCGGGGCTGATGCATCACATGGTGACCACCAACACGATGCTGCAAATGTTCGTGTCAGACGAGCTGCGCGGCCGCGTGATGAGCCTCTATACCCTCTCGTTCATCGGCACCGCTCCGCTAGGCAGCCTGGAAGTAGGATTTCTCGGCGATCATGCCGGCCCACGCATCGCGGTGGTGGTGTGCTCGGTGTTTTCACTCATATGTGGATTCCTGCTGCTCACAAAATTGAAGATGTTCGCGCAAGCGCAGGAAGAGCATGAGTTGGAGATGGCGGAAGCTTTCGCGACTGCTATCTCACCTCGCGCCGCGGATTAGCTCAGATTATTTCAGTTGGTGAATCTTCGCGAACGGATCCCATCCCGCGTCGCGATGCCATTCGTATTCCATCCTGATCGCGATGTTCTCCGCCGTCTTGAGGTCGGTGATGCGCGCGATGATCGCAAGCGCCATGTCGATGCCGGCCGAGACGCCCGACGAGGTCGAGAATTTTCCGTCGTCGACCCATCGCGCCTCGTGCACCCATTTCGCCTTCGGCCCCTGTTCCGTCACCCACTTGAATGAAAGCTTGTTGCTGGTCGCGCGGCGGCCGTCGAGCAATCCGGCCTTCGCGAGCAGCGCCGCGCCGGTGCAGACCGAGGCGATGATTTCGGCCTTCTGCGCGTGCGCGATCAGCCATTCGAGCGCGGTGTGATTGCTGACCTCGCGCCGCGTGCCAATACCTCCCGGCACGATCAGGATGTCGATAGGTGGGCAATCGTTGAATCCCGATTCGGTGAAGCCGAAGTCCGCGATCACCTTCGGCCCCTGAGCGCTGGTCACCGCGCCCGCGCGCTCCGCGACCGTCACGACGCGGCATTTGCCGTCGGACGCGAGTATTCCGAAAGCTTCGACCGGACCGAAAACGTCGAGGACTTCGAAGCCTTCAAACAGCATCACGCCGACTGTTTTGGTATCTGCCATCACGCGCCTCCAAATTTTCCGAAGATGCTGACGCTACGTAGTTGCCGATTGCGAGGCAACTTCGCCGAGAATCTCGCGCGCCTCGCGGGAGTAAACGCCCGGCGCGTCGAACAGGATCAGCGGCGGTTCAATCGCCACTTCGATGCCGCCGTTCTTGCGCGCCTCGATCAGGACCGTCGTCGCAGGAGCGTCGGAAAATGGATGCACGAAACGAATCCGCTTCGGCTCCACGCGATGTTCGCGCAGCATCGAAATCAATTCCGCAGATCGATCGGCGGCAAATACAAATGCCGCTCTGCCGCCACGTCGCGCGTACCGCGACGCGGCCGCGATGAAATCTTCCAGCGTCGCAGATGCCTCGGACCTCGCGAGCCGGCGCGCCGCATTCGGACTGATTCGGCCGGCCTTGCCGGCGCGATAAGGCGGATTCGCAAGCACCACATCGAAACTCTCGCGCTCCATTCGCGGATCGTTCAGCCTGCGAAGGTCGGTCTCGATCAAACGGATCGAGTCGATCTGATTCAGCTCGGCATTGCGGCGAATCATCGCGACCAGCTCGGGTTGAATTTCCAGCGCGACGATCTCGCGCGGCTGATAAAGCGTGGCAATCGCCAATGCGATGACGCCGGTCCCCGCGCCGAGTTCCAGTACGCGATCGCGGCGTCGAATCGAGACAAATCGCGCCAGCAGGATGGAATCGACCGAGAAGCGATAGCCCCTGCGCGGTTGGATGACGCGGATCCTGCCGCCTAGGATCGCGTCGCAGGTTTCGCTACTTTCAGTAGTCCTCATGAATGCCGCCGAAAAAGGCGAGCGCTATGCGCGCATCTTTCGCAAAGCCGGTACGTTTCTCGGCAAGGGCAACATAGCGCGCGCGGTGGAAGCATTTAAGGAGGGTGTCGAGCTCGCTCGCGCCGAAGGGGATGCGCGAATGGCCGAGCGCTTCCAAAAGGAAATCGAGCGCGCGCAATCCCATCGCGCAGGCGGCGAAGACTAGCCACGATTTTGCGATTTTCAAGTACCTCGAAAAATTTCCGGAACATCTGTTCAGACGCTTGACGGGATGTGCTTCGTACTTATCTTGATCAGCGTAAAGACATTCTCCGCGAGGGTTAAAACGAAAATGGAAGTAACGCTGTTAAACACCAATCACATGCCCAACGGATGGTTGGCGAGCCAGCTGAACGGTTTCTGGACGGATCTCGCCCGCGACTTCGATGGGCACACCGCCAACACTCATTTCCGGCCGACGGCTGACATCGTCGAAGACACCGACAGCTATCAGTTCTCGTTCGAGATGCCGGGCCTGAAGAAGGACTCGGTCGATGTTCGCGTCGAGGATGGTCATCTGATCATCGAGGCCGAGCGCGTCCGTCCCGAGCTGCCGAAGGAAGCGCAGGTTCACCTGAGCGAGCGCGCCTATGGTCCGATTCGCCGCACCTTCAAGATGCCCGAAGATGCGCTGACCGACGGAATCGCCGCGACCTATCGCGACGGGATTCTCGAGGTGCGGGTGCCCAAGAAGCCTGAGACCAAACCGCTTCGCATCAAGGTGAACGCCGAGTAACGATACGATCGAATCCTCCGAACTGAACGATTGTTCCGATGAGCGCCGGCATGGTGATATCACAGTGCCGGCGCTCCCGTATGCAGAAATCGCGCTGCATTAATCCCGCTTGCGCACCTGCTATAGTCGGGCTCGAAGGCTAACGGAGGGGCGAACGCAATGACAATTCTGCTCATCGTGATCGCGGCGCTGGCGGTCTATTTGATCGCGGCGTACAACTCGCTGGTCAGCGCGAAGAACCAGGTCGACAACGCATGGCGTCAGATCGACGTCCAGCTCAAGCGCCGTCACGACCTGATCCCTAACCTGGTCGAAGCGGTGAAAGGCTACATGAATTTCGAGCGCGACACGCTGACGCAGGTGGTCGAGGCGCGCGCCAAGGCCGTCAACGCCCCCGATCAGGCGAGCCGGCTCGCGGCGGAAAATCAGATTACGGCGGGCATGGGAAAAATCCTCGCGGTGATGGAAAACTATCCGCAGCTCAAGGCCGACCAGAGCGTGATGCAACTTCAGGAAGAACTCACCACCACCGAAAATCAGATTGCGTTCTCGCGTCAGGCATATAACGACGCGGTGCTGACGCTGAACAACAAGACGGAAAGGTTCCCCGGCAACATCATCGCGACCAACTTCGGATTCAAGGGCGCCGAATATTTCAAGGGCGCGCCCGAGGATCAGGCGGTGCCGAAGGTCGACCTCGGGCTGACCCCGCGCGCCTGACGCCGCGATGCCGGCCGCCTCGGATTTTCGCGCCCTGGAGCGCAGCAACCGCCGCGAGACGGTGGTGCTGATCGCGGCGTTCATCATACTTTTTGTAGCGATCGGATGCGGCTTCGATTTCATCGCCGGAACGCTGCAAATCCATCAGGGCCATCTCTCTGGCGCGCCGGTCTTCATGGTGCTCGCGCTGATTTTCGCATCGTTCCAGTCGACGATTTCCTACTTCGGCGGCGCTCCGCTGATCCTGCTCTCCGTGCACGCGCAGCCGCTCACTCCCGACAGCCCGAAGCATCAGATGGTGCTCGATGTGATAAGCGAGATGGCGCTGGCCTCGCGGCTGCCGGTGCCGAAGGCGTATTTCATTCCCGATCCGGCTCCGAATGCGTTCGCGACCGGCCGCAACCCGCAGCATTCGATCATCTGCGTGACGCAGGGGCTCATCGACAACATGGACCGCGAGGAGTTGCAGGGCGTGATCGGACACGAGATGTCGCACATCGCCGATTACGACATTCGCACCATGATGATGGTCGCGGTGCTGGTGGGCGGCATTGCGATGCTGTCCGACTTCATGGTGCGGCTGAGTTTCTTTCGCAGCAGCGGCCGCGATTCAGATCGCGATAGCGGTGGCGGCCTCATCGTCATTCTGATCGTGGTGCTCGCGGTGATCGCGCCGATGCTGTCGCAGCTCATCGCGATGGCGGTTTCGCGCGAGCGCGAATACCTCGCCGATGCTTCCTCGGTCGAGTTCACGCGCAACCCCCGCGCGCTGCTGCGTGCGCTGCAGCGCATCGCGGAGACGGAATCGCCGCTCAAGGAAGGCGTGCGCGGGACCGCCCATTTGTTCATCGTCAATCCGCTCGCAGCGAATGCCGACGATGATGGCGGTTTTTTCGCCAATCTGTTCTCGACGCATCCTCCTCTGCGTAAGCGTATCGAACGCCTGCAGGCGATGTTGGGCGCGCCAGCAGCGGCGACTCCGGCTTCCGGTCGCGGCTGACCACGCGCGCAGTTTCGGCGCAAAAAAAGTTTCGCCATCCGCGCGGATCGTATCGCTTCGGCCTCGGTGCAGGCGGTATTGTGGAATCGTCGAGGTGGGATGGATCGAAGCATGCCGGATAGCACCGAAAATCTTACGCATCCAGCGGACGTCATTCGCGAACTGATCGAAGCGGGCACCACGCTGGAGGCGTTGGGCCATCACGAGGAGTCTCTCGCGGCATACAGCGAGGCTGACGCGCGTTTCGGCAGCGAGCGCGAGGCGGAGGTCGCCGATCTGGTCGCCATTGCGCTGCTGCGGCGTGGACAGTTGCTCTCAAAGCTGCGGCGCCGCGAAGAATCCATCGCAGTGTTCGATGATGTCGTAAGCCGTTATCAGGCGAGCGAGGACCCGCGCTTTCGGATCCGCGTCGCGACCGCGCTGTTCCACACCGGAATCGATCTCGCGGTGCTGAACCGGCTCGATGATGCGATCGCCATCTATAATCTGGTCATCGGGCGCTACGGCGGTGACGATGAATTCGAATTGCGGGTTGCGGTTGCCCGCTCGATGCTCAACAAGGGCGCGGAGCTGGGGCGGCGCGGACGCAATGACGAAGCAATCGAGACCTACGAAGAGCTGGCGAAAAAATTTGCGGATGCGGCCGAGGCCGAGTTGCGCGCGGCGGCCGCGGCGGCGCTCGTGAATCGCGCAGTAAGGCTGGCCTCCGACGGCCGTCATGATGAGGCGCTCAAAACCTGCGAGCACGTCGTCAAGGCCTTCGACGATGACTCCGCGCCCGAGGTTCAGGCGCAGGTGGCGCGTGCGTGGTTCGAGCGCGGCGTGCGCTTCGGTGAGATGGAGCGCAATTCGGAAGCGATTACCGCATACAGCCAGTTGGTCAATCGCTTCGGCGACAGCGCCCATCCCGCGATTCAAAAGGAAGTCGGGATGGCGCTGGTCAATAAGGCCGCGCGGCTCGGCAAACTGGGCCGCCATCAGGAAGCGGTCGCTACATATAATGAGGTAGTCACCCGATTTGGTGAATCCAACGATCCCGGCCTGCTGGAGCGGGTCGCGCGCGCGATGGTGAACAAGGCCTCGAACCTCGCGACGCTCAATCGCACCGCGCAGGCGCTCGAAGCCCTTGATGCGGTTGAGCAACGCTTCGGCACGAGTGCGGACCCGCAGATTCAGCAGGAGGTCGCGCGCGCGCTGGTCAACAAGGCGCGCCGACTCGATGCGATGAATCGCAGCGCCGAGGCGCAGCGCGTGTTCGCATCGGTGGTGAACCGCTACGGCAAGGCCACCCATCGCGGCGTGCGGCGCCAGGTCGACGAGGCGCGCAAGCTACTGCTCTAACCAATCGTGTGAAGGACGTTCCATCCCGCATAAGTGAGATCTGCGAGCGCGTGGCGACTCGTCTGCGCACCATCGACGGCATCGAGGCGGTTGCGCTCGGCGGTTCGTGGTCGCGCGGGACTGCCCGCGCCGATTCGGACATCGATCTCGGCCTTGCCTACGACGGCGACCATCCGTTCTCGATCGCCGAGCTTGCGCAGGCGGCGCGCGAACTCGACGATCGTCACATCGAAGGATTGGTGACTCCACTTGGCGCATGGGGTGTGGGCGTCGATGGCGGCGGTTGGTTGCTCATCGACGGGAATCACGTCGACTTCCTTTATCGCGATCTGAACCGCGTGCATCAGGTGATCGAGCGATGCGCGGCGGGCGAGCCTGACGCTGTCTATCAACTCGGCCATCCGATGGGATTTCAGCACCAGATTTACCTCGGCGAGACTCACTTCTGCCGGCCGATTTTCGATCGCGATGGCAAGCTGACGCGGCTCAAATCGATGGTCGCGCAGTACCCTGAAAAAATGCGCATCGCGCTGGTCCGCAAGCATCTCTTCGATTCGGCATTTCACCTCGAGCTCGCCGGCAAGCCTGCGGCGCGCGGAGACATCATGTATGTCTCGACCTGCATCGCAACGGCCGTGGGCTTCATGACGCTGGTGCTGTATGCGCTCAATCGGCAGTTCTATCTGAACGAGAAGAGCGCATTCCTGCAGAGCGCCGGATTCGCAATTCTCCCGGCGCAGTTCCACGATCGCGTCGCACAAATTCTCGGCGCGATCGGAATCGACGCGGCGGCGCTAACGGCGAGCATCGAAGCGATGCGTGCGGTGCATCGCGACCTCGCCCTGCTCTGCCGAAATGAAATGCCGCAGGCCGAATTGGAAAAGGCGATGGGCGCGCTATGGCGCGAGTAGCGCTCGTGCGGCCTCGCGTCTCCTGAAATATCTGCCAAAATGTCTGAGCGGTGAAACTCTCCATCATAGATCAATCGCCGGTGTCCGAAGGCTCGACGCCCGCCGACGCGCTGCGCAACACTATCGAGTTGGCGAAGCTCGCCGATCGCCTCGGGCTACGAACGCTATTGGATCGCGGAGCATCACGGGATGATAACGCTCGCGAGTCCCGCGCCTGAGATTCTCATAACCCGCGTCGCCGCGGAGACCTCGCACATTCGAGTCGGCTCCGGTGGCGTGATGCTGCCGCACTACAGCCCGATGAAGGTGGCGGAGCAGTTCAGGATGCTGCACGCGCTTTATCCCGACCGCATCGACCTCGGGGTCGGGCGCGCGCCGGGAGGAACCGGCCTCGAGACTTTCGCGCTGATGCGGGATCGCAAACGCCACGAGGTGTCCGATGACTTTCCGAACCAGATGGCGGAGCTGCTTGCGTTTCTGAATCGCGGCTTTCCGAGCGATCATCCGTTCAGCCGCATCAAACTGACGCCGTCGATGCCCGGTGGTCCCGAGGTTTGGCTACTCGGCTCGAGTATGTGGAGTGCTTCGGCGGCGGCGCAATTCGGACTGCCCTACGCCTTCGCGCACTTCATCGATCAGCGCCCGACGCGGTCCGCGATCGAGTATTATCGTGAGCATTTTGCGCCGTCCGACTATCTCAAAACGCCGACAGCAATCGTCGCGCTCGGAGCGATTTGCGCCGACACCAATGAGGAAGCGCAGCGCCTCGCCGCGAGTTCGCGCGTGCTCATCCGGCACATCCGGCGCGGCGAGCCGCGGCTGGTGCCGACTCCCGAAGAGGCGCTCAAGGAACTGGCCGCCAGCCTCGATCCCGAGCCACCGGTGACGACGGAGTTTCCGCGCTATCATGTTGGCGCGCCCGAGGAGCTGCGCGACAAGCTCATCGACATGGCGAGCCAGCTTCACGTCGAGGAGCTGATGATCGTGACGATCGTCCACGACCATCGCGCGCGGATGCGATCTTATGAGTTGCTCGCGAAGGCATTCGATCTCAAACCGCGAGTATAAGCCTGCATTCTTAAAACTGCGGTAATTGAAATTCCGCTTATGGATTGCTCCGCTGTTATCACAACGCGGAACTGTGGGAGGTATAGCAATGCGCGCGAGCGCAAGGACTTCGGATGCGAAGAGCGATCGCCGCGGCAATAGCCATAGTGCTGTGCGCATGGCCGGCGTCACCGTCGGTGCGATCGCCGCAGGGAATCATGCGCCCAGGACACCGATTAAGCATTTGATCGTGATCGTTGGAGAGAATCGCACCTTTGATCATTTGTTCGCGACCTATGCACCTGCGCCGGGACAAAGCGTGCTTAATCTTTTGTCAGAAGGAATAATAAAGCCGGATGGCTCGCCGGGACCTAACTTCATCAAAGCGCAGCAATGGCGGGCCGACAATAAGGATCAATATTCAATCGCGCCTACAAGAACCCAGGCGTTTACTACCTTGCCGCAGCCCAATACCGGCCATGCACTCGGCCAACCGCCGAATATCGCGGACGCCCGCTTCCCGGCAGACCTACCCAACGGTCCTTTTCAACTCAGCAAGTACAGTCCATATCAGCTTTCCTATACGGGAGATCCGGTTCACCGCTTCTTTCAGATGTGGCAGCAGCATGACGAAGGCAAAAACGACCTTTTTACCTGGGTAGGTGTAACTATAGGAGGCGGCAGCAACGGCCAGCCACAGCCGTCACCTTTCGACGATCAAAGCACCCATCAGGGCGGCGTCGCGATGGGTTTCTACAACATGAGTGAAGGCGACGTTCCGGTGTTCAAGTTCATCGCGGATAGCTATGCGCTAAGCGATAATTATCATCAGGGAATAATGGGTGGCACCGGTGCGGACTTTATCTACCTGGGAACGGGAGATGCGGCCTTCTATGGCGATGGGAATGGCAACCCATTGCGCCCACCTGACAATGAGATCGAGAACCCCAACCCTCAGAAAGGCACTAACAACTGGTACACACAGGATGGCTTCGGCGGCGGCTCCTACGTTAACTGCGCTGATGAGAGCCAGCCTGGCGTGGGAGCAATCCTTACGTATCTGAAATCGATCAAGGTGCCGCCGCGATGCGAGGATGGCCACTACTATCTGCTTAATAACTACGGCCCGGCTTATAAGGCCGACGGTACGCCGGTGGATGTCAAGCAGCATCCCTTCACGCTGCCGCCACAGACTATTCCGAACATAGGAGAAGCGCTAAGCAGGGTGGGAGTATCCTGGAAGTACTACATCGGAGGTCACAAAGGACCGAACGAGACCTGGTGCTCGATTTGTAATCCACTCCAATTCAGCAAAGGAGTCATGACGACCGATTTGCGCAACAACATCAAGGACGTCTCAGACTTCTATGCCGACGTTGCGAAGGAAAACTTACCCTCCGTCTCATTCGTTCGACCTTATGAACCTTACTCGGGTCACCCTGCGAACTCGGCTGTATCGGCATACGAGTACTTTGTAATGAGTATCGCCAACGCCACGATTCAGCATCGCAAGCTGTTCGATGACACTGCCATAGCTATCACTTTTGATGAAGGTGGCGGCTACTATGACTCAGGCTACATCCAGACGCTGGACTTCTTCGGCGATGGAACGCGGACTCCTCTGATGATCATCTCGCCTTATGCTGCAGCGGGCCACATCGACCACACCTACTACGATCATGGTTCGATTCTTAAGTTCATCGAAGCTAACTGGTCGGTGCCGCCGATGTCACCGCGCAGCCGCGACAACTTTCCCAATCCAATCGCGAAGGATAACCCATACGTTCCAAGTAACGGTCCGGCAATCGGCGATTTGATGGAGATGTTCGACTTCAAGCACAAGCGCAAGACGACACCGCTCATTATACCGAGTGGAATCTAGGCCGAGTGGAATCCAGGCGAGACTAACGATTGCGGACCTTCATCGCACGCTCGATGTCGCGCCGGGCACTCTTGAGCGCGATCGTCTCGCGTTTGTCGTACATCTTTTTGCCGCGCGCCAGGCCGATCTCGACCTTGGCGCGGCCGCGCTTGAAGTAAAGTTTCAGCGGCACGATCGAATAGCCCTGCTCGCGAACGCGCCCCCACAGCCGATCGATCTCGCGCCGATGAAGCAGCAGCTTGCGCGGCCGCGTCTCGGCATGACTGAACTGGCCGGCCGGCGCATAGGCGCCGATGTGGATGCCCTGCAACGAGGCCTCGCCGTTCTTGATGCGAATGTAGGAGTCGCGAAGGTTCGCGCGATGGGCGCGCAGCGATTTGACCTCGGTACCGAGCAACGCGAGCCCGGCCTCGAAGGTCTCCTCGATGAAAAAATCGTGGCGCGCCTTTTTGTTATCGACGACCAGTTCGAAGCCGTCATCTTTGGTGGAGGTCTTCGCGCCGGATGGTTTTGCAGGAGGTTTAGGCATTGTCAACAATGAAGTCTATCGGCGGACCTACGAGGAACGAAACCTCCGCCGAGACAATCCGGCTATGCGGGCCGAGCAAGTTGTGGGATCATTTGAGTGAGCAGCGTCCGCACCGAGATTGGGCAAGGTCGTGCACGAAAGGGCAATTTACATAAACGAAGCCACCAAGTACCTGAAAATAAAGGATTTTCGGTCCAACCGATGCACCGCGGGGTTTCCCTGAGACTTCAGGCCGGGACGAAGAATCCTGGTGGCAACCTGAAGCCCGAAGCGCAAAAACAAAGCCACTTCGGGAACCCAATCGAAGTATGCCTCCATCGCGGAATTACAAAACAAAGCCAAATAACTCAATGAAAATAGTACCTTTTCCTCATCGCGATCATTCGTAATTATCATTGGAGCGAAGAAATGGCGAAGCTCGTCTTGCACCGTCCTTCGCCCAGCCTTACATTAATATGGCGTAGCCGGTTCGACCGTCCTTAGGGTCCGATGCTCTTCGCCGAAGTTATGGGGGCGAAATGGGTTCGACGGAGTCACGAGGGCTTTGGTCGCACGCCGGGCGCTGTCGGCCCGCAAACCAGACAGACTGCGAAATTTACCCGCAGACAATAACGGTTACGCTCTGGCGGCCTAAGGGCCGCTAGCGTCTCGCCGCTGCTCGCCCATGACAGCGGGTCGAGGCGTCATTTAGTGGGCTAGGAGTTCGCGGTTCGCCGATTGAGCGACGCTCCGAAATATCAATCGACTGGTCGAAGGGCAGCCCGTCCGCGGGCGTCCCGTAGACGAGATCAAATCGCGGAATAAGCGTGTAGTGGCCGACGCCGGAAGGTCTTCGGACGGGGGTTCAATTCCCCCCGCCTCCACCAAATTTCTCCAGCAAATTCGGGACTTTTTTCTGGAATCGGCTTAAGGGTCCGGCTTGGGGGTCCGGTTTTTAGCTCCAAAAGAACCTCTTTCAATGGCCTGCGGGCGGGCAGCGATTAAAGGTTCGAGGAAGTCGTTGCGGGTGTATCGTCCGTAACTCTGCTCGATCATTTCATCGCTTGGGCGTTATCGGAGGAGCCGATGACCGATTCATGGGCAAAGCGAGGTGCGGCGCGCCGACCCAACGACCCCGATTCGAAAGGCATTTGGTTCAGACGTTTGAAGGCGCTCCGAGTCCGGCCGCGCAAGTCCACGTGTATGAACAAGCGGCCAAGATCGCGGCACTATCCAATAGACCGTGTACGCTGCGGTACACTTTGGTCATCCCGAGGGATGAGTGACGTGTCAGTTGCAAACCACGTGCGCAGCACGTCAGCCGCAATTGCCAATGTGCTGGTCACTGTTGCGCCTTGGTGGCGTGACTGGATGAAGCTGGCGCAGCGATGCGGGGGGGGTGGGGTCTTCTCAGGCGAGCGAGCCCACGATTGAAATTCACGATCGGCATCGAGGAAGACGCGGAGTACCTCAGCGATGAGCGTCCTCGTCTCAACGGCTTCGCCATAAATGTGCTCGTAGTAGCGCGCGTAGCGCTCGAGGCTGGCGTTCAGATCGCCGGTCAGCATGATGCGGACCTGAACCGAACGCAGTGGTTTGGTGATGCGTGCGAGTTTCATACGAACTCCTCCAATTGCGAGAATTAATTTGCGTCGGAACTGAGTCAGAAAGCGACGTAATTAAGAAAGTAGACGAGCGCGAAGGCGATCAGGCCGCCGATGCTGGAGCCAAGTAGACTAGCTGCTCGCTCGTCATGCTCGCCGACCGCATAGAGGACCATCGAGCCGGCAAACGCCAAGCCAACGGCCCACGGCGCGATGTTGTGAACCAGGATGTTCTGCAAAGCGAAAAGCGTGTAATCCCACGGCAGTTTCTGCACTGGCAGCATGGCAATGGCGTCGGGAAGACAAACAGCGCGGCGACCACCGAAAAAAGGATTCTTTCGATATAGTTGTTCATGATGCGCTACCGGCGCTCGACGTGTTACGATATAGAAGAATTATGCAATTTACTAATAACTGTCAAGACTCAACGAGTAGCGTGCGTCCCGTCAGTCTTTGTCGAGGCGAGATGTGTTCGAGAGCGGTGATAGTGGTCACCTTACGAAAACTACGTCCTCAATGCGCCGCAGCGGGCGAGGACGCCGCGGCCCGGGACGCCTCAGGAGTCGGCATCGCTTCGAGCGGCGCCGGAATGTACTCGGGTGGCAAAATCACGCGCCTTCTCGGGCTCGAAGTTGAAAGTCGGCATCGTGGTATGCGGTGAGGCTTTGTCGGGGTCCGTCAGTTGCTAATAGTTCCAGTTGAATAGCGTGCGCTCGCCGCTGACGTGACTAAAGTCAACCAACTCCGGATCCCGGCAGAATGGGCATTTCTAGCCGCGAGTGTCTGGACCACCTCGTGGTTTTTCGGCGAGGCGCATTTGCACCAATCGATGTCTCAGAGTTTGAACGCGGCGTCCGAAAATTTGAACGCTCGTTTGTCTTAGTCAGCAACAACGAACGAGCGAAATGGCCGTTGGTGTCACGCAGTTAGCCTTGGACCGATCGCTTGTGGTGGCGCGGCCTTTGCTCTCCTCTGTCCCCCGACGCAGAACCGCGCTCCTACGTCATGCGCTCGAATGCGAGACCGCGCGGAACCCTCGCAAATGAGCAATGGAATTTCGCCACTCGCTGCGCTGATCGCTTTTTTGGTCGCGACGGCGACCCTTGCTCAAGGCATCAGCGCACCATTCGTTAAAGACGCCGAGCCGCAAGCGGCCCAATGGATTCAGGACGTCGCTCGCGGAAACCACATCCTGGTTCCGCGCGATTACTACGGCGAGCTCGCGCGCAAGCCGCCGCTGTTCTATTGGACCGCCGGCGCGCTCACCGCAGTGACTGGGGGCCGCGTCGATGAGGTCCGGGCACGCATCGTGTCCGTAGTCGCGGGCGCATCCATCGCGGTGATGGTGCTGCTCTGGACCGCGACACTTTTGGATATCGCCTCAGGATGGTTCGCGTTCGTGTTTTGCTCGCCAGCTATGTGTTCACTTCGCGAGGATCGTTGGCGCTCGAGGATATGATGCTGGTGGCATTTGTGTTTGCCACCTGGCGTCTGCTCTATCCGACGATCGAAGAGGGTCCTTCGCCTCGAACAATCATTGCTGCCGGCGTCGCGTGCGGTTTCGGCATTCTGACCAAGGGCCCGATTGCGATCGTTCTGCCAGCCTTCGGCGCGGCGATCTATCTGCATCTGACGCATCGATCGATCGGAGCGCAGATGCGCCGTCGATGGCCATGGACGATCCTTGCGATTTCCCTCGCGATCGCGCTTCTCTGGTACGTCCCAGCGCTGCTGGTCGAACGTGGCGCGCTTGCGAGGATCGTCTTCGAGGAAATGTCGGCCACTTTTTGCCTCCTGGTGCCGGGGGGACGGGTGAAGCAGCGAGACCATTTTATTACATCGCGATAAAGCTGCTCGGCGGTAGCCTTCCGCTGAGTTTTCTTTCGCTGGCTTTAGCCGTGGCTCTGATTCGCGGCGAGTTCGCCCCCGAGGCTTATAGACCACTGATGTTTCAGCTTAGCCTTCTAATCGCGACAGTGAGTTTTTCAGCGTCGCCAGCGCCAAACGCGACGACTACATACTGCCTGGAATTCCGAGCGTAGCGATTCTGTTCGCAACTCTATTCACTTCGCTTCGAGGCGCGCGTAGCGCACGACGGCTGCGTGATGTGGCCTCGATCTCCATCGCCGCTAGCGCGGTTGTGGGATTGGTCGCAGTATCGGCGTGGATGTCTGCTTGCGATAGCTTATCTTTTTGGAGAATAAACCCGATCGATCGCGAGTACGCCGAACTATTTGACAGGTATGTCCATGAGCTCGGCCCATTTTGCATCGCCCAGGCGTTCGTGGTGGTTGGGTGTGGAGCGTTGATTGTTTCGGGCGTGAGGCGAAACTACCCGACTCGCACTGCCGCCGGCTTAGGTCTTTTGAGCCTAGTGGGTGTGCTGACGTTCACTGCGGTCCTGCGTCCGGACCTGGTGCGCGAGCGAACGCTGAAGTACGCAGCCGCCGATATTAGCCGAGTCGCGCTGAATGCTCCGATTTATGTAATTAAAGAGAATCAGGAGCTCTCGTTCTACCTCGGACGCAGGGCACCACAGATTTTCCCCACGCGCAGCACCACGCGATCCATCGAACAGCCGCTGTATCTCTTCGCGTAGAAGATTTTCGCAGGGTGACTGCGCGGCTTTGCGATGGCAAAAAGCTCACCGAGCAATGGAACCGGATTGGAGAATTAGGAGCGCCGGCACTCTATCAGCTACAGCCCGAATGCGTGAAGCTGCAGTTTGCATTAGGTAAGCCGTAGCGCTTGGCCGACCGTCAACGCGCGGCGCTCCGATTTCTTTTGGGGCAGTTCCAATAAGTGCTTCCATCGCGCTGTTCTTCCGCGAGGAAATCGTCCACAGAACGCAGATTGTACAGCAACGTCTCATCCTGCTGGAGGGATAGAGGAATTGAAAAGCAACGAATAGCGTAGACGAAAGCTGGTCGGTGGATTGCCTTATGTCACTTGGCTGGGCCGCTTCTCCTAACGCAGCCAAGCCGTTTCTCAGTGTCCGAAAATTTGAACAGCGGCGTCAAAAAATTTGAACGCTCGCGGCCTCGCTCTCGTCAGAAATCGCCACCATGACATTTCTCTGTTGCATTGAGTTAGCTGCCGACGACTTCGTAATCTGGCATCGGACTTGCCCTCGTAAGCGGCCAAACTGTCTCCACTCTGACGGTGGCTCGGATGCTTAAACCGCATACAGCCTCGATGCTCCTTCCGCTTTTGCTGTTCATTCAGCCACTATGGGCTGACGCTCAGATTCCGAGCGTCTCGACAGTTGGCAATGGGGCAGCGTCGGATGCCGGATTGGCCGCTGGCCTGCAGGCGAGTTGGTACCAGAACAAGCTTGTCGAAAAGACCTACAGCTTGATCGCTCCAAGATCGGGCCAATTCGATCTACAAGTTTCCGGAATGTTCGGGTTTACCGGTCCTGGCAGTATCGTGCGCGTGCGCGAGTTTCAGACCGAGGGTACCGGGCTTCACTTTTCGAGCATGGACATGAATACGGAACAGATGCCGACGCTCGATGTCAGGTTCTGGTTCAACGAGCTCAACGCGCTTCATTTCCGGTTCCGCTATTTCAATATCGGAGGCAACAGATTCTCCAGCACCCCAATATTCTATAACGGCTCCGTTATCCCTGGTGGCCGAACCAACGCCTTCGATCCGTGGGAGTGGTTCTCCTTCGGCCTCTATTACGAGCGGCGGCTCACACCTCTCTACGAGAAGTACGAAGGCCAGTGGCCGACGATCCTGCAGGGATGGGATGTGCGCGCGCGTATCGGCCTCGAGTTCACGTATCTGGACTTCACCATCAACGGCGGAACGACAACCACAATGCGCCGACCTGGTGGCGAGGAAACGGCGGAGGATTTCTATCACCAGTCCATGCCGCTTCCGACCATCGGGCTGGAGGCGTATCGCGAATTGTCCGACACCCTTCTCTTTCAGACCGAGATTGAGGGCAATTGGATCAATCGCGTGAATTCAATTCGCAATGAAGGCGGCACGGTGTGGGCCTCGCAGAACGGCATCGAGTTTCATGCGCGCGCCTACTACTCAAATCCGAAGTATCTCGGCCCGATTCAGCCAATGGCTGGATTCTTCGTGTATTACTACAGTCAACTCGAAGACTCACATGAAGACGGCAACTTTATCCGCTGGTCAAGCTACGGCCCCGAAATAGGAATCAGCTGTAGCTTGTGATTACAACGGCGGAAGCATCAGTGTCGACGAAGAGTTCAGTTGCGTTCTTTCTCCCCGCATTTCTACTGGTTGTGGCTCCGGGAACGGCGAGCGCGCAGCAATCTCCGAGCATCTCTGGTTTGGCCGGCAACGTAACTTCCGATTTCAAATACCTCACCGACAACGTCATCATGGACAGCGTGGATGTTATAACCTCACCGCTTTATGTTGCCTCGGCCGATAGCCCGCTTCGGTCACCAAAGTTCTATCTCGTACTAGGCGCAGCCGGTGCAGTCTTTGGAGGATCGTTCGCGCTCGATCAGACGATGCGCAGTCACCTGGAAGGAATGCGCGGCAGCGATGCGGACCTTCTGCAGGATGTGAGTTACGGCTCCGTGAGTGCGGCCACGGCGCTCCTCTATGGCTACGGGCTCTGGAAGGATGATGATCGGGCAAGAGAGTATGCCCTCATCGCGGGCGAAGGGGCGGGAATAGCGTCGCTGGTAGATGTCGGGATAAAGGCTGGTTTTGGCCGCCTGCGCCCGAGTCAGACTGGAAGCCATACGGCATTTTTCCACGGAGGCCAGTCATTCGTCTCCGGTGATGTAACGCCGATGTTCGCTCTGGCCGCTGGAGTGAGCGAATACTACGATAATCGCTGGTATGTCGCGGGACCGGTTTACTCGCTGGCGCTCCTCGACGGTTTCGGCCGGATGGGTAACAACGCTCATTGGTTCTCCGATGTGGTAGGCGCAGCGCTGCTGGGGGCAGGGACCACCGAGCTATTCATCTACCTACATCGACGGCACGAGCAGGAACCCAGCCGCTGGCGAATCTTCCCAGCTTCCGAACCACCTGGCCAGGGACGTTCAAACCCAATCTTCCTACTCGACCGGCTTGGGCGTCAGTTACTCTTGGTAAATCGGGGCATTAGCGACGGTATCGCTCGCGATGCCGAAAACGAGGTCCCAGGGTCCAAAAAAGGGAAATCTCGGTCGAGAAGTCTTTATGAACGAGCTGCGCGCATCGAAGCGTCGGAAACAAGTTTGAGTGGCGATCATTAACAGCGAACAGAATCTCACGATCGGCCGCTGGCCCTTTAGCGTCTTCCAAAGAGCGATTGGCCAGAGCGATTCCGATCTCACGGCCCCCGACTTTGAATCTTTTCGCCGCCAGGAGCTCTTGTTTGCGGTCCTCAACCAGATTCTGATCGCCGCGCTGTTGGCCTTACAGGCGTTCTCCCGCTTCATTCGTGGCAGGCCAGCCGCCTCGGTCATCGCGGTCCTCGCATTTGGTTTGGCGGTGGAGTCGATGCACGTCGCGTGGCTTCACTATCGAAGGACTGTCCCGGTGTCCGCTCCGACTCGTAAGGTATTTACCTTCTGGTCCCTCGGGTTTAACTCAACACTCGCGCTGGTGCTCACTTTCCTTACCATTCGGGGCGACACTGCGTACTACGCATTAATGTTGCTTCCGGTGTTGGAGGCGGCATTCAGACTCGGCTTTGGTGGCATGATCGCAGTGGTGATGCTGGCCGATTTCATCAGCTTCCTCGGTGCCTATGGGCTGAAGTTCGGCGAGTATATCGAAGCCGGAGCCATGGCGGTGATCTACACCGTCATGGGAATGCTGGTTTGGCTGCTGGTCAACAACCTGCGCGAGCGCGAGAGCAAGTTCGCCCGCAATCTCGAAGAACTTGAACGCACGCGGCATCAACTTCTTTCCGAAGAGAAGCTTGCCGCGGTAGGACGGCTGTCGAGAGCACTGGCGCACGAGATCCGCAATCCGGTCGCGATGATTTCAAGTTCGCTCGCGACTGCGATGCGCGCTGGCCAGGACGAATCGGAACGGGCTGAAATGTTTTCCATTGCTGCCAAGGAGGCGGCCCGGCTCGAGCGGCTGACGACCGACTTTCTGGTTTACGCGCGTCCGCGCGCACTGCAGATTGCCCATGCCGATCTGTCGGACATGCTCAACTACACGGCTACGGTCGCACGCGCCCATGCAGCAAACAAAGGCGTGGCGATCGATGTCGCCGCGCAAAAGGATCTCCAGGCCGACCTGGATCCATCACAGATTCAGCAGGCGCTTTTGAATCTTTTGATTAATGCCGTCGACGCATGCGCGAGCGGAGACGCGGTCCGTTTGAACGCCGAGCAGGCCGGCGACAGCCACAACATCCGGATCGATGTAATCGATTCAGCCGGCCCGATACCTCAAGACAGCGTCAATCGAATTTTCGAACCTTTGTTTACTACCAAGCAAGGAGGTAACGGGCTCGGGCTCGCGATCGCGCGTAATATCGTCCGAGCGCATGGGGGCGAGATCATGCTCCGCAGCAACGAGCCCGGCCGAGTGTGTTTTTCGATCGAACTTCCGAGCAGCTCGCGCAATCAGGAAAGGCATAATGGGAAAAATACTCATCGTTGATGACGAGCCACATCTGCGCCGGATTCTGGTCTCCAATCTCAAGCAGGCGCAGCACGAGCTTGTCGAGGCCAGCGGCGTTGCTGAAGCGCGGCGCGCGCTCGGCGAGCAGGAGTTCGATGCGCTCATCACCGATCAAAAGATGGCTGACGGCGAGGGCTTGGATGTTCTCGCGGCCGCGCGCGATACCGATGCTTCACTTTCGGTAGTATTCCTTACCGCGTTTGCGACCATAGAACTCGCCGTCGAAAGCATGCGCTGCGGCGCTTTCGATTTCATCACGAAGCCATTCGTACCTGAAGTAGTTCTCGCTTCCGCGGTGCGGGCTATCGAACACACCCGACTGCTGCGCGAGAATGGCAGGTTGCGCGATGCCGTAGTGCGCCTTGAGGGCTCCTCGGAGATCGAAGGCCAAAGCGAGGCTATCCGCGCGCTTCGCGGCAAGATCGCCAGGGTAGCTCCAACCGATGCGACTGTCCTCATCTCGGGCGAAACCGGCACCGGGAAGGAACTGGTAGCCCGAGCGATCCATCGCAGTAGCCGTAGAGCCTCGAAGCCACTCATCGCAGTGAACTGTGCGGCCTTTACCGAGACCTTGCTCGAGAGCGAGTTATTCGGCCATGAGCGCGGCGCATTTACCGGCGCGGATCGCGCGCGCGAAGGTCTCTTCGAGGCTGCGCACGAAGGCACGCTCTTCCTGGACGAAGTCGCCGAGATGTCATTGGCGGCGCAGGCGAAGCTCTTGCGTGTCCTTACCGATGGCCTCGTCACCCGAGTGGGATCGACCAAACCGCGCCAAGTGGACGTTCGGTTAGTCGTCGCAACCCATCGCGATCTGGACCAGCGCGTGCGCGCTGGTCTCTTCCGCGACGATCTCTACTATCGACTCGCGGTCGTGCCAGTGACAGTCCCGCCGCTGCGCGAGCGCAGGGAAGACATCCCCACACTTTGCGCACTGTTTTTGGCGCAGGCGGCGCGCGACCTCAAGGTGCCGATAAGGAGAATCGGCGCTACTGCGATGGATATCCTGATGAACTATAATTTTCCCGGTAATATCAGAGAGCTCAGGAATCTGGTCGAACGCGCCTGCATCCTTTCCATCGGCGACGAAATAAGTGCCGATAACTTTCCCGTCGTGGACCGCCGGTACCGACCCCAACTCCATGCTGCCGATGCTCGTTCTCTTTATCGGTGCATACGCCGCCGCCTTCCGGCTACCGGCGGCTTCCGAAGCTCCCGCTCCCGTAAATGCCTCGATGGGCGGCGAAAGTTCCGCACCCGTCAGCACCAACTGGTGGGACCGTGTCACGCCGGCGTTCGTCGCACGGTCCCTCGCCGCACTCGCCGCGGTCGCCGTCGTGGCAATCGGCTCCGCGCCAATGGCAGTCGCTGCCGTCAACAAAAACGCCGACCCGATCCTGACCGAAGCGCTCGACGGAACCCCCAATACCCTGGACACACCGGCGCCGCCGTTCACATTGACCGACCAGGCTGGCCATGCGGTCAGTCTGGCCAGCCTGCGGGGCCACGTCGTGGCGTTGACGTTTCTCGACCCGGTCTGCACGTCGGACTGCCCTCTTATCGCCCAGGAGTTCCGCCAGGCCGACCAACGGCTCGGCGGCCAGGCTGGTGAGGTGGACTTCGTAGCGATTGTGGCCAACCCGATTTACCGATCCATCTCATTCACCAACGAGTTCGACAGCCAGGAAGGTCTGACCGGTATCTCCAACTGGCACTACCTCACCGGTTCGCTCCCACGCTCGAACACGTCTGGAATTCGTACGGGATTCAGGTCGAGACGGTCGCCAACGGCGCCATGGTCGCCCACCAGCGAACTCGCCTTCGTCATCAACGCCCGCGGCCACGAGCGTGACGCCCTGATCGACGACCCCGGCCCGGACCAGACGTTCGCCTCGTCGTTCTCGTCACTCCTCCTGGACCAGATTCAGGCTCTCCTGCCTTCGTGAGATCCCGGAAGCAAGGGGGGGCGGCTCCGCGCATACGGCGCCTTTGCGCGCCCGCTGACGGCGCTGACCTCCCTGGCCGCACTGCTGCTCGGTTCGACGGCCGGCGTGAGTGGCGCGGCCCCCGTGCCATTCCCGCTCTCAAGCGGCGTATCGACCCCCCGGACGGCTCCTGGGTGATCCTGCCAATGGGAAGGGTTGCCGGTGGCGACCAATACGTTCTGGCAGGTCCTCCACGCTGCGCCCGGCGTGTCTCACTGGTCGGTGGTCACTCCACCGGGCGTCGCCGACAACGGAGGCCTCGTGACGGGCGCTGGTGCAGGGTCCGTCGTCGTCGGGTTCCTACCCAGCCAGCTGTTGCACTTCTCTCCCCTGGCGCAGAGCACCACCGGCGGCGCCACATGGAGCCCTCGACTTCTGCCCGGCGGGCTGGTGGTGGAGCCCGATTCCTTGGCTTCCGGTCTCTCCGGGAATGTCGTTGCAGCGGTCGCGGGCGGTCGGGTCCTCGCCGCGCCACCAGGCTTGTCGCACTGGTCCGTACTCGTCTCTGCCTCCCACCTGGGCCGCCTCTTTCCCCGCTGCGGCGTCACCTCCGTCGACGCCGTCGCCGTCCTGCCCACCGGAGCGCCTCTGGTTGCCACGGGGTGTGGCCGCGGGGGCTTGCTCGGGATGTTCACAGAGGTGGGTGGGGTCTGGAGCTCCTACGGTACGGCGCTGAACAGCCAGCCCCGATCCGCCACCGAGGTACTCCGGCTGCAATAGGCGGGAACGACCACGACGGCGCTCGTGCTCACCCAGCGCGGCCGCCACAAGACTCTGGTGGTCCTGTGGCGGACGGGGTTTTTCAGCCTGGACGACATCTGCACCCCTGGTCTCGCCCGGCAACATCGATCCGGCCGGCAGCGCGGTCGGAGACGACGACGCCCATCACGGTGGTCACTGCTTCCGCCGCCGCGTCCGCCTACTCCATCGAACCGGACGGCCAATGGAACCGC
>CAWBJR010000007.1:0-238531 GCA_963789085.1 uncultured delta proteobacterium | reverse complement strand
ATCTGAAATCGGTGCGCGAGATGGTCAATGCGGTCAAGAAGGAGTTCGGCGCGATCGATGGGCTGGTCAACAACGCCGGGCTCACGCGCGATAAGCTCTTTGTGATGATGACCGAGGATGAATGGAACGATGTCATCCGCACCAACCTGACCGGCTCATTCAACTTCGCGCGCGCCGCCGCCTTCATGATGATGAAGGCGAAGCGCGGCTCGATCCTCAATATCACTTCGGTCAGCGGACTGGTTGGGATGGCGGGGCAGGCGAACTACTCGGCCTCCAAGGCGGGACTCATCGGATTGACCAAGGCACTCGCGAAGGAACTCGGACGTCTCAACGTACGCGTCAATGCGCTCGCGCCCGGCATGATCGAGACCGACATGACGGCCACTCTGCCGGAAGAAAATCGCACGCAGGCGCTAAACATGATTCCGCTCGGGCGCTTCGGGAAGGTGGATGAGATCGCGCCGGTCGCAGCGTTCCTGCTTTCGGATGCGGCCTCATACATCACGGGCGCCGTAATCCAGGTCGACGGCGGTCTCGCGATGTAGATTTTCCTTCGCCTTACACTCCCGCCCGATGTGATGCTAAGATGTATCACATGAAACAAGCCAGTGTGCGCGACCTGCGCTACAACTTCCCCGCGGTCGAGCGGATGTTGCGCGCAGGCGAGACAATCGAAATAACCAAGCGCAAACGCGTCATCGGGAAACTGATGCCGGTCGAACCCGAAATGAAGCCCAAGATGCCGGACTTCATGGCCCGGCTGCGCAAAATCTACGGGAACCGGGTGCTCAAACCGACCAATGCCGAACTGATTGCCCGCGAGCGTGACCGTTATTGAGCGCATACGCGGATAGTAGTTTTCTGGCTTCTCTCTATGTCGTAGATTCCAACTCTGCCGCAGCCGTATCCACGATGCCGCACCTTTCGTTTCCGATCGTGATTACCTCCCTCGGCGAGTTGGAGTTGGACAATGCGATACAACTCCGCGTCTTTCGCAAACAACTTGCGGCACTCGATCGGCGTCCACAAACCGCATTCCGTGCCGATGTGGAGGCGGGAATACTGACTATCAAACCGCTGTCCGATGCGATGTTCACGGAGGCGCGCCGACTTGCCTCGCGATGGACCTCGCGCTTCGGCAATCGCACCCTCGATATTCTGCATGTGGCCTCCGCCATCGTTCTGGAGGCCGACAGCTTTCTGACTTTTGATGATCAGCAGAAACGGCTCGCGAAAGCCGCCGGCCTGGTTTGCCGATAGCGATCGCCGCGTCCTAGATCGAGCTCTCTCTGAGGAGCATCCGAATCGATTTGCCGCGTGCGACCTGCTTGTGGCATTACACGATCATTCTTAGGGGTCGCACCGAGTGACACGATGAGCGCATTAGAAGAATCGAAAGCCGAGCCCAGGCGCCGCATCCAGTTCGCATTCACTGACGAGCAGGAGCAGTTCCGCGCGGCGATTCGGCGCTTCCTCGCCGACAAATCGCCCACCACCGAAGTTCGCCGCCTGATGGCGACCGCCGAGGGTTACGATCCGAAAGTGTGGCGGCAGATGAGCGAGGAACTCGCGCTGCCCGGCGTCCACATTCCCGAGCAATACGGCGGCGCGGGATTCGGCATGGTCGAGCTATGCATCGTGACCGAGGAGATGGGCCGCGCGCTTTTGTGCGCGCCCTACTTCTCGACCGCGGTGCTCGCCGCCAACGCCATTATGAACGCCGGCACCGAGGAGCAGAAAGCGAAGCTGCTGCCGGATATCGCATCCGGCGCGCGGCTCGCGACGCTGGCGATCACCGAGCCGAGCGGCAACTGGGATCCGGTTCGAGCATCGAAACGGTCTCGCGTTTCCGCATCGATGGAACAAAGAGCTACGTCGTCGATGGTCATATCGCGGATCTGCTGATCGTCGCCGCGCGTGTACCCTCATCCAGCGGTCGTGATGGGTTGGGTCTGTTCACCGTCGATGCGAAAGCTGCGGGCGTCGAGCGACGCCAGCTCGAATCGATGGATCCGACGCGCAAGCTCGCGCGGATCGATTTTCGCGGCGCGCATGCGACGCTGCTCGGCGAGCTGGATGACGGCGCGAAGCGAATCCAGCGCACGATGGATCAGGCCGCTATCGCGCTCGCCAACGAGATGATGGGCGGCGCGCAGGCGCTGCTCGATTCGGCAGTGAAATATTCGAAGATGCGGGTTCAGTTCGGACGCGAGATCGGTTCGTTCCAGGCGATCAAGCATAAGCTGGCCGACATGCTGCTCGAGGTGGAACTCGCGAAGTCTGCGGCCTACTACGCCGCGCAAGCCGCCGCGATCAACGATCCGGAATGGCCCGCGCTCGCGAGTCTCGCGAAGGCGTCCGCGTCGGAGAGTTATCTGCATACCGCGATCGAGACGATCCAGATTCACGGCGGCATCGGATTCACCTGGGACAACGATACGCATCTATGGTTCAAGCGCGCCAAAAGCTCCGAGATTTTCCTCGGCCTGCCGAGTTATCATCGCGAGCTTATGATGCAGCGCTGGGGAGTTTGAACGATGAGCACACCAACCGAAGCCGAGGTGCGCGCCGAAGTGCGCGAATGGATCGCGGCGAATTGGGATCCCGACATGTCGCTGCTCGAATGGCGCACGAAACTCGCCGATTCCGGATGGGGCGCGCCGCAGTGGCCCAAGGAATGGTACGGGCGCGGCCTGTCGCACTCGCTCGCGCGCGTGGTGCAGGAGGAATTCGCCGCGTCGGCGCGGTGGGTCCTGCGGCCTCGGGCGTGCGGATGCTCGCGGCGGCCACGCTGCTCGAGCATGGCACCGATGCGCAAAAGAAAAAGTTCCTGCGCCGCATCCTCACCGGCGAGGATACCTGGTGCCAGTTCTTCAGCGAGCCGGGCAGCGGATCGGACCTCGCGGGCGCGACCACCCGCGCGGATTTGAAGGGCGATTTCTGGATCGTCAACGGCCAGAAGGTATGGACCACCAGCGCGCATCATGCGGACCATGGCCTGTTGCTCGCGCGCACCGATTGGGACGCGCCCAAGCACGAGGGCATGTCCTATTTCGTGATCGACGTGAAGCAGCAAGGCGTCGATGTGCAGCCGCTCAGCAGATGAACGGCCACGCCTCGTTCAATCAGGTGTTCTTCACCGATGCGAAGGTGCCGAAGGAGAACCTGGTCGGGAGAGGTCGGCGACGGATGGAAAGTCGCGATGACGACGCTCGCGCATGAACGCCGCGGCGCCGACGGCCTCGCGCCGCCGTCGAAGAACGCGGACGCCAGGAGGGTCGCATCCACGCCGAGGAGCGCGCCGAGAACGACAAGGCCAACGAGCCGTACCGATGGTATCCGCAGCGCGCGGGTCGGGTGGATCTCATCCTCGAACGCGCGAAGGAAACCGGCGCGGACAAGGATCCGCACGTGCGGCAGGAAATCGCCAAGCTGATGATCCTGGCGAAGTCGGCCGAATGGACCGCGCGGCGCGCGCGCGCCGCTCAGCAGCAGGGACGTCCGCAAGGCCCGGAAGGCTCGCTCGGAAAGCTCGCCGCCAGCCATGTCGCGCGCGGCTGCGCCCGCGTGCATACGATGATGACCGGCACGGAGGCGATGCTCACCGGCAAGGAGAGTCCTCGCGAGGGAATTATCGCGGAGATTCTGGTGTCGGTGCCCGCGGTCTCGATCGCGGGAGGCACCGACGAGATCCAGCGTAACATCATTGCCGAGCGCGTGCTGGAGTTGCCGAAGGAACCTCGCTTCGATACCGGCCCCTTCCGCAACGTGCGAAGGAACTAGCCGAGCTTGCGCCGCGAATCTCGCGAAGCCTGCTCCTTTTGCGTCTGTGCCGGTTGGCCTAAGATCCGCGCAAACTTGAGAGCGCGCGAGACGAGCGCCGGCGCAACAACTGCGGCGTTAGCGTAACTTTCGTCGGGAAAGATCACGAATTCGAACACCAGTGCTTCGACGGCGAACGGCACCAGTCGCATGAAAAAGGCGATCGCGAGATGAAGCGCCACTGCGCCCGACGCTGCAATCCAGCGCGTCCTTCTACTCCAGATCAGGAACGGAAACGCCAGCTCAAAACCCATCACAGAGTAACTGAGGAGCGCGACGACGATCGGGTTTCGATAGAAGAGCGCACTTAGCTTCGACATTCCGAATTCGCGCGTGTGCAGGACGTAATAGATCGCGACCCCATGCTGCCAGGCCGGTCCCGTGACTTTTGATAGGCCCGCGGCGCCATAGGCGATCGCAAGCTGAAGCATCATCGCGAACAAGGCGGCGTTGTGAATCAGCGCGAGAATCGGATGCACCGAAGTGCGCGCGTTTTGCCGGAAACCGCGCCAGCCAGAATCCATCGAGAGGTAGGCCGAGGTGTTCGCGAGCAGCAGGAAAGGCAACTCGACGAGTACGATGTTGTCGCCGCCGGTCAAAACGAACGGATTGCGCATGAACAAGGACCAGGTGAAAACGGCGAACGTCGCGTTCGCCATCCAAGCGTGTAAAGGAGAGCAATCAGCAGAGCGAGGAGATAAAGGCCATCGAAAAGTTCGGTGGATTGCACCGCCAGCAGCGATGGAGCATGCGAGCGCTGCAGTTCCCGCATGAACAACCAGTAGGGATAAATGCCGTTGGGGCCCCAGAGCAGCGATCGTTCCGCCCAGTGACCCGCCAGATAGTACAGCACGACGGATCCGATTCCGATCCGCACCAGGGCGCACCCGAAAAGGTGGTGCTCGTGCGAAAGAAACTCCTTGACGCCTGCGAGGCGCGCTCGCCAATCGCCCGCCATCAATGGACCGCGCCCGCTGGTGTGAACCACGAGATCACTTTCGGGAAAGCACTCGGATGAAACACCAGGTAATCGGTGGGCTCGTCAGCGTGCGGCTCGTACCGCTTGGAGAAGCGCGGCACCGGACTGATGCTCACCATCAGCTGGACCCGCTCAAAGGCGAGGGCTGGATATTGTGCGTGAAGAGCTGCGGCACCTGCCACTTCGAGCACGACCTGGCCGCGCGGCCGCTGCGACGGGTCTTCCCATTTGGTCATCAGCGCTTCGCGATGGCTGGCATCTGCCTCGATGATCCCCGTCTCAGTATAGAGACTGGTCATCGCTTTCGATGACACCGTCACCATCAGATTAAGGGGGGTAAATCGGTTGAGCCGGACCCGATCGAGCATTGGATCGGTAAAGTCGATCCACGGCGTCATGAGTTCCCGCGCACCTTCATGATAGTAGCCGCGGACGTAGGCCGCGTTATCGGCTGAAATCGGATCGGGCGCGAACAATGACCAGTTCTGGCTGAAGAGCGGATGAATGTAGGCGGCGATCAAGTCTTGCGCGCTGTACGAGAGAGGATTCAGCGGCAACAGGGAGAGCAGCACGAGGCCGAAGTGGAAGGCCAGCGCGACCCCGAGAACAGAAGCCGTCGCCCACCATCCGATATCGCGCCGATTCAAGGGCCCATGTCTCCGCTTCTCAGACTCACCCGATGTCAGATCCAATGGAACATATTTTGAACATCTCGGATGCCCTGCGCGCAACCGACCAGAGACACCTACGCCAGAGGCAACCGGATTCGCTGTAACAGGCTTCGCGCAAGGGGGTGGCGGATGTTTGCTGGCTCCGGGAATAGAATTTTGTTGCTTCATTCTCAATGCGCGTGGTAAAAGCGCGCTATTCCGTTTGGCTTAAAAAGGGGAGGGTACATGGCTTTTGTAGCGGAAGCATCAATTGGTGCGGACGTACGCGAAGTCGAGAATTCTCGTTCGTCATTGATCGCCGGACTTGCCATTGCGGCCGCGGTCATCGCGATGGCCGCATCGTCGTACGTTGGTTCATTGAGGTTCTCGCCTTCTTTCCTCACCGTTAGTCAGACTCAATTTCACTCATCGCGGGCATCTTTGACTGCAAGTAAATCAGGCGCGAGTTCTTCATCAACCTTCGCCGCGATTACTACCGGCACTATCGGCGCAGCCACTCTCGGAAGCGCCTCGGAATCTGAGGGGATGATCAGTTCTCAAGCTGCCGCGAATGCTTTTGACAACCTAAGCCGCTAGCGGCAACAGGCTTCGCGGGTGTTCGCTCGCTCCCGGAATCGAATTTTGTTGCTTCATTCTCAATGCGTGTGGTAAAACCGCGTCGTTATTCCATTTAGCTCGGGAAAGGGAGGGAAATATGGCTTTTGCAGCGGAAGCCTCAATTGGGCGGGGCGCAAGCGAAGTCGAGGATTCTCGTTCGTCATTGCTAGCCGGACTTGTCATCGCGGCCGCGCTCATCGCGATGGCCGGATCCTCGTATGTTGGTTCACTAAAGTTCTCGCCTTCTTCCCTAACCGTTAGCCAGACTCAAGTTCATTCATCGCCTGCATCTTTGACTGCAAGTAAATCAGGAGCGAGTTCAACCGGAACGAGTTTTTCAACCTTCGCTGCTATTTCCGACAGCGCTACCGGAATCGCCCCGGAATCTGAGGGAATGATCAGCTCCCAGGCTGCTGCGAGTGCTTTTGACAACGTAAGCCGCTAGCGCACCACGCATTGGCGGCTGGTATAGCTAGATCGCGCTAATCGATCTGGAACCGCGATGCAGTCGTTCAGAGTCCGCATTCGATGATCATTTGGCTCGCGTCCTACCCGAGATCGGGGAACACCTTTTCCCGTACCCTCCTCCATACCTTATACGGTCAGAAGACCTACGCGATCTATAACGACATCTACGAAAACGGGGAGATAGGTGCGATGCGCGTAACCGGGCAGGAGGTGCGGCCCGCCGACGTGAAGGAACTTGCGCGCCACGAACAGGTCTATTTTGTTAAGACTCACGCGCAGCCATCGGACTCCAGTCCGGCCATCTACCTCCTACGCGACGGCCGAGATTCGTATGTCTCTCTCGCGCACCACCTGATGTCGCGCACCGCCAAGCCGCGTTTCTATGAACCATCGGTGCTGCGGCTGGTCGGCAAGACGTACTTCCGCGAACTTCTGCAACACTTGATACGGCATTCGTCGTGGTCGGCGCACACCCTCAATTGGACCCGGCGCACGAACGGGAAAACCTTCGTAATCCGCTTTGAAGATTTGATCCGCGAACCCGAACGCTGGATCGACGAGGCTCTACGCGCGCTCGGAGTGCCGCTTCAGAGAAATGCCGGACAACCTATATCGTTCGACCAGCTGCACAAGCAGTGGCCGAATTTCTTTCGGCGGGGCCAGGTCGGATCGTGGCGCGACGAAATGCCTGCCGACCTGCATCGCCTTTTCTGGCGACGCCACGGCCACGCGATGCGCGCGTTCGGCTACCTGGATGGCGCACCGGCAGCCCTCGAGTCGCCCAAAATTCCGAAACGTTGGTGGCCGATCGAGACCGGATGGGATCTGGAGTTCGCGAAACTACCCGTCGGCGCGGATGATCGCGACTCATCGCCCTCGGTCAGCATGACCTCGCTGGGGCGCCATGGGAGATGGGGCAACAGCGTTTTTCAATACATGTTCATCAAGAGCTTCGCCCGCGAGTACGGCCTGGAATGCGAAGTCCCGTCGTGGGCCGGGCAGATCCTGTTTGGTCATCCTGATCGTCCCGTAACGCGCCGACACGAGGTGGTGCTCCGCGACAATATGACGCTAATCGGTGAATCCTCTAACCACATAAGGGCACCGTTGGACTTCACCCCGAACCGGGTCGCATCGCTGACGGATCAGGGGCGAAGAGCTTATCTCCTCAACGAATTGAAAATCGCGCCCGAACCCGGAAATCTACCCTTCCACCATGCGGACCTGGAAGGGCTTTTCATCGTGCATACACACCATCTCGCGCCCCATCGCGATTATATACGCGAACTCCTTCGTCCAGGTCCTGCCGTCGCTCGACAGATGGAGCAACTGAGTGAGCGGCTACGCACACGCGGCAGAACCATTATAGGAATCCACATCCGGCGCGGTGACTTCGATCATGTTTACAGCGCGCAGGGTTTTGAATTCGTCGCACCGACTCGGTGGTATCTCGAATGGCTGGAGGGCATCTGGGGCCGCGTAGAAGATCCCGCTTTGCTCGTATGCACTGACAACCCCGGTGCGGTTCTCCCTCATTTCTCGCGCTTCAAGCCGATAACGGCTGAGTCGCTTGGCGCCGAAATGCCCACCGACTTTGCGAGCGATTACTTTCCAGACTGGTTCTTGCTCAGCCAGTGCGACTATCTGGCGGTGTCAAACAGTACCTTCTCCTTCAGTGCGGCGATGCTTAACGAGCGATGCCGTGAGTTCGTTCGCCCTAACCCCCTCGGCGGCGGCCTTATCCCGTTCGATCCTTGGGACGCTCAACCGATCCTTCTATTGCAACAGCGCGCGACCGTCCCGGGCGAATTCGCGAATCGTATTCGCATCGCCCGCGAGGCGTTCGGAACGAAGGCGACATGGCCCGGCATCCGCACCGCGCTGGCGACATACAGCACGATGCTCCGCAATCGGGCGCGGATGGCGCATCATTTCATGGGCACGATCGGACTGGCGCGCGAGCTGACAAAGCCGGCCTTCTATCTCGCATCGCGGCGCGTATACGGCGAGTCCCTGCAATGAGTCCCTGCAATGATGGATTCGCGGTCCGGTCCGTTTCGCGCGGGGGATCGCTGGTTAGTTACCTCCGCTCGTCGGCGGAATCTTGTCGCGGTCGCGTCGCCGCATCCAGTTCGCACAGCGTCGACATGAACTTGCCGCTCTTCGTGCGTGCTATATCCGATACCCTTTCGAACGTGATCGACGCTGGACCGACGACACGGATGAAGTGCGTGCGTGCGAGAGCCTCGACCTCGGGCGCCACCGGAACCTCGCTTACGATGCGAACGATGTAATCATCGACTTTCCTTTGCACCACCTGAAGCTGTCTCAGCCCCGGCAATTCCTTGACCGCATCGAGCACCTTCCACGGCGAAATCAATTTTCCATTTGCATCGCGGAACAGGTTGATGCCGCGTCCGACAATTCTGCCGATGAGCGGCAGCGTCCGGCCGCATCGACAACGCCCGTCCAGCGAGAGCGCGTAATCGCCCATGTCATAGCGGACCAGAGGCATCAGGCGATTTTCCAGCGTGGTGACCAGCACGCGCCCCATATGTCCCGACGCAACCGGCTGCCCCCGCTCATCGACAATCTCGACCAGCGCATGTTCTGCGTTGACATGATATGCGCCGAAAGAGCATTGCCATGCGGGAAAGAGTTCCGTCGAGCCGTAGTTATCCGCGATCTCGACGCCCAACACACGTCGAGTGCGTTCGCGAATCGAATCTTCCAGCACCTCGCCGCCGGTGAAAACTTTGCGCAGCGAGGTCAAGCGCTGCTCTCGATCTTCCAGGATCGAACATACCGCCTCCAGGTTTGAAGGCAGCGTGTAGATGAAGTGAGGATCGAATTTCAGTAGCCATTCGGCCTGCGCGGAAAATTCCTCGATGTGGGAAAGGAATCTTGCGCCGACGAGGAAACGGCTCTGGGTCAGCCTGAAATCAGGGTTCGGCCCCGCCGTCAATCCGATCAGCCATGCGCTTCGATGCCACGGGCGCCATCCGTTTGCGACCAGATACCTGCCGCGCGCGGCAAATCTTCCACGCTGATGCGCATCATCGAAAAGCACTTCGATGTTATGTCCGGTGGTTCCCGATGATTCAGCGCCGATGAATTCGGTACGGGCCGCATAGAGTTCGCGTACCGATTGGTTGAGCCGCACCAGGTCCGCGCGCTCGACAACCGGCAGATACCGCAAGTCGTCCGGCCCCGGATGGCCACCAAAATGTTTTGCATAGAAGGGAATCGCGGCCGCAGCCGCGAAAATCTCCTTCAGACGCGATCGGCGGTAAGCCGCAAGGTGCTCTTCGCTCCAATACTGCGATCGGCACAGTTGCAAAAAGCGCGGCCCAGCCGCCAGCAGCGAGGTCAACATCGAACTTCTGCAGATGATCTAACTAACGTGCAGCGCCGATAGTCAGTGGCGCGGTTTCGCTATTTCTTCGCCATCATTAGCGGGTTTGTTTTTGCACTTTCAAAAATACGTTCGATGGGCTCTTTTGTGGAGGGTTCGGATGGCGTCGTGGTGGGTTCGTTTGTGTATTTCACCTCTCGTGCGACCTCGCCGCCTTCCCATTTTGAACGAAGCTAAAGCAAAAACGCAGCATTCGCGGGCATAATTTGGCTTCGTTTGGTAGTTTTCTGAAGAAATGCCGCATCTCGAATGGGTTTGTTTTTGCGATTTTGGATGGAGTCACTACCCTTAGCTCGCTCGGAGTTCCATCGCCCGACCCTTCATGTTTTCAGGGATGACGGTGCAGCGCAATGCCCATATGTCATCGCTTGCCGACAGCCTGTTTGCATCAGACGACCTTCGATGCGTTACCGCTCACTATGAGCGAGTAGCGGCCGTCCGATTGCGTAAGGCGCAGCGGCGCGCCAAATGCCTCGGCAAGATGCGCCGCAGTCATCACACGATCCTTCGGACCAGACGCGAGCACGCGCCCGCCCTTCAGAATCAGCACGTGCGAAAAGCCCGGCATGATCTCCTCGACATGATGCGTCACCAGCACGAGGCATGGCGCGAACAGCATCGCGCGCGAGGCGCTCGAGGAATTGCAGGAACTGCTCGCGCGCGACCGGATCGAGTCCCGCGCATGGCTCATCGAGGATGAGCAACTCCGGTTTCGCCATCAGCGCGCGTCCGATCAGCACGCGCTGCCGCTCGCCCTGCGACAGAAATCTCCATGGACGATCCGCAATCGCATCGGCCTCGATCTGCCGGATGATGTCGAGCGCGCGCGAACGATCGTCGACCGCGGTGTCGCCCCATAGGCCGATCATCGCGCGCTTGCCGCTGATGATCGCATCGAGCGACGTTTCGTGCGCCGGCCATCAATTGCTGAATCGCGCTGCTGACGATGCCGATGCGTGTGCGCAGGTCGCGCCAGTCGGTCTTGCCGTAAGTCTCGCCGAGCACGCTGATAATTGCCGGCGGTGAGCGGCAGATATCCCGTCATCGTGCTCAGCAGCGAAGTTTTCCCCGAGCCGTTGGCGCCGAGGATCACCCAATGCTGGCCGGCCTCGACGCGCCAATCGATGCGTTCGAGGATCACCGCCTCGCGCTCGACGCGCAGTCCCTCAATCTCGATGACGGCTTTGCTCATCTCGCGACACGCTACTAGATATTGGCGGCGCTTGACATTCTCAGCCATCGGAGCGAGACGGTGCGTATCAGACCTGCTTGGAGGACGTTCCAATGGCAAAAATGGATTTCAACAAGGTTCCGCGCTTCGCGGAGTTGCCGACGAAGAAAGGCGCGCCGCCGGATTCTGCATGGGGCGTCTTCGGCGATGACGACGAACTCGGATGTCTCAACTTCCTCACGCCCGAAGCCATCGTTGAGGCGGCGGGGCTGGTGCGCAACGGCAAAGTCTTCCGCCTCGATACCAAAATCAATTACGCGACGCCTCCGCTGTTCAATCGCAATCCCGCCAAGCACACCATCCTGAGTTTCGAGAGTTATGGGCTCCTGGGCCACGACGATTCGATCGACAACTACAACACCCAGGAAGGCAGCCAGTGGGACGGGCTTGGCCACGTCGGCCACATCCAGCATCAGGCCTACTACAACGGCGTGAAGGACAATCAGATCAAGAGCGGCCCGGGCGGCAAACTCAGCATCCACAAATGGGCCAACAAGGTGGTCGGGCGCGGAGTTCTGATCGATGCGTTCAAGCATCGTAGCGAGGCGGGCCGCCCGCTCAATCCGCTCACCGATGAAAAATACAGCCTTGAAGGATTTGCAGGACGCACTAAAGGCGCAGGCCGGCAGCCTCAAGCCCGGATCGATCCTGCTGGTGCGCACGGGATGGATGCAGGCCTACGAAAAATCGTCAGCGGCCGAGAAGACCGCGATGGCGCCGCTCGAGGCGCTCAAGGCTTGCGGCATCGATCCGTCGCGCGAGATGGTCGGGTGGCTATGGGACAATCGCGTGGCCGCCATCGGCACCGATTGCCCCGCGGTCGAGCCGTGGCCGTGGGATTTCAAGCGACGAGGGCGCGATTCACTATCGCACGCTCTCGATGCTGGGGCTGCCGCTGGGCGAGCAGTTCGTCCTCGATCCGCTCGCGGCGGATTGCGCGGCCGACAAGCGCTACGAATTCATGATGGTGTCGGTGCCGATGAACCTGGAAGGCGGCATCGCCTCGCCCCCGAACGCGGTGGCCATCAAATGATCGCGCTGCGCCTGCATGTCCCCTCTCTCGCTATTGCGAGAGAGGGTGCCCGGCGCGCTTGATGCGACGGCTGCGAAGCATCAAGCGTGACGGGCGGGTGAGAGTCGGTCGCGCTGCGCGACCGGTGGTGGAGTGCCACCTCTCCTACGATGCCCTCCGCATCTGCTGCGGTAGCCACCTCTTCTCGCGATGACCACAGCAATCGCGGCGCGGATCGCATCCTCCATCAGCGCGACCGGCATGCTCGGCACCGCAGGATCGCGCGCCGATTGCGCCGCATCGAAGGGCAGGTGGATGAATCCTGCAGGGAAGTCTCGCGCGCCGCCGCGTCGCGTGCAGCGCGGCATACATCGCGGCGTTGCATGCGTATGCTCCCGCGCTCAGAGAAATAGATGCGGGAACCTTGCGGCGCTCGAGCGCCGTGAGAATCGCAGCCCATCGGCAGCCGCGAGAAGTATGCGTCCGGCCCGTTGCGAATCACCGGATGCCCATCGTTGTTGGCGTTGAGCTGCCCCGCTTTGCGCTGCTCATACAAGTTGATCGCGATTCTTTCCAGCGACAGCGCGGGACGGCCGCGCGCCTGACCCAGTCCGAGAATCGCGCGAGGACGGTAGCGCACAAATGCGGTCTCGACGCGACGCGCCGCCGCCAGGCAGTTCACCGGCAGTCGCACCGATTTCACTTGCAGGCCGCCGATGACGTCGCCGTCGAGGTTGCGCGCGACCTCCCACGACGGATTGATGCGCTCGCCGCCGAACGGCGCGAATCCGGTCACGACGATGATGGGCGGCATGGGGGACAGCTACTTCTTGCGGCGATGATGCTCGATCGGCGTGTCGTCGCGATTGCCCCATTCGCCCCACGAGCCCCAGTAATTGCGTACCCGCGGATAGCCCGCGAGCTTGAGCGCGTAGTACGCGTGCGCGGCGCGATAGCCACCCTGGCAATAGGGAATTATCTCAGCCTCGGGACGCAAACCCGAGCTTCGCGAACTGCGCGCGCAACTCCTCGGGCGATTTGAACGCGCCCGATGCATCCTGGCTCGCGGTCCAGTCGAGATGGATCGCGCCGGGAATCGCGCCGCCATGCTTCGCGCGCACCCGCTCGGCGTAATACTCCGCGTCGCTGCGCACATCGAAAATTTGCATCTCGCGATCGGCGATCTGATTCACGATATAACTCGAGCGATGCCGACGTCTCATCGATAGGTGTCCCGTCATACTGCGACCGGCGCGAACGGCGTGATCTCGCAGACGAGTTTTTCCGATGCGAGCGCCTTCAGCCCGCCGTCCAGAATTTTCGCATTGCGATGGCCCATCCATTCGAGCGCCCACGCCACCCGCGTCGCGCGCATGCCGGAATCGTTCTCGTAGGAAACCACCGTGTGACGCGTGGTGATTCCGAGCGCGGAAAAAATCCAGCGCATTGATCCTTGAATTCATTTACGCCGCGCTCGCTGCTGTCGCTGTAGTGAAATGGAAATGGATCGAAGTGGCGCGCGCCCGGGAGATGACCCGCCCAGAAATCTTTCGGCGCGCGCGTGTCGACGATCACGAGATTGGCGTCCTTGCGATGCTCGTTGAACCATCGCGCATCGACCAGAAAATCCGCATTTGATGCCATCGGTCTACCTTTTAGTTTGGCCCCTTACGGCGCTGCCCACCGCTTCGCTAATAGAGCGAAATCCCTCGCGTCTGAGCAAGTTCGCCAGTGCCCTTTTCATCGACGCGATGAGTCCCGGCCCCTCGTAAATCAGCCCGGTATACAGCTCGACCAGGCTCGCGCCCGGCCTTGATGTGCCCGAGCGCATCGACCGCATTCATGATGCCGCCGACGCCGATGATCGGAAGCTTGCCCTGCGTGCGACGATACACAGCTGGCGATGCGGTCGCGCGCGAGGTCGCGCAATCGGATGCCCGCTCAGCCCGCCGTCTTCTGTAGATGTCACGCCGACCTCTCCGCGCTTCAAGCGTGGTGTTGCATACGACCATTCCGTCGAGACGAAGCGCCATCGCGGTATCGCAGATCGCGTCGAGCATTGCGTCGTCGAGGTCGGGCGCGACCTTCAGCAGCATCGGCAGCGCGGCGCGCACGGCATCGGTGCCTGCTCCATCGCGGCGAACATTTCGCGCATCCTCTCCGGCGACTGCCAATTGCGCAGACCCGGTGTGTTGGGCGAGCTGACGTTGATGACGATGAAATCCGCGAGCGGCGCCGAGACGCGCCATCAGCGCGGCATAGTCGGCGGCGACCTTCTCGACCGGCGTATCCTTGTTGGGACCGAAGTTGAGCGCGATGCGAATCCGCATGCCGCGCGACGAGCTTTTTCGATGCGCGGCGCGACGGCCTCCATCCCTTCGCTGGGAAAGCCCAGCCGATTAATCAGCGCCTGATGCTCGGGAATCCTGAACACGCGCGGCTTGGGATTGCCCGGCTGCGGACGTGGCGTGATCGTCCCCAATCTCCGCGAAGCCGAAACCCGAGCGACTGCCACGCGCCGATCGCGATCGCGTCCTTGTCCATGCCGGCGGCGAGCCCGATCGGATTCGAAAAGTCCAATCCCCACAGCGAGACAGCGCAACTCCGGCGGATCGGCGGCGACCGGCAGCGGCGGCATCATCGAGAGCATCGTGAGCGTCAGATGATGCGCGGTTTCGGCATCGAGGCTGAACAGAATCGGCCGAAACAATCCTCGATAGAGCGCGACAGGAATCATCGGCATAGTGTGTGCACAACTTCAATCTGATGTTCCGACGCGCGATTCGTCGATCCACAGCTGTTCGCAAACCAAATCGAGGCGGCGTGCGTGTCGCGCATTCGTGACATAATATTCGTACCCCGATGTTGTCGACGTGGCGGAGGGGTGAGACATGAGTAACGAGGCGAAAGTTCAGGTCAAGCTGATCGATTTCGCGAAGTCGCCGCTGGAAAAACTCTACGCGGCGTTTCGCACCTGCTATTCCTCCGAAACTCCGATCGAGATCTGGGAAAAAATCGAGGCCGAAAAAATCAGCGCGCGAGAAAATCCGCGAGTTCATCGGCGAGCGACTGAAGACCGGCCATGCCTCGCCGCTCGAGCAGGTGGTGTTCTGGTTCGCGATCGCCAACGTCTCGCGCTCGCTCTCGCATCAGTTCGTGCGCCATCGCATCGGTATCAGCTTCGAACAGCAGAGCCAGCGCTATGTGAAATTCAAGCAGGACAAGCTCGCGTTCGTGATGCCCGAATCGTGGGAGCGTGCCGGCATGCGCGAGGAATTCGAGGGCCTGCTCGACAAAACCTCCGAGCTGTATGCGCGCGCGCTCAAGGCCGGCATCCCCGCGGAAGACGCGCGCTTCGTGCTGCCGAACGCCGCGCCGACCAACTTCCACGTGATGGTGAATTTCGCCGAGATGCTGCACATCTGCGACCTGCGGCTGTGCGTGCGCGCGCAATGGGAAATTCGCCGGATGGTCGCGTTGATGCGCGCCGAGATCAAGCGCGTGCTGCCGGAGATCGCGGTGTTCCTCCAGCCCAAGTGCGGCGAGAATCGGATGGGCTACTGCGACGAGTCGCTGGACGAGTGGGCCGAAGTGCCCGCTCGGTAAAGTGCGTCCGCACAAGTCCGCGATTTTCGAGATGTACGAAAAGTATGGTTCGCGCAAATCGAAGCCGCTGACCGAGACCGAGTTTCGTGTTGTTGAGGAAGTGGAAACTCTCGATTCGTAAACTCGCGAGAAGTTCCGCGTGAGTTCCAAGTTCACCGAAGCCATCGACAAGTTCAATCGCGGCGAATATTTCGCGGCCGTCGGAACTGTTCGAACACGCCGCCGCCGAAGCTGACGACGCCGACAAGAATTTCGTCGTCGCGCTAAATCGCATCGCCACCGGATGCATCTGCGCTTCGAGCGCGGCGGACGTCAGGCTGCGATCAACCTGTTCTCGCAGGCGATGCTCACGCTCGATCAGCTCAAGCCGAGCCGCGACGGCATCGATATCGAAACGCTGATGACCGAACTGCACGCTTACACGGAAGAGATTCGCGCGACGCCCAAGGACGAGGGCGACGGGATGAAGCATCGCGCGCGATTGTTCCTCGAGCGCCGCCGCGCCCCGAAAATCAAACGCGTCTGAACTCGTGCCTACCACGCTCGCGATGTTGCAAGCCTCGATGCGCGAGTGCTGCGACTGCGAGGCGCTAGTCAAATGCCGCTCGCGCGTGGTGCCCGGCGACGGCGCCGTTCCTGCGCAGGTCATGTTCGTCGGCATCGCGCCTGGACGCTTCGGCGGCGATATCACCGGAATTCCATTTTCCGGCGATCGCTCCGGCAAGCTGTTGCGCACGATGATCGCGCGCGCCGGCATCGAGGACGCTTTCATCACCAATTTGGTGCGATGCAATCCGCGCGATGAGCGGGGGCGCAATCGCGATCCGCTCGCGGACGAGATCGGCAACTGCCGCAAACACCTCGAGGCTGAGATCGCGATGGTGCACCCGCGCATCATCGTATGCCTCGGCGCGATGGCATGGCGGCATCTGGCCGGGCGTGATTCGCCATTCGATCCGACGCGCCCGAAAATCCACGAACGCGACGGCGCTCTGTTCTATCCGATGTATCATCCGGGCTACGTCATACGCGGTGCATATGATGCGCGGCGTTACATCCGCGATTTCAGTCGCTTGCTGACGTCATCTGCGCAAACTCTGACCCGCGTTGACTTGGCGCGATGCGCTCGCGATGCTCAACCGCAGTGGATACTACGCAGGAATTCGTGCGCGCCGGGACTGCGCCGCGCCAACTACATCGCCAACGAACGCGTCGAGACGGCGATTTTTCTCGCGCTCGCGCTGGACAAGCCGCTGCTCATCGAAGGGCCCGCCGGCTCCGGCAAAACCGAGGTCGCCAAGGTGCTCGCGGAGATGCTCGGGACCGAGTTGATTCGCCTGCAATGCTACGAGGGTCTCGACGAGGCGCGTGCGCTCTACGAATGGAACTATCAGAAGCAGTTGCTGCGCCTGCAGGCCGACGAGCATCAGGGGATGCGATGGGAAGATATCTCGGAGCATCTGTTCTCGCGCGAATATTTGCTCGAGCGGCCGCTGCTGAAAGCGATTTCCGCGCCGCGCAAAGTCGTCCTGCTCATCGATGAGATCGACAAGGCCGACGAGGAGTTCGAGGCCTTCCTGCTCGAGCTGCTTTCCGACTTCCAGGTCACGGTTCCCGAATTGGGAACACTGCGCGCGATCGAAGTTCCGGTCGTTGTGCTTACGTCGAACCGCGTGCGCGAGCTGTCGGAGGCGCTTGCGGCGGCGTTGCCTCCATCTGTTCATCGATTTTCCCGGCGCCGAGCAGGAGCGGCGCATCGTGCAGCTCAAGGTGCCGGGACTCGATGAGCGCCTTGCCGCGGAGGCGGCGCGATTCGTCGGCGCGGTCCGCAAGCAGGGACTCAAGAAGCCGCCCTCGATCGCCGAGACGCTCGACTGGGCGCGCGCCCTGCAACGCCTCGGCATCAAGGAACTGAACAGCGACGCGATCAAGGCCACGCTCGGCGTGCTCCTCAAGCATGAAGACGATCGCGCCAAAGTCGAGAGCAAGGCCGGCGCGCTTTCCGGCCGTGCGCGTTAGCTTCAAACGAAAATGACGACGCTGCGCGACGAGTTGCTGCGCTTCGTGAATCATCTTCGCGGCGCGGGAGTGCGGATATCAATCGCTGAAACTCTCGATGCGATGAACGCGATCGCGGCGGCCGGATTGGAACCCACGCCGATGCGTGAAGCGCTCGCGGCCTCACTCATTAAAGACGAAGACGATCGCAGCATCTTCGATGAACTGTTCGCCGCGTTTTTTGGAAGCTCGCGTAACCCCACTGACGACGGATGGCGAAAGCCGGGAGCCGAGTCATCGGTCGCGCCGGGTTCGGGACGCATCGAAAGCGAATCGATTCGCGCCGTTCGCAAGGACAAAAAACCTGCGCAGTCGACCGCCGGTGAGAAAAGAGAGTCGCAGCGAAGAATCGGAAAATAAATCTCGAGGAGGAGTCCGATGCGGCATCGCGAGGCTGAATCGGATCGCGAAGACGAAAACGCGCAAGGCGAAGACCAGCGCGGGGAGTCCGAGGAAGAACCGGCGGCCGGGAAGCAGGATGCTGCGCGCTCGAGTGGGCATGACGCGCGGCGACGCAAAATCGAGCGGATGCCATTCGAGCAATACTCGGATTTGGAATTTGACGAGGCGCGCGATGCGCTCGCTCCCATCGCACGACGCTTTCGGGTGCGGCTCGGCAGGCGCCTGCGGATGGCGCACGCCGGACGCCTCGATTTTCGCCGCACCATCCGCGCCTCGGTTCAACGCGGCGGGGCGCTATCCGATCTGCGCTTCCGCGCGCGACGCCCGCGGCATATCGACCTGGTGATTCTCGCGGACATTTCGGGCTCGGTGCGTTACTCTTCGACGCTGATGCTCGAGTTGATTGCGGGCGCGGCGCAATTCTTTCGCCGGGTGCGAAGTTTCGTTTTTATCGATCGTTTGGCCGAGGCAAGTTTCGAGCAGCAGCATCTGGTGATGACGCCGCCGCTCGATCTTTACGCGCGCTCCGATTTTGGCCGCGTGCTCGGCGAGCTATGGGAGCGGCGAGGCGAGCTGTTTAATCGCGCCACCGTGCTGGTCGTCATGGGCGACGGACGCAACAACCGGCGTCCCGCGCGCGCCGACCTGCTGCGTGAGATCGCACGAATGTGCCGAGGAGCGATGTGGCTGATACCCGAGGAGCGCGAGCGATGGGGCACCGGCGACAGCGCTATTTTTCAATACATGCGCGAGGGATGCACGCTGGTAACCTCGCGAAATTTGCGCGAACTCGAGGGCGCGCTGGCGAAGATGGCGTGATCCTCGCTCCCCCCGCCTTTCAATCAAGATCAAAAATTTGGCGGAGCCTCGCGATCCATCGGTTGCGTTGTGCGGTGACGCCGTCATGGCCGGTATCCTTTAAGCGCTCGCGTCTCTCCGACGCGCGGTTGGCGATGACCTCGCTGATCTGTTCGACCGCCTCCGGATGTTTTTTGAACAGTTCCGAAAAGGATTCGCGATTGAGCTCCAGCACTTCGACATCAGTTTCCGCTTTGCAGGTCGCGTTGCGCGGCTCGCCGGTCATCATGGCGGCCTCGCCGATAATCTGCGAACGGCCCATCACCGCGAGGTGCCGCATCGCGCCGTTTTCGGTGCGTCCCAGAACTTCGACCTTGCCGCGCCGGATGATGTACATCGTGTCGCCGGTGTCACCTTCGGTGACAAGCGTTTCGCCGGCGCCGAACTCATGCACTTGCACGTTGGGCACCAACAGGCGGATTTCCTGCTCGGACATGTTGCGCAGAAAATCGATCTGGCGCAGCTCTCCAATGATTTCGTTTTCGAATTCCTCCTGCGGGCGGCGCGATATATGAGGGCGGCGCACGTCGATGGTCTGGATCGGAAATGGAATTTCCATTCGGTTGCGTCGCAGCGCGTACCACAGCGCGGTCACCAGCGAATTGCGGATCTCTTCCTGCAAACTGTAGTCGGGAATCCAGTACTTGATCCGATACTTGATCGCCGAATCGCCGTACTCCCACGCCAGCACCTCGGGCGAGGGTTCCATCAGCACGTGCTGCACGTCGCGCATCACCTTCAGAATCACTTCGCGCACGCGGTTAGGCGGTTCGTTGTAGCTGATGCCGAGGGAAATCTCGTCGCATACGGGAGGAGCGCCGTAGTTGGTCAGCACCTCCTTGGCGATGGCCGAGTTGGGAATTTCGAGGCGCTCGTTGCCGCGCGTGATGACGGTCGTCGAACGCACTCCAATACTTTGCACACGCCCAAGGAATTGTCCGCTGCGAACCCAGTCGCCGTGGTCGAAAGGACGTTGCAGTTGCAGCGCGAGTCCACTGAAGATGTCGCCGAGCGTTTGCTGGACCGCGAAACCGATCACTACACCGAGTACTCCGACCGAGGCGACCAGTGAGTAGACATTGACCTGGAAGTCGGCTGCCAGCACGCCAACCAGTACGGCGGCATAGAGACTCAAACTGATCAGATCGCGCAGGATGTTCGAAGCATCGCGCCGACCGCGCCGTGAGCTGTAGTCGACCGCGTCCATCAAGAGCCGGACCAGGCCCCAGAAGAAGAACAACACTGCGACGGCGCCCAGGATATTGGCGAGCTTGGTATTGGAAACTATCGCGCCCGCGATCAGATCGATGAATGCGCCGAAGCCGAGCATCACGAGGCTGGGCGAGGTGATGAGTCGCCGGCGGCGGCGCAGCGCGATCGCCGCACCGAAGCACACGAACGCAAATATCAGCTCGATGGCGCCGTGATAGCGATGCGGCAGGTAGTCGAAGCCGAGCAATGACTGCAGCGGCGTCAGCGGTAGCTGAGTCGGAAACCGCATCGGCTAAAGCCCCGCCTTCTCGGCGATCTGACCGAGCAATTTGCCAGCATCGAAATACTCACTCGCGATTTCGCGCGCGGCTTTGGCATGCCGCGAATAGTCAGAATTGACTATTCGGATAGCATCTATTGCACTATCGGAATCATCGAATCCGAGCAATCCAATACCACTTGGAATATACTTTTCAAACCCAGTGAACTGAGTAATCGCCGGGCGGCCCGCTGCGAGATAACATACCGTCCGATCGCTGAACCATCCGGAGCGAGTGCGTACATACAGATCCTTGGAAACGGTGAACTCTCCGCGCGACGACGATATGTACTCGCGATATTCATCGATATCCAAAGACATTGGCACCACGGGGCGAAATGTGAATCCTCCCGCGACTGCGCGATCGTATTCGGGGCCGGAGCTAAGGTCGGTGGCAAGCTCGATCGGCTGATTGGCGCGACCGGCGACATCGATCAGTTCGGCAAAGTTGAGGTGCTTCGACCAATAGTAAGTCGAGCCTCCGATCTCGATGTCGTTGCCTCTGTTGTGCCAGGTTCCGACGGTAGTAAAAGCGCGCGGAACTTGGGGACCGATCCCCGGATGCCATTGATCGAGCAGCACCGGCGGGCGCGTCGGATGCCAGCTCACGCCCCCGGACGGCACTACACAGTCGGGCTCGCCGATATTGCTTGCATAGGTAAAAAAAAGTTTATGCGCAGACGCGACGCGCATCGCAAACGGATCGCCTCGCTCGAGATTCATCTGGAACACGCCTGGGTCGGTCTCCACATAAATCATCAGCGGACTGGCGAAATGTTCCTCGCGCGGCTCGCTCGCGCCGCACAGATTGATCACCGCATCGGATTCACGGATCAGCTCATGGCATTTGGCTTTGGCCATTCCGATGTAGTCGTGCGTGACCGGATCGAGAAACCCCCATCGCCCGGCAAAACCGAAGCGATCGAGGATGCCGCCGACAAATGTGACATTGTTGGACGAGTCCGGAGTGAGCGTCTGCCCGATGGCATCGTAAACGTAGGCGCCATGATCCTCGACGTAATAGACATCGAAGCCGAGCTCGCGCAGTCCGATCAAATGATGGAGCAATTGCCAGACGACACCCGCGAACGGGTATCGCATCGCCAGATGGAGAACAACAATCCTGCGTTTGCGTTTCACCCCGATCCAGCCAGCGATTCTAGTCGTGCGGCGCGGCTTAGGATAGCGGGCGTTCGGCTTGTCCAGCCAATGCGTGAAGCTCAGCGCGAAGCTCCAGCAGCGCCTCTCTGCGCTGGCTGATGCGTGCCTCCTCGTCCTCGCCGAGTTCGCCCAGGTAGCAGGATCGTTCGGGAAGCCACAGCACGGCGCGGTAGGGAAAGCCGCGCCGGATTTCCGGATAAGTTCGCGGTGCGATGAGTCCCTCGATCGCAGCTTCGGCGCAAGCTTCGCGCACACCACCATCGCTGCGGTACATCAGCGCGATCGCGGCTCGGATACGCGCGGTACGGCGCGGCTTCTCGACGCCTTCCATGCGGCGAATCACTTCCTCGGCGAGCGCGCGGTCCGTAGGATTTTCGACGCTGAGCCATCGATGCGAGCGGACACCCGGCGCGCCGCCGAGCGCATCGACTTGGAGACCGCCATCATCGGCGAGCGTAGGAAGATTGCTGCGCTCGAAGTAAAAACGCGCCTTCAGCAGGGCATTGTCGCGGAACGTGTCGCCAGTCTCCTCGGGCGTTTGCGCAATGCCAACCTCGTCGAGCGAAACCGGCTCGAGGCCGATATCCATCTCCCCCAGGAGGATCCGATACTCGGCCAATTTGGCCGGATTGGTGGTCGCGATGAGCAGACGTTTCACGACGCAGCCTCGGATCAATGCTTTGGGTTGAAGCTGAACTTGAGCGCGGCGCGCTCGCGATGATCTTCGAGCGCCAGCTCAATCAGGCGATCGATCAGCTTCGGGAGCGGCAGGCCGGAAGCCTCCCACAGCTTCGGATACATACTTATCGAGGTGAAGCCGGGAATCGTGTTGACCTCATTGACGTAGATTTTCTTGAGATCCCCGCGCGCGAGAAAGTCCACCCGCGCCATCCCGCGCAGCGAGAGCGCCTTGAACGCATCGACCGCCATTTTGCGAATCGTGTTGAGCGCGGACTTGGGAAGCTTCGCCGGAATCCTGATCTCCGAGCCCTTCTCATCGATGTACTTCGATTCGTAGCTGTAAAACTCGTGCCCATGAGTCACGACGATCTCGCCCACCGTCGAGGCCTCGGGACGGTCGTTGCCGAGCACCGCGCATTCGAGCTCGCGCCCCTCGCATGATTGCTCGATGAGCGCCTTGCGATCGTATTGAAACGCATCGCGCAGCGCGGCACCGAGATCGCCTGGACGCTTCACCTTGCTGATGCCGATGGATGACCCAAGCGCATTCGGTTTGACGAACACCGGATAGCCGAGTTCGCGCGCGAACTTCTTCGCGAGCGCCGGATGCTCGTCATAGTCACTGCGGATGATCGAATGATATTTGACGACCGCCACGCCCGCATCGCGTAGCACGCGCTTCTGCGTGTCCTTGTCCATTCCGACGGCGGAGCCGAGCACGCCCGCGCCGACGTATGGGACGCCCGCGAGTTCGAGCAGACCTTGCACGGTGCCGTCCTCGCCGAAGGTGCCGTGCAGAACCGGAAAAACCACATCGAGCGGCCCGCCGAGGCTCTGCCGATCGAGCGCCGCGACGCCCGAATGCGACGGCGTGGGAACCAGCGTGCGGCTGTCATTATGCGGCAGCAGCGTGACGGGAGTATCGCCCGCGCTAAGCGCACCGAGATCGGGGGTGGTCTGCGCGAGCAGCTTCAACGCATTGTGTTCGAGGAACCAATGGCCCTCGTGATCGATGCCGATGGGAACGATTTCATAGCGCGCGGGATCCATGGCCGACATCACGGTCAGCGCGGATCGCAGCGAGATCTCGTGCTCGCCCGAACGCCCGCCGAACAACACCCCGACTCGTATTTTAGGCTCCGCCATCCGCATCTTCCCGCGACTAATTCTCTCGCCGATTCTATGCCGATGCGCGTGCGGTGGCAGCACGGCGGGCGCGTTCAGGATCGCCCGACCACGTCCACGCATGCTCGGTGCGGCTGACGCCGACCAGCACTCCATTAAAAGCGGTCGGATGGATGAACAGCTCGGGCATGCCGGCCTTCTCGCGCGGGCGCGGCGCGAACTTCAATCCGCGCGCTTCCAGTCGTTTCGCGAGCCCATCAACGTCATCGGTTTCGACGAAGAACATGTAGAGCGAATCGCCGCGCTTGCGATGGAACCGGCCCATCGCTTTTTCGTAATCGGTGATTTGCGAAATCTCGATGCGATCGAGACGCGTCGGCGGATTGAACAGCGTCAGCGTGCCGGTGTAGCCGAACTCCGGACTCGTGATGGGGCTGAACTTCGACGCGTCGAGGTTGAAAATCTTCGCGTATCGATCCGAAGCCGCGTACCAGTCGGTGACGACGTTCGTAACCTCATAGATCCATTTTATCGCGCCTACCGGATTGCGCTCGTGATGCGGGCTGAGCACCGCATTGATGCCGAACGTCGCCTCAGGATCGAGATAGAGCTGCCCCGACGCTCGCTCGTTGCGCACACCATTAGCATCGAGATGACGCGCCGCCGCTTCGATATCGTCGACCGAGAAGCCGGCGCCATAGAGTCCGCCTTCATACTTTGCGACAAAGTCAGCGATAGGTCCGGTGCCATCGGCCTGGAGCAACTCGATGAGACTGCTGCCGGCCTGCATGGTCGAGCGCTTCGCGCGCAGTATCGCGAGGTCGTCGCGACGGATCAGTTCGCCGCCGAAGACCTCGGCGACGACGCGCTCGGCGGCGGCGTTGTCGCGCACCGCGATTTGAACTCGATCAACGCGCTTCAGCATCGATGGATTCCTACTGGAGTTGCGGTTCCGAGCCGGGCGGCTCCATCACCGGCGAGCCGTGATGCATCACCATGAACCATTCGTTCCCCACGCGCTCGAACACGTTGGTGGTGAGCACCTGCGTCTTCATCGTGCCGTCGTAGCCGCGCTGCGTGAGATTTTCTTCGACGATAATCACCGCGAGATCGCCGGTCATGATGACGTCGACGTCGCCGATTTCGAAACTCATTTCAAAAACGCCTTCGAAAATGCGCTCCCAGCTCTGCATCACCGGGCCCCAGCCCGACAGCTTGCGCCATCCCGGATGGATACAAACGATCTGGCGATCCTTAAGCCAGACCTTCTCCATGTTCTCGATGTCGAGACTTTCGAACGCGCGATAAAATTTCCGGTTCGCTTCGACTACAGCTTCGTGGTCAGACATGCGGACCCCGGCGTTGGGATGTTGATTCAGCCTAGCCGCCGAGTCGAATCGCCGCAAACGGCTAATCGTCGGCAAGGATCGAGGCGAGCGTTGCGCCAGTAGCGCGATGACGCATCGCATCATCGATGAGCGTCGCAATTTGTCTCGCGGCTTCGGCAACCGCAATCCCGCCGCGATGGATATTCGAAATGACGGTACGATCGGGTTCGAGCGAGCTGAGGCGCGGGCGATAGATCGCATAAGCGCTGAGGCTCTCAGCAGTCGCGAGTCCCGGCCGCTCGCCGATGATCATGCAAACCAGGTCGCATCGGAGAATCTCGCCCAGGTGGTCCTCGATCCTGACGCGCGCATTGCGGATGAAGATCGGTTTCAGCAATCGATACTCCGTAGCGAGCGATTTGAGGAGCGCGCGCATCAGCAGCGCCGCGTTGGCTTCCACCGCGGCCGACGACAGACCATCGCCTACGAAAATCAGAATCGATTGTTTCGCGGCATCCTTTTTGGCAGCACTTCCGTTGAGCGCCTTCAGCTTCGCGATTTCACTATGACGCAGTCGGCGTCCGCGCTCGGGCCGATGGAGATATTCGTCGCGCGTAGCGGCTTCGCTGTGAAATTCATCGAGGCCGTTGCGCCGTGGCCAGTCAGCGCCGACCTCGGTCATCACAGCATCGACGGCGCGCGCATGATCGGCACGAAATTTCAGCAGCGCGGAAGTTCTGTAACGCGTTCCCGCGCGGCCGATATTGAGGCGCGCAGGCGTCTCCGCGCCATCGGATTCATCAGCGCTCATTTGGTTCCATTGAAGATGGAAGGATCGCCGGCGCGTCGTGTGAGTTTGCCATCACGCAAAATTCCGCGCTTTTCGCACCAGCGTTCGAACTCCGGCGCGGGCCGCAGATGTAAGACCTCACGCAACGCGGCCGCATCGTGAAAGCTGGTCGACTGATACGACAGCATCACGTCGTCGCCCATCGGCAGCGCCATGAAGTAGTTGCATCCGGCGGCGGCGAGCAGCATCGCGAGATTTTCGCAGTCGTTCTGATCGGCGCGCGCGTGATTGGTGTAGCAGGCGTCGGCGCCGAGCGGCACTCCGAGCAACTTGCCCATCATGTGATCCTCGAGACCGGCGCGCGTGATCTGCTTCGCATCGAAAAGATATTCGGGACCGATGAAACCGACGACGGTGTTGACGAGAAACGGCGCGTAGCGGCGCGCGAGGCCGTAGCATCGCGCCTCCAGCGTCACCTGATCGGCGCCCTCGTGCGCATCGGCGGAAAGCTCGGAACCCTGGCCGGTTTCGAAGTACATGAGGTTGGGGGCGTCGAGCGCGCCCCGCTCGCGAATCGCGCGATAGGCTTCATCCAGCATCGCGACGTTGATGCCGAAACCTCCGCACGCCTTCTGGGTGCCGGCAAGGCTCTGGAAGAGGATGTCGATCGGCGCACCAATTTCGAGCGCGCGCATCTGTGTCGTCACGTGACCGAGCAGGCAATTCTGCGTCGGCGCGCCGGTGCGATCGATTATCTCGGCCGTGAGGTCGAGGAGCCGCTTGAGGTTGGCGGGCTCATCGATGCATGGATTGATGCCGATCAGCGCGTCGCCGCTCCCATACGCGAGGCCTTCGTAGATCGATGCGGCGATCGCATCGGGATCGTCGCGTGGATGATTGGGTTGAAGGCGCGTCGAGAGGCGTCCGCGCAACCCGATAGTCGTGCGCGCCTTCGTCACGACGCGAACTTTGGCGCCGAGCGTTATCAAATCGAGATTCGATGACAGTTTCGCAACCGCCGCGGCGATCTCGCCGGTGCATCCGCGTCCGGCGCGCGCGATTTGCTCCTCGGTGGTATCGTCATCGAGGAGCCATTCGCGAAATTCGCCGACGCTCTGGTTGGCGATTTCCTCGTAGGCCTCGCGGTCAAGGGCGTCATCGATGACACGCGTGACTTCATCGCGCTCATATGCGACGACTGGATTCTCGCGCAGGTCGCGCAGCGTCAGATCGGCCAGCACCATCTTCGCCGCGATGCGCTCCTGTTCCGATCGCGCCGCGATACCGGCGAGTTCATCGCCAGAGCGCGCCTCATTCGCGCGCGCCAGGACATCCTTGGTGGACTTGAACTTGTAGGACTTTCCGAACAGCCGGGTCGAAAGTTTCATCCTGCTTCGGCGCTCGATTAGAAATGAAACACGCGGACGGATTTGATCCGCTCGCGATCCCATTCGATAAGCTCCAGCACGTGCGATGGCTTATCGGTGTCGAGATTCGAATGCCGAAGATATTCGACCGCAGCGCTATCGCCGGTTTCGACCACCGAGAGAATCTCGAAGCGCAGCGTGGTGAACATCGCCATGCCGCGCCGAGCGTATTCGCGAATCTGATCGCGCCCTTTAAGGACCGCTGCGTCCGCTTCCGGGTAAAGCTGCGTCACTACCGCGCTGGCGTGAGTCGAGTCTCTCGCATAAAGCGCGGCGACCTTGTCAGGATTGCGGCTCTCCCACGCGGCTTGCCATGCGAGAACGCGCGTGCTCGGTGATACCATCGCAGTGCCTCCTCGCTCACCGCTTCGCAGGAATCACGGGCAGCACGACGTGCGATGCGAAGCCGCGACTGTGCATCACGGTCTGAATCGCGGGGAGCGTCTCCGCATCGGCGAAGAGTTCGTGGCCGGTGTTCGGATTGCGATCGAAGCGCGGGAAATTACTCGAACTGATTTCCAGCCTGATGCGATGGCCCTTCTGAAACAGGTTCGAGGTCGACCACATATCGATGGTGAATTCCGTCACCTCGCCCGGCTTGAGCATCTTCTCGTGCGCGAACGATTCGCGGAAGCGCGCGCGGATGATTCCATCGGTAAGGTTGCGCGCGAAGCCGCACTCGTTCACATCCACGAGCTTCGCGGTGAAGTCAGTGTCGGGCGCCGATGATGACGCATACAGCACCAGCCGCACCGGCCCAGTAACTTCCATATCTTCAGCGAGCGGCTCGGTCGAATAGATGAGGACATCGCCGCGCGCTTCCGCTTCGCGCTGATCCCATGCGCCGCCTTGCAGCGCGCCCGGATAGCAGCACAGCCCGCCGCCGATGGTCGGCGTCGGGTCCAACGGATTGTAGAGATATACGTCAGCCGGTTCATCGCCGGGATGCTCGGTCGAAAGCGCGCCGTCATCGAGATTGGTGTTGGCGCGGCCGCGGCTATGCAGATAGAAGCGGCGAAAATCGGTGCCCGGCAGCGGCCACTCCTTTTCGTCGCGCCACTGATTGATGCCCATCGTGAAGACGCGCACCGGCGCCTCCGCATCGAAACCCTTCGCGCCCTTGAGCCAATGATCGAACCATCGAAGCTGCATGCCATCGAGGTCGACTGACACCGGACTCGACGCCATGCCGAAGTCGACGCTGCCGACGAGGTTCGCTAGCGGTACCGCGTGATGCCACGGGCCAAGCACCAGGCGCTGTCCGTGCCGCGCCGCATCGGTGCCGCCGCTTTCGCGCATGCCGGTGTAGTTGCGAATCGTGCCGCCCTGAAAGATGTCATACCATCCGCCGATGTTGAGCGCGGGCACGGTGATCTTTTTGTGATGCTCCTCGATGCTGAGCGCCTTCCAGTATTCGTCGAAGCTGGGATGCGCCAGCCAATCGAAAAAGTACGGCGCGCCTTTGCGGAACATCGGGAAATCGCGCAACGGAAGAAAATCCATCTTCTCGCGCATGCGATCGATCGATCCGATCGTCGCGCCCAATTCCTTGACTAGCGCATCGTCAGCGCCTGTCTGATCGCGCTCGCGCAGCAGGCGCGCTGGCGCGAGCGCGCCCATCGTCCAGCTCACATTGAAGAACAGCGAGAACGCGCCGCCCTGGTAGGTCCATCCGTCATGGTAGTCGCTCGCGGTGATGACCGGCGCGATGCATTTCAGATGCGGCGGCGCAGTCGTCGCGGCGAGCCATTGCGTCGCGCCCATGTACGACGCGCCGTACATTCCGATGTTGCCGTCGGACCACGGCTGGCGCGCTGCCCATTCTACGGTGTCGTAGCCGTCGCGCGGCTCATCGGTGAAGCAGTTGAAGACGCCGTCGGATGCGAAACGTCCGCGGCAATCCTGGATCAGCACGTTGTAGCCGGCGCTCGCCGCGCGAATCGAATCCATCGTGAGCGCGAACACCATCGGCATCGCCTTGTTGTAAGGCGTTCGATTGATGATCACCGGCAGCTTCTCGGGCGAGTCGGGCCGGAACAGATCGCCGCGCAAGACGCACCCATCGCGCATCGGGATTTCGAGGTTCTTCTCGAAGATGATTTTCGCCATCGCCAACTCCTGCTTCTCTTCTGGCTTCTAGCGCTTACCTCCTACGCGCATCAACCGCCGATGTGTATGATGGCAGCGTTTATGCGTCGACACGTTTCGATTTCCGTACTTGCCATTGTCGTTTGGATATTTGCCGCCGCGGCGGGCGCGACCGGTCAGCTCAAGCTCGACGTGATGGGCGAAATGGGTGCGGGCGCGAAAAACCAGGCGGAGGTTATTACGCCCGATGGTAAGGTCGTCGCGACGGTCACGCCCGGCGCAACCATCGCGCTGCCGCCCGGAATCTACAAGCTGCGGCTTCCGCTGATCGGCGGCACGATCACCAAGGATGACATCGCCATCGCGGCCGGCCGCACGCATACCGTGCTAATCCAGAATGCCGCGGTGTTGTCCGTCTCGGTGAAGGACAAGGATGGTCACGATCCCGGTTTCAGCGTGACGGTGAATCAGACCGATGCACCGCATTCTCGGCGTCGCGACATTTCTTTCGGGAGAAAAGCTGCTCTTCGCGCCGTCGATGGTGGATGTGAAAGTCGATGCGCCGCCGCAGGGTTACGATTGGCACGCGGTCACGCTGATTCCCGGCCATCGCAGCGCGCTCACGCTCGATGAGATACAGAATGCGGAGTTAACGATTCAGCCGATGCTGTCGAAACTCGCGATGGACAAGACCTCGCGCGTGATCGTTTATCGCGCCGGCACCCAGAGCCAGGTCGCGGTGAGCGAACCGGCGCCCGAGCATCGCATCAAGCTCGAGCCCGGCAACTATGACATCTTCGTGGAGAATCATTCGGGCGAAGGCAAACCGTATTCGACGCTCAATGGAATCCATCTTGACCCGGGCGCGAAAGTCTCGCGCGAAGTTCCCCTCGATTAGAAAGGGCTTTCGCGTCGGACGTCCGATGCGAGGCGCAGCATAACGACGGCATTCCACGCCGCCGCTGAATGTTCTCCAATTGTTCCATTCATTAACGTCATCTAGTTCGGAGGAAACGATGAGAAGAGTGGCGCTCGTGATCGCATTCGCGATCGTACTGATCGCTGCGAATGCACATCCGGATCGCGTCGCGGCTGAGGCGCCTCAAGCCTCCGCGTCGAACACAAACGTCGAATGGCCTTACTACGGTGGCGATGCTGGCGCGCAGCGGTTCTCGCCGCTGCTCCAAATCAATCGCGACAACGTGTCGCAATTGAAGGTCGCGTGGGTTTATCACACCGGCGACATATCGAATGGCGGCAAAGATGTCAGCAAGAGCGGCTTCGAGAACACCCCGATCGTCGTCGACGGCAGGATGTACATCTCGACGCCATTTTGCCGCGTCATCGCGCTGGATCCGGAAACCGGACGCGAGCTCTGGAGCTACGATCCTCAGATCAAGAAGGACACCGTCTATTCCGAAGGCTTTATCAATCGCGGGGTTTCCACCTGGCTCGATCCCGCAAGAAAGCCGGGGGACGTGTGCCGGCGCAGAATCTTCATCGGCACGATCGATGCGCGGCTGATCGCGCTCGATGCCGACTCGGGCAAAGTATGCGCTGACTTCGGCGACGGCGGTCAGATAAATCTGCGATCGGGGATCAAGAATATCGAGCGCATCGGGTATTACGGCGAATATGAGGAAACCTCGCCGCCCGCGATTATCGATGATCTCGTGATTGTAGGTTCGGGCATCGGCGACAATCGCGCGGTCTGGGAGCCGCTCGGAACCGTGCGCGCATTCGACGCGCGTAGCGGCAAACTTCGATGGGCCTGGAATCCGATTCCGCAAGGTCCCGACGATCCGGCGTGGCAGAAGTGGAAGCCCGAGGATGCGTCGGCGACCGGCGCGGCCAACGCATGGGCGCCGCTTTCCGTCGATCCCGCGAGCGACCTCGTCTTCCTGCCGCTCGGCAGCGCGAGCCCGGATTATTATGGAGGCGTTCGTCGGGGCGCCGGTCCCTATGCGGATTCGATTGTCGCGTTGCACGCGAAGACCGGCCAGCTCGCATGGTACTTTCAGACCACGCATCACGATCTGTGGGACTACGACAATCCATCGCAGCCGCTGCTTTGCACGATTCAGAAAAACGGCAAGTTCATTCCCGCCGTCGTGCAAGGAACCAAGCGCGGCGAGTTGTTCATCTTCAATCGGCTGACCGGCGAGCCGCTCTTTCCGATTGTAGAAAAACCCGTCCCGCAGTCGGATGTCCCGGGCGAGGAGACTTCGCCGACGCAGCCGTTCCCGGAGCTTCCGCCGCCGCTGGTCCCACAACAGCTCACCGCCGCCGATGCGTTCGGCGACATCTACTTCGATCGCCGCAATTGTCGGGAGCGGATGGAGAAGCTGCGCGCGGAGGGTATCTTCACGCCGCCCTCGATACGCGGCTCGCTGATCGTTCCGGGCAATACCGGCGGGATGAACTGGAGTGGCGAGGCCTACGATCAACGCCGTCAATGGGTGGTGACCAACGTAAATAACCTGGTTGCCGAAGTGCATCTGATTCCGCGCTCCGAGCTGGAGATGCAAATGAACAACTCGCGCGGCTTCGATCTCGAATTCGCGCCGCAGTTGGGCACCCCGTATGCGATGAGCCGCGTCTTCATGCGTTCGAAGCTTCCGGGATTTCCATGCAATCCGCCGCCGTGGGGTTCCCTGGTGGCGGTCGACCTCGTCAGTGGACAAATCAAATGGTCGGTGCCGCTTGGCGATATCGGCGCGGTGGTGCGCGAGACGCTACATATTCCGCTTCCCGATCTTCACTATGGCGCGCCGAGCATCGGCGGTGCGATCGTTACCGTGGGCGATCTGGTCTTCATCGCGGGTGCGTTCGGTGATCCGCACTTCCGCGCCTTCGACATCGAAACCGGCAAGCTTTTATGGACCGGCGATTTGCCCGCGGCAGGAAACGCGACGCCGATGACGTATCAACTCGCCGGCGGCAAGCAATATGTAGTGATCGCGGCGGGAGGGCACTCCAAGTTCGAATCCAAACGTAGCGACTCGTTGGTGGCGTTCGCATTGCCGGAATGAGAGCGCTGAGTGACTCAAAACTGCGTTGACCCGCAAATTCTGCGCTACTTCTGAAGCATTCGGGTGCCGACTACGTCTACTCACTCAGCGGTCCCGCAGAATCGGGTATCTATGTCGTATTTCCGACCGCTTACCGAATTCACCACAAGGAAGGAAATCATGAGAAACAAGAAACGCCTCATCACAATGGCTCTGTCGGCGGTCGCGCTGCAGTTCCTCGCGAGCTGCTTCACCTACAAGAAGGAAGAGACGACCACGCCGACTCCGACGGTAGTGACTGTTCCACCGACCACCACCAGCGAGACTACCAGCACGACCACAACTGATAATGGCAGCACCCGCCGCTCGACCACCACGTCATACTAAAATCATTGGCGTTCCCTCGATGCGCGGGGGAACGCCAACTTTCGCGTCAGGACTTTTTCGCGCCGGGCAGAAAATCGTCGAGTGGCACCCCGCAACTATTGAGCGCCCACGACACGAGGTTGTACTGCCCGATGGTGAAAACCAGATCCATCATTTGCTGAGTGCTGTAACGCGACGATAGCGTCTTCCAGGTTTCATCGGAAACGATTGAGTTCTCGAACAGATCATCGGCCGCCTGCAAAATCGCGGCATCGTGCGGATTCCATCCCGCTTTGGGTCCCTTCTGGATGCGATCGATCTCGTCGTCGCTGATGCCGATTCCTTTTGAGATGCGTACGTGCTGCTCGAATTCGTAGGGCGATTGATTGAGCCATCCGATGCGCAGGATCGCGAACTCGCGATCGCGCGGCGTTAGTGTCTGCCGATCCGACAAAATGTAGGCGCCGAAGCGGCCCCACTCGCGTGCCAGCAAAGGATGGTTCATCAGCACGCGGAAAATATTGATGACCTTGCCGTTGACCTTGCTGCGCTCACCGCGCTCGCGATCCTCGGCGCTCAGGGTCGAAAAATCGCGGAACTGTACTCGCTGCGTTCTTTCCTTCACTGGATTTCCTCCATCACGGGATTAACTTCGTTCGTCTAGTCCATCGTCACGACGATCTTGCCGATCTGCGCGTCACTGAGCATGTAGGCGTGCGCGTCGGCGATCCGCTCAAACGGGAACGTTCGATCGAGCACAGGCTTCAGCGCACCGGTGTTGAATGCTTCGAGCAGGTCGGCCGCGAAGCGCTCGCCGCATACCAGCGACTCCTCTAGCGTGCGCGTACGAAACGTCGCGCCGATGATGCTGACGCGCTTGCGCGCGACCTCATCGAGGTTGCATTCGCCGACGTTGCCGGCGTTGCGGCCGACACTGATTAACCGCCCCTTGATCGCGAGGACGCGAATATTGTCGGCGAGCATCGGACCGCCAACGTTTTCGATGATCACGTCGATGCCGCGCTTTCCGGTCGCCGCCATGACCTCGTCAACCCACGCGGGCCTGCCCGGATCGATGACCTCGTGCGCGCCAAGTTCGAGCAACGCCAGTGCGTTTTCGAGAGCGAGCGCGACGTCGCGATCACCAAGTTCGCTCCGAGATGACGCGCGATTTGAATCGCGGCGGTGCCGACGCCCGACGAACCCGCGGTGATCATCACCGACTCGCCGCGCCTGGTCTGCGCGTTGGTCACGATCGCATCGTGCGCGGTGACGAACACATTGGGAATCGAGGCCGCTCGGCCCACCCCATTGCGTTCGGAATCCGCATCAGCGCGCGCTGATTGGCAATCGTGAATTCCGCGTATGAGCCGGTCGCACGGCCCATCACGCGATCGCCAACTCTCCATCCCGCGACGCCTTCGCCGAGTGACGCAACCTCGCCGGCGAATTCGCTACCCGAGCGCATCGGGCGCGAGGCGGGATTGTCGGAGCGAAGCAGCGGACGCGCGAGCAGTTCGCCGCGATTGGTTCCCGACGCACGCACCTTGATGAGAACCTCGCCCGCGCCGGGAGTGGGCTGCGGAATATCGCGAAACTCGAAGATGCCGCCGCTCGGGCCGGGGACGATAAATAGCGCCTTCATCTCTCGCGCAATAGCACCTTCGCTGCCGATGCGAAAGTTTGACGCGGCGCGGGAGTCGTTCTAAAGGTGAGCGAATCTCATTCGGAGGTTGTCGCGATGGATCTCGCCGAACTCGAAAAGCGCATCACGATTCTCGAAGACATCGAGGCGATCAAGAAACTCAAGGCGCGCTACTGCGACGTATGCGACAACGATCACAATCCCGATGACATCGTTACGCTGTTCGCCGAGGACGGCATCTGGGAAGGCGCCGACATCGGGCAGCATCAGGGGCATGCGGCGATTCGCAAACTGTTCGAGGGCTTTCGCGATCGCATCAGCTTTTCGCAGCATAATGTGATGAATCCGATCATCGAGGTGAACGGCGATCGCGCCAAGGGCCAGTGGTACTTCTTGGGGCCGTTCACGTTGCGCAAGCGCAACAATGCGGTATGGCTGGCGGCCCGCTATGAAGAGGACTACGTGAAGATCAACGGGCAGTGGAAGTTCCAGCATCTGCGCGCGATCGGCCGAATGTCCGCGCCATATGAGAAGGGCTGGGCGAAGTAGATTTTTGACGTGATCGGTTGATCGTAGTAGGCCACGAATCGTGGCTGTTCGCACCAAAATTTCAACGCCGTACCCCACTGTCGAAACGATATCTTCGGTCATGGGAGTTAGCGAATCGAGGGTTCGCAAGCTTCGTAGTTTCATAGCGCCGCCGCGGAAACGAGCCCGCGTTCGGCCCAACGCACGAAAACGGACCTCGAGACGTACCTCAAGGCGCTGAGGTTCGAAGTACTTGCCAGAGTAACCTCTCACCATGGCGGCTAGGCGGCAGCAAAAGGCTGCGCCATCCAAGCTCTTTTTTCCAACCGCCGCCGCGACCGGCCGCTTAATAAGACCGCATTCCTCAATGTTCCTTACGATCGCCGCTACGAAGGACTATATCTCGCCTTTATAGCGGGACTATGTGGTTTCGGCCTCATTCCGCAGCGCCACCATCGAAATACCCGGCAGCGAGCGAAGGCTCAACCGCATTATTGCTTTGATGAGAAGCTGCCGATATTCGTTTCATGATCTTTCAAGAGTCGAAATAGATCGCAGCAGTTCTCCGCCGACGCCGTCGGTTCAACATGCCATTTGAGCTTGGTCTTGCAGTGGCGCGGCAAAAGAACCAACGCGGGGCGCATCAGTGGTACGTCTTCGAGGCATCTTCTCACCGGCTCAGCAAGTCTTTAAGCGATTTGAATGGAACCGATCCGTACATTCATGGCAGCACACCAGAAGGCGTGTTGCGCGAACTCGGCAACGCGCTAGTCAGAACACGTAATCCGCCCAGCTTTGCGCAGCTCGAACAGCTTTACGGTGAACTCAAAGACTGCTGGAATCAGTGTACGAAGCTTGCTTTTGCGAGGAATTGACGTCCCGAAGCATTCCATTCAAAAGTCAGGTTGCCTTTCCAATCCAGTATAAGAATCTGCGGCTGGACAGCGGTTTGCGATTAGACCTGTTGGTCAAAGAATCTATCATCGTAGAGCTAAAATCGGTCCGACAAGTCGAACCCATTTTCAGAGCGCAGCTACTATCTTACCTGCGATTGACCGGCCTGCGACTTGGCCTACTGATCAATTTCAATGTGGCGCTGATCAAAGACGGAATTTTCCGAATAGCTCTTTAGCGATCCCCTTTTTCTTGATTTTCCCTTGGTGTTCGAAGAGGGCCGCTGCGGCCCGCATCTGACGGCTAGATTCCTAAGCCACGATTCCTTGATCACGCGCCTAACTATGACACCCCACTTGTCCTAACTTGGTGTCTTGGTGTTTTGTCTGGACTTTTCTCTTATCTGCTCGCGCGGCCCCACGCCTCGATGAGATCCTCGAATGCCTTTCGTAACTCCGGATCCTTCAGCTCCGGCAACTCCACAAAATGCCGCGTCGCGCGCGGCACCGCGCGCAGCTTCGGACGCTCGCGCCGACTCAGCGTGCCCTTCACAAACCGAATGTCGCGCACGCTGTCGTCATTGAGCGCCTCGCGCAGGCGATCGAGGATTTGCATCTTCATCAGCGTGAGTTCCTGAATCCACATCGCGCCCGATACCTTCACCACCGCAACATGAAACTTGAGCGATTGCACCTCGGTGCGGCGCGCAATCGTCTCGCCGACCACCTCGGGCCATAGCTTCACCAGCCGCACGATGCCGAAGTGCCCCTCGGTATCGAGGCGGTCGAGGATCGGCTGCAGCGCGCTCGCGATGCGCTCGGGGGGACGGTATCGGCCAGGTTTGGAAGTTTTCCCCATCATCAACACAGATAGCGCGGTGGATAGGAGGAGCGGAAGCGACAGGCCTGTGGATAAGGCTATGACGGTCCACCTGAGCAGTACCGAATCCACGAAGCGCATTGTCTCCCAATGAATTCCTGCCTGTCGCGGAGTCGTCAGAGCATTAGCTGTCCTTAATCAATCGGTAATGATTACGTCACGCTTTTTCATGATGGCGAAGCTTGGGCGAAGACTTATCAACAGCTATTATGTGGTATTGTTGATGAGTATTGGATACCACAGGTTGTGTTATGGCCGGGAGTTGACTATCTCCAGACGCACCGAAGAAGTGAAAAAACAAAGCCATTAGACATGGTGGCAGGATGGAGGCTGGGATGGCTGGGGGAGCGCGCGATTTAGAAAAAGACTTCGAGAACCAAATGGCCAAAACGACGGAACAAACCCATTCGAACCCCGCGCCGAGCCCCACTCGGACGCGCGGTTTCGCGCTGGAGCGGTTCAATACCCGCCCCGGCGTCGACCCGATGTCCGAGGTCGAATGGGACCTGCGCACCGCCGTTATTACCGGCGAGGATGGGCGCGTCGTCTTCGAGCAGAAGGACGTCGAGGTGCCGCGGGCGTGGTCGCAGACCGCGACCAACGTGGTGGTCTCGAAGTACTTCCGCGGACCGCTCAAAGAAGACCCTCGCGAGGCCGGCGTGCCCAAGCGCGAGACCTCGGTGCGGCAACTGGTGCTGCGGGTCGTCGACACGATCGCTGGGTGGGGCGAAAAGCAGACGTATTTCGCCAACTCGGACGCCCGAGAGACTTTCCGCGCCGAGCTGATGCATCTGCTGCTCACGCAGAAAGCCTCGTTCAACAGTCCGGTCTACTTCAACGTCGGCATCGATGTGAAACCGCAGTGCTCCGCATGCTTCATCCTTAAGGTCGACGACTCGATGGAATCGATTCTCGGCTGGTATCGCAACGAGGGGATGATCTTCAAAGGCGGCTCTGGTTCGGGCGTTAATCTGTCGGCGCTGCGCTCGAACAAGGAAAAGCTTTCCTCGGGCGGCACCGCCTCGGGACCGCTCTCCTTCATGAAGGCTGCCGATGCTTCCGCGGGCGTCATCAAGTCGGGAGGCAAAACGCGCCGCGCCGCGAAGATGGTGGTGCTCAACGCCGAGCATCCGGACATCAGGGAATTCGTCAGTTGCAAGGTTGAGGAAGAGAAGAAGGCGTGGGCGCTCATCGACGCGGGCTACGACGGCTCGCTCGACGGCTCCGCCTACAGCTCGGTGTTTTTCCAGAACGCGAACAACTCGGTGCGCGTGAGCGACGAGTACATGCGCGCGGTCCAGAACGACACCAACTGGCAGACGCGCTATGTGAAGTCGGGCGCGGTATGCGAGGAGTTCCCCGCGCGCGAGCTCGATGAACGACATCGCGAAGGCGGCGCATGCGTGCGGCGATCCCGGCATGCAGTTCGACACCATCATCAACCTCTGGCATACCTGCCCGAACACCGGACGCATCAACGCGAGCAATCCGTGCAGCGAGTACATGCACCTCGACAATTCGGCGTGCAATCTCGCGTCGATCAACTTGATGAAGTTTGTCGACGAGCGCGGCGAGTTCGATGTGCGCGCGTTCCGCCACGCCGTCGATGTGATGATCACGGCGCAGGATATCGTGGTCGACAATTCTTCGTATCCGACGGCGGAGATCGCGAAGAACGCCAGCGACTTCCGCGAGCTCGGCCTCGGCTATGCCAATTTGGGCGCGCTGCTGATGGCGCTCGGGTTGCCCTATGATTCCGAGCAGGGCCGCAACTACTCGGCCGCTATCACCGCGTTGATGACGGGCGAGGCGTATCTGCAATCCGCGCGCATCGCGGAACAGATGGGACCGTTCTCCGGCTACGGCGTCAATCGCGACCCGATGCTGAAGGTGATCGAGCGCCATCGCGGCCACGCCTACAAGCTCGATCCGTCATACGTCCCGCTCGACCTGCTGCGCGCGGCGCGCGAGTCGTGGGATGAGGCGTTGCGCCTGGGCCAGACCGCCGGATATCGCAACTCGCAGGCGACCGTCATCGCGCCCACCGGCACCATCGCGTTCATGATGGATTGCGATACGACCGGTATCGAGCCCGACATCGCGCTGGTGAAGTACAAGAAGCTGGTCGGCGGCGGGATGCTGAAAATCGTGAACCAGACGGTGCCGCGCGCGCTCAAACGCATCGGCTACGACTCGAAAGAGATCGGCGAAATCGTCGAGTACCTTGATGAGCACGAGACCATTGAGGGCGCGCCGCATCTGGCCGATGCGCATCTGCCGATCTTCGATTGCGCGTTCAAGGCGCGCGCCGGCTCGCGCACGATTCACTATCAGGGCCATCTGAAGATGATGGGAGCGGTGCAGCCGTTCATCTCCGGCGCGATCTCGAAGACCATCAACATGCCGGCCGAGGCGACGCCCGAAGATGTGGCAGAAGCCTACATGATGGCGTGGAAGTTGGGGCTGAAGGCGGTGGCGATTTATCGCGACGGCTCCAAGCGCACCCAACCGCTCAACACCGGCAAGAGTGAGAAGGCTGCCGCGCCAGTGGCCGAGGTAAAGCCGGTCCTGACGAGCGAGGGGCATCTCAGCCGGCGCAAACTGCCCGACGAGCGCCACGCGATCACGCATAAGTTCGATATCGCCGGGCACGAGGGCTACATCATCGTCGGCATGTACGAGGACGGCTCGCCGGGCGAGATTTTCATCAGCATGTCTAAGCAGGGCTCGACGATTTCCGGTCTGATGGATTCGTTCGCGACCGCGATCTCATACGCGCTGCAATACGGCGTGCCGCTGCAATTCCTGGTCGACAAGTTCGCGCACATGCGCTTCGAGCCGTCGGGCTTCACCAAGAATCCGAACATCCCGTATGCGAAATCGATCATCGATTACCTGTTCCGATGGATGGCGTCGAAGTTCTTCGATGACGAAGCGAAGCGCGAGGTCGGTATCGTCGAGTCGGCGCGTGAAGGCCTCGAGGATAAGCCTACGTTGACGATCGCGCATGCGGCGCCGCATCCGGCGACGCCGATTTTGCGCGAGGGCAAGGACGGCGGGCTTCGGCAGTCATTTGTGAATCAGGCGGATGCGCCGCCGTGTCCGGATTGCGGATGCATCATGGTGCGCAACGGCGCCTGCTACAAATGCATGAATTGTGGAAGTACGAGCGGGTGTTCGTGAGGTTGGTATGACTCCGAGAGAATTTACTTTCGAGCAGATGAATGGCTGTACAGCGCTAGTCTATCTCGAGGACATGGGACACACGATTGAGAAGTTATGAATGGCCTCCTCGTTTTGACGACAGAGGACATATTTATCGAGTCCGTTGTTCTGAGTGCGGTTCATCTTTTGAGTTTAGAAAGGAATCGGCATATTAACCGCTTTGCGGGTTGAATGGATTCGAATCGATCCGGAATCGGAGGGTGGAGTGAGGCATGCGGCGTGGTTCAATTCCAGCGAGTTCGACAAGAAGGAATTATCAAGTTTTGGTAGCGAAGAGGAACTATCGTGGAAGCTGAGATGGATGAGGTGAGTGAACTTTCGAGTGCCGATGATTTCCTCGCGCTGTGCAAACTCGGGCATCCGCTCGATGAGGCCGAGGGCGTGCTGGCGGAAATCGGCGATGTTCATCGCGTCGATGTGCAATGCCGGATGTGCGCGGCAGTCTTCGTCTTCCGGCGCGAGAGCGAGCCATCGGCATACGCACAGTGGCGGCTGGTGGAAAGTTCGGATGCGTTGCTGGGCGAGAACTGCGCGGCGAAGCGGATGCGCATCGCGATGGCGGAGGAGCGGCGGCGGATGAGGTTCCAGGCGCATTAGTAAGGTGTGTAGCACAGACTTTAGTCTGTGTGGGGGTGGTTGCGGGGGAGTGGGTTGCTTGAGGCCCCGGAGGGACGCGTGGTGGCGGTGAAGAGAGCTTGGGGTGTGGCGGCGGATGTTGATGTGAGTGAGATGGCGCGCGGCGGCGCTTGATTAAGGCTCTCGGGTTGATGATGCGGACTTCCTCCGGGGCCCGCAAAGAAAAATAAGCGGTCCTACCGCTTCAGGATGTGGCGGGGCGGTGGTGGATGTGGGAACGGCAGGAGGGCTGAGGCAACTCAGCCCTCCAAATATTTCTGCAGCTTGTCCTCTTAGTCTGTCATCCCGAGCGAGGCTGCCGAGTCGCGGGATGACAAACGAGTAGTTTCCGCTTTCTTCTTGATCTTCCTTGGTGTTCGAGAAGGGCCGCTGCGGCCCGCATCTGGCGGCTGATTCCTAAGCCGCGACTCCTTGATCCTGCGCCAAATGTCGAATCGCCACTTATCCTACCTTGGTGTCTTGGTGTTTTGTCTGGGCTCCTTTAGCTCCTACTTCGACAACGTCAAGATGACCTTCCGCTCGATAGTTTCCAGATTCGCCACATACTCGGAATCGAAGTGATACCGCGAATGGCGACGTCCTCGCGCAGATGCCCGACCGCATAGAGGATTTTCTCGCGATCGATCTGCGACCCGCTATCGCGGAAGATGCGCTCGACCTTCGACCAGTCGTCGATCGAGGCCAACACCTGCGCGACCTTCTTCTTCAACGAAAGATTCGGCGAATACCATAGCGTGGCGATGAGCTTGTCGAAGGCGACCTCGTTGCGCTCGCGATTGAGCTCATCGTCGGACTCGAGGTCGCGCACGGTCGGCGTTGGATTAATCGCGATTTCATTCAGCAAGCCGTCGAGCGCGTCACTCATCTCCGCGTCGCTGGATCGATCCGCGATATTCCAGCGGTCGACCGGATCGCTTAGCGCGTCATCGTATTCGCCTACTTCGAAGATATTCGCATCGCTGGTCGCGCCGCGACGTTTGCCCGACGTGGCATGCGCCGCCGGCACCATCAGGAACATCATCAAAAGAACGGCAACCGCTTCAATCATCGCGTGATACGGTAGTTGCCGGAGTCTCTTTCGCACAAGGGCGGCTCGATTTGGCGGCCCGGATGCGGTGCTGGACTCCAGCGGTTCCGCTACCCATACTACATGGGGGATCATTTTTGGGATGAAGAGTCGAATCCGCCAGCCCGTGCACATCGAGCCCAAGGGATGGGGACGCGAGGTCTGGCTCGCCAACAACGAGCTTTATTGCGGCAAAATTCTGGAAATCAACAAGGGCAAGCGATGCTCGCTGCATTTCCATAAGCTCAAGACCGAATCGTTTTTCCTGCGCGCCGGCCGCCTGCGCGTCACGATCAAGGCATCCGCCCGACGCCGAAGTCGAGCAGTTCATCCTCAATGCAGGCGAGTGCATGGACATTCCGCCGGGCCTCGTGCATCAGATGGAAGCGCTCGAGGACGCCGAGCTCTACGAATTCTCGACCCAACATTTTAACAGCGATTCGCATCGCCTCGTGAAGGGCGACTAGCGGGAAGCGGCAAGCGCGGGGCGATACTGTTGGCCAAAGTTGCTCTCATAACCGGCGTGACCGGGCAAGATGGCTCGTACCTCGCAGAATTTCTGCTGAAGAAGGGCTACGAGGTCCACGGCATCGTGCGACGCAGCTCGAGCTTCGCGACTGCGCGTATCGATCACCTGCGCCGAGGCTTCGATGTTCCCGGCGAGGGCCTGCAACTTCACTATGGCGATCTCGGCGACGGGACCGGCTTGCGACGCATCATCGAGCAGGTGCGTCCCGATGAGGTCTACAATCTCGCCGCGCAGTCGCACGTAAGGATCTCATTCGATCAGCCCGAGTACACCGCCGATGTGGTCGGACTGGGGACGCTGCGACTGCTGGAAGCGCTGCGCGATCACAACAAGCGCCACGGCCGCGAGGCGCGACTGTATCAGGCCGGGTCGTCCGAAATGTACGGCAAGGTCGTCGAGACGCCGCAGAAGGAGACCACCCCGTTTCATCCTCGCAGTCCCTACGCATGCGCGAAGGTCTATGCGCATTGGCAGACGGTGAACTATCGTGAAGCGTACGATCTCTTCGCCGTCAACGGCATCCTGTTCAACCACGAATCGCCGCGCCGCGGCGAGAATTTCGTCACCCGGAAAATCACCCGCAGCCTCGGCCGCATCAAGGTGGGATTACAGGACAAGCTGATGCTCGGGAACCTTGAAGCGAAGCGCGATTGGGGCTTCGCCGGCGACTATGTCGAGGCGATGTGGATGATGCTGCAACAGGAGCGCCCCGACGACTACGTCATCGCGACCGGCGAGACGCATTCGGTGCAGGAATTCCTCGAGCTCGCGTTCGGATGCCTCGAACTCGATTGGCGTAAGTATGTCGACACCGACCCACGCTTTTTCCGCCCCTCGGAAGTCGATGTTCTTCGTGGCGATTCCAGCAAGGCTCGCCGCATCTTGCGATGGGAACCGAAGGTGAAGTTTCGGGACCTTGTATCGATGATGGTCGAAGCGGATTTGCAGCTCGCCAAGAACCAACTCCGCGCCCAGTAGACCTTCGCGAGACGCCCTGTGCTTTAGTGATGCGCGCTACGCGGGGGTGTTCGCGAGATTGCCGTCGGCGAGCTTTCCAAGCACGATCCGATGCTGATCCTCCAGCCGGCGCAGGATGTCCAGCATCAGCTCGTCCTGCTGCTCCAGATGATGCATCACGTCCTTGAGTTCCTCCTCGGCCTTGGTATTGATCCGATAGTCCTCTTCCGCTGCCAATCGATCTTTGTCGGCCTGGCGATTCTGCGACATCATGATGATCGGCGCCGCGTACGCCGCTTCCAGGCTTAGCGCCAGATTTAACAAAATAAATGGATATGGATCCCAATGTAGCATCCACGCGGTGACGTTGAGCGCGACCCAGATCACCAGCAGGATCGACTGCGCAATGATGAACGTCCAACTTCCCATCACCGCGGCAAAGCTGTCCGAGGCGCGCTCGCCGAACGTCATCGATCGAGCCACGACCTCATTGACGTTCGTCACCGGCCCATGCTTATGCGCATGGCGCACGCGATGATGCTCCCATCTGTCGATGATATTCTTTTCGATGTCCGACGCAGTCATTGCGCGCCTCCGAGTATGGAAGTCGATACTTGTCTCGCGCCAATCTATCCGCCGCGTGCGCTTTGCGGAACCATCGGGCGGTGATTAAATCGGCGTCGGATGAGGCGCGGACTTTTCATCACAGGCACCGATGCTTACGTCGGCAAGACGCTGATCGGATGTGCGCTCGCCTTCGCCGCGCATTCGCGCGGGATGCGCGTCGGGGTGATGAAGCCGATCGCGATCGGATGCCGGGAGGTCGAGGGCGTCCTCGAATGCGACGATGCGCGGGGCCTCGCGTATGCGGCCGCATGCGATCTTCCGATGGAACTGTTGTGCCCATATCGGTACGTATCGCCACAAGCTCCTCCAGCGACACCTCCCGACTTACTGGAGATCGTCGACGCTTATCGAAAGATCGCCGAGCGCAGCGATTTCGTGATCGTCGAAGGATTCGGCGCGATCGCTACACCATTCACTCTAGACGGACCGAAGGATTCCACCGACCTCGCGCGGACGCTCAATCTGGATGTCGTCATCGTCGCGGCCAACCGCGCCGGATGCCTCAACGCGTCGCGGCTGGCGATCGAGCATGCGCAAAATCGCGGCCTCGGGGTCGTCGCCATCGTTCTGAATGATGTGGATGCGATGTTGTCGCCCTCCGCGGAGAGCAATCTGGAATCGCTGCGCGAGCTGACCGCGGTTCCGATTCTCGGCCGCGTACGTTTCAAGCAGCCGGTGCCGCGCGAAATCATCGATCCACTGCTGAGTCGCATCGAGTAGAAGAAGGAGCTCCTTCGCAGCCGGATAGGTCCTTCCTCAGCCTCGGCACTACCGCTGCGCGAAGCTTCGCGATACCTTCCTCATATGGCGGCGCAGCTCGATCTCGCGCTCGGTCCGCCGCGCGCGCAAACTTCCTCGGCGCTCACGGTCGGCCAACTGGTGCGTCTGGTGCGCGACGCGCTCGATGCGCGCTTTGGCGATTGCTGGGTGACCGGCGAGATCTCCAACGCGCGCTTCGCCAACTCGAATCATTTCTACTTCACGCTCAAGGATGCCGACGCGTCCATCAATGTCGTGATGTTTTCCTCGGCCAAGCGCCGCCTGCGCTTCAAGCCCGCCGACGGGATGAAGGTGGTAGTGCGCGGGCGCGTGAATATCTATGAGACGCGCGGCACGCTGCAATTCTATGCCGAAGAGATGGAACCACGCGGCGCGGGCGCGCTCCAGATCGCATTCGAGCAGCTTAAGAAACGCCTCAACGACGAGGGCCTCTTCGAGGCCGCGCGCAAACGCGAGGTGCCATTTCTGCCGCGCACGGTCGGTATTGTCACGGCGCTGGGCGGCGCCGGTCTGAAGGACATCCTGCGCGTGCTGCTCGATCGATTCCCGAACCTGAACGTAATCATTCGGCCCGCGCGGGTGCAGGGTGAAGGCGCGGCGGACGAGATCGCCGATGCGATCGCGGATCTCAATCGCCACGCGCGCGCCGAGGTCATCATCGTCGGACGCGGCGGCGGCTCGCTGGAAGATTTGTGGGCATTCAACGAGGAGGTCGTCGCGCGCGCGATCTTTCGTTCGCGCATTCCGATCGTCTCGGCGGTCGGTCACGAGATCGATTTCACGATTGCGGATTTTGTTGCCGACAAGCGCGCGCCAACGCCGACCTTTGCGGCGCATGTGGTAGTTCCGTCGCGCGTCGAGTTGCGCGAGCAGATAGGCAACCTCGATCGCACGCTGAATGGCTCGATGCGCAAATCGCTCGACGACCTTGCGGAGGACGTCGACTATCTCGCCGCGCGCGTGAAGCATCCGCGCGCGCTGATAATCGAGGCGCATGCGGGCATCGATGAAATGTCGAAGGAACTCGCCGCGGCTATGAATGCGCGCATCCTCGATGCCCGCCGCGTGATGCGCGAGCACGGCGCGCGGCTTAGGCCGCCGAGTGCGATCGCGCGTGAGGTGCGGATCCGGACCCGCGAGCTTTCCCGCATGATGGCGCAGGCGATGACGATCCTCGCACATCATCGGCGCGCGTCCGTCGAGCGCGCATCGTCGGCACTCATTCGCGGCGGCACCGTGGTGGTGGAAAAGCATCGCGCGCGCCTCGGCTCACTGGCGACACAGCTCGATGCGACCTCGCCACTGCGATGCCTCGAGCGCGGCTACGCGGTGGTGACGAATCTTCGCGAGGGCCGCGCCGCGATGGATGCGCAAACGGTGGAGATTGGCGATGAATTGGAGATCCGATTGCGGCGCGGCAAACTGAGAGCTCGTACCGAAAGCAGGGAAGTGTGAGGGCGGGTTGTATGGCGACACCAACGAAGCCGAGAAAATTTGAAGAGGAATTGAAAGACCTTGAGGAGATCGTCGGTAAGATCGATTCCGGCGAACTCACCCTCGAAGATTCCATCGGCGCGTTCGAGCGCGGCGTCGCGCTGGTGCGCTCGCTCAATCAGAAGCTCGACGAAATCGAAAAGAAAGTCGAGGTGCTGAGCCGCAACTCACAGGGCGATCTCCGAACCACGCCGTACGAAGGCCTCGAGGAAGCAAACCCGACCGCGTCCGCGCGCCGCGAGAATTCCGGAAGCGACCGCAGCGCGGCCGCCGCCAGCGCTCCCGCGAAATCCGCGCACAACAAGAACGGCAACGAGGATGACGACATCCCATTCTGAGCCGCTCGCAAATCCAATCTCGCTGATCGCGGATGCGGACGCGGCTTGACCTCGAAATGGCGCGGCGCGGGTTGGCTGAAAGCCGCGAGGGCGCGCAACGCCTCATCATGGCGGGACGCGTGCGGGTGAATTCGCGTCCAGCCTGCGAAAGCCGACCTCAAGGTCGACGCCGAAACCGAAATCGCCGTCATCGGAACATCATCGGAGTATGCGAGCCGCGGCGGATACAAGCTCGCCGCTGCGATCGATCACTTCCACGTCGATGTTGCGGGGCGGCACGCACTCGATGTCGGCGCGTCGACCGGAGGTTTCACTGATGTGCTGCTGCAACGCGACGTCGCATCGGTGATCGCGCTCGATGTTGGCTATGGACAGCTGGCCGAGAAGCTGCGACGCGACGCGCGCGTCCTCGTGATGGATCGCACCAACATCCGAAACATCACGCCCGCCGACCTCCCCTACCCGCCCGATCTCATCGTGATCGATACGAGTTTCATTTCGCTGCGCCTGGTGCTGCCGGCGGTGATCGCGATCGCCGCGCCGGCCGCTGACATCATCGCGCTGGTGAAGCCGCAATTCGAGGTGGGGAAGGGCAAGGTTGGAAAAGGCGGCATCGTGCGCGACGCCGCGCTGAGGAAGCATGCCCTCGATGCGATCCTGGCCTTCGCGCGCGATGCCGGCCTCGAGGTGGTCGGTTCGATCGAATCGCCAATAACGGGATCAGCGGGCAACATCGAATATCTCGGGCTGTTGAGAAAGCGCCGGGCGTGAAACGCAACTAACATCCCCCCTCATCGACAGCACCAGGATTCGCACTGCGTTCGGTGGTGGTTATTTCTCGAATGCCGTAAATGAATAGGCAACTTCATTTCGGAGAAATGGCGATGGACCTCGGACTCAAGGGCAAGGTTGCGATGATCACCGGTGCGAGCAAGGGCCTCGGACGCGCGATGGCTAAGGCGTTCGGCGAGGAAGGTGTCAAGCTCAGCATCTGCGCGCGCGGCGAGGCTGACCTCAAGAGCACTGCCGACGAATTCCAGAAGCTTGGGTTCGATGTCTTGTCGACGAAAGCGGACGTCACCAGCGTTGCCGACATGGCGAAGTGGATGAACGATACGGTCCATCGCTTCGGCGGCGTCGATATTTTGGTGAACAACGCGGGCGGCGCAAAGCCCGGCTCATTGACGGAATTGTCGGAGGAAGCATGGCGCGATACCTTCGAGCTCAACTTCTTCTCGGCAGTGCGCCTGGCGCGAATCGCCTCCGATCAGATGCAGGCGCGCGGCGGCGTCATCATCAACATCAGCTCGATTTACGGCCGCGAGTCGGGCGGTCCGCTCACCTACAATTCCTCGAAGGCTGCGATGATCTCCTTTACGAAAATGCTCGCTCGCGAAATGGCGGCCAAGAACGTCCGCATCAACTCGATCGCGCCGGGCTCGATTCAGTATCCGGGCGGAAGCTGGGAGCGCCGCTTCAAGGAGAATCCTGCGTTCGAAAAGGATTTCATTGCGCATGAGACGCCGGCCGGCCGCCTCGGACGCCCGGAAGAAGTCGCCTACGCGGTGGTGATGATGGCGTCGCCGCGCGCGAGCTGGATCAACGGGGCGATTCTTCCCGTCGACGGCGCGCAGGGCCGCTCACTCATTTAGGCGGAGCATCTTTAGAATGAATTTTTCGACCGCCTGAGCAGTCTGAAGATCACGGTCCTACTCGCCTCGGACACCTCCGCCAGTCCCGTGCAACTCAAATTCATAAAGAGGCTGCGGGCGCTCTCCCAGCGCCAGCGCCGTACGTTTGCCGTCGTCAGCGCGGCGGGCTTCTTCAACAACTATGACGGCGCGCTCCTAAGCCTCGCGATAAAACAGATCCAGCGCGGGCTTGCTGTCGGTGAGAAAACCATCGGCCGGATGGCCTCGGTGATCACGCTCGGCAGCCTGCTCGCGCCGATCATCACTTCGCAAGCGGATCGGCGCGGGCGTCGCAAGCTGATGCTCGTGACCTTCGCGATGTGCAGTCTGCTCAGCGGTCTGACTGCCTTCGCGTGGAATGCGCCGAGCTTCGTCGTGCTGAAGTTTTTCACCATCACATTTTCGTCGGCCGAGGGAGCGATCGCGCTGGTCATCGTGGTCGAGGAAATGAATTCCGATATGCGCGGATTTGCGGTCGGTGCGTTCGGCGCGATAGCCGCGGGAGGCTTCGCGCTCGCGGCGATCGGATTCGCATTGATTGAGGTCGTGCCGTTCGGATGGCGCGGGTTGTTTGCACTCGCATTCCTGCCGATGTTGCTCGTCTTCCCGCTGTGGAGACTGCTGCCGGAGAGCAATAGCTACGAGAGCAGCGCGAAGGTGATGGCGCCGGGCGGGTTCTTCGATCCGTTTCGCGCGATGTTTTCTTCGTATCCTGAGCGCTTCCTGATGGTCGCCGCGGTGATGTTCCTCAATGCTATGGGCGGTACGCCGGCAGGTCTGCTGCAGGCGAAGTTTCTGCAGGAAGTGCATGCGTGGACGCCGATGAATGTGTCGACGCTGATTTTCCTGGGCGGCGGAATCGGAATTCTCGGCAACGTCGTCGCGGGTTATCTGAGCGACAACATCGGGCGTCGCGCACTCGGCACCATCATGCTGCTCGCCGCCCCGGCGTTGTGGGCGGTGTTCTTCAGGAGCGCGGGAAAGATCATGGTGGCGTCGTGGGTAATGAGTCTCTTCGCTCAGACCGCCGCGAGCACCATCCTGAACGCATTCAGCGCGGAACTTTTCCCGACCTCGCATCGCTCGACAGCGCAAAGCGCAATCGCGGTCGCCGGCACGCTCGGCGGCTCAACCGGTCTGATGCTGGAGTCGGTGCTCTACGGCGCGATCGGAAACCATTGGCGCGCAGTGACAATCCTGATGTCGGGATCGGTAGCAGCGGCAATCATCGTAGCGATTTTCTTTCCTGAAACCGCCGGCAGCGAGCTGGACACGATTTCCCCCGAGCGCACCAGGTTGTCGCGAAGGTATCAGAAAGGCATCCGGAAGAGGGCGGCGTAAGATCTCTTACTGACTGTGCGCATTCTCAGTATCCTGAGCCAGGATCGTGCGATGTCGAGCATAGAAAAATACGTCTTTCTTCAATATAGACCCAGGGTCACGTGGCTCTATCCGATCTACAACCGTCTTAACAGCACGACTAGCTCTGTGCTGAAGGCTCGGTGGTCTGATATTCCCGTTGAGTTGTCGGAACTGGGTTTGGCAGTGGCGACTAAGCTCGCTCTTTTGCTGACCACCGTTGGTCGTTTCAACGGTGACTATGCGAAGCTTCTCGAAAAGGCCAAACAGGACGCGCAACACATCAGCGAACACGTGAGAACTAACACCGTCTGGGACGTACCGGACTCTGAGAGGTTACCGTTCGATTTGATAGCCGAGTTGGAAGCCTTCATTTTCGAAGCTCGTTCTACCTACGAAATTTTAGGAAAATTCCTTACGACGCTTTTTCGGATCGTATTCGAAAGAAAAATCAACGAAAAGGATTTGAAGGAAGTTCTTCGCAATGAAGGGCTCGACGTTGCATGGGCTCGTCTCCTTCAGGACGAACGCAAATTATTTTTTCATGACACGGCACCATGGCTGGCACTGGCGATTACTGACTCGCACGATTCTCCGTACGAACTTCTTGTGGTGAGGAGAAATGTAGCTGAACTGACCAACCCGAATGACTATGCGAGGCTAAGTGAATACAATGATATTTATGCGGGTCTCGCTAAAGCATTGAATGCATTCCAACGGTACGCTATCAGCGAGATAGATCGATTTGAAAAATAACTCCCTGGAAACATCCGAAGGAAGACGTCACCGAGCGTGCAAAGTCTAGCCCAAATTCACTTCCAGGCTTTCGATGCTGAGGCCCGTGCGATCGAAGACGATCACCATCTGAAGCTGATCCGTCTTGAACGTCAGCGCGTATGAGCCCGGTGCGCGAAGTGTCGTCGATACCTGCTCGATGGCGTGGCCATTCAGCTTCTCCAGTGCGGCGTTGATCGCATCGATCGATTCCGCGATCGCCTTGCCATGCCCCGTTTTCTGATACAGCGCGACCATCGATTGCTGAACGCCAGCGCCGAAGCGTTTCGCATTGCCGGTGATGATCGAACTTTCAATGACTATGCTGAGATGGGGACTCAGCTCGGGCGGGATGTCGAGGTCTCCCTCAACGGATTTCTTTAGCTGTTCGTAGCGTGCGCGCGCCTCGGCCGAGAGCGGCGCGGCGAGCATGTTCTTGATCTCGCCGAGCAGAACCTCGCGCTGGATCGAGTCGAGCTTGATGCCGTCAGCGCTCGACCGGTTGGCGTCGGCCATCAAATTCCACGGCCGTTGTTATTGTGGCCGTCGCCGAGCAGCGCCGCCAGCTCATGCTCGAAGCCGCCGGTCTCGATCGCGCAATGCATGCCGCATTCTTTCGGCGCGCCGGTCTCCCACCACCATCGGCCGGAGCGCGGGTCGGCGCCTTCAACGACGGGGCGCGTGCACGGAGCGCATCCGATCGACTGATAGCCTTTGTCGTAGAGCTCGTTGTAGGGCACGTCGTTGCGCTTGAGGTAGTCCCAGACTTCCTCTTCGGTCCAATCGGCGAGCGGCGCGAGCTTCACGATGCCGCCGTGGTCGTGATCGATCTCGACCTTGCGGATGTTCGATCGTGTGGCCCACTGATCGCGCCGCAGTCCTGTCACCCACGCACTGAAGTTCATCAGCGCCTTGCGCAGCGGCAGCACCTTGCGCACCTGGCAGCAGAGCAGGCGCAGGTTCACGTCGCGATAGAAAAGGTTGTTGCCATGCTTGGTCACCATCTGCTGGATGATGTTGTTGTCGGGCAGGAAAATTTCGACCTTGATGCCGTAGCGATCGCGAATCTTGTCGATGAGATTGTAGGTCTCCTGCGGCTGGCGCCCGGTGTCGATGGTGAAAACGCGGATGTTCGGATCGATCTTGTGCGCCATATCGATCAGCAGACATCCCTCAGCCTGGAAGCTCGAGCAGATGCCGAGTTCGTTGCCAAAGCGATCGATCGACCACGCGAGGACTTCCTGCGGCTCTTTGTCGTCGAGCTCGACCGCGACTTCGCCGGCTTCGAGTTCGTCCATCGTATGGATCAGTTGTGGCGCCTGCGTTTCCTGATGAGTCGACATGACTGTTCTCGCTGAGATTTCTCTGACGTTATGCCGCGACCTGGGCGGATGCGCCGCCCTGCGCGATCGAGATCAAATCGGCGTCCGGGGTGCGGACGCAAAACTTTGTGAAGGATTCTTCGCCTTCGCGTTTTTCGAGATATCCGGCAAAAAGCCGTGAGACGTAATCCTCGACATTGCGGCGACGGAATCCGGCGCAGAACCGGCTTGCCAATCGCCGCGTCACGACCGAGGCCGCCGCGCAGGATGATGTCGAATGATTCGAGCGGCTCTCCATTCGGTCCGCGCGAGGTCGTACCCTGCAAGCCGATGTCGCCGGTCCAATGCTGCGCGCACGCATGCGGGCATCCGTCGAGATTCAGCTTGAGTCCCGCGACCTTGTCGCCGAAGTCATTCACCAGCCGCTCGATGATGGTGGCGAGCTTGGTCTTGGTCGGCGTGACCGCGTAGTTGCAATGCGGATCGCCGATACATCCGATCGAGGACGCATAGAGTCCGTTCGCCTCGAGCGGGAAGCCAATCTTGCCGACTTCCGCGATGACGCCGTCGAGGCGATCTTTCGGAATTCCCGTGAGGATGAAATTTTGCCGCCGCGTCAGCCGAATGTCGCCGCCATAGCTCGCGACCACTGCGGCGATCTCGCGCATCTGCCGGCCCGTCATCGTGCCGAGGTAAACCGGAAATCCCACCGAGTAGAAGCCCGACTGCTTCTGCTCATGGATTCCCATGTGATCGCTTTCCTCTTCTGGCACAGGCGTTTGCGCGAGGTCCTCCAGCGCGAAGCCGAGCCGCGCCTCGACCAGCTTGCGAAATTCCTCGGGGCCGTAGTCGTCGATCATGAATTTGAGGCGCGCCTTGACGCGTGAGATGCGATACTCGGTGGTCGATTGCCAGGTATCGATGATCGCGCGCATCACCGGCATCGCCTGCTCGCGCGTGATGAAGACGCCGAGATGACGCGCGAGGCGCGGTGTCGAGGATTGCCCGCCGCCGACGCGCACTGCGAAGCCCTCGCGGCCGTCCTTGATCATCCCGATGAGCGCGACGCAGTTAATCTCGGGCGCGTTGCAATGATACTTGCACGCCGCGATGGTGATTTTGTGCTTGCGCGGCAAGTCGGAGTATTCGCGATTGCCGTAGAAAAATTGCGCGGTCTCGCGGATGAGGCCGGTCACATCGAAAAGCTCATCATGATCGACGCCCGCGACCGGACATCCCGTGATGTTGCGCACGACGTCGCCGCATCCGCCCATCGTGGTGAGGCCGGACGTCTTCAGCTTCTCGAAAATCTCCGGGAACTTGTCGAGCGTGATGTAATGGAGCTGGATGTTCTGGCGCGTCGTCAGCTCGCCCTGGTCGCGTCCGTATTGTTCGGAAATCTCGCCGATGGTGCGAAGGCCCTCGGCGCTCAGGATGCCGCTCGGAATCTTGATGCGCATCATGAAGGTGCCGACCTTCGGCTTGTCGTGATACATCCCGTACCATTGCAACCGCACGATGTCTTCCTCGGGAAGTTTCTCGTACGAGGTCGTCGCCAAGCCGGTCCCATTGCCCCCATAGCTCGGTGGGGAACAGGTCGGCCTTGAGGCGCTCGACCGAGTTGCGCTTCAGGACCAGTTCGCGCGATGGTGGCTCACGTTTCGGCACTATGCATTACTCCCGAAACGATAAAAGATAACTTTGGTGAGTAACTTAGTCAATTAAATAGATGACTAAGCGAGTCTGCTATTTCATATTCGGCCTCATCGTGATACAAAATGGCTTGAAGATTCTATGAAATTTGGGGTTGGAGTCGACTATTCTCTCAAGGCTCTGCTCGCGCTGGCGGAACGATATCCGTCCTCGGAGCCGCTGCGCGTCGAGGAGATCGCCGAGGGCAAGGCGTCCCGGAGAACTACCTGCGCCGCCTGCTTATCGAGCTTAAGCGCGGCGGTCTGGTCGCCAGCCAAAAGGGCCCCAGCGGCGGATACATGCTGGCGCGGGCATCCCGGCGCGCATCACGATGGCGGATGTCGTCGGCATCATCGAGGGCGACTACAATCCCGTCGATTGCCTCGACGAAGGCGGCAACTCGCCATGCCCGCGCGAGCAGCCCTGCCCGATGCGCGATGTGTGGCGCGAGGTGCGCGAATCGGTGAACTCGGTGCTGCAGCGCACGACTTTGCAGATGCTTTCTGAGCGCCGTCGCACCGCACTGACCTTCAGCATCTAGCGGCTCACACCGCAATAGTAAGCCACGCTTCTTCGCCCATGTTCTGTCTCAAGTGCTTTTCATTTGAACATTCGTTCCGATTGGGTAGAATATCTGACCATAGCGGGAACGAGGCTGGGGGCGGCAGGCGGCTCTCTCAACTCCAACAACATTAGTGCATCACCGTCTGCCGGAGCGCCCGTTCCCATGAGGGTCTGATGGGCTCCGAATCGACGGGTGGTGATACAGACGCTTCACACTACGCGCAACGTCCTGCGCTTCTTCATTCCCTCTTCGAGCTTCGCTTCCCGATGGAGGCCGCGCTGTTCTGGATCCACGGCATCCATCATCCGTGGCCGCATGTCAGCGAGCACGGCAACCGCAAATCCGTAATGTTGATTCCCGGCTTCATGGCCGGTGACATGACGCTCGCCCCGCTGGCTGCATTGTGCAGATGGCTCGGGCACAAAACCTTCTTCACCGGCATTCGATCGAACTCGAATTGCCCGCGTGAGACGATCCTTCATCTCGAGCGTCATCTCGAACGCATTCACGAAGACGAAGGCCGCGTCGTCGTCATCGGGCAGAGCCTCGGCGGTGTGTATGCGCGCGAAATCGCGGCGCGCCGTCCCGAACTCGTCGAGCGCGTCATCACGCTCGGCTCACCGGTTCGATTGGTCGAGAACTCCGCGAATGCGCATCGTAGTCGCGATGGCGCGGCTGATGGGCCACCTGCGCAACAAGGAAGCCGGCTGTCTGACCTCCGTCGTGTTCGTGCGGCATGATGCTGGTCGAGCGCGACCTAGGCGAAGTCCCGACCACGGTCATCTATTCGAAGACCGATGGCGTCGTGCACTGGGGCAGTTGCCTCGATCGATCGGGCGCGAAGACGGTCGAAAACATCGAGGTGATGGCGAGTCACGTCGGGATGGGCGTCAACACCGAGGTGTTTCGTGTCGTAGCCGAGCGCCTCGCGCGCGATCCTCGTCCGACCTCAGCGCCGCGCGCGACTTCGGTGGTCCGCCTGATGCGCCGCCGCGATGCGCTGCGACAGCTCTCGTGAACTGACGCCGCGCTAAGCGCGGCCGTAGACCGGAATCACCGCTCCCGAGGTCACGCGATTGTCCTCCGAGCAGAGGAACGCCGACCGTGCGCGCGATGTCCTCCGGCTTCACCCAGTTCTCATGCTTCGCTTTCGGCATCGCGGCGCGATTCGCTTCGGTGTCGATGGTGCTCGGCGCGATCGCATTGACGATGATGTTGTCGGGCAGCACTTCCTCGGCGAGTGAGGCGGTGAAGGTCGCGATGGCGCCCTTCGCGATCGCATAGGCGGCGAAATCTCCGGCGCCCATCAGACCGCTGCGTGAGCTCACGGATACGATGCGTCCATAGCCGTTCTTCTTCATCGCGGGAACCGCCGCGCGACAACACAGGAATGTCGGCTTGAGGTTGAGATCGAACATCGCCTGCCATTCGGCGACGGAAGTCTCGGCGATCGATTTGCCGCCCCAGAATCCTCCGACGAGGTTCACAAGGATGTCGAGCTTGCCGAATTTGCTCGCCGCTTCATTTACGAACGATGCGACCTGCGCTTCGTCGCCGACGTTGACTCGCTTGAGGAAGACATTGGCATCGGAGAAGCGATTGCCAAGCCGCTGCTTGAGCATCGGCACTTCCGGCTCGACGACCCACGGGATCGCGATGCGCGCGCCCGAATCGACAAAGTATTCCGCGACGGCGCGTCCGAGCGCACCGGTGCCTCCGGTGATCATTGCGACGCGATTTTCCAGTAGTTTCATGGCCGTCTCTCCTTTTAGAATCCTCGGACTACGCTTCGCTCCGGCTTTATGATTCGCCTCGAACTCCGCTGACGCTACGCCTCGGCGGCCTCGCGGGAGCCGCTGCGCGGCGGCTTCGCCCGCTTCGCGTTCCTGTTCGAGGTATCCTGCCGAGTGCTGTAGCCATGCTAGATCGCCGGCGAGCATTCGACCAGAGTCGCGCGCGACCGTGAGTGGCTATTGAACCGCGGATGCGATCGTTCGCAGCAGGGTGGTTTTCTTGATCGGCTTGCTAACGTGAGCATTACAGCCGGCGGCGCGCGCGCGTTGTACTGCTTCGTCGAGCGCAGAGGCGGTCAGTGCGACGATCGGTGTTTGAGAAATGCGTTGCGCATTCTCCCATTCGCGGATTTGCCGGACGGCGCCGTAGCCGTCGAGTACCGGCATCTGAATATCCATCAGCACCAGATCGAACTTGCCTGCCTTGAATTTTTCCACCGCTTCAACCCCGTCGACCGCGAGTTCGAGCCGATACGGAGTTTGCTTAAGAAATGCGTCGATCAACATCCGATTGTCCGGCGAGTCATCGGCGAGAAGAATCTGCAAGCTTCGGTCAATGACCGGCGCACCCGGCCCGAGCTTGCCTCTCTGAACCCGATCTGTGCCCGACGCACCGTTTGCTCGATCGGTTGCGGGATCGGCGAGTGCTTCCGTGATTGCCGAATAAAGTTCGCGCCGCTTGATCGGTTTGACGATGTAGTGACTGAGGCCGAATTCCTTCATCTGGCTGATGCGTGCGCTCAGCTCGTTGGAACTCAGCATCATGATGACGAGGTCGTCGAGCCGCAATTCCTGGCGCACCCGCTTCGCCATCTCGAAGCCGTTGATTCCGGGCATTATGCAATCGAGCAGAAGAATCTGGAACGGAACTCCGGATTTCTTTGCTTGCGCGAGCGCATTCAGTCCGGCGCTCGCTGAAGAAGCCTCGGTGACGATCGCTCCTTTGGGCTCGAGCATCTCGCGCAGGATGGTTCGATTGATAGCGTTATCGTCTACGATCAGAGCGCGAATGCCGCGCAGCTCGCACTCGCCTGCGACCGCAGCTTTTACCTCCGGCAAGCTGTCCGCGATCCCGAGTTCGGCCGTGAAGCTAAAGGTGCTGCCGTTGTCCGGTGCGCTGGTTACCCAGACTTCGCCTCCCATCAATCCCACGAGGCGCTTGACGATCGCGAGTCCGAGCCCGCTGCCACCATATTTGCGGGAAGTGGAGGAATCTGCCTGGGTGAATTCCGAAAAGATACTTTCTACCTTGTCGGCGCTGATACCGATGCCGCTGTCGGAGACCTCGAAGAGCAGGCTGCCGGGTCCGGCTCCTGCCGGATTGCGTTTGACCGCGACCACGACTTGGCCGCACTCGGTAAACTTGATCGCGTTGCCAATCAAATTGATCAGCACCTGGCGCAGCCGGACCGGATCGCCCATCAGCGTGGAGGGGATGCCGTCTTCCACCCTGACCGCGAGTTCGAGATGCTTTTCGTGCGCCCGAATCGCCAGCGTATCAGCAACCTTCTCGGTCAGCTCGATCACATCCACGGCGACGGCTTCGAGGCTGAGACGACCGGCTTCGATTTTCGCGAGGTCGAGAATGCTGTTGATCAGTTCGAGCAACGCGTTGCCGTTGTTTGCGACCACATCGAGATACCGGCGCTGCTCGGTGGTGAGTTGGGTTTCCAGCACCAGGTCAGTCATCCCCAGGATGGCATTCATTGGGGTGCGGATCTCGTGAGACATGCTGGAGAGAAATTCTGATTTGGCGCGCGATGCTGCGAGGGCGGCCTCGCGCGCGGCGCGCAATTCGTTTTCGGTCTTTTTGATTTTGCCGATATCGCGCGAAAAAGTGATGACGCACTTTTCGCCGTTGAGGTCGGCAATCGTCGCGGAAACAAGGTTGGGTATTACGCTTCCGTCTTTGAGCCGGAAGTCGACCTCCATGTTGCGAACAATGCCGCGTTCGTGCAGGCGGCGCAGATAGTCCTTGAACTGATCGCGATTGGCCCACAGGTTCAGCCGATTGCTCGATTTGCCCAGCGCCTCGGTGCGCGCGAAACCGGTCTCGGTGAAGCTACTGCTCGCATCGATCAAGCTTCCGTCGGAGAAGCGGTTGATCGAGATGACATCCAGACTGGCATCGAAGATTTTGCGCAGCGTCGCCGCGTTTTCCTCCAGCTTGCGCGCCGCGTCGATCCGTTCCGCGATGTTGCGCATGGTGACGATCAGAATCGGCCGGCCTTCCGCGTCGATACCGGCGCGGGTCATGATCTCACACGGTATCCAGCCGCCGTCGCGCCGCTTTAGGCGCGCCTCCGAGCGCACCATCAGGCCGCGCTCGGCAATCGCGCGCTCCGCCATCTGGCCTTGCGCGGCAGCGTCGTCAGGATGGATGAACGTTCCGGCGGTCTGGCCGAGGACCTCGTCGGGGTCATAGCCGAAATCCTTGAGACCGCCTCCTCCAGCGAAGACGATCAGACCACCCGGTGCCAGCACCAGAAAAATATCGGAAGAGCATTCGATGAGGACGCGGAAGTAATCCTCGCCGCGGGACGGCGCGGATTCGAAATCCGGACTGACGACCAGTTCGCCATTGTCAGTATGAATCATTTTGTCTGACATCCCCCCGATGTCATTTCGAGACGAATCGTCGGCGGTTCGGATGAGTACAGGCCGACGGACACGTCTGAGGAGCAAGGCGCGTGCCCGTCGACGTAGCAGCGATGAAACATTACCGGCGTAATTCGGGGGGGAGCGAAGCTAAATTGCTACACTGCCGGGAATCTGTCTAGATGAAGAACGCCGGACCATCAGTAGTCCGGCGCTCTTCATCTCGATCGGGATCCTTCGCGCGGCGCTCAAGATGAAATAGCCGCGATGCGGCTATTTCAAATTCTGATTCACGAAGTCCCAGTTCACCACGTTCCAGAATGCCTCAATGTATTTCGGGCGCGCGTTGCGATAGTCGATGTAATACGCGTGCTCCCATACGTCGCAGGTCAGCAGCGGACGCTCGTCGTGCTTGAGCGGATTGTCCGCGTCGTGCATCGCGACGACTTTCAGCGCGCCTTCCTGATCGCGCAGCAGCCATGCCCATCCGGATCCGAAATGGCCCGCGGCCAGCTCGCTGAATTTTTTCTTGAACGAGGCGAAATCTCCGAATGATTTCTTGATCGCGTCCGCGATGGGCCCCTTCGCATCGCCGCCCGCGTTGGGCGCCATACACTTCCAGTAGAAGCTGTGATTGAAATGCTGGCCCGCCTGATTGAACAAAGTGCCCGATGATTCCTTCACGATCTGTTCGAGCGACTGCTTTTCCTGCGGCGTGCCCTTGATCAGTTCGTTGAGCTTGTTCACGTATGCCGCGTGATGTTTGTCGTGATGGAACGCGAGCGTCTCCTTGGAAATGTGGGGCGCCAGTGCTTCGTACGGGTAAGGCAGATTGGGAAGTTCAAAAGCCATAACACAACCATCCTTTCGTGAGGCGAGCCGTAGACGCGGCGGCGATCGCGCCGCGAAACTACATTGGAGTTGACGGGACGGCCGCTCTGAAGATTCAGGGCAGCAACTAACTTGCACTCATGATCGTAGGCTCGACGAAAGATTGCCGCAAGCCGTCGTTCGCGGAATCGGTTCTCTTCTCGCATTAGGCAAATTTCCCTTCGCATTCGCGAACTTGCCTGCGCTGCGGTGGTTGCAAATGGACCTATGCTGTGAAAAAAGACACGCAAACGAACGGCATTAGTGAAGCCACGCATAGCCGGAGGGTGAGACTATGGATGCGTTCTTGATGCTGCTCAGGTGGTTGCACTTCCTGTTCGGTATCACCTGGATAGGACTGCTGTATTACTTCAACCTGGTCCAGACACCGTTTTTCGCCGAGACTGAAGCGCCGGTGCGCAGCGGCGCGATTCAAAAGCTGGTGCCGCGCGCGCTCTGGTGGTTTCGATGGGGCGCGATGGGCACTGTGATCGTCGGCCTGCTCTACCTGATCATCTGGTGGCAGGCACTGCTCAACTTGACGTTCACACCATGGACGGTCGCCATCTTCACCGGCGGCACAATGGGACTCATCATGTGGGCCAACGTATGGTTCGTGATCTGGCCCAACCAGAAAATTATCATCGCCAATGCGATTGCGACCGCAGGCGGCGCCGCAGCTAATCCCGCCGCCGCGCCGGCCGGACGCCGCGCCGGTCTCGCCTCGCGCACCAACACGCTGTTCTCGATCCCGATGCTGTTCTTCATGGGTGCCGCATCGCACTACTCGGGCCTGATGGGACCAATCACGTCGGGCGGCCTGGTGTTGTGGCTCATCATCGACGGAATCATCATCATCGCGATCGAACTCAACGCGCTGATGGGCACGCAAGGTGCGACCAAGAAGCCGCTCGATTCCGTCTCGGGCGTGATCACGGCGGGGTTCGTCGCGTGGGCGCTGCTTGTGATCGGAATCAAAATCGCGATGCCATAGATAATCGCGAGATCAATACATCAAGCGGACGTGTAGCGATGCGCGTCCGTTTTTTAAGGCGATGCCGATGCGTTAGATTGTGGCGGCCGCTTCGCGGTCTGCAGAAACGCGACGATGTTGTCGATCTCGGGCGCGAGCGTCGGTATCGCGCGCATCGCATGCGTCTTGCGCTTCGGCGTGTAGCCGGGCGGATACGTCAGATGTAGCACGCGATCTTCAACCAGCTCTCGCGACGATCCCGCGATATCAGGTCCCTGGCTGCCGGGCAGGTTCGGATCCGGATTGTGGCAGACCACGCAGTTCGACATGTAGATGACGCGTCCGCGCTCGGCCGGCGTCACCTTCCTGCCCTGACAGGAGGCCGCGGCGAACGCGGCGCAGACCGCGAGCATCGATGCCGTCAATTTTCGCATCGCGCGCAGGCTACCAAAGCGATGATGCGAACGAAACAGATTCAGGGCGGACCACGTCGCAACGTCAGACCACTTTGCGGAACGCGATTGCGGGGCTGATGTTGACCGCTTGAATCACGCGAACGATCGCGGCCGCGAGGCTCACCACAAATATCGTGAACATCGCGGCGAATGCTAGGTCGGGCGTCACCTGCATATAGGCCAATCCTCCCACCACCGCGCCCATCGTGATGCCGTGGCCGAACAGCGCCAGCGCGAGGCCCGCGCCGAGGCCGCCGCCGATGAGCCCAATAATTCCGGCCTCGCCGAACAGCATCACCGCGACTTGCGTGCGCTCGAAGCCGAGTGCGCGGACGATTGCGACTTCCGGGATGCTGTTATCCTGAAGCAAGCGGAGCGACGGTGAAGGATCTTGGAAGCGCCTCGCAATCGGGAGTAACTTTCAGCAGACGCGAGGGCGTGTGCGTGCGCAACATTTGAAAGTTATCGCCATGCGAATGCTGGAGTGACATCCGAACGCAATTCTCTGCGCTCCGCTCGCGTCAGAATGACAAGGCGCAATATTGCGCAGACGCCTGATAGGCACGTCGATAAAATGATCGCGACTATTCACCATGCGTGTCGGCGCCTCGGCCGTGCAACTCTGCCCATGCGGCGATGAGGCGGTCGGCCTCTTCGGGCTTCAAGGTTCCCTCGCGCACCGCGTTAAGGATCTTCATCATCGCGGCGTCGCGAGTTCCTTCCGCGCCGGGCACCGGAGGCTCATCGGATGATGCCGAGGATGCCTCACTCGGGGCACTCGATTTGGGAGCGGCGTCGTCGCGATTGCGTGTTCGCTCGCGGCGGCGCTCGCGCGCTTCATCGACCGCGCGCTCGACCGTTTCGCTGATCTTGCGTCCGAGGCGCGACAGCTTGTCGCTCACCTCATGCGGAACCTTGTCATCCAAATCCGACAACGCGCGTTCGACCTCGCGCAGCGCATCACCAACGGTGCGGGTGACATCGTGCGCGATGGTGCCGGTGAACTTGCCGCTCTCCGACACGATACGGCCCGCGGCGCCGAGGATCTCGCCGACGAATTCCGGAATGTCTTCGCGCAAGTCATCAGTGAAATTCTCGAACGGCGCGGAGAAGCGCCGACCGAAGCGGAATTCGCTGGAGCGGCGGCGTCCATCGTAGTCGCGCGCCTGCGCGTCGCCGTCGGCGAACAGGATGATGTCCGCGTCGGTCGCCTCGAGGCTGATATCGAGTCCGCCCGCGCCCAGCGTGCCCTCGACATGATCGCGTCCGGCGCGCGTGAAGCTGCTCTCCGGGACGCCATACAGGCGCACTCGTCCATAGCGCGCGCTTGCGGTGAACTTCGCCGAAGTATCCGGCGCAATCTCAACACTGATGCGTCCGCGGCTGGTGATCTTCCAGGTGCCCTCGCGCGGCAATGGCCCGAGCAGATCGACCGCGCCCGCCGATCTTCGGTAGACCGACCGCGCCGCGAACGCCGCGCAGGCCGACGTGACCTCCAACCTGCTCGGCCGACACGCTACCCGCGATATCATCGCAGCTAAGCCGTCCACCGACTTTGCCGATCACGACATCGCCCGCAACCTCGACCGCTTTGAGCTTGCTCCCGACGCTTTCGACATTGAGCGATGCGACGCCCTGCACTTCGAGCTTGCCCGCGACGCGATTCGCGCTGACGGCACCCGCGACCGATACGCGCAGACGACCGCGCACATCGGCGAAACTAACCTCGCCCTCGATAGTGCCGCAGTCGGCATTGCCCGCGACATTGCGAAATCTTGATCGAACGCGCGCCTTCGACGCGGAGATTGCCGTTGACCTGCTCGCCCTCGAGCGCCTGCGCGTCTTCGAGAGTCATGTTGCCGCCGACCTCGCCGCGAATCGCGATGGAGCCGAGGCGGCGCGCGCGGAGGTTGCCGCGGACGCGGCCGAGCGAAAGCGGTGCGGCGATGTCCTCGACATCGAGGTTGCCGGCGCATTCGAGGATCTCCAACGCGACGCCCGACGCGACCTCGATCGTCGCGTTGCCGGAGATGAGCACTTCGCATCGATTTTCGACGCGGCGGATTTGCGGCTCGCTGTCGCATTGCACGCTGGTGTCGCCCGAGGTGACGCCTCGCACGCGAAGATTGCCGCCCACGCGCATCACGCGGACCGCCTCGACATCGCTCAGTTTGAAGTTATCCATCGTCAGGTTCCTCCCGTTCCGATTTTTCGGGGTTGCGGATGTTTGATGCCGCCGAGCGCGCGCATCGCGTCTTCGGCGGAAATTTTTCCGGCGCTGAGCTGCTCGAGGATGGCGCGACGATGGCGCATCGCGGAATCGTCGGAAGCCTCGCGCGGGTTGCGGCCGTCCTGCGGCGCCGGCGCAAGGTTGAACCCGATCGCATCGAGGACCTCGTCGAGGCGCGCGCGGACGGTGGGGTACGAAACGCCCAGTTCGCGCTCGACCTCGCGGATGATGCCGCGGTTTTTCAGGAAGACCTCGACGAAATCGAGTTGCGCGCGATTGAGCCTGAGCAGCGTCGGGATGCTGAAGTCGCCTTCGACGGCGATATCGCATGAATGGCAATGGAGCTTGGAGACGGCGAGGTCACCATTGCATGAGGGGCATTTGAGAATTAAGGGCCGCATCGTACTGGCTGCGCATTATCAATATAAATCTTAATTATATCAATAACACGATTAATATCTCGATTTCCAGTGTCAACCTTCCAATAGGTTTGTTTTTGCAGAGTCGCGAAGCGTTGAGGAGCGGCGTTTTGGATTTGCTTTTTGCAAATGTCTTTATTTCAAAGGGTTATTTGGCTTCGTTTTGTAATTTTTGCGTATGCGATTCAGCATAGTCAGGTTAGGGTTAATTCACCGGAACCCTAAATCATTATTCACCTCGATAATAAAGAAGAAAGGATGATCTAAATCAGCCAAGCCTTCTCCTAGAGCGATGGGCTCGTATCGCACGAAAAGCGGCGTCGGCTGAACGAACAGTCAGTGCGCAAAGAGACAGGAGGTGGGCCGCCTTGCGGCGACCCACCACGGGTCTGGGGGAGGAGTGAGGGGGAGGAGGAGCAGATTTAGGGATCAGGACAAGGAGCTATTCAGTCTCGCTCTCCAGTTGGAGGTGCTGGATCTCCGCTCGCTGCGCGGCTAGTTGCCTCTGCTGCGAGGAAACCTGAGCCTGCGTATGTCGAATTGCGATTTCGCTGTTCTGCAGCGCATTGCCGACGATGTATCCGGTGCCCGCGCCCAACGCGCCGCCGATGGCCGCGCCGGCTGCAGGTGCTCCTACGGCGGAGCCGATGATCGCGCCTGAGCCTGCGCCAACGACTCCGCCGAAGAGCGTTCCCTTTTCCCGAGTGGAGAGGGGTTGGCCCGAACAAGCCGCCAGCAAGAAAATCGCCGCCAGTACAAATGCGACCTTTGCGATGTTCTTACTCATTGCTTGCGTCTCCCGTCGTCGGGAGGGCTATTTTCACGTCCCGTGCCGAACCTGGAAAGCGAGCAATTTTAAGGATTTTTCGGAAGAAGCCGCGCGAGAGGTCTTTGTAAATTTACCTTTTTACAATCGCATCGCTGTAAAATTTACAAAAGCGCGTGCCGAGAAGCGTCTCATAGCTTCTTAAAGCTACTTCGCCGGACGCGGGTGCTGCTGGGTCAGGCAATGCACCGCGCCCAGGCCCCAGACCAAATCGATCGAGGGGACACCGATCACGCGTCGGCTCGGGAACAGTTGCTGCAACTTGCGCATCGCGATCGCGTCCGCCGCGCAATCGAAGGTCGGCATGATGATGCCGCCGTTAGCGATGTAGAAATTCGCATACGACGCGGGCAGGCGCGTGTCGTCGTATACGACCGGCGTCGGCATCGGCAGCGTCTCGATGCGAAACGGCTGGCGATGCTCATCGCGCATCGCATGAAGGCGCTTCAGGTTGTCTTGCAGCGCATGGTAATTCGCGTCGGACGGATCATCCTCGACCACGGTGACGATGCTGTGCGGCGTGACGAAACGCGCGAGGTCGTCGATGTGGCCGTCGGTGTCGTCGCCCGCGATACCGTCGCCGAGCCATAGCACGTGCGTCACGCCGAGATACGTCATCAGGTATTCTTCGATGGCGGCCTGGCTCAGATGCGGATTTCGATTTTTGTTTAGCAGGCACGACTCCGTCGTGAGCAGCAGGCCTTCGCCGTTGACCTCGATGGAGCCGCCCTCGAGCACGATGCCGGGCTCAATGACCTCGAAGCCGTAGCGTGCGCCGAGCTTGCGCGGGATCGCATCATCGAGATCGTATGCGCCGTACTTCTCGCCCCACGAATTGAAAATCCAGTCGAGCGCGAGTTGCGCAGGAACGTTGCTATCATCCTCGTCGGAAATTTTGTTGACGAAAATCGGACCGTGATCGCGAATCCATGAATCGTTGGTCGGCTCGACGATCAGCTCGACACGATTCATCAGGTCGGTGCGGCTGATTGCGCTTCGAATCAGCGCCCGCACCGGCTCGATCTCATCATCACTTTTGACCAGCACGCGAATCGGCTCGAACTCGGCGATCGCAGCCGCCATTTTCGCATACGCGGGTTGGACCGGCTCGAACTTGCCCGGCCACGTATCGAGGTTATGCGGCCACACGAGATAGGTCGCGAGATGCGGCGCCCATTCGGCCGGCATGCGGTAGTTGCGCAGGCGCGCGTGATCGGGATGAATCGCCATTGATCAGAGGCAGATCTTAACTGCGAAATCGGCGCGTGAGATCCTGATAGGCGTCGATGCGGCGATCGCGCAGGAACGGCCAGTTGCGCCTCGTGCGCTCGATCTTGCCGAGGTCGCATTCGACGATGAGGGTATCCTCGGATTTCGCATCAGCCCGCGCGACTACTTCGCCGAACGGATCGGCGACGAACGAATTGCCCCAGAACTCGAGGTCATCTTCGATGCCGACGCGATTGGTGACCGCGACGTACACGCCGTTGGCGATCGCGTGGCTGCGCTGAATCGTGATCCACGCGTCGAGCATCTTCTTGCGATCCTCGGGCGTCTCGCCATGCCACCATCCGATCGCGGTCGGATAGAAGAGCACCTGCGCGCCGGCCATCGCGGTCAGCCGCGCGGCCTCGGGAAACCACTGATCCCAGCATACGAGGACGCCCATGCGCCCCTTGGCGGTTGGATGCGCAACGAAATCAAGATCGCCGGGCGTGAAATAATACTTTTCGTAGTAGCGGGGATCGTCGGGGATATGCATCTTGCGATACTTGCCGGCGATTTTCCCGTCCGCATCGATGACGACCGCGGTGTTATGATAGATGCCCTCGGTGCGTTTCTCGAACAGCGACGCGATGATGACCACCTTGCGCGCCGCCGCGACCTTGCATAGCTCCTCGCTGGTGGGACCGGGAATCGCCTCGGCGAGATCGAAGCAGCCGTTGTCCTCGGTCTGGCAAAAATACTTCGAGCGGAAAAGTTCCTGGAGGCATACCACCTCGGCGCCGCGCTTCGAGGCATCCTCGATGCGCGCGATTGCCTTCTCCAGATTTTTCTTTCGGCTCCGGCGCGCAGCTCATCTGAATGAGCCCGAGCATGAGAGGATTCTTCTTACGCTCCATCTTTCAACTTGATATCAGCGGCGTCGATGGGGCGCCATCGTTCGCGGAATCACCGATGTGAACGAATGATTTCGTAATGATGTCGGTATCAAAGGCGACGATTTCTGACCTTGTCCTCAAGTCGCTTGCGGACCAGCTCCCATGGCTCCGTCTTGGCGCGACCGGAGAGAACATCTTCGACGCGCCTTTCGAGTTCGCGAGCCCACGCTTCCTCGGCGCCGATGTCCTCGGCTTCATCAAGGCTGCGAATGAGTTCGACGGCAATCTCAGCTCGTTCCGACGCGGGAAGCTTCAACAGCATCGTTAAAATTTCTTTCGCGGTCGCCATCCCCGTCATCCTAATCCTGTTGTGGCCGTGACACGAGCTTTTCTATCAACATCGGCAACTCGAATCGTTTGCAACCATCGCGCTGTGATACTCTAATTATCCGGCGCTCGAAAAATCGCCGCGCGCGCGAGGCCGTGCCCGCCGCTGATAGCCGGGTCCTGCGCAAGGGAGCGCCGCGAACCCCGCCAGGTCCGGAAGGAAGCAACGGTACCGGCCCACTTTCTGTGCCGCAGGGGTGCCTGGCTATCATTCGACGGACATGTTCTCGCGCGTGGCGAATTGAGTGGTTCAATGGCCGAAGCATCGTCACATCTGGTGCTCGCTCGCAAATGGCGTCCCGATCGCTTCGGCGAGCTGGTCGGCCAGGAGCACGTCACGCGCACGCTGACCGAGGCGATGAAGCGCGGGCGCATCGCGCACGCCTTCCTGTTCACCGGTATCCGCGGCGTAGGCAAGACCACGGCGGCACGCATCCTCGCGCGATGCCTCAATTGCGAGCGCGGTCCGACGCCCGACCCATGCGGCGAATGCCCGGCCTGTATCGAGATTCGCGCGGGCCGTGCGCTCGACGTTTCCGAAATCGACGGCGCGACTTATCGCAAGATTGATGATGCGCGCGCGATCATCGAGAATCTCAGCTATCGGCCGGCGCGTGATCGCTTCAAGATCTACATCATCGATGAGGCGCATCAGCTCACCGATCAGGCCTTCAACGCGCTTTTGAAGACGCTCGAAGAGCCGCCGCCGCACGTCAAGTTCATCCTCGCGACGACCGAGCCGCAGAAGATGCCCGAGACGATCCTGTCGCGGTTGCAGCGCTACGATTTCCGGCGCATCGCGTTGCAGGTCATCTTCGCGAGGCTCAAGGAACTCGCCTCGCGCGAGGGCGTCAACGTCGAGGAGTCCGCGCTGCTGCTGCTCGCGCGCGAAGCCGGCGGCAGTATGCGCGATGCGGAGCGGATGCTGGAAACATCGATCGCGTGCGCATCGAGCGAGGCGGTCACCGAGGCCGAAGTTGCCTCCACTCTCGGCGTCGCGAGCCGCACCGTCGTGTACGCATTGTGCGATGCGATCCTTCACAAGGATGCGGCCAGTGCGCTGCGCAAAGTTCGCGAGCTGCATTCGCGCGGCGCCAACCTCGAATCGCTCGGGCGCGATCTCCTCGAAGCGCTGCGCAACCTCGCGGTCGCGAAGCTTCCATCGAATGATTCGATGACGCCGCTTACCGATTTGCCCGATCACGAGGCGACCGAGCTGAAGCGGCTGGCCGATGAGGCGAGCAATCGCGACGTGATGCGGCTGTTTCGCCTGATGGCCGAGGCGCAGGAGGAATTGCTGAAATCGCCGTATCCCGATCTGCTGATGGAGATGGCGGTGGTCCGAATGGCGTCGCTCGCGCCCGTGATGGACGCCGACGAGTTGTTGCGCGCGATCGGAAACGGTGGCGGCGGAACCGCGTCGTCGTCGAGTTCGAGCGGAGGGGCGGCATCGTCGGCAGACATCGTCCGGCATCGGTTCCGACTCGCCGCATGAAAGTCGAAGGCGAGGTGAATGCGACCGCGCCAGTGCGCTCGTCGCCTCCCCCATCCACCGCTGGCGCGGCCGACCGCGCCGCTCGGCGCGGGCATCGCGCAGCAATCGACGTCGCGGGATTTGCCGGAGCTGCGCGATTTCATCCGCGCTCGCCGCGCGGCGCTCGCGGGCTTCATGGAGCAAGGAGCGTCGCTCGCGTTCGCCGACGACGTGCTGAGCGTCAACGCGCGCAACGACATTTATATCCGCTACCTGAGCGACAACCGCGCGACGATCGCGGAACTTGCCAGCGAATTTTTTGCGCGTCCGATCAAAGTCGAAGTGTCTTCGAACGGAACGGTTGTCGCTGCGGCGACGGGCAAGGCGCCGTTGATCGTATCGTCATCCGGCGAAGCTCCCGAAGCTCCAAAGATCAGTGCGCCCGAAGTTTCGCGAATCGAAAAAGCTCCGCCGCCCGAAATCGAACCGAAACTGACGGTCGTGCGCGATACTCTGCCGACATCCGTCGACGCCGCGCCGAAGCCCATCGATGTTTCTTCGAAGCCGCGTCCCGGGAGTCCCGAGGATCGCCAGGCGGTCCTGCAGGATCCCGAGATGCGCCGCATCTTCGACGAACTCGAGGCGCGGCTTGTCGAGGTCCGGATAACGCCAGATACTGAAGTTGGCGCGAAGGACGCCTCGGCATCGAGGAAAGAATAGTTTCGCATCGAGGAGTGAAAAGTCGTGGCAGAGTTTAACCTCAGCGAACTCTTTCAGCAGGCCCAGCAACTGCAGGAAAAACTCAAAGGCGCGCAGGAAGAGGCCGCCGCGCAAAACCGTCGAGGCGCAGTCCGGCGGCGGGATGGTGAAAGTGATCGCCGACGGCTCGATGCGCATCCGGCGCATCACCGTCGAGCCCACGCTGCTCGCCGCGAACGACAAATCGATGCTCGAGGATCTGATCGTCGTCGCGGTCAACGATGCGCTCGCTCGCGCGCAGCAGCTCATGAGTGAGGTGATGGGCAAGCTCGGCCCGATGGGCGGTCTGAAGATTCCGGGTCTGGGAGGCGATTAACCTGCCCGAACCGACGATCAAGCGACAGGACGGACTTCCGCCCGCGATGACGCGGCTGGTGAAGGAATTGTCGCGGCTGCCCGGCATCGGCGAGAAAACCGCCTCGCGGCTCGCCTTCAACCTGCTCAATCGTCCGCGCGACGAAGTGATCGCGCTGGCCGAAGCTCTCCTCGAAATGAAGGAGCGCGTCGGATTGTGCGCGGAATGCTACGGATTGTCGGATCGCCCGCGATGCCAAATCTGCGAGAGCGAAGCGCGCGAGCACGACGTGGTATGCGTCGTCGAGGGGCCGGCCGATCTGATGGCAATCGAGCGCGCGCGCAGTTTCAACGGCGTCTTCCATGTGCTGCATGGCGCGCTCGCGCCGCTCGACGGCATCGGCCCGGACGATTTGAAGATGAAGGAACTGCTGGCGCGCATCGGCGATCCGCCGCGCATCCGCGAACTAATCATCGCGACCAATGCGACGGTGGAAGGCGAAGCGACCGCGCTCTACATCGCGCGGATGCTGAAACCGCTGGGTGTGAAAACAACCCGCCTCGCACGCGGGCTGCCGGCCGGCGGCGATCTGGAATACAGCGACGCCGCAACACTCGCATCCGCTCTCACCGGCCGCCGCGAACTGTAATCGCCGCCCTGCGCGGCGACGGAGCGAAGTTTTACTCGCATCAAACCTCCGATTCGCGCTAACAATTGGTCGTGACGATCGGACATGCCAACGACTGACATGACGGACGCTTCTGCGCCCACCCACATCGCCACTCCGGAGCACGATAATAACCGTGCACGCCGCGCCAGGATGCTAAAGGCGGGGCTCGCGATCGGCTTTGGGGTGCCGTTCGCGCTCGGTCTCGCGTATCGATTCGCGGCACTGATCGGATGGCCGATCGATTTCGCCTCGATCCGGCTGAACGGAGAATTGGCGGTCATCCTCGCCCTGTTAGTGCTGACCATCGAATTCGAGAGCCTGCCGATCGGGTCGCTCGGGCTGCATCGGATACGGGCGCAGGATGTTTACTTTGGATTGCTGGCCGGCGCAGGCCTAATCGTTGTAAGCGCGTTGATGGCACTGCTGGCGCTGCGCGGATCGCAGCATGTAAATCTTTTCGCCGATTTTATCAAAACGCTAACACCCTCTGATTCCATCGGGTTACGTAGCATGCCGCTTTGGCTTGCGGTGCTGGTCACCCTGGCCGCGACCTTTGCGGAGGAACTTGTCGCGCGTGGCTACGCGATCCGGCGCCTGCGCGCGATCACCCGTACCAGCGCGCTCGCGGCAATCGTCGCAATCGCAATCGACATCGTCGCACGGATGCCATTGTGGGGAGTGCGCTATGCGCTGGTGATGCTTCCCGCGGAAGCGATTCTCGCCGGGCTCTATATATGGAGACGGCAACTGACGACCTGTATCGTCGCGCATTGGACGCTTGCTCTGCCGCTGGTCCTCGCGCTTTTTATGCTTCCCACAGGTACGGTGGCGCCCACCTCGGTCGCCTCCAGCGCGCCCAGTCTGGACGAGGAAATGGCGATCGTCGAGTTGCGCAAATCGATGGGCGAGTCGACCGGTCCAGGATCGGGCGCGGCCGAGCGCGCGGAAAATCTATTCTACAAACACGATTACCCGCACGCACTCGAGCAGATTGAGGACGCGATCAAGCTCGAACCGAAAAATGCATTTTACTTCGGCGTGCGCGCCGCCATTCATGTGGCGCAGGACAACACATGGGCCGCAATTTCGGACTACACCGCGATGATCGAGTTGCGTCCGGACGATCCGCGGATCTATCGGGAGCGCGCGCGCCGATACAAAACGATGCGCGACTTCCCAAAAGCCGCCAGCGACCTCGACAAGGCGATCGCACTCGCACCCAAAGACGCGCTCAACTTCGAAGAGCGCGCCTCACTGCATTACTGGCAGCAGCAATATCCCGAGGCGATCGCGGATTTGACCACCGCGATTGGCCTCGATCCGTCGAATCGCCGACTGCTGATGGATCGCGCGTACTTTTATGAGCATATCGGGCAGCACTCGCGCGCCCTCGACGACTGCAATGCGCTCATCAAGTCCGATCCGACGAGACCAGAGGGATACGAATGCCGCTTCAACATTTACCAAAGCATGGGCAATGCGAATGAGGCGATAGCCGCCGCAACTTCAGCGATCGCGTTCGATCCCAACAATGCCGAGCTGTATGTCACTCGTGGTAACCTCCAGTTGAGCCTCGGGAGATGGCGGGAGGCGCATGACGATTTCGAGAAGGTCGCGAGTCTCGCCCCCGACGATCCAGAAAAAATCGATGGCGTCGCGTGGCGGCTGGCGACTTCGACATCGGATGAGGTTCGCGACGGCAAGGCCGCGCTGAAGCTAGCACTCCGCGAAAACGAGTTGACCGGCTACAACCGTAATCACTATCTGGAGACACTAGCCGCTTCCTATGCGGAAGTGGGAGATTTTGCCGACGCAATAAAATGGGAAACCGCCGCGCTCTCCGCCGCCGACGCGACTGATTCCGACGATCGCGAGCGGATGCGACAAATTCTCAAAACTTTCCAGGAGGGTCAGCCCATACGCGAAACCAATGGTGGGGGATTTGCCGGACCTCGACCGATGCGCGCTTATATCGGGGCATTCGTCATGTTGATTCTCGCCGCGGTCGGCCTCATCGCGTTGATCTACTGGTCAATAAAATGGTCGTTGCGCCGCGTGCGCCGAATCCGACAAGGGGCGGCACCGTCGTAGCTAATTCAGTCCGCCTTCAGATGAGGCGCGGGATGTTTCGTCGCGCGGAGTGCATCGGCAAGTTGCGTGCTCAGGTCGCCGACTGCGCGGCTCAACGTCGCGGCATTCGTTTCACCTGACTGCGCCGCATCGATGATATTGATCTCGCCTGAATTGAGCACATCGCCGGTGTCGGGATCCTCGATTTCCCATCGTCCGGTAATCTGCGCGGTTCCCTTCGAGTCGGTATCGAAACGCGCGATGTCGAGCGCGATCTGATAATCGAGGTTCGCAGGCCGATACCATGGATAGGTTTTCACCTGCGCGCCGAGCAGCACGGTGAGATTCTGTCCGAGCACGGTGACGAAGTTCTTATCGAGTGGCTCCGCCCATCGATTGATATCGGAAAGATCGACTTTGTTGGGCGAGCTGCGGGTGACGATCTCCTCGCGCGCAAGGTACGCGGGAAATTTCACCGGGCCGAGACCGATGGTAGTTCCCTTCCCATCCGCGCTGCTGCTGTAAGTGATCGGAACGCCGCGCGCCGTCGAGTCCATCGGCGTCAGCACGTAGAACTGCGAGGGGTCCTTGCGCGGCTCGAGCACCGAGGTCAACGAACATCCGGCGAGAACGATCACCGCGAGACACGCTGCTACGACGCGCGCCATCAATGCCGCTCCGGCGGGACGAAGCGCCCCCGCACCAGCACGGTTGGATTACGATGTATCATTTCGGCCAACTCCTGCACCGCGTTCGCCGCCGACGAGAGATCCTGCAACGTCTGTGTGAGCTGGTAATTCAGCGGTGACTGCGGCTCGACCGTATGCTGCACGTCGGCGAGAGTGACTTCCATCTGATGCAATGCATCTCCCGCCTGCTTGGCACTCCTGGTCAGGTTGCTACCGATCGGACCAATCTGGTTGTTGAGATTTTGCGCGAGGCTGCGAATGCTGAGCGAGGCATCAGAAAGATTCTTCGCCGCCACACCGAGCTCATCGACGCTACTCTTGAGGTCGGTCGAGTTGACGAAGTTACTCACGCCCTGCGCGGTCTGGCTGAGCGAGCGGATGAGGCCCGGGATGTCCGCCTTGCCCAACTCCTCGACGATCCTGGTCATGGTTTCCTGCGCTTGCTCCAGCACCGTAGGCAGGACCGGAATTTCCTGGATCCCTGAATAGCGCTCCTGCTGCTCGAGCGTATTCATCGAAAACTTCGCCTCGGTCCCCGGATGCATGTCGAGATCGATGTAGAGCACTCCCGTCACGAAGCTCTGCATCGTCAACGTGCCGCGCAGTCCCAGCGAGATCGCATGACGCATGACTTCGGGATCGCTCAAGTCGTCTTGCGCGCCATGACTCTCGATTTTCTGGGAGTCGATATCGATCACGACCGGAATCTTGACGTTGGGCGTGGGGTTCTTGCTTTGGCTGTCGAGCCCGCGCAGGCTCAGCAGGATCGCATCGACGGTGCCGATATCGACCCCGCGGAACTTGACCGGCGCTCCGACGCGCAGCCCGTTCACATCGCGATCGAAGTACAAGACGTAGTTGGTCTTGCCGGTGAAGAATCGTCCCGACCCCAGAACCACCAGTCCTATGATGCCGAGAGCGATCGCGCTCAACACAAATCCCCCCACCAGCGTGGGACTAAAGCGTTTACCCATTGGACCTCACCGATGAGGACGGCGGTTTCGATGCGGCGTCCTTGTTTGCGTTTTTCATCGCTGCGGCGGGGTCCGCGCTTTGCGAATCGCCACGGCTCAGAAAGCGATGCACCACCGGGTTGTCGCAATGCTCGAGAAGATCCTTCGGATTCCCTCGCGCGAGGATGCTGTGGGTCTCAGGATCGAGAAAGATGCTGTTGTTGCCGATTGCGAAGATGCTTGCGAGTTCGTGGCTGACCAGCACCACCGTCGCGCCGAGGCTGTCGCGCAATTCCAGGATGAGATCGTCGAGCAGGCGCGAACTGATGGGATCGAGGCCCGCCGAAGGCTCATCGAAAAACAGCACATCGGGATCGAGTGCGATCGCGCGCGCCAATGCGGCGCGTTTCTGCATCCCGCCGCTGATTTGGCTCGGATAGTAAGTCTCGAAGCCGCTGAGCCCGACCAGCGAAAGCTTCAGCGATGCGATCTCCTCGATTTGATCGCGCGCGAGATCGGTGAACTCCTCGAGCGGCAGCGCGATGTTCTCCGCCAGCGTCATCGAGGACCACAGCGCGCCGCCCTGATAGAGCACGCCGAAATGCCGCACCATCCTGCGGCGCTCCTGCGTATCGGCACGGGTGAAATTGAAATCGCCGTACCAGACCTCGCCCCTGGCGGGCTCGTTGAGGCCGATCAGATGGCGCATCAGCGTGCTCTTGCCGCATCCGCTTTGTCCCATGATGACGAACACATCGCCGCGATTGACGGTGAAATTCAGATCGCGCATCACGACGAAATCGCCATACGCCATCGTCAGATTCTTCACCTCGATATGGGCGTCATCGTGCGCCGGATTGGCGAGATCGTCGGCGGCGTGTCTTCGATGATGGAGATGAATCGGCAAAGTCTTTTCCGCGCCTTCAAATGTTGAGGATGTGGAATATCACCGCGAAGATGCCGCACGCCACCACGATGTAAACGATGCCGGTTACGACCGCGGCCGTGGCCGCGTCGCCGACCGCCGATGCGCTGTTGCCGCATTGCATTCCTCGCAAACATCCCGCCACCGCGACGATCACCGCCGTATACCGTCGCCTTGACTATTCCACCCACCGCACCTCCGATCGTGAGCGCGCGCATCGCTTCTGAAACAAATGAATTGAGCGTGATGCCCAGCATCCCGGCGCCGACCGCCGCGCCGCCGAGAATGCCGATGAAATCGGAATAGATGCAGAGTAGAGGCATCATCAGAAGCAGCGCGACGACGCGTGGCAGCACCAGGAACTCGATTGGCGATACTCCCATCGTGTTCAGCGCGTCGATCTCCTGGGTCACCTTCATGGTGCCGAGCTGCGCGGCGTACGCTGCGCCCGTCCGGCCTGCCATGATGATCGCGGTCATCATCGCACTCATGTCGCGCACCATCCCGATCCCGACCGCATCCGCAACATAAATGGATGCGCCGAACTGCTCGAGCTGCACCGCGCCCATGAAAGCCAGGATGGTGCCGACGAGGAAACTTATTAACGTAACAATGCCGAAAGCATTCGGACCGCAATCCTGAATCGCGAGGCTAGGTCGATGCGGCGAAAGCGCGCCTTCCCGACGACGAATCGTCCCAGCGCGATCGAGATCTCGCCGAAGAACGCGACGAAGTTCGAAATCCCTCTACAAAGTCGAGGAACTCCAGTCCGATTTGTGTGACGAAGCCCGGCTCCGGTCCTTGCGCTCGAGCGCCTTCGTTTTCGGGCACCGTTTCTGAAAGTTTCAGCAGCGCGCCCATGCCCTCGGGCAGCCCGCTGCGGTCTTCATCGATCTTATGCTGTCTGCACAGCTGGCTGATTTTGTTGACCACCGCGAGCAGACTCGAGTCCCATGCGGTGAGCGATCCCGCATCATATTTCACCTTGCGAGGCCCGCGTCGATTCGATCTCTCTGAGGACCGCCGCGACCGGTGGAAGATCGCGCGTCAGCCGCCATTCGCCGATCAGATGGATCGTCAGTCCGGAGGGAGTTCGCTCGACCGACAGTTTGGGCGGTTCGCTGGAGGAGTGAGTTGTGGCCTGTATAACTTCGGGCATGCGAAGGGCGCTTAGAGCCCTTCACACAAGCTACTGGCAGAGGGGGGGTTGGGCAACGAGCCGGCGCGACGAATTAAGTGGGCTTGACCTCAGCAAGAATCTTGCGCGCGATGCGGAACGCGGCCACGCCCGCCGGCATCCCGCAGTAGACCGCGATTTGCAGCAGCGTCTCCTTGATCTCGTCGAGGCTGCATCCGTTGTTCAATGCGCCGCGGAAGTGCAGCTCGAATTCCTCGGGCCGATTGAGCGCCGCCAGCATCGCGAGGTTGATGAGGCTGCGCTGCTTCTTCGCGAGTCCGGGCCGTGTCCAGATCGTGCCCCACGCATGCTCGGTGACCATCTGCTGAAATTCGCGACTGAAGTCATCGACGTTCGCGAGCGCGCGATCAACATAGTCGTCGCCCAAAACTTCGCGGCGAACCTTCATGCCTTTTTCGTAGAGTTCGGACGCCATCTGAAGCTCCTAATCGGGAATACGAACGACTTTAGTCGGGTATGAACGATGGGCTGCCGGTCTTCGCGGTCTGACCACCATCGGCGACGAATGCCGCGCCGGTCACGAACGATGCGAGATCTGAGCCTAGGAACAGCACCACGTTGGCCATTTCCTCGCGGACGTCCGAGCCTGCCTAGCGGAATCGCGCGCAGGAAACCTTCCTTGATTCGCGGATTGACGAGCGACTGCTCGAGGAGCGGCGTATGAATCGCGCCGGGACACACGCAATTGCATCGAATGTTGTCGGACGCGTACTCGACCGCAACCACGCGCGTCAAATTGATGATGCCGGCCTTCGCGGCGTTGTATGCGACGATGCCGTAATCGGCAAACTGCCCCGAGATCGACGCAGTATTGACTATCGCGCCGCCGCCGCGCGCCTTCATAATAGGAATCGCCTTCTTAATGGTGCGGAACACCGCGCTCAGCCCGACATCGAGGGTCTTGTCCCACACAGAATCGGGAACATCGGCGACTCGCGTCACCGCCTGCTCGTTCTCCGGCGCAGGAGGAAGCCCGAAGGCGTTGTTGTGCAGGAAATCGAGGCGGCCGAATTGTCTGATCGCGAGCGCGAGCATCGCATCGACGTCGGCGTCGCGTGTGACATCGGCGCCGATTGCGGCGGCCTTGCCGCCATTGCGTGAAATCTCCCGCGCGACCGAATTCGCGGTCTCTTCGTTGATATCCGCGACGACGATCGCGCCGCCGCGCCGCGCGAACTCCATCGCGGTCGCTCTGCCGATTCCTGATCCGGCGCCAGTGACGACGCCGGCCTTGCCATCGAATTTCATATGACTCACTCTCCGCTGTGCGCACTATCAAACGATCGGTCGCTGCGCCGTCAAATCGTACTGGTCTTCAATCCGAAGAGGCGCTATAGCAGCGTTACAAGCCGATCGCAGAAATCTCCGCTGAGGAGGATCGCACTATGGCCAAGAACACGGACGTCTCAATCTTGAAAATGCGCAATACTCGATGCCGGCGGACGCCGCCGCGTATCAGCGCCCGCCGTTCTACTATCGCAACACTCGCTCGATCGCAGTCGCATTCGAAACCGACCTGGAAGCCGCGTTGGAGGCATTGCCGGCGCCCCTGGCGCTGACCGAGCCGGCCACCGCGATACTTTCGTTCTACGAATATCCGTGGACCACTTTCGGCCCTTACAACGAAGCGATTCTTTCGCTCCTGGTCGAGCACAAGGGCCGCCCGATGAACTACATCATGCACATCGCGGTGACGACCGAGCCGCCGATGCTGGCCGGGCGCGAAATCTGGGGTTTTCCGAAGAAGCTCGCGCAAATTGAATTCAAAAACGATCGCGACATGATCTATGGAACGCTCGAGCGTCCCGGCCGGCATCCGCCTCGCCAGCGCGATCGTTCGTCCGGAACGTCCCGCGCCGACAACGGGCATTCCGCCGCGCCGCCGCCGGTCAGCATGCGCCTGATTCCTTCGGCCGAAGAAAACGGGCGTCCGTCATGCGCCGAGATCATCGAGACGCACGACCGAAGTCAAGAGTAATCGAGGCATGGACCGGCGTCGGCTCGATCGCTTTCGCGGAAAGCTTCGCGGCTGGACCCGTGGAATCGGCTGCCGGTCAAGCGGGTGATTGCAGGCGAGCTACATGCTCAGCGACATGACGCTCGGCTTCGGAAAGGTGATCGATCGATCTCGAATAACGGCGGCATGCGGATCGCGCATCATGTCGCGATCACCCCGCTATTAATCATGAAGCCGCCGTCAACGCTGATGACCTGTCCGGTCACCGCGCTGGCGGCGTCGGAGGATAGCAGCGCCGCCATCGCGCCCAATTCATCGGGCTCGACGATTCGCTTCTGGATGTTCTGGCTCTCGGCGAATCGTTTGGCCTCGGCCGCGCTCACCCCCATCATCGCGCCCAGCATGTTCCAGTCCACCATCCTGGTGTTGGTCCATCCGGGGCATAGCACATTCACATTGATGCTGTGCGGGGCGGCGGCATAAGCGAGCGAGCGCGTGAAACCGATGAGGCCGTGCTTCGCGGCCGAATAGGCCAGCGGGCCGCCGCCATTTTTCGCATAGCCGGAACCGATGCTGATGATGCGCCCCCACTTCTGTTTGATCATGTAGGGGAGCGCGGCGTGGGTCGCATAGAATGCCTGGGTCAGGTTCAGGAACAGGTTGTCCTCGAACGCGTCGCGGGATCATGATCGAGCGGATCGAGGAACAGCGGGTTCTGCGCGATCACGCCGCCGGCGTTGTTGATCAGAATGTCGAGACCGCCGAGTTTGCGCGCAGCTTCATCGACGCCCGCGGTAATCTGCTCGCGACTCATCACGTCGATGATGACGGCGAAGCCGCGCGTGCCCGCGCTCGCTTAATCTCCTTGCGACCGCGTTTCCAGCTCACTCGAGCGAGCGCGAGGCCACGACCACATCGGCGCCCGCATCGGCGAGCGCAAGCGCCATCGAGCGGCCGATCCCGCGGCCGCCTCCAGTTACCAGTGCACGCCTTCCTTTCAGATCGATCAGTTGTTTCATCTTTGATCCTCCCTTCGAAGAGCTCCGATTGAACGTTTGTCTCATCTATCCGCGGGCGTTGCAAATGGACGCCGCGGCTTCGCCTGCTTCGGCGCCTCGGTTCGACGCCTGATCGGATACTCATATGACTTCTGCGGCCGACTGTGGTCGTAAGCTTCCGCGCGATGCGCTGGGTCAGCGAAATTGCGGCAAACCGAATCTGATGCGGTGGGCCGTCGCTCCAGCGGCATTTTTAGCTGGAGGAATAGTCGATGGAATTCAAAGAAGTCGTCGGTCGGCGCCGCACCATCCGTTACTTCCAGTCGTGGCGGCAGGTCGAACGCGAGAAGATCCAGATCATGCTGGAGGCGGCGCGGCTCGCGTCATGCGCGGTCAACGCGACCTTTCTGAAAGCGATCGTCGTGATTCGCGACGACATCCCTCGCGAAACGCTCGACGCGCTCAAAACTCCGGTCTCCGGACTCAACATCGAGCTCGCGCCGGTGCACATCTACACTTACGCCGATATGGGCGCGTACAAGGGCGCGCAGGCGCGGCTGAAGAAGCTGGTCGATGTCGGCGCGCTGAACGCGACCCACGGATGGAGCCATAAGTTCGTCGATGAATTCGTATGGCCCAACGTGCTGAAGCCGCTGGCAGAGAATGCGAACCAGCCATCGGTCGCGGCCGCGGCCGCCTCCGATGCGGGCATCGCGATTTGCCAGGCGATGCTCGCTGCGGTTGACGAAGGACTTGGCGTTTGCCTCTCCGCCTTTCAACATGACGCGATCAACAAGATTGTAAAGGCGCCGCACGAATGGATTCCGCTATGGGTGCTGCTGGTCGGTTATCCGGCGGAGTCGTGGGAAGCGGGCGGTCAGCGTCCGCGTCCGCCGATCGAGGAAATTTTCTTCGAGGGCCAGTACGGCAAGCCATTCAAGGCCGATCCCAAGGTTACAGAGCAGATGAGGGCCGCGAAGATGATCCAGGCGCCGGCACCGCTGCCGTGGCGAAAGGAAGAGATCAAAGCGCTGGCGCGCATGTTCGGACTTCCAGAGTAATGGCCGAGTAATGGCATCGATCGACAAACCAATCGAAGAGTACGCGGCGGTGAAAACGTGGTTCACCGGGCTGCGCGACCAATCGGGCGTCGATCCGTATGACGATCCATCGCGCGTCGCGTTCCTGAAGGAATTCTGCGCGACGGTCGAAATGGATCCCGATGAGCTAGTGGCCGCCTGCCTGCTCAAGAAGGAAGGCCGCGAGACGAAGATCAGCATCAAGGGACGCCGCTCGATGGCGGAGCGTATCGCAGATTTTCAGGCCGCGGGCACCGATGCGCGCGAGCGCCCGAAGCGCGGCAACACGATCAGGAGTTTTCTGATCCACAACGGAATCCTTCTGCAGTCGGGGATTCAAATCTAATCATGCGTATTCTCGAGGAAGGAAAAGCCGACTATCTGAAGGTCGATCCCGACGGCTATCGGGCGGCGGTGCGCGACAAGAAGCCGCATCAGATGGTCTCCAAAATGATGTCGCACAAAGAGGCGGTCGAGCACTTCGTGCATGACGGCGACTACCTCGCCTACGACTGCAACTACTTCCAGCGCGGACCATCGTCGCTGATTCGGGAGATCATCCGGCAGCGGAAAAAGAATTTGTGGATCTGCGGAAAGTTCACCTACGTCGCCTGCGCGCTCCTGGTCGAATCCGGATGCGCCGATCGTATCGACATCGGATTCATCGGCTTCGGGCCGTGGATCGCGCGCGCGGTGAAAGAAAAAAGGGTCACCATCTACGAATATTCCAACGCGCTGATGACCCTGCGCCTCAAGGCCGGCGCGATGGGCGTGCCATTTTTGCCGGTGCGCAGCTTTGGCGGCACCGATGGCTTTCAGCATTCGGCGTGCAAAGTCGTCGAGGATCCTTTCACCGGCAAGCCGGTCGTGCTTGTACCCGCGATCAATCCCGACGTGTCGATCATCCACGTGCATCAGGCCGATGAGTTCGGCAACGCGCGCGTGTTCGGCACCGGAATCGCGCATGCTGAATGCGCGCTCGCCTCGAAGCGCGTGATCGTGTCGGCCGAGGAGATCATCGATACGGCGGAATTTCGCAACGATCCGTCGCGCACCTCGATCGCGCATTTTTCCGTCGACGCGGTCGTGCACGCACCGTTCGGCGCGTATCCAGGAACCGTGCAGGGATATTATGCATCGGATCCGGCGGGCGTGGTCGAGGCGATGGGCGCGATGTATCGCGGCGACTTCAAAGATTATCTGGAGAAGCACGTCTATTCTGTCGCGTCGCACGATGAGTATCTCGCCAAGGTGGTAGGCGCGGAAAAACTCGCCGAGATTCGCCGCCGCGAAACCATCAGAGAGGGCTACGGCGTATGAGCACTCCGGCGACCAGCTTCAACGAACGCGAATTCGTCACCTGCCAGATTTCCCGCCTCGTCGAGGACAAGTACATCTACTGGGTCGGCGGTGGCGGCGAGCCGCTCAGCTCGGTGCTGCTCGCGAAGCGGATGAGCGCGCCCAACTTGCAGTATCTAACCGAGGACGGCGTCGTAGGCCCCGAAGCGCAGGTGCCGTTCGATCCGCTGATGACGATGATCAGCTCGCGCGCCAACTATCGCGCGCTACAATGGGGCACGATGAACTACGCGGCCGACCTCGCGCAGCTCGGCTATGTCGACTACGGCATCCTCGCGACGTTGCAGGTCGATCGCTACGGCAACATCAACTCAACCGTCATCGGCAAATACGAAGGCGGCGAAGGCCGGCGTTTCGGTGGACCGGGCGGCGCAGACAGCATAGCCGCTCTGGCGTGGCGCACCATCCTGGTGACCGATCAGCAGAAGCGCAAATTTGTCGACCGCGTGGATTTTATTTCGTCGCCGGGATTCCTCGACGGTCCGGGCGCGCGCGAGCGCCACGGCATTCCTCCGGGCACCGGGCCGTGGCGCGTGTACACACCATGGGCGATGTACGGATACGGCGCGGACTGCCAGCTCATGCTGCAAGGCATCGCGCCTTACGTCACAGTCGAGCAGGTGCTCGCGGAAATGAGTTTCAAGCCGGCGATGGCGCCTAAACTGGAAATCCTCGAGGTGCCGACCGACGAGGAATTGACGATTTTGCGCACGCAGATCGACGTCGGCGGTCAAGTCACAGATCGCGGGCGATGGATCGAATTGGCGGACGGAAAATATCGGTTTGCGGCATGAAGACGCGGAGGCTGCTTCGATGAATGATCGCGAAAGACTGAAATATGCCTTCGAGGAGTCGGGCACTTTTTTCAAACTGCTCACCACCATTCGCAGCCGCCGCGTCGGCCGCGGATATCGCATCGACTCCGGCAGCGAAATGAAGCATCCGGTGACCGGGCGCACGCTTCGACAAGGTGAGGGACCCGCGAAGTTCATCTCCAAAAAAGATCCACTTCCGCTCACCAAGCTCGAAGAGGCGCTGATCTGTTGGGCCGCATGCGGTCCCAACGGTCTCGTCGCATGGGATATTTCCGTCGACGGCGGTTTTCATGAGCTGACCTGGATCGCGGGACGCACTGCGCCCGCACCGGGAAATTCGCGCGCCACCGACTTGCTCGTCATCAACGACAGCGGCGCCTACATCTATAAGCCGAGCCTCGAGCGCACGGGGCCAATCGAAATCAAATCGGAAGCCGATTACGACAAGGTAGTGCGATGGTACGAGGAGGGCCTGGTGCAAATCCTCGATCAGCGCCCCGACATCGATTTCGCGCTGCGAGCGCCGGGTGCGCCCAACGCGGTGCTGATGGGTCCGTACCAGTTCAACATCAACATGCCCGGCTCGACCTGGTTCCTGCCGCTGACCGATGCCGGATGGCTCAACTCGGCGCTCATCAACTTCATGGATTTTTGGAAGTACTACATGATCGATGAATGGAACGGCGGCCGTCCTGCCGGTCTGGAGAAATGGATTCGCGAGGGGATGCTCGAATTGCCGACTACCATCGCGGGCGAGGAGCAGCTCATCTTCCAGGTGGAGCAGTTTCCTACCGGATGTATGGTGCAGAATATGCGCCTCGCGACCGAAGCGATGGGCCTCGGCTCGTGGGTTTTCTGCGGCTTCAATCCCGATGTGCTGATGGGTGCGATGCCGGAAATCACGCCCGGGCTTGGCTTTCACGTCGAGGCGCCGAATCCGAAGGCGCCGATATCCACCGGGCAGACGAAAATTTTCGGGATCGAGGGCGTGAAGGAAGCGACCTACGTTCCCTCGCCTCGCTACAAGAGCGCCGAGCAACTGGTGAAGGCGTGGTACGACGAAAAGTACGGCGAGGGTGGCGTGCTGCATCGAGGCGACAACAACTATCTCAAGAAAGTCGGATCGCCATGGAACAAAGCCACCGCGGAAAAGGTCGTCGCGCACCCGCGCACGCGCCCTCCCGAATGGATACAGGAAGCCTGTATTTCCTACATCGAGTATTGTGTGAAGAATTTCGGGCAGTGGCCGGTCACCTACAATCCGATGCAGGCGCACTTCGGCGCGGTCGTGCACAACCTCGACGTTGACTACTACGACACCTACTACAACGACGGTTACGTGAACGATCGCATCCGCAACCGCTCCAAAATATGGCATGACTGAACATGCCTACGCGGTGACGTTCCGCATCCTCCGCGTCATTCATATCTATGCCGCGATAGTTCTGGTCGGCGCGATCATCTTCAACACCGGCATCCTGATGCCAGCGCTGCGCCGCATTCCTCCGGCCCATTCGGCGGTGGTTTCGCAGAAGATCGGCGCCGGACTGATGTGGCTGGGCGGCTCCGCGATTTTCTTCCTCGGCGTAACCGGCTTCACGCGCGCATGGATTCTCGGTGAAATTCCTTTTCTCTTTTCGGCCGATTTCGTGCGCGATCCGCGACTCGAATGGACCATGCTGATGGCGTTTGCGTGGCTGATGCTTCTCATCACCGGCACTCTCTCGGGCATCTGGTATGGCACGATCCTCACCAAAAAACTTCCGTACTCGGCCGGTCTACGCGACCTGGAAGAGCGGCGCGCCGCGCAGGCCAAGGTTTCCGCATGGCAGGATCGCCTCGCCTATATCAACCTCACGCTCGCGATTCTCGCGGCGTTCGGCGGAATCATGGCGAGTAGCTGATTGAAAGGCGCGCAACATCTCGAGGAGCATCGCTTCTATCGCGAGCGCCTGACCGCCGATGGCACGCTTCGGGAGTGGCAGCTCGCGGACCTCGAAAATTTCGCTGCGCGCCATCCCGACGATCCGTTCGCGGGCCGCGTGCGCGCCGGGCTCACTCCGAAGTTCTCGCTGCAACTCGAAGCGACCAGCGATCCTTCAATCTGGGTTGCCCTCGAGCCGCCGGAACTTGATCGATGGGCGGGTGTCGTCGAGCGCATGTGGACGCGATGGGGAACTTCGCGCGGCGAAACGATCGCGTTTTTCGAATATGGGTCCAGTCCGCTGGTGCTGCTCGCATCCAGCGGTTACGTCGGTTATCTACGGTGTGGCGCCACCGACCGCTTGGGCCTCAACGCGATTTGCAACGATGGCGTCGCGGCTATGGCGGATCGGATGGTGGCGATCATCGAAACGCTACGGCCCTCAATGCTGATCATTCGGCGCGATCTCGCGGCTCCTTTCGCGATGGCTCTGGAAGCGTCCGGCGTGAAGCTGACCGATCGCGTTCGATGGCTCGCGATCAGCGAGGTTGAAGGCGCCGTGACGCGTGCCGATTCGGAGAAGTGGTCGGCGCGCTTCGGCGTTCCCGTGTGGCGCATCATGCGCTCGGATGCGGCGTTTCTCATCGCCGGCGAATGCCCGAGTTGTCGTGCGTTTCATCTCGATCGGGAGTATCGCGCCCAGCGAATCGCATCCGGCCATGTTGCGATCACGGCGCGCTTCGCCAAAGCGTGTCCGGCAATATGCTTCGACCTCGGCCTCGCGAAGCTGCATAACGCCGGCTGTCCAACCGAGCCTCGTGCGCAGCGGTTGGAACTGTGAATCCTGCGCGCACAGAACCCTTCGACGACCTCGATTGTCTTTCGCCCGACCAATTGAATCGATGGTGGACCCGAAAACTCAAACGCGTGTTTCAGCTCGCCTCCGAGGAATTGCCGTTCTATCGCGAGCGCTTCGATGTCGCAGGTTTCGATCCGGCGCGCTTCCGCACGCTCGACGATCTTCGCGCCGTCCCGATTTCCACAAAGGTCGATCTCCTCGCGGCCGTGCATGAATCTATCGTCGCCCGTCCCGATGGGCCGATGACGATGAGCCTGAGTTCCGGCACTTCGGGCACAACCTTCGTCATGCACACGAAGCGATGGCGCAAGCTGCAAGGGCACTCCTCGAGCCGCGCGCATTGGTGGGCGGGCCTTCGTCCCGGTACGCCGCTCATCATGTCGGCGCCGGCGTGGCATGCGTACGCGTCGATCCAACCTTCCATCGCGATGCACTTCGGTTGCCCGTGCGTCGTCGTTTCCGGAACTTTTCTCCCGCGCTTCGCGGATCGCATCGTGGACGCGATCCGCGCGTTCCGTCCGCGCTTCCTTACGATGTTCCTGCCGATGGTATTTTCGATCCTCGCCGTCGCGCGACGTCAGGGACTCAGCGGCGAGCAGCTTTTTGATGGGATCGAAACGCTCGTCGTGACCGGCGCACCGATTACTCCGGGCATGCGTCTGCATCTGCAGGAACTCACCAAGGTTAAGCGGGTCACCGAACTTGCCGGCTCGAGCGAGAATCTCCTCGCGGTGGATTGCGTTCACGCGCAGGGACTTCATGTGGTGCCGGACACTTGCTATGCGGAGGTGATCGATCGCAAGACGATGCGTCCTAAGCCTGACAACGAACGCGGCGCGGTCGTGCATTCGAGTGTGATTCCGGCGGGCTCGCTTTACCTTCGCTACGACGGCGGCGATGTCGGGATCATCGATCGATCCCCGTGCCCGTGTGGTCTACCGTCGCCACGCATCAAGCTGCTCGGACGCCGGGATGACTGCTTCGCGCTCGGAGCGAATACGATGTTGCCCTACGATGTGCAGCTCGCATTGGAATCCGAGGTGCCGGAACTGCGTGGAACGGCTTTCGTGATCTCAAAAGAAGGTTTAGCTGAAGGTACGCTTCGGCTACTTCTGGTCGAGCCGGAAAACCCGGCGGCGGGTCTTCTCAATGAAGCAAGGTCGAGACTGTCGCGGCGCTTCGATGTAGGGGTGGAGATCAACGCGGTCAGCGATCTGCCGCTGCGTTTCAAGGGCGTGCCGCCGATACTTTCCGAGCGGGAGGCCGCGGCCGCCGTATGAGCAAAGGTGCGCTCGGACTTCTCTCCGCGTATTGGCCCGAGGACACGCCACGGTATGCGCACGTGCCGCTGAAGACCGTCGGCGAGACGACCATCTATCCGATCGCCGCGACCGCGCCGCAGCGGATCGCATTCGTCAGCGCCGGCGGCACACTCACGTATGGCGAGTTGGTGGAGAAGGCGCGAACGTTCGGCAAGGCGCTGCGAGGCCGCATCGAACGCGGCGCGCGTATCGCTCTCGCGCTGAGCGATCCGATTGAATTGCTGATCGCGATGTTCGGCGCGTTCGAGGCCGATGCGTTGACCTTCGCGCATGCGGGTCCGCCGCGCAAAGATGACCTCGACGCATTCGCGCCTGACCTCATCGTCGGTGAAACGTCGTTCGATGGAGTCGCGAGCTATGCGGCGATTACGTCGGAGCCCGGCAAGGAGCGCAGCGGAAGACCCGACTTCCGCACGCCGATTCTGGCGCTGCCGATGCCCGATGCGCAGGGCGAGGCGCTGCACAATCATCGCTCGTTGGTCGCGACGGGAATTTCGGTCGGCGCATTCTATCTTCTGAATGACGACATCTCGGTTCTGCTCCTCGAGCCGCCGACCAACTGGTGGTCGCTGGCGATGCTGCTCGGCGCGATGAATCGTGGCGCGACGATCTGGGCCGGATGGCAACGCGAGCTGCCGCCGCTGCCGACGAGTCTCGATTACGTAGTATGCGGATGGGATCGCGCCAACGCGCTGCTCGACGATCATCTCGGCGACGCGCTCAGCGGTAGAATCAAAGCCGGGCTGGTGGTCGCAATCGATCAGCCATTCGGCACCTCGCGCCGATTGCGCATCGCGCGGCGACTTCGCGCCGACGTGATGACATTGCTCGGCCGCAGCGACCTCGGTCCGATCGTCGCGAGTCATCCCGCGTGGTATCTGAACGACGCTGCGGGCATTCCACTTCCGAGCGTCGACCTTCGCCCGCTCAACCCGACCGACGGGCAGCCGCTCAACATCGGATGGGAAGCCGTCGAATCCGCCGAACTGGGAGTGAAGTCCGCGTTGGCACCGGCCGGAGGAACGATCGTCGAAGGATGGCTGCGCGCGAATCTGATCGCGCAAATCGATCCGACCGGATTTTACTTCCTCGTGCGCGACGATCGATTGAAGCGGGTGGTGCTATGAAGGAAACAGGCTGCTGATGCTCTCGCGATTGTGGATGCGACGAATCGCCTCGCCGAGAAGCGGCGCGACCGACACAGTTTCGATCTTTTCAGAAAACACCACTGGCTGAGTCTCGATCGAATCGGTGACCAGCAGGCGTTGAATGGGACTGCGGTCGAGCCGTTCCATCGAACCTTCGGCGAACACGCCGTGCGTCACCGCCGCGTAGACGGCATTTGCTCCGCGCTCGAGGAGCTTGGTCGCCGCGTCAGCGAGAGTACCCGCTGAAATGGTGAAGTCGTCTACGATCAGAGCAGTCTTGCCGCGCACATCACCGATGATCTCCAGAACCTCGGCGCGCTCGTTGTGGGATTTGCGTTGCTTGTCGCCGATGGCGATCGACGTCCCGAGAAACGAAGCATACTTGCGGGCCTGCTTCGCAAAGCCGGTGTCAGGCGACACCACGACGAGATCGGGCAACTGTTTGCGCACGATCTGCTCGCACAGAATCGGTAGCGCGTAGAGATCGTCGACCGGGATGCGGAAGAAGCCCTGGATTTGCGGCGCGTGTAAATCCAGCATGACCACTCGATCGGCGCCGGCCGCATCGATCGCATCGGCGCACACGCGGGCGCGGATCGAGACACGAGGCTCGTCCTTCTTGTCGCCCTTCGCATAGCTGAAGTACGGCATGACGACGGTCACCGACTCCGCGCTGGCGCGCTTCAACGCGTCGATCCAGAAAAGCAGTTCCATGAAGTTGTCGTTGGCGGGAAACACCGTCGACTGCACGATGTACACGCGGCGGCCGCGGACGTTTTCCTTCACGCGAACGAACAGATTGCCATCCGAGAAGTGCAACACTTCTCCTGCCCCAGGCTCTACGTGCAAGTACTCACAGATCTTGCCCGTGAGCTTCGGACTTCCGCTGCCGCCGAAGATGAGCAGATCGTCGACCATCGTCATTATTCGGATCGAGGTTACTTGCCGCTGGCGGTGCGGAACGCGCCGCTTTCGAAACGCTCGATCGCATGACCGACGCGATTTACGAAATCATTCCGATTTTCGTTCTCGACCACGCTGACTGATGTGGCGAAGTCGTCGCAGTAGCGGCAGTCGCGGCATCCGATCCGGCAGTCGTGCTTCTTTTGGAAAAACTCCGCGAAGCCGTCGAGCGCGCGATTGGGAATCCGGATCGGCAGCTTTCCGTATGGCTCCAGATGATCGAATCCGAGGATGAGATCGTTGAGGTCACCGTCGTAACGGCGCTCCGCGTATGCGCGCGTGACCCGCTCGACCCACGGACGATCCATCTCGCGGCCCGCGAGCTTGAACTGCGTGATGCCGATCGCCTCGTATGCGCCGAGGTCCTCGGGCCGAATCCACGGCGCCTTCAGCATCTGGCCGGCGTCGCGCGCCTTTTCACGCGAGCACCACATAAGCGGATAATCGACATAAGTGCCGAGCTCGAGGCTCTCGCCCGAATGCGAAACCAGATTGATGTGATAGTTGCGGATCGGGCAGTGCAGGAGACATCCGACATTCGACAGGAGCACGATTTCCGCGCGGGTGCGTTTTCGGATTTGCGCGAGCAAGGGAAAATCGCGGTTGATGTACTCGGGAAGATACAGAACGCTCGCGCCCTGGCCCTCGAAAAATTGCGCCTTGTCGACGCTGTCAATTGCGGTAGCGGTCGAGACCGCGATACGAAGGCGCGGAAAACGCTTGTGCGCGAATGCGATCAGATACGGATTCGAGAGCACGACGCCCTCGACGCCGAGATCGTCGAGCCATCCGAGGCGCTCGACCAGCCATCGTTGGCCCTCGGCGGTGAACTCGCGATTGCCGAGGCACGCGACATTGAGGCAGTAGAAAAAAGCGATGCCTTTCTCGCGCGCGGACTCGACATACGATGCGAGTTCGTCGGCTTTCGGTTGCGGCAGCCATTGCTGCGCGCGCAGACCGACATCCCCACCCATTGCGCCGTATAGATGATCGATAGGTAACGGCGCGACGGTCGCCAGAAAGCCAGACTGAAAAACCGCGGGAACAACAAGCTTCATACTAGATGCTCGTTGTTCCCGCGTATTCGTTGAAGCGTTTGAACGTCAAATTCCAAGCACGTGGATTGACATCGCGGCCGCTTCGCCACGCACCATGCCGCCGCCGTTCTCGGTCAGCCCGATCTTCGGATTCCTGACCTGACGCTTGTCGGCCTCGTTGCGAAGCTGCCAGAAAATCTCACAGATTTGCGCGACGCCGGTCGCGCCCACCGGATGCCCTTTCGCGAGCAGACCGCCCGAAGGATTCACCGGAATGCGGCCGGTGATTTCTGTGGTGCCCTCGTCGATCATTTTTCCGCCTTCTCCGGGCGCGCACAGCCCCAGTTCCTCATAGGTCATCAGCTCGGCCGGCGCGGACGCATCGTGCAACTCGATGACGCCGAGATCCTTTGGATCGACGCCCGCCTTCTCGTAGGCCTGCTTCGCGACGCGCGTCACGACGCCCTCTTCGTCGGCAGTGTGATCGGTGCCCGACGAAATGATCGACGCGAGAACCTTCACCGGCTTGTTGGTGTACTGCTTCGCGACCGAAGACGCGCATAGAATCGTCGCGGCGGCGCCATCGCCGATCGGCGAGCACATCAGGCGCGTGAGCGGCTCGGCGACCGTCGGCGAATTCAGAATGTCCTCGAGCGTGTAGACTTCCTGATACTGCGCGTGCGGATTGAGGCTGCCGTTGCGATGATTCTTCACCGCGATGCGCGCGAACTGCTCCTTGGTAGTTCCGTACTTCTTCATATGCGCGCGGGCACCCGCCGCATAGAAGTCCATGAACATCGAACGCGACTCGCCGGCGCCCGCGGTCTTCGTCGCGGTCTCGCCGCGCGCCTCGCGCTCCTTGCGAAGCGCCTCCTGCTGCGCGTTCATGTCGGCGATCATCTGCTGCATCAGCTCAACGTCGACTGCCGAGCCGATCGCGGCGAACGATTTCTTCTTGTCGACGTGATAGAGCTTCTCCATCCCGAGCGCGAGCACCATGTCGTACATGCCCGACGCGACGTAGAGCCATCCGAGATGAAACGCAGTCGCGGAGCTGGCGCAGGCATTTTCGCAATTGATGATCGGAATGCCGCCGACGCCCATATCGCGCAGCACGACCTGCCCGCGCACGCATTCCTGGCCGGTGACGAGGCCCTCCATCGCGTTGCCGACGACCGCGGCCTGAATCTTGTTTTGATCCACGCCTGCGCTCGCGAGCGCGGCATTGACCGCATCGCGCGCGATCACCTTCATGCTGGTGCCGAGATATTTTCCGAACTTCACCATGCCGGCGCCGATAACCGCTACGTCACGCATATGGATGTCTCCTTGATGGCGGGCCTAGCTCGCTTATGTCCGCGACGATAACGCAGTGGATCGGCGCGCGGCAAGCGCACTTGCTGCTGCCTGTCAGACCTAACCCCTTCCCTTGATGGAAGGGGAACCAGAAGAGTTGTTACGCGAAGGAGCCTTTCAGCGCGGCGATGTTTTTCACGTCGCAATAAAAATCGAAGCTCCAGTTGCCGCCCTCGCGACCGACGCCGGAATTGCGGCTGCCGCCAAACGGCGCGCCCAGCTCGCGGATGAAGAAACAGTTCACCCATACGGTGCCGGCGACGACTTTGCTGGCGATGCGCATCGCATGCTCTTCATCCTTGCTGAAGATTACCGCCGCGAGTCCGTAGTCGGTGCCGTTGGCGAGCTTCATCAGCTCGTCCTCGTCGCGCCAGGTCTGCCACGTGAGGACGGGCCCGAAGACTTCCTTCTGGACGATTTCCATATCCTGCGCGACGCCGTCCATCAGGGTCGGCTCGAAGTACAACTCGCCGGCTTTGTCGCGATGCCCGCCCCAAAGCGGCTTGACGCCCGCTTTCAGCGCGCGATCGACGAAACCTTCGACGCGCTTGTAATGCTCGGGCGTGATGAGCGGACCAACCTGCGTGCCCTTCTCGCGCGGATCGCCGACGCGCATTTGCGATGCGGCGGCGCGGAACTTCGCGAGAAACTCATCGGCGATTTTTGCTTCCGCGAGTATGCGAGTTCCCGCGAGGCATACCTGGCCCGCATTGAAGTACTGACCGGCGGCGGTTTTGGCTGCCGCGTCGAGATCGGCGTCGGCGCAGATGATGAATGGCGACTTGCCGCCCAACTCGAATGCGACCGGCGTCAGCGAGCGCGCCGTCGAGGCTCCAATCAGCCGCGCCGTATCGGTCGAGCCGGTGAAGCTCAGCCTATCGATGTCCGGATGCGCGGCGAGCGCGGCTCCCGCCTCCTCGCCGATGCCGTGCACGACATTGAGCACGCCCGGCGGGATGCCGGCTTCGGTCGCGAGGTCGGCCATCATCGAGCACGTCAGCGGCGCCCACTCCGGCGGCTTAACCACAGCGGTGTCGCCGGCGGCGAGACATGGCCCGACCTTCCATGTGGTGAGCATGAAGGGGCCGTTCCATGGCGTGATGAGAGCCGCGACGCCGGCGGGATCGAAGCGCACGTGATTCACCACTTCGGGCGAATCGATCGTTTCGTCGTTCAGCTTGAGCGCGCGGTCCGCGAAGAAGCTGACGTTGAGCGCGGCGCGCGGCACCATGCGCGAGGAGTTTCCGATCAGCAGCGAGCCATTGTCCTCGGTCTCGACCACGGCGATTTCTTTGGTGTGATCGATGATCGCCTGCGCGAAGCGCTTGAGAATCGGATGGCGACCTTCGGGACCGAGCGCAGCCCACTTCGGATACGCGCGCCGCGCGGCCGCGACCGCAGCATCGACCTCGGCGGCGCCGCCCGCGCTCATATCGGCGAGATGCTTGCCGTCGATCGGCGAGCAGTTGGCGAACTTGCGCTTCGATTCGACGCGCTTGCCGTCGATGAAGTGATCGGTCGAAACATTCACGCCTGCGACTTTGGTGGTTACCATTATTTTTGCCTCTTGCCGGTGCTTCGGGGCTTGGCCACCGAAGCGGAAACGACGCCGAGTTGTAGTCCGATAATCTCGCGCAGTGACGGATGCTGCCGCTGGGGCGACGGCGCTCCACTGCCCAGCCATAGCACCAGAAATGCAAAATACAAGGCGAACAAATTGTAGGCGAAGACTGCGGAATCGACTGTGCGCGCGACTTCGCGGCGATCCTTTGCGCGCTCGATCAGGTCGCCCAGGCGCGCGAAGAGATCGTCCATGACCACATCGACGCCGTGACGATCGCCACGCACGAACGCCATCTCCTTGACGAAGATGCGCGCGAGGCCGAGGTCGCGCTGGTTTTGCCGCAGCATGATCCCGAACACGTGCATGAGCTGCTCGATGAACGGCGCGTCCGGTACGTTGGAGAATGCGCGCCGGATCGCGGCGCCGACTTCTTCCTGGAACATCATGACCAGCAGCGCTTCCTTCGATTTGGCATGAAAGAAGAGCGTGCCCTTCGCGACGTCGGCCAGCTCGGCGATCTCGCCGGTGGTGGTCGCGGCGAAGCCCTTTGTGCATGAACAGCTCGCGCGCGGCACGGATGAGACGCTCGCGCTTGTCGCGCTTGTTGCGCTCGGCGCGCCCGATCTCAACGATCGCTGCGGTGGCGGCTCTCATCATGCGCCTGCCGCAGCGGTGGTTTCGTTTTGCCGTTCGGCCGCCATCAGATCGTCCATCATGCGGCGGAACTGCGCGACGCCGCTGTCGATCGCGATGGTGAGCATCTTCGCGTCCGGCGACCGATTGATGTTCCGCTGCTGCGCCTCGATCATCACGCGGTCTTCGTTGAAAGCCTTGAGCCCGAGTTGATACAGCGTCTCGGCGTGCTGCGGTTCCTTCGCCCACGGGCCGTAGGCGAAAAAGTAGCAGGTGCGATCGGCCGTCAACGGCGTCACTGCCTGGCAAGTGAACTGGCGATGCATCGGCTCGACGCCTTTTGGCTCGCGTTCGGGAAATTTCGCCGCCGTCCCTTGCGGATAGAAATCCGCGTGTAGCAGGAAGACGCCGGGAATGACGAACTCGTAGGTCTGCCAGATGTCGATTCTTCCCTTGCTCAGCGTCGACGACATTTGCGACGGACCGCTGTTGATCCAGTTCTCGACTTTCACACCATGCGCGGTTTTGTGGATGGTCGGACGCGAAACCCCCTCGGGCGTGAAGCTGGCGCCGAGGCTTTTGTTATGCAGAAACGCGATGTGCGAGAGGTCAAGCAGGTTGTCATTGATGAGAGTGTAGTTCGCGTTGTAATCCATACGTCCCGGCTTCATCGCCCAAGTCGGATCGTCCACGCCGACGAACTCAGGGATCAGCGATTCATCGGCGCGGGCCGCATCTCCCATCCAGATCCACGCGATCGAGTATTTGTCGACGATCGGATAGCTGCGCACGCAGGCCTGCGGCGGAATCTTCGGCTGGCCCGGAATCTCGATGCATTTTCCCGACGGCGCGAACTTCAGGCCGTGATACATGCAGCGGAGGTTGTCGCCTTCGAGGCGTCCCATCGAGAGCGGCGCGAAGCGATGACAGCATTGATCGTGCGAGTGCGACCGCCTCGCCGTCCGGCTTGCGATAGATGACGATGGGCTCGTTCAGGATGGTGACTGCGGTGAGACTCGTCGGGCGCGAAGTCACGGCTCCATCCGGCCGCATACCAGCAATTGCGAAGGAACATGGGAACCTCCGTGGGACATCTCGCGTATGTCGGGGATTTATCGAGAATTTTGACCCCGGTCAACTTTACCGGGATCGCTTGTGGCGGTCCCAATCAGTCGTTTAGTGCGCGGCCACCGAGGCGGAATGGTCGGAATGCGCTGGCATCAGCTCCGCGGCGTGACGGATGGTTTCCAGCAGCACGCGCTTCTTCACCGGCTTGCTAACATGCAGATCGCATCCCGCCTCGATCGCGTGCAGGAACGTCTTCTTCGAGCGCCGCCGCGCTTAGCGCGACGATCGGCGTGCGGGAACACGCGTGGTTTTTTTCCCATTGCCGAATGATGCGGGTCGCGGTGAGCCCATCCATCTCAGGCATCTGCATATCCATGAATACCAAGTCGTAGCGATTGGTAGTGAACTTATCGATGGCCTGGTTTCCGTTCTCCGCGAATTCGATTTGGTACGGCTCGTTCCTCAGATACGCGGCGATCAGCAGCCGGTTATCGGGCGAATCGTCGGCGATCAGGATCTTCGATATTGTGAATGCCGGAGCTAGCGCGTCCGCCTCATCGGATGACACGCTGCGTGACTGCACAGCCGCGCCGTTGCGACCTGCGTGGTTGAGTAATCGATTGATCGCTTCGAAGAGGCCCCTGCGAGTGATGGGCTTCATCATGTAGCCGTCGAGCCCCAACTCGCGGACCCGCGACAACTGCGGTCTGAAGTCCTCCGAAGAGAGCATCAGGATCAGCGGTTCGCTTGGGAGATTTTGCTGCCGGATGCGGCGGGCCACCTCCAGGCCGTCCATCGCGGGCATCCGCATATCGAGCAGGATGATCTTGAAAGGCTCATTCGCTTCAGCCGCCCGGCGCAGCGCCTCGAGCGCGTCGGCTCCGGAAGCCGCCTCGGTCACCTCGGCGCCGCAATGCGAGATCATCTCGCGCAGGATGAGCCGGTTGATGAGATTGTCATCCACCACCAGCACGCGATGATCTTTAAGACTGATCGGGAGATGCGAGGCAGGCGAAATGACGCGTGCCGCGACGCCGAATTTGACCGTGAAGTAAAACGTGCTGCCCTCGTTTACCGCGCTCTCGACCCAGATGCGCCCTCCCATCAGGCCCACCAGCCGCTGCACGATCGCGAGGCCCAATCCGGTGCCGCCGTATTGCCGCGTGGTCGAGGAGTCGGCCTGGGTGAAGCTGGCGAAAATCGTATTCAGCTTGGAGGCGGGGATTCCGATCCCGGTGTCGGATATCGCGAGGCGCAAATCGCCCGGTTCGATGGATTCCGGATCGCGCGAAATCTCCAGCACGATTTGGCCTTCGGAGGTGAACTTCACCGCGTTGCCGATCAGGTTGATCAGCACCTGGCGCAGCCGCAACGGATCGCCGATCAGTCGTTCGGGAACTCCCGGTGCGATCCGCGCGATGAGCTCGAGGCCCTTGGTATGCGCGGCGACGCCGAAGGTGGAGATAGTGTTGTCGATCACCTCGGTGAGATCGAATTCGCTCTTTTCGATTTGCAGGCGTCCGCTTTCGATGCGAGCCAAATCGAGGATGCCGTTGATGAGTTCCAGCAGCGAGTTGCCGTTAGCGATCATCACGTCGAGATAGCGGCGCTGCTCGACGGAAGTTTCAGTATCGAGCAGCAGATCGGCCATCCCCAGCACCGCATTCATCGGCGTGCGGATTTCATGCGACATACTGGAGAGGAATTCCGATTTGGCCTTTGAAGCCGCGAGCGCATCGACGCGAGCTTCTTCGACCTGACGGCGATAGACTTGACCGAGCATGGTGGCGGTTTGCGCGATGCCGAGCGACAGCGCGACCAACAACCAGTGCAGCGTGCTATTGGGATCGGAAACGAGATGGGACTGAACAATTGCGGTAGTCAAGGCAACCGCGTTGAGCGCGCTCTGCCAACTGATTTCCCATGGCATCAGCGCCGAGGCGCCCATCGTCAACAGCGCGAGCGAAATATAGAACCAGTCGTTGTTGCCGGTCAGAGAGCAGATGCGGAGCATGCTCAGCATCAGTGCCGCGAGGCCCCAGAACGAAATGGCACGGCCGTAGACGCGCCCGAATGGTAAGAGGGTCGCACCAAAGCCGGAAAGCCCGATCGCGATGTTGATTAGATGGAGATAGATGACCTCGGGCGCGGCACTTCTGTAATCGTGAAACAGAAAAGCAATTTGGAAGATGGAGACGAAGAGGGCGCCGACCTGAACGATGGTTGGCGTCAAATGATCGCGCAGTGGTTCTAGCCCCGCTTCCTCGCTAGCGGGATTATGTTCGGCAGTAAGAGATGTCGGCTGATCGTTCGTATGTTGCCGTGAGCCAATGCTCACGTCCCCCGACAGGGGAACAACGGCAAGATGTGGGCCAATCTTACGTGGTCGTCTGTGGGATTTTTAGCGCGCCTACTCCTTTCCAACCGCGCTTAGTGACTCGGCGTCAGTTACCAGAGTTTCATCGCCGCAACTTGTCTCCCCACGATCACCTCCGGTTACAACCCGCGCGATTTCTCGTCATATAGCGTTTCTCGGATACCCTGTTGACTCATGTTCCGGCACTGCATACACTCCGAGCCAAGAAGCCAATAAAGGCCAAGCGCGCGATCGGATTCCGCGACCGCCCACCATCCAACCAATACAGACCATTCGTTCGGCCTAGCGCCAACGGGAATCCGCTGGATCTGGACCGAGAGGCATTTTGTCGTTTACTGAATTTTCCCTATCACCCGAACTAGCTCGTTCAATCAAAGACCGCGGCCATCATCAGGCCACCCCGATTCAGACCGGAGCGATTCCGATTGCGATGTCGGGACGTGATCTGATTGCGACCGCCGAGACCGGCAGCGGCAAGACCGCCGCCTATCTTATTCCGCTCATTGATAAGCTGCATGCCAAACATGCCGCCAGCCATCAGACCGGCGGCCATCAGAATGGAGCGGGCCACGGCAGCCGCGCCGCATGCGAATGGCGGGCGACCCCTCCAGCGCCATCCGCGCGATGGTGCTGGTGCCGACGCGCGAACTGGCGGCACAAGTCGCCAAGGAGTTCGGCATCCTCGCTCGCAACACCCGGCTGAAAGCGGCGTTGATCGTTGGCGGCGATTCGATGACTCGTCAGCTGCATGATCTGCGCGTCGGCGCGAATGTCCTGGTCGCATGCCCCGGGCGTCTCAACGATCACCTTGAGCGCGGCACAGTAAAGCTGGATCGCGTCGAGATCGTCGTCGTGGACGAGGCCGACAGGATGCTCGACATGGGCTTCCTGCCACAGCTTCGCCGCATCATGCGAACAGCGCCAAGCAAGCGCCAAACCCTGATGTTCTCCGCCACGATGGGTTCGGGAGTCGCGCAGGTCGCGCGCGAGTTCCTGACCGACCCCGAGCACGTAAGCGTGGGGCCGAAAGCAACTCCGCCTTCGACCATCCATCAGACCATCTATCCGGTCAGCAATGACAACAAAGGCCCGATGCTCATCGAGATCCTCAAACGCCACGAGGTCGAAAGCGCGATCGTTTTCACCCGTACCCGCTCGCGTGCGGACCGGGTCGCGAGGATGCTCGTGCGCAGCGGCATCAAGGCAGTGGCGATTCATGGCGACCGCTCGCAGAGTCAGCGCAATGCAGCGCTGGCCGGGTTCAAAAGCCGCACCTATCGCGTGATGGTGGCCACTGATGTCGCAGCGAGAGGTCTTGATATTCCCGATGTATCTCACGTAATCAATTATGACCTGCCGGATGAGTCGGAGAACTACATCCATCGCATCGGTAGAACGGCCCGCATGGGCAAATCAGGCGAGGCGCTAAGCCTCGTCACTCCGGAAGAGCGTGCGACGCTCGGAAGATTGGAGAGGACGTTGGGTAAACAACTGGACCGCGAGACTGTCGAGGGGTTCGATGCCCCGCAGATAACGGCGCCCAAGCCGGTAACGCTTTTCCGCTCAAGCCACAATGCCAGGCGCGGCCGCTCGCGTGCTCGGTGGGCATAAGTGAGGGCAGCGGCACCGGCAACAGTAACTCCGTTCCTCGAAAATTCTTCCGAGCGGAAAAATCTGGCTCCTTGGGAATGGCCGTGGTGGCGAACCACGCTGCGGCATAGCGGGACGTTCTTCTGGATCGTCTTAATCCACACCAGCGCGTTGGTCGGGTTGATTCTTTTCCCACTCCCCGGATGGCGGCTCATGGTCGGCGCTTTGGCGCTCGCATGGCTCGGCGGCATCGGGACGACGGTGTGTTATCATCGCGCGATCGCGCATCGGGCACTCAGGCTCAATCCGGTCGTGCGATGCATCCTAACCTTCTTTGCCATATTTAACGGCTCGGGCGCGCCGGTGAGCTGGACCGCGAATCATCGGCTGCATCATGCGTCGGCGGATTCGGATGGCGACGTCTCGAGTCCTCGCAACGGATTTTGGTGGGCGCATCTGCGCTGGCTGTGGCAGGCGCCCCAGCCTTCGGCAGCGCGCTTTTGTCCCGACCTGACTGGATTCTCATATACTGCCTGGACCATCGTGCAGGGTCCGATTCTGGCGTTATCATTTTTCGCCGGATGGTATTTCGGACTCGCGGCGTTCTTCTGGCTCGGCGCGATACGGCTGGTATTCGCGCTGCACGGGCAATGCTTCGTCAACAGCGTATGTCATACCGAGCCGGGCGTGCGCGAAGGGCAGGATTCCAGCCGCAACGTCGGATGGCTCGGGATAATGCAACTGGCGTTGGGCGAGAACTGGCATCGCAATCATCACTCGCGTCCCGGCCTCGCGCGACTAGGATGGAACTGGCGCCAGCCCGACGCGGGATACCTGGTCATTCGAACGCTGGAAAAGCTCGGCCTCGCCAGCGATGTCCGCGACTTCCGCCAGTTGCGCTCACTTTCGAGCGAGAACTAAGCCTGCACAAATCTACATACGACCCGCCGCGCGCAGTACGTATAGCGCGTCGGCGGTGATCTATTCGTTCATCCGATTTTTTCCACTGCCGCTGCCGATGAGGGCGCAGCATCGCTGTTCATTGAAGACCTGCCCGAAGGAGGATGTCTCGTCTATTGATTACAGCCGCCGGCCGCGGAAACGGTGTTGGTATCCAGCGTAACTGCGCCACTGGCAGTGACCGCGCCTCCCATCGCTCTGCCATGCACGGTGGCGCCGGTGACCATCGTGATAGATGTGTTAGCCAACAGGTTTCCCTCCAGATCGCAGCCTCCTCCGATGGTTGCTGAGCTACCGACCTGCCAAAAGACGTTAGAAAACTGCGCGCCGTTGAGCAGAACAACACCGCAGGTGGGGGTCGTCAGAGTGAGGGTGGATGCTGGCATCTGGAAAATCCAGACCGCATTCGCGTCACCCTGAGCGTCGAGAGTTAGATTCCCCGAGGTAATCTCGAATGAGGTCGCGGCAGATGTGTAAAGGCCGGGAGTGAGGACTTGTCCTGCGAGGTTTTCGCCTACGATAGCCGGTCCTGGGCGCCCAGCGGCATCGGCGTAGGCACTCATCAAGGAGGTTAGGGCCGCGAGCGCTGGCGAGGTGTTAACTTGAATCGTCCCATTCACCGTCCCCGGCGGAAATCCGGTTATTGAGAGGCCCGGCGTCAAACCAATATCTCCATTGATCATGGTGAGGCCGGTGTTGGTAATCGTGGCTTGAGCCAAAACCTGGAAACCGGAGGCGGCGCCAAGATCTACCGGCAGCAAACTCGAGGTTGAGCCGGTCGTAAAGCTCCATGCGAAGTTGGCCGCGAGCGCATTGCCCTCCAGATCCTCGGCACCGGTCGCGATCGTCGCGGTAAACGCTGAACCGGTTGCGAGAGCGCTGGTGGGCGTAAACGTCGCGGTACGGTTGGTCGCATCATAAGTGATTTTCCCGCTTATAGAAGTTGTGCCGGCTCCGCTCAGGGTGAACGTGGAAGCGTTAATCGTTGAAGCATCCATCGCTTTACTGAACGTTGCGTTGATGCCTGCGTTGGACGGTACAGCGGCCGCACCGTCAGCCGGGTTTGTGGAGGTAACGGTGGGTACGATGGAGTCCGGCCCGGAACCTGTGGTGAAGGTCCAACTGAAGGCGGCCGCGAGCGGATTTTCCGCGAGGTCGGCGGCGCCGGTGGTAATCGTCGCAGTAAACATCTCGCCGGCCGGCAGAGGGTTGGTCGGGGTAAACGTCGCGCTTGCACCGATAGTGGAATAAGTCACCATGCCGGCAACCGGCGTTGCACCAGGTCCGATAACCATAAAGGTCGAACCCGTAATAGTCGTAGAGTCCATCCCTTCGCTAAAGGTTGCGGTGATTTTCTGATTGGTCGCTACGCTTGGGGAAAAATCAGCCGGATCGGTGGAAATAACCGATGGCTTGACCGTGTCTGAGTCCGCGCCGGTCATGAAGGTCCAGACAAAATCATTCGCCAGTGCAACGTCGGCGGCACTCTCAGCCCCGGTGGTAATCGTTCCGGTAAATGTGGTGCTAGCCGCCAGCAACCCTCCATCGGGCGCAAAGATCGCGATATTGTTCGTCGCGTCGTAGGTCACCGTTCCGATTACGGGAGTTGTGCCCGGCCCGGTCACTGTGAAGTCTGCGGGGATGATGGTCGCTGGATCCATCGCCTGATCGAAACTCACCTCGATCTTTCGATTAGTCGGCACCCCTTGGCTTGCGCAGCCGGAGACCGCCGGGTTGCTCGCAACCACTACGGGAGGAGGCGGGGGAGTCGGAGTTGAAGTAGGCGTCGCGGTCGCTGTGGATGTTGCCGTCGAGGTCGCGGTAGCCGTCGCAGTTGCCGTTGAGGTTGTAGTTGGGGTCGCGGTTGCGGTCGCAGTCGTCGTCGCTGTCGCCGTCGCAGTTGATGTCGCGGTGGCGGTTGACGTTACAGTTGCGGTCGCGGTCGCAGTTGGGGTCGCCGTCGTTGTTGCGGTTAACGTTGGGGTCGCGGTGGCGGTTGCCGTTGTAGTTGCGGTTGAGGTCGCGGTCGCAGTTGCTGTCAATGTAGCGGTTGCCGTCGCGGTCGTTGTTGCGGTCGCCGTCGCGGTTGGGGTTGCGGTCCGGGTTGCAGTTGCGGTTGACGTCGCAGTAGCCGTAGGAGTTGCAGTCCGGGTTGCGGTCGATGTTGCGGTTGGCGTTGGGGTTGCAGTCTCAGTTGCAGTGACCGTAGTAGTCGCTGTTGCCGTTCGGGTTGCAGTCGCCGTCGTTGCTGGAGTTGGAGTCAGATTAATCGTCGCAGTTGGAGTTGGAGTTGAGCGTACCGGGGAAGGAGAAATGGTTGCGGTCACCCGACGAGTGCGAAAATGACGACCCCCATCGTCGCATCCCCCCAACAACAACGAGAAAATCACCAATGAGGCCAGTAACCGCGTCTGGTCGATTTTGTATTTGCGCATTCGCTCCCCGGCATAACCGGATTCGCTGCCGGCAAACGTCGATAGAGGCACACGTCAAAGGCGTAAGCGCAGCTACTCGCCTATTGATCAAAGGCTGACGCGAACAGATTGGGTCGATTGACGCGATTAACGAGATCGCACCGCGACAGGATGTTGCTCGTCTAGTGACCTTTGGTCACTGAAGTGTGCGGAAGACTGGCCGTTGAAGCAAGCCGCTCCAAGCAGATGGCGCGAGCATCGCCGGCGACCCTCGAGGCGCCGTTCTCAGCCGGCGTCGATGTTCAGATAGTCTCGATGCGGCGGGCGAAGGCTGGCAATATCGCGACGTGGCAGTTGCGGTCGTCATACCCGTATATAACGGCGAGCAAACCATCGCCGCGGCGATCGATAGCGTCCTTGCGCAGACGTTTCGCGATTTCGAAGTCATCGTGGTCGATGACGGCTCGACCGACGCGACCGCGTCGATACTTGAGCGCTTCGGTTCACGCATAACGATCGTCAGGCAGTCCAATGTGGGATTTTGTGGCGCGCGCAATGCCGGTATCGCGCGCTCACGCGGCGAATACATCGCGCTGCTCGACGCGGACGACACGTGGACGCCGGACAAGCTGGAAAAATCGATCGCGATGCTCGAACAGTCGCCGCAAGTCGTCCTCGTCTATACCGATGTCGTCAATCAGGACACCGCGGGTCGCGACCTCGGCACTTCGCCGATCGATGCTTCGACAGCGCACGCCCCCACCCTCGATGAGATGCTGAGCCGCCTATGGCCGATTATGCCGAGCACGGTGGTGATGCGCCGCGACGCTTATGAAAAGTGTGGCCGCTTCATCGAAGGATTTAGCGAAGACATGGACTTCTGGATTCGCATTCGGGAGCAGGGCGAGTTTCGCTACATTTCCGAAAAGCTGACGCGCTTCACGGTTGGGCCGCTCTATCCTAAGGTGCTGCGACGCGACAATCGCAGCGAGCTTTTCATACGCGCGATTCGATCTCGATATGGAGATCGCGCCGCGGGTGTCATCAGCAGCTATACCCAACACAAGGTTCGCATCCTCAGAAACACCGGGCTCGCCGAACTCAAGAAGGGCAATCGCGTCGCCGCGCGCCAATGCCTCATCCGCTCGCTCTCGTATGATCGCATGGCATTCAAGACGTATTTGCGGATCGCGCGCACGCTGCTCCCGATGAGCATCATTCGTGCGCTCGACCACTCGCATGACAGCCGCTAACTTAGCGCTCGAATCGTGACCACCGACGCTACACCGCGTTCTGTCATCGCGCCCAGTTCGGGCGATGTCCACGCGTTCATCCAAAAGATTTATGCGGATGGGTTCGCGCTCGGCGAAGATAATCAGCCGCATGACATCAAATGGAGCCTCGCGCCCGCCCGCGGCGAGTTCGTCTACGAGATGTGCCGCAAAAGCGGCGCGCACGCGACCCTGGAAGTCGGCTTCGCGTTGGGGGTTTCAACGCTGTGCATCCTCGTAGCGCTGCTCGATCTCGGCGTGACCGGCACATCGCACGTTGCGATGGATCCCTTTCAGGGCGGCGAACGCTTCGCCAACGCCGGGCTACGGACACTGCGCGACGGCGGCGTCGCGTCCATGGTGGAGTTTCATGCCGAGGCGTCGGAGACGTTTCTGCCGCGGCTGGTGGCGGCGAAGCGGCAGTTCGACTTCATTCTGATCGACGGTGATCATTCGTTCGATCACACGCTCATCGACATTTTCTTCGCGCATCGATTGCTCAGGCCCGGCGGCACGATGGTCATCGATGACATCGACATGCCGCCGGTATATCTCGCGAATCGATATCTGCTCGATTACTACCGCTACGAACTGATCGATGAAGCGTATGGCTCGCATAGTGATGCGACGCAGACCTGGCAGGGCGCGGCGATTTCTCCCAACGGACAGCGCGCCGAAGTCACCGGTCCGCGCGTATGGATTCGCGCCTATCGAAAGCCGCTCAGCGAGCCGGAGGACCAATCATTCTGGGGCGCGCCGCTGAGCGACTTCATGCGCTTCTGGATCGACGATTTTCACGATCCCAAATTGATGAGCGACTTCCAGCGCCGCGCGCTGAACATCGAGGCGATGCGCAGCCTCAACGACGGCCAGATGCGGACCGCGCGGCGCTATCTCATCGCGTCATTGGCGCGCGATCCGCTCGCGCTGCGAACTTATCTGCGACTGGCACGAACTTTCCTTCCGCGGCGACTCGCGACGTTGCTGGGCGCCCGAGCGAATCGAAAAACCTCGCACAAGAACTAGAGCGGGAACGCGCTTTTGTCATTGCGCGCGATGCCGCTGGTGCGCCATCGGCGCGCAGTGGTTCTATGCCTTGCCGCTGCGACGCGAAATGAGCGTCGCGTCCGCGAGTGCCGAGCAGCTGCGTGATTTCTTCGCGCCGATGATCTCCGCGTGACGCGCATCGCGGTTCCGATCCGCGCGAAATCTTCCGTGATGTAGCACTCGCCTTTCGAATACAAAACCGAGACTCCGGTCGTGTCAAAATCGGGCGAGAGCAAGTTCCTGCGATGACCCTCGCTCTGCATCCACATCGCAACGCATTGCCGGGCTACGGCATAGGAGGGTCCCTGGCTCGCCTTGAAAAGATTTTCGCCCACGGTATCGGCGCTGGTTCCGGCGAACGTCACGCGATCCAACAGGCATCGCTCGCCGTCGCCACGATGGTCGAAGAAACCATCGCTCGCCATCCGCGCGTTGTGATCACGCGCGGCGTTGGCGAGTTCGCATGAGACATTGAGCGGCCTGCTCCCGGCATTTTGCCGCGCGCTGTTGACGAGCGCGAGAATCTGATCCTCGATTCCGCGCGAGCTTCCGTCGGCAAGGTTGCATGCTTCGCCGGACATCGGATCGTACGCAACCGAGGCATCAGCGCATCCGCTGTCTGCTGTCGCGAGGCCGCACGAGCTTCCCGCCATCGCGAGGACCACTATCGCTACTTTACAAAGTGGTGCGACCCATCGCCCACCTACAAGCGCGCAGCGATGCTGCGATCCCCTCCTATGCGTGGAACTGTTTCTGAGGCCGAAAGTCCATGAGCGAGCGAGTGTGATGTTTGACATCCGACAATTGCTCCTCGTTCGGGTTATAGAGGACTCCTAATTCAACACTACGATTCCCGAGAGCGACTATTGGTCGGTCTTTAATATCGATAGCATCTCATTGAGACGCTGGAATAAGCGCAAGATGTTTAACTAGGCATTAAACCATTTTTTTGTGTAATCGATTGTTCTCCAATCCATCGTTGGACTGTCTACGATTCAATAGTATTCAACCATCGTTAGGCACGTATTACCGCATCATTTGAGCAGAGTGAAGACAGCGGAGTCTGATGCTCGGAAGAAGCTGTCGGGGATCCGCGCGAACTGGCACCTTGACAGGTAGTGATAGAGGACACGTCTGACAGTCCTGGGTGAGTGGCAAAAACCATCTCGCGGGAGTGGCGCGATGGCAGCCGAAGTGGCATGAGAGGGAATCGCGCATGAGAGGAAATCGCGATCGAAGAGGGCGCCGTGGCAGCAGCGACAACTTTAGCCGGCGAGCTTCCACTCGAAACCACCGCAACTTCGCACAAGTGGCTGGTCGCGATCGCGGTGATGCTCGGGACCGCGCTCGAAGTCCTCGACACCTCGATCATCAATGTCGCGCTGCCGCATATGCAGGGAACGTTTTCCGCGAGCGTCGATGAAATCGCGTGGGTGTTGACCAGCTACCTGGTCGCCAACGGCATCATGATTCCGATGACCGGCTGGATCTCCTCGCGCTTCGGACGCAAGCGCTATTTCCTGATTTCGGTTATTCGTTTTCGTCGGTCGCATCGGCGCTGTGCGGCGCCGCGCGATCGCTCGATCAGATGGTGGTCTTCCGGCTGATGCAAGGCGCCGCTGGCGCGGCGATGATTCCGTCGTCGCAAGCCATCCTGATGGAGACTTTCCCGCCCGAACGAGCAGCAGATGGCGATGGCGATGTGGGGCATGGGCCTGATGGTCGCGCCGATCCTCGGTCCGACGCTGGGCGGATGGATTACCGACAACTGGAACTGGCGCTGGAATTTCTACATCAACCTGCCGATCGGCGCGATCGCCGTTCCTGATGGTCTACGGCCTTCGTCCACGATCCGCCGTATCATGCGCGATCGGCGCGAGCGCGGCGGCCGGGTCGACTACCCGGGATCTCTGCTGCTGGTGTCAGCCTCGGCCTGCTGCAGATCGTGCTGGATCGCGGTCAGCGCGCCGATTGGTTCGCAGTCGCCGTGGGTGGTATGTCGCAACCGCCGCGTCGGCGCTTGGCATTCGATCCTGCTGGTCTGGCACGAGTTGCACTTCACCGATCCGATCCTGGATCTGCGAATCTTCAAGGAACGCGCATTTGTTCACGATCGTCGGTCATCCTTATGCATCGCGATGAGCTTTGTGCTTGTTCGGCAGTATCCTGCTGAATCCACTCTTCCTGCAGGAATTGATGGGCTACAACGCGTGGAAGGCGGGGCTGGTGCAGGCGCCACGCGGCATTTGGTTCGATGACCTCGATGATGCTGATCGGGCCAACTGGCGCGCCTCGGGTTCGATACGCGGCCGTTGGTCGGTATCGGCTTTGTCCTGATCGCGTCGGGCGCTGTGGCGGATGTCGCGGATGGAATCTTGCAGGTCGAGCATGAGGGCGGTGCTCATGGCGCAACGTCGTGATGTCGGACTCGGCTTCGGCATGGTTTTCCCGAATACCTCGGCCGCGGCGTTGTCATGCGTCGCGCGCGAGCGGATGGGATATGCGGCGAGTCTGTACAACATGATGCGCAACACGGGCGCCGCGATCGGAATCGCGTACATGACCAACTGCTGATCAGCCGCAGCAGATTCATCAGTCGCATCTGGTCGAGCATTTCTCGGTTTTCGATGCGTGGCGGATGGGCAACGCGCTGCGCCCGGCGCGATGCAGTGCTTCGCCTATTTGCCCCAGATGGGGCAAGCGTCGCCGCACGGCCTCGCGATGCTGTACGGGCTGGTGCGCCAGCAAGCGATGATGCTGGCGTTCAACGACATCTATCGGATGATCGCGATCGGACTCATTCCGTTGATCCCGCTCTTCCTGCTGCTGCCGAGCAGCAAGGCAGGCGCCGCGAGCACCCCGTCACATTGAAGCAGCAATGCGCGTCACAGAAATAAGGCAGGTTCGCCACCGGTCAAATTGTGCTAGCATCAGGTTGTGGCGCCCATCGAGGGGCGCCAATCGCATTTATGGGAACCGGCATACAACAACATGGTGAAATTACATAAACGAACCCACCGAGGCATCGAGACCCTTCGCTTCGCTCAGGGCGACCGCTCGGGCACGCCTCGCGGTCGATTACATAAACGAACCCACCGAGGCGATTCGGATGATTACCGGAAATGCAAAAACAAACCCATTATCGTGAGCAAATATGCGGGTTTCTCGATGGGGATGTGGGGCTCGCAGCACCCTCACCCGCTTGTCACGATGGTCGCGTAGCCACAGAGCGACCATCGCGCCAACCGACCTCTCCCACGAGAAAATGTGGGAGAGGAAGCTCTTCGGAAATGAAAAAACAAAGCCACTTAATCGAGGAAGATCAAGGCTTTTTTCGATTAGCAACGAGTTGAGCACGCCCCTACCGGTTCGCGATGACGGAGCCATTGATCGGACGTAATGATGAGGCTTCAAAGAAATGCAAAAACAAACCCATTATCGCAAGCAGATATGCGGGTTTCTCGATGGGGGATGTGGGGCTCGCAGCACCAAAAACTCGTAACGAGGTTTTCCAGGTGGTTCCACTTCGAAATGTACGGGAACAACACGATTACCAGATCCTCGTGTTTTCCTTACTTATTGCGATGAGTGCGCAGAGTTACCCCAGTGAATAAAGGAACGCTAGTAGCGGTAACGTTTTGTCTGGCCTTGTTTCGGTCAATGTCGATCGGGGCCGATGCCGCCAGTACTCCGGCCGCTTACCTTGTCAAAGCCGACTGGTCCGTGAATGCGGCTCACAGTCTCGCCTCGGATCCACCTTCGCTGGATGCGGTACAGGATTTCTATGACCGAGCCATGGGCGACGAAGCGCCCATGGTTCACGTGTGTGAGTTTCGTTTCGCGAATATGCGTGCCTCCGGGAACCTCTCTTTGGTTGTGTCGGTTGAGCCAGGGAATTGGGGATGCACCGAACTCGACATTTTCGACAGGACGCCAACAGGGTTCGAGCTTTACTTCTCGGACATTGCGGACGGTCCACTTGGACACGATCTTGCCGGCAGCGTGCTGGACATGGGGGACAACGGCAGGCAGGAGTTAGTTCTATGGGGCGGTCTGGCAGGCTTCGCCATGTCGTCGCAGTTCAAACGGGAGGGAGTCGGCTGTTCGGCTGAATGGCCTCTTATTTTTGCCTGGACGGGCAATACTTATTCGGACGTGAGTGATCAGTACAAAGACTATTACCAGGGCTATCTCAGGTCGGTGAATGCGCGACTCGCTGCATATTCCTCGGTCTTGGCGCCGGTCGCCGCTCCGACGGCCAACCCTGTGCCAGAGATCAGCGGTGCTGCCGGCCAAGCGCACGGTGAGTTATCTTCCGACGCTGGTGAAGGTCGACTAATGGTTCCCGTCCCTGTCACTCCTGCTCCAACGCCTGGAGGTGCTGCAATACCTGCCTGGGCTGCTCGTAACGAGGCTCACCGCAACTACCCATGTGCGAGAATTGAAGCGGCGAAGGCCGAGGCATTTCTTGGCATCCATTCGGACTCAACCATGAGCGCTGCGATCAAGGATTCAGAGAGCGATGATCCAAATAAGCGCATAGTCGCGGCGGTCGTTTTTTCCTACCTCGGGACCCAGGAAGCCGAGAAGGATCTGAAGACGCTGAGCAGCGACGCGGATCCGCGGGTGGCGGCTCTCGCCAAAAGAGCGGCCTCTTTTAGCGAGGATCCCCGTCGGGGCGCTCTCACAATGCGCCAGAAGATTCCTATGTCAAATTGACTGAGCCGCGACAGTCCGAGCACTAAGGCCGCACCGCACCTTTGACTTTGCCTGACACTGCCAGCGCAGAAGGAGAATGCTTCTCCGCTTGGTTGCGACTACCGACATAATGTCGGCTAACATCACCGCTCGGCAAAGAATCGACGAAGATCGAGTAGACCTAACGCGAGCAGCTCCTAATTCGGGTCGGCGACCTTCAGCAACTGCTTTCCGAAATTCGCGCCGGTGAAAAGTCGGATAATGGTCTTCGGGGCATTCTCCAGGCCGTGCTGCAAATCGATTTTGTTTTTGACCTTGCCTTGCGCAAACCAGGTGCTCAGCTCGCCGATCGCCTCGGTAAAATGTTTCGCGTAATGAAAAACCAGGAAGCCTTCCATCCGTGCGCCATGCAGAATGAGGTTGAAGTAGTTCTTCGGACCGGGGCCGCTCATGCCGGTTTCGTTGTAACGCGAAATCGCGCCGCACAGCACGACGCGTGCGCCATCGCGGATGCGCGCCAACGCATGATCGAGGATTTCGCCGCCGACGTTGTCGAAGTAGACATCGATGCCGTTGGGACAATGCTGCGTGAGCGCCTGCCCGACTTTCTCACTCTTATAATCGATGGCAGCATCGAAGCCCGCTTCCTTGGTGAGCCATTCGCATTTGTCGCGGCCGCCTGCGATGCCGATGACGCGGCATCCTTTGACCTTCGCGATCATGCCCGCGACGGAACCGGTTGCGCCCGCCGCGCCCGATACCACGAAGGTCTCGCCGGCTTTCACGCTTCCGACCGAAATCGTCCCGAAGTATGCAGTAAGACCGGTCGTCCCGAGCAGCGACAGTGCGAGCAGCGGATCGCTGCCGGCCGGCAGTTTCTGCATACCCATCAGGCCTTTGCCGTCACTGATGGTGTAGTCCTCCCATCCGAAGAGTCCATTGACGAGGTCCCCCTTCCCGATGCCCGACCGCTTCGATTCGACGACCTGGCCGACGGTGCCCGCCAGCATCACGTTCCCGATCGGGATAGCCTTCATGTAGGTGTCCATCGACATCCAACCGCGCTGGGTGGGATCGAATGAGAACGCGAGGTTGCGCACGAGGACCTGTCCGTCCTGCAGGGGCGGCACTGTGGTTTCGTTCCAGCGAAAATCGCTTTCCTTGATGATGCCCTGTGGCCGCGATGCCAGCAGCCATTGCCCATTTTTAAGCTCCGCCATCGAAGTTGCCTCCCCGGAATTGTGGCGCTCGCCGATGGACGGCGAGTTCCGAAACAGAAGATACTGAGGGCGCTCAAGTTTGCAAAGCACGCAGAGCGCATCGGGCTAGTCACGATACCTTCAAAAGGAGACCATTCGATGGGGATAGTAGCCTGGATTTTCGTGGGTTTGATTGCCGGATTCCTCGCCAGCAAGGTGGTCAATCGCACCGGCGAGGGCATGATGCGCGACATCCTGCTCGGTGTGGTGGGCGCCATCGTTGGCGGCTGGATTTTCAATGCGATGGGGCAGCCCGGCGTCTATGGCGTGAACCTCTATAGCATCCTGGTCGCGTTCGTGGGCGGCGTGATCGTGCTGGTCCTCTATCATGCGCTCTTCAGCAGACGGAGCTGATGCGAAGCGGCGGTTTGCAGATGCAATCGGGTTGCGATAGCGACTAGCTATTCCCGATCAGAGCGCCGGAGGAATCATGCCGTTTCTCAATCGCGACGGAGTGAACATCTACTATGAAGACCGCGGGCAAGGCCCGGCCGTCCTGCTTTCGCATGGCTATAGCGCTAGCGCACGGATGTGGGCCGGTCAGATGAACGCACTCTCCGACCGCTATCATCTGATCGCCTGGGATATGCGCGGGCATGACCGCTCCGACTCCCCGGACAATCCGGCGCTCTACTCGCATGAGACGACGGTGGCCGACATGGCGGCGATCCTCGATGCGTGCGGCGCGAAGCGCGCGGTTATCGCGGGGCTATCGCTCGGCGGTTTCATGTCGCTGGCGTTCAACCTCGTGCATCCGGAGCGCGTCGCGGCGCTGATGCTGTTCGACACTGGGCCCGGATACAAGAAGGACGGTCCGCGCGAGGAATGGAACAAGATGACGGGCTCGATGGCGAAGGCGCTCGAGACCAAGGGCCTTGCCGCGGCGGGCGCGGGACCCGAGGCTACCCTCGCGCATCACCGTAGCGCGCAAGGCCTCGCGCATGCGGCGCGCGGGATGCTCGCGCAGTCCGACGGGCGCGTGATCGAGTCGATGCCGTCGATCAAAGTGCCGACGCTGGTGCTGGCGGGCGCCAAGGATGTGCAGTTCCTCGCCGCGACGGACTACATGGCGGCGAAAATTCCCGGCGCCGAGAAAGTCATCATCGAAGGCGCGGGCCACGCCGCTAACATCGACAAGCCCGAGGCATTCAACAAGGCGGTGCGAGCCTTCCTCGATCGCGCCACCGCGTAGCGACAATCCTCAGACCTGCGGCACCGCCATGCCTTTCTGCACCGCGGGCCGCGCACCGATCGCGCTGATCCAGCGCGCGACGTTGGCGCCTTCGCCTACCACATCGGGCTTGACGCCCTTGATTAGGCCGAAGGCGACTGACACCCACGGATAGGTCGCGATATCCGCGATGGAATAAGCATCGGCCATGTATTCGGCACGCGCGAGGCGATCGTCGAGTACCTTTATCAGGCGCGCTGATTCGGTCATGTAGCGATCGATGGCGTAGGGAAGTTTTTCCGGCGCTGCGTTGGCGAAATGATTAGCCTGCCCTAGCATCGGCCCGATATTCGCCATCTGCCACATCAGCCATTCGAGGACCTTCGCACGTCCGGGATCCGTTGCGGGAAGAAACTTGCCGGCCTTCTCCGCGAGGTGAATGAGAATCGCGCCCGACTCGAACATCGAGACGTTCGCATCGTGATCGACAATCGCGGGAATCTTGCTGTTGGGGCAAATCTTCACGAACTCGGGCTTGAACTGCTCGCCATCGCGGATGTTGACCGGATGGACCTTATATGGGATGCCGCACTCCTCGAGCATGACGGAAACCTTACGGCCATTGGGCGTGGTCCAGGTGTAAAGATCGATCATCGCTTCCTCCAATGCGGTTGGTTCGCTGCCAGCCTAACGCGATTTTGCGCTCGGGCGGCACCGCAATTATACTCGGCGCGAAATCGGTTGGTGGTAGCGATTGCGTCTGGGGAGGCGTGAATCGTGAACAACTATTCCGTTCGAGAAATCCTTGCGCTGGCGATTGGCGTCTGGTTGTTCTTCACGGCGTCGGCGAAGGCTCAGACCGCAGGTGAGGTGATCAATCTGGCCGGCGTCGATGCTTACTGTCTCAACGATCCGACGCAACTGAGCGCTCTTCAGCGCGAGCGCGCAACCCTCGCCGATAGGTTTCATCGAAACGTTGCGATCATCGCTTTGCCGCGCAATGAGGCAGAGCCGCTAACCCGGGGACCCGGCACAGTGCTGGGTTGTCGGGTCTGCGGCGAGCTCGTCGAATGACATTTGGGTTTGTTTTGGCGATCCTGCCGAGGTCCGGGGCGCCCTCGCGCATGGCGGTACGCAGCCGCACCCCGCGCCGAACGTGAATCCATATCCTCCCCAGAAGCCGGGCCCCGGCAATCCGATCACGGTCGCGCCGCTGACGTGGCCGGGCGGCGGAGGCCAAGGACCTCAGGTTGCCAACCAGACCGATGAGCAAGCCAAATCCTTGGCACGCGCCCAGCGCTGGCAAGAGTTGGGGAACCTCGGACGCGACTGGCGCCTGGCAGATCCCCGCTCGGCACGAGCATTCTTCTATTCGGGCCTGGCCGCAGAGTTTACAGGCCAGGAACAGAATGCGCTCTCACTCTATGGACAGGCGATCGCATTCGATCCGCAACTCGGCGCGGCACAGTTCGGCTACGCGCGCTCGCTGATGAGGGCCGGCGACTATCAAAGAGCAATCGGCCCCCTTCAAATCGCTGTGAGAGATTTTCCGTCGGTGGCGCGTGCGTGGGCCGACCTCGGCGTCGCGTACATGCATAGCGGGAACCCGTCGGAGGCGGCGCGTGCGTTGCAGCATGCGGTGGATCTCGATCCGAACGACTACGTGAACTGTGGTTTAGCCGGCCAAGCCTACGCGCTCAACCATCAGTATGAACAAGCCGCGCCGCTGATGGAGAAGGCGATCACCAAGCAACCCTTTGATTCCGTCAATGTTAACTGGATGGAGGATCTGGGCGGGATGTACTTCTACTCTGGCAACTATCAGCGCTCGGTTCAGCTTTTCCAGAACGCCCTCCGCTATGAGTCCAACGATCCCAACAGCTGGTACTATCTTTGGCAGGATTATTCAAAACTGGGAGACAACGCTCGCGCGCAGCAAGCGCATCAGACGATGGTGCAGCTCACGACTCCCCAACATCCGTTGTCACCCTCGCACGATCCGATGGCCATGATCATGAGGGGGCAGCATGAGGCGTATCTACACAACACCGGGCAGCTCAATCTGAATGAGCATCTACCCTAGGACATCTACGCCCTAGTTCTGCTGCTGCTCTTCGCGCTCGCTGTTGAGGCGATCCATCTCCTCCTGATGGCGCTGCTCTTCCTCCTCGCGCTGAGCCTCGTTCTGCTCCCGCGCATTTTCCTGCTGCTGTTCCTGTTGTTCCTGCTGATAGCGCTCCTGCTGCTCGGCGTCTTCATCACGCTGGCGAGCCTGTTCCGCCTCGTACTCGGAATTGTCATCCTGCGCGACGGCTGATGACGGTCCAAACACGACGCGGTTGGGTGTCGTCACGATCGTGAAACCCAGCATCAATCCTGCTGCGACGGCGCCGATGAGCCATAACGACGATCTCATTATCAACCCTCCATCAGCTCTGATATGGGGCAAGGTCTCCGCGAAAGCGATAAGGATAGCCAGAGTCGAAATGTAGTTCCATATTGCTTTATGCTTGAGCGATGGAATACCGCAGCTTCGGAAAAACCGGACTGAAGGTCAGCGTGCTCGGATTGGGCGGCGCGGAAATCGGCGGCCTCAGTGTAGGTCAAAAGATCGCGGGAAAGATTCTCGGCGCAGCGCTCGACGCCGGCATCAATGTGATCGATACGGCTGAATGCTACACCAACAGCGAGGAGCTGATCGGCAAGGCGATAGCGCATCGGCGCGGCGACTATCATCTATTCACCAAGTGCGGGCACGTTACCGGCGCGCTCGACTATTTGCGCTTCCACGAATGGGATCCACGGCTCATCACGAAGAGCGTCGATCGGAGTCTGAAGAATCTTCGCACCGAAAATGTCGACCTGCTGCAGCTTCATAGCTGTTCTCATACGCGTCTGCGCAAAGGCGATGTTATTCGCGCGGTCGAGGAAGCAAAGCGCGCCGGCAAGACGCGCTTCATCGGATATAGCGGCGACGGCGAGGACGCGATCTATGCGATCGAGACCGGTGCCTTCGATGCGCTACAGGTCTCGGTGAGTATCGCGGATCAGGAATCGATCGAGCGCGTGCTGCCGCTGGCGAATAAGCACGGCCTCGGCATTATCGCGAAGCGCCCGGTCGCCAATGCGGTGTGGATGCGCAATCGCGTCTCATCGAGCGACTACTCGCGCGAGTACTGGGATCGGCTGAAAAAGCTGGAGTTCGACTTCCTCGCAAAACCCGATGCGTTCCAGACAGCGTTACGCTTCACGCTGAGCGTGCCCGGTGTCCATACGGCGATCGTCGGAACATCGAAACCTACACGCATCGCGGGCAACGTCGAGGTTGCGTCGTCGGGTGCCTTGTCGGCCGCGGAGTTCGATACGATCCGCGCGCGCTGGCATGAGGTCGCGAAGCCCGACTGGTTCGGCCAGGAGTAGGTCTCATTCCAACTTCACCAGTAATCCCCGCGACCTCGCTGCTTCGAAGATCCAGCGGAAGAACACGATCGAGAAGATGAAGTAGCCCACGTTCAGCCCGAGGCCCCATTCGAAGTGCGCCGCCGAAAATCCGCCGCCTGCCAACACCTGGCGCATTCCTTCGAACGAATGTGTCGTCGGCAGTATCCATGCGACCGGCCGCAAATATGTCGGCAAAGACTTCAGCGGATACAGCACGCATGAGAGCGGCATCAGCAAGCCCGCGAAGCTCCACGCAAGGCCCTGGATCTTTGTCGTGTAGCGGAAGATCAGCCCGGTGATGATGATGCCGAGCGCCAGCGCGAACAGCATCAGGTTCAACATGAACGGCAGGAAGGCAGGCAGGCGCGGAAAAATGTCGAACGCGTAGCATCCCCACGCGATCAACGCCGCCGCCGACATCCCAACCGCAGCCTTCAGCACGTTCACCGCGATGAGCCCTGTCATGTACTCCGACACGCTCAGCGGCGTCGAGAACAGATTCACCAGGTTGCGCGACCACAGCTCGTCGAGAAAGCCGACCGCCATGTCGCGCTGAAACGCGAAGAAGAGTCCCCACAGGATAATCGCGCCGAGCATAAAGCTGATCATCCCAGGCTTCATCGCAGCGCCGCGCCCGAGATAAACCGTGAAGAAGCCCCACACGATGATGTCGAGGACCGGCCAGTACACCATGTCGAGGATGCGATCGAGATTGCGCCGCGCTTCGTAGGTATGGCGCATGATGGTCGCTTCAATTCTATGCCGCTTCATTCGTTTGCCTTTGCGCGACGTGGAGGAAGACCTCCTCCAGCGCGGGTTCGTCGCGATCCTCCTTGAGGATCGTCTGGGTAACTTCGATTGGAGTGCCGCTCGCGAGCACGCGCCCGCGGCTGAGAAAGATGATCCGGCTGCACATCTTCTCGACCTCCGCCATGTTGTGCGAGGTGTAGAGGATCGTCGTGCCGCGCTCGCGTTGCATGTCGAGCAGGATCTGCTTCACATGCCCCGCGATTTGCGGATCGAGATACGCCGTCGGCTCATCGAGCAGCAGCAGCTTCGGATCGTTCATGAAGGCCTTGCAGAGCCCGACGCGTGTGGTCTCGCCGGAAGACAATCGCGACACCGGCTTGCGCAGCATCGCCTCGATGCCGAACAGCTTCGCGAGGTCGGCGATCTTCGCGCGCGGCTCGCGAATGTCATACATGCGCGCGAATACCATCAGATTCTCGAACACCGTCAGCCTCACCGGAAACGCAACATACGGCGAGGTGAAGTTCATCAGCTCGAGGATCTCCTGGCGATGCGTATCGAACGGCTTGCCAAAAATCCGCACCTGGCCGGAGGTCGGCGAGATCAGCCCGAGGATCATGTGGATGGTGGTCGTCTTGCCCGCGCCGTTAGGACCGAGCAGACCGACGATCTCGCCCGGGCGAACCTCGAACGACACGTCGTCGACCGCGATGAACTGTGCAGGTCCTTTGCCGAAGCGCTTCGTAAGATGATCGATTTCAATCAACATGATTCCTCCTCCCTCTTCGTTCGCGCAAAATGCAAAAAGGCCACGGATGCGGTTTCGCACCCATGGCCTTTTGTGATCGCGATGTTGGTTCGGTTATTTAGGGGTCAATGGAACCTCGCGCACACGTCTCCATGGGCTTCCGCCGCGGCTCTGTTTCTTTCGGTCAACATCATTGGAAACTTCGGGAGACTTCGGACGATATTCCTTAACCGCTGCGAAGATTAGCAGAAGTCAATTATTAATGCCAACGGACTTATGTAAAGTTACAGGCGAGTCTTGCGCCGGACATAGCTGTAGGTATATCGTACGACATATCGAGCATCAGGAGGGAGGTCGTTCCTATGTTCCGGCACCATTCTTATTGGGCACGTGGCGGCGGATGCCGTCCCAGCTTCGGTTCATGGGCTCCGCGCAGCCGCTTCTTCGGTCCCGGCGAAGTGCGCCTTGCTATTTTGTCGCTGCTCACCGACGGCCCGCGCCACGGCTACGAGCTGATGAAGATGCTCGCGCAGCGCTCCGGCGGAATCTATCGGGCGAGCGCCGGCACCATCTATCCGACGCTTCAGCAACTGGAGGACGAGGGCCTCATCGCAGCGGATGCGCAGGAGGGCAAGCGCGTCTATCGTATCACCGATGAGGGGCGGCGCGAGTTGCGCCTCGAAGAGGATGTCGTCGATCGCATCTGGCGGCGCGCGAAAATGTGGAACGAATGGCGCGGCGCATTCGACCCGGATGTTCAGGAAATCGTGCGGCCGGCCGAGCGCGTGATGAAGGCTGCATTCAGCGCGATGTCCGGCGCGGCATCGTCGAAGGCCGATCAGGTGCGCGAGATCCTCGAACGCGCGCTGCGCGATCTGGAAAATCTCCGCGGCAAGGACTGAGACAGGCCACGCGCGACGAACGAGGCCCAAAGGGGGCGCGTAGCGCCGCGCCGCAGGCGCTCGCGAGGCCGAGCGAAGCGGAGTCGAGCGAAACTCCTATGGTGTCGTCGCTATCGATGCGCCGAGCGCCTGCTGCTTCTGACGCATGATCGCGGCGAGCTTGTCATAGCCGCCGTCGTTGAGCACGCGATTGAACTGATTGCGGTAGTTTGCGATCACGCTAATGGCGTCGATCGTAATGTCATAGATCTTCCAATCGTCGCCGTCACGCTTCATCAGGTAATTCACGTCGATAGGGTTGCCGCGACTCGCAAGAGTAACCTCACTAAAAACCACCGCCTGATCCGGTGCATCCATCCTTTCCTTGATGAACTGGATGCTCGACGATTGGATGTCCTGCTGGACCTTCTCGACCGAGTACTGCTCCATCCGCGAGAGGTACACGTCCTCGATAAAGTTAGTGAAAAGCGGCACGAACTCGGCGCGCTGCTGCTCCGAGAAATCGCGCCAATGCAGTCCGACCGCGGTGCGCGCCATTTTCTCGAAGTCGAAATGACCCTCGGCAATCGCGCGCAGCTTCTTCTCGCGATCGGCGGGCGCGACGCCTTTGTCTTTGAAAACCGCCATCGCCTGATCGATGACCATCTGCACCGACGCCGTAGGACTGTTGGACGCGGCTCGCGCTGCCGTGCCTATCGAGAGTAGCAGGAGAATTGCCAGCGCGCGGGTAACGGACGAATGTCTCTTTCTACGCATCACAAAGTAGCAATTCTATTCGCCGGCGCGCGCGCCCGCGATGCTTGCTTTCCTGCGGCGGGGCCGCATAATGCGCGGCATCTCAATGCGAGTAGCTCCTCATCGTCGGATTTTCTCCGTGATCGCGATCGCGCTGATAGCGTGCATCGGATCCGCTCGCGCGCAAGTTCCACAAGTCCCGCAGAAAGAACAGCATAATGCCGACGCCCTGGAGAAACTCGCGCATCAGGAATTTGGCAATCTGAGCGCCGCCGAACGTATCTTCGTGCGCGGTGCGGCCTCGCGCGAGGTGCGATGGGTCGGCGCCAGCGACAATCCCGATGACGCTTCGAACGACCTCACCGTGAGCGGATAAGTGGAGTCCCGATCGATCGATCCGCGCCGGACTCTTCGCGTGGCTGGTCGCCGATCCCGAGGCGGCGCCGTTCATCGATCCCAGCGGACCGGGGATCGCGGGCGCGAAGATCGTCGGCAAGCTCGATCTGTCATACGCCGACGTGGCGCGACCGCTCACCCTGATTCGATGCGCGATTCCCGACGGGATCGATTTTTCCAACGCATCGCTCGCGGGCATCGAGCTGCGCAGCAGCATCACCGGTCCGATCATGGGCGACTTCTCGCGCATCAAAGGCGACCTCGCGCTCCACTTCGGACATAATGGCGCGCTCAGCATCTTTCGCGCGGTTATTGGCGGCGATTTCGATTGCAGCGGCGCCGACTTCACCGGCAGCGGCGTCACCGACACGATCTCCGCGCAGGAATCTTCTATCGGCGGTGACGCGAGCTTCGTTCAGAATTTCACCACCGACGGCATCTTGTACTTTCGCCTCGCGCGGATCGGGGGCTCGCTCAGCTTCAATCACGCGCGCTTCGTCGGCAACAGTGAAACCGGCCTTGATGCTGAGCGCGCGGCGGTCTCGGGCGCGCTGTATTGGGTCGATATCGCGCATACACCGAAGACCAAACTCGATCTGGAGAACGCCAGTGTTGCATCGCTGTTCGACGATCGCGCGAGCTGGCCCGCGCCTGCCAATCTCGACCTTGACGGATTTTCCTACAGCGAGTTTGGCGGCGATAGTCCCGGCCGATTCCGCCGACCGTCTGAAATGGCTGGCCCTGCAGCCGAGCGGATATCGTCCGCAGCCCTACATGGAGCTTGCCAAGGCGCTGAAGCAGAGTGGGCGGACCGAAGGTGAAATCGAGGTGCTGATCGCTCAGCGCATCGCGCAGCGCCGTTCGGGCAACATGTCGCTCACCGAGCGCGCCTGGAACCTTCTGCTGCAGGCGACCATCGGGTACGGCTACCGTCCGCTGCGCGCGCTATGGTGGATTACCGGATTCGTGCTGCTCGGCTCAGTGCTGTTCGGATGGGGCTATCGTGCGGGCGTGATGACGCCGAGCGAGCCCGAGGCCTACGCGGCTTTCGCGAGCGGCGGCCGACCGCCAGTGCACTATCCGCACTTTAGTGCGTTGGTCTACTCATTGGAGAATTTTCTCCCCGTCGTCGATCTCCACATGGGAAATTATTGGCGTCCGAATGTGCGCGAGCGCGTGGTCGAGGATCCCGCGAGCGGCGAGTGGATGACGGAACCCGCGGCCTACGGCGGCAAGCTGCTGCGCTGGTACCTGTGGTTCCACATCCTCGCCGGATGGACGCTCACTCCGCTGATGTTCGCCGGCCTCTCCGGCCTGATTCGGATGGAATAGTTCCGCATCGAAGCGTCGGGGCGCGATCGGATACAATATCGATCCAGGCTTTCACGTTTTTCGCGCATGCAGAATTCAGAAATCGCAAAGTACCTCGCGGAGATCGCCGACATGATGGAGTTGTGCGGCGACAACTTTTTTCACGTGCGCGCTTACCGCAACGCCTCGCGAGCGATCCTCGACTATCCCGGGAATTTTTCGAAGCTGACGATTCAGCAGATGGAGAAAGTTCCCGACATCGGCAAGGGCATCTCATCGAAGGTCGACACGCTGATCAAAACCGGCGAGCTGACGATTTATCAGGAGCTGCGCAAGAAGGTCCCGTCCGCGCTGATGGAGGTGATGCGGATGCCGGCGCTCGGACCCAAGCGCGTCAAGCAGCTTCACGATGAACTCGGCATCGGTAGCCTCGACGATTTGAAAAACGCGCTTGAGTCGGGCGCGCTTCGCACGATTCGCGGCTTTGGTCCCAAGATGGAGGATAGCCTGCGCCACGCGCTCGAGCGGCGCACCATCGTCGCGACCAAGCGATGGCTCTACGCCGATGCCGCGATCGAGGTGGATCGCCTCCTCGGTTATATGCGCGCGTGCGAGGCCGTCGCAAAAATCGAAGTTGCGGGAAGCTTCCGTCGCAGGCGCGACACTGTCGGCGATCTCGATCTGCTCGCGATCTCTTCCGAAGCCGCGCAAGTGATGAAGCGGCTGGCTGAGTACCCGGATGTCGCTCAAACCGTCGGCATCGGCGATACGAAGAGCACCGTGATCCTTTACGATGGCCTGCAGGTCGATCTGCGCGTGCTGCCGGAGGAGAGCTATGGCGCCGCGATGGTCTACTTCACCGGCTCGAAGGACCATTGCGTGCACATCCGGCGCATCGCGCAGCGCATGGAGTTGTCGCTCAACGAATACGGACTTTTTCGCGGGAAAGAGTCGATCGCCGCGCGTACCGAGGAAGATGTTTATCGCGCGCTAGGTCTCGACTGGATCGCGCCCGAGCTGCGCGAAGATCGCGGCGAGATCAAAGCCGCGATGGAGCACAACCTGCCGCATCTGATCGCGCGCGAGGATCTGCGCGGCGACCTCCATTCGCATTCGACCTACACCGACGGGCGCGCATCGATCGAGGAGATGGCGCGCGCCGCGGATCGCTCGGGCCTCGAATACCTCGCGGTGACCGACCATTCGCAGCGCCTCGCGATGGTTAATGGCCTCGATCCGAATCGGCTGCGCGAACAGTGGCGAGAGATCGAGGACGTGCAGACGCGCGTCAAGGTGAGGCTCTTGCGCGGCATCGAGGTCGACATTCTCGAAGATGGTTCGCTCGATCTGCCCGATGAAATTCTGGCCGAGCTTGATTGGGTCGTCGCCTCGGTCCACTACAAGCTCAGCCAGCCGCATGATGAGCTCGACGCGCCGGCTGGTCAAGGCGATTCAAAATCCCAACGTCGATGTCATCGGCCATCCGACCGGCCGCATCCTCATCGACAAACGCGAGCCGAGCCGCTTCGATTTCAACGAGGTGGCGCGCGCAGCGGCCGGCGAAGGATGCGCGCTCGAGGTCAATTCGCAATCGCAGCGCCTGGACCTCATCGACACCAACTGCATGGCGGCCAAGCATGCGGGCGTGAAGCTGGTGATCTCCAGCGATTCGCACTCGCCCAACGGTTTCGGTTTGCTACAATTTGGCGTCAACCAGGCGCGGCGCGGATGGATCGAGCCGGGCGACGTGCTCAACACTCGCCCGCTCAAGGATTTGCGCCAACGTTGAAACCCGAATCCGCGACCGAAGAAATTCGCGAGCTCACGCCCCGAGCGATCGTAATCGGAATCGCGCTCGCGGTGATACTCGGTGCTGCCAACGCGTATCTCGGCCTCTATGCAGGCCTCACAGTATCCGCGAGCATTCCAGCCGCGGTCGTCTCAATGGCGATACTCCGAATCCTCGGTGGCGCGACGATCCTTGAAAACAACGTTGCACAGACCGTCGCGTCGGCGGGCGAGGCGGTTGCTGCCGGCGCGATTTTCACATTTCCCGCGCTAGTGATCCTCGGATGGAAGGGCGACCTGCCTTATCTCGACGTGACTGCGCTATGCCTCGCGGGTGGCACCATGGGCAGCCTGCTTGTGGTGTTCCTGCGTCGCGCCTACATCGTGGAGGAAAAACTGCCGTTTCCGGAGGGCGTCGCATGCGCCGAGGTCCTGCGCGCCGGAGCGAAGACGGCGAACGCCGCGCCGCTGCTCTACGGCGGCATCATTTCGGCGTTGCTGAAGACCTCGCAGGACATCCTGGGATTCATTCCAGGCATGTTTTCCGGCGCGCGATGGATCGGCGGCGCCGCGATCGCCGGATCTTTCGACGTTTCAACCGCGCTGCTCGGCGTGGGCTACATCGTCGGCGTCAGAATCGCCGTGCTGGTTTTCCTCGGCGGCGCGATCGCGTGGTTCATCGCGGTTCCGATCGCGTCGGCAAATCATCCGGAGCTGCGGGCGCTCGGCGCCTATGCCGCCGCAACGCAGGTCTGGGGCAACGAGGTGCGTTATCTCGGCGTCGGCGCGATGCTCACTGGCGGCATTGTGACTTTGTGGCGGCTGCGAAGCCGCATAGCGAATGCAATCGCCGAAGGCATTCGTGTGGTACGTGCGGGTCGCGGGGCGGCTGCGACCGCGCGCGAGGATACCGATCTTTCGCCGACCGCGATCGTCGTCGCGTCGGGACTTGCGTTACCGGTGATCTTCGCGCTGTGCATGGTGCTCACCGGCAGCATCGCGCTGAGCCTCGCGATGGCGCTCGTCCTTGCGATCGTCGGATTTTTCGCGACCGCGGTTGCCGGATATCTGACCGGCCTGGTCGGCGCGTCCAATAATCCGGTCTCCGGAGTCACGGTGATCGTCCTGCTAGTGTTGGCGCTGGCGCTGAAGGGGTTTGGCGTTTCGCCGGGTGTCGGGCCGCGCCTTGCGATTATGGCTGGCGCGGTGGTTTGTACCGGCGCGGCGATGGCGGGCGACTCGATGCACGATCTCGCGACGGGATATTTGGTCGGCGCCACGCCGCGCTCGCTCGAAATCGCGGTGCTGCTCGGCGCGATCGCATCGGCATTCGTCGTCGCGCCAGTGCTGAATCTTTTGTTGAATGCATACGGCATCGCGGGCACCCCGGGTGCCAAGGCGAACGCACTCGCCGCGCCGCAAGCGTTTCTGATGGCGAAAGTAACACAGGGCGTTTTCAGCGGCGGCCTACGATGGGGCACAATCGCGATCGGCGCCGCCCTCGCCGGGTTACTCGCGCTGATCGATGGACAACTGGAACGGCGTGGCAGCTCGTGGCGGACGCCCATCATGCCGGTCGCGATCGGGCTCTACTTGCCGTTCGGACTCAGCGTGGCGATTTTTATCGGCTCGCTCGCAAGCATCGGCACCTCGCGCGAGGAAGGCGGCTCCGGAATTCTGTTCGCGGCAGGTCTGGTCGCGGGCGAGGCGTTGATGGGCGTCGCAAGCGGCGCGCTGGTGACTGCGGGCGTCCATCTACCACTCTTCTGATCTTCGGAGCATCCAAATGTCGAAACCGAACACATTGCTGATTGCCGCCGTTCTGATTGCCACCTTCACCGCAACCGCCGGCGCGTGGCCGCTCGATGAACCGGTTGCCGCACCTGACAATGGGCGCACAGAGGTCATCGTGTTCACGCCCGCAGTCCCGAATGCTCCCGCGCGTAACGGCTTTTGCTGGACAGCCTCGATCGCGCTGCCCCGCGCCGGCGCGTGGCGGTGCACGATCGGGAACGCCATCCAGGATCCATGCTTCGTTACGCCCGAGTCTTCCGACGCTGTGATCTGCGGCGCAAACCCGACCACATCGGACGCGGGCTTTCTGATGCGGCTCACAAAGCCGCTCCCCGCAGTCGTCCCTACATCTTCAGCCCGACCGTCCCCATGGATAGTCGAACTCGCGGTCGGCCAAGGCCCCGAGTCCGGCCCTTATGCGATGCCGCCGCACAAGACCTACTGCTCTGCCGCGACGGGAACGATGCCAATGGTCGAGGGCCTCGCGCTGCCATACCTATGCTGGGAGGCGAACGTCGAATCGAAGGCGAAGCTCGGCGATACGCAGATCGGACTGCTCGGCGATTTCAATATCATCGGTCGCATATGGACGGTTACCGAGGTGAGCTTCCTGGTGAATCCGAAGCCCGGTGCCCATCAACCGCCATTCAAGATGACGGAACGCAAAATCGTCGCGCTGGAAAAAGTCTGGGAGTGACGGTCGTCACTAGCGATGTTGCCGCAATTGGCGCTGCGTCATCATCCAGCGCAGTTGCGCGGCGCCGCGCTCGACGCGATCCGGAAACTCCAGCGCGATGACGTTCCCCGGCTTCAGTTTGATTCCCACCGATTCGGAGGATCCGGTCAGCATCAGCGAGGCCAATCGCGAGAGGGTCGGCTCGTGACCTACGGCCAGGACGCTTTCCGGCAATCGCAGCTTGATCAATGCCTCGAGCGCGCCCATGGGCGATGCGCCGGTGGAAAGCTCCGGCACCGCGCGAGGCTTGGAGCCGCCGATCTCGCTCGCGACAATTTCGGCGGTCTGGATCGCGCGCGTAATCGGGCTGGTAAGAATCGCGTTGAATGCTAGGCCCATCGCGCGCATGCCGGCTGCGGCCTGACGAATTTTGTCGGCCCCCTTGGATGTCAGCTTGCGTGCGGAGTCGTCGCCCTTAGGTGTGGGCTCTTCGGCGAGCCCGTGGCGCATGATGTACAGCATCATCGGATGAAACCCCTTTCGGATGTTGGTCGAGCGCCTTCTTCATAATGCGATTGGGATCGCTTTTCAGAAAGCGTTGCCATTCCTTGAGGCCGCGGCGCTTAAGTTTGCTGCTCGGCGACGGAATGCTTCTGCCAGCGCGCCACTCGCGAACGCGACGCCTACCGGAAGTTGGCGCGAGCCGGCGAATTCCTTTATCCATGACGCCGCGACGACCGCGTCATGATGCTCTCCGACCAGATCCTGCAAATCCTCCAGCCCCTTAAGCGTCGGGCCGAGCTGCTTCTCGTCGATCGCGAGCATCATTTCGAGCGCATAGCGCGAGGCCTTCGCGCGCTTGCGCAGGCGATGGAGATCGTCGGGAGTCGGATTTTCATGCATCTTGTCGCCCGCGCGCATCACCGATCTGAGCATCGGCGCGAAGAGGTCGCCGGCCACAGCGTCGAAGGCAGCATCTCCGCGGGCCGTGATCGCGATGGGCGCCGAGAGCCGCGCGATCAGCGATTTGTAGCGGCTGGACGACAGCGACCGTGCGAGCGCGGCCGCGGCTTTGGCGCGCCGCAAGCGCACTTCTTCAAACAACGGCTCCAGGTCCCTGGCGATCTGCGGGTCGAGCTTCTTGGCGCGCTCTTGCAGCAATTTCTCCAGCACATCGAGATCGCGCACCGCTCCCGCCTGCTTGCCCAGCCACTTGAGCCGCTCATCCATCACCTTGGGGCGCAGCGAGGAAATATACGGCGCGAACAAGCGCACCGATGATCGCAAACGGCGAGCGGCGACTCTCACCTGATGCACCGGCTCGGCCTCACCACGCTGCGCGCCGGGAATTTGATCGAGCAACGCGCGCAGGCTGAACTGCGATGGTGCTGCGGGCGGCTGAGCCGGCAGCATCGTGCGGTTGGACGGTGAACTTCGCGCCTGCCAAGAGGGAGGTAATCTGCCGCGATCATGTTGTCACAATTGCGGCGCGGAAAAATTCAGACTGCCCTCTGTCGTCCCACAATCGCGGCGGAGGCGTCAAGCAGATGCGACTTCTTGCGGCCATGAATTCGTTGCCGCAGCACCACGCGGCGCCCCAACAACTTCGCCAACAGATCGACCCTCTTCTCGCCCGTCCAGAGCTCGAGGTCCGAGCGCTCCGAACCGGCGTCGACGTCGATGAAGAGCTTTCCCGGGCCGTAGCTGACGTGGACATTTTTCACGACGCCGAAGTGCGTGCGATCCAGCCCGTCCGCGACGCGCAGGATTGCCGCCAGCGCGCGAACCCATCGACGCTTCTCCTCGGGCAGCGCATAAAGTTCGGGCGAATCGACCTTCGCGCCCTGCTTGCGATGACCGCGGGCGACCTGCGCAATGCTCTCGATTTCGTCGGGCGTGAATCCGAACAGGTCGGCATTCTTGATCAGGTAATACGAATGACGATTGTGGCGATCGTGATCGATGCTGTGGCCGATGTCGTGGAGCAGCGCCGCATATTCGAGAATCTCGCGCGAGTTCGCCGGCAATTCGAGCGCCTCCGCGGTCGCATCGAAGAGCTGCCCCGCGAGCTTGGCGACGGTTTGGCCATGTGCATTCGCCCCTTCGAACTTCTGCGCGAGCGCCGCGACCGAATGCTTACGCGCATCGATCGCTTCGCGCCGGCTCGCGATGCCGGCAAGCTCGAGCAGCAAGCCCTCGCGCAATGCCCAGGTACAGGCGACCAGCTGCGGCGCGCCCGAATGGCGCAGGATGTAATCGGTGAGAATCGCCGCGGCCGGCATCAAGTCGGCGCGCTTGGCATCGATGCCAGGCAACTCGAGACGATCGGAAAGGTCACATCCCAGGATACTTCGCCGAACTTGCGAAATCTCCTCCGCCGTCGCGGTCGCGCCGCCGAGCCGGCCCAGCTCTTCGCCGCGCGCCGCACGCGCCATCGCGACCAGCGTATTGACGGTGCCCGACGTGCCGATCGCGCGTTCGACGCCCTCGCGCCTGGCACTCTTCAGAAGATCGTTCATCTCATCGGCGAGATGCGCCTCGAGGTCGCGAACCTGGCGCGGCGTCGGAGGATCATCCGCGAGAAATTGCTCGCTGAGGCGCGAAACTCCCAGCTTGAGGCTGCGCATCCATATCGGCTCGCCGTTGCGCACCAGCACCAACTCGACGCTGCCGCCGCCGATATCGACCAGCAGATGCGGTCCGCCTTCGAGACCCATCGCATGACGAGCGGCGACGAAGATCAGGCGGGCTTCCTCGGCGCCGGGAATTATCTCGACCTTGATACCGGTCTCGCGCCGGATGCGCGCCACGAACTCGGCGCTGTTCCTGGTCTCGCGCACCGCGCTGGTGGCAACCGCGCGAACCCGATTGACGTGACGGACCTTGATAAGCTTCTGGAAGTTGCTGAGCGTGCGGACCGCGAGATCCATCGACTCCTTGCTGAGGCTGCCGGTCTCGAAGGCGCGCCTGCCAAGGCGAACGGTCTCTTTAACGCGGTCGACGACGTCGATATTGCCGTCGCGATTCACGTCGGCAATCACCATGTGCACTGAATTGGTTCCGACGTCGATAGCCGCGAGGCGCATAAGTCGAGGGTAGCTGTCTCAAAGAGACAAGTCATTACTCTTATGTTACGTCTCAGTAAATTTCCCTCGCTTTCCTCTTCTTGGGACAAGCTCCCATCACTATCCTTGACTGAATGAGTGCCGCGGCAATAACGGGCGAGCAGCACCTCGAGGCGGGCTCCGCGCAGAAGTGGCTGATCGCGCTCGCGGTGATGCTCGGCACGACCCTCGAGGTCCTCGACACCTCGATCGTCAACGTAGCGCTGCCGCACATGCAGGGCACTTTCTCCGCCAGTGTCGACGAGATCGCATGGGTTGTCACCAGCTACCTGGTCGCCAACGGCATCATGATCCCGATGACGGGATGGATCTCGTCGCGCTTCGGACGCAAGCGCTACTTCATGGCATCGGTTGCGGTGTTTGTCGCGGCCTCGGGGCTGTGCGGCGCCGCAACGTCGCTCAACGAGATGGTCATCTTCCGGCTGATTCAAGGCGCGGCGGGTGCGGCGATGATCCCGTCATCGCAAGCGATCCTGATGGAGACCTTTCCGCCGGCCGAACAACAACTTGCGATGGCGATGTGGGGTGTCGGGCTGATGGTGGCGCCCATCATGGGTCCGACCCTGGGCGGATGGATCACCGACAACTGGAACTGGCGGTGGAACTTCTATATCAACCTGCCGATCGGCGCGGCGGCGCTACTGATGGTCTATACCTTCGTGCATGACCCGCTGTATCTGCAAAAGCGCCGCGCGAAAGGCGGCCGCGTCGATTACATCGGCATCATATGTCTCGTGCTCGGCCTCGGTCTGATGGAGATCGTGCTCGATCGCGGACAGCGCGCTGATTGGTTCAGTTCCGCGTGGGTATGGTACTTCACGGCCGCCTCCGCCGCCGCGTTCCTCACCCTCATCATTCATGAACTGCGCTTTTCGGAACCGATTCTGGACTTGCGCATTATGGCAATCCCGGCCTTCGATCTCTCGGTAAGCCTGATCGTCGCGATGAGCTTCGCGCTCTATGGTACCGGCCTGCTCAATCCGATTTTTCTCCAGGAGCTGATGGGCTACACGGCGTGGAGGGCCGGCCTCGTGCTGGCGCCGCGCGGGCTTGGCACAATGGTCTCGATGATGCTCATCGGGCAGCTCGCCAGATTCAAGTTTGACACTCGACCGCTGGTCGGCGTGGGCTTCGTCCTGATGGCGACCTCGCTATGGACGATGTCAAAGTGGAACCTGAACGTCAGCAGTTGGGTCGTCATCTGGCCGAGTATCACGATGGGCGTCGGGATGGGATTTATTTTTCCGACGCTGTCAGCCGCGACCCTGTCAGTCGTCAATCGCGAGCGGATGGGATACGCGGCGAGCCTGTACAACATGATGCGCAACGCCGGCGCCGCAGTAGGCATTTCCTACATGACGACGACCCTGGTCAATCATCAGCAGATTCATCAGTCCTACCTGGTCGAGCACTTCTCGGTGTTTGACGCATGGCGGATGAGCAACGCAGCGCCGCGAATGGCCGGGGCGCATGGCTTTTTGTATACGCCCGAAATGATCGGCGGGAATCATCAGGGCCTCGCGGGAGTATATGGAATGATTCAGGCGCAGGCCTCCATGCTCGCGTTCAATGACATCTATCGGGTGCTGGCGATTTGGATGGTGCTCCTGATCCCGTCGTTTCTATTGCTCCGGCGCGGCGCCGCCAGCGGTGGCGCCGTCCACTGATTAGGGGATCTCCTCGAAGGCGCGCTGGAACGTGTCAAAGGCTGCGCGATCGAAGAGCACAAACTCGACCAATCGCACCGAGGTCTCGCCCGCGAGGTGATCGCGGACTTCCTCCAGCATCACTTGCGCACATCGATCGAGTGGAAATCCCGCGATGCCGGTGCCGATTGCCGGGAAACCGATGCTCTCGACCTTGCGCTCCGATGCCCGCAGGAGTGAGTTGCGCGTCGAGGCGCGCAGATTCTCCTCCGACGTACGGCCGCCGAGATGCATACTCGCGGCGTGGATGACGAGCTTCGCCTTGAGCTTGCCGCCGGTCGTCACCGCGGCTTCGCCCAAGGCAATCCTGCCGATGCGATCGCATTCTTGCTGAATCGCCGGCCCACCTTTACTGCGAATCGCGCCCGCGACGCCCGCTCCGAGGATCAAGTCGTTGTTCGCGGCGTTGACGATCGCATCCAGAGCACACTCGGTGATGTCGCCCTGCGAAATTCTGACCTTGTCGCGCCAGCTCTCCGATGACTTCGGCATAAGCTCCCAGCTTCCACATCGTCCGACGATCGCGCAAGTTGACGACCCGCGCAGCGACGCGCGATTGTAGTCGTACTTTCAAAATCGGAGATTCCTCATGGACAAGAGCAGTGTTGTCATTCCATCGGAAATGCAGAGCTTGTATGACAACTTTCATTTCGCGCCCGCGGTGAAAGATGGCGATCGCCTTTTCTGCTCTGGCGTGATCGGGCTGGGTGCGGACGGCAAGGCGTCGAGCGACCCCGAGACGCAATTCACGCAGGCATTCGAATCGCTGAAGTCGGTGCTGACCGCGGCGGGCGCGTCGTTCGGTGATGTCGTCGACATCACCACCTTCCACGTAGGCCTCCAGCAGAACATCCGCGCGTTTACCAAAGTGAAGGATCGCTACGTCAGCGCGCCGTATCCGGCGTGGACCGCGATCGGCATCACCGAGCTCGCATTTCCCGGCGGTTTGGTGGAAATCAAAGCCGTCGCGCGCCTAAAGAAGTAACGAAGATGGATCGCAGAAAATCTATCCAACTTAGCGCCGAAGAATCGCGCCAGTTCATGGACGAAGGCCGCACTGCGATGCTCGCCACCAACGGGCGCGACGGTTATCCCCATCTGATCGCGATGTGGTACGCCGTTAAGGACGGCGACATCGTGATGACGACCTATGGTAAGTCGCAGAAAGCAGTAAACATCCGGCGCGATCCGCGCGCGACGATGATGTGGGAAGCGGGGACCGCCTACAACAAACTGCGCGGCTTGATGATTCGAGGGCGCGCCGGGATCGTTGAGGATCCCAAATACACCTACGAAGTCCTACGCCTCGTTGGCAAAAAGATGAGCGGCATCGACTCGGTCACGCCCGAGCAGAATCGCGCGCTGGAGGCGCAAGCGACCAAGCGCGTCGTGATTCGATTCCATCCCGAGAAATTCTCGAGCTGGGATCACAGTAAGATGTAGGGTTGCCGGCGAGACAACTCCTACGCGAGTTCCTAGACGATCGTGCCCGCCCGCGCGGCGGTGTAGGAATCGGATTCCCGGACGACCTCGCCATTGACGATGACGCGTTCGATGCCGCGTGCATGGCGGATGTAACGGCGCGCCTCGCCAGGGAAATCCTCGACGAAGACCTCGTCGCCGCGCGCGATGGTAGCGGCGTCGAATTGTACGAGGTCGGCCGCCGCGCCGACCGCAATGCGCCCGCGATTTTTCATTCCCCACGCATCCGCCGGCTCCGCGGTGATGCGATGGACCGCGCGCTCGAGGCTTAGCGTGCCGAACTTCCGCACGTAGCGCTCGAACAGATCGCAGGTGTCGCCGGCGCCGCAGAACTGCGCGACGTGCGCGCCCGCATCGGATGCACCAATGTGGATGCTGGGGTGATTGAGAATCTGCACCACAATTTCCGGATCGGCATGAATCGCGTTGTTGATCTGGAATTCGGTGCGAAGGTCGTCCGTCACCGCGATATCGAGCATCGCAGCGGGAATCGACTTGCCTTCGGCCTTCGCGATTTCGGCAACGTACCTTCCGCGATACTGCTCGTTCTTCGGATTGCAGACTTCTCCTACCGTGGCCGCGCGGAATAGCGGAGTGAAGCGACGCTCGGCGTCCTCCACCAGCTTCGGACGCGCGGCGGGATCGGCAAATCCTGCTATGCGCTCATCGATCGGAAGCTGCATCAGCGCGTTCCACGACGGCACGCCATAGAGCAGAAACGAAGTCTCGGACAGCCGCACATTGATGTTGAAGCTGCGCGGCATCGATTGGCCGAATACCTTGGCGCCACGCGCGCGCTGCTCGTCGAGCTTCGCGAGGTTGCGCTTCCAGTTGTCGGGCGCCGCAGGGCTATAAATGATCGGCGCGATGGTGCAGAAGATTCCGCTCGCGAGGCTCAGCTCGCCCAGCTCCTCGATGTTCTTGAGCTGCTCCTCCGGATCGATGAGGTAGGGCACGGTCTGCAGCGCGCCGCGTCCGCTCTTCGCCATCGCCTTGCACAGCGCGGTCTTCTCGCGCATGTCGGCGAAGCGGCTCGGGACCGGGCGCAGGTTCTCGTCGATGTCGACGTATGAGGTCGACATGCCGATGGCGCCCGCCGCCATCGCCTCTTCGAGCAGCTCGCACATCTGCGCGATTTCGGCATCGGTCGCTACGCGCTCCTGGCTCGCGGCGCCCATCACGTAAAATCGCAACGCCGAATGCCCCACCATCGCGCCGACGTTGATGCCGAGTCCAGGCCGAATGAAATCGAGATACTCGCCGAAGCTCTGCCATCGAAACGGCACGCCCGCATCGAAGGTCGGTTCCTTGATGTCCTCGATCTTGCCGAACATCCTGACGAGCTTCTTGCTTGTGCCCGCGCGCACCGGGGCGAGGCTCAGTGAGCAGTTGCCGACCACTACGGTGGTCACGCCATGCTCGAGGCTCGGCGTCGCGAGGCGATCCCAGCAGAGTTGCGGATCATAATGAGTGTGCACATCGATGAAGCCGGGACTGAGCACGTGGCCGTTCGCGTCGATTTCGCGCGCCGCGGTACCCTCGAATTTTCCGACTGCGATGATCTTGCCGCGCTCGACCGCTACGTCGCCTTTGAATGCCGGCGCGCCGGTTCCATCGACGATGTGGGCATTTCTGATTGCCAAAGTTGCGTTGCTCATCTTGATCCTATTCCCCTTTGAATTTTGCCGGACGTTTTTCCAGGAACGCGCGGACGCCTTCGTTGAAATCCGCAGTGCTGCCGGCCTTGCGCTGCATCTGCCGTTCGAGGTTTAGCTGTTGCTCGTAGGTGTTTTCGTTGCTGTCCCAGTAGAGTTTGCGGATAAGGCTGAGCGCGATGGTCGGGCCGCTCGCGAGGTCGCGCGCCAATGCTTTCGCGTCGTCGATCAACTTCGCATCGTCGACCACGCGATAGATAAGGCCCCATTCGAGCGCTTTCTCGGCGGGCAATTTCTCGCCCATCATAGAAAGCTCCATCGCACGCGCGCGTCCGATCAGCCGAGGCAGAATCCAGGTCGAGCCGCCGTCGGGCACCAGCCCGATGCGCCGAAACGCCTGGAGGAAATATGCCGAGCGCGCGCACATCACCATATCGCCCATCAGCGCGAGGCTCATGCCGACTCCGGCCGCCGCGCCGTTCACCGCGGTCACGATCGGCATCGGCAACTCGCGCAGCTTACGCAGCATCGGATGGTAGTGCGTCTCGAGGACGGAACCGGCATCGCGCGATCCACCCGCGCTGCCCGAGGGTTGCAGGTTCGCGCCCGCGCAGAAGCCGCGTCCCGCGCCGGTTATGATGAGGCATCGCGCGCCGTTCTTCGGCTTCTCGACCTCGGCCAACCCGCTCATGATGCCGCCGATCATTTCGGTCGAGACCGCGTTCATCACCTCGGGATGGTTGAGCGTGAGGATGCCCACGTGCCCCGTCGATATCGAGTTTCGCGCGTTCGAATTCCATAGTTTTCTCCGCGTCGGACACATCACAGTATCGAGGAAGGGTTTTCCCGAAAAGGCAATCGACGATATTGTCGGTGCGCGCGGTCATTGACAGGACTGCGTTTCTGAGCCGCAAGAGACCTGCGAGGGAAGACTCAAGAGGAGACTGCAATGGATGCCATCAAGAAACTAAATCGCTCGCTCAAAGGTCGCGCGGTGCTTGTCACCGGCGCCGCGAGCGGGATGGGCCGCGCGACCGCGCACGTGTTCGCGAGCGAAGGCGCGCTGGTCGCCGTCACGGATATAAATGAGGCGGGAGTCGCGCGCGTCGTCGACGAAATCAAATCCGAGGGCGGCACCGCGCACGGATGGCGTCTCGATGTGATGAGTCATGACGACATCAAGCGCGTGGTCGCAGAGGTTGCGGCGCGCTTCGGGCGCCTCGACATCCTGATCAACAACGCCGGCTTCGGCGCATTTCATCCGGTCGACGGTCCCGAATACGATCGCATTTGGGATCGCGCGATCGGAGGATTGCTCACCGCGCAGCAGCGGCTCGTGCGCGCGGCGCTGCCTCATCTGCGCAAATCCGATGCGGCCCGGATCGTCAATATCGCATCGACCGAAGGGCTCGGTGCGACGCCCGGCGATACGCCTTATGTCGTCGCGAAGACCGGCGTCATCGGCCTCACGCGCGGGCTCGCGGTGGATTTGGGTCCCGAGGGAATCACGGTGAATTGCATCTGTCCCGGGCCGATTCGCACCGCGCTGACCGACGCGATTCCCGAGGAGCACAAGACGATTTTCGGCAAGCGGCGCACCGCCCTTAAGCGCTATGGATTTCCGGAAGAGGTCGCGCACATGACGGTGAGCCTGTGCCTTCCGGCGGCGTCGTATCTTACCGGCGCAGTGATTCCGGTCGACGGAGGCTTGACGATCCGCAACGCGTAGCTATCCGAACTGCACGGAGCGGCGCGTCAGCGATCCTCCGACGAATCCGGTGATCGGAAAACTCGTCGGCACGCGCGCGCCTGATACCGCGCCCTTCGCGAGGATCACGGGAACGAAGTGCTCGTGCGTCGGCAGCGCGTACTCGACGCCGGGCGCTCGAGCGCGATAGTCGAGCAGCGCATCCACGTCATCGCGTTTCAGCACATCGGCGATCCATTTATCGAAGTCCGCGGCCCACGCGGGCGTGCTGTCGCTGATCGCGCGGAGGTTATGCGTGAGGAATCCGCTCCCGATGACCAAGATGCCCTCGTCGCACAGCGGCGCGAGTGCCTGCCCAAGTGCATACACCGTCTTCGGTTCGAGTCCGGGTAGCGAAATTTGCAGCGTCGGCATGTCGGCATTCGGATACATGCACTTCATCGGCACGTATACGCCGTGATCGAGGCCGCGATCCGCTTCGTCCATGAATTCCGTCTTCGCGTCGCGCAGCAACTCGCGCACACGCGACGCGAGTTCGGGCGCTCCCGGCGCGGGATACGTGACCTGATAGTAGCGATCGGGGAAACCATAGAAGTCGTAGACCAGCGGGACGGTTCGCGTCGCGCCCAATGCGACCGGACGCTGATCCCAATGCGCCGAGATCATGAGGACCGCGCGCGGACGCGGCATCGCATCAGCCCACTGCTTGAGCTCGCCGATCCATCGATGCGAATCGAGCAGCATCGGGCTGCCATGCGCGAGAAAGATCACCGGCATCTTAGAAGTCTTGGAGTTGGACGCTGTGGAGTTGCTCATCGGAGTCTCCATCAAACTGGAAGTAGCTTTCGACAAGGGCCACAGCGCGGCCGCTGCAGCTGTCGTTGCGAGGAGTCGAAGGGCTGAACGTCGATTCATGCGAATCCGCTCTCAGTCGGCAGTGTCACCGGTGATGCTCGGAATACCGGTCTGCGCCGTCAGTCCGCCATCGGCAACGATGTACGCGCCGTTGACATACGAGGCCTCGTCGGACGCGAGGAATAGCACCACATTCGCGATCTCGATCGGCTCTCCGTAGCGTCCCATCGGGATCGCGCGCTCCATTGATTTGCCGTGATCGCGCGACGCCTCGATCGTCTTCAGGATTGGCGGCGTCCGGATCGCACCCGGGCACACCGCATTGCATCGAATGCCTTTGCGCGCGTACTCGATCGCCGTCGTGCGCGTGAGGTTGATTACCCCCGCCTTCAGCGCGTTGTAGGCCCCCAGACCGTAGTCGCCATAGAGGCCCGACACCGATCCGGTATTGATGATCGCGCCGGTGCCCCGAGGCACCATCACTTTAAGAGCGCATTGGGTCGAATAGAAATACGCGGTCAGGCCGACCTCGAGACTCTTACGGAAATTCTCCAGCGGCATTTCGCCCACGCGGCCGGTATACAACCGAATCGCGTTGTTGTGCAGGATGTCGAGCCGGCCGAACTTGTCGACCGCGAACTTGATCATGCCCTCGACTTCGGTCGGGTTCGCGATGTTTGCCTTGTGCGTTTCGGCCTTGCCGCCAGCTTTGCGAATCTCCTCGGCGACGCGGCGCGCGCCTTCCTCATTGAGATCGACCACGACGACCGACGCGCCTTCCGATGCGAGCCGCTTCGCCGTCGCCTCACCGATTCCGGAGCCCGAGCCCGAGATAAGCGCCACCTTGTCTTTGAGTCTCATATGAATTCCCGCCGTGAGATTTTGTTCGCCGTGGATCATTTGAGAGATGATCGCGCGGACTATATCGCCGTTCGCGATTGCGCCGCAAAGCGGCGACTCGCGCGCTTCTGCTATCATCGTGGCGTTTCGAAATGAAATCGACGATCCGAAGATCAGCGGCGACGATCCTGGTAGCCGCGTTGGCGGCATGTGCGGGATGCGCGCGGACGCACGCGAGGCTCGCGCCGGGGTTCATTCAAGTGGATATCGAAACCTCTCCGACTGCGCTCGATCCGCGCTATGCGACTGACGCGATTTCCGAGCGCATCGTCGAGTTGATGTTCGATCCGATGGTGCGGCTCGACTCGCAGGGGGGCTTCGCCGGTGACCTGGCGGAAAAGGTCGAGCGGATTTCGCCGACCGAAATAATTTTTCACCTGCGTCGCGGAGTTCGTTTCAGCGATGGCCGCGAACTGAGCGCGCGCGACGTCAAATACACTTTCGATTTCGTCAATGACCACGCGAACCTTTCCCCGAAAGCCGGTGGATTCAAACAGCTCAAGTCCATCGACGCGCTGGACGACTACACCATCAAGATGACGACCCGCGGCCCCTATGCGCCGGCGCTCGAGATGGCGATGCTCGGCATCGTGCCCGATGGCACTCCAGCGCGAAGTTCGAATGGCCTCGATACGCCGCCCGGAAGCGGACCCTTCAAGCTGCTGGAGTTCGAGCGCGACGACCGCGTCGTGCTCGATCGCAATCCCGCACGCAATGCATCGGCGAATGCGATCCAGGGAATTGTCTTCAAAGTGGTGCCCGATCCGACGGTGCGCGCGCTCGAATTGGTCGAGCATATCTGCGATCTCGCGCCCAATGACATCCAGGCCGATCTCCTTCCTTATCTACGATCGCAAAGTGGTCTCGAAGTCGTTACGTCAGCCGGCACGACCTACTGGTATCTCACGTTCAACTTTCGCGACGGCGCGCTGCGAGATAAGCGCGTGCGGCAAGCGATCGCATACGCGATCGATCGCGAGGAGATCATTCGCTCATATCTGCGCGGCACCGCGCGCCTAGCGACCGGAATCCTGACGCCGGAAAACTGGGCCTACGCGGGCGATGTGACCACATATCCATACGACCCGCAGCGCGCTCGGCAGTTGCTCGAGGCCGCGGGCTACAACGAGAAGCGAAAACTGATCCTCGTGTACAAATGTGCGCCGGAAGGGATGCGGATGGGCGAGATCATGCAGGCGATGCTGCGGCGCGTCGGTATCGAGGTGCGCATCCGCAGCAATGAGTGGGCGACTTTCTATGACGACTTGCAGCGCGGCAATTTCGATATCGCCGCGATGCCGTGGATCGGGATTCGCGACCCGCATCATTTCTATATGGTCTTCGATTCCACGATGACCCCGCCGCACGGCCTCAATCGCGGCTACTATTCAAACCCCGAGATGGATCGGCTGGTCGAATTGGGCGATGCCACTATCGATGAGACTTCGCGCAAAGAAATCTACGCGCGAGTTCAGCGCCTCGCGGCCGACGATCTGCCGTACGTGTCCCTATGGTGGCAGGACAATGTGGTGGTGATGGATCGCGCGGTCGCGGGCTTCAGACCCTATCCGAATGGAAGCCTGCTCGCGATCGCCGATCTGACGCTCGCGAAGCCATCTGAGTGATCGGCCCTTGATCGGATATCTCGGACGCCGCCTGCTCGCGCTGATTCCGGTCGCGCTCGGCGTCGCGACGATCACCTTCGCGCTGATACACCTCGTCCCCGGCGATCCTGTAGTCGCAATGCTCGGCGATATGGCCGCGCCGGCGGATATCGAGAGCATGCGGCATGAGCTGGGCCTCGATCGTCCGCTGTGGAAGCAGTACGCGGCATTTCTCGGCAGCCTCGCGAAAGGCGACCTCGGCGAATCGATCTCGATGCACGAGCCGGTCGCGCATCTCATCGTGCAACGTTTCCCGGCTACGCTCGAACTTGCGCTGGCGGGACTCATCGTCGCGATCGCGATCGCGTTTCCGCTCGGCCTCGTCGCAGGCGCCAATCCTGACGGTCCCGCCGATCTCGGCGCGATGGGATTTGCGGTCCTCGGCATCTCGATTCCACATCTTTATCTCGGCCCGCTGCTGATGATTCTCTTCTCGCTCAAGTTGCGATGGCTTCCGCTGACCGGACGCGGCGGCTCTCTCGCATCTCATCCTTCCTGCGATCACGCTCGGCACCGCGCTCGCCGCGATCCTCGCACGGATGCTGCGCCAGAGCCTCGCGCAGGTGCGGGAGTCCGACTATATGCGCACCGCGATTGGGAAGGGGCTGAGCGCCAACGCCGCGCTGATGCGCCATGGACTTCGCAATGCGCTGACGCCGGTAATAACGGTGCTCGGCCTGCAACTCGGCGGACTGCTCACCGGCTCGATCATCACGGAAGTGATTTTCTCGTGGCCGGGACTCGGGCGGCTGATGATCACGGCGATCAGCGCGCGCGACTATCCGCTGGTCGAAGGCTGCGTGCTGACCTTCGCGCTCACCTACGTGGTCGTGAACATGGCGATCGATGTGGTCTATGGAATCATCGATCCACGTATCCGGCTGGGCCGAGCGTGAAGCGATTCCGGCAAAATCTCTCGCTCGGAATCGGCGCAACCCTGGTCGCGATTCTGATCGTAATGGGAATCTTCGGCCCGTTGCTCGCGCATCGCGATCCGCTCGCGATCGACTTGCGTCTCGCGCTCGCGGGACCTAACGCCGCGTCATCCGCTGGGATGCGATGCGCTCGGGCGCGACATGCTCGCGCGACTGCTGACTGGCGCGCGGATTTCGCTAGCCGTATCGATTTGTGTAGTTTCGCTCTCGCTAGTGGTCGGCAGCGTCATCGGAGGATCGGCGGCGCTCGCCGGCGAGCGCATCGATTCCCTCGTGATGCGCTTCGTCGACATCATCCTCGCATTTCCCGGCTTCCTGCTCGCGATCGCGCTCGCCGCGATTCTCGGCCCCGGGTCTGACGGACCTCGTCATCGCGCTCACGGCGATGGGATGGACCGGCTATGCGCGACTGGTGCGCGGGGAAGTTCTCTCGCTGCGCGAGCGCGATTATGTCCAGGCGGCGAGCACGCTAGGCGCTGCGCCGTCGCGGATCCTGATGCGTCATCTGCTGCCGGGCATCGCGGGACCACTCGCAGTGCAAGCCACATTCGGCATCGGCGGAATCATCGTCGCGGAAGCGTCGTTGTCGTTTCTCGGCCTCGGCGCGACTGCCGCCCACGCCGAGTTGGGGCAACATGCTCGAAGCTGGCCGCGCATTTCTGCTGGTCGCGCCTCATCTGACGACCGCGCCCGGAATCGCGATTGGCTTTTCGGTGCTCGGATTCAATCTTGCTCGGCGATGGCCTCGCGCACCTCGCCGGCCGCCGCTCCTGATCATTGCAGTGGAGCAGTTGGACCGCCCGTACCGCGCGCGATAGAAGTTATGAACGCCAGATCAGGAGACTTCAAATGGCAGAACGCAAAGTGGTGCTTCTCGAAACCGATGATCTGATGCATCAGAACACCGGCGAATCGAACTTCAACGAGAGCGCATACTACAACTTCTTCGATCGCAATCAGCGCGCGGGCGGCTTCGTCCGAATGGGCAATCGTCCCAACGAAGGCGCCGCCGAGATGACCATCTGCATCTATCTGCCAGACGGCAGAGTCGGCTTCATGTTCAAGCGCCCCGAGATCACCAACAACAATCGCATGACGCCGGCGGGCTGAAGTTCGAGGTGGTCAAGCCGTTCGAGCATCATCGCGTGAGCTATCACGGCAAGCTCTGCATCCTGAAAAATCCGCTCGAGATGGCGGAGCCGACCGTCGGCGTTCAAGAACAATCCATATGCGGCGTGCGAGTTGAGCCTCGACTATTGCGGCACCGCGCCGGGATGGGGCGGCGAGATGCGCGAGAAGACCGCGAGCGGATGGGAAAGCCTGAAGCCTTCGGGCGATGCGAGCCAGCAGTTCGCGAAAGGCCATCTCGAGCAGTTAGGCCACGCGACGGGCACGCTCAAAATCGATGGCGCGGCAGATTTCAAATTCGATGGGCTCGGACTGCGCGATCATAGCTGGGGGCCGCGCTACTGGCAGGCGCCGAAGTACTATCGATGGCTCACGATGAACTTCGACGAGGGCATCGGCGGGATGGCGAGTGATCACGGTGAATCGCGACGGCAGTGAGCATCCAGGCGGCTTCATGGTGCGCAAGGGTCAGCCGACGGTGAACATCACCAAGGTGGATATCGAAACCGAATTTGCCGGCGAGCAGCAGCTTCACGATCGTATCAAGGTGACTTGCGCTACTGCGGATGGCGGCGAGCCTATAGTCATTACCGGCGAAAGTTCTGTCGATGATTCCACTACGCAATCGGCGCGCGGGAATAGTCACTCGAATCGCAGAAGGAATGACTGAATGGCGATGGGGCGACAAAATCGGCTATGGTCTCGCCGAGTACCTCGACCATCTGCAGGAATAGCTATCGATTACCAGTCGAATGAGTATTGAAGGAGCGCGCCGCTAAGCGTGCTCCTTCAGTTTTTTCAGGCTTTCAGGTAGGGAGGAAACGCGACGCCGCGCTCGGTGATAATCGCGGTCACCAGGTCATGCGGGGTCACATCGAAGGCGGGATTGAAGGTCGCCACGCCCTTGGGCGCGACCTGCTTGCCTTTGAATTCGGTGAGTTCGAGGCCGGAACGCTCCTCGATCGGAATCTCGTCGCCGGTGGCGCAGTCGAGATCGATCGAGGAGAGCGGGGCGGCGACATAGAAGGGAACATTGTGGCGATGCGCCATCACCGCGAGCGGATAAGTTCCGATTTTGTTCGCGACGTCGCCGTTGGCCGCGGTGCGATCGGTCCCGACGATCACGCAATCGATGCCGCCGCGGCGCAATACCGTCGCCGCCATATTGTCGGCGATCACAGTGACGGGAATTTTGTCTTTTTGTAGTTCCCATGCCGTCAGCCGCGAGCCTTGAAGGAACGGGCGGGTCTCATCGGCGAAGACGGCGATTTTTTTTCCCGCATCGCGCGCGGCGCGCACCACACCCAATGCGGTCCCATAATCTCCCGCAGTCGCCAGCGCGCCGGCATTGCAATGGGTCAGGACGGTGGTCGATTGCGCGAGCAGTTCGGCGCCGAAGCGTCCCAGCGAGCGATTCACTGCGAGGTCTTCCTTGTAAATCGCGATCGCTTCCGCGCGCATGCGGCGAAACAATTTCAATTCATCGAGAGAAAGATTCGCTTCCAGCACGCGGCCCATGCGATCGACTGCCCACGCGAGATTGACCGCGGTGGGGCGCGTCGCCTTGAGCGCTTTCGCGACGACTTCGAATCGCGCCTGCGCACGCGTGCCCGCATAGCCGCGGATGCCGAGCGCGACGCCCATCGCGGCCGCGACGCCAATCGCGGGAGCGCCGCGAATCACCATCGTGCGGATCGCCTCGCCCACGCCGCGATAGTCTTTGTAGATGCGGATGGTTTCGCGCCCGGGGAGCAAGCGCTGATCGATCATGCGCACGGTGTCGCCGCGCCATTCGATGGTTTTAACTGCCACGAGCGAATCGAATCGCGATGAGGTCCTAGACTTTCTCGTACACTCCGCGCGCTTTGCGCCGCGCCGATCCCATCTGGATCCATCGCGTGATCGCGGCGAAGACTTCCGAGGGACGTTTAGCTCCAGACCCCCGACACGGCGGACATCGGCGGCCTTGAATTGTCGCGGAAGTTGCGCGAGGACCGAGAGCCAGTTGACCCTGCCGCCACGAGTTGTGGTGCGTGCCGAGGCTGCCCGCGCCGTCGATGCGGGACCTCCGATGAGCATGCTGAGCCGCGATTCTTCCTCCTTAAGCCTGCGCAGCTCGGTTTCCTTGGCGCGAATTTCCTTGCGCAGATTGATCATCAGAGATCGGGCTTGCTGCTGAACCTGCGGAAGGCGGAAGTTGCGGGAGTCGCAGCGCGGCGTTTGCGTGGCATCGGGATCGGCTCTCCTCGCTCCAATTTACCATCAAGAAGTATGACGAGACTATGACAGTTTGGTTGCGCGGAAATACATTTGAATTGGTAGAGTCTGAGTAATTGATTTTTCAGGATCGAATAGCGACTGAGTATTTGGCGAGTATCGGCGAGTATCGGATTGATAGTTACTCGGAGTCCCGAACTAACTAATCGTCGCCGGCTCGAATGAGCATATTAAGCGGCGACTATGTTTCTCCAAATATTTTGCATCAGCGAGCGCATCTGCGAAATTTCTGTGATGCGAGCCCTGGGGCGGACATTTCCAGAAACCTCCGTAAGGTTCGCGTCAAAGCTTGTTTTTGGTCGTTTTAGCTTCTCATTTACTACTCATTGCTGCAGATAAACTCTGATCGATACATCCGTACTGATCGCGCGTCGGTAAGCCTCAAGTGGCAGGTTTTGACCCCCACTTGCAGATTGATGACCACTATGCTTGCAAATGGCGCGATGGTATAAAAATGCGCAACGTAGTTAACAGATGCACGCCGCCAGCCTCCTTTTCTCCTCGATTGCCTCTAATAAGTTCGGGCAATTACTTCTGACGATGCGGTTCGTCCGCATGGGGCAAATGTTCGCGTTGTGCGACGGGAGACGGTAATGGGTCGAAGATTGTACGTTGGTAATCTGGCTTGGACGGTTACGGATCAGGATCTGCAGGATGCTTTTTCAGAGGCGGGCAAGGTCGACAGTTCGCAGGTCATCATGGATCGTGCGACCAACCGATCGCGTGGCTTCGGCTTTGTAGAAATGGCATCCGACGAAGCTGCTGACGCGGCGATCAAGAAGTTGAATGGACGCGATATCAAAGGGCGTCCGATCCGCGTCAATGAAGCGCAGGCTCGCAGCAACAATCGCACGAGCGCGCGCGGATAGCTGAAGGTTCGGTCCAACCGCGGCCGGTGCGGAATTGTCGCATCGGCAAGCATCCATCCTTGCTCGGCGCTCATCCAGCGCCGAATATGGCTCCGACAGAGTCCCCGCACTTTTCTTGTTTGCGAAATGTTCGCGAATCTGTTTGTGAATCTTCGCGCGATGCGCGGTGGCCCCGGGTATCCGCATTAGCCTCTGCTATTTATGATGCGATACGCTTTGATTTTCGCGCGAGGAATCAGCCGTGGAATTCATAACTATCGAGGCGCAGGCCGAAAGCGCCGTCATCGTTCCCGAGGCCGGCTTTCAATGCCATAGCTATCGCGTCGGTTCACTCGATGTCGTTGCGGGCCCGAAGGATCCCGAGGCCGACTGGAAAGCGCATCCGTTTCGCTCCGGCATCCCGATCCTGTTTCCATGGCCAGGGCGCATCGCCGATGGCCGCTTCTCGTATCGCGGGCGCGAGGTCCAATTGCCCATCAACGATCCCTCGCATAACTGCGCGATTCACGGCCTGACCTACAATCGCGTCTTTCAGGTCACGCGGCGCGGTCCGTACTTCGTCGCGGCGCGGCTCGACTCGCGCGCCGATGCGGACCTGACGAAGCTGTGGCCGTTCCCGTTTGTGCTCGACCTCGACTACGAAGTCGGCAATGGACTGCGCCTTCACGCCGCGGTCGAAAATGTCGGCGATGGTCCGATGCCGTTCGGAATCGGAGCGCATCCGTATTTTCATGCGCCGCTCGATCCGAAGAGCACGCGCGCGGCGATCGAGGTCGAGGGCGACATCGATCGTCACTGGCAACTCGATAGTCGGCTGTTGCCGAGCGGTGAACTTGCGGTGGCGCAGGGAAGGTTCGATTTGCGCCGTCCGGTGAAACTCGGCCTCGACACATTGGATGACGCCTACACGCTCGATGCGAAACGCGGCGAGTGCGCAGCGCGAATGATCGATCCGCCACTCAAGATGGCGCTCGAGCTGCGCGCGGCGCCGATTTTCCGCAACCTCGTGGTGTTCGCGCCGCCCGCGCCTGATGTCGTCGCGCTGGAGCCCTACACCTGCGGCCCGAATGCCTTCAACCTCGCGGCGAAAGGCATCGATAGCGGAATGCTCGAGCTTTCGCCTGGTGCGCGCTTCGAGGCTTCATTCGAGATCCGCCTCACCGCCCTTTGAACTTCGGTTCGCGACGCTGCACCAGCGCGGCCGCGCCTTCGCGAAAATCCTCGGTCTGAAATAGCGATGTCTGCGCGAGCATCTCGAGATCCATAAAAGTGGATTTGTCGGTGCTATGCCCGATGTCGATGATGCGCTTGGCGAGCCCGACCGCGAGCGGCGCGTTGCGTGCGATCTCGCGCGCGAGTTCCTCCGCCGCCGCGATGTGCGTGCCGGCGGCGACCACGCGATTGACCAGCCCGATGCGCTCCGCTTCGTCCGCATCTATCAGCCGCGCCGTCATGATGAGTTCCTTGGCGCGCGCGTAGCCGACTGTCCGCGTCAGTCGGGTCGTGCCGCCGACATCGGGCACCAGGCCGATGCGCGTCTCCGGCATGCCCGAGCTTGGTTCCCGCCGCCGCGATCCTCGCATCGCATGCGAGCGCGAGTTCGAGCCCCAGCCCGCCGACATATCCGTGCAGCGCGGCGATGACCGGCTTCTCGATTCGCTCCAAGGCATCGAGCGACATTTGCGAGCCATGGACGAAGCGTCGGAAGCGAATCAGGTCGGGCCCGTCGCCGGAGCCGTTTGGCGCGCCGGTATCCGAGGCGAGCGAGGTGAAGTCGATGCCTGCGGAAAAGGCAGCGCCTTCGCCAGACAGAATGACCGCGCGAACTTCACGGCGATCGATTTCCTCAAGCGCCCTTGGTAACGCCCGTAACACATCGTTGTTTATGGCATTTCGTTTCTCAGGGCGATTTAGCGCAAGATAAGCTATATCGCCGTCGATTCGCACCTTGATGACGTTTTGCGTCGCGTCACTGACGTTTTGAGGCATTGAAATTCCCTTCGCTGATGAATGTTTGCTTCGTAGACCGTCAAAGCACCAAAGGCCACTTAGAATCCGAGTAAGCGCCGGTGGAACGGGACTTGCGAAAATGCCAAAACGGCCAGCCATCCTGACGGCGGTGGCCTGCCACAGGTTCCGCGACACTTGCGCCATACTTAACAGGTGTTTCACATGTCTGAGTTGATTTCCACGGTTGAAGTTGAACGTCCCCGAGAGTCGACCACCATGAGCGTCCGCGCCCGCTGCGAATCGCGCAGGTCGCACCGCTTTACGAGAGCGTGCCACCGAAACTCTATGGCGGCACGGAGCGAGTGGTCTCGTATCTCACGGAAGAGCTGGTGCGTCGCGGCCATCAAGTCACGCTCTTCGCGTCCGGCGACTCGCAAACGTCAGCGAAGCTGCACTCCGGATTTCCTACCGCGCTGCGTCTGGCAGGCCTCGCGCAGGTAGCGGCCAACGGATTCGGGCAACCATATGGCGATGCTCAGCCGAGGTCTACGAGCACGCCGACGATTTCGACATCATTCATTGCCATGTCGACTACTGGACCTTCGCGTTTTCGCGCCTCGTTGCAACACCGAGCATTACCACTTTGCACGGACGACTCGATCTCGAGGAACTGGTTCCGATCTTTCGAGCAATTCAAGGATCGCCCGGTGATATCCATCAGCGACGCGCAGCGCAAGCCGCTGCCTTTCGCGAATTGGGTTTCGACGGTTCATCATGGCGTGCCGCGCGAGCATCTCCACTACAGTGCCAATGGCGGCAAGTACCTCGCGTTCCTCGGACGCATCGCGCCCGAGAAGCGACCGGACATCGCGATCCAGGTCGCGCGCAAAGCCGGCATTCCGCTGAAGATCGCGGCCAAGGTCGACGATGTCGATCGCGAGTATTTCAAGACCATCATCGAACCGATGATCACGGAAGCGCCCGGCGTCGAGTTCATCGGCGAAATAAACGAACTGCAAAAGAGCGAATTCCTCGGCAATGCGCTCGCGTTACTGTTCACCATCGATTGGCCCGAGCCATTCGGCCTGGTGATGATCGAAGCGATGGCGTGCGGCACGCCGGTGATCGCGCGCCCCTGCGGCTCGGTTCCCGAAGTGATGCGCAACGGCGTCACCGGCTTCATCGCATCGGAGTTCGACGACCTGGTCGCGGCGGTCAAGAAGGTGGATCAGCATCTCGCGCGCTGGCATGCCGTGAAGAATACGAGCGGCGCTTTGCGGTCGAGGTGATGGCGGAGAAGTACGAGCGCATCTATCGCGAGATGATATCGATCCGAAGCAAGCGCTAGCCGATTCCAGGGCCATCCGTTCACGTCTGAGCGCGAGGCCGCGCGTCGCATGACGTTCGCCTCGCGCTCTTTTTTGCGACAGCCGCATAATCCGTCACGATTGCATGGCGAATGCGGCAGCGCCGCTAATCGTCCAACCAGAGCCATGAAAACCTTACCAGGAAAACCTTATCCGCTCGGCGCGACCTGGGACGGCGCCGGCGTGAATTTCGCGCTCGCTTCCGAAAATGCCACCGGCGTCGAGATCTGCCTGTTTGGCGGCGACGACGGCAATGCAACAGCAAGCGCGCATCGCGGTGCCCGAGCAGACCGGCTTCGTATGGCACGTCTATTTTCCCGGCATCCGCCCCGGACAGCGCTATGGATATCGGGTTGCATGGACCCTACGAGCCGGCCAACGGCCATCGATTCAATCCCGCCAAGCTGTTGCTGGATCCCTACGCCAAGGCGATCGATCGCACGATCGATTGGAACGATGCGCTGTTCGGCTACGCGATCGGAAGCGAGAAGCAGGACTTGCAAAAGGATGATCGCGACAGCGCACCGTTCGCGCCAAAGAGCGTGGTCACCGAACCGTGGTTCGATTGGGAAGGCGATCGGCGGCTGTCGATTCCATGGGAAGACACCATCATCTATGAGCTTCACACCAAGGGCATGACGAAGCTGCATGCCGCGCTGCCCGAAGAATATTCGCGGAACGTATGCCGGCCTTGCGCATCCCGCGGTGATCGATCATCTGAAGCGGCTCGGCATTACCGCGGTCGAGCTGATGCCGGTCCATCACTTCGTCGCCGAAAGGCACTTGGTCGAAAAGAAGCTGACCAACTATTGGGGCTACAACTCGATCGGATTTTTCGCGCCCGATGTTCGCTACTCCGTCGACCGGGACGCTGCGGCAGCAGGTCTCCGAATTCAAGAACATGGTGAAGGAGTTCCATCGCGCCGGCATCGAGGTGATTCTCGACGTGGTCTACAACCACACCGCCGAGGGCAATCATCTCGGCCCGACACTGTCGTTCCGCGGCATCGACAACGCCACCTACTATCGCCTCACCGAAGACCGTCGCTTCTACATGGACTACACCGGATGCGGCAACAGCCTGAACATGCGTCATCCGCGCACGCTGCAACTCATCATGGATAGCCTGCGCTATTGGATCACTCGAGATGCATGTCGACGGCTTTCGCTTCGACCTCGCGGCGACGCTCGCGCGCGAGCTGCACGAGGTCGATCGGCTGAGCGCGTTCTTCGACATCATCCAGCAGGATCCGGTGATCTCGCGCGTCAAGTTGATCGCGGAGCCGTGGGACGTGGGCGAGGGCGGCTATCAGGTCGGCAATTTCCCGCCGTTGTGGTCGGAATGGAACGGCAAGTATCGCGATTGCGTGCGCGACTACTGGCGCGGCGCCGATCAGACGCTCAACGAATTCGCCGCGCGCCTCACCGGCAGCTCGCGACCTGTATGCGTGGAGCGGACGGCGGCCCTACGCGAGCATCAACTTCGTCACCGCGCATGACGGCTTCACGCTGCACGATCTGGTCTCGTACAACGACAAGCACAACGAGGCCAACGGCGAAGACAATCGCGACGGCGAGAGCAACAATCGCTCGTGGAACTGCGGCGCCGAGGGACCGATCGACGATCCGGAAATCAATAGGCTGCGCGCGCGCCAGAAGCGCAACTTCATCGCCACGCTGATGTTCTCGCAGGGCGTGCCCATGCTGCTGGGAGGCGATGAAATCGGCCGCACTCAGCGCGGCAACAACAACGCATACTGCCAGGACAACGAGATTTCGTGGACTCGTTGGGACCAGGCCGATCGCGATCTGCTCGAGTTCGCGCGCCTCGCGATCGAGTTTCGCAAAAATCATTGCAACTTCCGCCGCCGCCGATTTTTCCAGGGCCGTCCGATTCGCGGCAATGAGGTCAGCGACATCGGATGGTTCAAGCCCGACGGCAAACCGATGTCCGATGAGGACTGGAACAGCGGATTCGCCAAATCGATCGGCGTGTACCTCAATGGCGACGCCATCGGAGGCGTGGATCATCGCGGCGAGCCGTTCAAAGACGACAGCTTCTACCTGCTGTTCAATGCGTATCACGACGGGTTGGATTTCATCCTGCCCGACGGCGCATGGGGCACGCGTTTCGAAAAGGTATTCGACACTAACACCCGCGATAACGGCCGCGCGCCCGCACTGAATGCGGGAAGCAAGTTGCGCATCGAGGCGCGCTCGCTGGCGGTGCTTCGCCGGGTGGAATAGACAATCCTCTTTTCTTTCTCCGACGGGAATTCACTCGCCCGACGATGGGAGAGGACGGGCGTGAGCGCAGCGAACGTCCCGGCGAGGAACCAACCTCGCCCATCGGGCGAGGTGTATGAGAGCAGAATTCCATAATCGCGGGAGGACGCGCTGAGTAAGATGCGGCTTCATCAAGCCCTCTCACCGCGGCCATCGAGGCTTCCGAAAAAGGGTCGCTTTCCGCGCATCAGGCCTTTATCTTGGAAGTTGTCGGGAACTACTCTTTACTCGGCAAAGAGGGTCGTTCGCGCTGCCGTAGCCCATTTGCGAGACCGCAAACGCCGTGGTATCGAGAATCACCCTTGGAGGCATCGATGATTCATAACGTTAAGAAAATCCTCGCACCGATCGACTTTTCGGAACCTTCGATGAAGGCGCTGGCGTCCGCGTGGGAGCTCGCCAAAGAAGTCAACTCCGACGAGCTGCACTTGCTCCACGTCGTGGTTCCGCATCATATGCTCGGGGTCGAGGCGATTCCGGTCGGCGGACGCGAGATCGCGCGCGAGGCCGCGATGATCGAGCAGGCGGAGGAGGAACTCCTTCGGATCAAGAAGGACGAGCTGGAGAATTCGAAGAAAGTGACCACCGCTACCATCGTCGGATCGCCCGCAAGCAAAATCGGCGACTATGCGCGCGAACACGGCATCGACCTGATCGTGATGTCGAGCCATGGCCGCACCGGCGGCGACTCGATCCTGGTCGGCGGAACCACGGAGAAAGTGATCCGCCATGCGAGCTGCGCGGTATTAGTCATTCGGCGCTGAGAGCGAGGGAGAAAATTCATGACACCTCAACAAGAGAAAGAAAAGGCGCGCACGTTCCTGCTGACGCTCGAGAAGCCCGATGCGAAGTTCCTCGGCGATCTGCTCGCGGACAATTTCGAATTCGAGATGATGGGCCGTCTGCCCGGTGTCGTGCCGCAGCGGGGCAAGGAAACGTTCATCAAGGGCATGACCGCGACCATGGCGGCGATGTTCCCCAAGGGGCTCAACATCAAAATCCATACGGTGATTGCGGAAGGACCGCACGTCGCAATCCAGGCCGAATCGGACACCGTCGCCGGCAACGGAAAGAAGTATGCGAACCGCTATCACTTCTACTTCCGTTTCGAGGGCGACAAATTGGCGCAGGTGCGCGAATACAACGACGTCAATCACGTGCGCGAAGTCTTCATGTCTTGAAGCGGGCCGCGCACTTTCGTCCGCCACTCGATTAACATTTAGTTAGCGCAAAAAAACTCAGGCCGGGCAGATTGCTCCGCCCGGCCCAAAGCCAACCGGGAAAAGGGGGGCAAACCCCGGCCAGCGTCCCGTATTGTACTTAACTTTAAACTGCTTGCAATGGCGGAGAGATTCGCATTGATTCAGATTGATGCTTGATGTGTTAAGCCAGACTTTGTTCCGCTCTGTGACGTTTTGTGGACGTGACAACATTAGACCGCTTAGGCGACTTGCCGAACGCTTTTCAGCATATCCGCCGCTGATCTGCGGCAAAAAATGGATTTCGCTGTTCTCCCGAATCGCATCGAGCACGCCGTTGGTCCCGACCTCGCCATCGATCGATACCGCGACGGACGCCTTGATGTCACCGTCCTCCATTAGTTGACTTGCGATGCCGGGGAACTGGCGATCGAGGTCCGCAATCGCCTCGCGCAGGTTCTTGCCCGCCACCGTCACGCGATCGCGCCCGCCGGTGAGTTTGCGCATGAGCGATGGAATTACCGCGGTAGCCATGAAACGAGGAGCCGATCCGCATCCCGGATCGGCCCCTCCTGTATTGCCTTAAACGTTCGGTGTCAACTCAGTCGGCCGCAGCAGCCTGAAGGTCGTGCACGCGACGATGCTCGAGCATCGCCTTGAGCACGCGCGGTGGCGACATCGGCAGCTCCGTCATCCGCACGCCGGTCGCTTTGTAGATCGCATTGGCGACTGCTGCGGGCGGCGGCACGATCGAGACTTCGCCGACCCCGCGCACACCGAGCGGATGAATCGGGTTCGGAATCTCGACGATCGCCGTTTCAATCATCGGCAGGTCGAGACAGGTCGGCATCCGATAGTCGAGCAGTCCGATGTTACGCAGCGTGCCCTTCGCATCGTAGAAGTACTCTTCGTTGAGCGCCCATCCAAGGCCCTGCGAAGTGCCGCCCTGCATCTGCCCTTCGACATAGCTCGGATGAATCGCCGTGCCCGCATCCTGCGCGACAGTGGCGCGCAGGATTTGCACCTTGCCGGTATCGGGATCGACTTCGACGTCGACCAAGGTCGCGGCGAATGCAGGCCCTACGCCGATACCGCCAGTGCTGACCTGCGCACGTCCGGTGATCGGGCCGCCGGTGCGCGCGAGGCGGCTGGCGAGCTGTTTAACGGTCATCGGCTTGATGCCCTCGCCCTCGGCGGAGAACTTGCCGTCCTCGTACTTCACGTCCTCGGGCTTCTTCTCCCAGGTCTTCGCAGCGCGCTCCTTGAGCTGGCGCAAAGCGTCCTGCGCGGCATTGTAAACCGCCATGCCGGTCGCGAAGGTGGTGCGGCTGCCGCCGGTCACATCGGTATGGCCGGTAGAATCGGTGTCCGCGACGGTCGGACGTACGTCGGTGACATCCATGCCGAGCACTTCGGCGGTGATCATCGCCATCGCGGCGCGCGACCCGCCGATATCGGTCGAGCCGGTGATGACGCTGGCGGTGCCATCGGTCTGGATATTCACCGTCGCCGAGGACTGCATGCCGGCATTGAACCAGAATCCCGCCGCCACGCCGCGTCCGCGATTTTTGCCCTTCAGCTCGCTGCGATAATGCGGGCTGTTCTTGATCGCCTCGACGGTTTCGATGAAGCCGATCCGCTTGTAGGGAGGTCCTACAATCTGAGGAGAGCCTTCCTTGGCACGCGTTAGCGATGCGGAAATCGATCGGATCGATTCCGCACTTCTCGGCCAGCTCGTCGATCACGGTTTCCGACGCCATCGCCGCGTTGGTCGCGCCCGGCGCGCGATAGGCCGCGGTCTTGGGCCGATTGACCACCACGTCGTAGCCGTCAATCTGGAAATTGTCGATGTTGTAGGGCGCGAGGAGGCACATCGCGCCGGCGCCCACCGGCGAGCCCGGGAACGCGCCCGCTTCGTAAGCCAACCAGACTTCCGCGCCGGTGATTTTTCCGTCGCGCGTGCATCCCATCTTGATCTTGATCTTCGAGCCCGAGGTCGGGCCGCTCGCGCGCAGCACTTCGCCGCGCGTCATCACCAGTTTCACCGGATGACCGGTCTTCTTCGCCAGCATCAGCGAGAGCGGTTCGAGATAAATGGTGGTCTTGCCGCCGAAGCCGCCGCCAATCTCGGCCGGAACGACTTTGATCTTGCCGACCGATACTCCGAGCACCTGCGCGCTCATCGAGCGGACGTCGAACGCGCCCTGGGTCGAGCAGTAAATCGTCGCGTGGCCGTCGGAGTTGTAGATGCCGACCGCGTTGTGCGGCTCGATGTATCCTTGATGCACCATCGCGGTGTGGAACTCGCGCTCGACCACAAAGTCGGCGGCCTTGAGTCCCGCATCCGACATCGCCGCGCTTGAACTGCAGATGGCTCGCGACATTGGTCGGGTTGTCGCCTTCTTCCTTATTGCGCAAGTTCGGCAATAGGATCGGCGCGTTCTTCTTCATCGCGTCGTCGACCGTCATCACCGGCGGCAGAACTTCGTAGTCCACTTCGATGAGGCGCAGCGCTTCCTCAGCGATGTGCGGGCTGGTCGCCGCGACCGCAGCAATCGCATGCCCATCGTAGAGCGCCTTCTGATGCGCGAGGATGTTCATCGACAGGTAGCGCGGATTCATCGCTGCCTCGCCGACCTGCTCGACCTTGTCTTCGGCCTCGGGAAGATCCGCCGAGGTGACGATGGCCCTAACCCCCGGCATCTTGAGCGCCTTGTCGACGTTGATCGACTTGATGATCGCGTGCGCGTGCGGACTGCGCAGCACCTTGCCGAACAGCATGCCCGGAAAGGCATAGTCGGCACCGTACTTCGCGCGGCCGGTGACCTTGTCGACGCCATCATGACGAATCGGGCGCGTTCCGATGACCTTGTAATGTCCGTTCTTTGACTCTGACATACTCAATCTCCCTGTTGGGGAAGTCCTAAACCAGTTTTGGCAATCAGCTTCGCGCGTCCATTGTAGAGCGAAACGATCGCCACGTCATCCGATAGATCACCCGCCCGCCTGCATCGCTTTGGCGGCGTCGAGCACCGCATGCACGATTTTGTCGTACCCCGTGCATCGGCACAGATTGCCGGCCAGCGCGTAGCGAATCTCACCTTCGGTCGGATTGGGATTGCGATCGAGCAGCGCCTTCGCCGACATCAGGAACCCCGGCGTGCAGATGCCGCACTGCAGGCTCGCATCTTCCAGGAACTTCTGCTGCAACGGATGCAGCTTCGCGCCGTTGGCCAGTCCCTCGACGGTGGTGATGTTCTTGCCCTCGGCCTCGACCCCGAACATCAGGCAGGAGCAGACCGTGCGCCCGTCGATGATTACGCTGCACGCGCCGCAGTCTCCCGTCAGACATCCTTCCTTGCTGCCGGTCAGTTCCAGTACATCGCGCAGCACCTCGAGCATGCTCTGGCGCGGCTCGCACAGGAACTCGACCGTCTCACCATTGATAGTGGCTTCAACCCGGGTCTTATGGGCGTGGTGCGCGTGGTGACCGTTAACTTTGCCGTTACTCTTTCCGTTCTGAGCCATTTGTATAGATATCCTACTATTTGTTGCGCGCGCGTTCGGCGGCGATTTGAATGGTGCGGCGGGTCAGCACTCCGGTCACGTGCTTGCGGAACTCGGCCGTCCCGCGCATGTCGTCGATGGGCGTCGCGGCCTCGATCGCGAGCTGCGCGGCGGCTTCGATCGCCGCATTGTCGAGCGTTTTCCCGATGAGCGAATCGCCCGCCTTCTTCGCAAAAATCGGCGTCGGGCCGACCGCACCAAGACTGATGCGTGCGGCTTTGACGATATCGCCATCGAGCGTTAGCGAGGTGCCGACTCCGACCACCGCGATATCCATTTCGTTGCGCGGAATGAAGCGCAGATATGAATCCGAGGAATGCGGCTTCGGCGCCGGAATCACGAACTCGACCAGAATCTCATTCGGCTTGAGCACCGTGCGGCCGGGCGAGGTGACGAAATCCTCAACCGGGACTTCGCGCGCTTTGCCGCCGGTGATACGCGCCTTGGCGCCGAGCGCGATCAGCGCGGGCGTGGTGTCGGCGGCCGGCGAGCCATTGCACAGGTTGCCGCCGACCGAGGCGCGATTCTGAATCTGCAGCGAGCCGATAAGATGTGCGGCTTCCGTCAGGCCGGGGTAGTGCTTGCGCATCACCTCGCTCTCGTAGACCTCGATGCAGGGGACGGCGGCGCCCAGTCGGAGGCCCTTTTTGGCATCGAACTTAATCTGCCGCAGCTCCTTGATGTGCTTCAGGTCGACGATGAATTCGGGCCGCCGCACACCGGCGCGCAACTGGATGAGGAGGTCGGTGCCTCCGACCAGGGGGCGCGCTTTCTCGCCATGGCGCTTGAGCATCGTTACCGCCTGGGCGACGGTGCTTGGGACTTCATAGTTAATTTCGTGCAACGGAGAAAATCCTCCCAATCAAACTATCGATCAAACTATCAACGCGGTCTGGTTGGATACTTAGATAGCCTACTTCGGGCGCGATCGAAAAGCCCCGCACGAGTTGGCATGCGGAAGTTGCGAAGCCTCTATTATGGCTGTATGTCATGCTATGTGGCATCGCGGGTAGCAATGGGTTTGTTTTCGCGATTTCTCATCCTTCCTTCTCCCCCATTTTCCCTCGGGACGTGAAGCCGCGAGGCGGAACGGAGTGGAGTCGAAGCGAGTAAAAAGGTCGGTGGCCCGATGATGGCACTGTGGCTGCGCGACCATCGTGCCAACCGGGTGAAGGTGCTGCGAATGCCACATCTTTCATCGAAAAACCCTTATATTTGCTGACTTTAATGGGTTTGTTTTCGCATTTTCGCAGTTCATCCCACCCCGACGGTGGGTTCGTTTATGTAATCGACCGCGAGGCGTGCCCGAGCGGTCGCCCTGAGCGAAGCGAAGGGTCTCGAATGCACGGTGGGTTCGTTTATGTAAATTCGCCTGCAGCGTCTCTTGCTCCAAACGACCACGGCGCCCCGATGGACGCCGTTTCCTCATGATACCAAACTTCCTGTTGTCGCGCAGGATGCTACGCGATAGGAACGATCCAGCATCGGAGGCTTCCCAATGAAAGTCCTGTTCGAAAAGCGCAACCACATTGCCTATGTCACCATCAACCGGCCCGAACGCCTCAACGCCTGCGACTTCGAGACCTACGGGCGGCTGGCCGATATCTGGACCGAATATCGCGACGATGGGGACCTGCGCGTCGCTATCCTGACCGGCGTCGGCGAGCGCGCGTTCAGCGCTGGTAGCGATGTGAAATCCAACTATGTCGAGGCGCGTGGCGCGGATCCCGCGAAGTCGCCTTTCCCCATCATGCTGGAGCTGCAAAAGCCCATCATCGCCGCGATTAATGGCCATGCGAATGGAGGCGGACTGGAGCAGGCGCTCGCATGCGATATCCGTGTCGCCGCCGAGCACGCCCAATTCGGCCTCGGCGAGGTGCGCCTCGGATGGCTCCCCGGTGGCGGCGGTACGCAGCGCCTGCCGCGCCTGATTCCGTTGGGACGTGCATTGGAGATGCTCTACACCGGCAATCGCATCGATGCGGCGGAAGCGCTGCGCCTCGGCCTCATCGATCACGTCGTACCGATGAACCAACTGATGGCCAAATGCGAAAGCATCGCGACGGAAATCTGCAAAAGCGCGCCCCTTGCCGTCCAGCGCATCAAGAAGGTCGCCCTGGAAGGCCTGGATCGCCCGCTCACCGAAGGATTGAAACTCGAGCGCGAGGGCTATCGATGGCTGGTCGGCACTGACGACGCTCGCGAGGGCGCGCTCGCATTCGCGGAGAAGCGCCCCCCAAATTGGAAGGGGAAGTGAAATCCTCGTAGCCCGCAGGTTTCCGGATCGTCCGATTCCGTGTAGGGGCGGTTCGCGAACCGCCCGCAGCGCACTACGTATTATCACAAACCATCTGCGATGGTTGCCAACCGCTGAACTCCACGATTCCGAACCGGATCGTCGCGTACATTCACGACAACCCCATGCGTCAGGATGTCGATCCTGAAAGCCAATCGCGCACAGGACCGAGTTGCAGCACGCGGTAAATTCCACGCATCCGCGAAATCGTTGCGGGCGGTTCGCGAACCGCCCCTACGCGGAATAATGCAATCGCGCGCCGCTACACTTCTTTTCATCTCGCAGCCATAATGATTCCCCACAAACCGCAACCATAGATGAGGAGCGGATTCGCGATGAGCGATCTCGATACCTTCAGAAAAGAAACCCGCGCCTGGCTCGAGGCTAACTGCCCTCCAGAAATGCGCCGGCCCGCGACCGGCGAGGACGACACCTGCTGGGGTGGACGTCGCTGGAAGTTCAAGTCCGATGCGCAGCGCAACTGGATGGAACGTATGGCGGCCAAAGGCTGGACGGTGCCCGAATGGCCGCGCGAATACGGCGGGGGAGGGCTCAATCGCGACGAGGCGAAAATCCTGCGCCAGGAAATGGCGGCGCTCGGATGCCGCTCGCCGCTCGACAGCTTCGGCATCTGGATGCTTGGGCCCGCGCTGCTCAAATACGGCAACGAGGCGCAGAAGAAAGAACATCTGCCGAAAATCGCGCGCGGCGAAATCCGATGGTGCCAGGGATATTCAGAGCCCGGCGCCGGCTCCGACCTAGCCTCGCTGCAAACCCGCGCCGAACTCAAGGGCGATCACTTCATCGTCAACGGTTCGAAGATCTGGACCTCATATGCGGACAGGGCCGATTGGATTTTCTGCCTGGTGCGCACCGATCCAAACGCGCCCAAGCACGAGGGCATCAGCTTTATCCTGTTCGATATGGAAAGCGCGGGCGTTTCGGCGAAACCGATTACGCTGATCTCGGGCGCATCGCCATTCTGCCAGACCTTTTTCGATGATGTAGCCGTGCCGAGGGAAAACCTCGTCGGCACCATGAACAAGGGATGGGAAATCGCGAAGTATCTGCTCACGCACGAGCGCGACATGATTGGCGGGATGGGGCGGACATCAGATAGCCGCACGCTCGGGCAGATCGCGGCCGAGTCGGTCGGCCTCGAAAACGGCGTGCTCGCGGATACCGTGCTGCGCGGACAAATCGCGTCATACGAAATCGATGCGGCCGCGTTCCGCCTCACCATGGAGCGCGTCGGCGACATGGCGAAGACCGGCCAGGCGCATCCGGCGGTCTCTTCGCTGCTGAAATATTACGGCACCGAACTCAACAAGCGGCGGATGGAACTCGCGATGTCGGCGGGCGGCTCCGATGCGCTCGAATGGGAGGGCGAGCGCTCGCGCGACGGCTTCACCGCGCGCGCGTGGCTGCGCTCGAAAGCCAACTCGATCGAAGGCGGCACCAGCGAGGTCCAGCTCAACATCATTGCCAAACGGATTCTCGGACTGCCGGGCGCGTAGGAAATCCAAATGGCATTGGTCCTCAACGACGAACAGAACATGCTGCGCGAGCACGCGCGCGGCTTCCTGAGCAAGAATGCGCCCATCGCGCATCTGCGCCAGCTTCGCGACAGCAAGGACGCGACGGGTTTCTCGCGCCCGCTTTGGAAGGAGTTCGTCGACCTCGGATGGGCAGGCATTCTCATTCCACCCGACCACGGCGGCCTCGGCCTCGGCCATGTCGAAGCGGGCGTCGTGATGGAGGAACTGGGGCGCACGCTGACGCCGTCGCCGTTTCTCTCGACCGCCGTGATCGCGGCGAGCGTTATCGCGCGCGCCGGCAATGACAAACAGAAGAGCGCATATCTGCCGAAGATCGCGAGCGGTGATTTGATCGCGACGCTCGCGGTCGATGAAACCTCGAAGCACCGGCCGGACAAAATCGCGCTGAGCGCGACGCGCGCCGGCAGCGGCTACACCCTCAAGGGTGCGAAGACCTTCGTCCTCGATGGGCACGTCGCGGATCTCATCATCGTCGCGGCGCGGACCTCAGGCGCGGCGGGCGATACCAAAGGCATCACCCTGTTCATCGTCGATGCGAAATCGAAGGGCATCAAGGCCGAGCGCACGCCGATGGTCGATACGCATAACGCCGCGCGCGTCAGCTTCGACAACGTCAGCGTCGGCGCCGATGCGATCCTCGGACAAGTTGACGCGGGATGGCCCGCGCTCGAAGGCACATTGAATGTCGGCCGCGCCGCGCTCGCCTCGGAGCTGGTCGGCGCGAGTCAGGCAGCCTTCGACATGACGGTGACGTATCTGCGCGAGCGCAAGCAGTTCGGGAAGCTCATCGGCGAGTTCCAGGCGCTCCAGCATCGCGCCGCCGATCTCTACTGCGAATTGGAAGTGACGCGCTCCGCGGTGATGAAGGCGCTGCAGACCCTCGATGAATCATTCGACAAGGCGACGCAAATCGTTTCCATCGCGAAGGCGCGCGCCGGCACCAGCTCTACGCGTGCGGTGCAGGAAGGCGTGCAGATGCACGGCGGCATCGGGATGACCGATGAGTTCGACATCGGCCTCTTCATGAAGCGCGTGCGCGTATGCAACGAGCTATTCGGCGACGCGAACTATCACGCCGATCTCCTCGCGCGTCTGCATCGGTACTGAGACCTAACCCCTAACCCCTTCCCGCACGGGAAGGGGAACCAGAGATGAGCTCCCTTACCAAAGTCATTTCTGCCGCTCCTGATACTCTCGGTGTTACTTCTAAGCGCGGCACCAAAGGGAAGAGCGCAAAATCAAGATCTACGGCCAACAATCGACCGCGAAACCCTACTCACCCAGAAGGGCAAGGAAAGGTCCGCAGCAACACAAGCTGAAACTACAAGCCCAGATGGATCGATCAAGCCAACTTATACAGCCGTTCAGATCCCAAACGCCCACCGCTCCGCCGAAATTCAGCAACCCAGCCAATACAAACATTTGAAGAAATTTGATTGGGCCGGGTTCTGGAGTCGCGTTCAGACCGTTATGCAAATTTTCTTCACTTTGATCACGACGATCGCCACTGTCTACATGGCGATATTCACCTACCGATTGGTGACTGTCACGAAAGATATGCACATGGCGACCGATGCTGCGAATAGGATCGCAAAGCTCGCGCTTGACGCCGATCGTCCCTATTTGTTGGTGGAAAAAGCATCTCTGCAAGGGTTTGATGACATCAAAGAAACGGACGGGGCCAGCTTCACATTCAAAAACTTTGGAAAGAGGCCGGCACTCATCACACGAATAGTACTCCGACTCGATCACGTTCAAGTGAATCACTATCCACCTAAGGGCGATTTCAGCAAATGCGTCGAGAAGCCTTCCACGGTCTACGCAGTGGGAGCGGGCGAAGTATTTCAGACGAAAACTGACGCGAGTCATGGTTGGGAAGAGTCCCTCAACATAGAGGATATCCGACAGGGCAAGAGAGTTTTAATCTGCTATGGATGCCTCTACTATACCGACGCCATTGATGGTGCTCCCCACGAGACGGGGTTCCTCTGGTATTACCATCCCCACCCGCCGGCGTTCCTGAAACTCGCAGAGATCACAGGGCAGCCTCGCAAGTACAAGGGCAGGTTCCTTCCAGCGAGAGGCTTCTACTATCATACCTAAGACCCAGATTTCCGTCTCAGCGCTCATTTACTTGGAATGAAAAGCGGCGGACCTCTAGGAGGTCCGCCGCTTTGTTCTTCTCTGTTCACCTTCCCGTACGGGAAGGAGTTAGGGGTTAGGTCATTTCCACTTCCGCACTCTCTCCGCGCGATCGTCATCCGATGCACTTCGTCGGGGCCGTCTGCGATGCGGAGCGCGCGGCTGTCGCGCCAGAAACGCGCGAGCGGGTAATCGTCGCTCACGCCCGCCGCGCCGTAAAGCTGGATGGCGCGATCGAGGACGCGCATTACCATGTTGGCCGCCATCACCTTGATTTCGGCTATCTCGTTGCGCGCGTTGCGCTTGCCTTCATGGTCCATCTTCCACGCCGCGTTGAGCACCATCAGGCGGGTCGAATCGACCTCGATGCGCGAGTCGGCGATCCATTCCTGGATGTTGGCCTTGTCCGCGAGGTAGCTGCCATGCGTCCAGCGCGTGTTGGCGCGCTTGCACATCAGCTCGATGGCGCGCTCGGCAATCCCGATGGTGCGCATACAATGATGGATGCGGCCGGGGCCGAGGCGCGCCTGCGAAATCGCGAAGCCGCCGCCTTCCTCGCCGAGGAGCGCGGTCACCGGCACTTTGCAATCAGTATAAAGCACCTCGCAATGCCCGCCGCCTCCGGTGTGACCCATCACCGGAACCGGCCGTACGATTTTCATACCGGGAGTATCGAGCGGTACGATGATCTGGCTCGCGCGTCGATGCGGCTCTGCCTCGGGATCCGTGACCACCATCGCAATCGCGAAGGCCGCGCCGATCGCGTTCGAGGTGAACCACTTGCGCCCGTTGATGACGTAATAATCGCCGTTGCGCACGGCGCGCGTCTTGAGTGCGTGGGATCGGAACCTGGCGTGTCGGGCTCGGTCATCGAAAAGCAGGTGCGGATTTCGCCGTCGAGGCATTTCTGCAGCCACTTCTTCTTCTGCTCCTCGGTGCCGAACTCCGCGAGGATCTCCATGTTGCCGGTATCGGGCGCCATGCAGTTGAACGCTCGCGCGCCGTAAAAGCTGCGTCCCATCAGCTCGCATAGCGGGGCGTACTCGAAGTTCGAAAAACCCGGGCCAAACTTCGGATCGGGCAAGAACAAATTCCACAGGCCCTGCGCTTTGGCCTTCTTGCGAATCTCGTTCATCGTGGGCGATTCGTTGAATTTTTCGCCCAGCGTCTCGACCTCATGATCGATTTTGCTTTCGTTGGGCAGGACGTGTTCCTGCATGAAGGCGTCGACTTTCGGGTAGAACTCGGCGGTCTTCGGGGCCATTTCAAAGTCCATTGCTGTCCTCGTATGCGGTAGGCTTGATGTCGAACAAATAACCCAGACCGTCCATTAATAGAAGTCCCGCAGATGGCGCGGATCGCTCCATCGCGCGGCTGATCGAACCGCGATGAGTTATCGCACATATCGAGCAGCATCCAGGGTCCGCGATTATTTTCCGTTGTCTCGTCGCGGTGACGAGGATACCATCTAGTTTCGGTCTCATGGTAATGCGTCGATTTGCGACAATGCTGGTGGTTGTGGCGCTACTGCTCGGTGGCGGCCTAAACTCGTGTTTCGCGGCAATCGACAATGCGCGGGCGCTGGAATGCTGTTCGAAAGAATGCCCGCAGCCTCCTGCACACAGCGCAAACCAATGCTGCACTGTGAGAACCTCGCAAGATGGCGAGGTGGCGCCTGCGCCGCATCTGGCCATCGGGGATATATCGGCGTTGAGTGTCGCGATGCTGCCCGCGCCGTCGATGTTTGCACCGCTCACGCAATCGCGCGCCGCGGTCCAAACCGCACATTGGTCACCGCCTCCGCGTCTTCTCCGCTCCGTTCTCTGCTCGCTGCTTATCTGAACTCCCGAATCATGGGCCATTAGCGCGTTTCGATCGCGATAAGCGATCGCAGAAACGCTAGTCCGCGGGTTTCACACTCGCTGATTGCCCCGCGCATTCAGCGATCGGTTCGGGTGTCATATGAGAGCACTTTTTCGCTGGGCGATGGCTGTAGCCATCATCGCTGCAGTTCTCCTGCAAGGCCGCGCAGGATGGTCGGCCAATTCGCAAATCGAAGCCATCGTAGCCGAGGCGGTTGAGCGCAACCCCTCCGTCATCGCGGCGCGAGAACATTACGAAGCGCAGGCGAAGATGCCGATACAGGCCGCGACGCTTCCCGATCCCGAGATTTCCCTCCAACAACTCACCGTCGGCGGTCCCAAGCCCTTCGAGGGCTACGAGACCAGCGACTTCTTCTATACCGGGATCGGCGCGACGCAGGAGATTCCGTGGCCCGGCAAGCTGCGGCTGCGATCGAGCGCGGCCTCGCGCGATGCGGAAATCGCAAAAGAGCAACTTGAGGAGGCGCGCCGCGACGTTGCGGAGAAAGTTCGCGAGAACTGTTTCGAGCTGCTCTTCCTCTCCCAGCGGATGGCGTTGCTCTCGGCCAGCCGCGATCAGCTCTCGGACATCGCGCGATTCGCCGAGGACCAATATCGCGTCGGCAAGGGGCAGCAGGCGGATTTGATCAAGGCGCAATTGGCCGCCACCGCGGTGCTTAAGGAGATCGAAATGGCGCGCCAGGAGACGGCGCAGCGTCAGGTCACGCTGAAGTCGATCCTCGGGCGCGACGCGGATTCGCGCAACCTCGAAATTTCGGACCTCGCGCCCACCGAGATTTCCGCCCAGATGAATCGCGATCGTCTCATCGAACTGGCGGCGCAAAATCCCACTGCGGTCCGGATGGCGGAAGCCGACGCAAGCAAGAGCGAAATCTCGCTGAAGCTCGCGCAGGAAGACTACATCCCGGACTTCGACGCCGGCTACACCTATCAGAAAACCGGTCCGGGTTTTCGCGATTACTACATGTTCTCGCTCGGCGCGAAAATTCCACTCTACTTCTGGCGCAAGCAGAAGCCTGCGGTCGAGCAGGCCGCGCTGGAGCGCGAATCCGCGCACGAGCGCCTGCGCGGTAGCAAGCTCGACGCCATCAGCGAAATCGATCGCGACTGGATCTCGATCAAGACGCAGGATCGCGTGATGAGCCTGTATCGCGACGGGCTGCTGCCGCAGGCGCGCGCGAGTTTCGAATCCGCGATGGCGTCGTATCGGACCGGGCGCGTCGACTTCCAAACGATGCTTTCGGCGGCGGTCGATCAATTGAACATGAACGAAGAGTACTTCCGCGCGATCACGGACCGCGAAATCGCGATCGCGCGCATCGAACAAATGATCGGAGAGAATCTATGAAACCCCTGCGTGTAATGGCGCTGGTTGCCGCACTCACAATGTTCTTCACCTCGACGCAAGCCTCGCAGGACGAGGCGAAGCTGGCGCCGATTCTGATTCCGCCCGCGCGTCAGCAACTCATCGGGCTGAAGTTCGCAACCGTCACGCAACAGGACCTCGTCGACAGCATCCGCACCACCGGCGCTATCGAGACCGACGAGCAATCCGCCACCTACGTGCAGACGCGTTTTTCAGGATGGATCCATCGCGTTGTCGCCGATCAAAACTGGCAGTACGTGAAGCAGGGCCAGCCGCTCTTCACGATCTACAGCCCCGACCTCGTCAGCGCAGAAAACGAATATCTTCTGGCGGCGCGGCAATCGAAGTCGCTATCGAAAAGTTCCATCGATGGGGTCGCGGACGGCGCCGCCTCGATGCTGTCGGCATCGCTGGATCGCCTCAAGTTGTTCGGCGTGCCGGCGAGCGAGATTCGACGCCTTCAGCGCGAAGGCAAGGCGCGCGAGGACATCGCGATCGTCGCACCCGCCAGCGGATACGTCACGGATCGGCAGGCGTTCCCGAATGTATACGCCGAGCCTTCGATGCGGCTCTATACCATCGCGAATCTTTCGACGATGTGGGTTTACGCCGCGGTCTTTCAGGATCAAATCGCGCACATCAAAACCGGCGACGCCGCAATTGTCAGCATCGACAGCTTTCCCGGACGCGAGTTTTCGGGGCGTATCGATTTCATTTGGCCCGCGCTCGATCCCGCCACTCGTACCGCGAAAGTGCGTATCAACCTGCGCAATCCTGAGGGCGAGTTGAAGGTCGGGATGTTCGTCAACGTGAACCTCGCACAGCATTTCGGACGCGGTCTTTTGATTTCCGATTCGAGCGTACTGCAGACCGGTCTGCACAACATCGCGTTTGTGGATCGCGGCGACGGCTATCTCGAACCGCGCGAGTTGGAACTCGGGCAGCATCTGAGCGGCGGCTTCGTCGTGCGTAAAGGATTGACCGAGGGCGAGCGCATCGTGAGCTCCTGCAAATTTCCTCGTCGATTCGGAGAGTCAGCTTCAGGCCGCACTTGGCGCGTATACGCCGCCGCCTCCGGGCGCGAGCGCTGCGGGACAAGCGGCCGAGCAGACCGCGACTATCGAGATGAGGACTGACCCGACCCCTCCGCGTAAGGGGAGCAACAAAGTTCGCCTGGTGCTGCGCGATTCGTTCGGCGCACCGATCGATGATGCCAACGTCTCGATCGTCTTTTACATGCCTCCGATGCCCGCGATGGCGATGGCGGCGATGCGGCGCGTGGCGAATGCGACCGGCATCGGTGGCGGCGTCTATACGGCGACCATCAACCTCGACAGCGGCGGCGGATGGCAAGTCTCGGTAAGCGCGAGCAAGGGCGGCAATCAAGTCGCGACGCTCCAGACCAACGTATCGGCCAGCGGCGGAATGTAGGGGAGGCGGACCGTGATCAACAGAATCATAGATTGGTGCATCCGCAACCGCTTTCTCGTTTTCATCGTGGTCGCGGGATTGGTCGTCGCCGGTGTCGGCGCGATGAACAACCTGCCGCTCAACGCGCTGCCGGATATTTCCGATGTGCAGGTCATCGTGCATACCGCGTGGATGGGGCAGCCGCCCGACGTTATCGAGGACCAGGTGACCTATCCGATCGTCACCACGATGCTCGCCGCGCCGCACGTCAAAACTGTTCGCGCGCAGACGATGCCGAACGATTCGTACGTCTACGTGGTCTTCGAAGACGGAACCGACCTCTACTGGGCGCGCACCCGCGTGCTCGAATATCTGCAGCAGCTTCAGGGCGGAAGTCTGCCGCCCGGCGTGAGTCCTATGATAGGGCCCGACGCGACCGGAGCGGGATGGATTTTTCATTACGCGCTCATCGACAGGACGCATCGTCAAAGTCTCGCCGATCTGCGCGCGCTGCAGGATTGGAAGATCCGCTACGCGCTCGAGACGGTGCCCGGCGTCGCGGAAATCGCGGCGATCGGCGGCTTCATCAGGCAATATCAAGTAAGGCTCGATCCGAATCGGCTGCTCGCGCTGAAGGTTTCGCTGCCGATGGTCATCGACAAGATTCGCGACAGCAACAGCGAGGTGGGCGGGCGCGTGCTGGAAATGTCGGGCGCCGACTACCAGGTGCGCGGCCTTGGCTACATCCACTCGACTGCCGATATCGAGCAGATTGCGGTCGGTTCCAGCAACGGCACGCCGATTCTGATCCGCGATCTGGGCGTGGTGAGCCTCGGCCCCGATATTCGCGAGGGCGTGGCGGATCGGAACGGCGAGGGCGAGACGGTCGGCGGCATCGTGGTGATGCGCGACAACGAGAATGCCTTGCGCGTCATCACCGCGCTGAAAGCGAAGATCGCCGAAGTGCAAAAGACGCTGCCCGACGGCGTCCAGATCGTTACCGCCTACGATCGCGGGCCGCTGATTTCCGAATCGATCAACACGCTGCGCCGCGATTTGATTGAAGAGGCGATCGTGGTCAGCCTCGTCATCATAATTTTCCTGTTGCATCTGCGCTCGGCGCTGGTGCCGATTCTGACCATCCCGCTGGCGCTGCTCGCCTCGTTCATCCCGATGTACTTCCTGCGCGTCAGCTCGAACATCATGTCGCTGGGCGGATTCGCGCTCGCGATCGGGGTGCTGGTCGATGCGTCGATCGTGATGGTGGAGAACGGCCATCGTCACTTGAGCGAGGCGATGAAGCGCGATCCTTCGATCGATGAGCCGCGACGGATGCGCGTCCTGATCGATGCCACCAAGCAGGTCGGGCGTCCGATCTTCTTCTCGCTGCTGATCATCCTGATCTCGTTCATGCCGATCTTTCTGCTCGAGGCGCAGGAGGGGCGCATGTTTCGTCCGCTGGCGTGGACCAAAACCTTCGCGATCACATTTTCATCGATCCTCGCGATTACCATCGTGCCGATCCTGATGGTGATGCTGATTCGCGGGAAAAAGATTCGCGATGAGAGCGAGAACCCACTCGCGCGATTTTTCCAATGGATGTACCTGCCGATCCTTCGATGGTGCCTGCACCATCGATGGCTGACGATCGCGGCCAACCTCATTTTCCTCGCGCTGACGCTGCCGCTCGCGTTCGGCATCGGCAGCCAATTCATGCCGCCGCTGTTCGAAGGCTCGACCGTTTACATGCCGACCGCGTTGCCGGGAATTTCGATCACTTCGGCCGCCGACTTGATGCAAAAGCAGGATCGCATCATCCGCAGTTTTCCCGAGGTCGAAAGCGTATTCGGCACCGTCGGACGTTCCGACAGCGCCACCGATAACGCGCCGATGGACATGTACGACACCACCATCATGCTGAAGCCGCGCAGCGAATGGCCGAAGGGCACGACCTACGACGGGCTCATCGGCGCGATGAACGAGAAGCTCAACTTCCCGGGAATTTCGAACACGTGGACGATGCCGGTGGAAAATCGCCTCGACATGGAGCTGACCGGCATCAAGACGCCTGTCGGGCTGAAGGTGCAGGGACCCGACCTTGGCGAGATTCAACGCATCGGAGCGCAAATCGAGGAGTTCTCACCGGAGTGCCCGGCACGCGCGGAGTTTTCGCCGAGCGCGTCAATCAGGGCTTCTACGTCAACGTGACGCCGAATCGCGCGGAGGTCGCGCGCTATGGGATGACCGTGGGCGACGTGCAGACCGCGGTGTCATCGGCGATCGGCGGCGAAAATATTTCGACCGTCATCAATGGGCGCGAGCGCTTTCCCGATCAGTGTGCGATATCTCCAGGACTATCGCGACAACCTCGACGCGTTGCGCCGCGTGCTCATCATGACGCCTTCGGGTGCGCAGATTCCGCTCGGCGAGGTCGCCACGATCTCGCTCTCGCCCGGCCCCTCGATGATTCGCGACGAAGGTGGCGAGCTCACCGGCTATGTGTACGTCGATCTTTCGACTTCGGATTATGGCGGATACGTGAGGAGCGCCGGCAAAATCCTCGACGCGAACCTGAAGATGCCGGCCGGCTATTCGGCCACTTGGGCAGGCGAATACGAATTCGAGCTGCGGGCGCGTCATCGGCTGACGATTATCGTGCCGATCGTTTTCGCCGCGATCTTCATCCTCCTATATGTGCTGTTCAACTCGGCCACCGAAGCGGTGATGCTGCTGTTCCCGTGCATTTACGCGCTGACCGGCGGGCTCATCCTGCAATATCTGATGGGCTTCAACTTCAGCGTCGCGGTTGCCGTCGGATACATCGATTTGTTCGGCATCGCGGTCGAGACCGGCGTCGTGATGGTGATCTATTTGCAGGAGGCGCTCGACGCGCGGCTCGCGCGCGGCGCGATCGACTTCGCGGACATCGAAGCCGCGACGATCGAGGGCGCGGTGCATCGCTTGCGTCCGAAGCTGATGACGGTCGCGGTGGTGATGATTAGCCTCGCGCCGATTCTATGGGAGAGCGGCATCGGCGCCGATGTGATGAAACCGATCGCGGCGCCGATCGTCGGCGGAATGATCACCTCGACCATTCACGTGCTGGTGCTGGTGCCGGTGTTCTTCGCGATGCTGGCGGAGCGGCGCCTGCGCCACGGCTCCTTGCATCGTGCGAGTACACCGCTATTGCCGGCGGGTGTATAAGCATGCGATGGAACTTGCGAAAGAATGTATCGATGTCGGCCTGATGACCAACCAGCTCGATGAGATGCGCGCGTTTTACGGCGAGCGCATCAGGTTGCCATACGAGGAATTGCTGCCGGTGGGAGGCGGCGTCAGGCAGTATCGCTACGGGCTACTCGGCTCGGTGCTCAAGATAAATCATTCGCGCGATCCGCTGCCGGAGCGCATCGCGGGCGGCTACTCGCGGCTGACGATCGCGGATCAACGCACGCCGATTCCGTTCGCGCTCGCAGATCCCGACGGCAATCAGATTCAGCTCGTCCCGAACGGCCACTACGGCATCGAGCAAATCGGGATTCATCTAGGCGTCACTAACGAGCCAGACTTCGATCACTTTTATGGCGAGGTGCTCGGCGGCGAGAAGCTCGCGCCCAAACGCTATCGCGTCGGGAAGACGGTGCTCAGTTTCGAGCACGATGCGAATGCGAAGCGCGCCAACCGCGACGATCCTCGCAAGGCCGCCGAAGTGATGGTATCGATGCGCGCGGTAGGATTTCGCTATATGACGATCCAGGTGCGCGATTGCAGCGCGAGCTTCAAGCACTGCGTCGCGGAGGGAGCGTGGGAAGGGTCCGCGCCAATGACATTAGGCAATGTCGCCCGTATCTGTTTCATCCGCGATCCAGACGGCAACTGGATCGAAATTTCGCAGCGCGCCTCGCTGACTGGACCGCTGCCGAAAGAGTAAACGGAGCAACGTCTACTCCGGCACTACTTCGCCGGAGCCGCCCAGTTCCTTCGGGAAGTCTTTCAGCTTGGGAAGACCGTCCTTTATCGGCAACACCGTTTCGCCATAGTTCACGTGGACGCCGGGCTTGAACGTGAGCGTCGGGATCGTGGCTGCGAAAACATCGATCAAGCCGAAGGTCGGATGGACGGTCATCAAATGCCCGCCGCACTTGGTGCAAAATCGGCGGTCACTGGTTTGGGTCTTTTTGAAGGCGCCGATGAATTCATTTCCGCGCGTGACCTTCACGTTCTCCGGCTTCCACAACGAGAACGCGTTGACTGGCCCGGCTGACCACGATCGGCACGAGCGGCAATGACAATAGCCCATGCCCTCGGGCTCGCCGGTCACTTCGAGTTGTACGGCGCCGCAGAAGCACTCCCGCTATGTGTTTGACTCATTTTGTTCCTCCTAAATTCGCCGTGAACGGCCGCTAAAATTTGCCGTGGCGACCGATGCCGGAGGCGAAGCGCGATGCTCCCTCGCGCGTCTCGCCCGATTGGACGGTCGCGATGCCGCGGCGATATTCGTTGTGATCGCATCGTCAGCGGCATCGTCCACGCCTCGTATGCTGACATGCGATCACGAGCGCATGCAGCGCTGCGGAAATGCGGCGATCTGTCGCGCGAGTTCTTTCGCCGATGCGAGCGCCTCGCCGCGCTCGACGAGCCGATTCGCCAGGCCCATCCGCAGCGCCTCCTCGCCGGAAACTCCGCGTCCGGTAAGGATCATGTCCATCGCGTTGCTCATCCCGATGAGCCGCGGCAATCGCACCGTGCCGCCGTCGATGAGCGGCACGCCGAAGCGTCGGCAAAACACCCCGAAGGCCGCATCGCGTGCCGCCACCCGCATGTCGCACCACAGCGCGAGTTCGAGTCCGCCTGCGACCGCATAGCCTTCGACCGCCGCGATGACGGGTTTGGAGAGCAGCATCCGCGTGCATCCGAGCGGCCCGTCGCCATCGGCGGTGACGCGATTTCCTTTTCCGGTGGCTACGGCTTTCAGATCGGCGCCCGCGCAGAAAAATCCGTCGGCGCCTGTGAGGATCGCCACGCTCAATGACTCGTCGGTATCGAAGCGGCGAAACGCGCTTGCGAGTTCCTGCGCCGTCGGATGATCCACCGCGTTGCGGCCTCGGGCCGATTGATGGTGACGATCGCGAGGTTCTCCTCGACATCAAAATTGACCAGCGCCATGGCACGTACACCAACTTCCACTTCACCAGCGTGTATCCTTCGTCGTGATCCTCGAACACCGCTTCGACAGCGCATCGAAGGCGGGTTCCTGACGCGGATCGCCGAGCAGATTGCCGACCATGCGAACATTGCCGGCATCGGGAAGCTCGACCACCAGCGCGATGTATGGGCACGCGTCGCGCAATGCGGGATGAACCGGATTCCAGATGCGCACCCAACTGTAGATGCGACCGCGACCCGACACGCTGATGCCATCCGAGGTTGTCGCTGTGGCATTGTAGCAAATCCATTCGGGGCCGAACTGGAATCCGCCGCATGCGTTGCAGCGCTGGACGGTCAGTTGTGATCCTTGACCGCGTCCCAGAAGCCCGCGATCCATTCCGCTGCGTTCGGCCGCGGGGCCGGGCAATCCGGCGGGAAGATAATATTTCGCTTTAGATTCTTGTGTTCGCCATTCGTTTCATCCATGCAAAATCAAATCGCTGACGGGCGCGACCATCGGACCCGATGCGACCAGCGAAATTTTCGCGCCCGGCTTCTGACACGTTGAAGTCCCGCGACATTGGCGCACCGCTTCGGTCACCAGCTCGAGGCCATGCATGTAGCATTCCGCGATGTTGCCGCCGCTGGTGTTGATCGGCAGCTTGCCCTTGGGCGCGGTGATGTTTTCGAAGGTGACAAACTCCATCACCTCGTCGGGTTTGCAGAAGCCGTGCTCGACCATGCTGATCATTACGGCGCCGCTGAAGTGCTCGTAGACCTGCGCGACGTCGACATCCTTGGGCGTAATTCCCGCCATTTCGTAGAGACGCGGCGCCAGCGTTTTGAAGTTCGATGACGCATAGTCGGGCGCGTTCTCGGCGTTGGCCCATCCGCGAAACGGCGCGCCTTGCGCCGCCGCCATCACATAAACCGGCTTCTGCTTCAAATCGCGAGCGCGCTCGGCGCTGGTGAGAATGATCGCGGCGGCGCCGTCGTTTTCCATGCAGCAGTCATAAAGATGAAACGGCTCGGCGATCCAACGCGAGTTGTCATACTCCTCGCGCGTCAGCGGATGTCCATACATCACGGCGCGCGGGTTGAATTGCGCATGGTAGTAATCCGCCATCGCAACCGCGCGCAGCGGATCCTGATTGATGCCGTGATCGTGCATGAAGCGGCGGGTGCGCAGCGCGACCCAATGCGCCGGGACCGCCATTCCATAGGGCAGCGTGTATGCGGCCGGACCCGAGATGGTTTTCACCGGCGGCGCCTGGCCGAAGCGTCCGAACTGCCCCTGCGCGAGCGCGCGAAAAACGCACACGTACTTCGCGTATCCCGCGACGATCGCCGCCGCGGCATTGCCGACTGCGCCGGAGCCTCCGCCGCCACCGCCGCCCCACATCATGTTGGCGAAGCGCAATTCCGGAAGGCCTAGCGCCGCCGCCAACCGCACTGCGGAATTCCGATCGTCGCTATACGATGCGAACCCATCGATATCGGTGACGGCAATTCCCGCATCGGCAGCGGCTTTGGTGATGGCTTCGACCGCGAGTTTGAATTCGGGCATCGGCGCCTGCCCGCGTTTGTAGTATTTCGATTCGCCGACTCCGGCGACCGCGACTTTGTCTTTTACGGTAAACTCTTCCATGGATACTCCACTTCCGAGTTCATATAGCGCACGGCTGTTCGAGGTGGGAAACGCCTGAGAAGGTCAGGGCGCACATAGTGACGCCATCCGGGGCAATCATCGCGTGGGCGTGGACTTTTTCCGCACTAGCTAACCGAACGGTTAGTAATCGGCGGGTACTTTCCAAGTGCAATATGTTTGGAGACGTTATTGGAAGTTTAACGACGCGAGTAGCGGGTCTCGCGGGCCTATACCGTAAATTTTAACTTTTGTAAGCGTGCCCTCGATGCCATAATTAATCCAGTCAGGTGTTTTTTGCGTATTTCCGGTGGGAGGCTGAATCCTGTGCGTGAGCGATATCCGGAAGTTTGCCCAATTTGTCTAATGGCGAGCTTTTTGCTCACAGATACATTATCGCATGGGTAGCTCTCACATTTCGCTTCAGCATTAATCCAAAATTAAGGTTTCGAAGAATCCGATTTTGATCGGGGGGTGCATAGTCAGCTTTGGGTCCAAACAAACGAGCCAGTTCCAGTCGTTCACGAAAAGTCGTCCTTCTTACTTCCTCGCTTATCGTTTCGATGTTCGCTTTGATCTCCGTGGCCAATTCCAGCCGGCTGGTCTCCGCCGACCGATCGAATGTTTACGCCGGCGCACGATCCTCGACGCATCGCCGTAGCCATCGCGAGCTGCGTGATAGTTATCAGGCGTCGCGACAAGGACTGCAATTCGGAATACCGAAGCATCCGATTGCACACGCTCTATCTCAAATGCAGGCCCAAATGCAGGCAATGACGGGGCATTCGAACGCCGCCATCGGTCGTTTTGGCGCCACGAGCGTTTCTGCTGCGACGCTCAATGGAGCATGGTCGCTCATTGGCCCATTGCCGATGTCGGAGAAAGCCAACTTTACCGGCTCGACCTTCGGCTCCGATGCGATGATGACTGGCCGCATCACGTCGGTAGCTGCCGACGCCACCGGATTGATCGTCGCGGGAGCGGCATCGGGTGGATTATGGGTAAGCACTAACGCCGGCGCGAGTTTCACCTCCGTCTTCGATGGACAACCGACGCAAGCCATCGGCGCGATCGCGCTCGATACCACGACGAGCCCCAGCACGATTTATGTCGGGACCGGCGAAGGCAACAACTCGCTGGATTCCCTGTACGGCGCGGGCTTCTTCAAATCCACCGATTTGGGTGCGGATTGGACCCCGCTGGCCAACGGGATCTTCGGTAATACCTCGTTCACCTCTCTCGCGATCGATACTACGACGACGCCGGGCACTCCGCGCCTCTTCGCAGGCACCACTAATGGATATAGCGCGAGCCGCGGCGAGGCCGGCATTTTCGAGAGTAACGCGGCCGATGCGGGATTGTGGCTTTCCACCAACGGGGGCATGAGCTGGGTTCAGTTTCCAGAATCCACTTTCGGAGGATGCGATCTCATCAGTAACGGTTCCAATATGGCTCCCTGCCCCGCCGATGACGTTGAGATCGACCCCGCGAACGCGCAGAATGTCTACGTCGCGATCGATGGCCAGGACATTTACTCTTCCAACAATGGTGGCCAGACGTTCACCGCGGCATCGCTGCGGGGAAGTCCAAGCTTCGGCCGGGCAAGCCTCGCGATAGGTCCTGAGGTCGGCTCGCCGAATGGCCCGAGCAATCCAACCGGCGGTGCAGTGTACGCGATGGTTGGCGACTTCCTCGGGGTGGCCTACTCGGGATTGTTTGTCTCCTTCGATTCCGGCACCACGTGGAATCCCTCCTCGATATCCTCAACCGAGCCGACGGTTCCTTCATTCACGTCGAACAACGTCACTATCGATGGCATCAGCGACAACAACAACTTCTCACAGTCGTTCTACGATCAGGCGATGCTGGTTTCTCCGACCGACGCGTCGACCGTCTTCTTCGGTGGAGTAGGCCTTTACAAGTCACCGGCGAATTTCGGACATAGCTGGAATTTCATTGCCAGCAATGGCGCAGTGCATCGCGACGCGCACGCAATGATTTGGGATCCTGCCAACAACCAGATTCTGCTCGGCACCGATGGCGGTTTGTACCAGTTCGATCCGACCACCAATACGCCGACCTTTATATCGCTCAATCAGAATATTAATGCCGGCCAGATCCAGGGCATCGGGCCACATCCGACCGATTCCACTCAACTGGTCGCGGGCTTTCAGGATAACGGCACGCAGTTGTATAGCGGATCAGTCTCGACCTGGTTCGCTCCCGATACCGAAACCGGAGATGGCGGCTTTGCCTTTTTCGATCCGACCAATCCCGCTTTCGTATATCACGACTTTTCCACCGACGAGATTAATGGCGCGTTGATCTCCGCATCCAGCAATGGCGGCCAGACCTGGTGCAGCGCGCCGACCTCCAGTGCTCCGTGCAATGTCGGCGACCAGGAATGGTCTCCGGCTCTGCAGACGCAGCTTACCAACGACAGTGATATCGGCCCGGCGTTCTATGCACCGATCGCGGTTGATCCCACCGTCGCGCAGCGGGTCTTTTATGGCGCGCATGGTGTCTATGTCTCGACCGACGGAATGGCGCATTGGGCGCAACAGACCGATCAGGACCTGACCTCCCCGGGCATATCAAATGGCGCTCCCGAGGGAGCTGAGTGTGAGCAAACGGACTGTTCGCTGGAAGACCTCGAATTTTCGCCCGCCAACCACATCCGCGCGTGGACGCTCGCGATGAGCAGCATGGACGGTTCGGTCGAGTTCGAACTCAACAACACGGTTCAGGCGAATGTCCAACTCGACACCAATCATACACACGGCGGGCTCTGGAACGATGTAACCACTGCGGTGGATACTGCACTCAAGAAGACCAATCCGACTTTGGGTGCACTCGCAACGCAAGCCACTTCAATCGCGCCCGATCCTCACAACTCGAATGTCGCGTACCTCGGCCTTTCAGGATTCACCGCGGATACGTTGGTAGGACATATCTACAAGACCGTCAATTTCGGCCAGACCTGGACCGAATCCGATAGCGGTTTGCCCGATGTACCGGTTCTCAAGCTGCTGGTCGATGCGAACGACGACAGCGGGACCTGCGCCACATTGGCATGCAGCAATAGCATCTTCGCGGGCACCGATATTGGCATATTCCATAGCTCCGATGGTGGCGCTAGCTGGCAGCCCTTCAACAACGGCTTGCTCACCGTTCCGGTCTACGATATCGAGCAAAATTCGAATGGCGTAATCTTCGCGGGTACTCATGGACGCGGCGCATTTCAATTCGTCGCCGCGACCGCGACACCTACCGCGACCGCGACTTCCACCTCTTCGGCCACGCCCACCGCAACCGCGACGGCATCCGCGACTGGGACGGCAACCGCGACGGCGACCTCAACGGCGGTCCCCACGCCGACAGCGGTAGCCTCAGGGGCGAGAATCGTCGCGCCGGGCCTTATGAACATGGGAGCGGTGCCGATTAGCCAATCGGACAGCAAAGTCTTCAATATCCGCAACGCCGGGAGAGGTACCCTCAGCGGAAGTATCCAGGTGTTGATTCCACCTCCCTCAGGAGCGTCGGTCTTCAAGATAAGTCCGACGACCTTCAACATCGCTCCCGGACAATCGGCGGCGGAAACCGTGACCTTCGCGCCTGATGCGCTCCGCGATGCGGCGGCGGCGATTGTCTCGACCAACGATGCTTCACGGCCCAGTATCGGCGTTCTGCTCACAGGCGTCGGCGAGGCGGGCAGGCTTGCGGTAGCGCGAACTCTCAGGCCGCTCGCGACCGCTGGGCAAACGGGCCAGACCAGTCTGGCCATCAGGAACGTGGGAAGAGGTTTTTTGAGCGGCAACTGGGCGCCCGTGTCCGTCGGTCCTTATACGGTAACCGCCGGTTCCTTCGGGCCTATTGCTCCGGGTGCAACCGCGACGATTCCGGTTACTTTCAACCCGACCGTACGGGGCAATGCTCCAACCGCAGCGCTGGCGATCGAGGTCACGGGACCGAGCACCGGCAGCACCGTGGTGATGCTAAGGGGCCTCGGCCGATGAGCCGGCGGCGATAAGAAGATGAGTCGGCGACGATAAAAACAGGATCGCAGTAGGTCCGCATGAGCATGGAAAGCATTCGAGTTGGGCGCGGCGTATATCGTCACCGTTGGGCCGCCGCGCTGATGATAGCAGTTGCCGCCTTCGGCGCGGGTTCATCGTTCGCGCAGACGGTTGAGTTGAGAGACAATCGCCCGGCCCAGGCTACCGGCCTCTCGATGCACGCGGCCGCCGCTCGGCCGTTGGCGCTTCACGTTTCATTCAAGCTGCGCAATCGCCTCGCACTCGCCAAGCTGCTCAAAGATCAGCAGGATCCTGCGTCGCCGCAATACCATCACTGGATAACGCCGGCGCAGTTCAATGCGAAATTCGGTCGTACGCCGGCCGAGGTTAACGCAGTCGCGAAGTGGCTGGCGCACAGCGGATTGCGCGTCATACACTCATCCAATCGCGAGATGATTTCCACGGCCACCGTAGCGCAGGCGGAAGCCGCCTTTGCGACGCGCATCATGACATCCGCCGATGGGGCGAGATTCTCCAATTCCGTTGCGCCGCAAATTCCGGCGCGCTTCGCCAAAGTTATCGGATCGATCGAGGGCCTCGACAACCTCCGCCATTATGTTCCGGTCGTCGCAGCGTCCAACAAGGTGCGCCGCGTTTCGGGTGACACCGCAAGTTCGATATCGCAGGGCGGGCGCCAACCGAATTCGCCCATGCCGGCAAGCCCGGCTACATCGAGCGGAGATGGATTTGGTCCACAAGATGTGTGGACGTTTTACGATGAGACGCCTCCGCTGAACGGCGCGCTTGATGGCGGCGGCGTCAACAGCGATTGCCTCGCAGTGATCGAGGATTCGGACTATTCCGACTCGTCAATAACCGCGTTCAACTCGATTTTCGGGCTTCCCTCAGCAAGCGTTACGCGCGTGTTTTCGGATGTTTCCAGTCCCGGAACCAATAGCGATGAAACCGAAGCGTTGGTCGATATTGAATGGTCGCACTCGATGGCCCCGGGCGCTCCCATCGACGCGTATATCGGCAACGCGGAGACTTCCAAGATCGATCCCTTAACCGATTCATTGCTTAAGGCAGTTTCGGACAATAACTGCGGCACCATCAGCTTTACGTTTATATACTGCGGGGCGCCGGCATCCTTTTATACAACCACCATCGGCAATGCGATGACGCAAGCCGCTACTCAAGGGCAGTCCGTCCTCGCAGCATCGGGCGACTGGGGTGCCGCGGGTCTGGTTCCTAATTCAACGAATAGTGGATGCGTCACCTCGACGTCTTCGCAAAACGTCAGTGAGGTGGCAGCGAATCCCAACGTGACGGGCGTTGGCGGAACTCAATTCACGCCGACCTATGACTCCAACGGCAATGACGTGGGAAATGTTCCGGAAGCTGCCTGGAATGATGGAGGTGGCGCAACCGGAGGCGGTAAGAGCCAGGTGTTTGCGAAACCGGCCTTTCAGAGCGCGAACACTCCGAACGACAGTGCGCGGGACGTTCCTGATGTCGCGCTGGCGGCGAGCAACGTCGCACCCGGCTTTTGCTGGGTCGACAGCGGCTCGAGCAGCCTTAGTTGCGGCATCGGCGGGACCAGTATCGCGACCCCAATTTGGGCGGGTATCACGAAGCTGATCGCGGAGGCCGGTAGCGAGGAGCGCATAGGAAACATGAACCCGCGCATCTATCAATTGGGAGCGCTGGCAAACACTTCGCAGTCCGGTTTGCGCGATGTCGTGACCGGAAACAATTCGTTCAACGGGGTCGCCGGATTTAATGCCGCAGGGGGATACGATCAGACCACCGGCTGGGGCACGCCCGACGTGCAGACTTTCGAAAACGCATTTCTTTCCGCGGCGTCGCCGACTCAGACCGCGACCGCGACGCCCACCGCGACCGCAACTGCAACAGCTACTGCAACCGCGGTCGCGACTGCGACGCCCACTGCAGTTGGAACCGCAACGCCAACTGTAGTGCCGACGGTTGTGCCCACTGCCACCCCGACGACGGCGGCGGGCGGACCAAACATCGCGGTTCCAGTCGCACTCAACATGGGTTCCGTTGCGATTGGATTGTCGACCAGCAAATCCTTCATCATCAGGAACACCGGCAGAACGAATCTCACCGGAAACGTGCAAGTGTTGATCGCTCCTCCCGCGGGAGCATCGGTCTTCACGGTGACCCCCTCGTCATTCAACATTGTGCCGGGAGGGACCTCACCTGAGACGGTCACCTTCTCGCCCGATGCATCGAATGACTCGGCAACCGTGCTCATAGGAAGTAATGACCCCGCGGAACCCACTACTGGCGTCATTCTCAATGGTGCCGGGCTGGCCGGGAGACTCTCGGTGCCGCAGTTGTTCAACATCACGGGACCAGCGGGCCAAACGATCGAAGCCAGACTGACCATCAGGAACGTCGGAAAGGGCTTCCTCAGCGGCAACTGGGCGCCGGTGTCGATCGCTCCGTACAGCGTCGCAGCCGGATCGTTCGGACCACTTGAACCGGGTGCTAGTGCGGACATCCCGATCGATTTCAGTCCGAGCGTCAGGGGCAATGCTCCATCGGTTGCGCTGGCCGTGCAGGTTGCCGAACCGAGCACCGGTGGCACGGTGGTGACGCTGACGGGAACCGGCAAATGAAGGACTGATGCTCGATAGACATTTTCCCGGGTCCATTCCGATAGTCTGAAAGGTGACCGGATCTCAGGTTTCACCTCGGAAAGTTATATCGAGTTATTTTCGCCGTCATTTTGCATGGAGTTCGAACGTTGACTTAGACGCGCTAATTTCCAAATTCTGCTGTAAGGTAGTTGTTCGGGAGCCTTCCTCATGATCATCCTGCTTGACCCGCCCAAACCTGATTCGCCGTCGTTTGAAATCGACCATCAGATCGTAATTTCACTGGTTGCTCTTCATCGCTCTCAGATCAGGATTCGCGGCGTAGGGAGATTCGGCCGCGACCGGGCGACCGTGTTGCTGCAGCGCGAAGCTGATTGCGAAAGGGCGCTCCACGCGCTCAGCGATGCCGGAATCCGCGGCGTAATCGAAGCAGACGCGCACCGCGTTCGTCAGTACTCTCAGAGCATCTGACTGTAAGAGCGCCTGCTCGGGCTGTCCGCCGTCTCAGCGAATCGATCGATTTTCGCGATTTTCAACGGGAAGTTACTACGCGATGAATCTACCTCAGGATCAGGTTGTAACAGTGGAAGTCTGCGATGATCCCCTCGAGATGTATCGGGTCGCGGCGTCTGGGGTGGAGGATTGTCAGCGCTGCGGCGAGAACGGCATTGCCGCGATGCTCAAGTTCCCGCAGCTTCCGATGCTCGAATGCCTGGCAATCTGCTGTTACTGCTATCAGGACTTGACCAAATCGTTGTTGGCACAGGTCATTTAGTGGCCGCGGAACCAGGGGCCGCAGAACTACAATCGTTTAACCAGACTCGCGATTACGGTCGCCAACTCCATCGGCTCGACCGGCTTCGGCACGTGCATCTGATAGCCGGCTGACAAAACTTTCATGCGATCGGGCATCCGCGCAAACGCGGTAAGCGCGACCGCGGGAATGTCTCCGCCGTGCTCACTTCCGAGCGCGCGTACTTTTCGAATCAACGCATAGCCGTCTTCACCGGGCATTCCGATATCGGATACCAACACGTGCGGCTTCCATCGGGGGATGAGTTCCATCGCGGCGGACGCGCTCGCGACGGCGGCCACGTCGGCGCCGGCCTGGCCGAGAGCAGCAGCGACCACCTCACGCGTATCGATTTCGTCGTCGACTACAAGGATTCGCAAGCCCTCGAGCGAAGGCATTCGATGGTGGCCGTTGGGTGCGGATGGGTGCGCACTCCGGGCATCGCCGACGACAAGGGTTTCAGGCGCTTCCGCAATCGGCAATTGCATCTCGAATTCAGCGCCCATTCCGAGGCCGCCACTGCGCGCGGAAATGATACCTCCGTGCAGCTCGACCAGATGGCGCGCGATGGCGAGGCCCAGGCCCAAGCCGCCGTGCTTGCGAGAGCTGCTCGCATCGCCCTGACGAAAGCGCTCGAAGATGAACGGCATCACCTCCGGATCGATGCCGATTCCGTTATCGCTTACCACGATCTCAGCTTGCGAATTGACACGTCGCAAGTGGACCCGGATACGTCCGCCGTTGGGAGTGAACTTCACTGAATTCGAGAGCAGGTTGGTCATCACCTGTTGCAGGCGATCGGGGTCGCCGCTGACGGTGGTAGCGAGACCATCGAGCCTGGTCTGGAGCCGAATACCTTTCGCCTCGGCAGTGGGACGAATCACCTCGAGCGCGCTTTCCAGCACCGATGCCAGCTCGACCGGCTGGACCTCGAGCCGCATGCTTCCGGAGACGATGCGCGATACATCAAGCAGGTCGCCGATCATCTGGTTGAGCGACTTCGCGTTGCGTAAAACGGTCTGGGTCGCGCGCGTGAGCTGTTCGCCGCTGATCCTGCCGGTGTTCATCAGCGAAGCCCAACCGGTGATAGCGTTGAGAGGATTGCGCAATTCGTGCGACACCACGGCAAGGAATTCGTCCTTGAGCCTGCTCGCCTCTTCGGCGTCCTGACGGGCCGCTCTCTCAGAAGCATAGAGGCGATCGCGTTCCTCCTCGAGCCGTTTACGTTCAGTGATATCGCGCGCGACCTTCGATGCGCCTACGACGCGGCCATCGGCATCGCGGACGGGCGAGACGGTGAGCGATACATTCAACAAGCGGCCATCCTTGGTGCGGCGGATGGTTTCGAAATGGTCGACTTTTTCGCCGCGCCGGATGCGCGCGAGTACGTCGTCCTCTTCAGCCCAGCGTTCAGGCGGGATGATGAGCTTGATATGTTTTCCCACCGCCTCCTGCGAGCCGTAACCCATGATGCGCTCGGCGGCGGGATTCCAACTTGTGATGATTCCGTCGAGCGTCTTGCTGACAATGACGTTGTCGGAGGATTCAACGATCGCGGCCAGATGTTCGGCAACAATTGCGGACGGTATAGCGACAGGCATCAGGTACCTCAGGTTCTTTTAAGTTTAGCCTTCCGACTCAATGAAATGAACCGTGCCATTCGGTTGATCTGTTCGCGTCGTGAATTTGGTTTCGAGTTAGGCGGATCCCAGCTTTCTGTCCGTCCCTGTTTTCACGAGAGTTAGTTAAACGACTCCGTGACGGCGAAGGTCCGCGATTACGGTACCAACGTAGATCAGGAAGCCGGCCGCGGACAGCGGAATTCCCATCACAACGAAGATCGTCATCGTGATCGGTGTGGTATGGAGCAAGCAGGGCAGCGTCGCGAGCACTCCGAGCAGGTCCGCGCCCAGCGCGGCTTCGATAGCTTTTGTCATGGCGTCAACCGTGTGGCGTGAATTGGATTGTGACAGGCTACGCAACTCATGGCCTTCGACTTGATCTGATCCATCACCGCAATATGGGTCGGGCTCTGAAACTGTGCTGACGCGCCATGGCACTGGAGGCAATTGTTATTGGGGAAAGGCTTGTACAGCTTAATCGGATAATGCATTCCGGAATCTTTTGACCAGGCTCGCGACTACAGTCGCCAACTCCATCGGCTCTACGGGCTTCGGAACGTGCATCCGATAGCCGGTTGAAAAAACCTTCAGCTGCGGTGCGTACGCGATTACATCCAGCAGGCTTCCCGCCAACCGCTCCTTCCGATGACATGAATGAACCGCGCCATTCTGTTGATTCCTTCGCGTCGCGGACTCCCACCTCCGACGACCGAGTAGTGTCGCGGTCGGCAACACGCATGGTGCGAACGGAACCACTGCGAAGGGATTGTCAGTCAGGCTCGCGAATGTGAGTTTGTTCTTTCGTCGAGTGTGGTCACTACCTTCATCATTACATCGACAGCGCACCAACAATCGCTAATCAACCCTTCGGCTCGTGGTCCCCAAATTGCTGTGCTTGATTGCGAACGAAGCGCATTGCAAGGACGCAGAGCGGAGTAAGCCATGGCGACCGGAGGGAGGACGTTATGCAAACCTCGAATGAAGTCCTACGAAAACGCACCAGGGTGGCAGCGAAGCCTGAGCGGCAGTATCCGTGTCCGCGCTGTGGAGGCAATGTGACGGTGTTGCGCAGATTCAAATGTGGCGGTCATGAGATGCATCTTGATGGAGAGTGCCAGAACGGTCATCGACTATGGCACCACGGCGCAACTTCTGTGAACTGGTTTGAGGATTGGAAGCGGATCTATTTTGGGTGCCGACGCCCCCTGGTTTCCGAAACGCGCGGGCACTAAGTTACGCCGCCCCCTGCAGCGAAGATCCCATCAGGATTTTGGCCTGACGCCTGCGGGGCCTTCGACTGGCATTTGCATTCCACGATAATCGAATCGGTTCTGAATAATCCTGAGGGCCTCGAAGTGGTGCGCTTCAGGCGCTCCGATCTACTTCGAAGAGCGCTTTGTGAATCGCCGGGAATATCCTGTGCTCCTCGGAGTCGATCACGTCGTCCAGGCACACTGCGAGTCCGCATAGCGCCCGGCCTACCTCAACCGCGGCCTCCTCAGTCACGCTTTGAAGATGCGAGGTCTCGATTGCGCCCGCGAGCTGTTTGAGCTTCTGATGGCACTCACGGATCCGAGAGAGCATTTCGGGCGAAATACGACCGTAACGCTCCAACCATGCAAGCATCATCACCGTGTCTTCCGCAGCCAAGTGATGGGATAGAACCGGCTCGATCGCGCCCCAGACCTTCGTGGCCTCGCGCCGAAATTCTTGCGACTCGGGATGGCGAGTCAACTGGAGCCCGGCAAGGGCCGCATCGAGGAGGTGCGACCGTAACTCGGAATCCTCGCGATTAAGTTCCTCGCATAGACGCCCGACCCCACCATTCTGTCCGGTTACGCCTTTGGATGTTTCCGTCTCTGCGCCCATTGCGATTCTCCTTCGCTTTACCTCGAAAACCTGGTTTCTCAAGCTTCCATCAACGTCCAATCGAAGTGCTTAAGACGTGCCAATGTTGCCGATCTTTTTTTCTTCGGGAATCGGCGCATTCGGAGATCCGCAATGACTCGTTAGGAGCCACGGCCCGTTCGCTATGTAACCGATGGAGTCACGGAAGAAGCGTTCGATGGCCACTGAATCGCGTGAACGCAACAAGAGGCTCGAAAGGAGGTCGACCCGAATTGCCGCTTTTACTGGCCCATAGGACCCTTAACTTTTTGGAAGCCCCAGGACGCGCTCGGCGATGATGTTGTGCTGAATCTCGCTTGCGCCTCCCGCGATGGTGAGTTCGCGCGCGTTCAGCAAGCGTTTCATCCATAGTCCCGCGGCCGAATCGGATGCGTCTTCCACCATTCCGAGCGACCCGAGCAACTCGTGGGCGAACATCGTGACGCGAAATTGAGCTCGCTCGCCGCCAGTTTTCCGAATGAGCTTTCGGCGCCGGGAAGCTTGCCCCTAAGATGCGAGGTCAATACGCGATAGCGGCCCAGTTTGAGGCTTTGCCCCTCGACATAGAATCGCGCGAGCGTCTGACGCACATACGTGCTTCTGCCGGCCGGGGCTCCCTGAAAATCGATTTGCCTGGCAAGTTCGATTAGCTCCTTGATGGTCCGTTCAACCGGATTGACGCGTGCCGGCTGATAGCCTCTGGAACATCATCGTCGTGAGCGAGACGCTCCATCCGTCATTGAGCTCGCCGACGAGATTTTCTCTTGGCACCCGCACGCTGTCGTAAAACACTTCGTTGAATTTCGATTCACCGGTCATCTCGCGCAGCGGCGAACCGAAATGCCGGGACTCTTCATGTCAACCAGCAAATACGAAATCCCGTGGTGTTTGGGCGCCGCGTATCGGTGCGGACCAGCAGCACCTGCCAGTCGGCGCGATGCGCGAGGCTGGTCCACACTTTCTGGCCGTTGACGACGAAGTAATCGCCATCGAGCACCGCACGAGTCTGCACGTTGGCGAGATCCGATCCGGCATTCGGCTCCGAATAGCCCTGGCACCAGATCTCTTCGGCGGTGAGCATAGGCGGCAGGAATCGCTTCTTCTGCGCCTCGGTCCCGAGCAGAATGAGCGTCGGGCCGATGCGATCGATCGCGAACTGATTGGCGCCATAGAGCGGCAATCCCAGGCGCAGCGCTTCGTCCTGATAGATAGACTGCTCGACCAGTCCCGCCGAGGCGCCGCCCCATTCGATGGGCCAATGGAGCGCGAGATATCCCGCGCGATACAGCCGCCGATGATATTCCAGTGCCTCGCGACCAATGTTTGTCATCACGGCCGAAAAACCGCGTCTCCAGCGAGCCGGCAATCGGTCGCTATCGGTGCCGAAGACCTCGGCTGCCGTTCCTCGAGCCATCCGCGCAGATGACTGCGAAACTCCTGTTGTTCGGGCGTGTAGTTGAAGTCCATAAGCCGGCGAGACACTCATTCGTAAACGAGATTGAATGCCGAAATCGTGCCAGCACCAACATGCATCAGTTCCGGCTCAAAAGTCCTTTGCGTCATTAAAGCTGTATCCTTGCGAGGCAAGCACGGCGAGCGCTGCATCGTTCGGAGTCAGTGCGGCCTCGGTTTCCCGCGATTGCTTTCCATAAGCGTCTTTTGCCGGGCATAGCTTATGCACCGCAACCTACCGTTCGGTAGATTACTTCTGCCGTCGGGAGGCCGCGACGATGCACACCTATCATGAATTGGCTCAAGACGTTCCCAAAGAATACGAGGCACTCAAAGAATTCGCGCATCGCTTCGCCGCGGAAGTATTGCGGCCCGCTTCGATCGAACTCGATCGGATGGCCGATCCACGCGATGTGGTCGCTTTGGATTCTCCCCTCCGCCGCGTCTTCAAAAAGGGCTATGAACTCGGCTACCACATTTCGAGTATGCCCGCGGAGCTGGGAGGACTGGGGCTGAGCGGACTCGGCACCCACATCCTTATCGAGGAGCTTTCGTGGGGCGCGGTCGACCTCGCATTGAGCCTGCTGTGCGCGAGTTTTCCATTCTCCGCAGCGGCCGCCAGCGGCAACCCGCGACTCTATGAAGAATTCGTAAAACCATTCATTAAGGATCGATCGGGAGCGATGATCGGTTGCTGGGCGATCACCGAACCTCATCATGGCTCGGACACGCTGGTTGTCGGTACACCCGATTTTCACAACCCTCGCGTCAATGGACAGGTGGTCGCGCATCTCGACGGTCACTGCTACGTCATCACCGGCCAGAAGGCCGCGTGGGTCTCCAACGGCACCCTGGCGACGCATGCAGCGCTCTACTGCACTACCGAGCCGGTGCACGGAATGGCGGGCGGCGGTATCGCGTTCGTGCCGCTCGATCTCCGCGGCGTATCGAGGGGCAGACCGCTCAACAAGCTGGGGCAGCGCGCGCTCAATCAGGGAGAGATCTTTTTCGATGGAGTGCGAATCCCGCGCCACTACATGCTCACGGCCGCGGAGGGATACGAAGCTGAACTCACGCGCACGCTGACCTTCGCAAACACTGCGATGTCGGCAGCGTTCACCGGTCTCGCGCGCGCGGCGTATGAGGAAGCGCTCAATTACTCACGCGATCGCGTCCAGGGCGGCAAGGCGATCTGTGAGCATCAGCTCGTGCAAAAGCATCTGTTCGAGATGTTCACCAAGGTCGAAGCCTGCCGGGCGCTCTCTCGCGCGGCGATGATTTACAACCAGACTTCCGCGACTCCATCACTGGAGCACGCGATCGCGGCGAAAACTTTCTGCACCCAGGCCTCCTTCGAGGTTACCAGCGATGCACTGCAAATCTTCGGCGGCAACGGGCTCAACAAGGAATATCCGATGGAAAAATTTTTCCGCGATGCGCGTGCGTCGCTCATCGAGGACGGCACTAACGACATCCTGAGTCTCGCGGGCGCGCGGCAGATCATCGCCAAATCCTCGGGGGGCGGAAACGGCGCTGTCCATCATCAAAACGCGGCGCATTAGGGGAACGTCGACCTTACCGATTGGATCTGTCGCGCGGCAAATTTTTGTCGCGGTCAACCGATATATCCCAATGTATCCGAGTTGTCTTTGCTCATGAAATTATGTGATTAAAAGAACTGAAATATCCTCACATTAACTTTTCATAGCGGGCATATGGCTTGCTCAGTAGCCACGCGAATATCTGACTGGCGGTCGAATAAGGGTTTTACGAACAGGTTGGAGCAAGGAAGATGAAGATGGTTGACAAGCTTTTAGGGCGAGTGATCATCGTCGCGGCTCTGATTCTTGTAGCACCTATTTCATCGTGGAGCGCCGACTCCGGCAGCGCAGCCGCACTGCGAGAGATAAAAAAGGAGATCAAGGACCTCGCGGCCGATCGCGAGCGCGCCCAGGAGAAAATCGACCGGCTGGAGAAACGCGTCGAGCAACTTGAGTCCGAGAACGCGCAAATCAAAGCCACGAATGTGCAACTCAAGACTGAGACCGTCCAGACTACCGAGCAGGTGAAGACGCTCTCGGAAGCTGTTGAGTCAGGCCCGAATCCGGACGGAATGGCGAAGGCAGTCAAGGGCTATCTGGGTTCGCACACCTTCACCCTTACCGGTTCGGCCGGCATGGATTTCATCGCCGACCAGCAAAGTGGGGCCCTCGCAGGTCTCCCTCATCAAACCCAAAACTCCTTCTTCCTCGATTGGGAGCCGATGCTGCTGTATCGCCCCAACGATTGGATGCTCTTTGAAGGCGTGCTGAGCGCCACCTTCGGAAGCACTGGCACTGGCACCGATTTGTCCAGCGCCATCTTCTACCTGTTTCCCAACGACTACGTGACGCATCGTCGGCGGGCTTTTCGATCTGCCGTTTGGCGATTGGTACGAAGATCAAAGTCCGATGTGGGTAAATAAATTCGTGAGTGCACCGCTTCCCTATGCGGTCGAGCCGGTGGTTCCGCCGTCCGAACTCGGCGTCGAACTGCGCAACGGAATGCAATGGGGCGCGGTCGGCCAAGACCTGGATTACACAGTGTATCTTGGGCAAGGACCGGGCTACAGCGCTAATGTTCCTGGCGCGGTCGTCGACTTCACCGGTCGCGATCGCGTCGAAGCAGACCAACGGCAAATCATTCGGTGGACGCTTCCGCGTCTATCCGATTCCGCTCGATTCGAACCTCGGAAGGCTCGAAGTTGGAGTCTCGAGTTACGATGGCAAATGGCTCGATGGCAAATGGCTGACTTCATGGGGCGCTGACTTCGCTTATCTGATGGGTAACCTGCAGGCGCGTGGCGAATGGGTCGAGTCATATCGCCAAATGCCCGCGCCTTATTCATCCAGGACAATCGCCAGGGCTGGTACGTCCAGTTAGGATACTACCTAAACGAGGTAAACCTGCCCGGCGTGCCGGACGATATCAACAATTACGTCCATCGTCTCGAGCCGCTGATTCGCTACTCCGGAGTTAACCAGCACTTCGTCGATACCGATGACATTGTGGCCACTACCGGGGTTGGCGCAGGGCGGCATCCAGATGGGATTGATTCCCGATTTCGGGCTCAGCGGCTCGCCGGCGCTCGTATGCTCCACATTCGCGCGAAGTCGCTTTTGGCCTCGACTACTGGATAGCGCCGTCGATTGTCTGGCAGAACGAGTTCGATCTCGAATTGCCGCGCGCCGGTGGAACCTTCATCAATGGCGCCGGTATGACGAGTCCGGTCGGATCGGTGCCAAACGATAAAGCCTTCCTCAGCCAATTCACGATCGGATTCTAGGGGGATGATGGCGATGAGAAAAATCCTGATCGCACTAATCCTGGTTGCCGCGGCGGTTGGTCCAATCACGACTCCATGCCGCGCGGCCGAAGAAACCAAAAGCGAGAAGCGCCAAATGATTCGCCTCGGCGCGAGGCTGTGGCCGGTCTACTGCGCATCAGTGTCATAACGCGCGGCCCGGTTCGGAATTCGCTCCCTATCAATGGGACCAAATCATGATGCATATGCGGGCGCTGCCTAATATGCCGGCGCAGGATGTGCGCGCGATCCTCGAATACCTCAAGGATGGCCGCGACTAACGAACTGAGCCTGGACTGAACTTGAAAGGAAGAAATCGATGCGAACTGGTGAAGGCGATTCTTAGTGGGGTGCTGGTGGGAGCAGCATTAATCGCGATCGCGCCTGCCGCCCGCGCTGATGAGGCGGCGGCGAAGAGTAACTACACCACCTTCTGCGCGAAGTGCCATGGCGATACCGGCAAAGGCAATGGCAGCGGCGCGGCGACGCTTGCGACCAAACCGCGCGATTTTACCGATTGCGCCCGGATGGCCAAGGAATCTGATGACATGCTGTTCAAAGTCATCAAGGAGGGCGGCAAGCCCAACGGCTTCAGCGGCGACATGGCAGCGTGGAACAACGCCTTCGAGGATCCCGAAATAAAGGACCTCGTCGCTTACATCCGCACCTTCTGCAAGAAGTAGCCTCGTCGCGGAGACACTCATGGCGACGACTGTCGACGCGAAACCTCGCGACCTCTGGTGGTTTCGCAAGAACGTCCCGTGCCTCGATGCGTGCCCGGTAAAGACCGACGCGGGCCGCTACGTCCAGTTGATCGCGGAGGGACGCTTCGCCGAGGCCTATCGCGTCGCGCGCGATCCTAATCCGATTGCATCGATATGTGGTCGGGCGTGCGGAGCGCCGTGCGAAGACGCCTGCCGCCGCGGCAAAATCGACGCGCCCGTCACCATCCGCTCGCTCAAACGATTTCTCGCCGAGCAGTTCGGCCCGGAATCGCTCTCCGCCGCATCGCTGGAGCAGGTCCTTGCCGGATCGATGGGAGGCGGGAGCGTGACCCCCCTTCATGCGGACCAGATTCTGCGCCGCGGAAACCGTGGCAAGGATGCGCCGCGCGTCGCCGTAGTCGGCGCTGGTCCGGCGGGCCTCGCGTGCGCGCACGACCTCGCGCTGATGGGATATCGTGTCACGCTATTTGAGGCGATGGAGCGGCCCGGCGGGATGATGCGCTATGGAATTCCCGCGTATCGGCTGGCGCGCGAAGTCATCGATCGCCAGGCCGCCGAAATCGAATCGATGAGCGTCGAATTCCGCTACAGTACGCCGCTGACCGAAACTTTCGGAATCCGCGAGCTGCTTGCCGATGGCTTCGGCGCGATCTTTGTTGCGGTCGGCGCGTCGCGTGGCCGTAGTGTCCCGATCGAAAACGCCGATGCGGACGGCGTAATCAAGGCGATCGATTATCTCCTCAACATTAATCGCGGATATCGCGTTCCGCTGGGTCGGAAAGTCGTGGTGGTCGGCGGCGGCCTGGTTGCGATCGATGCGGCGCGAACCGCGGTCCGCGCGATGGTTCCCGGGCTGTCGATTTCCACCGCGGACGAAGAGGCCGTCCAAGGCAGCACCATGCGCGTCGCACTCGATGTCGCGCGTGAAGCTGCGCGCCGCGGCGCGCTGGAAGTCGACGTTGTAAGCCTCGAATCGGAACGCGAGATGCCGGCGATGAAGTCCGAGCAGGGCCGCGAAGAACTGGGAGTGGCGCGCGAAGAAAGCGTCAGCTTCATCCCGTCGTGGGGACCCAAACGAATCATCGTGCGCGACGGCAAGGCGGTCGGAATCGAGCTGGTGCGATGCACCCGCGTTTTCGATGACACCGGACGTTTCAAGCCCGAGTTCGACGAATCGCAACGTCGGACCATCGAGGCCGACACCATCATCCTCGCAATCGGGCAGGCGCCGGACCTTTCGTTCATCAAGCCGGAAGACGGCGTGGAGATTACGCCTGCCGGATCGATCAAGATCGATCCGGTGACGCTCGCCACCAACACCCCCGGAGTGTTCGGCGGTGGCGACGCGGCGTTTCCGCCCTCGCTGCTCATCACCTGCGCTCAGCAGGGCAAACTCGCCGCGCGATCCATCGACGCCTACTTGCACCACGAAACGATCGCGCCGCGCGAGATGCATGTCACCGTCGAGGAGCTTCCGACTGATACCTACAAAATGACGCCACGCTACGAGCAGATCGATCGATTCATTCCGATCGTGCCGCTGGAACGTCGTAGCGGAATCACCGAAGTCGAACCTGCCTTATCGAGCGAGGAGGCGAAGGAACAGGCGAGCCGCTGCCTCTATTGCCACGTCCACCCGATTTACAACGGCGCCCGATGCATCCTGTGCAACCGATGTGTCGACATCTGCCCCGAGCACTGCCTGCACTTCACGCCCGCCGATCGAATCGCCGACCAGGTGCCGATAAATCCCATCGTCGGTACAGATGGCGTTGCGAGCGTGTTTCTCTATGACGAAGCGAAGTGCATCCGATGCGGCCTGTGCGCGATCCGATGCCCCACTTCAGCGATTACGATGGAACGATTCCAATTCGAGGAGCGAGAAGCGGGGTGAGTGAGCCGCTCCATATGAAGAAGCCGGCGCTTGCGGATCCGGAACGCCGGCGTGTCCTTCGATTGCTCGGCAAGGGCTCCGTGGTGGCGGCATTTGTCGCGCAGCTCGGTGCGGCCGGTCGTGCCTTCTATCCCAATATCCTTTACGAGCCGCCCACTCGCTTCAAACTCAAGCGTCCCGAGGACTATCCGCCGGGATTCACCTTCGACCCGGCGCACCGTCTTTTCGTGGTGCGCGAGCAGGATGACTTCCACGTCATTTCCGCAATCTGCACGCATCTCGGATGCACCGTGCAGTGGCGCGGAACGGAATTCGATTGCCCCTGTCACGGCAGCCGCTTCAAGCCCGACGGCGAGGTAATCGGAGGACCGGCGCCGCGTCCGCTCGCGTGGTTCGACACCGAACTTTCGCCCGACGGCTTCCTCGAAGTCGATAGCGCAATCGACGTGAAGCCGGGCTTCCGCCTCGCGGCGAAAGGAAAAGCCTGAGATGCGCAAGCGGATGGCGAAACTGTGGCGGGCCGTCACATGGACGTGGTCGCCGGAAAGCGAACGCGAATCGTCTGAAGCGATCGTTCGCAACATGTGGCTGCATTGGTTCCCAGCGAAGATCACGCGCGCCGCGATGAGCTGGAACTACTCGATGTGGCTCGGGACCGCGTCGGTGTCGCTGTTCCTCATCCTCACCATCACCGGCGTCATGCTGATGTTCTTCTACGTGCCATCGACGGAGCGCGCCTACGGAAGCATCAAGGATCTCGAATTTGCGGTGAGTTTCGGGCGCATCCTGCGCAATCAGCATCGCTGGGCCGCCGAGGGGATGGTCGCGGTGGTCTTCCTGCATATGGCGAGGGTGTTTTTCACCGGCGCATATCGCGGCCCTCGCGCCGCCAACTGGCTGGTGGGCGTCGTACTCTTGATGTTGACACTGCTGCTCTCATTCACCGGATATCTGCTGCCATGGGATCAGCTCGCGTTTTGGGCGGTGACCGTCGGCACCAACATCGCGCGAGAAGCCCCGGTCGTTGGCGGGACCATCAGCTTTCTGCTGCTCGGCGGAAATCAAATCGATCAGCAAACGCTGCTGCGCTTTTACGTTCTGCACGTGTTCTTTCTGCCGGTGCTGCTGTGGGTTCTGTTCGCGTATCACATGTGGCGGGTGCGCAAGGACGGAGGCCTCGCGGCGGTCGAACCGATTCGCGCCGAGCGCACGATGCGTCCCAAAGAAACGCCCGCGACAAAGAGCTATTCAATGTTCGGGTTGACGCCCGGAACCTCGGTGCAGGTGATGAGTTCGACCGACCTGGAGGAGCAGGACCTGGTGACCTCGTCGCCCAATCTCACGCGCCGCGTGATGCTTGTGTTCCTCGCGGTCCAGAATGCGACGCTACTCGCGGCCATCATGTTTAATGCGCCACTCGAAGAGGCTGCCAACGCTGCCGTCACGCCCAACCCGGCCAAGGCGCCATGGTACTTCGTTTGGCTCCAGGAGCTAGTCGCATCGACAACTGTGCGCATCGGCCCTTTTACCATCAGCGGAGGCTTCCTTGGCGGAATTCTTCTTCCCGGCTTTCTGCTGATGGTTCTCGCGGTGTGGCCGTGGCTCGATCGTTCGCCTACGAATGCCGAAGGCCGCTGGTTCCCCAAAACTCGTCGCAATCAGAATGCTGTATTTGCGGGAGCAATCGTCGCGATCATCATCCTGATCATCGTCGGCGTCTTTCTGCGCGGACCGTATTGGAAGATTTATTTGCCCGGCACACCACGTCCCGAAATGCCGAAGGTGTTCTGACGCGCGATGGAACGGCGGGAAAATCCTACGACGCGACGGACTATGGATGGCTAGTGGCGATGTCATTCGTGTTTCTCGCGCTGGTCGCGATTGCATTGTGGCGCGAGGTTTTTCCGTCGTGGCGGCCAGTGCAGAAAACTTTTCGCAACAATCTTCAAAAGTATGCCGGAGTCGCGAAAGCCGACACTTTCCAGACCGGCATCAAGCAGATTTGGATTCCAAAAATTCATGTCGTCGATCGATGCGTCACCTGTCATCTCGGATACGATTGGGGAACACGTACTGCCCGCGACTCTGGGTGAACCTCTGATGCCGCATCCGAACCTCCCCTACATGGACAAGCATCCGTTTCAGCAATTCGGATGCACGCCCTGTCATGGTGGCCAGGGATGGGCGACCACCGCAGAGGCGGCGCATGGCGACCAAGGATGGAACGATCCGATGCTGTCGGCGAGCCTCGCGAAGCGCTACGGACTCACGCGCGCTGAGCTGATGCAGATGCGCTGCAACTACTGCCATCGCCACGACGTCGCGACGCAGGGCATGGAGCAAATCAACGCCGCGAAAATATTGTTCAAGGCCAAAAAGTGCATCGTATGCCACACCGTCGAAGGCCGTGGCGGCGCGACTGCGCCTGAAATCACCTATTTCGGAGACAAAGATCCGGAGCTGGTCGACTTCAGTCACGTGACCGGCGCGCGGACGCTATTTAACTGGAACTATCAGCATCTGATGGACCCCGACAAAGTCTCGCCGCATACCACGATGCCGACCTTCAACTTTCAGCCCGAGGAAGCGCGCGCTTTGACGCTGCTGCTGCTGAGTTGGCGGCACGAGATTTTCCCGCCTGAGTATATTCCCGCCCCGCTCGAAGCTGTACCTTCTCCCGAAGCATCGCCATCAACTGTTCCTTCGCCAGCAGCCGCGCCTTCCCCCATTCTGAATCCCTAGTCCTGCTACAGCCGGGCGAGAATTGATCTGTTGGATTAATCCGACGGTGTATCGATCCGTGGCAGCTATTTTTCCGGCATGCCACGAATCGCAACGTCTTACTGCCCGCTAGGGCGATTTGTTTGGTCTAAGGGCGCTGGCAGGAGCCTTGCAGTCATCATTGACCCAAGGCGCAGGAGAACGGGGAGCAATCAGTGGCTGACGAAAAAGACCGTTTGGGACAGACACTCCGCAACGTTGAGGCTGCACGCGAAGATCAGTGGGCGCGGCAGCACGACGCTGAGTTACTAGAGCAGCTCCGCAAGAAGTCGAGCGAGTCTCTGAATTGCCCAAAATGCGGCAAAACTCTGGAGGAAAAGAGTACCCGGCGAGTAAAGGTCTTCGCCTGTCCCGAGAGTCACGGCGCGTGGGTCGAAAGCTCGATTCTTCGCTCGATATTTCCGGACACGGTCTAACAGTGGCTCGTATGAAATCAGCCCAGCCCGCGTCTTTGAATGCCGAAGCACCCACACTGGTGTTGTTGTCGCGGGACCGAGAATTAAGCGAAAGCGTCAAGCAGGCTGCCGGATCGGAGTGGACCATAATCAGCCGCGATATCGATCAGCTCACCAGCTTGATCCGCGTACTGAACGTCGGCCTGGTGGTCTTCGATGATCAGTCCGTTGCCGCCTCGGATCGCGGCTGGGCACTGACCGAGATCCGAAGATGTGTGGCGAGGGCGCCGATCATCTACATCGCGAATCAGCATGACCATGACAACGAACGGCAGGCTCGAGCCAGGGGAGTGCTCTTTTACACGGCAAAACCACTGATGCCGGCCGAGGTGAGCCTGGTCCTCGATCGCCTGCTTAGGATGCACAACGGAAGACCGGACTCCCGAATCGATCAACCACCGAAGAAGATACCGCACTCCTGAACACAGAGGATGACAATGAAAAAAAGCCCTTGGGTGACTGTGGCCGTCATGGCCATGCTGTCGATGTTCATCGGTTCGACATTCGCAGGCGATAAGGAAGATGCTCGCGACGGCAGGAAATATTTCGTCCGCTACTGCGCGTCATGTCATGGGACCGACGGGGCCGGAGACGGTCCGGTTGCGAAAAGCCTCGCCAGGCCGCCGGCGAATTTACGCCTTCTCGCCGATAAATACGGGTTGCCGCTGCCGGCGGCGCGCATTGCTGAATTCATCGATGGACGCGACGCCAGCAGGGCCCATGGGACCGCCGATATGCCGGTGTGGGGAGAGAAACTTTATGCGATGGGTGAGGGCGAACGCGGTGAATTCGGCATCGGCGAAGTGATCGGAAAAATCGTAGCGTACCTCAATACCATCCAGGATCGCCGTCGCGCGATGCGCTGAGTCAGCAACCGAGACTTTGCTACTCGAGGCCGTATTTTTCGATCTTTGCATACAACCGCTTGCGCGAAATCTTGAGCGTGCGAGCAGCGTGCACTTTGTTTCCACCCGCCATCTCCAGCGCTCGCATGATGATGTCGCGCTCAGCCTCGGCAAAGGATCCGACCGCCACATGCGCCGCGGACGGCGCGACAGTCTCGCGTTTGCCGCCTATCGCGGGAGGCAGATCGGCCAATTGGATCATCGGCGAGTGGCCGAAGATGAACGCGCCCTCGATCGCATTTGAGAGTTCCCGCACATTCCCTGGCCACGAGTAGTCGTGCAGCGCTTGAATAGCGTTGTCGTCGATTCCGGTGACCGCGGTGGATCGCACGAGTTTCTGGTTGAAGAGCTCGACGAAGTGATGCGCGAGCAGTGGAATATCTTCGGCACGCTCGCGAAGCGGCGGAACACGCAGGATACTCGCTTGCAGCCGGTAATATAGGTCCTGACGGAACTGCCGTTCCTGCATCGCAAGTTCGGGATCGCGATTGCTCGATGCGATAACGCGCACATTCACCGGGACCTCGTTGCTCGATCCAACCGGCCGCACTTTGCGTTCCTGAATCGCGCGCAACAACTTACTCTGCGTATCCGGATTCATCTCGGTGATTTCGTCCAGGAAGAGGGTTCCTCCCTCCGCCGCTCGGAACAGACCGAGATATTCCGACGTCGCGCCGCTGAAGGCGCCTCGCTTGTAGCCGAAAAGTTCGCTCTCAATGAGTTCCTTGGGCAAGGCGGCGCAGTTAAGCGGCACGAACGGTGCGGTAGGAACCGGCCCGCATTCGTGAATGGCGCGTGCGACCAGTTCCTTTCCGGTGCCGCTTTCGCCCACCACCAGCGCAATCGCGCGAGCGCGGCCAACCGCCTCGATGCGAGAGTACAGATCGCGCATCGCGGGACTCTTTCCTACCAATCCGTGGAACCGGGTGCGCTCTTCGGGAGGCAGATATTTCGCCTCCAGCTCCAGCGCGTGGATTCGTGTCGCCGCCGCGGCCCATTCAGACCGTGAATACGAATCGACCAGTAAAATGATCCTGATGTGGCTCAGCTTGTCGAATTTGTTGTAGACGTCGGTGGTTGGCGGAGGATTCTGGGGAAAGACCGATTGCGCTGCTTCTTCGAACAAGTGCAGCGACGCGATGATCTCCTGCAACGGAACGTGATGCTCCGCGAGCTCCTCGCCTAGTTTCAGGATGGCGCGCGCATAGCCGTCCATATCTTTGCGCAACAGGAAATCCTGATTGCGCAGCAGCGCTGGTTCGAAGATCTTTCGAAACTCCACTTCTGAAAGTGCCCGGCGATCGCCAAAATGGAGCTGGTAGAGTTCATACCAGACGGAAACTACTTCGGAACGGCGGTCACGAACTGCAGTCAATACATCGTGCAGTTCGTCCAGATCCTCGTCCCAAAGAAGATGAAAATAACGAGGTGTATCCTTCCTCGTCACGTTTCCCACCGGGTCATCCATCGCGGTACCTGTGAGCAAAAGCCTCTCGGTAAGCTCATTCGCTCCCCTTATCTGAGGTGCGCTATGTAAACAAAAGTCTCACTTACTGCAACCGTCGTATCATTTTCCGGGCCGTATGATTTTCCGTCGCGTCCTGTTCGACCGCGTCGATACTTCTTCATGACTATCAAACCGGAACGGATATTTCTCCTCGATATGGGAGTTTTCCGCCAAGTCCCGATTCGCGGCGTCGCACCGGTCGAGCAATGAGCAAGGAGACCGGAGCTGGCGCGATCCGCGTCAGCCTGCGACGAATCGAACCAACCCACAAAGGCGGGCGTCATCTTTACCTTAGCGATAGAAATCGCGCCCAGGACTACAGGATAAGAAAATGGAGCCGATTTGCGAGTCTTTGGCAGCTGTGTCGATGGTCGACGTGTGCTTTGGAACCGATTATTGCCGCTGCGTGATTGGCACGAGTGCTGCTCGAAGAGAGTAGTTGTCCAATTTTGAAAATCATAGCCGAGTCAAAAAGAAAGAAGAGGAAGGTGCAGCCATGTCACGTCTTATCGAATGGAATCCATTCACGCAGCTCGAAAAATTCCGGAGAGAACTTGACCAGACATTTGACCGCTATCGCAACCCGTCCTGGCTTAACGAAGAATTCGCTGAGGGACTCCGTCCATGCATCGAGTCTTTCGTCGAGGAGGGCAAGTTGGTCGTTCGCGCTGATATGCCGGGAATCGACCCCAAGAACATCGAGGTGAACGTTACCGGGAATGTCCTCAACGTCCGCGCCAAACGCGAGGAAAAGAAGGAAACCACCAAGCGCGACTTCCTCCGGCGCGAGGTCCACTACGGCAGCTACCAGTACTCGACTTCGCTGCCCGAAGGTATCAAGGCTGACGATGTCAAGGCGTCGTACCGCGACGGGGTGCTTGAGCTAACTGCCGCGCTGCCGAAGGAACTCGCTCCCAAGGACGTAAAAGTCCACGTCGAAACGGCCGGACCGATAAAGGTCGAGACCAAGAACGCGGCCTGACCATTTTGACCCCAGGCGGCGCGGGCTCAGCAGAGCAGGCCTGTGCCTTTTCAAGCCGTTGCCGGGGCAGCTCCCCCGCTGTCCCGGCAACGCATATGTCATCGGAGGATCGTTCATGAAAATCGACAGCGTCATGCGCCGTGCCGTTACCGTCTGCGCCCAAAACGACAATCTCAATACCGCCGCGAAACTGATGTGGGACAACGATTGCGGATGCCTACCGGTTATCAGTGCCGATGGCAACGGGACCGTCGTCGGCATGCTTAGCGATCGTGACATCTGCATGGCGGCATATACGCAGGGGAAACCTTTGGCAGAAATCCCGGTTACAGTCGCGATGGCGCATTCGTTGCTGTCGTGCAAACCGAGCGACGATCTCGCCTTGGCCGAAGCGATGATGCGCGAGGCGCGTATCCATCGCATCCCGATAGTGAATGAAGGAGCGCTGGTGGGAATCGTTTCGCTCAGTGATTTCGCTCGCCACTCGCTGAGTATTGGTGACGGCAGGACCGCGTTGGCGGCCCAGGCGGAAGTCACCCGAACTCTGGCGGCAATCCGTGAGCCGCGGGGTCAGGAACTGGAAGTGCTGCCGCAAGCCGCGTAAACGCGTTGGTAGCAGAGACTTTTGGTCTGTGTGATTCTAAAAAGCATTACAGACTCTAGTCTCTGCGACAAATTTCCGAGACACATCTCAGGTAATCCTAGCTAGTGCGATAGAGCGGAACCTGATCCTCGATCCATTCCTCCGCGTCGACTTCTCTAGCGAAGTCTGCTGCTACCCTCTTTTCCTTCCAGAAGACTTCCCACTTTCCGTTGTCAGGATTTTGTTTGATCAAATAGCCATGAAGGTCGTTCATCTCTTAAATTCCTTCGCTCATCCCAGCAGAACAGACTGCGATAGCAATCGATGCTTTTCTGACGGCCCGCGCACCGTCATCACAGGTATCGATGATTCGCGCACGACACGTTCCGCCACGCTGCCGAGAAAGAAGTGACTGAGGCCCGTGCGCCCGTGGGTCGCCATCACGATCAGATCCGCGCCCTGTTCCACGGCGCCCTCGATGATCGAGGCGGCGGGGTCCCCTGTGACAACCACAATTTCGTAAGAATGAGTCAGGCTCTCGCCAGCGATGCGATTGAGGCGCCTGCGAGCGTCGTCTTCGGCGCCGGTGAGCGGCTCGACCATCAGCGGCTGTCCGATGGCCTCGATGGGCATCGGCACCACGTGGAAAAGGATCACCGTTCCTTTATTCGCTTCGGCGATCTGCCGCGCCATCTCGATGGTCATCTTGGTGCTGGGACTGAAATCCACTGGACAGAGCACTTTTCGAAAAGCATCCGACATCGGGTTTCTCCTTCGCTGCGAGCATTCTGAAACAAAGTCATCAAATTCGGACTTTGAAAAGCGCCGTTACTTCTGCTGAATTCCCTCGACGAAGTCCACCAGCGCCGAGATCCGAGCCTTAACCTTTTCTTCCGCCCCCTTGCTGAACTCGCGACCCTCGGGCTGGAACGTCAGTCCCCAAAGCGGCATGTCGGTGTCCGGGTCGTAGTGTCCGGAGAATCGCTTTCGCCCATCGACCACGTCATACACTTCCTGACGAGGAAATTGACCGCCATTATTCTTGCTAAGTAGCGTCAGGTCGGTGGGCCTGAATCCTGGAATCACTTGAGTCGCGGGGCCGTTGCCTTTGCCGTAGACACCATGACAATCGGCGCAATTCAGCACGAAATCCTTTCTCGCCGTTGAAGGCGGGGACCACTGCGCGAATGCGAATCCGGCCAACGCACACACCACCGAGGTTGTCAGTATCGTGCGGCCAGCGATGCCTGAGCCGAGGCGCTTCACCCTCCGATACCTTGTCGTCATGCGTGCGCGGCGGCTGTCTGTTCCGCCGAGTGATGGCCGCGGATGGTTAGCACCGGGCATGGCGCTTCTCGTACTATCCGCTCGGCAACGCTGCCGAGGAAAAAATGCGAGAGCCCGCGTCGTCCGTGCGTGCTCATCACGATGACGTCTGCACCGTTGGCCTTCTGCGTGTGAAGGATGGCGGCCCAAGGCTCCGCGACGCTGGTTTCCAGCTTGTACTTCAGGCCCGCCAGATGGGTCTTGGCCAATTCCATCAGTCTGGCCTGCGAGTCCTTTTCCTGTTGCGTATAAACGTCGACGTAAACCGGCATGACGCCCCCCTGCATGATGATCGGAACCACGTGGAGAACCTCGACCGTTGCATCCGAGTGGCGCGCGATCTCCGCGGCCGCGTCGAGTGCCGCGATGGAGTTTTCGTCGAAATCGATGGGGCAAAGAATTTTCTTGAATGGATACGCCATGAGATTTCTCCTCCCGCCATTTTGCGGAAACGTTACTCATAGCGATTGCCATGCCACGCTTTTCTGACCGCAATTTCGAGCCTCATTGAGAGCATTCCCCGTCGATGTAGCGATCGGCGTCAGTAAGATCGGATTGGTGGCACCTTTCGCACTGAAAACCCGACAATGCGGCCGAGAATAGCGCTGGTTGGCAAACATAAGGCTTGTCCGAACTGTGGCAGGAGGTTTGCACCTAATGCTGGTCCGAGGTTCAGGGCGATGCTCATTAGCAGATTGATGACGTACGGCGCGGAAACCATCTCCTCGCACGATAGCTTGCAGACCGCGGCCACCATGATGAAGCGCGGCGGCTATCGAAGGATTCCGGTGGTGGACGACAACAAGCTGGTCGGGATCATTTCGGATCGCGATATTCGCGCGCACACCGGCTATCTCGATTCTACCAAAATTACCGCGGCGATGACCTCCGATCCGAAGACGGTAACGCCCAAGATGAGCGTCGAAGATGCGGCGCGGCTGATGATTTCGCACAAGATCGGCGGCCTCCCCGTAATGGAAGATGGAAAGCTGGTCGGCATCATAACGACGACCGATGTGTTGAAGGCATTTCTGAAGGTAGAAGCAGCCACGCAGTCATTCGGGGACGATTAACCTGACTTCCCCGGGAAGGTGATGGAATGAAAAGCGGTTTAACCAGGAAACTCGGCGGGAAAGGACTCATCCGAAGCAAGGATCGTCGCGGCTCACGCTCTGATATGAGTCCGCCGGTAACGCGCAGAGCGCAATTCCGCGATCCATCGATTTGCGATCGATGCGGCGCAGTATATTCAGCCAGGACCTGGCGGCGTGGCCGCCGCTTGTCAGCAGAAATGGCGGACCGCGCAATCTGGGTGCATTGCCCCGGATGCGCACAAGCGGAGTCGGGGGAGTATCACGGCCGGGTATTGATCGAGCTTCCCGACAGCGCTGCGGCCGATGCCGACGACATTTTCCGTCGCATCAAGAATGTGGAAAGTCGCGCTGAGTACACGCAACCCGAGCGCAAGGTTCTTTCGAGTATCTGGAACGGAAACGAAGTCGAGGTGCTAACGACCTCCCAAAAGCTCGCCCATCGCATCGCACGCGAAGTCGCCAAGGCATTCGGGGGCAAGCCGCGCTTTTCATGGGATGACGAAGACGGATCCTTGCTGGCACGGCTCAAGGTAAGCGCCAACAGACGCGGGAGGACAGGCAAATGAACGATAAGGAATTCATCGCTCGTGTTGCGCAGAGAGCAGGAACGGATTTGGAGGGCGCTGGTGCGATTACCTACGCAGTCTTCCAGGAACTGCGCGAAAGAATCACGCCCAAAGAAGCCTTCCATGTGGCGAGTCAGTTGCCCGCCGACCTGCAGGTGCTGTGGCTGGAAAACGAGCGAATTGATCGCGAGGTGCGTAAGACTCACGAAACCGAGTTCGTTGCGCGCGTGCGCTACTACGCCAGCTTGCCGAATTTCGAAAAAGCGGCGCGCGGAGTCCTGGCGGTCTTCGCAACACTCCAGGATGCGCTCGGCAGCCCCCACGGCACTGAGGGCGAGGCGTGGGACATCTTCAGCCAACTGCCAAAGGATCTGAAGAAGCTCTGGCTTTCGTCGCACGAGTCGCACGCCTGGTGAGCGTCATGCCAGTCAGCGTAGTTCATACGCCTGAGGATGAAGAAGCCTGGGAACGAGCCAAGGACATCGCGGCGAATGAGTATCCGGAGGCGACCGGATCAAATTATTGGCGAATTGTGATGGGCATCTACAAGAAAATGACCCACTACATACCAAAAGCCGATCGCGGTCAGCATGATCCGATTAGGGGGATGACGCGCTAGCCTCACCGATTCAGACTGGTTCGACCCATCAAAGTCGGTCCGGTCCTTCCTCAAAACACCACAAAGTAACGAACAATTTCACGCTCGATTGCCGGCTTGACGCTAATGGCAGCCGCCCCTGCCGCGCGGAAGAAGAGACCTGAAAATGCTTGAAGGTCATCCCTGATGCCGAGCGCGTCAGATTTTGTATCGATCGGACACATCAATGGCATTCTCGACCTTGCGGGGCACCAAAAAGGATGGCACGTCGGATGCTCTACTAGGCGGAATCACCAATGAAGGAAATCCTCATACTGGCTTATAAGCTCTTGGTCAACGACAAGGGTAAATACACTGCGCTGCTTGTAGGAACCACCTTTTCGGTTTTCCTCATTGTCCAGATGACCTCATCCTTCGCCGGCATCCTGACCAAAGCATCGGCCACCGTGATCAACGTGGGCGCAAGTATCTGGGTGATGGATCCTGCAGCGACCAACTCGGTCATGGGAAGCATTCCGATGCCGGACTATGTGCTCGACGCGGTGCGCAGCATCGACGGTGTCAGGTACGCGGTCCCGCTCTATTCAGGCGCAGCGCTGCTCAAATTGCATGACGGCACCTATCAGGCGGTGACGGTCATCGGGCTCGACGACGCCAGTCTGGTAGGAAGACCGCAACTGATCGAAGGAAGCATCGCCGACATTTTCGCTGAAAACGGCTTTATTGCGGTGAAAGACGAAGAATTTCACAAGCTTGAAAATCCCAAGCTGGGGACGGAATTCGAACTCAACGACCATCGTGGTGTGATCGTCGGCATCGCCACGGTGCCGACCGGCGCACTGTACGGAACGCCCACGCTATACACCACTTACAACCGCGCGATTCAGTACATTCCGTCGATGCGCTACACGAGTTCCTACATTCTGGTAGAGCCAAAATCCGAATCTGATATCGGAGCCATCAAACAACAGGTTAACCAGCTCGGTTATCTTGCGCTGACTAACAACGAATTCCAGGACGGGATTTCGAATTACCTTAAGTACCAAACCGGGATTGGCACCAACACGCTCCTGATGACTGTAATCAGTTTCATTGTTGGTCTGTCGATTTCGGGGCAGACCTTTTACACCTTCATCCTCGAAAACCTTGAGCATTTCGGCGCGCTAAAAGCGATGGGGGCAAAAGGGCGTGACCTTGTCTACATGATATTGTTTCAGGCTGCCTTTACCTCGATGGCTGGGTATGGCCTCGGTATCGGTCTGTCCACTCTGCTAATCGGCGCTGCAAAGCTGAGACTGCCCGAATACGCCTCACGCATCACTTTCATCAATCTCGGTCTGGCTTTCCTTCTGGTGCTGATAATCGCGAGTGTTTCGAGCTACGCAGGAATACGGCGGGTACTGAAGGTCGAACCGTTCGACATCTTCAGGGGCTGATATGTCAGAGGCGGCAATTGTGGCTGACAAGCTTACAAAATGGTTCGGACAGGACAATGCCAGGACCTATGCGGTAAGGGAGGCCAGCTTCGAGGCTTACTGGGGCGAGATGCTCTATATCGTGGGACCATCGGGAAGCGGCAAGACAACGTTGCTCAGTATGATTTCGGGAATTCTTCGGCCGAACTCCGGTTCTGTGAAAGTCGGGAATCGCAACCTTTGGAGCCTGCCGGATGACGACATTGCCGACTTTCGGTTGAACACCATCGGGTTCGTGTTCCAGGATTATCACCTCTTCCCGCGCCTAACCACCGCGGAAAATGTAGCCATTCCGCTCATTCTTCAAAAGCGAAGCTGGGATGAGGCCCTCCGTGCCGCCGCACACTGCCTCGAGGTTGTGGGTTTGACCGACAAAGCCCAACTGCTCCCCGTCAAGCTAAGCGGTGGAGAACAACAGCGCGTGGCAATCGCGCGTGCCATCGTTCACGAGCCTGAGATTCTGGTCTTCGACGAACCGACGGCCTCGCTGGACGGAGAGACTGGACGCAGAATCGTGTCCTTCGTTAAGGAGAAAATCCTTACCGCGAAGCGCTGCATTGTGATCATCACGCATGACAGCAGAATCTTCGAATATAGCAACCGAATCATGGAGATGGAGGACGGTCGGATAACCGGCTTCAAGCAGGGCCAGACTATATGAAAAAACCTAGAATAGAACTTGTGCTCGCCTTTCTAGGTCTGACGGCAGGCCTGATTGGCGCTTACATTTACGGGCTGCATGCTGCCGCGCAGGCACCCGCGTTTAATCCAGCAGCGAACCCGTACCCCAAGGGCATCTATGCGGAAGGTATCGTCGAGAGTTATCAGAACAACGGCGAAAACATCAATATCTATCCCGAGGTGCCGGGCACAATCGTCGATGTCCCGGTCCGCGAAGGTCAGTCGGTCGCAAAAGGAACTGTCCTGCTGCGCATCGACGATTCGGTCCAGCGCGCTACCGCCGAGCAGCAGAAATCCCAGGCGGAAGCCGCTTATGCTATGCTGGAGGAACTCCGCGCTGAGCCCCGCAAAGAAACCTTTGAGGTCTCCGAAGCTCAGTTGACTTACGCAGACGCGCAACTGAGGAACACGCGGGACGAACTCCAAAAGCAGGAGGCGTCCTACGAAATCAATCCCAAGTCCGTAAGCAAGTACACGCTCGACGACGCACGAAACGCCGTGAAGGTTGCGGCGGCCAACCTGAAGGTGGTTGAAAAGCAGTACGAACTCACAAAGGCCGGTGCCTGGACCTACGATATCAGGAATCAGGAAAAGACCTACGAAGCCTACGAGAAGGCATATCTTTCGTCGAGCGCCCTACTTGCCAAGTACACCATAAAGGCGCCCGCCGACGGTACCGTTCTCGCGATTCAAGCAGCGGTTGGAAGTTACGTTAATCCTCAAGGCACCTACGACACCTACACGCAGGGATCTGATCCGATCATCGTTATGGGAGCTTCAGAGGAATATGTCAGCGTCCGCTGCTACATCGACGAAATACTAATTCACCGGCTGGCACCGGGCCCTCAGATGCGAGCACGCATGTTCGTCCGCGGCACCAACATCAGCATTCCACTTGAATACGTGAGAGTACAGCCATACGTGTCGCCGAAAATCGAATTATCCGATCAACGACTCGAACGGGTCGATGTGCGAGTGCTACCGGTCATCTTTCGTTTTGCGAAGGTCAAGAATCTGGCCGTTTATCCGGGCCAGCTAGTCGATGTTTATGTTGCCGAGAAATAGACTAACGAAGGCTTGCCGCCGGGAGCGGCACTATCTGATAAGGACGCTGTGGGTTCTTCTTTCATGCGGCCTCGCCGCGTGCGCGGTAGGACCGGATTTTGTTCGCCCCAATGGCCCGGCTACTTCTCACTATACCTATGAGGGGGAACCGAATCAGACGATTGATGCGGGCGGCACACAACATTTCGAACCCGGTGCGAAGATAGCCTCGGATTGGTGGCGGCTATTTGAGTGCGACAAACTCGATAAGATGGTTGCACGATCGATCGACAACAACCCTACGCTGCAAGCCGCGCAGGCAAGTCTGCGGGAGAGTCAGGACACCCTTCGCGCCGGCTATGGCATCTTCTATCCTCAAATCGGCGCCGGCTTTCAGCCCACTCGTCAGCAATTCTCGCCGGCTCGATTTGGCGAGACCACCGCGCCTGGTATCTTCAATCTCTACACCCTCTCCACGACGGTCAGTTACACACTCGATGTGTTCGGCGGCGAGCGGCGAACGATCGAGGGCCTCGGCGCTCAGGCTGATCTACAATACTACAACGTTCAAGGCTCCTACCTCACTTTGTCGGGTAACATTGTCAACGCACTGGTGGCGGAAGCTGCCTACGGCGCCGAGATCGAGGCTACTCAACAGGCCATTGGATTTCTGGAGGAGCAGACCGGCATCACAGACGCGCAAGCGCGCGCAGGTGTCGTTCCCTACGCGAATTTACTCAGCATCCAATCTCAACTGGCGGGCACGGAAGCAACGCTACCGCCGCTTCGGCAGCAATTGGCGCATACCAGGCACCTGCTCTCAACCTTATCAGGGCAGGCACCCGCGGATTCGGCACCGCCACGAGTTACGCTCTCCGAGCTCAAGCTTCCCGACGACCTGCCGGTGAGTTTACCGTCCGATTTGGTTCGTCAGCGACCGGATATCCTGATGGCCGAGGCCCAGTTGCATGCCGCCAGCGCTCAGATCGGAGTGGCAACCGCGGCGCTGTTTCCGAGTTTCACACTCAACGCTAACTACGGTTGGAACAGCACCGCTCTTTCCAGCCTGTTTGCCGCTAACGCCGCCTTCTGGACTATGGGAGCTTCTCTCGCGACCCCACTAATTCAGGGACCCACACTGTGGTTCCAGCGGAAGGCCGCCATCGATGCTTATCAACAAGCCTTGGCAAACTACCGGCAGACCGTTCTAGCGGGCCTTGCCCAGGTTGCGGATGCGTTGGATTCGCTGCAACACGACGCCCAATCTGTCCATGCTCAAGCGCAGGCGCTCGGCGCGGCGAGTGAAGCGCTGAATCTGATCCAGATCAACTATCAGGCCGGCACTGTCAACTATCTGCAAGTCCTGATAGCTGATTATCAGTACCAGCAAGCGCAGCTTGGTTATATCCAAGCCGTCGGACAGCGCTTACAGGATACCGCCGCGCTCTTCGTTGCTCTCGGCGGAGGCTGGTGGAACATGCCCGATAAAGCTCTACCCAGCTCGTCAGTTCAAGATCCTTCTGAGAGCGTGCAATCCAATCCACAAAGCCGCTGAGCGAAAATCCCCGCCGTTATTTATCCGGGGCTCGTAGGACAACACCTCGGCCCAAATCGCCCTGAATTAACGAATGACCTCGCAAGTACGGAAGTTTGACAGCCGAAGCGACATCGCGCTACTAGAACTCCAGTATTTGAAGCCAGGTTTTACATAATGAAACCTACGCCGCGGACATACTCCAGCCAGGTACTTGATCGCGTCGTGCAGATTCTCGATTGCTTCGGCCCGGAACGAACCGATTTGCGCCTGGTCGAAATCGCGACCGCGTCCGGACTGCACAAGAGCACGTTGTACCGATTGCTCGAGGCGATGCGCGCGCATCGGCTGATCGGTTACGACGAGAGTTCCGGTTCCTGGCATCTCGGCATGAAGTTGTTTGAAATGGGGTCCCAAGCGGTCGAACGCCTTGCGCTCGACAAGCATGCGCATCCAATTCTGGATCGACTTGCCGAAGTTAGCGGCGAGACCGCGCATCTTTGCGTGCTCGATGGATCCGACGTGGTCTACATCGCGAAGGTCGAATGCACTCGCACGCTGCGAATTCCTTCGGCGGTAGGCCAGCGTAATCCGGCGTACTGCACCGGAGTTGGGAAGGCGATCCTCGCCCATCTCGCGCCCGAGCAGCTCGACGCATACATCGCTGAAACTCCGCTGCGCCCGTTCACCAAGCGGACGCTGTCCACCACGGCCGAACTCAAAGCGAACATGCGCCAGATCGTCGCGCAGCGGTATGCGATCGACGACCAGGAACGCGAGGAGGGCGTGCGATGCGTCGCGGCGCCGGTGCGCGATCATAGCGGCCGCGTGATTGCCGCGATCAGCATCGCCGGTCCCACGATGCGCGTTACCAAAGAAAGAGTCACCGACTTTGCGGCTCACGTGATTCGAGCTGCGAATGAGATCTCAGCGAAACTCGGTTACGAGATCACCTCGAATGGTACGAGGAACGGCGCGGCGAGAAACGGTGCCGGAAATCCGGATCGTTCGCTGCCGCGACTCAACGGAGCTGCGCGATGAAGACTGATCTTGCCAACGGCAACGGGAAGCTGAGCGCGGAGACCCTGCGCGCAATGGTTGACGAGAAAGGGGGACGGCTCGATCCTCGCATCTATCACGATCGAGCCATCTATGAGCTGGAGCTGGAGCGCGTGTTCGCGCGATCATGGCTCTATCTCTGTCACGAGAGTCAGCTTCAGAAGCCGGGAGACTTCTTTTCCACCTACATGGCCGAAGATCCGGTCCTGGTTGTCCGCCAGAAGGACGGCTCGGTGCGCGCCTTTCTCAACCAATGCCGGCATCGCGGCATGCGCATCTGCCGCGCGGATGGTGGCAACACGCGCGCGTTCACCTGCTCGTATCACGGTTGGGGCTACGATCTCGCGGGCAACTTGGTTTCGGTTCCGCATGAGGCCGACGGCTATCGCAACGAACTCGACAAGAGCCAATGGGGTCCGCTGCAGGTGCCGCGCATTGAGACCTATCATGGCCTCATCTTCGGCACCTGGAACGAGGACGCGCCCACCTTTCGCGAATACCTCGGCGACATGCGCTGGTACTTCGATGGCTACTTTGACCGGACCGCCGCCGGTACCGAGGTCATCGGCGGGATGCATCGATGGGTCCTGCAATGCAATTGGAAATTCGCCGCTGAGCAGTTCTGCTCGGACATGTATCATGCGGACTTCAGCCACATCTCGGCACTGATCGCGCAACTGCCCGAAGGCATCGACCCTTCAGTCGGCCGGCTGCCAACGATCGGGAACCAATTCAGCTCGAGCAATGGACATGGCACCGGATTCTTCACCGCGAAAGGTAAGACGGTCGGGAACATCAACGGCCCGGTCGCAGGCGCCTGGTATGAGGGGCCGCATCAGAAGGAAGCTATCGAGCGGCTCGGCGAGCCGCGCGGCTCGCAGACTTTCGGCGGACACATGACGGTGTTCCCGACCTTCTCGTTCTTGCCGGGCATCCAGACCCTGCGCGTATGGCATCCGCGCGGGCCCGGTGAGATCGAAGTATGGGCGTGGGCGCTGGTCGATCGCGAGGCGCCCGCCGAAGTCAAAAACGCGGTGCGCTTGGGCGTGCTGCGTACTTTCAGCGCGGGCGGAATTTTCGAGCAGGACGACGGCGAGAACTGGCTCGAGATCCAGAAGGTGCTGCGCGGCTACAAGGCGCGTCAGCAGAAGTTGAACCTCGCGATGGGACTCGGTCACGCTCGCACCAACGACGAGCACTTTCCGGGCAAGATCAACAACGTTTATGGCGAAGAGGCCGCGCGAGGATTTTATCGCCAGTGGGCGGAAATGATTTCTACCGAGGTGCGAGCATGAGCGCGACAGCATTGAATCAACGAGACGCGCAGGCCTCCAGCGCCGAGCGCGTCACGCCCGAGCTGCAACAGGAGATCGAGCAGTTCCTCTATCATGAGTCGCGCGTGCTGGATGAGCGGCGTTTCGCCGAGTGGTACGACCTACTCACTGACGACATTCATTACTTCATGCCGACGCGCTACAACCGCCTCAAGCGGGAAGCCGACAAGGAGTTCTCGGGCCCGAATGACGCCGCGTTTTTTGACGAGGACAAGCGCTCGATCGCTCAGCGCATCCGGCGGCTCAACACTGGATTCGCATGGGCCGAGGACCCACCATCGCGCACGCGTCACATGGTAAGCAACGTGGTGATTCGCCCACGCCAAAGTGGCGAATATGAAGTCGACTGCTACTTCATGGTGTATCGATCGCGCCTCGAACGCGAGGTCGAAATGTTCGTCGGGATGCGTCACGACGTGCTTCGCCGTGCAAACAATGCCGCGGGTTTCATGGTCGCCGGCCGCACCATCATCATCGATCAATCGATCCTGATGGCGCGCAACCTGAGTTTTTTCTTTTAGAGGCGTCGCGCGATGGCATGGAAGAAAGTGTGCCGCACCGATGAGATCGCGGACGGGTCCGCGCGGCAGATCAAGGGAGACAATCCGATCGCGGTGTTCCACGTCGGCAACGAATTTTTCGCCACCGATGACACCTGCACGCACGCCAAATTCTCGCTCGCCGACGGATACGTCGAGGGCGACGAGGTCGTGTGCGCGCTGCACGAGGCACGCTTCTGCCTGCGAACCGGAAGAGTGCTGACGCCACCGGCGACCGTTCCGTTGCGGACGTATCCTGTGCGCATCGAAGACGGCGAAGTGTTCGTAGAAGTCGACTAGGTAGCTCCAATGGGATGGCTCGAAGGAAAAGTCGCGCTGGTAACAGGAGGCGCATCGGGACTGGGGCGCGCAATCGTCGAGCGCTTTCTCGAAGAGGGTGCGCGCGTGGCGATTCTCGACCGCTCGCGCGAGCGCAGCGAGGAACTCGCGAATCGGCTCGGCTCGAATGTAGCCGCGACGATCGGCAACGTCACCGTGCTCGCAGACAACCATCGCGCGGTCGCCGACACCGTCAAGCGCTTCGGCCATCTCGATTGCTTCGTCGGCAACGCGGGCATTTGGGATTTCAACATGTCGCTCGTGGACTTGCCCGACGATCGAATCGGCGCTGCATTCGACGAACTCTTCGGCGTCAACGTGAAGGGCTACCTACTCGGCGCGAAAGCGGCCTACCGCGAACTGGCGAAGACGGGCGGATGCATCATCTATACGGTGTCGAACGCGGGATTTTATCCGTGTGGCGGCGGTCCTTTGTATACCGCTTCGAAGCATGCGGTGGTCGGATTGATTCGCCAGCTTGCGTACGAGCTGGCGCCGAAGATTCGCGTCAACGGCGTGGCGCCGGGCGCGATCCCGACCGACCTGCGAGGACCTCCCTCGCTGGAGATGGCGGAGCGCTCCATCGCCGCGGTTCCGCTGAAGGAAATGGTCGAGCGCGGGCTGCCGCTGGGCAAGCTGCCTCAGCCGCGCGACTACACCGGCTCGTATGTGTTGCTGGCCTCGGCGGAAAATTCCTCGACTGCTACTGGCGGCGTCATCATATGCGAGGGCGGGATGGGCATCCGCGGCTTCGGCGACAATGCTGCCGGTGGCCGCGACTTATGACGATCCGGGATCTGGGGCCATCGCCGCGCTGCGATGGATTAATCGTTAGGCAATCGGCCGTTACGCAATCGGGAGGACATCATGCCGCTCACAGAAGAAGGAACCAGCAAGTTCGTTCAGGCCGGACCGCTTAAGCTTCATTATCATGAGGCGGGCAAGGGCCCGGCACTCATCATGATTCATGGCGGCGGCCCTGGTGCGGGCGGCTGGAGCAATTACCGCCGAAATGTAGATCACTTCGCCGAGCACTTTCGCGTGATCCTGCCTGATCTGCCGGGCTTCGCGAAAAGCGACAAGCCGAAGATCGAGGGCGGCATGTTTGGCTTCATGGCGAAGGCGATTCACGGCCTGATGGACGCGCTTGAGATACCGCGCGCGAACTTTGTCGGCAATTCGCTCGGCGGCGGAACCACCCTCAAGTTCGCGCTCGATTATCCCGAACGCGCTCAGCGCATTGTGCTGATGGGCGCGCCGGGACTTCCGGTCTTCACGCCGCAGCCGGCCGAGGGCATCAAGTATTTGCTCGATTACTACGAAAAGCCGGGACCCTCGATGGAGAAGTTGCGCAATTTTCTCAACGTGATGGTTTACGACGGCTCGCAGCTTACCGATCAACTGATCAAGGAGCGCTACGAAGCGAGCATCCAGCCCGACCTCGTTGCGAATCCGGTCATCTCGCGCAGCCACCCCTTCGTGCCGGAACCGCTGTGGAAGGATTTTGCGAAGATCAAAAACAAGACGCTGTTGATCTGGGGACGCGACGATCGCACCGTCACTCTCGACAACGCGTGGCTCATGCTGAATCAGCTTCCGGACGTGAGGCTGCACGTGTTCGGCAAGTGCGGGCACTGGGCGCAATGGGAGAAGGCGCCGGAGTTCAATCGGCTCGTCAGCGATTTCCTGACCGCGAGCGAATGATGGAAGACTCACGCCTGAAAGAAGTTGCCGAGCGTCTCAGCGTGGCCGAGCGCGATCGCAGAGCGATCGATCCCCCTGCCGCATCGGCGAAGCTGTCCGCTGCCGACGCCTATCGCATCCAGATGATCAACGTCGAGCGGAGCGTCGCAGCGGGGCGCAAGATCGTCGGGCGCAAGGTCGGGCTGACGAGCCTCGCGATGCAGAAGATGCTCGGCGTCAACGAGCCCGACTTCGGCCATCTCTTCGACGACATGGTTCTCCAAAACGGCAGCGAATGCCGCGTCAGCTCGCTGATGCTTCCGCGTGTCGAGCCCGAGATCGCGTTGGTGTTGTCGCGCGAGCTGCGAGGTCCCGGCGTCACGCGCGAACACGTGATCGCGGCCGCGGAGTATGTGACCCCCGCACTGGAGATCATCGATACACGGATTCGCGATTGGAAAATCACCCTCGCGGATACGATTGCCGACAACGCATCGTCGGCGCGCGTCGTGCTCGGTACGGAGAAATCGTCGCCTACTGCATACGACCTCGCGAAGGTTGGCATGACGTTGGAAAAGAACGGGACCGTGGTTGAGAAGGGAGTCGGAGCTGCGGTGCTGGGTCATCCCGCGGAGCCAGTCGCGTGGCTCGCCAACAAACTCGCCGAGTTCGGACAGACCCTGGCTGCGGGTAGCATTATCATACCGGGAGCTTTGTGCCGGGCGGTCGATGTCGCAGAGGGCGATTCGATTGTCGCGCGATTCGAACACCTTGGAGCAGTCAGTGTGAGGTTCGTCTGATGGAATCCAACGGAACAGCGTCGCATCGCGTCCGCTGCGCAATCATCGGCTCGGGCAATATCGGCACCGACCTGATGGTGAAGCTCTTGCGCAGCGAAGTGCTGGAACTGGTCGCGCTGGCGGGAATCGATCCAGCATCGGAGGGCCTCGCACGGGCGCGCGCTGTCGGAATAAAAACCTACGAGAACGGCATCGATGGTTTGCTGTCCCTTACTCCGCTTCCTCAGATCATTTTCGATGCGACCAGCGCGCACTCTCATTTGAAGCATGCGCCCAGGCTGCGCGAGGCCGGCATCATCGCGATCGATCTCACTCCCGCTGCCGTCGGCGAGTATGTGGTGCCGGCCGTGAATATCGGCGAGCAGCTCGGGACCGATAACCTCAATCTGGTGACGTGCGGAGGGCAGGCGACGATTCCGATTGTTGCGGCTGTGAGCCGGGTTGCTCCCGTCGAGTATGCCGAAATCGTGGCGACGATCGCGTCGGCCAGCGCCGGACCCGGCACGCGGCAGAACATCGATGAGTTCACGCAGACGACCGCGCGCGGATTGGAACGCCTCGGTGGCGCGCGTCGTGGCAAGGCGATCATCGTGCTGAATCCCGCAGACCCGCCGATCATGATGCGCGACACGATTTATGTTCGCTTCGCGGCGGGCGCGTCGCACGAACAGATCACCGCTTCGATTCGGCGCATGGTGCGCGAGATGCAGCAATACGTTTTTGGATATCGTCTGCGCACTGAGCCGCTGTTCGATGATGATCAGGTTACCGTGATGCTCGAGATCGAAGGCGCCGGCGACTTCCTGCCGCGTTACTCCGGCAACCTTGACATTATGACGGCTGCGGCCGTTCGCGTCGGCGAAGAGACCGCGCGCAATCTTGCCGGCCTCAGGTCCCGGAAGGGAGCGGCGACGGAGCGCGTATGAATCAACAGCTCAAAATTTGCGATGTCTCGCTGCGCGATGGCTCGCACGTCGTTCGCCATCAGTTCACTTGCGAGCAGGTCGCCTCGATCGCGCGCGGACTCGACGAGGCCGGCGTGCATATGGTCGAGGTCTCGCATGGCGACGGGCTCGGCGGATCGTCCATTCAATATGGAATGTCGCGCGTCAATGAACTCGATTTGATTCGCACCGCGCGCTCGGTCCTGAAGCACGCGAAGCTGACGGTCCTGTTGCTGCCGGGAATCGGCACGCGTGATGACCTCAAAGCTGCGCGCGACCTCGGCGCCGAGGTGGTGCGCGTCGCGACGCATTGCACCGAGGCCGATGTTGCGCAGCAGCACATCAGTCTCGCGCGCGAGCTCGGCATGGAGGTTGGCGGCTTCCTGATGATGGCGCATATGGAGCTCGCCGAAGGACCTCGCCGCGCAAGCCCGGCTGATGGAATCGTATGGCGCGCATGCCGTCTATATCACCGACTCGGCCGGAGCCTTGACGGTGGACGGAGCGCGCGAACGGGTGCGGGCGCTGCGCGATGCGCTCCAGTGCGAAGTCGGATTTCACGGCCACAATAATCTCTCGCTCGCGGTCGCGAATACGCTCGCCGCGATCGAGGAAGGCGCGACCTGGATCGATGCGGCCGCGCGCGGTTTCGGCGCCGGCGCCGGCAACACCGCGACCGAGGTGCTCGCCGCGGTGCTGGATCGGCTCGGAAAAAATCCCGGCCTCGATGTCTTCAAGTTGATGGATGTGGCCGAGGAACTAGTCCCTCCCGTAATGCAAAAGCCCACGGAGATCGATCGCGCCGCGCTTACGCTGGGCTACTGCGGCGTCTATTCCAGCTTCCTACGGCATGCTGAACGCGCGGCGGAAAAATTCGGCGTCGATGCGCGTGAGATCCTGACCGAGGTAGGCAGGCGCAAAGCCGTCGGTGGCCAGGAAGACATGATCATCGAAGTTGCATTCGAGCTTTCGCAGCGGCGCGCGCCGACGGCTTCGTAATTTGACAATTCGGGGAGGGTAATCAATGGATCGCACCGAAACCGAGGCGCGTGGGCCTTCTCGCGCTGAAGAAAATGGCGCCGCGAGCAAATCGATCGTCGAGAGAGCGATCGCCCTCTCGTCCGCATTACGTGAAGGATCCAACGAAGCGACGCGGCTGCGCCGTTTACCCGACGCGACGTGGAAGGCATTGCTCGACGCAGGCATCCTGCGCGGACTTCAACCTTCGCGATGGGGTGGTGGCGAGGTCAATCCCGCCGACTTCTTTGAGGCAGTCTCCGAAGTGGCGCGCGCCGACGGCTCGCACGGATGGGTGACGGGAATCATCGGCGTCCATCCGTGGCAGACTCGCGCTGTTTCCGATCGAGATGCAGCAAGAGGTTTGGGGCGACGATCCAGGCGTCATGCACTCGTCGTCATACGCGCCGACTGGCAAGGCGCAGAAGGTAACCGGCGGATATCGGCTGAGTGGACGATGGTCCTTCTCGACCGGATGCGACCATTGCCAATGGGTGAACCTCGGCGGCATCACCGGCGCGATCGAAGTGGAAGGCGTGCAGGTTCCCGATACGCGATCGTTCATGCTGCCGCGCCGCGACTACAAAATCGACGACAACTGGCACGTCGCCGGACTGGGCGGCACCGGCAGCAAAGACATCGTAGTTGACGACGCATTCGTGCCCGAGTACCGCAGCCAGTCGCATTGGGATTATGCGATGGGGCGTGACACTTCCGGGTTGGAAGATCAACCCCTCGCCGCTCTATCGTCTTCCGTTCGCGATCGTCTTCAACTATGCGCTCGCTGCTTCCGTGCTGGGCGCGGCGCGGGGCTTCCTGGATCTATGGATTAACATCAGCCGCACTCGCAAGGGCGGCCTCGGCGGCGCCATTGGCGAGGACCCGTATTGTCAGAGCCTCTTGGCGGAAACCAAATACGCAATCGAAGGAGGGTTTCTCGTCATGCGCCCGATTCGATGAGTTGATGGACGCGGCGCGCGCGCACCGGCCGGTCTCCTTTCAGTCGCGCGCCGGGATGCGCTACAACGCGTGTCGCTCGGCGCAGTTGGCCTCGCGCGCCGTTGATCGCCTGTTCGAGGCCAGCAGTGGCAAAGCGATCTTCCTCGATCATCCACTGCAGCGGCGCTATCAGGATATCAAGGCGATGCTCGGCCACGCCTATCTCAGCGTCGATGCTCCGGCACGCCTGCATGGCGCGCTCGCATTTGGCCAGCGCGTGATGAACCCTTTCCTCTAAATCGCCACGGTCACGATCGCACCGGAAAAGAATTCACCGCTGGGCACTGCCACAGCCTCTAACTAGCCAATCACTCGGAGGTCCCCCGCTGGGTCTTAGAAAAAAACCGTGCGGAAAAATTGGTGGAGGCGGGGGGAATTGAACTCGCTCAGGAAGGCAACCCCGGGAGAAAAGATGAGGAAGAGTAACGTCTTTTCTCAGATGGAAGTCCCATTATACCCTTTCTCGCCCTTCGTTTTGGGCACCGGGTGCCCAAACTTTCCACACGGGCGGATGCCCCCTTCGCTATTCTGCAGAACTGGCTTCAATGCTGGGATCGCCATTCATGAAGGATCAGCTGTCATCCTAACCTTGCGTACCCAGAAGTAATATTGAAGCTGGCCGCATAAGGCAGGCAGAAGGCCGTCTTCGGGGTTGCGCCGCGACGCCTTCGATTGCCGAAAATTCTCCTAGAAATCCACATCATCGAGGCGTGATTTCGGAAATTGCGACTCTTTGCAAATTTACGAGAAATCGTTACTCGCGAGGTTCGATGTTCTGGCTAAAACATCCATGATTCGTTGGAAATTATCGCCGCGCGGGGTGGAACGACGGTTGCTCCAGAGAGATGTAGGGGCTTTTCGAGAGTCGCACCAAAAACTACGCCTCCAAGGAGACCTCACGGTGAAATTCCTCAACTCGTTGGTAATTGGCACAGTGTTTACGGCATTTCTCGCCTTTCCATCAGGTGCGTCAGCGCAATCCGCTCACGATCAGCAATACCCCGCCACCTACGCCCCAGCAGTTTCGGGAAGCGCTGTGAAGAACGCACCTATAAACGGAACGGTCAGTGCACACGAAGAGCAGTATCCGACGGCAGAAGGGCCTTCAACGTCGGAAATCGCCGCCGAACATCCGGTTTCAAAAGATGAACAATCTGTAGTAACCGCCCACGACGAGCAGTATCCCGAGACCTACGAGCCTTCAACGTCGCAGATGGCCCAGCGCGCGACACCGAGTAATGCGGAGAATACGCGTCAACTCAGCCGCGAACCGGTTCATCGAATCCAGAACGGAAGCAATACAGACCAGCGCAACATGTGAATCCGACCGACGTTTGTCGATAGAGACCGGCGTGGGTCGCTCCGAAGATGCCCATATCTAACAAGAGAAAAGGACGATTGGACGCCTCCTCCCACTAATTCCTGCTCACGCGTAGCGCCATTCCCGAAATTGTCTAGAACTTGCGCCAGTCGAATGCGTCGAGGCCGAGAAGGAAGCGTCGCGCGATGGCCCACAATCGATGCACAGTGACGTTCAAGTCCGCAGCGCGCCGCGCCATAAGACGCACCGCGCTGCCCCCGCAGGCGAGTTCGCTTACGCCTCCATAGACCGTTGGGCTGTCGCGCAGAGCTGCATCGATCGCGTCGCTCAACTCTGACCATTGATAGGGAGTACGGCCGGCATCGTGATCAGCGACGATGATCAGCCCGCCTAGGTAGTCAAAGCCTTGCGCCAATCCAATTTCAGACGGCGACTGAAGGGTAGGAGCGATCCGAACGCGACTGATATAAAGCGGATGGGATTCACGAGTGAGAATCGTTTCGGAGCGTAACTCCGTTAAATCCCAGCGCTCGCCGCGGCCGATGCGGCCCGCCGCGATCGCATCGTAAATTATCGCCCGACTTCCGGCCTCCATCTCTACCCGCAACGATTGATGAACAATCGATCCAGGATGTGGGATCAGATGTTCCGGCAGGTACTCGAGCGTCGCGCCGCGGCCTATCCGAATGATCGATTCCTGAATCGCGGCGGCACCGGTGGAGCGATAGGCCTTGCTGGCCGATGCGGTAGTGAGCGCGACCGCGGCATCGGGGCCGATATCGACGGCAGTGCGAAGCCGGTCGCCGCCGACCAAGCCGCCACTGGTATTTAGCATCATCAGGTAAAGAGAGCCGTCCTCCGCCCGTACCGGTTCGAGCGCCTGCAGCGGATGGGTGAAGCGGCGACGTGACAGAATCGTATCCTCGCCGCGGCGGATGAACGCCAACTCAAGCAAGCCCTCACGTCCGACCCGGTCAAGCCGCGAAGAGCAGTTCCTGCTTGATCCAGTTGACGACCTGATCGGCGCCGGTTCCGTCCTTAAGATTAGTGAAGACAAATGGCCGCTCTCCGCGCGCGCGCCGCGCATCTCGCTCCATCACGCCCAGATCCGCACCAACATAAGGGGCGAGATCGATCTTGTTAATCACCAGCAGCCCGGAGCGCATGATTCCGGGGCCGCCCTTGCGCGGGATCTTGTCGCCCTCGGCAACGTCGATAACATAGATCGTCGCGTCGACCAATTCGGGACTAAACGTCGCGGCGAGATTGTCGCCGCCGCTCTCGATGATCAAAAGATCGAGGTCAGTGAAGCGGGTGATGAGCTGGCGGATCGCTTCGAGATTCACCGAGGCATCTTCGCGAATCGCAGTATGGGGACAGCCGCCGGTTTCGACGCCGAGAATCCTGTCCGCGGCGAGTGCTTGCCGGCGGGTGAGAAATTCGGCGTCCTCACGAGTGTAAATGTCGTTGGTGATCACCGCGAGTTGCAGCGGTCCGTGCATGCGACGGCACAGCGCTTCGACCAGCGCGGTCTTGCCCGAGCCGACCGGGCCACCGACTCCGATTTTAAGCGGTCTGGGTATCATGATCTGAACAAGCGCGCTTCCAGGCGCGCATGCCTCATCGCGGCGATTTCCACTCCAGGCGCGAAACTCGTCAAATTGGCAATATCGATCCGGACCGCGTCGTCCGCCAGCGAGGATATTAGCGACGCAAGCGCACGCAGTATCACCTGACCTTGCGTTTGGCCAAGCGGGATGAGGCGCAGCGAGGCACCCACAATCGCAGCGGCGGTGCTGTAGAGATAAGCCGCAGCGGCATCGACCGGGCGCCATTCGAAGATCGCACCCGCGATACCAAAGACGACCGCGTGATGACCCGGTGTCGCGTCGCGATCGCTCAGGCGGGCGAACTGCGCGAGCAAGGGTTCATCGATCAACGCCGTCGCGATGCGCAAGGCTTGGCGACCCAGTTGGCGGCTGGCGGCGCGCTGCTCCGCCGCGGGCTTCATCGCGTCGAGGGTCGCATCGAGTTCGAGGCACGCGTGAAGATCGGTGGACGCGGCGGCGCGCATTGCAATCGTTACCGCGCCGGCATCCGCATGTCCGACTGTGCCCGCAAGAAAAGTGCGCAGGAAGTGCTCGACGCCCGCCGCATCGCTTACAGTTCCATCCTGAACGTAGGTTTCGAGTCCGCATGAATGCGCGTAGGCGCCGGTGGGAAAGGTGCCGTCGGAGAACTGCAGCAGCGCGAGTAACGAAGCGCTATTCATGGACGTGACCTCGCGCGATGGGCTTGAAGATCGCGCACCGACGATGCCAGTGAGCGCCGAGCCGCGTCAAAAGCTGCTCCATCGCGGTATCGTCGGGGACGAGCAATTCCTCGCCCTCGATGGCGAGCGGAAAATGATGGTTGCCGACTTCGAAGGCGATCCGGATCGCATCCAGCCGATCATGCGGACTAACCGCGAGTACGCTTTCCGGCGCAGCCTCGACTTCGAGATACCAGTCGGATCCGAAGGCGACAATGGCGCCCGGCTCCAGGATGGTACCGGTCGGGAGCGCCAGCGCGATTTCGCGTCCGCCGGTGGTCTTCACGCGGCGACGACACCAGCGGCGTTCCTCGGATGTCATTACGATAGTGTCGCGCTTGCGCCCTGCGAGGTTCGCGGAGTCGGCCTGCGGTGGAAGTTGCTCGATCAAATGCATAGCTAAAACAGGAAGTACCTCTGCGCCATCGGCAACACCGCCGCAGGATCGCAAGTCAGCAGTTCACCGTCGGCGCGAACTTCGTAGGTGTCGGCGTCAACTTCGATTTTGGGTAAGAAATCGTTGTTGATCATATGATGCTTGCGCAAATTGCGGCATCCGTGCACCGGGACGGTTCGGCGTGCGAGACCAAGGCGTTCGGCGATTCCGGCCGAGGCAGCCGCACGCGAAACAAAAGTCAGAGCGCACTGGGCAGGACCGCGCCCGAAGGCCGCGAACATCGGCCGGTAGATTACCGGCTCAGGAGTGGGAATCGACGCGTTCGCATCGCCCATAGCCGCCCACGCGATCATTCCTCCCTTGAGCACCAACTCGGGCTTTACCCCGAAGAATGCCGGCTTCCACAGGACGAGATCAGCCAGCCGTCCAATTGCCACTGAGCCAACATGATCCGACACGCCATGCGTGATAGCGGGATTGATGGTGTACTTGGCGACATAGCGGCGCACGCGCAGATTATCGTTACGCTCGCTATCGCCGCGCAGCGTACCACGCTGTCGCTTCATCTTGTCGGCAGTTTGCCAGGTACGGATGACCACCTCGCCGACGCGCCCCATCGCCTGCGAGTCCGACGACATCATGCTGATCGCGCCAAGATCGTGCAGGACGTCTTCGGCCGCGATAGTCTCCGCGCGGATACGCGATTCGGCGAACGCCACATCTTCGGGAATTTTGGGATCGAGATGATGGCAGACCATCAACATGTCGAGATGCTCATCCAGAGTATTGACCGTGAACGGCATCGTGGGATTGGTCGAGGAGGGCAAGCAGTTGACCTCACCACACACCTTGATGATATCGGGAGCATGCCCGCCGCCAGCACCTTCGGTGTGGTAGGTGTGGATGGTGCGGCCTTTGAATGCCGCGATGGAATCCTGTAGGAAGCCGGCCTCGTTCAAGGTGTCGGTGTGGATCGCGATCTGGACATCGTACTCGTCGGCGACCGTGAGCGCGCAATCTATCGCCGCCGGCGTGCTGCCCCAATCCTCATGCAGTTTAAGTCCGATCGCACCGGCTTCGATTTGTTCGCGCAGCGGCGCAGGTGAGGAAGCATTGCCCTTGCCGAGAAATCCCAGGTTGACCGGAAAGGCCTCCGCCACCTGCAGGATTTGATGAATATTCCATGGTCCCGGAGTACAGGTGGTCGCGTTGGTTCCGGTAGCCGGCCCGGTACCGCCGCCGAAGATCGTCGTCACGCCCGATGACAACGCCTCCCAGATCAGTTGCGGACAGATTAGATGCACATGGGAATCGACGGCGCCGGCGGTGACGATGCGCCCTTCACCGGCGATCACCTCAGTGCCGGGACCGACAACCATTCCCGGGCTCACCCCGTCCATGATGTCAGGATTGCCGGCCTTGCCAATGCCAACGATGTGGCCGCCGCGTATTCCTATGTCGGCCTTGATGATTCCCCAATGATCCAGGATCACGGCATTCGTAATCACCAGGTCGAGCGCGCCGGATTCGGCGGTTGCGGTGGCAGATTGCCCCATGCCGTCGCGCAGAACCTTCCCACCGCCGAACTTCGCCTCTTCACCTGGAGTCGTGAGATCGCGTTCGACCTCGATTAGCAATTCGGTGTCGGCGAGGCGGATTCGATCGCCGACGGTCGGACCATAAAGGTCGGCATATTGGCGGCGCGGAATTCGAAGCGTCATGGCTCGTTAATCCTGAATCCACGCTGCTGCGCATTTCGCAGCGCTGCCGCCTTTTCGGCTTTGGTCGTCGGGCCGCCCACGAGATTATTGAACCCATGCGCGATAGCCGCGCCGCCAAGTCGTACCAGTGTGACGATTTTGTCATCGCCTGGTTCGAAGCGAACCGCGGTACCGGCGGGAATGTTGAGGCGCATGCCGAACGCCCGCGCCCGATCGAATGCCAAAGCACGATTGACCTCGAAAAAATGGAAATGCGAGCCGACCTGAATCGGTCGGTCACCGGTATTGACCACGCGCACCCGTGTGGTCTCGCGTCCCACGTTGGCAACGATGTCATCGGTGGCCAACAGGTATTCGCCCGGAATCATCGTTTAACCCTTTTGCTTTTGATGCTCAGCGGATCGGTCGATGGACTGTGACCAGCTTGGTGCCATCGGGGAAGGTTCCCTCGACCTGCACTTCTTGGAGCATGTCGGCAACCCCCTCCATGACGTCTTCTCGGCTCAGAATGGTGGCGCCGAATTCCATCAGCTCGGAAACCGAACGGCCGTCGCGGATACCTTCGAGGATTTCCGCACTGATGAGGGCATTGGCTTCGGGATAGTTCAGCTTCAAGCCGCGTGCCCTGCGTCGGCGCGCCACTTCGCCGGCGTTGAAGATAAGCAGCTTGTCGATTTCTCTCGGAGTGAGCCGCATCAGATCTCCGCGCGACGGTCATACGTTTAGCAAATGGGCGACCATGTCAGGTGATTCTTCTTTGGTGCCGCCGCTTCTTACAATCCGGCCGCGTTGCATCACGTAGTAGCGGTCGGCAATTGCCCACGCAAAGCGCAGATATTGCTCGACCAGCAGGATAGCAGCTTTCAACTCGGTGCGAATCCGATTGAGCGCATTGCCGATCTCTTGCACGATCGATGGCTGAATGCCTTCGGTCGGCTCATCCAGCAGCAACAGCCGCGGCTGTGTCACCAGCGCGCGTCCGAGCGCGAGCTGCTGTTGTTCGCCACCGCTGAGAACTCCTCCCTTGCGCGCACGCAGCCGCTGCAACACCGGAAACATCTCGAAGATGTACGGCGGGATTGCCGCGGCTGGGTGCGCTTGCCGTCCGGTGAGCGAAGAAAAACCCAACATCAGATTTTGCTCCACTGTCAGATGAGGGAAGATTCCGCGCCCTTGCGGCACCAATGCTATGCCGCTTCGCGCGCGCTGATAAGCCGGCATCGCCGTCACATCGTTGCCTTCAAAGGTCAAACGCCCGCTGGAAATTCGGTGGAGCCCTGCAATGGTCCGAAGTAGGGTCGTTTTGCCTACCCCATTGCGGCCCAGGAGCGTGACGGCCTCGCCCGCACCGATTTCCAAATCCACCGCAGTAAGCACAGGGCTCATTCCATACGACGCGCCGATTTTTTCAAGCGTGAGCAAGGGTGTCCTCCTCTGCGCGTCCCAGATAGACGGCTTGAACCTGCGGGTCGTTGCGGACTTCATCGATACTGCCTTGACGCAGCAGCCGGCCCATGTGCAGCACGGTGACGGGCGCGTTCAGTTGCTCGACGAAGTCCATATCGTGATCAATTACGACAAAGGCATGACGCTTCGCGAGAGCCTTGATTAGATCGGCGGTCTTGGCGCGTTCCTGGTGAGTCATACCTGCGGCAGGCTCGTCGAGCAGTAGCAGGTCGCCCTCGGACGCGACCACCATCCCTATTTCGAGCCATTGCTTGGCGCCGTGCGCGAGATGCGCGGCAAGCATCTTGCGCTTCTCGCTGAGCGCGATCAATTCCAGAATTTCACTGACCCGCGCGGCCTCCGAGCGGCTAATCGAGGTACTTAGAGTGCTGATCCATCCGCGACTGCGTTTGGCGGCGACGATCACATTTTCCTCGACCGTCAGAGTCGGCAGGATGCCGGGGGTCTGAAACTTGCGGCAGATACCACGGCGCACGATTTCATACTCGGGAAGCTTGGTGATCTCCTCGCCCCTGAAGCGCACACTTCCCGTCACCGGATGAACCCGCCCGATAATCGCATCCATCAAGGTAGATTTACCCGCGCCATTCGATCCAATGACGACTTCGACTGTGGTCGGCAAAACCGTCAGGCTGACACCGTCGAGCGCTTTGAAGCCCTCGAAAGAGACGGTGATGTTTTCGACTTGCAGGAGCGGATCAGCCATTGCTCTCCAGTGGCGTCTTTTCCGGCTTGGCCGGAGGCTCATCGGTTATAGGTGCCAACACCCGCGTGATAACGGTCGGACGCGATTCCTCGCGCGGTTCGCGCACGAATAAGCGCAGCAGACCGCCGAGCCCATTGGGCAATACCGTAACCACCAGCACGAAAAGCGCGCCCATCACGTAGAGCCATAGCTCGGGAACCGCGCTGCTTACCTTGTCCTTGGCAAAATTAACGATGAGCGTACCGAGAATCGCGCCGGCCAGACTATCGCGTCCGCCCACCGCCACCCAGATAACCATTTCGATCGACGGCACGACACCGATCATTGCCGGCGAGATCACGCCGATGTTGAGGGTGAACAGCACCCCTGCGATGGCCGCCAGGAATGCGCTGAAGGCGAACGCCACAACCTTGAAGGGGGCCGGGTCATAGCCCAGGAAGCGCACCCGATTCTCGCCATCGCGAATCGCACGCAGCAGTTTTCCGAATTGCGTTTCGAGCAACCATCGAGTGCCGAGAAATGCGAGCGCGAGAACCACCACCGTCACAAAATAAAGCCCGGTTTGGGTCGATTGGTCGGCGAGCGTGAAGCCGAATGCGTTGCCGAAGTCCGTGAGCCCATTGAAGCCGCCGGTATATGGTTGCTGGCTGATGATGAATGTGGTCGCGGCCAGAGCCAGCGCCTGTGTGATGATCGCGAAATAGACTCCGCCGATCCGCTGATGAAACAGCAGCCACGCCAACGCCGCTGCGATGGCGGTAGGGACAATCGCTGCGGCAATGAGCGAAACTGCTCCATTCTTGAACGGAACCCATAGCCACGGCAGTTTGTCGAGGCCGTTCCATTGCATGAAGTCCGGAAGCTCGCCCGGGCCCAGCGCGGCCAGCTTCAGATGCATCGCGAGCGCGTACGCACCCAAGCCGAAGAACAAGCCGTGGCCGAGCGGAAGGACACCCGCGTTGCCCCACACCAGCGCGATACCCATCGCCAGAATGCCCATCGCGAGGAAACGTCCAAGCAGCGAAAGGTTGTATGGCCCGATGTAGGTCGGCGCAAGCAGGAGCAGAACGATCGCGATGCCGCAAGCCACATTTTCAATCCGCCGCACCTCAGGCCTCCTCGAGCGAGCGGGAGCGAACGCTCACGATTCCGCGAGGCCGGAACTGGATGAACGCGATTACGAAGATCAATAGCAACACGTCCGAGGTGCTGACGCTGGTAAAGATCTGCCAGCCGGCGGAGAGCAATCCAATCAGCAGTGCGGCGAGCGCCGTTCCGGGCAGGCTGCCGAGGCCTCCTACGATCACCACCAGGAACGCATACACGATGTAGCTCTGCCCGACCGTCGGGGTGACCGGCGCAATCAGCGCCAACGCCGCTCCGGCCAGTCCCGCGACGCCGCCACCAATCGCGAATACCACCAAATCGACGGTGCGGGTGTTGATGCCGAGTGCTTCAGCCATCGCGCGATCCTGATGCACCGCCTGCACCAGCAATCCCATCCGCGTGCGAGTCAACAGGATCGCAACCAGTCCTAAAACGCTCGCGGAAAGAGCAATGATGAACAATCGAGACAGCGAGAGCGCGAAACCCGTCAGCGGCCCGTGCGCTACCGTCAAGGATCCCGCAAGCCACGCTGGTGCGGTTACTTCGTTGCCAATCGGACCGAAGATACTGCGTGCGGCCTGCTGAAGAATCAGACTGACGCCCCACGTTGCTAATAGCGTATCGAGCGGGCGTCCGTATAACCGGCGGATCAGAGTCCCTTCGAGCGCGCCGGCGAACAATGCGGTTCCGATAAACGCGACCAGCAGCCCGATCGGATATCCGATTCCATGGGGCAAGAACTGCAGGGTGACATAAGTCAGGTAGCCACCCATCATGAGCAACTCGCCGTGGGCCATATTGATGACGCCCATCAGGCCGAAACTGAGCGCCAGCCCGAGCGCTGCGAGCAATAAGATCGAGGCAACACTGATCCCGTTGAATCCCTGTCCGGCCAGCAGCGCGAATTCAGTCATGTCGCTCCCGCGCGCGGGCAGCGGGAGCGCGTCGCCCCCGAGACCCGTTGTAACTCATCACGGTGAGTTCAATTTGAAAATTAGTGAATCACACACTTTTTACCCGGAAATGCCAGTGGATCGTAAGGCTCGGGGAAGATCGGTTTTTCGGAGTGCCAAAGGATGTTGAACTGACCGGTCGGATCCAGCTCGCCGACGTAGGCGGTCTGATAGAGACTCTGGTTAGTCGCGAACTTGGTCTTACCCATCACGACGTCCTTCCACCCCAGTTCCACCGCCGCGTGACGCACCGCATCGATGTCAAAACTCTTGGCCTTTTCGGCGGCCGCAGCCCACACATACACGTCGAGATAGCCGTGCGCCATCGGATCGTCAACCACCGAGTCGGCCCCGAACTTGGCCTTGTAGCTGGCGACGAACTTCTTACTGATCGGATCGTCGAGGGTCTGGAAGTAGTTCCAGGCGGCGTAACTTCCTTGCACGAGCGAGGGTCCCATCGCCTTCGCTTCCGGTTCCGCGATGCTGAACGACATTACCGGCAGCTTCGAGGCAGGCAGACCCGCCGCCGCCAGCTGCTTAAAGAAGGATACGTTGCTGTCGCCATTGAGCGTATTGAACACCACATCAGGTTTAGCGGCGACGATCTTGTTGACGATCGCGCTGAAGTCGGTGCCACCGAGCGGAACATATTCTTCGTCGGCCACGGTCAGGCCATCATGAATGATATGCTTCTTCAGGATCAGGTTGGCGGTGCGGGGAAAGACGTAGTCGGAGCCCAGCAGGAAGTAATTTTTGTAGCCTTTTTGTTTAGCCCAGTCGAGCGCGGGAAGAATCTGCTGATTGGGCTGTGCGCCGGAATACATAATGTTGGGGGAACATTCGTTGCCCTCGAACTGGACCGGATACCAGAGCAGATTCTTGAAGCGCTCGAATACCGGCAGCATCGCCTTGCGGCTGGCCGAGGTCCATCCCCCGAACACCGTTACCACCTTGTCTTCCTGAATCAGCTTCTGCGCCTTCTGGGCAAACATGCCCGGCTCCGAAGCGCCATCCTCGACCACCGCCGTGACCTGTTTGCCGTTGACACCACCGGCGGCGTTAATCTCGTCGATCGCAAGCATGGTGGCGTTTTTAACCGTAACCTCGCTGATCGCCATTGTGCCGGTCAGCGATTGCAAAACGCCGACCTTGACGGTGTCCTGCGCGTGCGCGGCACCTTGCAGCATGCCGCTCGTAATGACCATCACTAGAGCGGCAATTGCGCTCGCTGCGAATTTCAAGCTTGCTCTCATCGCTCTCCTCTCGTGTCGGTTCGCCTCAGTCATTTCTTTGGTCTCCTCTCGCCGCGTGGGTGGCTAGAACATCACCTGGGTTTGAACTTCGACCCGATTGGCGCCGAATCCGTGGTCATCGAAGCCGCTGCCGGCAAGGTATGAATAGTCGGCCTGGATCTTCGCGTTGTGCCCGTACAGGTAGTAGTTGAGGCCCGCGCTGTATTCGGTGATGCGATGGTAGGGAAAGTTGGTGGGGCCGCTGAACCAGTTGTTCTGATTTCCGCCGGTCGCTCCGATTTCGGGCTCACCCCACCATACGCCGGTGATGCGTTCCGCGAGTTCCAATCGCCCCGGCCACAGGTAATAGCCGGCCTGCTCGCCGTAGCCCCAGGAGTCATAGTTGCGTCCGCCGCCTTCGGCCTGGAGGGTGCGACGGTAATAGCCGGTTCCCTGGAAGCTCAAAAGTCCGTAACGGAACAGTATCGATGGCGTGCCGCCGAAGGTGCGGTCGCCGGGTCGCGCGTTTTGAAAGCCGGTCGCATAGTCGACCGGGTTATACATTCCGGAGAGCCATAGCGTGAGTTCCGGCTTCGATGCGCCGGTGGGGCTCGGATCTGATTCGACCCAACCGTACGGCTGCAGTACGTCGTAGTGGAGATGACCCAGATAAGCCATCTTGCTGCCGATGGTCTCCTGGCCCCCCGCATCGAGCGCCGGCACGCTGTTCATTACTTCGCCCGCATAACCGAGATTGCCGACCTGGCCGGAGGCTTGGACGCCGATCGCGCGCTGCAAGAGGAACGCGTACTCGGCGGTCGAAAGATCGGCAAAGAGATAGTTCCCGGGATTGTCGTAGTATTCGTACGAGTAGGGAATAAATGATCGACCGGTTTGGATGGTCAGGTACTGGTTGAAGGTCTTGGAGGTGAACCAGTCGAGCATCGAGATGCTGTTGCTGTTGCCCGCGGTGTTCACCTGGGTCTGCGCGAAGTATTTCAAATCGGGTTCGAACACCGACCCCGAGAATGCGAGTCGCCCGAGGAACACGTCGAAGGTGTTCTGGTAATTGTCCAACGAGCCGTAATGCGAAACATCGTTGGGTTTGAAGGCGGTGTATCGAACCTGGAACAGCCCGTTGATGAACAGCGAGAAGCTTTTGTCTTCGGATCGAAGGTAAAAGCCCTTGTCGTAAATGTCCGCGGGAGCAAGCCCTTTGACGCCGGGGGTGGTCTCCGTTCCGCGTCCCGCTTCAACCGGAAGCTTCGGGATCGCGCTGATGCTCTTTGCTTGGGTCTGCTGTTGCTGCTCGACCTGGTCGAGGCGGCTCTCCAATTCCGCGGTGTGTTGGCGCTCCTCCTCGATCTCTTTGCGCAGTTCCCGAATCGTTTCGGTTGTCGAAACTTTCGGAGAGCGCGCGAGCACCATCGGATCGGAGCTATCGGGCAAATCTCCCGCTGCGACCTTCCACGGCAAGAGCAACAAGGCCAGCGCGGCCGCTGCCGCGAGCCTCCCCAGACACGCGATTTTTTCATTCCCTCGATACGACACGGTGCCCTCCCGAACTGTCAAAGACAGAAACGTTAAATGAATTGACGCCGCATTCGGCGGATTTTCCGTTTCGCTTTGCCTTAAGCGGATTTGCGTTTTAGCAACCGCTATACCAGTTGGGATCTCGCGAGCTTGCGCGCGGCTCCAGCTACGAGTTCGATACGTTGCGGATCGGCTGACGCGTAATCGTTCGCGTCCCAGCTCCTGCCTTGTGAAGTGCATCCGGCCGATCGCATGTATCGTCATGATTGTGTGATCGAACTGCGGAGTTGGGAGCAGGCTGGGTTTCGCTCGCGAGCTTCAGTACGCTCATGTGCTGATCACGTCGTGCGATCGGAAAATTCCCCAGCATGAGGCAATGATCTCGATAGCGCGCGCAATGCAAATTGAAATCTTGAAAAACGCGAGAATGCTTGCGCTATAGGCGTTTGCGTAATCGAAATACAGCCATTGTGGTCATGGTAAAGGCAGTCCGGGTCCGACCAATTACGCTGAAAAGTTCGGTAGACGCTTATGAGATGAAGAAATTTGACGCGAAATTAACGATTCTTTAACGCCGCCACTAAGCGTGAGAAGCCGCACCGCCCGCCAAAAGCGCATCGATAAAGAGATTCCAATCGCGCGCGGAACGCGTGTCAGGATACGGCTCGGGACGGATCGGGTTTTCGGAACTATAGATGACTTCGAACTGGCCATCCTCGCGAACCTTGCCAATGCGAATCGTCTTCCACGTATGCTGGTTATCCGGATCGATATGCACCAGGCCTTCCGGGGCATTGAAACTCTGATGGCGCAGCGCCGCACGAATGTCGGCAGGACTGTATGTGTCGGCTTCAACCACCGCCTGCGCCCATAGATTCACTCCGACGTAGGCGGCCTCCATTGGGTCGGAGGTGACTCGCTGCGGGCCATAGCGAGAGCGGAAGGATTCCACGAAGACCCGGTTCTCGTGGCGCTCGATAGTCTGAAAATAGTTCCACGCTGCGTAATCGCCGCAGATATCCAGATTGCGCAATTCGTTCTCGCCGATACTGAAAGAGAGGGTCGGAATCTTCGCCGGCGTTATCCCTGCCGCGCGCAAGGACCTGAAAAACGCGACGTTACTGTCGCCATTGATTGTGTTGACAATCAAATCCGGGTCGGCGGCCGCAATCGTGCTAACCAGGTCTCTGACTTCGAGACATCCCGACGGAATATAGAATTCACCCGCGATTTTGGCCCCGATTCTGTTTGCCTGATCGCGCACGATTTGATTGGCGGTTCGCGGGAAGATGTAGTCGGAACCAACCATGAACAAGCGGCGGCAGTTAAGAAAGCCAAAGGCCCAGCGGATCGCCGGGATTATCTGCTGATTCGGTGCGGCTCCGAGATAAAAAATGTTGGGCGAGCTCTCCAACCCCTCGTACTGAACCGGATAGATCAACAGGCCGTCGTATTTTTCGACGATCGGCAGGACCTGCTTACGATGCGCTGACATCCAGCAACCAAACAGCGCGCTCACCTTGCTTTCGCCGAGCAGGCATTCGGCCTCCCGCGCGAAGGTGGCTCCATCGGATTTTCCGTCGGCAACGATTGCCTCGATCCGCCGCCCGAGCAGTCCGCCACGGCGATTGATCTCGTCGATCGCGAGCAGCGTGGCGTCCACCACCGGGCTCTCGCTATAGGCCATTGTGCCGACCAACGAATGGAGGACCCCGACAACGAGTGCCGGAGGGTGGGACTTGATCGGCGCGGAACTCGAAGGCGGAGAAGGCGCCGAAGTCTGGACCTCCCGATCACTGCCCCGTTTATGCGACCAGTGTATGGGATCGGCCTCACCATCGGCGTCGATGCCGCCGAAGAGCCGCTGCTCGCTCCGGACTTGCTGGACGAATCGGTAACCGCGCCCTTTGAGCGTTTCCAGATAACGCGGCGCCGACGCCGTATCGCCGAGAACCCGGCGCAACTCCCATATATAAGCGCGCAATAAGCTGCTGGAAACCTTGCTTCCCGTCCATACACCATTGAGGAGTTCATCGTGGGTTATGAGTCGGCGTGGATTGCGGACCAGGTAAAGCAGGACCTCGAACGTCTTGCGGCGCACCTCGACTAATTCGGATCCCCGCCAGAGTTCCTGATTGATGGGGTCAAGCCGGAATTGTCCAAAAGAAAGTATTCGAGGTTCGGTCATCACGCAGACATGCTTTCCGCCGATAGTTCAATGCGGGCGATAGCAACAGCGGACGAAAGTTCGCTGCAACAACGTGGCTACCTCGGCCCGACGCTAGTGATTGGCCGACGCATAGGAACCGTCGACGACCGTTACGAATTCCGCAGTCGAGTTTCCCTCGCGACTGACCAAAACCTCGATTGGGCGCTTATCCTACTCGCCTTTAAAGGGAAACACCCAAACCGTGCTAAAGCAATCGCAGTGCCATCGATGGGGTTCGGATGTCCGAGGGCCCGGCACACCCCCTCGGGATTCCCCAATTGCCCCCTGTGCACGTCTGAGTAGTTGTCCAAAAACGCTCGGAAAATGCGATCGAATCGCCGACGTTGGTCCACTTCGTGCGCGTCACCTCTCTCGTCAGTCAGGTCCTTATCCAACAGTCTCCCCCATCCGGCGTTTATCATTGGCGGAGGCGCTCGCTTGTCGGACCCGCCTCGCGAGAGCGCAATTGCCTTCTCAACGAACACTGGCGTCGGTGACAAATCCTCCAGCTGATAGTCCGGCTGAACCTCTATATGCTCTGTTGTCCTGGCGCGTGGAATGCTCGCAGTTCATTTTGGGATTGTACGAGACATTCCTGGTAGGCGGCATGGAGGTTCTCGATCGAGCGGATTCGCCGCGGCGAGTCCGGAGACATTGGGCATCGCCGAGTTCGAACCCAGGTCGAGGAACACACCTTCGCAACAATTCGCCGATCGTCGCCATTGTTGAGCGCGACCTCAACCGTTTTCAGAGCAATGAAGCGGCCTTCACCCATGACCAATTCTATGCTCGCGTCCGCGGTACGCTTGGCGTCCGCTGGGGACGCTCTGCCCCTTGACATATAATTCGGGAATTCCATAATTATAAGTTTGACCACTTCAGCGTATCGGTGAACATGACGAACATGACCACTACAAGAAGGGTTCTCGTAACCGTAGTTATCTCAACGGCATTGTCTTTTCCCACGCCGCGCTGGGCGGCGACGGCCGAACTGCCGTGGGACTGCACGCTGATTGGCTTGCAGGACATGCTGATCACCTACCTCGCTCCTGCCGCGATTGGGCTCGCACTTAGCGGCGCCATCGCTCGCGCCCTGGGCGGTCGCGACGAGCAGGCCGGACGGCTGTTCGGGTCCGCTCTCGGCGGCTGCATCGCGCTCGCCGTCGTCTATCTGATGAACTTCACCCTCCCCTGACTCGATTCCAAGCAACTCAAGCTACGCATTCTGGAGGTTCAATATGAAACACGCACGCATCACCAAACCGCTTCGCTCCGTCCAGGTCCGCGTCATGCTGACTGGCGAGCTGGACGCCACCCTCGAGCGCTACGCGCGGTATTACGAACACGTTCATGCTGACACCGTGGACACTCGCGCGCTCAGTCCTGAGATCATTCGCGCCTTCCTCGATGCTGACCGTGAGTTCCAAACTTGGTCGCGCGGCCCTCACAACTAGCCACGCCGCCCCTCCGCGCCGTCTTCATCCAACGGCAGCACCAAGGCACCGGCGTGACTTGCATGATTGAGGTACCGGCCGACGTGCTTCGCAAGTGTTTACAACTGACACGTCACTCATCCCTTGGGATGAGCGATGTGCGCCTCCGCGTACACTGCCTATCGGAGAACGGAGCGATCACGGTTGCTTTCTCGTACACGGCGGCGTGTACGGGATTTGCGCCCCGGCGAAGCACGTCAGCCGAAGTATCCGGATTCATTGGAGTGTACGGCGTGTACGCCTACAGATTTTGAAGGGAAGTGCGATGGCAGAGATTGCATACACCGTCGGCATCGTGAGTTGCGACGGATCTACGGTCACGAACAGGCGGCCGTTCTCGCTTCGATGCCTTCGACCAAGCTGCTGCTTCGTGTTGACGAGCCCGAGAGGCGGTCTTCATTGCGAGGCAGATCGGGGATCGCAAAGCCCTCCACGGCGAGATCGGGATGAGCACCGGCGAGCACGCGAATCGTTTCAACCTCAATCCTTCGCGTCGCACCGAGCCTGTGGTGATGGCGGCGGAGATTCAACGGTTGCCGAGGCTGGAGGGCTATCTCTGCATCGCCGGACTCGATCGCGCACGCGTCAAGGTGAAGCCTTGCCCGTCGCTTCGGCGCCAGGTCGAGTTCATCCCGCGCGCGCTGCCAAGGCCATCGATCAGCGAACAACAGTCAGGAGACGGACCGCTCAAGTTGGTGTTCGACCCGCTCCCTGCAGGCGACGCCAGCGCGACTAGTCCGTAACGGTGAGGATTCAAGACTGATGCTAGCCATGTCGAAGGGCGCGTTGACCGCCGCACAGGCCGAGACTTACTACCAAGAGAAGTACTCCCGCGACGACTACTACACCGAAGAGCAACGCGTCGTCGGGCAGTGGTTCGGACGCGGCGCTGAGGAGTTGGGCCTCTCCGGCGAAGTCGTTCCTGAAGATTTTCGAGCTGTGCTTCGCATTGTCGATCCTGATTCTGGAGCCGTACTTGTTCAAAAAGCGAACGGCTATGACGACCGTCGTGCAGGGTGGGACGCGACTTTCAATGCGCCCAAATCGGTGAGCGTCCAAGCGCTGGTGGGCGGAGATCAGCGTCTAACCAACGCGCATCGCGAGGCGGTATCGAGTGCGCTGCGGGAGCTTGAGCAATACACCTTGTCGCGCCGCCGAGGCGGTAGCGAATGGGTTGTGACCGGCAATGTTGTCGCCGCCCGGTTCGACCACATTGCGGCTCGGCCCGCGAGCGGCGCCGACGACGGCCACGGTCCCGACCCCCATTTGCACACCCACGTCGTCATCGCGAACATGACCCGCCGCCCGGACGGAGAACGGCGCGGAGTCGATCCGGTCGAAATCTACCGCTCGCAAAGCTTTGCGACTGCGGTCTACCGATCCGAACTGGCGCGCTAAGTCCAGCGGCTCGGATATGAGATCAAAATCGCGCGGCGCGACGGACGATGGGAGCTGGACGGCTATAACCGGGAACAGGTCATGGCGTTTTCTCGCCGCCGCCAGAACCTCGAGCAGACCCTCAATCGCGAGGGTCTCTCGGGTGCAGCCGCAGCACAAACCGTAGCCCGCTGGACGAGGCTAGCGAAGGATCATCGCGACGAACAGAGCCTAAAAACGGAATGGCGCTCGCGAGCGGATGAGTACGGTATCCAGGTTGATCGCCATCTCTCGCATTCCAAGCGCGTGGCCCGATTCAGCCAGGTGCGGGTCAAAACGCCGAGGAAGCGGTCCGCTATAGCATCGCTGAGAACAGCGAGCGCGAGGCCGTCATTGATCGCCGTACCATCGAGGCCACCGCTCTACAGCACGCGATGGGAACCATTGAACTCGTTCAGATCCGAGCGAAAAGCCAACATTTCGAACAGGCCAGCCATCTGGTCGCAGTAGGCACCGCAGTCAATTCTCCACGCGGTGCATGCTACGACACCCGAGATGATCGCGCTTGAACGCCAGAACACCGAGCTGATGAGCATCGGCCAAGGCAGCGCATCCGCGATCGGCATCGCAAACGAGATCCGGCAGTGGGCGAACCAATGTGGATTGCTTTCCGATCAAGCGGCGGTAGCGGAAGCAACGCTCTCTTCAAACGACTGGATCACCTCGATCGAAGGTCGCGCTGGCGCCGCGAAGACCACGACCGTCGGCGCGATCCGCGAATTTGCCGAACAGCGGGGCTACTCGGTGCGAGGTTTTGCGCCGACGACTCGCGCGGTCAAGTCTCTCTCGGACGCCGGCGTCTCGGCACGAACGGTCGCCGGTCTTCTCGAAAGCCAATCGCAACGCCACGACACGAAACAGATCTGGATAGTCGACGAGTCGAGCCTCCTTCCTTTGCCATCGTCCCCGATGCGCCGAGAACCAGCATCTCGCGTGAACGACTCACCACAAGCCAATCTCAACCTGTCTCACGCAGAATCCGACGCTAAATTCGGTGGCGTTCGCTCCACTGGCACGACGCGCCGCCGCCTGACGGCGGTCGCTTCGCTCGGCACGCCGTGCAGCGCTCCGCTTGCACATCTCGGATCTTCGCGCGCTCCCTCAATTCAAGTGAAGGGAGCGCGCCTCCCAAAATCCTCGCATACTTCATATCGGGGAAGGCGTCCTGCCCTGCGGGGAAGCGGACGCAGGATCATCAGTTATGTCCAGTCTTTTTGGCGTTTTCATAATTCCATGATTGTGGCTTTCGATGACATCCGATGCGGACTTAAATAATATGTTGCGCGGAGGCGCGGTGGCGGAAATTGAAATGAAAACATTTGGCCAGGTACTCAGAGAAGCTCGAAAGAAAGCAGGGATCACGCAGAGAGAACTCGCGGCGCGTCTCAGGCGCGAAGACGGACGGCCCGTCGATCCCCCATATCTGAACGCCGTCGAGCATGACCATCGCTATCCCCCCGAAGATTTTCTGATCGAGCAGATCGCGAAGATTGTCGGTATCTCGGCTGATGTGCTGTATTTTCACGCGAATCGCCAGCCGCCCGACGTGAAGACCGAGACTGATGAGGCGCGACTCGAAGCCGCCTATCGAGCCTTCCGCAAGGCGCTGGGGGTGAAATCATCCGGTAAGCGAAAATGAAGTTTCTTCGCGACCCGTTCGGACGCCCGATCAAGCGTCTTTACTTTAGTGCCGACGAGCTTGACGAACGGTGCGAACGGAAGATCGCTGACTTCATGGACCAGCATTGCAGAGGATTCAGACTCCCAATTCCCACTGGGGAATTGAACCGCGCTCAGGTTACGGAGCGCGAGGTCGTGGAAACCCTAGATTCTCCAATAGAATCGGGCAATTCTGTTCAATCTCGTGAGGGGACGGATGCACCCAAAAGTTCCCAAAAGGACCCTCCAAAGCCCTAAAAACCGGACCCGGTCCGGTCTTCGTCCTTAAGATAATTAGCGCAGGCAGAAGACCTGACCCTAGACCGTGGCCCCTGCTCGGCCCACATCGGCTTGGGTATGGCGATTCTGCCGAAGCGCGCAATCGCGTTCTTCCGCCGCGACCGGCAACGGCGCGATCGCGTCTCCATCGATACCATCTCGGACAGCTACTTCCGTCGCCATTGCAGGGATTTGACGATGGCTGAGACTGGCGCGACGACGCGCGAAGATCGAGCTGTGGCGGATGCAATAGAACCGCGAACGCCTACACTCAAGTCCGGGCTATCTGGCACCCGATGAGTTCGCGGCATCATACCAAGAGTTCGCGGCATCATACCAAGAGGTGAGGAGCGAGCCTGCGGCGCGCGCCGCGCCATGCCGATCGCCTCGGTCCAAAATCGCGTCGAGGTATGCATCAGCGTCGTGACCGCTTCCATCGCGTCGATGAATTCATCGGTCTGAGCCTCGGTGATGACGAGCGCGGGAGCGACCTTGAGCACCATGAAGTTGTTGCCGCAGATTTGGCTATAGATTCAATGGTCGCGAAACAGGCGCATCACCAGCACCTGACCGAACATCGCGGGATGGATGCGCGAGAATGCCTCGACGAAATCCTGAAGCGCAACTTGGTCGGCGGCTGAAACTCGATCGCCGACATCATGCCCAGGCCGCGAATGTCTTTGACCATCGGATACCGGACAGTCGGGACTGGAGCCGCTCGCGCAGGCTCGCCCCAATAGCGGCGGCGCGTTCTCCCAAGTTGCCATCCCCCAGAACATCCAGCGTTGCCAGCCCCGCGCGCATCGAGAGGCTGTTCTCGCTGAAGGTAGAGGTATGAATGATCGATCGCTTAAACGAGGTGTATACCGAATCGTAGACCACGTCGGACATCAGCACCGCGCTGGATGGAACCAGCCGCTAAGAGCCTTCGCGAGAATAACGATGTCCGGTTCAACCTCGAAGTGATGCGCGGCCAAAAACGGCCCAGTGCGGAACATTCCGGTCTGCACCTCGTCCAGCACCAACGAGGTTCCATGCTTCTGGCATAGCCGTTGCGCTTCCTTGAGGTAGTTCGCGGGAGGAGTCACGACGCCGGCTTCCGCCTGGATAGGCCCAATCACGAAGGCCGCAAAGCGCTTGCTCGCGAGCTGCTCTGCCGGTTGCGCTGTGTCGCCGAATGGAATGGCTTGCGTATCCGGAAGCATCGGACCGAACCCGCAGCCCAGGAAGGATTGTCCATGACCGAAAGCGCGCCGCACGTAAGGCCGTGAAAACCTCCGCTTGCGTAGAGGATTCCCGACCGATGGGTGTGTGCCCGCGCAAATTTGATTGCCGATTCGACGCCTTCAGTTCCCGAACTGCAGAGAACACTTTCGAGAGTTGTCCGCCGGCGCGCATACACAACCGGTCGGCCAATTCGCCGGCTAGTTCCGGTACGTGTCCCTGCAGCATCGCGGGACCGTTGCGATCGAGTTCGCTTTTGAACGCTCGAATCACGCCCGGATTATTGTGGCCGACGTTGTGTACGCAATATCCGGAATTGAAATCGAGGATGCGAGCGCCATCGGAGGTGAACAGTTCGGAGCCGAGGCAATTGGTATAGCGCACGTTCATGCCTAAGACATCGAGCAGCCTCACCCATTGAGGATTGACGGATCTTTCGTACGCCGATTGCGCGTTAGTTGCGGCACGTGCTTCGGACATGAGTCTGTTAGCCTCGCAGCGTGGTAAAATCACGCACCTTGAGAAAATTAGCCGCCGTCATAACCACCTCCACCACACTTTCCATCGCACTAGGTCTTAGTCTGATACTGCTAGTCGCAGGATGCTCCAGTTCACAGCAGCCCGGCTTTACAGAGGCTCCTGCCAACGGTGTCAGTACAGATACGCAGGTCAACGCGATTCTTCAGAGCTCTTGCTTTCAGTGCCATTCGAGCACCGGTAGCGCGCCATGGTATGCGGCTGTTTCCCCGACTTATCTGGCGGCCAATTCGGCTCGCGGCGTGCTCAACTTCTCCGACTGGCAGACCTACTATGCCGAAAAGCGAGCCGCCGAGCTGAAAAGCATCGAGCAGGCGATTAGCGGAGGCTCGATGCCGCCGGGGGACTACACTGCGCTCGATCATACGGCGCAGCTCAGCGACGACCAGAAGCAGGTCCTGTTGAAGTGGGCCGCGCAGCCCGCGCATTGATGCAGTCACGCCCCTTCATTTTCGAGCCTCTATTTACTACCAAGCAGGGTGGTAACGGGCTCGGACTCGCGATCGCTCGCAATATCGTCCGAGCCCACGGGGGCGAGATCATGCTACAGCGCAACGAGCCTGGCCGAGTGTGTTTTTCGATCGAACTTCCGAGCAGCTCGCGCAATCAGGAAATGCACAATGGGAAAAATACTCATCGTTGATGACGAGCCGCATCTGCGCCGGATCCCCAATCGCCTGAGGACAATCGTACGACGATAGTTCCGCGCATCGTGAATCGCGTGAGTGATTTGACTAGGGCAACAACTGATGAGGCTGCAGCATTGGTGGGTATTCCCTACGATTCGGAAACAGGATTAATTTCGAAGAGCAGAGGGAAATTTCAGGCGGCATCAGGAATTGGAAAAAGCTACCTGCGAAGTGCAAGAGTAGGCAATGTCCCCATCGTTATGGTCAAACATCAGCTTACTGAAACACCAAGGAGTCGCCCGATGAGGGCTGTTACTGCCATCGCCAAGGCGCCTCCAATCGTCACCCGTAACGCGGCACGGCCGACGGGCGCGCCACCGAGATGGCCACCAAAACCACCCAGCACAGCGAGGCTGACCAAGGACGACACCGCTATCGCGGGAATGCCCCGGGACGGAGACGCGATCAGGAGGGCTGCTATCGGGACCGTAGCGAAAGATGCGAAGCTGGTGGCCGAAATCCATGCCGCTTGCAGCGGTCGCGCAAGAGATCCCTTTTCGATCCCCAGCTCGTCACGCAGATGTGAGCCCAGCCGATCGCGAGCGGTCAGCTGCTCAGCAACCTTCATCGCTAGGTCCTTTTCAAGCCCTCGGTTCAGGTAGATCATAGCGAGTTCCTTCAGCTCAGCTCGCGGCTCGTCGGCGAGCTCTTGCTTTTCCAGCTCGATGTCGGCCTGCTCCGAGTCTCGCTGCGCACTGACCGAGACGTACTCACCGACTGCCATCGACATCGAACCAGCCACCAGGCCAGCAACACCGGCGATCAAAATCGCCTGTTTCGACGCCGCGGCGGCTGCGACCCCAATCATGAGGCTTGCGGTTGATACAATCGCATCGTCCGAACCAAGCACCGCAGCGCGCAACCAGCCGGAGCGTTCACTCCGGTGCGCCTCTGGTTGTCGTTTCAGCCCACGATTCACTTCCGAACCTCGCACCCTCAACCGACGAGAATCGCTCCAAACGAGGGAAAATCAAGAAGGCTAAAAGTAGTGGATAGCGTTTGTGTTACATCAGACCGATAGCACTATGGCGAGCCTTCCAATTTCGTTCATGCCTTCCTCGGAGAACCAAATCTTCTCCACGCGGGCGTCAAGCCCGCAACATTGGGTTACCTTCCCTTCTTTGAATCCCCAATTCTGCTGGCACCGCCGCCCTATCGCATTATGGAAGAGATTTCCTAATCAAAGAATCTCCCTTTTTTCACCAATGTGTTCCAAGGGAACCTCGATCTGCAAATTCTGAGGTCAGGAGATCACCTCGTACCGCCACCGAGCTTTTCAACGGAATTTCCCAGATTTCGTGCCTAAGGGAAGCCAAGTGACGCGGCCCGCAGTAGCAATATCGATCTCGACTTCCTTGGCCACAGTCAAGAACAAGATGCTCGGATCTTTCAGGCCCCATTTGACGTAGGGAATCGTAAGGTGACCCGTCGCGATGAGGTCGTCACCGTCCAACCGCCCCTGGGTTTCGATAACCACATAGTGCTTGGCGCCTTGAAGTATCAGCACGCCGTGGAGCTTGGCATGGAAGTCGCCGTGGGCATCGAGCTGCCCATCGAGGTGTCGCGGGTCGAAAGTTATTTCCGGCCACGCTGCCGCTTCGAGTACGCTATCGCGCATCTCGTTGTCGCGCAGGATATTTCCACTCTTCCCACTGGCGGCGTCGATAACGATTTCGCCTTGGGTATCGCCCGTTACCTCATTCGCCTTGATAGTGCCGCGCTTCAATCGAAACGTCCCATGCGTGTTATGCAATGAACCCTCGAGTTTGAACTCGACCATGGTCTTCGATGGATCAAGTTCGAGGATGCCGACTCGCGCTTCGGTCGCCTCGGCAGGCACGCGGTAGCCGATCACGAACGCAATAGCTAGCGCGAGGCCCGCGAGGAGCGCGCGATTGGTCCGGCGGCGCACGCCGGTAGCCTGATGGATCTTTTCGAAACGACTCTTGCTGTATTCGCCGCCGGCCCATCCATTCCAGAGGACGGCGGAAATGACTTCCTGGGAGTAACTATCTTGCGGCAGCGCGCGGCCGATCGACCGCACTATAGGAAATTGCATGTCACTACTCATTGCCGACTAGCAAGTCCCCTCGAAACAACTGGAGTTTCAAATTTGAGGCGGGAATGCTTGTCAGGCCGTCAGTTTTGACTACGAGAGTTGTTTTGGCGTCGCTCGATTTCAGTTGGCGAACGTCTGTGGAGCAACCGCGGCGGGCTGGGTGACACGTGTGAGCCTAGCCGTTACGCGCATCGCGCCGGGCCAGACCCTGAGGCAGAACGGTAGCACAGCGCGCGCGAGTGCGTTGTTCAAGCCGCCGGCGGCGACCTCGGCAAGACGCATCTGGGGCCGCATTGCGGAACGCAGTTTTGGCTGAAAGACCTGCGCCGGCTGCGCTGCAAGATACGCAGCCGCGGCACAGCGGGCAGTATGCAGCGCGATGGATATGCCGTCACCGGTGAACGAGGGGATGACGGCTGCCTGATCGCCAATGCAGTAGAGCCCATCCTCGGTTGTGCGACGGATGTAACCGTAAGGGATATGAGTGATGACGATCGGTTTGTCGAGCAGCGGCTCCGCACCGTCAAGCCGCATTGCGAGGTGGGGACAATCCTGCTGCATCTTCGCAAGGAGGCCCTCCCAGCGCAGACCCGCACGTGCAAAATACCACCGTTTCACCACACAGCAGAAATTCGTAATGCCGTCTTCCACCGGTTGGATACCACCGTAGCCTCCGGAATAGAGCGTCAACTCGGAGGCGTCCCCCAAGTCGGCGATCTGGGCGGCAGACAACCGATAATACATCTTCAAGGCGACCCATTGGTGAGGGTCCTTCGGGCGACCGTGGCCGCGCAGATCGTGCTTGCCCGTGGCGAGAAAGGCGGTTGGAGCTTCGTATGTGGTGCCGTCGTCGAGCGTAGCCTGCCAGAGGTTGGCAGTCGCGCGGGTGAGCGACTGCACACTGCGACCGCGCTCGACGCGGATTCCGGCGGAGACCGCCTCGGCAATGAGCGCTGTCTCGAGCGCCTTGCGCGTGAGCGACGCTGCGGGAAAAGGTAGCGGAGCCTCGGCTGCGCGTCTGGCTGCGGCAAGGCGAACGTAATCGATGGGCACCGCGCCAAGAGAGGCCACATCGATGCCAAGAGCATGCAAGTCTTCAAGGGCCTCACCGCTGAGGAATTCTCCGCAGACCTTATGGCGCGGCGTGGGCTCGCGTTCGATCAACGTGACGCTTCGTCCCTTTCGGGCGAGCGCGATGGAAGCGGCACAGCCTGCCACTCCACCACCGAGGACGAGAACTTCATCTTGCAAGGGATTGCTCCTGATTCACGGATGTTTATGGGCTCTGTAGTCGAGCTTCGGATCGTGGAGCGGAGCCAGCTTCGGGAGATAGGACAATGCGCTACCGTCAGACTGCGGCGTGGTGAGTTCCTTCCAGTTGAGCCCGAGGTCGACCAGAACGATGGAGGCCAAGGTGAAGGCGATGACGCCAACCGCCGACAGTACGTCGCCAAGATGGCTCCAGTAGGCGGGCACAAGGTTGAGTACACGGGTGGAGACAAAGGTAAACGTGACCGCATAGGAGCGGGCCATCCACTGGCGGTGCACGGCGATCTGTCTGTTACGCGCGGCGATCACGGCAGCGCTAGTGCAGACGATCCATGTAGCGCCTTGCATGGCGGTCCCAGGCAGCCCGGGACGTCCGGTGGCAAGGGCGATCCCGGTAAAGGCGCCGATGATGACGGAGGTGAAGTACATGCGGCCTACGACGCGATGGAGCTTCAGGTGACGCTGCCGAAGGCGCGACGAGAACTGCAGAGGGCCGGCCAGCAGAGCGAAGGTTCCGCATAGCGCGTGCGGGATGAGGAGTCCGCGGTCGGCTATGACCTGCAGGCGGTAGGCATGGTACATGGGGTAATCGATGAATAGAAGAACCTCTGACGTGATGAAGACAAAGAGCGTCGTGACACCAAGAAAGATACAGAGAACGGCTTTGTATCTGGAACGGATGGCACCGGGTGCAGGCAGGATAAAAGATGCCATTATTCGCCTCTCAGGTGGTTAGACGTGATGAGGTGCGCCACGAGGGCGGTCGGGGCGATATGCTTCACATCTCTTAGTCTAACGAGACGCTTCATAATCACCGACTTCACTTCCACCGCCCCACGCACAACCGTCCCGGCCGCCAACGTTCTACCGTCAGCACCCCCCGCGGAACATCAGCCGCAGCCAACAGGCGTACCCAATCCTCCTTCCGGAAGGCCCGCCGGAACGACACCGGCCCGTCATGCCTCACCATCGGGTGCCATCGCACCAACCCGAACATCCGATAGCTCCACTGCGCCCGTTCCAAATCGTTGATAAACCAACCCAGCTGCACGGTCGCTTCCATCCACCGCAGTAGCGCGACGATCTGTTCGTCCTCTAGATGATGTGCCAGCAGCGAACTAACGACGATATCCATCGGCTTCTCGGGCCGATACGCCATAGCATCGACGGTCACCCATGTAATTCCGAGCTCCTCCGGCGTGGACTCCGCTGCCGCGCGCGCCGCATAAGGATTCAAGTCGATTCCCGTTAACTGCACAGCGATGCCCCGTCTCCGTGCCCAGCCTGCAATCTGCCGCAGTAGGTCTCCACCGCCACTGCCCAGGTCGACGATGTGCATTGGCTCACGCAAGCCGCGCGGCAGCCGCTCCAGCCAGGTCAGCGTCGGCCGATAGCCCAGCAGCCAGCGATTCACTTTTTCCAGACTGCGCAGGCAGTCACGGAAATCCTCATAACTACAGTCACCATCCATAAGC
>CAWBJR010000006.1:0-415881 GCA_963789085.1 uncultured delta proteobacterium | reverse complement strand
TTTCGCTTGTTTCAAAATTGACCATCGGCTAGCGTCCCCATAGCTTTAAGTTTTGGGCCTATTGGGGAACAATGCGACACTATTACTATCGGAGTATTTTGATCGGTGCTGCCAGCAGCCTTTTCTTTCTGCTAGGAGGCTGCTCCGTATACATGGAAGCGACGCGTCCGACCCCGGTCGCGCTTGACGATTATCAGATCGGACAATCGCGCGATTCGGTTCTTGAACGGCTCGGCGCGCCCGAAACCACGGCAACCGAGAGCGACGGCGCGAGTTGCGATTTCTACAAATTGTATACAAGAGGGTATGGCGCCGGAGGGAAAATACCCCTCGCCGTGGCTGAGGGTGCAGCCGATGTGTTCACACTTGGGCTGGCGGAGGTTGTGCTTACACCAACCGAAGGTGTCACCAAGAACGAGAAGCATCCTGTAGCAATTTGTTACAAAGACAACAAAATTGCCCGTACTACTACCGACACCGGGCCGAGCGCTGGAAGTGCGGAGACCGCGATAAGCAGTGCCTCGCCAGCCGCCGCTCCTTCGCCAGCCGCGGCGCCAGCGCAGGCAACTAACGCGACGACCCCTCCGGCCGTGCAAAATGTTGCTACCTCCAGTCAACCTGCCGCGCCCACTACCAGTGCCGCACCGGTGCCAAAGGTTACAAGCTCGGCAACCACCCAAGCTCAATAGCGAATCATCACTGGTGTTCTTAGAAGGAGCACTGGAGGGCGCCCGCGCGCAACCGGTCGTGGAGCGCCATCAGCTTAGTCCCGATAACACAATCTGTCTGGCCCTTCCTCACCCATGCGCAGGGTTCTACAATTGCGTTGGTGGACAGCAGCGGCACCATCCAGACGCAGTATTCGTATGGGCCGTTCGGACAGACGCTCGCCAGCGGTCAGTCCAACGAGAATCCATATCAGTATGTCGGGACGCGATCGATACCTACAATTCCTTGAGCATCTATAACTTCCGCGCGCGCTATTATGACACCACGATGGGACGCTTCCTGTCGTCCGATCCCGAGGGCTTCTCCGGCGGCAGCCACAATTTGTATTCCTATGCCAATAGCAATCCGCTGAATCTTCTGGATCCGACTGGTATGTTTGTCCCCTCGGGAGTTGGTCCCAACGGCTGGAGTTTCGGGGGCGGTAGTACCCTTGCAGCCGTCGGCGGTGGCGCGGGTAACGATGGGAACGCGGGGGCGAGCGCTGCCGCAGCGGCCGCCGCGGCCGCAGCCGCGGCAAACAACAGCAACGGAGGCACGAGTGGTGGAGGAGGTACGGGGCCGTCCGGGCAGTCTGGACCAGCAAATGACGGAGCTGGTGGTGCAAGCCAGGTCGCTCCAGCGCAGAAAGGTTGGAGTCTGCATTGCCGCGCATGCCGCAGATGCTGGCTTTGTAGGCGCGATGGCCGCGATGGCTCGAGATATCAATGCGGGTGCTTCACTTGGAGCGGCGGCTGGAGCGGAAGGTGGGGCAATTGCAGGCACTGTAGCCGAGCCCGGCGGCGGGACGGTTGCTGGCGCCGCGGGAGGAGCCGGGGCCGGAGCTTTTATTGGTGGGACAGTAGGTGGCTTAATCGGAGGCGCAGGTCTTGCTTACGCCGGCGTGACAGTTGCCATCGGATGCTTTGCTGCGGGCGGCGGCTATTGAGGTGAGAGTACCCAATATTTTAACGGTGATCTAAGATGAACAAGGAAATTCTTAAGGCTACATTTTTCGCGAACGACTCACTGTCAAAAATGCGGCCGATCCGACCGCAGTTGACCCGCGCGTCTTGGTATCTGGTTCTAATGTTCGCGCTGATAGCTCTGTTCATTTCGCCGAACGGGCCCGCGAGACAATTCTATAGCCATCATCCTTACATCCTCCTTTTCAACATTTCTCTCGCGATCGTCATGTTCTTCGCCTGCCGCTTCCTGATTCTGGTCATTTTGTTGAAGCAATATTATGGGCGATTACCGAGCGCCTTGTAGGCTTTGGCGCGATTGAGCAAATAGGTAGCAGAGCATCTGGCAGTTATTCGTTTCGAGCGCGGGGCCGAAAGCCCCGCGCTTTCTTCTCGGCGGCCAATCCCGACGCACAGTCGATGCAGTCGATCCCGCAAGCGTGAGCTCGCTCAGAGCGCCCGGGAGTCCCCTCTCTCGCCCAGCGAGAGAGGGAACGTTAAGGATCGCTTCGCGGGAAACAGCCGGCGATGATATTCTGACGATCGCATTCTACTTTCGTATCGCAGGAGCATCGCATCATGCCAAAAATCCAGGCCGGGTCCATCAACCTCAACTACGACACCTATGGCGACGGCGAGCCGCTCCTCCTCATTATGGGATTCGGCATGCCTGGCATCGCGTGGCTGCCCTCGCTCCCGATGCTCCCCGGCTTCAAGTGCATCTACTTCGATAATCGGGGCACCGGGATGAGCGACAAGCCCGAAGGTACCTACACCGTCGAGCAGATGGCCGATGACGCGAGCAATCTGCTCAAGGCGCTAGGCATCGCAAAGGCCAAGGTCTTCGGCGTCTCGATGGGCGGGATGATCGCGCAGGAACTCACCCTGCGCCATCCCGAGCAGGTCGCCAAGGTGGTGCTCGGATGCACCACGCCGGGCGGTCCCAACGCGAAAATGGCCGGCCCCGAAGTCGTAACCAAGCTGGTCGAGGGCACCAAGCTGATGGCTTCGAATCCGGAGCAGGGCCTCGACATCATCCTGCCGCTGCTCTATCCCGAGGAGTTCGCCAAGGCGCATCCGGAGATCAAGCAGCTGATGCTGGCCGGGATGAAGATGATGCCGCCGACGCCGAGTGATTCGGTCGATCGCACCATCGCGGGCATCATGACATTCAACGCCTACGACCGCCTCGGCCAGATCAAATGCCCGGCGCTGATCGTGCACGGAGACAAGGACTTACTGATACCGATCGAGAACGCGCAACTGCTCAAGAGCCGCATCGCGCAGGCCGAGGTCTTCATCATACCCAACGCGGGCCATGCGTTTCAAGCCGCCGATCCGATCGGGATTCATAATCGCATCGTGCAATTCTTGAAAGATTGAGAGGCGTACATGGCGGGCATTGACCATCTGATGATAAACGCGAACCGCTACGAGGCCTCGGTGAAGTTCTACTCGTGGCTGATGCCGAAAATCGGCTATCCGGAAAAGCATGAGTACGAGGGCGAGGACCCCGTGATCGGGTTCGCCGGGCCGGGCGGGAGCCTATGGCTTTCCAACTCGGCCGCGAATTTGCGCAATGACAACTTCCATAAGCGTCGCGTAGGGCTGCGCGAGATCGCATTTCGCGCCGACAGCCGCGCCGAGGTCGATTTGGTCGCGAAGGAGGTCGAGGCCAACGGCGGCAAGATCCTCGATGCGCCGCAGGAGTATCCGCAATACGCGCCGGGCTACTATTCGGTGTTCTTCACCGATCCGGACGGGCTCAAGCTCGAGGTTGTCACCTACTCGAAGTAGCGGCGCGATGGCCGGCCGTCGGCTATTCTTGAGGAATGATGAAGTGGGGGTTTGTTCCGGCGACGGTGGTGATGCTCGCGATCGCGGGATGCGCGACCGCGCGATCGATGCATTCGCAGGGGCAGCAGGGCAGCGCATACCATCCGCCCGATCCGCAAACGATTCACAGTACGGGAACGCCGCCGCCGACCAGCGGGCCGATTCCCGTGAACCTCACCGCGGATGGATATTTCAGCGCCGAGGGTATGCGGATTTCATTTCTGCGCGAATGCGCGGAGGACACGCTCAAGAACAAGTACGACTCCTTCGCCGTATTTCACTACACGATGAAGCAGACGGCACCGCGGCTTTTTGAAGCGCATGGCGAAATCATCGAGAGTCGCGGCCACTTCGATGATCGCAGCAAGGACGTTTTCGATGCTCGCAAAGTGCTCGCGAACTAGAAACCGTTTGGCGCCGCGCTTCTAGTCGAGGCCGAGGCGTTCCTTGCCCTCGGGCGAGATCATCTGCGGGTTCCAGGGCGGATCCCACACCAGATCGACGTTGGCTTCCGATACGCCGGGAATTTCCGAGAGCTTCTGCTTGGCGTCCATCGCGATCGATGCTCCCATACCGCATCCTTGTGCGGTCAGGGTCATCTTCACATCGACGCGCTTGCTGCCGTCGGGCTGCGGCGCGACCTCCATGCCATACACGAGTCCGAGGTCGACGATGTTCACCGGAATCTCGGGGTCGTAACAGGTCTTGAGCTGCTCCCACACCATCGATTCGACGTTGCCCGCAGGCGCGGCTTCCGAAGCTTCCTCCGGAGTTTTACCCAACGCGTCGGCATCCTTACCGGCGATGCGGAACAGGCCCGCATGTGTGGGAACCTGCACGGTGTAAGTGCCGCCCAGCGACTGGGTAATGAAAACCTCGAGGCCCTTTTCGAGCGTGGTCCTGGTTCCGGCCGGAACCTGCACGCCCTCGCAGTCGCGGGTAAGTTCAACTCGTTCCATCATCTTGAGCATCATAGCATCGCGGGGTTCGCATTTACGAGGCCGGAGGCGTTGACCGCCTTACCCAGCATGGAGTGGTTAGTAGGATTTTGTAGGGTTTTGTTACGATGAGTATTGCTTTCTGCCTTCATACAGCGTATAAATGTTTTATGGCACGTACGGCCGGAATTCACATGGCGCCACATCATGCGCCGGATAAGGCGAATACATGAGTCCTTTCGTCCCCAAATCCGATAGCCCGTCAGAGAAGCCTGGTCCCGCGAAGACCGCGATGACGCGCCCGAACATCATCGAGCGCCTGTTTGCCGATAAAATCTGGGCAGAGAATTATCGCATCACTGCCGATGAGCGGGTCGCGCTCTCCAACGCCGCGATGATGGGTGAGGTCAGGTCCGAACGCGACGTGCTCTTCATCCTTAATCAAATCCGGCGCGCACGCCTGCGCTGGTAACCCCCGGCGCTCCTGTCATTTGGGCCCGTCTTGGCGTCGCTGCGCCGGTCGCCTCCGAGGTTGCGGCACTGCTACCGCCAGCAAGCGCCAGTTGCATCGCTAACTCATTTCACCTCCGGAACTGATTGATTCCCGTCGCCGCGGGTAGGAACCGATCCTGCTATCTGGCGAGGGGGGACAGGTCTGTTGTTGCAAGCCTGACACTGATGATGACTGCGTTCAGCGAGAAGGAACCCCAGAGTCAAGAGAATATGGCGGTGCCTGAAGAAGGCGCAGTGTCGACGTTGCCGGTCGGTGAATTTGCTGCTTCGCCGGAACTAATGGTGACGACGCTGCGCGCCGGCTCGGTGCTCATCGTCCTGTTCCAAACCGCCTACCTTTTCCTCGATATGAGGCTGCCGGTCGGGGTCAGCATCGCGACCTTGCCGCTCCATCTGACCAACATCGCGACCGGCGCGATCGGATTTTTCATGGCGCTCACGCCGATGGGTCGCCGGCATTGGCGGGTCTTGACGCTGTGGGCGGTCACCGTGGTGCTTTTCTCGACCACCGCGCTGAGCGTGATATCGGGACGCAACGAGCCGTTTTATCTATCTGTTGTGTTGATGGTGACAGGCGCCGCGGCGCTGCTGCCGTGGGAATCGCGATGGCAGTTGTCACTCAACTGCGTGGCACTCGCGATGATGGTGATCCAGACCGTTCGCGTGCCGGACGAGAGTTTCGAAATTCATTGGCTGACCGGGCTGATCGCGATCGGCCTCGCGCAGGCCTCGATCGTCATCAACGAACACTATCGGCGCGCAATCGAAAAGGCGCGGACGGCGGCGTTGGAAGCCTCGGAAGCGAAATCCGGATTTCTTTCCAGCATGTCGCATGAAATCCGCACCCCGATGAATGCGATCGTCGGACTGGCGGAGGTGTTGGGCGAAACTCCCCTCACCAACGAGCAGCGCCGTTATGTCAATACGATGTTCGCCAACGGCAAGAGTCTGCTCGAACTGATCAACAACATCCTCGACCTCGCGAAGATCGAGAGCGGACGGCTTTCCACCGTCGATGAAGAATTCGATGTAGCCGACTTGTGCGAGACGGTCGCCGAAAGCCTGGCTTTGCGGGCACACGAGAAAAACCTCGAACTTACGGTATGGGTCGATCCTGAAGTTCCACCGGTGCTCATCGGCGATCCCCTGCGGCTGCGGCAGATCATCGTCAACCTGCTCGGCAATGCGGTGAAGTTCACGGAATTCGGAGAGGTCTCGCTGTCGGTCGAGATGATTGCCGCGAGCGCGGGCAGTGCGGAGATTCGCTTCACCATCAGCGACACCGGCATCGGCATTCCGGACGAAAAGATCGATGCGGTCTTCCAGGTCTTCACGCAGCTCGATTCGTCGGCCTCGCGCCGGCATGAGGGGAGCGGGCTAGGCCTGACGATCGTGAATCGATTGCTCGAATTGCTTGGCGGCAAGCTGAGCGTCAAGAGCGAGATCCTCAAGGGCAGCAGCTTTGCTGCGACGGTTCCCTTTATGCTTCCCGAGTCCGGAGCGGAGGCAGCATCGCGCCCCGACCTGGGCGGCTCGCGCATCCTGATCGTCGACGACAATGCCGCCAGCCTCGCGATTCTGGCGAAGATGGTCCGCTCGATCGGAGGGGTACCTGAGACTTGCGCTTCCGCCACTGAAGCGGTCGCCGCGATTGAAGGCGCTGCGGCATCAGGGCTGCGATTTTCGCTCCTGATGGTCGACAGCAAGATGCCCAATATCGGCGGTGTCGAGTTGGTCAAGGCGCTGCGCGATCGAAACGATCCGACGCCGGCAATCCTGATGCTGACTTCCGACGAGCTGCATGCCCGCTTCGATCGCATGAAGGAAGCCGGCCTGCGTCATTACATCGTGAAGCCGGCTAAACGCGCCGAGCTTCTCCGCACCTTACACGAGGCAATGGCCGGCGCCGATACCGACCGCCCCAACGTAGTAGAGGCCGCTATCAGCGAGGCGAGTCCCATGCTGAGCAGAACTGCACGAATTCTTTTGGCGGAAGACAATCCCGGCAACCGGATGCTGGTAAAGGCATTCCTCAAGGGCGGTCAATTCGAAATCGACGAGGCGGAAAACGGCGCCATCGCGGTGAACAAGTTCACTACCCGCAAATACGACATCGTTCTGATGGACATGTATATGCCGGTAGTCGACGGCTACGAGGCGACCGCCGCGATTCGCAAATGGGAGAAGGAGAACAACGTCGCGCGGACTCCGGTCATCGCGCTGACTGCGGCCGCGATGAGCGGCGATATGGAACGCAGTCTCGACGCCGGATGCGATTTCCACGTCACCAAGCCGGTCTCCAAATCGGTGCTGCTCAATCTGCTCGAGTCGCTGCTCAAAGGGCGTCCGGAAGAGGCGCCGGCATCCAAGCCATATGACGTTGCGGCGGAACTGAGCGATCCGGAGCTGTTCGCCGAAGTCTCGCAACTTTTCCTCGACGAGATGGACCGGCTGATGATCACTATCGATGCGGCCTTCGCCGAGTCCGATTTCAAAAAACTCGGCGACTATGTCCATTCGCTCAAGGGCAGCGCTGCGATGGTGGGAGCAAAACCAATTGCGGCGCTGTGCAAGGAAATCGAAGCCGCCATCAAGAGCGTATCGATGGAGGAAATCGAACGCGGGCTGGCCGAGCTTCACCTCGAGCAGCCGCGCGCGCACGAGGTCTTCGGCAGGAAGCCCGACGTAATCGCTCAGGCGTCATAGAGATATGCGGCGTAGGTGTGAAAGCAAATAACGATCGTTCAAGCGCGACCTGGACCGAAAGAAGTTCTGGAGGGGATTCAAAATGCAAAATCAAGCCGGACTGAGAACACTAATCGTCGAAGATTCCATGCCGACCCGCAGGATGCTGCGCGCGCGCCTGGAATCGTTGGGCTGCATCATCGTAGGTGAAGCCGAGAATCCGACCCAGGGATTGAAACTGTTTCGGGAACTGGATCCTCAAATCATCACACTCGATCTGATTATGCCGCAGGTCGACGATTTCAATACTGAACGGTTGTTCAAGGTCATTCGCGAGGAGAAGCCGGACACCAGCGTCATCGTGATCAGCTCGAGTTCCAAGGCGCTGACGGCGATAAACTACATTTCACAGGGCGCCATCGCATATCTGGAAAAGCCCTTCGTCAATTTCGACCAACTGCGCGACAAACTGGAACTCCTCTATCCGCAAAACAGAGCCGGTGGAAATCGCACCCCCTCAGCGTCGAGTGCCGCGAGGTAGCCATTTGATCTGATTCGCCGCATTTGAAAGAGTGCTGGCGATGAAGCTCCGCGTCCGAACCTTGCTCGCGATGGCTTCGATTGGTGCCGTCGCCCTCGCCATGACTATCTCGATGGCGAAGCCGGGGTGCACCTGCATCGAGGGTAAGGACGAACTGGTAATTTCCGGCCGCCTGATCGACAGAGGCACCGCGAAAACATTCTGCTATCGTGACGAGGCGGGAAAGAACCTTCGCTTTGTGCTGGCGCGCGGCTCCGACGGCAAGGTCCGCTCGGTGATGGACGCGTGTTCGCAATGCTACATCTACCACAAGGGTTTCGCGTACTCCGACGGATACCTGATCTGCCGGCAGTGTGGTAATCGTTATCCGATCGATCATATGCTGAGCGGCAAAGCCTCGTGCCTGCCGATCGCGCTGCCCAGCAACGAGGCCAACGGCAAAGTCATTATTCGAACCGCGGATCTTAAGAAGAACGGGTGGCTGTTTTGAGTGCGCGCAACTTTGCGCTCGATACGCGGATCGCAGCGGCCGCGCTCGCGCTGATTGTCGCGATGGTCACACTTCCGGTAGTGACCGGATGGGTCGTGACAGACGCGCATTGCTGCTTCACGATGGACTTCTGCCATCAGGCGCAGGTGGTTGATGTCAGTCATGCTCCGCTGCTCGCGCCAGGCCCGCAAAAATTTTCGCGCAACTCGAATGCACCTGATGCGATGCTCGCCACTGACGACGGGTATCAATCGATGACCGGCCGCCTTGGCGAAGCTCCAGCTTCGCCTCCGCCCAAAGCTCTCGCGTAGAGCGTCGCTATTCGTTCTGCTCCCGCCGCCCCCTCGTCAAGGGTGCGGCGCGGGGGACTAACGCTTTTTCGAGTAAGAGATTCCGCCAGGAGGGACGGTTGCCGCCGACCGTCCGGAGGATTTTTCATGAGAGTTACTGCCGCCATACCCGACGGATATGGAGGATTCTGCCGCCAGTTCGAAAAGCTCTGGCGCAGCCTGATAGTCGTCGCGGTATTCATTATCGCAATCACACCCGGCATTGCCGGAGCCTGCGCCTGCGGATGCGGCGTCTTCGAAGTTGCGACGCCTTCGCTGCTTCCCAATGGCCCCGGGGCAATGGTGTGGGTGGACTACGACTTCATGGACCAATACATCAATTGGCATGCAGCGCAGCCCGCTTCTGAAACGCAGAATAACGACAAGAAGCTGGAAACCAACTTCGTCACCGTTGGCGGCCAATACATGTTCAATCGAAGCTGGGGCGCAATGATAGAAATTCCATACTGGCAGCGAGACTACACCGGCGCCTATAGCGGCAATAACGCTGACCTCATTTCGTCCAGCAATAACTCAATAGGCGACATCCGCTTGCTGGGCATGTGGACCGGGTTGTCCGAGGACATGTCGACCGGATTTCTGGCCGGCTTCAAGGTACCGAGCGGCGACTGGCACTATCCGCTGTGGGATCGCGACACGCAAATCGGGACCGGCAGCACTGATCTCCTGCTAGGAGGATACAAAACCGGCAATTCGCCGTTCACCTTGGCCGATCGTCCTTTCGGCTGGTATGTCCAAGGCCTGTACGAGGTGCCGTTCGCGTTTCAGGACCACTACAAGCCGGGCCGGGAGTTCGACGGAGCGATCGGGACCTTCTACGACTTCGGCCAAGTGGGTCCTCTGATGGAACTCGCACCGCAACTCGCGTTTCTGGGCAGCGACCGCGCGCGAGACCGCGGCATCAATGCGGCTCCGGCCGACAGCGGTTATGATCGAGTAACAATCGCGCCGGGCATCGAAACAATGTTTAAAGATGTGCGGGTCTATGCCGATATCGAAGTACCTCTTTTCAAGAACATGGATGGATATCAGCTGACCAATGCTTGGGCGACCAAGCTGATTATTAGTTACGATTTCTAAGCGAGGGCGGTTGGTGCGACCTGTATCATGGTTCATCACGTTTATCGCGGGCGCCGCGATAGCGGTTTGTGCTGCGGGTCTGGCCTTCGCTCGGGCGACCATCGGCCAGCCAGCCCCGCCGTTGGTTGTGCAGGAGTTGGGTGGGCAAACATTTGATCTCGCTGCGCAGCACGGCAAGGTCGTGATCGTGAATTTTTGGGCGACATGGTGTCCGCCCTGCCGGGAGGAGATGCCGGCATTGGATGCCTTCTACCGGCACTATCACGATAATGGCCTGGTGATGATTGGCATCAGTGCGGATCGTCCACATGATCGAGACGATGTCGCCAAGGTTATGCAATCACTTGGTTATCCGGCGGCTATGTTGCGTGATGCCACATCGAATGGGTTCGGCACGCCGACCATGATCCCCACAACCTTCATCGTGGACCGCGACGGAATTGTGCGCGCCAAACTGACGCCAGATGAGACCAAGGTAACGGAGGACAGCCTCGCCACGACGGTGCTTCCTCTGTTGCCATCCAAACCATGAGACCCTTCGGCATCGCGGTCCTGCTGGTTATAGCGGGCTGTGCGGCGACGGCCGGACCCGCGACGGATCGTAAGCGTGCACGTTATGACAAGAGGCTGGAAGAAATATCGACGCGCGAGGAACAATGTATGAACGGGGCTGCGGCGAAGGCAGCGGACGAACTTTCGCGCATCGCGGCTGCACCGGACGCTTTTGTCGATTTGAGTACACGCACAGCAAAAAGTGACTATTACTGGGATGTCTGGGAATGCCAAAATGAAGATAATCGTGAAAGTGAACAACTTTCGGCCCTGGAGCGCGCCGACTATAGCCATGACCAAAAGCAGGAGCGCGATCGCGCGGCGCTGATGGCGACGCTTCTGGCCTCAAGACCCCACTGACGAAATGAGTTTACAGCTATGAATTCCTTACGATGTTTAAGTTCAGCCTCGCTCAGAATGAGCCTCGCGCTGGTCGCGCTTCTGATGGTCGCAAATTTGGTCGGCTGTCATAGTAGTGAAGATGCCGGCCCGGGCGGCGGATACGCGGTGCTCGATTCCTCCGATTGTCTGCGGCCGACCGCCTTGCTCGATCAGCACGGACAGAAGGTCTCGCTCGCGGATCTCAAGGGCAAGCCGATACTGTTCGACTTCATCTATACGAGCTGCCCCGGCGAATGCCTCGCGCTGACGATGCGCATGAAGCGCATTGCCACTGCGTTGGGACCCGAGCTTGGTAAACAGGTCAGGCTGGTCTCGATCACGGTGGATCCTGAGCACGATCAGCCCAAACAGCTGCTCCAGTATGCCAGCGATCAGGGCGCGGATCTCAACGGATGGTTGTTTCTGACCGGCACGCCCGCGCAGATTGATAACGTCATGGGCCGATTCAAGCTGATCCGGGAGCGCCACTCGGACGGATCCGTTGATCATGTGCTGGAAATGTTTCTGGTCGCGCCCGATGGACGCGCGTTGCTTCAATACCTTGGCGATAAGATCAGCGTCCAGCGTGCCGTAGCCGATCTCAACGCGGCTGCAGCGGGCAAGGCCGTTACCGAGAGCGAGGGCACTGTGCAGACGGTAAAGTATTAGGAATCGGGTGATGTAGTCCGGGCGATGAAGGCGAAAGGAAAGGACAAACGCGCCGCCCCGGCGATCCCGCCATCTCGGCGCCGCGTCGTCATAGTAGCGATCTGCGCCGCCATCGCGATTGCGCTCGGCGGCGGCATCCTATGGTATCGCAACGATAGCTCTGCCGAGGCCCGCGCTCGCGGCAACGGAGACTCCGCCGACTCCATCACGAGGATCACGCTGGACCCGCAGAGTTTTGAAGGCGAGGCGCGCGAGAGCTATCGAATAGCCAGAGCGCACCCCGACCTGCTCGCCAAACTTCACTGTTACTGCCGATGTGATGTGCGGCTCGGTCATCGCAACCTGCTCGATTGTTATCGCGACAGCCACGCCGCCTCCTGTGGCATATGCATGGGCGAAGCCAAAGACGCTGATGAAATGACGAAGCGAGGTGCTTCCGTCGAACAGATCCGTGACGCGCTAAGGGCTCGATATGAGAACGCGGAATGAAGCCGCACTTGCCTCTTCGGAGGTGAGCGCGTGAAATCGAAACTATCGGTTTTCGCGTTCGTTGCGGGAATTGCTTGCCTCGGCGTCGCACTGATTTATTCTTCGGCGCAGTTCTATGCGCGCGTGACTCACAAACCGGATTTGCGAATCAAAGCGGTCGCGCATCAATGGTGGTGGGAATTCGATTATCCCTCGCTCGGGGTCAGGACCAGCGACACCCTCTATCTGCCCAGCACCGAAAACGTCCGTCTGGAGCTTTCCTCCGGCAACGTCATCCATAGCTTCTGGATGCTCGGGATGAAAGATCCCATCGAGCTGACTCCCGGCAGGACAAAGTCGCTCGACGTGCTGCTGACCTCTGCAGGCGAACTCTACGGCAACTGCGACTCCGGCTGCGGATGCGGCACGGTCTGTATGCGATTTCGCGTGTTGGCACGGCCTCCTGCGCAATTCCAGCAGTGGGCGGCCGCGCAGCGCGTTCATTCCACCGAATTCAAACCGCCTTTGCAGCGGGTCGCGGCACCCGCGTGCGCTACCGACCCGTCGCGAGATCATCGCGGCGGCGCCGGCTCTCCACATACTAATTTGCAGCGCTTGCTGGACCGTGGCTGACCGCTCGCGAGACGCTACATCGTTACCTGTTTGATGCAATGACTTTGACACCAACGATCGCAGGCAAGAACCTGCCTTATGCGGTTTCGGTGCGTCGCATCGCGTTGCGCGATAGTCTCCGTGATCTTGGCTGGGTTGTCCTTATCGCGGTCGGATCGCTCGGACTCGGCCTCGCGATGAACCGCTTCTCGTCGCATCCGCTTCCGATGGTCTATCAGTCTCCCGAGCAGCGATTCGACATTGAGCTTACGTCAGTGATCAACTCCCCACCCCTACAGATTGGGCCCGGACAGACGATGGAGCTTGCGGAGTTCCGTGCGGCAGTTGATAGCAAGAGCGCGCTGATTCTCGACGCACGGTCGTCGGTATTCTTTGAACAGGGCCATGTCCCGGGCGCATTAAACCTCGCACGCGACAATTTCGCTGCGGATTATCGGCGTCTGTCGCCGGTCCTAAAAGGAATGACTGACAAGGCTGTCATCGTGTATTGCTCGGGCGGCTATTGTCACGACAGCCGCATGGTGGCTGGCGCGCTGATGACGCTCGGTTTCGAAAATGTCCGGGTCTTCACCGGCGGATGGGATGAATGGTCGGCCGCCAACCTTCCGGTATCGACAGGAACCGCGCAATGATCCCGCGCAGCAGCTTGCCTCGCGATCGTCTGGTACTCGCGTGCGCGCTGGTGCTGGGCGGGGTGTTCTTATACGCCGGCATCGACAAGCTTCGCGACCCGCTGCATTTTTCCGACAGCATCAATGCGTTTGCGATACTGCCGCCCACCCTGATCGACCTGTTGGCGCTGGCGCTTCCATTCTTTGAGATCATATGCGCGATTCTCGTTTTCTTGCCGCCGACTAGAAAAGTTGGCGCGCTCGCTCTGATGCTCGCTTCCTCGATGTTTTTCCTCGCGCTGCTATCCGCGTTGCTGCGCGGGCTAGTGTTGGATTGCGGATGCTTCGGCACCGGGGTCCCATCGCGGCCGCGCATGTGGACAGAGCTCGTGCTGGACCTCCTGTTGATTGCCGGCGCGACGCTAATCTACCTCCATTCGATATTTCGCTCGCCACGCTCGTCGACGTAGCTACGGCATTTGCACAGATGGCAGGGGCGTCGACCAGCGCCGCCATCGACCCAACGACGGCGGAGATCAGGCATCAGATCAAAACACGAGCCCTCGGCCGACGCCGCAAATAGCGCGCGTCGCCGGCCGAGGTGATCGTGCGGAGGTATCGAAGAAGTGAGCTATGCCGCCTGCGCCACGGCTGCAGGTTTCTCTGGTTGCGCCTCGCCCTGCGATGGCGCGGGTTTCTCCGGTGCGGGACGGAAGGTCTCTGCGAGTGCGGAAATCTGCCCCTCGAGTTTGTCCATCGAATCCAGCGCGGCGGCGAGCTGACGGACCTTGGTCTGAAAAATTTTCACCGGCGCCAGCGCGGCATCGACTTCCTTCACGCTGACATAGAGCGCCTGCGTGACCATGTCGAGCTGCGCGTGCAGCCCTTTCATCGGTTCAAAACTGGCGGAGAGCGCTTTGACCTGCTCCGCGAAGGCTTTCACCGACTGGAAATTGCCGGCGAGGCTGGACAGACGCTCATGTAGCCCCGCGATTCGCTTCAGCGCCTGCTCGGTCGATTGCGTTGCGGTATCGATCGGCTCCAGCAGCTTGCTCAAATTCGCAAAGTCCTCGCGAAACGCCTCGGTCGGTTCGGACAAATGCTGAACCGTGCTGGCAAGCATCGAAAGCGGTTCTGCCGGCGGCGTGGCCGTCTCCTTGTTCTCACTCGCCGCGACGCCATTCGCCTTTTGGCCGGAGGTTTCCTTCTCGGCGTCCAGTCCTGCGGCGGCGGCTCCATTTTCAGGCTTGGAGGTTTCCGCCTTCGCACTGTTTCCCACCCGCGCCGTTACTTCGGGTGAGAGGGTGGTTTCCCATTTGACCTTGCTCGCCGCCTGGCTGAGCGAGATTTCCGGGATCTGCACCGGATGCGCGATGGGCGGGATTTCGTTCGACTTCGAGCGGAGCAGCAATCTCTGTCTGAGTTCTTCCAGTTCCACGGAAATGACCTCCCCTGCGAAAACTGGCCCAGGTCGGGAACTGTTTCCGGGGATTCCGCGCCGCTTTGGGAGCGAAACAGACTCCGCTGAAACAATCACCGCGGGCAATGTCTACATATTGTAGAGTTTTTACACATGAAGCAAGGCATCGGAATTCATCGATTCGGTTTGCTTCGCGCCCAACCGTGTGGGGTTTTACTAATCGTTTTCGATTCACCGTTCCCGGCGTACATGATGCGCGAGGTCAGTGTGCCGGCGACGGCGCGGCGCTTGTCGATCCATTGCTCGCGGGAGCCCAGAACGTCGCCGATGCCTGCGCGGCGGGGACTGCATTGGCAACGTGTGCAGTTGCCGGTGCGGCCGTATCCACCACCGCCGGCGCGATGCCCTGACGCTCGAAAGGCTCTCGCAGCAGGTCAATCCCCCGCACGCCGCCGCTCACGCGCCCGACGCTCACTGCGGTGTCGCCGACCACGATGCCGGCTTTGATGACAAGTCCGCGCTCGGCGCGAAGATCGTATATTCCCGGCGGCAGATCGGCGGAGAACGAACCGTCGGCGCCGCTGCGCGTCAGGTACATATCGCCGCTGATACGATTTTCGAGGTGAAGTTGATGATCGGATAGCGGCGCACCGCTCCGGTTAGTAAAGATGCCGCTTACTTCGCTCGCATCGGCGTGTGCGGCTATCGCGATCGTGGCGACCAGAATTGCAGCGCTGAGAATCAGTCTCGCGGCATTCGACATCGAGTGCTTCATCCTTTCGGCTCGCATTTTAGCGTAATCGCTTCTGCGAATATCCATTCCTGAGCCAAACAAGAAGTGCAAGGTTTGAGGCTTCGCTTGCCGGCGAATATGTTTGGAGCGAGGCGCGAAGTCTATGGCGAAGCTGACAATTTATCACAATCAGGCCTGCGGGAACTCACGCGGTGCGATGCAACTGATGCGTGATCGCGGCATCGAGTTCGACACCATCGAGTATCTCAAGACGCCCCCCACCCGTGAGGCGCTGGAAAAAATCCTCGCGATGCTGGAAGGTCCCGCGGCGGACCTGGTGCGCAAGGACAAGCGTTTCGGTGAATTGGGCCTCAAAGCGGAGGACTATGTCGATAAGAAAAAAATCGTTGCGTTGCTGCTCCAGCATCCGGAATTGATGCAGCGTCCGATCGTGATCAAAGGCAATCGCGCGATCATCGCGCGTCCGCCCGAGAAGCTGACCGCGCTACTGTAGCATCGACGCCTTGCCTGCATGCGAATCGCTTGCGACGATCGCTGCGACGGAGTTCCGATGAGCCTTATCGCGAAGTCGTCATCCGGAGGACAAGTCGCTATCAAGGCGATAAGGACCGCGCGCAAATGGAAGGCGGGGACCGAGTTCGTCATTCAGGAGACGAACGAAGGTGTGGTGCTGTAGCCAAAGAAGGAATCCAAGGTCAAGCCCAAAACCTTGGCTTGGGAAGATCTCATGGGAATCATGCGGTATAAGGGACCCGTAGAAGCATCCGAAAATGGATGAGGCGGTTTTGCGTGAGGCAGGGAAGCACCGATGACGGCGTTGATACCAACGTTTTGGTGCGCATCCTCACGAATGATGACGCGAGCCAGTCACGGCTCGCCGCGACTTCATGCACAAACGATAATTCGCGACCTTTGATGTATCGCTGCCACCGACTGCTGATAGGTCGGAATCGCGCGAGTGGTTTCTACCTGATCAAATCGAAGTGCGTGCTAGGCGACCTTTTGAATCTTGCCGCTGCGCAGGCATCGCGTGCACACCAGCATCCGTTTGACGCCGCCGCCTACCGAGGCGCGAACTTCTTTTAAATTCGGATGCCATCGGCGCTTGGTTTTGTTGTTCGCATGGCTGACGTTGTTGCCGACCGACTGATGCTTTTTGCAAATCGCGCAGTGCTGCATGATGCTTTCTTCTTCCGCTTTCGAAAATCTTCGCAGGTTGAACGCTCTAGGGTAGCCCGACTTCCGGCTCCTTGAAAGAGGGCTCGAAGCGCGCTTTGAGCAGCGGCGCGCCCGCGGTTTCGGATTGCAGCGTCGCGCTCGCGGCGCATCCGCACTTGAGGCTCATCGCCCACGCGCTGCGGCCGAGTGCACGCGCGTAGGCGTCCAGATGCGTCTTCATTCCCTTCGGCGCGTCCTTGTCCTGCACGCTCACCGTTGCGGTGCTGACGATTATCTCGTCGGGTGCGGCGCCGGTTTCGTCGCTGAAAAGCTGCGTGAGCATCGCGACGAATGCCGAATGATCGAGCCCGGGAACATCGCTCGCGATTAGCGAGGCATAGGGCGAGCGCGCCTCCTGATGCGGATAGCCGGCGAGCACGCGCCGGATCGCATCGGCGCGCGCGGGCTCTGCCGCGGAACTTTTCTCATACGATGCGAGCATGTCGCCCGCCTGCTCGGGATTGTCACCCGCCATCGCGCCGAGCGTCCTGCCCAGCCATTTGGTGGATTCCGCGTGCTTCAGTTTGCCTTCCGCCGATGCCATCAGCTGCTTGACACGCGGATCGTTGATGCCGGCCGCCTTGAATACCGCCATCGCGGTCTCGCCGTCGCCTCGATCGATCAAAGCTTGCGCGGTTTGCATCGGATCGATTGTGCCGATCTGGCTTAGCGGCGAGCTCACGAGGTAGAGCCGCGTTGCCGCGACGAGTTTCGCTTCGACGCGATCTTGCACCGATTGATACGCCTGGTAGACGTTGCTCGAAACCAGCTTTCCTCCGCCCGCAGCCTGGCTCAGGAACTGCGCGGGGATGGTCAGAATCGCGGTGACACCGCCGACCACCGGCTCGCGATCTTCGAAGGTAAACGCGTGCCGATCCTCGGCGAGGGTCGACAGGTTCAGCAGCCAGATCTCATAGCTGCCGCTGAAGGTCGCTTCGTTTTGATCGTTTTTGACGAGGAACTTATCCGTCGGCAGGCTCACGACGATCAAGCCGTCCAGATGATCGTCGGTGTCGCCCGCGACGAACCGTTTCACGCACGCGTCAACATCGCCGGGCGGCACGATCGGGACCTCATGAACGTTGGGCTGGGCGCTTACGAGTTGCTCGATCTCATACTCCGCTTGCGGAGAGATCGGACCTTCACTGCCGACGCCGATTCTGACTTCGTCGGCATGAGCGACGGCCGTGGATGCCGCGATCGCCAGCGCTATCAGCAGCGCCGCTCGGGTTTTACGCATTTGGAAGATCCGCCCGTGTTCAAAACTGCTATCGAAAAAGATGACGGCAAAGCTTCTCAGAATGCCCGCGATGGTTCAACTTCGTTCGTTTGAGTAAGATGACCACAGCGTTGTCGAGGGAGCGGCAGTACGGCGGAATGACGGAGCGCATCATCCACATCCTGCCCGAGCAGGTGGCCAGCCAGATTGCGGCTGGCGAGGTGGTTGAGCGCCCGGCCTCGGCGGTCAAGGAACTGATCGAGAATTCGATCGATGCCGGCGCCCGTAATCTCGCGATCGAAATCGAACGCGGCGGCCTCGGTCTCATCGCGGTCACCGACGACGGATGCGGGATGAATCGTGAGGATGCGATTCTGTCGCTGCGCCGGCATGCAACCTCGAAGATTAGATCGGCCTCGGATCTCGTCGCGATTCGCACGCTCGGTTTTCGCGGCGAAGCGCTCGCCTCGATCGCCAGCGTCGCGAAGATGAAGCTGCAGAGCCGTCGCGTCTCGGATGCGCACGGTATCGAGCTCGTCATCGTCGGCGGCGACATCGAAGAGGAGCGCGCCTGCGGAATCGCCGCAGGTACTCGCATCGAAGTGCGCGAGCTGTTCTTCAACACTCCGGCGCGCCTCAAGTTCATGAAAACCGTGGCGACCGAGCAGGGCGCGATTGCCGAGGTGGTGCAGCGCCTGGCGCTCGCGAATCACACGATCGCGTTCACCCTCGCGGCCGATGGGCGCGGACTGTTTTCGTTTCCACGCGCGAACTCGGCATTGGAGCGGATTCGCCAGGCATTCGGCGGCAAGCTCGCGTCGCAGATGTTGCAATTCTCGCTCGCGCGCAATGGTTTCGGCGTCAAGGGGCTTGCCACGATGAGCCAGGAATCTTTCGCCACGCCGCGCATGGTCTTCACCTTCGTCAATGGGCGTGCGGTGCGCGACAAGCTGCTCTCGCGCGCGGTCACGAATGCGTATCAAACCTTGATGCCGCGCGGACGCCATCCGGCGGTCGTGCTCTTCCTCGAACTTCGGCACGATGAGGTCGACGTTAATGTGCATCCGATGAAGACCGAGGTGCGCTTCAAAAACTCAGGCGCGGTTTTTGAAATCGTCTATCACGCGTTGCGCGATCGATTGGCGAATCAGACCGATACTTCATCGATCGTAGAATCTGATTCGCCGGCGAATCCGCTCGATCCAGCTCCTGCCATGCCGACAGTGTCGTCTCAACCCATCGCGCAAACGGAGAGATCGCTGCGGCTGGTGGCGGACAATCCATCGTCGGCGATTCGCATCGAGCAACGTCCGCTCAATCTCGGATTTCAGCGCGCGATTGAAGCCGCTCCCAACGGCGCCGGTACGATACGCGAGGCGGCGGTGCCGATGTACTCGACGCTCAAAATCCTCGGACAGATTTTCGCGGGATACATCGCGCTGGAAGGCGAGGAAGGCCTGCTGCTCGTCGATCAGCATGCGGCGCACGAGCGCGTCACCTTTGAAAAGCTGCGCGCGCAGATGCGTGATGGTGGCATTCGCACTCAAGCAATGCTGACGCCGGCGACCATCGAGATGAATCCCGCCCGCGCCGCGCACATCGAAGCCGCACTGCCGGAGCTTCGCGCGATGGGCTTCGATCTTGAACCGTTCGGTTCCTCGACATTGTTGCTGAAGGGAACGCCTGCGGTGTTCGGCGCGGAAGGCGGCGCGAAGCTGCTGTCTGACATGCTCGACAGTATGGGCGAGAACGGCTTTCGTGCATCGGGCGAGGGCGCGCTCGAAGAATGGCTCAAGCAGCTCGCTTGTCACGGCTCGGTGCGCGTTGGCCGCGCACTGGAGGAGCGGGAGATTCGCGAGCTGCTCGCCGAACTTGACCGCACGCAGTTCAAGACCAACTGCCCGCACGGCCGTCCGGTCCATATCAATTTCGCGCGCGGCCAGATCGAGCGGATGTTTCGCCGGTGACTTCGTGCCCCGGTCGCATCAAGGTCGGCTTCATCGTTGGGCCGACCGGATCCGGGAAGACCGCGATCGCGATGTCGGTGGCAGAACGCCTCGGCGCGGAAATCGTCAACGCGGACTCGCGCCAGCTTTACCTCGGGATGGATATCGGCACGGCGAAGCCGACCGCCGAGGAGCGCCGACGCGTCCCGCATCATCTTATAGACGTGCGTCCGCCCGACCTGCCCCTCGATGTTGCGGAGTTCGTTGCGATGGCGCGCGCTGTCATCCTCGACATCGCGCGGCGGCGACGCCATCCTCTCGTAGTTGGAGGCAGTGGATTTTATCTTCGCGCGTTGCGGGGCGGCATCTTCAGTGGACCGGCAGCATCGGGTGAAATCCGGCGCGAGTTGGAACAAGTTGCTGCCGAGCGCGGGATTCCATTTCTTCACGACGAACTGATGAAGATCGATCCTCCATCCGCATCGCGAATTCAGCGTAACGATTTATATAGGATAGTGCGCGCGATCGAGGTGCACCGCATCACCGGGATTCCCATCAGCGTTCATCAGGAGCGTCATCGCTTTGCGCAGCGCGAGTTCGATACGTTCACGATTGCGATCGAAGTTCCGCGCGAGCGGCTGTACAGCGCTATCAATGCGCGCTTCGATACGATGATCGCCGATGGTTTCGTCCACGAAGTTCGTGAGTTGGTCGGGCGTGGCTACAGCCCCGAGCGTCCCCCGCTCAGCACAATCGGCTATCGCGAGATCGCCTCCTTCGTGCGAGGCGAGACGACCCTTGAATCTGCGGTCGACCTCGCCAAGCGGAAGACCCGCCAATTTGCCAAGCGCCAGCTCACCTGGTTTCGCCACGAGCCCGACGTGACCTGGGTTGACGCCTCTCACGCTGCGGAGCAAGCTCAGATGCTGTTCGAGCAGTTCTTTTCTCCCCCGACGACGGCGCATTGACAGGAATTCAAGATGGCTTCGCGCTCACAGCATGCATCTCAGAAGCACTCGCCGGTCAAACGGTCTGATCCGAATGGCAGCGCGGCGCGAGCGATTCCCGCGCCGGCCCCAGAGCAGGGCCGCAGTGCGATCGAACGCGTGCGCCTCGCGAGGCATCCGTCGCGTCCGCAAACGCTCGATTACATCGACGCTCTATGCAAGGACTTTTTCGAAATTCATGGCGACCGGAACTTTGCCGATGACGGCGCGATCGTCGCCGGTCTCGCATACTTTGATACGGTTCCGGTCGCCGTCGTCGGTCAGCAACGCGGCCGCTCGACGGCGGAGCGGCTCAAACGGAACTTCGGCAAACCGCATCCTGAGGGATATCGCAAGGCCGGCCGCGTGTACGAACTGGCCGGCCGCTTCGGGCTGCCGCTCCTCACCTTTATAGACACGCAGGGCGCCGAGTCGGGTGCGGGCGCCGAGGAGCGTGGGCAGGTCGAGGCGATCGCGCACGACCTCGAGGTGATGGCGCGGCTCGAGGTTCCCTCGATCGCCGTTCTGATAGGCGAGGGTGGTTCCGGTGGCGCCATCGCGCTTGGTGTCGCCAACGTGGTGCTGATTCAGGAGAACGCCTGCTACTCGGTGATCACGCCCGAAGGATGCGCGGCGATCCTGTGGCGTGAGGCTACCGAAGAAAACGTCGCGCGCGCGGCCGCAGCGATGCGCCTGTCCGCACCGGATCTGCTGCGGCTCGGTGTAGTCGACGAAATAATCGCAGAGCCCGAAGGCGGCGCGCATACCAATACTTCTGAAGCGATCGCATCGGTCGGCACCGCCATCACGCGTCATTTGCACGCGCTGATGAAGCTCAGCCCGGCCGAGGCCCGCAAAAGCCGCGAGCGCAAATTCGCCGCCATGGGCTCCGCCTTCCTGACCTCGTCGATCGGGTCGGCGCGTTGAAAAGCGCGCCTCGATCGGTTAGCCATTCCCACGCAATGCCGCCCAAAGCGACACCGAAAAACGATCGTCGCCCGAAACACGAGCGGGCCGACGCTACTGCGTTGTTCAAGGATGAATCCAAACCGGCGTGGAAGCCCGATTCAATCGAATCGCATCGGGCGCGGATGGATCGTATCAACCTCGAAATCCTCAAGCTGCTTTGCGAGCGCGCGTCGCATGCGAATGAGATCGGACGCATCAAGCATAACAGCGGCGTCGCGGTCTACCTGCCCGCGCGCGAGCGTGAGGTGATCGAGCAGATGATCGCGGCGAATCCGGGTCCGCTATCGTCGGAGCATGTTGCCCGCATCTACACCGAAATCATTTCGGCCTGCCGCGCGCTGGAGCACCTGCCGCGCGTGGCGTATCTTGGACCGGAGCACACCTACTCGCATGAGGCGGCGCGCGGAGCATTCGGCGCGAGCGTCGAGTTTGTGCCGCTCGCTTCGTTCGCGGCGGTATTCCAGGAGGTGCAGAACGCGCGCGCCGATTTCGGCGTCGTGCCGATCGAGAATTCCACCGAAGGCGCGGTCGGTCCCGCGCTCGATCTTCTAATAGATACGCCTCTGGTGATCATCAGCGAGATTCTCCAGCCGGTGCGTCATGCGCTGATGTCGCGCGATGGCGACCCGTCGAAGGTGCGGCGCATCGTGTCCCATCAGCAATCGCTCGGTCAGTGCCGCGTGTACCTGAGCACGAACTTCGCGGATCGCGAACTGGAAGCGGTCGCATCTAACGGCCTGGCGGCGCAGTTGGCGGCAAAAGATGACTCGCTCGGCGCGATCGCGTCGCGCGCGGCGGCGGAGGCATACGGGCTACGCGTCATCGCCGAGAACATTCAGGATATCGCGCAGAACACCACCCGCTTCCTCGTGATTGGCACCCGCGCGGTGCCGAAGAGCGGACGCGACAAGACGACGATTCTGTTCGCGGTGCCGGACAAAGTCGGCGCGCTCAACACGGCGCTGAGCCTGTTCTCAAAAAGTAAAATCAATATTTCCAAGATCGAATCGCGTCCGCTGCGCGGCCGTTCATGGGAATATCTTTTTTTGTCGACCTCGAAGGGCATCGCGACGACGCACGGGTTAAACGCGCGCTGACCGCGCTGCAACATCGAACCCTTTTTTTGAAGGTGCTTGGATCGTATCCTGAGGCAAGGTCGGCCGCAGGCTAGCGGCCGTTTTCACGAATTGGTTAAACCCGAAGATTTGGTCCTCCCCGCCGTCGCGGCGATTCAACCCTACGAGCCGGGCAAGCCGACCGAGGAGTTGGAACGCGAGCTCGGCATCGCGGAGTCGGTCAAGCTCGCCTCCAACGAGAATCCGATCGGTCCGTCGCCCAAGGCCGTGGCGGCGATTCGTGCCGCGCTGTCGGAACTGAACCGCTACCCCGACGGTGGCAGCTTCACGCTATGCCACAAGATCGCCGCGCGTCATAAAGTAACGCCGGAGCAAATTTTTATGGGCTCCGGCTCGTGCGAGATCATCAATCTGCTCGCGTTCCTGTTTCTGCGCCCCGGCCTCAACGCGATTTCGTCGGAGCATGCATTCGCGATTTATCCGCTCGCGACGGCGTCCACCGGCGCGACGTACAGAGCGGTGCCGATGCGCGATGGATTCGAATTCGACCTCGACGCGCTCGCGGCTGCGATCGACGACAACACGCGCATCATCTATCTAGGCAATCCCAACAATCCCACCGGTACGATCTATCGCTGCGCCGAATGGACGCGCTTCCTCGCCAAGGTTCCGCAGCGCGTCGTGATCGTCGCCGATGAGGCATACTTCGAATTTGTACGCGACCCCGAGTATCCCGATTCAATACAGGATCACGACGGCACCCGTCTCATCGTCACGTTGCGCACGTTTTCAAAAATCTTCGGGCTAGCGGGAGTGCGCGTTGGCTACGCGGTTGCGCGCGCCGATATCATCACGCTGCTCAACAAGGTGCGCCAGCCGTTCAACATCACGTCGCTCGCGCAGGTCGCGGTCGCCGCGGGGATGGACGATGTCGATCACGTGAAGAACACGTTGCGAGTCAATCGCGAGGGGATGGAATACCTCGAGACCGAATTCGCGCGCCTAAAGATTGCATACGTGCCGAGCAATGCGAATTTCATCCTCGCCGACGTGGGTGACGGCCGTGCGGTGTTCGACAAGCTGCTCCATCTGGGAGTCATCGTGCGTCCGATGCATGGGTACGGCTTCCCGCGCTACGTGCGCATCAGCGTCGGACTTCCGGAGGAGAATCGGCGTCTGGTCGAGGCGCTCGAAAAAGTCCTGTGACGCTGTTTCGACAAATCACAATATGCGGAGTCGGGCTCATCGGGGGCTCGCTCGCTCTCGTCGCGCGCGATAAGAATCTCGTCGAGCGCGCGGTCGGATTGGGACGTACGCTCATCAATCTCGAAGTCGCGCGCAATCGCGGGATGATCGATCTCGCCACGCAGGATCCGATCGAGGCCGCGCGCGGCGCCGATCTTGTGATGCTCGCCCTGCCGATTCGCACGATGCCGACGCTCCTTCGTACGATGGTTCCACATCTGCCGCCGAATGCCGTCATTACTGATGTCGGCAGCGTCAAAGGATGGGTGGTGCGCGAACTCGAGCCGATACTGAAGCCGGGCATGTCGCTAGTCGGGGTGCATCCGATCGCCGGCAAGGAGAAGACCGGCGCGGATGAGGCTGATCCCGAACTGTTCGTCAATCGGCGTGTGATCGTGACGCCTTCGAAGACAAGCACGCCGGATGCGATCGACAAGATCGAGCAGCTATGGCGCGCGACCGGCGCGAACGTCGAGCGGATGGATCCCGACACGCACGATCGCATTCTCGCGCGCTCTAGTCATTTGCCACAGATCGTCGCGAGCACCCTGGCCGCATCGCTTAAAGATGAGCGCGTCGCGGGCATGCTTGCGGCGGACTATGGCGCCGGAGGTCTGCGCGATACGACGCGGCTGGCGGCGTCATCGGCGGAGATGTGGCGCGACATCCTGATTACCAATCGCGATGCGATTATCGAGGCGCTCAAGACGTTCGGCGCGACCCTCGCGGAATTTCAAAAGATGATCGAAGCCGGGGATGAAGAAAAAATGACTGCGCTGCTGGAGCGCGGGCGCGCGATGCGCGAGCGTTTGAATTGAAGCGCGCCCGTCCCATTGTCGCGATCGACGGCCCCGGAGGGTCGGGGAAGTCTTCCGTCGCGCGGCGGCTCGCGAGCGAATTGGGTTTCACCTATCTCAACACCGGCGCGATGTATCGCGCGGTCGCGCTCGCGTTCAAAAACGCCGGCATCAATCCCGATCCCCCCGATCCCTTTGACGCCGCGGTGGAGGATCGAATCGCGCCGATTCTCAAATCGATGAAGATCGAGTTCGACGGCGAGCACGTCTTTCTCAACGGGCACGAGGTCACCGACGAAGTTGCGCGCTCCGACATCGGCGATCTCGCGTCGACGTTTTCGACGCTTGCGCCGGTGCGCGCGCGGATGCGCGACATGCAGCGTGCGATCGGCGAGCAGGGCGGCGTGGTGATGGAAGGGCGCGACATCGGCACCGTGGTGTTTCCCGACGCCGAATACAAATTCTTCTTCGAAGCGAGTGCCGAGGTCCGCGCTGACCGACGTTACGCGCAGTTGAAGGCTAAAGGTGAGGCGACGAATCGTGACGAGGTGTTAAGAGAACTGATGGAACGCGATCGTCGTGACAGTGCGCGCGAGCTTGCACCGTTGCGGCGCGCCGATGATGCGGTGGTCGTTGACACAACAAAGTTGTCGTTGGATCAGGTGGTAAGCGCGTTGAAAGAACGGATTCAAGGGGTTTATGTTCGCAACAGACCTTGAAACGAGTGCGTCACGGTTGTAAGGATCGCACTGTCCCGAAGTCCCCCGGAAGGTTTCCACTAAATGGAGAAAGTTTTGGCCGAACAACAAATGAGCGGAGGCGACAATGATTTTGAGTCGTTGATGGAAGAGAGCCTGAAAGCTCCCCGTTCCGGCGATGTGCTCGTCGGCAGGGTTCTGCTGGTTACACGCGATAGCGTCATCATCGACATCAACTACAAGTGCGAGGGACAGGTTCCACTCGCCGAGTTCCTTGACGCGGACGGCAACGTCAGCGTCAAGGAAGGCGACGAGGTCGATGTCTACTTCGAAGGCACCGAAACCGAGAACGGCACCGTTCTCCTCTCGCATGCGAAGGCTGAGAAATTCAAAGTCTGGCGCGAGCTCGAAAAAGCATTTCAATCTGAACTGGCGGTCGAAGGCGTCGTCCTTGGCAAGGTCAAGGGCGGACTCAAGGTCGATATCGGTGTGCCGGCATTCCTGCCCGGATCGCACGTCGATATTCGTCCCGCGCGCAATCTCGATCGCTATGTCGGACAGCGCGGCCGCTTCCAAATCCTGAAATTCAACCGCGCGCGCGGCAATGTCGTCGTATCGCGCCGCAGTGTGCTCGAGCGCGAGCGCGCTTCGCTCAAGGAGCAGACGCTTCGCGTCCTTGAAGAAGGCGTCATCCTCGAAGGCACGGTGAAGAACATCACCGATTACGGCGCGTTCATCGATCTCGGCGGCATCGATGGTCTGCTGCACATCACCGATATGTCGTGGGGCCGCATTCAGCATCCGTCGGAAGTGCTCAAGGTCGGCGACAAAGTTAAAGTCGTCGTGCTCAAGTACGATCACGGGCGCGAGCGCGTCTCGCTCGGCATGAAGCAGATCATGCCCGATCCGTGGACCAAGGTGGCCGAAGCGTATCCTCCCGGTACCCGCATCCAGGGCAAGGTGGTGAGCGTGACCGACTACGGCGCTTTCGTCGAACTAGAGAAAGGCGTCGAGGGGCTCATCCATGTGTCCGAGATGAGCTGGAGCAAGCGCGCCGTGCATCCGTCGAAGGTCGTCAATCCGAACGACACGGTGGAGGTGCAGGTGCTCGGCGTCGATGAGGCTAATCGGCGCATCTCGCTTGGACTCAAACAGACCGAACCGAATCCATGGCAGACGCTCGCCGAGCAGCATCCGATCGGCACGCACGTCAAAGGTAAGGTCAAATCGATCACCGACTTCGGCGTGTTCGTCGAGATCGAGCCGGGCATCGATGGACTCGTACACATTTCCGATTTGTCATGGACCAAGAAGATTCGCCATCCGTCGGAGATCGCGAAGAAGGGCGACGAGATCGAAGCAGTTGTGCTCGGCATCGATGTCGAGAACGAGCGCGTCAGCCTCGGCGTCAAGCAACTCGCGCAGGATCCGTGGGATACAATTTCGGAACGCTATCCACTCAACACGCGCATCAATGGCAAAGTGAGTTCGGTGGCGGATTTCGGCGTGTTCGTCGAGATCGAGGAAGGTATCGAGGGTCTCATCCACATCTCGCAGCTTTCCAACGAGCGCGTCGACAAGCCGTCGTCGCTGTTCAAGGTCGACGATCCGGTCGAGGCGTTGGTGGTGCAACTCGAGCCAAAAGAGCGACGCATCGGCCTATCGATCAAGGCGCTCAAGCAGCACGAGGAGCGCGAGGAGATGCAGGCCTACGTCAAGAAGGAGCACGAGGCCGCGCGTTTCTCGATGGGCGATATCCTCAACGAGGAGTTGCGGCTGGATCGTGACGATGGCGAGCGGCGGCGCGCGGGAAAGGGACGCAACAACTGAGAATCGAGGCCGGGTTTGCAGCGGCCGTGCGGTGATGGCATGACCAAGCGCAGAATCATCGAGGAGTTGCTGGCCCGGCATCAAAAGATTACCCATCGCGAGTCCGAGACCATCGTCAACGCGATGTTCGATGAAATGGCGAAGGCGTTGGCGAGCGGCGAGCGTATCGAGATTCGCGGCTTCGGCAGCTTCGGGGTGAAGAAGCGTCGCGCGCGTCAGGGACGCAATCCGAAAACCGGCGCCGCGGTCAAGGTTGAGGCCAAACGCATTCCGTTTTTCCGCGCGGGCAAAGAACTCAAGCTGGAAGTTAATGGCGCGGAAGCCTCCAAAGCGCAGACGCGCGCCGCGCGATAGTCACCCGTTCGACGAGGGCATCAACGCGGGCGGGCTGCGGCTGTGGGCGCCGTGGCGCTATCAATACATTCGGAGCGCTGGCGCGAAGACCGATTCCTGTATCTTCTGCTTCGGCAAAATCGACGCTGCGGAGCGCAAACGTCGCCTCATCTTATATGCGTGCCGCGACGCACTCGTGATGCTCAACCGCTATCCGTACAACAACGGACATTTGATGGTGGCGCCCCGCCGTCATATCGCATCGCCGGAACTTCTCACTCGCGAAGAGCGTGCGATCATCGGCGAGTTGGTCTCTGATAGCTGCGCGCGATTGCGCCAGGCGCTCCATCCATCAGGCCTCAATGTCGGCGCGAACCTCGGGCGCAGCGCGGGCGCGGGCATCGCGGACCACATGCATTGGCACATCGTGCCGCGATGGGACGGCGACACCAACTTCATGCCCGTGCTAGCTTCTACACGAGTGTTGTCGCAGCATCTGGAATCGAGCTTCGAAATGTTGGCGCCGCTTTTCAAAGCAATCGAAGCTCCCTAATGTATTAGAAGGCAGCGGCCGGAATATCGATGGATCAAAATCTCCTAAATCTGCATACCTTCGGCGAACTCAAAAACGCCGGTTACAAAGTCAAGCCGGTTCGAATCGAGATGCGCGATAACCTGCTCGCGCGCTTGCGCAGCAAGGAGCGCATCATGCCCGGCATCATCGGCTACGATGACACCGTGCTGCCCGAAATCGAAAATGGTGTGCTCGCCGGTCATCATATGGTGTTTCTCGGCGAACGCGGGCAGGCGAAGTCGCGCATCATCCGATCGCTCGCGCTGTTCCTCGATGAGTACGTACCGGCGATCAAGGGATGCGAGATCAATGATGATCCATCCGCGCCCATTTGCCAGCGCTGTCGTCGCCTCAAGATGGAGCAGGGCGATCAGATGGAGATTGCGTGGATCGGCCGCGACCATCGCTACGCCGAGAAGCTCGCGACGCCCGATGTCTCGGTCGCAGATTTGATCGGCGAAATCGATCCGATCAAGGTTGCAGAAGGCCGCTACCTCGCCGATGAAGAGACGATTCACTATGGACTGATCCCGCGCATCAACCGCGGCATCTTCGCCATCAATGAACTGCCCGACCTGACAGAAAAAGTGCAGGTCGGTCTCTTCAACTTGATGGAGGAGAAGGACGTCCAGATTAAGGGCTACAAAATTCGCCTGCCCATCGATGTGGTTTTCTGCGCGAGCGCGAATCCCGAGGATTACACCTCGCGCGGACGCATCATCACGCCGCTCAAGGATCGCTTCGACATCCAGATTCGCACGCACTATCCGAAGACGCTGGAGCAGGAAATCGCGGTGATGGAGCAGGAGGCGACGCTGCCGCCCGAGTCCGGGATGGCGCTGCGCGTTCCGCAGTTCGTCAAGGAGATCATCGCGCAGATCACGTTCGAGGCGCGCGGCTCCAACGAAATCAATCAAAGCTCGGGCGTGTCAGTACGCGTATCGATCAACAATTTCGAGTCGATTCTCTCCAACGCGGAAAAGCGCGCCGTCGTCAATGGTGAGAACGAGGTCGTGCCGCGCGTGTCGGATCTCCATTCGCTCTACGCGTCGACGGCCGGCAAAATCGAGTTGGAATACGTCGGCGAGGACAAGAAGGAAGGCGACCTCATCGAGCGGCTTATTAATCGCGCGGTGCTGAAGACATTCGATCGCTACTTCAAGATGGATGACGCTCATCTGAAGAAGGTCATTAGCTATTTCGAAGGCGGATGGGGCGTCGAGGTTTCCGATCGCTCTCCGTCATCTGACTACACCGAACCCATTCGCGAGGTCGAGGGTCTGCGCGAATCGATCACATCGCTGGGACCGTTCGAGACGCCCGGACTAATGGCGTCGGCGAGCGAACTGATTTTTGAGGGCCTGCATCTGCATCAGAAGCTCAACAAGGATCGCGAGGGCGGACGCTTCTCATATCACGCCTAGATACAATGGGCACCATCCTTCGATATACGCAGTGGGACGGCACTCAGCAACTCAAGCTCGACGCCGATAAGGTGTTCGAGAAGCTCGCCGAGTATCTTTCGTACACCGACGACGTCCGCCAGGCGATGGACTGGATGATGCGCCAGGGGATGGACTTCGACGGCATGCGCGTGATGGGCCTCGATGAGTTCATCGAGCAGCTTCGCCAGGAGATGCGCGAGCGCTATCGCGATTTCAACCTCAAGAACGCGCTGTCCGACATGGAGCAGAAGCTCGAGGACCTCCTGGGTCAGGAGCGCAAGACGCTCGATTCGCTCAAGGGCAAGAAACCCGGGGTCGAGGACAAGAATCGCGAGCTGAGCAAGATGCCGCGCAAGCTTTCGGAGGCGATCCGCAAGCTCGAAAGCTACGACTTCGAGGACACGGACGCCAAGGAAGCATTCGACGAGCTGCTCGAGGAATACGAAAATATTCGCGACCTCGAGAATTTCAAGGATCGCAATCAGCATCTCTTCCACGGGCCGAAGAGCCTCCAGTATCAGGAGGCGCTCGATCTGATGAAGGAGATGGAGCGGATGCGCCAGCTCGAGCAGGATTTGCTGTCGGGAAACTTCGATACGATATCGATGGAAGACCTGCAGCAGATGCTCGGCCAGCAGGCGATGCAGGATTTCAAGAATCTCAAGCAGGTGATGGTGCTGCTCAACAACTCCGGCTACCTGATGCCGAAGGGTGAGCATTCGCAGCTCTCGCCCAAGGGCGTGCGACGTATCGGGCAACTGGCGTTGCGCGACATCTTCCAGAGCCTGCTCAAGGATCGTGCGGGCAGTCACACCACCGATCATCGCGGCGTGAGCGAGATTCGTCCCGACGAGACGAAGACTTACGCATATGGCGATCCGCTCAACTTGAACCTGGTGGGTACTCTGAAAAAGGCGCTCGCGCGCAAGCCCGGCGTCCCGCTGCAACTCAACCCTGACGATTTCGAAATTTACGAAAACGACTACGGCAGTTCATCGTCGACGGTACTATGCCTCGACATGTCGTGGTCGATGAGTTGGGAAGGGCGTTTCGCCGCGGCAAAAAAAGTTGCGATGGCGATGGAGACGCTCATCCGCTCGAAGTTCCCGCGCGACTTTTTCGCGATTGTCGGATTTTTCACCCGCGCGGTCGAACTCAAGCTGAAGGATCTTCCGGAAGCATCGTGGAATATGGGCGATCCGTTCACTAATCTGCAGGATGGACTGCGCCTTGCCTCCGACATGCTGAATCGTCACCCGTCGCGCAATCAGCAGATCATCGTCATCACCGACGGCCAGCCCACCGCATACTTTCTGAACAAGCGCCTGTATTGCGAATGGCCGCTGTCGTTCGGCGGCATCAGCATGCGCGCCGCGCAGGAAACGCTGAAGGAAGTCGAGCGGGTCACGCGCAAGGGAATCATCATCAACACCTTCATGCTCGATGATTCGCCGAGCCTGCGCGCCTTCGTCGAGAAGATGACGCAAATCAATCGCGGTCGCGCGCTCTACACCCGCCCCGATCATCTCGGCGAGTACATGCTGGTCGATTATTTCGCCAAAAAGAAAAAGCGCGGTTAGCGATTGCCTGACGCGCTGAGCTTCGAGGTTGCCGATTCCGGCAGCGTCCAGGTGGCGCCGATCTCCCGCAACACGATTCGACCTGATTCGGGACCCGCCGCCGCAATCAGCCGGCTCATCGGCTCGTCCAGCGGCTCCTTACCGAGGCGAAACGTCCCCCAGTGAATCGGCACCAGATAAGTCGCGCCCGTCTGCTTGAACATCGACCACACTTGCTCCGGATTCGCGTGATTCCAGATCCACGGGTCATACGCTCCGTTGGAGAAGATCGCGATCTCCGGAGGATTGGCGGCCAGTGGCGAGAACAGATCGGTGTATGCGCTGTCGCATGCGATCAGAACCCGATGCCCATCCTTCTCGAGCACGAAGCTGTCGAAGCCGTAGTCCATCCCGTAGGGCGGCCAGCGCTTGCCCCAATGATGCGCCCCCATCGCAGTGATTTTTACCCCCGCAAATTCCGTGCTCTCGCCCCACTTGAGTTCGCGCACATCAGCGAAACCCAGCGGCGCGACGATGCGTGAGCACTTGTCGCATAGGACCACGGTCGCGCTCTTCGGGAGCGCCTTGAGCGACGGTACATCCAGATGATCCATGTGCGCGTGAGTGACGAGGATCAATTGGACATCCTGCAGATCCGAGGGTGCGAGCGGCGGCGGACTCACGCGCTTGGGGCCGATGGTGAATATCGAATCGAAAGCGAGTCCCACTCGTTCGAACAGCGACGGATCGGTGATGATCCGCACGCCCATTAAATTCATCAGCACGGTCGCGTGGCCGAGGTTCGATAGCGTGATGCGATCGTGGGGCCAAGCGGCGGGATTGGGCTTTATCGGTGCGGGCATGGTTTTATCAGCGAATGCGATCGCGAGAATCGCGATCGAAACCGCGAGCGCCATCACGACGGCGATCGCGCGGGCATGAAGTCGCATCGAACAAGCCTATTCCTCGGGCTCGGGAAAACATGGCAGATGTTTCGAAATCGTGTAGGTGTAGTGTCGGGCCGTGTCTTTTCCCTTCCATTCGAAGGTGCCCACTTTCTGCCCGAAAGTATCCGCGATGCTAATCATTTGCTCGCTGTCTTGCGGCGTCTCGGCAACGGTCGGGGCGTAGGCGATATACTGCGGCTCCTTGTCGGGCAATAGGGACTGAAGCGTCGGGTCGAAGTGGAGACGGTCGAGATGATCCTGCGTATGCCATCCGTCGGGTGCGCTGCCGCGGGATCGATAGACGACCCATCGGTAGCCGTCGCCGGTGCTTTCGACGCGAATCTCGCGTGACTCGATTCCGAGATTCGGCGTCCGGCGAACTTCCTCGATGCCAGGAGGATTGCGCACCAGTTGCTCGCACTTGAGCGTCTTGTCCTCGTCTTTATCATAACTGGACTGATGCGACAGCGTGTTGGCGACCCCAGCCGCTTCGGGCGACACCGGCACAGTCTCGGTTCCATTCGAGGAGGACGAATCGCTGTTGTGCATCAACGCGCATCCCGGCATCGAAGCAAACCATAACGCGCTTCCGATGGCGACGAGGGCGCGTACGAGAGCTCGGATGAAGTACGATTTGGCTCGCATCATAATTTATGCGCGATCACCATCGAAGACGTGAACGGCGGACTCGGCAGCGCCCGCGCTTCGATGTCGCGAAATCCCGCATCGCGCATCCACCAGCATACCTCATCGAAGCTGAAGTCGCGCCCATTCGTGGTCAACATCAGATACAGCGCGAACACCGCTCCGGCCGGCGGGTCGGTCAGCTCGCGATTCATAATGTGGTCCTTCACGATCAGCGTGCCGCCGGTGCCCAGCGCATCGAAGCACTTCTTCATCAGTTCGGCATTCGTCTTTTCCGCCTCGCTATGGATGATGTTCGACATGAAAATCGCATCGGCGCCGAGCGGTAGTCGGTCTTTCAGATAGTCCACGCTGATTAGACCGATGCGATCGTGAACAATTGCCTCGCGCTCGGCAAGCACCTCGCGCGCAACCGCGAGAGTGGCGGGAAGATCCCAGATCGAGGCGCGCAGATGCGGCCATCGCTTGAGCATCGCGGCGACGTAGGTGCCCGGGCCGCCGCCGAGGTCCGCGATACTTCGGACCTTGCTCAAATCGAGGTTCTCGGCGACCCAAGTCGCATCTCCACGCGCGCGCACCAGCGAATCCATCGCACGAATGAAGCGCGCTGTCTCTTCGGGCGTGGTCTGGAACATGTCGGGCGTGCGCGCGGGCTTGCCGCTGCGAACGGTAGCTTCCAGGCGGCCCCATTCATCCCACAGCGCGGCGTCAAACAGAATCATGCCACCAAGATATTCGGCGGAATCCTGAATGAGATAGCGTCGCGACGCATCGGTGAGTGAGAAGCGTTCGTCGTTCTTTTCAAGAAGGCTCAGAGCCGCGATCGCATTCGCCAGCAGCCCGGTCGGGCGTGGGTCAGCATCGATCCGCCGCGCGAGCGATGCCTCGTCGAGTGCGCCCGACTTGAGTGCCTCGAACAGACCGAGCTTCAGGGCGACTTGAATTGCGCGCGCTTCGGCATGACCACCCGCCATCGCGGCAATCTCGCCGAAGCCGATTTCGCGCGACGATGGTTTCTTAGCGGACAAAATCCTGCGTGACGTAGGTGAGGCCGTCATTAGATCGCGCGATGCCGATCCCTGTCTCGACGAAGTCCGGCGACAGCAGGTTCGCGCGATGCTCGGGGCTATCGAGCCATCCCTTCAACGCGCGCGCTCCGATCGATTCGAATTTGTGATAGTCGTCGACGTAGATGTTTTCGGCCACCGCCGTGCACTCCATGCCGACGCCGCGCACGCGATCGGCGGGCGTGCTTCCCTCGGGACTGTTGTGACCTCGATAGTGGCGAATCGCCATGTCGTAACTATGCCCGCGCGCGACCACTGCCAGCCGCGGCGAAAACTTCAACACCTTAAGCCCACGCCGCACGCGCTCGGCGTTCACCTGCCCGATGATGTCCGCCTCGGGCTCGCTGACTCCGGCCATCTCTTCCGGCGAAGGTGGAGCATGGCGCGTCAAATACACCCGCATCGCAATCGCGGCGAGCAGCGCGGTCGCCACTACACCTATTGCGGCCCGCAACGCACGGCGGTGCTTGACCACCTTCGGCGTGCGCATCGGAATGATTTTGGCTGGACCGCGCGGTCGTCTGGCGGACCTTGGGCCGGCGGCGGAAGATGTCTTCATGCTGGGAACCCGTCGCAAGCGGCGAGAGTTTCACACTTCAGTGAGAATCCGATCACCATCACGACCACAACCGGCGGGCCGCATCGGTGCGGCTGCCGCGAAGATTCTCAGCTATCGCGCCACCAATGATATGTCAACGCGGAATTCGCGCGTCGCGATTATTGCGCTCGCAGCCGTGCTTTTTCTCACCAACGTCGTTGGGACGGCTCGCGCAGGCGAGCAGAACAGCGATGCGCTTCCGTCCCACGCTTTGAAAGATTCTCCCAGCCTCTATCTGCGCGAGGCCACCGATGGAGCAATTCGATGGCAACCGTGGAACGAGACGACCTTCGCCCTCGCGCGCAAACTCAAGCGCCCGCTCCTGATCGATATCGGCGCGGTATGGTGTCATTGGTGCCACGTGATGGACCAGACTACCTACGCGGATGCGAAGGTGGCCGCGATGGTCAACGATAAGTTCGTGCCGGTGAAGGTCGACACCGATGAGCGCCCTGATGTCGACGGCTACTATCAGACCGCCGCGCAGAACTTCAGCGCGGGAGGATGGCCGCTCACCTGTTTCGCGATGCCCGATGGGGCGCCTTTGCTCATCGCGGGATACCTGCCGCCCGGCTCGGAGGAGCATCGCGGGATGCTGTGGGTGCTCGATCGCGTCAACGAGGCATTCGGAGATCCGAAGTTCGATCGCCTCGCGCATGAGATCGCAGCGAAAGTTAGCGCGGGCCAAGTTGGGATCGACGCGAAGCCGACCTCTTTCGACGAACTTCGCGCCGGGATCGTAAACGGCGTCAGGATCGCGTTCCACGAACAGGTGGAGGGCCCGAACTTTTATGATTTCCCGGCGATCAGGTTGCTCCTCGCACATGGATTTCTCGGTCATCAGGTATTCACCGAGATTGCCGTCGCGAGATTAAAGGCCATTGCTGCGGGCGGAGTGTTCGATCAACTCGGGGGTGGATTCCATCGCTACTCCGTCGATGCGAATTGGCACGTCCCTCACTTCGAGAAGATGGCTTACGACCAGGCGATGGCGCTGAAGACATACGCGGAAGCATACGAGGCAACGCATGATGACGACTTCGCGCGGGTCACGAAATCGATCGTCGCATACGTCAATTCCAGGATGCTCGATCCGAAGTCGCAAGCGTTCTACTCGCATCAGGATGCGGACTCCTTCGCCGGCGACGACGGCAGCTACTACACGTGGACCGAAGATGATGTCCGTCACCTGCTGAAAGGGCGCGACCTCAAGATTGCGCTGATGCATTTTGGGTTCGACGATGATCCTGGCCGCGCGCCCGACGGCAGAATCGTTTTACGCGATGCGATGACTCCAGATGAAATCGCACGGAAGCTGAACATTTCTGCGGGAGAGGCGAGGGGGTCCATCGAGCGAGCATCGAAACAGATGCTCGCGGCTCGAGAGAAGCGTCGCGCGCCGCAAGTTGACACCACAGTCCTCATCGATCGCAACGCGCTGATGGCGTCCGCATACATCATCGCGTCTGAAGCTCTGGGCGACGAGCATCTGAAGGAAATCGCGCTCAGCGATCTCGATTTCCTCTACGCGAATGCACGTGCTGCCGACGGCAGCTTCTATCACGTCCTCGATCGCGGAAAGCCGAGCGTGCCAGGGCTTGCGGCGGATCAGATTTATATGATGAATGCGCTGCTCGACGCGTATCAGGTGAGTGGTGAACGGAAGTACCTCGATCATGCGGCATCACTGGGCGGGTTGGTGTTCGAGGGTTTTCGCGATCCCGCGACCGGAATGCTGAAGGGTCGCGCGCCAGCCATGCCGGGAACAGTTCTCACCCAGGCCGCGCCGCTCGCGCAGGTCTTTTATGATGATCCGACGCCCGCGATCCAGGCCGCTGCGGCCGAAGCGTTTCAGACCCTTGCAGCGTTGACGTCCGATCAGAGCAGCGCCGCGAAGGCGGAGCAGTTGCTGCGTCCTGCTTCGAGTCGCATCGGCGCGATGGCTGGTCCTAACAATGGCGAACTCGGCCTCGCGCTTGAGGAGCGCGCTGCAGGAGAAGCGGTGGTGGTGATCGCTGGTGCCGACAAGGATTCGCGAGCGGGAGAGCTATGGCGGGTTGCGCTCGCGGCGTATCGTCCGGGAAAAGTGGTTATTAGATTGGCATCGGCGGAGAAGACCGCGCAGCTCCCCGAGGCGATGAAGGCGATGTACGAAGCGGCGTCGCATCGCGACGTGCCGCTAGCATTCGTATGCGCGGGGACTGCGTGCGCCCCTCCGGCTTCCGACGATGCTGCACTTTCGAAGACCATCCGCGACTTCAATGTGAACCGTGCGAACAGCGGCAACCTCGCGACGCGATGAAGTCTGACGCGCCTCTTGAAATATCTACCAAATGGTTGATAATTATGAATTGAGGATAACCATGAGCGATTTCATCATTCCGAAAACCGGACTGATTCCTGCCCCCGAAGTGCCGCAGCCTAATATTTTCCCGATGGAGTGGCACGTCGAGACGCCGAAGTTGGTGGAAATCTACGAGCGTGCGAAACGCGAGGGCTACAATCCCTCGTCGCTGCCGTGGGACAGCTTTGACGCCGACGCTTATACGCAGGATCAGCGCGTCGCGATGATGTACTGGTTCGCGCTGCTCTCGAACTTCGACGCCTCGGGGCCGGCGGTGTTTGCAAAGGCGACCATTCACGCCTTCGAACAGCATGAAGAAAGCCCGGTGCGCCAATGCTTCTTCTCGATCACGCGCGACGAGATGAATCACGAGGAGACTTGCGGCCGCACCATCTCAAAGCTCGTTCCCGGAGGTCCCCTCGATTGGGTGCCACGCAGCGAACTCGAGCGCGTCGCGTACAACAACATAAAGTGGCTCTACCACAACGGCGGGCGCTACTGGACCGGTTATTCCAATTCGCTCGGGAAGTATCCGCTCGCGATTTTGTTCACATCCTTCATGATGGGCGAGGTTGCGTCATCGACGCTGTTCCACGGGATGTCGCGGGCGTCGACGCATCCGCTCTACCAGGACATGTTCAAGAAGATCGGGCTCGATGAATCGCGCCACCTGCAGATTTGCATCACGCTGCTCGAGAAGGACTGGCCCGGGCTTTCCGACGAGTATCGCTCGTTCGTCACCAAGCAGCTCCGCGCGGGATTCGTTTTCCTCTCGATGATTTTGTGGGAGCCGCCGGGTCAGTTCTGGGATCTTCCCGATTATTTTCTCCCTAACCATCGCGTGCTGCTCAACATCGCGCGCAAGGCCGGACTCGGCATTCTCAGCGTCGATGAGCAAGCGGATAACTGGCGGCTCGCGATCGCGCGCGTGCGCAAGCTGGTCGAGAAATGGCGCATCGAGTTTCCGGCGATTCCTGAACTCGACATCGCGGGTGTCGATGTCGGCGACATCAGCGCGGCCGACATTATTCCGGTATTTTAGTTCGCCGGTTTTCTAACTCGCGCGATTTTCAGGTAGCGTCTTCACATGGCTATCGACATCGTCGTGGAAAATTCGGTCGGCGAGATCGTCCTCAATCGTCCCGACAAGATGAACGCGCTCAACAACGCGATGATGAACGAGTTGAGCGAGGCATTCGATGCGGCAGAGAAAGCGCAGGTGCGCGCCCTCATCATTCGCGGCGAGGGACCGGGATTCTGCGCGGGACGCGATCTGGCGGATGCCGATCCCGGCAACGAAGATGCGGAAGCGATCCTCCAGACCGTCTTCAATCCGGTGATCCATCGGCTCGCGGATTTTCCCGCGCCGACTTTCGCCGCGGTCCATGGCGCATGTCTCGGGGTCGGGCTCGGTCTCGCGCTGGCGAGCGACGTGGTCTACGTCTCCGAGGATGCGAAGATCGGCTCGCCTTTCGCGCGCATCGGCGCGGTGCTCGATTCGGGCGGCCATAAATTTTTCCTTCAACGCATCGGACCACATCGCGCGCTGGAACTGATCTACACCAGCCGTCTGCTCAGCGGCGTTGAGGCGGCGGCATGGGGTCTGGTCAATCAATGCGTGCCGCGCGGCGAGCTGATCGATAAGGTTCGCCAGCTCGCGGCGACGGTCGCGAAAGGTCCAACCGCGGCGTTCCTCGAATCGAAGCGCATCATCAGAATGATCGATGAGGAAGCGGCGGGACTCTCCGAAGTTCTGAACTACGAGGCGCGTGCGCAAGGAGCGGCCGGAAAAACGGCAGACTACAAAGAAGGCATCGGAGCGTTCCAGCAAAAGCGTCCGGCGAAATTCCAGGGAAGATAGCGCGCGGAATCAATTCACGATTTGTTCTTTGAGGTGCGCGCGCACGATGTCGCGCGACACGAAGCCCGAGGCGAGGCGGCGCGCAGGGCCGAGCCTCATCAGATGAAACAGGAACATCGCAAACGCGAATCCGCCCGCGACCACCACCAGTGAGATCGCGGTTCCCGGATCGTCATGACGGATCGTATGCAGGCGATGAATCGTCCATAATGCCGATGCCGCGCCGACCGCGAGCGAAATTGTCGCTCGCATCATGACATCGCGCATCGGCGCGCGCGGTCCCTTTTCCACGTAGTGAAGCAACTCACCGGCGGAGAAGTAGTCGAGGAACCATCCGGTGTCCTCGTCGACCTCGCGTCCCCTGGGCGGCGCGATCATCTGGCCACTCAACGGATCGATAGCGGTATCGCCGCGCTTGTGCATTTCGATCCCGTCGAGGATTTGGTTGTGGATACGCTCGGTGAGCGGATAGCTGCGCGCGATGAGGTACGACAGCGTCGCGAAGGTTGCGGGTCCCAGCGCGAAAATGATCCGGATGGCGAGAATCACGCGAGGATTCTGTACCGCATTCGGCACGTAACCCATCGAGGCGAGGATCGCGATCGGAATCGCGGCGCTGGGAATCGCGACCCACTTCGGCAGCATCGACCAGAACGCGCCGAACTGTGCCTCGCGCCGCTTGCCCGTATGAAACTCGTCGTAGTCAATTACGTCAGCTTGCATGGATGGCGAAAGGAACAGTCCCGCGCCAAATCCGACGCCGGCCCAAATGATCAGCAGCAGGAGCGCCATCTCCTGTCCGCGATGAAGGAAGAACATCGCGGCGCCGCCGCTGATGCCACAGATAAAACTCAAGAGCCATGCGCGCAGCTTGCCGGTCCGCCGCGCCATGATCACCCACAACGGCAGCGACAGAAATCCCGACGCGAAGTATCCGAGCAGGAGAAACGAAATCCACAGTTGCGGGCTTTTCGGCATGATCACGTAGGCGGTGTAAAACGGCATCATGGTGGCGGGAATCGCGCCGGTCACGCTCCCAATCACGTAGCTCGCGAGCAGGATGCGGAACGGACGATTGCGCAAGGCGCGGCGGATGCCCGGCACAAGCGGATTGGACTCGCGCACGACGAAGTCCGGCCGTTCCTTAATCGTCAACGCCAAAGCCCAGTAGAGCACCACCAGCAATACCCCGAAGACAATCCCGAGGCGGAAGAAGACCTGGCGCTCAGTAAGTTTCAAGACACCTTGCATCACGCCCGGCGCGGCGGCTGCGAAGACGGTTCCGAGGATGGTGAATGATTCGCGGACCGCGAACAGACTGGAGCGCTCGTGGTAGTTGGACGTTATTTCGGCCCCGAGTGCGGCATGCGGCAGGACATAAACGGTATGAAAAATGAAATAGAGGATGAAAGTGATCTGGAACCACATCGTGGCGCGCTCGCCGGTTAGACGTTCGGGCGGATTGAGCAGCGCGAAAAAAGCGATCGCGCATAGCGGCGCGCCAATCAACATGTATGGCCGGCGCCGTCCGAGCCGGGTGCGCGTGCGATCGGAAATCCATCCCATCGCAGGATCGCTAACCGCGTCCAGTGAGCGCGCCACCGCAATCGCGATCGCGAGATAGCCGAGCGGTACCAGCACCACGTCGGCATAGAATTTCGGCATGTGAATGAAAATCGGGATGAGCATCCCGGCGCCCGCGAAATTTGGAGCGCCGTAGATCAGCTTGACCCGCCACGAAAGTTTTTCGGCAGGCAGTGATTCGGCGGCGAGCGGCGCCGCAGCAGCAGTGGCATTAAGGGTAGCTTCGACAGAACTCATCAAGTCCCCAATTCGGAAGGATCGTGGCCCCGACTGAAGTTATCAGGGAGTCGCAGCGGCGGGAATGAAGGAATTATCCTGCGCGCAATGAAACTTCTGCGCCTACAGCGCCTTGAGTTTGCCGCGATGCGTAAGGCGTCGCGCCGCCTCGCCGAGCGCACCCGCGCGATGCCATCGGCTGTACTCCTCGATGGTCAAGCCGCGCGCTGCCTCCAGCGCAACCGAAAGTCCCGCCAGCACGAACACCTGCGCCAGCACGCTGATGCGCGGCGCGAGGCCGAGGATGCCGCCCTCGCGTTTTACAGGCGCATGCAATACTAGGTCGGCGACCTGAGCGAGTTCCGATTGCTCGTTGCCGGTGATCGCGATGAGTTGCGCGCCGTGGTCACGAATCGCCATCGCCGCCTGACATAGCTCGCTGGTGTTGCCGCTGTTGGAAATCGCGATGACGACATCGCGCGGATGAACCTGGCCGAGGCTGCCATGAAGCGTCTCGGTTGCGTGCAGAAAAGTTGCGGGAGTGCCGACCGAACAGAGCAAACTGGCGCCATAGCGCGCGACGTGCTCCGGCTTGCCAACGCCGGTAACGTGGACACGTCCGCCTCGCGTCAGCGCGCTGCGAATCATCTCGACCGCCTTGTCCATCGTGTCGAGGCTGACCGCGCGCCGCAGCGCTGCGATTTCCTCGAGTGCGGTATCGAAAAATCTTTCGATCTCGGTTTCCGGATCGAATGCGCCGGTCGCCCGAGGCGCGGCGGTTTTGAGTTTGGGCCGATGCGCGACAGGCAGCGGGCGTCGGTACAATTTCAGAATCTGGCCGCGTAGCTCGAAGCCCGAGGGAAACGCGCCGAGCCTTCCGATGCCGATAGCCGCGGCGGCGTTGGCGAGACGGCCGATTTCCGGCCACTTCAATTTCCACAACAGACCGGCCAGCACGCCGCCCAGGAACGCATCGCCCGCGCCGGTTGTGTCCACCACCTTCACTTTGAACGCAGGAACGCGCACGTTGGTGTCGTTGGCCGAAATCGCGCATCCGCTGGCGCCTGCGGTCATGATGACCGCATCGTTGCCGTAGCGCGCACGGATCTGCTCCGCCATTTTCAACAGATCGCCGTCCTCGGCGAGTTCGCGTGCCGCGCCTTTCGCCGGCTTGAGATAAGTCGCGAGCTTGAGCGCCTGCTCCAGTTCGGCGCGCGTGCCGAGCGTGCGAACCGCATCGGAGGGCGGCACATCGAGATCGAGGACCGTCGGGAATCGAATTCTCTCGCGCGAACTTCAGAATCGCGATTACGGTTTTGAGCGGAAGCTGCGAGATCTCGGTCGACACGATGCGTGCATTCTTGATGAACGCGCCGTGGCGCGCGCGAATCTCGCTCGCCTTCAGTTCGGCAGTCGCGCCGCGCATCATGTATATTGCGCGATTGCCGGCGGGATCGACGAACACCGTGGCGTATGAACTCGCGGAGCCGTCGAGCGTCAGATGATGGCGGATGCCGAGGCTCTCCATCCCGTCGCGCAGGAATTCTCCGTTGCGATCGTCGCCCATCTTGCCGAAGATGCCGGTCTCCAGCCCGAGCACGCGCGCCCATCCGAGATGATTGAGGACGACGCCGCCGACGGAAGCCTGTTCGATTGCAGCGCCGGTGCCGTTGGCGTCGAGAATAACTTTTTCGTCAGCCCGGATGATGCGTGGAGTGCGATAGAACAGGTCCACCACCATGCTGCCGCAACCGACCACGTCGAGCTTCGAATCAACCATTAGCCGAGGCGTGCCCCCTGGATGCAGCATATGCGCTCAGCCAATCGGGCTCCAGATTGCGAGCCCATTTCTCGCGCAATTTGTGGAAACGTGAGGCAAACTCGCGGCGTTCCTCGGGGTTCAGCGGCGGAGTGCCCCCGGCGACCGCGTCGCTGGAAATGACGCCCAGCTCCGCGAGCGATGCCTTCAGGCATGCGATCATCGGAACGTAGGCTGATCCCGATCGCGCAAAAGAACACGCGTCGCGAAATTCCTCGAGGGCGCGCGCGTAACGATGCATCTGTTCCGGGTCGTGTTTGCGGCACCATTGCCATGCACGCTGCCATTCACGCGGCATCGCATTCGCAGGCCCCGCGACGACTCCGTATGGAAGTGAATGGCGCGTCAGGTAGCGGTTCCAGTAGTGCTTCGCCGCGGCGACGGCGCCATCGGGCGGTGCGAACAAATCGAAGATGAGATGCGCATTGCCGGCGTAGATCACGAACTCGTGCGCGAGTTTGAAGTGCGACGCCGCGCGCGTGTAGTTGCCGAGTTCGCTCTTGCTCGCGGTCACCTTGATACCGCGCACGTACGGAAGCCGGCTCATCTGTTTCACATCGCGGGTATGCAGATGCAGCGGCTTGCCGGGCGCGGCGATATCGGCATTGTCATAGAGGAAGACCGGGATCATTTTTCCAGCGCGCTCGAAGATTGTGCCGACATCGCGCGTGACGAGTTCGACCACATCGTGGCAATCGGCGATCGATAGCGGCGAAATCACCACCGCATCAGCATTCAGCGCCGTCGCGTATTCCAGATTCTCGATCGTCTCGGCGGTCGTATGCGCGGTGATTCCGACCCACGCCTCGACGCGATGATCGATTGGCGACGTTCGACGGCATTCGTCGACGATGATGCGCGAGGCCTGCTGCCGGCGCGCATTGCCGATGCGATCCCATTCGCCATTGGTGCCGACCGCGAACAAAATGTCCGCGCCACGTCCGTCCTGGATGCAGAACCGCACCACCGCGCGCTGCTCGTCCTCGACGATACGTCCCGCGCCATCGAGCACGGTCACGATCGGAATCGACAGCCCGGGATGCGGGACATAAGAGGCGAGCGGATCGATATTTGCCGGTTGCATCAGGCCTTCACTCTACAGGATTGCGAGGCCCATGTACGTCTTGAATTCCCAGTGTTCGCCGTCGAGCGATGCGAAATTCTCCATCCGTGCTTCGATACGCACCTTGTAGTTGCCGTTTGCGTCGGCTGCGGCCGCAGGAGGATTGCGGAGCCACAAGCCCTTCTTGCACGCCGCGATCATCATCTTGTCCATACCCGCAGTACCGGAATGTTGTTCGATGACCAGTTCCCTCAGCAAACCGTCGTGATTGAGCGTGCCGGTTATGATGACCCATCTCAAATCGGTGGGAAGTTTGAGGTGCGAGACATCGTCGGTACTTTGGAGGCGCCGGATTTGACTGAATACCTGATCCATCAGATGGATCGAGACCATCTCGAACTGCGCGGCCTTCTTGTTGAGCAGCCGCTGTTCACATGGATGTTTATCGTCGCCTGCGTGATGGACAGTGCCAAGCGCGCCGAGGTCAATGGTCGGCATTGACACGTCGTCGTCGTCGTCGGACGCCACTTTTCGCGCAATGATCTGGTCCTTCTTGCCGAACGGGTTGAGCGCGTTGCCGGGCGCGACCTGCGAGAGATCGGTCACGGGACGGGGCGCGTCGGCTGCCGGCGTTGGAAGCGTTGCAGGCTTCTCCGCGGAGTTGGAGGAGCAGCCCTGGAGAATCATGAGCAGCGCCAGTGAGAGGACGCCAATCGATAGTAGCCGGGCCGCTCGCTTCATTTCATCAATGTCGGATCCTGATCCAACGCAAGGATCCGCGGACGGGCGTTATTGTAATCCTTAACGAAGGCATCGAGAAACTCCTCCGCGAGCATTCGCTCCTGCTCGCGGACCTTGGCGTCATGTTCATCGGCGATCGAGTCGCCAAGGCTGGCGAAGAATTCCAGCGCCGGCGAATACATGAACTCCGCGCTGACCTCCGAGCTGTAGCGGATGGTGCCGTCGCCGAGCGCCTTCGATGCGACCTCGCTATGCATACCGCCCGAGCCCTGCGCGATCCTGCGCATGAATTCTCCCGCAACGAATTCCGCTCCTTGCTGGATCCCCATCGGCGCGATCACCTGCGGCACCGCATCCATCCGTGCCTCGAAGGTGATAGTCGAGTCATTGCGGGTGAAGTAATTGATGAAGCTGAGATTGTCGAGGCCGAAGTTCATCGCGAGACGCCGTATCCGAATCGAGGTGCGGGTGCGATTCACACCGCGACGCAACGAGCCCAGCGCAATCGGCTCGCCGACCGGATGATAGCTGGCATCGAACGCGGAGGGCTTCCCGCCTCGCACCATGAAGCTCATCCAGACCTTGCCGCGATCGAAACCATTGCGCATCCAGTAATTGTTCTTCGCGTCCACCACGTCCGCTTCGATGGTCAACGCGGGCGCCACGTCCTCGTAGAATTTATACAGGTCGGGAAATTTCTTGAGTGCGTCGGTCCGCACCTCGCCGGCGAAGTTGAACAGTACGTAGGGACCGCCTGCGCCGTCGAACTCGTCGAGGATATTGTCGTACTTTAAGTACTCGTGGAATTTGTCATCGACGGTGGGCAGCTCGCGCCGGAAGCGCGCACGCGACGCCTCATCATGATGATTGTACGCGCCCGGTTTGCTGTCCCATGGCGGCGCCAGGTCGCCATAAACCTCGGTGAGCGTCTGCGCAACGGCATCCACGATGGCACCGAAGCCGAAAGTATCGGTTCTGATTTCGCCACCGAAAGTCCCGATGACCGAATCCATCGAGGATGAGGTACGCGCGATCGCCGGCGGCGGTTTCAGCGCGAAGTATGCGCCGAGCCGCAGCGGCTGGTCCGGCATTGCGCAGGAAGGCGAGGTGGTGACGTAAAACTTATCGCCGCTCGGATATCCCTCGGCGCAAAGTTCATGTGTTCCATCAATATTGGTCCACGGGATATCGCTGCGCGGATAGATCGAAGCGGCGCGGATCAACGTCGAATTGCGCGGCGGAATCTGGTCGAACAGATGCTCCAGCGCGGAGCTATACTCCGGATGCATTGCCTGATGCTCAAGATGTAACTGCCGATCGAGCGCCGCCATCGCGCGCTCGGCGCGATGCAGTCCGGGAGATGCCAGTTCAAGAATCGGGGCGAGCTGGTTGCGATCGGGCGGTGCAAATCCCGAAGGGATCGAAGCCCCGCGAACATCGACCGGCTCCGCATTCGCACCACCGATGGCCGCAAATACAGCGAATATCGTCAAGGCCAGCAAGGTCAGGATGACTCGCCCATTGACCCATCGATTTGTGTGGTTATCTTTCCGATGGTACTCTGTCTGGTTAAGGCAAGGCGAAGTAAGATGAAAGCTGCAATCCATCCCGAATACCATCGGTGCGTAGTGACGTGCGCATGCGGGAATACATTCGAGACTCGCTCGACCGCAAGCGAGCTTCACGTCGAGGTGTGCTCGAACTGTCATCCCTTTTACACCGGCCAGCAGCGGCTGGTCGATACCGCAGGGCGCGTGGAACGCTTCAACCGCAAGTACGGCATCAAGAAGGCCCCGGAAGCCGCCGCGCAAAAATAGCATTGGAACTCCCGCCACCTCGGCGCTATGCCGCTCAGGTGCGTGGGGGCTGACTCTTCGATGGGAGAATGGTAACGCCGCCGCGCGCCATCTCCCTTTTGTTTTTCGCAACAGCTTTTGTTTCCGGCAACGGCGTGCCGCCGAGGCGCGCCGTTTGTTAAAATAAAGTAACGCACATCCAATGCTCGACGATAAAATCAAAGGCATCGAACAGCACTTCGACGACCTCGAACGAAAGCTGAGCGATCCCGCCGTCATCGCCAATCAGCGCGAGTACACCTCGCTCGCCAAGGAGCGCTCGCAAATGGCCGAGGTCGCGGGCGCGGTGCGCGAGTATCGCAAGGTTTCGGACGAGATCGCCGAGTACAAATCGTACCTCGATGGCGATGATACCGAGATGCGCGAACTCGCCAAGGCCGAGATGCCCGAGCTGCAGCGCAAGCAGGCCGCGCTCGAAGAAAAAATCCGCGTCCTGCTGACGCCGCGCGATCCCAATGACGACAAGAACGTCATCCTGGAAATCCGTGGGGGCACCGGCGGCGCGGAGGCCTCGCTGTTCGCGGCTGACCTCTTTCGGATGTACAGCCGCTACGCGGAGCGGCATCGATGGAAAGTTGAAACGCTCAGCCTGTCGGACACCGGGCTCGGCGGCATCAAGGAAGTTGTCGCGAGTGTGAATGGGAAGGGCGCGTACTCGCGCCTTAAGTACGAAGGCGGGGTGCATCGCGTACAGCGCGTTCCCGCCACGGAAGCTTCGGGACGCATCCACACGTCGGCGGTCACGGTCGCCGTGATGCCGGAAGCCGACGAGGTCGAGATCAACATCAACGAGGAAAAGGATCTTCGCATCGACGTGATGCGGGCCTCGGGGCCTGGCGGCCAGAGCGTCAACACCACAGACTCGGCCGTGCGCATCACGCATATCCCGAGCGGGATGGTGATTATATGCCGCGATGAAAAATCGCAGCACAAGAACAAGGCGCGCGCACTGAAAATTCTTCGCGCGCGGCTGCTCGACAAGGCCAACGCCGAGCAGGATGCGAAAATCGCGGCGCAGCGCAAATCGATGGTGGGCAGCGGCGACCGCTCGGAACGCATCCGCACGTATAACTTCCCGCAATCGCGCGTCACTGACCATCGCGTCGATCTGACTCTCCATCAGCTGGATAAAGTCCTCGACGGAGACATCGACGCCTTGGTCGACGCGCTCACGACCAAGGAACAGGCCGATCTTCTCAGCTAACTCTGTAGCGATGCTGCGCGAGGCGAGCGGCGTCCTCGCCGCGGCTGGTATCGATACTGCGCGCCTCGATGCGGAAATTCTTCTTGCGCATGCATGCGGCGTATCGCGCGCGCAGCTGGTCTCTGGTGCTATACGAATCGATGCCGATGCGGCGGAAGAATTTCATCGGATGATCGCGCTACGCGCGTCGCGCGAGCCGCTCGCCTATATCATCGGGCGCAAGGAATTCTTCTCCCTCGATTTCGAGGTGACGCCCGTCGTTCTGATCCCCAGACCTGAGACCGAAACGCTGGTCGACGTAGCGCTGAGGTTTCTTGAGATGAGAAGCTGTGCGCGCATTCTGGATATCGGCACCGGGTCAGGCGCGATCGCGGTCGCACTCGCGATGAACGCGCCAGATGCGAAAATCATCGCCACCGACATATCTGAAGAAGCGCTTGAAGTTGCCCGTCGTAATGCGATTCGCCATCGATGCGAGGATCGCATCGAGTTTATTGCCGCCGATCTCTTCCCCGATAGCGACTCGCGCTTCGACCTCATCGTTTCGAATCCTCCCTATGTCGCCGAGGCCGACCTCGATACCCTCCAGCCCGAGATTCGCCTTCATGAACCGCGCGTTGCACTGGTCTTCGGCAAGGATGGACTCGATATGTATCGCAGCATCGCCACGGGATGCCGATCGCGCCTGAATCCAGACGGCGCCGTGATGGTGGAAATCGGGGCAGTGCAGGCTTTTTCGGTCGAGGCTCTTTTCCGCCGCGCCGGTTTCAGCAACATTGATGCGGTAAGGGATCTCGCGGGTATCGAGCGTGTGATTCGCGCGCTCCTGTGAAACATCGATGGACAAAATGATCATCCACGGCGGCGCGCGCCTCACCGGCGCCGTCACCGTCAGCGGCAGCAAGAACGCGACGTTGCCGATCCTGATGGCGTCGCTGCTGACCGCTGAGCCTTGCCACATTCGCAACGTGCCGCATCTGCGCGACGTTGACACGGCGCTCGCGCTGCTGCGCCGCCTGGGCGTCAAGAGCGAATGGACGGGAGACCACAAGCTCGTGCTGCAAGCTGAGCAGGTCACCTCGCACGAGGCGCCGTACGAGCTGGTTAAGACCATGCGCGCGTCGTTCTTCGTGCTGGGCCCGCTGCTCGCGCGCGCCAAACGCGCCAAGGTCTCGACGCCAGGTGGATGCGCAATCGGCGCGCGGCCGGTGAACCTTCATATCATCGGAATTCGCGCGCTCGGCGCTCGCGTCCAGTTGCGCAACGGATACGTCGAGGCGCACGCCGATCGTCTTCACGGCGCGCGCATATGGCTCGACAATCCTTCGGTCGGCGCGACCGAGAACATCATGATGGCGGCGGTGCTCGCCGACGGGAAAACCACCATCGAAAACGCGGCGCGCGAGCCCGAGGTGCAGGACCTCGCGAAGTTCCTCGTCGCGATGGGCGCCAACCTGCGCGGCGCCGGCACCCACGTCATCGAGATCGAAGGCGTCGAAAAACTGCATGGCGCCGATCACGAGGTGATTCCCGATCGCATCGAGGCCGGCTCGCTGATGGTCGCAGCGGCGATCACCGGAGGCGACGTTTCGATTCGCAACGTACCCGTCGATCAACTCGAAGCGGTTATCGTCAAGCTGCGCGAGACCGGCGTCTCCGTCGTCGCCGCTGACGGTGGCGTGCGCGTGAGCGGTGGCGGCGCGCTGCGTCCGGTCGAGCTTCGCACGCTGCCATATCCCGGCTTCCCGACTGACTTGCAGGCGCAGATGATGGCGCTGTTGGCGCAGGCGAACGGAACCTCCGTCATCACCGAAACGATTTTCGAAAATCGCTTTATGCACGCGCTCGAGCTGATGCGGATGGGCGCCGACATTGTGATGAAGGGTCCAACCGCGGTGGTCCGCGGCATTCCTCGTCTACAAGGCGCTCCCGTGATGGCGACTGATTTACGCGCGAGCATGGGGCTCATCCTCGCCGGGTTGAGCGCCGAGAATCACACCGAGATCGGCCGCGTCTACCATCTCGATCGCGGCTACGAAGCGCTCGACGCGAAACTCGCGTCGCTCGGCGCGCGCATCGAACGGGTGAAGGACTCGGCGCCGGCATGAAGCCGCGCGTCCTCAACTCCCGCACCGCCGAATTCAAGCGCTTCCTCGACGCGATCATCGCTCGGCGCGGCGGCGATGATGATAGCTCGCGCATCGATGCTGCCGTTACGGCCATTATCGCCGATGTGCGCAAGCGCGGTGACGCCGCGCTGATCGAATACACCGAGCGCTTCGATCGCGTGAAGCTCACGACGAAAACGCTGCGCGTCTCAGCGAAGGAGCTTCGCGACGCGCTGAAGCATCTCCCAAAAGAAGATCGACGCGCGCTCGAACTCGCTGCTCGGCGCATCGCGGCATTTCATAAGAAGACCGTCGAGAAACCTTTTTCATACACCGACAGCCTTGGGATGCGGCTCGGCCAGATGGTGCGTCCGCTCGATCGCGTCGGGATTTATGTCCCGGGCGGAATGGGCGCGTATCCGTCGACGGTGCTGATGAATGCGATTCCAGCGCGCGTTGCGGGTGTGCGCGAGGTCGTGATGGTCTCGCCGCCATCAGCGGAAAGCGAGCGTCCCGAAGTGATGGCGGCCGCAGCGATTGCCGGCGTCGATGAGTTCTATCGCGTAGGCGGCGCGCATGCGGTCGCGGCGCTCGCGTATGGAACCTCGAGCATCGCGCCAGTCGATAAAATCGTCGGGCCCGGCAACGCGTATGTCCAGGCGGCGAAACGAATGGTCTACGGCGTGGTCGATATCGACAAGATGGCGGGACCGAGCGAGGTCCTCGTCATCGCCGACGACAGTGCGCATCCGGAGTGGGTCGCCGCCGATCTAATCGCGCAGGCCGAGCACGGGTCGGGAGACGAATCCGCGCTGATGCTGACCCCGTCCCGAAAACTCGCCGACTCCGTGGCCGATGCTCTCGTCCGCGCGCTCGCCGATTTGCCGCGCGCCCGAGCCGTCGAGGCCGTACTCGAAAAGCGCGGCGCGCTAGTCGTCGTGCGCGACCTCGAGGAGGCATTCGCGCTCGCCAATCGCATCGCGCCGGAACACCTCGAACTCGACATCCGCAATCCCTCGCGATGGCTTCCCGAAGTTAAAGCAGCAGGTGCGATTTTCCTCGGTCCAATGAGCCCGGCGCCGCTTGGCGACTATCTCGCCGGCCCAAACCATGTTTTACCCACCGGCGGATCGGCGCGTTTTGCCTCTCCTTTGGGTGCTTACGATTTCCTCAAGCGCACCTCTATAATAGAGGCGTCGCCAAACGCGCTTCGGAAGCTGAGTCCCACGGTCGCGCGGCTGGCGAGGATGGAGGGATTCGAAGGTCACGCGCGCGCGATGGAGTCGCGAAACAAGGCCATCGCCGCGCGGAGGTAAAATGGCGAGCAAGAAAAAAGCGAAAACGCGAAACGTACCGGCGCCGCGGCGGCATCGAATCGAGGACAACGGGCGCGAGGAAAGCCGGGAGCTGGCGCCGATCCGCGAGAACGGCAAACGCGTCGCCACCATCGATCGCAAGACGCGCGAGACCGCGGTGAAGATCGCGCTCAAGCTCGACGGCGGCGGACGCGGCGAGTCGGCCACCGGCGTTCCGTTCCTCGATCACATGCTGGAAAGTTTCGCGCGCCACGGTTTCTTCGATCTGAAAATCGAAGCGAAAGGCGACCTTCACATCGACGAGCATCATACTGTCGAAGACGTCGGAATCGTGCTCGGCAAGGCCTTCGCGCAGGCGCTCGGCGATCGCTCCGGCATCAGGCGTTTCGGCGAGGCGACGATTCCGCTCGACGAGGCGCTATGCAATGTCGTCGTCGACATCAGCGGGCGCTCGTATCTCGCCTACAACGTGGATATCGAACAGGAGCGGGTGGGCAACTTCCAGACCGAGCTGGTACATGACTTCATGAAGGCGCTGAGCGACAACGTCGGGATGAATCTGCATCTGAACATGATCGCGGGACGCAACCCGCATCATGTGATCGAGGCGGCATTCAAAGCGCTGGCCCGCGCGATGGATGCGGCGACCTCATTGGAGCCTCGCGTGGCAGGAGTGCTGTCGACCAAGGGAACCTTGAGTTGAATCTCCATATGAGATGTAGCACAGGCTTTCGCCTGTGCTTGTGCGATGAGGAGGATGCGAGGTTGGCTACAGAACAGAACCGCTATCTCGAACTGTTGAATTTTCGCTCAGCAGAAGAAGCTTACGTCCAAGTGCCCCACTTGGCTTCTGAGCTTACCTCAGATGAGCACTCCATTCGGTCTTGTCTCTTTGATCTGCATGCGGCGGTCGAAATCGAAATTCGACGGGTCTTCTACCATACGTTCAAAGCTCAACTGTTCCTGACCGGCGATGAAGCCGACGACAAGAAAACACTCGCGAAATTCGAAAGCGCAATTCGAGGACTTGGTTTTGCGCAGATGTTCCGAATCCTGCAACCCGTACTCAACTCTTGGCCATATCCGGAATTGAAAGACATTGAAAAGTTGAACGCCACTCGAAATGCTGCCGCGCACGGCAAAGTTGAGAACGTAAAGTACAAAGGGCGCAATCCGTTTAAGGACGCTGACTGCTTAGCCCAGATCTATTTCGATGTGTGGGCGATCAAGCAACAGATGGCGAGGTACTTCGACTTTACGATCCAGCGCCCCAGAAGACAGTTACGAAGGTACGTCGATAAGTATGGTATAGGCTAACTCTGATTCACCGCCATCGATCGAAAATTCCCGGTTCGTCGTGAAGGATTCGATCGACCTCTTCTTTCGATAATTTGAAGATACCGGCCGTTCGAGCCACGACACTGATTGACGACTTGCGTTTCAGGTACTCCGATAGCGCCTCCTCTATCAACTCGTCCAGGCCCTTGTTCTCCTTGGTGGCCAACGAACGAATGCGTCGAAGTAGTCTCGCCTCGAGCTCGATTTCGATTTTAGCTTTCATCGCTTCCCGATAACCCAATCATTCATCGCCTATGCCAGAGAAGCCAGTAGTGTTGATCTGTTCGAAGCTTTGTACGGCGCGCCATCGAGTTCTACGGCAACGAGGTGTTGCCGCGCGTGCGCACGCATCTGGGGCAACCCTGAAAAGAAAACCGGCCGCCCGATGAGGACGGCCAGTCGTAGCGATCAACCTGCTGCGCGAAATCAATCAAACCAGTGCGGATGATGCTGATGCACCCAGTCCGCGTGATTGGCCTTCCACCATGCGCGGTCGTGCCAGTGATGCGCCTCGTCGTAATCGCCCATCTCCTGAACCTGAGCATGCGCATTTGGATGCTGACGGAGCCACTGCGCGAATTGGGGGTGATTAGCGAGATAAGTAGGATTGTCCATCAGGCCGGGGTCCGCCTGCAGCCGCGGATCACGCGCCATCCATCGCTGCAGTTCCGCCTCCGCGGCCGGAGCCACCGGTTGCGCGTGCGCATACGCCGCTCCAACCACGAGCGAACCGATCATGAACGCGCCGGCAATGAGGGTATGTCGAGTCTTCATTCAAGCTACCTCCTGGTCTCAAAAGGCTAGCATCCGCGATTCAGCCCGCCAAAACACGATAGCCGCGCGCATCCTCTTTCGCCGCGCGACGCCGATCGGTGTAATCTGACGAATCGGGATATGGAGAAGTTGTTCGAGAGATTCACCGTCGTTCCGTCGATCGACCTGAAGAATGGCGAGGTGGTGCGCCTGCTGCGCGGCGCGATGGACAAGGCGACCGTCTACGGCGCGGACCCAGCCGCGGTCGCACGCGACTTCGAAAGCCAGGGCGCGGAGATCATCCACATCGTCGACCTCGATGGAGCGATCGCGGGGGCGCCGCGAAACCTCGAGGCGATTCGCGCGATTGCTTCCGCCGTGCGATGCGACCTCGACGTGAGTGGCGGCCTGCGCACGATGGAATCGATCCACAAGGCCATCGCCGCGGGCGCGACTCGCGTGTCGATCGGATCGGCTGCCTTCCTGAATCCTGCGCTGCTTAAAGATGCGTGCGCGGCCCTGCCGGGGAAGGTTTTCGGCTCCATCGATGCTCGCGACGGCCAGCTCGCGATCAAAGGATGGGTTGAGACGAGCGAGCTTACCGTCGCGGAAGCGGCGCGGCGGTTTCGCGATGCGGGCGTCGCAGCCGCCATCGTCACCGACATCTCACGCGACGGCACCGAGGCCGGTATCAATGTGGAATCGGTTCGCGCGATGGCGCGCAGCATCGGCATGCCGATGATCGCATCAGGCGGCGTCGCGAGTCTCGATGACATCGCGAATCTGAAGCCGCTGTTTTCGGATGGCGTGGTGGGCGTGATCACCGGCCGCGCCCTGTACGAGGGCCGCTTCACGGTTGCCGAAGCGATCGCGGCGGCGACCTAGTGGCCTGTAACAGTGACATTGGTATCGGATTAGTGTATCGTTAAGGAATGCCTGATGGAGAGTTTGGATTGGCCCCGAGCGAGCGCAAGGAACTGAGGGACAGAGTGCGCTCGCGCACCCTGCCAGCCGAGGATGTGCGCCGGGCGCGGCTGATCCTGCTGTTGGCGCATGGCAAGTCCTACCTGGCGATTCGCCAGCGTGCTGGGTTGCAACCCCAACTATATCAGTCGCTGGAAGGGGCGTTTCGAGGCTGAGCGGTTGGCGGGCTTGTACTCGCGCCATCCCGGACGGGCGGTGGAGAAACGGACTCCGGCGCTGGAGGCCAAGATTCTGGAATGGACCCGCAGACCTGCGCCGGATGGCTCCACCCACTGGAGCAGCCGCAAGTTGGCCCAACACCTGGGCATTAGCCACATGATGGTAGCGCGGGTGTGGCAGCGTGCCGGGCTTAAGCCTCATCGGATCGAACGCTACATGGCCTCCGACGACCCCAACTTCGAGACCAAGGCGGCTGATATTATCGGGCTGTACGTCAAACCGCCGCAGCATGCGGCAGTGTTTTGCGTGGACGAAAAGACCGCCATTCAAGCCTTGGACCGGCTTGATCCGGTGCTGCCGCTGTCGCCCGGGCGGCTGGAGCGCCACGGCTTTGAATACTACCGGCACGGCACGCTTTCGCTGTACGCCGCGCTTAACACCAAAAGCGGCGAGGTGGTGGGCAAAACCGCCGCGCGTCACACCAGTCAGGAATTTGTCGCCTTCCTCGCCGACCTGGTCGCCAATCAGCCGCGCGGCAAAGAGATCCATCTGATCGCGGACAACCTCTCGGCGCATAAGACCAGGCGGGTGGAGCAATTCCTTGCGGCCCACCCCAAAGTTCATCTGCACTTCACGCCGACCTACTCCTCCTGGCTCAACCAGGTAGAAAACTGGTTTGCCAGGATCGAGCGCGATGTCATTGCCCGCGGAGTCTTCACCTCGGTCAAGGACCTGGCCCGCAAGCTCATGCGCTACATCCGTCACTACAACCGCGCTCCCAAGCCCATCAAGTGGACCTATCGCGACCTCACCACCGCATCATGCCGATACCATTTCACTTGTTACAGGCCACTAGTCGCCTAATTCCTTGAGGATGAAATCGACGCGGTCTTTTACCGATACCTTCGGAAGAATGATCACCTCATGCCCGAGGCGCTCGTAGGCTAGGATCAGCGGCGCATACTCTGCGACCGCATCATTGTATGAGTGGGTGCGCTCGCTGTCGGTCCTGAACAGTTCGGGCCACGGCGGCGTCATGAACACCTTCCGCGCGTATCTGAAGGTCTGAATCGCTTTCATCAGATGAGCAGGCGCGCCGCCGGGCATACGTTGCAGGCCACTCACACTGTCGACGATCGAGCGGTCGAAGAAGACATAAGAGGTGGTCGCGGCGGCCATGATCATGTTGTGCATAAAGCGCGAGACGCAAAGCTCCATGCACTTGTAGGAATCCTTGCTCGGGATGGCGTCGCCACCGATAAAGTTCTGCTCCTTGATGATTTGCCGACAGGGTTCCGCGAAAACGCGATAGCCGCGATCGGCCAGCTCGCGCATCAGCGAGGACTTGCCGCCACCTGAACATCCGGAAATGACGACATAGAAGTCACGCGCCGCCGCCACGTTGGCGGGCGCATATCCATCTTCCAAAAGTTCGCCGTTGCTCATCCTCCCTCCGAGCCGACCGAGGTCCATTGTCACAGATTGATCGGTTCTTATATTCAAGTTGTGCCTGATAGCGAAGATACCTCGGGCGCTAGCGACGTTGATGCCGAGCGCGTGGTTGAAGGGCCTCGGCGGGCTCGCAGCTACAATCCCATTACGCTGATTCGTCGCGCGGCAGTCGATCTTGTCATCCGGCTCCTCACTACGCCACTGGATACGTACAACCTTCATGTTCCCAACGACCTTGCGAATCTGAAGAAGTACATAAGCAAGGGTGATGTCATCCTGGTCGAGGGTAACGAGCGCATCAGCGAATGTATCAAGTACCTGACCCAGAGTTCATGGTCGCATTCGGTGCTCTATGTCGGTGATGAACCGATGCGGCGCAATCCCGGGAAGCGCGCCGAGTTCATCGAGAAATATGGCGAGGATGCCGATTTCCTGGTGGTCGAGGCGCTGGTCGAGTCGGGCGTGGTGCTGACCCCGCTCAGCAAGTATCGCGATTTCAATATCCGCGTATGCCGGCCCTACAATTTGTCGGGCGCCGATTTGCGCGAGGTGATGGATGAGGCGCTGCGGCATGTCGGCGACGTTTACGACATCAAAAATGTAGTTGACCTTGCGCGGTATTTTCTGCCGGTGTCGCTGGTGCCGCGACGTTTCCGGCGCGAGGCATTGCAGTTTGGCAGCGGCGAGCCGACCCACGTCATCTGCTCGAGCCTGCTCGCCGAATGCTTCGATCGCGTCGGTTTCCCGATCATTCCGAAATTCGCGCAGCCGCCCGATCCGAGCGCGATCCCGCGCCGCGTGATTTGGAGGATCAGGGCGCGGACGGAGGGCCATCCGTACGGGATCATGCGGCGGGTGTCGCCGACGTTGGTAACGCCGCGCGATTTTGATCTTTCGCCGTATTTCGAAATTATCAAGTTCAATGTAATAGAGAACCTGAGATTCGATTATCGCAAGATTTTATGGGCCGATGACGAGCAGGTGATTCAAGAGAAAAAACCTGCTTAAGCTAAAGGGACCAGCGCAGCCTCGGCAACCGGGAGAACCATTTGAACGACGAACACGAAAATAGCAATGACCGGCGCGAGATGATGGAGAAGGCGATCGCGAAGATTCTTCATCGGCACTGCAATTTCGGCTGGGCCAATTACTATATCCCCAGCGAGAAATTCCCCAGCCTCATCGAGGAGCTGGTCGAGGTGCTAAGCCCCGGCGGCCAGGTCGATCACGGCGAGCTGGTAAACTTCCTGCTTGGCACACAGCGGTTATCCTCGGTCCAGGAGCGCGCCGTACGGCTGGAGCGGGAGTTCGCGATCTACCGCCGCACCAACGAGTAGCGTTGACCTTCCTTCGGTCCATTCTGAAGCCACGCCCTTCCTCGGTCATGCTTCCGCGTCGCGCTCACTTTTCAGAATGAGATGGCGGAAGAGCGCGTGGCGCACAAAAATGGGCGGTCACCGTAGGGGGGATACAGTGACCGCCTCGCGGGACAGGGAGTAATCGGCTGGTAGGTCTTCCCTGTCTACGACTCTGCGCGCAGCCCACTCGCTCATTAGAGCGTACACGGGGAGGGGCGCTATAAGCGGGACGCGTCTCGAAGCACCAAAGACAAAGGGCTTCGATCCTTAGACGACGAGACTTTTTCGATATTCAAGCGGAGTGCTCGATCAGGACAAATTAATTCACTGCCTGCATCATCCTGCGATCTGCAAGGAACAAAGTCGCGTATCGCTTGAGTAAATTCAGGATGCGGTCATTTTCCTGAGGATTACCGACAATAAGCCGCATCGCCATTCCATCCATCAATGCGAAAATAAAGGCCGGAATAAGGTCGAAATCGGTGGTCAACGGCGAGGGCCCGAAAATCTCCTTGAAGTAAACTTTGATGTCGCCATGGAAGCGCTCGTTCATCTCATTCAGCGCTTCCCGCAGGTTTTTGTCGGTTCGCGCGGCGACCACCAGTTCCAGCCATGCGTGGAAAACCGGCCCCTGGAACATCTTCCAGAGCAAGTCGACGGCCATCGGCCTCCGATCGATATCGGGTGAAACGCTCGCGAAAGCCCTGCCGAATTCCTCGAGGCGCAACCGGAAAAGATGCTCCACCGATGCGATCACCAAGTCTTCCTTGCGCGGATAATGATGCAACTGGGCGCCTCGCGAGACCCGGGCGCGCTTGGCGATTTCGGTGGTGGTGGTGCCTGCGTAGCCTAGTCTGGCGAGGCAATCCACGGTCGCATCGAGCAGGCGCGTACGCATACGCGTGCTGCGCTCTTCTTGGGTGCGTCGTCGTGGACCGCCACGGCCAATGATGTCGCCATTTGTTATTGAAAGATTATCAAGTGCCGATACAAACAGTCAAGCCTGATTGGAACATGGCGGCGCCGACCACCTAATCTTTCTTCAAAAATGCCTAACGGAGCACCGCGCGTTCGGAGGTCAGAAGCTGCGCCTCCTGTGCGGCCTCATGCACCATCTTGCCAGGGAATCTGTCATGCAGTGGGCTCAGGCGCGATGCGAACGAGACGGTCTGGTGCGCGATCCTTGCGATGACGCCGAAAGGATAAGGCACCAACTCCGCCGCATCATGGAATTCCGCCAGCGCGATGTCGTCCCATCCCAGCAATCCCGAAATGAACAGGTAGATCGGTAGCGATGCGAACAGGCATACCAGAACGATCATCCAGGAGTTTCCCGTATGCCCGGGGCCGCGCCACGCATACGTCGCGAACGCATCGAGGATCAGATAATTCCCGAGTGCAGCGAGACGCCGGGTTGATGAGCGTTTGCCATACGCTGATCGCCGGCTTGACGACATAACGCGCCATCACAGGCCATGCGACCACGGATTTCGCAAGCGACGAGAGCGTGAACGCATAAAAGACGCCATAAAAACCGAAGTGCGAGATGAGCAACAGCGACAGGATGATGCGTCCGACGTGCTCGATGGCGACCGTGACGGTGAACAACCCGGTTTTTCCCGCCGCCTGGAAAACCTGATCGGGCAGCCGCGTGGAAAAATCGAACACGCGCCAGATGTGCATCAGTCCCATTACCGCCAAGGCGCGCAGAAACTGCGGCGGCAGCAATCCGGTGATGAAGATATCCGAAAACGCGATGAACGCGCCCCCCAGCATCGTCGCGATCATGATGCCCCAGCGCAGGCTCTGATCGAGGTAGCGCTGCGTCAGATGCATCATGCCGCTGGAGTAGCTCTCCGACACCGACGACACCAATGTGCTGAAGATGTATGCGCCGGTCTCGATGTACGGATAGGTCAGTGTGAACGTCAGCAGCCAGATTTCGTTCAGCTCGAAGAAGTTGGGGATCATCGCGAGCATGATGACCGGCAGCACTCCCCAACTCGCCGCCGATAGCATGTTGCCGGCGGTCAGCTTCGCGCCGAAGACCAGCGACTTCTTGATGGTGTCCTTGTCGAAGTGCGCGAGGAAAATCGTCGTCAGTCGAAAGCCCACCCGATGATAGAAGATCGAGCACAACACGCCCATCACGATGTTGCTCACCATGCCGCCGAGCGCGAAGCCGAACACCACGCCCATCCCTTCGCCGAACACCGGATGCAGCAGGCCCCAATGCCGCATGTAAATCGCCATCCCCATCTGGATGAGCGGCGTCAGCACGTAGGTCAGCACCACCAGCACCTGCGCATAATCGAAGCGCTGCAATGCGCGGAAGAGATTCGTGTATATCGCGGTGAAGCCGGGGAATTGGCTCAGCGTATGAAGGATCACGAACCAGGTGAGGAACGCGACCGTCGTCTCGGGCATGAAGACGGCCGCCATGATGCCGAGGATCGTCACCGCGAGCACGCCGCCCAGCGCATGGAACCAGATGAAGAACTGCGCGTATGTGATCGCACGCTCGGGATCGCGCACCCGATACTCGGCGAAATATTTCACCATCGCCTGTCCGGTGCCGAGGTCGAGCAGCGCGAAGAAAAATCCCATGAACTGGGTCACCGCGCCCCACGCGCCGCGCGCCTCGAGAAACGGATTGACGTAGTTGCGTTCGATATAGAACGTGAACACGAAGTTGAACGGGATCATCACGATCAACGAGAGCAGGTAGTTGTAGAAAAATCCGCTCAGCGGGCGATGGAACCCGACCACCTCCCAACGCGGGTCGCCGCGACTGGCCAGCGCGTTTTTGTTCGGCGCCTCCTCGGGCATCTTTAGCGCGGGCATTGCCGCCGCGCCCAATGACGACGGCTGCGGCTCGTGCGTGATCGGTAAATAGAATTGGCCGAGCGCTTCGGGATGCCGCATGCTGTAGCGGCGCGCGATTATCAGGCCAATCGCGAACACTGCGAATAGCGACATGAAAATCGATGCGAGAATGACGATCTGCGAGCCATGCGGAACCGGCGCCGCGACCCAATGGCGAAAGTCAACCGGGGTGACATGCGCCGCGCTGCGCGTCAGGTCGTAGAGCATCCAGTTGAAATACGCCCAGCGCTGGAAGTCGTAGTTGCGCGCACCTTCGACGCCGGCCAGCATCGCCGCGTAGCTGCGTATCCGCTCGGCCTGATTGCCTTCGGTCATCCACACGTTGAGCACGTAGATGGTGCCGCGCCCGAGCGCGAGCTTGACCAGTATCGGCGTATGCGGATGGACCGGGTCCTTGTCGCTGGTCGCCACCAGTACGTCGCCGCGGTTGACGTTGAGGATCCATCGCTCGAATACGCGCACCGCCGATTTCCAACTGATGTTATCCCTAAGCGGATCGTCGCGCGGGCCGACATACTCGATGACGGCGCCGAGCTTCTCGGCTTCCGCCGCGTGATACGGACCCTCGGTTGCCGCGACGGGATTGCCTTCCTGGATGTTGTCGTCGGTCAGCGCGGCGAGCGATGCGGGCGGGGTGTCCTTGCCCAGCACCACCAGCAGACCGCCTCCGCCGACCACGAATCCTCGCAACTGATCCATGTCCGGACCGGGCGGCGGCAGCGTCTCCTGAAAGACCGCGGTCTGTGCGTCGTCGAGCCTGTCGGCACGCAGTGTCGAAGGATCGAGCGCGAGACGATCGAAGATGAGATTGTCGCGGCCTTGATAAAACAGCGGGAGCGGCGCCGCCGTATACGCGAGCGCGACGCCCGTCGCGAGAGTGATCAGGGTCGTCGCGAGAAGGGCTCGCGCTACACCCCGCCGGCTAATGCATATTGTAACCGCCACGCCCCGATTGACCTGCGCCGGCGCCGCCGAATCGCTCGCGAAAAAATGCGAGCGCGGCGACTTTCTCCGCGCTCAACATCCTTTTATCGCACCGCCATAGCCCGCGCGAGCATCGAAGACCTCCGCGTCCCAAATCGTCGATGATTTTAGCAGTTCCTTTCTTACGAATCGTTGCTCGCGCTCACCTATGACCACGTCATATGACGTTGCAAAAGGTGATGTATTCGCACGCAGGCAGGCAAACATAGAGGCACAGAGACACTGAGATATGAAAGATGCGGACCGTAACGGTCCTTCAAGAATTTATGAAAGTTTCCGCGAGGGCCGCTACGGCCCGCATCTGATCGCTTCTCTTCCTCTGTGTCTCTGTGTTTTGTCTGGAATCCTCGTGATAGTAGAAGGATCGTAAGTATCAACGTGCTTTCGCGTGGAGACCCGAAGGGGGCGCGAAGCGCCGCGGCGCAGGCGCTTCCGAGGCGGAGCGAAGCGGAGTCGAGGAAATACTAGAAATGGATGCAATTGAAGCGATCATGTCACGCAAGGTTCAACGCAACTTCGCACCTCGCGCGGTCGAAGATGACAAGCTTTCGAAAATCGTCGAGGCGGGCCGCCATGCGATGAGCGCGCGCAACCTGCAGCCGTGGCAGTTCATTGTGGTGCGCGAGCGCGAACGCCTCAAGGCGATGGGCGCGGTATGCACGACCGGCCGCTTCGTCGCCGATGCGCCCTCGGCGATCGTCATCCTTAAAGACGTCGGCAATACGCGATGGGCCGATGTCGATTGCGCGCAGGCGGTGCAGAACATGGCGACTGCCGGATGGGCGCTCGGCCTCGGCACATGCTGGGTTGGCAACTTCGATGCTGCCGCGCTGAAAGAGATGCTCGCGATTCCCGACGGATGGGCGGTATTCACCATCCTTCCGTTCGGCTATGCGGACGAGAAGAATCCTCCGCAAGCGAGGCCGCTGAAGAAGCGCAGTGAGATGGTGCATCAGGAGAAGTTCGGGCAGTCGTAGGCAGGTCAGCCGCACGTCGAGATGCTGCTGACATGTTGTCGGCGTCTAGCTGAACGAGGGCGAGGCCGAACTACTGCCGACATCATGTCGACAGTGGCGATTGTGCGTTGTGTTAGCGCATCATGAGATCCGAAAAGCGTAGCGTTTTTGTGGACAAAGTGGGTTTGTTTTTGCACTTTTCTGCTTTGGAAGCATCGTCGAATCGCGCAACCGGCTCTGCCTCAGCAAAGATCGTCTAAACTCGCTCATCGGTCACTTCGGAAAATCGAAAAGCCCTTTGATTCCCTGCATTTAATGGGTTTGTTTTTGCATTTTCACTTTCGAATACTGCCTGCGAAACGACGGCGGCGCCCGTCTGGGCGCCGCGTGGGATCATAGCAGATTTCGGGCTCACTTCATCCGGACCCTCGTTGGGACATCCTACTTCTCTTCAATGAAATGAAGCACGAATTTGTTTGCGGTGGAGACGCCCGATACTTTCCCGCTCGCGGTCCGTCCCTCGGCCGATCGCACTATCTCATAGGTGCCTTCAAAGTTCTCGCGCCGGTCGTGATTTTTCTCGCAATAAGACCCGCTGAAATCCACTTGCTCGACGTCTTTGTCGCCGACCACAAACAGCGAGGCGTTGAATGGGAAGCATCCCGCGGTCGCATTGAAATTGTGATCCATATCGACCTGCGCATAACCATATCCCGTCGCGCCTGAAACATTCCCGGTCGACGAGGCGCAGTAGCATAGCGGATTTGGGTCGGGACAGGTTTGGTCATACGATGACGTCGTGCAGGTTCCCAGAACTGTGCCGCCTCCGTATGAGATGAAGGTCGTCTCCCCGCATCGCGCGACGCTTGCGCCGCTCGCGATCCATATGAGGACGGACCCGGCGATGACCATCGTGCGAAGCCGCGCGCGCCGCTTATGCGATCGAGACGGCGACCGCATCACTCGATCTCCGGCGCGAAGACCAGCGTACCCGAAAGCCAGAAGTTCATCTTGCTTGTGTCGTCGGTTGGCGTGTCGATGGCATTGCTGGCCAACGTGAGCGCGGCCAATGGACTGCCGCCGGTCATTTGCTGCAGCGGCGAATATTCGAGCACCATCTGCCCGGTCCTCACCCAAAGGTTTCCAGCCGCATCAAATGCTTCGCCCGATACCGTGCAGAGATCGAGGGGCGAACAGAACGGCGGAGCGACGAAGGTCACCGCGGGCGTGGGTGTGGTCGGACCCGAGCCGGTGAGATCGGAGGCGAGGATTTTAACGATAGCGGGGAGCTGTGCACCGCTCGCACTTCGAGCGGCGCCGCTGCTTGCATAGATGATCCAGAGATTGCCCACCGAATCAAAAGCGACATCTGCGGGAAACTGAGCGGTCGCTTGCAAAGTCAATTGCGGTGACTGCGATCCTCCAGAGGATAGCTGGTCTGGGGTGAACTCATAAACGTTGCTGGATGGATCCGTAACCCAGAGGTTTCTGTGCGCGTCGAAACTCATCGGGCCGAGGCGGTGAAACGCCGTCGAGGTCAGAAAAGTCACTGGCTGAGCGCCGGACTTGAATAAATCGGAAGAGGCGTACTCCAGCAGGAGCGGCTGAGCGCCGTTGTTGTAGATGTTGCCATTGCCAACCCATAGATTGCCCGACGCGTCGAACGCCAACTCTCCGGGACATGGCGCGTTGGAGCTGGAGAGCTGCGCAGCCACGGTGGCATCTTTGAATCGATTCGCCGCGATGTCTTCCAGCGTCGATGGGGACAAGGCGACGATGGTGCCCGGGCCGGAGTCGGGGCAAAACGGGATCCACAGATCGCCCGCCGCATCGAATGCTATCTTTCCCGGAAGTCCGACCAGTGAGAGCCCGGTGTTCAGCTCTCGCTTCGGAATTCCCGAATGCTGGTACTGCTCGGCCAGAATCTCGGAAATGAAGCCGCTGTCGTTGGAGTAATTACTGGTGAGCCACAGGCCCTGCGGCGATTGACTAATGCTGGACTGCGCCCAGCCCGTGGTGCCGAAGACCAGCTCGAGTGCGAGGAGCATTACGCCCAAACACAATCGATGAATCATCTAATCAGAGACGCTCCACCCTAAATCTACGGCAATGTATGATTACCGCGCCAGAAGGAAAAAGTGAAAGTTCCGGATCGCAATGTCGCTAGGCCACCTTCGCAGTGATACGTGCCGACTTCGCTGCATGATAGATTTTCCGGACGAGGTTCCTATGTCGATCAAACAGCAGAAACCGCGCGATGCTCACGACACTCTGACCAACAATCCCGGCGCGATTTACCTCGACGTCCGCACCGAGGGCGAATTTGCACAGGGCCACGCGACGGGCGCGCTTAATGTGCCGGTCGTCTTCATGAAAGGGCCGGGGCAGATGCAGCTCAACGATGACTTCGCCCCCATCGTCGAAAAGGTTATTCCGAAGAACACCAAGCTCATCGTCGGATGCCAGGCCGGCGGACGATCGCAGCGCGCATGCGAAATTCTCGAGGGCGCGGGCTACACCGACCTCACCAATGTCATCGGCGGATTCGGCGGGCAGCGCGACGCCTCGGGCGCGATCGTCGGCAAGGGATGGCGCGACGAGGGCCTGCCGGTCTCCAGCGAAGTCGGCAACGCGGGCTACGATGCGCTTCGCAAGAAGGCGGGGATATAAACGCTATGGCTATTCGGCTGAGCCGCATCTACACCCGCACCGGCGACAAAGGTACCACCGCGCTGGTTGGCGGCAAGCGCGTTCCCAAGGAAAGCGGCCGCCTCGAGGCGTATGGGACGATCGACGAATTGAATTCCGTCGTCGGCATAGTGAGGACCTATCTCCTCGAATACAAAGATCGTCTTGGCGATGATTACGTTTGGTATTCGGAAATGTTGCGCCGCATCCAGAATGAACTCTTCGATGTCGGCTCGGAGCTCGCGACGCCGTCCGACGGCGAGTACGAGGGCATGCACAAGATGGGCGCCGGTGAGGTCAAGCAGCTCGAAGAGGAAATGGATCGGATGGAGAAGGACCTCCAGCCGCTCAACTCGTTCACGCTGCCGGGCGGCGGAGTGCTCAACGCGTTTCTCCATCAGGCGCGCACCGTATGTCGTCGCGCCGAGCGCGTGCTATGGGCGGTGAAGCGCGAGGAAGAGATTGCCGACCAGGACATCATCTATATAAATCGGCTCAGCGACCATCTGTTCGTGCAATCGCGATGGATCGCGAAGCGCCTGGGCGAGCCCGAGTTCCTCTGGGATCGCGGCCTGCGCCTCGATCCGAAAGCCGCGCGCGCCGCACAGAAGAATAGCACCACAAAAAAATAACATACTGCTCTGTTTCCCTCCGCGGTTAGGAGTTGGAACGCCGTCGCGCCCAAGCTCAGGTTCTAAAAAACCAAACAATCCATGTGCCCGGTTATAAGCTGGGTAGACGGTTGACAGTAAGGTAGCCGGATGATATTTTTCCTGACCGCGAGGTGATCAACTTGGGCCTTCAGGATGAGCGACGCGAGGAAACCCGCAAGCGGCTGCTGGACGCCGCCATCGCGTGCCTAGTCGAGCGCGGATACGCAAACACCACTACTGCGGAGATTGCCCAGCGCGCGGGAGTATCCAAAGGTGCTCAGCTTTACCACTTCCCAAAGAAAGATGACCTCGTGATCGCCGCGCTACAGCAACTCTTCGCCGAGCGGCTGGAGGCCTCGCGGCAAATAATTCCCGGTCTACCCAAAAACATCACCGCCCGCATCGGCGCGCTGGTTGATGCGCTGTGGCCTATCTACAAGGGCAACACCTTCTATGCGTGGCTGGAACTCGCGGTCGCCAGCCGGACCGATATCGCGTTGCGCGAGGCGGTACTGAACGCGAGCCAGGGATTTTTCGATGAAGCCGTAGCGATGTGGCAGGCGATGTTTCCGGAAGTGCGCGCGCAGCCCATCGCGTTCGTGGTTCTCAGCCAGATGATCAATGGGCAACTCGCCGCGCTCAGCCTCAATCGGCTGCTGACCGAATCAGTGGATTCACCGGAAGTAGTCGCCACCCTCGCGGCGCTAAAGGACGTTGGCAATTTTCTGCTCGACCGAATGCGGACGAAACGGAGGTAACTCATATGAAGTCGCTCGCGATTGCTCTCGGTCTGTCGCTGGTATGCGCATGGTGCGCGAACTCATCGGCACAAATGTCCGACCCCGCACCTTCGCGCGTCCCGCCCCTCACCAGCGGCGCCATAATCGATGGTTCCAATGCCGCGACATATGCGGCGGAGCTTCCCGGCGCATTACTCTACGCCGTCCAACATGGTCTCTCGATCAAGATCGTTCCGACCGAACGCCTCGAGTGGCCCAAAGCGTATCAACGATTGACGGAGCAATATTCGCCACAGGCCAGGCTCGATACGCGCGAGGAATTGCAGAACTACGTTGGCGGCCTGCCGTTTCCATCGGTGAGCGCGAGCGATCCTCACGGCGCGGTAAAGGTGGCGCTCAACTGGCGATGGGGTCCATTCATACCCGAGCAGGTTTCCTTCTCGGGACTGGCCGCGCGCGCCTTCAGCCTGTCCTCCGCGAGCGGGATCACGTTCGCCGCCGATCCGGACCACAGCGACTTCCGCAACGAGCTCACCTGCGATCAGTCGGTCGTTCAGCGCACATCACATCTGGCCGAAAGGGCGAATGATCCGAACTTGCGCGGTATCGATTGGGAAGAGCGCGCCGATCAGTGCGGCCCGGAGCAGGGAAAATTCATCGCGATCTTTTACTCCGAGCCGGACCGCCTGCCCGACTCCTATGCGTACTGGCAAGGCGCCCGCAGGTGGCGCCGGTTGGCAATTCCGCTCGCGCCGAATCAGTCATGCACCTACTCATGTACGCAGCTCCTGATGGAATACATGCCGCCCAAAACTGACTTGTATTCAGTGCGGATCAGCGACGAGCGCACCATCATAGGTTGCATGAACGGTGGAAGTGCGATTCGGGATTTGGGAACCCAAAGCTTCGGGCCGATCGCGTGCGAACCACGCAAAGCTTACGTGCTCGAGCTTATTCCGCAGAAGCATGATTCCGATCTGCTTCGGGCGCGGGTCTATATCGACGCGGAGACCTTCGTATATCTTGCCGGCGAGATTTATCGCGATTCGAGTCCCGATCTGTCGGCGGCGATCTGGCGAAAGAGCCCGGAGCAATCGGACCGACTTGTCCTTGCGAATGACCTATACGTGCCGGATGATCGCGCCCAAACTTTCATGATGCTCGACCTTTCGCAGCACCAGAATTTCGAGGCGCGCGTTTCCGAGGAAGAGTTCAATCCCAAGGCTCAGCAATGAATGTTGCCATTCTCAGGCGGTGGCTAGCACCGCCTGAGAATGGTTAATTTAGGTGTATGGCAGAAAATCGCATCCACCTTCGGCAGGCCGAAATCGGTCCGATGGCGAACTTCATCTACCTCATCGGCGATCCCAAAACGCGCAAGGCCGCGGTCGTTGATCCCGCGTGGGACGTCGACGCGATCATCAATCTCGCGAATCGCGATGGCTATGAAATCGACAAGATACTCATCACGCATTATCACCAGGATCATCTCGGCGGCCGCATGATGGGACAGAGCATCGAGGGCGCGGCCGACATGCTCGCGAAGGTCAAGGCAAAGGTTTATCTCAACAAGCACGAAGCCGAGGGCGCGCGCAAAGTCGCGGGGCTGTCGGAGTCGGACATCGTCAAGGTCGATGCCGGCGATGTGTTCAAGGTGGGCGAGCTGGAGGTGAAATTCCTGCATACGCCCGGGCATACGCCGGGCTCTCAATGTTTCCTGGTCGACGGCAATCTCATCTCGGGTGACACGCTATTCGTGAACTCATGCGGACGCGTCGACTTGCCGGGGTCCGATCCGGAGGCGATGTATCACAGCCTCAACGATACGCTGCGCAACCTCGATGACGACACGGTGGTGTATCCGGGGCACGCTTACTCGAACGAGCCCAGCTCGACCATCGGCAAGCAGAAGCGCACCAACATGTACATGCGCTTCCCGACGCTCGACGACTTCCTCGAGGCGATGGGTTACTCGCGCTAGCTTGTATCAATCATCACAGTTATCTCCATACCGGCCTCGGTAATTAGCCTCAGTAGTTACCTGGCTCGGCTACCTCGCCCTTGCCGCAAGGGCGGTCGAGACGGTTCCGTCGTTTGCGCCGTAAGTGAATCCCATCGAGAGGATGGCGCGCTGTAGGCCCGTCGCGCCGTTGATCGGTGCGAACTCTATTCCGATCGAGCACCTGGCCTTCGCCGGCAAAATCGTCGCGGAGCATTGATTACTCGAAATCCTGAACGAGGCGGCATCGGTTCCGACAAGCACTGCGGTGCCGAGCGTCACCGGGACATTGTTGGGATTGAATACCACGATACTGCTCGGATTGCCGATGTTAGGCGATGCGACTGGGCTGAGCAGCCTTGAGACTGGGGCGCTGACAGCTACCGCGACGCCGCTCCCTTCCAGCCTTACGGCGGGATTTGAGCCGTTGTAAGTAACGTCGATTGACCCGTCGGTTACGGCTCCCACCGTGGTCGGCATAAAGGTAATATAGACCGAACAGTTCCTTCTCGGCGCAATCGATTCACCGCTGCAGGTATCGGTCCCTCCCACGACGGCGAATGGCGCACCGGCGGTCACATTCGAGATCGTCGCGGTTATCGTCGTACTTCTATTGGTCAGTATGATTCTCCTTGCCGCGCTGGTTCCGGTCGCATCGACCCGGCCGAAATTAATCGCGACTGGGGCCCCGGTCAGGACAGTGGTGGCTATTGGCGTTGGTGTCGGAGGCACCGTCGCCATGGCGGTAGCAGTCGCGGTTGGCGTGGCAGTAGCTGTCGGGCTGGCAGTTGCGGTCGCCGTAGCAGTAGGAGTGGCAGTCGCGGTAGCCGTCGCTGTTGCGGTTGCAGTGGTGGTCGCGGTGGCAGTCGCAGTTAAGGTGGCAGTAGCCGTCGCGGTCGCAGTCGCAGTCGCGGTGGGCGATGGTGGGGCATTGAATTTTGTCACGAAGACGTTGCTGGCACTTCTTAACGCGGCATGGTTGGTGGTTTGTGGCGCTCCCATAGTAACTGGAAAAGTGCTGGAGAAGGTGTTTCCCGTCAGGTACACCGCCCCAGTCGCATCGACCGCGATGCCGGCCGCCTCGTCACCGGTGTTACCACCCAGGTAGGTCGAATAGAACAAGCCGCTACCGTCAGGAGCCAGCTCACTCATGAATGCGTTGACGGCGCTGCTGAGGCTCGGTTGGAACGCGTTGCCTGAAACTGGAAAGTCGATAGATCGGGTGAAACCTCCGACATATGCATCGCCGGTAGAGTCGAGCCCGATAGCTAATCCTTCGTCACCACCGCTGCCGCCCAGGAAGGTTGAGTAATTCAGCGCCAGCGCGACGCCGTTAAAACTCAGCTTGCTTATATACGCATTCGTGTTGCCATTACCGTTGTATGTCGTCTGGAATGCATTACCGGTGGTAGGGAAGTCGTTGGATAAGGTGTATCCCGTCACGTATGCGGCCATCGAAGAGTCAACCGCGATATCCAAACCTTCCTCACCGCTGCTGCCGCCGAGGTAGGTCGAATAGGCTATCGTCGCGTCAGGGTTCAGCTTGGTTACGAAGCTGGTGAAGCTACTGCTGTTTGTTGTTGGCTGGTAAGGATCGCGGATCGGGAAGTTGGTAGACCAGGTGGTCCCGGTAATATAAGCAGAACCGGCGGTATCTACCGCGATGCCATTGCCGGTGTCGCCTTTGGGAGGATTGCCGGGAACTCCGGTTCCACCAAGGAAGGTCGAATAAAGCAGCGTTGTGCCGTCGGAGCTCAGCTTGCTGACAAAAGCGTTGGTCGCGCCATTGATAGCCACCTTGATTGGTTGAGCGACGCCTCCGGTAGTCGGGAAGTCGGAGGAAGTTGTGCTCCCCGTGACGTATCCGGACATCGTCGAGTCAACCGCGATGCCGTCTCCGAAATCGAAGTCACTTCCGCCCAGGTAGGTTGAATAGATAATCGTACTCCCGTCTGAGCTCAACGCGGTCACGAAGGCATTCACCGCTCCATTCAGGGCTGTCTGGAAAGCGCCAGGACCAGGAGACGCCGGCGGGAAAACAGGGAAGTCGATGGAGCTGGTGTTGCCGGTCACATATGCATCGCCACTGGTATCCACCGCGATGCCGGCCGCCGCGTCACCACCGCTACCACCCAAATAGGTCGAATAGGTGAAACTCGCGCCGTCAGGGCTGAGCTTGGTCACAAACGCGGTAGCCAGCTGATTAATACTGGACAGGTTGCTTCCTTGCACTGGTGAAACGGTCGGGAAATCCGATGAGAAAGTGTATCCCGTAACATAGGCTGACTGGTCCGAGCCGACCGCGACCGCGGTGCCGTAGTCGCCTTGAATGGTCGATTGAGAGTCGGCTCCGCCGGTGCCGCCAAGGTAGGTCGAATAGGCCAGCGCCGGATCGATGTAAACGGCGCGGTTGCGATCGTAGTCAGCCACGGCGAAGTGCGCGGAGTACTTTCCCTCCAGAACCCATTTTCCGCCGACCAGTTGGCGGTTTCCCTCGCGCTCTTGATAGATCACCGGCGCGTGATGGACCACCTCGCCGCCGCCGGCGAGTTTCGCATGCAAGTCGCCCCCGGAATCGAGGGTCAGACGCTCGGCGCCTCGAAAGCGCAGCGCAATGGACGCCGGATTTGCTCGCGGCGCGACAACGAAGTCGTATTCCAGTTGGCGCTGATCGCTTCCGTAGTAGACCAGGTCGATGCCCGGATAAATGCTCCGATACCGAACCTTCGCGTAGGTCGGAACATGGGTGCGCCATTTCGCGGGATCCTTACCGATAAAATAGTTGACCTTGCCGGCCAGTTGATTCAGTCCTTCGATTTGCGCAGCCGGATTGGCGTCAACCAGTTCGACGCTCAGCTCCCGGCTGACGATCTTTACGGGCAGCGAGGTGCTATTCCTTCCCGGCTTCTTTGCCGCGCCGGTCGCGCTTAGGGGTTGGCGCAAGACCAGAACTGCTTCCTTCGGCGTAAGCGATAACGAATAGCCGTTTCCGCGGGCCATGAACTTCACCCGCGATTCGCTCTGACCGCGGTTCGCTTCGAAGCTCAGCGGCAGCTTGCCGTAGTTGGTTGCAATGTTAGATGCGATCGCGACCTTGCTCGCTGCATCCGTGCGCGCTCCAGCCGATGCGCCTTTTGGTTCGGTGGTTCGGTTGAGGTTTGAAAAGTTGGCGATCCCGAATCCGCAGAGCAGCACGACCATTACGATCGCGACAACACCAGCGATGGCCGAACGAGTACGCATATCGCATCTCCCGTGAGTTCCGGCATCTTGAAACAAGAGGAGTTCACAGGAAGTTACGCACGATGCACTATCTGCTTTCGCCGTCCTCTCGCTCAGTGCGTGGTAAACCTTAAGAGCGAAATTCTTTTGACGCAATCAATTTATCGAGATACTATGACTAGGTGTGACCAAAGCCGCCGACGAGAGAAACATACTTGTCCAAGATAGGAGCGGATAGGAGCGGCGATGATAAGGCCGAAGAACCAGTCGGCAGGAAGCCGAGGGAAGCTATCGCTTAGAGAGGGTAGCTATCTTCCGGCGCAGCAACGGCCGGCTTGGGCTCGGGGATATGACGTCTAATCGTAGCGCCGAACATGTAGGCCAACCCGATTCCCACGCTCATCGGCAGCACGATGATGGGCGCATCGCGAAAGAACTCGTTGGAAGGCCATCCGATTAGCGTCGCGACCACCGCGGCCGTCAGCAGCGAAATCGTGATGGTGCAGACCACGCATTTGTCGATGGTCGAGAGCGGTTCGGTCGCCGCGCTGAGCGATCCCCACGCGAACGCGAAGGTCCAGATCGATGCCGCCATCACCGCTAAAATGATGTGCGAAGGTTCAATCGCGATGCGATCGCTGGTGACGGCCCATAGCGCGATCGCAAAAGTCAGCATCCAGAAGCTGATGCCCTGGTAGAGTTTCTCGCTCATACGGTTTGCCCCTCCGTACGTCATCGATCTTACGTTTGATCCGTGAGCGAGTGAACCGGTGCGAAACCTTGCGCCCCCGCGCACGTCTTACGTGGAGAGTGATTCTCGCTCATCATTATTTCCAGCAAGGAGTAAGAACCGCGTGCCTGAAGAATCAATGAGTAGTCCGCCTCCGAACGACGACGCGATCCGACGCCTCGAACGGCGCCTCGAAGCCTTCGAATACGCGGCGCAGAAGGAAAATCGATGGTGGCGCGGCGGCTTGATTGCCGCGTTGGTGCTGATCGCGCTGTCGATTTTGGTCGCCGGCCATCGCCGCCATCATCGTCCTCCGCCGCCTCCAATGATGGGCCCGGGAATGATGGGAGGATGGCAGGGTCAACGCATGATGCCCTACGGACCGCCTCCGCCGCCCTACTGGGGAGGAGGTCCCGACCCAAGGTTTGGTGAGGCCGACCCAAGGTTCTACGGACCTCAAGAGCGATGGGAATGGCGTCATCGTCAGCAGCAGGATCCCGGCTCCGGACCGGAGTCGCAGCCCGAACCGCAGAAGTAATACGCCCATGAGGACCGCGGCGCGCGATACCCGCGGTCCTCATGCTTCGCTTGACCTCTCGATTGCGAGCCGAAATGATCGGCGCTCATGGCCCGTGAACTCGATAAGGCGCGCGCCGAGGCCGACAAGCTGCGCGAGCAAATCAATCGCGCAAACCATCTCTACTACGTGCTCGATGCGCCCGAAATTTCGGATGCCGAGTACGACGTGCTGATGCGCCGCCTTGAGGCGATCGAGACCGCGCATCCTGAACTCATCACGCCCGACTCGCCCACCCAGCGCGTCGGCGCCGCGCCCAGCGAAAAATTCGCCGTCGTGCATCATCGCAAGATGATGATGTCGCTCGCCAACGCGATGAACGCCGAGGAGATGGTCGAGTTCGACAAGCGCATTAAGCGATTGCTGCATAGCGACGCCGATGTCGCCTACGTCGCCGAGGTGAAGCTCGACGGGCTGAGCGTCGAGCTGATCTATGAAGATGGCGTGCTCACGACTGCCTCGACCCGCGGCGACGGCGAGAACGGCGAGGACGTTACGCGCAATCTCCGCACCATCAAGAGCGTGCCGCTGCGGCTGCAAAAACCGAAGCATGGCAAGATTCCGAAGCTGCTCGAAGTTCGCGGCGAGGTGATCTATTCGAAGGCCGGGTTCGCGAGGCTTAACGCGGAGCGCGAGCGCAACGGCGAGCCGATGTTCATGAATCCTCGCAACGCGGCGGCGGGATCGCTGCGCCAACTCGATCCGAAGATCACCGCCTCGCGCCCGTTGGACATCTTTCTCTACGCGCCGGGCGTCGTCGAAGGCCTCGAGGCCAACTCGCAGTGGGATTTCCTCCAGGCGCTGCGCGAGTTGGGGCTGCGCGTCAATCCCGAATCGAAGCTGCTGAAGAACGTCGATGAGGTCCTCGCGTACTGGAACGATCTCACCGAGCGGCGCCATTCGCTCGACTATGATGCCGACGGCGTCGTTGCGAAGGTCAACTCATTCGCGCTGCAAAACCAGCTCGGCGAGGTCTCGCGCTCGCCGCGATGGGCGATTGCATACAAGTTCAAGGCGCAGCAGGCCGAGACGCGGGTCGAAAAGATCGAAGCCTACGTCGGGCGCATCGGATCGCTGACGCCGGTAGCGAAGCTCGCGCCCGTGCAGCTCGCGGGCGTGACGATTTCGAACGCGTCGCTGCACAATCTCGACGAGATTCGCCGCAAAGACATCCGCGAAGGCGACACCGTGCTCATCGAGCGCGCCGGCGACGTGATTCCCTACGTAGTGCGGGTGACCCAGCCCGGCGAGCCGCGCGCGGAAGAGTTCCAGATGCCGTCACATTGTCCGGTCTGCGGCGGCGCCATCGTGCACGAAGAAGGCGAGGTCGCGTACCTGTGCGTCAACGTGAATTGCCCGGCCCGGATGCGCGAATCGGTCCGCCATTTCGCCTCCAAGAATTGCATGAACATCGACGGGCTCGGCGACAAGCTGGTGAGCCAGCTCATCGAAGCGGAGCTGGTCAAGGAACTCGACGACATCTACAAATTGAAGGATAAAATGCCTGCGCTGCTGGCGCTCGAACGGATGGGCAAGAAGAGCGCGGAGAACCTCGTTGCGAATATCGAGAATTCGCGCAAGGCCGCGCTCGATCGCGTCATCAACGCGCTCGGCATCCGGCACGTCGGAGAACATACGGCGCGCCAACTCGCGATTCGCTTCGGTACGCTCGACGCGCTCTCGGCGGCGAGCGAGGAGGAACTGACCTCGGTGCGCGATATCGGCGGCGAGGTCGCGCATAGCATCCGCGAATATTTCGATGAGCCGCGCAACCTCGAAGCGGTAAAACGACTGGCGCAGGAACTCGACATCGAGAAGGTGCGCGTCGCGGAGGGCAGGGGACCATTCCGCGACAAGACCTTCGTGCTGACGGGCACGCTGGAGACGCTGACGCGCGAGCAGGCCGAGCAGAAAATCTTCGAAGGCGGCGGCCGAGTGAGTGGATCAGTGAGTCGCAAGACGGATTTCGTCGTAGTGGGCGTCGATCCGGGATCGAAGGCGCGCAAGGCGCAGGAACTCGGTGTGCGCATTTTGGATGAGAAAGAATTCCTCGCGCTGGCTTCGTGATTGGCGCGACGCTTCCTCTCCCACGAACAAACGCGAGAGAGGAAGCAGCCAAAGATGTAACGTTAATGGCTGACATCCGTAATGATGATCGGGCGAGGCTCCGCATGAGCGTGCGCGGGCGGGTGCAGGGCGTCTTCTTCCGTCATTCGGCGATGGAAGAGGCGCGGAGCCTCGGCCTTTCCGGATGGGTGCGCAATCTTCCCTCGGGAGAGGAAGTGGAAATCGTCGTGGAAGGCGCGCGTCGGAATTTGCAGATGTTGTGGGCATGGGCGCATACCGGTCCTCCGGGCGCGCGCGTGCATGATGTGACCGAGAAGTGGAGCGACTATCGAGGAGAGTTCACATCGTTTCGGGTGCGATGAGCGAGAAGGCAGCTCGGTTGTTCCCATTTTGGGAACCTGATAGAATCGCTTGAGTGCGAGTAATTGCGCGACGAACACTTTTGCGGTTCGTGGAGTCGTTGAAGGGGCAAGAGAGCCAAAAAGCGGTAAAAGGCGCGCTCGACGCGTGGTTTCAAGAAGCCGAGCACGCACAATGGCGCAACTCGGCGGAGCTTAAGCAGAGTTATGGAACAGCCAGCATCGTTAGTGCCGACCGCGCAGTGTTCAACATCAAAGGCAACGACTACCGATTGGTGACAGCGATCGACTACCAACGGCAGATCGTGTTCATCAAATGGCTCGGATCGCATCGTGACTATGACAAGATCGACGCAAGGACGGTCAGATATGGAGATTAAACCGATTCGGACCAATTCCGATTACGAACTCGCGCTGCGCGAGATCGAGCGCTTGTGGGGTGCAAAGCCGCAAACCCGCGATGGCGATCGTTTAGATGTCCTTGCCACGTTGGTCGAAGCATTCGAGCAGAAGCAGTTTCCGATCGATCCTCCGGATCCCATCGAAGCGATTAGTTTTCGGCTTGAACAGCAGGGACTCGGCCACCAAGCGCTGGTCGGAGTGATTGGAGGTCGCAGCCGAGTTCACGAGGTGATGCATGGCAAGCGTCCGCTATCTCTCGAGATGATCCGCCGGTTGCACGAGCGTTTCGGGATTCCCGCCGAAGTGCTGATCCGACCGACCTGCGCAGACACCCGCGTCGCCTAAGCTTGGACAGACAGAAACTGAACGACCGCGCCCGCTCGACGGGCACCTGCCGGATGCTTGAGCAACTTAAGAATATCGCCCTTTCAAGGGTTTTCCGTATTAGCTATACTTTTCTTCTGGTCGAGACATTCACTTTGAACCTTTCGCTCAAACGGGGTATTCGTTCGTTTAGCCTTTAACGGCAAGGAGATTGGACTGAAATGGCAGTACCACCTGAGGTGGCTGGGCAGGCCTCCGAGTTATCCGGGAACGGCGGCGGTGCGAACGCGCACAAACCGCTAACCCCACGCGACAGCGTTGTTATTCGCTTCGCAGGAGACTCAGGAGACGGGATGCAGTTGGTCGGGATGCAGTTTACGTCGGAGTCGGCGCTGGCCGGCAATGACATCGCAACCGTGCCCGATTTTCCAGCCGAGATCCGCGCTCCAGCCGGAACACTCGCCGGCGTATCGAGCTTCCAACTGAACTTTTCTTCGAGCGAGATTTTCACCGCCGGCGACGAGCCCAACGTGCTGGTGGCGATGAATCCCGCGGCGCTTAAGGCCAACCTCGAGGATCTCCCGCCGAACGCCGTGCTCATCATCGACAAGGAAGCGTTCACCGACGCCAACCTCAAGCGCGCCGGCTATGTCGGCAATCCGCTTACTGATCATTCGCTCGACAAGTACCAAATCTTCGAAGTTGACGTGACGCGCCTGACCAGCCTAGCGCTGCAGGGCTCCGGCCTCTCCAATCGCGATTCGTTCCGATGCCGCAACATGTTCGTGCTCGGGATGCTGTCGTGGCTGTATCAGCGTCCGGTCGAAAGCGCGGTACGTTACATCGAGAGCCGGTTCAAGAAGAATCAGCCGGTCCTCGACGCCAACCTGAAAGCGCTCAAAGCGGGATGGAACTACGGCGAGACCACCGAGATGTTCGCCTCCAGCTATGTTGTTCCGAAGGCGCACATCTCGCCGGGATTTTATCGCAACATCACCGGCAACAGCGCGACTGCGATGGGATTTGTCGTGGCGGCCAATCGCGCAGGCCGTCCGCTCTTCCTCGGCTCGTATCCGATCACTCCGGCGAGCGATATCCTGCACGAGCTGGCCGGCTACAAAAACTTTAACGTCTATACCTTCCAGGCCGAGGACGAGATCGCCGGCGTATGCTCCTCGATCGGTGCCGCGTTCGGCGGGGCGATCGCGATCACCTCGACCTCCGGTCCCGGGATGAATCTGAAGGCCGAGGCGGTCGGGCTTGCGATGAAGACCGAGCTACCGATCGTCATCTGCGACGTGCAGCGCGCGGGTCCTTCCACCGGCATGCCGACCAAGCCCGAACAGACCGATCTGCTGCAGGCGATGTTCGGACGCCATGGCGAATCGCCGGTCCCGATCATCGCGGCCTCGACGCCGGGCGATTGCTTCATGGCGGCCTACGAGGCCATTCGCATTGCCGTGAAGTACATGACGCCCGTCATCCTGCTGACGGACGGGCAGCTCGCCAATGGCGCGGAGCCGTGGCTGGTGCCCGACGCGTCGAAACTGCCAGAAATCAAGGTCGAGTTCGCGACTCAGGTGGATGGTCAAGTATTCCAGCCCTACGCGCGCGATGAGGAAACGCTCTCGCGGCCGTGGGCGATTCCCGGCACCCCCGGATTGCAGCATCGCATAGGCGGCATCACCGGCGAGCATCTGACCGGCAACATTTCGTATTCGCCGTCGAATCATGAGCTGATGATCCGAATGCGGGCGCGCAAGATCGCGGGCATCACGCGCGAGATTCCACCGACCGAGATTTTCGGCGATGCGGACGGCGGCGACATCGTGATGCTCGGATGGGGTTCGACCTTCGGTCCGATTCGCGAGGCGGTCAAGCAGAGCCGCGCGAAGGGCAAGAAGGTGTCGCATATCCATCTGCGCTACCTCAATCCGCTTCCCGCCGACCTCGCCGACAAACTCCGCTCCTTCAAGAAAGTGATGGTGGCGGAGATGAACATGGGACAACTTCTCAAACTGGTGCGCGCCGACTATCTGATTCCGGCGATCGGCATCAACAAGATCCAGGGACGTCCGTTCAAGGTATCGGAGCTCGTTACCCGGATTTCGCGCGCACTGGAGGAATAGGGAAAATGGCAACCGCGCTTACGCGTAAGGACTTCGTAACCGACCAGGAAGTGCGCTGGTGCCCGGGATGCGGCGACTACGCCATCCTGGCCCAGGTGCAAAAGCAGATGCCCGAGTTCGGCATCGCGCCTGAGAACACCGTCTTCATTTCGGGAATCGGATGCTCAAGCCGCTTCCCGTATTACATGAACACCTACGGCTTCCATACCATCCACGGACGCGCGCCGGCGATCGCGACCGGCCTGAAAGTATCGCGGCCCGATCTCGATGTGTGGGTGGTCACCGGCGACGGCGACGGGCTCTCGATCGGCGGCAATCATCTCATCCACTGCCTGCGCCGCAACGTCGATTTGAAGATCCTGCTGTTCAACAACAAAATCTACGGATTGACCAAGGGCCAGTACTCGCCGACTTCCGAAATCGGCAAGGTCACCAAGTCGACTCCGGCCGGTTCGGTGGATTTCCCCTTCAACCCGATCACGGTGGCTCTGGGAGCGCACGCCACCTTCGTCGCACGATCGATCGATGTCGAGCAGAAGCATCTGGGTGTTACGCTGAAGCGCGCGCACGATCATCGCGGCGCCTCGTTCGTCGAGATTCTCCAGAACTGCAACATCTTCAACGACGGCGCATTCAATGACGTGAGCGACAAGGGTATCAAGGCCGAGCATCAGCTGATCCTCGAGCACGGCAAGCCGCTCATCTTCGGCAAAAATCGCGACAAGGGCATCCGCATGAACGGGATGCGGCCCGAGGTAGTGAGTATCGGCACCGATGGCAAGGACCTCGACAGCCTCGTAGTGCATGACGAGACCAACCTCGCGCTGGCGTTCATGCTGGGGAACTTCGAGCCGCCGATGCCGGTTCCGCTCGGGGTGTTCTATACGACCTCGCGTCCGACCTACGACGCGGCGATGAACAAACAGATCGCCGACGCGATGGCGAAAGGCAAGGGGGATCCGCAGAAGCTGCTCAACGGCGGCGACACGTGGACCGTGAACTGAAGTTCGGCGTCGCCGAACTTCATCCTGAGTGAGAGGCCAAGGGCCGACACGAAGGATCTCGATAGCGCAAAAGCAAGGCCCGAGCATCGATGCTCGGGCCTTTTTTCCGGAGCGCTGTGCGCCAATGCCGGAGCGCGAATGAGAACGGCCCTTATTTCGAGGCCGGTTTGCGAGCGCGGACGAAGGCGCTCATGAATTTGCCGTCAGCATTGTTCGCAATTTGTTCTATCTCTTTATTATCGCCCAAGAGGACTCGGGCGTCCGCCGCGGTGTAGATGCGGGTCGGTTCGACTTCGATCGCTTCGAAGCCTGCGGCCGAGAGCTTGGACCGGTATTCGGCTTCCTCGAGCGCGCCGGCGATGCATCCGGCCCACAGCTCGACGCGCCGGCGAATGTCGGCGGGCATCTCGTCGCGCACCACGATATCGGAAACCGCAAAGCGACCGCCGGGGCGCAGGACCCGCAGCGCCTCGCGCAGTACGCGATCCTTGTCGCTGGAAAGATTGATGACACAGTTCGAGATTATGACGTTGACCGAGTTGTCCGGCAGCGGGATGTTCTCAATATCGCCCTTCAGAAACTCGACGTTCTTGATGCTCGCTTTGCGCTGATTCTCACGCGCGAGGGCCAGCATTTCGTCAGTCATGTCGACTCCGTACGCCTTGCCCGTGAGACCGACGCGGCGCGCCGAGAGCAGCACATCGATTCCGCCCCCCGATCCGAGATCCAGCACGATCTCTCCCAGCTTCAGTTCAGCCAGGGCCGTCGGATTGCCGCACCCGAGCGATGCCGCAACGGCGTCCGCGGGAAGCGCCGAGGTTTCGCTGTCCGCGTAGAGATTCGACGTGATCGCATCGTAATTGGGTTGCGCAGCGCCGCAGCATCCGGACGCAGGATTCTTTTCCATGACGCGCCGAGCTTCGCGTGCGTAGTTCTCGCGCACGCGTTCCTTGATCGATGACCCGTTTTCCATTTTTCGTCCTCCCTATCGTTTTGCGGCGTCCAGAACCATGCGAGGGATCGCCGTTTCTTCTTCGGCACAGCATCCGCTTCGGCCCCTGCCGGACGCTTTCGCTGCGGGCGGGGCGAACCGGAGGTGCATATCGGCGCAACAATCCTCGGTTAGGAAGCGAATCAGGTTCGAGGTTTCACGCCAGTTCACCGCGTAATAGATAAAACGCCCGGACCGCTGTGCGGTGCACAATCCCGAGCGCGTCAACGTGTCGAGATGGTGGGAAAGCGTCGAGCCCGGCATCTTGAATGCGCGCTTTATCTCGTCGACACATTTGCCCTGCAGGCCGGCGCGGACCAGCAGGCGGAAAATCCGCATCCGATCTTCCTGTCCAAGCGCCCCGAATTGCTCCACTCGTTTATTCATTGCTATATTTCTAGTAATATCGAAATAGAGGCTGCGCAACAGCCACGCCGTTACCATCCCGGTGCGAACTGGCGTTGGCGTTTATCGCGCGTCCGCTTTTGACGTGATCGCGATTTGGTCTATCTGAGCCTCCTCGCGCTGGATGATCGCACCGGGAAGCGGCGCGTAGTGCAGTTTGGCGGCATAGCTCTGTCCGTCATGCAGCACCCAACGAAGAAAGTCCCTGATCGCAGCGGCCTTGGCCCCATCCGATTGTTGCTGGTAGACGAGAAAATACGTGTACGACGAGATCGGATACGAGCCCTCGCCAGGCGCATCGGTTATTGAAGCCCGAAGATCGGCGGGCAAATTGTTGATGCTGTTGTTAGCCGCAATCGTGATGCTCTTCAGATTAGGATCGATCCATTGATTCGCGGCATTCTGCACCTGCGCGAATTGGAGCTTTGCTTCAGCAGCGTAGGTCTGTTCCAGATAGGCGATTGCTCCCGGTGTGTGGACCAGCAAATCGGCGACGCCCTGGTTTCCGTTGCCTTCTGACCCGGCCGGCCACTTTACCGTGGTTCCTTTTCCGATCTCCTTTGCCCAGTCCGGGCTGGCTTTCGAAAGATAGTCGGTGAAAATGTAGGTGGTGCCGCTACCATCCGACCGATGGCAGGTAACGATGTCACGGGCTGGCAACTTGAGCGTCGGGTTCAGGCCGGCGATCGCCGGGTCGTTCCATCGGGTGACCTTGCCGCGGAAAATATCGGCGATCACCGGACCGGTTAGCCGAAGGCGAGCTGGTGGAACAATTTCCGGAAGATTGTAAGCAACCACATCGGCGCCGAGAACCGCAGGAAAATGCAAAATTTTCCCCGGTGCCTTGGCGACTTGCGCGTCTGTCAGCGGCGCGTCGCTTCCAGCGAAATCGGTCAGACCCTGTATCAATTGGCCGATACCTCCGCCGGATCCGATCGGTTGATAGTTAATGCGAGTGTTGCGATCGCTCTTGGCGTAAACCCGCGACCATACGGATTCGATCGGAAAGATGAAGGTCGATCCGCTTGCGTTCAATAAGGTCGTGGCGCACGCGGTGTCGGCCAGAAAAACCAGGGCACCCAACAGCGCCAAAGCTGTGGTACAGCGATGTTTCGGGTTCATCCAATCTCTCCAGCCTGCTTCCATACATTAATCCATGGTTCCATATATCTCGAATTATAAAGAAGTCAAACTATTGTTGAACAATTCTCGACGATTTTATATCTTTGGAAACGTGACCAAACTCAAAGCCATTGCAGCGCTGGGTGCTCTCGCACAAGAAAGCCGTCTCGATATCTTTCGCATGTTGATCGCAGAGGGTCCAGAGGGCTTGCCTGCAGGCGCGATCGGTGCCCGCCTCAAGCTGTCATCGCCGACCTTGTCGTTTCATCTCAACCAATTGAGATTCGCCGGCCTGGTGGGATCACGCCGGGTGACGCGATCCATAATCTACAGCGCTAATTTCGCGGCGATGCGCGCGTTGATGAGTTACCTCACAGAACAGTGTTGCGGCGGACGCCCCGAGTTATGCGCCCCCATCCTGCTTTCCCCTGCAACGCCCGCGACCGTGTCGTGCGACCCGCGGCAGTGCGCGCCCGGATCGTCTCGCAAGAAAACAGCTTCGCGAATTCGCGGAGCCAAACCAGCGTCGATCGTGGACTAGGCGAACATGCTGGTACGTGTAGGGATCAATGGATTCGGACGAATGGGGCGGCTGGCGCTACGCGCCGCTCTCGAGTTGGGGCGATTCGACATCGTGCACATCAACGAGATTGCGGGCGGGGTTTCGATCGCGGCTCATCTTTTGGAATTCGACAGTGTGCATGGGCGGTGGCGTGCGCCGATCGGCGTCGATGGCGATTCGTTGACCGTATATGGACGCAAAATCCGATTCTCGAATTTCGCCGCCCCCGGTCAGGTGCCATGGAAGAAGTCGCAAGTAGATATCGTGCTTGAATGTTCTGGAAAATTCCGCACGGTTGAGGCTCTTCAACAATACCTGGATTTGGGGGTTCGCAAGGTCGTCGTAGCGGCGCCGGTCAAGAGCGGAGCCCTCAACCTTGTGATGGGCGTCAACGATCACCTCTACAAATCGAAGCGGCATCACCTGATTACCGCGGCGTCCTGTACCACCAACTGCCTTGCGCCGGTGGTGAAAGTGATCCACGAAAAGCTCGGCATTTTGCACGGCGCGATAACGACGGTGCATGACGTGACGAATACTCAAACGGTCGTCGATCGGCCCCTCGACGATCTGCGTCGTGCGCGCTCCGCCCTGACCTCGCTCATTCCAACCACGACCGGATCGGCAACCGCGATCGGGCTGATTTATCCCGAACTGCAGGGGAAATTAAATGGCCTCGCGATTCGAGTCCCTCTGCTCAATGCTTCCCTGACCGATTGCGTGTTCGAAGTCGCACGTCCTACTACTGCCGAGGAAGTTAATCATCTTTTGCGCGAAGCCGCCGAGGGAGAGTTGCGCGGCATTCTTGGTTTCGAGGAGCGTCCTCTGGTTTCCGTGGATTTTCTAAACGACCCGCGATCGTCGATCGTTGACGGCCCGTCGACGATGGTGGTGGACGGTACTCAAGTCAAAATTCTCGCGTGGTACGACAATGAGTGGGGCTATGTGAATCGGCTGGTCGAACTGACGGCCAAGGTTGCCGTTTCCCTCGAGCACGAGCAGGGGGCGCACCGACCCGGAAGAGTCATGACCAAAGGCGTTCGCGATTACGCTTTAGTGACCGGCGCCTACTGGGGTTTCACCCTGACCGACGGCGCGCTCCGGATGCTGGTCTTGCTGCATTTTGACCGGCTCGGCTATAGCGCGATCCAGATAGCGTTCCTTTTTCTGTTTTACGAATTCTTTGGCATCGTCACCAATTTGCTCGGAGGCTGGATTGCAGCCCGTTCCGGCCTCAAGGTCACGCTTTATGGTGGTCTTCTGCTTCAAATTGGTTCGCTGATCATGCTGGCGCTCCTGCAACCCGAATGGTCGCGCGTCGCGTCGGTAAGCTACGTAATGGCTGCACAAGCTCTCTCCGGCATCGCTAAGGACCTTACCAAGATGAGCGCCAAGACCGCCATCAAGGTCGTAGTTCCCGACGGAGAGGACGGCACTCTCTTTAAGATGGGTTTCCCGCCTGACCGGATCCAAGAACGCGCTGAAGGGCGCGGGCTTCTTCATGGGCAGTGTCCTGCTTACCGCGCTAGGCTTCGTTGGCTCGTTGGTGGCGATGGCGATAGGGCTCTTCATCGTGCTGGTCGGAACCGTCGTCGCCCTGCCGAGCGGAATGGGAAAAGCTAAAACAAAAGTAAAGTTCGCCAAACTGTTTTCCAAGAGTGCCGCGGTCAATTGGCTGTCAGCGGCCAGACTGTTTCTCTTCAGTGCGCGTGACGTATGGTTCGTGGTCGGACTTCCCGTCTTTCTGGCCTCGGAACTCGGATGGTCGTTCTGGCAGGTTGGCGCGTTCGCCGCCTCCTGGTTTGTCGGCTATGGAATGGTGCAAGCGATGGTGCCGGAGATCCTGCGTAAGATAGGTGCGCGGGAGGGAGTGACAGGGGACACTGCCCGCCTATGGGCTTTTATACTGGTTGCGATCCCGCTCGGGATAGCCGCTGCGCTGCGTCTTCAAGTCAATCCGGCGTTTGCCTTGATGATCGGGCTCGCGATTTTCATGATCACGTTTGCGATCAACTCGGCGGTGCATTCCTATCTGATTCTCGCCTACTCCGACGATGACGAAGTTGCCGTGAATGTTGGGTTTTACTACATGGCGAACGCCGGTGGCCGGCTTCTCGGTACTCTTTTGTCGGGTGTGATTTTCGAATTCTATGGATTTACCGGATGCCTGCTCGCCTCCAGCGCTCTCGTTCTGACGGCAGGTCTGCTATCGATGCGCCTGCCTTCAGGCCGCGAGATATCGCTATCAGTCGAGCTCAAAGAAGCGGAATCATGAAGGTAGCTCGAGCTGGCTCCTCATCGACCGCCTAATTTGACTTTACAAAATTCCCCACTTACAGTACGTGCCGTTCGGTCGGACCGCGCCCGTAGTGCCACTTCAATCCTGCCCTGCGCGGTATGTTTTTTGCCCCTGCCGATTAGAGGCAACATCGGCGGTCGCATTCGGAGGACGAGTCTTTGCGCGGTTTAGGAAGCTGGTTAAAAAGCGCATCGATCGCCGCGGTGAGCCTCGCAATCGTACTCATTCTTACGGCCGTGCGCCCTGCGAGCGCGTCGACCTATGTCGTATTCATACCGCTCGATAGCCCGGTTTACGACGAACTCGATACGCTCAACTCGCTCGGCTATCTCGACGATTATCTCGACGAGATTAGGCCGATCAGCCGTATCGAGGCTGCGCGGCTCACGATCGAAGCGCAGCAACGGATCATCGAGGCGCCCCAGACTGATGCTATCGCGCGGCAAATCGTCCGCGAGCTTCGTGATCAGTTCCGCGAGGAAATCCGCTGGCTTCGCACTAACAACGAGAACAATCCGCCCACCGCGATGCTCAATCCGATCGATCGCGCCGAGCTTCAGTACATTTACTCTGACGGCCCACAGCGGTTCTGGCGCAGTACTTCAGCGGTCAGCGACTTTCTGAAGGCCGATGAAGGGACACCCCTGCTTCCGAACGACGACGGGATTCCGACCGCGACCGGCAGCAATGAGGTTGCGCGATGGAGCGCTTGGGGCGGTTTCGGAGGGTTCCTGAGCGCATATGGGGAAACGGCTGTAACAGGGCCACTGGGACGCAACCTCCCGGATAGCAGCCGGGTGCGGCCGTTGGGCGCGGAAGCTGTAATGAGTCTGGGTAACTGGGCAATCTCATTTGGCCAGGAAGAGATGTGGTGGGGGACCGGGCATTTCGATGCGGCGGCGCAAAGCGACAATGCCGATCCGATTCCCGGCTTCCGCCTGCAAAATGTTCATCCCTTCATCCTGCCCGGCTTCTTCCGCTATTTGGGCCAGTTTCGCTTGCAGGTGTTCTTCGGCCGACTCGACGCGGGTAGACAGGCGATCAAACAGCCCGATGGGAAATTCATTACATATGCGCGTCCATTTATCGACGGACAAATTTTAAGCTTTCGGACGTTGCCCAATTTTGAGTGGGGCATTACGCACGCCATCATGTTTGGGGGTGCCGGTAACAGCAATTACGGGCTGGCACAATTCCTCGGGCGCGCGAGCGGATTCGATACGGGCAGCGCGTCGGCCGGGAACACCCACTCGGAAGCGGGGGTATTTTTGAGGTTTCGCTTCCCAAGGTTGCGCAACTCGGTTTTGTATGTGGAGACCTTGGCCGGAGACAATTTCAGCAGCGAGCTGCGGCCGATCGGAGGCGCTCTGCCGATTCTTTCGGTCTCGTATCAGGGCGGCTTTTATCTTCCGCGCCTGACCGCCGACGGTCGCACGGATCTGCGCTTCGAGTTCGAGATCAACGAGCCAAATCATGAAACTCACGCCGATTCCCTGTATTGGGCTTACAGCGATCGCCTGATGGAGGATCCGCTGGGTCCCAACGCCAGCCAGATCAATTTTCAGATCGGGCGCTGGATGTCGAACCTTACCAAGGCCAGCGGCGACCTTTTCTTTACCGATCGCGCGCCCAAGGCGAGCGGTAATACTTTCCTCCCCGCGAATATTTATGGTCTGTCCTCGACCTTGCATCATGAGCGCAGCGCCGGCTTCGCTCTCGATATGCTATCCATTCCGCAGTTCGCGCAGCTTCGATCCGATGTGCTCGCGTACGGCAGGACGCGCCTCGCCATCGAGTATTGCGATCACATGAATTTTGCGCCGCCCGGCGCGTACCGCGCACTCGTGTCGTTGACAATTGGCGTCAAGCCGAATTGGGACAGTCTATCCTGGACCAAATGATCGCTCGGCCGGGATTGGTTGCTTGCGATCACGCGGTCGGGAATGATGATTCGGGACATGAATATCGAGGCAACCAAACCGGGGTCGGCTGCGCGCAAATATCGTTCGATCGTTTTCATTATACCGATGCTGGTGGCGCTCGGATGTTCGGATGCCGCCAATGATGCGAATCGGCGTCAGGTCGAGCAAAATCAGGCCCTCATCGAGCAAACCCAGCAGCAGATCGCGATGCTGAAGGCGCAGCAGAACGTTCCTCCAATGCCTGCCGCGCCGAGCAACACCGGCAGATGCGACAAGGGTGTCGAAGCCACTGCGACTCATCGCGGCGGAGATGCGTTGGCATCCGGCGACATGACCAAAGCGCTCGGCTATTATCAGGATGCGTTGACAGCGTGTCCGAGCAGTTCGAAGGCCGACATGAATCTCGCGCGGGTGTATGAGACCCTCGATAATCGCGACGCCGCGATCCGCTACTATCGCGCGGCCGCCAGCGCCACCGATTCCGATGGACATAGCGCCAAGGACGCACAGGCGGCACTTTCTCGCCTCGGCGCGCATTAGCCAGTGGATCCTTTAGGATGAGGCCATTGACCAGCGGAACTGAGGCCGAGACTGCATGAAAATCGACTACGCACTTCTCGCCGATGCGGCCCAATCCGTCGGCGGCAAAATTTTCATTCTCGGCGGCGGATGGAATCTCTTTCGCAGCGGAAACTATCCCGCTCCGATCCAGCTCGCGGTCGCGATCGGGATCGGATTCGAGGGCAGCGAGGTCGGCATCCGCTATCCCGTGAAGATCGTGATCGCGGATGAAGCCGGAGTGCCGGTTGTTCCCGAAATGAATGGTCAAATCGAAACCGGCCAGCTCGCACCGGATTTTCCTCGCGGACTTCCGGTCAAGCTTCCGGTGGCCTGGAATGTAAGCTTTTCGGTGCCGCGTGCGGGACGATACGCGATCGTCATAACGGTGGGCACGGCGCACGCCGATCTTTCCTTTGATGCCATCTTCGTCGGGCAACGAATTAACTTCGGCTCCGAATCATCGGTCCCACCCGCCGAACGCGGCAACTGACTCCCCGTCCTGTCCCTACCATCCAAGGCGCAATCCGGTCTCGCGCTCGGTCCGTATCACGGATGGAGGCGGCCATAGCCTGATTGCTTAAATGTCTGCGCTTCGGGAACCTTTTGCGTGCGGGTGCGGTTATCCGGTTTAGGAGAGGATTGCATGGCTGCCGCATTTGCCGCGATTTCCACATCAGGACGATCATCCTTCACCAACATCAAGGCGGCAAAAGGGGATTGCCGGGAAGAGGGGAACTGCAATGTCTGAGGCGCGTTTGACCCCTGAGGCGATAATGGAGAGTGTCGCCGGTCTCCATCAGATCCTCCCCTCGCAGTACTTCGATGTCTCGGGTGGACATCGCCTGACCGCCGAGCAGCGCCTGATGCTCGCCCTGCTCGCCGACGCTATTAACGTTTACCAGCAGGGCGTGATCTCGCGCGCCACCCGCAAGCGCCTGCTCTACCTCGATGCCGATCGATGGATCATGATGGCGGCCAAGACCGCGCCGCACGCCTTCAGCTTCAACACCGTATGCGACGCGCTGGGGATCAATGCCAGCGTGCTGCGCCGCCGCCTGATTCTATGGAAGCACCGCGTCTGCCGCGACTTCGAATCGCGAGCGACGCCTCATCTGAGGCTCAAGATAACGCCTCGTGCGCGCCACCTGAGCCAACGCCGCGGCCACGAGCGTTCCGGGCCGCGCCGAGTCGCCAGCGAATAGTCTCCACATCATCCGCTATAAAATCCTCCCGCGCCTCTGCTAAAGATGGCTGTCGATCATCCGAAGAATCAGGAGGAGCGGCCCATCGTGGCAAACGCCAAAGATATTTTCAGCGTCGAAGGCAAGGTGACCATCGTAACCGGCGGCGGCACCGGCATCGGAGAATCGATCGCAAAGGAATTCGCGGCGCGCGGCGCCAAGGTGCTGATCGCGAGCCGCAACGTGGAAAATCTCACCAAGGTTCGCGACGATATCCGCAAAGAGGGTGGCATCTGCGAGTTCACCACCGTCGATGTTCGCCAGGCCGACCAATGCGACGCGATGATCGAAACTGCGGTCAAACATTTCGGCCGCCTCGATGTGCTCATCAACAATCATGGCGCGAGTATCACGACGCCGAGCTTCAACCTCTCGCCCAACGGATGGCGCGCGGTGGTCGGCATCAACCTCGACGGCACGTTCTTCTGTTCGAAGGCGGCGGCGCGCCAATTCATCAAGCAGGGCGACCGCGGCGGATCGATCATCAACATCTCATCGACGGCGGGCGTGCATGGCTCGACGACGATGCTGCCCTATGGTGCGGCCAAAGCGGCCGTCGTCAACCTGACGATATCGCAAGCGGGGGAATGGGGCGCCCAAGGCATCCGCGTGAACTGCATCGCGCCGGGCCCCATCGATACGGAAGGGGCGGCGCCGCGGGTGTGGCCCAATCCGACGGTAAAGAAGGCGGTGGCAGACTCCCGCGCGTTGGGACGCTTCGGCCGCGTCGAGGAGATTGCGTATCCGTGCATCTTCCTGGCCTCGGAGGCGGCGAGCTATGTGACCGGGGCGTTGCTTATCGTGGATGGCGGCGTGGGCCCTCGCGCTATCGGGTGAGTTCGTTGCGCTTCGGATGTTCGAATTGCGCCATACAGTTGGCGCATTCGAAGGTGATCTTCGGATCCCCGGAGACGACGCTGTATGGATAATCCGACTGCCAATCTACGATCGGGTTGCCGTATCGGGTTGGCTCTCCTGCGTCGCTCCAATTTTTGACCGGATGCGAAACGACGCATACGGTCAGTTCGTTGATTTCGTCCTCTCCGCACTTTGGACAAACGAACGCCAACATAAAACGTCTCCCGTAGCGCGCAGAATTCGTTCCATTCATATCAAAATAGACCACAGAAAGAAGTATCTCGTGACGCGACTGTATGATAACTCCACATTTTGGCATAGTTGGATCAAATAGCGAGCACAGTCATGGCGAGAGCATTTGAAAGTCAAGCTGCGGCCGATCTTGGCGAGATGGAAGGTGATGAGAGCTTTACGTTTCCTCCACCTGAGCGACGGGTTGTTACACAGCCGGTGGATCTTTCTGTTCAAACGCTTATAGAGCAATGGGACAACAAACTTCTAACGCTGCCCGATATAAACCGCGAATACGTATGGGACAATGGCAAAGCGAGTCGACTAATCGAATCGTTAATCCTAAATATTCCTATTCCGGTTCTATATTTCGCTGAAACACCGGACGCTAAATACGAAATCATCGACGGACATCAGCGCGTTAATTCAATTGTGAGGTATTTGAAGAATCAATTTCCACTAAGCGGCGTAGCCGTGCTGACTGAATACAGGGGCATTCGTTTTCATAAACTGCCCGAGCGAGAGCAACGTTTCCTGAAAATGCGCACGTTGCGAACCATACTCATTTCGATTGACTCACACCCGAACATGAAGTTCGAGATTTTTGAGCGTCTGAATACTGGTGCGATTCTCTTGAACGCTCAGGAACTCCGCAATTCTATCTATCGGGGGTCTTTCAACGATCTGCTCCACGAATTAGCTAAGTCGACAATTTTCCGAGGGCTCATAGGAACGAAAACACCCCGGCGTCGAATGGTCGATGAAGAGATCATTTTACGATTCTTTGCTCTCAATGCTCTGTTAAAAGAATATCGGACACCGCTGAAGCGTTTTCTAAATGAGTATATGAGCCTCGTTTAAGAACTTAAGCCCGGAGAAAATCGAGGATTATCGAGAGAAGTTCTTAGAGACTGTCTCCAGAGTGGAGACGCTATTGGGTAGAGCTTCGTTTCGCATCACCGACAACACCGGAAAACCGGTCGATCCAACCGTAAATCGAGCGCTTTTTGATGCGCAAATGCTTGCGTGTTCGTGGCTCACCACTGATCTACAGAGCGCAGACGCGAAACGCGTTAGGACGGAGATCTCTCATCTGTTCGCGGACGAGCCATTTCTGGACTCGATACAGCGAGCCACCGGAGATCGAGCGAGAACCTTGAAGCGCATTCGGGAGACCGTCGCAGCGCTGAGCCGCGCGGGTTTATCTCTCGAAGTTCCGTACGACTTGTCGAAGTAGCGATGTCGTCCGTAGCGTTTCGTTCGTTAGAGACGGCGCTCGGAGAAATCCACGAATTGAGGCGTCTTGTCGGACCTTACTCGAGTCGGACGACGGCCATCGCGTTAGGTAGGTTGCGCGTCGTCGGCAGAGCACAAGTAGTTCTTCTGTCTTCGCACTTTGAGCGATACTTGTATGCGGTGAACGAAGAGGCCGTATTGTTTGTTAATTCCCAAAACATTACGGCTGCGCGGCTGTCGGACCCGATCAAATTGCTCCACTCCAAACGACCCATCGATGATATCGCAGAAACCAACTGGGAAAACCGCTCGGCACAGCTGACCGCGCTGATCTCGAGCGATGGTTGGCTTTGGTCGCCGGGCCTCATCGGAAATCTCTCACACGAAAGGTTGTTGGCCTGGATGAGCGCGCCAAAGCCGGCGGATATCGTTCGATATTATAGTTACTGGGGTCTAACGGACATCTTCGGGTTGGTGACCCGGAAAACGACATCACGGAGCCAATTGTGGCTTGGAATTCAAGAACTTGTAGACAAGCGCAACAACATTGCGCATGGCGACTTTTCGGCACAAGCCACGCAGGCGGATGTTAGGAGATACGCGGGCTCTGTCCATACATTCTGCGAGCGCGCAGACCGGCAGTTCGGTAGAGCCGTTGCAAAGCTAACAGGCGCTGCTCCGTGGTAACGCGAACGGTGGTTGAACTCTCTGACGGTCTGGTTTCCAGCGCTGCTCTCCGACACCGCATCACAGTGTAAACGCAATCGTACTTAGTGCAATCGCTCGCGTGAATGATCTTTGGAGACTACCTCGACGAACACCTGCCGAAGCTTCTCAATATGCATATCCAGCGAGTGCCGCTCCCTCGCATGCTGGATGACCTCCGCCGCGAGCGTATGCTCGGGGAATTCCCGCCGCTGCGCGATCGCGAGAATGCACTCCATCAATGCACCCTCATCGCCGTTAGGAAAAAGCAGGCCGCTGCGGCCCGCTTCGACGACCTCACTCAGGCCGCCGCTCTGGCTCGCGATTACCGGCACTCCGTGAACGATTGCCTGAATTGCGATGAGTCCCAACGGTTCCGCCCATAGCGAAGGGACTACCATCGCCCATCCATCCGCGAGCTGCTCTTCCACTTGCGGAGGATCGAGCCATCCCATGAAGGTCACCGCGCGCTCGATGTGAAGGTCGGCGGTGAGTTGTTCCATTGCAGTCCGGAGCGGTCCTTGCCCCACGATTCGCAGCGAGGCATCGGGAACGATGCGATGCACCTGTGCGAATGCGCGCAGCAGCAGCGGCACTCCTTTTTCGACTTCGAGGCGGCCGCAGAATACGAATGTAGGTTGCGTTGAGGGCATCCGTTGAAAGCCGGCGCCGGGCTGAGGAACCGGCAACATCAAGGTTTCCGAGGCGATACCTTCGGCCGCCAACGCGCGCCGCATCCATTCGCTGCAGGCGAGAATCTTCGTGACAGCGCTAATGCCGTTGCGAATCAGAGCATAGCGGGGTTGATCGCGTAGCCAGTGAGGCAAACTGATGCAGCCGTTGCGATGACATATCCATCCCGCATGCACCTGGCAGAGCGATCTATCGGGTAAAAGCTTCGAGCCAATCGGACAGATGCACTTGTAGTCAGCGATCAGAAGAACCACCGGCCGGCCTCGCAAGGCGAGCAATACCGCCGGCGAAAGATGGTACGCGAACGTATTCACCAGCACGACATCGGGGCGGAACTCGCGCAGTGCGTGGCGCAAGGTTGCCACCGCGAAAGGATTAACCACTTGCAGAAAGGTTTGGCCGAGAAGCCGATTGCTTCCGTGTGCGACATAGTCAGCGGAACCCTCGGCCGCGTTTCCTGCCGAACTGGTGAGGAGACGCACCTCGTCTCCTGCCATGGTAAATCCGGAGAGCAGCCACGACGTGTATGCTTCGACGCCACCTCGTCCGCGGCTCCAATCGGTAATCAAGAGGATGCGCATGCGCGCTCGCCGCCAATTACAATCGGATGTCCCGTGCGCGCCGATTCCTCCGCCGCGAGCACTACCTCGAGGCTACGCAGGCCGTCTTCAAGGCTCGGTGCATCGCAGGATTCTCCACGCGTAAGCGCCACGAATGCATTAAGTGCGCGGAGCCGTGAAGGGTCGAACGAGGGGCGCACCAGCCGGCGGACACGCCACGACAGATTCGCCATGCGTGGCAAGAACCTGCAACGTCGGGTGCCATAACCCAGCCGACGCGGCACACGAAGTTCAGGAGATGGCCGCGAGCGAGTGATGGTCATCGAACCCCGCTCGCCGAGAAGCTCGATGCGGTCGGCGAGGCCGGCGCGAAACGAAAAGAAGCTTTGAACTTCGGTACCGTGCAGTGTCCTTAGCCGCACCCATGCCGAGTCATCCTGACTAACCTCCGACACGATATGAGATTCGACCAGAGCTATCTCATCGGCAAGCAGCCAGCGGATGAGATCAAAATGGTGGGACGCAAGCTCGAGCATCACGCCGCCTCCGGTCGCGCGATACTTCCTCCATTCAGGCATTTTTCCGGTTGGTGGCGGATCGCACGAGACCGATTGTGCCGCGAAGATTCTGCCGAGGAAGCCTTCCGCGATGATCGAGCGCGCCTGTTCGAACACCGGATGAAAACGGCGATTGAAGCCCATCATCGCGACTATGCCGGCATCGGCGGCAGCCGAGACAACCCGCTTGCCCTCTTCAGCGGAGATTGCGAGCGGCTTTTCCAGATAGAAGTGCTTGTGCGCCGCGCACGCCTCGATAGCGAGCACGTGATGAAGATGGGTCGGTGCGCAGATGATGACCGCATCGATATCGCTACGTACGAGCAGATCTTCGGAGCGCTCGAATATAGGCTTGCGCACCAGCTTTGCGGCAGCCGCTCGCGCGCGCGGATCCGGATCGGCCGCGGCAACCAATTCAGCGCCCGGCATATGTGCGAGGACGCGCAGATGCCCCCAATACGCGATGGTGCCGCATCCGATCACACCGACCCGCAGCCGCGCGCTCACGCCGTCATACTTCCTGCTGCGCCGCGTAAGCCATCTTGTGGAGTTCGTATTCCTCCGCCTCAATTTCGGTCTGCGGCTCCACTGCGATGGCGTAACCGATCATCTCTCCCGCGGCCTTGATCACGGTTCCAAGGAATATCAGCGGAAAGGTTCCTGCGGACGCTAAACGCGCGATCGGCAGATGCCGAACTGCTTTGAAGATCCGATAACTCAGGACAAAAGGAATGAGTGGCGAGCCGACGATGTATGCCAGTCGTCGCGTCCACGACCACCGCTGGGAGCGAAGCCCTCCCACCACCATGCCAGTCAGAAAGCGCTCCCTGATCCACGGCTTCGCGCGATCGATGTTGAGGTGATCGATGCGCGCGTCGGCGGCAAAATAGAGCCGATATCCTCGTCTGCGCAGTGTGGTCGGTAGTTCGTCATCGTAGTTCAGCGCGATCTCCAGTCGATCGCCGAGTTCGAGCAGGGCGGAGCGATCGTAGGCGCTGTTGAACAGCGGTGCGGTATCGATTTCGGCCGCGGGCAGACCTTCGCTCCACGAGCCATAGTCGGCCAGAAAGCAGGCCCAACTGACCGCACTGCGCGGATTCGGATTATCAAAAGCGCATACGATAGTCCCCCACTGACCTCGTGTTTCGGCGCTAATCAGGGCCTCTGCCCATTCGGGATGAGGATAGGCGTGCGTCTCACCCAGGAAGATTAGCGGCGCGGTCGAAGCGCGGACCCCAACCGCCCTTGCTATGCGCAATGGCCGGATAGTCTGCATTTCGATGATACGGAAGCCTGCGAAACCCTGGGAATCGCCCTCGCCAAAGCTACTCGCCTGCCCGCGCGGAATTACCATGATAATTTCGATCCGCGACTTCGCGGTCTGCTGATGTAAACGGCGCAGAACTCCGCGGATGGTTTCGCGCGTATCGGTGGTCAGGATGACTGAAAGCTCCGGCCTTTCGCGAGATGTCGTGTCGGTCATCGCCGAATGACTCCTTCGTTGAGGGGACCGCCGGCGGCATCTGCGGTGACGTAGTGAAGTGTCATCGCACGTTGCACTCCCATTTTGAAGCATTCGAGAGGAAACAATGTGCGGCGAAAACGCGATGATTCGTAGTGCCTCAATATTGCGTTTCGCCAACTGCGCGCCGGGCGCCATCCGGCCCACGCCGTCAAATCAACATACTCATAGTACAGTTTGTGCGGCGAGGACGGTCCCTCGAAGCGCCAAGGTTTCAGGCTTCCGGTGAAGTGGACGATCCATGGGGATGTTTTTGTGTCGCTGTCTGCGCCATTCGCGGAGGCTATCCGATCGAACCCAGGGCTCCAGTTCCAGCGGGCGTCCAGCTTGCTCCATTGGCCGGCAAGTACGGCATTGAGCGCCTCCTGATCCCAGAAAAACACCCTGCGCCCATTTTCTCTCAGATAGGCAAGCGCGCGGCCCGCGATGTCATCCTTTCTCCAGCGCGCAACATCGATCAGCATGACGCCAGCGTTGAAATACTCCGCGCCGTCGTCGATGCCCAGCCCACGATGGGTCGCGACGCCGAAACGTGCGCCAAGGGTCTTAACCAGAACGTCCTGCACGGCAAGCACGCAATGTGGCCCGTTAGCCGTCTCCCATAGCCGCGCCAAATCGCCAAGCACCATCAAATCGCAATCAAGCCACACGGCGCGTTGGACCGAAGTGGGCAGCCATCGCCCGAGAGTGAGCTTGTCATAGGTGGCGATGGTCATCCGGCCCCATAACGGAAGGTCGACAAAGCCGGTCCGCTCCGGTGCGATCCATTGCAATGACACCTTCTGCGGGAGGGAGGCTGAAATGCGCGCCCGAAGATCGCTATCGAGACCACCATCCACGATGAAAATGCTAACGGGACAATGCGGGTCGAGATTGGTGACCGTCGATCTCAGCATCACCGCGAGCGGCAGCGCATACTGACGATCGGCAGCGCACGCGATGACCAACGGTTCGATACCCACTGGGTCTCTTTTATCGTGAGGCGTTCGGCCAAACAACAATGTTCCAGCGACGCGCTTTGCCGGCGCCCACGCATCGTGGCGCTTGTCCGATGGCGCATCATCATGGTAACGCAATCGTACTCAACGCAATCGCCCTTATAGCGAGGTTCATACACGATGGCCGACCGAAGCGTTATCGGCAAAACCAGTAAGCCCTTCAAAATGCCCGTCGAGTGGAGCAAGGTGCGCGAGTTCGCCCGCGCTATCAAGGATCCCAATCCGCTCTATCTCGATGCCGAACTCGCCAAAAAGGAATGCGGCGGGATTCCTGTTCCCGTCACCTTTCTGCAGACCTCCGCGTTCTGGCAGGATGCCGATTCCAGCCCCGGCATGGGTGGATTCGATTTGCGTCGCATCCTTCATGGGGAGCAGGAATTCGAACTGCTGAAGCCGATCCTCGTCGGCGATACGCTGACCGGCGTGTCGAAGGTCGCCGACATCATCGAGAAGGAAGGCGGTCGCGGCGGCAAGATGACCATGCTGCTGATGGAGACCGAGTACACCAACCAGAAAAACGAGAAGGTCGCGATCGCGCGCTCGACGCTCATCGAAACCGGCCAGGCCGTGAAGGCGTAGCGAAAGCCGTCAGGCGTTTTAAAGGAGAAAGACATATGCCAGCGAAATTGAAATACGATTCGGTCAAGGTCGGCGATACGATTCCCGCATTCGTGATCGAGGGCGTAACACGTCCCGATTTCGTCCGCTATGCGGGCGCATCGGGCGACTTCGTTCCGCTTCATTATGATCAAACTTTCGTGGAAGCGGCCGGAATTCCCACCGTCTTCGCGCAGGGGATGTTCACCGCGGGGCTGCTGTCGAAGGCGCTCACCGATTTCGTCGGTATCGGACAGGTGCGGCGCTTCAAGGTGCGCTTCGCGACGCGCGTATGGCCCGGCGACGTCATTACATGCCGCGGCAAAGTCACCAACAAGACCGAAAAGAACGGCGAGAAGATCGTCGAGGGCGACCTCGAGGTGGTGAATCAGAAAGGCGAGGCCGCGATCAAAGGATCATTCGCCGCCGCCTGCAACTGAACATCGCGTTTTCGATTTTGGAAGGGACCGTGAGAAATATCTCGCGGTCCTTTTTCATTAAGGAGACTTATCCACCGATGTTTCTTGATAAGTTGCGCGAATTGCGCAAAAAGAGAGGATTCATCGAAAGGGGGCGCGCCCCGCGAGGGACGCTTTTCAGCGTCGCCGCGAGAGCGCACCATAAAATCAGATGGCCGAGCCACGTTATCTAATCATTCACGGTCACTTCTATCAGCCGCCACGCGAGAGTCCATGGACCGGGCTCATCGCGCCCGAGCCCAGCGCTGCGCCGTTTGCGAATTGGAACGAGCGCATTCTGAGCGAATGCTACGTCGCCAACGCGCACGCCCATATGATGGAAGGGACCGTCGTCCACGTCCGCAACAACTATGAATCGCTGAATTTCGATGTCGGCCCGACGCTCGGCGCGTGGCTGGAGCGTCACGGCAAGCCCGCGCATCGCGCGATGCTTCGTGGCGACGAACTCAGCGCCGCTGCGCATGGCAGCCATGGCAACGCGATCGCGCAATCCTACAACCATTCAATACTGCCGCTGCTCGCACCGCGCGATCGCGAGTTGCAGATTGCGTGGGGCGTCGAGGATTTCGTCTATCGCTTCGGCCATCGACCCGACGGCATCTGGTTGCCCGAATGCGCCGTCGATGATGCGACGCTGCAATCGGTTGCCGAGGCAGGTTTGAAGTTCACCATCCTGGCGGGCGACCAGGGGCGTTTCGGCGGCGAGGCCGCCAATACTCGCGTGGCTGGCCCGTTTGTATGGCAACGCGATAGCCTCAGCCTCGCGGTCTTTCGCTTCGATCGTGCGCTTTCCGCCGAGATTTCATTTGGCAACGCGATGGAGGACGGCAAGGCATTTGCTGAGCGACTCGCTGCATTTGCGCTCGAACACGAGCCCGGAAGCGCGATTCTCCTTGCGACTGACGGCGAGACCTTCGGGCATCATAAGAAGAGCGGCGCGGCCGAACTGGCGCGCGCGATCATGACGATTCAGCGCCGCGACGATGTCGTCATCACGAATCTTAGCGACTATCTCGCGAGGCATCCGGGCGCGGGAACTTTCGTCATCGATGCGCCGAGCTCGTGGAGCTGTGCGCATGGGGTGGAGAGATGGCGCTCGAACTGTGGATGCCGCATAGATTCGAATACCAGTCAGGAGTGGCGCGCGCCGCTCTTCGATGCGATGCATTTCGTCGCCGATCACGCGAATGCCACCTACGATCGTTTCGCGCCGCCGATATCGCCCGCTCATGCCGCGATGTTGCGCGAATCGATGAGCCTGATGGTGGATCCGAGTCTGGCGCACCGGGAAGAATTTTTCGTGCGTCATAAGATTTCCGATGAACGCAATCGCGACCGCCTGATGCTGCTGTTCGAGATGGTGCGCGCGGCGCAGGCCTCGCTTACGAGCTGCGGATGGTTCTTCGATGATTTCGGCGGCCTCGAAGGTCGCATCGTGCTCAGATGGGCCGCGCGCGCGGTTGAGCTGGCCGCGGAGTTCGCAGCTAGCATCGAGCCTGAGCTGCTCGAACGGTTGCGCGAGATCCGATCGAATCGGCGCGAGATTGGCGACGCGGCGACGCTGTACCTGAGTCTCAAGACGCGCGAGGCGAGAGGGAGGATTTAGCCATGGCTGATTCTCAGGGCCACGACATCGAGTCGGTACTGAGCGAAGCGCGGAAATTCCTACCATCTGCGGAGTTTTCGGAACGCGCATCGATCAAAAGCCTCGAAGAGTACGAAGCGCTGTGCCGTCGCGCTGAGCAGGATCCAGAAAAGTTCTGGGGCGAGTGCGCCAACGAACTTTCATGGTCCAAGCCGTACGACAAAGTGCTCGAATGGAATTTTCCGTTCGCGAAATGGTTCGTCGGCGGGAAGATCAACGCGTCCTACAACTGCCTCGATCGCCATCTGACCGATGGGCGCCGCAACAAAGTCGCATTCATATGGGAAGGCGAGCCGGGCGATTCCCGCATCCTGACCTATCAGATGCTCGCCGATGAAGTCGGTTGCGCCGCCAATGCGCTCAAGCATCTCGGGGTGAAGGCGGGAGATCGCGTCGCCATCTACATGCCGCTGATTCCCGAGGCCGCGATCGCAATGCTCGCGTGCGCGCGCATCGGCGCGATTCATTCGGTGGTGTTCGGAGGATTCTCGGCGGAGGCGCTCGCCGATCGCATCAACGACGCGGAGGCGAAGCTCGTCATCACCGCGGATGCGGGATGGCGTCGCGGCACCCAGGTCGAACTTAAGACCAACGTCGATGAGGCGCTGAAAAAGGCGCCCTCGGTGGAGAAGTGTCTCGTCGTTCGCCGCACTGGTGCAAAAGTCGACATCAGGAAGGGTCGCGACGTATGGTGGGACGAGCTAGTCCCATCGCAAAGCCCGAATTGTCCCGCCGAGCAGCTCGATTCCGAGCATCCCCTGTTCACGCTTTACACCTCAGGCACGACCGGCAAGCCCAAGGGCGTGCTTCATACCACGGGCGGATATCTCACCCACGTCGCGCAAACAATGAAGTGGGTATTCGACCTGAAGGATGACGACATCTACTGGTGCACCGCCGACATCGGATGGGTGACAGGCCATAGCTACACCGTCTATGGACCGCTCGCGGCGGGCGCGACGGTGGTGATGTATGAAGGCGCGCCGAATTTTCCCGAGAACGATCGCTTCTGGCAAATTATAGAGAAATATCGCGTATCGATTTTCTATACCGCGCCGACCGCGATTCGTACTTTCCTCAAATGGGGCGACTCGTGGGTCAAGAAGCATGACCTGTCGAGCCTTCGCTTGCTCGGCACGGTCGGCGAGCCAATCAATCCTGAAGCGTGGATGTGGTATCGCAAAGTGATCGGCGGCGACAGGTGCCCGATCGTCGATACGTGGTGGCAGACCGAAACCGGTGGCATCATGATCAGCCCGGTTCCCGGCGCCATCGCGACCAAGCCCGGTTCCGCGACGCGTCCGCTCCCGGGCATCGCCGCAGATGTCGTCACGCGCGACGGGAAGCCGGTGGCGGCGAACCAGGGTGGATTCCTCGTCGTTAAGCGGCCGTGGCCGGGAATGCTGCGCACCATCTTCCGCGATCCGGAGCGCTACAGGTCCGCATACTTCAGTCAGATCGACGGGATGTACTTTACCGGCGACGGCGCCCGTCGCGATGAGGACGGCTACTTCTGGATCATGGGACGCGTCGACGATGTCATCAATGTTTCGGGCCATCGCCTCAGCACGATGGAGGTCGAAAGCGCGTTGGTCTCGCACGAGACGGTTGCCGAAGCGGCATGCGTCGGCAAGCCCGATGCGTTGAAAGGGCAGGGCATCATGGCGTTCGTCACGCTCGAGGGAGGGCGCAAGGGCGACGACAAGTTACGCGAGGACCTCAAGCGCCACGTCGTGAAGGAGATCGGCGCCTTGGCGCGTCCCGATGAGATTCGCTTCACGGATGCGCTCCCGAAAACGCGCAGTGGTAAGATCATGCGTCGGTTATTGCGTCAGATCGCATCCGGCGACGAAACGCTGGGCGACGTTACGACGCTGGAAGATCTCTCCGTGATGGCAAGGCTGCGGGAGGACGAAGAGTAGGAGCACAGGCTTTAGCCTGTGTCTTCTGATTGCACGCTATCGAGGCTCAGGTTTCATCGCTAACAGCCACCTGTAATCTGCGGCATCAGTCACGAGTCCCTTTTTAACTGGGTTCTGCTTGATGTATTCGATCTTCTGTTCCAAGTCAGTCTCGTTCCTGATGACACGGTCGAAGCTTTCCTCGATCCACAAGGCACCTCTCCGCATCAGAAGCCGATTGATCTCCTTCGATGTTCGCCCTTTTATTAACTGAAGTACCTGGCTCAACTTTGCATCACCAACAAGCCTGAAGATGAGATGGGCGTGGTCCGGCATCACAACTGCCGCCACCAAATCAATTTCTCTCGATGCGCGTCTTTGAATCTCGAGCAGTACGATGTCTCGGCCAGCAGCAGCGAGGACGATCTTTGAGCGAAAGGTTACGAAGTAGGTTGCTCCGGAGACTTCCAGGTGTGGCAGGTTACGTCTCTTAAATACCGGTTCCTCCGACTGCCGGCGATCCAGGTCGTGAAAGCGGCTGCCTGTTTCTGCTGGTGTCCTGGAACTCATCGTTGGAGCCGTTCGAGGTTTCTGAGGACACAGGCTAAAGCCTGTGCTCCATCAAACAAGTCGGATGACGATCAGTTGTACCACAACACCAGATAGTGGAGAACACAAAAATCGGCCGGTCCGTCCACCTCCCCGAATAACGGGGGAGGAGCAGAGAAATCAAGGGAAGTTTTTTGTCTTAGTGACGGATGGGGGCGTCGCCGGCCATCTGCTCGAGGCGATGAAGCTCGCCCAGCAATTCGTCGGTCCGCGCGAACAGCCGCGCGAAGCCGCCGATATCAGATGGATCGGCTTTGCCGAAAAATTCCAGGTTGTGTTTCTGGAGGAAGCTTTTCACATCTTGTTCGGAGGCGAGGCCGCTGACGATCAGCAGCGTGGTGTCGGGGCTCTCTTCACGGATCATATGCGCGAGGTGGATTCCATCGATGCCGTTGTTGATCGGCATCACGAGGTCGAGCGTAATCAAGTCGGGTCGCAGGTCACGCGCCACACTCAAGCCCGAAAAGGCGTCGCCGGCCTCTGCCACGCTCCAGCCGCTGGACTCCAGTCGAAAGCGAAGATAGCGCCGAACGACAGGACTGTCGTCGATTACAAGGGCCGTCGGTGACGTATAATCCATTTCCCCCCTCCGAGTACGTGTCGCTATATTTACTCCGCGCGGTATACCAGTCAATTGGTAGCAAAACCCTACATTTGAAGCTAGCGGATGCGGTCGTAGGAGGCGACTGCCCGATCCTCAGGCATCAAAGTGAACGGCCGATGGCGTGGCAACCGCCGCATGCGCTGCTGCGCGTGCCTAGCGCATTGATCACACCGAACAGCCCGTCGCTTTCGTTGTTCGGCCCCGCGGTGAAGAAGAGAGTATTGGTTGCGCCGACGATCCCGTTGCCGAACTTGAGGCTCCATAGTCCGTCGATAACAATCGGGTTGCCGCGCTTGTCCTCGAGCGAACCCATCGAAGCGCCGGTGGTTGCATCGAATGCGTTGATGGCGCCGTCGCCGAAGTTGCCGACCAGAAGGGAGTTGCTGAACGGGCCGTAGTTACTCGGGGCGATCGCCATCCCCATGGCGAATTGAGTGCGCCATTCGATACTAGTCGTGCAATCGTATTGCCGTTCAAATCGAACACATCGACGAAGCCGTTGCCTGCTCCTTTAACCGGATCGTGCCTGGCCGAATCCTGCATCGCGTATGTGACGTAGAGCTGGCCGGCAAGTTCGGTGATGTTGAATGGTGCGAAGTCCGGCGGGATCGTAGCGTCGGCAAAGCCACCCGAGACCGTGATGGGTTGATAGTTGGTGTCGAAAACGTCGATCCGGGCGTTGCGAAAATTTGCCGCGTAAAGTAACGGCGGCGACCCGGCGGGTGCGATGGCGAGGCCCTTGTACACCGGGTTGGTGCCCGAGTTGAAGTGCGGATTGTCAACCTTCAAAGTGGCGGCGGTCAGGTCGCTGCCGTCCCATTCGGAAATCGTGCCGTCTTCGGTGGAGAAGATGAACGCCGCACCCTCAAAGTTGGAGGCGTTCGAATTGAACACGATGCCGGTTGGCGTCGCGGCAGAGGTGTCGCCGGTTGGCGAGGGAATCCTGACAACCATTGGTTCCCGCTTTCCGGCCGGTCCGTATAGTGTCGAGACACCTGAGTTGTTGTCGGAGATCCAGATCAGACTCGGTGATCCGAAAGCAATGCCCCACGGGTTAATAAGCTTCCTGTCCTGGATGGGAGCCGCTTGCTTGAAACCGTCGAGGCGGAATTCCTGGTAGCCTCTCGATTCGGCCCATAGCGAGGCCGTCGAGACGAGCGAAAATATCAGCGCCGCGCACGCCGCCGCGATTCGGCTAAAATTCATGGTCGATCTTCTCCGGGAAATAAATTCGGCTTATCGGCGCCCGACTGGCGTGCGCGTACCAACCACTGGTATTAACCACCGATAGCTCCGGGTAGTTCCCCGAAGCGGACCCTCACGAGACGCATTGGTGCGATGCTCGTCAAAACTGGGATAGTGCGCATCCTGTATGATGCAGTTCGGCGAGGCCGGAAATGAGCGAACAAAACAAGCAGCTCGTGCGTGACATTACCGATCAGATTTGGAATCAGCATCGGCTCGACGCGATCCCGAAATTCTATGCTGAGGACTACGTCGTCGATTATCGCCCGTATTCACCGATCCGACATGGGCACGACGCGATTCGGGGGATGGTCGAGCGGGCGTGGAGCACGTTTCCAGATTATCACGAAGAGCTGCACGAGGTGGTCGCTGACGGCGACATCGTGGTGGCGAGGCTCACCCTCTCGGGGACGCAAAACGGACAATGGGGCGCGGTGCCGCCGACCGGCAAGCACGTCGCGATCGAGGAAATGGTGATGCTGAAGATTCGCGACGGCAAAGTGGTATGGCAGCGCGGCATCGTTGATAACCTCAGCGCGTTGCGGCAACTCGGCGTCGTCCCGACTCCGAAGCAGTGAACTTAAAGCGAGCTTGTGAGGAAGCTCAGCAGACGCTCCCACGAATCGCGCTCGGCGGCCGCATTGGCGACCGCGTCGCCGCCCAGCGCCATCATCACCCTGACCACCGGATGAAAGATTTCGCTGATTACCGGCGAATACGGGAAGCGAAACAGGTGTCCCGCGCCCGCGTAAGTGATGTGCTCGAAGCGATGCGCGAAGTTATGCTTGAGCAGCCGCTGCGCCGCGATATCGGCCAGCGCGAGCGACGGCCACATCTGATCGTCGGAGCCCGAGAACATCAGGATCGGACCGTTCGTTTTCTCGACCTCGATTTCGGGCCATTCCTCGCGCGGACGCATGCTCATTGCTTGGTGGAACGTTGGCGTAAGCACGACCGGCACTTTGCCCCAAACTTCCGGATCGAACGGCGGGCTCGGCATGAAGGCGAGTCCCCTGCCATCGCGGGTCCACGCCGGGAGGATTTCCGTCGTGAGCGTCGCGGAGAGTCCCGGCCATACCACACCGCTCGGTACATATGCGACGACCGCCTTGAGGGCGGGAAATGTAGATCCGAGTAGGAGCGAGAGTTCGCCGCCGCGCGACGCCCCCATGATCGCGATGCGCTCGCGGTCGACCGACGGATTCATGCGCATCCAGTCGATCGCGCGACCAAAGTACTCCAGCGGAATATTGGTGAGGTCCGCCGACACGCCTTCCATCCCGAAATATGGCAGAGATAGAACCGCGTAGCCGCGGCTCGCGAGCAGCGCGGGTTGATCTTCGGCGAGTCCGCCGCCCGATCCCGACACGATGATCACGCCGGGCCGCGCGCCGCTCTCATGATCGAAGAACGTCGCGACCAGTCCATCATTCTGAAGGTCGGGCTGACGCCCTGGGCGAATCTCGCGCCGCCGGACGCCTTGCGCCATCAGGCGTCGTGTCACTTCGATCGATGCTCGTTCTCCCGCCTGCTCGGCAGTCAGGTTGACCGTTATCGGCGTCGGAAGAGTTTTGGTGAATGGCCCGCGCTCCACGACGGCGTCGTCGAGGCGCATCGACCAAAACAAACCCATCGCATCCTTGCCGGGATAGCTACCCGATCGCGCGGGTTGCCGGCTTATATCGACGACGCCTTCCGCATCTGCGATGAAAACCGCGTGCGACTCCCATCGATGCTCCAAATCGTCGTCGGCGCGTGCGCGCACGGTGATCGCGGCGCCGGGCGGGCATTCGCATACGCGGATCGCGATCGGTTGATCGTAGAGCGCGTCGGTTCGGTCGGCTTCGATACGCACGAGCGGAGGCGGATGCCGTTTAGTCGACGAGCTTTCCGAAGCGGTCCCATCGTATAACGGGAATTATTGCGCTGATCGAACGATCCCACGACCAGTAAATGAACATCGCGCGGCCCTCGACCGCATCGAGGTCGGCAAAGCCCCAATAGCGGCTGTCGTAGCTATTATCGCGATTGTCGCCCATCAGGAAAATTTTGCCCGGTGGCACGGTGACTGGACCGAAGTTCTCGCGAGGATTTCTCTCCGCGTCCGGCGCGCGCGCGAAATCGGGCACTTGAAAATGCGCGTGCGGATCGTTCAGGGGGTGGCCATTGAGCAAAACCTCCCTGCCGCGTATCGCCACTGTATCGCCCTCGGTCGCGATGACGCGCTTGAGCAAGTCCATGCTCGGGTCCACAGGCGACACCAGTACGACGACGTTGCCGCGCTGCACCGGTTCGAAGCGGCAGAGATAGTGGCCCATCGGCAAGCCGGCAACCTTGAGCCCGAAAAGCGAATCCGGCACGCGCAGTCCGAAGCGAATTTTGTTGACCAGGATATGGTCGCCAACCTGAATCGTCGGAATCATCGAGCCGCTGGGAACGACGTAGGCCTGCACCAACGAAGCCCGCATCACCACGGCAAGGATAATCGCCAGACCGAATGCCTCGAGATATTCGCGCGCGGCGGATTTCTTGCGCATGTCTTCCTCCGAATGTCGGAGTGCAAGCTTATCAGCGCGAATGATGCGCGGAAATGATGCGGCAAACGAGATGGCAACGTCCGGAGCGACCACGAATCGCTCCGGACGTTATGCTCAAAACTACGGCGCGGCCTTCGTCATTGCCTGCGTGGTGAAGAATTCCTTGTCCACCGCGCCCATGTTGATGTACCAGCACTCGCGCTCCGGCGTTTCGATGCCGGGCAGATAGCACATCGTGGCGAGACCGGATTGCACGTCGGTCGAGACCGCTCCGACCACGAAGCAGCGCTTGAACGGATAGATCGCGACCTTGGCATCGGGCACGGGGCGATCGCGAATCGCCATCCAGTAGATGTGATCCTGATAGAGCTGGCCCTTCTGGTCGTATGTGTCGATGTACGGGGTAAACCACACTTCGCCATCGATGTAGATCAGCGTATCGCTATGCATCGCCTCGCGGTTCCCTTCGCCTCCGAGCCCCCGGCGCGGTTTGGCGGACATCACATACATATGGCGCATTTCCCATGCCTCGGGGCATGCGCTGGCGCCGTTGTCGGTCGGGCATCGGACTTCCGGCGAATGCTCAGCATGGATAGGGCCCAGCATGTTCTTCTCGCCAACCATCCGATAATCGTACTCCTCTAGCTTCGCATCGAAGCCGGCATAGTGGTCAGGATCCCATGAATGCGCGGAGGTTCCCGGCGCGGTCGCGGAACTCATGATGCCCTCGTTGAGGCGGCGGATACGGCGCGAGCCCGGAATCCACGCCCAGATGCCGTCGGGCTGGCGCGCATCGGCATAACGGAAACGCAAGAAGCCGGTGCCGCGGATTTCGGCGGGAGCGAGCACCGGATAAAGGCCGAACATCCAATAGCGTCCGGAGACCTTGAAGTCAGGGTCAACCGGCAACGGCTCGACCTCGGTACGGCCGGTTAGCTGATATCCAGCGTAGTGGCCAATCTGGAAGTATTCGATCTGGCTGGTCTGCGCCTTGCCTTTTTGATTGTAGACGCTGTCGCAATCATAGAAGCGCAGGTCGTAATCATCGGTCCACATCGGTTTGAAGACCGTGTTCCACATGATCTTCACCGCGACGTGAGGATCGTTTACATCAAGCAGCGGGAAGGGTTGCCCCGATACGTACCCGAGCAGGCTCCGTTTGTCGTCCGTCAGACGAACCTGCGCGGAATACTTCTCGGTCATTTCTTTATATGGCGGCGGCCAGTCGACTCGCTCCGAGGGGATGATCTTCATGCTCATCCCGTGTTCGATTTTGTAGAAGACCCCCGGCGAAACGAGGTCCTTCACTTTCTCGGCATTATCGGAGGTGATGAAGTCCCCCGGTTTAACCTGCGCATGCCCGACGCTCGCAGTGAGCGCGAACAAGCCAAATCCAGCCACCAAACCGATACATCCGACCCAAGCTCTCGAACGCATATGATTTGTCTCCCCGATAAATTTTGAACCAGCCGTCGCACCCGTTCCCATGCTTCAGTAAATAAGGCCTTATACTCGTGAGATGAAGGCTGTCTTATCTTCATATGAGGAAAACTGTCAAGTGAAGTAATCGTGCCTTATGTCGGTACCGACGGCGTCTCTTTAGTACCGCGGTGGCTGCGTCGAAGTCCGAAAGAGCCATCTCCGATAGCCGAGAAATCCCTCCCAGCCACCCATATGACGCTGCATTGAGACATTCTCCTTGCCGAAGGCAGGCTGCGGATGTAGTTTAGTAAGCGATAAGTGGGCCGGCGCCCACTTTTTTGTTGGTGGATACGGGGCCTTCGGGTAATTCGGTGATAGTGCTGGAATTGCATCCGGTGGCGCGCAAGATCGCGGACCTTATAGATCCGCATCTCCAGCGCCAGGGATATGAATTGATATCAGTGGAATTCAAGCAGGGATCGCGCGGCGCGATGCTGCGGCTGCTGGTCGATAAGCCCGGCGGCGGCATCTCGCTCAACGACCTCGAACGGCTGAGCCCGGTGCTGAGTGATTTGTTGGATGTCTACGATCCGATCGAAAGCCGCTATCTGCTGGAGGTGGCGTCCCCGGGCATCAATCGCCCGTTGTTGAAGCTGGAACATTTTGAGGCATTTTTAGGGCAACGAATTAAGATACGAACCCATATGGCCCGCAACGGCACCAAGTCGTTCATCGGGAGGCTCTCCGCGGTGAATCCCACCGGCATCGAGCTGGAGGATGCCGGGACGGGGCATCGCGAGGCCTTTGAGTTTGAGGAGATCGGGAGCGCACATTACGAGCACGACTTTGATGAAGGTAAGCGCAGGCCCGCGGCGCGGCAGGGAGCTCGTGGATAGCGGGACGGTAAAAAAATGAACTCCGCCATGCGACGGAGGTGATATGCAGGTCGATCTAAACCGGGTAATTGAACAGGTCTCCAAGGAAAAGGGGATCGATAAGACGATCGTCATCACGGCGGTCGAAGAGATGATGCATTCGGCGGCGCGCCGCACCTTCGGCCCCGACCGCAAAATCGAATCGCGTTTCAACACCGACGTTGGCGAGATCGAACTCTTCGAAATCAAGACGGTGGTGGAGACGGTCGCCAATCCGCTTTCGGAGGCGACGCTTACCGATGCACGATCGAAGTACGATCCGGACGCCGAGGTCGGCGACGAAATTCTCATCAAGCTGGATACTGCGACGATGGGTCGCATCGCCGCGCAGGCGGCCAAGCAGAATCTCATCCAGCACATCCGCGACGCCGAACGCCGCCAGATTTACAATGAGTTCAAAGATCGCGGCGATGAAGTTGTATCGGGAATCGTGCAGCGCTTCGAACGCAAGAACATGATCGTCAATCTCGGCCGCACCGAGGCGATTCTGCCCGAGAAAGAACAGATTCCGCATGAGCGCTATCGGCAGGGCGATCGTATCCGCGCGCTGATTGCCGAAGTGGACTTGTCCGAAAAAGGCCTTTCCATCGTCCTTTCGCGCACCTCGAACAATTTCCTCATCAAGTTGTTCGAACAGGAAGTGCCCGAAATGTACGAGGGCATCGTCGAGATTCGCCAATGCGCGCGCGAGCCGGGCGGTCGCGCGAAAGTTGCCGTCTACTCCAAGGATTCCGATGTCGACCCGGTCGGCGCATGCGTCGGCATGAAGGGCACCCGTGTGCAGGCCGTAGTTCAGGAACTGCGCGGCGAGAAAATCGATATCGTGCCGTGGACCGACGATCAGGCCGAGCTGGTATGCCGCGCGCTCGCGCCGGCCAAGGTTTCCAAAGTCATCATCGATGAGGACGAGCATGGGATGGAGGTGATCGTTCCCGACGATCAGCTCTCGCTCGCGATTGGCAAGCGCGGACAAAATGTGCGCCTCGCCCATCGCCTCACCGGATGGAAACTCGATGTGCGCAGCGAGGCCGAGGCCGAGGAAGAGGCGCGCAACGCGCGTCAATCGCTCAACGCGATCCCAGGAATTGGTGACATTAATGCCGAATTGCTATACCAGCTCGGATTCCGTTCCGCCGAGCAACTTGCCGACGCTGACGAAACTTCCTTCGATGTTGAAGGCATTAGCCAGGAGCGCGCCCATCAGTTGATCGGAGCCGCGCGAGAACACGTCAGCAAGAAGAAGGCGGAGGCTGCGGCGAAAGCACAGGCGGAGGCCGATGCAGCCTCGAACGAGGCGCTCAAAGCGGCAGCGGCTGGAAGTGAACGCGTATCGGAGCCGGAGAGCTTGCCCGAGGAAGCGGCACCTGAGAACGTGGCGCAGGATGCCAAGGAGGATTCATAGGCCCGGAACGAACATGTCTCGGATGTCGTGAGCGCGATGTGAAATCGCGCATGAGGCGTATCGTTTCACGCGACGGAATGGTTACAATCGACTATACCGGCAGCGCTCTCGGGCGAGGCGGCTATCTCCATCTACATCCGCGCTGTCTGGAGAAATTTGCCGCATCCAAAGTCAGAGAATTTCGCTCGTTGAAATCCGGCATCGATCGCAATCAGCGGCTTCGGATCATCGAGGCTGTCAAGAGCGCGACTGTACTGGATAGCTAGATGAGGCTTGAATAAAGTAGGACAGATGGCCCGAAAGCGAATCAAAAGTCTGGCCAAAGAATGGGGCATACCCGTTCAGGACGTGATCGCCAGTTGCGATCGGCTGAAGCTCGTTCACGCGCACAGCGACGCCAGCCTGCTCAGTCCCGATGAGGCGGATCAGGTCAAGGCTGATCTCGACGAGATCGTTCATCGCAACGCGTTGTTGCGCAAGGAGACGGTGGTCGAGACCAGCGCCGGCACCATCGTCGAGAAGAGGCTCAATGCGACCGTGATGCGCCGGCGTCACGCGGAAAGCGCAACCGCGTCGGCGGGTGAAGCGGCGCAGCCATTTCACTTCGAAGCACAGGATGCAGGACAGGAAGAGACCTTCGTTTCTCCCTTCATGAATGAGAGCCCGCCGCCGCAGCTCGATACTCCGGTTTTTCCACCGAGCATCGAACCCGCGGCCGAAGTGGCGAAACCGCAAACGCCCGCATTCACGGCGCCCGAAGTCAGCGCGCCCGAAACCGGTCAGGAAACTCAAATCGAAGCTTCGTTTGTTGAAAGTCAGCCGGCGCCGCATCGTATCGAAGCAGCGTCAATGCCCTCCCAGGCTCCTGAGAAATTCGGCGATGGCGCGGCAGATATGCGCGCGCAATCCGCCGGCGCAGCCCATCGAGAAGCCGACACCGGCGCCGCCGTATCGGCGCGTGCGGCAGACAGCGCTGGAGCCGAGGCGCATCGCGAGGCGGCGCGTCCGAGCCAACCGGCACGTGAGGAGCGCCGGGATTTCCGGCGTCCCGAGATTCCGCGCCCGCGCGTGGAGACCCGTCCGACGCAGGTCGCGCCGAGCAGCACCAATGGCGAGCGCCGAACGGTCAATCTGACCAAAACCGGCTCGCACCCGAGCGCCCCATCCTTAGATGATGGACAGCGTGGGCCCAAAGTTCTCGGCAAGATCGATCTTCGCGCCAAGGTGGCGCCCTCGAAACCGGCCGCTCCGACCGGAAGAACGATGGGACCGGGGCGCACCGGACAGCCGGCGGGACGTTCCGCAAGCAGGAGCGCCGCAGCCGCAGCAGCCCGAGGGTCCCCCTCCCGAGCCATCTTCAAAGCCCGGCGCCGCGGGCCGTGCGCTCAAGAAAAAGAAGGTTGTCAAAAAAGACGGCGGCGATTTTCTGGCCGAGCGTGAGATTCGCGGGCTGCGCGTGCCGAAGAAGCGTCGCGCACTGCCCGGCAAGGAGCAGCGTAAAACCGAAATCACTACTCCGCGCGCAAGCAAGCGCGTGGTGCGGATTACCGAAGGCGTCACTGTCGGCGACCTCGGCCGTTCAATGGGCGTCAAGGCGGGAGATCTCATCCGCAAGCTGATGGACCTCGGCCAGATGGCCACGCTAAACCAGGTCCTCGATGTCGATACCGCCTCGCTACTCGCGAACGAGTTCGGCTACACGGTTGAGAACGTCGCGTTCGACGTTGAGCAGGCTATCGAGGAAGCGCCGGAGCAGGAAGAAGCCGGCGAGATGGTCACGCGACCGCCCGTCGTCACCATCATGGGCCACGTAGATCACGGCAAGACCTCGCTACTCGACGCGATCCGTAGCGCGAAAGTTACCGAAGAGGAATTCGGCGGCATCACGCAGCACATCGGCGCGTATACCGTCCAGGTCGAAGGCCGCACCATCACTTTCGTAGATACCCCGGGCCATGAGGCGTTCACCTCGATGCGCGCGCGCGGAGCCAAGGTGACCGACATCGTGGTGCTGGTAGTTGCCGCGAATGAAGGTCCGATGCCGCAAACGATCGAGGCGCTCAATCATGCGCGCGCTGCCAAGGTTCCCATCATCGTGGCGATCAACAAGATCGATCTGCCCGATGCGAACATCGTCAACGTCAAGCAGAAGCTGACGCAGATCGGGCTGATTCCCGAGGATTTCGGCGGCGACGCGATCACAGTCGGCGTTTCGGCGCGCACCAAGGAAGGCATCGACAAGCTACTCGAGATGATCCTCCTCCAGGCCGACGTGATGGAGCTGAAGGCAAATCCGAATCGTCCCGCGAAGGGCACAGTGGTCGAGTCGCAACTCGATCGCGGACGCGGCCCGGTCGCGACGGTACTCATCCAGGAAGGCACGCTTCATCAAGGCGATCCGTTCGTATGCGGCGTGTCGTATGGCCGTGTGCGCGCAATGCTCAATCACCTGGGACAGCGTCTTACCGAAGCGGGTCCTTCGACACCGGTTGAGATTTTCGGCCTGTCGAGTGTTCCCGAGCCGGGAACGCAATTCATCGGCGTCGCCGAGGAAGCCAAGGCGCGTCAGGTCGCTGAGTTCCGTCGCTCGCGTCAGCGCGAAGGCGAATTGCAGAAGACCAGCCGCGTATCGCTCGAGGACTTGAGCAATCGGATGCGCGAGGGCGAGGTCAAGGATCTCAAGGTCATCATCAAAGGCGATGTGCAGGGCTCGGTCGAGGCGCTGCAGAACGCGCTCGAGCGCATGTCGACCGCGGAGGTCAAGCTGCAGGTCATTCATGCGTCGGCGGGCGCGATTTCAGAGACCGACGTGACGCTCGCCGCAGCATCGAAGGGCCTCATCATCGGATTCAACATCCGGCCCGAGGCGAAGGCCGCACAACTCGCCGAGAAAGAAGGCGTCGAGATTCGGCTCTACACCGTCATTTACGAAGCAATCGACGACGTGCGCGAAGCGATGGAAGGATTGCTCGCGCCGACCTTCCGCGAGAAGGCGCTGGGACGCGCCGAGGTGCGCAAGACCTTCAACGTTCCGGGCGGCACTATCGCGGGCTCGATGGTCGTTGATGGCAAAGTCACTCGTGCGGGTCGCGCGCGTCTGGTGCGTGACGCCCGCGTGGTGTGGGAAGGAAAAATCGGCTCGCTCAAGCGCTTCAAGGATGATGCGCGCGAAGTGACAGCAGGCTACGAATGCGGTATCGGGCTCGAGAACTACAACGATGTCAAGCCCGGCGATGTGATCGAGGCGTTCGAGATGGAAACCGTACTGCGCAAGCTCGCGCAGCCGACGCGCGAGGGACGCGGATCCGCGCAGGTCGAAAAACAGCTTCCGACGTAATACAACATTTGGTTCGGCGGGCGTGGCACGCGCCGCGTCCGCCGCTCACTTCTGGGAAGGAGGGGCATTCCCATGGTGGTCGGCGTATTGCGCCTCACCCTGTTTCTTCCGGAAAATCATTCGCTCAAGGGCAAGCGTCAGGTGCTGCGCGCGATCAAGGCGCGGGTGCGCAACAAGTTCAACGTATCGGTCGCCGAGACGGATGAGAATGACATGTGGCAGCGCGCCGAGCTCGGGATATGCCAGGTCGGCAACGATCGCGCATTCGTCGACTCGGCGCTGCGCGAAGTGGTGAACTTCATCGATGCGTTGGGCCTCGCGCCATTGGGCGAGGAGATTTTGGAAATCGTAAACTTCTAAGATGCCCGAAGGAAGAAGATCGGAACGCGTATCGGAATTGGTGCTGCGCGAGCTGTCGCAGTTGCTGATTCGCGAACTCAAGGACCCGCGCTTGCGCGGCATCACGCTGACCCGCGTCCATATGGATGATGATCTGCGTCACGGCCGCGTCTATTTCTCGCATCTGGAGGGCAAGCAGCGCGCGGCCGCCGCGCTGGCAGGCTTCAAGAGCGCAGGAGGATTTATCAAACGCGAGATCGGCCGCGCATTGAATCTCCGCCGCACCCCGGAACTCGATTTCGAATTCGATCCCGGCATCGAGCACGCAGTCCGCATCGGCGCACTGCTGCGCGATAACTCTCCGAAGGACTGATCGCTGAATTCGGCTCCGCCTGTCAGTGTCGAACCTCGCATGGATGGAATCATCATCATCGACAAACCGGGAGGGATCACTTCCGCGGAAGTGGTGCGGCGTATCAAGGCCAAGGTTAAGCCGGCGCGCGTCGGCCATCTAGGCACGCTCGATCCCTTCGCGACCGGCGTGCTGCCGATCATGATCGGCGAGGCAACCAAGCTCGCGCCGATGCTCGAAGGTGGCGACAAGGTTTACGAGGGGACCATCAAATTGGGCATCGAGACCGACACCCTCGATCGCGACGGCAAGGTGATCCGCGAAGCGCCGGTCCCGACGCTCGATAGCGCGCGTCTTGCCGATGTCGCGCGGCAGTTCACGGGTAAGATCGATCAGGTCCCGCCGGTATTTTCCGCAATCAAGCGCGAGGGCGTGCGGATGTATAAGCTTGCGCGCAAGGGCGATCCGCAAGAGCTGAAGCCGCCGCCGATTCGCCCTGTGGAAATCAGGCAGTTGTCGCTCGAATGCGTGGCATCGGATGAGATCCGACTGGTCGCCAGCTGCTCGCCGGGAACTTATGCGCGCGCGCTCGCCCGCGATATTGGAGTTGCGTTGGGAACCGTCGCGCATCTCAAGGAACTTCGCCGCACGCGGAGCGGTCATTTCGCGATCGCCGATGCGATCAGCCTCGCCGACTGGCTCAATCTGTCGGGCGATAAATCCTTGCCGCTGATCTCGCTGCGTGACGCCCTGCCCGATCTCGCAGAGTTGGACGTTGATGCCGACACGGAACAACTACTGCGCAATGGCGATCCGCGCGCACTGGAAGATAAACTGCCGGTCGCAACCGAGATGTTCAAGGTGATCCACGCGGGCGAGCTGGTCGCAGTGGCGAAGGCGACCTCGCGCGTGACCGCCATCATCGTGCGCGTGTTCAATATCCATCCATGATTCGCAGATGCACCGATGCCGACTGCGTCGAGATTCTGCACCTTTGGAAGCTCGCTGACGCGACGCCGAGCATCACTGATACGCTCGAGGAAGTGCAACGTGCAGCATCCGACCCGAGCGCGATTTTCCTCGTCGCAATCGATGCCGATGGTCACATCATCGGTTCGGTGATTGGCGGATGGGACGGATGGCGCGGCAACATCTATAGGCTCGGTGTCGCGCCCGAGGCGCGACGGCATAAGGTCGCTGGCGCTTTGGTGCGCGAGGTGACTGATCGTCTGGCCCGCGAGAAGGGCGCGCGTCGTATCACGGCGCTAGTCGAAAAAGCGCGTCCTGATGCGGTTGGATTCTGGGATTCGATGGCGTCCAAAGGTTACGCGTTCGACCCGCGCATCGTGCGGTACGTGAAGACCACCTGAGTGCCACCGAGCCGCTGCGAGCGGCTAAACCGCGCTATTTGCATCATCGAAAGGCCGTTCTCTGATGCGTGCTTTACTCCATCGGACGGCTCTGTTACTGTGCTCGGATAACAAAAGGAAGAAGGGAAGAAAAGAGAACTCCTGATGCCTCTCCCGATCGCCCGGAAACGGGAATTAGTCCAGACCTACGCGCGCACTCCTAACGATAGCGGCTCGCCTGAAGTACAGGTCGCCCTGCTCTCGGGCCGGATTGAGCAGTTGACCCAACATCTGGCCACGCACAAAAAGGACCACCATTCGCGCCTCGGCCTGCTGCGCCTGGTAGGCAAGCGCCGCCGCCTGCTCGATTACCTGCATTCGCGCGACGTTGCCCGCTACCGAGGGCTGATCGAAAAGCTCGGCATCCGGAGGTAAGGCCGCAGTCGTTTTTGCCGCGAGGCCCGAGCAATTCGGGAATCGCGGGACCGGAACTCGCCGCATCGGCGAGATTCCGGCCGCGTCACTTGGACGCCCCCGGCGGGAATTAGACCCGTCGGAGAGTTGTGTGTTGGCGGCCTTTTGAGAAACCTCCCTCAGGTAAGAAAATGTACAAGAAAATGGAGATTGAATTCGCGGGTCGCCGGCTTTCATTGGAAACCGGACGGTTGGCGAAGCAGTCGCACGGTTCGGTCCTCGCACAGTATGGCGACACGATGGTGCTCGCGACGGTAGTTTCGGCTTATGAGCCGCGCCCTAACGTCGACTTCCTGCCGCTGACTGTCGACTATGCCAGGAAAAGACTTTCGCCGCCGGAAAAATTCCCGGCGGATTTTTTCAAGCGCGAAGGACGCCCCTCGGAAAAGGAAATCCTCACCTCGCGCCTCATCGATCGATCGATGCGTCCGCTGTTCCCCAAGGGCTACGACTGCGAGACGCAAATCATTGTGACGGTGCTCTCGGCCGATCGCGATAACGATTCCGATGTGCTCTCGATCATCGCCGCATCGACCGCGCTGGAATTGTCCGACATTCCGCACGCCGGTCCGGTCGCCGCGGTCCGGATGGGCCGTATCGACGGTAAACTGGTGGTCAATCCGCTGGTTCGGCTGACTACGAAAACAGCGACGTTTCGATCGTTGTCTCCGCCAAGCCGGATACCATCGCGATGCTGGAAGGCGGCGCGCGCATCGTCGACGAAGACACCCTGCTCGAAGCGCTCTACATGGCGCATGACGCGATGGCGCCGATTTTTGAGATGCAGCAGGAGTTGAAACGTCTCGCCGGCAAGCCGAAGCGTGCCTTCACGCCCGAAGGAACTCGACAAGGAAGTTTTCGCGGCGGTTCAAGTGAAATCGTCGAGTCGGCGAAATCGAAAACGCCCTCGCGATCAAGGAAAAGAAGCAGCGTCGCGAGGAGATGCATGCGCTGAAGACGCAAGTCGTTGCCGATCTCGCCGAAGCTCCGGTCACGCGCTTCGGCGGCCGCGAAAGCGAAGTGCTCGAAGCATTCGAAAAAGTCGAGCGCACTATCGTGCGTCAGGCGGTAGTCGAACACGATCGCCGTATCGACGATCGCAAGTCGACCGAGATTCGCCAGCTCGCCGCGCAGGTGCAGGTGCTGCCGCGCACGCATGGCTCGGCGCTCTTCACCCGCGGCGAGACCCAGGTGCTCGCGACGGCGACCCTCGGCACCTCATCGGACGAGCAGAAGATCGATGCGCTTTTGGGCGAGCGCTACAAAAAGTTCATGCTTCACTACAACTTCCCGCCGTTCTCGACCGGCGAGGCCAAGCGCTACGGCGCACCCGGTCCGGCGCGAAATCGGCCATGGCGCTCTGGCGGAGCGCGCGCTGACGCCGACGCTGCCCGACGAGGAAGACTTTCCCCTACACCGTCCGCGTGGTTTCGCGAAGTGCTCGAGTCCAACGGCAGCTCCTCGATGGCGACGGTATGCGGCGGCAGCCTCGCGCTGATGGACGCGGGCGTGCCGATCAAGGCGCCGGTCGCGGGCATCGCGATGGGTCTCATCAAGGAAGGCGAGAAGATCGCGGTGCTGACCGACATCCTCGGCGACGAGGATCATCTGGGCGACATGGACTTCAAGGTCGCGGGGACCGCGACCGGCGTGACCGCGATCCAGATGGACAACAAGGTCGGCGGTATCACCAAGGAGATCATGCATCGCGCGCTGATGCAGGCGCGGGATGCGCGCTTGTTCATCCTGAGCGTGATGGAGAAGGCGATCCCGTCGGCCGCGCAAGGACGTGTCGGCGTATGCGCCGCGCATCGTCACCATCAAGATCAAGCCCGACAAGATTCGCGACGTCATCGGGCCCGGCGGCAAGGTGATTCGCGGGCTGGTCGAAGAGACCGGATGCAAAATCGACGTCGAGGACGATGGCACCGTGCTCATCGCCGCGGCCGACGGCACCGCGCTGGAAAAAGCGATCTCGATGATTCAGCAGATCACGGCGGAGCCCGAAATCGGCAAGATTTACAACGGTGTGGTGCGTAAAATCGTCGACTTCGGCGCATTCGTGGAAATCATGCCGGGCACCGACGGCCTGCTGCACATCTCGCAAATCTCCGATGAGCGGGTGCGCGCGGTCGAAGATGTTCTGCACGAAGGCGACGAGATTCCGGTCAAAGTGCTGGACGTCGATCGCAGCGGAAAAATCCGTCTCTCATTGCGCGAGGCGAAAGCCGACCTCGCGAAGAAGGGTAAGTAGGCCTCGATGATGCGTAAGACGTCCTTTCTAACGGCATCCGGGTGCTGACGGAAGATATGCCCTCGATGGTTTCGTCGACCATCGGGATTTGGGTCGAAAACGGCTCGCGCTACGAAGTGCCGGAGGAGAACGGCCTCTCGCACTTCATCGAGCATCTGCTGTTCAAAGGCACGAAGAAGCGCACCGCGGCGCAAATCGCCGAAGAAATCGATGCGGTCGGCGGCGTGCTCAATGCCTTCACCGGCAAGGAATACACCTGCTACTACGCCAAGGTGCTCGGCGACGACCTCAAGATGGCGACTGAGTTGCTCGCCGACATTTTTCTGGAATCGGTTTTTGACCAGGACGAAATCGTGCGCGAGCGCCAGGTCGTGATCCAGGAAATCTCGCAGGCCGAGGACACGCCCGACGATTTCATCCACGACCTCTTCAGCCTCGATTTCTGGAAGGGGCATCCGCTCGCGCTGCCGATCTTCGGCTCGCCGGCCACCGTCAACAGCTTCGATCGCGAGGCAGTGGTGACCTTCATGGCGGAGCGCTATCGCGCCGAGCGCATCTTCATCAGCGCGGCCGGCAAGGTCGATCATGATTCGCTCGTGCGCGACTGCGAGCGGCTGTTCAACTCGGTCGTCGGCAATGGCAAGCCGGACAAGGTGACGCCGCCGAGCGTGCATCCGAGTGTGCTCAATCAGCAAAAGGACCTCGAGCAGGCGCATATTGTGATGGGTGGGCCTGGCCTCAGCTATGGCGACCCGCTGCGTTACGCTAGCTATGTGCTGAACACTGCTCTCGGCGGCGGGATGTCGTCGCGGCTATTTCAGGAAGTGCGCGAAAAGCGCGGCCGCGTCTACAGCATCTATTCGTTCATGACCTCCTGCGTCGACACCGGATACGCCGCGATTTATGCCGGCACCAATCCCGAGTGGGTCGACGAAGTCATCGACGTGACGCTCGGCGAATCTGAAGAAGGTCAAGCGCAATGGTCTGACACCTTCCGAACTGGATCGCGCGAAGAGTCAGATCAAAGGCAACATGCTGCTCGGGATGGAGTCGACCGACAGCCGAATGAATCGCCTCGCGCGCAACGAGATTTACTTCCGTCGCGATGTGCCGCTCGAAGAACTCGCGCGCGGCATCGAATCGGTCACCAACGCCCAGGTACTTGAACTGGCGGCGCGATGCTTCCAGCCCTCACAGATGGCGATGGTGATGCTGGGCGACCTGAAGGGGCGTCAGATCGCCTCCGACGTCTTCTCCGCGCTCGGCTGATTTTCCCTCTGCCAATTGAGAGAGGATGCGCCATCGGATGGCGTCAGCGAGCGACCTTATCAAGCGCGCGCCCGGCGCGAATTCAGGAATTCCGCTTCTGTACCGTCGGTTTCGATGATCAGCTTGTGGATGTGGAAGAACCCGACCGGCTAGAGAAGGACTTTTTGTCTAATTCGAGCTAAGCGACCTATTGCGTCGATGCCGACTTGCTCCAAGCACGATTCTCCATAACGCTGGGCCGCGGATCCGCCTCCGTGGCGGACGGCTGGCCGAGGTACATGCGTGCTGAAGTTCGAGTCGGGAGATCGATTGCGGGCCGCGGCAAGTCTCATTGCGGAAGCGACGCTCGCCCGCGACTACGCCCGGCGTCCAGACCTGATCGATCGCTACGGCGAGGACGGCAAGACGAGGTATCGGCAGGACATCCTGTATGGTGTGGCGGCGCTGTCCGCTGCCGTCGATGCGGACGATTCGGGGATGTTCCTGCGCTACGTTGCGTGGCTGAAGATCGTGCTGGTCTGTCGTGGGGTCGCCGCCGCCGACATCGCTGAAAGCCTGCGCTGCATGGGGTCAGCGATGATGGAGGATGCGGCCGGCGATCAGTCGGTCGCTGCGTCCTACCTGCATGCTGCACTGGAACAGCTTGATTCGATGCCCGATGCGGTTGCGAGCTTTATCGGAGCGTCAAGCGAGGAGCACGCCGTCGCCCATCGATGCCTCGATGCGCTGCTTCGCCTCGACGCCGCCTCTGCGCGCGAGACATTGGAAACCTCAATCGCGGCCGGTATGCCGTTGGCGCGAATCTACACCAGAGTGCTTCCGCCGCTGATGCGTGAGATCGGACGCCTATGGCAGATGAACGAAATCAGCGTTGCACATGAACACTATTGCACCGCGGCGGTGCAGTCGATCCTGAGCGGCTTCTACAGCCGCATCTTTAGAGCCGCGTCACGCTCCGGCTGCTCGATGATTGTCGCGTGCGTCGAGAGTGAGCAACATGAGCTCGGGGCGCGCACCGTCGCGGACGTCTTCGACCGTAACGGATGGCGCACCTGCTTCCTGGGTGCCAATTTGCCTTCGCGCGAATTGGTCACTCTGATGATGCAGTCTCATCGCGTGCCGGACCTGATCGCGCTGTCCGCAGCGATGCCGGCGAACATCGCCAAATTGGCATCCACCATAGCGGCTATCCGTGACCGTTCGGATGTCCCCATCATGGTAGGTGGCTATCTTTTCCATGGAAGCCCCGGCCTCGCCGCGCGACTGGGCGCTGACGGATGCGCCGATGACGCCGAGGCAGCTCTTGCGATCGCAGACGGCCTGGTTGGCAAGGCACCCAGGCGCTGATAAACGAGCGCCAATTTCAAGGTGCAGGAGTTAGTCGGCGTAGATGATTCATCATTCGGCAAGCGGGGGTTTAACCGGCAGCGACACATAAAAGGTCGAACCCCACCCAAGTTCGCTTTCGACCCGAATGCTGCCGCCATGCGCTTCGACGATCCGGCCCACAATCGCGAGACCAAGCCCGGTGCTCTTCTCGTTGGCTGTGCTCATGGTGCGGGTGCGGGAATATGCCTTGAACAGCTTGCCAATTTCGTCGTCGGCGATTCCTTGCCCTTCATCCGCCACCGCGATGGTAACTTCGCCGCCAGCGCATCGCAGAGTGACGGTAACCGTGCTGCCGGCAACGGAAAATTTCAGCGCGTTGCTGACGAGGTTGTTCAGCACCTGCTGCATGCGTCTCGAATCGAGATTGAGCAGCGGCGGTGTTCCTTCACATTCAAATCGTAGTTTGCTCCCTTTTTTATTCGCGAGGACCGAATTGAAAGCGAGGATCTGACGAATCAACTCGGCTATATCGATGGGATGCAATTGGAGTTCGAGCCGGCCCGCATCGATCTTCGAATAGTCGAGCATGTCATCGATGAGCCCCAGCATGTACTCGGCAGAACCACCCACGCGAGCGAGCAGCGCGCGGTTTTCCTCGCTCAACGCATCGGCTAGCTCCTCAGCCAACAGGTCCACCATGCCAATGACGACGCCGAGCGGATTGCGCAGGTCATGCGCCGCCATCCCGAGCATTTGATTTTTTTCGGCGATGGCGGCGGCGAGTTCGGCATTCTTGCGTGCCAGTTCGCGCTGAGCATTCGCCAGTTCGTTGTTCAGTCCTGCGAGCGCTTGCACGACATTGGCGTCGTCGGGCGATTCATCGCCCACATAAAGGCTCTGCGAAATCAATCTTTTCTGTTGATGCATGCGATCCAGGAGGCCCCCTTCCGTACAGCAGCTATCGTGCCGTCCGAAACGTCCCAGGACGAAACAGTCCTGACTGCGCGAATGGTTTCCGGGCATAGGTATTCCGAGAGCTGTACCAAAAGCGGATATGCTTCGTCACAAGGTTCTTCTCATTTGGCCACGCACAGGAGTGTTGTTCAGCGATCCACGAATCGTGAGTTGCGCCTCGGCTTGGGATTTGACTTAGTAGAATCGATGCGCGGAAACTGCGCGCTTCAGACCATGACACCGACGATCAAAATTAAACGCCTGCGCAAACATCATCTGCCGCTGCCCGCGTATCAGAGCGAGCACGCCGCAGGAATGGATCTCATGGCTGATATCGAAGCGGAATTCACCCTCGCGCCTCTGACGCGGGTTGCGGTCCCGACCGGATTCGCGATCGAGATTCCGCCCGGCTTCGAGGGTCAGGTCCGGCCGCGTAGCGGTCTTGCATTCAAGGAGGGGGTGACGGTGATCAATGCGCCGGGCACCATCGATGCGGACTATCGCGGCGAAATTAAAGTAATACTTGTGAATTTGGGAAACGACTCGGTATGGATTCATCATGGCGATCGCATCGCGCAACTGGTCATCGCACCTGTCATTCGCGCGGAGGTCGAGGAAGTGGATAGTCTGGAGGAGACGACGCGAGGCGAGGGCGGCTTCGGCCATACTGGACGCTAACGCGAATGGCAACAACCGAACACGAGCGCGAAACCTCCCTGATGGCGGTCACGCCGATCGATGGCCGCTATCATAGCCGCAGCCGCGCGCTCGAGGCCTACTTTAGCGAGTTTGCGCTGATCAAATATCGCGTGCGTATCGAGGTCGAATGGTACCTCGCACTCGCGGCGCATCCGAAAATCGACGCCATCAAGCCGGTCGCGCCCCCACTCGGGCGCAAGCTGCGTGCGCTCTACAGCGCGTTCACGATTCGCGATGCGATGCGAATCAAGGACATCGAGGCCGAGACCAATCACGACGTGAAGGCGGTCGAGTATTTCCTCAAGGAGCGCCTGCCATCGATTGACGAATCCCTGCCGCTCGAAATGATGCACTTCGCGTGCACCTCCGAGGATATCAACAATACCGCCTACGCGCTGATTTTGAAGGAATTCGCCGAGGACCAACTCATTCCAAAGATCTCTGCGGTCATGCGCGCGCTCGCGGAAATGGCACGCCGCTTCAAGGACGTCCCGATGCTGTCGCGCACGCACGGCCAGGAAGCCTCGCCCACCACGGTCGGCAAGGAGATGGCGATTTTCGCCTCGCGCATCGAGCGGCAACTGAAGCTGCTCCGTGCGCAGGAATATCTCGGCAAGTTCAACGGCGCGGTCGGCAATTTCAATGCGCATGCGTTCGCCTATCCCGAGGTCGACTGGATCGCGCTGTCGAAGGAATTCGTCGAAGGACTTGGGCTCGTCTTTAATCCGCTCACTACGCAAATCGAGAGTCACGACTTCATCGCCGAGATGCTTGCGACGGTCTCGCGCATCGATACGATTCTGCTCGGCTTCTGCCGCGACATGTGGAGTTACATTTCGATCGGCTATTTCCGCCAGCGCTCCATCAAGGGCGAAACCGGTTCGTCGGTGATGCCGCATAAGGTGAATCCGATCGACTTCGAAAACGCCGAAGGCAACTTCGGCATCGCCAACGCGATCTTCGAGCATCTCGCCGCGAAGTTGCCGATCTCGCGATGGCAGCGCGATCTTTCGGACAGCACTTCGCTGCGCGCGCTCGGGCCGGCATTCGGGCATGCGATGATCGCGCTGAGCGCAGTTGAAAAGGGGATGACTAAGGTCGAGCTCAACGAGGAACTGATCGCGCGCGACGTCGATTCCGAGGAATCGTGGGAAGTGGTATCGGAGGCCATCCAGACGATGCTGCGTCGTCATGGCTATCCGCGTCCGTATGAGGCGCTCAAGGAACTGACGCGCGGGCGCGACGTCGATCAGAAGCGCATCCAGCGCTTCATCGAATCGCTCGATCTGAAAGATGGCGCACGCGAGGCGCTGAAGAAGCTCGCGCCGCGCAACTACACCGGCCTCGCGGCGAAGTTGGTGGAGCTATACGCACCGTCTCCCGAAAGCGATCGGAAGCATCGCGGGCGCGAATAACTCCACTTCTCGTTTGCGGTAGTGGCATCCCGTCGAAGGAATGCGCATCTTTAGGATAGAAGCATTAACAGGCGCGTCGTGTTGGTGTGAATAGATCGATCATTTTGTGGATAAGCGCCGTCGATGCGCATCCGCCAATCGTGGCGATACCAACACGGCATTCATATAAAATAAACGCATCGCAAAATCCTTGATCCGACGGAGCAATAAAGTGGAAAGCATTCCCGAAAAACGCGAAATGTTTTATGAGGGCAAGGCCAAGAAGCTCTACACCACTGACAACCCCGACCTCATAATCCAGTACTTCAAGGACGACGCGACCGCCTTCAATGGTAAGAAGAAGGACACCATCGAAGACAAGGGTGTCGTCAACAATCGCATGTCGGAGATTTTCTTCGGCCTGCTCGAGCGCGAGGGCATTCCGACTCATTTCGTGAAGCGACTGAACGATCGCGAGATGCTCTCGAAGCGGCTCGAAATCATCCCGTGCGAGACGGTGGTTCGCAATATCGTTGCGGGGTCGCTCGCCAAGCGTCTCGGGCGCGAGGAGGGCGAAGTCCTCAAGAAGCCGTTTGTAGAGTTTTACTATAAATCGGATCCATTGGACGATCCGTTGATCTATCCGGAGCACGCGATCGAGTTCGGATGGGCGACCGAGGACGACATCCGCACCATCAGCGCAATGGCGCGCAAGGTCAACGACGTGCTGAAGCGCTTCCTCGACAGCGTCGGCGTGATTCTCGTCGACTTCAAACTGGAGTTCGGGCGCCATCACGGCAAGATTCTGCTCGGCGATGAGATCTGTCCCGACACGTGTCGATTCTGGGACAAAGCGACACGCCAGAAGCTGGACAAGGATCGCTTCCGCCGCGATTTGGGAGGTGTCGAAGAGGCATACCACGAGATGCTGCGGAGAGTGGAGAATTGACCGTGCGGGCATCATGACGCCGCAGCGCCGAGGCAACCAGGATGAGCGATACAATCGTGGTGCGATGGCAGGACTGGTCGGGCAGCGGTCTCGAGCAGCTTTGTTTGAGGCAAACTGCCGATCGAATTGTTGCCGACGCCGCAGTACTGGGAGGCGAGGGGGCTGAGTTGTTCGCGATTCGATATCGGATTCTTTGCGACAAATTATGGCGAGTACGAGAAGTCGAACTTGAACGTATCGGATCCGACCGCTCGAACAAACTCATCAGCGACGGCGCCGGGAATTGGATGGATGGCTCATCGGAGAAGTTGCCGCAGCTTCGAGGCGCGATCGATGTCGATATATCAGCGACACCATTTACCAACACCTTGCCGATTCGCAGATTGAATCTGGCGCGCGGCCAGTCCGAAGAAATTATCGCGGCATATGTCCAGGTGCCCAGCCTCGCAATCAGTGCGGATAGGCAACGTTACACTTGTCTCGAAGCCAGCAAGCGGTATCGATACGAATCGGTAGACAGCGATTTCACTCGCGATATCGAGGTCGATGAACACGGACTGGTGGTCAATTATCCCGGCCTTTTCCGGAGGGTGATATAGAGCGCCGAGAGGGACCTTCGAGCCATGCAGGTAAAAGTTTTCGTTACGCCGCGAAAAGGAATCCTCGATCCGCAAGGGCGCACCGTCGAGCATGCCCTCCAAAGCCTCGGTTTCGCCGGCGTCTCCGATGTGAAAATCGGCCGCTACATCACCCTCAACATCGAAGCGAAAACTCCCGATGAGGCGCGTGCGTCCGCCTCGAAGATGTGCGAGCAACTCCTCGCCAATCCCAACATCGAAGATTTCCGTTTCGAAATTGAAGGCGCCAACTGATGAAGTGGGGCGTCATTCGTTTTCCCGGCTCGCTCGATGACCTCGATGCGATGTACGGGCTGCGCGACGTGCTGGGTCAGGACGTGCAGGCCCTGTGGCACAAGGACGAAAGCATTCATGGCGCCGAATGCATCGTGCTGCCGGGCGGCTTCAGCTACGGCGACCATCTGCGCTGCGGCGCGATCGCGCGCTTCTCGCCGATCATGAAGAGCGTCGCGAAGTTCGCCGCCGACGGTGGCCTCGTCATCGGCATTTGCAACGGCTTTCAGATTCTCACTGAGGCGCATCTGCTACCCGGCGCACTCACGCGCAACCGCACACTATCGTTCATTTGCGAGCGCGTTCATCTGCGCGTCGAGAACGCGAAGACTCCGTTCACCTGCACGACGAGCCCCGGCGACATCCTGGCGCTGCCGATCAAGCATGGCGAAGGATGCTACGTCGCGCCGGAGAAGGAACTCCTCCAGATGGAGGAGCGCGGGCAGATCATTCTGCGCTATGTCGATGCGACCGGTGACGCAACTCGACGCGGCCAATCCCAACGGCTCGATGCGATCAATCGCGGGCGTCGCCAATGATCGCTTCAACGTGTTCGGCCTGATGCCACATCCGGAGCATGCGCTCGAAAGCGAACTATTCGGTGCCGACGGCCGCAAGATTTTCGAATCGATCATCGCGTTCCAATCGGTCCCCGAGCATCGGGGGCAACTGCGAGCAGGTGCGACTTCGCCGCAAGGCGGATTAATACGATGAGCGCGCCGCCCGTGTCGCTCGTCGGCGAGCCGAACGTCGACCTCGCCCAGGCGCACGCGCACGGATTGACTGAGGAAGAATTCCGCCTCATCGAAAAGCTGCTCGGCCGCACGCCGACGTTCACCGAACTCGGCGTTTTCTCTGTGATGTGGTCGGAGCACTGCTCCTACAAATCCTCGCGCCGTCATCTGAAGACGCTTCCGTCGGGCGGCGATCTGGTCGCGGTCGGCGAGGGCGAGAATGCCGGTGCCATCGACGTCGGCGACGGATGGCTCGCGGTATTCAAAATCGAAAGCCATAACCATCCGTCGTATGTCGAGCCGTATCAGGGCGCGGCGACCGGTGTGGGCGGAATCCTGCGCGACATTTTCACGATGGGCGCGCGCCCCGTCGCGAACATGGACTCGCTGAAGTTCGGTTCGTTCGATCATCCGCGCACGCGATATCTGCTCGGTGGCGTGGTCGGGGGTATCGGCGGATACGGCAACTGCGTCGGGGTGCCGACGGTCGCGGGCGAGACGATGTTCGATGCGGCTTACAACGGCAACATCTTGGTCAATGCGTTCTCGCTCGGCCTCGCGCGCAAGGGCGAGCTGCAAAGCGCGCGTGCGAAGGGTATAGGAAATCCTGTCCTGTATGTAGGGTCCGCGACCGGCCGCGACGGCATTCATGGCGCGAGCCTGCTCGCGTCGGCCGAGTTCGATGCGAGCAGCGAGGCCAAGCGGCCGACGGTTCAGGTCGGCGATCCCTTTGAGGAAAAATTGCTGATCGAGGCGTGCCTCGAAGCGGCGAAGACCGGCGCGATGGTTGCGATGCAGGACATGGGCGCCGCGGGCCTCACGTCGTCATCGAGCGAGATGGCGGCGCGCGGCGGGCTCGGAATAGTTATCGACCTCGACAAGGTTCCGCTGCGCGAGGCGACTCTGACGCCATACGAAATTCTGCTCTCCGAATCGCAGGAGCGCATGCTGATTGTCGCGGAGCGCGGACGCGAAGCGGAGCTGCAGGCTGTCTTCGAGAAATGGGATCTGCATGCGGTTGTGATCGGCACGATTACCGACGATGCGCGATGGCGCGCGACCTGGCGCGGGCACATCGTCGCCGATATTCCAGTGCGAGCGCTCGCCGACGAAGCGCCGATGTATGAGCGTCCCGCTGCCGCGCCGAAAACCCCGCCGACGCGGCCTGCGCCCATCCGGACGCATCCGGAGCCTGCGCGTGCGCTGCGCGAGTTGCTCGGCAATCCCAACGTCGGCTCGAAGAAGTGGATTTATCGCCAGTACGACTCTCTCGTGCTGAGCAACACGATGGTTGGCCCCGGCAGCGACGCCGCGGTGTTGCGCATCAAGGGGAGCAAGCGCGGCCTCGCGATGAAGGTCGATTCGAATCCTCGCGCGTGCGCGCTCGACCCGTATCTCGGCGCGGTCGCGACGGTGTGCGAGGCGGTGCGCAATGTCGCGTGTGCCGGCGCGCGTCCCGCCGGCATCACCAATTGCCTCAACTATGGCAATCCCGAGCGGCCCGAGATCATGTGGCAGTTCACGCGAGGAATTGCCGCGTTGCGCGATGCCTCCCTCGCGTTCAAGGCTCCGGTCATCAGCGGCAACGTGAGCTTTTATAACGAGACCGAGGGGCGCGCGATTCCGCCGACGCCTACGATCGCGGTGGTCGGTACGATCGATGACACCTCGAAGCGCATGACGCAGTTTTTCAAGGCGCCGGGTGATTACATTTTAATGGTGCGCACCGGGAAGCCCTCGCTGGCGGCATCCGAGTACGAGGCGATGTACGGCAGTTCGCCCGAGGGATTGTCTCCGATTGATCTGGAGAGTGAGAGTCGGCTAATCGAGGCGCTACTTGGCGCAATCGGCCTGGGCCTGATAGCATCAGCTCACGACGTCGCGGAGGGTGGGCTTGCGGTCGCCCTCGCGGAAGCCTGCTTCAATCCTGACAAACTTCTGGGAGCGCAAATCGATGGACTCTCGACCTCCGATGCGGCGGAGCTGTTTGGCGAAGGGCCATCGACCATCGTCATCAGCGCGAAGGAAAACAACGTCGTGCGCGTGCAGCGGGCATTTGAAACAGGCGGTATCGAGTGTCGTACAATTGGGCGAGTGACGGATAACGCGCGGCTGAGGATCAACGGATCGATCGACGACGACGTGAACGAGTTGAATCGAATTTACGAGTCGGCGCTGCCAGGGAGGCTCTAAGGTGGAATCAGAGCTGGAAGTGATCCTCGATAAAGAGGAGTCCAACCTCGACGGTTTCCACGAGGAGTGCGGAGTGTTCGGCGTTTACGGGCATCCGGAGGCGGCCAACCTCGCGTACCTCGGGCTCTACGGCTTGCAGCATCGCGGGCAGGAGTCGGCCGGCATCGTGTCGTCCAACGGCAAGTCGCTCATCGCGCATCGCGGGATGGGACTGGTCGCGGACATCTTCAACGAGGACGTGCTGCGCAAGCTCGAGGGCACCAGCGCTATCGGTCACAATCGCTATTCGACGACCGGTTCGACCACCATCAAAAATTGCCAGCCGCTTGTGGTTGAGTATGCGCGCGGCGGCATCGCGGTCGCGCACAACGGCAACCTGGTGAACTTCGAGGAGCTGCGCGAGCGGCTCGAGGCGACCGGCTCGATTTTCCAATCGTCATCGGATAGCGAGGTCATCATCCATCTGATCGCGGCCTCGCATGCGCCGACTGTCGTCGAGCGCGTGATCGAGGCGCTCTCGCAGGTGAAGGGCGCGTACTCGCTCGCCGTGCTCACCGAGCACGAGCTGATCGCGGTGCGCGATCCGCAGGGCTTTCGTCCGCTGGTCCTCGGAAGTCTCAATGGCGCGCCGATCGTCACTTCGGAGACCTGCGCGCTCGATCTGGTGCGCGCCGAGTACGTGCGCGAGATCGATCCGGGCGAGGTCATCGTCATCAATGATGATGGCGTTCGATCCCTCAAGCCGTTCGCGCTCGCCCCGACCAAGCGATGCATCTTCGAGTATGTCTACTTTTCGCGTCCCGACAGCCTGCTCTACGGGCGCAATGTTTATTCGGTCCGCAAGCATCAGGGCAGGGCGCTCGCGCGCGAATGCCCAGCCAAGGCGGACATTGTTGTGCCGGTTCCCGATTCGGGAAACGCGGCCGCGCTCGGCTATTCGGAAGAATCCGGACTGCCCTTCGAGATGGCGCTGGTGCGCAGCCACTACATCGGGCGCACGTTCATCGAGCCGCGCCAGTCGATTCGCCATTTCGGCGTGAAGATCAAATTCAACCCGGTCGCCGATTTGCTGCGCAATAAGCGCATCGTGCTAATCGAGGATTCGCTCGTGCGCGGCACCACGCTGCGCAAGGTTATTCCGATGCTGCGGCAGGCGGGCGCGCGCGAGGTTCACATGCGTATCGCGGCGCCGCCGACCACCAATTCATGCTTCTACGGTATCGACACGCCGACCAAGGAAGAGCTGCTCGCGTCGAGTCATTCGGTGGAAGACATCCGCAAATACATCACCGCCGATTCTCTCGGCTACCTGAGTTGGGATGGTTTGTATTCGTTCCAGGAAGGACGCGAGGGCTTTTGCGATGCGTGCTTTACCGGCAAGTATCCGATTGAGATTCCGAAGGATCAGCACGCGCATCAGTTGCATCTGTTCGATGCTAACGAGCACGCCGCGAACGGCCATCGATAGCAGTATTGGCGTGCGCCCTCCCATCGGCTGCTGAGGATTCAGTAGATCGGCGCTTACCGATGAACCATGGGCAACGAATGGAAAATCGGGACCGACGAGGCGCTTATGCGCTCGATCGAAACCATCCTTTCTCGAAAGCCAACTCCGAATACATATAAATTCGCAATAGTACGGGCATTGGCCGATCTTTTGGACGTTGCTTCGGACCGGCTGATCCTGTTGAGCGCGGTGCTCAGCAAGAGACGATCTCGTTTCGGCAGCTCGCTGCTCACATACTCCGCTACTACTGGCCGATAGTCCTGAGTTCGCGATTGCGACAGAGTATGGACCCGGCGCTTGAACCGAACGTGATGGGATTAATCCGCGAGGAAGCTGCACAGCTTGGAATGGATTCGCATTCGCGTGTCTATGAATACGTGGAATCACATCCCGATAGATATGAGGCCGTGATTTCTCGATGCTGTGAGCCCGGCAGTTCACTGGTGCAAGCGATCACTCGGTTGCACATAGTTAGCTACTACAAGGTCGATCCTCGCGTGTACGAAATACGTGGCGAGGAACTACAACTCCCGGCGGCTTCGGTTGAATTTCTCGTGCGATATTCGCGTGTTGTGGCTGAGCTGTCCATAAAGTATTGGACACAATTCACCGGACAATTGACGTTGGCGCCAAAGATTGCGGAGAAGATTGAAGGTGTCACCGGTCGGACCGACGAGAACATTCGCAAGAGGTACTCGCGTATCTTGCGCGATTTCTGGGGCGACGCTTGCTTCTATTGCGCTAGAACTACGGGTTTGGCTCCGACAACGATTGGCCATGCCGTCCCACTCTCCTACGTACTTGAAGCTCGCATCTGGAATATCGTTCTAACCTGCAGCGTTTGTATTTTGGAAAAGGGCGAACGCACGCCGCCTGATCCTTTCGTATCTAAGCTGGTCGCCAGAAATACGGAATTGCTAAAAATTGTCGACCGTTCAAAGAGCGGATTAGGCAATCGCGACCTTTACGAGTTGCGCCACTATGGAATCGGAATTGCCGACCGACTGAAGGCTCTTATCGCCGGTTGCCGAGCAGATGGGTTTGGGACGTGGCAAGGTCCATCGGTCGCGAATTGAATCTTTTCTCTGGAGGCAGAGCAGAATCCAGAGCTGAGGTCTCTCTTTTTGACGACGCAGCTGCGCGGCGCCGACCGACCCATCACGATTCATGCGCGCAGCCATCGCATGAATCGCGCTGGGCCACCTCCCCCGAACAACGGGGAGGAACATTAAAAACACGGACGCTCTAGACCGCCGTATACCCACCATCCACGACGTACTCCGAGCCCGTCACGAACGATGCCTCGTTCGAGGCGAGGAACAACACCACGTATCCGACTTCCTCGGCAGTGCCCGCGCGCTTCATCGGCGCCAGCGCGGTGATCTGCTTGATGAGTTCCTCATCAATCGCCTCGACCATCGGCGTTTTGATGACGCCCGGATGCACAGAATTGACGCGGATGTTCTCCGGCGCATATTGCACCGCCGCGGCTTTCGTCAGCAACCGGACTGCGCCCTTGGTGCCGTGATACGCAGCAGAGCCGCCCGATCCGATGAGCCCATATATCGATGAGATGTTGATGATGGAGCCGCCGCCGCGTTTGCGCATTGCGGGGACCGCCGCCTTCATCCCGAGCCATACGCCCTTCTGATTGATGCCGACCACGGCGTCCCATTCTTCCTCGCTGGTCTCAGCGACGCCTTTCATATTTGCGATGCCCGCGTTGTTCACAAGGATGTCCAATCCGCCGAACTCGCGCTCGCAGGTCTCGACTGCGGTGCGCCAGTCGCCCGCGCGGGTGACATCGAGATGAAGCGCGATCGCACTCTTCGCCGATGATTTGTTGATCTGCTCTGCTGTCGCGCGGGCCTCATGGTCGAGGACGTTGCCCAGCACGACCTTCGCGCCTTCGGCCGTGAACAGTCTCGCCTCGGCGGCGCCTTGTCCGCGCGCGCCACCGGAAATCAGCGCCACTTTTCCTTTTAACCGATCCATAGCCATCGCCTCCGATGGCGATGATTAGCAGGTCGGCAGCTAAAGGCCCAAAAGGTCGCCACGACTTATGTCTCGTAGTGTCGTATTTCGATGAGATGCTTGTCCGGGTCGAAGAAGTACAGCGCTGCCGCCATTCCTTCAGCACCGCCTTCTTTGCCCGGCCCGCGCATGTTGCCGGCCGCGTGAAACTGGTCGCCATACTCGATGCCGGCTTCGCGGATGCGCGCGAACGTCGCATTGAATTCGGCGCGTGTCATCGAGAATGCCAGATGCTCGCCGCCCTTCGTTCCCCATGGCGCAAGCTGCACGATGAAATGAGGCGTCACCCGAATCACCGAAAATGGTTCACGCTGGCCGTCATCCTTCAGCCCGAGAATGCCGGCGTAAAACTCGATGCTCTTCTTTACGTCATTGACGGCGAGAATGATGTGGTCCAACTGCATCATGATTCCCAACCTCCCCGGCTAGACTACGTAGTGCATCGCGCACGCGATGTTGCCTTCGGTGTCCGCGAAGCGAATCAGCGTACCGACGCCGACGATCTCGCGCTCATCGTGCACGATCTTCCCGCCGTGCTTGACGATCGCGGATTTGATCGCCGCGAGATCGTCGACCGCGATGGTGCATTCCCATCCGATGCCACCGCGTCCCTTCATCGGTTGCTCGCTCCGCGCGGCAGCCAAGTCGTCGCGTCTGTCTATTGAACCATGGGGCCTGTCGGCGCCGTTGGTAAAGATCAGGTAGAAATCAGGAGGCCCCCACGCCTCGATGCGCCATTTGAAGACTCGCTCGTAGAAGCGGCGAGCGCGCTCGACATCGTCGGCCGGGATAGCGAAGTGGGAAAGGTGGTTGGGCATTAATCGATGCCTCCGTGACTCAGAAATAGCCTCAGGCTCATCGACGGTCTTGCGCAATTGTGTCATGAAATACCGAAAATGCGACAAGCCGCCCAACCGTTCCTCGCACGCAGTCTCGCGGCCGGATACCTGTCAGGCGCGACGCTCGAACGGCATTCGCACGACTGGGTGCAACTCGTGTACGCCTCCGAGGGCGTGATGAGCGTGCAGACCGATGAGGGGACATGGGTCGTTCCGCCCAATCGCAGCGTATGGATTCCCGCCAAAGTGGGGCATGCGATCACGATGTCCGGCAGGGTCTCGATGCGCACCATCTACTTCCTGCCGCGGCTCGCCCGGAAGCTGCCTCAACGATGCTGCGTCATCGAGGTCTCACCGCTATTGCGCGAGTTGATTGTGCGCGCCGTCACGATGGGTCCGCTGCGCCGCAATGTCCCGGAGCATCGGCGGCTGGTCGAGTTCATGCTGGATCAACTGCGCGTGCTGCCCACCTTGCCGCTGGAACTTCCGCTGCCGCGCGACCCGCGTGCGCTCCGAGTCGCGATGCGCATCCGCGATAATCCTGGTGAACGCGCGACCTTGGCTATCTTTGCGAGAGCGGCGGGCGCGAGCCTCCGGACGCTGGAGCGCGTGTTTCAGGACAATACCGGCATGACGATTGGGCGATGGCGGCAGCAGGCGCGATTGCTCCTCGCGGTGAGACTGCTCGCGAACGGAGAAAGTGTCACTTCGACCGCGCTTGAGGCCGGCTACGACAGCACCAGCGCGTTCATCGAGGCATTCGCATCGGTGCTGGGCACCACGCCCGGCCGTTACTATCGGACAGATTGAGGGAAAATCCTACTCGGAGGCGAATTCGACGCTTTCGAGCAGTTGATTGACCGGCTGGTGAGTCACCAGCAGGCAAACGAAATCGCCGATGGGCGAGTAGCTATAGCAGATGGCATATCCGTAGTAGCTATAAAACGAATGCCCGGCCATCGCGTGCACGGCGCCAGGAGGCAGCCGATCGCTGGAAGCTTTGAAGCGGATGCACACCAGCGAGTGTCCTTCGCCCTTGTAGAAGGTGAAGGTAGCCATCCGTCCGTCGGGGAGCTTTTCGAGCCGGCCGCCGACCAGGCGCAATCCGGAGCCATTGAAGTTCCACAGGTAGCCGGGCATATGCGCGTCCATATACGCGCTGGCGATGTCGCCGTAGGAATCCGACGGGACATTGGGCTTGAAACTGCGATCGAACTTCGCGAGGTATGCCGTCGCGATATCGAATTCCGGCACGCCGCCCTGATGATATACGACGCGGACGGAGTCGCCGCCGAGGAATCCCAACTGGCGCGCAGTGATGAATGCGATCGCGAGGCATGCGGCGACCGACATCGATATCCATACGGCGGGACGGCGCAGCGTACGCACGCCGCGCTCGCGCGAGGGTCCTCGGCGCGAGTCGGATTTTTGCTCCAGCGCACCTTCGCCGCGCGCCGCTTCCTCGGCCAGCAGCGCCATCAGCTTCGTATGAACGGCGGAGGGCGTTTCGATCTCGCCGGCGTACTTGCGCACCAGCGCCTTCAGCGCGCGTTCCTCGGCCAGCCGCGCTGCGCATTCCTGGCACGACGCGACGTGGGCCTCGGCCTCGCGCAACTCGGCGCCGGTCAACTCGCCGTCCGCATGAGCCGATAGAAAATCGTCTATGTAACCGTGATGATTCAACCGCCCCACCGATCTCGTCATTCTATACGCAATTCGACTAGTAAGATGCTCCCTCGTTCGGGAGTCAAGCACGTTTTACTCCCTTCGCTTGCGCCGAATTTAGCAATGCCTCACGTAGCAGGCTGCGCCCGCGCGATACCCGCGACTTAACGGTGCCGACCGGCACCGACAGAACCGCCGAAACTTCCAGATAGCTCAACTCTTCGACGTCGACCAAAAGCAGCGCCGCGCGAAACTCCTCGGGAATCGCATCGAGTGCCGTGGTCAGTTCCGGCGCCATTACATTGGCAAAGGCGAGCGCCTCGGGGTCGCTCCGGGTCTGGTCGGCGGCCAGGCTTTCGGCTTCCAGCCGCTCGGTGAACTCGGCCTCCGACGGGCAGACTTGCTCGCGTCCACTCTTGCGATATCCATTGCGGAAGTTGTTGAACAGGATGGTGAGCACCCAGGCGCGCGAATTGGTTCCCGGGGTGAACTGATGGAAAAAGCGATAGGCGCGCAGGACCGTGTCCTGCGTCAGGTCGTCGGCATCTTCGCGATTGCGGGCGAGCCTCAACGCCATCGAGTAGATCGAATCGAGATGCGGCAACACCTCCCTTTCGAAAGACTCGCGCGTACCGCCGCTGCTGTCGCGCTTCAACGCCATATCGAGAGGATAGGAACATAGCACCTCTCTTTATAGAATCGCGAGAATGCTGGAAAAGTTCCCGCATTCGGGCTAAATCACGCCGAGAGCATGCCGTTGGCCAAATCCGGACGCCGGCTCCGCGCGTACCATGGAACATTAGAACGACACGACCAGTTTATAATGTGTGAAAGCGCTTGCCGCATGACGCGGGGCGTCGTATCGAATCGTTAACTCTCAAGCGGCGCGAAGCGCCAAACGTTCAAGGAGGATTCTTATGCACAAGGGAACCAGGCTTACCGGTGCGGCTCTAGCGACCGTAGTTGCGTTTATGTTTGTCGGCAACGCCTTCGCCGCGGATAGCTCCAGCTCAGGCGCGGCCTCATCGCAGGTCAAGTGCGTGGGCGGCAACGCCTGCAAGGGCCAGAGTGCGTGCAAGAGCGCCTCGAGCAGTTGCAAAGGCCAGAACGCCTGTAAAGGCAAAGGCTACGTGATGTCCTCCAGCGAGAAGGATTGCACAGCCGCAGGCGGCAAGGTCGAGAAGTAGTTCCGCATCCCGCCAATCGATTGGAAGCACGCGCGTTGGCCGTTGCCGGCGCGCGTGTCATCGTTAACAGGATCTCCTGCCTGAGGAATCTCGTGAGTGACGCTGACTGCATCTTCTGCAAAATCATCCGCGGCGAAATTCCCGGGCGTATCATTGATCAGAACGCCGATGTGATGGTGTTTCTATCGCTGGAGAATCATCCGCTGGTCGTCACTCGCGACCACATCGACGACATTTTTTCACTGACCGACGAGCAGGCCGCTGCCGTGATGAGCGAAGCGACCAGAATTGCCAAGGCGATGCGCGAAGCACTTAAGCCCGATGGCATTCATGTTGCGCAGTCCAACGGCGCGGCCGCGGGTCAAGAAGTATTTCATTACCACATGCATCTCTACCCGCGTTGGACGCATGGCCACGTCCCGGCCGCTGATGAAGCCGGCCAGAATCGCATGCTGCAAATGCTCAAGGCTGCGCTGGCCAAGGTTGATTACGCACGCCTATGAAACGCAGTGATTTTCCATTCCTGGGATTCGGCGTCGGACTCCGGCGCGATCACTACGTTCACATCCTCGAAAACCATCCGCGCGTCGATTGGTTCGAGATTCTGTCGGAGAACTTTATGGTCGCCGGAGGGCGTCCGCTCGAGGTTCTCGATGGCATTCGCTCGCGCTATCCGATCGTGATGCATGGCGTGTCGATGTCGCTCGGCTCGGCCGATCCGATTCGCCGCGACTATCTACGCGAGCTGAAGGCGCTCGCGCAAAGATGCGAGCCGGCGTGGATCTCGGACCATCTATGCTGGACCGGCGTCGGCGGGCGCAATCTGCACGATCTGCTGCCGCTGCCCTACACGATGGAAGTGGTCAGACACGTAGCCGCGCGTATTGCGGAAGTGCAGGATTTCCTCGAACGCCCGATGCTCATCGAAAATGTTTCTAGCTATATGGCATTTCGCGATTCGACGATGACGGAGTGGCAGTTTCTTGCGGAAATCGCCGAGCGCGCCGACTGCGGAATTCTGCTCGACATCAACAATATTTTCGTGAGCGCGTTCAACCATCGCTTCGATGCGCGCACCTACATTGATGCGATCCCCGCCGAGCGCGTGATCCAGTTTCACCTTGCGGGACATAGCGACTATGGCACCTACCTTCTCGATACCCACGACCATCCGGTGCGCGACGAGGTGTGGGATCTGTACGCGCACGCGGTGCGGCGCTTCGGCGCAGTCTCCGCACTCATCGAATGGGACGACAACATTCCCGAGTTCGATGTGCTGATGGAAACCGCCGGCAAGGCGCGCGTGATTCATCAACGCGTCGTAGCCGAGGCGCCTCGCGATGCCATCCGATCTGAACTGGACTGAGCGTCTGCTCTATCGGCTCATCACGGCGCCGTCGGGCGTCACGGAGGGTCTCGCGCAGGAAAAGTCGCTCGCAGATGGCGGCCTCGCGCAAGTGATCGCGGGCGACGATCGCCTGAGCGCCGAGGAGCGCGTCGACATCTATGCGAACATGTATTTCTATCGCATCCTCGATGTGCTCAAGGAGGATTTTCCTGCGACGCTGGCGGCATTAGGCGACGATCGGTTTCATAATCTCGTCACCGGCTATCTGATCGAATATCCGCCGGAGCATTTCTCGATCGCATACGCGGGCAAGCACTTCGCCGACTTCATCGCCAGCCATCCGATGCGAGAGGAGTTTCCATTTCTCGCGGACCTCGCGCGGATGGAACGTGCTTTGATCGATGTCTTTCACGCGGATGATTCGGCGCCGCTCGATGCTGAAGCGATGCGTGCGATCGCGCCGACGGAGTGGCCCGCGCTGAAACTGATTCGGCATCCGGCGACGCTTGTCCTCCAGCTTCAATGGAACGTCGCCGCGATTCTCGGCGCGATCGAGCGCGGCGAAGAACCATCGCCGCCTCCGTCCGGCGCGATGAGCATGCTGATCTGGCGGAGTAGCAACCGCGTGTATTATCGCGAGATCGTTGCGGCCGAGCGCGATGAGCTAGAGGCAATCGCGTTAGGATGCACATTCGCGGAAATTTGCGAGATGATCGCGAGCGCCGTCGAAGAAGAAAATCCTGCCGTCGCGATCAATCAGCGCCTCGATGGATGGCTGCGCGACGGCATCCTGGTCCGCGGCTAGACTTCACGATTCATCGGACCGCGATTCCGACCATCTCGGCAGCCTGAAATATCGCTCGATGAAATAATCGAGACTGACCGCGCCCGGCCCCGCCATCATCAGCCAGAAAAATCCCAGCGCGTATAGCGGCTCGTCGAGCTCGACGAAATCGTTAAGGCCGTGAACGTCTTTGATCTTCACGCTTAGAATCGCCACCGCCATGTTGATGATCATCGGAATCGAGACGATGCGCGTGAAGAGGCCGGCGATCGTCAGCGCCCCACCGATAAATTCGGTGTACGCCGAGAGCGCGGCGTTGAATGCCGGATGCGGAATGCCCCATCCAGCGAAGCGCTGCGTGAAGGCATCGAGGTTGTGAATCTTGCCCCATCCGGTCTCCATGAAGAAGTAACCGAGGAAGAGCCGCATCAGCAGCGGCGCGAGCCATCGCAGGTGATACGTTCGGCGCAATCCGAACTTCACCAGCGCTTTCATCGAGATAGCTCCTTTGCGCAGATCGAGCGACCGCCGCGCGGCTTCATGATCGAGGTCACGATCGAGGCCTCGGGTGCAGCAGAATCGAAATTCACCGAGTCTCCCGCAACCTTGACGCCGAGGCGCTGCCATAGCTCGGGAAGGTTCGGATCGTACGGTGCGTCTTTCATCTTCGCGTATAGCTCCATCAGGACCGGAACCCCGATCGCGTCGTCGCCGACTTTCAGCACGCGAGTCAGCGGCCAATCATCGAGCATGTTGCCGGCCTTCGCGATCGCGCGCAGCGCGTCCTGCAGGCCGAACTTGTTATTCGTGCGCCGATGAATGTCGACATCGGCGAGCAGACAGAACATCGCACCGCCCCAGTACGTTCGCCCCCACGTATGCGTATTGTCCAGCCCTCGATCGCCTGCGTCGGGAAGGCCATGCGGAAGTCCGTCGACCATATCGCGCCAGACCTTGGCCGACGTGAGATCGCCGACTTGCGCGCGCGCGATGGGCTCGACGTACGTCGCGATTCCTTCCTCGATCCAATGATGCTCATGCGGCACGGAGGGGAACGCCAGATGGACCATTTCATGCGTCATGACCCAGTCCTCGTGCAGGTCCGCCTCCGATGCGACGGCGCCGATCAGCACCCGAATGACAGGAACGGAGCCGGGTACGAAGGTGCGTCCGAAGACCACGCCCTTGCCGCGATCGAGCGGGACGATGATGACGCGAAGATGCGATACCGGAAAGTGGCCGTAGTATTCGGTCACCGCGCACGCCGATTCCGCGATCCAATCGAGTACCGGCGCGCGAGCGAGGCTGAGGTTTCCCTCCTCGAAGCTCACCTCGATATTCGCGCCTCCAACGTGCAGCGTGGCGCCGGGCAACTGCGCAGCCGGCGAGGGCGACGCTAGTGCGAGGATGAGTCCTGCGATGAAGACGATAAGCATTTTCCCGCTAACATCCGCGACCCTGTAGCACCCATCACACCGGAAGCTGTAATGATGTGGGAGCGAGTTTATCGATGAATTCCGCGGGCGTCAGCATAGAAAATCCGCGTAGCCGCGCCGAGCTGGAGGATTTCGCGCGACTGCCGTTCACGGTCTATGCCGACCGCAAGGCGTGGTGGCCGCCCGACATCCAGAACGAAGTCGATATGCTCTCGCACAGAAGTCCGCTCAGTTCGTTCCTCGAGCTGGAGCCGTTCGTGGCGCGTCGCGACGGCCGCACCGTCGCGCGCGTGAGCGCAGTCATCAATCACCGCTACAACGAACATTGGAAGGCGAAGCTCGGCCAGTTGATCCATTTCGAGGCGATGCCCGACGAGGACGACGCGGCCAAGATGCTGCTGGATGCCGCTGCGGCATGGTTGCGCGAGCGTGCGATGGAGGCGGCGCGCAGCGGCTTTGCGGCGTTCCTCGATTATCCATACGCGATCGACAATTATGGCGGGTTTCCATCCTTTTTGTTACGCGCGAATCCCGCGCACTATCACCGATATCTGAAGAATGCCGGATTCGAGACCGAGCGCGGACAGCTCGATTACACTGCGCATCTGACGCCGGAGATTCTTGCGCGCTATCGTGGCATGACCGATGCTGCGCGGCGCGCCCGAATTGAACTTCGCAGTTGGCGGGAGTTCGGTTTCCTCGCCGCGATCGATGCGTGGACCAGCGTCACCAACGTCGCGTTTCGCGAGCATTGGGGATGGAATCCCGTCACCAACATCGAAGTACGCCCGATGCTCACCTCGCTATGGGAAACGCCGGTGTCTGATCTCTCGATGATCGCGGCGATCGATCGCAACATCGTCGGCGCGGTATTCTGCGTGCCCGACTTGAGCGAAGCGCTCGCGTCCCTCAAACGTGGCGTGAAACTTTCTCCCGACAAAGGCGGCGGCACTCGCGGAGCGCTCATCAACATCGGCGTGATGGATGAGGCGCGCGGGCGCGGCGTGGCGCGCGCGATGGCGGCACGCTCGTTCCTCGAGATGGCGCATCAGGGGATGCAGTACGCCGGCTACACGCTGGTGCTCGACGACAACTGGCCGTCGCGGCGATGCGCGGAGAGCCTCGGCGCGCGCGTCACCGGCAACTTCCTCACCTATCGCCGCGAATTGTTCCCGCGCGTCTGAGGGGAGAGTCTCCGTTGCGCCCCCGCCCTAATGCTTGTTAGAAGGTGGCATCCTTCTGAAGAGGTCGATCCCGGAGATGATCAAGTCGATATCAGCACGCGTCCTCCTATGCGGTGCGGTGATCTTTTCGTTCGCGACACTTGCGAGTGCGCAGGTCAAACCCGGAGATCACATCACGGCGCAAAACGCCGCAGTGGTGAAGGACCTCGTCAGTCCCGGAACTTACTTCGCGGTTACGAAGGGGATGGCGATGAACATCGTGGCGTCGCAACGCGTAGACTGGCCGCCGCCATTTAAGATTGCGACCGAGCAATATTCATCGCAGGTCCAGCTCTCGGCGGACCATCGCAGCGTGCTCGGCTATGTCGCGGGGCAGCCGTTTCCGCTGCTCGATCCGAACGATCCATACGTCGCGACCAAGATCATGTGGAACTCGAACTTCCGGCCGATTGCCACCGATGACGCCGACCTGCGCTTCTTCGAATGCCAGGTGACGCAGTTCAATCCGGGCGGCGCGCAGAAACTCGAGAACCTCTCCGAGCTTGGACATCTCGGCGTCTACTACGAGATCGGTCGCACCGAGGTCGAGCCGATGCCCGCCGATCCCGACTTCAAGAAGACCGACATCTGGTGGCGTGCGGCGGGCTATCCGGTCATTGCTCCGTCCGAAGGCCGTGGCAGCGGTGGGATCAGATTTCGCTATTGGGATCGCAGATCGCGGCGACGATGCGTGGGCGTATCTGAGCGATACGCGACGGGTGCGACGAGTCAACGAAACAATTCTGAGTTCATCGCCGGGATTGACCACGTGGGATCCCGATCATGCGGGCGGATTCTCCGCCAAGCCGCAGGAGTACAACTACAAGTTCCTCGGCGAGCGCAACATGCTCGGCATCGTGCATGCGAAAACCTCGCCGGCGGTGCCGTGTCCGACCGATGGTCAAAGCACCACCTGCAACGAGGATTGGGAGATGCGGCATATGTATGTGATCGAGGTGACGCCGCGACCGGAGAAGACCTCGCAAATCCTGCAGTCGAAGACGATCGTCTATATCGACGGCGAATTGTGGTTCAATCCGTATGTCGACAGCTACGATCGCAAGGGCGAACTCTGGAAGACGCAAATTTACGACTCGACCTATCGCGATCGTCCGGTGCCCGACGCCAAGGTGGCGATTTATCCGTTCGAGCGCGAGTTCATCCTCGCGGCTTCCAGCGTCGATGTGCAGACCGGCCAGGTTACGACGTGTTATCTGCCGGGGCCGGATACGCCGGAGCGCGAATGCTGGTACATCAACATGGGCGCGGTGGATCGCGACTTCTGCACGACCGATGCGATGGTGAAAGCGGGCCACTAAAGGCGATCCTTCGATGCCGAATAGAAAAGAGGGGCCGCGATCGCGGCCCCTCTTTCATTTTTAGGAAAGCGCTACTTGATCGCGAGCGCGTTCGGCGGCGAGCCGACACCGCCCGGAACATTCAGCGGTGCCGATGTAATGAAGAAGTCGTACTGCTTGTCCGCGGCGCAGTCAGCAGCAAGCTCCTCGAGGTTCCACATCTCGCCTATCGGCATCCCGAAAAACGCGAGCATGTGGAAATGCAAAAACTCAGCATTGCCTTCCGGCTTCGGCAGCGCCTCCAGCGCGGGCGAATCAGATGCGACCGCGGCGAGGTGATGATTCCATAGCCATCGCGCGACGCGATCGCTGCCCTCGATGCCGGGCACGACGGTCTCACGCGCCAGTTCTTGTTTCGCCGAATCGCTGAGCCCGTAGTAGAACTGCGTCCATCCGGTGCGGATGAGCAGAATGTCGCCATTTCGCAACGGACTCTTCTGGCGCGCCAGCGTCGCCTCGAGATCCTCCAGCGGGATCGATTCGGCCTTGCTGCAATCGATGCTCTTGCCGATGCTTTCATGATAGCGCGCGATGTCCGCAAGGACGCCGCGCCCGGCGATTCCGCGCCGCGCCAGATTGTCGATGCCCAGCCGCTTGCCGCCGCGCCCGGTGATCTCGTTCTTGGGCACCCCGTTGTAGGCGCCCAGCACCGGGTGCATCACGTGGCATAGCGCGTCCCACTGCGAGGACGCCTGCGGGTAGAAGTTGTCGAGGTAGTCATCGAGGACGAATTCCATTGCGCCGCCGAAGTTCTTGATGGTGTGGCGATGCGCCTGGCGGGTGAAGAGCGGCGGATTGGGAACATCGATCGGCAAATTGAGCGCGAAAGTTTTTCCGCTCCTGATCGATTCCTTCGCGGCACGCACCCGCGCGGGAGTCAGCAGGTTGATGGTGCCGACTTCATCCTGATCGCCGAACACGCCCCATGCGGACCCGGCAGGAGCGCCTTCGCGGACCGGAAGCTGATCATAGCTGGGCAGATTCTCACGCGGCGCGCTGGGAGCGCGTTTTGCGCTGACCTTCGAGACGGCGCGCGCTTTCGTCGCGATTTTGGAAGCGCTTTTCTTGACGGCTTTCGGTGCTGATTTTGCGGCTGATCGATTTCTGGAAGCGGGCTTGGTTTTCGCTTTGGCCACGACACTTTCCTCCGAGGTGAGCTTGAACGGAGCGGTTTGTGGCTCTCTCTTTACCCATTCGGCCGACGTTGGCAAGAGCAGCGCGTAACGGTTGAATGAAAGGGAAGGTTCGAACGCGAGGACCTATTGCTGGAGGACTTTAGCGACCGCCCACTCGCGCACGTCGGCGACTTCCTTATCTGATTCGCCGATTTTCATATAGCGATTGGCGAAGCCCAACGCATCTTGAGGCTTGTTCAGGAAATGCGACGTGAGCGCCATCATCGCGAGATTGTCCGCCTCATCCGGCAACAGATCGTTGGCGGTCTGAAAATCGGCGAAGGCGTCGTCGTACTTCTTCAGCGCATAGAGTGACTTTCCGCGCGCGGTATAAAACGGCGCCCAATCGCCGCCCACTTCGATCGCGTGATTGAGCAGCGGAATTGTTTGGTCCCATTTTTCGTCAAGCTGAAGATCTTTCGCCTGCTCCAACGCGGGGAATCCCAGCAGGTACTTGAGTAGCGGATTTTGCGCGACGCCCGCCTGCGACTCGTTGGCGAACTTGTCCATCGCATCGTACGAGCCGCCCCATCGCGGCGCCATCGAGGCGATCAAAGTGAGATGAACTTGCAAGCTGAGCGGGAACTTGTTGAGCGCGCGCTTCGACGCTTCTTCCATCGCGACCGGATCGGTTTCCATCTTCGCCGCATCGATCGCGATCAGGTACGCGTTCATCAGGCTCGGATCGAGCGATCGCGCGCTGTCGGCCTCCATCATCGCCTGATTCAGATCCTTTTCCATTTCGAGGAAATCGTCCGACGGGATGCTCGAGGCCGGCCCGCCCTCATGCCCACGCGCATGCATGGCGGCCTGGTCCAGCGCAATCGCGCGCGCGCAGTGCGCGATCGCGGAATCGGGCGAGTTGGCAGCCCATTGCTTGAGTTGGTCGGCGATCGCCGGATCGGGAATCGCAAAAACGCTCATCGTGTATGTCAGATTCAGCTCGGAGCGCGGGTCAGCATTCGCCGCGGCTTCGGCGGTTTTGATCGCCGTTTGAACCACGTCGAATTTGCCGGCCCGGAGCTTTTCCGCGAGGTCGACCGGGTCGATGTTGATGGGCATGTACAGGCGCTGCACCGGACCGCGCGTCGCGCTCGCCTGCTGGGGATGATGGATGACTGCTGCGAGCGCGACCAGAATGGCGATCCCGACCGCCATCAAGGGCGCATTGGATCTGCGCGCCACGTAATACACCTTGCGTGTCGGAGCAGGAGGCTTCGATGGTGCCGGCATTGCCAAGATCGCAAACTCCCCCGCCGTCATACTGACGGCATTTCCTACAAATCGTTAAATGTATTTTGTAGGTTCGCGATGAACGAGGCAACGAGCAAAAGCGACATGGTGAATGATTGGGGCAACCGGAATGCTTCGGGCCGGCGAGGCGCAATCGAACGCACGTTTTGGGAGCATCGTTCGCGAATGGCAGCCAACGGCGAATGTCGCCCGATGCCTTGTGACTCCCCAACCCTGATGCTACTTTGTCGTGTTCGCTCCTTGCTCCGAGAGGGGCTTAAATCCACAAGGAGGACCGCGCATGCGGCGTTACGAGACGATTTTCATCATTCGCCCCGATGTGGGCGAACCGCAAATCAAAGACATCATCAAGCGCTTCGAGGGAATTACCACCTCGGGCAGCGGCGAAGTCATCGAGACCGAGGAATGGGGTTTCCGCGAACTCGCTTACCAGATTAAGGGCGAGCGGCGCGGCTACTACGTGCGCCTCGACTACGCAGCCGACTCGGCGGTGATGAACGAGATCGAGCGCAACCTGAAGCTGCAGGACACCGTGTTGCGCTATCTGTCGGTGATGGTTGAGCTCGAGACCGATGTCGCCAAGGCGCGCGAGGAAATCGATGCTCGCAAGCGTCGGATCGCCGAGGCGCGCGCAGCTACCGAGGCTCGCATGGCGGCCGCGGCTGCCCAGCGTGCCGAGGCCGCGGCGGCCGCATCGCATGCTGACGACGTGCCGTCCGCGGTCGAAGAAGAAATTCCCGACGCTCCGGACGAAATAACCGAGCCCGAAGGTGGCAGCAGGGAATAGGATCGAGCTGTGGGGCCGAGTTCTTACCGAGCCGGAGCTTCGGACCACACCTGCGGGCACTTCGGTCTTGCGGATCATCGTGGACGGCGCAGGTGATCTGGCCCTCGCCGCAGTGATGACAGGTGAAGAAGCAGCGCGCGTTCGGCCCAGCCTCAAGGCAGGGTCGGAAGTAGTGGTGAAGGGCAGTTTGAAGGCGATACGACGACGGCTCAAATCGGGCCTCACCGATATCGCATATGAAGTGACGGCCGATTCGATAGAGTTAGTTAACAGACTTTGAAGCGATCAGGATGTTAAGATCGGGAACATAAATGGCAGACGAAGAAAGAAATGAACATGGCGGCGGGGAGCACGGCGGCTATCGTGGTCCGCGCGGCGGCGGTGGCGGCGGCGACGATCGCGGCGAAGGGCGCGGAGGCGAGGGACGCGGCGGCGGTATGCGGCGTGGACGGCCGGGTGGCGGGCGTCGCAAAGTATGCCGGTTCTGCGCCGACAAATCATTGAAGGTCGACTTCAAGGATGTGCGCACGCTGCAAAGCTTCATTACCGAAGGCGGCAAAATCGTTCCGGCCCGCACGTCGGGCAACTGCGCGCGCCATCAGCGCCAACTCGCGATCGCGATAAAGCGCGCGCGCGTGGTCGCGTTGCTGCCGTTCTCAACCTTGGGCGTCTGAGCGGCGAGGCTTCGTGTCACGTAAAGCGATAGTCGGACTGGTTAGGGCGGCGGCGCTGTCGGGCGCGCTGTTCCTGGCGGTTGCCGCGATTCCGATCGCGGGCGGCTTCGCGATGCTGTTCGCGCCGGCACCGATCCTCATCTTTGCGGTGGGACGACTAAATCCATACTGGCGCGCTTCAATTTCGGTGCTGCTCGCCGGGGTCCTGGTCGCGATCGCCGCGGGAGTAGGCGCGGGCATTAGCTACGCGGTGAGCTTCGGCCTTGCGACGATGATCTTGTGCGTCATGCTGGAACGCCGCTATCCATTCGAGCTGATCGTGCTCTTCACGGCAGGCGCGATGATCGTCGCCGGATCCGCCGCGGCGTTGATTGCGGCCGGCTCGCCCGAGGCGATGCTGGCGGCGATGCAATCCTCGCTCAAAGCGGGGATGGCGCGCGGGCAGGATTTCTACAAAGCGATCGGCATGGATGCGGGGCTGTCTGCCGATACTCAAGCGACCGCGATCGACATCTTCATCCGGCTGAGCCCGGCGCTGGCGGCGATTGCGGCGGCCGCCACCGTAATGCTCAACCTCACGACGTTCTGGCGATGGGCCGGCAAGGCGCGGATGCCCTACGATCTGTTCGGGGAGCTGCCAAAGTGGTCGACCCCCGAATGGCTGATTTGGGTCCTGCTCGCGGCTGGATTCGCATTTCAGGGTTTCAATTACCTGGCCATCAAGCCTGCGGAAACCATCGCGCTCGATGCGTTCATATGCGTGGCGGCGGTCTATTTCTGCCAGGGCCTCGCGATCATGTCATTCTATTTCCGAGTGCTCGGCATGCCGACGGTCGCGCGGGTGGCGATTTATATCATCACCACATGCATCCAGTGCTGGCGGTGTTGGTTTGCGTCGCGGGAGTGCTGGATATGTGGATCGATTTTCGTAGACTCAAGCCTCCCAGCCAGGAGGCGGGAAATTTCAGCGATTTTCTTTAACGTAAGACGGGATCAGAAATGAACGTACAGGTCATCCTTAACGAAGACGTTGCCAATCTGGGACGAACCGGAGACGTGGTGAAGGTGCGCCCCGGTTTCGCGCGCAATTATCTCTTCCCGCGCAAGCTCGCGGTCGAGGCGAACCCGAAAAGCCTCAAGGCTTTCGAGCATCACAAGCGCATCGCGCTGGGCAAGCGCGAGGTGCAGAAAACCGAGGCGTCCGAACTCAAACGAAAGCTCGAAGCGCTCGTCATCACTATCGGCGCGCATGCGGGAGAGGAGGGCAAGCTCTTTGGCTCGGTAACCACTATCGATATCGAGCGCGCGCTGCGCGAGAAAGGACTTAGCGTCGAGAGACGCAAGATCCATCTGGCGGAGCCTATCAAGCAACTTGGCGAGTTTACCGTTCCGGTCAGGCTTCAGCCGGAAGTGGAGGCGAGCCTCAAGGTTGAAGTAAAGGCGGAGTAGGGGTCGCCGTACGATGATCAAACTTTACGACTTCCTTCCTTGTCCGTTCGGACAGAAAGTCCGGATCGCATTGGCGGAGAAGGGTCTCACATACGACTTCGTTCAAATAGACATCGCCAAGGGCGAGAATCGGCATCCCGATTTCTTCCGCCTCAACCCATTCGGGCGAGTGCCGGTGCTGGTCGATGAAGACACCACCATCTACGACTCGACCATCATCAACGAGTACCTCGAGGACGAGTATCCGGAGCCTCCGATTCTGCCTCCGGTCGGATCAAGCGCCATGCGGGCGCGCGCGCGTCGCCTCGAGGATTTCGCCGATACGTCATTCACACCGCAGGTCGGACAGCTGATGGCTGAACTGGGCAAGCCCGACGCGGAACGCAACGCGGAGCGTTTGCAGCGCCTCAATCAGGCGGTCGAGCGCGTGCTGGACTACCTCAATCAGGAACTGGCGAGCGCGCAATTTCTTGCGAATGATTTTTCGGTTGCGGAGATCGCTTTCATCCCGCGCCTCCTGGTGCTGCCGAATTTGGGAATCGAGGCGGGTACTAATCGGCCCAACGTTGACGGATGGATCAAGCGATTGCTGGAGCGTCCGAGCCTTCGCAACCTCCAAGGCGTGACGACGGATTTTCTGGCGGGCGTCTAAAAGAAATGCCGCTCTGGTGGAGAGCAGCATCTAGAAAACAGATGCGCCGTCCGATTCGGGCGGCGCATCTTTACTTAGTGCGGACGGTCGTGGATGTGGAACGGCGCGTTCAAGTGTAGACGATTCGGGCGCGCCGGGACAGCATCAGTTGTTCCCGTAGGCGTCCTCGTCATCCGAGGTGACAGGTACGGTGCCCATCGCCCGGAACGTCAGTTTGGCCGCAAACAGCTTGTCGCCGATGCGCCCCTGAGGCTTAAGCGATCCGCCGTGGCGACGGCATCGCGGACAGGCGATCGGTCCGCTCAGCAGGCTCACGGTCTCGGGCGTGATGCGCAAATCGAAGCTGAAGCCGCATCCGGGATTGTGGCAGGTAGTGCGATAAACGACGCCGCCCTTGGTGGCTCCGTTGCGGGTTTCTTTGTTGGTCGAAGTCGTGGTTTGCATTTTCAGTTCACCTCCCCTCCTGGGGGGCCTCGCTAAGGTTGCTCTCACTGAGCACCGCTTCTTACATCGCTATAGACGTAAGAATTGGGATAAAGTTTCAAGCAATCCATGTGCCTCTCTGAGATTTTCGCTACGTTTACAGAAAACATCGGACTTATAAGCATAATTCCCACGGCAACCATCCGGTTCCCTGCTTCCTTAATGGTCGCGTGATGAGGAAACCGTGTACTTTTTGCGACACTTCGCAAAATCTACATGGTTCCGACGATAATCAGACATTTGGCGAATCGATAAAATTCCCGGCCGACCAAGCCTTTCCAGTGGAATCTTTTAACCCTATATTGGCCAAGGTAGCCGCTGCGGGCTTTGTTTCCCTCAAGATCGCGCAGCAAAAGGGATGCATCTGCATGAGGACTCTTGCGCTTGTGATGGCGGGTGGCCAAGGGACCCGTCTGTACCCGTTGACCCGTGATCGCGCCAAACCCGCAGTCCCCTTTGGCGGCAAATACCGCATCATTGATTTCGTCCTCTCCAACCTGGTTAATTCCGGCATCTATTCGATCTATGTCTTGGTGCAATGGCGCTCGCAGTCGCTGATCGAGCACCTCAAGGACGGATGGCAATTTGCGGGCTTGCTGGCTGGTCATTTCATCACGCCGGTGCCCGCGCAGATGCGTCTCGGTGAGAGCTGGTACCAAGGCACGGCCGACGCCATCTATCAAAACCTCAACCTGATCGAAGACAACAAGCCCGACCTCGTCGCGGTCTTCGGCGCTGACCACATTTACCGGATGGATATCTCGCAGATGATCGATTTCCATCATGAGCGCAAGGCTGCGGTCACCGTCGCGACGCTGCCGGTGCGGGTCGAAGAGGGCGATCAGTTCGGCATCGTCGATGTCGACTCGGGCCTGCGCATCAACCGTTTCGATGAGAAGCCGAAGAATCCGCGCTCGATGCCGGGGGCGCCGGGCATGTGCCTCGCCTCGATGGGCAACTATGTGTTCGATCCCGAGGTGCTGACGCGTGCGCTCATCGAGGATTCCAAGAAGCCGGGCAGCAATCACGACTTCGGCAAGGACATCATTCCCGATTTGATCCAGCGAATGCCGGTCTATGCGTACAACTTCATGACCAATCGCATCCGCGGCGATTTCGAGTTGAACCTTGCGTATTGGCGCGATGTCGGGACGCTGGAGTCCTATTACGATGCCAACATGGATCTGCGCGACGCGCGCCCGCATCTGAATCTCTACAATTCCTACTGGCCGCTGCGCACCGCATACTACGATCAGCCGCCGGCGAAATTCGTCTTCAATGAAGATGGCCGCCGCGGCGAAGCCCTACATTCTATAGTGTCCGAAGGATGCATCATTTCGGGCGGAGTGGTTCGCAACTCCGTGCTCGGGCGCTCGGTACGCGTCCATTCGTACAGCAGCGTTGATGATTGCGTGCTTATGGATTACGCGGAGGTGGGGCAGCACGCGCGAGTTCGCCGCGCAATCGTTGACAAATACGTAAGCATTCCCGACGGCGAGGTAATCGGCTACGATCTGGAACGCGATCGCAAACGCTTCTTCGTCACCGATTCGGGCCTGGTCGTGATTCCGAAGGCGCCGAAACGCGAACACGAATTTCGTCCGATGACTCAATGATGGGAACGCCATCGCCGAAGCCAATCTCGATTCCTAAATCACCGCCCAAGGTTCGAGCCGGCAGCCCCGACGCCGTTTCGATGGATCGCGCTGGGCCGGTTAGAGAAGCTGCACCGCGCGCAAGCGTAGAAGCGCGTCAGGTGAAAGCATCGGGCGTCAAACTGGACGCCCGCAGCCGCATCGTCTTCTATCTGATGTCTGGCGTCCTCCACGCGGTCAGCCTCATTCCGGATATCATCTTGTACTGGATCGGCATGCTCGGTGGATTGATCGGCTATTGGCTCGATCGCCGTCACGTCAAAATCGGGATGAAGAATCTTTCGGTCGCGTTTCCGGATCGCAGTGAAGAAGCGCGCCGGCGCATTCTGCGCGCCTCGTACATCAATCTCGGAAAGGGCGCGGCCGAGTATGTGCGGCTGGCGGGATTCTTTCACCTCCGTCTGCGCGACCGCGTCGCTTACGATCGATATTCCTACTGGAAGGAAGTCGCGGATAAATATCCCGGCAAGGGGATCGTGGTGCTATCCGCGCATTTTGGGAACTTCGAGCTCTTCGCCTGCGCGCATGCGATGCATGGTCATCAGATTAGCCTCGTTCATCACACCCAGCGCTTCCTCGCCGGCGACGCGCTGATGACGTTCGCACGCGAGCGATGCGGCGTAGAGATTCTGCGCAAGCATTCGGCCGCGCGCGCCATGCTCAAGGCGCTGCGCAGCGGCGAGATGGTCGGAGTCCCCTTCGATCAGAACGCCAAGCGCAGCGAGGCGGTATGGGTACCGTTCTTCGGCGAGCCGGCCGCGACTACCAGCGGCCTCGCGCGGATGGTGGCGATGTCCGGCGCTCCGGTGATCCCCGCATTCATCGTCCGCGAGAAAGACGGCCGTCATCATCGGATCGAGATTCAGGATGAGATTCCGATTCAGCGCAGTGGCGACGCCGAGGCCGACGTCGCTCGAGAACACCCGGCGCTTCGTGCAAACGATCGAGGACATGGTGCGTCGCTATCCGGAGCAATTCCTGTGGACGCATCGCCGCTACCGCACCCGCCCCCGCGGCATGGCGCCGATATATGACGATCAGAAAGCCTCACGCGCGGCGCGCGCGAGTGAGCGGGCGGATCAGTAGAAGAATCGCGACCGCGACTATCCACGCAGCAAAGCCGCTGATCAGCGGCTGCGAACCGTAACCGCTAAGCCATCCCGGGAGGGCGGCTCCCGCCGATGTCATCCGCGGCCATAGCTTCGAGCCGAGCACGAATCCCGCGTGCAGGCCGATGGGAAAATAGACCGTGCCGGTTTCGAGGAATGCCTCGCCGAGCACGATCCCGAGCAGGAACAGCCCCACGAAGGTGGGCAGCATGGCGGCGGGTTTCGCGAGATGTGCGAGGCTTAGCCCGAGCGTCTCGAACCCGGCGAGCGGATGGAATCCCGTGACATAAAACTTCGCGGGCGAGCGGACCAGATGCGTGATCGCATAAATCGCGGAACTCAGCAGCAGCGCGGAGGTGCGGCCGAAATCGGTTTCCATCCCAACCATCAGGATCGCGCGAAAAAATCGCTTCCTCGATGATCGAGATGACGACCGCCGCGAGGAAATATTTCGCGGTCGCCTGCCATATGCCGGCGGAAGTTTCATTCGCATGCGCGCCGAGCATCACCGCGACGTAGACGAGTATCGCGACCGCGGCGATCGCGATCAGAAATCCTCGCGTCGCACGGGGCAGGTTCCGAACTGGACGCGCGAAGCCGCTGCGCAGCATCGGGAGGACGCGAAGCTCGCGCCATTGCGCGATGAGTGCGAGCGCGACCAGCACCATCACGGTGCGATCGAAGATCCGTGGAAAGGGAAGTGGAACCCCATCGCGGCGACGACCATCGCGACGAATGGCGCAACGATCGTCGCGGCAACCACACTCGCCACGATCACGATCGTCAATCTGAGCGTAAACGACATATTTATTTGCTCCGCTCGGGACGGCGCTGCGGATGCAACACTACCTCGACCGGACACACGCGCGCGGGCGATTTCACGATGTCGAGCACGGCCGCCGCGACATCATCGGGCGTCAGCATCAGCGTGCGATCGAGGCGCTTGTTGTTCGGGATGAGTGCCGTATCGACGAGGCCGGGAATGATCACCGACACCTTGATGCCTCGGTCGCCAAGTTCCGCGAACGCCGCATGCGTGAAAGCCACGAGCCCCGCCTTCGCGGCCGCATAGACCGCTTCGCCAGCGGCCATGTTGCGCGCCGCGCTCGACGCGATATTGATGATGGCGCCGCTGCCGCGCTCGGTCATCGTGATCGCGGCCGCCCGCGCAAATGCGATCGGCGCGCGCAAGTTCACCGCGAGGATACGGGCCGCATCGCCAGGACGCATCTTTGTGAGCGATGTGCGTGGCGGGGCCCATCCGGCGTTGTTCACCAGCACGTCGATGCGCCCGAACAAGTCGAGCGCCGTTTCGATAACCGCATCGGCGCTGTCCTCGTCAGCCAGATCGATGAGCACGATCAGCGCGCGCTCGATGGGAAGTTCCGATAGCCGCCGCGTCTCCTCCAGCTCTTCGCGGGTTCGCGCTGCGATGCATAGCGAGTAGCCCTCGCGCGCCAATGCGAGCGCGACCGCGCGCCCGATGCCCCGGCCGGCGCCGGTGACGAGAGCGACGGGATGCGGATGCTGCTCTGCCACTTCCGCTATCCCCTCGTCGCGCGCGGCGGCATAGACTGAATCGTTGCAACTTGCACAAGCTCGCATCATAACGTGAGCAGTCGGGGCGCGGCCACATAGCGGGGAGAGGAATGAATCGCCAATGAATCGGCAAGTCTTCCGCGAGTACGACATTCGAGGAATCGTCGAAACCGATTTCACCGATGATTTCATTGTCGACCTCGGGCGCGGTTACGCGACGATGCTGCATCGCGCGGGCAAGCGCAAAATCACGCTCGGGCGCGATTGCCGGCTCTCCTCGCCCCGCCTGCACCATTTGCTGCTCGAGGGCCTGTTGCCGAGCGGCATCGACGTGATCGATGTCGGTATCGTGCCGACGCCGCTCCTTTATTTTTCCGTGCTGCATTGGAAGATGGATGGCGGCGCGATGATCACCGGCAGCCATAACGCGGCCGAGTACAACGGCTTCAAATTAGGCATCGGCCCGACCACAATTTTCGGCGCCGACATTCAGAAGCTGGCGGACATTATCGAGAAGCGCGATTTCCACTCCAGCGCGGAGAAGGGCGCGCTCAATGACGTTGCGATTCTGCCCGAGTATGGCGATTTCATTCGCGCCAACATCAAGCTCAAGCCCGGGCTGAAGGTCGCCGTCGACGGCGGCAACGGATGCGGTGGCGTGGTGGCCGAGCCACTGATGCAGGATCTCGGCGCGATCACCTACGGCATTCACATCGAAATGGACGGCCGCTTTCCGAATCATCATCCCGATCCGACCGTCGAGGAGAACATGCGCGATCTGATCGCCGAGGTGGCGAAGCGCAAGGCGAATATCGGCATCGCGTATGACGGGGACGCCGATCGCGTCGGCGCGGTCGACGAAAACGGGCGCATAGTATGGGGCGACGAGCTGATGGTCGCGTTCGCGCGCGCGATCCTGAAGGAGCAGCCCGGTGCCACGATTATCGGCGACGTGAAATGCTCGCAGCGGATGTACGACGACATCGCGAAAAACGGCGGGCGCGCAATCATGTGGAAGACCGGCCATTCACTCATCAAGAGCAAACTCAAGGAAGAGCATGCGGCGCTCGCCGGCGAGATGAGCGGCCACATGTTTTTTGCCGACAAGTATTTCGGCTTCGACGATGCGATCTATGCGTCGTTTCGGCTGCTCGAAATCATCAGCCGCGAAGGCAAAGGGCTCGCGCAGATTCTTGCCGACCTGCCGAAGAGTTTCTTCACTCCGGAGATTCGCATCGATTGTCCCGACGACAAAAAATTCGCGGTCGTGAAAAAAGCCGCGGAATATTTTTCGAAGCATTATGACGTCATCGCCATCGATGGCGCGCGAGTGAAGTTCGCCAAAGGATGGGGCCTGGTGCGCGCGTCGAACACGCAACCCGCCTTGGTCACACGGTACGAGGCGAGCGATCAGAAGAGCCTCGATGAAATTCGCGCGATATTCGAAAGCAAGCTGAAAGAATTGGGCGCGATGTGACTGACTTGGCCTGCAGCGCAGACCTAACCCCTGGTCCCTTCCCTTTAGGGAAGGGACATCGGAAGAGAAGCTAGCTCGTGGCGCGAGAGGCTTCGGTCAAAGCTTCCGCATTAATTATCGCGGGAGGGAAGGGGACGCGGTTCTGGCCGGCCAGCCGCGAGAAGCGGCCCAAGCCGCTGTTCTCCATCGATGAAGGAACCACGCTGCTGAGCGAGACCATCGCGCGCTTGCAACCGCTCATCAATCGCGAGCGAATTTTCGTGCTCGTCACCGCATCGCAGAGGAAAGCGTTCGCCGAGGCGATCGAGGGGCTGATTCCTGCGAGTAATCTCATCGTCGAACCAGAAGGACGCGGGACCAGCGTCGCTATCGCATACGGCGCGGCCGTGATCCGGAAGAAATTCGGCGAGGGACTTATCGCGGTGATGCCCGCTGATCATTACATCGCACCCGCGAGCGGATTTCGCGACACCCTCGCTAAGGCGCTTCATTTAGCCATCAGCGAGAAAGCGATCGTCGTCATCGGCGTGACGCCCACCCGCGCGGACGAGGGTTACGGCTATCAGGAAGTCGGCGCGAATATTGGAGGCGGATACCGGGTGAAGGGCTTCGTCGAGAAACCCAAAATCGCCGCGGCGAAGAAGATGGTCGCATCGAAGCGCTTCCTGTGGAATGCAGGAATGTTCGTCATGACGACCGCGACGCTGGAGCGCGTGCTGACGCAGCACGCTCCGGCGCTGGTCGTTGCGATGGAAAAGCTCGCGACGCTCAAGGGAGCGGCCCTTGCAAAGCTGTATCGTCAACTCGACTTCGATTCGTTCGATCGGGTGGTGATCGAGCGCACTACCAACGTGCTGGGCGTCAAGGCGGAGTTTTCATGGCATGACGTTGGCACCTGGGAGGGTTTGTGGGAAGCGATGGGCGGTCGCGAGAAGAACGTCACGGTCGGCCACGTGCTCAGTCTCGATTCCAACGGCGTGCTGGCGCATAGCAACTCGCGTCTGATGGTGCTGCTGGGCGTGAAGAATATCGTGGTGATCGACACGCCCGATGCGCTGCTGGTGATCGATCGCGCGCGCTCGCAGGAGACGCGCCGCGTGACCGAAGAGCTGAAGCGCCTGGGCCTCGAGCGCTACCTGTAGCAGGTAAATTGGAGGCGCTTCGCGCGATCAGGATTCAACGGGTCGTTCGCGAACGACCCGTCAAGAATCGTCACGCCGTTCGTGATGTATCCGTAATCTAATCCAGCGCCTGGGGGTCGAGTTTTGCTACAAGGAGGCGCAGCTCGAATTCGTCCTCCGAGGCCTCATCCGCAATTTTCATGAGTGTCTCGCCGAGCTTTGCGTCCTCGCCTTCGCCCTCCCATAGCATCGCATGACGATGCAGCTCGCGCGCGAACTGCAGTAAGATCTCGAGGTCGTTGCTTAAGCGCTCCCAGTTGTTCGAGCCTTCATGCGATGCTTCCATCGGTGGACGCGGCCACAGCCCTCGATCCGAAAGGATTGCGCGCATCGTGCGATCGTGTGCCGCTTCCTTGTCAGCGATTTCTCGCACTCCCTGCGCGATGGGCGGATAGCTGACCCGCTCCGCATGACGGCGCAGGCGATGCGCCAGCGCCTCGCATTGCCCCGCCAGCATCGCGAGTTCGTCAATCAGCCGTGGTCCCGAGATGGCGCTTCGTAACCTGTCGAATAATCCCATTTCCTGCACGATTCCCCACTTCCGCCGAGCGTCGGCGCAACATTCCTACATGAATCGGGCAAAGCATTCCATTCGCCGGGCTGCATCGCGCAGGGGTGTGGTGCGCATGTATATTGGATGTGGCATCGAGCGCGCCGAAAGCGCGTTTGAGGAGAACCTGTGGCACGTCCGGCCGGACCGCGAAAAGGCAAGATTACGAGGTGGTGGAGGAAGGGGCCGCTCTCGCGCCGCATTCGGATCGCGAGCACCACGTCATTTCTCGTGCTCACCTTCGCGCTCGGATTTTACCTCGCCGACTTGTACGAAAACATTTCGACGCTGATCGAGGAACGCCATGCCGCACTGACCTCGGCGATCTATTCCGCGCCGACGACGGTCCAGGTCGGCGATGACATCGATCATCTGAATCTCGTCGAGCGGCTGCATCGCCTTTCGTACACGCAGACGAATTCGCCCTCGGCGCCCGGCGAATTCGCGATGATGCCGGGTGCGATCTGGATCAACGTCCGCGAGTTCCGCGTCGGCTCGCGCGACTATCCGGCGGCGCTGATGCGACTCTCGCTGCACGATAAGAAAATCGCCGGCCTCGCGGATTCCTATGGCGTCGCGCAGAAAAGGGCGGCGCTCGAGCCCGAGGTGATCGGACGCCTGCTGCCGGGCGCGCCTGCCGAGCGCGTCGAGGTTCACCTCAGCGATCTGCCGCCGTATCTCGTGAAAGGCCTCCTCGATACAGAGGACCGGTGGTTTTATTACCATTACGGCTTCAACCCGATTCGCATGATGGAGGCGGCGGTCAACGACTTCCGCAGCCATCGCCTGAGCCAGGGCGCCAGCACCATCACGCAACAACTCGCGCGCACGTTTATGGATCGCCACGAGCGCAGCTTCGCGCGCAAGTTTCGCGAGCTGGCGGTCGCGCTGGTGATCGAATTTCGCCTAAGCAAGAACGCGATCCTCGAGCGCTACATCAATGACGTGCCGATGGGCGAGTATGACGGCACGCCGATCGAGGGCATGCCACTGGCGGCGCGTTACTTCTTCAACAAGGACTTGCGCGAGCTCACGCCGGTTGAGGCTGCCACGCTGATCGGCATGATTCAGGCGCCGACCGCATACGACCCGCGGCGTCATCCGGATTTGTCGTGCCGCCGGCGCGATACCGTGCTCCTCATCATGCGCATGAACGACCTTATTGATCAGGCGGCCTACACGGCCGCGAAGGCGTCGCCGATCCAGGTTGCGACCATGCCGGGACTACGTCGCGCCCCGTATTTCACCGACTATGTCATCTCGATCGTGCAAAGGATTCCTGCGCTGAGCGGACATTTGAATGGGGTGAAGGTTTACACCACGCTCGATACCGAATATCAGGCCGACGCGCAGGATGCGGTCGAGAGCAACCTCGCGCGGCTGGAAAAATCGCGTCGCGGGCTGCGCCGCAAGTTCAAGACGGATCAGCTCGAAAGCGCGATGGTGGCGCTCGATTCCAACTCGGGCGCAATAGTCGCGATGGTCGGCGGACGCGACTATGCCTCCAGCCAGTTCAATCGCGCGACGCAGGCGCAGCGCCAACCCGGTTCGGCATTCAAACCCATCGTGTATCTCGCCGCGATGGATCCCGATCGCTCGCCGATACATCCGCCGCTCACGCTTGCCTCGGTACTGCCAGATCGTCCGATGTCGTTCGACGGATGGATGCCCGCAAACTACGAGCACACCTATCAGGGCCAGGTCACCGTCGTGCAGGCGCTATCGGAATCGCTCAATGTGCCGACCGCGTATGTGGGCAGCCGGCTCGGTCCGCCGCTGATGGTGAAGACGGCGCACGAGGTGGGAATTCATAGCGAGTTGTCGGCGGTGCTGCCGATGGCGATCGGCGCCGACGAGATGACGCTGCTCGAACTGACCTCGGCGTATCAGACCTTCGCGAGCGCAGGTGCGCAGACAACTCCATATGCGGTTGAATCGGTCGTCGACGGCACCGGGCGCGAGGTCTATCGGCATGCCCCGGATACGCATCAGGTGATCGATCCCAACGTGGCGTACCTGATAACGGGTGCGTTGAAAGCGGTGCTGCGATCGGGAACCGGCGCATCATCGGCGCGCCTCGGCGTCGATTTTCCGGCGGCAGGAAAGACCGGCACCACGCAGGACTACAAGGACGGATACTTCATCGGCTATACGCCCGAGGTGGTCTGCGGCGTGTGGGTTGGATTCGATCAGCCCGCGCCGACCGGGATGACGGGTGCGCAATCCGCGCTGCCGGCGTGGGCGGACTTCATGAATGCGACGGCTCCCGACGATCCGCAAGATTTCGCGATACCGTCGGGAATCGAGATGGCAACCATCGACCCAACGTCAGGAGGCCTCGCGACGCCGGCATGTCCTCGCACTGTCGCGTTGCCGTTCCTGATCGGATCCGCGCCGACGCAGCAATGCCCGTTGCATGGCGGACTGCTCGCATCGGCACCGCATGAGACAGCGCCCGACCTGTCGATGCCTGCCGCGATGCCATCGCCGCAGCCGTACGCCGCACCGAGTCCGAGTCAGTCGGATGTCTTCGGCAAAATTGGAAGCTTCTTTGGGTCGCTATTTCATTGAGGCAAGCCACTCGCTCCGTGTCATCCTGAAGCAAGCGCAGCGCCGCTGAAGGATCTCGGGCGCGCCTAACCATCGCGCCTCACTTTCAGCATCCGAGTGAACCGAGCACCGATGATGTTTCCAATGCTGAAGTGACTTTCGCGGCTTAGGCTCACCCGAGATCCTTCAGCTTCGCCTACGGCTCGCTTCAGGATGACAAGAGAGTAAACGTAAAGTATTATCAACTCTTAACCTCGTTAGAATAATCTACGTTGATTTTATCGGCTGCTTACGCTAATATGCGTTCATCCAATTTTTTGAGTAATCAAAATGGATTTCGCTCCTCACGAGGGTTTTTCCCGCTTAACTGACACGGCAAAGCATCGATATCTCTTTTACCGAATCTCCGGATGGATGCCGCACGATTCGATTACCCTTCCGGCCGGCTATCACGTCTCTGTATGGTGGCCCTCCACAAAAAAGCCGTGGCCATCGGGCATCCGCGGCATAAACATCCGCGCCCGATTCGCGTTTCGATGGACGCTCGACCGCGCGCGGCTGTTCGCCAATCGTGAAATTGGCGCCATCTGCATCCACCACGCGAACCGCCTCGTGCACTACTCGGGATTCACGCCCCGCTACTGGCGATTCCCTTTCCTGTCTGAACGCGATTTGCAAATCGGCGATACCTGGACGCATCCGGATCATCGCGGCAAGGGACTCGCGAGTTTCGCGTTGAACGAAATCGTCGCGATGAAGCGCGAACAGGGACGCGGATTTTGGTACGTCGTCGCCGACGACAATCGCGCGTCGATTCGGGTGGTCGAAAAACTTCAGTTCATGTTGATCGGAGCGGGCGACTGGCACAAACCGTTAGGTATGAAGTTGCTCGGTTCGTATGTCCCCGATGAAGAAAAGAACCAGACAAAACACCAAGGCACCAAGTTAGGACAAGTGGAATTTAGAAGTTAGGCGCAGGATCAAGGGGTCGCGGCAGAAATCCAGCCATCAGATGCTGGCCGCAGCGGCCCTTATCGAACACCAAGGGAAGATCAAGAAGACAGCGAAAACCAGAATCCTCTATATGGACACCTTCAATGTCATGCGCGCCTGCGAACTGATGCCTTCGCCGGCCTGGCGATCCGCGCGCAGTTGCGATGCGCCGTTGCCGTCGGTCGCGCGGACGCGGATGACGCGCGAACCGGAGTCGGTAGGAACGAAGCGATATTTCCAAATCGTCCAGACATAGGGCGAGCGATTGTCGATGAGTTCGGCTGCGCGCCACGTCGCGCCGTCATCGATGGAGATATCAACGCGCTTGATGCCGGACGGCCCCGCGAGCGCCCAGCCGTAGAAATCGGTTGCCCCGTGGATATCGACTGAGCCGCCGAGAATCGTCGCGATGCCATCGGGCGGACGCGGCGTAAAGAATCCCGAGTTGACCTTGGGCCACGCAGTATGGCTCCATCCGCGCTGCTCCCAGTAGCCGCGAAACGCGACCGGCAGAAATTCGATTTCGGTGATCCACTTCGGCTGCTTCATGCCGTATTTGCCGGGGATGAAGATGCGCACCGGAAATCCGTGCTCGCGCGGCAGCGGCTGCCCATTCATCAGATAGGGCAGGAAATTTTCCTCGCGCATGATCTCTTCGCGCGGCGCGCCGGTGTAGTAGCGATCCGCCGCGCGCATCGCGACGTACTTCGCCTCGGGTCGCGGGCGCGCGCGATCGAGAATCGGCTTCAGCTTCGTCCCGACCCAATCAGCATTGCTGATGGCGGTGCCGTCAGGCGGATTGGAAATGCATTCCAGCGTCAGCGTTTGCTTGTGCGGCGGCATCCTGCGGATGTCGGCATACGAGAGCTCGAGCGGATTTTCGACCAGCCCCGAGATTTTCAAACGCCATGTCGCCGGATCGATGAGCGGCGTGCCGCCATATGATGTCACATAGAAATTGTCATTCGAGGTGATGCCGCCGATTTGGTTCGGAGCGGGACGTTCATCCGACGCGGCGCTCGCGAGCTTCGCCGCCGCGGGCAGATTGGCCATCGCCAACGCGGTCCCCGCTATCCGCACAAATTTCCTGCGCGTCATGGTTTCGCGGCGACATTAGCGCCGAGTTCCCGATGCTTGAAAGTGATGTTGGTGGCCGATTCGATGCAAACCATTCGCATTACGCCGGACTGGTCGTCCGTGAATGGGCAGACGAAAAAATCGCCCCATGCCTCGACATCCCATCCCATTTTTCCTGCGAGTGGCTCGGGCATCACTACGTCTTCCGACGGGTAAAGACGGTCCGTTATTCCCACCACTCGTCTGGTTCCGATGCGCCATATTCTGAATGTCGGATTACCGTTCTTGGCCGAGAGCCTTCCGTGAACGTTGAAACATTCGCCGGTCACGTCGGGATCGGATTGGCATGGCTGAAACGCCGGACGGGTCTTTTTTCCGAAGTGCTGGATGACCGCATCCGCAGTGGGCGTTGCCGGTTTCCAATGTTCATCGAAGGCATACAGATGTTCCTCCGACACGCAATTGGGATGTGGCGGCGACGACATGACGGACGGCGCCGCGCGTACGGCCAGCTTACCATCGACGGTGAACCCCAGCGGTTGGATAGTCGCGCTGCAGTCCTTCCAGCCGAGCAAATCCGAAACATTCTTCCACCGCAACTCGCCGGATGCGATCGGCATCGCGGCAATCCGGACCCCCTCAAATTCGTCGTCAGCGAGAAACAGTTTTGAGCCGTCGGGAGAGAAGTCGACGATTTCGAGGTCCTCGGCCTTCGAGGGTAGCGAAGAGCTTTTGATAACGTCTGCGTTTTCTATGCGGATGTCAGCGCTCTGTTGGCATCCGGATGAGTCGCGACGAGCGGTCCCGACGATGAACGCCCAAACGCTTCCATCCTGAACGACCGAACTGTGAAACTCCCTGGTGCCGTTTTGCTTCGAGCAAGGAGGAGCGCCGCCGATAGCAAGTGGCCCGAGTTCACGCGCATGAGCCGCAATCGGAACTGACAACATCAGCATGATCATGGCGATGCGCTTCGGCATTGATAGCGACTACGCGGCGTCGTCGGGGTCGTCGTTCACGATGCCGTCCTCATCGACGACCACCCGCTCATCTTCGATAGGCGAGGGCGGCAGCGGCGTGACGTTATCCGAGAGCCGCCGCGACACGATGATGAACGCCGAATGCGCGATCATCCGATGCATCGGACGCACGCTCATCCCCTTGACTTGCCAGAACCGCAGCATCGTTTCGAACGATTCGATTTCCCCGAATGACGACGAGCGCTGAAGTTCCTCGCACGTGTCCTTGAGCTGCACGGTCGTGGGGACATAGCAGACCAGCACGCCGCCCGCGCGAAGCGCCTTCGCCGCGATGGGCAAGGCGCGCCCCGGCTCCGGCAAATCGAGGAACAGCCGGTCGACGCCGGTCTCCTCGAAGCCTTGATAGAGGTCGTGCAGATGCAGCGTCCAGTTGGGCGCATCGCCGAAAAATGTCGCGACGTTTTTGCGCGCGGCGGTCGCGAAGTCCTCGCGGATTTCATATGAGATGACGCGTCCGTTGGGTCCGACCGCCCGCAGCAGCGCGATCGTCAGTGCTCCGGCGCCGGTGCCGCCTTCGATCACGGTCGCGCCGGGAAACACGTCGCCCCATATCAGCAGCGGCCCGGTATCTTTGGGATAAATGACTTGGGCGGCGCGCGGCAGATGCGGAATCAGGTCGGCATAAGTGGGGCGCAGCGCGAGGTACATCTCGCCGCTGGAGAATTTGATGCGCGAGCCTTCCTCGATGCCGATGATCTCATCGGCCATCGAGCTCGCCGCGGATGAGCAGTTTGATGCCGGGACGCAGGATCTTGAGGTAGCGGCGGCCTTTGCGATCGATGAGAAGGGCGGCGTCGTTGGGTTTAAACTTCGAATCCAAGCTGGTTTTATCGATATTCGCATAGATTACGTCGCGCAAGAAGGAGGGGAGGAAGAACCAGACAAAACACCAAGACACCAAGGTAGGAAAAGTGGCGTTCGCATTTCAGGCGCATGATCAAGAGAGCGTAGCTTCGGAATCAGCCATCAGATGCGGGCCGCTGCGGCCCGCATCTGATGGCTTCCTCCCCGGGCCGCGACCTCTTGATCCTGCGCCTACCGCCCAAGCGCCACTGGTCCGACCCTTGGTGTCTTGGTGTTTTGTCTGGCTTGTTCTCCTTCCCTACTTGACCCTTCGGGCGACCGCAATTAGGTTGATCTGCGACTGATCAGCCGGCGATTCATATGCACCATGCGTGTGAACACCGGCTTGATGCTTTATAATAGATTCGAGGGTCAGGATTATGGCTGAGAAAAAAGCGAAGACGGCAGAAAAGAATCCCGGCGAGGTTCAGCATAAGCACCTCTGCGCCGAATGCGGTGGGGACAGCAAGGTGACCAGATTCGCCGGTTTCGGGCGCAAGGGCTTCTATTTGGTTTGCGAGAAGAACGCGAGTCACGTTGGCCGGTTACGCTAGTTCACGGCCCGGCCAGGGAGGCGTGCGAGCGATGGGGCGGACCAAAAAGACGGCTAAAGCCTCCAAGAAGGACAAGTACGGCAGCTTCGATGATTTGACCGAAGAGGCCGATGAAGATGCGGATCTTCCCAAGGACGAAGCGGGCCGGCGCAAGATCAAGCGTCAGTATACCGACCTGCTTGGCATCCGTATCGAAAAGCTGAGGGGCAGGATTCTCAATCGCGAGCGCATCAACAAGACCATCGAGGGCATCTACTACATCTGCTTCGACTGCCTGAAGGTGTGCCATTCGCTCGACGATGGCCTGACCGAGGATACCGAGAACGCGCAGAACCTGTGCGCCTCATGCAGCAAGGTCCGCGCGCAGGCCGCCGCGGCCGAGGCGAAAGCGGCAGCCGCACCTGCGCATTCGCCGCGCAGTTCGCGCAAACGGGCCTCGGCCTGAGCGCGCCGCCGATCGCCAACTCGACCGGCAAACCAGCCAACATCGAACAAGTTTGACGCAAGCAAGTTCCAGGATGGATCACAATAAACGATGGCCCTGCAGCTAATTCCTCCGGATATCAATCTCGATTTCGTCGGCAAGCGAAAATTTTTCGTCGGTCTCTCGCTGATCATCAACATCACCTCGATAATTTTGCTCTTCACGGTGGGGCTCAATTACGGCGTCGATTTCTCGGGCGGCAGCGTGGTTCAGATCCGGATGACGCAAAAGGTCAGTCCGGACGCTATCCGCAAGGCGCTGGTGCCGCTGGATTTGGGCGAAGTATCGGTGCAGGACTTCGGCAGCAGCGGCCAGGAGTTCCTCGCGCGCTTCGAAAAGCCCAAGAGCATCGGCAGCATCGGGCCTCGAATTGAAGAGGCCTTGGCGAAGCAATTCGGGCCCAACATCGGCAAGGTTGTACGCGTCGAAACCGTCGGCGCCAAGGTCAGCAAGGACCTGAAATTCGACGCGATCGCCGCCATTACCGTGGCCACCTTGCTGATGGGAATTTTCATCGCGATACAGTTTCGCCATGTCAGTTGGAGCTTTGGCACCGGCGCGGTTATCGCGCTGATCCACGATGTGCTCGTGGTGCTCCTCGCGCTGATGATCACCCGACTCGAATTCGACCTCACCACGCTAGCGGCGCTGCTCACCGTCATCGGTTACTCGGTGCACGACACGATCATCGTGTCGGACCGTATCCGCGAGGATGCGGGCAAGCGGCGGCGCGAAACGCTCGCAGTGGTGATGAATCGCGCGATCAACGAGACGCTCTCGCGCACCATCCTGACCTCGGGCACTGCGATCTCGGTGCTCATCGCGCTGCTTGCGCTCGGCGGTCCGATTTTGCGCCCGTCGGCATTTACGCTGCTCGTGGGATTCATCACCGGAACGTATTCGTCGGTATATATCGCGGGTCCGGTGGTCCTGTTCTGGGAGAGCCGGGTAAATATCAAGACCCCGCGCCCACCGAGCGCCCGCGCCGCGTAAGTCATCTCCACAAAAGATTCCCTCTATCTCCATTTCGCGCATGGGTGAAAAATAGAGGCTGTGAAGAAGTCCAGGATGCAGAAATCATCGGAGGCCCGGGTGGATACGGCGCAGGCGTCGAGTCGGGGCAGGTTGCTGGTGGTCGAGGATTCCGAGAGCAGCCGCGCAATGGTTTGCGGTCATCTGCGCGAGGAGAATTTCGACTTCGAGGAAGCGGAGAACGGCGCGATTGCCGTTGAGCGCGCGCGGGCGACGCGCTACGACCTCATCCTGATGGACATCAACATGCCGATGATGGACGGGTACGAAGCCATCCGGCGCATCAGGCAATGGGAAGAGTCGCACGGCTTGGTGCGCACGCCGATAATCGCGTTCACCGGTTCATCGTTCGAGAAGACGTCCAACGCGCGATGGACAGCGGCGCTGACTTGCACGTCAGCAAGCCGGTGCACAAAGATGCGCTGGCATCGGCGATCAAAAGCCTCATCCGCAGCGACGTTGAGGGAGCGAACGCCGAAGGAGCGAGCGCGCGGAAACATACGGGATGAACGGGTTCATCTTTTTTCATGAAGGGGTTCATTTTTTGACCCATTTTGACCAAACGAAGCCAAATAAGCCTTGAATTTACAGGCCTTTCCATTTTGGCTTTGCATAATTGAGTGACATTCGAGCTGAAAACCGCGCGCGGGCCATACCGGTTGGCGCTCGCCAAAGAGCCTCAGGTTCTGCCCGATGCGACGCTACTGACACTGAGTCTGGAACGCCTCGACGGCATCGAGAAGGTCGCCCTCCAATGTCGTGTCGCGAAGTCGCTAGCGACATGCGACGAGCCGTCGGAGCTCGTGCGGAAGCTCGCGACATGGATCGAGCGCGACTTCGAAATGACGCGCGAGAACGCACTGAAGTCGATTCGCGCCGAGCGCAAGCTGATGGAGATAGTCTTCGATGCGTCGAATCGTGGACCATTTTGAGGAAGACGAGCTAACCACAGAGGCACAGAGACAAAGTTAGGAGCGGAACAGATGCGGGCCGCAGCGGCCCTTTAACGGAATCGAACAAATATCCGAGCAGCGCCGCTTAGGCGCCCATCTAATTCCCGATCCGACCTTTGTGTCTCTGTGCCTTTGTGGTTATGTCTGCTCCTATGCCTCCGCAAATTCGTCCCGCCGTCGATGCCGATGTTCCAGAACTCGCGCGCCTGGTGCAGGGCATCGCCGCGTATCACGAATCCGTCGATGACCGCGTCCGCTACGATTGGGACGTCGTGCGCAAAGCATCCGAATGGCTCACCGTCGTGCTCCATCGCGACCATCATGCGATATGGGTGGCGGACGGCGGCGACGGCAAGCTGGTCGGCTATCTATGGGTGCATCTGCGGCGTTATCGCGATGCGCGCGTCCCGCCGATTTGGGGTTACATCTCGCACGCCTTCCTCGAGGAGGCGTGGCGCGGCAAGGGCATCATGCGCCCGATGATCGATAACGCGCGGGACTGGTTTCGCGAAAAGGGTATGACCCACGTGACGCTGGGAGTCATCCATCGCAACTGGATAGGCTCGTCGGCGTGGTACAAGTTCGGCTTCGAGGATTACAATCACGAGCGCCTGCTGATCCTTAAAAACAAATCCACTTGAATGGCGACCGGCTGGAGGTTGCGAATGACCCCCAGCCGGAATTCCGCGATTTATGCTTAGTGGCGATCCTGGTATATCTGCCGGCTTTCAGCATTCTCTTCGCGATTGAGCTGCCGTCGCTCGGCGCCAGTGATATGCCCATGGTCGCCCTCGGCATCCTGGATTTCCTGGTTGTGAATGCTTTGATCCTCGGCGCGAAGCTGGTTCGCCTGGTTGGCATTTAGCTGGCCGTGCCGCAAACCCTGATTGATTCGTCGGTCCTGGCGTCTGACGCGCTGGTTGACTTCTGTGCGAGCCGGGTGATTGCGCTGCCATTGGTCTTGAGCAAATCCGGTTCCGGCAAATATAAAGCTGCTTACGGTCATTGCGGTTAAAACTGAGGCTGTGGTTTTCATTCGGTTCATGTTCACTCTCCTGCGGAGGTTGAGGGTTTAGCCGATTATCGAGAGAAGCACGTAAACTCTATCTTAGACGGATCAGCCCGGGTCCGCGTTTACGCGGCCTTAAAGGCGATCCGCGTTTACGCGGGTTTAGAATAGACGGAGATCACCGCGGCGAGTTCAACCGAGTTCAACAATGATCGCAGGCATCCACAAAATACGCTAAAGGTTCTCCATATGGAAAAACTTGAATTTGGCGCGACGATTCCCGCTGCTAAAGGAATTCCGGAATTCGCGCGGCGCGCGGAGAGCCTCGGCTACGACTACCTCGGCGCCGGCGAGCACATGATGTTTCACGGCCCGATTGCCAACACCATCGTCAGCCTTTCAGTCGCTGCGGGCGCAACCTCGCGCATCAAGCTGATGAGCACGGTTGTGTTGCTCCCGCTTTACAATCCCACGGTTCTCGCCAAACAGACCTCGGTGCTCGATGTGGCCTCGGGCGGCCGCTTTCACATGGGTATCGGAATCGGCGGCGAGTTCCCAAAGGAGTTCGAGGCCTGCGGCGTGCCGGTGATTCAGCGCGGCTCGCGCTCGAACGAAGCGCTCGAAGTGATCACGAAGTTATGGACGCAGAAGGATGTCACCTTCGAAGGGCGCTACACGAAGTTCTCCGGCGTCACGCTGGCGCCGCATCCGGTTCAGAAACCGCATCCTCCGATTTGGGTGGCGGGCCGCAAGGAACCCGCCATGCGCCGCGCGGCGAAGTATGCCGACGGATGGATGCCGTACATGTACACGCCCGAGATGCTGGCCGAGAGCGTCGGCAAGATTAAGCAGTTCGGCGTCGAGGCCGGACGCGACATGAGCAGTTTTCGCAACGGGCTGTTCATCTTCGCGTCGATTTATCCGGACCGCGAGCAGGCGCGCGAACAGGCCGCCAAAGCGCTCGGGCGCAACTACGCGCAGGATTTCTCGCAAATCGCCGGACGCTACGCGCTATGGGGAAATCCCGACGACTGCCGCAAGCGGCTCAAGGAATACGTCGATGCGGGCGCGCGCACCGTGATGATCAGCTGGGCGTGCCGTCATGAGGATATCGATCAGAACCTCGAGCTGTTCGCCAAAGAGGTCGCCCCCGCGTTTCGATAGCGATCGGCACTATGCCTTCGGTGGCAGCGATTCGAACCACGGCAGCACCATCCGCTCATTGATCGAATAAGGGTATGCGTGTCCCCATTCGGGAAGTTCCTCGTAGGTCACGTTGTAACCGATGTCTTTGAGCAGCTTGCAGGTCTGACGGGTAAACGCGACCGGAAAGATGAAGTCGTGCACGCCGTGAACGACAAACATCGGCGTGTCCTTCCCGAGCCCCCGCCGCAACATCGGATCGACCGCCGGATGAAGCGCGCCCGCAACCGGTGCGAGACCGCGGAAGAGATGCGATTGTTCCAATCCCATAATGTAGGTGAAGATGCCGCCGTCGGAGAGTCCGGTCAGGTAGATGCGGGCAGCATCGATCGCGTATTCGCTCCTGACTTCATCGAGCATGCGAAGGATAGACCGCGTATCCGTGCTCGGCACGCTCATGTCCCATGTGACGTCAAATGACCTCGGCGCAAGGATGGCATAGCCGCGGCTGCGCGCCGGCCGGAGCCACGTCCAGATGTACTCGGCGCCCTGACCATAGCCGCCATGCAGCGCGACGATCAGCGGCAGCGGCCGGTCGGGCGAATAATCCTCCGGAATGTAGAGCGTGCAATCGGAGCATTCGTCGGTGCGCTTGCGCTGGATGAAACCCGTCGCTTTGCCCGAAGTTCCCTGAGCCGACGCCGTCGCTCCGGCGAGGATGAAATGCGTGGCGATGATCGGCAATCGATCGCGCAGTTCGTAGAGTCCATACAGGCCGCGGCAAAACGCGCTGCGGCTATGCAGGAACGCGAGCGTCCATTCGGGCCCGGGCTTGCTCATGATGAAATCGAATGCCGTGTTCAAGCTCGCGGATCGCATTGCAAAGCGGCTGATGCGCCTGCGTCATCGCGGCGGGCGGCGTCAGCGTAGCGAAGCTCGCCTCGAAGCGACGAAAAGTATCGCTCACCACGCTGACGAGGTGCGCTTGGCTCGCGGCCGTGGTGCCGGGCCGGATATTTTCCTGGAGGGATTCGAACGCGCGGAGGATTTCCAGGACATCATTCTGGAGCGTCGTCAGGAGGCTTGTGTAGTCGTCGTTCTCCATCGCCACTTCCTACTCCCAAAAGAGGGGGATAACCACAGAGACACAGAGTTCGGAGCAGATGCGGGCCGCAGCGGCCCTTGAAGCAGCCTAGTTTTCTGAACAGGGCCGTTGCGGCCCGCATCCGATGCCTGCTGCGACTCTGTGTCCTCTGTGCCTCTGTGTTTTGTCTGGCTCTTTTTCCCGCCCGCCGCATCAGTTCAGCTTAATTCCGCTTGACATCGATCGAGGTTCGTCTTAATAGCCTCCTTTGGTCGTCTATTATTGAGGAGCCCGGCAATACCCTTGTTCCCATTGATGATTGCCTCGGGAATGGCTATATTCGACTTGTGAGGTCCACTATTGTTTTGACGCGTTTGCGCTTAGAGTAAGAGCCATGCCCAAGCTGCCTATTTACATGGATAATCACGCGACGACCCCGGTCGATCCGCGCGTCATGGAGACCATGCTGCCGTACTTCACCGAGAAGTTCGGCAATGCCGCCAGCCGCAATCACAGTTTCGGATGGGAAGCGGAAGAGGCTGTCGATCGCGCGCGCAACCAGATTGCGGCGCTCATCGGGGGCAAGTCGAAGGAAATCATCTTCACCAGCGGCGCCACCGAGTCGGACAACCTTGCGATCAAGGGCGTGCTGGAATTTTACAAAGATAAGGGCAACCACATCATCACCTGCGTCACCGAGCATAAGGCCGTGCTCGACAGTTGCCGCACGCTCGAGCGTACCGGCAAGGCGACGGTGACGTACCTCAAGGTCGATAAGTACGGGATGGTCGATCCTGACGAAGTCCGCAAAGCGATCACCGACAAGACCGTGCTCATCTCGATCATGTACGCCAACAATGAGATCGGCACCATTCATCCGATTCGCGAGATCGGCAAAATCGCGAAAGAGAAGGGCGTCATCTTCCATTGCGACGGCGTGCAAGCGGCCGGCAAGATTCCCGTCGATGCGGAAAAAGACGGTATCGACCTGCTCGCGATGAGCGGCCACAAAATCTACGGGCCCAAGGGCGTCGGCGCGCTATGGGTTCGCTCCAAGGGGCCGCGCGTGCGCCTCACACCGATCATCGATGGCGGCGGGCATGAGCGCGGGATGCGTTCTGGAACCCTCAACGTCACCGGCATCGTCGGATTCGGGAAGGCATGCGAAATCGCTCAGCACGATATGGACGAGGACAACAAGAAGCTCCTCGAACTGCGCAGCAAGCTGCAGGCGGGGCTGTTCGAGCGCCTCGATGAGATTTATCTCAACGGGCATCCGACCGAGCGTCTGCCCGGAAACCTGAACGTCAGCTTTGCGTATGTGGAAGGCGAGTCACTGCTGATGGGTATCAACGATATCGCGGTCAGTTCCGGTTCTGCTTGCACCTCGGCGACGCTGGAGCCGTCATACGTCATCCGCGCGTTGGGAGTGAATGAGGAACTCGCGCACAGCTCGATTCGCTTCGGGCTGGGGCGCTTCAATACCGAAGATGAAGTCGACTACGTGACCGATCGGGTATCGAAAGAAGTGAACCGGCTGCGCGAAATGTCGCCGTTGTACGAGATGGCGAAAGAAGGAATCGATCTCAAATCCGTCCAATGGAAGGCGGAATAGGACGGAACGGAGATACATCATGGCCTACTCAGAAAAAGTTCTTGACCATTACAACAATCCGCGCAACGTCGGCAGCTTCGACAAGAACGCATCGGATGTGGGCACCGGAATTGTCGGCGCGCCCGAGTGCGGCGACGTGATGAAGCTGCAACTGAAGATCAATACGATGGGCATCATCGAAGATGCCAAGTTCAAGACCTTCGGATGCGGCAGCGCGATCGCCAGCTCCAGCTACGTCACCGAGTTGGTGAAGGGCAAGCATATCGACGAAGCGATGACGATCAAGAACACCGTCATCGTAAAGGAATTGAATCTTCCGCCGGTGAAGATCCACTGCTCGGTGCTGGCCGAAGATGCGATCAAGGCTGCGATCACCGACTGGCGCAAGCACAAGAGCGAGCCGGAAGCCGCGCCTGAAAAGAAGGCCGAAGCGAAGTAGCCAAGCGAAGCGAAAATACAAACATGTTGACGCTATCTGAAAACGCGGTCCGCAAGATCAAGACGCTGGTCGCCGAAAAGGGCGACGAGGCGGGCCTGCGCGTGAAGGTCGTTGGCGGCGGATGCTCCGGGCTCTCCTACCGGATGGAAATCGATTCCGCCAAAGAGCGCGACAAGATTTTCGAGCGCGACGGCGCAAAACTTATTGTTGACAAAAAGAGCTTTTTGTACTTGAACGGGTCTGAGCTGGATTATTCGGAAGAGTTGATGTCGGCCGGCTTCAAGCTGGTCAATCCGAATGTGAAGCGAAGTTGTGGATGTGGGGAGTCGTTCGTCGTTTAGGAACGATTTACGGGGCGGGCGGGGAATTCGGCCTTATAGAAAAACAGCACCCTCAAATGATCAAATGTTCCTCATGCGCGCGGCCGCAGGAGCCGCGTTTGATTTGCGATTCGTGCGGTGCACCGATGCCGGTTCCCGCCAATCTCGATTGCTTCACCGCGCTCGGATTCCCGCGCAAGCTGACCATCGATACCTTGGCGCTCGAAGCCGCGTATCACGAGCTGGGGCGCAAGATTCATCCTGACCGATTTGCGTCGAGCGCCCCAAATGTTCGCGCGTTGAGCCTTTCCGGCACTGCGCTGCTGACCCGCAGCTATCGCACCTTGCGCGATCCGATCGCGCGCGGACTCTATTGGCTGGAGCTCAACGGCGAAAAGCTGGCCGAGAACAACAAGAGCGTGCCGGCCGAGTTGGCGGAGACCGTCTTCGAGGTTCAGGAGCAGCTTTCCGATCTGCGCGACGCGAGCGGTGATGCAGCTCTTGAGCTGCGGATCGAAGTCGAGAAGCGCCGCGCCGAGTTGACCGCGAAGATGAACGATCTCGTCGCGCAACTCGCCCGCAACTTTGCGCGCTGGGACGCGTCTCCTATCAGCGACAGCGCAAACGCAAAGCAAAGCCTTGTTATAGAGCTAAAAACCATCCTTTCGAACATCGCATACCTGCGAACTTTGCTCCGCGATATCGATCGCGGATTGGAAACTTTGCGGGCTGCTTAACGTCTTATTTAACGATGGCGCGGATTTTCGGAATAGACCTCGGCACCACCAACAGCCTCATCGCAACGATGGAGGGTGAGCGCGCGCGTGTGCTCGCCGACCCGAAAACCGGCGCAACGATCCTTCCGTCGGTGGTCGCGATCGCGCCCGATGGCGAGGTCCACGTCGGCGACGAGGCGATTGCGGTCGAGCCGCGATTGGCGCTCAAGAACGACGGCGAGATCCATGCGACCGGGTTTTCCGGCGGCGACCTTGGCGTCGTAATCCGTTCGGTCAAGCGCTACATAGGACTCGGCAGCGCCGAGCTCGCGCCCGAGGACCAGGCGCGCTATGCGTTTACTGATCTGACCGGACCCGTCGCGCGATTCAAGGTCGACAAGCGCTCGTATACGCCATCGCAGGTTTCCGCGGAAATTTTGCGCGCGCTGAAGCATCGCGCCGAGGCCGCATTACCCGGCGAAAAAGTCGAGCGCGTCGTTATCACCGTTCCTGCCTACTTTAATGACGGACAGCGTCAGGCGACCAAGGACGCGGGACGTCTCGCCGGCCTCGAAGTCGTGCGGCTGGTGAACGAACCCACCGCAGCATCGCTCGCGTATGGGCTCGAGAAGCTCGCCGAGGGACGCGTCGCGGTCTATGACTTCGGCGGCGGCACCTTCGATATCTCCATCCTCAATGTGAAGGGCGGCGTGTTCGAGGTCCTCGCGACCAATGGCGATACGCATCTTGGCGGCGACGACATCGATGCCGTGGTAGTGGACTGGCTGCTCGCGGATTTGCCCGAGAGCATCCGCAACGAACGCCATATCTGGAATAGCGCGCGCCGGCTGGCCGAGGACGCCAAGCAAAAACTTAGCTCGAATGACGAAGCAGAACTTATTCTTGAAATTCCTCCCGACCTGAGCCTGCGCGAGAAGCTGACTCGCGCGCATCTGGAACAGCTCGCCAAGCCGTTCATCGATCGCACGCTCGAGCGATGCCGCCTCGCGCTCAAGGACGCGAAGCTGGAGCCCTCGCAAATCGATGCGATCGTGCTGGTCGGCGGCTCGACGCGCATGCCGATGGTGCGGCGCGAAGTTCAAAAGATGTTCAGCCGCGAGCCGCTATGCTCGCTCAATCCCGATGAGGTTGTGGCTCTGGGAGCGGCTGTTCAAGCGGGCGTCCTGATGGGTACGCAGCACGACATGCTGCTCCTCGACGTCGTTCCGCTGTCGCTCGGAATCGAGACGGTGGGCGGCGTGATGGAAAGGATTATCCACAGGAACACGACCATCCCAACCAGCGTTACCGAGAACTTCACCACCGCGGTTGACAATCAAACCCACGTCGATGTGCATGTTTTGCAGGGTGAGCGCGAGATGGCCAAGGACTGCCGGAGCCTCGCGCGGTTCAAGTTGGGGCCGCTGCAGGGCCAACCGGCCGGATATCCGAAGATTGGGGTCACTTTCCTCATCGACGCAAACGGGATACTTAATGTGACGGCGCGCGACGAGCGCACGGGCCGCGAGCATTCGGTCGACGTGAAGCCCAGTTACGGGCTGACTGACGACGAAATCGAAAAAATGCTCGAAGAGGCCATCGATTTGGGTGAGCAGGACCTCGAGGAGCGACTGCTCATCGTGGCTCGCACGGAAGCCCATCAGATCCTGGCAGCGCTGCGAAAACAGTTCGCAGAATGGGGGCATCTGGTGGCTCTGGACGAGCGCAGGGCGATCGAGGAGTTGGCGGGGCGGTTGGAGGAGGCGGAAAAGGGCATCGATCGCGAAACAATAGCGAAATTAACCGAAGACCTTAACATTGCGACGACCCCGTTCGCCGAACGGATTATGGACGCCGCGATCAAACAGGCATTGGAGAAAAAGTCGGTTGAAGAACTCTCATAAATGCTTATGTCTAAGGGTAGGGCGATGGGATTGAAGTGGGACCAGGCGGAAGACATCGCCGACGTTCTCATCGAGAATCATCCCGGTCTCAACCCACTAGACGTTCGCTTCACCGACTTGCGCCAATGGGTAATCGACCTCGACGAATTTGACGACGACGTAGTAGCCAGTACGGAAGGCAAGCTGGAGGCCATACAGATGGCCTGGAATGAAATTTATAAGGAGCAATACGGAGACGACTCAGAATAGTCTTTTTGAATAAAAGAAGCACTATTTGCGTCTCATAGCTGACCTTTCAGGAGGTGGGGCGGATGGCGACCAGCGACAACCTGAGGGCTGATCAGGAAGGGAAAATGGAAAAGGAAACTCTCGACGAAAAGTTGCCGGGGCTATTTGAGCCCGACACCCTGCTGCCGATCCAGTACTTCGAGGCGATGCGCCGCAAGCATCTGCTCGAAGGCGAGAAGCGGCTCATCTTGAGCGTGCTGGAAGACGCGGTCGACTGCTTCATGAAGTGCATCGACTCGGCCACCAATAAGGGTCAGCGGCTGTTTCGCGATGCCGACGAGTGGATCAACCTCGAAGACAAGCGATGGGTCTTCTCGTTCGACAACGTATGCGAAATGCTCGACATCAACGCCGACTACATGCGCGCGGGTCTGCGCCGCTGGAAGGAAAAGAAGCTCATCGCCATCCAGCGCCGCAACGAGGAACGCGTACAGCAGCAGGCGATAGCCGAAGCGCAGGCGCTGTTGCCGGAGCCTGAGGCGATGCCGATCGCAGCGGCGCCGGTGCTCGAAGTGAAGCCGATGGCCAAGCCGGCATCGATGCGCGGACGGCGCAAGAGCGCGCCGGCCCGGGTCGCCTCGCGCTCGCGATCGAAGCTGCGCAAAGCACGCGCGTAAACACTCCCTACGACATAGCCAAAAATGCAATGCGGCAGGATTTCTCCTGCCGCATTGCCATTCGACGACCATCTACATTATGTACGATAATCCTACAGATTCACCGGCGGGCGAAGTCGGTTGCCAGCAGATTGACCTTGCCGGCGAAGTCTTCGAGGTCAACCTCGGTCGTCTCCAGCACGCGTGCGACCATGCCCCAGAATCCGATCGACATCGTCAGCTCGACGATCTCCGCCGCTCCCATATGCTTCTTGAGCTGTGCGACCGTCGCGGGACTGCCCTTCACATTGCGCGCGACCTCATCGGTGAATTTGATGACCAGCTTCTCGAGGTCGTTGAAGCAGCTCGCGCCCTCGGGATTGTCCATCGCGGCAACTTGCGCATCGGTAACGCCGACCGACTTCGCGATCGGCACGTGCTGCGTCCATTCGTAGACCGACTTGCTCACCTTCGCGGTACGCAGGATCGCGATCTCGCGCAGCTTGGCGTCGAGCTTCGCGCGCGTCATCAGCGAGTTCCCGAGCATCGAGAACGGATAGAACGCGCCGTCCGAGTTGGCGATCATGCGCGCGACGTTGAGCTTGACCTTGCCGCGATTGAGGATCTCGCGCGTCTTTTCGGGAGCCTTGGTCTCGTCGACATAGGGTAGCAGCGCCATCGGCGTTTCCTCCTGCGATGTGATGATTTGATCGCGACGCTAGTACCGGCGATGCCCGGTCTGCAAACGCTAGGGCGTGGTCCACTGCGGGAAGGCGTCGCGGAATTTTGGATCGACGAGCAGTGCGCCGATCGCGCGCGACATCGCGACCGAGAGCGATTCGGCCGGATCGGTTTCCAGCGGGAGGAAAACCTCCGCTCCCACCGGCTTCGGCGGCTCTTCCTCGATGCCGGTCACTTGATTTTCGTAGGCCGCTGTTCCGTCGCGGCGCTGAAGCGTGCACTTCAGCTTCACGCGCGAGGTCATCGTGAAGTACTCGCCGTGGATGGTCTGCTGGCCGCCGAAACGTTTCTGGACTTCGAGCTGCTCCAGGTCGCAGGAGAGCATTTCATCAACCCCGGGTTTGAGATCCTTCGGATCGATGCCGGCGTCGAGCGCCGTCGGTTTCAGGCCGGCGTCCGCGAGGGCGGTCATCAGCGCGTCGCGCAGAGTTGCGCCGGCATCGAGCATCTGCAATCGCTTTTCGAGGTTGCCCGACGATTGGTAGATGGCGCCGACATCATGATTTCCCGATGCGAGGTCGCCGGCGATCGGCGCGACCGCGATGCTGGCGGGAGAGAAAATCGCGCGGGTTCCCGGAACGAATCCTTGCAGGTAGTGCAGCTTGAGGACCTCGCGCGGAGTGCATCCGGCGAGAACGCAGAGACCAAGTAGCGCGAGCATCGACCAAACGCGGCGCAAGGTTGCTCCTGATGCGACCTACGGTTCCGGGCGAGGTGCCACCGGCGCGCTCTTATCGCGCCACCAGAAAAACCAGAACACGAGGCACAGGCAAAGCGCCACCAGCGCGATCCAGCGCTGCGCATGATGGGCCAGCTCCGTGACGCGATACACCTCGTCGCCGACGAGATAGCCCAGCGTGACCACCAGCGTGCACCATACGATCGCGCCGAGCACGTTCCATCCGAGGAAGCGGAAAAACGGCATGCCCGCCGCGCCCGCCATCGGTCCCGCCATGAAACGCACCCCCGCGATGAACCGTGCCATGAAGACCGCCTTGCTGCCATGGGTATGAAAGAAGAGCTGGAGGCGCTCGTAGCGTTGCCTCATCGTCGCGAAGCGCGTGACCAGCCGCCCGATGATTCGTTGTCCGCCGTGACGGCCGATGAAGAAGCCGCAGCAATCGCCGCTGACCGCGCTAAGCACGCAAACGACATAGACAAATCGCAGGTCGAGGATAGCGCGCCCGGCGAGGAAGCCCGCGACCAGCATCACGGTTTCTTCGGGCACCGGAATTCCCAGGTTGCCTACGAACACGCAAACGAAAATACCGAGGTAGCCCCACTCGCTGAGCCATTCGACAAAGGTCGCTGGGTTCAGGAACACATGCATCGAGATTTTCCGCTGCCCCCGGTCATATGCGGGTTCGGCCCCGAAAACTAGCTTGCCGCAATAGGTCGCTCGAAGCGATACGGCGATTTCGGGTTCGGGCGCCAATGCGCCAGCAACAGTGCCAGCAACGTCGTAAACATTGCGATGGTCGGAGGCTCGTTGACCAAGCGATTGATTTCACTTAGGTGTTGACCGTGCCGCCAGACGACTATCACGCTTACAAAGCCGACCAAGCGAAGCTCATATCGACCGGCCGCAATTTTTTCCTCTTTGCGGTCCTGGCCGTCGCAGCCGCGGCGCCGCTGATTCATCACTATAACGGCAAGCAGAATCGATTCCTGTTCCTCTCCGCGGGCTTCGCCGGTCTCATCGGATGGGCGAGTACTTACCAAGTTCGAAGACGAATAAGTCGGATACCGCAGGACGTAACCGGAGGCGAAACTCTGCTGGAAGTTTGGGGATTGCTGGCAGTCTTCGCCGCATTTCTAAGCCTCTATGCTACGACGATCTATGACGACTCTCCGTACAATGCTCACGTGCGACAGGCGTTTGCGTTTATTCACGGCCACGTCTGGGTCGATGCGCCTAACTATATCGAGCACGCAAATTTCAACGGCAAAAGCTATCAGCTTCACCCGCCGATGCCGGCATTCCTGCTGGTTCCCTTCGTCGCCATCTGGGGCATGGACACCAATCAATCGGTCGCGAACGTCATAATCGCAGCCCTCGATGTGGCTTTCGCATGGCTCATGCTAGGTCGCATGAAGGTCACCCTCAACAGTCGGGTGTGGCTCACCATTTTCTTCGGTGCCGGCACGATTCTATGGCATGAAGCCGTCGACGGCGGCAGTTGGGAAATGTCGATGGTCGTGGCGGTCGCTTTCACGATGTTGGCGCTGGCCGAAGTTTTCGGCGACGCACGTCCAGGTATCGTGGGACTCACAGCAGGGCTGGCCGCCCTTGCGCGATACGACCTCGCGTTCACCTGGCCGATATGGACGCTGCTGACCTATCTGAAGCGGCGCGATTTTCGCCGGCTAATGTGGCTCGGCCCGGGGTTCGGCCTTGCCGCCGCAATCTATGCCTGGTTCAACATAGTGCGGTACGGAGGCTTCTTTGATCGCGGGGTCTTCGTTTTCGTGCCGGATGTCCCCAAGCTCTTCTCCTTCGGCTTCCTTCCCACCAATCTTTATACATTGCTTTTCATGGCGCCTAGCATCAATGCCAGGTTTCCTTACATCCATCCGGAAGGTGGCGGACAAGCGCTAGTATTGACTAGCCCGGCGTTCATTCTCGCGCTTCGTCCGAGCTTCCGTCGCCTGGTGCCCGGCGCCTTGCTGGTCGCAACGCTGATAGCTATGACTCCCAGCCTGTTCTACTTCACCAATGGTTTCGTCCAATACGGCACCCGCCACTATGTGCATGTGTTTCCATTTCTCTTCGCGCTGATGGCCTTGGGACTACCGGACGGGAAGATGGATCAGCTGACTCGTATACTCATAGGCTGGTCGGTATTCCTAATTGCTTTCGGCGTATGGCACATTGGCGTCTATGGATACGGCGGAGGATGAGCAAACTACTCCTGCGCTGTCTGACGAGGATAAATGAGCCTGCCGGTTTCCAGGAGCCACACCACGATCAACGTCACGGATGCCAGCGATGTAATTATATAGGCCCATAGTATGTGTCGCGGTCGGTAGAGCACCTGGATCTGTTGACGACCCGCTGGAACCCGGACAGCGATGCGACCATCGTACGAGTAAATTGATCCTGTGCCTTGCGCGACACGCCAACCCGGATACATATTCTGATTGATGATCAAAGAGGTCGCCGCAGGAGTATCTATCTCGAAGCTAAGCCGGTTTGGAGTCCATTCAGTCTGCGTCACTTTTCCGCCATCCATCAGGTAATACTCGCCTCGATAGTCAGGTTGATTGTAGCCTCTAACGCTGCCGCGAGGGATGTAGTATCCGCAACAAGTGCAATTGACGTTGCCCATGTTGAGCTGGTTCATTGCAACGGTTCCGCCCACTCCATTACCCCAAAACTGAGTGAATTCCTCACGCGGCGGCGGCGCCGGAAAAGGGGTCTGAAGGAAGTATCGATAGTTCGGGGCGCAAACCAGCCACGCGTCGACCAGACCGATTCCTACCAGAATGAGTGCCAGGTTCTTCCCCCAAGTCACAGGCAGGTCGCACAGGCATTGCGCCCCGAGTGCGGCCAGTATTCCGACACAAAAGACCAATGGAATAACCCAGCGTCCACACAAACCTATGTTGCCGCCCAACGGTAATAGACGCAGCCACTGGGTTAGCGCATAGGGAGCTGGTATCGCCGCGATACATCATGAGAAACAGGTAGGTCCCGATTATCCATGGAATCGCTTTCCGGAAATTCCCCGCAATTCCCACCAGTGCCAGTACAGCGAAGGGAGCACCTATGTAACCGCCATATTCAGAAAAGAAGAAGGACGCCGTCATAGGACGGTTCAAATCCTGATTCCTCGTAAAAATAGAAACTACGACGCCTTTCCACAGGTGGTACGAAATGCCCCAATCGCGTGGGTATATTTTTAGCATCTCGGAAACCGGAATTAGCTTGATCGTGGCAAAAGCTATTCCGAAGATACCCACTAACAGCGCCGCGGCCAGCGGACGAATACTGGCGTTGACTATGGCTAGCCACGTGGAAAGGATGCCGACCAGCATTAGGGCGAAGACGAATCCATAATTACCCTCAGTCAGGGTAAGCGCGCAGAAAAGTCCGCCCAGCATCGCGGGATACCACCGCTGGGTTCTCCACGACGCCGCAACCATCGCCAACACCCATGGCACGTACGCGATAGAAAGAAAGTTGAGATGGCCATTCGCGATATGCAATGGCAACCATGAGCTGGAAGCAAACATTCCGGCGACCACCACCGAAGGAATAGATCGGAGACCTAACTCTTTCCCCAGGAGATAGCCGCCCGCGAACATGATGGCGAGATGTAGGTAGATTTCCAGAATAATCCCGGTGGTAAGTCCGAAGATCGCATACAGAAGCAGAAAGGGAGTTACTACTCCGTTCTCGGGATTGCCGATTAGAGACATCCCGCCGCATTTATAAGGATTCCAATAAGGAAACTGATGGTAATGACGGAAGGTGTAAAAAGCGGTCCATCTCAAATTCATGAAGACATCGCGGTCGCCGTCGCCGGGAACTCCACGGGTGAATTGGAAGTGCGGCCACGCATTGAGCCAGCCCTTTAATACCGGCCCCGTAAATTCGTGGTTGGAGAAGAGCGGGTAGATAAACACAAGTGCGAAAGCCAGCGACCCAAGAAGCAGACGCGTCTTCTCTCGCTGCGACAGCAGTAGCAATGGTGAGGGAGACTCTTTCATCTTAGCCAAAGGTTGGAGCGAGTCTGGCGACTGCTTTGCGCCATGTTACGGTTCCTTGCATAGGGATCATTTGCCGGACATAAGGTCGTGCCGCCGATAAAGCTCTAGCTGTTCGCGATTGAAAATCAAGTCGTAGTCATCCGGCGGAAACTTCACCCCAATCGGCGCCGGCACCTGCGCGAGTATATACGGCGGCCGCGCAGCGAGCGCGGCCGGCAGCGCGGGCATTTGTCGCACCCGGCCGCCCGCCAGCCATCCCACGTCGCTGTACGGAATGTCGTAGACGATGGGGTCATCCATGATTCCGTTGTAGACCGAAAACCGGTTGCATTCGTGCCATACGATCACATCCTGCGCGAGATGAAGGATGTGCGTCTTCATGGTGATGCGGCCGGCCTTCTGTTCTTGCCGGAGCAAGCCCACCAGCTCCATTTCTTTGGCGCCCATCATCCAGCGCGGCTCGGGCGTGCCGACCCAGTATCCATCAGCCGCGATCCCGAGGTCGATTCCCCAGTTTTCCGCGATGGAGTGCTCTTCGTAGTCGTAATTTCCCTTCGGCCGCGGATACCACGGGTAGATGAGGATCGCGAGCAGCACCGCGACGACCATCGCGCGCCGGCCGTGATTGAAAACCATCGCGAACGGAACCGCTGCGGGGAAGGTTAGGAAAAACGGCGTCCAGTATTCGTCCAGCTTGTAATGCAGGTCCGCGATGTCGGACCGAAATGCATTGGAGCCGCCCAGCGCGCCGAGCTTGCGCCCGATCGCTTCGACCAGAAGAGTGATGAGCAGCGCGATCACGACCGGCGATCCATCGATCGATCGCGCATCGCGTCCGCGCACTGCGCCGATATAGAGAAGCCCTATCGCGGCGAAGGCCGTCAGTATCGGGAACTGCTCGAAAATCTGCGCGAAGATGCCGTTGGGATCCTGCGTCAGGGAAACAATCAGCGCCGTGGCGAATATCGCGACCATCATCGCATCACGCCAGCGCGCCTCGATATCGAAGTCGAAGTCAGCATCCGCATCCGGCTGAGGCAGCGCGCGCGAGGCCGTCACGACTACCGCGAGTCCCGCGAGCATGGCCAGCGGCAGGATCGGATAAGGCAAAGCGATGCGATTGGCGATCGCGAACTCCGGACCGGCAAAGATCACCGCGCCGGCGACGCAGGTAAGCTTGAGCAGCATCGCGCGAGGACGCGCAGCTTCGCGCCAGAAGATCGCGAGCCCCGCGACTGCGATCGCAAAGCCGCCATCGATCGCATGCGTTGCGATGGCGGTTCCGAGGATCAGCGCGCCGAGCGCGACCGGCATGCGGCGCGATTTGCGATCGAGCACGAACGCGAGGCCGAGCCCGACCAGAGCGAATGCCACCGCGGTGCCGCGCATGCCCACCATCCGGCGAAAAGTGTTGGTGAAAAACAGCATCAGCGCGGCGATCCCGCCCGCGGCGTCACCCAGCGTCGCGGCGCCGAGGCGATACGCGCCGAAGATCATCAGCGCCGCCATAGGAACGATGCCGCCGCTTTGCGCAAGAATTCCCAGATGGGTGCGCGAAGCCATCCCCAGCATCGCGAGGAACAATTCGAGCGCGGGAGTTTGTGCCTGCGGCCCCCATAACCCGTACGCGTCGTTGTCGAACGGCAGGTAGCGTCCGAATGACAGGATGCGTTGCACTGACGCCGGGCACGCCAGCACATCCATGTACGGCGCGGCGGGGGAGCCGAGCTCGAGCGGGACCAGTCCCACTGCGGCGAGCGCGAACGCGAGCAGCGCCAGGCGCTGCCCGGCGGTCAAACGCATCGCACGCGGGCGTGAGGGCGTCAGCAGGACCCACGCGCCTCCCGCGAGCATCAGCAGCCATATCATCGGCGCGCGAAACAGTCCGATGGGGCCGAACATCTGGCCCAAGATCCACGCGGCGACCCAACCTCCGCTCGCGCCGCCGAGGATCGCATCGAAGAAAGGGAGTTCGTCGTCGAGCCTGAGCAGGATTCCCGCGCCGATGACCGTCAAGAGCGCCCAGCAAGTCCAGATCTTGGCCGCCGCGAGAAATGTCGCGCTAAAGACTGTCCTGACGCCTTCGATCGCGGCCGAGATGTCGATCTCATTCGGTGTGCCCTTGAGCCTGATGTACGAAAGCGTCGCGATCACAACCAGCGACGCTGCGATCGTCGCGTACTCGATTGCGATGCGCGGGATGCGCGCGCGCCGCGCGACTGCATTGTCGCCAACCGTATCGCTAATGGGCCGCCACCTCGGCTTCCGGTACGTAGCCGCGCTTGGGCAGCAGGAAGAGCAAAGCCATCGAGAGAAGCAGCACCGGCACCAGCGCAATGAAACAATCGTTGTAAGCCATGATGGTGGCGTTGCGATTGATCATGCTGTTGATGAGGCTCAGGTCGCGTCCACCGATCGCGGTGGAATTGTAACCGTAGTTCCGCAAGGTCTGGGTGACGCCCTGATCCATTTGTGTGAATGCGCTGCTTAGGTCGCTTACGTTGCTGACCAACATTGCGCGATGAAACTGCGTACGGCGCGCGAGGATGGTTGCCAGCAGCGCATATGCGATGTTGCCCGCCTCGCGACGCGTGAGCGTGTTGAGTCCGGATGCGCCGGTCATTTGCGAGCGCGGAATGCTGCTGAGCGAGACCGTGCTCAGCGTCACCATTGCGGTGCCCATGCCTAATCCCGTCAGGATCAGGATCGGTGCGAAAGTCCAAAAGCCGACGTTGAGATCGAAGTGCGCCAGCCGCCAGTAACCATACATCAGGAGGGTAACTCCGAAGCCCACCAGCAGCCGCGGGCTGACGTAGTTGTAAAGCCGCCCGACGATAGGCATTACGAGAAACATCGCGATCGCGCGCGGCATCAGCACTAGCCCAGCCTGATACGCGGGATAGTTGAGCAGATTTTCGGTGAACTGCGGCAGTAGGAAACTTGAGCCGTAAAGCGCGAAGCCGCTCGCCGAGCCGATCGCGCATCCGACGCTCAGGAGCCGGTTTTTGAATAGCCGGAAATCGATAATCGGCTCCGCGTTGGTCAGTTCCCACATCAGCAGTCCTGCGATTCCGATGGCGCTGACAACCGTTCCGATGACGATCCAGTTCGACGCGAACCAGTCGACTTCCTCACCGCGCTCGAGCACGACTTGCGCGGCGGTAAGTCCTACTGTCAGCAGGATGATGCCGGTCCAGTCGACCCGCTGCACGCCGCGCTTAAGGTAGGGCGGATCGTGCACGAACCAGCTGACCATCAGCATCCCGAGGATGCAGAACGGGACGTTGATGTAGAACACCCACTGCCAGCCGTATTTGTCGACCAGCCATCCGCCGACGACCGGGCCGATAGCCGGCGCGAGCACCACCCCCATGCTGAAGACCGCCATCGCCATGCCCTGCTCGGAGGGCGGGAAAGTCTCGCGTGCGATTGCTTGCGAGCACGGCATCAAACTGCCGCCGCCGATTCCCTGCAGCACGCGATAGAAGATCATTTGATGCAGCGAGGTTGAGGTACCGGCGAGGATCGAGCCGAAAATGAACAGCGCCATCGACAGGAGGAACAGGCGCTTACGACCAAGCAAGGCGGTCCACCAGGCAGCCATCGTCACCATGATAATTTCCGCAATGCTGTAAGCGGTCGAGACCCACGTGATGGTAAGAAGATCTGCGCCGAAACTGCCCATCATGTGCGGCATCGCGACGTTGACCACCGTCGCATCCATCACCGACAAAAAGGTCCCCAGCATCACGGATGCCGCGACCAGCCATTTGCCAGTCGCGGAGGCTTCATACTCCGGCCGGATTGCACTGGCGAGGGTAGCCATCGATAAGACTTTGGCGCATTCAGTATGTGGTATGCCAGATCAGGTCCAGCTCGCTGGCATTGCCGAGCGAGCTGCGACTCTCGGAAGTGTCCACCTCGAAATGTTTGGTGAGGTAGTACTGGATGGTGGCCTTCTGGCTCGGCTGGCCGGGGATCTGCTCGGTTTGCGGCGCGACGTTTTGCGAGGCCGACAGGAAAACATCTTGCGTGAGATAAGTGCCGACCGCCGCCAGGCCGTTCTCGACGCTGAACTGCAGCGCCTGCAGGCCCAGCGCATCCGCCACTTGCTGCCCCAGCGCGTTGGCGGCATAGCTACCCGCGATCCCCGCAGCCTGAGTCTGCAGCGACGCTTGTTGCCCGTTGTTCAACTCGCTGGTGGGCCGTCCGAACATCAGCACCGATAAGATGTCGGCCTGTGACATTTCGGGATCGCTGGAGAAGGTCAACGTCGGTTTGTTCGCGGTGCCGCCGATATTCGCCGATACGGTGTACTGCGGGAGCTGGCGTTGCGCGACGATATCGAGCGACGGATCGATGGTAGTGCCGCCGGTGAAGGTAACTTCGCCTTTTTGTAGGGTCAGTGGTTGTCCCGCGAGCGCGATTTGACCGCGCACCGTATCGATGCTGCCGACCAGCGTGACCGGTCCGCCGGATTTTTTCACGACCTGCACTTTGACCCGCGAGTTCCGCCGAGGAGCCCGCGACCTTGACCCAGGTGTTGCGATGAATTTGCGCGATGAGATTGATCGCGAGATTCTGATACACGTTCGCGAACGGCGACGGTGGCACGGGTGGAGGCGGCGGTGGCGCGACGCCGTCGTAAACTACCTGCACCGTCGCATCTTCCTTAACCGTGTCGGTGCCGAGAAACGTCGAGCTCCGGCTTGAACACGCCCCATAGGACTTCGACCTTGCCGCCAAGCTTGAGCGCCTCAAGATTCCCATTAAGTCGGATGTTTGCTGCGGTGTACGCGAGATATTCCGACGTTTGTACGGCCGGCCAGTTATTCATCTTGAGGCTCAAATCGATTGCTTTGGGACGATAGCTATCGAGCGCGACGTTTCCCCACGCGTCGATGCTGCCGTCTTTGGAACGCGCGTTCAGGTCCTGCAGATAAATCGCCTGCGGTGAAATAGTCACTGTCGTATTGAGCGAATCGATCGTCACGCCGGCCGGAATCACCTTGGCCTTGCCGCCCGATAGCCACAGACCGCCGTTCGCTTGCGGATGCTTGATCGGCCCGCTCAGTGCGATATCCATCGAGATGTTGCCGGCGAGTCCCTGCACGGTGCGCGGGTTCATCATCGCGCCCAGGAACGCGAGGCTGATCCCGCTGGAATGCACGCGGCCGTTTAGCCCACCGCTCGCGTAGGCGACGAACTTCTTGTCCCATCCGAGCTGCATCGGAATCGTCGCATTTGCGATCAGCTGATGCGTCGCATCCTGATAAATCTCGGCGTCCGCGACCATCTGACCATTGGTGTATTTCGCGTTCGCATCTACCTCGCTGAGCGTGTAGCTGTGCGCGCCGAGCGGTTTGATCTGCATCCGCGCGACGACCAGCGGCATTGCCGAAGTACCGGTGATTCGAATCGAGGTCGATAGCATTCCAACGATGCCGGGATTGCTCGCGATGAACGGGTTCAAGTCCGCGAGATCGAAATGATTCACCGCGAGCGAGACGTCCTGCGCGCCGCCATAGGCAGCGCGGCCATCCATCGTGATTTCGCGCTGCCCGTTGACCACCCGCAAATCATGCACGCTGATTTCTCGCGCGTCTTTGTGAAATCTCGTCGGATGCGACAACTGCCACGTTCCGTCGGCCATCTGCAGCATGAGCTGGTTGAGGCTGACGTCGAGCACATCGGAATTCAGGCGAACTTCCGCCGCGATCTTCTGATTGCGCGATTGCGCGTCCCAGCTATCGACCAGAATGCGCACGTCAGTCGGATGAAGCCTGAGCAGGTCGACGCCGAGATAGACGGATTTCAAATCGACGTTGCTATGTACCTTGTCGAAGCCAGCATCGACACGGCCGTGTGCGCGATCGTTGCCGATCTCGGCGAGTGCGTATGTGATCTTACCCGCGCCAATCGAGATGCCGCTGGTCTGTACTGCCACCATCGAGCCGCTGCCGCGCACTGTCAGCGAATTGAAAGGACCGCTCGCGCGCCCTACCACCTCGAGCTTGCCGCTGCCACTGCGTCCCGCCAGCGTCATCCACGGCGAGAGATCATCGGACTTCAGATTGTAGGAAAGATCGCCTCGACGAGTTCCCGCCAATGCGACTTGTCCTTTGGCGCTCACTTTGGTGGTACCCGCGCTGATCGATGCTTGCGCGATCTGCACCAGCCCGCGCGCGATCGAGGCACGTATGAGGCCGGTATCAATCTTCGCCGGTCCGAGCACCGTTCGCTTCAGGTTAACGCGCGCCGTAGCATCAGCATCGGCGAGCTTGATGCCGCTTCCTTTGACCTGCGCCACGAGATTGACGTCGGTGTGCATGACGCGACGGTTCTGCAGCTTCTGCAGGTCGAGATGAATTGCGGCGAGATCGATTTGATACTTCGGATTGCTGTGAAAATCGATTCGTCCGCGCGAGGTCGCGCCCGCGCGCTGCCCCTGCGCAATTTTCGCGTCGTAGGTCGCGATCTGCTTCGCGATGCTCGCGGTGACGATCAGATCTCCGACATTCCATTGCGCGGCCCGCAGCCGCGCGATGCGCAGGCCCGCCTGGCCATTGAAATTCGCGACCGAAGTGCCGACGCCCTGCCCGCGAACCGACGCGTTCAGTACGCCGGCGGCGGGACTCGACGCGAGAAGCTGCTCGGGGTTGAGGTTGAAGATGTCAATCGCGCCGCGATAGCCGGGCTCGCGCTTGCTGAGGTCGGCATGCACGTGGCCGCGAATTTTCGCGTCGGCGACGTTCATTGCGAGGGTCACATGCAAATCGGGACGCGAGCCTTCGATACGAACGTTGCCGGCGAGATTCGCGCGCGGTGACCATTGCTTCACGAATCTGATGATATCAACGCTCCCGATGGCGCTTGCATCGAGGGTCAAATCCATCTTGAGTGCATCGAGGTCGCTGACCCTGCCAGTCAGCTTGAGATGTGAATCGTGCGTGTCGATCTTCACGGTCTCGATCATCACGCTCTTCTTGAGTGCCGTCTCATACGTCAAACTGGCGAAAATATCTGCCGGTGGTAGCTGCGGTCCGATTACGTGACCCCAAAAGCTATCCAGCTTCGCACGCATCCCATCCTTCAGAATGTAGACCGATCCGTCGAGTCCGGAGTTCTCGATCGCGTAGGTATCACCATTGGCGCGCGTCACATTGATCGATGCGCGGCCGAGACTGACTTCGCGCACCAGCACGCGAAAATTGGATTTGCGTCCGCCTTTGGCCGGCGCCGCCGGATGCGCCGACGCTAACGCTTCGGCAGCATTCCATTTACCGTCGCGATCCTGCTTTGCGATGAGTTCGACGCCACTAAGGTCGAGATGCGTGAGATCGATGGTGTCGTGCAGTATCGACAGAATGCCGTACGCGACGCGCATCCGCTCGATGTGCGCGATGCGCTCGCCGTTGTAGGTGAGCGTGATGTCGTCGAGGATGAGGTCACTCCAAATCGATCCTTGAATCCTGCCGATGGCGAGCTGTCCTTTGAAAGTTCCGGCCAGGATCGCATTCACCTTGGAGCGAGCCGTGTCGCGAAACCAGTTGGTATTGATCACCACGACTGCCGCGACGATTGCGATCACGATAAGTGCGCCGAGGCCGACCGCGATCCACTTGACGATTTTCCAAACCCACCGCATCGCTCTAGGCTCAGAAGAAATTCCCGATGCTGAAGTAGACCTGCCACCACGCATCGCCGGGTGGCGCCTTCGAGGGAAATCCGAGATCGAGCCTAAGCGGCCCTATCGGCGTCTGGTACATCAGGGCGGGACCGAAGCCGAAGCGGATCGGACTCGGGAAGGTGTAGGTCTTGACGGTGGTCTGCCCGAAGTCGACGAAGGCGGCGCCCGCCAGCTTCTGATAAATCGGATGGCGCACTTCCACCGAGCCCTCGAATAGCGAGAGGCCGCCGATCGGTTCGTCGGAGACGCTGAGCGGCCCGAGGCGCCATCGCCCATAGCCGCGCACGCTGCCTTCGCCGCCGGGAAAGAAGCGCAGAAAGAGGGGATAGTCGCGCGAGGGCCCGAGTGCCTGCGCGAGCCCGAACTTCAGCCGCGTCGCGAGCACGGTATTCTTTGCGATGGTGGTGTAGTTCCGATCCTCCAGCGTGGTGCGGTAGTACTTGTAATCACCGCCCCAGATGACCCCCCCTTGTTCGCCGAGCAGCGTGATGATCGAGCCGCGCGTCGGATAGTACTGATCGTCGGTGTTGTTGAACACCAGGCTCGCGACCGGTCCGCTGACAATTCCCTTGCGGCGAAATCCGCCCAGCGCATATCCGACGGTGCTGCTGACGCTGCTGAGATCCGCGTACATCAACCGATAACCGAAGGTGCCGGTGAGATGCTCCGTGATGTGCCAGGTGAGCTGCGGCGTGATCGCTTCTGATTGCAGCGTGAAGGTCTGTTCGACTTCCTCCTGCAGCGTCGCGGTAGTGCTGAATTCAAGCGCGCGCTGATCGAGGAAGTATGGCTGTCTCAATGAGATGCTTACCCGGCTGTTGATCTCGGCGTAGCGCACCAGTACCGATAGCTGCCGCCCGCCGCCGAGGAAGTTGTAATCGTTCCACTGCGCCTGGCCGCCGAAATCGTCCTGGGTGCTGTAGCCGCCGCCCAGTTGGATGTCGTGCTGGTCTTTCTCCCGCACGTTGAGATCGATCGGAATGTCGCTTGAGGGGCTGTCGAGATCGGGCGTGAGCGTGGCGGCACTGAACAGATGCAGATTCAGAATATGCGTGCGCGAATCATCGACCTTCTTATTGGAGTATTGTTCGCCCTCTTTGTAGGCCAGCTCGCGCAGGATGATCTTCGCGCGCACTTTCTTGTTGCCGCGCAGTTTGGTTTTGCCGAAGTAAGCCTTGGAGCTGACGTGGACCGTATAAGATATGCGCGCGGTATCCTTGACGACGTCGACGCGCGCGTGGCGCTGCGCCTGCGTCCTCGCGAAGCCCGCATTGACGAAGAACAGCCGCAGAATGTTTTGGCCCGCGGCATAGGCCTGTTGATTGAAAATATCGCCGCGATGAACCGGCAGCTTGGTGATGGGAGCGGTGTTCTCGGGCGGATGGTATCCGTCGATGCTCACTGCGATGTCCTCGACCTTGATCGGCGCGCCCTCGGTCAGATGCAGTTCGACATTGACGAGATGATCCTTTTTCTTAACCTGAGTCGTGAGATCGTAAGTGAGGCGCAGATGATAGTAGCCGTGAATCTCGTAAAAGATTCGCAGCCGCTTCAGGTCGTTGGTGAATGCGCCCGGATCGAATTCCGGACGCGCCTTCCATGGCGTATAGAACGGGCGCGCCTTGGTGCGCATAACGCCCTGCAAAGCGCTGTCGGGGAAAATGCGATTGCCCTGGAACGAAATCGTGCCGACCTTCCATTGTTGCGAAGGATCGAGGTCATCGACCGTCAGCGCGTATGCCGTGGAAATCTGAAGTATCGCGATCAGAAAGAAAAATGCAGCGGAAAATCGTGCGGCGCATTCGTGCTGGCTGAATGACATGAGTAGGTGGTCGAAGTTGGTACGGGCTCTCGCCGATGCCCGAGACTCAAATCAATATTTTCATCATTAATTCTATCTGCGTCATGAGGGCAGGGGAACGCGCACGCGATCGCGCTTATCACGATGCGGTGGCCGCGTCGCCTCGCGATGCGTTATGGTGTGGCATTCCTTTTCAGGAGTACATGATGGAGCGACGACTCGGGATCACTCTTCCTATCGACCCATTTATCAATCGCCGCATCGGCGAGGCGGTTCGTCTCGCCGACCTATGCGGCTACACCGACGCCTGGACCTTCGAGGCCAACAGCAGCGACGCCTTTTCGCCGATTGCCGCGATGGCGATGTTGTCGAGCAAGCTGCGCTTCGGAACCGCGATCGTGCCGGTCTACACGCGGCCCGCGGCGCTCATCGCGATGTCGGCGGCGACGGTCGCCAATCTCTCGGGCGGACGCTTCATCCTCGGGCTCGGCATTTCGAGTCCCGCCATCGTGCAAAGCTGGATGAACGTGCCGTACGTGAAAACCCACACCCGCACGCGCGAAACGGTCGCGGCGGTGCGCGCCATCATGAAGGGCGAGAAGTACAGCGTCGATGGCAAATCGATGCAGATCAATGGATTCCGCATGGACCTCGCGCTCGATGTTCCTCCGCCGCCGATCTACCTCGGCGCGCAGGGCTCTGCGATGTGCCGGATGGCGGGTGAAATCGGCGACGGGCTCATCACCAACTTCGTGACGACCGATTCGCTTCCGGGAATGGTCGAGCATACGCGCGAGGGCATGCGCGCGGCGGGCAAAAATCCCTCGCAGCTCGACGTTGTATGCCGAATCAACGTCGCGGTGGGCGAGGACGTGACGACTGCGCGCTCGCTGTTCAAGCGCAATCTTGCCGCTTATATCACCGTTCCCGGCTACAACAAGTTCTTTCGGGAAATAGGCTACGAGAACGAGGCCGGCAAGGCGATGGAGTTGTGGAATCGCGGCGAGCGCAAGGCTGCGCTCGAATCGCTTCCCGATGAAATGGTCGAGCGCATCTACGTTTTCGGCGATGCGAAGACGTGCCGCAAACGTGTCGACGAGTTCTTCAAGGCGGGAGTGACGACGACGGCGCTGCAATTCATTTCATTCGCGCCAAAGCCGGAAGAGCGCGGCCCGCGACTTCTCAAGGCGATTAAGGATTTTGCCGACGCGTAAGCTCTTTCGGACCGCACAAAAGAACGGCGTCCGGTATTTGACCGGACGCCGTTTTAGCGTGGTTGTTTAGAGGCGGGCTAGTGGATGAAGCCGCCGAGTAGAGGCGCCATCATCGAGCCCAAGCCGGAATTTCCGTAGCCGTAGGAATTGCCGTATCCGTTTCCATAAGTGCTCGCGAGAGGAGAGTTGAAACCGCCGTTTCGGTATTCGTTGCCGTAGCTGCTCGCCATCGGAGCGTTGAAGCTGCCGTATGCGGGCCCGATGCCGCTGCGCGTGCGGGCATTGGCGATATTTTTGTTCAGCTGCGAAATGTCATTGGCAAGATGATGCGCCCGATTGCGATTACCGCGCTGCATCGCTAATTGATAGAGGTACACGGCGCTGTCGCGTTGGTGGATCATGTTGGCGAGCCCGCCGCCCATCGGCGCGCCGTAGGCGCCGTACCCGGGAGGCATATAGTTGTAAGGCTGCTGGTAGTAAGGCTGGCGATACGCGCTGTAGGGCGCCGCCATCGCGCAACTCTGTGCAGAAGCCGTTGCGTAGGGAGCATAGTATCGCGGACTCATGGGAGCGTAGGCTGCGGGCGGCACATAGAAACGATTGGTCATCGCCATTGGAGGCGCCACTCGAAAGTTCGCCATCGGCCGGTAAGCCTGATAGGGCCGCAGCGCACCTCGATACTGTCCTTCATCGTGACGATGCGCCGACGCAGTGATCGGAATCGCCAGCATCGCAACACCGAGCAGTGCCGACATCACACCCCTGTTAATTTTCATGGCCGTTCCTCCTCTCGCATTAGTAATACGCATAAGAAATGCCGCGGTTTCGTATTAGCCGATCGCGAGCAATTCCAATGCGCTCGGACGCTTGGACGTGGTGCGAGATGCATTCGTTTACGTAAAGCGGTTGGAGGAGTGACTGAAAACGTCAGACGAAGGTGCGACGCGCCACCCAATACATCGTCGCACCGACGATCGCGTAGGCTGCGATGCCTTCGAGTAGGCTGGCGCCGCTGGTGACGAGGAAAACCGCGACTACCGCGATAGTTCCGAAGATCGCGACGACTTGCTCGATGCGGCGTTCGCGCGCGCGCATCTTCGCAACGTGCTCAGTGATTTGCGCGCCGCAGTTGGGACATACGCCGCCGCGCTTGACCACCAAGTCAGTCGCGCATTCGGGGCATTCGATTTTCGTCCGTAGCGGCATCGATCTGAAGTTATGCCGCCGATGTTGCGGCTGGCAACTATCGAACAGGCGCGAACGGGCGCGCCTCGATCACGCAATGCATCGGAAACTCTGCCACCGCCGGAGCGCTCTCCGATTGCTCGAGGAACTCCGCAGTCGGCTCGGGCTCGTCCAGCATCGTGACTGCGAGGCCCGCGTCGCGAATCGCGCGGAAGTACCATGAGAGCGGCCGATGATATGCGAGCAACTCGAATTCGGTGTCATGACTCCATCGCAGCCACTCCGAAAAAACCTCGCGATAGCGTTCGAGGCGTAATGAGATCGATGGCGTGCGCCCGAAGCCGGATTCCGTGAGCCACGACGACGCACGCGGGACATCGAAGCATGGATGCGACAACAGCATCACGCATCTGCCTGAGCGCTTCACGACTCGGCCCATCTCGCGAATCGCGCCGGCCGCATCGGGCATGTCCATCAGCGCCATGCAGGTGGTGACGAGGTCGAAGGAGCCGGCGGCGAACATCGAGAGATCCGCGGCATCCGATGCGAAGTAGGTTGCGCCCAAGGGCTCGGCGGTCTCGCGCGCCTTCGCATGTTCGATGATTCCTTCCGAACCGTCGACGCCAGTGACGCGATTGCCCATCCGCGCGAGGATGCGCGCCAGGCTGCCGTTACCGCATCCGACGTTGAGGATGTAGCGTCCTTTGACGGCGCCGATCACCTTCAGAATTCCGGGAAAGATGAGCGTGCGATGCCACAGGTCGCCCGCGTCGCCTTGAGTCTCGTCGAACCAATCCGCAAGCGTCGCCCATTCGCGTCGTTGCATGAGACCCCCATCTAATTTCCGGATTTGCGATGCTCCTCGAGCTGGCGCAACTCGACGCGGCGAATCTTGCCGCTGACGGTTTTCGGCAAGTCGTCGACAAATTCGATCTCGCGCGGATACTTGTAGGGCGCGGTAATGCGCTTGCAATGCTCCTGGAGTTCGCGAGCGAGCGCGTCGTTTCCATGGACGCCGGGCTTGAGGCGCACGAACGCCTTGACGATGTGGCCTCGATCGGCATCGGGGCTCGCGACCACGGCGGACTCCATCACCGACGGATGCTCGAGCAGCGCGCTCTCAACTTCAAACGGCCCGATGCGATAGCCGGCCGAGGTGATGACGTCGTCGGCGCGACCCACGAACCATAGATAGCCCTCGGCGTCGCGATAAGCCTTGTCGCCAGTGAGGTAATAGTCGCCGCGAAAGACCAGCGCGTTCTCGTCGGGATTCTTCCAGTACTCGCGCATGATCGAGGGTGGCTTCTCGGGCTTCACGCGCACGGCGATTTGGCCTACGTCGCCGATGGCGCACTCGTGCAGGTCCTCATCGACGATGCGCACGTCGTGCCCGGGAAACGGTCGGCCCATCGAGCCGAGCTTCACTTCGAGTCCGGGCATGTTGCACGCGACGATGATGGTTTCGGTCTGTCCGTAGCCGTCGCGAATCGTGAGGTTGAAATTGCGCCGCCACACCTCGATCACCTCGGGATTGAGTGGCTCGCCCGCCGCCGTGCAGTGGCGCAGCTTCGGCAGCTTGAACTTCGAAAGGTCTTCCTTCACCAGCATCCGATATTCGGTCGGCGGCGCGCAGAAAGTCGTGATGCCGTAGCTTTCGAGCAATTCCATCTCGCGCGTCGGCTCGAAGCGCCCGTTGTACATGAACACCGTCACGCCATTCATCCATGGGCCGAAGATGACGCCGTAAGCTGCCTTTGCCCATCCGGTGTCGCTGGTGGTCCAATGCACATCGGTCGGTTTCAGGTCGAGCCAGTTCAACCCGGTGAACTTGTGGCTATAGATGTAGCTATGCGAATGGAGTACGGCCTTCGGTTCCTTGGTTGTGCCGGAGGTGTAGTAACAAATCGCGGGATCGCTGGCTCGCGTTTTCGCGACCTGAAATTTGGGTGAAGCATTCTTCATCAGCGCGGGAAGGCTCGTCCATCCGTTGCGAGTGCTGCCGACGATCAGGAAATGCTCGAGGGTCGGGCATTGGGTACGAAGATCGCCTACCGTGTTCGCGCTCTCGACCGAGGCGATGATCGCTTTGGCGCCGGAATGATTCGCGCGATAGACGAGGTCCTTCTCGCGCAGCATCGCGGTGCACGGGATCACGATCGCGCCGACCTTGAGCGCGCCGATGTAAGCCGCCTGCCAGAGCGGAATCCGCGGCAGAACCAGCAGAACCGGATCGCCCGCGCCGATGCCGAGATCCGTCAGCACGTTGGCGATGCGATTGGATTGTTCCTTGAAATCGCCGAAGGTCAGCCGCGCGCGATTGCCCTCCTGATCCTCCCATAGCAGCGCGACGCGCTCGTGATTGGCGGCGAACTCATCGATGACGTTGCCGAAGTTGAAGAACTCCGGCGTGTCCCATCGAAACTCTTCGTAGGTCTTCTCGTAGCTGTCCATGTTGAAGGTTTCTACCTGCGCTTCTTTTCGGGCGGCGGCTGCGAATGCTTCGCCGCGGCCTTGATGTACTTTACCGTAACCGGAGAAAGGTCGTCGCGCTCGACGCGAACATCGATGATGGAGAAGGTTTCCACGCGATGCGCGTTCTCCAGCGCCTCGCGCAGCTCGGTCGGAGTGCGTGCCTGAAATCCCGCGCCGCCCCATTCGCGCGCGAGGTTGGCATATGGCCACGGCGGGATATCGAGCAGCTCGCGCCGCTCCGCGACCGGCCGAAAGATGCCCCATCCGCCATTGTTGATGACGAGCACAATCGGATTGGTGCCAAAATTCGGCGCATGCGAGATCTCCGGACCGGTCATCTGAAACGCGCCGTCGCCGCATAGCACGATCGGGCGTAGTCCCGAGCCGAGTTGTGCGCCCATCGCAGCCGGCACCGCGAATCCCATCGAGGCGTAAAATCCTTGCGCCAGGTAGGTTCCACGGCTCGGCACCCGGATATCGAGGCCGCCGAACAGCATGTCGCCCGACTCCGCGACGACCAAATGCCCTTTGTGCTCGGCGAGGAACTCATTCACCGCACGCAGGATATCGGCCACCTTGATGTGGCGTCCGTTGCGGGAACTTTCGGGCGGAAGATTATCGACGTACTGCACCTTCTCGCGACGCGTCCGCAGGTCCTGCTTGAGCAGCGCGCGGACGAAATCGCGCACGCCGACATCGGTGTAGGTGTGATGCTTCACGTCGACCTTGCGATCGACCGCCCACACCGTGCGATCCTGGATGATGTGCGGGGGGCGATTGCCGAAGTTCATGTCGGTCTTGAGGCATCCGAAATTGATGACGAGGTCAGCCTCATCCATCCGCGCGACCATCGGCGGCGGACTAATCGCTCCGATGTGCACGCCCATGTACAGGGGATGATCCATCGGAAACGCGCCCTTGCCGAGCACCGTGGTGCATACGGGCGCGCCGAGCTTCTCCGCGAGCGCGACCAACTCGGCCGACGACTTGTAGCGATGAATCTCGATGCCGGCGATCAGCACGGGCTTGCGGCTCGCATTGAACATCTCGGCGGTCTCGCGCGCCGCTTCCGCAACCTTATGCGAATCGGAGGGATGGAAATGCAGATAGCCGTCCCATTCGATGATCTCGTCGGGCACCTCGACTTCGCGATCGACCATGTCGCGATGAATCTCGATATAGCCGGGGCGCTGCTCGGCCCAAATCGCGCGGACCACATCATGGAGGTCCTGCGCGGCGCGGCGCGGATCGGTCAGCACGGCCGAGGCGCACGTGACCTCTTTGAAAATGCGATGCTGCGATTCGATCTCGCGCGCCTGATGATGAATCAGGGTGCCGAGCTTGCGCTCCTCCTCGCCGGGGCCGCCGGAGAAAATCAGTATCGGCACGCGCTCCGAAAAAGATCCGGCGACGGGATTGATGGTGTTGAAGCCGCCGGCGCCGTAGGTGATGCACATCACGCCGATCTTGCGCGACGCCCGCGCGTATCCGTCGGCCGCGAAACCGACTCCGGGCTCATGCGAGAAAGTGTGGACCTGAAATCCGTGCGAGCGCCCGAGCGAGAAAAATAGCTTGAGCGCGAGGTCGCCGGGGATTCCAAACAGATGCTCAGTGCCGATTTTGCGCAGATAGGCAACCAGAAAATCGCCCAGCTTCATGTGTCGCTTCAAGTTTAGGTTCCTCGATTGTGCCGGCCTTGGCGCTTGGGGCCGATGGAGTTTTGCGACTCATCCACCATTTTGCATTCTATCAGAATCCTTTCACTGCGACCGCACTATCCTCGTTCAGCCATTCGGATTATCTGAGGGTAGGATTTAATGACGGATTGTACATTCGACCGTGCACTGTTCGCGGCAACTCATCGCAACGCCGCCCAGGGCGGTGTCGAAAACATCTGGGAGTAGCGCAGGGCGCCGGGAATCGCGATCAGCGCTGAGAGCAGCACAAGAACGGCGCAGGCGAGGATCACAGGACGTTGTGCCGTTTCCAGGATCTGAATTGTCGCGAGCGCAAACCACGGCAAAAAAGGCACCCAATAGCGCGGACCATAGCAGAGCCCCGGCCCAGTCGTGTCCAGGAGCACTATGTAAAAAGCGAGCGGCAACACCAACTGTCGCACCAGCCGCAAGGCAGAAGTGTGGGAACGCAAAGCGTATGGAATCGCGAGGAAAACAAAAATGGTCCACGGGGCAAAGTAGAAGAGCCCATGCACCGGATCTAAAAATGTGTCGTAAAGATAATAGAAAGCGAACCGTGTGAGTCCGAGGTTTCCTGAAATCACCGGCGTTTTCGCCAGCCAGTAGTTGAACGCTACGAGCGACATGCCGCACGAGGCCCATCCGATCAAGAGCTTCGCGGCGTTTCGGGGCCGACCCGCGATGAACTCGTTGATGACCAATCCGGCGCCCACGACCGCGAACGGAGGCTTGAGAATCGCTGCGAATCCAGCACTGAAGCCGGCCAAAATGATTCGATCTACGGTAAATGCCCAAACGGTAAATATCAGCACCAGACCGATGGTGGACTCGGAAAAAAACGATCGCGAATAAGCTAGCCATGGGCTTGCGAACACCAAAAGCATAGCCGCCAGCATCGCCTGGCCACGCCCCATCCCGGTGCGGCGGCCGACTAGAAAAGTCAGCAGAGCGCCCAGCCATGCGATCAGCGCCAGGACGAGCGATGCATCTCTTTCGACATCATCGACCGACGGACGAAATGGAGCGATTGCCAGCGCGATTACGGCGGGAAATGCGACGGGATGAGCCGACACCTCATAGGTGTCCTTCGAAGAGTTGAATGCGGAGTCGCAGCGATCTGTCGAGTCCGCGACATTGGTTGAGGTGAACGCGGTTTGCCCGGTGCGTCGGTTGACTAAAATCGAATGATGATCGATAGCGAGGCCTCGAAAGCTCCTTCCTGCTTCCGCTCCACCTATTGATACGCGATCGTAGGCCTTCTGGACCTCAAATTCGTGATCAAATAACAAACTATTCACTAGCAGTATGTAATATGGCTCGTCGCTCATGGTCGCCGCGGGCTCGACGATTGAAAATCCTGCGCCGGGCACCCAGGCGATTCTGGAGAGCGCGATGAACATAAGCAGCAACAACGCGAATGAAACGACCACTGGCGCGATGCGCCATCTATCGCGCGGACGACTGAGCGACCACATCCAGCCCTCGCCGGGAGGTCGCTGCGGTGGATTCGAAACGGCCTCGGCCGGACCTGATTCCTTTCCGCCCGTGCCGTACCGAAAGTAGATTAATCCGACTGCAAACAGCAGAGAGATCAGGGAAATATTGATCAAGCGGAGATTCCGTTGATCGGACAGCCAGTTGGACGTCGCTTGATCGATCTCCATCTCCTGTGCGTCGGCAGGAGGACTGCCGGAGACCCTGGTCAGGATGATATCGCGGAAAAAAGCCGTCGCGTGGTGAGTCGGGGAGTCGAGACCACACAGGACTGCGAGGTCGCCGTGCCACCGGAGGTGAACGTACAGGCCGTGTCGTTCCCAATCTTTGGCGCTCCAATCTGATCTTGCAAAGAGGTTCTCCGCCTGCACTGCAAGGAATGCATGCCCCAAACCTTCCGTGCGGAGGCTCGCGCTAAAATGGTACCATCCAGGCGCCACATTTAGCCCCTGCAACCAAGCCTGTTGGCCCACGATATCGTGGATTCTCAGCTCGGCTGGCACGTTCCCCGCGTGAAACCATTGGAAACTGTCGCAGTCGGAGTCCGTAGACGGGCGCCAGTGATTGGGGGTCGAGGAACCGGAACTAAGGTTCGGGTTGAGAAGAATGTTCTCGTCCGCTGCCTTCGAAGGGACAACGCTGAGAGCCAAGGCCAGGAATACGGCCACTATAGCTTCGGTACAGCGCCCCAAGCTGGTCCTAACGGGATTCATCAGTCGGTATCCTACGTCGCCTAAATGGCTTTCTTCGCCGCGCCAGCGCGGACTGAAATAGCCTTGTCATTCAATGGTTGTCCAGCAATCGGAAGGTGGGACGTTGGGTCGGCCTTGGAGGCACGAGCACTCCCCTTAAACTTATCAAAACCTGATGACTCTGTGTTCAACACGGGTGACGCAACTGTAACCGACAAGTGAAGCGTGGCGCTCTGCTTCGCTATCGGCTTAGGTCAGGCGGTTGAATTTGCACAAACGCGGGCACTCATCGCAACGCGGCCCAGGGCGGTGTCGAAAACATTTGCGAGTACCGCAATCCGGCGGGAATGGCGATCAGCGCTGAGAGCAGCACCAGAAAGGCGCAGGCGAGGATCGCAGGCCGTCGTGCCCTTTGCATGATCTGAATGGTGGCGAGCGCAAACCACGGCATAAAAGGCACCCAATAGCGAGGTCCATAACTGAGTCCCGGCCCTGTCGAGCTTAGGAGCACTATGTAAAAAGCGAGCGGCAGCACCAACTGTCGCACGAGCCCCAAGGCCGAAGTTTGGGAACGCAAGGCGTATGGAATCGCGAGGAAGACAAAAATGGTCCACGGGGCAAAGTAGAGGAGGCCATGGACCGGATCCAAAAATGTGTCGTAAAGATGATAGAAAGCGAACGGTGTGAACCCGAGGCTTCCCGAAATCACCGGGGTTTTTGCCAGCCAGTAGTTGAACGCCAGGAGCGACACGCCGCACGAGGCCCATCCGATCAAGAGCTTCGCGGCGTTTCGGGGCCGACCCGCGATGAACTCGTTGATGACCAATCCGGCGCCCACGACCGCGAACGGAGGCTTGAGAATCGCTGCGAATCCAGCACTGAAGCCGGCCAAAATGATTCGATCTGCAGTAAATGCCCAAACGGTAAATATCAGCACCAGACCGATGGTGGACTCGGAAAAAAACGATCGCGAATAGGGTAGCCAAGGGCTTGCGAAGACCAGAAGCATAGGTGCCAGCATTGCTTCGCAGCGGCTCATGGCCAGACGGCGGCCGGCCAGATAGGTCATCAGCGCTCCCAGCCATGCGATCAGCGCCAAGGCCACGGCCGCGTCTCCTTCCACCTCCGAGAGACTCGGGCGCAGCGGCGCAATCGCCAGCGCGATTAAGGCCGGAAATGCCGCGGGATGAGCCGGTACCTCGTAAACATCCTCGGGAGGGTTGAACCCCGGATCGCAGCGTGAGACACGGTCCGCTGCGTCCACTGAAGCTAACCCATGGCGACCGGTGCGTCGGTTGATCAAAATCGTATGATGATCGAGGGGGATACCTCTGAACCGGACCCCCGCGTCCAACCCACCAAGGGCAACGCGATCGTAGTCATCCTGGAGTTGAAGGTCGTGGTCGAATAACAAACTGTTTATCAACAGGACATATTGCGGCTCATCGCTCATCCTGGCGGCGGGCGCAATCATGGAAAATCCTGCGCCGGGCACCCATTTAATTCTGGATAGCGCCAGCAACATCAGCAGCAACAAACCGAACGTAGCGACCACTCCTGCGATGCGCCATCTTTGCTCCGGAAGATTTAGCGACCACAGCGAGCTCTCCCCGGAAGGCCTCTGCGGTGGATTCGATTCGGCCTCGGTCGGAGGCGCGTCCTTTCCGCCATTGGCGTACCGATAGTAAATTAATCCGACAACGCACAGCAGAGAGATTACGGTAATATTGATCCAGCGAAGGTCGTTTTGAGCGGATTGCCAGTTGGGTGGCGCTTGGTCGATCTCCATCTCTTGCGCGCCGGCAGGAGGACTCCCGGAAATCCGGCTGAGAGTGATATCGCGGAACGAAGCCCTCGCGTCAGTCGGAGCATCGAGACCGCACTGTACGTCCAGATGATCGTTCCACCGGATGTGAATGTAAAAGCCGTGACGCTCCCAATCGCTGGCCCCCCAAGCCGGCCGGGCATAGAGGTTGCTCGAGCGCGCTGAAAGGAACGCGCGCGCCACCCCTTCCGTGCGGAGGCTCGCGCTTAAATGGTACCATCCGGGCGACACATCCACCTTTTGCGCCCAAAACGCCTGTCCGCCCGGAGCATTGCTTATCCTCAATTCACCTGGCGCACCCTTGGGATGAAACCATTCGAAGCTGTCGCACTGGACGCCGGGGGACGGACTCCAGTGATCGGGCATCGAGGAACCGGAACTCAGATCCGGGTTGAGCAGAAGGTTTTCTTCCGCCGCGCACGGAACAACCGCAATCGCCAGGACCAGCACGATGGCCGCGACCGCGCCGATAAAACGCGTTGAGTTGTTCCTCATCCGATTCGTAGGCATCATCGCACGTCGCATACAATATCTTGCCGGGACGCGATAGCGCCCGTGTCTCGCTCGACGGATCGAACGGAGCCGGGTGAGCGATCAGACTGAAAAAGCCTCTTCGTTCCACGGTCGTCCAGCAATCGCAGACCGGTCAGGTTAGATTGACGTAACGGTCCTGCAACCAGTTGGCTGAGTTCATATGCAGACGACCTTGCTCGCTATCTGGCGAGGCGCATGACGCTGGGCGATGCGGTGCTGGCGCGAGAGGCGGATCGCTATCAGGCGGACGCGATCGTCACCTGGAATCTCAAAGACTTTGCTGGACGCAGCGCTGTGCCGGCCCTGACGCCCGAACAATACTTGAAGCGCTCCGCCTAGGCCAAATCGTCCAGCAATTTGCAACCCGCCGATGGCGAGGGTTGGTTCTTTCGATTACAGATGGCGTGGTAATCGTACCGCAATGCTGTGCTAGGATGGATGCGAAAGAAGGCCCTTCATGTTTGGCAAGATTTTGCGCATGCAAATGCTCACGCCCACGCGCATCGGCGGAATGCTCACGCATCTGCCGAAGTTCGTGCGCGTGTTCTACCGCCTGATGACGGACGAGCGGGTGTCCATCTTTGCCAAGGCGGTGCCGTTCCTCATTCTGCTGCTAATGTTTACACCGCCGGCGATCGAGCTCGATTTTGTGCCGGTGGTCGGCGAGATCGACTGGATGCTCGCGGCGTACCTCGCATTGAAGGTGTTCGTGTGGCTATGCCCGGCCAACGTCGTGCGCGAGCACGTCGGGCAGATCGCGCACGGTCAATAAGCCCAGATGCGACCGCGGATAATCCTGTTCGGCGTCGCCGCGCTCCTCATCGTCACGTTGATCGTGATGGGCGTGGCGGATACTTTCCTGATCGACTTCCTGTGGTTCAGCACCCTCGGCTATCGCGAAGTCTTCGATCGTATCGTCGGTGCGCAAGTCGCGATTTTCGTCGGCGTATGGTTCGTCTCGTTTATTGCGATTGCCGCCAGCGGATTTGCCGCGATTGGAGAGCCTCGCGATCGTGAACGGCTGCGGGTGGTGCGCCGTCCCGATGAGATGACGGAGGTAAATCTGCCCGAGCTGCTGCGCGCGTTCAGCGATCGCATCCCATGGCGGGTGCTGGTTCTGGTCGGCGCCGCCGTCATCGCGATTTTTCCGGCCAATGGCGAGGCCGGCGGGTGGGACACCTATCTGAAGGCGCTCTATGCCGTGCCGTTTCATCTGAGCGATCGTTCCTTCGGACATGATGTAGGATTTTACGTCTTCCAGTTGCCGCTGCTGGAAAATTTCCGCGATCTGTTTCTGGTGATCCTGTTCCTCGCCGCCGCGGTCGGAGTCGGAATTCACTGGATGCGCGGGTCGCTGGATTTCCGCGAATCGCCCCCGCGCATAACGTCATCGGCGACCGCGCACATTTCGGTGCTGTTGGGGATCTTCTTTCTGCAGCGCGCGGTCAGCTACTACCTCTCGCGCTATGGACTCCTGTTTCATACCAACGGCGTGGTGTACGGCCTGCGATATGTCGATCATGTCCTGTGGCAGCCCGGGCTATGGCTGCTGGTGGGGCTGTCCGTCATTGCCGCAGTGCTCTGTTTTGCGAATGTCGGCACGCGTGGCGTGCGGCTGCCGGTGATCGCATTCGTGATCGTGTTCGGCCCCTCGCTGTTGCTGAGTTTCATCGAACCGGTGATCGAGCGGCTGTGGGTAAAGCCCGATGAGCTCCGAATCGAAAAGCCCTACCTCACGGCGAATATCGAAATGACCCGCTCGGCCTACAAGCTCGACAACATCGACGTCAAACCGTTTGCGGGCAAGGGCGCCGTGACGCGGGCCTCGCTGGACGCCGACGCGGCTACGCTCCACAACATCCGGCTGTGGGACCCGCGCCCGCTTATCGATACCTACAAGCAGTTGCAGGAAATTCGGCTGTATTACGATTTTCTCGATGTTGATATCGATCGCTACAAGATCGGCGATAACTATACGCAGGTGATGCTGTCGCCGCGCGAATTGAACGTCGGACTGCTGCCAGAAAATGCGCAGACCTGGGTCAACCAGCATCTGAAGTTCACGCACGGCAGTGGGCTGGTGATGAGCCCGGTCAATGAGAAGGATAGCGAGGGGCTGCCGGTATTCTTCATCAAGAATATTCCCGCCGAGTCGAACGTTGGCTTCAAGGTGGAAAATCCGGCCATATATTTCGGCGAGGAGCCGGATAATTACGTTGTGGTGGATTCGGCGACCCCGGAATTCGATTATCCCAAGGGCGCAGACAACGTATTCTCTTTCTATAAGGGCACCGGCGGAATTCCGGTTAACGGGCTGTGGCGCCGGATGCTGTTTAGCTTCTTCTTCCGCGATATCAATCTTCTGGTCACCGAGAACATCGTCGATCACAGCAGGATCATGATTCGCCGGAACATCCTGTCGCGGCTTTCCTATCTCGCGCCATTTTTGCGCCTCGATAGCGATCCATATTCGGTGCTGCTCAATGGACATCTGGTTTGGATCGTCGATGCGTACACCACCAGCGATCGGTACCCCTACTCACAGGACATCGACGGACTCAACTACATTCGCAATTCGGTCAAGGCCGTGATCGATGCCTATGACGGTACGACGACGCTATATGTCGCCGACGCCGAGGATCCGGTGATTCAGACCTGGCAGAAAATCTTCCCCGCCATGTTCAAGCCGCTCAGCGCGATGTCCGATGAGTTGCGCGCGCACATTCGCTATCCGGAAGACTTTTTCCAGGTCCAGGCCGCAATCTATCGGACTTACCACATGAAGGATCCGCAGGTCTTCTATAACCGCGAGGATCAATGGGACGTCGCCAAGGAGAACTACGCGGGCATGACCGGCGCGATGCAGCCCTACTACATCATCATGCGGCTGCCGGGCGAGGTACATGAGGAATACATACTAATGCTTCCGATGGTGCCGAAGGGGCGCGACAACATGATCGCGTGGATGGCCGCGCGATGCGACGGCGCCGATTACGGCCACCTGTTCGAGTACGCGTTTTCCAAAGACAGCCTGTTTTACGGGCCGTATCAGATTCAGGCGCGCATCAATCAGAATCCCGAGATCTCGCGGCAGCTGTCGCTATGGAATCAAATGGGTTCCAAGGTGATCCTCGGAAACCTGATTGTGATTCCGGTGCAGGATTCGCTGCTCTATGTCGAGCCGCTCTACATCCGCGCCGAAAACGGCCAGCTTCCCGAATTGCAGCGCGTCATCGCGTCATATGGCGATCAGGTCGTGATGGGAGACACGTTGTCGACCACGCTGGCGTCATTGTTTAACGGGCGTGAAGGTGAGGCTGCGCCCGTGGTGGCCGAGATAAAGTCGCAGGGGCCGCCCCCTGCGAGCGGCGCGCCGGCGCCGGTGCAAACTTCTTCCTCGTCGGCAGCGAATCATTACAATCGCGCGCTCAAGGCATTGAGCGCCGGCAACTGGACCGAATTCGGAACCGAAATGCAGCAGCTAGGTCAGGATCTCGGGCAGGATTCCGGAGCATCGCCACACTAGGTCACGATGACGGAAGGTTCCAGCGATAGGATCAGGGTCCTCATCGCAGATGACCACCGGATGTTTCGCGAATTGGCGAGGCGCGCGATCGCCACAGAATGCGAGATTGTGGGCGAGACCGGCGACGGCGAAACCACCTTGGCGACTGCGCTTCGAACCAAACCCCACGTCATCCTGCTCGACATCGTTATGCGCGGAACCGATGGTCTCAGTACCGCGCATGAACTTGCGCGCAAGGTCCCCAGCGCCAAGGTTCTGGTGCTGAGCCAGTACACCAATCCCGAGTATGTGATCGAAGCGATTAAAGAGGCGAGCGTGGGCGGGTACTTCCTCAAGACCGAGGAAGGTGCGGACGACATTCTCCCGGCAATTCGCGCGGTGCACGCGGGGCGTCCTTATTTCAGTCCTTCGATCCAGGGCATCGTGATCAAGGAGATGAATCATCCATCATTCGCAATCGGTAACGACGGCCTCACGAAACGGGAGCGCGAGGTGTTGCGGCTGATAGCGGAAGGCTCGACCACCAAGGACATTGCAGCGCGCTTGAAGATCAGTCCCAAGACCGCGCAGGTCCATCGCGATAATTTAAAGCAAAAGTTGAATTTACGGACTACCGCCGCGCTCGTCCGATACGCCATCCAGCGCAAGATCATCAGGGTGGATTAGGACGTGCACGCGCGAGGACGCGCCTCATCGTTTCCTCTCCGCGTCCTGCTTCTCGCATTGGCCGGATCGCTGCTGTTCTCACCGACGCCGACTGCGCAGTCTCAGCCGTATAGTGGAAAAATTATTTCGATAACTCCGGCGCCGAATCTTCAGCCCGGAGACTACCAATTCGCCTTCGCACACGACGGACGAAATCGAAATTACCTCGTACATGTGCCTCCTCATGCGGTCGGAGCAGCGCTGCCGGTCGTGTTGAACTTTCATGGCGGCGGAGGCGAGGCCGAAGGGCAACGCGACCATAGCCAGATGAATCCTCTCGCCGATCGCGAGGGCTTCATCGTGGTTTATCCGAACGGGACCGGCTTCTTCGGCAATCGTTTGCTCACCTGGAATGCCGGAACCTGTTGTGGCTATGCGATGAAAAATCGCGTCGATGATGTCGGCTTCGCACTCGCATTGCTCGACGATCTCGGCGCGCGAACGCAAATCGATCGGCGCCGCGTGTATGCGACGGGCCACTCCAACGGCGCGATGATGGCGTATCGGCTCGCGGTCGAGGCCGGCGATCATTTTGCTGCAATTGCTCCGGTCTCCGGCGCCATGGTCGTCACCGATTTTCATCCCTCGCGTCCGATGCCGATCATGCATTTCCATAGCGTCGATGATCCGCGCGCGCTCTATTACGGAGGGTTGGGTCCGCCCTTTCCGATGACCAACAATCGCGTGATGCATCCCAACGTTGAGACGATGCTCGCGCAGTGGAGAGCATTCGACCAATGCCCCGCGGACGCCCAGGTTGCACCTACGATTTCCGGAAAGCCCGGTAGTCCGGATGACGGAATTACCGCCACGAAGTACACATGGGGACCATGCGCCGCGGGCACCGAAGTGGTGCTATGGAAGTTGACCGGCGCCGGCCACACCTGGCCGGGCGGAAAGCAGGGTGTTTTTCCGAGACTGCTCGGCCGCGGCACGATGCTCATCGATGCGAATGAAGAGATGTGGCGCTTCTTCAGCAGGTTTTCGTTACCTGAAAAATCGCGTTGAGCGGTGTCGCGCCCGCACAAATCTCCTCCACTCGCCGCATTCGATGTGTCACCAGTGCTACCAATTTTCTTCGCGCTAGCCGCGATAGCGTCCAGATCGCGGAATTCGATGGCATCGTCATTGCTGTTTGCGTCATTGCTGTTTGGATGACGCATTGCCATGACCTCCGACCGTGTGAACTATCTCAACATCGCGCTGATGATGCTGTCGGCGCTGGCCGCGTTCATCCTGCCGTTCGAAATCTTCCTGTTCGCGTACGCGGTGCTCGGCCCGCTGCATTATCTGACCGAGATTTCATGGCTGCACGATCACGGCTATTTCCTTAAGGGCAAGCGCGATCACTTTCCTCTCGTGTTCCTATGCGTGGTGCTGCTCGCGCTTTCGCTTTCCCATTGGTCGCCCGAGCGGAAAAATCAGATCACGACGCTGGTCAACTACACGGCCTTCGCCGGCGCGGCAGTGTTGTTGATGACAATGGCGAACTGGAAGCGGGCGATCGCGTTCGCGTTAATCGTCATTTCATTTTTGCTTACAGGACAGTCCGCGCTATGCGGGATTTTTTTCGGAGTATTTTTGCCGACCATCGTTCACGTGCTGATTTTCACCGGCGCTTTTGTCGCGCTGGGCGCACTGCGAGGACGCAGCCGATCGGCCGCCGCATCGCTGATGGTTTTCGTGCTCTGCGCGATGAGCTTCTTTCTCTATGTCCCGATCGGAAGGTCGGTGTCGATCCAGTTGCGGCAAGCGTATGCGCCATTCGAATTGCTGAACTTGGCCATCATTCGGATATTTAGCCTGCGGGTCTTTAACCTGACCTCGATCAACTGGCCTGATGCCGTTTACCATTCAGCGCGAGGTATCGCGGTCATGCGCTTCATCGCGTTCGCGTACCTGTACCATTATCTGAACTGGTTCTCTAAAACTTCGATCATCAAATGGAACCGCATTTCGTCTTCGCGCGCATTCGCCATCTTCGCTCTGTGGCTGATTTCGATCGCGCTTTATGCCTCGGGGAGCCGAATCGGGTTGGCATTCGTCATGTCGCTCAGCTTCCTGCATGGATTTCTCGAGTTGCCGCTCGATCATCAGACCTTCGTCAATGTGGCAAGGGAACTTCTCGCGCTCGCTAATGGCACCCTGCGAGGAGTGCCGTCCTTGACCGAGGAGATTCCCTCATCGCCTCAGGCCGAGGTCGAACTCGCCTAACAACCCACACCGCCAAATGGATTAGAAATTGCGCCTACGCGGGCACCGTGCTACAAATCGAACGACCAAGACTAGTTTCTACAGGAGCGCTATGAAAACTGGCGTCCATCATCTGGGGCTCGCGACGCTCGATCTCGATCGCACCGTCGATTTCTGGACCAACAAACTCGATTGCAAGGTCGCGTGGGCCGATATCATCGAGCCGCCCCAGGGCGGCAAGATCAAGCACGTCTTCATGGATACCGGAGACGGCACGCTAATCGCCTTCATGTGCCCGGAAAAAGTCCCGGGCATTCCTGAAGAATGGGCGACCGACATCAATAGCGCGCAGGGGCTGCCCGGCGCGTTCTATCATTTCGCATTTCATTGCGATGACCACGCCCAACTCGAAGCCAAGCGCGCGAAGTTGATCGAGCGCGGCGTCGATGTGACTCCAGTGGTCGATCACGAATGGTGCCGCTCGATCTACTTTCGCGATCCCAACGGCTTGCTGCTGGAATATTGCGCCACCTCTCGCCCGTTTACCGAAGACGACAAGAAGATGGTCCATCACGATCAACCCGGCATGATGACCAAGGATCCCGAAGAGATGAAGCGGGTGAGGGCGATGATGATGGGACCGCTGCCCAAGACCAAGCAGGTGCCCGTTTAAGTTCGAGGCGATTGGTTTCCTCCTCGCCTTAGGGCGGCGGGTCGCGCGACCCGCCGCTCTTTTCTTTCGTGCCGTTTCATCCGATATTCATTCGACTCCACTTTGACCAGCGAGGTATCTCCCGATGGCGGAAATAGGTTTGTTCGATGCGATGTACACCGCGCGCGCGTTGCGCCGCTATAAAAGCGATCCGATTCCCGATGACGTGATGACGAAGATTCTCGAGGCCGGCACCCGCGCGCCGTCGGGCAGCAATCAACAGAACTGGATCTTCATGGTGGTGAAGGACGCCGCCAAGAAAAAGAAGATCAGCGACATCTACGCGCGTGGTGCGCAGATTCTTTCCACCGTCTATGCGAATCGTCCGCGCCCGCCGCATATGGACGAGAAGCAATTTCAGACCCTGATGAATTCCGCCATGTACCTCTTCGATCACATGGCCGAGGCCCCGGTGCTGCTCTTCGCGGGTCTGCGCGCCGACACCGGCGGGCCGGTGCCGAACATGCCGCCGGAAGTTGCCGCCCAGATGGGCAAGATGGCGCGTATCGGCGGGTCGAGCATCTATCCCGCGGTGCAGAACATCATCCTCGCGTGCCGCGCTTTCGGCATCGGCACCGTGCTGACGACGCTGCACATTTTTTACGAGGACGAAGTGAAGGAGATCCTTGGCCTGCCGCGCGAGATTCAAACCTACGCGCTGCTTCCGATGGGATACCCGATCAACAAATTCGGCCCGCTGAAGCGCCGCCCGGTGAGCGAGGTCGCGTTCCTCGACACCTACGGGAATAATTGGAAGGGTTGATCTAAAACGCTTTCCGATCTCTGCTTCCTCTCCCGCGTCGTTGCGCGGGAGAGCGCGAAGCCGCTGAGGCGGAACGCAGTGGAGTCGAAGCGAAATTAAATGACTGGCGCGATTGTCGCTCCCGGATTGGCGACAATCGTGCCAAGCAGGCGAGGGTGCTGGGGACGCCACGACCATTTTTCTAGACGCACTATCGACATGATGTCGATAGTGCGTCTAATGGGTTTGTTTTTTCACTTCTCGGCCAATGGCGGAGTTCGAGGTCCTTCGCGCAGCGCTCAGGACCATTGCTCGCGATGCTCGCAATGGGTTTGTTTTTACTCCTCGATGCCGCCCCGCTCGCCTCTAATGGCTTTGTTGTTCCTTTCTTAGAATTCGATCGCCGACGCTTTCTATCGATGCTCGGATGGAAGTCTCGGCGGAAGAAAACCTTTGAATTTGCTGCATTTAATGGCTTTGTTTTTGCACTTTCTCATTTGTCGCTGCGCACTCTCCTAAAACGCCGATGGCGCCCGCTCCTGCGGACGACACATCCGAATGTTAGCACAAAACGACCGCCTGCTCATCTGCCGTCGGGAACCATCAGAAGCAGATTAACGCCGGAGATATTCGGATGTTCAGCGATATGATGATCGATGCGGAGCTCATCGAGCAACCGCCGATTGGTCCGGTACAAGACGCCTACAAGCCAGATCCGCGCGCTCGGTCCTATATTTGATGCCTTCGACCGATTTTGCGCGATCGCATTCGCCAAGCGCTCCGGATGTCTTAGATCCGTCTCCGCTTCCAGCGGGAGCATTCGTGGAAATGGCGCTCCGACCGGCAACCGCGCGAGGTAGTAACTAAGCGGCGTCTCATAGAAGCCGGGATAAATCATCAGAACGTCGGAGGGCTGGGCTCGCTTGGCGAGCAACTGAACCGTACCACGCCAATCCTGAAACGATGGCGCGCGGTAAAGTGAAAAATCCTCAGCCAGGCTGAAAACGACCATCAGAGTGATGACTGCTACGGCTGCGGTTCGCGATGGAATAGTCCTGATGCCCATTGCCCCTGCCAATACGAAGAAGGGTAGGGTGATCAGCAAGTAGCGGGGCACGAACAACGGCTTGAGAAACGACGCGACGATGGCGAGGCATACGGGAATGGTGAGGCAAAGTAACACATATGCCTGCGATGCCTTTCGATGTCTCGACAGATCGATCGCTGCCAGCGCGATGGCCGCCAGATAAAGCACCAGCAAAGGAACACTGAAGATGTTGCGCGAACCCATAAAATTCAAAGACGCGGCAGAGGATCCCGGCACTATGTCTCGCGATGATCCGGCGAGCACATAGAAAAATTGAATCACACCCCGAAGGGAGGTAGGCGAGATCCAGTTCACCCGGTCTCCCTCCCTGACTATCAAGAAGGCCGGAACACTGAGTATCAGGATCGCCAACATACTGATGTGCAATCGTTTGGTGGTCTCCCGATCACGACGAAAAAAGAATAGTGAACCCCACTGAGCCGGAATCATCAGAATTGCGAAGAGGTGGGTATAGGAACACAGCACACCGGCGATGATGTATCCGAGGTAGTTTTTTGGGCGCGCTTGTTTTACCGATCGCAGAAAATAAATCGACCACAGCGTTACCAGCATGATTGCCATCGAGTAAGCCCGCGCGATCTGCGCATACTGGATGGCAGTCTCGTGGACGGTCAGCAGAACTGCGCTCAGGATCCCGGTCGCTCGATCGGATAGCTCACTGCCGAGCTCTGCGATGAGCGGTATGGTGGCGACTGCGCAGAGCGCCGACGGAGTCCGCAGCATCCATTCGCTGTCGCCCGCAATTCGCACCCATACATACATGATGAGATGGTAGAGTGGCTCCTGACCGTGGGCGCACGACCAAATCAGTTGAGGTAACGAGCTTACTTCCTGCGCGGTTACGGCTTCATCCAGCCACAGGCTCTTGCTGGCCAAAAATGCGAAGCAGAGGGCCGCGCCGACTATCGTCACACCTGCGACGAGATACGCTTCGCGCGAGGTGTGCCGATACCGGTTCAAACAGGCGAGCCGGTTAGTGCGCGCGCGCAATGCTCAACCTCATCATGATCCTTCATCAGCTCGTCGAGTTGCTCTTTCGTATGCGCCTTGGCGATGCGGTATCGATCCGCATCGCGCACGAATTTTTCGTACGCATCGACGAGTTTCGAGAATGCCTGCCCTGAGGCATCCGTGGCGTGACGCTTTGCCGTCATCTGCTCGAACGCGCGCGCCTTCTTGAGGCCATAGTAAAACTCGCCCATCTCCTCGGATGAGAGCGGATGCCGCTCGACGATAAAATCCGCGCGGCAATAGTCGGCCAGCTTGTCCGATAACTGCTCTATCAATGCCGTCGACGCGAGCATCTCGCGCCGGTAGTTCGACGAGTAGCACGAGGCGAGAATCGTCGCGGCCGCGAGCACCATCACAAAACGAGCGGGCCGGCGACGCGCGCCGGCCCGTGAATTCGTTCGAAGCAAAATTGCGATTGCTCAGCCCAGATGAGTTTTGAAGAATGCGATGGTCTTGGCCCACGCTTCTTTCGCATGAGTCGGATGATGCGAGGGGCGGTCGTCGCACATGAAGCCGTGGTCGGCGTCCGCATACAGCACCACCTCGGCCTCTTTGCCGGCGGCCTTCAGCGCGTCGCGAAACTTGTCGACCTCGGTGATGGGAATGAAGGCGTCTTTGCCGCCGAAGAACGCGAGCACCGGTGCTTTGAGACCGTCGACATAGTCGATGGGAGCCTTCTGGCCCGGCTGCCGCGATGACACCATCCCGCCGCCGTAAAATGGCGCGGTCGCCTTCACGCGAGCATCGCGGCATGCGGTCAGGAACGCGACGCGTCCGCCCATGCAGAAGCCGGTGGTGCCGAAGTTCGGCTTCACTTCCTTCAGCGTCTTGAGATGATCGATCGCCGCGCCCATGTCGGCCACGACCTGATCGTCTTTCAGCGAGCCCATCAGGCGAAACGCGCCGGGCAGATCGCCGTATCCGACGACGTTGTTGTCCTGGCGGAAATAGAGGTTGGGCGCGATCGCGACGAAACCCTCTCCCGCGAATCGATCGGTGATGCTCCTGATGTGTGAATTGAGCCCGAACGCTTCCATCACGACCACCAGCGCCGGGTAGGGTCCGCCGGTTGCCGGCCGTGCGATGTGACACGGCATACTCTCGCTACCAGTGCGGACGTTGATTTGATTCGAAGTTACTTCCATTCGGATCCACCTCCTGCAAGCGATGCTCGCGCCGAATGTTGGGACATGCGATCTCTCGCACGAAAAGCGCGCGCGCTCAAGTGTGCGCGCCGAATGCTATACTCTCGCATGACCCACCCGCGCGCCGCTAACATAACGGCTTCCCTCTCACCCGAATGATTCCGCTTCGTGATAACCAGGCCAGCCGCCGCCTCACCCTCGTCAATGTGGCGCTGATCGTGGCGAACGTCGCGGTCTTCGTTCATGAGGTCTCGCTCGGCAACGGGCTGGAAAATTTCGTCAACCAGTATGCGATGATTCCCGCGCGGCTCACCTCCGCGCTCGAAGGCGGAGTGCAAATCGCGCGGCTCCCGTATACTTCCGGCGCGGCGCCCGCGCTGGAAACCATCGTGACCTCGATGTTCCTTCATGGCGGCATCCTGCACCTCGCCGGCAACATGCTGTATCTCTTCATCTTCGGCGCCGCGGTCGAAGAGGCGATGGGGCACGTTCGCTTCCTGCTCTTCTACCTCATCAGCGGAATCGCGGCCGCGCTCGCGATGGCGGCCTTTACTCCGCATTCGACCGTGCCGGTGATCGGTGCGAGTGGCGCGATTGCGGGCGTCCTCGGCGCATACTTCGTGCTGTATCCGCGCGCGTGGATCACCACCATCCTGCCGATTTTCGTGCTGATCTATTTTGTAGAGATTCCCGCCATCGTGTATCTGCTGGTATGGTTCGTTGCGCAGCTTTATGCGGGCGTCTCGCAGAATCCCGAGGTCGCTGGAGGCGTCGCATGGTGGGCGCACGTGGGCGGTTTTCTGGTCGGGATGCTGGTCGGCCCGATGCTCGCCACGCGGCGTCCGGCGCGCCGACCCCGTCAGGCGAAAAATTAGTCCACAGGTTTGTCCGTCCGATGTGGATAATTAGATCTCGATCGGAAAAAGAGTCGATATTTTAAAGACAATTGGCCCCTGGTGTGGCGATCGGAGACTGTGGATAGGTTGGGGAAAACCCTTCATTTTCGCAGCGCTCTAGGCGCTCGCGCCTGCGTACAAATATCGGCGAGGAAGCTTTAGAAGCGCGCGCCAAAATGGAATACTCTGCGCCGTACGATGTGGTGTGTTGGAGGATGTGGTGGCCGCCCAGACCGATGACGTTCTGAGACGAGTTCCCCCGCAGAATATCGAAGCCGAGCAGTCGGTGCTCGGCGCAGTTCTGCTCGAAAACGAGGCGATCAACCAGGCCCTCGAAATCCTCACCCCGGACGATTTCTATCGCGAGACGCATCGCGAGATTTTCCGCGCGATGATGGAGCTGTCCGACCACAATCAGCCCGTCGACGCGATCACGCTGACCGACGCGCTGCGCACCAAAAGCGTCCTCGAACAGATCGGTGGCCCAGCCTACATCGCGGAGCTTGCCGATGCGGTGCCGACCGCCGCCAACGTCGCGCACTATGCGCGCATCGTGCGCGAAAAAGCGGTCCTGCGCAGCCTCGCGACCATCGCTACCGATATCGCCTCGAGCGCGTACGAGGCGAATGCCAACGTCGACGAATTCCTCGACACCGCCGAGCATCGCATTTTCGAGATTTCCGAGCGCCGCATCAAGCCGTCGTTCCATACGATGCCCGAGCTGACGCGCGAATCGTTGCGCATCCTCGAGCGGCTTTATGAGAATCGCGAGCTCGTCACCGGCGTTCCCACCGGCTTCAAGGACCTCGATACGCTGACGGCCGGTCTTCAGCCGTCGGATCTGGTCGTTATCGCGGCGCGCCCCAGTATGGGAAAAACCGCGCTGGCATTGAACATCGCGGCATACGCCGCGATGGATGCCGAGCCGCGTCGCGGCGTCGCTTTCTTCTCGCTCGAAATGTCGAAGGAGCAGCTCGTCCTGCGCATGCTGTGCTCCGAGGCGCGGGTCGATAGCGCGAAGGCCCGCGCGGGATATTTGAGCGAGCGCGATTTCCCCAAGCTGGCGCAGGCCGCGGCGCGTCTCTCCGAGGCGAATATTTTCATCGACGACTCATCGGATACGACCGCAATCACGCTCAAGGCCAAATGCCGCCGGCTCGCGCGCGATCACAATAATAACCTCGGTCTCGTGATGGTCGACTATCTTCAACTGATGCGTTCGGCGCGTCCCGGCGAATCGCGCGAAAAGGAAATCGCGGAAATCTCGCGATCGCTAAAGGCGCTTGCCAAAGAACTCAAGGTGCCGGTGATCGCGTTATCACAGCTTAATCGTCAAGTTGAGACGCGTCCCGATCGGCGTCCGCTGCTGGCGGACCTGCGCGAGTCGGGCGCTATCGAGCAGGACGCCGATGTGATCGCATTTATCTACCGCGAGGAGATGTACAAGGGTAAGGACAGCAAGGAAGCGGGCGTCGCCGAGATCATCGTCGCCAAGCAGCGTAACGGCCCGACCGACACGGTGAAGCTTACGTATCTGAACCAGTACACGCGTTTCGAAAATTACGCCCCCGCGGATTCAGCGTACGGGGATATGGAGAATTGAGGTCTATTGTCGCCTTGTTTGTTTCTCATGTAGCACAGACTTCAGTCTGTGTCTGAGAAAGGATAAGAGGAAGAACACAGACTAAAGTCTTCGCTACATCAGAACTTCGGCTCCGCGGCGTCCTCGATCGATTCCCCAATTTCCTTGGATGCTTCTTCCGCGCCTTCGGCTTCGACTGCGGCCGCAACATCGCGCATCTCGGTGACGCGCATCTCGGTGACCGTCTCGATGCCGGTCGATTCCGCTTCTTCCTGCGCCCGTTGGATTTCCTGGAATTCCTTCAGGTCGGGAAGGCTGTCGAGATCCTTCAGACCGAAGACTTCGAGGAACTCCGCCGTCGTCTCATAAAGCATCGGACGGCCGGGCGCTTCCTTGCGCCCACCGATTTTGATGAGACGCCGCTCCAGCAACGTCTCCAGCACGCCGCCGCAATCGACGCCGCGCACCTGCTCGATCTCCGGCCGCGTCACCGGCTGGCGATACGCGACGATCGCGAGCGTTTCGAGGAGCGAGCGGCTAAGGCGCGGCGGCTTGCCCGCGAGCAGCTTGCGGATCTGCGGTGCGAATTCCTTGCGCGTACGAAGCTGATAGCCGCCCGCGACTTCCTCGACCGTCAAGCCGCGTCCGCCTTGCGCATACTGCGAGCCGAGCGCAGTGAGCGCGTCGCGAATTTGCTCCTTCGGCACGCTGTCCAGCACGGCGGCGAGCCGACCCAGCGATACCGGTTCGCCCGCCGCGAACAGCAGGCTTTCGAGAATTGCCTTTAGTCTTTCCTCATCCACAACCTAACCCCCAGCCCCTTCCCTTGAGGGAAGGGGAGCAGCATCCTCGGGCAACTCGCCGACTTCCTCGGGGCCGCGCTCGAGGAAAATCGGACCGAAGCGAATCTCCTGAAATGCGCGCACCGCGCGACGCCGAACCAGTTCCAGCAGCGCGATGAACGTTGCCACCAGCAGCGAGCGATCCGTCATGTCATCGAAGAGCGCGGTGAACTCGATGCGCGTCCGCGCTTCGATCGCCTCCATGATGCGCGGGATGCAGTGGGCCACAGGGATATCGCGCAGCTTGATGTCGCGCGGCGCCTTGTCCGCGAGCCGCTTCAGCACCGATCCCATCGCCTCGATCAGATCGAAGAGCGACACCGTGAACTGCGGCGGCGCATCTGAATCATCCGGCGCGAGCGGCTCGCCTGCCGCGGTGAAGACATCGCGTCCCACGATGGCGCGCTCCCCCAGGCGATCGGCCGCCTCGCGATAGCGCTGATATTCGAGCAGCCGCTCCACCAGGTCGCGCCGCAGATCCTCGACCTCGGCTTGGTCGCCATCATTCGCTTGCGGCAACAGCGCGAATGACTTGATGAGCAGCAGCGTCGCCGCCATCACGAGGTATTCGCCCGCGATATCGAGGTTGAGCTGACCGAGCATCTCGACGTAGCCGAGGTACTGTTCGGTGATTTGGCTGGTCGTTACGTCGTGCGGATCGAGTTCGGCCTTTTTGATGAGATGAAGCAGGAGGTCGAGCGGACCCTCATAAACCGGAAGGCGGAAGCGCGTGCCGCCGTCGATCGGAGGCTTCGCTGGACTTTGCGTCACTTCACCGTCGCTCACAGCATCCTCGTCAGCCCGTAGTAAACCAAAGCGACGACGTTAATCAAAGCTACCCCAGCGCCGCTTATCAACCGCGACAGAATGAAATTGAACCTCTGTGAATACAGCAGGAGGAACAGTAACAGAAATCCCGCCGGTTCCAATCTCGCCATCGCGCGCGCCGCCGCATACGGAAGAAAACCGACGAGCACGCGGCCTCCGTCGAGGGGGAGAATTGGAATGAGGTTGAAGATTCCCAGCGCGACATTCACCGACAGCGACGCCCGCAACATCTCGAAAATCGGATACCACACCGACGCCGCCCATGGTCCCTCGAGATACGGCTGGATGATCAACATTAGAAAAATGCTGATGGCCGCCAGGGTTAGGTTGGTGAGCGGCCCGGCGGCAGCGACCATCATCATGCCGCTGCGCGGATGGTGGAGTCGTTGGAAGTTGACCGGAACGGGCTTGGCATAGCCGAACACCGGCGCGTGAAGAAAAATCAGAATCGCCGGCAGGATGATGGTTCCGATCGGATCAATATGCGCAATGGGATTGAGCGTAAGTCGGCCCGCGCGCGCCGCGGTGTCATCGCCGAGCGATTGCGCGACCACCCCATGCATCACCTCGTGCAAAATGATCGCGAAAATCGTGGGCACCGCCCAGATAGATATCTCGGCAAGGAATTGGGGCAGGTCGTTCAACGGATGATGTTTCTCACGTTGTTTGCGCGCGGCTCGCACGCGGATGAAAGGTGCGATGAACCTTGCGCAGATGGCTTTTCGACAGATGAGTGTATATCTGCGTCGTGGAAATATCGCTGTGGCCGAGCATCTCCTGCACCGCGCGCAAATCGGCGCCGCCTTCGAGCAGATGCGTCGCGAAGCAGTGGCGCAGCGTATGCGGACTCATCCACGAAAGACGCGCGTCGAGCGAAGCCCATCTTTTCAGCGCCTTGAAAAATCCCTGGCGCGTCATCGGCTTATGCAACCGGCTCAGGAAAACATACGGCGACGGCTTCATTGGTTGCGTCGGTTTGCCATTCTTCGGTTGGCCGATTTTGTCGCGCTGATCCAGGTATGCGATCAGAGCGCGCTTCGCGGCGCCTCCGAGCGGCACCATCCGCTCCTTGCCGCCCTTGCCGAATACCACGACGAAACCCGATTTGAGATTCACCTGATGCAGTTTGAGTCCGACCAGCTCCGACACGCGCAGGCCGCACCCGTACGCCATTTCGAGCATCGCGCGATCGCGCAGTCCGCGCACCGTCGAGGTATCGATCGCGTCGATGAGCATCGCGAGGTTCTTGCGTCCGATGGTGCGGGGCAGGGCGCGCGAATGCGCTCGGAGTTTCACAGTCGGCGCGGGGTCCTGCGCGATGACATGCTGATCGACCATCTCGCGAATCAAACCGCGCAAGCTGGAGAGTTTGCGACGCTGGCTGGAAACCGCCATCGCGCCGAGGCTTTCGAGGTAGGCCGTCATCGCGCGTGCATCGAAGTCGGTGGGCGCGATTTTCTCGTTCTCGCAAAAATCCACGAAGTCGCGCAGGTCCAGCGCGTAAGCCTCAATGGTGTGGGCGCTCAGGCCGCGCTCGACCGCCTGACGGTCGAGGAATCGATTCACCAGCTCATGCCACGCCACCCCACTCATCCATCGCTCCCGCGTTCAGGTTTGCGCCGCGATAGTTTCCGCCGGCCGATCCTCGAGCCGCTCGATGAGCTTTTCGCGCAGCTCACGCTGCGCCGCGAGGTCGGTAACTTTCTTGCCCTCGCGATCGCTGATGTAGAAAACGTCGAGCGCCTGGTCGGCATTGGTCGTGATTCGCGCGAGATGAATCCGCAGTCCCAGCTTGAACAGCGTGTACGTGATCGCGAACAGCAGCCCGACGCGGTCCTGGGTGAACACGTCGATGACGGTGTATTCCTCCGAGGTGCGATTGTCGATCGTCAGCTCGGTCGCCATCCGGCGCAAGAACTTCTTGTCCGCACTGCGAACGTGATGCGCCGAGCCGACCAGGTCCGCGATATCCTGCTGCCCGGTGATGACGCGTTCGAGGTCGCGCTCGACCCGTTGCCATCGATCTTCCTCGAGCGCGACCGCGCCCGTGGGTCCGGAGTGCGAGACGCGGAACACATCAAGCGCGATGCCGGTGTTGCGAGTGGTGATTCGCGCCGACAGGATGTTGAGATTGTTCGCAGTCAGCGCGCCGGCGATCATCGAGAAGAGTCCTTGGCGGTCGGCCGTCACCACGACGATTTCGCTGAATTCGAGCTCGGGAAAATGGCGATGGCGCGTGACCAGCGGATGCTCACCGAGCGTGCGCATCAGCTCGAAGTGAAGCTGCACGTCGCCTTCCGGCACCGTGAAGAAATAGCGGTCGGGCATCTCGTCGAGGAATTTCTGGATCTCGTCGTCGGACGCCTTCGCTTTGGCGAGTTGTTCCCTCACCCCGGCTTTGACCGCGGCCAGTCGGCGCGCAGGATCGACCGTCTCGCGATGGCCATGCTCCAGTATCTTGAGCGCGCGCATATACAGGTCCGAGAGCAGCATGTCGCGCCAGTTGTTGTATACATTCGGCGCGACCGCGCGCATGTCGGCGAAGGTCAACAGGTACAGCGCCTTGAGGCGATCGATGGAGCCGACCTCGCGCACGAATTCGCCGACCGTGCTCGCGTCGTCGATATCGCCCTTCTGCGCGACTTGGGACATCGCCAGATGCTCGCGCACCAGGAACACGACCAGATCGATTTCCTCGTTGTTGAGGCCGAGCCGGCGGCATACGTCGGCGGTTAGCACGGCGCCGCGCTCGTGATGATCGTGGCCGTGGCCCTTTCCGATATCGTGCAGCAGCAGCGCGAGAAAGACCAATGGCAGCGAGTCGAGTTCGCGCGCGACCTCGGTCAGCAGCGGCGTGTTCTGCTTGTATTCGCCGGAGCGGAGCTTCTCGAGTTCGCGCACCGCGGCCAGCGAATGACGATCAACGGTATAGATGTGGTAGAGGTCGTGCAGCACGCGCGCGTAGAGATTTCCGAACTCCGGAATTATCGCGCCGAGCACGCCCGAGCGATGCATCGCCTCCAGCGTGTCGGCGACGCGGCTCCGCGCACCCGACAGAATCGTCATCAGTGTCGCGCCGACACGCGGATCAGCGCGCATCGTATCGTTATCAATGAGGGGCAGGTTGTCGCGCACGGCCTGATATGCGGTTCCCGAAAGCCCGACGCCATGCGCCTGGCAATCGGAATAGATCGTCATCAGGTTGAGCGGATCGCGTTTGAACAAATCAGGATCGGAAATCGCAAGCAGATTCTGCTGGATGATGACGCCGGGCCGAATCTGTCGCGTCAGCAAGCGCCCGAAACGTCCGGCATTGCCTTCGACTACGCGCGCGATGAGTCCTTCCGAGAATCGCAGGATGGTGCTGGCGTGCTGATAGTACGATCGCATCAGGATCGCGCTCGCCGAGAGCGAGCCCTCGGGCTTGAAACCCATCATCGGCGCGATGCGTTCCTGATACTCGAAGGTGAGCTGATCGAAATGACGCTTGCTGACGAAGTGCAGCGAGTTGCGCACGCGGAAAAGAAAATCGCGCGCCTCCAACACCTCGGCCAGCTCCGGCGCCGTGATAATCGCGCGCTGAACCAGTTCCTCGACCGAATGGATTTTGTATTTTACCTTTGCCAGCCACAAAGCAGTGTGGAGATCCCGCAAGCCGCCTTCGCCTTCCTTGATTTGCGGCTCGAGCAGGTAAATCGAATCGCCATACTTGGCGTGACGCTCGCGAGTCTCCTCGAGCTTGACCTGGAAGAACTTGTGCTGATTGCGATTGAGCACCTCGGCGACCAGCAGGCCTTGCAGTTCCGCCCAGATCGCGTCGTCGCCCGCGAGGAAGCGCGCATCGAGGATGGCCGTCTTCTCCTTCAAATCGCCCCCCGCCATCCGCACGCATTCGCGCGCGTTGCGGATTCCATGGCCGACGATCAATCCCGCGTCCCACAGCGCATGCAGCATGACCTCCGTCACGATTTCCGCGTACGGGCCGCGTTTGTAATCGTGGATGAAGAGCAGGTCGATGTCGGAGTAAGGGTTCAGCTCGGCGCGTCCGTAGCCGCCGCGCGCAACCACGCATAGCTTCTGATGCAACTTGGTGTAGCGGCGCGCATGCTCCGCATCGGCGTAGCGAAACAGCGCGCGCATCATGTCGTCGATCGCGGCGGTGTACTCGCGTACCACCTCGGTGCCGGATGCGCCGGCGAAATGATGTTCCGCGGATTCATCGCGAATGACTTCAAGATAGGTTCGGGCGATTTGGCCCGGCTTGCGCGAGGCTTCAAATTCTCGATAGAGCGCTTCCTCGCCGCGCGGAATCACGCGAGCGGCCGCGCCGTTCGATGTCGCGGGAACCGCGGCGCTCACAGATTTCCCACTGCCGCGTCCGAGTTCAGATAGCGCGCGACTGCGGTCGCGATGCCGGCCGCGAGAGTTTCCTGGTATTGCGGAGACGCGAGGCGCTGCGCTTCATAGAAGTTCGACAAAAAGCCGCATTCGACCAGCACCGCCGGCATATGCGCGCCGACCAGCACATAGAATGGTCCCATCTTCGCTCCCAGCGGCGTAACTTCCATCCCCAATTGGGTATCCAAATCGTCGACCGTTTGTGTCTCGATCATCCGCGCCAGCGAGGCCGCTTCCGTCGCCTTATAGCTCTGTCGGAGATCGGCAAGGATGTAGTTTAGGTTGCCGTCCGAAGGCGCGCTAGTTCCCGTGATACCCGCATTTTCCATCCGTGCGAGGCGAATCGTCGCGCGATCGGTGGTGTTGTTGAGGTAGTAGGTTTCGATTCCCGTGGTCGACGGACTCGGACTCGAGTTCAGATGGATCGAGACGAACAGATCGGCGTCGGCCACGTTGGCGCGCCGGGTGCGCTCGGATAGGGCGATGAACTCGTCGCTATCGCGAGTGAGTTGCGCCCGAATGCCTCGCGCGCGGAGCGCATAGTAGAGTCGTCGCGAGATGCTCAGTGCCACATCTTTTTCGAGAATGCCGCTGGAGGATTGCGTGCCGGGATCGTAGCCGCCGTGACCCGGATCGATCATGACGAGCGGGTTTCCGATCGGAGGATTGACGATCGCGCTCGACGCTGCGCGCGATGGAGGCAGGATCGCGACCCGCTGTGCATGCGTAATCTCGACCACATTCGATGGCTCAGCATCATCTTCCGGACGTTCGACCGCGGGCGGCACCTTCAGATTCGCGACCGTGCCCGCGGGCGCGAGGCGCAGCACGATCTCGCGTTGGCGCTGCACGATCGCGTAGTCGGCCTTGCCCGCGACATCGACGATGATGCGGGTATGCATTGCGCCGGCGGGACAGAACGCGTGCAACGACCGAATCGGCCCGGCTTCGCGACCTAGAACCGGCAGCGAGGGCATTTGCATCGAAGTGCCATCGAGGTCGATCCAAAGTTCGTGGCCGTGCGCGCTCATATGCAGTCGCGGCGCGGGACTATCGAGTGCGAAGCTGAGTTCGGTGACGACGCCTTCGCGATGGAGATTCGCCGACGTTATCGCCGCGCGCGCAAACGATCCGGCGAGCAACAGCATCGCGAGCATCAGCATCGGCGTCCATCGCAACTGCCATCGCCGTGCGCTCGCCCACCGCATCATTAGATGTACGCGCGCGGGCGCTATCCGTTACCGCTCAGGCGCGACTTCAGTTTCGCGAGCATCGTCAGCGCATCGACGGGGGCTAGGCGGTCGATATCGAGGGTGCGCAACTCTTCGAGCGCGCGGCTTTCGGTCGGAGTGAAGAGCCCGAGTTGCGCGCCGCGATTCGATTTGTCGGCATTGCGCGCCAGCCGCGCCTTTCCGGCGTCATCGAGTTCGCCCTGCTCGAGGTTGGAAAGAATCTGGCGCGCGCGTGTGATGATACCGCTCGGGAGTCCCGCGAGCTTTGCGACCTCGATACCGTAACTACGCGAGGCCGGCTGCTCGATCACCCGGCGTAAGAAAAGGACCTCGCCACCCCACTCCCGCACCGCCATGGAAAGATTCTTCACTCGCGGCTTCTCACGCGCAAGGTCGGTCAGCTCGTGAAAATGCGTCGCGAAGAGCACCTTCGCGCGGGTCGCATCGTGCAGATGCTCGGCCACCGCCCACGCGATCGCGAGGCCGTCAAACGTGCTGGTACCGCGCCCGACTTCATCGAGAAGGAGCAGGCTGCGCTCGGTGAGGCCTTCGAGCAGGCGCGCCGTCTCGCGCATCTCCACCATAAATGTGGACTCGCCGCGCCGCAGATCATCGCGCGCACCGATGCGGGTGAGCACGCGATCGGTCAGCCCCAGCTTGGCCTCGGTCGCGGGGACGAAGCTGCCCATCTGCGCCATAATCGCGATGAGTGCGACCTGGCGGAGATACGTCGATTTGCCGGCCATATTGGGGCCGGTGATGAGCAGCAACTGGCGCGTGTCGGGATCGACCTCGAGGTCGTTGGGCACGAACTCGCCCGCCTTCATGCCGGTTTCGAGCACCGGATGACGACCGTCGCGAATCGCGAGGCGCAGCTCGGAGTTCACCTGCGGACGGATGTAGCCGCGGCGGCGCGCAGCTTTGGCGAGCGACATAATAGCGTCGAATTCACCCACGGCGCGTGCGGTTTCCAGCAGGGTCGAGCTATGCGCCTGCAGCTCGGCTTGCAGCTTCGCAAAAATCTGCAGCTCCAGTTCCTTGAGGCCGGACTCGGCCGAGAGAATCTTACGTTCGAGTTCCTTCAGCGCGGGCGTGGTGAAGCGCTCGGCGCCGACCAGCGTCTGCTTGCGCTCGTAGTCGGCGGGCACGCGCTCGAGATGCGCCTTGGTGATCTCGATGTAGTATCCGAATACCTGATTGTAGCGAACCTTGAGCGTCGGGATTTTGCTGCGCTCGCGTTCGGTCGCTTCCAGTTGCGCCATCACGCCGCGTGCGCCCGAGGCGAGCGATCGAAGCTCATCGACCTCGGAATTGAGGCCGACCTTGATGAGGTTCCCGTCGCGAGGGTTCACCGGCGCATCTTCGGAGAGGGTTTCGAGAATGCGTCCCGCGAGCTGCGGCATGGGTTGCATGCGCTGAGCGATCGAATGAATGAGCGCGCTCTTGCGCTCTGCGAGTGCGGCCTTGAGTTCATCGACCGCGACGATCGCGTCCGCCAGGCGTATGCAATCGCGCGGCGAAGCGCGCAGGCTCCCGATCCGTCCCGCCAGCCGCTCTAAATCGCCGATGCGCTTCAGCTCGTCGGCGCCGCGCCCGCCGAGATCGCCGTCGAAAAGCTCCTCGACCGCATCGTGGCGATCGCGAATCATCTCGAGGCTCAGCAGCGGATAGATGATCCAGTTGCACAACGTGCGCGCGCCGACCGCTGTCAGCGTTTCATCGAGGACGGAGAGCAGCGAACCGCGCCGCGCACCATCGGAGGATGAAATGAGTTCGAGATGGCGACGCGTGACCTCGTCGACCATCATGTACTCGGTCGCGCGGTATGCGCGCGGCGTCGTCACATGCGCGAGGTCGCGGCCGAAGGTCTCCTCGACGTATGCGAGCGCGGCGCCCGCTGCGAATGCGACGACGCCCTCGAGTCCATGCGTGCCGGCGAAACGGCGCGCGAGAGTGTCGCGTGTCGTCGCATCATCGAAGGCGGCGGGATCGAGTTCCGTCAATGAGCATCCGAGGTCCGCGACGATCGCGCGTAGTTTCTCGTCGCCGCGCGCCGAGATGACCTCGCGCGGAGAAAGGCGCGCGAGCTCCTCATGAAGGCTGGCCGCGCTGAGCGTCTCGGTGACGAGGAATTCGCCGGTCGAAACATCGAGCGCGGCGAGGGCGAAGCTGCTGTCGGATCGTGCGACCGCGACGAGGAAACTTTTTTCCGCCGCGGTTAGCACCATCTCCTCGCCGACGGTGCCCGGCGTGATGATGCGCACGATCTGGCGCGGCATCAGCCCGCGCGCGCCGTTCTCCATCTGCGCCTGCTCGCAGATCGCGACCTTGTATCCAGCTTTGACCAGCTTCGCGAGGTAGGGTTGCACCGAATGATAGGGGACGCCGCACAGCGGCACCCCGTCTTTGGAGCGCGAGGTGAGCTGGATGTCGAGCACGCGTGCGCCGATCTCGGCGTCTTCGAAAAACATCTCGTAAAAGTCGCCGAGCCGGAAAAACAGGATCGCGTCGGGGACCTTCTGCTTGACGCTCAGATATTGCGCAACAAGGGGGGTGTGCTTGACTGCTGCCACTGGCGCGCAGGATATCCGCCATCGGTTGTCATCGCAAAACGCGCGACCCCGACGCTTACACAGCCGGATGCGCGATATGTGAACAACGACCACTCATTGCTGGCTCACGTTCGAGGTCGTTTCACTTGCCTTATGCATCTGGTCTAATCGTATTAGTGGCGAAAATAGTTCCACCTGAAGCGGTATTCGAGGCGCTGGGCACCGTCAAATATCCCGGCTTCCCGACCGACATCCTTTCGCTCGGCATTGTCGAGGACGTGACGCCGAAGCCCGACGGACGTGGCTTTGCGATTACCATTCGGCAAGCGACCGAGCGCGAGGAGATCGTGCAACAACTCGCGCACGGGATTCATCAGGCGCTGGGGCACGGCCTCGGCCTCGATGATGTCGAGCTGCGCGTTCGAAAAATCGAAGCCGAACTCGGCGAGAAGACCGGACGCGTGCGGCTTCCGGGCACCAAGTACGTCATCGCGGTCGGAAGCGGGAAGGGCGGCGTCGGCAAGTCGACGGTTGCCGCGAACCTCGCGGTCGCGCTCGCGCAGTTGGGCCTCAGCGTCGGCCTGATGGATGCCGACATCTACGGGCCCTCGGTTCCGATGATGTTCGGTGTCGGCGACGAGCGGCCTCGTGCGCTCGACCAACAGCATTTTTATCCGATCAAAAAGTATGGCGTGAATCTGGTCTCGATCGGATTCTTCCTCGGCGAGAAGGCGCCGGTGATTTGGCGCGGTCCGATGGTGATGGGCGCGGTGCGCCAGTTCCTCAAGGACACGCTGTGGGGCACCCAGGATTTTCTCATCGTCGATCTGCCGCCCGGCACCGGCGATGCGCAACTCACGCTCGCGCAGCAGGTTGCGATCGATGGCGCCGTGATCGTCACGACGCCGCAGGATGTGGCGCTGCTGGATGCGAAGCGCGCGGTCAAAATGTTTCGCCAGGTGCACTGCCCGATCCTCGGCATCGTCGAGAACATGAGCGTGTTCGTATGTCCCGACTGCGGCGAGCGCGATGAGATCTTCGGACACGGGGGCGCCGACAAGATGGCGGCCGAGGAATCGATTCCGGTCCTCGCGCGCGTGCCCATCAACCTCGAGATTCGCGAGGGCGGCGATCGTGGCATGCCGATCACTGTGGCCAATCCGAAGCATCCGGCGAGTCAGGCCTATCTCGACCTCGCCAAACTCGTCGTCGCCTCGATGCCGGATGACGGATGACGACAGTGTTGCCGGAAATCGGATGCGCCCGTATCATTCATCGTTACCGAAAAATTCAGGACCGACTAAATGGCGACTGTCATAACTGAGGAGTGCATCAACTGCGGCGCGTGCGAGCCCGAATGCCCCAACACCGCGATTTACGAAGGCGGCGCGCCATGGGAGCTCGACGGCAAAACCGGCGATGCGATCATGCAGGACATCTATTACATTGTGCCCGACAAGTGCACCGAGTGCGTCGGCTTTTTCGATCAGGAGCAATGCGCCGCGGTATGTCCGGTCGATTGCTGCATCCCCGATCCGAAAATTCCCGAGACCGAAGAGGTGCTGATCGAGCGTGCGAAGAAACTGCATCCGGAGCAGAGCTTCGGTCCCGATTTTCCATCGCGCTTCAAGAAGACGTGAAGTTGGATTTTGGCAGACACCCCGGCAAAGAAAGATAACGTCAGCATCGCGCCCGCGAGCGGCAAGCTCGGAGTGTTGATGCCGGGCATGGGCGCGGTATGCACGACCTTCGTCGCCGGTGTCGAGGCGGTGAAGCGCGGCCTCGGCGCGCCGATCGGATCGCTGACGCAGCTCGCGACGGTCCGACTCGGCAAACGCACCGAAGGACGCACTCCGCTCATAAAGGATTTCGTTCCGCTCGCGAATCTCGAGGACCTCGTGTTCGGGGGATGGGACATCTACGAGGACAACGCCTACGAAGCGGCGAAACACGCGGGCGTCCTCGAGGCCTCGCTGCTCGATAAATTGCGCGAGCCGCTCGAGGCGCTCCATCCGATGGCGGCCGTATTCGATCAGGAATACGTGCGGCGCATCCAAGGCCCCAACGTGAAGGAGGCGCGCTCGAAAATGGACAAGGCCGAGATGCTGATGGAGGACATCCGCAACTTTCAGCATCGCAACGGCGTCGCGCGCACCGTGATGATCTGGTGCGGCTCGACCGAGGTGTTCCATGTCGCGGCGGATGTGCATTCGAGCCTCAAGCGCTTCGAGTACGGCCTGCGCGAGAGCGATCCGGAAATCGCGCCGAGTCAGATTTACGCATACGCGGCGCTCAAGATGGGAATCCCTTACGCCAATGGCGCGCCGAATCTCACCACCGATACTCCGGCGCTGCTCGAACTCGCGCGCGAAAATAAGGTTCCGATCTGCGGCAAGGATTTCAAAACCGGCCAGACCTTCATGAAGACGCTCATCGCGCCGGGGCTGAAGGCGCGCATGCTAGGGATGTCGGGATGGTTCTCGACCAACATCCTCGGCAACCGCGACGGCGAGGTGCTGGACGATCCAGGCTCCTTCAAGTCGAAGGAAGAAACCAAGCTGTCGGTGCTCGATCAGATTTTGCAGCCTGAGCTGTATCCGCTGCTATATAAGGATGTCTTCCATTCGGTGCGCATCAACTACTACCCACCGCGCGGCGATGCGAAAGAGGGATGGGACAACATCGATATCTTCGGATGGCTCGGCTATCCGATGCAGATCAAGATCGACTTTCTCTGCCGCGATTCGATTCTCGCCGCGCCCTTGGTGCTCGACCTGGTGCTGTTCCTCGATTTGGCGCAACGCGCGGGCATGAGAGGCATTCAGGAGTGGTTGTCATTCTACTTCAAGGCGCCGATGGTCGCGCCCGGGCTGTATCCCGAGCACGACGTTTTCATCCAGCTGATGAAGCTGAAGAACACGTTGCGCTGGATGCGCGGCGAGGATCTCATCACGCATCTGGGGTTGGAATACTACGATTGAGTTGTTACGCCGCTATCTTGATAGACAAACAACTGCTTGTTATTCATACGAATACCGCAGTTAATGCGGGATGAGGCTGGGCATCCAAACCAGCTGGCTGCAGCCCCTGATAGGGTCTAAGCCAAATCGGTTCAAGCCCCCGCGAACACGTATTGAAGTCGGAGGCAACGTTCTAACCCTCCAAGCCAGTGCTTGGTAAAGGGAGAACTTTGCCCCGATGGCTGAAATATTCAAGATTCTCGAAACAATCCAGAAAGTCGAAACTATTGCTCAGGGACGGTCCGTCGACCAGCTCAAACGCCTGCAACAGCAGTACGGCTCCGGTAATTGGCGTAAGTTAAAGGGCATTGCGCAAGTACAGTTGCCAGATGGTACCATTTGGATCGCTGAGGTGCATTGGTACGAAGCCCACGGTATCGGGCGAAAGGAATTCAAGATCAAGCGCAGATGGCTCGAGTAAATCATAGAAACGGACGTGAGCAATTCGTCTTGTGCGTTGAGAATGAATCCAATCCGGCCTCGCTGGAGATTCTGAAGGCATACCGCGCACTACCCGATCCCGAGGCCCAGCGTCATAAGCTGATTCGAGTTATCGACGAGAGCGGCGAAGACTACCTTTATCCGAAGGACTATTTCGTCAAAATTGAGTTATCTCCCTCCGCACGGAAGCGCTTCGCGGAAGCGTGGCAACGCGGTGATGTCGCGGCTCAAAGATAAGACCATCGTGCTCGGTGTCAGCGGTGGGATCGCCGCGTACAAGGCCGCCGAGATAGTCCGGGCGCTCGTGACGCGCGGTGCGAACGTTCGCGTCATGATGACGCGCAACGCGACCGAATTTATCACGCCATTGACGTTGCAGACGCTCGCGCAGAGTCCAGTCGCGACCGATACTTTCAACCTGACGCAGGAATCCGAAATCGGCCACATCCGGCTAGCCGATAGCGCCGATGCGATCGTGATCGCTCCCGCGACCGCCGACATCATCGCCAAGGCCGCGACCGGAATCGCCGATGATATCGTCACAACTGTGCTGCTCGCGACGCAGGCGCCGGTCGCATTTGCGCCCGCGATGAATGTGCATATGTACGCGCATCCGACGGTCGCGGAGAATCTCGCGAAGCTGAAATCGCGCGGCGTCACCGTTATCGAGCCTGCCGAAGGCGAGCTCGCGTGCGGTTACGAGGGCAAGGGCCGCCTGCCCGATCCCGCGTTCATCGTCGAGGAGCTGGAGCGGATGCTCTCGCCGCATGATCTCGCATCCGAGCGAATCCTTGTCACCGCGGGTCCGACGCAGGAGGCGATCGATCCGGTGCGCTTCGTGTCGAATCGATCCTCGGGAAAGATGGGCTTCGCGATAGCGCGCGCAGCATGGCGTCGCGGGCGCTCAGGCGCGCATCGTCGCGGGCCCATCATCGATGGCAACGCCATACGGCGTCGAGCGCATCGATGCGGTCAGCGCGCGCGAACTGCTGGCCGAGACCTCGCGGAATTTCCCCTGGTCCACGACGCTGGTGATGGCCGCGGCGATTGCGGATTTCCGTCCCGCCAAGCCATCCGAGCACAAGGTCAAGAAGAATCCGAAAGGACTCACACTCGAAATGGAGTCGATCGCCGATGAGATGCCGCGCATCGCGGCGAAGAAAGGCAATCGCATTCTGATTGGCTTCGCGGCGGAGACCCAGGACCTCGATACCAACGCGCGCGACAAGCTCAAGCGCAAGCACCTCGACCTGATTGTAGCAAATGATGTCACCCAGGAGGGTGCGGGCTTCGCGGTCGATACCAATATCGTGACGATGTATGCCGCCGACGGTTCGGTCGAGAATCATCCAAAGCTGACCAAGGACGAGGTCGCCGATCGCATCCTCGATCGCATCGTCGCGCTGCGCTCGCGGAAATCGAAATCGCGCGCGCTGCGCGCTGTTAAGTGAATAAGACCTAACCCCCTGGCCCCTTCCCTTGAGGGAAGGGGAACCAGTCAGAGAAGGTTCCCTACAAGTCTTTCTGTTCTTCGCCCCTTTCTTAAAGGGAAGGGGTCCGGGGTTAGGTTTGCTATAATTCCCGCGCGATGCCGACCGACAAGCTGATTCTCGATTCGATGCGCGACTACATCTCGCAGATTCGCGAGGAAGGGATGGATGGTCTTCCGATGAAGGATCGCCCGATCAATCCTGCCCGGGATGACATTCGACGGACTGCGATCATCGACAAGCCGCAACGCTACAATCGCTGCTCCTTCCGCGCAGGCCGTTTCAAGTGTCCAATTGTTTTCGAAATATCCCGGCCTCGAGAAGACCGGCGACCTCGCAGAGCTGCGCGTCGTTCATCGGCAACTGCACGCGATGCAAACTGCACAGCGGCCGCACCAATCTCGTTTTCGGTGTCGGCGATCCGAAGGCCGAGCTGATGTTCATCGGCGAAGGTCCCGGCGCCGATGAAGATGCGAAGGGCGAGCCATTCGTCGGCCGCGCCGGCCAGTTGCTCACCGACATCATCGAGCGCGGGATGGGCATGCAGCGGTCCGAAGTCTACATCTGCAACGTCGTCAAATGCCGCCCGCCCGGAAATCGCAACCCCGAGCCCGACGAGGTGGAAGCGTGCGAGCCGTTTCTGTTCCGGCAAATCGAGATCGTCAAGCCGCGCGTCATCGTGGGGCTTGGCACCTTCGCGGTGCAGTCGGTGCTGAAGATCAAGACGCCCATCAGCAAGCTGCGCGGCAATTGGCACGAGGTGCGCGGTATCAAGATGATGCCGACGTTCCATCCGGCCTACCTCTTGCGAAATCCGGGCGACAAACGGCTGGTCTGGAGTGATATACAGGAAGTTATGAAATCGCTCGGGCGTCCGATTCCAGGACGCGCAAGGCCGTAGTGGTCGCGTCTTCACGATTTTTTACGAAGCTCGTTCGCTGTTCGCCGCGTTCGCGATGGGATTTGCTTGTCTCGCTTCGTCCGCTTCGGCAGCCGATGCGCCGATTCCCAATGCTGACGAGGCGATCGATGGGCGGCCGTGGGTCGAGCTGATCAAGATCGATGGATCGATCAATCCTGCCGTTGCGCACTTCATCGAGGATTCGATCGCGTCGGCGCAAATGGGCGGCGCGCGAGCGTTGATCATCGAGCTCGACACGCCCGGCGGCCTGATGACGTCGGCGGAGCGCATCATCAAGGATCTGTTCGCCGCGCCGATTCCAGTTATCGTCTATGTCGCTCCGACCGGCGCGAGCGCGGCCTCTGCGGGAACCTTCATTACCGAGGCCGCGAGCCTCGCGGCGATGGCGCCCGGCACCAACATCGGCGCGGCGCATCCGGTGACCGAGAACGGCGGCGATGTGAAGGGCGACCTCGGCACCAAGATCGAGAACTTCGCCGCGATGCTCGCGCGCAATACGGCGCGTCAGCGCGGACGCAACGAGGACTGGGCGGAGAAGGCCGTCCGCAACAGCGTGATGATTGGCGATCGCGAGGCGCTCGAAGCGAAGGTGATCGAGATCGTCGCGATCAACATTCCGGACCTGCTCAAGCAGGCCGACGGCCGCACGGTCGAGGTCGCCGGTCAGAAGGTGACGCTGCACCTCAAGGATGCGATCGTGCGCGAGCGCTCGATGACCTTCGGGCAGAAGGTGCTCAATATCCTCGCGGATCCAAACATCGTGTATCTCCTCATGATGGCGGGGCTGCTCGGCCTCTACTTCGAGTTCGCGCATCCGGGTGTGTATTTTCCCGGCGTGGCCGGCGCGATTTGCCTGCTCCTCGCGCTCGCGTCGTTTCAGGTATTGCCGGTCACGCTGTCGGGTCTGCTCCTGATGCTGCTCGGAGTAGGAATGCTGATCTCGGAGGCGTTCGTCGCCAGCTACGGCGTGATGGGAATCGGCGGAGTGGTCGCGCTGTTGATCGGATCGCTGTTGCTCATCGATACGTCGAAGACCGACATCGCGGTTCAGCACAGCATCATCTATGGCGCCGCGGGCTCGCTCTCCGCGATCATCCTGCTGATCGGCTACTTCGTCGCGCGCGAGCACGGGCGGATTGCAACTACCGGACGCGAAGGTCTGGTCGGGGAGCTGGCCGAGGTCCGCGAACCGATCGCGCCGGATGTGCCCGGCAAAGTCTTCGTGCATGGCGAAATCTGGCGCGCGACGCAGTCCGGAAGCTCTTGCCGCCCGGCGCGCAGGCGCGCGTCACTTCGGTGAGCGGCCTGGAAGTGACCGTTCGACGCGCGGGATGAAAAGCGCGCGCGTGAACAAGAAATTTTAAAACCGGACAATCAGGAGGATGCAACATGGCGGGAGCAGGAGCGGCACTGGTTGTAGTAATTTTCTTCTTTGTGATTTTCATGCTCGGCGGAATTCGGGTGCTCAACGAATATGAACGCGCCGTGGTGTTCCGCCTCGGCCGCCTCACGCCGTATCGAGGTCCCGGCGTCACCTTCATTATCCCGGTGCTCGAAAAAATGGCGCGCATCGATTTGCGCACCGTGACCCTCGACATTCCGCCGCAGGACGTCATCACGCGCGACAACGTGACGGTGAAAGTCAGCGCGGTGCTATATTTCCGCGTGATCGATCCGTCGAAAGCCGTTACCGAGGTCGCCGACTATCTTTTCGCGACGATGCAGATCGCGCAGACCACGCTGCGGTCGGTCGGCGGCCAGACCGAGCTCGACGATCTGCTGAGCCAGCGCGACAAACTCAACGCGCAGATTCAAACCATCATCGACGCGCAGACCGAGCCATGGGGAATCAAGGTCACGCTGGTCGAGCTCAAGAACATCGATTTGCCGCAGGAGATGCAGCGCGCGATCGCGGCGCAGGCCGAAGCCGAACGGGAGCGGCGCGCCAAAGTCATCGCCGCCGAGGGTGAGTTCCAGGCAGCGCAGCGCCTCGCCGAGGCCGCCGAGATCATGAGCAAGAGTCCCATCACGCTGCAGCTTCGCTATCTGCAGACGCTCGCCGAGATCGCGACCGAGCATAATTCGACCACGGTTTTCCCGTTGCCCATCGATCTGCTGGAGCCGTTCATCCAGATGCGTAAGAATCTCGAACCGAAGTGAAAAGTAGCAATGGGTAAACTGATTCTGGTCCGCCACGGCGAGAGCGTTGGCAATCGCGCGCAGATTTTCACGACCACGCCGCATGAGCTGGCGCTCACCGAGCTCGGATATGAACAGGCGCAGCGCGCCGGCCATCTCATCGCGAGCAAATTCAAGACCGAGGTCGTCGTTTCGAGTCCGTACGTCAGGGCGCGCGAAACCGCACGCGTCATCGCCGAGATTCTGAAGCTGCCACTCGACATTGAGCCACACCTGCACGAGCGCGATGTTGGTTCATTGAAGGGGCAGCCGTACGAGTCGGTGTTTGCGACGCCCGGCTACGATCCGCAACGTCCATGGCTATGGCAGCCACCGGACGGCGAGAGCTTCGAGGATGTGAAGGCGCGCGTCGGACCGATTCTCGATCGCCTCGCCGGAGCGCATCCGTCGCGCGATGTGGTCGTCGTTAGCCATGGCGGCGTGATGATGGCGCTGTGGGCGCACGTGACCGGCGTGTGGGACAACGCGCATGTGCCGCCGAATTGCGGCATCATTCTCGTCGAGCATCATTCGAAGGGCTATATGGCGCCGCAGATCATCGGTGACGCCGCGAGCGCGAAACATACGGGCGGATGATCAGTGGGCACCGTTCGGCGATAGCACCGAATCCAGAAACGCGATCGATCGCAGCCGACGATCCAGCACCGATGCGACGAAGCGCGAGATCGCCAGCGCGCCGTCGGCAGCAGCCGCGCGCGCATCGAGCGCCGAGCCGAAGTGCGCACTTGCGAGGCTCACCAACGCAGACGCGCTGGTCGCGTCGAGCTTCAGTGCGCCGTCCGGAATCATCGGGCGGCATCGCGCGCAGACCACGCCGCCTCGCGATACGATGAAGTATGCCGACTGCGCTATCGCATCGGCACAACTGCGGCATCGCGCGAAATCGAGTCCGTATCCCGCCCAATGCAGCATGCGCAATTCGTATGCCTGGCGCAGCGCAAGCGTTGCGCGACCGATGCTGATTGCTTCAAGCGCCTCCGCCAGCACGCGATACGCGCCCGCAGCCTCGGCTTCTTCGGATGTGAATGCGTCGGCGAGTTCGAGCATGTAGCTTCCGAGCGCAATCTTCGTCAGATCATCTTCGATCGCGAAGGGCGTGAGATCGGCGAGGCCTCGGCGCGTGTAATGAACACCAACTGCCCGTTGGGCCGGCGGCGAAAGTACAGCATCACATGCGAGAATGGCTCGAGTTTGCGCTCGAAGCGTTTGCGCGAGGCCTTTGCGCCCTTGGCCATGCCGCTGAGCTTGCCGAAGTCGCGCGTCAGCAGCGTGACGATGCGATCGGATTCCGAATAGTCGCGCGCGCGCAGAACGATCGCGGCGCTGGATTCCTCGGCCGGCATGCTACATCCGCCGCAGCATGTTCTGCTGGATGTCCCTCACCTGCGCGCGCATCGCCTCGGCGCTGGTCACCGATTTGCCGCCCTCGGCTGCTTCGCGCAGACAGATTGTCGAACTTCACCAGGATATTGGCGATCTTGGTGTGCGCCTCGATGAGCGCGCGGTTGCGCATCTCCTCGCTTTCCCATTGCCGGTCGAGCGCGTACTCCCTCAATTCCTGGCTCTGGATCAGGAGTTCGCGCGCCTCTTCCTCGTAGCCCTTGACCAGGCGGCGAATCGCCTCGCGGACCTTCGGCTGCTCCTCGGGATCTTTCCACAGCACGTGCTCGAGGAAAATGAGATCGTCTTCGGTGACTGCACTGCGGCCGAGCACGATCGCATGCGCGCGCAGCACACCGAGCGCGTTTTTCCAGCGGCGATCCGATACCACGATCTGCTGAGTCGCGAGTTCGCGCCGAAGGTCGGCGATCGATCGGATGATGCCCGAGGCGATTGAAACCTGCCGCATCGGCGCGAGCAGCATCGAGTTCGGCGAACGTCATCATGGTGCGCGCCTCGGGCTTCGCGCCTTCCAGCATCTTGAGGAAGCGGAATTCCTCGCTGATGTAATCCACCATGAAGCGCAGCATGAAGCGGTCGTAGAGCGCGGTGAGTTCGTCCTCGTCGGGCAATTCGTTCGACGCGCCGAACATCGTGATGAGCGGGACCTGCACGCGCTCGCGGCCGTTGTGAAAGATGCGCTCGTTGATGACGGTCAGCAGCGCATTGAGGATCGAGGAGTTGGCCTTGAAGATTTCGTCCAGGAACGCGATGTGCGCCTCGGGCAACTTGTGCATCGGTGACGCGGCGATAGTCGTCCTCCTCCAGGCCCTTGAGGCTGACCGCGCCAAAAATTTCTTCGGGCGTGCTGAACTTGGTCAGCAGCCATTGGAAATAGTCGGCGCCCTCGATGCGCCGGCAGAGCTCGTCGGCCAGCATCGATTTCGCGGTGCCGGGCGGCCCGATTACCAGCACATGATTCGAGGAGAGCAGCGCAGTCAGCGCGCCGTCGATCAGATCGGCGCGCTCGAGGAAGAGCGCGGTTCAGTTCGTCGCGGATGCGCGCGAGTTTCGCCAGGTGTTCAGCCATCGGATTCACAGTCGCAGGCTATCAAATCGCGGAGCGCGAGCTTAACCGCATCGCATGAAGCCTTGCCCACAGTGACGCGTCGAGCGCTACAACCTCTGTCAGTATCGGTTGACGTGACCCTCAAGGAGGCGGCGATGGAAAAGGCGCTGGCAGGCGTAAAAGTTCTCGATCTCACTCAATTCGAAGCGGGGACCTCATGCACCGAGATGCTCGCGTGGCTGGGCGCCGACGTTATCAAGGTCGAAGCGCCGAAGATGGGCGAGCAGGGACGCTGGATTCTCACCGAGAAGCCGGGCGTCGATTCGTACTACTTCATGCTGCTAAATGCGAACAAGCGGTCGATCACGCTCAACCTCAAGAGCGAGAAGGGGAAAAAGATTTTCCTCGACATGGTGAAGAAGGTCGATATCGTGTCGGAGAACTACTCGCTCGGCACGCTCGAAAGCCTCGGGCTCGGGTATGACGTACTGCAAGGAAGTGAACCCGCGCATCATCTACCTGACGGTCAAGGGTTTCGGCACGTTCGGACCGTACAGCAAGTACAAGAGCTTCGACATGATCGCGCAGGCCTCGGGCGGCGCGATGTCGATCACCGGATTTCCCGGGATCGCCGCCGCTCAAGCCCGGCCCGACCATCGGCGACACCGGCACCGGAATGCATGCGGCGATCGGCGTGCTCGCGGCGTACATCCAGCGCGAGAAAACCGGTCTCGGGCAGAAAGTGGAAGTCGCGATGCAGGAGGCGATCTTCAACTTCGTGCGCGTTCCGACGATGGGAACCTACATCACGAAGAAGCCCGCCGGCAGCGTCGGCAATCGCGCAGGCGCGGGTCCCGGCGATCTCTTCAAGTGCGCGCCCGGCGGCGACAACGATTACTGCTACATCCTGTGTACCAATCCGGAAATGTGGCAGAACCTGTGCGGCGCGATGGGCCAGCCAAACCTCGCGAGCGACGAGCGCTTTTCGGATCCGCGCACGCGCGCGAAAAATATCGACGCGCTGACCGAGATCATCACTGCATGGACCATGCAGCACACCAAGCACGAGGTCTTCAAGATTCTAGGCGAGGCGGGCGTGCCATGCGGGCCGGTGCTCGACAGCGTCGAGCTGCTCAACGATCCGCATATGAAGGAGCGCGGGATGGTTGTCACCGTGAAGCATCCGGTGCGCGGGGACTTCACGATGCCCGGATGTCCGGTGCGGCTCGAACATTCTCCCGTCGAGGTGAAATCCGCGCCGCTGCACGGCGAGCATAACGCGGAGATCTACAAGGAGTATCTTGGGCTCGGCGCGGCGGAACTCGATTCGCTCAAAGCCGAAGGCATTATTTAGAAGTCCGAAGGCATCATCTAAAAGAGCGCGCTCATCGAGCTGTTCAACACCATCGAGATTCTGAAGCGGAGCGGGAACGACATCGTTTCCCGCTTCGCGCGCACTCATCGCGGCGTTGCGTATGCCGACTTGCGCTTCGAGGTGATGTTTCATCGCTCGGGCGCGGCTACCAACGGCGAGCCTCGCGACAGCAGCGAGTCCGAGAGTGCAGGATTCTGCGTCAGCGTTCATGCGAGTGCCGGAAGTTCAACTGGTCATGGCCAATTCGGCGCGGAGATCGGACGGCTCGGGCTCAACGAGAAGAAGTTGATCGCGGAAATCAGGCGCGGGCTAGACGAAGCCTGGAATCGGGCGCGAAATAGCGCGCGTCAGAAGGATACGTTCCTGAAACAATTCGGCGATCGCGCGCGATCGCTTATCGCAACACCATTCGAGCCGCGCGGTCCGATTCGCGATGAGGTCGTCGCGATCTACAAACAGGATCCCCGCACGCTCGATTTGGAGGATCTCAAGCGCATCACGCTGGAAGCCTCGCGCGAGGTGAAGGGGCTCGGCCGCGACATCGCATTCAATGCGGCGGCCGCGACCTCCGAGCTTCGCCACGAGATTTTCGCGAGCACCGAGGGGTCGCTAATCTCGCAGGCGTTCGCCTTCTCGCAAGGCGATGTGTACGTTGTCGCGCAATCGGGCGACGGGCATCAGGAAAGTTACGACACCATCGGGCAACAGCGCGGCTTCGAATCGATCGCGGAAGGATGGCGCGAGGAGTTGCTCGCGAATCCGAGTCTGTCGGCGTTCGCTATCAGCCTCGCGAAAGAGGCGCAGGAGCTTGCCGCGGCGCCGGTGCTAAAGCCGCCCAACCGCGAGGTCACCGTCGTCACCGATCCGCATTTCAACGCGTTGGTCGCGCACGAGATCGTCGGCCATCCGAGCGAGGCCGATCGCGCGCTCAAAATGGAAGCCGCATACGCGGGCCGGAGCTGGCTGCTGCGGGCGCGCGACGATAACGAGATCGGTAAACCGGTCGGTTCGCCGCTGTTGTCGGCGGTTTCAGATCCGACGCTCTATGGCTATGGGCACTATCGCTACGATCACGAAGGCACGCCGGGAAGGCGCGTCGCTCATATCGATTGCGGAATCTTTCGCGGCTTCATGAACTCGCGCGCGACGGCCGCTGCGCTGGGCGTCGAGCCCAACGGCTCCGCGCGCTCGGCGGAGGTTTATCAGGTCCCGCTTATTCGGATGTCGAACACCTTTTTTATGCCGGGCGAAACTCCGCCGGACAAAATCATCGGCGAGGTCGAGCACGGCTACTATGTGTGCGGCCATTCGATTCCGTCGATCGCCGAGTCGCGCGAGAACTTCCGCATCTCGGCGCGCCGCGTTTACGAAATCGATCACGGCCGTATCGGCAGGCTCTATCGCTCCGGCAGCGTCATGTCAGATTCGAAACGCTTCTTCATGAACGTCGATGCAGTCGGCAACGATCTCGCGCTCATCGCGATCCCCAACTGCGGCAAGGGTCAGCCGATGCAGGTGAAGCGGATGTCCAACGGCGGGCCGACGTTGCGCTCGCGCGCGTACCTGGGCGGCGCCGGATGATTCGGTTCTGGGAGATCGGATGATTCGCGCATCGGAGCTGAAGAGTTTCGCTCGCGCGGCCGCGGCGATCGTCGCGCGCGACAAGGACGTCGCGGCAGTTCGAGATTTATTGCGCGAGCGGCGACAACCGCATCGCGCGGCTGAACTACACCTCAGATATTCCATGCCGCGGCGTCGAGGAACTGAAGTCGCACAGCGCCGATGGCTTCCAGATTCGAATCGTCGCGAAGCGTGATGAGCATGAGGTCGGAACCGCATACGAGGCGGGCGATTTCAGCGCCGATTCGGTTCGAGCGGTGCTGGCGCGAGCGCATCGCGCGATGATTGTTGATCCGCACTTCGCCGGATTTCCGAATGAGCCGCGCAAGCTTGCGGCATCGAAGCTGGAGAAGAGCGACCTCGCGCGCGCATCGGATGCGAATCTCGTCGATGCGGCATGGGCGATCCTGCGCGGCGCGATCGCGAGCGTTTGCGAAGGGCAGGGTGGCGCCAGCCGCGCATCCGGGATTCGTCCTAGGTGGCGATGTGAGCGTGTATCGCGATCGCATAGCGCTCACCAATTCGAACTTCGCTGACATCCGCACCGACGAGAGCGCGCACTTCAACTCCTCGGTCACCGCGCTCATCGAATCTCTCGATGCGAAAGGAACCGCTTCAGCAGTGGGGCGATCGTCCGCCGATATGCGACGCGTTGCGGCTCGGCTCGGGCGCGAGGCAACTGCGCACGCGCTTCAGATGCATCATGGCGTGCGTCCCGAGGCCGGGAATTATCGCGTCGTGTTCGGATCGCAACCGGTCGCCGAGATCCTCAACTATATGATTCTCGGCTCGCTCACGACCGGCGCGTTTCATGCCGCAAGTTCCGCCTATCACGGCAAGTTCGCCGTCGAGGTGATGGATCCGCGCCTCAGCCTCGCGGACGATCCGACGATGCGCTCGGGTGCGGTGATTCGCGCGATCACATGCGAGGGGATTGCGGCGAAGCGGATCGACATGATTCGCGATGGCAGGCTCATCGGGCTGATGTCGAATTTCTACGATTCGCATCGCCTCGCGACCGATGAAGAACGCGTCGAGAAACTCGGCATCGCTGCGGACAAGGTGCCGATGTTCCCGCCGCTCAACGGATATCGTTTGGGCGAGGGTGGCGGGCGTCGCTTCGATCAGAGCCCCGGCTCGTCGGGCACCAACATCGTGATGAAGGCGCGCGAGGGCATCGATGACGATGCGGTGATTCGCAAAGTTCGCGACGGCCTCTACGTCGGGCGTGTCTGGTACACCTATCCAATCAACGGGCAGCGCGCGGGAGATTTTACTTGCACTGTGAGCGGCGATTCGTATGTTATTCGCGACGGCCGCATTGCCGAGCCAATCGCACCGAATGCGCTGCGGATCAATTCGAATATCGAGAATGTTTTTCGCGCAATCTTCGCGGCGGGAAAACGATCGCATCCGGCGATCGTGTGGGGCTCATCGGAGTCGTTTCACGTGCCCGCGCTCGCGTGCGAAGGCATCACGGTCGCGGCGGTCGGACGCATCGGCGACTAATCACGAAATTCTCTTCCCGTCTTTGTAGGTCTCTTCCCAATTCTTGATGCCGTCGATATCCCATCGCTTCCACACGCCGTCCTGCTGCCCGTCCTTGTATTGGCCTTTCGCGTCGATTTGGCCGTTCTCGTACCACGAGATGTGATCGCCGGTCTGGACGCCGTCTTTGTAATGGTCGATGGATTTCTTGGCGCCGCTTTCGTAGTACATCGTCCACTCGCCGTCCTGCTTGCCGTCTTTGTAGCTGCCCTCCATCATTTTGAGGTTGCTGGGACGATAGATGACCATCGGGCCGTCTTTGACTTCTTCGCCGTTGACGGTTTTCCAACATGCCTGCTCTTCGCCGTCAGGCGGAAGATCGCCTTTCAGTATCGATCCCGCGGGGCAAACGAGATTGACCGGCTTGGGAGGTTCGTTGCTGTTGGTTTGGCATCCGGCGAGCAACGCGATCGCAGTCAGGATGACGATGGCGGAGTGGGATTTCATCCACCTTTGAATTTAACAAGAAAAAAGGGGACGCGCATGATGCGCGTCCCCTTCGCATTGCGTGGCCACGGCTCTAGCCTGCGTTCGAAGCGTCAGGTCGCCGAGCCGGTCGAGCCGAGCAGGTTGCCGCCCAGCGTCGCGTTGCCGACGCGCACGTCGCCGATCACATTGACCAGCGCGGTCTTGCCGGATTTGAATGCGCGCTCGAGTGCGCCCGTAATCTGGTCCGGCGCCTCGACGTGTTCGGTGTAGCATCCCATCTCGGCGAAAATCTTGTCGTAGCGGATGTTCGGCAGCATGTTGAAGGGATCGGTCTTGCCCTTGAGTCCCGGCATCTGATCGAAGTTTGGACCCCACGAGCTGTTGTTCCACAGCAACGTGACGATGGGCAGGTTGTAGCGCGCCGCGGTCTCCATGTCCCATCCGCCGATTCCCAGCCCGCCGTCGCCGCTGATGACGACGACTTGCTGTCCGGGCCGCGCGAGTTGCGCACCGATGCCCATCCCGACGCCGTGACCGACCGGAGCGAGCGGGCCTGCGTCGACCACTTGGCCCATAAAGCGGCAGGTGAACTGCCGGCTCATCCATCCCGAGAGCGTGAAGCTGTCGATGATTGTGGTCGCGTTCTTGTCGAGCACCTTGATGAGGTCATCGCACAGCCGCGCCGGATGAATCGGCGTGTTAGTGAGGGTCTTCTTGTTCTCTTCGGCGATTTGCGCTTCGAAGCGCGCGCGGGTCTGTTGGATTTCCTTGTACCATTCGGAGCTGCGATTCTTGCTGAAGTCCAGCTTCAGCTCCTTGATGCGATTGATCATCTGGCGCAGCACGCTCTTCGGATCGCCGACGATTGGCACGTCCGCATCGACCTGCCATCCGATGCGGGTCGGGGTCTGGTCGATTTGGATGTATTTTGCCTTATCAGTCCAGGTCGGCGGCTGGCCGAATTTCTCGCCGCTCCAGTAACGGAAGCCGATTGCCATCACGACATCGGCGCGACCGGTGAACGGCTTCTTCCATGAACCTCGGATGGCGAGCGGATTCTCTTCGGATACCGCACCCTGGCCTGCGCGCCTTGTGTAAACCGGGATGCTGGTCAGCTCGACGAATTCCTTGATCTCCGGACCCGCTTGCGACCAGAAGAGTCCGTCGCCGCCCGCGATGATCGGGCGCTGCGCCGCATGCAGTAGTTCAAGCGCCTTGTCGACATGCGATGGCTCGCCCTGGCTGCGGACATCTTCGATGGTGAAGCGGCGCGCGCCTTTGCGCTGCTTTGAATCTTCGTCACCGTGATAGAGGATGTTCTGCGGAATTTCGAACAGTGCGACGCCTTGCGGCGGCGAAATCGCCTCGCGGAAGGCGGAGCGGAGGTCGAACTGGATCGAGGTCCAGTCGGTGACGCGTTTGGTGAACTTCGCGAAGCTATCGACGACCTCGGAGCCGTAGGCCTCCTGGAACGAGCCGACGTGATCCTCGGTATTCGGATGTTGTCCCGAGATGCATACGATGGAGCTGCCGGTCAGCGCGCCGGTGCAGAGTCCGGTGACGGCGTTGGTCAGGCCGCATCCCGCGGTGACCATGCATACGCCCGTCTCGCCCGAGACGCGCGCGTAGGCATCGGCGGCGTATGCGGTCGCCTGCTCATGGCGCATATGGATCAGCTTGATATCGTGGCTACGCAACTCGGCCAGGATGGGGAACAGATGGCCGCCGTTAATCGCGAAGCAATACTTGACCTTGTTCTCCTTCATCACGCGAGCGATTAACTCGCCGCCATTTGCCTTCGCCATGTAAGACCCTCCGTGAGATTTCTGCGTGAAGCGCACCGCGTACGATGACGCTGGCGCCTTCGTTTCCGAATCCTTACATATTTATGACGCCATCGAAAAGCGCAGCGGCCGGAGGGGGAACTCGCCATGACAGGAAAATCGACCGCGAACCTGTTCAGAAATCGCGCCCCATATGCGACACTGATGCGCCTTGCGCTGGCCTTATAGGCCTTGTCAGACAACTTACGATTAGCACCCCGGACGGAGCGTGTAGTGGGGACTGTGCGCGCGGTTCATCAGATAATGCGTATCAGGATGAGGTTTCATTGCTTCCTCATCTTACTGGGCGTGGTGCTGTTGGGGTTTGCTTTCGCGATGGTTCCGAAATGCGAGGCCGATTATCCGGCCACCGAAGCGGAGGCCGAAGGCCGACCGATCATCGAGGCAGACGAAACGCCGCCGCAGCCCCAGCCCAGCGGCGTCGCACCCGCTCCCAGTACTGGCGGAGGCGCTGCGCCGAAGGCCGAAGCATCGCCGTCGGCAAGCAGTAGTCCGGCCGCGGCCGCATCGCCCGAGGGGAGTCTCCCAAGCGCCAACGGTTCGACATTCGCGGATATTTTGCATCCCGACCGATGGAAATGGCCGCACGATTTTACCTTAACCGATCCCAATAGCTGGCCCTTCATTCCGGTGCCGGAAGTCGCGACTGATCCCAACGGCGGTACCACCGGCGGCGTGCTGGGTGTCGTGCTCTACACCGACTCGAAAAATCAAATCACGGATATCTTCGCGCCGGATATCGAAGACAACACCACGCTTGGGCCCGGCGGGACTTTCCGTTATCTCTCCTATCCATCGGAAGATACCAACTGGTACGTGACTGCGGGCGCGCAGATTAATATCCTGCGCCGCGTCGATTTCGATTATCAAACCGGACGCACGCACAAGAAATGGTGGTCGTTCGAGGGGCGACTCTTTTGGGAGAAAGATCCTGACTGAAAGATTCTTTGGGGTTGGAAACGATACCCGGCTCGGGAACGAAACCAATTATACCACCAATCAAGTCTATGCGCTCGGTGTGTTCGGAATTAACTTTACCGAGGATCTTCAGCTCGCGCTGAATGTCCGTCCGCGCTGGGTCCGAATCGATAGAGGCGCCTTTCATAATCTGCCGAGCATCTTCAAGATCTTCCCGCATCAGAAGGGCATTAACGGTGGAAGCGAGGTTCCGGGACAACTGGTGCTGGCCTATGATACCCGCGACTCGCTCGAGGTGCCGCGCAAGGGCGGCCTCGCTCAAATATATTTCGGCGTCGCCGACCGCGCGTTCCTTAGTTCGGTGTCGTATACGCGATTCGGTGGAGAGTTGCGTCGTTATTATGCGATCAATGACAAGATCACTCTCGCGGGGCATGCCTTCATCGAGTACAACCCCTCGGGCGACGAGACCCCTTTCTGGTCGATGGGGCGGTTAGGCGGCCAGGAAAGCCTTCTGACCGATCAAGAGACATTGCGTGGATATGGCGCGGGCCGATACGTCGATAACAACGTAGCGGTGGTGAATGGCGAAGTGAGAACGAGGGTTTGGGATCGCGACATCTTCGGTACTCACGGAATTCTCGAGCTTGCGCCATTCGTGGACATTGGCCGCGTAGGCCACACGCTCGGGTACGATCCATTCCACGACGTGCATACGGTGGGCGGCATCGGCTTTCGTGGCATCGCGGAGCCGTTCGTGGTCGGCTTCGTCGATATCGGCTACGGTGGCGAAGGCGTCGCAGTCTTTTCCGGAATCAACTACCCGTTCTAGCCTTGGTTCACCTACCGGCAGAGCTGAAGCCTCCCTGTTGTGATCCTGAAGCAAGCGGAGCGCCGCTGAAGGATCTCGGATGCGCCTGACGATTAACGGTCACTTCAGCGTTCGAGTGCATCTGGGCCGTCGATGCCGTTCGGATGCTGAAGTGATTTTTGCCAGCTAGGCTCATCTGAGATCCTTCAGCTTCGCCTGCGGCTCACTTCAGGATGACAGGAGAAAAACGGCTCCCTTTCCTGAAAGTGGAAGTGGGTGAGGTTTACACACGCTCGAACACTTCTCTTGCGATTTCCCCGATGCAATCGCCGAATCCATCCATCGGTGGATTGAGGAAAATCTGCGATAGCCCAGCCTGCTCCAACGCGCGAATTTGCTCGACGACTTTCTCGCGCGGACCCGCGATGGTGCAGCATTCGATCGATTCGCGCGTGACGAACTTCCACTCCGCCGGTTCCACATAGCAACAGTGCCCGCGATGCAGTTCGAGGTAGCGCTCATCGCGCGGCATCTTTGCGACGTAATCCATGTAGGCCTGGAAGACCGGCCGCACCGGCGTCGGCAGCGATTCGGCGCGCGCATAGCCGGCCGCGAAGGCGTGCAGATTCGCCATCACCCACGGCCCGCACATCGTCTTGACGCGCGGCGAATCGAGGTCCTCACCCGGCTGCGTCACGCATACGTGAGTGAGCGTGACGATAGGAAAATCCTTAGGCAGCTTGCGCTTTCCCTGCGCGGCGCCAGCTTCCAGATGCTTCTTCACCGTCTCAACGCGATCGGGTGTGGTGACGCCGGTAGTCACGCATCCGTCGCCGAACTCGCCCGCGAGCGCGATCGTCTTCGGACCATTAGCCGCGACATAAAATGGAATCGGGCCATCGAGATTGATGAAGCGTCGGTCGCGATGCAGATAGCGAATCTTCCTGCTCATCCCCTCGGTGTTGTAGGTCGTCTCGCCATTGCGCAGCAGGTCGTGGATGACGCGGACCTCCTCGCGAAAGACCGCATGCTTCACCGGCGGCAGCCCCATCACGCGCCGCCCCGTATGTCCGGTGCCAAATCCCAAGATGACGCGGCCGGGCGCGATCTCATTGATGGTGCCGATTGCCTCGACCGTGACCGGAGGAATCCGGTTGGTCGCGATCGCCACACCCGTCGCGAGTTTGATCTTCGTCGTGTTGACGGCGGCCAGCGCCATGCAGGCCCACACATCGCCCCAAATCATATGCGAATCGGGAATCCACGCATGCGAGTAGCCGAAGTCCTCGGCGAGTTTAGGATCGGTGATCGCGCGCTGCGGTTTGGTGAAGATGAGGGTTCCGTATTCCATTGGCGGCCTCCGGGGCACGGCGAATAATAACCCGAATCGTCGCCATCCGCGCAAATTCGCGATGCATAACAAATCGGAATCGATGCGCTAGACTTACGCGCGAGGCCGATTATGGAAGCTTCCTCAAAAAATGCAGCGCCGCGCGGCTCGGATCACCTCGCGCTCGATTGCCGCGGGATGAATTTCTATCGCATCGATCGCGGACTTCAGGACCTCCTGAAGCTCTACATGGATGCCCACGATCCAAAGATGCGCGCGCACTTCGAGCCGCATTACGATCGCCTCGGTGAACTCGCAGGCGGGAAACTCGACGAATTGGCGGAAGCCGCCGACAAACATCCGCCGGTGCTCCATCCGCGCGATCGCTTCGGCCGCGACGAGGACTGGATCGAGTATCACCCCGCCTATCGCGAGATGGAGAATGTCGCGTTCGGCGAGCTCGGTCTTCATGCGATGAGCCACCGCGGCGGCGTGCTCGGATGGCCCGAGCCGCTCCCGCCGATCGCGAAATACGCGTTCACGTATCTGTTCGTGCAGGCGGAGTTCGGCCTGATGTGCCCGGTCAGCGTGAGTGACACTTCAATTTTCGTGATCAATCGCTATGGCAGCGACGAGCTGAAAAATCGCCTCCTGCCGCGAATGCTCTCGCAGGACCTAGCCACGATGTGGAAGGGCACGCAGTTCATGACCGAGAAGGCCGGCGGCTCCGACGTCGGCGCGCTCGAAACCACTGCGCGCAATGAAAACGGGAGCTGGCGGCTCAACGGCGACAAGTGGTTCTGCTCGCATGCGGATGCGGACGTTGCGCTCCTGCTGGCGCGTCCGGAAGGCGCGCCGGCCGGCACTAAGGGCCTCGCGCTGTTCGCATTGCCGCGTCGGCTCGAAAACGGCGCGCGCAACTCCTATCGAATCGTGCGATTGAAGGACAAGCTCGGCACCAAGTCGATGGCATCGGGCGAGATCGCGCTCGAGGGCGCGCTCGCATACCTCGTCGGCGATGTGCGCAACGGCTTCAAGCAGATGATGGATCAGGTGAACCTGTCGCGGCTCTCGCATGGCGTCCGCGCCGCCGCGATGATGCGTCGATGCCTGAACGAATCGCTTCAAGTCGCGCGCACCCGGAGTGCATTCGGTAAGAAACTCATCGAGATGACACTGGTGAAAAAGCAGCTCATGAAGATCATGCTGCCGACCGAGCAGGCGCTCTCGATGTATGCCTACACCGCGCACGTGATGGGACGCGCGAATCAGGGCGAGGAGGGCGCCAACCAGATCCTGCGCATTCTCACGCCGCTATATAAATTCCGCGCGTGCCGCGACAACATCCGTGTCGCCACCGGTGCGATGGAGGTGCGCGGCGGCAACGGCTACATCGAGGACTTCGTCAATGCGCGCCTCGTTCGCGACGCGCACGTTGGCGTGCTCTGGGAGGGCACCAGCAACATCGCGGCGCTCGATGCGATCGCGCGCGCGGTTGGCAAGATGCATTCGCACGAAGCGCTCGCCGGCTCCCTCAAGACATTGGTCCGCGAGTCATCTCAGTTGCCGGAGAATTTCCGCGCGCGGATCGATCAGACGATCGATCGCGCGACGGCTTTTGCTACCGAGGTTGCCTCGCGCGAGGAAAATGAGGACTGGGCGCGCGTCGCCGCCGGCGCGCTCTACAATATGACGAGCGCCGTGCTGATGGCCTGGGAGGCGTCGCAATCGGGCAACGGCAAGCGGCTGCTGCTATCGCGGATGATCCTTGAGCATCGCCTCAGCGCCGAGGATCCGATGGCGATACGCGACAACCGATGGGAATCGCGCGCCGCGGACCTGCTCCTGCGCGATGCCGACGTTCTCGCTTCCTGACGCGGCAGCGTTGGTCTAGCCAGACGCGGGGGGAGTCAGGAGCATCTTGCGATCGCTCTTTTCTGCGCTCCTCGCGCTTGTCACGCTCGCATTTTCACCGTTGAGTTGGTGCGCAGAATGCACACCGTCATTTCCATACGCGCAAGGATGGCTCGGCGGCGACGCCGCCTATTCTGTCCCGTTGGATGCGCAGCACTCGGTTTGGCTGTTCGGCGATAGCTTTGTAGGCAGTCCGATGCGGAGCACGCGAAGAAATTCGCAGATGCTCGCGAACAGCATCGCTATCTCGGTCTGCGATAACGGCATCTTCGATATCCACTATTATTGGGGAACTCCAAAATCCGGCGCGCCGCGACCATTCTTTGATACTTTAACCAACGCCTATCGATATTGGCCGATGGACGGATTCGTCTATGGCGGCAGGCTCTTTGTGGCGCTCTACCAAGTGGTCACGAAAGCGAAGGGTGGGCCATTCGGTTTCGAGCTGCGTGGTGTGAAGCTCGCGCGGATCGCAAATCCCAATGATGATCCAGGCCATTGGATAATCGCGTATGCCGACCTCGCTTCCGGCGGGGTGGTTTTTCCGGGCGTCGCTGCGGTTGTTAGGGACCCGTGGGTTTATCTTTTCGCGGTGCTCGCCGATGACGCGCACTCTGAGCATCCGATGATTCTGACCAGGCTCGCGCTCGATCATCTTGATGCTCCCGCCGCGGCGATCGCGTACCTGGCGAACGACGGCAGTTGGAAAAATGGTCTCAACTGGCGGGACGCACGAGTGGTTATCGATCGCGGTCAAACAGAGATGAGTGTGCGGTACCATCCTGATAGCGGGAAATTGATCGCGGTTCAGCAGAAACCGGGCCTCAGAACAGGCATCGGCGTGAGGACGGCAGACCACCTTGAAGGTCCGTGGTCGCCATTTCAGAGTTGGTTATCGGTACCGGAGACGCCGCCGGATACCGACGGCAAAACATTCTGCTATGCGGCCAAGGAACACCCCGAATTCGCGCGTGACTCCGGCGACATAGTCATCACCTACGCATGCAACTCTTTCGATTTCGGAAAGCTCACCGCGAATATGGCTATCTATCGTCCGCAAGTCGTGCGATTGCATGTGCCTAAGCGCGCGCGATGAACGCGCGAACTCCGGATCGAGTTGTCCGCGATGGCGCAGGGCGCATCGACATAGCCGAATAACGTCGGATGTCGAATCGCGCCTGCGCCCGCCGCTTTTCGTCGTGAAGGGTTGGCGGCCTATGCGGCTGCCATCACGTCGGGCGGCGCGGATGGCGCCATAGCTACCGGCGTGATCTCATCAATGCTACCGGAATCGATGCTCGCGGAAGCGCGAGCGCGAGGCCTCGATTCATCGAGCGAGCCGACCTCGATTCGCGAGCCGCTGAAGAGACGCTTGCGCACCGCCCGCGCATCGAGTTCGAACAGCTCCGCAATCCAGCGGAAGCTGCCCATGGATGTGGCATCGCTCAGAAACCACGCCCGGGCGTTGCGCCGGCAGTAATTGACCTGAACCTCGCGATAACGGCTCGGGCCTTCAGATGGAATGTCGCCGTAGAAATCGCGGAATGCTTGCGCAAGCACGGCGAACCATAATTTGGGCGCAGCCTCGCTCTGCTCCAGGCCAGCGAAAAGCGCGCGCGACTGGAAGCGAGACGGATCGGCAGACTCCCCGATTGAACACACACCGTCCTGAACCACTGGATTCCCTCCCTTGAACTGCGAGAAAAATCCCCCCCCGTTCCCCTTGAATGCGGCTATCGACAGAAAGTTGAGCGTCTAATGAACGCTTACTTGACCCATATCTCTACGGTGTGAGAGTAATATCGCAAAATAGAAACTTGTGTCAAGCATTAAAGTAGAGGAATCTCTCCTCAAAGAGGAAACCTTGGCGGACCGGCTGCGCAAGGTTTTGGAGCAACGCGGTCTCAGCCAGACCCACGCATCCGAGCGGGCGGGGATTCCCCTCGCGACGCTAAATAAATGGATAAATCAAGCGGATAAGGCCCCTAATCCGAGCGCCGACAACCTCGTAGCCTTGAAGGAAGCATTCAATGTTTCGGTTGATTGGCTGCTGACGGGCGAGGGCTTACGCGAGCCGATTCCGTCGTTTATAGCCGATGTGCTGACGCGCCTTACCTCGTGGTTGCAATCGTCGATCGGCCTCGGCGCGCTCGATCCCAACCGCATCGATGTCGTGCGGCCTGAGGGTGACGCCTTCCTACCCGAATACGGCCCCAATGACCTTTTCGTCCTCGAACGGACGGCTACACTTCCGACGCAAGATCAAATTTGCCACGTCACCTTCGGCGGTCTGACGGGCTTCCGCCGAGTCATCCATGAGGTGGACGGCTCGGTTTTGCTAACTGCGCCCAATCCCGCAACTCCTCCCTGGAGAGTTCCCGCCAATGAGATCGAAAGCCATGTTAAGGTGCACGGGCGGGTAGTCGGAGCGCTGAAGGTCTTCAGTAGGATGGATTGATATCCCGTTTAGCAGAGAATGACGCGGCTTATAGTTCCCTAGAGTCCAATTCGCTAAGAAAAAATTCATCACCGAATCGATAAACTCCGCATTGCTTCTAACGCGCGCCAAAGCCACTTAAGCTTAGGGCAAGTCATTTACAGCACCATGCGAGGTCGGTTAGCTCGCACGACCCGCTCCATGCGACTGATCTCGCATCGCACCATCCTGAAACAGAGCCGCCACCATCGGAAGGTGGCAGAACCGCAGAGTTCCTGCCGCCCTTCGATGTTCGCGATTCGACTCGCGCACGCTGTCTCGTACGGCAGGCGCGCGAATATCCCAAATGTCATCCGGGCATGCGCTACATGCCGCTACATGTTTCCGTTCGAGTGCGAGTCCGCGTTGAGTCTCCATCGATCGATGGTCTCGACGTTGAAACGCCAATCGCTGCCGACCCGGAATGCGGGAAGTTGTGCGCGCTTCAGCATCCGATAGATCGTGCTTTGATGAACGTGGAGATAATCGGCAACCTCTTTCACCGTCAGAACACGCTTCGCCATGGTTTTCGTCCCTCCCGATCCGTTCCGGGCATTGTCATACCGCTATGACTATGTGTTAACGCGAGTGCAGACTAGAAGCAAACGAAATGCCGACTTATCTATGAGAATATTTGCCTGTTACTGCCAGTCATCTCCCAATCGAAGCGCCAATATCTCGTCTATTTGTCGGTTGGCGCCAAAAAAATACGATTGTGCAAATGTCAGACGCGTATGAGCGAAATCAGTCGACCATCGGCAATCCGGTTCCTAACTTGCGGGACATCTATGTGAGGCAGCTTCGACCTCCAGCTATTATCGATGACGTGTCATATAATATTGGAAGCGTTGCGGCGCCCTTTCCGAATGCAAATCGGACATTGCTTACACCTCATGAGCGACATCTATAAGCATCCCGCAGAATACGACCTGGAGCATCTTGGCGATGAGGAAGACGTTGGTTTCTATGTTTCGATCGTGCGTGCCTTGCGCCCGCGCCGAATTCTGGAACTCGGATGCGGCACCGGCAGGGTCACGTTGCCGATCGCGGAAGAGGGCGCGCGCTCGGGCTTCGAGGTGATCGGCCTCGACAGTCAGCCGCAGATGCTGGAGCGTGCGCAACAAAGCCTCGCGAACGCGTCTCCGGAAATCCGCCGATGCCTTCAATTCGTCGCTGGCGACATGCGAACTTTCAGCGCCGAGGCCAAATTCGATCTGATCGTGATTCCGTGCTCATCGCTCAGCCACGTGCTCGAACTCGAGGATCAAATCGAGATCTTCAAACGATGCAATGCGAATCTCAACCCGGGCGGCCGCTTTATCGTCGAGGTCAGCATGCCCAACATGGCGATCTACTCCGATTCTTTCCGGATGCCGCCGCGCGCGCTGCTCGAAATCGACCTCGACCGCACCGATGAAAGCGACGGCACGCGCCTGATTCGCCGCAGGACCACGCACTATCGCAGCGATCAGCAGCTGGCCGAGATTCGCTTCCTCTACGAAAAGTATCAGCATGGCCGCGCGGCCGAGAGTTATATCGACGATTTCAGGAGCCATGTATTTTTTCCGCGCGAGCTGGCACTGCTCTTCATCCATACGGGATTCGGGATCGAGCGGACCGTGGGTGACTATCGCGGACGCGCACTGGCGCCTAACTCGCCGCTCATCATCATGATTGGGAAACGTTCAGATGAGCCGCGCTGACTTCGATACGATCGAAGCGTCGGTGCTCTATCTCGTCGATCGGCCGCAATCGGCCCTCGATGACGAGACCAAATGGCCGGGGCGCTCGGCTCCGCGCAAGGTCACAATTGCCGATGCTCGCGGCCTGGAAAATCCATCGCTCGATCGCGAAGGCTTCACAATCGTTCGGCAGGAATCCGCGGTCGCGAATTTCTACCATGCCGATGAAGTTCGACGAACCTACTATCCCGAGCTGATCGCATTGTTGCGGCACGTCACCGGTGCCTCGAAGGTGGTCGTCTTCGCGCATGATGTGCGCAATTCGGATCCATCGAGACGCGACGGCGACAAAATTCGCGAGCCGGTTTCCTCGGTCCATAACGACTACACGCCGAAGTCCGCGCCGCAGATGGTGCGCGAGAATCTCCCGCCCGATGAAGCGGAGCGACGCCTCACCCTGCGCTTCGCGGAAATCAACATCTGGAAACCAATTCGCGGACCGGTGCTCGCGCGCCCGCTCGCGATCTGCGACGCGCGCAGCATCGCGCCTCGCGACCTGGTGCCGACCGATCGCTACCTCAAGCACGAGGTCTACATGATGACGCACAGCCTCGCGCATCGATGGTTTTATTTTCCGCAGATGCTCGCGAGTGAAACGCTCCTCATCAAGGGCTACGACTCGATGCTCGATGGCCACGCGCGCTTCACCGCGCACGCATCGTTTGATGATCCGAGGACTCCGAAAGATGCGCCGCCGCGCGAAAGCATCGAAGCGCGGGCGCTACTGTTTTTCGACTAGAGCGCCCCGTGGAATAGATGATCACCTTTTACGGATTGAAGATTTCAGAAGATGATCGACCAAATTCTGGAAGTTGTCCTCTGCGTAGTCCTTTCCTCTTAGATCAACACCCAGCTGACCCGCAATCCACTTTGGGGTCGCGGTGTACCAGGTGCCCGCTCTCAGAATGGGGATGAATTTTGCGTGTTCGCCGGATGCCAGTTTCCGTGCAGTCATCAGATCGTGCTCATAGCCGACGCCTCCAGTGCGCTTTTCCGCGCGTAGTCTATATTGAGGCGTACAGATCAGAAGCACGAAGTCGCATGACTCGACCGCGGTTTCCATGAAACGAGTGATGCTATCGCCTAGTTTCAGATTCCACCGATCGACCAGTACCTCAAGGCCGTTCCCTTTCAGGCGGAATGCGAACTTCTCGACCCACTCCATATGCGATGGACTGTCCCAGGAATATGAGAGGAAGACTTTGCGCGCCCTTCCTCGGCGCGGCTTTGCACGATCAGCGCCGGCGGTTGACTGATGTCTGTCCGATGAACGACCAGACCGATGGCGTCTCACTCCTTGCTATCCTTTACAACGAGTTGGCGCTGGTCTGTGGCCGATAAGTCACTCGAATTTCAGGCGCTTCGCTATTTCATCGACATGCCGTCGATGCTTCTCCTGCATACTAGCGGCGGACCCTGCGGTGTCGGCGCGTCGTCGAAACCACTCTTGGGTCAATTCGTTCGCGCGATTAACGGCCAGCTTCAGAGTATCGAGGTGATACTTTTCGACTTCCTCAATTGTGGTGCCGTCCAGAACGATGTGATCGCCTTCTACTCTGGCGATTCCGGGACGATGCATGGATGTGAATTTAGAAGGCCTATTCCATGCGTCCACAAAAAATTCAGGCCAAGGGCTGAGCGGCCTGGAGGAGAGTCGAAACGGAACTTCGTATAGAGCACTTCCGGGGGTTCCGTCATCGCGAGGACTCCCAACCTTGTCGGTGATTACGCCGACGATTTTGATCGGTTCGAAGCTCTTCTCTTTCATCGAAGCTGCCATGCTCGAATGATTATATAGCACGAAATCGACATCGACGAAGTGAGAGCGCCGGGCGGAACATTGCGAACCGCACGAACTCCTGCGATTAACTTGGCAGGGACACCGCCGTGAAAAACCTCGCCGTCGATATGCATGCGCATGCGCTGATCGGCCCCGCCGAAGAAGTCGCGCGCCAACAGGATCGATGGCGCCACGAGGCGCAGGAGACCGCGCGCCTCGCCGGCAAACAATCATCCGAACATAACCGCCAACTGATGCAGACCGCGTATCTCGCCGGCCTGACGCGCATCGAGGCGCGCATCGCCGGCATGGATGCGATGGGTGTCGACATCCAGGCAGTCAGCCCGGTGCCGATGCAATATCACTATTGGGCCGAGCGCGAGGCCGCCGAGAAAATCGTCGCGGCCTCCAACGATGGTATCGCCGCGATCTGCGCGAGCCGGCCCGAGCGATTCGTCGGCCTCGGCAGCGTCTCGATGCAGTTTCCCGAGCTCGCCGCCGATCAGCTCGAGCACGCGATCCGCGAGCTGCATCTAAAGGGCGTCATCATCTCGACCGCAGTGAACGGCTTGGAGCTGGCCGACTCGCGCTTCGAAGTTTTTTGGGCTAAGGCCGCGGAGCTTGGCGCTGTCGTCTTCATCCATCCGATGGGATGCTCACTCGGCGCGCGCCTGATGCCATATTACCTTTCGAATTTGATCGGGAATCCGGCCGAGACCACCGTCGCGCTCGGGCACCTGATTTTCAGCGGCATGTTCGATCGCCATCCGACCCTAAAGGTGGTCGCGGCGCACGGCGGCGGATATTTTCCCTTCTACACGCCGCGCTTCGATCACGGATGGCGCGTGCGTCCCGAGGCGCACACCTGCGCGAACGCGCCGAGCAGCTATCTCAAAAAAATCTGCTTCGACTCATTGGTCTACGAGCCCGCCCAGCTTGAATTTCTGATCCGTCGCGCGGGCGCGGCCAACGTCGTGCTCGGGACCGATTTTCCTTTCGACATGGGGATGGATGATCCGCTCGGCCTCCTGAACGCGGTCGCGGGATTGTCCGAGGATGATCGCGCGATGATCCGCGGCGGCAACGCCTCGCGATTGTTGGGACTTCCGGTCGAACGCGCCTGACCTCCCCCGTCTTTCTGTGCCTCCCCCGTTGTTCGGGGGAGGTGGCCCAGCGCGATTCATGCGATGGCTGCGCGCATGAATCGTGATGGGTCGGAGAGGGACCCCAGTTCCGGATTCTGGGTTCGAATCCTTGTTGGCCGTATGTACCTGTGCACGTGACGACCGACATACCGTTGCGGGCGCTTCGCGAAGCGCCCCTACGAGGAAAAGAAATCCAGCAGACCGGGTTGTCGATCGGTGCTAAGATGACGTTGTGGCGCCCGAATGGGCGCCGCAGTCGTTTCGGCGGTATCGCATCACATGCGAAATTACATAAACGAAGCCTAATGCCCGCGATGCCTCAACTTTCTAAAATCGACCCGATGAAGTCCTCATCCTTCGCCCTCGTAATAATCCACCTCCGAGGCCTCCCGAAAACATTTGCGCATCGCGCTCACAGTCCGCGATCCGCCCGGCGCGCGGCCCGCGATGAGGGCCAGCTTGCCAGAATCCGGATAGCCGCAAACCTCCGGTCCGATCATGGTCGAGAAGCACAAATATCGCAGCGGCACCGTCCCTGTGTTGATGAGCTGATGCGCAGTCGCCGGACCGACGCGAAATGTTACAAAATGTCCGACGCCGACTTGAAACTCCTCGGCGCCGAGGCGCAGCGTCCCCGAACCCTCCAGAATGTAGAGCGCTTCCTCGTTAGCGAAGTGATAATGAAACGGCCACGCGCGCTTTCCGGGGGCGACCTCGAACAGGCTGCATCCGAGTTTCTCGGCGCCCGCCGCCTGGCCTAGCAGCTTGCGCCGAAACGCGATGCCCTCGCCGTGCGCCAGCTCCATCCAAGCGACCTCATTCTCGTGTACGATCGCTTTGCGCGACTCCATGCTCAACCTCGCGGTAAAATGTGAGGTCCAGCTTATAACTGTATTGATGTTGAACGCAACTGTATTGATGTTGATTCGCGAACGGAGTGATAAATGGAATTTCACGGCTTCGGTCACGTCGGCCTCGTCGTTAGCGACTTCGATGCCAGCCTCGCCTTCTATGACAAGGTGATGCGCCATCTTGGAATGAAGGAGTACGTCAAGGGACATCCGTTTTTCCACGGATGGTTCGCCGGCGAGTACATGTTCGTGATCACGCACTCGGCGCAGGCCGGCGATCGCTTCTCGCAATTCCGCGTCGGGCTGCATCATCTGTCATTTCGCGCGACTAGCCGCGATGAAGTCGATGCCTTCGGCGCGATGCTCGCGCAGATCGGCGCAAAGATCATCCACCCGCCCGAGCTGGGTCCGTTCTGGCCCGGATACTACTCGGTGCTGTGCGAGGATCCCGACGGCGTCCGCATCGAGATGAACTACATTCCCGAAGAGGGATGGAACGCGGTCGACGCGGCGAGCGATGTGCTCGCGCGCAAGTGAGCGACGCGCTTAATGATCCGAATCGTCTTCGGTCTTACGGCGCCGATGCGTGGCATTGGTTTGCGGCGCGGGCGAGATGCGCGAAATGGTGGAAGGCGGGTTGAATGGCTCCTTCTTTTCCGGCAGCGCGATTATCTCGGGCTCGATCGGCTGAATCGCCGCATCGCGTCGATACGCGATGCAGGGGCGCTCGTCGCAATCGCGATGGCTCTCCGGCGGCTCGTAGTAATAGGGCGTCGCGGGCGCGAAATTCTGGTAGTACGCGCCGACCGGATCGTACGGCGCCGACGCGTAGGGCTCATATCCGTGATTCGCCCCGAAATTGTAATTTGAAGGATAGGTTCCGTAATAGGCCGGCTGAGTGTTCGTACAAGCCTGAAGAGCCAGCAGAAAAAGTGTCAGCCCGGCTGCGGTGACAATGCGGATTTTCATCTTACGACAATTCCAAAATAGGCGACAATTCAAAATTAGGCCGGAGGAGCGGCTGCCCGCAAGCTGAAATCGGCCATACGCCGTTTTTGTTTAGGAAACGCTACAAAATGTAATACAACCCGCTTAGACACTAACAGGCGTCTATTAGCACCCTGTTTCATTTCATTGCCATTAACGCTATAAGCTCTTTTCTACGCTATGGTGCGCAACTCGGCCCACGGGCCGAGTCCGGGCCATAGCCGTCATCGGGGGGCTGGACTGACCTGCGGCGCGAGGCCGCAACGTAAGGCTATGGCCGACGAAAAGGACATCGACCTGCTCGACCTGATCGCGCCGGCGCCGAAGCAGCGCAAGCCGCGCGCCTCGAAGCCGGGCGACGCGCGCGATGCGATCGCGGCATTCGTCGGGTCGGCCGAAGCGATGCCGAGCGACGCGCCCTCGCCGCGCGAAGTGGTCGAGGCCGAGTCGCACGGTCGCCTCGAAGTGCGTCCCATCGGCACGCCGCTCGGATTCAAAGAGCTGGCGGCGCTGCACAAGAAGACGTGGAGCAACTTGAACGTCGCGGAGAAGCGCGTCCACGTGTTGCTATGGCCGACCGCATTGCACTTCGGATTATTCCAGATCAAACCGGGCCACGAGCGAAGACGGCCTCCACTCATCGGCGCATTCTGGGCGCGATGCCTCGCCGACGCGCCGCTGACGCTCGGCCATCTTTATCCGGCGGTGCTCTTCAAGGACATGCTCGCGAGCGACGTATGGGAATTCGGCGGGATGGTGATTGATACCACTTACCAGGGCAAGGGTCTGGTCAAGCTGCTCTCGGACACCGCGCGGATTTTTCTTTTCTCGCGCCGGCCCAAGCTGCTCATCACCAATCCGATCGAGCCGCTCTACGAAATGTACAAACAGCTCGGGCTCAAAACCGTGGGCGACAAACCGGTCGAACATCCGCACGCCTACAACGTCAAAGTGTGGCTGATGTATGGGCGCTTCGATGAAATGGCGAAACCGTTTTACATGTGATCGCTGCGATGCGATATTGCCGCACCGGCGAGGAAACGCAGCTTCGCCAAAGGAGATACGCCGACGCTACGCGGCGATAATTCCTGCACCCACGTTTAGCGTCGATCGATATTTCAAATGACCTCACGCACGGTTTATCGAGAACTCGCCACCGCCGGCCTTCTGCTCGCTTCGTACCCGTTCGACTTGCTCAGCCGCCAGAGCGAACGTTTCATTCCGCGCCTCGGCCTCATTCACGATCCGGTTATCCTCGCGCACGGACTCGGCGGCAGCCGCGCGAATTTTCTCGGCTTTGCGGTCTACCTGCGGATGATCGGATTTTCCAACATCCGGTTCTTCGAGTATTCGCGCTCGCAATCGCAATCGATCGCCGAGTCCGCGAAGACTCTCGGCACGTTGATCGAAGAGATTGCTCCCGAGGGTGGCGTGCATCTGATCGGGCACAGCCTCGGCGGCACCATTTCGCGTCGATACACCGCGATGGCTCCCAAAGGGACCGTGCGCTCGCTCATCACGGTGGGTTCGCCGTATTCGTTCTCGCAAATCAGTCCTCAGGAGATCGCGATTTTCGGCGACGAGGATCCGATCGTTCCGCCGCCGCCGACCGAGCTGATGCCGGATCAGATGTTCAAGCAGATGGTGGTGCTCGAGGACGCCGGTCATCTCGCGATTCTCTATCATCCCGAGACGTTGCGGGTCGCCGCGTCCGAACTGCGCCTCAATCGCGAATAGTCGATTCGCTCCATCGCGAAACCTCGATGGACGACGATCCACAAGTTCAGTTCCGCCCGCTCGCACTCGATCATCTCGAGCTGATGCATCGATGGCTCAACGACAACTTCGTCGCGCGATCGTGGCCGGGATGGCCGAGCCTCGAACAGGTGCGCGCGAAGTACACACCGCGCATCGATGGAACCGATCCTACAAAATGTTACATCATCGAACTGGATGCGACGCCGGTCGGATTCATCCAGTGCTACTACATTCGCGACTGGCCCGATTACGCGATTGGCGCGGAAGGTGCCACGGCGGCCGGAATCGATTTGTTTCTTGGCGACCGCAAGTACGCATACCAAGGACTCGGTCCACGAGTCATTCGCCAGTTCCTGCGGAAGGTGGTGTTTGCCGAGTACGATGTCGATAGCTGCATCATCGGACCCGCGCAGAACAATCATGCCGCCATTCGCGCCTACGAGAAGGCGGGATTTCGCTATATGAAAACCGTCTCGATTCCCGGCGAGCTCGAGCCCGAATATCTGATGCGCATCATGCGTGACGAGTTCCGCGATGCCTGACCAGCCCGAATACTCCGCAATCATCCTCGCGGGCGGCAAAAGTTCGCGCATGGGCCGCCCCAAATCCGATCTGCAATTCAAGAATGCCACGATGCTCGATCACATCGTCTCCGCGATGTCCCGCGTCTTCGATGATCTGGTGGTGGCCGTCGCGGAGCCGCGACTCTATGCATGGGAGGACATCGGCCGAAGGACTGTCGTTGATCGCGTACCGCATCGCGGACCGGTCGCGGCGTTGGAGCAGGCGTTGCGCGAGATCGAATTCGATCGCGCGTTCGTTTGCTCCTGCGATGTGCCCTTCGTCAACGGCGATCTCGCGCGCAAGCTGTGCGACATGCTCGGCGATCACGACGCGCTCATCCCGCACGTCGATGGCAAGCTTCAGCCGCTGCATGCGGTGTATCGCAAGACTTGCGCGAAGGTCCTCGCGACGATGCGCGCGCAAGAGAAGAATCGCCTCCACGAGATCGAGAACTTCGCGAACGTCCGCATCGTGCCGGAGGATGAGATTCGCCCACTCGATCCCGAGTTGCGGAGTTTCTTCAACGTCAACACGCCCGAGGATTATCAGCGCGCGATGAAATTGATGGATGGACAAAACAAAATGTAGGACCTACGCTTTGTCGGGCGTCCAGCGCAGGATCGGATGGCGCGCGGCCTCCGCCTCGTCGACCCGTTTCAACGGCAGCGTATGCGGCGCGCGCTTCACCAGATCGGGATCGGCCAACGCTTCGTTGTAAATCGCCATCATCGCGCCGATGAAGTCGTCGAGCGTCTCCTTGCTTTCGGTCTCGGTCGGCTCGATCATCAGCGCGCCCGGCACCACCAGCGGAAAATATGTCGTCGGCGGATGGATGCCGTAATCGAGTAGCCGCTTGGCGATTTCGAGCGTGCTCACATGCGCCTTTTTCTCGAGGTCGTGAGTGAGTACGCATTCATGCATCGAGGGCTCGCTCGATGCGCACGGGAATGTTTCCTCGATCTGCTTTCGCACGTAGTTCGCATTGAGGATCGCGAGCTTGCTTGCGTCCACCAGGCCGTCGCCGCCGAGCGCGAGGATATAGGTGTAGGCCCGCACCAGCATTCCGAAATTTCCGTGAAACGATCTGAGCCGCCCGATCGCATCGGGACGATTGTCGTCGAAGTCCCATCCGCTCGCTGTCTTGCGCAGCCGCGGAAGCGGGAGGAATTGCTCCAGATGTTTCTTCACGGCGACCGGACCGGCGCCAGGACCGCCGCCGCCATGCGGTGTGGAAAAAGTTTTGTGCAGGTTGAGCTGCACGATGTCCGCGCCCATGTGCCCGGGCTTCGCGACGCCCATCAGCGCGTTCATGTTGGCGCCATCCAGGTAGAGTAGGGCGCCTCGCGCGTGCAGCGCAGCCGCGATTTCCTGGATCTGCGGCTCGAAGATTCCGAGCGTGTTGGGATTGGTGACCATCAGCGCGGCAACGTCGTCATCGAGCACGCGCCCGATCTCCGATGCTTCGAGGAAGCCGCGCCTATTGGAGTTCGCCACTTTCACTTCGAAGCCGGCCAGCGTGCAGCTCGCCGGATTGGTGCCGTGCGCGGTGTCGGGAATGATCACCTTGCGCCGCTGATTGCCGTGCGATCGATGATAGGCGCGAACCATCATGAGACCCGTGAGCTCGCCCTGCGCGCCCGCCGCCGGATGCAACGTCACCGCATCCATTCCGGTGATTTCCGCGAGCGCCGCTTCGAGGCGCGCCATAAGCTCCAGCGCGCCTTGCGCGAGATGCGCGGGCGTGTGCGGATGCAGCGTGGTGAATCCGCGCAGCGACGCCATTTCATCGTTGAGCAGCGGGTTGTATTTCATCGTGCACGAACCGAGCGGATAGAACTGCAGCGCCTGGGCGAAATTCAGATGCGCGAGGCGCAGGAAATGGCGCAGCACGCGCGGCTCTTCGAGTTCCGGAAATCCCGGCAAATCATCGCGGCAAAGATCGGCGCCGAGGATCTGCGCGCCGCTTTTCTGTGCCCTGTCGCGAGGCGATAGATCGACGCCGCGTCGACCCGCCGAGGAGAGTTCGAAAATCAGCGGAACCTCGCGCCTGGATTCCTCCTGCGCTTTCGGATCGTGGTGTTTGGTCATTGAAGAATTCTTCGAAGTAGTTTCGGGAATGATTCTGATCAGGCCCGCCGTCGCCATTACTGCTCCCTCACCGCCGCCGCAATCACTTCGCCCAGCCGCGCGATGTCGCTTGCGCTATTCATCTCGGTCACGGAGATCAGCATCGCCTCGCCGAGTTCCGGATACTCGGTCGTCATCGGCAGTCCGGCCAGGACGCCGCGTGCCTCTGCCGCTTTGAGAGCGCGCGCGACGCGAGGAATCTTCACCACGAACTCATTGAAAAATGATCCGGTGAATCGCGCCTGGATATTCGCCGCGCCGAGTACCTCGTGCGCGCGATGGGCGAGTTCAACATTGCGCTCCGCCAATTCGCGCAGACCGTGGCGTCCCATCAGCGAGAGATAGACGGTCGCGGCGAGGGCGCACAACGAATGATTGGTGCAGATGTTGGAAGTCGCGCGCTCGCGTCGGATGTGCTGCTCGCGCGTCGCCAGCGTCAGCGTGAAAGCGCGATTGCCGTCGGCGTCGCGCGTTTGCCCGACCAGCCGACCGGGCATCTGGCGCATGTGCGCCGCCCGCGCCGCCATGAAGCCGAGCCCGGGTCCTCCGAATTGCAGCGGCAGGCCGAAACTCTGACCCTCGCCAACCGCGATGTCGATTCCGAGATCGCCGGGCGCCTTCAACAATCCGAGCGCGAGACCTTCGGCGGTTGCCGAAATCGCGAGCGCGCCGGCCTGATGCGCAATCTTCGCGATCTCGACGAGCGGTTCGACGATTCCAAATCCGTTGGGATATCCGGCGACCACGCACAGCAAATTCGCGCTCGCTACATTTTGTAGCGCTGCGAGATCGAGTTGCCCACTGCGCGCGTCGAACGGAATTTCGACGATCTCGATGCCGCTGAGCGCGCTGAGGTAGGTGCGAATGGTCGCGCGATAGTCCGCCCACAGCGCGCGAGAGAGCGCGACGACCGAACGCTTCGGCGCGATGCGCCGCGCCATCAGCACGGCCTCCGCCGCCGCGGACGCGCCGTCATACATACTGGCGTTCGCGACCTCGAGGCCGGTGAGTTGCGTGATGAGCGTTTGAAATTCGAAGATCGCCTGCGTGGTCCCCTGGCTCGCTTCCGCCTGATACGGGGTGTAGCTGGTCGCGAATTCCGCGCGCGAGATCACCGCGTGCACGACCGCTGGAACGTAATGGTTGTAATAACCGCCGCCGAGGAAGCTGACGAAATCCACCGCGCGATTATCATTCGCGAGCGCAGCCACTTCCGCCGCGACGTCCTGCTCGCTCATGCCGGGAGCGAGCGCGATGCCCGCGCCGGCGCGGAGATTGGCGGGAACGTGAGCGATGAGTTCCTCGAGGCTGCCGGCGCCGATCGCATCGAGCATCGCGCGCACGTCCGCATCGGTATGGGGCATGAATCTCATAGTAGGAAAATCCTCCTGGTCATTTTCCGCCCCGCCTGTAAAACGGTCTGGCAACGACTGTCGCCGGAATGTTTCGCTTCCGCACTTCGACCGTTAGCTTGGACCCGACACTCGGGCGCTCCGTATCTGTCGCGTATGCCTTTGCCGCGTATGCCATCGCGATCGGCCTTTCCAGAGCCGGTGCGAACGTCCCACTGGTAACCGCGCCCACGGGCGCATCATCTATAAGGATCGGATAGCCCTGCCGCGCGATCGTTCGCGCATCATCGGTGGCGAGTCCGATGAGATGCTTCTTCAAACCGTTCGCGCGCTGCGCTGCAAGAGTGTCCTCGCCCACGAAGCCTCGGCCGAATTTCACGTACGTCCCGAGGCCCGCCTCGAGCGGAGACGTGTCGCGATCGAGTTCGTGGCCGTATAGCGGGAGCCCGGCTTCGAGCCGCAACGTATCGCGCGCGCCGAGACCACACGGTTTTATATGATCCGCCCCACCAGCAGCCATGACCTCGGAGAAAAGGCGCGCCGCATCTTTCGCGGCGACGAAAAACTCGAAGCCGTCCTCACCCGTATAACCGGTGCGCGCTGCGATGCATCGCACGCCGGCGACTTCGCCATCGGCAACGGCGAAACGCGCAACCCGATCGATCGGAAACGCGGCGAGCTTTTTCACGATCGCGATCGCCATCGGACCCTGAACAGCGACGAGTGCGGTCTCGTCGCTGACATCGCGAAAGTCCGCGCCGTGATGATTGAGGCCGAGAAGCCATTCGCGGTCGGCTTCGATGTTCGAAGCGTTGACGCACAGCATGAAGCGCTCGGCGCCGAGGCGATACACGATCAGGTCGTCGATGGTGCCGCCGTAGGGCGCGCATAGCAGCGTGTATTGCGCCTGGCCCTCGCGCAGTCGCGCGGCGGAGTTGGTAAGCGCTCGCTCGAGGAGTTCCAGCGCGCGCGGTCCGGTCACTTCGAACTCGCCCATGTGGCTGAGATCGAAAACGCCGGCTGCGCGGCGCACCGCCATATGTTCCTCGATGATGCCGCTGTACTGCACCGGCATTTCGAAGCCGGCAAAAGTGGTCATGCGCGCGCCGAGCTTTAGATGTTCGGCGAAAAGGACGGTGCGTTTGGCGGGGCACATCGGCACTTCATTTTAGCAAGCGACCGGAGGTGCAAACGAGACGCGCGTGGAGATTCGCAAACAGCGCGATGCGGTTGCGCACAGCCCCGCATCGAGGCTGTGGATCGGTTCGCCGTCCACTCGCGCATGCTATCATCATACGATCTTTATGTCGGCGATCGTCATGGACGGACGCGCGGTGAGCGCACACTTGATGCCCGAACTGATCGCGCATCTCGCCGACTTGCGCGATCACCATCACATCGTGCCCGTCGTTGACCGCGGTGCTGGTCGGACGCGATCCCGCCTCACGTCAGTACGTCAAGAACAAGCGCAAGCTCGCGCAGGAGCTTGGGTGCCAAAGTCACATCCTCGAGATTCCCGAAGCCGATGCGACCACCGACTCGATGCTCGCGACGATCGACCAGCTCAATCGCGATTCGGCGACGACCGGAATTCTGCTGCAGCTCCCGATACCGGAGCGCGTCGATCGGTTTCGCCTCTTCGATGCGATCGCGCCCGAGAAGGACGTTGATGCGGTCGGCGCATTTTCGGTGATCGGTTTCTATCGCGCGCAGTGGGGACGTTTCATTCCGTGCACGCCGCGCGGAGTTCTCACGTTGCTCGACTTTTACAAAGTCCCGATGGATGGCGCGCGTGCCGCCGTCATCGGCCGCAGCGATATCGCGGGCAAGCCGACCGCGCTGATCCTCGGCGGCCGGTTGCGTAATGCGACCGTCACCTGGTGTCATCGCCACACGAAAAATGTTGCGGAGATTTGCCGCGAGTCCGACGTGATCGTTTCGTGCGTCGGCGCCGATGTCGGTCGGACATTTTTCATCACCGCCGATATGGTCAAGCCCGGCGCGTGCGTGATCGATGTGGGCTTTCGCCGCGTCGGTCCGGGCAAGTTCGCCGGCGATGTCGACGTCGAAGCGGTGAAGCATGTCGCGGGATGGCTCACTCCCAATCCGGGCGGCACCGGTCCCATGACGGTGCTCGGTCTGATGCAAAACCTGATCGACGCCGCGCGATACCAGGTCGGCCTCGCGCGAGCCGGCTACTCGATTTGAAAAATGCCTGATCCCGAGAACGATCGCTCCGGCACCAAACTGCAGGCTCCGATCGAAAAGACCATCAGCGATCTGATCACCGGGCCGCCGAAAAATATCCGCGACCCGAGGCTCTTTCACAGCCTCTCGCTCGTGGCGTTCCTCGCGTGGGTTGGTCTTGGCTCCGACGGCCTCAGCTCGTCATGCTATGGCCCCGAGGAGGCGTTCCTCGCGCTCGCGCAGCATCAGTACCTCGCGGTGTTCCTCGCGCTGATGACGGCGATCACGGTGTTCGTCATCGCCGCGTCGTACTCGCAGACCATCGATCTGTTTCCCAGCGGCGGCGGTGGTTATCTGGTCGCGACGTTGCTGCTCGGGCCGTATCCTGGCGTGGTCTCCGGCGCGGCGCTGGTGGTCGATTACGTGCTGACCATTTCGATTTCGATCGCCAGCGGCGCCGATGCGATCTTCAGTTTTCTTCCCGCGCCGTTTTTGCATTGGAAGCTGCTCGTATGCCTGTTCGTCGTGATTCTGATGATCGCGATGAACCTGCGCGGGGTGAAGGAATCGGTGATGAGCCTGGTGCCGATCTTTCTCGCCTTCGTCCTCATGCATACGTGGCTGGTGGGGTACGTGCTGCTCAGCCGCGGCGCGCAGCTTCCCGGCGTGCTGCATCAGGCGGTCGCGCAGGCACAGAGCACCGCGCATGCGGTCGGATGGGTGGCCCTACTCGCAGTATTCTTTCGCGCCTATTCGATGGGTGGCGGGACCTACACCGGCATCGAGGCTGTGAGCAACGGCTTGCCAATCCTGCGCGAGCCGAAAACGGTGACCGGCAAGCACACCATGCTGTATATGGCGTTCTCGCTGGCGTTTATCGCGGGCGGAATTTTGATCTGCTACCTGCTGGAGAACGTCCAGTTCGTTCGCGGCGAGACCCTCAACGCCGTGCTGTTCGAGCATGTCGCTTCGAAGTGGCCGCTCGGCCGCGGCATCATCACCTTCACGCTTTTGACCGAGGGCGCGCTGCTCTTCGTCGCCGCGCAGACCGGCTTCATCGATGGGCCGCGCGTGCTGGCCACGATGGCGCATGACAATTGGCTGCCGCGCCGCCTCTCGCATCTGAGCTTGCGACTGGTCACGGCCGACGGCGTCCTCGCGATGGGAATCGCCGCCGGCGCGATTCTCATCGGCACGCGCGCGCGGGTCGACGCGCTGGTGGTGCTGTACGCGATCAATGTGTTCGTGACCTTCACCCTCTCGCAGCTCGGCATGACGGTGCATTGGTGGACAGTGCGCAAATCGGAGCGCAACTGGATTCGTAAATTGATGGTCAACGGGTTTGGTATGTTCCTGACCGCCGCGATCCTCGTCCTCACGCTCGACACTGAAGTTTGACGAGGGCGGGTGGGTCACCGTGCTGATCACCGGCGCGCTGATCGGACTTTGTCTTCAGGTGAAACGACACTATGCAAAGGTGGAGGCAGCGATCTCGGAACTCGAGCAACAAATCGGACCGAAAACGCTTCCGCGCGCAGCCGGTTCCCGCGCCGCCTCGCGATCCGAACGCGCCAACCGCGGTGCTGCTGGTGAAGGGTTTCGACGGACTCGGGCTCGCGACGCTGATTCAAATCCAGCAACTGTTTCCCAATGAGTTTCGCAACATCGTGTTCGTCTGCATTGGCGAGGTCGATTCGTCGATGCTCAAGAGTCACGAGGACATCGAAGCGTACGAGAAAAAGATCGCCGACGACGTGCGGACCTACTATGACTACGCGGCGCAGTTGGGCCTGCATCCGGAGACGCGCACCGGCATCGGACCGGAGCCGGTGCATGAGCTGCAGCGAATGTGTCTGGAGATCGCCGCGACATTTCCCAAGGTAGTATTTTTCGCCGGTAAGTTAATCTGGGATACGACGGTCGAGGGCTTCCTCTCGCGGTTCCTGCACAACCATACCGCGCTGGAACTCCAGGCCTGGCTGCAACTTTATGGCTACAGCCTCGTTATCCTGCCGATACGCATCGGGCCTCCGCTGCGCACGTCCTTCGAGCGATGATGATGAGACGAGCGTGGCGGATTCGCAATGAGCGTCAGTGCGATGCGGATGCGACAGGCTCGATCCGGTAAAGCGCGATCAGGTGATAGTCGACGATCTGCCTGGCGCTAAACGTTGCGGGATCCGGCAGCTCGACGTGCGCATCGGGCGCGCTCTTCCAGCTCACCAGCCATCCGCCGCCGGCCCGCGCCACCCGATCGGTGATGATCGTTTTCGCCGCGGCGGAATCCCACCCGGGGACCGCGACTTGAGGATTGCCGCCGTGGAAATAATAGTCGAGCGCGTTGCGATAGTAGCCGGTGGGGAAGCCGGGGTTGGCCTCGCCCTCCGATCCGTCGAAGAACAGAAATCCTGACTCGAAGAAGATCGGCTGATCGGGCGGCGACTGCGCGGTAATCAGCGCCGCGATATCGCGCCACGGCTCATGCGTGATCTCTTTCATCGGCACGAGGATCAGCAGCACCACGGTGATCGCCACCACCGCGAGGTTGCGCACCTTGCTGCCGAAGCCTTCCAGTACGCGCGCGAGGATCAGCGCGATCATCGCGACGCACGGGATGAGATATCGGATGTGAAACATCGGGCGGATGATCGCGGTGCCGGACGAGAAACGCGATCAGTGGAAGCAGGCCCCAGGCGAGACACCATCTAAGCGGCTCGTCAGGATCATCTTCGTTGGCGGGTCCGAACACGATCGCGATCGCGAGAGCGCTCGCGACCAATGCGACCAAAGCTTTCGCGGCGAAACTGAAATGATATCCGGTCCCGATCCAGTCGAGCCAATGCCCATGCACCATCTGGTTGCTCTGGGTGGAGAAAATCGGAAAGTACGGAAGGAACAATGTCAGCGCGATCGCGAGCGCGATCCACGCCATCCAATTGCGCCGACCATGGATGAAGTCGCGAACGAGCATCGCGGCTTCGGCGCCGATGAGGAACAACGCCGCGAGATGCGTGTAGATCGCGAGTGCGCCGAAGAAGCCACACGCGAGAGTGCGAGGCCAGGTGGGTTTGCGTCGCACCTGCCAGAGCAGCATGAAATGCGTGAGCGCGATCGCCGCGAGCATCGGATACATACGCGCGCGCCGCGCGAGAAGCAGGATCACCGGATTGAATGCCCATAGCACGACCGCAGACGCGGCGATCGAATCGCCGAACATCGTGCGCGCGAGGATGAAGAGGATCGGCAGCGTGGCGATTGCGAACACCGGCGAGAGCATCCGCAGCGTGGTCTCGCTCATCCCGAACACGCCAGTAAAGTAATGTAACACAATGTAGTAAAAGACCTGTTTGCCGGGATCGAGCGGGACCGCGATATGGATGATCGACCACGGCGAGGGCATCGCCGCGGCCCACGCGCTGTACGCTTCGCTGGCGCCCAGAGACGCAGCACCGAGGCGATAGAAATAGAGCGCGGCCGCCGCGACCATCGTTATTGCGAAGACGGTGGTGGGCTCGAGTTCGATCGCGCTGCGCGACGCCGCCGCGACATCAACGCTCGATGTGGTGGATTTCGCGATCGCCGCCGCCTTTGCCTGCCCGCCCATCGCCATCGTTTGCCCCTGCACAATTTATAGCGGAAATCGATCAGCCAATCTTCAGGGTTAACCAATCTTGGCAACCATCGCACTACGCTTGACTGATCGGGACCGGACTGGCGAAGTGCAGGGAAACCATGTCGGAATTTCTGGAAGCGGTTCCCGAACTGCAGGGACAAGCGGGCGCCGACATCAACCTGCCTCCGGTCGAAGGCATGCGCGCCGAAGTGTGGGCCCTCGCGTGGCCCGTCATACTCTCGTTCGCGCTCGATTCGATTCTCGGCCTTGCCGCGATGCTGATGGTTGGCCGGCTGGGCGCCGAAGCGGTCGGCGCGGTCGGACTCGCGACGCAGATCCTCGGCGCGGTGCGCGCGGGAATCGCGGCGGTCGGCACCGGCACCATCGCGCTGGTCGCGCGCTACATCGGCGCGAACGATCGCGACAATGCCGAGGAAGTGCTGAAGCAGTCCGTCGTATGGGGCGTGATCGTGTCGACGGCGATCGCGATTCCCGTGATCATTTTCGCGCATCCTCTGATGTCGCTGTTCCAGGTGCACGGACCGATGGAAGACATGGCTTCGCGCTACCTACAAATTGTAATGATCTCGGAGCCGTTCACCGGCGTGTTCCTGCAATGCGCGTCGGGACTGCGCGGCGCCGGCGACACCCGCACGCCTTTGTGGATCGGCGGCATCGTGGATGTGATCGCGATCGCACTCAACTATGTCCTCATCTTCGGGAAATTCGGCTTCCCCAATCTTGGCGTCGATGGCTCCGCGATCGCGACGCTGATCGCATACACACTCGGAGGCGTAATTTTCTTCTGGGTGTTGTCCTTCGATTCGATGGTGCTGAACTTCCGATGGACGCGGCTGTGGCCGGACCTCGGGCTCGGCAGGCGCATCCTCAACGTCGGCTATCCGGCGGCGATCGAGCAGCTGGTGATCCAGTTCGGATTCGTCGCCTACGTCGCATTCATCGCGAGCTACGGAGACAAGGAGGTCGCCGCGTATTTCATCGGCGTGCGAATCCTCGCGTTGTCGTTTCTTCCGGGCTTCGGATTTTCCAACGCGGCCGCGACGCTGGTAGGGCAGGGACTCGGCGCGCGCGATCCCGCGTACGCGCGCAAGGCCGGATGGGTCTCGACGGGGATGGCGGTCGTGCTGATGAGCGCGATGGGCGCGCTCATCTTCGTCTTCGCGCGACAGATCGCGGCGCTCTTCATCGACGATCCCGAAGTTATCAAGTACACCGTCGCATTCATGGAAGCGCTCGGCGCGGCGCAACCTTTGATGGCGATCGATTGGACGTTTACGGGCGCGCTGCGCGGCGCGGGCGATTCGCGTTTCCCGCTGTTCGCGTCGCTCGCGGGATTTTATGGACTGCGCCTTTTCCTGACGATCCTGGTGTGGCACGCCACTGGCCGATCTGGTGGATCTGGTGGTCGATACTCGCCGACTACATCGTGCGCTCCGCGCTGAAGACCTGGCGCTTCTACCAGGGGTACTGGGAGACCATCGAGGTTTGAGTCGCGAGCGCGCTTGTGGACTGATCCGAAGCGGGCTCGCTTTACCGCGCCGCCGCCGCGCGCAATCCTTTATCCTTCGGCCGAATGAACGAGCAAGAAAATGTCGAGGAGATGATCGAGGGCACCCTCGACCACATCCTCTATGTCAACGAATCGAGCGGCTATTCGGTCGCGGTGATCGAATGCGACGTTCGCGGGCGGGATGCGCAAACGCATCACCGTGGTCGGCGAGCTAGGCACGGTCGAGATCGGCGCGGGCATTCGCGCGCGAGGCCGCACCGAAAAGCATCCGCGCTACGGCGAGCAGTTCCGCGTGCTCGATTACGAAACCATTCGGCCTGCGGGCGTCGCGGCGATCGAGCGCTACCTCGCCTCGGAGATAAAGGGCGTCGGCCCCGCGCTGGCGCGCAGGATCGTCGAGCATTTCGGCGACGAGCTTCCCGAGATCCTCAACAACGCGCCCGAGCGGATGCGCGAGGTGCGCGGCCTCGGCACCGTCGTCGCGATTCGGATCGCTAACCGCATGGCGCGATTCATCCGGACTGCGCGAGCTGACGGTTTTCCTGCGCGGGCACGGAATCGGCGCGGCGCACGCGCGCAGGATTCACAAGTTCTATGGCAAGGATGCGCTCGAAGTCGTGAAGGACGATCCTTACGTCCTTGCGCGAACGATCTACGGAATCGGATTTCGCACCGCCGATGCGATCGCGGAGAAGCTCGCGATTCCGCGCAACTCGATTCAGCGCGCCCGCGCGGCGATCGTTTATCTGCTCGAGCGGATGGCGGATGATGGCCACGTCTACGCGCCGTTCGAATATCTCGAGCAACAATTCGAGAGCGGCCTCGAGATGGATATCGACCTCGCTTCGCGCGCGCTCGAGGAATTGCAGAAAAGCGGCGAGGTGGTCGCGGAGCCGGCCGGCGATCATACCGCGGTCTACCTCAAGCGCCTGCACGAGGCCGAGGTGACGGTCGCCGACAAAATTCATCAGCTCACGCAGGGACGGCCGATCGGAAAGATCGGTGATCGATCGCGCGACGACGGCCGCCGAGCGCGCGGTGCAGATCACATTGTCGGCGGAGCAGCGTAGCGCGCTTCGATCCGCGCTCCAGAGCAAGGTCACCGTCATCACCGGAGGTCCCGGCACCGGCAAGACCACGCTGCTCAAGTCGGTGATCGCGGCGCTTGCCGATGCGGGTCTGAAGCCGACGCTGGGTGCGCCGACCGGACGCGCGGCACGACGGCTCCAGGAGGCGACCGGGCGCGAGGCGAAGACCATTCATCGCCTGCTCGAATACACGCCCGAGACGCAGGGCTTTCTGCGCAACGCGCAATTTCCGATGCGCACCAACTATCTGATCATCGACGAGGCCTCGATGATGGATGTCGAGCTCGCCGTCGCGCTGGTCACTGCGCTGATGCCTGACTGCGCGCTGCTGCTGGTCGGCGATCGCGATCAGCTTCCCTCTGTGGGACCCGGCAGCGTGCTGAAAGATGTGATCGCATCGGGACTGGTGCCGGTGGTCGAGCTGCACGAAGTTTATCGGCAGGCGCGCGAGAGCATGATCGTTGCCAACGCGCATCGGCTGAACCGCGGCGAGTTTCCCGATGTGAGCAATCGCGCCGAGGGCGATTTCTTTTTCTTCGAGCGCAACTCGCCCGACGACGTGGTGCAGACCATCAAGCAACTCGTGCAGCAGAGGCTGGTCGGGAAATTCGGCATCGGCGATCCGCGCGAGGTGCAGGTGCTGACGCCGATGAATCGCGGGCCGCTCGGGACCCATCTGCTGAATCAGGAATTGCAGGCGTTGCTCAATCCGTCGGGACGCGAGCTGCGCGCCGGCGATCGGATCTTTCGCGAAGGCGATCGCGTCATCCAGCTTCGCAACGATTACGACAAGCTGGTGTTCAACGGATCGATCGGGCGGGTGATGACGATCGATTCCGCGAAAGGAAAAGTCAGCGTCGCATTCGAGGAAACGCACGCCGAGTACGATCTATCGGACATCGATGAGATCGCGCTTGCCTACGCCATCTCGGTGCACAAGAGCCAGGGCAGCCAATATCCGGCGATCGTGATGCCGATTCATCCGACCCACTATCTCATGCTGCGACGCAATCTGCTCTACACCGCGATGACGCGGGCCGAGCGCGTGTGTGTGCTGGTCGGAACGCGCAGTGCGTTGCAGCAGGCGGTGCGCAACGCCGAGGAGCGCAAGCGCTTCAGCCGCCTCGCCGAGCGGCTTCACATCGACTGACGACTACACCATCACCATCGGATGCATCAGCTTGCCGATGCCGCCGAAGAAAAGGATCGTCGCGACGAGAATCAGTACGACCGCGACCAGGATCAGCAGTATCGAGCCCAGCGCGCGCCAGGCCGAAAATCGATGCACCTCGCCCACGCATTTGAGCATCACGACGAAACCCCACAGGACGAGAAATCCGTGAAGGAGCAGAAGGCTCGCTCCGGAGTTGGTGAGTTCGCCGTTCTCGCCGAGCATCGGACCATCGGTGCCGAGAAGAATCGCGAATATTCCGATCGTGAAGGCGACGATGACGGGGACGCGCGACCATGCGAGCGCGGCGCGAACTTCGGCATAGCTGCCGATGCCGCCGAGTGCGCTGCCCGCCCATTTGAGCAGCGCGCCGTTGACGTAGAGTTCGATCACGCCGAGGATGGCGCCGACGATGACGGCCATCACCACCAGCATCGGAAAGGCCGGCGCGGGCGATGGATTGGACCATCGGCGCTCGAGCCAGATCAGCGCGCCCGAGAGAATCGCGAGGCTTGTCACCTGGTAGCCGACATCCGTTTCGACGATGCGGCGGATGGTCGCGCGCGGTCTGGTCCAGATGGTCGCCCATGGATGTCCGATCACTTCCGCACCCGAGGTCATTCGAATCCTCCGTTGTGACGCCCGTCCCAACGTAGGAACGGTTTCGCGCGCCGGATAAATTATGCCGGATTAACGGCGGCGGCTCATCTCAGGATTTGCGCGACAACTTTTTCACGCGCGGTCGTTTTGACTCCGATGGAGGACGCCGACGCTTGCCGCGTACCGGCGCGAACTTGCGCAGTGCTTCGACGATCGAGTCGACCTCGCTCGCGAGTGCGTCGGGATCGTGTCCGCTCGCTTCAACGATGTGGTTCACTTCGGCGATGGTCGCATCGTAATCGTTGTTGAAACGGCGATTGATTTCTTTCCATGGAATGCCTGCCAGCGCGTCGATCACATTGGCGGGCGGGCGATAGAGCCCTCGCATCAGCAGCACCGCGACGGCCGGATAGCCGAGGTAGCCCTGCCAGTACGAGGCGTTGTCGTTGGAGGAAATCTCGCGCCCGTCGCCCGCGATCTCGACCTCGTAAGTCTTGTCGCCTTCCGACGACGTCACCAGCGCGCGATGCTCGTCCTCGAGGCGCACGCGTCCGTCGCCGATCGCGCCGAGCGCCTCGTAGATTTTGATCGGCGGCGGCATCTTCCATGCGTCAGCCATGATTCGTCTATCGCGCATTTGCGCGCGAGCGGCAAGTTTACCTTGACGCTTTCACGCGTGCGTCACTAACATCGCGCAACACGCGGAGCAGGTTTTCACATATGCAAAAAGAGCCAATCGGGAAACTCGATCATATCGGAATCGCGGTGAAGAGCGTTGCCGAGGCGCGCAAATTCTGGGAAGGCGTGATGGGCGCGAAGTTCATGTACGACCACGATAATCCGCGGGCCGGATACAAACTCATCGAACTCGATTTGAATGGTCTCACGGTCGAGTTGCTGGAGCCGCTCGGCGCCGATTCGTTTCTGCACAAGTACCTCGAGAAGAAAGGCGAGGGCATGCATCATCTGACCTTCGCGATCCCGGACGTGAAGAAGACCGCATCGGAGCTGAAGGAAAGCGGAGTGCGGGTGGTCGATGAGATCGAGTACTCGCCAACTTCCTACGAATGCTTCGTCTCTCCGCGCTCGAGCCACGGGGTGCTGATCCAGCTCGGCTCGGGATATCCAACCCTGTCGAATGATCCGGAGTGGTTTAACAAAAAGTAGGCACCCGGTTTTGCGATGGTCAGTCTTCGCACACCGCCTGGCGGATCGCATTAAGAACGAACAGCAGATTGCGCGGCGCCGTCACGCGCCCCAGCATCGAGACCTGGCGCAATATCTTCAGTTCGGCCGGCGTAATCGAATGCTCCGTCAGCATCGCGCGATCGCCCGCGAATTGCCGCCACGCAGCATCGGGATCGTGCGGCGGAAGCTCCGGAGGCCGCGCGATCAGATAGCGCGCCTCCGGGTACGTAATCAGCAGGAGCTTCTGCTTGTTCAATCCCAGGGTGTCGGCGATACGGCGAACCAGCGCGAGCGAAGGCCTGCGCAAACCGCCTTCGATGTAGGCGACGTGGCTGGCCTTGACGCCGAGCTTGCGGGCGAGCTCTCGCTGCGTGAGCCGGAAGCTCTCGCGCTGGTGTCGGACGAGCGGACCAAGTTCGTTCTTTTTCTTCATACCCCGTACTCTGCAAGAAGGGCCGAGCGCAGTTTGGCGAAGTGAATCATTCCGCCGAGGTAGTTAAGTTTGCGCGACGGTGGAATGTCCGCCGCGACAATGCTCACACCGAAGCGGGTGCGGTAGTGTTCGCTGATGCGCGAGAGCATTTGATCCGGCAAGTGTAAAGCCTTGCTGCGGGGGTCCGCTTTTCCCGCAGCGCCGAACAGCTTCCGCGCGGTCTCGACCGGATAGGCAGCGAGGCAGAGCACGACATCGGCAATCAACTCGCCCAAGTCGTCGAGATGGGAAGCGTAGTCGACGTCGAAAAAGAATTGCACCGCTTTATGTTGCGGTGCGAAGACCTCGGATGCCACCAGATGTCCGACTTCATGAAAGAGCGTCGACGCGACCGCTACCGGGTGATGCGCCGTGTTCACATAGATCAGCGGACGCGCCAGCGTTTCGCCGTCGCGATCGACGAAGAAACCTCGCAGAGCCTCGCCGCCTTCTCCCGTGAACGGATTGCTCTGAAAATGGATGTCGCGGCGTTTGGTCACTTGCGCGAACAGCTTCTGAAGATAGTTCGATGGATCGCCGTTGAGCCACCTTTCGACCAGCGTGGTGTCGTGATGGCGGTTGAGGTCGGGAAAGATGTCCCGTCCCGCGCGCACCACTTCCTTGAGCGCGTCCCGATCGAGCAGCGCGCGCAGGCTCGGCGCATAGTCCCGCTGCTCCACGAGCTGAAGGTCACGTTCGGGATTGCGCCAGGACTCCAGCTCCATCCTGCCCGAGGAATCCAGACTGGCGAGAATCTCGCCAACCAGTTTTGTAACTTCAGACCTGTCCGTCATCGCCATTTTATCCCGAAGCCGGAAACCAATCGCCTCGCCCCCTGGCCTTCGCCCCAAATCGAAACTCAAGCGCAAACTCGTAATAACGATCTGAACGACCGCTCAGCTTCCTTGCCGAGCCGCGTGTCTGAAATGTGTATCTGAAAAGGCAACGCAAATGCCACCATCGCACCGTGTCATCGCGGCGCCCTCGAGCGGCCGGGATTCGGCATAAAATCGGGAATCGGGAAGTGCCATCAACGCCGCGGGGATTTTCGCTTCCGTGCGCCCGATGATCGCGCCGCGAGGATTTCGCCGGCCGCGAATTCCTCCTGGATGGCGCCGGCTTGCTTCTCGCAAATCAGCCGAGGCGTATGCCACTGCTTCTTTTCCGTCATCGCGCGCGACGGCGCGGGCTCGATACGATCGCGGTTCATGGTTTGCATTGCGGACCTCGCGGGAGGAGGGGATAGCTTACGCGTAAGGCGTGATGACTGCAAGTTAGCAGACCTAACCCCTAGCCCCTAACCCCTTCCCCTTCTCAGACCTAACCCCCAGCCCCTTCCCTTTAGGGAAGGGGAGAAGACAGGTCAAAAAGATCGCCTTCATCCTTTGTCTGATCCCCCTTCCTTCAAGGGAAGGGGTTAGGGGTTAGGTCTACCCTCGGGCACACCACCCCGATGCTCTCGCGAGAGCCTACAAATAGCATGATAAATGTACTCTCTGAGAAGCTAGATCAACTCTCGGGAGGCTTGTTCGGGTCGGCCTCCGGTGCCGATGGCTCCTCCGCGCGCTCCTCGGGCGGTTCCCGGCCCAGCAGCTCGCGATAGATGGTGCGCCTCATCTCCGCCATCTCCTCGTCAGTCCGGGCCTTTTTTGGCTTCGTTTCGTCATTTTGCCCGGACTCGCCGCTCATCTCGGCCTCGAAGGCCCGGCGCGCCACGCCCGACTCGCGATAAATCTCGTCAAACTTCGACCACAGGCCGATGGTCTGGATCGGCGACACCAGCATCGCCCGCGCGCGCTTGGCGTTGCGACGCCTCGAGGCGCGATCGAGCGCGGGCGGCGGCGCTGCCTCGCGCGAGGCGGGCATCGCGTCGCGCGCCTTGCGCATCTCGCGCAGCGCGGCCACCGAGCGCTCACGGGTGCGATTGATCACCGTCTCATAACGAATGACGCGCATGGTATCGCGCTCGCTGGGCAACGTGATGCGATCGAGCCCGGCCGCGGCATGGACCTCCTCCGCAAGGACGAGGTTGCCGCCGTGGAGATACATGGCGGGGCGCCAAATCGCATGAGTCTCGGGATCGTTGGTGAATTGGCTGGCGGGGCGATCGAGGCTTTCGAAGGCGGCCTTGTTTTCGAACTGCAGCAAGCGGCGCTTGCGCCAGAAGCACGCGGCGATCTCCTGCACCAGGAGTTGCTCGTAGGTGCCGACCGGCTGAAAGTCGCGCTCCAGCCCTTCGACGGTGGCCTCGAACAGTTTGCGCTCCGCATAGCCCTCCATCGTGGCGATAACCGCCTGCGACGCTAGGATGCCATGCTTCATGGCATTGAGACGCGACCATGCTTTGCCGCGCGCGGTGCGAGGGCCGGTCGACTTGGCGGCATTGCGCCGGTTCGATTCGGCCTTGCGGGAAGAAGAGGAGGTACCTTTGGTCATCGAAAGAATGATGACTCCTTAAAAAGATTCCGCAGGGAAGGGCGGTGAGGAGAGACGTGATGAGCGCGCCCACCGATGGACACGCTCCCTCTACATATTGTTATACGGGATATTTGCGGAGGTGGAAAGATCGCGACCCTGATGCCTGCTAGGGGCCGTTTGCGAACGGCCCGTCAAAATCCTGATCGCGCGAAGCGCGACGCCTGAAAAACCCTCGCCCGATGGGCGAGGTTGCCCGCGAGGCTTTGCGAGTGGGCTGGAGTGGGACCTTATTCAGCGTGCGTCTTCGCGCGCGATTCAGGAATTCCTCTTCTGCTCCGCCGCTCTGATGTAGCACAGACTTCAGTCTGTGATTCTCAATCCAGAAAAAAAACACAGACTGAAGTCTGTGCACACAGAAACAGAAGAAGGAGCAGTCAGAAGAATTCCATAGTCGCGCGAGGACGCGCTGGTTAAGGTCCCACTCCAGGTCCCTCGCGGACTCGGGACCAACCTCGCCCATCGGGCGAGGGTTTTTCGGACGATGCGCTTCGCGCGATGAGGACTTTAACGGGTCGTTCGCGAACGACCCTACCAGAAAGACCCTCCACCTAGCTCAAGTCTACATGAGCGATGACCTACGCTTGTTGACGCTGCCCCTGCTTAGGTGTCGATTATTGTCGGCGCGCGTCGCAGGAGGATCCTTCGATGAGACCGAAGCTCATGCCTACATCCATGCTACTGGCGATGGCGTGTTTCCTCGCAGTTGGCGTCTATGCCGGCGCTGATCAGCAAGATCAGCCATCCGGTGTCATACAGTCACAGCAGGAGCCCGGGTCGTCGCTCGCGCCGAATTCTTCACAATCGACATTGGTAGTGCCACCTGGACCCTCGAATCCGGTACTCGAGATTCCGGGAACCGAGCCGGAGCCATCGCAATCCAAAGTTTTGCCGACTGGCTTCGCCGGGTGCTGGGAGGGAACTATCGAGCAGTTCGATTCATTGGTACCGATCGGATTCCTGTCGTCGATGGCATCGGGCACACACACCACCTATCGCTTTTGTTATCTGCCCAACGGCGACAACACCTATCGCCTGGAGCTTCGCAAGCTGGTCATTGCCGAGAAGGAACTGACCCCGACCAGCTTCGTGAATCAGGTGATATGGGTCGATCTCCAACATGGTCAGGGCTACTTGCGCAATCATTTGACGGCTAGCCAACGCTCCTGGTTATTGTTCATTCCGATCAACGTACATAGTGAGTACTTAGCAGAGGAGGTCGTGACGCTGGTCGATCCGAACACGGTCCGGATGCGGGGATCACAGCTGATGAAGCTCGAAGGCAAAGACTACCTGAGGTGCACCTTTCACGCGGATTTCCATCGCGTGACGGAATCGGACGCGGAAACACCTTGAAGGTCTAATTGCCGGCTACTGTGCTACTTATTGAGGCAAAAGCGGGGTAGGCGCCGAGGCAACAGCCGGCATAGGTACTCGTAGCTGCACACGTTGGCCGTCGCGAATGATGGTCACATAGATGGTTTCGCCGGCCTTCACGTAGCGAAGCGAATTCTCGAGTTCACTGACATCCCGAATGCGTTCAGCATCGATGGCCACAATCACATCATAGGCTCTAGGACTGCCCATTGTTCTGGTTACCAACGGAATACCGATGAGCGCGGGAGGAAAGAACGCGGCGGCGCCTACACACAGGGCGGCCGCCCCAATCTGCGCCGCGGCTTTCTTCATCTGAAGGTGCTGCGCCCTTATCCCGGCATCATATGCAGGACCCGACTGGTCCACTGAAGTCACTGCGAGTCCGCTGAGTATCTGACCTGATGCAAGCTTACCTTCATTTTGGAACACACGAATTCCGAGCATAGGTACATATGAGGGTGAGGGTGACGGCGGGGAGGCGTAGTAGGGGTATTCGCGATTTTTAGTGTAATCGTCAACTGAACCGAGGTTCGGCGGCGTACTTATCGAGGAATTGGAGGAGGCGGAGTTCGTCGCATCGGCCAGGCCGATACTAACACTGCTGCATACAAGGGCTAAGGCGATGGACAAGGATATAAGGGGATGCTTTTTTGTCTCGACGCTGTGGCCGCGGATGATCATGTTCGGCACTCATCGACGGATCGATTCTGCCAAATCGACAAACCAAAGCATAGGAAGAAAAGCGGAGCTTCGCATCGTAGCGATACCCCCCTCCCACGACCTTCTGTGTAAGATGCCGCCCGTGCCGGCGAGCGAAACGCGCAGCTAGTTCGGCATCCAGGCCAGCGCGCGAATCTCGCCGAACTCGCGGCGCAGCTTGGTCCACGTATCTCCCGCGTCGGTCGAGAGATAGACATAGCCGTGGAGGCTGTTGGCCACGATGATGTTGGGATTCGACGGATGCGTGCCGAACCAATACACCACCGAGTTGGGCTCGACCGGCAGCGCGCATTTCTCCCAGGTCTTGCCGCCGTCGCGCGTACGTTGAATCGCGCCGCGCTTGCCGGGAATGAAATCGCCATTGCCGACGAAGATGGTGTCCGGATCATCCGGCTTCACCGCGACGCCGCGGCAATACGAGATCGCATCGCGCTCGGCGAAACGCGGAAAGCCGTGCAGCGCGAAGCTCGCGCCGTCATCGGTGCTGCTCCAGATGCCGTCGGGCGTCGTCACCAGCAGCCTGCCGCTGCCGCCGTTGGTGAGCGCGAGGCCGTGCACATCCTGATTGAGTTCCTTCTCGCCCATCTTGCGATGGGTCCAGGTCTGGCCGTCGTCGCGCGAGCAGTAGACGCCATCGATCTCGACGCCGACCCATATGGTCTTCTTGTCGCGCGGATCGACGATGATGTTGGTGACCTTCGGCGCGCCGGCGAGGCATCGCTCCGCCATCGGAATCTTAAGCTGCTCCCAGGTCTTGCCGCGATCGCGCGAGCGATAGACCGCGGGATGCTTGGTGCCGAAGAAAATCGTGTTGGCATCGCCGGGATGAAACGCGACCGACCAGATCTGACGATTGCCGGCCGGCGACTCGATCAGGTTCCATTGCGCGCCGTTGTCCTCGCTGAGGTACAGCCCGGCCTCGGAGCCGGCGAGCACGTGATGCGGATTGTGGGGCGATACGGCGAGCGAGCGAATCTGGATTTCGCCGGGCTCGGCCTCGAAGGGAAGATTCATGCGCGAGCGGCGCCAATGCTCACCGCCATCGGGAGAGAACCACACGCCGGCGCCAACCGTGCCTACGCAAATCGTGAAATCCGTATTCATCGCCGTCACCTCAAATCGACCATTAGCGACGGAGCATCGAGGTTGTCAATCCGCCGAGCTATGCGACCCTTCCCCAAACGCAGTACAGTTCGGAACAAAGTTGGGAAAACTATCGACAGGAGGGGACAATGGCCTACCAATCCAAACGTCAAGTGGTCCGTGTAACTTTCATCGCGATGGTGTTTGCCGTGGGGTTTCTATGCGGCACGCTCACCCATCGTCGCGCAGAGGCGCAGATTGGGGACCTCATGGGGAAAGCTGCCCAGTCGGGTGGACCGCTCGGTTCGGTGGTGCAGCTCGGCCAGGCGATTTCCGATATGCAGACACATGTTGACGGTCTGCAGAAGAATATCGAGGTTCTGAAGAAGGTGAAGGGCAGCCTCGGCGGCTAGGCGAGGCGCGCCGACGCAGCTTGCGGATAATCAGCAGTGCCGAGGCGTCTTCGCCCCGCGGCTCGATCTTTCCGCCGCATGATTTCGCATTCATCGCCAACTAGCTCGCGGCGATCGGCAATCGATACACCTCCGCCGCGGTGCGATGGAACAGCCATGCCTTTTCGTCGGCATTGAAGCCTGACGCGATGCGCTTGAACGCGTTCCACAACACCAGGTACGAGCACGATACCCGGTCGACCGGGAAGTTGCTCTCGAACATGCAGCGCTTGGGGCCGAACTGCTCGATGGTATGCAGGTAGTAGTCGCGCGTCTCCTTCGCGAGTTCCTCGGAACTCGGCGGCGCCGCGTTGTGATGCCATCCGAAGCCGCTCACCGCCATGTTGATGCCGCCGAGCTTGACAACCACGTTCTGGCACTTCGCCAGTTCGGTCATGTCCTTCTTCCAATGCGGAAAAATTTCGTGGCGCTTGCCCTTATAAGGACCGATGCCGAGCGGACCGCCAAAATGATCGAGGATGATCTTCGTGTCGGGAAACGCCTGCGCGAGCGCGGTCAGGTCCTTGATCTGCGGATGATATTGCCATGCATCGAAGCTGAGGTTGAGCTTGCCGAGCTTCGCGAACCCCTCGCGGAATTTTTTCGAATGATACAAATCCTTGGGCGGATTGGTATGCGAGTTCTGCACCTCGGGAGAATCATCGTGACCAGCGGCGTGACGAATGCCGCGAAAGCGCGCCGGCGCCGCCGCGATGTGCGCCTGCAGCACTTCCTCCACGGCGGCTCCCAGAGCCAAATCGGCGAAACTCACGATCCCCGCGCATACGCGCGTATCGCCAAATCCGCCGCTCGCGCTCATCGCGGCGATGCCGTTGACGAACTCCGTCTCGCCCACCGGACGCATCGCCTCGGGGCCGTCCTTGCGATACATCGAGGCGCATTCCACGAACACGGTGGCGAGTATGCGATGGCCCGAGCCGGTATCGCGCAGGATCTCATCGAGCAGGTAGCGGCTGCCCGGGTGATCCCACAAATGATGATGCGGGTCGACGATCGGCAGCGCAGGTTCGAGCACCGCCTCGTTGGTCTGGTTCAGCCACGCCTCGCGCTCGGCGTTGCGTTTTTGTCGTTCGGTCGTCGCCATGGATGATGTCCTCCGGTGGAAGCTCTTTCTAACTCAGACTCTCTGCGATCCTCAAACCCCAAACGCTCGCCGGATTCTCTTAAGCCCTCTCCCGATGGGAGAGGTTGCCCGCGAGCTTCGCGAGCGGGCTGGAGTGGGACCTTATACAGCGCGCGTTGCGCGCGCGACTATGGAATTCCTCCTCCGCTCTTGGCGGCGCCTTCGGTTTCGTCGCACCACGATGATCCCACTCTCATCCGTCTGGCACGCTGGTCGCGAAACCGAAGAGCGACCATCGCGCCATCCACCTTCTCTCGCTCAGCGAGAGAAGGGACATTTTGAAAGAGTCAGAGAAGAAGCAGAATTCCATAATCGCGCGAGGACGCGCTGGATAAGGTCCCGCTCCAGCCCGCTCGCAGAGCCTCGCAGGCAACCTCACCCATCGGGTGAGGGTTAAAGAATTTCGGCGAAGATCAGTTGTCGCGAGGGTCGCCGGGAATCGGACGCTCCGTGAATCCGATCACCATCCCGAAGCATTGCTCGCGGCCCATCGAGATCGAATCGCCATCGCGCTCGGGTTTCATCTGCTTCGATTTCAGGAAGTCCGAGGCGCGCGCGACGTTGCGCGTCTTGAACGTCAGCGCATGCACGCCCTCGCCATTCTTTTCGAGGTCGCGCGCTTCCGCGGTGTTCGATGACGTTCGGCTGCGCAAGCTCGACCACCGTGTCCTCGCCGACCGCGACGAATGCGCTGCGCTTGCGGCTCGCGGTCTCATGCTCATGGAAGCACTTCCCGCCGAGCACATCGCAGTAGAATTTCTTCGCGGCGCCGAGATCCTTCACCACCGTCGTGATATGCGAGGCGTGCTCGATGCCGAGCGGATGGCGCTCACGCCAGAATTCATTCGACCACGCGGGCTGCAAGCGCGGATCGATGGTGTTGCGCTCGATGATCGCGAACTCCAACTGCCCCGGCGTCTCGCGCGGATGCGTCCACACCGCGAATTTTTCATTCGGTGGCGTGACCGGACGCCCGGTGACATCCCACATTTTCAGGTTGTGATTCGCGAGATGCGTCGAGATCGCGGGAACGTCGTCGACGTAGAACGCGATCGAATGGAAGTGCTCGCCGAAACGATCGTGAAAGCGCTTCACCGATTGATTGCGCAGGCCCTCGACCTTCGACGGCGTCATCGGCTCCATGATGACGTTGCCGATCGCGATGAGCGAGGCGTCGCGCCCCGCGGCCTTCGCAAATCCGTGGTAGTAGCGCGTCACCGCGAAGATGTCGTCGTACCATTTGTCGACCGCCTTCAGGTCGCTGACGACGTGCGTCAGATGAAACAGCTTGCCTATCTTGAACATGCTATCCCCCTGCGTAAGATCTTTTCATAGTTAAGGACCGCTTCGCGGATCAGGAGACCGGTACCGGCTTCGCTGCGCGAAGCGATCCGAGATCCCCTCGATATACGCGCGCGATGCGCGCTTGGCGACTTCGTTCGCGTTGCTCACTCGCTCAGGATGACAAAGCTGGGTTCCCCTATGATGAAAGGCGCGCCCTCAATGAGAGCGCGCCTTCCGCTCAAACAATTTTCTCACGCGGCCGCGTGCGCGGACATCGGCAACTCCTTGCCGCCGCCGATATCTTCGGCCTGCCACTTCTTCACTTCGGGCAGCACGTGCTTCGCGAAGCATTTCAGATTGCGCTCGGCTTCATCATACGGCATGCCCGCGTAGCTGAAATTGAGCATGAAGCCCTGGTTGTCGATGGTCTTTTTGATGAACGCCAACTTTTCGAGCACCATGTCGGGCGTTCCCCACGGCATCAGCTGCGCGAAGTCGGCCGCGGCGCCATCGATGCCGTGCTTGGCGATGAACTTGCTCACCGCGCGATAGGACTCGTAGCTCTTCGCGGTGCCGAATTTGTCGGACGTCATTTCGTAGTGTTTTATGACCGTCTTGTAGTTGCCCGACAGCCACTTCATCGCCTGCTCTTCGGCGCGATCCTTGTTCTCGTCGACGAATACGAACCCGCCGCTCAGCGGCTTCGGTGGCGGCGTCGCGCCGTTCACCTCTTTCCACACGCGATGATAAACCTCGAAGTCCGCCTTCACCGCGTCCCACGGCTTTTGCGGAATCACCAGCAGCCCGACGCCCAGCTTCGCCATGATCGGCATCGACTCGGGCGACACCGCGGCGGCATAGGTTCGGCCTTTGAATGATTTGAAGGGGAAGGGACGAATCTCGCGGCGCGGCTGATTGGTATGCGTGCCGCCTTCCATGATGCCGGTTTCGAGCGCGTTCATGATCAGCTCGGCGTACTCGACGAAGAGGTTGCGGCCTTCGTCCTGCGGAATGCGGAAGCCGTCGTACTCGATGCGCGCCAGCCCGCGGCCCATGCCGAAAATCATGCGCCCGCCGGAGACGTGATCGAGCACCGCGATCTGCTCCGCGACGCGAACCGGATCGTGCCACGGCAGCACGACCACCATCGAGCCGAGCTTCGCGGTCTTGGTGCGTCCCGCCATGTAGGTCAGGAACTGCAGCACGTCGGGGCACATCGTGTAGTCGTCGAAATGATGCTCGACGCCCCAGATCGAATCGAAGCCGAGCGGCTCCGCCATTTCGGCGAGGCGAATCTCGTTCTTCCACACGTCGCGATCGGACATCTTGTTGTCGGTATTCTGAAAAACTGCGCCGTAACCTACGTGCATATGATCCTCCTGCGCGCGCGAGCGAGGCCGCGCGATGTTTATGCGTTGATGTGCTATCCGTCCTCGCCACCGACGCCGACAGCATGTCCGCATGCGCGACGCGCTCCGCCGTGCGTCCCGCCGCGAGCGGCACCGAGCCGGGCTTGCGCTGGAACGGATCGACCAGGCCGAGTTGCTTGCCGGTGTCGCGCAGAGCAGGCACGACGTCCTTGGCGAGCAGCTCGAGGCATCGCATGCGATCCTTCGCGCCGACGGGACCATCGAGCCAGAACGAGAAGATGCCGGGGCGCAGCACTTCGAGGACTTTGCGCAATCGTGGGATGACGTAATCGGGCGTGCCCGCGATCATCTGAAGCTGGTCGCGAGTTTTGGCGTAGGTCGCATAGACGCCCTGTTTGAGGGCCTCGATCTCGGCGTCACTCTCCTCGCCGATGACATCGGTGATCGGCTTGCCGGGCAAGTTCGCGCCGGCCGCGAGGCGCGCCAGTCGCTTGGTTGCTTCCTTCGAATTGTAGCCGGGAGGGAACATCCACTCGGGGCGCGCGAAATGCGCGAACGCGCCGCCATAGAGGAAGCGTTTGCCCAACTCCTCGGCGCGCGCCTGATTGTCGGCAACGAATACCGGTTGCAGATAGCCGAAATTCTCCGAACCGGCCTGATAGCCCTCGCGCGCGGCCTGATCGGTGTACATGTTCCACAGCTCCACCGTCGGCTCGAGCTGCGTGGCGAGCGCGATGTACGGGAAGCGCTTCTTCGCGCACCAGATAACGGTGTCGGGGCTGACGAGGCCGGGAATCCAAATCGGCGGATGCGGCTTCTGCAGCGGCAGCACCCAGGGATTCACGAAGCGAAAATGAAAATGCTTGCCCTCGTAGCGGAAGGGGCCCGGCGTCGTCCACGCCTTGATGATGAAGTCGACGCCTTCCTCGAAGTATTCGCGATTGAGCGCGGGATTGGCGTTGTTGGCGAGCTGCTCGCTGCCCGCGCCGCGCACCCATCCGGGAACCAGGCGTCCCTTCGAGATGAGATCGATCATCGCCGAGCTCTTCCGCCAGCCGCAGCGCGTTGGCGACCGTCGGCACCGGATTGCCAAGCAGCACGATTTTCGCACGTTTGGTAGCACGCGCGAGCACCGCCGCCTCGACGTCCATCACCGAGCCGAGGCAGAACGGCGTGCCATGATGTTCGTTGAGCATCAGGCCGTCGAAGCCGAGGTCCTCGGAGTAAACCTTCTCGTCGATGTACTGGTTGAGCAGCTCGAGCCCGGTTTCCGCATCGAAGTTTTTGTTGGGCAACCCGAAGAAGCTGCGGTTGCGCAGAATCTGGGTTTCCAGCAGATGGCTCTTCGCCGGATCCGTTTCCGGATCGTAGTGATACTGCCGTTCAGTGAACCACATTATATGCATAGGCGTCTCTCTCCCCTTACCCCAGAAAGCTTTGAACCTCTTTGATGAACTGATCCGATTTTTCGATTTCGGGCCGATGGCCGCATCCGTCGAGCGCGAGCAGCCGCGAGCCCTTGATCGATTTTTGATAAACCGCGGCGGCCGAGATCGGCGCCACCCGATCCTCGCGTCCCCATACGATCAGCGTCGGCGACTTCACCGTGCCTTCGAGCAGATGCGGCAGGCTCGGATTGAACATGTAGGGTTGCCATGCGAGGCGGGCGGTTTCCGCGCGCGCATCCTCGAAGGCCTCGTACTGCTCGCGCGACACGCCTCCATCATACAATTTGGCGTATTCCGCTAGAGTGGGCAGCATCGCGCACCGACTCGCGCAGATAGACCAGCGCCGGCACGCTGAACAAATCCATGATTTCGCCCTCGGGCGGACGGATGCCGACCGGGGCGACCAGCACGATTTTTGAGAACAGGTTGGGATCGCTCGCGGCCATCTCCGCAGCGAGCCATCCGCCGAGCGAAAACCCGATGACGTCGATGGGCGCGAGGCCCTGCTCGCGTACGAATCGTGCAAGGAAACTCGCGAGGTCGCGGATATTCGCGATCCATTCCGCGCGCGGCGTCCGTCCGAATCCGGGATACAGCGGCGTCACGATGGTGCGCCGCTCGCTGAGCGCCTCGTTCCATTTCATCCAGCCCGGATAGCCCAGCTCCTCGTGCAGGACCAGCAGCGGCTTGCCCGCACCGCCCTTGAGCACGACGAGCTGATCGCCGCCGACGCTATGGTTTTCTTCCCGAACCGAATCCTTTGAACTTGGCGCAGCCATTACCACCTCATGCCCGAAACTGCGGGCATCCCAAAAAACATACCGATCGGAATCTTAATGAGGGTATAGACCATTCGGTCCGATGCGGTCCAGCGCGCCGTCGGCTGCGAATGGTCGGTTCAGCGGGTCGGATCTTCCGCAACGCCGCGCGCCCATTCCATTTCGCGCAGCGCGGCATCAAAGGTTGCCAGTTTCAATCGATGATGGCGGGCCAAACTGACCAAGTGAGCGTCGGTGATGTCCTTGCTCCTCGTTAAATGGGGCAATGATAGCGCGCGGGTTCCGTCGGTCAGATAGCGATGCGTTGGTATCGATAAAATTGCGGCTAGAGTTTCCATCGCGTCGTCGAAGCTCGCGCCATATGCGGGACTCAAGCTGACGCGCAAAAAACCCATCTCGCTAACGGAACAAGTAGCGAATGAACGGACTCGGCTTAGCCATCGATTAGCTCGGGAATGCTCGGCGTGCGATTCCCATCCGCAGGCGATAAGAAAATTAACGTCGAGCAGTGGCTCTGGCTCAGGGCAGTTCCTCCAGCAGCTTAGTAACGCCGCCGTCGTCATCGGGGGCGCGCTCGGCGCGGCTTTCAAGACGGGCCGACCGAATTTTCCGGGTTTGAGTTTCGCCGCTGGCCTCGAAGCACGCCGCAAAATCAAACTTTGATCGCTGAGGGTCACGGTGATTTGCTCGCCGGCCTTCAGATTCAAGGCTTTACGCATCTGCGCCGGAATAACGAGCTGGCCCTTGGTGGAAAGCCTTAAAGTCATAACCGAGTCTTACACGTCTTACCCCGAGCAGGCAAATCATTCGAAGCAGCAGTGTTGGCAACACTTGCAACCATTGACTTACGATGGCACTACACCGATCAGGATGAAGATCAATCAAATCAAACCTCCCGAGCCCACCCTCGCGCCCGAGGCGATGATCGCGCGCGCCCGCGAGATGCGCGGGATGCTGCGCGCGCAGCAGGCCGAATGCGAAAGGGCAGGGCGCATCCTGCCCGCGACCAATGAGGCGTTCGCGCGCGCGGGTTTCTATCGCATCATGCAGCCGCGCCGCTTCGGCGGCTACGAATTCGACGTCGCGACGTTTCATCGCGTGATGATCGAAATCGCGCGCGGATGCCCCTCGAGCGGATGGGTGCTGGCGCTGACTGCTGGCCATCCACTTATCCTGGCGCGGTTCGAGGAGCGCGCGCAGATCGAAGCCTATGGCAATGATGGCGAATTTCGCGCGCCTGCCGCCGGCGCGCCAGCCTATCATCCGGCGCGACGAAGATGGCTATCAAGGTGCGAGGCTTTTGGGATTACGCCTCCGGATGCGATGTCGGCACGCATTTCATCGGACCGGGCATCATTCCGGGCGCGCAGGGTGAACCGCCGCAATACGTGCTGCTGCTGCTCAACCCGGCGAATTACACCATCGTGGACAACTGGCAGATGTGGGGGATGAGCGGCACCGGTTCGAAGCGCATCTCTCATTGAGAAGGAAATCTTCGTTCCGGACTATCGCACGACGCGCGGCGGACTGACCGAAGAATTTTCCGGCGCACGGTCGACATCGCGGGCTCGAAAATCCGCGTCTACCGTGGCGCCTCGCCGCTTCCTGGTCGGCGAGGCCGCCGCGGTGATCGTTGGCACCGCGCGCGGCGCCCTCGATATCTATGAGGAACTCGGAGCGAACAAGTCGACCTACTTCCCGCCGTTCACGCCGCGCAGTCAGAGCCACGAGTATCAGGAGTATCTCGGCCGCGCGCACGCGCTGGTCGAAACCGCGCAGGCCGCGCTGCTGAAATATCAGCGAGGACTATGAGCGCCTCTCCGCGGCGCGGATGCGCGATGAGGCCGCATTCGGCGACGCCGAGGAGCGCGCGCTCATCGCTGCGGCTGCAGCAATGTGTCAACCTGTGCTGGGAGGCGGTCGATCTGCTCTTCACCACCAGCGGCACCAGCAGCGGACGCGTCGATTCGATGCTCGGGCGCTACTATCGCGATCTCGCGGTCATGCGCACCCACATCGTGTTGCAACACGCGCGGACCGCCGTCAACTTCGGCGCGATCCGCTTCGGCCAGCCGCCGAGCTCGGCCTTGTAAGGAGCATGATGATGCAGAAGCTTCTTCAAACGATGGTGGTGGGAAGCTATCCGCAACCCGAATGGCTTATCGATCGCGAGAAGCTCAGCACCTTCGTGCCGCGCGTGCGGGTGCCGCAGTTGTGGCGCATTCCCGAGCGATACCTGGAGCAGGCGCAAGATGATGCGACGATCGTGGCGATTCGCGAGATGGAACGCGCGGGCATCGACATCATCAGCGACGGCGAGATTAGACGCGAAAGCTACTCGAATAAATTTTCCAACGCGCTGGACGGCCTCGATCGCGAGCACGAGGGAAAACTTACGATGAACAACGCGGGCCGCACGGTATCGATGCCGGTGCCGCTTTTTTCCGGACCAGTTCGGCGCATCGCGCCGGTCGAGGTGCGCGATGTCGCGTTCCTGCGCGCGCATACCGATCTCACCATCAAGATTACGCTGCCCGGTGCCTTCACGATGTCGGAGCAGGCGGAGACGACGCATCATCGCGATCGCGAGGCGCTCGCGATGGAGCTTGCCTCCGCCGTCAACGAGGAGGTGCGCGACCTCTTTGCGGCGGGCGCCGATATCGTGCAGCTCGATGAGCCGTGGATGCAGCGCTTCCCCGCGCGCGCGAAACAATATGGCGTGAAAGTCGTCAATCGGGCGCTGGAAGGCATAAGCGGTACGACCGCGATTCACATCTGCTTCGGCTATGCGGCGGTGGTTCCGAACAAACCATCCACCTATTCATTCCTGACCGAGTTGGAGAGGATGTGCGGTGAATCAAGTATCGATCGAGGCTGCGCAACCGAAGCTCGATCTCGCGGTACTGCGCGAGCTGCCAAGCAAAACGATGATCGTCGGTGTGATCGATCTCGGCGATAAAAGCATCGAGACGCCCGAGGTGGTCGCGCATCGCATCGAGGCGGCGCTGAAGCACGTGCCTGCCGATCGCCTCATCCTCGCGCCCGACTGCGGGATGAAGTATCTGCCGCGCGAAACCGCGTTCGGCAAACTTAAAGCGATGGTTGAAGGTGCGAATCTGGCCCGCGCTCGCCTCATTTGAGAGAAGCGCTTCTTCTTCCCGTCATCCTGAGTTCCGCTTCTGTCCCTGGTTTGAGACTCAGTGCAGGGTTGGAATCTTCTCCAACTCTTTCCCCAAACGCTGCGTTGCGTGCCATGCATCGTACGCCGCCTGCATCCTCAGCCAGAGACCGGGACCATTGCCGCACAGCTTCCCGAGTCGCACCGCCATCTCGGGCGTCACGGCGGTTTGGCCTGCCATAACTCGATGCAGGGTCTGCCGTGTCACCCCGAGCAGCGCGGCGATCTCCGCGATCGTGCGCCGGCCACCGTCGAGTTCCGGCAGAATGTCTGCGACCAGAAGTCCCGGATGGCTCGGCTCGGCCATAGGTCCACGCGCGGGATATTCTTTCTTCTTAGACATCGGATTTCCTCTCAGTGATACTGTTCGAGATCGACCCGGAGTACATCAGGGGTCGTCCATTCAAACGTCATCGCCCACGGGCCGTTGACGTGGATCGAGTATCGCACTGGATTGAAGCCTTTAAGCGGATGAAAGTTGAATCCGGGGACATTCAGATCAGAAAGGTTAAGTGCCTGATCGAGTGCGGCGAGGCGGACCTTGCATCGCTCGACCAGTACAGGTGGAACTAGCCCGCTCTTGCCGCTGTCGTAGAGCTCCCTCAACCCTTTGTGAAGGAACGTCCTGATCACGTCCCTATTTGTAACAGATACCGTTACATCTGTCACGTGACGTGTGACAATTGAAGGTGCGCGGCCGATGAAACGATGATCGATGGTTGCGTCAGCCTCGAGTGGGGCGAACCCTCTATCGAATCGCGACCGTGAGCGGTTTTGTTGATGTTTGAAGATTGGCACGCGAAGCAAACGGCGTGACGGAGAGAGATGAACTCACCCCGCTCGCGACGCGGTTTTAATGCGAAGGTAAGTGCGTTACTGGAGGTACGGCGGCGCGCTCGCGGCACGCGTCGAGAAGCGGCGGCGCGAAGTAACGCGTGCGTTGAACGCGTGGAACTTGCCGGTCACCGGATTCAAACGGCTGCGGAAGTGACCCGATAAGAAAAATGAAGGCACGAAGTTCGCGGTCTCCATGATTTGGTCGAGTCGTTCCGTTTCCCGTTCGATCGCCGTTCCGATTAATCCACTCATGAGATTTCCTCCCTGTGACGCACTAGCTCTCTAGTGCAGATAGCGGGCCAGCGCCGGAGGCGTCGAAGTAGGTGCTGGAGTGGGATTCTGCGTCGACAGTTCGGATTGTGAGACGCCCATAGACTGCCAACGACGCGAAGCGGGACAAAATCTCATTGTGGGACAAGGCCGACTATGCTGCCGAAATTTCTTGCGACTCCTGAAGCCGGCGACTAGGCTCATCTCCGATCTGGAGATTCGCGCCGCGGTGAAGTGACTCGCTCGAGGCGTGCTGCGCGGTGCGACATTCGTCCAGCTAATCCGGAGAACCCAAAGTACATGAGCGGTCACCTCGCGTTCGGCGGTGCGCGCGCCACTCGACGGCATGAGGAAGGTGCTCCGGTGCCGGTCTCCGCGTGGGCGCCGCTTCGCCGGCGAGTCTTCCTTGCGCTATGGATCGCCGCGCTCGCCTCCAACCTCGGCACCTGGATGCAGAATGTCGGCGCGGCGTGGCTGATGACCTCGCTGTCGAAATCGCCGCTGATGATTTCGCTGATCCAGACTGCGTCGAGCCTGCCGATATTTTTTCTCGCCCTTCCAGCAGGAGCACTCGCGGATATCATCGATCGCCGAAAGCTGCTGATTTTTTCTCAAGCATGGATGATGATCGCGGCGGGTGCGCTCGGCATCCTGACGCTTCTCGGAGCGACCACCGAATGGACGGTGCTCGGGCTCAGCTTCATGCTCGGTATCGGCGCGGCGCTGAATGCTCCCGCGTGGCAGGCGATCATCCCGGAGCTGGTGCCGCGCGAGGAACTCACCGCCGCGGTGACGCTCAACGGCATCAACTTCAACCTCGCGCGTGCGGCCGGTCCCGCTCTGGGCGGTCTGATGGTCGCATCGTCGGGCGCGGGCGCGAACTTCATTCTCAATGCCGCGTCGTTTCTTGGCGTGATGATCGTGCTCTACGAATGGCGTCGGCAGGCGCGCCCCGGTGTGCTCCCCGCCGAGCGCGTGCTGGGCGCGATTCGTGTCGGCATGCGGTACGTCCGTTATGCGCCGGCGTTGCGGGCGGTGCTGGTGCGGACGGTCGCGTTCGTGTTCGGCGCCAGCGCGATGTGGGCGGTGTTGCCGCTCATCGCGCGCAACGAACTTGGTCTCGGCGCCGCAGGCTTCGGCTTGCTGCTGGCATGGTTCGGGATCGGCGCGGTGATCGGCGGCGCGATGCTGTCGCGCCTCATGCAGTTCGCCTCCCATGACAACATCGTGCACGGCTCGGCGGTGCTGTACATGGCGATGACGGCCGGCCTCGCGTACACGCACAGCATCGTCATCGCGAATCTGCTGATGGCGCTCGGCGGCGCCGCGTGGGTTTGCGCGTTTTCGGTGTTGAACGTCGCGGCCCAGCTCTCGGTGCCGCGATGGGTGCAGGGACGCGCGCTGGGCGTTTATCAAATCGCGGTGCAGGGCGGCATAGCGGGCGCGAGCGCGCTATGGGGCTTCGTCGGCGAGAGTTACGGCGTGAAGGTCGCGCTCGGATGCGGCGCGGCCTCGATGCTCGCTGGCTTCGTCGTATATCGATGGCGGCTCGCGGCGGCGGATGAGGTGAATACCGATCTGGTCAATCCGTTGCCGCTTCCGCAAACCGCCATCGATATCGCTCCCGAGAGCGGTCCCGTGCTGGTCACCATTGAATATCGGATCAATCCCGAGCTGACCGAAGAGTTCGTTAGCGCGATGCGTGCCTTGCGGGTCATGCGCCTGCGCGACGGCGCGGTCTTCTGGGGACTGTTCGTCGATATGGCGCATCCCGACAGGTTCATCGAGAACTTCATCAGTGAGACCTGGGTCGAGCATCTGCGCCTGCACGAGCGCAGGATCGAATCTGACCTGGTGTATGAGGAGCGAGCGAGATCATTTCAGCTCGGCAACGCACCGCAGTCGACTCATTTGATATCCGCCGATGCGGTCGCGGGTCATAATGTCGGCACCTTCAATCGGGAAGCCGGTAGGACCACCGGCGTTATCAAAGTGGAGCCGACGCTCAAGAGGGTGCTGCCATGAAAGACACGCGCGAGTTTCAGACTATCAAGGTCGAGGCCGATGATGACGGCCTCGGTCGGCTGACGCTCAATCGGCCCGATCGTCTTAATGCGATCGGCGCGACGATGTTGCAGGAACTCGCCGAAGCTGCGCGATGGTTCGATAGCCATCGCGAGTTGCGCGTCGTCATCGTGAGCGGCGCGGGTCGCGCATTTTGCGCGGGAGCAGATCTTCAGGGTGACTTGCAAGATGCGGCTGCCGGGAGTCCCGGCGCTTCGCGCAGTTGGCTCTATCGTCGCGAGGTCGGGCAATACGGACTGCGCGCTGCCGATGCGATCGAGCAGATGCGCGCGGTGACTATCGCGCAGGTGCAGGGCTACGCGGTCGGCGGCGGCGTGGTGCTGATGGCGGTATGCGATCTGCGCGTCGCAGCCGAGGACGCATCGTTCTTCATTCCGGAAATCGATCTGGGAATCCCGCTCGCATGGGGCGGCATTCCGAAACTGGTGCGCGAGATCGGTCCCGCGATGACGAAAGAGCTGGTGATGACGTGTCGGCGCTTCTCTCCGATGGAGGCGAAGGCGATCGGCTTCATCAATCGCGTCGTGCCGCTTGCGAAGTTGCAGACTGAAGTCGAGGAACTGGCGCGCGAGTTGCTCGCGAAGCCGTCGGTCCCAGTCGCGATCACGAAGGAGCATGTCAACGCCGTCACGCGCGCGATGAGCGCGGGCATCACTTCATTTTCCGATGGCGATGCGCTGCTCGGCGCGCAAGCAACCGAGGAATCGCGGGCCGCCGCGCGCGCTTATCGAGAGAGAACCTTTCGCAAGAAGAGCTGACGCTCAAGCCGCAAGAAAAGCTGACGCTCAAGCCGCAAGAAAAGCTGACGCCAACGACATCGTCAGGGTGGCGCGAACGGAGACAGTTCTTTCTGAAAAAAAGTGACAATCGGGCTTGAAAGCGCGAACCAATAATGCGAATTTCTCGCGCATGAAATGCCCGGTATGCGAATTGTTCGGCCGTGAATTGCATTTCCAAACTCGCAGACTGCTGGATCAGCATTCGTCGAGGTTTCACGGACTGTCCGCCGCTCAGCTTCAGGATCATGAGGATGAATCCTCGGAAGTGAGCCGACCGGCCACAGGGGCGAATCGTTCGCAAGAAAAAATCGAGACGCTGCGCGTGCGCCGGTTTCTCCACTAGGCACGAGTCGCCCAAGCGCACGCTGCTTCGCATCGACGCTCCCCGCGAATCTCGCTGGCGGTGCGAGCCTCGCCGATCTATGGTTGCGATTCGAATCATTCCTCCAGCGAGGCGTCATCATGTTCCGTCTCGACAATAAAGTCGCAGTCGTCACCGGCGCGGGCTCCGGCATCGGCAATGCGATCGCCAACACCTTCGCGCAGAATGGCGCGCGCGTGTTCATCCTCGAAGCCAACCTCGAAGCGGGAAATGCCGCGGCCGAGAAAATCCGCAAATCGGGGGGCAAGGCCGATGCGATCGCATGCGATGTGTCGAAGCTCGCCTCGGTGACCGACGCGTTCGCGCAAGTCGATCGCGCGGCGCATCGCGTCGACGTCCTCATCAACAACGCGGGCATCGCGCACGTTGGCACTGCCGAGAACACCGCGGAGGCCGATTTCGATCGCATCTACAGCGTCAACGTGAAGGGCGTGTACCTATGCTCGCAGGCGGGCATCAAGCTGATGTTGCGCGACGGCGGCGGCGTGATTCTCAATCTCGCCTCGATCGCGTCGCTGATCGGGCTGACGGATCGCTTCGCATATTCGATGAGCAAGGGCGCGGTGCTCACGATGACGAAGTCGATCGCGGTCGACTACATCAAGCGCAACATCCGGTGCAATTGCGTTTGTCCGGCCCGCGTTCATACGCCGTTCGTCGACGGATACCTGCGCAACAGCTATCCCGGCCGCGAGGAGGAAATGTTCAAGCAGCTTTCCGAGTATCAGCCGATAGGCAGAATGGGCACGCCGGAAGAAGTTGCGGCGCTCGCCTTGTATCTATGTTCGGATGAGGCATCGTTCATCACGGGGCAGGCGTACCCGATCGACGGTGGCGTGTTGGCGTTTTGAGGGCGCGCGCTTTCGGTGCGGCCATTCCTGATCCTCGTAGGGGTCGTTCGCGAACGACCCGCAGCGATATCGCAATCGCGTAGAATCTTCCGCAATCGAGATGTCGTTGCGGGCGGTTCGCGAACGGCCCCTACCAAGAGAAAAGCGGACTGGAGGTTCCATGAAACAATACGGGCGCACGCTCAATCTGAAGGATGACCCGAAAGTCATAGAATCCTACCTCGAGTATCATCGCGCGGTGTGGCCGGAGGTCGAGGCCGGCCTGCGCGGAATCGGCATCCATCGGATGTTGATCTGGAACCTCGGGCGGCGCCTCTTCATGTTCCTCGAAACGGAAGACAGCTTCGATCCCGCGCGCGATTTTCCGCGCTATGAGAAGGGCCATCCGCGCATAATGGAATGGCAGGACCTGATGGCCTCGATGCAGGAGCCGGTGCCGGACGCCGCGCCCGGCGAGCTATGGGCGGAGATGCAGCTCGCGTATCGCCTCGAGCGCTAAACGCGCCACTCGGCGCCGTTCGGAAATTCGAACAAGTCGAGCGACGCGGGCAGCATCTCGACGCTATATCCCGGCGCGGTCGGCGGAACGTAGCGTCCATCGCGCATCACCACGGGGTTCACAAAATGCTCGTGCAGATGATCGGCGAATTCAATCGCGCGATTCTCCAAGCTCGCGCCGATACAGATGTAATCGATGAGCGAGATGTGCTGAACGTATTCGCATAGCCCGAGCCCGCCCGCATGAGGGCACACCGGGATGCCGAATTTCGCCGCCATCAGCAGCACCGCGAGCACCTCGTTGAGGCCGCCGAGACGGCATGCGTCGACCTGGCAAAAGTCGATCGCGCCCGCCTGCATCAACTGTTTGAACATCACGCGATTCTGGCAATGCTCACCCGTCGCGACGCCCACCGGTTTTACCGCGCGACGAATCGCGGCGTGCCCGAGAATGTCGTCGGGACTGGTCGGCTCCTCGATCCAAAGCGGATTGAATTGCTTCAGTGGCTGCATGTACTCGATCGCCTCGCCGACGTCCCAGGTCTGATTGGCGTCGAGCATCAGCACTGAATTGGGACCGATGACCTTGCGCATCACGGCGCATCGATGCACGTTCTCATCGCTGTTGCGGCCGACTTTGATCTTGAAGCGATTCCATCCGGCATCGAGCGCCTCGCGGCAGAGCGCGCGCACGCGATCATCCGAATAGCCCATCCATCCGGCCGACGTGATGTAGGCGGGAAATCCATTCGCGATCATCTCGGCCTCGCGCTTCGCGCGCGTGGGCACGTTGCGGCGCAGAATCGCGAGCGCCTCATCTTCAGTGAGCGCGTCGGTGATGTAACGGAAATCGATGCAGGCGACGATCTCCTCGGGCGTCATGTCGGCGATCAATTTCCAAATTGGCTTGCGATTGATCTTCGCGATCAAGTCCCACGCCGCGTTGACGATTGCGGCGGTCGCGAGATGAAGCGCGCCCTTCTCCGGACCGATCCAGCGCAGTTGCGATTCGCCGGTGAGGCGGCGCCAGAAGCCGCGCATGTCCGCGGCGATCGATTCGATCGTCAACCCCTCGACCAGCGGCGCAAGCGCGAGCGCGGCGGCGACGCACACCTCGTTGCCGCGCCCGATGGTGAAGGTGAGGCCGTGCCCTTCGAGCTTGTCCGCATTGTCCGTGCGCAGCACGACGTAGGTGGCGGAATAATCGGGGTCGGTATGCATCGCATCGGAGCCGGCGAGCGTGCGCGAAGTCGGCGTGCGGATGTCGCGAACAGTGACGGCGTTGATGGTGTGCGCCATTGTCGAGTCTCCCGCGACGCATGCTAGCATCGCCACTTCTTGAGCGTCGATGACGACGTCGGTGAAAGTGGCCGCAGAATTTCCAAATGACTTGCGCCAGCAATGGCCGCTGCCGACGAAGCCGCGACCGATCGTCGTCATCGGCGCGGGCAGCATCGTGCGCGACGCGCATCTTCCGATTTATCGGCGACTGAATTTTCCGGTCGCGGGAATCTTCGATGTGAATCCTCCTGCTGCGCGCGAGCGAGCCGAGGCATTTGCGATTCCTCGCGTGTTCGATTCACTTGATGATGCTACGCGGACCAGAGACGCGGTCTTCGATGTTGCGATTCCACCACATCAGATCGCATCAGTGTTGGAGCATCTTCCGAAAGGCGCGCCGGTGCTGATTCAAAAGCCGATGGGGCGCGACCTCGCCGATGCGCGAGGGATTCTCGCGATAGCGCGCGAACGCGAGCTAGTCGCCGCGATGAATTTCCAGTTGCGCTTCGCGCCTAACATGCTTGCATTGCGCAACGCGCTCGCACGCCGCCTTTTTGGCGAGATTCTCGACATTGAGATACGCATCAATCTGCACACGCCGTGGGAATATTGGGCGTTTCTCAAAGGCGTGCCGCGCCTCGAAATCCTGATGCATTCGATTCACTACCTCGATCTCATCCGATCGCTGTTCGGCGAGCCGCGCGGTGTCTATTGCCGCGGCGCGCGGCATCCGAAGATGCCCGATTATCCCAACGTCCGCACGAGCATCATCCTCGATTACGGCGACACGATTCGCGCGAGCCTCACGATGAATCATGCGCATCGATTTGGTCCGCGCTTCGCGCTGTCGGAACTCAAGGTTGAAGGTACCGAGGGCGCGGCGATCGCGAAGATGGGTGTGAATCTCAATTATCCGAAGGGCGAGCCCGACACGCTCGAGGTGGCGCGAGACGACTCGGGATGGCAATCGATCCCGCTGCGGGGCTCGTGGTTCCTCGAGGCGTTCGAAGGGCCGATGGCGAATCTTCAGCGCTTCGTCGCGGGCGAAGATCCCGCGCTGATTTCTCCTATCGATGATGCATGCCGCACGATGGCGCTGGTCGAGGCGTGTTACGAGTCGAGCGCGAGCGGCGGCGTGTCCATCGAGCGCATCGACTGAAAAGACCTAACCCCCGGCTCCTTCCCTTTAGGGAAGGGGAGTAAGAAGGATCGCGCGTTAAGCCTTGCGGGGGCGGCCGCGACAACGTCGCGGCGCCGACGGAGGCTCAACCGCTTCGCCCTCTTCGGGTCCGAAGGGGCTTAAATCGGAGAGCGGACTCTCGTCATCGTCGGCGGCTTTCGGACGCCGGACCGGCTCTGCGCCCTCGTCCGCCGCAGCCCACGGCTGTTCGTCGGCGGGCAGCATACGCGCCTCGCCGCGGAAGCGAGGGGTGTGGCGTTTCTGCTGGCAATCGACGCAGTAGATCGCGAACGGAACCGCCATCAGGCGCTCGATGGGAATCGACTCGCCGCATTCGGCGCAGGTGCCGTAGTTACCGCGCTCCAGCCGCCCCAGCGCCTGATCGATGTAGCGCAGGCGTTCTTCGGCGCGTTCGATCAAATTGGCCTTGGTCTCGGTGTCGGTGCTCGATCGCGCGACGTCCATTTCGTCGCCCTGTTGCAGGCTGCCGGTGTTTCGCTGATCGCGGCGGAAGTCGCTGACACGCTCGAAGGTTTCGTCGCGCAGACGGGTAAGCATTTCGCGCAGCATCTTCTGCCGGCGATCTTCAGACATCTTCGTCTCAGTACGCATAACAGGCCCGCGTTTTGGTTTATGGGCCGCCATCTCCACCTCTAGTCATGGCGCGCGCAGGCGGCGAATTAATTTCTGCGACGGCGCTTAGTACGTTCGCGGCGGCTAATAGAGTGAACGATATCCACGCGAACGTCCCAAAAGGATACGCTTTTGGAAAAAATGGACAATAAGCACGGGAAAAACTCCTAACAGCTTTTCGGTCAGCCAATGGGGCGAGGTTTTCGCCGAATGCGCGCTGAGCTAGCGTGCCGATGATGACGCCGCGCCGCCTCGAACATGGATTCACCGCGGTCGATCAGCAGGACGATCCGGGCGCGTGGATCGCGTGCCTCGACAAGATCCGTCGCGAGCCGTTCTACGCCGCATACAAGCGGCGCGTCGTCGAGCTGATGGAGCCTCGCGCGGGAGAACTATTTCTCGATGTCGGTGGCGGCACCGGCGACGATGCGCGCGCGCTCGCGACGCATCATGAATGTCGCGCGATGGCGCTCGATCGCTCCTTCATCATGATGCGCGAATGTCGCGCGCGCGGCGGCGTCATCGCGCTCGTCGGCGAAGCATCGGAATTGCCGTTTCGCGATAACTCCTTCGATGGGTGCCGCGCCGATCGGACCTTTCAGCATCTGCTCGAACCTCATCGTGCTTTGCATGAGATGGTGCGCGTCACGAGGCCCTCGGGACGCGTGATCGTCGTCGATCCTGACTACGATACGCAGGCTATGGAATTTCCCGATCAGGAACTCGCGCGACGAGTGCTGCGATTTCGTGCGGAGCATGCGTTGCGTCACGGCACCCTCGCACATCGAATGTCTGCGATGTTTCGCGCGGCGGCCCTGCTGCGCATCGGCGTGGAGGCGATGACGCTGGTGGTGCGCGATCCTGCGAGCGTCGACAATGTGATGGGACTTCGCACGTGGGCGAGCAGCGCGCATCGCGCGGGACTGTTGGACGCCGCCGACCTCGCGCGATGGGAAGAGCTGTACGACGCGACAGTGACCGCCGGCAATTTTCTTTACGCGGTGACGTTCTTCATCACCTCGGGCATCAAGCCCTGACCACCGTTCGGAGATCGATGCCGCGTACGAGGAGATTCGCGCGGCGCAGTTTCCACAGTGGCGCTCATGGTCCTCCGACGTGATGGCGTGCGAGCGCCTTCATCAGCACCTCGCGCTCCTTATGAACGTCGCCAAGCGCGGTTCGGGCGGTGCGATATTTCTTCACCTCGTCCCGACTCAACGGTTTGAAGTTGATCGGCAGCAGCTTCGCATTGAACCTGATCAGCGCGAAGTTCAACACATCAGCAACGTCCCCGTCCTTGAGTGACGGCCACGCCTGCATCACGCCGTTGTAAACCTGACCGTGGACCGAGATCGCGCCCGTCATCCCGGAAGAGACTACGTGAACGAGGTAGGCGCGCCCCGCGGGTATCGCGATGTAGGCTCCGATCGAATCCGTCAGCGGTGGATACATTCCCACGACGCCGTTGCCGTTGGACTGATGGCAGATGACGCAGTGGGTGTTGAAAATGTCGCCGCCGCCCGCGCCGGCGACACCGCACATTGCGAGCAGCATCAGCGCGATCGACAGAAGAAAGTATCGCGCCGCGCTCACACCGGATCCGAGCCGGTCTGCTTCTGCAGGTATTCCTGGATCGACGCGACGCCCATTTCCTTCGCGTGAATCAGGCTCTCGAGATGCTCGCGCGTGTTGATGAGGCCCTTGGCGCGAACCACGCCGCTCTCGTCGATAAGAACCGCGTAGGGAAGTTTCCCGACCCGAAAGGTCATGCCAAGTTCCTGCGACAGAATGTAGGGAAACTCGCCCAAGGCCTGCGCGTTTACGAAGCGCTCGTGCTCCGCCGCCTCACCGTCGCTGGCCAGCACGATCTCGAGTCGGCCGGATTCGGTGCGCGCAGCGGACTTCAGAATGGGAATCATCTTCTTGCAGACCGGGCAGGTCGGCGAGAGGAAGAAGACCAGCGCGCTCTTGCCGCTCGAATTCGCGCCGCCGATTTTCACGCGCCGCTTCCGGATATCGATGAGATCGAACATCGGCGAGCTTTCGCCTTCTTTGGGGCCTTTGTCGAGGGTGAGCGCGCCCATCGGTGCGATGCGCTCGTGGATTACGCCGATCTGGCGAAACAGCGCGAGCTGGATGCCCGCCATCACCAGCAGCAGCACCCACAACGCGATCTGCGAGATGACGAACGCCTCGCTCATGTCACATCGCCTCCAGCGCGCGCGTCTTCGGCGCATTGGCGATCGCCACGTTCGCGCTCGCATACAGGATGACCAGCGTTGTAGCGCCGAGCAGGATCGTCGCGATATCGAGCGATTCGAGTGCGCGGGAGTTGACCGGAAGCATCGCGGCCGCGGCGACAACCATCAGGGCGAGATTGCGCAACAGAAGCCATCCGCTCAGCTCCTGACGCAGCGCAGGCCCGAAGCATCCACAATCGATGTTGCGCCGTCCGCGCGCGAGGTTGATTGCGATTGCGCCCGTGAAGGTCGCGAGCAGCGCAAGCAGCATCGATGCTGCGATTGTTCGCGTCGGAGTCGTCAGCAGGCCGATCGCGGCCGCGCATTCGAGGATCGGGAATACATACGCGAGCGGCTTTTCCATTCGGCTCGGCGCGAGTTGATAATTTGCCAATGAGCCCTCGAACATCTCGACATCTCGCAACTTCATCGCACCCGACGCGCCGAAAATCAGCGCCAGCGCGAAAGCGCACAAATCCCGAATCGCCGGATCAAGTGCCATCATTTTGAATTCGGCAAATCCGGCAGCTTGTCCTTCCACGGACGCGCTTCTTCGAATTGCGCCGCAATTGCGATGATGCCGGCCTCGTCGTTCGGACGTCCTACAATTTGTAGCCCCAGTGGCAGACCCGCGCGATTGAAGCCCATCGGAATCGAGACCGCCGGTTGTCCGGTGGCGTTGAACGGGAACACGAATGCCGTCCAGGTGTAGACCTCGTGCACGCGCTTGCCGTTCTTGTCGATCCTCCACGGATCCGCCGACGGGAACGTGCCGAGCTTCACCGCCGGCCGCGTCAATGTTGGCGTGACCAGCGCGTCGTAGGGAGCGAGGCGCATGACGATCTCGCGCGAGAGGTTATGCATCATCGTGAGCGCGTTCAGGTACTGCGGCGTCGTAATGTTGCGGCCCGCCTCCCACGTCTCGCGCGTGACCGGATCCATCAGCGCGGGATCGGCGACCTCGTTCGCACCGATGCCCGCGACCGCGACGGCGCTGGTCGGCTCCATCAGCACCGACAGATCGAGCTTGATCGGTTCGAGGCTATGACCGATAGAACGCAGCGCCTGCAGCGACGATTCGAACGCCGCGAGAGTTTCAGGATCGATGTCGGCGAACGCGGTGTCGCATAGCGTCGCGAGGCGCAACTTCTTCGGATGCGCGCCGACCGCATCGATGAATGGCTTCTCGGGCGGCGGTGCCCAGTACGCATCTCCGGTGACCGGCCCTGCCATCACATCGAGCATCCACGCGGCGTCGCGCACGGTGCGCGCGATCGGTCCGGTGGTAGAGCATCCGCCCCATCCTTCGGACCGAACCGGCGCGTAGCTGATGCGTCCGCGCGAAGTCTTGATGCCGAACACGCCGCAGCACGACGACGGAATCCGAACCGAGCCGCCGCCGTCGCTGCCCTGATGCAGTGGGCCGAGTCCCGCCGCGCTCGCCGCCGCCGACCCGCCGCTGGAGCCGCCCGCGGTATGCTCGAGGTTCCACGGATTGTGCGCGGTCGGACAAAATCCGCCCTCGGTGGTTGTTCGCGCGCCGAATTCCGGCGTCGAAGTTTTGCCGAGCATGATTCCGCCCGCGCGAGTGAGCCGCGCGACGTATTCGGAATCCGCCGGCGGAATGAAGTTCGCGTGATTTTTCGATCCGAACGTCGTGCGGATGCCTTTGGTCCACGACAAATCCTTGATGGAGTAGGGCACCCCAAAAAGAGGCAACGCATCGGCCTCGGAGCGCGAAAGCTTTTCGAGGCGGTCCGCATCGGCGAGCGCGCGCTCGGGCGTGATCGTCACGAACGCGCCGAGAGCGGGATTGAGCTTCTCGATGCGCGCGAGGAAAAACTCGGCGACCTCGCGCGGGCGAATCTCGCGCTTCCTGCAGCAGCTCGCGCAGTTCCCATCCTTCAATATACGGATTCAGCATCGTCATTCCTTAGTACGACATCGCGCTGAGAGGGAAGCGCCCCGCGATGCTAGAATCGCGATGCTCATCAGGAGGCGATAGTGGGAACCGATCTGTTGCTGGAGCTGGCGCGCTTCATCGAGCGCATCGCCGCGATCGCGCGCACCGGGCTCGCATTCAAACCCGACGGCTACGATTCCGAGCGCTACGAGGAGCTGCTGAAGGAGGCGGCGCGCATGCACGCCGCGCTCGCACAGTCCGATGCGGAAGCGGCCGAGGCGACGCGGCTTCGGTGGCGCGAGTCGGTCATCAGCGGCTACGACGGCTACGTGACGGCCGCGGTGGGTGTGGGCGCGATTGTGTTCAACGATCGCGACGAGCTGCTGATGATGCAGCGTCCGAGCGGTCGCTGGTGGTATCCGACCGGATTTTGCGACGTGGGACTTTCGCCGGCAGAAAATGTCGCGAAGGAAGTGCGCGAGGAGTTGGGCCTCATCGTGCGGCCGACGCGTCTCATCGGCATCGTCGACAGCCTGAAGATTCCGGTGCCGACCCGGCACATCTATTCGCTGCTATTTGAATGTTCGATCGAGGGTGGCGAACTCGCGCCCAATCCGCTCGAAGCGCTGGAGGCGGGATTTTATCCGCTCGAGGCGCTCCCCGAACCGCTCCATGGATTGGACAGGAAATGGATTCGGCTTGCGCGTGAGTTTCATTTCGATCAACGCAGAGAGACGTTTTTCGATTTGTTGTGAAAATCCGCGCGAGCCGAACCGGGTTTCTGAAGTGGTTTTTACAGGACGTGCGAGACCACGAACCAAATCACGAGGATCGAGGCCGGCACTCCCAATAACCATGCAATCATGTAGCGCATTTGTTTGGCTCCTTGCGGTAGTACGATGAAGTCGCGCGCAGGTTTCACTACCGCGTCAGATATTGGACGCCTCAGAGCCATCGAAAATTCGCGCGAGGCGATGCGCTACGGATGCCGTGCGAGCTAAACCTTAGCGCCTGGTGATTTTGTCGACCTCCGCCAGCTCCTCGGCCGAGAGCTTCCAGTCGCCGCCCTTGACGTTGGCGCTAACCTGCTCGGGTTTGGTCGCACCCGAGATTACGCTGGACACTTGCGGCATCGAGGCGAGCCATCCGATCGCGAGTTCCAACACCGAATGCCCGCGGCTGCGCGCGAACTCCTGCAGCTTGTCGAGCGTCGCGAAGTTCGAATCGGTGAGCGCGTTCTTCGCCATCGCGCCCATCGCACCGAGGCGCGTATCCTTCGACGGCTCCTCGCCGCGCTTGTACTTGCCGGTGAGAAATCCGCTCGCGAGCGGGAAGTAGGGCAGGATGCCGACACCGAACTGTTTGCATGCCGGCGTCAAGTCCTTCTCGACGCGCCGATCGAGCAGATTGTATTGATTCTGTGCCGATATGTAGGGTGCGTAGCCTTTGGTCTTCGAGATCCATGCAGCGTCCGTAACCTGCACACCGGAGAAATTGCTCGAGCCGATGTAGCGCACCTTGCCCGCGCGCACCAAATCATTGAGCGCGCCGAGCGTCTCCTCCTGCGGCGTTTCCGGATCGGGAAAATGAATCTGGTAAAGGTCCATATAGTCGGTATTCAGCCGCTTCAGACTCGCCTCGGCCGCCGCCATGATGTACCGCCGCGAGCCGCCCTTCATGAACGGTCCGTCGCCCATCGCCATGCCGAACTTGCTCGCGACGATGACGTCTTTCCTTCGCGGGCCCAGCGCTTTGCCGAGCATCGTTTCGGAGCCGCCGCGATTGCCGTAGATGTCGGCGGTGTCGAACAGGTTGATGCCTTCGTCGAGCGCTTTGGCTGACGACGACGCGAGTCTGCTCGGTATCGATGCGCATGCCGAAGTTGTTGCATCCGAGTCCGACGATCGAAACCTTCAAGCCTGAGTTGCCGAGATTCCTGTATTCCACCTGACGCTCCTTTTTCAGAGCATCCTACATTCAGTATTATTTCGACTCGCCAAGACGCATCCGCGCATACATTTCAGCCGACGTATCGAAGTCCATGCTGGCGTGCTGCGCGCCGACCTCGATGTTGCGAAACGAGACCTGCAAATCGCTCGGCTCGTAGACCGCATGCGCTCCGGATCCCGCATACATGCGCGCGACCGCGCGGCGGCACAGCTCGACGCCGTAGGCGGCATTCCATCGCGCCTGCACGCGCAGCTCGTTGGAACAATTCTCGCCGCTCGCCATCAGCCGATCGAATTCATCGAGCGAGTTGTGGAGCATCAAATCGGCGCAATGTACTTCAGCGGCGGCCTCCGCGAGGCGCACCTGCGTCGGACCGTGATCCGCTTTGCGCGCGCCGGTCAGGATGACCTTGCGCTCGCGAGTGCGATCGATGAATCGCCGCAGCGCCGCTTTCGCCTGACCCACCAGCGCGCTCAGACCGGAGGTCGCGAGCATCGCCTCGGCCGAGAGCCGATACAGATTGGTCGCGTGCTTCGGCGCGTAGGGACTGGCACCGATGAACATCGCGCGCGTCTCGATCGCGCGATGCGCCGGGACGAAGATGTCGTGCGCGACGACATCCTTGCTGCCGGTGCCCTTGAGGCCCATCACGTGCCAGGTGTCGTCGACCTCGATCTCGTCGCGCGGCACCACCAGATGCACACCGGGGCCGCGCGTCTTCGCATCGGCGCATCCGAGCATCACCCAATTCGAATGATCGACGCCGCTGCAGAATTGCCAGCGCCCGTTGACGCAATATCCGCCCTCGACCGCATCCGCGGTTCCCTGCCATGAGAGCGTACCGGCGACCAGTCCGTCGCGCCCGCCGCCGAAGACGTCGTCCTGACCTTGCTCGGGCAGACATCCGACGCACCAATGATGCGCGCCCATCACCATCAGCACCCATCCGCTCGATGGACACGCCTCGGAGAGCGCGCTGACGGCTTCGGCCTCGGTGCGCATCGGAAGTTCCCATCCGCCGACGCGCCGAGGTTGCAGGATCTTGAACAGCCCCGCATCGACCATCAGTCGCATGCTCGCGGGAACGAGCTTGCGCGCGGCATCGCACGCACGCGCGTTTTCCGCCAGCGCCGGCGAAATCTCCGCGACCCGCCGCATCACCTCGGCGTGATTGATCTCCATCACGATGAAGATTTCACCACCTTCAAGGGAGATACAAATGAAAAATTAGGCGTCACACCGAGGTCGAGCGATTCGCGACGCGCGTGGCGGCGGCGAACATCGCGATCGCGAAGCCAATCGAAATCAGCACCGCCCATCGAAATGCGGAGAGCGTGCAGAAGCTGACCGGCTCGGCGAGATACAGCCCGCGGCGCAGCGCGATCATGCCGTAGCTCAAAGGATTGAGACGCATCGGCCAGTAGAGCCATGCGGGCACGCCGCTCGACGGGAAGAATGCGCCCGAGAGTAGCCAAATCGGAATCAGGATCAGGTTCATGATCGCATGAAAGCCCTGAGTCGATTCGATGCGCCATGCGATCAACAGCCCGATGCTGGTGAGCGCGAACGCGATGATCGCCATCATCCCGGCGCTCACGACGATCGCAGCGAGGTTCAGATGAATCCCCGCCAGCGGCGCGAGCACGAGGAAAATGATCCCCTGCAGCAGCGCGAGCGTGGTCGCGCCCAGCGCCTGTCCGAGTACCACCGTGGAGCGCGCGATCGGCGCGACCAACACGCCCTGCAGGAATCCTTCCTTGCGATCCTCGACGGTGGAGATCGTCGCGAAGATCGCGGTGAACAGCAGCACCAGGATGATCACGCCGGGATAAAAATACTGCATGTAGTTAATGTCGCCCGGCATCCCGCTCGGCCGAAACGACGCTTTCAATCCCGCACCGAGCAACGCCCAAAAAACCAGCGGCTGCAGGAAGGCGCCGACGAGCCGGCTGCGCTGGCGCGCGAAGCGCGTGATCTCGCGCCACCATAGCGTCCCCGCCTGAAGAGCGATTTCACTCATTTGTCGCGTCTCCGCTGACGTCGAAGCGATGGCCGGTGAGATGCACGAAAACGTCCTCCAGCGTGGGCTTTCCGAACGACACCGATTCGATCTCGGCGCCGAAAGTATCGACCAGCTCGCGAATGAGTTCGTGACCGCGCGGCCTCTCGATACGCAATGTCCCATCGACGATCGCGCTCTTGAGCTTGAGCTGTTGCAGCAGTTTGCGCTGCAGGAGTTCCGGCGCCGCAGTATGAATGACGACCACATCGCCGCCGACCTGCGATTTGAGTTCGAGCGGCGCAGCGCACGCGACCAGTTGCCCCTGATGCAGCATCGCAATCCGATCGCAGCGCTCCGCCTCCTCCATATGATGCGTCGTGAGCACAATCGTAACCGCGTCGCGTCGGCTGAGCTGTTCGAGATGGCCGAAGAATTCGCGCCGCGCCATCGGATCGAGTCCGGTGCTGGGCTCGTCGAGGAGCAGCAGTTCCGGCTGATGCAGCATCGCCTTCGCGAGCTCGACGCGCCGCCGCATGCCGCCTGAGAGCGTCTCGACCAAATCGCGTGAGCGCGCGGTGAGCCCGAGCGAATCGAGCATCGCATTGGCGCGTTCCCTGAGCTTCGCACCCGTGATGCCGTAGAGCCTGCCGTGATGTTGCAAGTTTTCGAGCACAGTCAGCTTGCCGTCGACGCTCGGATGCTGAAACACCACGCCCATCTTGCGGCGGATGTTCCTGGTGTCGCCGGCGAGATCGCGCCCGAGCACGGAAGCGCGGCCCGATTGAAGCGGAATCAGCGTCGAAAGAAGTTTGAAGAGAGTGGTCTTGCCGCCGCCGTTGGGACCGAGGAAACCGAACACCTCGCCCCGCGCGATCGCGAAGCTGACATTGTGGAGTGCCTCGCGCGCGCCATACGAGAAGCTGAGGCCATCGGCCTCGAGCGCCGAGGGAGAATCCGCGCTGCGCGTTTTGGTGAGAGGTACTGGTGAAACTGCCGACATTGTAAGTAATGGATATCGTTCGCGCGTCGCGCGAACACGACATTATCCCGCGCGCGATGCGCGACGGCAACGTGGCCGGGATATCAGTCGCGCTTCATCGCGCGGCGCACTGGATGGTCAGGCGGCAGCGTGCAAATGCCATCGCTTTCGATTTTCAGCGCGCAGTTGAAGCGCGCTCGAAAATTTTCCAGCGCCGCCGCCGCCGTTAGCTCGACGATCTGCTCGGTACTGAACTGCTGGCGAATGTCCTCGAACACCGCATCGGAAACGTCGGCGGGCGTGCGTGATATCCCTTCGGCATAGCGCAGCACGGCCTTTTCACGCCGGTCGAAGCGCGAGCTGGTCTCGAAGTTCGCGAGTTCCTCCAACTGTTCGTCCGTGATGCCTGCGTCTCTGCCACCGGCAGAGTTGATGTCCACTCAAAACGGGCAGCCGACCATCTGCGCGACGCGAACCGAAAGCATCAACTTGAGCCGTCCTTCGACGACGCCGGATGCGCCCACGGCCTGGTTAATTCTTGCGCTCGCGAGCAGTATCTCGGGCCGATGCGCCATGACGGCGCCTGGCGTGAGGACATGTCCGAACATTTCAGTTTGTTTCTGAAATGCCTTCGCGACGCTTTCCGGCGGATGTTCCGGATCGACTCCTTTGATTCTCATCGCACTCCTCGCATGGAGTTACTTTGACCCATCCGTTCGAAGCTACATCTTCTGCGCGAGGTCCCACGCGATTTGCGCGCTGATGGCGGCGCGCTTGCCGCGTTCGGCAGCATCGGCCGCGCTCGCGGTGCCGATCTTCGCGCGCATCGCGATACCCTGCGCGATCGCGGCGCCGCGGAACATCGAGAAGACGACGAAGAACATAAAGTCGGGGACGGCGGGGCGCCCGGTGCGGCGCGCATACGCGGCAAGGTAATCCTTCTCGCTCGGGATGCCGAGCTTGTCGAGATCGAAGTCGGCGAAGTTGCCGCCTTCATCGGTGCCGGGCGGATAGTGATACGCGAGGCAGTTCCACGCGAGGTCGGCGAGCGGATGGCCGAGCGTCGAGAGTTCCCAATCGAGCACGCCGATGATGCGGGGCTCGGTAGGATGCACGATCAGATTGCCGAGGCGGAAGTCGCCGTGCGCGATCGCGGTCTCGTCGTCGGCAGGAATGTGTTTGGGGAGCCATTCGATGAGCCGATCCATTTCGGGAATCGGATCGATAATCGAGGCCTCGTACTGCTTGCTCCAGCGCGCGACCTGGCGCTGGATGTAGGCTTGCGGGCGGCCGTAGTCGCCGAGCCCGACCGCGTTGTAATCGACCTTGTGCAGCAGGGCCATCGTCGCGTTCATCGAATCGTAAATACCGGCGCGCTCGTCGCGACTCAGGCCGGGCAGCAACGGGTCGATAAAGATGCGTCCCTCGACATAATCCATCACGAAGAACGGCGTGCCGATGATGCTGGTGTCGTTGCACATCAACCGCGTGCGCGGCACCGGAACGTCGGTATCGGCGAGCGCGGTCAGGATGCGATATTCGCGCTCGACCTGATGCGCCGATTGGAGCAGCTGTCCCGCCGGTTTCTTGCGCATCACGTAACGCCCGTCGCCCGCGCGCAGCATGAAGGTGGGGTTCGATTGCCCGGCGGCAAATTGCGCGACCTCGAGCGGGCCGCGAAACCCGGGCATCTTCTCGGCCAGATATTTTTCGAGGCTCGCCTCATCGAAGCGATGATTGGCGCGAACCTCGGTGGTCTCCTGTCCTATCGGCACGTGGCGCTCCGCAATTGTGTGGCACAGGCTTCAGCCTGTGTCTTAAGTAGCGTTTCGATGGGACTGCGAGCAAGGCGCGATGACGGTTGCACTCGCGGTCCGAGTTGCGCAGTTTGATGCGATGATTTTTCCGAAACATCCTGCGAGTCGCTGCCGGTGACGCTCTGGTCCGCCGTCGTAATCTTCGGCGCGGCGTTCATTGGAGGCGCGATTAATTCCGTTTCCGGCGGCGGAACACTCATCACATTTCCAACGCTGATTTGGACCGGCATGGATCCGGTGATCGCCAACGCCACCAACACCGTCGCGCTATGGCCGGGATCGCTCGCGAGCCTGATCAGCTTTCGACGCGAGTTCAGCACCGCGAGTACGCGCTCGCGAATGCTGGCGATACCTTCGCTCATCGGCGGCGTAGTCGGGGCATACTTGCTGATCAATACTCCTACAAACTGGTTCGCGGCGGCGGTTCCGTATCTCATCCTCGGCGCGACGACTTTGTTCGCCGCGCAGGAGGTCATCACCCGCGTGGCGATAGGAACCTCGATCGACGAAATCGTCGATGCGGGCGGCGGCGACGTATCGGAGCGCGGCGGATGGGTCCCCGCATTCTTCTTCCAGTTCCTCGTCTCGATCTACGGCGGTTACTTCGGCGCGGGAATCGGCATCCTGATGCTGGCGGAGTTCGGGTTGCTCGGCTTTACCGATATCCATCACATGATCGCGCTGCGCAACTACCTCGCGCTATGCATCAACGGCGTCGCCGCGATCTACTTCGTGATTCGGGGCGCGGTGCGATGGCCCGAAGCGATCCTGATGACAGTCGCGCAAGTATGCGGCGGCTACGGCGGCGCGATCGTGGCGCGACGGCTCTCGCGCCGCACCGTGCGATGGATCGTGGTCGCGATCGGACTCACGATGGCGGCGTCCCTGTTCATCGCGCACAAATAGTGGGCCTCGAAATGCGCGGCGGTTCGGGCTAGTTCTACATGCATCGGACGAGCGGAGGACGAACGATGGAACTGGCACCCAAGCGGGCGGGATTCGCGCCCGAGCGAATCAATCGAATCACCGATCATCTGAGTCGCAACTATATCGAACCCGGCAAGATCGCCGGCTGCCAGGTCGCGGTCGCGCGCCACGGCCACCTCGCCTATTCCAAGTCGTTCGGCCAGATGGATCGCGAGCGCGGCAAGCCGATGGCCGACGACGCCATCTTCCGCATCTACTCGATGACCAAGCCGATCACCTCGGTCGCGCTGATGATCGCTCTACGAGCGGGGCTACTTCCAGCTCAACGATCCGGTCTCGCGCTTCATTCCCGGCGTGGCGCGACCACCAGGTCTGGGTCTCCGGCGACGGCGCCGAGATGGAGACCGCCGCGCCCACTCGCCGATGACGCATGCGCGACGTGCTCAGCCACACCGGCGGCCTGACCTATGGCGCGCACCGATCACTCCGTGTCGACACGGCATCTACCGGCGAGGCCGGCGTGCGCCGCGGCGCCGGCGAGACGCTGGCGACTTCACGGAGAAGCTCGCCAAGGTGCCGCTGCGCTACCAGCCGGGCGAGCGCTGGATGTATTCGCTCTCGACCGATGTCTGCGGCTCTCTGGTCGAGACGATCTCCGGCAAGCGCTTCGACAAGTACCTGCAGGAGAACATCTTCGATCCGCTCGACATGAAGGACACGTCGTTCTTCGTGGCGGCGCGGATAAGCTGCGATCGCTTCGCCGCCAACTACCGGCGCGCAGCCGACAAGACCCTGCAGCTGATCGACGATCCGGAGCACGAGCACTACCTCAACGAGCCGACCTTCTTCTCCGGCGGCGGCGGCCTGACCGGCACGACCGCCGACTACTTGCGCTTCTGCGAGATGCTGCGGCGCGGCGGCGAACTCGACGGCGCGCGCATCCTGGGTCCGCGCACCATCGAGCTGATGCACCGCAACCATCTGACGGACGGCAAGGACCTGACCCAGTGGCGATCGGCGGCTTCTCGGAGACCGCCAACGAAGGCGTCGGCTTCGGCCTCGGCTTCGCCATGACGCTGGACGAGGTGACGGCCGGCTCGCTCGGCGGCGGGCGACTTCTACTGGGGCGGCGCGGCCTCGACCATCTTCTGGGTCGATCCGAAGGAGGACCTGGTCGTGGTGTTCATGACCCAGCTGATGCCGTCGGCGCCTTCAACTTCCGCGGCCAGCTGAAGAGCATCATCTACTCGTCGATCATTGAGTGACGCTCACTCTTTTGCCAGGCGAGCTTTCGTCACCGGGTGGGGATCTTCCGCCACATCGCGTGCCCACTCCCTTGTGCGCAGTGTAGCGTCGAAGGTTGCCAGCTTCAGCCTGTGGTGGCGTGCCAAATAAATGAGATGAGCATCGGTGACGTCTTTACTTGTTCTGACTTGCGGCAGTGATTGTGCGCGCGTCGCGTCTCGCAAGAATCGATGCGTGCGCATGCTGACGATAGCACCAAGAGCCGTTATCGCATCTTCGAAGCTCGCACCGAAGGCCGGGCTCAGGCTGACCCTGAGAAATCCCATCTCGCTGATCGGACAGGTCGCGAAAGATTTCGCCCGGCTGAGCCATCGGCTCGCGCGGATGTTTTCAACGTGCGATTCCCATCCACAGGCGATCAGGAAATTAACATCGAGGAGGTAACTCAAGGAAGTTCCTCGAGCAGCGCGATGACGCTCTCGGTCGTCATTGCCGGAGCCCCCTTTGCTGCTACGAGAACCGGCCGACCGAACTTTCCTTGCTTGAGCTTTGCACGCGGCTTCGATTCACGCCGTAGGACTAATCCTCGGCCCTCCAGCGCGATCTCAACCTTGTCACCCGGCCGCAGATTGAGCGCCTTTCGGAACTGGGCCGGGATCACGAGCTGCCCTTTGGTTGAAAGTCTTGAACCGCTCATTGATCAAGTCTTACATGTCTTACCTTGTCGCGCCAGGAAGGAGAAGAGCGCGAAGCAACGATCACTCAACGTCGCCGGTAGGCGCATCATCGAGGCCACCAGCGGGACGCGCGCGAATCCTCGCGCGCACCGGTCCTCGCGAGGTCCCATCCCTCCTGAAACGCGGTGGTGCGTTGCGCGCCGGTGCCGTGGCTGCTCTGCGCGCCGACGTAGTCATCGCCGACGGCCTGGTAGTAGCGTTCGGTATCGGTAGCATCGAAGCGCTTGACGTTCAGGCGCCATAGCGTGTAGCCCGCGAAGCGATCGGCCTCCAGCTCCTTGGTCTGAAGCGGGACGCCTGCGCGCGCGGCGGTCAGATCGCCATGCATGATGTGGCCGAGCTCGTGCGCGTTGATCGCATACAGCATCGGGCGAAGCTGGTCTTCGTCGGTGATGCCCATCCAGCGGCTGGTCAGCATCTCCAGAAATTCGCTGTTGTAAAAAATGCATCCGCCCTTCGATGCGTGCGGACTCATCGGCACTACTGATTCGTAGACCTTCGCGTGCGCGCCCCACATCTGATTGAGCTGCGCGATGATCGATTTGTAAGGCTCCTGTGCCGGGCGCGCGAGCTCGCCGCACGCCTTGAAAGCACCGGCGGTCGCACCGTTGGGTGCATTGGCTAACGCCAGTTGCCGGCCTTGCGATGCGGATGCGCCCACACCCCGTGACGTGTCGCGCGTGGTGACGGTGTGGTCGACCTCCTGCCAGTCGTCATCTGCACTTTGCCCGTGTGCCGCGGCGCCGACCATGAATGCCAGCGCCAGCGTAATACATCCTACAATAAGTACGTAAAATCCTTCTTTTTGTCATTGCCGTTCCCCCCTTTTGGATCGGCGCATAAGCCAACGGCTGTCTACAGCTTGTCCGTGATCGCACCTCGCGAGGCCGACGATACCAGCTGCGCGTACTTCGCCATCACGCCGCTTTTGTAGTGCGGAGAGGGCGGTTTCCAATCTTTAAGTCTTGCTTTAATTTCTGCGTCAGTCAAATTCACGTCGATGCGCCGGTTCGGAATGTCGAACGTGATGATGTCGCCCTCGCGCAGCGCCGCGATCGGTCCGCCCACATATGCCTCGGGCGCGACGTGACCTGCCATCAGGCCGCGCGTTCCGCCGGAGAACCGGCCGTCGGTAAGCAGCGCGACTTCCTCGCCGATGCCTTGGCCCATGATGGCGGCGGTGACGCCTAACATCTCGGGCATTCCGGGCGCGCCCTTCGGACCCTCGTAGCGAATGACGACGACATCGCCGGGAACGATCTTGCGCGCCGACAGCGCGGCAAAACATTCGGGCTCGCTGTTGAACACGCGCGCGGGCCCCTTATGATTCATGCGCTCGTGACCCGCGACTTTGATCACGCATCCGTCGGGCGCGAGGTTGCCTTTCAGGATGACCAGCCCGCCAGTCTTCTTGATCGGATTGCTTAGCGGATGCACGACTTCCTGACCTTTGGTCTCGGTCGCGAGGTCGGCCTCCTCGCCGATAGTGCGCCCGCTGACGGTGATTTGATTCGAATGCAGCAAACCCGCCTCTTTGAGGCGTTTTGCTACCAGCGGTATGCCGCCGGCCTTATGCATATCGGTGGCGACGAAGTTGCCGCCCGGTTTCAGATCGCCGAGCAGCGGAGTGCGATTGCTGATGCGATCGAAGTCTTCGATGGAAAGCTGGATGCCCGCCTCGTGCGCGATCGCGAGCATATGCAGCACCGCGTTGGTCGAGCCGCCGGTCATGCATACCGATGCGATCGCATTCTCGATCGCCTCACGCGTCACGATTTGTTTCGGGCGGACATCTTTCCTGAGCAGATCCATCACGAGCTTGCCCGATTGGAACGCGACTTCGGGCTTGCGCGGATCGGTGGCCGGCACGCTGTTGAAGCCCGACGGCGAAATGCCCATCAGCTCGCTCGCGGTCGCCATCGTGTTGGCGGTGAACTGGCCGCCGCACGCGCCGACGCCCGGACACGCGACATCTTCGAGCGCTTTCAATTCGCGATCGGTAATCTTGCCCGCCGCATGCGCGCCGACCGCCTCGAACACGTCGACGATCGTCACATCGTGATCGCCATAGCGGCCGGGCTGAATCGAACCGCCATAGAGCATGAGCGAGGGGAGGTTGAGCCGCAGCAGCGCCATCACGGTGCCGGGGATAGTCTTGTCGCATCCGGAGAGCGCGACGACCGCATCGAAGAGGTGCCCGCGCGAGGTCAGCTCAATGGAGTCGGCGACCACCTCGCGACTGATGAGCGAGGCGCGCATCCCCTCGGTGCCCATCGAGATGCCGTCGCATACCGCGATGGTGTTGAACTCGATGGGAGTGCCGCCGGCCTCGCGGATGCCCTGCTTGACGTTCTCGGCGAGCGACCGCAGATGCGCGGTGCACGGCATGATTTCGATCCAGGTATGCGCGACGCCGACCAGCGGCTTGGCGAGGTCCTCGTCGGTAAAGCCGACCGCCTTGAACATCGCGCGGGCGGGTGCGCGCGACGGTCCATCGACCAGCACGCTGGAATTGCGGCGGAGATTATTGTCAGCCATCGCTAAAGCTCTCCATATTATCCAATGCCCTCACAAGCGAGGGTAGCTAAGAGTAATCGCAGAAGGTGGAAGTCTGCCAGCGCGCAACCGGCGACCATGCGGACAAAATGGGTTTGTTTTAGCGATTTGCATGGTTCATATCCGAAGTCGCGCCGTGCAGTCCGTTTTTGCATGTTGCGAGTGATAGAATCGAGGACATAAGGGTTTTTTAGCTTCGTAGGTACCTTCGCTGTAGCATTCTGCCATGGCCACCATCTCGCGATGACTCGCAGTGGGTTTGTTTTGCACTTTCGATGATGGTTGGAAGTTGCTGGAATTCACGATCTCATTTTGCAGAAATCGAGGATTCATAAGGGTTATTTGGCTTCGTTTCGTCAATTTCGCCACTCTCACACCACAGTTCCTCGCTTGAGCTGACTCCCAGCTTCACAAATAGCCTTGCAGTCAACGACGCCCACGCGAACCATCATAGCACGAAGGGTCGAAGGGGGCGCTGGTCAGCGCGACGCTATGGGCGCTATAGGATGACCAGCAGACGCGCGCGCCAGGAGGAATCTCATGCCTACACCATCGGTGGCCAGACTCGGTCATGTCGGACTTCATGTTCGCGACCTCGAAAAGGCCAAGGCCTTCTATCGCGATATCATCGGGCTGACGGTCACCGATGAGGACCCCGAACTCGGCATGGTCTTCATGAGCGCGCAGCCCGAGGTCGAGCATCACGAGCTGCTGCTATGCCGCGGGCGCAACGTCGAGGCCAACGCGCGCCTCGTGCAGCAGGTGTCGTTTCGATGCAACACGCTCGACGACGTAATCGGCTACTACCGCCGCTTCAAGGAACATGGCGTCAAGTTCGACATGATCATTTCGCACGGCAACGCGGTCGGCGTATATGTGTTCGATCCGGAGGGCAATCGCATCGAGACGTACTGGAACACCGGGCTCAAGGCGAAACAGCCGTACGGCGTGCGCATCGACCTCGACAAGCCGGCCGACGAGCTGATCAAGGAGATCGAGGCATCGGTCGCGAAGTACGGCGCGACCGGTTTCATCGATCGCGAGCGGTTGAAGAACGCCGGCATCGCATCGGCGAAGCCGGCTGAATGAGACGACTGACGGAGTTCTCCCGGCCGGCTAGTGAGGCTGCCAGGTAAGAGGAAGGGTCGCTCGCGGCAAAGTTCTTTTTTCGACGTGTCGGGAATGTTGTAACGCCATATCGCGGCATACTCAGCTCAGCGGGTAATTCCGGCTTGAACGTTCATTTTCCCTTGGGAATGAACCCCGGGATGCCCGTGTTAACAACCGGATTGAGCCTGACTCGCGTAGTGATTCCTTTAGTGATCTCCTCGATGGCGTCATCGGGAAGCGCCGAGACAGCAAAATTTTGCTCGATATAGTCGATGCTGGTGGCTGTGGTGAGAGGCGCCGTGCCGCGCTGAATCGCCCACGCCAGCAGGACTTGAGCGGGGGTTTTGTTGACGCGCTTCGCAATGCCGGTGATCACAGGATTGTCGGTCAACTTGGGTTCAATACCATGACCCAAAGCAGCGAAGGCCTGAATCACGATGCCATTCTTCTTGCAATAGTCGAGCAGCTCCCATTCGGGGAGGTATGGATGAGATTCGACCTGAACCACCGCCGGCTTTATGCGCGCGCTATCGAACACCTCTTTCAGCTGGGCTAGATTGACGTTCGACAAGCCGATCGCCTTGCACCGACCTTCATCCACGAGGCTCTCCAAAGCCTTCCAGGTATCCTTCAGACTGGTCGCCTCGTCATAAATCACATTACCGTTCTTGTCTCTCGGGTCTTGCTCGTCGCCGGGTTTGAAAGCGAATGGAGTATGGATGCTGTATACATCGACATAGTCGAGTCGCAGTCTTTTCAGACTTGCCTCCAAGGCGGGTTTAACTCGTTCGGGACGATGATTGTTGTTCCAGAGCTTGGTACCTACAAAAACGTCCTTCCGTTTGACCTTGCCTTCCTTGAACACCGCCGCCATTGCTTCGCCCACGTGTTCTTCATTTCGGTAGCGTTCGGCGCAATCGAATTGACGAAAGCCCGCCTCCAGAGACATCCTGACTGCCTCTTTGGTTGCGATCGGATCGGGAATCAGCGTCCCAAAGCCGAGCGCCGGAATCTCATCGGAGCCGTTATTGAGCGGCATCTTTGTATAGCGAAGGCGGTCGGCGTCACTCATAAAACCATTACCTCGCGTACAAATCGTAGACCGGGTCGATTGTAGCAAAGCTCTCCGAGGAATGGCCAATCGTTGCCGGCCAACGAGCTCGAGTACGCTCCACAATCGTTGGTCCGGGCCGGGAGCCTGATGATCGAAACGAGGAACCTTCGCGCACCGGATCCGTGATCCTTTGCGACTTCTGGGGCGTCCGTCATAAATTATGCTCGTCTGAGGACGGGCGGGCTGGCCGCACCGTTCGCCCGTCAGGAGGAAGCCGGTGAGTATTATCGATAAGGCGCTAGAAGCAAACCGCAACTATGCAAAAAGTTACGATCCAACGCTGGGGAAGCGTCCGGCCCCCAAAATCGCAGTTGTAACCTGCATGGATCCACGGCTCTCAGACCTCCCTGGAATCTTGGGTCTGCCGCAGGCCGATATCGACGTTATCCGAACCGGCGGACCTGCGGTAACAGAAGATGTTCTCGGGGAACTTGTTGTTTCCAACCGTATCCTCGGAACGACAGAGATACTGCTTCTCAACCACACCGGCTGCGGGTTCACGACCTTCACAGATGACGAGCTGAACGCGAAGCTGAGCGCTTCGACCGGAGATGCTTCGCCGGCTCCAATGCGCTTCTTCTCCTATAAGGACCCCGAGCAAAATACCCGGGAGCAGATCAAGAAAGTCAGATCGCATCCCTGGATCGCCAAAGACGTCCCCGTGCGCGGCTGCATTTTCGACGTGGACACGGGCAGATTACGGGAAGTCAAAGTACTTGAACACGAGCGCGCCGCCTGACTCGCGATCACTTGTATAGAGCCACCGTATGTCCGGGTTTCTTTCTGTCTCGGCTGCGTGCGACCGCGGTTATAAAAATCGAAGCGATCTTCGAGCGAAGCACGTGGCAGGATTCATAGAACAAGAACTCGGCATCCAACGGCCACTTGCCTGGTTGGATACCGATGGTGCCGAGCTATACAAAGGACGGCGCGCCGACACCTTCTCGCGCGCGGTCGATTTTGTGGCGCGGCGTCGCGCGGACCTTACCTCGATCAAGCCGCGCAAGTATCCGTTAGAGCAATATCGCGAGGCGCTGATCGAGGCCTCGAGTAAGAAGACCTCGGGCGCGGTGAAAGTATCGTTCGCGCTGTGAAGACGGGCTTGCTGATTCGCAGCATCGTTTCGGTGTTCGCACTGCCGGTGATGGTGACCGGCGTACTGCCGCTATGGCTGATTCGCACTCGAGGCTACGCGATCGGTGCAGGTTTGCCGATGCCGCTGAATGTCATCGTCGCGGCAATCGGTATCGCGATCGCGGCGATCGCCTTGTTCCTCGCGGCGGGCGCGATGAGGCGATTTTCAGTTGAAGGCGAGGGGACGCTAGCGCCATGGGATCCGCCGCGCAAGCTGGTCGTGCACGGAACTTATCGATATGTGCGCAATCCCATGATCAGCGGCGTGCTGGGGATTTTGTTGGGCGAGGCAATCTTCTTCGGCTCGATGCCGATCTTCAAATGGTTCGTCTTCTTCGCGGTCCTCAACGCGATCTACATGCCGCTATCAGAAGAGCCGGGGCTGGTCGCGCGATTCGGTGACGACTACCTCGAATACAAGCGCCACGTCCCGCGCTGGATCCCGCGCCTGACGCCATGGCATCCCGACGCAAAGTAGGTATCTCTCCAGCTAGGAAGGCAGCGGGAGCAAATTACGGTGCGTCCACGCAGCCGTGGCGGAAATTGGAGTACACGAGTTGCGTCTGATAGGTGTGCCCCTTCACGAGGACATACGTCGGCGCTTGGCCTTGGCAGATGTCAGACATCTCGAGGCCCGCATCGAACAAAGAACTATCCGCTACCCATCCGCTGCCCGGAACAGGATCGCTGATGGTCTCGAATAGCTCATGCAACAATGCCGAATTGGCCGTGTCGATAAGCGCGCCATTGGGATTTGGCGCTGGGAGCATGCATTCGGGCACGCCTTCATAGGGTATTACGGTATAGTAAACGTCGACTCCGCCGACACGTGGTCGCTGAGTGATAAGCGCAAAACGCGAAGGTCGAGGGGTTGTCGGGCGAGTAGCATGCCGTGTTGTCCGGATCCAGGCAGGTATCGACCCCTTGAGGCAGAAAAATGTGAAAGATATGTCCCGGCGCCCGCCGATGAAGCCGCCGAAGTTACCATGCTTACGATGTCGGCCGCGGAGAAAGAAGGTTGAGGCGCCGTTTATGTGCACCGGTGGCGTCGTCGACAACGGGTATCGGTTGTTCGCTTTAGAACCGACGTACTGGTCCACCACGTGGATGAACCTGCTCTTGGCCAGATCGGTCTGGAATCGCTCCGGATCGCCGAAACACGAACTGTCCGGCGCAGTTGTAATAGACATTCAGCGAATTCCCTTGCAGAAGAACGGTGCCGCCGAAAAATGACAGGTCGGCGGGAAAGAACCCCGGCTTTGGCAATCTGGCCCATGCCTTTACGCTAGCGGCGGCCTCGCTCTTCGATTGCCCGACAAGTCCATATATAGCGCCGCATGTTAGCCCGCTTCGGTATTAGCGCGAAGGATATGATAGGTGGGAGCGCTCGGATGAGATGGGGCAACACCACTTAACACCACCGGAACGTCGATACCCGCCGGACGCCGCTTCAACGACCGCGGTTTGAGCGATCGCGCTGCCTGAGCCGAAAGCAGCGCGGCGATTGCAAAGGTGGCGACACTCATCGCAAGGTTTCGCCGATGGCTCTTCACTTCACCCTCCCCGATAGATCGGTCGATACGTTGCCCTGGTTCGCGCCGTATGTGAATCCGAGCGCGAGCGTCGCGCTTTGCGCACCGCTCGCATTACCGGACGGCGCAAACTCCACCCCGATAGCGCAAGTGCCTTTCGAAGCGAGTGGCTGCCCCGAACACTGGTCGCTGGATATCTTGAAGGACCCTGGATCGCTCCCGCCCAGCATCGCGGTACCCAATGTCACGGTGACGGTGCTCGGATTCGAAATCACGATGTTCTTCGGCTTGCCGATGCTGCCCGCGCTTTCGGGCGGGAACGATTCCGATTTCGGCGCCTTGAGCGTTACCTCGATGCTAGTCCCTTTCAGAGTTACCATCGGACTCGTGCCGTTGTAGACAACATTGATCGACCCGTCGCTCAGTTCCGCAGCGATCGTCGGCCTGAACTCGACGTAGAAAGAGCAGGTTTTCTTTATTGCGATGGTCTCGCCGGCGCAGGTGTTCGGTCCGCCGGCAATCGTGAACGGCGCGGTAGCGGTCACACAAGAGATCTCTGCCGGGGCGTTGCCCTGGTTGGTCAGCGTCACTTTCTTCGGCTTGCTGGTTCCAGTCCCATCGATGCTGCCGAAGTTCAATAATTTGGCCGAGGCGGTTAGCTCCGTCGGGGTTGGAGTTGGCGATGGAGTCTGGGACCCGGAGGGCGAAATTTCGAACACCGTCCCCTCCTCGCAAGCCCCACCATCCAAGGTCGTGCCGTACAGCTTGCCGCTAGTGTCCATGATCAGACCGGCGTCGGGGTTGGCGCCATCCGTGCCGTTGCCAAACTCCCAGAGTATGGATTCGGCACCGGGCCCCGTCAGTTCGAAGACCGTCCCGTTGCTGCCATAAGCCCCGCCCTGCAAGGTCGTGCCATAAAGATTCCCGCCGCTATCCATGATCAAAGTAGCGTCGGGGTATGCGCCGTCGGTACCGCCCGAAAATTGCCAGAAGAATCCGGGAGCCGATGCTCTTGATAAGTTCCAACTTCCCCCGGCCATGGTGGGGGGTGAAAGCTCGAACACCGTTCCATACCCACCAAATCCGCCTTGCTGGGTCGCTCCGTACAGATTGCCGCTGGTATCCATGATCAGGCCGGCATACAGCAGGCCGCCCAGATTGCCAATGTCTCGCTCGCCGGGATAAAAAAACTCACCATCGATGACCGACTCGGTCCAACTTCCGCCGGCCATAGAAGGTGGTGTCAGCTCGAACACCGTCCCGCCGTTACCAAATTGGCCACCAGCTGAGGTCGTGCTATAGAGATTGCCGTTGCTATCCATGATCAGGTTAGCGTAAGGGTTTTGGCCGTCTTTGCCGTTGCCAAAGTTCCAGAGCACCGACTCCGTCCAGGCCTCTCCGTCGGTTGAAGGGGGAGTCAGCTCGAACGCCGTCCCGTATCCTCCCGTATCCTGTCCGTAGGTCCCGCCGTATGTCGTCGTGCCGTAGAGATTGCCGCTGGAATCCGTGATCAGCCCGGCATAGGGAAAGCGTCCGTCGGTGCCGTTACCAAAGCTCCAGAGGACTGACTCGGTCCACTTTCCCCCTGTGGTCGAGGGCGGTGTCAGCTCGAATACTGCACCCCCGGGATTGGAAGCGCTGGCATAAGGGCCGCCTTGCTGGGTCGTGCCATAAAGATTGCCGCTCTTGTCCATGATAAGGTCGGCAGTGGGGAATGCGCCGTCGGTGCCGCCGTGAAAGCTCCAGAGGATTGACTCGCTCCAGGTTCCCCCGCTCGTCGAGGGAGGAGTCAACTCAAAGACGGTACCCCTCCCGTAGGCCCCGCCGTTGCCGGTCGTGCTGTAGAAATTGCCGCTCGCGTCCCTAATCAGGGAAGCGGCCGGGTTTACGCCGTCGGTGCCGTTGCCGAAGTTCCACAGGATGCTCTCGCTGGCGGCGAATGCCTGACCGTGAGTGGTCAGGTGGACGAACGCTAAGATAGCCAGAGCACCTAAAATGGTGCGCAAGAATCGCAGATACGATGGTCGCAACTTTAATCCTCTCCTGATCCGGGTAAGCGATGCCCAAACGCGTTCGTTAGATAAGGTGGGAAAATGGAGGGAACAATGTCCAATCGGAGGGACCAATTGCGGCGAAGCGACAAAGTTGCCCATAAAACCTCCAAAATCGCTCGAAAATGGTTTCGGAGGTGCGGCGCTGTCGGTGTCTGATTTGTTGTGGAGTGCCGTAGTTAGTGACAGAGCGTCACGTCACTGACCGGTCGATACAAGTATCCCAGTTAGATAACTAAAGCAAGCAAACTTATATTTGATTTAAGTTTATGGCGCTAAAGTCGACAATTTGATGCAGTCGTGCCCCGCCCCGTGGCATCCCAAAGCGCGCTTCGGATTCCCCCCGCTAGGCGGGGAGGGCGGATTCGCTCGCCGGATTTCCCGCAATCCGGCTATGCCACATCACCCGCGGCACGCTCATGTCCCATGGCATCGCGCGATGGAGCAGGCATCGATTGTCCCACACCACCGCCTCGCCGGGCGTCCACGTATGATGATAGACGCGCGGCGGCTGGCAGGCGAAATCCACCAGCTCCTGCAAGAAGCGCTCGGACTCGCTCTCGGTCATGCCGGGAATGTTGTGGGCGTGGCGACCGATGACGAGCGACTTGCGGCCCGTCTCCGGATGAACCTTCACGATCGGACGCAGCGGGACGGGGCCATCATGGAAACCATAGCCCGCGTACTCGCTGCCCTTCTTCGGCGTATGCCCGAGCTTGGCCTGGCTGTACCAGAGCGAATGATATGCGGCGAGGCCTTCGATTTTCGCGCGCATCTCGCCATCGAGCGCCTCGTAGGCGGCGCGCATATCGGCCCATCCGGTTTCGCCGCCGGACTCTGGCACAATCAGCGCGCTGAAGACCGCGCCCTTGGCCTGCACCGGCATGTAGGTGCTATCGCAGTGCCATCCCATGTTGCCCTTGAGGATCTTCACGACATCGCTTTCCGGCGCGATGAGGGTGCCGTCGGACTTAACATTGCTCAGCGGCGCCAGCTCGAACTCGAGCGGTCCGAAGCGCTTGGCGAATGCGATCTGTTCTTCGCGCGTGAGGTGCTGATCGGGAAAAATCAGCAGAGCGTACTTGAGCCAGGTGCGATAGAGATCCTGCCACGTCGCATCGTCGATCGTGGCGAGCTTCACGCCGGTGACGACGGCGCCGAAGGTGGCGTCGAGCGGTTGGATATCGAATGAATGTGCCATGGGAGCCTCGAGCGAGTTCTGCCGCGAATCTATCGAGAAAATTTCATGCAATCAAACGCCCGCGCGGCAACTAATCCTCATCCCATCCGAAGTGGCGCGAAACGCCGATGATGCCGTAGCCATGGTTGTTCCCGTAGCCGGCCTGGAAATCGAGGCTGATGTTCCATTGGCGCAGCATGATGCCCAGGTCGGGGCCGAATTCCTTCTGCAGATGCGGCGCTCCGCCGCCGGCCCATAGCTGCCCGCCGGCGCCTACCAGCCACATCACTTCGCGCGAGGACGACCATACGGTGCGGATGTCGATCGCGCCACTGTCGAGCCCGTTGTTGTAGAAGTGATCGCCGATGAAGGCCAGGTTTACCGGATGACGGCTGTGCATCCAAAGCCAGTCGAGAAGTCGCCCTCGATGCGCGCGTGATGGCTGTCGCCTACGTCGCTACCGCCGAGCATCTTGAACGAGGTTCCCGGGAACGGAAGAAAATTCAATCCGCCTTGCAGCACACCGAAGTTGCGCGGTCGCGTATCGCGGCCAGCCAGCGGCGTGTCCCATCCGTCGCCGGTATAGATCTGATAGCCCGAAACGCGGCCGACCAGGTTGATGTAGGGCGTCAGAGTCTGCTCCAGCTCGAAACCCTCATGCGTGGCGGCGTACTTCGCCTCCGCGCCGATGCCGCTGGTGAATACCGTCAGGCCAAAATGCTGCGGGTCGGCGGCGGTAAAGAAATCGGAGAAGGGGAGTGCCGCGAGCGCGATGGGCGCGCGCATCAGAGTCAAGACGACCATCGCGATCGCATACCGGATGGTTTTAGTGATAGCCGGGCGCACCCATGTCCTCCATTCCGAGCGGCGCAGGCGAGGTTGCGGCCGCTTCGCACGCAACCGTGGTCTCGTAGCCCTCGCCAACTTCTACCGGCGGCGCGGAATTCGACGGATTGCTGACTACCACGCTGCCGCTGGAAACGCCCACCGTGGTGTAGCGCATGCAGCTTCGATCCTCGGGGCAGGGGCGGCCTTCGATGAATGCGGTTTCGAAATCGGTGCCGCGCACCGCAGCCACGGCATTGGGAGTGCGGACCTCGAAGTTGGACGGACGGCCAACAACTGCGGTGACGATCGAATGAATATGACCGCCCCATAGCCCAATGACGGCTTTGAGGCGACTCGAACCCGCGATCGCATACTTATCGACGGTGAACGAACTTGACTCACCGAGTTCGAGCTTGCTGCCGTCCTTGAACGTCACTGAGACTTGCGCGTTTGCCGAGGTGCGAATCTTGTCGCCGACCGCAACCGGCATTCCGACGGCAATATCGATTTCGTTTCCGCCGCGCGCAAGCTTCGCGATGCCGCTGACTTTGGTGAATTCACCGACCGCGTTTTGCGCTGCGGTCATTTGCGAAGTGAAGATAAGTATAAGTATCAGCACGATGACGGTCGGACCGAAGATGCCTACAATCCGGCGGCGCAATCGAAGATGAGATGAACTCAAGTAAGTCAGGTTACGATCCGGCAATCTCGACGAGGAAGGATAGATGATCGCGCGGATGACATAAACATATCACGAGCCGGAAGATTGTAGTTCGACTTCGCGAGATCGGCGCGCCCTTATATCTGGATTCTATTGCGAAGGAGAAGCTGCTCATGATCGTCGTTCATCATCTAAGTAATTCGCGCTCGCAACGTATCCTGTGGGCGCTCGAGGAACTCGCGCTTCCCTGCGAAATCAAGCGTTATCACCGCGACGCGCAAACCAACCTCGCGCGGCCGGAACTGAAGCAGGTGCATCCGCTGGGCAAATCGCCGGTCATCACCGACGGCAACCGTACCATCATCGATCGGGGGCGCGATTATCGATCACATCATCCGGCGCTACGGAACGGGCGGCGTATAAGAAAGCCTTGGAGAAGGGCGGGGCATACGCCTACGCGAATTGATCAGCCAACTTCCTGATATACAGCCGCCTCAAGATGCGAGGCTAAACTCCTCGCACCTTGACATTTAATATTCTTATTTATGCTACGAAGACTGATTCCATCATAATAGCTCTCTTCAATCTCATTATTCATCTTTTAGAGCCTTAGCTTCCTTCTATCGTCTATGCTAATTTATTTTGGCTACAGCACCTTACTCCATCTTTGTTCATCTAAAATAATCCTGAGGCAGCTAAATCAGTGCTCGAATTTTCACGCCGGCATCCGATTCGGACCTTGGCAACCATCGTCAATATATGCGCGACCGTCCACGCGCTGGGATGTGACCGTCGCGCGGTCCCGCAGACGACACCTCAAGCGCGTTCGGCGAGCCTATACGCGAAGTTACCGACTCGCTTCGAGGAGAATCGCGGCCAGACGGACTCACGCGTTCAGTTCCTCGCGCACGGCGCCGGATACTCAGTCTTCCTCACCTCGACCGACGCGGTACTGAAGCTGCACGACGACAGCGCCAAACTCCCAGTAGCATTTCCCGCGCGAAAGTATTCCTTCGTGCGGATGCGACTGGAAGGTGCGAACCCGAGCGCCCGCGCGAGCGGTGTCGACGAACTTCCCGGCAAGAGCAACTACTTCATCGGGAGCGACCGCGCGCGATGGCATTCTAACGTCGCGACGTTTGCGGGCGTCGCGTTCCGGGATATCTACCCGGGCGTGAGCCTCAAATATCGTGGCGTCGCGGGCCATCTTGAATACGATTTCACGATTGCGCCCGGCATCGATCCGAGGCGCATCCGAATCGCGATCGATGGCGCCACAACCCTCGCGATTGATTCGCTCGGCGATCTCGTCATCGAAACTGCAGGCGGCAACCTCGTGCAGAAAGCGCCGGTGATTTATCAAATCGTGGACGGCGCGAGACGAATCGTAGCGGGCGGATACACGATGCGCGATTCGCATACGGTCGGCTTCGCGATTGGCGCATACGATCGCGATGTGCCGCTGGTGATCGATCCGCTCCTCTCATATGCGAGCTATCTGGGCGGCAGTTTGATCGATTTTGGCACCGCGATCGCGGTCGATGCGGCGGGCGATGCGATCGTCACCGGCTACACTGATTCGGCCGATTTTCCGATCGCGGGAAACGCCTTCCAGCCGACCCTGTTCGAGAATGCGGGCGGCGCTGACGACGTCTTCATCAGCAAAATCAATCCGGACGGAAGTGCGCTCATCTATTCGACTTACGCGGGCGGGAGCAACGAGGACGAGGGCACCGCGGTCGCGGTCGACGGCGCGGGTAACGCCTACGTCGCGGGCTATACGATGTCGTCCGATTATCCGGTGACGGTCGGCGCGTTGCAGACCGCGTTTTCCGGAAGCAAAAGTGCGTTCATCACGGCGCTCGATCAAAATGGCGGACTCATCTACTCCACATTTCTAAACGGGAGCGCGACCTCGTCGGCCGCCGGTATCGCGACCGATGCCGCGGGCAATGCTTTCGTCACCGGCACCACAACCTCGCCCGATTTCCCGGTGACTGCCGGCGCATACCAGACCAGCTTCACTCCTTCGAACGGACACGCCGATGCTGCCTTCGTCGCGAGGCTTAATCCGTTTGGAACTGCCCTCGAGTATTCGACTTTCCTCGGACCGCCAAACTACATGGCCGCGAGCGCCATCGCGCTTGACGATGCCGATGACGCCTACATCGCGGGGACGACATACGCGGGAGCAAGCGTCGGCGGCGCGACTTGTCCCGCGAACGACAGCGATTGTGGATTCGTCGCGAGGCTCGATAGTGCGGGCGCGGATCTCGATTTCGCCACGCTACTCAATTTGCCCGGTTCGCAGGATTCCGGTTACACGGAGCCGCACGCGATCGCCGTCGATGGTGCGGGCGGCGCCCACGTGGTCGGCGACTTCGGCATCTCAGGCGACCCTTTCGGATTCCTCGCAAACCTCGACGCGACCGGGATCACATCCAACCTCGTCAATCTCACGAGCGCGCTCTCTCCCAATGGAGTCGCGCTCGGCTCGTCGGGGAATATTTTCATCGCGGGAACAGTTTTCGGAAATAATCTCGCGGCGACGCCGTATGCATTTCAGTCCGCCGCCGCGGACCGCGTCAACGCGTTCCTGAATGAATACGATCCCGGCGGGATCGCGACGCTTTACTCCACCTACCTGGGCGGGAGCGATCAGGATGAGGCCTTCGGCGTCGCGGTCGATCCCGCGGGTAGCGCCTACGTGACCGGATACACGCAATCGAGCGACTTTCCCGTGACGCCATCAGCGTTGCAGTCGAGTCATGGCGGCGGCATCGCGCATGCGGGCACCCTCGATGCGTTCGTCGCGCGCATTGTGCCATCTCTCGCCCTCGCGCCAACGCCCACCTCAACCGCAACGTCGACACCAGCGTCCACGCCGACCGCGATTAGAACTCCGCTTCCGACGCGCATAGCGAGTCCGAGCCTCACGCCAAGTCCGACTGTGACGCCGACCGCGATTCCGACCACATCAGTGATCGCATCGCCGACGCCGATCCCATCGTCAGTGGAATCGATGGTCGTGGTTCCCAATCCGCTTCAGTTTGATCCTATGAAAGCCGGGCGTGCTCGTTCCAGATTTGTCGCCGTGATGAATCCGAAGGGGAATAAGGTCGCGCTCACCATCACAGGTCTTCAGCTAGGATCTCTCAGCGGAGCAGGCGCTCCGACCGACTTCGCGCTCGATGCCTCGCGTTCGACGTGCACGCCAGGGCTGCTCCTGCGCGCGGGCCGCGCTTGCCGCATCGCGATCACGTTTGCGCCCACGAGTACGGGCCGAAAGCAGGATATGCTGACGGTGAGTCTCGCCCCCGCCGCCGTCGCGACGATTCCGTTGCTTGGCGTGGGAAAATGATTTTGTCCCTCGCGACGATAGACATCGCGCGCGGTTTCATCGAAACTTCCGATCGGCGTTTCCACGCCCCGACCAGGACACGAGCAGGAGGCAAACATGATCGAGGACGCGATCGAAATTCGCACCGCGGATGGGATTTGCGACGGCTTTCTCTATCGGCATGAAGACGGTCGCCGCCGCCCGGCGGTGATTCATTTGACCGACATCGGCGGGATTCGCCCCGACCATCGCAACATGGCGCGCCGCCTTGCCGAGAAGGGCTACGCCGTCCTGTTGCCGAATGTGTTCTATCGGACAGGACGCCCTCCGATGTTTGACTTCACGCCGACGATGGGCGAGGAGCGCACCATGAAGCGGTTCGCGCAGTTGGTGAGTCCTCTGCCACCTGATGCGATGGAACGCGACGCCTCGGCGTACGTCGACTTCCTCGCGAAGAACAGCGCCATCAGCGAAGGCCTGATGGGAGTGGTGGGATATTGCTTCACCGGCGCGATGGCGATGCGCACGGCGGCCGCGCGCGCGGACAAAATCGCCGCAGCGGCATCGTTCCACGGTGGCGGACTCTATACCGACGCGCCTACGAGTCCGCATCGCGTGCTGCCGCGCATCAAGTCGCGGCTATACTTCGGCCACGCCACCAACGATCAGAGCATGCCGGCGGAAGCGATCAAGAAATTCGAGCAGGCGCTCGAGGCTTGGGGCGGTAAGTATCAAAGCGAGACCTATGCGGGCGCGTCTCATGGATGGACGGTTCCCGGCGGCCCGGTTTACAACAAGGAGCAGGCCGAGCGCGCATTCGAAAAGCTGACGGAGTTATTCGCCGCCTCGCTCAAGTAGGTCGCAAGCCACCTCGCGCGAGGCGATAATGGATCGAATCGCAGCGAGTGCGTCCCCTTAGCTCAGATGGATAGAGCACAGGATTCCTAATCCTGGGGCCGTGGGTTCGAATCCCGCAGGGGACGCCATCCCGTCTATCACTCTCAGTGCTGCTCAGTGCTGTTCAGTGCTGCACGCCGACGCGTCTCGGACTATTTTATCGCATGTTCGGCGGCGGCATATCGCTATGCTCCGAGTTGGTGGGAGTCTAGTGCGCCACCTCAACATGGTCCCGTGAGGTGTAGTTCGATGCTTACAAATCAGGCCCGCGGCTGCACTTTGCGGCGCTTCGGATCGATTGCATCCTCGGTAGTATTAGGAACGATGTTGGCGATCGCTTGCCTTCAAAGTTGCGCCGACCTTGGCGATCGGCCCGAGCTCAATCCCGACAAATGGGCGCCGCATCGTGCTGATCGCGAATGGACCGCTTCGCCGATGGTCGGGAGCCAGTTCACGTTCACAGACACCACCATCGGAGCGGGACCGCACGCACCTGAGGCGGTTCACTCCGGGCAACCATATGACCTTCCGAAGCTCATCGATGTCGCGCTGCTGAACAATCCTGAAACCCAGCGGGCCTGGAGCGCTGCGCGCTCCGCGGCTGCCGGTTTCGGCGCGGCGCAGGCGCCGTACTATCCGCAAGCCGCCCTTAGTTCTGACAATGGCTACGAGCGCACGATCATCGAGTTGCCAGGCCAACCGGGCGTGCTCAAGCAATGGCAGGCCGATCCGATCGTCGCGATGAACTGGACGCTGCTCGACTTCGGCCGCCGCAAGTCAGCCTCGGACAGTGCGCAGGATCGGCTCATCGCGGCCAATCTTGCTTTCAACCGATCGATCCAGGAGGTAGTGTTCAACGTCGAATCGGCCTTTTATGGACTGGATGCCGCCGATAGCGCTGTGATCGCGGCACAGCAGAATCTTAAGCTCGCGGAAACCGACTTCGATGCGGTCCGCCAGCGCGTTGATCTAGGCCTCGCCACCGAGCCCCAACTGCTGCTGGCCAAAGAAACCGTGGCGCAGTCGCGTTTCGATCTCGCCAATGCTCAGCTGATGGTGCACGATGCCGAGGCCCAAATGGCGGTTGCACTTGGGCTTCCGGCGGACCCGCCGGTCAGAATTGTGGGACTCGAAACCCAACCGCTGCCGCAGGAATTAAATCGCTCAGTCGAGGCGCTCATCGCCGATGCGCGGCGCGAGCGGCCCGATCTGGCCGCGCGAGTCGCGAGCATGCGTGCCAGTGAATCCGACGTGAGCCACGCACGGGCACAATTCTTTCCGGTCGTCGGTTTATCGACGAGTTACGGCGAGAATATGTGGAACTTCACCTTCCAGACTCCCGCGTACCGTTCAAACGGCGCAGCCGCAGTACTCCGCCCTGTTGACGCTGCGATGGGATATTTTCACTGGTTTCGGACGGCTCAACGATGTGCGCCGAGCGGAAGATGATCGCGATGTTGCGCGCGCCGAGCTCAGGGCGGCGGAAGTCAGTACCATCGCCGAGATGTGGCGCGCGTACTTTGAACTGGACTCCTCGCGCAGCAAATATGCCTTCGCGCAAAGCCTCGTCATCGCATCCGAGGAATCCTACCACGCCAACCTAGAGACCTACCGTCAGGGGCTCAGCACGATCGTCGAGCTGTTGACGGCCGAACGCGATCTCGCCAACGCACGCTACACGTTCATACAGAGCAAGGCGCAACTGCTCACCGCCTATGCCGCCGTTGCGTATGCGGCCGGTGCAGTGCACATCAAATGATCATGCGCGCAACATCAGCAATCCGTATTGCCACGCCGGTTGCGCTGTTGACGATTGTGGCCTGCGATCCGGTGGTTAATGTCGCGGGGGCGAATTTTCCCGCGTGGCTGCTGTGTGCGATCGTCGGCGCGATAATTGCCGCAACGTTTCGGCCCCTCTTTGCCGCAAGCGGGATCGAACCGTATCTCGGACCTTTGCTGTTGATCTATCCTTGCCTCGCGGTCCTGTTGGCTTGCGCCGTGTATTTGATCTTCTTCAATCGAATTTGAGGAGAAGCGAAGTGCCCGACCCCCGAGCGCAACAGCCATCTCCCCCTGAAACGCATGCTGCGATAACTCGTGCGATGCCTACGCGCGAAGGCGACGCGCGGGCGCGTGACCTTCCAGCTCGGATTATCGGCCGGACCTTGGGCGTGTTGATCGTTGCCGGCGCGATCGTGCTGGCCGTGTTTGTCACCCATCTCTACTACGTGTATCCCCGCACCGATGACGCGTACGTGCGTGCCAATATCATCGGAGTCGCGCCGCACGTCAGCGGCCCCATCGTCGAGATGCCGATTCAAGACAATCAACACGTCAAGCAGGGCCAGTTGCTGTTCGTGGTAGATCCGAGGCCTTATCAATCTGTAGTCGACAAGGCCGAGGCGGATCTTGCATTGACGAATCTCCAGATCAGCGCTCTCGGCGACGCGATTCACTCCGCACGATCGCGCGAGGTACAACTCCAGGCCGAGCGCGCATATGACAAACAGTACCTCGACCGTATCGAGCCGCTGCTGAGGCGTCACTTCGTAACCGCCAACGATGTGTTCAACGCGCGCAGCCGGCTGGAGGCTGACGAAGCCGGGGTTGCGAGTGCGCATAGCGAAGTATCGAAAGCGCAAAACGATCTTGGCCAATACGGAGACATCAACGCGCGCCGCAAGGCCGCCGAGGCCGCGCTCTACGATGCGAAACTGAACGTCGAGTATTGCCACGTCCGCGCGCCGTTCGACGCATACGTGACTAACCTCAACATCGCGGTGGGCCAGTATGCCAACGAGGGTCGCGAAGTCTTGAGTCTGGTTGACAATCGCACCTGGTATGTACTGGCTAATTTCCGCGAAAACTTTCTCGGCCACATTCGGCCGGGGATGAAGCGCGGAGGTCTACCTGCTGAGCTACCCGAACAAGCGTTTTCGCGGCCGTGTTCAGGGGGTCGGATGGGCGCTCTATCAGGGCAACGGCGCGAGCGTTCAGGGATTGCCGCAGGTGGAGGAGACGCTCAATTGGGTTCGGCTTTCGGAACGTTTCCCGGTTCGGATTATTCTCGAAAACGCCGATCCCGCATTCCCGTTTCGAATGGGTGAAACCGCGGTCGTAACAGTCGCAGGAGATCGCTGACCGACGGCTCGATGGCCAGCTTTGTCAAACCGCAGCTCCGCGTCGCGCATTCGTTTGGATGGTTCGATCAACTTGAGGCATTGCTCGCGCGGGAACTCGCGCCCAACTCGCGAAAATTGCGCATCGCCTTTCGCCTCGCCACCATCGGGGCCGTAGGCGCAGGACTGGTCACGAGTTGTCACGTAAATAACGAGCTCGGCACCTACATCGTATGGCTTCTGGTGGGCGCGGGACCGATGATGTCGCCTCGCAAGGCCATCGTATTCCTCGCCGCGGAGGCGTTCGCTTTAATCGCGGCGGTGGTGATGGCGCGAGCGTTTGCAGAAACGCCGTGGCTGATGCTCCCATTCCTGTTCGCGCTGTTCTCGTACTCAACCTACCTTGGAGTGACCCGGAAACTCGGCGCTGGACTTCTTCTCATCGAGGTGGTCTGCCTTGATAGCTTCTACACTGTCGTGTTTGCGCCTCAACAGATCGGTTGGGGTGCGGCGGGCGCGTTCGGCGGGAGCGTAATCGCTTTCGGGCTGATCGTTCTGTTCGACAACTGGCTGTGGCCGGACCCGGGCGAGGCGATCCTGATGGAGTCGCTGGGCGCGAGCGTCGCACGCTCGCGTTCGCGGCTGGTCGAGGCTGCAGACTTTTATATGGATGGCGCAGCCACCCGGCGGCCGCCGGTGCCGCCGCCAACGTCCGACCTGCCCGCACACATGGTGCTTCTCGATCAAGCGGTGGCCGAGGGTGTGTCGGCGCATCGCCAGGCGATCTTGCTTGCCGCCATCATGCGCGTAGCGCGGATTGCTCTCGAAGTCGATCGCTTGATCGGTGCGGCACGGGAGAATGTACCGCGACAGATTCGCGCGATGGTGCGACCCGAAATTCAAGCTAGCATAAAGGCGATTGCCGCGGCGCTCGACGAATTCGCGCGCGAACTGCCGACGCATATCTCCGTTGGCGTCGACCAGCCAGCTCCTCCGTGGATGGCCCGAGCGCGGTCGGCGATGGATGCTCTCTCTGCGCGCGTCATCCAGATAAGACCCTCGTACATCGGCAAAGCAAGTTCGGCAGAGATCGAGAACTTTGCGGCCTTCACCGATTCTCTGGCAATCTTGACCGGGTACCTCGAGCGTCTGCTCGATGAGCCTCCGCAGCCGCCGGCAGCGGCGCCTGCGATCAATGCGGCTGCGCAGGTGAGTGAGGGTCCGGATCCCGCGATGGTCCGCTATTCTCTGAAGGTTGGCCTTTGCGTGGTGGTCGGTTACGTAATCGGCATTCTTACCCAGCGCGCCGATCTGTCTACGATCCTGACGACAGTACTCATAACCGCACTCCCGACTTACGGCGCGGCGATGCGCAAGATGATTCTCCGAATCGTCGGAGCGGCAATCGGCGGGGTGATTTCTCTTGTCGTAATCATCATCGTCTCGCCCAACTTCGAGACGCTTCCGGCCTACCTGCTCGCGGTCTTTGTGATCTTTTACGTTTCCGCGTACGCTTCGCTCACCAGCGGACGTGTTGCATACGCAGGAAAGCAGATCGGTACCACGTTCGCACTCGTGTTCACCGGCCTGAGCCCCTCCGTCGATATCTATGGCCCGCTCTGGCGCATCTGGGGGATCTTGCTGGGCACCTTCGTTGTCGCGGTCGTCGCTCTCATCTTGTGGCCGGAATACGCGGGTGATTCCTTACTGCCGAGGCTGCGGAGAGTCATTAGCGACACCCTCGCGATGGTGCCCGGCGGTTCGGCTGCAAACACCGAGGATGAAATTCAACAAGTCAACTCGGAGACTATGCGTATCCTTGCCGAGATCCTGCAGGTCGCGGACGATGCGCAGATGGAGGGCCGTACCAGCATGGTCGATCATCGCGCCGTGGTCGACGCGGCCGGAACACTGCGGCGCATCGCAAACCGTCTGGCGTCAATAGCGACCGGGCGCATCACCGATCCGACGCCGCAACTGGATTCGGCGACTGAGGCGGCGCGCGAGGCCGTGCTCGACGCAATTGGTCGGCACCTTCAGACGTGGCTCGACTTTTTCAGCGGCGATCAGCGGGTGAGTGCCTCAGCCGCTGAGACAGTCGCTTTAACGCATTCGCTTGATGACGTGAGAAGGCCACTTCGAGAGCTCGGTTCGCGGCTCGAGGCATCAGGTTTCGCGCGCCTCGAATCATGGACTGTCGATCAGCGGCGCTCGATCCTCGCGGAGTTGCAATCGATGCGCCGTCTCGAAGTCCTAATCGCTGATTTGAATCGATGGCTCACGCAAATTCCCGGCTCGTTGACGCCTCCGGTTTCCTGACGATTCAGATTCTTTCCGCACGATCGCAAATGAGCTATAGCGAAGCGGTGCGCTAAGCCAAAAACCGGAGTTTCTGATGCCGGCGCTCCCGACATTTGCACCTGCCTCGCCCCAAGCGCATGCGCTGAGCGCGTTGTTCATAGGCGTGTTGATCGTACTATTCGCGATCTTCCTGCTCGTCACCGGCCTCGTGACATTTATGATCGTGCGCTTCCGCGATCGCCCGGGTGCTCCGGAAGCGCGTCAGATTTTCGGATGGACCGCGCTCGAGATCACCTGGACGCTGATTCCATTCGGCATCCTCGCGGTGTTCTCGGTCTTCATGATGTTCGCGGATCACGCCGCCGATCCTCCGATCCCCGACGGGCGCAAGCCGGACCTCCAGATCATTGGCCATCAATGGTGGTGGGAGATAAACTACGTCGCTTCGGGCGCGGTCGCGGCGAACGAGGTCCACATTCCGATCGGCAAGCCGATTCTGATCGATTTGCGATCGGCCGATGTTATTCACGATTTCTGGGCGCCGGAGCTCGGGCGCAAAATCGACGCGGTGCCTGGTCATCCGAATACGCTGTGGATCGAGGCTGATGCGCCAGGCACTTACCTTGGGACCTGCGCGGAATTTTGCGGCGTCGAGCATGCGTGGATGCGCTTCCGCGTCATCGCGCAAACCGAGGCCGACTTCGACGCATGGCAGCAGGCGCAGCTGGTGGTGCCATCGATGCCGTCGGCTCCCGATGCACTCGCGGGCGCGCATCTCTTCAGCAACAAGACTTGCGTGAATTGCCACGCGGTCGCGGGGACGACCGCGAATCAAACCGTTGGGCCCGACCTCACGCATATAGCGAGCCGCGAAATGCTGGTGGGCGAGGCTGTGCGTAACACGCCCGACACACTGTATCGGTGGCTCAAGGACCCCAATGCGATAAAACCCGGCAGCCACATGCCGGACTTCAAGCTGAGCGACGACGAAGCGCATCAACTGGTCGCATATCTGGAGGGCCTGAAATGAGCCAGATTGTAGATGCCGGCGTGACGCCGAATCTGGTCGCTTCGGAGCGCGAAGGCCTGCTGACGTGGGTCGCGTCGGTTGACCACAAGCAAATCGGTATTCTCTACATCATCTCCGCGATGTTCTTCTTCTTCGCCGGCGGCATCGAGGCGCTGGTGATTCGCCTCCAGCTCCTCGCGCCGGGCCTGCACATCATTTCGCCTGAAACCTTCGATCAGATGTTCACCATGCATGGCACCACGATGATCTTTTTGTTTGTGATGCCGATGCTGACCGGCTTCTCCACCTACGTGGTTCCGCTCATGATCGGCGCGCGTGACATGGCGTTTCCGCGCCTCAATGCTGTGAGCTTCTGGATCCAGCTTTTCGGCGGCGTGATTCTCTACTTCAGTTTCCTCGCCGGCGGGGCGCCCAACGCGGGATGGTTCTCCTACACCCCGCTGAGCGAAAAGGCCTACTCGTCGCTGGCGGGCGTGGATTACTGGATCATCGGCATCGCATGCATCGGCATCGGCACGCTGGCGGCCGCGATCAATTTCGTGGTGACGATCATCTGCCTGCGCGTGCCCGGATTGACCATCCGGCGCTTGCCGCTGTTCGTGTGGATGACGTTGGTCAACTCATTCCTGATGGTTGGTGCGCTGCCGCTCATCAACGCGGCGCTGGCGATGCTGCTGATCGATCGGTTCTTCAACGCGCACGTTTTCGATCCCGCCGGCGGCGGCGACGCGATCTTGTGGCAGCACTACTTCTGGTCCTTCGGCCATCCCGAAGTCTACATCATGATCCTGCCCGCGTTCGGGATCATCTCGGAAGTCATCCCGGTGTTTTCGGGCAAGCCCATCTACGGCTACGAATTCATCGCTGCCTCAAGTGTGGCGATCGCGTTCCTCAGCTTCACCGTATGGGCGCATCACATGTTCGCGGTCGGGATGAGCCCTGCCGCCAATTTGGCATTCGGCATCTCGAGCATGCTGATCGCCGTCCCAACCGGGATAAAGATTTTCAACTGGACCTTTACGATGTATGGCGGCCGCCTTCGCTTCACCACCGCGATGATGTTCGCGGTCGCGTTTCTCATCACGTTTACGATCGGCGGACTCTCCGGCATCAGCTTCGCGATCTTCCCGCTCGATTGGCAGCTCACCGACACCTACTACCTGGTGGCGCATTTCCACTACGTACTGTTTGGCGGAAGCGTATTCGGAATCTTCGCGGGATTTTATTACTGGTTCCCGAAAATGAGCGGTCGCATGCTGTCCGAGCGCATCGGCATTTGGAACTTCTGGCTCGTGTTCATCGGCTTCAACATGACGTTCTTCATTCAGCACATCCTGGGTCTCGCCGGCATGCCGCGCCGAATCTTCACCTATCCTGATTTGCCCGGCTGGGCCGTGATGAACCAGATCTCATCAATCGGCGCGTTCATTCTCGGCTTCTCGGTGCTGCTGTTTGTATGGAACATCTTCGTGAGCCTCGGTTCCGGCGAGGTCGCGGGCGACAACCCGTGGGATGCGTGGACGCTCGAATGGGCGACGACGTCGCCTCCGCCGCCGGAGAACTTCACGCGCGTGCCGCCGGTGCGCGGACGCCGGCCGCTGTGGGACCTCGCACATCCTGATCGCGCGGATGAGATGGTGGCCAAAGCATGATCACCATACGGGAACGGGGAAAAATGGGAGTCGGCTTATTCATCCTGTCGGAGGCCAACTTCTTCCTGCTGCTGATCATCGCGTACGTCTACTACCACGCGTATCCGGGGCAGGGGCCGACCGCGGCGACCGCGCTGAACCCGACCCGCACCGGATTGTTCAGCTTGGCGCTGTTTTCCAGCAGCGCGACTATCATGATGGCTTCGCGCGCCGGACGCCGCGGCAATAGCAACGGCCTCGTGACGTGGCTCTCGATCACGATCGCGCTCGGAGCGCTGTTCATGTTCGGCCAGGCGAGCGAGTATTACGACCTGCTCACGAGCGGCGTCAACGTCAGCCGCAATCTCTTTGCCACCACGTTCTTCACGCTCACGGGATTTCACGGTTTGCACGTGATGATCGGCCTCGTCGCGCTATGCGTAACGCTCGGCCTCGCACGCGCCGGAAAACTTTATGAGCAAACCGCCGATGGCTTCGGCGCGGTCGAATGGTATTGGCACTTCGTCGACGCAGTCTGGGTGGTGGTCTTCAGCGTCGTGTATCTGTGGGGAGTCGTCGCGTCATGATGATGTCGCGCATCCTCAGCGCGTGGGATCCCGATCCGTCGGTGATTATCGGATGCGTCGCTTTGGCGATTCTCTATGTGATCGCGTGCAGAGACCTAACCCCTAACCCCTTCCCTTTAGGGAAGGGGGATCAGAATAGAAGAAGTTCCTTTTTTTCTTCTGACTCTCTTTCTGGCTCCCCTTCCCTAAAGGGAAGGGGTCGGGGGTTAGGTTTGCGAAGGGTCTGGGGGTTAGGTCTCTTCCTCCTCGGCGATCTGGTGATGCTCCTCGCGCTGATCTCCCCCCTCGATGTGCTCGCCGATGACTACCTCTTCAGCGCGCACATGCTGCAGCACATGCTGCTTGTCCTCGCGGTGCCTCCGTTGCTGATTCTCGGCATCCCGCCTCAGCTCGCGGGATCGATTGTGCGCGTGCCGACGCTGGGAGCTATCGAGCGCGTGCTCCGGAGGCCATTCGTCGCATGGACGCTCGGGATGACGACGCTATGGTTCTGGCACCTGCCGCGCTTTTATGACGCCACGATAGCGAGCGAAGGACTGCACATCTTCGAGCATCTGATGTTTCTCGTCACTGCGACTATCTTCTGGTGGCCGATTCTCGCACCGCTCGATGAGTCGCGGATGAATCACGGCGCGGCCTTCGCGTATCTCGGCGCCGCGATGCTCGCGACCACCGTGCTCGGAATTCTCATTACCTTCGCGCCGGTCGGCACCTACGGGGCATATCTGCATCCTCACGACGAACTCGCGATACTCGATGCGCTGCGCCATTCGTGGGGGCTCACGACCGAAGCAGATCAGGAACTCGGCGGCCTCCTGATGTGGATTCCCGGCGGGATGGTTTATCTGGGTGCGATCATGGCAATCATCGCGCGATGGTATCGCGCGCCGGAGGCCGAACCTTTCACGAATGTTCGCGCAGGAGTTTCGCATGGCGCCTGAAACGAATCGCCCTGAAACGAATCGCGATGATTGGGTTTTGCCGCCGGAGCAGACCATTCCGCATCCGACGTATGCGCCGGCCGGTCTGTCACTGGGCATCGCGTTCGTGTTTTTCGGCCTCGTAACGTCGTACTTGTTCTGCGCGGCGGGAGCGGTGCTGATGGCGATCTCACTGAGAAGCTGGATCGGAGGGATGGTCAATGGCGAGTGAGAAGGTCCAGTTCGAAGTTCACGAAGCGCCGCTGAGTCCCGAGCGCCGCGCATTCCTGGCGAAGGTCAGCATTGCGCTCTCCGCGCTGGCCGGCGCGTTAGTTGGAATCCCGGTTGTCGGATTCCTCCTCGGACCGTTACTGCAAACGACCCCCGACATCTGGCGCTCGGTGGGCAAGACCGACGATTTCCCAATCGGCACTACGGTGCGAGTCGCCTTCGTCGATCCGTCACCACTCGAATGGGCGGGCGTGACCGCGCGAACTGCGGCATGGCTGCGACGCGTCGGCAACAACGAGTTCGTCGCTTTCGCGATGAACTGCACGCATCTCGGATGTCCGGTGCGATGGCTCCAGGACGCCAACCTTTTCATGTGCCCATGTCACGGAGGCGTCTACTATGCCGATGGCGCGGTCGCAGCCGGCCCGCCTCCGCATGGACTGTTCAAATATCCGGTGCGAATTCGCGACGGCCAGGTGGAAATTCTCACCAGCGCCGTCCCGCTCGGTTGATCATGCGATGCCCAAACTGCTGAAAGAGTTCATCGACGCATTCGAGAATCGCACCGGCCTCATCGCGTTTTTCACCGCGCTCGCGGAGCATCCGGTGCCGCCCGACACCGGATGGTGGTACGTGTTCGGCAGCGCGACCGCGGTCGCATTCGTCATCCAGGTCGTGACCGGGATGGCGCTGGCCACGTCGTATATCTCATCGACCGGCCAGGCCTATCAGGCGCTGAACTTCATCACGACGCGCGCTCTCTTCGGCAACCTGCTGCGCGGGATGCATTACTTCGGCGCCTCGGCAATGGTGCTGCTGGTCGGCATCCACATGGGACAAGTATTCCTGATGGGATGCTACAAGTACCCGCGCGAGTTCAATTGGCTGACCGGCGCGGTGCTGCTGATCCTCACGATCGGGATGGGATTCACCGGCCAGCTCCTGCGATGGGATCAGAATGCGGTGTGGTCTGTGGTCGTCGCAGCGGAGCAATCGGCGCGCGTGCCGGTGGCGGGACCGTATGTCGCGCATTTTCTGTTGGCGGGAAAGACGCTCGGCGGCGCGACGCTCAGCCGTTTCTTCGCATTCCATGTATTTTTCATTCCCGCGATCATCTTCGGGTTCATCGCAATTCATCTGTACCTGGTTTTTCACGATGGGATTTCCGAACCGCCCAAAGCCGGCGAACCCGTCGATCCCGACACCTATCATGAACGCTACGAGGAGCTGATCGAGAAGCATGGAGTGCCGTTCTGGCCCGATGCGGCGTGGCGCGACGCGGTGGCGTGCGCCATCGTGGTGTTCGCCATCGTCGGGCTCGCCTACTTCATCGGAGCTCCGAAGCTCGACGCGCCGCCTGATCCGAGCCTCCTCGCGAAAGATCCGGCGCCCGATTGGTACCTGCTCTGGTACTACGGCGCTCTGGCGCTTATCCCGCGCGGTATCACCAATCCGTTCATCCTCCTGGCGCCCGCGCTCGGTTTAGGTGTGTTGTTTGTGGTGCCGCTGTACAACCGCGGCGAGCGGCATCCGTCGCGCCGTCCGTGGGCAGTCGCGGCAGTCATCACGATCGTCATGATGATCCTGACCCTATGGATCGAGGCGAAGCGCGCGCCATGGTCGCCGGACTTCGCGGCCCGGGTGTTGCCGGCGAATGTGATCGCATCGACCGAAATCGATGTGAATCAGGGCGCGGCACTCTTCCATACTAGAGGATGCGAATTCTGTCACGAAGTAGATGGCTTTGGCGGCCGGCGCGGTCCCAACCTGAGCGACGTGGGAGATCGCCTGACGCATTCTGACATCGTGATCAGGATCCTCAACGGCGGCAACAATATGCCGGCCTTCGCCGGCGCGCTGAAGCCCACCGAGGTCGACGCGCTGGTAGCATTTCTCCAGGCGCGGAAATCTCGCTGAGTTAGTCGAAGCGAAAGATCCCGGACGAGTCCCTCGATCGCCACTAAAGCGATTCGTTGACGTTGCGTGGCCGCCCACTGAATGCCGTCTCACGGCATACGTCTTTAATACAAGGTCGGAAGTCGCAGGAAGCAGCGGCGCGAAAATTGCTCCTTTGCGCAACGGAGGCCTTCAACTTCGAGAGCCGATGGGTGCGACATCTCGATGCAGGAAATCATTTCTATGGCGCACGAAATTTTAGCTCTGTTCGAAGTATTTGTCCTATTCGTAATTGTAGGTCTGTGGTCAGACGAGGACCAGGATTTGGAATAAGCCTCGTCACCGCAAATCCGCACCTGTCACTAAATTATACACTCGGCTGCGTTCGAACAGCTTGGGAGTTTACGTCCAAGACCAGCGATCCGGCGTGCCGGAGCATTAGCCATTGCGGTCGAGTGCCACTCGATTGCCACTTAGAGTCGCAGTTCTGCAATTGAGCAGCGGGCGCTACTTCGAGATCTACTTCGAGATCCAGCCGCCGTCGATGACGAAGGGCTGGCCGGTGGCGAATTTGCAATCGTCGCTCGCCAGGAAGAGTGCGGTCTGCGCGATCTCCTCGGGCTCGCCCATCCGGCTGAACACCGACGCGCGCTTCACGAATTTCTCGGACAATCCCTGCCCGCCCGAGGCGCGATCGGCCATCTCGGTATGGATGAATCCGGGGCAGATGCAGTTCGCGCGGATGTTGTAGCGTCCATATTCGACCGCCACCACCCGCGTCATCCCGATCACGCCGGCTTTTGCCGCGCTGTATGCGATCGAACCGCGCAACCCGATCAGTCCCGCGATCGACGCCGTGCTGATGACGGCGCCGCCGCCGCGCTTCACCAACTCGGGTAGCGCATACTTCATCCCGAGCCATACGCCGCGAAGATTGATCGCGATGACGCGATCGAATTGCTCCTCCGTCACCTCGGCGGTGAAGCGGCCTTCGCCTTCGATACCGGCGTTGTTGAAGATGATGTCGAGTCCGCCAAATTTCCTGACGGTACTCGACACCATCGAACTGGCATCTTCGGAATTGGACACGTCGGCGCGAATCGCGAACGCTTCGCCGCCGGTGCTGCTGATGCGACGAAGCGTGTCCTCCGCGCCGCCCGCGTTGATATCGACCACCGCGACTTTCGCGCCCTCGCGCGCGAACAGGGTCGCGGTCGCGCGGCCCATCCCCGAACCTGCACCGGTGATGAGCGCGACTTTGTCCTTCAGCCTCATGACGCGCGCGCTAGATGAGTCCCAGTTCCTTCAGCGGTCCGCGATCCGACACCGGATTGCGTTTCACGCCCGCGCGCGCCTTGGTCGTTCCCGGAACCTTCGTGATGGCGTCCACCAGGCCGATCGAATCCGCATGCTCTTTCAGCGCGGGCATAACTTCCTGCGCGATGAGCCGCATGCTGGTCTGACGATCCTTGTTGCTCACCGGTCCCTGCACGTTGAAGACGATCAGCGAGCCGGGACGCAGCGTAGTCAGGATCGCCTTCATCTTTGGAATGACGGTCTTCGGGCTGCCGATCATGAACTGAAGGTTCTTCTGCGCTCGTTGATAACCGGGCAGCAGCTTCTGGCGAACCTTGGCGGCATCGACCTCGAATTCTTCGTCTTTGGTTTGGCCGCGCATCTTGTCGCCGCTGATGCCGAGCCAACTTCCTTGCGGCTGCTTCGCGAGGCGCTGGATGGCCTCCTTCGAGTTGTAGCCGGGAGGCAGCGTATGCTCGACGCGCGCGAAGGTGTTCTGACCACCGCCGAACAGAAATCCCTGGCCGAGTTCCTGCGCCTTCTCATCGGTCTCGGCGACGAAGGTCGGCAACAGATATCCGAAATTCTCGGAGCCCGCCTCGTAGCCATGCTTGAGCGCCTCATCGGCGTACATCTCCCACATGTCACAAGTCGCAGGCAGCGCGGTGCCCAGTCCGAAGTACGGATAATTGTGCTCGGCGCACCACCTAATGGTCTCGGGGCTGAGCGTACCGGGAATCCACATTTGCGGATGCGGTTTCTGATACGGCAGCGCCCACGGATTCACATGGCGATAGTGAAAGTGTTTGCCTTCATAACGCCACGGTCCGGGCCGGGTCCACGCCTGCACGATGAAGTCGTGCGCTTCCTCGAAATACTCGCGGTTGTAAGCGGGATTGGCATTGTTGAAGAACTGCTCGCTGCCCGCGCCGCGCACCCATCCGGTGATGAGACGTCCCTTCGAGATCAGATCGATCTCCGCCAGCTCTTCCGCCATCCGCAGCGGATGCTTCAGGACCGGCAGCGGATTGCCGATGAGGAGGATGTGACACTTCTTGGTCAGCCGCGCGAGGATTCCCGCTTCGACATTCATCACGCTGCCCATGCAGAAGGGATTTCCGTGATGCTCGTTGAGCGCGACGATGTCGAAGCCAAGTTCTTCGGCATAGAGGTTCTCGTCGATGAAGTAGTTGTAGTCGGCGGACGCCCGCTCGCGATCGAAGTAACTATTCGAGACCGCGAAGTGCGCGCCATTTTTCAGGATCACTTCTTCCGGAACCCATCGGACCGGACGTTCGGTGAAATATCCTAATTTCATATGAGACCGCTCCTGCGTGTCGCTATGCTGCCAGAAATTTGGTTACGACGCGTTCGAACTCGGCCGAGTTTTCGATCTCCGGCCGATGCCCCACGTCATTGATCACCGCGATTTGCGCACTCGGAATCGCTTCCCTATATGCATCGACACATCCACGCGGAACGACATGATCCTTGCTGCCCCATACCAACAGCGTGGGCGTCTTGGTGCCGCGCAGCAGATGCGGAAGGCTGGGATTGTGCATGTACGGCTCCCATCCGATGCGAGCCGCCTCGGCGCGCGCGTCCTCGAATGCCTCGAACTGCTCGGGCGTCATCTCACCGCCGTACAGCTTCGCGAACTCCGGAGTGTTGTAAGGATCGGCGACCGTCGCGCGCAGATGCGTGCGGATCGTGATCGGGAAGATGTCGAAGATTTCCCCCTGCGCAGGCTTGATACCCATCGGCGCGACCAGCACCGCTTTCGAAAAGATGCGCTGGTCGGCGGCAAGCATTTCGGCGGCGATAAATCCGCCCGCGGAAAATCCGATAACGTCGATCGGGTCGAGCTTCATCTCGCGCAACACCTGCGAATAGAATCCCGCCAGGTCGCGATAGTTCATGATCCAATCTATTTTTGGCGTCTTCCCGTAGCTCGGCTGCAAAGGAATCAACAGCGTTCGGTCATGCGCGAGAGTCTCGTTCCAGGTCATCCAACCCGGATATCCCAGCTCGTCGTGCAGGATGAGCAGCGGCTTGCCGGAGCCGCCTTTCACCATTACGAGGTCCGCTCCCGCGACCTTTAGTTTTTCCTCGGTGGACTGTATCACGTTAGTCTCTCCTGGCGTCGCTCCGGAGATTATTCCCACGAGACGGCCCGAATAATCAACCGAAACGATGAGTGTTGCACATACCGATCGGTAGGGACTTCACCACGTATCGATGTAGGCGTGCTTCTTGCCGGTGCGCGGCGGCGGCTTCGGCGTCGAGCGCAATCCCGCCGCGATCCACCGGCGCGTCTCTGCCGGATCGATCACGTCATCGATGCTGAAATGCGAGGCGTTGTTGAGCGCCTTGCCGCGCTGGTACATCGAGGCGACCATCTCATCGAAGCGGCGCTTGCGCTGCGCAGGATCATCGATGGCTGCCAACTCGTTCCGATAGCCGAGCTTGACCGCGCCTTCGAGTCCCATCGGACCGAACTCTCCCGTCGGCCACGCGACGGTGAACACTGCGGCATCGTAAGCGCCTGCCGCCATCGCGATACCGCCGAGGCCGTAAGCTTTGCGCAACACGAGCGTGAAGAACGGTACTGTGACATTCGCCGCGGTGACGAACATCCGCGACGAATGCCGCACCAGCGCGGTCTTTTCGATTTCGGGACCGACCATGATGCCGGGCGTGTCGCACAGAAAAATAATCGGGACGTCGAAGGCGTCGCACAGCTTGATGAAGCGCGCGCCTTTGTCCGAGCCGTCGCTGTCGATCGCGCCCGCCAGATGCATCGGGTTGTTCGCGACGATTCCGAACGGATGCCCCTCGATGCGGATGAACGCGGTGATCATGCCGTGACCGAAATGCGGTCGTAGCTCCAGCACCGAACCCGTATCCGCCATCGTGCGAATGACGGAACGAATGTCATACACGCGCAGGCGATTCTCCGGAATGATCCCGCGCAGCAGCCGCTGGTCAGCGCAAGTCCACTCGCGAAGCGATCCTTGGAAGTACGAGAGATACTTCTTCGCGATGACAACCGCCTCGGCTTCGTCCTCGACCGCGACATCGACGACGCCGTTGCGCGTCTGAACCTCGAGCGGACCGATTTCCTCGGGACGATAGATGCCGAGCCCGCCGCCCTCGATCATGGCCGGACCGCCCATCCCGATGTTCGATCCTTTGGTCGCGATGACCACGTCGCAACATCCGAGTAGCGACGCGTTGCCCGCATAGCATCGGCCCGAGGTGATTCCGATCATCGGCACCAATCCGCTGAGGCGCGGGAAATCATAAAAGGTCCGCGAACTGAAACCACCATCGGTATCGCCGGGCCGACCGCCTCCGCCTTCCGCGAAAAGAACGAGCGGCAGGTGGAGTCGTTTGCGATCTGGATCATGCGATCCGTCTTGCGATGGTTCTGATGCCCCTGCGTTCCGGCCAGCACCGTGTAGTCATACGCCATCAGCGCGGCGCGCGATTGTTCCGGGAAAAAGATCGCCGTTGATGCTGCCGAGGCCGACCACCATGCCATCGGCGGGCGTGTTCTTGATGAGATCGTCGAGGGTGCGACGGCGTCGCTGCGCGGCAATCACCAGCGGCCCATATTCGACGAAGCTGCCGGCGTCGCAAATGTCCTCGACGTTCTCGCGCGCGGTGCGCTGATGCGTTTTGCGCCGGCGCGCGACGGCCTCGGGCCGCGCTGCATCGAGCGTGAGGTCGTGGCGCGCATGAACTTCCTCGAGATCGTGGCGCGCGCCGTCCGTATCGACAATCGGATCGTTCTTCGTGGTTGCCATGAGTGTAGTTGCATCATCTCTAACTCAAGACGCGGTATCTTGCATATGCGCAAAGGCGGACCTATCGTCATCGCGCTGAACGATTTTCATTCGAGGTAGAGCGATGAACCTGAAGGACACGGTCGCGTTGGTCACTGGCGGAGGTTCCGGACTGGGCGAGGCAACGATTCGCGAGTTCGCCGGCGCTGGCGCGCGCGTCGCGATTCTGGACCTCGCGGCATCGCCGGGCGCGAAGGTCGCGGCGTCATTGGGCGACAAAGCGATTTTTGTCACCGCCGATGTGGTCTCTGACGATCAGGTGAAGGATGCGGTCGCGAAAATCGTCGCGAAGTTCGGCGGCGTTCATGTGCTAGTGAATTGCGCGGGCATCGGTCGCGCGAGCCGCACCGTCGGCAAGGACGGACCGCATTCGCTCGACCTGTTCAACAAAGTCATTCAGGTGAACCTCGTCGGCACGTTCAACGCGATTCGTTTGGCCGCCGCGGCGATGTCGAAGAATCAGCCCAACGCCGATGGCGAACGCGGCGTCATCATCAATACCGCATCGGTTGCGGCGTTCGACGGGCAAATCGGGCAGGCCGCGTACTCCGCCTCGAAGGGCGGCGTAGTCGGCATGACGCTGCCGATCGCGCGCGACCTCGCGAATATCGGCATCCGCGTATGCACCATCGCGCCGGGCACGTTCGAAACTCCTATGCTGGCGGGTCTTCCCGATCCTGCGCGCAAGGCACTCGAAGCGCAGATTCCATTTCCATCACGCCTGGGACGTTCCGACCGAGTATGCGGCCCTCGCGCGCCACATCGTCGAGAACGCGATGCTCAATGGCGAGACGATTCGCCTCGACGGCGCCCTGCGCATGCCGCCGCGGTAGTCAGTGGAAATCGTGCGAGGGTGGGAGCGCGCCGCTTAGCTTAAGCTCCTCGAAGCGTTGTGCCTTGATGAGCATCACGCCGTCGCGCTTCTGCATGATGCCTTCAACTTGTAGGATCGCCGCGCCTCGCAGTAGCGTGCGATGCTTCTGAAAGAGATCGGGCATCACGATCGCGTTGCTGATGCCAGTCTCATCTTCGAGCGTCAGGAAGAAGAAGCCTTTCGCCGTGCCGGGGCGTTGGCGCACGATGACGAGGCCCGCGGTCTTCGCCCACGCGCCGTTCTCCACGTTCGTAACATCGGCGGCCGAGAGCACGCCGCGCGCGGTGAGACGCTCGCGCAGATGCGCCATCAGATGTGGTCCGGCGGTGAGCCCCATCGTCGCGTAGTCGGCGCGCGTATCATCCAGCGGCGACATTCCGGGCAGAGGCGAGGTTGCATTGCGCTTCGGCTCGATGCCGGCGAGCAGGCTCTTCGGATCGCGCTCGACTGCGGCGGCTTGCCATAGCGCCTCGCGCCGAGTCATCCCGAAGCATACGAAGGCGCCGGAGTAGGCCAGCGCGTCGAGTTCGCGGCGATTGGGCGCGGTGCGCGCGGTGAAATCGGCGAGCGAGGCGAAGGGCGCACGGGCGCGTTCGGCCTCGATGCGGCGGGCGACATCTTCGCGCAGGCCCATCACGTATTTGAGTCCGAGGCGAAGGGACCTAACCCCCAGCCCCTTCCCTTTAGGGAAGGGGAGCGGATCAGATTCAAGCGTGCAAAGCCAATCGGAGCGCGAGACATCGATCGGCAGGATCGTGACGCCGTGGCGTTGCGCGTCCTTCACCAGCGTCGCCGGACGATAGAAGCCCATCGGATAGCAGTTCAGCATCGAGGCGAAAAATGCCGCCGCATGATGACACTTCAGATATGCCGACGCGTATGCGATCAGCGCGAAGCTGGCCGAATGCGATTCCGGAAAACCATACAGCGCGAATGACGTGATGCTGCGCGCGATCTCCTCAGCGGGCGCGCCGACGATGCCCTTCGCGGCCATGCCCTCGCGCAACCGGCGCTCGATTTTTTCCATCCGCGCCTGCGAGCGCTTGAAGCCCATCGCGCGGCGCACTTCTTCGGCCTCGCCGCCCGTAAGCCCCGCCGCCGTCATCGCGACGCGGATCACTTGCTCCTGAAAAAGCGGAACGCCGAGCGTGCGCTTGAGAATCGGCTCCAGCATCGGATGCGGATAGGTCACCTTCTGCCGCCCGTTGCGCCGCTCCAGATATGGATTGACCATGTTGCCGACGATGGGACCGGGACGGATGATCGCGACCTCGACCACGAGGTCGTAAAACTTCGTAGGCTTCATGCGCGGCAGCGTCGCCATCTGCGCGCGGCTCTCGACCTGGAATACGCCGATAGTGTCGGCGGCACGTAACATTTTGTAGACCTCGGGATCGTCGGCCGGCAGATGCGCGAGGTCGATCTCGACCTCCTCGTGCACGCGAATCATCGGAATCGCCTGCTCCAGCACCGCGAGCATCCCGAGCCCGAGCAGATCGATCTTGATGATGCCGAGGTCCGCGCAATCTTCCTTATCCCATTGCACGACCACGCGCCGCGGCATCGAGGCGGGTTCGAGCGGAACGATCTCATCGAGCAGGCCCGCCGCGATCACCATTCCGCCGCTATGCTGCCCGAGGTGACGCGGCACGCTCTGGATGCGCCGCACGAGGTCGATCATCATCGCGATGCGCGGCGTGGCGACATCGACGCCGCCCTTGCGCAGCAGCGCGACGATATCGTCGTGGTCGTCGCGAAACTCATACGCCTGATTGAGGCGCGCGAGCTTGTCGACCTGCTCGGGCGGAAAGCCGAGCACCTTGCCGACCTCGCGCACGGCGCTGCGCGTGCGATACGTGATGACGTTGGCGGTCATCGCGGCGCCGCGCTCGCCGTAGCGCCGATAGACGTACTGGATGACCTTCTCGCGTTGGTCGCCGCTAGGCAGGTCGAGATCGATATCGGGCCACTCGCCGCGCTCCTCCGAAAGGAAACGCTCGAACAGCAGCTCCATCTTCACGGCGTCGATCGCTGTGATGCTGAGCGCATAGCAGACCGCGCTGTTGGCAGCCGAGCCGCGACCCTGCACCATGATTTGATTCTCGCGGCAGAACTGCACGATGTCCCATACGATGAGGAAGTAGCCGGCGAGCTGAAGCTTCGCGATGATCGCGAGTTCATGCTCGAGCTGGCGGCGCGTGCGATCGTCAATCGAGTGGGCCCATCGATCGCGCGCGCCGGCATAGGTCAGCGCACGCAGATAGCTATCCGGCGTCTCGCCCGGCGGAAGAGGATAGTCGGGGAATCGATAGCCGAGATCGGTGAGCGTGAACTCGCATCGATCGGCGACCTCGCGCGTCCTCGTGAGCGCATCGGGAAGGTCCTTGAACAACGCGGCCATCTCAATAGGCGATTTGAGGCGGCGCTCAGCGTTTACCCATAGCGCGCGGCCCGCTTCCTCCAGCGTTTTCTTGAGCCCGATGCTGGTGAGCACGTCCATCAGCCTCCGGTCGGCATCGGCATGGCATACGTCGTTGGTGGCGAGGAGCGGAATCTTCGTAGCGTCGGCGAACGCGCGCAGTTTGCGATTCATGCGCTCCTCGTCAGCATCGAGATGGCGCTGGAGATCGATGAGGAGATTTCCGGCGCCGAAAATTCCCCGCAGTCGATCGGCGAGCGCGCGAGGATCATCGCCACGGATGAGCGCGCGTGAGATCGGACTGCGCGCGCCACCGGCGAGGCATATGAGGCCAGCGCCGAAACGATCGAGGTCATCGAAGCTGATCCGGCTCTCGCCTTTCAGCGGATAGACGGGAGTGGGGTTGCCATCGACGCCGAGTGGGCCGTCATGGCGCAAAATCCTACACTTTGAGACCGTCAGCATCCGGCACAGATTCTTGTAGCGCTCGCGATCGGGCACGAGGACATAGAGACGGCTGTCGTCCTCAAGCGTCAGGTCGGCGCCGACGATCGCCTTGACGCCGGCCTTCTTCGCGGCCTGATAGAAGCGCGGCTGGCCGTAGACGCCGTCGCGATCGCCCATCGCGATCGCGGGATAGCCGAGCTCGGCGGCGCGATCGGCCAGATCCTCGGGCGTGGTGGCGCCTTCGAGGAAGCTGAATGCGGTGCGCGCGCGCAATTCGATGTAGGGCGGATTCGTCATTTCGATTGCGCCTGGAGCGACGACGCGCTTTCGAGTCGCGCCATGATGTCGCGGGAGAGCGCTGCGTAATCGCCGTTAAAATGATGTCCGCCCGAAGTACGGATAACCTCGACGCCACGGCGCGCCAACTCGGGGCAGTCCGAATCGCCTTCATCCTGGCCGTAGAAGCATTGCATCAAGGCAGGCGGGATCTTGTTGATCTCCGGCGTCACCGGCAATGCCTCAGGACCGGGTGGTTCGCCGAGCCATCCGCTGACCGTGATCTCGAAATCCGCGCTCTTCGAAAAGCCCAGCAGCGCGATGAGCGTCACGTGCGCGCGCAAGTCTTCCGGCAAGCGGTTGTACGCGAACGGGATCACGTCGGCGCCGAACGAATAGCCGATCAACGCGACGTTGTTCGCATGCCACTTGTCGATGAAGGTGCGTATCACGGCGCCGAGGTCATCCGCCGTCTGTCGCGGAGTTTTGTTGCGCCAGAAATAACGCAGACTGTCCCATCCGACGACCGGCACGCCTTTTCGCTGAATGTTCTCGGCGATGGTCTTGTCGAGATCGCGCCATCCGCCATCGCCGGAAATCACGATCGCCATTACATTCGACGGATGCCCGACTCCTAGTATCGTAAGCGGAAGACCAGAGATGTCGGTGAGGTGCGCTTTCGGTTTCGCGAGGGGCGGCTTCACGAGGTGCGGCTCGATTAGCGCGCGCAGCGCGTCGCCGATCGACTGATGGAGCGCGACTTCTTCAATCTGAAGCGGCGCACCTTCGCGCTTTAAATCCGCCAGGTATTCGCGATCATGCTTCGGCTGATTGGGCGTGAACTCGATCGAACAAAAGCCCGGCAAAGTTTTGGGAACCTCGTAGCGAAAACCATGAGCAAGATGCTTGACGCGCGAGGCGCTGCAGAGCGGACGTTTGCTGGCGATGGTCGCGGACGGATTCAGTCCTACGACGCCGGCTATCGTCGCCGCCGGCGCGTAGGCCAGTGTCATCACGGCGAGCGTCGCGCCCTCGCCGGTGCCGGCGAGAATCGGCGTCAGGTAATTGGGAAAGCCGCGCTCGCGCTGGATTTGGCGGCTTAGCCATTCCGCATCGACAGCGGTTACGTGGCATTGTTCCTTGAGCTTATCGAGGCCGTTCAGATAAGCGGGCGTGTTCACCTCGACAACCAATGCGCCCGCACCGGCGATCGTGCGCGCCGCCGCATCATCGGCCGCACTCAACCCATTTCGACCGGAAAAGAGGATCACGAATCCACGCGCTTGATTCGATGGTTCAATGATTTTGACTTGACCGTAGCGTCCGCCTTCGAACGCATGGGAGGGCCAGGGCGATGCGCCGACGCAGCATACGATCACGAGAGCTATCGCACAGAGCGATCGCATTATGCCGCCGATGACCCCCGAATCAGTCCGCTGGCGAGCGTCGCGATATCGGCAAGAGTGATGAACGGTCCGATGGTGCCGGACGCCGCGAGGTAGCGCGGTTCCCATTGCGGATGAAACTTGTTCTTGAAGCTGCGCAGGCCCTGGAAGTTGTAAATCGGTCCGCCGAGTTCCCACACCAGACCCGCCATCCGATGCCATCGCGATGACAGTGGCGTGGGCACCAGCCCAGCCAGCGGCGCCATCCCAAGGCTGAGGACCTCGAACCCTCGCGTGTGAAGCTCCAGCGCGAGTTGTGTGATGATGTACTCGATCGCATAGGCGGGCGCGTCGGAAAGTTGACGCATCAGTCCAACGGTCGCCTCGATTTGCGAATCGGTAGTCATAAAGCTTACGAAGGCGACCGGCCAGCCATTGCGGCGCGCCAACGCGACCGACTGCGCCGCGACAAAGACCGGTTCGTAGGCCGCGACCGAGAAGCGCCGCTCATGGCCACCATGCGCGGCAAGCCACTCATCGGAGATCTGCGCGAGCGCATCCTGCTCGCGACCTACTTCTTGCGGCGAGAGAATCTCGAATTCCACGCCCTCGCGTTCGGCGCGCTTCATGGTTTGACGCAGTCCGTAGCGACGCGAACCCTCGAGTGAGAAATCCTTCAGGGATAGGCAGGCTTCCTCGCCCACCTTGACCACGCGCAAGCCCGCGTCGAGATAGACCGGAAGGCTGTCGGGCCGGACCTGATAGAAGGCGGCGCGTCCGCCGTGGGCATCGGCCAGCTCGACGAATCGCCAGACCAGCTCCGACCACTCCTGGGCCGGACCGACTGGATCGAAGAGCGCGACCCAACTGCGGCCGCGTTTGGCATACATCAGAAATGATTGGCCGGAGCGGGAAAACAGAAAGCTCTTGTCGCCCATCAGCGCGAGCATCGCGGCGCTGCGTGCCTGGCTGCGGATGATCGATGCCGCGCTTGATAGCTCTTTCGGCGAGGGAAGTTCGATTCGGCCCGACGCGGTCCGCAGCAACTGCCACAACGAGATCCCGATCACCAGGATCGAGGCGCCGAGCAGCGCGCGCATCGCCCGCGAAGCCTGCGCATCGAATTCGAACTGCCACCAGATCTCGCGCCGATAGGCGACGTTGCGAAACGCGAACAGCATAATGCCGGTCGCGGCCGCGATCACCGCGGCAATCGCGATGAACCATCCGAGGGTGAACGGCTGGCGCAGGAACGCGGCCGGACGAGTGAATTGCCGCCGCGTTGCGAGCAGCAGAAAGAGCAGAAAGAGGATCGCCGCGGTTTCACCGAAGGCCAGCCCTTTCGCAAGCGAAAAAGCGACGTTGAACAAAGCGATCAGCAGCGCCAGCCACCATGCGCCGTCGAGGCGATGATGAAGTCCGCGCGAAACGAACAGCAGGAACACGCCGGCCAGCGTCGCGAGCAGATGCGAAATCTCGACCGCCCACAGCGGCAACATCCCTTGCAGCGCGGCCAGACGCCAGTCCACTGCGGGCGTCGCGCCGGACAGGATTAGCATTACCCCGATCGCAAACGTCACCACGCTAAGAAACGTCGGCGCGAGGAGATCGGCGCCGGGCAGCACCGATCGGCGGGTGGACGGTTCGCCCAGGACCGCTTCGCTGCGCAATTCGAAAGTGGCGAGCGCGGCCGCTGCGAGCATCAGCGGCAACACGAAATAAACCCCGCGATAGATCACCAGCGCAGCGGCGAGCTCGTTATGCGGCACATGGCGCGCGAGGCCGAGATACATGACGATCTCGAAAATTCCCAAACCGCCAGGAACCCGGCTGATTATGCCGAGCGCGACCGCGATGGCAAAGATTGCCGCGAAGCTGAAGAAGTCGATGGCGGTCGGAGGCAGCAGGATGCGCAAGGCCAGGCCGGCTGCGAGCAGGTCGAATCCTGTTACGATCAACTGGACCAGCGCGATGCGCGGACTCGGCATCGAGATTGAAAGTCCCGCGACCCTCAGCGGGCGTTGATACCGCACGCCCAGCGCGATCGATCCCAATATCATGAGCAGCAACATCGTGGCCGAAAGATGCAGCGATGCAGTCGACAGCGCGAGCAGTGTCGCCAATGCGTGACCGGCAATCATCGCGCTCGCCGCGATAAAGACCACCAGGCCCAGCCCGAAGCCGACGTTGATAAACAGCATCACGCGATCGATTTGCTCGGGCCGCAGTCCTGCCGTTCCGTATACGCGATCGCGAACCGATTCGCCGCTCAGCGGTCCGAAACCGATCGCATTGCCCAGCGCCGACGCGCAACACGATGCGAGCAGCAGCGGAGCAAACGCGACCTTCGCTCCTATGTATGCCAATGCGCAGTCGTCGCGCGCGATAAGCGCGAGGTAGCTCAGCGCCGTAAACAGGATCGAGATCCAAATGAGTCCACGGGGAGTTCCACGTACCGCTTGAACGATGGCGTGATAATCGAGTCCGCGCGACAAGTCATGAAAGAGCACGACCATCAGTGCGCATGCGAGAATGGTTAGTGCCGGCCCAGCGGCGCGGCGCAAAAAGCTAATTGGGTTCAATTGCGAAAGGCCCGCGTCGATAGCTCCACCACGCGCGGAACGGAGTGCCCCGTCACGTCCCGCTCGGCTACTTGTCAACTTTAGCATTCCTGATTCGCCGGCCAAAATTCGCCATGCGCGGATGCATTCGAACAAACTGAATGGGGTGCGCGTGCGGAGTTCGATGTAAGGTGGCGAAGTCATCGTCGAAAAAAGTTGTGGCGTGTCCTTGTGCGCTGCTCAATCGTAAATTCCATCGACGAACCATTGCGCCGAATTCAGGTCGCGATACACGCGATAGACGCCGCCATCGGCGAGCGCCAACTCGTAATAGTCGCGACGAAAGTTGCCGGCGGTCTTCATCGTTAGCTGTAACGATGGCGTGACATCGTCGGCGACGCTCCACCACTCGCCGTCGCGACGCCATGGACCCGCCATCGAGACCACCCGCGCGCCGAGGTTGGGGCCGCGCACGAATTCCGGCGCGCCGCGGCTCAGCAGCACCTCGACTTCGAGCGGAGGCCGCACCGCGCGAATCGCCAACTGCGCGATACTCTTCGCATCGCTATCGCCGTTCAGTTCGAATGGACGCGACGGTGGGGGATCGAACTTTTCCAGACGCACAGCTTCGACGCGATGCGAATCCTCCGCGCGCAAGGTGCCGACATTTTCGGGGCCGCATAGCGAGGCGAGGCGCGCGATCGTCAGCTCGAGGCGATCGGGCGCGGGCGCCGGAGGCAGGAACATATCAACTTGCGCGGCGCGCGGCGTGCGCGGCTCAACATCGATGCGAATGATTTCCACCGCGGCTTCGGGCGCGAGGCTTTCGAGGCTGAGCGTGACCATCGCGAGCATCGCGCGCGCGTCGTTGGAGGGTGCGCCGATCGCGACGCGACGGCTGAACTTGCGATGGTCGCTGAGCCCCAGCGACAGCATCATGTCACCCGCGACCAGCCCGCGCATCTTAAGCCGCTCGCACAAGCGCTCCAGCATAGGCAGCATGACGAAGCCGAGCGGCTCGAGCGTCTCGATGCCGTAATCGAGTTCGATCGCTTCGGTGAAAATTTCCGCGGGTCGGCGCGGGATGAGGCGCGTCTTGTTCTCGCCGCGCGCGATGCGAATCAGCTCGACACCGCGACGGCCGAGCCGGCTGCCGATCGCATCGGGATCCAGCCGCGCCAACTCGCCGAGGCGGCGGATGCCCCATCGCGCGAGCGTATCCTCTATATCATTTGAATCAGACGTCGATTTCTCATCGAGGCCGAGCAGGTCGAGCGGGAGCCAATTGAGGAAGTCATTCTCCTGGCCGGGTTCGATGACGCGACGCCCGCCGCATCGCGCCGCCAGCTGCGCGATCTCTTTGTTCGACGCGATGCCGATCGACGCCTCCATCCCGACTTGCGCGGCGCGCCGCTCCAGCTCCGAGGCGATCGCTTCCTCGGAGCCCATCAGGCGTTCGAGGCCCGCGAGGTCGAGCCACACGCGGCCGGCGTCGCCCTTCTCGACCAGCGGCGAGACCGACTCGGCGGCGTCGGCGAGCGCATCCATCGCGGAGGTCTCCGCGGCCTCGGAATGATTCACGATCGCGAGGTCGGGGATAATCGAACGCGCCTGCGCAATCGTCATTCCAGGATAGACGCCGGATTTTCGCGCGCGCGTGGAGACCGCGATCAGTTCGGCATGCGGAGCGGTGGTGTTGCTGATCGCGAGCGGCGTGAGATGCAGCTCGGGATTGGCGCGCTCGATCGCGGCGACCGTGAAATTGGGAACGAGGATGCATGCGATGCGAGACATGGTGACATCAAGTTAGTGGAGCGCGACAAGAGACCTTACTCCTGCTGCATCAGACCTAACCCCCAGCCCCTTCCCTTTAGGGAAGGGGAGCAGAGTCGCAGACCTAACCCCTAGCCCCTTCCCCTGAAGGGGAAGGGGAATCAGAGAAGAAAGTGGATCGATAGCGGCAAAAAGATGCGCGCGATCGCCGAACAGGCCCAGCTTGTTGCGCTCCACCGAGGCCTCAATACGGAGGCCATCGAAGAGGGCAGGCGCGTCCTTGCCGAGGCGGCTGAAACTCGCGCGATGCGCGCTCATCGAAAGCGTCAGCGCCGCGAAGGTGCCGCATACGCGATTGCTCGCAAGCGCGAGAACGGCAGTGCCACTGCGTTCCGCCGCGCGCGCCAACCGCAGCGACGCGCTCTGCGAAAGCGGAAAGCGCATCGCGCCGAAATCGATAACGACCAGCCCGAAGCCTCCTGCTTCGAGCAGCAGTTCGGCGGCTTTCAGTTCGCTTCGCCGTTCGCGAGATCTGATGTTGTAAGAAGTGCGCGTCGAGTCGCGCCGCTTTTCGAAGCTCACCCACAGGATGCGCGCGAGTTCGGCGCCCGCCGCTTCGAGGCTGCGCGGATCGAATGCGCCCGGAACGTCGACCCATCCCACGACCTCGCCACGGCGCGAGGCCGCGCTCGCGAAGGCCGCCGCGACCGTTGTCTTGCCCGAGCTGATGGGGCCGGTGACCTCGCTGATGCGGCCGCGCGCGATGCCGCCGATGAGCGCATCGAGAGGCGCGAGGCCGCAGGTGAGGCGGCCGTCCTTGCGGGTCAGCTCGTGCCCTTTGAAGACTCCAGAAAACTCAAGTAGTTGTTGAAGTTGTTCTGTAGATGCGATCTGGCCGTTGAGGGGAGGGTCGATATAGGGGAGGGTGATCGCGAGGGCGGGTAAGGCGGCCATGCGATCGATATTCGCTCTTTGTTCGCCTCACGTCAAATGAAAAATGCAGATTGATTGAGGTCGAATGAGACGGGCCTCCGCGAGCCGACTTTACTGCTCAATTCGCGTCATTCCATCATCGCCAAAATGAAAATCCCTTGATTTCATTGAAGAATTTGGCTTCGTTTTGTCATTTTCGCGATGATCAGAGTCTTCGCGAGTGGGTTTGTTTTTGCACTTTTCCTATGTGCGTTGGAAGTCCTTCGCGAAGCGCTCAGGACCACTTCTCGGCGCCGAGAAAGTGGCTGTTTTGTCATTTTCGTGATCACTGTTTCCGGCTCTTTCAAAACGCGAGCGCGACAACTATACGTCATCGCGCTCCCAGCTTTCAGTCTACCGAGTTTCAACATTCTCTACTATGCGGCGTCTGGAGAGAATCCGATTTGAAAGGAATCAAAGCCATCGAGGATTTTTACGGACCCTTCGCGAACGGCCCTACCCGCAATCGGCATATTGATTAGCGATATCCAATGGAGATATCGTACGCAGAGCCCATGGAATCTATCTCATTGAAGTTACCCCAGGAACTACTCGAAACCAGCGATCGATGCGCTAAAGCCCTTGGCGTGCCGCGCGCCGAATATATCCGCCGCGCACTGGAACGGATGAATCGCGAAGCCGAGCTTCGTGCACGCGCCGAGCGGATAGCGCGCGTGTCACGAAAGGTTCGCGGCGAGAGTATGCGCGTGAATGCGGAATTCGCGGCGATAGAGCATGACCCGGATGCATGAGCGCGGCGAGGTATGGCTCGCCAACCTGAATCCGCGCAGGGGTACCGAGTTAGGCAAGACCCGCCCCGTGCTGATAGTGCAGGGGCAAGCGCTCATCAATGCGGGGCATCCATCGACGCTGATAGTTCCGTTGACCACCAACCTCATCGACGACGCCGAGCCGTTGCGTATCCGGGTGCGCGCGCAGTCATCGCTTCGACACGATTCCGATTTGCTCATCGATCAGATCTGCGCGATCGACAATGAGCGACTTTCCAAGGGGCCGCTCGCCCGGCTCGATGGGCCGACGATGGCGCGGGTCGCATCGGCAGTCAGTGAGGTGCTCGACCTCGATTGGGCTATCGCGCCGATCCATAGAGTCTAGCGCGCGATGAGCAGCACGATCGCTCAGCCAAGGCGCATCATAGCGACGGGTCAGCTTTTCTTGCGTGCGAGCGTCAGTTCCTTGACCGTCGCGAGCAGCGTTTCGAGGGTTACCGGTTTGCGTAGGATGCGGGTGGCCTCGATGGGGCGGGTGCGTTCGCCGGTCGCGCTCAAAACCACCACTGGAATTGCGGCAAGCCGCTCATTGCGCCGTTGTGCCTCGCGAAATTCCCATCCGTTCATGTTAGGCATCATCAGATCGAGCAGGATTAAATCCGGTGGCTCGGATTCGGCGAGCAATGCCAGCGCCGCCATCCCGTCAGCAGCGTAGACGATGCGATAGCCTTCCATCGTAAGTACGTCGGCGAGTGCATCGGCGAGATCCGAGTCGTCTTCGATCAGCATGATTTTTGGGAACTGATTCATGGCGACAAGGGGCGATGGCTATCTGGACCTATTTAGACTTCTGCTGATGTGACAGGGGGACGACGATGCTGAAGCGCGCGCCGCCGCCGCGCCGACGCTCGGCGCGGATCGATCCGCCATGTTGAACAACGATTTCACGCGCGATGTACAGACCGAGTCCGAGTCCCGCCTGCGGCGTGGAGGAAGCGCGTTCGAATCGATTGAAGATGCGTCCCAAATCGGCGGGATCGATTCCGATGCCGCGATCGTCCACATTCAAAACCGCCTCGCCGCCGCGCCGCTCCAGGGTGATCGAGATAGGCTGTCCGGGCGCATACTTCAGCGCATTGGAAATGACGTTGACGATGGTCTGCTGCAGGCGCGACCGGTCGCATAGCATCACGATGCCGTCCTCGATGCTCAATCGAATCTCGCAGCCGACTTTGTTGGCTTCCTCGCTGAGGCTGTCGACGATTTCACGCACCAGTTCGCCGAAATCATGTGGCGCGACTTCTAGTTCGAGTTTTCCGCTCGCGATACGGGCGACATCGAGGAGGCGATTGATCAGCTCGGTCATCCGTTGCGCCTGATCTTTGGCCTTGCGCAAGGACTGCTCGAGGCGTGGCAGATCGGATTTGGCGAGGAGACGTTCTCCCATCCCAAGATGCAGGACCAGCGTGCTGAGCGGGGTCCGCAACTCGTGCGATGCGATGGAGAGGAACTCATCGCGCAAGCGCACCGCCTCCTGCGCCTGCTCTCTGCCGCGGCGCTCGCTTAAGTCGGTGATGACGACGCCGATGACCTGCTCATCATCCATCTCGACCGGATTAAGCGATATTTGTGCGGGGAGCTCGCCGGAGGACGAAGCCAGTAAGATTTCACCACGCGTCGGGTGCGAGTGGCCGCGCTTGATCAGCTCGGTCAGGCTCGCCACTTCCGCAGGAGGGACAAACTCGATCAGGCGATGGCCCATCAACTGATCCAGCGGCACGTTGACCATCCGCGCGAAGGCGCTGTTGCAATAGAGGATGATGCCGTCGAGCGCGAGCGAAATCGCGCCCTCGTTCATCGACTCCACCATCACGCGATAGGGATGCTCCGCGCCTTTGAGGGTGAACACGCGTTCGCCTTCGGGTCCATTGACGACCAGCGCATCGACTTCGCCGCTGCGAATCGCCTCGAGGGTTTCCTCGGCTTCCTGCAGGCGGCGGCGGAGTTCATCGAGCTCGAACCGGACCGGCGATTGACGGGTCTTCACTTCGATTTCTCTCGGATCGAAAGGTTGGCAATCACTTTTTTGCGATCCGACATATCGCCGACCATGCGTCTGGGCGGAGGCGGTGCCTCCTTGATCAAAGTAGGAGCGGCGATGATATCGGCTTCGCTCGCTCGCCCCGGTTCCTGATAGATATCGACCACCTCGAGTGTATAGCGGCCCTTGAGCACGGCTTCGCAGATGTCGCGCAGGTTCTGGATGGCGCGGGTCGAGCGGGGCGTGCCTCCGGTAGTGAAGAGGCGAAGCAGGTAAACGGTTTTTTTGCGCGTGGGCTTGCGTGCTGGCGATCGTCGGCGAAGTGGACGCAGGTTTGCCATGATGGTTCTCAGCTCGGCTTAAGCTCCAGGTTTACTAATACGCGCGCGGTCTCCGACAGGTCGCCGATGATGTGGCGTACGGGCACCGGAAGTTTTTTGACCAGGGTTGGAATTGCGATGATTTGGTCGGTCTTGGCCAGCTCGGGGTTGCGCAGCAGGTCGATGACCTCGACCTCGTATCTGCCGGGCAGATACTCGTCGCAGATGCGGCGCAGATTGGCGATGGCGGCGGAGGAACGCGGTGATTGTCCCGCCACATAAAGCCGCATTGCCCAGATACCCGACGACGGCGATGCCGACTGGACTGGCTTCTTTCGCTTTGCCGCGATGGCCGCGCGCCGGACCGGCTTTTTCGCTGCGATGACTTTCTTTCTCACTAGACCTTCTTTACTCGTCCCGCCGCGAAACGGTTCCGTTGGCCTTGCGGCTCCGCGACATATCCGAGCGATCCGCGAGGATGCGCTGCTCCTCTTCGGCTTGCACCACGAGTGCCTGATGGGTCTCGGTTTCGTCGGCTTCGAATTCCGCGCGGAGGGCGGCGATACGCGCTTCCATCACCTGACGCTTGCGCTCGAGCGCGGCCATCTTGCGCTCCCTTTCGTTGCCCCGCCGCATCGCAGCATCGCGCTCGATCGCCTCCTGCGCCGCGCGGGCGGAACCGGTCAGCATGCCGGCAGACCCCAAATACACATCAACTAACTCTATGCCATTGGAGCTAAGAAGAAATTCGCGAATCTGATTCGAATGGCTCATGCCGCGAGCCTTGAGCACATAGAGGCCGCGGTTGCGCTCGCCGGAAAGCTCGATGTCGCGCACCAACAGCCATACATCGATGATCGACGAGACCGCAGTCGTGGTCGCCTCGGTCGGCTTTCCGCCTTCGGTCAGACTGGTCAGGAATGCCGTAATGGTGCGGCCCTTGAGGAAGTCGATGAGCCGCGTCAGCATCGAATTGACGTCGCGTGGGTCGCCGCTGACGACGAAGTTGCTGATCGGATCAAGGATGACCACGCTGGGATTGAAGCGCTCGACCTCCTTGTGAATCGCCACCAAATGCATCTCTAACCCTTGCAGCGACGGGCGCTGCGCAATTATCTGAAGCAAACCATTGGCGACATACGGACGCAGATCGATGCCGACGGACCTCATATTACGGACGATCTGGTCGGATGATTCTTCGAAAGTGAAATAGAGTACGCGCTCGCCCCGCTCGCAGGTCGCCCGCGCCAGCGCGCTTGCGAAGGTGGTCTTGCCGGTACCGGCGGTTCCCGAAAGCATCACGGTGCTGCCGCGATACACGCCGCCCGCACCCAGCATTTTGTCGAGGTCGGGCACGCCGGTGCTGACCACTTCATTGGAGATGGTGTGGTGCAGGCCAACCGAGGTGATCGGCAGCACCGAGAATCCGCGTTCATCGATCAGAAATGGATATTCATTGGTGCCGTGGGTGCTGCCGCGATATTTCACCACGCGAAGGCTTCGGGTGGAGACGTGGTCGGTAACACGATGATCGAGCAGCACGACGCAATCGGCGATGTATTCCTCGAGCCCGAATCGGGTCAGGGTTTTCTCGCCTCGTTCGCCGGTGACGAGGACGGTTACGCCGAGGGATTTGAGAAACTGGAACAGGCGGCGGATTTCACTGCGCAGCAGGCCCTCATTGGCAAAGCCGGTGAACAGCGTCTCCATCGTGTCGAGGACGACGCGTCGCGCGCCGACCGATTCGATCGCGTGGCGCAGGCGCACGAACAGTCCTTCGAGGTCGTACTCGCCGGTTTCGGCAATCTGATGCGGGTCGACCTGGACATGATCGATGGTGAGGAGCTTCTTGTCGCATAGCTCCTGGAGGTCGAACTTGAGCGAAGCGGAATCGAGGATCAGGTCGAGGCTGGTTTCCTCGAATGCCATCAGGACGCCGGGTTCGGAATACTTGCGCGCGCCGTTGACGAGGAATTCGGTCGCGAACAACGTCTTGCCGCATCCGGCGGCGCCGCAGATCAGAGTGGCGCGTCCGCGCGGAAGTCCGCCATAGGTAATTTCGTCGAAACCCTCGATGCCGGTGAGGGCTTTCTCCAGGGTGAGCGCTTTCTCCGATGAGCGTGGAGCTTCAGTCGCGCGCGGTCGGGCAGTTTTGGTTTTGACAGAATGAGAGGAGGAGCGGAGCGTTTTTTTCACCGGTATTGAACCCTGTCTACGCCGCCGGATTGGTCGAAAAAAACTGCAATGACTGCGACATTTATCGGAGCCGCCAGGTCCCGGGAATGGGATGATGGTTATTTGGCAGGTTGAGCGGCATTAGGCAATAAAGCCGCTCGAAGTTCGGAACGGGTCGGTTAGCAGTCGACTTCTACAGGTCGCTGCGCACCGCGTTGTCGATCGCGAGGTTGTTGATCTCCTGGTCGGGGAACCATCCGAGGAAATTCGCGCCGGCCGCCGAGAACGGCAGCGGGGTGCTCGTCGTCGATCCGCTCGGGCATGCGCCATCGGCGAGCTGCGGACCGAGACAGGAAGGATGAATCGTGAAGTTGCCCACCGGATGACTCGTACCCGCCGGACTGACCGTCATCCCAACTTCGAGATTGCCGTTGGAATCTTTGGTGAACGTATGGGTGAAGGTGTACCAGCCCGACTGCGCGATGCAGGTTTGCGGCACGCCCGAACTGTGAGCATTGGCACCCGAACGCTGCGAGTTGGTGGAAGCCTCGATCACGAAATATCCACCGCTCGAAGGCGCGCATGAATCGTGGCCGTCGCCAATCGCGACGTTGAAGACGTAGTCCTGGAGAAACTTTCCTTGGTTGTCGAGCAGGTCGGAATCCCAATCGAAGCGATAATCTTCTGGGCCCGGCTGCCGCCGCGAAATTGGTATCCAGATAAATATCCAGCGAGGTCGTCGCGCCGTTGCCGGCGATCGCAATGCCCTTCTCGAAGGTGCCGTACGGCAGTCCCCATTCGGTCAGCGGGCCGTCGCAATTGACTTCGTTATCGGAGCCGAGGCTGCCGGGCTTGCATGCTCCCGGCGCCTGCGAACCGTTGATGCCACAAAATGAGTTGCCCGAGGTATCGGTGAAACATCCGTTTTGGAGCCACGCCTCCACCAACAGACGCGCGTAGGCGTTGCCCTGCGAGGCTGCAATCCCCGGACCATAGTCGGTCTCGGTTTTGGATTTGGACGGGCGGATGTGAACTACGCCGACGCCATCATCGAAGAAAGTACCGCCCTGCTCGAATCCTTCGAGATAAGCTGCGCGAGCGGGGAGTACGAACGCGAGCGCCAGAATAAGGCTAAGAAAAGCGCTTTTGGCTGCCCGCGCGCCCGTACCTTGGAATGCCCCCATCAGAAAACCTCCAAACCATCAAATGCCGACCTCAAGAGCGAGGGTTTAGCTTGATAGCCAATTTCGAGCTTCAATAAGCGGCAATTTGAAGAAACAATTGAATCCCATGTGCAGCCTGCGTGCAAGTAACTAGTCGAGGCCACCGGAATTGCCCAATTTGTCTTTGTATGCTTCTGGTAGGCGAGATTCCGACGATACGTCGGAAATTGCCGGTAAAGCGTCACGGTGACGAGGAGCTGGGGGTTTCCGCGACGCCCCCGACGGCCGCCCGGGTGCACGCTGGCTGATGTATGGCCGCTTCTATGAAATGTCGAAGCCGGGGTCAGGGGTGTACACCTCAGGGTGATCCCTTTCATCTTACTATTCAATTCCAACGATTATCTGGTCCGGCTCGCGTGCGTCATTTGTCCAAACTCGAACCGTTGTTTCTTGCTGCGCTACTGATGTTTCAAGTATGGCCTGACCGATAACTGTTTGCAGCACGACTTTGCGGTTAGGCGTCTTCAACCTACCCCGAAACATGGGCCGAGCTCCGGGATCAACGTCGGAGAACGTCCCCCAAAGTGAACTCCGTCTCACCTTCGATATCCGACCGGCAGCCCACTGCAATACAAGAGTCTGTTGATGCCACCAACGCTCCGGACATTGTGTCCGGAATCGTCGCGCCACTCGGATCGAGGATAAGGATCAAAGAATGGGGGGGAGCGAGCTTCGTTGATCTGGTCATCATGGTTTCCGCTGTAGCAGCTGTCGAGCTATGCCCAAGCCCTGTTCACGGCTACAACTGAGGCAGTGAGGATAAAGACGCTGCAGCCCACCCGCCGCACTAGGGACGGCGCACTGCTTGGCACAGCGTATGCGCTCCTAATCTTCAAGAAAGACGATCATTTGGCGGGCTCAATCACTCGCCCTATCCGAGGATGCCTATCGTGAAGCTGAATATCCGTGATTTCTGTAATTATTCCGTTCGGGTAACCACCCCAGACGCCCCCATCTCGCGGATAGTAAAAGGTGCCTTGTAGGTCAACGGTCTCGTGATCGAACAGCCCGCGCCATTCCTTCCGCTTCTCCTGATCTGACTCAGCCAATTTGTGATGAGGTTCGAGAACCGTATTAACCATGTCGAGCAAGAGTGCGTTCTGTGTTATGAACTCTTGTGAGTCATAAGGACTAAGGAAGAGATAATTCCCGTTGAACCCGAGCCTCAGATATCCCCTAACCCACACAATCTTACGATCATATTTCTCAGGCTGGGCTATTAGCGATATGATCGAAACGACTGGGGCTGGTTCGGCCGCCCAACATCGTTGCGGACCGGCTATAAAAGTAAGCGAGAAGAGGCCTGTAACGATTGCGGCTAATGTACCTACGCACGAGGGAACTCGACTTTTCATGAGAGGCTCCAATAACTACTTCCTTTGCAATGGCGCTGGTGGTCCGGGCACATCGTCGAGTATGTGGATCGTGCCGTCAGGCTCGATATAGTAGAGCGGAACTTGGGAATCGATCGCGAACTCAAGGTCCTGGCCTGAGGCAGCTGCGGGGACGCCATCTTCGCAAGTATCAGGATGAGTGTGATACGTGGCAACTGCATCGGCGGGTTTATACGGACGACCATCGCAGTGACTTCCCGTGTTGTTCGGTCCAGTGTAGGTGTACTTGCCCGTTCCGGCCAATCGCACGATAGCTCCCTCTGATTCGTTACCCGTTTGCGCGGTTTTCGCCAGCGCGGCTTTAGCCGCCGCCATCACAGCGTCGTTAACTGAATTAAAGGAAGGCGCGGACGAGCGCTGCGTAACTATCCAGTCAGCGGCTATATTCAAGATGTGATTGTAAACGCCATGGGCGCCGCGCTGGGTGTGGGTTACGTCATACCATGGGATTTTTGGTTCGCCGTTGCCGAATAAATCGGGAAAAAATTGCGCAAAGATCTGAAGGCCGACCGCGACAGGCCATGCTGGGCTATCCGACAGAAGAGCTGACGCGTCCAAAGCCACGGCCCCTGATTGATTTAGATCGTTCTGAACAAAGAGGGGAAGGCCCCCGCCACCCCCGCCGGGACCGCCGAGCCCGCGCGGGAAGCCACCCCCGCCACCGCCCATTCCTTCGAGGCCGTTGGGCGAAAGCTGGAACGGGTCGGGATTATAGATATTCCCGTTGGGTTCCCAATACAGCTTCTGCGCGTCGGGCGGCTCGTTTTCCAGCCCTTGGTACAGAAAGCCCCCATGCCGACCCCCCTGATGAAAGCGTCACGGTGACAAGGATCTGGAATCCTCGAAGCCTCGGACGGCCGCCGTCCGGACCATCATCAAGTTGCGTCGGCGGTAAAACCGATCGAACATCCCGCCGACGTAATTGTAGTCATCGGCCGGGTCGAACCATCCATATGCCTTGGGGAGGAACGGTCCCGCGAGCGCGCCGAACCATCCGAAATCGGGGACCAGCTCGACCTTCACCAGGTTGCCGGGATACATCGCCCATTTCACCGTGCTCGCGGGAGGCGTGACTTTGATTGCGACAATGTGCGGGCCGGGCAGGCATATGAACGAATGCATCGTGATCGCGTGCGCACCTTCGCGGAGCCGCCCGACCAGCAGCATCAGTTGGGTCGAGCCCGCGTAAGTATCGGGCGGCACGACGACTTTCGCTTGCCGCACCTCCGGCGCCGACGCGCCATTGTAAAGCGTGCATGCGACGATGCCGCTTTTCGCATCGAGGGTATCGAGCGAATGCGGCGCGCCATCGGCGTCGAAAAACGAATGTTGATAGCTGACGAGGATCGGCGGCGCGCCGTCGGAGGCGAGCTCGACGCGTTGCACCTCGCGATCGTATTCGCCGTCGAGGTAGCGATTCTCACCCTCGAAAATCATCGCGCGATCCTGATGCGTCACTTTGTAGTGCGCGTGCCCGACGACCTGGCGGCTGTCGGGATTGAGAATCGTCATGTCGGTGGGGGAAAGATCGAATGCATCGACACCATCCGCCGCTGATGCGATCTTCAGACACATCACGCTGAGGATGAGAAACAGAAACGCCGCCGCGATAAGCCGCCACACCATCGAGGGTTGAGGATATGCGTCGCGCGCATCGCGACAAATGCGATGTGTCCTAATGGCAGCGGATTTAACCTTATGTTCTTATCGACGACACGATGCGGACAGAATTCTAGTGCGCCGCCAGCGATGCCGACGAGTCGTGCGTGCGCACCATCAGGACATGGCGGCCCTTGTAGTAGCGATCGAATTCGCCGCCCGCGTAGTTGAACGCATCGGAGGAATCGAACCATCCATAAATCTTCGGCACGAACGGCGCGACGATGGCGTTGAGCCATCCGAGGTCCGGCTTCATCTCCAGTTTGATGAGATTGCCCGGGTACTTCGACCAGGTTGCCGATTCGTCAAGCCGCGTGGCTTTGATTGCGACGATCCTCGGATCGGGAAGGCAATTGAAAGAATGAAACGTGATATCGGGCGCGCCCTGGCGCAGGCGTCCGACCAGCAGCATCAACTGCGTCGCGCCGGCATAGGTGTCGGGCGGGATCGACTTCAGAATGCTGTCGCGAATGTCGTTGCCGCCGGAGTCATAGTGCCGGCAGGCGGCCTCGCCATTGCGCGCGTCGAGAACTTCCTCGTACTGAAGCGTCCCATCGGCATTGAAGTACCGATGCTGATAGCGGACCAGCACCGGCGGCAGGCCACGCTCACTCGGCCGCACGCTCTGCTGCTCCCGATCGTACTCGCCATCGAGGTATTTGTTTTCGCCTTCGACGATATCGAGCCCATCGACATGCGATAACGAGTAGTGTCCGTGTCCGATGATTGTGTCGCTAGCAGGCGCGAAGATGGTGGTATCGGTCGCAGATAGCTGGAAGACATCCTGGATGGGGGCCGCATCCGCCCTGTTCCAACTCGCCAGGACGAGGAAGGCGCATATCGCGACCATCGTGCGCGGGACCAAGCTTCTCACCCAAATCACAACGCAGAAGATAATCTGAGCATAACGCGCCGCGCACGATCGCGAAATGGGGATGAGGGACGGATCCCCTTGTGGCGCGGATGCTACAACCGTCCACAAGCTGTCTGGCCTGCGACTGCTCGCAGGATCGCCATTTGGGTCTCGTGACGTTTAACCGCGTCGTGGCGGATTGGCGCGGTTACTGCTCTATCGATGTCGCGACGATCGATTGTTGCGCAAAATTGATGGTTCCGCTGTCCCCTTAGACAGGAAATTTAGTACCTCGCGATGGCGTCCGTGCGTTACCCGCGGACGCCATCGTCATTTCCGTCTGACGCCTTATCGGTCCATTGCCAGTCTCGCCATGTCTGACTAACCTGCCGCGTCTGATGCACGCCGAGCAGGTCACGCTGGTAAAAATTCTGGCTGTCACGATCGCGATCGGGTTGGATGTCTTCGCGATTTCGGTCGGCGTCGGCATTACCAATTCCGAATGGGCGGTCCGCATCCGCCTCGGCGCGGCGTTCGCGACCGCCGAAATCTCCATGCAGATCATCGGCTACGAGTTGGGAACCGGCGCCGGCGTGCTGCTCGGCGAAGTCGCGGAATGGCTCGGATTCGGACTGCTGGCGCTGGTCGGCGCCTTCATGATTCGCGAATCGTTCGAGCATTCCTCGGAGCACTCGGTCGACCTGACCCGCGGCGTCGGATTGCTGATCGCGTCGCTATCGATCAGCCTCGATTCGCTGGGCGTCGGCTTCGCGCTGCCGGCAATCGGCATACCGCTGCTGCCGCTGCTGATCACACTATCGATAACGACCACCATCTTCACCTTTGCGGGTCTGACGTTCGGACAGCGTATCGGCGCTCGCTATGAACATGATGCGCAGCGGGCGGCAGGCGCGATATTGATCCTGCTCGCGATACTGTTCTCTATCCAACATTTAATCGCCCCTTTACACTGAGCACTTGACGGCTCGAAAAGTTCGCGATGGGGTTGCGGCAGGGCAATGACGAGAAAGCATCGACGCCCGCTCTTTATCGCTTGCGCATCGATCGCCGTATTGGCGACCGCGATGGCTTCTTCGCTTTGGGCGCTCCAGCAGGATGCACCCTCGGTCAACACCCTATCGATACCGCAGCGCCAGCCGGCCGCGCTTCCGTCGATCACCACGCCGGGCGGGCAGCCCGAAACCTCGTTGGAGGTGCCGTCGCTCAAATTGCGCAGTCAGCCGGGCTTCGAACAGGTAACGGTCACCGTTACCGATTCTCGGGGAAGCTATGTCACCGATCTGAAGGAAGACGACTTCCGCATCTTCGAAGATGGCCAGCAGCGCCCGGTCGGCTATTTTCGCATCGACCGCCGCGCGCCGGTATCGATCGGCATCATCGTGGATTGTTCGAGCTCGATGGAGACCAAGTTCGAGCAGGCCCGCCGCGCGATCACGAGCCTGGTCGATGATCTCGACCCGCGCGACGACATTTTCCTCGAGTCATTCTCGAACGATGCCCGGCTCCTTCAACCCTTTACCCTGGATCATCAGCAAATCATCGATCATCTGCAATTTCTGCATGCGGTCAAAAGCACCTCGCTCTACGACGCGGTCTTTATGGGGACTTTCGAAGTCCGCCTGGGGCGGCGCGACAAACGGGCGCTGCTGGTCGTCACTGACGGGATCGACAACAGCATCGAACCGCTGGGAGCAGGTGATCGCGACGGCGCGCGCGATGAAGGTGCTGATCTACACCGTCGGCATCGGCGAGGAAATGGTAAACGCTAGTGAAAACCCCTGGTGGGAAGTCTTCGCACCCGATTACGGTGAAGTTGATATGCAAACTCTCAGGGCGTTGGCGGAAGAAACCGGCGCGCGGGCCTTCAACCTGCGCCGGATTGGCGACGGCGAGGAACTCGCCCGCGATTGCGACGCCATCAGCAACGAGCTGAGCCAGCAATATACGCTTGCGTATGTGTCACCAGATCCGGCGCGTCTGGGCTATCGAACCTTACATGTCGATATTCCGAAGCATCCCGAGCTGTCGGTGCGCGTGCGCAAGGGCGTTGCGATCATCCCGCCTGAGATGCCTATTTGACGCCGCGTAGTCTGTTGGAAGCGGTCATCGCCTGCCTCCCAAACTCAGCCCATTCGGAATCTGAAACTTCCGCATCAGCACGTGGCACGCATCGTAGGCATCGGGATGCTCGACGCGAATCGTCTCCAGCGAGCGGACGAATTCGCCTTCGTCGCGAACCTCGTACACCGCGCGAAACGCCTTGGTCGCCGCTTGCCATGGCTCGTGCGCATTTCCTGCAAGCCGAGGGCGGCGACGAATTCGTTGCGATCCCTGAAAATGGTGAGCAATTCGGGCGGCTTGCGATGCCGCAAAATGATAAGCGCGTACATGTAAAACTCCTGGTGGGGCGCGCACCCCGTGTACAGATCAGACTAACGGTTCATTGACAGGCTCTTGCAACCCGTATCGACATGACGCGATCGCGCCAATTGCTGCGTCGCCCGCTGCGCGCCTAAGATTGCGCTATGCCGGAACAAGAAGTTCTGTTCATGCGCAGCCCCTGGACGCCGCTTCATATCGAGCGGGCCGAGGGCGCCTACCTTTACACCAAGGACGGCCGCAAGATCCTCGATGCGGGCAGCGGCGCGGTGGTGGTCAATGTCGGCCAGGGGCGCGAGGAACTCGCGCAACTCGCCGCCGAGACCATCCGCAAGCTTAACTACATCGTGCCGGTATGGGTCTCCGACCGAGCGCGAGAAGCTGGTCAATCGCCTCGCGCGATGGACGCCGCCCGGGCTCAACCGCTTCTTCTTCACCAGCGGCGGATCCGAAGCGGTCGAGGCCGCGATCAAGTTCGCGATGCTCTATCAGAAGGTGAAGGGCAAGCCGTCGAAGAAGAAAATCATCTCGCGCCAGTTCTCCTATCATGGCAACACGCTGGGCGCGCTTTCCGCCGGCAGCACGTCTGCGTCGCGCCGATTACGAGCACGTGCTGTTCGATTGGCCGAAGATTCCGCCTTCGTTTTGCTATCGATGCCCATGGGGCAAGACCTATCCGCAATGCGATCTCGATTGCGCCAACGCGCTCGAGGAGGAAATCAAAAAGCAGGGCGCCGACAACATCGCCGCGTTCATTGCCGAGCCGATGATGGGCGCGAGCGGCGGCTCGGTTCCTCCGGTCAAGGAGTACTGGCCGAAACTGCGCGAGATTTGCGATCGCAATGACATCCTGCTGATCGCCGACGAAGTGATGACCGGCTTCGGCCGCACCGGCAAGCGCTTCGCGGTCGATCATTGGAACGTCAAGCCCGACATCCTCATCGGCGGCAAGGGGCTGACCGGCGGCTACATGCCGATGGGCATGATCGCGGTCGATGAAAACATCGTCGCGGTATGCGAGGAAGCCAGCCGCGATTTCATGTTCTTCACCTACAGTTGCCATCCGCTCGCATGCGCGATGGCGACGGCGTCCTGGCCATCATGGAGCGCGAGAAGTTGGTCGAGCGCGCGGAGAAAGTCGGCGCGCGGCTCGGCGCGCAGCTCAAGGAAGAGCTTTCCGGGCATCCGATGGTGGGCGACATTCGCGGCACGGGATTTTTCTGGGGCGTCGAGCTGGTGCGCGATCGCGAACGCCGCATCCCCTATGCGCCGGAGCTGAAGACCGCGAACAAGGTTCTCGGCGCGGCGGTCAAGCGCGGGCTGTTCTTCTATCCTTCGACCGGGATGGCAGGACCTGCGGGCGGCGACGCGATCATGATCACGCCGCCGTTCATCGTCAACGACAACGACATCGATTTCATCGTGAGTACGGCGCGCGCCGCGCTCGACGATGTGAAACCGAATCTGCCCAACCTGATCGCCGGAGCTACGCAAGCGGCATGCCCGAAAGCATCATCGGACCGACCTCGCACTATTTTTTTTCGCAGCGCCTCAAGCTCCACTACGTCGACTGGGGTAACCATGATGCGCCGCTGATGATCCTGGTGCATGGCGGCCGCGACCATTGCCGCAACTGGGACTGGACCGCGCTGGAGCTGCGCCGCGATTTCCACATCATCGCGCCCGACCTGCGCGGCCATGGCGATTCCTCGCATGCGGTCGGCAGCCCTTACGCGATGATCGACTACGTGGTGGACCTTGCGCAGTTGATCAATGCGCTGGGAAACAAGCCGCTGACGTTGATCGGGCATTCGCTCGGCGGCGGCATCGTTCTGCAGTACACCGGCGTGTTTCCCAGGATGGTGAAGAAGGTGGTCTCGATCGAAGGCCTCGGGCCGCCGCCTGCGATGATCAAGGACACGCCTGCGAGCGAGCGCATGAAGAATTGGGTCGCGCGAGATGCAATCGCTCGCGCAGCGCAAAGTTCGCGAATACCGCGAGCATCGAGGAAGCGCTGGCCCGGATGCGCGCGGAGAACCCGCATCTAAGCGTCGAGCAGGCGCGCCATCTGACGATCCAGGGCATCGAGCGCAACGAGAACGGCACCTATTCGTGGAAGTTCGACAATTACGTGCGCGCCACTACGCCGTATCAGTTCAACCTCAAAGACGCCGAGGAAATCTGGTCGCACATCGAATGCCCGACGCTGCTGATTCGCGGCGGCGAGTCATGGACCGGCGACTGGGAAAAAGACGGCCGTACCAAGGTCTTCAAGAACGCCGAGATCGTGACCATCGAAAAAGCCGGCCATTGGGTGCATCATGATCAGCTCGATGAATCGCTGAAGGTCATCAAGCGCTTCCTCCAGATCTGATTCCTCGCCGTTAGGTGATCCGGTGCCTGGAACCAAGATTGATCCCGTCAAGGCGAACCTCGGGCTTCGCAGCGATCAGTTCAACTATGTCCAGATGATCCTGCTGGCCGTCGATCGTCGGGATGCTCGCGGCGTTGGGCAACCTCGGTTTTCGCGAGCTGATCCATCTTATCCGGCCTGCTTTTCCGGCAGCTCGAATGGAATGCGCTGCGGAATTTCGCGCGGAGGAATGCTTTCGCGTCTTGATTCCGCTAGTCCTGGCCAGCGGCGCCGTCGGCATGCTCCTGCTCGACCGCTTTTTTCGCGGCGATGTGCTCGGCTACGGGTTCCCGAATTTCCTCGAGCAGGTGAACCTCGGCAACGCGCGCATCAAGCGCGGATGGATTTTCGTCAAGGCCGCGGGCGCGGCGCTCTCGCTCGGCTCAGGATGGTCGGTCGGCCGCGAAGGGCCTATCGCGCAGGTCGGCGGCGCGATCGGATCAGCGGTCGCGCAGTTCCGAAAGCTCGGACCCGAGCGCGCGAAGGTGCTGGTCGCGGCGGGCGCCGGCGCCGGTATCGCGACCACCTTCAACGCTCCGATGGGCGGGCTGATGTTCGCGCAGGAGATCGTCCTGCTCGGCCACACCGAACTCGCCAACCTCACGCTGCTCATCGTGGCGACGCTCACCGCGGTGGTGACCTCGCGCGCGGTGACCGGCAACGACGCGGTCTTTCAGGTCCCGCAATTCGTGCTGAGGAGCTACTGGGAGATGTTGACCTACGGCGCGATGGGCGCGGCTGTTCGGCGTGCTGGCCGCGGGCTACATCCGCTTCTTTCATGCGACCGCCGACAGGTTTCGCCGCCTCGCAATTCCCGACTGGCAGAAGCTCGCGATCGGCGCGGCGATCGTCGGCGCGGTGGCGATTTTTCTTCCGCAGAATCTGTCCGACGGCTATCCCACCATCAACGCGGCGATGGCCGGGCAAGTACGAACTCGCGATGCTGGCGGCGTTGACCTTCGCGAAAATGTTCACCAGCAGCGTCTCGCTCGGCTCGGGCGCTCCCGGCGGCGTGTTCGGACCGATCTTTTTCATCGGCACGATGGGGGGCGGCACGTTCCAGCGCGCGCTCGCGCACCTGTATTCCGCATCTGACCGGACCGCGCGGCTCGTATGCGCTGGTCGGCCTCGGCGCATTTCTCGCGGGCACCACGCATGCGCCTCTGACCGCGCTGTTTCTGCTCTTTGAGATGACGCAGAACTACACCGTCGCGCTGCCCGCGATGGTGGCTACGATTGCGGCATTGGTGGTGGCTCGTCTCATCGAAAGCGAATCGATCGACACCTATCGCCTTGCGCGCGAGGGCAAAACGCTGCACATCGCGCAGGAACGGCTCGCGCTCAGCCAGATTCCCGTCAGCGCGGTGATGGACAAGGACGTCGTGACGGTCGCGGACAATACCTCGTTCGATGAAGTCCTGCGCATCGCCGGCGAGACCTCGCAATCGACGCTGCCGGTGGTGAGCGCTACCGGAACTTTCACCGGCCTCATCGTGACGCGCGACCTGCTCGCGCTGCTGGTGCGCGACGAGGACTTGTCGCCGCTGGTGAATGCCTACGATCTCTGCGAGCGCAACCCGCCGCTGGTGTTGCCCGACGCCACCCTCGATGCGGCGAGCGAGTTGATGGGCGTCGACGGGCTGGAGGAAGTCCCGGTCGTCGATCGTGCCGTCACGACGGGCAGTTCCTGGGCCTGGTGACGCGTCGCCACGTCGCGCAGGCGCTCAACCGCGTCGCGCTGTCGCTGACGTCGATCGCGCGCGGCGATTCGAACATCTACTGGGCGACCGGTTACCGCGTGACGCGCATTGAGGTTCCGCCCGCGGCGGTCGGGTCAGACAGTTCGCACGCTCGATCCTCGCGCGCGCTTCGGCGTAACTGTGCTCGCGATGCGCGATGTTGACGATCCCGGCTCGGGTTTCGTGCCGATTTCACCGGACCGTCCGCTCAAGGACGGGCGATCTGCTGGTGATCGCGGGCCGCGCTTCCGGACCTGCGCCGCTTCGCGCGTTCGCTGGCAGAATCATTAGCGAATCGGCAATGGAAACCCGCAACCGTTTAGCGAATCAGGCGGGACGCGGGAAGTGGTACGGGTGCGCGCGGCCGGCGCGAAGCTCGACGCATAGTTCTTCGACATTTTTGATCGGCCGCTCCAGTTCCGTCGCGCAGGTCAGGAACCAATGCGGCGGTCGGAAAATGCGCATCGCTGCCGCCGACCGCCGTCAGCCCGAGCTTCTCCACCGCGGCGATCGCGCGCTCATTTTCGGCCGGCGAGTTCTGCCCGTTGATGGCCTCGACCGCCGAGAGCGCGCTGCCATGCTTCGCGACCAGATCATCGAGCCGCGACGCCATAGCCCGAATCGCGAAACGGATGCGCCGGGATCGCGATGCCGCCTTCCTTGTGAATCACATCGATGAGATGCGCGCTCTTGAGTATCCGATGCGCGGGATCGAAGCGCCGAATCACTTCGTCATTGAGGCCGAACAGCAGCAGATGGCCGAGGTCGGTATCCGCCTCGACGCCTTTGATGATCAGGATGCCGTGATTGTCGGACAGCTCGGAGTAGACGGCGATCGACTTCGGGATCGCGCGGAAACTTGCGATGCTCGGTGAAGCAGATCGCGCCGAGGCCCGGCGCCGCTTTTGATCGCGGCCTCGACATATTTCTCGGGCGCGGTTTTCGAATCATCCGAAAGATGCGTGTGGACGTGGAGATCGATGATCATCGGATCATCAAGGCTCGCTGAAGGCGTCGGGATTGGGGCGAATCACCATGTGATCGATGATGCTGGTCGCCCCGGTCAGCATCGTCGCCTGTGTCCGCACCCATCGCCGCTCGAATTCGTTCGGCACCGTGCCCCATAAGATAACCGTGTCGCCATTGAGGCTGAAGTGCACCGCGCTGATAACCCTGCATGTTGAGCCATTCGCGAAGCGTGATGGCGAGCGGCGGAGGTATGTTCGGGCTCGGGCGTGTCGGGACTGGGATTTTCGATGTCGGGTGGAACCGAAGCCTCGGGCGGCGGTGGACCGCCTCGCGCGCTGACGACTCGTCGCGTTGATGCGCCACTTGCTGGAGATAATTGACTACGCCGGTGACGGCGATCGCGACGACGAACAGCCCGACGACCATCGTCGACGATGAAGCGCAGCGGACGCGGGTCGCGCCGCGCGGGCCGCCAGCTCGGATGCCGCTCGACTACGGCGCGACATCTCCGGCGGCGCGATGCCACGCCGTTCGTTCCGGTAAAACGGTCGTCGCAGAATCCGCGCTGCGCCTGCGTTCCCGAGCATCGAGGGCGTCACGCCGTTGCCGCAGAACGAGCAGAAGCGCGAGTCCGCAGGGATGCTTCTGCGGCACGACGGGCAGCGCATCTCACTCGCCGTATCTTCGGGGCGCAAAATGACGGTCGCATCTTCGGGCGCTGCTTCGCGGGGCGGAGTCGCACCACCCAGCGGCAATCGCATCTGCGGTTTGCCCGAAGGGCGCGGCGCGGGCGTCAGCGCCATTGACCTTCGCAGTCGCGACGCCGGACTTGATCGCGAGCAGCCGCTCCTTGAATTCGCGCGCATCGGCCATCCGATGCACGACGTCATATTCCAGCGCCTGATCGACCAGGTCGGCGAGCGCAGGGGTGATGTCCGGGCACAGCGTCGCTGAGCTTCGGAAAACTGAATGGCGGCTCGGCCGGCGGGATCGCGTCCCGACAGCGCATGATGCATCGTGGCGCCGAGCGCATACAAATCCGAGCGCGCCTCGGCGCGTCCGCGATACTGCTCCGGCGGCGCATAGCCCTGCGTGCCGATCATGGTGGCGTTGCTTTGCGGCAGGAAAAATCGAGCGATGCCGAAATCGATCAGCTTGACCTGCCCATTGCGCCCCAGCATCACGTTCGACGGTTTCAGATCGCGGTATACCACCGACGGTTGGAGGTTGTGCAGGTACTGCAGCGTGTCGAGCACCTGCAGCGCGATTTCGATGACGCGCGCCTCGTCGAGTTTGCCGCCGTTGTTTTTGAGTTCGTCTTCGAGCGTGGATGCCTTCGACATACTCCATCACGAGGTAATGGCGATTCTGCTCGCTGAAGCGATCGAACACGCGCGGGATATGCTCGTTGCTGAGTTGCGCGAGCATGTCGGCCTCGCGCTGAAACGCCGCGACCGCCTGCTGCTGCATTGTCGGGATCGGTGAAGCTGTCGACCATCTCGGCGAGCGCGCACGGACGCGATGCGAGGCGCATATCCTCGGCGAGGTAGACCAGCTTCATGCCGCCGCCGCCGAGCGGTTTGGTGACGCGATATCGTCCGCCGATTATGGAGTTGGCCGCGTATCATCTATCGAGGTCGTCTACAGCCAGCGCGGAGATGCGATCGATTCTCCGCCGTCGCCGCCGCCTGCGATCATCGTAGCGATCGCGATCCGTACGAGGCTGCACTTCACCGCGCAGATCAAGTGTAGCAGATAGCCAATCGGTCCGGCCCCATATGCGATCGCGACCGCCGAAAAACCAAATCACCCCGCGCCTCACGTGACCCTGATAAATGTGTCCGAGTCCGGGAATGATGCTGAGGAGAAATGCGACCAGCGGCCGCATCGCGCCTTCGCCGCCGATGATTCCGCTGGCCCCCAGCGCCGCGCCGCAGTCCTTGCAGAAGCTCGCGCCTTCGACGATTACCGGCAATCCGCATCGGGAGCAGAAGCGCGGCCGGTCAAAAATTCTCGCATCAGGCACGGAAGGTAAACGAAGCGTCTCCCACCCGCACCGGGTCTCCGTTTTTCAGGGAGCCTCGTTGATCCGTTCCCCGCGACGAAAGTTCCATTCTGACTGCCGAGGTCGCGCAGGCGGAAGCTGCCGTTGCTCGATTCGATCGCCGCATGATGACGCGAGACCGAGGAGTCTCCGAGCACGATGTCGTTGTCGGTCGCGCGGCCGATTTTCGTTTCCTTGTCCGGGCTGAATCGGAAAGCTCTTGCCGCTCGCATCGATCAGCATCGCGCCGTTTTTCAATGGCGCCGGCTGCGGTTCTGCATAAATTTGCGAGGGACCGGATCCGGTCGAAGGGAAGGCCCTGACACCGCGCAAATGGAAACTCAATTCGTATGCGCCGATGCGAATGCGATCGCCGTCGTGCAGCGTCGCGCTCTCGATACGTTCGCCATTGAGGAAGGTTCCGTCCGCGACCGCAAGCCCGCGCAGCATGTAGTCATTGCCGCGCCGCTCGATCACCGCATGACGCGCCTGCACCGCAGTGTCGCCGAACAGCCCGACCGGATTTTCCTCCGCGCGTCCGATCGAGGAGACTCCGCCTTCGAGACGATATTGCCTACCTTTCAGGCGGCCGGCCTCGACCGTCAGCCACGCCGCTTTGGTAAGCTCCTGAACGAGGCCGATCAGCAATCCAATCGCGAGTCCGATGAGACTTAGGCCGATTAGTCGCGACGCGAGTCCGCCGCCGGTCGCCTGATTGATCAGGTCGAAGGTTAAACCGCCGGCGACGCCGCCAATCCATCCTCCCGCGGCGCCTTTGATGATGTTGAGCGCGGGGAAATTGATCGATCCCGCGAGCGAACGGAGTTGAGGAACCGCGGAGCCGAGAAATCCCGCAATGCCGACACCCGCGCCCAGCATCGTGCCCATCATCATCCATGAAACGACGCGCCCGAAGACGAGATACGCGATGGAGCCTTGATGGCCGGTGCCCCAGCCGCCGTAGTCCAGGATGCTGGAAAAGACGATGTTCGAGTAGTAGTTCGCGGGGATCGCCAACAGGAAGCATACGACGAAGCCGAGGATGAACCGATTGCGCACGGTAGGCGTGACGGCGAATTTCTGCTCGTCCGAGGCGAGGATGAGCCCGCCGATCATCCCCGACAAAATCGCCATCGTGACGTACGCGGCGATGATGTCGCCGGTCGTCATCACATCGGTCAGGTTGCGGCCGTGACTCGCCAGCTCGACCGGCAGCCATCCGAGCGCGCCGCCCGCCAGCCCGGCCACTGCTTTATAGGTCAGCTCACGATGATTGATTGAACTATTCATTGTGCGACACGTGATTTCATAATAACCGGCGCCCGAAAGTCGTCCAACGCCATCCCGACGCTGCGGGGACGCAGGCTAAAGCCGGTTGCCACAGCATCGGTTGCCCGTGCCGCGCGAATCGGGGCATGATTTCCCGTCCTTAATTCTAATCACGAGGGGCATGGAATGCCGGAAAAGACTCTGGTGCCCGAGGCTTTTGGCCCGTTGCAGGGCGTGAAAATTGTCTCCACGGGAACGCTCATCGCGCAGCCTTTCGCGGCTGAACTGGCGGCCGAGATGGGCGCCGAGGTCATCCAAGTTGAGCGGCCGGGAACCGGCGACGCCGGCTGGCGCACCATCGGAATTCGATTCGACGAGAAGGGAGGAGGCGATCCGGTCTCGACCAATTTCATCCAGGAGCGCCGCAACGTCTTCTTGGTCACGCTGGATTTTTCGAAGCCGAAGGGCCGCGATCTGTTCCTCAAGATGATCGCGCGCGCGGACATCTGGATGGAAAGTTCCAAGCCCGGCTCGTACTTGCGATGGAGCCTCGACGACGCCAGCGTGTGGAAGGTCAATCCGAAGATCGTCATTACGCACGTCTCGGGATTCGGTCAGACCGGCGATCCCGACTGGGTGCATCGCGCCTCGTACGACATTGTGGGGCAGGCCGTCAGCGGCACGATGTATCAGACCGGCGCGCCTGACCCGGAACCTCCGATGCGCGCGGCGCCGTGGATCGGGGACTACATGACCGCGATGTTCACGCTGTGGTCCTCGCTCGCCGGACTGACCTACGCGCGTGCGACCGGCAAGGGTCAGGCGATCGATCTCGCGCAGTACGAGGCGATTCACAAAACTATGGGCGGCACGATGCTCGAATATTTCCAAAAGGACATCGTGCGTGAGCGCTCGGGCAATCGCGCGCAGGGTTTTCAACCCCTCGATGCATTCCAGGCGAAGGATGGTTGGCTCGTGCTTGGCGCGCTCGGCGAAGAGAAGTTTGCCGCTGTAACCGAAGTCATCGGACTCGATCCATTGGAAGAAAAGTGGAAGAAGGCGCGCATCGAAATCGAAACCATCGAAGGCATCGAGTGGGACGCGATGCTGCGCGGATGGATCAACGAGCGAACCGTCGACGAAGTTGTCAAGGCGATGAATGCGGTGAAGGTGCCGTGCTCGCCGATCATGTCGAGCAAGGACATCGCGCAAAATCCGCACTACAAGGCGCGCCAGATGCATATCGAATGGGAGGACGAGCAGGTCGGGCGCGTGAAGGGCGTCGGCATTGCGCCGAAGTTCTCGCTCACGCCAGGAAAGATTTGGCGCGGCTCGGTCGGTATCGGCCACGACAACCATCGCATCTATGGCGAGACGCTCGGCGTGTCGGCGAGTGAGTTGGAGCAGCTGCGCCGCGAGAAAATCATCTGAGCGAAACGCAATGGAATACATCGAACTGCATCCGCTCCTCGCTGAAGGAAAATATTTCGAAGGGCCGCGCTGGCACGACGGCAAACTATGGTTCGTCGACAGCGTCGCAATGAAGTTGCTGCGCGTGTCGCTCGCGGGCGCATGCGAGACGGTTTGTCAAATTCCCGGTATCGCAGGCGGGCTGGGATTCCTGCCGAATGGCGACCCGGTCATCACCTCGATGTTCGATCGCAAGCTGCTGACCTTCACGAACGGCAAAATATCGACGCTGTGCGATCTATCAAACGCCGCCGCGGGCTCGATTGATGACATGATCATCGATGGCAGCGGGCGCATCTTCGTCGGCGATCTCGGCTTCGATCTGATAAAGGGCGGGAGTCACGACAACGGCCAGATCATCCTCGTAATGCCGACTGGCGATGCGAGAGTGGTTGGCCGTGGGCTGAAGTTTCCCAACGGCGTTGCCGTGTCAGAAGGCGGCGGGCGGCTGGTGGTGGCCGAAAGCGACGGCAATCGGCTCGCGGAGTTCGCCATCGCATCGGATGGCTCGCTGGATTTGAAGCAGCGCTTCAGCAGCTTCATCGAGCCCGATGGAATCTGCCTCGATCGCGAGGGCGCGGTGTGGACCAGCCTCTTTCAGGAAGATGTATTCGTACGCGTCGACGCGCGAGGGCGCATCCTCGATCGCATTTCGGTCAAAGGCAGGCGCGCAGTCGCATGCGTACTCGGCGGCGAGGATCGCCGCACGCTCTTCTGCATCAGCGCCGAGACCACGCACGAGGATCTCATGCGTGGCAAGTCGACCGCGCGCATCGACACTGTCCACGTCGAAGTCCCCGGCGCCGGCTTTCCTTAGCCGTCACGCCACCTCGCTCAGCGTCACCATGAACTTTCCGCTCGGCGCGCGCTCGATTTCGTCAACCTTCTCGAACGTGACCGCAGTAGCGTCGCCAAGATAGTCGCGGAACGCTGCCGTGATTTGGCTTTCGGTTTCGATGGCGAGCGGGCGCAGGGCCACATAGCGGATGCATAACCGCCCGATAGATTTCTGCACCGTCTGAAATATTTTCATTTCCGGAAATCGTCTCAGGATGGTCACTGCCTCCCAGCCCGTTACAATTTTGCCCTCCTGCGTTCGCAACAGGTTGACCTGTCGCCCGATGACGGGGCCGAGCAGCGGCAGCGTCCGTCCGCATGAGCATCCGCCGCTTGCCACGATGGCGTAGTCGCCGATCTCATAGCGGATCAGCGGCATGAGGTAATTCTCCAGCGTCGTCACCAGCACTCTTCCCATTTCGCCCGGGCCAACCTCGCGGCCAGCGTCATCAACGATCTCGATCAGCACGTGCTCGGCGTTGATGTGATAACTGCCACGCGGACATTGAAACGCGAGAAACGCTTCGGTCGATCCGTAGTTGTCGTGCAGCTCGAGGCCTAGGATCCTACGCGCGCGCTCGCGCATCGAATTGTCCACCACCTCGCCGCCGCACAGCACCAGCCGAAGCGACGGCAGGCGCGTCCCGGTTTCTTCGAGGACCCGCGCGATTCCATCGATGCTGGTGGGAAATCCATACACCGACACCGCCCGGTACTTCGCCAATATCTCGGCTTGCTCGTTGAACGGCAGCTTGCTCGGAAAAAACCGCACGCCGAGCGAGGCGAACCCTCGCACCAACTCCGCGGCGGTCAGGTAGTCTGGATCGTGTTCGACCAATAGCCGCGCGGCGCCGAACCATACACTGCGTGCGAACGGATTCCATCCATGCGCGCGAAGGTAGCGAGTTCTCGCCGCGTTGCGTCCGCGTTGATGCGATTTATCGAAGAGCAGCTCGACCGCATCTCCGCTGGTCGCCGAAGAGCGCTCTCCAACCAGGTGCGTCCCGGAAGGATAGAGCGAGCGCACCGATGCGGTGAGTGTCGCGATATCGGCGCGCTTCAGCACTGGAAGCCGACGCAGATCTCCGGCATGCGGATCGGTGCCGATCCGATCGGCATAGAATGGAATCTTCGCTGCCGCCGCCAGCGTCTTTTCGAGTTGCTGCGCGCGATACGATTCCAGCTTTTCGCGCGGCCAGTATTGCGAGCGAAGAAGCGCGCCGTAGCGCGGCGCAGTTTTGATCAGAGTTGCAATCGCACTCACGTTGAAGACGCCCCGGCATGATGACGAAACGAAGCGAGAACGGTTACGCGGTCACCTTGCTCATGAAGATGTCGACCGCACGGCCGAAGACGGATTCGTTCTCGTAGCGGCCCAAATCGAGGATGAAATAGGTCGCGCCGCGCATCGCGATCGGCATGCAGCTTCTCGCGCGCGGCGGATGCGTCATTGAGCTTCAAGCCGCGCCTTACGATAATCTCCGGCGCAGGTTTGCCGGCGGCTTTTACCTTCGCGCTCAGCGCATCGACCGCCGGCTTCAACTCGGCAGTGCGCAACATCGGATGCCATCCGTCGCCGAATTTCACGACCCGCTCCTGCGCGGCCGCGCTGTTGCCGCCGATCCAGATCGGAGGCCGCGCAGGTCTCGGCAGAAAAACGAATGCGGGGAACTTTACCAGCTTGCCGTCGTAGGGACGTGCTTCCTCGCTGTTCCACAGATGATGCAGGACGGCGAGCGTTTCCGTCGTCATCGCGCCGCGCTTTTTGATGTCGGCACCGAGTGCATCGAACTCGGGCTTCATCCATCCCACGCCGACGCCGAGGATCATGCGATCGCCCGACAGTTCCTGGATCGTCGCGATCTGCTTCGCGGTCAGCACCGCGGGACGATACGGAATCACCAGGACGGAGACGCCCAACCGAATGCGCTCGGTGGCGCCCGCGAGAAACGCCAACGTCGCCAGCACGTCCAGATAGCGTCCGCCCGATCCTTCAGTTTGATCGGGCGGGATGCACAAATGGTCGGATACGAACAGCGCATCGAAGCCGGCCTGCTCCGCGATGCGCGCGCATTCGCGGATGGTCTTGCGGTTCGATTGTGGACCCATGTTGCGGATAGCGATTCCGTACGTCATAGAAAGTCCTCATCTAATGTTCGCGGGCTCTCCCGCGCGCGTGCCCGACAGTGTAATGGATATGACGCGGAAACGCCGCAGTATGAGGGAGAAGAGTGGGTCGCCCATCGGCAAAATCTCGCAAGGCCTACGACTTCGATGCGCTGCTCGACGTCGCGGTGCGCGTGTTTCTGGAGCGCGGCTACGACGGCAGCTCGCTCGATCAAGTCGCGCGCGCCGCCGGCATCACCAAGGCGAGCATCTACTATCACGCGCGCGGCAAGGAAGAGTTGTTGTTGCGGGGGGCGGGTCGCGCCTTCGACGCGATATTCGCCGCGCTGGAAGAGCCGGTCGCGGTGCAAGGCCCGGCGATCGATCGGCTTAAGCACGTCGTCCGGCGCACCATCGAGATCACCATCACGATGACACCGGAAGTTGCGTTGCTCCTGCGCGTGCGCGGCAACACCCGAGCCGAGCGGCGCATCCTCGAGCGTCGGCGCGAGTTCGATCATCTGATAGCGGAACTGTTCGCGGCGGCGCAGAAGGAAAAAAGCATCCGCGCCGATGTCGATGCGCGCCTCGCGACGCGGCTGCTGTTCGGGATGCTGAATTCGATCACCGAATGGTATCGGCGCGAGGGCGCGCTGCGTGCGCCGGAGATCGCCGACGCGGTTTTCAAGCTCGCCTTCGAAGGATTGGAGCGATGACAAACGTGATGCGAGAAAAACATTTGCGCGGATTCCTTCTGGTCGCGGCATCCCTGCTCGCAATCGCCGCATCGTCAGGATGCGGCGTCAATCGGCTGCCTACGCTCGATGAGCAGGTGAAGGCGGCGTGGAGCGAGGTGCTCAATCAATATCAGCGCCGCGCGGATTTGATTCCCAACCTGGTTGAAACCGTGAAGGGCTATGCGCATCAGGAAGAGAAGGTGCTGACCGAGGTGACGGAGGCGCGCGCGAGGGCCACCCAGATGCAGTTGCCGCCCGACATCCTTTCGAATCCGGACGCGTTCCATCAGTTCGAACAGAATCAGGCCGCGCTCGGCGGCGCGCTGGGACGCCTTCTTGTGGTGAGCGAGAAGTATCCCGATCTCAAGTCGAATCAGAACTTCCTCGCGCTCCAATCGCAACTCGAGGGCACGGAGAATCGCATCGCGGTCGCGCGCCGTGACTACATTCTGGCGGTTCAGGAATACAACACATATCTGAGAACCTATCCGGGAAAATGGATCGCGGGCTGGATGTATCCCGATTTGAAGGTGCGCGAGACCTTCACAATATCGGAACAGGCGCAGCAGGTTCCGCAGGTCAAGTTCTGATGCGTCGTGTCGCATCGGCTGCGCTCGCAGCCATGTTCATTCTGATCGGCGCGTATGCTTTCGCTGCCGATTTGAAATTTCCCGCACTCACCGGCCGCGTCGTCGATGATGCCGACATTCTCAGCACCTCCACCAAGAGCGAACTCGACGCGATGCTCGCACAGCACGAGCGCACAAGCAGCGATCAAGTCGTGGTGGTCACGCTCGATTCGCTGCAAGGTCATTCGATTGAGGACTACGGTTATCAGCTCGGCCGCTATTGGGGCATCGGGCAGAAGGGCAAGAACAACGGCGCGATCCTGATCGTGGCGCCGCACGAGCGCAAGGTCAGGATCGAAGTCGGTTACGGACTGGAAGGACAACTCACTGACGCTAGTAGCCGCGTCATCATCGAGGAGAAAATCCTGCCGCAATTCCGCAGCGGCGATTTCAATGCGGGAGTGCTCGACGGCACTGCCGCGATTCTGCGCGCGCTCGGCGATGATGCCGCCGCCAATATGCATCCGGAGAGCGAGCCAGTCGCGCAACCGGCGCCGCAATATGACTTGGAGCCCTTCGCCGCCGGGCTCGGTCTATGGGTGTTGTTCGCGATGCTGATGCTGTTCGTGTTGCTACGCGCCCGCCGTCGTCCGTACCTGATGCGTCATGGCAGTGGGTACTCGGGATGGGGCGGCGGCTCGTTCGGCGGCGGATCATCGGATGGAGGTGGTTTTTCCGGCGGCGGAGGATCCTTTGGCGGCGGCGGCGCATCCGGAGGATGGTGACGATGCGAGGCCCCCTCAGCGCTGAAGATCACAAGCGTATCCGCGATGCCGCGAGCGCGGTCGAACAGCGCACCAACGCGAAAATCGCGATCGTGATAACTCGGGTGAGCGACCGCTATTCGCTGTACACCGTCGGCGGCGCGGCGCTCGGGGCGATTGTTGCCGGAGGCTTCGCGATTTCCGCGCGTCCTGCGCTCAGCGGCCGCACGCTGATTTTCATCGAGTTGTGCGCGCTGGTCGCGCTGATTTTTCTACTCGAGGTTTTGCAAATTCGGCTCGCGATCGTGCCCGCGCGCGTGAAACAAGCCAGCGCCCGCAACCTCGCGCATCGCGAGTTCGCCGCGCACGCGATCGCCGAGGGACGACATCGTACGCGGATTCTGTTGTTCGTTTCGCTGGGCGAGCGATACGTGGAAATCATCGCGGATCACGCGACGCACGCGCTCGCGCCCATAGGCACATGGACCAAAATGGTCGATGATCTCGCTGCCTCGATGAAATCCCGGCGCATCACCGACGGTATCGTCAATGCGATTAGGTCGTGCGACGCAATCCTGCCCCCGCGTGGCGAAGGATCGAAGACTCAGTAAGAAATTAGACTTCGCGGTTGATTTGGTCGTCGATCAGGACCGTCAGGCTGTCGCGATATTCAGAGGGGCGGAGCTCGGCGAGCAGGCCGCGCGCGATCTTCACCTGCTCGGCCGCCATCGCACGCGCCTCCGCGATGAGATCGGGAGCGCGCAGCAAATCGAGCGCGTGTTGGAACTTCGCACCGTCCATGCGGCCGTCATTCTCAAAAAGTTGGCGCAACTCGGGATTGCGCGTCATGCCGAGCACAACCGGCAGCGACGGAATTCCCGCGCGCAGATCGGAGCCAACAGGCTTGCCGATTTTTTCCTCCGGTCCAACGATGTCGAGGATGTCATCGACCATCTGAAACGCCCGGCCCACCGCCGTTCCGAGGTTCCACATCGAATCGATGGTCTTCTTCGGCGCGCCCGCGAGGTCGGCCGCCACGCGTCCGCCCGCGGAAAATAGCGACGCGGTCTTGCGTGTGATGACGGTGATGTAGTCGTTGAAATTCGCCGCCGCGCTATGCCGAAAGCGGCCCTCCATCACTTCGCCCTCGGTGAGCTGGATGCACGCCTGCGCCGCGGTGCGCACGAGGTGTTCCTCGAAACGCCCGCACAGCTCGAATGCGCGACAGAAAAGATAGTCGCCGGCGATCAGCGTGCCGCTCGCGCCGTACCGCGCGAATGCCGACGGCTTGCCTCGCCGCAGCATGCCCGCATCGATGATGTCGTCGTGGAGCAGCGTGGCCGAATGAATCAGCTCAAGCGCGATGGCCGCATCGATCGCATCTTCAACGTTCGCATCGACACCGCCGCACGCGCGATACACGAGCAGGATGAACGTCGGGCGCAGGCGCTTCCCGCCCGCATCGACAAGGTAATGGCAAATCTCTGCGATGATCGGTTCATTGGAGTCGAGCAGCCCCGATAGCTTGGCCTCGGCGGCCGCGAGGTCGTCCTCGACGATGCGCGCGGGGCTGATACTCTCGCTGAGACCCTCCGGCTCGAGTTGATATGCTTTGGCTTTCTTCACGATGAGGTTCTATCGGAACAGGTCAGCCTCGGGCGGACGAATGAGAATCTTTGCGGTGCCCTCGAACGGCTGAAATTTGTATCCGCGCAGATGCACCGCCGGAATGCCCGAGGCTTTTTCCATCAGCAGACCGCCCGCAGCCGAAATCTGATCGGCCAGCGCGACGACGGTGTGATGCAGCTCCCGACCGCCGAGGTCATTGGTCCCGCGCAAATCGAGCATCGGGTTGATGCCGGCCACGCCGATGCAAATGTCGGTCAGACCGTCGCGCCACGGACGCCCGAACGTATCGGTGACGACGACCGCGGCATCGGCGCCGCACAGGCGCTTGAGGCCGTCGCGAATTTTCCGCGCCGAGGCGTCTGCATCTTCGGGGAGCAACAGCGCGAGGTCGTCGCCGAGCGTATTGGATTCATCGACACCCGCATTCGCACATACGAATCCCGGGCCGGTTTCGACGATCATCACGCCATGGTCGTTGCGCACGATGCGGCTGGTCTGGCGCAGAACCAACTCGACCGCGCGCGGATCCTTTTCCCATCGTGCGGCATACTGTTTCGCGAACGCCGACGGCTCGATGCTCTTCAGCTCGACCATCCGCCCTTCGGCCTTCGACACTACTTTTTGGCATACAATGACGATGTCGCCGGTCATCAGTGTCAGGCCGGTCTGGTCGAGCCCTTTCGCGATCAACGCAGCGAGATCGTCGCCCGCTTTGACGATAGGAACTCCCTCGATTGCAGTCAGCGTAATCGATGCCATGGCACGCTCTAAATTACACGGTCAGTGCGTCGATAACTATCCTTGAAAGTCTCGCCGCCTTCGCCGGCGTGGTCATGATGGTATCGGCGGCGACCGCGCGCATGCCGAGTTCGCGAATCGCTTCGATGATATTCGCGGTCGACATTGTCGAGCACAAAGGTTCCGACGATATCCTTATATATACGCGCGACGCCGAGTGCCGATACTTCGATACCGAGGCCGCGCAGCATCTTGTCGGCCGGACCCTTGATGGTCTTGCCGCCGACGATCGGGCTTATTGCAACGCACGCGATCGCGCATCGATCCGAGCGCATCGCGCACGCCGCGCAGTCCGAAGATCGGTCCCAACGACACGAACGGATTCGAGGGCGCGAGGATGATCGCAGTCGAATTGCGAATCGCGTCGAGCACCGAGGGCAGGGGACGCGCTTCCTCGATGCCGCGCAGCTCGATCTTCTCGACGACTCCGCGCGCGCGACCCTTCACGAAATATTCCTGGAATGGCATCGCCTCGCGGCCGCGAATTTTCACGAAGGTGCGCACGCGATCATCGCTCATCGGCAGAATGCGCGACTTCACGCTGAACCGTTTCGCGATATCGGCGGTTATGTCGCTCAGCTTCGCACCCGCGCGCATTCGATCGGTACGATACAGATGCGTTGCGAGGTCACGGTCGCCGAGCCCGAACCATGGCTTGCCGTAAAATCGCGCGAGCGCCTCGAGCACGCGGAAGCTCTCGTCGCGCAGGCCCCATCCCTGGCCCGGATGCACCTCGCCCGCGAGCGTGTACATGACCGTGTCCACATCAGGCGAGACGTGGAGGCCGAAAAAGGTCTCATCGTCGCCGGTGTTGACGACGACGGTGAGACGCGCAGGCGGAATTACCCGGACCAGGCCGCGGATGAACTTAGCGGCCCCCACCCCCCCCGCCAGCACCAACACTTGCTTCAACCTGGGAGGGGACGATTGGCCTCGCGCCATTGGGAGCCTTTCTTCCGTATAACTTTTTGTAGAGCGTGGAACGTTCGACGGCGACGCGGCCCATCTCGCGCGCCTTCTCTTCGATGAGATCGACCGGCACGAACTCGCCGGAGTTGCCGCCGGCCTCTCGCGTGATGCTTTCCTCCATCAAGGTGCCGGAAAAATCGTTGCATCCGGCCTTCAGCGTCAGCGCGGCGACATCGACGCCGAGCTTCACCCATGAGGTCTGGAGGTTGTTGATCTGCCCGCGCAGGAACAGGCGCGCGAATGCATACATCTGGAAATCCAGCTCGCCCAGCTCCGGCGGCTTCACGAGGCCCTTGCGATAGAGCACGGTGTTTTCCGCGATGAAGCGCAGTGGCACGAACTCGGTGAATCCGTGCGTGTTCTTCTGGATGCTTCGCAGCAGGTTCAGATGATTGACGACGTGGCGCGAATTCTCCAGATGCCCGTACATGATCGTCGATGTGGTCGGGACGCCGAGCGAATGCGCCGTCGTGATGATCTCTACCCACGCCGCGACATCGACCTTCTTATGACTGAGGATCTCGCGGATGCTGTCGTCGAGAATTTCCGCCGCGGTGCCCGGAATCGAGCCGAGGCCCGCATCGCGTAGCATGCCGATGTATTCCGGGTAATCCATTCGCACGCGCTTGGCGCCGAACAGAATTTCCATCGGCGAGAAAGCGTGTACATGAATCTCGGGATATTTGGTTTTGATCGCAGTCAGCACGTCGCGATATTTGAAGTCGGGCATCTCGGGGTTGATGCCGCCCTGCATGCATACTTCGGTCGCGCCGCGCGCGATCGCCTCGCCGACCTTGCCGAGTACGACTTCATCGGAATGATCGTACGCATCGGATTCCCAGCGCTGGCGCTTGAATCCGCAAAACTGGCATCCGACGAAACAAATGTTCGTGAAGTTGATGTTGCGATTGACGACGTAAGTGACTTCGTTGCCGACGTCCTCGGCGCGCGCCAAGTCGGCGCATTTCACTACCGCGCGTAGATCGTCGCCGGTTGCGGTGTAGAGGGTGTGGCCTTCTTCGGGCGTGAGTTCCTCGCGCGCGAGGCTGCGCTTGAGTGCCGCGCGCACCTCCGGCGAGGTTTTGTCGATCAGCGCGCCCAGCGGCGTCGCCTCGATGTCATCGATCCAGTTTCGCCAAAACTCGAAATTCACGGCGGACCTCCGGACTGAGCGGAAACTCGGGCCTGCATCGCACGCACTCGCGGTGCGATAGCAGGATCGAGCCACTCGTCTGAAACATATTCCGGATAGATTGCGAGCCGCTCGTGCAGATGAAAGCCCGATCTATCACAGCGTTCCGCCAGCCGCTGAAGATGCGGCCATGGCGACTCCGGGTTCACGTAATCCTTGCTGAGCGGGGAAATTCCGCCCCAATCATTTATTCCCGCGCGCAGGAAAAGTTCAATCTGATTCGGCGACAGGTTCGGCGGCGCCTGTACGTTCATTTTTGCGCCAAGCACCAGGCGCGCGGTTGCCAGCGTGCGCGCCATGTCGATTTCGTCGGGCTCCGGCGCATTCGCCATCGGAATTTCCGGCTTGGCGCGGAAGTTCTGGATGATCACTTCCTGGATGTGGCCATGGCGCTCATGAATGTCGCGAATCGCGACGAGGCTTTGTGCGCGCTCGACGATGGTCTCGCCGATCCCGATCAGAATCCCGCTGGTAAACGGAATCTTCAGCTCGCCGGCCTCCTCGGTCATCGCGATGCGCAGGCGCGGCTCCTTGTCGGGCGCCCACTGATGCACGCCGCCCTTCGCGCGCAGCCGCGGCGACACATTTTCCAGCATCAACCCCATACTCGCGTTGAGCGGACGCAGCATCGCCATTTCGTCGCGCGACATCAGGCCCGCGTTGGTATGCGGTAGAAGGCCCTCATCGATCGCGAGTTCGCACGCGCGGCCGACATACTCGATGGTGCTGCGGACGCCGAGCTGATTCAGCGTCTCGCGATATTCCTTGAACGCGACCTCGGGCTTGTCGCCGAGGCACATCAGCGCTTCCTTGCAACCGAGTTCCGCGCCGCGCCTCGACCACGCGGTGATCTCGGCCGGCATCATCGTCCATGCGCCGGGATCGCCCGGGTCCTTGCGAAACGTGCAGTAGGTGCATCGATCGCGACAGAGATTCGTGACGGGTAGAAAAACCTTGCGCGAGTAAGTGACTTCGCGGCCCTTGCCGCGATCGCGCAACTGCGCGGCCGCATCGAGGAGGTCGCCGAGGTCAGCCTCGGGACATTCGATGAGCGCGATGGCGTCGGCTTCGGTCAGTCGCTCGCATGCGAGTCCACGTTCGAGACTATCGCGAATCGGCGAGCGCGCGACGGAAGCGGACGCGATGGATGTTCCGCTACCCATACCTATCGGGTTATAGGCTACGGGGATAAGGCCGCGCAAGCCAGTTGCAAAAGAAAACTGGCGTTTGCGGAAAAGATCCAGGCCAACCACAGAGACACAGAGGGCACAGAGAAGATGCGGGCCTCGGAAGGCCCTGTGAAAAACTGTCCGAAAAGGGCCGTTGCGGTCCGCATCTGTTTGTCCTTCTCCGTGCTCTCTGTGCCTCTGTGGTTTCTCTTATGACGAACTATCAATTGGCACATACATACTCGATTGTCGCGCGCGATCCCGATACGGGAGAACTGGGCGCCGCGGTCCAGTCGCATTGGTTCGCGGTCGGCGCGGTCGTCATCCATGCGGAGGCGGAGGTCGGCGCGGTGGCGACGCAGGCTTTCGTCGATCCGAGCTACGGACCGCTCGGCCTCGATCTGATGCGCGCAGGACGTTCTGCGCCCGAGGCGCTTGCAGGTCTTCTCCTAGCCGATCAAGGTCGAGAGCTTCGTCAGGTGGCGATGGTCGATGCACAGGGCAGGGCGGCCGCGCACACCGGAACCAAGACGCTGGCGGAGGCTGGCCACATCATCGGCGCGCAGTTCACCGTCGAGGCCAACATGATGCTCAACGTGACGGTGCCCGAGGCGATGGCGCGTGCGTTTCAGGCGGCGAAGGGAGATCTCGCACATCGAATGCTGGCCGCCCTCGATGCTGCCGAGGCGGAAGGTGGTGACGTTCGCGGAAAGCAGTCGGCGGCGCTGATCATGGTGCGCGGGAAATCATCGCGGCGTCCGTGGGCCGACAAGCTCTTCGATCTGCGCGTCGACGATCATCCAGAGCCCTTGCCGGAATTGCGCCGCCTGGTCGATGTACAGCGCGCATACACGGCCCGTGAGAACGCCGAGGCGGCGTTCGCGAGCAAGGACATCGAAACCGGCGATCGCGAGTATCAGCGCGCGCAATCGCTATCGCCGAATAATGTGGAATTTTCCTTCTGGCATGGCCTGGCGATGCTGCGCTCAGGACGCATCGACGATGCGATCCGAATCCTGCGTCCGGTGTTCGCGCGCGACCGCAACTGGGCGACCCTGGCGACGCGCATGATCGGCTCGCAATTCCTTTCTGGTGACGCGGACACGATCCGCGACGCGCTCACGAGGGCACTGAGAAGCGGATAACCGCTTCATCAGTGCCCCAGAGGGTGCTGAAGGTTCTATTCGATGTCGACGCGCTTCTCGGTCGCGGTCGGCGGAGCAACCGCGCCTTTGACGATCAGATTATCGTGTACGGATTTCACTCCCTCGACCTGGTCCGTAACGATCCGCGCCTCGGTTATTTCCTGACGCGAATTGACGAAACCGCTGAGGTCCACGACGCCTTTGTAGGTCTTAACGTGAACGTCGGTCGCGCTTACCTTCGGGTCTTGCGCCAGATCGCTCTTGACCTTGGCGGTGATCGTAGAATCATCGAAATAACCGCCGGTGCTTTCCCGCGTGGGAGTTGCCGCACAAGCGGCGGCGAGGGTGGCTACTCCGGCCACCAGGATCACCGTCAGCGAGCGCAGGTTAAATGTCATATGGGATTTCTTCGTAACAATCATAAATTCTCCAGTCGCCGTTCGTTGTCTTTCAGGAAATGGGTTCAGCGTATAAAACCGCCGCCCATCACGAGGTAGACCAACAGCACGACGACTACGATGGTAGCGATGCTCATTCCACCGCCGCCGAAGTGTCCGGCACGGTAGCCATAAAATCCCCCGCCGCCGAAGAGCAAAATCAACAAGATAATTACAAGTAACATGGACGCCTTCCTTCTATTTTTTCGGTAATTTCGACTTTAAGTTTGTGACCGGCCTGATGAGCACATCGAGGCGCGGCCGATTGGCTAGCGCCGGTTGTCAACCGCGTATTAACCAGATGACGACGAGGATCAACACGAGTCCTCCCAGGGTAAAAGGAATATACATTCAGGCCTCCTCAGGCCTTGCGGTTCGGACTAGGAGTTGGTCTAGCGCAGCGCGGTCAAAGGCGAGTGGAAGGACGGCGTTGGGGCTGAATCAATTCGGGACTCGAGTCATATGTCGATCCCGACGTGTTCACATTACGTTGGGAGGTGAGGCAATAGCCATCGCGAGGCGTCGCATTCGGTTATATGGAGAACCAAAGGTGCCTTGTAGCGAAGGGCCGGCGGAATTTCGCGATGTGGCGTCGGCTCAACTTCGCCCCAACTGGGCGCGGGAATATCGGCAAACCCTCCACCGCTTCCCCGCGTTGATAGTCCGGCGCTAAATGCCGTAGTCTTTAGGCGTCCGCCATTTTCAGGCGACTGCCAGGAGTCCTCCGATGCCTGATGCTGATGCTCGCGAAGAAATTCAATCGCCGCCGCGCGCAAGAAAAGCCACCGCGCCGAGCGTGGAACATGAGCTGCAACTCTATTACTGGATGAAACTCATCCGCGCGTTCGAAGATCGCGTCGCGCGGCTTTCGCGTCAGAACAAAATCTTCGGCGGCGTCTATTCCGGCGCCGGCCAGGAGGCGATCTGCACCGGCATCTGTGCGCCGCTGCAGCCGGGCGATTTCGTCGCCCCGCTGCATCGCGATTTGGGCGTCTTCCTGATGCGCGGATGCGACCCCGGGCGCCTGATGGCGCAGCTCATGGGCGAAGGAAGACGGTCTCTCGCGCGGCAAGGATTCGGGACTTCACGGCGGCGACCTCGAGCATGGAATTTTCGGCTCGACCTCGATGCTCGGCTCCTCGCTGCCGGTCGCGGTCGGCGCGGCGCTGAAGTTCAAGATGAAGAAGGACAAGAACATCGCGGTCGCGTTCTTCGGCGAAGGCGCGGCCTCGCGCGGCGATGTGCACGAGGCGATGAACTTTGCCGGCGTGCATAAACTGCCGGTACTCTTCGTATGTGAGAACAATCGCTTCGCCTACTCGACGCCGCTGGAAAAGCAAATGGCGATCGAGAATGTCGCCGATCGCGCGCGGGCGTATGGGTTTCCGGGTCACGTCGTCTCGGGCAATGATCTCCTCGCGGTGGTCGCGGTAGCCGAGCGCCTCGTCGATCGGATGCGCAAGGGCGGTGGCCCAGAGCTGGTCGAATGCAAGACCTATCGCTATCGCGGGCACAGCGAGCACGATCCCGCGCTCTATCGCGACAAGGAAGAGCTCATCGAATGGGAGGCGCGCGATCCGATTCCGCAATACGAATTTTTCCTCGAGAAGAAGGGGCACGACTTGAAGCGGATCCGCGAGGAAATCGACGAGCGCGCCAAGCAGGTGGTGCAGGCCGCAGTCGAGTTCGCCGAGCAGGATCCGATGCCCGATGCGGCGGAAGTGCTCGACGACCTCTACGCGCCGTCGCCGTCGGCTTCGAACTCCCTCTACCAACGGGCGCAAATAGCGACAGCGACGGCGAAATGGAAATCACCTACCTCCAGGGCATCAACCAGGCGCTCCATGAAGAGATGGGGCGCGACGAAAACGTCTTCGTGATGGGCGAGGACGTCGGCGAGCTCGGCGGCGCATTCAAGGCCACCGAAGGCCTGCTCGCCAAGTTCGGCGAGGAACGCGTCATCGACACGCCGATTTCCGAGGCGCTGATCGTCGGCGCGGGCGTGGGCGCGGCGGTCCTTGGGATGCGGCCGGTGGTCGAGATGCAGTTCGCGGATTTCATCTCGTGCGGTTTCGATCAGATCGTCAACATGGCGGCGACGCTGCGCTATCGCCATGGCGGCACGGCGCGCGTGTCCGATGGTCGTGCGCGCGCCCTCCGGCGCCGGCGTGCATGGCGCGCTGTTCCATTCGCAGAATCCCGAGGCCTGGTTCACGCGCGTGCCCGGCCTGAAAGTGGTTGCGCCGGCGACCGTCTATGATGCGAAGGGTCTGCTGAAGTGCGGCGATTCGCGACGACAACCCTGTCATCTACTTCGAGCACAAGCGGCTCTATCGCAGCCTCAAGGAGGACATCTGCCCGAGGGCGATTTCACGGTGCCGATCGGGCGTGGCGGAAATTCGCCAGCAGGGCACCGATCTTTCGATCATCACGTATGGCGGCACGCTCCATCAGTCGCTCGATGCGGCCCGAATCGTCGAGAAGGAAAATGGCATCTCGATCGAGGTTGCTGGATTTGCGCACGCTGTTGCCGCTCGATCGCGAGGCGATCCTCGTCAACCGCGAAGAAGACCGGCAAAGTGCTGATCGTGCACGAGGATCGGCTGACCGGCGGTATCGGCGGCGAAGTCGCAGCGATCATCGCGGAGCATGCGTTCGAGTATCTCGATGGCCCGGTTCGCCGCGTCGCCGCGCTGGATACGCATACGCGCGTTCGCTCCGCCGCTCGAAGCAGGCGATTCTTCCCAACACCAACAAGATCGTCGACGCGATCCGCAGCCTCGCGGCATATTGACATGGCGGTAGAAGTACGTAATGCCCCAGATGGGCGAGAGTGTCGTCGAAGGCACCGATCGCCAAATGGCTGGTCAAGCGAGGGCGATCGTCGTCGCTGAAGATCAGCCGCTGGTGCGAAATTTCGACCGACAAGGTTGATACCGAAATTCCTTCGCCCAGCGCGGGAATGATCACCAAGCTGGTGGCCGAGGAAGGCGAAACGCTGCCGGTGGGCGCGGTGATCGCGCTTATTGATGAAAGCGGGCGGCGGGCGCAGCAGGCGAAGCCTGCCGCGCCCGCGCCGCTGCCCGAGCCGCCGGCGCCGCAGCGCCGCCGATCGGCGGCCACGTTGCGCCGCAGCTCCGCCGCGCCGAGCCATACCGGGCGCCGCAGGCGCCGCGTGATCGGCTCCGGCGGCGGAGGCAGCGAAGCACCAGCGGCGGCATCGCCGCGCGGAGGTGCGTCTGCCGCGCGGGACGAGCACCGGCGCTACTCGCCGGTCGTCTTGCGGATGGCCGCGGAACACGGACTCGATATCGCGCAGATTCCCGGCACCGGAATCGGCGGACGGGTCAGTAAGCGCGACGTGGAGAGCTATCTCGAATCGCTACGGGGTGGCGAGCACCTGCGCCGCGCATCGCCGGCTCAACCGCAGCCATCGCACGCTCGATCGGCTGCGCCGTCGGCGCCGACAACGGCGAGCGGCCCCGGCGCCGCGCTGCCGCGTGCAGCGCCGACGACCACCGGGAGATTTTCCAGCCGCCGGTTTATCAGCCGCGCGAGGGCGACATCGTCGAGCCTTTCACGCGTCGGCGCAAGCTCATCGCGGAGCACATGGTCTACTCGAAGACCCACTCACCGCATGTCGGGACGCTCGCCGAGGTCGATTTGACGAAGTTGATGCGCTGCGCGAATCGCACAAGAGATCTTTCGCGGAGCGCGAGGGCTTCGCGCTTACGATGCTGCCGCTCGCGGCCGTGGCGACAGTGCGCGCGCTGAAAGAATTTCCGCGCATGAATGCCTCGGTGGTCGGCGAGTCGCTCGTCATCCGCAGGCAATAAATCTCGGCATCGCGATGGACGCGATGAGGGCCTGCTCGTGCCGGTCATCAAGGCCGCCGAAACGATGTCGGTGGTCGGCCTCGCGCGCGAAATCGAGCGGCTACGCCGCAAGGTGCAGGAGAAGAAAATTACCGCCGACGATCTCAGTAGCGGAAGCTTCACGCTCTCGAATCCAGGCCGCGAGGGCAACCTCTATGGCTTTGCGATCATCAATCAGCCTCAGGTTGGAATTCTTGCGGATGGGCGAGGTCAAGAAGCGCCCGGTCGTTATCGAGGTCGACGGCGCCGACGCGCTCGCGATCCGCACCATGATGTACCTCGCGCTTTCGTACGACCATCGCGTCGTGGATGGAGTGCTGGGCAACAGCTTCCTCTATCGCACCGCCCGCATCATGGAAGAGGCCGACTTCGAACTTTGATCTTTTTTCGGCGCTGCATGCCGTGCGCGGATTGCATGCCATGAAGATGCTGCGCTGCGGCTTCACACTGCATCCGGCCATGGTTCGACAATTCCTCGGCACTCGACTTGCTCATAGGCCGATCGGAGATTCGAACCATGCTAGATGCGGCAATAGTGGACAATGATCTTATGATGGATGCTCCGACCCGCCGCCAGTCAGAATGGTCAGGTCGCCTGCGGCCGCGATATTGCCCGAAGTGCGGCCACGAGCTTCTGTCGGTCGGCGATTATTGCTCGCAATGCGGCTTGCCGATCCCGCCCGACGAACGCCTGTACGACGAACCGGACGCCTCGCCGCATTCGCGCCTCGTCGCGCTGGTACTTTGCGCCCTGCTCGGGTATCTCGGCTTCCATCGATTCTATGTGGGCAAGATCGGCACCGGCATTCTATGGCTGTGTACCGGCGGCATGTTCGGCATCGGCTACGTGGTCGATCTCATCGTGATCGCCGCCGGAAATTTCACCGACATCGATGGCAATCGGCTGGTGTTCTGGGATTAGGAAATCTCCTTCAGCGCCGCGATGACCTCTGCGGTATGCCCATTTACCTTTACCTTCGGGAAGACTTTCCGAATGACGCCATTCTTGTCGATCACCATCGTGGTGCGCTCATAGCCCATGAACTCGCGCCCATACAGCGACTTCATCTTGTAAACGCCGTAGCGCTTGCCGACCTCGTTGCCGACATCGGCGAGGAGCGGGAAGTTGAGCGCGTGCTTGGCGATGAACTTTTGATGCGACGCGGAACTGTCGCCGCTGATTCCCACAACCTGCGCGCCAAGGCGCCGAATTCCTTCGATATTGTCGCGGAAACTGCACGCCTCGGTGGTGCATCCGGGGGTCATGTCCTTGGGATAAAAGTAAAGGATGAGATTCTTTTTTCCGAGCAAATCTTTAAGTGAAACTTTAGCTCTTGATGCGTCCGCAAGCTCGAATTGTGGCGCTTTGGATCCTTCGAGCGAGGCGCCTTCGCTTTTGCCCGCCGCGATCGGCTTGGTTTTTCCCTGAGTTGCCTTCTTCTTCTCTGCCATGGCGATTCCTTAGTTCATCATTGAGTTTCTTACAATAGCTCTCGTAACTGATCGGATGGTTTTTCGACCCCCTAGTTGACGGGATCATTAATGCGCTCTATGCTTGCCGCCACAGTCCGAAACGTTCACTCCCGATTAAATGGCCGTTTACACCGAGCTTACCAAACCGTTCCTCAAGGAACTTGCCGATGATTACGGCTTGGGCCGCGTCGGCACTTTTACAGGCATTCCTGAGGGTTCGGTCAACAGCAACTATCTCCTCGAGACTGCCAAGGGACGCTTCCTGCTCCGCGTCGATGAGGTCAAGGGGGAAAACGAACTCAAGCGCGAGCTCGACCTGCTGAGTTTCCTACGCAAGCATTCGTTCCCATGCCCCCATCCGATGCAGGATCGGATGGGCCGCTTCTACCGTAACTTCAACCACAAATGCGTCTCGATGTACCGCTTTCATGAGGGCCGCGTGCTGCATCCCGAGCGCCTCAAGCCGAGCCAGCTCGAGACTATCGGCCGCACGCTCGGCGAGCTGCACGTGCTCGGCAAGGCCTACAAGAAAGGCATCGACAATCGCTTCAGCTTCGAGCGGATAGCCGATCTATATCTTTCGGTGCGCGCGAAGCTGCCGAATTATTTCCGCAAGATCCTCCGCACCCTCGATGACGAGGTCGATTACCTGACGCGCTACCTCGAGGGCAAATTGCCCAAGGGCGTCATCCATGGCGACCTCTTCTGTGACAACGTGCTGTTCCGTGGCGAGAAGCTGGTCGCGGTGCTCGACTTCGAAGCGGCGTGTCGCGGCAAATTCATTTTCGACATCGCCACTGCGGTCAATGCGATGTGCTTCGTCAACGCGGAGTACTCGCTCGATCGCTTCCGCTACCTGCTGCACGGATACGAATCGGTGCGGACGCTGTCGCTCGCCGAATGGGACGCGTTCCCCAACGAGCTGCGCTACTCATCGCTGCGCTTCACGGTGACGCGCCTGCACGATTTCTTCCTCGCGCCCAACGACGGCATCCGGCGCATCGACAAGGACTTCCGCGAGTTCTTCGATCGGCTGCGCGTGCTGCGTCGCGAGCGCGAGGGCGGCATGGAACCTCTGCTGATGGCGATGGCGACCGGCTACGACTACCGCAAGTATCAGAAGGTCAAGGCGAACGAACGACGCCAAGCCTGACGGCATTCCCTTCCGCTCTGTTCTGCGAATCCGACACTTTGCTCGCCCTAAATTTCCTCGAGCATCGCGTATCTCGAAGCGGTGGTCAGCTCTATTAGTATTGGCGCGAGAAACACTATCGCTGAGCAACCGTGATCGAACATCCGTTTTTTTTCCAATCAGGCATTGAGGGTTCGAGGACTCGCAGGATTGCGCCCAAACGAGCCGCCTCATGAACGGGAGATACGGAATCTAACAATGTGCGCGGGTCCCGGATTCGATCCGCCGCAGCGATACTTTCCTTTTTGATCTCATCTGATGGAGTCGAATTCGTGCGCGCCTCATCGAGTGGAGAAATTGAGCAAGGCGCACTCCGAGAGCACACGTAGGCAAATCAGTGGGTTGCCTGGATACTGGCAGCGTAGCTTGCTTCTACAAGCCTGAACTATCGAAATTGGCGGCGATACGCCGTCGTGATGACGGCGTATCGCTTCGCCAGAGAGCTAATCTCTAGTAACCAGGTGTTGCCGTGGTCGTGGTGCGCTTCTCGACGGTGGTGTTGCCGTCGTCGTCACTGGTGGTCGTGGTGCGCGTGGTCGAAGTTGCCGGCGCCATCACAACGGGGGCTGCTGATACCATCGCGGGTGACGTCACAACGGTCGTCCCATACGGAGCTGCGGTCGCGTTGTAGGAAGGGTTGTAGTCGGTCGAAGTACGCTTCTCGACGGTGCCGTCATTGAATCGGGTGGTGGTGGTCGTAGCGTTCGCGGTCACCGGCACCATAGTCGTCACCGTCGTTGGCACGTTAACGACCCGAGTTGCCGGCTGCATCGTAGTGTATTGCTGGGTGGTCGTGGTTTCGCGGGCGGTTACGGGCGGATCGTAGGAGGTATCTGCGGTATCGGCACAGCCGACCAAACCTGCTGCGGCAACGCTGATAAACCCGGCTAGCACTACATTCACGATGGTGGTCTTCATAGTTTCATCCTTCCTCGGCCTTCGTTTCTAAACGCTTTGGGTTGGTCGAGCGGAGAGTGGTCAAAGGCGAGAGGAAGTGCCACCGTCAGGCCGGATCAAAGTCGGACTCGATTGGTTAATCGTCTCCGACCTCACCATCTTACGGAAGTGATCTGCGCTAGAGCCAACGCGTGCAGGATCGTGGCGTTCTCTTGAGCACCAACATCGGCGATTCACCTCGACGTAGAGAACGGTCTCGCTACGACCGCATCCTAATCCGCTCACAAAAACCTTTCCGATAGTCTTTTACGGGCCCGCACTCTTCGGCCATAGTGTATGTTTCGCCCTATGTTCGAAATGACGGGAAATAGCCATGCCCACCCTCCTCGATAGGCTCACCCATCGCGCGCCGGCGCTGTGGGTCGAGGTGGCGCCGCCGCGAGGAGTTAATCCCGAGATGCTGCTGCGGCGGTTGGCCGTGCTCGTTGGCCATGCCGATGCGATCAATCTCACCGATAACGCGCTCGGCAAGGTCAAGATGTCGAGCATCGCGTTCGGTACCATCGTCAAGCTGCGGCTCGGGCTGCCGGTGCGTGATCAATATCTCATGTCGCGATCGCAACCGCCTCGCGCTCAAGTCCGATCTCATCGGCGCCAATGCCCTCGGCCTCGATGCGATCGTCGCGCTGACCGGCGACAAGATTCCGCCTGATGATCCATCGGGTGCGCATGCGGTCCACGACCTCGATGCTTTCGCGCTGCTGCGAATGGTCGGCGATCTCAACCGCGGCGACACCGGCGAGGGCAAGCGGCTACTCGAAGAAGCTACCCGATATTTGTGTGGGCGCGGTCGCGAATCCGAATCGCAAAAACATGGATCGCGAATTTGATATGCTGAAGCGCAAAGCCGAAGCCGGCGCGAAGTTCGTTATCACGCAGCCCATTTTCGAGGCCGACACCGCGCGAAGTTTCCTCGAGCGCGCCAACGCTCTCAGTCTCCGCACGGTTTTCGGCATCCTTCCTGTAAAACGCGAATCGATGGGCGACTACATGAAGAAGAACATTGCGGACCTCGGCAGCGTCGCGGAGCATCTGGACAAATACGCCGGGATGAGCGAAGAGCAGGTGCGGCGTCGCTCGCTCGATGAGAACCTCGCGCTGATGCAGTCGCTCGCGCCCGAGGCCGCGGGCTTTAATATTATGAGTGGAGGCGGGCCCTCGCTCGCGATACAACTGGCACTGGAGTTCACCGCATGGCGCAAGCAAAACGACAACTCGCATCGGCGCTAAGCCGGGGCGCCGACCTGATCAAGGTTCCCGACCGCACCGAGGCCGAAGAGGCGGTCCGCACGCTGCTGCGTTACATCGGCGAGGATCCCGATCGCGAGGGGCTGGAGCGCACGCCGAATCGCGTCGCGAGCGCGATACAGTTTCTCACTCGCGGCTACACGCAGGATCCCAAGGACGCGATCAACGGCGCGCTCTTCAGCGAGGCCGAGTATCAGGAAATGATCCTGTGCAAGGACCTCGATTTTTATTCGCTATGCGAGCATCACATGCTGCCGTTCTTCGGCAAGGCGCACGTCGCGTATCTGCCGAACAAGCGGATCGTCGGGCTGTCGAAAGTTCCGCGGATGGTGGAGATCTTCGCGCGACGGCTCCAGGTGCAGGAGCGCCTCACGCGGCAAATCGCACAGACCATCATGAGCGAGATCGAGCCGCTCGGCGTCGCGGTGGTGCTGGAGGCCGAGCATATGTGCATGCGGATGCGGGGGGTCGAGAAGCAGAATTCGATCGTGATGACCTCGGCGATGCTGGGCGTATTCCGCAAGAATCATGAGACGCGCCAGGAATTCATGAACCTGATCCGCAAGGCGAACTGAATAGTTTCTTTTTGCTTCTAGATGTAGCACAGGCTTTAGCCTGTGACTCTGAATTTTTCTCCCCTTCCCTAAAGGGAAGGGGCCGGGAGGTTAGGTTTCTATGACCACCGATTCCGATGCCGCACTCGAGGCGCTCGGACGCTACGCGGTCCGCTACGTCAAACCCGGCCAGACGATCGGGCTCGGCACGGGGCATGCCGCCAGTGCATTCATTCGCGCGCTCGGCGAAAGCGGCATCAAGGTGCGCGGCGTGCCGACCTCCAATGCGAGCGCGGAGTTGGCGCGCCAATGCGGTATCGAGATGGTATCGCTCGCCGATGTGAAGCAGCTCGACGCTGACTTCGATGGCGCCGATGAAGTCGATTCGCGCCTCCAGCTTCTCAAGGGCTTCGGCGGCGCACTGGTGCGCGAGAAGATCGTCGCGGCATCGTCGAAGAAGTTCATCGTGCTGGTCGGCCAGTCGAAACTTTTCCCGCACCTCGGCGCGCGCAAGCGCCTGCCGGTCGAGGTGGTGCCATTCGGACTCACCTACGTGACGCGCGCGGTCGCGAAGCTGGGGCTGAAGGGTGCGACGCGCAAGAACGAGGACGGTAGCGACTACATCACCGATAACGGCAATCCGATCCTCGATTGCGCGGTGAAGGAGATTCGCAACCCGGCGCGCCTCGAGCGCGACCTCCTCGCGATTCCGGGCGTGGTCGGCACCGGGCTGTTCATCAATATGGCGAGCATCGTGATGGTCGCATCGGAGGACGGCAAACCTCCGCGCATCCTGAAGCCGAAGCGCTAAATTCTTCCTCCGTTTTTTGCTCCTCGCCCATATGATTGGGCGAGGTGGGCCGGCGCAGTTGATGCGATGTCCGAGAGCATGAACTGTGACGGGCCGGAGCGGGACCTTAGCTCTGGATTCTGCCTCTGTCCGAGGTCGTTTAGGGACCTTACCGACGTAACGTCGATAAGTCTTGGAATGGGTTTGTTTTTCGTTTTTCGACGATGTCGTCGACCGTCCAATGCCGCCGTTCGCTAGTATTCCTCGATCAGCGTAGTGGCTTTGTTTTTCACGTTTGAGGATCATCATTCGCGCAGTTGTGCAGGCGAAAACTCCTTATGTTTCCTGCATTTAATGGGTTTGTTTTTGCAATTTCGCATCTTCGCGTATGATCCTCAAACAACGATGGCGCCCTCGAGGGACGCCACACCGCAATGGTAGCACATCGTAACCGTCCGATCCTCTCTGGTTCCCCTTCCACTTTAGGGGAAGGGGCTAGGGGTTAGGTCTCTGTCCGCCAGCGCACACATCCGCGCCGACCTGGAGCGCATCTACCGCGCCGCCATCGATGCCGTCGATCCCGCGAGACTCATCGCGCGATCTCTCGATGCTGCTGGCATCCCCGATGCCTCGCGCGTCTATGTCCTCGCAGTAGGAAAAGCCTCCGTCGCGATGGCGTCAGTCCTCGCGACGCGGCTAGGCGACCGCCTCGCCGCCGCGACCATCGTCGCGCTGCCTGGCGCGCCTTCTTCCAATGACGCGCGCATCACGATCTGCGAATCGTCGCACCCGCTGCCTTCGGAAAAATCCGAAGCCGCGGCGAGGACCGCGTTGGCGATGCTCTCATTGGCGCACCCCGATGACCTCGTCATCGTGGCGCTCAGCGGCGGCGCTTCGGCGATGTTCGCGCTTCCGCCCGATCGCCTGCCGCTCGCCGATAAAATCGCGGTGACGCAGTCGCTGCTGAAGAGCGGCGCATCGATTCGCGAGCTGAACACGGTGCGCAAGCATCTGTCGGCGATCAAGGGAGGGCAACTGCTGCGCGCAGTCAACGGCGCGCGTGTCCTTAGCCTGATTCTCTCCGATGTTCCGGGTGACGACTTGGCGACGATCGGCTCGGGTCTCACAGCGCCGGATCCGACGACTTATGCCGATGCGATCGCCGTGCTGAAGCGTCGGCAGCTTTGGGGACGCGCACCCGAAACAATTCGCGATCACCTCGAGCGCGGCAGCGCCGGCCAGGTTCCTGAGACCCCGAAGAGCGACGATGCCATTTTCGCGCGCGTCACGAACACCATCATCGGCAGCAATCGAACCGCGCTCGATGCGGCCGCAGCGGCGGCTCGCGAGCTTGGATACTCCGTCGATCGATCGCAGGAGCTGCGTGGCGAGGCCAACGATCTCGGCCGCGCGCTCGCGACTCATATGACGACAGTCGCAGGCGAACGCATCTGCGCTATCGCGGGAGGCGAGCCGGCCGTCACGGTGCGAGGCGGCGGCAAGGGTGGCCGCGCCCAGCAGACCGCGCTCGCAATGGCGCTCGAGCTTTCGCGAATCGGCCTTGATCGTCGCATCGCGGCGCTGATCGCGGGCACCGACGGTATCGATGGTCCCACCGATGCGGCCGGTGCGTTCGCATTTCCGGATAGCGTCGCGCGCGCACAAGCGGCCGGCCTCGATCCTGAAACGGCCCTGGCGCGGAACGATTCCTACAATTTGTTTAGTCGCATCGGCGATCTTTTCATCTCCGGCATCACAGGGACCAATGCAGGCGACATCTTCATCGGGCTGATAAACTATTAGCCCATGCCGCGACTGAAAAACTTCAAAGTTCCACCGGATGGCGCGAAGGCATCCGGCAATGGTGCGCGTCCCGTCACGCTGATTCCGGGCGATGGCGTCGGTCCCGAGGTCATCGCCGCCGCGGTCGCCGTGGTCGATGCGACCGGCGTGAAGATCGAATGGCAGCATCAATTTGCCGGCGCAGCAGGCGTCAAGCGCTACGGCTCGCCGGCGCCGGATCAGCTGCTCGAATCGCTGCGGCAGACGGGCGTCGCGCTGAAAGGTCCGCTCGAAACGCAGGTCGGCGAGGGCTATCGCTCGATCAATGTTTACCTGCGCCGCGAGCTCAACCTGTATGCGAATATCCGTCCGACGCAGAGCTTTCCCGGCGTCACCACGCGGTTCAAAAATGTCGACCTGGTGATCGTGCGCGAGAATACCGAGGACCTTTACTCCGGCATCGAGCATCAGGTTGCGCCCGGCGTGGTCGAGAGCGTCAAGGTGATCACGGCGCGCGCGTCGCGGCGCATCGCGCGGTTCGCCTTCGAGTATGCGCGCAAGAACCATCGCAAGTCGGTTACTGCGATTCACAAGGCTAACATCATGAAGTTGTCCGATGGCCTTTTTCTGAAGTGCGCGCGCGGGGTGGCGAAGGAATATTCCGATATCGAATACACCGAGCAGATCGTCGATGCGGCGTGCATGCGGCTGGTCACCGAGCCGACCTCATTCGACATACTGCTGCTGGAAAACCTCTACGGCGATATCGTGTCGGATCTATGCGCGGGGCTCGTCGGAGGCCTCGGCGTGGTGCCGGGCGCGAACTATGGCGACCGCGGCGCCATCTTCGAGGCGGTGCATGGGACCGCGCCCGACATCGCGGGGAAGAACCTCGCCAATCCGACCGCGGCGATTTTGTCCGCCGCGATGATGCTGGACTACCTCGGGCATCGGCGCGAGGCCGAGCGGGTGCGCGCGGGCGTCAAGGCGGTGCTGAAATCCGGCAGGATGGTGACGCGCGACCTCGGCGGCAAGGCGAGCACCGCCGACATGACCCGCGCCATCATTCATGCGATGAAGTAGCAGACTTTAGTCTGGGTGTCTGATGATCAGGATTCTGATGATCAGGATCCTTGGGACACGGACTAAAGTCTGTGCCACATAAACAGCGGATCCGTTTACCCCCTCGCGCAGTCCAGTAATAATTAACGATGGTATGAAGAAGATCCTAATGCCCGCCGACGTCGCGGCTCGCGTGCCGCCCGGGCAAACCCTCACCGACAAATTTCCCGTCCTCAGCTATGGTCCCACTCCGCGCTTCAATCCCGAAAAATGGGATTTCCGCGTGGTCGGACTCATCGCCGCGCCGCTGTACTTCAACTACCAGCAATTTCGCGCGCTGCCGCAGACCAAAATGATCGCCGATTTCCATTGCGTCACGACGTGGTCGCGCCTCGACAACGTATGGGAAGGCGTCGCGGTAAAGGACCTCATGACGATGGTGAAGCTCGCGCCGTCGGTCAGCCATGTCGTACTCCATTGCGACGGTGGATATACCACCAACCTCCCGCTCGAGGCGTTCCTCGACGATGACGTCATCCTCGCGCATCGCCATGACGGCCGCGACCTGGAGCCCGATCACGGATGGCCGCTGCGCCTCGTGGTACCAAAACTCTACGCATGGAAGAGCGCCAAGTGGCTGCGCGCCATCGAGTTCACCGATCAAGATCGGCGCGGATTCTGGGAAGTACGCGGTTATCACAACCACGCCGATCCCTGGAAAGAGGAGCGCTACTCATTTCAGGAGGACGTGGACTGACTTCCTCAGCGCCAACCGCATTCTCGCGTGACGCGAACATTGCGCGGATGGCGCGCGAGGAGTTTGACCTCTGCGTCATCGGCGGCGGCATCAACGGCGCCGCGATTGCGCGCGATGCGGCGTTGCGCGGTCTCAGTGTCGCATTGGTCGAGGCCGGCGACTTCGGCGGCGCGACCTCCTCGCGTTCCTCGAAGCTGATTCACGGCGGCTTCCGATACCTGCCGCAGTGGCATTTCCTCCTCGTCTATCATGCATTGCGCGAGCGCGAACGGCTGCGCCGTCGCACCGCGCCGCACCTCGTGCATCCGATTCGATTTCTATTCCCGATTTACAAGGGCAGGGGATTCGGCCGCGTCGTGATGGATATCGGACTCTGGATGTATGACCTCTTCGCGCGCACGCCGTGGAGCGAGCGCCATCGCATCATCAGCAGCAAGGCCGCGCTGCGCCGCGAGCCTGCCCTGGCGACCGGCAATCTCACCGGCGCGGCGCTCTACTACGATGCCGCCGCCGACGACGCACGCCTCACCTTCGAGAATGTCCTCGATGCGGCGCTGCATAGCGCCGCGGTTGCCAATTACGTTTTCGTCGAGAGCCTCGCGAAAGAGTCCGGCCGCATCGAGGCCGCGCGTGTACGCGACGTCGTCAATGATGAGCGGTTCGAAATTCGCGCGCGCCATTATGTGAATGCTGCGGGGCCGTGGGTCGATGACATCCGCAAGCTGGATGATCCAACCGCGCAGCCGAGCGTGCGGCTGACAAAGGGCGTGCATCTGGTTTTTCCACTGAGCGCATTACCGGTGAATGAGCCGATAGTGCTCGGCGACGACGCGAGCCGGATTGTGTTCGTGATACCGCAGGATCGTTATGCGCTGGTCGGCACCACCGATACGGATTTTTCGGGCGATCGGCGCGCGGTCGCCGCGGATGACAATGACATCAGGTATCTGCTCAAGGTGCTCGGCGACGGGCTGCCGAAGATTGCGGTGAGTATGGAAGACATCGTGTCGAGCTTCGCGGGTCTGCGCGCGTTGGTGATCGAGGGCGACGCGAAATCGCCGTCCGCGGTGCCGCGCGAGGAGATCATCCTCGAAAGCCCGTCGGGAATGCTGTCGGTCGCTGGCGGCAAGCTGACGACGCATCGCCAGATTGCCGAGAAGGTCGTCAATCGATTGATGAAGCATCTCGGCCGCAGGGCCGGGCGCTCTCCGACGCGGACTGAGCCGCTCCCCGGTGCGCGCGAGGTCGAAAATCCCGGCAATTCGGTCGTCGCGCTCGGAAAAAGTTTTCGCATGCTGCAGGCGCGATATGGATCGCGCGCGATGCTGGTCAATGCGATCGTAGCCGAGCGTCCCGAGCTGGCGGCGCCGCTAGCGCCCGATTGCCCCGCGATTGGCGCTGAAGTTATCCATGCGATTCGCAACGAGATGGCGCAGTGCATGGCGGATTTCCTGGTGCGGCGCACCTCGCTTATCTGGCGCTATCCGGCCGAGGCCGAAGCGGCGGCCCCGGCGGTTGCCAGAATCATGGCGGCGGAACTCGGATGGGATGCGGAGCGCGAGGACGCGGAACTCTCCGGCTTCGTCAGCGATCTGAAGCGGCGTCGCGCGGCCTAAGCAGTGGCGAAGCGCGAATCTCGCGAGGAGTTGAAGACGCGCGCCGCGCGCATCGCCAAAGCGCTCGCGAAGCTCTATCCCGAAGCGCGCATCAGCCTCGATTTCAAAACTCCCTGGCAATGTCTCGCTGCGACGATTCTTTCCGCGCAATGCACCGATGAGCGCGTCAATCAGGTGACGCCCGCTTTGTTCGCGAAATATCCCGATGCTGCCGCGATAGCGGCCGCCGATGCGAGCGACGTCGAACGCATGATCATCAGCACCGGTTTCTTTCGGCAGAAAACCAAATCGCTGATGGCTGCCGCGCAGGATATCGTCGAGCGCTTCGGCAACCGCCTGCCCGACACGATGGAGGATCTCGTCACCTTGCGCGGAGTGGGACGCAAGACCGCCAATGTCGTGCTAGGTCACGTCCATGGCAAGCCGGGGCTGGTCGTCGATACGCATGTGCGGCGACTTTCGTTCCGGCTCGGACTGACCAGGAGCAGCGAGCCCGAAATCATCGAGCAGGACCTCTGCGCGATTCTTCCGCCGACGGATTGGACTTCATTTTCGATGCGGTTGATCCTGCACGGACGCCAGGTCTGCTATGCGCGTGCGCCGCGGTGCACGCAGTGCGCGCTGCTTCCCGACTGTCCGCAAGTTGGAGTCAAGCTCGCGGCTCGCAAACGCGCGCAGGCTACCGCAAAATAGGCGGCGATGGCCGACCTCATACTTGCGATCGATCAAGGCACTACCGGGACCACCGTCTTCGTCATCGATGCGGCAGGCAAAATCCGCGGCCGCGCGTATGGCGAGATTCGTCAGTACTATCCGAAGCCGGGATGGGTCGAGCACGATCCGGAGGAAATTTATCGCTCGGCGGTAACGCTGGCGCGCAAGGCGTTGAAGGCTGCGCGCGCGCAAGTGCTCGACGTTGCTGCAATCGGCATCACCAATCAGCGCGAGACGTTCGTGGTATGGGAGCGCAAGTCGGGACGCCCGGTCCATCGCGCGATCGTGTGGCAATGCCGCCGCAGTGCCGACATCTGTCGTCATCTCGCGGATCGCGAAGCCGAAGTCTCGGCGCGCACCGGCCTGGTCATGGATCCGTATTTTTCCGGTACGAAACTGAAATGGCTGCTCGACGAGAAACCCGATCTGCGACGGCGTGGCGCGCGTGGCGAGCTATGTTTCGGCACCATCGATACGTGGCTGATTTTCAAATTTTCCGGCGGGGCGGCTTTCGTCACCGATTACACCAATGCGTCGCGCACGATGCTGTTCAACCTGGAGCATCACACTTGGGACGAGGAGATGATTCGGATGCTCGATGTTCCGGCCGAGATGCTGCCGGGTGCGATTAGCTCGCGCGGCCCGTTTGCCGAAGTCGCGCGCGGCAGTATCGGGAATCGCGCGGTTCCGATTGGCGCGGCGATCGGCGACCAGCAATCCGCGCTGTTCGGCCAGCGCGCGGTCAAGCCGGGCGATTCGAAATCCACCTACGGCACGGGAGCGTTTCTCCTGATACATACGGGCAACACGCGCGTGGCCTCGCGCAATCGTCTGCTGACGACGGCCGCGCTCGGTCCTGAGGGCGAGTTCGCCTACGCGCTGGAGGGCTCGGTGTTCATCGCGGGCGCGGCGATTCAATGGCTGCGCGATGGCGTCGGGCTTATCAAAACTGCCGCCGATAGCCTCGGCCTGGCGCGCAAGAGCCGCACCCGCACCGAGCCGTACCTGGTGCCGGCGTTCGTCGGGCTCGGCGCGCCGTATTGGGATGCCGATGCGAAGGGTGCGATCGTCGGCATTACGCGGGGCACCACGCACGCGGACATCACGCGTGCGGCCCTCGACTCGATCGCATACCAGGTGCGCAACGTCCTCGTCGCGATGGAAAGTGACACCGGCGAGCGCATCAGCGAGCTGCGTGCGGATGGGGGCGCGGTCGCGAATTCATATCTAATGCAGTTCCAGGCCGACTTGCTGGATCGTCCGGTGGTGCTTCCGAAAATCGCAGAAACGACCGCGATGGGGGCCGCGATGCTGGCGGGTCTCGCGGCCCGCGTATGGAAATCGGGGGCGGCACTCGACCGGCTACGCAAAGGCGGAAAAGTCTACCGCCCGAAGATGCGCGGCGAACTGCGCGATCAGCTGCTCGCCGGATGGCGCGACGCGGTTTCGCGTGTACTAACGCGACGCTGATACAATCGCCCTTATGGAAAATCAGCGGCCTACTTCTTCCATCATCTTTCCCGAACAGTATGGCGAAGCTGCGCGCGCGTTGGGGCGTGCGTTTATCAACGATCCGCCGATAAGGGTGCTGTTGCCCGAGCCCGAAGATCCGGTCGAGCGTGCGCGCCTGCTGACGGTTTTTTTCGAGGCAATTCTGGGCATTCAACGCGGGAGCGGCGAGCCGGTCCTGGGCGTGATGATGGACAACAAAGTCGTGGCCGCGGCGATTGTCGAGGGCGCAGGCGCCGCATCGATCGCGAACCTGCTTTTGCATGGCGTCGCGCGGGTGCCGGGAATGATTCGCAGCGTGGGATGGGGCGGGATGATGCGCGGAATTCGCCTCCAGGGTGAGCTGTTCAACAATCATCCGCACGAACCGCACCTCTATCTGAACTTCCTCGGCGTCGATCCCGACTACCAGCGGCACCATTGTGGGAGTGAGATTATCGAGGAGTTGCGCAGGCTCGCGGCGGCGCGCTCGTCGCTGTGCGGCGTATATCTCGAAACCGGCACGGAACAGAACGTCGCGTACTACTCATCGCGCGGATACGAGGTCCTCGGCGAGATTCGTCCGCTCGGATGCCGGATGTGGCGGATGCTGCAGCGCCCCCGTTAGTCGATTGAATCCGACCCCGCAACACACGATTTACGCGCTATGGGTCGCGTGGGTGGTGTCGTGGGTCCTCGCGATGCTGTGGTCCACCCGCACGGAAAAGCGGGGTGGGATAGTGGCCGAGCTTTTTTTTCGTGTTCTCCTTTTCGGCGGCGCGATCGTTCTGTTTGCGTTTCCTCTGGGCCCTCACTACGCGCAGGTACAGCTTTGGCAGCTTGGCGGCGCTGCGAAATGGATATTGGTCGCGATGACGGCCGCCGGACTCTCGTTCACCTGGTGGGCGCGAATTCACCTTGGCCGTCTTTGGTCGGACTTGGTGGTCAAGAAAGTCGGTCATCATGTCGTCGCAACGGGGCCGTATAGCTTCGTGCGACATCCCATCTACGCCGGCCTCATCCTCGCCGCATTAGCAACCGCGTTCGAGAAAGGAACCTCGTTCGCGCTGCTGGGCGCCGCCATTATGACGATCGCCTTTTACACTAAAGCGCGACGGGAGGAACGCTTCTTACGCGCCGAACTGGGCGAAAACGCCTATGACACCTATGCACGCAAGACTGCGATGCTGGTACCATTCGTAATCCACTAGGAACCGCTAACTCTCGATCGGCCTGCTTCCGTGGGGCAGGTCAGGTGGGTCGATACACAGCACTCAGATGTTACGGGGCAGACCTAAAGTAGGGAGCGAACATGGACACGAGCGTTTACGACAAACATGCCACACTTTATCTTGAGTATATCGACCGGGAGCTAAGGCTAAAGGATAGCTATATCAACTTGCTGCCTTCGACGTTTGTTAACTGTCTGGGCGATCGGATTGTGAATGCCCGCGTTTGCGATCTCTGCTGCGGGGAAGGAAATCTCGGTCGATATTTGCTGACGCGCGGCGCCTGGTAGGTGGTTGGAATTGATACATCGGCAGCGCTCATTGAGGAGGCGAAGCGGCGCGCGCGTGTTTCCGAACTCTCTTATCGAGTTGACGATGCCCAGGAACTTCGATTGGTACCCGATGGCAGCTTTGACGTGGTAGTCTCTCAGCTTGCAATGATGGATGTTGCAGACCATCGAAAGCTGTTCGCAGCTGTTCGTCGCGTTCTAGTTCTTGGCGGTCCTTTCGTCTTTTCTTTACTTCATCCATGCTTTAAAGGTCGACCTTATCACGTAAAAAACGCGCCAGAGTACATCTTTGACGAAGGCGGCAAGCCGATCGCTGTAACGGTTCGCCGCTACGCGTCCGAGGGATTCTTCAACTCCGGCGGCGATGGTATTCGTGGACGAATGGGCTCGTATCATCGTAAATTTTCTACGTATATCAACGATCTTATCGCCGCCGGGTTTGCAGTGGAACGTCTTGAGGAGCCATTATCGGGCGCGGATGCAGCACGCGCTGAACTCTTCGTGGAGGTGCCGACGGTTCTCGTCGTCGCAGCTCGAGCGACTTAGCTTGCGGCTCTACCAATCTCAAAATTGAATCAGGCGTCGTATACACTCCTTTCAGCGATTTCCGTGCGCAACGCGGAGGTAGACACCTCGCTGAGTGAAGTACGCTTGGTGCGCGGACTTGAGCAGCCGACGATCGAATAAGCCACACCGGAGATCGGTCACCGACAACGGGACCGAACTGACTAGCTCTGTTTCGGCTTGATGAGGGTGACGCGCAGGCCGTGCGAGGTCCATCCAACGTCGAAGCCGATGCTGTCGCCCTCGCGCAGCAGTTCCATCCCCGGCGTCTTGCCGCCGATCTCCGCACCCACGATCGCGACGTGCGGGAACTCGAACGGAATCTCCTTGCCGGTGTGCGAGCGCACGATACCGCGCCCGCGCGTCCGATCGAGGCGCATGATCATGCCGGGATAGAAGTTGCCGGGGAAACGCTCGCTGTCGTAGTCGTCGCTCACAGTTGGCCGACATCATTTTTATCAGAGCGGAAGCGCGGTCCGAAACAGGATGAAGCGCCCGAGCATCTCGCCGACCACCACCGACATCAGCGCGATGTAGAGCAGGCCGGTCGCTGCCATGGTCTGCGGGATTTTCAGCGTCTGCCAGCACATCCACGCCAGCACGATCGAGGCGACCGGACCGAGCACGACGCGCATCGCAAACAGCATGAAGTGGCTGCCGAACAGGTCGTCGATCGCCGCGACTCCGCCGTGGCCGCCGAAGAGCCCAAGCATCGCTAGCGCGAGCGCCATCGCGATGAGATCGGCGACGAGCGCAGCGCCGATGAAGCGGATGAAGCTGCGTAGATATTCCACATCCATGCCCAGATCGATCAGGTACCAATGACCGAACATCATCGCGCCGCTGACCAGCCCGAGCACCATCGCGGAGGTTATCGCGGTGAGGATATAGGCGACCGCGGCGACCGTGCCGAGCGTCGCAGGCTTCAGCAGCAATACCAGCGCGATGACCGCGATGAGTCCCGCCAGCAATCCGAGACTGAAGGCGCGCGCGCGGAGGCTGCCGTTATCGGTCCATAAGGTTACGATGTAGAGCGCAAACAGCGCGCAGAAAACGATCCATATCGCGCTTACGATCCAGAGGCGGGACGTAGTCAAGCCGGGGTTGGGACTTCCGCGCCATGCCAGCATCCCGAGGCCGACGGTCGTCATCAGCGCGGATGCCAGGTAGACCGAGGCGGTGGATTTGTAGAATCCGCGCTCAATCTTGAAAAACGGCGGTATCGCGAGGGCGAACATGCCGCCAAAGGCGAGTTCGCCGAACACGAGCAGGAAGCTAATCGCGAATTTCGTCACCCGGCGATTGTAGCGGGAGCGAACCGGGGGCGCATCGGCCTGCATCGGCGAGCGTCTAAATCCGCTTTGCGGTTTTGCGTAGTTCTCTCGTCGCGAACCCCGAAGGGGGTTCGCGTGCAACTCACCAGGCGCGTAAATCCGGTCCGCCGGTTTTCACAGAGAGCTCGGTCCCGCCCCTCAAGGGCAGGAGAGTCGAAACGAAGCCGTTGGCCGGACGCCGCACAAAGTCCAGATAGTCGACGAAGCTTCGTGGAAAATGCCCCACGTTATCGGCGACGACGATCGCGCCCTTGCGTAGCTGAGGCGCCATCAATTCGATGATGGGTCTGGCGAGTTTGGGGAAACCGTCCACCAGCAGAAAATCGACCGGGCCGCCGCAGTCTTTGAGCGTAACGAGGGCATCGCCCTCGCGAAGTTCAATCAGATCGGCAACTCCGGCTTCCGTGAAATTATTGCGCGCATGGCGCGCCTTTTCGGGTTCAATTTCGGTCCCGATGACGAGGCCGCCGCCCTGGTCGCGCATCGCCGCGGCAAGGTAGAGTGTGGAAACCCCATACGAGGTTCCGAACTCGACCACCCTTCGGGCCGCAACGCTGCGGCATAGCATGTAAATCAGCCAGCCTTGGCCCCGACCGATCGGAATCAGCTTGTCGCGGACATATTTTGCCTCGTCATAACGTTGCGCGCCCACCAGCCCCTTCACGGCCTCCAACCCGAGGTGGACGGCGAGCCCCGGCAGCTCCCGGCGGGCACGGGCGTGCAGCCGATCCAGAACATGATTGATTCGTGGATCCGTGACCGGATTCGAGGACGGTGGACTCATGGGGCTCCGAAGTTGGCTGCGACGACGATGAGTATTCAATTGACAATGACCAACCGGCGATTAGACAAGATTCCCGACAAAGAGATATATAGGAAATTGACTCTCACTCTTACGATCGAACGGGGACAAAAATGTTTCTAAAATGGTTCGGCCGGTCATTTGTGATCGCCATCAGCGCGTTTGCCCTAGCATCGTGTGCCGCGGTTCAGGCTGAGCGCCAGGCGCACGAACAGCAGCAGCAACAGTTCGTGACGCGCGTCGATATCGCGCATATTTACGTCACTCCCGATGATCCTCCATCGAACAAACCTTTCACCGTGTTGGGTGATGTGACCTACAACGAGCCCTTTTCGCCTGACGCCATCAACGAGTCCAAGATCAAGGCAAAGCTGAAGGACATGGCTTATGCGAAATGGCCCGACACGCTGGATGCGCTGGTCAAGGAGAAGACCGACGTTTCAGACGACGGCAGCACCGTGAAAGTCTCGGCGGAGGCGATTCAGTATGAATCCTCGACCGACCGCGCAATGCTGCACAAGATGAACGAAGGGATGGTCGCGTCGCCGAGCGGCAACTAGCGCCCACTTCACAAAACATGGGCAGGCCTGCATTGCAGGTCTGCCCTTTTTCCGCGCTAACTTTCCGAGGCGCTCAGGACGCGAGCATCGGGTCGAGCTTGCCGGCCTCATCCAGCGCCTTCAGCTCATCGAAGCCTCCGACGATTTTGTCATTGATGAAAATCTCCGGAACGGTCCTGCGTCCGCCCGACATCTCGACCATCTTCTGACGCAGCGCCGCGTCTTCGGTCACGTCAATCTCGGTAAATTGCACGCCTTTGCTTTTGAGCAGCGACTTCGCACGCACGCAATAGGGGCAAAACGTCGTCGTATAAACCTCAACTTTAGCCACGGGATGCCTCCACCAACATTCTTGCGCAACTCGATTATCGATCCAAGCCAAAGATAACCATCTTTGCCTTCTATTTCAGGACTACGGAACGCGCGCCGCGACGAATCTCACCGATGACAAATCCTGGAATTTGGCGCCGACGCAGCAACTTCACAATACGATCGGCGTCGTCGCGGGCGACGATCGCGACCATCCCGAGGCCATTGTTGAAGGTGCGATCCATCTCCGCCTGATCGATGGCACCGAGCCGTTGGATAAATCGGAAGATCGGCGGCACCGGCCAGCTCCCGCGATCGATGACAGCCTGAACCTTCTCCGGCATCACGCGCGGGAGATTTTCCAGCACGCCGCCGCCGGTGATGTTTGCCAGTCCCTTGATGTTGAACTTCACGAAAAGCTCGGCCGCGATCTTCGCGTAGATGGTCGTTGGACGGAGCAACTCATCTTTGAGCGTGCAGCCGAGCTCCCCGATGCGTTCGCTCAGACGCACCTCGCGCTCCGCGATGACTTTGCGCGCGAGCGAATATCCGTTGGAATGAAGCCCGCTCGAGGCGAGCCCGATGACGACATCGCCGGGGCGAATTGTTTTGGGATTCGGAATCGCGTCGCGCTCGACCACGCCGACCGCAAATCCCGCGAGGTCATACTCGCCGGGCTGGTAAACGTCGCCGAGCTGCGCAGTCTCGCCGCCGACCAGACTGATGCCGGCCAGCGCGCATCCGCGCGCGACGCCCTCGACGATTTGCACGGCGACGCCGCGCTCGAGCTTGCCAGTGCCGATGTAGTCGAGGAAAAACAGCGGCTTGGCGGCGTGGCAGATGATGTCGTTGACGCACATCGCGACGCAATCGATGCCGACGCTGTCGTGCCGGCCGACTGCCTGCGCGACCTTGAGCTTGGTGCCGACACCGTCGGTGCCGGAGACCAGCACGGGCGCGCGCATCTTCTTCGCCCCATCGAATGCGACCAGCGCGCCGAATCCTCCGATGCCGCCGAGCACGCGCGCGCCTTTGGTGCCGCGCGCGATCTTGCGAAACGTCGGAATCAGCGATTCCTTCAGCTCGATGTCGACGCCCGCATCTTTATATGTCGAGGTGAAAGCCATCAGCGTGGTCGCCTCGCCACTACGCCAGCGCGCCACGCTCGCGAGCCATCAGGCGAACCATCAGGGTAGATGACGAGGCCTTCGCGATAACGCAGCAATTCGAGGCCGCTTACCAATTCGCGCAATTCGTAATGCTTCAGCAGGAAGCGCGGGTCCTTCGGATGCCCGATCTCGGCCTGATCGACGAGGAAAGTTTCGGCGAGCAAAATCCCTCCCGGTTTGAGTGCGCGCGCGAACTCCGGAAAGAGCGCGCGGTCAAGAAAATTTACGTCGACGATCGCATCGAAGGTGCGATCGTGGAAAGCAAAGTTATCGAAGTCGGCCATCAGCGGCCATATTGCAAGGCCTGCTGAGTGCGCGAGTTCTGTAAGAGCTCGCATCGCGACTTGCGAGAAATCCGCTGCGACGACGCGCATTCCGGCACCCGCGAGCGCGAGGGCATTGCGCCCGCGTCCCGCCGCGACATCGAGCACGAGACCGGCGCGCGGAAGCAGCGGCATCATCTCGGCGACGAATGGCTCGGGCTCGCCACCCGCGGCCTTGCCGCGATGTGTGCCCTCCCACTTGATGCGATCTGCCGAGGTCACAACACTCGCGCCAGCGTGAGGACATCGACGCGGGAAGCGCCCGCTGCCATCAATACGCGCGCGCATTCGTCGACGGTGGCGCCCGTGGTCATGACGTCATCGACGAGCAGCACGCGCCGTCCTTTGATACGAGCTGTGCGCGCGACGGAAAAGGCGCGCCGGACGTTACGCCGTCGCGCATCGTGATCCTGGCTGGTTTGCGGCGTGGTTACTTTCATACGCGTGAGAGTTTGTAGATCGAGCGGCTTGCCGAGACGGTGCGAAATCGTCCGCGCCAGCAAGGCGGCCTGGTTGAAACCGCGCCACCATAGCCGACGCCGATGAAGCGGCACCGGAATGACGACATCGCAATCGGCCGCGGAGTAGGGGAGAGCGTCGCCGAGGAATTCCGCGAGCGCCTTTTGCAGCGACTGATCGAGGCCGTATTTGTGCCGCCGAATCAGCGATGGCAGCGAGCGGCGATCGCTCTCGGCTGACGCGCGATAGCGCGCGACGGAGCGGGCGCTGGCGAAATGCGGGCGCCGCTCCAGGCAGCTCGCGCATCGATCGTCGATTGCCGCCGCCGATTGCATTGGAGCGCCGCAGATCGAGCAGATGGGCTCGGCAATTTTTTCGGTACGCGAGAGGCATCGCGCACATACGCGATGCGCCGACGCGAGATCGAATCGATCGCCGCATACCGCGCATCGTGGCGGATAGAGAAAATTTGCGAAGTGCCGCGCCGCGTCCACGTCCAATAGATTGTCCGATGTGCGTCTAAACTCAAGCGCCGTCCCTTCACGAGGCGCGAGTATTAGGCGGCGTTGTGGTATACATCAGCCTCATGGAAGGCCCACTCAAAGGAATCAGGGTTCTCGATTGGACGATCTGGCAACAGGGACCGGTGGCGACCGTGATGCTTGCCGACCTGGGCGCCGAGGTGATCAAAATCGAGGAGCGCGACAAGGGCGACCCCGGACGCGGCATCATGGCGGCCGCGGGAGGAGATACCTCGCGCGGAGGACGCAACTTCTACTTCGAGGCGAATAATCGTCACAAGCAGAGTATCGCGCTCGATCTGAAGCGGCCCGAGGCGCGCGAGATCGTGCACAAGCTCGCCGCGAAGAGCAACGTCTTCGTGCAGAACTTCCGCAAGGGCGTGGCGAAGCGTCTCGGCCTCGACTACGACTCGTTGCGCGCGCACAACCCGCGCCTCATCTATGCCAACTCGAGCGGCTACGGCCCCGAGGGGCCCGACAGCGCGGACCCGAGCTTCGATTATCTCGGGCAGGCGCGCTCCGGTGTGATGTACACCCACGGCGTCCATTCCGAGGAGCCGATCTACACCACCGGCGGCATCGCGGACCAGATGGGCGCGATCATGCTCGCGTACGGCGTGCTCGCGGCGTTGCTCGCGCGCGAACGTTACGGCGTCGGCCAGCAGGTGGACGCCTCGCATCTCGGCTCGATGATGGCGTTGCAGGGACTCAACGTCACGATGCGCACCATCATGGGCAAGGAGTTCGCGAAGAACACCCGCGAGGAGTCGTTCAATCCGCTGTGGAATCATTATCGATGCGCCGACGGCAAATGGCTTGCGCTCGCGATGCTACAGCCGGATCGCTATTGGAAAGATTTCTGCGTCTCGATGGGCTTCAAGGAACTCGCCGAGGATTCTCGCTACGCCGATATGAGATCGCGTGGAAAAAATGCGCGCGAGCTTATTCCGATCCTCGATCGCAAGTTCGCCGAGAAACCTCGCGACGAATGGATGAAGATCCTCAAGGCGGGCGGTGACTTCATCTTCTGCATCGTCAATTCCGTCAGCGACCTTCCCGACGATCCGCAGGTCAGGGCGAATGAGTACATCGTCGATCACGAGATTCCCGGCATCGGCAAAACGCAAGTGCTCGGGATGCCGGTGCGGCTGAGCGCGACGCCGGGGCAGCCGCGCGGCCACGCGCCGGAGCTGGGGGAACATACGGAACTGCTGCTGACGGAACTGCTTGACTATAGCTGGGACGACGTCGCGCGTTTGCGCGAAGCGAATGTAATCTAATTTTTGTGTGAGGTGAAAGATGGGGACGCTCACCGGAACCAGCGAGGATCGCGAAGAGATTCGTGAACTGTACGCGCGCTATGCGCACAACATCGACGACGGGCAGTTCAATGAATGGATCGACTGCTTCACCGAAGACGGGGTGTTCGAGAGCCCGCGCTTCGGCAAGCATTCAGGGCGCGACGGTTTGCGCCGCTTCACTGCGATATACAAGGACAGCCTCGGCGGCGCCAAGCCGTTCCATCAGATGACGAATGTCATCTTCAAAATCGACGGCGACAAGGCCGCCGGCTGCTGCTACCTGACCTATTATCATTGCAAGGACGGCAAGGCCGCGCTGTCCGCCGCGGGGCACTACAATGACAAACTGCGCAAGGGCGCCGACGGATGGCGCTTCGAGAGCCGCAAGGTCACCATCGACGGCGCGAAGTAGCGAGCGCGTATATTCACTCTCCCGATGAGAGGACGGTTGCGAGCGTAGGCGAGCAATCCGGCGAGGGAGATTGCACAAAAGCAAAGAGCCTGAGCATCGATGCTCAGGCTCTCTCTTTTTTGTCTGATCCCCCTTCCCTAAAGGAAAGGGGCTAGGGGTTAAGTCCTCAGAACGCAGCGTACCACGGCACTTCGTGCGGATCCTGAAGCTGGAAGTTGATATTGAATGACGTAAGCAGCGTGCCTTCGGCATGCAGCAGGTTGATTTTCGCATTCTCGAGGTCCACAAACGCCTGCACCTGGCCGCCTTCCGCCGCGACCTCCTCTTCCTGAAACTGTAGCAGATCGTGTGTGGTCGCCATCCCGACGCGGAAGCGCACGTTCTCATCGTTGAGCGCTTGCCGCGCGTAGAAGGTCGCCTGCTCGGTGGCCTGCGCGCGCCTCACGTCGGCATAGAGGTTGGCTAGCGCGTTTTCGATTTGCACCACCGCGGACGAAAGCTGCGCGCGATACTGCATGCGCGATTGTTCGTACGATACGCGCGCCTGGGCGAGCGACGCGCGGGCGGCAGCATCGTCGATGGGGAACGAGAAGCTCAGCACCGCGGCATAGTTGTAGAAGCCGAAGTTCCACATCTTGTTCAGCGCATCGCCATAGATGCCGCCGAAGGGCAGCCGGGTTCCGGCAGAAATCGCTCCGCC
>CAWBJR010000005.1:0-79261 GCA_963789085.1 uncultured delta proteobacterium | reverse complement strand
GCGAACGCGGTCCAGAACAGGCGCCATATATAAAAGAGTCGTCTAATCACCGCGCCGCCAATGCCACGTCGCACGCTCACCAATCGAAGTTCTCTCGCGATCGCTGGAAAGCATGAAGCGAATGAAATCCAGCGCCTGCCCGCTCGCCGATTGTGCGATAGCGCCGAGCTCGCGCCGACCGGCGACGAGGCTGAAATCCGCGTCGTCGCGTCGCGGCGGGGCAAGAAGGAGCGCCAAAGCGACGCAAGTATCGGCCGGTCCCGAGATTTCGTCATAGGGTGGCGGGATCGCGTCGTCGAAATAGACCACCATTACGCGATCATCGGGCGATGAGGCATCGAGGGAAACGACTCCTTCCAGCAGTCCGTAACAGAAGCTGTCGATACCTGCCGCGATGACCGTGTGACCTGCAGTGTTGCCCCATTCGATCGAGAGCAGGCCCGCAAGCGCGTTGTGGACCGAGAGGCTGAAATCTGCAGGCGATACTGGTTCTTCGGCGATGAGCGAATAGAGAATACGCACGGTCCGGTCGAATTCGCCATGACGGGAACAAAAGATGAACCGCGCGGTCGGCTGCTTGGAAAGCGCGTATGCGGCTCGGAAGGCCATTTGACCGACCACGCTGATGCGCCTGCGCAGCGTAGGAGGCAACTCCAATACGGAGCTGGAAGACGCTGCATCAAGCTGCGTTCCTACCCCTCGCGACCACTCTACCCAATCCTCACGCGTTTGCAATCCAAGCCCACAAGCCGCCCAGTCTTCAATGCGGAAACGCGAATGAGAGACCGGTTTCGCGGCGCTGGACGTCATTTAAGTATCCAGAACTGACAGAATTTTTTAAGCGAATGCGATGACTTCATGTTAAATTTATTCCGTAAGAAAGCCATATAGTTAGGCGCCTTCCTAATCGCACTCTGTAGTGTAACATCCAATTAAGGCAGCGTGACAAATGAAAGCAAGCGCGATACTTCTCGCAGCGATGATTCCAATTGTGTCAGGATGCGGTGCGTGGGCGAGACATACTGCTGCGAATAATCTTGAAGAGTCCGACGCGGCATACAAACAGTGTCTTGCGCAAGCCGGCGACGCCGGAAAATGTGCCGCGCAAAAGGCTGCATATGACGCCGATGTTGAAACTTACGAAGTAATGCGAGGGAAGAAGCTACGCCAGTAAAGCTAGGTTACTGGCCGGTTTTTCCATATGGTGTGATGAGCTTGAGGAGTCTGAATGCTCACAGTCGCCTATCGCATTGCTGCTGGACAGACAACCGGTGTTGCGACTCAGGCAAGTCACGCACCACTCGGTAGCCGTACACGCCGCGTCATGCAATCCTGTGCGGCCGAATCACTGGTGCAGGATCTCCTGGAGATCGCGGTGGACCGTCCCTCAGTTCAATGGAAACTCGCGCGCAATGACGATGGCAGACCTGCTCTCGCCGGTCTGGGCGCCCCGAACGTGATCGAGGTGTCACTTAGTCATAGCGGCCTTTTCGCGCTTGCGGCCATCACCGACCTCGGTCAGATCGGTGTCGACTTGGAATATCGCGTACCGGAGCGGTCAATTTACGAGTTGGCAAACTACGCTTTCGGTCGCCAAGAGCAAGGAATCGTCGAGTCCGAGGGGCCGGTCGCCTTTTATCGTATTTGGACGCTTAGAGAAGCACTGGCCAAGGCCTGCGGGATTGGATTTCCGATGCTGGCCGACGGGCGCGATTATTTTTCGAATGCGCCGAATTCTGGCATCTGGCAGACGACAATCGACGGGCGACAATGGTTATTTTTAATTGGAGACCTTTCCGACGACTATGCGTTCGCCATAGCTTTTGCGTCCCGATCAGCATTGAAGCCTAATTGCTTGACGAATCTTAGGCCCCGTCGGTTTGACTCACAGGACCGAGATCTCGGGAGTAAGACGCCGATTATTGCGCAACCTTGACGATTGTGCCCTTGAATGACACATGCCCTCCGGTACCACCAGCATGACATTCGTACTTAGACTTGTCTGGGAGTTCGCCCCCTTTCCAAAAACTTTCAATGTTTACCACCGCGTTTCCGCCCCTTTTAATTGCTTCATCGCGAAGTTCGGACAAAGCTCCCAACGCCGCCTCTTTACACCACTGCTCATCCGGTTCGCCGCGGGTCTTGGCGATTTTATTACCCACGGAGTCACCGAGATTCTGAGCGATTTTCGGTGCCGTGTCATTGGCAAAGTATAAGCCCACGCCACCGCCGAGTTGCTTAAACCCAGGATCGCTCATAACGTCGGATTCGTTCAAAGTATAGGCATCGTTGCGCGCGTCAGCGGTTGCAGCCAGAGTTAACACAGCAAGCGCAATTAACGTGATTTTTCTGATTATCGCCACGCCTGATTCCTCCGATTCGAGAGCCACCAAAGTGTTGGTGTTTAGCCTTAGCTTTTCGGCACCCGAGTTACAATGTTCAGTTTAGGCTCTGTGCTCAACATATTGATTCGTTTCGAATAGAGTTCCCGATGTGTTTTAATTAGATGAAGTCCTCCATGGTTCCAGGATGACGGGAATATGATACGCCTCGCCGCTGGCAATGAGATTCGTCGTAAAGTTGCGGCGTTCGTGTGTGGCCCTCGCACTAAAGATCAGAGAAGACCCGTTTGCTCTTACAGCACGTTGGTCCCTTCTGCGCACCCTCCGGCGGGCGAGCCTTGCGAGGTCCTGATCATCGGTGGCGGACCCGGCGGTTCGACCGCCGCGGCGTTGATCGCCGAGCGGGGCAAGGACGTGGTCCTGCTCGAAAAAGATGCGCATCCGCGCTTTCACATCGGGGAGTCGCTGCTGCCGAGAAATCTCGCGATCCTCGAACGGCTCGGGGTGCGGGAAGAAATCGCCAAAATAGGGGTGCTCAAACCGGGCGCCGAGTTCGTCTCGGACGAAACCGGCACCAGCGTCGAGTTCAACTTTGCGGCCGGCCTCGATCGGGAATACACTCATAGTTACCAAGTCAAACGCGCGGAATTCGATGTGGCGCTATTCGCCAATGCGAGGCGCAAAGGCGCGCGAACCTATGAGCGCACGGTGGTGACGGATGTGACTTTCGGCGCAGGCGGGACGCGCCCCCGCGTATCGGTGCAGGACTCGAATGGCACGCCTCGCGTCTTCACGCCCCGACTGATCCTCGATGCTTCCGGTCGCGACGCTTTTTTGGCCACCAAGTTTCGCTCCAGAGAAACGAACAAGTACAATTCCACCGCCGCGGTGTTCGCGCATTTTCGCAACGTCGAATACCGGGTCGGCAGGATGGCGGGATACATCACAGTGCATCTGGTCAAGGACGGATGGTTCTGGATGATCCCGCTGCCGGGCGACACCATGAGCGTCGGTTTTGTCGGCAATCAGGCAGCATTCAAGAATCGCCGCAGCAGCGTGCAGGACTTCTTCTTCGAAAAGGTACGCGACAGCGCCAGCGTCAGCGCGCGCATGGCGCGGGCGGAGTTGGCTTCGGAAGTAATCACCACGGGAAACTACTCATACCGCGCGAAGTCCGCGTGCGGCGAAGGGTACTTCATGATTGGCGATGCGTTCGCTTTCATCGATCCGGTTTTCTCCAGCGGCGTCCTGCTGGCGATGACGTCGGGCGAGATCGGCGCCGAGGTCGCCATCACATGGCTCGACAATCCGAAGGCCGGTCTCGCGATGGCGCGCAAGGCCGAACGGCGCATGCGACGATCGATGGACAAAATCGGCTGGCTTATCTATCGCATCAACCATCCGATTTTACGCGATATGTTCATGGCGCCCAGCGAGAGTTTTCAGATGCGGGCGGGTCTGGTTTCGATCCTGGCCGGAAACCTGCAGCGCGACTGGCGATATTCAGCGCCGTTCCTCGCTTTCAAAAGTGTGTTCTACGCGCTGTCGCTCGCGGATCTATTCGGTCTTCGGCCTTCAGTTGCAGCTCCTGAAACCACTTTGGAGTAGACGCGCCAAGTGATCGAAACGTCGATTCACGCACTTGAGGGCGCCGCCCATGAAGAGCGCTGGTCGAGACTTTACGTCCCAGAATCGCGCTTCGGAGTGTGGTTTCTCGGCACCGAGACGTGGACCAAACACGTACTGAAGCGCGCGATCGATGATCTCGATCGGCTCATCGAACAGCGGCGCGCATCGTACCCGGTGATTTTGGATGTTGGCTGCGGCTTCGGGCGCTCATTCATGATGCTCAACGATCGGTTCCGGCCAGTTAGAATGCTGGGCGTCGATATTGATCCAGCAATGCTCGCGAGCGCGAGCCTCGAGACGAAACGGCAAGGACTTCCCGTCGAATTCCGGAGAGCTTCGAGTTCATCGCTGCCGATCGCCGACCAGTCCGTCGACATGTTGTTCTGTCATCAGACCTTCCATCACCTTATCGATCAGCATCGCGCGCTGCGAGAATTTCGTCGGGTGCTAAGGCACGATGGGGTGCTTCTATTTGCCGAATCGACGCGCAAGTACATCCATTCCTGGATCATACGCATGCTCTTTCGCCATCCGATGGAGGTGCAACGAACCGCCGCGGAATATCTCACCATGATTCGCGATGCGGGATTCGAAGTTCGGTCGAATGCAGTTTCTTATCCTTATTTGTGGTGGAGTCGTTCCGACTTCGCAATGGCGGAGCGTTGGTTCGGCGTCACTCCATCGGCCAATCACGAAGAGACATTGATCAACCTGGTGGCGATTCGGGATTGACCTCCGCAACCTCGCGCGGGCGCACAAGGGCGGCCAGCATCAAAAGCACCGCGCCATAAATCAGCAGCGGAAGTCCGAAAGACGTGCTGGAACGCCCTACGATCCCCTTCGAAGCGGATTGCGTAAAATAGTCAAGCAAGCCGGAGGGCGGTGCGCTCGGCGCTGTGCTGACGTGAGACTGATACCATTTCCAACTCAGCAGCGTGCCAATGGCGATCAGGACTACGCAGAATCCAATCGGATAAAGCCACGAATATTTCTCGACAAGAGCGAACAGCAGCGAGACGATTCCGAAAGCAACCAAAAGCACGCCGGTCACCAGAGCTAGTCGGCTATCTCCATTGAAGTAGGTCACGGCGCCTACGACCGGAACATTCAGGATCGGCGCGAAGGCGGCGACAAGGATCGCGCCCGATCCGATTAGTGCGAGTGCCTGGCTCTTTCCCGCTGTTTTCAGATGTCGCGCCTCCAGATACCTCCCCATCGCTTGATCGAGGCTGCTACCCGCCCGCTGTAAAAAGCTCACACCGCGTATCAGGCCTTGCACCATCGAAGCCAAAAGCGGGACAACCACCGAAGCAGCGCCGGCGGAGGTTTCTGATTGCGAATCAGGCTTCGTTTCTGGCATCTGCTGCACCATTCTCCTCGCCGGACGAAGACCAAGCCACATCGAACGACCGAAATGGCTTGCGCTCAACGCATCGCTCAGGAATGAATAGGCGGTCCGAAGTGTTGGGGTAGGAGCGTGGGGACTCGCAAGCTCTTCAAATTCAAACTCTCTGCTCGAAACATTATTGGGATCACGCTACAGATCGTGGCGTCGATTGTCGCTATCTCTTCGAGGCATGGTGCGATGACGGGTCCGCGCAGTTCGGCCAGCGCGCGTATCCGCCACATTCGGATTGTCCGTCAAAACGTTTTCACCGACGAAGAACAGAAGCTAGGACTTCTGGCCGACGATGCCTGGATGGATCGTCTTCCGTTAGGTGCCGAAATACGCTACCTCAACGGGCCCGAAAAGATGGATATCATCGGATGGGCAAACCGGATCCATATCAGGACGCGCGAGAGCGTCATCGAGAACGAACTTCTTTTTCATCGTGGCGAGGCCGTTGACCCTGCGATCCTGACCGAGACGGAACGCAATCTGCGCGCCCTGGGCATTTTCCGCGATGCGCATGTGAGCTTCGACAACTGCCGCTGACGATCCTGCCGCCGACGATGTAGACGTGACCACCGAGGATGCGTGGACTTTGCAGCCCAAGGTCAGCTTGGCGTTTCTGGGCGGCAACCACGTCACCGGAGGCGCGGGAATCGCAGAATACAACCTGTTGGGATTTGACAAAGCGGCCGAGGTCTTTCGAGGCAACGAGCTTTATCGCAACCTCAATATCGTCGGCTACAACGACCCGCGAGTATTCGGCAGCCATTGGCAGCTGCTCGCGATCGGAAGCGAGGACAGTGACGGCCGAATCCGATCCCTGCTCGTGGAACATCCTTTCTACTCCATCGAGGTGCCTTACTCGCTCAGTTTGTCACCTTCCTACATCGTCGATCGTGAACGATTGTTTTCGATTCCCGCCGCACAACCGATCGCATTCCGGCGCATCCAGACCGCGATGGCTGCCGAGGGCGACCTCGCGCTGGTGGCGACGCATGACCTGGTGCGTCGCATAGGTATGCGCTACCAGGAATGGGACGATACCTTTACTACCGTTCACAATTTTCAGTCCGTCAGCAAGCTCGGCCTGCAGGACCGTCGGACCCACGCCCTCGAGGCAACCTATACCGAGTGGTGGCCAGACTTTATCAAGACGTACTTCCTCGATGAGCTAGGCCATCCGGAGGACAAGGACCTCGGTTTGGCATGCGAGCTACGCTTAGGATATTCGCCGGAAGTCATCGGTGCGAGCAGCAATGAACTGGTCCTCGGAAGCTCTTTTAGTAAAGGCCATAAGCTCACCGACGATACCTATGCGTGGCTATATCTTCAGACGGCAGGACGGTTACGGGGCGGCCGCCTGCGCGATTCTTTCTTGACCGCGGAAAGTACCGTGTATCAGCGGCTGCCGGACATCGATCGTCATCCCCAAACCTTCGTGGCCGATGCCCGCGGAGATTTCTCCAGCGGCCTTTTCCGCGATCATGAATTCGTCGCAGGCGGTGACGACGGTGGTTTGCGCGGCTACCCGGTGAACTTTATCGGCGGGTCGCGCCGACTGATGATGCACCTCGAGGATCGCGTGTCCATCGCGCAAGACCTCTTCCACCTGATGTCGCTCGGCGCGGTCGGTTTTTTCGATGGCGGTGAGGTCTGGGGACGTGACCGATCCCTTGAGGCGTCGAACTTCCTCGCCACGGTTGGAGTGGGACTCCGGATCGCAGGGACCCGCGGGAGTCTACAGATCCCGGTGCGTCTGGACTTCGGTTTTCCGCTGGTACATCGCGTCGGTGTTAACGCGGTCGATTTTGGAACCGGCAGCGGACCTTCGTTTGGAATTTTCGGACGCCCATTCTACGCGCAGGATAATGCTGTGAGCGTGCCGGAAAATTTTGCGCCTGACCAGACGATTTCTACCTATCCGTACACCTCGCCGTTCACAACCCAAGGCGGCATTTTCCCGGACTACTAGGGAAAGGCTTTCTCGATGCTGCATCGCTACGGGGCACGGATATCGTCGCGACGCTCGAGGCTCGCGCTCGATCTTCGTCTAGCGACCTTGATAGGGGTCCGGTTTGGGACGCTCAGGCTTCGTACCCGTTGCATCGTGTATAGCTTCGGACGTTCTCGTGAACTGGATGATGAGCGATTCTGGACGCCTCATTGACGGGATGAAAATGATGATGGCTACGATGCTTGTGCACGGTCTTCGTGTGCACCGTCGTAGAAGAATCGGCGGCGTGATCGGTGCTGACTGCAGTGTCCGCGCTATAGGCTACAGGCGCGCAGGCAACAACCATAATTACCAGAATAATCGTGACTCGTGACATTTTGAAATCTCCAATACCTGGCCGGCACCGCGCCCGCCGTATCGTTTCGAGCTCATTATACGATCGAAGGAACCAACGCTCTACCGCTCGAGCAACCTCGAGTTTTGGTGATCGTTTGGCTGCCGACGGATCAGGTTGAAGCCATGGCGCGACCAGGAAGCCATCGATCTATTCCAGAAGGAGATGCGGCGTTGTGGACCAGGAACGTGCACCCATGCTGAGTTAATCGTGACCGATGGGTTCAAATCCTGTTGACTCGCGGCGCGCACCAGTCGTTGCGATGGAAGAGCTGGCCGATTTCAGTTATCTCGCGCCCGGCAAGCGATCGCTCACTCCGGCGGCGGCGCGGGTTGCCCAATCGATTGCCTGACGTTGCGGAGATGTTCGAGCGCGGCCTTCGCCAAAGTACCGGCAGTGGTTCGGTGAATACCCTCCGTCAGGTCGGTGATGATCGCCATGATCATGACGGTGCCAGCTTCAATTTTGCACGCCTGCTGATTGCCATGCGAGGTGCAATCCGCCTTTGGAAAGTAGGGGAAAAAAATCGGATTCCCCGGCATGCTGAATTCTCGCACATAGGCTTCAAAATCTTGCTTGGTGGAAAACACCGCATATCGTAGTTCGCCCTTTGTATCCTTGCCCGCCAAAGTGATTTTGGCGATCCCTACCATTCCGGCTCGCTGGGACGCCGGATTTAGAGGCATCGAGCCCAAGGTTGCGGAGGAAAATCCCTGCGGCATCGGCGCCAGCTGCTTGGTGAGCAGTGCCTGGTAGAGTTTCATCGCGTCGTCCGCGCGCGCGTTCGGTGACGCGCTGACAATCAGCAGCATCGCCGTCACCGCAACGAACTTTAGCATCAGGTTTTTCTCCATGCGGTGAATTCCCAATCCGCGGCGCAATCTCATGATGCTCCCGTTAACCCTATGTTTGCAGGAAGTGGAGCAGGAATTTCCGTTTTCGCTCTCCGATTCCAACGCGTTCTATAGATTGAATGGCGTTCCTCAGCAAGGCTGCCACGCAGGAAGCATTCAGCCTTATGAAGGTTTACGGGATTGGAAATAGACGTAGATTTTTTACAGCATTGGGGACTATTGTCACTGCGAGCGCCAGCCCAGAGCGGTGCTCCTCGGCCATCGTAGGAGTGGGGGACCACGGCAATGAGTCATCAGGCAGTCATCGGCCATTCAATCCTGCGCCAACCTCGATCATTTACAATAAGCGCGATCGCACGCTTCGCGGTGGCGATCGTGATCGCCACTGCCATCAGCGCATGCCGACATTCCGAGTCCACGCCATCGGAGTCATCCAAGAATCCGGCCGTGGGCCGGTGGCAGGCGGAGATTTCCAACCCGGCCGGCGGGCGTCAGCAATGCGTGATGGAAGTTCACGATACGGGGCAGATCGCTTATGGCGATTCCTGTCCGATGCCGCTTACCGGTCAACAGGGCACAATCACGACCGCTCCCAACGCTACATATGCGCCGAACCTTTACGTCGATGGTAAAGACAGCGGCACGTTCATGATCATGGCAGGCAACATCTCGGGGATGGTCGGAGCGTTTCGCGTCGAGGGCGACCATATGACGACCCGAACCGCCCCCGGCGCCGATATCGAATGGACCCGCAGCTCGTCCGAGGCGCCGATGCGGAGCGCGGCCGCAAGCAATGTGCTCCCGGGGCAAGTCCAATGGCCGGTGGCCGGCGTGCCGGCGATCGCTCAGCGCGCGGTCGCGTATGTTCGCAGCAAGTGGCAACCCGACGCATTTCTGACATCGATTGAAATTGCGCCGAGTACCGGGATCAGCAATACGCAGTCTCCAGCCGGCGGGCTTCTGGTCCAGCTCACCTTCTACTCTCCCGGACAGCAGCTGACCCTCAGCTTTATGCCTAATTCGCCCGCTGGCGATTTGATACCCGGCTCGAGCGCCGATCCCAACGATGAACGCGCGCTGCCTGCGAGCTTCATGGATCTGCCCGACGCCGTAACCAAACTGCGAGCGAAAGGCCTGCGCGGCAAACTGATCAAAACCGTGCATCTGGAAAATTATAGTAACGGCTCGTTTGCCGGTTCGATGGAGGTCTCGGGCCCCGAATGGGTCATCGATTCGGCACTCGACGAGCGCGGTGCGGTTCTAGCCGAGTTGCCGGATGAAAACGTGGCAAAACTTACCGGACCCGACGACGACGCCGGCGGCGATGACAGCTCCGGGGAAACGGCTCCGCATTCGAACACTGGGCCTGACACCTCGGGCTATCTAAATGGCCGTCCGTTCTTTAGTAACAATGCCAACGACAAGCCGAAGTAGGGCCGAATGTTGATCACAGAGGACAACTGCGCGCCAACACGAACGTGGTTGAGACCGTTTTACCCTGACCTAAAGTGAAGTCGTATTCGACGCTTACGTCGTAAGAGCCGTTTTCGAAGATGGGTCCCAGAAACTGTAATAGGCGGCCCTTCTGGAGGTCGAGGTAGTAAGGCGCGTTGTTAAACTGTCCGCCGCGCGCCGGATGACGCGTCACTGCTACCCTGCCCGGCATCGCATCGCCCTGGTAATCGATTACCGCGACAATCATTCCATCATTATGATAGCGCGTGGTCGGACATCCTTCGGTTCCGGTAATCTTTGAGCCGGGCGGATAAATTTTCGTTCCGGGCGGGAGATCCGCTCGTCGCCCCTGAGCCGTCACCGAGCTGTTTACAAATGCGAAACCGGCAATGCTGATGCTCGCGTCCGCGGCTGCGGCAATGGCGCGCCTCGCATCAGTCAACTGCATTAGCGATATCAGCGCGACCGCTATCATCAGCCACAACAACTTCTTGTCTCTCATCAGTCGCTTCCCCGATAGACATGGTCGAGTCATTCCGTTCGACTAAGTATGACTTGTCGCGATGCGTTTGTCTTGACGAAACTGGATGTGATAGACGGCGACAGTCCGGTATTCCGATCGGCATTTCGGGGAGATCCTTAGGGGGACAGGAATGAAAAAAATCGTGCCTTGCTTGGTCGCGATGCTTATCGAAGTCCTCGCGCTCGCAGCGTGGGACGTGCAATACACTGCCGCGCAAGAGGCGGTGGACCAGGGATATACCGGCCCCAATCCTTGCTCCTTGTTGACTCTCGCGGATGCCACCGCCGCGATGGGATCGCCGGTCGTCAATGCTCCTCATCTGGGAACCGGTGTCTGTCAGTACCAATCACCTACCCAGGCCGGCGATGGCGTGACCCTGGAAGTGATCAACGGTGGGCGGGACCAATTCGATGCGGCTCGCGATAGCACAAGCCCCACGGTTCCGCTAAGCGGCATCGGCGATGGTGCGTTCGTGTTTGTATCAGTAGCCGGTTTCGCCCAGGTGTCTGTGATCAAAGGACCGCTTTACTTCACGGTGACCGTGATGAACCGGCGCGACCATCACCTGAAGGAATCGGCGACCGCGCTGGCGCGCAAAATTGCGTCCCGCAAGTAAAAAACACCTATACCGCAAGCGAGCCACCGCCCGGAGGCATTTTGGACCGTTTTGCGAATCTATCTCAGAAAACAAGACCATTGGCGCATCGCCTTCCATTCGCCGAGGACCATCGATCACGACGGAACGTAAATGCGGCAACGGGGACCGAGCCGTTTCGCCACAGAGAGAAAGTCGCAAAATTCCCGCTGCAATCCCCGCTTCCGGCGCGTCTCTGGTCCCCTTTGACGGTAATTTGTCCCCAGAATTGCGGCACAATCCGGGAATCAGCGTGAGGTATCTCTGACATCGGGGACTGGCTGGCGGAGGGCAGTCGATTCGAACCCCGAAACCTTTGAGAGATTACAAGGGAAATCTCTAAGCATTGCTATAATTCAGGCACATACTGGAAGTAGCCGTCGCGAGCTTGCGGATTTCGACCGTCTTCGTTTCCAGGCTTTTTCCAACTCCGGAGACCCGCTGTTAAGAGTTGTCTTCCTGACCTCACCAGGACGCATTAGGACGCTAAACTTCGGGCAAAATCGGCTACTTTGAAGTGACCGTTTAGCGTCTTGGTGCGGCTGAGTGAGGTGTTTAGCGTGTGGCTCTGGCACCAAGAGGGCACCAAACTTAGGCAAAGATAGTGTTCGCAGACTGCGCCGGCATTGAACTAGATTGAAAGTTTGATGCCGGGGGCGGATTCCACGTCGATTACAAACAATTTTGTCGGGCGCGAGCGCGAGCTGGCGGAACTCGTAGCGGCGTGCGAATCGGGCGCGGGTAGCGACGCCCATCTGTTCCTGCTTTATGGCGAGCCCGGAATTGGAAAGACGCGACTGGCCGATGAGTTAGCTTCGCGGGTAAAGGCCGAGGGCCTGCAGGTTCTATGGGGCCGATGCTGGGAGGGTGACGGCGCGCCGGCGTACTGGCCATGGATCCAGGTGATTCGCAGCTTTCTGGGCGCGCTTGACCCCGAGCAACGACGTAATCTCGCGGTGGAGTCAGAAATCGCCTCTGACATTATCCAACAGGTGGCGCAGATCATTCCGGATCTGCGACTCGCGCCAGTGCTCCACAGCCCTTCGACGACCGGCAAGCTCGATCCAAACGAGGCGCAGTTTCGGCTCTTCGATGCGGTCACCAACTTTCTCAAAATGGGGGCCCGCTCGCATCCGATGCTGATCGTGCTCGACGATTTGCATGATGCCGAGGAGGCGTCGCTTGCGCTGCTGCGTTTCATGGCGCGTGAACTGAAAGGCGCGCCAATCTTGGTCGTCGCAACCTATCGCGAGGAGGAGGTGCGGCGCTCGCCAGGCCTGGGCAAGCTTATCGGAGAACTTAGCCGCGAAGCGCTCTCGATTCCGGTAAGTGGGTTGAACGAGTCGGAGGTAGCGAAGTTCGTCGAGTTCAGGGCGGGGCAAAAACCGGACGAGGCGTTGGTCGCGAAACTTTGCGCTGCCACCAATGGGAATCCGCTCTTCGTGGATGGAATTGTTCGTATCCTCGTCGCGGAGGGAACGTTCGAAACCGCCGGAGCACTCGATCGCCCGTTTAAAATTCCCAGCGGCATAAGGGAAGCGATCCGTAATCGTCTCGACGCCCTGTCGCTAGAGTCGAACGCGATTCTGGCAGCGGCGGCGGCAATCGGAAATGAGTTCGACTTCAATCTCTGTCAGAGCATCGCAGATGTTTCCACCGACGAGGCACGTCGCCTTTTAGATGAGGCATCAAGCGCCGGCGTCGTGACGGCGCTCAGTCTTGGTCGTTACCGATTCTCCCACGCGCTCATTCGCGGGGTGGTGTACGAAGAACTCGATACCAATGGCCGCATTCGGATTCACGGCAAGATCGCTAACCGGCTGGAGGAGATCTATCGAGAGAATCTTGACCCTCACCTCGCGGAACTGGCGTATCACTTCCGCGCCGCAGGGGCGTCGGAGAAGGCAATTGAATACTCCAGCCGCGCTGCCAAAGCAGCTGCGAAGGTTTTCGCGTTTGCAGTTGCCGCCACGCATTGGCGGGAGGCGCTGGCTCTGAGCAAGGGTCAAAACGATGCACGCCGCGCCGCTACGCTTGTTACTCTCGGAAGGATCACGGCTGCCCACATCGACCCGGCTGAAGGTGTCGCGCTGCTCGAAGAGGCCTTGGGTGTTTATCGCCAATTAAAAGACGAGGAGAAGGTTGCCTCAACACATGCGTTTCTGGGTTTCGCCATCGGAAGCGGAGGTGATTTCGCTCCCGGAATGAATGTTGCGCGCGCCCTCGATCATTTTCGTCAGGCACAAAAGTGGAAGGGAGAATGGGTTGACTCCCGAGCCTTCGGATGGCTTTGCTACGCCTCGTCATGTTTTCTGTTGTTCGCAAATCGAGTCGACGATGCTATCGCGGCCACCAAAGATGCAAGGCAAGCTTGGGAACGCGCTTCCAACCCGAATTGGGTCAGGGCCGCCTCGTTTAGGGCCAAACTTCTCGTGATCAAAGGCAGGCATAGAGAGGCCGCCCTCCTTTTTGATGAGGTCGCAGATGTTGGAGAGGAGGCGCTGGACCCGGAGTCTTTTCGATCTACCACGGATGACGCCGGTTGGTGTCGACTGGTGATGCGCGATCCAATCGAGGCTAGACGCTTCCTAACCACAGGCATGGACAAGAAGGGCCTTTCGACACTTCAACGTGAGAAGAACTTCCTATTACTTGCCTCTGTCGAACTTGTAGTTGGAAACCTCGCCGGAGCAAAAGAGATCGCTGGCGAGCACAAGGTGGACCCAGGGCGTCAAAGCGACATCGCGTTTCGGGAAGGAGACTGGGAATCCGCTATAGAAATGAACCTCACTATGGTGGACTGGGCGCGCAGAACTGGCCACCGCTGGGACGAGGCACACTCTTTTTTCCTGTTGTTTAAGATCCTAAGTGTCACCGGAGACTTCAGCCGAGCCACTGAATTTCTTCGGCAAGCGCTGCACGCCTACGAACCGAGCGATCTTTTGCTGCACATGCGTATTCGTCCGCAAGCAGGCTCTGCTTGCGATTGAGATGGGTCGGCCGGAGGAGGCAGTTCAGCATCTCGAGCTATGCCGTGGAATTATCGCACAGGGCGAGGACTGGCTGGGTATGGTTGGCTTGGTCGCGCGCGCAGAGGGGATGTTGGCCGCGACGCAAGGTCTCAATTTCGCGACTTACTTCGAAAACGCGATAGCGACCTTTAAGCGGTACTCTCTGCCATGGGAGGAGGCCGACACGCTGCACGATTGGGGCATCGCCCTGAACAGGGCCGGCGAATACTCCGTTGCGAACCAGAAGTTTGATGCAGCCATCGAGATATACCGGGGTCATGGCGCCGGCCAGCGTTGGATCGATCGGGTCGAAGGGGCAAGACGTTCGTCAGTCCCCGCTCGGAAAGGGCCTGAGAGCGGGGCCGTCTCACCCGGCACGGCGACCTTCAAAAATGAAGGCGAGTTCTGGACGATCAGCTATCAAGCCGGCACTTTCCGGCTGAAAGATGCCAAGGGCCTTCATTACATCGCCTACCTGCTCGCACGTCCGGCGCAGCGCATCCACGTCCAGGACCTGATCGAAGCAGTTGAAGGAGGTGCAGTTGGTGGGAAGGCGACGATCCACCCCGCGTCCGAAGATTTGGAGATCGTTCGCGAGATCGGCGGCCCGGGGCCAAGCAACGACGCCCGGGCGCGTTCCGAATACCGCTCCAGACTGCGCGATCTTCAAGCCGAGCTAGACGAAGCGGAACGGATGAATGACCTCGGACGCCGCGAACGCCTGACCGCTGAGGTTGAGATGGTCGGCCAGGAACTCTCCGGATCATCAGGGCTTGGCGAACGGGCGCGCGCAGCGTCGGGTAGCGCGGAACGTGCTCGCGGGCCGGTCCGCAAGAGCATCCGCTCGGTGCTGGATAAAATTCGCCACCAGCATTCCGCTCTGGGGCGTCATTTTGCGGTCGCGATCCGCACCGGTAACTTCTGCGTATATCAGCCCGATCCCGACCACCTCATTTCCTGGCAACTATAATCGGAGCCAGTCCCTTCGCTGCGATTGTTCCCTCCAATCTTACATTTGGTCCCTCCGATTTCCCTTTTGGTTCCTCCGTTTTCCCGCCTTATCTGATGAATGCGTTTCAGAAAAGTGCGATTTCGATCGGGGGAATTAAAGTTGCGAAGATCAAGATATTCGTTAGGTGTCGTTTTAGCTGCCTTAGCTATCTCATCCATCCTTAACTTAACCGCTCACAGTCAAGCGTTCGGCAAAAACAACAACCGAGACGGAAGAGAACCCTTTGCCGGTTTGATCATGGATAACAAGGGTAATCTCTACGGCACCACCCTCGAAGGCGGGGCTTACCTCGCAGGTACGATATTCGGCGCAGGGACGGTGTTCGAGCTGACGCCTCCGACCACGAGCGGGGGAAGTTGGACTGAGTCGATCCTGCACAGCTTCAACGGCACCGACGGCTCGGCTCCCGACGCCGGCCTGGTCATGGATACCGATACCAACGGCAATCTCCTCCACCTTTACGGCACGACCTTAGGCTTGGTGTTCAAGCTGACGCCACCCTCGACCAGTGGAGGAAAATGGACCGAATCAGTTCTATCGAGCCTCAACGGCACCAACGCCAGACTGTTGATGGATAAAGTCGGCAATCTTTATGGCGGGACCCAGGGGGGAGGGGTTAACGGCGACGGGACAGTGTTCGAACTGTCACCTCCCGCCAAGAAAGGAAGCTGGACCAAGTCAATCCTGCACAGCTTCGACGGCAGCGATGGCAGTTGGGTGATTGATACCAGCATCATCATGGACGCGAGCGGCAACCTCTACGGCACCGCCTACCACGGCGGGACTCAAGGCGCACCGCCGGGGAATGGGACCGTGTTCGAGCTGACACCTCCTGCTACGAAAGGGGGAGGCTGGACCGAGTTACCCCCCTATAGCTTCAATGGCGGGACAACCGACGGCCAAAATCCGACCGGTCTGACCTTGAGCAACGGCAATCTTTTCGGCGCGACCGTCGCGGGGGGAGCGCAAAACTCCGGGACGGTGTTCGAGCTGACCCCTAACGGGGGACCCGAGTCAATCCTTTGGAGCTTTGGCAGCGGCACGGACGGCAAAGCGCCCCATCGCAGCCCGATCGCGGATGCCAACGGCAATCTCTACGGCACGACGCAACTCGGCGGGAACTCCAACGATGGGACGGTGTTCGAGCTGTCACCTCCCACCTCCGCGAGTGGAACGTGGACGGAGTCAATCCTTCATAGCTTCAGCGGCACCGACGGTGATGAGCCCGTGGCCGACCTGATCATGGTCAACGGCAACCTTTATGGCACGACCACTGGAGGCGGGACTGACGGGTTGGGGACGGTCTTCGAGCTGACGCCTCCGTCGGCTAGCGGGGGAAGTTGGACCGAGTCAGTCCTCTACAGCTTCAATATATAGAGATCGCCGCCGATGCCCCATGATCATGGAAATAACGGCGACCGCGAGGCAATTGATAAACGCATTTTTTGATATGGGGAATTAAGTTGCAGATATTATTGGAACGATTCCGGCGGACCGTTTTCGCCACCTTGGCTGTCCTGTGCTTCTTGAGCCTGGCCACTCGCAGTCAAGTTTTCGGCGCTAGCGAGAGCGTGTTGTTCAACTTCGGCCTGAACGGGAACAACGCTGACGGGGGATTCGGGGCCGCTCTGATCATGGATGCCAACGGTAACCTCTACGGCACGACTTCCGGCGGCGGCGCGGGGGTTTATGGGGGCGGGACGGTGTTCGAACTGTCGCCACCTTCGACTAGTGTTGGGGAATGGACCGAGTCGGTGCTCTGGTTCTTTGGTAGCGGCACTGACGGCAATACCCCCGAAGACGGGTTGATCATGGATTCCAAGGGCAATCTATACGGCACCGCGCGCGGCGGTGCTGCGGGCGCGGGCGTGGTGTTCGAGACTGACACCGCCTGCGACCGTTGGAGGGAGTTGGACGGAGTCTATCCCGTGGGACTTTGGTAACGGCGTCGGCAGTAATCCCTACGGCAGCCTGATTCTCGATGCCAACGGCAATCTCTACGGCACAACTGTCGGCGGTGGGACTTACAGTGGGGGAACAGTGTTCGAACTGACGCCGCCCGCGACGATCGGAGGGAGTTGGACCCAATCAGTCCTGTGGAGCTTCGGCAATGGCAACGACGGGCTGTCGCTTTTTGCTGGCTTGATCATGGGTACCGCCGGCAACCTCTACGGCACGACCGCGAGAGGAGGGGCCTACGGCGAGGGGACGGCGTTCGAGCTGACACCTCCTTCCGCTCCCGGCGAGAGTTGGACCGAGTCGGTGCTCTGGAGCTTTGGCAACGGTACCGACGGATCGTTTCACTATAAAGGATCGTACTCTATCACTCTGACCATGGACACTGGCGGTAACGTCTAAGGGGTAACCCCAGGCGGCGGAGTTAACAGCGGTGGAACGGCGTTCGAGCTGATGCCCCCGTCGACCAAGGGAGGGGAATGGAGCGAGTCAGTCCTGTGGAACTTTGGCAAGGGCAAGGACGGCGTAGACCCCGAAGCTGGGTTGCTGATTGATGCCGGCGGCAATCTCTACGGTACTACCACCGGCGGTGGGGCTTACAGCACCGTTGATTCCAACAAAGATAAGATTCACGAGGGAACGGTATTCGAGTTGACGCCGCCCGCGACGAGTGGCGGCAGTTGGACCGAATCGATCGTGTGGAACTTTAACGACAAGAAAGGCAGCGACGGTCATAGTCCCGACGCCGCCCTGATCATGGATGCCACTGGCTATCTCTACAGCACGACCGGTGGCAGGTTTTCATCGAACGGGTTTCCAAACACCGGCGGAGGGACTTACGACGAGGGGACGGTGTTCAAGATCGGCTCGTCGCTAACCGCCTCACCGACCAAGTTGAGCTTCGGAAACGTGGTAGCGCCCGGAACCAGCAAGCCGAAGAAGGTGACGCTGACTAACAAGGGTACACTCGGGGCGCAGATCACCGACGTGTCCGCAACCACGCCGTTCACGATTGCCGGCGGTGCGAACACCTGCTCGGACAAGACTATTGCGCCGAAGCGGACCTGCTCGTTTATGGTCGAGTTCGCGCCGACGACTGTGGGGAACGTCAAGGGCGGGTCGATCGACGTAACCTACAACGGTTCAAGTCCTGCTGTATCTCTCTCAGGCAACGCGAAGTAGAGGATCCGCAAGCTGAAGTCGGTCACAGTAGGGGATCTTAAGGCACGAGGATTAAAGTTGCGACTAATAAATTCACGATTGTGGCCGACCGTTTTCGCTACCTTGGTTCTGCTATCGCTTCTGAGCGTGACAGCTCACAGTCAGTCGTTCGGCGCTAGTGAGAAAATCCTGTGGAACTTTGGCAAAGGCAACGATGGCGAATACCCTTATGGTCTGATCATGGATGGCAACCGCGATCTTTACGGCACTACCCTATATGGTGGGCCTTACAAGTCCCAAGTCACGCCGTTTTTAGTAGTCGGGAAGGGGACGGCGTTCAAGCTGAAACATCCCTCCGCGGTCGGCGGGAAATGGACCGAGTCTATCCTATGGAATTTTGGCAACGGTGACGACGGAAGTTTTCCCAACCCGGGTCCGATCATCGATAAAAGTGGCAATCTATACGGCACGACCAGCGGCGGCGGCGCATACCCACCGTACGGTGGTAACGTCTTCGAGTTGAAGCCGCCCTCTAGACCGAGAGGGAAATGGACCGAATCAGTCCTCTGGAATTTTGGCAACGGCAACGACGGCAATACTCTCGATGCCGGCCTGATCATGGACAAAAACGGCAATCTTTATGGCACCAGCACCAACGGCGGGTCCGACAGCCAGGCTGGGACGGTCTTTGAGCTTACTCCTCCCTCCATCGAGGGAGGGGAGTGGACCGAGACAATTCTATGGAGGTTTGGTACCGGCACCGACGGCATAAATCCCCAAGCCGGGCTAGATCATGGATCCGAGCGGCAATCTCTACGGCACGACGCTGAACGGCGGGGCGTATGGGTCTTACACTGGATTCGGGACGGTGTTCGAGCTAAAGCCGCCGACCACAAATGGAGGGCAATGGACCGAGTCAGTACTCTGGAACTTTGGCAACGGCACCGACGGCTATGCGCTTTATTCCGGTCTTGTCATAGACAACACCGGCAATCTCTACGGTACGACATCTTGCGGCGGGGCATACGGAGAGTCTCAAGGCGGAGACGGGACAGTCTTTCAGCTGATCCCGCCCTCGACCGGCGGCGGGAGTTGGACCGAATCAATCCTTTGGAATTTCGGTAATGGCACCGACGGTGCTAGTCCGATTGTCGGTCTGATCATGGATAAGACCGGCAATCTCTATGGCACCACCGGCAGCGGCGTCTACGCTCTCGGCTGCGGCGACGGCAACGGCGGTGGAACTCACGACCAGGGAACGGCGTTCGAACTGACCCCTCCCTCCTCGATCGGCGAGAATTGGACTGAGTCAGTCTTGTGGAATTTCGATCAGAACAAAGGAGACACCTACGATCCCGCCGCTGAACTGGTCATGGATGCCAATGGCAATCTCTACGGCGCCGGCAGCGGCGGGGCTTACGGTGGAGTCCTAGCGGGGACAGTATTCGAAATCTCAACCCTGGCGGAGCTTATCGCAGCCCCGGTCAAGTTGAACTTCGGCAACATAAAAGCGGCCGCAACCAGCAAGCCGAAGAAAGTGACGCTGACCAACAAGAGCCTGCTCGCGGCGGAGATCTCCGACGTGACCGCAGCCGCGCCGTTCATGATTGCCGGCAGAGCGAACACCTGCTCGGGCGAAACCATCGCGCCGAAGAAGACCTGCTCGTTCGAGGTCGAATTCTCGCCGACGGCCGTTGGGAAGGTGACTGACGGGTCTATCGACGTGACCTACAACGGTACGAGTCCTGCGGTAACTCTGGAAGGCAATGGTGTGGCGAAATAGTAGCCGGGTTCTACTAATAATAGATGCGTTGAACAGATAGAGAACGCAGGATTCTCATTTCAACTGCCGCGTCAGCCAGAGTCTGTATTGCGCCACCATCAGTCGGCGGTCCTGGCGTCCTCTGACGAAGTGATTGTAAATCAGCGGTCCTTCTAGATTTCGGTCACGCCGACCTGCACGGTAATCAATTCGAGCCAAGCATCGCCGTTCATTCGCTAAAAGCCATCAAGCACGATGGAATGGCAAAAGAGGCAACGGGGACCGAGCTACTTCGACGCAGAGAGAAAGGGCAGAATTCCGTTCGCGACCGCCGCTTACCGAGCGTCTCTAGTTCCCTTTGATGGGAATTTGTCCGCAGAACTGCGGCACAATCTGGGAATCAGCCAACGAAATCTCTACCTAGCGCGACTGGTTGATGTGATGGACCCAGCCCGGGTTCAACGGCTTCAAAATGAGCCAGCGATGGTTTAGTCACTACCATCGTTACGAACAGCGGGAGGGTCCAAAATGAAAGTTACCAGAATCGGTCTCGATATCGCCAAGCAGATCTTTGAGTTGCACGGGGTCGACCAACGCGAGCGAGCGGTGCTGCGCAAGACACTTAAGCGCGACCGTGTGCTGGAGTATTTCGCCCAGCTCGAACCCTGCACGGTAGCGTTGGAGGCTTGTGGCGGTGCGCACTATTGGTATCGCGAGATCAGCAAGCTCGGTCACACCGTGCGGCTGTTGCCGACCAACAAGGTCAAGCCCTATCTCGACGGCAACAAGAACAACGCCAACGATGCGGCAGCGATCTGTGAAGCGAGCGGTCGGCCCAGCATGCGCTTCGTTGAGCCCAAGACTGGGGTACAACAGGATCTCCAGGCGCTCCACCGGGTACGGCAGGTAAACGTCCGCCACTGCACGCTGCTGGCCAATCAGATCCGCGGGCTATTGCTGGAATACGGCATTACGATCGCACGCGGGTTAGCTGCGTTGAACCGTGCGCTACCCGAGCTGCTCGAATACGACGAGCAACGGCTTAGCTCTTTGCTCAAGCAGCTGATCGCCGCTCAGTGGCGCATGCTCAAACTATATCGGCGGGAAATCGAGGTTTACGACCGCCGCATCGCCGGCATCGCAAAAAATGATGCGAGCTGTCGCGCTCTGCTCAAGATTGAAGGTATCGGTCCGATAACTGCCACTGCTTTGGTAGCGGCCACGGGAAAAGGCCATCAGTTCAAAAACGGCCGCCACCTCAGCGCCTATCTGGGACTGGTTCCAGGTCACAGCAACACGGGTAACAAGACCGTGATGTTGCCGATCACCAAACGCGGCAACCGCTATCTGCGCACCTTGTTGATCCACGGTGCGCGCTCCGCGCTGTACGCTGCGCGCAACAAAGATGACTCGCGCAGCCTTTGGTTACAGCGCCTTCAATCGAGGCGCGGCAACAACATCGCGGCGGTAGCGCTGGCTAACAAAAATGCTCGCGTGGCCTGGGCGGTGTTGCGCTTCGGCCAAACTTACCGTCCCGATATGGGCCACGCTCGACAGTCGAGCGCGACGCCGCCCCAGCAGCTTCAGCGCCAGCCTCAAGGCCGACTGACACTGAAGCCGCACGGCGCGCCGTCGCGAGTTCAGAATCGGCATTTTCCCGGCCCGCCCCCAAGCGGTGAAGGGCGGGCCGGAAAAATGCTTTAAGGTAAAAAGCCACAGTTCACACCAACGAGTTGCGAAGGGTTACTTACTCAGAGGATTGATGGCATTCCGGTTTGACCGGCACCTGGCAACGCTGATCTCCGCCACGGCCCAAAGTTTAGAGGCCTTCTCGTTGACGAGCTCCAGGTGCGCGGCTCACACATCATGGCTCGGGCGACAATCCGAAGTCGCCCACTAAGAAGCCGAATATATGGCCGCAACCGGAAGTCCAGAAATTTTCGGGGCTAGGTGCTTGCAAAGCGGCTGGGTCCATATATGGCGGAGAGGAGTGAATTCGAACCCCCGAAACCTTTCAAGTTTTATAAGGGAAATATTCGGCAGAAGGGCCAATTCTGGTTTTAACCATTACTCCATTTAACTCCCGCGCCTCGCGGTCCGCGCCGATTTAGGGGTCAAAGAATGCGAGCGCGCAGGACTTCCCTTGTCCGCGCGACAGAGCAATGTGTGTGCTCGTAACCTCCCGGAGGCGCTTAAGCTCCGGAGATCCAAAGGAGCGCACAAACATGGAAAACAATTACCCGACGGAACTTGCTGCGAACGGCCACGGCGGGAAAAGCGTCAGCGGCGTGTCTGCAACAAAGCCCAAAACCAAAAAGGCCGTTGCCGCCAAAGGGAAATCCGACGCCAAGCGGCGCGCTCCAGCGCCACGGTCAGCGCGCGGAAAGTCCGCCTCTGAAAAGTTGGTTTGCCGATACTGTGGCAGTGGTGATCTCGCGCCCTCATTCAAGAAGCGCCGCGACGCTCGCTGCCGCGCCTGCTTTAAGAAGCGCTACAGCTCAAGTAAACCCGATCGACGAACTGCCCGAACCAACCGAAAGACAAAGGCCACGAAGTAGTCGGGGGCCGCAGTGAGTCACTGATGGAAACATGTAGTCTGAGAGGTCGGCGCAGGAAATCTCCGGTGGTCGGCGGCGGTTCGAAAGGTCTGCAGCAGGAAATCTCGGACCTTCTGACCTTCGATATTGACGGATTGAGAGAAAAATGGGCGGCGCTTTTCGGCTTCAAAGCGTCTCCACTCCTGCGGCGCCCTTTCATGATCAGATCGATCGCGTACCGGCTTCAGGAGAAGATGTTTGGAGGCCTCAAGCCATGATTAGCCTCGCGCAGATCTCGTTCAGGCTCGACAGGAATCGCTAAAGGAATTTGACATGCGGAGGCTTCAGCAGCCAGCCCTCTTAACGCGTTCACGCCAAATCAAGAAGCTGTTCGACGAAGCGCCACCTCCTCGCGAGCGAGAGTACGCTGGTACCGGCGCCTTTGCAAAAAAGCCTCGCGCAGCAGGCCCCACGTATGAGAGCGCGGTTGTGATGGATACTGTTGGCGGGCGCCGCGCCGAGCGTCAGCAGTTTTCCCTTCATGGAGAGCTGCTAGATAGCTCAAACGTCCGATCCAGGACTCGTGGAGGAGCATAAAAATCCAGGTCTTACTGAACGGGTTCAGGTCGAACGGACCTTCAATCGCGGAGAAGAGCCGGTGGCGCGCGATGGTCTCCAGCTTCGATTGGAGCCGGTCAACCGGAGCATGCCGTAGGAACTCCGGCGGTAGTGGAATGCACAACTCTTGGGAGAGGACGCGCAGCGGGACCCAAAAGCCGCGGGGCAATCGGCAGGCGTTGACCCAGTGGACCAGGATGTCCCAATCCAGGCTCGGGAAACCGGTGATAAATCCACAACAGATCCCACGCGGTCTTCAACCCGAAAGAGAAGAGATGGGCCGAGGCATGCACGCCGGCGTGCAGCATCAGGCCTTCCGGACCCAACGTGGATAGCGGGTTTAAACCGGTGACGGGACGAGCATCCGCTAGCATCTCTCGCTCCGGTAGTCCCCAGAACAAGGGCATGATGCGCTCGTGAATCTCTACGGCGACTCCGCGAAAGAATACCGGAGCGAGGTGGTGGGGCGCCGTCCGAGAGTCGTGAGCCCTGCCACTGAGACCTCTTTCCAAGAGCCGAAGACGCAGGCTTGAGGCTATCGCGGGATCGACCGATAGGTCGATATCACCGGTCGCTCTATGGGGTGGTAGCCCGGCACTAGGATCTCGAAGGAGACTGCAACGCAGTCCCTTTGAGCAGGACCCCCCGTCCACCGATCTCACTGAGTGCCTCAGCTATGCGCCCGAGAGCCTGCCGCTTCACGACATCATTTACGGCATCCTGTCGGGCTCGAGGTTGCAGGCGTTCGATAATAGACTGCGGAACCCATTCCACAAATTCCAAGCTTTTGAGCGCTGCACGGAGTGGTCGGGCTAGCCCGCATTCGGTGAGATATGTAATGAGGCGGTTCCAATCGAGGTCGGTGCGACTGAGTATCCGTTCTGATTGCAGATTCTCGAGATTCTTCGGCTCGCCCGCCATTAGGAGAAAAGCGCGGCAGACCTCCACATCATTGTAGTACTCGTGGCGGAGCGCGCCGTCGCGCTCTTCTTCAGAATTCATCGGGTTAACTCAACCACAGTGGGTCTCTATTTCCAAACGGGCATCGGGCGTCAGTATTTTTCCGCGCTGAGACTGGACGGTACTTGATAATCGTTGAACGTTAACTTACCGCTGATCGGCGAAATCGTTTGAGTGAGTAAAAATAGGAGGACGGCGGCGACATTTATTTTGACCGGGTCCCGCTCCATCATCCATGGTTAACCTTGTGGCAGCGCATGGATTCACTCCCTTCGCAGTGAAAAAGTCTAACCAAATGTTGCCGGATTAAAGTGGTATCGATTTCTCGGTCGGCTCAGGCCTTGGTGCTGACAACCAGGGCGTAAGGTCGCAGGATTGACTTCAAGCGGGAAGCTCGCAAAGCTCTCGCAGTTGAAGCGATGCGCCGTTCTTCTATTCTTTCAGAGCCGGTGATCGCGCGGCCTTGGATCCGTGCGGCATGAGCAAACCTTCCATCTTCGTCGTCGGACCCGAAGGCGCGGGAACCACGTTGTTGTGGCAGTGTGTCATCGCTCACCCGGACTTGCGGGCGATGGTCCAGGCACACTTCCCGTCCCCAAAGACGCCGATTTCCGCAAGCGACCAGATTTTGCACTTGTCCTTGCCGACGCTGCGACCGCCCCAATGGGTTCGTCCTGAAGAGCTGCCGCCCAGCGCTAAAGTCATCCTCATCCGCCGCTCACCGATCCACGCGGTCTATTCGGCTTATCGGCGCTTCTATACTGATCCCGCCGAGGCGTGGCGGCATCATCTCCGCGCCGTTCAGTTGGAGGAACGTTATAATGCACTGCACGACCCGTGGTGCGTCTTCTACGAAGACCTGGCCCATCACGCCACCAAAGTCTTGCGCGCTGTCTATGAGTTCCTCGGCGTGAGGACAGACTTCGTGCCGTCCATCGAAATTGTTAGCCGGAATGACGGTCGCTGGCGGCGTGATCCTGTCTTCAGTACGTTCATGCGCAACGCGTTCGGTTTTGGCAAGGCCGGCCCAGGACTGATGGTCTCGGAGCGCACCGGTACCGCGCTTACGCCGCTCGAATCCGATGCGGAGCTCACGCCCAACGAACTAGTAATAGATTGCTTTGGGCTCGAGTTGCTGATCCTCGACGAAACAGGGACCGGGGTATGCGAAGATTTGCGGCGAAGGCTGCCCCCGGAGTTCGTGGCGCAGGAGTGCCGAGCGCCGGCTGTTCGCTACGTCGTGCGTCGGGTCGCTACTCCGAAAACGATGCCGATGTACCACCTTCTCTGCGATAACGAGCTACGCACTCGCGTTCGCACACTTAAGCAAGCGGTCGAGTGGCTGCGCCGCGATATCGAGCAGCACGTTGCGGTTCACTCAGGCGAGGGACTGTTCACGCATGCTGGCGTTGTGGGTTGGCGGGGACACGCGATTTTGATCCCGGGACGCAGTATGACCGGAAAGTCGACTCTGGTTAATGAGTTGGCCCGGCGTGGCGCCACCTACTATTCCGATGAGTATGCCATCCTCGATGAACATGGGCGGGTCCATCCTTATGCACGAGCGCCGGTCCTGCGGGGCCGCGCGCCGCTCGCATGGCCTCCTGCCGCAGACGAATTGACCGGCGGGGTGGGAAAAGAACCGCTGCCGGTTGCCCTGATCTTGTCGACAACCTACCGGCCGGATGCAACTTGGCAACCCGAAGTGGTGCGAGGCGCGCGGGCGGTGCTTCCCATCGTGGACAACACGATGCTCGCACGGGATGAACCGGCGCGCCTGCTCCGAGTCTGCGCCAAGATCGCTCCGGAGGTTGTGACTTTGCAAGGGGTGCGCCCCGATGCAGTTGTCGTGGCTCCGAGTATTCTACAGTATCTCGACGATCTGCTGGACAGACGCTTACCGTTGGTCCCTGTCAACAAGGCTGCCCGACTAACGCGGCAACCCGCAAAACTCGCAGCCGCGGCGCCTGACGCCAAAAAAACCGACCATCTGCGGACCGAAGATTGAACTACCTAGTTGTCGCGGCGGCGAGTCCTCTCAAGTTGTTCCTTCAGCGCCACATGAGGATCAGCAACCGAGTCATCCAGAATGGCTTCTCGAAAGCAAACTCGAATAAATCGAAGACCTGATTAGCGAGAAGCTGGTATGGTAGACTTAATGGCAGTTCTCGCCACGATTTGGTTCTTGGCCTAGCGCTATACTCCCGATTGTGCTAATCGCTCACGGCTACAACATGGCGGAGGGGGCGTTCGACATATGATTGCCAAACGGGTTGAAGGTTTATTAATCGAGCGCCCGGAAGGTGAATTGCTCATCGTTAAGGAGTCGAGTAACGAGGCGCATGCGCTCAATTTGACGGCGGCCATCGTGTTCGATTTGTGTGACGGCGCCACGAGCAAAGAGGTGATGGCTGCGGAAGTGGCCCGCCGCACCGGCTCCCCGTTGATGAGAGTATCATCGACTTGGCGCTCGCCGATTTGGTGGAAGCCGGCTTGGTGGTCCTCGAGGACGGTGAGGCGGCGTCGATCACCCGGCGCTCGCTCGTTCGGCGTCTCGCTCTTTCGGCGACCGCGATGGCGATGCTCCCCTTGGTGGAGACGATCCTGATGCCGTCGCAAGCATCGGCCCAGTCAGTACCGCCGACAACACCGCCACCGACAACACCATCAAGGACATTTACGCGTACGGTTACAAACACAGTTACCCGTACAGAAACTCGGACACGTACGGAAACCGTCACACGCACGGAAACCCTGACACGTACGGATACCCTAACGCCTACGGATACCCTGACGGCTACGAATACCAACCTCGTACGTAAGCGCACCAACTTCGTTCGTAAGCGTAAGCCCAAACCTTAGCTGCCCGCACAGGTTCGCTCTGGTCGCGAACTCTCTATGGTAACGGTGTCAACAAGTGTTGATCTGATATCGCCCAGCGTTGCTCTGTCATGGTGACTGCTCTGCGCGGCAAGGTTGGAATCGACTGCGCCGAAACATCGAGCGTGTCCGCTGCGCTATCCACTTCCGATGGCCTGCTGCTTTGTGCCAGCGCAGTAGGCTGGCGTGGGCGGGCGATCTTGATTGCTGGTCCCCCCGGTAGCGGCAAAACTCGCTTGGCCAGGGAGTTGGCGCGGCTCGGCGCCACCCCTTTGTCGCATGAGATAGCCGTGATCAACGCGGAAGGAAAGCTCGTGCCAAAGGTCCACTCGCCATTGGAGCGCGCTTCCATACCCCCGGGATCTGATGGTGTGACAGATGGTAAACCGCTTCCGGTGGCGCTCCTCGTCGCAACAACGTACCAGCCCGACGCACGGTGGCAGCCGGAAGCAGTGCGAGGCGCCCGCGCGGTGCTGCCGATCGTGCAGAACGCCAGAGGGGCCGAGAAGGCAGCGGTCCTTCGCATTGTGACACAGATAGCCCCGACCGTCTTAACGCTTCAAGGATTGCGCCCTGATACCACCATCGCCGCGCCCCGCATCCTCGAGCTGCTCGATGATTTGATCGACCGACACTTGCCACCCCGCGGGGGAATACGTGAAGCGTCGGCTGTCATCGCTCGCGCACAGGCGAAGCTCGCCGAAAGCCGCCAGGAGATTGCGGCTCCGTATGGTGGACACATCTCTGCGCCGGACGAACGAGCCCGGCTAGAGACACAGGACTTTATTCTTCTCCTCCACTGGAATGGACGCTTCGGCAATCGGATGCATCAGTACGCGTATGGGGTGACTTACACGCGTCTTAATGGAGGCCAATTCTGGCTGCCATCGGACTGGGAGGGCACGCGGCTTTTCAAGACCCAGCACCACGAGGTGCTTCCCAACCGCGGATTGCGGGCCAGACTCGGACAATCGCAACCCCCGTTCGACAACCTTCAATATAGATTCGACGAGGCGCAAGGAGTGTTTCCGGACCTTTTTCTCATCGACCCGCACAAACCGGACGAGAACTACTGCGAGGGACTGCAGCCCGTCTGTTTCGACAGCCTCTGCGCCTATGACGCCAGCGTCTTCTCCCCCATGTCGAAGCTACACCTCCGGTCGGTCTTCGAGTTTTCCGACGAGGTGAAGAAGCTCGACATCTATAAGCGGCTGGAGGACCGTCAAGGTACCTACGACATCGCCCATCTCCGGCGCGACGATGTGAGCAACGCCACATACAACCAGAAGCACCATCAGGGATATTCCGTTATCTCGAAGGCTTCCTACTCCGCGGCGTTCGAGAAATACGGTTTCGATCCTGCAGCGATCGAGTGGGTCTCTGACGACTATACCGGGCGCTGGCATGAGAATCGCCCTCCAAGCGTCCGCGGTCGATGGCGCTATCCCGCCGGATCCGAGTATCTTCCGGAAGTGATGTTCGATTGGTTGGAGGACTTCCTCCGAATGTATTTCGCTCGCACTGTTTTCCGCGCCAACTCTTCCTTCAGTTGGTGGGCGGCGTTTCTCGCGCCGCACGCTCGAGTCTTCAGCCCGATCGTCAACCGGCGCCACATTTACGGGGTGGACGGAACCCAGGAACTCGACTTGGCCTTTGTCGAAGGCAATCATCCCCACTGGATGTTCAACACCTGCGACATTGTTATCGGAGACTGACCGTGCTCCCGATCGGTGCTCGATGCCGAGCGGCGTCACAAAGATCGCGCAGCGAGAACCGCAGATTGTAGACCGAGACTGATGGTCGGCTCTTCCCGTCCTCGCGCATTACAACGCAACCAAAGCGGTCACCAATCAGTGACCTGATCGGAATCGCGATCAGGAATAACGAGTTTATAATCGAGGACCGAACCCGAAATTCTCGATCCGACGATTTCGCTGAAAATACCCGGTGGAGACCAGCCAAATGAAGGTCCGGAGACCAGCGCGGCAATTCGTGTTGGAGGTAGCCTTCACCGTCTTCTCTGGTCCCTTTACCCGCGCAGCCGCCGCAGACGCGCCCTATTCGAATGATTCTCTTAGGATTCTCGAAATCGGAGGACTGGATAGTGGTCCAAGCAGGATGAACTACTGACCCCATCGCTGCGGAAGCGCAATTGGCTGCCTCTTCAGCGCACATCAGGCGAGCAGAGACGCGTTCTGCCGATCGTTCGAGATGGTATGCCACGATAATCTCAGCGATCCCCCACGCCGCCAAACCGCCTGGAACGCGTCCTTGGGATAGGACTGGCTTTGTGGCGGAGACTGAGCGCACATGGACCTGCTGACAAATGGAGGTCCGCATGAAACAAGCAGGTTCGAACCCTCGAATAAATCGGCTCATAGAGATCGGAACCGATTCCGACTATCTCGCGCGCGAAGCGGCGCTGCTGCTCAAGATGGATAAGGAAGCTCTGCGAGGAAAATGGGCGCAGTTGTTCGGCTTCAACCCCTCACCTCTTCTGAGCCGGCCTTTCATAATCAGATCGATCGCGTATCGGCTTCAGGAGAAGGTCTTCGGTGGGCTGAAGCCCTCTGTTCAGAGACAGCTAGATCAAGTCTACGACGCCGGGCCGGAAGCGAATTTGGCACACCTCCCGAAAAAACGCGCGTCGGCGGGGACTATCTTGATTCGAGAATGGCGAGGCGTCAGACACCGAGTGACCGTTCTTGATGACTCCGTCATCTATCGTGGCCAACGCTACAAGTCACTCTCGGAGGTCGCGCGCCACATCACAGGCGCTCGCTGGTCGGGGCCTCGTTTCTTCGGCGTGACGCATCGAACGAGGGAGGCTGCTAATGCCTGAGACCTCAATGAAACGTTGCGCGATCTATACCCGCAAATCATCCGAAGAAGGGTTGGACCAGGACTACAACTCACTGCATGCACAGCGCGATGCGTGCGAGGCGTTCGTAAAAAGCCAGAGCGGAGAGGGGCTGGCGGCTCATCAAAACACCTTACGACGATGGCGGCTTCTCCGGCGGCACCATGGAAAGGCCAGCGCTGCAGCAACTACTTGCCGGCATCCGTCAGAAACTCATCGATGTAGTGGTCGTCTATAAAGTCGACCGGCTAACGCGGTCGCTGGCCGACTTCGCGCGCATGATTGAATTGTTCGACGCCGAGGGAGTGTCCTTCGTTGCGGTGACCCAGCAATTCAACACAACTACTTCGATGGGAAGGTTAACTCTCAACGTGCTGCTGTCATTCGCACAATTCGAGCGCGAGGTCATCGGCGAACGCATTCGCGACAAAGTGGCAGCATCGAAGCGCAAAGGAATCTGGATCTGCGGTTCGATCCCCATCGGATATGAGGTCCGCGACCGGCGGCTGATGATCAACACCGAAGAAGCGCAAACGGTAAGGTACATATTTGAGCGTTACCTCGAACTCGGGACGGTCCGGAAAATGGTGAGAGATCTAGCTGAACGCGGATTCGTTTCAGCGATCAGAGTCTCCAGATCTGGAAACCGTCGAGGCGGCAATCCACTTGTGGCTGGAGCCGTCTATCAAGTGCTCTCAAATCCGGTTTATGTCGGTGAGATCAGGCACAAGAAGGATTCGTACCCTGGACAACACGACCCCATCATCAGCCGCGAATTGTGGGATCGTGTCCAATCGCAACTCCGGAGCAAACCGGGTCGGAAGCGTGAGAATCGTCAGACCGAGGGTCCGCAGAGCCCGCTCGCCGGTAAGCTTTTTGACGAAAACGGCGACCTGCTCTATGTCCAGGGAGCGGCGAAAGGCCAACGACGCTACCGCTACTACGTTTCCAAGTCTTTGGTGAAAGGCGATTCTGACAGCGCCGAGCACGGATGGCGATTGTCCGCATCCGAGATCGAAAAGGCGGTCGCATCTGCCGCCGTCGCGATGCTCAGTGACCAGGAAGCGACTCTTGCGTCTGCGGAAGAATCTCAACTCGATCAGATCCGTTTCTCGGAATTCCTGAAGTCTTCTCAAAGCTCAGTTCAACGCCTGCAATCGCCAAACGAATCAGAGTCTGTGCTTCGTGAACTGATTGAGCGGGTGGAGCTGAGCGCAACGGCGATGCGGCTGTCTCTCGGAATTCAGCTGCCTGCTTCCGCGGTACAAGATATGGCAACTCCGGCACGCATCTCTTTGGCAAAGACGATTCCCATGCAGATAAAACGTCGAGGTATAGAGATGCGAATGGTTTTGGCGGGCGAGAGCGCTGCTCTTCGATTTGACCGTTCTCTGGTCAGGGCCCTAGCCCGCGCTCGTCGGTGGCGTCGACAGATAGAGACCAGTCAGCTCCCATCGATCGGAGCGATCGCCCGTAACGAGCACGTTGCGGCGAGGTACGTGCGAGACCTCATGCCGTTGGCTTTTCTTTCACCCGAAATCATTGAAGCGATTGTGGAAGGACGCCAGCCGCCCGAATTGACCATCATTTCGCTCGCACGAAGAATCGATATCCCCCTTCTCTGGAACGCGCAGCAGAAGGTTCTCGGGTTCGCCGATTCGAAACCGCTTCAGCCCGCGGAAATTGCCGCGGAATCGTCAGGTGGGACCAGCGAAATTGCCGCCGGATAGCTTTGCGGGATTCCGATCGAAAAGCAGGATTCCCGGCCTTCTCCGGTCCCGATGGTCAGCGGAATACCCCCGAAGACGCGGCCTTTTCAGCCGATTCTCCGAGGATTCCGCGGGCTATGACACTAGGGTGTGGAGCAGAAGGGATTTGAACCCTCGACCCCAACGTTGCGAACGTTGTGCTCTCCCAGCTGAGCTACTGCCCCACCGAGGCTAAACTTTGCGCGAGGCCACCGTATCGAGGTAGGCACGCAACCTATCAGCGACATCCGGCCGTTTCAAGCCGAACCCGATTTGCGCCGTGATGTAGCCGACCCGGTCGCCGAGGTCATATCGCGTGCCCTCGAATTCGTATCCATAAAGCTTGCGCCGCTTCGCCAGCGCCGAGCAACGCATCGGTAAGCTGAATTTCCCCGCCCGCGCCCGGCTTGCTGTTTCTATCAGGTCGAAAATCTCCGGCGGCAGCACGTAACGGCCCGATGATCGCGAATTCGCTCGGCGCCTTTTCAGGCGGCGGTTTTTCCACCATCCCAGTTAATTCGTATAGGCGATCGCCCGCGTGCTTCACCTCGACGATGCCATATTTCGATACCTCGCTGTTGGGGACCCGCAGCAGCGCGACCACCGGCGCATCGTGTTTCTCGGCGACATCGAGCAGTTGGCGCAGGCACGGGTTTTTCCGCATCGATGATGTCGTCGGGGAGGAACACCGCGAACGGCTCGTTGCCGACGGCCTCGCGCGCCTGCAGCACTGCATGACCGAGGCCCAGTGGTTGCGGCTGATGCGCTTGGGTCATCTTCACCGGCGAATTCGTCTTGCGCAGCATCTGCAGAGATCTCGTGCTTGCCCTTGCTCTCCAGATGGCGTTCGAGTTCCGCCGCGGGTTTGAAATGCTCCAGCACCATGCGTGCGGCCCGGCGTGATGACGATGATGATTTCCTCGATGCCCGAGGCGATCGCTTCGTCGAAGATGATCTGAATCGCGGGCGTGTCCACGACCGGCAGGATTTCCTTTGGGGATGACCTTGGAGGCGGGGAGCATCCGTGTGCCCAGTCCGGCGGCCACAATTACAGCCTTACGAACTTTCATTTGATAATCCGGTTTAGCGGGTTCCTGAAGTTGATGATTGACGGGCGTGCTCAGGCGCCGCTTCTCGCGCTCTTCCTGCTCGGACTTGCATTGGATGCATAGGGTGGTGACCGGCCGCGCTCTTAGCCGCTCGACCCCGATCGCGCCCCCGCATTCCTCGCATCGCCCATAACTGCCGTCATGAAGCCGCGCGAACGCCTCATCGATTTTGCCCAGCAATTTGCGCTCGCGATCCTTCATCCGCAACAGAAAGATTCGATCCGATTCGACCGATGCGCGATCGGTCGGGTCGGCAAGCGTGTCCTCGGTGCCGTGGTTCATGGCGCCGACCGCGCGCTCGGCCTCCGACAGGATGTCGCGCTTGCGCTCTTCGAGAAGTTTGCGAAAGACCTTTAATTCCCGTTGTCTCATTGCTGCCGCTACGGCAGAAAACCAAGTAATGGATCGTACTTCGGCCTCGTTAGTATGTAAAGATAAAGTCATGAAGACGGCGTATCTTCGACGCGTTCTCAGGGCTCAGTCCGGCGATATGCTGGTCGGGGCGCTGCTCGATTGCGGGCGTCGATTTCGATAATCTCGAAGCCGCGCTCGCCTCGCTCCCGCTCAAGGGGGCGCGGCTGTCGTGCCGGCGCAAAACCGTAAGCGGTATCGCGGCGATGAAGTTCGACGTCGAGGTGATGGAGGCGCAGCCCGAGCGTCATCTGTCGCAAATCTCACGATGATCGAGGCTTCATCGATCAGCGCCGCGGCGAAGCGTCGCGCGCGCGCGATTTTCGAAGTGCTCGCAGACGCCGAGGCGAAAGTGCATCACACCACGCCCGAGCACGTGCACTTTCATGAAGTCGGCGCGGTCGATTCGATTATGGATGTCGTCGGTACCGCGTGGGCGCTCGAGGAATTGGGCGTCGGCGAACTGCTGGTCGTCCCCGCTGCCGATGGGAACCGGCTTCGCGCGCTCGCAGCATGGGATCATTCCGGTGCCCGCGCCGGCCACCGCCGAACTCCTCGCGGGATTTACGGTGCGGATGGGCGATGGAGCGGCTGAGATGGTGACACCCACTGGCGCGGCGGTTCTTCGCGCCCTGGGACGCTCTGCGCCGATGCCGCTCAACTTCGAAATCGAAAAAATCGGCTATGGGGCCGGCACGCGCGAGTACGAAGATCGCCCCAACCTGCTGCGCATCATGATTGGGCGCGAGCGCGGCGGCCTCGACACCGACGAACTGCTGGAGATCTCGGCCAACATCGATGATCTCAATCCGCAAATTTACGACCACGTGATGGAGCGTCTGTTCGCCGCCGGCGCGCGCGATGTGACGCTGACCCCGACCATCATGAAGAAGGGCCGCCCCGCGATCACGATTGCGATCCTCGCCGAAGCGGCGCGGCGCGATGCGCTCGCGAAAGTACTATTCTCAGAGACCTCGACCATCGGGGTGCGATTTCATTCCGTGGCGCGGCTCAAGCTTCGGCGCGAGATTCGCGAGGTTGAAACGCGATGGGGCCGTATCAAGGTGAAATTTTCCGAAGGAGACGGCGCCATCACCGCGACTCCCGAATATGATGACTGCCGAAAAGTCGCGACCGAGCAGAGCGTCCCGCTGAAAACCGTGATGGAGGAGACGCGCGCGGCCGCGATCGCGAGCCTCCACCAGTCGACGACCATCACATCACGGACATCATCATTAATATGTCAGTCGGCGAGCGGGACCAGACGCGGCTGGTCATCAACGAGATTTTTTTCAGCATCCAGGGCGAGTCGACCTATGCGGGTCGTCCGTGCGCCTTCGTGCGGCTGACCGGATGCAACCTGCGCTGCAACTATTGCGATACCGAGTACGCATTTTACGAAGGCCGCAAGCTGACGGTTCCGAAGAAATCCTCGCACAGCTCGACAGCTTATGGATGCAACCTGGTCGAGATCACGGGCGGTGAGCCGCTGCTACAGGATGGGGTACATCAGCTGATCGCGTCGCTGCTGAAGGATGGCCGCACCGTGATGATCGAAACCTCGGGCGCGTCGGATGTCTCGCGGCTCAATCCACGCGTCATCAAAATCATGGATCTGAAATGCCCCGGCAGCGGCGAGGTGGCGCGCAATCTGTGGAGCAACCTGGAGCATCTGACCGCGCGCGACGAGGTGAAATTCGTCCTCAGCGATCGCGCCGACTACGAATGGGCGCGCGATGTCATCCGGCAAAACAATCTCGCCTCGCGCGTCAATGCGGTGCTGATGAGCTGCGCCTTCGACCGGCTCGATCGCGCGCAACTCGCGAAATGGATTCTCGAAGATCGTTTGCCGGTGCGCTTTCAGCTCCAGATGCATAAGCACATCTGGCCGCCCGACACCCGCGGCGTGTAGATCACGATTCCGGGAGGCCTATGCCTGTGGGCAGCGCAGGACGCGAACCCCGACCGGTGCTTCTTTTCCGCGCAAGCTCAAGGTGCGGCTTTCCGCGTTGGGAAACTCATCAGCTACCGCGGAGTAGACGGTCTCACTCAGAACCGCCTCGCCGGACGCCGCGTTGGATTGCATTCGCGATGCAGTGTTCACCATGTCTCCGAGCGCGGTGAAGTCGACCGTGCCCTCGGCGCCAACGTTGCCCACGTACGCAACCCCAGAGTTGACGCCGACTCCGAGTGGCAGCCACGGCTCGGCGGAATCCCCGTATCCCAGTGCCTTCAAGAGCGCCATCGAAGCCTCTGCGGCCCGGCGGCGGTATTCGGGGCCGCAGAAACCGGGGATGAAGAGGGCCATGACCTCATCACCAATCAGTTTGTCGATGATCGCATCGTGGCGGATAAGCACCTCGGTAGACACCTGATAGAAGCGGTTGAGCAGAGCGGCGAACGCCGACGGCGCCAATTGCTCGCCGCGCGCGGTCGAGGCGCGCACGTCGGCAAACAACACCGCAACATCCGCCTCGATCCCGCCCGGCGGAAGGGTGTCGCAGCATTTCGCGCACAGGTTGGGATTTTTACGTGACGGCGTGAATCCCATGAGCCCGACCAGCTTGCCGCCGAATCCGCCAAACGGATTGTGACAGAGCTTGCAGCGCGGAGGAGATGGTAGGTGGCGAAAGATCCGGTGTGCCATGCGCAACTGCTGATGCCCATCGAGCAGCAGTCTCCGCCACATCGCCTCGTGTGCCGCCTGATCCTGCGCTTCCATAGGACTCCGGCCTCCCGTTCCAGCAACTCGCTTGGTGCCTCTTAACACGTGCGCCGCAATGCTGTCACCCGGCAATTCCTTCGCTCGCTACGGTTCTTTGGGCTGGGCTTTGACGCCGCGCGTAGCGAACAATAGGCTTGAAGACATATGCCCGCACCATTGGTGAGCGATGTTCTGCCCGATCTGATCGACGAAATGGCGGCGCTGCTGCGCGAGGCGAGCGCCGATCCGTTGGTCGAACAGCTAGCCAAATTGCGCATCGAGTCGGTATGCGACTGCGGCGATGAAAATTGCTCGAGCTTCGCAACTGCGAGCGAAGTGAAAGTCGCCAATCACGTCGAGCTTCCGGCGATGGAGGGGATGCTCATCGTGGACCTCAACGCCGCCAACGAGATCTGCTTCATAGAGGTGCTGAATCGTCCCGACGTGAAGTACCTGATGGAAGAATATTACGACGCTGCCCGCCAGGGCCGATGAGCGGCGCGGTCACTCTTCCGGCCAGCCATTAGGCGGGAATCGATCGGGATAGTCCGACGCGTAGCCGGTAATCACTCCCTTCGCGGCGGGATTCCAGTTGCGCGCTTGAATAAAGGCGGTGCTTTCGATCAGAGGCACCATGTTGAATGGGATCTGCTGACTGTTCCATGAGTGGATCGCCGCGATGTTTTTGCTGCCAGCATCGAGGCCTTGGGCGGCCGCCTTCTGCCACCATTGCTCGGCGTTCTTTTCCGATCCCTCACGCACTCTCCACACCCGTGCACCGAAGTTAAGTTGGGCTTCCGGCAGACCTTGCGCGGCCGCGGGATAGTAGAGGATACCCGAGGTATCGATCGAACTCGGACCAACGCCCCATCCATTTTCGAACATGAGGCCGAGGTCAAATTGCGCGGCAGGACTGCCCTCGAATGCGGCTGCGCAAAACCACGGTCCAGCTTGCGCAAAATTTTTCGGCGCCATCGGCGCGCCGACGCCGTAGACATAGCCGACGTTGGTGGCAGCGTTAGGATCGCCGGTTTGCGCCGCCTGCGTTAGCGATGCCCACGCGCTGCTGTCGCCCTTGAGCGACTTGTCCGCGAGGTCATCAGCCTCATGCCAATCCATCGGCCGCTCGCCAGATGCGGGATCGGCGTAGAAATAGACGTCGTAGCTTTTGATGTCCGGCTGGTCGGCGTTCATCGGCAGAAGTTCCCATCGCATGACCGTCATAAATCCGCAGAGCTTGACCGCGGTAAGGGTTGCGCCTCCCACGCCGCCCTTCATTCCTCGCACGCGCATGGCATCGATCGCCTCCGACAAATCGGGGAACTCCAACGGGATCGCTTGCGTGCCCCAACTCACAGAATTCAAGGCCTGATCGCTCTCTGGCCCCATACCGGTCGTGACGCTGTAGCCGCTCATGTCGCTGGGAGCATAGAACTCGAAGATCTTTTGCGACTGAGCGCCGTCGTTTCGCACCTCGAGGTTCACGAGGATCGCGTCCGAATGCCAATGACGCGCCTTGCTAATCGCAGACGCCGCGATGCTCTGCAGGCCGGATGGATTGCCATTCCGCGATGGTTCGGAAGTTCCGCTGGAGCCATGACATCCGGCGAGCACCGATGCGAGCAGAGCAATCCTCAGTGATGACTTCAGCGATAGTTTGGCGCGGGGTTTCATCGCAGCGGGAGCAACGCTCCATTCGCCGTCTGTATCAAATCGGCGCGCGAGGGTGAATTGCAGTCACATAACAGGGCTGACATGTTGTTCGCCCATGACCTCGCAATACAGCATCGCGCGCGTATCGACGCCGATCTTCTTTGCGCTGGTTGCGTCGGCGTTGCTCATCACCAGTGCTTTGCGCGCGCCGCTTTCATGGGATGCCGGATTATATTTCTTCGGGTTACTCAATCAGCGGACCTGGTTTGCGCCGCACCAGCGCTGGATAAATGTACCGTTGCAAGCACCAACCCTGATGGTGTCGCATCTAACTGCGAACCTGAGAATCCTCGCGCTGATTTTCTCACTTTGTTATGCCTCGGTCCCGATGATCGGGCTTGGGGTGTCATACCTAATCTGCCGCCACCGGCGTGAGTTGTTTATCTGGCCGGCGTTGGCAATCGGCCTTGGGACCCTGCCGGGAATTTTCGCTTTCAACGCTGAAGCCATCATGATCGCATCGTTGTTCTGGCCGATAGGATTGGCAGCCTTGATCGGAGTTAGTAGCGGCGTTGAATTCGCATTGGTGGCGCTGCTCGCGATAGCAGCTCTGATAAGCCATCCAACAGCGGGAGCTTATTTTGCCATGGCCGCGAGCATTGGTTATGTCAGCGCGAAGCGATCCGCGGCCAAGTTGGTGAGTTATCTAGGCCCGTTGGCACTCGGCCTCCTGGCTCTGGTCCGGTTGTTCATGCCAATCAACGACTACGAACGGGGACAGCTTGCGATGGCGACCTTACGTGACAATTTCACGCTGGCGCTGAATGGATGGCCGCTCGCGGTGGTAGTTTTAACTTTCGTTGCAGCGATTCTTTGCCTCGTCGAAGGTACCAGGCGAAACTCAAATCTCACCGCAGACCTGGCCCTACTGGCCACGATAATCCTTGCGGGCCTGATGCTGGTCCCCTGGTCATCTAATCCGCATTTATGGTGGAGGGAATCCAAGTATCGCACCTGGATGATACCGATCCACGGCGCGCTGATGGTAGCGTGTGCTCTCGATGCGTGGCGCGAAGCTGATCGGGGATTTCTATGGCGCCAGCGACAGCCGGCGCTGATCGCAATCGGCGCAGTTTTTCTCATCGTGCTATCGATCCAAAGCGCCAGGTGGAATCAACTTACCCATCGCTTGCAGGACGCGATGCGTGGCGGCGGATGTATTCCGGCCGAGTCGCTAACCTGGATCGAGCACACGCCGTTCGATCATTGGTCATTGAGTGCCTATGCGATTGACCTGCAGGGGCGAACGCCGCGATCGCTGGTCCTCGATAGCATCTATTGCGATCAGTTCGCGGCTAACGGGAAAGTACGTCTGAGTTTTTTTTCCATCGAAAACGGCCACTGGTTCGATTTCACTCACATTCGCGACGGCGCAGTGAACTAGTCGGGCGTCTTTTCGGCGACCACAATCATGCGCTTGCCGAACAGCAGCGCAGGCGAGAAGACATGGCTGATTATCTCGCTTCTCACTTGCGGCGGTGCGACCGGATATTTGCCGCTGCGACGGCGCGAGGAAATCGCAAGCGCGTAACGCGACGCCGCGTACATCAATGGTGCCGACCAGGCCAACGCGATGGCGGTGCCGCTGTAGCGGTCGGTATAAACCCGCAGGTGATCGAATCCGGTGAGACGCATCAGATAGCGCAACCGGAAGTAGTCAATCAGGAAGACGTGGCCATGGTATCGATGCGGCCCGTTGGCGCTGCGAATGCTCTCGACTTCGTTCACGAGCCCGCGTTTGAGGTTTCGCTGCCCGGTCAAAAGCGTACTGATGCGTGCCGACAGATGCATCACGTTCGGTGTCGTCAGCACGATAGTGCCGCCGGGGCGCAGCACCCGCGCGCATTCGCCGATGAACCCGGCCTGATTTTCGAGATGCTCGATACCTTCGCGCGTGAGCACGTAATCGAAGGCGGCCGAGCGAAACGGCAACGGCGCGTTCGCGTCGGCAATTGCGGCGCTGATTCCCGCGCGCGCCGGTTCGGCAGGATTCAGATCCGCGGTTATGACTTCATAGCCGAGCTCGCGCAGCGCGCGCGCCTGGCGTCCACCGCCAGCCGGAACATCGAGGAGCAGCCCAGGCTTCATCGAGCCGAAGAGTCCCAGCTTGCGCCGAGCGGATCGTACCGTCACATCCATCGCGGCTCGCGATTAAACCAGATGTGACCTCGTTTCTCTACGGAAAGGCGGCGCAGGGCTACCTTGGCGCGGCGCTCATCGTCAGCGCGCGTCTGCATCCTCAGGATCCGCCACTACTTTATCTCCATGTATCCCAGCGGTGGGCTGAACAATATCGCGGCTTGGTAGCCGGGGCTGAGGTTGGTCCATTCGATGTGAATTTGTTTTGACGGGTCGGGATCCTGAGTTGTGAGTTCTACCGGAAAGCGAGTGCTCTTGTTCACGAAAACGAAGAATGGTTTCACATCTGGTTCGGTCGGATCGATCTCGAAGTTATCACATTCCTGCCCGGCGATGGTCTGGGTTTGAACGAACCTGCGTTTTCCGAACCGTCTGAGAGCCTCATAAATTAGAGCTGCCCTCGGATCCCAGGGATGGATCTTGAAGACCTTCTTTTGATCCACGATCTCATAGATCGTCTTGCTCATCGGATCGATAATCGTGATGCTCTTGGGCCGTCCATCAGGGGCGACTATCTCCTCGCGAATTCTTCCGTGCGAATAGAACATGACTCCGTGTTCGGGCGGATTACCTCCTACTTGAAGAGTGAATTGAGCCTGAAAACTCTTGGGCGCATTGATCTTGGGTGAGCGAGCGGCAAACGCCGGGCTGATCGCGGAAAACATCATCAAACTGGCAAACGTCAGCGCGAAAAGAGAACGTCCTTTCGTCATACCTGCGTGCGACCCTCCCTTGATACGAGCGCACGGCACAATATCAAGCGAGCGTTACCGCAATGTTAACGAAACAAGACGAAGATGCTGCGAGGCTGCGGCTAGGCGGTCGCACTGCGTTGCGAAAGCGCGCGGAATTGATTCGCGAAGCCAATCACTTCGGACACGATGAGATCCTTGTCGCTGTCGACCGTGATCACATGAAAGCTCTGATCGAGCAGCACCGCGCGCTTCTGCGCGCTGCCCAGATGCTGCATTAGGTAGTCAACATTCTTTTTCGCCGGACAGGTGTGATCGTTGATGCTGTGCACGATGAGCGAGGGCTGCCGGATGCGCGAAAGCGGCGGGCGCACGATCGACGAAAGCTTCAGCAACTCGATGGGCGCGCTCAGCGGCATCAGCTTGCAAGTCGGATGAACCAGCGCGGCACTTTGATCATGGATATCGGAACCGCGATCGTTGTGCAGGTAGAGAATCTTCGTCAGCGGACCGAGCAGGCTTACCATCTTAAGCGCGACGGTTTGTTGCCATGGCAGGAAGAACGCCGGCGCCAGCATCACCAGACCCGCGACCGCCTCTGGCTGGTCCTCGGCGAGACGCGCGGCCAGCACCGCACCGCATGACAATCCGATCACGATGTTGGGATCGCCGTAGGCGCGCAGCTCTTCGAAGCCTCGCACCACGCTTTCGTACCAATTCTCGTACGTGACGCGCCCAAGGTCCTCCGGCACTGAAGCATGGCCCGCGAGGCGCACGCCGCGCACCCGAATTCCCGCAGCCGCGAGCCGCTCGCCGAGGTAGCGCATCTCATAGGGCGTGCCGGTCAAGCCGTGGATGAGCAGCGCGCTCAGACCCGAGCCGTCAAAGAAAAACTCCGAGGTGTCGACTCGCGCTCGCGAGGGAGGTTCGGCGTCAACGCTCATAGTTCGCCGGATGGCGTCGAACCCTGCGCGAACTGGCTCGAGTCGACGCTGATATTGGCGCGCGACTTCAACACCTCGAGGAAATGCTGCCACGCCTCGGCGCGTTGACGCTCCTCAAACTCGGAAGTGAAATCTTTCTGCGCGCTCTTCCAATCCTCGTCCGACGGCATGGTGCGCTCGGTCACCTCGAAGAGGTAAGCGTCGCCCTTGTTCTCCATCACCCGATCGATGACGCCCGGGACCTTCGGCACCACACCGGCGGCGTCGGTGACTTCGGGAAACGATCCGAGCACGGGAACGGCCTCGCTCGAGCGAGAGAACGCATCGATGGAATTAACCTTCAAATTGTTCGCCTGTGCGACCTTGCTGAAGTCGTCGGCGGTCTTGATTTGCTTGAGCAGGTCTTGCGCCTTCGCGCGCGCCTGCGTCTCCGCGCTATCCTTGATATAGGCGGCGCGCACATTGGCCTCGATATCCTTGAGCGGCGGCACATGCTCCGGTTCGCGCGCAATCAGCTTGACCAGATAAGGTGCGGCATCCTTGCCGCCCGAAACGGCACGCACCTGGCCCGCGTCGAGTTTGAATGCGGCGTCGACCAGCTTGTCATCATGCACCACCGCAGCCGCATCGAGGTGGGAGAACGCGGGAGTTTCAACCAGCTCGAGGCCGCGTTTCTTCGCGATATCATCCAGGCTGGTTCCCCCGGTGGCGGGCGTGATGTCTTCGTCGAGCGCCTGACGCGCCATTTTCCCGCCGGTCTGGTTACGCAGTGCTTCGATGATCTTCGGCCGCACATCCTCGATTTTGTCGACATGGGCGGGGCTGATGGAGTCGAGCTTCACGACGTGAAATCCGAATTTCGTTTCGACCAGCCGCAGCTCGCCCGGTTTCATCGAGAAGACCGCGTCCTCAAATGGTTTGATCATTTGATTACGGCCAAAGGTGCCGAGGTCGCCACCATCGAGCCTCGATGCGGGATCCTGCGAATCTTCCTTGGCGAGTTTCACGAAGTCCGCGCCGCCCTGAAGCTGCTTTAGAATGCTCTCGGCCTTGGCCTTCGCACTCGCCTTCTGCTCGGGAGTCGCGCCCTCGGGAACTTCGATCAGGATGTGGCGCGCATGAACTTCATCGGGATGGGTATAGAGCCTTTTCAGGTTGCTGTTGTAGTAATCCTGGATGTCCTTGTCGGGCGGCGTGATTTTAGCGCCGAGGATCGCAGGATCGTATTCGATGTAGGCGATCTTGATGCGTTCGGGCTCGAGGAATTCATCTTTGCGCAGGTTGTAGAAATCCTCGATCTGCTTGGGGGTCGGAGAAATCTTCGCGACGAAATCCTGATACGGAATCACGAGGTAGGCGAGCTTCACCTTCTCGTTATGCAAATCATAGGCGTGGCGCGCTTCAGCATCGCTAACCTGGACGCCCTGCTCGACCATTTGACGCAGCGCGTCCTGCATCAGCGAACCGCGCATCAAAGCTTCATAGTCAGCGGGCAACAGATCGTTAGCCTGAAGCGTCTCTTCGTAGCGCTGCGCATCGAAGGTGCCGCCCTCCTGAAACTTGGGATCGGCGGCGATGGTGCCGGCGAGCGAATCATCGCTGATTCGAATCCCGACATGGCGCGCCTCATCGGAGATCAGGCGCTGCTCGATGATCTGGTTGAGCGCCTCCTGGCGGAGATTGACGCCTCGCAGAACGCTTTCCGCATTGGTGCCGTACACCTGGGTCAGGGTGCGCTTGAGTCGCTCAGATTCGCGATCGAGGTCAGTGGCGTAGATCCGCTTGCCGTTCACGGTGGCGACCGGCTTGACCCGCCCGGCGAGGCCGGCGCCGACGCCCCAGAACGCAAACGCCAAAATCAGAAACCCGAACAGCACCTTGATGGCCGTCGAGCGCCCCCAGTTACGCATCCGATCTAACATAGAGTACCAATCATAGATGAGGTTATTTTCAACGCAAAATGGACGCTTACTTGCTTGGACTCATCGTACTCGTTAACCTTCTATGCGGATACTTGGGGCGGGGCGTGTCTTTAGCTCGATGCGTCGGGGGTGGCCTTCCTGATGTTCGCGCACCGCATAAAATCACGATTTAGAATGCCTGCACGTTTCAGGCAGAGGGTTCGAATGTGGTCCTGAACTCTATTTTCGGATGGTTCTCCAACGATCTCGCAATCGATCTCGGTACTGCCAACACACTCATTTATGTAAAGGGCGAAGGCATCGTATGTAACGAGCCATCCGTCGTCGCGGTACAGAAGGACTCGCGCGGATCGCGGCGCGTGCTCGCCATCGGTGCCGAGGCCAAGAAGATGCTCGGCCGCACCCCGGGTTCGATCGTAGCGATACGTCCATTGAAAGATGGTGTCATCGCCGACTTCGAGATTACCGAGAACATGCTCAGCTACTTCATTCAGAAGATCCATAGCGGCAAGACGCTGGTGCGCCCGCGTCCCCGGATCGTCATATGCGTCCCCTTCGGCATCACCGCGGTCGAGAAACGCGCGGTCCGCGAATCGGCGGAATCGGCCGGCGCGCGCGAGGTCTACCTGATCGAAGAGCCGATGGCGGCTGCGATCGGCGCGGGACTTCCCATCACCGAGCCGGTCGGCAACATGATCGTCGATATCGGCGGCGGCACCACCGAGGTCGCGGTGATCTCGCTCGCGGGCGTGGTGTTCTCGCGCTCCGTTCGGGTAGCCGGCGACAAGATGGATGAAGCGATCATCCAACACATCAAGCGCAAATATAATCTCCTCATCGGCGAGCGCACGGCCGAGCTGATCAAGATCACGATCGGCTCCGCTTATCCCGGCAACGAGATCCAGACCATGGAGATCAAAGGACGCGATCTGGTCGCCGGAACTCCGAAGATCATCGAAATCACCGACGAGGAGATTCGCGAGGCGCTGATGGAACCGGTGCGCCAGGTAGTCGAATCGGTGCGTATCGCGCTGGAGCGTACGCCGCCGGAGCTGGCCTCCGATATCGTCGACAAAGGAATCGTACTGGCGGGTGGCGGTGCGTTATTGCGCAACCTCGACGTCCTCCTGCGCGAGGAAACCGGTCTTCCTGTAACGCTGGCTGACGATCCGCTGACTGCGGTGGTGATGGGTGCGGGGAAGGTGCTCGACGAGCAGTCGTTGCTGCGTGACGTGACCGTCGAATAGACGGCGCGCGCGCCTGCTGCTCGCGGGTCAAGGCGCATTAAGTGAAAGGGACACTGCTGTGGCGCTACCGCGTTGGTTTTACCAGCGGGGTGCTGATGATTCTTTCGCTTCACCTGATATCGAGCGGGGTGAAGCCGGGAGATATCGCATTGCGTCCCGCCGGCATGACGCTTTCTCTGCTCGCCCCGGTTGAGGCGGCGATCAACAACTTTGCGCAGGGCAGCACCGGCTTCGTGCGCAACTACTTCGATCTGGTCAATGTCCGGCGCGAGAACGAACGCCTGAAGGCGGAGCTGGCGCTAGTCAAAACCGATCAGAGCCGGATGGTGGAGCTCGAGACCGAAAATCGCCATCTCGGCGATCTGCTCGACCTCAAAGACGTGCTGGGCGGCAACTCGATCGCTGCCAACGTCATCGGTAGCGATGCGAACGGCTTCACGCGCACCCTAATCATAGGGCAAGGATCCGCGAGCGGAGTGCGCCCCGGGATGGCGGTGCTCTCGTTTCAGGGCGTGGTGGGCAGGATTATTACGGTGAGTCCGCACGCCGCGCGCGTCCTCATCATCGACGATCACAACTCCGCGCTCGATGCGTTCGATCAGCGCACTCGTACGCGCGGTATCGTCGCGGGCGTCGTCGACGATGGCATCACGATGAAATACGTCGAGCGCTCGCAGGACGTGCATCCGGGCGACGTCATCGTAACCTCGGGGCTGGATGGAATCTTTCCGCGCGGATTGCTCGTCGGCTCCATCAAGAGCGTGACCGGCGAAGGCCCCGGGATGTTTCTCAACGTGAGCATCACGCCGGCGGTGGATTTTCGCGGGCTGGAGCAGGTGCTGGTGGTCACGGAGATGCCCGAGCAGCCCGACAGCAGTCAGGTGGGAAGCAAAGGCTAGCGAGTTGTGCGGATGCTGATCCTTTTCGCGATCGCAACCTACATCGCCCTGCTGATTCAGACGGCGGTCCCGCTTTGGTTCCCGTTTCGTGCGCTGATCCCCAACCTGGTAATCATTCTCACGGTCGACCTCGGCCTGCGTCATCATGGTGCGTTGCCGGCCTTTATCGCATTCGCGATTGGATACGCCACCGATGCCATGTCCGGCACGACGCTGGGCATGAACGCGTTCCTGACCACGGGCGTTTTCCTGCTGACCTATGAACTCTCCAGCCGCTTGCTGGTGACGAATGCGCTGCTCGGCGCGATGGCGGTGTTCTTCGCGGTGATGCTGGCGGGTTTCGGCGCGATCGTCATCATATCGGGACGGGGCGCGGGCACCGCGATCAACGATGCGATGCCGACCCTCGCGCTGCAGGCGCTGATCTCGGCGCTCGTCGCGCCGATCGTTTTCGCGATGATGGCGGGCTCCAAGCGCGTCATCGGCCTCCCCGACCGCCTCGAGCGGGAATAGCAACCTAGCGGAATGCATTCTCATTGCGTGAAAATTCACGCACATGCACTCGTTTGACCCAAGGCCGCAATTTCCGGAGACTTTTGATAGCGGTTGACCATGGGGTCAATTTCGTCTTATATTCGCCTATCTCAAGAGTGTAGACAAGTGAACATATGAGCGACCGCAGCAGCATCGAATGGACGGACGCGACATGGAATCCGGTTCGGGGCTGCACCAAGATCAGTCCGGGCTGCAAGCACTGTTACGCGGAAACATTCGCCGAAAGATTCAGGGGGGTACCGGGACATCCGTTTGAGCAGGGATTTGATCTTCGACTCGTGCGGGAGAAACTGGAGGTGCCGCTGACCTGGCGCACGTCCAAGCGAATCTTTGTCAACTCGATGAGCGATCTGTTCCATGACGATGTGCCTACTGAGTACATCGCGGAGATAGGTCACATCATGCAGTTGGCGAGCAGGCATACTTACCAGATCCTGACAAAGCGTCACGAGCGGATGCGCGAACTGCTGTCGGGCGAACTCAAATGGATGTCCGCTCTTCGCAATGTCTGGTTCGGAGTCAGCGTCGAGGATCGTGCGCACGGATTGCCGCGACTGAAGAGTCTGAGGCAGACGCCTGCGCCGGTGCGGTTTCTCTCTATCGAGCCGCTGCTGGAAGACCTCGGGAAACTCGACCTAAGAAAAATTGATTGGGTGATCGTCGGTGGCGAAAGCGGTCATGGCGCGCGACCGATGAACGAGAAGTGGGTAGTTTCGATCCTTCGTCAGTGCGAGCTCGCTGAAGTCCGATTCTTCTTCAAGCAATGGGGCGGCGTGCATAAGAGCAAGGCTGGTCGTCAGCTCAATGGTCGCACGTACGACGACGTTCCACAGTTGTTCGTCTAACTTTCAACGCAACCATCTGTTAGCATCTCTTGCCGCGGCTAGGGCTCGCGGAGTCTCGCCTGAGACTTGCGTCGACCCCGCAGCGAGAAATGACTCACGAGCTTCCAGAAGTTGGGCCATGGGCAACCGACAAATTAGACCGCCTGCGCCGATATTTGTCTGCGTATACGAAGATCATGTCAAAGCAGACGTGGGCTACCGGATATGTATACATAGACGCCTTCGCGGGCGGCGGTCGCGCTCGAATTCGTGGCCATGGAGCACCGCAAACTGACCAAATTATTGTTTTGGGTCAGGAATTTCGTTCAGACGTAGAAGCTCGAGAAATCCTGGATGGTTCTCCGCGGATCGCCCTGCAGATAGAGCCGCCCTTCACTCGTTATGTTTTTCTCGAGACAGATGCAGTCAAACTCGGGGCGCTTAAATCGCTTTCTACTGAATATGAAGGTCGGAGAAATATTCGTATCAGAAGCGGTGACTGCAACCGTTACTTGCTCTCAATTCTTGACCAAGTGAATTGGAAGAAGTGGCGCGCCATTGTTTTCCTTGATCCTTTCGGAATGCAAGTTCCGTGGAAAACCATTACTGCCTTGGCCAAAACCGGCGCGATCGAGGTGTTTCTCAATTTCCCAGTCGGCATGTCGATTCAGCGGCTGCTGAAAAAAAGCGGCACCTTTACCGAAAGGGAAAGACACAAACTGGACGACTACTTCGGAGATCCGAGGTGGTTCGAGATAGTCTACCCGGAATCGCTTGGACTGTTTGGCCCCGTACAGGAAAAGGCACACGACACGGAGACGAGGCTTGTCGAGTGGTATCGGAATCGGCTGAAGGAAACGTTCGGCTACGCGTCGACTCCCTATCTGATCGTCAATAGCCATCGTGGTCATCTCTACTTTCTGATTTTTGCGGGACCAAACAAAACGGGCGCAACAATTGCCAATCACGTACTGAGCGGCGGCGTGAAGACCGGGCACAGTAAATCGAGAAACTAGCGCGCATCGACGAGCCGAGACCGTGTTTAGCCGGAGGATCTGACTTCAGCCGGAAATAGCCTTCGAGCAACCAATCTTTCTCACATTCGCTTAACACTTTCGCGAGGTCGGCTCCTCGGCGTTGTCGGATCGTCGACTCGCGCGCGCGACGAAATCACAAAAGGAATGTATCGGTCAGATTTAGGACTTAAAATTTTCGGGACTCGCCGCACTAACCTGCTAATTAAGACACATACGATATGGGGCGAGGTAAAATTCCGGCGCCCGCGAGTCCCGATGAGTGGCAGATGCTCAAACGCGTCAACTGGCTTACGGACTTCGCGCGCGACAAGCTTGCGACCGAGGGGCGCTTCATCAGATTTCGCGCGCGCCAGTCCATCTACCTCGAGCACAGCCCCGCCGATCGGATTTTCTTCCTGCTCGCTGGCGTCGCAAAAGTCTACTACTCGCATCAGAAGCAGCGGGTCCTCGTCACCCATCTGCGCACCGGCGATACCTTTGGAATGAGCGGCCTGCTTCCTGATGCCACCCGACGCTACTCATCCGAAGCGGTCAGCGATTGCGTGGTGCTGAGTATCGCGCCGCAGACGTTCTCGGAAGCGGTATTCGGAAATTCCCTCGAGCAGATCGCTCCCGCATTGGCCAATACCTTCGGACGCTGGCTCGATCTGATGACGCGTTATGCGCAATTCGTCAGCCTCGGCGCGCGCGGACGGCTGGCCCTGGCGCTGATCGAGCTATCCGAGAAGTTCGGCGTGCGCGATGCGCGCGGAATTCTCCTGCCCCTGTCGGTAAGTCATGCCGAACTCGGCACGATGGTGGGCACCTCGCGCCAGCACGTGACTACGCAACTGCGGGAGTTCGAGCGCGACGGCTTCATCGTACGTGCGGGCCGCCGCCTCATCCTGAATCCCGAGCGGCTGCGCACCGCGCTCGACAGCTAGCGCTCGCTCGTCTCATCTTCCGATCGCATAATTGCGCCAATGACGTTCTCCCGATAATCTTTGGTAGAAGGGGAGTCAGTACCGTTCGTGGCGTACTCGCGCCGCCAAAAAAACACTCGGCCAGTTCCAAAGCTGGAACCACGCGTCATGGTCATTTCCGCCCTGATGATGGCCGTGCTCGGCTTGGTCTGCATCCGGCTGTACTACCTTCAGGTCATCAAAAATTCCGAGTTCATCGAGCTGGCCGATCGCAACCGCATCCGGCTTCGACGGGTGACTGCGCCGCGCGGCCTGGTCTTCGATCGCCGGCATCGCCCGCTGGTCGATACGCGGCCCTCCTTCAATGCGGTGATGGTCCCGGAGGACTCGCCCAACTTGTCACAAACCATAGCGAGGCTGCAGAACGTCCTTGGCCAGACCGGCCAGACCACTATCCAGGACAAGCTCAATGCCGCCGACGACGAAGGCCGTCCCGAGTATGAGCCAGTGACCGTCGACGAGCGCCTCGAATGGCCGCAGGTCGTCGCGCTGGAGACGCATCAGCTAGACCTGCCCGGCGTCAGCCTCGAAATCTCGCCCGCGCGTCATTATTTGTACGGTACCCTCGCGGCTCATCTGCTCGGCTACGTTGGTGAGGTCGACCGCAATGACCTCATGAAGGCGAGCTACAAGATGGGCGATGAGATCGGGAAGTTCGGCCTCGAACGCGGATGGGAACCGTTCCTGCGCGGCGAAGCCGGCGGCCAGGAGGTCGAGGTCGATTCGGTTGGACGCCGGCTGCGTGTGCTGAAGGAAATCCCGGATCATCCGGGGCAGAGCATCGTGCTGACGCTCGACCTCGACGTGCAGCAGGCCGCCGAACAAGCGATGCAAGGCAAGATGGGCGCGCTGATTGCGCTCGATCCCAACAATGGCGACATCCTCGCGATGGCCAGCAATCCTTCCTTCGATCCCGACATCTTCGGCGGCGGCGTCAAGGCCGCGGACTGGCACAAGCTGATGACCGACCCGGACCATCCGCTGCAAAATCGCGTCATCCAGGGCGTCTATCCTCCGGGCTCGACGTTCAAGATCGTCGACTCGATAGCCGGGATGGAAGAGCACACGCTGACGCCCGACACCACTTATTACTGCAATGGCGGGCTCTGGTTCGGAGGCCGAACTTACCATTGCTGGCGTAAGACCGGGCACGGCGCGATCCAGCTTCATCGCGCGATCGTCTCATCGTGCGATGTGTTCTTCTATAACGTCGGCGAGAAAGTCGGCATCGACAAGCTCTCGCATTGGGCGCATCTGCTCGGACTCGGCGAGCGCAGCGGCATCGCACTGGATAACGAGAAGTCCGGCACCATGCCATCCAGCGCATGGAAGCAGCGGCGTTTCCATGAGCGATGGTATCCCGCTGAGACGCTTTCGGTCGCGATCGGGCAGGGCTATGTCGCGACGACGCCGCTGCAAATGGCGCAAGTGGCGGAGGTCGTCGCCAACGGCGGCATTCGCTATCGGCCGCAGTTCGTGCGCGAGGTCGAGGGTCTCGACGGCAACGCGACGCGGACCTACGAGCCGATCATCGAAGATAAAATCGACTTCGATCCGGCAGTCCTCACCGAGATTCGCAACGCGATGTCCGACGTTGTCAACGGCGCCGGCGGCACCGGGCATAAGGCCAAGCTCGACGGGATCGAGGTATGCGGAAAATCCGGTACCGCGCAGGTGGTCGGCAACAAGGCCGCGAACCTCGAATCTGGTGAAGATGAAGACAAGATTCCGTACAAGTATCGCGACAACGGATGGTTCATCGCGTTCGCGCCCAAGGACCATCCGCAAATCGCCGTCGCATGCATCATCGAGCACGGCGGCCACGGCGGCAGTTCCGCCGCGCCGGTCATCCATGACGTGATGAAGCGCTTCTTCGAACTCAATCCGCCCAATCCCGCGACGACTCCCGACCTCGTCAATGCCACCCCCGATAAAACCAATCCGGATGATGCGGCCTCCGATGACGACTCGACGGATACCACCGACTCGACCGACACCGCGCCAGCAGCCCCCGCACATTCCAACGACGAGCCCGTCGTCGATCGGGACGACTGATGCCAACCGTCGATCGCAAAATGTTCGGGCATTTCGACTGGACGCTGTTCCTGAGCGTCCTCGCACTGGCCGCCATCGGCACGCTGAGCGTCACCAGCGCGTCGTATGCGAACTATCATCACGCGCTCAACGGACTCGTGCTGCGGCAGTTTCTATGGGTTGTTATTGGCACCATCATCATGGTGGGCGCATTGTTCTTCGATTATCGCGCGATCCTGACCTATGCGTATCCGATCTATGCGGCGTCATTGGGGCTGCTGGTTGCAGTATCCATCATCGGGCATTCCACTGGCGGCTCGCGACGTTGGATCAATCTGGGATTTTTCCACCTCGAGCCGTCGGAGCTGGCCAAGCTCGCGATCGTGCTGGTGATGGTGCGTTATCTGCGCGAGGAACCGCCGCGCGGCGGATGGCGTCTGCGCCAGATGATCATCCCCGGCATCCTACTCGGCGTTCCTGCGGCATTGGTGCTGAAGCAACCTGACCTCGGCACCGCGCTGGTGCTGGTGCTGGTCAGCATAACCCTCGTGTTCGTCAGCGGGCTTAACTGGCGCACGATGGTGGCGTTGGGGCTGGCCGCGATGCTTGCCGCGCCGGTGAGTTGGCACTTCCTGAAACCATATCAGCGCCAGCGGCTGGTGAGCTTCATCGATCCGAAAGCCGACCCGCTCGGCTCCGGCTATCACATCATCCAGTCGGAAATCGCGATCGGCGCCGGCGGCACGTGGGGCAAAGGCTTCATGAAGGGCACGCAATCGCGCCTGAACTTCCTGCCCGAGGAAACCACCGATTTTATCTTCGCGGTCTTCGCCGAGGAGTTCGGCATGGTCGGATCACTGCTGCTGCTCGCGCTGTATGCGAGCCTGATTGCGCGCGGCGCGTGGATCGCGCGGCATGCGCGCGATCGCTTCGGCGGACTGCTCGCGCTGGGGCTGACGGGGATCGTGTTCTGGCAAGTCGCGATCAACATTGCTATGACGACCGGGATGCTGCCGGTGGTTGGCATCCCCCTGCCGTTGGTCAGCTATGGCGGCTCATCGGTGCTCACGATGATGACCGCGATGGGCCTGCTCATCAGCATCAACGCCCGGCGCCGCGCCCACTAAAGCTTTCCGTCCTCTTCTGAACCTGCGTAGCACAGACTTTAGTCTGTGTTTCTCCGAATCCAATCACAGACTGAAGGCTGTTCTCCAAAACCTCTCTGTCTGGAAAACTCTCTCCCGATGGGAGAGGCCGTTGCGAGTCTGCGAGCGAACAGGCGAGGGACCTTATCCAGCGCGCGTCCTCGCGCGCGATTCAGGAAATCTTTTTTCTGCTGGCTGTTTCGATTTGCGGAGATCAGAAACAGAATTCCATAATCGCGCGAGGACGCGCTGAATAAGGTCCCACTCCAGGTTCCTCGCAGACGGAACCAACCTCGCCCATCGGGCGAGGGTATATGGCAAGCGGGTTGCCGACGCGCCATCGGTCAAGTCTAATTAATCGATGGATGTCGGTCCTGAATATGCCTCACCGCGCGCGAATGTCATTCGCGGCGTTTCTCTTCAGCTGATGGCGTGCAGTCCGGCGCTCGCGCAATCGGGCCCGGCAGGCAGCGCCTCGCCGGCGATCAAAGTCCTCAAAGGCAAGGCCACCTATTACGGAGGCAAGGGACTCGACGGCAGCTCGACCGCCAGCGGCGACACCTTCGATCATCAAGATCGCACCGCCGCAGCATCAAAGAAGATTCCGCTCGGTTCGACCGCCAAGGTGACCAACCTCGAGAATGGCAAGAGCGTGACGGTTAAGGTGAACGATCGCGGTCCAGCCCTGCACGGGAACCACATCGATCTTTCGAGGGGAGCCGCGCAAGATATTGGCCTCACTCACAAGGAAGGCAAGGCGCCGGTAAAGATCGAGGTCGTTAAGCCTCCAGCCGCGACGCCATAGTCACTCGCACGGGCTTTCGGCGTCGGCGCCTTTCATTTCATTACCGATGAATTTTGCGTAGCGCGGGCGGGTCGCATCCAGATGCATCGGGAGTGACACCTCGCGCAGGACGGGGACCTTCTCCGTAATCGTGCCGGTGCGGGGCGGATCGAGCGGAAGCGTTTCGACCACCGTGCCGACGAAGCGCACCACCGTCGGAAGCATCTTGCCCTCGCCGTCGTAGCGCGTATGCGTCGCCTCGAAGATCGCATCGTTCTTGAATGCCTTCGATCCCGCGCGAATGAGGTAGCGATCCTTCGTAAGCTCGCGCACCATCACCGACTCGCTCATCACGTAAATTCTGCCCACCTGCGGACGATGGAAGTACGGCATCAGCGGATTTATGCCGAGCCAGAACGGAATGATGATGTGCTTGCCCTCGGGCCAGTCGGTCAGGCGCACTACCGCCTCGCGATCGTTTTGCCCCAGCTCGAAGTCGCGCCCGTTGAAGTCGCGCAGAATGTCGCGGCTGAGCTGGTCCTCGGGCGGCGGTATCGATCTCGCCCGTCGGACCGAAGTCCATCGCCTTGTCGGGAGTGCATCCCGCGATCGCGACGACGATGGTGAGCGCAAACGAGGACCCGTATCGCGAGACTTCATCCGGTGCGATACCTCGCGTAACTCGCGGGAACGCCACCGCCGCCGAGCGTCCATTTCATCGGCAACGAAACCTCGCGCAGGACGGGAATCTGGATCGTCTTGCCATCCTCGGTCTTGAAGTCGCGCATCCCCACATATTGCACGATGGTCGGCAGGATTTTTCCGCTGCCGAGGTAATGCGTGCGCGCGGTTTGCAGTACGGTTTCGCGCTTGATGAGCGAGCTGCCGGCCTCGATCATCCATTCGCCGGGCGCGTCCAGCGGCTTGATGAGGCGCGCCTCGCTGATGACGTAGTACTCGCCCTCCTTCGGTTGGAGCGCGCCGGGAACCATCTCGTTGAAGCCGAACCAGAATTGCAGCTTGAGCCATTCATTCGGTGCCGAGTCGGGCGAACGCACCAGCGCCACCGTGGCATTGTCGCCGAGGATGAAGCTGCGGCCGCGAAAGTTTTCTTCGATTTGCTCCGCGCTCGCGAACCGCGTCGGGATCCCCGATGCGCCGGTCGGCGGCGGCGTCTTCGCGCATCCGACAAGCAGCGCGCTCGCGAGCATCGCGGCAAGAAGAAGCTGCAGCATCCGCTACGCGGCCGCTTTCATATAATGATTCGCGATTTCGCTCCCCACCAGCTCGACCTGCTTCGCCCACGCATCGGGAGTCGCGATGGGCCATAGCACGAACTTGTCGAGTCCATGCCCGACGTACTCGGACACGCGCCCGATGACGTCCTCGGCGGTGCCGTAGACGGTGCGCTCAAGGAACTGCTCCGCGCCGCGTCCCAGCGCTTTCAGCATCGGCTCCATTTCATCGAGCGCCTTCTGACGCGAGGTCGCGATGCGGCATAGGAGGATGAGTCCCGATTCGATGTGAGCATTGGCGCGCCCGAACTCGACCGCATATTTACGAATCGAGGTCATGCTCTTCGCGTATTCGGTGGGAGTCTGGAACGATGCGAAAAATCCATCGCCCATTTTCGCGGTGCGCTTCAGCGCTGCTTCCGAACGGCCTCCCACCCAGATGTCCATCGTGCCGAAGTCGTTGTTGGTGCGCGCCACCGGACGCGGCTCGATCGTGACGTTGTCGAAATTGAAGAAGCGTCCGTGGAAGCTCGCGTTCTTTTCGCGCCACACCTTGCGGAGCACCTCGATGCCCTCTTCCAGCCGTTTGCCGCGTCCCTCGGTGGGAATTCCGCACGCGGCGTAGTCGGCGAGGTTCGCGCCGGTCCCGACCGCCATCACCATTCGGCCCTTCGAGAGATAATCGAGCGAGGCGAACGCCTTGGCGACCAGCAGCGGATGGCGCAGGTTGAGCAGCAACACGCTGGGCCCCAGCTTCATGCGCGAGGTGCGCGACGCGAGCAGCGACAGCGTCGCGATGACGTTGAGCTCGGGCGAGGGCGAAAGCAAATGGTCTGAGAGCCAGAACGAATCGAGCCCCCAATCCTCGGCGCGCTCCGCAACGTTCACGATTGTTTCCGGCGACGGCATGCCGAGCCGCCACAAGCCGAATCCCACCCCGACTTTAATTTGTTTCATCGTCACGCTCTCCTGATTTCGCCTCGGGCTCCGCTTCGCTCCGCCTCGGCGGCTTCGCGACGTTGCCTAGTCAACCGTATGATATTAGCATTGCTTCCCAATTTCATGGTTGTTACCGCCAACGGTCGCGATGGCTCGAAAGGGAAGCCTGTCTCCCTCACCATACTAGGAACCGGTGACGCCTTCGCCAGTGGCGGCCGGGCGCAGGCGGGATACTTGTTGGAAGTCGCCGGCAAACGCATCCTGCTCGAAGCGGGCCCCGGCGTGCTGGCCGAGATGAAGCGCCACGGTATCGAAGCTGATTCGCTCGACGCGATCGTCATAAGCCATCTGCACGGCGACCATTTCAGCGGCCTCCCGTTCCTGTTCCTGGAATATATGTGGGAGCGCCCGCGCCGCCATCCGGTCGTGATCGCGGGTCCGAAGAACCTCGAGCAGCGGACCTGGATTCTCATGCGCGCGATGTTCTCGCGCTTCAACCTCAAGAAGATCCAGGAGAAGGTGAAGTGGATCGTGCTGGAGCCCGGCAAGAATGTGAAGCTCGCGGGCGTCAAGCTGAGCACTATCAGAAGCCCTCACACGCGGCCCGACATCTCCCTTTCAATAAAGATCGTGGCGGAGGGAAAAACTTTCGTCTTCTCGGGTGACACGGGATGGAACGACGCGCTGGTGGATTTCAGCGCGGGCGCCGACCTGCTGCTATGCGAGTGCACCTATTTCGAGTCCGATCATCTGCGCTTCCACATGAATTATCCGGAGCTGAAGCGCAATCGCGATCGTTTCCACGTACAGCGCATGATTCTCACGCACCTTGGGCGCGAGACCATCAATCACACCCGCGATATCGAAATCGAGATGGGCTTCGACGGCATGAAGCTCGAGCTGTAAGCTCCATCAAGCAACCTCAAGCAAGGAAGTTATTCCGATGGGAATCGCTGACGGCAAACGGGCGCTGGTAGTCGGCGTCGCCAATGAGCGCAGCCTCGCGTGGTCGATCGTGCAGGAGTTGCATAAACAGGGCGCGCAGATCGCGCTGACGTATCAGGGCGAGGCGCTCAAGAAACGCGTCGAGCCGCTCGCCGAGCAAGTCGGCGCGAACATCATCGGCGAGCTCGACGTTAACGTCGATGAGCAAATCGAATCCACCATGGTGAAGCTTAAGTCGCTGTGGGGCGGGCTCGATATGCTAGTTCATGCGGTCGCATTCGCCGAGCGCGAGGATCTCCGCGATCGCTTCCTGAATGTCAGCCGCAAAAATTTTCTCCGCTCGATGGAAATCAGCGCGTACTCGCTGGTGGCGCTCGCGCGCGCCGCCGAGCCGCTGATGGAAAGCAGTGGCGGCTCCATCCTGACGCTGACCTATATCGGCGCGGTGCGCGCGATTCCCAACTACAACGTGATGGGCGTCGCGAAGGCCACGCTGGAAGCCTGCGTGCGCTACCTCGCCGCCGACCTCGGCCCGAAAAATATTCGCGTCAACGCGATCAGCGCGGGGCCCGCGCGCACGCTGTCGTCATCGGCCATTCGCGATTTCCATACGATGCAGCATGAGGTCGAGCAGCGCGCGCCGCTGCGCCGCGCGATGAAAAACGAAGAGGTCGGCGGGATGGCCGCCGCGCTTCTCAGCGATCTCGGCAGCGGCGTCACGGGGCAGACGGTTTACGTGGACGTTGGTTATAGTATCGTCGGAGTGTGATTTCGGAAGTGTGACATCGCGCGCGATGTCACCACCCCAGCTTCAGGAGGCGCATCCGATGGCCATCACAATCGTTCCGCAACTCTCCGACAACTTCGCGTATCTGATCTCCGACGACTCCGGCGAATGCGCGGTGGTCGATTGCGCCGAGGCCGATAAGGTCCTCGCGGCGGTCAAGCAGCATAAGCTGAACCTTAAATCGGTGCTGACGACGCATTGGCATGGCGATCATAGCGGCGGCAACGCGGATATCGTGAGCAAGGTTCCGGGTCTGCGCGTGTTCGGCGCGAGTGCGGAAAACGGCCGCATCCCGGCGCTAACGAATCCGGTCGCGGACGGCGACACCTTCAAGGTGGGATCGCTGGAGGCGCGCGTCATCGGAATCCCGGCGCATACCAATGGGCACGTCGCATACTACTTCCCGCAACTCAAATCGGTATTCACCGGCGATACGCTGTTCGTCGCCGGATGCGGCCGGGTGTTCGAGGGCAAGGCCGCGACGATGGTCGATTCGCTGAAAAAACTCGCCGCGCTTCCGGACGATACCAAGGTTTATTGCGGGCACGAGTACACCGAAAAAAATCTGCGCTTCGCAATGACGCTGGAGCCGAACAATCAACGCATCAAGACCAAACATGAATGGGCGAAGAAGGTGACCTCGGAGGGTGGCCATACTGTGCCCTCGACCATCGAGGATGAAAAGCGCACCAACCCGTTTCTTCGCACCGACAGCCTCGAGTTGATCACGAATGTGAAGCGCACCGATCCACAAATCGGCGGCGACCCAATTTCGATATTCGCTAAGGCGCGCGAACTGAAGGATCGTTACTAACCAGAGCGGTGATCGCCGGGGCGCCCGCTTGTTGTCATTCTGAGGTAAGCGCGCGGCGCGCAGCCGAAGAATCTCGGATGCGCCTAAGGATCGCGAATCACTTCAGCATTCGCGTGGCGCCGCACTGCGAACGCTCGCGGTGCGCGATCCACATTCGCATGCTGAAGTGACAAACCGAGGTTTAGGCGCTTCCGAGATCCTTCAGCTTCGCGGCGGCTCGCTTCAGGATGACAGGAGAGGGGGGCGCCTCGCGCTTGCGTCCGGATGACAAAATGAGCCGCTTGGACTAAAGGAAACCAGAGGAGAAATTCATGTCACAGGCGACCGATCAGGCACTCCATACGCTCAACGAATTCATGGCCGCCGTCATGTCGCAGAAGCTCGAAGGCATCATGGCGTTCTTCAATGACGACGCGCAGATGTTCTCGCCGCTCGGCGCGTTTCCCGCGCGGCTCGATGGGCGCGGCGCGATTCGCAAACAGTTTGAAGTCATCATGGAAGCGTTCAAAGCGCCGTCGGGAGCGGGCATCAAGCTGGAGCCGCAAGACCTCGAAGCGCGCGAACTCGCGCCTAATGCGGTGCTGTTCACGTTTCATTTGCGGCTGCCAGGACCGTTGCATCGTCGATCGATTCTGATGACGCAGGGTGCCAACGTATGGCGCATCGCGCACATTCACGCCTCGATCGCGTCGCCAACCTGAGGAGGTTCTCACCGTGTTACTCAAAGACAAAGTTGCATTGATAACCGCAGGGGCGGGAGTCGGAATCGGACGCGCGGTCGCTGCCCGCTTCCTCGAAGAGGGCGCCAACGTCGTCATCACCGATGCGCATCCACGCCGCACCGCCGAGACGGCAGAGCAACTCAGCAAACAATTCAATCGCGAAGTGCCTTACGCCGCGGTCGACGTAACCAACCGCTCGCAGGTCGAGGACGCGGTCGCACAAACCGTCGACAAGTTCGGGCGCATCGACATCCTGTTCAACAATGCCGGCATCAACAAGCTCGAGCCCATCTGGGAAATCAAAGACGAGACCTGGGACCTGGTTATGAACGTATGCCTGCGCGGCACCATGTGGACGATGCGCGCCGTGATTCCGCACATGATCAAACAGGGCAAGGGCGCGATCGTTAACATGGCGTCGGCGGCAGGATGGATTTCGTCATCCGGAGGCGAGGCGCCCTATTCGGCGGCGAAAGCCGGTGTGATGGGACTGACGCGCGCCGCAGCGGGCGAGTTGGCGGGCAAGGGAATTCGCGTCAACGCCATCGCGCCGAGCGTCATCTACAATGAATTCCTCGAACGGATTTATCCCAAGTCGATGTTCGAAGGCGCGAAGAAACGCAATCCGATGGGCCGGCTGGGCGAGCCGGCCGAGGTCGCGAACCTCGCGCTGTTCCTCGCCAGCGACATGTCGTCCTACATCACGGGCGAGGTCATCAGCATCAGCGGCGGCTCGATTGTAGTGCCGTAGGGGACATGACCGACAGTAAGTCGATAAGATTGGCAATGGGTTCGTTTTGATTCTAGGCTAGGCCGCTGTCTACAGACCCGGCTGTTGGGGAAAATAGCTTGAGTTTCCTCCATTAAGTGGGTTTGTTTTTGCGTTTTTCCTGGTCGGGCAGCGAATTCGGTTGGTTCGTTTCGATTATTCCCTGTTGCTCCGCAGTTCGGCTCGTTGGTGATGCAACGTCAACGGACAAGCCTTTATTCTCCTGCATTAAATGGGTTTGTTTTTGCAATTTCGACGCTAGCGCCACCTCGTATCGGTGGCTTCGTTTATGTAATCGCTTGCCCTGTCATCATCGATGTTAATTGCTTCGTTTTTTCAATTTAAGTGCGCCGAGACCGTCCCTCTCCAATACCCCTCATTATAGCAAATTCGACCGCCAAAACGCTCATAGCTTGGTGAAGCCGTCTGCGCTCCACTGTTCCGAGCCGACTCCATTGTGGACGAAGAATAGCCCGTCCGGATCGTATTTCTTTTTGATTTCAGCGAGGCGAGGATAGTTGCTTCCCCAGTACGCCTGCTGCCATCCCTTCTCGAAGTAGTTGCTCTCGCTCACGTAGGCGCCGCCGTTGGGCGCGACCGCGCGCAGCTCGTTGACGCATCGATCGATGCGCTCCGCGGCTTTACGGCCCTCTTCAACGCGCGGCTCATGTCCGGCGATTCCGGGATACGCGGGCTCCTGCCCGTCGGCAACGATCGCCAGCGCGAAGGCGCTCAGCACCGAAGGATTGGTCGCGGTGTCTTTCGCCCACGCGATGGCCTCGGGCGGCGCGCCCGCGAGTCCTTTGTTGAAGTGCAGTCCGATCTCCGCATGGCGCGAGCCCGCGAAGAGCGCATCGGCGAGGCGTTGCTGCGCGTCGGGCTTAAGCAGCGAGTCCGGCAGCCACAACGATTCGTATCCATACCAGAAAATTCCCGTCTCGCCCGTGTTTCCCTTCCACCATACGTGATTCGGATCCGCATCAGGCCGCGGATCGACGGCGAAAGCCGGCTGGCCCATCACGTGTATGAGAGCGTCGTCAAGCATTTCGTGCAGGAAGCCATCTCGCGGAAATGCGATCTCTGGCCAGTGCTCCTTCCACCATGACGGATCCCACCAATGGCGCGCCGGAATGCTTCCGATCGCGCTCAGCCCTTTGATCGAACAGCCCGAGGAATTCTTTACCCAATCGAGAAACGGCTGCCAAACTTTCCTCGCGTCGTCGGTGCCAAGCCCGTGCGGGCTCATCTGGATTTCGAGCGACGTTGTCGGGCCTCACATGGGCCTGCTCGCCCCAATGATCGTTGAAAAGATGCTCGCGGTAGAAACTCACGAACTCGCGAATGAGGCCGCGGTACGCGTCGTCCGAGGATGCTTTTACATTGAAGTTGGCGACGCCGAAATATTCCGGCAGCTCGTGCATCCGCACCGTCATCCTGCTCATGACGCCGAAGGTTCCACCGCCGCCGCCCTTCAGCGCCCAGAATAGATCGGGATTCATCGATGCGTTCGCGATCCGAATCTGACCGTCGGCGGTCACGACTTCGGCTTCGAGTAGACTTCCCGCCGCGGTGCCGTAGTGCTTCGAGTAGCTTCCGAAGCCGCCGCCCGAGATGAGACCCCCGAGGCAAACCGTGAGGCATCCGCCGCCCTGAACATACTTGCCGCCTTTGGTTGTCACCGCATCATATGCCTGGATGCCGATGGTGCCGGCGCCGAGCGTCACCGCGGGCTGCGGCTGCATGACATGCTCGCATCCTTGCGGAACGAACGCATCGTGCAGCGTGATATCGTGCATATGCCGCGTCCAGATCAGGAGCGAATCGGGGGCGTTGGAAGTGCCCTGATAGCTATGGCCTCCGCCGCGCACCGCGAGACGCAAATTATTTTCGCGAGCGAAGGTCACCGCCGCGGCGATATCGTTGGCGTTGCGGGCCGCGACCGCATACACGCTCGGCTTGGTCGCCCACGCATCGACCCATCCGGTGGACTCGGTGAGTCCCGGCTCATCGCCGAGGAAATACGGATTCTTGAGGTTCTTGAGCAGTTGCTTTGCGGCGTCGCCGTCGGGATCGGTTTTGAGTACCGAAAGCGGAAAGTCGACCGGAATCAAATTTCCGCCGACTGCATCATTGAGGTGCTTCCAATCCGCCTGCGATGGCCACGTAGCATCGGAAGGATGGCGCCGACGGAAATTCGTACTTGCCGCGATCAGGCGATGCGGCAACATCGGCAGGAGCGCAACGGCCGCTCCGATTGCTTTCAGAAATGATCTTCTGTTCACAATGTTCTTCTCCTGGTTTTCCACCCACGCCGCGTGCTTCATGCCGCACTTGTAAGCGTCTCGAATTGCGGGCTCGGTTCCACCTTCCAGGTGTGATCGGCCGAAAGCTGCAGGATGTTGCGATGGAACTTCAGAAGAGTCGGACGATGGCCCGAGCTCAGATATGGAACGCGTTGGCGGTTCAAAAGCTCATACATCAATTGCTCGTTTGGAACATCGAGAGCACTGGTTGCTTCGTCGAGAAATGCGTATCTGGGATGGTTGAGAAGAAGGCGCGCGAAGGCAAGTCGCTGCTGCTCGCCCGGCGAAAGCACGTCAGCCCAATGCATTTCTGCATCAAGTCCGCCGAAGCGCTCGGGCAGGTTCGAAAGATTCACGGTGTTCAACACTTCGCGCAGTTGTTCGTCGCTCTTACCGGAAGCCCTTGGATAGGTCAGTTGATCGCGCATCGAGCCAAGGATCATGTAGGGGCGCTGCGGCAGAAACATCACGTCGGAGAGTGCGGGCCGGCTTACCGTCCCGCTGCCCTCGCGCCAGATTCCCGCCAGCGCACGAATCAGCGAGGTCTTTCCGGCACCGCTCGGTCCTTGTATGAGAAGTGGCTCAAGCGCGCTCGCGTCGGCGCTCAGATCGTCGATCAAAGTCTTGTCGCCGCCCGGCGTTAGCACGGTCAGATGTTCCAGTGCCACGCGCGGAGCTTCCACAATTTTGGTCTTCTGCTGCGCGGCGGTTTCAAATTCTGCGGCGGCTTGCGCCTCGTCGAGAAATTCACTCAGGCGGACGACCACGTTGGCGTACTCAGCCAGCTGCGGGAAATTGGCCACGATGATCGAAAGCGAACCGTGCAGCGACATGAAGGCGGTCGCAGCCTGAGCCACCTGCCCGAACTGGAGCCGGCCGGAGACATAGCCGGCGGCAAGAAACGAGTAGGGACCAGGATCGCCATGCCACCGTACGATTCGGTCAAAAAACCGAGGTTTCGCTTCCACAGGATCAGCTGCTTGAAGTTTCCGACGACCTTCGAAAATCTGCGCCGCAGCTGATCCGTTTCGTGCCGCTCGCCGCCATACATGAAAATCGGTTCAAGGTTGTCGCGCACGTGAACCAGACCGAAGCGGAAATCGGCCTGGAACCTTTCCTGACGATAATTAAGGCCGATGAGACGCCGCCCTATGACGACCGAGAAGTAGCTACCCAGAATTGAGTAAGCGATCAGGAAGAGCGCCAGTGAAGATGAGATCGACCACAGAATGGCGAAGTATGTAATGACGCCGGCAATCGCAAACACCAACGTCACCGTGAGGACCTCCGTTGATTCTACAAAGGAGCCGATGTCGTCGCTGATGCGCTGGTCGGGATTATCCACCTTCCCGGTAAGACCCATACGATAGAAAGCGTGATGGGCGAATCCTCGATCGACGAAATAGTGGGTCAGCCATTCGCGCCACTCGATGTAGAGGAGACTGCCGACATATACTTCCAGAACCCTCGCCAACACGGCGATCGCGGTCGCCGCGGCCGCAAATAACATCACGTGATAAAATTGGGCCAGATGCTTCCCCACCAGCGCATTGGTGATGTCCCGATTCAGGTAGGTGGCGTAGGCCCCCACCGCAAGTCCGACCCCGCCAAGCACGGCGACTCCCGATAGCAGCTTCACTCCGAGGCCGCGCTCTGCGGATAGCCAATAGAGTCTTAGGAGAGACCAAACCTTTTTCCGGAAAGCTCTATCGAACCTGTTCAATGCTTTTTTCCTCGCGGTCCTCGACCGTCCCTCTGATCGCTCGATTCCGCTTGCGCGCACCCTTGGTCTCGCCGGGAATCAGTGCGTCGACCAGAAAATGAATCGTCGTCTCGAGCGCGTCATTATCGCTAATCATCTGCGAGTCGGGAGTATTGTGTCGGTGACGTGCGAACCAGGTTATTGCCTCGATGATAAAGCGCGCGGCCGTCGCGGCATCGGGAACCGGTTTGAAGTGACCAGACTCGATGCGATTAGTGATATATCGCGCGAAGTCAGCGACCCCCTTTCGGCGACCCTCCACGAAGAGCATCCGTGCCAGCTCAGGTACGTCCGGCGCCGAGCGTTCCACCAGATCGAAGCCGTGCCGATTCCGTTCGATTATGGAATAAAATTCGCGTAGCACACCTTCCAGCTCTGCACGAGCATCGACTACTTGCTTCGAGCGAAGCGCAGCGCGAAGAGCATCAAGCCCGCTCCTGGAGTACATCTGCTCGCGAATTTTAAGCAGCATCGCCTCAAAAGACGGGGCTGCGATCGGAGGGCGTGGCGGCGCTTCAATCGGACCGTCACTGAAACCCCGCTGGCATACCAACATGAACAGCGTCTCTTTGCTCTCGACGTAGTTGTAGAGGGTGCCCTGCGACACCCCCATCTCGCGAGCGATGTCGGACATCTGCGTTTGACGATAGCCCTTGGCTGCAAACACTTTGGTGGCGGCTTCCAACAAATCGGAAAGCCAGCTTTCGGGGCGCGCACGCACAGTGAAAGCCTTCGCATAATTGACCGACTCAGTCAATTAACCATCGTCTTAAACAGTATCGGCGGCTCGATGGTGCGTTAGGTGGCCCTTAGAACGGTTTCATGATTGCCATCGCGAGGATGGCCAGCAGCACCAGGCTTACCACGCCATGAATGACGCGAAACTCCACGCGCGTCACCGAGGAAGGATTGTCGCTCAGCGCAACGATCCTGCGATGCAGGCGCAGATGCACCAGCAGCAGGATGAACACCAGCCCCAACTTGACGTGAAGCCATCCCTGCCGTAGCAGCTCCGGCTCCTCCACCATCAGCAGGATTCCGAAAATGATCGCGACCGCGCCGCCGATGTTGCATCCACCGAAAAACAGCGTGCTCGCGATCATGATGAAGCGTTCTTTCGCGACGCCCACCTCGTCCGACACCATCGCGAGCAGGCTTGCGATCAGCAGCAGGCTGCCGATCCAGAAGATCACGCCAAACAGGTGGAAGACGAGTAGCCAGCCTATGATGTTGCCCAAATCGTTCTCCTCGCGGCCTCAGCGATCCCGCGCCTCGATGCCGCGCGCAAGTATAAATGCCATGAGTGCAACAGCCGCACCACCCACATACGGTGCTGAGCTTCCCAGCGCGCCGTAAGCGAGTCCACCCGCCAGCGGGCCCAGGATGCGCGCCATCGAGGACGCGGACTGGTTGATTCCCAACGCCTCGCCCTCCAGCTCGCGTTCGGTTTGTTTCGAAATCAGGCTCGCGATCGCGGGGCTCGCGAATCCGTATCCGATCGACAGCAGCGCGAGCGCGAGCAGCAAGGTCGAGGGGGTCGGCAGATTGGCCATTGGCGCGAGGCCGATCGCGAGCAGCATGATGCCGGCCGATAGTACCCTCGCTTCGCCAAATCGCTTGACGACTTTCCCGAGCAGATAACCTTGCGTCAGCGCCTGCATCAGACCGGTGAACGCGAGCAGCGTGCCGATGCCGGTCGGGCCGTATCCATAGACGCGCGGAATCATGAGCGCGAAGGTGGTCTCGAAAGCCGCCAGCGCAAAGGTGGTGAGGAAGCCTATCGAAAAGAGCCGCGCCAGATGATGCGCGAAAAGCTGGCGCGGGAGATCGCGGATCGGCGCGACGATCACGGAAGCATCGATGCGCGCGTCGGGCTCGGGCTGATGGGATTCCGGAAGCCGCAGCGCGGCGAATATTAGATTGGCGAATGTCAGCGCCGCGGCGAAGAATCCCGGAATCCGCAAATCATTGCGCCCAAGCAATCCGCCGATCGCTGGACCGATTACGAATCCGAGTCCGAATGCGGCGCCGATCATGCCCATGCCGCGCGCGCGATTCGATTCGTCGGTGGTATCCGCGATGTATGCCTGCGCGGTCGAGATGGTCGCGGCGCACGCGCCATGCAGCGCGCGCGATAAAAACAAACCGGCGAACGATCCGGCCAATCCGTAGATGAGATAGCCCACGGACGAGCCGAGCAGCCCCAGCATGATGACGGGGCGGCGTCCGATGCGATCGGAAATGCGTCCCAGGATTGGCGCGAAGATCAACTGCGCCAGCGAGTAGACCGCCATGATTCCGCCGATCCCGACGAACGAAATCCCCAGCTTGCTCGCGAACATTGGCAGCAGCGGAATCACAATTCCGAATCCGAGCAGATCGATGAAAACCGTTATGAAGAGGATCAGCCGTGCCGAGGCGGGGGCTTGCGGCTCTTGCTTGCTTGCTTCCAGACTTGCCATTGATCTTGATGAGAGTGCGAGGGTTGAAGAAAATCCTACGCATCGCATTCAGTCAAGCGCCACGCCCGCAAGGGGGGGACAACAGAAGTATGGCACATTCACATCACGCGGAACTCAAACGCAAAACAATCGATGCTGAACGCGCCGCATCGATGATCAAATCGGATTCGTGGCTCGAATACGGCTTCGGCGCCGCGCAGCCGGACCTCTTCGACGCTGCGCTCGCGGCGCGGATCGCGAAGCTGCACGACGTGCGGATTCGCGGATGCCTTGCGATGCGCCCGCGCGCCGTCATCGAAGCCGACCCCGAATCGCGTCACGCCACCTATCACTCCTGGTATTTTTCCGGACTCGAGCGAAAGATGCACGACCGCGGGCTGTGCTGTCACATCCCGATGAACTTCGGCGAGGCGCCCGATTACTACCGCCGTTTCGTCGATGTCGATGTTGCGGTGCTCAAGTGCGCGCCGATGGACGAGCACGGATTTTTCAACTTTGGAATTTCGGTCACGTATCACAAGGCGATCACCGAGCGCGCGAAAATTCTGATCATCGAAACTGACGAAGCGATGCCCTACGTGTACGGCATCGAGAATGGCGTCCACATCAGCGAGGTCGACTACGTCATCGATGGCGGCAAGGGCGAGATGCCGGAGCTGAAGAATCCGCCCGCGACCGAAATCGATCAGAAGGTTGCCGCGATCATCGCGAATGAAATTCAGGACGGCGCGTGCGTCCAGATCGGTATCGGCGCGATGCCGAATGCGGTGTGCGAATTGCTCGCGCGCTCATCGATAAAAGAGCTCGGCGTGCACACCGAGATGTTCGTCGACTCGATTGTCGATTTGTATAAATCGGGCAAGGTAACCGGCGCGCACAAGAGCACGAATCGCTATCAGATGGCCTACTGCTTCGCGGCGGGGTCGTCGCGCATGTACAAATTTCTCGATCGCAACGCCGCGTGCTTCGCGGGCCCGGTCGACTACACCAACCTGCCGCATCACATCATGCAAAACGACAATGCCGTTGCGATCTGCAACGCCGCACAAATCGATCTCTTCGGCCAGGCGTGCTCCGAGTCCGCGGGCCTGCGACAAATCAGTGGTACCGGCGGGCAGCTCCAATTCATCCGCGGCGCTTATGCATCGCGCGGTGGCAAGGCGTTTCTATGTCTCGCCTCGACCTATGAGCGAGGGAGCAAGCGCTTAAGCCGCATCGTCACGCGGATCGATGAATCGAATGTGGTGACGACCCCGCGCACCGATGTGATGTACGTGGTGACCGAGTACGGCATCGCCAATTTGAAGGGCAAATCGATTCGCGAGCGCGCCAAAGCCCTGATCGGATTAGCGCATCCGGATTTTCGCGAACAACTGGAGCGCGAGGCGCGCAATTACGGAATGCTCGGGCGCTCGGCATAGCGATCGCGCGATACTACTTGTTGGCGAGTCCTACTTCAGAAAGTAATTGAAGGGTGAGGCCCGCGAGAACCGATCTGCGTGCCTTGATTTGCGATGTTTCTGCGGTGGAATCTTTTTGCGAATCAGACAGCACGGCCGGTCCGGTGAATTTGTAGACCAACTCATCGGAGCGCGCGTACCCAAGCTCTCTGCGGATGAGATGCTCGATGTACCGATCGTTTGAACGGAGGTTCTGAACGCTCGTTTCAAGCTCGATCTTTTGCAGCATCAGCTCGGAGCGCTTCTGCTCCAATTCGGAGCGGCGCTCGCGCAGCATAAGCAAATCGCGAGGTCCCATGGCGGCGATCAAAGCATTGCCCAGCAGCGCGACAAGGACGGCCGATAGCATTAGATTTGGCCATTGCCGGCCGAGCCAGTTACTTAAGCGAACCATCGCGTTGATGGTAAAGCAAGGGGTGGACTCGGTTCAAGTATGCTAATGAATAAAACGCGTCCGCGGGCCGAAAAGCATAGCGCGATCCAGCTTTGTTCCGACTTTAAAATTTCTTTATATATTGACCGCCCGATCTATTGCGTTCTGCATAACGCGTTTATATAGTGGCGTCATCATCACAGGTAGCAAAGGCTATCTAATAAGCACGGGTGCTTCTCCAGCAGCAGCAGAAAGAGAGGAGGTGTCTATGCCAGGTGTTCGGAAGAAGGCCCCGAAAAGGGCCATCAAATCCAAATCCAAATTGAAGAGTGCTATGAAGAAAAAGGCCCCGAAAAAAAAGAAGAAGTAACTTTGTGACAAGTTTCCCTCCGGAATGATTTCTCCGGAGGCTGGCGAGATGCCGGTCCTGCTGCTGGATTAAGCCGAGGCTTCGAGCCTCGACAAACCGGGAGAGCCCCTTCGAAAGAGGGGGCTCTTTCTTTATGCCCGCCTTGCGCCCACGTAGCACCGCACCGCAATATCTTCTCGTGACCTCGAACTCCTCCTTCGATGCGATAATCGTCGGCGCTCGTGTCGCCGGCAGCGCCGCGGCGATCATGCTCGGGCGCCGACGCCTCAAGGTTCTGCTCGTCGATAAGAGCGCGTTTCCATCGGATACCATCTCGACTCATATAGTGCTCGCCGGCGGGACGCAGGTACTGAACCGCCTCGGCATGCTCGACATGATGGAGCGTCTCGGCGGCGTGCGATTCTCCTCGATGCGCACCGCCGGTCCCGGTTTCGATTACCGCGCGCGCCTCGACAAATCCGCCGATGGTTTAAGTGACATTCGCGGGCTATGCCTGACGCGCGACAAGATGGACGCCGCGATGGTCGATGCCGCGCGCGCGATCGAATGCGTGGCGATGCGGGAAAAGTTTCGCGTCACCGACCTCGTCATCGAAAATGGCGCGATTGCCGGCATCCGCGGCGAGGATGCTTCAGGCGCGCACGTCTTCCGAGCGCCGCTTGTGACCGGCGCCGACGGACTTCGCAGCACGGTCGCGCGCCTCGCCTCGGAAGTCGGCGCGTTCGAACGCAAAGATGTGAAGTGCGCGCGCGCGTACTATTACGCATACTTTGACGGCGTCCCGCGCGCGAAACTCGATGACACGCTGATCACGGAATTCGAGGCGAGCCCGGGAACCGCCAGCCTCGCGTGCCGATGCAACGACGGTTTGGTTGTCGCCGCGGTCGCGTTCGACGCCGGCGAGATGAGCGACTTCCGCACGGATCTCGCGTCGAACTTCATGAGCTACATCGGCGCGTCGTCGATGATGGGAGGTATTCTCGAAGGCGCTCGCATCGTGGGAAAGATCCGTTCCTCGGGTCTTCTTCTCAATACGTGGCGCGATCCGGTTTGCGACGGCGCGATTCTCCTCGGCGACGCCGGCCTGCATGTCGATCCGCTGTTCGGCCACGGGCATTCCCTCGCGCTGATCAGTGCGGAAATTTTCGGCGAGCTCGCGCCGACGTGGTTCGAGGCATCGCGCGGCACCGTCATCGCGCGCGAGCCGATGAGCGAATTCACGCGCCGCCGCGACGCCGCGCTGTTGCCGTACTACAATGCCAGCCTGCGCATCTCGAAGCATCTCGGACTCGATCGCGGCTCGCATCTCGCGCATCTGGCGGCCAATCGCGAGGCGTGGGCGGCCGACGAGATGGTGCGTTTCGCGCAGATGGCGAACGGCGAAAATCCATTTCCCTCGTTTCGATTCGCGAAATTGATGGCGCGCGAGCGCGCCGCCGCCTGAGCCGTGGAAACTCGCCTCGGCCGCTTTCCCGCGCAAGCTGAACTCCCCGATCCGCTGAAGTTCGCGTGGCCGATTGTCGTGCTGCCCGAGATGTTCACGACCTCGCGCCATCTCGCGACCCTGGTCGGATATCTCTCGTCCACCGGATGGGAAGTCTGCGCGCCCGATCTCGATGCCGCGATGGGTCACGGCGGAACGCCGCCGCTCGAGAAACTCGATTTCGCAAAGCTCACCGATCTCGCGGCCGAAGCCGTCGCGACGCTGGGCAGGCAAGCGATCGTGATCGGTCACGGAATCGGAGGACTGATGGCATTGAAGCTGGCCGAGCATACGCCGGTGAAAGCCGCGGTTGCGATCGCGCCGCTGGCGCCCGGTTTCCGTACGCCGCTCTTCACGGGGATCGCCAATCGCATCCGCATATGGCAGGGGCGTCCGCTTGTTCCGCCCACGCGCCGAATGCTGTTCGAATTCGTCGCCGATGGCGATGTGTACTCACGCACGCAGATCATCAAGACGCTGCACGAAGGCCCGACCGAGGTAGCAATCGACGTGATGAAAGGCGACCTCGAATTTGCAACCGCGGAAAAAGCTGCGCCGCGTCTGATCGTCGCCGGCGAGTCGGATATTTTCGCGCCATACGAAAAACTCGAACAGTTCGCGCATCGCATCGGCGCGCCCATCGTCAAGATTGCGGGCCGCGGCCATTGGCTGATCGGCGGACGCGGCCTGGAGCGCACCATCAACGAGATTCAGCGCTTCCTCGTGCGTTCGCTCGGACGCGACCTGTTGCTGCTCTATCCCGAAGAATGGAAAGAAGAGGACCCGTGATCCGATTCCTTGTAGGGCGGTTCGCGAACCGCCCGCAACGGACGTGGCAATAACCACTCTCTTCGCAAGTGAATCGTCGCTGCGGGTCGTTCGCGAACGACCCCTACGAGGAACGGACCGCCCAGCAGCGCCTTCCTCAACAACTTCCGCAGCGGATAATCTATTGCCGGAGGCGAGACGCTATGCCCGAACAGCCATATGTGCTCCTCGAAGAGGAAGAAGGCCTCGCGACCGTCACGATGAATCGCGGCGAGAAGCGCAATCCGCTTTCAACCGCGATGATGGCCGCGCTGATAGAAACATTCGAACAGCTTGGGCGCCGGCGCGAAGTCCGCGCGGTGATTCTCGCGGGCGCAGGAGTCGCATTTAGCGCGGGCCACGATCTCAGCGAGATGCGCGGGCGCGACCTCGCATTTTATCGCGAGGAATTCGATCTGTGCGCGCGCCTGATGAAGTGCGTGCAGAGTATCCCGCAGCCCGTGATCGCGCGCGTCCACGGCATCGCGACCGCCGCCGGATGTCAGCTGGTAGCGACCTGCGACCTCGCGATCGCAAGCGACAACGCGAAATTCGCCACGCCGGGGGTGAAAATCGGTCTCTTCTGCTCGACGCCGATGGTGGCGCTGTCGCGCGCAATTGGGCGCAAACGCGCAATGGAGATGTTACTGTCAGGACAGCCCATCGACGCACATACTGCCGCGCAATGGGGACTGATCAATCGCGTCGTGGCGCAGACCGACCTGGTACTGGAGACGCGCAAACTCGCGATGCAAATCGCCGATGCGAGTTCGTTGACCGTCGCCATCGGCAAGCAGGCGTTCTATGCGCAAATCGATCTCGAGCAGGCCAAGGCCTACGATCTCACCAAAGAAGTGATGAGTCAGAACGCGATGGCGGCGGACGCGCAGGAGGGAATCGGCGCATTTCTCGAAAAACGCACACCGGTGTGGTGCGGGAAGTAGCGCCTTTGCGGAAGTTGCCGTGGGCGATGCTCGCGATCATTCTCGCGAGCTGCGCCAATCATCATCCATTTGCGACCGCGCATGTCGAGACGAGCATGCCGCGCACGTGGTTTCTGGTGGCCGCGCCCATCACGCGGGAATTTCCCAGCGGCGACACGTGGGCACCGGTAGCGAAGTGGTCGAAGGTGAGGACGTTCGACACCGGTCCTTCATGCGACGCCATCCTCAACGAGGCGGAGGATCATTTGCAGCGCCCGGTGCAATGCATCGCCAGCGACGATCCACGACTCATCGATCCGGCGCCCAAGCTCGACGCCGGCCCGTAGCGGAATCGTCGCTTTCACCCCTCCGATTGATCTACAAAGGAAGGCGATGAAAATTTCCTTTCTGCTGCTGGTCGCGTTCGTGCTGTTGCTCGCCGGATGCTCGACCCAGCCGATGACGCTGAATCAGGAACTCGCGGCTACCGCGGTTGCGGGCGCGATCGGCGCGGGCTCGGGCGCGATCTTCGCAGCCGCAGCCCACAAATCTTATCCGGCCTCGATCGGCATCGGCGCGGGCGGCATGGCGGGCTTCATTTTGATCTACGAGGAAGTCAAGCGCGAAGCGGCGCTGGAGAGCGCGCCCCCTCCTCCACCGATTAATAGCGGACCGCCGTCGCCATCGAACCAGAATCCGTGATGAATGCAGGACTACGTTGACGAGCCCGCAATGAAGTTTCATCGCACCGCTGCGCTCGCGCTTGTTTATTTTCTTGGATGCAGCGTCGGAACGTCCGTAGAGTCGCCGAAATCCACAGGCTGGCGGATCTATGGGCCGCCGCCAGTCGAAGGCACAGTTACCTTTGATGAAAGTGCGCCGCTCTCAAAATGGGTTGCCGATTTCACGCAGACAGATATCTATCCGACTCAAGACCAATGCGAGTACATTCTTCAGCGGTGGCGAGATAATGCGCGCCGAGAAGGCTTTCCTATGTCTCCTGAGCTTGCCAACAAGTCGCGCTGCGTCTCGACAAATGATCCGCGCCTAAAATCAAATTAGATACCGTGATCGGGATGATGAATTGATCGGACCTCCCATCTCTGATATCAAAGACTATGGCGCGAGCCCATAAAACGGCCGCGATTTTTTTATAGGCTCGAAAAGCCCGCAGAACTTCTGCGGGCTTTTTCTTTCACTCAATGGAGGTTCGAGAGATGGCCCATCAGGAGCTTCGCGAAGGTCTCACGTACGATGACGTGCTGCTGTTGCCGCAGGCCTCCGACATCCTGCCCTCGCAATGCGACGTTCTCACTCCGCTCACGCCGAAGATCCGCCTGCATCTGCCGCTGGTCTCCAGCCCGATGGACACCGTGACCGAATCGCGCACCGCGATCGCGCTCGCGCAGGTCGGCGGCATCGGCATCATGCATCGCAACCTGACCATCGAGCAGCAAGCCGCCGAAGTCGAAACCGTCAAGAAGTATGAAAGCGGGATGATTACCGATCCGGTCACCGTGCATCCCGACCAGAGGATCGGCGAGGCGCTGCAGATCATGGAGCGCTACCGCATCTCGGGCCTGCCGGTCGTGGTCGAGGGCCATCGCCTGGTCGGCATCCTGACCAATCGCGATTTGCGTTTCGAAAAGCGCCTCGATCGCCAGGTGCGCGAAGTCATGACCACCAACCTGACCACCGCGCGCCCCGGCATCAGCCTCGAGGAAGCAAAATCCATCCTCCAGGCCAAGCGCATCGAGAAGCTTCCCTTGGTCGACGAGCATCATCGCCTGCGCGGCCTCATCACCGTGAAGGACATGGACAAGGCGACGCGCCATCCGCATTCGAGCAAGGATGCGCTCGGGCGTCTGCGCACTGGCGCCGCGATCGGCGTCGGTCCCGATCGCGAACAGCGCGTGGCCGCGCTGTTGCGCGCCGGCGTCGATGTGCTGCTGATCGACACGGCGCACGGCCATTCGCAAAACGTCATCGATGCGCTGCGGATGACCAAGCGCGAGGCCGGTGATGTCGAAGTCATCGCGGGCAACGTCGCGACTAGCGAAGGCGCCAAGGCGCTCGTCGATGCGGGTGCGGACGCGCTGCGTGTCGGTATCGGCCCCGGCTCGATTTGCACCACCCGCGTCGTCTCGGGCGTCGGCGTTCCGCAGATGACGGCGGTGATGGACTGCGTCGCGATTGCCGAGCCGCGCAACATCCCGGTGATCGCCGACGGCGGCGTGCGTTTCTCCGGCGACATCGTCAAGGCACTCGCCGCGGGAGCCTCGAGCGTGATGATCGGCTCGCTGATCGCCGGCACGGAGGAAAGTCCGGGCGAGACCGTGCTCTATCAGGGCCGCACCTACAAGGAATATCGCGGGATGGGATCGATTGGCGCGATGAGCGAGCGCGTGCGCGATCGTTATATGCAGCAGGACGTCACCGACGGCAACAAGATCGTGCCCGAGGGCGTCGAAGGGCGCGTGCCGTATCGCGGCACCTTGGCCTCGAACGTCGAGCAGCTCGATCGGCGGCTTGCAGGCGGGCATGGGATACATCGGCGCGCACAGCCTCGACGAGTTGCGCCGGCGCGCGAAGTTCATCCGCGTGAGCGAAGCGGGCCAGCGCGAGAGCCACGTGCACGATGTCTTCATCACCAAGGAATCGCCGAACTACCGCGGCTAAACCGCCAGGCAAAACGCGAACAGAGTAACGGAGGTGGTCTGACTCTGTAGCTACGCGAAGCGCGACGGCGAAAGTATCGATGCATCGAAGCGGTCGGTGGCGCCGCGCACGATGAGGTCGGCGGCGATTTGTCCGATCGCGGGACTGCTCTCGATACCGAATCCCTGCTGGCCGGCGAGCCAGAAGAATCCTTTTATGCGCGGATCCTGGCCGACCACCGGAATCGAATCCGGCGAGAAGGTTCGCAGCCCCGACCACTTCCGCTTCAGACTGCGTGGTACGATCGACGGCGCGAGCCCGCACATCCGCTCCATCGCCGCAGCGATCACTTCGTCATCCGGCTGCGCGTCGCATGGCGCGATCGGTTGCTGATCCATCGGACTCAGCATCAGTCCGCCCGACTCCGGCGCGAAATAAATCTGATCCGCTTCGCTGATGACGAAGGGCCATCGGCTCACCGAAAGACCGGGCGGCGGCGCAAAGGTGACGACGGTTCGGCGGCGCGGCTCCATCGCGATTTCGGTTGCGCCGGATTTTTGCGCGATGATGCCGGCCCAGGCGCCGGCGGCGTTGACGATCCATCGCGCGGCGAGCATTCCCGCATCGGTGATGACTCCGCGACAGCGGCCATTTTCGACGACCAGCTCGCGCACTTCGCTCGCGGTGCGAATCATCGCGCCGCGGCTGCGCGCATGACGCAGGTAGCTGGTCAGCAGCTCGTGCACGTCGATGCGGCCGACGGACGTTAGGACGATCGCGCGATCACGATCATCGAGGGTCAGCGCGCGTACGCGTTCAGTTGCCTCGGCGGAGTTAAGCAGCTCGAACGCGATCCGATCGCGGCGCAAGCTGTCGACGGCCGCATCGAAGTTCGCAATCGTCTCGCGCCGGTAGAGAATCATCACCGGACACGGATTTAGCAGCGCATTGTCGGAAAATCCGGTCGGAGGATTGCGCAGGAACTTGCCGCCGAGCGCCTTGAGTTGCTGCACCGCCGCGATCGGATCCTTCTCGACCAGGGTCGCGGCGCTGCGGCCGGTCGAGTGGTAGCCATGCTGACTCTCGCGCTCGAGCAGCGCGATATCGGTGACGCCGCGCTCGGTGAGAAAATAGGCGAGCGATGCGCCCGCAATCCCTCCGCCGACTATGATGACCTCGAACTCCTTGCGCTCCGGCATCGATCCCCTCGCGTTACTTCGGACCAGCCGATTGTACTAGCATCGCGCTACGTCAACGCAACCGGCGATATCAAACGGAGAAGGTGACCATGAATCTCAACCTGACGGGAAAATCTGTGCTGGTTACCGGCGCCAGCAAGGGCATCGGAAAAGCGATCGCGGCCTCATTCGCGGCGGAGGGCGCTAATGTCGCGATGAGCGCGCGCGGTGCCGAGGAACTGAGTCGCGCGGCGGAGCAAATTCGTAGCGCAGGTGGAAAGGTCCTCGCGATCGCCGGCGACGTGACAAAGGAAACCGACCTCAAGCGCATGGTCGATGAAACCGTCGCGCGCTTCGGCACCATCGATGTGCTGGTGAACAATGCGGGCGGCGCGAAGGGTTTCAACACCTTCGAACAATCGAACGATCAGGAATGGCTCGACACTTTCGAGCTGAATCTGTTTTCGGTGGTGCGCCTCACGCGCATGGTGTTGCCGATCATGCGCAAACAGAAGTGGGGACGCATCATTAATATATCGAGCGAGTCGGGCACGCAGCCGGACGCGCAGATGGCGCCCTACAACGCGTCGAAGTCCGCGCTCAACAGCCTGACCAAGAGCCTGTCGAAGGCGGTCGCGCTCGACGGCATTCTGGTCAACACGGTCTCGCCCGCGTTCATCGAGACGCCGCTCATCACCAACGCGATGGAGGCGCAGGCGAAGGCGCGCGGCATCACACCGCAGGAAGCATTGAAAGGATTCATGACGAGCTTCCGTCCGCACATCGAGTTGAAGCGCCCCGGCCGTCCCGAGGAGGTCGCCTCGATGGTGGTGTTCCTCGCATCGGACGAGGCGTCATTCATCACGGGAAGCAACATCCGCGTCGACGGCGGCTCCGTCGCGAGCATCTAAGGACTCTTCGATCGCGAGGGAAGCAGGCGTGCCGAATTCAGGATGAAGGTCATCTCGGACGCAACGTGTATGAATGCCGCCAGCGGCGGAGTCAGGAAGCCGGCCGCCGCGAGTGCAATCCCGATCGCATCGACGACGATAGTGCCCGCGAAGTTCTGAAAGATGATGCGCCGCGTCCATCGCGCGATCTCAAGGGTTTTGGCGAAGCGCAACAAGTCATTGCCGAGCAGCACCACATCGCCACTCTCGCGCGCCACGTCGGTACCGGAACCCATCGCAACACCGACGCTGGCCTGAGTAAGCGCCGGCGCGTCGTTGACGCCGTCACCCACCATCGCGACGATGCGCCCTTCGCGCGTGACCAGCTCCTTGACGCGCTCGAGCTTGGCTTCGGGCAGCAGTTCCGCCTCGACCTCGGTGATACCGAGTTGCGCCGCAACCGCCGCCGCAACCGCAGCCGTGTCGCCTGTCAGAAGGATGCTTCGGATCCCCATGCGATTGAATGCCTCGATCGCGCGCTTCGCTTCGGGCCGAATCGTGTCGCCGATCGCGATGATGCCGAGCAAACGACCGTCGCGCGCGACAAAGACCGGGGAGCCCGCACCCGCCGCAGTCACGAGGCTCTCCGGCACCTCGATGCGATGCTCGCTCATTAACGCGCGATTGCCGGCGATGGTCGTCGAGCCGTTGACCCTCGCCTCGATGCCGCGCCCTGGCGTGTAGTCGAAGCGCTCCGGCTCTGCCGCCTTGATGCCCGCGCGCGCGGCGTACTCGACGATCGCGCGTCCGAGCGGATGCTCCGAGCGCATCTCCGCCGATGCCGCATGCTCGATGACCTCACGCTCCGAAGCTCCCGGTGCAGGAAGCACCGCTTGTACCTCGGTGCGGCCGAACGTCAGGGTGCCGGTTTTGTCGAGCACCACGGTGTCCACCCGCCCCAGCGTCTCCAGATAGAGACCTCCCTTGATGATGGCGCCGAGGCGCGCGGCCCGGCCGATTGCTCCGAGGATGGCGAGCGGCGTTCCGGCGGCAATCCCGCATGCCCCCGCGACGATCACGACTGAAATCGTCGCGCGCATGTCGCGAGTTACGAGGAAGGTCAGCGCCGCCGCGCCGAGCGCAAAGTAAACCAGATATCCCGCCAGCCGATCGGCGAGGCGCTGCACCGGCGCGCGCGAGTTCTCCGCGTGCTCTACTGCTTCCATAATCTTGCCGAAGCTGGTGTCGCGCCCGATGCGCTCGGCCCTGACCTCGAGCGCTCCCGACTGATTGATGGTACCGGCGTAGACATACGCTCCGGCGACTTTCTCTACCGCGAGGCTTTCGCCGGTGATGCGTGACTGGTCGACGAACGAGTGCCCGCCGATGACGACTCCGTCGACCGCGATCAGCGCGCCCGGGTTGACCAGTATCGAATCGCCGGGCCGGAGTTCCTCGATCGAGGCTTCACGGACCGCGCCGGCGCGGCGCACGGTGACGGTGCGCGGAAGAAAATCCATCAGGTCGCGGATCGCACGGCGGCCGCGCCCCACCGTCATGTTCTCCAGCACCTCGGCAATCAGGACGAACAGAGTGATGATGAGGGCGGTGAAAAATTCCGCGATCGCGGCCGCGGCGACGATGGCGATGCTCATCGAAAGCTCCATCGTCATTCGGCGCGCGAGCAGATTTTCGGACGCTTCCCTAAAAATTGGCCATCCGCCAATCACGACGCCGACAATTCCAGCTACCGCCGTAAGCGGCTCGCGCAGGTGCAATCGCACGACTAGCGTGGCAATCGCAACGACCGCGATCCGGGCACCGTCGATCCAGCCGAACGTATGCGCCGCCTCGGGCTCTTCGATGGCGGGCGCGACGTTTGCGCGGTTCGCCTCCAGCGCGGGCTGCCGAAGGGGATAACTCTGTTCCATTGCGGCCTCTCAGAAACTCATTTGAGGTACGCCTGGACGATATCGATCAATTCCTCGGCGCCGCGGGCGCGCTCGGAGTTGCGCTCGCGGGCCGGGTCGACGACGTGCTCGCGGATGTGATCCTCGATGATTTCCGCCATCAAGCTGTTCATCGCGCCGCGCGCGGCGACCACCAGGTGCAGCACCTCGGTGCATCCTTTTTCCGCTTCGACCGCGCGCTCGAGCGCCTGGATTTGACCCTGCACGCGGCGCACCCGATTGAGTAGCTTGGCCTTTTCTTTGATTGTGTGGCTCATCGATTACCTTTTTTGTGGGTGCATAGGGTAGGGGGTATATTATGTCGATGGTGTTGTAGACTTGTCCAGCCGCTCCACGTTGCGATGAAAAAGAAGAGGCGCTCCATCATCGACGGAGCGCCTCGGAAGGACATTCGATAAATCGATCGCTACTTATTCTCGCGCATAGCCTCGATGAGAATCTTCGCCAGCTCGGGGCGCGTGTACTCGGGAGGCGGTGCCTGGCCGGCGCGCAGTAACTCGCGGACTTTCGTGCCCGATAGCAGCAGGCGATCCGCGTCAGCGTGCGGGCAGGTTTTGAAGGACGCCATCGACTCGCACTTCTTGCAAAAGAAAGTGTTCTCGAAGTTCAGCGTCGTGATGCCGATTTCCTCGGGCTTGAAGTTGTCGAAAATCTTCTGCGCGTCGTAAGTGCCGTAGTAAGTGCCGACGCCCGCGTGATCGCGCCCCACGATGAAGTGGGTGCATCCGTAGTTGCGCCGGATGATCGCGTGCAGGATCGCTTCCTTGGGTCCGCCGTAACGCATGTGCGCGGGCATCACGGAGAGCATCACGCGATTTTTCGGATAATAGAGATCGATGAGCACCTTGTAGGTTTCCATGCGCACCGCAGCCGGCACATCGTCGCCCTTGGTCTCGCCGACGAGAGGATGCAACAGCAAGCCGTCACAAATTTCCAGCGCAGCCTTCTGAATGTATTCGTGCGCGCGATGGGTCGGGTTGCGGGTCTGGAACGCGACGATTTTTTTCCATCCGCGCTCGCGAAACGCAGCGCGCGTCGCGCGGGGCTCGAGCCGATACTCCATGAAGGTGCGGCCCGGCACTTCTTCGAACAGCGTCACCCGCCCGCCGAGGCAGTAGGGCGGCGTCGAGGTGACGTTCTTGGCGCCCGGATGCGCATCTTCGGAAGTTCCGAACACCGCTTTGGCTTCGGCCTCGCGGTCGACTTGGTAAATCTCGGCGACTTTCATCACCGCGATGCGCGCGCCGTTCTCATGCATGAGCGCGATGTCGGTTCCGGGCTTGAGCGAGCGCGCAGTCGCCTCATCGACGCCGAGCGTGATGGGAATCGACCACGGCACGCCCGATGCGAGGCGCATCGTGTCGCGGCTGTTGTAATAGTCGGCCTCGCCCATGAACCCGGTCAGCGGCGTGAAGGCACCCGAAGCGAGCATCTCGAGGTCGGCGGTTTCGCGCGCGCCGAGTTTCACGCTCGCGAGTTTTTCCGCATGCGACCTGAGCGCGGCCCGCTCCGCGGCGGGCGCATTGAGGTCGTTAAGCTCGCCGCCGCCGTGCGAGGTAATGGCATCGTTCGCGACGGAACTCATTGCGCCCTCCCGGCCGGATTGA
>CAWBJR010000004.1:0-249337 GCA_963789085.1 uncultured delta proteobacterium | reverse complement strand
TGGGCCGCAGATGTCCGGTGCCGACGGCAGAAATACCCGTACCCGCCGGTCCGCGCACATCCACGGCTCGCCGCCCCGCGAGGTGGCGCTTGAACGTGCGAGTCACTTCCTCTTCGATCTGGGCCCAGGCGGCATCGGAAATCGGGGCAAGCTCGCGATGCAGGTTATTCATGGTTGACGTCTCCTTTGAGCGATCCAATCCGCAACGAACCGTCATTCTCACGTGGTGCATCGGGCGTGGGCTCTGCCGTGGGCGATACGGCAGAAGGAACGTCTGGTCCCTCGTCCGCTAGGTTTTCGAGAAATGTCGCGGTCGGGACGAAGAAGAGGTTCCCGGTGACGGCGCGGCTGAAGTCGAGCAGACGGTCATAGTTGCCGGGCGGCCGCCCGATAAACATGTTATCGAGCATTTGCTCGATGGTGCGGGGCGAACGGCTGTAGCCAATGAAATAGGTCCCGAATTCGCCCGAGCCGGCATGCCCGAAAGGCATGTTGTCGCGGAGGATTTGGATCTGCTTGCCGTTCTCTTCGATGACCGTCAGAGCGCTGTGCGCGGAAGTGGGCTTAACCGCATCGTCCAACTCGATGTCAGCCAGTTTGGTGCGCCCGATAATTCGTTCCTGCGCTTCCGTGGACAGCGCGTTCCAGGCGGCCAAATCGTGCAAATATTTTTGCACGATGACGTAGCTTCCGCCGGCGAAGGTTCGATCCTCGTCGCCGATGAGCGCCGCTTCCGCGACTTCAGCGCCTCGAGGGTTTTCCGTGCCATCCACAAACCCCAGAAGGTCGCGGTCATCAAAGTAGCGGAATCCCTGCACCTCGTCGATGGGCGTAACCACCTCACCGATTCGCGCCATGATTTGCGTCGCCATCTCAAAGCACAAATCCAGACGCTTCGCACGAATGTGGAACAGCAGGTCGCCCGGGGTTGAGACGGCGTGGCGCGCTCCGGAGCGAATCTCGCGAAAGGGATGCAATTCCGCCGGACGCGGCGCGCCAAAGAGCTGGTCCCAAGCATCGGATCCGATGCCCATGATGCAGGAAAGCCCGGCTTCGAGGTCGCGAAATTCAACCGCGCGGAAGATGGCGGCGAGATCCGCGCTAAATGACCGGATGACGCTTCGAGTGCCGGAGCCCGGCTTCAGCTTCACCACCAGGAAAATCGCGGCGCGAGTAAGCCCGGCAAGAACCGCCTGCGCGACTCCGCGCGTGCCGCCCGCAAGTTGTGGACCGCCGGTTGGATTGACTCCCATCAGAAATCTCTTGTAACGCTGACCGGACCTTCGGTCAGCGCGATGTCGGAAAAGCCCCGCATGCGAAAAGTACGAAATTCAGCATACCATTGCCTCTAAGTGTATGTCCACATCGCACCCCTCATACGATTCGCATTATCTTAGAATCGGCCAGGGAGGGACCCGTTTGATCGCCTGGCGGGCTCCAGCAAAAAATGTCAGGCGCCTCGGCGGCGAGGCCGTTACCCATAGCAACAGGAGGCGCTGGATAATTCAATCCGTGAATCGGACGGTAACGTCGCGCTCGGCGGTGCGGCCGTGGTCGTCGATTACGCGGATGAGGTGGATTCCGTCAGACGATGGCGTCCAGGGGATGGCGCCGTGGGCCACCGGTGGACTTGTCGATCAGGGCTGCGCCGTCGAACCAGAAAACGCTATCCACGTCCGCTTCGGTGCTGGCTTCGAGCGGGATGGTTTCTGCCGCGGTCCTGTGCGCAGTGTGTAGGTCACGCCTCGCAGCGGCGTGGCGATCCTTGGGATGCCGCTTGTTTCGTCCACCGCGCAGTCGGGATGGCGGGTGCATTGCGGCGGGGCATGCCTGCTTCGCGGAATAGCTTCATCATATCGGACGGCCAGAATTCGAAGACCTCCTGGCGGGTTGAGTTCGGGTGCGATAGGGCGGGCAGGCTGGACGCCCCGTGCGATATCGATGGTCACCGCACGGTGCAACTGGCTTACCCGGATGGGCGATTTGCCGGGAATGTACCAGGTCTCGACGGTTTGAGGGCAGTATTTGTTAGGCAGGTCGCCGCTCTCCGCGCAAACGGCCACTTGGCTTACGCCCGGCGGCGGTTCGGGCGGCTTGACGATTTCATCCGGACTCTGCAGATTCAGGGCATCGGCGATGCGGAAGAACAGCGGCGCGGCTGCGTCGGCTCCCACAAAACTGGGATTGCCCTGGGCTTCGAAGTCGCCGATCCAGACCACCGAGGACGTACGGCCCAACGATGCCTGCCGACCATGCGTCGCGGAAGCCCCAGGAGGTACCGGTCTTCCAGGCGATAGGCCAACGCCCGGGCGGTGTCAAGTGCACCATCCTCGCCCGGCCGGGGATTGTGGCTCAGCATATCGACGGTGATGAAGCTCGCTTCCGGACTCAGCAGACGAACCCCGTCGCGCCGCGGCTTCCGATGGCCTGGTGCGGATGGGCCGCAACACGCCCTGGTTCGCAAGCATGGCGTAAAGGCCTGCGAGCTCCTCCATGGTGACCTCGCCACCGCCCAAAGCTAGTGCCAGCCCGTAGTACGATTCGGCCTCATGTTGCTCAACGCCCGCGCTTTGCAAGAAACTGATAGAGATCGGGTTGTCTGAGTTGCGAGGCAACCCAGACCGCCGGAATGTTGCGGCTGCGAATGAGAGCGTCCTCGGCGGGTATGGGGCCGATGAAATTGCCGTCGAAATTCTCCGGCGTGAAGGGGCCGAACGAAGTGGGCGCGTCGCGTAGTATGGTGCGTGGGTGAAGCACGCCCTGATCCAGAGCCAGCGCGTAGATGAATGGCTTGAGAGTCGAGCCTGGGGACCGCTTGGTGAGAACGCCATTGATTTGGCCGTGAATGCCCAGATTCGTGTAATCGGCCGAACCCACCCAGGATTTGACTGACATATTGCGGTAATCCACCAGCAAAACCGCCGCGTTGCGGATGCCTCGTTCGCCGAACTGATCGACAGTAGCGGTCGATCTGCCGTTCCACCAGTCGCTGAAGCCCGGCATCCAACGTAGTATCGATGCGACCGGAGAGGCCGGGGTTCGCCTGCAGGATCGCGTCCGTGAAATGCGGAGCGTACGAGCGGCAAGTGCGGAATCGGGCTGCGCCATGACCAGCAAGTTCGAGTTGGCGGCGTTCAGAATCCGTCGGGTGGTTCTCTGCTGAGCCACGCGTTCGGCTAGTGCGGCGCGAGCGGACAAGAAGCCTGTTCTGCTGGATGCCGCGCGCCCGCCCTGGCGGCTGGCCGCTGCGGGATTACAGCCAGCGTGATCGCTTCGCCCAGATCGATTTGCGACGGAGGTTTGCCGAAGTAGATGCGGCTGGCCGCGCCCACTCCCTGGATGTTGCCGCCGAAGGGCGCGAGATTCAGGATATGCTTCCAGGATGCTGCGCTTTGAATAGCGCGCCTCCAGCCACAAGGCCGCGGCCGATTGTTTGAGTTTGCCCCTGCGGCGGTCTTGGTGTTCAGGTGGTAGACCAGCCGCGCCAGTTGCATGGTGAGGGTGGAACCGCCCTGGCGCCCTTCGCCTCGCCAGGTCCTGATTGCCGCGCGGATCGAGCGAGAATCGGATTGACGCCCGGATGCCAGTAAAACCATCGGTCTTCTTTGAGCCGGAACGCATCCACCAGCGCCGGGGACATTTCGTTAAGCGGAGTCCACAGGCGATACTGGCCGTCAGCAGCCAACGTCGCGCGAAGGAGTTCGCCGTCAGCGGACCATATCGAAGTGGATTGAGGAACCATGATCCCGCAGGGGTCGATACGGGTAGAGGCGGATCAGTAGAAGAATAGCAGGCATGGAAACAATGGCACACAGTTTGGCCGCGCGCCTGGCGGGAGTTGAGCCGAAATCGTGGCGAATGTTCCACATTGCTTGCGTCCGTTTGTCGCCGCAGGGGCTCGGAAGTGCGACGGCTTGTGCCCGCGCTCCAAAGCGGACTGTGCCTGACTTCTTGTTTACGGTTTCACTATCTCCAGCTTTGATGGCTGGCTCATGCCCGTGATCTGGCGGTTGTACATGCCTTCGGCGAAGGCGGGCGGAGACTGGAAGACGCCCGCGTTGGTAGCCCTCACTCTGTAGACGTAGGTTGCCGCATCTTTCGTTGCATCGCCGTAAAGCACCACGCGGTCATCGCGCCGGTCCACATACTGCGGGCGTCCAGTTCGAGCCCGGCCCCGCTTGGCGGTCGAGCGTGGGCTCGACGCCGCCGGGCAGAAGATCCACGACTGCGACCTGGCTCAGGTGTTCGCGATTAATTGTCCTGAGACGCAGGCGCACCCAAAACTCCTCGCCGACCTTGACGCTTGTCGTCACGTTGCCCTTCAGGTCCAGGAACTCGTGGATCACCTCAGATCCCTTGATTGACTTCAGATGTGGGCGGGTTGCGGTCAAAGCCCGACTCATCGATGGAATAGTAAGCCGGGAGCGAGCCCTCCCTGGTGAATTGAAGGTTCGGATCCCCACCGGAACGTTCACTTTCGATGTCGAGGCTTGGCGCTGCCCGCCAAGTACGATGCCGAGCTTCACCTTGGGAGCGGCGGCTTTGGCGTAGGCATCGAGAGCCAGCAGCGTGTAAGCGGCCGAAAGCGAGCTCACCCTGTTGCCGCTGATCGCACTGCCGATCGCCTTCGAGCGTCGCCGCCGGAACGCTGCTCGAGCGGTCGGGGAAATGCCGCGCCAGCAGGTAAAGCAGTTGGGCGTCATGCACCACGGGAGTCGCAATAAACATCCTCCGTCCCTGGCTGCTTTTGTTGCGACCAAGGAACGTTGTGGCATGATGCGGTCGGCGTCGGAATTGCGCTGCATCAGGCGATAGGTGGCGGCGAGGTAAGCGGCCGCCAGATCGGTAGACCATGTCTCCGATTGTGCGATGCGACAGCTCCTGCTCGACATTCGAAATCGCGGCGGCGGGCTTGATTCCCTGGCGCGCCAGCAGATAGACGGCGTAGGCGCGCAGGCGGCCATCTTCGATAGGTGGCGGCCGGTGTGGATGCGAATCGGGTGAGCCATTCGTCGAGACTGGCCAGCATCTCGGGCGGAACCTTCTGGCCGCGGTCGCGTGCCTCCAGCAGGAATTGCGCGGCGTAAACAGTGGGGAATTCCGCTGTCGCGGGCGATGACGCCCAGAGACCGAAGCCGCCGGAATCGTTCTCGCGGCCCTGCAACATGGAGAGCTGTCCCGGCGATGGGCTGCGCATCGCGCGTCTTGACCGCGCCAAACTCCGGCCGGGAGGCGAGCAGCAGCGCCGCGATTCCTTTGCTGACCAATTGCTCGGTGCAAGGATAAGGATAAGCATCGAGATAGGCAATCAATCCTTCACCCCAAACCAGCGGGAGCGCCGAGACGGAAGCTTGCACGGATCGGCGTTCAGGGTAAAGGTCGCGTTTCAACGTCATCGTGGTGCTCGCGCTGTCGAAACGCCCGAGCGTCAGTTGGGTGCGGTAGGCAACCGCAGGTCGCACGCTCACGCTCTCTTCGATGCGCGCCTCGGATCTGCCCCGGTGCGCAGTGAACATCAGCGACGCCGGGCCCAGCACCGCATTGGCCTTGAAGTGGAATTCGGCTACCCCTTCGCGCTTCTCGGCGATCTCGAGGTCGGAGCTCGACGCGCCGGTGAGAATGAGTTCGCGGGAAACCTGCGTTTGCACATGAATCGAGCCAGTGCCCCTGGTGTTATTGAAAACGCCTACCGTCACGCTGAACTCATCGCCGGGCGCGACCATAGGCGGGCACATTGGGCGTGAGAATGAAATCGCCTTTCACTTCCGTGTCCGCTTCCGCAACGCCGGCGCGCCTCGTATTCACGGCGACTGGCGATAATGCGCAGGCGTCCGTTGAAATAATCGGGGACGGTATAGCGAAGCTCGCGTCCCGCCGGACCCGCCTCGATAACTCCCGACCACCACGCGACGGGCGGTTTGTGTTTGCGGTTGAAGGGGTTGAGGTGGCGGGCGAAACCTGCCGTCCCGCGTCGCCGCCGGGCGCGGCCAGCGCGAGAAAGCGGCGGAACTCGGGAAGCATCAGATCCAGAATCTGCGTGGTTTCAACCTGCAGCATGCGCTTCTGGAAAAAGTACGCCGAGGGGATCGGGATTCTTGTAACGCGCCACCTGGAGGATACCTTCATCCACTGCGAACACCGCCAGGCGCGAGGCTTCGGCAGGCGCGACGCTGCATGGCCAGCACCGCGCCCGGCTTGACCTGCGGGCGCGCTGAGCCGCACCGTCTGCGTGCGCTCCGCGAGGTCAGCCGCAAACGGCGCCACGCCGTACGAAAGCGGGCTCATGAAGATCTCGTCGGAGGCGGGGTCGCGCAGGAACTCGACGGCGACGTAGCCGTTGCCTTCGAACCCTGCCGGCAGGGTCACCCGCTGGACGGAGCTCGTGGTGCTGGTCTTGAACCATTGGTGATGGAAGATCCGTTCGCGCTCCACAGTGATGAGGCCGGCGCCTGCGTAGGGCGCGCGGATGCTGACGCTGATCGTGTCGCCGCCCGAGTAGGCGGGCTTGTCGAGCTGGATTTGGAGTTCCGCGTTGCGATCGAGCGAGCGCGAGATGTTGGCCTCGCCCGCCACGGTGTAACTGAGCCGGTTGAGTTCGGCGCCGGCGGAGTTGCGCAGAACAAGTATGAAATCGCCGGGCTCCTGAGTGGGAATGGCGAAGTTGCTGCCGCCCGCGGCGATCTGAACGCTACGCGTGTTGCGGACGGTCTCCTTCAAGCGCGAGACGTATTGTAAATGTTCGTCGGGCTGCTGGGTGAGAACGGAGAGATACTTGCGCTCCACCCATTCGAGCGTGAGTTGCGGGGCGGCAACGGGCGTGAGTTGCTGGTTGACGGCAAGCCAGTTCGCCTGGCGGGCGCTCGAACGGCGCACGAAGCTCAGGTCGCCATCGGGCTTTGACGCCCACCAGGTAGGGGGCGTCGGCGACGATGGCGGTGTTTTGCGCGGCCACGCTGCGGCCGCCCTCCGCTTCGAAGGCGCGCGCCAGCACGTTGAGCCGGTAAGCGCGGCCCGCGAAGCGCTTCAAGTCGAGATTCAGTTCGGTGTTGCCTTTTTCGTCGGTAATGGTGGCCGCGAGAGTTTCGTGATACGGCTCTTTGACGACTTCGCCGATCTGGAAGCGATAGTCCGGGATACTGCTCGAAGCGGGGCAGCACGGGGGAAAGATTGAGTTCGCCTTCCACGCGGCGATTGCCGGCAGGCTCGCCAAACAGATGCATGACCGAGACGCGGGCCTTCACGTCGGCGGGGGTGAGCCAGCCCGGCATCGCTCTGTCGGACAGGTCGAGCCGGACCTTCATCCGGTCGGGCTCGAATTCCTGCACGTTGAAGGAGACGCTGCCCAGCATTTCCCGGTGCTTCTCGTCTTTCGGAAGCCACGCGACCGCCTGATAGGTTCCGGTGGGAGAGGCGGGCTGAGTCGTGAACGTGATCTCGTCGAAGGCCGTTTCCGAGAGCTTGACCTTTTCGCGGCGCACCACGTTGCCGCGCGGGTCGCTGATCTCGACGTCGACGGAAAGGCCGGCGAGCGACGACTTCCAATCGGCCGTGCGGGTGATCATGCCGAGATGCGTGGCTTCGCCGGGCCGGTAGATGCCGCGATCGGTGAAAAGATAGGCGGAGAGTTGCTGCGGCGAAGTCGCGTTTTCGACTCCGCCGATTTCGAAGCGCGAGAGGTCCAGATTGCGTCCCGAAGATCGCAGCGGCATGAAGGAGAAGTCGGAGTCTTTCTGGGCGAGGATCAGCAGCGGAGCTTTCTCGCGCCTGAGATCGGGGAGCTTCGGAAATTGTGCGCGGCCGGTCGCATCGGTTGTGGCCGCAGCCACGGGCTCGCCGTTGCGTCCGACCACTTCGATGCGCGCGCCGCTCACCGCTTCGCCGCGGTGGAGCGACTGGACGAAGACATCGCGGCTGCCGTCGTTCGACTGTTTGACGATGAAGCCGAGATCGGTAACCAGAATCAGGCGCGTGTCTTCGATGGCCGGTCCGGATCGTTGATAAGCTTCGCCCTCCGCTTCGCTCGTCCTCGTTCTCCTGCGAGTTCTTCTCGCGCGGCGCCGAGCGGATGTGGAGCAGGAACAGGCCGCGCTGGTTCTGCGCTTTTCCTGGAGGTACTGGCCGAGATCGATGCTGTCGTAAGTCGGTTTGCCGGGTTGCTGGCCGCGGTAATCGCGAGTGGCGGTGAAGCGCTCCACGATCGAGTCCTCCAGATCGCCATACAACTGAGGCTTGGAGAAGTCCCACATCTGCGGCGCGAGGTGCTGGAGTTGATTGGGCAGCACCCGCCCCACTTCGACCTGCACTTTGTCCACATCGCGAACCAGGAAGCCGACTTTCTTGTCGCCCGCCAGAGACAGCAGCGCGCCCTTGCCGAGGAACGTGAGCGCCTGCCGGTAGGGCGTGACGCTGGATGGTCGCGGTGTAAGGCTTGACCGAGAGTAGCCGCCGATGCCCTGCACCCCTTCCTTCACCCACAGGAAAACGTAGCGGCCCACGGGCGCATTGAATTTGAATCCGTGAGTGGTTTCGCTGCCGTCATCGGATGCCACGTAAGTGAGCGGGAGGGTTTGCGACTTAGCCAGGATGTCGTTCCCGATCTCGCTTGTCGTCGCTCCAATCATAGGGGTTCTTGTCCTCCTTGGGTTGATCGGGGTGGCGCACCGGCAAGCAGATACGCCTGCAACCTTGCCGGTGAACGCCTGCTCCGCGACGGGCGACGAACTGGTCTATGAGCAGGACCTGTTCGGGCTCGTAGCGGGCGTTATCGACCAGGGTCATTTGCGCGCCGTTGAAACGCAGACTGGTGCGGCCGGGAATGGTCACTACGGACTCGAGTTCCTCGCCGGTCTCGTTGCCTCCGCGAGCGGCGCGCACGCCCTTGCCGACGGAGACGGTGATGTAGGTGTCGTCGCGCGGCATCTCGAGCGCGGCGGAATGGATGTAGGCGAAGAGTTTGAGCTTGTCGTAGACCACCGTGAAGTGCTTGCTGTCGGGAGTGAGGCCGAGAAACTCGGCGTCTTTGGCGGGCATGAGCGAGACGTATTGCTCGAACTGCGTGGTGTCCACGGGGTGGCTGAAGCTCACCGTGGCCACCAGACTCTTCTCCGTGGGGTTCTGCGGGTCCTGATAGAACTTGCTGCTCGGTGATTTTGGCGGAGAACGGCTGGGTCTTGAATTCGAAACTGTACTCGTCGAGCAGACGGACCGGGCGAGAAACCCCTTGCGCGCCATCTTGACGGTGAAGGTCGCGTCCACGGGCCAATCGGAACTCGGCGTGAACTGCAGGCGCTTATCACTCAGCCATGTCCAGGTGCCGGCGAAGGCGGGGGAGATTTCGACGCCGGACGTGAGGCGCTTATTCGAGGTTGGCGAGCGGCGCTACGGCTTCTTCGAAATCCACCATGAGCGGATGGATGGTTGGGACGCCGTTCTCATTGTATTCGGTGAGCGCGGGAGCCGTGAAGGAATATTCAATATAGTGCGGCTTGGGCCGGAGATGGTACCAGGTGAGGGCACCTGCGGCCGCGATTACAATGAGCGCGCCAATCGCGAGGCGTTTCCGGTCCGCGATCATATATCGCCCGCATCTGCGAAGCTGACGGCCGATCCAAGGGATCCATTCGGGCGGTTGCCACTCGACGTGCCCGAAGACTCTGTGGAACAACCTGGCTACGAATAGAAAAGCTGAGTTGGGAGAATCGGGAGGGATGGTGGGGAGCATGGGTGCGATTATACGCCTGCGGCGGGCGATCAACCACAAAAGCGAAGCGGGGCGTCATTTGCACCGCAGGTTATAACGAACTGGAAATATTTGCGTGGGAAGCGAGAATAGCGAGGTTCGCGACTTTAGGTGATTTCTTTCAGCTTCAGTGCATAGCAAAGCAGTCTTACGCCCAGTGGGTTCTTTCCACAGGGTGGCAAAACGGACTCCCACTGCGGCTGGCTCCTTGCCGACAAAGTCTGGGTCACAACAGTGGTATGCCGGGTATACACCCAGGCGAGCCCTGTTCCACGATTTCATGGCGGGGTCAGGGCTTCACTTGCCCCTTGACGAGGATGCGGCGCATTTCCTTGACATCCGACATTAACCCTTCGATAAGCTTCATCCAAGCAGCCTTGTCGGCTGGGCTGAACTCCCTTCCGTAGCCCTTCATCCTTTCGGGTCTCGCATTTTCGAGAACGACCCAAAGCCTGGAAAGCTCTGCCGCGAGCACTTGTCTCGGCCCAGGTTTACGAACCCTGATTGCGAAGTGCTCGAGGGATTCCGCCTGCCGGCTTCGCACCGTTTCCATCCTCTCCCGCACCTGACGAACCTGCTCGCGCTCGTCTTCACCCCCGGACTCGAGCGATTTGAGCACCAACTCTATCCGGTCGAGGGCGCTGTCGAATACGTTTGCGATCGTAGACAACCGGCGAGCGTGAAGTTCATCCAAGGCCATAGCGGCATTCCAGATTCAAATTTCTAAAGCGCCTTGCGCCAACCGTATCGCACTTTCCAGGCGTTCCAGCCGCGCGCGTGCCGCCTGTACCGCCGGCGCTCCCTCAGCCTGCGCGGCGCGGGCATGTGTCAGGGCCTGGTCAGCGATGCGCCTGATTTCGTGCAGGAGTTTGCGGATCTCCACCTCCAACCGGTCACGGCTCTCCTCGATGCGGTTCAGGATATCGCTCTGCACCCGAGTGCAATTGGTTTCCAGCAGGTGCGCAAGAAACTGGCGCGAGCCGTTTTCGATTACCCCGTGAGCGCCCACGATGCCCAGAACCGAATCGGCCACCCAACGCAACGGGGATGCGGGTTGCGCGATCTCAATCAGATCGTGAAAAGTGAACCGCGACCTGATCCGAAATCCTGCTTCCGGGTCGAGAGCGTGCGGCATGCGCGAGATCTCTCGAAGGCCGGCATCAGCGAGCTTTTTCAGAAAATCATTGCCAACCTGCACGAATCGCCGGGCGACTCCGCGGTATTCTTTCTCGGCTTCGATTTGCTCGGTCTCGAGCCACGGGAGGACGTGCCTGCGCGCTACCTCCTGAGCCTCATGCGTCACCCTACGACGGTAGGACGGCCCGAAAGCCCGCGGAATGGACTGGAGACCCTCATTAAGCTCCCGGGTTGCCTGAGGCAACACTGAAGCCAGAAAAGCCTGGTGGCGGCGCGCGAGCGTATCAGAAAGGTGATGCTGCTCAGCCATGAAGAGATAACCCAGCTCTCGCATTGAGCGTTCCGCCCCGGTGAGGCTTTCCTTCATTGCCGCAATTCGCTTTTCCGATTCCTCGATCGGACGCTCGAGTGCCCCTCGCTCTTCGATGACGATCAATTGCAATTGTTCGCCCAACCGCTCGAGACCTCTCTCGCAAGCCGCCCGGATCAAGTTCCGGCCGGAGCCTTCGACAAGCCGGCCCAGTGCCTCCACCAGCCTGCCCCAGTCACGCTCCGGCCCGCGATTCTCGAGCCGCTCCGCGGCGCTCACCTCGAAGACGGGTCCAGCGGGCCGTTGCAATCGTTTTTCAAGTAACTTTCGCGTAAACCCCACCGCCGCCGCTCTTTCTTCGTCCGTAGTTCGGTCCGCCTTATTGATGACCAGGATTAAATCCCCAACATGTCGCGCCACCGCCTCAACGAGAGCTAATTCCTCACCGGCCAGCGGCGGGTCCGCGCCTATGACCACGAGCGCCGCATCGACGTGAGGTATGAAAGCTTCGGTGGCCGCCGTGTTTCCTGTGAAGACCGATCCCAATCCGGGCGTATCCACCAGGCACATGCCTGAGGCCAGCAGCGGCCGGGGCACAAACACTTCCACGCCCAGAATTCCTTTCGAATTCTCCGGGTTGTGTTCTTCCGTTACATACTCGCCGAGCTCCATCACGGCGATATCCCGCCAGGAGGCATCGCGAGCCCGAACTCTTGCTCTCAGTTGCTGCCCGAATCGGATCACGGTGGGTACGGCAGTCACCGGGATAAAGCCCACGGGAAGGACAGGCTCGCCGATCAGCGCGTTAATCAATGTTGACTTGCCGCGTTTGAACTGGCCGATACACGCGACGTAGAAACGTCCCTCTGAGACGCGGGTGGCCAGTTCGCGCGCCTCCTCAGCCACGCTGTCCGCGCCGAGCTCATCCGCCAATGCTGCAAGACGAAGCAGCCTGGAGGCGCCATCGGCTTCACTGGACTCGGCGAGTCCACCGGTTGCGCCCGTCAGTTGCGTTACCTTCATAATCGAGTTTCCCCGGATGCAGTCATAGGCGATGACTTTAACGATTACTTTGCAACCAGAACTGAGCAGGGCGAAGTCTTAACGAGATTCTGCGACGTCCCTCCCCAGATTCGTCCGAAGGCTCGACTGTGCCCCATGAAACCGACCACCAACAAATCGAAGCCGCCATCCCGCGCAAACCGAATAATAGTCTCCACTTCATGTCCGGGCAGGACCGTGCACTTCAGGTCGCTCAGGCCCTCTTCAGCCGCCAGCGCCTTTGCCTCGGCATTGACGCGGGCGTAGAACTTGTCCGCCTCTTCCTGGTCTTCCATCACCTCGCCCACAGTTTCGGCGTAATGGCTGGGTCTTTCTTTAATGGAGATGGATTGCAGGCTCGCGCCGAACGTCTTCGCGAGCACAATAGCGGTTCGCAGAGCTTTCTTCGCGCCGTCCGAACCGTCATTAGCGATCAGGATGTTCTTGAACATGTTTCATACCTCGCTTTCCATTGTGGCGGCACCCGAAACCGTATTCTTTCGGGTTCTTGCAGTTTCAGACTCCAGGTCAGGGCTGAAGAACCGCTCCGCGATAAGCGTGGGCAGCACCGCGCTGAGTATGACTACTGTAACCAGGATTGTATACTGCGACTGGTTGATGTACCCGTGAGTGAGGCCGAACAGCGCCGAGATTGATCCAAAGGTCAGTCCCGTCGCCATCAAAAGCGTAGTATACATGCCGCGCCGTTTCCCAAATCCAAATCTCAGGGTGAACGGCAAGACGCCAAAGATTTTGGTGATCATCTTCATGAGGAAAAACGCCGCAATCAAGCCCAGACCCGCAACCAGCGCCTTGAAGGATACATAGGAGCCTGCCTTGATGAAATAGAACGGCGTAAGGAGGGAAAATGCGATGGCTCTCATCCGGTGCATCAAGACGCGATTCTGAAGGAACTGGTGAGCCATAACCAACCCGAGGAGGTAAGCTGGAAGCACCGCTTCGCTCCTGGCGGTTGTTGCTAGTCCGCCCAACAAGAAAAGCAGCAACAATATGAACTTGACCTCCGGTTCGCTGACCCGGTTACCCACCTTCCGGAAGTACCATGAGGTGAATGACCGGAGCTTCCAGAGGATTGCGGCCGTCACTACGGCAAAGAGCAAGAGCCAGCGATTGTAATTGGCGAAGATCAGGCCGAGAGCCACGACCGTGCCAAGATCAGTCACGAAGCAGGAAGCCAGAATGGCCTTGCCCAGTTCGGTCTCGTTCAGACCCGACTCTATCATTACGGCATAGACCACAGCCACCGACGTCGTGGAGAGGGCAATCCCCGCGATCTCAGCCCCATGCAGATTCCATTTGAAGACCCAGAAGGCAACGGCGAAGGCTCCCAGTGCGGGAGCGAGAAACGAAAAGAACCCAATCACCAGGCTTTCCTTCAGATTGGCCCGCAGGGCGTCCGGGTCAATCTCAGCCCCGGCCAGGAACGTTAACAGTACGCTTCCCACGCCCGCTAGGAAATTGACCCAATCGTTCGGGGTCAGATGAAGGAAATTACCGGCTAGAACCCCAACACCGATCTCGACCAGGGCAACGGAGATGCCGACCCGAATTGAGATCATGGTCGCGACCAGCGCCAAACCAACCCACAGAGAAGCAGTCAGCCAGATATTCATTCGCACCTCATCATTTGCGGGTCGGGAGGAGCTAAAACAAAAACCCCTACCACGACCGGAGTCATGATAGGGGTCATCAGTCCCAAAACTATGAGACGGTTAGGAGGGCGAACCCCATCGCCAAGATACCTACTAAGGAAAAAGATGCTTCAACATATCAATTGGTTCCACGATTCCCCTGCGAATCCTGGATCTCCACTGCCGCTACTGGTTTGATTTTAGGTTTCACGTTCTTATGTTCACCTTCTCCTCTTCGGCGGGTGGGTTGCCGCCCGTTCTGAGAATTCCACTTAGATCGTCGCGTAGAGAGCCTGCGATGGGCATTGCTTGAATTTTGGCTACGGTTGATTCGATCGGGTAGTGATAAGATTTCAACTCAATCTTCCCATCATCCCAAGTCGCATACCGCGCTTCAGGACTATTGGTCTTGGGCTGCCCCAAGCTGCCAGGGTTCATCACGAGGCATCGGCCGACAGTGCGGACAAACGGGACGTGAGTGTGCCCTACTAATAAGATGTCGGCCGGCAGGCTCTCAACCTCTCGCGCCCAGCGGTCAGACTCGGCTTCGCAGTAGCTGAAGAGAGGGTCGGACGGCACCGCGTGGCAAAGGTAGAAGCGGGTCTCGCAGCGTGTTGTCTGCTCGTAAAGCGGCAGGCTACGGAGGAAGTCCTTCTGACCAGAATCCAATACGGAATCCGTAAAGCGCCGCGTCGCTTCTGCCATTTCAGTGTAAGGCTTCGAGCATCGCGGGTCCTGATGGAAGCCAATGGAATTGTCATGGTTGCCGCGAACGACCAGGGTGGCTTTGGATTTTATATCGTCAACCACCTGCGCCGGCTCGGGACCATAATTCACCAAATCTCCTAACACCCACAGCTCATCATAGCTTTCCGGTAGCGCTGACAGGGCATCGAAGTTGCCGTGGATGTCAGAGACAATAACAATCTTCATATAATCGGTTCGCTCATATTCAATCGCAAGAGGTTGAAGCCATGTTCGAACCGCACATGATGCCCGGACCTCCCGCGGCAACCTGGCTGAACCTCCGAATTATCGTGCCCAACAAAAAAACTCCTGAACGCCCACCGGCGGTCAGGAGTTATCAGTCCGGCTCACCGGACAGTTCAGGCGAACTCCATCACCCTCGCAAACGTATTTTATAGCAGAATCTGGTAAGGATTACCACACGAGGCTAATAATCACGCGGCGATTGACAACTGCAAAAGTAATGTCCCATCAGGACCAGAGAAAAAGCAGATTCTTCGCTACGCTCAGAATGACAGCTTGGGACATAACCTATGTAGGGGTCAACAATAATCGCACAAGGGGCCGATACGAACAAAGCCGCATAGCGCCCGAAGCTTCGTGTATCCCTGTTGAGAACCGATGACTAAACTTTGTACTTGTCGTAATCGAAGGGTTCGTTCACAAGGTGGAACTCCGGCTCGCCGGGTAGCTGCAGATAATACGTCTTCAGGGGCGTGCGCGGAAAGTCGCTCAGCTTGCGAGGAACGGCTTTTCCGTCCACCCATTCGTAAACCGGGATTTCCCAGGGGTTGAAGGTGTCCGTCAATCCGCGTTCCTTCGCGATGCGGAAGGTGTGAACGTTCCCAGGCTCGTGCCCGCCCAGATACGTGCCGATCACATCCATCCGGAATTTATCCTTCCCGAACAGCACCACGTTCATCAGGACTTTGGTGTCTTCGCGATCCAGGGCGTAGATGCCCTCAATCATGGTGAAGTCCGTCTTGAGGGTGCTCTGGTTGTCGCAGGTCTTATGCGCCCAAATCTCCTGATCCATGGGGCTCAGCTTCGCTTGGCTCCGGTAGCGTGCGTAATTCATTCTGACGTGGCTGTCGAAGAGCTTGTGAATCGCCGTTTCCACGTTGGGTTGAATGTCCGGCTTCATGAAGTCCGGCACTCCGGTCACCATTCTCCACCCGGGACAGAAGCGAGTGTACGGAACCACCACGAGCCCTTGCTCGTTCTTAGCGGACAATGTCAGGCACATGCCATGCGACCTGAACTTCGCGATGTTGAGCATCCAAGTGTTCGGCTCATTGATGGGCGTAAAGTGCGGAATACGCTTGTAAACGACGCCGTCAGGCACCGTGCTCCAGTTCATCTCCCAGCTCTCCTGGAAGTGCCGGACGCGGCGCTCCGGCTCATTCATCTCGACCCCCTGGCGCGCGTTGACGGCTATGAAGCCCCGCTCGGACCAATAAGGATAGCCATTGGCTTCTATGTAATGAAGCTTCTTCAGCCCGATCTCCTTCAGGGCCATCACCACACCCTCATAAAACGGCACATCCGTTCCGGCGTAGTTGGGTTTCAGAATAATGCGGTGGCTGATGGGGACGCCGGGCTTCGCCATGGGGATGAAGAGCTCGCGAGCCAGTTTAAGGCCCTCCCGCCGCTTGGCGTCGTCGTCATTGAAGTCCGCCACGTGCGTGCGCCGCACAAACACCGCTTTGGGATTGCTCTCGATGAAAGCGTGAAGCCCAAAATAAGGTTGCGGGAGAACCAGTGGAGACCCGGCTAATTTGACTACCGGAATCGCGCTAGCCGCCGCCAGCGCACCGGTCCGCAAAAAATCTCGTCGCGTAACCATCTTGCCCTCCTTTAGTCGCTTCGCTCGGGAACATCTTCCATATTATAACAGCGCCGCGTCTCTCCTGAAAATCACCACTAAATACGTCATTCCCGCGCAAGCGGGAATCCATTTAGGCGACATGGACCCCCGCTTTCGCGGAGGTGACCCTGCGGGCGATTTTCGTTCCCTGGGGTGGGCCACTGAGTCTCTGTGAAAACCCAGCCCTCTCCGCCGTCGCTACGACAACATCAGCGCGCCGACCCGGCCCAGCGTGGGAATCGTAACCTCCGTGGTGCTGCCCACCTGAGTCGTGGGAAGCGACGCCGGTGCGGCGCCCGGCTGCAACAGACTGACTCGTGTGTACGAACCCTGAACGGCCACCAAAATCCTGTCCTCGGGCTTGCCGTAATTCATCAGGCGCAGCAAGGCCCGGGCGCGGCCCTGGGGAGCGGAAGTGAGCAGCGGAATGACGGCCGAGGCATTCCAGAGGCGCACGGCGCGGCGCTTCTGCGTCACAATATCGATGACATCGAAGGCAAATTCGCCGGGGTCCGCGATCACCTCGTGATAAGCAACCACCTGGCCGCTCCCCAACGAATAGAAATCGCGGTCCTTCTGGCTGCGCACCCGCTTGAGGCGTGGGTCGCGCCACCAGGCGCTCTCGCCCTGTGCGTCCACGATTACCGACGTGCCCGCCTCCGCATGGCTCAAAATGCGCCGCCGAACCGCGGCGCTGGGCGCTTCGATGCCGACGGCCACGAGGGCCCGCCGGCGTAACGGATCAGGCGCGGGAGGATCCCCGCCGCGGCCAGCGCCGGCGAGGCGTTTTGGCGATAGAGCAGGTTGACGATTTCCGCCGCCGCATAGTCCGGCTCCAACAGAACCGTGATGATGGGGGAAACCGGCTGTCGAAAAAGGCTGACGTTCTTAGTCAGCCACTCGATCGTACGGCCCATTTGCCGCCAGGCTTCAAGCGTTTTCCCGTCCCCACCGAGCAGCTTGTCGTGATAGTCCGGCTCGAGCGTGAGCAGGTAATTCCCTCCGTTCGCCCAAGCCTCCGCCAGCGCCACTTCCAGCGATTCGCGGGGCACAAGGACGTCCGGCTTCACCCCAGCCTTTTCGTCAGGAAGGTATCCCAACAGCGCGGGGCGGTTCGGGTAGAGGCACCGCAGTATGCCGAACCAGTGGGCGTTGGCGTTCACCCACGGACGCCCCGTGGCTCCGACGGTGAATGCCTGCTCGTTGTCCATAGCAGGGCGGCCCACGCCGGGCCACAAGCCCTCCGTGAGCGCCACCAAAGCTTTCGGCGAGGCGCGGTTGATTGACTCGAGCGATAAGAACTGGATCTCCTGGAGAGCCTGAACCTTGAGTCCAGCCTCTCGGCAGGCTGTCTCAAAAGCCTCGTTTCGATTCGACACGAGGACCGTCGTGATGCCACCCTCCTTCAGAAGAGGGGCAAACTTCGCGTCGCTGTCATTCCAGCGCACGGCCACTTCCGAGGATAAATCAAGCTGCGTACAATGTCCGGATTTTGTCGATGCGTGCACTACTTCTGAGCCTAACAAGTCCGCCCTCCCAAAGTTCCAAGAGAACCCAATCTCTACTTGGAAAGAGATAGACTTCGCTGTCCTGCAACTTTCGTCGCGCCCAAGCTTACCACGAATGCTCTGACGATGAATCCTATAATTCCGAAAATGGGATCAAGAGACCTAAGGCGCCAAAATCAAAATAAAGCAACAGCCGCATTCCAATCCACCTGTGGGTCACGCCGTGTTGTGGCACTCTTTCGCGGCGTCTTCGTCCAACTCTAAGGGTGGGGCTTGCCCTACTCGCAGGCCAGCGGCCCGCTCGAAGGGGACGGCAAGCCGTCCCCCTACGTCGTTATCGACGGACTGGAGTGCAGGTTGTGTGCTTGACATGAACCAAGGGGGGGCGTAGGTTGGGCGATGTCGTGATGGCGCTTCGAAATCAACAGAAAGTCCTTCCGCTTCGTCGCTTGCTGCGCACGCGGGCCCTCGAGTGCGCCCGGCCTCTGCGGTCTTCTCGATTGTTTCCCTTGAAAGCGGGACTTGCCCCCGTGGCAGCTCTTTTCCTCTTGACCCTGGCCTGCCCTACCTTTGCGCAGGGCACTGATCCGCAAGAGCTTTTACAGGAGGCGTCGGACGCCCTCAAACGCGGCGATGCGGAGCTGGCGGTGCGCGATTACCAGGAACTTTTGCGGCTTCATCCGGACAGCATTGCAGCGCGTGCCAACCTGGGCCTGGCGCTTGTTTCCTTGGGGCGGATTGACGAAGCCATCGCGCAATATCAGGCCGGGCTCGCGCAAGTACCCGGCGATCCCGGTCTTCGCGCCAAGTTGGCAATGGCCTACTACGTAAAGGGCGACTTGCCCAAGGCAGCCGACGGATTCAGCTCGGTTCTCAAAGACAAGCCCGGCAATATTGAGATCGCAACACGGCTAGCCAACTGTTACGTGCGTCTGGGCCGCGCCGATCAGGCGCTCTCGGTTCTCTCGCCTCTGGGGGAGGCCCACCCTGATGATGTCAGTCTCCAGTTGACCCTGGGATGGGCTCTGGTTAGCGCCGGCCGCGGGAAGGAAGGCCTGGACCGAATTGATAGAGTCGCGCAGCGCGCACATAGCGCCGAAGTTTATAAAGGGGCCGCGGCCGCAGAACTTAGCCTCGACGCCTTCGAACAGGCGCGCCGCAACGTTGGCGAGGCCATACGTCTCGATCCGCATCTGTTCGGCATTCAAACACTCAGCGGCATGATCGAGTCCCGCCTGGGAGACTACGAGGGGGCGGCCGCGGCCTTCGAGAAGGAACTGGAATCCAACCCCGATGACTTTCAGGCCCAATTACACTTGGGCGAAGTTCTGTTCACGCAACGGAAATTGGACGCTGCGCGGGCGCATCTGGAACGCGCGCTCGAGATCGTTTCGGACTCGCCGGTCGCCCTCTACGACCTGGGGCGCGTCAAATCTGCGCAAGGGCAGCCCGAAGCGGCAGTCAAAGACCTCGAAAGGGTTGTTCGCGCCAAGCCGGACTGGATCAAGCCCCACGTTGAACTGTCTCAGTTGTATTATCGCCTCAAGCGGCCGGAGGATAGTGAGAGAGAAAAGCGGATTGTCAACCGGCTCGCCGACGAAGAGCGGCAGAGGTTGTCACAGGCGCACACGCCTAACACGAGGACTCCCGGACATTGAGCACGCGGTCGCCGGCAACGTTTCCGAGCGTCTGGGTGATGCCCGAAGGCCAACGGATCTCAACTTGAGCGGCGCTCGACTCCGGGCCCAGGCCGAAATGGACGGGGCCGTGGCTTGAGGAAGCATAACCGACACTGGTGGTCATGTGATTGTACTGTGCGCCCGCCTTGGTTACGACTTTGATCACAGCGCCGATCCCGTCGCGATTGCTCTTGGTTCCTTCGAGAGCGATGTCCAGCCAGTGCCCGGCGCCCTCGCTGCGGTTCATCCAAAGTTCAGCTTGTTGACCTAGCGCGGTAGTCACCACATCGATACGCCCGTCTCCGTCGAAGTCGCCAAACGCGCAGCCGCGGTGACGCGCGGGCGGAGCAGCGTCGAGGCCGGCCTCCTCAGTCAGGGCTTGCCATCTGCCGCCGGCGCCCAGGTTGCGAAAAACGGTATTGTGCTCGTCCACCGGAACGTCCGGTTTCGGCACCCTTTCCACATTGCCGCGCGTCACGAAAAGGTCCTTCCAGCCATCGTTGTCAAAGTCGTACAAGGCAGGGCCATAGCCCGACATCGCGAGACTCATACCCCGCAGGCCGCTCTGATAAGTAACCTCTTCGAACCCGCCATCGCCCAGGTTTCGAAAGAGCGGAAACGTATCCTTGTTCAAGGCCACAGTGACAATATCGGGCCGCCCATCATTATCGAAATCCCGGAAATCCACACCCATGCCCGCGATGAAATCGCCATCCTCAACCAGGGCGACACCGGCGTGGAGGGCGACCTCTTCGAATTTCCGGCCGGTGTTGTGAAAGAGGAAATTGTAATACCGGTCGTTAGTCACGAAAAGGTCGGGCCGCCCGTCGCCATCGTAGTCGGCCACGCCCACGCCCATGGCCTTCCCGATATGGGAGCGAATCCCCCACTGTTCTGACACGTCCTCGAAGGTTCCGTCCCCCCTGTTCAAAAATAACTGGTTGGGCTGGCCGAGGTAGAGTTCGGGGGCGCAATAATCGTAGGTGTCGCCAATGCCGCAGAGGGGCTCCTTCTCGAAATTCCAATGGAGATAATTGGCGACAAACAGATCGAGCAAGCCATCATTGTTCACATCCACCCAGGCGCCGGTGATGCTCCAAAGGGGGCCATACTGCGGGTCGTTCGAGCGGTCGAGACCTGCCTTCGCCGTGACGTCGGTGAAGGTTCCGTCGCCGTTGTTGTGGTAGAGAGTATTGTGGTGCACACCCGCCACAAAGAGGTCGGGGTACCCATCATTGTCGTAGTCGCCGACCGCTACGCCGTTATCGAATCCGGTCCCCGCCAGCCCCGCCTGCTTGGTGACGTCGGTAAACACGCCTTTACCGTCGTTGCGAAACAGCCTGTTCGAAAACTTCGGTGAGTCTTTTTTCAGGGTGGCGATGTTTGCCCCGTTGGTAAAGAAGATGTCGGGCCGCCCGTCTCTATTGTAGTCGAAAACGGCAACTCCGCCGGCCATCGAGGCCGGAGCGTGAGGGGTACGAGGGGTTTCATCAGATTCGAGGCGGAAAGGCAGGGTCTCGAGGGCAAATCGGATGCGCGAAGAAGAGCCCGCAGATTCCCGCGTCGTAGCGCGAACCCATGGGAGCGGGGCGAGCGATGCGCCGAGGAGCGCCAGCATCTCCCGCCTGCTGATTATTCTGCGGCCTTCCTCCAATTGCATCGGGCGGAATTATATCAGAGAAGGTAAGGGACACTTCCTTGAATAAACGAGTGGTAGCGCGGACCGCTGGTTTTGCGGTCCGCGGTTCTTTCATCGGTCTGGCGAAAAGCCGCGGGGCGCAGCGCCGGCGGTCTTGCGCTACCCACGCCTGCCGCAAATCAGGCGGCACAGCCGCTCACAATCGAGCCGCCCGTGCAACAGGCTTCGGAGTCCGGTTTTGGAAAAGAGGCTTCAGAATGTATGAGGATTTGATGCGACCGAATCCTGGGCGTCGTGCTTTCTCACTTGCGCGATCTGCTCCGTGGCGTAAGTCCTGACCATGGTTCCCTGCCCAAGCTTGCCCGCTTTCGTGAAAGCCTGAATGGCATCATCCCACTTGCCATCCATTTTATAAGCCTCACCCAGGCGATAATAGTCCCGGGGATCGGGGCGGCCGCTCGTGCTCACCGCGGTCGTGAACTCCTGCTCAGCCTTCGCCAGCTCAGCTTTATCCAGGCCGGACGGTCCACCCGAAGCCAGCACAAGGTGCACCATACCCAGAGGTCCGTGGATCACGCTGCCATAATCTGCTAGGCGCTTGTGATACGCCGCTTCGGTCTCATTGGATTGCTTGGGGATCTGCGAGATAAGCTGGAGCGCGCGGTCGGCGTCACTCATTGCTTCCTGAAGAATCTTGCCGTCATAAACCGCATGCCTGCGGAGGTATTGCGGCTGGGGCAACGCTGTGACCCGCAGAATCAGGGAGGTGAGATTGTCCGGATTAAAATTCAGACTATAGCCCGTATAGGCGACAACTCCTTCTATATCACCCTCTTGCTGATAAGCATTGGCCCGCAATGAGTAAACATATCCGAGCAAGGGACTTCGAGGAAACTGCTTGGCGAAACTTTCGGCCAACGCGATGGCCTTGTCAGGAGCCGGTTCGCCCATAATGCGCGAGAATTGCCGCGCCTGCTCTTTGGGACATTTTGAACTCCCACCGACCCCGGTCCTAGGATCATCGTGGCCATTTGGGCGCGGAATGTCGGTCCCGCCTGCCGGACGGCCTCGATTAACTCCTCGCTGGGGTTGGCTTTGCGCAGCTTTTTCTCGATGCCTGGCGACATGTCGAAACTTACTCCGCGGCTCTTCACATTCTTGATCACGGTTTCCGCGGGCAGGCGCCTGATCTCGTCGGCCAGTTCTTTCTCGGTGATCTGCGAGGGTTCCACTTGGTCTTCAATCTGCCGCCGCATCGCGGCTTGGTTCCGAATCTGGACCTGCGTGAAGGTCCCGGAATACTGATAATCGGTCACGTCATTGAGGCACTTAGGAAGGCCCGGCGGCGTTTCCTGGGTTTGAGCCTGCGTGGCCCGTGTCCGCACGCAAAGCGCGCCGGCAAGAATGCATACTGCCCATGCCCCCACAAGCCTTTTCATTCCCATAGTACCTCCACATTTGCCAAACCAGCGGCCTGCTCCCCGGATCCGATGGACAAATTGTACCGGGAAGGCAGTCGCGAATCAACTTAAATCGCCTTGTATGCCGGGTATGTCGCCAGGTAGCGCCGCGGTGCCAAAGTCGGGTGGGGGTAGCGTGAACCGCACAGGGAGGCCGCCCCCCCGCAGATTGCATTGGGGCACACAAAACAAAACCCCTCGGCCCACCAAAATCGGGTGAGCCGAGGGGCAAATGCCAGTGAAAGAGCGAGATCTGGCAATTAGAACAGAATACGTGCCTGGGCTTGCAGTTCTCGACCGTAGCTAGCCCCAGTCGAGCCGCTGGCCACCGAGTTCGGTATGCCGGCGATATCCTTGCACTCGGACGGTCCGCAAATGTTGGGATTGCTGGGGATGAAGATGTTCGGCATGTTATACATCTCCAGGCGCAGCTCCATATTGACGCGCTCGGTGACCTTGAAGCTCTTCACCGCAGTCGTGTCCAGATCCCAGAAGTGCGGCCCGCGCAGGCCCTCGTAGTAGCGCGGCGAATTGGCCTGGGTATACCCGGGCGGCGTGATGAGGCAATTGGCATTGAACCACATGCCGCTGGGTATATTCTGAGTCGGATCGCAGACCACTCCGCCATGCATGTGTCCACTGAAGTCAAGCAGAGTACCGCTGGTCCAGTAGAAGATGTTGCTGGTGGCCCACCCGCCAACGACTTCGTCTAACCAGCGAGGCGCGTTGCCTAGGAACTGTTTGCCTTTGCCGAAGGGCAGTTGGTAGGTACCGGAGAAGCGGAGGTTGTGCCGCGGCAATCCACGATCAAACATCTGCCAATTCCGGTTGTAGGTGGCGATGTCGTCGTAGAAACCACCGATGTTCTGGATGCTGTAGTTGTAGGTCCCCAGAAATGCTATGCCGTGCGCCATGGGCCGTGTGACCGAGAGGGCTGTCGAGTAGTAGTGAACTGATTGGCCCTGCCAACCATAAACGTTCATGTCTCCGTACTGTGGAAACGGTCTCAGTAACTGGCTTAACGAGACTTGCTGCGAAGTGCCGAGGCTGCCCGGCATGATGGGGAGGTTCTTTCCACTCGCGTTGGCCAAGTAGGTGGAATCTACCTGCGTAGCTCCCGCCTGGGCGAGGGTGGTCGGGAAGGCGCCGTAGAAGGGATTAGGAACCTGCGAGTCCACCAAGCCCTTATACAGGTAGGTGTACGCCGGGTTCATCTGGTTGATGTTATAGGTTAAGCCATAATTGGCGCCGGACTGCTGGGCGTTCCGTCCGAAGAACAGGAACTCTGTGGCATCAAAACGGAACTGGTCCGGCAATTGCCGCTGGATGTTGAAGTTGAAGCGGTCGTCGATCGGCGTCTTAAGCCCGTTCCAATAACTCCAGGAGCTGCCCAGGTCCTGGTAAGGCCCGAGCGCCTTCCCGACAGCGGGTATGAGAGGGTTAGGGTAGGTGGTTCCGGAAGGGAACGGATCCTGGAGGTAGGAGCGCGGGATGCCTGTCAGCGGGGTCAGAGCGTAGGTTTGCTGGTCGTAGCCGTTCGAGGGGTCATAGGTCTCTTCACTGCGAAGAGAGACCTGCGCCTCCGCGAACCGCGACCAGCCGACGCGCAGCGCCGTCTTATCGTTCAAGCGATAGGCGACGCCCACACGCGGGAGAAGGGTGAACCACTGCGAGTTGTACATGCGCGGATCGCTGGCGCTAGTGCGGACTGCCTGGCCGTAGTAAAGAGGCGCCACGAGACTCGGCATGTTAGATGCACTAGCCGGCAACGTTGAGGTCACCGAGGTTGGCCAGAGGTTAAAGGTGGTCGGCCAAAGTGGGATTGCGCTGTGCGTATCCAAGGTTTTGATCAACCAGTGGTTATTGTCTCCCGGACCTGTCTCCTTCTCATAACGCAAGCCGATGTTCAGGGTAGTGCGAGGAGTGAGGCGGAAGTCGTCCTGCACAAAGAATGCGTCCATCTGGATGTGGATTTGATCTACAGTGGGCTTAATCTCGGCGCTGGCGGTGTCTACAACACCTAACAGCGTAGAGGCCCACACGTCACCGCTGCTGTCAGGATTGTAGCCAATCCAAGAGGCAGCGGTGTCAACGGAGTTGGTGGTCAACAAATTATTCCAATTCGCCGCCGGACCCGCAAGTTCAAAGTTCTGGGCCCATTCATAGCGATGCCACCAGCCGAACTTCATGTGGTGCTTGCCGAGTTCGTGCGTGACGGTGATGGATGGCTCGTATTCACGCTGATGGTCGTACCACCATTCGCCGTAGCCGGTATAGGCCTGCTGTGTGTTACCGTTCTCGCCGATACCGTTAAAGCCGATATTGGGGAAGTAGATGCCCACGGCTGGGTTGTTGACTTGCTGGTACCAAGGATAGGAGGCCTTTGGCCACAAACTCGCCCAAAGGCTGATCGGCACCTGGGCCCATTTCGAGGCGTAGTCGTCATCCTCGTAGTTAGTTCCCAAGCGGATGTCCAGCGTGGTCTTCGGGTTGAACATGTACAGCATATCGATGGCCGAGCTGGTGTCGTCCATGATGCCGCCGTTGTCCGAGGGGGTAGCGATCGAGGGCGGCCCGCCGTTCATGTAGCCCGCGCTCCAGTTCACGTTGTCCAGGCGGGTGCGGAACTCGCTGTAGTGGGCGTAGATACGCAACTTATCGCTGGCATTGAAATCCACCCGGTCGTGCAAGTTGTGGTACTTGGTCCACCACGGGTAGGTAATCTTGAAGTTGTTAAGCCCGTCGGGGGTGTCCGGCGTAGTGTTCGGATACCACAGATAGGGCATCATCAACGCGGCGGTGGGGTCGATGGCGCCCGGGCAGATCTTGTTCGGAATGTTCTGGCAACTGATCTGGGTACGAGTTACCTGCTGCTGTCCAGGCCCCGGATTGGGGATGTACACCGTGGTGGCCGGGTCGTAGATGGGTCGCTGCGTGCCGTCGTTCCGAATGGCGCCCGTGAAGTCGCCCTGCCTCTCGGCAGCCGTCGGCATGTCCTGGTACTTGGAACTGGGCTGCGTGGCGTACCAGTGCTCCCAAGCGAAGAAGTTGAATAGCTTGTTCTTGATCACCGGGTTGCCGACATCGAACCCGTAAATGTTCTGCTTTACAATGTCAGGCGTCCGCGTAACGCGATTGGTGAGAGCGTTCCAGGGCGGTTGGCGCGTCATGATGTACGCACCGCCATGGAAGTCGTTGGTGCCGGACTTCGAGGTAATGTTCACGGCGCCGCCCCCGCTGAACCCGTGCTCAGCGTCAGGGATGTTCTGCTGCACAACGACTTCCTGCACTGCATCCATGGGCAGGTTGTAGGTGCCTCGCCCGCCCCCGATGTCCGTCCTTACGCCGTCAATGATATCTTCAACCCTGTTTGCCGTAGGGCCGCCGATATCCAGTTGGCCGTCCGACCACATGTAGAACGGCAGGCGGTGGGAAATATCCCAATACTGGTTCACGACGCCTGCGTCCATCATAGCCAGCGTGAAGGGGTTGCGCGCCAGGATCGGGAGGTCCTTCAGGAAGGATTGTTGCACGGTAACGCTCATGTTCGAAGTGTTAAACTCGACTTGCGCCACCGATGTGGTGACCTCGACGGTCTGGGTGACGGCGCCGATGGTCATTACCGCGTTTACCGTCACGTCCTGTGTAGTCTGTACGACGACGTTTGCTTGCACGAACTTCTCGAAACCGGTAGCCTCCACCGCGACACTGTATGTTCCGGGAATTACCGCGTCGAACACATAGAAGCCGCTGGCGTCCGCTTGCATGACTCGGTCCACGTTCGTGCCCACGTTATGCAAGGTGACCTTGGCGCCGGGTACTACAGCGTGGGTGGGGTCAGCGACGACACCACGAACCGTACCGCGAGATTCCTGTGCAGCTATGGGTTGAACAAAACAGGTAATAAATGCCACCAGGAGGGCTCCCATCAAGAGTATGGGAAGCCCATGTCCGGAGGCTCCTCTCAAGTACTTGCTCGACATGATTCGTCCTCCTTTTTCAGTCTTTGATCCAGGACCCGACTCCCTGATTGCCCCCTGCTGTGTGCAATTGTGAATTTCTTGCCAGCATAGCTTCCGCTTTTGATAAGCTTGCGCGAGCCATTCCCGAGCGAAGTGAAGAGACACGGCGAAGCTCGCGACATCGAGCGCTCCCCCGGTCTTGCCCGCCACTCGTCCGTGGCGGGCAGGCTACTCAGGCGAAACTTAGGCTTGACTACGGGTATTTTCCTCGCTGCGTCAAGTCCCATTAGAAATGTTGCTGTGATTCTGTGCTTGGTTAATGAACTGCCGAGTGCCTGACTACAGGGCTTCCGGCAGGCCCGTTGGCGGGCAGTCAACCGCTCAGTGCGAGTTCGCACCTTGAAGTGCGTGCGTGCAAGACAAGAGTAACAGCGCGGCTGCATGGCCCGCTCACACTTGGCCTCACTGACCGGCTTGGCCGAGTGGCTGGATTTTCCTCCCTGTGAAATTGCCTGTCAAGTGAAAAGTAATCAGAAAGATCAAGAAGAATAATCTATCCCTACTATATCTAAATGGAGGGCTGAGGAGGGCTGCAGGCCGCGATAGCTAAGGTCAAAGTCTTAGAGCCTCACGGCGGGCCCGCCCTTGCTCCCAAATTTGTAAACAAAAGCGAGCAACCCGGCGCAAATTTGCGGTACAATGCCCCGCCTTTTCAATGACCTCAAGGTGGGCGCTTGCGACCGTATGCTGCCAGTAATCTCACGACTGACCTTCGCCTCCCTAAGAAGTGAACGAGCCACCCCATCGAATCAAGTGCTTCGCCGGTTTCCGGTTACAGGATCCAAGGTGAACATGGCAGGAGCAAGTATCCAAAGAGAAAGAGGAGACTCGAATGGTATCTGAAAGCTCTCATATCTCTGCCAGGAGGTTCCTCCTGGTGATCGGCTTTGTAACCAGCTTGGCCTTGTCCTCAACCGTCTGGGCTGAAGATCCCAAAGACGCTCCAGACTTGTCCGCGGCAAGAACCACATCGGTTGCGAGCCATCCGCCAATTGATGAAGCCCCAGCTCTCAAAGAACAACTTGCCAGGCAGCAGGCCCGCATCGAGCGACTGGAACGGACGCTCGAAGCCGTCGCGCGACGGCTGGACCAGCTCGAAGGCGCGCAGCAGGCCTCCACCACCACGCTGCCAAACCTAGGGCGGGTAGCCAGCACTAGTCCGATGGCGCCGGCAGGAGTTATCAGGACCGCCGAACCCAGCGCCCCTGCCCCGGTTGCGGCAGCGGCTGTTGCTCCTGTGGTTGCATCCGCAGTGCTTCCCCCGGCGGCCTCGGCTGCTCCTCCTATTTCCGCCTCCGCCGCGCTTCTCCCCCAGGCCGAAGCAGGCAAGCCCTCGCCGCTCTCCTTTCAGATCGGCGATGCGGAGTTCACGCCGGGGGGCTTCCTGGAGTTCAGCAATATCTTCCGTACCACGAACCTAGGCAGCGGCGTGGCGACGTCCTTCGGCACCATACCCTACAGCGTAATTGGAGGAGTGCCGAACACGGCGGGGCGCATGACGGAGTTTCGCTCTCTGGCGCAGGCCTCGCGGTTCAGCTTGAAAATGACTTCCAAGGTAGGTGACACCAGTGTCGCCGGCTACATTGAGTCCGATTTTGCCGGCAATAACCCCAGCAGCTTGTATGTGACCAGCAACTCCAGCACGCTCCGCCTGCGCCATTACTATGTGCAACTGATGCGGGGCAAGTTCGAGTTAGTGGGCGGCCAGGCTTGGACTCTGATGACTCCCGGCCGCGCGGGCATCTCACCCTGGTCGAACGACCTGTTCATTTCCCAGGTTCCGGATTGTAATTATCAACTGGGTATTACCTGGGGACGACAGGGCCAGTTGCGTCTGGTCTACCATCCGAACAAGGAATGGGCCGCGGCCCTTTCCATTGAGAATCCGAACCAGTACATCAGCACGGGCCTGGTGCTTCCCGGGACGGCCTTCACCAACCAGTTCGACATGGCCGGCAACCAGACCACCACTCCCAACCTGCATCCCGACATCGTCGCCAAAGTAGCCTACGACCCCACCGTGGGCGGCAAACATTTGCACGCCGAGCTGGGTGGAATCGTACGTTCTTTCCGCACCTTCAACCCCGGCAACAACACCACGTCGACAATCACGGGGGGCGGAGTCACGGCAGGTTTGAACGTGGAAGTGGTGAAGAACCTCCACCTGCTTGCCCATGGATTCTACAGCGATGGCGGCGGACGCTACGCCCTGGGCCTCGGTCCGGACGTCATCGTGAAGCCCGACGGAACTTTGTCCGCAGTCCATTCCGGCACCGTCGTCACCGGCTTTGAGTACCAGATGAAACCGCAGATCATGCTGTTTGGGTACTATGGCGGGATTTACTTCCAGCGCAACACGGGCTACACGATCGACGCCGCGGGTAAGCCGGTGTGGGTGGGGTTCGGCGCGCCCGCCAGCGCAACGGTCGAGCTCAATGCCAATCGCGCCGTGCAGGAACCCACCCTCGGACTAATCCGGACGTTCTGGAAGAGTCCGAAATACGGTTCGCTGCTGTGGGTCAATCAGTATTCGTATGTGACGCGCGCGCCGTGGATCGTTCCTGTCGGCTCGGGAAAGAACGCGCACATGGGCGACGTCTACTCGGACCTCCGCTACGTCCTGCCCTGAGCAGGCGCTAGTGGCGCCTCCTCCAGCCATCCTGCGGGTCAATTTCCCTCAGGATGGCTGGTCACCCGTAGTCTGGGCAAGCACTGCGGGGATGGATGGCCCGGAGCACCCCATATGCCGGTCTCATGCTGGAGTCTTGTCGTAAAAGAGTATTACGAGGGAGAAATCGTCTGCACGAAACCTGCGCTTGGCGTTCGCACTTGAGCCCCGAACATCTCGAATCGGCCTTGCGCGAGATGTAATGGAGCATATTCGAGCCCGCGCCCACTCCAAACCTTAGCGACTCGCTACCCTACAGTGCGAGTATCCCCGAGGTGGTCTTTTTTGCTTAGTCGATGACTTCGAGACTGTCCACGACCAACCGCCCGCTCTCGGGCAGCAGAACGACGGCGTGAAACGTATCGGTCAACCCATCTTTCGAGAGCACCGGCTGCGACGGCTGCGCCTGGTTGCTGTGCAAGTCCACAGTGGCAATCGCATCCCCGTCCAGCCGGATCTCCACCTTTCCATAATCCGGTCCCTTGGGGCACCAGAGTTTGAAACCCTGTCCCATGAAGTTCCACTTGGCGCGCCCGCCTTCGTTTCGGCGCACTGCGCCAACTCCAAAGCGGAACCCCGCGTTTCTTTGCTCGACCCATTGGGCCGGATTCTCCCCCGCGCCGAGCCACGCCTCCGTATATAGAAATGAAAGCGTGCTGCGCTCCGGTTTGCCCGCGATCGCGAAACGATGAACGAAGGCTTGGCTGTGGGGATCCGCCAAGAGGCCCATCGCACCGCGGCTTGCGCTCAGCGCCCCCCTCCAGACCTCTTTGCCATCGAGCGCCAGGGTCGTCGCGCCGTGTGTCTGACGCCTGACGACGACCTTCCATTGCCTGCCGGACCCAGCCGCTCCGGTCGCGATGACCTTTACCGTTCCTGCTGCATCGACGGCGATTACTCTCCAGCCGTCTGTTGTCAGCTCGACACCTTGGTAACGCGTCATCGAAAGCGGATGCAAAGTAGCGTCGGAGGTAGGCCGATTAGGTCCTAAAGGTGCTTGATAGCCCCAGATGATCCGCACCCTGCCGCGCACGCTTAACTCGGCGTCGAGCGTGAAGTCAGCATAACTTCGACGCAAGCAGGTGAGGCTCGGTCCCTGATGCCCACTGAGGTGAAAACCACACGCGCGAAGCGGCTTTGACCACGCGCGCGAGGCCACGTTGATGGTGCCGTTTCCTTCCGTATTGCGCGACGGGAACATCGCGAGCAAGCGTTCGTTCCTATCCACCCACCCCGAGAACGTCTGCCCCCAGATGCCGAACGCTTCGTTCGGCAGGTCCTCGGAATGCCACGCCGAACCGTGGCGGAAAACCTCCCAAGCCGCGGGCTCGGCCGCCTTTTCCAAGGGCGCTCGGAAGATAATCTGGAAGTCGCGATTGAGAGCCACCGAGGTGGCCGGCGCATACACCCAGCCGGCGTGCACGAATGCCGGATAGAATTCCATTAGTGGCGGATGGAAGTAGTCAGCCTCAACGTTTCGGATCAGCTTCCGCTGCGAGTACGGACCCGAAGGCGTTGGAGCTGTCATGGCGAACAGCGCCCAACTGTACGGCGCGCTGTCCATCATGCCCAGGATCATCCAGTCGTTCCGGCGGCGCACCAGCGTTCCCGCGTAGGTACGGTGGTACTTGCCCAGCAGCGGCGCCAGGGTCGTGTTGCGCGTGATCGGCTGCAAGTCACGATCCCAGGGGCCCTCCGGCTTGTCTGCCCAGGCATAGGCCAGCCCGCCCTCTTCACTGAAGTTCGCTTCGCCCCAATCGTAGAGCATGTGATAGCGGCCGTCCGCAAACACCACGCTAACGTCGGGCGTGTGGCCCTTCTTGTCGAACATGCGCGCATCGCCCTCGAGAACCGGGCCCAGGTTGTCCCATGTCCGGCCTTGATTCGTCGAGCGGTACAAAATGCAGCGGCTGGGCGGCGGCCCGAGGTAGCCCGTCGCATAATCGCCCACGTAGATGTACCAGTTGCCGCTCGCGGGATCCACAAAGAGGAACCCGTTGACCGGCCATCCGAACGGCGGGGCGCCGACATGGATGGGATTTCCCGGCGCGCGCTCAAAGGAATCAAACGACGGATCGCCATACACCGGATGCCGGAGCCATAATTCTGCGTAACGCGACTCCGCGTAATCGATCACGGTCGCCGGCGCACCAAAACCGCAGGTAATGGCACAGTACAATCCGAGAATCAAACTACAGGAGAATCGAAGCATGTGATTAACAGTACCGGGATGGTTGGGAATGGCCCCGCGGCGCAGCTTAGTTCCTCAGAATCGCGTCAGGCCTAGCGGGCAGTCCAGCCGCAGTCGATTGGGACTGCCGACCCCGTAATACCTTGCGCCACGCCGGTGCAAAGGTAAACCACGATGTTGATAATCCGTCCGCGCCCCTGGGCCAGGCCCGCATCTGGGGAAAACAGAATTTCGTGGCCAGGAACGTCCCCGTCAGCATCACGCCGATCAAACGTCTCCACTCTTCGAGCGGAAACTCCTTGAGGGGAGCAATATACTGCAGACCGGCGTTATTCACCAGTATATCCACGCGCTCGAAAGGCGCATGGCCATATTAATAAGCGCGATACTATCACCAACTCTTGAAACATCGCCGTGATAGAAGTGCGCCGACCCTCCGGCCTTGAGGATTTCCCGCATTGCAGCCGTGCCGCACTCGGCGCCAATATCGTTCAGCGCCACGGCGCGGAGATTGCCGGGGTGGCCATCGAATATCACCTGCCGCTTGTTACCCCCTCTGTCGCCGTTGTCCTCGTCGTGGAGCGGTTGGTGGAGGTCTGCCACAAAGCGGGGTAGCGCGGAGGTAGCCGCAGTTTGGCTTCCTCCGCGGCTCTTGGATAAGGCGTGAACCTCGGCGGTACTTGGTACCGTCGGGCACGTATGCGCCACCCGCGTTGAAATCTGTTGAGGCGAGCGCCAGCACGTGTCCCTTCGGGACATCGCAGACCCCAAAATGCGGGGGTCTGCGCCAGCCCGCCGCACATTGTGGCACGGCCATCTTGGCCGTGCGCATGGGCAGAGCCTGATCTGAGCGCAGCGAAGGAATGCCCGTGCCACCGCTGGCTGGCGCAGACATCCGATTTTTGATGTCTCGGAGGTTCGCGGCAGCGAACCGTTTTTTGGGCATCGGCCATCACCTCTAAGAGTTTCGCTTCGCGAGATCGCAGATCTCACAAGTCAGAGGTCTGCGCCAGCCCGTCAATTTCAGCGGCAGACACGTGTCCCTTCGGGACATCGCAGACCCCAAAATACGGGGGTCTGCGCCAGCCCACCGCACATTGTGGCACGGCCATCCTGGCCGTGCGCACGGGCAGAGCCTGTCCTGAGCGCAGCGAAGGAATGCCCGTGCCACCCTACCTGGCCTAGGCGTGTGACATCCTGTCTCTTGACAAACAGCGGCCTCAGTGGTAGGCTATTGACGTGTACTACCCGGCCGGCGGGGGAGTCCTTCTCCCGCTCTCATCACTTTCCGTTTCAGGAGGAATCGTGTCTTTACGCAAAACCCCTCGTCTTACTTCCCGCCGGATCGACGCCGCGCGGCAGAATGCCCAGCGCTCGACCGGGCCCCGCAGCGAAGCCGGTAAAGAGCGCATGCGGATGAACGCTCTCAAGCACGGCTGCGACGCGGCGCCCGCGAACGATGCGGCCATCATGCGGGCGCTCGGCGAAGACCCCGCCCGGTACGAAGCTTTGAAGCAGGAACTCTCGACCGACTACGGGCCGGGCGACACGCTCCGGGACCGGCAGATCGAAGACCTGGCTAGGCTCTACTGGCGGCGGCAGCGCCTGGAGCGCATGCAGACGGGCCTGATGCGGCGCGCCCTCCAGGCGGTCGAGGAGCGGCAACGCGAACGCCGCCGGGAGATTGCCGCCGTCACTTTCGATTCCTCTTGCTGGGCGGCGATCGACGCCGTCGACGTGGGCGGCTCCGACGACCCTTCCGTGCGGTGGCGCCTGCAGCTCTCGCTGCTGGGCGTGCTGCGCGAGCAGGTGCGGCAGCGGGTGTTCACGCCCCGGCAGTGGGGCGAGATCCGAACGTATTACCAGGGCAGAGTGGGCTGGCGGCCGGCGCGCTTGCGCCACCTGCTGTGGCTGTTCCTGGAACGGGCGAACCCCCAGCGGCAGGACGAGAAGCCGCCCCACGACTTCGTGAGCCAATACTTTAAGGGCGGCGAGGCGGGCGTCGAAAACCACTATCAGGAACTGCTGGCCCTGATCGACGAAGAGATCGCCGACGTGGAAGAAGAGTTCCAGCACGAGCTCGCGGCGCAGGAGGCAAGGGACGCGGCAGACCGCGACGCGTGCCTCGCGCCAGAGGGGGAGACTTGGGAAATGCTGCTGCGGCAGGAAGCTGGGCTAGACCGCGCGATCGACCGCAAGGTCAGAATTCTCCTGACCCTGCGCAAAGAACATGCCCAACTGCAGAGAGAGGCCGCCGGACCTCCTGGCGATGAAATGATCGAGGCTGGCGCGGACACGCCGGTCAGCGTCTGCGATTCAGGGCAGGATGGTGAAGCGCCGCCTTCCCTTCGGGAAACGCAGACCCCCAACGGCAGGGGTCTGCGCCAGCCGGTGGAAAGTGCCGAGGACGCGTCGGCGACACAAGGCGCAGACATACAAAACAATGTCTGCGCCACCCTCGTAGAGGACGACAGCGAAACCTCAAAATCGCCGGAACAAAGCCAGAATGTTATAGAAAACAAGGCACCGGCCGAAGAGAGGGCCAACGCATGACGGTAGCGCCGTCCTGCGTTTCACGTGCGCGGTTCGCGGGCAGCGCCCCGGTAAGAGCGCATCTTCTCCGGCCCAGCCCAGCATCGATCGAGGGCAACGTCGTTCCGTTTGATACTTGGGCTGTTATCGCCAACTGTCGCTTTCCATCCAAGCCATGCGCCGGCGCCAGCCCCGGTGCCGCTGCTCAGTGGTTTCATCTGCACGATCCTGCTGGGATGACCGCAAAGCGCGCAAAAGCCACGAAGTTAGAAAAGCAACTTCAGTCCAAATTGAATTTGCCGGGAGGTGGTAGCGGTGGCGGTGATGAGTCCTGCCGAAGAACTGACGGCGCCGCTCGCGAACACGATGGGATTAGGAGGGCCGAAGTTGGTGCGGTTGAGACTGTTGAAGAATTCCGCTCTGAATTGCAATTTCATTCTGTCGGAGAACGCGAAATACTTGGCCAGTGATAAATCCAGGTCGGCCAATCCCGGCCCCGTCAGCGTTCCTCGGCCCAAATTGCCGTAGGTCCCTGGAGACGGCAGCGTAAAGGCGCCAGGGTTGAACCATCGAGTAGGGGTTTGAAGCAGGGCGGGACCCGTAAAGGAGGCATTCACTGATGGGCGATCGGGATTTCGAGTGTCGCCATCTCCAGAGACGTTCGAGCCTACCTGAGGTGTAAATGGAAAGCCGCTCAAGAGCGTGGCGATGGCGTTCACCTCCCAGCCTCCGACCAGCGCCTTGTCGAATGTGGACGCGCCGGTCTGCCCACGTTTGCCGCGGCCGAACGGCAACTCGTAATGAGCGGAGATGCTCGCCTGGTTGGTTATGTTTAGCGCTGACGGTCCCCAGTCTCTTCCCGGATCATTTCGGTTCAATACCATTTGAGCCTGATTGTTGGCTTGCGCGCCGGTCAGCGCAGAATTCATGTCGAGATTTTTCGCCCACGTGTAATTCGCTCGAAATTGCAGCCCCGCACTCAGGTGACGAGTCATCTCGATTTGGAGAGCGTTGTAGCTGCTGTTGCCTTCCGTATACCAAAAGAATCCGGCAGATAAGTAACGGTTGGGGCGCGTTCCCACCGGAATGTACTGCCCGCCCTGGGCGACGAGGCCCTTCGCGCTCCCCACGCCGCCCGCCTGGCAGCCGTTGGGGCTCGGGCATATCTCGGCAGGAATCGTGTTGGGGTCGACGCTCAAAAGGCCGTGATAACCAAACGATCCCACGTAGGCGACGCGCAGCACCGTGTCCGAATTGAGCTGCTGTTCTAAAGAGAGGCTCCACTCCTGGACCGTAGGGGTCTTCGCGTTGGCCTGCACTCCTTGGGGAGCGTAGATACTGCACGGCTGGGGAATGCCCGGGCCGCAGGACGGCGGTGGAGGCACTCCGGCAAGGATGGGCAGGAAAGAAAAAAGCGAGACATTCGAAAAAGAGATTGACCCATTGTAGGGCGGAAGAGAATTGAGCAGGAAGCTGGGATCGTCAATGAGCGAACGATGCGTGCCATAGCCCGCGCGGAGAGAGGTCCTTCCCTTTCCGCTGGGATCCCAGGCGAGTGCCAAACGCGGCTCGATCAACCACCTGGCGTTGTTCACGGTGAAGGCTGAATCGGCCACACGTGGAGTGGTGTCGAGGATGCCGTCCGAGGCCACCAGATAGTTTGCCGCCCTTCCTGCCACTTCATTCCAGCCGGTCGTAAATTCATGCCGCACCCCTGCTTCGAGTGCGAGGTTGGGCCGCAATTTGATGGCGTCCTGCACGTACCAGGCGCCCAGCAGGCTTCTCCACCCAAGTTCGGTAGGGTCAGGCACCGCCTGAAAGCTGCCGACCTTCCCCTGGAGAAAAGTGGCAAGACTCGCAAAGCTGGCTTGTCCCAGTTGACGCGACGCCGTGTCTTCGTTGTCCTGAAGCGGCTGGAACCAAACGCCGAGGCTGATTTGATGAATTCCTTTGGCGATGCGCACGTCGTCGGAGTCCGTAAAGAGGTTCCTGCAATTCCAGGCGTTGGCGGCATTGTTCGGGCCTGCAGAAGTGATGGCGGCCGCGCCGGTTGTGGTAAGCCCGCCGCCAATGACAATGCCTCCCGGGCCGCGTCCGGACACAAAGGAAAGCGAAGGTGGAAAGAAGGCAAATGAAAGGGGCTCAAAACTGAAGGCCGCGCGGGAGAACCCGGCGCGCAACGTATTCAGCACTTGCGGAGAGAAGATGTGCGTCTCCTGAAGGCTTGCCACCTGGGAGCGCAGCCGCAGTGCCGATCCGAACAGTGGATCCGCTTGCGGCGCAACACTGTGCCCATCGTCGAGCGTGAAAGAGGCCGAGAGCGAGTCTCGATCTCGGACCGGTGAGTCGGCTCGCAGCGTACCGAAATCCTCGCGGACCGACTGCCGCGGGTTGTAATAGGCCAGGGCTGTCCCACTTGGCAGGCCGTTCACCTGCAGCTCGGCGCCGTTCGGCTCCGGCCAGAAGGACGTGTAGGGCAGCATCGCGCGGTTAAGGCCAGGCACCTCGGCGTATCCACCGGAAGCGTTCGGTAAAGAGCCTTGCCGCGCTTGCTGGTCAGGAACAATGCTGACGCTGCTCACTGCGAGCCTTTGCCGGAATCCCTCGTAGTTGCCAAACAAGAACACCTTTCTCTGCTTTAGGGGGCCTGCCAGGGCGCCTCCGAACTGGTTTCGGCGGAAAGGCGGAACAAATCCGGCGTCAAAGAAATTGCGCGCATCGAGAGCACTGTTCCGCAGGAATTCAAAAAGCGACCCGTGAAGTTGGTTACTGCCGGACTGCGTCACAATAGCGATTTGCGCTCCGGCGCGCTTTCCATACTCCGCCGGGTAGGCATCCGTGAGGACGTTGAATTCCCGCACCGCATCGATTCCCAGAAGTTCGCCGCTCACCCCACCCGGTGTGACGGCGAGTTGGCTCGAGCCGGTGTACTCAATTCCGTTCAGCAGGAATAAGTTCTCAGACGTCCTGCGTCCGTCAACAGAGAAGGTGTTTCCATTGCTGGTGATAGTCTGGGCACTTTTCATTGAGCTGAAATTCACCGCACCAGGGTTTAGTGTGATCAGGTTATCGAAGCTGCGGCCATTCAGCGGCAGGTCTTTTACCTCGCTCTCGCCCACCACTCCCGAAATCGAAACAGGAGTGGTATTCACGAGAGGAGTTCCTTCTGTAACGGTCACTGCCTGTTTGAGTTCGCCCAATTCCAGCCGCAGATTCACGACAGCCTGTTGACCGACTTGCAAATTGATGCCAGTGCGGACCAGGGTGGTGAATCCCACCTTTTCAGCCCGTACCTCCTGCGGCCCGGCGGGAAGGGAGAAAACGGTGTAGCTGCCCGCTGGGTTGGTGGTAACTACGCGCGTGGCGCCGGTCTCGAGACTTTTCACCGTAACCGTCGCCCCGGCCAGAGCTGCCCCTGACGCATCTTGCACGGTGCCCGAAATTGTGGCGGAAACCTGCGCCCTGCCGTAAATTCCGGACAGGACGACGGCGAACACACAGATGGTAAGTCCGGCACAATTCCACCTTGGGTTCAATCAGCCTGCCTTTCCTCTTCCGACAATACCTGAAGCCTTTGAATCGAATATACCTTTGGCGTTTTAGGAAGGTCAAGAAATCATAAGGCGGTCCAACTGGGAAGGGCAAGACGGGTTGACCAGAAAGAGCACCGATTGCTCCAGGTGATGTAGTGGTAGTAAGAGAAAAAGACCATGCGCCATTCCGGCGACGGTTTCTTCATCAAAGGACGCTTCCGGGTGCTTCGGCAATCACAGCCTTCCGAATTTCTTCACAGCCTCCTCAATGGATTTTAGCTTCTCGATGTAGGCGTACATGGAATGCTCTTTAAAGTCCATGTCTTGTGCTAACGCCAGCACTTTCGTCGCGTCTGCGCGGGGGACCGCCACAACGCCATCCTGATCGGCGGCAATGATGTCACCAGGGTTCACTTGGACGCCGTCGCAGACCACCGGGATTCCGGAACCAGCGAAGCGGTAATGATGAACCGACGTAGAAGGCACGGTTCCGAGGGCGTAAACAGGAAAGGCGATCTTCTTCAGGTAGGCCACATCTCGAACACCACCGTCGATGACGGCCCCGGCGAACTCACGGGAGTACATGGCAGTGCCCATCAGGCCTCCCATGCCGGCGATGTCAATGCCGTCTTCCACCACCATGACGTAAACGGAGTCCTTGGCGCCGTGGTCGATCGCCGCCAACATGCCGCTGAGAGCGCTCGGGTCGTCGTTGGGTTCCTTCTTCAGCAGAACGGTCACGGCGAAACCGGCAAACTTTGTGGGAAAGATGGGGCGCATTCGATGTGACATGTACATCTTGCGGCCCGTCAACTGTTCGAGCGCGTCGGAGACAGACGCAACTTCCACGTGGCGAAATCCTTCCAGCAAAGCCGTGGAGTTCTCAGCAGAGGTAGTTTGCCCGTGAGCGGACGGGTACCCTGCATAGGTCAGAACACCGGCCAAGACAAGGGCCAAACCAATTAGAGCTTTGCGGACCATAGCGGCAGCGGAGAGATACCTAGGCTCAGTCATAGAACCTCCTGGATTGAATCGCAGAGGATTTTACCACCATGCAGGCCCCGGACGAAATCCTCCCGAATCGGCTCGGAGCAGCGACAATTCCGGATCGTCCAACGGACTTGGGAATCCCGAGTCAAACTGCACGAGTCACCGATAGTGTCTCAGTTTGAAGCAGAGGCGGCTTTACGCCGCTATTTGGCGAGCTAAACTCGCCCCTACGAATTCAAACTGAGACACTACCAAGGTATCTTGCAACTTGACGGTATAAAAGCCGGGAGATTAGAGTTTGATCTATGAGTAAGCGCATCATATGTCTTTACGCTTTAGCTATGCTGATATCTCCACGTTCGTTACGCCGCTCGAGTTAAGCCAGACACAATATGACTTACGCTCCAGGGCAGGCACGTAAGCGACCCCAAGAACAATATTAGTGGTGTTCGCGATGTGGTGATCACCCCATGAGTCGTTGCGCCATGTATAGCCTCCCGAGGCCTAATGGATGGCCCCGCGAGCGCGGAGCACTTCGTTGTGTATTTCGGCGATCACGTTTGCGGGAACTTTTGGCCTGCGGTCATAGGTCAGGTAGCCGTTGACCTCCCCTTCCACGTCGTAGAGTTGGACATACGAAAAACCTGCGCACTCCGGCGCCGCGGCCAGCGCCATGAAGTAATCGCGGTAGGTGGCAATGTACTCTTCCGCTGTGGCGATAGGCCCGGGGTGGAAAGGACTCCCCACGCCGTAAGCCTTCCAGGGGCCTGCGGGCGAGAACGCGGCGATCATGAAATTGCCGGCCTCGCTGATCACCACGGGCTGACCGTGCTCGCGGAATCCTTCGGAGTAGATCGGAATATCGTGATAACTGGTGTTGAAGTTGCCGGTCGCGGCAATAGACTGCCGCCAGCCTTGCCACCAGTCACGCCAGGCGTTCCCCCCCTCCGGATTGACGTGAAGGTCCGTGACGTCGGTTTTGGTATGACAATAACCGCTCGTATCGATCACCAGCCGGGTGGGATCTAAAGCCTTGGTCCGCTCGTAGAGTTGCACTTTGAGACGGTTCGTCTGCTCGTCCTTGGGTGCGGTCTGTTCGTTGGTGGGAACCCAGGTGATGATGGAGGGGTGATTGAGGTCACGCCGCACCCGGGCATCCCACTGGCGCAGGAAACTCTCCGGATGCCGCAGATCGGATCCCCAGTCGGCCATTTCCCCCCAGACGGTCAACCCCAAACGGTCACACCAATAATAAAACCTCGGCTCCGCGACAATCTGATGTTTGCGGATGCTGTTCAAGCCGTACCTCTTGGCCCATTCCACATCCTGCTGCATCGCTTTATCGGTGGGCGGCGTGTACAGACCCTCGGGGTAATAGCCCTGATCGAGTGCCGATATCAGGAAGAACGGCTCGCCGTTCAGGCGGAGCATCCCTTCCTGAGTGGAGACCTTCCGAAATCCCACGTAGCTGTAAACTCTGTCAACCTCTGTTCCCGCGGGCGTTAAGAGAGCCAGTTCCAAATCGTAGAGGACGGGACGGGCAGGAGACCATGGTGCGGGATGGGGTACGGATACCGACACGGCCGCAGCCGAGTCCACCACTTCCCCTCGCCCCCGGGCTACCTCCTTCCCCTCCTGACGGATGAGCACGGCGAGATGCAAGCCGCGATCCGGTCCATTTACGCGGGCGCGAAGCTCGACGCGGCCTCGCTCGGGATCGGCGTCCGCAGCGAATTCGCTGACGTAGGTGGAGCCGACCGCTTCCAGCCACACGGTTTGCCAGATCCCGGTTACCCGCATGTATACGCAGCCCTGAGGGTCTATCGACTGCTTGCCTTTGGGCTTGGCTTCCTGCATATCATCATCGACACGAAGCACCAGCCGGTTTTCCCTCGGTTTCAGGAAGCCTGTAACGTCGAAATCAAACGGATCGTAACCTCCCTCGTGCTGTCCAAGATGAGTGCCGTTCAGCCAGACGTCGGTCCGGTAGTCAACGGCGCCAAAGTGCAGCCTGATGTGGCGGCCCTGCAGATTTTCCGGGAATTCAAAAGAGCGGGCATACCAGCATAGCGGATGAGGACCTTCGTCATAGACTCCGCTGAGTTGGCTTTCGGGGCAAAACGGAACAATGATCCGCCCTTCCAGCTTATGGGCGTTTTGCCAGTTCCCCTTCCGGCCGGCATCAGCGGGATCAAAGGCGAATTCCCAGAGCCCGTTCAGGTTGTGCCACAGGGGGCGGTACAGGTCCGGGCGCGGATGCTCGGCCCGGGGCACTGCGCCAAGCTCTTCGAGGATGGACTCAACCGACCGACGCGGAGGGTGGCCGGCATAGCCAGCCGGGTTCTCACCGGCGATCAATCTGCCTGGGTTGTGGCCAGCAGCAATTGCCGTTACCAGGAAAGTTCGTCTGTCCATTGGGTTCTCCTTGCGGGGTTACGCGGGTTGATGCCTCGGCTGATGGTTCCTCCGCGGCGCGTGTCGCCTGACCTTTGGATATATCCAATCCACTCCGAGTATGACGCAGCCTATCGCGGGATTGTCCGCAGGGTCGATTGGTGTGCGCCGGTACCGGCCAATCCGGTCCCGCATCTCGGCCAGCGAGCCCACGCCGTTCGCTTCCCCGAACGTGTTCTATGCCAGCCTCCCGGGGAATTGTAAGAACCGGGTGAAGCCTGATGCATACTGCCGGCAAGTCAGGCGCGGTACCATCCTCAGCGGACTGGATGAAGCGACTGGGGGCATGCCCTTGTGAACGATTGCTTTCAATCACGCTACGCACTGCGTAGTTCAGGTTTCTGCGTTTGGGCGACTGTCGCATGGGAGAAGATTATACAGCCGAAGCAGCGCCTTATGATGGCGGCGAGCGTCGTCCTTGCAGTGGTTGCCGCCTGGTTAAGCGGCAAAGTCACCCGGGGTAGCGGCTTCGAATTGTTGGGCGACCTCTTTCTGGGGCTCGTGGGCGGCATGATTGGGGGCTGGATTTTCTCACAAACCGGAATCTCCGCATACGGCTTTGTTGAAATGCGCGTATCGTGTCGGCTCGCTTGCAATTCGAGGCCTCAGTGGAGTACAAACACGGCTTCCTAAGGAGGATTGATGCAAAAGTCTCGGTTCGGAAAACTGTTCCTGATCGCTACAGCGATCTTGGGGGTATGCCGCGTTGCGGCGGCTGCGGAGCGTTCATTGATCTTCCCCATGCCTCGTGAAATCGTCCAATCCGGCAGCGATTTCGTTCTTAATGAACAAGCCGTCATTGCCATCCCCGCGTTTCCTTCAGAGGAAGACTTGTTCCTGGCCCAGGTTCTTGCCGACGATCTTGGCGATCGATTCGCGGTTCACCTGAAAACCGAGCGGATGGCCATGGTGGATCCCGGCCGCCGCATGATTGTGATCGGATCGATGGCTAATCCCCTGGTGCGGACGTATTGCGAAAGTCATGGCCTGTCCGTGAGCCTGCGAGATCCCGGGCCGGAGGGTTACATTCTCCAAACCAGCGGGAACATCGCGCTCGTTGCCGGCAGCGACGACCGGGGAGCTTTTTACGGGATGCAATCCTTGCGGCAACTCGCTCGACGCGAGCAGGAGCAACTCAGCTTCAAAGGGGTGAACGTGCGGGATTGGCCTGCCAAGCCGTTCCGCGGCATCAAGCTCTACATCCCCGGGCGCAATAACATCCCCTTCTTTAAGCGCTTCATCCGGGATTTCATGGCCTTATACAAATACAACACGCTGATCATGGAAATGAATGCGTCCATGCGGCTTGACAGGCATCCCGAGTTGAACACCGGCTGGGTCAAATTCGCTCAGGATACCACTTACTCCCGCCGCCATTCCCCGCCCGGCACGCCGCACGATTGGGGCACGAATTCCACACACCAGGACACTGCCGATGGCGGTTACCTGGAAAAGGAAGAAGTCGCCGATCTTGCGCGCTGGGTCAAGAGATATCACATCGAGCTGATTCCTGAGCTGCCCTCTTTTACGCATTGCTACTACCTCATGACCGCGCACCCGGAACTGTCGGAAACACCCGGCACCAAGTGGCCCAGCGTGTACTGCCCCTCGAATCCCGAGAGCTACAAACTGCTCTTCGACGTATTTGACGAGTACATCGACCTGCTCAAGCCGAAGTGGGTCCACGCCGGACACGACGAACTGTTCCAGCCGGTCGGACTGTGCCCCAGGTGCAAAGACAAGGACATCGGCGAACGGTATGGAGAGGATGTCCGGATTATCCACGATTACCTGGCCAGCAAAGGGGTCTCGATGATCATTTGGGGCGACAGGCTGCTGGAAGGCGTAAGCGGCAAGGGTCTGCACTCCAAGAAGGCCCCGGACGGGTACACGTATCAGGTAGCGGGTGGAATGACTCCGGAGCAGGTAAACCGCCTCATCCCGAAAGACGTGCTGATCTTCAATTGGTTCTGGTCAACGTTTGATACCGGAGACGGCACTTCACCGGCGGACTGGAAAGAAGACCAGGTGGAAGGTTTTGAGGCCCAACTCGACCAGATGGGATTTCAGCAGGTTTTCGGCAACCTTCATCCTTACGCGCAGAACTGGCAAGCCCGCATGAAGCGTACCTCTATCATCGGCGGGGCGCCCTCGGTCTGGTTCGCGACCAATGAAATCGGCTTTGGGAAAGACCAGCTATCCGACTTTTTGGGCGGTGCGAATATGCTCTGGCGCGGCGATGCGCTCTACGGCCCGGAACTTTCCGGCGTAATCCAGTCCATGGTGCCGCAGATTCGAACGCGGTTCCGGGGCGAAGAGCCACCGAGCGCGACGGAGCCGTCGATCGTTCCAGTCCACATCGCCGCGGCCTTCAATATGGGGCCGGCTGAAGCGGGTTTAGGCATCAACTTGGCCGGCATGGAGAGCGCCACGGCCACGCTCGGTAAAGTGCCCTTCGAATTATCCGAGCATGCCGGGAAGGTTGCGATCGTTGTCGGAACTGACGGTGCGGAAAAGACTGAACTGCCGAAAGATTCCGGCGCAATTCCCATCGGTGAAGACGCCACCAGCCTGATCTTCCTGCACGCTTCCGCGCGGCCGGCCACGACCCGGCCGGGGTGGGCACTGCTCTGGGACCAGGACGATACCGCCGATCTCCTCGGCTGGTATGAAGTCATCTACGAAGATGGTTTTGCCACAACCATCCCCCTCCGCTACGGCGTCAATATCGAGGAGTGGAATTGGGCGAGCCGCCGGTCGGAGTGGGATTATTGCTACGGCGCCGACGCAGTACCGCTCGGTGGGCAGCGAGAAAATCCCATTACATTCTTTGCATTCGAATGGAAGAACCCGCGTCTCGGGAAGAGAATCACGGAAGTCCGCTTGAAGGGAACTACCGGCTTTCGCGGCGCAGCACCCCAAGGTTTCAGCAGCAACTACGGGCCGGTGATTCCGAAGAATGCCGTCATCTTGAAAGCCATCAGCGTGGTGAAGAAGAGGGGCTGAGACAACACGGCGAGCTCGCCTCTCGCGGCAGGGTCGAGGGCTCGCGCGGTAAACGCGCGCGCGCCTTTTCTCCAGGCTATCACTTCAACAACGTGATGCCGTGGAGGGCCGCAATGATTTCGTTCGAGAGCACGGTAATCGTCACATCCTGAATCTTGCGGCTGGGGTCGCAGTCCACGTCAACGATGTCCGCGTGGGTAGCCGTAGTCCATTTGGAGTAATCAAGCGGTTCGGGTACTCCTTGCTCGGCAAGAATGGTTCGGGGTCGGGCAATGGGCATAGTCCTCGCCTCATCGTCCTTTTCTTCCCTCGGCCCGCTCCCGATCACTTCCATTCCGTTGGCCGCATAATGATAGTTGCCGCCATAGAAGCCCCTCCAGCCGGTGTCAAAATTATCGGGGTTCACCAGGTCGAGGCTGCTCTTCCCGCCATCCGCATAGTTGACCACGACGCGCAAGTTGGCAATCTGGCTCTGCATCGGAAACGTGACGCCGCTGATTAAAAGGTAGACCTTGCGGGCCGCGTCCTCCACCGGGACGCTGATGTGATCGGGGAACTCTTTCCAGCGCGATATTGCGACGACGTTCATTCCCACCGCTCGTTGGGCGAATGGAATCCCCACGTGGGTCACGTAGATCCCCGCCTCGTTGACGCGCGCTCGCAGAGCGTTATCGTTAGGACGTCCGCTGCGGTCGCCCACCAAATGCGCCAGCATGTAGTCACGGCAAACCGCGTATGGATAATCTGCCTCAGAGGTCCAGAACTGATGCGAAAGGATCGTAGAGAGGCTATCGTTATAAAACTGATCCAGCCGTAAGGTCTTCCACTTCGTTTCCGCTGCGACGCGGGGCGGAGCTTCCGGCCAGTAAAGGACTTCGGCGGCGAGACTCTTGGCCATGGGCAGGCCAGCGATTTTGAGGGCGTTCTTCCCAAGCAGCAGGGCTGCCAGGTCGCCTTCCGCCCTGAACTCCTGGCCGATGTATGGCTGGAGTTCGAGGCCAAGCTGGGTGGTCTTACCCGCCCAATGAGCCGTGCCTTTTGCCCGTAGCGTGGCGGCTGTGTTGTTTCGAAGCACAAAGGCGCAAGCTCCGGAACCAGGATCCAAGCGGGGGTTTAGAATCTCCACGGGCGGTCGAACCTCCACATCGACCGGCTTCCAGGCGGATTCAATGCGGTCCCCAACCCGGACAAACAACGTGTGCGGACCCACCTTATTTGTAACAGTTCCCTCGAGCCAGCCGGCCACCAGCCTGGCCTGCTGAAGAACGGCCTGCGGGTCTTTAACCTCAAGCAAAGAACCGCCATCTGTGCTGACTGTAAAGCGCTCCCCGGTTGCGGCGACCGGCTGGAAACGCAAAGTCCCACCCCGCGGTCTGACCTTGACTTTTAAGCTGCTCCTCGCGGCCGGCGGTCCCGTAACATCCACAAACGGCCCGCCGATTCCCGCATCGATGTGTGCCTCAGCCTGCGATCCATTCACCCACACTTCCGCCGCACTCGCGTCGCGAAGCGGCACGCGGTAATGAACGCGCGCCGGCTGCACGGTCTCCACGTCGATGGCAATCTCCGACTCGGTTTTCTGAAATCGGTAATTGAGATCAGGAGTGGAGATGGACGCTTCCTTCCAGTCTTTAGGAAACCCCGGCGTGATATGGATGATGCCGTGTTGCATCTCCGGAAGGATTCCGAACACTCCCTCGACCGCCGTACGCGCGAACATGCTGATGGCGTCACCGAACTCTTCATTAGCGCGCTGCTGGCCGTTCGAATAGGCGTGGCAGGAAAGGCCTCCGGGGATTCCTCCCTGGTACATGGAGGCATAAACGCCTTTCACCAGGTCGTAGGCCTTGTCGAACTGGCCCGCGCGGTAATAAGCGATGGCCAGGTTCAGACTCTCGGCAAAGACCAGGTCGTAGGTGCTGTGGGTATAGTGTTTGTCGTAGTTAGGCGCCCAGTTGGAACTCCAAGCCAGCCGCCCGCCATTGGGGATTGCCGTTTCATTCCGCAGGTTCGATTCCGTGAATCGCAGCATCTGATAAGCCTGAAACTGGTCTGTAACCCCAAAGTCAATGGGATGGTAGATCGTTGGCAACTCGGGTTCGGTGTGAATTCGCTTTAGTCCCAGGTGATCGATGAACTCCGCATAGTGGCCGGAGGAAGCGAGCCAAAGCTTGTCGTTCATGGCGGCGCGAATGCGCTCGGCCTCGCGCCGGAACGGGTTGGGATCCGCTCCGGCAGCCTCGGCGGCCTCGGCGGCAAGTTGGTAGCCCCGGAACATGTAAGCGGTCGCCTGGCCGCAGTCTCCGCCGCTATACCAATGAGAGTCGCTGATCCAGGTGTTGAGGCAGCTTTCGTAAAGTGCGTTATCGTCGGGGTCAAGGCGCCTCTTTTCCCAGGAGAGAATGCCCTGAATTATGGGGAATAGCGAAGCCAGCAGCGCGCCATCGCCTGTCCACAGGTAGTTGTAGTAGATGTCATCGAGGTAAATCTCGTTCATGTTGTAGAAAACATCGCCGGGCGCTTCCAGCATATGGGGGATGGCGCCGCGGCTCTCGCCGCTTTGGACCTGCCGGGCGGCCGAGGCGAGAATGTGGGACCGCACACGCTCGTGCCAGCCGAGGACCTCCGACCCATAGGCGATGCGCCATCCCACGTAGTGCTGCATCCAACTCAGCGCGCCGTGAACGAAGGAGGGAGGCACCCACATGCCGTCGTTCGCGATGACCATCGCCTCGACGGCCAAGTCGAAGTATGGGTCTGGCGTTCGCACCTGAACGCGCTTGGCAAGACCTCGATAGAACTCGACGGACTTGTCGAATGTTTGGGCCGGGTGCGCAGCAAGTTCTTCGAGAGTCGCCACGCCTCCCATGGTAAAGATCAGGTGGATGGAGCGCCGCTCCTGCGGCCAATCGCCGCCGAAAACCACCACGGGCTGTGTGCCGGGGGCAGCGCGTTCGGCCTCCATCGGTCCGGCTACCACTGCGCGGGGTTCCCTGAGCGTCAGGCTGCCCGGAAGGTCGCATGTGCCCCAGATTTCCTTGCCCTTCAACGCGGGCGACGTCAGCGATAAGCGGCTGCCCCATACGTGGGGCGCGTCCTGCGCGGTGTCATCTTCCGAAAGGTGCAGCTTCGCGATCAAGGCTTCGTAGTTCACGTTGTATCCGGAGGCGCCCCCGAAAGCCCACACCAAACGGACTTTCTCCGAGGGGGGCTCGACCCAACGCAGCCTGATCGTGAACCCCTCGACGGAATCGAGCGGGACGGCGACTACTTCTAGCGCACCTTTCATTAGCTCAGGGTCCTTCAGAACATGACGAGTTAGCCCTGGTTGATATAGGCTGTCGACCTCAGAGAAATGGTCCAGCCATTTCCCTCCGTGAGGCGTGACCAGTCCGATATAGAGAGTCCCGATCTTGCCAACATCCCCGGGAGCAAAGTAGGCGAAGGCAGGACGGTCGCCACTGAGAAGCATCGAGACTTCGTGCGTTCCGGAGAGTGGCCGGTTAAAGTATGCCGAGCCGTTGTGAATCCAGAACCCGTCGTCGCGGAGAGCATAGTGATAAGCTGGAGTCTCGGCAGCAAGCGGCGCTGCCGCGCACGCCAGAAATAACATCAAGGTGAAACGAGCCGTCGGCTTGTTCATGGGATTGCAGCCTCTTCGAGCGGTGTCGTCCCGACTACTTCCATAAGGAGCTTACGCTTTAAGATCCATGGTGGCTTCCTTCACAACCTCATCAATGGCCGCTTCCTGGCCGGCGCTAAGCGGAGGCGGAGTTTCCATGGCGAGCAGCTCGCGCACCTTGGCAGCGGCGCGCTTCTCGAAGCGTTCCCGATCCAGGCTGTCGCCGACGCCCCACGAGGGGCTGTCGAAAAACGGCGAAAGCAGCTCTTCGTCGCGAAAGTGCAGGGCGGTGTGCGCATGGTCAAAGGTGCGGCCGTTAATCCCCACCTCTTCGATCACGTCGAGCGCCAGTGTTTCCTGATTTACTTCGATGCCCCTTACGGCACGCCGCACGTAGCGGGCAATCTCATTGTCGATGGCGAGTTGCAGCGGCGAAAACGTGACGGCGTTCTCCAGGTGGCCCACGGTACCGAACCCAATCGCGCCTGCCAGCACCGCGGCATACATCGAGATCGCTTTCTCTACTCCGGCCTGAATCCCCGGCGCACAGGCGTCCGTTTTTCCGCCATGGATGCCCGATGGGCAGCCGTAGTACTCGGAGACGAGCTGTACCCGCGCGGCGAGCAATGGTATACGCTCCGCGCCCGCGTAGCCGTAATGCATCGAACGCATGTCGCAGTACCCCGGCGTCACGTCAATCGTCATGGTCGAGTCGGGGTCAACCGCATATCCCAGCACGAGGCCTCCCAGGGTCTCCGCCAATCCCAGCGCCAGGATCCCCGCCGCCGTGACGGGCGCGGTGGCGCCGCCATTCGGCATGGTGTCAAGACTCTGAGGCAGCCCCAGTTCGAGATGCGCCAGCATAACATCGGCCATCGCTGCGTCAATGCATAGCGGCGTACGCGCTTCTGCATACCCCACCAGGATCGGATCGCGCCGGTGCGCCTCACGACTGCCGGCCACGATCTCGCCGATGCGCACCACGTAGCGCACGTCCTGGCTTCGAAAGGTTTCGATGCCGCCATATTTTCGTGTAGTCTTTGCTAATTCCGCCGCCATGACCACGGGACGAAGATGCACAGGCACATCCTGCGCGGAACAGGGCAGGCCGGTATAGGCGATCTGGTCGAGCCTGTCCGTGAGACGCAGCGACTCGCGGGCGTCGGCGAGCGTGGCGTAGCGGCGGCGGCCCTCCATGTCCCAGATGAAGCAACAGAACCCTCCCGCGTTGACCGTGAAATCGTCATGCACGCGGAACGGCTGGGCATCGAATCGCACCTGCGAGTAGCGGACCGACATGCGCTTGGGCCAGCGGTCGGCGTCCCGGAAGTTGCGCCGCATGCGCGCCGCGGCGGCTTCCACTACGCCGGAGGGAAATTTCACGAGGCGACGATCCACGTTGACGAGGCAGCCCGCGGCCGCGAGATACTCGAGCGCCCTCAAGTGATCCACCCACATGCCAGTGCGCTCGAGAATCCTCAGCGCGGAACGGTGAATCGCCTCCATCGCATCAAGGTTGAGATAACGAATTGGCTCGATCAATGTTGTCTTAATGTTACTTCTCCTTCTGCCCACTGCCGTAGGTGAGCGAATGTGGCAGGGTGAATCAAGGCTCCACCCTGCGGGAGCGTGTTGCGTCCCTGAAACTACACGGGACGGGGCATGCTGCCGGGTCCTTGCGCTCCGCCGTGTTCATCATTGTCATGCTGGTGCGTCGAGCTGAACCGCTAATGCCGGCAGCGTCTTACTTCGCGAGTCGCGCGTCCGGCCGGGTGTCAGACGCGCCATGCATTGCGCCACCTTCCGGTTGCCTTTCCATTTGAAGCTCGGATTGAATGGGCCGGCACGACTCGCGCTTTACGATCTTGGTTGGAATGGTGACATGCTGAGGCATCAGGTCGGGCTGATCAATCCGTTTGAGAACCAACTCCGCAATGTTCCCACCTACTTGCTCTGGGAACTCCTGGCCGGTGGTCAGCCCGGGGTGTAAGCCTGCAACCGTAGCGTCGCCAATACCTACAACGCTCAGGTCTCTGGGGATCCGGAGACCACAGTCTTCTACAGCCTTGTAGACACCCAGGGCAGCGGCATCGCTGCCAGCGAAAATTGCGCTTACAGGTTTCGACTGAGCCAGAATCGATTTTGTGGCAAGATAACCGATCTCCTCCGGCTCCTCCGAATATTGCACATTTACACGAGGGGGAAGGCCTGCCTCGGCCATCGCGCGGCGATACCCCTCGCAGCACCTAGACATCCAAGGCAACTGGTAATTGCCTATATGCCAGATGTCCCGGTGACCCATCGATTGCAAATAGCGCGTGATCTCGTACGCACCACCGATGTCATCGGTCCACACAACATCATAGCTCTCGGGATCCCATTCGCCGCGGACGTTGTTGCCGAGGACCGCGAAGGGAAGGCCCCTTCGGGTCAGGGAGACCAGGAGGTTTTGCGAATTCGTTCCCGAGAGGATCGCACCCCTGACGATATCCCGACGCAGCATGATCAGCGGCAAGTGAAGCTCGTTCCAAGGAATGCTCGCCGAGTAATCGAAGCGGAGAAACACCATATCCCAGCCAAGGGCGGCACTGTGTTTCTGCGCTCCCGCCAGAACTCGCGAGTGGAAGGGATGCAGTAAATCTCGATTGCTCAGCACAAAAACCAAGATCTTCGTCTTGTTCTTGCGGACCAGGTCAATTCCCAGTTCCTGTGCCGCTTTCCTCACCCGCTTCTGAAGTTCACGGTCCACCGTACTGGTGCTGTTGGCAACGCGTGAAACCGTCGCCAGGCTCACGCGTGCGGCCTGGGCCACATCTCGCAAGCCTCTCTTCTTTTTCATGTCGATGCATCCTTAATCTTTGCGCCCAGAGGTCTGAACGTCTGCTTGTTGAATCGAGAAAATTTGCTTCCAGCAACAGAAACAATCCTCGTGAACTGGAGCACTCTACATCGCGAGACGCAGAGAGTCAAGACGTGTTTCGCCGGACTGTCAAGCCAGCCATGCTCCCGAGCCTGAGCAAAGGGCATGTCGAACCATGCGGACGGCGGCTGTAAACGGTCCAATCGGCGAGGGACGGTGCATTCTGGCACAAAGAATGCGGTAGTCTACCGGAAATAGCGCCATATTTTAGGTAACAATGTCACATTACTGCATAACAATTCACATTAAACAAGATATTCTCCCACAAAGTGAGAACATTTGCTTGACACCCGATTTTTGCTGTGTTTATCTTGGGTCCGCACAACAAGAACTCAAACTGTTGGAACTGCCTGTGAACCTCTGCGACGGTAGTCTTCGGAACGCAAAAAGGAGAACCCCAATGAAACGCATTTTTCTATTATCGTTGGCAGTTGCACTTTCTCCCTTGATGCTCCTTGCTCAGAGAACAACTGCCACTATATCTGGCACGATCACCGACCCGAGCGGCGCCATGGTGCCCGGTGCGAAGGTAATCGCGACCAACACAGCTACCCAAGCTGCCACCAGCGCGGAGGCGAACGCCGGCGGCTTCTACGCAGCCCCAAACCTACAGCCGGGTCCCTATCGGCTGGACGTTACTGTGGCTGGATTTCAGAGCTTCGAGCAGACGGGAATCGTTCTTCAGGTCGGACAGGAGTTGGCGGTGAACGTTTCCCTCCAGTTAGGGATACCGCGGCCACCGGGCGGCGATCATAGGGAACCCGAACCTGCCGGGAGGACGTTCGAGGGGCGAAAAACAGCTCGAGTGGTTCAACACCGCAGCCTTCGCGAACCCCCCGGTTGGCAGTCCCGCCGCTTCCGCACGGAATATCCTTCGCGGGCCGGGGTTCTTCAACTTGGATTACTCGCTCATCAAGTCGTTCCCCATTCACCACGGGCCATTCAAAGAAACGCAGAAGATCGACTTCCGGGCGGAATCCTTCAACATCTTCAATCACCCTAATTTCAAAGGTCCGGACACCAGTCTCGGCGACTTGCAATTTGGGCAAGTCCTGTCGGCCCGCGACCCCCGGATCCTCCAATTTGCATTGAAGTACATCTTTTGACGCTGCCGTTTGCAAGTCTCCTGTAAGATCAGATCGGCTGGGGAGGTCCAAGGCGAGAATACGCTTGGGCCTCCCTGGCCCCAATGCGTCTTCAGCAGTGTGAGGGTAGGCCCGCGCCTATCTGCAAGTTGCACACGCGGTTCGAACGCAACTTCTCTTATTAAGATGGATAACTGGTGGAGGGTTATGAACAAGCACCTCATAGCATTTCTGGTTTCACTATTCACTACGGTGTTGATTGCAAGTGCTCAAAGCGATTCTCAGAGAATGGCTGACGTACTGGGCAAGCGCCTGGAGAGCCCTTCGGAGATTGCCTTTCAGCTTCGCGAATATTTGATGGACCGGGTGGCGAAGCTGAGCCGGCCTGACGACGCGTCGCAATGGACCGCGGAAGAGAAACGTCTCCGGAAACACCTCATGGAAGACATCGTGTTTCACGGCTGGCCGGCGGAATGGGTGAACTCGCCTCCGAGATTCGAAGACCTCGGCGTCTTCTCGGAAGGCCCGGGGTACCGGCTGCGCAAGCTCCGATACGAAATTGTGCCCGGATTCCAATCCACGGCCATCCTTTACGAGCCCGTGGATATCCGCGGCAAGATCCCCGCGATCTTGAACGTCAACGGACACGCCTACAAGACGGGCAAGGCCGAGGAATACAAGCAGAAGCGGTGCATCAACTTCGCGAAGCACGGCATTATGGCTCTGAGCCTCGAGTGGCTCGAGTGCGGAGAACTCTCGCAACCCGACTCGGCCTATCAGGGGAACCACCACTGGGGGGCCGCTTACCTTGACTTCGTCGGGGCCAACGCCGTGGGCTTGTTCTACCTCGCCATGCGGCGGGGGCTCGATTATCTCGCCGAACATCCAAGCGTCGATTCGAGCCGCCTGGGCGTCACGGGCCTTTCGGGCGGCGGCTGGCAGACGATCACCTTGAGCGCGCTCGACGAGAGGGTGAGCGTGGCGGTACCTGTGGCCGGTTATGCCTCAATGGTCTCGGAGATCGAGCGGCCGAACGACACGGGCGACATCGAGCAGATTCCCGCCGATTTCTTCGCCGGGGTGGATAACACCCACCTGACCGCCATGCGCGCGCCGCGGCCCACGCTTCTGGTCTATGACGCCGAGGACGATTGCTGCTTCCGGGCGCCTCTCGTCAAGCCTTACGTCTACGACCAGGTTTTGCCCATCTTCGAACTCTACGGCAAGGGGAACCTCTTCCAGTGGCATGAAAACGCAGACCCCGGGACCCACAATTACCAGCTCGATAACCGCCTGCAAGCTTACCGCTTCTTCTCCGAAAACTTCCGCCTCCCAGCCATGGAGAGCGAGATACCTGTAGACGCGGAGATTAAAAGTTACGACGAGCTGGTGGTCGGACTCCCGAAGGACAACCTCACGATTCTCGGGTTGGCGAAGAAACTCGGAACAGGCGTGAATCGCCAACCGATCCCCTCGAACGGCGCAAGCTCCGCGGAGTGGGCTGCCTCAGAAAGGAAGAAGCTCCAGGCGGTCCTTCGGTACCATGCAAGCCCGCTCAAGCACGCGTGGGCAATAAGCAACACCAAGAGCAAAGGAGTAGAAACGCGCTCTTATCGGCTTGAATATGCTAACGGGCTCAACGCTGCCGGGGTCTGGGCGAAGGCCATCACCGCGCCGGACGCGGCCCCTGTCACGGTTGTGCTTGACGACCAAGGAAAGAAGTCAGCAACCGCGGAAGTCTGCGATCGCGTGAACCGCGGCGAGCAGGTCCTCGCCGTCGATCCGCTCTTCTTCGGTGATTCGACTCCCGACGAAGCCGGTTCGGACTCGCAAGCGCCGGAGTATTTCATGCAACTGCTCGCGACGCTCGGTGACCGGGCGCTGGGTATCGAGGTAGCTCAAGTGTTGGCATCAATTCACTGGCTGCAGGCGAATGCGCACGTGCACTCGGTGCGGCTCGAGTGCACGGGCATTCGCAGCCAGGTCATAGGTCTCTCCGCAGCGGCTCTCGAGCCGCGTCTTTCAGCGAGGTTCAGGTTCATCAAGGCATGCGCAGTTTGAACTACGTGCTGGAGGCGCCAGTGAGTCACCAAGTTGCGCCGGAGGTGTTTTGCCTCGATCTGTATAGGGATTTCGATTTGGATCGCCTCGCGGCTCTGGCACAGCCAGCTAAGATTACGTTGCAGAAGGCACTGGAGGCCTCGCCCAAATAGGCCGGGGACGGTGACGCGATTTAGTGGGATTACGTCTGGACAAAGCTCCCAGGCTAGGACAGCGGCAGATCAGCTCTGATTTGGGAGCGGGCCGGCGGTCGCGGTGAACCTGCTCTCTGTGGAAGCACTACGCGGAGGTGGAACTTTCATGACACTTCGCAATAGGAGGCTGCTGTGGGTAGCCGCCTTGCCGCTCATCCCTGCACTCCTTTGGGCCCAGGCCGGTATTGAACCGGCCAGGGAGTCGCCAAAGACCAGGCACCCCTCGGAATGGCCTGCCGGGCCGGCGAAGGACTCAATTCCGGAATGGGCGCGGCCGGGCCGCATACATTTCGCGCGCTGGGATGGCGGCCGGATTGAGACGGCGAAGGCCATGCTCTCAGGCTGGCCAGGATTCAATCCCCCGGACCCTGACCGCTTGTTTGCCATGACGAATTGGTACAACCCGCGAACCATCGCGCTGCTTCGCCAAGCCGGGATCAACGTAGTGTGGGTGACGTTCAGCAACGGCTTCTCCATACCGACCGAGCAGGCGCATCAGGAGGAGGTGCGAAAGTACATCGCGGAGTGCCATCACCAGGGAATTCATGTGATGGCATACGAGTCGATTGCGAACATGTTCTGGGAAGACATGTTCGAACACGTTCCCCAGTCACGCAATTGGCTTCAGGCGGGTGAGGACGGCAAACCGGTTCCCTTCGGCGCCGGCGATTACTCAAAGATGGCGCAAGTAACCCGTTACATGGCCAATCTGGGCAACCCCGAATGGGTGAGATTCCTCGAAAAGCGGGTGGACCTGGCGCTCGCTGCGGGCGCCGACGGGATCATCTACGACAACAACTTCAGCACGCATCTCGTAGAGGTGTACCAGGACATTTCCTTTAGCGATGACTCTCACGCAAGTTCTCCTGACTGCGAGCACGTTCGAGGAAGACGCGCCATTCCTAGCATTAGGCCTGCGGTGGACTCTGTCGAAGATCACCGCGAAAGGGTCCGGCCTCTCGAAGCCGGCCCGACCTTCAGACGGAGCCTCTCCAAATGACCAGGACGAAGCGGGTTCGCTGGTGGATTGTCTGGACCTTATTTGGTTCGACTGCCATCAATTACGTCAATCGCCAAACGCTCTCCGTGCTCGCTCCTACCCTGACCAAGCAGTTCCACATGACCCACCTGCAGTATTCACAAGTCGTCTCCGCATTCCAAATTGCTTACGCACTGATGTGGCTGGTGGGAGGCGTCCTGATCGATGTGGTGGGGACGCGCTTGGGCCTGGCGCTGGCGGTTGTCTGGTGGTCGGTCTCAAGCCTGCTGACCTCCTTCGCGAACTCGGTATTTACGTTTGGACTTTTCCGGTTTCTCTTGGGGATGGGGGAGGGGTGCAATTGGCCGGGAGCGGGCAAGACCGTGGCCGAGTGGTTCCCGGCACGCGAGCGGGCACTGGCAGTGGCTGTCTTCGACAGCGGGTCGAGCGTCGGCGCCATCGTTGCTCCGCCACTGGTCGTTTGGATCACCGCTTCGTTCGGATGGCGCTATGCATTCGTCGCTTCAGCCCTCCTGGGCTTCCTGTGGTTGGGTGTTTGGTTGGCTATCTACCGACCGTTGTCTCGCCATCCTTGGGTAACCGTCGAGGAACGGCGACTCATCCAGGAAGGGAGTGGTGTGGTTGCCGCCTCGACAGGAACAGGCGCAGGGAAGTACCTCGCACTTTTAAAGCACAGAAACGTCTGGGGCATCTTTCTAGGCCGCGCCTTTAGTGATCCCATATGGTGGTTCTACGTGTTCTGGGTGCCTCAGTATCTCAGTGACGCCCGAGGTTTCAGCCTGCGGCAGATTGCCATCTTTGCTTGGATTCCTTTTGTTGCGGCTGACATCGGGAACTTTACGGGCGGGTTCATCTCAGGTTTTCTCATCAAAAAAGGAATGGAAGTAATTCGCGCCCGCAAGTGGGTATGCGTGGTGAGCGCGATTCCCATGCTCGCCGGCATTCCCGCCGCTGCCACGCATAGCGCCCCGTGGGCTCTCGCATGCATCAGCCTTGCCACATGGGGGTACGCCAGTTGGGGAACCATCGCGTTGACGTTTCCGGCTGACCTTTATCCTTCTGACGTGGTTGCCTCTGTGACGGGCTTGAGCGGGTTTGCCGCCGGATTGGCCGGAACGTTATTTACGCTGGCGGCTGGAGCCATCGTCGATAGATACTCGTACTTCCCGGTATTTTTTGCGGCAGCAACGATTCCACTCATCGCCACGGCCTGCGTCGTGACGCTGATTCGTGCACCCCAGGCTCGACAATCCGAGGCCTTGCTTGCTGACATGACACACTAGGCGGTGCCATCGCGCACCGACTGCTCGAAAGCCCTTCAAGGGGACGACAATGATTTCGAAACTCTGGCTTGTGATTTTCGTGTTTGCTCTCTTACCAGCGTCTCTTTCGGCCCAGTCCGAGAAAGAACCGCTTGATGAATCCTCGAAGTATCCGTCGGAGTGGTCATTCCGGCCGCGGCCTGACTCGGTGCCGGAATGGGCCAAGCCGGGGCGCATCCGGTTTACACGCTGGGACGGCGGGCCGATTGAGACCTCCAAGGCCTTCCTCTCCGGATGGCCGGGCTTCAATCCGCCCATTCCCGATTACGTGGAGGTGATGACCAACTGGTATGACCCGCGCACGGTGGCCTTGCTTCGCGAAGCGTCTTTCAACGCCATCTGGGTGACGTTCAGCAACGGATTCTCGGTCCCGACTGAACTTTCTCAACGGGAGCAACTCCGGCGCTACATCGACGAGTGCCATCGCCAGGGCATCCACATCTTCGCTTATCAGTCAGTCGCGAATATGTTCTGGGAAGACATGTATGAACACGTGCCCGAGTCGCGAGCCTGGATCAGCTTGGGCGCGGACGGCAAACCTGTCCCTTACGGCGCGGGCGACTACACAAAGATGGGCAGGGTGACCCGATACATGGCGGACCTGTCCAAGTCCGGCTGGCGCGATTACCTGAAGAAGCGCATTGACCTCGCCATCGATGCCGGCGCGGACGGGATCATGTACGACAACTGCTTCAGCCCGTACCTGGGCGAGACATTCGAAGACCTTTACCGTTACGCGGCTTCGCGGAAGCCGGACATGCTGATCATGGCCAACTTCCATAACCCTGATTTCATCTTCAATCGCCTCATCAACGCGATCACGACGGAGGAGGGCGGCGAAGCGGGAATCTTCTCCGAGAAGAACGTTTTGAACAACCGCTTCAAGGACGAACTCGGTTTCATGCTCAGGGTTAATGACGGGTTGCTCGCCAATAACGTCGGCCGGTTTCGCATTTTTCAGAACCTTTCGGAAGGGTGGAAGCCGGTCCATATCGAGAGCCGCATGCGCGAAGTCGGCTGGCCGGAGACAGATGTCATGTCCGCAGAAAGACAGCAGTTGGTTTTGGCGGAGAACATGATGTTCGGCGCCGCCAACGAAACTTTTGTGGAAGGTGCGTTCGCGCAAAGGCTGTGGGAACGGGACCCCGAGACCATGAAGGTCTGGCGCGCCATGGGTGTTTACAATCGTTTCCTGGCCGACAACCAAGCGTATTACACCGACGCCCGCTCGATGGCGTCTATCGCAGTGGTGCTGGATAACCGAAGCCAAGGAGTCCCGCTGCTGAATGGCCTGGCGGGACGGCGCGTCATTTATGATGTGCTGTACGAGCACGAACTCTCGCCCGCAAGACTGAAGCCCTACGCCGTGGTCGCCTTGCTCACCACCGAGATGGCTCGCGATCGGGCAGTCAAAGCCCTGGAGGAGTACCTGGCTGGCGGCGGCAAGCTGATCACCGTCGGGAAGGCCTTAAGGCGGGACGAGCAGGGACGGCCGCGGCCACAGCCAAGTTTCGTTCGCTCAAAAACCGGGAAGGGCGAGAGTATTTATTTTGACCAACTCCCGCCGATCGATGAGCTCGCACGGGCCCTGCTGGCTGCCGACCGTCCGCCTCCGGTGGCGGTAGCGGCCCCGCCGGGCGTCCTTTACAACTTCGTGGAGCAACCCAAGGACGGGCGTGTGATCGTTCACTTGCTGAACTACACGCTTCAACCCGTACAATCAATCCAAGTGAAGGTTCAAGGAGAATACGATGGGGCCAGGCTGCTCACTCCGGACAGCCCCCGCGATTCCCTGCGGGTGATAGCGTCGTCAGCAACCATGACGGAGGTGCAAGTCCCTTCACTGGGCATTTATTCGATCCTCGTTTTTGAAAAAGCCCAGCGGCGGCGCGGCGGCCCCGATGGACAACCGTGAGCCCCTTGAGATGTTCGGAGGAAGCCTGGGATTGCAACCCATGACTTCCGATTGAAAGCCCGTAACTTTCCTTGGTAAGCCCGATGGCTTGGCTGGGGAGGACGGGCCTCATTCACCGGGAATTGCCGCCTGGTCGGGTTGGGAGAACTGCTATGACTGGAAGAGAACGTATCCTCGCCGCATTCCGCGGAGAAAAGGCCGACTTCGTGCCCTTTGCTCCCAATATCTATCAGTGGTTTTACTGGCGCCTCGCGAACGGCAACTTGCCCGCTGAGATTTCCCAGGCGATGCACCCCTTCGATGTTCTGCGGCACCTGGGCGCGGATATCCTGACGCGCTGGGACACGCGACTGGCGACGCGGGAGATTTACACGGCGGGGGAATTTTCTGAAACATATATCGGCGAGCCTGATACGGCCAGGCCTTTCGTCACTGCATTTAACCAGTATCCGCCGGGCAAGCGCCAATGTAAGCGAAAGTTCGTATCCCCTTACGGCACGCTCACCGAATCCTGGGAGTGCACGGAAGAGGCCGGAACGGACTTCTCGACGGGTTACTGGTGGAAGACGTGGGACGACTATCCCGCGGTGCGGTTCATGTGGGAGTGCTGCGAGTATAGTCTTGATGCTCTGGAGTTTCACCGCTGGGTCGAGCGGGTCGGCGATGACGGGGTAGTCATGCTCCACGTGACGGAGTCTCCGCTTAAAAGGTTTCATTGGTTCGCCGGTCTTGAGAACGCCACCCTGTTCGTGATCGACCATCCGGATGAGATGCGGGAACTCGCTCGGATTCACGAGAAGAAAGCGCTAGCCCTCATCCAGAATGTAGTGGACAATGCCGACGCCGATATCTTCATTTCGCTCGACAATCTGGATTCAGCCTTCTATCCTCCACGCTTCTACGAGGACTATTGCCGTGACTTCTTTCGTCAAGCTGCCGAAATCGTCCATAGTCGAAAGAAGCTCTTCGTTGTCCACGCCTGCGGGCGCAACCGGGCGCTATTGCCGCTGGTAGGGGCCTCGGGGGTTGACTGCCTGGAAGGAATTACTCCCCCGCCTCTCGGTGACGTGGAACTGAGAGAGGCGCGAAAGCTGGCGGGATCGGAGAATTTTACCGTCAATGGGGGGATGAGTTCGCCCAATCAGGAAATCACCCAAGTCGCAGAAGCACGGCTGCACGAGTATACGCGCTGCCTCATGGACTCCATGGGCGACAAACGCCATTTCATATTTGCCTCGAGTTGCAACACCTCGGTTGCGACACCGTGGGAGAACTTGATTCACTTTCGAGATGCGGCGCGCGAATACGGAGCCCTTCATTAGGAGTATTCCGAACCTTGGGTGTTTGTCCCTCGGCTCCCCGTCTCTTGTTCACAAACGCGACGCGGCGCAACGCGCGCAGTCCCAACTCGCCATAAAGTAGCTGGGAGTTCATTGAAGGTCAGTTTCGCAGGACAGTCCGGACCTGTGGATTGGAAGGCGGAGTTTACAGGGGATCCTTTCAAGTAAGCGTGGGCTCCGAGACGCTCGCAGGGCGCTGGCAGATGCGCAGACAGTGAAGTCGGGAAAAAACCGAGCTGTAGTTAAGGACGGTGGACGGTTCCATGCCTGGCCTTTCCCTTGTCGCACCGTTGGTCCGATGTTAACATAACGTTACAGGGCCCATGAGAACGATAGGTAAACTTCAAGTCAGTTGGGGGGGACGTCTTGCTGTTGCGTTGCGCTGGAGTCTCGTATTTGGGTCCACGTTTCAGCAACCGGCCGAGTGGCACATTGGCCGGGAATGCGCGCGTTCGCCGGTGACGCGCCGCAAATAGCATTCTGCATGCCAGGAGAATCGGGACACATGAAAGTTGGCCTTACGTACCTCTACGTGATCTTCAAATACGGCTATCCGCATCGAGTGGAAGATGCCTTCAGGGCGTTGCCTGAAATTCGCAAAATGGGGTTTCACTTCTTGGAAATGGAAGGCCTGGGCGCGCAGAACTTGCGCTCCCTGTATGCCCGGCGGATGCAGTTAGTGCGCATCCTCAGCGACTCGGGCCTCCATGTCCATAGTTTCTGTGTCGTCAATCCTGATCTGGTCAGCCTTGACGCCGCCAAACGGCAGTGCGCACTCGATCTCTTCAAATACGGAGCGGAATTAGGTGACTTAATAGGAGCCGAAACGCTGCACCTGGCGAGCTACGCGCCACCTGTACGCTATTTCGGGGCAAGACCGTATCAATTGGGGAAGACGACTGGCTACAAGTTTGTCAACAAGACTCGGGTGCAAATTCCCAGGGGCTTCACTTGGGATCGTGTTTGGAAAGCAGTGGTGGAGTGGTGCCGGGGCTGTGCTGATATCGCGGCCGAACACGGGAAGATCGTAATAATGGAGCCGCGAGTGGGCGAGGTTATCTGCTCCGTGGATTCTTTGCTACGCCTGATCGAGCAAGTGCAGCGTGATAACTTCAAGGCCAATTTCGATACCGGCCACTTCAGTGCCCAGAGAGAGAACGTCCCCTTGGCACTCATGAAACTCCAGGGCCAGTTTGCGAACATTCATATCTCCGATAACGACCCTGCGAACAGCGAGCACTTGCCAGTCGGTGACGGGACGATCGACTGGAAGGAGTTCTTCCAGTGCTTAGAAATCTCAAGTATGACGGCTATCTTGGTCTGGACCTCGGCATGAGTAAGTCGCTGGTGGCTGACTATCAGAATCTGTGCGACGAATTAAGTCCATTGCGTCTGACCTGGGGTTGGAGGTCGAAGTCTGATCGCAGGCGTAAAGATCGCGTTCCGCGGCATCCCATTTATTTCATTTCAAACCATCGTGCAGTTAGTTTTGATCGGCACCAGATGCTAGAATATCGACGGGCTTGTTCCTGGGAAGTAGATCGGAAATGTTCAAATCGGTCCTGATACATCCTGGCGATAATGTGGCAGTGGCTCTTGATGAGATACCCTCCGGTGCGGTTGTGACCCTTTTGGGGTTGACGGGGGATATCAAGATACGGGCGCAAGAAGCAATCGCCTTCGCTCATAAAGTCGCCGTACGCCCCATCGCCGCCGGAGGGCCAATCCTGAAATATGGGGTCCCCATTGCCGTCGCTACAGTCGATATCAGCGCGGGCAAGTGGGTCCACACGCACAACGCTACCACAATGCTTGCCTCCAACAAAGGGGAGCAAAAACTGTGACGAAGTTCCAAGGTTTTCAGCGACTATCGGGGCCGCCGGGAATCCGCAATTACGTCATTTGTATCCACACAGTTGAGTGTTCCTCATTCGTGGCACAGAAGATTGCCGCGATGGACCCTCGGGTGCAATCGCTTGGATTTCCCGGATGCTATGAAAACCAGTACGCGGCGCGGCTCATGACGGCTCTGTCTACCCACCCGAATGTGGGCGCGGTTCTCTTGGTGAGCCTGGGGTGTGAAGGCACTGACGCTGGCGCAATTGCCAAATCGATCCGTGCTTCCGGGCGGCCGGTGGAGATCGTACGTATTCAGGAAGCAGGCGGAACACAGCCGGGCAATCGCCCGCGGTCGAGAGATTGTGGCCGGGTTTCTTGCCCAGATCGAAGCGACGCCCATGGTGTCCATGCCGGTTTCAGATTTGATTGTAGGCACCGAATGTGGAGGGTCAGACGCCACCTCCGGCATCGCGGCAAATCCCGCCGTCGGGCGCGCGTTTGATATGTTGGTGGACGCCGGGGCGACCGTTATCATTGAGGAGACCTTGGAGATGTTGGGCTGTGCCGATATCATCTCCAACCGGGCGGAGACACCGGAGATCGCTTTACAGTTGCGTGCAGTGATCGAGAAGGCAGAGAAGTTCTCTTTGCGGGCAGGCCACTTCTCCATTGCCCCTGGCAATTTTACTGGAGGCCTGACCACGATCGAGGAAAAATCCATGGGAGCCTTCGCGAAATGTGGGAGCCGTCCAATTGTCGGCACCCTCAAGGTCGCTGAAAAACCTCAACGCAAAGGCTTATACGTGCTTGATTCTGTCCCGGACCCTTCGCCTTTTCTTTTTGGGTACAGCAATCCCAACGATTCGGAAGGGATTCTGGATCTGATTTCGTGCGGTGCGCACCTTGTAATCTTCACCACGGGCCGCGGCAGCGTGATCGGTAGTGTCATTTCACCTGTCCTCAAAGTCTGCGGAAACCCAAGGACCTACGAAGGTATGCGAGGGGATATGGACGTCAACGCGGGGCGCATTATCCAAGGCGAGGCAACGGTTGCAGAAGTAGGTCAATCGATATTCGAGGCCACTTGCCACGTAGCCGCCGGGAGTTTGACTGCTGCCGAGCTCCTGGGCCACCAGGAATATTGCATTCCTTACAAACACCAGGATCTCTGTCCAATGATGTAATCTTGGCGACCGTTATGGCTGGGGCTTACCCGGTGTAGTGCTTTCATCAGTGTCTAGCCGCCCGACGATTCTGAAAGAGACATCGTCAACTCGGAAACTAACCTGAACGTTAGTGCTTTTAGGAAATAGGCTCTGCCTTCTCGCTAGCGACTGATCCGCCGAACTCTGGTTGGATCACCCGCGAACGCTGAGAAACTACATTCACGAGAACCGGGCGCTGAGATCGGTAGTGATATACAGTTACAAAAGGTTCGGCCCGCCAGACTTCCTCCGGAAAGCCGGAAAGCTCGGCCGATTTACTGACACACCCGCGTTTTGGGGAGCCTTTTCTTAGATGTGATCTCCTCCTCTAAGGACACATATCGTGTGAGCGTTATGTCAAGCGCATCTTGCTGGAGTGTAGCATCGTGGCTTGCTGATTGGGAGGCAGGTGCGATGTCTACGGCGGCTACAACGGCGTGGTGGCGGGCAACGGCCTGGCCCGCGCTGGCTGCTGGTCCCACGCCCGGAGGAAGGTGATCGAGCCCGCGAGCACCGCACCGGAGATCGCCCGCGAGGCCCCCGGCTCCAAGCCGGGCATGGCGGCAGCGCTCGCCAGGATCGCGCCGGTGCTTAGAAATTCTCTCCGCGTCCAGTTCATGCGATCTCTCCTTCACCGCTCGGGCGGGGCGCCTCGCACCCTGGTAGATAGTTTTCGAACTTTGGATCACGGGATGCACGCGGAAGGCAGGAGGCAATTCACAATTCAGACTTTACGCTTTGAACTTTCCACACAAGGACTTGGGTTTAACCGCCCATCTCTGGTCCTTGTCCTATGCCGCCGCTTTCCTCATTTTCTCTTCAAACTCTAAGCACTCCGCGGGTGTAAGGTTAACGGGCTTCAAAGCAACTGCCCGGCTCCTATTCTCACTGTCTACCGCGGTTTAATTGGAACTCCGCCTTTCGATAAATCCAGATGGCTCCGCTACGCGCGGGCTGGGTGAAGGTAAAGCCCGTTTCCGTCAGTTCCTTTCCGGAGATGTTCTTCGACTCGCCGGTTTCCGGATTCTTGAAAACGTACGTGGCGCTGGCATCCATGGCTTTGGGGTGGATGGTGAGCGTCTCTTGCGGGCATTTAGGCAAGCGGATGGCTTGAACAAATCCCTCCCCTTTTTCCGGCGAGTCAAACTGCCAGGAAACCCACAAATCATCACTGCGGCCAAATGGCGTCTGCGGGTAGTAATCGCCGTAGAGGATCAAATCTGAAACCTGGCGCCACACGTCGGTCATTTTCCGCGCCAGGGGATAATCGTAGTTATCCAGGCGGATGTTCATTCCCATCGCCAGCATCGGAGCCATGGCGCAATGGAAAGCGTAGCTATCGACTTGCGTGTTGTAACGTCCCTCGGCGGCTTTGATCCCAGGAGAGAGTCGTGTCCTTGAAATAGAGCAGCCACTCAAACAAGGATCTGGTGGAATGAGAGCTTTACCGGGGCATTCCCGTATCCGAAGTCGCTGTAGTGCAAAGGCACAGCGCGGCGCATGGTTTCGAGGTCGTTGCGCCGGCCGCCGCTGGCGCACGAGTCGATCCACAGGCCGGGATTCCTTGCCAGCAAATCATCCCAGTACTGCAGGTAGCCCTGGACGTGCAGGTTCTCGTTCATTCCCTGGCGGTCCTCAGGCTCATTCTGGCGCCAAAATTCAAGGGGCTCGAAATTGAAATCCTGCCGGTAAATCTTGATGCCGTCGTTTTTGATCAAATCGCAAACATGGTCGGTGAGCCACTGGCGGCATTGGGGATTGCCCAGGAACAGCAGACTGTTCTCATTGTCTTTCAGCTTGAGCAGCCAGTCAGAGTGTTGAGTGTAGAGTTCTGTGCCGGGCCGCACTCTTTCCGGCTCAAACCAAACCAACAATTTCGCGCCGTTGCGGGTTGCGCATTCCGATACCGGCATCATGCCGTGAGGAAAACGGGCAGGATCGGGTTCCCACGTGCCGGTGTTGGGCCAGTGGCCAGCGCAGGGATACCATCCGGCATCAATCCACCACACGTTGAAATCAAAACCCAGGTGCTTCCATTTCTCGATGTACTCGATCTGGTTCTGCTCAGTCGCGCCGGTGAATTCCTCGCCCTCGCCGGTGCCGCTGACCGCGACGAGCGGCTTCATCAGTTCGCCAGCGGGTCTCGGCATAATGTGAGCCAGGTACCAGCGGCGCCACAGGTTCACGGCACGGGATGAGTCCCCCGACCAGGAGAGGATGGTCATGCGCGGCGTGCGGATCTTCTCACCGGGATTCAGCTTCAGATTCGTTTTTTCCTGGCCCGCGCGCACCTTGACGCCGTTTGCTGTTCCCTCAAAGTGCACGGCCCACTGTGCCGGCCAACCAATGGCCATCGAGAGTCCCCAGTTGTCGAAAATGATCCGGTAGTAGGGAAATGCACTGTCGCTGGGCCGGCCGCCGTGGGGGGCGTAACTCACCGAGTCGCCTTCGGCGATGGGCTTTACCTGAGAGGTATATCCTTTCTCACTGTAGAAGTCGCCGTTGTTCGAATAGATCTGCGGCCTCGCTCCTAGGAATGTTCCGTCCAGGGCCTGAATGTCGCGAATGATCGGCGTGGCATCCTTGCCTTTATTGTCAAACCAAGCCACCCATTCCACCACCGGGAAATCGTGATACTCGACGCACTCGACGCGAACGTGAAGTCCGGTCTTGGGGTCGGTTCCCTCAAAGTCAGTTTCGGAGCGATTCTCGTCAAGGCGGCGCTTGGTCTCTCTCGGGTGCCATTCTTTCGGGATGCCACGGATGGGCTTGTCAGCCAGAACAAATGAAATAGGAAGCTCCGTAGCCTTGGAAAGGTTGAGTTTTGCCCACGCCTCGCTCTGCGTCATGTCCCCTCGTTGTGGCGCGCTCGGTATGGCGGAGTTGGTCACGCCGGCCGCGTTTCGTGCGGTTGCGATCAGGGCCTTTCTCATAGTGCGTGCATACGCTGGACGAACCGGGTAGCCGGCTGCCACGATGCTCACGGCAACCAGCAGCGCGACCTGTCCCCCCTTGTTTAGAAACCTACACCAGTCGATTCGCTCGCTCTTCCTCATGATGATCCTCCCCCGTTTGGCCATTTAGGCTGCGATACCGTAGATTTATCTTCTTACTTGTAAACATCCTTCGAGGTGGCGTTAACAGTGAAGATTCGCCGCAGCGCGTGAGGCTGCGTGAGAAAACCGTGGTGCCATTTTCCGCTGAACGCTGCCCGGCCTTGGTGGTGAATCCCTTGTGCGTTATGGCCCCGCTGCGCCGCGCTACACACCGCTCGACCTTCTCCGTGCCACGGCTGGGACGGCCGTGCCACACTGAAATACATAAGCCGGACTTGTGTTTTCACCGCTAAAAAACGCAGGGATAATAACGCCAGTAGAGGGATGCCCGCAAGCTCAATGTCACCTTCTGTAACGGGCTGAAAATGCTGATGCCCTAATTGGGTGGTGGGGGAATGCGGTGAGGAAGACGGTGTCAGAGGTCGCGGCGGCAGGTTATAGCCACGCGAGGCACTTTGACGACCTACGCGTAGAAGTGCAACGCCTGACGCCGGCGGTGAAGCAAGAGGCGAGAGGAGCCGTCGGGCTCTCCGAGGTGGTTGGCGGCAGCACATGGAGACGGATTAGTGGAGGAACGGGGGAGACCCGAGAGATGGACTCCTTTTTTTCAGCAGGCTTCGGGATGGTGAAAACGTCACTCGGTGTGGCGCGGACCTCGTTACTGAGACTTTTCAAATAGCCGTAAACGCCAGAACGTCGGAACCGGCCGCCAAAGATACATACTGCTTCCCGTTGAAGGTGTAGGTGATGGGAGATGCGGAAACTTTCTGGCCGGTGTTAAAGTGCCAAAGCAGTTTGCCGGTCCGCGGCATTGAACGCCATGAAGCTTCCTTGCGGGCTTCCGGCAAAAAGCAGGCCGCCGGCCGTGGCCAGCACTCCCGCGCCATAGTCCCGCGCGCCGATTAATTTGTACTCCCACTTGAGCTTTCCGGTGGTCAAATCAAGAGCGCGAATGTACGTCTGCAACGGCGACTTGGGGGTGTCGGCCGCGCCGGTCGCGTCAAAGGGGAAGCCCCCCGGCCGGAATTTTTCCGTCGCCTTATACAGGAGTTGACATCCTTCTACCGCCTCAAGATAAAAATAATCGGTGTCCGGATCATAGGCGGGTGACATCCAGTTGGTGGCGCCCGTGCAAGAGGGGCACACCATCGTGCCTTGCACCGAGGGCTCGACTCCGGGCACGCGGATGGGCCGGCCGTCCTTTGTCAAGCCCGTGGCCCAATTCACACTATGGACAAAGGGAGTGCCGAACAGAAACTCGCCCGTGGTCCGGTCCAGCACGTAATAGAAACCGTTCCGATCGGCCTGCACCAGCAGCTTACGCATCCGTCCCGCAAACGGATGATCCACCAGCACGGGAATCTCGACCGCATCCCAATCCGACGTGTCGTGCGGCGTGAACTGGAAATACCACTTCAGTTTACCTGTATCGGCATCGAGCGCCACCATGCAGTCGGTGTAGAGGTTGTCACCCAGGCGTACATCGCCGTTGAAATCGGGCGCGGGATTGCCGATGCCCCAGTAGATCAGGTTCAGCTCGGGGTCGTAGCTGCCGGTAAGCCACGTGTCCCCGCCGCCCGTCTTCCAGGAATCTCCAGCCCACGTCTCATTGCCGGGCTCGCCGGGTTTCGGAACCGCGCTCCAGCGCCACAGTTCCTTCCCGGTAGTCGCATCAAACGCCACGAGCACGACCGATCATGCCGTAATCGCCCGGGGCCACTCCGGTGACAATCTTGCCGTTGAGGACCAGGGGCGCGGCGGGGGCCCAGTAGCCCTCCTTGGCTTCGGCGATTTTCGATCGCCAAAGGAAATTGCCGGTCCTGGCTTCGAGCGCCACCAAGTAAGCGTCCGGCGTGGTGAAATAGACCCGGTTGCCGTAAACCGCCACGCCGCGGTTCGCCCCGTTCGGCTTGGCGAAGGGGTAGTGGTAACTCCAAATCAAGCGCCCCGATTGGGCATCGAGAGCGTACACGGTTCCAATCGCTTGCGTTACGTACATCACGCCGTTCACGACGATCGGCACGCATTCGAGCCTTTCTTCGTTAGGCACATGGAAGATCCACGCCGGTACCAGCGTCTGGATGTTGCCGGTGTGGATCTGCTTCAGCAGGCTATAACGTTGGGAGCTATACGAGCCCGAATAACTGAGCCAGTTCCCCGGCGGAGCGGTCTTCAGCTCTTGATAAGTCACCTGCGCGCTCGCGGGCAACAGAATACCCGCCCAACAGATCAACCAGGCCAGTTTCCTCATGGCTTGCCTTCTGCGCTTCCCTCGTTCTTGTCACGCGCCTGGCGGCTCAGGAACGCGAGCAGGTCTTGCAGTTCCGCCGGTGTAAGCGTTTTGTCGTAATGGGCAGGCATCAGGGATGAGTCTTTATAGTGGATCTCGCGGAGGTCGCCGCGATTGAACAGTTGCAGTTGTTCGTGGTCATCCAACAGTTCGAGCGAGAAATCATCTTCGTTCTTGATGATGCCGGTGAAGCGCTGCCCGGATTTGCTCACCACCTCGGCGGGCCGGTAGCCGCTCGGAATTTCCGTCCGCGGCTGGGTGAGGGCGGCACGAATCTTAGCCAGGGGGCGTTCGCCGCCAAGGTTGGAAAGGTCCGGCCCCAGGATGCCTCCCCGTCCATTAATCATGTGGCAGGAACCGCAGCGGCCCTGGTTCCAGAAGATCTGCTCGCCGTGCGCGGCATTGCCGGGCACAAAAGCATCCGAAGCGCTGGCACGCAGGCTGCGGATGTAAGCGACGATCCTCCAGATTTCGGTGGGCGCGAGACCCGCAGGAGGCATGCCCGTACCGGCGATACCGTCTTGAATCGCGGCGAAAATGGCGGCATCCGTTTCGCGCACATAGCCGCGCTCACCCGCCAGCGCCGGGCCGCGTTCTCCCGCCGCCCCGTTAAGGCCGTGGCAACCCGTGCACGAGCGGCTGTAGAGTTCCCTACCCTCCGTTGTGATCTGCTGACTTGACCCGAGCGGATTGACCTTGGCGGCCGGCCCCGATGGCTGCTGGGCTAGCCCCGCGGCGCCTACGAACAGCAGGCATCCCCATAGCCATTCCGCTCGATCGCGGTGGCGCAAAAGCTTCCGGAATTCGGAGTTCCGATCGTTCATGGCTGACGATTTAGGGTGTGAATCTCATAGCTTCGCATCAACATCGGGTGGCGTCAACAGATTATTGGCTCAGGCGCTCGCTATACAAATGGGTGGGATTGTTCCCTCCGTCTTATATACGAAACCCCCGCAAGGACAAGAACCGATTCCACCCTTCTGTCAGCGACGTGCCGATGTGCCGGATGAATCGCTCGGCGTAGGCGTGCAACCCCCGCCCCCCCCCCCCCCCCCCCCCCCCCCCGAAGTCCCCATCGGGGAAGTTGCCGTTGCTGCTGGCGGTCGCGGCGGTTACCAAACAGTATTGAGCGCGGAATTGGACCTGATAGTTTCCGCGGGTGTTGCCCTCGGTCGTTGCTGGGCTGGGCCAGAGAAGATGCGCTCTTGCCGGGGCGCTGCCCGCGAACCGCGGACCTGAAACGCAGGTCGGCGCTAGCCTCATGCGCATACCTCTTCGGCAGCCAGTCCTTTGTTTTCTATAACATTCTGGCTTTGTTCCGGCGATTTTGAAGTCTCGCTGTCGTCCTCTACGGGGGTGGCGCAGACATTGCCTTGTATGTCTGCGCCTTGTATGGCCGACGAGTCCTGCGCACTTTCTACCGGCTGGCGCAGACCCCTGCCCTTTGGGGTCTGCGTTTCCCGAAGGGAAGGCGGCGCTTCACCATCCTGCCCTGAATCGCAGACGCTGACCGGCGTGTCCGCGCCAGCCTCGATCATTTCATCGCCAGGAGGTCCGGCGGCCTCTCTCTGCAGTTGGGCATGTTCTTTGCGCAGGGTCAGGATAATTTTCACCTTGCGGTCGATCGAGCGGTCGAGCCCCGCTTCCTGCCGCAGCAGCATCTCCCAAGTCTTCCCCTCCGGCGCGAGGCACGCCTCCCGCTCGATCGCGGCGCGCTCCTGGTTCTGCCGTTCCTCGTACTCGAGCTCTTCCTCGACGCTTGCGATTTCTTCCGCCAGCAGCTTCAACAGTTCCTGCCGGTCCCGTTCCCCGGGCGGGTCGGTCATTCCCAAGGCCTCGCGCACGTACGGCCGGCAGTCTTCCCCGGGACCCTTCGAGGCTATTATCTTGGCCTCTACGAATAGCCCGATCAGCCGGAAAATCAGCATCAGCCGCCACCCCTTGGGGTCCGCGTAATGCTCCGCCAGCACATCCCCCTGGCGCTGCGCGTAGACGCCCTCCCCCACCTCGGCCCGCACGAGCTCGAGATAAGAAAGCGTGCGCCGCAGCATCACCGCGGGGTCGGCCGGGGCCGGCAGGCTGCATAACAGCATCTCGTGCCGCGACGCGTCGAAGGTGGCGTCCGCCATCTCGCGCCGCCGCCGGTGCTGCCGCTCCTTGATTGCCTCGAGCGCGCGCCGCTTCAGCCCCGTCTGCATGCGCTCCAGGCGCTCGCGCCGCCAGTAGAGCCAGGCCAGGTCCTCGACCTGTTGATCGAAAAGCGCGTCGCCCGCATCGAAGGCGCTGCGCAGTTCCGCCCGCAGAGCCTCGAAGCGCTCCGGGTCTTCGCCCAGCGCCTTGAGCGCCTGCCGCTGATTGGCGGCCGAAACGTAACCGCCATGCTTCAAAGCGTTCATCTTCGAATGCTGCTTCGAGGCTGCCTGGCGCGGCCCGGTCGAGCGCCGGGAGTTGGCCCGCGCCGCCTCGAGAAGTTCAGTTGTAAGCCGGGGTGATTTGCGTAAAGACACGATTCCTCCTGAAACGGGAAGTGATGAAGACGGGAGAAGAACTCCCCCGCCGGCCGGGTAAGACACTCCAGTAGCCTACTACAAAGCCCAGCGCCTGTCAAGAGACAGGATGTCACACGCCTAGGCCAGGGAAGGTGGCACGGGCATTCCTTCGCTACGCTCGGAGTTTGTGACTTTTTTGGTTTGGTGTCCAGAGGGCTGGCGGGTGGAGGGGGTTGGGAAGGACAAAGGGTGTGTGGGAGATAAAGTTCTCGTTTTTTTCCACAGATATTTTCGAGTGTCCGCGACGTTTTTGCTGATCTTGTTGTTGATTCATGGTATTATGCCTGTATGGACAACGTTACTAATGAAGATGATGCTCAGTTAGGGATGGACTTAGGGGAGATGGCGGCAGGGTCGGAAGCCGGCCGGGCCGAGGCAGGGGCGGCTGGGAAGTGCGGGGGGGCGGTGCGGTTGCGGCAGCCGGAGCGTCGGCAGATGGCCGTGGGTGGCGCAATGTCCGGACGATCTGGTGGCGGCCGAGCACCCGGTGCGGCGGGTGGCGGAGGTGGTGGAGCACTTGGACGTGGCGGGGTTTTGCCGCCCATCAAGGCGCGGGAAGGGGTGGCGGGGCGGGACGCGACCGACCCTCAGTTGTTGGTGGCGCTGTGGTTGTACGCCTGCGTGCGGGGGATCGGTTCGGCGCGGGAGTTGGCGCGGCAGTGCGAGGAGAACGCGGCCTTCCGCTGGCTGTGCGGGGGGGTGACGGTGAACCACCGCTTGCTGTCGGATTTTCGCACCGATCATGGGGAGGCGTTGGACCAGTTATTCACGCAGGTGATTGCCTCGTTGGTGGACAAGGGGGTGGTGAAGGTGAGCCGCATCAGCCAGGACGGGATGCGGGTGCGGGTGGGGGCGGGGGCGAGCAGTTTTCGGCGGGAAGAGCGGTTGGGGAAGTTGCTGGAGGAGGCGCAGCAGCACGTGGCGGAGTTGCAGCAGGCAGTTGGACTCGCCGGCAGTCCCGGGCGGGCTGACGGCGCAGCAAGCGGCGGCGCGGAAGCGGGCGGCGCGGGAGAGGCAGCAGCGCTTGCAGCAGGCGATTGCGCAATTGCCGGAACTGAAGAAGCGGCAGGAGGAAGCGGCGCAGCGGGCGGGCAGGGCAAGCGCGGGGAGAAGATTCGGAAGAAAGAGCCGCGCGTGAGCACGACGGATGCGGAAGCGCGGGTGATGAAGATGCCCAACGGGGGCTTCAACCCGGCGGTGAATGTGCAGTTGGCGACGCGACACCGAGAGCCGCGCCATTGTGGGGGTGGAGGTCAGCACGGAAGGCTCGGACTCGGCAGGATTGAGCGCGCCGATGCGGCAGCAGGTGGAAGAGCGCACGGGCGGCAAGGTGGAAGAGCACCTGATGGACGGCGGCTACCTGCGGACCGGACGACATCGAGGAAGCGGCCCACGGCAGGGCGTGGCGCTGTTCGTGCCGCCCAAGCCGGCGCGCAATCCCGAGAAGCGGGGCCAGGAACTGGAGCCCAAGCCGGCGACAGCGACGCGGTCCAGGCGTGGAAGCAACGCATGAGAAGCGAGGAGGGGAAAGAAATCTATAAACAAAGAGCGGCCACGAGCGAAACCGTCAACGCCGACTTGCGCACCTATCGCGGACTGGGCCGCATCACGGTGCGAGGGCTGGCCAAGGCCCGCTGCGTGGCGCTCTGGTGTGCCCTGGCTTACAACCTGATGCACTTCGCCCCGGCGTTGCTGGCCTAGCGAACCCCCGAGGGCCGCCCCTTTGAACCCCCGGAAACGGAGGCAGGAGGTAAAAGGGGCCCAATAAGAGATAGCGGGACGCAACTTCGGTAACGGCCCGCGCGAGCGGTCGCAAAAACCAACACCTTGTGACGGTAACGTAATAGAAGTTCGAAAAAAGTCACAAACTCTCAGGACAAGCTCTGCCCATGCGGACGGCTAAGATGGCCGTGCCACAATTTGCGGTGGGCTGGCGCAGACCCCCGTATTTTGGGGTCTGCGATGTCCCGAAGGGACACGTGCTAACCCACTTCCTCGAGGCGGCGAATCAGCTTCTTGTAGCTCTCCTCGACGCTCTCCTTGCCGCTATCGAGCACCAGCTCGGGGCTGTGCGGCGCCTCGTACGGATCGGAGATGCCGGTGAAATTCTTGATCTCGCCGGCGAGCGCCTTTTTGTAGAGTCCTTTTACATCTCGTTCGGATAGCTTCTCGATGGTGCAATTGATGAAGACCTCGAAGAAGCGCTCATGCTCGCGGCGCAGCTCGTCGCGGACATCGCGATAGGGCGAGATCGCAGCCGAGATCGCGACCACGCCGTTGCGCGAGAGCAGCTTCGCGACATAGCCGATGCGCCGGATGTTGGTGTCGCGGTCTTCCTTCGAAAAGCCGAGGCCCTTGGAAAGATGGGTGCGGATTTCGTCACCGTCGAGAACCTCGACGCGATGCCCGCGCGCGCGCAGCTCCTCGGCGACCAGATTGGCGAGGGTTGATTTGCCCGCGCCCGACATTCCCGTGAACCACAGGGTAAAGCCCTTGCTCATGTATGCTGAATTGCACTCCCGGAGAATAGATTACTTGCTGAGCCTCATAAGTTACTTAATCTGCCGAAATGAGACAAGGCATCAGCATAAGCGATACTTTCGCGGATTACTGCAACTCGTCCTTGTGAAACGCCAGGTAGAGCGCCGTTCCGATCGATCCGGTCAGCGACACGAACAGGTAAAACAGGATGAAACGAAGCCTCGGCGGATTAAGCTGGTGCAGTGACCAGAACAGCACCTCGTTGACCGGAACATAGAAGGCGTAGAAGACAGAAATCGGGATGACCCAGCGCCTCATGTGCCAGATGCCATTGGCATAGACCAGCAGGAACGCGCCGAACATCGGACCCAACACCAGGTTCGCGGAATTTCGGATAAATCGATGACCAAGGATCACCAGACCCAAGCCGCTGTCACGCGAATGCTGAAACACCTTGGTGAAATCGGATGCTGCCAGTATCACGAAGAGAACAGCAATCACCGTGAGGAAGACGCCTCGTCGCGACGACGCGTCCTCGGAAGTTTCGATCGGGCTCATACGCAGCCTCCATTTGAAGTTGTAAGCCACTTGGCGGAGTTGGGCTAGTCGTGGGGAAATTTCGACGATGCGGTATCGATCAGCGCGATCAGATTGCCCGACGGATCCTCCAGCAGCGCAGTTTCGCCATGCTCCTGCCGGCAGACGTCCTCGATCACCCTGGCACCCCGGGACTTGAGGTCGGCCACGAAGTCCGCGATGCCGACCACCTCGATCGATACGTGATTGGTCGCGTTGTCATAGCGCGGCTGCAACGCGATGCTCCCGCCGCCCGGGATCCGAAACAGCGCCCATCGATTCGGAAAATTCACGCTCTCTTCCAATCCAAGGACATCGCGATAGAACGCGAGCGCTGCGTCCCAATCGTCCACGAAATAAATGGCGGCCTGCATCCGTCGTATCGGCACGAAATGTTCCTTACCCCCAACTCTCGCATTGTAGCACGTTGATTGCTAAACCCATTGACCCCGTATGAGCGCAGTGATATCACCATCTCATCGTTTGAAGAATCCTGTCGAAGGAGGCGCGTTCAAAATGGAATCCTTCTTGAAAAACATCCCGCAGCGGAACGCGTCTGCCGTCTCTTAGCCGAGTAATCCCAAAATCGTCGCCATAGAGGCCGCGAGCATTCCGCCCGCGGCCTTTTTTATCTTGCGTGATGGACGCAGGTGCGCCGTCACGCGCGAGGTTCAACTCCATCACCGGTAAGGAGGCTCCCAAATGCCAGCCGTTTTTGTTCATCGATTCGCAAATCACGTCCGACCGACGAAACGCATCACAGCATCGGAGAAGCGAGTTGAAAAATTATTATCCCGAGTCGAATTTGGATAGTTTTCTGAACGATGGACATCTGAGCGAGGTCCTCCACGTCATCGAAGGCGGCAAGGAGGGCATCGTCTATTGCTGCCGCGGCGGCCCGCTCGCGGGCGCGGACCTGGTAGCGGCGAAAGTCTACCATCCGATCCATCGGCGCGCTTTTCGCCGCGACGCCGGATATCAGGACAGTCGCTTGCGCGGTCCCAAGGTGCGGCGCGAGAAGCTGGCGATGGCGAAAGGGTCTGCCTACGGACGCCGCGTGCAGTACGGCACCTGGCTCAGCGCGGAGTTCGAGACGCTCGACCTGCTGCATCGCGCCGGCGCCGACGTTCCGTTTCCGATCGCGCTCGGCGAGGGCGCGGTCCTGATGCAATACATCGGCGATGAGACCGCAGCGGCGCCGCGCCTGGCGCAGGTCGAACTCACGCGCGACGAGGCGGCGGCGCTCTTCGAGCGCGTCCTGCGCAACGTCGGACTGTGGCTCGACCTCGATCGTATCCACGGGGACCTTTCTCCATACAACATTCTGTACTTCGGCGGCGCGATCACGGTGATCGATTTTCCGCAAGCGATCGATGCGCGCTTCAATCCCAATGCGCGCGATCTGCTGCAGCGCGACCTCGCCAATGTATGCGGCTACTTCCAGCGCTACGGCATTCGATGCGACCCGGAGCGTATCGCGACCCGAATGTGGGGTGCGTATCGGCATGGGGTAACGCTTACCTGACTGGGAGCGCCCTCTGACCACATCGGTAGGAGGGCGCTCTCGTAGGGTCAACTTGATTCGTTGAGAACTATATCGTACTTTCGTTACTCTACATTATGTTGTGATTGTTATCTTAATGTAGAGGATCAAAAGTGACTCCTTCACGATCGATCAGGCGGTCGCGCTTCGGCATCGTTCCCGGCTGCGACTTCCGGAGGATTGAGCAGCCCGAGATGAATCGCGAGCGCGGCCGGCGAGGAGAAAACCTGTCGCGCGCCCGCAGCGGCGAGATTGTCGCGGAGATTAGGGCTGAAGCCGACGCCGAAAAACTCGACCCCGGCGTCCGCGGCAGCGCGGTAGTCGGAGTCCGCATCGCCGACGAACACTGAATCCTTCGCCCGCGCGCCGCATCGCTTAAGTGCGCGCGCAATCATTTCCGGCGATGGCTTCAGCGCCAACAGACTGTCGCGCCCGACGATCACGTCGATCAATCGGCTCAAATGGTGAATCGAAAACCATCGACGGATGGTGCGCGATGAATTCGAGGTCACAATCGCGAGCTGTGCCCGATTTTTTTTGAGTTGCTTGAGCAGATCGATTGCACCTTCGAGCGGCCCGGCGCGATCGACTCCCGCCATTTCATACTTCTCGATCATCTTCGAAGCCTGACGCAGGATTGAGCGAACTCGCACCGGAGTGAAGCCGCTCGAGCGATCGCCGGCAAGCTCGCGAAGTCTCGAACGCGTCGCGCTATAGAGCGGAAGATTGCCGCGCGGAAATTTCTCGAAGAGATCCTCGGGCACGCCGAGCTCGCGAAGCATCGGCTCGAGTTCGCCGCGGCCTCCCGTCCAATCCACTTCGGGTTCCAGCCGTGCGACGGTGTTGTCGAAATCGAAAATCCAGAGCTTCCTGCGAATCCGCGGCCGAGGCTTAGGCATGCGAACAATTGCAACCGGCCTTCGCACTCTGAAGCGGCTCAGTGACGCTCCGCGGACCTTCAAACCTGATCAACGAAGGCGCGGCGTTGGCGTCATACGCGGCGAGGAGTTTCAGCGCCTCGGTGGTGGCCGCCATCGTTATGAAGCTCGCGCGTTCGCCCCGCTCACCGAATGCGTCGAGCAATCCACCCGAGGCGCATCGGAGGCACGGCGGAGGCGAGGGCATCACGGCGATTTTCCCGGGAGCGTCGAGGCGCGCGACGATCGCGGGAGTGACGCTGGGCGCCTCAGCGGCCGCGAATCGCACCACAGCATCATTGCCGAGCAACGCGAACAGCAGATCGGGAATCTGCGCGATACTGCCATATCTCACGCTCGAGTCGGGATTCAGCTCGCGCATCTTCGCGCATAATGCTCGAAGGCGCGCATCGTCAGCGCCGGGCACACATAGATCAATGTCGCCGACGCCCGCGCCGACGAGATACTTAAGCGGCGCCTCGAGGTCCTCGAACGCGGATATGATCACGAGTCGCGAACTGAGCAGCCGCTCCTGCGCGCGCCCACCCATCCTGGGAATGATTATCTGGCGGCTGTAGCGCGCGATTTGTTCATTGGATAAAGCCATAAGGTCAGGATAGCCCCTGCGCCTGGCATGCGGTAGGGACGCCTGCGATCATTCAACTGCATCACTCGATGACGTTCTTTTCGATCGGTTCGACCGTCACTCCCGTCTGCCGAAGCCATTCGATCGCGCGCTCGATTTGATCGGTCGAGCCATCGAACTCGACCGCGACCAGTCCCATGTCCTCCGATACGCTGGCGCCGCGGATGCTGAAAACGAGGTCGAACTTCTTCACCAGCTGATACAGGATCGGCTCCTTGATCAGCGCACGCGGGTAGCTCAGGTAGTAGCGCTCGTGGATTCGATCGGTCATCTTGCGACCATTTTGTTCAGGCGTTCTTGCCATTGTTCCTGCCGCCATTGTTGCCATCCGATCCAAAGGTTGGTGGATAAATATTTGTCGCCGAAGTCGGGGAAGATCGTGACGATGGTGCCCTCGCGCAGCGTGCGCGCGAGTTTCATCGAGGCGAGCATCGCAGCGCCCGATGATTGTCCGACCACCATGCCCTCGATCTGTCCGAGCATGTAGACCATCTCGTAGGCGTCTTCGGTCGCGATCGGAATTTTCCAATCGAGTTCGTTTTCGTGATAGATGCCCGGCACGATCGACGATGCCATGTGCTTGAGTCCCTCGAGGCCGTGCATCGGATCGTCGGGCTCGACCGCGATCACTTTGATGTTGCGATTTTTCGATTTCAGAAATCGCCCAGTACCCATCACGGTGCCGGCGGTTCCGATTGCCGCAACGAAGTGCGTCACGCTGCCTTCGGTCTGACGCCAAATCTCCGGTCCGGTAGTTTCGAAATGCGCCAAACTGTTAGCTTCGTTGTTGTACTGGTCGGGCTTGAAGTAGCGCTCGGGATTGTCCGCGTAGATTTTCCGGCAAAGCCGGATCGCGCCGTCGGATAGCTCCATCGGATCGGAGAAAATGATCTTCGCGCCGTATGCCTCGATGATGCGCTTGCGCTCGCGGCTCACGTTCGACGCCATCACCAGCTCGACCGGATACCCGAGCGCCGCACCGACCATCGCGAGCGCGATGCCGGTGTTGCCCGAGGTCGAATCGAGGATCGTTTTGCCGGGCCGCAACTCACCGCCCTCGATGCCGCGCAGGATCATGCTGCGCGCCGCGCGATCCTTCACCGAACCGCCCGGATTGAAACCCTCGAGCTTCGCGAAGATGCGCACCTCGGGCGCGATGATGCCTTCGACGAGCTTCGTGATCTCGAGCAGCGGCGTGTTCCCGATCAAATCGAGAACGCCGGGCGCGCGCTGGAGCGGAACGAACTCGATTTCAGTTTCCGCCCGCGATTGCGGGGACGATTGAAATCTCGTCGCCATCCTTTACCTTCGAGTTGAGCTGCTCGAGGAAGCGGACATCGTCGCCATTGAGATAGATGTTCACGAAGCGGCGAATCTCGCCCTTGTCATCGAGCAGCCGCTCGCGCAAGCCGGGATGGCGCGTTTCGAGGTTTTCGATAATCGCGCGCAGCGACGCGCCCTCCGCGGGCACCTCGTCCTTGCCGCCGGTGAAACGCCGAAGTGGAGTGGGAACTCGAACGCTGATTGCCATGCGTGGCGATGCCTCCTTAATGATCGTATTGGTGCCGAGACATTATGGACAAGACGGCGCGCTCAAGCCGCGCCCGCGATTTCGCGTTTGCCGTTTTCCAGCCGCTCGAACAGCGAATCGAATTCCTTCAGCTTCGCTTCGATCACGACCGGCTGCTCGATCGCGTTCGCGACCGCCTCGAGCGTTTTGTATCCGTTGCCGGTAATCGAAATCACCACGGTCTCGTCGCGCTTGATGCGCCCTTGTTCGATGAGCTTCTTGGAGACCGCGAGCGTGGTGCCGCCGGCGGGCTCGGCGAAAATTCCCTCGGTGCGCGCGAGGAGCTTGATCGCATCGATGATCTCCGGATCGCTAGCCACGTCGCCCCATCCGCCGGATTCGCGTACCGCCTTCAAGACGTAAAATCCGTCCGCCGGATTACCGATCGCGATCGACTTCGCGATGGTGTTCGGCTTGACCGGCTCGATCAGATCGGTGTGCTTGTGCAACGCATGAATGACCGGCGCCGAGCCCTCCGCCTGCGCGGAGTGAATCTTGAAGTGCGCATCCTTGATCAGGCCGACCTCTTTGAATTCCTTAAATGCCTTCGCGACCTTGGGCAGAATCGTGCCGCCCGCGGTCGGGACCACGATGTGGTCGGGCGTCTTCCATCCGAGTTGCTCCGCGACTTCGAAGCCGAAGGTCTTCGCGCCTTCGGTGTAATAGGGACGCAGGTTGATGTTGACGAAGGCCCATCCGTACTTGTCGGCGATTTCGCTGCAGAGCCGATTGACGTTGTCATAGTTGCCGCGAATCGTGATGACCTGCGCGCCGTAGATTGTCGAGCCGACGATCTTTCCCGACTCAACGCCTTCGGGCATGAAGATGTAACACTTCAGATGCGCGCGTGCGGCGTGCGCCGCGACCGCTGTCGCGAGATTTCCCGTCGATGCGCATGAGACGGTGGTGAAGCCGAACTCGCGCGCTTTGGTAATCGCGACCGACACCACGCGGTCCTTATACGACAGCGTCGGATGATTTACGGTGTCATCCTTTATGTAGAGATTCTTGACACCGAGTTCAGCGCCGAGGCGTTTAGCGTGGACCAGCGGAGTGAAACCGGAAAACGGTCCGGCCTCGGGCTCGCCATCGACCGGAAGCAGCTCGCGATACCGCCACAGATTATGCGGGCGCGACTCGATTAGCCGCCGCGAGATGTGCGCGCGGATGCGCGCGTAGTCGTAGGTGACCTCGAGCGGGCCGAAGCACGTTTCGCATACGTGCAGCGGGCTGATCGGGTACTCCTGGCCGCATTCGCGGCACTTCAGATTGGTGATGTAGCTCATCTTCCTTCGTCCTGCCGGCGCGCGTGCGCCTGATCGTTCTTCGATGCGGTGCGCTCGAACGCGCCGCAGATGCATCCTCGTCGCGGACTGACTCGCGTGAAGCGCACTCGCGGCTCATCGGTTGCGTCATAGGTGAGAATTGCTCCGGCGAGCACCGGCATTCGGCCGGCTGCGATCGCAAGAGCCTCATGCGCCTGCAGATTACCGATCGCGCCGGCGATCGGCCCGAGGATACCGGCCTCGCGGCAACTCGCGACCTCCGCGGGATCGGGCGCGTCCTCGAACAGGCATCGGACGCATGCGGTTTGGTGCGGAATCACCGTCATCACCTGGCCGCTCATCGCGAGCACGCCGCCGTATGCGAATGGCGTCGATGTGGCGAGCGCAACATCGTTGATGAGGAACTTCGCAACCGGGCTGTCGGTGCCATCGATAACGAAATCGAAGCGCTCGATGATCGCGCGCGCGTTATCGGCCTCGAGCGCGACGCCCTGCGTCTCGATTTCCAAAGTAGGATCGATCTCGCGCAGATGACGCGTGGCGGCGTCGACCTTGAGACGACCGATGTCCTCGGAAGTATAGATGACCTGCCGATGGAGATTGCTTACCTCGACGGGATCGGGATCGACCAGGCCGAGGCGCGTGATGCCTCGCGCGCGGGCAATCGTGATCGCGGCGGGAACTCCGAGTCCGCCGATACCCACAATCAGTATGCTTTTGCTACTGCGCATCGCTCTGCATGCCTGGTACGAGAGCGAGGCATCAAAAAACCCTCGGTCCTGCGGATAAGGACGAGGGTTGGATAACTCTCGCCTTATCTTCCAGGGAACGTCTCCCCGCAGGAGTTAGCACCTGCGCCCACGAGGGGCCGGTTGCTGCGGCATCGTCGGGCCTGTCCCTCCGCCGCTCTCGATAAGGCAAATCTGCATGGTCAGAGTTATATGGCGGGGTGGCCGCTGTCAAACGGACGCGCGGGAGGGAGCGAACCGATTGTGGATCGCAAGGACAGAGATGAAGAAAGCTACGATTAGAATATTAAAAGCTAATATCTTATGATTTAGCTAGCTTAGCGCTGAATAGAATTGCGCCTCCGATGATCGAAGTGGGTTTGTTTTGCTATTTCGGAAGCTGGAGAATCCGGCCAACACCGCGCGAGCTTAATACGAGCTTTTTGGCCGATGAGTTTATGAAATTCCTCGAATTGCCTCGATAATTTGGCTTTGTTTTGTCATTTTCTTGTCGAAGAGGGAGGCGGAATCCAGAGCTGAGGTCCCTCTCCGTCCCGTCACACTTCATGCTCTAAGACATCGCATGAACTGCGCCGGGCCACCTCCCCCAAACGAAGTATGGGGGAGGACCAGAAATGGCTTTGTTTTTCCATTAACTGATCAGCAGCTCCGCTATCTGGATACCGTTAAGCGCGGCACCCTTGCGAAGCTGATCGCCAACGACCCAAAAATTGATGCCGTTTTGGATGCTGATGTCCTCGCGAATACGGCCGACGAAGCAATCGTCCTGGCCCTCGACGATCAGCGGCATCGGATATTTATTTTGCGCCGGATCATCATAGACGCGCAGGCCCGGGAAACGCCCGAATGCCTCGCGCGCCTGCGCCGCCGTCACATGCCGCTCGGTTTCTGCATTGACGGAAATCGAATGGGTAGTGAAAACCGGCACGCGCACCGTGGTCGGACAGACCGGGAGGTCGGGGATTTCGAGGATCTTGCGCGTCTCGTGCACCAGCTTCATCTCCTCGCCGGTGTAACCTCCCTCGCCGATGTCGCCCGCCGGAAGCAGGTTGAACGCGATCTGATGCTGAAAAAATTTGGCAGTGATCTTCTCGCCCCGGCTCCATGCCATGGTCTGCGCGCGCAATTCCTCGATGCCGCCGACGCCCGCGCCAGACACCGCCTGGAAGCTGGTCGCGACGACGCGCCGCAACTTTCCCGCGTCGTGCAGCGGCTTGAGCGGCATGACAGTGACGATGGTCGTGCAGTTGGGGCATGCGACGATCCCCTGATGCTTGCGTGCGGCGGCTGGATTGATTTCCGGCACCACCAGCGGCACCGTCGGCTCCATCCGAAACGCGCTCGACTTATCGATTACGATTGCGCCGGCCTTGACCGCATGCGGCGCGAACTCTTTCGATTGATTTCCGCCCGCGGAAAAGAACGCGACATCGATCCCCTTGAACGACTCGGCGCTGACCGCATCGACGGGGAGCGACTCGCCTTTGAAGGTCATCTTCTTGCCGATCGATCGCGCGGACGCAAACAGACGAATTTCCCGCACCGGGAAGTTGCGTTCTTCCAGCAGCTTGAGAGTGGTCTGGCCCACCGCGCCGGTGGCGCCAACTACAGCGACTCGTTGCCCATTGGCCATGGGGCTATCTTATCTGCGAAGGAGCGACGATAGAAGTTATGGAGCAAGTTATGGAGATAGACCAACGCATCGAAATGGAAGCGGCATGCCACTGCGGGGTGGTGCGTTTCAGAGTCAAGTTGACCGATGGCCTCAACAACGCGCGTCGATGCAACTGCTCGTATTGCCGGATGCGCGGCTCGGTCGCGGTATCCGCCGACGTAGGAGATCTCTCGTTCCAATCCGGTGAAGATGCGCTGACGCTCTATCGGTTCAATACGGGCGTGGCGGAGCATTATTTCTGCTCGAAGTGCGGCATCCACACGCATCATCGGCGCCGCTCGAATCCGAATCAGTACAGCGTCAATGCCGCATGCTTAAAGGGCGTGAGCCCGTTCGACTTCGAGGAGGTGCCGGTCTTCGATGGCGTCACACATCCGAAGGACCGCGAGGGAGGGTATCGGGTGGTCGGCCATTTGCGCTACGCGCGATGCGATTGATTTATCGGCGCTAAGGTCCCGCAGGTCCGATGGCGATGCCGTATCCGTCGAGGCCTGTCAGTGGGCCACCGATAATCGCGGGACGGATATTGCCTTTGCTACCGGCTCGAAAAACCAGAATGTCCGGAGCGCCTGGTCCAAAATCGAAAGTCGGCGGAAGAACCCAGACGTCTTCGGAGTCAGCGCGGGAATTGGTGCGCGGCGCGGTGGTAATTTTGCGCCTTATCCTCGGGGTCCACCCCTCGGTCGAATTGTTAGCCCAGCATACAATTTCCTCTTAGACAAAAATGTTTGCGTCGGCCAGGACATAAATGTTTTCGTTCGAATCGACTGCGATTGCGCGAGGAAATGCCATCCCGGTAAGCGAGCCTTCAAGCACGGCGATCGGCTTGGCGTCGCCGGCGCTATCGGAAGCGTACACGCTGATGCTGCCATTGGGACCGGGAAAACATCCGCAGTGAGCCGCGCAAACCGGCGGTTGATTCAACACGAAGATCCTTCTTCGATTACTAACCGCTATTCGAATCGGAAAAGCGAGTTGGGTATCAGGACCAGTTATGATGTCTTTGGGGTTGGCATATCCGTGGCTGTCCGCACCAAAGATCCCGATGCTGCCAAGGTCGCTTCCCTGACACCCTTCCTTGCAGTTGGGCTGATTGGCGAGGTAAAGCCGTCCGTCTGCGTCCAACGCGATACTCGATGGAGAATTCCCTTTGTGTCTATCGACGTTGATCGTCCGGCTGGGCGTCACATTGCCTGCGCTGCCGCCCGGATAGACTGTTACCGTGTTGTTGTCATTCAGCGCGGCCAGGTTGCCCTTGGCGTCGAGGGCGAGGTCGAGCGGATAGGAGAGGCCGGTATTGCTGCCTGAGATGCTCGCGATCGGAGCACTCGTCGCGTAGCTGCCGGACGGGTAAATATCGATCGCGTTGGTACTAAGGTTCGGCAGATAGACCTTACCGGTCGAGTCGACCGCGATGCCGGTGCCGGCTTCAATACCGGTGACATTGCTTGTGATCGTCTGGATCGGTGCGGCATTTCCGCTGCTGCTACCAGGCGCATAGACCGTTACGCTTCCCAAACTGAGTGGTCCACCCAGCTTATTCGAAACGTAGAGGTTGCCGGAGGAGTCCAAGGTTATCCCGGTATCGGAATTCAACCCGGTTAGAAAGCCCGCGATGGTCGCGGTGGGCGCGACGTTGCCATTACTTGATGCGGGGAAAAAACCGATCGCGTTGCCGTTGACCTCATAGATATCGTGTGCAGAATCGACCGCGAGACCTTGCGGCACCGCAAGTCCGGTATTGTTCCCACTAATGATCGCGATCGGCGCCGCATTTCCGCTGGCGCCGCTCGGGTAGACATTAATCCCGGCAGGAAAAATCACCGTGTTGTTCACCCCTACGACCGCGTCGCCCACGTAAATGTCGCCATCGGAATCCAGCGCGATAGCAGATGGAGAGCCAAGTTCCGTCGCGGAACCGACGATCATGTCGCGCGGCGCTACGTTTCCATTGCTGCCGGCGGAATAGATCGTGATGGCGCCCGACACATAGCCAGCGACGGACGCGGGGGGACCGCCGCCGTCATTGGCTACGTAGATGTTGCCAGCGGAGTCCACCGCGATTGCCGCTGGACGATTTAGGGCCGTGTTAGTGCCCGAGATATTCGCTACTGGAGCTTCGTTAACAATTCCCGTACTTGCCAGCGGCGCAAACACCGTGATGTTCGATGTGCCGGGTCGAGCACATAAATTTTCCCGCTCGCGTCCAGTGCGATGCCGGTCGGACTCGCGAGCTGCGTGAGCGGTCCGCCTATGACGGCGAGAGGCGGCACGTTCCCGTTGGCATTCGCAGCATAGATCGTCACGGTATTGGTCGGAGTATTGGTGACGTAGATTCTGCCGGCGGCGTCGCGCGCGATTCCGCCGGGCGAAATCATGTCGCTTGTCACCGCGATCGGCGCCACGTCGCCACTGCTGCCGATCGGATAAGCAGTCACGTAGTTTAAATTATCGACGAAGATGGCCGGCGCCGGGTTGCTTCCCGCGGCCGCGCTATCGAGGGTTACTATCGCAATGCCGAGGAATACCGCAGCGGTAAGAAATATTTTCCCGATTCTCATCCCCTTGATCATCACGGACCGGTGGGTCCGATCGCGATTGCCGAGGAGTCAGTAAGCCCGGTGTAAGGACCGCCAATTGTGTCGATTGGTGCCGTATCGCCATCGCTGCCCGCGCCGAAGAGCAAAATTTGAGGAGGACCGCCTCCAATGTAAACACCGTAATCAAAGCGGCCGGGTTCGCATATCACATCGTAGCTGTCAAACACGCCGGTCAGGACGTGGACGTTTTCGTTCGCATCGACCGCGATTGCTCCCGGCAAGCCCATGCGGGTATGCGGACCTTCAATCGTTGCGAGAGGTTTGGCGTCGCCTCCACTACCGGAGGCATAGACGGAGACACTTCCCTGGGTGCCTGGAACGCAAACACAGGCCCCGCAGATGGGCGGGCCGAGATTCGCAACGTAAAGGTTGCCGCGATTGCTCACCGCGATGGCCGACGGGTAAGCCAGATTGGTATCGGGCCCGCCGATGATCGCGCTCGGTTTGGCGTTTCCGCTATTGCGCGCGGGAAAAATGTCGATGCTGCCGGGATTGCTTTCGTAGCAGTGCTCCAAATTACAGACGATGATCCCCTGATTGGCGACATAGAGCGCGCCTGCGGGGCTCACTGCGATCGCGGTGGGGACGTTGTTTCCGCTCGTGTCGATGCTAATCGTTTTCGTCGGCGGCGTGTCCCCGACCTCGCCCGCAGCATAGACCGTTACCGTATCGTTGGCGTTTAGCACGAAGATGTCGTCATTCGCATCGAGTCCAAGGCTGAATGGAAAATCGAGACCGGTGTCAGTGCCGCTAATCGTCGCTATCGGTGGACCGGTCGCATAGCTGCCCGCCGCATAGATGCCGACGCTGTTTTCAGTTTGGTTCGCGACGTAAATCCGGCCGCCAGCATCAACTGCGATTGCCTGCGAGCTGGAAATTTCAGTCGAACTGCTTGTGATCGTATTGATTGGCGCGACGTTGCCGATGCTGCCGGCCGCGTACACCGTTACAATTCCGGTACCGGCAGGTCCGCCTGCGACGTTCGATACGTAGAGGTTTCCGTTCGCATCCAGCGCGATTGCGTTTTCCGGGGAGAGTCCGGGGCCAGGTGCATCGAAGACTATGGATGGGGCAATATTGCCGGTGCTTCCCGCTCGATAAACATTGATGGTGCTAAACTCGCTACCTTGGCTCAGGCTAAAACCCGTTTCGTAGATGTTCCGTTGAGAATCGACCGCGATGCCGTGCGGATAGCCAATGTTCGTCTCACTGCCGGCGATTACCGCGGATGGCATCGCATTGCCGCTGCTGCCCGCCGAAAACATCTCGATGCTCGCGGGAAAGTTTACATGCGGGTCGACATAGCGGCTGGTGTTCCCAACGTAGATGTCTCCTGCCGCATCGAGCGCAATGCTGATGGGATAGGTCAGTCCGGTGGCGCTTCCTTTGATCGTCGCGGTTGGCGCAACGTTCCCATTGCTGCCCGCGGAATAAATGGTAATGACACCAGGACTGTAATCCTTGACCGGCCGCGTAGGGCCGCCCTTTTGGCTCGCGACATAGACATCGCCGGCCGCATCCACAGTCATCGCAACCGGATCGCGAAGCTGCGTTTTGGGACCGCTTATAACGGCAACCGGGGCCTCATTTAGAATCCCCGAGCCATTTCCCAAGGGCGGATAAACTGTGACGGCGGATGTGCCGATGTTGAGCACATAGATGTTTCCGCTCGCATCTAATGCGATGCCCGTAGGACCCGCAAGCTGAGTTTGTGCACCCCCGATAACCGCGAGCGGCAGCACATTGCCTGAGGCACCCGCCGCATAAATGGTTACCGTGTTGGTCGGTGTATTCGTGACATAGATCCTGCCGGTAGCGTCCAGCGCGATTCCGCCGGGTGAGATCATATCCGTCGTCAGCGCGATGGGTACGACGTCGCGTTTGCTGCCGATCGGATAAGCAGTCACATAGTTGGAGTTGTCGACGAAGACGGCGGTATTTGGGCTGGTTCCCGCAGTCACGCTGCGCAGCGAGACGATGACTCCGCACGCGGCCAGCGCGAGCCATGCGATCAAACGTCCCCGACGAAACATCCGGTCCCCCCTCAAACGCATCATCGATGCGCAAAGGGGAAGTATCGCAAGTAGTTGCTCGAAATCAACTAGATTTTCTGCATCAGCCAGTCCGACACCAACTCGGCCAGTTCATCACCAACCTCGAGCAGGATGTGGCTCGCGCCGGGAAAAAGCTTCATCGTCTTCGGTTCGCCGGCGCGCTCGAAGAGCATCTCGGAGCATTGATGCGACAGGATGGTGTCCGAGGTTCCATGAATCAGCAGCAGCGGGCGCGGCGCGAGCTCGCCCACCGTATGCGCTCCCGCGAGCTGACTCGATATCGCGACGACGGTGGATACGATCGGACTCAGCGTCCCGGCATTGATCGCAACCGCGCCACCGAACGAATGCCCGATGACCGCAGCGCGCTGATATCCGGTGCCCTTGAGGAACGTGAGAGCGGCGAGCGTATCGAGGACGCATTCGCCGAACTCATTCGGCATCCGATAGTTCACCCGCGCTATGCTGATGCCCTTTTTCGGCAAATCCAGCCCGAGCCGCGCATACAATGTCGCGGGACCATCGTAGCCACCGATCGCGCCGCTGACGCATAGCGCGGCGCGTCCGGGCTCCGCCGCGGCATGAAGGATCAACGGGATCGGGCCGCGCGTGGTTTGAATCTTAATCCATCGCGCGCCGGCCACTTCGGGTCCGGGCTCGATGCCGGTGATGCGCAGGTTGATCCCGTCGCCGTCGCTCATGTCTTGTCGATCGAGACTCGATGCTCGGGCGCGTCGCCATCGTCACCCAGCATCCGCATCCCGTAGCGAATCAGCGCGATGAATTTTTCCGCGCGATCGAGCAATTCGGTCTGCGCGTTAGCGGGCGCATCGACGATCTCGACTGCGGTCGTGTGCAGATTTTCCTTGATGATATCGACCGCGCGCTTGAGGCTCTCGCGGTCGCGCGCATTGCTCCTCGCGATATCGCGCCTAAGCGCCAGCTCGCGGATATGGATGAGTTCGCCCATCGCAGGTCAGAGGGTTAGCTTATCGCAGCCGGATGGGAGTTCAACCCGATTCGAGTAGAGACCGGGCCTGTGCTACATCTCAGGCCGAAATTCGATAGCGGGAGGGGGAGCCTTGCACATTCGATTTCGGTTCACGATAGCCGAAAGTCTGAGTCGCATCGGCCGCGTTCTCGTCGCCTTCAATTTTCTCCTCGGAATGACATTCGCCTTCTCACTCGTGAGGCCGGCATTCGCGCAGACCGTAACGCTGCAGGACACTGTCGCTCCTGATGCGAAAACCATGACGCCGGTGGGCCATGCGGACCCGAGCAAGATGCTCAACCTCGACATTCGTTTCGCGCTGCGCAATCGCGCCGAGATGGATCGGCTGATGGCGGAGCAGATGCGGCCGGGCTCGCCCAACTATCAGAAGTGGATCACGCCGGAGGAGTTTTCGCGCCGCTTCGGACCGACCACGGAGGATTTCGACGCCGTGCAGAAATGGCTGACGGACAATGGATTCCACGTAAGCGGCGGATCACAGCGCGAGGGCTACCTGCGTGTGAGCGGCGACGTTGCAACGGCCGAGCGCGCATTCAACACGCGCATCGAGGATTTCGGCAACGGCAAATTCGGCAACATCAAAGAGCCACAAATACCCGCACGTTTCGCCGATACCATCGCGGATATCGTCGGCTTGCACAATCTGGCGCACTTGCAGCCGGCCTACCGGCTTAAGAAGGAAACGCGGGATAAGCTGCTGCGCAAAGCCAGGCCGCATCGCACCTCGAGCGGAGGCGGACCGCAATTCAACCTCGGAGCAATCGGCGATTCGGGATTCACCTTCGCGGCACCGGATTTCTATACCTTCTATGATGAGAATCCTGCCTTCGATGTAGGCGCGACCGGCAACAACGGCAGCGATTGCATCGGCATCTTCGGCGCAACCAGCATCTTCAACGAACCGATTACCGAATACTCGAGTTGCGCGCAGTCGGAAGCGGATGGTCAGGTCTGTATCATCTACGATTATTTCAGCTTCTTCAGCCAATACACGTCGCTTTCGACCGATCCCGAACTAACCAAGGAAGATGCGGAACCGAACAACGATGTGTTCGCGGACTTCGATGGCGAGGCATACCTCGACATCGAATGGTCTCATGTAGCGGCGCCCGGCGCGCCGATCACGCTCTACATCGCCAATCCTGCCACCGATACCGAGGAGCAATGGCTGACTGATGCGCTCGGCCTGATGGTCGACGACAACAGGTGCGGTGCGTTGAATTTCAGCTATTCAAACTGCGGATCGGCAGCGAGCTTTTACACCCGCTCGCTCGGCAACCTGGTGACGCAGGCGCAGATGCAGGGGCAGTCGATTTTCGTTTCATCCGGCGATCGCGGCGCCGACATGTGCGGCGAGGGCAAGCGCAATGTCAATGAGTTTTCGGCCAATCCGTTGATCACATCGGTCGGCGGCACCGGCTTCGATCCAACCTACAACGATAATGGCTTCGCGACCGGATATGTTTCCGAGTTCGCGTGGAATGACGAGACGACCGAGACCGAAGGCGAAAATACCGTGACCGGAGGCGGCGTGAGCAGCGTCTTCACGAAGCCGACGTGGCAGCAGGGAGTTCCGGGCACCAGCAACGACAAGTTCCGCGATGTTCCCGACGTCGCGAATATCGCCAGCGCCGACCATCCGGGAGTGATCATTACCGAAGATACGGATGTGAACGGCACGCCGCAAAACTCGGAAACCGTCACCGTTATCGGCGGCACCAGCCTCGCCTCGCCGGTATGGGCCGGGATTTCGCGCGTGTTGCAGCAAGTGAACAACGGCGTGCGGCTCGGCAGCCTCAACCCACGCATCTGGCAGATGGGAGTGGATGGCCAGGCGGCTAACGGCTTTCATGATGTAACGCAGGGGAACAATACCTACGTGAGCATCATCAAGAAGAAACCGGTTACCGTGCAGGGCTACTCTGCAGTACCGGGCTATGACCTCGCGACGGGATGGGGCACGATCGATATCAGCGAGTTCATCGTTCAGTATCTAACGCCGCCCCCTCCGACGCCGACCGAACTAAGCGCGTCCCCCGCATCGATCAACTTTGGAACCGTCGACGCGACTGCGGTCAGCCGGGCGCGAACGATCAACCTTACCAATACCGGCACGGTAGCCGCGGCGATTACGCAGGTGAGCGCACCCGCGCCATTCGTGCTCAGCACCGACGAATGCTCGAATCAGTCCATCGCGCCACGAAAGAGATGTACGGTCGGACTCGAATTCGCTCCGAGCACACCCACCGTAGCAACCGGCGGAGCGATCAACGTTCTCATTCAACGGCAACAATCCCGCAATGGACCTGAGCGGTACCGGCATCGCGGTCACGCTTGACGCGCCGGCGGGAGAGTCTTTTCCAGCGGAGGCGCCGGGCGCGGTCAGCGCGCGGAAAACGATCAGGATTTCGAATCCCGCGACGGTAGGCGTCAATCTCGAAACTCCTGCCATCGGGGGCAATGATGTGAACGCCTTCGAGATCAGCGCTAATACTTGCGTGGGACCGCTCGGCGCGAGGCGCAGCTGCACCATCGGTGTGGTCTTCAAACCAGCTGGTGGTGCGAGCGGCGCACAATCGGCGACGCTGGGATTCAGCTACACATACGGCGCGAACATCGGCGCAGTATCAATACCGCTTACCGGGAGCGTCAAGTAAATCGGATAGCGACCGACGCAGGCCGAAATCTTTGCCACGTCAGTCCTTCTTTCGGGAGACGCGGTTGACTATCAGATACAATGCCTGCATCTGCGGGCAAATTATGGTCGCTGATGGTCGTCGTTAACCCATCGACGCCGCGACGCGCTGATCGAGTTCCTCGCGAGTTGCCACGAAGCAGAACTGATTGCCGCGATTCGATTCCCGCACGAAGTCGAGCAGCGCGGTGCTCTCGTCGACATAGCGCGAGATGTCGCCGAGGATGGCCAGGCGCAGGTCATACTGCACGATCTTCTGGACGACCTCGCCCGCGATGCCGGTACTCAGGCGAAAGAAATCGTCGCCCAGCCGCTCAGCCGGAATCACGACCCACTTCGCGCGATGCTCCCACGCACTGCTGATGAGATCGTTCAGCGCGCGGCCGTTTCTTAGCGGCGCGCCTTCGGCATCGCATTCGAGGATGCGCTCGCCGTGGAGTTCGTAACATTGGTCAGCCATCGGATGCATCGGTGGCGCGTTTGATGCTCAGAGACGTAACGTTGCGGACCCATCGCGCATGCCGCTTGTCATCTGGAACTACCAGGCGAAAAGGACCTTCGGCGGGCGAAAGAGGCTTGCCATCGCGCCGATATGCGAGCAGCACGACGCGATCCGTGAAGGTCCGATCAAGTTCGGCGATCGCGAACACCGCACGGTACCCGTCGGAAGCGCTCACCAGCATATAAAGCGCCATCCGCTGGCCGCGGGGTTCGTCGCCATTGGGCATGCCGATGCGGCGAAGGACCTCGCTAATCGGCACCCCATCATAAACGGCGTGATTGCCTTTTTCATCGACGACATTCGCGCTCGTATGCGCCATCGCATCGAGGTCGTGCGTTGTGAGCGCGACCGATTGACCATCGGGTCCGCTCACGTGCAGCGTCGGCACGCCCCCGCCCCTGGCGCTCGGCACAAGCGTGAGGAGCACGAGCAGGATTATCGTCGCAACGCGTCGCACGCGATTCGCTAGTCCTTCTGGATCATCACTTCGGTGGCTTTGATGACCTTGTCGCTTTTTTTCAGCTTCAGTTCTTCGGCGCTATGGCGAGTGATGACCGACTCGACGATGTCGTTGCCGACCTTCACCACGACCAGCGCGGTGACGACCCCGAGTACGACTTCGGTGACTTCGCCCTTCAAATGATTGCCCGCACTAAGTGGCATACGAGTCCTCCAGTGGAGGCTAGATCATAGGTGACGCGTCGCATCACAGGAAGGTGAGAGTGCGCACACGGCCTAGCGCAACTTCTTGCCGGCGGCGCGTTTGGCGGCCAGCGTCGCGTGGCCACCTTCGGCGGCCCATTTGGTGTGCTTCGCGATGCCGTTGATGATCTCCAGTTCGCGCGGCGTCAGGCCGCTGCGCCCGAAGATTCCTCGCAGCGTAAACATGATGTGCTCGGGATTTTCCGCCGGCAGAAATCCGATCGCGAGGAGCGACTGCTTCATGCGCTCCATCGCGGCGTCGACCTCAGCCGCACCCGCGAGTTGCGGCGGCTCCACGGCGGCGCGCGTTTCCGAGGCTAGCGCGATGCGCAGTTCATAGGCGCACAGGATCACCGCCTGCGCGAGATTGATCGACGCATACTCATCGGAGGTTGGAATCGTGATGAGCCGTTGGCAGAACTTGAGTTCGCTGTTGGTCAGGCCGGTGTCTTCAGGCCCGAAGATCATTGCGATGCGATTGGCGCCGCATTCTTCGGCGAGTTCGAGGGCGGCTTGGCGCAGCGGCCGCACTGCTTCGCGATAGGGTCCGCCGCGGCAGGTGGTGCCGACGGTGAGATGGCAGTCTTCGATAGCCTCGCCGAGGCTCGGGAAAGCTTTCGCCTGTGCGAGGACGTTGTTGGCATGCACCGCCATCGCATGCGCGGCATTGGATTTCGAGGAAACCACGGGCGCGACCAGACGCAGGTCGCCGAAGCCCATGTTTTTCAGAGCGCGCGCGGCCGAGCCAATATTACCGGCCGATTTAGGCCGCACCAAAACGAACGCGAATTGATCATACGGCTTCACCCGCAGATCAGATTCCCACTCTCCAGCTCCGCGGGGAAGAGGATTGAACGCGTGCGCGCGGAAGCGCCGTCGCATTCATGCAGGTTTGCGTGGCGGACGGACGCTTACAAATTGGTGTCGGTCGTAGTGAGCAACGAGGTGATGCTGGTGCCCATCGTTTGGTACCCGATGTAGACGACCACCGCGACCGCCGACAGAATCAGCGCATACTCCGTCATGGTCTGGCCGCGATGCCAATTGTGAGCCTTGACAAACATCCTGGTTATGAAATCCATTGTCCGATCCCTCCCTTTTCAGTCGAATCGTCATAATAGCGACAAAACAGTTTGTAAGCAAATCATATCATCCTGACTGGACCGCCGACAGTGTGTCGACAGCGAGGGCGAGCGGTCGTTGCGATGCCTGCCGCCCCAGCTTGCTAGGCGCTTCCGCCAGGTTTCGCTAACCTGAAGCGTTGATGCCATGAAGATCGTTTCCATTAGCGACGTGCATATGGCCACCCGCAATCTCGCGCGGATGAGCGAAGTCTGGAGTGACACCGACCTCGCCATCATCGCGGGCGACCTGACCAACTTCGGCGGCGTGGAGGATGCGCGGAAGGTGCTCGACGTTGTTCGCGCATGTTGCAAGAACGTCCTCGCGGTGCCGGGCAATCTCGATAAGCGCGAGACGTTTCCGTACTTCGAGCGCGAGGGCATCGCACTGCATGGAAAGGGGATGGTCATCGATGGCGTCGGCTTCTTCGGATGCGGAGGCTCCAATATCACTCCATTCAAGACGCCGAGCGAATTCACCGAGGACGAGATTTACGCGGCGCTCGCGCAAGGATACGAGGCGGTCCGCGATGTGCGTCCGCTCATCATGGTCTGTCATACGCCGCCGCTCGACACCAAATGCGATCGTATCGTGAGCGGGAAGGCGGTGGGCTCGCCGGCCGCGCGCCGCTTCATCGAGGAGCATCAGCCCGAGGTGTGCATCTCGGGGCATATCCACGAATCGGCCGCGGTCGATTCGATTGGCGCGACGAAAGTGCTCAACGCCGGACCGTTCAAGGGCGGCGGCTATATCGTCGTCGAATGCAACCACACCAGCGTCGACGCGAGGCTCGAATTTCTTTGACGTGCCCCGACTTTCGCGCGCCGGCCAATCGATGCAGGTCTATTCGGGCAAGATTCGCAACGGATGGCCGCTCATTATCCGTAACGTCTTCACGCTGCTGAAGCGCTTCAGTCCGATGGCGCGCGGGTAGGCCCCAGCCTATCGACTCCGTCATCGAAAAATGATTTGGTCTGCTTTCTTCGAATTAAGGAGCCTGTTTCCACATGATTGAAGGGGTCCGGATGCGCTTCGACCACGTGTCGATCGCGGTGAGGTCAATCGATCGCGCCTACGAATTTTTCCAGCGCTATTTCCCGACGCATTTCCGCAACGAGAAGCGCCGCGACGATCAGGTCAGCGGAAGTTTTTACTGGCAGGACCTATGGCTCGGTGGCTTCGCGATCGAAATGATCGAGGATCTTCCGGGCGAGAAAACCTTCGTGGGCCGATTCATCGATAAGCATGGCGAGGGGATGCATCATCTGTCGATCGAGGTCGATCATCTGAAGCCGTTGACCGATGCGATGAAGCGCGACGGCGTGCGTATCGTCGACGAACAGACCTTCCCCGACGGATCGGCGACCGCGTTCATCTCGCCGCGCTCCGCCTTCGGCGCGCTCATCCAGTTCTGGCAGGTGCCGAACTTCGACCAGCCCAAACCGCCGCCGGCGCCCGACGGCCGCGCGCGATTCGATCATGTATCGATGGCGGTCAAGGACATCCGCACGGCATACGATTTTTTTCTGCGCTACTTTCCCGCGCGCATCGGTCGCGATCCGCATCTGGCGTCGGAGGGATTCGTGCTCGGCAACCTCGACATCGCGGGTTTCAAGCTCGAGTTCATCCAGAGTCCGGGCGCAGGCGCGAAAAACGACTTCGTTGGCAAATTCATCGAGAAGTATGGCGAAGGCCTTCATCATATGACGATTAACCTGAAGGATTTCGACGCGACGCTTCGGAAGCTCAAGGCCGAGGGCATCCGCATCGTCGACGAAGGCAAGGATTGGCGCGGCGATCGCGAATTCTACATTTCGCCACGATCTGCGTTCGGCACCCTTATCCAGGTCTGGGACACGATCTGATTTCGCGCGAGCGCTGCGATGCTGAAGGCAATCTACTTCGATGCGGCCGGAACGCTGTTCGAGGCACGCGAGCCGATCGGCCATACCTACGCGCGCATCGCGAGGAATCATGGACTTCATGCCGATGACAGCGCGGTCAGCGCGGGCTTCCGTCGCGCCTTCGCCTCGACGCCGGGTCTTGCGTTCGGCCCGCGACGCCGCGCCGACGATATCCGCCGCCTCGAGCGCGAATGGTGGTACGGCCTCGTGCGCCGCAGCTTCGAGGGGCTAGGCGAGTTCGACAGCTTCGATGCTTTCTTCGATGAGCTGTTCGCTTACTTCGGCCATCCGGCGAGTTGGGAGGCGCTGCCGGAAGCGCGATCGGTCCTGCGGCGGCTGAAGGGTGAGAACCTCAAGCTGGGCATCATCTCTAATTTCGATTGGCGACTTTATCGCATCCTCGAGGGGCTGGGGCTGCGGGACTTCTTCGATACCGTCACGATTTCCTCCGAGGCCGGCTATGCGAAGCCGGCGCGAGATCTTCGCTAGTGCGCTGTCGTCGCTGAACGTCATGGCGGCCGAAGCTGCGCACGTCGGCGACTCCATGCAAATGGATATCCGTGGCGCGCAAGATGCCGGACTTCATCCGATCCTTATAGATATGGGGACTATCGATGCGGCGTCCATTGAGCCCGGAGTCGCTCGCGTTTCGTCGCTTGCCGAGACGATTGAGGTTATGCGACTACTGAGATTTACTTAATAAAGTCGCGGGCCAAGGCGCAGTTCGCCGAAATTCTGTGCTCCGCACGAGAGCTTAGGGGATTTGAGACCATGACTTCATCCATCACGCTTCGCCGGTTGGCGGCAGTAACCGTTATCGGGGCATTTCTTGCGCTGGGAGCACGGGGCGCCTTCGCGCAAAGCGAACTCAACAGCCAACTGGATTCGATCGAATCGCAAATGAGCGGTGCAATGAGCAGCGATGCGCAGGCGCAGTCGGCAGTCGAGAAGCTCGATAACGCCGAAAAGACTTTTGCGCAGTTGTCTTCCAGTCCCAAGGTCAATAAGGCGCAGTTGCAGCCCGACTATGACCGGCTCGAATCGATGCTGTCGCGTCTGCACGAAACCTACTCGAAGAAGAAGGACGACTGCATCGAGCAGATTGATAATGGCGGTCAGTGCGACTACACCGCCCCTGAGCAGGTCGCGCTCCAGGCGGCATATCCGCTTGCATGGCTGCGATTCCAGGGTGCTTCGACCATCTATACCGACCAGCCCGAGCGCGCGAAGAAGCTGCTTAATCAGGCGATCGATGACTTCACCCAGAGCAGCCTCGCGATGCCGGATCCGAACCTGGTGCGCGAGAACGTGCTGGGCCGCGCATACTGCGAGCGCGAACTCGGCAAATACGACAAGAACGAGTATCAAAAGGCGATCGAAGACTTTAAGCAGATCATGAGCGAAGGCTCGGGCACGCAGCAGTACAAGGCGGCGCAGCAGGGCCTCGCGACCACCTACGCCGCGATGGGCAATGCCAACGAAGCCCAGAAATACAGCGGCGGCCTCGGCAACAGCGGCGGCGCCGAATTGTTCAAAATTCAAACCACCTATGCCGCGATGTATGCCCAACCCTCCAAGAAGGCCGAATATCTGAAGGAGATCGTCGACCTCGCGCGGTCCAAGGAGGGAGACAAGGAAGGATGGGCGATCGCGGTTTCCGGTATCGCGAAGTATAGCCACAACCCAGTCGAGGAACTCGGCGGCTCCGGCGATCCTTTCCAGTCGCATCTCCTCGCCAACGTGCTCCTCTCCAAGAAAAATCAGAGCGAAGCGGCGAAGTACTACGTGGAGGCGGCGCATAGCGGCAAGTATCCCAAGGACTACAAATTCGCCGCCGACATTTATTTTAATGAGCACAACATGGGGCAGGTCGAGAGCATCCTGAACGACCTCGCTAAGTCATCCAGCAATCCGGACGCGCAATGGGCCAGCTACATGCGCTACAAGCTTCCGCGCGGCACCTGGGAAGCGAGCGGGATGAAGAATGCGCAAGCGCAGAGCGCATGGCTCGCGGCTGGCGATGACTACCTTAAGAAATATCCGCATGGCGAATTTTCCAACGAGATCCGCTTCCGCGAAGGCGAGCATCTGCAGGAACAGAAGGACTACGTCAACGCCGCCAAAATTTATAAGGACGTGAATGGCGGCGAATATGGTTTTGCCGCGAAGTTCAACGCCGCCGAATGCGAATATGTCGCGCTGGTAGCTGCCAGCAGCAAGGATACCAAGGACAAGAGCGCCGCAGTCGCCAATCCGGCTGACCTGCGCGCCGAAGCTATAAAGCTGCTGCAAGAGACCATCAAGGATGCGCCCGAAGCTGAACGCGCGGCGCCCACTCCGACCCAGAAGACTTACGTTCGCGATACCACCGGCCGCGCCAAGTATATGCTCGCTGGTTTGATCCAGAGCCCCAACGAGAACAAGCAGGACGCCGAGGATATCGCCTCGCTGTTGACCAATTTCGAGCCGCAATATCCGAAAATGAACGAGAAGTTCCAGGATGTCTTCGAATGGCGTCTGCAGGCGCTCAACACGCTCGGCCGCTATGACGATATCCAGCGCGATCTCAGCGCGTTCCTCGAGCGCAATAAGGGCAACAGCGCGAACTCCGACTTGATCAAAACGCTAGGCATCGATTTCTGGAAGAAGGCGCAGGAGCTGCAAGCGGCCGGTGATCAGAAGGGCTACATCCAGAACGCCAAGCTGACCGAGACCGCATACTCCTATTTTGAAGACATGGTTGCGCAAAAGAAGATGCAGCCGAAGAATCTCACCGGCACGCTATCGATTCTCGGCCAGGCCGAGATGGCGACCGGAGAGGAGCCCAAGGCCGAAAAAATCTTCCAGGAAGTTGTAAAGGCCGATGCTGCATCGCCGGATGCCAACGCCGGTCTGGCGCGCATCGCGCAGTCCAAGCATGACCTCAAGGACGCCGTTACCTTGTGGACCACAGTCGAGAGCACTGCGGCAGAATCTGACAACCAATGGTACGAGGCCAAGTACAACATCGCTGAGATTTACTCCGAGCAGGGCAACGTGCAGGGCGCATGCTCCAAGCTGGCGCAGACGCGCGCCGAGCATCCGGGCCTCGGCTCTCCCGAAATGGCGGCGAAGTGGAACGCGCTGCAGACCAAGCTGTGTCTTAATCGCCAGGCATCCAATTAGCGCGATGCTGAAGCGGATTCATCATGTCGGGGTGGTGGTGCCGAATCTCGAAGAGGGACTCAAGTTCTGGCGCGATACGATCGGGCTTGAGTTCATCAAGAGCGCCACTATTGCGGATCAGGGCGTGAAGGCCGCGCTGCTCAACGCCGGCGGCAGCGAGATCGAACTGCTCGAGCCGATCAATCCCGACGGCGGAGTCGGCAAGTTCCTCGCGCGGCGCGGCGGCGGACTCCATCACGTATGCTTCGAAAGCGACGGCGTCGATGCCGACCTCGAAGCCGCGCGCGCCAAAGGAATCCAGCTCATCGATCAGAAGCCGCGCAAAGGCTTGGCGGGCATGATTTGCTTTCTTCATCCCAAGGCGACGCGCGGCGTGCTGGTCGAGTACGCGCAACCAATCGAGGAGTAGTCCGCGAGATGCCGATTTACGAATATCGATGCGACGACTGCGAAGTATCTTTCGAGGCGTTCGTGCGCGCGGGCCATCCTGGCGACGCCGAATGCCCGCATTGCAACGGTCATCAACTGAGTCGCGAGATGTCTACCTTCGCGGCGCGCTCCAACGGCAATGGCGCATCGGCAGCGGCCGAAGCGATGAATGGAAATGGCCTCGGTGCGGCGCTCAGCGCACCTCCTGGCGGATGTTGCGGCGGCGGTTGCGGCTGCCATTGAGATGACAACGCCTCGCGCGCAGTCGGCGATCCTGCTCACTGCGTGGTTCCTCGCGATTCCGATGCTCGGACCCGACGGCACCTTTCCGATGTGCATGAAGGACCATCGGCCGGTCTCATGCGAGAAATGGAAAGTGCTCAAGAAGTTTACGAAATATGACGATTGCTTCGATGCGCAAATGAAAGTTCGCGGCGACGCGCAGTGGGCATCGCATGACATTCCGAGCGCCTCGCATCACATCCAGGATCTTCGTGCGGGCTGCATCCGCGAAGGCGACCCCCGCCTGAGTCGCTAGAGGTTCTGCCGAATCGCGCCTTGTTCCACTATACCCGTTCGGGCATAATATTAAAATCGATTCCGGCTTCGCGATGAAATTGAAACCGGTTATATGGGTGCGCCGCAGTCTCGATGATCTGAAACGATTTCCCAAACCCCGCGCAGCGTCATCTCGGTTTCGCACTGAAGTCTGCCCAACTCGGAGAAAAGCATCCTGATGCAAAGCCGTTGAGAGGATTTGGAGGTGCGGGAGTTCTGGAAATCGTCGAGAACTTTGACGGCAACACCTATCGTGCTGTTTATACTGTCAAATTTGAAGAAGCGATCTATGTCCTCCACGCATTTCAGAAGAAATCGAAGTCTGGGATTTCAACCCCGAAACGGGAAATGGATCTGATCGCCGAGCGGTTCAAACGAGCGAATGAAATGCATTTGTGGCGCGAGAACGAACCAAAGTCCAAGTGAGAAAGCTGATGCGCAGCGGCAAATTCACCGATTACAAGATCAGTAGCGGAAACGTATTCAAAGACCTCGAACTTCCCGACGCTGAAGAACTCGACACCAAAGCCGACCTCGCGATCGAAATCGCGCGGCTCATCCGAGCGCGAGGCCTGACACAGATCGAAGCGGCACGAATCCTCAGTTTGGATCAGCCAAAGGTCTCAGCGATTCTGCGCGGGCGCCTGGAAAAGTTTTCCGTCGAAAGACTCTGCGCGCTGCTGACCAGATTGGGCTGCGATGTGGACATTCGCGTCCACGAAAGGCGCCGCCGGACGCACGGCAGATTGACGGTTAGCGTTGCGTGAATGCATCACTACCTCGCTGCGGTCGCGGTCCTGGCCAGCGGCGCGAGCGCGGCCGCGAGGAACGGTTTTGCTTCCGCCGTGATGTCGAGGCTCGGGTCGAGCTTCTTGCCCAACCCCTCGCATACCATCATCGAAACGTTGAGCACCGTGTAGCGGCCGTCGAGACGCATTCCGTAGCGGCGATAGATGTCGAAAAATTTCCCGATGGCGACCGACATTTCGATTTCGCCGAGCGGCTGATTGACGAAGCGGGTCAGGTATTCGGTGATCTCGCGCTCGTACGCGGCGTAGTCGATATCGGCGCGATGCTCCGTCAGATCGAACATCTGCTTCGCCAGCTCGTGGCCCATCCCGTTGGCCATGTAGAACATGGTCTGCGCGAACATCAGACGGTCCTCGTCGGTTAGCTCGGCGGTCAGCCCCAAATCGAACAGTGCGATGCGGTTGTCGCGCATGAAGCGGATATTCCCCGGATGCAAATCGGCGTGGATGAACCCGTCGATGAAGGTCATCTTGCAAAACACGCGCATACCGAGGCCCGCGACTTTTTTCGGATCGATTCCCACCGCGCTGAGCTCGCTGTCGCGATAGCCCTCGACGAATTCCATCGTCAGCACGCGCTCGCTGGAGAGATTTTCATACACCCGCGGGAACACGACGTAAAATTCGCCGGCGAAGTTGGCGCGGAAGCGTAGGTTATTGGCGGCCTCGCGCCGGAAATCGAGCTGGCGATTGATCGCGTCGCAGAACTGGCGCGCCGACTCGACCGGCGACACCATCCGCATCGAGGGAATCAGCTCGAGTGCGTGCGCGATGCCGAGGATGATCGAGCGATCGAGTTCCGCCCACCGTGCAATCGAGGGTCGGCGCACCTTGATCGCGAGCGGCGCGCCGCTGCCTTTGAGCTTCGCGCGATGGACCTGCGCGACCGAGGCCGAGGCGATCGGGATCGCATCGAATTCGTCGACCAGCTCCTTCAGCGGACGGCGCAGATCTTCCTCGATGATGCGCCTCGCCTCCGCTGCGGCGAACGGCCGGACGTTTTCCTGCAACTGCACCAGCTCCGCGATAATCTCTGAGGGCAGCAGGTCGGGCCGCGTGCTCATAATTTGCCCGACCTTGACGAAGGTGGCGCCGAGCCCTTCCAGCATCACGCGCATCGCGCGTCCGAGCGCGCGCAGCGTCGCTGACCTGCTGAAGCGACGGTCGCCGAAACTCTCGACCGCGAGACGCGAGCAAAAGACGCTGATGCCAATGGCGCCCCACAAGAGCATCTGGAGTGAGCGAAATGCGATGGAAACGGTCCGGTACAGAGGTGTCATTTCCGTGAGCGCGCTGAGACGCGCAGGAAGAATTTTATCCGAGGCGCAGATTGAACGCCTGCGGCCCTTTCTCCCCCGGACGTACATCGAATTGCACGCGCTCGCCCTCGCGCAGGTCTTCAAAATAGACTTTCGGCGACAGGCGCGAGCGATGGAAAAACACCTCGTCGCTCCCGTCGTCTGGCGTGATGAAGCCGAAGCCCTTGTCTTTGATCACTTTCTTGATCGTTCCCGTCATATCAAATGTCCCTCGACTCCGCTTCGCTCCGCCTCGGGTATGCCTGCGGCGTGGCTTCGCCCGCTTCGCGCCTCACTCCGAGGATCTTTCCGGTCCGCTTCGCGATTCTTTCGTGGAGATGTACCTAAGGTTGAGGTTACGTCGCGCGCGCCCTATGTAAAAGAGTACCGAAACCACCTGCTGCGAGGGATGCAGTGCTGAAAGCCGTCACGCTCAAGGAAATCGAAAAAATTTTCGCGATCATCGAACCGATGGGCATCTCGCGCGAGGCGATCGTGATTCCGCTGCGCACCGAGAGTCCCGGCCGTGTCGGTATTGATAAGTCAGGCAAGCTCGAAGTTGTCGTCGATCGCGACGCTGACTTCAACGAATGGATCAAAGGCCTGGAGGGGAAGATCCGCGAAGTGATGGATAAGTCATGAGTAACTACCTGGAGGATTTTGCTCCCGGCCAGGTCTTCAAGCACTGGCCCGGACGCACCATCAGCGAGGTCGACAATACCTGGTTCACCCTCCTCACGATGAACACCAACCCGATCCATTTCGATGCGGCCTATGCGGCGAATTCGCAGCACGGCAAGTGCCTCGTCAATGGATTGCTGGTGCTCGCGATCGTGGTCGGCATGAGCGTCAAAGACATCAGCGAGACCGCGATCGCGAACCTCGAATACGAATCGGCGCGGCATACGGGGCCGACGTTTGCGGGCGACACGCTCTATTCCGAGACCACCGTGCTCGAAGTCACGCCGTCGACGAGCAAGAGCGATCGCGGCATCGTCTATGTCGAGACGCGCGGGTTCAATCAGCGCAATGAGACCATCATGATGCTGCGGCGCAAGGTGCTGATTCCGCGCAGACCGACCTAACCCCTAACCCCTTCCCCTGAAGGGGAAGGGGAACCAGACAAGAAAAATGGATAAGTTATTTTTGGTCGTTCATACGCATTGGGATCGCGAGTGGTATCAGCCGTTTCAGCAGATGCGCGCACGCCTCGTCGCGATGACCGATCGGATGCTTCCGTTGGTCGAGTCCGGCAAACTTCCGCATTTCCACTTCGACGGCCAGACCATCGTGCTCGACGACTACCTGGAAATCCGCCCGGAAAATCGCGCGCGCCTTGCGAAGCTGATCAAGTCGGGAAAAATCGCCGTTGGGCCATGGTATGTGCTGGCCGACAGCTTCCTCGTGAGCGGCGAGGCGATGATTCGCAACCTCCAAATCGGGATGGCGACGGCGCGCCGCTTCGGGCGTCCGCTCGAGGCCGGTTATCTGCCCGACCAGTTCGGGCATATCGCACAGATGCCGCAAATCCTTGCCGGCTTCGGATTCAAAACCGCGGTGCTATGGCGTGGCGCTCCGCGCGAGGTCAATCGCAATCGCTTCATCTGGGAGGCGCCCGACGGCAGCCGCGTCTTCACCGTGTATCTGCCGTTCGGATACTCCAACGGCGCGAACCTGCCGCTTGAGTCCGCCGATGCGCTGCTTGATCGCGCGCGACAGATTGCCTCGTGCGAGCGCAAATTCGCCGACGGCACACCGATTCTCGTGATGAATGGGACCGATCATGCGCCGCCCGACCCGCGCCTGATGGATCGCATCGCTGAGGTCGCCGGCCGCGACGATTTAAGCTTCGAGGTCGGCCGGCTCGAAGACTATCTCAAGCGGCTGTCCGAGGCGCCGCTCGATGGCGTCCCGACTCATCGCGAAGAGTTGCGCTCGCCCAGCCGCGCGCATCTGCTGCCGGGCGTGACCTCGGCCCGGACCTGGATCAAGCAGCGCGATTTCGCCAATTGCATCCTGCTGGAAGGCTATGCTGACCCACTCGCCGCGCTCGCCAACGCGCTCGGCCGGGGCGAAGATCTATCCGGCTTCCTCGACCTCGCATGGCGCACCGAGATTCAGAATCATCCGCACGATTCGATTTGCGGATGCTCGGTCGACCAGGTCCACGAGGACATGAAGTACCGTTTCGATCAGGCGGCGATGCTTGGAGAGGCTGTTGTCCGCAAAGCCTCGAAGGCCCTGCTCGATGGCGCCGCCGGCGAGCCAATGCTGGCGGTGTTCAATCCTACCTTCGCGCGCGAAGGGGTCGTGACCGGCGAGGTCGAGCTGGATAAGGATGTTCCGCGCAGTCCTCGATAGCGCCGGCAACCGAATACCGCTCGCGATCGAGCCGGCAGGCAAACGCTCGAGGGTCAGCTTCATGGCGAAGGACCTGACGCAGTGCGGGTTTTCGTTCTATCGGATGGTCAATGAGAAGGAGTCGCCCGCGAAATCGACCTCCAGCGCTGATGAAATCGAGAACGAGTTCTATCGCATCGACGCGGTACCTCGTGGGCTGCGCATCTTCGACAAGGAGAATGGCCAGCCCCTGGAACTCTATTTCGAGGACGATGGCGACCGCGGGGACGAGTACAACTTCGATCCGGTGGGCGATGGCGCGGCGATTTCGGAACCCATCCGCATCAGCACAGAAACGATGGAAGAAAAGCCCGCCCGAAGCAGGATGCGGGTTCGGCTCGATTTCGAAATTCCCGCCGCTTTGACGCAAGATCGCGCTAGCCGCGCAACCGAACGCCGACCTCTCCAGATCATCCTGACAGCCACGATTTATGCGGGCTTGAAGCGAATCGAATTCGACTCCGAAGTGCAAAATTCCTCCCGGGATCATCGGCTTAGAGCCGCATTGCGGACGCCGGTCGCTGCGACGGAGGCCATATCTGATTCCAGCTTCGCCATCGTGCGACGCCCTCTGACGCCGGCCGAGCCGCGCGGCACCGAGGTCATTTATCCCACCTTCCCTCATCGAAGCATCACGATGATCGAGTCAGATGCGCTTTCGGTGGCGCTCGCGAGCCGCGGTATCTACGAAGTCGAGGCGCGTCCGGAGCAGAACGGCACCACGCTCCTGCTCACGCTGCTGCGATGCATCGGGCGGCTCTCGCGCTCCGATCTCGCGACGCGCGACGGGGGCGCAGGTCCGGAGTTCGACACGCCCGGCGCGCAGGAGCAGGGTAAGCATGCCTTTCAATTTGCAATCACGAGTTGGCGCCGCGGCTATCTGGACGCCGACGTGATGCCTCAAATGGTGACATACACTGTCCCGCCTCGGGTCTTCTCGACCCGCGCGCCCGTCGCCCCAGTTGCATCGATGCAACTTTTTTCCTGCGATAGCCCGCGCGTGATGTTCTCCACCGTGAGAGCGCTCGATCGCAAAAACGCCTACGTGGCGAGGGCGTTTAGCATGTCGCCGAATCCGGAGACGGCGCGCTTCTCCTTCGGCGAAGGGCGGATCGGACGGGTCGTCGACCTCGCGGTACGGCCGTTGCAAAGGTCGGAAGTGCGACGGAGGCGTGACGGATGGCTGGAAGTGAATCTGCGCCCGTTCGAGATCGTCACTTTCAAAGCCAGCGGTAAAAAAAATTTCACTCAAGCGCCGTCTAAATATTGATCGACAAAAAATTTGCGCTACATTTGGTCCTCGCACTGTTCGCGCATAGAGCTATCAACCGAAAGCGCGGACCTGCGAAGAAGGAAAATTCTGCATGAGGGAGCGTTAGGGAAGAGAATGGCCGAACAGACTGCGACGATTCGCACCGTCTACGATTTCCCCGTCGCCGCGCATCTGTGCACCGACGGAATCGTGCGTAACATCAAACTGGTTCGCCGCACCGGCAGCCAGCCGCAAGGCACTTGCACCCAGTGCCAGACCTCCTTTCAATACGTCAAACCGAAGGCCTCGCCCGTGCGTCATTTTGACGAGGGCGGCGCTACGCACTTCTAAATTTTCGCGAGTGCGAACCGTTCGCACTCGCAATTTGTTCTTCTTTCTCAATTTGGCCTCGCTCCGACTCCGCCTCGTAGTGCGCCTCGCGCGGCTGCGCGCTCACGCTCCGCCTCGGCTAGCTGGCTCCGCCCTCGGAGCGCCTGCGGCGCGGCACGCCCGCTTCGCGCCTCATCTTAGGTTTCCTCGGACTACGCTGCGCTCCGCCCTCGGAGCGCCCGGCGCGGCTACGCCGCTTCGCGCCTCCCTTTAAGGCGACGGTGGAGTTGAAGGCAGCGGCGGAACCTGTCCGGCGCGCCATTGATGATCGCGGCCTCGCGCTTGCGCACCAAGATGATCTTCGTGCCCTTGTAATAGCGCTGCAGTTGCGCACCGACCAGCAGCATGTTTTGCGAAGGATCGAACCATGCCGCGAGTTTCGGGATGAAGGGCTTGATCATCACCGTCCAAAAACCAAAGTTCGCGATGATATCGGTCCTTTCCAAATCGCCCGGATAGTCGGCCCAGGTTTGCGGCTGCGATTGTGGCTTTACGTCCACCGCGATTATCTTTGGCGTCGGTGCGCAATTGAAAACGTGCAGATGGAGCACCTCGGCGAGATCTCGACGACGAACGAAATTCTGAATCGGAATCAGGATACTGGAGCCGGCGTAGATGTCATCGGGGAATTTGAACTGCTCAGTCTTGAGCTCGAGCATCCCTGCCTCGGATTTTCCGCAAACGCCGAGGCCGGTCTGCGTGTCCAGACGCCCAGTGTTTACGGGCGCACCGGCAGCGTCGAAGAAATCATGGCGAAAGCTCAGCAGTGGCGGCGTCAGAGTGGCGTCTCCAGCGGCCAGCTTGTCCTCCTCGATATCGTATTCGCCGTTGAGGTAGCGACTTTCCCCACGAAGGGTCATGCCGCTAGAAGTCTGCTCGAGGGTGTAGTGCCCGTGACCGATGAGCTCTCGGTTATTGGCGTTTAGGATATCGAAATCCGAGGGAGGGAAGTCGAGCGACCAGGCTCGAGGCGCGCCCGCCAATAACAGCACCCACAAGATGATCGCGCACAGCGCGAAGCGGCGAATGCGAATGGATGAATCGCGAAACAAACCGGATCGTACTCCTATCTGGTCGAAGCGCGGCAAGATTGACGCTTGCCCTTGAGTCATCGATTTGGGAGCGTTGGTCGCGTAGACATTTTCCTAATCGCCATGGCGCAAAACAATCCACGCTATGCTCCTGCTTCGCCGGCCGACGCACGCCCGGTCGGTCGGTTCTCCGCAATGGTGGGTATTTCCGACAGCTACCTCTGGACGCTGCTCGCGCTGCTGATGTCGGTAACGATTTTCGAGGGCTACGACGTCACCATCTTTCATCTTTGCACCCCCGATATCGCAAAGACTTTTCATCTGGACGATCGCGCGGTCGGCACCATGGCGTCGTTCGTGCGGCTGGGCGGAATGATCGCGTTCTTCGTCGTGATGCTTTCGGACCGCATCGGACGCAAGCCGATCATGTCGATAACGGTGCTATTTTACGCGGGGTTCACGTTCCTGACCGCGATTTCCCGGGGCCTCGCGAGCTTCACCATCTTCCAATCGTGCGCGCAGATTTTTCTCTCGGCCGAATTCGGCGTCGCGATCATCATGATTAGCGAGGAGTTTCCCGATTCCTCGCGCGGACGCGGCGTTGCGCTCCTCCATATGGTTGGGCTGCTCGGCGTCGTCGCGGGAGGTTTTCTTTACGGCCGCGTCGCCGATTCGTCGTTCGGATGGCGCGGGATGTATTTCATCGGGATCGCGCCGTTGCTGCTGGTCGCCTTTATGCGCCGCAACCTTCGCGAGACCAGCCGCTTCGTAGCGACGCGCGAGGCGCGCACGCCGGAGCAGATTGTCGCGTTGAAAAAGGTCGGCGCCTCGATTGCGCAGGCGTTCGCGCCATTTCGCGGACCGTATCGAGGACGTTTGCTCCTCGTCGCGCTGCTATGGAACAGCGTCGGGCTGGTCGGCACGCCGGCGGTGACCTTCTTCAGTCTCTATGCCAAACGCGACCATCATTGGACCTCGTCGCAGATTGGCCAGGCGGTCGTGATTGCATACATCGTCGGCACGTTCGGGCATCTCGCCGCGGGATGGATGCTCGATCGCGTCGGCAGGAAGGCCACCATCAGCGCGACCTACATCCTCGGCGCGGTATCGATCTTCGCGCTGTTCCAGACCGACACCCACGCCGCGATGCTGACCTCGATGGTCATCACGGTTGTCGCCTTTCAGGCAGCGCGTACGGCTACCGCGACATATTCGGCGGAGCTGTTCCCGACCGAAATCCGCGCAACCTCCTACAGCATGACGGTCAACCTGCTCGGCGCGATCGCGAGCCTGGCGACTCCCTTCACCATCGGCGCGCTGTCGCGCTCGATGGGCGGGCTGGGCAATGCCGTGGCGGTCGTGAGCATCGGGCCCGTAATCGGCGCCGCGATCGTCATGATGTTCGCGCCGGAAACCCGTGGCGCGACGCTCGAAGAGCTTTCCGCCGCGGCCGGCTGACGAATGCTCGACAGTATCCTGGGCGCCAGCCCCGTTATCCAGCGCCTACAGGCAACCGGCGCGCGCACACTCCACAGCATCGGCATCACCGCGAATGGCGCGACGATTGCGGCCGCAATCATCGGAGTCATAGCTGGCGTGGCCTTCGCGATCGAGCACGTCGGCCTCGGAATCCTGCTGCTCGCGGTGAGCGCGGCGCTCGATGCGCTCGACGGCACCCTCGCGCGCCAGTTCGGCGGCGCATCGACACCATTCGGCGGCGTGATGGATTTATGCTTCGATCGCGTGGTCGAGGCCGCGGTGATTGTCGGCATCGTATGGCGGCATCCGGAGCTAAATTTCTATGCGCTGCTGCTGGTTGCGAGCTGGTATGTGAATATCACCGTGTTCCTCGCCGTCGGCGCCGCAATGGAGCGTACCGGACCGAAGCTCATCGACTATCCGCCGGGAATCCTGGAACGCACCGAGGCGCTGATATTTTTCGCCGTGCTGGCGATGGTCGCGTCGACGCACTATCTGAGCTGGATCGGCCCGGTTCTGTGCCTGGCGATGACCGCGCTCGAAATCGTAACCGGCGCGCAGCGCTTCCTCTTCGGCCGCGCCCACCTTTCTGGGTAGGGGTCGTTCGCTAACGACCCGTTGAATCCTGAGCGCGCGAAGCGCATCCGTGCCCGCAAGGACCAAAGCCATCGAGGATTTTTATGGGACGTTCGCGGAACGCCCCCTACCCGGAATCCCATTCGCGGCTTTAGTGGCCGAACTTCAAAACTGACGGCCTACCCCAACGAAACCGTGATGTTGCGCACCTGGCATTCGGCTGGAACAATTGACCGTTCGCCCAAATGCGCCGCCTCGAAACTATCATCGTCGTCCTGGCCCTCGGCTTCTATGTCTGGTTCCTTAGCCATTTCGGAACCCGCGAGGTGTTCGCCTATGTGCGGCTGGCCGGTTGGGGCCTGGTGCTGACGATTTCGCTGGAAACCTTCGCGCGCCTCGCCAACACGCTGGGATGGATGGTGACGATCGGTCCGTATCGCGCGTTGCCCTTCAGTCAGCTTTTTTTCGCGCGAATCGCGGGCGAAGCGGTCGACTATGTAACGCCGTCAGCACAACTCGGCGGTCAATTCGTGATGGCGATGATGGTACGGCGCAGTCTCGACATGGGGTTGGCGCTCGGCACCGTGGTCGCCGCATCGCTCTGTGAAATGGTAGGTCAGATCGCATTCATCTCTCTTGCGTTGCTGATGTCCATACAACTGATTCCGCGCAGCAGCGACTTTTTCTGGGCGCTGCTGGGCGGTTTTATCTTCGCGCTAGCGCTGATAGCGGGATTCCTGTATGTCCAGCGCAAGCATCCCTTCTCATATCTGGTATCGGCGGCGGCCAAAGTGCCGGGCATTGACGCTGAAGAATACGAAGCTTCCGCCGACGAGGCGGACCAGTTCCTGCTCGACTTTTATGCACACCAGCACGAGCGACTCTTCCTGTCGTCTCTTTGCTACCTGTTCGCCTGGAGTCTCGGACCGATCGAAATCTACATCCTGCTCCGATTGCTGCATCAACCCGCAAGTATGGAAATTGCCTTACTGGTCGAGGCCGCAGGATTGTTGCTCGAGCGGGCGACGTTCCTGATACCGGCCAAATTAGTGAGCCAGGAAGGCGGCAAGGCGCTGATTCTGGCCCTGCTCGGATATCCGGCCGGAGTAGGCTTTGCTATCGGTTTGCTGCGCCGGATCAAGGAAATGGTATGGGTTCTTTTCGGGCTACTCAGCCTGATGATTCATCGGATCACCGTCGGAACCGACAGGGGCGCCGGCCGCACGGATAAAATCGTCGCCTTAGGATGAGCGGAGGATCGCAATGAAGAAACGTGTCGCAGCGCTGGCAGCCGCGATGGTACTGGTCATGTCGTCAGGACCGGCATTGGCCGGCGTGGTTATCACCGAGAGCGAAAGTCTCGTCAGTGGTGGCGGGCCGCCGCAGCCACCCCGTCAGCGCACCATGATGATCGAAGGCAACAAGCAGAAAATGATCATCGAAGGCGGCCGCGCGGTCATCTTCGACCTCGACAAAGGCACTATGCAGATCATTGACCCGGCCCAGAAGAATTACATGGAGGCGCCGTTTCCGCCCCACGGCATGATGGCGCAGGCGGTCGGTGGCCCGGGCTTGCACGCCTCGCAGTTCACCAAGGCCGGCACCAGTCGTACGGTCGCCGGCTACAAATGCGACGATTACAACGGGACCGGAAAAATCGCGATGGGCGATTTCTCGATGGTGTATTGCGTCTCGACCAAGGCGCCCGGCGCCGCCGACTATACAAAATTTCAAAAGGCCATGATGGCCAAGCTCAAGGACACCAACATCACGATGCCGACCCAGATGCCCGCCGGCATTCCGTTGGTGGAGGACGTCACCACCAAGATGGGGACGATCAACATGCCTAACCTGCCTCCTGCCGCCGCCGAACAACTTAAGAAGCAGTTGGCCAATCGTCCTCCGGTCGTCTCGAAGACCGAAGTGACCAAAATCGAATCGAAGAAGATTGACCCGAGTGAGTTCGAGATTCCGGCTGGCTACACCAAGCGCGAACCTCGAATGGGAATGGGCCGTCCGGGGATGCCGGGAATGGGCGGGCATATGATGGGCGGCAGCCCTGGCGCCTCTCCGGCCGCGTCCGCACCGCCGGCAACCAACCCATAAGCGCCCATAGCGCGTCGCAGTTGTGGAAAAAGAGAGCGGGACCATCGGGTCCCGCTCTTTTCGCATTTGCGAGGGATCTAGAAATTAAGCTTGTGCCATCGCCTGCTCGGCGGGTTTAGCCTCGGCGGGCTTGTTGAGCGCCGCGCACGATTCCCATACCCAAGTTGTGCTCGAGAGTTCGTCTTCCGAGAACAGACGCAGCGCTTCCTTGGTCTGGATATCTTCCTTGATAAGCGCCGCGAAGTCACAAATCGGTTTGATGGCTTCCTTGGGGTCGCCGACGCTCTTGGTGAAGCGCAGCAGCTTCTCGTTGTCGGGGATGTTCGGATCGCCGAGGTATTCTTTGAACTTGTGGCCCTCTTCGGTCGCACCCGCGCGCTTCTCGCCACCCAGTTCCATCAAGCGCTGCTCGAAAATCCTCGCGTGATAAGCCTCGCGCTCGGCAATCATGCGGATGCCGGTTTTGATGCAATCGGTGGTGCATACCGACGCCCACGCCGCGAATGCCTCGCCACCGTTGGCCTCGCCTGCGCGAACCTTGTCGAGAAAGCTAACGATCGCGGCGCGCTCGGACTTGTAGGTTTTGCCGAACGCGTGGAAGCCGCCGGCGTCGCCGTTGGCCGCAGGCGCCCCACCTTCGAGTTTGGCCATTTCAGTTTCGAAAGCGGCTTCGCTGATGATGCCGCCGCGATACGCGCGCAGCAACTGTTTGAATTCAAAATCGCGATTCATTTTACGCTACTCCTCCAGCCTGTTTGGACCGATGTTGTTTGATCGACAGGATAGGGTCTTGACGAAATTAATGTCAACGCAAATTGAAAAAACCCGGAAACACAGATTAACAGGGACCACAATAGACGTTGTGGGCAGACAAAAAAGAACGTGCTCTAGCGTAGCCTTGTCGATTTCCGCATGATCGAGTGCTGTTGAACAATATTCCTCGAGGTTCCGAGATGAATGACTTCCGACATCGCTTTGTAAATACCAATGGCATCAAGATGCATCTGGTCGAAGCTGGCGAGGGCTTTCCAATCGTCATGTGCCACGGCTTCCCGGAACTCTGGTACTCCTGGCGTCATCAGATTCGCGCGCTCGCCGACGCGGGCTTTCGCGCCATCGCGCCCGACCAGCGCGGCTACGGCGACACCGATTGTCCGCAACCAATCGAGGCGTACACGCAACGGCAAATCGTCGGCGACATAGTCGGTATGCTCGACGCGCTCGGCATCGACAAGTGCGTCATCGTCGGCCATGACTGGGGCGGATTTACCGCGTGGAATGCGCCGATGATGTATCCCGCGCGGTTCGAACGCGTGATCGGCGTCAACACGCCCTTCATGGCGCGGCCGCCGATGAAGCCGACCGAGCTGATGCGCGCGATGGCGGCAGGCGGATTTCACTACGTCTTGTATTTTCAGGAGCCGGGCGTCGCCGAGAAGGAACTCGAGCGCGACGTGCGTCGCACGCTGCGCGGCTTCTACCAGGATCCGCCGAAGATGACCGCGGAGGAGATCCGCAAGGCGCCGCCTGGAGTGTTTGGACAGGCGGGCGGAGGAATTCTCGAACGCCTGGTGGACGCGCCGCACGGAAAATTTCTCACCGACGATGATTTCAATGTGTTCGTGAAGGCATTCGAGAAGACCGGCTTTCGCGGCGGACTGAACTGGTATCGCAACATCGATCGGAATTGGGAGCAGAGCGCGAGTCTTGAGCAGAAGGTCAATCAGCCCGCGCTGATGATCACGGCGGAGCTCGATGTGGTGCTGCGGCCCGAGATGGCCGAGGGCATGACGACGTGGGTGCCGAATTTGCGCAAGACGGTGCTCATCAAGGGCTCAGGACATTGGACACAGCAGGAAAAGCCTCGCGAGGTGAACGCCGCAATATTGGAGTTTCTGTCGGACCTCAAGAAGTAGTGATGGCAGGCGGAGCGACGCGTCGGCCATCTTTCAAGATGAGATACTGACGATCGGGCGCGTCGCATCGCGCGCCCGGCGTCACACCCATCGATGCGGGAGTTCCCGGCGCGATCCGCGCGCCCTCCGGCGCATACTGCAAGATGTAGGTTTTGCGTACATCCCTGGTGACATTCGGGCCGGTACGATGCGGCGTCAGCGAGGAGAACACCACGATGCTGCCGGCGAGCACCGGAACCGGCGTCGCCTCGGGGCCGTCGTCCTCGCGGCATACGTAACCGGTCTCGCTCGCGCGATGTTTGAGCGTCCCGCGCAGATGCCCGCCGGGAATCACCCACGGACATCCGTTGCCGATCGTCGCATCAGTCAACGCGATCCAGCAAGTCAGATACGCCTGCGGCTCGATGAAGGTGTAGCCGTTGTCCTGATGCCATGGAAAATGTTTCGGGTACTCCGGCTTCTTGTACACCGCCTGATCCCAGTAGAGGCGCACGTCCGGTCCGATGAGATCGTGACATAAATCTGCAAAGACTTGCGACGCCGAAAACTCGCGCATGAATTGGGAGCGGCGCACCAGATGAATCGTGAAGCTGATGCCGTCGGCCTCGGAGATCATGAGGCGGCGGCCGGGTTGCGCGCGCACAAACTCCTCCATCTTGGCCTCGCGCGGATCAATCTCGGTAATCACGCGCGCGACGGTATCGCGATCGATGGCATCTTCGAGCGCGAAGAATCCCTTATCGTTGAATGATCGCGCCTGCGCCTCGGTGATTCTTCGAAACGGCCCGACGATCGGCGTCCACTCGAATCCACGATTCAGTGGATGCAGCGCTTCACTATTCAAGTCAGCCTCATTGTTCAGGGCTCAGGAATTTCAAGGTCGCGGCAGATTTTCCTAACCAGGTAGTCGTTGATTTCGGAATGTCGCGGAAGGGCGGTCGAGTTCGGCTTATCGTTGCGTCCGACGATGGTATGAGAGCCGCCTTCCCTCAAGACAGAGCAGTTGTGCCGCTGCAGATGTCGCAGCACATCGCGCCGTTTCATCCCAAATTGACTTCGATGGGTTCCTTGATCACCTCTCCTCCGGAATAGAACTCATGCGCTCTGGAACGGTTTACCTCGACAATCTGCTTGATGGCCTCCCTTAAGTTTGAGCGCGCTTCCTGGAGGGTTTTGCCCTGCGTGTTTGCGCCAGGTAACTCCTCCACAAATCCGATGTATCCTTCGGGTACTTTTCGGAAAACTGCCGTGAATCGCATGACAACAGTGTATCACGTTACTTTGCGGGAGGCTCGGTGGATTCCGCGACGATCTCGATGAGATCGCGCACCCGCATCTGATCCTCCAGCGAGCGCGACTTCAGCGCGTCTTCCATCATCGTCATGCAGAAGGGACATCCGACCGCGAGCGTCTTCGGATTCGCGACGCTTATCTGATCGAAGCGCTTCTGGTTGATGCGGGTGCCTTCGTGTTCTTCCTTCCACATACATCCGCCGCCCGCGCCACAACAAAAAGTACGATTCTTCGACTGATCGACGTCCTCGACCTCGGTGCCGGGAATCGCGCGCAACGCGTTGCGCGCCCCGTCCCATTGGCGATTGTGCCGCGCCATGTAGCACGGATCGTGATAGGTGATGCGCTCGTTGACTGCGTGCCGAGGCTTCAGGCGGCCGGCCTTGATCAGCTCATCGAGGAATTCCGCCTCGTGCATGACCTGATAGTCACCGCCGAAGTCCGGATACTCGTTCTTCAGATTGTGGAAGCAATGCGGGCATTGCGTGATGATGCGCCGCGGCTTATAGCGATTGAGCGTCTCGACATTTTGCGCTGCCACCGTCGCGTAGAGGTATTCGTTGCCGAGCCGGCGCGCGGGATCGCCGGTGCAGGTTTCCTCTTTGCCCAAAATGGCGAATTTCACGCCTGCCTGTTTCATCAGGCCCGCGAACGAGCGGCTGACCTTCTGGTTGCGCTCATCGTATGAGCCCGCGCATCCGACCCAGTACAGCACATCGATGTCGCTCGGATCTTCGAGCTCGGCCATCTGAGGAATGTCGAGACCCTTGGCCCATTCGTCGCGTTTCTCCGCCGCCAGGCCCCACGGATTGCCCTGATTCTCGATGCCCTTGAACGCGCTGGTTACTTCTTGCGGGAAGCGCGATTCCATCAGCACGTCGTAGCGGCGCATGTCGACGATGCGCTGGATGTGCTCGATGCCGACCGGGCAACCCTCCTCGCACCACCCGCAGGTCGTGCATTCCCACACCGCTGCCTCGGTCGCTACCTCGGTGATCATGTCAGGACCGGTATATTGCGGCAGCTCGCCGTTGCCGTTTTTCGCCGCGGCCTTCTGCGCGAGGAGGAACGGCGCCTTGCTCAGAAGATGCTCGCGCTGCTCGACGACCAGATATTTCGGATTGAGCGTCTTGCCGGTGTTGAAGGTGGGGCAGTTGATAGTGCAGCGGCCGCATTCGAGGCACGACGCCATATCGAGCAGCGTCTTCCATCCATACTGTTCGACTTGTGAGACGCCGAAGGTCTCTGCGTTTTCGAAATCCTTGATCGGCGCGAGCCGTCCGCGCGGCTTCAGGTTGCGGAAGAAAAGATTGGTCGGCGCGAAGAACAGATGGCGCAGCTTGCTGAACGGGAAGCAAAACAGCAGGCCGAACACGAGGATGACGTGGATGATCCAGAGTCCGCGATGGTACATCACGCCGGCGCCGAATGCGCCTTCGATCTTCGCGACTTGACGCCCGATATAGGCCCATTCCGTGAAATCCGGATGCTGCGCGTTGATGCGCGCGCCTTCGAGCATCAAGCCGGTGATCGCAACCAGCACCATCATCAGCATCGGGACTTCGTAGCCGAGACGATTTTCCAGGTTATCGATCACCTTGTCCGCCGGCGGCGCGCTCAGGATCGCGGGACGCCGAAACGCGCGCCGCGCACCTTCTGCGAGCACGCCGAGAATCAGCAGCAGGAAGAAGGTGTCCATCGCGGCTTTGTAAACGAGGTAGAAATCGCCGTAGTAGAAAAATACCGGAATGCCGAGCTTCTTCAGCACGATCTGCACCGGCGTGATCGGTCCGAGGCTCGGATCATTGATGAGAACGATCACGGTGCCGATGAAGAGCCCGACGAACGCAACATAAAAGGAGTAGTGCATCCATCCCCAGGTCTCGCGGATGACGACGCCTTGCCCGAACGAATCGCGCAGCGCGAGGATGAGCCGGCGCGGAAGCTGTTCGAAGCGGCCCTGTTCAGGCTGCCCCAGCGTCACGACGCGAAACCATCGCCACACCGCGTAGATGATCGCCGCGGTCCATAGCGCCGTGAGCGCATACATGATCACGACGAAGGCGTCGGGTACGTTCCACAGGATGGGGCGGGTGATTTGTTGGTCCATCGCAGCTCCGGTTTTCGCAGTTATCGATATGAGCGCATGGCGCTGTATCGATCATCAGACTTTAACCAGACCGAGGGGAGGGTTTTCAACGCCCGCGAGCGATGTCGATGTCAGGGCGCGGCGCTAATCAGGAAGGTGTGATGGAACTCGCGAAATCCGATCTGGAGGTGCTGAAAGAAATCGCGTCCCAGGAGATTGCGCCGGATCGGCACGGTACTGATGGCGGCGTCGAGGGTGAAGCGTCCCAGGTCAGGGTGCGAAAGTTCGAGCCGGTGAATTCGCGCGCTTAAGGCGAACGCCCCGGCCGAATCTAGTCTGACTTCGCGTCCCGCCATCAAATCGATTCCCAGAATAGGAACTACGAGCGCGCCGTCGAAGAGGGAAAGCTCAGCGCCGGTGTCAAGATGCGCCCTCACGTATGCCGTTAGATGCGAAGTTCCAGGTAGAGATACGTCGAACTGCAATCCAGGAAACGATTTTCCAGAGAACTGGTCAATCAGATAGGGGAACGAGTAAGCGAAGTCGACTGAGGTAGCCACATCTTACAAGCCGATACGAAACGTGTTCGGCGGCAACGGAGGCTCAACGAAGAAAATGTACGGACTGGTAATGCCGCGGCGCCTCGCCGTTTTGACCGCGACCGCGGCGTCCTTGTTATGAGCGACGACTCGACGGCCTTCCACAACCACATACTCTCCGGCATACGGGCGCAGTTTTTCCGGATGCTCATTCAACCATTCGTTTTCCGCGACTCGAGATCCGGTCACAGAAAATCCGTTTGCCGCTGATCGAGAGGGCTCAGCAGGCGACGGCTTCTTTCGCGCGCGAGGAACAGGTTTTTTTGCTTTAGCCTTCATCTCTCAGCACGCCTCCAAGTTATCCGTTCTCAACAATGCGGTCCAGCAACACACACGTCCGCTCACATCGACGATGCGATGACGATGCCATTAGCGAGGCTCCATTGAATCGATGTGCATCTGCGCGCCAATGCGTCGTCGTGCGTGACCATCACCAACGCGCCCGGATAGTCCGCGAAGGCGTCCTCGAGCCGCTCGATCGCGGGAATATCGAGATGGTTGGTCGGCTCGTCGAGAACCATCGCCCACACCTGGGTGCCCAGTCCGAATGCGAGCTTGAGTTTGCGCGCCTCGCCAGGTGATGGCGATTCGGACGCGAGGATTCTTTCGGGATCGACGCCGAGGGCCGCGACGAGTGTGAGCACGCGCGCGCGATCGTTCTCGTTGAGCGCGCGAATATCGCTGACGAGCGCGGCGCCGTCATCGGCGCTCAGCTCCTGCGGAACATACAGCAATCGCAACGAGGCGATGCGTGCGCGCGTGACCATCGCCTTGAGCAATGTAGTCTTGCCGACGCCGTTGGGACCCGCGACGCGAATCTTGTCGCCGCGATGCACCGAGAGATGAACATCGTGCAGGATCGGCCTCTCCCCTGCGCAAATTACCTCTTCATCGATGCCGAGGACGCGGCTTTGCGGCGCCGCAACGTAATCGACGAACAGCGCGCGCCCTTTGTTTTTCCGGAAGTCGAATTGTTCGAGCGTCTGCGTAACGCGTTCAGTTTTCGCACGAACCACGGCGACATCGCGCGAGAGCCGCGCCGATGCCATTTGCGCCTTGCCCTTGCGCGCCGAGCTAGTGGCGTCGTGATCGCGCGGTCCTTTCATCCGCAGGCGCGCGCCAGAATTGGCCTGATGCTCTGCTGCCTGCGCGTGGCGGCGCTTGTCCGCCAGCGTTCGCCGCAGCTTTTGATGCTCGCGTTTGAGGCGATCGTGCTCCGCCTGATACTCGCGCTCCTCGGCTTCCCACGCGCGCTTCGCTTCCGAATATGAGCCGCGCCAGATGCGTGCCGCGCCGCGATCGACGCGAATCGTATACGCGCACAGCGCGTCGAGCATCGCGCGGTCGTGCGATACGACGATGCCGATGCCGCGAAAGCGCCGCAGCCCCGCGATCAGATAATCGCGCGCTTCCGAATCGAGATGATCGGTCGGCTCGTCGAGCATCAGCACGCCTGGATCGCTCCACAGCGCCGCGCCGACCTGCCATCGCTTGCGCTCGCCAGGCGAGAGCGTAGGCCAGCGCGGGATTTCTTCGGGCCTCAGCGCGAGTTCACCGAAGAGTCGGCACGCGTCGCCATCGAGGGATGCGGCGAAGCGCTCGATTTCCGGCGTGAGGTCCTCGACGGTCTGGCGCAGCAGGATCGCACTCGCAACGCCATCGAAATGGACGCTACCCGAGGACGGCGCGATCTCGCCCGCGATGAGACGCATCAGGGTGGTCTTGCCGGCGCCGTTCGGGCCGACGATTCCAGTCCATCCTTTAGGAGGGCCGCAAGTGACTTGAAAATTCGCGTCGGCGATGATCGCGACGGAATCGGAAAAAGAAAAAGAGAGATTCGAAACGCGTACGAACATAACTGCTCCTCAGATCCGCGGGCGCATACGCACTCGCGTTCGGTTTTCGATACGAACCGGGGATGAGCAGTTACTTCCTCACGCCTTTGAAACCTCTCCCGATGGGATATTCAGAAATTATGTCGCCGATCTTAATCGATCAAGCGCGTCGCGAGATTTCGACCAACTCCGACGTTTGCAGGACTCCGGCGCGCGATGCGACATTTGAGCCGTCACGCACCGGAGGATCGACGCATGCCTCTCGAATTCAACAGCACCGGCCGCATCGACGTCCACGCGCACTACCTTCCGCCAGGCTATGTCGCGACTGCGACGGCGGCGCTCGGCGGCGTACCCGATGGCATGCCGCGGTTTCCGGACTGGAACGCCGACACCACCGTCGCGATGATGGATCGCCACGGCATCGCGGCCGCGATGCTCTCGGTATCGTCTCCGGGCGTGCACTTCGGCGACGACGATGCGGCGCGCGGCCTCGCGCGCGAGGTCAATGAATTCGCGGCGCGCAACGCGCAGGCTCATCGCGGCCGTTTCGGAACCTTCGCGAGCCTGCCGCTGCCGAATGTCGATGCGGCGCTGGAAGAGATTGCTTACGCACTCGACGTGCTGAAGGCCGATGGCTTCGTGATGCTGACCAACTATCGAGGGATTTATCTTGGCGACGCGAGGTTTGCTCCGGTGTTTGATGAACTCAATCGGCGCAAAGCGATCGTCTTCATGCATCCGACTTCTCCGCCGTGCTGGGAGCATATCGCGCTAGGATTTCCGCGTCCGATGATCGAATTTCCCTTCGACAGCACGCGCGCCATCACCAATCTCATAATGAGCGGAACCTTCGAACGATGCCCCAACGTGCGGATGATCGTGCCGCATGCCGGTGGAACGCTGCCGTTTTTGGCGCGGCGGATCGCCGCCGTGACTTCGCGCTTCATGGCGCCGGAGCGCGGCCCGAAAGGCGGTTTCATCGCCGCGTTGCAGCGGCTGTTTTACGACACGGCCGGCGCGTCGGGTGATAATTCGCTCGCGTCGCTTCTGACGCTCATCGATTCATCGCGCATCCTGTTCGGCAGCGATTATCCGTTCATGCCGGAGGCGGCGGTCGAGGCGATGGTTGGAGAATTGAAGTCGACTCAACTCTTCACCGCCGCCGACCTCCGCGCGATCGAGAATGGCAATGCCATCAAGTTGTTCGCGCGCGACTAGTCACCGGCGAGAACTCGCCGCTATGTTCTTTGCTCCGGTAGCGGCGCAGACCGAGTAAAACCAAAATCACGTAAGCGACTAGAATCGCTAGCGCCAGGAACGGATGTTTGCGCAGGCGATAACGCCAGAAGAACGGAATCCGAAGCCGTAGTTCTAGATACCAAAACAACACCGTCGCGCCGATCAAAAAGCGCACCGACTTCCCGACAGCGATCCGCTGAAGAAAGCGGGAACCCTCAAATTCTTTCGTATGAGGGGATTGCCGCAAATCAGCATCGCGCCAACTTTCAAATGCGCGCACCCAGGATTCGGTCCGCACATTGCTTTCGCCGGCTTCCATTTGAAGATGCCCGAGCTTGATCATCAAATCTTCCAATGGCGCGCGGCGAGTCTGGTCGGACGCGAAAGCTGAATCGGCAATCGATCCGGCGCCTCCCCACAATTCGTTGGAGATCAGAAAGTCATCGAGCTCTCGCTGCGGTCCAGAAAGCGCGGCTCGAACCCACCTAGCCGCGCGTTGCTCGTATCGCTCGCTTCCATTTTCCAGCAGGTCAGCCAGTTCTGACAGTATCGCGCGGACCTGGTCATTCATGGCGTTAGAGACTTCGCAGAAAATCCAGCAGCAACTGATTTATCTCCTGCGGCCGCTCCTGCTGGATCCAATGGCCGGCGCCGGGAATCAGCTGCTTCCTGAAAAGATTCGCGACGTTCGCCTCGAGGTTGGTGTAACCGTCGGCCGCCATTTCCATCACGATGTCGCGATCGCCGGCCGCGAACACCGTAGGTCGAAGGATCTTTGCACCATCGAGGAACGCCGTCATTTCCCAATTGCGATCCGCGTTGCGATACCAGTTGATACCACCGCGAAAGCCCGTCTGTCTGAACTCATTGGTGAAAAACGCGAGGTCCGCCTCGGTCAGCCATAGGGGAAGCTTTTCGGGAATGACCAATGTATCGATGAGCCGCTGGTTCTTGTCGAATAGAAACTTGAATCGATCTTGAGCCGGCGCGTCGCCCGAGGCGCAGTAAAGCGCGCCGAGCATGGTCTTGTGCACATCCGCCTCCAGTTCCTTTTCGACCTTGCCCGGCTCCTGAAAATATTCCTGATAGAAGTTCTTGTCCCGCGTGATCGCCTTGAAATATACCGCTGGACGAACCGGCATCCGCGGACTGTACGGGACGCTCAGCAATCCGAGGCCGCGGAACATATCGGTGCGCAGCAGCGCGCTGGTCCACGCTACCGGCGCGCCCCAATCATGTCCGACGATCACCGCGCGCTCCTCGCCCAGGGTGTTCACCAATCCGACGATGTCGCCGACCAGGTTCAGGATGTTGTAGGCCTCGATCGGCTCGGGCTTATCGGTCTGGCCATAGCCGCGCTGATCCGGCGCGACGGCGCGGAAGCCGGCTTCGGCGAGCGCCTGCAGTTGATGACGCCATGAGTACCAGGACTCGGGCCATCCGTGGCACAGCACCACCAGCGGGCCGCTGCCGGCCTCGACATAATGCATTTTGATGCCGTTGGTGTTGGCGAAACCGTGCTTCAGCTCAGCCATCGAAACTCTCCCGCAAAAATCATAACTACATGGCACTATAGAGTGGCCGATGAATCCCGGCTACCCTTGAAGATGCGGTTGGCCGATAACGTCAGACCGCAATCGATGCAATGTGCAGGAGAGAAAAAACAAAGCCACTGCGAGCATCGCGACCAGTGGTCCTGAGGCTTTGCGAAGGACCTCGCATACACCGGCGTCGAACGTTTAAAGCGCAAAAACAAACCCATTCGATCGCTTTTTGTTCGCCCGCGTATGAAAGTGAAAACGCTAAAACAAAGCCACTTTACTGAGCTAATCCAAGGCTTTTTTGGAGCGAAGTGGTATGAGAATACCGCCCAAGGGCGATCGATCCTCATCCGATAGATGGCATGATTCGCATCAAGTCAATCGCCCGCTTCGCGTGTGGCGGAAATGAAAAAAAAAGCCACTACGTCGTCCCGAGCGGACAGGCGCCATTATCGACATTATGTCAGCAGTCTGCCGACATAATGTCAGCTCTTCTCCTGAAGTAGCTTTCTCATCGCCGCCTTGAGTTCCTTCCTCTGCGATGCACCTAGCTGCGGATAATTAAGCTTCAGGCCCTCCAGCGTTTCGACGATTACCTCGGCCACCACCACGCGCGTGAACCACTTGTTGTCGGCCGGAACCACATACCACGGCGCATGCTCGCTCGCGGTATGCGCGATCATCTCCTCATATGCCTCCAGGTAGTCATTCCAGCGCTCGCGCTCGGCCACATCCGAGGGCGAGAGCTTCCAATTCTTCTCCGGCTCCTTCAGCCGTTCGAGGAAGCGCTTCTTCTGCTCCTCCTTCGAGACGTGGAGGAAGAACTTCAAGATGACGATTCCCTGACGCGTCAGATAGTGCTCGAAGCGAACCATGTCCTCGAAACGCTGCTTCCAAAGGCGCTCGGTCACGAGCGGAGGCGGGAGGTGCTCGTTCTTGAGCAGTTCCTCGTGAACCCGCACGATCAGAACTTCCTCATAGTAGGAGCGATTGAAAATGCCGATGTGACCGCGGCGCGGCAGCACCCTGCTCGCGCGCCACAGGTAGTCGTGATCGAGTTCCTCCATTGACGGCTGCTTGAACGCGTGCACTTCGCATCCTTGCGGATTGACGCCCGACATCACGTGCTTGATCGCGCTGTCCTTGCCGGCCGCGTCCATCGCCTGGAACATCACCAGCAGCGCCCATCGATCCTGGGCGTAGAGTTTGTCCTGCAACTCCGCCATCTGATGGATTCCGCGCTGGAGCAGTTCGACGGCATCTTCGTCGGACTTCAGGCCTCGCGTCTCGCCGGGATCATAGTCGTTGAGGCGGAAGTGTTTTCCGTGCTCGACCCGGAACGGCTTGATGAACTTCTCGCGCTTCATCTCCCGATACTACGAGGACACCGCGAAGAATCCTACGACGGAGCCGATCGCCAATCACTGCGGGCTCAATGCGAAAGTGCCTTGGTACTCGCGACACACGGCGCTAACCTTGGAGCGGAGCGCATTGCGGATGCGATTCAGAGCCGGCATCAAAATTTTCATCTGCGGGATGATCGCATTTGCCGCATCATGCTCGGTCTACAAGGACTACCAGGCGAGCCGGCCTGAGAATGTAACGAAGGTCGAGACGCGGCTGGAGCAGGCGGGTTTCCGGAAGGTCAGCATTGAGACTCCCGAGCAGGACGGCGCAGTCGCGCAACTTCCGCTGCATCGCCTCAATCGTTATGACAGCGCGAAGGGCAGCGTCTTCTGGTATGCGGATCCTACTGTTTGTAGGTGCTTGTACCAGGGCGATCAGCAGGCCTATTCGCGCTATATGGGAATCCTCGAGCAGGAAAACGACACGGCCGAGTACATGAATGATACCCAGCCCGAGCAGGTAGCGTACCTCGGTTCGTTCGGCGAAACCTTCCCACCTCCGACGATGTTCGGGCCGGCATGGCCGATTATCGTCCTTCCGCCACCCGGCGGTCCTATTCATTCCGTCGGCGGACCTGGCGGCGGAATCCACGGAATCGGTCATGGCGGCGGAGGCTTCTTCCGCGGAGGAGGGGGTCACCGCTGATCGCCACGAAAAGCTGCTCTGCCCGAATTCGAACCTGCTCTAGCGCGCCCCGAATCTGATGAGCACTACTTTGTTGCGACGCTCATAGTCGCTCTCCCACGGAAACGAGGCTTCCTCGACAACGACCTCGTTCGCAGCGCTGATGCCCGGGAGATCTCTTCGCCGCACTATCACCCATTCGATTTTTCCGTCGCCCACAGCATTGGCGAGGTCCTTGGGCTTGTCGAATTCAGCAATTGGTTTGGGCGGGTCGAGATAAAATAGCGGTCCAGCAGTCCGATATAGTCCGAGCTGAGCGGTATGCTCGCCGATTCGATCGCGAACCGCATCGGCGAACGGCTTTTCGCCGCGATACGCATCGGTGGTCGGCATCGCGAACAGATAGATGTAGACCATCGCGGCGTACGCGGCGATGCCCATCGACCACGTCACGCGAGCGAGGCTGAAGTTGCGCAGAGCATAGACGACAGCCGCGAGCGAGATGATCCAGATCGCAGCGAAGACGACGCGATCCGGCGCGGCAGGAAGTTTCGCCATCCAGCCGGAGAAAATTGCGTCGGGAGAAATCAGAAGGACGCCGCCCGCTATCACCGCCACGACGAAAATGCCGTAGCCCAGGTTCATCAGCCGGCGCGCCCAGATCGAGAGGCTTTCCCGCGGCGAGGTCAGCATTCGCGCAATCAGCATCGCGGCCGGAGGAAGAATCGGCAGGATGTAATAGCTGCGCCGCGAGCCCGATACCGTGAAGAATACGAACGTCGACCAGAAGAAAATCAGCGCGAAGCGATCGCTCCTCGCCGGCTCCGCCTCGATGCGACGTTGATGGTGAACCTGGACCAGTGCGGCGGGAAGCAGCATCGCCCACGGCGCCATCAGCTCGAAGATCACATAGAGATAAAGGTAGATCGGCCCGCGATGGTCGAACGGCTCGAAGAAGCGCACCACATTCTCGCGGTAAACCATCTCGAGGCCCGCGCCGGAGCCCATGATGGCGCGCGAAATCCGAAATGGCGCGGCGTAGATCGCGAGCCCGATCGGAATCGCGATGATCGATCTCCAGTTGAACAACCATCGATTGCGATCGATCACCCATCGAACGCGATCCCCGATCGCACCGTGAAGGATTTTCTCGCCGAACAGCCGCCCATCCATCCGAAAGCGTCGCGTAAAGTCCCATCACCATGATCGGCAGCACGAAGCCGAGCAGGCCCTTGGTCAGCGACGTGATCGCCATGATGATCCAGAGCCAAACGACCCACCATCCGCTCGCGCCGGTCCTCATGCTTCAGGAACAAGAGCAGCGCGGCCAGCTCGCCGGCGATGGTTTCGACATCGGCCGACGCGCATCGCGAGAAGAAAACGAAACTGAAGCTCGTTGCCAGAATGAATCCGGCGATGACCCCGAGGCGAAGATCATAGAGCCGTCGGGCGAGCAGGATGAGGAGCCCGACTGCGAGCAGGCCTGCGATCGCGCATGGGAGCCGCGCCGCAGTTTCGTTCAGGCCTCCAGTCACGAAGGTGGATGCGAGCACCAACCAATAGGAGCCGAGCGGCTTGTCATAGTAGAGATGGCCGTTGATGGTCGGCCAGAAATAGTTGCCGGTCCGAATCATCTCGCGCGCGATCTCGGCCCATCGAAACTCCGATGCCCAAAGTGCGCGCGCACCCAGCCGCGTGAAGTAGAGGATCGCGGTGAGCGCGAGCACACCCCATCCCGCCATCCGCCAATCGATCGATGCCGGCGATATAATTTCCGCGGATTCTTCTGAAGTATTTCGCGCTGCTTCCATCTATAAGGAACGATGCGCCGCCGAATGATCGCTTCTGATCGCGGCTTGGTTCCGATGCACGTCCGCACATGCTAGCGTCGAAGGGAGGCGCGAGCGAGCAGCACGGACCTCGCTCAGGCGCATCACGTCAATCCCATCTTCAGAAGAGCATCCATGAGCGACAAGGATCGGCATAGCGGGCGCAAGCCGAATCGATTGATCAACGAGCAGAGTCCGTATCTGCGTCAGCACGCCTACAATCCGGTCGACTGGTATGCGTGGGGCGACGAGGCGCTTAAGCGCGCGAAGGCCGAGAACAAACCCATCCTGCTCTCGATTGGATACTCGGCGTGCCATTGGTGCCACGTGATGGAGCGCGAGTCGTTCGAGAACGAAGGCATCGCGCAGTTGATGAACGAGAACTTCATTTCAATCAAGGTCGATCGCGAGGAGCGGCCCGACCTCGATCAAATCTACATGGAAGCGGTGCAGATGATCACCGGGCGTGGCGGATGGCCGCTGACGATGTTCCTCACGCCCGATGCGAAGCCGTTTTTTGGCGGCACCTATTTTCCGCCGGTCGATCGCCAGGGTATGCCCGGCTTTCCTCGCGTGCTGCTGGCCGCCGCCGACGCGTACAAGCGCGGCGCGCACGAAGTTCAGCATAATGTCGAGAAGCTCACGGAGGCTCTGGGAGCGCTCGGCACCTACGCCGCGGCCGAAGGAGAGATTCCGCGCGACTTGCCGATCGCCGCGGCGCATGCGCTCGCGAGATCGTACGACACCGTCAATGGAGGCCTCGGGCAGGCGCCGAAGTTTCCCAACACGTTCGTGTTTTCGCTGTTCCTGCGTGGCTACGATGCCGACGACGATCCGAGCTTCGCCACGATGGTGCGCGACACGCTCACGAAAATGGCGAAGGGCGGCATCTACGATCAGATCGGCGGCGGATTTCATCGCTACAGCGTCGACGATCGATGGCTGGTGCCGCATTTCGAAAAGATGCTCTATGACAACGCGCAGCTCGCGCGGCTCTATCTCGACGCCGGGCCGCGCGCTGAACGAGCCCGAGTTCCTCAACGTCGCGCGCGAGATCCTCGACTATGTTTTGCGCGAGATGACCAGTCCCGAGCACGGTTTCTATTCCACCCAGGACGCGGACAGCGAAGGCGAGGAAGGAAAATTTTTCATCTGGACGCCGCACGAGGTCGATTCGATTCTCGGCGACAAGCTGGCGCCGATTGCGAAACGTTATTTCGACATCAGCGACGAGGGCAACTTCGAAGGCAGCAACATCCTTCATCGCACCATCGACATCACGGACCTCGCGAAGCAGTTCAAGAGCACGCCGGAAGAAATGACGGACGCGATCTCGACGATCAAACAAAAGCTTTTCGCGGAGCGCGAGAAACGCATCAAGCCCGCGCGCGATGAAAAAATCCTCGCCGCGTGGAACGGGATGATGATCTCCGCCTTCGCCGAGGCGTATCGCGCGTTGCACGATGAGCGCTATCTCGAGGCCGCCGAGCGCGCGGTCGATTTCGTCATGACGAAGCTATGGGATGGGCGCGCGCTGCGGCGTTCGTTCAAGGACGGCGTCGCGCGGTTCAATGCCTACCTCGAAGATTACGCGATCCTCGCCAACGCTATGCTCGACGTCTATCAAGCCTCGCTCGACGCGAAGTACCTCGCGCATGCGCGCACCCTCGCCGATGTGATCCTCGAGCGCTTCCTTGATAAGGAGCGCGGCGGATTTTTCTTCACCTCCGATGATCACGAGGCGCTCATCACACGATTCAAAGGCGCGTTCGACGGATCCACGCCCTCGGGAAACAGCGCCGCCGTGATGGCGCTGCTTCGGCTGCATGGTTATACCGGCGACGAGCGTTATTTTCGCGAGGCCGAGCGCACCATCAAACTGTTTCGCGAGTTCATGGAGAAGCAGCCGTTCGCGTTTTCGTATTTGCTCGAAGCGGTGGATCTCTATCTTCGCGGGCCGGTCGAGGTCTTCATTGTTGGCGATCGATCGTCGTCGGACTTTCGCGAATGGGTAGAGCGCATCGGCCTGCTCTATGTTCCTAATCTGGCAATTTATGCCGCGGATCCGAACAATCCCACCGCCGAGTTCGTCCCTGAATTAGCGCGCGGCAAAACGCAGATCGACGGAAAGTTGACCGCCTACGTATGCCGCGAGCGAGCGTGCTCGATGCCGCTGACATCCTACAAAAACCTAGAGGCGGAAGTGCGCGGCTGAATGTCCTCCTGCGCAATAGCACGCCGCCGATAATCCTATGACTATGGCGCAGCCGCGTACGCCGGCGACGTCGCGTAAGGCTCATCTTTTCGATCCGATCGTCGAAAACCGCCCTTCCACGATGGAGCCCGGCTCGCTGCGAGTGGTGGCCTTCAATGCTCAAGGCGGAAGTCACTTCGACGGCATCTTGCGATGCTTCACGCGCGAGCCATTGCGCAGCGCCGGCGTCATCCTGCTGAGTGAGGTGGACTATGGCACCCGGCGGGCGAGTCGGCGCAAGGTCGCGAGCGAACTCGCGAACGCCCTCGGGATGAGTTGCGCCTACGTTCGCGAATTCGGGCTGATCGGTGCCGATGGCACTATGATCTCATTCCTCGGCAACGCGATCTTGTCGCGCGAGCCGATGGAAGATGTCGTCGCGATCGGTCTCCCGCGGGTAAGCGCGCGCTATCCTCGCACACCTCGATCGCTGGGCCGGGTTAAGCGCGAAGGCAATCAGGTCGCGATCGTCGCAACGATCCGGGTCAATGGCAAGGCGATTCATATCGCCGTCGCGCATTTGGATAGCCGCGCGCATCCGACGGGACGCGATCGCCAGATCGCCTCGATGCTCGAGGATTTCCCCTCCGATGGACCGGCGATCTTTGGCGGCGATCTCAACACCACTACCGCGGAACTTATAAATCCCGCCAGCGCGCGTATCGTTGTGCGCGATATGCTCATCAACTCCTGGCGCTTCCGTCACCCCGAAGCATACGAGCCGTTACTCGCGCGGCTCGCCGCCGCCGGCTTCGAAACTCGCGGCGCCAATGTCGATGGGCGCGCGACCTTCACCTTCGCGCGTATCATTCCGCCCTGGATGCGTCCGAAGCTGGACTGGCTCGCGCTGCGCGGCCTTCATCCGGTGCCCGGTTCCGCTCGTGTGGTCCCCGCGCGCCCCGGCTTCCTCACCTCGCGCGTATCCGACCACGACTTCATCGCGGTCGACGTTGCGATATGAACAGCTTCACGGATTGAAGAGACGGAACATCGCACCGGCTTGGTAATAGCTAGACAGATCGCCTCAGGAGTATGATGACCGCGTGGCTGACAAGGACTTTCATGTAAGCCTGCCCCCTGAAGTGGTAGGAGGATTCGGCTGGGAAGATTCGGAAGTGCCGCGGCGCGTACGTGAAGCGCTGGTGATGGATCTCCTGCGTCTGGATCGGCTTTCGGAGGCCCAGGCAGCGACCATCTTAGGGCTCGATCGTTGGGAGCTGTTGGAATTGATGGGCCACTACGATGTTCCGGCCGTCCGGATCAGTGTCGACGAACTCGATCACGAATTAAGCACCGCCCTTAAGCGCAACGGCGCAAAATGATCGTTTCCGATGCGGGACCTATCATCATCTTTGCGCGTATCGGACGCCTATCACTGCTTCGAGATGTAACCGTCGCGTTGACGATCCCTTCTGCGGTCCACGCTGAAATTACTGGCAAGAATGGAATGGCCGGCGCGATCGAAGTCGCTGACGCCGAGTGGATCCAGCAGGCCGCTGTGTTAAACCGGTCGGTGCTCGATTCCCTTCCGCATGTTCTCCATGAGGGAGAACGCGAGGCCATAGCCCTCGCGCAAGAGAAAGGCGCGCAACTCTTGATCGACGAAATTCGAGGGCGACAGGTCGCGAGCCGACTAGGGATTGAAGTCATCGGTAGCCTGCGCCTCTTGTCGGAAGCAAAGAAGCTGGGGCACATAAACCTGGTTCGGCCGATCGTCACCGAGATGCAGTCAAACGGATACCGCTTCGATCGAACCTTGATTCGGCGCTTCCTCGAAACAATTGACGAAGCCTGACCGTCGCGCCCGCTGAAAAAGGCCTGGCCCTCGCGCTCCGCTTCCGTCCGCGACTCATCTAAAATTCGCCCGCGTCTGCTTTCGCGACATCAAGGAGAAACGTCGATGGCGTTTAACGGAATGGGACTTCATCTGGGGAATCTCTCGCGCCTATCGGATGCGGAAAGCCGCTCCATCAGCCCGGAAAATCCGACCGGCGAGCGCGGCAAAGGCGCGATGGCGATTCCCGATCCCGCGACCAGTCCCGCGCGCGAGTTGGGCCAGGGATGGAAGGTCTCGCCGTACATCATCATTCGGCAGGGCGAGACCGCGACGCTCGCCGATATCGCGGGCGCCGGCTGTATCCAGCAAATCTGGATGACGCCGACCGGCGCGTGGCGCGACAGCATCTTGCGATTTTACTGGGACGGCGCCGACGCGCCCGCGGTCGAATGCCCGGTCGGTGATTTCTTCGCGTGCGGATGGAACAAGTACGCTCAGGTGTCGTCGCTCGCGGTATGCGTCAATCCGGGCAGCGCGTTCAACTGCTACTGGGAGATGCCGTTTCGCAAGTCGTGCCGCATCACGATGACGAATCGCGCCGACGCGCCGATGATCCTCTTCTATCAAATCAACTACGCGCTGACCGAGGTGCCCGACGACGCCGCGTATTTTCATGCGCAGTTTCGCCGCGTCAATCCGCTCCCGTATGGCGAGGTCTATACGATTCTTGAGGGCGTGCGCGGGCGCGGGCATTACGTTGGCACCTACATCGCGTGGGGAGTGAACAATGCCGGATGGTGGGGCGAAGGCGAGATCAAATTTTTCCTCGATGGCGACAAAGACTTCCCGACCATCTGCGGCACCGGCACCGAGGATTATTTTTGCGGCTCATACAACTTCGACGTCGGCAAGGAGAACGGCGGTTATCGCGAGTTCACCACGCCCTACGCGGGGCTGGCGCAGGTGATCAGGCCCGACGGTCTATATCAATCGCAACAGCGGTTCGGGATGTATCGATGGCACATCATGGATCCGATTCGGTTCCGAATCGATTTGCGGGTGACGATCCAGGCGCTCGGATGGCGCGGTGACCCGCGCAAAGGCGCGCGGTTCCTGCCGTTGCAGGATGACATCGCATCGGTGGCGTACTGGTATCAGACGATTCCAGCCGCGCCGTTTCCGACGCTTCCATCGCGCGACTATCTGCAGATCATTTGAGCGCCACCAAAATTTTCCCGTCCACGATCTTTACCGGATACGACGCAGCGCGCAGTCCCGCGATGGTGACGCAATTGCCGGTCGTCACATCGTAGCGGAAGCCGTGGCCGCGGCACGTCACGATGCTGCCGCGAAGTTTCCCCGACCCCAGCGAAACTCCCGCATGGGGACACGCATCATCGATCGCGTAGATCGTGCCGTCGACGTTGAAGAGCGCAACATCTTTGCCCGCGACGCGTACGACCTTGCCCTTGCCGGGCGGCAGCCGATCGAGCGCTATGGTTTCGAGGAATTCCGCCATCGTATTGGACAAACAATGCGCAATCATGGTTACTCACTCGTGATGAGCATGGAAGCGGCGCAATCAACCGAAACGCCGATGATCGTGAACGGCGCGAAGGAGGCGCGCATCGTGCTCATCCTCGCGCATGGCGCCGGCGCGCCGATGGATCATCCATTCATGAACGCGATTGCCGAGGGCGTTGCGGGCGAGGAAGTGCGCGTGGTGCGTTTCGAATTCCCTTACATGGCCGGGCGACGCTCCGGCGGCAAGCGCCGCGCACCCGATCGCGAACCGGTGCTGATGCAAACCTGGCGCGAGGTGATCGCGAGCGCCGGCGCGCCCGGCCGCATCGTAATCGGTGGCAAGTCGATGGGCGGTCGCATCGCAAGTATGGTCGCCGATGACGCCGGCGCCGCCGGTCTCATCTGCCTCGGCTATCCGTTTCATCCGCCCGGCACACCGTCGCGCCTGCGCACTGCTCATCTTCAAAAGCTGCGTACGCCGGCGCTGATCGTTCAGGGCACGCGCGATACATTCGGTCTTCCCGAGGAAGTCGCGAAGTACAAACTCGCGCGGACCATCCGCCTCGCGTGGATTGCCGACGGCGATCATTCATTCAAGCCACGCGCGCGTTCGGGCCGGACTTACGATGAGAACATGGCCGAGGCGATCGAGCGGATGAAATCGTTTCTCGCATCGCTCAAGATCGTCACCGCGCGCAACTAGCCTTGTTTACGCTGCCGGAGTTCGACCGCGCATGCGATCGGCCATCATCTCGCCGATCATCACCGTGCTCAGATGCGTGTTGGCGCGCACGATTTCCGGCATCACCGAGCAATCAATCACACGCAGACGCTCGAGCCCGATGACGCGGCAATCAGGATCGACCACCGAACGTGGATTGGACGCCGGCCCCATGCGACAAGTTCCCGCGCCATGCTGCGAGTCGAAGCAGTTCGCCATCATCCACTGATCGAGCGCCGCGCCCTCGGGCGGCAATTCCGCGATACCTTGTGTGATGAGAAGCGGATTGCCGAAACTGATGCGCTCGGCGATCGAGGTAATCGCGGGATGCTGCGCGAGTTCCTGCAGGCGTCGCATCCCGTCGCGCATACGGACGAGATCCCGCTCGTCGCTCATCATCCGGAAGAGCAACTCCGGATCGATTTCGGGCGAGCGCGACGTGATGCGCAACACGCCGCGCGACCAGGTCTGATACGCCGTCATCCAGATGAAGCCGTAGCGAAGATTCTGCTCGCTGTAGCCGAGCAGGTTCATCGCAAGCAGGAACATGTCGTTGTGGCCGGCGCCGCCGAGTCCCGAAGCGTAGCGCACCGCGCAATTGGTATGACGCGCCTCGATGCTGCGGCAGCGCGCGGACTCCTTGAGCGCCATGCTCATCGCGATCATCGGATGGTCGATGAGATCGTGGCCGACCGGAAGATCCGCGACGACGCGAATCCCCAACTCGCGCAAATCCTCGGCGGGACCGACGCCCGAGCGCATCAGGATCGCGGGCGAATGAATCGCTCCGGCGCACAGAAGGATTTCGCCGCCCTCGATGCGCCGCCATCCTTCGCGCGTGCGCACACGAATCGCGACTGCCTCGCGCCCATCGAATTCGATGCTGTCCACCAGCGCGTCGCCGACTATGCTGAGGTTTTCGCGTCCGCGCGCAGGCTCCAGGTACGCATCATTCGTCGACACTCGCGTGTTGTTGCGACGATTCATCGCGTAGGGCGACACTCCGGTCCCCGTCGGCGCGTTGTGATCCGCGCACCATCCGTACCCGAGGCCGAGGCACGCGTCGCGCAGCGCTTTGTCGACACCGCCCCACTCATCAGGCGGCGTGCGCATGACCGGAATCGGCCCGCCGCGTCCATGATATGACTCGCCGCCGAAATCGAGATCGTCTTCGAGCTTGATGAAGTACGGAAGCACCTCGGCGCCCGACCATCCCGCGCATCCTTCGCTGGCCCAGATATCGAAATCATCGAGCATTCCGCGAATCGCGATCTGTCCGTTGACCGCGGAGCTGCCGCCGACGCCGCGTCCGCGCCAGTACGTCATCGGCGGCTGGAGGTCGGTGCGGCGCGCCTTGAGCGCGCCCCACATGAACTTCTGCAAATTTTCGCCCGCGAGAATAATTCCGGCGGGATTCGCGAGGCGCATCTCGGCCGGCTGCTGCGCGGAGGAATAATCCGGGCCGGCCTCGAGCAGCAACACGCGCCGCGAGCGATCTTCCGACAACCTCGCCGCTAGCACCGCGCCCGCCGAGCCCGCGCCTACGATGATGACGTCGTAGTTATTCGCCATGCTCCTCGTTTCCCGTATTCGCCCGGTTCACGCAAGCATCGCCATACTGCGCGCTGGAATGTTACAGTTCCGCCCGCCAGGGAGTCGGAAAGTACGATGATCGATCTTCGCAAGTGGGGCGAGATCGGAGCGGAGCATGCGAGCGCGTGGGGAAACCGCGCGATCGTGTTCGCACGCTCGCGCCGCGCGCGCCGGATCGGTATTGGCGCGCTGATCGCCATAGTGCTGCTCGGCGTGGTTTCGTATTTCGCCGTGCCGATGGTGTTGCACAATATCTTGGTCGGACAGGTCGCCAAACAGTTAAAGCGTCCGGTCAGCGTCGGGCGAATCGGGTTCGATCTTTACACGCTGCGTCTCGATGTCGATCAGCTGCACATCGGTGAGCCGGTCGGCACGGATTCATTTGTCGATGTGGGCCATCTAAGCGTGCGGGTTTCGTGGACTTCGATTTTTCGCTTCGCGCCCGTGATCAAGGAAGTCACGATCACCAAGCCCTCGATTCACCTGGTGCGAGTGGCCGAGCAGCGCTTCAATTTTTCCGATCTGCTCGAACCGCAGAGTGCGCCAACCCCGAAGCCAAAGGAAAAACCCGCCGGCAAGCCGATCCGCTTCGCGGTGTCGAACATCCGGATTATCGACGGCGACGTTCGCTTCGAGGATCAAGTGCTCGCCGAGCAGCATCGGATTGAGCATATCCAGCTTGGGGTTCCGTTCATCGCGAACCTGCCCGCCGATGTCGACATCTACGTGCAGCCGCTGTTGGAAATGAGCATCGACGGCAGTCCGATGCGCGTCACGGGGCGTGCGCGGCCATTCGCAAGCCCGCCCGAGTCGGTGGTGGACCTGCGGCTGCATCGGCTCGATCTTCATCGCTATCTCGGATACGCGCCGAAGCGGATAGCGATCAAAATCCCGCAGGGCACGCTGTCTTCGGATGTGCAGGTGCATTTCGTCAATGCGGCGGCAGTGGGAGGACGTCCACACATCACGCTCAGCGGCGCGGTCGCGCTCGATCAGCTCGCGGTGCATGACGCCGCCGATGCTCCGATAGTCGAGCTACGGCACGGGGAGGTGAAGCTCGCCGATGTCGAGCCGCTGGAAAACGTCATTGCGCTCGGAAAAATCTGGGTCGATGGGCTCATAGCGCACGTCACGCTCAACGCCGATGGAACCAACAACCTCACCTCGGTAATCGGAAGCGCGCCGACGCCGGCCGCCGCCCCGACCAGCACGGCGCCGGCGGCGCCCTTGACACAAACCACCGAGGCTCCTGCCCAGAAGAGCGCGATGGATGTGTCGCTCGCGTCATTCGCGATGGTGAACAGCGCGGTCAAGCTCACCGACAATCGCAACGCGACGCCGAATGCCGTTTCACTCGACGACATCCATGTTGGCTTGCAGAATTTTCATCTTAATGGCCAGACGCCCGCGCCATTTGATCTAGGCGCGACGCTCGCGAGCGGAGGTACCATCGCACTCAAAGGCGGGCTGGACCTGCCGCAATCGCAGGCGACCAGCGAAGTGACGATCGATCAGCTCGACTTGCCCGGTGTGCAGGGATTCGCGCAGCCGGCGTTCGTGGGCAATATCGCTAGCGGAAAATTCAACGCGCACGTCAATCTGATCGCTCATTTCGCCCACGGACCGTTCAATATCCACGTCGAGCCGGCCAATGTTTCAATCGACAATCTGAAGGTCGACGACCCGAAGCACGAGACTCCGATTCAATGGAAAACTTTCGCCGTTGCACTCGGGCAATTTGATCTCGCGTCGCATCAGGCGATCGTCAACGAAGTGCACGCCGACGGCATCAACCTGTTCGTGCGGCGCGGACGGCGCGGTGAAATCAGCCTTAAGTCGTTGATTCGAAGTTCCACGCCCGCGCGCGCGCCCAGGAAAATCCATCACGCGAAAGAAGCGAAGCCTCCGCCGAGCGCGGAAAGTCCGAAGTCAGCGCCATGGAAATATAGCGTCGCGTCGATTGCGCTCGAAAATACTTCCGCGCGTGTGATCGATGACAGCACGCCCCGGCGCGCGGACCTGAATGTCGCACCGCTCAACATCCATTTGAAAGATGTGTCCGAGGATCTCGCCAAGCCGATCGCGCTCGATTTGACCGGCACGCTCAACAACAAGGGCAGCTTCCAGGTCACGGGAACCGCCGCGCCGAACCCGCTGAAGGCTGATTTGAAGATCACCACCGATCATCTGAGTCTCGCGCCACTGGATCCTTATGTGGCGAGCAAACTCAACGCGACCATCACCAGCGCGGCGCTCACGATGAAGGGCGCGCTCGGGCTCGACAACGCGCACAAGGATTTTCGCGTCAGCTATAAGGGCGATGCGATGCTCGGCGACGTGATGGTGCACGACAAGGTCACCGGCGATCCGTTCGTACAGTGGACGTCGCTCAAGGTGACGCACATCAACGTGAAGACCGGCGCCGGACCGCCGTATGCGCATATCGGGGCGGTCGCGCTCGACGATTTCTATGCGCGCATCATCCTGCGCAAGGACGCCACGCTGAACCTGAAAGATGTGGTCGCCCAGGAGAAGGCGCCGCCGACTTCGCTAACCCGCACCGTGCAGCCCCCGGGTGCGGCGCCCGCGCCTGCCACAAGCGAGCCTGCCGCTGCGCCACCGCCGAATGCCGATATCGAGGTCGGCAAGATCGCGCTCAAGGGCGGTCATCTGAATTATTCGGATAATTTCATCCAACCCAACTACTCGGCCGACCTCACTGAGATCGCCGGGAACATCGGAAAGTTTGGGACCGGCACTACCGAGCCCGCTGCGGTCCTGCTCAACGGCGAGGTCAACGGCAGCTCGCCGATCAACATCAGCGGCGCGATGAATCCGCTGGCGCCCAAGGCTGCGCTCGACATCACGGCGAAGGCCGACGGTATCGAACTCACGGGATTGACGCCCTACTCGAATACTTACGCCGGCTATCCGATTATCAAAGGCACACTCACGGTTAATGTTCACTACATTTTGAAGGATTCGCAGCTGACCGCGGAGAATCACATCCTGCTGGATCAGTTGACGTTCGGAGACCCGCTCCCGGGCGCCAAGACCAGCAAGATTCCGCTCCGCCTCGCGATCGCGCTACTGAAAGATTCCAACGGCAAAATCGATCTCAACATTCCGATCTCGGGTTCGCTGTCGGATCCGAAATTCAGCGTGACCGATGTGATTATTGGCGCGCTGAAAAACATCCTCCTCAAGGCCGTGACCGCGCCGTTCAATTTGCTCGCGTCCGCGATTCCGGGATTCCACGGCGGTGAGCCGCCCGGCTATGTCGAGTTCGCGCCCGGCTTTGCGACGCTCACGCCCGAGGCGCAGAAGTCGCTCGAAACATTCGCAAGCGCGCTCCAGCAGCGGACGTCGCTACGCCTCAGCATCGAAGGGCGCGTCGATCCGGCGCTCGATCGCGATGGCCTGCGCGAGGCCAAGCTGCTCGATCGCATGAAGGCCGAGAAGATGAAGGACAAGGGCATCAGCGGCGATCCTGACAGTATCGAGCTGACGCCGTCGGAGAATGCGAAATACCTCGCGCGGGTCTACAAGGCGGCAACCTTCACCAAGCCGAAGGATTTCCTCGGCTTCGACAAATCACTACCGCCCGATGAGATGAAAAAACTTCTCGTTGCGCACATTGACGTGACCGACGAGGACCTGCGCCATCTGGCCGATGCGCGCGCCGCCGCGGTGCGCAAATGGATGAGCGCGAAGGTCGACCCCTCGCGGCTCTTCCTCGAGGCGCCGAAGCTGACTGCGGACGGCATCACCGACAAGGGCAAAACTACCCGCGCCGATCTGTCATTTGAATGATGCGCGAATAATTCGCGAATTATCCAAATGATGCGATTATTTCGCGCCGACGTATGATATCCGCCACACAGTGCCGTTGCCGTCCTCGGTCACCAGCAGCGAGCCGTCGTGCGCGACCGCAACGCCGACCGGACGCCCCCACACGTCGCCCTCAGCGGTGACGAAGCCGGTCATGAAATCCTCGTACTCTCCGGTGGGCTTGCCATCGTGCATGATTACGCGGATGAGCTTGTAACCAGTGCGCCGCGTGCGATTCCAGGAACCATGCTCGGCCGCGAAAATATCGCCACGATACTCGGCCGGAAACTGATTGCCTTCATAGAAGGTCATCTCGAGCGACGCCGAATGCGCCTGCAACAAAACATCGGGAGTCGCGACCTTGCCTGCGAGGTCGGGGCGCTCGCCCTTATGGCGCGGGTCTTCGTGATTGCCAATGTAATAATACGGCCACCCGAAGAAGCTGCCGTCCGGCACATGCGTGATGTAGTCGGGCGGCAGATTGTCGCCCAGCCCGTCGCGCTCGTTGGTCGAGCACCATAGATCGCTCGTAGTAGGATTTATCGCCATCCCGACGCAATTGCGGATGCCGGTCGCGAAGAGGCGTTCGCCCGTTCCGTCGGGGTTGAACTGGAGCACGTCGGCGCGCCGCTCCTCCGATCCGAAAATCGATCCGATACCGTGCAGCTTGGCGTACTGGATCGATTCCGGGAGCGGCAGACGCCCGAAGTTCTCCGCATCGTTCGAGTGCGAGCCGACCGAGACGAACATCTTCGAGCCATCGGGTGTGAAAACCACATCGCGCGTCCAATGACCTCCGCCGGTCAGATGCCCACCCGAGGGAATGTCCGGCACGATGGTTTCAGCGGGACCGCGCGCATGCAGGTCGCCCACCTGATACGGGAATCGAACGACTGAACCCGTGTTGCCGACATAGAGGAACTTCGGATTGGGGCCTGGCGGCCAGAATGCGATGCCGAACGGCTGGTTGAGACCGGACGCGAACACCTCGACCCGCGACGGCTTGCTCGCACCATCGGCGGCGCGCATCACGCGGATTTCATCGGCATAGCTTTGCGCGATGAAGATGTCGCCGTTGGGTGCGACGCGCAGCAGGCGCGGATTTTTGAGGTCCGCGGCGAACTGCTCGACCTTGAAACCGGGCGGAACCTTCGGCATCGCACCGGCAGGCGGCGCAACCACGCTCGGTCCTTGCCAGGCCGAGTCGGTTGCAAACGGCGGCGGCAGATCTGCGACCGTGATTTTCCGGAGCACTCCGGGCGTATCCTGGGTCCAATCCCCAAATGCAGCCTTGCCGGTGAGGACGGTATTTTGATCCGCCGCATCGGCGGGTAGTGATGCAATGATCATCGAGAAGGTGACGGCCACTGCGAGTAGGTGGTTCTTCATGTTGGATGTGCGCGATTCTCAGGTTTGCTTGCGAGGGGTATGATCTTCAGTCCTGCCGGGACGGGGCAGCATAGTAATGACGAAAAGCGTTGGCGACAAATCATCATTAATGAAAAAACAAACCCACTGCGAGCATCGCGAGCAGTGGTCCCGGGGCCCTGCGAGGGACCTCGACTGGCAGAATTCCGCATCGCGAAATGACAAAACAAAGCCACTTAACTCAATGAATACGAGACTCTTCGTCATTCGTTCGCCTCGCTAAGCGTATGGGACGCAAGATTCTTTTCATCACGACCGACCAGCAGCGCTACGACGCGCTCGGATGCAATGGCGGCAGGATCGCGCGCACTCCGGTGGTCGATGCGCTCGCGGCCTGCGGCATCAATTATCGGCGCGCGCACAACCAGAATGTCGTATGCATGCCCGCGCGTTCCACCATGATGACGGGGCAGTACGTTCGCACTCACGGCGTCATCGCCAACGGCATCCCGCTGCCGCCGGATGCGCCCAGCATCGCAGCGTACCTTCATGAGAAGGCGGGATACCGGACCGCGCTTCTCGGCAAGGCGCACTTCGAGCCGATGCTCGACATGGGGCGCGATTACTTTGAAAATCGGATGGCGCGCGAAGGCTCGACCGGGCCGTATCGCGGCTTCGAGCGGATGGAACTTTCGATGCACGGGCTGATGGGCGAGTGGCACTATCCGCGGTGGGTGCGGCAGAACTTTCCCGATGAGGTCGGCGGCTTCGTCGCGATGCTCGATGCGCGCGGCGGCGGCGAGACCGGCGCGCCCGAACTGAAATACAATCCGGTGCGGCGCGAGCACTATCACACCGATTGGGTTGCGGATCGCACCATCGCGTTTCTCGACTCGCTCGATGCTGCCGACGACTGGTTCGTGTGGATGAGCTTTCCCGATCCGCATCATCCGTGGGATCCGCCGGCCGCCGAGACCAGGCGCATCAAATGGCGCGATCTCGATTTGCCGCCGGGCCATCCTGGTTCCCGCGAAAAGATCGAGAAGATCCTCGCGCAGAAGCCGCATCATTGGCTCGATTGGTACGAGGGCCGCTTCCGCAACAACGAAGGCGGTCCCGCTTCATTCGTGCCGTGCCAACTCACGCATGATCAGGTGCGCGAGATCAACGCGATGGTGCATGTCGAGAACGAACTCATCGACGAGGCGTGCGGCCGCGTCATTAGGCGCATCGCGGAGCGCGGATGGGACGCGGATACCGACGTGATCTTTACTACCGATCACGGCGAGTTGCAGGGCGACTTCGGCCTCATCTACAAGGGGCCGTATCATGTCGATGCGCTGATGCGAGTGCCGATGATTTGGCGTCCGGCGCCGTCGGCGAAAATCGCGGCGGCAGAAATTTCGGAGCCGGTCGGGCATCTCGACCTCGCACCGACGTTTTGCGCGATCGCGGGCGTGCCGAGTCCCGATTGGATGCAGGGCGCGCCGCTTCCGATAGCGTCGGGCTCGGGGCGTGAGCGAGTCATCACCGAATGGGACAGCCAGTTCGCGCAGATCGGCATGCACCTGCGCAGCATCTATCGCGACGGGTGGGTCTGCACGATGTATGAAAAGACTACTCGCGATTTCGGCTTCGACATGACGGCGCTGCTGCGCGCGACCTCGAATGCCGCGAACCTTCCCGACGTTCGGTACGACGGTACAGAGGGCGAGCTGTGCAACCTCGGCGAGGATCCGCTGCAATGGCGCAATCTGTGGAATGACGCGGGGTACGCGAACATCAAATCCGATCTGCTGGCCGACTTGCGCGACAATCTACCTCCGTCGCGGACGCCGCGGCTGAAGGTTGAGTCGCCGGTCTGAGATGCGAAAATTGCAAAAGCAAACCCACTGCGAGCATCGCGAGCAGTGGTCCTGAGCGCTGCGCGAAGGACCTCGAATACCACCAGCATCGAACGTTGAAAATCGTAAAAACAAAGCCACTTAATGCAGCATCTATAAGACTATTCGCTAAATCTTCGCCTCTCAGATCACCTTGCGGAAGGCCATCGCGGGCGAGATGCGGAGCGCCTCGATAATCGGAACCAGTCCGCTCACCAGGCTGACCGCGATTGCGACGAAGGTCGCGTTGAGCATCTGCGCGGGTGTGACCCACAGCGCGCCGTTGCCGCCCAGCGCGGCACCCAGCGTCATGCCGTTGTGAAATACCCATAGCGCGATGCTCGCGCCGATCAGTCCGCCGATCGCGCCGATAAATCCGCATTCGCCAAAAAGCAGGATCGAGATCGCGCCGCGGCCAAAGCCGAGCGAGCGCATTACGGCGACTTCGCTGATGCGCTCACGCACCATCATCGCGGTCGAGTTGGCCGCGATCAGAAGCACCGTCAGCACGACGACGGCGCACAGCGCAAACACGATCGCGCGGATGTTGCCGAGCGCCGACAACCCCGATGCGACGGCATCGCTCTCGGTCATCGTGCGCGTCTCGTAATCCGAGTTGGAGAAGTGCTCATCGATATTTTTCGCGAGCGGTTCCAAATCGGCGGCGCTGTTTGCGCGCACGATGATGTTCCATGCGATGTCTTCGTCGGGCATCCCGTTTTTCTTGCGCGCCTCCATCAGATAGTCGCGGCGAAAGAGAAACGTGTTCGGATAACGCTTGTTCTCGATCACGCCGGTGATGATGAAGTCCATCGTCATGTGGCCAGCGTCGGTCCCCTTCAGCGTGATGTGATCGCCGATTTTCCAGCCGTTCTTTTTCATCAGCACGGAACCGATTGTGGCGGCGCGGCGCTCGCGCGCAGCGGCCTCCTGATGCTCGCGCGACAACTGATAGTCGGGAAATACGTCCGCGATTTCCGGTCCCGCGCCGAAAGCAAGGATCGAGTCGCTGACGTTGCGCCACGTCGCGAACCATCCGGTGATACCGACGCACGCGGCGACTCCGGGCATCTTCTCGATCTCATCGCAGTAGCGCGCGGGCAGATCTTCCCAGGGCGCGGTTTTGTTGACGAGGAAGAGACGCAGCGTCCCTGAGGCATCCGCGATGACGCGATCCATCGAGGCCGGCACCGACACGAGGACCGTATAGATGAACGCCGCCAGCGCGATCGTGAGCATCGTCAGGATGGTGCGGCGCAGGTTGCGGCGCATGTTGCGTACGATCAGTTTGGCGAGGTTGAACATTTGCCCCTCTCAGGCCGCGCGCAGCGAGTCGACCACCCGCGTACGCGAGGCGCGCCATGCCGGTAGCAATCCGCCCAGCGCGCCAATCAGCATTCCGGCGATGATTCCGGAAACGAATGCTCCGCTGGTGAGCTGGAATCGAAAGATGAACTCACCCACATTCATCAGTTGGCTGTGCAGTCCGGTCGCATACGCGGCGAGGATGCCGAGCGCCTCGCCCAGCACCGCGCCGGCGATTCCGAGCAGGATACTCTCCATCACGAAGCTCGAGAGCACATTGAAACGGCTGAAGCCGAGCACGCGCAGCACGCCGATCTCGCCGGTGCGGCGCGCGACCGCCGAGTACATCGTGTTCATCGCGCCGAAGATCGATCCGATCGCGAGCACCAGCGCGACCGCGAGACCCATCGCGCGCAACTGCTCGACGAAGCCGGTCTGTTTCGCATAGAACTCCGCCTCGGGCAGCGCCTCGACCTTGACCCGCGCGTCGGTGGTAAGCGACTTGCTGAAATCGTCCTCCATGCCGGGACGCAGGACCACGTGCAGCACCGAAAAGCCGCTCGCCATATGGATATCCTGGGTAAGCACGTCGAGGTCAGTCAGCACTTCCGATTCACGCGCGCTGTCATCATCGGAAAAGATGCCGACGATTTTGAAAGTATGGCGGCCGAATTTGAAATCGCTCCCGATGGTCAGGAACGGATAGCGCGCCGCGAGCTTGCGCCCGATCACCATCTCCGTCGCGCCATGCTGAACCCATCGCCCGGCCACGAGCTTCATCTTGATATGCACTTGGTATGCGATCGGATAGACGCCGCGCAGCATCGTGCCGAAACCGTTCGCGCCGGGCTGATTCGCGGCAGGATTGAAACCGGTTACGACTTCCGGCGATACGAGCGCCTGGCCATCCGCGGTCGTCGCGATTTGAGTGCGGCTCTTGAGGATCTCGTACTGGTCGCGAGTGATGTAGCTGCCGCCCTCGCTGGTAGTGCCGCGGCTGATCACGATCCAGTTGTCTTTGGCGGCGCTGCGCAAAACGGTGGCACGCAATCCTGCGACGAAGCCCGACAAGATGAAAAGGATCATCACCACCAGCGCAACCACGGTCGCGGTCATGATGCTGGTGGCGCGTCGCACCATCAAGCTGCGCAAATTGTAGCGAATCGGGATCACGCTCGGACTCCGTGCCGCGTCATTGAAACGAGTCGTCGATGTTTGAAGCGGATGATTCTACGATCGGCGCGCGCACGATTCCATGCCATCGATCGACTGCACCATCTCGTAATGGGATGTGATGGCGGAGTGGGGAGGAAGTGGCCTCGAGGCTCTCAGCGAATTGGCTTCGATGCGAGTTGCGACCTTAGCACTTCGCCCAGGAGAAATAGGTCCGTCAGCAGCGCGCGGAGATGCATTGACGCGTTGAGATTGTCGACCAGTTGCGAGCTAATCGAGGGCTGGGCCAGCACCAGATCTATCGTCGCTATGGAGCTTCGCGCATCGCGCTCGAGCACCGCAGAGAAGGCGTGATACTTTTCGGCCGGCTTGAGGCTCGCATCTTTTGCAAGCTTCGAGCATTCTTCGACGACGCCTTTGATAGCTATGGCAGCGCGCTCCAGAAATTCGCGAATTTGTCCGCCCGGCTTGTCGCTTTCGTCGCTCGAACGGCCTTTGGCGGCATAGGCCAGCATGAATTCGTAACACTCTTCGATGGTGTTGCTGTGCTTCAATATTTCGGCCGGCATCGCTCAGTCCTCCCCCTTCGATCCGGCGAGTCCCTGTACGGAATGCGGCGGGCTGACGACCCATCGCTCGGGGTCATGCTCCTCCAGATAAAAGTCGCGGCTCATCCAACCGAAGATCATCGATTTGGTGATCGGACGTTTTTCCGGGCGAATCCCGAAATAGATGTGCACCATGATCAATGCGATGAGTCCTACACCTGCCAGACCGTGCAGCACGTAGATCATGCCCCAGGTCATATCGCTGAAGAGATACGGATTGCGAGTAAAGAAGATCGTTCGCACGCGAGACATCATCAATACGCCGGTAACGATCGCCGAAAGGCCGGCTACGATGATGGCGCCGTGGATAGAGCTTGTTCTCCAATGGGTACTTCGCGAACTTTCTGGGCAACGGCGCCGGCCGTCCTAGAAAACGCAAAACTCGATGGTACGCGTCCTTCAGGTCGATTCTGTCGGGCCAGATCGACCAGAAGTCCAGCCAGAACGAAGCATGAAAGATGTGAAAGAGAATCGATACGGTCAGCACAGTGCCCGCGATCCAATGATAGGTCACCCACGGAAACTGGACGCCGACCTTCGGAAGGAAGGCAGTAAACAGCAGCGTCAACATCGCGGCTGCCATAATCCAATGGAACATGCGCGCGACCTGCGAATGCCTCGGCACGCGTTCCGGTATCTCCGATGGGACTGGGGGCGGAATTTCCGGTGCAAACTGCCGCGGCTTGGCGAAATACCGCAGATAGGTGGCATGAACGATGAAGAACGCCAACCCCGCAATCACCGCCACCCATATCAGGAACCACGCGATGTGGATGGGAACCTTCAGACCCCATGGATCTATAGCCCACTCTAGGAAACCCATGTTGCTTGCTCCACTCCGCCGATGGCGCGCTTCACCAGGTTTCTCATCAGCGGAATCTTGTAGGCGTTGAATTGCAATGGGACTGCGCCCTGCACCGCCAGCTTCCCCGCCATCTCACCGGTTGCCGCGTTCGGCGGCATGCCGCGCACCGCGCTCTCGACAGCCTTCAACCGCAGAGGACGCGCGGCGGCGCCATTCACCGCGATGCGGATGCGATCAATCCTGCCACCCGATACCGTCATCGCCGACGCGACATTCAAGAGCGGAAAGTCCCACACGTTTCGGTCCCGCACCTTTTCGAAATAGAATTGCGCACCGGCCCACGTCGACGGAATTCGAATTGCCGTCAGAAGGTCGCCGGGCTGCAGGATGTGCAGCCGCGTGATGTCGATGTCGGGACCGATGAAGTAGTCTTCGGCATCCACCACGCGATCACCTTTATGCGTGCGGATGACGAATTTGGCGTCGAGCGCAATCAGAGCGGGCGCAGTGTCCGAAGGATTAACCGCAACGCATCGGTCGGCATGCAGAATCGCATGCTCGCGGTTGCGGCCCTCAGGCGTGTCGGCATAACAGATGTTTCCGCCGGCGCGGTAGCAGGGCCAGCCGGCGCGGTAGTACCAGCATCGAGTATCCTGCGAGACATTGCCGCCGATGGTGCCCTGGTTGCGGATTTGCGGCGAGGCTACTACAGCCGCGCTTTCCGCCAGCAGACTGTACTTCTCTCGGATGACCGGATGCTGCACGACTTCCGTGAGCGTGGTCATCGCACCGATCTCGATGCCGTCGGTGGTGGCGCGAATTCCTTTTAGTTCCTCGATCCCACTTAGATCGACCACGGCCTTAGGTCTCTTGATCCGGTCCTTAAGCCAGTCGAAGCTATCGAGGCCTCCGGCCAGCACCCAGGCGTCGCTACCGTTGCTGTTCGAGCAGACTTTGCGCGTCGGCAATCGAGTTCGGCTGAAGCAGCTCGAAGGCCGGCATGACGTCTCGGATTACCGCCATAACTGTCTCCTCTAAGCGCTCACTGGCTTAAATATGGGCCATCAACGGATGTTGCATCGGTCGCCCCGCTTCCAGCGAAGTCAGGATGGTGTCGAGGTTGACCGGCGCGCGGCGGAAGATCTCATCTCCCAGCGCATCCGAAAGCGCGTTCAGGATCGAGGCGCATCCGCCGCCAACCGGCGGCTCACCCACGCCGCGCGCGCCCACCGGCGTTTCCGGATCGGGAATATCCAGCGCAGCCCATTGCATATTGACGGGCACATCCAGAATCGTTGGCGGCTTGTTCTGGTAGAAGCGCGTCGAAAGCATCGCGCCGTAGTGAGGGTCGTACACCCACTTCTGGCCGATCGCATGTCCCATCCCAAGAACCGAGCGGCCGAGCACTTGGCCGCCGAGCGCGCGCGGATGAATCACCGAGCCAACGTCGGCGTAGGCGAGGAAATCCACGATGTAATACTTGCCGGTTTCGACGTCGACCTCGACTTCGGCGAAGCTCGCAACATAGGAAAATGTCTGGCCGTCACGAGGATAGTTGTCCTTGGCGGCCGCCACCAGACCTTGGCCCGCTAGCGCCGCTACGGATGCCTTGGTTAGTTTGTGCAGGTCAGGCGGCGATTCGTGGCCATCGTAGATGCCGCCCAATTGAATCGCGCGCTGCGCGGCCTGCGCCAGAGTCATGCCCACGCCACCCTTGCGAAAGACGCGCTCGTTAGCGACTTCATAATCCTCGGGCTGGCCGCCGAGTCTTTTAGCTGCGATCTCCTGGAGCTTCTTCCTCGCGTCCATCGCGGTTGCATACGCGGCGCGCGTCATTGCGTGGGTCGTCTGGCTGCCGCCGGAAACGCAGGTGAATGGAAGGTTGTTCGAGGTGTCGCCCCATACGACGTCGCACTTTTCCCATGGCACGCCCAGAACTTCCGCGCCCGCGCGGTGAACGTCGATCACCGACTCCGTTCCCAGGTTGCCGATTCCAGATTGGAAGGTAACGCGGCCGTCGGGCTTGATGATCAGCATCCCATCGAAGCCGATCGTGCCACCGACGAAACAACTCAGCGACACGCCGACGCCGCGCACCTTCGAGCCGATCCGCTTCGGCGTGCGCGCCACTCTCTCCTGCCATTTGAACTGTTCCGCGCCGCGATCGAGCGCTTCCTTGAGGAACGCGCTCGTCGCATGCAGCCTCTTTCCCTTCACCGGCGCTCCGAATGGCGCCTTGCCCTCGGGACAATTGATGCGGCGAATGGCTACCTGGTCGAGCCCGAGCTTGCGCGCGGCTTTCGCGATGATCGGCTCGATAATGATGATGCCCTGCAAGCCTCCCGGTGAGCTCTGCGCGCTGCGCGGCGGCGTGTTGGTCAGGATTGTGGCGCCGCGCCAGCGCATGGCTTGCGGCTGATACAGGAGCGACACGATGCGGCCCGATGTTGGGACATCGCCTTGCGCGTCGTAGGGACCGTTGTTGGAGATCACGAACATGTCGAGCGCGATGATGCGTCCCTCCTTCGAGAAGCCGACTTTCATCCGGCCCATAAGGCTGGGCCGCGCGCGGCCGATGAAGGTTTCCTCTTCGCGGCTGATGCGCATCATCACCGGCGCGTTGGCCTTCTTCGACAGGAGCGCGGGAATGACCAGCGACACGCCGGCCGTGATCTTGCTGCCGAAGCCGCCTCCGGTGTATTCGCTGATGAGGACGACTTTGCCGCGGTCGATATTCAGCCATCTCGCGATAGCAGGCACGGTTTGCGCGGTGCTCTGCGTGCCGGTGTAAACGTAGACCTTTCCGTTCTGCCAGTAAGCCATCGCGCTGCGGGTTTCGAGCGTCTGGTGGCTGGTGTCGGGAGTGACGAAAGTTTCATCGAGGACCAGCGCGGCGTTTTGGAAGCCCGCTTCGAGGTCACCGTACGACCATTCGTCGGGCGTCTTGCCCATCGGCAGTTGACCGTCCTTTTGCGTTCGCGAAGTCCGCCTCGGTCCACTTGAGCACGCCGATCGTCGGCGGCTGGACTGGTGGCGCTCCCGGCAGCGGCCGGTGGCGGTACTGCACCCAGATGTTCCCGTCCGTTCTTGGATTGGGCCCGCCGGGGCGCAAGGTCTCGAGCGGATCGATGACGAAGGGAAGCGGCTCGAAATCGATTCGGATCTTTTCGATCGCATCGGCGGCAGTGAGTTCGTCGACCGCGGCGACGGCGAGAATCGGCTCGCCCTGGTAGAGCGGCTCCATGGTGAGTGCCCGTTCGCTTTTCGGATTGGCTTTAATCACCGTGCCGTTGTCGGTGAGGGTATCGGCTGGCGGCGGAAGCTCGTCGGCGGTGAGAATCGCTCTCACCCCAGGCATCGCGAGCGCCGCGCGCATGTCGAGGTGCTTTACGCGCGCATGCGGCAAAGGGCTGAGCAGCAACTTGCAGAACAGCATGCCTTCGGCGTGATAGTCCTCGGCATACTTCGCCTGTCCCGTGACCTTCGCATATAGGTCGGGGTCTGCGTAATCCTTGCCGATTAGTTTGCGCCCGACGCCGTACACGCGCTCGGTGGCATTCGGAGATTTCACATCATTTGCATCAGGCACGGCTCGCCCTCCTCATGTTTTCTGCGCCGCGCATCATCGCGGTGAGGATCTTGTCGTAGTCCTGGCATCGGCACAGGTTGCCCGAGACGCCCTTGCGCCAGTTCGGTCCGCGTGGGATTGGGATTCGTCTTCAGAAATCCCACCGCCGCCATGATGAAGCCCGGCATGCAGAACGCGCATTGGAAGCCTTGTTCGTCGATGACGCCCTGCTGGACCGGGTGCAGCGTTCCGTCGGCGCTCGCCAACCCTTCGATGGTCAGAACTTTCCGGTCGCGCACGGTGTGGGTGAGCACCGAGCATGCATAGTGAGGCACGTCGTCGATCAGCACGGTGCACGAGCCGCATTCGGCCCGGTCGCAGCCCAGCTTCGTGCCGGTCAGCCCCAGTTTGTGGCGCAGCGTCCACGCCAGTGTCTCTTGCTTCATGACGTCGGCGCGCCGCTGCTGCCCGTTGACGTTGATCGTGAGCAGTCGCGCGCTTGCAGATGCCGGATTGAGCCAGCAGGGTGGAGGCGCGGAACAGATAGCCTGCGGAGGAAACGGCCACGCCGCCGACGATGACTCCTTTGATGAAGTCGCGTCTTGAGATCGCCGTCGGCGTGCTGCCGATCATTCCTGGATTGGGAATGTCGCCTGGATCGAGAATGTCGCTCATCGTGGTACCTCCGGTGGCGTGGAGGAAAGCATTTTAGCCATAACGCATTCGGGCATGACGAGCTATCGAGCTTCGCAATTCATAAGGCGTGAAGAAGGCTTCCGAACGGATGTGAAAAATGACCGCACAACCGAAGCCGAAACCAATCCTGCCGCGAACTACGTTTCGCGATCGCTTCGCCGTGAAAGATCGGCGCACATTTTGTGAGCGCCTGTTTCACGCCACTCATGCATGAGGGTTACCACAATGAAATCGATATACAACGGCCATGGTCAAACCTTACCAACCATAACGGCGTCTAATGCCGCGATGCTCGACAACTTTGATGACCGGAGAAATTTGCTGATAACCGATGCGTTGTTGTCGGCATGCTTCGCAATGGTTATTGCGCTGAGCGTTGCGATGCTCGTGGGGCTATACTGCTGGAGCCGTCACGCGCCGATCTTTCAGGACGCGACCGCCCAAGCTGCTATCACCGAAACCGCACATTAGGCGTTCGGTCGGTGCCATCGATGCCGCCATCAAGCAATCTGATTGCACCTATCCGCATCAAGGCTGCCGATGCCGGTCCGCCCCGATACCTCGAAGAAGTTGTCGACACGGTCGTACCTTCCCGCGGGCGTTCTGGGAGCGCGAGAAAACCGGTAGATTTCAATGGCGGAGGGGGGAGAGAGTCGAACTCTCCGGCAACCGCAATGGCTGCCAAGCCGGTTTTGAAGACCGGTCGCGGCACCGGCCGCGTTCCTCCTCCAGCCCTATTTATCGCGTAGTTACAGCGATCGGCTCAACCGCGGAGGACCTGAAAGTGGGCCCTGAGCCGGTTCTTTCAAATCGGGTCAACAACCAAGACCATGACCGGGTCGGCGGTCACGCGATTAGTCGAGAGAAGAAGATCGGACTGGATGATCCGATCGCCAGGTATCTGTAGCTATCCGAGGTAGCGGCCGAATAATCTCTATGCCGTGAACGGCATCCGTTCACTGTGATGCACAACCGGCTGAAAAATATTCCAGTGCTGCTAAGAAGCCCGCTTGGGCGTCGGGAACTTCTAGTCGGTATCTATTACGGCTCAATGCCCGTCCTCGGACGCATAGCCGAGGCGTACCGCCGCACCATCGTCAAAAGATCTCGCGTGATAGCGGTAACCGGGTCATTCGGCAAAACCACAACCACGAGAGCAATTCGATGCGCCCTCGGATTGCCGCTAAACCCGCGCGTTGGAGTGACCCGGCCATCCTTCAAGGCGAAGGAGGTCCTTCGGATTAAGCCGCGCGATCGCCATGCTGTGATTGAAGCATCAATCGAAGCTCCCGGTCAGATGGCGTTCGCTGCACGATTCATCCGTCCCGACGTTGCGGTCATAACTTCGATAGGAAGCGAGCATCATCGTACCTTCCGCACTCTAGAGGCACTTCGAAACGAGAAGGCGGAGCTCGTCAGGAGCTTGCCGACGAATGGTCTGGCGGTATTGAACGGAGACGATCCGAATGTTCTGTGGATGAAAGAAGTCACCAAGGCTCGGGTTCTAAGGTTTGGATTTAGTCATGACAACGATATCTATGCTACCGACGTTTCGATGAACTGGCCGCGGGGGACGGAGTTCGTCTTGCATATTGAAGACGAGGTGAGAAAGATTCGATTGCGCCTTATCGGAAAGCACATGGTGTACGCGGCGCTTGCTGCGGTGGCCGTCGCGAAAGCCGCGGGAGTGGGACTGGACCGAATCGCAACGGCTCTTCAAAAACTGGAGCCAACGCCAGGCCGGATGGAGCCGATCCAACTCGCTAATGGCGCAATTCTATTGCGGGACGACTTCAAATCACCGCTCGAAACCATAGAGACGGCACTCGAGACGTTGTCCGAGATTCCTGCATCGCGACGAATTATCGTGCTGGGACAGATCGCCGATGCTCCAGGTCATCGCCGGGCAACGCAGCGCCATCTCGGTCAGCTAGTTGCCCAGGTCGCCTCCTATGCGATTTTTTTCGGCCTCGACTGCCGGAGTTATGTCAGCGGTGCTGAGCGCGCCGGAATGGATCGCAATGCAATTCTCGATGCTGGAATCAATCCGTCTCTCGCAATCGAGACTCTGACTCCGATGCTCCGCGCAGGCGATGTAGTGCTGATCAATGGACGCTCGTCTGAGAAACTCGATCGTGTAACTCTCGCTTTAATGGGCCGAAGGGTAGGGTGCACAATCGGCTTCTGCGATGCCGAGTTGCGATGCTCGGAGTGTAAGATGTTAGAGGGTGGATGGGCGGATTATCGCCACCTTCACGCAGCGAAGAACAATGTACCTGCCCCAGTCGGGGATCCATCGACTCAAAGCGCGGTCGACCGCGCTTGAGAGAGGGCGCTCGGGGCCAGAGTGCAAGATGCGCCAATCCTCGACCGCAAGAGAGTTGCCTATGACTGAGATCAACTCACGCCTTGAGTAGTTCCGGCTATCGTCAAATGGTCCCGGAAGTATGAATTCGCGGATTCTGTAGAGGAAAGACGTAAGCGAGTCTCGACTCAGCGCCACCATGAACAGCTTCCCGCCGGGTCGCAGCACCCGCTCGATTTCGCCAATCACCGCCGGGAACGGCGCCATGAACGCCATCACCTTATCAAATGAGCTGTTACGAAACGGAAGACCGCGCCAATCAGCGCGAAGCAATTGAGTATTGAGACGAACGTGTTCGAAGTTCTTGCGCGCCAGCGCCAGGGCGACTCCAGAAATATCAAGCGCGAAGATGCGAGCATCGCCGTCGAACTGCGCGGCGGCTTCAATGAGGTTGTCTCCGGACCCGCACGCGATGTCGAGGACCCTATCGCCAGACTCGAATTTCATTCCAATCGCAGTTGCCGCCGCGACCTTGATTTTGGCGCGTGTGGAACGAACTCGTGCCAGCCGATACGAATGACTGGACCATATATGATCCCATGCGGCCGCGGTCTCGATGGCGCCGCCGAGACCGCTCATTGGAACGAAGGGTTCGAGGCGAGGACGCGATCGAGAATCAATTTTTCGTTCAGGCATTCGCCGCGCAAATCCCGGCACTCCAAATGATCGCGTAGTGTTTCGCCTACCGACAACGGCCGGCCGCTGCGAGATTCACGCACCGGCTGGAAAAGTCCATTGGCGCGAAGGCTGATGGCCGGCGAGTGAAGCGAAATCGCCGGGGCGTGAGTCTGCTCGTTCAATGCGGTGGTCTCTTTTGTTAATTGCTCGAAGAGTATCGTCCCAAAAGATGTGAAGTGCGCGAACCGTCTCAGTTGATTGACGCCGATTCGCAGCTGAAAAGGAATCCGCGCCAGCTGATCGCGCGCGAACGCGAGTTGGGTGGCCTCCAGGTTCCGCTCCTCAATGAGCGCACTCCAGAAGCGACAGACCGCAACGTAAACGTAGAGCGCGTGAAATAGGCCGTGCAACGGACGCGGACCATCGCGCCACGGCGAATAGTGATTCTCTCCCTCGACCGCATCCTCTCCGTCCTGTTCGAAAAAGGCCCCCGTTTCCTCAATGGCGTAAAGACGGTTGTGATAAAATTCATGTATCAATGTGGCGGTCAATTCGTAGCGATCGCACGGCACGCTGCAAATGAATGCTCCCGGTAGTTCAGAGCTACTGAGGCTACTGAAGGCCCCGTCTCGCATCGACTTCAGCGCGATTGTCCGGAGCGCACGGGGGAATTGCGCGAACGTCTCAGGCTGAACGGCCGCGACTACCGCCAACGCATCGGTTAGCGCTCGCGAGTGCAACCTCTGAAAGTCCGCGTCACGCTCGTTCCACTCGCTGGAAAGCCCGATGCCGGGCAATCGGAACAGCGCGTGATTCAGTGGAATCCGAACTTCCCCGAGTTCGATAAATGGACACGATCGGATGCGAGGCGCTGCTCCAATTCCGGCGTCCTCGGCTATCGGCAGTTCGACCAATTCGCCCTGATACGCAGCGTAGATGGATCTTGCGGCAACGCGATGAATTGAGATGTTGCCGCATCCGCTGATCACGAGTCTGGGTTCCAGGAAGCGCGACTGGAAGTGCGGTCTGATAAGGCTCTGCGAAGGACAACTCGTGATTCGATAAAATCGCGAGAGCCAGTGCAAAGCGCTTGAAGTCTCCTAGATGAATGCGGAGAGCTTGCGCTGGCTCGTGAACGTCGACGTCAGCGCAATAGGCGCGTTCGATCCGTCCCATCGGTGCGCCGTGAAGGGCCGCTAAAAAATGGACCGCGCGGCGTACCCAATAGTACGCTGCGGGATCGCGCCACAATTGAGTGAAATGTTCGGGGCTTGCTTCAGCGATGAATTTGAAAAGCCGCCTGAACTCGGACGCATCCGGATTGGCGGCTAGAGTTTGTTCGACTGCAACGAGCGCCGCCGCGCTCTTCTCAAAGCGCGCCGCGAAGTACGAGGTATCGGACCACAGAATTTGAGCGGGGTCCATGTCCGCATGAAGACTAGCCGACACTAAGACCCCCCCTAACGAGATCAGCTCAGGCTAGTTCTCTTCGTCCTCGGGCGGGTCGTCCTTGCGCAGGCTGGGCTGCATCGCATTGGTCCACAGCGCAGATCCGTTGCTGCGATGAATTCCGTTGACGATGCGTTCGATTTCACTCTTGCGAGCTGTCGCGATCGCCTTCAAAGATTGCGCTGCACTTTTTTCCATCGAGGTTCCCCTCCCTTGGGATGGAGCGACAGTAAACCACCCAACCATGTGGGTCAAGGAAAGCTCCGGTTAACTTCGAAAGTCGCGTTGATGCTACAGCTTACTCATATAACCTGACTTTGCGGGTAACATGGGACGGTTTACGGGTTTCGGCGGTGCGCTGCCACGATATCTGGCCCTTCGGCATTCGCAGTATTGGACCCGCGAGCGGCTGCAAGGGTATAGCGAGACGCGTCTCATCCAAACCTTCATCGCCACTGCCCGGATTCCATTTTACGCGAACCGGATGGGCCGCAACCTGACGCCGAGCGACCTCGCGAAGCTTCCCATTCTGCCGAGGTCGGAAATCCCGGCGCTTGCTGAATCGGTCAGATCTCTTCATCGCGCGGGGGCAAATTTGCTCACCTCGCGGACCTCGGGTTCGACCGGGATGCCGGTAACGTTCTACTTCGACGCGTCGCATCAGGCCGGACGCTTCGCGGCACGGGCGCGCTACCTGATGGAGAATGGATGGAACCCGTTTCGGCGCGGCGCATGGATCATGAATGTCGCGATGGACTCACCCGATGGCGAGTTGACGCGAGGCTCGCGTTTTCTCGGCTCGCGATTCTTTCCGCATACTTCGGAGCTTGAGGTTCAGGCCAAATGGCTTCGCGAATTCGATCCGCACTACCTTTATGCTTATCCGGTGAACTTCGAGGGCCTCGTGCAGTTCTTTGAGGGGCAGGATCGACCCCTGCCCTCGCTGCGAAAGATTTTCTCCGGGTCAGAGGTGCTGGATGACTCGTTGCGCGAGCGCCTGAAACTCACTTTCGGAGTCGAGGTGGCCGATAACTACGGCTCGACCGAGGCGTTCCTTGCCTGGGAGTGTCCGGCCGGCAGCTACCACATCAACGCCGAGCACGTGATTGTCGAGATTGTCGATGATAACGGGGAACCGGCTCCTCCCGGCGCCTTGGGGAGGGTTCTGGTGACGACGCTCGAGAATCGCCTGATGCCACTGGTACGCTATGAAATCGGCGACTATGCAATCGCGACTGACCGCCCCTGTGCATGCGCGCGCACGCTGCCCTGTATCGGGAAAATCGTCGGGCGCGGCGTCAATCTTTTTCTCGGCAAGGATGGCAGGAGATTCGTTCCGTGGGATCTTTTCCGCCCGCTCAAAGATCGCACCTGGATACGGCAATATCAGATCGCACAAACAGCGCGGGACCAGTTTCGGATTCGATACGTCGCCGAGCGCGAGCTTGCATCAAGCGATGAGTCCGCCGTCGAGCGGCATTTTGCAGCGGTCCTGCAGTGCGCAGTAAAGCTGGAGTTCGAGCGCTGCGATCGCATAGCGCGCTCGCCGTCCGGAAAGTTCATGACCGCGATTTGCGAGATCAGTGATTAGTGCGATAACTGATTAGACCGTCTGCGGGGCGAGATCAATCCGCGAAAGGAACTGCCCAATCGCTCCGATGTAGCTTTCGAAATCGGGCTTCCAAAGTTCGTGACCGTTTCGAGTGAGGGTAATGATTTCCGCCCTCGGAAGGAATTCGCGGTACTTCGCCGCTATCTCCTCCGTCACCATTGAACCCTCCAACGCTCCGCGAAGAATTGCGATTGGACACTTAATCGAACCCAGCTGTTCCCATAGCGAGACCTGCGCGGACTCTCGCTGAAGCGCATGCGCAACTTCCGGCCGGGCACGCTCGCCCATAGCTTCCAACGCGGTGCCGACCCACTTCGGAGACAAAGCGCGATATCGAGCCGGGTAATCGCCGATAATCAAGGCCGAGATAGTATCGGGCCGCTCGACCGCGTACGCGATGGCGTACGCTGCGCCTATCGCATAACCCATCATCGCTGGCCGCTCGAAGCCGCTTTGAGTGACGGCCGTGACAATGTCAGAAACGTGATCGTCCAGACTATAGCCGCTCGCGGGTATATCGCTGCGGCCACGCCCGCGCAGACTCACGGCCATGCATTTCCGTGGCGCGAGCTTTGACATTTCGTCGATATAGTCCTCGGCGTTTCCAAAAACGCCCGGAATGATAAGCAATGGAACCTGCTCTGACGGCTCAACTGGCACGCTCTCGAGGCCATGGAGCCGTACGTTTGCATTGACAATCCATCGATCGCGAATAGGCATGATCGTTCTCCACAAAGGAAGCGACAGTTATATACTTACTTGTCTTCCAATGCCGAACCACTTTCAGGCTGAAGCGGATGCACACAACTGAGATCTTGATTGTCGGTGGCGGAGTGATCGGCAGCTCGATCGCCTACCATCTGGCGCGTGCCGGACGAGCTGTACTTCTGGTCGATCGCGATAAGATCGCGGCCGAGCCTTCAGCCTCATGGGCTAGCGCCGGCGGTGTGCGCCGACAGGGACGCCATCGCGCGGAGGTCGCCCTCGCGATCGAAGCCTCGGCACGATGGAAGACCCTCGAGCAGGAGCTCGACGCTAACCTGAACTATCGGCGCGGCGGCAATCTGATGCTTGCGGAGAGCGATGCCCACGCCCAGAGACTGGCGACATTCGTGGAGCGGCAGCATCGCAACGGGTTGAGCGACGTGGTCTTTGTTGATCGAAAGCAGGTGCGCGATCTGGCACCCGGCGTCGCTCTCCAGGTGATTGCAGGAAGCTACAGCCCGGGCGACGGTCAAGCGGATGCGGTCTTGACGACGCAAGCCTTTGCCGCGGCAGCAAAGCGCAACGGGGCCGAGTACTGGACAGACACAAGATGTGAATCCTTGATTGCCAATGGTCGCCGAATCAAGGGCGCGCGAACCTCTCATGGTAACATCGAGGCCGAGACAACCGTTCTTGCGGCAGGCGCGTGGAGTATAGGACTTGCGGCCTCGACAGGCCTCAATTTGCCGGTACGGATTGAAGCACTGCAGATGATTCAATCAACGGGCGCTGCGGTGAACTCGGTGATCCCGGTGTTGAGTTCGCTCGGGCGCGCGCTGTCGCTGAAACAGATTCCTTCCGGAGCGTTTCTGCTTGGAGGCGGATGGCTGGGCGATCTCGGCGACCACGATAGCTATCGGTTGCGTCAACAAAACGTCGAGGGAAATTGGAAGGAGGCGTGTGCGATCCTTCCCGCTGTCGCGCAGCAACGCATCGAGCGCGCCTGGTGTGGTCTCGAGGCGATGAGTACCGATGACCTTCCCCTCGTCGGCGCGGTTCCAGACATAGAGTCCTTATTGCTGGCGTTGGGCTTTAGCGGACATGGATTTGCGATTGCGCCGGCGATTGGTCGTGCTGTGGCCGATCTGATAGCAGGACAATCTGTTGTGGAACTCGACGGTCTTCGTCCTGACCGGTTTCGTCTGGCCCGACATCTTTCCATCTGATTTCCTCATGCTAGACAAAAATGCGAAAGGTGCCAGCGACGCCAGGGCGGCGAATCGCAAAACTCCAGACTTTTTGGCGCTTTCGAGGTTTTTGGTATGCACCGCTCTCCATCAGTTTGCGCGGTATCTAATGGAAGCCTCGACAAGACCGCGCCTTGGATCGCGCCCTGACGTTCGAGACGAATAATTCCTGCGGAAGACGCTGTTTAGGTGCGGCATTGCGCGTGCCGCGAGCGAACCCCGTGACCGCAGCCTTGGAGGCTATTGAACTGATCTGCGATCTGACGCTGGATTCGCAGCCTTCGTGGCGGAATAGAGCCTCCTCGTTTGCCGCATCGCGGGCGAGCTGTCGGATAGCTGGGCAACGGCCGACTTGTGATAGATCTGATTTTCGGTTTGAAGGGATAGTTTTCGGCGACTCGCACGCACGCCTCAAGCTGTGTGATCCAGGATTGAAAGCGCCTTCACGCCAAAAAGGAAACTTTATCTATGAGCCAGGATCGCAAGACGAACGTTAACGGCAAGCAAGTTGCCGTGGTAGTCGGCGCCACTTCCAAGTGGCAATCGAATGGCCGTAATACACTGCTGGCTCACGGCCAAACGGTAGACGATAGTGCCCTGCCGGTCGGAGCGCGCTGGGGCGTCGGGGGCGCCATCGCGCAGAAGTTCGCCCAGGAGGGCTTCTTCGTCGTATTGACCACCCGCAATGAGGCTAACGCGTTAGGACTAGTGGACGCGATTCGGAAGCAAAACGGCGAAAGCATGATCGTCGAGCTGGATCTCGTCTCGCAGGATTCGATCTCCACCGCGTTCGCCACAATCCGCCGCGAAGCCGGCGATCCGGACGTTCTCGTCTACAACGCGGGTTACCTTGAAGGTCGTGACCTTCCTCCTGACAAAGAACTACTCGAATACATCCCGGTCGAGATGTTCGATACGGCGCAGCATATCTCCAGCCGGGGGCCGTTTCTCGTCGCCAAGGAAGTGCTCCCATCCATGCGGCAGAAAGGCCAGGGGTCGTTTTTCATCAGCAACAACTCAAGCTCGCTGCGCGGGCGCAAGCGAATGACCGGGCAGTCGCTTTATTATCCAAGGGTCATGATGCGCACGCTGGCGCAGGTACTCACCGAGGAGTACTCCGAGCACGGCGTGCACGTGGCCAACGTGATCATCGACGGTCTGATCGACTCACCCGGAACTCGGGCGCTGCCAATGGCTCAGAAGCGGCCCGATATCGTGATGAACCCGGTAAAGATCGCCGAGGCGTTTTACTATCTGTACACCCAGGATCGGTCATGCTGGACCCACGAGCTTCAGCTCACCCCATTTCCGACCAAGCCGAGCTATTGATATATGACCGCGTTTCACTTCCAAGACCCTCGAGACGACGAGAAGGTTGTGCCTACCAGTTAGCGGGTGGTCATCATGCCTATTGACATTGCGAAATTGAAAAACACCGCCGCTTCCGAGGCGCCTCCATTCGAGATTCAGAAGCTCGGTCATGTCGTCATTCGCGTTTCGGACCTGCAGCGCTCGACTGATTTCTACGTCAAGATGCTCGGGCTCAAGGTGTCTGATGTTTATCCGGAAGACATGATGCCGGGCGGAATGGTCTTTCTGCGCTTCAATCCGGACCATCATGGAGTGGCGCTGGTCGGCGGGCTCAAGGAAGGTGCAGCCGGCCGCGACCTTCATCATTTCGCATTCGAGGTCGCCTCGCTCGACGAGGTCTTTCGGGTCCGCGATCACCTTCGTGCGCAGGGCGTGCCGATCGTTTTCGAAGGACGCCGCCGCGCCGGTGTGCAGATCGCCGTCGAGTTCACCGATCCGGACGGACACAATCTGGAAATCTATTGGGGCATCGACCGAATCGGAGCAGTCGGAGCAGTGCGGCCGGCCGCCGAATGGAAAGGCGCGACGAGCCTTGAAGAGGCAGTGGCGAATCCGGTGCGCGGCCAACATCCGGTGCTCGCCGACCCCTCGCTCATTCGTCGCTAGCTCTAGCCAGGAGGAACCGATGGCACACCGTCACGGTCGACGCCGCATCGCGGTAATAGGCCTCGGGGAAGCGGGCAGCGTGTTCGCCAAGGGCCTCGAAGCTTCAGAGATCTTTGAGGTGGCCGGTTACGATACGCTCCTGAAGGATCCGGCTTTGGCGCCTGCAGTTCGCGACAGGATCGCTTCGACGGAAATCGCGGAATGCTCCTCATTCGAGCAAGCCTGCCGTCAGGCTGACATCATCCTGTCGGCGGTGACGGCGAATGCCTCCCGCAAGGTTGCCGAAGAAGCATCTCGCTATCTGAAGTCGGAACAATTCTTCTTCGATATCAATTCGGTCTCGCCCAGTGCCAAACGCATGAGCGCAGAAGCGATCGAGCGCTCTGGCGCCGCGTACGTCGAAGGCGCGGTGATGGCTCCGGTGGGGCCGTCGGGTATTGCGGTCGAAATTCTCCTCGCCGGCGCGCGCGCCGAGGAGCTCGCCGCGATTTTGCGTCCCGCGGGAATGAGCCTTGAGGTCGTCGCGGCCACTATCGGCAAGGCCTCTGCGATCAAGATGTGCCGCAGCATCATGATCAAAGGCATCGAGGCGCTGGTCATCGAATGCTTCGTCACCGCACGAAGCTATGGCATCGAGGACGACATCATCGATTCGCTCAATCGCAGCTTCCCCGGCACCGATTGGGAAAAGCGCGCCGCCTATATGACGGGCCGCGTGCTCCAGCACGGGCGGCGTCGCGCGGCCGAGCTACGCGAGGTCGCCGCCACGGTCGCCGAAGCGGGCCTCGCGCCGCGCATGGCCCCTGCGGCCGCGGAGGTGCAGGACTGGGTGGCTGATATGGTCGCCCAACTGCCGGAGCTGAAATCGGATCGCGACTGGCGCGCCATCCTGGATTTGCTTGGGGACGCAAATAGACTCCCTTAGCGTCGAATTGCGCGTCGAGGAAATCCGTTTGCTCGGCGCGGGAGGAGTTGCCGACGCGAAGCTCGTCGACGAATTCGAAGTGGCAATCGCGGTTCGCATCGTAGCGCGGCCAATTCGGAGTTGCGGCGCCCTCAGGCGCCGGAACACTTCAATCGATAAGCAGTGGATCAAAACAAGAGCATTTTCGCAACCTTGACTTGACGCGACACGGCTTCAGTGGCCTACCCCGTCTTAGCGAACGACTCAGCGAATTCTTCAGCCTGCGTTTCCGCTTGGCGTCTTATTTCTCCCAGCGTGCGCCAAGCGGCCTTGCCTGCCCATTGAAAAGCCGTCAGCTCGGTTCTAGAAAACGCCCCCTGAGCACGATGCGATTCGTGCCGTCCTCGACTCCGCATCTAATTGCGAAGCTTTTTCGCGTTTGCTAGACCTCGGACGTACGCGAGGCTGTTATCCCAATCGAAACAGACCAGGAGCGTTAAGTATGCTGACCGATGCCGAGCAGCTCGAACATCTCGAGCTCACCGCCAACCATGCCGGACTGAAACTTCCCCAAGTCGTCCTTCCGGAGTCACATCACATCGTCATCCATCGGATGCGGTTCCATTACCTCGATTGGGGAACCGCCGGACACCCTCCTATCCTGTTCCTCCACGGCGGAGGGCTGAACGCTCACACCTGGGACGTCATCTGTTTGATGTTGCGGCCGAACTATCATTGCTTCGCGCTTGACCAGCGTGGTCACGGTGATAGCGAATGGGAACCGACATCGAACTACAGCCATGAGAGCCAGGTCGGCGACGTCCAGGGTTTTATCGACAAACTGCAGCTCAAGAAGACGCTGGTGGTGGCGCATTCGATGGGCGGCTTTGCGGCGCTTGGCTATGCGCTCAAGCACGCCTCGAGCTTGAGCGGGCTGGTGCTGGTCGATGTCGGGCCGGAATTGAATCTGAGCGGCTCCAAACGGATTCGCGATTTTATCAGCCAGGATCGCGTGCTGGATTCAGTCGATGCGTTCGTCGAACGCGCGATGGCATTCAATCCCAAGCGTAATCCGACTCTGTTGCGGCGCAGCCTGCTGCACAATCTGCGGCAACTGCCCAACGGCAAGTGGACCTGGAAACACGATCCGAACCGGATGTCGATGACAGGTGACTTCGTAAAAGAGCGGCTCGCGCGCGCGAAGCAAATGCTCGACGAAATTCACAATGTGTCGTGCCCCACCCTGGTACTGCGCGGCGAGCGGAGCGACGTCTTCACTGATGAGAACGCGTCAAAATTAGCCGCCGCACTCCCGCACGGACGCTGGGTTAAAGTCCCCGACGCCGGTCACACGATTCAAGGCGACAATCCTGCAGGACTGCTGGAAGCGCTGCGGCCCTTTGTCAAAGAAATCGGTCTCTAGCGGACTTCGGCGCTTCTCCGCCCGCACCCAGAGTTTTCTGACTCTCATCATTAGCCAACGCGAATAGCTAGCGCGGCATGGATCGGAGCACTCCTTCTTGCTCCAGCCGGGCCACCCGCTCAGGAGTGTAACCGAGATATGACGAAAGAATCTGGTGGTTGTGTTCGCCGAGGAACGGCGCCTCGAGGTCGAGGCGATTGGGGAATGACGAGAAGCGGAGCGGAAAGCCGGGAATCTGAAACTCGCCAAGGATGCGATCATGCACCGTCTGAACAGTCTGCCGCTCGACCAGGTGCGGATGCCTCATCGCCTGCTCAACCGTCAGCACCGGAGCGGAGGGCAGTCGCGCGTCGCGCAATGCCTCAACTGCCGCCTCGTCACTCGGCATCGATTGCAGCCAGCTCTCGATAACATTGATCATCTCAGGGCGATTTTTCACCCGGCTAGGGTTATCGATGAAACGCGGATCGCGGCTGAGATCGGGCCGGCCCATCAGCTCGCACAGCTTGACCCAATGATGGTCGAGCCAGGCGAAGACGAAGATATAACCCTCGCGCGCCTTGAACATCCCGGCCGGCGCTAGCACCGAATAGTGCATCCCGGTGCGCACCGTTGTGGCCGTGCCGCCGCTGGCACTAATCGATTGCACCCAGACGTCGTGGTAACTGAAGTACGCGTCAACCAGCGAAATATCGAGATATTGGCCTTCGCCGGTGCGTTCGCGATGCAACAACGCACAGGCGATCGCAGCAAGCCCGTGCACTCCGGTAGAAACGTCGCCAATCGCGAGCATCGGCGGGAAATGCGCGCCGCCCTCCTCGCCGCTTAAGGAGGTTACTCCGGCATACGCCTGGCCAACGAAGTCGTAGCCCGGATCGTGCGCGAGCGGTCCCTGCTGGCCGAAGGTGGAGACCGAGCACATGATGATTTTCGGATTGATCCTGACGGACGGTCTCGTAATCGAAGCCCATCCGGGCGATCACGCCGGGCGCGTAATTTTCGACCAACACATCCACTTTCGTGATCAAGTCACGAATGATGGTTTTGCCGTCTTCGCTGCGCGGATCGAGACAGAGGCTCAGCTTGCCGCGATTCTGCTGGACGAAGTACCCACTGCGCTCGTTCTTAACAAATGGCATCGCGCGCGAGCGGTCGCCGTCGGGTGCAAGTTCGACCTTGATAACCTCGGCGCCCATCTCCGCCATCAGCTTGGTAACTGTAGGACCGGCGACGAATTGCGTGAAATCAAGCGCCTTGTAGCCGTCGAGTACGTGCTTGGGTCGGTTGATCGCCATGATGGCCACCTCTTCGTCGAGACGAGAGGAGTTCCTATCGCATCGCCGGGCCGCCTGCCAGCCGCGAAGTAGGCTTGGGCGCGCTCGACACGCGCCGCTTTGCCGAAAAACCCGGTATTCGCAAACCGGCTTAGGAAGCTTTCTTTCTTCTTTCTGCCCAGCGCTTTTTCATCGCGTCCGATAGACGCTTCCTGCCAGCGGCGGTCAGACCACCGCGCTTCTTGGGAGCCGCTGCTTTAGGCGCGACCCTTGCCTTATTCGTGATGGGTGCTGCTTTCGCCTTGCGCGCCGCCCAGTACAGTCTCATCGCCGCGGCTTGTCGCCTTCTACCGGCAGGAGTGATACCTCCGCGACGCCTAAGCGCGATATCTTTACGAGGAACACGCTTGGGCGGTTCCTTCAAACCAACTCCTTCGAGCAACGCGTTGATGGCTCTCCGGATTCAAGTACCAGGATGGCGCGCATTGGTTCAGGAAGGACGGGTGCAGTCCACTAAGTCAACCGACAGGGCTGATCTAAAGCACGGAGGGGCAGAACTGCCCCTCCGTGCCACTCAGCGGTTTAGAAGCACTGTCCTTGAAATTGCGCAGCCGTGTTCGGACCTCCAACCATCGAGGCATTGTTTCCCGTACACTGCAAAATGCCTGAGGTGGTATTGTTCTCGACCTCAGTGATATTGGCATTGTTCTCGACTTGGATGTTGCCGCTCGCCATATCGGTTGTGACCGAGGTCAAACCGGTGTTGTCAATGACCTGGATGTTGCCCTTCGTGATAGCGCCGGAAATCGTCGTGGCCGCGCTATTACTCTGGACCAGAATGTTACCGCCGACTGTGTCGCTTCCACAGCTCGGGCCACCGATGGTAATTGCCGCTGCGTTATCCTGCACCTGTAGGTTGCCCTTTACGGTGGCGCTGCAGACCTGATCCTGGAAGGTACTCGCAACGAGGCTACTGATCTGCAAATTTCCATCGATAGCGCTGGCTGATCCGATCGAGAAGTTTCCGCCGCTGATCTGCAGATTTCGCTTGACTGTACCAGCGCTGGCCAAAAGCGTCCCACCGGTTTCGGTCACGTTTCCGGTGATCGTGCCGCCGCAGATGCAGATGGTTCCGCTTGAGATAGTCAGGTTACCGTTGAATGTCCCGCTGTAAGTAGTGCTGCACGCGGCTGTTGCTGTCGCAGTCGGGGTGGCCGTAGCAGTCCTGGTCGCCGTCGCAGTCGCGGTAGGCGTCGCGGTCGCAGTTGTCGTAGCTGTGGCAGTAACCGTAGGTGTCGCGGTTGCCGTGGCAGTGACAGTTGCGGTAGCTGTGGATGTTGGAGGTTGCTGTGGCTGTCGCAGTTGCGGTCGAGGTTGTCGTAGGCGTCGAAGTGGAGGTCGCAATTGCGGTGGGTGTCGCGGTCGCTGTGGACGTTGCCGTCGGAGTGAGAACCAGGAAAGTGCCGTAGTCGAATGCGCCGACTGTCGATTCGTGGCATAGGTAGTAGCTGAAATTCAGCGCGCCGCATTTGTTCTCTTTGGTCATCGCGGTGAGCGCATCACTCAGATTCTGCGTCAGCAAAAGAGTTGGATTGGTAACGTACAAAGTGATCGGCACGCCAGGTGCGATGAGGTGCGCCGATTCGATGTCGAGGTACGCCTCGAGGTCAATTTGGCCGCCGTCGAGGGGGGTTCCATAGACTACACCGGGGTCTTTCTCTTTCGACAGATCGATCGTCAGCGACGGGTCGATGGAAAAGGGAGTGTACTGTGAGAAAAACTTGAAATAGTCGGAGAATATCTCGGCCTGAGATGGTTCAGGGTAGACATTGCTGGCAGCAAAGATCCCGATACAGTCGCTGCCGTTGGCGCCGGTGTTACCGGCATTCAGTAGCGGGTTTTCGTCATAGAAGTTGTAGAAGTCGCGCGCGGCGAAAGTAAAAACCCGAGCTGCCGATATTTTCCAGGTTAAAGGCCGCACCTGAAGCCGACCGAGAAGTGCGCCACCCTTCCAAACCGGCAGTTTGCCAACACTTTGTTTTAGCTGAGTGGCTTTATATGCAGGTTCGAGGCGGCCAAGGTTCTCATCCCAAGGATATCGCCGATCACGGCGGCGAACTGCGCAGGAATTTCCAGTTCCGTGACATTGGCGAATCTTCCCTCACCAAAGTCCTCGAGATGGGTATTGAACACGCGCTCGGCCGAAGCCACATTGCCACTGAATCGAATGTAGCCCTCCTCGCGCGAACCACCGAGGATCTGAAATCCATTTGCGCCCAACCAGTTCTTTACCGCCGAAAAATTCTCGTTGGTCGGCCCGAAGCGGCCGGTGAAAACATCCGGAGTGATCCATTGATGATAGTACGGCGAGATGGGATTCATCTGCGCCGTGATTAGCTCGTCTAGCTGCCCGCGATTGCGCAGCGCAAATCGAATGTCGAGGGTGAGGGTCTTCGCGGGATCGAGATGCCCTGCGATGGCCATGGTAGAAACCCTCGGTGCGACGGTGCCGTTCATCTTCACCGTCTGCGCGATTGAAAGCGAGGCGTTCGCGGCAATCAAGGCGATCGCCGCGAACGATGTTGTAGCGGCTCGAAGCAGTCCCCTAGCCGCGCGAAAAGGAACGAACGGTGAATTCCTATCGACGCCAGACCGCATCGGGTCTTCCTGTGCGCGAGCAGATTGGATGGAGCTGGGCGGTTGGTCCGAAAGAGCGCCGCCGCAGCCGTCGCAGAACTTGGCGGTCGCGCGATTTTCCACGCCACATTTTGAACAGTGCATTCCCCCGCCCCCAATGACGCTGCGAGATCCTTAGTATACGAGGCCGCAGTTTCGCGCGATCCGACACTTTCGGCAACCCGCGACCAACCTGTGGCTTATGATGCCAGCCTTATGCCCCAGTCAGACGCAAAATCGCATATTCAGCCCGCATCAGCTTGCTATTCGGGACGCAGTTCTAAAGGGCCGGCTGCTTGAGCCGCATCGGTAGCAAAGCGTCTAGAGTGCCCACTGAGTGGCCACTGCGAGCTGCTGCAGCATGATCCTACATGACCTCAAAACCGAAAAACCCGCCGATTTTGTATCTCGCATGACTCTCTATAACCAGCATGATGTACCGCACACGTTTTGAAGACCGGTCGCGGCACCGCCCGCGTTCCTCCTCCAAGCTATAGATGCGCTTCCAACCGCCTCTCATAAGTGGTCGTCACCTCACGAATGCTCCGATTTAGCCAATCGTCGGTTCGGAGTGTACCACTTAGAATCGGTGTCGGCGCTACGGGCACAAGTTCAGCCCAAGTTCGGTCGAAGTCAGGTTACATGTAGAACGGCTTCGACATTTCCTCGAAGCGTCCAAACATCAGCCATACCTTAACGTTGTAGGCGTGCGGATGTTCAACCGGCTTGTCGTTCACGGTTTTGAGCCCGAGCCTGCCTGTACATTTCGTACAGCGGCTCGATTGGATTGGTGATGAGAAGCTTCGGGCGGCGCGAAAACAGGAAAATCCGCGCGGTGTCCGAGAGCAACTTGGCCAGCCCCTTTCCCTGGTAGGTGGTGTCGATCACCATCCCACCAAATTCCCACACATCGCTCGCGAGCACACCTTTGAAGAGCGCAGTGGGATACAGATGGCCAAGCGTCAGCGGCGCATCGGCGAGGCATCGCGCCCAGAATGCGCCGATCAGCGGTGGACGGCTCTGTTCCTGCCCCGCTTTGATTTTATAGAGGCCGAAGTGCAGCGCGAGTGGCCATAACAGCAAGTGTACACGCTTTTCGGCGACGTTGAGATTGCTCCAGGTCTTCTTGTGAAGGTTCGCCAGTTCCCTGAGCCCGAGCGGGGTGCCGATGGGCCGAACCTCGAGACGGGCTTGCGTTTCAGACTCGACCACTTCGCGCGGCGAGGGCTGCTCACGCGGTATCGTCTCGGCGGATCCGACGAACGACGCGACCGCTTCCCTGACGTTGCGTTCTTTCGACGCGGGAGGGTTCCGCGATTCTTCGAGAAGCTTGCTTATCCGCGTGCGCAGATCGGAACCGCTAATTTCCCGATGAGCCATAGTTAGGACTCCCCTGCGGACCTCAAGGAATGCCTTTCCAGGAGCGCCGCAAACAAAGCGACGAGTACTCGATTATTTGGCTTCGTTTGGTGGCCCGGGCGCTTGCTCAAGAACTCTTGCAAACGCGCCAAACACGAGCGGATCTCGCAGCCTCATACGGGGTTGCTCCGATGGCGTGCCGTAATGTGCAGTTTCTTCCGTGGTGGCTGTTGCCGCTTGGTGACAAGCGACCAGCCCATATCAGGAAGATGGCACCGTTGAAACAATTTGTACGATTTTATGACACAAATGTCAATGCCACGTTCGAGCGCATCCGGCTGGCGAAGATTAGATCGATAGCGCCTGACTCTGCATAAGGCCTAAGAGGAACCCAAAGGTTGCCTTATCGCAGCGCGTCGGACTTCTACATACAATTGCGCGTGGTCTGGCGTGGTCCTCTTCACGATTAGAATGAGAATCCGACTCTATACGGTTGCACTCGTGATGACCGTCGCGCTTGCTTCCTGTGCCTTGGTCGGCGGCTCATCGTCACAGAACACGGCGCTGTCCCCGACGCCGGCGAATTCAATTACCGAAGTCATCGAGCGGCTGCAGGCGATCGATACTACTTTACCCGAAGATGACGGCCTCAAATGGTTCAACTATTTGTACCTCAAGACTACTGAGGCGGTGTATGCCAAGAGCCTGGCTCCGGGCGGATTCAACGATCCTGTGTGGATCGACCGGCTTGATGTCGTGTTCGCCAACCTGTACTTCGACGTAGTCCGCGATGCCGACGAGCCCGATTCGGCGCCCCCCGCGTGGCGGCCGCTACTTAGGGACCGGATGCGGTCTCGAGTCACGCGCGTGCAGTTCGCGCTCGCGGGCATGAACGCGCACATCGATCGCGACCTGGCGTTCGCGCTGCTCGAGATTTACCACCAGGACGGGGCCACGCCGAATCGACAGAGCGCGCACTACGCTGATTTCATCGAGATCGACAACGTCCTCAAAGAAGTTGGCAAGCAGAACGAGCCAATTCTCCTGATAGGAACCCCGCTCGCTAAAGGCAACCATTTCGCCCCGCTCGAAAACTTGATGGCTACCTGGAGTTACAAAGATACCCGGCACGCTGCCTGGGATAACAGCCAGGTTTTCTGGCGTTTGCGCGATCGCCCAGATGTCCTGAAAGAATCATTGGGTTCACTCGATCGCGCCGCCGAGGCGGGCAGTTCCGCGCTACTCGTTCCGGTAATGCCGTAATTGGGCGAGCAAAGGTTGTTCCGGAGATTCGAGGTTCACATCGCGGTCGAAGGGGTGTATAGAGTGCTGCAATTCGGAGGTAGCCCCGCCAGCGTAGATTGCGCGTTTGAGCTATGTCGCATTCGCACCCAATCGAAGGCGTCGGCGCCAATCCGAATCAGCCCGACACCTTCACCGGCTATCTTGCCGAAGTCCTCGATAGCCCCGGCTTATCGATTCGTCACCTCGACCACGAGCGCGGGCCGATCTACGCCAAACAGACGATTCGCCTCGCGTCCGCCGAGCCTCACCGCACGGATCTGCTTCTGCTGGTTACCGATGGCGATATTCGAGTGCCGCCGCTGCGGGGGCTATTCGGTTATGCCGATCGGCGCCGAGGTATCGCGATTGTTTCGACTGCACGGCTGCGCGACCCCACCGATCCAGCGCGCACCCGGAAGCGGTTGCGTAATGTTGCGGCGCACGAACTGGGCCATCTGAAGGGACTCAACCACTGCGCCGGCCCACGATGCCTGATGACGCAGGTGAGCACGCCGGAGCAACTCGACGACCGGCCGCTCACGCCCTGCCCGGAATGTCCCGGGCGTCTCGCTCGACGCCGGCAAGCTATCGGTACATTCGCGGTGCTGCTCGTTCTCGTGATTTCCGTGATTGCGGTCGAGCGCGTCACGTCGCTGTGGGAGGGGGCAGCGCCGGATTTCCCGTTCTTATGACACTCGATCGATGCCGCGGGGCATCCTTCCCCCGGTGGTACTGGTCCGTCGGACCGGGCAGTCATCTCTTTCAATGGGCACGACTTGTTTAGCCTGAGCGACAAGGACGGTCATCGCTCGATTCGAGATAGATCTCTTCCAGCGATTGACAAGCTGAATCAGCGCTGGCGGAGTCACCGGCCCGCTTCGATTCGTGTGCTGGCTTCGACCGGGCGGCGGGTGGAACTCGAAGTCGATGGAACTGTGGTGCTGGAAACCCTGCCGGGAGACGCGCACGACGAGGATGAGATGACAGTTGCGGCTCGATGGGCGAACGCGTTGAGAGATGCGTTTGCATCAAGTGCGGTGACCTCTGCATCTCGGTCGGTAAGGCGTTGAATGGGCGCAATCCACTCACGGCAAATCGTCGATCCGTCACAGGTGCAGCCGCCAACCCTGGTCAGGCGACTGTTGACGCAGATCGCGATTCTGCAAAAGCGCATCAAGGAAACCCTGGCCGATCTACCCGGATGGCATCAGACCGAGCACCTTGCCGCAACACTGACTTCGCCGGTCCGATGGCTTGCCAACTCGACTCAGCGCGCGTTACCGGTCACCCGCCGGCTCGACTGGCTGCTCGAGATCGAGCGGATCAAGACGATGCATCCTGTCATCCTTGTCATAGCGATCGGCTGGGCGATTCGCCGAGGACTCTTCACCACTCAATATGGGCACATCGGGACCGACACGCTCATCTACCCGACCATCGCCACGATTTCCTATTTCAATCCTTTTCTCGGCATCGTGACCGGAATTGGGTTTGGCGTTGGCGACATTGTTCAGAAGTTCTTCGTCAACGATATCTTTGGAACCAACGGCACAGACGCGAATTACTATGCAGCCTTGCTCGGCTACTGTATCGCCTACTCTTCGCTGATGGTCGCGGGATTGCTGCCGGGAGTTATGGGTCGGCTCTTCTCGCTGGCTGCGCGAACGATCATCAAGCTCCTGTTTTCGGTGGTAGCTCGAGCGAGGGCCGACGGCCCGAGCACTTCAAATCCTGAGTTTTCAAACCTGGGAAACCCGCTCAGTGGCGAGTTTCCGATCCCTGAATTGATTGCATCGATGGCGGGAGCGGCGCTCGGCGGTTACGCCGTGATGCATCTGGCGCCGACGCTGGAATACCCCGCTTTTTATCTTCGGCCTCATCCGGACGTGAGCTGCCACAATCTCGAGATGAGTACCTACCTGATCGGCAGAGCTGGGGTCGTCGCGAAAGCAGCCGCGCTCGGAGGTCCTATTCTCGCCACCTTGTTGAACCCCGTCGAACCGGAACGGGAACCCACCGATGGTCCGGGTGGCGGAGGCGTCAATGGCCTGCTACCGCCCTCGCCGGAATTAGCGAGACAGCAGGCTCTACTCGCCGAGAGTTTTCGAAACATCGCGGCAGCGCGCAAGCAACTCGACGAAATGCAGTCTCATTTGAGCTCGCTCGATCCGGCTGCCCGCGACGCGATGCGTAACAGTCAGGATTTTCGCGACCGCTGGAACGACGCGCATCAGGCTCTCGACCTTGCCCAATCGGACAGGACCCGGATTGAGTCGCAAATGCAATCGCAGAACGCCCCCACAATACCCGATATGAGTACACCAGAGGTGCCGCCCGTTTCGCCGGGTCCCACTGGTATGGCGGGCAGCTTCGACGACCGACAATTCAGCGATATCCAATCGCAGCCGAGTCGGGTTGGTACTCCAACAACTCCTGCCAGCTCGGCCAACCCATTGATACAGAGCCAGAACCCATCGGCGATCACCGCGTCGGCCGCCCAACCCGCGACGTCACAGTCGGTTTCGCCGCCCACGAGCGCGGGTCAGCCATTGGATCAGCATCGCGCAGACATCCTCAATCCTGACGGTTCGGTGAATAGCGCCGGACTCAATCGCATTGCGCCCCATCTCACGGCCGATCAGATCCGCGAATTACCGGCGCAGGTGAGAGAACAGCTAGGTCCCGTCTTTCAGCATCTGATCAAAGAGGAAGGTACTCTCCACGACGCAGAACTAGCGGCCTTCCAGGGCAATCTGACCCCGCGTTCGTTGGCGACCACAATCTTTAATGCCGCTCGCGATGCTGTTGCCGCACGGACGGCGGCCGCGATGGCGCGCGGTACCCTAGCGTCCGAGGAGATAAGCGCCGCCTTGAAGCTCGCGGAGCTGCAAGTCGCCGCACATTCTCCCCTTGCCGCATTATCTTCCGTGGAAGCCGCGACCGAGTCGATGCTTCCAGGGCTGCTTGAGAAGGGAATCATCGATACGTCGGGCTATCTGAACCAGGGTTGGCACGATGCGCTCGCCATCATGGCCGCTCCTTCGCATCGGGTTCGTCTCACGGTCGGTGACGCCGACGAGGTCCAGACCGTCAGCTACTATTTGGGCGCGGCAGGCGCGGTCGCGCATATCACGACCGGCGAACATCACGAGATTGCTTTCCCGGTAGTCATTGACGATTCGCTCGAGGAAGCTGGTAAATGGATTGGATGGCGCCTGTTTCCGGTAGCCGAACCTTTTAGTGTCGATCTGAGTTGCGAAGAGCTGAGTGTGGTTGCCGCGGCGACCGATGCGCTGCGGGAAGACCAGATGCGCGCGGCACTCGAACGTCGTCGGCCGGATCCATTGCATCGATTTACGCTCGCGCGTTTCAATTCCGCAATCGGAACTGGCTCGCGAGATGAAGACGGCCGATGGATTACCGCGATCCTGGGCGCGCACGCGCCCGAGCGATTTGCCCCAATCATCGGGCATCTACCCGCGGGGATTGCCGCACTGTCGGGTCGAAGCTGGCTTAACGCAGAAAACGACCAACTTACTCTTACGTCAACCTTTACTGGAGTCTGTCTCGAACTGGGCGGCTCGACGCCGTACATTGTGGTAGGCATAGGTTCCGGTTCCGAACCGAACCGTTACGTCCTCGCGATTCGAGGTATGACGGGCTTTTGGACCCTTCGGTTTGGAGTGCCAACGTCCGACCGAACCCGCTTCAGCCGGCTCGGCGGGAAGACGCTCGAGGGTCTTTTGTATCATCAATTGGCTCCGGTTTTGGCCCACCCTCGAGCCGGACAAACCTCGCTCGAGCCCGCTCCGGCCCAGTGCCGGTCGTGTAACAATCCGTTGAGGCCGAGTGCGAGATTCTGCACGCGATGCGGTGCGCCGGCGACCTGATTGACGATGGAGCGCACGCCTCTCCTCTGCTACGCCGCTGTATTCAATGTGCCGCGCTTTCGGGGACCAGCGGCTCCGGCAGCGCGGCAAATTGGCGATCCAGCTCCGCGATCACGTCATCGAGTACGCGGTTGAGCGAGGTGGTGATTGCCGCCACCGCAGCTTCCCGGGTGTTGGCAGTCGCGGCGGTCTGATGACTAACGGTTTGACACCATTGCGGTTTTGATGGCGAGCGCTGAAGGCGAAGGCAGAAGTTGATCGTGACCAGTCCAGAAATATGCTCGCCCTCATCGACTTCCTGGAACGCGTCGATACGCGAATCCAGCAGCATCGGGGGCAGCGAGCTTCGGGGCCCGGTTGGGGGTGTCTCAAGCAATTCGGCGATTCTTTCCCCTACGAGCTCGATCGGCGGTGCTGACCACCGACTGAACGTATAGACGTTAAGCCGGTAGGGAGTGGTTTGATAGGCGATTTCGGTATCGCGAAATGGAGTCAGTCCGTTTACCGAACCTAACTCGACTGGCGGACGATCTATTGTAAGAGAAGCGGTGGATGGCGGGCCGAGAATAAAACGATGAAGCTGAGGCTTGGCAGCGCGAGCCGAGCATCCTGCGCCGGCGGATAGAATCATCGCCGCGGCGATGGTCAGAAGCGGTAGCTTTGGTCTCACTGGGGCTCTGTTGGCCCGGACCAACCGCCCCAAATCGCCGATGAAGGACTCGGTTCAACGGTCTGAACCGTCTCGTCAAGGTGGTGGACGGTCCGATCGATCTGGCTGAGCGTCTGTCCGATTTGAGAGGCGTCGCGATCGAGCGCCGTAGTCGTCGTAGAAACCATGTTGTCGGTTGATGCCATCAACTGGTTACTGGTTGCAAAAAGCTGATTTGCTTCATCCAGCGTTTTATTCAGTCGTGCGATGGTCGCGTCCAGCTGCGAGTAGTAGCGGTCGCGATTCGCGGACACACTATCAATCACCTGACTCAGCCCCTGCAGGGAATGATTCAGGCGTTCGCTGGCGTGATTGATATTCTCCAGAGTGGAGTCGATGCTCCGCCATCGCTCGGGCGATGACATCTCCTGGCTTACGATCTGGAAAGCTCTTTCAGCGGCGGAAAGATCGTGCAAACCGCGGCCCAGCGAGCCGTTCCTGCGCGTTCTGAGCATTTGGGTTTCGGTCGCGGCCGTCGATAGGTCCGGATGAAGAGGGTTGAAGATTGATCCGGGATTTCCCTCCGCGGATGCATCTTCGGCGATTTGTTCTCCCTTGTGCAGCGGTCCGGCCGCCGCGGTCCCGCCATTTATCTCAACCGCATTCACTCCGGTGACTAACGAACCACCGAGTGAAGCAACCGAATCGCGCATAACGGGAACGCCCGAAGTCATCGCGATCATCACTACCGCGCGAGGTGAAGCGTCGTTGGTCAACTCGATGTCGGTCACTTCACCGACCGCCACACCGTTGCGCTGAACCGCATCGCCAACCGACAGTCCGTCAATCGGGGTGCTGAAGATCACGCGATACTCATTGCTGCGGTAACCGGCCCTGCGTGCCAGCCGCCATATGCTCGGGGCTGCGAGTACAAAGATCGCGCCTGCTGCGAAGATGGCCACCGCACGCAAATAGTTGAGAATGCGCATTGGTTTCCTCCATCGGCGTTTCAAAAGGTATCTGTTTATCGGGAACTTTCAAGCGCTGTCGAAGAAACCGCACGAGCCGCGACCCGGATTCATGACACACCATCATTTGGAATGTCGGTCGACTTAGCGCGCGTGATGGTCGCGACCTTTCTGCGCTTCCACGATCGCTTTCGAGTATGCGTGCGGGCTCCGACTTCGCGCATATACTTCAACGCTTCGGGTCTCGTTTTGATGGTGAGAAATCTACGCGCGATAGCCTTGCGGGCCGGTGTCGGCGCGAGTTTGTAGTCCAGCAGAAAACTGAAGTTTAGAAACCCGCGGATGGTGGCGTCGATTGCCTCGGAGTCCGGTGGTGTGGCTTCGCACATTCCATCTGCGCCCGGGGTAGCCGGACCCGCCGGTGCGATTGCGGGACGCTCGGCGGTGGATACTGCTGGGTCCGGAAGTATCGTCGGCGCATCCGTCCTCGGTGCGGTGAGCGAAAAGAGATGAGTGAACTGATTTGCCAGCCGATCGCGCCGGGTCAGCGGCTTAAGGCCAAATAGTTTTTCGACCGTAGCGAGCAGCGATGCGTGGTCATACACGGTATGGTCGATAGTTCCCCGCGCAATGTAAGGTGAAATCACCACCGCCGGCACCCGCACGCCCAGTTGAGTGAAATCGAAGTTGTTCTTGTTGTTATCGGGATCCCCAATCTTGTCTCCGGGATGAACGGTGGCAGGCGGTGTCACGTGATCGAAGAAGCCGCCATGTTCGTCATACGTGACCAGGAGCACGCTTTCATTCCAATGCGGCGAGTTCCGGATCGTCTCGTACACCTTCTTGATCAGCAATTCGCCCGGTACGATATCGTCCAGCGGATGCTGCGAATTGCCGCCGGTAAAATCACCGCGAGTCGTAGGAAGCACATTTCCGTAGTTGGGCTCGATGAAAATATACGGGGTCGAAAAATCCGGCGAATTCACGAACTGCTCGAAATTGTCGAAATCGACAAAGTGGCCTTGCAGTCGGGCGGCGCTCATCCCTCCGATCGCGAACACTTGCGGCATCTGATCGCCCATGAATACCAGCCAGTCCATGCATCGTTCGTCGAGTCGATCGAAAATCGTTCCCCGCTGAAAATGGTAGCCATCAAGCATCGTGGCCGCCGCGATCTCAAAGTGAGTCGGGGTATCATCGAGCCCCCCTGAGCTGGCCGCGTGAATGAAAAACCGGTTGGGCCACGTCGGTCCCGGCATTGATGAGAACCAGCGGTCGCAAACCGCGAACTCGCGAGCAAGGGTGGTAAGCACGGGAACTTGCTCGGGAGAAAAGCATCCCATGATTTTTACCGGGTCTGGCGCGCCGATCGCATGGTAGCTGGCTACGAAGCCCGAATTATTGATCGACGGATACTTTCCCGTTTTGGGATCGGGGTATTCGGCATGATGGCCGCACAACTGCATAAGCGTGTCGCGAAACTCGTGGCCCGGACAGGGAAAAGGCGCTCGAAATTGCGTTTCCGCGGGATTGCGAGCGAATACCTGGGTCATCGGATCTTCAGGATGAGTGTTGAAGTGTTGCTTCCCAACCAGATCGTCCACTCGGGTTGGCTCGCCCGTTACCGCGTCGGTGCCCTGGAGGTCCGCGAATCCCAACATGTGGTCGAAGGAGCGATTCTCCATCATTAATACGAATACGTGCTTGATCACTTGTGGGCGCCGGCGCCTCCTCCAAAACGCCCCCAGGATCGAGCATCTGGTAAGGTCCCAGACTTCAGACAGTCGCCTGGCCACAAATAACAGCAGCGCGCATACGACCCTCACGATGTAAATGAAGCTCGCGAACGTGAATCTTGCGAGGGCAACCACAGTCAAGGCCGAACTAGCGACGATCGAGAACCAGAGATGCGAGGCCGATGTCGCGCACCAATAACCTACGCTCGATATCCAGGCAGTCAGCCAAGCCCGGAAGTACGCGGAGCGCGGTCGGTTTCGATTGGCAATGGCCCCAAAACGCCGGTCCGCCCGGACACTGCATCGCAGTTGCCGATCGTCACCCCAAACCGTTGCACGCCTAAGGCCCTCGTCCCGCCATCTCCGCCACCTTTCGCTCTCCCGATCGCCCCAATACCTGAATGCGCCGAGCGCACGAGCAGTAAGCTCTCGGTTCGCGAACGTTCTCCAATCGACCCAATGCCTGAAACTTGCCATGACCCCCGTATATCCCGCTTCAATTCCGGAACTGCAAACGCTAGATAGCCTAAAATTTTGCGCCTTGACAGATTTCACCAGCATGAGCTAAAGGAAGCGCGAGTTAGTATCGCACGATAAGCGTGGGAGTATTCTGTTCCAAGGTAGTTCGGCACGACGCGAAGGAGCCGCCGTGGGGGAAAGCGGTCCACATAGCCGGTCGAAAAACCGACTTTTGAAAAGCGGAGTGCTGACGTGCGTCTTTGGGATGTGTGCCTTTCTGAGCTTGAATTGCGGCTTCGCACACGCCGACACCGGCGATGACTTGGTGAGGCAGTATCAGGACCTCCAGAAGGAAACGACGGGCGATGCAAAGCAGATCAGCAGTCTTCAGGACTCGTTGGATAAGATGTCGAGTCGAACCTCGACTGCTTCACCAGACTACCAAACACTTCAGAACAAGATCATCGAGCTGAAGCAAAAGGACAACGGGCTTTACGAAAAGAAATCAGACATTGCCACTCAACTGAAGAAATTCGGCCGCAACCCGGATCAACCAAATTCGAATCCAGGTTCCACGGGCAAGCCAACAACGAGTCAGCCCACGAAGGGCGATCGTGTGTCCACGGGAAAGCCACTTCAAAAAGAGGATGGCGGCGAAGTGGCCAGCGCCGACGTTACGAAGCTCTCTCCGAATCTGATTCGAGCTAAACCTCCCGTCGCACTAAATAAACCTCCTGTGTTCAACGCACAGAATGCCGCTGGGACACCAACTGGCCACAGCACGAAGTCCATCGCATCCGTGTTTGCCCCACCGAATCCCGCCATCGATGCGGAAATCGACGCGAAGGTAAGACAGCAGAAGCCTGAGGTCGAGTTGCTGATTAAGTTGGCTTCGGGTGAACCCGAGCCGCCGCCTGACGTAGTGGCTTCAGCACCAGTCCCGATGCCGGTCGAATCGCCCGCGCCTCAGGCGGTCTCGACGCCCGCCGTAGGTTGGACTGCGGTCGCAATCGGCACCGTATTGGCGGGAACTGTTGCGGCGGTTGCCCTCGGCTCGGCGGGATCGGGCGGTGGCTCGTCGTCCGGAGGGGCTGGAAGATCACCAGCAGTGATGGCCGCTCCGAGCGGCAGAGGACGCACCTTCTCGCCCTGCCATTAAACCAAGACCTTCATTGAACGGTCGAGACGGGTATAAATCCTTCTACCCCGTCCGCTGTCTTGATCTTCAAGTAAGACAGTTCGACCCCGATTACATGAACGTTCTGCCCACGATGAACTGTTGCGAGTTTCGCGTTCCCGAGATGAGGACCAGCATAGACGCCCGTGTTCGAGCTCAGGGTCAGTATCTTATCGGACGGTCTGAATAGCTCCACCACCCCGAGCGGAACGTATCCAGTTGAGCCGTCGCTCAAGTGCACCTCTACAAAGTCCCTGGTTGCCCCGGTGACGATCACACGGTGTCCGGCATGAACTTGTTTCACCCGGTCGGCATCTGTGCTTGGGCGCTTGTAGGCCCAACTGTCGTATTGAAGAGCGAACCTGCCTCGGAAAGGTTCGACTGCCGTAATATCCCGGAAGTCCTTCGCGACCGCCGAGAACGCCCAGGAAAAAAGAAGTAGCACCAGTACTACGATGGTCCGCATTATCTTGGATATCTGCAAATCTTGCTCTATACGATGGACCATAAGCGAGCATCCGTCGACGCGCAAATCCAGGGACTGGCAGTCGATCGCAGTTTGACTTAACGGCTGAGATTTAATCCAGTGTAGCGAGGCTCTCACTAGAGGACTAAAACCCTTGCTAAACAAAAGAAGAGGCGTGTCGCCCCTCCGACTCGTCCTCATAACAATAGTCTTGTTCGCGTTGGGATGGGTCGCGGTTAGGTTCGATGTGCTTTACCGGCTACGATCACGGGAGCCCATCAGGTTCAACGATCTCAGCAGCGCTGGGTCCGGCGATACATCGCCCACCGATCAAATCGAGGAACTTCGGAAGGCCGCGGAAAACGGCGACCCTTCGGCTCAGAACCGTCTTGGCGATACTTATGACGAAGGCCGCGGCGTGCCACAGGATCATGTTCAAGCGGTCGGATGGTATCGAAAGTCCGCCAAACAGAACTTCGCGCTGGCGGAAAACAATCTTGGCTACGCCTACGACCACGGCACAGGTGTCTCGCAGGATTTCGCGCAGGCAATCGAATGGTATCAAAAAGCTGCGGCGCAGGATTTGGCGCTCGCGGAGAACAATCTAGGCTATGCCTACGAGCATGGGCAGGGCGTGCCGAAGGATTTTTCGCAGGCGCTCGAGTGGTACCGGAAAGCCGCTCAGCACGGCAGCGCCGCGGCAGAGAACAGTCTTGGCCACGCCTATGAATATGGCAATGGAATCCCGCAGGACTATTCGCAGGCCGCACAGTGGTATCAGAAAGCAGGGGCCCAGAATTTCGCACCTGCGGAAAACAATCTCGGCTATGCGTACGCGCACGGCCAAGGCCTACCGCAGGATTACGCCCAAGCGGTTGAGTGGTATCGCAAGGCTGCGAGTCAGAGCTTCGCTCCCGCTCAGACCAACATGGGATTTGCCTGTGAACGCGGTCAGGACGTGCCGCGTGACGAGGCGCAGGCCGTTTCATGGTTTCGACTGGCGGCCAGAAGCGGATTTGCCCCAGCCCAGACCGCTTTGGGGCAAGCATACGAGAACGGTGAAGGAGTGACGCAGAACTACACTGCAGCCATCGAATGGTATCGTAAAGCCGCAGCGCAGAACGATTCGCAAGCCGAGAACGCTCTCGGTTCGGCTTATTACTTCGGGCGCGGCGTTCCACAGGATATCAAGGAAGCTATCGCGTTACTTGAGAAGTCCGCATCTGATGGTGACGCCGATGCGAGAGAAAATCTGAAAATCGTTCGGGGTAATCGTCAGATGACCGCAAAAAGGACCGCATCTACCCGACCGACAGAGAACTGATGAGAGCTGCGCAGACATGACGCGCCGGGAATTTCTCGCCTACGGAGCATCGGCCGGACTGTCACTATCAGTGATCGGGACTCGCGCTTTCGAGTCATTAGCCGGCAATCTTATAGCGGACGCCAACGACGCTTCGGCGCTCGACTCGAGAGCGATTTCGAGCTTCAAGTCTGCGATTCAGGGCGGCGTCATCGTACCGCGAGACCGCTCCTACGAAGCCGCGCGGCGAGTCTATAGCTGGAATCCCACCACCAACAAATTTCCTGCGATCATAGTGCGATGCGCCGGAACAGCTGACGTCATCCAGGCAATCAATTTCGCCCGCGCGAATAGTCTCGAAGTTGCCGTACGAAGCGGCGCCCACGACATCCAGGGTAGTTCCGTTTGCGGCGGCGGGATGGTGATCGATCTCTCGCCGATTAAGCAAATCAGAATCGATCGCTTTCGGTCCGCCGTCCATGTTGGCGCCGGCACGACCGCCGGAGAGTTAAACTCGGCGCTCCATCTCCACAACCTGGCGGCCTGTCTCGGATGCGACGCGGGACCTGGGATTGCCGGCGTTACTCTGGGCGGAGGGATGGGCTGGTTAATGTCCAAATATGGCGCCGCCTGCGACAACGTACGCTCGATGCGGGTTGTCACTGCCGATGGGCAAAGCTTGTTTGTGGATAGCCAACACAATGACGATCTGTTCTGGGGACTGCGGGGTGGTGGCGGTAACTTCGGCGTCGTCACGGAATTCGAATACGTGGTTCATCCGGTCCAGAAGGTTCTAGGAGGGTTTCTCGTCTATCCGGTTTCGCATGCGAGGCAGTTCTACAAGGCCTACCGCGAATTGATGTCCGATGCACCCGATGAACTGGTGGTCGAAACGATTAGCATGGGGGCATTCGAGGGAATCCCATTCAGACAACCGGTCGTGATGGCGGTAGTGTGCTACCTCGGCGATCCTGACAACGGCAACCGGGTCCTGGAGCCGATTCGGTCCTCAATGCGACCGCTCGCTGATTCGATCGGTATCATCCCGTACCTCGCACTGCAGCGCCATCCACCATTGGAGGTCGCACGCGCTCTGCTCGGAAACCGAGGCGTCGGCGATGCCGCTATTCGTCCGCTCGATCGGCGGCTGCAATACAACCATTGGAAGGCCATGTCTCTCGACGAGCTTAGCGATGCTGCGATCGATACCCTGGTCGAACTAATCGAGGATGGTCCGAAGGGCTGGAACGTCGGCGTAGGTCATCATGTTCATGGCGCAGTCGCGCGGGTCGCTCCGACCGAGAGTGCGTTCATTCGCCGTCCCGGCTATAACTGTTTTTTCGAAGAAGATTGGTTTGATCCGACCGAGGCCGATGTGGCCATGAACTGGGTCGATCGCTCGTGGGAAGCGATGCAACCCTATTCGCATCAGGGAACCTATGTTAACTATCTAAGCGTCCCGGGCGAGGATGCAGTCAAACTCACATATGGTCCCAATTACTCGCGACTGTCTGCCTTGAAGCTCCGCTACGACCCGACCAACTTTTTCCACCTCAACCGCAATATCAAACCGGCCGCGAAGCCCGCGTGATCGATCGGACTTTCAGTTTTCGGGGGCGGAGGGCCGGCTCGCGCGCCGCGACCGACAGTTGGGTGGTGTGCCTATTCAACTAAACCCGGACGTATCGCTGATGCGGCCCTCCGAGAATCGGAATCGCTGCTATGCGACCGACCTTCCTCGTTCGTGAACGCTTCGCCAACGGGACATATCACAAGATTGCCGCTTATCGCTCCGCCTTGCCGGACCGTCAGGCGCTCGGAATGGCAGCAAAACCTTCGCTCGATGTAGGTTTCTCCACTCGGACTCGGAGAGCCAGCTTGTTAACTTATCGCGCAGCGCCTTCGAATCTTTCAGGTCGGCGGTGTCGAAGCCTCGGTGAACCAGTTGTAGATCTCGGAGAGCATCGCGCGCCTCGTCGCTGCGTGCCCTGCTTCGCGATTACCCGCGCAAGGCTGGTCGTCGCACGCAGCTCCCAGGACTTTGCGTACTGCTTGCGCGCAGGCGTGCTACTTCGCGCCGTCGTCGTTCGAGCCGCTCTGCGGCACGATTCCCTGCTGCAATCGTTCCTGCAGATTCTGCGGCCGAGGAATGCCGATCGCCGAGTCGCCCTCGAGCTTGTCGAGCATCTCCTTGCCGCCGACCTGCTGGATGAGCCGCTTCGGTAGTGCCTCGATGATGTAGTCATTCGGCATCTTCGGGGCATCGTCGCGCTTGCGTTTCATCGCCATCTCAATGATCGGCTGCACTCTTTCATCTTCTTCGCCCGAATTCCTGTGTCACGCTCCGCGAACTCCGGGAGCACCTGCCTGCCGAACAGGTCGATCGATTCCATGATGTGCTCGTGCCGGTTCTTCCCGGCCTGCATCACGAAGATCATCTGATCCACACCCGCGTTCTCAAAACGCCGGAAATACTCGCGCAACTGATCGGGTGTCCCCACCGCACCGCGCAAACCCTGCTGCGCGCCTTGATCATTGTCAAGTCGCGCGCTGAGGCGCTCCTGACGCATCGCAATCGCAACGTCGGGCGAGTAGCCGCGCTCGGCGCGCTTGCGCGTGAATTCTTCCCAAACGTTCGAGGTGCCCGGCTTGTGATCGCCGAACACGTAGTAGTGGCCGAGCGAATAACCGAAGAAGTTGCCGCCCTCAAGTCCGCGCACAATCGCCTCGCGCTGATCGCGGTGGCACATCATCGGGGTGACGCACGAAATCTCCGGATTGATCGCCTGGCCGATCGGCACGCACTTCTCTGCCAGCGTTTTCCGATAGTCGCCAACCCACTGCACCGCTTCTTCCGGATCGATAAACGAGAACGTGAGCGCCCCGATTCCGCACTCGGCAGCGAGAAGAATTGTTTCGCGACGCGAGCACGCCACCCACACGGGCGGGTGCGGTTTCTGCACCGGCTTCGGCACCACGTTGCGCGGCGGCATCTTAACATACTTGCCGTCCACGCCCCCGAAAGGAACCTCGGTCATGCACCGCAGCGCCGTCTCGAGTCCTTCGCGCCACATCTCGCGCTTGAGCACTGGAGTGAGATTGAATCCGCCTAGCTCAGCAAGTGATCCCGACTCGCCCGACCCGAACTCGACGCGGCCCTTCGACACCAAGTCCAGCATCGCGATTCGTTCGGCGGTGCGCGCCGGGTGATTGTAGCCCGGGGCGGTCAGCACGATACCGTGGCCTAGCCGCATGTTCTTCGTGCGCTGGCTCGCGGCGGCGAGGAACACCTCGGGCGCGCTGGAGTGCGAATATTCTTCGAGGAAGTGATGCTCGACCTCCCACACATTGGTGAAGCCGAGCTTGTCCGCGAGCTCAATCTGATCGAGCGCGTCCTGGATCAGCTGCAACTCGCTCTTTTCGCCCCACGGGCGCGGAAGTTGATGCTCATAGAACAGTCCGAATCTCATAGGGGACTCCTTTCATGCAACGATTGCCGGAATCAATGGCAGCTGAATTCGATCAGCGATTCTCAAAGAATAGTGGTTCGATAGCAGATCGGTGGCGCCGAAATTCAGTTCGGTGAAGCCCAAGCATCGACTCCTGGTTGCCGCCCTTGGCAACCCTCGCGCGGTCAACTGGATTACCTAGCGGAAGTTAGATGATCGGCCGGCTCCGTTACAAGTTTGAGGCTGCGGATCGAACTCGTCTAATCACTCCGAATGATACCGCCCCTGATTTCCGAGAGAAGCAGAACTTTGCATCGACGCGACTACTACACGAATCGAGACATAATCTTTTCGCCCAGCAGCCGCATGTAGTGGAGCTGGCGGTCGAGGTTTCCGCCCTCCGCGTTGAGCCAAAGTTTAGTGGCGCCGGCCTGCGCGATTTCTTCGATGCGCGCGGTCCAGGCCTCGGGATTGCCAGCCAGCGCGAAACGCCTCAGCGCATAATCCGTCAGACCGAGTTGTTCCATGCGCCGCGGATTGGTGCCATCCGACTGAACGTGTTCATACAGCACGTAGCCATCGACGTACTCCTGGAGCTTCGCCTTGAGATCGTCAGGGACCAGTTTGCCCTCGAGGCTGAATCGCATCGAATGGTTAAGAATCGATGACACCGAGGCCTTGACGTTTTTGATCGCCGTATCGTGATCCTCATGCAGCGAAGTTCGGGTGGTAAACCAGATGTCTACGTCAGATGGCTGGCGGCCGGACTCGCGCGCACCGGCGTGGATCTTGGCGACCGTGTCCGCGATAACTTCGCGCAGCAACCCCGTGCCGGCGATCACCCCGTCGCCGATTCTGCCGCCCAGGTGCAACATCCGGGGCCCTTCAGCGCAGATGGAGATGGGGATGTGATTGCGGACGATCCGTGACGTCCAGCGCACCCGCTGCGGCCGTTTTTGAAACGTCGCTTCGCCGGTGGAGAGCAAGGAGCGCACGCACGCGACGTAGTCCTCGATTCGCGCGCGCGACGCGATGCGGTATCCGATGTTGAGCACTGCACTGTCGCCACTGGCCATATCCATGAACGCCCTGCCGCCAGTAAGGCTATCGATAGTTGCCAGGAAGGACGCCATCACTTGTGGCTCGCGCGTGAGCGGGTTGGTGGGGCGAAGGCCGATTTGTGCGCGCGTCGAGGCAACCGCCATGAGCGCCGTTCTGACGTATGCGTCGTCACCGATAAAGGCGGAATCGTAGGTGCCGATCGCCTCCGCACCGTAGTCTTCGGCCATTTTCACCAGGTCCGTGACGCGGCCGAGATCTTCGCGGCGGAGAAACAGCCCGGGGGCGAGGTGGATGCCGAACGAGACTTTCATACATCTTCAATGTTGAACTTTGCGGGCGTCCCCGAGCAGGAACGCGGATGCCGCGCGCCAAAACTCGGCCGGCTTCTCGAAATGTGGAAAATGGCCGCAGCGATCGATCACTTCCAACCGCGCACCGGCGATTGCCCTGCGGTACAGTTCGCCACAATCGACGGGCGCGATACGGTCCTCGCGTCCCCACATCATCAAGGTCGGGATGTCGCGCAGACGCTCGAGCAAAGGCGGAAGGCCAGGGTCGTGCATGTATGGCTTCCAACAGTAGCGCGTAGCCGCCTCGCGGTTGATGATGTGCGCCTCGCGTACCTCCGGCGATGGTTTGGTGCCAAACAAAAGCGCGTAGTCGGCGACTTGTTTCACATCGAAGAAGGAAAGCTGGCGCGTACCGTCGGATCCGTGCAGAAAGATGTCCGTGATTTCGCCTTCGCGTGGACGTACTCCGGCCGCATCGATCAACAGTAGCCGCGCGACCATCTCCGGCGACATCACGGCCATTTCTGCAGCCAACCATCCGCCGATGAAATGCCCGGCGAAGATCGCTCTCGATATACCCAGTTCCTGGATGATCCATAGATAGAAGCGCGAAAGATCGATGAACGATTCCAGCCACAACGGCCGCTCAGAGCCGGCGAATCCCGGATGAGTCGGGACGTAGACGGTAAAGTTGTGCGCGAGTTCGTCGTGCAGCCGGAGCCATCCGAGGTTACCCTCGCTGCCATGCAGCCATAGCAGCGGTTCACCTGAGCCGCCGATGAAATACTCGATGCGCGCACCGCCGACAGTTACAAATTTCCGCTCGAATGCCGCCATCTGCGCTTCCCCGCTAAGGCGCCTGCTCGAAGGGCCCCGGCAGCCCGAGTTCCTTGCCCATCTCGCGGATCGCGGGAAGCACTTCCTCCTTCATAAGTTGTAGGCAGCGCATCGTATCTTTGTGACCGATGGTTCCGTCGTTGCTCCAAACACCTAGAATGCCTGGACGAAATACTTCGAGGCCCTGCCGAATCTTCTTGATGACAGTCTTAGGACTTCCGACCACAATGCGATTGCTCTCTACCACCGCATCCCATCCTGCCGAGTCAACGCCGCCATAAAGCGGGTCCGGGCGGAGCGCGTGCTTATATTGCTCCAGCAGCCGCTTCGAACCCTCGCGCGAGTTGTACCCCGCCGGCGCCATAAAGTCGCCCGGCAACGGGACGCGGCCAATACCTGCGTTTCCGATCAGAAAGCCTTTACCAACTTCGGCTGCTTTCGCGTCAGTGTCCTGTACGTGGATGCGCCAGAGGTAGCCGAAGTTTTGCGGCCCCGGTTGGTATCCGCATTCTGCGGCGGCCTTGCTGTAAAGGTCGGTCATCGACACCGTTACCTCTGGGTCAGTTTCAAGGTAGATGTACGGGTAGTGATGGCGCGCACAAAACTCGAGGGTCTCCGGACTGCCGACGCCCGGGATCCATATAGGAGGATGGGGTTTCTGAAGGGGCGTTACGAACGGATTTACCACGCGAAATTGATAATGCTTGCCTTCCCATCGGAAAGGTCCGGGTGTTGTCCAGGTCTTGATGATTAGGTCGTGCGCTTCCTGAAAGCGCTCGCGATTATGGACTGGATTAGTATTGGTGGCCCAGCTTTCGATACCGGTGCCGCGCACGAATCCGGAAACCAGTCTTCCGCGGGAGATCATGTCTATCTCGGCTAGTTCTTCGGCCAAGCGGATGGGATTGTCGAAGATCGGCAACGGGTTCCCGAGCAGGACGATCTTGGGCTTCTTCGTAATCCGCGCGAGGATGGCCGCTTCCAGATTCATCGTCGCGCCCATACAGGTAGGCGTATTGTGATGCTCGTTGAGCATCAGTCCATCAAATCCTGCTTCCTCGGAGAACTCATATTCATCGAGGTATTCGTTGTATAGCTCCGCGCCTAATTGAGGATTGAAATGACTATTAGGAAAGGTCAGGCGGACTGAACTGCGAAAGCTCTTGCGAACCTCGTCCTCCGTGTAGGCGACATAGGGCCGCTCGGTAAATCGCATTATGAACATCGTCAGTTAAGTCCTAAGCCGTAGAGTTTGTTGGCATTGCTGAAGACGATTTTCTCCCTCACCTCCGCTGGAACGCCGGTCGAAATTCTCGCCGATCGTCTTCACTGAATTGGGAAACGTCGAGTCGGCGTGTGGAAAGTCTGATGCCCACATGTAGTTCTCTTCGCCGAAGAATTTCCAGGTTGCCGGCCCGAGCGGATCATCCTGAAAGGTCGCCCATATGTTGTGCCCGACATATTCGCTCGGCTTCGTCGGCAGCCGCGGACGCGGATTACCGAGTTTGGAATAGACGTGGTCGAGCCGTTTGACCCAATTGGGAAACCAACCCACGTCGTTCTCGGCTGAAACGATCTTCAGTTTAGGAAATCGTTCGAACACACCGCCATAAACCAGCCGGGTAAGGCACTGCTCGACGACGTGGATACAATTAATCTGGAGATCGGCGGGGCTCGGCATGAAGGGCGTCAAAGACATTCCCGAAACCAGCGGCTTATGTAGCGAAATCGGCATGCCGAGTTCCGAAGCACACCGCCACAGCGGATCGAAGCGTTCGTCGCTGTATGGGATCTCGATGGTATTGCTCGCGAGCACCAGTATCCCTTTAAGGCCTTTGCTCGCGCAGTGCTCAATTTCCGAAACATCCGGCAAGCTGCGGAGGGAGTAGAGTCCTGCTCCGGCCAGCCGGCTGGGAGAATGCGCGCAAAATTCCGCCAGCCAATCGTTGTACACTCGCATGCAGGCCTGTTGCAGTTCAGTGTCCGTCATACTCAACAGGGCGATGCCGAGACTTGGGTAGAGCACCTCCGCAGAAACGCCGTCGAGGTCCTGGTCCTTGAGTCGCTCGACGGGATCCCATCCGCTCGGCCGCGCTGCCTCGTAGCCATGTCTCATGTGCTCGCGAAGCTCCTCGCCGCCTCGGCCGGCCGCGAAGACGGCCGCGACGGTGAGTGGATGAAAGCCGGGACCTACGAAAACCAGCGGCGCACCCGAGACTGATGCGCCTGAAGTTTCCTTCTTGACCACCTGCGGTGCGTTGTCGCGATACTTACGATCGAGGCGCTTCACCCATAGGTCACCGGGCTCGGTCATATGCGAGTCGGCCGAGATAACCCGTATGTCTGCCATGATTCCCCTCCTTCACCTAAGTCGTAGGTTGTCCTGAACGTAAGACCCGCCCGGGCAGCGCTCCCGTATGCTTTCCACCTTCGTAGAGGACCTTGCCGTTGACTATGGTGTACTCGATTCCTTGCGCCTGCGTTACCAGCCGGCGTCCTCCGCCTGGAAAGTCATTGCGGACCTCAGGACGTTCGGGTGAGTCTATGCGATCGAAATCGAAGATTGTAATGTCGGCCGCCAATCCCGGGCGCAGTTCGCCGCGATCGGCCATACCGAAGAATCGCGCGGGCTCCGAAGTGATGCGCTTGACGGCGTGTTCGAGGGTAATGGCCTGCTTGCCGCGCACGAAATTGCCGATGAGATAGGTGGGATAGCCGGCGTTGCACAGCATATCGACGTGAGCGCCGCCGTCGGAAATTCCGATCATCGTGCGTGGGTCACTGAATTTGCGCGCGACGCGCTCCTCGTTGATATCGAGGATCGGCATCATGAAGGTAAGGTTCAGATCGTCGTCGATTGCAAGGTCGAAAAACACGTCGAGCGGATCGGCGTTGCGCTCGCGCGCGATCTCGCTGACGGTTTTCCATTCCATCGCTTTGAGCGCCGGCTTGGTGGCCTCCTTGATCTTTGCCCGATCCCAGATATCGCGCAGAACCGCACGCCGTCCGAGTTCGCCGCCGAAGGTGCGGCGGAAGTCCGCGTCGGCATAGAATTTCTTCAGCTCCTCGACCGACTTGTCGCCGAACGCTGGCTTGATCGAATTCATGCTGCCAAACAGGAACGGATTGCGGAGATTGAACTCGATGATGAGTGGACGCGCGGCGACTTGCGGACGGCATCCACGCTCGAGCAGCGGCGCAGCTTTGTCGAGCGTCTCACTCCACGCGTCGGGTGCGTCATCGCGGTCGCGCAAATTGAGCCAGGTTACCGGACGTTCACTCGCATGCGAGAGCAGGCTCAGCAATCCATACTCGTCGTCGGAAAGACCGCTGGGCTGTCTGGTCAGTGCGATCTCGACGACGCCATGGCCAGCCTCGCGCAGAACGCTCGCATAGCTGCCTAGCTCATCACGACTAGCGAGGCGGCACGCGAGCGGCTGTCCTTTGTATCCCACATGTTGCGGCATAACGGTGAGCGAAAATCCGAAGGCACCCGCCGCCATGCTCTCGCGTAGAAGCTCGCGGATTTGCGCAGTTTCCACTTCAGTCGCGGCGCGCGCCATCGCTTCGTCGCCCATCGCCCAATGGCGAAAGGGTGAAAGCGCCGCAAGAAAGCCAACATTGATTCCCAATCCTCGGCGCTGTGCCGCGTCCATATACTGGGGGAAGGTTTCCCAGTCCCAGGTGATTCCCTGATTGAGGACGGCGTACGGAATCGCCTCGACATGAACCAGATTCCAGGCCGCCACGTCGCGTTCAGCTGGTTTGCACGGAGCCAATCCGACTCCGCAATTGCCCATCACGACGGTAGTAACCCCGTGCCAGGAGGAGCAGGTGATGAGCGGATCCCAGCAAATCTGCGCGTCGTAGTGAGTATGCGGGTCGATGAATCCGGGCGCGACGATCAGGCCCGATCCGTCGATGATCCGGTCCGCGCCGTCGCTCACTTTGCCGACTTCAACGATTCGGCCTTGTGCGATCGCAACATCCGCCTGATAGCGCGGCGCGCCCGTCCCATCGATCACCGTGCCATTGCGAATAATCAAATCAAGGGACATAGGAGCAAACCTCTAGGTTTGGCGTAGGCCCCGCGCGATAGAAATGTCAAGCGATCACTATTCGCGATCAGGTCGCGCTCCGAAGAAAGCGCGACTTATTCGCCTCGTGAACGGCTGGAAGCATGAGGAGTTCCAGTCGGTCCCCCCAAAATCGCCGATTTCGCGGAAAGTTTAGCTTCCTGGTCAAGGACGCCGGATCTAATTCGGTAACCAGTATCGAAGGGCTCGAGCAGATAGTCGCGCTTGCGCCTCACCGATGGTATGCCGATCACGAATTTGGCACTGGCTGATGCCGTGCATACAGCTGCACGCCGCTTCAACGATCGGCCTGCTCAGCCGGCAGGGCGAGTTTCGCCTGCGGTCGCCATCCGGCGGAATTCGTCGACGTCGCGCATCAATTCGTCGTAGCGGCCGCACGCGCGGATCCGGCCGTCGGCGATGAAGACCAGCCGATCGCAATGCCTGACGGTAGCCAGGCGATGGGCGATCACGAGCAGAGTCTTGCGGCCCTGCAGCGACTCGATCGCGCGGGTCGACCTCCGCCTCGGTTGCCTGGTCGAGGGCGGAAGTGGCCTCGTCGAATACCGAGCAGGTCGGGATCGTGATAGAGGGCGCGCGCGATCCCGACGCGTTGCCGTTCGCCGCCGGAGAAGCGAACGCCGCGTTCACCGACCAAGGTGTCGAGGCCAGCCGGCAGCGTGGCGACTAACTGCTCGAGTTGCACCATCCGGACCACGGCTCGTACGCGCTCCAGGTTGATCTCGGCGTCGGCGAAGCCGAACGCGATGTTGCGGGTCAGGCTGTCGTCGAGCAGAAAGATTGACTGGGGTACGTAGCCGACCCGATGCTTCCAGGCGAACCGCCGATCGGACAGGTCCTGGCCGTCGATCAGGATGCGTCCGGACGAGGGACGCAGCAGTCCGACCAGCAGGTCGGCGAGGGTGCTCTTGCCCGCGCCGGAGGGTCCGACGACCCCGATTGATTCGGCGCGGCGAATTGTCAGCGAGATCTCATGGAGCGCCGGATGCTCAGCCTCGGCGTAGGCAAACGACACGCGCTCGAATTCGATTGTACTGTGGAGCATCACGGCATGACCGTCATCGCCCTCCGCGTTACCGCGCTCGAGATCGGCGATGAGCCGATAGTCGTCGTGGAGATTGTTGGCCGAGCGCGCGGCGCCGCGGATCTGATTGACCCGCCACGCGATCCGATTGATGGACGGAACGATCCGGAACGCGGCATAGGTGAACAGCGCCAGCAATGGCAGCCCTTCGCTGCGGACCTCGCCCTTCGCGCTCAGCAGCGCGATGACGACCAGCGCCCCACCCACAAAGAGGGTCTCGGTGAACAGCGGCGCGCTGGCCTCCATGGTCTTGGCGAGGTATCCGAGTTTCAGGATGCCGCGCAATTTCTGTTCTAACACGCCCGCAAAAAACTCTTCGCGGCCGAGCACCTTGATCTCCTTGATTCCGCCGAAGGCTTGCTGGAGATCGCGCAAACTGGCCCGCGACAGGCGGTCCCGCCCGTATCCGTAGCGACTCGCCAACGCGCGCGTGAGCCGCAACAGGAGGGCGAGTCCACCGCCCAGAAGGCATCCGGCGATCAGGGTCATCTTCGGCGCGGTATACACCAGCACTGCGGCGATGCTCGCGGCGGCCAAAATTTCCGACGCCACGACGACCGCCCCTGACATCGCTTCCTCGCAGACCCGGTCAACCGCAGTATCGACGTTCCAGATCAGATCGGCGGAGTTGCGGCGCAGATGGAACGGATAGGCCAGCGCGAGATAGCCCCTCATCATCATGCTCTTGAGTGCCACCACTGATTCGCCCACGACCTTGTGGCTGAAGTATTCCATGCCGAGCGCAAACAGGTTCTTGGCCAAATAAAAGAGCGCAACCAGTCCCGTCAGCGCGACAATCTGGGTTTGGGCGCTATGCCACGGCAGCATCGTCGCCACCCTTGAAACGACCGGCAGGCGCCCAATCGAGGGCGGATCGCTTATGATCTTGATCAGCGCAAATACTGCCGCGGCCGCCCCAGCCTCAAGCGTGCCGCGCAAGAACGCGGCCGGTGCGAGTATCGCCCACCGCCACCGAATCGCGCCGGGCAGCATCGCGAAGGATCTGCCCAGGGCTCGGATAGCAGGGAAGCGGGAGTTCGGACCGTCTGATGGGCCGCTACTCAAGCCCGAAGCTGGGAGAGTTGCCAACCGTTTCCCCGATGATTTGTTTGAGTTGCGCGCCGAAATCCGTTTTCGAGAACTTCCCCGCGAGGTGCTCCTCGCCGCCCGGCCCATCGTTTGGACTCTCTCCCGTTCGGTCACAAGGACGGCGAGGGCGGCGGCAAAGACCTCCTCGGCTTGGGCCGGGAACAGGCCACATCTGGTAGAACATAAACCAGAGCGCCGAGAAAGAGAATGCCTGCGTGGGACCACGCTGCGCTCCTGGCGTTTGGGTTCAAGGCTACGGCCCCGAATTGGAACGCCGCTGCTCATCTCAAGCCGACGAACAAATCCTGGCGATCGTTGAGAGGTAGTTTCGACTGAAGGCGTAGTGCTCAAGGATGTGCCTACGGGGTCGTTCGCGGTTGGCGAACCCCCTGGATTATTCCCCGCAACGCAGCGCGAAGCGCAAAGTCGAAGGGGTGAAGCGGGGTGGGGGCGCACTGCCGCCGTGTTGGGGTCGAATTTTCGGTGACGATTCGGTTATCAATGGGTCGAAAAAGGCTCTAATCTAGGCCCGCAGTGTTTGCGCCGCCTTCAATAGCTATCGATCGGGGAAAGACATCGCTGCCCGGAGTGGTTGAATCGCCGAAGGTTGTAGCCATCGGGACGACCTTGCGTTTCGTTTCCTCCCACTGCCGCCGAAGAAACCTCCAGGATCGAGTCCTGGTTCTTAGTGCGGGAGCGAAGCATTTGCACAGTTTGGGCGCGGAGCATTTCGGCCACGTGCTTGGCACGGTGTTGTAAGCAAATATTTGGTGATGGCTAGGACTTGCAACATTCGGGTTCGCGGTTACGGAGCGATTGCCTACCCGATCTTGCTGCTTCTGCTGCTTGCCTCCTGCAATTCCCCCCCAACCTCCGCCAGCGGCAACCTCTTACTCAATGGCAGGCTTATTGTCGGCGCTGGCAGCGAACCGGATAGCTGGCGCACGACACCCGATCGGGAGTCCGGTGTCTTCGAATGGCGCCATGAGAATGGCGAACTACCGGAGTTACGAATAACAAAGACGAAGGACAGCTATGAAGGCTACTGGGTTCAGACCGTAAACCTCGGGGCCGGCTGGTACTACCTGACTGCAGAGGTCCTAACCGGCGCTCACCATCAGGAGACACCCGCGGCGCTGAGGGTCGGTGAGGCCGGCGGATACGAGACTCTCGTCCGGCGCGCGCCAACCTGGACACGACTGGGTTTGTATTTCAAGGTTCGCGGCCCGCAGGACGCCGTGGAGATCGGATGTGGAGTCGCTGATTGGCCAGGCACCGGTATCGCGACCTTCCGGGACATCAGCCTGTTCAGGATTTACAGCGTTCCGCCTTTGAGTGCCCACCAGTTCGATTTCGGCCAGCCCGACGCGCGCCCGGTATTGCGTCCTGACAGCAGGGTAATGGTTGAGACTTCCAGTTCATTGTTCAAAGAGATCGCAAATTTTCGTTCAGCAGTCGCCGGAGTGCTTTTGCTGGCGCTGCTGACCATTCTGGACCGGTGCTTGGTCACTACGTCGTCCGGGCCGGCGAAGCCTGCATCGCGCAAAGGTCAAGAGTCTACGATCGGGAGCAACTGACAAAACCGCGCCGGACAGCGAGAGGCGAACAACGCCACTTGGCGGCAATGATGGTATATGGCGTAGTGTGCTGGTCGCGGTATTTTTTTGTCTCGTCTTCGTAATGATTTGGCTCGTGACCAGAGTGGAGTTCATTCCCGGGTACCGGTTTTCTGGTTGTCGCTCCCGGGGCGGTAGGAGGTGATGAACCGCATTACCTGATCGCGATCAACCGCTTGCTGTTCCATCATGATTTTCAGTTGCAGGACGAATATGAAAGCGTCGCCCGAGGAGGGCTGGAGGCGGGCGTGCGATTTCAGGGGATCCAACTCGATCATCACACGGTGGTCGTGAACCGGCGCACGGGCCACTTTGCGCCCGGCATCAACGACGGGGAACTATGGCATCGAAATCCCGCTCCTGAGTTCGCGCCGTCCGCCGATGTCTACGAAACCCCAGCGCATCCAGTGGCATTCTCGGCTCTAATGGCACTGGCGATAGCGCCGTTTCACCCGGCGGCTACTGATGTGGAGGCAGATGTCGGATTCGTCCTGGCGCTGATCTCGTTTCTCGGACCCTTGACGACCTACTGCCTCGCCCGCCGCATCGGGGTGGGGCGCGGGTCCGCGATCCTCGCAGCGCTGCTGCTTGTCGCAGCCAGCCCATGGCTGGCCTACTCGCGTGCGTACTTCAGGGAATCGACCATCGGTGTTTCGTTGATCCTGGCCTTGTGGGCGCTTATGGAAGATCTCCCGCTCCTGGCCGCGCTCGCCACGGCCGGCGTGGCAATTCTCAGACCACCGCTCGCGCTTGTCGGAGCCTGCTTCATGTTTGATGAGGTTCAGGAAGGGCGCTGGCAAGATGCGATTAAAATGGCGATGGTGCTGGGCTTCTTCGGCATTGTGTTCCTGGCCTTCAACTATTGGCTGCATAAGACGGTTACTCATATGGGGTTCGGGAGTTTCTTGCACATTAACAAGCCTTACGACACATTTCTCGACCCGGCGCACGGGATCCTCACATTCGCTCCGTGGACACTCTTTGGTTTCGCCGCGATCGCCAAATCATTCGGCTCCATCGCGCCGGATTCCAGACTCTTGCGCTATATCGCAGTGCCTGTCGCTCTCTATGCAGTAGCTCTTACCGTCTGTGGGTTTGGGCCGGGATATTGTTACGGCCCGCGCTATTGGGTGCCCTTTCTGCCATGGCTGGCGATTGCAACGATGCTGGCGCTGCGCAAGGCCGGACGTCCTGCCCGTGTTGCCTGCACACTGCTGGTGTTATTCTCCGTTGCGATCGCCGTTCCGGGCGCCCTACGTTACCCACAGCTATTCGAGCTGTCGCCTCTGGCCGGGTGGCGCAGGCTTTAGCCAAGGCTTGAGGGTGTAGGCGACACGTAAAGCAGAGATCTGGCCCGAATGATCAACAGAGTCTATGAGCATACTGAACGCTGCGCCACCATGGCTCGGGAGGCAATCGAACGGGGCTGTGGCCGTGCGCGAACTGGACCTGGCACTTGTTGGGGGCCATCGGTTGAAACAATCGCTGTGCGGGAGCAAAAACGATTGACTTGACTTGAACCACGTGGAATATCGACTGGCTGGTCGCTGCTGAGCTGTTACGCTACCGGAAAAATGCGCGTGGCATTGATCAAAGTTCGGGCCTTGGGTGACGTACTCAGGACCACAGCGCTTCTACCGGGCTTCAGACGACTTCACCCGTCCCTTGAGCTGACCTGGATCACGGCAAGAGAGGCGCTCCCCCTGGTCTCGAGTCACCCTGACGTCAGTGAGGCCGTTGACCCTAACGATTTAGGCGTGAATAGTTGGCGCCATCGTTACTACGACTGGGTTGTCTCGCTCGACGAGGATCGCGACCTATGTCGCCTCGCAACCGAACTACCCCACAACCGGCTGTCCGGAGGATACGAGGATCAGAACGGCTGCTTGCGCTACACCAAGGACCTTGAATACTGGTTCAGCATGGGGCTACTGCGTTCCGACCGAGACGGTGGTCTGCTACGCGCGAACCGACTCAAGCGCGAGAATTCGCTAGCCTACGGCGACATATTATACGCCGCCCTTGCGCTGCCCCCGCCGATCGAGCAGCCGAGCCTCTCCATACCGGCGTGTGAGGAGGAGTGGGCACACCGCTGGATATTTGGACGCGGGCTCTTCGGGAAACCGTTGGTCGCTCTTAATACCTGTGCCGGCCCGCGCTGGCGGTTCAAGAGCTGGGGAGAGCAAGAGACCGCACAACTGGCTCGAAGGCTCGCTGAGGAGTTGCACCTCGGGGTCATCATTACGGGAGGGCCGGCGGAAGCCGCGCGTAACCTGCGCATTGTTAGTATCGCGAACAGCTCGAATGTTGTGGCGGCGCCTACGGACCTGAATCTCTTATCCTTCGCGTCGCTGGTTGGGCAGTGTACTGTCTTGGTTACAAGCGACTCCTTAGCCATGCACGTCGGAATAGCGCTACAACGGCCGGTAATAGCTTTCTTTGGGCCGACCTCGGACGCGGAAGTTGACCTCTTCGGCTTGGGTGAAAAGATCGTGACCCCCTTAAGTTGCAGGCGCTGCTACCTCGCCGACTGCAACGTGCGCCCGCACTGCATGGAGTCAATTTCGGTTAGCGAACTATACAACGCTGTTAACCGATGGCTGTAACTCCTGGGCGCGCGTTGATCGATCTTGTCGAAGACTTTTGGTCGAGAAATTTTGGTGCCGACTCGTCGGAGTCAATCAGCGGACCCAACCGTGTCCACGACGTCCGGCTATAGCGGGAGAAATGTCTGCGTATGCCTCGGAAAACGAGCCAAGCTCGGTGGTTGCCTAGTAAAATGTTGCGGAACGCGCCTGCGGTGCCCGGGAAACCTTTTGGACTTAAATCCGGGTTCAAACTTTGCGTTTGCAACTATGTGGTCTTGGTGCCAGCCTGAGTCGGGTTTCCAAACAAACGGGTAGGTCCATTATGTTGATCTTTCTCACCGGTGGGGGCCGGTAGCTCGAGCCATCAACGAAAAGCCATGGATTTCATCGGCGAGCGAAATGGTCTGTTATTGATCGCGGGCACTAATGGATTCGTTGGGCCCCGGGCGCGTCGTGGCTCCGGCAAAAACGCGCTGAGGCGAATGCGATGGCGCAACCGCTACTGATTTCGTCGGGAACAGTAGAAATAGCGCCTCAGCGGCCACTAATGCTTGGCGGCTTCGCCAACCGAACTGCGCCATTTCGTGGCATTGCGGACGGGCTCGAGGCAAATGTGCTCGTGGTGCGAGGAGTTTCTTCACGGGCCGTGATCGTTACCACCGATCTGCTCTACCCCGGCGAAACGCTAAGGGCTCTTTTATTGGAGAACCTCGGGCTCACTAAGAAAGCCGAAGAGTTGTTTTTGTCTGCATCGCATACGCATTTCGCGCCCATGACCGCGCCGTCGATGCCGCGCCTGGGTGTTGCCGATGCGGGCTATGTTCGCTACGTGTTCGGGCAGATCGCCGGGCTGATAAAATCCCTCGAGGATGCAGGAGAACCGTGCGACTGCACCTATCACGAGGGCTCCGCACATCACTCAGTAAATCGTCGGCTAGTCCGCCTTCGCCTGACAAGGTCCGGACTCACCACGGGCGCCGGTTGGGGCCCGAACCCCAAGGGGGAGCGAGATGAGGGCGTCCGGATTCTCAAATTCTCCAAACCCGGCGGCGACCCGGTCGCGATAATTTGGAATTACGCCTGTCACCCGTGCGGATTCCATGATCATATGCAGATCTCAGCGGACTACCCTGGAGTGGTTCGGTCGCGTTTGCGATCGGAATTCGGCAATATTCCGATTCTTTTTCTGCAGGGCTTTTCGGGCGATGTGCGGCCACCATTTGCGGGGATGTCAAGTGGAATCGTGGGGCTCGCGCGAAAAGTGCTCTTGGGACCGCAATTTCGAATTCCGGTCCAGGCCGAATGGGAGCAATGGTCGAATAGCCTGGCGGATTGCGTCAGCTCCATCGCGCGGTCCTCGCCCACCGGGCTGGAAATTTCCTCGCCAATGTCAAAACGGGTTGAGATAGCCGAACACGAATTCGCCTCAGGCAATGGCGGTAACAAATCTCTGTTCTGGCATTTGCTCGATTGCGGTGGGTTCCGGATCGTGGGGATTAACGCTGAACCTGTAGTCGAATACCGACGGCTAATTGAGAAATACTTGCCCGGCGCTCCGGTTCTCACCGCCGGATGCCTGGACCAGACGCACTGCTACTTGCCCAGCGATGCGATGATTCCGGGACGCGGCTATGAAGTGGATGGCTTCCGCCCGCTATTGGGTTTTGACGGGCGATTTCGAGCGCGCTTGCAAAATTCAATTATCAGTGGGTTGAAAGAGGCGCTGAGCTAGGCGCGCAGATGTTTCCGCCGCCGTGTCGCTATCGGAGCGAGCATTGCCGGCTCTGTCCTCCCACCGCTGCCGAGGAGAACTCCACTCGATGTCTTGAAGGTTGTTGGGATTTGAAGGGCGGCATTCCTCGCCCGATCGGAAGAGCATGAACATTTGCGGCAGGGAAGTTAAGATCGAGGGGCGACTTTGCCGAACTGCGCACCTCGACGCGGACGGCTACAAATTTCTAGACGATCCTGAAGCGGTGCTGGGCGAACTGCGCAAATCCGGGAAGAGGATTGACCTCTTTACGTTCGTGCAAAAATTACCTGAGACCACTCCGAAATACACTTATCCAATGGAATGGGACAACGTGGCTGTCGTGAAGGTCTCCACATTTGAACACTGGTGGACAAAGCAGATTGGGTCAGATGCACGAAACAAAGCCAGACGAGCGGCAAAGAAAGGGGTCGTGATCCATGAAGTCCCCTTTGACAATACACTCGCCCGGGGAATCTGGGAGATCTATAACGAGTGCCCCGTTCGGCAGGAAAGGCGGTTTCCACATTACGGGAAGAGTCTCGAAGCCGTACGTGAGATGAGTGCGACCTATCTTGATTCGAGCTTTTTCATCGGAGCCTACCTAGACGACAAGCTGATCGGTTTTATTAAACTTACGGTTGACGACACCGGGACTCAGGCCGGAATGATGCACATACTCACCACGATCCGGCACCGGGATAAGTTTTCCGCGAATGCACTGGTTGCACAAGCGGTTCGTTCTTGTGTTGAGCGACATATTCCTTACCTGGTTTGGGCGCGATTCGCTTATGGGAAAAAGACCCACAGCAGCTTGAGCAAGTTTAAAGAGCGAAATGCGTTCGAACGTGTAGACATACCGCAGTATTTCGTTCCTCTGACTCGCTGGGGCTCGTTCGCCCTGAGCATGAAGCTACACCACCGACTTTACGATCGGCTCCCTGAACCCCTGGCAGCAAAACTGCGCGAAGTGCGCAGTGCCTGGTACCAAACTAGATTTCAATTGAGAGCGAAATCACTCTAGGAGAGCACGATTGCCCGGAATCGTTGGCATGATCACAAATCGCCCAAGGGCGAGCGCGGAGCGCGAATTGTGCCAAATGCTGGAACTGCTCCGTCACGAATCTTTTTATACCGCCGGCACTTGGAGTGATCCCGCGCAGGGCGTTTACGTTGGTTGGGTCGCGCGAGAGGGTTCCTTTGCCGCCGCGATGCCACTGAAGAATGAGCAAGGCGACGTTACGCTGGTTTTTTCAGGAGAAGAATTTCGCGAACCGGACACTATCGAGGCGCTGCGCGCGGCGGGCCATACGGTTGAAACAAACGGCCCGAACTATTTAGTGCACAGGTATGAAGAGGAACCGGATTTTCCCAAGCAATTGAATGGACGGTTTCACGGTCTGGTCGCCGACCGATCGCGCGGGACGGTGAAGCTGTTCAACGATCGGTACGGTTTGCAACGGATTTATTACCATGAGGCGAGGGATGGCTTTTACTTTGCGGCAGAGGCCAAGGCGATCCTGAAGGTGCACCCCGAGCTACGCGTCGCCGATCCACGCGCTATGGGAGAATTCATCGTTTGCGGCTGCGTGCTCGACAACCGAACGCTCTTTTCAGGCGTCCATGTCCTGCCTCCCGGAGCGGCCTGGTCCTTCCGCGGAGGATCGCTTGAGAAGAAGGACGCTTATTTTGAGCCGCGGGAATGGGAAGAAGAGGAGCCGCTCAAGCCGGAAGAGTACTTTGCCGGTTTGCGTGACGTTCTTCGTGCGCAATCTGCCGCGCTATTTTGACGGGAACGAGAGGATTGGAGTTTCGCTCACCGGCGGCCTGGACACGCGTATCATCATGGCATGGAGCAAGGCGCCGCCGGGGTCTCTGCCCTGCTACACCTTTGGCAGTATGTACCGCGACGGTGAGGACGTGCGCTTGGCGCGGCGCGTGGCAAAGATTTGTGGCCAGTTGCACCAGGTAATCACTACCGGTAAGGAATTCCTCTCACAGTTTCCCCGCTACGCCGAGCGCAGCATTTACCTCACGGACGCGACCGTGGACCTTGGCCGTTCGCCGGATCTGTATGTGAACGAGAAGGCTCGAGAGATAGCTCCCGTGCGGATGGTGGGAACGTTCGGCAGCGAAATGCTTTTGCACGAGGTAACGTTTAAGGCCATCGAGCCTGTTGCAGGGCTCTACCAGACGGAGCTCTTGCCACAGATTCATGCGGCCAAGGAGAATTACGATGCAATCCGCCGGGGCCATCAGGTCACGGTTGTCCTTTTCCGCCAGTCGCCCTGGCATCACTATGGGGTGCTTGGCCTGGAGCAGACCCAGGTAGCCGTCCGCACGCCGTATCTGGACAACGATTTGGTCAAGACCGTGTACAAAGCGCCAGGCCCGGTTGCGATCAACGGAGAAGGCAGATTGCGACTGATTCGAGAGGGGAACCCCGCCCTCGCGAACCTGCGTACCGATCGCGGTATCGGCGCCCCGACCAGCCTCCTTACCCGCGCCGCACTCGAGTTTCTATTCAAGGCTGAATATGCCTACGACTACGGCATGCCGCAGTGGGTTGCACAAATGAACTACATGTTTGCGCCGCCTTGGTTTGACCGTTTCTGGATCGGTCGCCACAAGATGTTTCATTTTCGAGTGTGGTATCGTGACGAGCTGGCAAACTACGTCCGTGAGATACTCCTCGACCGACGCTCTCTCGCACGTCCTTACCTCAAGCCGGAATCAGTCCGAACCATTGTCAAGGGCCATCTCAAAGGCAACCGCAATTATACTACCGAGATTCACAGGCTCCTGGCGTTGGAACTTGCGCACCGACTCTTCCTGGACTCGTGATGACGCCCCTACGAAGCCAACTCGGATTTGGCCAACGGGACAATAAATGAGCAGCGCGTTGGCCACACTTGTCTGTGCGGTCGGCGTTCTGGGGCTTTTTTATCTGGATCGCGACAAGTGGGTCGAGACTTCCAAAGCGCTTTGGATCCCGGTGATTTGGCTTTGGATCAACGGGTCGAGAAATGTCTCGCTATGGCTCGGGATGGCCCCGACGAACCATCGCGCCAGCCAACTTCTCGAGGGCAGCCCGCTTGACCGGGCGATTTTTGCGAGTCTAATAGCCCTTGGCCTCATTGCTCTGATACTCCGTCGCGGCAGGATCACCCCGCTGCTCAAGGCAAGCTGGCCGATCCTGCTGTACTTTTCCTTTTGTCTGCTCAGCGTGCTGTGGTCGGATTTTCCATGGGTAGCGTTCAGGCGATGGACCAAAGCGACCGGCGACCTGGTAATGGTGCTAATAGTCGTAACGGACACCCGGCCCATTGCGGCGTTAGAGAGCCTGATTACCCGCGTCGGATTTGTTTTGATGCCTGCTTCTATACTTTTGATCAAGTACTTCCCGGATTTGGGCACCTACCACGATCGGAGCTATGCGGGAAATTGCGGCGTGGCGACCAACAAGAACATGCTCGGTGTCACCGTTTTCGTGCTCTCAGTGGGTGCATTCTGGATGGTCCTTAGGCTTTTGAGCGATCAAAGTCGTCCCGACCGTGCCAGGCACTTGCTGGCTCGGGGCACGCTGCTGGCTTTTGGCGTATCCCTTTTGGTCATGGCCCACTCTGCTACCTCTACGGTTTGCTTCGTCCTTGGGGCTGGACTGATGCTTGCGGCCGGTTGGTCCGTTATAGGACGCTGGCCCGCGGCGGTGCATGCACTCGTTTTTGCCGTTTTACTCACGGGAAGTCTCACTATATTGCTTGGTGGTTATGCCCACGTTGTGCATGCAATGGGGAAACCGACGAACCTCAATGCTCGAACGGAAATCTGGCAAACCTTAATTCCGCTGGCAACGAATCCGCTCGTCGGCGCCGGCTACGAGAGCTTCTGGCTTGGGCCGCGTCTCGAAACGATGTGGAGCGCCTTCCCAAGTGCATACCTAAACGAGGCGCACAATGGTTACCTCGAGACCTACCTCAATCTCGGTTGGGTGGGGCTGGGACTCATCGCGCTGATTCTGATACATGGCTATCGGCACGCCGTCCGCACTTTTCGCACGGATCCAACCTACGGTGCCTTGCTTCTGGCCTACGTCCTCACCGCGGCCGTTTACAGCATCACCGAAGCCGGCTTCAGGCTCCTGGACCCGGTATGGATATTCCTCCTCTTGGCAGTTGTCGCTGCGAGTGACGCTTCCGGCCTCGAGGGAGAAGCTCACGGCGACCAAATCTCAGAGTCACATGTAGAATTTGACGTTGCCTTGCTGACAGGAGGCCAGGACCGGTCCTATGCGTTTGGAGTGGCGACGGCTATGGCCGCGCAGGGCGTCTGCATGGAGATTATTGGTAGCGACCTGGTGGACAGCCCTGAGTTCCACACGACCCCGAAGCTGAAGTTTGTAAACCTGAAAGGGATAAAGCACCCGGAGACCGCCTTTCCGACGAAGTTATTGCAGTTGTGCGGCTATTATGCGCGATTGATTCACTATGTCACGTTCGCCAAGCCTAAGCTCTTACATATCTTGTGGAACTACAAGTTCGAGTCCTTCGATCGAACGCTTCTCATGATTTATTACAAACTATGCGGTAAGAAGGTTGTCCTCACAGCACACAACGTTAATAAGGACAAAAGGGACTCGAGCGATTCGCCGTTCAAACATTTGACCTTGAAGGTTCAGTATGGGCTCGTTGATCACATCTTCGTTCATACGGACCAGATGAAGAGTGAGCTCCGCGAGGATTTTGGCGTCCGAGAGCAAGCTGTTACGGTCATACCCTTTGGGATCAATAACGTTGCTCGAGACACGGATATCACTCCCGCCGAAGCAAAACGGCGCCTGAGCATCGGGGGTAGGGAAAGAACAATCCTTTTCTTTGGGAGAATCGTGCCCTACAAGGGTCTCGAATACCTGCTGTCTGCATTTCAAGAGATTCTCGTCAAGGATCCAAACTATCGGTTGATCATCGCCGGCGAGCCAATGAAAGGCTGCGAGAAATATTGTAAGGAGATCCGGCAAACAATAAATGGTAGCGACATTCGGGATCGCATCGTTCGCAGGTTCGAATTCATTCCAGATGACCAAACCGAACTGTACTTCAAGGCTGCGGATGCTCTGGTGCTACCATATAAGAACATCTCCCAAAGTGGCGTGCTGTTCCTGGCCTATCGTTTTGGAACCCCCGTGATCGCTGCCGATGTCGGTTCCTTTAGAGAAGATATAATCGAAGGTCGCACAGGATTTTTGTATCGGCCCGGCGATATCGCGGATTTGACCAGAGTGATCGAACTGTATTTCGGGAGTAACTTATACAAGGGGCTGGACCAGCGTCGACAGGAAATAAAGGACTTCGTGCAAGCCCGGCATTCGTGGGATGTGGTCGGCGAGTTGACCCGAGACGTATATGAGAGCTTGCTGCGGAAGTAACTACGATCGAGCACCCTCTGGTGTTCAGCGCCTGGAACCTGGGACGCTGTTCCGATGTCACAAATGCATGATCAAATAGATCGCGTGACATACGTCCTCATCACTCCTGCTTGTAATGAGGCCGAATTCATCGACAATACGATTCAGTCCGTGATCAAGCAAACGGCTTTGCCTTCCAAGTGGGTGATCGTGAACGATGGCTCGACGGACGATACAGCGAGCATCGTAGGCCGATACGCGGCGTCGTACCAGTGGATGGAATTGGTCAATCTTCCGGCGCACAAGGGCCGAAGTTTCGCAGCGAAGGTCCGTGCATTCAAAGCGGGTGAGGAGAGCCTGAAGGGCATCGAATACGAAGTCGTCGGCAACCTGGATGCAGATGTCACATTGGATGACGATCATTTTGAATTTCTTATGGATAAGTTCAAGGAAGACACGCATCTTGGAGTAGCGGGGACGATTTTTAAAGAGCCTGGCTATAGCTCGGACACCGACAGTTTCGAAGGGCAGAATTATGTCTCCGGTCAGTGTCAGATGTTCCGGCGCCGGTGCTTCGAGGAAATCGGCGGATATTTTCCAAGCAAAGTAGGAGGCATTGACTGGATTGCAGTCACGACCGCCCGGATGATGGGGTGGAAGACAAGATCATTTCGAGAAAAGTCCTTCTTTCATAATCGGATTCTGGGGACGGCTGATCGCGGAATCCTGGCCTCACATTTCATGTATGGCAAGCAGGACTACTACTTGGGTGGGCATCCGTTGTGGCAGCTGTTCCGGTGTGCATATCGAACAGCAAAGAGGCCTTACCTGCTCGGCGGCATAGCCTTATTCGCCGGGTATTTGGCAGCCGCACTGGACCGTACAGGCCGGCCTGTTTCCGACGAACTCATCCGATTCCATCGCAGCGAGCAGATGGCAAAATTACGCGCAATATTAGCGTCCCTTGCCAGCTTCAAGCGGGTGGACGCTTTCGAGATCGTGCCAATCGCGCAACCATCGCGTTCGGCTGCAGGATCGGAGACAAGCCTTCTGCCAACCGAGAGAACCTGGATTGCTCTTTCCCGTTTTATCGATTGGCTCGATCATTACGGAGAAGTTTCTTACGATCACCAAACTTATTTCGCGAGTGACTATGGACGAAGCGCAAAAGCTCTTTACTATACAAGGCCGCTGATCGGGACAATTGCTGTCCTTCCGATGGTATTCAGCGAAGCATTTGTTCCTTCAGCGCGGCGGCTCTTCTGGAAACCACAGCGATTTCCGATCGCTGATGCCCACTACGCTATGGGGTTCGCTTTCCTCGCGCAAGCTTCCGGGCAGCCGCAATGCTATCGTAAGGCCGTCCATTTCCTTGAGGTCCTACAGGAAACCAGGTGCCCCGGCTATGACAACTACTGCTGGGGATACCCATTTAATTGGGAGACACTCCACGGCACAATCCGCTCCGGTACGCCTCTGATAACGACCGTTCCCTATGTCTATGAAGCGTTCAAGGAAGTCTATCAGATCGATGGAGACGCGAAGTGGCGTCAGATCATGCAATCGACTGCCCAGCATGTTCTTCTGGACTACACGGACTTTGAAACCTCGCCTAACGCCTCTTCCTGTTCCTATACGCCTTTCCCTGAGAACTCCGGGTTTGTCATCAACGCGAACGCCTACCGAGCCTTCCTGTTAACGATCGCGTCGCTGGACTTCTCAGAAGAAAAGTACTGGAGAGTTGCTGAAAGAAATCTGAATTTTGTCCTCGAATCTCAAAATGCAGATGGCTCCTGGTACTATGCCGGCGATGGCAAGAGAGATTTCGTCGATCATTTTCATACGTGTTTTGTTCTCAAAGCACTTTCAAAAATCGAGGCGCTCACCGGACACACCGGGTGTACTAATGCGATTGAGCGCGGGGTCGGCTATTACACCGGCAATTTCTTTGATGAACAAGGAGTGCCCAGACCGTTCTCCCGTTCCCCTCGCCTGACAGTCTACCGGCGAGAATTATACGATTACGCCGAATGCATCAACTTAGCCGTATTGCTGCGAGGCCGATTCCCGAAGCTAGACGATCTGTTGTCGATCGTGCTTGAGCAGATCCTTACCCTGTGGCAAAAACCGGATGGCTCCTTCCGAAGCCGTCAACTCCATTTAGGCTGGGACAACACCCCCATGCATCGTTGGGCTTCCTCGCAGCTGTTTAGAAGTCTCAGCTTTATGCTTTATCGAAACACTCCGAACTCAGGCTTGAAATGCCAGAGACCGATATAGCCGAGTTATGTGCGGGATTTGCGGACAATACAACTTTGCAAGTCAGGCTCCGGTCGAGCGGCGAGACCTCGAGAAGATGACGAGGACCATGGTCCACCGGGGACCCGATGATGAAGGCTATTACCTGGAAGGAGCGCTGGGCTTCGGGTTCCGGCGTCTCTCTATTATCGACCTTGAGGGCGGTCATCAGCCGATGTCGGATCGGGAAAAAACCGTTTGGGTGGTGTTCAACGGCGAAATTTATAATTTTCCGGAACTCAAGCGCGATCTCGAAGACTTAGGGCATGTATTCCAAACTCGATGTGACACGGAAGTCATTGTCCTCGGGTATAAACAATGGGGCGATGAAGTACTGAATCGGATGAACGGCATGTTTGGATTGGCGATCTGGGATACGAGGCAAAAGAAGTTGGTGATAGCCCGGGATCGGTTCGGCATCAAGCCCGTGTACTACAGGGTCAACAAAGGCCAGCTTTATTTTGGCTCGGAGATCCGCGCTGTTATCGCGACGGCAGACGAGAGGCCTGAGGTCAATCCCGTTGCTCTAAATTTGTTTCTCCGATATCGCTTTACGCCCTCGCCGCACACTCTGTTTGCGGGCGTGAAGAAGCTGGCCCCGGGAAGCATGCTGACCTTTGAAAAGGGCGCCTTGTCGCTGCGTCTCTGGTACCGCTTTAAGCCCGTGCCTTTTTCGCCCGCAAAGTCCGTCGACGAAGCCCGCGAAGAGTTGCTCGAACTGTACAAACGATCTGTAAAAAGACACCTGCTAGGCGACGTGCCTATTGGATTGTTGCTGAGCGGCGGCGTCGACTCCGCATTGTTGCTTGCGCTCATGAATCTGAACGGAGAATCCTGGCGGACGTATACGGTTGGCTATGGGAAGAGCTTCGTCGATGATGAGCTTGCGGATGCGGCGGAAACAGCCGCGGGATTGTCATCGCAACATACGGCCGTCCTGCTGGATAGAAAAACTTTCGAGGAAACGCTTCCTAGAATTGTTTCCTGCATGGAAGAACCTGTCGCAACATCGTCGATTGTTCCTATGTATTTCGTCAGTGAGCGCGCCCGGGAAGACGTGAAGGTTGCATTAATGGGCCAAGGCGCGGATGAGCTTTTCGGTGGCTATAGCCGTCACCTTGGCATACGGTATGGCCGATTGTGGAGAGGTTTGCCCGGGCCGGTGCGCGCTTCCGTTGCCTCGGCCATCCGCGCGTTGCCGCGCAATGAAACACTCAGGAGAGGCATTGAGTCGCTTGATATTCCTGACCGGCTAAGAAGGTATCAGCACGTTTTGTCGCTTCTGCCTGGTCACCAGATCTATGGACTATTTCAGGAGGGAATCATCGGTCCTGCCACAGGCGACGAAATCCTTACGTGCTGGCAACAATTCGCGCCCCTTATGAGCGAGACCGACGAGCTTGGTGGGTTTCAGTTCCTGGAATTGCGATCCACTCTTCCTGATGAACTTTTAATGTACGTCGACAAGCTCTCCATGGCGCATAGTCTCGAGGCTCGAGTACCTTATCTGGATAAAGAGATCGTGGAATATGCGGAAAGACTGCCCGCAAATGTCAAGGTGCGAAATGGATCGCAAAAGTGGTTGCATCGCCAGGTGTGCCAAAATCTGCTTCCCGCGAAGATTCTGAGAAGAAAGAAACGCGGATTCGCCACGAATGTCGTGGATGACTGGTTTCGCACCGCGAAGCGGCAGAAGATAGACGACAATTTCCTGGGCCGCGGATCTCCTATCTATAAGTACCTGCGCTATTCGGCGGTGCGGGAGATGCTCGAGCGCCACCGCACAGGGCACGACGACAACCACAAGATTTTATTTAGCCTGGTCGTTTTTGAAGAGTGGCTCAGAGGCCAGGGTTTTGCGAGCTAGGAGAAGCGCTTCCAGGCCGAGGCCCAATCCGTCGGAGTCTGCACAGTGACGGTCGCGTTGTCACTGGTCATTCGCAGGCTGGGGCGCGGAATTGGGTGACTGACGCAGGCGCCATTTCCTCATAAATTTTCAGCGCTTCGCCTGTGGTAGGTTTAATCGCTTGGATACTCACGATTGACCCTCCGATCACTGAGCGTTGGTGAGAGCCTACGGCTCAGAACAGTTTCAGCTATGACGCTTGCATCGAAGCCCGCGGCATTCTGAAGGAGCCGGCGGCTCTCACAACGATCTGCTCGATCGAGTTCGAGACAACGATCTTCACGGAAATGGTGTAATCTAGCGATGTCCTGTCGCCGCGATAGAAGCCGAGTCAGTCGCCCGCAATCGCGAGATTGGCGAGGCCACGCAGCGCCATTGAACCGCGATATTCGGCCTTGGCGACCGGATCCGCGAGGCGCAGACGTGGAAAGCGTTTCAGCATCGCCTTGATCGCGCTGGCACCTTCCAAACGTGCCAGCGGCGCGCCCAGGCAGAAATGAATTCCCTCGCCGAACGACAGGTGCTGGTTCGGATCGCGCGCGATATCGAAAGTTTCGGGATTCGAAAACTGAGCCGGGTCGCGGTTCGCCGCCGCAATCAGCATGAACAGCATCGAGTTCGGCTCGACCTTTGTTCCTCCGATTTCGGTTGCCTCGGTGATCGTCCGCACCGTCATCTGGACCGGAGGATCGAAACGCAGCATTTCCTCAATAGCGCGCGGCATCAGCTGGGGATTTTTTCGCAGGCGATCCTGCTCTTCCGGATGCCGGCATAGCGCGAGCAACCCATTGCCGATCAGATTGGTGGTGGTTTCGTTTCCCGCTAGAAGCAGCAGGACCACGAATGCGAGCAGCTCGTCCTCGCTGAGCGCCTCGGTCTCATCGCGCGCGGCAACCAAAGCGCTGATCAAGTCATCCGCCGGCTTTGCGCGCCGCACGGCAACCGCTTCACTCAGGTAGCCGCGCAGCGAATCTTTAGCCGCGATTCCCTCCGGCGATGGGCCGGTTCCCATCTCGCGCCCGAATGAGCCGATCAGGTCGTTGGACCATCGCTTGAATTGTTCGTGATCGTCGGGCGAGATGCCGAGTAGCTCTGCAATCACAATCACCGGCAGTGGATTGGCAAGCTCGGCGATCGCATCGAAAGGCCCCGCTTGATCAATGCTACTGAGCAATTCGTCGGTGATCGCCCGAATTCGCGCTTCGAGCTCCCGCACCCGCCGTGGCGTGAACGCTTTGCTGACTAGCCTCCGAAGTCGCGTATGAATCGGAGGGTCGGCGGTAAGGATGGTTGGCGCGCCGGCGAAGGGATCGATCCTGTCGCGTCCAGGAATTTCCGGCCGGCGAACCGAGAAGCGTTGATGATCGCGCAGCACTGTAGTTACGTCCGCATAGCGGGCGACCACCGTTGATGGCATTAAAAGATTGAGTTGGCGCGGCGAGCCTTCCAGCAGCTTGGGAAAATGCGGATACGGATTTGCGCGAAATTCTGGGTCGAAGGGATTAAAGTAGAAGTCCGGCTGAGCCATATGGATTCTCCGCGGGCGCCACTTAGCTGCGCTTCTTCAGGTCACCAGAAATTATCCGCCGTCCCTCCATCATCGCCAAGGTCAAGGAAGGTCAAAGCAAACGCGACCGACGCTCGGCGTGATCAGCGGCGCCGATGTCGACCTAGCCCCTGTGCCTGACGTTTGCAGTTGCCCCGTCACTGCGTCGAGATAACGTCGGAGAGGCGATTTACTTTACGTAGCTCCGGGAAAAGCAGCATCCAGAGGCCAACCACGACCAAGGTTCCAATACCGCCGATTACCACCGAAGGCACGGTGCCGAACCATGCCGCGGTAACCCCGGATTCGAATTCGCCGAGCTCATTCGAGGCGCCGATGAAAAGGTAGTTCACGGCGCTCACCCGCCCGCGCATCGCGTCCGGCGTGGCGAGCTGCACAAGTGACAAGCGCACGTAGACGCTAACCATGTCGGAGGCACCCAACACAACCATCGCGGCCAATGACAAGCCAAAATTGTGGGAGAGGCCGAAGACGATCGTAGCGATGCCGAAGCTGGCTACACATGCGAACATCGTCATCCCGACGTTCTGCCCGATCGGCCTTCGCGCCAGATTGAGCCCCAGCGTCGCAGCGCCGAGCGCCGGCGCACTACGCAACAGGCCCAGACCAATGGGCCCGACGTGCAGGATGTCGCGCGCGTAGATCGGCAGCAGCGCCGTTGCTCCGCCCAGCAAGACGGCGAACAAATCGAGTGAGATCGCGCCGAGGACGACGGGCTTGTGGCGGATATACGCAATTCCTGCCATGACGCGGCGCAGCGCGCCCGAGTCCGAATGATGCGCCACCGGAACGTTCTGGGTTCGCAATGTTGCGATCAATACCGCGACGGCAATGAACAGCACCACGCATGTGCCGTATGCGACCGCGGGTCCGAAGACATAGATCGCGCCGCCGAGCGCAGGACCGACTATCACCGCGGTCTGGCGGATCGACGAGGTCAGCGCCACCGCGCGCGGAAAACTTTCCTCTGGCACCAACCGGGGCAGCAACGCTTGCGAAGCGGGCGCAGTAAACGCCCGCGCCGAGCCGAAGAGTGTCAGGACGGCATAGAACGGCCATATTCCATGTGGCCGGGCGACTGTCATCGCGATGAACAGCGCCGAGCACACCGTCTGAACGATGTAGGTCATTGCCAGCATCGCTCGCCGATCGATGCGATCGGCGAGCTCGCCTGCCGGTAGGGCGAAGATAGCCAGCGGCAGAAATTGAAACAGGCCTACGTAGCCGAGCGCGAGCGGATCGCGGGTTAAGTCGTAGACCTGCCAAGCGACCGCTACCGATTGAATCATCATCGCGATCGTTGCAAGGAAGGTGCTTGCAACATATTGCCGGAAATCGCGCAGATTGAGGGCTTCTGCCCGATTGGACTTAGAGATTGAGGTGTTCACTCAGCACGCGGCGGCACAGGGATGAGGCCTTGTGGCGATACAAAGTCCTGCGTAACCTCGGGCGCTCCAAGGGACAAGAAGGATTCCTCGGCTCCGCTGCCCGCATCTTCAGGGAAGTCGGGAGTCAGATACGAACTTAGCTCAGCCGCCGGCGTTAAGCGCGCGCACCAGATCCATCAGGCGCCCGAGCGTCGTGAGTCTCTCCGCGAGGTCGCGCCCTTGAGGACCGACGCGAAGCGTCGTGACGCCCGCATCCTTGTAGGCCCGGATGCGGTTGCGCACCATTTCGGTGTCGCCCAGCAGATTTGCCTGGATCACCATCTCCGGCGGCACTTTGGCAATGGCTTCGGGACGCTTTCCGGCAACCCAGAGACGTTGCACTTCGCGTCCGGCTGCCTCCCATCCGCCCCGTTTGAACGCATCGTTGTAGAAGTTCGTTCTCGCCGAACCCATCGCACCGAGGGTAAAGGCCATCGCGGGCTTCAAAGGCTCCACCAGCGCATCGAGATCGTCGCCGAACGCGACCGTACCGCCGACCTCAATCTCGATGTCGGCCAAGCTGCGTCCGGCCCCTTCGGCGCCGAGGCGCAGATAATCGAGATGCGCAGCGGCATGTTCCGGCGTAAACGACGTGCCAAGCCAACCATCGGCCACGGCGCCGGTGTATTCCAACGCATGGGGTCTGAGCGTCGCGAGATAAATCGGAATATTCGCATTGCCCGGTTGTGACAAGCGCAGCGCCTTGCCCTGTCCACCCGGCAGCGGCAGTTCGTGATACTTGCCGTGGTATTCGATCTTTTCGCCGGCGAACGCCAGTTTGATGATTTCCACCGTTTCCTTCATCCGTGTCAGTGGCGCGTTGAACGGCCGGCCCTGCAGCCCCTCGACGACCTGCGGACCGCTAGTTCCGAGGCCCAGGATGAAACGATCGTTGGAGAGTGCGGCCATCGTCAGCGCCGTCATCGCGGTCATCGCCGGGACGCGTGCGCTGATCTGCATAATGCCGGTGCCGAGCCGGATCCGGCTGGTGCGCGCGGCGAGGTAGGCGAGCGGCGCAATCGCGTCCTGACCCCATGCCTCGGCGGACCAGACCGCATCCACGCCGAGCTTTTCCGCTTCGATGACATAGTCGACCTGTTCGTCGAAGTCGCGCTTGCGGCCCGACGCCGCGCCACCGATCCCGATGCTGACTTTCATTTTCTTCCTATGCGAGCTGCTTCATTGCCGAGAGAGGCTAGCAAACCCGTTCGACGTGAATACGTGTAACTACAAGGTTGACTTGAGCAGTCTCTCATGTTGGTAAATCGTGCAATCATTCCCGGAGGCTGACGATAGACATCGAACTGTCGAACAAAGATCTGCATTAGTCAATGAAGTCGTGTGTTCAGGCTCGCGCTTTAGCGCAGGAAGCGCGAAAAGAGACTATCTTCATGCGCTCTTGGGGAGGAGCACCATGTCGTCCAAACGAGCGAGGGTCAACTCCGCGACTTCTCGCGTCGCTTCTTGTCCGTGGGTTGAGCGTTTCGAAACCGGACGCGCGTTGCGCAAAAGAGTCCCGCGCAAGAGCCATTCGGGCTGGAAGGCCCCTGCGGATCGGCCGGATCCCGTCCGATTGTTGATCGAGTCCGACCAGGGCCGGATTCGGGAGCTGCTGCCGATTCGGTATGGCCGGATGCTGGAGTCGCCATTCACATTCCTGCGGGGCGCGGCGGCGATAATGGCACGCGATCTGGCGTTTACACCGAAGAGCGGGATTCGCGTTCAAGCCGGCGGCGATTGCCACATCATGAACTTCGGCGCCTTCGCCACTCCCGAGCGCAATCTGATCTTCGATGTCAACGATTTCGACGAGACGCTGCCCGCGCCGTGGGAATGGGATCTCAAACGGCTGGCCGCCCGTGTCGACGTGGCGGGACTATCGGCGGGCTTCAAAGCGAGGGACCGCGAGGCAGCCGTCCATAGTGCTGCGCGCTCTTATCGCGAGCATATGGCGCGATACGCGAAAATGCGCGCACTGGACGTATGGTACGAGAGAATCGAGTTCGAACCGCTCGTGAAAAAAATCTTCCAGGGAGCCGAACGCCGGTACACAAAAGAGCAAATCGAGAAAGCTCGATGTCAACACTTTCCGCCGCACGTCAGGCCAATGCTTGTTGGCCGCAATCGGGGAATCAGGCGAATCGAAATCAAGGACAGCTTGCCGCTTGTTTACCATCCCGCCGGCGCGCGTCGGGCCGCATTTGCCGAACAGGTGGCACGCATCATCAAGCGTTATCGTGAAACGCTGCCCGCTCATATGCGAGTGTTGTTGAACAGATTCGAGTACCGTGACATGGCGATGAAGGTCGTTGGAGTCGGCAGTGTGGGGACCTTCTGCGCGATGGTGCTTTTCGTAACCCCCGATGAAGAGCCGCTAGTTCTCCAGCTCAAGGAAGCGCGAGAATCGGTGCTCGAGCGATATGCCGGCGTCAGTCGCTTCACTAGTCATGGCGAGCGTGTGGTCGTCGGCCAGCGCCTGATGCAGGCGGCAAGCGACAGCTTTCTCGGATGGACCGAGGGGCTCGATGAGGAACGTCATTTCTACGTCCGGCAGCTCCGTGACATGAAAGTTTCGATGGCGATCGATACGATGAATGCAGCGGAGCTTGGATATTACGCGGAGACCTGTGCATGGGCGCTGTCGCGCGCTCATGCACGTTCAGGCGACGCGGCACTGATCGCCGGCTATTTGGGATCTGGCCAGAGCTTCGACGATGGGCTCGTGAGATTCGCGGCGGACTACTCCGATCAAACGGTGCGCGACCACGCTGCACTCAGGAAGGCCGTCAAGAGTGGTCGGATTAGGGCCGAAAGGGTCTGAGGCGGTTTCCGGTCTGTGTGAAACTGGCCCGCTACCGGTACGCCGAATGAGCTCGTTTACGGTGTGACCCACTCGGCGCTGCTGTTCCTGAGCTACGCACCTTGGGGTTTTTTCACGTTCGCGCCAAAACTCGGCGCGAATGCTGATAGGCCGCCCGTGCATCGTGGAGGCGGTCGAAAATTCGCTCGCTTCCGATTTCCTCAGTCAGATGGTGCCGATCCAGATCAGCCCTCAGCTCTGGCGGTACTCGGGCAAGCACCATTTCGACACCACGGTCTGCCAGGTCGCGCCGAAGTTGCTGAACTACGCGTGCGGCCGTGTAGTCGATATTGGTGATCGCTTCAGCGTCGATGACCAGCCAGTAAACCGCCGTAGCTGGGGAACCTACGAGATCTCGAACCTCGTCGGAAAATCTGCCGGCGTTGGCATAAAACAAAGCAGCCCCGAAGCGGTAGATCACCAACCCGGGCTCGGTGATGGTACCCGCAACCGCCGGTCTGGCCCTCCAGATTCCGTTTTCGACTTCAACCAAAACCCCAGTGTGCGGACGATAGCTGTGACGCACAACCCGCAGCAGGGACAACACCATCGCCAGAAGGATGCCTTGTTCCACCCCAACCGCTACGACGACACCAGCAGTTGTGAGAGCCAACACAAATTCGCCAGGACTTTCGCGGCTGATACTGCGCAGGCCACGTATGTCGATGAGTCGGACGGCAATGATGAAAACGATTGCTCCTAGCACGCAGCGCGGCAGATATCGCAATGGCTCGGCTAGAAATAAGAGTACGAGTGCGACCACCGCCGCATTGACAACCTGTGCCAGCTGGCTTTGCCCACCGGCGTTTTCGACAATGGCTGTTTGGGTAGGACTTCCGTTCACCACGAACGTGCCGCTCAAAGCCGCCGCAGCGTTGGCTGCGGACAAACCGACGAGGTCGGCATTTTGATCCAAATGCTGATTGTGGCGCAGCGCATAGACACGAGCTGTTGCGGCGCTCTGAGCAACGATCACCACGAAGCATGATCCCGCGACGGAGACTAATGATCTGACGTCACCCCAGTTCACCTGGGGCAGACCTATGTGGGGCAAACCTCCGGCCACCGGTCCGATGGTTGCGATCCCTTGCCCCGCAAAATCCCAAGCGGCGCTTGCCACGACCGCGCTGGCAACCGCAACAAGGGTATTTGGCACTCTCCGCGCAAACCGGTTCAGCGTTAGAACGGCTCCCACAACACACGCCGCAAGAGCCATTGTAGGTAGGTGGGCCTGCGGCAGATGAGTAACGACCTCGGCGAGTTGTTCAACAGTTCTATGCGAATGAACCTGTATGCCGAGCATGTCGCCGAACTCCGCGATCCCGATCTGAAGTCCCACGCCAGTAAGGAACCCTACCAGCACCGTCTGCGAGAGAAAGTCAGCCAGGAAGCCGAGTTCGAGTATCCGAGCCAGCAGCAGAAATCCGGCGGTGAGCAATGCCACCGTTCCCGCCAGAGCAACGTATCTTGCGCTCGCTAGCGGCGCCATGCCCGAGAGTCCGTCAGCGAGAATTGCGGCAGTAGCAGAGTCCGCGCCGACAACCAAAAAGCGCGAAGAGCCAAACGCTGCAAACGCGAGGAGTGGCAGCAGCAGCGTGTAAAACCCGGTGACTAATGGTGTGCCGGCAATCTTGGTATATCCCAACGCCTGCGGGATGTTCATCGTCGCCAACTCGAATCCGGCCGAAACGTCACGGACTGCTCCCGCCCGATTGATTGGGCGTATGCCTTGGAACAAGCTCAAGCCATTGCGCCTCGCTGCATCAAGTTGACCTTCATTTCTTCACGATAGCTACCGATTCGAACCCTCACGAATACACCAGACTCACATAGTTACTTGTCGAGTTCGCCCAGGAATTTAAGCAGCAACTCGTTGACCTCGCGTAGACGCTCTTGCTGGACCCAATGGCCGCATCCGCTAAGTATGTGAGAGCCGCGCAGCGCTGGAAGCGTTTTGTTGAAGTTTGCGATAGCCGCGCTGCCCCAGCGCGTCGGTCCGTCCTTTTCGCCGCCGATGAAGAGCGAGGGAACCCCGATGGGTTGTCCTGCAAACGCAGCGAGATCTTCCCAATCGCGATCGACGTTCCGATAACGATTGAGTCCGCCGGTGAGCCCGGTCCGCTCAAACTCGCCGACATAAAAGTTCAAGTCTTCGGCGGTCAACCACGCCGGGAGCCTCTCAGGGAGGGTGAGACGATCCCTCATCTTTCCACCAGGAGGAATGGTGGCCATGCTCGTCCCGTCTTTCGTCGGCGGAGCGTCACCTGAAGCGCCGTGATAAAAGCCCAACAACCAGCCGTGAACGTCAGGCTCAATCTCTGATTCGGCGCGCCCGGGTTGCTGGAAGTACTCGATATAGAATTCTTCCTTTCCACCCATTAGCCGGAACGCTTCTGAAGGTCGCCGTTTTCCCCGTGGAGAATACGGAACACTGAGCAGCGCAAGCGCGTGGAAGACGTTCGGGCCGCAACAGCGCGGAATTTGCCGCTATCGGCGCACCCCAATCGTGACCAATGATAATGGCGCGGGTTTCGCCGAGTGCCTCGACAACCCCGAGGTTATCCGCCACGTGCTTCATCATCCGGTACTCGTCGATAGCGGCGGGCGACGATGAACGCCCGTAACCTCGCACGTCGATGGCCACGGCGTGATAACCCGCGTCGGCAAGCGCGTGAAGCTGATGGCGCCACGAATACCACGATTCGGGGAAGCCATGGACCATCAGAACGAGCGGACCTGCACCCGCCTCAACCAGGTGGATCCGAATGTTGTTGGCCGAGACGATGTGGTGCTTAAGTTCGGGCATTGCGATGCATACTCCTTAGATTCAGTGCAGAGACTGTATTTCAATCGGTTGAAATCGAAAACCGACGTAGATAGTCATTCTACTCGCTCGAATGCCCAGCTATTTCCCGCGATCGACCGGGACCTGCGGGTCGCAGCATCCATCGCCGGAGCGGCTTTGCGGGGTGAAAAAAACGCAAACCGCTAAACGTCCCGGACTATCTGCGATGGTTCCATTTCGTCGCGCAGCCTCACGAACTTAGGATCCCAAAGCCGGGTTCTTCGGTTTCCATTCGAGAAAGTCGATCACGGCAATTAGACGGGGTTCGAGTCAGGAACACTTTTCCATTTCCGAGACGCGAAAAGGCTCCAGCCGTAATTGGCACTTACCGATTCGATTGACCGGCTGGCGGCCCGGTTGTAATACCCGACAAGCGACATCCGCTTTCAAAAGAGAGGTCGTCCGCGATGCCATCTACACGAGAAAGCGACATCCTTACACGAGTTGGACCAAGCACGCCGATGGGTGAATTAATGCGCCAGTATTGGCTGCCGGCGGCGTCATCGCGCGAGCTGATCGCAGGCGCTGCCCCGTTGCGCCTGATGCTGCTCGGCGAGAAGTTGATCGCGTTTCGCGATAGCGCGGGCAAGATCGGCGTGATGGATCATCGCTGCCCTCATCGATGCGCTTCGCTGTTTTATGGGCGCAACGAGGAAGGCGGATTGCGCTGCGTCTATCATGGCTGGAAATTCGACACCGACGGCAACTGCCTCGAGATGCCGAATGTTCCTCCGGAATACGACTACCGGGAGAAGGTCAAAGCGAAGACCTACAAAGCCACCGAGCGCAGCGGCTTGATCTGGGTCTATATGGGGGCCCGCGCGCAACCGCCGTCCCTGCCTGCGCTCGAACCGGCTCTGATGCCACCAAGGGAGATGATGACGTTCCTCTGCCAGCGCGAATGCAACTGGCTTCAGGCGCTCGAAGGCGACATCGACACTTCCCATTTCAGTTTTCTCCACGCCGGCACTATCAAGGCGGAGGACATTCCGGAGGGCAACATGGCGCGCTACGCGCTGGTGAATCGCGCGCCGTCGCTCGAAGTCGCAAAAACCGAATGGGGCACAATGTATGGCGCTCGCCGAATCGCCGATGGGCGCGTCTATTGGCGCTTCGCACCGTTCGCGTTCCCGTTCTGGACGATGCCGCCGGAGGGCGATTTCGACAAGCATCTGATAGTGCGCGCGTGGGTGCCGATGGACGACACGCATACGATGTTCGTTCATCTGTCGTGGAAGGGAAACGCACCGCGGCCGCGCGAGTTACGCAATGGTCAAGTCCCAGCCGGATTCACGATGGGAATGGATTTTCTTCCCAACACCACCGACTGGTTCGGGCGATGGCGGTTGACCCAGAACCAAACCAACGACTACAGGATCGACCGCGAAGTGCAACGCACCGGCAGTTTCACCGGCATCGACGGTATCCACGTGCAGGATCAGGCGATTACGGAGAGCATGGGCGATATCGTCGATCATGCCCGCGAGCATCTTGGGCATAGCGACATGATGGTAATCCAGACCCGGCGGCGTCTGATCCAGGCGGCGCTCGACCTCCAGGAACACGGCACCGTTCCGCCCGGGGTAGATGATCCCGAGATTTATCTAAAGGTTCACTCCGGCGATTTTCTGATCGACGAGGAGAAGAACTTCCTTGAGGCATACAACACGCAGCCCCGCACCTCGGTCGATTTGGAAGGGAACATTCACCCGCCGAGGCCGCACGCCGGCGGCGAGAGCATCTCGGCCGCCGCAAAATAGCAGGCAATGACAGAAATCATCGAGACCCAGTCGGGCCGGATTGCCGGTACGCCGAGCGAGGTTTCGATTTCTAAAGGAATCCCGTGTGCGGCGCCGCCGATCGGAGACTTGCGATGGTGCCCGTCCAGTCGCGCCATGGCCAAGGCTGGCCACCGGTTTATTGAAACCGGCTCGATAGAAAACCATTTACGTCATGCCCCGAGGTTCCCATTCGGAAGGAGCGGTCACCATGCCAATAGAGTTCGGGATTTTCGACCACATCGAGCGAATTCCAGGCGTACCGCTGCAGCAGCTCTATCGCGATCGGTTGGAGTTCATTCGGACTGCCGAGCGCGGCGGCTTTACCGGCTACCATCTCGCCGAGCATCACGGCTCGCATCTGTGTATGGCGCCCCAGCAAGCGGTATTCCTCGCCGCAGTTGCGCAGGCGACGGAGCGGCTTCGCCTCGGGCCGCTGGTCTTCTGTTTGCCGCTGCACCAGCCGTTGCGGCTCATCGAGGACATCTGCATGCTCGACAACCTGAGCGGAGGACGCCTCGACGTGGGCATTGGCAGAGGCGTCGGCTTCGCGGAGCACTTTTTCTTCGGCCATGCCCATACCGAAGCGAAGGAGCGCTTCGAAGAAGTGCTTGACATCGTTGTGCAGGGACTGACCACTGGAAGGATCAATAGCCGCGACCGCAAGTTTCACGACTTCCCCGAGGTCAACCTCTATATGGAGCCGGCCCAGACGCCCTATCCGCCTTTGTGGTATCCAGGAAGCCTGGAGTACGCCGCACGGCGCGGCCTGAACTTTCTGCTCCCGATTCGGATCCCCAAACAGATCAGCGAAGTCTACCGACAGATAGCGGCTGACCACCGCGATGACCCGAGTCGACTCAACCCGCACGTGACCAGGCCGAAGATCGCCAGCACCCATATGCTCTGTGTGGCCGAGACCGATGACGAGGCGCGTCGCATCGGGCATCGCGCCTGGAATGCGCTCAAGCGTAACGTCTGGTCGGTCCACTGGTACGAGCCGGGGCTGCTCGATGAGTTGCCGATCGCGCACTATGATTTTCTGCAGAAGGCGTTTGAGTCCCCCGCCCGAGCCGAGAAGGGCGGCGGCCTCGTGGTCGGCTCGCCAGACACGGTGAGGGAGTATTTCAAACAGTACGTGGGCGAGGGGAATATCGACTACCTGATGACCGCCTTGCCGTTCGGCGACATGACGCACGAGGAAGCAATGCGCTCGTTGCAGCTTTTCATCGATGAGGTTATGCCGGCGGTGCGGGGCATAGCGGCGTCTTCATGAAGTGCCCTCGGTCCCGCTTCTGGAACGGCTCATTTTAGCGCTCGGCGCAGAAAAGCAGCGCTTTCGCGTCCTTCCCGGCGGTATCAAAGCCCTCGGTGTGAACCACCCTAAGTCCCGCGAGCCTCGCCGCGCACGAGCACATGACGGCCTTGGGACCGTCCGCGATCCGCAACGTCCTGGGCCCTGGTACATGCCTGCGAGCGGATGTCGATGCAGGATTCAGCGATAAACCCCTGGATGAACTGCGTCGTCTCGAGCTTCCGCCGTGCGCCTCGCGCATAGTGGCATGCTCGGCCCTGAAATCGAAGGTCCGCCACATCGGCTCGATCCAGTTCATTCAGTGATAGACGCGCCCCCCGAGACGATCTTGCGCCGCCTGGCCCAAACTGTTGCTCAGCGATACGCGGACGTTATCGTAGACGATCTCGCAGTGGTCGCGCGCCCATACACTTAGCGGACGCACTGTTCGAAGACGGAGGCGTGATGACTGGTCTACTAAACGCTGTTAGCGTATCGCGCTAACAAGTCGCTATGTGACGTGCCCTTATGATGGTTGCCGAGGTGAGGTGTTGCTGATGCAGAGCGGATGGAAAGAGTGCAGCGCTTATGCGGGCTGGATCTGGAATCTCCTAAAGACTAGACGCCTCGCCTTCGGCATTTTCTGCGCTGCGCTCGGGGCTTCGGTTCCAGGCCTGGGATGGTGTGGTGAACCGGTGGCGTTGGTGCTCGATGAGACCGGCGCGGTCACTCCAAAACTCCAGCCATATTCGGAAATCCCATCTTCCAGCCGGGTTCGACTCGACCATGACGCGACGCTGGTCTTCCTCGATTACAACCGCTGCATGAACGTCACCGTCACCGGTGGAAGCATCGAGTTTACTTCCGACGGCTACAAGCTGGAGGGCGGAAAGAAGTCTCAGCAACGAGTGGCATGTCCCGGCAAACTGACGCTAGCCCAAGGCGGCGAGGTATCGGCCAATACTCTTCGCGGGGCTACTGAAGGCTCCGCCGTCACGATTCCCACCCGCCCGAGTTTCGCGCTGGTCGGAAAGCATCGCGACGATTTCGCGAAGGTACAGCTCTCCAATCAGGGAAAGGAGATTGTCACGATACCGCTGATGCGGCGTCACGGCGACTGGCCCGCCGATGCAACGGCTCTATCTGACGACACCAGCTACGATCTCGTCGTGACCCGCAAGGATACCTCGGCGACTCCGATCAAACTCAATGTCCGTACCCCTTCAGGACCTGCGGGCGGCGGCCGGGCCCTGGTCCTGATTGGCACCGACTAGCGGCACCCACGAATGCGAAAACATCGGTGGCATCGCGAACTCACCTGCCTCCTATGCGCAGTCGTCGCGGCACTGGTCGTCGGAATGGCGCATCCACCGGTCAGCTTCGATGGATATCTGCTCGACTTGATGATCGCGGCGCGCGCAATTCAATTTCCAGCGAGCGAAGCTGACACCCCGGTCGCCGTCGTTGCGGTTGACCGGCGCAGCCTCGATTCGCCGGAGCTTGCCGACTATCCGCGGGTCTTTTTGGCGCCGGTGTGGGCTCGCTTGCTTGATGAATTGTTCGCCGCAGGCGCGCGCGATGTCGGCTTCGACGAAATCCTCGCGTACAACCCCGACCGCTTGCCGAATTTCAATGCCAATTTCAATCAACCCTTCCTTGCCGCGCTGCATAAATACAGCGGACGGGTGGTGCTCGCGCGATCAGCCGACCAGGTTCCGGCGCTGCCCTTTACGATGGCGGTAGGCGCCGATTCTCTGGCCCTCGCGGAAATTCCCGCTGACCGCGATGGACTGTATCGACACGTCCCATCGGAGCATCGGACCGATCAGGGAACCGTTCCGAGTCTGGCCGGCCTGCTGGTCCAGCGCGCCGGCGTACCGATGTCGATGCCGCCCGAAGTTCTGATTGCTCCGCGGCGTCATCTGGAATCGATTCCGACCTATGCCCTGGTAGATGTGCTCCGCTGCGCCGGGTCGCCCGAGGCGCTCAAGCAGGCGTTTAGCGGCAAGATCGTTCTGATCGGCGGCACGCTTCCCGAAGAGGATCGGAAAAAGTCGTCGGATCGATTGCTGACGCCGATAACTCACGACTCTGCGCCGATCTCGGCGTGCGGCCTGAAGTTGCTGGGCGCTTCCAGTCCGAACTCGCAGACCATCCCTGGCGTGTTCGTTCATGCTGCGGCGATCGAGGCGGTGGTACGAGGCGATCTGACTTCCACCGCTTCGCCAACCGTGGTGGCCGCAATCGCTGCAGTCGCGGCCACGGTCGGCACCGCCGCGGCGATGCTGCTGATGCCATGGATTGCGCTCGGGGTCATCGCCGCATTCGCGGCGATACTTTTCTTCGGCGCGACAGTCGCGTTGCAGCATGACCTTTGGATTCCGATCGCGCTCCCGCTGGTCAGCCTTGGCGCCACGCCCGTCATCGGCTATGCGGTCCGCTACCTGATCGAGGAGAGAACTCGTCGACGCGTCGAACGCGCCTTCGATCACTATCTCTCGCCCGCAATCGTCAGCCAACTCGCCAGCGATCCCTCGGCACTCAAGCTCGGTGGCGAGGAACGTGAGGTCACCGTGATGTTCGCGGATCTGTCAGGCTTCACCGCACTCTCGACCACAGTCTCGCCCGTGGAACTTACCAGCAAAGTCAATCGCTACCTTGGATACGTTGTCGATGAAGTCGAAGCGAGTGGCGGCTATGTCGACAAATTCATTGGCGACGCGGTGATGGCGATGTGGGGCGCACCGGTGGCCGACCCCAACCACGCCATCAAAGCAGTTCGCGCGGCGTTGGCCGCAGTCGAGAAGATTCAACGCGAACGAGCCGATGATGAAGCGCGCGGCGAGCGCGGCTTCTCCATCAAGATCGGAATCAACTCGGGTGCTGCGATCGTCGGCAACGTCGGAACCACGATGCGCTACAACTACACCGCAGTTGGCGAGACCGTGAATCTGGCTTCGCGGCTCGAAGGAGTGCCTCCGTTATACCAGTGCCATATCGTGGTAGGACCGCAAACCGCGCGACTGGCTGCCTCGGAGTTCGTGATGCGTGAGATCGATTGCATCCTGGTCAAAGGCGCGAGTGCGCCGATGGCAATTTTTCAGCCGGTAGCAATTCGCGCGGAAGCTACGGGAAGCCAACTCGATCGCGAAAGGCTATTTGCCGAGGCGCTCGATAACTATCGTGCGATGCGCTTCGCGCAGGCCAGCGAAATCTGGGAAACACTGGCCGCGCTCGAAGAGCCTGCTTCGAGTCTCACCAATGGTAAGCAAAAGCCGGTGGGACCAGCGGCGGCGATGGCCGAGCAAGCCAGGCAGTTTGCGGCCCATCCGCCGGCGCAATCGTGGGATGGCGTGCGCGTGTTGGTGAACAAATGAGCAGGGTGGCCGCGATCGTTGCGCTGCTCTCGATCAGCACGGCGCTCTCATCGTGCCTCACCGTTATGTCGACACCAGGCCATCTGATGCCGGAAAAGACTGAGGAGGCATGCGCGGAAGGACCGCATTGTGTGTGGCTGGTGTCGGTCTACGAGGCGCTGAAAGACCGCGACGAAGCATCTCATCTTTCACAACAGGGGAAATTCAACGAAGCCAAGGAGGCATGGCGCAAGCAGATTGCCCTTTATGACCGGACTATGGGTCCGGACTACGCTTACACGGCGACATCGTACTGGGCGCTCGGAAATATCACCCGTCAGCAAGGGCGACTCGAAGAGTCGGGCGTTTATTATGAGCAGGCGCTCGGAATTATGGAGAAAGCTCACGGGCCGAATCATATCGACGTCGCAACGGCGCTCGACATGCTCGCCGATGTCTATACCGATGACCACCGCTACAACGAGGCCGAACCGCTTTATCAGCGTGCCTTGAAGATCCGCGAGAGCTATGTTGGCGCGTCGCGGGAACTTGCACAGATTTTCACCGATTCGGTGCTACATCTGTACTTCGATCCCGCACCATACCGGCAGGCTACCGGGGTGGCCGAAGAAGTCGATAAGTTGGCGCGTCTCTTCCATGAAGAGGGTCGTGACGCGGAGGCCGAACCGTACTACCTCCGTGCGCTCGCAGCACACGAGAAGATCCTCAATGGCTGGTTCCTGAAGTATTGGGGTACTACTTCATATCCCCGCGCCAATCTTCACAGTGCCGAGGACAGCTATGCCTCGACGTTGGAGAACCTGGGCGGATTGTACCGGCGAGAGAAGCGCTACAAGGAGTCGGAGTCGTTATGCCGACGCGCGCTCGATATCGAAGAAAGAGCGCGCGGCAAAACAAGTCCGCAGGCGGTAGCGGCGGTTTTAGAACTTGCCCAGACCTATGACGCCGAGGGTCGTTATGCGGACGCCGAGCAGCTCTTTCGCCGTGGACGGGCATTTCTGGAAAACGACTTCTTCGACAATGGGCTCGCTCATGCGTTGCAAGAACAGGGCAAGTTAGCGGAAGCGCGTCCACTCTATGAGAAGGCACGCCTAATGCTGATGGCAAGCCGCAATGTCAGCTCTGAATACAGTCAAGAGGCCGGCCGCGAACGGCGACAAGCCACTAATGAGACTGCGCATCTTCGCGACTATGCAACGCTGCTGGCCGATATCGCGCGCCACCCGCCGTCCGACCACGGCAAGGATTCTCCGGACGGCGACGCCTTCGTGGTACTGGACGAGGCGCGCGGCGGTGAGGCTCAAAGCGCGCTGGCCGAGGCAGAAGCCCGCAATGTCGCAAGCGACCAGAGCACCTCGGGACTCGCGCATAAAGTGCAAGAACTTCGTAATCGCCATCAGTTCCTCGAAAGCCGGCTGCGGAACGAGTTCGCGCGGCCCGCCGGCGAACGAGACGCTGCCCTGGTTGTGAAGCTTCAGCAGGAAATGCTCGACCTTGACCGCCAGATGGATTCGGCAACGGCGCAATTGCTTTCAGCCTTTCCCAAGTATGTTGAGCTTACCGCGCCCGCACCGATTGACTATTCGGGTGTTCAGCGCCTGCTGGGCTATGACGAAGCCCTCGTCAGCTACTATGCACTGGATGATCGCCTACTAATCTGGTTAGTTCGGCCCGACCGACCGGTTCTCTATCGCGACTATCCGATCAAAAAAGAATCACTGAAAGAGATGGTGACGCGGCTGCGCGCAACTCTTAAACGCGATCAGCCATTCGACGTTGTCGACGCTCACGATCTTTACGACTTGCTGCTGCAACCGCTCGAAAAGTCGCTCGCCGGCGTCAGGTATCTTATCGTAGTACCCGATGACACGCTGCTACCGCTCCCGTTCCCAACTCTGATAACCAGCAGCGAGGGCGACGCCTACAAATCTCTGGCCGAAGACTACCGCCAGGGTTTTGCGCCGTCACCCATCGAGCTCGAAAATGACTATCCGCGGATGCCGTGGTTTGCGGACGCCGGTTTCGCTCTCAGCACGCTTCCCTCCGCGACCTCGTTGCGCGCGTTGCGCGGCGAGGACAAAACCCATCCCGGCAAAATTCCGCTACTGGTGGCCACAACGGAGCCCTTCATCGGCGTTGGTGATCCGCTACTCGATGGAGCGGCAGGTGCACGCGGAGGCGCGATGCTCGCCACACGCGGCGCGGAAGCCGTCGCAGATATCCGCAAGCTTCCGCGATTGCCCGGAGCGCATGATGAGTTGGCCTCCGAAGCGCGCGCGCTCGGCGCCGATCCGCAGACGGCACTCTTCACCGAGGAACGCGCCACCAAGTCAAGTGTAATGAGTCTCAATGATGGGCGACTTGCCCGTACCAGAGTCATCGCATTTGCTACCCACGCGCTGATTGGGGGAGCTTCGGGGCTTAAAGGAGCCTGCGCTGGTACTGACTCCACCCCGGAAACCGAGCGAAGAAGATAATGGTCTGTTGACGATCGACGATATCCTGCGGCTGAAGCTCGACCACAACGAATGGGTGATCCTGTCGGCTTGCAACACTGCCGCGGCTGACGGCAGCGGCGAAGGTCTGTCTGGATTGGCGCGAGCGTTCTTTTACGCTGGTGCGCCGTCGCTGCTGGTTTCGCAATGGAGTGTTGACGATAAGGCGACGCAGCGGTTGATGACAAACGTGCTTCGTGCCTACGGCTCGAGTCCGAAAACGTCGCGCGCCGGGGCATTGCAAACCGGAATGCAAAGGCTGATGGCTGAAGAGGCGAAAGGCGAGTACGCCTACTTCGCACATCCCTACGCGTGGGCGCCATTCTTTATCGTTGGCGAGGGCGGTCCCGCAGCGAAGTAACTTTCCTTCACACTTCGCGAGCGCCTGAGGTGCCTAACTAGTATGGACAGGCAAATTTGCGGCGATTCGGCTACGCTGTGAATTAGCGTGGAGCACTCCATCATCGAATGGGAGCGAGAGCGTCAAGCGAAGTGCGTTCCGAGCCTTCATCCAGGGAGACGGAGCCTCAGAGTTAAACGGTGAGTGCAACTTCGAACAAGCCGGTTCCCGTGCCCGACGATCTCAGTCGTCCATTTTGGGAGGCGGCTAAGGAGCGGCGGCTGGCGATCCAGCGCTGCGGTTCGTGCGGCTACTACAATCATCCGCCGCGTCGCTTCTGCGATGGGTGCTTGGCGCAGGATTTACGCTTCGAGCCGGTCAGCGGACGCGGGGTCGTCTATACGTTTACCGTGATGCATCAGCGCGACGTTGCCGGCTTCGAGGAAGATGCCCCGTTCATCAATATCGTGGTGGAACTGATCGAGCAGCCGCAGCTCCTGATGGTATCGAATCTGCCGATTGCGGACCGCGCTAAAGTGACTATTGGAGCGGCGGTCCAGGTTGATTTCGAAGATCGCGGCGAAGAAGTCGTCGTGCCGCAATTTCGTATCATCTGATGATCAGTGAGGAAGCAGAGCATTCGTGATGTGGCAAGGCAAAGGAAAAACCGCGATCGCCGGAATTGGCTTTTCCGAGATATCGCGGCGGCCGCGAAAACCACTCGGCCTGTTGGCGGTTGACGCTTGCAGCGCGGCGATTGCGGATGCAGGCCTCGCCCCCAGCCAGATCGATGGGATTGCGACCTATCCCGAATCGCCTTTCGCGGGCGCCGGTAATCGCGACGGCGAAGACGTCGTCAGTGTCAATTGGATGATGAATCATCTTGCGCTCGCGCCGGACCTCAAATGGTATGCGCAGATCGAGACCGGCATGATCGCGAGTCCGATCATTGAAGCGGCGAATGCGCTTATCGCCGGCGCTTGCGAATATGTACTGGTCTGGCGCGCGCTTCATCGACCGACCTCGCGCGCGGGCGCCGGCCGAGGTGGACCGCCGCGTGCCGCGGGCGATGCGCAATTTCTCGCACCGTATGGCGCCGCCTCGATTGTGCAAACGCACGCCTTCGCATGGCAGCGCTATATGCATCGCTACGGTGCGACGCGCGAGGCACTCGCCGCGCTGGCGCTCAACAGCCGCCGCAATGCGAATCTCAATCCGCGCGCCTTCTTTTTCAAGGAGCCGATGACGCGCGATGATTACTTCAACGCGCGCTGGATTGCCGAGCCGCTGTGCCTGTTCGATTGCGATGTGCCGGTCGACGGCTGCGTCGCATTGATCGTTACCACCGCAGAACGCGCGCGCGATTTGCCTAACCCGCCCGCCTACATCGCGGGATACGGGCAGAACACCGCGAGCCGCCGCACGCTGCTCTACTATACCCTTGACGATTACATGGCCTGCGGCGCCTCGCTCGCGAACAAGCTTTGGAGCTCCGCCGGGACTCGGCCCACATGACATGGACGCGGCGCAACTTTATGACGGCTTCAATCCCTCGACGCTTTACTGGCTGGAGGCGGCGGGCTTTTGCGCGGAAGGTGAGGGCGCCGATTTCGTGCGCGACGGCCGCATCGCGCTCGAAGGCGAACTGCCCGTCAACACCTTCGGTGGGAGCCTGAGCGAAGGCCGCATGCACGGGATGGGACACATCGCCGAAGCGGTGCGCCAGGTGACCGACCGCGCCGAACAGCGGCAGATTCCCGGCGCTTCCGCGGTCTGCGCGATCGACGGTTCCCCGATGCTTCGTGGCAGCGGCATCATAGTCACTCGCGACCCCTGAGTGAGAAGGGCAATGCGCCAATCAACCAAGGCTGATGTCGAGCGTAACAGAAAAGTGAGCAGAGACGATGTATGACCTCCTTCTGAAGGGTGGATCTCTCGTTGATCCCTCGCGCGGCCTTAGCGGCGTTCACGATATAGCGATCGAGCAGGGGATGATTGCGCGCATCGCGCCGAAGATTCCAGGCGAGGAGGCGCGACGCGTTATCGAGGCACACGGTCTTATCGTTACGCCGGGCCTGATCGATCTCCATGCGCACGTGTTCGAGGGATTCACCAGGTTCGGGGTAAATCCCGATATCGCTGGCGTACACGCGGGCGTCACCACGATCGTGGATGCGGGCAGTTCGGGTAGCGCGACCTTCGAAGGTTTTGTCCGGCACATCCTGCCCCATTGCCACACCGAGATTATTCCCTTTCTGCATATCTGCCAGACCGGCCTGGCAACGATTCCCGACATCATCGCCGAAGGCAGTATCGATTTTGATGGAACCTTGCGCGTGGCTAACCGCCACAAACATCTGATTCGCGGAATCAAGGCTCGAATGGTATCGCCCGCACTCGAAATCTTGGGCATGGAGATGCCGCGCCTGGCCAAGCGCGCCGCCCGCGAGAGCGGCATCAAACTGATGGTGCATATTGGTGACACGGAGAAGCGCTACGATCCCGACGGTGATCAGGCGCCTGCTCCCGCTCTTGGAAGAGGGTGACATTCTCACCCACTATTTCACCGCCAATCCTGGAGGGGTTTTGGACGGCAATGGGCGCCTGGTGCCTGAGGCCTGGGAGGCCGCAAAAACCGGCGTCTGGTTCGATACCGCTCATGGGCAGGCGAACTTCAGCTTCGACATCGGCCGGCGAATTATCGATCAGGGCTTGCTGCCGCATTGCATCAGTACCGATCTGACTGTGCCGGGACGAATCCGTACGGTTCATAGTATGACGGAGATGATGACGCGCTTTCTGGGCCTGGGATTCACCCTCGAGCAGGTAGTCACGATGTGTACGGCCAACCCGGCCAAGGCGATCGGAGTGGCTGACCGCTTGGGAAGCCTCGAGGCCGGACGCCAGGCGGACATTTCCGTGTTGAAGGTCCAAGAGGGCGACTGGACGGTTAAGGATGTCCTCGGCGCTACCTTGCGCGTCACGCAAGCCGTGATACCTACGCTCACAATAAAGCGAGGAGAGGTATTCACTCCGGAATGGGGTCCGCGGCCGTGGGGCTGGCAACCCGATCCCGGACCCTCCGGTGCCGCTACCTTCAAGAGTTGCTGTTAGACTGCCGGACTAGTCTTGTAGGGAGAGGGGGGCGCTGAGAACGCAGTAGTGGACCCGAGGAAGGTTTATGGCCGATGAAAACAAAAGCGACCTGACCCCTGAGCAAATGACTGCGCGCATCGCGGAGTTGGAGGGCCGTCTGGCAAAAGGTGGCAGCGTCAGTTTCAAAGTGTCTGAAAAAGGAGCCGTCTCCGTGTATGGCCTGGGCCGATTTCCGGTTACCCTCTACCTGGAACAGTGGAATAAACTTCTTTCGAACGTCGATGATCTAAAGGCGTTCATCGAAGCCAATAAGTCCAAGCTGAAGACAAAGACGAGTTGATGGATTCTTCTGCTAAGGCCGAGCGCAAAGCGGTGACCGCGCCCTGATCGGGAACGCATCAACCATTTCACGCCGAGGACAAACAGATCCAGGCTAGTCGTGCGGTGCTTCGTATACATTCTGGGTAGTACAGGCAAGGGCGGACATCGCACCTATGTCGGCTGGACCAATGATCTGGAACGACGTTCTCGCTCGGCACAACGCTGGAACAGGGGCACGCTCGACGCGCGGACGGATTTGGTTCTTGCTGTATGCGGAACGGTATGGGTCCCAGCAAGACGCGATGAGCCGTGAATGGTATCTGAAACGCGACCGTTCCTTTCGGAAACGGTTGTTCAAAACCGTTCAGAATCGCACAGACTCCAACCGCACGATCGCCAAGAACAGGTCAGGAAGCGGCTTTGCCGAAAAACCCGGTATTCGCAAACCGGCTTAGGAAGCTTTCTTTCTTCTTTCTGCCCAGCGCTTTTTCATCGCGTCCGATAGACGCTTCCTGCCAGCGGCAGTCAGACCAACGCGCTTCTTGAGAGCCGCTGCTTTAGCCGCGACCGGTCGCGGCACCGGCCGCGTTCCTCCTCCAGCCTCTTATTTATCGCGTACTTACAGCGACCCTCTCAACCTCGGTCTTGTGGGAAGTAACTTGCTCGCGTTTCATCGCCCTATGCCGTGCCCAACTCGAGCGATTATTAGCAAATTGCCACACCGCTCGAATTGCAGGCGCTCTCTCGCTTCAAGGTAACGGACAAGTTGGCCCGCGCAAGTACACATTTTTAGTTTTGAATTTCAGAGCTTTTCTGTCGCCATAGATAGCTAGGCACCTCGCCCCATTGCATCGCTTTCAATTCGCCTTCGCATTCGCCGTTCATCCGATCGCCCGCGAGATCCAGGCTGCACTTCGCCCATCGACACATCGGTGCGTACCAGTAGGCGAACTCGAGGTGATTTCGTTCCACAATGATGTCTTTGGTATCACCAACAAAGTAGCTGTGCATGTAGTGCTTGGTCTTAATGACCAACGCTGAGTCACTCTTCGTGATTTTCAGGAACGGCACCTCGGCGGAGCGCCGCGGCGATCCCCAACTCCATGTCCCGGTAAATCTGATCAGGTCATCTGAAGGCGCCGTGCGCTTCATCGTCGCACAGCCGATTGCGAACATTGTGACGATCGCCATCATTGTGATGATGGCGATGATGCCCCGGCTGTTCAGCTTCAGCGTCCCGTCTCGATTCCGCATCCGCGAACCAGTTCGCTTACCTTTGCGAATTGGTAACCGCGCGCACGCAACGCCGGCACCAGGTCGCGCACCGTCTGTGCGGTTGCATAACCACGTCCGTTCACGTGCAACACGATGATGCTGCCAGCCTGGATCCATCGAATCGCATCACGCTCCATCACGTCGGCGGTGCGATTGGGATCCGGATCGCCAAGCCCAACGTCGCCCATCACCGCCAACACCCCGTCGCTGCGCGCGAGCGGCGCAAGCTCGTGAGGCCTGTCGCCGTAAGGCGGACGGAACAGCGGCGCCGGTGTCACACCAAGCCCGATCAACGCGCTTTTGCCATTTTTCAATTCGGCCTCGATGGTGCCCGGCGGCGCATCGATGAGATGCGGATGCAGATAACCGTGAGACGCGATTTCGAAAAACGGCACGCCCTCGAGTCTTCGCAAATCATCCGGGTTCGCTTCCGCCCATCGACCCGAGATGAAAAATGTTGTGGGGACATTTTCATGTTCGAGATAGTCGACCAGATCGGGCGCGAATGGAGGTATGTGGCTGGTCGGGCACGCGTCGAAGGTCAGCGCAATTTGGCATCCGCTGCGTCGGCCGTGAATAAAGACTCCGTCGCTAATCCCGCAGCCCTCAGTCTCGCTGGCGCTCGGATCCGCAGGACGACAACCAACTTGCGGTTCGGCGGAGCATCCACCAGATGCGTTCGGCGCGCCGCGAAGGCCGCATATCAGGATCATCGTCAGAGCGACGATGCGCGCTACCTTGGCTAGCACCGTGTATCTGCTGGTCACAGTAAATTCGGCGAATTGGTCCGAGCGGACTTGCTTGCTGGTTATCAAGCTATCACACTACAGCGAGACCTTGGTGCGACAAAGCCTTTCCACATTCATTCTTTTTTTCGGATGCTTGGTGGGATTCGGACACGCCTTTGCATTCGAGGGCAAAGTAATCGATGCCGCGACGCATCATCCGATTAAGGATGCCGTCGTCACGATGTCGGGAGCGTTGGCACACACCGCGTCCGATGGCTCATTCAGTATTCCGGCGGGTGGCGATCAAGTCGCGGTGCGCGCCTGGGGCTATGCCCGCGCCGAGGCTGCGGCGCCGCGCTCCGATGACGATCCGATCGAAATTCCGCTGCAAGCCTTCTCGCCGCGAGCGGTCTATCTCTCGATCTTTGGCCTCGCGTATCGGCCCATTCGCGAACCGATCCTGAAGTTGCGGGAGAATGAGCACATCAACGCGCTCGTGATCGACGTAAAGAACGATCAAGGTTTGATGTTATTTCCCGAGGTTGCCGCCGCATCGTCGCGTGATGATACGGACGCAAGGAAGTTGCGCGATCGGCTCGCGCAGGTTCATCGCGACGGTCTCTACGCCATCGCCAGGATTGCGGCGTTCAAGGATGGCCGTCTTGCGAAGTCCCATCCCGAGATGGCACTCAAGGCCGATGACGGTTCCGTCGTGCATGAGGCTGACGGCATCGAATGGGCCGATCCTCGCAACAAGGCGGTCCAGGACCGTACTATTGCCATCGCGGTGGCGGCGGCCGCGATCGGCTTCGATGAGATCCAGTTCGATTACGTGCGCTTCCCCGCTATGGCTGGAACGTCGCGGCCTGTGCCGGAAGCGGAAAGCCGCCGCGCCATTATCCGCAACTTCCTGGCTCAAGCGCGTACCGCACTGACGCCGTATAATGTTTTCATCGCTGCGGATGTTTTCGGATATTCGTGCTGGGATCCCGACGACACCAACATCGGGCAAAAGCTCGAAGACATCGCGCCTGTGGTCGATTACATATGCCCGATGCTTTATCCGTCCTCGTTCCGCAAAGGAATTCCGGCCTCGCCGATGCCGTTAGACCACATCGACAAGATTATCCTGCTGAGTCTGAGGCGCGCCGGCGAGCGTAGCGGCCTTGCGCCCAATCGTTTCAGGCCGTGGCTGCAAGCGTTTCGCGACTATCGATTCGATCATCGCTGGTTTGGGCCGGTCGAAGTGAAAACGCAGATTCAAGCCGCCGATGCCTTTGGTTCCGATGGCTGGATGCTATGGAACCCGCGCAATGTCTATGCGCAAGACGCCATCCCCGCGCACGGCGCGACGCTTATTCCAGCCGCGGCGCATGAGCATTGAGGCGCATGAGCATTGAGTCGATGCGCGGTCTTTGCACTAGATTGCTTGACGCTACGTTGCTTGCCTTGCTCTGCGTGCTTGGCGCTTTCGATGCTCATGCGCACAGCGCGCTGACTGCATCGGATCTCGTACCCATCGATATTCTGGCACGCGACGAAATCGCGGCGGGTCGAATTCCCGGCGCGGTGATCCTGATCGGCTCGGGCGACACCGTCGTGTATCGCAAGGCGTTCGGAAATCGGTCGCTCAAGCCGGCGCCCGAGCCGATGAAGCTCGATACCATTTTCGATCTGGCATCGCTCACCAAGGTAGTCGCGACCACTCCCGCCATCATGGAATTGGTTGAGCAGGGGAAGCTGCAACTCGATGCCCCCGTCGCCCGTTATTGGCCGGCATTCGGCGCCAACGGAAAACAGGCCATCACCCTGCGCGACCTGATGACGCATTATTCGGGCATGCACGCCGACCTGGATTTGCGCATTCCGTGGTCCGGCTACAATACTGCGATGGACAAGCTCATCGCCGAGAAGCCTACGGCGCCGCCCCAAACGCGATTTCTTTATAGCGATGAGAATTTCGAAGTCCTCGGCGAACTGGTCCGCCGCGTGTCAGGCCAACCGCTCGACGCATTTTGCGCCGCGCACATCTTCGGTCCGCTGGGCATGACCCACACTGAATTCCTCCCACCTGCCGCGCTACGCGATCAAATCGCACCGACGGAAGATACCGGGGGAAAGGTGCATTGGGGCGATGTGCACGATGCGACGGCGCGATGGATGGGAGGGGTGTCGGGACACGCCGGAGTTTTTTCCACCGCCGGAGATCTCGCCATCTATGCGCGCATGCTCCTCGATGGCGGCGCCGGCAATGGGGTGCGGATCCTCAATCGCAAATCGGTTGAGGAGATGACCACCCGCGAATCGCCTCCCAGCGCCCCGCGCGCACGGGGACTCGGATGGGATGTGGGCGGCCTCGAGGGCTATTCGATGTTCCCCGATGGTTCGTACGGCCATCTTGGTTATACCGGCACCCTCATCTGGGTCGATCCGGGCGCGGGGACTTACGTCATCATACTGACCAACCGGGTTTATCCTGACGGCAAAGGCGACGCGCTGCCGCTGCGCAAGGGCGTACTCGAACTGGTCGCCCGTTCGCTCTATCCTGCAATCCAGCCGGCCAGCGCCAGCCGTAATTAGGGAGACAGGAGCGTGAGCGGATAACGCATGCCTAGCGAGGCGAAACCGAAACGGCAAGCCGCGGTCCGCGCACGCGCCATTCTATTCACCGACATCGTCGGCTCCACGCACTACTTCGCCAGCCACGGCGACGCCGCGGGAATGCGCATGCTCGAGACCCACAATCGCGCGCTATTCCCACTCATCGAAGCGGCCAACGGCCACGTCGTGAAGACCATCGGCGACAGCATCTTCGCGGTCTTCGAGCAGCCGACCGATGCGCTCGCGGCGGCGTGGGCGATGCAACAGCGTCTCGTCGAGGTGCGTGCAGTGCTTGGCCCCGACGATCAGATTCATATTCGCGAAGGCATTCACTATGGCCTCGTGAACGAACGCGACAACGATTTCTTCGGCGATGCGGTCAATCTCGCGGAGCGGGTAATGTCGCAGGCTGAGGGCGATCGGATTTTTGTCTCCGCGATCGTGCGCGACATGGTGCGCGCGCGCCCCGAGTATCAATTCGAATCGATGGGGCTGCGCGAACTCAAAGGCGCCGCCGCGCCCATCGAGTTGTTCCGCCTGACCGCTTGCCCCGACCTGAGTCCGGTCTCAATCATTCGCATGTGGACGCGGCGCACGATGCGCGCGATGCATCGACGCAGGCTCGAAGTCTCGGTGGTATCCGTTCTGCTGGTTATCGCGACCTTCACCTGGTGGTTCCTGCAGCCGGTGCAGGCGCGCGCGATGGCGGTGCTGCCGTTTCGCAACTTGGCCAATGATCAGTCAACCGACTACTTGAGCCTCGCGCTGCCGGAGGAGTTGGACGCGCAACTCAGCCGCACCACCTCGGTAATCATTCGCCCACTTGATTCGGTAAGGGCTTACAAGGACCACGCGCCAACCGTGGAAGAGGTTTCGAAGGCGCTCCAGGTCGGCACCGTCGTCGAAGGGGATTTCTGGCGCAATGGCGAACAGTTGCGCGTGCACGTGAACATCATCGATTCAAATCAGAAGCGGCAAATATGGTCGGAGCCGTTTCAGACGGCGCTCGCGGATCTGCTGGCGCTGGTCGATCAAATGGTCCCGCGAGTGGCGCAAGCGCTCCGCCTGCGGTTTGGCGATCTTAGCAGCGTGCAGACCGGCACCAAAAACAGCGAAGCCTATGACACCTACCTGCGGGGCATCGCGCTTGAGCAGGACATCAACGACGACAACAATTCTTCGGCGATCAACCTGCTGAAGAAGTCAGTCGGCCTCGATCCGAGCTTCGCGCGCGCCTTCGCCGCACTCGCCGAAGCCTATGTCACGCGATTCTGGTGGAACTTTTCCAACGATACCGCGTGGCTCGACCGCGCCGAAGAGGCGGCTCATCAAGCCCTCGCGCTCGATCCTAAACTGGCCGAGGCGCACAACGCGCTCGGCTATGCGTTGGAAGGCAAGGGGCAGCGCGTGGCTGCGGTGCGGGAGTATCTGGCGAGCGTTCGCGCCAATCCGAATTATGTGCCCGCGCTTTCCAACGTCGCGCGCTACTCCTTTTATATGGCGAATTATCCTCGCACTCGCGATGCCCTGGACCTCGTTCATCGAATCGATCCCACGCAGAACGTGCACATCCGCAAGGCGATGGCGCTTTACTTTGCGGGACATCCTGACCAATGTCGCGGCGAGATCGAACAGGCCGAGAAGCAGGCGCAGGGAGTCGACCAGCTCACGCTGATCGCGTTCACCTACGCATGGCTCAAGGATTTCGACGCCGCCGAGCGCATCCTGGGCAAACTCCAACAGGAAGAGCCGACCGCGCTCAGCATCGCGGAGGTGCGATGTTGGTTGTTTTCGATGCGTGGACAAACTGCGCAGGCGCGCGAGCAGATGCAGATTATCGAGAAGCGCAACACCTTCGGCATCGTGGACGAAATCGCGACCTTCTACGCAATTCAGGGCGACCGCGAACAGGCGCTCGAATGGCTCGGCAAAGCGGTCAAGATGGGTGCGCCAAATTATGCCTGGTACAGCTCAGATTTCTTCAAAGTATGCCGCGGCGACCCGCGCTACGACGCGATTCTGAAAACGCTGTCGGACGAATATCAGCCGCTGCAACCCGAACTCGATAAGGTCGTGCAGCAGGCCTCACGATAGTCAGCCGCCTTCGATGTTACGATTGAGAGCTTGGCGGCGCGCAATCGCATTCCGGCGCGCCTCGGCCTTCCGTTCAGCGCGGAACTGCAGGTCCAACTGCTGCTCGCTATTGGTCTGATGCCGTCGGCATCGATATAGCGTGGCGGGCACTCGTCCTATGTCGTAGCTTTCGGATGCCTTGAGAATCAGGTCATAGTCCTCCGCATAAGAGCCGAAGGCGCACTCATCGAACCCGCCGAGGTGCTCGATCGCGCATCGATGCCAGGTCCGGACGGCGCCTGCGCCGGAAGTCCGAAGGATATTGTTGCGATCGTATTCCTCGTGACGGATGACGCCGATCTCGGGAAGTACCCGGCCGTTTTCATCGATGATTTCGTAATAAGAGATCGCGAGGCCGCAGGTTGGGTTAGCTTCAAGATAAGCGACCTGCTGCGCGAGTGTGTCGGCGGTGTATTCGTCATCGGAGTCGAGCTGCGAAATATACTTTCCGCGCGCCGCCTTGACCCCAAGATTCAATGCCGCTGAAATCTGGTTGCGCCCGGGGTTGCAGATAAGACGAATGCGCGGCTCCTCCTGCGCCATGGCCTCGAGCATCTTCACTGTCCCGTCGGTAGAGCCATTATCCACCACGATTATCTCGAAGTCGTCAAAGTTACCCGCCACGACGCTTTCGATTGCGCGGCGCAATAGAAGCTTACGATTGTGCGTCGCGATGATCACGCTCACGACCGGATGCACGCCGCGATGAGGACATTTGAAGGGCGTGTTGCGATGCTTGAGCAACGCGCCGAGTCGCTGCAGAGCCGCCGTGAATGCGCGCTCGACCTCCCTGCGCAAATCGGCTTCGAGAAAGAGATAGCCGTAGCCTGTGACCGCGCTCGTCTCGGGCGTGAAATAGCGGCTGAGCGATGCGCATAGCGCACGCCGCGCCGCGGGCTGCGCGGGAAGCACCATTTCATAGAGCGGCTCGTCGATGCGCGCGAATCCGCATCGCGCTCCCAGCCGCAGCCGCAGATCGTAGTCCTCGGCCAGATGGTAGGAGGTGTCGTACCCGCCAATCTCGTTCCAGACCGATCGGCGAAGCGCGCGCACATAGCCCAGCGTTGACCACTCCGAAAGGTCTAGCGGATCGGCAAAGACTTCCCCAAGCGCCTTGGCTTCTCCTTCCAGCATGATCTCGTAGTTGCCGTATGCCACTCCGATCTGATGGTTGTCCTCGAGCGCAGCAACATAGCGATCGACGATCTCGGGCCTAAGCTCGGCGATGGCAGGCACTATCAGGATGATCTCACTGGTCGTCGCGGCAACCGCCTCGTTCATCGCGCGGGCAAATTGTGTCGGCGGCGCCGAAGCGATGACTATATCGGCGAGTCCGGCGTGCCGTACGGAATCGAGGCAGGCTTGCGACGGCGGCGATGAGTTAATCGGCGCTACTATCGCCGAGGCTTTGCGATGCGCGCTCGACCTTGCACCTTTGTCGCGACTTGACATAGATAGCGCCAGCTTCTCTCGATAGAGCTACCTGTGCAAGCAGCGATAGTTTTCAGATTGGCCCGTCGGTCGCGATGAACTATGCTGGCGTCGCGACAATAATCGCGGTCCGATGAGCAATCAGCCATTTGAAAGCTTCTCGGCGACTTCGCCCGACAATTGGTCGGCGCAAGGAAAGCCGATATACATGACCTTCGATGACGGTCCGACCCCCGGCGTCACCGAAGCGATCGTACATAAGCTGGCGGACTGGGAGCAGCGTCTCGGGGTCGAATTGCCGGTGACATTCTTTGTCTTGGGTCGCCATATTGAATGTGCTCCATGGGCCATCAAACTGGCGCACAGCCATGGCCATTACATCGCCAACCACTCCTACTATCATCAGAACTTTACACGTGCCAAAGAGCAGAACGGCCTGGGCGGCGATCATATCGCGATCTGGGAGCAGGTCAGCAGAACCAATGACCTGGTGGAACGCTTGATAGGAGTAAGACCAGAGTACCTGCGTCCGCCGGGCGGAGGAATCGATGCCGGTATCAGGAGCCTCCTGGCTTCAAAAGGTATGACTCCCGTTTTATGGGACATAGACCCGCAGGACTTCCTGACCGATAGCGTTCCCGAGTTTCAGCGCGTCAGCGACATTCTGGCAAGGTTCTTCAGCAGGCTAAGCGATCTCGAAGGCACTGGCTGCGACGATACCGAAGATAGCCGAAAGGAAAAGTCCGCGTTATTCGCAAGCAAGAGACAGGTGATAACTCTCCACCATGATGGCCGCGATAGCAGCCCCGGATGGGGGCGCGTCGCAACCTTGCATGCCCTGGATAGTATCGTTCCTGCCCTGATCAAACGTGGCTATGTCTTTCGCACAATTGCTCCCGGCTGGAAACCGTGACGAGCTCGGAACCCTCCGCGCTGCGCGATAACGATAGTCCCGCCGCTATCGGCGTCACGCTGACCGCCGATGGCGTCATCTATCGCTTCTATTCCCTATGGATGATCTACTCGCTAGGCGCGGGAGTCATCCTAAGCATCTATCCCGTGTTCCTTCGTTCGCATGGCCTTTCACAGTTTCGCACCAATGCCATCGTAGCGATCTCCTACATGATCGTGCTCTTGATGGACGTTCCCGCCGGGGTGTTCGCAGACGCCGTGGGACGCCCAGTCGCATTCGTGCTGGGAAATCTGCTGCGCAGCGTCGGATGGCTAATGTACTTCTTCGCGCGAACGTTCGGGCGCTTCATCGCGGCCGACAGCACGGCCGCTTTCGGCTCGGCGTTTTCCAGCGGAACTCTGGAAGCATGGGCAGTCGATGCGCTCGATCAGGTCGGCTTTAGCGCGGACAAGAGCCGGGTGTTCTCGCGTGTGTCTCAACTGCGCGCGACTGCTGCGATTGTCGGCGCGATCGCCGGCGCGCAAGCCGCTAGTTACAGCTTGAGACTTCCATGGGCGATGGGCGCGTGCGGGTTTCTCATCACTGGCATCGCAGGGGCTGTGTTGATGGCACCTGATGCGGCGATGAGACGCGCAATCAGTAGCACTTCTCTCATGACGCAGGTTCGCATGCGCCTCTTGTCCAGCCTCTCGATGGCGGTTGACCATCGCGCGGTGGTGCTGCTGGCCTGCGCCAGTGGCTTGCAAACCTTCGCCTGGTCCTCGTTCGAAATGGAATGGCAGAAGTACTTTGTCGATAACCTGTTCCTTCGCATCGGTTCGGCGGGCGTCATCTATAGCATCTTCAGAGTTGCGAGTATCGGAGGCTCCGAATTGGTTGCGCGCTTGCGGCCGCTTGCGGGTGTCCGCGAGTACTATGTGGCAAGCTCCGCCGCAATCTCCGGGGCGATTCTGTTTCTTGCTGGACGTTTCAACCATCGTCCCGCGCTGGTGCTGGTGCTTCTTTGCGGCGCCTACGTATGTTTCGGGATCGCCGGTCCATTGGTGCGAGCCTGGGCCAACGACGAGATCGATCGCGATCATCGCGCGACCCTGCTCTCGTTCTTCAACACCTTTGAAACGTTGGGAAGCGCGTTGGGACTGCTAGCCGGAGGACGACTTGCGGATCTGCTGGGACTTCGCATCGGATGGCAAGTGAGTGGAGTTCTTGCGATGTTATCGGCACCGATCATTTTGCGGGCGGCCGTCGCCTCCGGCGCCCACGATTTCCCATGACTATTTCCCTGCGACTGTTTGGAGAGTTGAAAGATCTGACGCGAAGGCCTATTCGAGTCGCAGAGGCTAGCCATGAAATCCAACCTCACCAAGTCGGCAGAAATTCGCGCGCGTCTAAGTCATCCGATAATCGACTCTGACGGGCACATCGCCGAGTTCGAGCCCGCGCTGTTCGACTACCTCGAGCGCGAGGGCGGCGCGGCGCTCGCCGATCGCGTTCGCCGGATCGTGCTGCAACCTCCGTGGTATCGCGCGACACCCGATGAGCGGCTGGCGAATCGCATCCCGCGCCCAACCTGGTGGGCGCACCCCGCGCGCAACACGCTCGATCGCGCGACCAGCTCGCTCCCGCGCCTGCTGCATCGCCGGCTCGACGATTTCGGGCTCAACGTTGCGATCATTTATCCCAGCATGGGCCTCTTCCCGATCCATTTCGAGGACGCCGACGTGCGCCTCGCGATGTGCCGAGCATTCAACCGGATGCAGTCCGACATTTTCCGCCAATACCAAGACCGTCTAATTCCGGTCGCGATCATTCCGATGCATACGCCGGCCGAGGCGCTTGCCGAACTCGACTACGCAGTGAACACATTGGGCTTCAAGGCGATCGTGATGCCGGCCTACGCGCGTCGCCCGCTCGAGGCAGCGAGGAAAAATCCCGAGCTGGCGCGGCATGCGTTATGGTTTGACAACTTCTGCATCGATAGCGCCTATGACTACGATCCGGTCTGGGCCAAATGTCTGGAGTTCAAGCTCTCGCCCACCTTTCATTCGCCGACCTCGGGTCTGAACACGCGCGCAACGGTATCGAATTTCGTTTACAACCATATCGGGCATTTCGCCGCCGGCGGCGAGGTGATCTGCAAGGCGCTGTTTCTCGGCGGAGTGACGCGGCGCTTCCCCGCGCTGCGCTTCGCGTTTATGGAGGGCGGCGCGGCGTGGGCCTGCACCCTCTTCAACGATCTCATTTCGCACTGGTCAAAGCGCAACCGCGAGGCGATGGCCCATCTCGACCCTGCTAATCGTGACGACAATCAGATGCGCCAATTGTTCGACGAATACGGCGGCGAGTATGGCGCGCGAATCCTCGCGCGCATGGGTCAGGATCGTTCGTATCTGATGTGGGGCAACCCCGAAAATCTCGCCGACCTCGATGAGTTCGCGCGATGCGAGATCGCGAGCAAAGCGGATATCGGCGAGCTGTTCGTGCCGAAGTTTTTCTTCGGATGCGAGGGCGACGACCGGATGTCGGCGCTGGCCTTCGATACGCGGATGAATCCGATGGGCGCGCGGCTCAACGCCGTTTACAGCTCCGATATCGGCCACTTCGACATTCCCGACATGCGCGACGCAGCCGAGGAAGCATACGAGATGGTCGAAGACGGGCTGATTGACGCGAACGCTTTCCGCGACTTCGTTTTCACCAATCCGGTGCGCGCGAAAACCGATGTGAATCCGGATTTCTTCAAAGGCACCCGCGTCGAGGAAGCGGTGGCCTCGATATTGAAACTGAGTCGATAGCTGTTTCGCTGTCAGAGGGGTGTCTTTCTCACCTCAGTGCACGCCCAAACGAAAGCAATTATCCATCCGAGACCGCTCCACCCAAGAAGCAGATCAAGCGCTAAGATCGCGCCGGCGTTGTGGTGCTTTCGATTCGTGGCCACGATCGCGGGCAGGAAGTAGAGAACGATCGCACAAAGAACAAACGCAATAGGATCCGTGTTCGAGTTCATCAAGTGTAACCTCCCGCTGACTCGACCGAATGCTATCGGTAACTCGCCGACGAGTCCACAAATCATGCCAAATTGTAGGGGCTACTTGGCTCGGGGCGAGGAATCAACTAATCATTCATCGGAGGAGGAATCACGTTGTGCTTGCTGCAGTCAACGCACGTGAGGATCAGGCGCACCGGCATTCGATTTCTAAGCAGCGCGGCGGCGGCGACATAGAGGTCCCGCGGCGAGACGGACTCCGCAATTACGCTACCGCAAGAACCGCATACCAGATCCTCCGTTCCCTTTTTGACGATTGGGGGTAACGAATGGAAATTCAGCGAGGTGTCCGTAGGCTCAGGCTCATCGATGGGCCTGAGAATCTTTCGCAAATTCGTCATCAACTTCCGCGCGCTTTGCTTAGCCGCGCATCGGCGATTATCTCGGCGATCATCTCGGGATGACCGGCAACAGAAGACATGAGGCCATATCGCTCTGATGAAATATCGTCTGACGCGCAGGGATCCCCTTGGTTCCTTCTCCGAACGGCTCGCCGGTATTGAGATTGCGGTCGAAGCGAGGGAAGTTGCTTGAGCTGATTTCGAGCCGAATACGATGACCGGGCAGAAAGACATTACTGGTTGCCCACAAATCAATCGTGAACAGATAGGGCTTTCCGGCCTCCATCATCTTCGGAGCACTCGCAGACTCCCGATAGCGCGCGCGAATGATGCCGTCGAGAAGATTCCGCGCATAACCATCCGGATGCACGTCGATCAGCTTTGCGGTGAAGTCAGTATCGATTGCCGACGACGACGCCCATAAGGCGACCGTCACCGGTCCGGTAACCTCCAGCGGTTGCTCCATCGGATCAGAGGTATAGACCAGTACGTCGGCTCGCTCTTCGACGGGTCGTTGATCCTGCACGCCGATATCAATCGCGAGATTGTTGCCACCAAGCGATGGAACCGGATCGTTCGGATCGTAGACGTAGCTATCGGGGCGTTCCGCATCCGGCGGTACGGTCGAAAGGGCACCATCACCACTCAGAGCGTTGGCGCCATTATGGCTATGAAGGAAATAACGAACCTGTCGCATGTTCGGCGGCGGCCAATCGGAGAGCTTCTGCCATCGATTCTCGCCCATGGTGAAGATGCTAACCGGTGGCTCGTCGACGATTCCGTTGTCGACATCCTTGAGCCAGTAGTCGAACCATCGAAGCAGAGTCTCATTAAGATCGATCAGTGCGGCCGGGCCCAAAATCGATATCGCCGGTGCCGCGCGAGCTCGGCACGTTGTACGGGAGCAAGTGGCCCCATGGTCCTATGATCAGCCGCTGCCCATTGCGCGCTTTCTCGAATTTACTGTTAGCCTTGATGCTGCGATAGGCGGTCTGACCACCTTCCCCGAAAATGTCATACCATGAGGTGACGTGCAGCATCGGCACGCTGATACTCGCGGCATGGCGGTTTACATTGGCGCGATACCAATACTCGCCGTCGTCGGCATGCGCAATATGATCTGCAAGATATGGCGCGGTCTCCTTAAGCAGACCGACCCAGTCCTTGATAGGAAGGTGGCGATACCATTTTTCTGTTAAGCGGAGTGAAGGCATTCAATGCCGAAACGAGTTTGCCGGATGATAGGAAACTCGCCTCCTTCGACATACTCCTTCATTTTTTCGAATAGGTCGTTGCGCTTTGCTCTCTTCAGGGTGTTGAGTCCTTTGAAGATGGCATAAGGGATGATCCATCCCCACAAGGAAACGCCGCCGGTATGGTAGATCCAGCTTGCGTGGTAATCCGAGGACGCGGAGACCGGAGCCATCACTCTGCAAGCGAGGGCGGCATAGGATCGTTACATGCGATCATGTACTGCGTCAGTCCGAGATAGGACTGGCCGGTAGTTCCTACCCGGCCATTGGACCATGGCAGCCGCGCCGCCCATTCGACCGCGTCGTAGCCATCGGCAATCTCCTGAAAGATGGTGTCGTACTCACCTTCCGATTCGAAGCGGCCGCGACAGTCCTGCATGACGGAGATATAGCCATAGCGAGCGAAGAGATAGCTCGGCCCCATTAGGATCGTCGCTTCCCTTCTTATTGTAGGGCGTACGACTGAGGAGTACCGGAAAACGTCCCGGCGCATCGGGACGGATCACATCGGCAAAAAGCGTGATTCCGTCGCGCGTCTTCATCGGAATGTTTTTTTCGGTTGCGACTTTGTAGGTCTTACGCGCCGGAACGATCATGTCAGCCTCCTGAATCAATCAAATGTTGGCACTGTCTTAGACTTAGGTATGGCGATGCCCGCCGCGCGCAGGACTTCCTCGGTATGCTGCCCGAGCGTCGGCGGCGGCATTCGAATCGAGTCCGGGGTTTCCGAAAAGCGCGCGACCGGACGCACCGTTTTGAAGCGGCCGGCGGTAGGATGATCGATTTCCGCGATTGCTTCCAGCGCCGCGACTTGCGGATGAGCCAGTAGGGAAGGGTAGTCCATCATCGGCACGGCATCGCCGCCGATGCTCTTCATCAGATCGATAATCTCCTCGCGAGTTCGATTCGCGAACGCCTTTTCCCAGATTGGTTTCACCTCGGTGGCATAACGACCGATACTGGTCGCCGCGCGTCCGTAATCATCGAAGCGCGGATCGGCGAGCACTTCCTCCATTCCGAGTTCCATCACCAGCCGATCCCAGTCCTCGCTGTTGCCGCGGCGCAGAATGAAGTAAAGCGATCCGTTCTTGGTCTGATAGCCATAGTCGGGCGGCGTGGTGTAGTGGTCCAGATGGAAACCGTACCAGTCGTCGGGATCGCTCATCGAATGCCACATGATCCCTCGCATATGAAGCAGCGAACCGAACTCGCTCACCGCGACGCGTTGGCCTTCGCCGGTTCTTATCCGATGAAACAGCGCCGCGAGAATTGCCTGCGCGGCGAAAATTCCGGTGTTGAGGCTCGCGACATCGGCGCCGACGCGCACCGGCGGATCGCCGATTCGCCCCAGCGACGCGCGTATATTCCGCCATCGCCTGCACCACCAGCTCGGAACCGGGCGCATCGCGAAGCGGACCATCCTCGCCGAACGGACTTATCGAGCAGTAGATGAGTTTTGGATTTGCGCCGCGGAGTTGCGCGTAGTCGAGGCCGATTCTTTCCGCCGCACCGGGTCCGAAATCCTCGACCACCACGTCGGCGTCGCGCGCCAGTAGCGCGGCAGCTTCACGTCCGTTGGGACGTTTCGAGGTCGAGCACGACGCTCTTCTTGTTGCGATTGAGGCTTAGGAAAACCGCGCTCTCGCTCCCGACGAAGGGCGGACCCATCCGGCGCGCGAAATCGCCCGCAGGAGGCTCAATCTTGATCACTTCGGCGCCCGCGTCGCCGAGTTGCATCGTGCAGAACGGGCCGCAGAGTCCTTGCGTGAAATCGATGACGCGAAAGCCGTCGAGACTGCCCGCGCTGCTCATTTCGACACGCCGACGCCGCGATCGTCGAGGATCCCGAGTTCCGCAAGCACCTCCGCGGTATGCTCGCCCGGCTTGCCACCCGCACGAATCGGACCCGCCGGCGTGCGCTCGAATTTCCACGGCAGGCCGTCGACATACATCCGGCCCCAATGCGGCGTATCGATTTCGACGATGTGGCCATTGGCGAGGACCTGCGGATGGTGCCGCAACTCCTCGAAGCTGAGGAACGGCCCGTTCGGTACTTGCTCCTTGTTCAGACGGATCATCCACCATGCCGCCGGTTTCGTCTTGAAGCGTTCCGCCAGAATCGGGACCAACTCGGCGCGATGCTCGACTCTCTATGCGATTCGTCGCGAAGCGCGGATCGGAAATCAGCTCGTCGAGCTTCAGTGCGCGGCAGAAGCCGGGCCATTGCTCGTCGCGCTCGACGCCGATCGCGAGGTATCGCTGATCCTCGCACTTGAACGCCTGATGCGGCGCGGTCGTCGCCGCCGCACTGCCGAGCGGCGGCGGCTGTTCGCCAGTTGCGAAGTATTCCGCCAGCCGCGTCGTCTGCAGCGCCATCGCCGCGGTCAGCATCTCGATTTCGATCAGCTGGCCGCGGCCGGTCCGCTCGCGCGCGATCAGCGCCTGCAGCACGGCCTGCGTGATGGTGGTCGCGGTCGTGAGATCGAGATGCGCCAGATGACGGAACATCTCGCCGCGACCATGCTCCGGCCCGGTGATACCGCACCATCCGCAGAACGACTGCACCGTCGGATCGATTCCCGCCTCACCCGCCATCGGACCAATACGCCCATAAGCGGATGCCGCGACATAGATCATCCGCGGATTAACTTTGGCGACGACATCGTAGCCGAGGCCGAGCCGCTCCACCGCGCCCGGCCGCATGTTCTGCACGAACACGTCGCTCTTCTCGATGATCTTGAGCGCGATGGCGCGGTCGGCTTCCTTCTTGAGGTCGAGCTCGATCATCCGCTTGTTGTGATTCGCGGAAATGTAGAGGACCGAGTTTCCCTTGATCATCGGCGGCACCGCATGCGACAGGCGATCGCCACCGGGCGCTTCCACCTTGATCACGTCGGCGCCGAGCGCGCCGAGCAGCTTGGTCGCCCACGGCCCGACCGCCGCAATCGTCAGGTCGAAAACGCGGATGCCGTCGAGAATTTTCGCCATCGAGATTTCCTTCGGAGCGGATTCCCTGACTCTTTTAAATCAAAAGTCATTATCGGATGTCGATCCCAATCGTGCTCAATCGTGGGCCTCAGATCGTCGGCCGGGAACACCTTTTGGGGACGCACGCGCTCATGCCGGCTCGTAAATCGCGTTTCGCGACGAATTTCGCAGAAGCAGCGTCGGCCACGCGACATAATTCTCAATTCGGGACGTGTCTTAGTGTGGCATCGAGATTGCTGTTCTATGGGTGTCGGAGACAGGAACATGGAAATTGACCAACTTATCGCCCAGATGAGCCCTTGCGGAGGACCGTTGCCTGACCTCGAGGTGCCGATGATCAATACGATCGTTACGTGTCTCGGCGCCGAGCACCGGAAGTTGAACGAGCTTACTATGCGACTGGCCTTCGCTGCCGCTCATCTCGCCGGTGATTCGGACGCGATTGCAGCGCAGCAACTAGCCCTCGAGCTGTGGGACGAGATACGGGACGACTTATGGCCACATCTGCAGATTGAAGAGGAACTGGTCTTCTCGTGGGGTGAAGCGCATCAGGCTATATCATCCCCGCTGCTCGATACCTTAAAGACCGACCGCGAGGAAATGCACAAGTTGGTAGCGGCGCTACCTGCGCTGTCACTGGGCAAAGGTCAGGATGCGGAGACCTCGGCGGATCGCGGCGCCTTGGCGCGTACGCTGCTGGCTTTGGCTCAGAAGCTCGACTCACACGTCGAGCGGTATGATGGCGAAGTGCTGCCTTCGATACGTCGCGCACTTTTTCACAAGTAGACTCTACCCTCGCGCAAGAGCGGCTTTTTCAATCTTCTCAAGATAGGGCACTACGTCGGGAGCGAACGCCGGATGCTTGCGCGAGTTTCGCGAAGTGAGCCATCGCGCGCGGAAACTCCGCATCGACATTCGGATTTAGAATCGGCTCCAGTCCTCGCTTTTGAAGTTCTCCGGCGCGTGGCTTCTCATTGTAGAACAGCGCCAGCTCGGCGACGAAGCAGATATCCGCAAGCGTCATGCTATCGCCTACAATGAACTCGCGATCGGGCGACAATGCCTGATTGATTCCGTCGAGATACACCCCGAACGCATCGCGCATTCGAGAATGAATCTCCGCCGACAAAGCTTCGCTCCCTAACGCCAGCAAATAAATTTGCGAATCTCGCGCGAAGACCAGACTCGCATCCAGGAAGCTGTCGATCCTCGATGCTTCATAAGGATCGCCTCCGTACAGCGGGATCTTGCTCATCACCTAGTCGAGCCACTGCGCGCATGATGCTGTTGGATTCGAAGATGCCGACCTTGCCATCGGGACTGAACGCGGCCGGCACCGTCCCGAATGGATGCGCTTCGAGGAACGCATCGGTCTTGTGCAGCGTCCCCTTGAAACCCACTCGCCCACGCACTTCGCCGGAAGTGATCTTCTCGCTCTCGAGCAGCGGGCGCGCGTCAAAGTCCCATAGCCACGTCGCAAGCTCTTTCGGCGAGCTTCCTCTAACTTCGACCTCGACTCCGTTGAGACGCGCGGCGATGGTTGCCTTCCAGATTCTCGGATTTGGCAGGTAGGAAAAAATCCGCAATTGACTCATGATCGCATCCTCTTCGACTCGAGTGCGCGTCACCAGGTTTCGCGAAACGGCCTGACCTCGACATTGAATGACCACGCGGATCGATCCTGATGCACGACGTGCCAAATTTCGTCGGCGATCGCCGCGGGCTTGATGAAGAAGTCGTCGGGGGCATCCGGCGAATCGTTTGCGCGTCCACTCGAGATCGATGACCGCGTCGATTAACACATAGGCGACGTGCACGCCTTTTGGTCCCAGCTCCCGCGCAATCGATTCCGCGAGGATCCGTTGCGCGGCCTTGGTCGGCGCGAATCCCGCGAAGCTCGCTTTGCCGCGCAGCGCCGAAGTGTTGCCGCTCGCGATGATCGCGCCCTCTCCCGCCGCGATCATCGTCGGGCGCCAGCCGCCGCGCGAGATACAACAGCGCCATCGTGTTGACCTGGAAATTTCGATTCAGCACCTGCGGATCGATTTCCATGAAATTGCCGAAAGCGCCGCCGACCGCATTGTGAATGAGCACCTTGGGCATACCCGAGTCGCGGCGAATCGCATGCGATGCGTCGCGTCGAGCTGGCGCTTCGTCGGTCACATCGCATGGATAAGCCTTTCGCGTTGTCGATTTCGCGCTCCAGAGCGGCTAGCCGCTCACGCGTTCGCGCGAGCATCGCCACCTTATACCCGCCGCGCGAGAAGCGGCGCGCGATCGCTGCGCCGGTTCCCGGGCCAACGCCCTGTTACAACAGCTACTGGGAGCATGTCTCACTCATGATCTCCTTCCTTCGGCGCTCGCGTGTGTAGAATTCCGCTCGCGCTTCAGCCGCGCGATGTCATCGACGCTGTAACCCAAGTTCGCTCAGGATCGCGTCATTGTCGGCGCCCAGCATCGGCGCCAGCGTGCGTATGGTCGATGGAGTGCGATCGAAGCGCGCGGCAGGACGCGGCTGGCGGACTTTTCCGAATGCGCGATCCTCATGCTCTTCGAGGATCCGATTTTCCCGCACCTGAGGATCGCTGCAACAGCTCGAACCGGCTCACCACCGGCGCCGATGGAACATCGTTGGCGAGCAGCCGCGGAAGGATATCGTTCGCGGTCCACTTCTCGAGCTCGGCGGCCGTGATTTCCCGGCGCTCGACGGCATTGATCGCCCGATCGCGCGCGGTCTTGAAACGCGCGTCGTCGATCAGGTCCTCGCGATTTAGCGCGCGGCACATCCCCGCCCATTCGTCGTCCGAAAGCGCGCCCGCGGTGATGTATCGATCCTGCGCCGCATAGATGAGGTCCGGCCCCAGCTCGCCGTCCGATGGGTCGCGTTCCTCGCCCACGAAGGTCAGGCTCGGCATCGCTTCGGGCCACAGGTAGGAAATCATCGCATCGAGCATCGCGATGCGCACATGCTGTCCGATGCCGCCCTTCTGCCGCGCAAACAATGCCGCAGTAATAGCCTGCGCCGCGGTCAACGCCGTGGTGTAATCCGCAATGATCGTACGAACCATCCGCGGTCGGCCGGTATCGCGGTCACGCTGGATTTCGGCGAGTCCGCTCAGCGCCTGAATGACAGGATCATAGGCACGCTGATTCGCATACGGTCCGCTCTCGCCGAATCCGCTTATCGATACGTAAATGATGTCCGCACGAATCGCGCGCACGGCATCTTCGCCGAGCCCAATGCGCTCGGCGGCGCCGGGACGAAAGTTGTGCATCAGAACGTCTGCGGTGGCGATCAGCTTTCGCACGATCTCAAGACCCTCCGGTCCTTGAGGTTGATAGCGACCGAGCGCTTGTTGCGGTTGCACGAAAGAAACGAGGCGGACATGCCGCCGCGTCCGAACGCGAAGTGACGCATCAGGTCACCGGACGGCGACTCGACCTTGATGACGTCGGCGCCCTGGTCCGCGAGCATCATTGCAGCGACCGGGCCGGCCACCATCGTGGTCAAATCGAGAACGCGTACTCCTTCTAATGCTCCTGCCATCGTATTGCTCCGACCAAATTTCAGATTCGGACCTGCGGAAAGTTCTTTTTCAGCGCAGCTTGAAATGCCGGACGCTGCGCGACCCGCCGGCGGTATTCCGCCACCTCTTGCGGCAACGCAATGTTGCTCAGCGCAGCCCACTCGATGCAGGTCATCAGCAGAATATCGGCGGTACTTAGCAGCTCACCAAACAGATACGGCGCTCGTGCGATTCTCGGCACCATCGCTTCGAGATTGTGGGAGAAGTAGGTCTTCGCGGAATCGACCGCGCCAGGCGCCTCGCCATAGATCGGCGCGAGGCCCTCGTGCCGACGCACGATGTAGAGTGAGCCCGCATCGAGTTCGGTCATGATGAAGTAGCACCATTCATTCAGCGCGGCGCGAGTTTCGGCATCGTGGGGCACATATAGCTTTCGAGGATCAGCGAAAGTCTCGCTCAGGTACTGAATGATCGCGGCGCTTTCGGTGAGCACAAATGACTTATGATGAAGGACCGGAATCTTGTGGCGAGGATTCAAGCGCCTGAATTCATCGGTGAGAGTTTCGCCGCTGCGTGACTGAATCGGGCGAGTTTCGTAATCGAGCCCAAGCTCCAGCAACATCCAGTGCGCACGGATAGTGCGGCTGGTTCCGATACCCCACAAAGTCAAATCGTGCGCCATGAAACTCGCCTCCGAGATTAGAACTTCTCTTTGAAGGGTCTCACGTCAAGTTCATGAATCCTGCGAGCGATTGATCGCACCTGAGCATCTCTGATATTGATGACGCTCGTAATCAATTGTGTCAAGAGGAGGTGACTGCTCCTTGCAAATCAGAAATGCCACCGCGGCAGTTATTGGAGCGGGCGACTATATCGGTGGGGCGATCGCTAAAAAGTTCGCCGCCGAAGGATTCACCGTTTTCGCCGGACGACGCCAAGGCGAAAAACTGGCACCACTGGTCGCGGACATCGAAGGGCGCGGAGGGCGGATCGTCGCGCGCTCGCTCGATGCGCGCAAGGAAGACGACATTACATCGTTCCTCAAGGATGCGGACGCGCATGCGCCGATGGAGGTTTGCATCTTCAACATCGGCGCGAATGTGAACTATCCGCTCGTCGAGACGACTGAGCGCGTGTTCCGCAAGGTCTGGGAGATGGCGTGCTACTCGGGTTTCCTGACGGCCCGGGAGGCGGCGCGGCTGATGCTCGCGCGGGGGCGCGGCTCTCTCTTCTTTACCGGCGCCACCGCGAGTCTTCGCGGCGGTCTGGGATACGCGGCTTTCGCGAGCGCGAAGTTCGGCCTGCGCGCAATCGCACAGAGCGCCGCGCGGGAGCTGGGTCCGAAGAATATCCACGTTGCTCATCTGGTCATTGATTCTGGTGTCGATACCGCATGGGTGCGCGATCGAATTCGCGAACGCGAAGGAGACGCGGCACTCGAAAATCTGGAACCCGGACGGCTGATGCGACCGGAGGCGGTGGCGGAAGCTTACTGGCAACTCTATCAGCAGCCGCCCGATGCGTGGACTTTCGAGCAGGAGATTCGTCCTTTCGGGGAGAAATGGTGACATTATGGTCAAGGTTGAATTTCACTTCGACTTCGGCAGTCCCAATGCTTACCTCAGCCATCTGGTGATTCCGGAAATCGAGCGACGCACCGGCGTAAAGTTCGACTACGTGCCGGTCCTGTTGGGCGGCGTGTTCAAGCTGACGAACAATCGCTCACCCGCCGAGAGTCTTAGAGGTATCCGCAACAAACCTGAATACGAGCGACTTGAGACGCAACGCTTCATCCGTCGGCATGGGATCACCCGCTTTCAGAGCAATCCGTTCTTTCCGGTAAACACGCTGATGATGATGCGCGGCGCCATCGCCGCTCGCTCGCTAGGTGTATTCGAGCGCTATGTTGACGAGATGTATCGGCATATGTGGGGCGAGCCCAAGAAGATGGATGATCCTGCAATCTTTCGGAAGGCACTCACGGATGCTGGCCTGGACGTCGATCGATTTTTCCAACTCATCGAGACGCGCGAGATCAAGGACGAGCTCTTCAACAACACCCAGCGATCAGTTGAGCGCGGAACTTTCGGCTCGCCTACCTTCTATGTCGATGACGAAATTTTCTTTGGAAAGGATCGGCTGCGCGATGTCGAAGAGCTGATCGTGCAATCCAAATAGGAAGTCCGCATCCTTTGGAATTTCCCGAGACCAGACTGAGGCAACCACCTTAGGCGCGTTTCAACGAAGTGACGCGCGCGCGACGGCGATGCGTGGCCTTCACTTTACGGTTAACCCACGCGGACGTTGCTTTCAGGATCCGATCGGAAAGCGCAGGGTCGCTCACCGCGCGCGCCAGCATCAGAGCCCCCGCCATCGATGCGAATGCTGCGAGCGTGTCGTCACTGGTAACCGAGCTATCATCCGTCGCGACGACATCCGCCAGAAATTCCAGTGCCTGCTTGAACTCCTCAGTGAAGGCGTCGCGAACGCTCTTCGGTTGCCGTGCGATGTCCCCACCGAGCGCCGCGACGACGCATCCACTACCCGGAGCATCGCGATGCCTGGCAGACAGGTAGGACTCTACGATTGCGGGAAGGACCTGACCTTTCTTCGCAGCCGCCCGCAACCACGTCCGTCTTGAGCCTCGAAGTGCGAGCCGAATCGAATCAATCGCGATCGCTTCCTTGGAACCGAACTGGCTGTAGACCGCGCCGTGGGTCAAGCCTGCCTCCCTGGTGATCGAGTCTACCCCCGTGGCGCCAATCCCTCGCTCCCTGAACAAGCGCGCCGCGGCGTCGACGATCTGTTGCCGATGCTCAGCAGCCTTTTCCTTCGAAACTCGCATTTATGTCCCTGCCCCCAAAATTCGCGACCGTACATGCCCCATTCAGTCCATAACATTACGGTCGTCATTAAAACTTAGTCCGCCACGTATCATCGGGGAAGATCTCGGGGGAAGATCTCGCGCCAGATGAGTGCGCTCTCCATCGCAGCCGCTAGTTGATTGTCGGCGCGCGCTTCGTCACTCCACGAATCGAAATGAAGCAGGCTTCGCGGCGGCAAGCGCTGCGCCCATTGCGCGCTCTCGAGGATCGGGCGTTGGGGAAAA
>CAWBJR010000003.1:0-129801 GCA_963789085.1 uncultured delta proteobacterium | reverse complement strand
CGGCGTGCGCCGTGCGCGTCGAGCCAGCCAGCGGCGCACTCTTGCTTCCAGCCCGCCCCGGCAGCCTCGGCGCCGCTGGCCAGCCACCGCTGCTGCCAGCTGCCGCCGGGCTGGTCGGCCAGCCAGCCAACCGCCAGGTTCACGCCGCGGATCTGCATGTTGCGGGTGCCGGGATTGGCACCGGTGAACGGGCTGCGGGTGAGCAGGCCCAAGACCGTGCTGCGGCTGAGCCGGGCAGCTGGCCACTGGTCCGCGGCCGGGCGCGGCGGGAAGGCTTCCCGCGAGGCCGACCACGCGGCCCGCCGGGCCTCGCGGCGCAGCCGCACCGGAACCGGCAGGTCCGCCTCCTGCAGCCCGGCGGTCATGATGCGCCCGTCCCGAACAGCACGCCCAGCGTCTCGGGCCGGTATCCAGCGGCAGGCGGCGCCGCGGCCCGCTGCTCGGCCTGCCGCACCTGCTCGCCGTGGTGCACCAGCACCCGGCGGATCACGTCCTCGGTGCGCGGCACCGTATATATCTGCGTCGTGGTGAGCTGGGCATGCCCGAGCACGGCCTGCACGTCGGTCAGCGGCAGCGACGGGTCCTCAGCCATCCGGTAGGCGACGGTGTGCCGCAGCGCGTGCAGGGTCGCCGTGGATCCGGCCTGCCCGGTCACCCGCTCGAACATGCGGTGCACCGCGTGGTAGGTCAGCGGCCGCACCGGGCGGCGCAGCGTCCACCACAGCGGCTGCCGCCGCCCGGCCGGGACCAGGCCGTCCATCTCGGCCTGGTAAAGCCGCAGCCACACGAACGCATCTGCAGAAGCGGGCAGTTGCGCCAGCTCCCGGGTGCCCTTGCGGAGCATCTTCGACGCCGGGTACGAGCCGACCCGGCTGGCCTGGCTGCTGGCGGACCTGCCGGTGCAGGTGATCGGCCGACTGGGCACCAACCGGGTATGCGCCAGCCACCGCGGCCCGCGAGCCCGGCCAGATGGGCCGGCCAGCCCGCCACGGGCGCGAGCTCAAGCTCGCCGATGCGGCCGCCCATCCCGGACCGGACGTGACCATCACCACCGTCACCACCCGATACGGCACCGCCACCGCCCGCGCCTGGCACCGGGCGCACCCAAGCTCAAGGCCCGCGGCGCTGGGCAGGCCACCGGGGTGCCATCGCGGCCGTCACGCTGCCATTCCACAACGGCCGGACCGAGGGCGTGAACACGATAAAAGTTACGTGGAATCTGCCGGGGTGATCATGGTCCCTCGGTGCAACCACGGACTTGGGAGATGGCTTGAGCGGCACGGTGGTGCTGAGGGAGAGGTGACCGGTCTTCGGCCGGCACGAGCAGGCGGCGACGCTGCTGCAGATCTGGACCGACCTGAGGCGGGCGCCGAGGACGATTGACGCGTATGCCCGCGGGCTGGCCGAGTACCTGCTGGTGTGCGAGCGGGAGGGCGTCGACCCGGTCACGGCGAACCGCGCCCACGTCGCGGTCTTCCTGCGGGAGCTGACGTCGCGGCCGCATCATCGCGCGAACGTGGTGGCGATCGACTCGGCGCAGGGCTGGCGAACGCGACGATCCAGCAGCGGCTGGTGCCGGTCTGGCTGTTCTACGACTTCCGGATGGAAGAAGGGCTGCGCGGTTCCAACCCGGTGGGCCGGGGCCGTTACACTCCCGGCGGCCGGGCAGGCGGAGCGCAGCGCGGCCTGGCGCCGCGGCTGACCAGGCTGCCGTGGATTCCCAGCGAGCAGCAGTGGCTGCGGATTCTGGAGGAGGCCTGCCGGGAGCCGGCGCGCAACCGCGTGATGCTCGCCCTAGCCTATGATGCCGCGCTGCGGCGCGGGGAGCTCTACTGCACCTACACCTTCTTCGAACAGTGCCCGCACCGCATGGCCTGCGCAAAATGCGACTTCTACACGCCGAAGGACTCCAGCAAGGCACAGATCTTGGAGGCTAAGGGAGCGCAGATCATTAACACGCTGGCTTGATCTGTGGCGGTACCTTGAGGCCTTCTGCGCTCGCGAAACTGACGAGGTCGTCGATGCTGGGGATCTGGTGCGGGCTGGGCTGGATGACGTGTCCGGCTTGGGCCAGGAGCTGGCGGATGTCGCGGATGCGTTTGTTGATCGTTTCGGGCCGGACGCTGAACAGGGCGGCGATGGCGACCTGCGGGAGGGTCAGGCGGTAGTGCAGGGTGGCGGCCAGGAGCCGGTCGGCGAGGGTGAGGACGGGGCGGCGGCCAGTTCCGGGAGCGGTCAGGCGGGGCCGGTGGCCGCGGCGCTTGTTCAGGCTCGTCTCGCGCTGCTGGTCATGCAGCGTCATCAGCGCGGCGATCAGGGCATCCCATTGCGGGGCCGGCAGGCCGGTCAGTGCTGGATGGCAGAGCCAGGCCAGATCGGGGCTGGGCTGGTCGAAGGGATCGGGCGTGGCGCTGATGTGGTCGCAGGCCTCGGGGTGCAGGGTGTAGTTCCAGTCGCCGTGCCAGCCGTGGAGGGTCAGGGGTAAGGCGTCCATCTGCGCATCGCTGATCTGCACGCCGGTGCCGTAGCTGCTGGTGTCCAGTTCGGCGTGCACGCGCAGCCCGGTGGCCGTGGTCGTGGCGGCGATGGTCTGCACGATGACCTCGTGGCTGGCCAGCGGCCGGCCCCGCCAGTTCATCGTGATGGCCGAGAACAGCCGGTGCTCCACCTTGTTCCACTTCGACGTGCCCGGGGGGAAGTGGCAGCAGGTAATCTCCAGCCCGGTCTCCACGGCCAGCGCGGCCAGCTCAGCCTTCCACGCACGGGTTCGGTAGCCGTTGGAACCGCCGGCGTCCGCAGTGATCAGCAGCCGCCGGGCCAGGGGGTAGTCGCTGCTCCCGGCCGACTTCCACCAGCGGCGGATCGACTCCGCCGCGAACGCGGCGGTGTCATGATCGGTGCCGACGTTGACCCAGCCGGTGTTGCCGGTGATGTCATACACCCCGTAGGGGACCGCCTTTCCCAGGCTGTCGGCAGGAAAGTCGTGGGTATGCGTGGCCACCGGCTGGCCCTTGGGCCGCCATTCCCGGCCGGCGTTCTTGAACGCCCCGACCAGCTCCTTCTTCTTGGTGTCGACGCTGATCACCGGGTCTGCGGTGCCCTGATGGCCCTTGACCTGCTCGTTGATGTACCGGAACTGGGCGTCCCGGTCCGGGTGCTGCTTTCCCTCGATGCTCTTGGCGTTGCCCTGCAGGCTGAACCCCTCGGCCCGCAGCAGATCGCCGACGGTGTCAGCGCCGACCCGGTGGCCCTGGGCCGTGAGCTCCGCCGCCAGCCTGCGTGTCGACTTGGTCGTCCACCGCAGCGGCGACATCGGATCGCCACGCTCATCCGGCTCCACCAGGGCCAGCAGCGCTGGCCGCAGCCCGGGATCCACGTCGGCGGCTCGCTTGCGGCCCCCGCCCGGCCGCCGCGTCCGGCCCAGCGGCTCAGCGCCGGAGTCCAGCTCAGTAACCCCCAGGGAGACCGTGGCCTCGCGGACTCCCGCCGCCCTGGCCACCAGCCGGATCCCGCCATGGCCCAGCGCCCGGGCCTCAGCACCCAGCAGCAACCGCCGCTGACGCTCATCCAGATGCGGGAAGATCGCCCCGAACTTCGCCGCCAGCGCCAGCTCCGCGTCCTCTTTGCCGCCCATATCACATCAGCATGCCGCATTACAGGAAGCTACGGGTTATTTGTCTGCGCTCCCTAAGGAGAACCTGCAGAAGATGCAGGCGATGATCCCGCTCACCGAGGACGAGCGGGCCGCCGTCGACGACGGCAACGCCGCCTTGGACCGGCTGCTTGGGCCGGCTGGCTGACATCCCCACGCCGGCCGACCCGACACCCCGGCAACTCGATCCTCCGGGCACCGCCACTATCCTCCCGATCATCGATGTCCGCCAAGCTCAGTCAGGGTCGATTTGACAATCCTGATAGCACAGAATGAGTCTTCGGGAGAACCACTTCCAGGTCACACCACACGATGCGAGTGGACTCGCTGGTCTCCGTCAGGTCTCGCCCACGACGATGTCCCTGAGCTCGGTCAGGGACTCGATGCGATAAGTGGCCTCGGAGAAGTCAGGTGAATGCGTGAAGTCGTGGCGGACGATGGCACAGTGGATGTCGGCTGCCACGGCCGACTTCAGCCCTCGGGGGGACCAGTGTCTCTTCCTTGGTGGCTCCGAAGCGCTTCAAGCCGGTCAGGTACGGCTCGGGGTGCGGCTTGGCGCGCTCGTAGTTCTCGCGGACGAGGACGAAGTCCATGAACTGCCTGATGTGCCGCTTCTCGTGGATGAGCTCGTACCAGAACTCGGTGTCCACGAGGACGCCGTCATGGTCGAAGAGCATATACTTCTTCACGCTTAATCCTCTCCCGGGTCGGCCGCACCCTCGTACGGCCTTCTCATCCAGGAACTCGCGAACGCGTCGCGCGGAGTCCCTCAGGGTCGATTTGACAATTCTGATTCCACAGAAAACGAAGATGATCAAAAGGCAGATGTACGGCCGCGCCGGATTCACCCTCCTCCGCCACCGATCCTGCTCACCTGACACCACACACCGTCACCACCGAAAATGCGACAGAGCCGAATTTCTGACACTCCCCGCGGGTGGCGACGCGTGGATGCCCAGCCCCGTCGCACCAAGGTGGACTGGGCCCGCCAGGTCAAGCGGATGCTCACCTGCGACTACCCCGAGGCCGAGACCGTGGTGCTGGTCATGGACAACCTCAATACCCATGGCATCGGGTCACTCTACGAGGCCTTCGACCCCGAGACGGCGTTCGCGCTGGCACAGCGCCTGGAGATCCACCACACCCCCAGGCACGGGTCCTGGCTTAACATCGCCGAGATCGAGCTGTCCGCACTGACCCGCCAGTGCCTGGACCGCCGCATCGACGCACCCGCCCCGCTCAATGCCGAACTCACTGCCTGGCAGCAGCAGACCAACAGCGACCAGCGCCAAGTTCAGTGGCACTTCACCACCGACGACGCGCGAGTCAGACTCCGCCACTTATACCCAACCCTAAAACAAGAATAAGGCGCGACACTCTACTAGTCTGCGACGACTGTCTCGGCAATATTAGGAACCCAGCCCGCGCCACGAGCGTGACGTGGCAGGTGCCGTAGCGAACGGAGCATGGCCGCAAGCGCAATCCCGTATGCGGCGGTAGAGGCAATGGCGGCGCCGTAGACGCCGACGATCGGGAGGAGGGCAATGAGCAGAACAACGGTAAAGATGGCCGCCAGGCCCTCTGCCCATGCGACGACAGCTGGATGATTCCTTCCCCGAAGTAAGTCACCGGCGACCTGGCCACAGGCCAAGAAGACGGCCCCAGGGGTCAGGATCCACAGCAATGGCACGGCTCCGCGATAGCCAGCGCCGAAGACGAAAGGAATCAGCCAGTACGCGACCAGCGCGAGCGGTACGAGTATTGCGGCGGCGATGCCTGCGCTGGCAACGATGGCGTGGTGCTGCATCCTCCGGGTTGCATCGGTGACGACCCGTTGGGCCGCCAAGCGCGGGAAGGCGACGTTGCCGATAGCTGCAACGAGCGGAACTGGCAGGGACGTAAGCGACACCGCGACGGCGTACCTGCCAAGGTCAGCGGGCGCTACAGTCTGCGATAGGACTAGTTGGTCAAGCTGACCATTCAGAGTGGCAGGTGCCAAAGCGGCTATCTGCGCGATGCCGTAGACCCCAAGGGGGCGGATCAACGAGGAACGTCGATGTCCGGGCGCAAGTGCCGTCCGTCGGCAGTGCCAGTAAGCCCATCCAAGTTGGAGGGTCATGGTCGCGGTAAGGACCAACAGGGCTCGGTCGAGTGTGAGCAGCTTCAACAGCCATAGGATGCAGAGAGCCACCAGGCTGAGTACGGGCTGTACGACGCGTGCAACGTTCCATTGAAGCAGGTGACGCGCCTGAAGTGCAGATGTATAGGCCACCCCGACGTAAGTCACAATAGTGGCACCAAAGGCTATCCGGTAACCGTTGGCTAGCTCGGGGTTCCCACGGGACAAGACTGGGGCGAGTAGGAGTCCCGCCGAAAGCGCAAGTAGGCCGGTGGTGAGCATCATCGCCCGCGACGTGGCTACATAGTCTCCAGCGCGTTGCGGATCTTTGGCAACATAGAAGCACAAGGCTGCCGGCTGGCCCATTTGGCCAACGATGTACGAGACTCCGAACCACGCCGTGATAGCGGCGTACTCGCCACGCACGGTTGGCCCTAATGCCCGTGCCACGATGACGCCACCCAGGCCAGCTGCCACGGTAGTTGCCATGTTGAATCCCGCTGTCCGGGCGATCAGCCTTCCTGCGCCTGACCATCTGAGTCGCTCCGGCAGCCTTTTCAGCCGACCGGACCGGGCTTGAGCGCTCACAAGAACTCAACAGTCGCGCCCGTCAGGCGGTTGCGACGGTCAACGATCCGGCCGTCCGCACGTTGATAGACCACATCGTCATGGTCGGAGCGGATCACGGCTGCGCCCGTCGAACCGACCCGCGCGGAGAGGGACGTCTGCAGTACGTCCAGCGTCGAGGCCCCGGGCGCTGCATTTACATGGACGGACCGGACGAGGGCGTCAAGCATGTGCACGACGCGGGTAAATAGGGTCTCACGAGCGCCGGAATAGCTCCCTTGAGGTGCCTGGTAAAGCAGCAGGACGCTCGTGCTGCGGAACTGCTGCTTGCGCTGCTTGAGACTACTGCCCTGCCCTAGGGTCGGCTTGGCCGGCTCGTCGTCGTGAAGCCGTGCTATTCGTGACACACCTAGGTCGATGCCGATGAGATCGTATCTAGCCGCGCTCACGAGCGACCGAGGCACCCTGCATTGGCTCTTTTCCATCGCGGCCAACCGCTTTGGTGGCCCTGCCGCAGCTGACCCCCCACAATTGGGCCTTATATCCCGCAAGGAGTGGGCCCTGGTTCGGCGCACGACGGCGCAACGCCGCTGCCTCTGCTGTGAGCGCGACCTTGAAGTGGCCGTTGACCAGCTTGCGCGCCACGGCTCGCGCTGAGACGCTGGTTCCGGTGCACGGCCCTGCGTAAGCGTTGTGAAGTCGACCTGCGGCGCGACCTGGCTATATAAAACGAACACACACCGAGCATACGAGATCACTAATCGTGATGCACGGTGATCCGAAGGGTCCGCGGATCGTGTAACGCACCAGTTCGGAGATTTGTCTTCCCGGCCGGTTCCATCTCGCCCCTCGCGTGCTGAGTCACAGAATTCAGGTTAGTGCGGGACTAGAGCGTGTCTCGTAGATCTTGCCGGGTGGTTGGGCTTGGATTGCGGCGTGGATGATGGGCGGCTGTGGCGGCATGACCTGACCGATGCGGAGTGGGTGCGGCTGGGGCCGTTGCTGCCGGCTCATCCGCGGCAGGGCACCGGTGGAATGATCACCGGCTGGTGATGGAGATCTTTTTCCAGACCCGGGCCGGGTGCCCGTGGCGGGATGTGCCGGAGCGGTTCGGGAACTGGAAGACCGTGTATAACCGGCATCGCCGCTGGTCCGCGGATGGGACCTGGGAAAAGATCCTGGACCGGTTGCGGGCGGGCTGCGATGCGGGCGCGGGCCGGGGGCGGACGGTCGCGGTGGACGCGACGGTCGTGCGGGGCGCACCAGCACGCGGCCGGCGCCCGGAGGCAGCCGTCGGCTGATGTGGGCCCGGAACGGCTGGCACCGGCGGTGCTGAGCACCCCGGCGCGCCCCAGGGGGTGGGCCGAATTACAAGAACCGGGAGACCTTGCGCCGCTCGCGGAGTGGGCTGAGCAGCAAGATTCACCTGCTCGCCGATTCCGGGTGCCGGCCGCTGGCCAGGGTGATGAGTTCTGGGCAGCGCCACGACTCGCTGGCGTTCGAGCCGCTGATGAGCGGGCTGCGCATCGCGCGCCGTGGCCCGGGCCGCCCGCGGACCCGGCCCGGGCGGGTGCTGGGCGATAAGGCTTACTCCAGCTCGGCGATCCGCGCTCACCTGCGCCGGCGCAAGATCAAGGCGACGGTTCCGCAGCCTGCTGAGCAGGTGGCCAGCCGCCGACGGCGCGGCAGCGCGGGCGGGCGGGCGGCCGCCTTCGACGCCGCCGCGTACAAGCAGCGCAACACCGTCGAGCGGGCCTTCGCCAAGCTCCGCCAGACCGCGCCGTCGCCACCCGGTTCGACAAACGCGACTTCGTCTGGCGCGGAACCGTCGACGTCGCCTCGATCAGGATCTGGCTACGCACTGTGCCCCATGATCTAAAGGACACGCTCTAACCGACGTGTGGGCGACGCCGGTGGGTGTCGCTTGCCACGAGCATGGGACCCTTCTTCGGGGTTTCTGCCTGCCACGAGCACGCTGACAAGCGACGGTGGTCCCGGGGGACGGCGGCGGCCGTGTCCGCGCGCGTGCCTCTTAGGCAGTATGTGACTCTCGTCTCGCTTGTCACGCTGGCAAGGGACAGTTCTCGAGGCGGCCTCCGGGGCGGGTGCCGCTGGCATGGTTGCGATGGTGACCAACTCTTGAGGCCGATTAGGCAGTACTGAACCTGTGGCATGGTTCGCGGCCACCTAGTTCCTTCGTCGTGGCGCCTCGCTATCTTGGTCCATCGTCGCCAACTGAACGTCATCAGAGAACTACTTAGAGTACAATCGAGGTGTCGGCAACTGGGAGACGGCGACTGGGAGACGTGAGGATGTGCGGCCTCGCGGGACACATTGGGCGCCGGGATTTTCCGGTCCTTGGCGACAGCGTGCTGGACGCGCTCCGGCATCGCGGGCCTGACGCACAATGCGCGGAGCGCTGCATTGCAGCGGATGTTACCGCTGACCTCGCGTTCGCGCGCCTGGCAATCCTCGACCTGTCCGACGCTGGCCAGCAGCCGATGAGCAATGAAGACGGCCGGTTCACCATGCTGTTCAACGGCGAGATCTACAACTCCCCGACCCTGCGCCGTCAATGCGAGCGTGCCGGTCACCGATTTCCGCTCGTCAATGGACGGTGAGGTCATTCTTCATCTGTGGGAGATGGAAGGACCTTCCGCCCTCGAACGCCTCAACGGCATCTTTGCTCTAGCCATGCTTGATTCAAAGACAGGCGAACTCTTCCTAGCCCGCGATCCGCTCGGTGTGAAACCTCTAGTATATGCCGAAGATGCCGGCGAGCTATGGTTTGCCTCCGAGCTGCGCGCACTGCTCGCCATGGGCGCACCGGCCGGCGAGGCCGATCTAGTGGCTTTAGCGCAGTTCCTGTCCTTTCTCTGGATTCCCGATCCGCGCACCCCGTATTCGGGCGTGCACAGCATCGAGCCTGGGACGGTGCTCCGGTGGACACCGGAGGGCTCGACAGCGTCGCGCTACTGCAAGCCTCTGCATCCCTGTGAGTCACCGCCAGAGATGTGTCCGGAGAACGCGGTGGAGGAACTGCGCTCCCGGTTCACCGACGCGGTGCGCCGCCAGTTGCTCAGCGACGTTCCGATCGCGCTCATGGCGTCTGGAGGTGTGGACAGCAGCCTCATCTGGTGGGCTGCAGGCGAGCACGTCGAGCGCGCCTACACGATCGACTGGTCCGACACTACGGGCGACGAACGGCTGTCGGAGGACGCGACGACCGTGAGGGCTCTCAGCGGAGTACTAGGCACACCGGTCACCTATGTGGCGGGAGAGGAAGCCTCCGACAGCCTGCCCCGCGCAGGCGACCTGTTCGCCGACCCAGCGCACGACCTTGCGCGTACGATCTCGTGCCAGGCGGCTGGCGACGGTTTCAAGGTGCTCCTATCAGGCCAGGGTGGCGACGAGTTGTTCGGGGGGTACGCCCGCCATCGGATCGCCCCGTTCGTGCAGCAGCTTCGGCTCGGCGCCATAGGCAAGGCAGTGGAGCAGGCGATCTCCCGCCATGGCAGGGGGCTACGCAGCGAGTACCTGACGAGGATCTCTCGCGCCGCGTCGGAGAGCGACCCATTCGCGTCGTACATGCAACTATGCACCTACAGCACTGCCGCCGACCGCGCGAGAGTGCTGGGCTGCAGCGAGGCCGAGGTGAGCAATGATGCCGTCTGGCAGCGGCACCGCGCGATGTTCGACGCGCTGCCCGCAGGTGTATCTTTCCTGCGCAAGGTCATGGCGCTGGACTTGGCGGTCTACCTGCCCGGGCTCGGCCTCGCCTACAACGACCGCGCATCGATGGAACAGGGCGTGGAAGTCCGGGTGCCATGGCTGGACCTGGAACTGGTGCGCTGGTCACTGACCCTTCCGGACTCAGTACTGATTCGCAGACAGCGCGCGAAGTGGCTGCCCAAAGAACTCGCCACACGCGTCGTCTCGCCACAGGTGGCCCAGCGGCCAAAGCGCGGATTTGCCGCCCCAGCGCATCATGTAGCGCCAGGATTGCCGCCCGGCAGCCGGGGTTTCCGCCAAGGGCGCTACTTTGCGCTGGCCACATCTTCCTCGAGCAGCATCATGTGGTCTCAGCCGACCGCTCCGCGCTCACCTGAGGCGAAGACCCACCGCTATTTCTTGGCCTCGATCAGGAGATACAGCCCGAGTGCCGGCAGCCGCCGGATCAACGGCCGGGGCCAGAACCGCTTGGCGATCGTCAGCCCACGACTGCCGTGCCGCTGGCCCACCTCGCCGACGAGCAGGTCCCCGAAACTGATGCACTGCGGACCTCGCAGGCGCCAAACGGCGCCACCAGTCGCCGGGCCTCGGCAACTGTGTAGCCCTTGGTCCCGGGAGACTCTAGGTGGTCGGCGTAGATGTCGGCGAGGCTACGGGCCGGGTGCCCGGCAGCGAGCCCGTAGCGAGCCCATAGCATCAGTCCGACGATGGATGGCCGGTGGTAGATCATCGCCCGGAATGTGCCACCCGGCCGGAGCACGCGGTGCGCTTCGCGGAACGCCTGAGGCGTGTCCGGCGAGTGGTGGAGCACACCCCACGAGTAGACGATATCGAACGAGTCATCGGGGAAGGGCAGGTGCTCGGCATCCGCTTCCTGCACCTCGGAGGCCAACCCGTAGGTCGCGAGCCGCTGAGTGGTCCAGGCCACAGCACGCGGGGTCAGGTCCACGCCGGCCAAGCGACGCGGACCACTCTTGGCCCACTCCACATGATCGGCTCCCATGCCTACGCCGATCTCGAGGACATCTTGACCGGAACCCTCTTCGAACCGGGCAAAGTCGCGGATGTAGGGCTCAAGCTGGTAACGCGCCTCCGCATTGCGTCCGGAAACGCTGCTCCGCGCCGAGACCTTCCGCGTAGACCTCGCCGCACGACGCCTTGTCCCAGAACCCGCGGACCTCAGCCTTCAGATCAGACATATCCATATTAGTCAGCCGTCCGTATCCTCTCGCAGCAGGAAAGCCGCCGACGGTCCACCCCCTGTTATTTTTTGGCTTCGATGAGCAGGTACAGCCCAAGTGCGGGCAGCCGACGGATCAGCGGCCGGGGCCAGAACCGCTTGGCGATCGTCAGCGCGCGACTGCTATGCTGCTGCCCCACCTCGCCCAGCAGCAGGTCGCCGAAACTCACTATGCTTCGGACCTGACCAGCCCCGAAGGGGGCCAATAGGCGCCGGGTTTCGGCGACGGTGTATCCCTTGGTGCCAGGAGACTCTAGATGGTGGGTATAGACATCATTGACGCTGCGGAATGGATGCCCTGCCCCGAGGCCGTATCGGGCCCAGAGCATCAGCCCGACCATGGACGGCCGGTGGTAGATCATGACCCGTAGCGTGCCGCCCGGCCGTAGGACGCGGTAAGCCTCACGAAAAGTCCGAGGCGTATCCGGCGAGCACATAAGGACGCCCCAGGAATAGACGATGTCGAACGAGGCATCGGGAAAGGGCAGCTGCTCGGCGTCTGCTTCCTGTACCTCAGGCTCGAATCCGAAGGTCTTGAGACGCTGGGCAGTCCAAGCCACGGCGCGAGGGGTCAAGTCCACCCCGGCGAGCCGACGCGGGCCACTCCTTGCCCACTCCAGGTGATCCGCACCCATGCCAACGCCAATCTCAAGGATATCCTGGCCAGAGCCCTCTTCGAAGCGGGCGAAGTCACGGATGTAGGGCTCAAGCCGGTAACGCGCCTCTGATTGCGTCCGAAAGCGCTGTTCGACGTCGAGACCTTCCGCGTAGACCTCGCCGCATGAACCCGCGTTCCAGAACCCACGGACCTGAGCCTTCTCGTCAGTCATTTCCATGTCAGTCAACCGTCCGCAGACTCAATCTAGGGGTTGAGGAAGAGTGGCACTTTCCTGACCACACGCAACCTAGCCTGAAGGTGCACGCTGTAGCAATAGAAGCGTAACTAAGATCGTGACTCAGTGAGCAGGAGTCTAGGAATCCAGGACCAATCGAGCCGCAAATAGCGATTTCTTCCGTTTTGGTCTGAGTAGACTGGTTCCTACCGATCAGGTCCGGCACATATCTCCCAACACTCGCTGGTTATCCGGGGGGAGCAGCTTGAAGATACGAGATATTGCCTTAGTCGCGCTGTCACGGACGCATCGATTACTGGAAGGCCAAAGCGGCATCGAGGTGAGGCCACGCTAGATAACCTGCACCGTCGGTTATCCGCGTGGCGGACGTTCCCCAGATATCCCGTCCGTAACAGAAGCAGAGGCCGACAAATCGGAACCGTCATCTCAGTAACACTGCTGAGCGCGACCCCGGATTACCGCTGTTTTCCCCTCTACGGGGTGGAAACGCTCCGATCGGATCGCCGAGCAGCCTGACGATAGGAGCGCCGACCTACAGCGATCGGCTTGGTTCCGCGATGCATCGAGGGCAACTGTTCGCTGACGTCACCGCCCCACCATCGGTGGGGTCACTGGATGTGGCAGAAGACGCGCCCCATAGGCGTGCCCCGTTGGGCTCATCCACGGCGAGCGGGAGATTGACGACAGCCCGCGCATCCGCGTCGGACTTGCCGATGTCAAGCTGCCGAATGGGAATTTACCCAGTACATGTTCCGCATGCGGCGCTGCGCGATGACGGTAGTGCCGGGCGATCATGATTGCCAGACGGGTCGGCAAGGGTGCAGGTACAGGTGGCGGCGAATGTCGGGAAATCGGCTATTCGAGAAGCACTCCGGCTGAGTGTCTCCTTGGAAATCCATAGCGCGCTTTTCGATGCTGTGACTAAAATTCAGCGACGAGGCAAGGCAGATCATCCTCGCCAGGAAACGGATCTTAACACGGCATTTCTCGCGTGGTTGTCAGATCGGTTCGCAAGAGAGCGGAAATGTTAGAAAGCACTGATTCGCGCCACATCACAATTGTCGTCGGGACACGGCCGGAAATAGTCAAGCTCGCGCCAATCATCCACAATCTGGGACCTGCTGGCAGATTCCTGCACACCTGCCAGCACCGTGACGAAGAACTCTCCGGCGTCTTCCTGGCGGGCGCGCGCCTCCCCCGGCCGGAGACCCTGTCCGGCATCTGCGGCCAGCCCCGCCACGTCCAGATCGGCAGGATGACTGAGAAGCTCGGCCGCATGTTCGTCGAGCGGCCCCCGGCAGCGGTCTTAGTCCAAGGCGACACCAACTCCGTCTGTGCCGCAGCGCAGGCCGCGAACTACGTGGGCGTGCCCGTGGTCCATGTCGAGGCTGGCCTGCGCTCCTATGACCGCGCCATGCCCGAAGAAATCAACCGGTGCGTCACCGGCGTCCTCGCCGACCTGCATTGCGCCCCCACCAAGCGCGCCGTCACCAACCTCTGTAACGACGGCATCCCGCTCGCCAAAATCGCCCTCACCGGCAACACCATCGTCGAGGCCACCCTCGGCATGCTGCCCAACGACGCGGCAGCCCGCCAGATCGCCGTCGAGTTCGGCACCGAACCCGGCCAGTACGTGCTGGCTACGATCCACCGGCCGGAGAACACCGACGATCCGGAGCGGCTGCGGATCGTTCTTGACGAGCTAAGCAAGCTGGGGCTTCCGGTGCTGCTTCCGCTGCATCCGCGCACCAAGGCGGCCGTTGAGCGGCATGGGCTCACCGCTGCGCTCGATCGGCTGCAGCCGGTTCCTCCGGCCGACCACCCGACGTTTCTTGCCCTGGCTCGGCATGCACGGCTCCTGGTTTCTGACTCGGGTGGGGTGCAGGAAGAGTGCACCGTGATCAAGCGGCCGCTCATCGTGGTCAGGAACTCGACCGAGCGTCCGGAATCCATCGAGGCCGGGTTCGCCCACCTCGTCCGGCCGGGGCCGGTGATCAGCGACCTCGGCCGTCAGCTGATCGCCGACCAAGAGCTCAGTGAACGGCTAGCCAGGGTCCCTTGCCCTTACGGCGACGGAAAGGCCAGCGAAAGAATCGCCGGGCTGTTACGAGAATTCCTGCGCTCAGGGGCAGGCTAGGAGAGGTCGAGTTCGCTGGCCTTGATGGCGGTGGTGAAGGCTCGCCAGTGGCAGGCGGTGAAGGTGAGCGTGGGACCATGCGGGTCCTTGGAGTCGCGGACGGCGATGTCGTGCGCGCCTGGGGCATCCGTGAGCATCGCGATCTCGACGCAGCTTCCGCCGGATGAGTTGCTGTAGCTGCTCTTGCGCCACGTGACGCGGGACAGATCTGGTGCGGGCATCCCCGCGCCTCCTTCGCATCTGGTCACGTCATTTTGCTAGCCACCTGACCGATGAACTCTGCGGACCGCTCGGGGGCGAGCGCTGACGCGCGCAAGTGGTCGAAGATAAGCGTATACCGCTCGATGTCAGGGACCGCCTCCAAATACTGGCCGCTCGTGTGGTCCTCGAGATAGACGATGGCGGTGTCTCCCGGCTCGGGGAACTGCAACAACTCGAACGAAGTACCCATCGACGCGTGAGCGCCCTCATCGAACGGCATCACCTGCAATGTGACGTTCGGCAGAGCAGCTATCTCCAAGAGCCGATGCAGCTGCTCTCGCATGACAACATTTCCTCCAACCTGGCGGCGCAGCACAGCCTCGTCCACGACAGCCCAAACACGCAGCGGGTTGGCCGCGGTCAGCAGCGCCTGCCGGGTTGCCCGGGCCGCAAGCTGTCGTTCTACTTCGTCGGCGCTCAGCGCGGGCTGGTTGGCCGCGAAGAGCGCGGTGGCGTACTCCTCGGTCTGCATGAGGCCGTGGACGAGCTGGTTCTGGTAGGTGAACAGCGACTTCGCGCCGTTCTCCAGGCCGACGTAGTTCTCGAACCATGCCGGAAGCGCGTCGCTGTAGGAACGCCACCAGCCACGGTGGGTTGCCTGGCGAGCCAGGGTGAGCAGGCCTGCGCGCGTCTCGCCGGTTACCTCGTAGAGGTCGAGAAGCCGTTCCAGGTCGGGCTGGGCGATCTTGACCCGGCCGGTCTCGATCCGGCTGATCTTCGACTCTGACCAGCCAACGGCCTTTCCGGCTTCGGTGCAGTTCAGGTTGCTCTCTTCGCGCAGTTGCCGTAACGCCGTCGCAAGTCGTCGGCGGCGAGCCGTCGGGCTGGACCGGGGAGACACCGTTGTACCTCCAGAGTGGGCCTGCCAACCGTTTAGGAAATGACGCTTTGCCCTTGCTAGTCTGCATTATGCAGACTAGCGTGCAGTAAATCTGATAGCCAGCATGGCACCATTCGGTACAGCATGCCGACGCAACCGGGCGGAAAGCGGAGGAGATGTGACTAACATGGCCAGCTACCGCAGCGGGCATGTCGCACGCCCGGTACAGGCGTGGACCCGGGAGTTCTCCGCGCGGCCGGAGCAGGTCGGGCTGGCCAGGAAGTTCCTCGCTACGGCACTGGGCGGCTGCCCTGTCGCCGATGATGCCCTGCTCTGCTTATCTGAGTTAGCCAGCAACAGCGTGCTGCACTCCGCCAGCAGCAGGCCCGGCGGTGCGTTCACGGTCTGCGTAAAAATGCTGCCCGGCGACTACGTGCGGATAGAGGTCCGCGACGAGGGCGGCCCTTGGAACGAGCGCCCGGGCGCGGACGGGCGGGTGCACGGCCTCGGCATCGTGCGCGCCCTGGCCACCGAATCAGCCACCGACGGTGACGCGGTGGCCGGCTGGATCGCCTGGGCGAGGCTCGACTGGCCGGGGCGCACTGCCGCTGCGGAGAGCGAGCACAGTCGAGGCGAGCATACCTAGATACGCCACGTGAGAGACGAGGCCACCGATGAATGACCGTCCCGGCATCCTGTCGCCCGAGTCATTACCCAGGCCCGGGGAGGTCGCGCTGCTGACCGCGATCGACGCGGTGCTCGAGGTGCCCGCGAGCGAACTGCCAGACCGGGTCGCGCTGGTCCGGCGTTACGTCGGGGCGGCGCTGGAGGCGGTTCCCGGCACCCGCCGCGTCACGTTCCAGGTGATCGCGCAGATGCTCGTCCGCGACGCCACCCGCGACTCCGCCGGGGACGCCGACCTAGCTTAGCTGCTAAGAGACGGTCTCGCAGAGCCAAGCCGAACCGACGTCGGCGGGCAACATGCGAACCGCCATTCTCATCCACCCGGAAGCGGCCCGCAGCGCCATCAAAATCTAAGAGGGCCCCGCGGTCAGTCTTGGTTTTCCGGCCACAGCAGGACGCTGCGCTGTGCCGCGTCGAGGATGAGCTGCGCATCGATGCCGACCCGGGATTCGGCAATGTCGAACGCGGGCCATTCGCAGACGAAATCCAGCGGCCCGGAGGGCGGCAGCGGCCACGACCACCACCGGGAGATGAAAGAGTGCGGTGCGCCGCCGCCGGCGAACGGGTACAGGACTGGCCCCGCTGGCTCGGAATCGTGGTCCCGCCTGCCGCCGCCAGGACTCCCGGCGGCCTTCGTGCCGTCGGAGAACTGCAGGCCGAACCGGAAGGAGCGCCGGGACGCGGCCAGATCACGCGGGCCGCCGGGCAGGTGCTCCTCGGGGTGGCCGGTACTAGGCCGGATTCCGCGCGGTCACGAAGATCTCGATCCCGGCGGAGAAGGCTGACAGCCCGGTGACCGCGACTGCGACCTGATCGGTCCGGCCGAGCACCAGGCTGTCGACCGGGACAATGCCGGGAAATTCCGCCTCTGGCGGCTCCCATGGATGATGCCTCCGCGGAGGCGCCGGCTCGGGGTCCGGCAAATCGTCAAAGAATCCCATCTAGCCAGCCTCAACCGGCCGCCATGTCACCGCAACCGAATAATCCGGGCCGGGCCAGGGATCGGGGGCGGCCGATCCTCCGTCAGGGGCGAGAGTCCGCAGGGCCGGCCGGTTTCGATGGGCGGAGCGAGACGGGCAGACTGATGCGTAGCCTTCAGGGACGGTGACCGATGTACCACGTGAACGCCGACGATCTGCCGGGCAATGAGGTTTCCCGCACGTTCGAGGGCGGCAAACACGGCCCGTGCTCGGTTTCGTTCTTCCTGGTGCGCAACCAGCCCGGCCAGGGACCCAAGTTGCACCACCATCCCTATGACGAGACGTTTGTCGTCCTCGAGGGCAGGGTCCGGGTCAGCGTCGGGGATGAGGTCCTCGACGCGCTTGCCGACCTCACTCGCATGGCGGCTGCGATCAAGTAAGATTCGCGAGGTGCGGGTCGTCGATCATCGCGAAGTGCTGAGGCTCATGGCCGCAGGAGGACAAATCGTCGATGTGCTTCCTGACCACGAGCATCGGATCGCCGCGATCAAAGGCGCGATCCACTTACCGCTTCCGATGCTGCTGCGCGACGCGGGGCGTGTTCCGACAGGACGCGGCCGGTCGTCGTTTACTGCCGCGACTGTTTGTGAGATTCTCACGCGCCACTGCGGCGCAGCTCGAATTTCTCGGCCATCAGGATGTGTTGCACTACCTTCGCGGCAAGGCCGATCGGATGGTGCGCGGACTGCCGTGCGAGCCCGCGCCCTCGATGCGTGAGAAGCTGCGCGCCCTGCCCAACTTCATCAACAATCTCGCGCCTGGCACCCGCGCGAAGTGGATTGCGCTCTCACATCGTCCGACGGTTGTGCAGGAGGCGAAGGACGATCTGTCACGGCTGCATCCGCCCGACGCTATCAGCGCTTCGATCGCGCGCGCCGATGTGGTCGCCGTCGTGCTGAATGCCGATGGCATTTTGCTCGGAGCCATCGAACCCAATGCGAAGGGCGAGCACGCCATCGATGCGATGAATCCGGCGCCGCAAACGATTCGCCCCGACATGACGCATCGCCTCGCCGCGGAGCTGCTCGAAAAGCATCGCTACATTTTGATCACAACATCCTTCGGCAAGTATATCGGCCGCTACGAACCGCCGGCTACCTGAGGATCACGCCATCCTGCGAGATGTCGAGGTGCCATCCGACCTCGCGCGCGAGTTCCTCGGGCCGCGCGAGGTAGTACTTCACTTGCGGCGCGCCGCCCAGCGCGGCTACCAACCGCGCGACCGGCACTTTGATGAAGCCGAATCGTTTGAAGAACTCGCCGGCGTTGGTGCTGAAGAGATATATGGATCGCGCACCGCGCGTATGCGCCGCCTTGCGCGCCGCCGTTACCAGCTCGGCGCCGATGCCACGGTTGCGCATCTCATCGAGAATATAGAGAGAGCGAATCAGCGCCGCATCGAGGCTCGGCTCGACGCCGATCACGCCGACCGGCTTCGTTCCGAAGTATGCGACGAGGTAGCAAGCGGGTGGCCATTCGACGCCGTCGGTAATCATCCCCGCGCCCGAGAGCATCGCGCGCACAAGCGCAAGATCGCGCGTCTGCTCGATGACGAGCTTGCCCTCCTGTTTCTTTCGCAGCGCCATCGTTGAGCGGTGCGGTTACTTTTTCGGCGGCGGGAACAACTGCTCGCCGGTTTCTTCGTTGACGACGGTGATCGCCTTGACCGGACACGAGCGCGCGGCGGCGATGATCGTGCCGTCGGGCGCACCGGTGGGATTTGCAACCTCGGACTTTCCGTCCGCATCCAGTTGAAACACAGAGGGCGCGGTCTCGACGCAGTCGCCACTCGCGATGCATCGATTTTTGTTGACGGTAATTTTCAATTTGGCCATGGCTGGAACAATAGGATCCGGAGTTTGCGCGCCGCAAGCGACGACGTTGCGCGCGCCGGCCCGTCGAATGATACTTTCGTCAGCGTTTCATATGGCGAATATCATCGGAACCGGCATCGACGTGATCGAAGTGGCGCGCATCGAGCGCGCGCTCAGCGATCCCGTCATCGGCGAGCGCTTTCGCAACCGCGTCTACACGGCCGGCGAAATTGCCTACTGCGAGTCGCGCGGGAAGGCTCGCTATCAGAGCTATGCGGCGCGCTTCGCGGCCAAGGAAGCCGCGATGAAGGCGATGGGCACCGGATGGAATCGCAACGTGGGCTGGTCGGAGATCGAGGTAGTGCGCGAGCGCGGCAAGGCCCCGACGATTGCGCTGCACGGCAAGTCGGCGGCGTTCGCGGCGCGCAAGAGCATCGCGCGCTTTCACCTGAGCATCACGCACACCGTCGCACAGGCAATCGTGCACGCGATCGCGGAAGGCTGAGCGCTACTTCGAGGGCGACGCGGCAGGCGCAGGCGTTTGCCTGGCGCGGAAATCCGCCGCGCTCTTGTTCATCTGGCTGAACAGGAAATCGTCGGTCGAGAACAGCGCAGTGTTCGCGCTCGAGGCCGCGTAGTACTCGGTGTGTGCGCTCGAAGATGCGGGCGGCTCCGGTCCTCCTGCGGCCGGCGCCGGTTTCACATCGATCTTCGCCAGCCGCAACTGCCCGACCTCGCGCCCATCCTTGTCGAGCATCGTTACGACCAGCGCGGGCTTGTCCATGCCGAACATCTCGGGACTCTTGATCGGATCGATGATGATCGAGTTGCCCTTCAGATCGCGAATCTGATCGATGAAGCGCGCGACCGTGGCGCTATCGGCGGGCGAGGTTTTGCCGCCATCGACAAGGTTCCATTTGTCGTCGTCGCCGCGCTTGATCGAGAACTCCGGCTTGTCGATCGGATTGATGGTGAGCGTCTGGACCTTCGCCGGATCGAATGACAGCACGGTCTTGTCGCGCAGGTTGAGGACTGTCTTGTCGACTCCGCTCATCACCCACGGCGCGACTGTATAGATCGGGGCGCGCTCGCCACGGCGCACGTAAATGCCGTCCTTGCCGGATTCCTTTTGTTTGAAGCCGAACAGCAGCGACTGTTGCGCGCCGGCCTTGCCGAGATAGACGGTGGCGACGAGATGCGGCTTCTCCAGTCCGTACTGGGCTGCGTTGGTGGGCGCATCGGTAATGAAATCGGCGACCTTGGAATCGCCCAGGGTGGTGAGAATCTGGCGGACCTGGGTCGGATCGGCGTCGTAGTTCGCGGGCTTGACGATTCTCCATTTGTCCTCGACGCGATCGATATCGATTTCGGTGCCGTCGTCGCGCGCGATGACGAGTTTCTTCACATCGTCGACGCTGAACGACATCAGCTCGCGATCGCGCATCTGGTCGACGGTTTTGTTCATGCCCGAGGGAAACGCCGAAGAGGTCAGCATGATCGCCGGTTTATCGGCGTACTTCAGATAGGCGGAAAATCCTACCGGCGTGACCTTGCCGACTTCGAGCGCCGGCAGCGTCTTGCCTTTGGTATCGGTGATGGTGACCGTCACCTGCGGCTTATCGAGGCCAAACGGCGCGAGGTTGTCGGCCTTGTCCTCGACGGTCTTGGTGATCTCGCAGTCGGCAATCGCGCGCGCGAGGTTGTTGGCTGTGGTCTGGTCCGCGGCGGTGCCGATCGGCTTGACGATCATCCATGGCTCCCCGGCTTTGCGTTCCAGCGTCAGCTCGCGGGTGGGGTACTTGAGATCGACTTTGGCGATGTCCTCGGCCTTGATGTTGAGTGCGGTCTTCGGCGCTTCGGGCTTGGCGAAATAATAATTGACGAACGCGTAGCCGCCGACGAGCAGCAGCACGACCAGCGCGATGAGCGTATTACGGAAACGCATCTATCCAATCGATCGGCTTTAGTTGCGCCGCTCCCACCACACCACGATGCCCGCGATCAGCAGCAGTTCCGGCAACAGCAGCACCGACAAGATGAACACGATGGTGAATTGATCGGCGGTGAGCCGGAAGCGCGAGGAACGCAATTGCCGCGGCCGGATCGAGATTTGATTTTCCTCGCCCGAGAGCCAGTCCACGCTGTTGACGAAGAAGTCGCGGTTGAACAGTTGCGAAACCCATTGATTGTTGCCCGCGTCGGTGCTGCCGACGACGACGATACGAGTCTCTTTTCCGCCGGCTTTCGGTGGCGCAAGCTCGATCGCGTCGGCGACATCGATCGGCCCGCGCTGGTCGGCGGGATCGAGCTTCGCTTCCTGGCGTTTGAAAATACCGTCGATATCGGTCTCGCCCCACGAACTGTCGCTGGTCATCGCCAGCGGCGTCACGCTGGCGCCCTCGCGAGGTTTCGCCGCGGGGGTCACGCTGCGCGTCATCGGGAAAATGGTGCGCTCTTTGAAGTCCTTGGTGATCGGATGCACGCCGTAATTCTGCACCAGCGGGCTGACGCCCAACGTGGGGGCCGAGAACAGGCGCGTCACCTGGTCAACAACGATGTTGTTACCGGCATCGACGCTCCATTGTCCGACCAGTTTGATCAGTGCGTTCTCATCGACCTCGTTGTCGGGACGTGGCGCGCGAAACGTGATGAGCGCGCGTCCACCGCCGTCGAGGTATTTGCCGATCGCATCGACTTCATGCGGATCGAGCGGCTTTATCGGACCGGCGATCGCGAGGATGGTGCAATCATCGGGGACCGCGGCCTGCGTGGCCAGCAAAAACTTCTTGACGATGAAGCCCTCGCCCTCGATCGCAGTCTTCAGCGTGCCCCAACCATTTTGACCGCTGGTGTCGTCGGGATCGTCTTCGCCATGACCATCGAGGAAGCACACGGTCTTCTTGGTGGATTTGCTCACCCGAATGATCGCGTTGGTGATGGCCTCCTCGGTCACCCCATCGACGTTGGTGCCATCGCCGTTGTCGCCTCCATATTGCAGATGGGTGGTGCCGAGCGCCGACACTTTGTAGCGTTCGGCGAGCTCCGGATTGCGGTCCGGATCGACCATCTGAAATGTCACCTTGGGCGAGGCGTAAGCGTACTCCTCGTAGAGTTCGCGCGCGGTGGGATTTTCTCCGCCGGCGAAAAATCCATACATCTTGAGCGGCTTCTGCAGGTTCCTCACCACCTGCACCGACTGGCTGGAGAGGCTGTAGACGTGCTCCTCGCTCATGTCGAGCCGGCGGTGATGCTGATTGGAGAGGTAGTTCACCGCAATCAAAATCGCGACGAAGATGATCGAATAGATTACGGCATTGGCGCCGTATTGGGTCGAACGCTGGCCGACGAAACTGCCGACCTGCGACCATCCCGCGCTGATCCACATGATGATCAGGAACACGCCCGCGATCAGGTTGACGAAGATGTAGGGACGGAAGCCCGCCGCGACGACATATGCGAACGCCGCGAAGAGTAATGCGATGAGACCGAGAATTCCGTAGAGCGCTGCCGATCGCCGCTGCATCCTCCCGCTCCTAGCGCCAGCGCGCCGATTCCACCGCGCGCTGAGTCAGAAACAGCGCCGCGAAGATCAGGCTGAGAAAGTACACGATGTCCTTGGTATCGATGATCCCGGTCACCATTTGCGAGAAGTGATCCGGCAGCGACAAATAGCGCAACAGCTCGGACAGAACCGAGGAGCTGCCCTCCTGCGCGGGCCACGAGATCACGTACAGCATCAGCAGGACGCCGAAGCATGTGATCGCCGCGATGATCTGATTCTGGGTCAGCGAGCTGGTGAAGAGCCCAATCGAGATGAACGCGATCGAGAGCATCGCGAGGCCCACGTATCCGGAAGCCATCACGCCAACTTCCGGATTGCCGAATGCGATCAGGATGAGTGGAAAAATTCCCGCCAGCGCGATCATGATCAGCATGAATGCAGAGGCCGCGATAAACTTCCCCGCGACGATTTCGCCGGTGCGGACCGGCGCGGTCAGCAGTAGCTCGTAGGTGCCAGCGCGCTTTTCCTCGGCGAAACTGCGCATCGTGATCGCCGGCACCAGGATCACCAGCACAATCGACATATTGTGCAGCAGCGGCTCGATCACGATCTCGTTCAGATTGATGCGCTGCAGCACCTGCGGATTCTGCATCGCCGCATACATCTGGATCAGCATGCTGAAACGCTGCAACAGCGAGAAGAAGAAAAATCCTCCCAACAGGAGGAACACGGTCATCACCACATATGCGACCGGTTGCACGAAGTATCCGGCGAGCTCCTTGCCCGCGATGGTAATTGAATTTCGCATAGCTACGGCGATGCGCTAGGCGCGGCCCGCCCCAACCTCCTCCAGCGTTTCCTCGCGGCTGCCTTCCAACTCGTGATGCTCCTTGGTGATCGCCTGGAGGAAAACGTCTTCGAGCGAAGTGCCGGCCGGCAACGCCGAGATCTTCTGCTCCAGCGCCACGCGGCCTTCATTAATGATCACGACCTTGTCGCAGATCTGCGAAACCTCCGGCAGGATGTGGGTCGAGAGCACCACCGTGCGATCCTTGGTCGCCATCGTCTTGATGAGCCCGCGGATCTCATGAATCTGGCGCGGGTCCAGTCCGATCGTCGGTTCGTCGAGCACCAGCACCGGCGGATCGTGAATCAGCGCCTGCGCGAGGCCGACACGTTGGCGATATCCCTTCGAGAGCTGCCCGCAGATGCGATGCGTCATGTCTTCCAATCCGCACACCTGCAGCGCATGGTCGAGCGCGTCTTCGATCTGCGAGCGCCCCACTCCGCGCAGCCTCGCGACGAAACGCAGATACGCATCGACGCGCATATCGGAATAAAGCGGCGGGGTCTCCGGCAGATAGCCGATTCGACGGCGCGCCTCCAGTGAGTTCTCGAAGATGTCGAGATCATCGATGACAACGGTGCCGGAACTCGCGGGCATGAATCCGGTGATGATGCGCATGGTGGTGGTTTTGCCGGCGCCGTTGGGGCCGAGAAAACCGAGAATCGAGCCGCGCTCGGCATTGAAGGAGACGTCGCGCACCGCGACGAAGTTGCCGTAGACTTTGGTTAAATGGCGTACTTCAATCATTCGCTAATCGACCTCGTCCGACCATCGCGATAGCGACTGGACGGACCGCGTTTTTACACGATCGATTTGGAAACTAGCGCTCTCCGGCGTTGGGATACCCCGAGGCGACGCCCCATCCACCACGGCCGGGACCAGTAGAATGAATAATACATGCGAGGCGCGATGTTAAGAGGGGTTTAGATCGCGAATGGATTAACCCGCGGCGAACGCCTCGTGGCACACTGATGCGCATGCAATCGTTCTATTCGCTCGATGAGATCAGAAAGCGCATCAAAGGGCCGATTCCGTATGCGGAATTTATTCGCGTCGCGCCGATGAGTTGCGGCATCTACGTACTCCAAACTGGCGAGGAAGATAAGCAGCGCCCGCATAATGAGGACGAGATTTATTATGTCATCAGCGGCGCCGCGCGGATGAAGGTCGCAGCAGCGAATCAACCAGAAGAGGATCGCGCGATCGCAGCGGGCGACATCATCTTCGTGAAGGCGCACGATGAGCATCGATTCCACGACGTCACGCAGGAGCTGGTGTTGCTGGTGGTCTTCGCGCCTGCGATGACGAGGTAGGCGCGCGGTATGGTGCGGCAAATCACGACATTTTAAGCGCGACGTAGTTCGCCATCTCCATTGCGTCCGGCCAGCCGCGTACTTCTCGGCATAGCGCCGCACCACGCGACGCAAGCCATGGAGGTGGCGACAATGAAGACACGATTCAATTTTTTGGCTAAGAGCGTTGTTGCGATCGGAAGCACGATACTGACATCGATAGTGGCAGGCGGATGCTTCCTGCCAATCCCGGGTGCAATGGGCCGTGTGCATCCTTCCTTCAAAGCGGATTCGGCCGACGCGCAGTATTTGCATCTCGGCAAGAGTCTGATCGAAGCCGACGGACACGAGGTATGCCTTCCGGAGACTGATTCTCCTAATGCGGTCAGCTTCGGAGCGTCCGGGATTCAGGTCGCGGTCAACACCGGCGGCCAGGACCAGAACCTTTGTCAGGCGACAGCGCTGATCGCTCCTATTCCGTACGAGTTCAGATTCACACCGGCCGCATTGAAGGATAATCGCACCTCGATAGTGGTCGAGATTTCCGGCGCAGATAAGCCGCTCGACAATTCGTCGATTTCAGTGCGCGCGGACACTGGCGAAACCTTCCAACCAGCTTACTTCGATCAGTGTGATGGCGTCGGATGCAAGACGCGGGCGCGGTTCGATCTGCCGTGCTCGATTGTCGACGGAGGCGAGGTGGTCATGGCGGGCCTGAAGAAAAACGGCGTGACGGCGGAAGTTCCGCCGGTGCGCATCACATGGGGCGCCGATCGCGGCTGGCTGATGTGCGTGATCGACTGATACGGGCTGCCTCTGACGCGCGCTGTTGGTTGGCGCGGAGACGCGAGTTCAATTTCCGGTGCGCGTCAGATAACCTCATACGATCATGGCGGAGGAACGGCAGCAACTTTTTCTGGTCGATGGCTCGAACTATATCTTCCGCGCGTTCTTCGCCCTCCCTCCACTCAATAATTCCCGCGGGATGCCGACTAACGCCGTGTTCGGCTTCATCCGGATGTTCTTCAAGCTCATCAAGGAGCATCATCCGACGCACATCGGCGCGATTTTCGATTCGCCGAAGCGAACCTTCCGCGACGATCTCTTTACCGAATACAAAGCCAACCGCTCGGAAACACCCAACGATCTGCAGGTGCAGATTCCCTACATCTATCGCGTCATCGACGCGTTCCGCATCAAGCGTATTGTGCGCGAAGGCTACGAGGCCGACGACGTCATCGCGACGCTCGCGACCGCCGGCGTCAAGAAGAAAATCGATTCCGTGATTATCACGGCCGACAAAGATTTCATGCAGGTGGTCGGGCCGCACGTGCGGCTATGGGATCCGATGCGCGATAAATCCACCGGTGTGAAGGAGGTGCGAGAGCGCTTCGGCGTCGAGCCGCGCACGCTCATCGAAATCCAGGCGCTGATGGGCGATTCGATCGATAACATCAAAGGCGTGCCCGGCGTCGGTGAGAAGACCGCGACCGCGCTCATCCAGGAATTCGGCAGCCTCGACAATTTGTATGAGAACCTCGCCAAGGTGGAGGAGTCGAAGAAGATTCGCGGCGCGAAGAAGGTCGCCGCGCTGCTCGCCGAGCATCGTGACAGCGCGATGCTCTCGCGCAAGCTGGTGACGATCGATTGCGAGGTGCCGCTCGACCTCGGGCCGGAGGATTTCGCGTGGGAGGGTATCGATGAGAAGGCGCTCTCGGACATCCTGCGCGAGCTGGAATTCACCTCGCTGCTGCAGGAGCTGACGCCCTCGGAAGCGGCGATTCCGGTTCGTACAGGCGAGGAGATCGAAGTCACCGAGGAAACGCTTACGTCCACACTCGAGGAGCTGAAACGCGCGCCGCGCCTGTCGGTTCATCTGAGCGAGAATGCGATCGGGGCCGCGCAGTCGAAGATCGGCGGCGACACGAAGACCTTTCGCTTCGATACCCATCTGATTGGCCGCACCGCGCCGCTGCTCAATGAGTCGTCACCGCCGAAGGAAGTCCACGACTTGAAAGCGCATCTGCGCAAGCTCGCGCCATTCGGCATTCGCCTCGAAGGCGTCGACTTCGACACGATGATCGCCGGCTTCCTCGTCAACTCGGGCAAGCCGGAGCCGAACCTCGGTGACCTCTATCATGAGCATCTGGCGGGACTTTCGGGTGGCGCGCCGAGCGGCGCCGAGCCTGCGATTATCGCGGCATTGCGGGTCGCCCTGCTTGCGAAGATGGAACGCGACGGACTGCTGCCGCTCTTCAACGACATCGAGATGCCGGTCGCGCACGTGCTCGACGAGATGGAGGAATGCGGCATCGCGGTGGATGCCGGCGCGCTGAAGACCATCTCGAAAGAGTTCGGCGACGAGGCCGCCAAGCTGGAGCGCGAATGCTTCGAGCTGGCGGGGCGCGAGTTCAACCTCAACTCGCCGATCCAGCTTCGCGATGTGCTCTTCAATCATCTGAAGCTGACGGTGAAGGGGCTGAAGAAAACCAAGAGCGGATATTCGACCGATGTCGATACGCTGGAGAAACTCGCGGCGGTTCATCCGATGCCGCGCAAGCTGATGGAATATCGCTCCGTCACGAAGCTCAAATCGACGTACTCCGATGCGCTGGGCGAACTGGTCGATAAGAACGGCCGCATCCATACGACGTTCCATCAGGCGTTGACGGCGACCGGGCGGCTCAGCTCCAGCGATCCCAATCTGCAAAACATCCCGACCCGAACGGAGGACGGCCAGCGCATCCGGCGCGCCTTCGTCGCGGAGAAGGGATCCGTGCTGCTATCGGCGGATTATTCGCAAATCGATTTGCGGGTGCTGGCGCATCTTTCGAAGGATCCGACTCTGACCAGCGCGTTTCGCAGCGGCGAGGATATCCACGTCCGCACCGCCGTCGAGTTGCTCGGCGTAACGCCCGACAAAGTCGATACCAACGCGCGCCGCATCGCGAAAGTCATCAACTTCGGCATCATTTATGGCATGGGACCATCACGACTCGCGGGCGAACTCGGAATACCGTTGGGGGAAGCTTCGTCATATATCAGACGCTACTTTGAACGGCTCGAAGGAGTGCGAACCTTTATCGACGAAACTTTAGCGAAAGCGCGCGAGACCGGCTTCGTCGTTACGATGTACGGCCGGCGTCGATATCTTCCCGAGCTTCGTTCTCCCGAAGGGCGGTGCGCGGGCGCAGGCCGAACGGATTGCGGTCAATACGCCGATTCAAGGAACTGCGGCAGACCTGATCAAAGTGGCGATGATAAAGTTGGCCTCAGAGCTAAAGCGGCGCAGCCTGAAGGCCCGAATGCTGCTACAAGTCCATGATGAATTGCTGATCGAGGTAGAATCTAAAGCTTTAGATGAAGTCAAGCTGATCGCGAAAGGCGAAATGGAACGGGCCGCCGAGCTATTTGTGCCGCTCAAGGCCGACCTTAAATGGGGTCCGAACTGGGCTCAACTTGCTACCTGAGGAACCTGTAACCTAATGAACCCACAGAAGGCTGAATTTCTTGGCGTCCACCCCGTCTAACCGACTGAGAACCAAGAGCCGCCAGGATGGCGACGAGGCCGAACTCATTGCTAAGGCACGCGAGGGAGACAGAGACTCCTTCACCGTGCTGGTCGAGCGCTACGAGCGCAGAGTGGTCGGCGTTGCACTGGCAGTGGTGCATAACCAGGATGACGCGCTGGAACTGGCGCAGGAGACGTTTGTACGCGCATTCGAGAACCTGAAGAATTTCGAATCGCGGTCGAGCTTCTCGACCTGGCTGTATCGAATCGCGGCCAACCTATCGATCGATTTCTGGCGCCGCGAGGGCCGGTATAGTGTGCTGCGGGGCGAGGATGCGGAAAATGAACTGCGGCGGTTGCCGAGCGCCCAAGGGGATTCGTATCGGGCCGCAAGTCAGACCGAGCTTGGGGAAAGATTGAAGGACGCACTCGAACAATTGACTCCCGAACATCGCGCCGTGGTACTTTTGCGCGAGGTAGAAGGGTTATCGTACGACGAGATCAGTGACGTGCTGCAGTGTCCGCGCGGAACCGTGATGAGCCGGCTGCATTACGCGCGCAATAAGCTTCGAAGTATTTTGAAGGATTTCGCGTCAAATTAAATAGAAAGCTTATGAATGATTGTGAAAAGATAGCCCCCCTCCTCGGTGCCTTTCAGGACGGCGAACTCGAGCCGGCAGAGATGCGCGATGTCGCTCGCCATCTGGCGACCTGCAAGTCGTGCGAGGTCGAGTTGTCGGACTACAACATGCTCGGCCAGCAGTTGCGGGAGGTCATCACCATCCCGCCGCTGACCGGTTTCGCAGCCGGCGTCGACGCGCGCATTGCGGCGCTCAGACCTCCGCTGATCGAGCGCATTGGGGCATTCTTCGAGAGCCTCAACCAGCGCTGGGCGGCTGCTTTCGCGATGGTATCGATGGCGGGCGCCGTCGCGGTCATCACCGCATTGGTGCTGACGCCATATCTGCGCAACAGCATCGGAAATGGTGGCCCTCAAGGTGCGTCGATGGCGAAGGCTGAACCGCCTGCCGCGGCACCGAGTCTCGCGTCGGCCATCACCGATGAGAGACTCGCGCAGCATGATGCCGTCGGAAGATGAAGGGCAGCAACTGGCATCCACTCCTAACATCGATCCTGGCGATTCGCACGCCGTCATCAAGCGGCTCGAATCGCAAATCCCGACAACTGCAGTGTGGAGCGAGCCTGAAAACGGCACCACGGTAATCTGGTTGCCGTCGGATAAATAATCGCAACCATGCTGCACATACGATGGGGGGTTTTGACCGCTGCGGTCACGATAGCGCTTGCCGTCGCGACCGCTGGTCGCGTTTGGGCGGGACGCTCGCCCGATGCCCCGCAAAAAATCGGCGTTCGCGTCGATTCAGTCGTCGCCTCCGATACGCATGAGGGAATCGATACGCAGCTGACCCCGATGGGACCGCGGCTGCAGTCACTCTTCAGCTACACCACCTATCATCTCGTGAGCCATCAAGAGCGCCAGACTCCGATGGGTACCCAGATCTCATTTGACCTTCCGGGCGGACGCATCCTCCATGTCGAGCCGCACGCGATCGAGGGCGACATGATCGAGATGGAACTGGTGCTGTTCCAGGGCGAGCGCCCCGTGATGACGACCGATCTGAAGTTGCGCAACCACGGCGTGCTCATCGTCGGCGGCCCGCGCTACGAACAAGGGATGCTGATCATCTCGATTGGCGCCGACTGCCGCTGCCCGCGTCCTCGCACCGCCGACCGCGAATAATGTCACTTCAAATGCCGCGCCACCATCCGTAGGTCCTTCACTAACTGCTCCATCTCCTGATGCCGCGTCTCCTCATCCGGCGCGCGCAGTATCGATGATGGATGCACCGTCGCCGTCACCTCGTGCGGATACGGCTCCTCCGCCTCGATGATCTCTCCATGGTGCTGGGTGACGCGAAAATCTTTTCCCAGTAGTACCTGCGCCGCCGTCGCGCCCATCACGACGATCACCTTCGGACGAATCGTGATGATCTCCGCGTCGAGCCACGGGCGGCACGCCGCAATCTCCTTGCCGTTGGGTTTCTTATGAATCCGCACCTTGCCGCGCGGCTCCCATTTGAAATGCTTCACCGCATTGGTGATGTAGACGCGCTTGCGATCGATGCCGGCTTCTTCTAGCGCCTTGTCGAGGAGTTTTCCGGCCGGCCCCACGAACGGCTTTCCCGCGAGGTCTTCTTTATCGCCGGGCTGCTCGCCGACCATCATCACTTCGGCGTTCGCGGCGCCTTCGCCGAAAACGGTTTGGGTGGCGTTCTTCCATAGGTCGCACGCGCGGCAATCGCGGGCGGCCGTTGCGAGGCTCTTCCAGTTCGCGCGAGGAGGTATGAGTTGGAGCGCGAGGCTCTCGTGTGTGGCCATACAATCAGTATGAGCGCGCCGTCGCACGCCACCAACCTCGACCACCTCAACCGCCCGCGGGCTGCTTTTATTAATTTCGTAATGCCGCGTTAACCGAACTTTGTTCCGGTGGAATTCGCCGACGGGTAAACTCCCGCGCTAGATCGGGTTCTTCGAACTGACGCGTACACATCCGGAGGAGAAGCGATTCCCATGAAGCCTCGCCCGACGCATCGAAACCTCACCCTCGTGACCTGGATCGCATTTGTGCTCGCCATCGCCATCTCGGGATGCTCCACCTCATATCCACCGCCGCGCCAATGGGGCCCATGCGGCGCAGTGGGCGGCCTACTGGGAACGGCTGCTGGCGCCGGTTCAGGCCTCGCCATCGCGTATTCGGAGAATGCACATCCGCACACCAATGTACTCATCGCGACCGGCGTGGGTGGCGGAGTGATCGGCGGCATCGTCGGCGCCGTAATAGGCCACGAGATCTGCGACCCGTTGATTCCTCCTCCGCCACCGCCACCTCCCGCACCGGCTCCGGTTGTCGTGATGCCGCCACCGCCCCCCACACCCGAAGTGCATCATGAGAAGCTGGTGCTGCGCGGCGTCCATTTCGATTTCAACAAATCGAAGATTCGACCCGGCGATGCCGCTATCCTCGATGAGGCCGCGGAAATCCTGAAGTCCCATCCGGATGTGAACGTCTATGACGACGGCTACTGCGACGCGATCGGCAGCGAGGAATACAACCTCAAGCTCTCGCAGCGCCGCGCCGATGCGGTGGCGCGCTACCTCGAGGGCCAGGGCATTCCGGAGTCGCGGCTCATCCCGCGCGGTTTCGGCAAGACCAATTTCGTCGCGCCCAACGATACCGACGAAGGCCGCGCGCAGAATCGTCGCGTGGAGTTGAAACCGGTCGAGTAGATTCAGCATTATCCGAGCGAGGGCCGTGTTCGCCTCAGGATGCGACCCTCGCTCACTCCCGTTAAATATCGCTAGCGTCTCGTCGGGGCCCACGCGCTACAATCATCGTCGAGGTGATCGCGATGGAATCCGACCTCACGATGGCTCGTCCCGCGCGCGACGCAATCTCTCTCGAAGATCGCGCCTTCATCGCGGCGGCGGTGCGCAAACTGGAGCGCCCCGGCCATTTGATCGAGCTGCTCAATGCGATCGGCAAGCCCGCCGAGTCCGTGATCAACTGGCTACCCGCGTGGGCCGGCGAACGCGTCGAACGCGCCATCCAGCGCGCGCTCTTCGAGGCCGTGGGATGGGCAACCAAAACGCTCGGCGGTTCGCTTCACGCCGACGAGAAACACGTCTCGACGCTCTCCGGCGTGGTGGTCAAATCTCGCAGTGCGATGCATGTGACGGCGGCCGCTATCCTCGGTGGGATGGGCGGCGCTTTCGGCCTCGCCGCGCTACCAATCGAGCTGCCCATCACGACGCTGATAATTCTGCGCTCGATCGCGGCCATCGCGCGGGACTTCGATGCCGACCTCGAGGATCCTGCGACGCGACTCGAATGCATATCGGTGCTCGGCCTCGGCACTCCTTCGAGTTCGGAAGACGCGATGGAGTCGTCGTATCTGACCTCGCGCGTCGGCCTCGCGCTGTTGATTCGCGACGCCAGCCGCTTCCTCGCGGGAAAATCCACCCTCCAACTCACCGAAGCGCTCTCACGCGGCGCCGCGCCCGAAGTGACGCGACTGATTGGCGCTCTGGCAAGCCGCCTCGGCTATCTCGCGGTCGACCTCGCATACGCGGAGATGGTTCCGATCGCAGGCGCGGTAGGCGGCGCGACACTCAACGCCTACTTCGCGAACTTCTTCAATCAGGTGGCGTACTACCACTTCGGGTTGCGCCGCCTGGAACGGATGTATGGCGAAGATGTCGTGCACAGCATTTATCGCGAGGAGTGCGCGGGTTGACAGAAACCTAACCCTATTTCCTCTGTTTTTCTCCAACGATTGGTTCGTTTGACTCCGGAACTATACAAGCAGTTATTTGCTGGCATGTTTTTGTTAATTACGGGGGAGTTGATCGTATGACAATTTGCATTGCCGTGAGAGGCGTCAACTATGAAGGCGGTCCGGGCGTCGACCCGGTAACGCACCAGTCGATCATCGCAATATGTGACCGCATGCTTTCCTACCCTGATATCACGGTGGACGATGCCGTTTTTAAACGGTTCAAAATTCACCCACGCTGGCGCGCCATGTTCTCTGGAAATGATTTGGGTCCGCTCACGCCAATGATGCGGTTTGTCGAAGACCGGTTGGCTACAAGAGAAGGGGACTTGGAAGAGGTTGCTGACGTATTCCGCAACGCCTTCCATAACCACTCTCACTTGCTCGCGGTGGACACAGTTCTTGGCAAATACGGTCATACGCTAAGTAGCTGGCGAGAAGAGGGGCGTGCTGAGTTCGGCGAGGAAGAATTCGCAAGAATAAATCGGCAAATTGAACAGATCGAGATCGGCATTCAGTTTTTGGTATTTGGTTTCTCGCCCGTCGGGCAAGCACACATATTCACAGTGCAGCAACTGTGGACACGTGCCGGTCAACTTCAGATCGAAACCGATCACCACAACGTAGATGGTTTCGCTTTGATCGGAAGCGGCACCACGGCAGCACTCGGCTCTCTAGTGCGAACAGCGCTGCCGGTAACCGAGCGTCTGAAGCTAATCTATCGGATTTGTGAAGCGAAGATGCTGGCTGAGCGCGCTCCCGGAGTTGGCAAAGGTACGGTCTTGAGCGTACTAGAGTGTAGGGCGCCGAAATTCCATGTCGGCGAGAAATATGTGGTACCGGACTGGGACTCATTTCGGGCTATCTGGCTAGCGGAAGCACAGCCACCCACACCACCAAACGCTATGGACATGCTTTCGCGCGCTTACGACAGAGCGGTGGATTGGGACGAAATAAGACGGCGCAATACAAAGGAATAACAGCCATGCCTTCCGTGGTCTTTTGAGAGCAAGCGGTTTCGCGAGCATATCTAGCACCGCGCCCGCTAAGCCCGATTCAATGCCTTCCGAGTCGTAGTGCAGTCGGCGCGGAGGTTTACGATGCCAACTGAGACCTATGAATTGACTGACAAAGAATTGGACCGGATCTATTCGGCTCTAGCTTCGGAAGTTCAGCAAAATTTCGGTATCACCCCGACTGCAAGAATATTCCGTTCAAGCGGACTGCTCCCCTCGGGCGATCAGCAGCATTGGGCGCCTCTCATGGCTGGATTGGATCGACAGTTCAGAGAATTTTCGTCGGTCGAAAAGTCACGCACAATTCGAATTCTCGCTCAACACCTAGTGGAAAATCCGAACGAAGAGATCCAGCAACGCGTCCGAACTCTTTTGCGCGATCATGGTTTTCAATATCTAGACGGAGCGTTTGTTCGGCTCGACTTCTTTGATGAGCGCGAGATGCATTTTCTTCCGGCATCCTCGCTGACGGAATTTTCAACGGCGCTAACTCGACTCATCCAGGGAGACTTGGATGGGGCGCTTACGTCGGCCTGCGGTGCAGTCGAAAATGCCGCCGCCGATGTCTACCGAAAGCATTCCTTGGGAGACATCTCTTCGGAGGAATCCTTTCAGAAGAAAGTTGGGACCGCTATAGAGGCAAATGGAAAATTGTCAGATTTGAAGACGCAACTGGTAGCGCTCGGCTGGAGAGGTGAGGACGCCGAGATCCTATGCAAGAATCTCAAAGGTTCCTTGAACCAGGCGTCCTATGTGTTGCAGACGCTTCGATCGAGAATGAGCGATGCGCACGGCGGACATCCTGCGCTTGAATCTGTTGTGTTCGACGCGCTGAAACTTGCCTCAGTTCTGGTCGCTCTGATGAAATGAGGGGTTCGCGACTCTAACTCGACTATCGCGCTTCTTTTTGAAGCCATCGCGAGAATCGCGCTATCGTCCCTTCCCTCTCTCATCGAGAGACGGATGAAACCCATCGAAGATTCTTGGCGGGCGGTTCGCGAACCGCCCCTACCAGGAAAAATGCGATCCGGCGGAGCCGGAAATATTTTCTCCCCTTCCATAAAGGGAAGGGGATGGGGGTTAGGTCAGCCGCGCTCTCGCCTCATGACTATCCGCGGCCGCGCGGAAGGCGGCGGCGGCGCGTTCGAAGGTATCGAAGACCACCAGACCGCGCTCACGCGCTAATTCCTTTGCGCGCGCGACGATCGCCTCCAGATGCGCAGGATGCAGCACCACCGCGAAAGTCTTCGGCGTCGCGGTCGCGAACTCTGCGATACGATCCAGCATCCGCGTCAGCTCGTCCTCATGCGTCGCCCATCGCTGCGCGCGAAAGCCAGTGCCGACTTCCAGCACGATCGCATCGATGACCGGATCGCGATCGAGGATGCTCAGAATCTTGTCGAGGTTGCCCTGATTGATGCCGCCGCCGATCGTCCCGCCCGCATCGAGCGGATTGCGATAGCTGCCGCCGATGATATTGAAGAACGTCTTCAGCTCATCATATGAAGCGTCCGACAGCGTCGGGACTTCGAGCTGCGCGCTCGCGAAGGTGTCGGTGATGCCGACCGATTGCCCACCCGTCATCGCGACGAGACCCATCCTGCGCCCTTTGAGCTCGCGCCCGCGCGCGACCAGCTCGACCGCATCGAGCATCGCGTCGAGGTTGTCGACCGATGCCGCACCGCTCTGCCGCACGGCCGCACTCCATACCGCGCCCGGCGTCGCCAGCGAGCCCGTATGCGAGAACGTCGCGCGCGCACCGGCCTCGGTCACACCGCCCTTCCAAATCAGCACCGGCATTTTTTTTGCCGCGCGCCGCACGCTCTCGAAGAAGCGGCGACCATCGCGCATGCCCTCGATATACATGCCGAGCACGCGCGTCTTCGGATCGGCGGCCATCAGGTCGATGTAATCCGCGGCCTCGAGCATCAGGACGTTGCCGATCGATGCGGCCTTGTTCACCTTGATGCCGTGCGGAACCGCCTGCACCGAAAAGTTGATGGTGTGCGTGCCGCTCTGCGAGATGAAGCATACGTCGCCGGCCTCGCCCACGTGCTCATCCGGATAGTTGCAGAGCCCGAATTGCGGACTGTACAGCCCCATGCAGTTGGGACCGACCAGCGCGATGTCGGATGCGACCGCGGTCTCGCGCAGCTTGCGTTCGAGCTGGATGCCGAGCTCCTCGGTCGTCTCGGAAAATCCCGAAGTGAAAAATCCGATCGAGCCGACTTTGTTGTCGACGCAGTCCTTTAGGATGATCGGCGCGACCTGGCGCGGCACCGCGCTGACCGCATAGTCGATGTGCTCGGTGATTTCGGCGAGGCTCTTCTTGTTCTCGATACCCATCGCCTCGATGTTGGGAATTTCGTTAGGATCGATTTGCACCGAATAAAGTTTGCCGGTGAAATTTTTGAGCGCGCGCAGCCACATGTAGCCGCCCATCTTCTTATCGCCGATAACGACCGCGACCTTCGGCTCGAACGCGCGCTTGAGATTCTCGAAGCGTTCGGCGCGGCGCGGATCGGCATTGATGGGTGCGGGTTTCGGACCGATGAGAATGCGTGCATCGAGCGTCGTGATCCCATTCGGATACGCGACGATCGGATTGAGATCCATTTCCTTGATTTCCGGCGTCGCCGCCGCGAATTCGGAAAGCTTCGCGATGGCATTGGCGATCGCATCGAGGTCGACCGCCGCGCCGCCGCGCACGCCATGCAACATCGCGGCGCCGCGCAGGCTTTCCAGCATCGCACGCGCTTCCTTCGCATCGACGGGCGCGAGACGCAGCGCGGTGTCCTTCAACATCTCGACGAAGATGCCGCCGAGGCCCACGACGATCAGCGGACCGAAGCGTTCATCGCGCACGATGCCGGCGATCAGCTCGACACCCGCCCTCGCCATCGGCTGCACCGCGACGCCTTCGAACTTCGCGCCCGGCTGCTTCTTCGCTAGCGACGCGCGGATGCGATCGAAGCCCTCGCGCACCTCGGCCGCCGAGCCCAGGTTGAGCTCGACGCCACCGACTTCGCTCTTGTGAGTGACCTCGGGCGACAATACTTTGAGCACCACCGGAAAGCCGATGCGCGCGGCGATCAACACCGCATCGTCGGCGCTCGCAGCTCGCTCGGCGATCGCGGACGGAATGCCGATCGCTTCGAGGACTTTTTTGGATTCGATTTCTGACAGCGCCGAGCGTCCCGCCGCGGCGGCGTCGGCAATGATTTTATTCGCGTTGGTGGTGTTCACATTCGAGGCGTATAGCAAACGCGGGAGAACATTTGAACCTTGCGCCTGAAGGCTAAAAACAGACCCCGAGTTTTCATCACACGCGCGATTGCTCCGGAGGCTATCGCGAAGTTGCGCAAGCACGCGATCGTCGAGGTCTGGCCGCACGCGACGCCGCCCCCGTATGCGCAACTGCTACGCCGCGCGCGCGATATCGACGCGCTGCTCACGATGGTGACCGACCGCATCGATGCGGATCTCATAGCGTCGGCGCCAAAGCTGCGCGTCATCAGCAACCTCGCGGTCGGCCTCGACAATGTAGATGTTGCGGCGGCGACCGCGGCGGGAATCGCCGTCGGCCATACGCCGGGCGTGCTTACAGATGCGACGGCCGACCTCGCATTCGCACTGCTGATGGCGACCGCGCGCCGTGTTGCGGAAGGCGATCGGGAAGTTCGCGCGGGTAAGTGGCAAACGTGGGGACCTTCGGTGCTGCTCGGTCCCGATGTGTGGGGCGCGACCCTCGGCGTCATCGGATGGGGGCAGATTGGACGCGCGATGGCTCGCCGCGGCATCGGCTTCAACATGCGCGTGTTGTACGTGAGCCGCTCGACGAAAGATGACGCGGAGGTCCCGAGTGCGACGCGCGTTACGTTAAATCGTCTGTTGCGCGAATCGGATTTCGTTTCGCTTCATGTGCCGCTGACGCCCGAGACGAAACATCTGATCGGCGCGAAGGAATTGCCTTCGATGAAGCCCGGCGCCATTCTCATCAACACCGCGCGCGGACCGGTCGTCGATCAGCGCGCGCTCTATCGATCGCTCAAGACTGGACATCTAGGCGGCGCCGGACTCGATGTCACCACGCCGGAACCGATCGCATCCAGCGATCCGATCCTGAAGCTGCCGAATGTCGTCATAACGCCGCACATCGGAAGTGCGAGCTATGCAACCCGCAACAAAATGGCGGATATTGCTACCGATAACATCATCGCGGCGTTGGAAGGGCGGCTGCCGCGATTTTGCGCGAACCCGGGAGTGATGCTGAAGGGGAAACCGTTCTAGCGCGAAGCCGAACCTTGCGCGGAGGTCGAATGCACTGGCCCCGCGACCACGGTGGCGTCGGTGCCGCCCATCCGCTTCACCGCCACCGCGAGGAGCATCGCGAGCCCCGCGAGGACCAGGACCGTCTCGACGGCGAGACCTCCGCGCGCCGACTGATTCCGTCTGTCGTTTCGAGCCTCCATCCGCGCCTCCCCTTACGCTGCGGACTTCTCGATGCGGACTTGGCGTCGTCGATGACTACTTCTTAGCGCGCGCCCATCGGATGGTATCGAGGATGAAGAGCACGTCGCCTTGTCCTTTGACCCCGCCGAGCGGCGAGAAGTCGTTGAGTATTTCGAGATCCTCGCCAGTCACCTTGTGCTTTTCGAGGAAGTGGGAATCGTCCAAGCAGTCCCGCCATACGTCACGCGTCTTTTGACGTTTCGAGGTTTTGGGTGTTCCGCGTGCCATCTGTCGATATTCGCCTACCAGCGATGAAACAGACTGAACATTATTACGAATTGATTAATCAAGCTTTGATTAGTTGTAGAGTATTTATCACTTATTTGTAGCAGTCAAGCGCGATGTAGCGGAATAGCGACTGGAATTGTTTCGACACTGCGTCAAGTCATTCAAGACTCATGGCGCACCGGCAACAGATCATCGGTTATTACACTTCGAAAATAGAAACTCCTTTAATTTACTTGGTTATTTGGCTTCGTTTTGTCAATTTGCACAAAGAATACATCCAGTCCGCCGCTCGAAAAGGCGCGAGCCCATCTATCAGCATCTCCCAACGCTATGAAAAAGGGAATACGGGGCGCGTCAGCTCTCGACGATGCCGGGGGCGGGAAACTTCCGGCATACTTCGCGCACCGCACCCGCGATGCGCGCGAGGGCCGCGTCGTCCTTGCGCTGCGCGATCGCGTCGTCCATCCACTTGCCGATGAGGCGCATCTCGGCCTCACTCATCCCGCGCGAGGTCACCGCCGGCGTGCCCAGCCGGATGCCGCTGGGGCTGAATGCCTTGCGAGGGTCATACGGGACCGTGTTCGAGTTGCACACGATTCCCGCCTTATCGAGGGCAGTGGCCGCCTGCTTGCCGGTGACCTTCTTATTAGTGAGGTCGATGAGCAGGAGGTGATTATCGGTGCCGCCCGACACGAGGCTGAAGCCGCGCGCGAGGAGTTCCTCGGCCAGCGCCTTGGCGTTGCGCACGATGCGATGCGCATAGTCCTTGAACTCCGGCGTCGACGCTTCTTTGAGCGCGACCGCAATCGCCGCGGTGGTCTGATTATGCGGTCCGCCCTGGAGTCCGGGAAACACTGCGCGATCGATATCGGCGGCGACCGCGTCTTTGCACATGATCATCGCGCCACGCGGCCCGCGCAGCGTCTTGTGCGTCGTGGTGCTGATGACGTCGGCATACGGCACCGGCGACGGATGCACTCCTCCCACGATAAGGCCGGCGATATGCGCGATATCGGCGAGGAAGTACGCACCGACCTCCTTGGCGATTTCGCCGAATGCCTTGAAATCGATCAGGCGCGGATAGGCCGTCGCGCCCGCCACGATGATGCGCGGCTTTTCCTTGCGCGCCAGGTCGCGCACAACATCGTAATCTATCCGATGCGTCTCGCGATCGACCGGATATGACGCCGAACGCCAGAACTTGCTCGTCACGCTCACGTCCCATCCGTGGGTCAGATGACCTCCGTGCGGAAGCAGCATACCCATGATGGTCTCGCCCGGCTTCAGCAGCGCGGTGTATACCGCGAGGTTGGCCGGCGATCCCGAATATGGTTGGACATTGGCGTGCTCGACGCCGAACAGTTTCTTCGCGCGCTCGATCGCGAGCGTCTCGATCTGATCGATATAGCGCTGACCCTCATAGTAGCGCTTGCCGGGATAGCCTTCGGAATATTTGTTCTGCAACAGCGAGCCGCTCGCCTCGAGCACGGCTTTGGAGGCGTAGTTCTCCGAGGGAATGAGGCGGACAGAATCGATCTCGTAGCGCTCTTCGCTTTTGATGAGATCATAGATCTCGGGATCGGTACGCTTCAGTTCATCCACGGGAAACTCCTGCGGCTCGGAAAATAGACCGCGATTGTAGCGAGGCGCATCGGGAAACTTAACAACCCTACGAATGACAAAGGGTTGCCCAAGTGACACAAGTGTGGCGATGTGTCACAATGCTCGTGGTAATGATCCAATGAAGACTTTAAGCATTCGCGAAGTTAGGGCCGCGCTTTCGCATCTAGATGATCTGATCGCGGAAGCGGGTGAAGTCGTTGTCACCCGTCGAGGTCGGCCGCTCGCCAGAATTTTACCGATCCGGCCTGAGCGCGGAATGCCCTCGCGCGCTGCGTTGCGTGCATCGATGCCTAAGATGAAAGTCCCGAGCGAAGTGCTCATTCGGCAGGATAGAGATTCGCGCTGAACGGTCCGATTTATATAGATACAAGTGCGTTGGCGAAGCGTTACTTGAGTGAAACGGGTTCAGATGAATTTGAGCGCTTCACGGCACATACTCGGGCAGCTTCGATTAGTCGATTGACACTAGTAGAGTTTCGCTGCTTACTCGGACGTTGTCGTCGTAATCGCGACATCAGCACGGAAATCGAAAAGCATGCACTTGCTGACTTCGAGGACGACATCCTCGATGGATTTCTCGAAGTACACCCTTTGGAAGATCGTCATGCGATCAACGCCCGCGATCTATTGGAAAGGCTGACTACGGTTTCGCTAAGAACGTTGGATGCGTTGCATCTCGCCATCGCAACCGACATTGCGGCGGGACAAGTGGCCACTGCCGACCGAAACTTTGCTCAAGCAGCGCGTGCGCTGGGAATGCAGGTGCAATGGTTCGGTGAGAGGTAGCGCGTCGAGCTACTGCAAATCCGGAGGCGTTACCTTCGCGATCCACTCGCGATAGTTGCCGCTGTAGCCCACCGCAGTCTGGAGGCCGCGCACCTTCGCGAGGATGTCATTGACGCTCTCGCGAGGTAGCACCGGGCGCGCGTCCATCGCGGAGGCGACCTGCTCGGCTTCGGCGGCGGCCTTCTCCCGCGCGATATCCGGAATCGATAGCTTCTCGTCGCTGAGGCCCAGGTAAGCCTCGGCGATTTGCGTGCCGATCTCGGTTCCGCTGTCGAGCGAATCCTTGATGTTGCCCTTGCCGGTCAGCACGTTGCCCGCCGCGAACACGGCCGTAGGCCCATCGAAGATCAACCCGCTCTTCACGTCGCGATACTGATAGACCTCGCCCTTCTGCGGGATGCCGGGGATCGGCTCGGGGATGCTGCCGATCGAGCTGATGATCATTTCGGCGCGCGCTTCTTCGGCGGTATTCGGAAGGGTGCGGACTTGTCCGTCGGCCACCTCGGTGCGGCTGAAATTGACGCCCACCATCCTGCCATTCTCGACGATGACGCCGGTGGGCACGCGAAGCTCCTGGAATTCGAACAGGAACTTGCGCATCGCCTTTTCGAGGATCTTCCCGCGCGCGTTGCGCATCGCCTCCTGACGCTTCGGCGGCGCATCGGGGGGAACATCCGAAAGCGGCATGTCGATCACGCGACGCCGATAGAACAGCTTGCACGGTTTGATCGCGAGGTCGGCATACTTGAGCCCGTGCGATTCGACCACCGGCTCAACGCCCTCGCGCTCCAGCCGCACCATGCCTTCATTTATTCCGCGCGCGCCGAGCGCCTTAAGCGTCATCTCGATTTGCAGAACCTTGACGACGTTGATCGAAGCGAGACCGCCGCCGACCACAATCGCGCCGGGCGTGAGGTCATAGCGCGGGCCGTCGTAGCTCTTTTCGAGATAGTGATTGAACCAGTAGATGAGCGGATTCTGGTAGACGAGGCCGCGATCAATGAACTGATCGGCGCCTTCGACCGGGAACGGGCGATCGCGCCATGCGCCGTGGGTCAGCACGATGACATTGAAGCCCCAACGCGTGCGCAGATCCTCGAAATCGATCTCGCGTCCGAGCCGGTTGCCTGGAACGAACGCGATATTCGGATGATCGAGGCGCTTGTTGATCTCCTCGTATTCATCTTTGCGCTGCTTGACGTGCCATCGCGGCAGCCCGTCCTCGATTTTTCCGAAGGGCCGGAGGTTCTGCTCGAAGACGACGACCAATGCGCCGCGGGCCGCCAGAATCCTGGCGATTTCAGAGCCCGCGGTTGCCGCGCCGATCACCGCTACTACATGACGCGCTTGATTACTCGGTGCCATAGAGAGGGAAGTATTAGTTATCGTTTGAGGCGAGCTTTTACAATGCTCTCCCACAATGCTTTCGCGCCGCAATACTTGCGCACGTCGATAGCGCATGGTTTTCTTTATCCCGCGATGACGGCGGAGGGTTTTTTCTCGCGATTTCGGATTGCTCGATGCGTTGCCGTCGTCGCGTTCGTCATTTTTCTTGCCCTGTTACCCTTATTACAAGGATGCTTCGGGAGTTACTGGACCCACGGAGATAACAACGTCGCGGTCGGCGAAGAGCACGAGGTTAATTTTCCCGACGATCAGGCCTTCGTGATGACCCAGGACGTACTGCGTGGCCAAGGCGTCCTGTTCGATGTCAAGCCGGAGCACAAAATCGTCACCTTCTGGAAACCCGCCGATCAGCCAGTCGGTGTTCTGTCGGGTCTAGCCGGCGAAGCCGCACAATATCGATACGAAATCGAAATCGCGTCCGACGGAAGCCGTCGCAGCAAAATCATCGCGAACGTCCGTACCGAGAACATCGCGCAGGACCAGATCGATAATTACAAGCCGAGCCGCAAACTCAACCTGTTCAACGACTTCGATCAACTCGCTTCGAATCTGCCGCCACCACCGCTGACGCCCGGCAGCGGCGGCGTGAATTTCGCGTTGTTACCGGGTGAGGACCTCGCGGCATTGTCGAAGCGCGTCACCGGTAATCCGGACAACTGGCCTCAGATCGCGAAAGACAACGGCCTCAAATCAGCGAATGATACCGCAGGGCTTCAAAGCGTATGGGTAGCGAATTCGCTGATCCCAAAGCCTAGCGCGACCGCGCCACATCCTGGTGGCAGACCATAGGTTTACTGCGATGTCGTGCGATGTCGCTGGTTCAGTCAGCCGCGCCCAGTTCGCTCGCGTCGTATTCGGGGCACAGCGCGGCCGGACTCACCGCCGCGACGACCGAGAGAAACTGCTCGAATGTCATATGCAGATTCAGGAATCCACCTTGGCAAAACACCCATCCAAAGTAGTCAAGAATCTCGTCGGGAATCATCGCGGGAAGTCGCGGAGTGGTCGCGACCGAGGGAAACGGCCGCGTGGCCACGGCACGCAATGCCTCCATGGTGCGGTCGGAGATCCGGTCACCTTCCCCGATTATACTGCTCTCGCGTAGCGGTATTACCTTGCCTCGGGTGTTTGCGAACATACGGACGGTCCTCCTGATCCCCGCGCCTCCCCATACCCATTATTGATTGTAAGGGTACATCGATGCCCGTCAAGGGCGACTAGATGATGATATCAAACGCGATAGTCGACGAAGGATGTATTAACGAGCGTAAAGGCGCGACAGCTTGCCGCGACGCGAGCTGAGGAAAACTCATGACCACCGAATTTCAGGCACTTGTCCTCGGCGCCGTCCAGGGACTGACCGAATTCTTGCCGGTTTCCAGCTCGGCCCATCTAGTTCTGGTTCCATGGCTGTTCGGATGGAACGATCCCCAACTGAACACGCTAGCCTTCGACGTCGCGCTGCACCTCGGAAGTCTGCTGGCGCTGCTCATCTACTATTCCCGCGAATGGCTGACGATGGCGGCCTCGATTGTCCGCCCCGACCCGCCCTCGCGCCGATTACTCATCCTGCTAATCGCGGCCTCGATACCAGGCGCGATCATCGGATTGTTACTCGAGAAGCAGGCCGAGACGATTTTCCGCTCGCCTCTTCTAATCGCATCCACCTTGGCGTTGATGGGAATTGTGCTCTGGATCGCGGACGTGGTCGGCCGCAATCGTCGAAAAATCGATGAATTGACGCTCGGCGATGCGATCCTCATCGGACTCAGCCAGGCCCTTGCGATTATCCCGGGCGTGTCGCGCTCGGGCTCGACCATCACGACTGGCAGATTGCTGGCGGTGAAGCGCGAAGACGCCGCGAACTTTTCCTTTCTGATGGCGACACCAATCATCGCCGGCGCGGGACTGCATGAGATGCCGAAGATCGTACACGGCGGAATCAACGCAGTCGTGATAGCGGGATTCATCGCGTCTGCCGTGTTCAGCTTGATCGCGATCGCGGCGCTGATCAGATTCGTGCGCAGCCGCACCTACAAACCCTTCGCATGGTACCGAATTGCGATCGCAATTTTGGTCATCGCGATTTATATGAGTCGTGGCGGGTGATTGGATCGCCGCAGCAGCCGGCCTCGAACCGGCATCATCGACACTCGCGCGCCTTCCAGGTCGGCTTCGCGATGGCGGTCGCGAATACGCTCATCGGTGCGACGCAGCCGGTGCTGACGCGTTACGCGGCGGTTCGCCTCGACCCGATCTTGTTTTGCGCCGCGGTCACCACCATCGCGGCGATATGCGCGCTTCCGATCCTCTATCACCAGGGCGAGCTGCCGAAGCTTTTCGATCCTCGTTACGTGGGGTGGCTGATCGCGATGTCGATGACGGGCACCGTCATGACCAGCCTCACGATGATTTACGGAATGCAGCACATCGATGCGATCGCCACCGTGATCCTGCTGCAAACCGAGCCGGTCTACTCGCTGATTCTGTCGACCCTCGTGATCGGCGAGCGTCCGTCCTCGCGCCAGTTGCTTGCGACCGCGACGATTCTCATCGGCATCGGATCGGTGTTCTTCGCCGGCAATGCTTTCTCGCCGATGTTCGCCGCTATGATGCTCTTCGTAACGCCGCTTTTCTGGCAGACCTCGCACGTGCTCGGCCTGCGCGTGATGCCGCCCCTGACGCCGATCAGCATCGCCGGCGCGCGCTTCATCTTCGCAGCGTGCGTCTTCATCCCGATGTTTTTGTTTCGCCCGCACGCCGCACTCGCGGAGCTTCGCGAACCGCACCTGTTGATGGCCATCCTCGCGACCGGCTTCTTCGTTTATTTTCTCTCGGCACTCACCTGGTACGGCGCGATCAGCCGGCTTTCGCTGTCATGGACGACGGCGCTGGTGGTGCCCGGAGTTCCGCTCATCTCGATGCTGTTTGCCATGCTGTTTCTCGGCGAGCATCCAACCTCGCGCGAAGTCACCGGCGTGCTGATCGCAATCGGCGGAGTGCTCGCGCTGGTGCTTGGCGCAGACCCGCATCGCAAGGTCGGCGGAATCATCGAGGCGGCCGAAGCTGTTCATCAGCCGCTCACCTGAGCGGGTTGACGTACCCGCGCGTGCTGGTCTTTAGTGGCGCGAGAAGAACGCGGCGCAAGAGCGCCGATCATCAAGTGAGGACAATCAGATGGCTCGACTAGTCAAACATGATGCCCAAGCCCCCTACGAAATTCCGGAAGGGACCGAACTGCCGATCTACGTCTGCGGATGCGGACTATCGAAGAACAAGCCCTTCTGCGACGGCTCGCATAAGAAGACCCGCGCCGAAGCGGCCGGCGAGGTTTACGAATACGACGAGAACGGCAACGCGAAGCTCGTCGCGAAACACTAAACCCATCCGCTCATGCGAAAAACGCTCGCAGTGATGTTGATCGGCGCGGCGGCATTGGCAACCGCGCCGTCATCATTGGCGGGAATGCTGAAAGCCGAACCGGGCGCGTGGAAGATCACGGTCAACGTCACTCGCGATGGTCAGCCTGATGCGCCGCGCACCAACACCACCTGCGTTACAAAGGACCAGGTACAGGACCTCAGCACCAGGCTGTCGGCGCCACGCGGTTCGCCGGGAGAAAAGTGCGTCCGAACCTCGTTTAACGAAACCGACTCTACGCTGGACTGGAAATATCAATGTACCGGTGAGTTTTCGATCAACAGCGACGGCTCGATCAAGTTCGATAGCCCGACGCATTATACCGGCACGATGAAAACCGCCGGCACCGTAATGGGCCATTCGATCGACAGCTCCAGCACGATGGAAGGCACTCGCATCGGCGACTGCACCGGCAAGGAAGGCACCCCCGCCGGCCCGCATTGATTGGATACGCTAGAGCCGCACTATCGACTTAGTGCCACTCGACGCCGCCGCAGATGTTGAGCGCCTGCCCGGTCATGTAGTTGCCGTCATCAGAGGCGAGGAACGCGACCACGTTGGCGACGTCGTCGCCGGTTTCCATCCGGCCCATCGGAACCTGGCTGGTAAAGAATTTGCGCGCGCCCTCGCGATCGGTGCTTCGCGTCGCGCTGACCATTTGAAGCAAGCCTTCGAAGAGTTGCGTCTCAACGAAGCCGGGGCAGACTGCATTCACCGTGATGCCGAACTGACCCAGCTCGAGCGCGAGGCTGCGGGTCAGACCGATGACGCCGTGCTTCGCCGCGGAGTACGCCGCCATCCCGGGTCCGCCGCGCTTGCCCGCGATCGATGCGGTATTGATGATGCGGCCGCCGCGTCCGCCCTGAATGATCTTCGGCGCGATGTGTTTGGCGCACAGAAAAGTTCCCGTCAGATTAATCGCGACGGTCTTGTTCCATGAATCAAGCGTCTGTTGCACCACAGGACCGCCGCCCACACCGCCGCCCGCGTTGTTGCACAGGATGTCGACTCGCCCGAATTCCTTCCACGCCGCCTCCGCCATCGCGGAAACCTCGGCCTCGTCGGTGACATCGACCTTCACCGGCAGACATTTGCGCCCGAGCTTGCGAATCTCGGCGGCGAGGCTCTCGAGTTCTTCCATCTGGCCGAACTTCGCGTCGGGATATTCTTTCATCGAGCGGCCATACTCGCCGGCCACAATGTGCGCGCCCTCTTTCGCCAGCCGCACCGCGATCGAACGACCGATTCCTCGTTCGCGGCCACATCCGGTGACGATTGCAACTCGATCCTGAATTCTCATTTGATGACTCCTTCGCGTGAGGGCTGGGGCACTGCTTCCGGCGCCCGTCGCCGCTATGTTAGTCGCAAGCGTTTGAACTTTGGAAATGAACGAGACTACGAAAATCGCCGATGAGTCCGCCACCGCGCCGCTCGATAAGCGCATCGAAATGCCGGCGTCATCCGCACCTCAATGGCTCGACACCATCGCGAGGCCGCTGTTCGCGATTCCATCGCTGAGCGCCATCAGCGCCCTGATATTCTTCGCAAACCTCGGCGGCTATCCGTTCTACACGAAGGGCGAGCCGCGCGAGGCTGTAACTGTCCTCGCGATCGCAACCGGCGGAGGCGTCATCCTCCCGATGCGCGCGGGCGTCGAATTGCCCAGCAAGCCGCTGCTGATGCATTGGGTCGGCGCGATCCTTTCTATACTCGCGGGCGGCGTGAGCGAATGGACGGTGCGCATGCCCTCGGCGATCTTCGGACTCGCGGGCGTGCTGGTTTGCTATTACTACGTGCGCCGCTTGTTCGAGCAGCGCGCGGCATTCGTCGCAGCTTTGATTCTGGCAACCAGCATTCAGTATATGCAGTCGGCGACCGGTGCGCGCGTCGATATGACGCTCGCGCTTTTCATGGAAGTTGCGTTCTTCCAGTTTCTACTGGTTGGCGAAGGTCTGACGCGGCGCCGCGCGCTGCTCTATGTCGCAATCGCGCTCGCGATCCTCGCCAAGGGGCCGGTCGGCCTCGTGCTACCCGCAGCGGTCGCGCTGATTTGGATCGCAGTGCGATGGCGATGGGATCTCATCGGCGATTTGAGGATCGCGCGAGGCATCGCGATCGTCGCAGTACTCGCCGGATGGTGGTACGTCGCGGCGTCGATCATCGGCGGCAAAGCCTTCATCGAGAAGCAGCTCATCGCAGAAAATTTCGTCAGGTTCGTCGGCGCGTCCGATTTTCACGAAGGTCACGCGCACGCGTTCTACTATCTCGAAGGCGCGCTCGCAGCCGGCTTCCTGCCATGGACTCCCATACTCGCGCTGGTGTTCTGGCGCGCGCTGCGCGCACCACGTCGGACCGATTCGCGCCTCGTCTACCTCTTCGTCTGGTTCGCGGTCGTGCTCGGCTTCTACAGTTTCTCGCACAGCAAGCGCGGCGTTTATCTTCTGCCGATATATCCGGCACTCGCGACAATCACGGCGCTGTACATCGTCGATGCGATCGATGCGCCCTCAAGCACCGCTGGTCTGGTCGCATTTTTCTCCTCGATGTATGGCGCCGCGATAACGATTGTCGGCACCGCGACGCTCCTCGCGCTTGCGACGATGCGCGTATGGCCATCCGCGCTGACTTCGCTGCTGGGCATCGTTGGTATTGCAAACGGCGACTTGGCAGGTATGTTGCGCGGGTCAGCCTCCGCGCATTTGGCGTTGAGCGTTCTGCTGCCGCTCGCCGCAATACTACTCGGCGTCTATCTGGTGAGGAGTACCAATGCGGCGCACAAACTCACGCTCGGGATCTCGGCCGCAATGGTCGTGCTCGCCCTCGCAGCCAACATGATCGTCGTTCCCGCAATAGCGAATACTCTAGCGCTGAAAAATTTTACCGCTAACGCTCTGCAGACGGTGGATGATCATTCGGTCGGCTATGTGCTCGATATCGACTACGACGTCGCCTTTTATTCGCGGCGTACGATTCCGATCGTCCTGTTTAAAGTCGCCAATAAACCTGACTACCTGCTCTGCTGGGACAGCATCTGGACGCAGGCCCCTAAGAATGCGCAGAGCGAGTATCAGATCATCATGACCAGCAATCCGACCGAGCTCGATGGAAGCGGACGCCTTCTGCTGCTCAAGAAGATCACCGCTCCCACGAGCCCGCCTGCTTCCGACGGAAACGTCTAGACCCGGCGCATCAGGTCGCGGGCCACGCGAGACGCTCCGCGCTATACGGATCGTGTTCGATGCGGCATTCGTTGTCGAAGATCATCGTCGCGCGCTGATCGCCTGAATAGCCGGGCCATTTTGGAATCGCGCCGTTGTTCGGATTGCCGGTGCGCGCGAACGCCAGCCACGTCTGGCTCATCTTTTCGGCGAGCGCGAACTTGGTTTGGATATCGCCACTCAGGCGATCTGTCCCGACGTTGTCGAACACGAACGGTATCTCCAGCGCGTGCGGCGATTTCAGCTTGCCGCCGAGCACCGGAGTCTCCCACGTGAAGAGATACATGAACACCGGCGCCGCGTGTTGCGCGGCCTGCCGCTCGGCAAGCGTAATCGATCCGATGCGCATGAACTTGTCGCTGGTGATCGCCACCGCGATGTCCGCCGCCGACGCATTCGGGCGCGCGCGCCGATAGGCATCGACGATGCGCTCGCCGCCATCGCCGAGGAACGCCTTCATCCGCGTCATCATCGCGGCTTCGTCAAGGTCGGCGAGCTGTGGCGCGAACAGCAGAATCTCATCCTTGTTGGTGCCGATAATCAGCGGAATGTTGGCGGAGATTTTCGGGGCCACCGGATCGAACGGATGATTCGGCAACGCATGGCCGTCAACCACCGGATTGAAACCGAGTCGGCGTCGATTCGCCAACGCCGTGAGGCCGGACCCAACTTTGCCCAGCACGGCAGTCTGCGCCTTGATGAGCTTCTCCGCCGGCACTTCGTGCAGCTTGTCGATTTGCTTCGCATCGAGGCCCAACTCGTTCAGCACCATCGCCGCGGTCTCGCTCGCCTCGCCACGAGTCATCATGGTCACGCCCGGACCGCTCTGCACGATGGCTTTGTGAAAGAGGCCGTGCGCGGCTGGCATCGCCATCAACACGCTGACCTTTGCGCCGCCGCCCGATTCCCCGAAGATCGTGACGTTGCCCGCATCGCCGCCGAAGCTCGCGATATTGTCGCGAACCCACTTGAGCGCTTCCACGATATCGAGCATTCCGACGTTGCCCGATGCGGCATAGTCATCCCCAGCGACATCGCCCAGGTACAAAAATCCCGGGACGCCGAGGCGATGATTGATGGTGACCACGACGACGTCGCCTTTCCGTGCGAGGTTGCTTCCGTCGTACCATCCCGACGAACCCGATCCTGAAATGAACGCGCCGCCGTGGCACCAGAACATGACGGGGCGTTTGCGGCCGTCGAGCGCGGGCGTCCATACGTTGAGCACGAGGCAGTTCTCGCCCATCGGGAGCGGCTCGGCATTGAACAACGCGATCAGCTCGGGCATAAGGCCGAAGCTGTTGTCGTTCTGAAACGCGCGCGGCCCGAATTCGAGCGCATCGCGCACGCCGCTCCACGGCGCGGGCTTGGTGGCAGGCTTGAATCGCGCGGCACCTGCGGTCGATGCCCCATATGGAATGCCTTTGAAAATGTGGACGCCGTCTTTGAGCGCGCCACGAAGCTTACCGGTGGAGATTTCTGCGACGGTGTGATCGGCCACGGCGTGATCCTCCCGCGAGAATGGATATCGCGAATCTACGAGATTTCGCGCCGCGACTACAAACGCAACACAGGCTGAAGCCTGTGCCACAAATCTATTTGGTCGCGGGCGTCTCTTCGTAGAACAGGATGCGCTGGCACGCGGGACAGAAGTGGATCTGCAGATGCTTCTGGATTTCGTTGTAGAGCTGCGGCGGCAAACGTCGCATGCATCCCTGGCAGGTCCCCTGCTTCGCGACCGCAACTGCGACGCCCTGACGCCGCGCGAAGATTATGTCGTAGCGCGAGACCAGGGTAGGATCGATCTCCTTCGCCACTTTCTCGCGCTCGCGGCGCAGCTGGCCGATCTGCGCCTCGATCTCCTCAACCTGACCCGCGATCTCTTTTTCCCCCGCGGCGAGTTCGGTGCGCGACTGCGAGAGCGTCTCGCTGAGTTCCTTGATTTTCGTCAGCCGCGGACCCGCGCTCTCCATCATTACCAGCAGCTCGCCCTCGATGCGCTGATTGTTTTCCTTCAGCGAATCGACCTCGTGCGTGAGCGCTTGAAGCTCCTTGTCGTTGCGGATCATGTTCTGGCGCATCCGCTTGTTGCGCAGACGCGCTTCGCCCTCGGCCAGCTCGCGCTCGAGCTTCTTACGCGCGGCAGTGGCCTCCTGTTCTTCGCTCGAGAGCTTTTCGAGATCCGCCTCTTGTTTGGAGGTTTGGTCGCGGAGCTGGTTGACACGGAGGGCGACGGTGGAAAGCGACTGCTCTAATTCCTTCAGTTTGCGGTCGAGAGTCTGAAGGCCCATTAGCCGCCTTATTTCTTCGCGCAATTCAACTTCTCCCCGGCATAGGCCGATGCGCATGCGACGCGGGTCGCGCGCTTATTTTCGATCGGACGCTTTGGTGCGGTCGTGCTGAAGTTATGGATATGGGCCCACCAGGATTCGAACCTGGGACCAGCCGGTTATGAGCCGGCAGCTCTAAACCAAGCTGAGCTATGGGCCCCCTGGCAGGCATTACGTACATCGGGTAACTGCAATCGTAACAGTTTTGGAAGGTAGAATTAAGTGCCCTAATCGACCGTTCAACTTGCATTGGATCTTTTGCGCTTCTTCAATTCGATCAACGCCTGCACGCTCGCAACCGCGTCGCCTTCGCTACTACCGGGATCGGACGGTGAATTGGCGGCGCGTTTGAGTTCGTCGACCTCGCGCCGCGTCTGCCGGCGGCTGAGCGCGAAGCTATAGTCTTCGGCCAATTTTCGCGCACTGGCGGGATCGTCCACCAGTGCGCCGACCGCGATCGCCGCGATGCGCGCCTGCTGTTCCTCGGACAAGTCGCTCGCCGATGAACTCGTCGAAACCGGTTTCGACCTCGCCCAGCGCGCATGCCTCGGCGAAAATCGTCGCAACGCCGCATCGGAGAAAAGGTCGGGCGAGCAAATTCGCGAATTTCCGCGCGCAGTGAGGGATGCAACAGAACGATTGCGACCAAGCCGAGTTCCGCCTCCGTGGTCGCATCGAGGCGCGGCGGTTCTTTGACGATTTCGATGCGACGCTCGCCGCGCCTCGCGCGCGAACCTCCGTGCCCGAACCGCCTTGCGCAGCGTATCTTCGCCGACGCCGAGCATCTCGGCGGCTTTACGCGCGAGAAGATCGAATTCGAAGGGATTGCCGACCAGCTTCAGAAGCTCTGCAACCTTCTCGGCGGCGCGCGCGCGGCCCGGCAGCGATCCCTTCGCCTCGCGCGATTGCTCCTTGAGAAAATAGTCGACCAGCAATTCGGATGCGGCGATCAATTCCTCCAGGAAAGCAGCGCCGCGCTCGCGCACCAGGGTGTCAGGATCGAATCCCGTGGGAATGAAGATGCCGCGGCCAAGCAGCCCGGCCTGCAGAAAAATTTCCAGCGCGCGTAGCGATGCTTTCCGTCCAGCCGCGTCGCCATCGAAGCAAGCGAAAACGTTCTTCGTGTATCGCGACAACAGCCGCAACTGTTCGACCGTCAGCGAGGTGCCGCAACTCGCGACGGTCTCGCGGAAACCCGCCTGCCACAGCGCGATCACGTCGAAGTATCCCTCCACGATGATGACGCGATCCTGCGACGCGATCGCTTGCCGCGCCTCGTGAAGCCCGTACAGCGTCCGCGTTTTCGAATACGCGGGCGATTCGGGCGAGTTGAGGTACTTCGGCATCCGCGCATCGAGGACGCGGCCGCCGAATGCGATCACCCTGCCCTGCGCATCGCGAATCGGAAACATCACGCGCGCGCGAAACGCATCGTGTAGTCCCAAGCTCGTCGCGCTTGACGACGCCGGCCTTGATACCGGCATCAGTGAGGCCGCGCTTCTCCAGCGCCTTCGCGAGCGAGGCCGGACGCGCGGGCGAGAACCCGAGCATGAACGCGCGCGCGGTCTCGACGCTGATACCACGCGAGCGCAGATATTCGCGCGCGAGTTCGCCGTCGTGCGTGTTCCACAGCACATGCGAATAGAATTCCGCGGCGGTCTGATTGGCGCGCGCGAGGGCATCGCGCTCGGCAGCCGCGGGACCGTCATTTTTCAGCTCGGGAAGCGTCACGCCGTAGCGCGTGGCGAGCGAACGAATCGCCTCGGGGAAGCTCAGCCCTTCGACCTTCATGATGAAGTTGAAAACGGTGCCGCCCGCGCCGCATCCGAAGCAGTGATAAAACCCGCGCTCCGCGTTGACGGAGAACGACGGCGTCTTTTCGTTATGGAAGGGACACAGCCCGACGAAGTTTCGCCCGGTGCGGCGCAGCCGGACGTGCGCGCCGATTATCTCGACGATATCGGCGCGTTGCCGCACCTCATCAATCGCGTTGTCGCCGTATCGCGCCATCATTGCCTCCGCCAGCAATCACGTCCCTCAACCGCGCCGGATAGTTCGTCATGATACCATCGACGCCCGCCGCGATCAGAATTCGCATCGCCTCGGGAGCATCGACTGTCCACACCAGCACCTTGAGGCCGCGCCCGTGTGCATCGTCGCAGAATGCCGCGTCGACCATGTCGAAGCGCGGATTCACGGCATAGGCATGCATCGCCGAGGCCGCCTCGATGCAGCGCGTCGCGATTTTTTTCGGCGAGCAGCCCGATGCGAATGTCGGCATCGATCGCGCGTACCGCTTCGAGCGCGCTTCCATTCGAAGCTCGAGACCATCGAGGTGCTGAGCGCGTCGTAGGAGCGCATCAGCGCGCAGACCTGCCGTTCGACCGCGCCTTCTTTGATTTCAATGTTGAGGCCGAGCTTGCCGCGCATCGCTTTCATCACCTCATCGAGGGTGGGGATGCGCTCGCCGGCGAATTGCGCGCCGAACTTTGCGCCCGCATCGAGGCGCTGGATTTCCGCGAGCGTGAGTTGCCGCGACCGGCCCATGGCCATCGGTGGTGCGATCGACGGTTTCATCATGAATCACGACTACTGCGCCATCGCGGTCGCCTGCACGTCGAGCTCGCACATATCGGCGCCTCGTCCGCCGCGGCGAGGAATGCCGCAAATCGTATTTTCAGGATGGGTTCCGCTGGAACCGCGATGCGCGATGTTGAGCATCGCCACCTCCGCCACCGTCGAAAGACACAGGCTAAAGCCTGTGCCGCACTAAATTCAATATGCATTCCATGCGGCGAGCAGTTCGGTAATTATCCATCCGATGCCATCGCAGCCGGTCTACCTCAAAGCGACCTTCGAAACGCCCGCCGGACTGGCAGACGAAGCCGCGGGATTCTGGTCGCGTCATGGCGCGCTCGGATGCGCGGTTGAGCGCGGTGGTCGTGCGGGCCGACGCTCGCGCAGTCCGGTTAAGCTGGAGGCGTACTTCACGACGCTTCGGCCCGCGCAACTTCGCGCGATTCGAAGCGCGATGCGGGCGGCGGGAATGCTCGACGGCATTCGGATCGCGATCGGCGCGCCGCAATCGATCGTCGATCCGGGATGGGCGACGATGTGGCAGAAGCGCTTCGAGCCGCTGCCGCTCGGCGATCGCTTCCTGATCGTCCCGCCGTGGAATCGCACAGTGACCGCGCCCGGCCGCATCAGCATCACCGTACTGCCGGGACAGGCGTTCGGAACGGGGCATCATCCGACCACTAGCAATGCGCTGCTCGCGATCGATGACTTGATCGAGCACATAACATTGCGCGCGTGATCGATGTCGGCACCGGCTCGGGAATCCTCGCGATCGCGATGGCGATGCTCGGCGTGCGCAAAATCGTCGCCATCGATATTGACGCGCTCGCACTCGACAACGCGCGCGAGAACGCCGGATCTAAATGCGAGTCGCGAAACGAATCGCATTTTCGACCACACCGGTCGCGCAAGTGCGAGGAAAATTCGATCTGGTCGTCGCTAATATCCTCTGCAAGACGCTGATTGCGATGGCGCCCGATCTGAAACGTCTCGTCGCCAGCGGCGGGCATCTGGTGCTCGGGCGGGATTCTCGCGCGCGAGGCCAAATCTGTTGCTCGCACTACACGCCGGAGCTGGCGCTCATCGACAGCATCACGACGCGCGGCTGGACGACGCTGGTTTTCCGTAAACCCCTCGGCCGCATGCGCGATCAGGAACACAGGCTGAAGCCTGTTTCAGGAAGTCGGAATGAGCCGGCCGGCACGCTTCGCGCTGCAGCCATCCGATCGTCGAGGGCATCGCGATTATCGATGGCGCCGAGTTGCATCCATCTGCGCGATGTGATGCGGTTGCGCGCGGGCGATTCCGTCGCGCTTCTCACCGACGGTAACATCGAGCATCTCGCGCGTATCGAGAGATTCGATGACGATCGCGCGATTCGTGCGCATCGAAAAGACCGCGTCTGCGCGCGAAACGCCGCCGCTGATCCTCGCCACCGCCATCATCAAAGGACCGCGGATGGACTTCATCGTCGAAAAAGCCGCCGAGCTAGGCGTGACCGAATTGTGGCCGATGCTATGCGCGCGCAGTGTGGCCGCGCGCACCCGGCGCCGAACGCATGGCCAGATGGCGACGGCTCGCGACGGCAGCCGCGAAGCAAAGCCTGACCCCGCAGCCGCTGGAGCTCCATGAGCCGGCGCATTTGCGGACTTGATCGAAACGCTCGCAAGCGACAGGCTCGCTGATGGCGCGTCGTCACGCGCTCAAAATGATTTGCACGATGGGCGCGGAGCCGATGGCGTCGGTGATCGAGCGAATCAAGCCGCGCGTGATCATCATCGCATGCGGGCCCGAAGGCGACTTCACCGATGATGAACGAGCGGTGGCACAGCGGGCCGGATTTGTCGCCGTTGGTCTCGGCAACAATCGGCTGCGCAGCGAAACCGCGGCGATCGCGGCGGTGAGTATCGCGGCCGCGCTGACTCGACAAACTTCGCGAAGGAGATTGATCGGTGCCGCATAGATTTCTGTTCGTAATGGATCCGCTGTCGCAGGTGCTGGTGGACAAGGACACCACCTTCGCTTTCATGCTCGAAGCGGTCGCGCGCAGGCATGAGGTTTACTTCGCGGGATTGAAAGATTTCGTCGCGCGCGGGCATCAGCCCTATGCGTTCGCACGGCGATGCGAGGTCGCGCGCGCGACGCCACACTACAAATTCCTCGACGAGGGCATCCGACTACCAGCTCGAGCATTTCCACGCGATTTTCATGCGCAAGGATCCGCCGGTCGACGCGCCTTCGCCTACGCTGCGATGCTGCTCGCGCTGGCCGACACGCGCCGCACCTTCGTCATCAATCGGCCCAATGCGCTGCTGACCGCGAACGAAAAACTCTATCAACTGAATTTTCCCGAAGTGATTCCGCCAACGCTGGTGACCTACGATGTCACGCGGCTGCGCAAATTCATGGCCGAGCAAGGCGGGCAGATGATCGTCAAGCCGCTCGGTGGTCACGGCGGCGAAGGCGTCTTCCTGGTGAGTGTCGGCGATCGCAACCTCGGCGCGATTCTGGAGACCGTCACGCGCTTCGAGACCCAACCGATCATGGCACAGCGCTACATTCCCGAAGTGCGCAACGGCGACAAGCGGCTCATCGTGCTCAATGGCGAGCCGATTGGCGGGACGCTTCGAGTCCCTCGCGACGACGAGCATCGCGGGAACATCCACGTCGGCGGCAACACCATCAAGGCGCCAGTCACGGCGCGCGATCGCGAGATCTGCCGGGTGCTGCGCCCGCGCCTCGAGCACGACGGGCTCTACTTCGTCGGCCTGGACATCATCGGCGACTATCTGACCGAAGTGAACGTGACGAGTCCGACCGGCGTGCAAGAGATCGATCGCCTCGATGGAGTGAACCTCGAAGCGAAGGTCATCGATTTCGTGGAGTCGCGGGTCGGGCAACTTGCAGCGCTGAGACGGTTGCTGCGGCCATCACAGATCGGTAGCAATGGAAGTTCTGCACAACGCCTCGGTGGGCAGGTAGCTCAGTCGGTAGAGCAAAGGACTGAAAATCCTTGTGTCGGCGGTTCGATTCCACCCCTGCCCACCAAATAACCCGATAAAATTGGCGTTTTCGAGTCCGCGCCGGCACAAACTGTACGACTGCGCCGATTTCGTGCCGGGTCGGTCGAGCTTTAGATAATAAAGCTCGGGAACAGACTACCTCGACAGCCTCTACCGATCACCAGATGAGACAGTGGCGTCGACGTGGTGTGGCATCGGCCTGAGGGCGTGACTCTCCGGATCTCGAACTGTAAGTGTTCTCATGAGAACAACGAGTGCGAAACCGGACTCACACTGCCTTGACCGCAACCCCAGGACCAGCCCAGACTCAGCGTGTCGGGATCGACAAACGTATTGAGTCCGACTTTGATCCGGCTCGACAGTGGCCCTTCGGCTCGCCTTTGACCACGCTCCGCTAGACCAACGCAAATTGTATTGACGGCAAGGCTTGAGGGAGGCCCTAATGGGACGACCTCGTCTCCATCCTATCCGGCGCACCATGACCGCAATCACTGCGGCCGGGGCGCTCATTCTGGCTCTCACCACACCAGTAGCCGCTATCCAACCTTGGCAAAAGGCATGGGGTGACTATGACAGCCACAATGAATGGCATGACGCGAGTTGGTGGCTAAAGAACCGGCATCACTGGGTCACGGTAAATCATCCGGAATGGACTGACAACTATGCCGACACCTATGGTCAAATAGGTGACTCCGATCGGCTCCACGAATGGCACTATGGCGACGGATCCTTTGATCGTAATTCAATTGTTGACGACCTCGCGAACAAATCGCCGAAATCCGGTTGAGCGTCCGAGGCATCAGTCAAGACCATTCACACCTGAGGGAACATATGAAAACGATTAGCTCTCGAAGACTAATGATATTGGGCGGGGTTCTGGCAGCGACTTTAGCCGCGGGTTGTTTCGGCGGTGGTCAGGAGCGTTCGAACAGTCCGTATGGATACAATGGTTCCTTCTACACTTCGCGACCCTACGCCGGAGGGTACGGTAACCCTTATCCGTACAACAGCGGCTACAACGATACTCATGCGTTTCCGCAGAGCTTCGGGAACTCCAATTCGTACAGTGCCGGCCTTCAGCATGGAGTCCAAGCCGACGCGTCTCGCGATAACTATCACGAGCGCGCCAGCGACCAGCATGTCGCGGTGACTGGTCCTCGGGCTCTGGTGCGAACCGAACGCCCGCCTACGAGCATCGATCATGATAAGTATTCCAGGAAAGACTAAGAAAGATTGCCCGGTCATTTCGTCGGTTCGCGCGTAAAGGTTCTTATCTGACCCTCGTCGCTCGTATACCGACATTTCGCAAGACTGCAAACGCTTCCTCAGCGCATCCATCGGGAACCTGAAGCCTTATGTCAAAGCCTGGTCGGCTGATTATGGTGGCGTCAGAGATCTGAAACACTCCGAGCGCATTCAGTGCCCTTCGGACTTCTTTCACCGTGTCGCCGTCTCGGGGATTGGATATACTGATCATCGTCATCGGCGATCTCTTGCGGCGAGTAACAAAGCCCAGATGAGGGAGGGAACAGGGCCGTGCGCTCGCCCCGTCAGCACGTCCACGCCCTACGGTGCATCTCAACACGCACGACCTTAGGCGGGTGATAGGCAACTCTAGTCATCATGAAAGTTTTGCAACAAGAGACCAATGGTTCCCTGCGGAACTAAAGTAGCCGAAATGCCTATCGTGCCTCCCTAGCCCTAACATTTCGGCATACTTCGTCGCTCGGTTCAGATCGCCTTGAAGCCGCGTCGGTCGCGCGGTTCTTCTAATAGTCGATCCACGGCCACGGCCGACTCCACTCCACCGCGCGTCGATTGTTTTACCTCGGCGCAAGGATGAATTGTGAGGTTTCCGAATAGGATGCCCTTCACTTCTAGGGGTTCGACCAATCGATGCTCTTCGTTATTGATATAACCAAACCAGAGGCTACTCAGTAGCTTTCTGAGTCATACCCAACATAGACTCGATACATCGAGGTCGACATACAACGCGATCCGAACTTGATCCAGCCCAACGGTGGTCCTTCCGCTCGCCTTTGACCACTTTTCGCTTGACCAACCGAACGCGCCCGCAAGCAAGGCCTGAATAAACGTCCTATTGTCTTCCCGTTCGACGGGAAAGCGTTGAGGCAACGAAAGTGGCAATTGAAAATGAAAACGTCGCTGGCGCGGAGGAAACCGAATCAGTAAAGCCGGCACTGGTCGCCGAGCTGACTTGGGCCAAGCTTTACACCAAGGCGATGCACAAGGATCTGGTCGCTATATCGACAGCGATCGCCAAGAATCAACCGACCAAAGCTGGACCAGTTATGAAGAAGAGCGCGGAGCAACTGCATGATCAGTTGCAGGACGCGAATCGCACCGTAGACGAACTGAGCGACCAGGCCGGCATCAGGTCAGTGCCAGTCAAGAAGTGACCAAGGAGACGCGCGCGTGAATCCTGAAACAATCCTCGACCCGCTAATATCGATTTGTATCGACAGTCAAAAACGCTATCACCACGCGGCGCTTGATGTCGGCAAGGAGTATCTTTCGAGGTTTTTTAACCAACAGTCCGAGGCTCGCAAACGTGCCGCCGACGAGTTACAAGCGCAGCGCGAGCGTTTCGGCAGCAGAGAACAGAAGTTGGGCAGCATCGCTGGTCTGTTCGATCGCACCGTCATGGATTTCAAAGTCGTGATGAGCATGGGGGACACCGGGGTGGTCGAGTGGTGTCGTAAAGATGCCGAGGCCGCCGGCGCTGAATATGAGAAGGCCATCGCCGAACAGCCTTCGACTGAAATCCGTAGCCTCCTGGAGCGCCAGCTGGCGGAGATACGAAAGACGGTTGTCAGCCTCGAGAGCGTCTTGCGCGAGTACGGAGGCCCCAAACCCTGAAGTTCTTCAAATTCGCCTCATGTTCGCCATTCGCATTGACAATGTGTTCCGTAAAGAACAGCATTCGTTTGGTTAGGGAACAATTCGTTTTTAATATCGATCGGGATCGGCATAGGCTGACATCATAGATGTCTATGTGAACAATGAACACAAAGCGCGTGCGACAGACCTCGAACTCTTCGGCCATCTGAAAGCATTCTCCTGGCTCTCCATTCCAGACAAAACTCATCTGGTAACTGCACTGGAGATCGCCAACTTCAACAAGCGTGAAGTTATCTTGCGCGAGTCGGAGCTAGCCTCCTATGCACACATTCTGCTCGCCGGGACGGCCAGCCTTACTTGCCTGAACGTTAGAACTCAGCGGGTAATGGTCGCGCTTCTGCCGCCCGGGCCGATTCCGGAATTCCCGACGCTTCCATTCACTCCATCGCGATTCCAAATCGAGGCCTACGATGATTGCCGCGTAGGCACCCTCGGCTGGGAGCAATTCGACACCATCACCTCGCACTCATCGCAGTCCGCCTTCAGACAATTTCATCAAAATAATCTTCAGCAGTGGTATCGACTACTGCTGCGAGGCTCCAGCTTCTTGAGCCTCAGTCTTCACGAGCGCGTCGGATTGGCACTGCTGGAATTGTGTACCGATTTCGGAATCGCGGATTCGCGCGGTACCCTCCTGCGAATCGCGGTCAGCCACGAGCACCTCGCTCACCTCGTGGGTGCTTCCCGGCCACGAGTCACGGAACATTTGGCGCGGCTTGAGAGCGAGGGTTTGGTGATCCGTCAGGGTCGCCAGCTCGTCGTCTGCGCTGACCAGCTGGAGGACTCCATGAATAAGCGAATCCCAGACTTACCTATCAAGGTCCGCAAGTCCGCCTCCGTTGCGACAAGGCCAGGAACGAACGTGCCTCGGGAGCCCCAGCATGTTGCGAGCAAGCAGCTGCATTGAGTCCTTTGAAGTATAGATCTGCGGAATAGGAACTATCAGGTTTTCACGATTTCCATCGTAACGCCGGCTTCTGCCAAGCGGCTTACGGTTAGGTCGGCATGCGGATCGGCGACATAGATGGCGGCTTTCGATTCGGCATAAGCGATAACTGTAGGATAGAGGAGAACGCTCAGAGGCGTCTTTAACACCTGAAACACCGTGACGGCCGCCTCCGACTTCAGAACGATTTTGATCACTGCGAGCACCTGGCGCGTTTCGGAGGTGGATGGTTCGGAAGGGCTGGATGGTTGGGACGGGGAGGTGGTCGAGGGCTTCCGGGCACGCTTAGTGTCCTTCGATTTCTCAGGTTAGCGCAATCTACTTATGTTCCCTTCATAACCGATCTGTTCCATTTTAATCGATGCTTATCGCTACCCTTGAATCACGAGCAGTTCCATCGCGAGAGTGACTCGGATGGAACTGCTCATTCTGTATAGTTATCGTCTGCTAGTAGCCGTTGCTGCTGCTTCTGCTGCTCGACGACTTCTCTGAAGTAGAGTCACCGTTAGGCGAACTCTCGCTCGAAGTCGAATGCGACGACGAATGCTCGTGGTTCGTGTTCATCGGCTGCGCTACGACCATCGGAGCCGGTGCAACCACTACCGGAGCAGGCTGAACCATGACCACTCCGGGCGCTGGAGCGTTAATGGTCTCACTCTGATGACTCTCCGAGCTCTTTTCGACGCTGTCAGTTTGAGCACCCGCAATTGCTACGCTTCCGAGAAGCACTGCTACGCCAAAAGACAATGCCGCAGTTTTCAGTTTGTTATTCATGACGATCACAACTCCTTCTGTCGGTTCGGTTCAGCATAAAAGTGCTGAGCGGGAGAACGTGATCGATGAGCCGGTCACGATGAGGCTATTGCCTCTCCGCAGAGTACGGTAAGTGTCATTGCGAAAGCTATGATCGATCGCCAAGGTCCGTCATTCAGATAACCAAACCTACCGAACTGGCTAGATGGAATCGGCCTCCTTCTATACGCCCGACGTTTCAGGTAAAAGGCGCGGAGCAGGCCTGGTCCGTTCACGAACATCACACGAAACGAGGTCAAAGAGAGATGAGCGACGGGAAAGTAGAAATAGAATGACATCCATTATACGCGCGGCAACGATCGGAATCGGCGGGAAGGTATTCCTCATCACCGTTTGGTTGGATGGATAGTGCTGGGCCAGTTCATGCTGAGGTGGGCTGCGCTCCGACACATTACTGTCCAGAAGCGCAGCCCGAACGGCAGTTTCGGCTAAGCCGACCCGCTATAGGAGCATGCTAGAGCCCGAAGAACAGGTTGATACCTTCGGGCGGCGGCTGAGGCGCGTCGTTGTAGTAGTAGGGCTCCGGCGCAGCGTAGTAGTTTGCCGGCGGCGCATAGTAGTTGTCCGGTTGCGCATAAACGGCACGTCCGCGGTCTCCACGACCGCGGTTATCGGAATGCCGAGCGCCACTGCGAGCATCATGGCCACCTTTGTCGGCCGCGTGCCCCGATCCGGCGGCAAAACTGCAAAGAACGAATCCAACCGCGATTACGGTCGTGATTCGGCCGATTTTAGAGCGCATTCGCTTTTCAGATCTTATTTCCATATTGACTCTCCATCGTCAGAGCGACTCTCGGTTTCACGAGGTCTTTTTGCTCTCTTGCTTCTCTTCAGCGCGCGCGTGGCTTCGGAACATAGAGTCGGCAGTTTTCTTCTGCGCGTCCGACATACTGTCGTAGAGAGCCGTGAAGGCCGGGAGGAATTTCTCCATTCCGGCTTGATGCGCCTGGATCACTGAATCATAGGATTTGACGGAATCGACGGCGCTCATCGACTGAGTGTCTGCGACCCTTTGATGCTGGAGGTCAACCATCGCCTTCGCATTGTCGCGCATCACTTGCGCAAGATTGTTCCATGGTACTTCTTGTGCGGCGGTCACATGAAGTTTTCTGTGCAGCTCCTTGATCCGCGCCTCGATCCGGTCTGACGAAGCAGTCACTGCAGATGCCGGCGTAGTCATCGCCTCAGCAGAAGCCTGCGCCAGGATCATTTGAGCTGCGGGAGACTTGGCCGCAGCCGCTTGGGAGAGATCGCCGGCCGCAAACAATGGGCTGGCGAGAACGATAGTGCCGAGCAAAGTTGCCGCCACGGTAGCTGCGCGTGCGGCTGGATGCGTGAACGCGAACATGATGCATACTCCTGTTGGTTGCGTCGGCCGAGGTCGACCTCATTACAGTCGGATGTTATTCAGCAGTCCCACCGGACTTCCGCATAACCTGACTCCTCGGGCCTTACTGGTTGAACTTGAAGCTTGGTCTAGCGCAGCGCGGTCAAAGGCTGGTGGAGGGACCGCCTGTGGGCTGAATCAAATCGGCCTCGATTCCTATGTCGATACCGATGATTCAGAGTACATCGCGTGTTCGCGCGAAAGCCACTCAGAGGCGCTTCCTACGGTTACGTAGAGAACTAAGCGTGTCGGTTTCGCAAAGCAACGAATAGTCGTCCAATTAGAGATTCATACCGGTTATTTCTATCAGACGACCAGCGCTCAAGCGCGCTTGGATCGATCACACATTAGTGGTCGATCCGTGCAGGTGCGCGACGGATAAACTCAGGCCATCAAGCCGGCCGCACGCCACTTCAACGCGACTTTTTCATCGACGATATCGATCTCGGTCAGGAACTGGACCAACTCCGCCGACATCTCGCGTCTGATCCGTGCCCGATGCGGGTTGTTCTTTGCGAGCTCTAGAGCTTCCGCCGGCAGACCGAGGTTTCGGTAAATGTCGGGATGGACCAGTTGCCAAATTATGACGAGAGTAGAGAGCAAGCCGTAGCGGCGCGCCATCGAGCGGCGGAACTTTCCGATGTGTGGCCAGTTTTGCTTGAGATATTGATGCGCATAACCGCGATGCCGTGCTTCCTCGAGGATATGAATCTTCGACAATTCTCGCATCACCGGATGGCACTCCGGATCCTGCGCGGTGCGGCGGTTCAGATATCCGGTAACGTCTTCGGCCGCTAGCGTGCTGATCATCATGGCGACTCTCGAGGTCAGGTACTTGGTGAAGAACGTGATCAGGCTCGAGTAGCGCGGCTTGTACCACGGAACCGCGCAGCGCTTGATCGCCTCGCCGAACATCATCGAATGACGGCACTCGTCGGCCACTTCGATTTGCATCCAATCGAAATGGGGGTCGAGCGGGCTAACGTCGATCAGATAATCCATAAGCTTGAAGGAGAGTTGGTTCTCAAACCAGATCGAGGTCGCCAGCGCACTGCATGCCTCGTGCATCGAAAGCTCTACCCTTTGCTCACGCGTCATCTTGTCCCACAGCGTCGTCCCGTACAGCGAAACCATGTCTTGCGGCATGTAGAAATGCGAGTAGTCGAAAGGAATGCTCCAATCGATTTCCTTGTAAGGGTCAAAAGACTTCCGATGCGATGCATCGATGAGGTGCTGCAAGTACTGACCGCTGATCTCTTCGCGAACCATGGCGCTCTTCTTCTCGCAACGCTCAATGCGTTGTGAGAAGCTCTCCGGGCCTTCAGCAGATGAAAGGTGTCTTGGTCTAGCGAAGCTGTGGTCAAAGGCGAAAGGAAGGACCACCGTCGGGCTGGATCAAACTGGACTCAATTCATATCGAATCCAGCAAACTAACTCTATTCCTACTGGCCCAACGAAGTCAAATTTACGTATCAAACTAGCGCTCTATTAGAGTTGCTCTTATGGTATCGAGAGCACAACTGAGGACGACCCGCAGTGGACTTTGGTCTCGCGATAGAAGAATTATTAAAGCGATAGACTGCCGAGGATATTATAGATGAGCGTGATCGTATCGTCCCGCTACGGAAAGCTCGAAGGTGATGAACAAAACGGGTTGCTGGTCTTCAAGGGTGTGCCATTCGCCGCCGCTCCTGACGGCTCTCGGCGGTGGCTTGCTCCCGAGAAACCCGCGCTATGGACAGGAGTTCGCGATGCCCGAAGTTTCGGCTCGGCTGCCCCGCAAAACCCCGTAATGACGCAGGCGCTTGCCGCGATGACGATCGAGCAGGCGCAGTCGGAGGACTGCCTCAATCTCAATGTGTGGACGCCGGGACTCGCTGGCCCGCGGCGGCCGGTGATGGTCTGGATTCATGGTGGCGGATTCACCATCGGCGCGGGCTCACAGGAGATTTACGACGGATCGGTTCTAGCCAGGCGGGGCGATATAGTCATAGTCACGATCAATTACCGCCTCGGACCTCTAGGCTTTCTGCGTCTGACTGATGTCACCCACGGACGGATCCCATCGACCGGCAATGAGGGCCTGCTAGACCAGATCGCCGCGCTTCAGTGGGTTCGCGACAATATCGCCGAATTCGGAGGCGACCCGGACAACGTCACGATCTTCGGCGAGTCGGCGGGAGGTATGAGCGTGGGAGCGCTACTGGCGATGCCGATGGCGCGAGGTCTCTTCCACAAAGCAATCGCGCAGAGTGGATCGTGCGACACCGTATCGTCGCCGGCGCGCGCGAACCGGACGGCCGAGAGAGTGCTATCCAGGTGCGGCGTGTCGGCCGACGACGTTGAAGCGATACGCGCGCTGCCTGTTGCTCAGTTGCTCGCGGGAGTTTTCGGGCCCGACGGCAAAATGCCTGATCGCGAACTAGGGATGGCATACCAGCCGGTGGTGGGCGACGCTGTGCTGCCGCGCGAGTTGATCGACATGGTGGCGCAGGGATCGGCATCGGGAGTCGCGGTGATGGTTGGGTCCAATCTCGAAGAATGGAAATTGTTCTCCGCAATGGATCCTTCAGCCCAAAAACTCGACAAGGCCGGCTTGGAAGCGCGGGTGAGCAAGCGGCTGGGCGCGGATTTCGCGCGCGCCGTGATCGCAACCTACGAGAGCGCGCGGGTAACCTCGGGCGCGTCGATTTCGCCTCCCGAGCTATATTCGGCGATCGAGACCGATCGCGTCTTCCGCATGCCGGGCGTGCGTCTTGCGGAAATCCAATCACGGAGTGAGCGGCGCGTCTACAACTACCTTTTTACCTGGCGCTCACCTGCAATGCGTGGGGCGCTGGGATCGTGCCATGCCCTGGAACTCGGCTTCGTCTTTGGCACTAACCATTTGGCCAGGATGCGTCGCTTTGCGGGCGAGGGCCCTGCAGCTGAAAAGCTGGCAATCGAGATACAGGACGCGTGGCTCGCGTTCGCGCGCAACGGAGATCCTAGTTGCGCAAGCCTCGGCGCCTGGCCGGGCTATACGAAGGCGCTCCGCGCAACGATGCTGCTCGGCGAGACAATCAGCGTCGCCGATGCACCATTTGAAGAAGAGCGTCGCGCCTGGGACGGAGTTCCCAGCGGAATCCTCGGCGCTCTCTGAGGGATGCGTCCGTTCAAGCGGCTATGAAACTACGGAGCACTTCGAAAAATCGCCCCGGCTGATCGGAGACGATGCCGTGGCCTGCGTCGGCAAATCGTTCGAAGCGCACAAGGTCCACCGGCAGCGCAGCGACGATTTCCTCGGAGCAAGGCACCGGTGTCATCGGGTCGTCCTCGCCTACCATTACCAGAGTCGGACATTTGATCCGATGGAGTTCGGAAAGGAAGTTCATCGTCTCTCGTTCGCCGCGACGAAACTCAGCCATCAAGCGAGGATTCCAAATGGTGCGGGCATCGCTCTCCGGATCGTAGGGGCTGCGGTGATAGAGCGGAGCACATAAGCGCCAGAACTCGCGCGTTGCCTGCGGTATAGGATCATCGATGAATGCGCTTGCTGCTGCACCGGCCTCCGCTCCGCCCAGCCTTTCGAAGACTTTGACCTGGATCGCTTTCTTGCTGGGCGATGCCGCGGTGCTGCAAAGGATCAGCTTTGCGGGATGATCGGGATGGCGCAACGCATAAGACATCGCCACATAGCCGCCGAACGACACGCCCATGACGATAGGTCGTTCTATCTCCAGCGCGTCGCACAGCGCCTTCACGTCATCGCCCCACTGCGACAGTCTCCATCGCTCGGGGTCGTTGCGCCCATCGCTGCGGCCATCGCCGCGATGGTCGAAATAAACCACTTGCACGATGTTGGCGAGCTGCGAGTAGGCGGGCTTGAAGATTGAATGATCACTGCCCGGACCGCCGTGCAACAAGAGCACCGTCGGCACCTCGCGCATCCGCGGCCCATCGGGCCGTAGCTTGGCTCCTTCAACGTCGAAGAAGAGCCTGCAACCGCCAATATCAATCCGCATTTTGAATCATAGTATCATTGCGCGGCGGTGGAGCTGGACGCTTGGGTTTCCGGCGAGATTCGCATCACTTTCCATAAGCGAACTGACCCGCGGTTCACCAGACCCAGCTCGTCGCAAAGGCCAAACAGCTTGCTCGAAGCTTCGCGCATGCGCCTCTGTTGAATCGGGTTCTTGAGATACGCGGCGTTCACGACTTCGCGCGGGATGTGATATTCGCGCGCTATCCGCGGCGACGCCTCCATCATCACCCTGGCCATGCCGGCCAAGATAAGGGGCACGCAAAGTGCGAGCCGCCCTCTGCGCGTGGTGCTCAGCTCCGGAACCCACCTGCGTAGGTTGTGGCGCGCGAAGCTCATATGGCGCGCTTCTTCTGTGACGTGGATCTGCATAATTCGCCGAAGCAACGGATGAATATCCTCTCGCTTCTTGCGCAACGTTCGGCGCTGTACGTAATCGATCGGATCTTCGCCAGCCAGTACGAAGACGAAGAACAGTTCCGGGAACTTGCGCGCGTACTTGACCACGAAGTCCGCACCCCTGCGTTCGAGCCCACTCAGTCCGGGAATCTTGAAGCCGGTCCGATTGATGAACTCCTGAAACATCAGCGAGTGTTGCGCCTCTTCGATGGTCTCGTGGTAACAGTAGCGGAACTCTGGCGACCCGGTCGGCAGCCGGCTCGCGAAATCCAGCAGGCCCCGCTTGAGCACGTACTCGAAAATCACGCCAATCTTCATGAAGTTGGCCAACATATGAAGGCCGATCCGGGATCGAATGTGGGGGGACTGCGTACGGTACCATTCGGTCGCACCTAGTACGTCATCCGATTCTAGTTCCCATCGCGGGTCGTCGGGATCGACGCGGAAATCAGGATTGTCCCAATCAATGTCCGCGTACGCATCAAAATGCTTCACCACCGATTGATGGCTCAGCCTCCGAACCAAATCGAAGTAGGCGTCGTTGTGGGTCGCTTTACTGACGCGCTCTTCCTCGGGAACAACAAATTCCTCAGCCATGGAATTTTCGCGTCTCATGAGGATCGCATCCTCGGTAGTGGCGCGGGTGAAAACATCGCGATGTCAGGCGCGATCAGTGTTCGCATAAAAACTCTATTCATTCTTATTTGTGCTATTGGGCGCCAAATCGTCCCCCTCTCTAATCACGAGCCAATTGACCGCCGGATGCAATTGGCCTGTTCGCGTGGGTGTCAATAAGCGCATGAGAGTCGTATCGATTTCATACTCGGGGTGCGATTCGGCGAGAACGGCAGGCGTTGACTCCCGTCTGAGGCTGATTTTTTTGAACTTCCCTCAACGCATAAGCGCAACAATGTTCTGCAGAGAACCGACCTCTACTGTCTGTCGCGAGACCGCGGAGATACTTTGATAAGTGAACGCTAGAAGCTCCGTGAGCGAGCTGAGATTGACAGTCGGATCCCGTCCGTCGATCGCGTGAAGGCTTTGTCACGAGAAGGAATGCAACATTAAAGTCGGAAATAGCGAAGCGCCTGCTGCGCGCAGAGCGCTGCTCAACAATGTTGTCGCCTACTCGATTGCGATCGGAGTCGTATGGTACATAGCGCGCGGGATTTCATGGGGGCAAGTCGCCGACGCTGCGAGTCGCGCGACGCTATGGTTGTTCGTCTGCGTCAGCCTCGCGGGTTTCATCGGATGGTTCATTGGTGAAACCTTCCTGTATTCGCGTCTGTTCAGCTTTTTTCACGGACGCACGCGATGGTTTGAGCTGCTACCGACAATGGGCGCGATGTATTTTCTTCAGATCATCAACTCGCTGGTCGCAAGCGGTGCGTTGCTGCTGTTTCTGCACATGCGAAAACATGCGCGCTGGATGACGGCCGCGGGCACCTTGCTGTTCCAGGCCTATGTCGATGTCATGGTGCTGGCCGCGTTGTCGATCCTCGCGATAGTCCTCGTACCGACTTCAGCACTCCGACCCGGCCTTTACTATGCAATGGCAGTGCTCGCCGCAGGCTGTTTTATCGGCAGTTTTTTCCTTGCTTGGGGCGCGCGGCCAAGTCCCGGCAATTGGCTCCGATGGATCTACGAGCGCCCTTCGTTTGCAACCTTCCGATTGGCGCTTCCGTCGCATTTCATCCAACTCGCTGCGATTCGGTCTATGATTTGTTTGGCGGCGGGACTGACGCTATATGGCCAGTTCGTCAGCTTTCACATCAAGGTCCCTCTGATACAGGCACTTGCGTTGTCGCCGCTTGTTGTAGCGATAGGAAATTCGCCATTTTCTCCCGGCGGGCTTGGAACCACACAACTCGTTTTCATCTTCGGTTTTGCCGGCTTCGCCGCCAAGGGAGACTTGTTCGCCCTCTCGTTAGCGGTCAGCGCCTTTAACCTCCTGGTCCGCATACCGATGGGCCTTACTATGGGAGCGCCGCTAGCGGAGATTGAAGAAGTCGCAGTCGATAAGAACGAGTATACCGCCACGCTACGGGCCGGATAGCTATGCAACGATGTACTGGAAGAACAACATTGTCGTCTTATTCCTCGCGATTGCTATCCTCGGCGCATCGGTTATCGCTCGCGCTGATCGCGATCAGACTGCGCGGGAGACGGTCGAGCGGATCGCCAGTCTCCTTGTCGCGAAGTCCAGTATCGCGACGCTTACCATGCAAATTTCCAACGACACCGGTACTCATGACCTCTCGATGAAGGTCTGGTCGGCCAGCGGCAAGGACGTTCTGCTTCGCGTACTAACTCCTCAAGCCGAAGCAAATACCGCTGTCCTGAAAATGGGGGACGACGTCTGGTACTACCTGCCGAAAACCAATCGCACGGTGAAAGTTCCCGCGGCGATGACTATGAATACGTGGATGGGAAGCGACTTCACCGTCGATGATCTCGTGAAAGAGAGTTTCCTGACTCGCGATTACACTATCACTAACTCTTTTCATGGAGATCGCAGCGGCGTCGCGGTCGATGAGTATACGTTAATACCGAACTCTGACGCGGTCGTGGTCTACGGAAAAATCGTTCTGCAGGTCCGTCAGGACAATCAGATGCCCACGTGGCAGCGTTACTATGACGAAGACGGCAAGCTGGTCCGGGAACTGACCTTTTCGGACTATAAGACCATGGGCGGGCGGCTCATTCCCACTCGCTTGATCATGCGGCCAATGGACAGGGCGGGGGCGCAGACGACCATCGTCTATGACGACATTACCTTCGACGCGGCGATCACCGACGGCACCTTTGCCGTGAACAATCTGCCGCGATGAGTATCAGGCTCGTTCAGCTCGCCTGGCGCAACCTATGGCGCAACTACAGGCGCACCTTTATCACTATGGCCGCGATCGCCTTCGGCTACGCGATGTTGATGTTCGTTGCGTGTTTGATGGCGGGACTGCGATGGCAAATGATTGAGAATGGTACGCGTCTCTTATTGTCTCAAATCCAGGTACATGATCCGGCCTACTATCCCAATCGTCCCATTCAGAAGACTATCGGGGGGCCAAACGGCACGGACGTCGCCGCCCTGCTTTCTGCCATCACCGCTGATTCACGCGTCGAGGCGGCTGCGCCTCGAGTATATGGCTATGGCATGGTGAGCGCCGGCGATCGATCTTACGGAGTCGAGCTTCTAGGAGTTGACCCTGTAAGAGAGCGACAAGTGACTGCGCTGCAAAGTCAAATGGTAACCGGGACCTACCTCTCGGAAGCAATGCCCAAGAGCGTCGTGGTGGGAGACAAGCTCGCGAGTACGATTCGAATTCAACCACGCGGCCAAATCGTCCTGCTGACGCAGGCGGCCGACGGCTCGATGGGAAATGATCTGTATACTGTTGGAGGCATCTTCCATACGGGTCTTGATGAAATGGATCGAAGCCTGGTCCTCATGCCGATTTCTTCGTTACAGGATCTCTTGAACTTGCCGCATAGCAAGATTCACGAAGTTGGGATCAAGCTCTATGACATAGCTGGCGCTACTGTGGTCGCCAGAGCCCTTGCGGCGCGACTTGGCAAGACCCTTTCGGTGCGCGTAATGCCATGGCCCGAGCTGGCGCCAGACCTCGCAGACTATGTCCAGTTTAATCGCGGCGTCACTTTCGTTCTGTTTTTCATTTTTTTCCTGGTCGCCGTGATCGGCATCATGAACACCATGCTCATGGCAGTGTTTGAGCGTACTCGCGAACTTGGAATGCTAATGGCCCTGGGGATGCGCCCGGCGCAGGTGATTGGACTAATCATTGCCGAGGCTGCGGGCTTAGCGTGCGCAAGCTTGATCCTGGGAGGCGCAATCGCAGCTCCGCTTCTGTGGTATTTGCAAACTCACGGTCTCGACCTCGGCGGTAAGACCGGCGGCGTGGTTACTATCGCCGGAGTCGTCGTTGGCCGGCTCTGGTATGGTCGGCAGGATTTTCCCGTCTATGCTCAAGCCGCTCTTGGGCTAGGTATTACCGCTCTTCTTTCCGCACTGTACCCCGCATGGCGCGCGGCGCACTTTCGGCCGACCGAAGCGATGCACAAGGTCTGACAGTGACTGGGTTTTTGCTCTTAGTGAAAATCAGTTGGCGCAATCTATGGCGTAACCCGCGAGGTACACTGTTGACTGCGCTCGCATTGGGCCTCGGGCTTGCCCTACTGCTGATCTCTTCGGGTTTACTCGATGGCGGTCACGAGCAGACGGTTGCGGACGGAGTACGGCTCGGTCCAGGTGATGTAGTCATTCAGGCGAAGGGATATCAGGATAGCGGCACCCAGGATCTCCTGCTCACGGCTCCGGTGGTTACTTCCGTCGAAGACTTCCTGCAAAGGCCCCAAACTAAAGCTAGCCTCCGAGGCATGAGTGCGAGGCTTCTCGCCACGGGTTTGCTAAGCTCCGCGGCCAATGCTTCCGGCGTAGCAATTGTCGGCGTCATTCCAAAAGACGAGCGCTCCGTGTCGCTGGTTCCCGAACGAATGATAGACGGGACATATCTCACTAGTAACAAAACCGCCGGCGTCGTTATTGGCATAGAGTTGGCACGCAAACTCGGCGTGAAAGTAGGCTCCAAGGTAGTCCTCATGACTCAGGTCGTACGGAAATCCGACGGCGCGGATCAAGCTGGAACGGCCGGAGAGATGAAAAGCACCCTCCTGCGCGTGAGCGGAATATTTCACACCGGGCTACAACCGATCGATGCCGGCGTTATCGATTTGCCGCTGTCCGTTGCGCAAAGTCTGCTCGGAGTAGAAGATCATCAGGTGACCCAAATCGCTGTTGTTCTCGAGCGGGAGGGAGATTCAGCGATGATAGCCGATCGATTGCGCGAGCGGTTGTCCGAGCAGCCTGTTGAAGTTTTGACCTGGCGCGAATCCATGCCGATGCTGGCGCAGATACTTCGCCTTGACCACTCCTTCAATTACGTCATGAATGTTGTGGTGCTCACGATGGTGGGATTGGGAATACTAAATACTATTCTAATGAGGGTGCTGGAACGCCGCTACGAATTTGGCGTCTGCGCAGCTCTCGGACTTCGGCCTCTACAGCTCGCCACAATGATCGTCGGTGAATCTTTAGCTCTGACCTCGATCAGTCTGACAATGGGATTGGCGCTGGGTTTAGGCATCAATCACTATTTCGCGACTGCCGGTTTGGATTTCAGATGGATCTTCGGACACAGTCTTCCGCCTGCCCTGGTGTTTGATCCAATTCTCTATTCACGGCTGAGCGCGAGCCGAATAATTTCATCGGTCAGTGTGGTATTCGTAATGGCTACCCTGATTTCGTTGTATCCGGCATTCAAGGCGGCGCGAACGGACCTGCCGGGCTCCCTGAAAGTACTTTAACGAAGTGAGTTATCGAAGCTTAAAGCAAAGCGTATCGCAACCCGCCGGGTTATTGTCGGCCGGCGCGGCCAAGGTAGCAGTAGACCTCAAAGAGGTCACGAAGACCTACCGCACGGGTTCGATCGAGGTTCCGGCATTGCGCGGGGTCTCGCTCCGCATCGCTTCGGGGGAATTCGTGGCTACTGCCGGGCCTTCGGGTTCCGGCAAAACCACTCTGCTCAATATCATCGGAGGCCTCGACCGCGCAGACAGCGGCGAAGTGTGGGTAGCAGAGCATGATCTTCAACGTCTCTCTTTAAGTGAGTTGGCGCGTCTGCGCTTAAATCGGATCGGATTCGTCTTTCAAACTTATAATCTGCTTCCCGTACTTACCGCCCTGGAAAACGCTGAGTTCACTCTGCTGCTTCAAGGGGTGCCAACGTTGCAGCGCCGGGAACGAGTGGAAAAACTGTTTCTAGAGATCGGACTCGCCGGCCTTGAAGATCGCCGTCCAGCGGAATTATCCGGCGGTCAGCAGCAGCGCGTGGCCGTTGCGAGGGCTATGGTCACCCAACCCGCGTTGATTTTGGCGGACGAACCTACTGCGAATCTGGACTCTGCCACCGGGATAGCTTTGCTGGATGTGATGGAACATCTCAATCGAACTACAGGTACCACCTTCATATTTTCCACCCATGATCCTCAGGTCATGGAGCGCGCGCATCGTCTTATCCATTTGCGCGATGGTCAGATCGCGAGTGATGAAATCCGCGAGAGCCGGCACCATCAGATCACGAACGTCAAAACTGTGGTCTAGTGTCTATGGTTGTGGCGGAAGACGCTTAACGATAAGCGGATCCGCAAGTGCGGCCGCGACCGGCGACTGCGGCTGCTCTCCAGCAACATAGAAACGGAGAAGTTCCGTCGTGACTTCGGGGCCGCCAACGAAGATCGGACCCTCCTGCTTAAGCAGCCGAAAAGGCGGAGTCGAGTCGAAGTAGAGCGTGTCCTTCGGAACTGCCGGCTTTATTATGTGCAAGATGAAGTGCGGCCAGTTGGGCATCATGGTCGCAACGTCCACTTGCGCGGTGACCTTGAGCGCGGAGAAGCTACCAGCCGGTACTGTTATTGGCTCGATGGACCCTGCGCTGACATCCTGCCCGACATAGTTGTAAGGCGTGATTTGCTGATTTAGGGTACCCTCTGCACCCACTCGCGGCCCGTCCAGCACACGCAGAAGCGCCATCCATGGAATCGCATCAGGATACAGGTAGTTGGGCAAATCGGGCGATCCCGTCAGCCGCGGCCTCGAGTCGCTGCGCCAGAACCTGCTCTGTAAAGCGCGGCCGTTGTCAAACAGCGTCCATTCGAACATGGTGCAGCCGGGTAGATGATTGGGGAGCAGCCAAAAGGCGACTTCGTAGAGATGATCCGGCAAGGTGCTCACCTCGATGTGTGCCGTATCGTCGCCCACGCTCTCGTTCCATGACTTTACCTGCATCAGCACCTGTCCGGTTTGCTTCACGCTCTGCCTGGTCTCATCAACCTCGACACCGGATGGCGGTGTCATCAAATCGCGGCTGGATTGCTCGCCGAACATCGCGTGACCGAGCAAGCCGCGAGCGATCAGCCAGGCATCTATCGAACCTCCAGAACTGGATTCGGTTGTGGGCGGCGTAACATCAGCCGTAAGACTGAACGTCGGACGAACGGCCGCGAACGTCGCCACGAGAACCAACGAAGCGACCATAACTCGTAGCGAAGAAATACTTTTTCCTATGCCCACAACTTCACGAACATGACGTTGGTGTGATGACCAAATGTGCTGCTAAGTAAGTACGCTCACTACGTTCCGCTTGACTGCTTCCATTGCCAACAGACCAGGTTACAGTCGCGTCCTTCGACGGCGAACGCCGCGGCATAGTCGGCGGCTGGAAACAGTTCTCGAAGCGACCATCGAAAAGCTTCCTCTCCCTCCGCCCTCATCAATACGGCGGGCTCTCCGGGCACAAGCGATACTTCGAATTGGTCGAGCGGCAGCGAAAGACCTTCTCCTCTGGCCTTGATGTAGGCCTCCTTGCGAGTCCAACAGAGAAAGAAGGCACGTCTTCTGAGCTGCACCGGAAGCGCATAAAGTGCCGCGATCTCGGCGTGAGAGAAGAATTTCTCCGCGATTTCCTCTATATCCAGACCGTCTCTTACGAGTTCCAGATCGACTCCGATCTCTCGGCCGCGGGTTACCACATAGAGGACCATTCCGTGAGAGTGGGAAATGTTGAAGCGGATCTCTTCAGGGCCAGCATCCGAGACCAAGGCGGGCTTTCCGTAGGGGCCGTACCCAAAGGAGAGGCTTTCGGGTGCTCTATCGAGGTAACGCCCGAGGATAGTCCTGAGTATCCCACGAGCGACGATAAACCGCTCGCGGTCGTGGCGGAAATAGAATCGCTCGGCTCTCGATCGTTCATCGATGGCAAGAGCGTCTTGGAGGCGACGTACTTCCATAGGGCTCTGGTTCAGCCTCGCGCGCCAAACATGCACTGCACCACTCTCTAAGATCAGGCGTTCCGGTGGAGGAAACCAGAGAGAGTCAAAAAGGGCGGATGCTAGGTTCACGGGGGTTCTCCGTTCTTCATCGCAGCTCTTGGGAGAGCGCTCGAAGAAGCAACGACTGGGTCGTCTTCAGAAAGAAGTGGTCGCCGGGGAACATCCGGATCGAAAAGGAGACATTGGTTTGATCGCGCCATGCTTCGAGATCGCTATGTTTCACTCTTTCGTCGCTCAATCCACCATAGGCGGAGATCGGGCAATTCAGAGGAGGTTCCGACGAATAGTGATAGGTTTCGTACAATGCGAAGTCCGCACGGAGTGACGGCAGCACGATTTCCATCAATTCTTTGTCATTGAGTAGCTCGCGCGGGGTTCCGTTTAGTCGGAGCAGTTCAGTCGACAATTCTTTTTCGGGCAAGTCGTTAATGGGCGAACCTCGAAGCGGAATCTGAGGCGCAGGCCCTGCTGAGACAAAGAGGTGGACGGGACGCGCTTGATGCTTTGTGCGTAACTGGCGCGCGAGTTCAAAGCTAACCAGCGATCCCAGGCTGTGGCCAAATAAGGCAAACGGTCTATCAAGAAGTGGAAGCAACGCCTCAGCCAAGGTCTCGATCAACGGTGAGAGCTCGCGGAACGGCGGTTCCATCAATCGAGTGCCGCGCCCGGGGAACTGCACCGGACATATCTCGATATCTGCCGGTAATCCATCTGACCAATTACGAAAAACCGACGCTGCACCTCCCGCGTATGGAAAGCAGAACAGGCGCACACGGGCCTGCGGCTTCGGCTTGCGGCCAACGATCCACGAGTCGGACGAGGAATTGGAGATGAAGCTCCGCTCCATTCCGTTTTGTGGATGAGACAAGGTCACCTAATTTCTAGATGAAACAATTTCAGCTTGGAACTCATTTGTCGGTGCGCATCGCCTTTCTGTGGTTCCCGTTCAAATGGACACCCGAAGTCTCGACTACACTCACCGGGTTATCCATCTTCTTCCGCAGACTGAGCGGTCTCATGTCAGTCCACACTTCTTTGATGTACGCGAGACATGCCGTCCGGGTTCCGCTTCTTGCCGCGTCGCGCCACCCAAGGGCATTCGGCCGATCGGCGACCCAGATCGAGTACTGCCCCTCGTCATTCACCACGACCTTGTATTTCGTATCTTCTTCTCTGTCGTCGTTGTTCATTGGGAATCCTTCATCACAGTGTCCGATCGACTGATCCTATCGCCGCGCCATCTGAGGTCCAACTGCGCCTGGCCTATACACGCTGTCAGTTTCTCCGCGAGAATCTGGACGTTCGGTTGGTAAACCATGTTCGCGTGATTGCCTGGAACCATCCGGACGTCTACTCCTCCTTCTGCCCAGTCGCTCCAACCCAACGTCGGATCTGACGAGGTTCCCGAGAGGTCCTCGTTGGCCTTGAATAAAGTCAGTCGACCGGGATAGCGTCGCAATGTGTAGTTCCGGCTAGCTCGAAAGTCCGATTTAAAGAGATCCAGCAGACGTTGGGCTTGCGAAGCTTCAATCTCGGCGGGAATCAAGCCCGCTTTCTTTCCCTGCTCCAGCACGCTGGCGAGTAGTTCGTCTTTGGACAGAAGCGCAAGCGATTCGAGCAGATCCGGCGAAAGTCCGAAATAACGGACCACATCGGCCAACAAGGTTGCTTCGAGGTCTTCATCTGCAAGTTTCTCATCCGAAGATGGGATGCGAGCATCGAGTAAGGCCAGCAACGCCACGCTCTGATTCTGCGCGTGAAGCTGCTGAGCCATCTCGAAGGCTATCTCGCCGCCCATCGACCAGCCGCCTAGCAGGTAAGGGCCTTCGGGCTGCACGGTCCGTATGGCTTCGATGTAACAGGTAGCCATGTCCTCGATCCGAGTATGCGGTTCTTGCCCTTCTTCCAGGCCCTTGGCTTGCAATCCATAGCAGGGCTGGTCGGGGCCTAGATAATGCGCTAGAGGCACAAACGGGAAAACGTGACCTCCGGCAGGATGTATCAGGAAAAGCGGCCGTTTGTTACCGTTGGGCTGAATAGGGACTAACGATGAAGGCACCGCAAACGACGGCCTGTCGCGAATGATATCGGCCAGGTCCGCAACTGTAGCTCCTCGAAAAAGAGCCGCCAAAGGAAGTGTCTTACCTAGCCGCTTGTCGAGCAGCGCAAACAAACGCACCGCCAGCAGAGAATGCCCGCCCAGCTGAAAGAAATTGTCTGTCACTCCGATCGGTCGAATGCCCAGAACTTCTTCCCAGAGCCCGGTTAATTGGAGTTCCAGTTCATCTCGCGGCGCGACAAATCGTTTTTGCATTTCCGGTCTCATCCAGTCCGGCTTGGGCAGCGCTTTGCGGTCCACTTTTCCGTTAGGCATGGTCGGAAGAGAATCAAGCATCATGAAGACCGTAGGCATCATATACTCGGGCAGCTTTTCTTTGAGAAAACCGCGCAGGTTATTAGCGGTTGGCGGCTGCTCGCCGTCACCGACCACATAGGCCACCAGGCGCTTGTCGCCGGCGCCATCTTGACGGATTGAAACGATCGTTTGGCGCACCGAGGGATGTTGCGCGAGTGCCGCCTCGACTTCCTCGAGTTCGATTCGGAAACCGCGAATCTTCACCTGATGATCGGTTCGGCCAATGTACTCGATGCTGCCGTCGGGCAGATAGCGTGCGAGATCTCCAGTCTTGTACAACCGTGAGCCTGCTCTGTTGCTGAAGGGGTCTGGAATAAACTTCTCGGCCGTGAGATTCGGTTGGTTCAGGTAGCCCCGCGCCAGGCTCACACCGCCGATATGCAACTCACCAGCGATTCCGATGGGAACAGGGTCGCAATAGCGGTCCAGAATATACGTCGCGCGATTAGCCAACGGACGACCGATGGGAACTCGATGAAGACTCACATCCTCCGCTACTCTCGGTTCAACCTCAAACGCTGTCGCAGTTATAGTGGTCTCGGTAGGTCCGTAGGCATTAAGTAAACGGATAGGCCTTAGTTGTGTTTGATGCCAGAGACGCACCATCTCGGGCAACATAATGTCCCCGCCTACAACAAAAAGCCGGTACTGCGTACTGAAAGTTGGTTCCGACACAGCTGCCCAGTCCCGCACCAGTTCCTGCCAGTATTCGGTCGGAAGATTAAGTACCGTCAGCCCGAATTTCGACGCTTTCTCATGAAACTCCGCTGTTCGCCATATCTCTCCCGCCATCACCACGCGCGCTCCGACCATCAACGTGGGGAGGATTTGCTCCAAGGACAGGTCGAAGCTCATCGATGCGAACTGCAATACCCGATCGCTGGGATTCAGTTCGTATAGCCTCTGAATCTCACGGCAATGATCCGCAATGGACCCATGCGACACCAAAACACCTTTCGGCTGACCTGTGGATCCCGAGGTATAGATTATATAGGCGAGGTTCTCGGGTTCACTTGAACTGGTAGGATTGTCTGCACTCTCCCGGGCAATGGAGTCCCAGTCTGAATCCAGGCAGATCACTTTAGCGCGATGTTCAGGCAGCCCCAGTCTCAAGCGCTCTTGCGTCAGCAAAACCCGAACCTGAGAATCTTCCAACATGAAGCTCATGCGTTCCTTCGGGAACGCCGGATCCAGCGGTAGATAAACGCCGCCAGCCTTCAGGATACCTAGCAACCCAATCACCATCTCGGGCGAGCGCTCAAGACAGACTCCGACCGGTACTTCTGGCCTGACCTTGAGCTTGCGCAACCTATGCGCAAGTTGATTGGCTCGTCTGTTCAGCTCGCGATAGGTCAACTCCTCACTGTCGAACACCAGAGCGATCGCATCTGGTGTTCGTTCGACTTGCGCTTCAAAGAGCTGATGGATGCGTAGATCCGAAGCGTGATCGGTCCGGATATCATTCCACTCTACCAGCACCTGTTGACGCTCGGCATCGTTCAGGAGAGATATTTCAGAAAGGCGTCGATCGAAATTCTGGGCTATCGCCTGAAGCAAGGTCTGGAAATGTCCCAACATGCGAGTTATCGTCACGGAGTCGAACAGGTCGGTGTTGTAGGCCGCGGTTGCCATCATCCCTTGCTCGGTATCGACGATATGAAGCGTCAGGTCGAAGTGAGTAGTCCCACCGTCTGCAACCACAGGGGTCAAGGTCAGACCCGGCAGCTCGACGGCCTGCACCGCGGAATTCTGAACTACGAACATCACCTGGAACAGCGGATTGCGGCTCAGGTCGCGCTCGAGATGCAGTTCCTCCACCAACCTCTCAAACGGCAGGTCCTGATGAGCATACGCGCCGAGACATACTTCTCGCACACGCCCTAGTAGCTCGCGAAAAGTAGGATTGCCTGAAAGATCGCTGCGCAGCACCAGGGTGTTGACGAAGAATCCAATTAGCCCTTCGATCTCGAGTCGGTTTCGGTTAGCGACCGGGGTACCCACGACAAGATCGTCCTGACTCGTATAGCAACGCAGTAGAACCTTGAACGCCGCCAAAAGCGTCATGAACAAGGTAGCGCCTTCCTCCCGGCCGAGTGCACTCAATGCGTTACTCAAGCCTTTGGGCAACTGCAATGATTGGTGACCGCCGCGAAAACTCTGCGACGCCGGCCTCGGATGGTCGGTGGGCAATTCCAGCAGTGGTGGGCTACCCTGCAGCTGCTGCTTCCAATAGTCGAGCTGTGTTTGCAAGACCGCACCTTGCAGCCACTCCCGTTGCCAATGGGCGAAGTCAGCGTATTGGATGGGTAGCTCCGGTAGCGGCGATGAGTTTCCAGAGGAATATGACTGGTAAAGCACCGCCATCTCTCGAATCAACACTCCAGTCGACCAACCATCGGACACGATGTGATGCATGGTGAGAAGTCCGACCCATTCCTCCTCACCAAGCTGCAGTAGGCTGGTCCTTATGAGCGGCCCTTGGGCGAGATCGAATGGTCGCCGGGCTTCCTCGATGACGAGCCTTTGCACTTCGACCTCTCGTTCAACCTCTGGTAGCTCTCGCAGACTTAGGATCGGCAACGTGATAGTGAGTTTCGACGCGATCAGTTGAGACGGTTGCCCATCGACTATCGAAAACGTTGTTCGCAACGCTTCGTGGCGCCTTATGACTTCATTGAGACTCCGCTCGAGCCCCGCCAAGTTGAGCGGGCCTTTGAGACGGACCGCTATTGGAAAATTGTAGACAGAGTTTCCCGGATCCAACTGATCGATAAACCACAGCCGTTGTTGCGCGAAAGAGAGCGGCAGGTTTCCGTCTCTCGGGACAGGTTGTATGGGAGGTATTTGAATGTTTTGTCCAGCCCGGCGAGCTTGCTCAAGACTCTCGGCGAGGCCGGCCACCGTCGGCGTCTCGAAGAGACGGCGCAGCGTCATTTCGACTTTGAAGGTGTCGCGGATTCGAGACATGACCTGAGTAGCGAGCAGCGAATGACCACCCAAGTCGAAAAAGTTATCGTGGATGCCGACGCGCCTGACGCCCAGGACTTGCGCCCAAATGTCGGCGAGCAGCTCTTCGGTGGGGGTGCGGAACCCCACGAATGCTTCATCCAACTCGGCGCGCGTCTCGTCGGGCGCCGGCAGGGACCGTCGATCGATTTTTCCATTAGGAGTCAGCGGAAAGCTATCGAGCAGCACGAAGGCCGCGGGTACCATGTGCTCAGGCAGTTTCTCCCTCAAGAAGCTGCGCAGCTCGATAGCAGTTGGAGCGCATGCCGGCTGAGCGACCACATACGACACCAGTCGTTTTTCTCCCGGCGTCCTTTCATGAATCGTAATAATTCCCTGACGCACGGATGGATGTTGCGCTAGCGCTGCTTCGATCTCTCCGAGTTCAATGCGGAAGCCGCGGATCTTGACCTGGTAGTCGCCGCGACCCAGGTATTCGATATTTCCGTCCGGCAGATAGCGCGCGACGTCGCCAGTCTTGTACAGCCGACGGCCGGGTTCGCTGGCGAAGGGATTCGGGATAAACTTCTCGGCTGTCAGATCGGGACGGCCTAGATAGCCACGCGCCAGACTCACACCACCGATGTGCAACTCACCAGGAACGCCGATCGGTACGGGACGAAGGCTGGCATCCAGAATATACATGCGCGCGTTCGGTATAGGCCGTCCAATAGGGACTGCTGAATGATTACTGCTTCCATCATATAGCCAATACGCAGAATCAATAATGGTTTCAGTCGGCCCGTATACATTGTATAGCTTTGCGCCGGAACGCTGGCCGAACTTCGCTACGATGTCGGGCGTCAAGGCTTCGCCGCCGCACATAACAGCGCGCAACCCGCCAACGTCTGCGAAGGCGGGCTCTTCGACCAGCAGGCGCAGAAAGGATGGAACGGTATGAAGAATGGAAACTCCGTCGTCACGGATTTTCTCTGCTATATAGCGGCAATCACGGTGAGCATTCGGTGCCGCAATTCTCAGACGTGCTCCCGCCAATAGAGTCGGAAAGATTTCGCGCCCAGCAGCATCAAAGGTGATCGGCGTCTTCAGTAAAGTGCTGTCACTATCCGTAATCGTCAGAGTTTGCGATAGCCACTGTACGGTATTGCTCAGGCCGCGATGCTCGACCATTACACCCTTGGGCTGTCCGGTTGAGCCCGAGGTATAGATAACGTAGGCCAGGTTGTTAGGCGCTGTACGATTGACGGGATTCTGATGACTTTCGCTAGCGATTGACGCCCAGTCGGTGTCGAGACATACCAAGCGCACACCTTGCTGCGGCATACGCTCGCGCAGATGCTCCATCGTCAACAGTATCGGCGCATGAGCATCTTCCAACACGAAAGCTAGCCGTTCCTTCGGATGGTCAGGATCTAACGGCAAGTAAGCTCCGCCAGCCTTCAGAATGCCTAGCAGTCCGATCACCATCTCGAGGCACCGCTCCATGCAAATCGCCACCGGGACTTCCGGCCGCACGCCAAGCATGCGCATGTAGGCGGCGACCTGATTGGCGCGGACGTTAAGCTCCGCGTAGGTCAGACGCCGACCCTCGAACACCAGGGCAACATTGTCGGGCGTTCGCGCGACCTGCTCCTCGAACAACTGATGGATGCCCGCGTCGCCGCAAAAGGGTGCATCGGTATTGTTGAACTCAACCAGCAAGCGTTCTCGTTCGCCGTCGCTTAAATCTGTATCTCGCTGATACGTTATTTTGCGGGTTGGCGATCGCGCCCTGTGCAAGGACGTTCAACCGCGCATCTGGTTGTTCAACGACGCGCCGCAGTAAGGTTTCAAAGTATTTTCCAATCCGGATGATGGTAGAGGGATCAAACAGTTCGGCATTGTATCTTATGGAGATCGAGAGCGACCGCGGCGACTCAACTACCAGCAGCACCAGATCCAGCGATGCTGAGCGATGCGCCAGCGGAAATGACTCGAGTACCAGCCCTCCAGAGTTCATCGTGGGCCCGGTTTTGCCCAGTACAAATGTTGGCGCGCCCTGTTCGGTAAGCCCATGAGGCTTGTCCAGCACGAACATGGTCTGGCAGATCGGTGGACGGCTAAGGTCGCGGGCGGGCCGCAGTCGTTCGACCAGCAGCAGCGTGGGGTAGTCCTGATGCTCCAGCGCGGACAACACCGTATGACGAACCTGGCTTATGAACTCCCGAAAGGTTGGATTGCCGGAAAGATTCTCTCGCAGAAACACCGGATTGGTGAAAAGGCCCACCGTTCCTTCGAACTCGGCTCGGCTCCTGCCGATCATTGGAGAGCCCACCACCAGGTCATCTTGCCCGCTCAGGTGATGAAGCATCACCTGAAACGCCGCGAGCATGACCACATAGAGGGTTGCGCCCTGTGCCTTGGCGAGCGCCTTTAGTTGCCCGCTCAATTGGTCGTCCAGGTTAAAGTCATAGGACCCGCCGCGATGAGTCTGGATTGCTTGCCGCGGACGATCGGTCGGCAGATCCAACTCCGGTAACTGCCCAGCGAGTTTTCGCTGCCAGTAGGTCCATAGGCGTTCACCTTCCGCGCCTGCCAACATTTCAGCCTGCCACCTGACATAGTCAGTGTATTGAAGGCTGAACGGCGGCAATGCGGCCCGCACGCCGGCCACTTCCGCCGGGTACAGCGCACCGACCTCATTCAGCAGGATCGCCAGCGACCAGAAATCGATCACAATGTGATGCACAACCAGCAAAAGGAAGTGTTCCTGCGCGGAGCGCGTGTAGACATTCACCCGCAGCAAGGGACCTTGCTCGAGGTCAAAAGGACGATGCGCTTCGTCGGTTAGCCGAGGAACGAACTCATCAGGGGACCATGCGGAAGCATCGGTCTCTTCGAAGTGAACCTTCGCGTGTTGGTGTATCCGTTGCGCCGGCTTCCCATCGTGTACCGGAAAAGTGGTCCTAAGGCAGGGATGGCGATCTACCAGGGCCTGAAACGATCGCCGCAAGGCCGGGATATCTAGCTCGGAACTGATTCGTGCGGCAAAGCTGACATTGTAGACCATGCTGTCCGGAGCGAGTTGGGACAGAAACCATATCCCCTGCTGATTGTAGGAGAGTGGATGGAGTGACTCCGCCTGATGCTTTTTCTCTCGAAGGAGATCCGCAAGCAGGGCGCGCTTTTCTGCGGGTGAGAGATCGGCGATTCGATTAGATACATCACTCACTAGGTAACCGCATCTTTGGTCAACATGTCTGTGAGCATCGAATTAACTTGCTCATCTGAAAACTGGTCGAGGTTTGATAACAAATCCTCATCGATAGCGTCGCTGTCTCGCTCTGGCGCCTGCAGTACAGAGGGCTGAAGATCCGAGGCGCGCTCGGATTGCGCCGTCAATTGATCGAGGAGCTGAGTTCCTGCTTGCACGACGCTGAAGCCTTGGAGAAATTTCACCATCGGCACGTTGATCCCCAAATCCGCCGAGATGCGATTCTTCAGCTCGACCGCCATCAGCGAATCCAGTCCGAGGTTCGTCAGCGGCTGCTGGATATCCAGTTGCGAGGTCGACAGTCCTAGTACACGCGCCACTTGCTCGCTGACATAGGACTGTAGCAGCTGAGCGCGTTGCGCCGGATCCGCGTCAAGAATCGAGGCGCGTTTTTCTCCCGGATGCGCGGTCTGCAAGGGACTGGCGGCTTCTTCATTGGCAAGTTGAGAAAGCAGCGCTGACTCGGTGCCAGGTGGATAGAGCTCGAAATACTGACGCCAGTTCACCGGAATCGCTACTACCTGCGTCGCGTCTTCGCGCAGCAGCCGCCCCATTACTTCGAGCGCGCGCTGGGGCGTCATGGCCGCGATTCCCAACAGTGCGAGGCGCTTGGTCAAGAGCTTGCCGCCTGCGGTCTGCGCCAACCCCGAACCTGCCCATGCGCCCCAGTTGATGCTCAAGGCTGTAAGACCCCGGGCTCTTCGATGATGCGCGAGCGCATCCAGAAAGGCGTTGGCGGCGGCATAGTTACCCTGCCCGGGTTGCCCCATCAGGGAACCCGCGGAAGAGAAGACTATGAAGAAATCAAGCGGCGCTTCCCGAAGCAGGCGATGCAGGAGCCAGCCGCCGATCATCTTCGGGCGCAAAACCTCATTCATTGCGGCGCCGTCAAGTTGTAGCAGTAAACCGTCTCGCAAAACTCCCGCCGCATGCACGACTCCACGGATCGGCGGCCAACCTTCAGTGCGATATTGCTCTAAAAAGGCACTCAACTGTTTTTCGTCCGCCACATCCGCGGATATCAGATGTACACTGGTGCCGAGGTCCTCGAGTTCGCGAATGGCTGCTATCTGCCGAGATAATGAACTCCCGGTCTCTAGCGACTTCCAACTTGAGCGTGGCGGAAGCTTTGTGCGTCCCATCAGGATTAAGCGGCGAGCTCCCTGCGCTACCATCCAGCGCGCCACCATCAAGCCTAGGTCGCCAAGACCTCCGGTTATCAGATAGCTGCCGTCAGCGCGCCATCGCATCGGAGTTTCGCGGACGTTGGGTTGACGCTTTCGAGCGAGTCGCGCCACCAGCCGATGTCGATGCCGGAACGCAACCTGATCTTCTCCGTCGGGACTGAACATTTCCTGTGACAGCTGATGAGCTGCGTCGTTGCGCGAGGACTTGGGCTCCAGGTCCACAAGCCCTCCCCAAAATCCGGGATGCTCTTGAGCGATAACTCGACCCAGACCCCACAAGGGTGCTTGAGCCAGGTTGAGAGGTACGGAACTGTCGCCCGCTGCCTGAGCGCCTCGCGTGACCAACCATAGACGAGGCTGCTCGCGCCATTGCGCGCGTGCCATCTCCTGCACCACCTGCAGCACGCCGACGCAGCCGAGAGTTTGCGCCCCTTCCATGGAAGCTGCTGTGGCATCTTCAGGAAGGGATGCATCGAGGCTCCATAGATATACGATTCCGCGGCACGGCTGAGCGGAAGCGATCGCGCTATCGAAAAGTCGTGCGAGGTCTTCCGGCCGATCAGCGCGGATGCGAACATGTCCACGCTCCACCCGATCGTATGCTATGCCTCGCGATACCAGGGTGACCGTTTCTCCTCGCGCTTCTAATATTTGCCGCAGAGACTGCCCTACTCCGCCACAATCAGCGAAGATCAACCAGCTTCGCGGACCCGGCGACGACGAAGTGTCCGGCAAGCGCTCTTTGGGCTGCCACTTAAGCTCATAGAGCCAGTCATCAATATTTTCCTCGAGACCCCGACGTCCATCATTGCTTAGCGATTCGAAACCTACTCCCTTTATCTCGATAGATACGCGTCCGGCTTCATCGATGAGTTGTAACTCTCCAACAGCGCCATTCACATCTTTGTCGAGCACCCGCGCGCGGCACCATAGGTGTGTGCCGGGACGTTGGTGGACACGAATTTCACCGAGGCGGGTTGGTATGTAGATGCCCGGTTTGCCGGTTCTCTTTGCTTCAGTAGCTATCGCCGCTCCGAGAACCTGCAAACAGCCATCAAGAACCGCTGGATGAAGCTGATAAGTATTGAAGTCATCTTCGGGATCATCTGGGATCCGCAGTTCACCCAGAACGTTCTTACCATCTAGCCACAACTGCGTAATACTCTGGAAGAAAGGTCCGTACTGGATTCCATTTTCGCCAAGCTGTCTATAGTATTCATTTCCCGAGACTTTCTCCGAGCATCGAAGCTGGAAGTCGGCAAGCGACTCGTCTCGCGGTACAGGAGCCAGGTCACGATCCTCTTGAGAAGCGACTTTCCCCGAGACGTGCAGAATCCAAGACTTAGCGGTTTGCTCAGATCCCGCGGAACGACTGTAAATTTGAAACGATGCTGTCCCTTCCGCCGCGGAGGCGAGGATCAGTTGAATCGTAGGGCTTTCACCATCGGGCAAGAAAAGCGCCTGGTGAAATTCGATATCCTTTATCGCGACCGCTGCCGATCCTAGCGCCTCGAGCGCGGCGGCCGATGCCATTTCGACATAGACCGACGCTGGTAACACCGCGACCCCCTCGATGCGATGGTCGTCGAGAAAACGAAAAGCTTTCTTGTCCAGTCGGAGTTCCCAATAGTCAGTTCCCGCCGACCCGGCCGATTTGAAATGTCGACCCAAAAGAGAATGTTTCGCGCCTGAGCCGCTTGGAAGTTGCTCAGATTGATAGTTGCTATCCACGCTGGGCTCCATCCAACAATGTTGTCGTTGCCACGGATACGAGGGCAGCCGTACATACGAACCGCGCTCAGGATAGATCCGGCTCCAATCTACCGGATATCCGGAACTATAGAGGCCACCTAGCGATCGGAGCATCACCGTATGCTCGTCTTCATCGCGTCGGACGGAGGGAAGCACGACGCCTTCTTTGCCCGAGTGATGAAGCCCCTGCTGAATTCCGCTGAGCAAAACCGGATGAGCGCTGATTTCGAGAAAAATGTCATGTCCATCTTCAATCAGCCGCTGAATCGATCCTGAAAAAAGTACCGGCTCTCTGAGGTTACGCGCCCAGTAGTTCGCATCAAAATCCCACCCGTCGGCGATGGTATCCAGCACGGTCGAGTAAATAGGCATTGACGCCAGTTGAGGCCGCACTGCTTCCAGGGCTTGCAATAGCTCACCGCGCAGCGGATCCATCTGCGGACTATGCGAAGCAAAATCCACCTTCACCATTCGGCAGTAAATGTCTCGGCGTTGCAGTTGTTCGACGATCTCGGCCAGGGCGATCGAATCGCCCGACAGCACAGTTGATGCGGGACTGGTGCTGACCGCGATGGAAACGCGATCTTCATAACCGGCGATGGCGCCGCGCGCGTCTTCGATGGATAGCTCCACGGACGCCATCGCTCCTTGTCCGATGGTGCGCTTGACCAATTTGCTGCGGATACAAATGACTCGTGCCGCATCTTCGAGGCCGAGCGCGCCGGCGACATACGCAGCCGCGACCTCGCCCATGCTATGCCCCACCACCGCATTCGGTTCGATGCCCCATGAACGCCATAGCGCCGCCAGCGCGATCTGGATCGCGAACAGGGCCGGCTGGATTACCTCGACTTCGCTCATGCGTGATTTAGCCGCGTCGGTGCCGGCGAGTTCAGCGATCAATGACCAGTTGGTATATGGCCGCATCGCCAGGTCACATCGTTCGATGACGTCGCGAAATACCGCTTCCTGATGCAGCAGCGTCCGACCCATGCCGAACCATTGGGAACCTTGCCCGGAGAAAACGAACACTATTTTTCTGCGGCTGGCGGAAGCTTTGCGACCCGAAGACAGACCCGCCCGAGTCTCGCCCTTAAGGAAAGCCTCCATGCCGTCGATGAGTTGTTGCGGCGAATTTCCGGCGACGGCCAAGCGATAGCTATGATGACTCCGCCGCGCGCTCGCGCTGTAACAAATGTCGTGCAGCGATAATTCCGAGGTTGCCAGAAGCTGCTGATAGCTTCGCGCGACAGCTTGAAGCGCTTCGGGGCTGCGCGCCGAAAGTGGTAACAGGTAACAAGACTTATCAGAGGAGACTTCGTGGTTCTTAGTCGACGACTCAGGCGCCTGCTGCAGAACCACGTGGGCATTGGTCCCGCCAAAACCGAACGAGCTGATTCCCGCCAATGGTGGACCGTCCTCCGCGGACCACGGGCCGGGCCTGGTCTGCACGCGAATGGGGAGCTCATCAAACGGAATGTGAGAGTTAGGTTCCTGGAAGTGCAGGCTCGCCGGAATCTCCGAATGCTTGAGCGCGAGTGCAACCTTTATCAGTCCAGCGATGCCCGCCGCGGCTTCACAATGTCCGATGTTAGTCTTGACCGAACCGATCGCGCATAGCCGCCCTGAAGGACGATCCGTGGCCATCACCTTGCCCAGCGCCTTCGCTTCGATCGGGTCGCCAAGCAAGGTGCCGGTGCCATGCGCCTCGACGTATTGCACGTCGCCGGGCGAAACGTTCGCTCGTCGATACGCTTCTCGCAAGACCGCTTCCTGTGCAATGGGATTCGGCGCCATGAGTCCATTGCTGCGGCCGTCCTGATTCACCGCGCTACCCTTAATGACGGCATAAATGGGATCGCCGTCGGCGATCGCGCTGGATAGTGGCTTCAGGACGACCACACCAATGCCCTCGCTGCGAACGTAGCCATTCGCACTAGCATCGAAGGCTTTGCAGCGCCCGTCCGGCGCCATGACTCCGGCTTTGGTGAAATTTATCGTGATGGCAGGCGAAAGGATCAGGTTAACGCCGCCCGCTATCGCGAGTGTCGACTCGCCGTTTCGTAGACTGGTGCAGGCCAAATGGACCGCGACCAGTGACGACGAACAGGCCGTATCGATCGCGAGGCTAGGTCCGCGAAAGTCGTATAGGTACGAGAGCCGATTGGCTGCGATGCTAAGTGCGTTGCCGGTGCCCGCATAGGCATCGATGCGGCTTAGATCGCTGAACTGCGTCCGGCCGTAATCGTTATTCGAAATTCCGACGAATACGCCTGTCCGACTGCCCGCAATCTTCTCGGCCGCTAGCCCCGCATCTTCCAATGCTTCCCAAGTCACCTCTTGCAACAGGCGCTGCTGAGGATCCATGCGCGCGGCCTCACGCGGCGAGATACCAAAGAACTGCGGATCGAATTGATCCACTTGATCGACAAAGCCACCCCATCGCGTGTTGATCTTGCCCGGGACAGTTGGATCGGGATCGTAAACATCGCTGAGAGGAAAGCGGTCGGCGGGAACTTCTATGATTGCGTCCATTCCATCGCGAATCGATTGCCAGAACGCTTGCGGACCATTGCTGCCCGGAAAGCGGCAGCCGATTCCTATGATCGCGATCGGTTCCGATTCCATCACCTGATGAGCGTCAAGTCCGTTGATTGAAGATGACTCGTCCGATGAACCAGTCAAATGCCGAGCGAGAGACTCGATAGTCGGAAACTCATAGGCCAAATCAGCGGGGACTTTGCGTCCAAGCAAGTCTGCGAGTTCTCCGGAAAGGCTGACCGCCTCGGTCGAACCCATGCCGTAACTGGCGAATGGTTCCCGGACGTTTATCTCGTGAGGCTCGACGCCAAGCAGATTCGAGAGCTTGCCCACCAGCCATTTTTCGATGACCTCCGCGCTGAGGATATCCGTTTGAGAATGTCCCGGCGCCATCGACAGCTTGGGTAAATCGCCGTTGGTGAGATTCGCGCCCATTAATAGTTCCTCATAGCTTGGCGAGCGTCCCGTTCAGGAAACGGGCCTGGCATGCACGGCGCTGGAGCTTGCCGCTCGAAGTCTTTGGAATGCTACCCGCTCGCAGCAACAAAACGGCGTGCACCCGCACGTCATATTCTTCGGCAACTGCTCGACGGATAGTACGAACCATCCCATCGACATCGAGCGCCAATCGTCGGTTGGATTGCGGATGCGAGGTTCCGTTCCCGTTGCCATTTCCGTTTCCGTTTCCATTAGTCCGATGGGGATTGGGCTGATAACAAGGTTCCACTTCGGCGGCGACAATCAGGCGTTCTTCATCTGCAACGTCGACCGAGAACGCGGCGCAACAAGCCGGCCTAACCGCCGGATGACTCTGCTGCACAGTCAATTCAATTTCTTGCGGATAGAGGTTGCGGCCGGCGATGATAATCAGATCCTTCAAACGGCCGGTGACAAACAACTCGCCATCTCGAAGGAAACCCAAATCTCCAGTACGGAGAAATGGCCCTTCGCGCGTATCCGACAGATAAGCGCGGCAAACGCGCTCACTTTCTTCAGGTTTGTTCCAATAGCCCGAAGTCACGCCAGGACCCGAGACCCAGATCTCTCCTACTCCATCGAATGGGCAAACCGCCAAGGTTTCCGGGTTGACGATGACAATCTTCGTATCGAGCATCGCACGGCCGCATCCAACCAGCGTGCGGATATTGTGTTTCGGTTCCGACGCTTCCACGACACGATTCTGTTCCAGAGCTGAGCCTTCAACGGTGCGAAGCTTTTTCTCACTAAACGATCCTCCCGAGACCAATAGCGTGGCTTCGGCGAGTCCATAAGACGGATAAAAGGAACTCGCCTGGAAACCACACGACGCGAAGCTCTCGGCGAATCGCTTCATGGTTTCCGCGCGGACCGGCTCGGCACCGTTGTATGCGACTTTCCAACTGCTGAGATCGAGCCCTTCGCGCTGCTCTTTAGTGACTTTGCGGGAGCACAACTCATACGCGAAATTAGGTCCCCCGCTGATAGTGGCTTTGGAGCGCGAAATGGCTTGCAGCCACCGCACCGGCCTTTGCAGAAACGACTGCGGCGGCATCAGATAGCAGTTACGACCTTTGTATACCGGCTGGATAATTCCATTAGTCAGTCCCATGTCATGAAAGGCAGGTAGCCATGTCACAGACGTGACCTCAGATGGCAGATCAAAGATCGAGTTGATATACGCCGAGTTTTGCAACAGATTCCGGTGACTGATCATCACACCTTTCGGCGTCGCAGTGGATCCGGAAGTGTACTGAAGTAAGGCGAGCGTCTCGTTGATGACTGCGGGAGCTTGCCAGTCGCCCGCCGTGTGCTCGCTTTCGCTATCGGTGGCAACCCAGCCAATCTTTCTCAGTTCCGGTGCCAGACTGAGCAGGCCGTCAATTTTCGCAAGGATCGATGAGATAGTCAGGGCCATCGACGGCCGCGCATCATTAATGATGGAGCGCAACCTGGGAAGCGTTCGATGCGGCTGGGCATGATTGGGTGGCGGCAGCGGAACCGCGATTGCCCCGGCGTACAAACAACCGAAGAAAGCCGCGACGAACTCGAGGCCGGTCGGATACAGCAACAGCACGCGCTGCCCACGCGCGTTTCGATCTTGGAGCATCGCAGCAACCGCCCGCGCCTGGACATCCAGCTCCGCAAAAGTCAGGTGGCCGCCTTCCCTTTCTCCGTCAATCAGATAGGTGTATGCGCACTGCTGGGACTGATGCACGGCACGATGTCGAAGCATTTCGACGACTGTGGAGAAGTTGTTATTTGAATCGGCATCATGATTGTTCATGGAAGCCGCTCTGAAAGGGATCGACATACCTGCTCTGACGAGAAGAAGCTCTGCGCGACCACGATCGGATGCCTAAAATTAGCTCTTCTGATTCGACCGGTAATCTTATGCACCTCTATACTTCTATCTCATCGGTCACCAACTGGCACTCGACAAGCACCCGCGAACGCTCGATTGTGTTACCTGAAGAACAAAATCGGGTTCGTTGTATCTGCGTGAGTGGTGTAGCTTGAGTATCTTTTGGCCCTAAAGAGGTTTTCAAAAGAAGAGGTGATTTGGTTCAAGTGTGCAATGAGCGCAGCTCCACCGTCATGATGACGCGAATGGAGCTGCCTGCTCACATCCCTGAGGATCGCCGTCTTCGTTAGTAGCTCGCGCTGCTGCTTGAGGACTTCTCCGATGTCGAATCACCGCTAGGTGAATTCGTGCTTGATGTTGCATTCGACGACGAATGCTCCTGGGTTACGACTGCGGGGGCTGGCTGAACCATCACGACCGCGGGCGCTGGAGGTGCAGTGACGGTCTCACTGTGCTGGCTCTCCGAACTCTTTTCGACAGTGTCGGTGCCGCCGCATCCGATAGCTAAGCATCCGAACAGTACTGCTACACCAAAGGAAAGCGCGGCGGTTTTTATTCCGTTTTTCATGACGATCACAACTCCTTGCGAGGGTTCGGCTTAGCGCGAAGGTGGCTGAGCGGGAGAACGTGATCGATGATCCGGTCACGATGAGGCGCGGGCCTTCGCAAAGAGTACGTTAGCATCGCTCCCGAAGCGACGACCGCCGAGTTCGATTGGTTATGCGGATAACCGAAGTCGTCGATCGTTTCATGCAGATTCGGACATCTCGAACCATTACCCTAACAATCTTGATGTAAGTTCAGCCTACGCGAGAACTGCGAAGGCTTTTGAAGTGTCACCGGGCCCTTTGGAAAGTGAAGGTGTGTGTTCAGAGCCCGGTGACTGGGGGGCTTTTATTTAACTCCGATCGACGTTTAGCTGCGCGTGGAGTTGTTAACGCCAGGATTCATCTCTCTCTTGTCAAGAAGCAGCATATGAACCTCGCCGGAGTCCTTCATCGGAACCTCCACGCCGAGCTTGACCTTGCCCAACGAATCGAACACGCCAACTTCGAGCCTGGAATCGCCGAGCACACCGAGCGCGATCTGGTTCTGGCCGGTTTTGGTAGTGAAGTTCAACAGAATTAATCCGTTGCGGTCGACCTTGACTGAGGCGTGCGCGGCGCCCTTGTTGAGGATGAGGACCGGTGTGCCCGGCTCTAAAGTTAACGGCACTGAGGCGACGGAAGTGATCGAAGAACTCAGTGCCGGATGAGCTACCGAAAGAAACGCTCCAAAAACGCCGCCAGCCATTCCGACTACGATCGCCGGCGCCGTTCCAGCTGTCCAAAACTTCGCACTAGCTGACATATACGCATCCTCCACTCGAGCGGTTGTCAGGAGGTCACCTGCCGGAAGATTGAAACCCCGCAATCGAAAAGCATATGGTCAGATTGCACGCAAAGGAACTTCAAGGAGTTAGCAATGGTGCTATAGGGAACAACTAATGATGTTATACAAGGAACACCCTCCGAATCCGACCCAAACGCCAAAACCCTTCTTCGCAAACTTCATCGAAATTTGGCTCAGCGGGCGTTTGGCGACAGGCCCCCAGTTGCGGTACTTGAGACACAATCGATTATGAAATTTGGCGTCCTTCAGTTTTTCAGTTGGCCGGATCGACGCGTAGCGTTGCCCCTCGTATACGAGCGCGCGCTGGAACGAATCGAGATAATGGATCGCAGCGGCTACGACGCTGTCTGGATCACCGAACATCATTTCAATGACTACAGCGTCTGTCCGTCGATTCCGGTGATGGGTGCGTACGCCGCGGCGCGCACCAAAAAATTGCACATCGCGACTGGAGTGACGCTGGCGGCCTTCTATCATCCCTTGAGACTCGCCGAGGAAATCGCGCTGCTCGATATTCTCTCCGGTGGACGGGTTTATTGGGGCGCGGGGCGCGGATTCGATCCCAAAGAATTTCGCACTTTCGGCATGACGGCCGAGGAAAGCTATCCGCGATTTCGCGAGTCCGTCGATATCGTGATGAGCGCGTGGCGCGATCAGCGCGTCAGTTACCACGGAAAGTATTTTTCATTTGAGAATGTAGAGCTGTTGCCGAAACCGCTGCAGCAGCCGCATCCGCCGATGTGGGTCGCGGCGCATAATCCATCCGCGATCGAATGGGCCGCGGAGCAGGGATATTCGATCATGCTCGGCCCTCATTCACCGCCGTCGGTTATCGATGATGGTATGAAAACCTGGCGCCGCCTCCTCTTTCAGCACGGTCACGGCGCCGAGGGCCGCGTCATCCCGACGGTGCGGCTGGTGGCAATCGCCAGCACCGATACTGAAGCTGCCGACATCGCCCGCGAGGGGTCCAAATTCATGCTGCGCACCTATATCAATCCGAAGGGCGAGCGCGGCGACAGCGAAACGATGCTGCGGAACTACGTCGATTCGATGGTGATTCATGGAACCGCAGACCGCGTCGTCGATCAGATCCGGCGTCTAAACGAGGAAATCCATCTCGACTATATGATCACGGCTCCGCTGAGCCACGAGAGTTTTCTTTCATTCACCGACTATGTCCTGCCCAGGCTGGCGACCTCCGAACCGACGATCGTTCCAATCGCCAAATGATTAGCTGACCGCTGCACGGTCACTAATGAGCGCCGGTTTGTAAGTCCAGGAGCGATTGCGCGGTTGCGTGTCCGACCGCAGCTTTCGCGATCGCATAGCCGTAGAGCGCGTCGACGTAGTTCGCTGAATCCATCGTGAAGCGCGACTGCGCGTCTTCCAGCTCGATGACGTTGCCGAGGCCGGTGCGATAGCGACGTTCGGCGAGATGCAATTCTTCCTGGGAAGCGTCGACCACCGATTTTGCCTTCCCGATGGCGGCGACCGATGCCTGCCAGTCGAGGAATGATCGTGTCACCTCCGCCACGATCTGCTGGCGGAGATCTTCGATCTGATGGTTGATGGCTTCCTGATTGTACTTCGCCTGCGCCACCTGATGTTCCGTCTGGAAACCGTTGAAAATCGGCCAGCTTATCACAATGCCGACATCGAAGTTGTTCGACGCGGGAAGACCCGTTCCCGTCGTTTCGTAGTCGCCGGCGCCTTGGACAGTCGGAAAGTAGTCGCTCCGGTAGATGCGCACTCGCGCTCCCGCCGCCTGCGCCTGATGGGCCATCATCTTCAAATCCGGACGCGCCACGAAAGCATCACTGAGCAATTGCGGCAGCGTGGTGGCGATCGGCGCCCAGGTGAGCGGATCGGCCATATGGTAGTCGAGGTCGTTCTCGCTCAGTCCCATCGCATTGTCGAGCGCGACCTTGGCATCGGCGGCGGCATTGCGCGCGCGGATTAGATCGAGTTGCGAGCGCGAGAGCTGCGCCTGCGTCGTGTAGAGATCGATCTGCGGCTTCAATTCGGCTTGAGCCATCAACTGCGCTTCGTGAACGTGCTCCTGACGCTGTTCGACAGCCTTCTCGAAAACCTTGATACGCAGCCTGGTCGCGAGGAGGTCGAGGTATCGCTGCGACACTTCGAGAATCAGGTTCAGACGCGCTAGATCGTAGCGCGCCTTGGCGGCTTCGTCCTCATACTGCTGCTCATGAATCAGTCCACGAACACGGCCGAAATCGAACAGGTATTGACGAACCGAGACGCCGGCCAGGAAATTATCGTGTGTGCTCCAGCTCTCGCCTGCGTCCGCCGGTCGATCACGCGGATTGCCTGGCAGGCGCGGAAATTCATACCCGCCGATGTATGCGGTATCGCCGATGCCATTGTCGGTGCCGCGCAGATACTCGCCTATGCCGTAGGTTTGCGGAAGAAGCTGGGACTCGGCCACGCCGACGCCTTCGTTCGCCGCGCCCAACTCGGATGCTGCGGCGAGAATTCGCGGATGCAGCGTCAACGCGATCTGGACAGCCTGTTCGAGCGTGAGCTCCTGGCCTTGCCGAATAGGAACTTCCGCCGCTTTGGCGCCCGCCGCGACACTTACAATCAAGCTGAGAGAAATAACTGTTACGCGAGTGAATCGGATCATCGGTCGCTCGCAATCTCCGGTGCGCTGGTCGCCGCCTCGGCCGTCGAAGTCCGAATTGGATTGACTCTTTTCCCCTGATTCAGAGACGGGCTGATGGTCGCAACGACGGATTCGTTACCGTTTAGTCCGGATGTAATTTCAACATATCGCCCGTCGGTTATGCCGAGGGAGACCGGCTTTTTGATCAGTGAGTCGTCATCAACGACAAAAACGTAGCCTTTTTTTTCCCCGACGCCTTCGACCGCGGCGGCCGGCAACTGAATAGCGTCAGGATGACGCACCAAGTCCAGTGTCACCGTCGTGTACATGCGCGGATACAACTGATGCTGCGCGTTTTGCAGATCTATCTCGGTCAGCATGGTGCGCGTCGATAGATCAAGGGAGGTCGCGTACCGGGTCACGCGTGCCTTTATCTCCCCCTGGACGCCGTGCACGCTGAGCACCGCATGAGTGCCCAGTTGGATAAGACTGGCCTCCTCCTCGGGGACGTACACGTAGACTCGCAGAGTATCGATATCCGCCATCGTCAACACCGGACCGCCACTCATGTGACCGCCAGCGCCCTCGGTCGCGCCCTGGCTGAGATCAGCTCCGTTGCCGGAGACTCCGAAATCGCCACCACCAGCCCTGATCAGCGCGCCCGGATCGGCAAAGCGACCAGTGATAACGCCGTCGAATGGCGCGGTTATCTGGGTGTACGCAACCATCGCATCGAGCACTCCAACGTCCGCTTGCGCCTGCGCCATCTTGCTGTAGGCAATGTCTACATCCTGTTGCGCGACGACCTTTGGATCTTCGTCGCGAACGCGTTTTAGTCGCTCATAGGTAAGTTTCTGAATCACAAAATTGGCTTTGGCACGTGCCAGATTCTCTCGCAGCTCGGGAACCTCGATCGTTGCCAGCACCTGCCCCTTCTTGACCCAGTCACCTTTATCGACCGGGATACTCTGCAAATAGCCGGTGACTTTTGAATGGAGCGCGCACTCGTAAAATCCCACCACATCGCCGGGCAGAGTGATTGATCGATCGGCTTCCTGGCGCAGCGGTTTGATGACGGAGACATTCGGAGGACCTGGAGGCCCCTTTTGAGTCGGCGCCTGTCCACATCCAGGCAGCAGCGCCACCAGGGCAATGACAACTGAGAATTCAGCAAAACGCTTCAACCGCTTGTCCTCCGCTTCGAGTAAAACAGTTCGTAGATTGTCGGAACCAGGATGAGGGTCAGCACGGTCGAAACCGCCAAGCCACCCACCGCGGCGCGCGCCAGCGGCGCGGAAGCTTCTGAACCTTCGCCGATTTTCAGCGCGATCGGTAGCAATCCGGCGACCGTCGCCAGCGTCGTCATCAGGATGGGGCGCATGCGAATCCTCGCAGATTCAACGACCGCGCGCCGCAGCTCCTGACCTCCGCGATAGCGCTTGTTGGCGAAATCGACCAGCAAAATCGAGTTCGACACCACGATACCCACCATCACGATAATTCCCATGAAGGATTCAATATTGAGTGTGGTGCCGGTGAGCAGAAGGGTCCAGATGACGCCGATGAGCCCCATCGGAACCGCGAACATGATGATTACGGGATCCAGAAACGATTTGAATTGCGCCACCATCACTAAATACAGCAGCACGACCGCCATCGAGAGTCCGAAACCGAAGCTCGAAAATGACTTCTGCATGGCGGCGACCGAGCCGTGAAAATCTATCTGGACGTCCTTCGGCAATTGGACGTTTTTCAGAGCATTCTGGATCGCTGTTTGGGTACCGCCTAAATCGCTGGTCGCCGGATCGACCAGCACGTCCACTACCCGCTGAATGTTGTAGTGATCCGCCTCAGCGGGATGGCTTTCGTGCGCGACCGAGGCGATGTTGCGTAACAGCACCGAATCGGAATGCCCCTTGTCGGTGTTGCGTGAGAGCACCGGAATGTCGAGCAGTGTCTCGTAGGAGTCGATATCGCTTTCCTTGTACTGAGCGGTCAAAAAGTAGTCGTTGCCGGTCTTTCGATCGATCCAGATTGAAGGAGCGATCATTTGGTTCGAAGTCAACGCGGTAATGACGTTGTCAACCACTTCTTTCTGGGTAAGTCCCAGACGCCCGGCTCGCGTTCTATCCACCTTTATATCGAGGGTTGGATAGCCGGATTCTTCGGGGATGAATGCGTCGGCGACCTCGGGAAGGGCGCGCACCGCCGAATGCACCTTGCCTGCGGCAGCGAACAGCTCCGTGAAATCGGGACCGCTAAGCTGGACGTCGATGGGCGCCGCGGAGCCGAAATTCAGCACCGCATCGATGATGCTGCCCGACTGGAAAAACACCCGCACATCCGGAACATCCTGCGTGAGAGCGGCGCGCAGACGGTCCATGTAGAAGAAGCTGGAACGCACGTGGCCCGGCGTAAGGCTAACCAGGATCTGACCGGTATCCTCGCCTGAGTTGTTCGAATAGATCGCCGAGATACTTGGAGCAAGCCCGAGGTTGGCAACTACCATCTCGAGGTCGTGGGGCGGAATAATCTTTCGAATTTCCTGGTCGACCTCCCGGGTGAGAGCCTCGGTGACCTCGAGCCGAGATCCCCGCGGAGCCCTGATATTGATCGTAAACTTGCCCGCGTCGGTGGTTGGGAAGAGCTGCGTTCCGAGCAGCGGATAGATCGCCATACTCCCGACGAAAACCAACGCCAGGCTGACGAGCACGATCAGCTTGTGATCGAGCGCGCTCTCGAGCCGGCCTTCATACCAGTCGCCAAAGCGTTTGTAATGACGGTTGAAAGCCGCGAAGAACCCTCGCTCGTTAGTTGCTTCGTCACTTCCTTCCATCGCCGCTTCGAGCTTCTGAGCCTCTTCGGCAGTGAGGAAGCGCGCGCAATAGATAGGGATAATCGACATCGCTACGACATACGAAGCGATCATCGACAGCACGACTGCCAGCGCCAGCGCGCTGAAGAGATACTTGGCAACTCCGAACAAAAACATGACCGGAAAGAACACGATGATGGTGGTCAAAGTCGACGCTAAGACCGGCAGCGCGACCTCTTCGGCACCTTCGCGCGCGGCGACTTCCGGTGGACTACCTTCCGCCAAATGACGATTGATGTTTTCGAGCACCACCACCGAGTCGTCCACCAGGCGGCCGATAGCAAGCGCGAAACCGCCGAGCGTCATGATGTTGATCGTCGATCCATTCATAAAGAGGCCGAAGGCACCGGCCAGGATCGAGAGCGGAATAGAGAGGAAGATTGCAAATGTGGAGCGGAAGCTGCCCAGGAAAATCAGGATCATCAGTGATGCCAGGACCGATCCGGAAATCGCTTCGTGCTCGAGCGAATGCACGGCATCCAGGATGTAGCCCGACTGGTCGAAGATGGTCTTAAGCTTCATCCCCGCCGGCATTCCCGTGACATGCGGCAGCAATTGATTGACGCCATCGACCACTGCGATGGTATTGGCACCGGTCTGTTTCAGCACCGGGATGTACACAGACGGCTGGCCGTTGATTAACACCTTATTGTATTGGATCGCGGCCGCGTCCTTGATGGACGCGACGTCGCCCAACATTACCGGCACCTGGCCATTTCCAACCTTCACCGGCACCGAGTTCAGATCGTCGACATCGGGCACCATGCTGTTGGAGTAGATGAAGTAATCGGTGCTGCCGATTTTCGCATCGCCAGCCGGAATGATCAGGTTGGTCTTATTGAGCGAATTGACGACATCAAACAGTGTTAACCCGCGCGCTTCGAGCGCCTTGCGATCCGCGTATGCCATGATCTGCCGGAACTTGCCGCCGAACGGCATGGGAATCGAAGCGCCCTGCACTGTCGCAATCTGATTACGGACATTGTAGCGCGCTTGATCCTCCAGGTTGACTTCGCTGAAGCCCTTGCCCTCCATGGTCACCAGCACGACCGGCAGCGAGGAGGCATCGAACTTCAACACCAGTGGAGGCAGGGTTCCCGGCGGCAATACTCCCAAATCAGCCATCGCCAAGGTCCCGAGCTGCGATGCGGCGGCGTCGATATCCACATCGGGATGAAAATACACCCGGATGATGCTGACGCCCGGCAGTGAGCGTGATTCCATGTGATCGATACCGCTGCCGAGGGTAAAAAATCGCTCATAGCGAGTCGTGATATCGCGCTCCATATCGAGTGGCGGCATCCCGGGATAGAAGGTAGCCACTACGACGGCCGGTATCTTCAGGTCGGGAAACACATCCGTCGGCATCCGCGTGAACGCGGTCAAGCCAAGGATAGCGATGATCAAGGCGCCGACGATGATCGTGTACGGATTGCGCAGCGAAAAACTTGGCACGGTATACCCCGCTCAAATGCCCTTACAGGTGACGGTGCGAGCTGCAAGAAACATGGAGGTATCCGGATTCCGAAAAGGAAATACGCTCATTTGGAGGCCTCGCGCAGTCAGGCCGGATGTATCCGGCGGGTTTCAGATCATCTCGCGCGCAGGACGAGAGGTCCCGAGCTCGCGAGCAACCAGTGACGCTACTTAGGCCTGTAGCAGCGGATCTTGCCCGCTCGAACCGGAAGGATTGAGCTTGAGCCGATTCAGCAGGCGAACAACCGGGACCTCGGCGTACGACACGAAACTATCCAGCGCAATCGTGTTGCTGAAAGTTTCCGTGGGTGTGAAAAAAGCCGGCAGCGGAGTGCTCTCGGCTATTCGTTCATTGGGGTTGCTATCGCTATGCGCGATCGAGGTATGACGTTGCGCCGCGCGGCGCACCTCAGGGGAGCGAAAATGCGTTCCAAAATTGTGAACTCTCGTGGCGGGGACCAAGAGCAGCATCGCCAAGCTGACGATGCAGACCACAAGATGCAGGAATGACGCGAGAGCTTTGGTCGCGGATAAGAAACGCATCTCCATGGCTGATATCAAGATAACCGTCCGCGGCGGTGCGCTCAAGGTGCGTGGCAGCGCGGGAGCATGTGGCCCCCGCGCCGCACCATCGCGATTAGAAGTTGAACTCGGCGTTCAACCAGAATGAATGACCATCGCGGAAGACGGAATTTGGTACAGTCTTGACACCAGGCGCCGAGAACTCAGTCGCGAACTTATCGGCATACGCTTCTGAAAACGCGAAGTTCTGGTGGTAGTAGAGCATGTTCTGCGTATCCAGCGCGAAGCGCAGGAATTCGTTGTACTGATAGCTGATGCCCGCAATCCAGCGCATGAAGTCGAACGGATTCTTGTCCACGTGGGTATTCGGCTCGAACCATTCGAAGGTGCCGAATAGCGTGAACGGCGTTTCCGGAATGTGCAGATGACCCAACACGTCGTAACCCTGTTCCACCGCTCTACCGTTGTTCAGCAACGCCGTGGCCAGGGTGGCGTTATTGGCATACTTGCCTGCAGGTACCACCGCCGAGAACATATTGCTCTCGCTGAAGGCGTTGTGGCCCTGATCGTACTCGAAAGCCAGGCCCCACCAATCGGTGTTGTAATGGACCAGTCCCGCGATGCGCGTGATGTGCGCCAAAGTCGAAGTGAACAGCGGTGCCGCGGGCTTCGGATTGTTGCCGCTGAAGGTGTCGGCGGTCACGTTGCCATAGCCGTAGTCGTAGAAGCCGGTGATCCCGAGACCTTCAAACCTCCACCGCGCGCCGAACGGGTACACTGAGATGCGCCCCATCCCCTGCTTGGTGTTGGTGAGTTCGAAGGCATGGAAGCTGGCGTTGTTGTAAATACCCGCATCGTAGTCGACGTACTGCAGGCCGTTGAACTTGACCGGTCCCTGGATCGACAGACCTTGTTGCGTCGATGACAAGCTCAGATAGTTCCACGGCGTAAGGTTGACATAGCGGAACCCGTACATCTGCTCTTCCCAGTCGACCAGCGGGTTGGGCGCCTGTCCCAGGGTAACGGTGTCTCCCTTCATCGGATCGACTCCCAGCTTGTCGAACAGCTTGCTGTACTGGATGTAGGCGTACTTCAGGCGGAAGGCCAACTCGCCGTCCACCGAGTTCGGCAGGTACTGTTCGGTCCCGACGCCATCGGAAGTGACGGTACCGAACTGACGATAGAGGTTAGGCGTGACACGCACCGTGATGTCATCGGTCGGCGTGAAGAAAAAATTCAGATAGGCGCGCGAGATATCGAACGAGTTGTACCAGTTGTTGCCGATACCGGGATTGTTGACCTGCGTCAGTTCCTGCGGCTGGAAAGTCGTATGCGAATACATACGGTAGTCGGCATAGACCAGCGTGCCGACGCGGAACTTGTTCTTGAAGTTGTCGAGGTAATCCTCCCATGCGGGTCTGATCTCGGCGACCTGCTGGGTGAGTTCTGCATTCTTCTGCAGCAGAGTCTGCTGATTCGCCATGAACTCGGCGCGCAACTCATCGTCATGCTTTTTGACTTCCTTCTGAACCTGCTCCTGCACTGCTGCGGAACTCGGTGGTGGCGTTGTATCGAGGTATAGCCGCCCCACCGCTATGCGCCCCTTGCCGGGCTTGCTGTAAAACGCGCCGGTCTTGGTGTCCTCGTACATCATGATGCCGGTGGACGACTGCGCCATCGCTACAATCGGATAGGCGGTCATCGTCGCGAGCATCGTGGCCGCCATGGTAGCGGCCAGTTTCTTTTTCCATCTCCCGACCTTCATTTGTCTCCTCCCTATGTAGGGTCGGACCCGCCACTACATGCCGGCCGCGTACTTTTTTTCTTCTTCCATTCGCATCTTGGCGAGTTGGAATGATGTGTAGACCTTGCCATTGCATGCGTACCGGGTGGGCGATGAGATGGCGACAATGGCGCAGTCTTCGACTCTCGGGGCTCGCGCTGTCCCTGCGGTCTGGCTTGGCGTCCAGGCGGGCGTGACCGTGCCTTGGATCATCGCGCATCCCGCGGCCGACGCGATCACGACTGCCGACACGATCATCAGCCGCCATGAACACAGTGGTTTCGTTCTTCTCATCAGTGGCTTCCTTTGTTTCGAAAGTTTTCCGACCCCCGTACGTACCGACCCAGTCGTCACACACGATTCGACCAGGTGATCCGATGCCGCGCGCGACCGTCGCACATCAATGTTACGGGCGTGTTAGGCGGACATCTCAGGCGGTTGAAAACACGGCTGGCTGTTCGCAGACGTAGAAACTGCGAAATCCGACAAAAAATGCCGCGCGTTTGTTTTGCACCCAATCGACGGACATCTTAGAGTCCTTAAGATGAGCCAGGATGCATCGAGTTTGATCGCACGCAGTTTCAACGTGGGCGAGCCGGTCCGCATAACCGCCGAGCAGATCGCGGAATTTTGTGCCGCGGTCGGCGAAAATAATCCGCTCTTTGTCGATCCGGTCGCCGCCAAGGCGGGTCCCTATGGTGGAATCATCGCGCCGCCCGCCCTGGTAGCCTCGCCAACCTTTCGGCGCGGAGAATCCGGCGCCGATCGCGAAGAGCGATTCCGGCAAGGCGGACTGATGGCAGGAATCGACATGGAACTGGAGACGCCGATCCGTCCCGGCGACATCATCTCGACAAGCACCGAAGTGAAGGAAACCTACGAAAAGACCGGACGTACCGGCACCATGATGTTCACGGTGATTCGCTCGACGCTGACCAATCAGAGCGGCGAGGTCGTCGCGCACATCGACTATCGGATGATGAGTCGCAAGCGCTAGCGCCGTCTTCCACCGCGCGACTTATCGACGGTATTCTGCCGAAGCCATGGCCAAACGCCTCGTGAACCTCGCCGATCGGGTAGTGCGCACGCGGATGCGCGAGTCGGTCGGCTTCCAGACGCTGACCGAGAACCGCACCATTAAGCTGGCGTCGGTTTCCGAATACACCGGACGTTCGCACTTCGCGCCCTGGCAACGCATCCTCGCGGGGCTGCACGATTTCGAGAAGATGGCGGGCATCTTCACGCCGCTGGTCTACGTGGAATTGGAGACTCGCGATGTCGCCTGCGATCCAACCGCGAAAGTCGTTATTCGAGGCGAGTCGTTTCTCGGCAAGGCGCTTGATGATACAGGGACCGTGCGTCATATCGTGCGCGAGGGAGATCATTCGGTTACAAACGAAGCGGGGACCGAACTTGCGCGCGCGCGCATGCTCAATGTCTTCACGCGCTACGATCCCGATCCGGCGCGCCGTCGCGTCACCGCTCTGCCGCCCGAGCTTGGGCTGGGCGCGCAACCGACGAGAATCATCGAAGTCCCTGGCATCGACGCGATTGTAGACCTCGCACGGAAGCCCGACTTCATCGAGACGCAGAGTCATGTGTGGCATTATGGGCAGACTGACCCGAATCGGCACGTCAACGGAACCTCCTATCTCCGCGCGATGGAGGAGCACGTCGCCGACCTCCTCCATAACTCCGGGCATGACCTGAAGCGATTGTTCGCAACGCGTGCCCGCGTCGTGTATCGCAAGCCGTCGTTTCGAGGCGAGCCGTATTGGCGCGCCGTATGGTTTCGTAGCGAAGCGCCACTCGCACTGGCTGGCGCCTTTTTCAGCGCGGGCGGCTCGCAATCGGAGTTGCCATCGGTCGCGGTCGAACTGACATTCCAGCAGCACGCAACCTGAGGAAGGTTCCATGGAAATCGAAATCGATCATGTGGCGATGCCGGTTGGCAATATCGAACGCTCGGTGGAATTCTATCAACGCGTTTTGGACGCGAAGACCGACGGCCTCGATAAATGGCGCGCGGGCAAATGGCCGGTAGTCAGCCTCAGCTTCGGACGCAACCGCTTCAACCTGCATCCCCCGGACAACAAGATCACGCTGAAGGCCACTCATCCGATGATCGGCGGCGGGGACTACTGCTTCGTGTGGCCGGGGACGCCGGAGTCCGCGATCGAGCATCTGAAGCGCAACAACATCGAGATCGAGGAAGGCCCGGTGCCACGGCTCGGCGGACGCGGCAAGGGCATCAGCGTCTACTTCCGCGATCCGGACGGCAACCTGCTCGAGTTCATCAGCTATTCGGCCGCCGAGTAATTGCGGTCAGCGAGATCCGCAACGACGATGTCGCTCGTTCGTGCACTCGCGAAACGCTATGTCTTCAACTTCAAAAGAATGGTGCGCGGAGTCGCAAGGCGCGTCGCCGATCCGTTGCCGCCCCTGCCTGCCACGGTCAACGTCAGCAACGATGCGCTTGCCGCCGCCCGAATCATCCGGGGCGAGAATCATCGACCGGCGATCATGGTTCATGGCGTCCTGCAGCGCTCCGGCACGAGGTACATCGGACAGTTACTGAAGCTTCATCCCGATCTCTGCGTGTATCCGCGCGCAATGGTCGAGCTACCGTTTTTGAATTCCGCGCCGGAGCTTCGAATCGTGCAAGCTCGTTTCCTCGCGGCCTTTCCGCCCAATCGCTCGGGCATCGGCGCCGACGACTTTCTGCCGCTCTTCGGTGCGTCGTTCATCGCCTATATCTATGATGCCGTCCCCACCGGCAACACTGCGGTCTTCGGAATGCCCGATGTCAGCAACCTCGCCTACTTCGTCTATATGTTCCCGTTCGAACTTCCATTGCTGCTGTTGAGGGACGGGCGCGACCTCGTCGACTCGATGGTCAGCACTTCTCCCGCGGTGCCCTTTGCGGATGCGTGCTCGCGCTGGAATCGCGGCGCGCGCATCATGCTGGAGCAACATAAGTTACATCTCGATTGGCGGATTTTTCGCTATGAGGACGCAGTCCACGACCCGCGCCGGTTCATCGAGGAAGTTTGCGCATATTGCCGCATCGACGCGGGCCGATTCCCCTTCGACCAAATCGCCCACGTCCCGGTAATCGGTTCATCTCAACTCAAGCGTGACGGAGAGGTGTCATGGGATCCGGTTGCCAAGCCCGCCGGCTTCGAGCCAATTGGCCGATGGCGCAGATGGACGCCGAGACAAAAGACCATCTTCAAACGAGTGTGCGGACAAACCCTGCTCGATACCGGTTACGCAACCAACCTCGAATGGTGATCTTCGTGCTACAATTTGTAGAGTGCGGCCACGTTCCGGCCGGCCAGCTTTGCCGCGGCCGACGCCGGCATCTCGGCGAGCAAGCCCTTCAGTTCCTTCATGTATTCGCGGCCGTGATCCTGATGCGGAAAGTCGCTCGCCCAGAAAAATCGATCCTCGCCGATGAACTTGCTGAGCCCCGCGAGCGCGCGCTCGTCGGGATCAGCAGAGATCCAGCATTGCGTGCGAATGTAATGGCTCGGAGTATTTTTTAAAGGAGCGCGATTGATCGGCACCTCATACAGCGCGTCCATGCGATCGACCCAGTATCCGATCCATCCGCCGCCGGATTCCAGCACCACCACTCTGAGCTGCGGAAATTTGTCGAACACGCCAAATGAAAACAGCGTCGTGAACGCGATCTGTGGGCCGTAGCACGCCGTTACCTGATGATACCAAATCGAGGTGCCCAACCCGCTGAAGCGGCGCGAGGCGAGCGTCGTAGGCTCGAAGGTCGGATGGATGCCGTAGGGAACGTCCAGCTCCTGAAACTTCGCGAAGAGCGGATCGAAGTCCGGATGCCCGTGCGCCTTGCGCTGATGGTTGAACGGCGCGACGAACGCGCCTTTGCATCCATCTTTAACCGCGCGCTCCAGCTCTGCGCACCCCGCAGGAACATCGAGCATCGAGAGGTGCGCGATCGGGATGAGACGCCCGCCGGAGTCGCGACAGAAATCCGCGATCCATCGATTGTACGCGCGGCAGTACGCATTGCTGAGTTCCGCGTCTTCGACTTCCGCCTCCCACAACAGCCCGATCGTCGGATAGAGGATCGCCTTGTCGATGCCGTCCTGATCGAGCAGCTTCAGGCGCTCCTTCATATCCATCGAGCCGAATGGCGCGGAGTTGACGTAGGTGCGCTCGGCCGACGGCTTCATCTCCTCGGCCTTGCGCCCCATCGCGCCCATCGTGTGCAGCACGCCGGGACGGATCATCTGCGCCGGTTTGCCGTCGTACTCGAGAAACTCCATCCCATGGTCGTCGCGCTTAATCTTGATTCTGCGCGCGCGATATTTTTCCTCGAGATACTTGTCCCACAGCTCGACCGGCTCGAGGATGTGGCCGTCGGCATCAATGATCAGCTGATTTCCCGGCATCTTCCTGAATCCTACAGTTTGTAACAATCGAGGACGTTCTGGCCGACGACGCCGCGGCGCGCCTCCGGCGACATCGGCGCGACCATCCGCTCCAGCGCATCGAGATACTTGCCGCCGTGGTCCGGATGCGGGAAGTCGCTGGCCCAGAAGAAGCGGTCGCGCCCGACATAGTCGATCACATACGCGGTCGCCTGCTCGTCGGGATCGCCGGAAATCCAGACCTGCTTGCGCACGTACTCGCTCGGCTTGTGCTTGAGCGGGATAGTGCCGCCGATCCAGGTCTCGTAGCCCTCATCCATGCGATCCATCCAGAACCCGAGCCATGAGGAACCGGATTCGAGGATCACCACTCGCAGTTTCGGAAATTTGTCGAATACCCCGAACTGAAAAAACGTCGAAAGCGGTTGCTGCAGAATCTGCGATGCCATCACGCCCAAAAGCGGCATCCGCTCCATCCCGTGGAAGCGCGCGCGATTGAGTCCTTTGGGTTCGAAGGTCGGATGAATCGCGAACGGCACGTCGAGCTTCTCACACATCGCGAAAACGGGATCGTGATCCGGATGCCCGTGCGGTTTATGCGTGATGGTGAAAGGCGCGACGAACGCGCCGCGGCATCCGTCCTTGACCGCGCGCTCGAGTTCGACCGCCGCGGCCTGAGGGTCGCCGAGCGACAGATGCGCGATGGGAATCAGCCGGTCGCTGTAGGGCCGACAGAAGTCCGCGATCCATCGATTGTAGGCGCGGCAGTATGCCTGCGAGAGTTCGACGTCCTCGACTTCGGCTTCCCACAAAATTCCCAAGGTCGGATAAAGCACCGCCTTAGCGAGGTTCTCGCGGTCGAGCAGCTCGACGCGCTCGCGCGCATCCATCGAGCCGAACGGTGCGCATCCGACGTAAGTCCTCTCGGCCGCAGGCCGCAACTGGTCCTGTTCCTTGCCCATCCCGCCGAGCGCCGCAAGGAAGCCGGGCTGCGCCATCTGCGAGAGCTTGCCATCATACTGCAGGCATTCGAGGCCTTTGTCGTTGCGCACGACCTTGATCGCGCGCGATTGATATTTCGCTTCGAGGTATTTTTCCCACAGGTCGGGCGGTTCAAGGATATGCCCGTCGGCGTCGACAACTATGTGTTTGGATGCCATCGATGTGGTTCTCCCTTCGACCTAAACGATCGTTTAGTTGGTCGATCATGAAAATGTCGAATATTGTGCCGAGTATGTCAAACGCTGGCCGCGACGTACACTACGCTGGCGTAGGAGCTGCGAGCATGGCGAATACAGAATCATCGGCGAAGAAGAGGCTTACGGGAAAGGTTGCCGTGGTCACCGGCGCGGGACGTGGCATCGGTCGCGCCGAGGCCATGCTGCTGGCGCGCGAAGGCGCTGCCGTCGTGGTCAACGATCTCGGCGGTGGCCCGATCGGCGGAGGCGCCGATGAGCGCGTCGCGGCGCAAGTGGTCGAGGAGATTCGTGCAACCGGCGGCAAGGCATCCGCGAACTTCGACAATGTCGCCACAATGGAGGGCGGCGCGCGCATCATCCAAACCGCAGTCGACTCGTTCGGGCGACTCGACATTCTCATCAATAACGCCGGTATCGTACGCCCGCGCATCATCTACAATATGAGCGAGGGCGACTGGGACGACGTCATCGCGGTGCATCTGAAGGGTCACTTCTCGACCATCCGCGCCGCCGCCATGATTTTCCGCGAGCAGAAAAGCGGAGTCATCGTGAATACCGCGTCGGAGTCGGGCCTCGGTCATCTCGGTCAGTCGAGCTACTCGGCGGCGAAGGAGGGTATCGTCGGGTTGACGCGCACCATCGCGCGCGATCTCGGACGTTTCAATGTACGATGCAACGCAATTCGGCCTCGCGCGGCGACGCGCCTCTTCGATGAAGAGGCCCTCAAGGCGATGGAGCGTACGCGCGCGATGCTCGGCGATCGCGGCGTGCCGGTGCCCATGCCGAATCTGCTCGACAACAAGCCCGAGCAGGTCGCCGCGCTGGCAGTGTGGCTATGCACCGACGCCGCGGCGAATGTGAACGGGCGAACGTTCGTAGTCGGCGGCGAGTTGGTCGGGTTGTATCCGGAGCCGGAACCCATACGCACGATGATTCGCGAGAGTGGATGGGACCTCGATGCGCTCGACCGCGTCGCGCAATCGCAACTCGTCGCGGGTCTCCGTAACGAGTTCATTCCGCGTTGAACTTCGGCTACGGAGTTTGCGCAACCTGCGCGGTTTGAGTAGCTATCGTCACATCAGGAGGTTTGCCATGACACCAGCACAGCAAAAAGAACGCGCGGTCGAGTTCCTGTCAATGCTCGAGAATCCCGACATCGCCAAGATGGAACAGATGATCGTGGACAGCTTCGAGTGGCGCGTGATGACGCGGATGCCGGGCTTCGCGCCGGTCAAGGGAAAAGAGGCGCTGAAGGGTTTGCGAAGGGGCTAAAGATGATGATGCCCAACGGCGTTAACATGAAATACGGCACCGTGTTCAGCGAAGGCAATAACGTCTCGATCCAATGCGAATCGAACACCACCGCCGCCAACGGCCGCAAATATAACAATTTGTATCATTTCTATGTCCGCTTCGACGGCGACAAAATCGCGCAGGTGCTCGAGTATTGCGATACCAACCACGCGCGCGAGGTCTTCGTCGCATAGGCGCACAGGATGATCATCGCGCAGATAACCGATCTGCACGTGGTCTCGCGCGACCGCCTGTGCTATCGGCAGATTCCCACCAATGCCCAGCTCGCGGAGGCGGTCGCGCACATCAACGGCCTCGCGCCGCAGCCCGATGTCGTCATCGCGTCGGGCGATCTGACCGACCATGGCCACGAAGATGAATACGAAGTCCTGCGCGAAATCCTCGCGCCACTGGCGATGCCGGTATTCGTGATTCCGGGCAATCACGATCGCCGCGAGTTGCTGCTCAAGGTGTTCGGGAGCGAGTCGTATTTGCCGCGCGTCGGGTCACCATTCGTGCAGTATGCCGTCGATGATTATCCGATTCGGCTGGTCGGACTCGACACGACAGTGCCGGAGCATCATCACGGCATGATGTGCGAGGAACGCTTGCGATGGCTGGATGAAACGCTAAGCGCACAACCGGATCGTCCGACGCTGATCTTCATGCATCATCCGCCGTTTCGCACGGGAGTGCATTGGATGGACTCATCGGGGCTGCACGGCGGACGCGCGATGGAGGAAATCGTCGGCCGACATCGTAATGTGATTCGCGTCACGGCCGGCCACATCCATCGCCCGATTCACGTCGCGTGGGCTGGCACCATCGCATCGACGGCGCCGAGCACGTGCCATCAGGTGGCGCTGAATCTCGCGGGCGGCGACGGCTTCGAATTCGTCATGGAGCCGCGCGCGGTGCAGCTTCACTCGCTCGACCCGGGCTACGGCCTGGTGAGTCATCTGAGCTACGTGCCGAGCGGCTACCAGAACCTTGCGATGCTCGCCAGCCTGTCAGAGATCGATCGCGAGACGATCGTTGGGCGCGCGAAGAAAGACTACGACGCGATGTGCGAGGCGGAATTTGATCGGCCCACCGCGATCCGAAATCGGAGCTAGATCGAACGATCTTCTTCCACACTGGAGGTGCGATTGCGCATGAGAAACACGGCTCCGACGATGCCGACGATTAGCGCGAAGGGCATCAGCGAGAGCAACATCGTGCTCGCATAGTAGGCGACAATCGTGCGATGACTCGAGGCCGCGTAACAGTTCGGACACGCCAGCGCGAACGACGGCAGCAGCATCGCGCCGAGCAGAACGAGATTTGCGGTGAGCGCCTTCATTGGCCTCATCCTCCCAGCGCGTGGCGATAGACCAGGTCGGGGATCAGCGACAAGGTCAGACCCAGGACGAACAGCGCGGGGATTGCAACGATCAGATATATCAGCAGGTGCTCGTGCTTGAGGTGCATGTAGTTGCGCAGCACCAGCGCGGCCTTGATCGCGGCAATCGAGAAGATGAGAAGCACCGCGGCGGTGCGCGGAATCGGCAGGACGAAAATCGCCAATCCTCCGATCAGCAGAAGCACTAGCCATACCCACACCACCAGGTAGAGCGAGCTTTCCGTGTGCCCATCTATCGTTTCAATGTGACTCATTCGTTTTCTCCAGCGAGTGTGTAGCCATCGTCAGGTCAGGTAAATAAGTGGAAACAGGAAGATCCAGATCACATCGACGAAGTGCCAATACAGTCCGGCCAATTCGATGCGCCGCTGCAAAAACTTCCACGATCTTTGTTTCGTAACCGCGACCAGCAGCGTCGTGTTAAGCACGATTCCCGCAATGACGTGCAAGCCGTGAAGCCCGGTCATACCGAAATAGAAGGACCAGAACATTCCCGACGAAGGGACGAACCCTTCGTGAATTTCGGTGCTGTACTCAAACGCCTTCACGCATAGGAAAAGGACCCCGAGAAGAATCGTAGCCGAGAGGCATCGCGCGGTCCGCGCATGGTCCTCGGCGCGCGCGGCCGCGAGCGCGAGGATCATCGTGAGACTCGAGGTCACCAATACCAGCGTGTTGAATGCGCCGAGACGCCATTTCACGTGTGCCGCCTCAGCGGCGAATCCGCCATGCGCGAACTGAAACAGGATGAAGGCGCCGATCAATCCGCCGAATACCATGATCTCGGATGCGAGGAACCACCAAATCGCCATTTTGCCGGCCGGAATCTCGCGCAGGTGATCCGTTTCGGCTTCGACTTCGATTGGAATCGCCTGGACACTTGCTTCCATCTGACTACCTGATCCTTGCGACGTTGGCGTTGATCATCGCGGCCACGGGCTGATTTTGTGGCAACCAATCCTCGGCCATCGCAGGAAGGCTGTACTCGTACGGATCGCGATAAACGCGCGGCGGGGTGGGGAAATTCGGATGATGCGGCGGAGAATCGAGGGTCCACTCGAGCGTGTTCGCATGCCATGGATTGCGCTCTGCGACCTCGCCGCTAACCATCGAGTAGAAGACATTGAAGATGAATGGGAGCTGTACGAGGAGCAGCCCGATCGCGCCATAGGTCGCGACTATATGCCAATGCTGCACCGGCTTCAGGAAGTCATACGAGCTCAGCTCGTAGATGCGGCGCGGGCTGCCGGCCAAACCGACGATGAACAGCGGAATGAAAATGGCGTTGAAGCAGATGAAAGAGCCCCAGAAGTGAACCTTGCCGAGAGCATCGTTCATCATGCGGCCGAACATCTTGGGGAACCAGAAATAGATGCCCGCAATTCCGCCGAAGAACGTCACCGGAAAGAGCGTGTAATGAAAATGGGCGACGACGAAGTAGGTGCCATGCATGTAGATATCGACCGCGGAGGAACCGAGAAAGATCCCGGTCACTCCGCCAATGATGAACGAGGCCAGGCCGCCGAGTGCGAACAGCATCGGCGTGGTAAAGCTGATCGAGCCGTGCCACAGAGTCGCGACCATCGAGAAAACCAAAATCGCGAACGGCACCGAGATCATGATCGTGGTGATGCTGAACGGAGTAGCGAGGCGCGGATCGATTCCGGAAACGAACATATGATGCGCCCACACCAGGAAGCTGAGCAGGCCCGCCGCGATCGTCGAGTAGACAATCATCTTGTAGCCGAACAACGGCTTGCGCGAGAAAACCGGGATCACCTCGAGCATAATCCCGAAGCCGGGAAGCGCGACGACGTAAACCTCCGGATGCCCAAAGAACCAGAACAGGTGCTCCCACAAGAGTGGATCGCCGCCCTTGTCCGGGCGGAAGAAGCCGGTGCCGAGTCTGCGATCCAGCAGCAGCATGATCGCGCCAGCTACCAGCGGTCCTACTGATAGCAGGAACACTACGGCGGCGGTTATTTCCATCCACACCAGCATCGGCATGCGCATCAGCGACATGCCGGGAGCGCGGAGGTTGAGCGCGGTGGTCAGAAAGTTCACTCCGCCCATCAGGAACGAAGCGAACTCCAGCGCGACCGCGAGGATCCATAGGTCCTGCCCGAGGTAGACGCCAGTGTACGTGGGATTGTCCGAGAGCGGCGCGTAGCTGGTCCATCCGGCGGCGGCGGGGCCTTCGGGCATGAACATCGACGCGATGAGAACGAGTGATGCAGTGAACAAGGTCCAGAACGAAAGCGCATTGAGACGCGGGAACGCCATGTCGTCGGCACCCACCATCAGCGGAATAAGATAATTGCCGAAGGCGCCGAGCAGGAACGGCATCGCGACGAAGAACACCATGATGGTGCCGTGCATCGTGATGAGGCCGTTGTACTGGTCGGGTCCGATCGGTCCCCATCCTGGTACCGAAGTCTCGGGCCACGCGAGCTGCCATCGAATAATGTAGCTCGACATTCCGCCGAGAATCGCCATCACCGCGGCCAGCGTCATGTACTGCTTGCCGATGACTTTGTGATCGGTCGAGAAGATGTAGCGGCTGACGAATCCGGCTTCGTGCTCTTCATGCACGCGCGGCTTGAGTGCGACGTTCATTCCCATTTCCCCTACCCTGTCTTCCTTACTGAGCCGATGCAGTCGCGCCGTGATGCGTGATGTTGTCGCGTATCCAGTTGTCGTAATCCTGCTGAGTATGGACGGTGATCGTTCCGCGCATCGAGTAGTGACCGAAGCCGCAGAGCTCGGAACATGCGATCTCGTATGTCCCAGGCGTGGTCGCCTCGAACCATGCAGGAATCGCGCGGCCTGGCACCACATCCTGCTTGAGGCGGAAATTGGGGACCCACATGCTGTGAATCACGTCTTCTGAAGTGAGGATGAGGTGCACGACTTTGCCGACCGGAACGTGCAGCTCGTTTTCGACCGCGACGTCATCGGCGCTGCCGAGTTTGCCGCTAGGGCCGGGATAGGTGAACTCCCAATTGAACTGTTTGGCGGTTACTTTGACTTCGATGCGCGAGGGCGGGCGGCTACTCTTCGCCAACTCCCATGCGCTATGGCCGGCCGAATCGATTCCAAGATCGAGGACCAGCACCACAGCCGCCGGAATCAGCACCCATGCCATCTGACGCCGGGTATCGCCCCTGACGTAGGCGGCTTTAGGCCTCGCCTTGCGACGTGACGAGATCGCAAAATAAACCAGCAGTCCTTCAACCAGGATGAACCAGAATCCGACCGTATAGAGGATCAGATAGAAAACGAAGTCGATACGTCCGCCAAAGGTTGAAACGTTTTGCGGCATCAAGCCTGCCAGCATCTTAACCTCTATCCGAATTAGGGTTGCCCGCGTGATTGTTTAATAGCGACAGCGGAAAGTAGCAGCGAACGTGCCAGATTGAGACATAGATGCGAGTGAGGATTTTCACCATCGGGATCGTGCAAATGTTTCCGATCGTGCCAAGCCTGTTACGAATCGCGTCACGAATAGGGCACGCGAACAGGAAGACCGCATAACTAACCAAACGGTCGGTAGGTCATCCGGTCATGTGTTCGATTGCTGAATCGAGCCGTCTATCCTGCATCGCTGACGCCGATCGCTGCATCCGGAGATTCGCCAACCGGCCTTCACGGGCTATACAACCTGCTTGCTAACCGGGTGCGTGGCGTGATTTGACTGTCGCCATGACCAAGGAGCGATATAGGTCGTGCCACCGCCCGATGCGGCTGGGCGCGCGTGTGATACTCACAGCATCTCTCGTCCTTCTCGCGGGATTAGTCTCGGCGCAGACCTCCGCGCCGTCATCGGCGCGCAAGGACTTCGTACTACATTGCGCCGATTGTCACGGCGTCGATGGCAAAGGCAATGGTCCGGCGGTTCAGATAATTCCTGGATTCAAACCGGTGGACCTGACTGTTCTGAGCAAGGATCACGGGGGGCAGTTCCCGCGGCAGGAGGTTTCTGACGTTATCGATGGCCGCAAGCGGCTGCCCGGCCATTACGATGCGGATACCGACATGCCGCTATGGGGCGTGACGTTTCAAGCGGAGGGCCGGGAGTTCAGCAAGGAATCCGAGGAAAAGGTGAAGGCTCGGATAGCCGCCCTGGTCGACTACATCGAAGGAATTCAGCAGAAGTAGTTCGCTTAGGCCTTTACGATCACCGCCGAGCCGCATCTATCAGGCATCGCCAGCGGAACTTCGGACTTCGAAGCGAAGAACTGGTCGACCGCCTGGCGGGCACCCATCCACGCGTTGTAGTCGTGGACCACGATTATCCCGCCCCTCGACATGCGCGGATAGAAAAATTCCAGTCCTGCGGTGGTCGGCTCGAGCAGGTCAGCATCGAGATGAACGAATGCAAACTTCCCGGGTGCCTGCGACGCAGTGTCGGGAAATCTTCCGGCGTGCACCACCACGTTGTCGTTGCGAGGTTCGATTTTCCGCATCACCACTTCGATGGTGGTGTCGGCGAACAATCCCGCTGGTAACTCAACGTCGAGATCACGCGCATCGAAGCCGTAGAAGGTGTCGAAAAGATGCAGCCTCCGGTCGGGCGCGTACTGATGGATCATGCGCGCAGTATCTCCTTGATAAATCCCAAGTTCTGCGAAGTCGCCCTCGATGCGCCGGATCAACACGCTGCGCATCTGCAGAATGAGCATATCGCGTCGTACCAGATCCCACGCGTCGACCCGATAGACGCGTCGCTCGACACGATCCTCGGGAATTAGAAAGCCCCCGGTAGCAGAAGCGAATTCGCGATTGTGCCACAGCGAGCGCGGGCTGATATCCATTTCGCTCTGGAGGTAAAAGCCTCGCGGGCGTGCCAGTATCGGATGGACCCGTGCGAGATAACGCCCGGGATGGCGTACCAGTTTGTTCAGATTGGCGAGTGTGAGTTTCCTGCCCATGGTGCGTTTACGCGCCGACCACGATAGTCCCTAACCGAAGCTGATGAAAATCACACCATAAGAACTGTTGCGGCATCCCAGGCCATTCAACCGAAGCGGTTCGTCAGGCTTTTATGATGACGGCGGAGCCAAATCGATCGGGCATCGCCAATGGAACCTCGGGCTTCGAAGCGAAGAACTGGTCGACCGCTTGCCGTGCACCGATCCACGCGTTGTAGTCGTGGACCACGATTATCCCGCCCCTCGACATGCGCGGATAGAAGAATTCCAGACCCGCGTTGGTTGGTGGAAACACGTCAACATCGAGATGAACGAACGCGAACCTTACTGGCGCCTGCACTGCGGTGTCGGGAAATCTTCCGGCGTGTACGAGGATGTTATCGTTGCGAGGCGCGATTTTATCCATCACTGCCTTGACACTGGTATCACCGAACAATCCGGCGTCTAACTCACCGTTGAGATCGCGGGCATCGAAGCCATAGAACGTGTCGAACAGATGAAGCTTACGCTCGGGCGCATAGTGATGGATCAGGCGCGCCGTGAGCCCCTTCCAAACGCCGAGTTCTGCGAAGTCGCCTTCGATCCTTCGAATCAACACGCTACGCATCTGGAGGATGAGCATGTCGCGGCGCACAGAGTCCCACTCCTCAAGCTCGCAAATCCGCCGCTCGACCAGATCTTCGGGAATCAGAAATCCACCGGTAGCGGCGACGAACTCCGGACCATGCCAAGCCGATCCGGGCTTAATGTACATTTCGGCCTGGAGGAAGGTTCCGCGTGGCCGCGCCAACATTGGGCGGACGCGGGCAAGATAGGTTCCGGAACGGCGCACCAGTTTCTTCAGCGTGGCAAGCATGATCTTCGTTGATTTCGCTTCCGAGGCGCTTTTCGGCACCACCATGAAAAATTAGTAGCTCTTCCTCTTTAACGAAAGTTCCGTGCTGCCAGCAATCGCTCAGTGCAACGCTTCCCGAATGTGTCACACAAAGAGATACCGAAGAAGTGACAATGTTTCGCTTTGGCGAAAGGCAGCATCGCCGCGCGGGGTTTTCCCCGGAGAGTGAATTCTGTCAAGACCGCGGCAGTAATCGGGGGTGGCACACCCACAACCCATTGGGCAGCTCGCGGCTAGCCATGCGAGGCTTCGAATCTTGACTATCTGTTATCCATCAATGACTGATGGTTAGCCGAGAACCAGTACTTCCTGACCGGGTCGGCCGGCAAACCGAGCCCCAGATGTGGCTCAGGCTTCGCGGTCTCCCGCCTGACGTATCGAGTTCAGGATAAACAGGAAGTGGCGCGGATGCGAGACGTTTTCGAGCAGCGCCACCTGCTTCAGGACCTTGAGTTCCGCGCGAGTCACATTGTGACGCCGCAGTGCCGCGCGATTCGAGCTGAACTGCTGCCAGGAGTCGTCGCGCTTGCGCACCGAGCCGCTGTCTTCATCCATCAGATATTTCGCATCCGGATGCGACAGGATGAGCAGCTCCTTGCGGTTGAGTCCCAACGCGTCGGCGAGCCGCCTGAGCAGAGCGAGCGACGGGTTGCGATGTCCATTTTCGATGTACGCGATGTGGCTCGCTTTTACGCCGACCAGTTCGGCCAGCCCCCGCTGCGTCAGCCGCAGCGCATCGCGTCCTTCCTTGATTACCGCCCCAAGCGTCTTTTTGTTCATATTCCGTATTCAGAGAGTAGTGTTATTCGCAACTTCGCGACTGAATTATTCCACCGAGATAGTAGAGGTTTTCCTTTGCTGAAAAACGGCTCTGAAAATCGAATCCCATCTCCGCCCGCATATGCGGGATCGCTCGCCGATACCAACAAATCGACGTCATCGCCCAACGCTTGAAGATCGGACTTACCGAATAGGCGCTGGGCATTGGCCGCGGGTAACCGCCCAGCACTCGAACCATATCGGCGGCGATTTCCTTTGGGTCGGTGAAACGATCGGGATCGTTCGATGAGAACGCCAAGCTGCTGGGATATTGGCGCGCCCCCCAAATCCGATTCGACAAATGATGTCCGATTTCGTGCCAAAAGGCGGCAGCCACTACGGTCGGATGCGTCGCGGTGTTGACGCAAATTAACGGACGTTTGAGAACCTCGGCTTCGTTTACATAAAAGCCTCGAAATCCCGTCGCCATCCGACCCTGGAAAGCGCGGCCTGCAAGACCACCCCGATCTGTTCCGCAATGCCGGAAGGCGCCGGAGGTCGGTGACTCGGTAGATCTCGCGAGTTCAAGGTCGGCAGGAATCCGCGGACCTCCTTGAACATCCGGTTGAGTTGGCCACGGTCGAAGTGACGCTTCACCGCGGCATCGTAATCCCGCCGCGCGATCGCGCGACATATATGTCCTCCGCCTTGCGCCCGCCGGCCGGTTCGCTCCCCGGTTTCGCGACAACTCAGAATCTCATCTATAGCCGCCTTTAGACTCCCCGCCTACTCTGGCCATTCCGGCTTAACTCCCCTACTCACGTTCCGGGCGGCGATAATATCTGTACAACAGATGGTTAGCAAGAGTAAGCAATGGCTCCTTTTTTCCGTTTCAAGAGCGTCCGACTTCGCCTGTTTTTGAATAGCCGGTAGCGATTCTCTTCAATTCATCGTCTCCTGTCAGTAAATGTCTTCATGTCTTCCCTTAGCCGCTTAGACCTTGGATCTTGCGCTGTGACCACGCCGCTTCGTGGTCTCCGTTTCGCGTCTAGCCGATGGCTCCTCGCATGTTGGACGACGAATCCACAGATGGACTTGGCGTTGTGCTGGCTTTAAGACCTCGCAAAGAAAGCACAATCCGTAAGCTCGCTTCGGTCGTCTCTTCGCTGGATAAGCCCTCGGTGTTTGCTGCGTGACAGACTGTCGGCACGCGCCTGAAGCGGAGTTGCGGGAGCGCGCACTGCGCCGTGCGGCGTCGAAGCGGGCTCGCGCTGGTCGAATCCAGTCAGGCAACGTCAGAGACCTTCGGACCTTTCGAATCCGATCCGGATGACGCATCTGCGATCGGTCGCGCGGCGACGTTGATCGCGTAGCGCCGCTCTCAAAATCACCTTCCGCCCAAACCAACTCACATCTGGCCATCATCGCCGCCGGCATATGACTCGCGGCGTCGAGGGGAATTGAAAATGGAACTGCGACAATTGATCAGCGATCACGAACGACAGGTCTTCGCCAAATGTCTCGCACAGGCGCGCGCCACCCGCGGGATCGGGTTTCGCGAAACCTCGCGCTCGATGATCGGCAATGCACACATCCAATTCGGAAATCTGTATGCGCTGTTTGAAGAGGAAAACGCACCCGGCAGAGCAGATGGTCGGCGGCTTCATCAGCCACGATCTCGCAACCTTTCCGCCCAGCTATCACAAACCGGACGTGAGCCATCTGCCGCCGCGCTATGTGATCGAGGGCGGCGAGCTGTGGTCGCTCTCGCGCGGCGCGGGACGCATCGCGCATCACGTGGCCGCCGCGGTAGTCGGGCCTGCTGCAGGCCAAGGCGGTCATCGTTTATCCGATTATCGACCCGGTCGACCTTTCCACCCCGCATCTGAAGCTGGGCTTCGTGCAGGCGTCAGAGCGCGTCAAATGGCCGTTCGCCGAAACGATGGACGGCCGCGAAATCTGGGTTCAGCCGCTGATTCTGCAAGGTGCGGCGCTCGAGCGCTACATCGGCGCCGGATTCGATTTCCTGTTTCATTCGAACGCGGGCGCGCGTCCGATGCTGCGCTTCGATCGCGACATCGCAACCCAGGGCCCTCGCCGCGAAGCAGTACCGCGCCGCGATGCTGACGGAGCAAGCGCCGCAGCCGCTCGCCTCGATGGCCGCGGTCGCGTCGAGCGGCGAGGAGCGCAACGGTGCGAGCGTGCATTAGCGAGTTCGAAGCGATCGACCCCCGAAACGACGATCATCGAGCGGACGATTCCGCTCATGAATCCCCACGCGCAGTGGGGTGGGAGTGATGGGCAAATGAACATCGAGAGAAGCGAAACGCGGCGCGGCGGCCAGGCCGGATGTGAAATCAGCGAACGCCGCGAAGCACTGTATCGAACCATTCCGAATTGGCGGGAGCTGCTCGCCGCGGTACGCGCAGGGCGAAGCGGAATTCGTTGACACGCTGGATGGCCTCGGCCTGCTGCAAAAGATACGGCAAAGCGACCAGCACCGTTCACGCCTACGACGATATCGAGGGACACGCGTTCATCCTCGGAATCGTATCGGAGGATCGATGGGATGAAGTGCAGACCAAGTCGTATCTCACCTACGCATCGCATTGGATCGATGATTTCTTCGATTGTCCCGATCGGGTCGCGAACCCGGCGAAGTTGATGGAGGACCGGCACGACATCCGCAAGGCATTGGCGAACATGGGCGCAGGCCGGGCAGGTCGGATTCGCGATGGCGAATCGCGTGCCGCATCCGGCGAGGCGATCCATAAGACGCTGCATCGGATGTTATACGGCGGCTTGGTGCAGCGCTCGAGGACTACGCCGAGCGATATGCGCTGATGCGCGAATATCAGGACGTCGCGACGCGCTATGTCGCTCCCGCCATCGTCAGGGAAATCCGCGCCGTGCAGCCGGAGGCATATTGGGCGAGCAACAAAAGCGTGCTGGAGACTTCTCAACGCGGCGGAAAAGGACCTCGACTTCACCGCCTCAGAGTTATGGAACCTCGTGTACGCGTCGGCGCTGTACTACCAGGATGCGGACGAAGAACGGGCGCGCGGCGAATTGAACTTCGAGGAGCATGAGATGCCGCGCCTTTCCGAGATGGTTCGGATGATTCGCATAGGAGGACGCTACTTGTCGCGAATCTATCCTCCGGGCAGTCCACAGATGCGCCAGCTCAAGTTTGTGGCGTTTTCCTTTCAGAATCTGCCGGACCAGGTTGTCAGCGAATATCGATCGCTATGGGAGGGCCATGACCCTCGGCTTGATGCCGCTCAGCTCGCCTCAGGCGGACCGGCAGAAAGCTGACTTATGGGTGGGCGCGGCGGATCGGTCGGATCGGCTCATGGGCCGACCGATGCTGCCGCGCCCGCGCCGGCGGAGGACAAGATGATGCGAAAGAACACGTTTAGTGGAACCTGGGCTGGGATTAGAAGTGCCCACCAACACCTCGAGGACTCCTGATGAAACGCGAACACCATACTCCACGGTGTATCCGCGGCCCGTGAGCTTGTTTCCAACGGGAACACATAACGGCCTGCCGGATGTCTCAGGCATGCTACATCGCGAGAAAAACCTCGAAAAAGCCATGGGTTTCGAAATTACTTGCCATGGCATGGGCCGTGCTCTAGGGTGCGCATGAGCAGATTACAGGGGGCGCAAGCTGTGGCAACGATTGAATCGGGTTCAGTGGGGGCGTCGCAACCGACTTCCGACTTCGTAGACGGCCGGATTTATCGCGACGTGGAGGAGATGAGGCAGATCAATGCGGCGGCGGCGGCCAAGGGCTATCTGCTGGTCTGCGACCGCTGCAAGAATCTTCAGGAGCCGATTGTCGCGGTGATCGCCGTCGCGAACAGCGATGACGCATTCGGCTTCTGCGGCGATTGCTATCGCAAGATCTCCGAAGATTTCCTCGGCCACGTCGTCTGATTCGTCCGATTCGCGAATCGTTTCCCGACCGTGACGTCGCTTCTCCTCATCGAGGAGCGACCGTTGTTTCATTTTGCGGGCCGATGCCCGACTCGATGCCACATTAATCGGCATCGGCTGATGCCGTACGCATCTATCCTTCGCGCGATTCCCCTTTTTCCTTAGTTTTTTCCGCTTTATGCCCTCCGTACGAGGTTGGCACAGCGAGTGCTCTACCCCGCTTTCGCAGTCTTTTTCGTTAACAAAGGAAGGATTCGGATGAGGAGCATGAGGCTGGCTGCAAGAACAGTCGAAGACAATCCGGCGAAGGAATCCACCGGTTCAGCGCGAAGAAGCGTCCGATCCGATGACGCCGCAACAATATTACGACATGATCGCGCGCCGAGGTCCCCAGGACGGCGAGAGCCGGCTCCTGTTTGCTGTCCTCGAGGACGCGATCCGATGCTACGCCATCGCGAAGAATTCTCCCGCCCGCTCGCATCGACGGGAGTTTGAGGAAGTGCAGCAATGGGTCAATACGCATGGCGACCATGACGTATTTTCTTTCGATGCGATTTGTGCGGTCTTCGCCATCGAACCCGAGTCGCTGAGGAACCAGTTCAACGCGATGCGGATTGGGAACTTTCCCACCCGCCGTTTGCGTTCGGTCGGTCGCCGCACCGCGCTGACAATTCCCGACTGAGCATACCGGCTCAGCTTCCGGTAGCTTGGTAGCGAAGCCGTCGCGTCGATCGAACCTCGATCGCACGTCGGCTTCCTGTCATTCTTCCGCGATGCGCGAATTGCCGGCCGCTGCGCCTTTCCATCATTTCGATCATCGTCGTTGTCTGCTTCAGCGCGGGTTTCGCGTCGTCCGCCGCGCCCGATAGCAATGATGCGTTTCACAAGCTTACGCAGCAATTTCATCGAAGCCGACCTGCAGACTTATCCCGAGATGGCGACCGAGGACGGCGACCATCGCTATGACGACTCGCGTGACCGACCTCTCGCGCGCGGCAATTGAAGCTCGCATCGCGGCGACCAAAAAATGGAAGCATCAGTTCGAGGCGATTGCGACCGGATCATCTTGCTGCCGCCAGATGAAGCCGATCGCGAATGGCTGATCGCGCAACTCGATGGCCGCCTGCTCGACGACGAACAGCTTCGCAGCTACGAGCGCTCGCCGGGCGAGTATCTGCCGGTCGGCGCGCTCCATTCGCTTATCAAGCGGAACTTCGCGCCGCTGGAAGTGCGCATGCATTCGGCGACCGCGCGCGAAACCGCCGCACTGCACAATCTTGCGGTCGCACGCGTCAATCTGAAACCGCAGCGCACCGCGAAGGTGACCGTCGACATCATGCTTTCGGAAATGTCCGGGCGTGATCTCGTTTCTGCAAAACGATCTGCCCTCAGGCGTTCGCCTCGATACCGGCCGGCGCGTCGAAGAAGGCTTTCCTCGAGGCGAATGCGAAATTGGTCGCCGCGGCTACGGGATCATACGCGAAATGGCTGAAGGACGACTTCCGCGCCGCATGCGACCGGCGACTACGCGATCGGCGCCGAGGCCTACCAACGGATGCTCGCTGACGAGGAGATGGTCGAAATCCCGCTGGGCGATTTGGTCTCCGCTGGTGAAGACGAACTCACGCGGCTTCAGGCCGACTTCGTAAAGACCGCTCACCAGATCGATCCAAGCCACACACCTGCCGAAGTCGCCGCAGCGCTCAATCGCGAGCATCCGACGGCAGACGCAACTGATTCCGACCGTCACCGCCGGCCTCGCCGAGCTGCGTGCATTATGTCGTCGCGCATCATCTTGCGACGATACCCTCGGAGGTGCCGCCGCTGGTGCGCGAAACTCCGCCCGCGATGCGCGCGACCACCTTCGCCTCGATGGACACGCCGGGGCCATTCGAAAAATCCACCGAGGCATACTTTTACGTGACGCTGCCCGATCCGTCGTGGCCGGCAGGACCGGCGCGAACAACTGCTCGAGTTCTTCTCGGCGCCGCTGATTTCCGACACTTCGACGCATGAGGTCTATCCCGGCCACTACGTGCAGTTCCTCAACAATCGGCTCAATCCGGACAAGGTCCGCGCCCTCTATGCCTCGGGCGCAAATGCCGAAGGATGGGCGCTTTACTGCGAGCAGATGATGCTCGATGAGGGCCTGCACAATGGCGACCCGAAGTACCGCCTCGCGCAGCTTCAGATGGCGCTGATGCGCGCGTGCCGCTACCTGGTCGGGATCCGGATGCATACCGCGGGGATGAGCGTCGAGCAGGCGAAAACCTTCTTCGAGAACAACGCGTACATGACGCCGCACAATGCGGAGGTCGAAGCGTTTCGCGGCACCGAGGATCCCGGCTACCTGCGCTATCAGCTCGGCAAGCTGATGATCCTCAAGCTGCGCGAGGACGTGCGCAAGAAGGAAGGCGCGGCAGTTCGACCTCGGCAAATTCCACGACGCCTTTCTGAAGGAGGGCGCGATTCCCATCCGCCTCATCCGCCGCGACATGCTTGGGAGCGACGGCCCGCTACTGTGATTCGAATGAACGCACTTTATCGAGGAAGCCTAGCAACAGGCGGTTGAACTCCTCGGGATGCTCGAGGCTCGGGAGATGCGCGGCGTTCGCGATCGTCGTTAGCGTCGCGCCAGGAATCTCGCTTGCAAGATATTTCGCAACCTTCCGAAGGTCCTGCGTGTCGGAGTCGCCGACACAACCATCGTCGGACATTTGATCTCATGGAGTCGCTTGATGGCTGGAGGATTGAGCACCTCGTCCGCTTGCTGAAAACGCTCGAGCGAGAAATTCTCCTTGTGCAACCGACGAGCAAGCTCCCGATAGTTGGGGTCGACTCGGGAGGCCTCGCGCGAGGGTCCATCGATCCAACAGCGCACGCTAATTTCGAATGCACCGTCCGCGTCGCCTTTCTTGACGAGGTTGGTCGCCGCGCTAAATAGATCGACTGATTCTTGCGACCAATCGTCCCATCCGCTGACGCCGGCGCCGACGGGCACCAATGCGCTCACCATTTCGGGATGTTCGAGGGTGAAGTCGATCGCGGTGGCGCCGCCCATCGAGCATCCGACCAGCGCAGCTTTGGTGATTCCGAGATGGCGCAGCAACGCGAGGAGATCGTCGCGCAGCGCAAATTTCTCTTGGGGCATCGTCGATTTGCCGAAGCCTCGCAGGTCGTAGCGCATGACTTTGAACTTCGACGCGAACGCATCGACCTGCGGGGCCCACATCCGATGGTCGGACACTCCGGCGTGAATGAACACCAACGCCGGCCCGTCGCCGCATACTTCGAAGTAGAGTTTCGCGCCCTTCGATGGCGCATATCCGGTGAGTAGAGGAACCGGAACCGGTAGCTCCAACTCCACCCGGCGCCGTTCAAGCCGCCCGCGCCGCCTCCGCCGCCGCCGGCGAGTGTTCCGGCCGTGTTGCCATTGCCGCCGCTAGCGCCGCTCGTTGGAGTACAGGACGAAGCCGCACCGCCTGTTCCGCGCCCCCGGTGCTTAAACCCGCTCCGCCGCCTTTGGCCACCACGACGCTGAATTCCACACGGTATCCGTCCCGGCATTGCCGTTTACCGCAGACGAACCGGTACCGGTAACCGCCGCGCCGCCGGAACCTACGGTATAGGAAACTGGAGATGGATCGGAAATTCCGGATTTAACAGCATACGCTCCCGCGCCGCCGCCGGGACCGCCGGAAACAAATCCGGAAGAGCCGCTCCCGCCGCCGCCAATGGCTTCAACCTCATAAGTCGTAACTCCAGCCACAGGAGCTGTCCAAGTTCCACTGGTTGTGCAAAACTCTATCGTGTTTGAACCGGAAATTATTGACGGACAGGAAGTGGCATGAGCAACAAAAGGAGCAAAGCCGAGCGCCAAAGAAAGTATTGTGATGAAAGATAAAAATTTTTTCATATTTTCTTTTCTTTATTGTATCACACTCAAAAATTTCCCGCCGGCGTTACTGGCCTTTGTATCCTTCGATGGATTTGACGACGCTGCTGTCCGTGCGCAAATTTTCGTAAAACAAAATCTGCGAACGATTGATGAACATCTGGTCAGTCGGGCCGTGCAGTTCCTGGCCGAGCTTAATCAAGGTGAAAGGTTGGCTCTGGGCCTGGCCTCCTTGCAGAGGCTGGGAGGCTTGCAGATAAAAAATGTCTTTGAGCGTCATATAATTGCCGCTGTCGGAATAAATGACGCCGAATATCAACCTTGGCCGTTGGACAAAAAGACCGCGCTGTAAGCCGAAGCGGTCGGGTCGGCTTTGGCCGAAAAGAAAACCGCCTTGACGGCGAAAAAAGCTCCGGCCAAAATTACGAGCGCGGCCAAAACGAGAAGCGCCCAACCGGTCTTGGACAATTTTTTCGCTCCGCCGTATTCATCGGTATGGAATAGCATACGAACATTTTATCACAAATATAGCTTTCTCACACCATCAAGAATAATCGGCCTATTTAGGGTAACATTGTATATAAGTCCCTTGGTTTTAAATCTCTATAAATATATTCTTTTTTACGGGCTCGGATTACCGCCTCCGCCACCCGAGTTACCACTGCCACCGGATTGACCGGAACCGCCGCCGTTGCCGCTGTCGCCTCCTCCGCCACCGCCGCCCTGGCTGGCCGGTGCCGCCTTGAAAGCCATAATGCCAACGCGGGTATAGTTACGTCGTTCCCGAGGTAAACGAAGCGGTCGCAGAACAGGCCGTCGTTTAAAGCATATCCTCGCTGAGTCCGGCTACGTATCTTGGAGTCTCACGTGAAGTAAATCCTCCAGCCGAAGCGAAACTGGTTGAACCAGCGGAATCTATTGCAGCGGCAAAAATATAATCGTTATTAAGCGTCATCATGACGTAGGACTGACAACGGGCGTGACTTGATAAACATTTAAGATTCGTGCTGCCTCCGTCAAGCGGACTCGTTGTATTCACTCCACTAATCATGAAGTAACATCGACTTCGTTATTGGTTTGCGTAAACGTAACAGTAATGCCACAGGCTCCGGAAGAATTGATTATTCCGTAACCTGCTCGGCCAGAGGCTCGGTGCCCGTATCGTTGGCCACAATGGTCAAATTGCCACTGACACAGGTGGAAGTCACACTTGTAATGCCAGCCCCGTTTGCATTATTTAATGCAGCAAAGGCAAGCGCGTCGCCGGATGTTACGTTGCCGGAAAATGGAAGTGTGACGGTGTATGCTCTCCGTTAATGTAAGTATAACTATTCGCGCTCTGCACAAATGCCGGAATCTGTCCGTTCTGCGCCACGCCGCCGCCGTTGCCATTGTCGACGCCGGCGTAAGCCGGACCGCCTCCGCCGTACGAACGGATACCCCAGGCGCGGACCGTTATTGCCACGGTCAAAAATAAAACTGGACGGCGGAATTTGCGCGGTGCTGGCGGCGCAACCGGCGTGGGAGAGCGAAACATATTGCACGTTCGACGTGCCGGTCAAACTGAGAAGCCATTGACTCGAGCCGTCACTCGAATCCAAGAAAAGCGGTTTGGAAGCCGAGCCGATGAGATTCAGAAGTCCGGCAAAACCGAATGTCGCGCCGGTGGTGAATTTCAAATCGGTGCCGGCGTTTGAAGTGGCGCTGAAATATAAAAAGAGTTGCTGCGGTCGAGCTTCCGCCGATTTGCACGACGCTTCCGTTGACGGCCGGCGCAATGACGACCGTGCCGTAATTGTGCGTGAACGTGCCGTTGTTGGTGAAGCCGGTGCCGATGGTCAGTGGCGATGTTGTGGCCGCCGCGGCCCAATATTGTGGCGGACGAACCAATGGTCATATTGCCGCCCACAGTTACTGCCGCGCCATTAGTTTGAAAAGCATTAACTGTAGCCGGACCGGACATGGTGAGGTTGTTGGATAAACACGGAGGTGCCCTAATTCAACGGCGGATGCCAGCGTCTTTGATCCCTCGAAGACTTCGCATTCTGTGGCAGCAAGAAGGCGTTGCCGCAGTATTATCAACCGCGCCAATTTGAACCGAGCCTTGGTTAAGGTTATAGTCTGAGTCTGATATTTCCTTGGTTCGCGGACGAGAGCTGGCTTGCGTCAAGATTGCTAAACCCAGCGACCACAACATTATTTACCGTTTTGAGTATTAATGGATATGCTTGGGTTGGCATTATCCGCGCTACTTGTGGCGACCAATCCGACCGAGCCCACGTTCGAATCTTCTAAAACCACTGCGTCTTTAGGGGCGCCGGAACTTTTTGAATTTTCTTGTCACGGAACTAGACGTTCCAATATTTGTGGCCGTCCAAATATCACCTGTGGTGCTACTTGCTTGTTTGTTAAAGAGATCTCCGGCGGTATCAGTGACACCGGACTCGCCGATTTCTTGTGAATAAACGTGTGCCCGCTGACATCTCGGCGTGAGTATTTATATTAACTCCAAGTCAATGACAGCTGAAAGTTACCTGCGTCATTGTGAGCCTGTTGAACAAAAGTAGGCTGAATGTTTTGTAAATTATATGCCGGTGTTCCCGTGTCCGGAGAAAAATCCAGATTATAGTAGGGTAAACTTGATACTGCTAAATCATTCCGATGTGGCTTTTGCGTAACCATAGAAGTTGAAGCGGTAAAGGTGGCACCGGCGGCACAGACGGTAAACGGCGTGCCGGTGGCGGTTAAAACAATGTTGGAAGTGCCGCCATTGAGCGTACCGGAAGAAACTATTCAAAACTCCGGCCAGGTGGTTGTGCCCTGCGTGGTCAGTGTGCCATTGCCCGTAACAGTCATATTATAGAGCGCCGAATTGCCGGTGGAAACTGTATTGGTTAGCGGCACGGGCTTAAACGCCATAATGCCTTGTTCTTACACCCGTGCCGGCAATAGCAGCGGTAATGAACTGGCCGCGGTTTGCACCTCGTCCTCCGTCGGCAACCAGCACCCCTGATATTCCCGGTTCGTAAAGCCGGAGTCGGTTTGCTAGCGCCGCAACTATAATTACTGATTCGGCCGCCAGCCAAAAATATAATCATCGTTTTCTACGTGGTATTACTGCCGCCGGTATGTCAAGATAACTGTAAACTATAATCCTGCCAAATTATAAGCATCCAAAGGGCTTGCGGTATTGACGCCGCTGACTTCGTGGACAGCCAAATAAGGTTATTGCCTCCGGGCGAGGCGCCGAAAAATTAACCGTTACAGCGCAGGCGCCACAGGTATTGGCAAAACCATAAACCTTGCCGCGGCTTATACTTCGGCCGATTGTATCGTTATCCACAATATTAAGATTTCCCGTAGCGCAACTGGAAGTGGCGCTGGTTATACTGACCGTTTTAGTGTCCCATTTTACGGCAAAACAATCAGATCGCCGGCAGTAACATTATCGGGGAATGTTACAGGGTACTTCCGATAATTGCCAGCGCTAGTTCTGTTCGCTTGCACATACTGCGGCGTCTGGCTGGTGTTAAATATAGTCGTGCCCCGTTATGCGTAAACGTGCCGGAGTTGGTAAAGGAGCCGGAAATGGTTAAAGTTGATGACGAGGCGGCGGAATAAGTGGCCGAGGCGCCGATGGTCATATTGCCGGCAACCGTTACCGCAATATTGCTGGTGTTAGCGTTAACCGTGGCCGGGCCAGAGAGGGTGAGGTTGTTACTGACATTAATGGCAAGTACACAACTCTTAAAGCCAATCCCGCGGCGGCCCAACCGCTGGAAGATACACTCATTGTCGGGTGCCAATTCCCCGCAGAACTAACAATACGATACTCGCTAAAACTCCCATTAAAATTTTCTTGCTCCAACTGAGTAAATCCAGTACCAGCAACTTCGCCTGTCCCAACATTATCATCAAAAACGCCAATTATGACATCGTTGGCATTGCTCGTAGTGAGCGCGCCGGTATCCTCGGTTGAGGCTGTACCTGTTGCTTCAGCATAGGTGTCTAAAGGAGAAATTTGTGCCACACCATACCATTCGGAAACATGCCAGAGTAGCATTATTTACCGCGCCACTCATAGTAATACTCAGCGCGTCGCCACTACCACCTTTAAATCTGAACGTAGCAAAATTGAACACCATTAATTATTGAAGGAGAAGTGTAGTTAATATTTTGGAATGCAGGAAAAAGTATTTCCCGCGGTATCCGTAATAGTGGAGACGCTTACATTTTGAGTGTGCGCAATTCCCACTGCCAAAGCATTTCCACTGGTAGTTGTAAAAGGTAACGTATAACTATTGAGGCTGGCAGTGGTGTTTGCGCTTGATTGACAGAAGATCTTGGCGTGATTAACCAAAGAAAGGTTGTAAGCTCCCGCTGTGTAAACCGGAGTACCGGATGGCGGAGCAAAATCTAAATTATAATAATTCGCTTGCGCCGGTGTGGTTGTCCCGCTCGTGGCCTGGTAGCTGACTTTGGAAGATGATGCGGTAAATGTACCGGTGGCAGAAACGGTAAACGGCGTGCCATTGCCGGTGAGGACAACGTTGGATGTGCCGGCATTGAAATTGCTATTACCGGCGGAAACAGCAAGTGTGCCGGCTACGGTTGTGGTGCTTATACTGGTCAGCGTTCCGGCGCCGGAGACATTCATATTATAGAGCACGCTGTTGCCGGTGCTCACTTGTTACGTTATTGTTATAAAAAGGTTTAAAGGCGATTACGGAAGCGTAGTCGTGCGTGTCGCCACTGGCCGAAGCCGTGGCATTTGCGGAATAGGTGCCGGTGGAAGTGGCAACTATCCATATATGTGGAAGTGTGGCCGGAGACGGCAGATCCCGCCATAGCGTAACCACTGCCCGCGGTATATGTAAGTGTTGGATTTATACTAGATTCCCCACCAAAACCAATGAGTAAATCGTTGGCGTAAGAAGCTGAAATATTACCGCTGTTAAACGCCGTGGTTTGGCCGGGGTTGAGCAGTACAGGAGCAACATCTAAGGCGCTGGTAGTAGCAATGCCGGAATATTCAGTAGCAATATGAC
>CAWBJR010000002.1:0-304151 GCA_963789085.1 uncultured delta proteobacterium | reverse complement strand
CTTCAACATGAACGTCACGACGGGAAGCTTCAACGCGTACCAGACGGACGACGGTCAGGTGTACGCGCCGAACCTCGCGCCAGCCGGCGGATTTCCGCAGGTCTGGGTCAACCCGCAGGGCCAGCCAATCTCTCCGCAACCCGCCATCGCCTTCGGCCAGCAATACTGGAGCCGGTCGATCAGCTCGACCGCCTATTCTTTCGCCTGGGCGCTATCGGCCGGGTTCGGCTTCCAGCTCACTCCGAGCACGACGCTCGACATCGGCTATCGCTACCTGAACAGCGGCGAGACCACCGGCTCATCAACCCGCAAACCGGCCTGACCCTCCGGCAAAACAACGCCTCGCAGCAACTTCGCGTCGGAATTCGCTACGTGCTGCAGTGAGAAACACGACGCGCCGGCGACGGCGGTCGTCGCTCTGGAGGCAATCCCGCTGCTCGACTCCGGGAAGATCAACTTTGTCGCCCTTCCCGGGACACCGCAAAAGTGGGAACCGGAATGACGTAAGCTTTTGAGTCGACGAGCGCGGACATCCCAAGCATATAACGGGCGTCCGCTGGCCCTCAGGGCGCCGCGGCCGCCATAGGACTTGAAGGGAGGGAGCATGGCGACGCCGATCACGAATCCGGAAGCGGTGGACTTCGGTTATCTCGTCGCATTCGCGGAAGGGATGTATTTGCCAGGGTCAATCATGCCAGGCGATGGAGCAAAAGTCGCCGCCGCGGGCTGGGACATCGTCGCCCATCTCATCGCCCGCAACTCCATCCTGCCCGACATGAAAAGTCTGGGTCCCGATCACCCGAAAGCGCTACAACTCGGCCCTCTGGTGTTTTCGGCTATCTCGTGCGCAATGGCCGAGACCGCTCGCTACGCCGCCGCAATTCGCGGGACGGATGGCTTCGCCGAGTGGGTCATCGATGCTGATTTCTTTCTGCGCGACGGCCCCTCGTCGCCCGGCGCAAAAGTCGAGCAGGGGTTCTGGAGCATTTACAACTCCATGACCCTTGTCGGCCTGGACGGGGTCCAGATCGGGGCAAGGCCGCGGACGGCATCGCGAGCGTGGTGGGCGAGGCGACTGTAACCATCTGCGGGCACAGCCTCGGATCGGCGGTCGCGACCTCTCGACTTCGATGTGGCAAAGCTCATGGGCGCGAGGGCGAGCGCATGCTTGTTCGCCTCCCCTCGGACGGGCGATCTCGCATGGACCACGGCCTACGCAGGAACCGTGACAACGTGCCGGCTCATGAATTACATCTTCGACGTTGTCCCCTACGTGCCGCTCAATGCGCCGCCAGGGTTTCAGTATTCTACGCTATCCGGCGCCGAGGTCATTTTGCCCTCGGCCGCTCAGGCCGAAGTGCGGTTCGACCTTCGCCTGCGACCACAACGTCATCTGCTATTGCGCGATGATCGACTATGCCCACACCAAAGCGCGGGCGAGCGCCCAGGACGCCGCGTCCTGGCGTTGCATAGTCGGACAGCCGGCCTTCAGCCTCAACCGCGATCTCACGCTGGCGCTCGCAACAGCGGCGGAGGCCCTTGGAGATACGGGTGACGGCGTCTTGAGGCTCGTTGACGCCTCGGCGAAGGCCAAGGGCGGGCACGTCTAGCGGGGGATCGATCCGCCTCCCCGCCGTTGGCGGTTTACGCATCCTTCGCCCTGCGCTACCGTTTCGTTTGCCTTGGAGGCCCCCGTCAAAGGCCCGCTCGATGAGTGCAACCGCGAAGATCGACGCGGCGCCGCGCGCGGCGCATCCGAAGAAAACGGCGCGGGCGTTAGGACCGGCGGCGCTCGCCTGCATGGGCGTAGTGTTCGGCGATATCGGCACCAGCCCGCTCTACGCGTTTTCGTCGCACTCAAGTTCGCCAGCACCGGTCAGGCCACGCCGGAAGGTGCTGGGCATCGTGTCGCTGATCTTCTGGTCGCTCATCCTGATCGTTTCGTTCAAGTACGCGACTGTCTGCGCGCCGACAACGACGGCGAGGGCGGCATCCTGGCGCTGCTAGCGCTGGTCGAGCGCGCGCCGGCCATGCCACCGCGCGCGCGCTGCGATGCGTCCTCGGCATCTTCGGCGCGCGCTGCTCTACGGCGACGGGACGATTACGCCGGCGATTTCCGTCTTTAGAGCGCCATCGAGGGCCTCAAGATCTATGCTCCTCAGCTCAACCGCGCCGTTGTCCCGCTGACCGTCGTCATCCTCGCCAGTTCCATCATTCGGTTGTGATCGCGTCCTTGAATTTCGCTTCGACCTGAAATTCCACTTTGCCGTCGGTTGCGGCCTTGGTATGGCTCACCTCGATGTACCCGAAATAGTCATCCTTCTGCAGCACCTGTTTCATCTGATCAACGGTGCCGAACGAATCGGCCTCGCCGGAGAGACGCACGCCGCTATCATCGATGGAGATATCTTCCATCTCGATCGGAAACCGCTTGGGAACATCGCGCGAGACCGCCAGCAACGCATCGAGTGGCGAATCCTTGCCGGTGTTGCCGCCGATGAGCGCCAGCCGCTTGCTCATCTTGATGATACCGCTACGCAAAGCCGCGACCGGATCGCTGGGCGAATTGGAACCTAGCGCGGGAGTGGCAATGACGGCGATTTGCCGGTCCAGAGCGTGCAGGCGATGCAACTGCGTTCCCACGCCGAGGAAAAAGTGGGTGAGCCCCAACACCACCGCTACGGCCGCGATGGTCGCGGTTGTATAAAAGGCCGTCAAGTCGCCGCGGACCCGTCCTCGGAAGGCAAATTCGCCCTGGCGAAAGTTGAGCAGCTCCGCCGGCTTTTGGGGCAGCTCGCTCAGCAGCATCGCGATACAGGCCGCGTAACGGCTCATGTCGGGCCGTTTTCCATTGAGCAGGAACGAATAGTCGAATTCGGCGGCGTCGCGCACCGCGAGTGAGAGCGCCTGCGACAACTCCTCGCGCAGCAGCGGGATGCCCGCCGCCGAGCCGGCGAGAATGACGTCGATGCCCTCGACCTCGGAGGAATGCGCGAGCAGTGTCTGACGCGCGGTGCCGAGGATCGCGTTGGCGTGCGCATCGGCAGCGGGTCCTTCTTCGTCCGCGCTGATACCGGCATGCACGGTACGAATGGCGCGTGGCGTTCCGTCGGAATCGAGCAACACCATCGAGGTCGAGGTCGGCTCGATATCCATCAACAAATGCGCGTTGGTAGATGTGGTTGGCGAGCGCGAGAGGAGCCGCGCGATCGCCAGTTCGGAAAGCGTGACCGTGCGCGGATCGAGACCAACCTTGGCGAGCAGGTCCAGGTGATTGCGTACGTCGACTTTGCGCGCGAGTGCTGCCGCAACCAGCGTCGAATCAGCATCGGTACCGACACGCACAAACGCGACCACGGCGTCATCGACGGGGAAAGGCAGGTGCTCTTCGAGTGCGAAGGGAACCACCTGATGCAGCTTGCGCACGTCGCTGAATGGCAGCTCCAACAATCGCTTGACGACGAAGTCGCTCGCGATCGACGTGGTGACGACATCAGGCTTGCCGGTTCGCGCAAGGATGCGATTGAGCGCGCCCTCGAGGTCGGCTTCACCGCTACGGCGCTCCTCCTCGAACACGCCCTCGATGTGGAACGTATTCCAGGTGCGCTCTGCCACCGCCGCCCGGACCGTATGCCCCGGCATTTCCAGCGCGAGTATCTTTTGCGGCATATCGAGTGCTTATTCTTCCTGCCAGCTACCGAGCGCGCCTGTGCCGTCGCCGTTGCGACGAAAAGTCGCAAATACCAGTCTGCGCGAACCTGCGTACGCCCCCATCCCAGTAATGCTAAAGTAAGTCGTTCGCGTAGTTAAGTTCTGTGTCAGGCTACCCTGCGAAGTCCCTTGGGATGCAGCCCCTCCTATCAGATTAAGCGCGTCAGTGATATTCGCGAATGGACGAATGGACCGCGCCTCGATTATCTGCTGAACAATCTTTGGATTATCGGACAACGACTGATCGAGACAAGCGATCACCTCGGGCGGCGCGGTGTTGATGTTGACGGCAACCTCGGGCGCGACCGTCAGGTAGTTACGAAGTTTCATGAAAGTGGCATCGTCGATGCCCTTGACGAGGCGCAAGTCGCCCAGCGTCGGCATCGGTCCGTTGCGCGGCTCGTAGGGCGGCATCAGACGCATATAGTAATCCGCCTCGGCGCCGCCTTCGGATTCGATACTGTCGGGATCGAGCCAATCCACTATTGGCGGAATAATATCGGGCGATATCCCCAGCAACATCACCAAGCGAGTCAGTTGCATTACCGCGTTTTGATTGATTTGCCCGAGCGCCAGCCCGGTTGCGGCTGGACCGCCCATCGGTTGACCAGCGACCGGAGTCGCAACCGCGGACGGCGCACCTAATGGCGATGCCTGGGCTCCGGGCAGTGTCTGAGTGAGGCTAGCGAGAGGCGTGAAGTTGATGAGTTTGTTGATGTTGAACTTGCGCGCCTCATCAACGACCGAAAGCTGAACCGTCCCGCCATTGACCGGCATCGGTGGGAATGGAGCCGCCCACACGCTAAAAAACGAATCGAACGGTTGTCCTTGTCCCGTCACGCTGGAACCGCCGGACACCCCGGATGCGCCGGATGCGCCGGTCTGTCCCGCGCTGCCGAGTGGCGCCGAGCCTCCAGACATCTGTTGGGTCAACTGATTGCGCGTGTCCTGCGCGATCAATGCGAGACCGATACTGATTGCCGAGCGCGCCAGATATTCGGCGCGAATTTCATTGGCGTGGTTGGCGGCCGACAGATAACCCATCGCGCTGGAGGAGGTAAAGTCGACCACGATGATGGTCATCATCGCGATCGCGAGCATCGTCGCCAGCAGCGCGATTCCGCGCTCGCCTGCGAGTTTACAGAACTTATCTCTGAGTCGCTTCACCATACCGGCACCGCCATCGGCAGCATTATTTCGGTCGAAAAGTTCCGCACCACCCCGCGGCCGGCGCCGACCACCAGATCGATTGAAACGGCCAGCGGCAATTGCGTAGGAACCGGCAATGCGGTGGAGTCCCAACTCTCGAGCCACGTAAGGCCGTTGAAATATTTGATGTGCAGCGAAACGATATTATCCGCCAACTCGATGGGCGGCGGCCCTTGTACATTGCCACCGAGGAGCAGCGCGCTGCGTTGGGTGCGCGTCAGAATGTACCATCCTCGCGCTTGCGGATTGGGGCTCATCGAATAGGAAACCAACTCTTCCGCAACCATTCCGGTGATCGCGCGCCGATGCCCCGCGGCAAGCGTGGAAACCGTGATTGAGTCGACCGGCAACGCGCCGCCCATTTGGCCCTGGCCCAGCAGCATGACGTTGCTCGGAGGACTGGGGTATGGAGTCTGCACCGCGCCGCGAATCTCGTTGGAGAGTTCCCACAAAATCGCGCGCCCCTCGCGATCGACATCCAGATGCGCCTCGCCTTGCACCTTGCTATGAATGACGGCGTTGAACGATCCGGCGATCATCATCAGGATAAGGCATAGGATGCCGAGCGCCAGCATCAATTCCAGCAGAGTGAAGCCTGCTCCGGCGGGCGAATCACGATGTATACGAGTCATCATCGTCCGAGAAACGGATTCTGTCCCAAGGGAGTGTTTTGGCCCGGCAATCCAGGGCCGCCCAGTCCTCCCTGCACTATTTGCGGGGTGGGATCGTGGAGGAATTCGACTATCGAAAGACTGCGCCGGAAGCGCGGTCCATAATAAATAGTAACCTGCACCTTGCGGACGTCGGGAAACATTCCTGACTGCTCGACGTCCCGCTCCCACTTGAAGTTTCGATACGCGCCCGGAAAAAGCTTCTCGAAATCACCGCTGGTCCGACCAATCATCGGGACGCGCTCCAGCTCGGCGGTGGACATCATGCCCTGCGCCAGCACTGAGGCGGTGCTCAATTCCTGACCGCGCATCACGCTTTGCAAATTCGAATCGTGCAATGACAGCAGCGACATCATCGCGATGCCGAGCACTCCCACCGCGATCATCACTTCGAGCAGCGTGAATCCCCCGCGCGCACTGATGTGGCTCATAATGTCCCCGGCCCCATCTGGCGGAGGTCGCCGCGCGCGATCATCACATGCCCGGTCAGCGGATCGATTCTGAGCGTCATCACGCGGCTCTTCCTGTCGATCAGATGAATGACCGTCGCGTCGACGAAGCCTTCCGGATAGAACTGGGTCGCGATAGTGCCTTTCCCGAGCGTACCGACGCCTTCGACGGTCACATCGCGAATGTGCACGTTGTCAGGCAGCATCACCCGCTTGCCGGAGGTTGAAAGATCGGGGAAGAACGTCGGCTGCGGCGCGTACGGATCGGCCATCATCACGAAGTAGGCATTGTTGTCCATGTCAAAAACGAGCCGGATAACCAACTTTCGCGACGAGGCTTCATCGTAGAGATAGGTGGCCCGGCCAGCGAGCCGGCGGCTGACGCTTTTCAGTTGCGAATCGGTGACGCTACCCAGATACGGCATCGCGATCAGCATGATGAGTCCCATCAGAAAGAGGACCACCATGATTTCCAGGAGGGTGAGGCCGGGAGCCAGCCCCCAACCATTACGACCTAACCCCCGCCCCCTTCCCTTTAGGGAAGGGGAGTCAGACAAAGAAAGATTACGTAGACGCTGGATTATTTGGCTTTGTTTTGTCGAATTACTAGACGCGTTGTGCCCTTTCCGCGTCCCCTCTCTCGCTAGCGAGAGAGGGTGGATGGCGCGCTGGTCGCTCTTTGCCTCGCGACCGGCGTGCCAGACGGGTGAGAGCGGGAAGGCGTTCACAGATGGTCCCCGCGACCTAAACCCTAGCCCCTTCCTTTGAGAGAAGGGGAACAGCGCGGCGCTCGGAATTCCTGGTAGGGGCGGTTCGTGAACCGCCCGCAGCGATATGGCGAATGAGGGAGACCTTCGCGACTGCGCGAGCATCCGAGAAGAAAACCCTTTGAAATAGGGCATTAAGTGGGTTTGTTTTTTCGAATTGCGATTGTTCAAGCCATAGGCGATTCCTTCGGTTCCTCTCCCGCGTTTTCCCGTGGGAGAGGGTGCGCGGCGCGTTGATCGCTCCTGGTTTTGCGACAAGTGTGACGCGCAGGTGAGGGTGCTGCGGGCGTCACTGAGGCTGGAATCCTCAGTAAATCCCACGATTATTTGGCTTCGTTTTTTTTCTGTCGAGACGCCGGTGGATGCCCCTTCATATGCGGCCGTCGTTGCAGCAAATCGCTTCGCGGAGGTCCCTCGACTCGGCAGCCTCGCTCGGGATGACAGATATAGAGGCAAACGAATAAATTTAGAACAGAAAAACTCTTTCAAATCGGGCATTAAGTGGGTTTGTTTTTTCATCTCAAGATTTCCCAGCCGAAGCTCCCCGGTGGCTTTTGACCACCCGTTCCGGAGGGAGGATGGGAAATTGGACGGGGACGCTCGGCAGGTAGCCCCGAAGAGAAAAACCTTCTAAAGGCCGGGCCAATTTGGCTTTGTTTTGCGAGTTCTGCGGTCTGTACAGCCTGCGAAGAGACATCGCCGAAGCCCTTCCACAGGGGCCGCAGGGGAATCGGAGTGGAGGCGCTCTCCAACGCCAGTCGGGAACAAAAAAAGCCTCTGGGATCGAGGACTATTTGGGTTTGTTCTTTCACTTCCGACTAGTCGTTAGCGGTTCGCATCACCCTGTGAGGTTTATGATCATCAGACTCTCGAAGATTTGGCGAATCTTACTGCTGGCTGCCGTCGATGTCGGCGTTCTTGCCCTCGCCGCCTTCGACGCCATCGGCGCCATACGACTTCAGCACGTACGAGTTGCCGTCGCTCTGATAGACGTATGCATTGCCCCACGGATCCTTCGGAATCGATTGAAGATAGCCGCCGGCTTCGTAGTTCGCGTTGACGCTATTTCCGGTCTGCGGCGCCGCAACCAGCGCTCCCAAACCCTGTTCAGTGGTCGGATACGAACCAGCGTCAAGGTAATAGCGATCGAGTCCGGTCTTGATTTCCGAGATATCAGCCTGCGCCTTAACGCGCTTGGCTTTGTCGGTCGCGCCGCGCAAGCTCTGCACAACGATGGTGGCGAGCAGTCCCAGGATCAGAATGACCACCATGATTTCGATTAGGGTAAAGCCGTCCTGATTGGATCGGCGGCGTCGATTTTCTCGTGTCGTCATATGACTTGCTCCATGCAAGCGATTCTCATTGCATCAATTGATTGAGCTGGAAGATCGGCATCAGTACCGCCATCATCATGAACAGGATCATCCCGGCCATCGTCAGCGTCATCACCGGCTCGAGGATGGTGGTCATTTGCGAGAGCGAATGCGAAACCTCATGCTCATAAGCGTCGGCGACGCGCTCCAGCATCTGCTCCAACTCGCCTGAGCGCTCACCAACCTTCACCATCTCGACCAGCAGCGGCGGAAAAAGCCCGCTCACTTTGAGCGTGTCGCCCATGCCATGACCTTCGCGGATACTATCGCGGCTGGTCTGGATCGCATCGCGTAGCAGTACGTTGGTGACAACCCCACGCACCGCATCGAGCGAGGGTAGAAGCTGAACGCCGCTCGCCAGCAGCGTACTCAGCGTCCTGGCAAAACGCGCGCACATGATCCGTACGAGGGTTGGGCCGATGTACGGAATTTTCAACACCATCGTGTCGTAAAATCGCCTGCCCTTGGTAGTCGACATGGCGAACGCTAAGCCCGCAATAGTTCCCATCAGTGCGGCAAGAATGATGTACCAATAGCCGATCAGGATGTCAGACACGCCAATCAGGATCTGCGTCGCCATCGGCAGTGCGGTGTGGCTTTCCTTGAAGATGGTCGCAACCTGCGGCACCACGTAGGTGACAAGGAAGCCCATGATCGCGATGCCCACGCACATCATGATGATCGGATAGGTGAGCGCGCCGCGAACCTTCGCGACGAACTCAGCTTGGCTCTCAGTATAATCCGCGAGCCGATCCAGCACCGCTTCGAGCGCCGCGGCTGCTTCACCGGCGCGCACCATGCCGACATAGAGGTCGGAGAACACCTCGCGATGAGCCGACATCGCATCGGCGAGCGAGCTGCCTTCGCGCACCCGCTCGCGCACCTGCGACATCATGCGCTTAACGTTCGCTTTGGTGGATTGCGCGCTGAGAATTCCTAACGCATCGACCAACTGCACGCCGGCGCCGAGCAACGCGCCGAGCTGGCGCGTCAGCAGCGACAAATCGGGACCGGAGAGTTTGATCCGGCCGATTTTCGGCAGCCAATCGCGAAACGAGACCGCACTGCGCGCCGCGATCTCTTCGGAAATCTCGGTCGGAAACACCCCCATCGTACGCAGCTTGCCGCGCGCGGTGCGCGCGCTGTCGGCGTCAACCACGCCGTTGACGGCGCGACCCTGGGCGGAAAGTCCGCGATAGGCGAAAACCGGCATTAGTGAAAAGACACAGCCACGCGTGCTACGAAATCTCTTCCTGGGTGACGCGCAGCAATTCTTCGATGGTCGTTTCACCGATGAGCACGCGCTCGGCGCCATCCTGGCGCAAAAGCTTCATGCCCTTGGCCTGGCTCGAACGCCGGATGCTCGCGGCATCGGCGTTCTGCATGACCATGGTGCGGATATCATCCTCCATGATCATGAGTTCCTGGATCGCGAGCCGACCGCGGTACCCGGTGTTGCGGCAAGCTTTGCATCCCGCGGCCTTGTAGATTTTACCCGCGAAGCCTGCGGCATTGATCCCGATGCGTTGCAGCTCGGTGGTAGTGGGAGTGTAGGGCGCGCGGCATTCGGGGCAGAGCCGGCGCACGAGGCGCTGCGCGAGCACGGCCAGAATCGAAGACGAAACCAAAAACGGCTCAATACCCATCTCAACCAGCCGCGTCACCGAGCCGAACGAATCGTTAGTATGCAGCGTCGAGAAAACCAGATGGCCCGTGAGCGCGGCCTGAATCGCGATTTCGGCGGTCTCGCTGTCGCGGATTTCGCCGACCATTATGACGTTGGGATCCTGGCGCAGGATCGATCTGAGGCCGCTCGCGAAGGTCAGCTCGATCTTCGGGTTGACCTGCATCTGGCCCACGCCCTTAAGCTGATATTCGATCGGATCTTCGATCGTGATGATGTTCTTTTCCGGCGAATTGATCCGGCTCAGCGCCGCATACAGCGTGGTCGATTTACCGGAACCGGTCGGACCGGTCGCGAGGATGATGCCATGGCTCTGACGGATCAGGCGATCGAGCTTTTTCAGGTTGTCGCCCGAGAAGCCGAGCTTGTCTAAATCGAAATTGTCGACCGCCTGCGCGCGATCGAGCAGACGCAGCACGCTCCGCTCGCCATATGCGCAAGGAATAGTCGAGACGCGGATGTCGATATCGCGGCCTGCGATCAGCACGCGAATTCTGCCGTCCTGCGGCAGCCGCTTTTCCGCGATATTCAGGCCGGACATGACCTTGATACGCGAGATGATCGCGGGCTGGATGCGCTTGGGTGGCGAGATGACATCGTAGAGCATACCGTCGACGCGGAACCGCACGACCAGGTCGTTCTCGAAGCATTCAATATGAATATCGCTGGCGCGGTCCTTGACCGCTTGCGAGAGGATTCCATTGACCAGCTTGATGATCGGAGCGGCGTCGTCGGATTCGAGCAGGTCGCGGGTCTCGTTGGCGATTTCGCTCGCGACCGCGTCGAGGCCCTTGTCTTCCAAATCGATCATCAAATCGGCGGCGGTGGTGGTGGCAGCCAGATCGTAGGCGCGATTGATCGCGTCTTCGACGACCTGTGCGGGTACGATGATCGAGTTGATCGGCATCCCGAACATCACGTGCAGATCATCGATCGGCTCGTAATTCGACGGATCAGCCATCGCGACCGTCACCGCGCCGTTATGAATCGCGAGCGGGAGCAGCCGGTTCTTCTTGGCGTAATTGATCGGGACCTTGCTCACGAGCGTGAGGTCGACGGCTTTCTCGTCGATATGGGTCTCGAAGGGGAGGCGATATTCCTGCGCCAAGGCGCGGGCTAGACGCTGCGGCTCCAGCGCGCCCATCTCGACCAGGACATCGGTCAGTTCCTGGCCGGGCTTTTTACGTTGCTTCGCGCGGTCCAGATCCTGCTGCGAAATCCAGGATTGGTCGATAAGAATATCTTCGAAGCTCTTACGCGCTGTGGCCATCAGTCAGCCGCCCGAGAAATCTCTCGTCCCCCAAAATCAATATAAAATCGCCAATAAATGAGCAATCTGCGAGGATTTTTCCTCCCCAAACCATCGCCCACGGACAATTAGACCTGAGACCCCATCCGGCATACAAGTATGCGCCTAAAGTCCCGTTGAGCCTAGCAATTTAAAGACGTGGCAGTGACCGGAAAGTTGCGCTGGCGCGATTTACCTATCGCTCGCGTCTGGTCCACCTTCCTTTTTCCCCTCCTTAGAGCGGGGATGGAGGGCGCTGTTGCTCCTCGCGAGGCGCGGAGGCCGAGATTAATCCCGCGCTAATGATGGCGTTAATAATGGTAGGTTCCGCTCTGCGGAGAGCCGCCGAAGCCCGCGCTGAACCCGGCCCCCTCCTTCTTCGGCATCGTATGGGTGGCCTCACTCCACGACGCCAACTGGCCGTTGTCGAACTTAAGGTCCAGAAATGATCCCTGATCGCCTTCTTTGGCCGAGGTGTAGAGGGCCGCCGCCGCCACATCATTGCTGTTGGCGTGCTTGGCGTAACTCCATACTTCCAAGTGCGGATTGATGTAGTTTCGGATGTCCGGCTCGCCCCACCTCTGATGGACCTCGAGGCTGGACATCCCCGGCTTCAGGGAGCTTTCCATCTTGTCCACTTTGTATCCCGACGCGGCCTGATAGAAGAGTCCGCATCCGGCGATCAAACTAACGAGGAGCGTCAGCGCTGTGCCCGCAAATTTTTGCATCGCAGCGATTTTGGGGGGACGCGCCGCCGCTGTCAATTACAAGCAGATGACGCGGGCGACAGCCTGATGATATAGAAGAGGTCGCATCGCACGGACACTGATATGGCCCGCAAACTGAAGCTGGTGAAAGGAGGAGCGCAGAAGGGCGCGCTGGTGTACGGCATGCGCATCTTCGACGACGGCGCGATCAATGGCGTCGAGGACGCGCGCGTCGCGCTCAACGATGGTTCTTCGGGCCGCGTCACGATGCATCTTATCGAGGGGACGCGGGCGCAAATCCGCCGCCAGTTGATGCAAAGTATCGATGCGTTTTTTGAATTGTTGGACGAGCAGTAACGAACGAGGCGCGAAGCGGGCGAAGCCGCCGCGCAGCGGCCGCGAAGCCGACTCGGGCTGTCTGAGGGCCGAATCGAAATTAAGAATGACGCGGAGCGAAGCGGAGCCGAAGGAAAAATTTAAGGAGACCAAAAGATGAACTTCGAATTCGTCAAATACGACAAGCGCGAGCACATCGCCTACATCACCTTCAATCGCCCCGAGCGTATGAACGCACTGCATCCGGCCTGCCACGTCGAGATGACGAAGGTGTGGGACGATTTCATCGCCGACAAGGCGATGTGGGTGGCGATCGTCACCGGCGCGGGCGACAAAGCATTCTCGGCCGGCAACGATCTGCGCTACACCGCGGAGCATCGTGGCGAGCCGGTCTCCGATGTCCTCAAGCAGGCCAAGGGCGGCTTCGCCGGCATCACCTCGCGCTACGACATCTACAAACCGATCATCGCGGCGGTGAACGGATTCGCGCTCGGCGGAGGATTCGAGATTGCGCTCGCATGCGACATCATCATCGCGGCCGACCACGCGCGCTTCGGACTGCCAGAGCCTCGCGTCGGTCTGATGGCGGGTGCCGGCGGCGTCCATCGCCTTCCGCGTCAGATCCCGCTCAAGATCGCGATGGGCATGATGCTGACTGCGAAGCACATCACCGCGCAGGAAGCGGCGAAGTGGGGTATCGTAAACGAGGTGGTGGCGCTGAAGGATCTCATCCCGACGGCCGAGCGATGGGCGCGCGAGATCATGGAATGCTCTCCGATTTCCATTCAGGCCTCCAAGCAGGCCGCGATGGACGGGCTGGGGCTTTCGATGGAAGACGCGAACGCGAAGCGCTTCCCGCTGAGTGAAAAGCTATGGCACTCGAAGGACTCCATCGAAGGGCCGCTGGCATTTTCGCAAAAGCGCAAACCGAACTGGACCGGAGAATAGAGCTGCATTTTTTTCGAACTACTGAGGACCAGTAAGTAACGAGGCGCGAAGCGGGCGCAGCCGCCGCGCAGCGGCGGCGAAGCCGATTCGGGCTGTCTGAGGGCCGAATCGAAATTTAAATAATGAGGCGGAGCAAAGCGGAGCCGAAGGAAAATAAACATTGGATAGCTTCCAGGCGGCCGGCGATCTCATCACTGCACTGCTCACATTTGGGTTGAGCATCGGATGGCCGCCTGCCGCGTCCGGATCCTTCTGGGCGATGGTGGCGCTATGGGGAATCGTGTCGATTCTCTTCGATGACGAAGTTCCTCGCGGCATCCCGGGCCTCGAGGAGATGAACGCGATCCGCGCCTCCTCGGAAGCGAAGTATCAGGGGGAGCGCAAGAGCTGAAAGCTCTTAACGCTCTTTTGCTCCGCTCTTTTTTCTGTCATCCCGAGCGAGGCTGCCGAGTCGAGGGACCTCCGCGCAGCGATGCTCCTGAAACCCTCGCCCGATGGGCGAGGTTGCCCGCGAGCGGGCTGGAGCGGGACCTTATACAGCGCGCGTCCTCGCGCGCGATTTTGGAATTCTTTTCTTATCCTCTCTCATTCCTGCATTCTTATTCCCTTCTCTCGCTTCGCGAGAGTCGGTGGCTGCGTGCCTAGTACCATTTCGGCGCCCCAAACGTCGCTCGCGGGGTCCCAATCGGTCCAATCTTGTTTCTGACTCTTTGCCGACTAGGCTTAGCTGGCGGCGCCAGCCCTTTCACGCAGTTGTGCCCCGGTCATTTCTAGCTTCCTTCAACCAGAGCTGTGCCTTCAGCGCATACTTGAAAATCGATCACTAGATCTGGTGGTACATCGGCCGCTTCACACATTATCGCAGTAACAGGAAGGGTGGTCCCGGGATACACAAAGATATCTCCGCTTCCGCCGAAGCGAGCGATTCCGTCTCTCGTATTTATTAGACGCGGTAAGCCGTGGTGACCATTGCCGTCAATCCCGTACTCATAGATGCCGTACCCGCCCCCGAGCTTGAGCGCTAGGTAAGGAGCGCGAGCTGAACCGCGACCTTGATTTTGGATAGACAAATTAACAAAAAATCTCGATCGATTCCCTGCCCAGCGCTGAGGGTGAGGTAGGTCGTGCTTTAGTACCAACACAGGATGTGGTCTTCTTCCTAGCATGTCGGCTAAATCGAAGTGTTCCATCCGGATGAAGCTGCTCCCGGCTCGCTTGTAGTACCGATCCTCCCCCAGTTTGGCCATGTGCGGTCCAGAATCACTCGCAGGAACGAGAGTGACCGCAAAGCCCCAGTCGGGCTGAATTCCGGCTATAGCCCTATGAACCACTCCATCGTTTATGGGACTGACAACGGTGCCCGTATGTTCGGTGAGAGCCGACAAAAAACGGGACAGCCCATTAATCCCGGGTTTGCCGCGCGCACGATCTATGCCCTCAGAATCTCTCCGAGCTTCCACTCCCCAAATGATTAGGCCGCCTTCAGAATTGGCAAATCCCGAAGCGGCGATCGCGAAGTTGCGTCGATTGTCTCGATTTAGGACGGAGGCGGCAGTCTTGAATTCCAGATGGAGATCCTCTTCGCGTCCATTGGTCACGTAGTCCGATCGTTTCGAGAGAAAGAGCGGTATACACATCGCGTATATTCATAGCGTCCAATTTATCTGAATAGCTCGCAGTCAGACGACCACTACTTCACACACATAGGCGGACAGTTTCGCAGCGCAACGTTGTTGCCATACCAGCCCTGGCAGGCGAGGACACTCGGTCCCACTCTCATCCGCCCGTCACGCGTCACGCTTGCAGCCATCGCATGACGCGCGCCGGGCACCTTCTCTCGCCAGCGAGAGAAGGGACGCGCAGATGAAGAAATCGCTGCGCGGAGGTCCCTCGACTCGGCAGCCTCGCTCGGGATGACAGAGAGAAGAGGCGCAAGAAGATCTGTGGCACTCCACGACCCGCGAGGAGGCTCGATCCCACTCTCATCCGTCCGTCACGCGTCATGCCCGCAGGCATCGCATGACGCGCGCCGGACACCTTCTCTCGCTTCGCGAGAGAAGGGACACGCTCAAAAAGCAAAGAGCCGCTGGAGCGATGCCCCACCGGCTCTTTTTCATCGCATCGGATTCAGCGATTTAATAGAACCACTTGCTCTTGTCCCATCGGAACAGCTCGGTCGTCGCCGTAGTGTCGGTGACTTTCGGCTTGGCGGCTTTCGCCTCGTCGGGCGTCTTCCCGATGAGATAATACTGGAACTCCTCGTAGGTCACTTTGCCGATCGAATATCCGTCGGTCGACTGATGGCATTCACATTTCTGCACCGGGCCATAGCCGGTGTATGTCGCGGTTTCCCATCCGTCCTTCTCGGTCCATGTGATGTGCCCGAGATTGTTCACCTCGCGATCGTGAAGCTTGCGCTCCCAATCCTTGCAAAAGGAGGGGAACTCGGCCGATGCCGTCTTGAATTCCTTATCGCGCAGCAGGCGTAGCGGATTGGCCTTCTTCAATGCGGTCTTGACCGCATGAGCCTTCTCCTTGAGCTTGGCCTTGATGCGGCTGGCGGTCGACGGAGATGCCTGGGCGCTCGGCTGCGATGCGCTCGAGGATGCCGCCGCCGGAGCCTTGGCATCAGCGGACGGCTTGGTGTCGCTCAACGCGGGTCCGGCACAAAGGGCTATCGCCAATACTGCGATCGATGCGAATGCGAACGACTTGGTGACGGTTTCCATTTTTGACCCCATGACGGCAGGAAAGTAACACACTCCACTTTGGTCAGTTAACACTTTTGTTCGCCGCCGGATTGGCCTCATGCTCGGCAAGATTGTGCCGAAGACGGACGCAATCGGTCAAGATCGCGGCCGTCTCTCGGGTTGGTCGCCTTACTCCGTCGGCTTGAGTTCGACGCGCCGGTTTTGCGCGCGGCCCTCATCGGTGTCGTTCGGCGCCACGAAGTCAGTCTTGCCGAAGCCACGCGGGGTGAGACGCGCACTGGAGATTCTTCATACCGTAGCGGTGGCGGAGAGGCGCGGCAGCGGTCCGAAGATGGACCGCTGCCGGCCGCGAAAAACCAGTCTAGATCATTCGGTAGGTTTCAACTCGACGCGTCGATTTTGAGCGCGTCCTTCGTCGGTGTCATTCGGCGCGACGAAGTCAGTCTTGCCGAAGCCACGCGGAATCAGCCGCGATTCAGGAATGCCCTTGTCTTCGAGATACTTCGCGACTGCATCGGCACGGCGCTGCGAGAGTTTCAGGTTGTACTCTTCGCTGCCGATCGCATCGCAATAGCCGTCGACATAGATGTTCACGTCTTTGTGCTGGTTGAGGACGTCAGCGGCCTCATCCAGAATCGCCGCGTCACCCGGCCGAATCTTCGACTTGTTGAAGTCGAAGTGGACACCACGGAGCACCAGCTTCTCATGCTGCGCCGGTGGTGGCGGAGGCGGAGGAGGTGGCGGCGGTGGCGGAGGCGGTGGTGGTGGCGGAGGAGGCGGCGGAATGATCGGATCGCAGATGTAATGACCGGCGACGCCTCCAATCAACGCGCCGAGAACAGCGCCACCCACGCCGAGGTAGGCCTTCGAATCATTGTTTGGCTCGTGATGAGACGAGCGCGTGTGATCGTATGCGGCGATGGCTCCGGCGGCACCTGCGCCTGCACCCAAGCCTGCGCCAATCAGCGCGCATCCGTCCCATTCGCGCGGTTGCGACAGATTGGAGCAGCCAACTAATGCTCCAGCGCAGAACGCCGCCCCTGTCAAAGCGGCCATTCCTTTCAGCATCCAAGCCCTAGGTCTCATGAGTTCTCCTCATCAGGTTGTCAGTTCGGCTGGTAGGACTAACCGCCGGCTCACAGTTATGCGCATGTGAAAACTAATTGACGGGAATATAACGGGAGGACCGCAAGACTTCAACATCGCCGGATCGCCTTACCGGCTGGACAGGAGGTCATATTTGCGGTCATCGAGCGGGATTTTTTGGCGCGCGTGCAGCATGGACACGCTCTTCTGGATGAAATTTGAAGCATTAGCTGCAAATACTGACTGCGAACGCCAAATACGGACGCATTTGTGTTTAGACGATCATACTTGAATTTCCATCCAGCTTTTCCTTCGCTTCGGCGCAATTCATTTTGAAATCAGATTATTTTATCGGCACCCCGGCGATGAGAACCGATGCCTGCGATACGTACTACGCTTGGACCAATCGCGATTTAAGGATGCAAGACATTGCTTCACGTGTTTACCGCAGAGCTGGATTTTAGGCGCCTGCCGTGGCAATCGCGCGCAGCTCCGCGAAAGTTTTTCATGCTGCTCGCGCCGCGATCTGTGTGGGAGGAGACGCAGACGCGACGCGCAGCTATAATGTCTGTCCATCATGCTTTCGTTGGCCCGCGGTAAGGAAGGAAGCTTCAAACTCGTGTCGAGCTATCGTCCCGAAGGCGATCAGCCGGCGGCGATTGAAGCAATTGTCCATCATCTCAATGAGAATCTGCAGCATCAGGTGCTGCTCGGCGTAACCGGTTCCGGCAAAACCTTCACGATGGCGAATGTCATCGCGCGCGTGAACCGGCCGACCCTCGTGATGGCGCCCAACAAGACTCTCGCCGCGCAGCTCTATAATGAGTTCAAGAGCCTGTTCCCCGAAAACGCCGTCCGCTACTTCGTCTCGTACTACGATTACTACCAGCCCGAGGCGTACGTCCCCTCGACCGATACGTTCATCGAGAAGGACGCGAGCATCAACGATGAAATCGACAAGCTGCGCCATTCCGCAACCAAAGCGCTGCTCGAGCGCAACGACGTCCTGATCGTCGCGTCGGTCTCATGCATCTACGGCCTCGGCGAGCCCGAGGTCTATTTCGAGATGGTGCTGTTCGTCGAGGAAGGGCAGCGCATCGATCGCGACAAGGTGCTGCGCAAGCTGGTCGATATCGCGTACCAGCGCAACGACTACGACTTCCATCGCGGGACGTTCAGAGTGCGCGGGGACACCATCGAGATTTTCCCCGCATACGAGGAGAGCCGCGCGGTACGTGTCGAATTCTTCGGCGATGAGATCGAGGCGCTGTACGAGATCGATCCGTTGCGCGGCAAAGTCATTCGCAAGTTGTCGACGGTTTGCGTTTATCCCGCATCGCATTACGTGACGACATCCGATCGGATGGAAGTCGCGGTTAAGAACATCCGCGAGGAGTTAAAGGAACGCCTCGAGCTGTTTCGCACCGAGAACAAACTGCTGGAAGCGCAGCGCCTCGAACAGCGCACGATGTATGACCTCGAGCTGCTCGCCGAGATGGGTTTCTGCCCCGGCATCGAGAATTATTCGCGCCATCTTACGGGACGCATGCCGGGCCAGGCGCCGCCGACGCTGCTCGATTACTTCCCGAAAAACTCGCTGTTCTTCATCGACGAAAGCCACGTCACGGTGCCGCAGATCGGCGGGATGTATCGGGGCGATCGTTCGCGCAAGCAGACGCTGGTCGATTTCGGATTCCGCTTGCCCTCCGCGCTCGATAATCGGCCGCTCAACTTCGAGGAATGGGAACAGACCATCAAGCAGGCCGTGTATGTCTCCGCGACGCCCGGCGACTGGGAACTCAAAAAGTCCGAAGGCCTTGTGGTCGAGCAGTTGATTCGTCCGACCGGCCTCATCGATCCCGAAATCGAGGTGCGCAAGGCCGGCATCCAGGTCGACGATCTGCTCGATGAGATCCGCAAGCGCGTCGAAGTGAACGAGCGCGTGCTCGTGACGTGCCTGACCAAGAAGATGGCTGAGGACCTCACCGACTATTACCACGACCTCGGTGTGCGCGTGCGATATCTGCATGCCGATATCGAAACCATCGAGCGCGTTGAGATCATTCGCGGATTGCGGCGCGGCGACTTCGATGTGCTGGTCGGTATCAACCTGCTGCGCGAAGGACTCGATCTGCCCGAGGTCTCGTTGGTCGCGATCCTCGACGCCGACAAGGAAGGATATCTGCGTTCGCCGCGTTCGCTCATCCAGACCATCGGGCGCGCCGCGCGTCACATCAACGGCAAGGTCATCATGTATGGCGACACGATGACGGTCTCGATGAAGTTCGCGATCGACGAGACGTACCGCCGTCGCGCCAAACAGCTCGCGTATAACGAGGAGCACAACATCACGCCGGCCAGCATCAGCAAAGCCATCGATGCGTCGCTGGTCGAGATGTATTCGCCCGAATGGGCCGTGGTGCCGGAGATCGGCGACAGCAAGCCCTCGAAGGAAGACGACTTCCCCGCGCATGAGCTATCGGATCGCATCACCGATTTGCGCCGCCAAATGATGGAAGCGGCCAACGAATTGGAATACGAACGTGCGGCCGAGCTGCGCGATCGCATCAAGAAGCTCGAGCGTAAGGTCTTCGGCGAGGCGATGGGGACCGAACGCGCGCCGCAACCGCCAAGTCTGCCGCCGGGCTCTGCGGGCACCGGCGCTATCAGGGCCAATCGCGAACGGATGGAACGTCAGAAGCCTCCGCAGACAAGCATCCAGGGGATGCGCACGCGTGGGATGCGCAAGAGCAAGCCGGAAGCTCCAGCGGCGAAACAGGGCCGCCTGAAACTGATTCCCGACTCCCCAAAGTGAATCTGTTCTGTGCTTCCCCATATTTGATTGCGCCTCGCCCATATGATTGGGCGAGGTGGGCCAGCGCGATTCATGCGATGGCTGCACGCATGAATCGTGATGGGCCGGAGCGGGTCCTCAGCTCCGGATTCTGCTGTCTGCTCTGATTCTGCCTCTGCCGACGCACAATGGGCGGCGACCGATCTCACCGCGCCGCGGGCTGATTTTACAGAATGTATTGGACTTGAGTTCGGCGGTTGGATAAACTCCCTCCTCGCATAACAGATAGTGAACTGGCATAACCATTAGTGAGGCCAAAGCCTGTTGCAATCGGACTGCTTCGGTCCAGCAGCGATATGAGGGCTACCACTTGTAGAAAAATGTCGCAGATTTAACGATCCGGTTAATTCTGTGTGGCTTTCACGCCGCGATGCGGCGTTTGGGTTGGCTGTAGGGTGGGAACGGGGCTACAATTTTTCGCAAAGCTCGAGGTGGCCACAATGCGAATTTTGCTTCAGCCGCCGAGACCCGATGCCCCCAGCTTCGAGGTCGACTTCGAAATCCAGAAGGCCTTGGTCGCCCTTCATGGATACTCCATCAAAATTCGCGGCGCGGGACGATTCGGCGATGGCGCCGCCGCGATCGTGCTACAGCGCGAAGCGGATGCCGCTCGCGCGCTGGTTGCATTGAAGGGCGCCGGCATCCGCGCCTCGATGACCTGACAAAAGTTGCCGCCGCCCTGTTCATTGCTGTGGGCACAGGCTTTAGCCTTTGTCTTCCCGCCCGGATTTTTCGCGACACTTGGTCGCCATGCTATAACTTCCGGATGTCTTCCATCCTCGAGCGCTTCCATCCAGTCGTGCGGACCTGGTTCGCGCGCCGGTTCAACGCGCCCTCCCGCGCGCAGGAACTCGGATGGCCCGTTATCGCCGATGCCAATCGCGAGCCGAGCCACGACGTGCTGCTCTGCGCGCCGACCGGCAGCGGCAAAACCCTCGCCGCCTTCATGTGGGCGATCAATCGCCTCGTCGTCGAGGCCGAGGCAGGCGCGCTTCAGGATGAAGTCTCGGTCCTCTATGTCTCGCCGCTAAAGGCGCTCGCCAACGACATTCGCCTCAACCTCGAGGAGCCACTCGAAGGGGCCGCTGAAGTGGCGCGCGAGACCGGCGTCAAAATCGCGCATATCCGCGCCGGACTTCGCACCGGAGATACGCCCGCCAACGAGCGCAGCGCGATGCTCCGTCATCCGCCGCATATTCTCGTCACCACGCCCGAGTCGCTGTTCATCCTGCTGACCTCGGCGCGGTTCCGCGACAAGCTCAAATCGGTCCGGCACGTCATCGTCGATGAGCTCCACGCGATCGCGGGCAACAAGCGCGGCGCTCATCTGATGCTCACGCTGGAGCGCCTCGAACGGATGGTGATGGCGACCGGTGCGCCGCGTCCCACGCGCATCGGGCTATCCGCGACGCTCAATCCGATCGAGCGGCTGGCGGAATTTCTCGCGGGTGGGGAAGTTTCGCGCGACGGCACTCGCACGCCGCGGCCGATCAAGATTGTCCGCGCCGACGATCGCGCGCGGCATATGGACCTGCGCGTCGTCACGCCCGGTCCGGAGTTGGGGCCCACTCGCCACGCATCCGCATTGGGAGGCGCTGTACGATGAGCTCGCCGAAGCTGATCGGCGCGCATCGCACGACGCTGGTTTTCACGCTGAGCCGGCGCGCCGCCGAACGCGTCGCGGTCAATCTCCAGAAGCGCCTCGGCAACGATGCGGTGATGGCGCATCATGGCAGTCTCGCTCGCAAGGAGCGCCTCGACGCCGAGCAGCGCCTGAAGCGCGGCGAGCTGAAGGCGATCGTCGCGACCGCATCGCTCGAACTCGGCATCGATGTGGGCGCGGTCGAACTGGTCTGCCAGGTCGATACGCCGAAGTCGATTTCCGCCGCGATCCAACGCGTCGGCCGCTCAGGGCATAGCCTCGGCGCGACGCCCAAGGGACGCTTCTTCGCGATGTCGCTCGACGACCTCATCGATTGCGCCGCCGCGGTGCGCGCGATTCGCGCCGGTCGCCTCGATGAAGTGGAAATTCCTACCGGATGTATGGACGTCGTCGCGCAGCAGATCGTCGCGATTGCCGCCGAAGAAGGCGAGGGCGGTGTCGGCGAGCGCGAGCTGCTGGGCATTTTGCGCAGCGCATACAACTTTGCCGATATCAGCGAAGATGTGTTGCGCGATCTGCTCAAGCAGATGGCCTCTGAACTCAACGAACGCATCTACGGCGCGGCACCCAAGATTTTCTACGACCCGCGGCGCGGCCGCATAACGGCGAAACGCGGCGCACGCATGGCTGCGATCACCTCCGGTGGAACCATCCCCGAAAACGGCAACTACGATGTCGTCATCGAATCGCAGGGCCGCAAGATTGGCGATGTCGAAGAGGACTTCGCGCAGGAGTCGTCGCGTGGCGACGTATTTGCCCTCGGCTCGATGCCGTGGCAAATCCGGCGCATCTCGCGCGGCCGCCTGATGGTCGAGCCCGCCCCCGGCATGGCTCCGACCCTGCCGTTCTGGCTCACCGAAGCGGCGCGGCCGTTCATGGGGTTTGTCGGTCGAGCAATGTGACCTCCGGCGCGAAGTCGCAAGTCATCTGCAGGATGGTGGCGAAGCCGGCGGCGATGGCGTTTCTTGAAAACGAATGCCTGCTCGATGAAAGTGCGGCGCGTCAGGCGACCGACTATGTCCGTCGCGGCGTGGCGGCTCTGGGAGCCGTCCCCGACGAACGCAACATCGTCGTCGAGCGCTTCTTCGATGGCCTCGGCGGCACGCAAATCGTCATCCATGCGCCATTCGGAATCCGCTTCAATCGCGCGCTCGGCCTCTCGATTCGCAAGAAGCTCTGCCAGAACTTCGATTTCGAGATTCAGGCCTCCGCGATCGATGACGCATGCCTGCTCGCGCTCAACGCGCGCCACAGCTTCCCGCTCGACGATGTTTTGCACATGGTCAACTCGCGCAACGCGCGCGACACGCTGACGCAGGCGATCCTCAACGCGCCGATGTTCGAGACGCGCTTTCGTCACGTCGCCAGCCGCGCGCTCGCGATCATGCGATCGAACAAGGGCGATCGCATTCCGCCGTATCTCCAGCGCATGCGCTCACAGGAGTTGCTCGCGGCGATTTTTCCCGGCCAGCAGGCCTGCTTCGAAAATCGTCCGCCGCAGGTCGAGTTGCCGGACCATTTCATCCTCAGCGAGACGATTCGCGAATGCCTCGAAGAATCGACCGACGTGGCGCGGATGGAAGCGGTGCTACGCGGCCTCGAGGAGGGTTCGATTCGCGCGCACGCTGTCGATTCGATTGCGCCGTCGGTCTTCGCGCATCGGCTGCTGCTCGCGTGGGACTATTCGTTCCTCGATGACGGCGAGCGCGCCAACCGCCGCTCGCGCACGGTGCAGATGAATCGCGGGATGGCCGAGGACGTGCTGCGCTCCGAGGATTTTTCGGAAATGCTTTCGCGCGACGCCATCGACGGCGTCATCGCCGAGATTACTGGCGTCGCTGCAAATCGCCGCGCGCGCACCTGCGACGAGTTATGCGAGTTGATTCGTGCTCACGGCGGCCTCACCTCAGACGAGATTGCCAGTCGCGTTCGCGGCGACGGCGATGCGATGCTTGATGAGCTTCGTCGCGAGGGCCGCATCGTCACGCTGAGGCCCACGACGATTGCGCCGGAAATCCTCGTGACTTTCGAAGACGCTCCTCTATATATGAGCGCCTATGCAGAAGCTTCATGCGCTGATGCGATCGAGAAGGCAGAAGATCCCGACGCATCGCGCGATGAGATCGTCCGCCGCGCGTTCAAGACCTCCGGCCCTGTCACGCCGAGCGAGATAGCGCATCGTCTGCATCTCGCGGACAGTGAAATCTCCGGCTCGCTGACGCGCCTGGAAGCCTTGGGTGCGATTTTCCGCGGCCACTTCACCTCGGCGAGCGTGCAGCAATGGTGCGATCGCTATGTGTTGCAGCGCATCCATCGCGACACGCTCGCGAAAGTGCGTGCCGAAGTCGAGCCGTGCGACGATCACGAATACGCGGCGTTTCTGATGCGATGGCATCATATTCAGGATGAGCATAGCGACCTCGCGACGGTACTCGATCAGCTTTCGGGCCTGACCTTCACGCCCGAAATGTGGGAGCGCTCGATTCTGCCCGCGCGCGTTCCGGGCTATCGTCCCGAGCTACTCGACCTGCTATGCCTCGGGGGCCAGTTCGCGTGGGTCGCGCTGCCGCCCGAAGAAGAAATTCCCGACCTTCCAGCGAAGGTCGCGTTCGTCAATCGCCATGAGCGATTCCTCTTTCAATCGGAGAACGATGACGAGCCTTCCGATCCTAAAGAGGCCGCGATCTGGCGCGCAATGATCGCGGGCGGCGCGCAGTATCTCGATCAGGTTGCCGATCGCGCCCAAGTTTCCGAACGCGATGCCCTCGCGGCATTGTGGAAGCTCGCGGCGCGCGGCCGCGTCTCCAACGACAGCTTCGCGCCGCTGCGTCTCTTCACTGCCGCGCCCGATGCTTCGCGGCTTGTCGAGGTCACCACCTCGCGCGGTGGGACTCGTCGCGAGGCTGCGATGCGCGCGCGGCTCAAATCCAGCGTATCGGGCAGATGGTCCGCGCTCGTCGCGCCCAAAGCTGATTCGCACAATACCGATGATCGTCCGCGCGAGATTGCGATGCTCCTGCTTCATCGCCACGGAATCGTCGCGCGCGAGGTGATGGCGCTCGAATCCATCGGCGTGCCCTGGTCAGAGATCCAGTTCGCGCTGCGCCGCCTCGAATATGGCGGCACGATTCGACGCGGATGGTTCGTGCACTCGCTATCGGGCGAGCAGTATGCGCTTCCTGAAGCCGTCGAGATGCTGCGCGCGACGCGGGGCCTGAATCCCGCGCGCGAGAAGCCCGTTGCGATGACCGCGCTCGATCCCGCCAATCCGTATGGCGCGATTCTCAAAGGATGCGGCATCGCGCGCGAGGCCTCCAATGTTGTCGTGATTCGCGGCGGACGCTTGATCCTCGCGCTGACCGCCCATGCGATTATCACCGGAGGCTCGATCGAGAAGGACCTCGAGCCGCTCGACGACGAAAGCTTTTCCGCAGCGGTCGCGGCGCTGATGACGACGCGCGCCAAGTTACTCATCGAAACCGTTGACGATGTGCCGGCTCTGGAATCCCCGCGCGTCGGCCTGCTGGCCGCGATGCGATTTCATTCGGACGGGCGCGCTCTTGTTTACGATGGTCTGCCCGGCCCCGCGCCGATGCGTGCGCGGCCCGCGACGTTGCGCTGAAGCCAGTTTAATCCGCTTTCCTGCCGCGCTATTGTTGGTTTGAAAGCCCTAAACCGCACTCATATCTTTCAGGAAGGATTGGCGATCTCATGGCGACCAACAGCTTCGGCGCGCGTACCACTCTCAACGTCGGCGGCAAGTCCTACACCATCTTCAAGCTGGAGGCGCTCGAGAAGCGCGGGTTCGCACTCGCGCGGCTGCCGTTCTCGATCCGCGTGATGCTGGAAAATGTGCTGCGGCGCGAGGATGGGGGCATCGTGACCGCCGACCAGATCGAGGCCGTCGCAAAATGGAACGGCAAAGGCGGCGAGCCGGAGATCTCCTTCATGCCGGCGCGCGTGCTGCTGCAGGACTTCACCGGCGTGCCGGTGGTGGCCGACCTCGCCGTGATGCGCGATGCGATCAAGCGCCTCGGCGGCGACCCCGCGACGATCAATCCGCTGCAGCCGGTCGACCTCGTCATCGATCATTCGGTGCAGGTCGACGCATCGGGAACTCGCGCCGCATTCGCGACCAACGCGGAGTTGGAGTTCCAGCGCAATCGCGAGCGCTACCTCTTCCTCCGATGGGGCCAGGGAGGCTTCGATAATTTCCGCGTGGTGCCGCCCGATACCGGCATCGTGCATCAGGTGAATCTCGAATACCTCGCGCCAGTCGTCTTCAGTTCCAAAAATAATGAGGCGTATCCCGATACTGTGCTCGGCACCGATTCGCATACCACGATGGTCAACGGACTCGGCGTTGTCGGATGGGGCGTCGGCGGTATCGAGGCGGAGGCCGCGATGCTCGGACGCTCGATGCCGATGCTGATGCCGGAGGTGATCGGCGTACGCTTGACCGGAAGCCTGCGCGCCGGCGCGACCGCTACCGACCTCGTGCTTACCGTGACGCAGATGCTGCGCAAGCGCGGCGTTGTCAACAAATTCGTCGAGTACACGGGCGACGGCATCAAGACGCTGAGCGTGGCCGATCGCGCGACGCTTGGCAAACATGTCGCCGGAGTACGGCGCAACGATCGGATTTTTTCCGGTCGACCAGCAGACGCTGGATTACTTGCGCGTCACGGCCCGACCCGACGATCGGCTCGCGCTCATCGAGGCTTACTGCAAGGAGCAGGGACTGTTCCGCACCGAGGCGTCGCCGGAGCCGATCTTCACCGATGTGCTCCAACTCGACCTCGCGAGCGTCGAGCCGAGTCTCGCGGGACCGCGCCGTCCGCAGGATCGCGTGCCACTCGCCAAAGCGAAGCAGGATTTTCGCCGGCAGTTGGCCACCGAGGTGCACGGACACGCTGAAGGGCCGATCAAGCAGCGCATCGAGACCTGGATTCAGGAAGGCGGCAACATCGAGAAGGCGTCCGACGACGCGAACCTCGGCGCGATCAACGCGAGTGCGAGGGTCGATGCCGATGGCGGCAGCTTCGTCTTGCGTCACGGCTCGATCGTGATCGCGGCAATCACGAGTTGCACCAACACTTCGAATCCGTCGGTGATGCTCGGGGCCGGGATTCTCGCGAAGAAAGCCGCCGCGCGCGGTTTGACCGCCAAGCCGTGGGTGAAGACCAGCCTCGCGCCAGGATCGAAGGTGGTCCGCGACTATCTGGAGCGCGCCGGACTCATCGAGCCGCTGGAACAGCTCGGCTTTCATCTGGTCGGCTACGGATGCACGACCTGTATCGGAAACAGCGGCCCGGTGTCGGAAGGAATCGCCGCGGCGGTCGCTAAGAACAACTTGGTCGCGAGCGCGATTTTGAGCGGCAATCGCAATTTCGAGGGCCGCATCAATCCGGTGGTGCGATTCAACTATCTCGCGTCGCCGCCGCTGGTGGTTGCATATGCGATCGCCGGCACGATGGACTTCGATGCGGACGCGGAACCGCTCGGGATCGATAAGAACGGCAAGCCGGTCTTCCTTAAAGACATCTGGCCGACGGCGGAAGAAATTGCCGCGGCGGTTGCGTCCTCGATCGATTCCAAAATGTTTCGCGATTCGTATGCGAAAGTCTTCGACGGCGACGAGCGATGGCGCGGGCTCGAGATACCGAAAGGCAACCTCTTCAAGTGGGATGAGAAATCCGAGTACGTCAAGGCGCCGCCGTTCTTCGATGGCATCGGCAAAACGCCCGCGCCCTTGAAAGACATCGTCGGTGCGCGCGTGCTGGCGGTGCTGGGCGATAGCGTCACCACCGATCACATTTCGCCGGCGGGAAATATCGCGCTCAACAGTCCGGCGGGCGAGTATCTGATTGCGCACGGCGTCGAGCGCAAAGATTTCAATTCGTACGGCGCGCGGCGTGGCAATCATGAGGTGATGGTGCGCGGGACGTTCGCGAACATCCGGCTGCGCAACCTGATGGTGCCGGGGGTTGAGGGCGGCTTCACAGCGCATCAGCCCGACGGCGAGAAGATGACGATCTTCGACGGCCTCCGAGCGCTATCGCAAGGAAGGCACGCCGCTGATTGTAGTCGCGGGCAAGGAGTACGGCACCGGATCGTCGCGCGACTGGGCGGCGAAAGGCACGCAACTCCTCGGGATTCGCGCGGTCATCGCGGAAAGTTTCGAGCGCATCCATCGCAGCAATCTGGTGGGGATGGGCGTGCTGCCGCTGGAGTTCTTGAGCGGCCAGAATCGCGAATCGCTCGGACTGACCGGCCGCGAGACATTTACCATCGCGGGGTTGGCGGCAGGACTAAAGCGCGGACAGAAGCTCAAGGTGCGCGCCGAGCTGGACGGCAAAGTAACGGAGTTCGAGACGCTCGCGCGAGTCGACACACCAGACGACGTCGAGTTCATCAAGCATGGCGGCATACTCCCATTGACGCTGCGCGAGTTGCTGCAGCATTCAGCCGGCTAGGTCACTTCGCATCGACGTTATCCGGCAGGACTCCGGTCGGGAGCCCATCGATGCTGCGCACGTTATGCTTGAGTTGATACCTTTCGGGATCAGCGCCTTCTTTCTCCCAGTACTTGCGCAAGGTCTCGCGCTCTTCGAGGCCGTCCTCATTCAGGCGCGGGACTGCGTAGCCGCACGAGTTCATCGCGCGCTCGACGTTGATTTCCATGATTTGCCGCACGCCGGGAACCGGCGGAAATTTCGCGAAGTAGTTACCCCATTCGGGATCGCGCGGATGAATTACGCGCCCATGCCCGTAGAGCCGCATGATCATCGCGGATTTGTCGAACGAGCAGAACATGATCGTGATGCGTCCGTTTTCGAGCAGATGCGCGGCGGTTTCGTTGCCGCTGCCGGTGAGGTCGAGGTAGATCGCCGTATGCGCATCGAGCACGCAAAAGGTGTCCATTCCTTTCGGCGAGAGATTTATGTGCCCTTCGCGCGGCGAGGTAGCGACGAAGAACATTTTCTGGTTCTCGATGAAAGACTTTATCTCGGGAGTGATTTCCTCGAAGAACTTGGACATTGTGATGACCTCGAATTAGTTTCATCTTATAGCTTCTTCGTACGAACGTGTCGCCAGGAGAGGGCATCGCATGGAAACGCGAGTTGATGAAATTGCGAACAAAATTTATCGCTTCTCGACGCTAATTCCAGGAGTTGCCGGACCGGCCGGCCTCACGTTCAACCAATTCCTCATCGATGCCGATGAACCACTGCTGTTCCACACCGGAATGCGTCCGCTCTTCGCGTCGGTGTCCGCAGCGGCGGCGCGCATCATCGATATCGCCCGGCTGCGCTGGATCACGTTTAGCCATGTCGAATCTGACGAATGCGGCACGCTCAACGAATGGCTCGCGAAGGCTCCCAAAGCCATCGCAGCGCACGGACGCATCGGATGCAACATATGGCTGAATGATATGGCCGATCGGCCGCCGCGCGCGCTTGCGAACGACGAGGTGCTCGACCTCGGCGGCAAGAAGGTGCGACGCCTCGACACTCCTCATCTGCCGCATTGCTGGGACGCGGGCCTGATTTACGAAGAAACTACCGGCACGCTATTTACCAGCGATATTTTCACGAGCGCCGGCGACGGTCCCGCGCTCACCGAGGGCGACATCGTGGGTCCCGCGCTCGCACTCGAAAAGGCGCTGCCGTTCACCGCGGTATCGCCCGATACAATTGCGATGCTGCACAAGCTGGCGTCGCTGTCGCCGCGCAATCTCGCGCTGATGCATGGCCCATCCTTCAGAGGCGATGGACGCGCAGCGCTCACCTTGATGGCGAATTTCTACGCAGGAAAACTGCGCGACGCGATGGCGAAGTGAATCAGACTGGCAGCGGCTTCGCCATGTCGAGGCCGACCGCCGCGCCGCTCTTACGCGCCGCATAGCGCGACAGCAGCCGCACCACCGCGGGCGTCACCTCGCCGATAGCCTCGGGACGGAAGCCGACGATTTCGGCGCCGCGCGTACGCATCATGCCGAGCATCGAGAGGCGCAGCAAGGACGCCACAGCCTGGCAATAGCGGAAGCGCTCGAAGTCCAGCGGCGCCATCGCATGATAGAGCGGGATGTAGAGCGAGGCGAACAGGGTGCGCAGCGAATTGCCCGCGACGTTATCGCGCATCCAGCGCGGATGCTCCATCGCGGAGGACGAGAGGATCGCGGCCGTCATCGCGGCGTCCAGATGACGATCGCCGATGTCAGTGTTGACCCAATCGATCACGCCGGTCACGCGCATCCCTTTAACCACGACATTCTGCGGATGGTAATCCATGTGCACGAGCGAAAGCGGCGCGCTGCGGAATTGCGCGGCCTGCGACGCGAGCCGCGCGTGAGCTTCCTTCAGTCCGGGCAGTGGACCCTCGGCCACGCGCTGCTCGATGATCCGGAGCATGCGATCGAGCAATGGGGCGCTGCGATCGATTCCATCGGGGGTGTAGGCGCGAGGAATTTCCGCGAGGCCGGAATTGCGCAACTCCATCTGATGCAGGCGGACCTGCGCGCGCACGAAGCCGAAAAATCCAAGCGAGAAAGTTTTAAACGCGGTCGGGAAGCTGCGGGTTGAGAAAAGCGGCCCGCCCTCGACGCGCTCCATGATGAGAAACGGCGCTCCGAGGACAGCGTGATCGTCTTCATAGGCATATGGTCGCGGAACGCTGAAGGCGACACTGTAGAGTTTTGCGATGGTGAAATTTTCCCGCGCGCCTTTCGCGTCGGCAAACGTGCCCTGATAGAAGCGCAACACCAGCGGCGTGCGTGTCGGGAGGAGCGGGAGGCGCGAGGAAGTTCCTGCGGTCGCAAATTCGAAGACCGTGGTCTCCCATCCGCTGGCGAGAACTTTCAGGGAAAGCACTGCAGTGCCGAGATAATCGGCGAGGCGCTTCTGAATTTCGGCAAGTTCCAACATCTGCGGGCGTCAGCCTGAAGCTAATACAGACCCGCCGCGCACGCAATAAACTGACACGCGTGTCAGTTGGCGGATCAGTCCGAATGGTGTGGTCGCAGCTCGTGCAGGAAATTCTTGATCATATGGCGATGCTGCGGTTCCGATGGGTCACGATCTTCGCTCCGGATGGACGGCGGCGGCAGGTTTTCGTTGGGCACCACTTGTCCTTCTTTGAAGAAATGGCGCTGCACGATCGAAGACAGCAACGGACCGCGCGTGTCGCTGATGTCGACTGAAGTTTCAACCGACAGCCCGAGGCGCATCGGCTTATCGGGCGGCGGCTCTTCGTCGAGAACGATCTTGACCGGAATCCGCTGCACCACCTTGACCCAGTTTCCGGTCGCATTTTCAGGCGGCAGCAGCGAGAAGGCGGCACCGGTGCCCATGCTGATCGAATCGACATGGCCTCGATAGACGAAGCCGGGATAGATGTCCGCCTCGACATTGACCTTCTGCCCGACGTGAACATTAGTCAGCTGCGTTTCCTTGAAATTCGCGATGACATAGAGATGCTGAGTGGGAACATCGGCCATCAGCGGTTCGCCCGGCTGCACGCGATGCCCGACGTGAACGCTCTTGTGCGTGATCATGCCATCGAAGGGTGCGGTGATTTTCGTGTAGGCGAGATCGAGTCGGGCCTGCTCCAGCGCCGAGCGGGCCTGCTGCACGATGGGGCGATCGTAGCGCGAATGATCGAGGCTTTCCTCGCGCTGACGGGCCTCTTCCTGAGATGCGTCCGCGTTTGAATCATCCTTGGGATCGTCAAGCGTTGCCGCCACATCGGTCGCGTGATCCGGCACGGTTCCACCCAAAGCTGCGGTAGCCTGCGCCACCTCATGCTGGGCGAGCGCGACGTTCGCCTCACCCATCCGGTAGGCAGTCACCGCTTGATCGTAAAACTCGGTCGAGACGACACCTGCCTTGCGCAATTCTACGGCGCGATTGAAATCCAGCCGCGCCTGCCTGGCTTGCGAGTCTGCCAGCGCAAGTCCGGCTTCGGCGGCCTTGACCTGGGCAAACATCTCGTCGACGGTCTGCTTGGCGCGCGCGAGTTGCGCCTGGGCCTGATCGACGCGGACCTGGTAGTCGCTGGGATCCAGCGTCATCAGCAAATCGCCTCGCTTGACGGTCCAATTGTCCTCGACATAAACGGCCGAGACAGTGCCTGCGACGCGGGTCGATACGAGGGCGACGGTGCCGTCGACATACGCATCATCGGTGGAAACGTGAGTGGAAAAATAATTGTAGTAACGGATCGCGGGAGCGATAGCGAAGAGGGCCGCCACGATCACGATCGCCAAAATTGCCCGGCGGAGCCAGGGTGATTTCATAATTTCATTGTAACGCGAGACACCGGAAGCTCCGGCGCGGCGTCCATATAAGCCTCAAGCATCTATGACTTCGTAACTTTGCGTGATTGCGGCGAACTGTCAAATCACTGTGCCGTCTTTGCGCCCGATGCCGGTCATCGCGACAGGTCGACTCATAATATAAGCATTTAGGGTTGCCTGATGGTCACAGTCGGACCACCCCGTGCCTGCGCCACTATCACTCCATTGAGCAGCAACTCAAGCTCGAATGGACCAAGGTCCTGAATCTGGGTCACCGTCGCATCGACGGCGCCATTGGGATTATCGAACAAAAACAGGGTCGGTGAGCGGTCGCTAATTTCGTAGCCGTTAACGCTGTCTTCGAACAAACCCGCGAAGCGTTCGGCCAACGGACCCTTGACGAATAGCCTCACATCCGGGTTGGCCGCGGGAGGTGGAGGCTCGGAGCCCGGGCGATCCGGGTTGTTCTGCAACCATGCGGTTCCATACGGTTCGCTGGTCGAGGAAATGCTCACCACCGTAAAGCCGGTGGTGAGTTGAAGGCTCAGAAGTCCGTTGCCGGCGGACTGCTTGGTCGCAATCATTCGCACCGGGGTAGTGTTGTTTACGATGACGACGCTGAGCGGAACCGCGGCGCGAACTTCCCAGGTTGAGGTATCGTCCGAAACCAGCGCGCTGAACTGCAGTCCAGGTTGCCCGAGAACCCGCAGCGCTGCGAGCGGGGGCTTGTTGGGCGTATTGCCGACGCCTTCCTGGAACGCGCCGAAGCCGCTGTTACATCCGGTCACGAGTAACAGCGCTACTCCCATCAGCAGCCATTGACGCAGACTTCGCGCTCGATATCGCATTGCAGTTCCGTCGCTCAAAGCGGGTTCGCCGAAGTCGCCGCACATAGCCCCGGACACGGGAACGTCGCGATATCGCTGTTGCTGCATGAGCTGGGGCATGGCGACGAAGTTGACGCCGGAGCGGGAACCATGATGTCTTGCGCGGCGCCGATCGGAGTGGGCGTCGAGCTCGGGGTCGCGCCCGGAGTCGAGGGCGGCAATTCGAAGCGCTGGAGAACGTAATTATCCGGCGGTACGCACAGCGTGTACGCGTTGTTCGTCGGAGGATTCGAGGAGAACAGCCCCGGCGATGTTCCGAGAATCTGCACCGGTACATTGCTGGGGTCGAGCTTCTCAACTTCGACGCTCGTGCCCAAGTCGGGATCGGTTACCGTTCCGGTGATGCTTCCGTGGCCAACGCAATCCATAGGCAGAAATGAAGCCGCGGTGGTTGTTTGGCAGCCGGCACTGGGCGCCGGCTGACTTGCCAGCACGGGAATATCATGGCCGGGAAATGGATCGGGGCCGCCGTCAAACGGATCGATCGCGACCGCGAGTAAGTCGAGCGGCTGCGTACCGATCGGTACGTTAAGGGTAAAAGGCTCGCTCTTTTCGTTGTTGACGAACACCAGCGGCTGGTCGAGCGCCGATACGAGCTGATTGGTACCGCTGTTCTCGGCGAACACCTGCACAAACGTCGAGTTACCCGGCGGAGGATCCATCAGCAGGTTCACGTTGCCAGTGACGTAGCCGGTGGTGAGCGAGAAGCTGCACTGAACGGTCGAGGTGGAAGCCGAGCACATCGCTTCCGACTCCATCCGTGCAATGGCGCTGGAAATGAGCGTGTTATATCCGCTGGCATTGACTTGCAATGCTAGATCGGTTTGCCCGGTGGGGACGTCGTCGAAGGGGGAGGGATTCCTCGTGGTCCCCTCCAGCGGATAGTTACCCGCCGAATCGGCACTAGCATTCCCTACCGCCACGCATCGGTTCGGATAATTGAGACAGAACAAGCCGGTCGGCGTCGGCACTGGAGTCGGCGGGGTCGCCATCGGTGTCGCCGTCGGGGACGGCAGCGGGGTGGCCGGTGTGGGCGTCGCCCCCGGCGCGAGGATCTCAAGTTGCGCCCCCGGTATTCCGGCTCCGGTGCAAGCGTCGGCGACGACTCCCTCGAACTTACCTGCCGTTGACGCAGTGGTCGTCATGTTCGCATTGGTGATGCCTTGGCCTGGGACGACCGTGTATCCTTTCAATGCGGCATACGTTGCGCCGCCGCCGCTGACGAAAATGTCATAGGCGGTCCCTTCGGGCGCGGCAGGCAATTCCAGGGTATAGATGCGTTTCGCTTTGAGTGGGACGCTTTCGATGATCGCATTGGTACCGCTCAGCTCCGCGGATACGGTCTGCGGGGCGAAGCCTAATGCCATAAGAGTTCCTTTGACGGTGATGGTGCCGCTTACCGTCGCCAGAAAAGAACCGGTGTCGACTTCGGTCGGTGTGACGTTGACCACATAGGGTTGGCCGGTGGTGGCGGGCGATGACTTGATCGACACGGCGAGATTGATGACGAGCGGCGTGGTCCCATTCGCGGTAACGGTCATCGGCGCTCCGAGGGTGAAGATGACCGGCTGCTGAATTTCCCCGAACTGCATTGGATACTGCGTGCAGCCCTCATTACCCGTCCCGGCCGACGCGCAGGCGGGCACTATCAGGCCCGGATTTGTGTCATCCACCAGTACCTGGATCGTCTGATAGGTTCCCGGCAGCACTCCGCCGGTATTGAAGAAAGTTGCGGCAGTTTGCGTGTGCAGCAGGTCGATTTGGATATCACCGGGATTTTGCCCATTGCCGGTGCCGGCCTGACTGGGTACCGAGATGTTCACCCATCCGGGCGAACTCACGTCGGCATTGGCGATGCGATTCATGCGCACGCCCGAGATGTTCAACAAGATGCTGCGAAAATTGCCCGGCGGACCCTGACCGACGAACGCGATCGCGACGTTGGCAGGAGTAGGAATCGGCGTAGGACCTGAACCTCCGCCGCCACCGCATCCGAGGGGTACGAGGAGCGCGCAGAGCGCGAGCAGGGGTGGGAGGAGGGAAAAAACTATCCACCACGGACGTTGATGATTCACTCGTGATCCATTCAAGCAGATTTAGATAACGTAACGGTTTGGGATAACCTAACAGATGCATGAACGCAAGGAAGCCGCCAAAATCGATGCGCGGGCGCAGCCATCTTGACGCGGCCCTTGCGCCACCGAACAATCAATTTCATCGTCCAAGCGCCGACCGAAAATGAATTTCCGCTTCAGATCGACTCCAGTTTTCTCAATTGCCTTCGTATTGTGCGCGGTTTCATTCCTGATTGCGATGATTGCCGCTCGGCCCGCATACGCGTCGCTCGCGATCTCGATTGGTAATCCGGGCCTCGAGCATTTCGATTCCGACGGCGGAGTCGAGCTCAACTTCGGCCTTACCGATGACAGCGGCCAGCCGGTAGGAAATCTCAAACCCGAAAACGTCAAGGTCCTCGAAGATGGCAAGCCGGCCAAAATCATCGATTTCCGGGGAGTAGGGCAGGGCCGTCCGGTCGACATTATCTTCGTCCTTGATGTCACCGAGTCGATGCAACCCTACATCGATGCGGTCAAGCAGAACGTCATCCAGTTCGCGCAGGATTTGTCGGCGAACAATCGCGACTACCGGCTCGGGCTGGTGACCTTCGAAGATTACGTGGTCTCAAAATATCCGGATTGCAATTGCGCCTATCGCAACAGCTTCACCTCCGATGTGCATCAGTTCACCGATTGGGTCAGCTCATTGCATGCGGGCGGCGGCGGCGACATTCCCGAAGATCAGCTCGATGCCCTCGCGTATGCCGCGAGTTTCCCGTTCCGGCCCCAGGCGGAAGGAATCATCATCATCGTGACCGATGCTCCCCCGCATCATAAGGGCGACGGCTCGCGCTACACCCAACACGATCAGGCCTACTACGATCATCATTCCCACGACACCGATGTCACCGAGGAGACCGGCGACGATGTGGCCGCGCAGCTCAAGAAAAATGGCCTGACGCTGTATGCGGTGGTGCCGCCGCCGTTCATCGCGCCCGAATACGCACAGATCGTCGATGCGACGCACGGCAAGTCGTACAACATCATCACCGAGGAAGGGCGCTTCGCGTCGCTGGTGCGGGAAATCGGTCATTCGATCGCAACGGAATATTCGCTCACCTACCGCACGCCGCGTCCGATCGAAGATGGCACCGATCGCCGGGTTGATTTGGAAGTCGACTACGGCGGCAATAGCGCGCGGCGCATCGACCTCGTATCAGGTGCGCGGCGTCGGCGGCGCCGCGATCAACGTCCCCGATGACAACGGCATCTCGGGCGCCGGTGAAAATGCCTCCGGCACCGGACTTAGGCAGCTTTCATTCAAATGGTGGAATGGCGCGGTGCCGCTCATCGCGCTGATGATGCTCTTTGCGCTCTCGCGGTTGCGCTTCGGCGTTTCCACCGACGAACTCAAGGCCGCGCTCGAGGCCCAAGCGCGCCCGCCCGTGGCGGCTCCGCGCGCTCAGGTCGTCGCACCATCAGCGCCACGCCCATCGCAGGCATCGACCGCATCGCGTCCGGTCGCATCGACGGGAGGAGCGGCGCGCTTGATGACGGTGAATCCTGTTGATCCGGTTCCATCGGAATACAGCCTTTTCAAAGATGAGGTCACGGTCGGCCGCGGCGAAGACAATGACGTAGTGATTCCGCATGCGAGTGTGTCGCGTGCGCACGCGCGGCTGATGAAACGCAACGGCGCCTACGAGCTGATGGATCTGAACTCGACCAATGGAACCTTCGTCGATGATCGGCGTCTCGCGGGTTCTCAATCGCTCCCGAATGGCAGCCGCGTGCGCTTCGGCGACGTCCAGTTCATCCTGCGGTTCTAATTTTCCGTTCTTCGCCCATGTTTTTGTTCTTCCCCCTCTGAGCCTCGACCATATGATTGTGCGAGGTGGACCGTGTGCAGTTCATCCGATGGCTGCGGAGCGTGAACGGTTACGGCCGGAGCGGGTCCTTAGCTCCGGATTCCGGCCTGCGTCTGGCGCTGCTACCTCGAGATGCTCAGGATTACCCGGAAACGCGCTTTGCCGCTCATCATCCGATCGTAGCCCTCGCTGACCCGCTCCAGCGGAAAGACCTCGTTCATCGATCGCACGCCGGTGAGCACGCTGAATGCCAGTGTCTCCTGCATATCGATTGATGTCCCCGAGTACCATCCTTTGATCGATTGCCGGCCCCTGAGAATCATCAGCGGATTGAATGTCATTGGGCCAACTGCACCGATCACCATCAGAATGCCGTTGGGCGCCAGTCCGCCGATCGTCGCGGCCATCGCAGCGCTCTCGGTCACGGTCGCGAGAATTGCCTTGGCGCCGCCGAGTTTCGCAAGTTCCGCCGCGGGATCGGTCTTGGTGTTATCGATGTACTTGGCGGCGCCGAGCTGGCGCGCCAGCTGCGCCTTATCCTCGCCACGCGCGATGGCGACCGTACGAAATCCCATCTTCGCCGCGAATTGAACGGCGAGGTGGCCGAGTCCTCCGAGGCCCAGCACCGCCACGAGGTCTCCCCCGCGCGCGCCGCTGTTGCGCAGCGCGTTGAACGTGGTGATACCGGCGCACATCAGCGGCGCCGCTTCGATGGGATCCAATTCGGACGGAATCGACGCCACTGCATCGGCTGGCGCAATCATGTATTCGGCATACCCACCATCGGAGGTAATGCCGGTCACGCGGTTCGCCGTCTCACAAGCGAAAGAATCGCCCCGTCGGCAGGAGTCGCAGTAACCGCAACTGCCGCCATGCCATCCGACGCCGACCCTATCGCCGACCTTCCATCGCGCGACGCCCGCGCCAATCGCATCGACTACGCCGGCGATTTCGTGGCCAGGGACGCGCGGATAAGTGATGCCCGGGTAGAGTCCCTCCTTCGCCATCGAATCGCTATGACAAATGCCGCAGGCTTGCACCTTGAGGCGAACCTTTCCGGCCTCGGGAGTCGGGATCTCGCGTTCAACGATTTCTATGGGACCGTTCGCGCGAACGATTTGAGCAGCTCGCATCTTCGCCATAAGTCACTTCCCTCCGATTACGCATTCATGTGACGAAAGCAGCATCGGCGGGGCGGGCGAGCGAATACTCGACCGCCCCTCTCAGGTCTATCTCTACCCAATGGCGTTATGGGTGGGAAATTTTTGCGAGGTGATTCGTGACGCATTTCGTGTTGCGTCAGCGCGGCATCGAATGTCGAGCCAAACCCCTTCAGGTCGTCGAGTCCCCAGGCCTCGTTCTTAGGAGGCTCGCAACGGTTTGGATCAGGCGCACGAGGTCGATGGGTTTGCGGATTACGGCGTCGGCGTCCACCTTAGCATTGAGAGCGGTGACTATGATGACCGGGATGCGGAACTGCGAAAGCTTCGCGTCGGTCTTCAGTTCGGCCAGAAATTGCCACCCGTCCATGACGGGCATAAAGAGGTCGAGGATGATGAGGGCGGGTAGGAGTTCGGCGGCGCGCAAATGATCGAGGGCCTCCTGCCCGTTGGCCACCGTCTCCACCAGATACCCCTCCATCGACAAAATATCGGCCAACGCGGCGAGCGAGCCGGCGTCGTCGTCGACCACGAGCAGTTTTACCGACACAGTCACGATTGTACCTTGGACGTGGCCGAACGCGGAAAAGTTCAACAATTGGTCGGATTCTTGACCAAAGAGGCGAAAATAAGCACTCAGTGACAAAACGCACTAATTCGAGCCGTAGGGAATTAGTAGAAAGACTTTATGCCGAGAAAATCGGTTCAGGCCATCGGAGGATTGATATCGGCCCATAAACGCCGCATAAACTCGATATGCATCTCGACCGCCCATAGAGTCTCAGCGGCCGCGCTTTCCGGAATCGCCCGGAAAATCGATCCGGCACTGGAATCGCCATGGTCCTTGTCAACCTCGATATGGACGGTAAAAAAGCGCACCCCATCATCATTCAATTTGTAATGTCGGCGTAGCCCGTCAACGACCCGCACGTAAGCGTCGGGGTTGAACAGCTCGGAGCCTAAGCTGATGCCCGCGAGCGTTACGTACCATGGTTTCGAATCGGCCAGCCAATACATCCAATGGACCATCGCGGTCGCGTCAGGCGACATCGTCGCGCGGAGCATCCGCTCGCGCGCGATGCCGATGGCCTCGCCGAATTCGAGGTACAGCTCCATATGCGAGCGGCCGACGCCGGACTGCCTGCCCAGTTCCTCTTCCAGCAGATTCTCGACGATCGCGCGCCGCGCCCCGAAGTCGTCGCACTTCGCGTAGATGAGCCCGAGGATATTCGCATTATGGCCCTTGTTGCCGATGTAGAGTTGCGTCGCGAAGTGGCGCAATTGCTCGGGGCTCAGCTCGCCGCGCTCGATCTTGTCAATCGTCGGATGCGACTTAAGGGTGCGGCTGTTGCGCTCCAGGCGCTTGATGAGTCCATCGAGCATGCCGATTCCCTTCTGAATATCCATGCAGATTTCCTTAGCAGGCTGGCGCGATAATGTCAGCGTTCGACGCAGCGACTCATCCCAGTCATCGTCCACGCAGCATCAAAGTGGTGAGGTAGATGGCAACCATTCCGAGGACCGTCGCAACCGCGACCCAGGGTGAATCGTGCTCGCGCGCTTCGGGCAGTAAATCCGACGCGCCGATATACAGAAACGAACCCACGAAGAATGCGAGCACCCAGGGGAGCATCGCGACATTGAGATGAAAGACTACCGTGAGTGTGGCGCCGAGCACCGGCGCGATCATATCGACGATGAGCCAGCGCACCGCGTGGTTGAGCGGGTTGCCATGCGCAAGGACTACAGTGACGGTGTTCATTCCGTCGCTCAGGTCATGCGCAATGATTCCCAGCGCAATCAGCAGACCCACTTGGGTGCTGGTCTGGAAGCCGACGCCGATCGCGACCCCATCGAGGAAGCTGTGGAAGACCAGGCCGGCCGCGGAGAGTGCACCCAGCTCCGGTTCGTGCGCGCGGTCGGTATGCACGTGTTCGCGGGCGCGATGCAACGCGGTGTAGCGCTCGAGGCCGAAAAAGGCCAGGAAGCCGAGCGCGGCAATCGGCATGAAGGAGGGTCCGCCGAGCGCAAAAACTTCGGGCAGGATGTCGAACAAAGCAACTGCTAATACGGCGCCGGAGCTGAAGCCGAGCAGGAAATGGAGGCGGTCGCGAAACCGAACCGCCGCCATCCCGCCCAGACAAGTCGAGGCAAAGGTGGCGCAGGCCAGCAGTATCGGGACGAAGCGCATGCGCGGGCATTATTCGGGCTTCCGCACAGCCGCGCAAGAAAGCTGCCCGAATTATTCGGCCGGACTGCGCCGCGTCGCGATCGCCGACAGCGCCATCTTGTAGACTTCGTCCACGATCTTGTCTTGCTGCTCGCGATCGCGTGCCGGCTCGTACCATCCGAAGACGGAGTTCATTGCGCCGAAGAGTAGCGAGGTCTGAATGCGCGAGGTTTCGCGATCGATGCCGGCGCCGTGCTTGCCCGCTACCTGTTCGATGAGCTTGCGGCAGAGATTGGAGTACTCGCGCATCAATCGCGTGATCTGGGCGGCGTTACGCGATGAGAGCGATTGCGTCTCGCGTACCAGTACCTTCATTTCGGCGACGTTATCGAGCTGGTACTCGATGTGGCCCTTGATGAAGTGCCGCAGTTTCTCCTCGGGGTCCTCGACGCGTGCGGTTTGCTCCTCAGCGCGGGAGGAGAGTTGCTCGAACGCGCGCTTGGAAATCAGGAAGAGGAGTTCCTCCTTGTTGCGCAGGTAATAATAGATGCGTGGAAACGAAATTCCAGCATGCGCCGCGATGTCGCGAATCGAGGCGAGCCCGAAGCTCTTCTCCGCGAACACCTCGGCCGCTGCACGAAGGATGTAGTCGATGTTGGCGTCGTAGCGTTGGCCGGGCGCCAGTGCGCGGATTCGCGCTTTCGGTCCGGCCGCTCGTTTCGCGGCAGTCATGTTGGAGGCTTTTTTCAAGTGACCCCTCTTGCTTCGCGCAATTCGGATTGTGCCCACTCCGGGCAGCGAGTCCAAGAGTTAGCGAGGTCTTGTGCCGCATTAAATTTTCGTCGCAGTCACCGACCCGTTGTCGGCTATAAAGTCGCATTGTAGGGTTAGCACAACAGGTTGTTATGCTCGGGACCGATCGATGCGGACGCAGCGGAGCACTCAGCCCGCCATCGTCAATCCGCCGCTGATGCTGATCACCTGGCCGGTCGCATAGTCGGAATCCGACGACGCAAAGAACGCGACTGCGCCCGCAAGGTCCTCGGGCTGGCCGAGGCGGCGAAACGGAATGCCCTTCGCCATCGCATCGAGGACGCCCTCGCGTCCCGCCATCGCGGTTTTGAGCAGCGCGGTTTGCGTCGGACCCGGACATACGACATTGACGTTGATACCGTATCGCGCCAGTTCGCGCGCGAGCGTTTTCGAAAACCCGATGATCGCGGCCTTGCATCCCGCGTAGACGGCCTCGCCGGTCGAACCTACGCGCGCCGCATCGGAGGAAATCGAAACGATCTTGCCGTGCTTGCGCTGCTGCATCCGCGGCGCGATGGCTTTGCAGAGGTTGAGCACGCCGCGATAATTGATCGCGATGATTTTGTCCCAAGTCTCGGGCTTGCTGTCGACGAACGGCTCGACGACATCCCATCCCGCGTTGTTAACCAGGATATCGATGGGACCGAGTTCGCGCTCGACGCGATCTGCGCCGTCGATGGCATCCTGTAAGCGGCTCACATCGAGCTTGACCGCGATGGCATTTGCGCCAGTCGCTTTTATTTCATTGGCGGTACGAGTCGCGCCTTCCAGGTCCAGGTCAGCGATCGCGACTTTGGCGCCTTCGCTCGCGAGGCGCATCGCAATCGCGCGCCCGATGCCCTGCGCGGAACCGGTGACGATCGCAACCTTGTCCTTCAATCGTGTGATTGATGCTTCCATATTTCTTTCTGATCCCCCTTCCACTTTAGGGGAAGGGGCTAGGGGTTAGGTCAGCTCACCGTCCATCCGCCGTCGATGATGAACGGCGCGCCGGTCGCGAATGACGAATCGTCGCTCGCGAGGAACAACGCCGTCTTCGCGATTTCCTCCGCTTTGCCGATCCTGCCGAAGAACGACGTGCGCGCGGCGCTCTGCGGGCTGGTGCCGGCCTCTTCAGTAATGCGAGCGACCATCGGCGTGTCGATCGAGCCGGGGCAAATCGCATTGACACGGATGTTGTAGCGTCCGTACTCCATCGCGGCGACGCGCGTCAGAGCGAGCACGCCCGCCTTCGATGCGCAGTAGGCGGCCGCGCCTTTGACCGCGACCAACCCCGCGATCGAGGCAGTGTTGATGATGACGCCGCCGCCGTTCTTGACCATGTGGGGCAGGGCGGCTTTCATCCCGAGCCATACGCCGCGCAGATTGATCGCGATAACTTTGTCGAAGCCTTCGTCGCTCAAGAGTGCGGTGAAATTACCTTCACCCTCGATACCGGCGTTGTTGTACAGGATGTTCGGAACGCCGAGGCGCTTGATCGTTTCGTCGACCATCGCGGTGGTATCCGGGGCTTTCGGAGACGTCCGCGCGCAAGGCGAATGCGTTGCCGCCTTCGGACTTGATGCGCTTGGCGGTCTCTTCGGCGGCCTCGCCGTTGATATCGATAGCAGCGATTTTCGCGCCTTCCTTTGCGAACAGCAAAGAAGCGGCGCGCCCCATTCCCGAGCCCGCGCCCGTGATGATTGCGATTTTATTTTCCAGTCTCATGTTGTTCTCCGGCGGAATCATTGCTCCGCGAATCGGGAACATAGCTCATTTCAAATGAGACCGGTTAGTTGCCGATGCGGTGCCTGCTTCAGCTTTTCCGCATCAGCAACTGATTCATCTCCATATGGCTGATGATGTCGGAGGTGAATCCCGAGTAGGTCCCGCTGCGAAGCAACTCCTCCGCGATGCGACGAGTCGTGGTGAGCGCGGCACGCGCGGGGCCACCGCCCATGCTGATGCGCGCGACTCCGAGCTTCTCCAGCTCCGGCGCGCTCGGCACTCCAGGCAGCACCATCACATTGATCGGTCCTTTGATTGCCGCCGCGAGGTTTCCGATCGTGTCGGGGTCCGAGGGTCCGGGAACGAATGCGCAATCTGCTCCCGCCGACAGATACGCGTTGGCGCGACTGACGGTATGCTCAAAGCGCGAGGACTTCTCGCCGATGGCGTGGAGGAATATATCCGTACGCGCGTTGATGACGAGGGGTACGCCCACCGAATCGGCGACACTACGCACAGCCTTGATCCGTGCGACGGCGACGTCGACCGGAAAGAGTTGATGCGATCCGTCATGCATCCCGTCTTCCAGATTGATGCCGACGGCGCCAGCTTCGATAACCGCGCGGATCGTCTCTTTGAGATTGTCCACCTCGGTCGCGTAGCCGGATTCGATATCCGCGCTGAGCGGGATGCTCAGAACGCGTGCGATGCGTGCTATCGCTGCGAGCATCTCCTCGCGCGAAACTGCTTCTCCGTCGGGATAGCCGAGCGAATTCGCGACACCGGAACTGGTCGTGGCGACGGCGGGAAAACCTGCCGCCTCGAAAATCTTCGCGCTCGCCGCGTCCCATGCGTTCGGCAGCACGAGAATCTTCGAGCGATCGTGCAGCTTGCGAAATGTTTCGGCTTTCCGGCGTTGCGTCGCTATGTCCATGTTATCCCGTCCTCGCTTGTCATTTGGAAACTAGAACCCCATCGGCGATGACATGTGAAAAATGCAACACGCTACCGCGGAGGCGCCATGATCGTGAGCGCGGCCGAGGTGATGTCGCCATCGGCGATCGCGAGATAGCGCCCGCGCGGCGACCAGCTCATCGACGCGCCGCCGCGCACCGGTCCGAACGCGACCAGGAATGCCCGCTTCGGCGCAACGGAATAGATCACCAGCTTGCGCATCGGCCCGTCGGAACTGGGGCTGAACGTCGCTATCGCGGCACTATCCGTTTCGCGCGAGTAGGTCATGGTACTGGTTGCAAGCATCGCAGGAGTTGTGTTGAAGCCCAGCGACTCGACCTCGGTCTGGGTGCCTGCCGAATTGGACAACGCGACTTCCGCACGGATTTCCCGCGCAGGCGCAACCTGCGCTTCCCGAAACGTCAGCGTGCTGTTGCCGAGCGCCAGGATTTGACCGTTGCCGACGAATGCTCGCCGCGCCCGATGAGATCGCCACCAGGCGCGCGCGCATCGCCGACAAATCGAAGCGGTAGGTGCCGGTCCCTGCGGCCCCGTTGGTTTCCTCATATAGAAATGCTTTTGAATCGTGTTGCCAATCGAGTAGCCGGATAGGCGGTTTCGCATTGAGCCGCTCGCACGATTCCTTATCGCGATCGATGATGATCGGCGCCGTATTCGCGTCGCCCGCGCCAACCGCGACGATGCCTTGCGGCGACCAGCTAAGCCGCGACATCTTGCAGTTCAGTTTGAGATATCCGGTCGTGACCGCGCCGATTACGTTGATCGTATACAGACCGCTCGATGCGCCGGAGGCTGTTGCATTTGCGTCGTGGGAGACGAAGCCGAGCCGGTCGCGCGATGCCTCGTCGTCCGCGTTCGAATGTGCGCGCAGCGCTAGCGGAATCGTGAAATCTCCCAGCCATCCGATGCTCGCGCTGTCAAAATCGCCGTCGAAGCTGGACACCGGATTGGCAGCGCCCGTGGAAATCACGTCGCGCGTGATCACGTCGAGGCGCTGGTCCTTCTCATCGATGACGGCGAGCGCAAGCACCAAGCCATCCGGGTTGGCCGCCAGGTCGAGAATTCGGCCATCGGGCGCGCCGAGGCCGCGATCCTGCGCGATGATGCGCGGAGTCCGATAGCCGCTTCCGCTATAACCCATCACCACTGCACGTCCATCGCGCGTGCCGACGATCGCAACTTCCTGCCCCGACTGAAGCCACATCGGCGGGTATTCCGTCGACGGAACAAAGCCATCAGGGAGCGCGACGTGCGTGAGCACTTCGATGCCCGGGGTTATGTTCATCGTCGCGGTCCTCACGATCACGGCCGGCAGTGCGGGTTTGCTCGGTTGGGTAGAGCAACCCAGAACACTGATGGTGAGGGCAATCGGCAGCGCGAGCTTTGGCGCAAGGTTTGGAAAGAAAGACCTGAACATCGGAACCAGCTAATCTATTTGAGCAATATCGGAACTATCAATCTCCGGCATCGACGCCGGCATTAGTGGCAGGATTTGAATGACCAAGTCAGCTCTCGCACGATTCTTCGCAACCCGTATCGTCCGCGTCGCGGTCTACTGCACGATCCTGGTAGCACTCGCAAGCGCGTCCTTCTACTTCGGCCACACTTCTCTTGGCGTCACGTTTATGATCGCCGCGCTCGTGCTCGCCGCGGCCTTTTTCGTCTTCGTGATCAGGCCCGCGCGAATTCCCCGCGATGCTATTTTGACGATTCGCTTGACCGGCGCGCTACCCGAGGAGCCGCATCGATCGGTCATCGAGCAGATTCGCGGCCGCGCGGTTCCGGCGCTCTCTCATCTGCGCTACGCGCTCGAAGAGCTTCGCCACGATTCGTCCGTTCGCGCGCTGATACTGGAAATTTCCGGTATCGAGAACGGTTTGGCGACCGCAGAAGAACTTCACGACTTGATTCGTGGCGTGCGTCAATCGGGCAAGCGAGTCATCGCCGTACTCGATAGCGATTTTGCCGGCGAGCGTGATTATCTCGTCGCGGCGGCGGCTGATGAAGTGATTTGCAATCCCGACACCATGATCGCGCTGTTGGGCGTATCTGCCGGCGGGATGTTTCTCAAGCGCGCGCTCGAGAAGGTACACGTCCAGGTGCAAACCCTGCAGTACAAGGAATACAAGGGCGCGGCCGAGATGTTCAGCCGCGAGAGCATGTCCGCGCCGCTGCGCGAGAGCCTGGAAGCAGTGGTCGGCGATTGGCGCCAGGTGCTTACAGATCGCATCGCAAGATGCGCGCAAACTTTCCGTCGAGAAGGCGGCCGAGCTGGTGGGCATCGGATTCATGACCGCGCGTGACGCGCGGGGCGCCGGTCTCGTCGATCGCGAAGGTTACACCGAAGACGTTCGCGCCGAATTCGATCCGGAAGGCAAACGCAAGAAGTTTGTCGGCCTCGCGCGATATCTGCGTCACGCGATGTACACGGGCGAGGGCCGCGATTGTCATCGCATCGCGGTGGTATGCGGCGTCGGGCCGGTGGTCGCCGGCGATCCTGCGATGACGGGCGACTTCATCAGTCCGGAGACAACCGGCGCGCAGATCGAGCGCGCCTCGCGCGACGAAAAAATCGAGGCCATCGTTTTTCGCGTCAATTCTCCGGGCGGCTCTGCGGTCGGATCCGATCTGGTATGGCGCGCCGTTCGCGCCGCGCAGGGACGCGGAAAACCGGTGGTCGTCTCCATGGGCGACGTCGCGGGCTCCGGCGGTTATTACGTGGCGATGGGCGCGGACGCAATTGTGGCCGAGCCGTCGACCATCACTGGCTCGATCGGCGTGGTGTACGCGAAATTTGATGTGTCGTCACTGATGAATCAATTCGGCATCAATCTGGAACGGACCAAGAGTCATCCGATAAGCGATGCGATGTCGCCGACGCGTGCGATGACGGAATCGGAGCTTCATCAGCTCGACGGTGTTATCGGCCACGTCTACACAAACTTCACCCGCAAGGTTGCCGAAGGGCGCGAGCTCGACGCTGAAGCGGCCGAGAACATGGCGCGCGGGCGCGTTTGGAGCGGAACCGCTGCGAAGGCCGGCGGTCTCATCGATGATGTCGGCGGAATGGCGCGTGCGATCGAAATCGCGCGCGAGAAGGCGGGAATCCCCGCCGGCGAAGCCCACGAACTCGTCTCCTTCAGTCAGACGCGATTCATCAACACGTTGAGACTGTCGATGAACGCGGGCGAGTCCCAGGCCATCATTCCGATCGCAGCAAAGCTGATCGGAATGCCGGTGCGATGGATGCCGGCGCTGATGCATCTGGTGCTGCGCGGCGGCGTGATGATGCTGGGGCCGTTCATCGAGTCGTAACAAACATCGAGATCCTTCGCGACACAGCGTCGCTCTAGGATGACGATGCGGAATGGTCACATCGGGGAGCGCTGGATTTCCTCGCGAATCGAGTACATTTTCTGGCGCGCCTCGGCGATGTAAGTATCGAGGTTGCGCCGATGATTGGCGAAGATGCCGTCGGGAGCGCCATTGAACACGATTAGCGGTTTGAGCATCGCTGCCTTGCCGAGCGCTTCGGTGGTTTCGTCCATCAGCGTCATCAGGATCGGGTCTTCCTTGATCTGACCGGCGTACTCCCGACGAACCGCCTGCATCATGTAGAACATTACGTGGGCGTAACCCTGCGCATGATAGAAGAGATCGTCGCAGTCCCAGGTGTGGATTGTTTTCCCGCCGTAGGTGCTGGTCTGATAAAGCTTCGCGTGTGCGTCGCCGAGCAGATCGGTCCACGTCTGCATCAGGCGAATCAGCTCGACACTGCGCTGATTGAGTTCGCGCGAGGTCTCGGGATTAGCGTGCAGGCCTGCGACGTAGGCGCGCAGATGCGCGACGCCGTCGGCATATTTGCCCTCGGGCGCAGGCAGTATCCAGCGCTCGGCATCGTTGCGGAAATCGGTATCGGCGACGACCAGATTCGGATCGTATTCGTTGGATGAAACCTTGGTCAGGTGATCCTTGAAAACGCGCATCGTCTCCCGCACGGCCATAATGATGCCGATCTGGCGGTTGGCGTTGTTATCCGCGAGGACCTTCGGACCCCACAGAAAAAAATCGTTCGGACGCCATCCGAAGGTCGAATGGAGTTCGTGATCGACGATTTCGGCCAGCGTGGTGGCGAAAATCTCACCCGGCTTGAACGGCTGACTGGGGGGAAACTTCGCGTCGATATCGAAGTCGAGGCGATCGTGACGCTTCTGCCCGAAGTGCAGCGCGAGTCCGCCGCCGATCCATCCGCCAATGATTACGACGACGATAGCGATTGCGATGGTCTTGGTTCTGCGCGACATCCTATATCGGCGCCGAAGGCGCCGCTCCGAGGCTCATTGTGCACGGCGCGCGGGCGGGTTGAAACGCCGTCAGGATGTTGCACCTGGAGGCTAGAAATGCGTTGGGCCATGCACGTGACGCGTGGATGATACGCAGGATTTCGACGATTTGCATCGCTTATGCGGTATGGAACGATGTGCGGAGTTCCCGAAATTACCAACTCGCGAGTTTGGGCGACTCGGCCGGGGCGGCCGAGGGCAGGAAATCGGGTCAATTGTTCGACACTGGAATAAACTGATTGGAGGAAGTCTAGCGCATGTTCGGACTTTCGATCCCAATAAATTCGGAAGCATCGTCCAATTCTTGAAGCGCGGCGACGGGACCATCTAACTCGCACGCTTTTTCCACTTTTCTCAGGAGCGCTTTAACCTCTGCATCGGTTGCGAAATTTCCGGCGTCTGCTTCTTTGATCGCCTGCTTGATTCTCTTAATTTGCCATTCGTTCATATCCACGTATGAACGAATCGCTTCGGCCACCAGACGCGATTCGTGCTCGGCGCGTCTCATGGCTAGTTTCTCGAGCCGCGCTTTGGTTTTGCGATCCACGCGTACTGTGACTTCCGGCATGGTGCGTATTCTCCTGCAGACACCTTACAACAATCGCCCACCTCAGAACTTGCTCAACAGTCGATCGACGAGACTCGGCTTTCTTCTCCGCGATGTCCGAGGGCGCAAGCAGCGCGATCGTCGATGGCGATTGTCCCGTCGACCATCAACTCGGCCTTGCCGATTCTCTGACCGGCCCGGATCGGTGCCGCGATAGTCGCCGGCACTTCATAGTTCACCTTGTATCCGCTTTTTCGTCGCCGCGTTTCATGAAAACCGCCGCATCGTCGCCCCAAACCGGCACCACCTTCGATGCCGCGCCATCAGTTGACGGCGACGCTGATGCTCGCGGCGCTGCCTTTTTTCGCCATCGGTTTCATCTCGTATTGCGCGAAGCCGACCGACAGCATCTCCGCCGCCGAGCGGAAATTCTCGCCCTTGCGCGGCGAGCCGAGCGCCACCGCAATCAGACGCATAGCGCCGCGATGCGCAGTCGCGACCACATTGAAGCCGGCCTTGTAATAGAAGCCGGTCTTGAGCCCGTCGCATCCGTTGTAGTTGAAGACGAGATGATTGGTGTTGCGAAGCTCGAAGGTGCCCGCGCGAAACGGCGCAGTCGTGATCGCGGACCATTGCAGAATCTGCGGATGCTTCACCAGCGCGCGCGCCAGCAGCGCCTGATCGTATGCGCTCGCGACATCGGCCTGCTGTCCCGGCCGCGGGCGGCAGCCCATGCACTGAGTAGTAATGCGTATCCTTCATGCCGAGCTTCGTCGGCCTCGGAATTCATCATCACCACGAAGGCCTCGGTCGAGCCCGCCGATATATTCCGCGATCGCGACCGATGAGTCATTGGCCGAATGCACGATGATCGCCTTCATCATGTCGTCGAGCGAGAAAGTTCTCGCCGGGTTTTAAGTAGACCTGGGAGCCGCCCATCTTCGCGGCTTTGTCCGAGGTGGGAATCTGATCGGTGAGTTTGAGGCTGCCGTCGTCGATTTTCTCGGCGACGATTTCCATCAGCATCATCTTCGCGAGCGACGCGGTCGGCCACGGCTGATGCTCATTTTTCGCGAACACCACCGCGCCGCTGATCGGCTCGATCACGCAGGCTTCCTGATACGGCCCCTTCAGCGTATCGGTCGAGGCCGCTTCCGCCGACTCTTCCGATGCTTCGGCTTTCGGTGTTCGGTTTATGGTGACGCGCCGCATGCGCCGGTGATGCGACCAGTGCGATCGCGCATACGAATGCGAATGCTCCGATACTACGGAGCACGGAACCGCCGAGAATATCCATCGAAAAACCTCCAACTCATCTTCAACATCATCCACCCCGCCCAACAGGAGGCCATCAGGAGAGCGTCGCTATTAGTTTTAGAGCCGATCCGAGGTCCAGTAAAGACGGTACCCTCATCCGATTCTTAATCCTAATCCTAACCCTCACCCGATGGGTGAGGTTGCCCGCGAGGTTTTACGAGCGGGCTGGAGCGGGACCTTATTCAGCGCGTCCTCGCGCGACTATGGAAATCTGCTTTCGGGCTTGGAGAGCGCGCAGCCCCGGAGCAGAAACAGAATTCCTGAATCGCGCGCGCAACGCGCGCTGGATAAGGTCCCGCTCCAGGTTCCTCGCGGACTCGGAACCAACCTCACCCATCGGGTGAGGGTTAGGATTCGGGCGAGGAAATAACAGTGAGTGAGGGTAGGGAGGTCGCGTCCGCTAGAATCGATCGGAGGTCCAGAACAACGAGCGAGGATCGCCGAACTTTCCGAAGACGTGATGAGCCGCGGCGTCCGGAGGCATTGCCAAGCGCTCGCCCAGCTTCGCCGCATCGATGACGCGCCACATGTAGAAGTTGTCCGGATGATGCGCGACCGGACATCCCGCATCAGTGAGCGCGCGCTCGAGGTCGGGATCGTGCGCGGTATGCGTAACCAGCATCGCATTGCCCGATGGTTTCCCGCCATAGAGCAGATGCGCGCTGCGATGGTCGCCGCGCATCGCGTAGGAACTTTTGCCATGCGCCGCCGTCTCGCTCATATGCCGAAACAGAGCCAGCATCGCGGCCTGATTCGAGGGCGCGTAGCCATACTCCATCACCATCGGGATGCCGTGAAAGCGCGTCGCGCGCGCGTATGCCGCGATCTCCGCACCCCGCCGTGCAACGATAAAATACTCCTCGCATCCACCGACCGGATCGGCAGGCATGTTGCCCGCGAACTGCAGGTTCGCGCGCCATTCGGCTTCGGTGCGAAGCGCGGTGACGTCAAAGCGCCCGCTGTATGAGGCATGAAGCTGCATAACGGCGAATAGATCGCGCTCGGCATCGAACACATCGATGTCGAATCGCGGCGTGCGCACAGCCACGGCATTAGGCAGCACGCTGAAGTTGCGCATCAATTCTTTCCATCCGAACTGGCTGTAAAAGGTGAGACGCTCGGCGAACAGCAGCGAGACCTCGAAGTCCGCATGCTCCATCGTGGTGACCGCGAGGTTCATCAGTCCCGAGGCGACGCGCTTATGGCGATAATCCTCGCGCGTGAAGACGGAGCCGATACCGCCCATCGGGACGGCCTTTCCTTCGATGTTAATGGAGCGGTCGAAAATCTGGACCGTGGAAATGATGTGCCCGCTGTCGAGCGCGACGAGGCATAGCTCGTCGCGAAAGGTGGGATCGATTTGATTGTAGCGCGCGAAGAATTCGCGGTCGTTGTACCAGAGCGCGAGCAGGTCGAGGACTTCGTCGCGCTCGGAACGCTTCGCGCAGCGGTACTCGATCACTGGATCTGATAGGTCAGCGTGGTCGGAGTGCCTTCGCGCAGGACCTGGATATTGATTGAGCTGGCGCTGCGCAGCGCGCTCATCATCTGCATCGCCTGTCCCGGATCGGTCACCTGCTGTCCATTGACGCTGCGCAACACGTCGCCTTCCTCGAGGCCCATTTCATCGAAGACCGAGCCGGGTTCGATTTCCGAGAGCGCGAAGCCGTTGGTCCTTCCGTTCTGAATGTTCGGAATCGGCGCGAATCTGGGTCAGGAGCTCCGACATATTGCCGATGCTATGGTCGAGCGTCGAACGCGGAATCTTGTAGCGATTGTCGCCGAGGTCCTCGACGTTGGGATCGTAAGCGTCATCGGAATCGTTCGATGCGTCCGCGTCCTCAGGAGGCGCGAGCGGACGCGCGCCAACGACGGGACCCGGCAGGTCCTCCTTGGGAAGCTCGATTGCGACACGCTTGCCATTGTGATCGATGAGCACGCGATCCTTATCCACTTCGACCATCTTGCCGGCCTTGGGTACGGTCTGCCCGAGCTTGTAGAGGTTCTGTTGCCCGCTGCGGTCGGAAAGGATCGCATAAGGCTGCTTGCCGGTGGAAACGCCGACCAACTCGTATGGGAGATCGATCTTCTCAACCACTTCGACGTGCGGCTGTGGCGGAGGCGCGATATTAAAGATGTCGCGGTTGACGATCTCCTGGTACGCGACGCGCGACTGATTGGCCGTACCGTCATCGGCCGGCTTGATAACGGTGCGCGGCGAGGCAACATTTGCGGGGGCAAGCCGCATCGCGACGATATCGTTCACCGAAAGCGCCGCGAAGTACGCCAACACCGCGATCAGCAGGAAATTCAGCGCCACGATGTGACGCTCGTTTAGCCTAAGTTCCATCTTAACTTAAAACCATCGCTCGGGCTCCGCTTGGCGCCTCACTCCGAAGATCGCCCCGATCCTTCAACTTCTCACATCCCTACCAGTTCTTTTCCTGGTAGGGGTCGTTCGCGAACGACCCGCAGCGATGGTCCAATCGCGAAGGTTTGGGGCAATCTCGCCTTCGCTGCGGTCGGTTCGCGAACCGCCCCGACACGGAATTGTTCGTCAAATCGTGCCGATTCCCGATTATGCCCGCCTTCTCCGACTTAGCCTCTCGCTTTTAGGAAGAGGTTACGGCCACGCCTCGGCCTCATATGATGTCCCTGCCACCAGCCGCTTGACGTCGTAATTCCAGCGGCCCTTCCAATTGTTTATCGTGAGGCTGGCCTGCGAGTATCCGTTGCGCACCTGATCCATCAAACGCCACAGGTAGATCGTCTCATCCTCACCGTGTTCATTCAATGCCTTCTGGCGCTGCAACCCGGTACTCGCGATGTTGAGCAACTCGCTCGATAGATCTTTCAGCGTCGTCTTGCCGGCGCGCGCCTCCAACCCCGCGCGATGCGACGCGTGGTTGAGTTCGAGGCGTTCCTTGAAGCTCCATCGCTTCACCAGGTCCCATGCGCCGGCGAGACAGTCGTCATTATATAGGATGCCCTTGAGCAGCGCGGGCAGCGCGAGCATCAGCGCGGGCGGCTGGCTGTCGGCGGTGCGGCTCTCGATGTACTTTTTCAGCCGCACCTCGGGGAAAAGCGTCGTGAGATGATCGCCCCAGTCCTCGAGCGTCGCGCGCTCCTTGCCGAAGCCGCGCTCCATGTATTGGCGAAACGTAATGCCGGGCGGTTGGGTAAAGTCGATGTAATGATGATCGCGAATGATGAAGTACATCGGCACGTCGAGCGCGTAGTCGGCGTAGTCCTCGAAACCTGCGCTCTCGCTGAACGCGAATTCCAGGATGCCGCATCGGTCTGGATCGGTATCGGTCCAGATATGCCCGCGATAGCTCTGGAAGCCGTTGAGGCCGCCGTCGCAGAGCGGCGAGTTGGCGAACATCGCATACACCAGCGGCACGATTCCCATCGCGACGCGGAACTTGCGCATCGCGTCGGCCTCGCTCGAATAGTCGAGGTTGGCCTGCACCCCGGCGGTCTGCTTCATCATGCGCTGGCCCAGCCGGCCTTTGCGCCCCATGTAGGGATACATGATGTGGTAGCGATGCTTCGGGAGCAGCTCGATCTCATCGATGCGGCTGACGGGCGTCATGCCGAGTCCGAGCAGCGTCGCATCGTGCGAATGGCCGACATCGATCAGTTCGGCAACGTGCTGGGTGAATTCGCGATGCGCGCAGTGGATGCTTTCGCATTGCTCGCCGGAAAGCTCGATTTGCGCGCCGGGCTCGATGGTGACGCGAGCGGGACCGCGCCGCAGCGCGAGCAGATGGCCATGCTCCTCGTCCTCCGGCTCCCATCCGAAGCGGTCGACGAGCTCCCGCAGCATCGTTTCGACGCCATGGGGTCCGGAGTAGGGCACGGCAGTGCCGGTCGCGGCATCGACCGCGATTTTTTCGTACTCAGTACCGACCCGCCATTGCTCGCGCGGCTTCGCGCCGCTTTCGAAATATCGGATCAGGTCCTCTTTGGTGTCTACCGGTCCACCCATAGAAGTTCGACTCCATCAAAAGGGCGCCCGTCCGCCAAGCGGCCTATAATTGCTTTATTGATCGACGCAGGCAAGCGACGGGCGAATCAATAGAAGATAATTTGGAGCACAGGCTTTAGCCTGTGGTTTCTGCGCTGGTTATCGGACACAGACTGAAGTCTGTGCTACCGTAAGATGCGGCGCCTTCGACGGGCGCCGTCGTTGTTTTAGGGTATCGCGATGAAAAGTGAAAGTGCAAAAACAAACCCATTAAATGTAGGAAGATCGAGGGTTTTCAGTGATGGGATTAGATGAGTTTCTGAGTGGCGTTTCCCGCTCTCATCCTCCTCCCGTCACGGTTCTCGCATCGAAGCCACCGCGGGTCGATCCGATCATGCAAAGTGCGAAAACAAACCCATTAAATCGAGGAGAATCAAGGGTTTTTTCGGAGCGAGGCGAGCGATCGGATGCGCCTAAATGGGAACTCCGCTGCGGGCGCTTCGCGAAGCGCCCGTACGAGGAACCAGCACCGTCCAATCGAAAAATGAAAAAACAAACCCACTATGCGATTTCGTAATGAAATCAAGGGTTAGACGCTGGTCATGTCGACATCGCGTCGATACAGACATCACTCTTTCGGAGGCTTCAACTCATACGATGCCGCGGCTTCGCTCTTTTTCGAACGCGATGACGGCCCGGGCGTCTGCTTGCGCAGGCGGATCAGGTCCTCCAGCTCATGCATGAATTCGTCGATGTCCTTGAACGATCGATAGACCGATGCGAACCGCACGTATGCCACCTGGTCGACCTCGTGCAGCTCGCTCATCACGGTGCCGCCGATGAAGGTGCTCGCGACCTCGCGCTCGCCGCGCTCCAGCGCCGAGGCCTCGACGCGATCGGCAATCTGCTCGATGGTTTCCATCGAGACCGGCCGCTTCTCGCATGCGCGCTTGATGCCCGCGATGATCTTCGCGCGGTCGAAGGGCTCGCGTCGCCCATCCTTCTTGACCACCATCGGCGCGGCTTCTTCAACGCGCTCGTAGGTGGTGAAGCGCTTCTTGCACGATGAGCAAACGCGGCGTCTACGGATCGTCGCGCCGTCGCCCGACATCCGGGAATCGACAACGCGATTGCCCTTATGACGACAGAACGGACACCGCATGGAATGAACCCGTCGCAGCTTTCCTCGTCATCATCCCCTCATACCCCTTGCCCTCGTTGCCTGCGAACTCACGATGGCGACCAAACGCCGCCATCGATACTTGCGGTATTTACAGTGGTGGAAGCGCGGCGGATCAGCTCTTGTGGGCCTGGATGTAACCCACCACGTCTTTGACGGTGCGGATTTTCTCGGCGTCTTCGTCGGAAATCTCGATGTTGAATTCCTCTTCGAGTGCCATCACCAGTTCAACGATATCGAGCGAGTCGGCGCCGAGGTCTTCGATGAACGAGGACTCAGGCTTGACCTCGTCGGCGGCGACGCCGAGCTGCTCGGCGATCTTCTCGCGCACTTTTACTTCGATGTTATCAGCCATCGATTGCGGTTCCTCCTCGGCAACGCAGGTGCAAGTCGCCGGTAAATGCTGGATCGATTGAGGTGGAGCATATGGAGTTGATGCGGGATAGGCAAGTTTCGCGACGCGAAGCTTCAGCTCTTCGCTTGCGCGAAAGCTTCGCTCACCGCCTTCAGCGATGCCACATCCTCGAGCGGACGCACGCGAATGTTCTTATCGATGCGCCGCATCAAGCCCATCAGAACCTTGCCGCATCCGAATTCGACTGCGTCGGTCACGCCGAGCTTGCCGAGTTGATTCATCGATTCGGTCCATCGCACCGGCGAAGTGATCTGTTCGATGAGAAGATCGGCGACTTTCGTGGGATCGTTGTTCGGCGCGGCGGTGACGTTGGCGATGACGGGAAACTTGAGCGGCGAAATTTTGAGGCCGCGCAGTATCGGCGTCATCGCATCCTGCGCAGGCTTCATCAGCGCGCAATGAAACGGGGCGCTGACTTTGAGTTCCACCGACATCGTCGCGCCGCGCTCTTTGGCGATATCGATCGCGCGGCGAACCGCCGCAGCATGCCCCGCGATAACGATCTGGCCGGGCGCGTTGAGGTTCGCCGGGACCGCGATCTGGCCGCCTTCGGAAACCGTCGCGCAGATTTCGTTGACCGCGTCGGGATCGAGGCCGATGAGCGCCGCCATCGCGCCTTCGCCCGGAGGGCAGGCTTCCTGCATCAGGCGGCCGCGCTCGCGCACTGCGCGGACCGCATCGGAGAGCGTCAGCGCTCCCGCGGACACGAGCGCGCTGTACTCGCCGAGGCTATGGCCGGCGGCGACGACCGGCGCGATGCCGATTTCGACGTCGAACACGCGCAGCGCCGCAATCGCGCAGGTGACGAGCGCGGGCTGTGTGTTCGCGGTGAGGCGCAGGTCGTCCTCGGGACCCTCGAAGCATAGCTTCGAGAGCGCGAAGCCGAGCGCGTCATCGGCCTCTTTGAAGGTGTCGCGCGCGACGGGAAAATTCTGCGCAAGTTCGGCGCCCATCCCAACGCGTTGGGCGCCCTGACCGGGAAAGAGGAAGGCGAGCTTCATGCGATTTCAGGAACGCGGTTCCTTATGAGGATTGGTTTCGATGGTTTCCATCGAAGTGGCTTTGTCCCCAGCTTTTTCGCCATTGTTAAGATGCAATTCGCCGGTTGATTTCGCGCCGTTGAGCGAGGTGATCTGCGGCTCCGGTGCCGGTGTCGCTTCGGTCTTGAGGCTTTCCTTCTTGATGCTTTCCTTGCGCGCAGTTTCGAGGGCCTCGCGTTTGATGCGCTCCTCGGGCGGAAGGAAATCATCGTGCGCTACAGCGCCGACCGGCACGGTGGAAGCAGCGGCGTTGATGCGCCGTTCGCGCTCCTCGGCTTCTCTCGAACGCGAGAGGCGATCGCGCATCTTCGCAAACATCCCGCGAATTCCCTTGCCCGCAGGCTTTGCACCCAGCGCGTCTTCGCTCTTCGCGAGGACATCGACGATTTCCGCATTCACCTGATGCACCAGGGCTTCGTTCGATGCGGCCCGGATCGCATTTCGAATCGCATGCGCGTTGGATGACCCGTGCGCGATGATTGCGATGCCATTGACGCCGAGCAGCGGCGCGCCTCCATACTCATGCGGGTCGAGCTCCTGGCGCATCGCGCTGAGCGCCCTGCGAATCATCAAATAGGCGAGGCGGCCGCGCCAGCTCGCGGTAAACATCTCGCGCAGATGGCCGAGCAGGAACGCCGCGAAACCTTCCATCGTCTTGAGCGCGACGTTGCCGGTAAAGCCGTCGGTCACCACCACATCGGCCTTGCCGCGATTGATGTCGCGCCCTTCGACATAGCCGATGTAGTTCACGTGCGCCGCCATGTGACTCAGCATCTCGGCCGCGCCACGCGTGACGTCGGTGCCTTTCGAGGCTTCCTCGCCGTTGGACAGGATGCCGACTCGCGGCCGCGCGATGTTGCGCACGCGGCGCGAATACACACTGCCCATCACGGCGAATTGCGCTAGGTGTGTCGCTTTGACTTCCGTGTTGGCGCCCGCATCGATCAGCAGCGAGAAACTGCCGGTCGCCGGAATAAGCGATGCGATCGCAGGCCGATCGACATGCGCGAGGTTGCCCAAAATCGCCATCGCGGCAGCCATGACGGCGCCGGAGTTTCCCGCGCTGACGAAGCCATTCACATCGCCGCGCTTGACCATCTCCATTGCGAGGTGAATCGACGAAAGAGGCTTGGTGAGAACCGATTCGAGCGGTGAGTCGTCCATCGCGACGACCTCGGGTGCGTGCTCGACTCGAATCGCGAGGCCCGCGGTATCGTGCGCGGCGAGTTCGCTCTCGATGATATCCTTGAGGCCGACCAGCACGACCTCGAGACCGAAATCGCGCGCGGCCAGCACGGCGCCTTCGACCGCGGCCTTAGGCGCGAGATCACCCCCCATCGCGTCGAGCGCGATTCTCAACTACTTCTCTCCTGCGAACTACTCGGTCGCTTCCGAAAGTTGGCGGCCTCGATAGGTGCCGCAATGCTTGCATACGCGATGCGGCAATACGGGCTCGCCGCACTGCGCGCAGTTCGACGGATTGAGCGGCCTGAGCGCGTCGTGCGCGCGGCGCATGTTTTTCTTCGAATGAGAGGTTCGGCGTTTTGGTGCTTGCATCTAGATGTTCCCGTAAATGTTTCCGAGGATGTTCAATTGCATTGTATGACAGTTAAGACGAGCGGCCCACCTTAAGGTTGCGCAGCGCCGCCAGCCCCGGATGCCCGCGCTCTTCGCTGCATGAGCATTGGGCATGATTCAAATTGATCCCGCACTTCGGACACAACCCGCGGCAATCCTCGCGGCATAGCGGCCGAGTCGGCAACGATAGCAGGAATTGCTCGCGAATGAGCGGCGAAAGATCGATCTGGTCGCCATCGTAGAGCGAGAACTCCAGGTCTTCATCGCGGAGGTTTTTGTCTTCATCGAAGCCGACCGATTTGGGCGCGAGGATAAAGCGGAAGTCGCGATCGCTCGGGGCCGCGAATTCCTCGGCGCAGCGCGCGCAGACCGCGGTCGTGGAAGCATGCAATCCGCCCTCGAAAAACAGCTCCGTACCGGCGCGATAGTACGAGACCGTCACTCCGATCGGCTCTTCAATCCGGAACTCCGTCAGCGGTCCCTTTTCGAGGATGCGATTGATTTCAGCCTCCGACTCGGCGAAGGAAAGTCCCTTCGCTTCGGCGGTTATGTCGTCGATCCGAAGCTTCACTGGAGGTCCCCCTCCCTTGCGAACTTTTAGGGGTGGGCGAACCGCGATTATTGCATGATGAAGGTTGTGTTCAAATATGTCGCGCCAACACTACGCCCGGAAAACTTGCAGCCCGAGATAGCGCTCGAGGGGATCGAAATCACGATCGCAGTGCAGGATTTGATGATTGTTTAGTATGCACCACGTGCCGATAATCACATCGATAGTCTTGCGGATCGTGAGTCCGCGCGCGCGAAGAGCTCGGTAGTTCGTGACACTCGCCATGGCGACCTGCCTCCCAACCAGCTCGCGGAGTTCAAACGCGGCGAGGAATTGCGATGCGCGAGCAAGCTCGATCTCGGAGCGAAATCCCTGCAGCACTTCGATGAGAATCAGATCACCGATCGGGAGCGGTTCGGTCCCCAGAAGAAGAAGCTGTCGACCAGAATCATCGGCCGCGCTTGGCAGGAGCATCGCGGCGCATCTCGTCAAGGTTCCCCTCCCAATGGAGTTTGCCGCGCAACGAACGTATCTTCTCCTGCTGCTTCAGCCGAACCAGCAATTCGAGCCCGCGCTGGACTGCCTCGCGCTTGGTCGCGGCACCGCTTAGACGCATGGCCCGACCGATGAGAGCATCGTCGATTACGATATTCGTCCTCATCCCGTTTCCTCAGTATGTACAGTTATCACAAACCGTACACATGAAGGCAGGGTGGTAAGACTCAGAGCGCACGCGCGTATGTGGTCCTAAATTTCGACGGAGCTACGGAAAACGAGAGGAAGGTTATTGCATGCGATCGCGAACACTTTTCGGGCCGACTCAAGGCTCGCTGCGGTTTCGATCCATTGCGCGATGGCGCGGGGACGAAACAGCTCACGCGAGCATATCCAAATCGACATGACATTGAGCGCAAACATCGGACCCCTCACCAGCTCAAATTTACGGAGGGAAGGAACAGCGACACCATCACCCACATCAGGACCGCGCTGTAGGCGAGGACCGAAACATACGTTGCGAATCGACTATTCATCGCATCAACCTCCTGAACCGAAGTCACAGGGGTCTATTCAGCAAGTTCGCTGCCGAAGATTTAGCGCGTCGCAGTGCGAGGCTGATGGGTAGTGCAGCTAAAGCGTGGAAGCTCGAATCCTGATTTGTAAAACTTACACCGCTGTGCGTGCAAAATTTACAGCTCGCGCTTTTTATTGAATCTTTTCGCTTGCTGGAAGAATTTGCGTTTCTAGCGATGATGATGGTGATGCGAGGCCTGCACTTCCATCGCGAACAGTCCGAGCGCAAGCGCGCCGAGGATGAGGTTGTTGGTGAGTGCCTGCCGGTCGTGGCCCGGATCGAATTGCAGGTTCGCGCCCGCGAAGTTCCCGCCGGTTCCGCCGAAGCCGGCCGCTTGTCCGCCGAATCCCGAGGAAGAGTAGCGCCGAGAATAGGAAGTGGACGGCGCATCCTCCCCATCCTGATGCTCGTAGTCTTCCACTGAACCCAAGTTAGCCGGCAGCGGTGCCATCGCCTCGCGACGCGCTGTCGCTTCGTGATGCGAGTGCCGAGGAGGAGCGGCAGGAGCAGCAGCGTCTTTCGCTGATGCATCTGCAGATGATGCAGGAGCGGTCATTTGCGGGACTTCCAAAACCTGTTCCGCGAATGCCGTCGTGAAGGGTGCGATACAGAGGCTCGCCGCAATCGAAACCGCCATCGTACGCGTGAGGAACCATCGCGATCGCTTTCCGGTCGCGCGATGCCCCACATGGTCTATGGTCGCGGCGCTCATGGCCTCATTACCCCACCTGTCCTTAATACGTTGCGCGGGGTGATTGGTTTCTTACCGGCGAATGACCGCATACGGTATTCCAGTCCTGTTAAAGTGCCTATTCACTTGACTGACGCTGTATTACGTTTACTAACCAAGAGCAGGGGGCGTGCATGGCGCGGCGAAAGTCGACTGATCCCACGTCCGAGGTTGCCGAGGCAGAGAAACGCGAGGCGCAGGCGACGCTCGGCAACGATGTCGACACTCTAGACGCGCTTTGGTCCGATGGCCTCGTCGTCAGCAGCACCGCCAATCTTGTTCTCAGCAAAACTCAGGCGCTGACCCTGTTTCGCGGAGGAAAAATCCGGCTGAAAACCTTCGAGCGCCGAATCTCGAAGCTGGCGGTCATCGACGATGTCGCGCTGGCGACCGGCAACGAAAGCTTCACCGTCAAGGAAGATCCGACCGGCGTAGAGCCGTCGCCGCCTGACCTCTTCATCTGTAGCTACATGAACGCGTGGAAACTCGAACGTGGAAAATGGAAGATGATCGGACGCCACGTCGGCCTCATGGCGCGCATGCCTCCTGACGCGAACCCTCTCGACACTCCTGCCTGATTCTCGCGCCAACCGTCGCAAGCCCATTGGAAAAATCGTCGGGCTCTGGTCCACTACCGCTAACTCATGACTAGCGCACGCCCCGATCTCGAGCGCGATTCGCGCCTTATGGAAGAAGCGATCGCACTCGCCGAGTCCGCACTCGGATATACCTCGCCGAATCCCGCCGTCGGATGCGTAGTCGTCGCGGGCGACCAAATCGTCGGACGCGGCGCGACCGCAACCGGAGGACGTCCGCACGCCGAAGCGATCGCACTCGCGAAAGCGGGTGCGCGCGCTCGCGACGCGACCGCATATGTATCGCTGGAGCCATGCGCGCATTTTGGGCAGACGCCGCCGTGCGCAAATGCTCTCGTCGAGGCAGGCATCAAGCGCGTCGTCATCGGATGCGGCGATCCGTTTCCGAAGGTGCGGGGCAAAGGCATCGCCATCCTGCGCAAGGCCGGCATCGCGGTGACCCTCGGCGTGATGGAGGAAGAATCGCGTCGCATCAACGAGGGCTTCTTCACACGGGTCGAGAAAGGCCGCCCGATGGTCACCCTCAAGCTGGCGATGACGCTCGACGGACGCATCGCAACATCGAGCGGCGACTCGCAATGGATCAGCGGTGAGGAATCCCGCGCGCTGGTCCATCGATGGCGCCGCTATAGCGACGCGGTGATGGTCGGCGCAGGCACCGTCATTGCGGACAATCCGCGCCTCACGTGTCGCGAGGAAAGCGGTCGCGATCCGTACCGCGTCATCATCGATTCGAAGCTGCGATGCGATCCTCGCTCGCGCGTGTTCACCCAGCGCTCGAAGGCCTCGACGATCCTGGTAACAACGCCGGCGAAGCATCGCATCGCGCAGGAGCGCTACGGGTCGACCCGCACGGAAGTCTTCGCGATGAAAACCATCGAAGGTGAGATCGCCCTCGCACCGCTGCTTCACGAATTCGGCCAGCGCGGATGGAATCGCATCATGCTGGAAGGTGGCGCGCATCTGGCAGCCTCGGCATTGCGCCAGAAGGTGGTGGATCGCATCGCGTTGTTCGTCGCACCGAAGCTCCTCGGCGGCGGCCTCTCCGCGATCGAGGGGCTGGGATTTCTGAAGATGAAGGAAGCCATCAACCTCGACGATCTGGAGGTCTGGCAAATTGGCGATGACCTACTCATCGAGGCACGCGTCCCTTCCTAACGCTGCTTCCCTTCTTAGCGCCGCCTCTCAGTCTGTCATCCTGACGCAAGTTTGCGCCGCGGAAGGATCTCGACTGCTCGCCTGTCACTACTTCACGCGGTTGCCACTTCTGTCACCCCGAGCGAGGCTGCCGAGTCGAGGGACCTCCGCGAAGCGATTGCCTTTGCCATGTCCCTTCTCTCGCTTCGCGAGAGAAGGTGGGCGGCGCTGTTGTCGCTCTTATGATTTGCGACAACTGTGCCGCACGGATGAGAGCGGGAGGGCGTCCTCGCCGACGGTAGTGGAGTGGCAGGATTCTCCCGGTCGTCGGTTCTGCGGGTATTTGTAATTCAGTCTTCCAGGGCGGATTTCTCTGCCCAGTACACGGGGTTGACTCGTTTCTCGGGTGCTTGGCGAATTACACCTCTGCGACTCAACTCATCAAGGTGGGCCAACGCTATCTCCTCAATCTGCTCGGTGCCCAAGCTGCCCAGCGTAGTCAGCCGGTCCGCAAGTTCGTCGACCCGATGTTGAAAGGAGTAGTCATGTTCGTCTTTGCGTTTAGACAAGATCCGGAATTTTACCGCGCCTAGTTTGATCCATTTACGGAGCGTCTCCGGACCGCGCAGCTTCCGCTTCGAAGTCAGTTCGATCACGTCCATCACTTGCCGTTTTGTAAAACTGATCGTTTCAGGCTCTAATCCGTCGACTTTGTCGCCACGATACTTGAAGGAACTGAACATCTCGGCTTGCGCCTCGCCGGAAGTCAGCCATTGCAGAGCAACTCCGGTGCGGCGCTCAAGAATCCAATTGACGCCCGCCAATACTCCAGAAGACAACAACGCGGCCAGAAAGAAAATGCGGGCTGTCGAACTTTGGATTACGGGCGCCGCGATCTGATTGCGCTGCAATTCCTCGGAAACTGCGAGAAGCCCAAAGAAAGCTGCAGCGGCGGAAGTCGCGATCCAGCGGCGTCGCGTGAAACGCTTGTTTGCTTTGTCGGCAAGCTCCGCACCACGCTGCGTTCGACGCTGCGTGGCAACTTGTATAAATTCGAGTTCTTGCTTCTTGCGATACTCCGCGAGATCCCCGGGCTCAGAACTTATTGCGACCTCTCGCGCACCGGGTATGGTCAGTGCGTTTGAGTTGCGTGCGGCCCTTTCTAGCTTCTCCAGGGCCGCGCTCGCTGCGTGAAATGCGTTCTTATCGTTTTCGTTCCGGAAGGCGCCACCGTAATGGTCCGGATGCAAATTCTTAATCGCATCCTTTAGGTCTTCGACAACTGCCTCCAAATCCACGGAGCCTTCGACGATGCGGAGGCGATGCGAAGTATTCTTGCTATTCGAACGGTGCGATTTAGCCATCCGAAATAAAGTAACCATCGAGAGCGCGTTGGCAAAGGTTGGAATCTAAGCCGAGTGGCCCGGAAATGACGCGGCGGCTGGTGGCCGGAAGGGAAACGCGTGCCACTCCACCACCGGCGAGCGAGGACGCCGCCGGCTCTCATCCGTCCGTCACGATGGTCGCAAGAACGAAGAGCGACCATCGCGCCGTCCACCTTCTCTCGCTAGCGAGAGAAGGGATGCGAATGAAGAGAATCGCTTCGCGGAGGTCCCTCCACTCGGCAGCCTCGGTCGGGATGACATTAGTAAGAGGAGACCCGCGGGCAAGGGCCAAAGCTTATGCGGGTGGTTAGATTCAAAATGCGGTGATATCATCGCGCGACTGGAGAATGCGTTAGATGCCCGGTTCGTCCTTCGATGATGTCTTCGCGCGGCTGCGCGAAGGCCACATGGTCGTCATGGTGCCCGAAGAGTCCGAGGCCGCCGAGGGCGACCTCGTGATGGGCGCGGAATTCGTCACCCCCGATCACGTCAACTTCATGGCGCGCGAGGCCCGCGGCATCGTCTCTATAGCGATTCCCGAGAAGCGGATGCGTGAGCTCGGCATCCCGCTTTCGCAAACCACCGAGACCGGTCCCGTCACCGAACAGGCGGGCGCACTGGTCGAGGCGCGCGAGGGCGTCACCACCGGCATTTCGGCGAGCGATCGCGCACGCACCATCCAGGTGATCGGAAATCCGAAGTCCACTCCCGCCGATATCGTCATGCCGGGGCATGTCCTGCCGCTGATGGCGCTGAGCGGCGGTGTGATGATGCGGCTCGGACGCGCCGAAGGCGCCGTCGATCTGATGAGGTGCGCGGCGCTGCGTCCCGCGGCTGCACTCTGCGCGATTCTTGATGACAACGGCGAGATGGCGACGCTGCCATCGCTGCGTGCGTTTGCGGAGAAGCATTCGATTCCGATCATTTTCACGCGCGACCTCATCTCGCATCGCCTGACCAATGAAGTCCTGGTGCAGCGCGTTTCGAGCGTGCCGTTCGCGATCGAGAATGGCGATTTCCAGGCCGTCATCTTTCGCAACATCGTCGATGGGCGCGAGCATCTCGCGCTGATCAAGGGTAATGTCGGCGGAGGCCGACCCGCGCTGGTGCGGCTTCATTCGGAATGCCTCACCGGCGATGTCTTCGAATCCGCGCGATGCGATTGCGGTGAGCAACTGGCGGAATCTGTCGAGCGGATCCTCGCGTCCGAAGCGGGCGTGATCATATATCTACATCAGGAAGGGCGCGGCATCGGGCTCGGCAACAAGATTCGCGCGTATGCGTTGCAGGACACCGGGCTCGACACTGTCGAGGCGAACCTGGAGTTGGGATTCGAGGAGGACCTGCGCGATTACGGCATCGGCGCGCAAATCGTGCGCGACCTCGGCATCGGCGAGGTGCGGCTGCTCACCAACAATCCGCACAAGATCGACAGCCTCCGTCGCTATGGCGTGAACGTGACGCGGGTGCCGCTCGAAGTCGCGCCGCACAAGGGCAACATCGGATACCTGCGTACCAAGAAGGAAAAGCTGGGGCATCTCTTCTCGGACTTAAAGCTGATAACATAGGTGCACGGGGCGCGATGCGCCTCGGTTGTTTTTATGGGAAGCCGACACATGGGCCGCGAGCTCGCGCTCAAGGCTCTTTATCGAATCGATATATGCGGCGGCGCGTCGAGCGATGACCTCGCGGCGCTGTTCGAGACTGCCGAGACCGACAGCCAGATGCGTGTGTTCGCCAACTCACTCATCGAGGGCGTGCGCAAAGAGGAGCGCGAGCTCGACAAGCAAATCGCCGACGCCCTCGAGCATTGGTCGGTGAAGCGCCTGTCGCGCATCGACCACAACATCCTGCGCATCGCGGTGTTCGAGTTGCTGCACATGCCCGATGTTCCCGCGCGCGTCACGATCGATGAGGCGATCGAGCTGGCGAAGACTTACGGCGACGAGGGTTCCGGGCGGTTCGTCAATGGCGTCATCGACCATATTGCCGATGTGAACAAACTTAAAGGAAAAGGTGAGGATCGTCCGCCAGCCAAACATGACTAGGCGGCTCGCCATCTTCATTAGGCGGCTCTGCCTTCTGGCCTTGACGCTGCTGCTCGCAGGATGCGGCTATCACTTCGGCGCGTCGGGCACCAACCTTCCAGCGAGTGCGCAGACCATCTACGTGGAACGATTTACCAATCGCACGCGGCAGACCGGCCTCAACGACGAGTTCATGGTCTACTTGAAAGATGAGATCGCGAGTCACAAGCGCCTCACCATCGTCGATACTCCCTCGCAAGCGGATCTGTTGCTCACCGGGCAGTTGACTCAATCGCTCTCCGTTCCCAACGGATTCAATGCGGTGCTCGAGCCGACCCAGTATGCCGAAACACTGGTAGTGCACGCGTGGCTGCGCGATCGCCGCGCGGGCAAGCTGATCTGGAGCACCAACGGCATGGCAGATACGGAGAACTACGCACCCGTAGCGCAGAACACCCTGAATACGACCCCAACCTTTCTGCAGCAAAACCTGCGCACCAACGACGTCGCGCGAATGAGCGATCTTCAGACCGCGGAGACCCAGGAGCGCGGCTCGCGCACCCTGATGATGACCAACCTCGCGGCGCATCTGTACGATTCCATGGCGACCGGCTTCTAGCGACGGCAGAGGAGGGCGGGTAGGAGGGCACGATGGCGGTCGAGAACGCGCTCGGGTTCATTCGCATCGTCGAGACCGCGAAGCCGCTTGCGGCCGCGATTGTCATCGCGGGTCCGCAAGCGTTCTTGCGCGAGTACATCGTCGATGCGATCGCGCGCCGGCTGACCGGCGAGGGTCTGCAGCATCGCACGTTTCAGATCGCGAATGCTTCCGACTTCGCATCGGTGGTCGAGGAGCTTCGCGCGCCTGACCTCTTCGCACCCAGGCGCATGCTGGTATGCCGCGTGATGCGTTCATTTCGCGACCGCGGCGGCGACGAGAGCGCGCCTTCCGATGATGTGGCTGAAAAAGAAACGCGCGGTGGCGACGCCGGCCTCATCGGCGCGGTGACCGAGGCGCGTCCGCCCAATCATCTTGTCATTGTGTATGACAAGGATGCCGCGCCGGCCAAGATTCGTCGCGCCGCCGAGAGCGCCGGCACGCTGGTGAACTGCCTGCGCCCTTTCGACAATCAGCTCCCGCAGTATGCACAAAGCTTCGCGCGCGGTTTCGGCCTTAAACTTTCGCAGAGCGCCGCCGAGTTGCTCATCGCGCGTCATGGTGGCGATCTGAGCGCGATCGCGAATGCGCTCGGCAAGCTGGCGATTCATCTGGAGCCGGGCGCATCGATCGAGGCCGCGGATCTCAGCGAGCATGGACCCTCGAAGCTGCCCGAGCCATTCGAAATCGCGGAAAGCATCTCATCTGGAAAGACGGCGGCGACGCTCGCGCAACTCACGCGTGCACTGGGCGGTGGCCGCGATCCATTCGAGCTGCTCGCCGTCGAGTTCATCCCGGTGCTGCGGCGCATGATGCTCGCGGCCTCGATGCTCGCGGCGCGCAAGAGCACCTACGACATCGCGGGTGCGCTCGGCTTCGGCCCGAGCAGTCCGCTGGCAACGCGCGCGATCGATGGCGCGAAACGCTTCGGCCTCGCGCGGCTTCAGCGCGCGTACCATCGCGCGAGCGAACTCGACGAAGATTTCAAGAACGGCGAGACGAAGGCGCGTGCCGAAGCGCTATCGGCATTGGTACTCGACCTGATGTTGCAGTAGCAAAAAAATGCGGCGCCCGGATCGACGCCGCACTCGAATCTTCAATCGCTACGCTTGCTGCGATTTCTGCGCGTGGGTTTTATGAAACTGCGCGGAGAGCCGTGCGATCTTGCGGCTCACGGTGTTGCGATGCAGCTTGCCCTTGCTGGCGGCCTTGTCGAGCGCGCTGATAGCGGCGCGCAGTTTTTTCTGCGCCGCGCCGGCGTCGGTGGCGGCGATCGTTTCCGATGCGGTTTTGACCGCGGTGCGGACTTGCGTCCGGGCCGCGCGGTTATGTTCTCGGCGCTTGAGGTTTTGCCGATGACGCTTCTCTGCAGACGGGTGAACGGGAATATGCGGCATAATCCATCCTAGCTAACAGCCCCCGCGCATCGGGTCAATATGACTAGCCGACAGGGCAGTGACTCAGTTTGATTTGAGACGCGTATCGCTGTCACTAGAGCCGCCCTTTGGGTCCTCTTTCTCGCGGCGATGCAGAATATTTACCCTGCGGCGGTTGGGGTAGCTTGATTGGTCCTATGTCGCCCAGCATTCTGGCGGCCTTTTCCGGAAAGAGGATTAGTTTCGATCTCTTTCGCCTCATAATCATCCTCTTTTCCATCGTTCGAGCATCGATGTAGTCGTATCTACAGACGTTTCGCTTCCTGCCATAATGCCTCGATTTTCGAGGGCGACAGCTTTCGTAAATCGAGGCCTCTCGATGTTGCGAGGCGTTCCACTGCTTCGAAGCGCCCGATGAATTTGTCGCAGGCGCGGCGAAGCGTCTCCTCCGCGTTATGCCCGATGAAGCGCGGCGCGTTCGCCAGCGCCAGCATCATGTCACCGATTTCCGATGCGAGCGCATCGTGGTCGCCCTCCGCGAGCGCGGCGTCCGCCTCGTCGAGTTCCTCGCGAACCTTTTTTAAAACTTCGCCAATGTCGCGCCAGTCCATTCCTTTGCGGCGCGCTTTTTCGCCGAGCTTCTCCGCGCGCATCAGCGCGGGCAGCGCGCGCCCCGTAGTCGCGAGGCCGCCATCTTTGCCGGCGTCCTTTTTTTCTTCGGATTTGATCTTGTCCCAGTTGCTCAGCACCTGATCGGCGGTGTCGGCTTTCACATCGCCATAGATGTGCGGATGACGCCGGACGAATTTGTCTGCGGCGTCGCGCGCGACCTGCGCGAGGTTGAAGCGCGATTCGTCTTCGGCGATCACGGCGACGAAAAATGTTTGATAGAGCAGGTCGCCCAGTTCCTCGGCGATATCGGCATTGTCATTCGATGCGATCGCGTCGGCCACCTCGTATGCTTCTTCGATGACGTGGCGCGCGGTGCTCGCGACGGTTTGCTCGCGATCCCACGGGCATTCGGCACGCAGCTTGCGCACCACTTCGAGCAGCCGCGCGATTTCGGCCATGGCGGAATTGTCGTTTTCGCTCATCGGTCAAGCTCGCGCGACGAACATTCCCGCATCCTTGCTGATGTGGAAGGCCTTATGCTGTGAAATTTCCTGCTCGAAGAAATTTTTCAGCGCCGCGATTTTGTCGTCGCTCAATTTCGCGCGCATCCGGGTCGAATTGATGTAGTCGATCAGCGGCGCGGTCTCGGTAACGACGAGGCTATCCGGGTAGCGGAGAACCTCGACGTTGGGAAACGTCGCGCGCATCGGTGCGAGGCCGGTCTCGAGGCCGAAATGCGTCGCCGACCTGCTTACGGGTATGCCCAGAAAACGCTCAGCAGCCTCGTTAAACTCGCGCATATTCGAGGTGCTGAAGGTCGCCGCGAAGCATCTGCCGCCCGGCTTCAGTACGCGACGAAACTCCGCGCAGCGCGCGCGGAACATCCGGCACATGGTAGAGCATGTGGTTGGCGACGATCGCATCGAAAGCGGCGTCCTCGAATGGCAACACCTGGGCGTCGAGTTGCAAGGCCTCGAACCGGTGCCCGGTCGAGGCGAGGTTGGCGAGGCCATCGCGGAGAATCCCGTCCGAAAAATCCGACAGCACGATGCGCCATCCGCTGGGAATGACGATCGCGATTGCGCAGCCACATCTGCGCGGTGCCGGTGCCGACTTCGAGCACCCACGCATCATCTGCCAGCGTCATGTGATCTAAAATCCAGGGGAAGATCCCGTAGCGGTTGGTGCTGAAGCGCGCATGAAGGCGCATCCGCGCATTGAGATTCGTTCCGTCCTTGTATTGCTCGCGAAGAGCTTGGGTGACCGCATCCATCGAGCGCGATTCTAGCATGCCTCGCGCGGGCGGGAACGTTTTGGCGATATTCCCGACAGCGTGCTAGATGGTCCATATGGCAAACGCAAACGGTCAGGATGCGACATCGCGACGGCGACGCCATCTCGGAGCGCCGCTCCCGCATGAGGGCGACAACGGACTGTTTTCGGAATCATGGTTTCCGATTTGCCTCTCGAGCGAAATTCGCGATGGGGAAAATTCTCGGCGTTGATTTTCTCGATGGGCGCGTGGTCGCGTATCGTGGCTCAAATGGCGAAGCGCGCGTGATGAGCGCGTACTGCGCGCATGTCGGCGCGGACCTTTCAGTGGGCGACATCCAGGGCGATTCGATCCGATGCGCGTTTCATCATTGGCGCTATGACGGCAACGGCGTATGCATCGCGACCAAGGTCGGCGATCCTCCGCCGCCCGCCGCGTGCCTCTTCAAATTCCCGGTGTGCGAAAGCATGGCATCGTGTTCGCGTACAACGGCGAGCATCCGCGCTTCGAGGTTCCCGACTTTCCCTATCCCGATTCCGAGCTTGATGTTGACCGCTCGTCGTTTCCGCAAATCGACGCCGACCGATCCGTGGGTGCTGAGCTGCAACACGCCCGACATGCAGCACATCAAGGCGCTGCACGGCGTGACCTTCGAGGTAGGACGATCCGCATGACGACGTCGAATGGACCGATCATTCGATGCTCTACGACTTCAAGGGCCGTCACGCCAAAGGCGAGCCGATCGATTATCGCGATCGGGATTTACGGCAACAACATCTATTATCAAAGCGGCACCATCGAGGGACGATGGTTCGGCATGATGACGCCATTCAGTCTGCCGCGCCCCGGGCATACGCAGGTCTTCGCGGTCTTGGCGGCGCGCAAGAACGACAGCGACGACGCCTCGACGGCGGCGTTTCTGCGCGCAGTCACCGAGCTCGAAATGAAAGTGGTCGGCGAAGACATTCCGATCGTCAACACGATTCATTTCCGGCCCGGCACGCTGACGCGCAGCGATCGTACGCTGGCGCGATTTTTTCAGTACCTGCGCGACTACCCGCGCTGCCATCCGTCGGCAGAATTCATCAACTGAGCCGTAATTGCTCTCTTGATTCTTGCCGCCGCGTACCGTGAACATCTTGACGCCTTTGCCAGGACGCAGGCTGAAGCCTGTGCCACCAGGACGAAGGTTATCCTGTGCCACTACATTTTCGGGAGGATGAATGTGGAATCAAAGATGATTTCAGTCATGGCTAATCAAGGCGATCGCTGCGCGTCGGCGATGTTTCGCCACTCGCGATGCAATCACTGCGGCGAATGCGCAGCGCGGCAACCTGGGTGCTCGACCCGGCGCACTCCAACATCAGCTTCAGCGTTCCAGCACATGATGCTTTCCAACGTGACCGGCGAGTTCGACAAGTTCTCCGGCACCATCACGGCGAACGATGACGATCCGAAATCGGTGGAGATCGAGGTGACCATCGATGCGTCATCGGTCGATACGCACAACGAGAAGCGCGACGCGGATCTTAAAAGTCCCAGACTTCCTGGATGTCGCGAAGTATCCGACCATCACATTCAAATCGGTGAAAATCGAGCCCGAGGCGACAATAAATGGAAAGTCACCGGCAACCTGACGCTGCACGGAGTGACCAAGCTGGTCGTCCTGGAAGTAACCGGGCCGACGCCGGAAATAAAGGTGATGGGCGCGCCGCATCGCGCGGCCTCGGCGACCGACCACCATCAATCGGCAGGACTTCGGCATCGCGTTCAACAAGACGCTCGACAACGGCGGGCTGGTGGTCGGCAACGATGTGACGGTCACCATCAACGTCGACGCGGCCAAAAAGTAGACCTAACCCTGGCCCCTTTCCGTAAAGTGGAAAGGGAGCAGCAAAGGTTTTTCGATATGAAGCTCGAATTCGGTTTCCAGTTCGCCAACATGGAGCCGGCGCGGATTCGTCGACCTCGCGCAGGCGGCCGAGGCGCTCGACTACGACTATGTCGTTTTTCCCGATCACATCGTGCTCGAAGGTCCGGAACGGCAGTACGATCCGCACGACCTCGCATGGGACATGATGTCGATGGCGGCAATGGTGGCGGGCGCGACCAAGAAAATTCGCGTCGGTCATCTGGTGCTATGCAATCTGTTTCGTCATCCGGCGATCACCGCGCAGAGCCTGATGACGCTCGACCATCTGAGCAACGGCCGCCTGCTCGCGGGCCTCGGCAGCGGATGGACCGAGACCGAATTCCGGATGACCGGCATCCCGTTTCCTCCGATTGCCGAGCGGCTGCGGATGCTGGACGAGGCGCTGACCTGCATCAAATCGCTGTGGACGAAGGAGCAGAGCAACTTCGACGGCGAGTTCTACCATCTGAAGGATGCGATCCTGTGGCCGAAGCCGATCCAGAAGCCCTGCCCTCCGATTATCGTCGGCGGCGGCGGCAAAGGGTCTGCTGCGCATCGCGGCGAAGCACGCCGACTTCGTCAACCTGAGTCCCGACGCCGGCAAGCGCGGACACATCTCGCTCGAACAGGTGAAGCGGCTCACCGACGAGTCGTATCAGGAGAAAATCCGTTTCATTCGCGACGAAGCCAAAAGCGCGTCGGGCGCGATCCGAATGCGATTCGCATCAGCAGCTTCATCTTTGCCTCGCGCTGACCGATTCGCCGGCGATGTCGCGGCAGATCGCCGAGGGCATGGCGCCGATGTTCCAATTCAGCGCCGAGGAGATCTTGGCCTCGCCGCTGGTGCTGATCGGCACGCCCGACGAATGCATCAAGGAGTTGAAGCGTCGCGTGAAGGATTGGGGCGTCACGCAATTCCTGTTCGGCGCGGAGCGGGGTGGACGAAAAGCTGGTGCGGCGGCTGAAAGAAGAGTCATCGCGCACGTGTAGCCGGCGGCCTTCCTACGTTTTCGTGGGGCCTTTCCCGCGAATACCCTTACGGAGAATTTGCAATCTCCGATACGAAAGACAAATGGCACGAAAAAGAAGCTTCCACCTGTACATCCCGCTGAGGTCCTGCGCGAGGACTATTTAGTACCCGCCAACGTGACGGTGAACGCGACCGCGATGGCTCTACGTGTGCCGGTAAGCCGTATGTATGAAATTGTAAACTGCAAACGTGCGATCACGCCGAGACTGCGATGCGGCTCTCCCGCTATCTCGAAACCAGTGCGGAGTTCTGGCTCGGCCTCCAAAGCGACTACGACCTCGAATGCGCGCAGGAAGAATTCGAGGACCGCATTCGGCGCGAAGTGCGCCCTCGCGAACGAGCGGCATAACTCTCGAACTCATTTCCAGAACAGACGTCTCGCGCCGCGCTGGATGCCTTGACCTCTCCGGCAGCTGCGGTCTGCGCGCGAGGCGGGAACGAGCCGCACCAGCGGCGTCAACTCGCGCTCCGAGGGTGAATCGCCGCCGAAGTCCGACATGATGTCGCGCATCTCCGCGCCGCTCTCATTCGGCTTCGCGAGGATGAATGGGATGTGGCTGTCCTGCTCGCATGCGCTGCCGTGCCAGGTGTAATGCGTGATGCCCGCGAAGTAGAAGCGATCCTCGATCGGGATATTCATGCAGGCGCGCGGTAGCAGCACGATGTCGCCGGCCAGATTGCCGATAGGGTCCCGCACCCAGCCAGTTCATCCGCTGCTCGAGGTCCACGAGGTCCGGGCGCGGATGCTTTTGCAGATATTCGTGGATCGGGATGAGCGTCCTGCCATCGAAAATCTCAAATGGAAGCGCGTTGTGTCCCGTGCGGCACGCCGTGGCGCGCGAAAATCAAATCGAGGCTGCCCTTCAGCTCCGCGACTCGGACGGCCCGGTCCGACTCGATCGATACAGCAGTCCGCAGCACCGGCATCACGTCCTGCTTGAAGCGCGGCGGACGGCGTCCAATCGCATCGATCGCCCTCCTTCGGACAGGTTGAACGATCGGCGAGATAGATGTATGCCATGAAGCCCTGATAGGCGAGCACCGCCTGATAGTCCTCATCGGCGTTGGGAATGAACAGCGTCGCGCGCCGGACCCGGAATCCCGCCTTATGGACCGCGCGCGAAAGGCGAATGCTCGTCATCGGTACCGAGCTCATGCCGTTTGTCGTCGAGGGTCGGGATATGCGCGTGATCCGAAATGAACATGACGTAGGTGTTATCCATCACGCCTTGCTGGCGATACTCATCGAGCACGCGTCCAACGCATCCGTCGGTGACGTGCTCCAGATAGCGAGTCTGCCCCGCGAGGCGATCCGGCGCGCCATGGGTAAAGATGTCGATGCCGGGAAGATAGACCACCTGCAAATCGGGAATGCCGTGCTCCTTGAAGCGCGTCGAGGACCTTTTGGGTGGAGTCGCGATCGAGCGCCGCGCTGAGCGATTTTTCCGTCGTCATTGCCCTTCAACTCGCCCTTGATCAGATGCTCGAAGAGATCGGGAAACGAGCCGGGCGAGACGGTGGTGTATATCGTGGCGCCGCGATGAATCGAGAGCAGCGACACGAAGCTGCTGCGATGGCCCAGATCCTCGAAGAGCGTCGGCACTTTGAGTTGCTTGCCGACCAGATCATCGGTGACCACTTTGGCGTTGTCGGCAGTTTCAGGCACCGATACCGGAACCGGTGCGTAAAACTGCATGCGTTTCGCGATTGAACCATTCGTCACCCGGGATCCCATCCTTGGCGGGCACGCGAACCAGTAAAAATCGAGGCCCAATCGGCGATCGTGCTCGAGGGCAGGACGCTTAGCGCATGGGGCGCGGCGTAGGCGTGTTCGAAGACGCCGTTGCCCTGATCCTTGCCGAGCAGCGCCGCGATATAGGGCGCGTGGCCCGAATGAACTGCTTCCATGAGTTGCGCTGGCACGGCTCCATCCATCGCAAAAATCAGTACATGGACGCCGGATGGCAGCTGGCGGCGGGAGCGGCTTGATTGTCGCTCGCCGCCGGTCTCGACGGTTTTGGTCGATCAGCGCGCAGGACCCGATCACGGCCAGCATCGCCAGGAGCAGTGGACAGAGGAGCAGGTATTTTGCGGTCATGAGCTTCCAATGTCATCGGGGTCAGCTTTTTGGAAATCAGGTGTAACCGAATCCGCGTCGCTGCGTCATTTCATGGTGAAGGGGCAAAATCTAAGGGGAAATTAAGAATAACAATCGAAGGATAGCGTGATCAAAGTTATGCGAAAGAAATCTTTAGCGTCGATAATTTCCGGAGTGTCCGCATTGATTCTTGGAGGCGACTTGCCTGCCCGCGTTGGCCTTTGGACCGCATGGCTTTCATGGTCATCATCGCCACGGCGGTGACATGGAATTCGCGCTCTATGCGCAGGCGGACGGCATTACCCAGATCAAATCAAAACGACGTTCCAGACGCCCAACGTGAAGACTGATTTCCAGACCGTCCGCAACGGACAAGAAGGCGCTGGACGCTTGCATCATGGGCGCGAACGGTTGCACCACGGAAGTTACCACCTACGAAAACGATCAGGCGACCCTGACCAGGGAAAGCTGGCAGTCTGGCAGGGCCTCTTTGCGAAAACGGCCCGCGACAGACGCCGCGGCGTGAATCTGAAGACCACCTTGGAAACGCTCAATCAACAGAAGCACCGGCTTTCATAAACGCATTCGACTCGGCCTTCCGTAGCCCCGCCACCGTTCAGCCAGCCAGCAATAACTAAAGTTCCTCCCCCGGAAGCGGTAATGGCGGTGTTCCTGTCCCCACCGGGACGCCGCCATGCGCCCGTCATTCTGACGGTACCGCCTATTCTCTGACGCTTACGTCAGCACCTTCTTCATCAGAAATTCCGACAAGTCCTCGATGCTCGATGCGGTGATCTCGTGACCACAGTCGTATTCGCGCGAAGTCACCGGACATGTTCAGCTCGCGCAGATGCTCGAGCGATTCCTTGGCGCGCTTATAGCGTAATCATTTCATCGGCGCGTCCATGCTGGATGAGCGTCGGCAGTTTTTCGATAGCATCGCGATTGGTAACGTTGCTCTTCAACTCGGCTGGGAAGGCCTGTCGACAGCCCGACCAAGGCTGCGTATCGCTCCGGCTGCCGGAACGCGAGGCGAAACGACATCATCCCGCCCTGGCTGAATCCGAGGATGACCAGCTTTCGCGGATTGACCGGATATCGAGCGATGGCCGCATCGATGAATTTGCCCGCGCGCTCGACCGCCTCCTCGACCTGGTCCTCACGCGGAGCGGAGTCCCATCCGCATCTGGAACCATCCGTATCCCGAGACCGCGCCGATATCCACCTCGATGGGCCTTGCGGGCAAATCACCATGAACTTGCCGCCCGCGATGTAGGGCGCGAGGCCGAGCAGATCGAGCGCATTGGCGCCCCATCCGTGCAGCGCGATGATGGTTGGATGTGGTCCTTCGCCGGCGGGTTCGAATAAGGTGTGAATCAAATCCATCGCGTGCCTTCCCGAATGATGAGATGACCGGCATCATAGACTACCGTGACCGAAGCTGCCAGCGCACTCCCCTGTTCATCATGGCGTCGGGTTCGCTATCTTGGTCGCCATTAACAGATTGAAAATGTTTCCCATGAGGGTGCGACAGAATGGAGCCCCGGCGGCGCGGCCGGACTGGCTGAAGTGGGGCTTGCTCTTCCTCGCGATGGCGGCGCTCGGTGCGACGCCCGCTCCGGGTGCGCCGGATGGCAAGATCCTCGGCCTGCTCGGCGGCGGCTTGCTGTTTTCGCTGGTGCTCTACGAGGTCTACCTCATTTTGTGGCCGCTCTATGAAGAGGGCGACCAGTATCTAACCATTGCGATTTTCGCGGTGGTCGTCCTGTGGTCGCTCAAGACGCTGGCGCTGTTCGCGTTTCCCGGTTTCGGCGTCGATGTCGGCAGCTACCAGGGGTGGGCGGGGCAGATCGCCCAGATGGGACCCGCGCAGACCTATCAGCAGGGATACTTCCTCGACTACCCGCCCGGCTACCTCTATGCGCTCTGGATCGCCGGCATCATGGTGCAGATGTTGGGCGCCGGCGGCGACCTCGCGCGCGTCATCGTCGAAAGCCCGGCGCTGGTGGCCGATGCTGTTCCTGGCGGTCGTCGTCTTCGCTTATGTGCGGCGCACCGAATATCGACAAGCTGGGACTCCTCGCGATGGCTGATGGTGGCGCTCAATCCGGCGCTGCTGTTACGACAGCGTCATCTGGGGACAGAGCGATTCGGTGCTCACGCTGGTGATGTTGCTCGCGGCATTGGCGACGCTCTAGCCGGTGAATATGAGATCGCATGGGCGCTGGCGGCGCTCTCGGTGCTCATCAAGCCGCAAGGCCTGATGATCCTGCCGGTGCTCGGATGGTGGCTGCTGCTGGAAGGCGACTATGGCGCGTGGCGCGCGCCGCACTCGTCGGGCTCGGCATCTTCATCATCGGCATCGCGCCGTTTCAGATCGGCCATCACGTGGAACTGGATCATCGACCTCTACAGCTCGACCGCGGCCTATTATCACGAGACCTCGGTCAATGCGTTCAACTTCCTGGCGCTGATTGGCGGAGTTCGCGCCAGCAGGATTCCGGACACCATCCTGGGCGTTTCATTCTTCGCGCTCGGGATGGCGTTGCTGGTGCCGCTGTATGCCTTCGTGGCTATATCCTGTGGCGCGCGCGAACTGCGAAGACGCTCTTTTATGCTTCGTTCATCGCGCTGTTCGGATTTTTCATGTTCGCGCCGCGTATGCATGAGCGCTATCTCTATCCGGCGCTGGTGTTCGTGGTTCCGCTCGCGCTGGAAAGCACCGAAATGATGGTGGTGTTCGCGATCCTGACGCTCACCTGCCTGTTCAATCTCGCGTACATCAAGTACACGCTGGAAAGCGCGCGGTTTTCCTCGATCAGCACGACGGCCCCGCGATGCTGGCTTCGGCCCTGAACCTCGCCGCCTTTGCATTGGCGATCCGCTTCGGCCTCACAACGCTGAGTCGGCGTGGCGACCTCGGACAAATTCGCTGATCAACGTTGGTCAAGCGCTTTGCCCCGGTCGAAGGGCGCGCCGCGCGACGCCGTCGAAACCATACTTGACGGAAGTCGGACCGCTGCCGCCATGGCTCACGCTCGATACCATCATCATCGGAGCGTTGCTGGATCACCGCGATCGCCACGCGTTTCTGGCATATCGGTACGCCCACCCGACATCGTGTTCGACGAGGTCCATTTCGTCGGGCAGGCGCGCAAGTATCTGCATGGCGAAAGCTTCCTCGATCCGCATCCGCCGATGGCCAAGATGCTCATCGCACTCGGCATCTGGCTGTTCGGCGATCATTCGTGGAGCTGGCGCGTTCGGCAACGCCACCTGATGGGCACCGTCCTGGTCGGCGTCACGTATCTGCTCGGACGCCGCATGTTCAAGGATCGCGCTCGCCGCGACGCTGGCCGCCGGCATTCGTCCTGCTCGATGGGTTCTTCCTGGTCGATTCGCGCATCGCATGCATCGATATCGTGTACCTGACCTTCGCCGCGATTTCCTACGTGCTGCTGTTTCGTTTCCTGCAAACCGATCCGATGCCCGAGGCAAGCGCAAAGTGCTGCTCGCGATGGGAGTCGCGCTGGGAATCTGTCTCGGCAGCAAGCTCTACATCCCGGTGGTCGCATGCGTGCTGGGCGCAGGTTTCGTCGCTTACGACGTATGGCAATGGGTCCGATCAGGCGCCGTCGGCGGCACCGGCACCGCCCCGATCCATATCGCGCGCCGCGCGTGTTCGGCGCAGTGACCACCGCTCGCGACGGTCACCGCGATCTTCTATCTCTGCACCTTCCTGCTTCATTACTTGCTCGGATGGTGGGGCGGCATCTCGGATCTGTTCCACTACTACAAAGACATCGTGTGGTACGAAGATTCGCGTCGCCAGCGCCACTCATCCCTACTCGTCGCGAGTGGTGGAGCTGGCCGCTGATGCTGCGTCCGGTCGCCTACTGGCAGCATTTCCCAAAGGAAGGCAAGGTCTCCACGGTATGGGGCGGCGGCAATCCGCTGCTATGGTGGGGCGCGCTCACCGGCATGACCTTCAACGCCGTCTACACTCTGGAACGGCCGAACGTGACGCGCATCTTCATGCTGTCCGGCTATCTCGCCTACGTGCTGATGTGGGTATGGATCGGGCGCACGCTGTTTCTCTATCACTACATGCCCGCGGTCTATCTCGGCTTCCTCGCGCTCGCCGCGGTGCTGGCAGAATGCTGGTATGGCGGCGAGGAGCTGTGGTTCGAGCATCTTGCGATGCTGGCGACGATAGTGCCGGCGCTTTCCTCGGCCTCGGCACAGTGGGGGCTGCTCGCATCTGTGGTCATGCTCGGCGGGATGGGCTGCGCTGTCCTCGGTGCTATTGCCGGAATATAGCGGGAAATATCGTCTTTGGCGTCTTCGCTGGTCGGCGTGATTGTACTTTTCATCTACTTCTTCCCGGTGTGGACCGCGATTCCGATCGAGCGCGCAGGCTATTATGCGCGGATGTGGCTGCCAGGCCCGGGAATCAGGAATTGGATCTGAGGATGGGCGGACGACGAGGGCGGGCGCTTGCGCGCTGATATGCGACGACGATCATTTTCCTCGCGATTTTCGCCGTTCGCAGCCTCGCTCCGCCTCGCGCAGAACTGCTGCATCAACGGCGACCTTTCCAAAGGCTCCGAGAATCAGCCCGACGATTGGCGCACGCGAGGCATGGGTCAACGAACCCGACGCGGTGACGTTTAACTGGACTCATCCGCCCAATGGCGGTCCCGGCGAAGCCGAAGTCAACGCGATCAAAGCCAACGACGCGCGATGGCTGCAATCGCTGGAGCTGACACCGGGCTGGTACTACATCAGCGCCGAAATCCGCACCGAGAACGTCGGCGCGCAAAACAGCGGCGCCAAGATTTCGGTGATGGAAGACAGCATCATGTCGCCCGAGGTCAAAGGCACCAGCAACTGGACCCGCGTGGGTTTATATCTGCGGGTAGGAAAGAAGGGCGCCGATGTCCAGGTGGCGTTGCGGGTCGGCGGCTTCGGCAGCCTCAACACCGGCAGCGCGTTCTTTCGTAATGCCAGTGTGCTTTCGATCGATGCGCCGCCGCCCAACGCGCAACCGACCTACGACCTCGACAAGATTCGCCAGGCCGCGCAGCCTACGCCGATCGGCAAACCTTACTCGCTGGTGCTGACGTATCTGTTGCTCATTGCGATCGCCTATGGAGGCTGGCGTTTGTTCGGGATCGAACCGCCCAAGGTGACGCGCGCGGAAGCCCGGCGCGTGTCCAAGAAAAAGGCGGCCCGCCGGTGAACCCAAGCGAGCGCATCGACAAACGGATCGAGAACACGCTCCTTTACGTATCGCTTTTCAGCTTCGCGTACTTCTACCAGGCCGCCGATCAGAGTACCGCCGCGCGCTTCGATTTGATTCGTTCGGTGCTCGAGCGCCGCACGCTGTGGATCGATGGATTCTGCGGCTACAACACCGCCGACATCATCAACATCAGTGGCCATTACTATTCGGTGAAGGCGCCGGGCGCCTCGCTGACGGGGCTGCTGCCATGGAGCCTCGTAAGCTGGTTTCTCAGCATCCCGCTCGCCGCTAACAATGAACCTCTGATGTGGGTGCTGATCACCTATCTCACGATTGTGATCTCGATAAGTCTACCGGTCGCGCTGCTGACAGTCCTGATGTATCGGTTCGGGCGGGCTCTGGGAGCCACCGCGGGACGCGGCACCGCGGTGGCACTGATCATGGCCTTCGCGACGATCCTGTTTCCTTATGCCACCGAAATGACCGGCGAGCCGATCGCCGCGGTCTGCCTGATGACGAGCTTCTACCTCGTGTTCAGCGCGAAGGACGACTCCGATGGTGTCCGCGCCGGTTTTGCCGGGGCGCTGGCAGGATGGGCCGTGCTGGGCGATTTTCCGAGCCTGCTGGTCGCGGCTGCAATCGGACTTTATGCGCTGCGCAAGCTGCCGACGTGGCGCCACCTGTTCGGCTTCGCAATCGGCGCGGGCCTCGTCGGCGGCATCTTGATGCTCTACAACTGGGGCGCCTTCGGCGGTCCGTTCTTCATGAGCTATCAGGGCTACAAGCTGCCGGGCAATCAGCAGTTTCCCGAACAGGCAGTCGGCTACGTCGGGCTGACTTATCCGCGCCTCAAGATTTTATGGTACGTGCTCATCGATCCTCAGCGCGGGTTGTTCTTCTGCAATCCGGTCCTGTTTCTGGTAATTCCCGGGCTGGTTTATTTCTGGCGTAGCGGCAAGCACGCGGAGTTCTTCGTGGTGCTCGAAGCGATCCTCGCCTTCGTGCTGTTCAACGCGTCGTTCGGCGAATCGATCGTCTCGTGGGGCGGAGGCACCGCGACTGGGCCGCGCCAGGTGACGCCCGCGATGCCATTCTTCGCACTCGCGCTGATCTTCCTGCCGGCAGGCTATAACCTTGTGATGGGCGCGCTGGCCGGACTCTCTACGCTCTATATGCTCGCCGCGGTCTCGACCAATCCGCATTTTCCGTATGAGTATGAAAACCCGGTGTGGCAGTTCGCGCTGCCGCATTACTTCCGCGGCGATTTTTCATTCAACCGCGACACTTACTTCGGCGGCGGCAGCAGCGTTTTTGGCGATTCGGTCTCGTTCAACCTCGGAAAATTGTTCCGCCTGCCACCCGCGCTGCAATTGGTGCCGCTATGGCTCGTATGGACCACCGCGGCGACCGAGCTGATGGAGGATCTGCATGTCTGGCGCGACGATCGGCATGCGAGCTTGGGCTCGATCGCCGTCTCGCTCGGCATCGCGATGCTGTTTATTCCTCCACTGACCGGCCCACTTCAGCAGCAGCTCTCGACCCACGCGAGCCACGGTTTGCTGGGGCGCTATTACATGGGCAACAACCCGGGTGAGACGCCGGCGCATCTCATCCGTGTCGACGCGAATATCGATTTCAACAACGTTGCCGAACTCGGCGCGATGCCATTTGCGTCCTCGGTGGTATGGACGGGCGCGCTGATTGCGCCGACTCCGGGTCTATACCAGTTCGGCATCCGCGCCGATGACACCGGATGGATCACGATCGACGGCAAGCCCGTCGTCGCCGATCCGGGCAATGTCTCGCGCGAGCAAGGCAATGGCTCAATCGAGTTGAGCGCCGGGACGCATCGCATCATCGTCGGCGAACGCAACATCGCGGGCGATTCGTCCGCGCACTTATACTGGCAGCCGCCGGGCAGTCCGCCCGAGATTGTTCCGAGCGAAGCGTTGATTCCCGAGCGCTACGATCCCCGCCGCGGCTAACCTTCGCGCGGGAGAAGGCCGGCGCGGGTCAGCTCTTTCCGATCGCTCTTGTCCATCGCCTCGGCAGCCTTGCTCAGCGGAAAAGTCGCATCGCACATTTTCGCGTATGGATATCGGTCCATGTGCTGCGAGAGGAAGTCCAGCGACTTCTTCAGGTAGTGCGGCGGATACATCGCGACGCCCACGATGTCCAACGACTTGAAGGTGATCATCGACGGCGGAATTTGTACCTGCAGGCCGGCCGAGATGTTGCCGACCTCGATGACCCGCCCGCCGATACGCACCATCTTCATCGCTTCCAGAAATGCGTCGGGCACGCCCGCGACTTCCAGAATCACATCGGGCCATCCGCCGGACAGCTTTTGCACCTGCGCGAGTCGATCATCGAACTCGGGAAACTTGCGCATGTCGACGGTTTCATCGGCGCCGAACCGCCGCGCTTCTTCGAGGCGATGCGCCACCGTATCGATCGCGACCACGTGCGCGCCGCGTGCTTTCGCAATCGCCATCGCATGAAGGCCGAGCCCTCCGGCGCCGAGTACGACCAGCCGATCGCCATACGCAACGCGCCCGCGATCGAGGCTCCAGTAAACCTGCGACATCGCGCAGTTGGCCGACGATGCGATCGAATCGGGAACGTTGTCGGGCACGCGATAGAAATGCTGCTCGGGCTTGATCCAGTAATGCGTCGCGAAGGTGCAGGTGAAATGCGGGGCTTCATCGGGATGGCGCGCGCCAACCGTCTTCGCGGTGCACGCCGAATGAAGGCCCGCGACACAATTCGCGCATCGATTGCACACCGTGTAGTAAACCGGCGCGATGCGATCGCCTTCCTTGATCGCCAGCCCCGCATAGTCGGTCTTCACGCCTTTTCCGAGCGAATGCACGATGCCGCTCATCTCGTGGCCGGGCATGATGCCGCGCTTGCCGAATTCGCCGCGCCACATGTGCACCTCGGAGCCGCACACGTTGGTCTGCGTGACCTCGGCGATCAGCCCGCCCGCGGGAGGCTCGGGGACATCGTATTCGTGAAATTCGATCTTATGCGCGCCAGGAATAAAACCGACTTTTCCTTTCATGGCTTCGGTTTCGCCCCGCGCGAGAAAAATGTCAAGCGTACTTAGTTGTTAGATGAGGTCGGCCGCTTGAGGATGTCGGGGCCCATCAGTGTCGGCCGCGGAGGCGCGATCTGATAGCGACCCTCCACCTCTTTCTTCGGACGCTGTGCGGCTTGCGCGGCCACGTCGATTTCGCGTAGCAGGCGGGTCTCCTGCGTCCCGCGCGATACGCATTGAAAATCAGAAATCGGATGCAACGGCACGTGCAGCGGCGTGCTGTAGGTCGCGTTCACGCTTACGTTGGTCGATTCGGGACCCGCGGGTTCGATCTTGAAATTGTAAACCGCGCTGCCGCCCGCATCGGGCGGGGCATCGTATCGATTGGCGATGCTTTTCATCTGTCCGCAGTCCGCATCGCCGAGTGTGAACGAATAAGCCTCGGCCTCCACGATGCCCTGGTTAGGATCGTCGCCGAGAATCTTGTACTGGTTGCGGCTGACGACCTTGTGCACCGCGTCCCAAGTGAGGTCGTACGGACGCTGAACGGTCTCGCGCAGCTGCGCTTGCGGCGGAGGCTGAAGTTTCGCCGGATAGTAGCATCCGGCGGCTCCTATGGATGTGAGCGCGATAACAATTAACAGGCGTGGTCGCATTCTCGTTGGCGCATCATGATAGCAAAGCCGGCGCGATGCGAAACGTCCGCGCCCCGGTTCCGCGTCAGACATTCCCCATCGAACGCTTCTGTGTGATAATCCCAGCCCGTGGGGCCTTCGCGGCTCGTGCGAGGACGGTTCAATGTCAGGCCACTCAAAATGGAGTTCGATCAAGCATAAGAAGGCGGCTACCGACGCCAAGCGCGGCAAGGCCTTCACCAAGCTGATCAAGGAAATCACGGTCGCCGCGCGCATGGGTGGCGGCGATATCAACGCCAATCCGCGCTTGCGTACCGCGGTCACCACCGCGCGTCAGCAATCGATGCCCAAGGACAATATCGATCGCGCGATTAAAAAGGGTACCGGTGAACTCGAAGGCGTCACGTTCGAGGAGCTTTCCTACGAAGGCTACGGCCCGGGCGGCGTCGCCATTATCCTCGACGCGCTGACCGACAATCGCAACCGGCTGGTATCGGAGTTGCGCTTCATCTTCTCGCGTCATGGCGGCAACCTCGGCGAGAACGGTTCGGTCGGATGGATGTTCAAGAAGCACGGCATCATTACGATCGAAAAGAGCGCGACCGACGAAGACAAGCTGATGGAAATCGCGCTCGACGCGGGCGCCGACGACGTTCTCGAGCGACGCGGAAAATTTCGAGGTGACCACCGCGCCGGAAAAGCTGCATGCGGTGCGCGACGCGATCGAGAAGGCAGGCATCGCGATCGGCACGGCGGAGATTGCGCGGATTCCGGAAAACACCGTTGCGGTTTCGGGACATACGGCGGAGCAGGTACTCAAGTTGCTCGAAGCGCTCGAGGACCACGATGACATCCAGAGCGTGTCGGCGAATTTCGATATCAGCGATCAGGAGTTGGCGCAGATTTCCGCGGCGTCATAAAAAAAGTATCCTCTCCCGCGTGCCGAGCTTGCGAAGGCGCGTACTGGGAGAGGTCGAAATCGAACATGCTCGGCAGATTCGATTCGGGTGAGGGATGGGATGACGGCCGGAGGGCGTCCGCGCCCGACGGTGGTGGAACTGCACGGATCGGGGAGGATGGGATGCGGGTGCTGGGAATCGACCCAGGTAGCGCGGTCACCGGCTACGGCGTGGTGGATGGAAGCGCGGGCAGCTTCCAGCACATCGCGTCGGGCACTATCACGGCGCGCAAGCTTGCGCCGGGCCCCGATCGCCTTAAGAAGATTCACGACGAACTCCTCCTCGTCATCGACAATTACAATCCCGCCGCGATAAGCCTCGAGCGCAACTTCGTCGGTGAGAATGCGCAAAGCGCGTTTCGCCTCGGCGAGGCGCGCGCGATCGTGATGCTGGCGGCGGCCGATCGCGGCCTCGCATTCTTTCGAATATCCTCCCAACCAGGTGAAGCTCGCGGTCGCCGCCTTCGGTCATGCCGACAAGGCGCAGGTGAAGTACATGGTGCGTCGCGCGCTCGGCCTCGACGAGAGCCTCGCGCTCGCCGACGACGCCGCCGATGCGCTCGCGCTCGCGATGTGCCATCTGGGCGCGACGCGGATGAGCACCATCGAGCGCCTCGCGCCGAAGCCGCGCCGCAAAATTGCCGGATGGGGTAGCGCGAAGATGATCGCATCGATTTCAGGAACGTTGCGCGTGCGCGATGCGGGCCGCGTCATCATCGAAACCGGCGGCGTCGGCTATGAAATCTTCATCCCGCTGACGACCTACTATCGCTTGCCGTCGCTCGGCAGCCCGGCATATCTCGAAATTCGCCAAATCGTGCGCGAAGATGCGCTGCTGCTTTATGGCTTCAGCGATTCGACCGAGAAGCGCGCGTTCGATCTGCTCCTCGGCGTGCAGCATGTCGGACCGAAGGCGGCGCTTTCGATTCTGTCGGTGCTCTCGCCGGAGGATTTGGTGAAGGCGATCTCGCGCGAGGACATCCATCGCATCGATGCGGTCCCGGGCGTCGGCACCAAGCTCGCCGAACGCATCGTGCGCGAGCTGCGCGACAAAATCGCCAACCTGAAGTTCGGCGGCGAGGCGCATCCGACGCCCGCGCAGGCCGCAGCATCGCAAAATGGGGTGGGGACAATCGCCGACGACGCGGTTTCCGCGCTGGTGAATCTCGCGTACAAACCGATCCAGGCGCAGCGTGCGGTCGATTCGGTGATGGCGGAAAATGCGAGCGGCGGACCTGGAAACGCATAATTCGAAAATCGTTGGCGGTGCTGCTTGCCGAAAAGTAAGGCGCATAGCGAGGGCGAGGTCGTCGCCGCCGAAGGGACGCCCAAGCCGCGGCTGACTACGCCGATCGTCGGCGAGGAAGAGCAGACGCTCGATCTGTCGCTGCGTCCGCATAGCCTCGCGGAATTCGTCGGCCAGGAGCGCCTCAAGCGCGTGCTCGGCATGTCGATCGAGGCCGCGCGCAAACGCGGCGAGGTCCTCGACCACGTGCTGTTCTCGGGGCCGCCGGGACTCGGCAAAACCTCGCTCGCGCACATTATCGCGCGCGAGCTGAGGGTCAACGTGCGCACCACCTCGGGACCGGCGATCGAGCGCGCCGGCGATCTCGCCGCGATTGTCGCCGACCTCGAAAAAGGCGACGTGCTCTTCATCGACGAGATCCATCGCCTCGCGCGCGTGGTCGAGGAAATCCTCTATCCGGCGATGGAGGACTTCGAGCTCAACATCGTGGTGGGCAAAGGTCCGGTCGCGCGCACGATGAAGCTCGCGGTCAAGCCGTTCACGCTGGTCGGCGCGACCACGCGCTCGGGGCTGTTGAGTCATCCGCTGCGCGATCGCTTCGGGCAGCATTTTCATCTCGAGTTCTACAGCGCCAAGACGATCTCGCGGAGATCGTGCGGCGCTCGGCGCGGCTGCTGAAGGTTCGGCTCGATGACGACGGCGGAATGGAAATCGCCTCGCGCTCGCGTGGCACTCCTCGCATCGCGAATCGACTGCTGCGGCGCGTGCGTGATTTCGCGCAGGTGAACGAGGAACCGATCATCACGCGGCAAGTCGCCCTCGGCGCGCTGGAGCTGCTGGAAATCGACGCGATGGGCTTCGACAAAATGGACCGCGCGATTCTCGCCACCATCATCGACAAATTCGACGGCGGCCCGGTCGGCGTCGAGAGCCTCGCGGCGACGGTGGGCGAGGAGCGCGACACTATCGAGGAAGTCTACGAGCCGTACCTGATGCAGGAGGGATTCATCGCGCGCACGCAGCGCGGCCGCATCGCGACCCAGCGCGCGTATTCGCATCTAGGCAGGACGCGCGCCGGAAGCCTGTTCTAGCTCCGCAGACCTAACCCCCAGCCCCTTCCCTTTAGGGAAGGGGAGAACATAAGAACTGGTAAAAAATAAATGGCGAAGATCTGGGTCATCCAGCATCATCCGGTCGAGAATCTCGGCAACATCGCCGAGGCGCTCGAAGGCGCCGCGCTTGCGTGGCAGTACGTGCGGACCTTCGAGGGGCAGCCGGTTCCCAACGATATGAAGGGCGCAGGCGGCCTCATCCTGATGGGCGGTCCGCAGAGCGTCTATGATGATGCGGCGCAGTTTCCATCCTGCAAAGACGAGTTGCGGCTCATCGAGAGCGCGCTGAAGGATGATCGGCCGGTGCTCGGCGTATGTCTCGGATCGCAACTGCTCGCCGCCGCGCTAGGCGCGAAAGTCTACAAAGGGGCGCGGCGCGAAATCGGATGGTATCCGGTGCGGCTGACGACCGAAGCCAAAGACGATCGCCTCCTCGAGGGCGTGCCCGAGCAGTTCACCGCGTTTCATTGGCATGGCGACATCTTCGATTTGCCGCACGATGCGGTCACGCTCGCATCATCGGATATCACGCCCGATTCAGGCGTTTCGCTATCGCGATAAGGCTACGGATTTCTCTGCCATCTCGAAGTGACCGAGACCTCGGTGCATGCGATGGTGCGCGAGTTCACCGATGAGGTGAAGCACGCGAGCCTGCGCGCGAGTATCCTCGGCGGCATCGACAATGCCGAGCCGCTAACGGAAATCGCGGAAACCGTTTTCGGACGCTGGGCGCGACCGATTCAGGGAACCTAGCGCGCTAGCGCGAGCGGCAACGGATGCTGGAGCGGGGCGCGCGGAATGTCGCGCCCTCGATTTCGAGCAGCATCCGCTTGCGCGCGAGGCCGTAGCGATAGTTGTGCAACGAGCCATCGCTCGCGAGCGCGCGATGACACGGGATCAGAATCGAAACGGGATTCGCACCGACCGCCGCGCCCGTCGCGCGAGGAGCATCGGGACGGCCGATTCGCCGCGCGATCTCGCCGTACGAGCGCGTCGCGCCGGTCGGAATCGCGCATAGCTCGTCCCACACCGCGCGCTGAAATGGCGTGCCGATAACATCGAGCGGCAGAGTAGGGAAGGGCGCTTTGCGCTCGAGGAATTTCAGAATCGGCGTCGCATAGCGACGCGCAGGCAGCATCGTCGCGCGTCAGTTCGACGTCGGGAAAATCGGAACGAATCTCGTCGATCGCCTGCGCGTCCGAGTCGCCGAAGCCGAGCCATGCGATACCTTTGGCGGTCGCCGCGATCAGCATGCGTCCGAGCGGGGATGGAATGATCGTGTAGTTCATACGACCTACAACCCCGCGGCGGCGCGCTTTCGTGAAGTCATCAGCCCTTCGGCAATTTCAGCACGCGCTCGCCGATGATGTTGTGCTGGATTTCGCTGGAGCCCGCCGCGATGGTCAGACCGCGTGCCGCCAGCGTGCGATGCATCCAGCGGCCGCCTTCGATCGCGCCATTTGAGCCGCCCTCGACGAGGCCGTGCGCGCCGAGCAACTCGTCGGCGAACATCGCGACGCGCAAATTCAGTTCGGTCGCGAACAGCTTGCCGAATGAGCTTTCCGCTCCTGGCACCTTGCCCTTGAGCGCCGCGGTGAGCGAGCGATAACGGCTGAGGCGGAGGCATCGCGCCTCGGCGGCGAATTGCGCGAGGCGCTGGCGCACGTACGGATGCTTGTGCGCGGGGACGCCGTCGAAATTCACCTTCTTCGCAAGATCGATCAGCTCGCCGATGGTGCGCTCGATCGGATGGCGCGTGCCGCCCGAGACGCGCTCGAACATCAGCGTGGCGATCGAGACTTGCCATCCGCCATTGAGCTCGCCGATGAGATTTTCCTTCGGCACCCGCACGTTGTCATAAAAAACTTCGTTGAACCCGGACTCGCCGGTAATCTGCATCAGCGGACGAATGGTGATGCCGGGCGAGCGCATGTCGCATAGCAGGTACGAAATGCCCTTATGCTTCGGCGCCTGCGGATCGGTGCGCACCAGCAGTACCTGCCATTGCGCGCGCTGCGCGAGGCTGGTCCACACCTTCTGCCCGTTGACGACGAACGAATCGCCTTCGAGCACGGCGCGCGTCTGGAGTCCCGCGAGGTCCGAGCCGGCGTTAGGTTCCGAATATCCCTGGCACCAGATTTCGTCGCCGGTCAGCATCGGCTTCAGATATTTTTTCTTCTGCTCGTCGTTGCCCATCAGCATGATAGTGGGGCCGATGCGATCGATGGCGAGTTGATTGGCGCCGTAGAGCGGCAGCCCCATGCGGAGCACTTCGTCCTGATAGATCGATTGCTCGACGAGGTCGGCGCCACCGCCGCCCCATTCCTTGGGCCAATGGAGCGCGACGAGGCCCGCATCGTACAGGGCGCGATGATATTGCTTCATTTTGTTCCAGGCGTCGTCATCGCGCACATCGAGCAGGCTGGCGGTCGAAGCGCCCATCGCCTCGCCTTTTCCGAAAATTTCGGCGGAAGCTGTTTCCAAAAAGTCGCGGACTCGGCCGCGAAATGTTTCTTGCTCGGGCGTGTAGCTGAAATCCATCGATGGCTCCGATTCGAGTTTCGATTTACAGGCGAATGTACTAGCGATGTTGCGCGCTCCGCAAACTGACGCGAGGCCCAGTCGCCGTTGCGCGCATCGCGATGCCGTCGCATCATGGCCGCGATCATGAAGCGTATCGTCAGGATGTTGCTGTTGCTGGTGCTTGCGAGTTCGGCGGCGGCGGCTGCGCAGAAAGAGAACGCGAGCGCGCTAGCATGGCGTGCTCCGACCGCGGCCGAACTAGGCACGCCTGAAGAAAAGAAGTGGCGCGAGGAAGACCCCGCGCGTTATCTGGTCGTCACGGGCGACTTCGATGGTGACGGCAAACCCGACGAGGCGAGGTTGATGGTGCGCGGCGACGGCAAAGCCTTCGCGCTGTTCGTAAAACTTGGCGCGCGCGACGCCGCGCAAAAGCTCGACGAGTTTCCCGATGTCTCGAAGCTGCCGGCCATCGGCATCAAGCGTGTCGCGCCCGATACGTATCCGACCGCATGCGCGCGAGGACTCGACTGCGCCGAGGACGAGCCGCGCTACATCACTGTGAAGCACGACGCGATCGATTACTTCCGCCACGATCAGGCCAATCGCTATTACTACTGGAACGATTCGCGCCACGCCTTCGCGCAGGTGGGGATTAACGATTAGCAGCGGCCCGCGAAGCTCTTCCCTGGAATTTCGGTTGCTATATGATTGACCGATAATCCGCGCATTACTTCCGGGCGATACTTCAGGGGCGTGGCAAATCGATCAAAGCACAGGGTGACAAGGGAAGATGGCGTACAAGACGATCAAGGTCCCGAACGAGGGCGACAAGATTACCCAAGGCAAAGACGGCGTACCGCAGGTATCGGACAAGCCGATCATCCCGTTTATCGAGGGTGACGGCACCGGGCGCGACATCTGGAAGGCCTCGCAGTATGTATTCGACAACGCGGTCAAGAAGGTCTATGGCGGCAAGCGCAAGATCGTGTGGATGGAAGTTTACGCGGGCGAAAAAGCCTACAACCAGTTTAACACCTGGCTGCCCGATGACACCGTCGAGGCGTTTCGCGATTACCTGATCGGAATCAAGGGTCCGCTCACGACGCCCGTCGGTGGCGGCATCCGCTCGCTCAACGTGGCGCTGCGCCAATTGCTCGATCTCTACGTATGCCTGCGTCCGGTGCGCTACTTCGAGGGCGTGCCGAGTCCCGTCAAGCATCCCGAAAAAGTCGACATGGTGATCTTCCGCGAGAATACGGAGGACATCTACGCGGGAATCGAATGGCAGGCCGAATCTCCCGAAGCGAAAAAGCTGATCAAGTTCCTGCAACAGGAACTGAATGTGAAAACGATTCGTTTTCCGGAAACCTCGGGCATCGGCATCAAGCCCGTTTCCCGTGAAGGCTCCGAACGCCTCATCCGCGCCGCACTGGACTATGCGATCAAGCACAAGCGCAAGAGCGTGAACATGGTCCACAAGGGCAACATCATGAAGTACACCGAGGGCGCGTTCCGCGACTGGGGCTACGAGCTGGTCAAGCGCGAGTACAAGGGCCGCGCGATCGGATGGGACGATTGCGGCGGCAAGCCGCCCGCCGGACAGATGCTGGTCAAGGACAGCATCGCGGACATCACGCTGCAGCAGGTGCTGACGCGGCCCGATGAGTTCGACGTTATCGCGACGATGAACCTCAACGGCGACTATCTTTCAGATGCGCTCGCGGCGCAGGTCGGCGGCATCGGCATCGCGCCAGGCGCGAACATCAACTACATCACCGGGCACGCCATCTTCGAGGCGACGCACGGTACCGCGCCCAAATATGCCGATCAGGACAAGGTCAATCCGGGCTCGGTGATTCTGTCGGGCATCCTGATGTTCGAGCATATGGGATGGCAGGAGGTCGCCGATGGGATCGTTCGCGGCATGAGCAAAACCATCGCGAACAAGACCGTGACCTACGATTTCGAGCGGCTGATGACCGGCGCCAAGCTGCTCAAGTGCTCGGAGTTCGGCAAGGCAATCGTCGACAATATCTAGAACACGAAACCGAAGTATGGATGAAGGCTCCCCGGCGCGATGCGCCCGGGAGCCTTTCCTTTGTCTTGCAGTCCGATGGGCTTTGCGAAATCATTTTCCGGCAAGATTCAGCAGAACGAGGCGCTTCCGCAATTAGTACCGAAATCTATCAATCAGGCGAATATTGTTACAAATTGGCTTGATTAGCTCGCTTGGCTCAAGTTATGTTGAAAGGGGTCTCGAATTGTAGCTAGTCGGCGCGAATCGAATCGACCCCCACGGTGCGATACATGGCAATTACCTCCTCGCTCGCCGTCAAACGATTTCCGGCTTCCCGGCCGCAACCCGAGCACGATGCTGCCGGAATAATTTCGTTCCTTTCCGCACAGGACCTTTCCGATCTGCGTCCGCTGCTGCAGACCGTTTCGCCTCGCATCATGGATCTGGTCGCGAACTGGTATCAGCTCTACAAGATGCAATACCCCGCGCGCCGCTCGCTTACCGAAGCGGAATTCCAGCAACTGTTCGGTATCTCGCTGCTCAAAAGCACGCGATCGCTTTTGGACAATCGAATCGACGACTACGCTTCCGAGGTACGAAGGCTGGGTGTCGCGCTGGCGCAGCGCGAAGTTCCGTTCGAGGAAGTGGCGCTGGTCCATCTCTACTGGACGATGGGGATGCGCATCTTTGCCGACTCCGGTTCCTTCGATCCGACCATCTATCGCGCCTTCGAGAAGCTGAACTACGTGCGCATGACGCTGCTCGGCGAGGCATACTTCCGCTACTGGACCGCGGAGCAGGGCGTGCGCTTGTCCGAAGTCGAGCGCGAGGCCGCGAGGATTCCGCCGGAGGAGCGCAGCCAGTTTCATGGCCTCATCGGCGCGAGCCTGCCGATGCGCGCGCTCTATCGGCGGATCGAATCGGCGGGCCAGACGCGCGGGCACCGTTCTGATTGTGGGAGAAAGCGGCACCGGCAAGGAGCTGGTTGCGCGCGCGATTCACGAATGCGGCATGCAGGCCGGCGCTCCGTTTGTCGCGCTCAACTGCGCCGCGCTGCCGACCCATCTCATCGAGAGCGAGCTGTTCGGCTATCGGCGCGGGGCCTTCAGCGGCGCCAATGCCGATTACCTCGGGCTGTTCCGCGCGGCCGATGGCGGCACTCTGTTCCTTGACGAGATCACCGAAATGAGCGCCGAGACGCAATCCAAGCTGCTGCGCGCGGTGCAGGAGCGCAAGGTGCGTCCGGTCGGCGCGACCTCGGAGCTGGCGGTCAACGCGCAGACTCATTGCCTCGACCAATCGCGACCCCGAGGCGGCGGTGCGTGGCGGCTATTTGCGCCAGGACCTTTACTACCGCCTGCAGGCCAGCGTTCTGATGGTGCCGCCGCTGCGCGATCGTATCGATGACGTTCCCTTGCTCGCGGAGCACTTCATTCGAGTCTTCAACGAGCGGATGCGGCAGCGCGATCCGGTAGCCGGCGTCGACGCCGCTGCACTCGACGCGATGCGGCGTCATCGATGGCCGGGCAACGTGCGCGAGCTCTCCAACGTCGATCGAGGGAGCGTTCACCTTCGGCGCCGCTTCGTTGATCAAGTTGGAAGATCTGTCGGGACTGTCCGCCTGCGCGACTGTGCCGCTGCCCACAGCCGAAGCGGTTAGCGCGCAGGCGGTTTCGGCCCCGCCGTCTCGGCCGACGGCGGCGCAATCGCCGATGGCCGCGCGGGCTCGCTTCGATGAGATGGAATGCGACCTGATTCGGCGCACGCTCGAAAAGACCGGTGGTAACAAATCGCGCGCGGCGCAGCTGCTCGGCATCTCGCGCAAACGCCTGTATTCGCGCATCGAAAGATACGGTCTCGAATAGCCGTTCCGCTCTGCTGCCAGCCGTTTGGAGCCTTGCTGACGCGGCGTTGCGAAGCCGCAACAGCATAGGCGCACCCGCCCATCAACCTATGGTGGTATTTCCCTACATTATGTTTTTACGCATACAGCATCTGGGGTTTTCGGCTCCGAAAGGCTGGCGCGGGGTTTGCTCTCCGGGAAAGGCATGGGCGTCCAGTCAAAATCCCGGATCAACTGCCAAAGGTCGCAAGTCTCGCAACTGATAAGAGCTTTCGGCATGGACGACAGCGCAGTCCCCGCGGCCGATTTCACCGAACTATCGGAAGTTTTCACTGCTGACTATCGCGAAGCGCCGGGACTGCCGCCCCGCGATATGGTGCGGCAACTCGCCGACATCGCAGATAGCGGCATCGATCCACGACGGCCTGCCTGGAGGAAATGGCGCACCGCAGAGGACTATCGCGTGCGCCTGCACAACTTCGATTCCAACGAAATCGCGGTTCATGCCGAACCGTACACGCGAGGAGCGGGCCTGCTGCTATGGGGTTTCTCCTGCGATGCGCGCGTCGACGAGCGCGGTGCATTCGTGATTTTCCTCAACACCGCACACCAGCCGGGAGCGGTCGCGGCAACGGTCGCGCATGAGCTGGGGCATTACGTTTACCGTTCAATAGCGGGAGACAGCAGCGCGGCGATGGCGCCGCTGGAAGCGAACTTCGTCAGCCATCTCGAGGACGAGCCGGAACTATTCGCCGATAGCCTGGCGGCGCTTTCCGCGTACAGCCCGGACGCGCTTCGGTCGACGAAACCATCGCGCGCGACAGGCCGAAGCGACGAGTTCGTGCGCGCGCTCAACTTCATCGATCCGGAGTACCGGATTGATTTCAGCCGCCAGACGGTAAGCCTCGCATGGCGCATCCGATATCTTGCCGCCACGATTCACTTCTACAAACTTCGCAAAGCGCTGTTAGAGACCGCCGGAATTTAGACCCGATCGCGGCTAATTATATTTCAGCGGGTCCTCCTGCTTTCCGAAGCCCAACCAATCGCGAACGAAGCCCCGCACGGAGTCAATCGCGCGCGTGACCGCGTTGCCTTGATCGTCATCGCTGTCGGCGGCGGCAGGTGGAGGCGGCGGATTGATATCGCTCACTTTGGTGGCCTGCCAGACGGCTGGCGCCAAAGCTGAAAACTGCGTCGCGCCCGGACCTGCGATTACCAATACTTTGTTGCCGCTTTGCTCCAGATCGTGGGGAGCGGGACCGTTGTTCTGGTCGAGCACGCCTTGCAGGTCCTGTTGGCCGTCGACCCGATCAAGGACTTGGCGATAGAAATCCGCGAACAGCGACGCGCCCTGTTCGTCGCTGAACGCCACGATCCATATCACCGTCTCCTGCTTTCCACGGTTCAGCACCACCATCCGATCGCCGGCCCATCGGCGCGCGACTTCGACCTGCGAGGAGTCTCTGCCGAACGACATCTGCATGATGAGGCGCAGCGCCAGTTCGCCGTAGGTATCCTCGACGACCTTGGTCCATCCGGCCAGGATCTTTTCGTATCCCGCGATCTTGATGTGCAGGGGATGGGTGGGCTGATCGAAATACAGGCTCGGGTCGATAATCTGCGCGCTCGACTCGGGAGGATTGCGAAACGCGGCATCGACCGAGTCCCAGCCGCCGCGCCGGTAAGCCTCGCGCACGAACGCGGTGCCCTCCGCATATTGAAAAAGAAACGGCACGCTCAGCGCGTCGGGAACATTCTTGTCCTTCGCGGCGGATACCTGCGGCAAATCGGTCAGATGCGCGGTGATGAAATCTGCGAGGCTATCGTCCATCCCGCCGCGCACGTAAGCGAATCCCGCGAGCGTCGCATCGCCTTCGATGAGCGACTTGAAGGCGAGCACCGCGTCGCCGTTGTCTGACAAGCGCGCGATTCTCGATCCCATGTCGAAGTTCTGGTCCTGCAGCGCGTGGGTGAGTTCGTGCGCGAGGATCATGTCGTCGCGCCAGTCACCGTATCCGACGAACTGGAAGCCGAAGCGCGCCGCGGTCTGGCGCGGTCCTTCCAAGATGATCATGTCTTTCTTGCGGCTGTCGTAAAACGCCTCGACCTGGCTGAGATACAACTTGACCGACTGCGCTTTGACGTCGGTCTTGCGATGATAGCGCCCCAGCATCGTGCCGGCCGCGACTTGGGCATCGTTCTGTTCCTGTTGATTCTTGTCGTCCTTCATCTCGGTCAGCATAATCTGCGCGACCTGCGCGCGGGTTTTATGAAAAATCGGCACCGGCGCTTTGAATTTGAGCTGGCGGATCTGCTGGATGCCGGCTTCGACTTTATGCTCATCGGCGGCGACCGGTTGGAACCATCCGTCCGCGCTGAAGGCGCAAGTGAAGAGCGCGGCGAGGACCGCGCCGAGGATCAACAGTTTCGGATGGAATGGGGATTCATTGCGCGCTGGCAACACCATTGCTCCCGATCGCATCAGCTTTGAGGGGATGCTCAGGTCCGGCAGGCGGTTTAACCTCACCGATCTTGCTTGCTTTCCATACCGCAGGCGCGATCGACGAAGATTGGTCGGCGATCGTGCCCGCGAGTACCAATACGGCGTTGCCGCGACGCTCGAGATGATGCGGTGTCGTCGCTCGCGTGCGATTCAGCAACGCGCGATATGACTCCTCGAAACGGTGCGCGGAGTCGTCATCGCGAAATACCACCATCCACACCACCGCGATGTCCGCTGCGCGGCTGACAATCGTCATCCTGTCCCCCGCCCAGCTCGTGGCGACTGCCACTTCGGGCGCGCCCTTGCCATAGCCGAGCTGCAGGATGAGCTGGACGGTAAGCTCGCCGAAGGTGTCCGCATCGGCATCGCTCCAATCTTTGAGGACGCTTTGGTAGCCGGCCAGTTGAACTTCAACCGGCGCAGTCGGGTGATCGAAGTAGAGGGTCGGATCGATAATCTGCTGCGACGACTGCGGCGGTTTGGCATACAGCGCGTCGACGGCTTTCCATCCGCCGCGCCGGTACGCCTCGCGCACGAAGTGCACGCCTCCCGAGTACTGGAAGATCAGCGGATAGCCGAGCCCCTCAGGGGTGTCCTTCGACTGTGCGGCGAAGGTCTGCGGCAGATCCTTCATCGAGGAGTCGATGGTGTCCGCGATCGAATTGTCCATCCGGCCCGCGACGTAGGCGAATCCCGCGATGGTCGCATCGCCTTCCGCCACCGACTTGAGCGCAATTTCCTTGTCGCTGTTGTCCTTGAGCTTGTCGAGCTGGTCCTGCAACGCGAAGTTCTGGTCCTGCAGCGCATGTGTCAGCTCGTGCGCGAGCAGCATGTCATTGACCAGATCGCGTTGCACCATGAACTCGAGCATCCGATCACCTATCGGCACGTTCACCACGCCCTGGACCAGCACCATCTGTTTTTCGTGCGGGTCATAGAAACCGGCGATCTGGCTTTTCAGCAGCTTCACCGATTCGGCCTTGAGGTCGATTCCCGGCGGAAACAGCCCCAGCATCGCGCCGGCCTTGCCGTCGGCGTCGAGTTGCGCATCGGTATAGTCGCGATGAAGATCGGCAATCACCATCTGCTCGACTTGGTCCGGAGTTTTGAGCACCACCGGCACGTGCGTGCGGAAGCTGAGCTGGCGAATCTCCTGGATTCCTTGCTCGACTTTGCTCGCGATCGTTTCGTTGACCTGCCCTCCGCTGATGAGCGAATACGCGCATCCCGCAAGCGCGGCCGCGCATGCGATCGCGATCGCCACGACAGCGCGATGATGACGCAGACTTCGCGGCTTCATTCGCTGACGATCACAATCGGATACCCGAACCGCGCGCTGTCATTCGCGCGCTCGCGCGCCTCTTCGCGGCTGGCGAACGATCCCATCCTGACCCGATAAAAGCATCGCGCGCCTGTATTCACCTCATCGATTTTCACGTCGCGATAGTACGCGCCGAGTCTACTCGACACGCGCCGCGCGTTGTTCTGCTGCGAATACGATCCGACCTGGCAGTAATATCTGACCGGCATTCCGATCGACCGCGTGCCTTCGGGTTGGCTCAGCACGTCGATTCGTACGTGCGCGGTGCCGGGCGTCACGATGCCCAAGGTGCGCGCCGCCTGATGCGACAGGTCGATCTTGCGCCCTTTGACGTAGGGGCCGTGATCGTTGATACGCACCTCGACCGCGCGGCCGTTGTCGAGGTTGGTGACCATCACCCGGCTGCCGAGCGGAATGACCGTCGACGCAGCAGTTAATTCCTCCTGATTGTAGACCTCGCCGCTCGCGGTCCGATGGCCATCGAAGCCGGGGCCGTACCACGAAGCGATTCCGGTGACAGACGATTCGGAAGGAGAAGTTTCAGCGTTCGGCGAAGAGACCGTGTGATGGACAGATGGGGTAGTCGCGCATGACGCCACCAGGACGCTCATCGGCGCCACGAAAACGATGAACAAACCGCTGGAAGGCCTGCCTCTCAACACCACCCCTCCTCGCGCGATTATAAGCGAGAGCGGCAAGCGGTAGAAGCGGGGCATGGTCCCTTATGGTAAGATGAAAGCAGGTGCGACGAATCTAGACCAGCGTCTTTTTCTGCATGCCGAAAACGCAAAAACAAACTGACTGCGAGCATCCGCGAGCAGTCATCCCGAGGCTCGGCGAGGGACCTCGCACACCATTATGTCGCGTCCGAAAAGTGCAAAAACAAACCCACTCGAATACCCCGCGGATCACTTGAAAATTACCAAACGAAGCCAAACTATGTAGGGAATTACTACAGTTTTATTTTCTGCGACGGTGATTTCAGCCAGGAAGTGCTGGTTCCTTCGACGATCAAAATCGTCAAGACGAAGCCATTACTCATAGGCGAATAAATAGCGAAACTGTCGGATCTATTAACAGCCGACATCCCTGTTCGTAACCATCCCGGACCGTTTAGGCCTCACTACCGCGGGCATGCTAACATTGCCGCTTACTCCGCAGGCGTACCACTCCTCATGTTGCGACGAAGGACCGAACTTGAAGAACTCGAGGCGCGCAGCTCTCGCCTCCTACGCGATGCTGTCGCGCGACAGCCGCGGACGGCGCATCGCCGAGCCCGACCATCCGATGCGCACCTGCTTCCAGCGCGATCGCGATCGCGTCATCCATAGCGCCGCGTTCCGTCGCCTCGAATACAAGACCCAGGTCTTCGTCAATCACGAGGGCGACTACTACCGCACCCGCCTCACGCACACGATGGAGGCCGCGCAGATCACTCGCACCATCGCGCGCGCACTCGGGCTGAATGAGGAACTTGCCGAAGCGGTCGCGCTCGCGCATGACCTCGGGCATACGCCGTTCGGCCACGCGGGCGAGAAGGTGCTGAACGAGTTGATGCGGCCGCATGGCGGATTCGATCACAACGCGCAAAGCCTGCGCACCGTCGATTGGATCGAAAATCGCTATCCGAATTTTCGCGGTCTCAACCTCAGCTTCGAAGTGCGCGAGGGCATCATCAAGCATTCGCACTTTCAGGATCGACCCGCCGCGCAGGAATTCGATCCCTCGACCTATCCGTGCCTCGAAGCGCAAATCGTCGACCTCGCCGATGAGATCGCCTATCTCGGTCATGACGTTGACGACGGGTTGAAGGCGCGGCATGCTGACGGTCGAGGAGCTGGAGCAATCGCAACTCTATCGTGAGGCGAACGCGCCCGCGCGTCAGGCCGGCGCATGAAGAAGTCAGGCATCGAGCGCTACCAGACCGTGCGGCGCATCATCGATGCCATGGCGACCGACCTGGTGACCAATCTCGACGCGGAGATCGCAGCGCGCCCACGATCGGCAGCGTCGATGCGGTGCGGCGCGCGGGCGTGCGCTCGCGGCATTCTCGCCGCCGATGGCGGCGCAGGTCGACGAGCTGAAAGAAATCATGCGCGAGCGGCTGTATCGGCATTATCGCGTGATCCGGATGACGGAGAAGGCGGGCCGCGTGCTCGAGCAACTTTTCAACGCATACATGAGCGAGCCGCGCCAGATGCCCGTCCACGTTCTGATGATGCATGAGCGCGACGGCGACTCGATGCCGCGCGTGGTCGCCGACTACATTGCGGGGATGACTGATCGCTTCGCGCTCGACGAGTACAAGAAGCTGTTCGATCCGGATGAGCGGGTCTGATGCGCCGGCGCAGTTCCATTTTGATTCGCGCCGAGGATCATCTCGGCGACTCGCTCGGCGCGATCTTTGTGCTCGAGCCCGAACAGTATGGTGATACCGTCATCGAGAAGCTGCGCGATTATCTTGGCGAGCATGCGCAGATCGTCAAAGCGGAGGTCTCGCGCGATCGCATCGAGGTCGAGGTCGAATGCACCGTCTTTCGCACCGAATCGGATCGCATGGTCGAGACCGCGCGCGGGCTTAGAAGAAACCGGCTCCATCGCTCGGCCGCATCGACGCTGCACGAGGCGTTGAAGCTCGATCCGCTCAATCCGCACGCGATGATGGCTATGGCCGAAGTGCTGCAGGATTCGGAAAACTTCTCCGACGCGATCGAGATGCTCATCCGCGCGCGCGAAGCATCAGAGGGCGACACTCCACAAATATTTGCGATGCTTGGCGCATGCTGCCTGAAAGTAGAGAGAACCGCCTCGGCGATCAGGTACTTCGAAAACGCGCTGGCGCTCGACCCCCGGCACGTTGGCGCACGTCGCTCGCTGCTCGCGTTGGGAAGACGGCCCGCGATCGCGCCGTCCAAGCGCGAAACCGACGAGCCAATCCCCGCGCCGCGCAAACCGCAGACGAAGCATTAGCTCAGTACGCCGGCAGCGCGAAGTTTCGCGATCCGATCAGCCGAATAGCCGAGCAGCTCGTGCAGGACCGATTCAGTATCGGCGCCGCGAAGTGGAGCTGCGCTCCGAACGCGGCAGGGTGTGCCCGACATCGTCCATGGAATTCCCATATGGATGCGGCGGCCGACGATCGGATGCTCCATCTCGACCAGATAGCCGCGCTCGCGCAGATGCTCATCGGTCGCGAGGTCCTTGTTACTCATGGAAGGAAAAGCCGCCACGCCGGCGTGCTGCAGTTCACGCGTGAGGTCCCATCGATCGCGCGTGCGAGTCCATCGCGTGATGATGTCGTCGAGCGCGTCTTCATTTTTCTTGCGAGAAGCCGCGTCGCGGAAGCGCGGATCGCTCGCGAGCGCGGGTTGCCCGATGACCTCGCACAGCGCGCGCCATTCGCTTTCGGTGCCGACCGCGATACTCACCCATTTGTCGTCGTCGCCCGCCGCCTTGTAGCAATTGTGCGGCGCCATCCAGCGATGACGATTGCCGGATCGCTTCGGCTGCGTGCCGTTCAGCGCGTAGTCCATCAGACCTTCGGGAAGCAGCGCGAGAGCGGTCTCGAGTTGCGATTGATCGATGTACTGCCCGCGTCCGGTGCGCTTGCGATGGAGCAGCGCCATCATCACAGCGACTGCGCCGAAAATTCCGGCGTTCGGATCGGCATATGAAATTCCGATCTCGCTCGGCCCGTGGCCTTCATAGCCGCTGAGCGAGAAAAATCCCGCGCTCGCCGCCGCCGGAGGCCCATAGCTGACGTAGCTTTTGAGCGGACCGGTCTGGCCATAGCCGGACATCGAGAGCATCACGATGTCGGGACGCCGCGCGCGAATCCTCTCGTATCCGAGTCCGAGACGATCCATCACGCCGGCTGCAAAGTTGTCCGTCACGACATCGCAATGGCGCGCCATCTCGAGGGCGACGGCAATCGCTTCGGGCTTCGAGAGATCCAGCGTGATGCTGCGCTTGCCCTGGTTGTACTGATTGTAATATCCGGCGCGATTCGGCCCCGCGACATCGTCGGCGAAAGGAGGAACAGCGCGCGTCACGCATATGCGCTTCTCGGTCTCGACGCGGATGACTTCGGCGCCCAGGTGCGCGAGCTGCATCGTGCAGAATGGCCCGGCCCATGCCCAGGTGAAATCGAGCACGCGAATTCCGGCCAGCGGCAATTCTCGCGGCGTCCTCGGTGCGCCTGTCTGACGCGATTGCGATACGGACACGCGGGCGGATTTCTCGTCATCGAGTAGCTCGCGATTGTGCTGGCCGAGTCGCGGCGCGGGCGTCCGTATCGACCAGCCGCTCGCGTACTTCGAAGGAGCACCGGGCAGCTTGATGCGTCCGAGGCCGGGCTGTTCGAGCTCGACGAAGAAGCCGCGCTCCGCCAGATGCTCATTGGCGTAGAGGTCCTTCATCTCATTGACTGCGGCGAACGGGATGCGGCGGCGCTGCGCCTCGTGATACAGGTCCTGGGTTTTCCATCCACTGATCCATTCCTGCATCAACGCGACGAGCGCATCGGCACTGCGGCCACGCGCGAGGCGGTCCTGAAAAATCTCCTCGCGCGCCCACTCCGGATCGCCCATGAACTCGACCAGCCGCCGCCACTGATCCTCCTCGACGCAAACCACGAGGATATGGCCGTCGGTGGTATCCATGATTTTCCAGGGTCCGATCACCCGCGTGCCAAGGCGCGAGGTCTCGCGGCCCGCATAGGTGTAATGCATCAGGTTCATCTCGAGCATCGCCGCGATACATTCCTGCTGCGAAACTTCGACGACCTGACCCTTTCCGGAATCGAGGCGATAGTAGTACGCGGCGAGACCCGCGATGCACGCGTGCAGCCCGCCTTGGTAATCGCCCTGATGCCCGAACGCTTTCAGCGGCGGCAGCTCGGGAAACTCGGACGCGCCCGGACTCAGGAACGCCCATCCTCCGGCGTTGGCGACGTTCAGTTCGTAGGCGTTCCAGTTGCGATAAGGACCGGTGTCGCCGAATGGAGAAATGCCGGCGACGATGAGCTGCGGAAAATCCGCGGACAGCTTCGCGCTGGCGAGTCCCATCGCATCGCGGCGCGAGGGCGCGACGTTGTGCACGAGCAGGTCGGCATTCGCGAGGAGCGATCGGAGCGCGTCTCGATCCTTTTGCCTCGAAAGGTCTAGCGTGACGCCGCGCTTGTTCGCATTCAGATAGATGAAGAGGCCGCTCTTCTCGGCATCGGGCTGGTTGTCGTGAAACGGCCCGTAGCGGCGCGTCCAGTCGCCTTCGGGCGGCTCAACCTTGATCACATCGGCGCCCAAATCCGCCATCAGCTTGGTCGCGAACGCCGCGGCGACGCCCTCGCCGCATTCGACGACAGACATTCCGACGAGCAATCCGTTTGAATCGGGCATTGCGTGGTCCTCGCCCCCCACACTGTAATCTCTCCCAAGGGAGAGAACTAAATGAAGGCGGCCAACTTTTCTACGGATGCATGTACATCCCGCCGCTCACCGTGATCACTTCGCCGGTGATGTACGACGCGTCATCGGAGGCGAGGAACGCGATCGTCGCCGCGATATCTTCGGGCTTGCCGAGCCGCAGCAGCGGAATGCGCTCTGCCTGGCGCTGCACGCCCGGCATGTTTTTCTCGACCCACTTCGTCAGCACGACGCCTGGCGCGACGGCATTGCATCGGATGCCGTCCTTGCCGCCTTCGGCCGCGACCGCGCGCGTGAGCGCGAGCAGGCCGGCCTTCGCCGCCGAATAGGGAGCATCGGAGCCGCCGAGCGTCGACCACGCTGCGATCGATGAGACGTTAACGAACGCACCAGCGCGCTGCTTGCGCATCGAGGGAAGCGCCGCGCGAATCATGTGGAATGCGCCGGTCAGGTTCACATCGAAGATGCGCGTCCAGTCCTCGACCTTGATCGCCTCGATGGTGCCGAGCACGTTGATGCCGGCATTGTTGACGACGATGTCGACCCTGCCGCGCGCCGACACCACCGCATTCACGACGCGCTGGACGCTCTCGGGACTCGACACGTCGAGCGGGTGTCCATCGATACGTCCGGGAAAGCGCTGCGCGAGTTCATCGGCGGCCTCGCGCGTCCGCCGTTCATGCGAATCGGTGACGACGACGATCGCGCCTTCCTCGGCGAGTCTCGTCGCGGTGGCCTTGCCGATGCCACCTCCGGCGGCGGCAGTGACGATTGCAACTTTATCCGTAAGTCCCTTCATCTCGGCACGCTCCTGCGCCGGATGTTACCTCGCGACGGCAAATCCGAACAGCGAAAGCTTCGAGGGAAAGGGTTCTATATCGAAAGCGTTCGGCGCCAGAGAGCAGGGCGCACACGCGCGCTACCCCTCCGCGAGCGCGCGGTGATATAAGCCGATCAATCTCGCGAGGAGGCCAATTCTAATGTCGCATAAGGGATTCTCTCACATCGGGCTCTCGACGCTCGACCTCGATAAGACCCGCGAATTCTATGAGGGCGTGCTCGGCTTCAAACCGGTTCGCTGCGATACCATCAAGGTGAAAGAGGGTGGCCAGATTCGCCACATCTTCTTCGATACCGGCCGCGATCAGCTCCTCGCATTCATGGAGGCGCGCGGCGTCCCCGGAGTTCCCAAGGAATACGACGCGGGCATCAATCGCGGGCTGGGCGTGCCGAGCGCGTTTTATCATTTCGCGTTTGAGACCGGCAGTCTTCCGGGCCTCGAGAAGAAGCGCGAGGAGCTGCTGGGCAAGGGCGTGAAGGTCAGCGAGATCGTCGACCACGATTGGGCGAAGTCGATCTACTTCAAGGATCCCAACGGGATGCAGCTCGAGTTTTGTTGCATGACGCGCGAGCTGAACGATGACGACGCGCGGATGACGGATCGCTTCGAGGCATCGATTAAAGGGATGGGCCTCGACGACAATATCGACATTGCGCCGAAGAAGTAGTTGTGGCACAGGCTTCAGCCTGGTCCTTCGTCTTTCAGCACACAGACTAAAGTCTGTGCTACCGAGATGAGGAAGTAGGATGGACTTCGGAATCTTCTATGAGATCCAGGTCGACAGTCCGCTCAAGCATCGCGAGCGCGAGTACCAGGCCTTCCACGATGTGATGAATCAGGTGGTGCGCGCCGAGGAAGTCGGGTTCACCAACTTCTGGACCGTCGAGCATCATTTCCAGGTCGGCTTCGCGCATAGCTCGGCGCCCGAGGTCCTTTACGGCGCGATCTCGCAACGCACCAGCAAGATTCGCATCGGACATGCGGTGGTGCTGCTGCCGTTTCCATACAACCATCCGATTCGGATCGCCGAGCGTGTCGCGACGCTCGATATCCTGAGCAACGGGCGCGTCGAGGTCGGCACCGGACGCTCCATCACGCAGGTCGAGTTGGGCGGCTTCGGAATTCCCTACAAGGAGACGCGCGCGCGATGGGAAGAGGCGCTCGACATCATTACCACCATCTGGAAGAGCAAGGACGGCACGTTCTCATACAAGGGCAAGTACTTCGATATCCCGCAGCGCACCGTGGTGCCGATGCCGATTCAGAAGCCGCATCCGCCGATGTGGGTCGCGTGCACCAGCGAGGATACGCATGAGCTGGCGGGCAAGCTCGGCCTCGGGCTGCTGTCGTTCACGCTGCTGGTCTCGCCAGAGCGCCTCGGGCAGCGGGTGCGCGCGTATCGCAATGCGATCAAGACCGCGAAGCCCTACGGCGCGTTTGCGAACAATCGCGCGGGCGCATTTTCGATGACGCATATCGCGGACACCGACCAGCAGGCGCGCGCCGAGGCCGAGCGCGCCTTCATGTCATATGTCGGCACGACGCTGCGTGTGAATGCTCCGGTGCTGGAGGCGAAACAGACCGGCGTCGATCCGGTCGATCCTTCGACCGGCGCGGTTGCGGAGTTGCCGAAGCAGTATGAGGGTCTCGATCCGAGCAAGGTGACGCTCGACACGCTCATCGATCACGGGATGTGCATCTGCGGCAGCCCGGATACTGCGATCAAGCAGCTCGAACGGATTCAGAAGGAAGCGCAGCTCGATCAGTTCCTCGCGATGATGCAGTTCTGGTCGATTCCGCACGAGAAGACGATGCACGCGATCGAGCTGTTCGGGAAATATGTGATCCCGCATTTCAGAGATCGGAAGGCAGTGCAGGCGGAGGAGAGCCGACCTAACCCCTAACCCCTTCCCCTAAAGTGGAAGGGGCACAAGGCAGCAGATTGGCTCGTCCATGGCAGCCTGCGCTTTTGATCAACACTCTTTCTGATTCCCCTTCCCCTTCAGGGGAAGGGGCTGGGGGTTAGGTCTGCCTTCAACGTGGGTCCACATTTTGACCAATCCGGTTGATTTCCTGCCGCGTGCTTCTCACCCCCTTGTCACGTTTGCCGGAAGGCTTAGATTCTCATCACCGGCCCACGAAACTGGGGGAAACATGCGTATCTTGATAGAGCCACCGAATGATACTGCTGGAGCCCGCCACGCGGGCGATGAGGTTCGCAAGGCCTTGGAAACTCTGCAAGCCGCCTTCATCAAAACCGAAGGCGGCGGAACGGTCAGCAGCGAGGGCGCGGTGACCGGTGTGGTCGTGGTCAGCTCCGACGATGACGCACCGAAAGCGCTGGACGCGCTCGCGCAAGCCGGCATCAAAGCCTCGATAGGATAGGGTAGGGCGCTTATCCCTTTCCGCATCGCAAGACTAACCAATTCAGTAGCTATCGCTGTATGATGTCCTCCGCTCGCAAGGAGGCGCATCATGGCCAACGCACGCGCTCGCTTCGGACTCACGCTGCCCAATCGCGGCGTCATAATCGGCGCGACCACCGTCGCGGAAATGCTCGAGATGGCGGAGTGGGCGGAATCGGCGGGATGGGATTCGGTGTGGGTGGGAGATTCCATCTTCGCCAAGCCGCGCCTCGATGCGATGGTGCTGCTGGGCGCGCTCGCCGCGCGCACCAAACGCGTGCGGCTGGGTCCCGCATGCTTCGCCAGCACGCCGCTGCGCGATGCGCTCATCCTGGCGTATCAATGGGCGAGCCTCGATTTCATGTCGAACGGGCGCACCGTCTTCGTCGCATGTCAGGGGCAGCCGGAACCGGGAGGCGGGGCCTTCGACAAGGAATTCAATGCGCTACGCGTCGAGCCGGGAAGCCGGATGCGCCGGATGGAGGAGGCGATCGAGATCATGCGCCTTACATCCTCGCGCGAGCACGTCGACTACGACGGCAAGTACAATAAGTTCCGCGACATCACGGTGCTGCCGCGTCCCATCCAGCAGCCGATTCCGATTTGGGTGGTATCGAATCCGAACACCACGCAGGTGAAAAATGTCGCGACCGGATATCGTCGCGTCGCGCGCCTGGGCGACGGATGGATGACGACCGGCAAGACCGCGCCGGAGCTGCGCGATTCGCTCGCGATGATTCGCGGCTTCGCGCGTGAGATGGGCCGCGAGCTGCCGGCGGGCTTCGAGGTATGCGTTTATTACAACATCAACGTGAACGAGGATCGCGAGGCGGCGCTGGCGGAATCGAAACGCTTCCTCGACAGCTACTACACGGTGGATTACGCGCGCGAGTACCTTGAGCGATGGTGTGCGCTCGGCTCGCCGGCGGAATGCATCGCGAATCTGCGGAGCTTCATCGATGCGGGCGCGACGACGATCACATTACGGCTCACGGGTTACGATCAGAAGAAGCAGTTCAAGCGGGTGACCGAGGAAGTGCTGCCGTCGCTGATGTGATGTCTGGTCCTCGTAGGGGCGGTTCGCGAACCGCCCGCTATGAATCTTGATTGGCTGCCAACCGATGGCCGCCGACCAGGTCCGCCAGCCGCTCGCGCAGATCGCTCAAGCTCAGATGTTTATCCGAATATTCAGCAAGGGCGAGTTCGATTTGACCGGCTAGAGTACGCGCATGTGAGTCGGGTTGCTCCCGGGTGATATTCCATGTATTTCTCGCGAGCATTCGTGGAACTCGTTGAGTGACTGCTCGTTAGCGAGTAGGCGTCTTACTTGCGCCTTAATTTTACCTTCGGTCAGCATGGCGACTCGCCGCCCAGCAATTCCCGTTCGCGTCTCTAGGTGGTAGTGATGACTGAGAATCTATCACGCGGAGAGGGCACGATGCTCGATCGCTTCGCGACCTACTTTGGTTTTCCCAAGTCTGAAGCGACCCGTTCAGTCGCAAAACCAGCTTCGACTAATTGGGTAAAGGCATTCCAATTCGCGGGACGCGGACGGGCCGTGCTGAACCAGTTCGCTCCGGCGCTGATCCATCGTTTGCGAAGTTCTTCATGCGACAGCGCATAGTCGTGATACCCGAAGTGGGTTCCACAGCAAGGGCAGATGGTGTCGTCCTGCGGCGGTCTGGACAGCTCTGCATATCCACACACGGGGCATCTGTATTTCATCTTGCGCACTGTTCCCAGAAGTAAAGCAGATTGCTGCTTCGTTGATGCCAGAGCGGCGTCGGTTTGTAATAGGTCTTCAAGATACCCTCGTGACTACAAATCGCGAATTCATCGCTCGTCTGGTCAAACCTGATTGTGTCGCCATTGCGCCGGACGCACTCCAATATCGTAGTCGTTCGCGTCTTGGTAAGGAATTGGATCGCTGCGGCCTCATATGCATCGGCTGAGGCGAACCTGGGATTGAACTCATGCCAGTGATCGAGGAAATGGTTTTCCTTTTCTTCCGCATCAATGAATCCCGCAACGACCGTTGGCACTTCTTTACTCTCCCAGGGCGCTCCCGATTTAGTGGTGTTTTGATATTGTGTCCACAGGCGATTGGGGGACCGGGCCATCAAAGTAATTCGGCAAATGCGGCTTCATAGATCGCCCGCCAAGTGGCGACTTTGTTGCTGTTGACAGTCAACCCAAGTTGCGCTAATCTCTGTGCATGATCAACGCGACCTTCGAAGAATTCGACAAGCAGTTCCCGACCGACGAAGCCTGCAAGCAATACATCGTCGATAAGCGCTGGCCTGATGGCGTGCGCTGCCCGCGTTGCAATGCGAACGAGCGCATCTATCCGCGCAAGGGCAAGCCGTTCTATTGGGTTTGCTGCAACAAGGGATGCGGCGAGCGACGTGGCTACGGATTCAGCGTGACTACAGGAACCATCTTCTCGGATACGAAGGTCTCGCTACGCTTATGGTTCAAGATTGGATACCTGATGCTGACCGCGAAAAAGGGCATCAGTTCGCTACAGGTCCGGCGCGTCATCTTCGGCGAGAATTCCGGCACTGACTGGCGCACTGCTTGGTATATCTGCCACAGATGGCGGGCTGCGATGCATGGCGATGCATTCCCGCTGACTGGTCAGGTCGAAGTGGATGAAATGTACGTTGGCGGTAAAGACGAAAATCGCCATTGGGGAAAGAAAAGCCGCAACGCCAAGCCGCGCGATGCCAAGAAGGGCAAGCGCTACGGCGATCCGACCGTCAATTTCGGCAAGGTCGGAGTAGTCGGCGCAATCGAGCGCAAGGGCAGCGTGGTTGCTCGCGTGATCGGCGATATGGACGCGCGGACTCTGAAATCGTTCGTCAACAAGACAGTCAGCGAGAACGTGACGCTACTCGCGAGCGATGAGCATCCGGCGTACACCTACATCGATCCGCACAAAATGAGCGTCCATCGCGTCGTCACTCATGGACGCGGCGAATACGTGCGCGGCGACGTGCATACCAACAATATCGAGAATTTCTGGTCGCTCCTGAAGCGTGGGATCGTCGGCACCTACCATCGCGTGAGCAAGGATTATCTGCCGCTCTACTTGAACGAATTTTCGTATCGCCACAACAATCGCGAGAATCCCAATGTGTTCGCGGATTTGATTACGACGTGCGGCAACAACTAGCGTTCATCCATTCGCGAGCGTAAAGTTTCGCGGGGATGAAGCGCTCGAAAAAGAAAAAGCCGCTCAGCGAGAAGCAGGCCGCAAGCGACGAAGCACTGCGCGACGAACTGCGAAAGTTCGACCTGAAAAAGTTCGATAAGGCGCTAGAGAAAGCGATCCATCCGAAGCATCACGGTTGATCTCACCCAACCGCGAAGCACATCGGCAAAGCAATTCTATGCCGAGGTGCTGTCGTGTCTCAAGCAAAGCAACGGAAACGATTGGAAATGGGCCTGCTCTTATTGTCCGTCATAAATAGAGACCAGCCCCTCCCAAATATGGATGACTTTATCGAATGCAGCGTTTTGCTCAGGCGACCACTCGGCGGAGTCCCGCATTCTTTTCAGATCGTAAAGCATGGTCTTCTTCAAGTCCGGATGCTTGTTAATAAGAAAGGGCAGAAGACCGGCAAGGATCGTCCATAAGACATCGACCGTGGCAGAGACATCTTTTAACCGTTTCCCAGCCGATGGAATTAAGCGAATTATTGGAGTTTTCGATTTGGGCATAATAGCCCATCATAGGAAATCGAACGGCCTAAACTCCACGTCAATCACGAGGCGAACATGGTTCTTTGCCATCGGAGTCCACACTGTAGCGGTCTCGACGGCAAGGTCCGTAATCAAAGCATCGTCTTCGAGCAGGCATACGCAAATGCCCGTATCTTCTCGCGAATAGAATTCGGGGGCGAGATCGTCACGTGTCTCCTTGGCGTCGGTAGGCATACGCAACGCATCGAAGAGGGTCTTGAGCCGATTGTCTAAATCGCCGCCGTGGATAATCTGACCGGGCGGATCGCCGCGCATGAACTTGATCTTGAGAGAACAAGACGCGTTCATTTTGCGAGTCAGCAGAGGGGCGTAGCCCAGTTTTCCCCAACCATTGGCCGCTTGTAAGGTGCTGTTGGGGTCGAACTGGAAGCGCTCGAAATTACCGTTGCACCAGACTTCCCACAATTGCAGTCCTAGCTCAAAACGGATGCGGTTTTTGTTTTCGACGCGAGTGTGCTTATCGCTCGCCGACAAAAGCTCGCCATCATAGGTCAGGCTAAATTTCACATCTCTCCATAGTCGCTCATTCTTTACGTGAATGACCGGACGGGAAGTAGCGACGCTTCTACCTGACCGCTCATTTCCGCTATTGTCGCCCGACAGGGCGTTCCCCGATTCATGCTCAGAAATACTATGCTTTTTCATTTGACTGTCAACTCAAACAATATCGCCCGCCAAGTTGACATAATATTTCTTATGCGAAGTCGTATGGGGATTAGTCGGATATCGACACCAATTCCGAATTCTGCAACAATTGCGGGATGATTCTGGATCGGACCGTCAGAATGCGTCCGCGCAGCGCGGGAGACGTCAAATTAGCGCCCCTACTCTGCGAGGTGCGCTGTGACCTCGCCCTTTCGAGCGATCGCGAACGGCCTTGGTCTGTCGGGAGCCAGTAAGGTGGCGTTCGTTCGTGTATACGGGGACGCTGGGGGGAATCGCGACCGAACCAACATCGCGCTCGGTGGCTATTACGGCACAGTCGAACAATGGGACGACGGCTTGCGCCCGCTATGGGCTGCGGCGTTAAAGGATGAGGGTCTTGAGTGCTTCCACCGTTCAGCGATGGAAACTTTTTGGAAAGGCGAACTAGGAAAAAAGGGCTGGGATCGGGAGCATCAGATCGCCGTTCTCCAAAGACTCCATAAGATAATCAAGGGACACACTGCTCAAGGCATCGGCCAAGCCCTTCCGATTTATCCTTTTGATCGGATGGTGCCGCCAGAAATTCATCGCAAATATGGCGGCGCTTATGGCTGGTGTGTCTTGCGGACAATCGTTTGGTTCGGAACTTGGGCGCGCCTGAATGACGATTGGGTCCATTACTTCTTTGAAGCTGGAGACCACGGCCAGCGACGAATCAACCAAGCGATAGGCGAGCTGTACGATAATCCGCTGCATCGGGAACTGTTTCGCATCGCTAGCTGGACTTTCGCGCCGAAGAAAGGACCGGCAGCGGTGATCCAACTACAGGCGAGCGACTTCATAGCGTTTGAGGCTTATAAGATAATGGAGAACTTGCTCACGGGGGCTGAGAGACAGACGCGGAAGTCTTTTCAGAAATTTGATGCGACCTGATGACAAGGTTATCGGGTGGACGGACATATCGATCGCGGCATGGCGTGAGCGATTAGAACAATGCGACGGCGATGTGATCGAATCGCTAATCGAGGTACACGACAAGCAATTAAAAATAGCCAACCGGCAGATTTCGGGATTCAAACCGAAATAGCACTAAGGCTCTTCGGGGTGTTCGTTCGGCAGAACCCGATCATAGGTCGGGCAATCCTTGCCTGACCATTCTTTCAGTTCCAGCGCCCGCGTTGCGGCGACCACGGCATTGATGGCATCAGACAATGGCAGATTGGTGCCGTTGTATTGTTCAACAAATTTGACTGTCAGCGCTGCTTCGGCTGCCAAGTTCTTTTGCGCAGTATCATTCTTAGGTGTTGGCGTTAAAACCTCTACCAGTCTGAACTGTTGAAGTGTAGGCGTTTCGGTCGGATGGCCTAAGGCTCCGGCTGCCAGTGAAGTCCATCCGCAGAGCGCCAACCGCGCCGCAATCATCGTAGTGGTCAGTTCTGCCATAGAGACGCTAATTCAGGAAATAAATTTCCGGGCGTTCGAGTATCCCTCGTAAGCTAGTCAATCTATTCCGTAATTCCCGATGCGTTTCAACCGAAAACTCATGTATCCGTACACGGATATTTGGGTCTAAGCTCACTACATCATGCTGAAAAGAGGCTGTCGCGTGGGTGGAATATTGGGCCAGAATACTAGCAGTACCGGCAATCCAGTCAGCGACGTGTTTGCGCCATGTATCAATCTCTATTTGACTAGCGGTCCTAAGTGGGCACTGCCGAAGCAATTCTTCGCCTTGTCTAAGAACAGGAAAGAGTACGGCCTTGCGTTTCCGAATTGTTCGATCGCGCAGCTTTTGGGCGAAGAACTGGTAGCTGGTCAGGACGAGCACCGCGATGCCGACCGCCAGCATTGTGTACTCAAAAGCGTCGTGACGCCTAAAGCTATCCAGGATCATTACCAAAGCCACCGCGAAGCGCACTGCATACCATAAATTGGATTGTTGTTTGCTCACGTAACCACCGCCCAAAATGGATGGCCTTGCGCTGTGGGCGCAAAACTGCCATCCGTATTTTGGGTACGGTGTTTGTAGTCGGTTGTTAGGAGCGGGCTATTCTTGCCGGAGCAGACCGCTCACTGAGTCTCATTCTTCTGCGAACGGAAAAGCGGACTGAGCAGCCGATCGAACTTTTTTGGATCGGCGTTTTCCAGTTCCCGCCTTAGCTTGTCGTCGCTTTCGCGCTGCTTCGCGCTGATTGGAAATCTCTTTTTCGATTTCTTCCGAGGCACGCCCGAAGCATAGCGCGTCTACGCTTTCGCGACCAGACGGGCTACTGAGCGCACGTCGTAATCAAATCCGCGAACATCTCCTCGTTATTCCGATTGTTGAAGCGGAACGAAAACTCATTCAGGTAGAAGGGCAGATATTTCTTGCTGACGTTGTGATACTGACCCATGACGCCGCGCTTGATGAGCGACCAGAACGATTCGATGCTGTTGGTGTGGACCTCGCCACGTACCCATTCGCTCTCCGAATGGTTGACGGCCTGATGCGGGCGTCCGAGCAGCTTGTAAGCCTGATTCTCATCGGTCGCGACCAGCCGCACGTTCTTGGAGTCGGTCACGCGGCGCACGAATCCCGCGAGGGTAGGCGCATCCTGCGAGCCGATCACGCGCGCCACGACATTGCCCTTGCGCTCGATTGCGCCGATGACGCCGACCTTGGCGTACCCGACCTTATCGAAATCAAATTCGCCCTTGGCCTTCCGTTGCTGCGCTGACTTCTTGTTGTTCCAATGCCGATTGCGGTCTTTGCCGCCCATATAGGTTTCATCCACTTCCACGACGCCCGAAAGTGGCTGATACATGTCGCCAGCCATCGCCGCGCGCCATCTCATGCAGATGTACCAGCTAGTGTGGTACGCGTGAGTCGATTTCTCGCCAAAGATGACGCGGTGAATCTGCATCGCGCTAATGCCTTTCTTGGCAGTCAGCATCAGGTATCCGACCTTGAACCAGATATGCAACGCGACCTTGGTATCCTCGAAAATGGTTCCGGTGATTATGCTGAATCGATAACCGTTGCGCTTGTCGCATTCGGTGATCTCGCCACTCTTGCGATCCCGCACCTGAGCGCCCGACTTGCAAACCCAATGGTAGGGACGGGACTTCGGCTGGAACACGCGATCCGAGCCGCAACGCGCACATCGGACCTTTCCGCCCGGCCAACGCTTGCGAAGTAGGTACGCGCGGCATTGATCATCGGTTCCGTATGCTCTATCGAATTCGGAGAGGGTTTGCATATTGAGTAATTTAAGCCATTTTCATATTGGTGTCAATACCCGACTAATCCCCAGTCGTATGGGCGATAAATGTTCGCCAATCCCGAAAAATGCTGGAATCATGCGATGTTGCTGGCATACCGGATGATTCCCGCCAGCGGCGCGAGGTCAACGGCGGATTAGCGCCCCTACTCCAAGGGAGCGCGAATGAATCCGCTAGAGAGTCCGGTCAGGCGCTTCGCGATGCTTTGGGGTTTGAGCGAGGCCGATCAGCGCAAGCAGGTATGGGCCGTGATTGAAACCTATTACCCCTACAACGCTTTCGTCGATGAAAGCATCCAAGAGCGCCACGGCATCAAGGCCACTGGCGTAGCTGCCTATGTTGCGACATTCGATAACTGGCTGAAGCTCGAACAGGAATGGCGCGGCATTCTGGATTTCTACAAGGTGCCCTTGGATGGAAAGAAAGGTCACGATCAGCCGTGTATGCACATGACGGATTTCATCGCGCGGAAGGTCCAATTCGAAAACGATTGGTCGGACCAGAAGCGCAATGATTTCATGGAGCGGCTAACGATGACGATCTCGGAACATACCATCGTCGGTATCTCGGTATCCGTTATTGATGCAGACTTTGAACGCGCCCTAGATTCAGGCGCGCGCGGTTTCTGGCGAGAACCTTATTTCTTTTGTTTGTGGGGCACGATGACAAACGTCATGAGTCTAGATGACAGATTCGAAGGGATGGCTATTCCGTATCCTCTGTGGTTCCTGTTGGGGGACAGGCAAAAGGCGCGAGCATTTGGAGCTGAACTTTTTCACGCGGCCAGAGTTTTGAACGGTCATCCTGAGAGATTTGGGTCGGTAGGATTTGGTGCTGCTTGGCGAACACCTCAGATTCAAGCAGCGGACCTCCTAGCGTACGAAAGCGCGCGCCGACGAATTGAGTTAAAAAATAATCCGAAAGTAGCGATGCGTCCCTCGCTCAAAAAATTGATTCGTAAGGATAAAGTTCTCTTGATGGAGATGAATGAGCAGAATTTGCGGAAGTATATGCAATTCGTGTCCGACGCGCCGCGCGCCGATCAAGCGAGTAAGCTAATCAATAACTAGCTTGCCGATCTTCCGATCGGCAGCGAGAGACCTTTTGGTTAATGATTCGATTTGCGCATCTGGTGACATCTCTAAAACGCCAGCCTTACAAGTGACTATATCTAGACCTCGCACTCCTGCCGGACTCAATTTAGACGCCCCTATGAGCGTCTGTGAGGCGAGATTTACCAACTGATCTACTCTCAAGTCTTTGTCGTAGTATCTCTCGACAAAGAACCGTGCGGCGTTGGAAATATCGCCGCTAATCCATTTGTCATGGACAGCATCGACTAGCGATTGCTGGCCAATCTGTATTAGCCAAAATTGGCGCGGCGAACTTGCGAGCATCAGGATCACGGAGCGTAATTGGTAACTCGAATGGATTGGTTGAACATTTTTTGCGAAATACTCCCAAGTATTGTTCGCCAATCCAATAAGCCATTGGCGAAATTGAGCCTGACTCTCTGGCTTTAATTCCGAGACATGCTCGGCGAGAGTCGCGCCCATCATCGCTGCACAATCGTCGCCGGCAAACGCATAAGCAAAGCCCAAATCGTGACTTACGATTGCTTTGTCGATTGTGCTCGTTAGACGCACACCTTGTGCATTTCCGCGAATACGATCACTTGCCAGAACCCATCCGTCTGATCCGATCATTGCGATTTGAAATGTCATAGGGATTTCTTCATTTGGGATGGCCACCAACAATGCTCTTGAAGCACACCCGCACCTCGCGTAGGTAGATTTCTGCCCGCGCGATTGTGCCGTCTGTTCGAGTGGACCTCGCTACAGGTTACTCGGCAGATTGCGAGTCAGTCCTCGAGGAACGGAAAAGCGGCCTGACCATCCGCTTGAACTTTTCGGGATCGGCGTTTTCCAATTCCCGCCTTAACTGCTCGTCGCTTTCGCGCTATAGGCGGCTTCCGCACGTTCGATTTCTTCCGCCGCCAGAACGAAGCATAGCGCTTCTATATCGACGCGGCTATTCAGCGCGCCTCGTGATCATCACCGAAGAGCGCCCTGCTCTGCGTGCGAAGCGAGGCCTCCTGCCTCCTGCGCGCTTGGTCAAGTTGTGCTATCCTCATGTGGATGGCGTCCCGAGGAGGGGCGCCAATTGTCGTTTCTGGGGGATGACTGACGCGATGAATGAAAAGATGCAAAAACAAACCCATTAGATCGAGGATTTCCAAGGACTTTTCCATTTTGACGCTGCGAACGAAGCAACTTCGGGATTGCGGCCCCGAGGCAATTTCGGCTAATCCTCGCGTAGGCGCATCGCGAACCGCATCCACCGGCCATCGATGAATCATGGAAAAACAAACCCATTAAATCGAGGCGAATCAAGGCATTTTTCGCATCCGAGACGCAATCACTTACGTACTCAGACAGCGGCGGCGGCTTCCGAAGGCTGCCGTCAGGCATCCATCGAAAGCCGCAACAAAGGAACCCTTTGGTAGGCGCATGATTGAAAAAACAAAGCCACTTCTTGCTGCAATTACGGGCCTTTTTCTCCTCCTCTCCTCCACTGCCTCCGCGGCTGTGAAGCCGGGGGACCTCATCACCAAGGATAATGCCGCGCAGGTGCAGGACCTCCTCAGTCCCGGCAACTTTATGCTCGTCCAGCGCGGGATGCAGATTCATGTCATCGCGACCGACAAGCTCGACTGGCCGCCGCCCTACAAGACCGCCAGCGAGAAGTATGCGTCGCAGGTCAGCCTCGGCTCCGATGGCGAGATCAAAGGCTTCGTCGCCGGTCAGCCGTTCCCGCTGCTCGATCCGAATGACCCCGAGGTCGCGCTCAAGGTGATGTGGAACTTCAGCTACAGGCCTCTCTATACCGACGATGCCGACTTGCGCTTCGCCGAGGTCGCCAGCTACGCGCCCAACAGCACTGGCTCGCCGGTCAGCTATTTCACCATCGGGCACTTCGCGTTCTACAACAACATCGGGCGTATCGAGGTGCCGCCGGTGCCGACCGATCCCGATGCCAAGGAGAGCGGCATCCGGTTCCGCTTCGCCTACTATCCGATTCTGGAGCCCTCTTCGCTGCGCGGCTACGGGATGATTCGCTTTCGCCATATCGACCCCAGCACCGATGACAACACCTGGGTCTTCAATCCGCAGTCGCGGCGGATGCGGCGGCAATCGCCGGAAATTCTCTCCGATGCGCTCGGCGCGCTGCCGGGCTTCACCGGAGGCGCGATGGGCGGCGGCGCGACCGCAACTCCCGCGGTCGTCACCACCATCGATCCCGATTCGTACTTCGGCTTTTCCGCGAAGATCGAGGATTACAGCTACAAGTTCCTCGGCGAGAAAACGATGCTCGCCTCGGTGCACGCGAAGAACTCTCCCGAGGTGCCATGTCCGACCGACGGCGGCAAGACGATTTGCCCGGAGGACTGGGAGCTGCGTCATCTATATGCGATCGAAGCGACCGCGAGGCCCGGCCACAACATCACGATTCCCAAACGCATCCTCTACATCGATTCCGAAGGATGGTTCATCACCGCATCGGATCAGTACGATCGGGACGGCAAGCTGTGGAAGACGCTGGTCGCGTTCAATACCTATCGCGATCGCCCGGTGCCGGATGCGCGCATCGCCATCTATCCGTACAAGCGGATGTTCCAGGTCGGCCTCGTCGACTATGACACCCAGCTCGGCTACTCATCGGTCATCTATATGCCGGGTCGCGAGTCGGAGGAGCGCGAGTGCTGGTATATCGATATGGGCACCGTCGACAATTCCTTCTTCGCGCCGCAGGCATTGGAGAACGCCGGACATTAGGCCTGCAGAGCTTTTTCTCCTTTTGCACGAACAGTCTGGCAGAGGCATTCCTGCGTCCGTATGATGATGGGTCATGACGATTATACGATGCGTTGGATCGGCGCGCCGAGCTGTCCTCGGCGTGGCCCTGGTGATGCTCCCTGCTCTTCTGGGTGTGTTCTTTCTGGCGACATTTGCGCCCGAAAGTTTCGCCCTCGTGGGCGATACGCCGCAAGCGGCTCCGACTCCGCCACCGAATGCATTGCCGCCGAATCCTGAAGTCGACCAGCGCGTGACGCTGTGGCTGCAAAAGAAGTTCATGATCTCGGATCCGGCGCACATTCAGCTGGGTCCGGTCGTTCCCACTATGATGAAGGGCTTGTACTCACGCTCGTTGCGCATCAGTAACGATCGCGGGCAGTCGGTGGGCGCCACGATGTACACCAACATCGCCGAAGAGCAGATCATCCTGAGCCAGATTCAGGGTCAGATGTACGATCTGACCAAGGACCCGTGGGAGAAAGTCGATCTGAAGCAGATCCATCTCGAGGACCGCCCGGTGATGGGCCCCGCCGATGCGCCGGTGACGATCGTGGAGTTCGCGGATTTCGAATGTCCCTTCTGCGCGCGCGCTTTCGGCACGCTCGAGACGATGGTCCATACGACCTACAAGGACAAGGTGCGCGTCATCTATAAGAACTATCCGCTCAACAGTCATCCATGGGCGATACGCGCCGCGCTGGGCGCTGAATGCGCGCGCCTCCAGAATCCCGAATCCTTTTGGGATTTCGCGCGCGACTATTACAGCAGCCAGGGATCGATCACGGTCAAGAACATCGACGATCACATCCACGCAACGGCCAAGCGGTTGAACCTCGACGTCCCAACGCTCGATGCGTGCATGGCGGGAAAAGGGGCGCAGGCGCGCGTCGAGGAGGATCAGAAAGACGGCACCGCCGTGGGTGTGAGTTCGACGCCGACGTTGCTGGTCAATGGCGTGCGGGTGGTCGGCCTGCCGGAAGAAAAAGCATTCGATTGGGTGGTGACGGAGCAACTCAACGCGGCCGGCGCCAAAGAGATGCTGCGGAAGTAGCCCGCGGGCGCCGCGTGAGCAATCCGGCGCGCCAAGCTGCTCTCTCATCGAAGCGGAATTAACAGATCGGTGATCAATTCGTTGGCCGGCGTATCGAAAGGATTGTTGCGATAGATCTCTAGCGCCGGCCGATCGTCAGGAACGAATCCGCTCTTCGGCAGCCACTCGCCGTAGAGGAGCTGAAATGCCGCGGGAATCCCGTGATAGGACCCGATCAATCGATACGAGGCGTACTTGCCGCCCGGCACTTCCAGCACTTCGATTCCGCCGTCCGCCTTGAGCGGCTCATCCCAGATGACTCCGGCGTAGTAGCGAAACGCGTTATCACGGCCCTCGCTGTCACCATAGAAGATGCCGATCGCTTCCCTGGTGCGGCCTGCGATTCCGTGATCGATCTGCCATTGCCACAGGCGCGTGTAAGTTTCCTTGAAGTTCTCCGGCGTCATCGCACCTCGAAGGCGCATCGTCCAGGCTTTGATCGGGCCGCGCTCGACAATCTCGACTTGCATATTGCTTCCTCCGCGTTTGATTGGCCGCGGACCGACCACCAACTGCGCCAGCTGCATCCCGCGATCTCGAAACTCTCTCGGTGAAACGTTGGTGAGGTTTCGGAACGCGCGCGAGAACGTCTGCACACTTTCATACCCGGAGTCCATCGCGACTTCTGTCACCGGTGAATCAGTCGTCGCGAGAAGCAGCGCAGCACGCGCCAGACGAAGCCGACGCGCGGTCTCGATCACGCTCTCCCCCACCATCGCGCGATAGATGCGATGAAAGTGGAAGGGGGAGAAGTGCGCGATACGCGCGAGTTGGTCGAGGGTGTGCGGCGCCTCGGGCTCATCCGACAGTGCCCTGATCACGCGTTCGATACGGGCGCGGTAGTCGGTCTCCGTGACCGGTTTCACACCGGGCAACCTAACAAGGACGCCACGGAGATTCTTTGCAGAGCTTGCGAACTTTCGCGTTCAGGTGCGCCATCAGATCGAAGCGCTCCGGTCCATTCTGAATCATCCGTCCCGCGCGGGCAGCTTGCGGAAGTTAATTAGGCTTTGCGTGCGGCATCAGCTGGGCGGCCGCGGCAGCGCCGGCGGGCGGAGCAGCTCCCAACTGCGCCAGCTCCTCGATGACGGTCTGGCGCTCCGGCGCGAACGGATGCACCGTCAGGAAACGATCGTAGGCCTCGATGGCGCCGGCGTCGTTGCCCTGGCGCGCCATCATCCTCGCGACCTGCAGCTCCGCGTGCGTCTGCTCAGGTCCGGGAATCGATGCGGCCTGCTCATACGCGCCCTGCGCCTTTTTTACGTCGCCCTGCTTTTCATAGATGATGCCGAGGTCTTCGTACGCCATACTGGCGAAGAGATCATCTTTGGCATCCGGCACGTAGGCGACCAGCGCATCGCGCGCCTTGTCGTACTGCCCATCCTGGAAGTAGGCGCTGCCGAGATAGAAGCGCGATAGCTTGCCGACCTCGCGCCCGGATTCGCCCTGCGCGATTTTTTCGAAGTCGGTTTCTGCCGGCTTGTAGTTCTTTTTATTCAGTTCCGATAGCGCGTTGTAAAAGGCATCGCCGGCGGTGTCGTCGCGATGAATCTCGTAGTAGTAAATTCCGACTGCGAGTGCACCGACCGCCAGCACGATGGCCGCGGACACGATCACCTGCGTGAGGTTGGTGCGCAGGAATTCCTGCGCGTTGGCAACGAAAGTCTGGAACTCGTCGGGCTGTTTGAGTTCCTTGCGGGTGATTTTATGAGTACGCGGGGTTGCCATGAAACCGGAACCTCTGGCGCTCCAACAATCTTTTAGAGAATGGTTACGCCTGTGCAGAGGCCGGCTGCGGCCGTGCTCACATTTTGTACTTGAAGTCCTCGGGCGACATCCGCTCGAGGATTTCGGACCACTTGTCGCGCGAGACGCCGGCGAGGTTCTGCTCGCTCTGCGCGGGCTGCTGCGCTTCGGTCGATTCCAGTTCGCTGGAGGCTTCGAGCACTTTCTTGGCGACGTAGATCGGCGACTTGGTTCGCAGCGCGAGCGCGAGCGCGTCGCTCGGGCGGGAATCGATGGTGATCGCCCTGCCCTCGCGCGTCTTCAACTGGATCTGCGCGAAGTAGGTATTCTCGCGGAGATCCGTGACCTCGATACATTCGACGGTGGTGCTGAACTCCGCCAGCAGGGTGCGCAGGAGATCGTGCGTCATCGGACGCTGCGGCTTGACGCCCTCCAGCTCGGTCGCCATCGAGGTGGCTTCGAGCGGTCCAACCCAAATCGGCAGGTTCAATTTGTTATCAGGATCCTTGAGCGTCACGATCGGCAATTTGGTGGTCGGATCCAGAGTGATTGCGGCGACGACCATCAGCAAAAAGTCTTTTCTATCACCTGCCATATTGCGTCTCTCCGGAACTATCTTCCTCGCCGCTGACGAGGCGGCGGAAAGCTGCCCCCCACCTGTTCCGTTCCCCGTAACAATCTTGGAACAAAGAGCGGCCAGGGTCAACTGAACTGTCTGAAAGACGCGCGAAACCCACGTCCTCAGCGCGGGACCAAAAGGTCCACCACGCGGTACAACTGGTTTAGATTGCGGCACTCTTCAACCAGGTCGCAGTGCGGGGCGTAGCGATCCATCTCGCTGTCGCCGAAACCCCAGGTGTTGCGACTCTCCGGATTAAGCCAAATCACTCGTTTCGCGCGCGTCTTGATTTCCCGCAGACACCAATCGTGCGGCAGGTTGTAGTTGTTGCGCGCATCGCCCAGCACGATCACTGTGGTCCGCTTGTTCACGGACCCGAGGTGGTCGCTGTAGAAGTTTCTAAACGCGTGTCCGAAGTTCGAATGAGCGTAGACATTGATGATGTCACCCTTGAGTGCGATATCCAGCGCTTCCTTCGCGTCGTTGCTCCGGAAATGCTCGGTCACCTCGCCGATATCCGCGACGAAGATATAGCTGCGCACCCGCGAATAGAGATCCTGCAGCGAATATACAAATTGTAGCATGAAGCGCGAGGCGTTGCGCACCGAATCCGAAACGTCGCACAGGATGACGACCTGCGGACGCTCCTTCTTGCGCTGCTCGAATTTCAGCTTGAACGGCACCCCGCCGTACTCGAGGTTCTTGCGCAGGGTGCGCTTGATATCGAAGCGGCCTTTCTTGTCGCGCTTGCGCCGAATCGAGATCACGTTCTTGAGGCGCTGCGCGAGCTTCTGCACCGCCTCGTTCATCTGCTTCAGCTCTTCCTCCGAGAGATAATAGAAACTCTTCTCGCCGAGCTTGTTGAGATGCTGCTCTTCGCGCGCCTTGACGTCGCGCTTCTCGCGCTCCATCCGGACGTAGCGGCGGATGATATCGTCGAGCTGCTTGAGGCGCCGGTCGAGATATTCCTCCATCTGCGCTTTCATCTTGGCGCTGATGTCCATCTTCTCGAGTTCTTCGCGAAGCTGTTTGATTTCCTGCTCGATCTTGTCGAGGCCCAGCTCCCGCGCCAGCGCGCGCGCGAAGTAATTTTCCTCGATGGTGCGTTCGATGTTGTTCAGCTTGACCGCGCGGGCCGCGTCGCGAATCTTGCGCTCCATCTGCCCGGACTGGTTTTGCAGCAACTGCTTGGCGAGTTCGGAGAGCTTCTTGCCCTCCTTCTTGAGCATCTCTTCGACGTCTTCGAGAAACTTCTGGAATTCCTGATCGGACATCGAGAGCGCCTGCTGCACCGCCTGGCTGGCCTGCTTGATGATCTCGCCGAGGCCGGAAAAATACAGCTCGAACAATTCCTCGAAGGTGGGCAACTCGCTATGGCGCTTGACCATGGTGGCGCGCAGCGCGGAGCGGAAGTTGTCCTTCTCGGCCAGTCCAGTCACATCGGCGGCGCCGAACGCATCGAGGGTTTCGGCGAGCGACACGCGCACGCCGTTTTCCCTGAGCAGGTTTGCGAATTCAACTAGCTTTTCTTGCATGCGCTTTCTTAATCCCCTCTTTTTCCGTTCCCCTTCCCTACAAGGAGAGGGCGGTGTCAGCCGGGGTTAGGGCGGGAAGCAGTCAGGGGTTTCAATTCAACAAATCCTTGTCGCTGCTGCCGCTGCTCTCCGGCGCCGTCCCACGACGCGCGCGCGCCCGGCGCACGTAGTCCTTCAACTCCTCCTGCGCCTTGCGCACGTCGCCCTCGTACTTGACGATGGTGTCCAATGTCTCGTTGACCAGATCCTGGTCGAGGCTTTGAACATTGAGCAGCGTCAGCGCCTTGATCCAGTCCAGCGTCTCGCTGATGCCGGGGGTTTTCTTGAGGTCGAGCTTGCGCAGCGACTGCACGACGCCAACCACTTCATCGGCCAGCTTCTTGCTCGCCTCAGGCACCTTGAGCTGCACGATGGCGAGTTCCTGCTCCCTGGACGGGAAGTCGATGTAAAGATGCAGGCAGCGGCGCTTGAGCGCGTCCGACATCTCGCGCGCGTTGTTTGAGGTCAGCACCACGCGCGGCATCTGCTTGCGCCTTGATGGTGCCGATTTCGGGAATGGTCACCGGGAAGTCCGACAGCAGTTCGAGCAGGAACGCCTCGAACTCGGCATCGGCCTTGTCGATCTCGTCGATGAGGAGGACGGTCGGCTTGTCACTCGAGATCGCCTTCAGCAGCGGGCGCGGCAGCAGGAAGCGCTCGGAGAAGAACACCTCATCCTGCGCCGCGATGCGATCCACCGCCTCCGCGATGCCTTGGCGCCGGGGAGCACCTCGCCAATCTTGTCCTTGAGGATCTGGGTGTAGAGAAGCTGCTTGGCGTACTCCCATTCGTAGAGCGCCTTGCCCTCGTCCAGCCCCTCGTAGCATTGCAGCCGGACCAGGTCCCATCCGAGCGCCGGCGGCCGCGACCTTTGCGAGGTCGGTCTTGCCGACGCCCGCGGGGCCTTCGACCAGGATCGGCTTGCCCGAGTTCCTTGGCCAGATACATCACCGTCGCGATGCGACGGCTCGCGATGTAGTTATTCTGTTTTGAATTGGGTGACAACGTCGTCGATGGAAGAAAACATTCGGCCTCCTCGCCGGATGCGGTCGCGGGGCACATACCGCTTTAATCGTAGTTCAATATCATGGCCGGACGCGAGGACAAAATGACCCCGAGGTATTCAGAAGTCGCTCGAGATCATCCACAGCGCTGCGCGATGCTCCAATTTATGCCCGCGCTCGGGTTTTCGGCAGATACGAGATGTTGAGGACTTCGAGCGTCGACCACGGACATTTCGCCGGAAGCTGTTGACGCCACTCTCTGGGGTTTAGCCCCATTTCGTTTCCCGCTGTCCTGCGAGCGTATTCGTAGGCGTCCAGCAGCACCTCATCCAATTCTCTCTTCAGGCTCGGGTTCTCTCACAACAAGTCGGACACTCGAGCGCGTTGCTCATCGATAGTATTGTCCCAACTCGAAGTTCGCTTCTGCGCCTGGTAGGTCATCTTTAGAAAGTGCGAGAGGATGAGCTCCAAACGGCTCTGAAGTTCGCGCTGAACGCCCTTTCCCAAATCGTCGAGCTCCTCGGCCACATTTTCACGATCGATACGGTCGGTGTCGCCCGCGCGAAGCGCGCGAACCTGCTCCTGGACCCATGCGTAATAGTCGGTCTCGTAAAGAGGCTGCGTGTCCTGGGCTATGTTGCGGGAACTGCGCACACCGACCACCTTAGCCGCTGAAGCTGGTTTGCTCCAGAAGGGGCCAAAACGATTACGCGTAGCTGAGCCACTTGAACATTTCGCGCATGGTCGGACGCTTACCGTACATCAGGATGCCGATGCGGTAGATGCGCGTGGCGATGCGCTGCACGAGGTAGATGCTCCCAATCAGGATCGCAAAGGACAGTACGATTTGCCAGGTGGGCGGACTCTCGACCGCAAGCCGCATGTACATCAGGACCGGAGAGCAGAACGGGATCAGCGACGTGATCACCGCCAATGACGAATTCGGCGCCGCCGCCACGGGCGTGATGAGAGTGCAGGCGCAAATCAGGGGCGAGATGATGACGAAGGTCCAATGCTGCGCCTCGTCGGTCGAGTTGAACGCAGCGCCGACCGCCGCGAACATGGCACTGTAGAGCAGGTACCCGAGCATGTAAAAAATCCCGAAGTAGATCATCAGCGAGAGCGGCACTACATGACCAGCCATCGGCATCGTGCCGCGCGGCGCGGCGAATGCGAGACCCATCGTGCCCCAGGTCACCACCTGAAGCAGACCGACCGCCCCGACGCCGAGGATCTTCCCCGCCATCAGTTCGTCGGGCGTCGCCGAACAGAGCAGCACCTCGATCACGCGCGAGGCTTTTTCATCCAGCACCGAGCGCATGATCATCACGCCATATGAGAGCAAGGTGATGAAGAGCACCGTCGCCAGCAGCAACACTGTGATGATCGCGGCAGCATCGCGATTGGCGTCGCCCGTCTTCGCGCCGCTAAACCGCATCTCCACCTCGGCGCCGCGAAGCATGTCCTTAATCTGATCGGGCTTGAGTCCGTTGTCCGCCATCCGCATCCGGTTGAAGCCGCCGGAAACCGAATTGCGCACGAGTTGCTGCCACATGAAGTCGCGCGCCGTGCGACGCTCATAGATCGCGCGGCCCTGATTCATCGAGTCCGCATCGATCCAGATGATCCCGTCGACACGGTTCGCGTCGAGGTCGCTCTCCAGGCGTTGGTGCTCGGCGTCCGAGACGTCCAGGTCGATCGTGACGTGATAAGTGCCAGTCGTATTGCTGAGCAGCCGCTCGCGAATCAACGCAGCCAGATCCGCGCGCGCGCAGGACAGCACGATGCGCTGGTTATCGCGATTCGCGCGTGCCCCGAGCACCGCCGGGATGCCGATGATAAACGCGAGGAACCCCGGCATCAGGAAAGTGGTGATGAGAAATGAGCGGGTGCGAATCCGCTTGAAGCATTCGTGTTTGCAGATAATCCAGGTGTTGCGCAAGGTGCCGTTAGACATTGGCCTTTTCCACCCGGTCGATGAAGATTTGTTCGAGCGAAGGCTCCATCACTTCGAAGCGGGAAATTTTCGCGGCGCACATCGCGGCCTTCAGCAGCGCCTGCGAGTCTGCCCCGGCACGCAGTTTCACTTCGGCATAGTTGCCGTAATTATTGCTCGACTCGATCAGTGCGCATCGCGAGAGAAACCTGCCGTCGCCCTCGTATGCGATCTGGACAAAGCGCGAGCCGTAACTCGCCTTCACTTCGCGCAGCGCGCCTTGCAGAACCGCGCGCCCGTGATTGACGAGGCAAATCGCGTCGCAGAGCTTCTCGACCTGGTCCATTCGATGGGTCGAGAACAGGATGGTTCTGCCCTGCTCTTTCAGCTCGAGGATCACGTCCTTGAGCACGTTCGCATTGATGGGATCGAGTCCGGAAAACGGCTCGTCCATGATAATCAGCTCGGGCTCGTGCAGCAGCGCGGCGATGAACTGGATCTTCTGCTGCATGCCCTTGGACATTTCCTCGACGCGCTTGTCGACCCACTCACCGATGTCGAGCCGCTCCGCCCATTTGCGTGCCCGCGCGATCGCGTCGCGCGCGGTCAGCCCGCTGAGTTGTCCGAGCAGCGCGAGGTTTTCGCGCACGGTGATTTTTCGATACAGCCCGCGTTCTTCGGGCAGGTATCCGACCTGATGCAGATGGCGGCGCTCGAAGGGCTCACCGAACAGCCGCACCGCGCCGGCGTCGGGAGTGATGATGCCGATCATCATCCGAATCGAGCTGGTTTTGCCGGCGCCGTTGGGGCCGAGCAGACCAAAGATCTGACCCGAGGAAATTGAAAACGAAAGATCGTCGACCGCTATAAAATTGTCGTAGGACTTGCGAACCCGCTCCAGCTCAACCGTCACCATCGCATGGAGCGTACCTAAACGCGGGGAACGAGACGAGTACCCAGTTTTCGGGCGCGATATTGCGCGATATTGGATGATCCTCCCGTCCCCCGACTTACAAAAGCGTCCCGCCCGAGGGCAGGTATCGATCGAAGCGGCCGAAGCTTCGCGAGGACATGAAGTGTCCGATGTGATCGATCTTGAATCCCGCTCCTAGCAGCGCGCTCAGGACGGTCATATTGATTCCCGGAACCCGGAACTCGACAGTCGCGCCGGCGTGTTCCTTCATCGCATCGCCGATCGCGCGCAAAAGCGTGAGCTGCTGACGCGCGCTGCGCGCGCCAACCGGCCCGATGCGGTATGCCTCGCGGTCCCAGGGCGCGCGGCTGGTGGGGCTCGCATAATAGGCGTATGCGAGCAGCGCGCCGGACGTATCAGCGATCGTCAGGCAGTTGAACTTGCACTCGTCGAGCCAGAAGCGATGTTCGCCGTCGCGCCGCCGTCCCCAAATGATCTCATCGAGGTCGCCGAGTTTGCGAATCCATGCTTTCGATAGCGCGGCCGGTTTGACGGTCTCCTTCATCGGCGCCCTTGGCGATGCCAACTCGCTGAGTCCGTGCGCGGCGCCCTCGATTCCGTAAAGCGGGAAGCGCGGAATCATACCGGCCCGGATATAAAGCCTCTGCGCACCTGGGTCGTGGCTCGATGCCACTGCGCGAACGCGCACGCCGCGCTCGATGCCACCCTCGAGGCATCGCTTGAGCAGCTCGCCTCCGACGCCTTTGCTATGCGCCTCGGGCAGCACGAACAGGTCCGCGAGGAACCACAATTCATCGCGCACGAACCCGACGCTGAAGCCGATCGGGCGGGCATCTTCAATCGCGAGCCATGCGAGCTTGGGATCGGTGCGCAACAGATGGCGCATCTCGGTGCTCGGCTCATCGGTAATGGCGATGGCGGAAGGTGGCGCGCCGCTGCGCGTCACGACCAGATCGTACAGCGCCTTGCTCTGGATGAGGCGCATCGTGGAGAGGTCGTCCTCCCGCGCCAGCCGGTAGGTTACATCGATGCTCACGAGATCGCTTTGAAATCTAGCCGCTCAATTCGTCGAGCAGCGCTTTGGCGTCCTTCAAGTCGGCGGTATCGAAGCCTTCGGTGAACCAGTTGTAGATTTCGGCGAGCATAGAGCGCGCTTCGTCGGGATGTCCTTGCTTCGCGAGCAGCCGCGCCAGGCTTGTGGTCGCGCGCAATTCCCATGACTTGGCGCTCTGGCGTTGCGCGATTTCGATGGCGGATCGGAAACACCCTTCTGCTTCGTGCTCGTTCGTAGGGTTCTGGTTTAGCAGGAGTTCGCCCTTGATCCGGTGAAGTTCTGCTTCGGAAATGCGCTCGCCGGTTTCCGAAACCTGAGTGAGGGCCCGTTTAATGAGATCTAGCCCGGCTCCCAGTTGCCCCACTCTGCCGCACGTTTCGGCGAGCGGTGCGAAGTCGAAAGTACGCACGCGTGCACCCGCCTGGTCGAATGAGCGCAGTGATCGGCGCATTTCCGCGATTCCCTCGTGAGTGCTTCCCCCGTCGGCCAGCGCCCATCCTCGGAGCGCCGTAGCTCTCGCCGAAAAGAAAGACATCCCGTGCTCGTCGGCGTGCGCTTGCAGCTCTTTCGCGCGTTTCAACACCGTTGATCGGTCGCGCAGCCAGCGATGGAGCTCGGCCGCAAAATCCAGGACCACGGAAATCGGCACAGCGTGTCTCTCCCCTCGCGCCAGATCCAACGCGTGGCGACTCAAATCAAGCGCCCGCGCCGGGTATCCAAGAATCCAGAAGGTTAGCGCACCGTGGACTAGTAATATCGACTGAGCGTTTGCACCAACCAGGGTCCTAATGGATTTTCCCGAGCTTTTGGCTTGCTCGTAGTGGTGACGAGAAAGTTCGAGGTCACCCAAATGCAGCAACGCATCACTAAGGCGAAAATGAGCCGTTCCGAGACTATTCGGGTCGTAAGCCTGGGCCTGCGCGACGAATTCCTCACCAAGCGCGCACGATTTCTCCATCTCCAAACGGAACCGATAAAAGAGCGTCAGGCCCGTCAACACGGCGAGCAGCGCAGCTTTATCGTCAAGTTGGGTGGCGATTTCGCGTGCCCGAAGATAGCCGCCTTCCACCTCCATGGGAGCGCCATAGCTTTGGTAGCCCAATAGCGTGCCGGCCAACGCGATCTCGGTCGCAAGCTCCTCGCGAAGCCGTTCGTGATCGGCGGGCAGCTTGCGCAGTAGTTCGAGCGCCGCACGGAACTGCGTAACTGCGTGGGAGAAGGCACTTCGCAGCGCCGCCCGCTGCCCCGCCAGCCGGAGATAATGGCCTGCCTTTGGCCCATTGGACGCGCGCGAGTAGTGATGAGCGAGTGCTTCCAGGTGTTCATCGGGATGCTCGCCATAAAGCGACTCGATCGCCCGACCGATGGATTCGTGCAGCAGTTTGCGCTGCTCCAGCAGCACCGAGTTGTAAGCGACCTCCTGCGTCAGCGCGTGCTTGAAAATGTATTCGACGTCGCCGACCGCGGGCTGCTCGTAGATGAACTCGCCGAACTGCAGATGAGAGAGCATCCGCTCCAACTCCTCTCTCGGCCTCAGCGTCACCCGCTCGACCAGTGCAAGCGCGAACTCACGGCCGAGCACGGCCAGCGTTTGCAGCAACTCCTTCTCCTCGCGCGGCAGACGGTCGATACGTGAGGCGAGCACCGCCTGCACGGTGGCCGGAACCTTTACCGCGTTCATCGACCTGGCAAGCTTCACCGCGCCGTTGCGATTCAGAACGCCTTCTTCAAAGAGCGCCTGCACCATCTCTTCCATGAAGAATGGCGTGCCCTCGGTCCGTTCGATGATGAGCCGTTTGAGCGGAACCAGGTCTTTGCCGTCGCCCAGCAGCGCCGCTAGCATCTCCTCGGCGCGCTCGCGTCCCAACGGGTCGAGCCGCAACTGTGTGTAGTAGGTCTTGCTGTTCCACCGATGCGAGTACTCGGGACGGTAGTTCACCATCAGCAGAATTTTCGCGGTTCCGATGGAGCCCGCCAACAGGTTCAGAAATTCCTGCGTCTCGGCGTCAATCCAGTGCAGGTCTTCAAAGATCACCAGCAACGGCTGGTTAAGCGACTCCCGCAACAGAATACGTTTTATCGCCTCCAGCGTGCGCCGCTTCCGCACCTGCTCGTCCATTTGCGCCAAGGGATCACCGCCTTCGATTACCCCCAGCAAGGCAAACAGGTAGGGCAGCGTGTCCCCCAATGTACGGTCGAGTGCGAGTACGCGGCCGGTCAACTTTTCCCGCCGCGTGCGTAGATCGTCATCGTCGGTGAACCTGAAGTAACCGCGCAACAGATCGATGACCGGCAAATAAGCCGACGCCTTGCCGAACGAGACCGAGAACGCCTCCAACACCATGCATCCGGATTCGGAGACCGCCTTGAACTCGTAGAACAACCGCGATTTGCCCAATCCCGGCTCGGCGATCGCCGCAACGATTTGGCCATGTCCTGCCTTGGTCTGTTCGAGCGTGTGCCTGAGCGCCTCCATCTCGCGCTGACGGCCGACAAACTTCGTGAGCCCGCGCCCGGCCGAGCGCTGCAAGCGAGTCCGCAGCGGCCCAAGCCCGATGACCTCGAAGACGTTGACCGGCTCGGTGACGCCTTTGACGCGCGTAGGGCCGAGCGGCTTGAAATTGAAATAGCCGGCACACAACTTTTCCGTCGCTTCGGTGACTGCGATCGAGCCGGTCGGCGCGAGCGTCTGCATCCGCGAGGCGAGGCTGGTCGAATGCCCAATCGGCGTGTACTCGGTATGCGCGTCGCCGGTTTTGATCGAACGCACCACGGTTTCGCCGGTATTGACGCCGACGCGCGCCTCGAGCGGCGGATTCCCGGCCTCGCGCAGTTTCGTGGAATAGCGGCGCATCTCTTCCTGGATGCGCAACGCCGCGTAGAGCGCGCGCTGCGGATGGTCCTCGTGTGCAACCGGCGCGCCGAACAGCGCGAAGATGCCGTCGCCGGTTGATTGCACGATGTAGCCGTCGTAGCGATGCACCGCGTCGATCATCAACTTGAGCGCCGGATCGACGATCGTCCGCGCTTCCTCAGGATCGATGTCCTCCATCAGGTCCATCGATCCCTTGATATCGGCGAACAGCGCGGTGACCGTCTTGCGCTCGCCCTCGATCGCGTCGTCGGCCGACCGCTCGGCTGTGATTCTAACATTGGGAGCCGTCGATCCGGTCTGAGGTGAATGGGTAGCTGCAGGCGCGGCGTTGACGGCGAGTGCACTGCCACAATCCTCGCAAAAGGCCGATGCGGGAGCATTATCGGCGCCGCACTTCGGGCAGCGATTGGTCAGCGCACTGCCACACGCGGCGCAGAACTTCTTGCCGGTCGTGCTTTCGGTCCCGCACTTCGAGCAACGCATCGACGTTTCCCCGCCTGGCGACAACTGGTCGTTTCTATCACTCAGCCAAGGCTTGGAACCAGCACGGCGTTCACTCATCGGAACGAGGCGGACGGAAAAGCGCGGGCGCTTCGGTCGCATCGATGAAGCGCGGATCAGCGAGCTGCTGCTTCACGTATGCCGCCGTCTTCGGCCATCGGGACAAACGCATCGTTGGACAAATTGCTGAGCGCCTTTGTCGCCGCATTTGTGCGTATGAGATCAAAAGTTGCCGCGCAATATTTCAGCGCCTCGGAATCGGACTTCGCTTTGCCGAGCGACACGCTGACGACGACCGGCTTGCGATGATGCGTCGCATCGTCGAGAAACGCCTTGCTCTCGGCGCGGCTGAAATCCTTCGCGTCGGCGAAATCAACTTCCCACCAATCGACCACGTCGTCGCCCGGATACCATTTCATGTAATGCGGATCGCTCAGTCCGCGCGCACCCGCATCCCAGACCGTCGCGAAATTGAGCTTGTCCTTGCGCAAAACGTCGGTCGCATGGCGAAACGCGCCGATGTATGCCGATGGCTCGTAGAGCGCGCCCGGGTTGTTGAACTCATAGCCTATGCGCAGCAGCGCTGGCCGGCCAACGTCGCGCAGTCCGTCCCCCAGCACCAGCAGGTCCGGGTCGCGCATGCCGGTCGCGACGTTGTGTTCGTCGCCGCGAAAATGCAAACCGATCAGCGCGATGAAAAATCCGCGCCGCGATGCGAAGTCGTGATAACGCTGCATGAACTGCGCGACCTGCGCGGAGTCCGCCGCTACATTGAATGCGATCATCGCCGGAGGATGCGGGGCGACGATTTTGTCATATGCCGCGAGGTCCGCATCGCCCTGCCCTGCCCATCCGCTGATCACGCGCCCCGCCGGAGGTGGCTCCAACGGCGCGGTCTGCGCGGTCTGCGCATGTGACGTTGCCGCAAGCGTCAGCAGCGCGAGGCATGCGATCGCGATGCGCATGCTACGCCGTCAGCATCCCGCGCGCCTTCACGATTATCTCGCGATCGCTCCGGTAACTCGCGCGATGCTCCGCCTCCTCGATGTCCATCCAGCGCACCTCGTCCATCTCGTGATCGTGCGCATCGAGGCTGCCGCTGCGCGGCTCCATCAGGAAGTAGTGGACGTTCTTGAAGATGCGGACCAGCGGCTTGCCCGGCGCATCGCGCCATGAAAACACGTAGGAGATTTTTCCTACCTCAAGGCCCGGCTCGACTACGAGGCCGGTTTCCTCGCGCGTCTCGCGCGCCGCGGTCTCGATGAGCTTCTCGCCCGGATTCGGCTGCCCCTTCGGCAGCACCCACGCATCCTTGCCGGCCGGCCGCGCCATGACGATTTCGAGCTTGCCGCCGTTGCGACGCCATACCACGCCACCCGCCGACGTCTCGTGGCGTCGCTCGATCTGCTCGCTCGCTTTAAATTTTTCTTTCTTCGCCGCCATACTTCGCCTTCACCCCACATCCGCGAGGCTGAACCCCATCGCGAGCATCTTCTTCAGCGCCGCCTTGGCTCCGCGCGAGGCCACCGTCGCCAGCGTCGCGTCGCGCTTAAGCCACGCCTCGGCCATCTCGCGCGCCCGCCCTATCATCATCGGATCATTGACGTAGCGAAGAAACCGCAACGGCAATGCGCCGGTCTGCCGCGCGCCGAGCAGGTCGCCCGGCCCGCGCAGGTCGAGGTCGGCCTGCGCGATTGCGTTCCCCGTCGAATGTTCAACTATTACTTTAAGTCGCGCCTGCGCCGTCGCATCCGCCTCGCGCGACATGACGAGGCAGCATCGCGAGGCATCCGGCCCGCGCCCAACGCGGCCGCGCAGCTGATGCAACTGCGCGAGGCCGTATCTCTCCGCCGCGATAATCGCGATCACCGTCGCCTCGGGTACGTCTATCCCCACCTCGACCACCGTCGTCGCGATCAGCACCTTGATGATACCGTCGCGAAACTCGCGCATCACGCGGTCCTTGTCGAGCGCCTTCATCCGCCCGTGCAGGATGCCGAGGCCGGCGTCGCGCAGCCGCCCCTTGCGCATCCGCACCGCCATCGCGGTAACAGTCTTCACCTCGGCGTCCTCGTCATCGTCATTTTCGATGAGCGGCAGCACGTAGTAGGCGCGATGGCCGCGCGCGATTTCGTCGGCGACGATCGCATCGACCGCATCCAGGCGGTCTTCGGGAAAAATTTCGGTCGCGATGGGGGTGCGCCCGGGCGGCATCTCGTCGAGCACCGAGACGTCGAGGTTGGCGAACAGCGACATCGCGAGGCTGCGCGGAATCGGCGTCGCCGTCATCATCAGTGTGTTCGCGTTGGGGCCGAGCGCTTTCAGCTTCGCGCGATCGAACACGCCGAATCGATGCTGCTCGTCGACGATGCCGAGACCCAGCTTCGCGACGCGGACCTTTTGCTGGATGAGCGCCTGGGTGCCGAATGCGATCGGCAAATCGCCGCGCGCGAGATCGCGCAACGTCGCAGTCCGCGCGGCGCCGACGCTGCGTCCTGTCAGCAATTCGCTTCGAAGACCGAGCCCGCCACATAATTTTCGGAAACTGCGATAATGCTGCTCGGCGAGCAACTCAGTCGGCGCCATCATGATCGCCTGCGCGCCCGATTCCGCCGCGCGAATCATCGCCCAGAAAGCGACCGCGGTTTTGCCGCTGCCAACGTCGCCGATGAGGATGCGATTCATCTGGCGCGGCGATGCGAGGTCGGCGCCGATCTCCTCGATCGTGCGGCGCTGCGCGCCGGTCATCTCGAATGGAATTGTTTCGATGAATTGATTCGTCAGCTTCGCATCAGCACGCGAGCTCGATGCCGCGCCGACGCTTCGAACGCTCGCGCTCGATACACATCGCCAGCTCGAACCCGAACAGCTCATCGAAGGCGAGCGTGCTATGTCCCATCGAGCGGCCCTTCGCGAGCTCCTTCAAATCGGCATCAGCAGGCGGGCGATGCAGATACTCCAGCGCATCGGCAATTGTACGACAGCTTCTCCGCGATGCGCGCCGGCTCCGGAATCGCGCCTGGGATTCTCGAGGCTGCCTGATCGAGCGCCGTCGCAACCATCGACGCATACAGGCGTTGCGGAATGCCTTCGGGCAATCGATAAACCGGGCGAACCGGACCGCCCTTGTCATTGTATGAGCCGTCGTCGGCAGATTCGGAACGCAGCTCGGGCTGCATCATTTCCACATGCCCATCTTCTGCCTTCGTGACGCGCCCATACGCGGCGACGCGGAGGCCATCGGGCATCCGGCCGCGCATGTATGACGGCAGGTTGAACCAGACCAGCCGAAGCTGCGCGCCGGCGGCGTCGGTGAGCGAGGCGGTGACGAGGCGACGCCATCGCGCGCCGGGCATCGGACGCTCGCGGACGCCCGAGAGCGTGCCCTCGACGACCGCGATGGTGCCGGGTTCGAGTTGTCGCGATGGTCCTGCGCTCGCGCCAGTCCTGATAGCGCGCGGGCAGATGAAACAGCAGGTCCTCGACGACGCGGATATTCTTGGCCTCGAGGGCCTCGGCGCGTTTGGGCCCGATCCCCGTCATCGCGGCGATGGGGGTTTTCAAGGAGAGCGGTTTTATGGAATCCGCGATGGACGTGCCGGCAGCCATCGCCAACTATTCAGTCCGAAATTTCCGCCGAACGCCACACCGCCTACCCTTCCCTCTTTCTGCCCTCTCCCGATGGGACGCGAAGCCGCTGAGGCGGAGCGCAGCGGAGCCCGAAGCGAAGTTAAAGAGGTTGCGTCATCCGATGGCGCTGGTGAGGGACCTTACACAGCGCGCCATCTTTTGTCTTCGGCGCGCGACTTATGATTCCTCTTCTGCTCCGGCTCTCCTCTTTCTGTCATCTCGAGCGAGGCTGCCGAGTCGAGGGACCTCCGCGAAGCGATGCTGCCTGCTCTGCGCGGTTGCCGCAATTTTTGCAAAGCGACAACTGTGAAGACGGTGACGGCCACGCGCCTTGCGAGGTGCCGCACGGGCCACAAAGTTCGAGCAATGACCGGGCGCATACCTCATCGCCACAATCCGATCGTTAAATCACGACAGGATTAACTTGCGAGGGCAACTTTATTCGGCTGACAAGTTTGCATTGCTCAACGAGCCTCGCTGCAAAGCTCATCACCGCAGCAACTCCAGAGCTTCGATCGGGCTAGAAACTCCCAGTTCACCGTGCTTGTCCACGTTCGCAATGCCTTGTTGGATCGCAGCCATCAGCGACCTCAACCCCTCTTGGCGATTTTCTCCCAATCGTCCTTCTAAATCCCCATACCAGACGCGCGTGGCAATTCTCGTCTCGGGCGAAAACCTGATGCATCATCGCCACGCCTTCGTCGCGTGTTTCTGGACGTCTTTAATCGAACCCGGGCGTTCAGGGCTTTCGCACAGCGACCGACCGCCTCATCAAAACTACCATTGGAGAAAAGCTCGCCGGCTGAATCACGAATTAATGGGTGCAAATCAACGAGTCCTAGATCACGTTGGAGGGACGCATCTGGTTCAGAGAGATCGATGCCAGTCGCTTCCCTAATCATTCTAAGTCCCGAAACAGATCACCGACCATTTTCGGTTCCGAGAATCCCCGCGAGGATCGACATAAGGGGCGGCCTTTGAGAGCGCGCCGGAATTGTTGGCTGGCGCCTTCCCTCTACACCTCAAAGTTAGAATTTTCGAAACCGCGACGGTTGGCACTTCGCTTGCCTGAAGTTCGCGCTGCCCTTCGCAAACAGCCAGCGTAACTTTCATGCTGTTGGTGAGTTTGCTCTTTGGAACTAGCGCCCAAATTTCTGCAAATGACAGTTGCATTGGCTACTCCCTGTTTTTCGGACAATCCAGCTCGACCAAAGTCTCGCCTCGATGACTAAGCTTCCAGTTACCCTTCCTCGACCCGATGTCTATATATCCGTAGCGCCGTTTGCAGTCTGTCAATGCCTGGCCCATCGCGTTCGGCGGTCTGTGGCCTCCCTGAATAAGACAGGTGCGGATCTCCTCTCCGGACAATTCGTCCCGCCCTGAGTGGGTGCGCTCGTAATGAAGAACAACGGCAATAGCCTCGTAGGTATTCGTCGGACCCTTGTTCCGAAGGAACGTTCTGAGCGTTGTCCGCTCGACTGGTCGCTCTTCCGTTCCATCGACCCGCTCGCTATCGGTCTCCGCACGTGCCTGCGCGTTGACCCACTCGAACAGCGTGGGAATCGTTCGTCGATTTCTTCGCGTGTCCCTTCAAGTTCAAATCTCCTGTCCCCGTTGGTAATCCCTACTTTCATCACCATTCGTTCAACCTCCGTAAATTAGAAAATCTCCGGCCTGTCGCATTAATCTTTAATTCAAGCTTCCAGATAGATCAATACTTCTTCGACGCAGTATCCACCTCTGCTAGGCGCAACTGGCTCACACCATTCCCCGGGGACGCCCTGCCCTTCACTCCCCCTTCGGGTTGCATGCGGTCGAACGGCGCGGCGCGATCCTGCCATCCGCGCGGAAGTACAAGGATCTATGGCAAAAGCTGCAATCTTGCCATGATCGGTTTTCTCTGAGACGCCGTTGCGCGGAATTTCCCCTGATGCTCTCGGCCGCCCAATGGGAGGCAGCCCAACCGAGACTGCTCGAATTTGTGTTGTTGCTGGGAACATGACCGTACATGATTTTGATTGAGTCGAAGTCTGAAAGCCGCGTGAAGTGGAGTCAAGGATGGCAATCTGCCAGATTCTGCGTCCCGAATAAAAAAGATATCGCAAAAACAGCACTTATTTCCTCAGACAAGATAAGCAGGCAGCCAGATGAGAATTTGATGCCATCAGCTTAATAGCCAGCCGACCTAGTATTAACTGGCTCACACCATTCCCCGGGGACGCCCTGCCCTTCACTCCCCCTTCGGGTTGCATGCGGTCGAACGGCGCGGCGCGATCCTGCCATCCGCGCGGAAGTACAAGGATCTATGGGAACTGGACCTTGCCGATGATCCGTTCTGAGACGCCGTTGCGCGGAATTTCCCCTATGCTCTCGGCCGCCCAATGGAGGCAGCCCAACCGAGACTGCTCGAATTTGTGTTGTTGCTGGGAACATGACCGTACATGATTTTGATTGAGTCGAAGTCTGAAAGCCGCGTGAAGTGGAGTCAAGGATGGCAATCTGCCAGATTCTGCGTCCCGAATAAAAAAGATATCGCAAAAACAGCACTTATTTCCTCAGACAAGATAAGCAGGCAGCCAGATGAGAATTTGATGCCATCGGCTTAATAGCCAGCCGACCTGAGTATTAACTGGCTCACACCATTCCCCGGTACATGCGCCCTGCCCTTCACCTCCCGGTTGCATGCGGTCGAACGGCGCGGCGCGATCCTGCCATCCGCGCGGAAGTACAAGGATCTATGGCAGCGAGGGTGTCGGTACGGGAGCTTCAAAAGCGAGTCGCGCGCGAGGACGCGTGCTGAATAAGGTTCCTCACCAGGTCGCGATAAAATCGCGACCAACCTTCCCATTTCGCTTCGGGCTCCGCTTCGCTCCGCCTCAGCGGCTTCGCGTCCCATCGGGAGAGGGTTTAGGAGCATCGCTTCGTGGAGGTCCCTCGAGTTCGCTCGGCATGACAGAAAGAGCGCGCACCTGCCGCGTCATGCAAAACGGCTAGCGCATGGGTCGCTCGCACGCTTCCGGGGCTTGCGGAGGGTGATCATTATGCCTGCCTGGAGTGCACGCGCGCAAGTTTACGACGATCTTCGGTAGCGCGAGGTTCACTCGAAGTGACATTATGTGGCCGCCATGGTCGTCGATGATCCTTCCATCCCGGGCGAAATCATCCTGTACCGACGCATTCAATCGGGTTACTTTCAGTTCGACACGGCGGTAACCCCGTTATTTCCGACGGTGCTTTCCGCACAAAGGAATTGTCTCTTTTTCGTTCCGATCGAGTTAGCGCTGAAGAGGTGCTGGATGGTCATCCGAACGACGGTCTGGCAGAGGTCACCGCCCAAGCGGTCAGAGACGCGGGCCTCATTCTGGCCTCTAGCGAACCGCCGGTTGGACATGTTCTGGGTTATAGGCGGGACTCTCCCGGCGATCGCATCCCCGCCAGCTCTTCCGCGCGGATGGTCAGGGCAGCGAAATTGATCAGACCGCCAAAGACGGCTTAGCGCCAACTCCTGGCGACACCATCCAGCTCAGCAGCGAGCGCACTCGGCGTTCAAAGTTGTCCGGAATCTCTCCCTCGGAGGTGACTTTGCCGCTACCAGAGTAAGAAAGGAAAGATGGGTTCCTTCCGGCAATACTTCGATGTCGAGTTCGCGTCCATCGCTCTTCCATTCAAACTGGATCCCGCCCACGTCGGTCGGGAAAACAAATGGAGTGGGTGAGCGATCGGCTTCGAGGATTAGTGCGATCTGGCGCGCCCGGTCGAGTGCGGCGCGCGCGGGCGCGTCAGGCGTCGCTCAAGATTGGCTCAAGACTTCAAATACGCCGGTCTTTGGAGTTCGCAATCGGTGAATTGCTTTCTCCTTCATGATTGCAAGATTACACAAGTGCGAATCTGTAATCTACCGGCGGTTTCAGCTGGGTGTCAGGATTCTGACGGGTCGTTCGCGAACGGCACCTACCAAGGCCAAAAGAACATCGCTTCGCGGAGGTCCCTCCACTCGGCAGCCTCGGTCGGGATCAAAGCAAGACGCAGGCGCGCTATTGATGTCGTGCGGGCACCAGACGCCGATCGAATGCCGTGCGACGAATCGTTCGCGAACGCCTCACAATTCCACATGCAACCGGAGGCCAGGAATGATCACCGGACCGCGATCGCGGTTGTAGCCCGGATCGTCCACATACTGCAGATCGATCGCGCCGAAGATGCCGCTATGGAGCGGAATCGGAAAGTTGTAGTAGGCCTCCATGATTTTCTCGGCGCCGTAGGTCAGCCGGCCATCGCCGAGGTCAAAGCCGAGGCCGCCCAACGCGAGGTAGCGCTGATGGTTGCGCGAGATTCCATTGGCAACCAACGCGAGGCCGAACTTGTCCTGCGCACGGCTCCATAGCGCGCCGCGAAGATCGCCGCCGACCGCAACGGTCTGATCGCATTCGGTGTAGTTCCAGGTTTCATGCTGACCCTCGTTCCATCCGGCGTGCATGAAGCCGCGAAGGTAATCGGTAAACTCCTGTTCCACATTGATGCCGAACCCGTATTTGAGCGACTACCTGCATAGGATGCCGCATCGATTTCGGGCGTCGGCGTTTTTCCGGCAAGGAAAGAATCGATCGCCTGATGATAGTCGCCCATGTTGGCGAAGTTGGTGAACGCGAGGAGGCGGATAGCGGTGTCGCCGATTCGCGCATCAGCGGCGGTCGGAACTCGAATTCATAATTCTCGGAATGCGCGTCCTGCAGATTCTTTTGAACGTTGAGCCCGTTGGCGACGCCTGGACAGCATCGCCTCGCCGAAGCGGAATCCCCACTATGCGATCCTCGAGATCGAGGATGAGGCCGTAGGTGTAGCCGCGCACGTCCGCCGCGTAGTCGAAAGCGCCATTGTTCGCCACCGTCCAGTTCAGGAACTGCATATGGCTGTCGTTGGCGACGCTGTCGAGATCGAAAAAATCCACCAGGTCGAACTTGCCGAAATGGATGTCGAGGCGGCGCGCCGGCAGCGTGGTGAGCTGCGAGAGCGGCCCGCGCTCAACCTCGATGCTGTCGGTGCTGAGCGGAATCACCTCGCGATACCAGAGCCGCGCGATGATATGGGACACCGTCGAGCTGCCTGACCGCATCGATGTTGGGCAGAGCCCGCGAGGCCGGTCACATTGGCTGAGGCCGCGTCCGCCCGCGCTCTCGAGATCGAACACCGCCTCAGTGGTGGGACTCTATGCGGAGGCCGGTGTAGAGCGTCTCGATGGCGGACACCGCCTGCTCGGAGGCGTGATCGAAGCTGCGGGGACCGCTGTAATCAGCATGAAAGCGCGGATGCCATTGAAAGATGTAGTTGCCTTGCGCCGAGATCCACCACGGCAGCGTGTCCGGATGAGCGAAGAACGTATCGTCGCTGTTGTCGTTGCTTACCTGCGCGCGCGCGTTGGTGGGCACGAGAATCGCGCATAGCGCGACGAACGCAAACCTCGCGACGATGGCGGCGATGGCAACTAGACAGCGCAGCACGCCAATCGAACATCCTCAACTAACGCGGATGATAATCCTGGAGCGCCTTGACCTCGAACGGCTGCGTCTTGAGCGCGCGGATGCCCTCGACCGCGGCCTGCGCACCCGCCATCGTCGTGCAAAACGGCAGGCGCATATCCAGCGCGGTGCGCCGAATCGAAAATGAATCCGCAGTCCCTTCCACATCGGGCGTGTTGATGACCAGCGCGACCTCGCCCGCCTTGATGCATTCGACGATGTTGGGACTGCCCTGGCTGACCTTGTTGATCTCCGCGCACGGGATGCCGAGGTTGCGGATGTGGCGCGCGGTGCCGCGCGTCGCGACGAGCCGGAAGCCCATCCATGACAGGCCGCGCGCGATCGGCTCCAGCTCGCGCTTGTCCTCATCGCGCACGCTCACCGCGACCTGGCCCGCAGCGGCAGATCGGTCGAGGCCGCCAGTTCGGCCTTCGCGAACGCCATCGCGAAGTTGCTGTCGATGCCCATCACCTCGCCGGTCGATTTCATCTCGGGACCGAGCATCGTGTCGACGCCGAGGAAGCGCCCGAACGGGAAGACCGACTCCTTGACCGAGACATGCGTAGGGATGCGCTCCGTCGTGAAGCCGAGCTCTTCGAGCTTCTGCCCCGCCATCGCGAGCGCCGCCAGCTTCGCCAGCGGCACGCCGATCGCCTTGCTGACGAACGGAATGGTGCGCGAGGCGCGCGGATTTACTTCGAGATGTAGATCTCGCCCTCGAAAATCGCGAACTGCACGTTGATGAGGCCGATCACGCCGAGCTCGCGCGCCAGCATTCGGGTTTGCTTCACGAGCGCGTCCTGAATCGGCTTGCGTGAGCGTGCGCGGAGGAAGCGCGCAAGCGCTGTCGCCCGAATGGATGCCGGCGTTCTCGACATGCTCCATGATGCCGCCGATGACGACCGTCTCGCCGTCGGAGATCGCGTCGACGTTGACCTCGACCGCGCCTTGCAGGTAGCGATCGATCAGCAGCGGATGGCGCTCGCTCGGCGAGCAGAGCGTTCGCCACGTAACGGCGGAGGTTGATCTCATCGGGAATCACCTCCATCGCGCGGCCGCCGAGGACGTACGAGGGCCGAATCAGGACCGGATAGCCGATCGCGTTGGCGCCCGCGATCGCATCGTCGAGGCCGCGCGCGAGCACGCCCTTGGGCTGGCGCAGCCCGAGCTTGTCGACGAGCTGGTTGAAGCGCTCGCGATCCTCCGCGCGATCGATTGCATCAGGCGACGTTCCCAGAATCGGGACGCCCGCCTCGCTCAGCGGCACCGCGAGCTTGAGCGGCGTCTGGCCGCCGAACTGCACGATGACGCCGGCGGGCTTCTCGCGCTCGACAATCGCCATCACATCTTCGAAGGTGAGCGGCTCGAAGTAGAGGCGATCGGAAATGTCGTAATCGGTCGAGACGGTTTCGGGATTGCAATTGACCATGATGGTCTCGAAGCCGGCGGCCTTGAGCGCGAGGCTCGCATGCACGCAGCAGTAGTCGAACTCGATGCCCTGCCCGATGCGATTCGGGCCGCCTCCGAGTATCATAATCTTACGGCTGGTAGCGTCGGGCTTGGCCTCGTCCTCGCCCTCGTAGGTCGAGTAGTAATACGGCGTGAAGGCGGGGAACTCGGCGCCGCAGGTATCGACCAGCTTGTAGACCGGAGTGACGCCGAGCTCGCGGCGGCGGTTGAGGATCGTCGAGCTCCTCGGCGCCGCGCAGGTCGGCGATGCGGCGATCGGAAAAGCCCATCACCTTGAGCTCGCGCATAAACTCGGGCGTGAGATCGTCCTGCCGGATGCGCTCCTCGGTCGCGACGATCTCGGCGATCGCATCGATGAACCAAGGATCGATATGCGATAGCTGATAAATCTCGTCGGGCGACACGCCGAGACGAATCGCATCGGCGAGGTAGTAGATGCGAAAGCTGTTGGGCGTCGCGAGGCGCGCGCGAACCTCGGCCATCGCGGCCTCGGCGCTGAGGCCGACGATTTTGCTTTCGAGGCCCCATGACGAAATTTCCAGCGAGCGCAGCGCCTTCTGCAGCGACTCCTTGAAGGTGCGGCCGATCGCCATCGCCTCGCCAACGGATTTCATCTGCGGGCCGAGCTCGTCGACGGCGCCGCGAAACTTCTCGAACGTGAAGCGCGGCACCTTGGTCACGACATAGTCGATGGTCGGCTCGAAGCACGACGGCGTCATCTTGGTGATGTCGTTGGGAATCTCGTCGAGCGTGTAGCCGACCGCCAGCCTCGCGGCGATTTTCGCGATCGGAAAGCCGGTCGCTTTCGACGCGAGCGCGGAGCTACGCGACACGCGCGGATTCATCTCGATGACGACCATGCGCCCGGTGCGCGGATCGATCGCGAACTGGATGTTGGAGCCTCCGGTGTCGACGCCGATCTCGCGGATGATGCGCAGCGCCGCATCGCGCATCAGCTGATATTCCTTGTCGGTGAGCGTCTGCGCGGGCGCGACCGTGATCGAGTCGCCAGTGTGCACGCCCATCGCGATCGAGATTTTCGATCGAGCAGATGATGACGACGTTGTCGGCCATGTCGCGCATCACCTCGAGCTCGAATTCCTTCCAGCCCTCGACCGATTCCTCGATGAGCACCTCGTGGCTTGGCGACATGTCGAGGCCGAACGCGACCTTGGTGCGGAAATCGTCGGGCTCGCGCGCGATGGAACCTCCGGTGCCGCCTAACGTGCGCGAGGGCCGAATGATCAGCGGCAATGGCCGAGCCGCGCGCGAATCGCCTCGGCCTCCTCCAATGAATGTGCGACGTCGGAGTCCGGCACTTCGAGGCCGATTTTGATCATCGCGGATTTGAACAGGTCGCGATCCTCAGCCTTCTTGATCGCGGGCAGCTTCGCGCCGATCAGCTCGACGTTGAAGTGCTCCAGCACGCCTGCCTCGGCGAGCGCTATCGCGAGGTTGAGCGCGGTCTGGCCGCCGACCGTCGGAAGGATCGCATCGGGACGTTCCTTTTCGATGATCTTGGTGATCGACGCGACCGTCATCGGCTCGATGTAAGTGCGATCGGCCAACTCCGGATCGGTCATGATGGTGGCGGGATTGGAATTGATCAGGATAAGGCGCAGACCCTCCTCGCGCAGCGCCTTTAACGCCTGGGTCCCGGAATAGTCGAACTCGCAGGCCTGCCCGATCACGATCGGACCGGAGCCAATCAGCAGAACCGATTTCAGATCTTTTCTAAGCGGCACTTCTTACGTCCGATCGTTTTGCGTGTTGCGAGTCGAGGGCACGCCGGATTCTCCGGCAATGATGCGATCGAGCGACTCCGCGCCGTAGCGCGGGAACGCCTCCACCAGTTTGCGGAATCGCGCGAACAGATATCCCGCGTCATGCGGGCCCGGCGACGCCTCCGGATGATACTGCACCGAGAAAAATGGCACCCCGACGCCGCGCAGACCCTCGACGGTGTTGTCGTTCAGATTCACATGCGACAGCTCGGCGCGAGCGCGCACCGAGTCGGCGTCGACCGCAAAGCCATGATTCTGCGAGGTGATTTCCACCTTGCTGGTGCGAAGATCCTTGACCGGATGATTCGCGCCATGATGCCCGAAGTTCAATTTGTAGGTTTTTCCTCCGAGCGCGAGCCCGAGTATCTGATGCCCGAGGCAGATGCCGAACACGGGCTTCTTGCCGAGCACGCCCTTCACCGCCTTGTGCGCATAGGGAAGCGCGGCAGGATCGCCGGGGCCATTGGAAAGAAAAACGCCGTCGGGATTGTGCGCGAGGATGTACTCGGCAGCTCGAGGTCGCGGGCAGCACTTTGACGCGAAAGCCGGTTGAAGTAAGCCGCCGCAGGATGTTGAGCTTGATGCCGTAATCGAGCGCGACGATCAGCGGCGCATCGCGAAGTTCTTCGCGCAGGTTTCGATAGCCGCGACCGAGCTGCCAATCGCCCAGATCCCAGTCGTAGGGCGCCGCGCACGAAACCTCGGTCACGAGATCGCGTCCGATCAGCCCGGGCGACGCCTTCGCCTTGCGCACCAACGATTCGGGATTCGAGATCGACGCTCGAAATCACCGCCTCCTGCGCGCCGTGCATGCGGATGTGGCGTACCAGCGCGCGCGTGTCGATGCCCTCGATGCCGACGACACCCGCGTCTTTCAGGTAGTCGCCGAGCGACTCTTCGGAACGCCAGTTCGACGGGCGCGGCAAATATTCGCTGACGATGAAACCCTCGACGTAGATCGCGCGACGACTCGGCGTCTTCGCGATTGATGCCGACGTTGCCGATTTCCGGATACGTCATGCACACGATCTGCCCTTTATAGGACGGATCGGTGAGCACTTCCTGGTAGCCGGTCATCGCGGTGTTGAACACGACCTCGCCGACCGTCTCGCCAATCGCGCCGAATGCGCATCCGCGAAACGTGCGTCCATCGGCAAGCGCCAGTATGGCTTCATTCTTCGCCATCAGCCGCGCGCCCTCCCGTCTGGCGTCGTACACGATTTCACCTCCGACGATCGTCAACATTGCCTTGCCTCGAAGCCGCATGCCGGCGAACGGAGTGTTGCGGCTCTTCGATAAAAATTTCGCGGGTTCAACCGTCCATTCAAAATTCGGATCGACGATAGTGACATCCGCGACGATCTGTGGCGAGAGCGTGCCCGCCTCCAGCCGCATCAAACGCGCAGGATTAACACACATCATCTCAACCATCCTGCGCGGGGAGATGATTCCTTTGTGAACCAGTCGCCATCGCGAGGCCGAGCGAGGTTTCGAGGCCGATGATGCCGTTGGCAGCGCGCATGAACGCGCTCGCCGCGTCGTCCGTAAGAGTGCAGATGCACTCATCGGAAAACATCCCGCGAGATGATCGAGATTCTTCGAGGCGGGATCGTGCGGCGCGTGATCGGTCGCAATCATGTCGATGGTTCCATCGGCCATCGCGGCGCGAATCGCCTCGACATCGCGCTCGCTGCGCAGCGGCGGATTCATCTTCGCATTGGGACCCCATTGAAGGACGGCGTGATCGTCGAGCCAGAAATGATGCGGCGTCACCTCGCAAGTGATATTCGCGCCGTTGCGCCGCGCATGACGGACCAGCTCGACGGACTCGGCGCATGACAGATGCGCGATGTGGACCGGCGCCTCGGTGCCGATTGCGAGCGCGAGGTCGCGCCGGATGCGCGCGGTCTCGGCGGAGTTCGGATAGCCCTTCACGCCGAGGCGCTTGGACACCTCGCCGGCGTTGGCCGCGCCTTCATCCGGAAAGATGCCGATCCTCTTCATGGAGCGAGACCGCGAAGTTCAGTTGCGCGAGCTCGTCGAAGGCGCGCGCAAGAATCGCCTGATCATCAATCGGAATTCCATCGTCGGAAAAAAGCCGCGCGCCCGCATCCACCATCGCGGCGAAATCCACCAACTCCGCGCCCCGCAGTCCCTTCGTCACCGCGGAAACGGGAATCAGCCTCGATGCGTGAACCTCGCGCGCGCGGTCGAGCATATAGCGCGCGATTTCGGGTGTGTCGTTCGACCGGCGAAGTGTTCGCCATCGCCGCGACCGCGGTGAATCCTCCGGCAGCCGCCGCGCGCAATCCGGTTGCGATGGTTTCCTTTTGCGGAAAGCCCGGATCGCGCAGATGTACGTGAGGATCGATGAGGCCCGGCATCACCCAGCAACCCTGCGCATCGATCGTCGGCACTCCTTCGCGAGCGCGAATCTGACCGGGCTCCTCAACCGCATCGATGACGCCGTCGAGCACCAGCACATCTGCGAGGCCGTCGAGGTCATTCGCGGGATCGATGACGCGTCCGCCACTGAGCAGCATCGACTTCACCGCGCCGCCTCCGGCTCCTTCATCGAATCGACCATTGAGTAGATCGTGACGCGGTCGTGCGATTTGTGATTGCCTTCGCCGTCGAGGAGGCCGAGGCGAACCTGCACGCGCTCCGAGCGCGAGGTCGGGATGTTCTTCCCTACGTAATTGGGGCGAATCGGCACCGCGCGATGTCCGCGATCGATCAGCACCGCGAGCTTGACCGCCGCGGGTCGGCCGTTGCGCCACAGCATCTCCATCGCGCGCTGCACCGTCCATCCGCTGTTGAAAACGTCGTCGACCAGCACGATGACGCGGCCTTCGGTGGTGAACTGATCGACGGGCCCATCGATCGAGCGGATCGGATCGCCGGCGCCGTACACATCGATGAGCGCAGTGGGAATCTTGACGCCGGTGCACGCCTCGATCAGATGACGCGATGCGCATGCCGAGCAGCGCGCCGCGGCTCACCACGCCGACGATCATGACCGAAGTCACGTCGCCGAGGTCCTGCACGATTTGGTCGGCGAGCGACCGAACCGCGCGCTCGACCTCCTCGGCATTCATGATTTCGCGCTGCGGCCCGCGCTTGTAAGGCTCGTAGCCGGCTTCCTCGGCCTGTTTGACGCTGTCGAAAACCGCGAGCGACCCTTCCGCGATCCAGTGCGCGGACGTAATCGCGCGAGGCCTTCATCGTAGCGATAGTAGCGATGCGAGCTGGCGTGGCCGACGAACTCCACCGGCAACTCGCGCTCGCAAAAATCGCATCGCAGCAGCAGCGCAGAATCGGTGCTGGCGCGCGCGAGGCGAAAACGCGGCTTCAAATATGCGCCCTCGAAGCGCGTGATGCAGTTGGCATTGTTGCAGCGCGGCGCGCTCTCCGGCTTGAAGCGCATCGGCGGGAGAGCCTTGGCCGTCGCGCGATCGGCGGTCTCTGCGTTCTCCAGCATCCACGCGATGAGCGCCATGCGCACCGGAACGCCAGCCGCGGCCTGCTCGAAATAAACCGCGCGCGGATCGGCGTCGAGTTCGTAGGCGAGCTCGGTGGTGCGCGGCAGCGGATGCATCACGACGGCCTCGTGCGTGCGGCTGCCCTTGAGTGCGCGCGCATCGAAGCGGACGTACTCGCCGGGATCCGCGTTCTTGTTTTGCAATCGCTCCTTCTGCAGGCGTGTGACATAAAACGCATCGAGAGCTTTGGGAGGCTGGCCGGCGGGAATTTTTTCGATCGGCATGTCGGAAGTGAACAGCGCCATCTGATGCGGTCCGCGCGGCGTCAGGTAGAGCGCATCGAGGCCGCCCGCCAGCGACTTGAGCTCATCCATCGAAACCGTGGCGAAGCGATACTGACTCTCCGAGCGCACGCGCTCCAGGACGTAATCGGGAACATCCATTCCGGCGGTAGGCACCGCGAGGATGTTCGCACCGAATCGCGCGAGCGCATAAATCAACGAGTGCACGGTCCGGCCGAATTTCAAATCGCCGCACAGCGCGACGGTGAGTCCGCGCAAATGCCCCTTCTTCTTGCGCAGGATGTACAAGTCGCACAGAGTCTGCGTGGGATGCTCGCGGCTGCCATCGCCCGCATTGATGATCGGACACGGCGCGTATTCGGCGGCGACGCGCGCGGCGCCATCGTGCGGATGCCGCATGACGATCAGATCCGCATAGCCGCTGACCACGCGCACCGTGTCGGCGAGGCTCTCGCCCTTGGCGGCCGAACTCGCATGCATGTCGGCGGAGCTGATGACAGCGCCGCCGAGGCGATGCATCGCGGATTCGAAGCTGAGGCGCGTGCGCGTCGACGGCTCATAGAAGAGCGTCGCCATGATGAGACCGTCGGCGACCGTCAGCCGCTCGGAATTTTCCAGCGCGGCCGCGAATCCGTCGGCGAGCGTGAAGATGCGCTCGATCTCGGCGATCCCGAGATCCTCGATCGAGACCACGTCGTATTTCGGCAATCGCGCCATGCTACTTCGATTCGCCCACCAAGACTCCGTCGAAGCCGTCGACTTCGGAAAGTTTCACGTACACACGCTGACCCTTGGGGGTCGGAATGTTTTTGCCAACGTAATCCGCGCGAATCGGGACCTCGCGTTCGCCGCGATCGACCAGCACCGCAAGCTGAATCGATTCGGGCCGGCCGAGATCCGATATTGCTCCGAGCGCGGCCCGCACGGTGCGGCCGGTATAAAGCACGTCATCGACGAGCACGACGCGTTTGCCATCGAGGGAAAATGCGATGTCGCGCCCGAGCAGCCGCGGATCGCCAGGCGCGCCCTTCTTGTCGTCGCGATAGGAGGAAATGTCGAGGGTGCCGACCGGAACGTTCGCGGTCCCGACTTCATGCAGAGCATTGACAAGGCGCTCGGCGAGCGCGGCACCACGACGCACGATGCCGATGAGCACGAGGTTTTGCGCGCCGGTGTTGCGCTCCGCGATCTCATGCGCGAGGCGCTTGACCGACCGCGTCACCGTGGCCGAATCGACGACGGTGGTGGCAGGCGCGGCTGCCATCTTAGAACCCGCTCGCGTCAGCGCAAAAAAATACCCGGCCGCGTACACGGTCGGGTCTGAAAATGCATTTCTCCATCGTCGTCCCTTCTCACCCTCGCAGGAGTGAAGTTAAAGGCCTGAGGAGTATTAAACAGGGGCGATGAAATCAGATCAAGCGGGTGCTCTCGAGAACCATCCACACCTGTTGAAAATTCGATCTATCGTCGTCGGCCGCCGCCTTCGATCTTCTTCAACCGCTGATCCTGGTCCTTGACCTGCACCGTCATGCGATCGTCGAAGCGCTCGAACTTGCGGCTTAAGCTCGAAACCACCTTGCTGGTCTGCTTGATCTCGGCGCTGAGCTTCTTGAGGCTCTCGGCAACATCGCGCCCGATCTCGCCGTCGGGAATCGGCCTCTCAGGAGCGGCCCCATTCGATGGCGCGGAGATCGCACCACGCAGATTCGCCTCCGAGGTCGCAACCTGTTCGCGAAATTCCACGCGCGTCTTGCCCAGGAATTCGTTGAGGCGGACCATTTCGGCGCCGAAGTCCGCGCGCAATGAATTCACGCCGGAGCGGTTCTCGCCGATTTGATCGGAGATGAAACGGATCTGGCTGCCGACCTCGGCAAACTGGCCGAAGATCTCATCCTTCAATTTGTCGACTTTTCCGCCGAAGCCCGAGACCGCCTCGACCACCAGCTCGAAGCGGGCGCCCAACTCCTCGAGCATCGCACCGATTCTGTTCAAACCGTCGTCCGCCACCCCTGGATCTCCTGACGTTAATAGACGATTTTGCCGAACCTGTTCCATCGGATGGGCAGCAGGCCGGCACCGTCGCTGTCCCAAGACCAATAGATGACAACCGCGCGTCCCTCAACCTCATTGGCATCGACGAATCCCCAGAAGCGTCCGTCATAGCTGTGGTCGCGATTGTCGCCCATCATGAGATATTTGCCGGGGGGAACCGTGACCGGCCCCGGATCGGCGTTGGGATCGCCCGGATTGCGCGGCGGAAAATTATCGCGCGGGGTCACCGCCGAGCGCTCTTGCGGAGGTACATCGAAATGCGCGTGCGGGTCGGGCATCTCGGCGCCATTGAGGAAGACCTTGCCGTCCTTGACCTGCACCTTGTCGCCGGGGATGCCGATCACGCGCTTGATGAAGTCCTTGGTCGGATCGGGTGGAAAAACGAACACGACCACATCGCCACGATGGATCGATTCGAGCGGGAAGACGTACTGCCCCCATGGAATGCCGGGAATCGTCAGTCCGAAAAATGAATCGGGCAACCGCAGGCCATACACCAGCTTGTTGACGAGGATGTGATCGCCGATGAGCAGCGTCGGCTCCATCGAACCGGACGGAATCTTGTAGGCCTGAATGAAAAAGGTGCGGATGATTAGCGCGAGAACGAGTGCGATGCCGAATGCCTCGCCATATTCGCGTACGGCTGACTTCTGCGCCGGAGCTGACGCGTCGCGGCGCGGGGTTTCACCATTGGGTCCGGGGAGATTGCGAGCTGCTTCCGCCACGATACCGTCACTCCCCGACCTTAAGCAGGGCGAGAAACGCCTCCTGCGGAATCTCGACCCGTCCAACCTGCTTCATGCGCTTCTTGCCTTCTTTCTGCTTCTCGAGGAGCTTGCGTTTGCGCGTGATGTCACCGCCATAACATTTCGCGGTGACGTTTTTGCGCAGCGCCTTGACGCTCTCGCGCGCGATAATTTTGGCCCCGATACTGGCCTGAATCGCGATGTCGAACATCTGGCGCGGAATGAATTGGCGCATCTTTTCGCACAACGCGCGTCCGCGATCATATGCCTTATCACGATGCACGATTATCGAGAGCGCGTCGATAACCTCGCCGTTGATGCGAATATCCAATTTAACCAGAGGCCCCGCGCGGAAGTCCATAAGTTCATAGTCGAGCGAGGCGTAACCGCGGCTGACGGACTTCAGGCGGTCATAAAAGTCGAAGACAATCTCCGCCAACGGCAACTCGTAATGCAGGATGACGCGATGCTCATCGAGGTATTTCAAATCTTGCTGGAAGCCGCGGCGGTCTTCGCATAGCGCCATCACCGCGCCGAGGTATTCGTCGGGCATGTGAATCGACGCGAGGATGAACGGCTCCTCGATCGCCTCGATACGCCCCTCGTCCGGCAGGCGCGACGGATTATCCACCATCGTAACTTCGCCGTCGGTGGTGCGGACCTGATATTCGACAGTCGGCGCGGTCACGATCAGATTGATGCCGTGCTCGCGCTCCAGGCGCTCCTGCGTGATCTCCATATGAAGGAGGCCGAGAAATCCGGCGCGGAAGCCGAAGCCGAGCGCCTGCGAATTTTCCGCCTCGCAAATGAAGCTCGCATCGTTGAGGCGCAGCTTGTCGATCGCATCGCGCAGCGCAGGATACTGATTCGCCTCGGTCGGATAAAGGCCGGCGAACACCATTGGCTTCAGTTCCTTGAAACCTTCGAGCGGCTTGTCGGCAGGATTTTCCGCGTCAGTCAGCGTGTCGCCGACGCGCATGTCCTGCACACTCTTGATATTCGCGACGACGAAGCCGACCTCGCCCGGTCCGAGCGATTCGGCCGCCGCCTCATGCGGCGTAAAATGCCCCAGCCGCATCACCTCGCCGTCTTTGCCGGTGCCCATCAGGCGCACTTTCATGCCCTTGCGAAGCTCGCCGCCCAATCACGCGCATCAGCCCGATGACGCCCTCGTAAACGTTGTACCAGCTATCGAAAATCAGCGCGCGCGGCTCGGTGTCGGCGGGAACTTTGGGCGCGGGAATGCGATGCACGATCGCCTCGAGGACATCGTCGATGCCGACGCCCTCCTTCGCGCTGGTCAGGATCGCATCTTCGGCGCTGAGCCCGATGGTCTCCTCGATCTGATGCTTGGTGCGCGCGACATCGGCGCCCGGCAAATCGATCTTGTTGATAACCGGAATTATTTCGAGGCCGTGATCGAGCGCCATGTAGACGTTGGCGAGAGTTTGCGCCTCGACGCCCTGGCTCGCGTCTACCACCAGCAGCGCCCCCTCGCACGCGGCGAGGCTGCGCGAAACTTCATACGCGAAATCGACGTGCCCGGGAGTATCGATAAGATTCAGAATGTAGGTGCGGCCGTCCTTGGCCGTGTAGTTGAGCCGCACCGAGCGCGCCTTGATGGTGATGCCGCGCTCGCGTTCGAGATCCATCGAATCGAGGAACTGGTCCTTGCGTTCGCGCTTCGAAAGCGCGCCGGTGCGCTCCAGCAGCCGATCGGCGAGCGTCGACTTGCCGTGATCGATATGCGCGATTATCGAAAAATTCCGAATGAGTGAAGGGTCAGTCATCTAATGATCAAACGGACTTGCGGGCACGTTCCTTAAAATATGTGAAAGTTTGGTCGAGGCCGTGCGCAAGGTCGACCTGCGGACGCCAGTTCAGTAGCTGCGCGGCGCGCGCCGGCGAAATCACCGAGCGGCTCTGCTCGCCCAGACGCGCGGGCGCATACTCCGGCGCGCGAGTCACATCCGCGACGGTGCCGAGCGTGTGATAGAGGTCGTTCACGCTGGTTTCGAGGCCGGTTCCAATGTTGATCGCGCCCGAGACGTTGCTACCGACCGCGGCCACATTCGCGCGGACTACATCGCCGACGAAAACGTAATCGCGAGTCTGCTTGCCGTCACCGAAAATCGTGCACGGGTGCCCTTCCAGCATCCGCCCGCAGAAAATCGCGACCACTCCCGCCTCGCCATGCGGGTCTTGGCGCGGGCCATAAACATTTCCAAAGCGCAGTGCGGTGTACTCGATTCCGTACTGGACTTTGTAGAAGAAAAGATAAGCTTCGGTCGCCAGCTTGGTGATGCCGTAGGGACTCACGGGATGCAGCGGATGTTCCTCGGATGCCGGAAAAGTTTCTTGCTCGCCATAGATCGCGCCGCCGGTCGAGGAAAAAATCACGCGACGAAGTCCATGTTGGCGCGCGGATTCAATCAGGTTCAGAAACCCGATGATGTTCACCTGCGCATCATAGGAAGGATCGGCCACCGAGCGGCGCACATCCATTTGCGCGGCAAGATGCACGATGACCTCGGGCGTTTCCGCCTCAACGGTGCGCTTCACTGCATCGGCATCGCGCAGATCGATCTCATGAAAGCGCGCCGCGGGATTCACCTGATGGCGTTTGCCGGCGCTCAGATTGTCGATGATCGACACCTGATGATGGCCCGTCGCGACCAGCGCATCGACGGTATGCGAGCCGATAAACCCGGCGCCGCCGGTGACGAGAATCTTCATTGCGTTGGTGCGTCCCTAAACCGGCCGCCGGCCGATCGAGTAGTACTTGAACTCAAGCGCCTTGATGAGGTCGGGCTCATAGAGGTTGCGTCCGTCGAAAATCACCGGTTCTTTCAGCATCGTTCGGATGCGCTGGAAATTCGGATGCCGAAACTCGTTCCACTCCGTCAGGATGATCAGCGCATCCGCCCCGCTCAGCGCTTCGTAGTTGGTCTTATGATAGCTGATCCTGTTGCCGAAGATACGCCGCGCGTTTTCGAGCGCCTCGGGATCGTGCGCGCGCACAGTAGCGCCCGCCTTCAGCAGCTCCTCGACGACCACCAGTGACGGCGCCTCGCGCATGTCGTCGGTGCGCGGCTTGAACGCCAGCCCCCATATGGCGAACGTGCGCCCCGTGAGGTCCTTGCCGAAGTGATCCTTGACGCGCTCGACGAGATGGCGCTTTTGAAGCGTGTTGACGTCTTCGGCCGCCTGCAGAAGGTTGAAGTTGAGTCCGTTTTCCCCCGCAGTATGGATGAGCGCCTGCACATCTTTCGGAAAGCATGAGCCGCCGTAGCCGACGCCCGGGAACAGGAACGACGATCCGATGCGTCGATCGGTCCCGAGCCCGCGTCGCACGTGATTGATCTCCGCGCCGACCGCCTCGCACAGACTCGCGATGTCATTGATGAACGAAATCCGAAGCGCGAGCATCGCGTTGCACGCGTATTTCGTCATCTCGGCGGATTTCGGATCCATCACCAGGATCGGATTGTCGGTGCGCGTGAATGGCGCATGCAACTCGCGCAGGATCGCGGTTGCCTGATCGCTCAGGCTGCCGATGATAACCCGGTCCGGCCGCATGAAGTCCTCGATCGCGGAGCCCTCCTTGAGAAACTCGGGCACCGAGCAGACATCGATCTTGTGCTTCGAAAAGCGGGCGACGATCTCGCGCACCTTGTCGTTGGTTCCGACCGGCACGGTGCTCTTCACACATATGATGTGATATCCGGTGACCGCCTTCGCGATGCTCTCCGCGGCCTTCATCACGCCACTTAAGTCCGCCGCACCGTCCTTGCTCATCGGGGTGCCGACTGCGATGAACGAAATCATCGAATTGCTGACCGCCGCGGCGGTGTCGATGGTGAAGCTCAGGCGCGCCTCGTCGCGATTGCGCCGCACCAGCTCCACGAGGCCGGGCTCGTAGATCGGCACCTTGCCCTCGTTGAGCTCCGCGATGCGCGCCTTGTCGATATCGACGCAGATCACCTCGTTGCCACTTTCGGCATAGCAGGTGCCGCTGACCAGGCCGACATAGCCGGTCCCGATTACTGCGATATTCATGAGCTGCTGCTCCTAGAATTCTTCCTTGATCAGATAAATCGGCTTGCGCTGCGACTCATGATACGTGCGCGCGACCATCTCGCCGATCAGCCCCAAGCTTACGAACTGGACACCCACCATCACCAACAACGCCGCGAGGAGCAGCAGCGGCCGATCCGCCAGATGGTAGCCGAGAAAAATCTTCTCCGACACCAGCATCACGATGAGGAGCGTGCCCAGGATTCCGAACAGCAATCCGATTGCTCCGAAGACCTGGATCGGACGGGTTGAATAGCTGGAGAGAAACTTCACCGTCATCAGATCGAGGAACGTTCGGATGATGCGGCCCGGGCCATACTTCGATGCACCCGCTCGACGCGGACGGAAATTCACCTCCAGCTCCGCGATGTTCGCGCCCTGCTCGGCCGCAATCGCCGGCACGAAGCGATGCATCTCGCCATAGAGCGCGAGGCTTCGCGCGAGGTCACCGCGATACGCCTTCAGCGTGCATCCATAGTCATGCAGCGAGGTCCCGGTTATGCCCGAGATCAACTTGTTGGCCGCGACGGAGGGCCAACGTCGCGTGATGGCCTCATTTTGCCAGCGCTGCGTGCGCCATCCGCTGACGAGGTCGTAGCCCTCGCGAAGCTTTGCGACGAGACGCGGGATATCGGCAGGATCGTTCTCGCCGTCGCCATCGAGCGCGACGACGATATCGCCATGCGAATTGGAAAAGCCGCACTGGAGCGCGGCGGTCTGACCGGTATTCTTCGCCAGGCGAATCACGCGCACATTCGGATTCGATTCCTTGATGCGTCGTAACTCGTTGGCGCTGCCGTCGGTGCTGCCGTCATCAATGAAAAGGATCTCATGCGAACCCATGTTGGCGAGAACGTTTTTCAGCTCTTCGTGGAGCGGGCTCAGATTGCCGCGCTCGTTGAAGAGCGGAATCACGATGGAGAGTTCCATCGGTTCGAATGCGAGTCCGTCAGCTCGATGAAGGCGCGATAGCGATGGTCGATCTCTTCCCAGCTCAGATCGAGCAGCCGGTCCATCGAAAATTTCTCGACCGCATATGACGCCATCACGGTGCCGTATACCACCGCGGTGCGCAGGATCGATTCGTTGAGGCGTCCCTGGCGCGCGAGGAATCCCATCAGGCCGCCCGCGAAGGTGTCGCCCGCACCCGTGGGATCGACGACGTCTTCGAGCGGATACGCCGGCACCGCGAACATCCCTTCCTTGCTGAACTGCAGCACGCCATACTCGCCGCGCTTCACCAGCACGCTCTTGGGCCCCATCTTCAAAATCGCGCGCCCGGCTTTGACGAGATTATGCTCGCCGCTCAGCATCCGCGCCTCTTCGTCATTGACGGTGAGGATATCGAGGCGCTCCAGAAGCCGGGTCAGATGAGGCCGCGCATTCTGAATCCAGAAATCCATCGTGTCGGCCGCAACCAACTTCGGGCTGGTGACCTGCGTCGCGACGCGATATTGCAGCTCCGGCGAAATGTTCGCGAGGAAGAGATAGTCACAACGCTGCTGATCGGGCAGCAGCGTCGGATTGAAACCGTCGAAGACGTTGAGCGCGAGGCTGATGGTATCGCGCTTGTTCATGTCCTCGTGATAGCGGCCGTGCCAATGAAAGGTCTTGCCCTCGCGGCGCTCGAGCGCGCGGATGTCGATGCTGCGGTCGGCCAGCATCTGCAGGTGTTCGGGTTTGAAGTCCGCGCCGATCACGCCGACGATACTGACCGGTGCGAAGAAGCGCGCGGCGATCGCAAAAAATGTCGCAGCGCCGCCGAGCGCGTCGTCGCGGCGTCCATTCGCCGTCTCGACCGTGTCATACGCCACCGACCCGACAACCACGATTCCCATGCGATGCGTGTTCTCCGAGCTAGAGATATTTCCCGATAATCGGGCGCAGATCCGCGATGCGCCGGGGCGGAATCACCGCGCGATCGGTAATTATAGAGTCCTTGAGCGAGCTGCCGCATGCGCAGGTGCGATCGCGCTTCGCCACCGCCATCGCGAGATTTTTCACCGCGCGCTGCGCGAGGTCCACATTGGCGCGCATCACCGCGAGGATCTCGCCGATATCGACCGCCTTCACCGACTGATGCCAGCAGTCGTAGTCGGTCACCAGCACCAGCGTCGCGTAGCAAAGCTCCGCCTCTTTCGCGAGGCGCGCCTCCTGCATCGCGGTCATACTGATAACATCGACGCCCCAACTTCTATAGAGGTTCGACTCGGCGCGGCTGGAAAATTGCGGACCCTCGATGCATAGGTACGTCCCGCCCTCGTGGATCGTCGCGCCCGCATCGCGGCTGGCCTTTGTGAGATCGCGCGCGAGGTCGGCGCACACCGGATCGGCCATCGATACGTGCGCCGACGATGCCCTCGCCGAAAAACGTCGCGGGCCGTTTGTGCGTATGATCGAGGAACTGATTCGGCACCACCAGGTCGCCCGGTTTGATCGCCTCTTTCATGCTGCCTGCGGTGCTGACCGAGAGCAGATGGTCGGCGCCGAGCAGCTTCATTCCGTAAATATTCGCGCGATAGTTCAGCTCGCTCGGCAGAATCCGATGGCCCTTGCCGTGGCGCGCGAGGAAGACCACCTCGAGATCGCCGATGCGTCCGGTGACGAACGGATCCGACGGCGCGCCGAACGGAGTGCTCAGCTCAATCTGCTTCACATCGTCGAGGCCGGGCATCTGATAGAAGCCGCTGCCCCCGATTACGCCTAGAATTTTTTTTGCCAAATCAATTTCCGCTTTCGTCAAGTCGCCGCGGCTTGTTCCGCATATAACTGCCCGCATGCCGCCGCGATATCGAGTCCCCTGCTCTCGCGAATCGTCGCGGTCAGGTTACCCTTGCGCAGAATGGCTTGAAAGTCCTCAACCGCCGTCGCGCGAGCAGGTCGCGAAACCCGAACCCTCGAAGGCGTTGAAGAAAATCAGATTGACCTTGCCGCGCAATGGCGCGAGCAGCTTGATGAGTCGCTTGGCGTCGTCGATGGAATCATTCACCCCGCGCAGCATCACGTATTCGAAGGTGATGCGCTCGCGCTGCTTGAGCGGCAGCCGCTTGCATGCGTCGAGCAGCACCTCGAGCGGATAGCGCTTGTTGATGGGCGCGAGGCGATCGCGAAGTTCATTCGTCGTCGCGTGCAGCGACACCGCGATGCGCACCGGAACTTCCTCGAGCAGCCGCTCCATCATCGGCACGATGCCGACGGTCGACACCGTGATGCGTCGCGGCGAGATGCCCATCCCCCATTCGGAAGTCATAATGATGAGCGCCTTGACCAGACGCTGGTAGTTGGCGAGCGGCTCGCCCATCCCCATGAAGACGTAGTTGGTCAGATGTTCTTCGGCATCGAGTTCGCGGCGCGCGAGGAAAACCTGGCTGACGATTTCGCTGACGGTTAGATTGCGATGGAGCCCCATCCGCGCAGTCGCGCAGAACTCGCACGCCATCGCGCATCCGGCCTGACTCGACATGCATAGCGTGATGCGCTGGTTGAGCTTTTCACCGGCGGGCGTCGCTTCGACCTCGCGCGAAGGAATGATGACGCTTTCGATCGCCTCGCCATCCGCAAGTCTCACGAGCAGCTTGCGTGTGCCATCGGAGGAGCGCGCAACCGTCGCGGTCGTACTAGAGCCAATCTTAAAGTGATGCTTTAAATACTCACGGAAAGGCTTCGGCAGATCGAGCATCGCATCGAAGGACTCGACGCCGCGGCCATAGATCCATCCGGCGAGCTGCTTGGCGCGAAACGATCGTTCCCCAGCATCAGCGACGACAGCCTCGAGTTCATCGAGCCCGAGGTCGCGAATATCGGGTATTTCGCTCTTGGCCGAATATCGCGTTTCCACTCGTTGATTTAGGGCCACGTAATAATTTGTCCTGCGATCGGATGGATGGGCTTAGTCGCCCATGACTTTTCGAAATCTCGCAGAAAATCGAGCGCAGGAGCTTGCGGCAAAATCAGGACCACCAAAGCCATGGCCGGAAATCGCTTCAGCGTCTCCGAAGCTGATTGCTGAAAACGTTTGTCGCGCGTAAGAATCGTCGCAAATCCCACACTGCTCGCAGCTTCGACGAGATGTCCGTTGGTGAGCTGCTTCCAACCGAGCGACGCTGCGGTTTCCGCTTCGACTCCAAAACCTTTGAGGGTCAAGACCAGCTGCGTAGGAACATTTACGTCAAGCAGCCACCGGCCAGGCATCGAGTACCTCAGCAGCAAACTTGAGAACTTCCGAGACTTCTTCCGAAGTGATAGGAACGTAGGTCTCGGAAATTTCCTCAACACTCATGCCCTGCGAAAGGCATGACAGAATGAATGCGACTGAAAGCCTCGTCCCCTTCACGAAGGGCTGACCCCCGAGCATCTCAGGGTCGATGCCAATATGATTGTACTTTTCGAGTTCCATCACTGACAGCGATTGTACTTCCAGCTCTCCTCTCGCGCTATATAGACCTCACACCAAATCGAGGCTGCTGAAGAAGAACGGAACCTCCTGCGCAGCGGTCTCTGGCGCGTCGGAGCCGTGCACGGCGTTGCGCTCGATGTTCTCGCCGAAATCCGCCCGCAGCGTGCCGGCGTTCGCCTTCTTCGGATCGGTCGCGCCCATCAGCTCGCGCCATCGGATGATGGCGTTGTCACCTTCGAGCGCCATCACGATGACCGGCCCCGAGGTCATGTAGGAGCAGAGGTCCTTGTAGAACGGCCGCGCTTTATGCACCTCGTAAAAGCGCTCCGCCTGCTCGAGCGACAACTTCGTCAGCCGCATCGCGCGAACCTTCAACCCCGACTGTTCGATTCTTTTTATAATGTCACCCGCAAGCCCTCGTCCCACGGCATCCGGTTTTATGATGGCGAAAGTTCTTTCCATGGAAATTAACGCTTCCCGTCAAGTAAGTTCTTCATCGTGATTCCCATCTCAGCCGGGCTCATCGCGACGGTGATGCCGGCGGCCTTCAGCGCCGCGATCTTGTCCGCCGCGGTGCCGCGTCCGCCCGAGATGATCGCTCCCGCATGCCCCATGCAACGTCCCTTCGGCGCCGTCTGTCCGGCGATAAATGCTACGACCGGTTTCTTGACGTTCTGCTTGACGAACTCCGCCGCTTCTTCTTCCGCGGTGCCGCCGATTTCGCCGATCATCACGATGGCGCGCGTCTTCGGATCGTCATTGAACATCCGCAGCGCATCGACGTGCGAGGTGCCGACGATAGGGTCGCCTCCGATGCCGATGCAGCTCGACTGCCCGATTCCCAAATTCGTCAGCTGAAACACCGCCTCATACGTCAGGGTGCCCGACCTCGACACCACGCCTACATCACCCGGTTTGTGGATGTACCCCGGCATGATGCCGATTTTACATTCGCCCGGCGTGATGATGCCGGGGCAATTCGGCCCAATCAGCCGGCTCTTGCCGCCCTGCATGTAGCGTCGAACCTTCACCATATCGACCACCGGCACGCCTTCGGTGATGCAGATGACCAGCTCGATGCCGGCCGCGATCGCCTCGAGCATGCCGTCGGCGGCGAATGCGGGCGGCACATAGCTCACGCTCGCATTACATCCGGTAGCTTTTCGCGCCTGTTCGACCGTGTCGAAAATCGGAATGCCCTCGAAGGTGGTGCCGCCCTTGCCAGGCACCACGCCCGCGACCATCTGGGTGCCGTATTCCTTGCATGCGCGCGTATGAATCTGGCCGGTCGCGCCGGTAATTCCCTGCGTGACGACCCGAGTGTTCTTGTCGACGAGAATGCTCATGTTACGCCCTGACTCCGATCGCCTCGGTCACCTTGCGCGCCGCATCGGCAAGGTCTGCCGCGCCGATCACCTTGATCCCCGACTCGGCGAGAATCCTTTTGCCCTCGACCACGTTGGTGCCTTCCATGCGCACCACCAGCGGCACGTTCAGATTGACCTGCTTCGCCGCCTCCACGACGCCTTGCGCCAGCACGTCGCATCGCATGATGCCGCCGAAGATGTTGATGAGCACGCCTTTGACGCGTTTGTCCGCGAGGATGATGCGGAACGCGGCCGCGACCTTCTCGGTGCTTGCGCCGCCGCCGACATCGAGGAAGTTGGCGGGCTCGGCACCGTAATGCTTCACGATGTCCATCGTCGCCATCGCTAGTCCCGCGCCGTTCACCATGCATCCGATGTTGCCGTCGAGATGCACGTAGCTGAGGTCGAACTTCGCTGCCTCGGTCTCCGCGGGATCCTCTTCGTTCGGATCGCGCAGCTCGCGGATCTCCGGATGGCGAAACAGCCCGTTGTCATCGAATGACATTTTCGCGTCGAGGCAAATGACGCGGCCATCCTTCGTCACCACCAGCGGATTGATTTCGATAAGGGAGGCATCGGTCTCGATGAACGCCTTGTAGAGCGCCGACAGCAGCGTGACGAACTGGCCCACTTGCTTGTCCTTGAGCCCGAGGCCGAACGCGATCTTGCGTCCGAGGAACGCCGACACGCCGAGCAGCGGATCGATCGGTTCGGTCATGATGCGATCGGGCGTCTTGGCCGCGACTTCCTCGATTTCCATTCCGCCCTCGGTGCTGGCGATGACGGCGACCGATTGCGCCTTGCGATCGACGACGAGGCCCAAGTACAGCTCGCGCGCTACATCGCTGGCCTCCTCGATATACATATGACGCACGATGCGGCCGTCGGGACCGGTCTGATGCGTCACGATTTTGTTGCCGAGCCATTTGGCCGCGAACGCGCGCGCCTCATCGGCGCTGGAGACAATCTTGACGCCGCCGGCCTTGCCGCGTCCTCCGGCATGAATTTGCACCTTCATCACCGCCCTGGGCCGGCCGAGCGCGGTGAATGCCTTTGCGGCCTCGTCGGGAGTGGTGACGCTTGTTTCATGGGCTACCGGCACCGGCGCGCCGAAGCGTCTTAGAACCTGTTTCGCCTGGAACTCATGAATGTTCATTCAGATGCCTTTGTTGTGATGTGCGATGTCCCCATCAGCCCCCATCAGTATTGATGCGAGCGAAATTGAACCTCGCGATTATATGTAGAACGGCAGGGAATTAGGAGAGCGCCGATGTCCGCGTCTGCCGCGGCTTTTTCTTTACCTCGCCCAAATTTGTTCCTCGCCCATATGATTGGGCGAGGTGGGCCGGCGCAGTTCGTGCAATGTCTGAGAGCACGAACTGTGAGGGGCCGAAGCGGGACCTAAGATCTGGGATTCTGCGGCTGATGCGAGACGGACGGCATTAGGTGATCGGACTAGCTTGCTCAGGAATTTCCGTCCGTTCATAAATAGAAGCCGTTGGCTGTCGTCATCCGCGCATCGAACCTGAATGGTTGAGAAGTTGAGGCGTGAGGCAAGGTTAAAATGATTACCAGCAGATCGGTGGAATCCATTGCCTCCTTTCTCACAGCGGTGTCGGAACTCTCGAAAGGCTGGAAAACTCATTGGGACAGAAAAGCGCCGGTCCCAAGATGACAGCACGGCAACTGGATGGCTTCCTTGGTTTCGCGGAGAAGACAACGGCGAGTGGTTTTCGACGACCGCTCTACAACCCAAGCTGTACAGGAACAGTTTCGACATTGAGCTGATCCTAGAACACGAGCAGGAAATGCGAGTGGAGTTCCGACGGCGTGGCGCGCAACTCATCACCGAGCGGCAGCCGATCGACAAATGGGAATGGTATTTCTTGATGCAGCACTACCGCGCTCCCACGCGGCTTCTTGATTGGTCGGATGCAGCACTCGTCGGGCTTTACTTCGCGGTATCTCGAAGGGGAGCTAAAGATGACACGGAAAAAGCTGACGCAGTAGTCTACATGCTCGACCCGTGGTGGCTGAACGACAAGGCGTTCAAAGAAGTAAGCCCGGTGGCAGATACTTATCGATCAGTTGGACCTGCATTGCCAGATTGGGATGAAGCGAAACCCTATCTTCCAGACGAGTTTGACAATGACGAGCTAGGACTCAAATGCCCGCTCGCTATCGACCCCTCCCACTTCTCGCGCCGGATAGCCGCTCAACGTAGTCGATTTACTATCTTCGGCAGAGAACGCGACGGATTGAAGGTTGCGGCTAGTTGCTCTGACAATCACCTGATCAATTCGACGTGAAACAAGCTGCCATCCCAGACATTAAGCGTGACCTTAGACTAGCGGGAATTTCTGAAGACACGATCTTTCCGGACCTGGAGGGGCTCGGTCGAGAGTTGTCCTACTGGTTTGAAGATAATTGTGAAGAAGCAAGCAAGGCCAAAGTGGGCCCCGGAACTTCCTGATCGCGCCTTTCCTAGAGTCCTATTTCGGCAGTTTCCGGTAGTGTGAGGCGGAACCTAACGAGTGACACCAGATGGCAGAATTCCAGAGTTGAGGTCCTCGCTCCGGCCCGGAAGGATTCTTGCTGCCTGCCAAGTAGGCAGGTTCGCCGAGGGTCAAATTGTGCTATCATCAAGTTGTGGCGCCCGTCGAGGGGTGCCAATCGCGTTTTATGGAGTCGAGAACCCGATACATGCGAAATTACATAAACGAACCCACCGAGGTACGCAGAGTCGAGTCCAAGCGCATGAACGAAGCCACTGAATTAGCCCGTCGAGGTCAGCGTGCGAAAGTGGAAAAACAAAGCCACTTTTTCCGCTGATTCATTGAGGTTTTTCGGATTAGAATGGTGACGCCGACTGCGGTCTGGCGCATGCGCAGAAATGAAAAAACAAAGCCACTCGGGGCTTCACGCACGCATGACAGGCTCTGGGCAATAGCCATCGAAAACGCAAAAACAAACCCACCTCAGCGACAGCGGACGTCCCGAAGGCCGCTCTATCGACAGATAGTCAGACTACATCAACAGACTGACGATTATAAGGCGCTCTAAAGAAGCTTGAGCCTCTTCCCTCAACCATCTTCGCCGGGCGAGTAGAGGCGCCAGGCCACAGGCTGAAGCCTGTGCTCCATACAAAACAGAAAGAACAATTATCCGTCGAATTGTAGAAGCTACCGCATGAACAAATCGCGCAGCCACTTCACCGTCGCTTTGCGGCCCACCCATCCGATTGCCGTCGTAAGCGGGATGTCTTTTGGACATACCTCGACGCAATTCTGCGCGTTGCCGCAGTCCTCGACGCCGCCCTCGCCCATCACGCCTTCGAGGCGATCGTCCTCGTGCATCTTACCGGTCGGATGCTGACTCATCAGGTAGACCTGGCCCATCACCGCCGGACCCATGAACTTCGAATGCGAGTTCACTTGCGGGCATGCTTCGAGGCAGCATCCGCAGGTCATGCATCGCGAGAAGAGGTAGGCGAACTGCTGCACCTCGGGACTGATGCGCGGGCCGGGGCCGAGGTCGTAGCTGCCGTCGATCGGAATCCACGAATGCGCGCGCTGCAAGCTCGCGAACATCGACGAGCGGTCGACCCACAAATCGCGGATGAGCGGGAACTTCGACATCGGCTCGAGGGTGGTCGGACTCGGCAGGTTGGTCGCGAGCGCGGTGCATCCCTGGCGCACCCGTCCGTTAATCACCATCGTGCATGCGCCGCATACTTCTTCGAGGCAGTTGGCATGGAACACCGGCGCCGATACGCGCTTGCCCTGCCGCGTCACCGGATTGCGCCGGATTTCCATGAGCATCGAGATGACGTTGTGGTCGACCTTGAAGGGAATCTCGAACTCCTGCCAGTAGCTTTCCGACTGCGGAGAATCCTGCCGCTTGATGTTTAAGACGATGGTGCGTTCCGCCACAAACTTTCTCCTGGATGATCTTCCTGAAAAACGCTTCGCTGTTCGCAGCTACGCGGCCTTGGCTTTCTCGTGCGAGGTATCGACGTCATACCGGCGCGCGCGCAGTGGAATGAGACTGGTGTCGACGTCCTCCCACGAGAAGCGCGGCCCATCCGAGGACCAATTCGCCATCGTGGTTTTGAGGAAGTTCTTATCGTCGCGCTCGGGAAACTCGGGCTTGTAATGCGCGCCGCGCGATTCATTGCGGTTGAGCGCGCCGATGGTGATGGGGCGTGCGAGCTCCAGCATGTTCCAGAGTTGGCGCACGAACAGCACTTCCTGATTCGCCCACTTGCCGGTATCCGCGAGGCCGATTCTCCCGAAGCGATCCTTCAGCTCCTGCAGCTTCGCATCGGTCTCTTTCAGCTTATCGTTGGTGCGCACCACGGTGACGTTCGCGGTCATGATGTCGCCGAGCTCGCGCCACAGCCCGAACGCATTCTCGGTGCCCTTCATTTTGAAGATCTTGTCGAACTCCTCGCGCTGGCGCGTGGCCTCCTGATCGTAGATGCGCGAGGTGGTCGGCGCCGGATGCGCCTTCGCATAATCGATCATCACCGGCGACGCAACCATGCCAGCGTAGATGCACGACAGCAGCGAGTTCGCGCCCAGCCGATTGGCGCCGTGATACTGGTAGTCGGCCTCGCCGCCGGCGAACAGCCCCTTGATGTTGGTCTGCTGGTTGTAATCGCACCACAGCCCGCCCATCGAGTAGTGCATCGCGGGGAAAATCTTCATCGGCACCTTGCGCGGATCCTGGCCGACGAACTTCTCATAGATTTCCAACACGCCCGCGACCTTCGCATTGAGGATCGCCGGATCGATGTGGCTGACATCGAGGTAGACCAGCGGCTGTCCGTCGACGCCGAGGCCCATATCGTAGATGACCCTGAAAATCGCGCGCGTGGCGATGTCGCGCGGAACCAGATTGCCGTACGCGGGATACATCTCCTCGAGGAAGTACCACGGCTTGCCGTCGCGATAAGTCCACACCCGGCCGCCCTCGCCGCGAATCGATTCCGAGATGAGGCGATTCTTGTCCTCGCCCGGCACTGCGGTCGGATGCACCTGGATGAACTCGCCATTCGCATAGGTCGAGCCCTGCTGATAGCACGCGCTGGCGGCCGAGCCGGTGTTGACGAGCGACTGGGTCGAGCGTCCGAAGATGAGCCCAGGGCCGCCGGTCGCAACCATCGTGGTGTCGCCGGGGAACGCGCGAATCTCCAGCGAGCGGTTGTCGATCGCGACGATGCCTTTGCAATCGCCCGACTCATCGAGGACGAGACTCGTCATCTCCCATCCTTCGAACTTGCGGATGAGGCCCGCGACCTCGTAGCGGCGCACCTGCTCATCGAGGGCGTACAGAAGCTGCTGGCCGGTGGTCGCGCCCGCGAACGCGGTGCGATGATGCTTGGTACCGCCGAAGCGGCGAAAATCCAGCAGCCCCTCGGCGGTGCGATTGAACATCACGCCCATGCGATCGAAAAGATAAATGATGCCGGGTGCGGCCTCGCACATCCCTTTGACGGGAGGCTGGTTGGCGAGGAAGTCACCGCCATAGATCGTATCGTCGAAATGAATCATCGGCGAGTCGCCCTCGCCCTTGGTGTTGACGGCGCCGTTGATGCCGCCCTGCGCGCATACCGAATGCGATCGCTTCACCGGCACGATCGAAAACAGATCGATCTTCTCGCCCTGCTCGGCCAGCTTCATCGCGGTCATCAATCCCGCGAGGCCGCCGCCAACGATGATGTGATTTCCAGGCATCTTGAAATTCTCCTACGCCGGCGCCCTGAAAGAGATCAACGTCACCACCGCCATCACGCTGAAGGCGAGGAACAACGCGACGCATGCGCGATTGACCATCGTCTGTGCGCGCGGCCCCACCGTGATTCCCCATGTGATGCAGAAGGTGAAAATTCCGTTAGTCAGATGATACAGGCACGAGATCGTCCCGATGATGTAGGCGCTCAGGTAGACGGGATTCATCATGAAATCGTGCATGCGATCGTAGTTGGTCTCGACGCCGCTCAAATAGAACCATCCGCGAGTCGTGAAAAAATGAAACAGGATGAACGCCAGCGCGATGATGCCGGTGATGCGCTGCAGCGTGTACTGCGTGTTGCGCTCGTAGCCGTACTCCATCACGTTGGGCGCCGAGGTCACGGTGATCACGAGGCCATAGATCGCGTGATAGGTGATCGGAATCCACAGCAGGAGCGCTTCGATGACCATCTCGAACGGAAGCGTTCGGGTGAACTCGCTTTCCTTCCACCACGTCGCGGCGCCATGCACCACATACGAATTTTCGAAAATGTGGAAAAACAAAAATCCGCCGATCGGAATGATGCCGCTCAGCGAATGGAGCCGCCGCAAAATCCAATGGCGCTGATCCGCCGCGCTCAGGCGCGAGGCCGGACCGATTGCTACTGCTTCTTCAGCCATGATGTGTCCCTATGCCGCCAGAACTTTGTCCATCGCCTCGACCAGCTCGCGCACGTGCGCGACCGAACTGTCGAAGGCTTTCTTTTCCGCATCAGTCAAAGCGATTTCGATCACGCGCTCGACCCCGCCCGCGCCAATCACCACCGGCACTCCCGCGAACAGTCCCTTCACGCCGTACTCGCCCTCGAGGTACGCGGCGCATGGCAGCACTTCCTTGCGATCGAGCATGAAGGCCTCGACCATTTTGTAGACCGCGGTTCCGGCGGCATAGTACGACGAGGTCTTCATCAGATTGACGATCTCGGCGCCACCGTTGCGTGTGCGCTTCTCGATTTCCTCGAGGCGTTCCGCATTGATGTACTTCTCGACCGGCACTCCGCCCGACCGCGTGTAGCTGCGCACCGGCACCATGTCGTCGCCATGGCCACCGAGCACCATCGCCTCGATGCTCTGGGTCGATACCTTCAGCTCCATCGCGAGAAACGTCCGATAGCGCGCCGAGTCGAGCACGCCCGCCTGCCCGACGATGAGATTCTTCTTGAGTCCGGTCACGCGCTTGAGCTGCGTCACCATCGCATCGAGCGGATTGGTGACCGCGATCACGAACGCATTCGGCGCGTGCTCCTTGATCGCCTTGCCGACGGTGTTCATGACGCCGGCGTTGATCTTCAGCAGATCGTCGCGGCTCATACCGGGTTTGCGCGGCGAGCCCGAGGTCACGACGATACAGTCCGCGCCTTCGATCGCGCGGATGTCGGTGGCGCCGGTCACGTTGACGTCGATGTTGAGGACGGGCGCGGATTCGAGCATGTCGAGCGCCTTGCCCTGCGGCAATCCGTCGATGATGTCATACAGGATGATGTCGCCGAGCGAGCGCAGGAAGCATAGATGGGCGCAGGTCGCGCCGACATTGCCCGCGCCGATGAATGCGATTTTCTTTCTGGCCAACTTCCCACTCCCGCAGCGCGCAAGGGCCGCGCTGACTAAAGCCTAGCTTATAATCGAAAGTTTGTTAATCAGGCAATCTTAACTATGACTTTTCGATGTGATGATGTCCGGCGGCGTCCCCGACCATCGGACTCGACCTTACTTAGCAGTCATTTTATGCGAAGTGAACAGGGCGTGACCTGCCAATTAAGCCAGTTGCGAATGATCGCCGATGCGTTTCATCTGTCGCTGCGCGATGGTGGTAGGCCTCGCGCGACTGGTGATACACTTCGTTCGATCTCCACATCAACGTGTCCGTTTAACCTGCCATCATTAGGAGGATTCCGATGAAACTTTACTACGCACCAGGCGCATGCTCGCTCTCGCCCCACATCGTCGCGATCGAAGCCGGCCTTCCGATCGAATTCGAAAAGGTCGACCTCGGCAAACACAAGACCGAGAGCGGCAAGGACTTCATGACCATCAACCCGAAAGGCTATGTGCCAACGCTCCAGCTCGACGACGGCACCGTGCTCACCGAGGGCCCGGCGATCGTGCAGTACCTCGCCGATCAGAAACCGTCGAGCGGCCTCGCGCCCGCCAACGGCACCGTCGATCGTTATCGCGTGCAGGAGTGGCTCAACTTCATCGGCACCGAGCTGCATAAGAACTTCGGACCGCTGTTCAATCCCGCGACGCCCGATGCGGTCAAGGAGATGTCGAAGGCCAACATCACGAAGCGGCTCGCGTATCTGAACGATCAGCTCGCGAACAAGCAGTATCTGATGGGCAGCAACTTCACGGTCGCCGACGCGTATGCGTTCACGATCGTGAATTGGACCAACTTCGTGAAGATCGATCTGAAGCCGTATCCGAACCTCGTCGCATACATGCAGCGCGTCGGCTCGCGCCCGAAGGTGCAGGAGACGCTCAAGTCCGAAGGCCTCATGAAGTAGGATAACCGTACAATCGGGCGGTCTCGTGCCGCCCGATTTACTCAATCAAACATGGCTGAAAACATCCAACCCGCCGCTCCGATGTCCGGTGCGCGCCTTCTTTCCGGCCGATGATTCCCGACCTTACCATCGATGCCGCGCTGCCCGGGATCGCCTATCAGGTTCAGTGGACGCGGAATTATGGACGCGCGGCCCAGGAACGGCGGCTACGCGAAGCCGCGCTGAAGGCATCGGCATCTGCGGCAGGAGGATGAACATGCGCGACGATGGCCTCGTGACAATTCCCAGCCCATTCTCGGTTAAGGAAACGATCGACCGGCTCGAAGCGGCCGCAACGTCTCACGGGTTGAAGATCTTCGCGCGCGTCGATCACTCGAGTGGCGCCGCGCAAGTCGCAATGCCGCTCCGCCCTACCGAAGTTCTGTTTTTCGGAAATCCCAAAGGCGGCACGCCGCTGATGCAAGACCATCAGACCGCGGGCCTCGACCTGCCCTTGAAGGCGCTCGCGTGGGAAGATGCGGACGGAAAAGTTTGGCTCACACGTGACGACGCCGCGTGGATCGCCAAACGTCACGGTCTCGGCGAGAAGAGCGCCGCGGCGGTAGCTGCCATCGAGGCCGGGATGACTACGCTCGCGAAAGCCGCGACAACTCGATGAGCGATGACGACTCGCCGCACCCCATCCGCTTCACTCGACCGCGCGACTGATTTCATCTGGCGCAACGCGCGCTTGCTCGAACGCGCGATGTTCGCTCACGCGTTCCTCGACAGTCTTCCGGATGCCGTCGCCGCAGCGGTTTTGGCGTATCGCAACGCCGACGGCGGCTTCGGCCATGCGATGGAACCTGACGTGCGCGCGCCCGACAGTATGCCTCTTCATTGTGAGATCGCATTGCGAGCGCTATGCGACGCGGGCATCCGCGACTCTCACATCGCAACCGGCGTGTGCGATTTTCTCGCGACGCTCGCCGAACCCGATGGACGCGTGCCGCTCGTCACCGCGAAGATTCTCGACTATCCGCGCGCGTCGCATTGGAGCGATCCGCAAACCGGCGGCGATTCGCCCAATCCAACTGCCTCGCTCGCCGGCCTTCTCATCTGGCAAGGCATCGAGCATCGATGGCTTCGGCGCGCGACCGAATGGTGTTGGACGCGACTGGAAAAGCCGATCGGCGAGGCGCACGAGATTCTGGGCGCGCTGACGTTCCTCGAATTCGCGACCGATCGATTGCGCGCAGAAAGACTCGCATCGCGCGTCGCGGCCCAGATCGACGGCGCGAGATGGTATCTCAAGGATCCGGCGTCATCCAATTATGGCGTCACGCCTCTGCAGCTCTGTCCGCGCCCCGATTCGATCGGATGCAGTGCATTCTCGAATGATTTGATCGAAGCCCACCTCGCTGCGCTGGCATCGCATCAGATGGACGACGGCGGATGGCCGATCTCATGGAACGCGCCGAGTCCCGCCTCCGAGTTCGAATGGCGGGGCCGCTGGACGCTGGAAGCGCTCCTCTGCCTGCGCGCCTACGGCCGCATTTAGTTCTGGTTCCTTGTAGGGGCAGTTCGCGAACCGCCCGCAACGATATAACAAACTGTAGGACCTTCACGCGCCGACGGCCGCATCTGACGGTGCGAAGTCGGCCAACATCCATTCGCACAGGAAGAACCATCCCGTCAGCAGCAGCGTGCCGAGGCCGACCGCGAATGGATAGATCAATCGTCGGCGCCGTCATCACCAACGGCAGCAGCGCGACCGCTAGCGCCGGCGGCACATGCAAATCGAGCGCGCGCAAAACGATGATGCCCCATCCCATGCACATCGCGGCGCACAGCGGCGTCACGCCGAGGAACTTCCAAAAGATGAAGCCGCCGAATGCGGTGAGGAAGCACGCGACCGGCAGCATCAGCGGACGATTCGCCCACGGGCACACGTCGGGATGCACAAACATTTCGAACCCGATCACCACCAGCGGCGGAAACAGGATGAAGCGCCATCCGGTCAGTTTCACGACCATCACGGCGACCGCAACGAATGCGATCAGCGCGGCGAGCTTCTCCCATCGCGCGCGCACCGGCGCCGCCACTCGATGCGTGATATCTTCCGCCACTTCCTCAGCGCTTTCGACTTTCGCGGGTTGGTCGGCGACCAACTTCTTCCATCCCGTCGAGAGCGCCGCGAGCAGCACCGTGCCGAACATGATGCCCGGCGGATACCACCAGCTCGTCACGCCCAAGACGAGCGGCAACAATCCGGCCGAGATCGCAGGCGCGACGGGAGAGCGCAGTCCGAGCACTACCGCGATCGCACAGATCACGTTGAGCAGTACCGACGCGAATCCATATGGCATCGTGTTAGTGATTACGATTCCGATCGCGCCGGTGATGACGGGTGTGATCGCGAGCATGAGCGGCGAGTTGGCCCACGTCCCGTGCGGACGCGTGAACACATCGTGCGAGAGCGCGCCGAGTTCGGGAAACAGCACATAAAACGCGCCGGTCGCATTCGCCACCGCCGCGATGATTGCGATGTAAACGAGCGAGATGATCTCGGCGGCGATGCGGCGGCGCGGCGAAAGCTCCATCGCTATGGGAGCGTCAGCTCGCCGCGCATCACTTCGGCGCAATGACCGCCGACGCGGACGTTGTGGACCCGGGTTCCATCGAGGCTCGCGCGCACGAAGATGTGGCTCGGCCGCTTCATCTCGACGCCCTGCAGAATGAGCACCTGCTCCTCAGGCTTCGCGATGCCGTGGCGAACCATCCACGCCGCGGTGCATCCGGAGGCCGAGCCGGTCGCGGGATCTTCGCCGCCGTAAAAAATCATTCGCGCGCGAATGCCCGCCTCGCCATTGGTGTCGCGCGTGACGAAGAAGAACAGTCCCGCATCGGTGGTCGCGAGGTACGCGTCGGCTTTTTTCAGATCGATATCGAGTTTCTCGAGCGTCGCGAGCGAGCGCAGCGGAACGATTGCGAATGCGAAACCAGTCGACACGGTCTGAATTGGAATAGAAGTATTGATCTCGGCAACCGGAACGCGGATGAGCTTCGCGATTTCGTCGGCATCGTGAATCTTGCCGAACTCCGGATCGCGCTGTGTCATCTCGCCGAAACGGCCCTCCGGCGTCGATGTAAAGCTGACCGGAATTTTTCCAACCTTTAGATCGAGTGCGACATCATTGACGTTGCGCGCCTGCGCGATGACCGAGGCGGTGCCGAGTGTCGGATGTCCGGCGAACGGCATCTCCACGGCGATCGTGAAAATTCGTACCTTCACGCCGTCGCGGCGCTCGGTCGCTTCGTCGCGTGGGATGATGAAGGTAGTTTCCGAAAGGCGCGTCTCGCGCGCGACGTCCTGCATCTCGACGTCGGAGAGGCCGCGCGCATCGGTAAACACGGCGAGCTGATTTCCCTCCAGCGCGCGCGAGGTGAACACGTCGACCGTCACGAACTGAAATTTGCGCATCTGATGGATCTATAGAAGATCGCGCGCGCGGGAAACCTAGATGTGCAGCTCCTCGAACACGAGGCGATTGGCCTCGAAACGCGTGCGCGCGAGGGCCGACGCATCGAGGCCTGACGGATACTTCCCTTCCGCGATGAATCCCGCGAGCGCCTGGCCCGCTCCATAGGACTGCATCACCCCGCGGCCGCTGAACGAATGCGCCTCATAGACCGACGGCGCCGCGAGGCCGACGATCGCGCTGCGATCGGGCGAGACCTCATACAGCCCGGCCCATCCGGTGACGTGGCGCAGCCGCTCGCAGCGTGACATTCGCGCATACATGCGCGGCCAGATTTCTTTCTGGAAAAATTCTTCGCCGTCATAATTGAAGTGATAGCCCGGCGCCTCGGGCGGCGAGTATCCCGCGAGGATGTGCGCGCCCCTCGTTGTGAAAATAGAGCCCGCTGGTATCGACGATCATGCCGTACGCGGCCAGGTTGGTCTCGCGATTGTCAACCAGGCAGATTTGCCGCCTGATAGGCTCGCTGTAATCCTTCAGCCCGAGCAGACGCAGCACGTTGCGCGACCACGCGCCGCCCGCGATGACGATGGCGCCGGCCTCAAGCTTTCCCAGATGCCCCACTTCCGCTTCGCCCGGTCCGTCCTGTGTCATCATGCGCATCAGCGCGGCGTCGCTCATCGCCTCGTCGGCATGCCAGGTGTCGACTCGCACACCATTGGCGTCGTTGTCGATCGCGTAGATGTAGACGCCGTCGCGAAACTGCGCGCCCATCGAGCGCGCGCGATCGCGATAATGATTCTTGAGCAGGTTCGGATTGATGAGGCCGTCGCGCGGCGAGAAGGTCGCGCCCTCGATGCCCTCCAGGCGATCGATCTCCGGCACCTTCGATGAACCTGCTCAGCCGTGAGCGTCTCAATCGGATGTCCGAGGCTGCGCTGCAAATCGATGTGCGCGAGCGCCTTGGGCCACGTGTCGGCATCGTAGAGCCACAGATAACCCTTCTGCCGGAAACCGACCTCTCTCGCGATGCTCTCGTAATATCCGATCGATGCGCGGCACAACGTGATATTGACCGCTTCCCACCACGTCGCGCGGACGCCGCCCGCGTTCTTCTCGCTCGAACTCAGCCGTCCCGAAAGATCGATGTCGATGGTCAGCGTGCGCTTGCCGCGCTCCGCCAGCGCCATCGCGATCGAGCTGCCAACGATGCCGGCGCCGATCACGATCACGTCGTAACGAGGGTGCGCGCTCATAGCGATATTGTAATCCCCCACTCGCGCTCTGCCAAGTTGGGAATTGGCGGCATTCTTCCAACGAAGCCGCACAACCCTATGTGCACACTCGCAATTTATTTCCAGATGACCGACGACTATCCGGTCGTGATTGCAGCGAATCGCGACGAATATCTCGAGCGGCCCGCCGCCAAGCCGACCACGCTGTGCGAGCGGCCTCATGTCGTCGGAGGCAAGGACCTGCGCGCCGGAGGCACGTGGCTCGGCGTCAATGAGTATGGCGTCGTCGCGGGGCTGCTCAATCGCCGCACCGAGGAACCACCCAATCCCAACGCGCGATCGCGCGGACTGCTCTGCCTCGACGCGCTTCGATGCCGCACTGCGCGCGAGGCCGCCGACCTCGCAGCGGGTCAACGCGCGCAGGACTACAACCCGTTCAATCTGCTGATTGCGTCGCGCGATGCCGCCTTTGTTGCCTACAACCGCATCGAGCGAATCGAGGTGGTGCAGATCAAACCCGGATTTCATCTGCTGACCAACCTCGATGTTGATGATTTCGAGTGCCCGCGCATCAGCGCTTCGTATGCGAAGTTCGCGGAGCTCGGCAAGGATGTCGGCTTCCGGCGCGATCCTCTACTGCGGCGCGTGCAGCTCCAGCGCCTGCTCGCCGATCACAACACACAGCTCGACCCGCGCTCGGGGCGGCCCAACTCGATTTGTATGCATCTCGATGCCTACGGCACGCGTTCGTCGAGCCAGATTTTCCTCGGCCGCGAGGCCGACGATATCGAGCACTACTTCGCCGCCGGGCCGCCATGCAAAACCGCATACGAGCCCGCGGACGTGCCGGATCAGTCGGAGAATTCGTCGGCGCTGAAATAGCCGGCGATTGCGGCTACGATAAAGCATCCGATCGCGATCGCTGCGCAGGCGAGGAAAATCGAGGCGAGAAACGGCGGCTCGATCACGAAAAACAAGATCGCACCCGAAATCAGCGCCAGCACGCAGGCGATGATCGCCACTACAATCGAGACGACGCGCAATTGCTTCATCGGAGAATGGGCCTTGGCAGAATTGTCCTTGACCAATACGGACCCAGGAGTGTAGGCGATGATGTCATTCGACGCATGACCATAAAAATGAATAGACGTTTCCCTCTTATCGTTTGCCTGATTGTGGCGATCGCCGCCGCGCTTGCAAGCGTCCCGAACATTGGGGCGCAAGAGCAACAGGAATCGGGGCTCTCGTGGCAGCAGCGATTTCTCGGCATCCTGCCGCTGGTGAAACCCGATCCGAAAGACCCCGTCGTGGTGACGGTCAACGGCACGCCCATCACGCTCGCTGAGGTGAGGGACTACGCCAAGACCGAGCAGCGTCTCATCAATGCGAACACCACGGAGGAGACGCGCGCAGTCTTCAAGGATGCGATGGAAAACCTGGTCAGCCGCCAACTGCTGATTGATGAGGCCGAGCATCGCGGAGGCAAGATTCCCGAAGGCGAAGTGGCGCAGCGCGCGCGCGAATTCCAGGTCCAGGGCATAGGCGGCGAGACCGCGCCCTCGACCGGAAATGCACCGGACCAAATCCTCCTCGACGCAGGTGCGCGGTTCGATGGAAATCGAGAAGATGCTCGACGACGAATTCCAGAAGCACAAGGTCGCGCCGACCGAGCAGGACATCCAGCGCTACTATGATGAGCACAAGGATCTCTTCGTGCAGGATCCTGGCGAGGTGCGGCTGTCGCACATCGCGATCAAGCTGCCGTCCAACGCGACCGACGCGCAGAAGGCCGACGGCATGAAGCGCATCACGGCGTTGCGCGACGAGGCAATGAAGACCAAGGACTTCGCGGCGCTGGCAAAGGCGAACTCTCAAGATCCGACCAGCGCGGCGAAGGGCGGCGACCTTGGCTACTTCACGAAGGGCCAGCTTCCGCCGGTGGTCGACCAGCTCGCGTTCTCGACGCCGGTCGGGAAAGTATCGAGCATCCTGGAATCGAGTCTGGGATTCAGCTTTCTGAAAGTGACGGATCGCCGCGGCGCATCATACGCGCCGCTCACATCGGTGAAATCGAAAATCGCGATGGTGCTGCTTGATTACAACCAGGACTACATCGTGAAGGGTATGCTGAAGGGCCTCGCGAAGACGGCGAAGATTAAATTCAGCAAGCTGCCGGGCGAGGATCAGCAACAGCCCTCGGAATCATAGAATCTTGCGCGCATAGCGGGTCGGATCCGGGATGGCGGCGGCGCGGAATCCCTCGATGCGTTCGGCGCATTTAGTGCACGCCCCGCAATGAATCGAACCGCGCGGATTCGCGCATGAGAGTGTAAGTTTCAGCGGCAGCGCCCTCCCCCTCCTGATGACGTCAGATTTTCCGAGGCCCTCGAATGGCGTCAGCACCCGCAGCGGAAGCTCCATCCCGAGTTTCACCGCGCGTTCGAAGGCGCGGAAAAACTCCGCACGCGCATCGGGGAATGGATTGCTCTCCAGCGGGGCCATCGCGATCTCGCCGATGCGGTTGCGCGCGCAGAACATCGCAGCCTTCGTGAGCAGGCTCAGATTGCGCCCCGGAATGTAGTTCGACGCGAGCGATGCGCGATAACCCGGTACCGCTTTGCCGGTCACGCTCCAGTGATCGCGCGTGATGTCGATGGTCGGAAAATCGAGCACCGCGACTTCCTCGATATTGTCGCGCCTAATTGCCGCGATGAACTTGCGCAGGATCGCCAGCTCGACGCGCTCCCATCTAAGTCCCGCACGAACATAAATCGGAAACACGCGGCGTCCCTTGCGCGCGAGCTCGGCGAGCAGCACCGAACTATCGAGGCCTCCGCTCGCGAGGACCGCGACGCGCGATCTGATGGGCGTGATGCGGAACGTCTTCAGGCGAGATCCTTTATTTTCCGCCGACTCCGCTTCGCTCCGCCTCGGGAGCGGCTGCGCCGCGGCGCTGCTTGCCCCCTTCGGGTCTCATCCCGAGAATTTGCCGATCTGCTGTTTGGAGCAAGATTTCAGTTGGCGAGCGAGGCGCGGATCGCCTTGACCATCGCGAGGTTGTCCGAATGCCCGGTCTTCGATGCGGTGATGTGTCCCTCGAGCGGACGCCCGAGCAAATAGAGATCGCCGATCAGGTCGAGCACCTTGTGGCGCGCGAACTCTTCGGGGAAGCGCAGCTTGGTGTTCACGATTTTCTGATCGTCGACGATAATCACGTTGTCGAGCCGCCCGCCCATCGCGAGGCCCATCTGGTTCATCTGCTCGAAGTCGCGCACGAAGCCGAAGGTGCGCGCGGGCGCGATATCCCGCACGTAGGCCTCACTCGAAGTCAGCTCGAAATGCATTTTCTGCACGCCAATCGGCGCGGGATAGTCGAGCGTGTAGTCGATGATCAGATGATCGGCCGGCTCGATAGTCATGAACTCGTTGCCCTTGCTGCGAACGGTGATAGAGGACTTGATGCGTATCGGCTGCACCGTCGCATCCTGATCCGTCACGCCGGCTTCGGCGATCTGACGGCAGAACTCCGCGGCGGATCCATCGAGTGCGGGAATTTCGTCGTCGGTTTTGATGAGCAGATTGGTGATGCCGAAACCGTGCAGCGCCGACATCAGATGCTCGACGGTGCGAATCGAGCGCGTGCCCGCCGCGAGCGTGGTGTTGTAGCCGGTGTCGGTGACATTTTCGATTTGCATCGGAATCCGCGTTTCATCGGAGAGCGATGCGAACACGATCCCGAATCCCGCCGGCGCCGGATGCAAAATCACGCCGGTGCGCAAGCCCGTGTGCAGGCCCTGGCCGCCGAACACGATCGATCGCGCGATGGTGCGTTGACGTCGCGCACCATGTGCCATCGGCGCGACTGCCGATGCTCCATTCGCTGCACCGTTCTCGGCAATGCTTCCGGCCGCAATCACCGCGCCGCCGTCGAGCACGCGCGCGATCGCAGCAAGCAACCCGGTCACGGAAAAGGGCTTCTGAATAAAGTCCGCCGCGCCCAGCTTGGTCGCCGCCACCGCGCTCTGAATGTTCGCATGGCCGGAGATCATGATGACCGGCACCGAGGGACGGTCAGCCTTGATGCGCCGCAAAAGTTCGATGCCGTCGATGTCGGGCATCCACACATCGAGCAGCACGACTGCGGGATGCTCGCGTTCGATGAGAGCCATGACCTCGGGCGCGCGGCCGGTGTCGAGTACGCGAAAGCCCTCGTCGCTCAAAATTCCGCGCAGCGATGACCGGATGCGTTCTTCATCATCCACCACCAAAACCGTCTCATTCATCGTTCAGCTTGCCGCCTTGGTGAATTGACGTTCCTTCACCGGAAACTCCAGTATGAATTTGCTACCAACGGGCGCATTGTCAGTCACCCGCACGAAGCCATGATGATCAGTCACGATAGCAGAAACTATCGCGAGACCCAGCCCGGTCCCGCCGCTCTTGGTCGAGAAGTAGGGCTCGAAAATCCGCGTGCGCAGCGCCGGGCTGATGCCGGGGCCGTTGTCGAGCACCTCCAGAACCACCACGCCGCTCGCGGGATCCAACGAGGTGCGCAGCTCGATGCGAGGGCCATCGCCATTGCGCGTGACACTCGCAGTGGCCGCAACCGCATTATCGAGCAGGTTAATCAGCGCGCGCTTCATTGATTCGCGATCGATGAGTATGCGCGGCAGCGACGGCTCCAGCGACAACACGAAATCCACGCGAGGATGCGCAGTTTGAAAACTCGCGACGGCCTCGGTGGCCAGTGCGTTCAGATCGCCGGGGACGGGATTCAGATGAGGCATCCGCGCGAAGGCGGAAAATTCGTTGACGAGCCGCTTGAGATCCTCGACCTCGCCGATGATGGTGCGCGTGCATTCCTCCAGCAGCGCGTCGTCGCTGGGCAGCAGATCCTCGCCGAGGCGCGACAGGCGCGGTCCCAACTGACGCCGCAAGCGTTCGGCCGAAAGCTGAATGGGAGTGAGCGGATTTTTGATTTCATGCGCGATGCGCCGCGCGACCTCGCGCCACGCCTCCATCCGTTCAACCTTCGCGATCTGACTTACGTCCTCGAAGAACAGCACCGAGCCGAGGTTCGAGCCGGCATCATCACTGAGCGGCGATGCGGTGATCATCAATTCGATCTCAGCGCCCTCGCGATCGATTTTGATCGAGGAACGACTTTCGCGCGGCGTGGGAATCGCCGGAATCACTTCGTCGAGCGCACGCACCAGCGGAGTTCGCAGCACCTCGCGATAGTTGCGGCCAATCACTTCCTCGATGCGAACGCCGAGCAGGCGCTCCGCATGCGGATTGATCGCCGTCACGCGCCCCTCGGGATTGAGACCGACCACGCCCGCCGAGACATTCTTGAGCAGCGTTTCGGTATAACGTCGTCGGCGCTCCAGCTCGGCCTGCGAGACGCGAAGGTCGGTAGTCATTTGATTGAATGAATCGACCAACTGCCCGATCTCATCGTCGCCCACGGGATCGATTGTGTAGTTGAGATCGCCCGCCGCGATGGCATGGGTGCCCTCGGCCAGCTCGCTGATTGGTCCGGTGATGCCGCGCGCGAGGTACATGCCGAACCAGCTCGCCAGCAGGACGACCACCAATCCAATCAACACCAGCGCGAGGATATAGCTGTTGAGAATCGGCTGCTTGAGGATGCGCAGTTGAAAGTAATCTTCGGCAGTACGCGAAATGTTGGCCGCGGGTTTGGCGAGGCTCTTGGGAAGAAAGTAATCCACCACCACCGCGCCGACGACGGTGTCGCTGTCGGGACCGGCAAAAATCGGCGCACTTCCCCGAATGATGTCCGCGCTACCGTAGGGATCAGTGCGCGTCATCGCCTGCCCCTTCAGCGTCTGTTCGAGGATTTGCGAATCTGGCGAAATGCCGATGCCGGTCGGAATCTTGGGGCTGAGCGCGAGCAGCAGCAGCTTGCGGTCTTTGGAAAACACCTCGATGGTGCCGAGGTTGTATTCCTGTTGATGCTTCTCGATGAATTGCTTCAAGTCCGCGCGACGATCCGGTGCGAGGAGTCCGTAGCCGGCGGCCTGCTCAGCGATCGCGCGCGCGAAATGCGCGGCGTTGTTGGCGGAGTTGAGGTAATAGGTCTTCGCGATCTCGAGCGAGTCGCTCATCACGCGCTCATACTCGGGATTGAACCAGCTATCGACGTCGGCATGCAGGAACGCGCCCGAGACATAGAGCAGAAACGCGCTCGGCACCATCGCAACCGCGATGAATCCGAACACCAGGCGCATCTGGAACTTCGATCCGATCAGCCCGCGGCGCCGCTCGAACATCACCTTGGCGAGATTTCGTCCCACCAGAAACAGCAGCAGGCCGAGCAACAGGAAGCTCAGATTAAACAGAATGATGACCGCGAGGTTGGAGTCGAGCGAGGTATGCTTGGTGAGCGGCGGCAGCGCGGTCTGCGCGAACACGAACGCGACCAGCGTGATGGCCGCGACACCGACCGCGATCAATTCGCGGCGGCGGCGTTTGACCTCGACTCGCCGCTGCGCGATTTCCCGGCTTTCGTCCGCCATCGTTCAGCGCCTCAGGAGCGCGAAGATCAGACTCGCGATGATGCTAACCACGATGCACGTCGCCAACGGGAAATAGAAGGTGAAGTTGCCACGCTGAATATAGACATCGCCGGGAAGGCGGCCGACGAACGGCACGCCGGAGAGGACCCAAAGGACCGCGCCAAAAGCGGCCAGCACGAGTCCCATCGCGATTAAGACTTTGGCAATGTCCGCCATAAAGTTGCCTGCATGATTCTACCCCGATGGCACCGCATCGCCATATCATGCCGGGCGCGACGGTATCAGCGCGAAGCGCGACTTGAGCCTCAAGAACGGCAGTCTCCAGCAAGCGGTAAGAAGCTGCCGCAATCGCGATCGTAAGAAGGAGCGCGGACAGCGCCGCAAAGCTGCTGCTCTCGATCCATTCGCCGGCAAATGGAATCGGACGCGCTAAAACCCTCACCACCACTTCGAGCGCGAGCATATGCCATATGTACAAACCGTAGGAAATCTTGCCTAGATAAATTCCCGCTCGAATGATTGGATTCGTCGCACGCAAATTGGCGCCGAGGAACGCGGCGAGTATCGTAACGCATCCCACGCTCGCGGCCGGATATCCGAAGAACAATGTGAGCGCGGAACTCGGATTTTTCAGCGGATCGCAAAGAGCCGAAACCGTTAGCATCGTAGCGACGCCCGCGATGAGCAACGCAATCCTCGCGATGCGATGCGGCTGGAAGCGCTTGCCCATCATCCAGACGCCGAGCAGGATTCCCGCCGCGAGCGGGTCCAGCCGCGTCAGCGTGTTGGTCCAGATGAGCGACGACGGCGCACCCGTCATCCAGCAAATCGTCCGCGCGACGAAGCTGATCGCGATCATCGCGAGCGCCGCCACGACCAAACTGCGTCGCCGCCGCCCGCGCACAAACAGCGGCCACAGTAGGTAGAACTGCTCCTCGACCGCGATGCTCCACAGATGCCAGGTGAGGAACTGCGGCGCCCATCCCCACAGCGCGTAGGCAATGTTGCCGGACAGTAGCGCGAACAGGATCAGCCACTTCGCCGGTGTATGAAGCTGAAGGCTCCCGATTCCGATCACCGCGAGCATCGCGACGTATGCGAAATACAACGGCCAGATTCGCAGGATGCGCCGGATGTAGAAGCGGCGAACATCGAGCGCGCCGGTCACGTCCTGCTCGCGCATCAGAAGTTGCGTGATCAGAAACGCGCTGAGCACGAAGAACAAATCGACGCCGTATCCGCCGCTCCATGCGAGAATCGATACGGCGCGGCCAATCCAGGTCGGATGCGTCGCAGGAAAATACTGCGCCGGCGTCTTCTGGAAAGCATGCTGCAGGAACACCGCGAGGAACGCGAAGAATCGCAGCACGTCGAGTTCGGGCAGATAGAAGCGCGGCGCGGAATTCGACGCCGGCGCCGCGTCGAATGAAAATCGGGCGCCCGCGGAATTTTCCACGGACGCCCGATCGATGCGTGCCTCGCTATGCGTGAGCAGCCTTCTGCGCTTCGCGCTTCGCGGCCTGCTCCTTGATAACCTTCTCCGCAATGTGCGGCGGCGCTTCCTCATAATGCGAGAACTGAGCCTCGAATGAGCCGCGGCCCGAAGTCATTGAGCGCAGGTCCGGCGCGTACTTGAGGATTTCCGCCATCGGCACCACCGCCTTGATGACCTGGCTGTGGCCCTTGGTCTCCATCCCCTGCACCTTGCCGCGCCGCGAGTTCAGGTCGCCGATGACGTCGCCCATGTTCTCATCGGGCGAGGTGACTTCAACCGACATGATCGGCTCGAGGATGATCGGCTTGGCTTTCTCCAGCGCGGCCTTCATCCCGAGCGACGCCGCGATCTGAAACGCCATGTCCGACGAATCGACTTCGTGATAGCTGCCGTCGAAGACCGAAACTTTCACATCGACGATGGGGAAGCCCGCGAGGAAGCCGTCGTGCAGCATGTTGCGCACGCCTTTTTCGACCGACGGGATATAGTTGCGCGGGATCACGCCGCCGACGATTTCATTCTCGAATTGAAATCCGGTTCCGCGCGGCAGCGGCTCGACGCGCAACCAGCAATCGCCGAACTGGCCGCGTCCGCCGGACTGCTTCTTGAGTTTGCCCTGCGCCTCGGCGCGTCCCTTGATGGCTTCCTGGTATGGAACACGCGGCGCGGTCAGCTCGACCTCGACGCCGTACTTGCGCTTGAGTTTTTCGACGGTCACTTCGATGTGAAGCTGGCCGGTCCCGCCGAGGATAATTTCGCCGCTCTGCGGATCGCGATGCATTTCGAGCGCGAGGTCTTCCTCGACCAGCTTCTGCAGCGCGGATGACGCCTTCTCCTCGTCAGCTTTGGACTTTGGACGAATCGCGAACGATATCACCGCATGCGGACGATGAATCGGTTCGAACATGATCGGCGATTTTTCATCGCATAGAGTGTCGCCGGTCGAGGTGTCCTTGAGCTTCGCGACCGCGACGATTTCGCCCGGAAGCGCGACGGCGAGCGGCGCCTGCTTCTTGCCTTCGAGGCGCAAAAGCTGACCGAAGCGTTCTTTCGATTCGCGCGCGGAATTGTATACGCCCGCATCGCTATGCGCGGTGCCCGATTCGACACGGAAATACGTCAGCTTGCCGGCAAACGGATCCATCACGGTCTTGAACACGAATGCCGAAAACGGCGCGTTGGGATCGGCCGCGCGCGTTTCCTCATGGCCGTTGGAGGCATGGGTGCCCTTCTTCGCGGGACGCTCATTCGGCGCGGGCAGCAGATTGATGATCGCATCGAGGAGCACCGCGGCGCCGATATTCTTCGCACCCGAACCGCAGAACACCGGCGTGATTTTTCCGGCAAGGACTGCGGCGCGCAACGCGGTTCGCAATTCATCCTCAGTCAGCTCGCCCTTGTCGAGGTATTTTTCCAGCAGCTCATCGTCGGTCTCGGCAACCGCCTCGCACAGCTTGGTGCGCGCTTCCTCCGCGCGAGTCTTCAAGTCGCCCGCGAGGTCTTCCTCCTTCGGCTTGCCGGTAGTGTTGTCGACATAGGTCAGGGCCTTCATCCTGAGCAGGTCGATCACGCCACTGAAAGTGAGTTCCTCGCCGATCGGCAATGTCAGCGCGACCGGCTTGGCCTCGAGGACTTTTTCCAGATCGTTCATCGCGTTGGCGAAGCTGGTGCGCTCGCGATCCAGCCGCGAGACGAACGCGATGCGCGGCAGGCCCAGCGCGGCCGCCTGCTCCCATACTTTTTCCGATTCGACTTTGAGATCGCCGCCCGAGGTGGCGACGAAGACGATCGCATCTACCGCCTGCAGCGTGTTGAACGAATCAACCAGGAACGCGCTGTAGCCGGGAGTGTCGCCAATGAGGATTTCGTTCTTCTTCCAGTTGAGATGATGAAACGCGGAATTGATCGAGGCCTTGTGATTGAGTTCTTCAGGCTCGAAGTCCAGCACCGAGGTTCCGTCGTCCGGACGTTCCGAGCCGGGTTGTCGCGCCGGCGGTGAAAAGCATCGCTTCGGCCAGTTGGGTCTTCCCTGCACTGCCTTGGCCAACCAGCGCGATGTTTCTCAACCGCCCAATTTCCTCCACAGACATAAGAATACCTCCTTAAATTTTCCTCGGGCTCCGCTTCGCTTCGCCTCGGGGCGCCTGCGGCGCGGCTCCGCCCGCTTCGCGTCTCACTTCACGTGTATGCTCCTTCCAAGGTCACATCTTGATGTCTCCCTCGACTCCGCTTCGCTCCGCCTCGGGGCGCCTGCGGCGCGGCGCTGCGCGCCCCCTTCGGGTCTCCATCGAACATCAGATGTAAGCTCCCTCCAATGTCACATCCCCCGCGATGATGCGGCGCGTGCCGTTCGATGTCTCCAGCAGCAGCGCGCCGTCCGCGTCGATTCCCTTCACGATCCCATCCTCGCGAGTTCCCGCATCGATCACCGTCACGCGATTGCCGGTCAAAGCCGAGTATCGTTCCCATGTGGGCCGCACGACCGCGAACCCATGCGTAACAGTTTCATCATATCTCGTGTTTAGTCTGGTAAAGAGCGAGTTGGCAACCGCAATGCGATCGCACCGATGGCCGGTCGCAATCAGCACCGAGGTCGCGCGCTCGCGAATCTCTGCGGGAACGTCCTCGGCCGCGAGATTCAGATTGAGCCCGATGCCGACCAGGACCGCATCGAGATGCTGCACGCGATCGGTGACGGCCTCGGCAATGATGCCGCCGGCCTTGCGCCCCTTGAGCCACACGTCGTTCGGCCATTTGAGCGCGACGATGCTGGGCGCGACCTTCTCCAGCGCCTCGGCCGCGGCCACTCCCGCGACGAGGCTGAGCCTCGGCACTTCGGCCATCGCGATGTGCGGATGCAGGATGATCGTCGTGTAGAGATTTACGCCTGATGGTGAATGCCACGCGCGCCCCATTCTGCCACGTCCGGCGCTCTGGGTTTCGGCGATGACAACCGTGCCATGCGGCGCTCCCTCGGCGGCGAGGTTGCGCGCGATGTTCTGGGTCGACTCGACTTCCTCGAAGTAGTGGATGCGGCATCCGACGACGCCGGGCTGATGATGCTCGATGCTGGAATACTGATGCTTCGGCATGATGAAGGTGGCCCTCCATCATCACTAGCACGCTCGGCGTTCGGCTCGACAATCAGCGGTGGTTTTTACGCGAAAGAGCCCGAGTTTCGCGTTTTCTTCGCTGTGGTTAATGGCTTTGTTTTCACCGTTTCACGCGCGCGGCGAGCTGCCGTAATGGGTTTGTTTTTGCGCTTCTTCTGAGCTGCCTCTCCCACGTTTTTCCGTGGGAGAGCGCGAGGCCGCTGAGGCGGGACGGAGTGGAGTCGAAGCGAGATCGGAAGACCGGCGCGATGCTTTGCGATGTCTGAGAGCAAGCATCGTGACGTGACGGTGAGGGTGCTGCAAGCGCCACCAACCGCCGTTTTCATCACCTCGAATCTGGAAAACTCCTTGATTATCCTCGATAAAGTGGGTTTGTTTTTGCACTTTTGCGATCCCGCCTAGAATTCCATCAAATGGCAGCGGCGTCCCCGAGGAGACGCCGCTAGCGACATTGTAGCAGGTCAAATCGATGGCCGCTGCTTGTGCCATTCGGTGGCGCGCTCGTAGGCCGCGCCCAGGCGAATCAGCGTCGCCTCGCCCAGATGACGCCCTACCAGTTGCAGGCTCGGGGGAGGCGCGCCCTTGCCGTCGCTGCCGGGCATCGAGAGCGTCGGGTTGCCGCTCATGTTGAATGGCGCGGTGAATGCCATCAGCGGATTGGGCTCGGTGAATGCACTCGCCTCCGGCGGAATCGCGTCGATGGGCATCGTCGCAAACGGCATCGACGCGCACGCGATCGCATCGACTTCGTTAAACAGCGGCTGCAAACGCGTCGTGAAGCGCTCGCGCACCATATGCGCGTTGGCGTAGTCCTGGCCGCGAACCTTCGCGCCGACTTCGAGGAATGAACGGAAGCCGCGCCCGTAGTCCGCTGCGCGCGACGGGAAAGTCGCAGCATGTCCCGCCGCCGCCTCCGATGCGCATAGCGTGGTCCAGTTGGCGAGGCATGGCTCGACATCGGGAACTTTTACTTTCACGATCCGCGCGCCGATTTTTTCCATATCGCGCGCCGCGTTTGTGATCGCTGCCGCGACGTCGTCCGACGCTCGCTTCAGGTATTGATCATCGAGACCGACGCGGACGCTGAAGGCGCCCGCCCTTGCGGCGGCGGCGTAGTCGTCCAATGGCGCATCAAGTGAGGTGTCATCGCGCGGATCGCGTCCGGCGATCGCGGCGAGCACCAATGCCGCATCGGCGACGCTGCGCGTCATCGGGCCGATGTGATCGAGCGACTCGCCGAGCGGGAAAACTCCATGGCGGCTTACCCGACCATATGTAGGTTTCAATCCGACGATGCCGTTGGCGGCCGAAGGGAACCGAATCGAGCCTCCAGTGTCAGTGCCGATAGCGGCATAGCACAGGCCCGCCGCAGTCGCCGCGCCCGAGCCGCTCGAAGACGCGCCGGGCCACAGCTTCGCATCCCACGGATTGAGCGGTGTCGGGAATTTCGGGGTGATACCATGCCATCGCGAATTCGGTCAGATGCAGCTTGCCCAGCAGCACCGCACCCGCAGCCTCGAACCGATCGACGATGGTGGCGTTCGAATCGGGACGGAAATCGCGCAGCACTTTGCTCGCGCACGTCGTCGGCACGCCTTTGGTCCAGCATAGATCCTTGACGGCAATCGGGACGCCATGCAGCGGGCCGCGATACTTGCCGGCCGCGATTTCCTTGTCGGCGGCTTCCGCCTGGCGCAGCGCAGGTTCATCGAGCACCGTGAGATACGCGCGCAGCGTCGGATTGAGCTGGTGGATGCGATCGAGCACCCCGCGCGTCGCCTCGACCGAGGTGATCTCGCGCTTGCGAATCGCCGCCGAAAGTTCGCTGAGCGTCAGGAAGCATAGTGCTTTTTGGATCCATGATTATCTCCTCTCCAGAACGTGGTTCCGATGCTACGCGGGTCCGCTGCTCAGAATACCCTTCGCCTCCAGTTCTCGCACGCGCGAGGCCGGATAGCCGAGAATCTTCGGTCAGCATCTTCTCGTTGTGCTCACCGAGCATCGGCGCATGCAAGTTCGAGCGGGCTCGGGAAATTCGAAAAGCGGAACGAGAAGCCGGGCACATCGAAATCGCCGAGGATGCGATCGTGCACGGTGCGAACGGTGCCGCGCTGGCGCAGATGCGGATGCTTGACCGCCTCTTCCACCGACAACACGGGGCATGCGGCACGCGAAACTCGCGCAGCGCCGCGTCCGCCGCCTCGTCACTCGGCATCGAGGCGAACCATCCTTCGATCTCGGCCACCAGCGCGTCAACATTCTTGAGCCGATTGGCGTTGAGGCGGAAACGCTGGTCCTCGAACATCTCGGGCTTGCCCATCGCCTCGCACAGCGCGCGAAAATGATGGTCGAGCGTCGCGATGATAATGAAGTAGCGATTCTTCGCCTTGAAGACGCCGCACGGCAGCGCATACCACGAATGCTTGCCCGGAGCGCGTCGGCTTGAACTCGCCCTTGGTGAGGCTGTGCGCCTCGACCGCGGCCTCGTGGTAATGGAAATAGGTATCGAGCAGCGACAAATCGAGATGCTGCCCGATGCCGGTGCGCTCGCGATAAAGCAGCGCCGCGCAGACCGCGCCGCACGCATGCGCGCCGGTGCTCACATCGCCCATCGCGGTCATCGCGAAGTACGGCGAGCCGTCCGCCTCGCCACCCATCGAGGTGATTCCCGCATACGCGGCGCCGAGAAAATCGAAGCCGGGCTCATGCGCGAGCGGCCCGGTCTGCCCGAATGCCGAAATCGAGCACATCACAATTTTGGGATTGAGGGCCTTGACGCGCTCGTAGTCGAATCCCATGTGCCCTATTGTGCCGGGCGAATAATTTTCCACCAGCACATCGACGTTGCGAATCAGCCCCTCGATGATGTCGTGGCCCTCGGGAGTTTTGACGTTTACGCAAATCGCCTGCTTGCCGCGATTGTGCTGCACGAAGTATCCGCTGCGCCCTTCCTTGCTGAGATATGGACCGCCGCGCGCGGGATCGCCGTTGGGCGTGAGCTCGACCTTGATCACCTCGGCGCCCATTTCCGCCATCATCAGGGTGCAGGTCGGACCCGCGACCACCTGGGTGAAATCGAGAACCTTGTAGCCGTCGAGGATGTGTTGAGGAGTTGGCATATCAGTGCCTCCCAAGCCCGGCGCGTCGCCGTTGGGGTTTCTATAGCACCGAATCGGAAATAAGCGAGAATGAGATCGAATATTAGCTGTCGATGCGCATGCTGATGTCCATGGCGCGCGCGGAATGCGTGATCGCGCCGACCGAAATCAGATCGACCCCGGTCTCGGCGATCGCGCGCACCGTATCGAGATTCACGTTGCCCGACGCTTCGAGGATGATCTTGTCGCCGGCGATTTGACGCGCGCGCGTCATCGATCCACGTTCATGTTGTCGAGCATGATGATGTCGGCGCCGGCGTCGCGCGCCTCTTCGACCTGCGCGAGCGTCTCGCATTCGATCTCGATGCGAATGGTGTGCGGCGTGATTTTCTTCGCGCCCTCGATCGCCGCGCGCACCGAACCGGCCGCCGCGATGTGGTTTTCCTTGATCAGCACGCCGCCATCGAGGCCGAAGCGATGGTTCGTTGCCGCCGCCGATGCGGACCGCATACTTTTCGACCGCGCGCAGCCCCGGATGCGTCTTGCGCGTGTCGACGATCTTCGCGCGCGTGCCCTTGATCGCGTCGACATATTGACGCGTCGCGGTCGCGATTCCCGACATGAGCTGCATGAAGTTGAGCGCGGTGCGCTCGCCGATCAGCAACCCCGCGAGGCCACCCTCGATCGTCGCGACGAGATCGCCCTTCGCGAGTTGCGCGCCGTCAGCGGCGGACGAGACGATCGGCTTCGCGCCTGCGAGCCGAAACACGCGCTCGAGCAGGACGGCGCCGCATAAAATCATGCGCGGCTCCTTGACGGTGATCCTCGCGCGGCCCTGCTGCCCGGCCTTGACGGTCGCGGCGGTGGTGATGTCGCCTTGGCCGAGGTCCTCGTCCAACGCGCGCTTGACGAGCGCATCGAGGTCGAGCTGTTGGAAGATTTCCATCTTATTGCGCGCCCGCGCCGAGCATGTTCGAACTGCTCGCTCCAGTCTTCGCTTTCGCGACTTCAGTTCCTGACGCGCGCTGCTCGTCTTCAACGCGCGTTTCCGGAGCAGCTTTGGCATGAAATTTGGGTTGTTCAACCGCTTCTGTGCTGCTCATGATGCCTGCCGACCTCATCGAGCTCCTTTTGGAGCTTCTGCGTCGCCTTCGCAAAATCGAACTCCGCAGGAGAGTTCGATCGGAGCCTCGCACCACGGCAATGGAACGGTCACCGTCGCCTCGGGCCGAACTCGGGCCGCGTGATTTCGAAACTTTCGATTTTGCCGAGAACCTTCGCGTACTCGCTCCACGTCTCGAATTGTCCGCGATCAGCCATGGTCATCCGTTTGATGAAGGCGCCGAATCTCGTTGTCCCGGATGATGTCCGACGAGCGCGCGCAGCGAGTTCACCGCCTCGGTAGCCTCGATGCAGTGGTGCATCGCGAGCGCTTCCGCTTCGCTGAGCGCGTGCTCCTCGCGCGGCGTCGGGAATTTCGCGATCGGAAGATTCGGCGCGAGTTCGGCATCATCGATGTACGGCCGAATCACCTGCCAGATCTCCTCGGACACGAACGGCATGAACGGATGCAGCAGGCGCAGCATCTGATCGAAGCCATGAATGATGACGTAGCGCGCGGCGGCCTGACGCGCGCCGCCCGCCTTCAGCGCATCCTTGGAAAGTTCGATGTACCAATCACAGAACTCGTGCCAGATGAAGTCGTACACCTTCATCGCGGCGACGTTGAATTCGTAGCGATCGATCGCGGTGGTGACTTCGCGAATCGCATCGTTGAGGCGATCGAGAATCCACCGGTCCGCGAGGCTCATCTGCGACGCATCGACCTTCGGCAGCGGCTGCGGCGCGTCCTCGAGGTTCACCATCGTGAAGCGCGCGGCGTTCCAAACCTTATTCGCGAACGCGCGCGACGCGTTAAGACGCTCGGGCGAGAGGATCACGTCGCGGCCCTGAATCGCCAACTGCGCGAGGGTGAAACGCAACGCGTCGGTGCCGTAGGTGTCCATGAGCTCCAGCGGATCCACGACGTTGCCCTTCGACTTGGTCATCTTCTTGCCTTCCGCGTCGCGCACCAGCGGCGTGATGTAGATGTCGCGGAAGGGAACCTCGCCGGTGAATTCGAGGCCGAACATCATCATGCGCGCGACCCAGAAAAAGATGATGTCGAAGCCGGTGACGAGCAGGCTGGTCGGATAGTAGCGCTCGAGGTCGCGCGTCGTCGCGGGCCATCCGAGCGTCGAGAACGGCCACAGGCCGGAGCTGAACCACGTATCGAGGACGTCGTCCTCCTGCTTCAGGTCGGTGCCCTCGCACTCCTCGCACTTGGGCGGGCGCACGGCGGTCACCATCAGATGGTCGCAGCGCTGGCATCGATACGCGGGGATGCGATGGCCCCACCATAGCTGGCGCGAGATGCACCAGTCGTGGATGTTTTCCATCCAGTTGAAAAACGTGTTCTCCCAGAACTTCGGGAAGAACTTGGTGCGACCGTCCTTGACCGCCGCGATGGCTTTCTCGGCCATCGATTTGACGTTGAGGAACCATTGCTCCGACAGCATCGGCTCGACGACGGTATCGCATCGCGAACAGGTGCCGATGTTGTTGGTATGCTTTTCCTCCCTTTCGTAGAGGCCGGCCGATTTGAGGTCCGCGAGGATGCGTTTGCGCGCGGTCTCGCGATCCAGTCCCCGCATACGGGCCCGCGCTCGCGTTCATGTGCGCGCGCGTATCCATCACGGAGATTTGTTCCAGGTTGTGCCGCCGCCCGATCTCGAAGTCGTCGAAATCGTGCGCGGGCGTGACTTTCACCGCGCCGGTGCCGAAGGCGTCATCGACCTCCGAATCCGCGATGATCGGAATTTCGCGTCCGATCAGCGGAAGCCGCACGTTCTTGCCATACCATCGAGCGATAGCGATTGTCCTCGGGATTTACCGCGACGGCGGTATCGCCCAGCATCGTTTCGGGACGCGTCGTCGCGACCTCGATATAGCCGGAGCCGTCGACGAGCGGGTACTTGATGTACCATAGCGTTCCGTTTTTCTGCTCCTTGTGATCGACCTCCAGGTCCGACAGCGCGGTCTCGCATCGCGGGCACCAGTTGATGAGCTTGCGATCCTTATAAATGAGGCCCTGTTTGTAGAGCCGGATGAAAACCTCGTTGACCGCGCGCGACAGGCCCTCATCGAGAGTGAATCGCTCGCGGCTCCAATCGCACGACGCGCCGAGGCGTCGCAGCTGATTGAGAATCCGATTGCCGTAGGTCTCGCGCCATTCCCATACGCGCTTCTCGAACTTGTCGCGGCCGAGCTGATGGCGATTCTTGCCCTCCTTCGCGAGGTCCCTTTCGACCGCATTCTGCGTCGCGATACCGGCGTGGTCGGTGCCGGGAACCCATAGCGTGTTGTAACCCTGCATCCTGCGCGTGCGCACGATGATGTCCTGCAGGGTGACGTTGAGCGCGTGCCCGAGGTGCAGTTGTCCGGTGACGTTGGGCGGCGGGATGACGATGGAAAACGCCTCGCCGGGCTTGTCGGGGTCGGCGGTGAAGTAGCCGCGATCGATCCAGAGCTGGAACCATCGCAGCTCGGCGGCCTTCGAATCGAATGTCTTACTTAGCTCCAATGTTAGATCCTAAAATCGAATATAACTGCTCGTCCGCAAAATGATATTGATGCGCTCGGAAGGCATGCAAGCGGTCACTGCCACGGGTAGCGAAAATGGTCTATAACTCTTCGTCTGGACGCCGCATTTGACGGAGGGCCAAATGGCACACTGGTACGAGGACAATTCGCAATCGATCGGGCATACCCCGCTGGTGCGGCTCAATCGCGTTATCGATGGGGCGCCGGCGACGGTGCTCGGAAAAATCGAGGGACGCAATCCCGCCTACTCCGTCAAATGTCGCATCGGCGCCGCGATGGTGTGGGACGCCGAGAAGCGCGGGCTGCTGGGGCCGGGCAAGGAACTCGTCGAGCCGACCAGCGGCAATACCGGCATCGCGCTGGCGTTCGTCGCGGCGGCTCGCAAGATTCCGCTGACCCTCGACGATGCCCGACACGATGAGCATGGAGCGGCGCAAGTTGCTGCTCGCATACGGCGCGAAGCTGGAGCTCACCGATGGCGCGCGCGGCATGAGCGGTGCGATTGCGAAGGCCGAGGAAATCGTCGCCTCGGCACCCAACAAGTACGTGATGCTGCAGCAGTTCAACAATCCCGCGAATCCCGCCATTCACGAAACCACCACCGGGCCGGAAATCTGGAACGACACCGACGGCGCGATCGATATCCTCGTATCGGGCGTCGGCACCGGCGGGACCATCACGGGCGTTTCGCGCTTCATCAAAAATACCAAAGGCAAGAAAATCATTTCGGTCGCGGTCGAGCCGGTCGCTAGCCCGGTCATCACCCAGCAGCGCGCGGGCCAGCCGCTGAAGCCGTCGGGGCATAAGATCCAGGGCATCGGTGCCGGCTTCATCCCGAAGAATCTCGATATGTCGATGGTCGATGAGGTCGAGCAGGTCACCAATGAGGACGCGATTACGTATGCGCTGCCGGCTCACGCGCGAGGAAGGAATTCTCTCGGGAATTTCGTCCGGCGCCGCCGCGGCAGTCGCCGCACGCATCGCGAAGCGCCCGCAGAATGCCGGCAAGACCATCGTCGCGATCCTGCCCGATTCGGGTGAGCGCTATCTGAGTACGACGCTCTTCGAGGGCGTGTTCGACAACAAATGAGGACTCTATGAAGTCTGAAGCGATACAGAACACCAATGGCGTTGTGGAAAACGGCGCCGTAACCAATGGGCATTGGGACCTCTCGCGGATCGTGAACGAGCTGCGCTCCGCGCGCACCCGCTCGCGTCAGGGATGCATCGACAAGGGCGACCGCGAAATGCCGTCGCGCGAGGCACTGCGCGGCATCATGGAGGGATTCATCGGGGTAATCTTCCCGGATCAATTCGGGCTGCCGGATTTGACCGAGGAAGGCATCGATTATTTCGTGGGTAATCGGCTTGATCAAACGCTGCGCGCTCTCAACATCCAGATCCAGCGCGAGCTGCAATTCTCCTGCGACGCGACCGAAGACCACACCGTCAAGCACGCGACCAAGGCATTGCGCGTGACGCGCGAATTCGCGGCGCGGCTGCCGCAGATCGCGGCGATGCTGGAAAGCGACGTACGCGCGGGATTCCAGGGCGATCCCGCCGCCAAGAGCATCGATGAAGTCCGCTTCTGCTATCCCGGCGTGACGGCGATCACGCACCATCGCATCGCGCATGAACTCTATTCGATGGGTTTGCCGCTGCTCGCGCGCATCATCGCGGAGCTGGCGCATTCGACCACCGGCATCGACATCCATCCGGGCGCAACCATCGGCGCGAGCTTCTTCATCGATCACGGCACCGGCGTCGTCATCGGAGAGACCGCGGTCATTGGCCAGCGCGTGCGCCTATACCAGGCGGTGACGTTGGGCGCGAAGAGTTTTCCCGGCGCGCGAGGATGGCACGCTGGTGAAAGGCAACGCCGCGTCACCCGATTGTCGAAGACGACGTCGTGATCTATGCGGGCGCGACGATCCTCGGGCGGGTGACGATCGGGCGCGGCTCGACCATCGGCGGCAACGTGTGGATCACGCGCGACATCGCACCCGGCAGCCGTATCGCACAGGCACAGGCACGCGTAGAGGCATACTCGGACGGCGGCGGCATCTGAAGACGCGCGAGGCGCATCGCGTTGGCGCCTGGCTACTTCGGCACCGTCCGCGCGCGCTTGTATTTCCACGACGGTTAATAATATCGTGCCGCGTTACAAAACGTTCTCACACCTGACCCACATGGAGATTCTGATGATCGAGCGAAGGGGACGAATGGGGATTCTGATCGGTACCGGCGTCTTCATACTCGCCGGCGTATTGGCGGGATGCGGCAGCCTCTCCGAGTCGCACGTCGATTGCAACGTGGTGAAGTTGCAGAGCCAATCCGGGCGCTCCAATGCCGAAATAGCCCAAGCCATCGGTGCCAGCGAAGCCGACGTGGCAAAATGTCCGCCAGCCGGCGCGGTCACCGGCGCTGAGGGTGCCGAGGGTGCCGGCGGACCTCCTAATGCTTCGGAGTATGGCATTCCGGCCGGCGTCGAAGGGAGCGAAGGCGGCGGTAGTAGCGCACCTGCGGCGCCCGCTCCACAGCAGTAAACGCGCAAGATTTCCTCTCGCGTTAGATGGCCTCCGAGCGTAGATATGAGGCTCGGAGGCCGTCATGAATCCTTTCAAATCGCGGTTCGCGGGCGTCGGCCTGTTCCTGAGCATTGGATTTGCGGGATGCGGCATGATTCAGGGTCACGTCGATTGTGACCAGGTCGCGCAGCAGCAGCGCTCCGGAGCCGATGACGCCGAGATCGCGAAGGCTACCGGCGTCAGCCTCGACGATGTGCAATCGTGTTCGCAGACCGGATCCTCGGGTGGGCGCGAAACCGCGAACAACTACCAGGACCAGCCGCATCTTCCGGTGGTGCCGATGCTTAATGGCGGCTCGATTCGTTAGCCGTTACCCGCCCGATGCGGAAGTCGCGACCGCCTGATGGACGCTGTACCTGCATCCATAGCACCAGAGCAGCGTAGCGAATCGAGCAACCGGCGGTGCTCGATCTATGTCAGTACCCCGCTCGCGATTCTGATTGCAGTCGCGCCCTATACGCGGCTGACATACCTTTTTTACCGGCTCCTGAGTGCACTTGGGATGCATCGCGACCTATGGCAAATTACCTGGCTGTTCGATGAAATTTTTCAGGTCTCTCTCCTGGTCGCGATCATCTTGATTATCGAGCGCCGGCCACTTGCCTCTGCCGGCGTGCGTGCGCCCGGGTTGATGGATCTCGTCTGGGGAATCGCAGCTTTCGTGATTATCTCTCTCGGCAGTGAGCTGTGGTCATTCGCGATCCCGCTGTCACAGGGCGCTCATTCTCAAGTCGCCGAATGGACGTTGCAGTGGGCCTCAGAGTCGCAAGCCTGGCGGATTACTCTCGTGGTCTCCGCATCGATCTTCGAGGAATTTTACTTTCGCGGCTACTTGATAGAGCGCGGGGAGGAAATCACAGGCAGCGTGTTGGTCGGCATCGCGGTGGCGACGTTGCTGAATCTGTATGTTCATTCAACCTACTGGGATGCTTCCTATGTCGCCAAGATTGCCTTCGATCAGTTAGCGCTCGCGCTACTGTACCTGTGGCGGCGCAGCGTCGCGACTTGCATAGTGACGCATTTCTTGTTGGATGCGGCGTTTGTGTGAGTGACAATTCCGCAAGTATTCGATGGTGCGAGAGGGGGGACTTGAACCCCCACGAGCTTGCGCTCACAAGGTCCTGAGCCTTGCGCGTCTGCCGTTCCGCCACTCTCGCGCGCGAGGGAAAAGGATTATCCGGCCCGGTCCGCTAATTCAACCCGTCAGCTAATTCGAGTAGATATCCCGTCGCGCCCGCATTCGCACCTGCTAGACTGTCACCCACGTTATGAGCGAACGAGTCCGAGGCGCGGTGGACCTGATTCCGCGCGATATCGAGCCCGGTATGGCCCTCGACATCAGCGCCGGCGACGGCCTGTCCACGCGGATGCTGGAGGAGCGTCGATGGCGGGTGTTCCCTACCGAGTACCATCCGCGCCGCAAGGGGTGGACGGCGGTCAATCTCAACGATGATCTGCCGTTTCGCTCCGCGCAGTTCGATCTCGTCATGATGCTCGAGGTGGTCGAGCATCTCGCCGACATCCCGCACATCCTGCGCGAGATTGCCCGCGTCATGAAGCCGGGCGCGGTCGCGATTCTCTCTACCCCCAATCGTCTCAATGTTACGTCGCGGCTACATTACCTACTAAGTGGGTTTTACAAGGGACGCCGCGCTCCCCTGCCCTATCATTACCGGGTCGAGGATGGCCGCAACTGGCACGTGATGGGGCTGAACGACTTTCACTGGATGGGCCATGGATTCGGACTTGAGCTCGACGCGCTCGGGCGCAGCCGCCGCAAGCTCAAAACCCGCATGCTCGCCGCGCTGATGTATCTTCCGATCGCGGCGTTCTCGCATCTGCTCTACGTACGCGGCATCAAGGATCCGGAGCAGCGCGAAATCAATCGACGCCTCTTCCGCTTAATGACCAGCGCCGACTGCCTGATGAACGAGAATATTGTCATGAGATTCCGTAAAATGGTGGCACGTGAAGCTGTCGATCATCATCGCGACACACGCGCGGCCTGAGTCGCTCGCGCAGCCTCATCGCATCGATCGGCCCGCAACTCCGTCCCTCGCGAAGCGAGCTGATCATTGCCGAAAACGGCACGCTCGGCGGCCCGACCAAGCTGCCCGCAGGCGCGCCCGTCACCGCTCACATCTATGAGGAGCGGCCCGGCAAATGCCGCGTGCAGAATCTCGCGATCAAGCGCGCGACTGGTGACGTTCCTGATTTTTCTCGACGACGACCTCATCGTCGCGCGCGACTACCTCGATCAAGTCGAGCGCTTCTTCACCTATCATCCCGAGTTCGCCGCGATGAAGGGGCGCATCCTGCCGCGCGAGGACCCGCATAAAATCGCCGGCGTGAATTGGGTCTACCTGGATTTGCCGCTGGTCGATCATGGCGACGCAATCATCGAGGTGCACGGCGTCGTCGGCGCCAACATGGCGTTCCTTGCCGATGCGATACGCGCGGTCGGTCCGTTCGATGAGCGCTTGGGCCCGGGCGCCGCCGGCCACGAGGAGGAAACTGAAATGTCGGCGCGGATCCGTCGCGCCGGCTATAGCATCGGCTACTCACCCAACGCGGTCGTCTATCATGATGTCGATCCGGAGCGCGCCGATCGCGGCCGCTTCATCCGGGTAGCGCGCGAGCGCGGACGTTGCCGGATGATTCATGAGACGCATTCGAGATTCGACGTGTCGCTGAAAAACGCCATCGCGTCGGCGCGGCTGACGATCGCCTCGATGTTGCATGTGGGTGCCGAACGTCGCGCGCGCGAGGAGCGCCGTCTCGCCGTCGCGCGCGGAATGCTCGATGCTCTCAACGCGTTGGAGCTCCCGACCTCCTCCGATCGCGTCAACGCTTAGGCCGCACCCCTCCAGCACCAACTGCCGCTGAGATAATCGCGTTCAGGTTCTCGCCATAGTCTCGCCACGTGTAGCGTTCGGCGGTGGCGCGCGCGAGGCCGCGTAGCTCGCCGTCCGCATCAAGCAGCGCATTTACCTTTGCGACTATCTCGTTGGGGTCGGTCGGATCGCGAACCACAAACTGCCGCATCGAATCCGGGAGCAATTCACTGACGCCCGAATGCACACTCGATAGAACCGGAACCCCGCTCGCCATCGCCTCGAGGACCACATTTCCGAACGGCTCGAACAGCGACGGCAGCGCGACCGCATCTACCGCATGAAAAATCCGCGTGACATCGGGCATCGCGCCGACAAAATGAACGTGCGTGCCGACTCCGAGGTGCATCGCCTCGCGCTGGTATCGTCCGCTCTTCTGATCGGCGCCGACGACTAACAGATGCGCGCCGCGCCCGACCTTTGGCCACGCGGCGATTAGAAATCCGAGTCCCTTGCGCCCGAAGCCGTTGCCGACGAATGCCACCATCGGAGCGCCATCGTTCAGATCGAGCGAGGAACGAATTTCGCGGCGCGCCGAGTCGTCGCACGGCGGGCTGAAGCGCTCGAGGTCCACACCATTGTACAAAGTCACGGCCTTCTCTACTGGAAGATGGAATTCGCGAATCAGATCGTCGCGCACCAGGTTGGACACCGCGATGGCGACTTTAAGCTGCGGCGAGGCAAAGCCGCGGCGCTCGATGAAGACCTGCGCGCGATGGTAGGGCGAGACGCGCATCGCACTCCATCGGAGCGCGCCGAGCCATCGTCGTGCCGCGCGAAGATAGCTGCTGTGCGCGCTGCCGCCCGAGCGCATCACATCGGCGCCGATAGTGCGCGCGAAGCTCACCACGAGATCGACGCCCTCCCGTCGCGCCGCGGCCGGAGCGCCATATGCGAACGATAGCAACCCGGCGGTGCGGCCGAGCCGCATGCCCGCCACTTCCCGCACGACGAAATCATTCGAGGGTCCACGGACCTCGCGCGCATACATGGTGACCGCATGACCCGCCGCGCGCAGCCACTCGGCGGTGATGATGACATCGCGCTCGGTGCCGCCGCCATGCGGATCGAAGCGCCGGGTCAGCAGCGCGATACGCATCAATCGCCCGCCGCGAGAAGCTGCGCACCCGCGCCTCGTATGGTATTTTGGGACGGGGGTGGAAAGGTGGGCTGATGATCGAGATTCAATGTACCAGTTGTCATACCCGCTATCGCATCGATGAACGAGTCCTGCCCGCGGATAGTCCAACCTTCAAATGTTCGCGATGCGGTCACGTTTTCACCACCGATCCCGCTGCGGCAAAGAAAGCCGCTGAATCTCCGTCCAAGTCGCAAGCACCACGAGTAGCGACCCCGCGCGTCAATGCCAAACCGGAAGTAGACGCCACGCCCGCGCCGTCATCAGCGAAAGCTTCCGAACCGCCGACCCCGATCGCATCGGTCACGCAAGTGACGGCGACGAGACCGCCGGCAGCAGCAGAATCGAAGCCGGCGCCCATCAAGCCGTACGTCCGAAATCCACGCCCGACGATGTTCGATCGCAAGCCCGAGGCGACGCCTGCGAAACCCTCGGCCGAGCCGGATGCCGCTATCGATGCCGATGCGATCGCGCGAATGAAAGCTTCGATGACGACGTTGAAACCGGTTGCAACTCCGGTCGCCGCGCCCCCGCCGCGAGCATCGGACCCGCCGCGAGCGGCGGAATCGCCGCGCACTGCTGCCGCGCCCTCGCGCGAGGCGCAGAATAGCGAACCCGACACGCGCGGAGACAATCTAGAGTTCGATTTCAACGATGAGTTGGAGCCGGAACTCGGCGGCGATTCCGAGGATGAAGCCGCCGCTACCCCAGAGCGATGGAGCGTCGGCGACGTTGGCCTCGATACGCCGCCCGCGCGCAATCCCGGCTTCGCGCGCGACGAACCCGATCCCGGATTTAGCCGCGGCGAGCCCGCGCCGATCGGGCGCGGAACCATCCCGCAGTATGCGGGACGCCCGCCGATGCAGCGCTCGCCGCTGCCCGACGAACGTGAGTTCGTGGAGCGCGCGGGAATGCATTCGGCGCGATCCTTCATCGGACTTTTTTTCGTCGTCGCGCTGATGTTCGTCGCGTTTACGCTGGTGATCTATGGAATCCCGACTGCCAGCGCCGAACTGATGCGCCGCATGCCGGTGATCGGGCCGGAATTCGTGCAGCCCACCCCGCTGGAGAACATGGTGACGGTGTCCGACGTTCAATCGAGCTATCAACGCGTCAAGGGCGGCCACAATGCGCTGGTGCTCACCGGCACGGTGAAAAACAACTCGACCGCGCCGCTGCATACGATTCAGATCGGAGTGCAGTTGCTCGATGCCTCGCAAAAGCAGGTCGCGAGTTCCGCGGTGTATGTCGGGACCACGATCTCACCGCATATGCTCGGCGAGATGACGCCGCATGAGCTGGAATTTCTTCAGAAGCTCGATCCGCAGAAGAGTTTTGTCCTGGAGCCGGGTCACGCGGCGCCGTTCCTGATGGTGTTTATCGATCCACCGCACGACCTTAATCATTTCGCGGTTGCGATTGCGAAAGCGGAGCCGACAGCGGCCACGCCGACCGGGCAGGAGGCCAACGCGCACTAACGACGATCACTCTTTCTCGCGAGCGATCATCTCCTCGTACTCGTTGTTGTCCATCAAGTCCTCAAGATCGGTGTCATCATTCATCTGCACCTTGACCAGCCATCCGTCGCCGTAGGGATCCTCATTCACAACCTCGGGGCTTTCCGGCAAATCCTCGTTGACTTCGATCACGGTGCCGCTGACCGGCGCGTAGATATCGGAAACCGCCTTGACCGATTCGACCACCCCGAATGGATCATCCTTGCTGATCTTGTCGCCGACCGAGGGCAACTCGATATAAACGATCTCGCCGAGTTGTTCCTGGGCGTGATCGGTAATTCCCGACCGTCGCCACGGTATCCTCGGTAGCGACCCATTCATGTTCCTTCGAGTATTTGAGTCCCTTCGGGATCTCCATGACTCCTCCGAGCAATTGCGGCCCCCGCCGTCTAACTGGTCGAGCATCCAGCATGCACGATGACCACCATATGAATCATCAAGCGCGGCGTCATTTCGCTTGTCAAGTTCCGCGCCTTGCGATCTGATCTCGCACTGAAATCACCAAGCCTCTTGACTGAGGAACGCGACATGAATCCAAAGTTCGCAGCCGCTGATGCTTATCGGCGATCGGATCGCTAACTTGGATTTACAAAAGCTAGCGGGCGCCACGTTTCATCAATCGCCGTGATTCGCGAGGTAAAAATATGATCGTCGGAATCCCCACTGAAATTAAAGCCGATGAGCGGCGCGTCTCGCTCACGCCCGCGGGCGTCGCCGCCTTTCATGGCCATGGCCATCGCGTGGTGGTGCAACGCGGCGCTGGCGTCGGCAGCGGATTTTCCGACGCCGAATATCGCGAGGCCGGCGCATCGATCGCGGACGGCGCGGCGGCGGTTTGGAAACGCGCCGACCTGATCCTCAAGGTCAAGGAGCCGCAGCCGGTGGAGTATCGGCTCTTTCGACCCCGGTCTGATCATCTTCACCTATCTGCATCTCGCCGCCGATCCGCGGCTCGCGCGCGAGATGCTCAAGCGTCAAGTCATCGGCCTCGGCTATGAAACCATCGAGTTGGAGGATCGGCAGCCTTCCGCTGCTCGCGCCGATGAGCGAGGTCGCGGGACGTATCGCGATCCAGGTTGGCGCCTGGTGCCTGCAGGCGCGCAACGGCGGGCGCGGCGTGCTGCTCAGCGGCGCGCCCGGTGTGCGCTCCGGCAAAGTCGCAGTAATCGGCGGCGGCATCGCGGGGCTCAACGCATGTCGCGTCGCCGCGGGCGTCGGCGCCGAGGTTAATCATCCTCGACAATAATCCGATCCGGCTGCGCTATCTGAACGACATCCTTGGCGGGTCGGCGATGACGGTGATGTCGACCCGCGCGACGCTGGAAGAAGAGATCAGCCGCCGCCGACCTGGTGATTGGATCGGTGCTGGTCGCGGGCGCGCGCACCCCGCGGCTCATCACCAGCCAGATGGTCTCGCGGATGAAACCGGGCGCGGTGCTGGTCGATCTTATCGATCGACCAGGGCGGCGTGTCGGAGACTTCGAAACCGACCACCCATGAGAATCCGATCTACGTTCGCGAGCGGCGTGGTGCATTACTGCGTGACCAACATGCCCGCGATGGTGCCACATACCTCGACCTACGCGCTGACCAACGCGACGCTGATCTATGCGCTGGAGATTGCCGACCACGGGGTGCTTGAAGCGGGCCAGGCGTAACCATGCGATCCGCCACGGACTCAACACGTTCGACGGCAACATCGCGCATCCGGCGGTCGCCGAAGCGACTGCGGATGAAATATCACTCGCCGTGGGAGCCGGCTCAGTAGATTCCGTTGGGGCCGTTGCCGGTATTGTAACGCTGCTGGCCGGACTTCAATTGACTATAGCTGCCGGTCTCGAAGCGTTTCACGCCGGAAGAGACAAGGGTGAGATCGCCGTGTAGGTTGGCGACCGCTTGCGTCACTCCGTCCTGCGCGATTTCGTGAGCGCGGACCCATCGCGCCTGATGTTGCACGAAGTTCGCGACCTCGAAGACGTTCTGCGCCAAGGCCTTTTGCGCCTTGGCGAACTTCGCCGTCCACACCACTTGCCCGGTGTTCATGTCGACGAATTTCAGCGTGAACGCGACTGACGCCGGCGATGCGGCCGCGTAGTCCAGTCCCTCGCGTTCCCGGTAGCGCTCGAGGATCCCATACAGAACGCCGTTGACCGAAAGCGCATGCCCCACTTTGAGTGCATTTGCATCCAGGTTCAGCGGATTGGTCGGCGGCAGGTTCGACATCGCGCGCAACACGTCGTCTTGCGGCACCACGTCCCATCCGCCGGCGATCGCGGCCTGCGTGTACAGCTCCGCCGTCACCGCATCCGGCCCGCCATCAGCCACTACGTCGCCATTGTCGCCGGGACTGGCGATGACCGGCATCACCGCGATGGTTTCGACTCTGACCTGCTTGATGGACGGCACGGCGTGGGCCTGGAGGTCGCCGGTGGGGATGAATCCCTTCACGGTCTGTTCAGTGCTCTGTGCGGCGGTAGTAATGGCCGCAGCGCATCCCGCGACCGCTATCGCGAAAGCGATCAGCATCGCGCAACCAATCAATTGAATTTTGATATTGCGCGGTTTCATTGCGTCACCTTGATCGATAGCTCCTTGAGCTGGCGGGGGCTCACGTCCGAGGGCGCGCCGCTCATCAGGTCGACCGCCTTCTGGGTTTTCGGAAATGCGATCACGTCGCGAATCGATTCCGTCCCACACAGCATCATTATCAGACGATCCACGCCGAAAGCGATCCCGCCGTGCGGCGGCGCGCCGTAAGTGAGCGCCTCGATCAGAAAGCCGAAGCTATCGAGCGCTTCCTCGCGCGTAAGGCCGAGCAGCTCCAGCACCTTGAGCTGAAGCTCGCGGCTATGGATACGAATCGAGCCGCCGCCCATCTCCTCGCCATTGAGGACCATGTCGTAGGCGAGCGCGCGCGCTTTCAGCGGATGCTCCGCCATGACGGCGAGATCCTCGGGATTGGGCGCGGTGAAAGGATGATTGACCGAGAAGAGGCGCTTCTCTTCTTCGTTGAACTCGAATAGCGGGAAATCGACGACCCATAGGAATTTGCGCTCGCCGGTCTCGCGCAGATTGAAGCGCGCGCCGAATTGCAGTCGAATGTCGCCAAGGATCGGACGAACCTTATCGGCATCACCGGCGACCATCAGCATCGTATCGCCGGTTTTCAGGTCGGCAGCTTTCGCGGCGAGGTTCTTTTCCGCTTCGCCGATGTACTTGCCGATCGGCCCCTGCCATCCGTCCGGATTGGCTTTGATCCACGCGAGGCCCATCTGATGGCGCGCCTTAAGCGTCTCGACCATCGTATCGAGGTCCTTGCGGCTGAGCTGATGCGCACCCGGCACGACGACCCCGTAGATGCTTTCGCCCCGCGCGAGCACATCGGCAAAAACCTTGAACGAAGTTCCCGTGAACGCGGAGCCGAGGTTCTTTAACTCCATACCGAATCGCATATCGGGCTTGTCGACGCCGAACCGTTCCATCGCATCGGCATAGGGCATGCGCACGAATGGCGGCTTCACGTCGATGCCGAGGACTTTCTCGTACACCGAGGCCATCATGCCCTCGGCGACGCCCATAACGTCCTCGGGGCGCGGGCAGGTCATCTCGATATCGATCTGGGTGAACTCGGGCTGGCGGTTGGCGCGCAAATCCTCGTCGCGAAAGCATCGCGCGATCTGGAAGTAGCGGTCGAAGCCGCCGACCATCAGGAGTTGCTTCAGAAGCTGCGGCGATTGCGGCAGCGCGTAGAACTTGCCGGGATTGACGCGGCTGGGCACCAGGTAGTCGCGCGCGCCCTCGGGCGTCGATTTGAAAAGGATCGGCGTCTCGACCTCGATGAAGCCCTGCTCGTCGAGGTAGTCGCGCACCGCCTTGACCGCGCGATGGCGCTGGCGAATGTTGCGCTGCATCTCGGGGCGGCGCAAATCGAGGTAACGATACTTCAGGCGCAAATCTTCGGCGGAGGTCTCGCCTTCCTCGATATTGATCGGCGGCGGCGGCGAGGAGTTGAGCACCTCGCATTCGATGACGACGACCTCGATCTCGCCGGTCGGCAATTCGGCGTTGACGGTACCCTCTGCGCGTCGAATCACCTTGCCCTTGGCTGCGAGGAAAAACTCCGAGCGCACCGAGCCAGCGACCTCATGCGCGGCGGCATTGTGCGCGGGATTGAAGACGAGCTGGACGATCCCCTCGCGATCGCGCAGATCGATGAAGATGAGTCCGCCATGATCGCGGCGCGAATTCACCCATCCGAACAGCGCGACCTCGCGGCCAGCGTCGAAGCTGCGCAGCGCGCCGCAGTAATCAGTGCGCTGCCATGGCGGCAGCGGCGTATAAGTTTTTTCAGCCATCAGATTTTAGAGCCTTGAAGGATAGCGGTCATCGGGAGTCCAAGAAATAGCGCCCTGCGATGGGAAATCATTCCGCGGCCCGACGCAACACGGCGGTCACCGGGATTTCGAAGACATCACTTATGAGAAAGCGGGCCGAGAAGAACAGGACCTCGAGACTCTCGATGTCGCCCGTGTCCGGATTCAGGCGCGCTACGACGTTGTCACCGAGTTCCTCGCCTTCCTGCTTCGGGTACGGAGGACATTTGGCGATGTAGAGAATGTCGGCCTCGCGGTCATATTGAAAACTCAGTCTTCCTTCCATTCAGTTTGCTCTTTCGCCAGCACTCAGCAATTTCATTGCGCGGAAGCGATAGCGCTGGAAACTTCCGCCTCGGGGACTTCGCGTTGGGTCGAGGCTTGCAAATCGCGAAGCACCACGACGCCCTTCGCAATCTCGTTCTCGCCGATGATGACCGCGAAGCGCGCGCCAATCTTGTTCGCGCGCGACAGCAGCGCCTTGAGCTTGCGCTCGGGAGAGAACATCTCGACGCTCAGCCCGCTCTCGCGCATCGCGCGCGCGACGGCAACCGCCTTCAGCGCGGCCGCTTCGCCCATCGCGATGATCGCGGCGTCGGTTTTTTCGATGAGCAGTTTTCCTGCGGCTTCCAGCGCAAGCGCGACGCGTTCCAACCCGCTTCCAAAGCCGATTCCAGGAACGGACGCGCCGCCGAGCGCCTCGATGAGACCGTCATAGCGGCCGCCGGCGACGACGGTGCTCTGGGAGCCGAGCCCGCTCGCGATAACCTCGAAGGTGGTTCGCGTGTAGTAATCGAGGCCGCGCACCAGGCGCGGATTTTCGACATACTTCACGCCGCCCGCTGTGAGCAACGCCTTCACCTGATCGAAGTGCTTCTTGCACGGATCGCAAAGATAGTCGGCGCTTTTGGGCGCGTGCTCTAGAAGCGCGACATCGTTTTTGCAATCGAGCAGGCGCATCGGATTGCGCTCGAGGCGATTCTTGCAATCCGCGCATAACTCGTTGTAGTGGGCTTTGCCGAATTGGTAGACCGCCTCGCGAAATTGCGGACGGCACTGCGCGTCGCCAATCGAATTGATCTCAAAGCGAAACTCGACGCCGAGCTCACGCTGGAACTCGTCGATCATCAGAATTACTTCGGCGTCACAGGCGGCATCGGCACGCCCGAAGACCTCGACACCAAATTGATAGAACTGCCGATAGCGCCCCTTTTGTGGACGCTCGCGACGAAACATCGCACCCGAGTAATAGAGACGCTGCTCGGGGTCGCTGCGATCCAGCCCCGCCTCGATATAAGCGCGCACCACGCCGGGCGTGCCTTCGGGGCGCAGAGCCAGCGTGGTCTCGGCCTCGTCGCGATCGGTGAAGACGTACATCTGCTTCTCGACGATGTCCGAGGTCTCGCCACTCGAGCGCGCATACAGCTCGACGCGTTCGACATTGGGGATGCGGATTTCGCGGAAGCCGTGCCCTTGCGCGATCTCCGCGAAGGTTTTTTCGACGAGGCTCAACGCCTCGGCGCTGGGGCCGATCCGAATCCTGGAATCCGCGCAGTCGTGTGAGATTCGGCAAAGACCTAACCCCAGCCCCTTCCCTTGAGGGAAGGGGAGCAGAAACGGAAGCATTCATTGCGTCGCGGAGCTTCCGATAGCCGATCAACTCGACGCCCTCATCCTTAAGGAGCCGGCGCGTCGTCTCCGCGGTAAAAAAGTCGAAATCGCGCTGGCGCTGTGGCCAATCGCGCGCGCAGCTCTTCAGCTCGTCGCGCGCCAACGCAGGATGACAATAAATCTCGGAAATCCCCGGCTTCAGATTGCGAAGTATGTCGGTCCAGAACGATTCGGTCTCGTCGAGATTCTTCGGACCCGGATGCACGAAGTTGTCAGGATAGAAAATCCTGTTGCGATCGAGGTCCGCGAGGATGTCGCCCATGCCGAGCTGGCGCATCACTCGGCGCGACGTCAGCCGAATCGGGAGTCCGAAGTCCACCGCCAGTTTCAGATAGATCCGATGATAATCGGCGCGCAGATGCAGCGGCCCCATGTGGCAATCGAGATGGGTCGCATCGATGCCCGCGGCGATCGCCTTCTCGATTTGCGCCTGCAGCTCGATTTCCACCTCATCGAGACGATCATGTTCGAAAACGCTGGGAACGTCCGGCCACAGGTAGCCGCATCCATCGACTAAGGATGGCACCTCCGTACGCCCGAGCACCGGTCCCCATTTGTAGCGATCCCATTCGCTATTCAATGTCAGATGCACGCCGAGGTCGGCCTTCGGAGTCTTGCGCGCGAACTCAGCCGCTTCCTCGAACCATGGACAGGTCGTCAGAATCGTCGATGACGTGAATAGCCCCTGCGTCAACCCGATGATGGTCGCCTCGTTCTCGTCATGGCACATCCCGAAGTCGTCGGCATTGATGATGAGCAAGCGCGCGTCGGCCGGATATCCCATCTTCTCGGCGGTTGTGATGTCGCGCGGGGTTGAGTCGCTATCGTTCATAGAATCGAAAGTATCACTTTAACATCAAAATTTGCGTTCCGAAAATGCGAAGGGCCGCCCGAAAGCGGCCCCTCGTCAGTGCCTTTCGGTAGGTTAGATTCTACACCGTCAGGATGTGCACGGTGCACGCCGAGCCCAAGCCGATGACGTGCGCCTGGCCAGCCTTCGCGCCCTTCACCTGGCGATCCTTGCAGCGCTCATCTTCGGTCAGGTGCCATACGACTTCGCAGATGTTAGCGACGCCGGTCGCGCCTAGCGGATGACCCTTGCTGAGCAGTCCGCCCGAAACGTTGACCGGGCTGTGACCGCCGAGGTCCGGATGCACGCCACCCTTCTTGTCGATGAACTCGCCGGCCTCGCCCTTGCCGCACAGGAACAGGTTCTCATAGTGAACCAGCTCGGCCGTGGCGAAACAGTCATGCAGTTCGGTTAGCGCGATGTCCTTCGGTCCGATGCCTGCGGTCTCGTAGGCCTTCTTCGACGCGCGCTGGGTGAGCGTGCTCACATCGGGGAACGTCAGGTCGCGATCGGTATATGGATCCGAGGTCAACACCGAAGCCGCGATGCGAGCACGTTTGCGACCACCGGCCCACTGCTTCAGCTTGTCTTCGGATACGAGGATGGCAGCCGCCGCGCCGTCTCCGGTCGGGCAACACATATACAAAGTGTTGGGATAGGCAACCATGCGGGCATTCATCACGTCTTCGAGGGTCACCTCGTTGCGATACTGCGAGAACGGATTCTTGGTCGCATGCTTATGGGACTTCACCGAAATCTTGGCGAAGTGCTCCATCTTGGTTCCGTAGTTGCGCATGTGCTCGATGCCCGCCTGACCGAACACTGCGGGCATCAGGCCCGAGCCAATCTTGCCTTCGGTCGAGTACGCCGGATCGGTCCCGCCGCCTCCGCCGCCCAGCAGTCCCTGCTTGCCCATCTGCTCGACGCCAACCGCCATCGCGCAGTCATACATTCCCGCGGCGATCGACATGTATGCCTCGCGGAACGCGGTCGAGCCGGTCGCGCACGCATTGGAGACGTTGATAACGGGGATTCCCGTCTGGCCGACCTGCTGCAGGATGCGCTGCCCAACCATCGCATTGGACTGATAGAGATTTCCGCAGGCGAACATCTCGACGTCCTGAATCTTGATGCCCGCATCCTTCAACGCGAGCTCAACAGCGTCGCCGCCCAGTTCGGGCACGGTCTTCTCGGGATAGCGTCCGAACTTCAGCATGCCCGTTCCGAGGACATAAACATTTCTCATCTTAAGACCCTCCTGGCGGCCTGGCATGCAGCCAAGTCCGTCGCTGGAATTTTAAAAGGCTGCAGCGCCTACTTCTCCTTAGTTCTTACTCGGCTTGTATCCGAACCCGATAACTTCGTGACCCTCGCGATCCTTCGCCGCGCTGAAGGTAATCATGTCGACCGGCATATCGAAAATCTTCTTGGGTTCCTTCTGCGCCTGCTCCGGATCGACTTCGAGCAGATTCGCCTTGACGCTCACGCCTTCCGGCAGATCGATGATCGCGGTGATGTACGGTGTCTTGATGCCGGGGAAGGACTGATGGACGACGGAGAAAACGTAAACCTTGCCTTTGTTGGAAAGCGCCAACGGCGAGAACTTGTTCTGCTCGCCGCACTTCGAGCACGCGACGCGTTTGACGTCGAGATAAACCGCGCCGCAGGTGCACTTCGAGCCGCGCAGATGTGGGTTGGAGCCGAGTTCGAGAAACGGAAGAATCGGACGCGGTCCGGTATCTGTAGTTGCTTTGGCTTGCTCAGCCATACGCTCCCTCCGAGCCTAATTGAAATGTAGAGATAAAACGAGACGAACTGCATGAATTGCAGCCGTCCTCAAAGGGAAGTTTCCCACAGCCAGCCTCAAGTCGTCAACCGATGCCTCACCATCGGTGGCGCGTCATTGCCACAATATTGAACCATCCGTAACTTCAGATACGAAGCTGCTCTTCGTCGCCTAAGGTAACTTTAGACGATCGAAGGTTTTCAGACGGAGTAATGATGCCGAGTATCGCCACCTGGATGCGACAATGCGATGAGCACTGGTTCATACCGATATTCGGCCATCATTCGTCGCTGACCGTTCACAATGCTCGATCGCATCCGGTGGATTTAGCGCAGATGGATGCGCTGCTGCTGACCGGCGGAGGCGATATCTCGGCAAGCCATCTGCGCCAGACCATCGCGCAGCCATCGTTGATCGTCGATACCGACTGCGCGCGCGATGAATGGGAGTTTCTCGCCGTCGCGGAAATGCTCGCCGCGGGAAAACCGATCCTCGCGATTTGCCGCGGACTTCAAGTGCTGAACGTCGCGTTGGGAGGGACACTATATATCGATATTCCTGATCATGACAGCGCGGAAACCTCGAACGTCCAGAAGCTTCGGCATAGCGCGGCGGCGACTCATCGTTTTGAGGCGGTGAACAGCTCGCATCATCAGGCGCTCGAGAAGCTGGCCGACGGAATCGAGGTCGAGGCATGGTCATCGAGCGACGGCATCATTGAACAGGCGCGCCTGCGAACCCGTCCGTATGTCATGGGGGTGCAATATCATCCGGAAAGACATCCACTGTATCTGCCGCTGTTCGCCGATTTTTTTGATCGAGTTCGTCACGCCATGATTTCTTGATCGTCACTCCGCGACCGGATGCTGACCGTCCCGTCCGGGATGAAACCCTGGATTTCGGGCGCGCGATCAACATTCCGGCGCGATATGTCGCCGACCAAGCCTCGCGAATGATTTCCTCCAGCGCCACCGACCTTTAGAACCGGCCTACAGCTCGGGAGCTTTTCGGCGGCGGCGTCCGCTCAGCAAATAGACCGCGGCGCGCAACTCGAGCAGCGGATCAGCCCGACGGCTCGATTCCGTCCACGCGCGGAATCGGATCGAAGATGATGTTCTTCTGCCGGTGTGCGTCATCCGGGACCAGATTGGTGAGAGACAGCTTGCCGAAATTCAGCAACTGACGATCCTCGGGCCATAGAACCGTCGCGTCGTCTGCGATGTCGCCGGGATTTGCCATTTGGACCAGAATCTGGAAGCCAACTGGACCCTTCGTGACTCTGGACTTGATTTCATCGAAGAGGAAGTTTGCGCCCTTGCTCTTGACCGTCTCAGCATCCAGATGTTCGATGCCGGCGTCGGGCACGATCCGGTAGCGTCCGTAACGGCCTACCCCGTCGCGATTGATGAAACGCATCGCGGTCACACCGAAAAAGGCCTCTCTGGCGAGGCTCGACGGCGTGGGCTTGGGCGCCTGCACGAACGCGAGTGCCGCCGGATGAGTGGACAGGAATTTTTCGATCGGCGACGGCTTGGAGGAATCGCCTGCAGCAGCGGCTCGCAGGAATTCCAGAAACTCCTGACCCGTGTGAGTCGGGAATCCGTTGGTCGAGTGGCTGACGATATCGGTATGCACGTGTTCGGCAAGATGAAACCGGATCGCTAATCCGTGGGGATTGGCGTTCGGATCGTTGTCTGGGAGCGCCGGAAGTCCCGTGGAATTGGAGAATCGCACGCTCACCGCAGTTGACGCGCGTGCGATGTGAGGCGCGCGAGTCAACGCGACCGCATCGGGCGCAGGGGCAAAGCTGCCGGTCAGCATAATTCCCTTGGCGTGCGCGGGCCGAAAACCGGGGTGAAGTCCGAACATTGCGTCGAACTGCTTGAGCAGGTCCTCACTAAGCGCGATAAGCTTTGGATCGTCGGGTAGTGGCATAGAAGTCTCCTTGATGAGTGCGCAAGCGCGCGGTGCGCGGCGAAGCTCTCCACGGCTCCGCGACCGACAGCATAAGCCGCTGCAAGAAGTTGTCGCTATAGATCCGCGAGCGCCGATCGTCGCACGAAGAAAAAGGGCGGAGCCTGATGGCCCCGCCCACAAATTGAGGACCTGTGCGATCTTACGCGCGCTCGATCAGCGTGCCAGTGCCTAGCCCGCCGCCGCAGCACATCGTGATGATCGCGCGCTTGCCGGCCGTGCGCTCCAGTTCGTTGACCGCCTTGGTGACCAGCCCGCATCCGGTTGCGCCGAGCGGATGTCCCAAGTGCGATCGCGCCGCCGTTCGGATTTACCCGCTTCATGTCGGGTCCCAGCGTTTTCGCCCAGCTCAGCACCACCGACGCGAACGCTTCGTTGATCTCGAACACGTCGATATCTCCGATCTTCAGGCCGGCTCGCTGAAGCAGCTTGCGCGTCGCGGGAATCGGCCCTTCGAGCATCAGCACCGGATCGCATCCGACCAGACAGGTTTCAACCACTCGCGCGCGAGGCCGGCAGCCCAGCTCTTTCGCCTTCTCGGCGGTCATCAGCAGCACTGCGGCGGCGCCATCCGCCACTTGCGAAGATGTACCCGCGGTATGGATTCCATCCGGCCTGGCAACCGGCTTCAGCGCGGCGAGCGCCTCGAGGCTGGTCTGGCGCGGAACCTCGTCGCGCGTCACGATGCGCGTCTGGCTGGTGCGTTCTCCTCCTTCCTGCATGACGGGTGCTTCCACCGGCACGAGCTGCGAGTCGAAACGCCCCTCGGAAATCGCGCGCGCGGCGCGAAGCTGCGATTCGAGGCCGAAGCGATCGGTGTCGTCCCGCGTGATGCCGTACTTGGTGGCGATACGCTCGGCACCTTCGAACTGGCTGGTGAACTCAAAGTGTTCGCGATACTTCCGCGTAATCGGCTTGCCCATGCCGGCCTGAGCCCCGGCGACCGCATCCGAACCGATTGGCAGGAGGCTCATGTTCTCCACCCCGCACGCAAGTACGATGTCCTCGGCGCCCGACGCGATCATGTTAGCCGCGAGGTTGACGGCAAACTGGCTGGAGCCGCATTGAGAATCGATCGTCGAGCAGGCGACGTCGGGCGAGAGACCTGCGGTCAGCCACGCGGTGCGGGTCACGTTGAACGCCTGCGCGCCGACCTTGTTGATGCATCCGCCGACGACCTGGCCAACCGCGGCGGGCGCGACCTTCGCGCGCTTGAGCACCTCGGCGATCACCTGGGCAAGCATTTCGGTCGGATGCGCACTCGACAGCGCGCCCTTCTTTTTACCGATCGGCGACCGGCCCGCCTCGACAATCACGACATCTCGCATGACTTCCTCCGTTTATGCCGAGCCGGAGGCCCGGTCTGGAATTTCGAGAACCTCCATAGTGTATGACAAGCGCGGCCATTTTCCCTAGCGGTACTGCTTAGGTGCTGGACTGCTCGTAAGCGTCGGGCTCGTCCAAACGGATATCCAACTCGTACGACATTCGTCGCTGGCCGGCGTTACCATGATAGACGCCCGAGACCGGCGGGAGGTCGTTGTAGTCCCTGGCGTTACGCCCAACGTCTTGTGAATCCGAGCAAGGTAATGGCGCATATAGCAGGCGCTGGCGAAGTGTGCATGCTTCGCCGCTTTCATCGAGAAGGCATTCGACAGAAAGGTGAAGTGGCGCATTCCAGCCGCATGTTGAGATTCTGGCGCTCGACAACAATGTGGAGATATGGCCGGGATCGGTGCACCCGCGAATCTAAGTCTTTAGCATCGCGTGCATACTGCCGAGTACCAGGTTTCACGCTCGGTTAGGCGTGATGGCAGACATGAGTGTAGTATTTCATAGAATCTATGGCATGGTGCAAAACCAACGGCTGCAACGGCAAGGTCAAGGAATCGAATTTCCACGATCTGAATCACTTCGAGTGCGAGGGCTGCGGTGCGAGATGGGACGAGGAGCACTACACAGCGCGCGGAACGGGTGCGCTTCCGCAGCAGACAGAAAGATTCCCTTGCGTCCATTCGAAGAAAGAAAGTGTCGAGAGATGAAGCTCCGTCACGCCGTTGCGCTCGCGCTGGTGGGCTGGTACCTGATGCTTGCTCCACGCACATCGGACAACCTGCCGATAACCTACGATACCAGCGCGTCTCTGAATAAGTGGAAAATAGTAGGGTCTTATGACACCGCCATCGAATGTAACGAAGGAAAAAAGGCCAGCCCAATGACGATTATAAAAGCCGAAGACGCGATGAGCGAGGAAGGCAAAAAGCTTTGGAATTTAAGCATACTGAACCTACTAGACTCTTCGGTTTGCATCTCGACTGACGATCCGCGTCTGGCAAAGTAAGCTAATCTCGATCTCCAAAACCGTCCACTGCCACTGACCCTCACGTGTTGGACTGCTCGTAAGCGTCCGGTTCGTCCAAACGGATATCCAACTCGTACGACATTCGTCGCTGGCCGGCGTTACCATGATAGACGCCCGAGACCGGCGGGAGGTCATTGTAATCCCTGCCGATCGCGACGCGGATATGTCGAATGGTGGTGCGCATCCGATGCGTGGGATCGAATCCCGTCCATCCCGCGCCGGGCAAGAGAGCCTCGATCCATGCGTGGCTCGCCAACTCGGGAGGAGGCCCGCCGGGCGCTGCGCCGCGGAGACGGCGCGAGGTAGCCGGAGACATAGCGCGCGGGAATCCCGGCCAGCCGCAGCAGTCCGATACTCAGGTGCGCGAAATCCTGGCATACGCCGCCGCCCGACGTGAGGATGTCCTCGACCGTCGAGTGCACATGTGTCGTCGCGCGATCGTAAGCGAACTGGGCGTGCACATATGCGATCATGCGCTCGACATACGCCGTAACATCCTCCGAAAGCAGCGGCCGCACCGACCAGAAAAATTTTCGCAACCGATCGCTAAACGGAACATAGCGGCTCGGGTTGAGCAAGTCTCCGAATTCCCGCGTCTGTGCTTCGTCGCCGACGAGATACTCGCGGATGGTGATTCGGGTCGAAGGCGTTGCCGCGATCTCCAACCGATCGACAATCGAGTAAGAGCTGATCACCAATTCCCGATGCGGCGGATCGATCGCGATCGAATGCACCAGATTATCGAATGGGTCTCGATATCCCGTGATTTCAGCCTCCGGGCTGATTTGCAGGTTAAACGCGACGCGTTTTTGATCCGGCCCGTCAAGCGGCGCGAGCCGCACTTCATTATGCGAATGGGAAACCGGCTGCTCGTGAACGTACCGAGTGACGTGTTTGATGCGAAATCGCATGCGACCGGTATTCTGAATCATCCCCCGCGCCCAAATCGACGGCGCAGCATCATCGTACATCGACGGGGATCGAGATTCGACTGCGATAAGTTCGAACTGCGTCGCCCATCGCGCCAATGTCGACTTCGATCGCGCCGTCATCGTCGGTCCGCATTACGCGCGCGCCTTGCGAACGATAACGGTCGATCACCTCGGGCGCGGGAAAGTGGAAGCGGTTGCGATAGCCCAGCGAAATCACCGCAAGTTTCGGATGGGTAGCCTCGACGAATGCCGGTGATGAGGAAGTATGACTTCCGTGATGCGGTACTTTAAGAACCGTCGCTGATAAATTCGGCGATGCCTCAAGCACCGCGCTCTCGCCCGCAGCCTCCAGATCGCCGGTGAAGAGGAATGAAGTCCCATCGTACTCGAGGCGCAGCACCATTGAGGCGTTGTTGCGGCTGGTCGTGAGGTGGCGCGAGGATTCAGGGCGACAATCAGGACGCCATCGACATTCGTTGCCGGCATCGTGCGATCAATATTGCGAATCGGAACATTCAGCTCATCTAAGTCGTGAGCAGTTGCTCATACGCCGTATCGTGATTCTCCGCCGCGACCGTCCAGAACTCATCGGGCGAAAAATTGCGCGCGATGAAATCGAAGCCGCCGAAATGATCCTGATCCGGATGACTCAGCGCGAGCCACTCGACGTGCATGATTTTGTTCGCCCATAAATATCGTGCGACGATGCGCTCGCCAAGGTCGAAGTCGCGCCACGCGCTACCGCCGTCAATCACCATCACGCGCGCGCCCGGGAATTGCACCACCGCGGCATCGCCCTCGCCCACCGAAAGAAACGTCACGCGCAAATCGCCGCTGTGATAGCGATCGTCGAACCACCATTTCGCGTCGAAAATGACCGCGAGCGCGCAATACTGCCAGGATCGCATGACGCCATCCCGACGCGCCGAGTCCATTTGGAATTGGCGCCGGGCCCGGCCACGCAGCAATGTCACCAGCAGCGCATAGGCGAGCACCAGTTCGATCGAGGTCGGCGTGAAGACGCGCATCCACGCCATCGGCCATTGCGCGAACCACTCTGCAAGAAGGTTGCCCGCGACGATGAATCGCCCGGCAATCCATAGCAGCGCGACCGCACACGGCATCCAGACGAAGCTCATCGCGGCGGCAGTGAGTCCGACCACCGCGCCGCCGAGAGCCATCACCGGAACTACCACCGCATTGGCGACCAGCCCGACGATCGAGAACTGATTGAAATAGAGCGCGGTCAGCGGAGCGACGCCGAGCATCGCCCAAAACGACACCGCAAGATAGCCAAGCGCCCATTCCCACGCCTGTATCGACCTGTGAGGTCGCAATGCCGACGCGATCCGCGCGCCGGCGCTTCCAGCCACGCTGCATAGCGCCGCATGCCAAGCATGATGGTAAGCACCGACGCGAATGACAGCTCGAAACCTACGTCGGCGCTGGAACCTGGAATCGCGATGCATATGATGATGCACGCCAGTGCGAGACTCGCCACCGCCTCGCGCGCGCGATCGATCATCAGCGCGAACATATACGCGAGCACCATGATGAGTGCGCGAGTCGTCGACACGTGATGCCCCGCGATAGCGGCATACGCAGTCACCACGATCGCCGCGCCTATCGCCGCGAATTTATTGGCCCATCCGCGCAGCGCGATGGCGGGAACATCAACATGCCAGCCGCATCAGGCCGAAGACCGCCGCGCCCACCATGCTCAGATGCAACCCCGAGATCACCAACAGATGCGCGAGTCCGGTGCGTGCGAAGGTCTCGTGCATCTTCTCATCGATGCCGCCACGGTCACCGATGACGAGCGCGCGCATTTCCGAAGCCGCAGGGTCGTCGAATTGCGATCGATGAACGTGCCGATCTGGGTTCGGATCTCCTCGATGGCACTTCCTGGAAAAGTATATGATGCGCGAGCACCTCTATTTCGCTGCGTCGATTTGCTTTCACCGCCAGCATCGTCGCGTCGATACCCTCGCGCCGCATGAAGGCCTCATAATCGAATTCGCCGGGATCGCCAAAATTGCGCGCGAATCGAATCCGACCTTGAAAGCTGCACCCGATCGCCGAGACGAAACGCGCCCGGGGTGAAGCATCGTAAGGCGAATGACGCCCCTCGCCGGTCGCGCCGCAGCGCCCTCCTCCGCCGCCCGATCGACCTCGACATACAGACGCATCTTGTCGGGAAAGCGCTCGGCCTCGCGAATGAGATGACCCTCGACGATGAGCATCGAGCCTTCATCGAAATTTGCCGGATGCTGAGCGCGTCCTGAGAGGCGTCATCAGATGATATACCGGCTCGGTCGTACGGCGGCTATCGCAATCGCCGCAATCGCGACTGCGCACCGGGAACGCGAACGAGGAACAGAACCAACGCGCCGACGCTCAGACCGGCGGCGACCCAGAAAGGAATGAAGAATCCTATATTGCCCGCGCCGTCACCGACCGCGACTGCGATCGCGACGACATAAATCGGAGGACATCGCACGAACCACGGCGCCCGCTCGCGCCTGACGGTTTCGTTGCCTCGGGGATGACGAGGCCGGAGACCGGCCCCGCAACTGCAGCCATTGCCACATACGTCCTTCGCTGGGAATGTGCTTCGTATAGCGAAGGATGCGACTTGATGACAGCGGACGATGACTAATCGTCTCAGCCGCGCAATGCCGCCAGGCAGCCGCTGCTTTCGAGGACAGCATCGATCGCACGTTTGTCGCTGAGCGCCTTGTACTTCTCGCGCAATGCGGACAGCGACCTCGCGTGATACTTCTGCGGCTTCTGCGTCCAGGTGCGGCCATCCAGCTCGACGCTGAACTCCTCGCGTCCGTCCGCGATCGCCGATGCGTTCGCGACCGTCCACGGCAGGAACAGTTTTCCGACTTGACGCTCCAGCAGCGGCATCAGCGTGGGAGCAAGATTTGACCACGACTCGAAATCACCCTCGGCTCGAGGCCACAACATCCGATGTATCCACGCAAGGACATTAGGCGCGGCCCCATTAATGAGCGCGCCCGGCGTCGGATCGGTCCACGCGTTATAGAGCCGGCCCCACATCGCGAAGTCGGCGAATGCTGGACGCGCACCAAATAGATACGCGCGGTTGGCCAAGTGAGGTTCCAGGATCCCCAGCGTGTCGCGAAATGATTGCTCGATTTGCGGCGCGGTCTGTGGACTCGAGCCGACGAACCCAACGCGATTCACCATCCGATCGCGCACCGTCGCGCGGGCGCTCAAGAACTGCGCTTCATCCGAGGTAGGAAACATCGAAGCCGCGATGCGTCCGGCGGCCGAAAGCTGATCGACCTCGCGCGCCCAGCGGTAATGAAACATCCACTTGTTTCCCCACTCGTCGCCGAACTCCTCGAGCAACACCGATACGAACCTCGCCACTGGATCCGCTGGATGAATCGACGGCTCGGGATGGCGCGCCTCGACGTATTCGATGATCGGCGTCGAATCCTGGATGCCCTTATTGTCGGGCGTGACGACCAACGGCACGAGCGGAAGCTTCACGTACTTCTGATATTCGCCCTCGGTGTCGTGATTGCGCGGAATCCATCGATGCGGAATTCCCTTGTAGCGAAAGTACGAACGAACCTTCACGGAGTATGGAGAGATCTCGACACCGTGGACGTGATACTCACCGGGCATCTTCATTTATCCTTTGGGCAGGCCGAGGACGCGCTCACCGATGATGTTGTGCTGGATCTCGTTAGTGCCCGCCGCGATGGTTCCGCGCCGCGCGGCCAGCATCCGATGCGACCATTTGCCGCGATCGATAGCAGCTCAGGCGCGCTGGTACTCCAGCACGCTATACGGCCCGAGCAACTCCATCGCGAAACTCTGAATGCGCAGGTTCAGGTCGGTCGTCCCCAGCTTCATCACCGAGCCTTCAGGTCCCGGCTGCATGCCTTTAAGCTGGCGCGTAAGTTGTCGATAGCTGGTGTACTTCAGCGCTTCGGCCTCGCACGCGAAGCGCATGATGGCCTGGCGAACGTACTCTTCGTCCCACGCGGGATGGCCGCTGCGCTCAACCGTCTTGGCGAGCTTCGCGAGTTGGCGCACCTCGACCATCATGTCGGTGCGGCCGCCGTGGATGGTGCGTTCGAACATCATATTGGTCATCGCGACCATCCAGCCCTGATTCTTGTTGCCGACGAGATTGGACTTCGGAACCTGCACGTCATCGTAAAAAACCTGGTTGAAACCGCGCTCGCCGGTTATCTGTTGAAGCGGCCGGACAGTGACGCCGGGCGTCTTCATATCGACCAGCAAGTAGCTCAGACCCTTATGCTTGGGCAGCTCGGGATCGGTGCGGCATAGCAGTGTGCTGAAGTCGGCATGATGCGCGTTCGAGGTCCACACCTTCGAGCCGTTGACGACGAAATAGTCGCCCATGTCGACCGCGCGCGTTTCGACCGCGGCCAGATCGGATCCATGACTCTGGTTCGGAGAGTCCCTGGCACCAGATTTCCTCTGCCGAGGGAATGCGCGGGATGTAGCGCTTCTTCTGCTCGGGCGTTCCCCATTGCATCAGCGTCGGACCCACCCGCGCGATACCCTGGAAGTTGACCACGGGCGGCGCTTTCGCGCGATCGAGTTCCTGGCTGTAGATGAGCTGCTGGAGCAGCGTCGCGCCACGTCCGCCATATTCCTTCGGCCAGTGAATGCACATCCAGCCCGCATCATACAGCTTGCGATGCCATTCGCGGCGGCGCTCGAATTCGCTTTTGGAATCGGCGTCGAGTTCGTTATCGCCGCGCCAGTCACGCGGCAAATTAGCTTCGAGCCAGGAGCGGAATTGGTGGCGAAACTTTTCGTCCTCTTCGCTGTATTTGAAATCCATCGCGCTGACTCCCTTATGCGACGTTCGTTCCGCGATGCTCGCGCAATCGCACTTCGCTTTGCAAACGATGCGCGCAGCCTGATAACAATCGGCAAAATAACCAGGAGCCGGAACCATGAAGATAGGAATGATGATCGCCGCCACCGCCGAATCCGGAGACATCGCGCAAATCGCGCGCGAGGTCGAAAACTCAGGCTTCGATTCGCTCTTCATCCCCGAACATCCCGTCATTCCGATCGGCTTCAAAACCCTGCCACCCGGCGGCGCGCCCGGCTCGTTGCCGGAACATTATGGGCGATGGTTCGATCCGTTCATCGCGCTCAGCATCGCCGCCGCAGTGACCAAACGCATCAAGCTCGGCACCGGCATCTGCCTCTTGCCGGAGCGCGAGCCGATCATCACCGCGAAGACGATCGCCACACTCGACGTGCTCTCGGGCGGACGCGTCATCCTCGGCATCGGTGCCGGATGGCTTCGCGAGGAAACCGAGGCATTCGGCACCAACTTCGCCACCCGCTGGAAGCGCCTGCGCGAAACCGTCGAGGCTATGCGCGTGCTGTGGACGCAAGCGGAGGCGAGCTACTCCGGCGAGCTGGTGAAGTTTCCCGCGTTACGATGCGATCCGAAGCCGGTCCAGAAGCACATTCCGGTGCTGCTCGGCGCGCGTGGTCCTAAAGCCATCGAGCGCGTCATCCGCTCTTACGACGGATGGGTGCCGATCGCGGGACGGCCGGCAAGCTTCAAGCGCGACATCGACGAATTCAAGCGCGTCGCGAAAGAGCGCGGACGCGATCCGGAATCGTTCGAGATCAGCGGCTTCGTCGGTCCGGGCGAGGACGGTATCTCCTCGGAGGATCTGAAACTCTACAAAGAGGCGGGCGTGCATCGCCTGGTGCTGTTCTCGCAGGGCGATGCGATCAAAATGGCCGCGGGCAAGACACTCGAAATCGTGCGCCGCCTCGCATCGACGGCCGAGCGCGCCGCGAAGCTCAATTAGGGTATCCGCTGTGCAAAAGAATCGAGGCGCGATTCTGACTGTGTTCGCCATCGCATTCGCACTGATGGCGATCTCGAATTTGTCAAAACCGTTCAAGATGAGTCCCAACGTCGGGTTCGTCTTCTTCGGATGAAATTGCACCGGCATCGGCAACACGATTATCGGACCGATATTCGGGATCGTCCTCGCCGTGTATGTCTATGGCATCTGGACGATGCAGCGGTTCGCCGTGCCAATCGCATATTGTTACGCCGCCTATGTGATCCTGAACCTCCTGATGTTCACCCTGCGCAATTGTGGTACGCCCGCGATGCCGCCGGTGGGCCCCTGGATCGTCTACATCGCGGTCGCGGTGGGCTTTTCTTCAGGAGCCGCGATCATCCTGACTCAACGCAAAGCCGAGCTGGCGTAACCATCAGTGGTCGCTAACCGAGAGCGCCGATCTCGTAGGTGATCGCGGTCCCGATCCGGCGTGCCAGATCGTAGAGCTTCAGCATCGGGCCGAACAGCGTGTCGTCCTCGACCGCATACGACAGCGACGGCTCGGTACGGTATTGCGATTTTTCGCCGAAGTCGTCGCGGGTGGCCAGGTCGCCTATCCTCGTGCGGAAAAATCATCCTCAGCCGCTCGACCGCGCTCGGCACATCCATCTCGAGAATTCGCGCCAGGATGTCGTCGCGCGTCAGTCCCAGGTGCGGCCGAAATTCGGAATCTCCAGTCGCCATCACAGCAGATGCGCTGGATCACTGCGACGCGGATCCCATGCAAAAGAATCAACCGCTGGCGCGCCGCCGCTCTCCGCAGGTTCCATCTCCTCCAGCAGCCACAATTGATCCGCTTGCAAGCGCCGGGTCAGGCGCGCGAGTTGATCATAGCGATCGAGCCGTCCCGTCAGGCGCGCCAATTCGCGCAGCGCTCGCACCCGCGCGGGACGTCTGCTGCGCGCCGCTCCATTGAGCCACATCGCGGGATTGAGCGTACTCACATAGGCGCGCAACACATCGATTTCGCTGCGATCCAGCGCCGCGGTAACCATCTGCAGCGCGCGCCGAAAGCGAGCCGACCTTTCGCGCATCACATGGAACATTTCCGGATCCTTCGAAACCGCGCGCCCAACTCCATGCAACGTAACCGCCATGAAGCCGAGTTGCTGCAAAATCGCGTTGTTGGGTATCGCTCGCAATTGCGACGGATGCTCGATTTTCGATGGCCGATCCATTCCTCCGCTCTCGCGCGCGACCGGCCGCGAGCCGGTTCGATAAAGCAGGTTCGCGCCGAACAGACCCAGCAACGCTGCATAGTCGGGATCAGCGACGAGATCGGAGAATTCCTGCTGCACGGTCGCAAAGAATTCCGACGCGTAGTCCGGCGCCGCATAAATCGGATCGTTGCCGGTCTCGTCGCTCACGTCGAAGGCGAAAGCGAGAATCTGGCGCATGCTCGCGATCGCCGCGGCCGGCGTCATGAACGGCAGATAGCCCTCGCCGCCCTGAAAACTTATCTCCTCCTTGACCCGCATGCCCGCGCTGCTCGAACTCGGTGCGGCTGATTGCGGCGGCGCCGCGTAGCGCAAACGATCGGCGAGCGTCAGCGGATGGCCACCGCGACCGATCGATTCACCATGCGTGTTGAAGAGGATCACTTCGAGCTTGCCGAGTCCCATGCCGTTCCAGCAGCTTCGCGATCCGCAAACGCAATCCCTCGATTCGGAAGGTCGCGGCCATCTGGCCGATGAATCGTCCCGAATCGGAAAAGCCGAATTGCACCGCGATGCGTCCCTGCCGCTCCAGGTACGCGCGATAGTGCGGGCTCTTCAGCGCCTCCTCGATGACGCGTTGCGCCGCGCTCGAATGCCTCCTCGGTCTCGAACAGCGGCGAGATCTCGACTCGATCCTCGACGCCGAACAGTCGCGCATAGTAGAGCGCCGCGAGCAGACGTGAATCCGGTCTCGGTTTCGGCAATCAGAAAACGAATCGGCGTCTCAGCATCGATGAATTTGACGATCTGCGCCACCGTCATCATCAGCTGCTTGGCCGAGGACCGCTCCTCCATCAATGAGCCGAAACTGATGGCCAGCCGGCCGCGCCCGTACCGAGCAGATCGTTGATGGTATTGAAGTAAGAGCGCCGATTGGCCGGATCGTTGGGCTCGGTCTCGAGGCCCACCTGGCGGCGCGCCGCATTGTGCAGTTGCGATGCATTCAGCCGCACGTGGATGTGCGCGAGGCCGAGCCCGTGCGTCTTCATGCTCGTGCGCATCACCAGCAGCTCCTCGCGATGCTCATCGTCAGGAGCCGACGCCAGCGCTGTTTCGATCAGCGCAATCAGCGGCGCCGTCGAGACCATCGCCTTGTCGCGCCCAGCTCACCATCGCGCGCGCGAATTCCGCGGTCTTGGCGATGTCGCGATTCGCGATTCGCTATCAAAACCCGATCACCTGATCGGCGACGGTCGCCCTGGCCGTCGCAATCATCGCGACGAGCGGTTCCAACGCGGTCGAGGAAATCGCCACTCGCCGAGGTTTGCAACGCCGCAGCCTTGGCGTGATAGCGCTCGATCATCGCGAGCTTGTCCCCCAGCCGCGCCGCCATTGTCCGCGTCCAGGTCAAATCGGTGCGGCCGTCCTGGTCGTACCCCACCCACGACGCCAACGTCACGAGGCGCGGATTCGAGCCTGTCCATTGCTCCGGCCAATGCCGGCGCGCCACGCGAAATGCGTGCGATGAACCGCTTCGAGCGCATCGTGCGCGTGAGTCAGCGCCTCGGTCGCCCACGCATGCTCGACCTCGAGCGATAGTTCCATCAGGTGGCCGATGCTCTGCGCGCAGCACCGCCTCCATTCGATCTTCGCCGTCCGATGCGATCGAGCGTCGCTCGTTGCGTCGCCAACTCGACGAGCTTGTGCGCCAGATCGAGCGTGATTGAAAACGTCGGATGAGCGGTGAATACCACGCCGAAAAGATCGCGCGAGAGCGTCGCGCGAAAGTCCTCGAAACTGCCGGCACGCGCCTTTTCCTCAAGCATCGCGGTGATCGCGCTCTCATTTGCATCGATCGCCGTTTCACCCAGATACTTCGCTAGCCGCTCGGCGCGCTCGGCGAACGCTTCTGCGGTCAGCTGCCTCACCAGATCATCCAGCGCACTTAGACCCAGCTCGCCGCGGTCGATGCGCAGCGTCAGATCCAGTGCAAACAACAGAATCGGATTACTGGACGGATCGGCCGCGGCCAACCCGCGTACTCTTTCCAGAATCGAGGCAAGCATAGTCCCATCGATCGGGCGCGATCCGTTCGAGGCGGGCTGAGCTTCGGCGTTCGACATAGGCCGATGCTAGCCAAGCTCGAAACGAGTCGATAGGAAGATGCAGCAAGGACAAAATGGTCCGAAGGCGATCGCGCGCGCGACCAAAACTTGCACTTTACTTGAATCTTCATGGATATTTGGCTATCGCTCACGAGTACCTGAACGATCGTTTAAGAAGACAAATCTGATGCGCGGGCTTCGGCCCGCGCCCACGGAGTGTCCTGATGAGTGACGCTACCAACGACTCGGCCGCCAACACCCGCATCGGTGGATTCGATTTCGATCCCGAGGCCCTGCGCAACAGGTATCGCACGGAACGCGACAAGCGGCTGCGCGCTGAGGGCAACGAGCAATACATCGAGACCAAAGGCGACTTCAGCCGCTACGTTGACGATCCTTATGTCGATCCCGGCTTCACACGCGAGCCGATAAACGATTCGGTCGATGTCGTGATAGTCGGCGGCGGTTTCGGCGGACTGCTGGCGGGGGCAAGGCTGCGCGAAGCCGGCGTGGATAAAATCCGCATCATCGAGAAGGCCGGTGATTTCGGCGGCACCTGGTACTGGAACCGCTATCCCGGCGCGCAGTGCGATGTCGAGTCATACATCTATCTGCCTCTGCTCGAGGAGACCGGCTATATGCCGAAGGAGCGGTACTCATATGCGCCGGAGATCCTCGCGCATTCGCGGCGCATCGGCGAAAAATTCGATCTATATCGCGATGCCTGCTTTCAGACCGAGATCGAAGAGATTCGATGGAACGAAGATGAGAGCCGATGGATCATCAAGACCAGGCGCGGCGACACGATGCGCGCCCGCTTCGTCGTGATGTCGAGCGGTCCGCTCAACCGGCCCAAGCTGCCGGGCATTCTCGGAATCGAGACCTACAAGGGGCACACCTTCCACACCAGCCGATGGGACTACAACTATACCGGCGGCGACACGACCGGTAATTTGCACAAGCTGTCCGATAAACGTGTTGCGGTAATCGGCACCGGTGCGACAGCGGTGCAGTGCGTTCCGTATGTCGCGAAGTATGCGCGACATCTATATGTGTTTCAGCGCACGCCGTCATCTGTAGATGAACGAGCCAACACGCCGACCGATCCCGAATGGGTCAAAACGCTGACGCCCGGATGGCAGAAGCGCCGCATGGACTTCTTCAATGCCGCGGTCAATTTCACCGACTTGTCTCATGGCGGCAAAATCGAGCCCGACCAGGTTGGCGATGGATGGACAGATATCAATCGCTTTCGAGGCGAGCTGGCGTCGTTGAAGCTTGACCCTAACGCTTCGCCCGAAGAGCGCGAGCGCCTGATGACCGAGTTGGCCGATTTTCGCAAGATGAATCAGATTCGGGCGCGTGTGGATGCGGTGGTGAAGGACAAGAAAACCGCCGAGGCATTGAAGCCCTGGTATCGGCTGTTTTGCAAGCGTCCCACCTTCAACGACGAATACCTGCCGGCCTTCAATCGGCCCAACGTCACCCTGGTCGATACGCTCGGGCGGGGCGTCGATCGCATTACCGAAAAGGGGCTGGTGTTCGACGGCGTTGAATACGAGGTTGATTGCATCATCTTTGCGACCGGCTTCGAAGTTGGTACCGCTTACACCCGTCGCGCCGGCTTCGAAGTTTATGGCCGCGACGGCAACCCGCTCAGCCAGCGATGGTCGGGTGGTCTCAAGACTTTGCACGGCTTTTACAGTTCGGGATTCCCGAACTGCTTCCACATGGGCATCACGCAAAACAGCGTAACGGCGAACTTTCCGCACATGCTTGCGGATCAGGCGCGTCACATTACCGAAGTCATTCAGCACGCGAAAAGGACTGAGTCGCGAGTCATCGAACCGACTAATGAAGCTGAAGCTGAATGGGTGGACACCATCAATCGAACGGAATCGAAGAGTCGCGATTTTCAGCTCGAATGCACTCCGGGCTACTACAACAACGAAGGCCAACTGGATAAAGGCCCGGGCTTCGTCGGGGGACTGTACGGCGGTGGACCAATCGAGTTCCAGAAGATCGTCGATGAGTGGCTTTCGGACGGCGAGATGAAAGGCCTCAAGTTCAGCTGACCCTAACGCTTTGCACAATCTGATACGCGGCCACAAAGCCCTTCGATGACTCGCGCGATGCTGCATGGTATTAGCGATCACCTCAGTACGTTGGGCGTGCACCGCGAATGAAGACCTACTCCACTAACGGGAAGCCACTCCTCTATGCGTTTCATGCTGCGCCGGGCGCGGCTGTGGCCTTCTTAATCTGAATGGCAGTGCAACCAAAAATCTCACGTGGTGCGGTCGCCGCAGCGATGGGCGTAGCTACAGCGCTTGGCCTGAAGGCTAATGACGCGATCGTGCTTCACGACTCAAACAAGGTCACTGTGCGCCTGCTGCCGTGCGACACTCTTGCTCGGGTCGCGGAGGAGCGCATCAAGCACTGGGCAGAGTTCGAAGTCGAGCTTGCTTTACGGTTCGCGGAAACCGGGAGCCCTGCAGCAGCGCTTGAGCCTCGGATCGCGCCGGGCGTTTACGTGCGTGACGGTTTCGTCGTCACGTTGTGGACCTACTACGAACCTGTGCCGTCTCGGGAGTTCGCGCCAGCCGACTACGCGCACGCGCTCGAACGGCTGCATGACTGCATGCGGCAGATCGACTTCCCTACACCGCACTTCACGGATCGAATCACTGACGCCCAGCGGCTGGTCGAAAATCGCGAGCAGACTCCGGAGCTCGTTGACGCGGACCGTGAGCTTCTCAGCAACACTTTACGAACCATGAGGAAGGCGATCAGCGACCGCGGCGTACCAGAGCAACTGCTGCACGGCGAGCCACATCCGGGCAACCTGCTCAGGACGAAGAAGGGCCTGGTGTTCATAGACCTCGAAACCTGTTGCCGCGGGCCAGTCGAGTTCGACCTCGCCTACGTGCCCGAAGAGGTAAGTGCTCTATACCCAAGCGCCCACCGAGAACTGCTCCGCGAATGCCGGATCCTGATGCTTGCGATGGTCGCGGCGTGGCGTTGGGATCGAAACGACCAATTCCCCAACGGGCGAGATGAAGCGCGAAAATTCCTCACCGAGCTCCAGCGAGCACTGTCGGGGGTACCTTTCTCGACCCTGTTGCCGCGCTGGACTGATACCTGAGTCGCATGGATCCTTCACGCGGCCTCCTCGTTCTCTCCAAGCACCCGAGGTCTTCTCACGCCCTTGGGTGCTCCAATGAACTCGCGCTCAGCCTCAGTCTCCGTCAAATGCACGGCAAGTAAATTACTCATTCGCTTTAATACTTGTTAATACTTGCATCTTCGCTGCTAGTTGGTTATCGCTTTGGATACCTGAACGATCGTTTAAGTCCCAAACTCTTCCGGCGCGAGCATTCGCCGCGCACCAATGGAGCGTCGATGAGCGACACTGAAAAAGTCTCAGCTAACCCCACCCTTCAAGGCTACGATTTCGATCCCGATGCTCTGCGCAACAGGTATCGCGAGGAGCGCGACAAGCGCATCCGCATCGACGGCAACGAGCAGTACCTCGAGGTGAAGGGCGACTTCAGCCGCTACATCGACGATCCTTATGTGAAGCCGGGCTATACGCGCGCTCCCCTGAACGACGAAGTGCAAGTGCTGATCATCGGCGGCGGGTTCGGCGGATTGCTGGCGGGCGCGCGATTGCGCGAAGCCGGCGTGGATAAAATCCGCATCCTCGAAAAAGGCGGCGACTTCGGCGGCACCTGGTACTGGAATCGTTATCCCGGCGCCCAATGCGATATCGAGGCGTACATCTATCTGCCGCTGCTCGAGGAAACCGGCTACATGCCGAAGGAAAAATATTCCTTCGCGCCGGAGATCCTCGCGCATGCGCAACGCATCGGAAAGCATTTCGATTTGTATAAGGACGCGTGCTTCCAGACCGAGATCAAAGAGATTCGATGGAGCGAAGACGAATGCCGCTGGATCATCTCCACCAATCGCGGCGACACGATGCGCGCGCGCTTCGTCGTGATGTCGAGCGGCCCGCTCAACCGCCCCAAGCTTCCCGGCCTCCCCGGCATCGATAGCTACAAGGGCCATACGTTCCACACCAGCCGCTGGGATTATGGCTACACCGGCGGCGACACGACCGGAAGTCTGACCAAGCTCAGCGACAAGAAGGTGGCGATCATCGGCACCGGCGCAACTGCTATCCAATGCGTTCCTCACGTCGCGAAGTGGGCCACGCAGCTTTATGTCTTTCAGCGCACACCCTCTTCCGTCGATGAGCGCGGGAACAAGCCGACCGATCCCGAATGGGTCAAGACGCTGACCCCCGGATGGCAGCGGCGCCGGATGGACAACTTCAACACCCTCGTTTCCGGCGGCCTCGCTGAAGTCGATCTGGTCAATGACGGCTGGACCGACATCATCCGCAACCTCGGCGCGATCCTGCCGCGTGGGAAGAGTCAGGGAACGTCGCCCGAAGAGCTGATGGAGATGGGCCGCCTGATGGAGCTCGCGGATTTCAAGAAGATGAACGAGATCCGCGCACGCGTCGATCGCGTCGTAAAGGACAAGGCGACCGCCGACGCGCTGAAGCCGTGGTATCGCCAGTTCTGCAAACGCCCCACTTTCAACGATGAGTACCTGCCGGCATTCAACCGCCCCAACGTCAAGTTGGTGGACACTAAAGGTCGCGGCGTCGAACGCATCACCGAGAAGGGCCTCGTCTTCGACGGCGTCGAGTATGAGGTCGATTGCATCATCTTCGCGACCGGATTCGAGGTCGGCACTGCTTATACGCGCCGCGCGGGCTTCGAGGTCTATGGCCGCGAGGGCAAGCCGCTGACCCGGCATTGGGCGAATGGGATGAAGACGCTGCACGGCTTCTACAGCAACGGCTTCCCCAACCTCTTCCACATGGGGTTCACGCAAAACGCGCTGACCGCCAACTTCCCGCATATGCTGGAGGAGCAGGCGCAGCACATCGCCAGCCTCGTTACTCACGCCAAGGCGCAGGAGGCGCGGGTGCTGGAGCCGACTCCGGAAGCGGAAGCCGAATGGGTCGAGACCATCAAAGCGAAGGCGCTCAACGCACAGGCGTTTCTCGAGGCCTGCACGCCCGGCTATTACAACAACGAAGGCCATGTCGGCGAAGGCCAGGGCTTCATCGGCGCGTCATACGGCGGCGGACCAATCGAGTTCTATGACCTCGTGCGCAAGTGGCGCGAGGAAGGTAAGAAGGGGCTGAAGCTGAGCTAGTCGAGCAGACTCATCGCGAGTCTGATGCTAAGATGATAACTGCGGCGCCCTTCGAGGGCGCCGCAGTCGTTTTGGAGGATTGAAGAGACAATCGAAAGTGCAAAAACAAACCCATTAAATGCAGCAAACTCAAGGGTTTTTCCTTGCGAAAGCGGCAGCATCAGCGATCATGGTGGACAACCGCCAAATGCGTCCCCGGTAGCGCAGGTCGCTGACCGCGGCCGCATCGGCAGAGGAGAGATCGCTAAAACAAAGCCATTAAGTGCAGCGTCCGCAAGGGTTTTTCTTCATATCAGCGCGCCAAAATGCTTCCGCCCGCGTTGGGAGTAAAAGACCGGCGAAGGCCTCTGAAAGAGCCGAGCTTCTCCGTCACCTCCCGCCCTAGAAAACGCAAAAACAAACCCACTAAATGTACGAGGATTGAGGCTTTTTTAGGGACGCGACCACTATCGACAGAATGTCGATAGTGGTCGCGCCTTAGCCGCGCATCAGCTCGGGCGGTATCCACGCCCCAGCGTTGAATCCTCCATCGATCGGGACCGCTACACCCGTAATGAATGCCGCCTGGTCCGATGCGAGGAAGGTGGCGAGCGCCGCGACCTCCTCCGGTTTTCCGTTGCGCCCAAGCGGATGCATCATGCCGCTACGCGACCAGATCTGCGGCGACGCCCCGGGAGGAACCTGCTTGCAGTTCTCGGCGATCGGAGTCTCGATGACGCCCGGGCAAATCGATACGCATCGGATCTTGTCCCGCGCGAAATCGAGGGCGATGCCTTTCGACATGATCACCACGCCACCCTTCGCCGCCTGATATGCGCCGAGGCGCGGCACGCCCTCGATACCCGCGCCGCTGGCGGTATTGATGATCACTCCGCCGCCGCCCTTGATCATGTGCGGGATCGCATACTTGCAGCCGAAGAACACGCCCTTCATGCATACATCGACCACCCAGTCCCATTCCTCCTCGGTGGTATCGACAACGGTTTTAGGAATGTAGACGCCGGCGTTGTTGAACAGAATGTCGATGCGGCCGAACGCGTGCATCGTCTCGTTCACCATCCGTTCGACTTCCGCGCCGATGCGCACATCGACGGCGAACGACTTCGCGACGCCGCCCGCGCGGGTGATTTCCGTCGCCGTGTTGCCGGCCGATTCGGTCTTCAGGTCGGCGACCATCACCTTCGCGCCTTCCTGCGCAAAACGAATCGCACTTGCGCGTCCGATCCCGGAGCCGCCGCCGGTGATCAATGCAACTTTGTCCTTGAGCAGCATGTCGTGAACCTCTCGCTATGAACGATGATCAATCAGCCGTCGAAGCCGTCGGTCTTGCGCAGGTTGTCGTGCAGTTCCAGCCACGGCACGCGATCCGGCCAGAAGGCGTGGCGCAGCGTCGGCGCAGGATGCCCGTCGTTGGCCTTCGGATCGATGCAGGCGCGGCTAATCGCGACCACATCGGGAATCGCGTCGAGGTTGATGGTCAGCGGCGAGCCGCAATTCTTACATCGGTTGCGATGAACTTTTTCGGAGCTGCTGAAGGTCTGAAGATCCCCGCCTTTGGTCCATCGGAACCCCGCCTTGGGGAAGATCGACAACGTCACAAACGCGGCACCCTGAAGCCGTCGGCATACCGAGCAGTGGCAATGATGCGTCTCTACCGCCGGTTGCGAGATCGCGAACTGATTCGCTCCACAAAAGCACGCGCCTTTTATTTCTTCGAAGTTAGCCACGGCGATTACCTCCTCGTCTTTGGAGCGACATATCGCCGCGAGCGCGAGTCCGCAAGGGTTCTACGTGTGCGAAGATGCGTTCGAGAACAGCGGCGCATACGCGCCACGATGCATCCACGCGAGGATGACCTCGAGCGCGACGACAACCAGCGCGAGCGGCAGTCCGCCGGGCGCGAGAAAAACATGGAACAGGAAAATGTTCAGGATAACCGGCGCGAGCAGCAGCAGAGCGAGCGGAACCAGCATGCCGGTGAGCAGCAGCGCGCCCCCAATCACTTGCGCCGCGCCCAGCGCCTTCAGAAAGTAACCGGTCTTGAACATCGCACCGATGAAATCCGCGGCGGCCGGCGGCATCGACGGTTGCGGCAGGAATTGCAAAAAAAGGTTTAGCCCGAAGACGACGAAAATCAGTCCGAGCAGGCTGCGAAGAATCACCGCGACCATCGATGATTTCATGCTTACCTCCGATGCCGGTTTCATATACCGAAGCGGCGTCTATTTCTACGCTGGAAAAGTCCGTCTAGGTAGGATTCGGTTCAGGCTCGAGAGTGGGTAACTCCGGCGCGGGTTCGATAGCATCCGCGCGTTCCTCGCGATCGAGGAGTGCGGACATCTCATCGAGGTGCGCGCGAATCTTCGCCGCGAGGTCGCGATTCATTCCCTTTACCTGCGCGATGTCCTCGACGGTCGCCTCCCGGATGCGGCGCAGGCTTCCAAAATGCCGCAGCAACGCGCGACGCTTCACTGGACCGATGCCCTCGATATCATCGATGGCCGAGCGCAGCCGCGCGCGCTTGCGCAGCTCGCGGTTGTAGGTGATCGCGAAGCGATGCGCCTCATCGCGGATGCGCACGAGCAGAAATAGCGCGGTGGAATTCTTCGGCAGGACGATCGGATCTTTGCGATTCGGAATGAAAACGCGCTCCTCAGATTTCACCACCGTTTCTTCCGTGCCGTCATTGAGGACATGCTGCTTGGCGAGCGAAACCACATCGAGCTGGTCGAGCAGGTTGAATTCCTTGAGCACCTCAACCGCGACGTTGAGCTGGCCCTTGCCGCCGTCGATGACCCACAAATCCGGAAACTGATTCTCCGCGATGGCGCGCGTGAGGCGCCGCTTGAGGACTTCATACATGCTCGCGAAGTCGTCCTGACCCTCGAAGCTGCGAATCCGATAGCGCCGATACAGATCCTTGCGCGGCTCGCCCTCGTCGAAAGTAACCTGCGAGCCGACCACCATCGTGCCTTGCAAATTCGAGATGTCGTAACACTCCATCCGCTTGGGCGTGTTCTTGAGATGCAGCTTGGTGCGAAGATCGTCGAGCATCTTCTCGCGCGTCACCTCGTTATCGCGGCGCGAGGCGAAACTCTGGCGCGCATTCTCCATCGCCATTTCCAGCAGACGCAGCTTCTCGCCACGCTGAGGAACGAGGAACTCGGCCTTCTTGCCGCGTTTCTCGGTCAGCAACTCGGCGCGCACGTCGGCATCTTCCAGCGCGACCGGCACGATGACCTCATCGGGAATGTTGCGCGCGCCTGAGTAATACTGCGTGAGGAGGTCCGCGAGGACATCCTGATCCGCGAATTCGAGGTCCTGGAAATCCCAGCTCTGCGTGCTGGTCAGCTTGCCGCCGCGCACCATCAGGACGATCGCCTCGATGAAGCCGCCTTCGCGATACAGCCCGAACACGTCCTGATCGATTCCCCAATGATGCAGCACGGTCTGGCGCTCGACGGTTTTCTCGATCGCGCGGACACGATCGCGCACCCGCGCGGCCTCCTCGAATTCGAGGCGGTCGGCGTGCGCCTTCATCTGATCGCGCATCTCGCGCAACAGTTCGAGATTCTTCCCTTCGAGCAGCATCGTCGCGGCATGCAGATGACGGCCGTACTCATCGCGATCGACAGGGAGGCAGCACGGCCCGAGGCATCGCTTGATCTGATATTCGAGGCACGGGCGCGCGCGATTTTTGAACACCGCATCGGAACAGGTGCGCAGGGGGAAAACCTTCCGGATGACATCGATCGTCTCGCGCAGTCCATCGGCGGAGCCGAACGGACCGAAGTATTTGCCGCCATCCTTGACGATCTTGCGCGTCACCATGATGCGCGGCCACGCATGACTCGTCACCTTGGCGCTCAAGTAGGATTTGTCGTCTTTGAGGCGGATGTTGTAGCGCGGCTTGTACTGCTTGATGAGGTTGTTTTCGAGGATCAGCGCTTCCTTCTCGCTATGCGTCACCAACGTGTCGAAGTCACGCACGCGCCGCATCAGGAAGCGCACCTGGAAGCGCTCGTCGCCGCCGTCGCGGAAGTACGCGCGCACGCGCGAGCGCAGCGACTTGGCCTTGCCGACGTACAGGACCTTGCCGGCCTTATCCTTCAGGAGATAGACGCCGGGCTCGGGCGGGATCGCATCGAGTTTGCGATCGATTTCGTCCGATGATTCTTCGGATTGATTTTCCTCGCTGCGCGGCGGCGCATCGGCATAGCTTACGAGCGAATCGTATTTGGGACCGACGCCTTCGCGAGCTTCCGTCACCCGCCTCGGCGCGAACTTCGCGCTTCATCTCATGCATCGGATTTTTCCCACTCGAGTTTCTCGATAAAATCATCGCTCGGAGGATTCTCTGCATCTTTGGGCGGCGCGACGCCATCGTCTTCGGCGATGAGCATGCCCTTGCCTGCGGCGCGCGTCATCATCTGCGCGCTGCGGCTGTTATTTGGCGTAAGTTTCGCCATCGAGGAATCGGATTATAGCATCGCGCGGGTTTCGCGAATCCACGTCGCTAAGCCTGCTGCTTATGCACTATCTGCGACTTCGAGCACCATATCGGTTATTGCAGCTTCGCATCCTATCCGCATCAAGGTGCTTTAACGACGAATCTAAAACCGTGCTGGCGGTCCAGAGTTTGCTCGCTCAATACGATGGAGGAACCTCTCATGGAGCGCCAAAGGCTTCGCAGCTCAAACCTCACACCTCCCGCAGCGCTAGATTCCCATACCGATGCGAACGTACATGCCGACGGCACGCATCGTCTGTCCGCCGAAGAGATGAAACACAATTTCGCGGTGCAGCCCGCGCGCGAATCCGCCTTCGGAAGTCCTCGCGAGTCTGCTCTGCTCCTGCGTCCGATGTAAATGGACATTTCAAGTGAGTCCCGACACCGGTTCCATTGTGGCCTTCAACAATGTTGGCCAACCCATCGAGGGCCACGAGGCCGAGAAACGCATTGCCACCTTCGCCGAAGGGCCCTGCCCTGCCTTTGCGGGTTTCCCCGAGTACGAGGAAGTGCAGGAAACGCCGCCGCGTCATGGTCTCCGCGAGCGGCTTCATCCGCTTATGCATCTATTGGGGCTGGACCGCTCCGCCTAGCTGCCGACTCCGCGGCGCAATGAAACGGCGGTAGACTCGACGTGATCGGGGCATTACCCGCATAGCACGATTCCTTGCTATTTCAGAGGTTCAGATTCGGCATCGAACCAAGGAGACCTCTGATGGGCAAGCTCGATGGAAAAGTTGCAGTCATAACCGGCGCGGCAAGCGGAATGGGACGCGCGACCGCGATCCGGTTTGCACAAGAAGGCGCCGCGGTCGTGGTCGGCGATCTCAATTCACAAGGCGGCGAAGCTGGTGGTATCGGAAATCGCGGCGGCGAAAGGTCGCGCGGTTTTTCAGCGCACCGATGTCAGCAGCGAGGACGACATCAAGGCGATGATCGCGCGCGCGGTCAAGGAATACGGCCGCCTCGATATCACTTACAACAATGCCGGAGTGGGCGGCGCGACCGGCCGCATCGAGGCCCTCAGGAGCGAGGATTGGGACAAGACCTTCGCCATCCTGACTCGCGCGGTGTTTTTAGGAATCAAGTATTCGGTCGAGCCGATGCGCAAGGTCGGCGGCGGATCGATCATTTCGACATCGTCGGTCGCGGGATTGCGCGGTGTCGCCGGATTGTGTGCCTACAGCGCGGCCAAAGCAGCAGTCATAAGCATCACCGAATCTGCCGCGATTGACCTGGGGCACGATCGCATCCGCGTCAACTGCATTTGCCCCGGCGGGATTGTGACACCGTTGACTTATCGCGGGATGCCCGGCGGAGAAGAAGCCGCAGTGAAGAATATGGCGCGGATGCAGCCCATCCCTCGCGCCGGGAAACCGGAAGACATCGCGGGCATGGCGTTGTTCCTTGCCAGCGATGACGCCGAATGGATCACCGGTACCGCGATGATCGTCGACGGCGGGATGGCTACCGGCAACTCACGCATGAGTCAGTTTGGCACCGGCTTCTCGGGGCCATCGTTTGAACGGCGCCAACGCTAGACGCGAACGGCGGCAGCGCTGATTAAGGGGCGACGTTAATGGCCGCCGAGTCACTAACCGATCTGTGGCGCACGCACCTTCAGTATGAGTTCGGCACTCGCGACACCGCCGCGACGATTGCCACGATGACCGAAGACGCTTACGTGAACCACATTCCGGTGATGACCGGCGGCATCGGCAAGCAACACTTGCGCGAGTTTTACGCGCAGCATTTCATTCCGAAGATGCCGCCCGACACGCTCATCACGCCGGTCTCGCTGACTTGCGGCGACGATCAGATCGTCGATGAGATGATCTTCGAGTTCACCCACACGATCGAAATGGATTGGATGTTGCCCGGCATCGCGCCGACGGACCGGCATGTCAAGGTCCCGCTGGTGGCCATCGTCAGATTTCGCGACGGCAAGGTTGCGCACGAACACATCTACTGGGATCAGGCATCGGTGCTGGCGCAAATCGGTCTGCTCGATGCTTCGAAGCTGCCGATCTGCGGCGTCGAATCGGCGCGCAAGGTCCTCGATCCGCACCTACCGGGCAATCAACTGATGGCGCGGGTCAAATCGCCGCCAGCATAGACCCGCGCCATCAGCGCGTCAGTGCTGCAACTGCTTGACGTTGTCGAGAAGAACCTGCTCGTGACCCTGCGGGTTCACCTTCTCGTAGACCTTGCGAAGCACGCCTTTCGGGTCGACAACGAAGCTGGTGCGATTCCAGTATTTGTTTCCCTTGAACTCGCTCTGGCCGGCGCCGCACGCATTTAGCAGCTCCGCCTTCGGATCGGCGAGCAGATCAATGGTGAAGCTGAACTTGTTGCAGAAGTTCTTGTGCGAGGCGACATCGTCCTGGCTCACCCCGACGACCTTGATGCCGGCGGCATCGAAGTCCGCCTTGCTCGCGGTGAATGACTTGCCCTGGATGGTGCATCCCGGCGTGTCATCCTTCGGGTAGATGTAAACCACCAACCACTTGCCGGCGAAATCGCTGAGCCGCGTGTCCTTGCCGTCCTGATTCTTAAGCGCGAAATTCGGGAACGGTTTTCCTACTTCGAGCATCGATGCACCTGGTCCTTTCCTCATGAGTGAGGCCGACTACAAATCGTGAAGCGGACAGCTTCGATGATATTCCAGTCGCGTCGCATTCAGCCAGCGACTCCGGCCGCGTTCAGTTGATGTGGGTAGAAATCCACCATGTATTGCCGAAGCTGTCACGCACGCCGCACTGACGTTCCTGATACGGTTTGTCGGCGGGCGCGGTGATCGACGTTGCACCAGATGCAATCGCGCGCTGGTATGCGGCGTCGACGTCCTCGACATAAACGTAAATGGAATTCTTCGTGACGGCGGAGTTCGGCGGAAACGACTCGGCCGCTTCGAGCACAATCATCGAATCGCCGATCTCGGCCTCGATGTGCGCGCCACCGTTCGGATATCCGTGACGCTCCAGTTCCTTTGCGCCGAAGACCTCGCGCACGAAATCGGGCAGGTCGAGTTTACCGTAAACATACGGCCTCACACTGCAGCGACCATGACGAATATGTTTGCTCATCGACGCTTCTCCAGTTTTCATTCGATCGCTTCGAGCGGCTGTGCTGAAGGAACTACTTCTTCGACGGCTCGGGGAGTCGTCGTGCGCATCGCGATTGCCATCGAGACCATCGCGATGGCCGCCGCGAGCAGATACGGCGCGCCTGGCAGATGCGCATCGCGATGCGGTCCGATGAAGCTCGCGAACGTGGTCGTAAAGATGATTGGCCCGATCATGAACGCGATCCCGCGGATGCTGCTCAGCGCGCCCTGCAACTGCCCCTGCTCCGTTTCTTTCACGCGCCGCGTCATCAGGCTTTGCATCGGAGGATTCGCCAGCCCGCCCAAACCGCCGATCGGAATGCCGGTCCAGAACAACAGGCCGGTTGGCGCGAGGCCGTAAAACATAAATCCCACGACGTTGAATGCCATCCCCGCGAGCATCACGCGGCGATCGCCGAACTTCGCGACCAGCGGCTGCACCATGCCGGCGCCGACCACCGCAGAACACACGCCTACCGTCGCGATCGCGAGGCCGACCATCCGCTCATTCCACCCGTAGCGATACATCGCGTACAGCACGAAGGTGGTCGGCAGCGCCTCGTGCGCGATGCTGCCGAGGAAGTTCACCATCGAGAGCCCGAGCAGCTCGGCATGCGAGCGCAGCAGCTTGATCGAGCCCATCGGGTTGGCGCGCCGCCAACTGAACGCCTCGCGCCGATCACGCGGAAGAGATTCCGGCAGGACAAAGAGTCCATACATCGCATTGAGCAGGCTCAGTCCCGCCGCAACCCAGAACGGGAGGCGCGGATCGATGTTGCCGAGCACGCCGCCCATCGCGGGACCGAGCACGAAGCCGAGTCCGAACGCGGCGCTGATCATTCCATAACCGCCCGCGCGCTTGTCCGGCGGCGCGACATCGGCGATGTACGCGCTCGCGGTCGAGAAGCTCGCCGTCGTGATGCCGGAAATCACGCGGCCAACGAACAGCCACCATACGGTCGGCGCCAGCGCCATCACGATGTAGTCGAGGCCGAGGCCGAAGTTGGAAAGCAGGATTACCGGTCGCCGCCCGAAGCGATCGGAGAGCGCGCCGAGCACCGGCGAGAAGATGAACTGCATCGCGGCCCACACCGTCGCGAACAGGCCGACGTACTCGGCGGCGCGCGCCGTGTTGCCATGCATGAAGTCCTCGACCAGTTTCGGCAACACCGGCACGATCATGCCTAGCGCGAGCATATCGAGCACTACCGTGATGAAGATGAACGCGAGCGCGGCGCGCCGCGGCTTTTCATTCATATAGGCGCTCGCCGGCGGAGGTCTTCTTCGATCGAGGCTTGGCCGTCCGCGCCGGTTTTCCATTCGCGGTGGGCATTACCTTCGAAATGGATCTCGCACGCCGCTTCGTCGCGATGTTCGACATGCTCGCGACCTCATCCATCGCCGACGGGACCCGACCGCCGAGCCGTTTCGGCGCCGACATCAGATAGCCGTCCTTGAGAATCCCTGCGACCTCGTCCCATTTGACTTTGTAATCGAGGCGCACTCCGACCCATCCTTTCGAACCCATGTAGGGCGGCACGAAAAAGCGCTTGCCGTCGGACTTGACGAGGATCTCCTGCACCATCGGCGGCGCCTTCACCCATACGCCAAAGTGGCCGCTGTGATGATGATTGCTATCGGTCATCGCGAACATGCTTCCGCCGGTAACGCGGAACGTGCATTCGCCCCACGCTTCCTTTTCGAATGCTTCGGGCAGCGCGAGGCAAATTTCGCGCAGCCGCTTCAGTGCAGGATTCGAATCGTCATAGTTGCGTGGATGCGCCATTTTGAGGCTCCGACTCCAATCGTCATTGCGCGCTTTTATGGGTCGCGAGCCACCAGGTGTTGCCCGACGTGTCCTTGATGCCTGCCGTGCGATCGCCCCAAGTCTCCGTATGCGGCTCTCGCACCGACTTCGCGCCGAGGCTCAGCGCGCGCTTGTAGGTCGCATCGGCATCGGGAACGTAGAGGTAGATGGCGGCCGCCATCGAGGGATCGCTGAAGTAGCCGCTGCCGAACAGCACGTGAGCATCGCCGATTATCGCTTCCGAGTGGAAATTCCCCGAGGAGTCGGGCGTGGGCTTATGCGTGATTTCGGCACCGAATGCGTTCTTGAGGAAATCGACCAGGTCGAGCTTCGCGTAGAGATAGGGTGTGACTGCGGTAAAACCTTCCTGGATGTACTTCGCGTTACTCATCGAATTCTCCTCAACCTTTCATCATCGCGTCGAAGCGCTTCTGCATCTCCGCGGGTGAGACTTCCTCGATTTGCGTCGAAACGTCCCAGCAATGTCCGGATGGATCCCGCACTTGCGCGTTACGCTCGCCGTAAAACTGATCGGCCGGCTCGCGCATCGAGGTCGCGCCAGATGCCAGTGCGCGCTTATACACTTCGTCGACATTTGTGACGTATAGATGGATCGATACGGGCGAACGCGCCACGCCAAGCGTTTTGGGCGACCGGATTTCCATCTCGGGGAATTCGTCGGCCAGCATGATGCTTGCGCCATTAATTTTGAGTTCCGCGTGGCCGATGCGTCCATCGGGCTGCTTGAGGCGCATCGACTCGACCGCGCCGAAGACATTCTTGTAGAAGTCGATCATCTCGGCGGCATTGGTCACGCTCAGATATGGCGTCACCGCCGATGCGCCTTCGGGAATGAACTTGACTTTTGCGGGCATGATTTCCTCCTCATGACACTTACCGCCGCGATGCGGCGGCGCGGTTGCGGATTTCTTCGAGAGACAGATCTTCCTTGTGAGTCGCGATCTGCCAGGTGTTACCGAACGGATCTTTCACCATCGCGCGACGATCGCCATAGAACATGTCCTGCGGCGCCTCGAGTGACGACGCACCTGCTTCGAGCGCGCGTCGATATGCGGCGTCTGTGTCGTCCAAATAGAGATACAGAAACGCTTCGGTCGCGCCGCGAAAATCGGTCCCGCTCACCATCACGATCGAATCGCCGATGCGAACATCGGTCGGACCGTCGTCGCGAAACCCGCCCGTCGCGCCGAATGCATGCTTGAGAAAGTCGACCAGCTTCGCCGGATCCTTCGCAAACAGGCGCGGCGTCACTGTATGCCATCCTTCGGGAACTGCTTTGATCGCCATTGTCATTCTCCGTGTTGCGATGCGCCCTTGAGTGGCGTCGCGATGTACCAGATGTGGCCGAATGGATCCTGTACGCCGCCACATCGATCGCCCCACTCTTTATCCGCCATCGCATCGACGATCTTCGATCCGGAATCGAGAGCGCGCTTGAAAGCGGCGTCGGCATCCGCCACGTAGATGTACAGATGAAGCGGCGTGCCGCCGAAGTCGCGCGGCGTACCGGCGAAACCCTTCGCCCGATATTCCGCCGCGTGCGGCGCAGTCGCATCATCCAGCATCACGTGAGTCTCGCCGATCGCCATCTGGATGTGGCTCGGCTTGCCGTTCGGCTGCGTCACACGATGAACCTCTCTCGCACCGAAAATCTTCCGGTACAACTCGAATGCCGCCTGCGGATCATCGTTGAACATAAACGGCATGATGCTACCGGGGCGCTGGCGCGGCTCGATCTCAGCCTTCGGCGCCTCGGCCGGAATCGTGAAGTCGCGCAGATGCGTCGCGATGTACCATACGTTGCCGAACGGATCCTTCACGCCCGCGTAGCGATCGCCGTAGCCCGCATCAACCGGCTCATCGATCGAAATTGCGCCCGCCTCGAGCGCGCGCTTGTAGGTCGCGTCAGTATCCGGAACATAAAGATGAAGCGCGGGAGGCATTGGCTGATAGGGCCCGTGCGCCTCGCCCATCGCGATGATCGAGTCGCCGACGCGAATCTTCGCATGATGAACGGTGCCCGCCGGATCCTGCGCGCGTTCCACTTCCTTCGCATCGAACGCGCGCTTGAGGAAATCGATCACATCGGGCGTGCCTTTCGGATGCAGATATGGCGTGATGCTGCGCAGCTCCTTGGGCAGCGGTTCGGCATCCGCGCGATGCGCGCCGATATACCAGTAGTTGCCGAAGGGATCCTTCACGCTCGCCTCGCGATCGCCGTAATCCTGTTCCATCGGCTCGCGAAGCGAAGTCGCACCGGCCTTGAGAGCGCGCGCGTATGTCGCGTCCGTATCTTTCACCTGCAGCCAGATAGCGGTGGGATTCGGCTCATACTTGTCGATCGCGTCGGCCACTTCGATCATTGAATTTTCGATCTTCAGTTGCGCATGCGCGATCTCGTCTCCGCGCGGCACGCGGAAGATCTCCTCGGCGCCGAACGCCTCGGTGAGGAATTGGATGAGCCGCGCCGCCCCCTTCACCTGCAGATAAGGCGTGATGCTGTGGTAACCCTCGGGCGCGCCGACCGGCTCCTCGGGTCTTCGGTACTTTGCATTTCCTTCATCCACTCCTCGCCGCGCCGCGACATTTCTTCGGGCGTCATGTCCTCCTTATGGGTGGAAACGATCCACATATGCCCGAAGGGATCCTGCAGGCGTCCGCCGCGGTCGCCATAAAACTGGTCGGCAATCGGGAAGATGACCTTCGCGCCTGCGGCGATGGCCTTCTCCGCGAAGGCATCCACATCTTCGACGTAGAGTCCAATCGGGACAGTCGATCCTCCCAGCGATTGCGGACTGCGATTGTGAGGCGGGTACTCCGGCGCGATGTCGATTGGCGAGTCGCCAATCTTGATCTGCGCGTGGATGATGTTGCCGTTCGGATCGTTCAGCCGCATCAGCTCGGTCGCACCGAACGCTTGCTTGTAAAATTCGATTGCGCGCGGCGCATCGCGCACGACCAGGCACGCATTCGCGGTATGGAACCCGGCCGGCATATAGCTCGCCTTGTTTTGCGGCGTGGTCGCAGGCGTCACTCTCGATACGAGGTCGCTCTTGAGCTGCGCCTTGAACTCCTCGTTCGGTAGATCGCGCAACTCCGAAGCGATCTCGCAGGATCGCGGCGATGCGGGGATTTACCCGCGAAACTTTGCTCTCGCGACGTCTCATGACCTGATCGACCGCCTTATCAAGCTGCTCCGCGAGCGGCGCGGGTTTGGCGACTCGTCCACTTCGTTTGGTCGCTCGTTTCATCGCTCACCCACCATGGTGCGCAGACTTTGCAGGCCGCGAAATTGAAGCTGCTTGATGGCGCCCTCACTACGCCCGATGTCTTTGGCGATCTCCGCGATACTTTTCTGATGTGCGAAGCGCATCGTAATTACGCGGCGCTGATCAGTCGGGCAGTTTCTCCACCAGCTTGAACAACCTCGCGCGATGCTCGACGTCGGCGAGATCGGCGTCGTCCGATGGGTCTGCTTCGTGGACCTCGCGCAATTTGATCGCGTCGAGTTGCGCCGCGCGCTTACCGCGATCGGCGATCGCATTGGCGGCGATACGAAACAGCCACGCCGCGAACGGCGCCCCGCGCCATTCGAAGCGCGATAGATTTTTGAGCGCGCTATGGAAAACGTCGGCGGTAAGGTCCTGCGCCTGATCGCGATCGCCAACTCGCCGCGCTATGAACGCATACACGCGTTCGAAATTGTTTTCGTAAAGTTCGGCGAAGCACGCGGGGTCGCGCTGCGCGGCTTCAATCAAGTTGCGCTCGAGTACGTCCTTGCCGCGACGCTTCAATGCAGGTTCGCCAGCCACCTTCGCCTCTAACTATATAAACCGCCGGGCGGCGAAAAGGTTACGCGCCAAAGTCTATGATCGATGTTCGAAGGCTTCTTCGCGCGCGGAATCTTCCAACGACAGACCCCGCGTCTCATCGATGGTGAGGCCGAACAGCAGCGCGCCCGGGATCGCGAGCAATGCGAGCCATCCGACGACATTCGACAGCCCGCCCATCCGTTTCGCGAGCGAAGAGATTGTGGCTTCCGCCGAGAGCGACGAGCCCGCGCCGATCAGCGCAAACCATCCGATCGCCGTACCGCGCAGCGCCGTGGGATAGAGTTCGGTGAATGCGGCGTTGCTCGCGACCGTGACCCCATTGTTCACAATATTCAAAAGGAAGAACGTGACGCACAGCCAGATGATCGGCCATGGGAAATGCGCGGGAGGTCCCCAGAAGAACAGCAGACCGCCCGCAGCGACCGCGATACCCATTGCGACCACGGTGGGCACTCGGCCGAACTTTTCCGATGACCACGCGCCGGCGGGAAATCCAAGCATGCCGACGCCGCCGCCGAGTAACGTCATCAGGCTCGCCACGCTGGCCGAGAGTCCCACGACCGAAACTGCGTGAAAGTACGAATAGGTCGCTATGCCTTCGCCGCACAGCGTCGCGAAGATGGTGCAGAAGGTGAGCGCGACCGAGCGCTTTCGATAAAGCGGGACGAAGATGTCGTAGAACTTCGCTCGTGCGGTGTCGCCTGATTCCGACGCGCGCTCCCATCGCAGGCTTTCCGGAAGTACCCACGCAAGAAATGGAGTGATGACGATAGTTCCCGCCGCAATCCACAGGAGCCATCGCCACGAAATCGCGAAGTGGTCGAGGATCGGCATGATCGCGACGCTGAGGCCGGCGCCCGCGGCCGCCGCCAGGCCTGCATAACTCTGACCCTGCGCGCGTCGGGCGATTGGCAGCACCTCGGCCACGATCACAATGCCCGAGGCAAGCGCCGCACCGCCGAAGGAATTCATCAGGATTACAAAAACTATGAACGTCGCGAGATGCGATGATAGCGCCGCGCCGAATGCGCAAATCGGCATCGCGACCATCGACCATAGCATCACGCGCCGACGCCCCACGCGGTCGACCATCCGCGCCAGCGTGATCGCTCCCACATACGCGAGGGCGAGCCAGGCGAACATCGCCGCGATTTGCGATTGATCGAGGCCGAAGCTTTTCGCGATCCAGGGCGAGGCGATCGGAACGATGGCGGAGGTGTAGCCCTGGTAGAAGAGCATCGCGACCACGAGCAGAACCACCTGCCGCGCACGAATGCGCACCTCTTCCGTATCGTACAGAGGAAGCCGCTGGTCATGCGATTCGGCTGGGACTAGATCAGGTGGAGGCGACATCTGGGTCAACGTTTCGGGTTCAAGCTAACGGATGTTAGAATCGCAACCAATCCTACCTCCAAGGAGATCTCATGGGCAGGCTCGATAACAAAGTCGCGGTCATCACTGGAGCCGCTAGCGGTATCGGGTTAGCGACTGCCGTGCGCTTTGCCGGCGAAGGCGCCGCGGTCGTGCTTGGCGACCTCAACCTCGAAGGCGGCGAGGCTGCGGTGCGTCAATGCAAGGAACATGGCGGCCGCGCAGTGTTCCAGAAATGCAACGTACAGGCCGAAAGTGAAATCAAGTCGCTGATCGATCGCGCAGTCAGCGAGTACGGCAAACTCGACATCATATTTAACAATGCGGGCGTCGGCGGCGCGGTCGGAACCATCGAGGAGACGACGGTCGAAAACTGGGACAAGACGCAGGCGATCCTGCTGCGCGCGGTGTTCATCGGAATGAAGCACGCGGTGCCCGAAATGAAAAAGGCCGGCGGTGGATCGATCATCTCGACCGCATCGGTGGCTGGACTTCGCGGCGGCTCGGGTCCGCATTCATACAGCGCAGCAAAGGCGGCCGTCATCAACCTGACGCGCTCGGTCGCGCTGGAGGTCGGAGAGCATAAGATTCGCGTCAATTGCATCTGCCCGGGCGGCATCAACACGCCATTGCTCTCGAATCGGATTCCGGGCGGCCAGCCTACCACGGAGATGGTCCTGTCGCAGATTCAGGCGATTAAGCGCGCCGGCCATCCCGACGATATCGCGAGCATGGCGCTCTTCCTCGCGAGCGACGAATCGCAATGGATCACCGGCACCGCGATGGTCGTCGACGGCGGCCTGACCGCGGGCACCCCGCTAGTCGGCGGTCAGCAGATGCCTGGGATCGTCAGCGGCTTTTCCGGCCCATCATTCGAAGACAAGCCTCAAGGATAAATTCGCATATCGCTTATATTGTTGCGCTAACTGCCCCGCTCCCGTCGCTGCTATAAAACTTCCGGCGTCCGCGATGGACGCCGGAACTTCTTTATTCGGGAGCATCACTCATATGGGCAGACTAAGTGGCAAGGTCGCGATCATCACCGGCGCGGCGAGCGGGATGGGCCGCGCAACCGCGATTCGTTTTGCAGGCGAAGGCGCCAAAATTGTCATCGCGGATCTCAACAAGGAAGGTGGCGAGGCCGCGGCGCGCGATTGCCGTGAGAACGGCAGTGACGCGATTTTCCAGAAAGCCGACATTTCGGGCGAGACCGACGTGAAGGCCGCGGTTGACCGCGCAGTCAAGGAATTCGGCCGCCTCGATATCATCTACAACAATGCCGGTCTTGGCGGCGCGGTCGGGCCGATCGAGAACATCACCGTCGAGAACTGGGACAAGACGATGGCGATTCTTCTCCGCGGCGTATTCCTCGGCATGAAGCATTCGATCCCCGCGATGCGCAAAGCCGGTGGCGGCTCGATAATCTCGACCGCATCGATCGCCGGAATCCAGGGCTACGCGGGAATCCATCCGTACTCGGCGGCGAAAGCGGCGGTCATCAACCTGACGCGTTCGGCGGCGACCGAACTCGCGAAGGACAGGATTCGCGTCAACTGCATCTGCCCGGGCGGCATCAACACACCTCTGATTTATGGCAATGTCGCGGGCGGCGAGAACTCCGCAGCGAAATTCCTCTCGAAGATGCAACCGATGCCGCGCGAGGGCCGACCTGATGACATCGCGAATATGGCGCTCTTCCTCGCGAGCGACGAGTCGGAGTGGATCACCGGCGCCGCGATGGTCGTCGATGGCGGTTACACGGCGGCCGGCAACTTCTTCGCCAATGAGCAAGGAAAGGGGTTGCAAGGCGCGCTGCCCTCGGACGGCTTCGCGGGACCGTCGTTCGAGAAACGCAAGTAGTCAGGCAATCGAATTGACGGCGCATCGGCGCTCTCGCGTCTATTTATCAGGGATGTGAGGATGGGCCAGATGCGCCGTATGACCGTAATCGTGTTTGCGCGCGAGCCGATTCCCGGCCAAACCAAGACGCGCCTTATTCCGGCGATCGGCAAGGACAATGCCGCGGCACTCGCCGATGCGTTCAATCGCGACACGCTCGCGAAGGCGAAACGCCTCGCGCCGGCAGAGTTGGTGATTGCGGCCAGCGCGCCCGGTGGCGCCAAGCGCAGCCGCTATTTCAGAAACCTCGCGCATGAGTTCGGCGCGTGGGTTTTCGAACAAGGCAGCGGTCACCTCGGCGCGCGGATGGCGGCGGCGATGCGCCCCTTCACCAACGCGGGCGGTGCGATGCTGATGGGGACCGACACGCCCTCGCTTCCAATCAGGTTGCTGACGAAAAGCGCCGACTTATTCGAAAAATGCCCGCTGCTCATCGCACCCACCCTCGACGGTGGATATTACCTGGTCGCGATGCGGGGCAAACTTGCGGACATCTTCAAGCCGACGGGATGGGGAGGGCCCGACGTACTCGCGACCACGCTCGCGCGGTTGCGCGAAGCCGGGGAACCCTACTGCCTCGGGCCGTGGTGGTACGACGTTGACCGCCCGATCGATCTACAATTTCTGAGCTCGCATCTGAAAAACCGGCTGAGCTCCTTCGGCGGACAAGCGATGGCGCTCGGTTCACCGCATCCATGTCCAGCCACTGCCGCCGCGCTGAAACGCATCGAAAAGGAATCACCGCACCTCCTCGCGTGAAGCTTTCCGTTATCGTCCCGATGCTGAACGAGGCGCCGTCGATTGCGTCCACGCTGGAAGCCATTCGCATTGGCGCGCCGAATGCCGAAATCATCGTGGTCGATGGCGGCAGCACCGATGGCAGCCTTGAGGCTGCGCGTCCTCGATGCGATGTCGCCATCGACGCCTCTCGCGGGCGTGCGCGCCAGATGAACACCGGCGCCGCACTGGCCTCCGGAGACGCATTGGTGTTCGTCCATGCCGACACGACCGTGCCGGCGACTTTTGCACGCGATATCGAAGCAGCGTTCTCGGACAGTCAAGTCGTAGGCGGCCGCTTCGATGTCCGCCTCGATGACACTCATCCGCTGTGCGTGCTGATTGGCGCACTCATCAGCCTTCGCTCGCGCATCAGCCGCACCGGCACAGGCGATCAGGCGATTTTCGCGAGGAAGCAAATCTTCGAAACGCTCGGCGGGTTCCCCGATATGCCGATTTGCGAGGACCTCGACTTCACGCGGCGCCTCAAACGCATGGGGCGCGTTGCATGCCTGCGCAGCAAGGTCACGACCTCCGCGCGACGATGGCGCAAGGGCGGCATCATGCGTACCGTGCTGCGGATGTGGACGATTCGATTGCTCTACCTGGCGGGAGTTTCGCCGATACGCCTCGCACGGATGTATTCGGACGCACGATAAATTCAGGCCAGCGCGCCGGAGCAGCTCGAACCGGCGCCCGCGGTGCATCCGAAACAATGCGAGCCGGTTGCGATGCGAGCGCCGGCGAGTTCGCGAAGATCATCGACGTTGAAGATCGTCAGCGCGCGGCCATCGGCGTTCACAATCGGCATCGATAGCATCTGGTTGAAATCGCAGTCGTAGAGCGTGCCCTCATAGCCGACGCTTACGAGATCGCGGCACATCAAACCCGGCACTGTCGATGGATTGAAATGATTCACCAGCAGCGCCATGTATTCGCGCTCGAGGCCCGCGCGCCGAAGTTGATCGGCAAATCGGCTGATTGGCATGTTGGTGATCGTGCGCAGGTGGTTGAACTCGATGCCGAAACCGTCGCGTAGCTCCTGATGATATCGCGCCTCCAGCTCGGCCTCCTCCGGCGGAAGAAAAGCGCCGCCCGGATTGTAGACAAGGTCGAGCGTGAGGTTGGTGTCGGGCATTCCATAGCCGAGGCGGTTAAGAAGATGCAGCGCCTCGATGCTTTTCGTGAACACTCCGGCCCCGCGTTGCTTGTCGACATTCTCGGCGGTGTAGCATGGCATCGAGCAGACCAATCGCACGCGATGCTCGCGATAAAATGACGGCAGCCAAGCCATTCCGGGCTGGAGGATCACCGTCAGGTTGCATCGCACGATGACGTCACGCTTCAAGGCTCGGGTTGATTCAACAATAAATCTAAAGTGTTGGTTTAATTCAGGTGCGCCGCCCGTGATATCGACGACTTGGATGGATGAACTTCGCGCCAGCACGTCAATCACGCGCTGCGCGACGCGATAATCCATCTTCTCGGTGCGCGCGGGACCCGCGTCGACGTGGCAATGATGGCAGGCCTGATTGCACACCTTGCCGACATTTACCTGGAGCGTGCGAGGAGTAACTCGCGTCAGCGGGGCGAGACCATGTCGATGCAATTCGGCGTCGAAGGCGACCACGTGCGCCATGTCCGCGGCAACTCCCATTGCGTTCAGGTTCTCCCGAAAGCCTACGATGTGCAAGAGCGAATCAAATTAGCGTTTCACTTGCTGTGACTTGTGCGTTGACCAAGGTTTGACAGTCATTCCGCGGATCATTAGCCTCGTAAACTTAACGGCCCCAACCTATGGAACGTACCGAACGCCGCGCGCAAGTCCTGCGTCACGCGAAGCGAATCTTCGCGCGCAAGGGATACCATCGCACCAATGTCGCGGACATCATCGCGCGCGCTCGCATCGCGCGCGGCACCTTCTATCTCTATTTTCAGAACAAGAAGGACCTCTTCGAGGAATTGCTCGAGCAGGTCGTGAAGGAACTCTCGACGCGGATTTTGCGCCTGAAAGTAGGCCCCGGGGAGAACAGCCCGGTCGACCAGCTCCGCGACAATCTGCGCCGCGTCGTCACCTTCGTGCTTCACGAACGCGAGCTCACCGACATCCTGCTCAATCACTCGATCGGTTTCGATCGCGAGCTGGACGCGAAAATTCGCGAGTTTTACGATCGCATCGCGCAGATGATCCAGCGCTCGCTCGATTTGGGAATCGAAATGCAGCTGGTGCGCAAATGCGACACGCGCGCGGTTTCGTATTGCATCCTCGGCGGCATCAAGGAGGTCGTCGGCGTTCTTTCCCGCACGCCCTCGCGCGATGCGGAAAAGCTGGTGCAGGAGATCCTGGATTTCGGATTGCGCGGCGTCGCGCGCGCCGAACTGCTCCAAGCTATCGATGCGGCCGGGCCGGCAAAAAATGAAGACGGTGACGGGAAGCCTTTTTTTATTGCCCCAAACTAGAATGACATGTCAGTTCATCGAGCCAAAACTTCCCGCAATGGGCGCACGCAAATGCGTCGCGCCGCATTCTACGACCTCGACGGGACGCTGGTCGATTTGAACCTCGTGCACATCACGCTGTTCGTCCTTGCCAACCTCGGCGAATGGACCAATCGACTGAGTTACATCGCCGCGTTCGCCGCGCGCGCACCGAGGCTCTACATCGCGGAGCAGCAGGACCGTCGCAAGCTCAACATCCTGATGTTCGAGGCATTCAAGGGTATCTCGCGCGATCGCCTGGTTGAGCTTGGACGCGAGTACTGCGAGCGCGTGCTTATCGATCATCTGTATCCCAAGGGCGTCGAACTCATCGAAGCGAACCGGCGCGCGGGGCTGGAGCCCGTGCTGGTTACCGGCTCGCCTGATTGGGTGATCGCGCCGTTGGCGGAACATCTCAACATCGCGGATTTTTCCGCCAACCGAATGACGATTAGCCGCGGCCGCGCTACCGGACGCCTGCGTGAGCCGATCATGGCGACCGCGGAAAAGGCCATTTGGTGCGAGCAGTACGCGACGCAGCATGGGATGAAGCTCGCGGATTGCTGGGGCTATGCGGACTCGCATTACGACCTGCCGTTTCTCAACGCTCTGGGGCATCCAGTCGCCGTGAATCCCGACAAACGGCTGCACGCGACCGCGATGAGCCGGCAGTGGCCGATTATTCATCTGGAAAAGAATCGCCGCGGCAGCACCGTCATCGCCGACAACGTGCGGCGTCTGGTGGAAGTTTGAGGAAGATGGGATGGCGCGTCCGGAAGCGAAACTAAAAGAACTGAAAACCGCCGAACTGAAGCACGAGATCGGCGCGCGCAAGGATCTGGTCATCACGACCAACCGGCGCTCCGAGCGACGTCTCATCGCATATGGCGACGATTTTCTGTTCGAGAAGCTGCCGGTCGGAACGCGCGTCATCTATCCGCCACCGCCGCTCGAGGCACTCGCCGATCCCGATCAGGCGATTCGCTATGCGCTGCTGCATCCGGAAAATGCCGATCCTCTGTTTGCGCAGCTGAATCCCAACATGCGCGTGACGATCGCGATCGACGACATCAGTTTGCCGCTGCCGCCGATGCGCCGCCCCGACATACGCGAGCGTCTGCTCAATCAGGTGATGCAGACCCTGGCGGACTACGGCGTCGACGACGTGCATCTCATCGTCGCGACCTCGCTTCATCGGCGCATGACGGAAGCGGAAATCCGTCGCATGGTTGGCGAGAAAGCCTTCAAACAGTTTTGGCCCGATCGTCTCTACAACTTCGACGCCGAAAATCGCGCCGAGCTGGCGATGATGGGCAAGACCGATCATGGCGAGGAAGTGTGGCTGAGCAAGCGCGCCGCCGACTCCGATCTCGTCATCTATCTCAACATCAACCTGGTGCCGATGGACGGTGGGCACAAGTCGGTCGCCGTCGGCCTCTCGCCGTATGCGAGCCTGCGCCATCATCACAATCCGACCACGCTGCGCGATTCGCATTCCTACATGGACCCGAATCATTCGGCGCTGCACCGCTCGGCCGATCGGATGGGGCGCGTGATCAATTCGCAGCTCAACGTGTTCACGCTCGAGACTGCCGTCAACAACAACATGTACGGCGGCATGCTCGACTTCCTGCATAAGAACGAAGATCGCTTCACCGATTTTGATCATCTGCGGCTGAAGGGATTTCAGTGGACGACGCGGAACTTGTCCGACGACCTGCGCCGGCAGATGTTGCGCAGTTACGCGTCGCCCTACGGCATGACGGGAATCTGGGCCGGCGAGACGGAAGCGGTGCATCGCAAGGCGCTGGCGAAAGTTTTTCAGCAGTACGCGGTGCCGGTGAAGGGTCAGGCCGACATTCTAATCGTCGGCGTGCCGTTCATTTGCCCCTACAACGTCAACTCGATCATGAATCCGATCCTCGTGCAGTGCACCGGGCTCGGCTACCTGTTCAACATGTATCGAGGCAAGCCGCTGGTGCGCGAGGGTGGGACGATCATCGTCAGCCATCCGCTGCGTGACGAGTTTCATCCCGAGCATCATCCGAGCTACATCGAATTTTTCCATCGATGCCTCGCGCAAACGACCGACGCGATCGAACTCGCCGATCAGTTCGAGCACGAGTTCGCGCACAACCCGACCTATATCCACATGTATCGCTACGGCAACGCCTATCACGGTGTACATCCTTTCTACATGTGGTATTGGGGCGAGCCGGCGCGCCAGCACTGCGGGCGCGTCATCGCAGCCGGATGCGAGGAGCCTGAAGTCGCGGCGCGTCTAGGATGGGAAGCGGCCGACAGCCTCGATGAGGCGATCGCGATGGCAACTTCGGAGCAAGGCCGCTCCGCGAGCATCGCTTACTTGCATCTGCCGCCACTGGTAATTGCCGATGTCGAATAGCAACGGGAAACTAAACGGCAAATCGCACGCCACTCCGCCGATGCCACCGCTGGAGCAGGTCCTGCGCAAACGCACCATCCTGCTGACCGGCGCGACCGGATTTCTCGGCAAGGTATTCCTCTTCCTTCTGATGAAGTGGCATCCGGAGATCGAGCGTGTGTATCTGCTGATTCGCGGCGACAAGAAATCGAGCCTCAACCGGTTTCGGCGCGAGGTGCTCGATTCCCCGGTGATGGCGCCGCTACGCGATCAGCTTGGAACCCGCTTCGACAAATTCATCGAAGAGCGAATCGTGGTTATTCCCGGCGACATCACCATCGATGGCCTCATCGGCGATGGTGTCGATCCGATCAAACACGGAAGCCTCGATGCGGTCGTGCATTGCGCCGGAATGGTGAACTTCGAGGCCTCGCTCGAAAAAGCGATTTCCGTCAACACGCTCGGCGTCGCGAATGTCATCGAGTTTTGCCGCAAGCACGAAGCCGCGATGATGCACGTCTCGACCTGCTATGCGGCCGGTGTCGCCGACGGTCATCGCTACGAAGACGACATTGCGGAAAACTGGTGCCCCATCGGCAAGCGCAACTTCAACCTGCAGCGCGAGATTCGCGAGGCGCAGGCCACCGTTGCGCGCATCGAGGCGGAGTCGCGCGATCAGCTTCGCCAGGCTGAGCTGTCGGATGACATCGATCTTGAAACTGCCGGCGGTGAGGACTCCGAGGATGGCGAAATTCATCCGGTCGTCGATGGACGCCGCAAGCGATGGGTCGAGGAGCGCCTCAAGGAAGTCGGCAAGGCGCGCGCGCTGAGTTGGGGATGGCCCAACACCTACAGCTACACCAAGAGCCTCGGCGAGCAGTTGGTTTTCGCGGAGCGCAACAATCTCAATGTCACGGTTGTTCGGCCCGCGGTAATCGAAAGCGCACTCGCGGATCCGTTCCCCGGATGGAATCAAGGCGTGAACACCAGCGCGCCGCTCACTTATCTCTCGGGGCGCGGGTACCGCTTCTATCCAGCGAGCGCCGAATTGGTGCTCGATATCATTCCAGTCGATCTCGCCGCCCACGCGATGATTCCGATTCTTGCCGCGCTGCTGTCCAAGCGACATCGGCCCGTTTACCAGCTCTGCACATCCGACGTGAATCCGCTTCCGATGCGCCGCCTGGTCGAGCTGACCGCACTCAGCAATCGCCGCGAGCATCGCAAGGAAGGCGGCGCGATGGCGAAGATCGGCCCGCACATCGAGGCCGTGGTCGTCTCGCAAAACACGTACGACCTCGCGAGCGACACGATGCCGCGCGTCATGAAGTATGCGGCGTCGTTCGCGCACAGCGTGCTGGGCGAGGAATCGGAACGCACGCGCAAGCTGGAAAGTACCGTCGATTGGATCGCGGAAGACATGGACCTCGCGCGCGAGATGATCGAGGTCTATCGACCCTACATTCAGGAGCTAATCTATACATTCCACGGCGGCAACATCCGCGAGCTATATAGCGCGCTGAAGCCCGCGGATGTGGCGCATCATCCATTCAGACCCGACCAGATCGATTGGGCCGACTATTGGATCAATGTTCATCTGCCTGGACTGCGACGGCACATTTTTCCGCAACTCGATTTGCATACCAAGGGCCGGCCGAATCTGCTCAAGCGCCATCGCTCTCTTGTCGCGATGCTCGAGAACGCCGCCGACCGCTACGGCTCGCGGGTCGCGCTGATCGCGCGGCAGCCTTCCGGCCAGCGAAGCAGTATGACCTATCGCGAGTTGCGCGACAGTTCGCATCGCGCCGCGTTGCTGCTGTTAAGCCGCGGGGTCAAGCCGGGAGATCGCGTGCTGCTAATCGGCGAGAACTCACCGGATTGGGTGCTGGCATATTTCGCGATCGTATGTGCCGGCGCCATCGCGGTTCCACTCGATCATTTGATTACCGCCGACGAGCTGACGCCGATTTGCGCGATTGCACAGCCGACCGCAGCGCTTCGGTCGATTGCGGTTGCGCATCGCCTTGAAGATGGCATCGCTGCCGCAACGTCTGGAGCGATCGAGATTGAATTTTCCGAGCTGTCGCGCCCGTTCATCCTGAAAAAAGCCGTCACCCCGCCTCCCGAGCCCGACCGCAAGGACCTCGCCTCGATTGTCTTCACCTCGGGCACTACGGGCGCGCCGAAGGGTGTGATGCTCACACACGGAAATTTCACCGCCGAGATTCAGATGCTTAGGCGCGTCTTCGCGCTCTCGGACGATGACCTCGTGCTCTCGCTGCTGCCATTGCATCACACCTTCGAATTTACATGCGGCATGCTGTTGCCGCTCGCGAGCGGCGCGACGATCGCGCATCCGCTGGGCGTCGATGCGAAGAATCTTTCCCGCACCCTTGCAGATCTGCGGCCGACCGCGCTCATCGGCGTTCCCGCGCTATGGGAGGCAATTCACCGCCGCATCCTTGACGAGATCGAATCGCGCGGACCGTTCTTCCATGCTGCGTTCAATCAGCTCCGCGAGCTCAACCAGCGTCTCATCCGCGATTCGGGAATCAACCTCGGCTCGATCATTTTCCGTCAGGCGCATGGCGCGCTCGGCAGCCGTTTGAAGTTGGCGGTAAGCGGCGGCTCTGCGCTCCCGCGCCGCGTCGCCGATTTCTTCAAGGACATTGGAATGCCGCTGCTGGAGGGCTACGGCCTCACCGAAGCGTCTCCGGTCGTGAGCGTCGCGCATCCGGGCGAAACGGCGATCGCGGGCTCGGTAGGCAAGCCGCTTTCCAAACTCGAAGTGAAGCTCGACGGCGACGGCGACATCGGCGAGCTGCTGGTGCGCGGTCCCAACGTGATGGCCGGCTATTATCGCAATCAGACCGCGACTGACGCGGTGCTCAAGGATGGATGGCTGCACACGGGAGACCTCGGGCGCTTCGACAGTGATGGCCGACTGTATATCGTCGGACGCGCCAAGGACGTGATCGTCGACGCCGGCGGAAACAACATCTACATCGACGAGGTCGAGGAAATTTACGGCCACAACTCCGACATCAAGGAGATGGCCGTGGTAGCGATGAAGCTCGGCGGCGGCGAGCAGCCCGCCGCGCTGGTGGTACCGGCGTATGGCCGCGGGACGAGTCGCCGCGCGCTCGAAGATCGTCTGCGCGTGCACTTCGACAAAATCAGCGCGGGCCTCAGTCCGCATAAGCGAATACGGATTCTGCGCTTCACCGATCATGAGCTACCACGTACCCGTACGCGCAAGGTCAAACGCATCGAGGTGGTCGCGACCCTTCACCAGATGCTGGAGGCGCGCGCCGATGAACAAGTCGCCGCGAGTGCGGAAGTCGAGGCCTGGCTCGCTCACGCGATCACGCAGGTCTCCAACGAAGTGACGCGTATCACTCCCGCGACGCGGCTCATCGAGGACCTCGGACTCGATTCGCTCGCGCTGGCGGAGCTGGCGGAGCATATCGGCGAGCATCTCGGGCGCGATTTGGCCGTCGAGGAGTTGGGCGATCTTCGCACCGTTGACGATTTGCAGAAGCTCGCTGCCAACAGCAACGCGCCGTCGCGCGTGCCGATGCCCTCCTACGCGAAATTCGCCGAGCCCTACACTCCGATGCTTCCGGGCCCATTTCGCAGCCTGAGTCGCGCGCTGTTCCGCCGCACCCAGAGCGCGGTTTTCGATTCGTGGCTCAAACCGCAGATTTTAGGGCGCGGCAACATTCCCGCGAGCTCGAACGTGCTGGTGGTGGCAAATCATTCGAGCCACGTGGACTTCGCGCTCATCAGTCACGCACTCGGTGAAATCGGCAAGCGGCTCGTCGTGCTCGCCGCGAAGGATTATTTCTTCAACACACCGACGCGCCGCTTCGTGGTGTCGAACCTCACCACGCTGATTCCCTTCGATCGCGAACGCGCGCAACTCGAATCGCTCGATGAGGCGCTGGCCGAACTCGCGGCTGGGCATAGCGTTCTGATGTTCCCGGAAGGCACGCGCTCGCCCGACGGTTCGATGCAGGAATTCAAGAGCGGCGCCGGATACCTTGCGCTGCGCAGCGGATGCGACGTGCTGCCGATTCATATCAGGGGTACCTACGACGTGCTGGGCAAGGGCAAACTGATCCCGAAGCATCATCCGGTGGAAATGCGCATCGGGCGGGCTATTTCGAATGCTGAATTGCGCATTGTCGCGGAAAGCTCGGAGGGCGCGGGGGCGTATCGCAAGGCGGCTGACTTTCTGCGCAAGACTGTGGAAGGGCTGATGCCGCAACCGCGTCGCACAATGGCGACCAAATCCCGCAAGCTCGTCCATGCTGCCGAGGAAGGTGCGCCGAACGAGAAGACCTCGCGCGCGCGACGCCACGCCAAACTGTAGGCTTCCGCTACGGACCTACCGGCATCACATCGCGCTTCTGTGGTGCGCGCTGTTCTTTTACGCGATGCCGGCGTGGGCGTGGGACAGCGCGACGCACCGCGCGATTGCGCGAATCGCCGTTGGGGCCTTGCCGCCCTACCCTCTCAAATCGGCGCTCTCGCGTAATGAAGGCGCGCTGGAGATACATTCGGTCGAGCCCGACTCCGTCCTCAAGGCTCGTTACGGCAAGGCCGAGGAGCGACGCCACTATATCGATGTGGAATTGTTCGGAAAGGATCCCTGGTCGGAGCTCAATCCGGACTTCAGCAAAATGCGGCGCCGATTCGGATATCGCACTCTCGAGCGCGCGGGCACGTTGCCATGGACAATCGAAGGCGTCAGCGCGCAGCTCGAAAGCGCGTGGCGTCGCGGCGATTGCGACGCGATGCTGCGGCTCTCCGGCTACCTCGCGCACTATGTCGGCGATGCGAGCCAGCCGCTCCATTCGACGGTCCATTATGACGGCTATGCAGGCGATCATGGCGTTCACGCGCGCATCGAGGGCGCGGTGGATCATTCGCTTCGTGAGTTGGAGCCGATGGCGGCGCGCGAGATTCACCTCGAAGAAATCAACGATGTATGGGCCCCTTCGATCGCCGAAATTCATGACGCGAACCGTCTGATCGGGGAAGTCCTCCGCGATGATCGCGCGGCTCGTGATGCCGGCGCATACCGCGGCCGCGAATATCAGCGCGCGCTCATGGATGAAGACGCTGCCATGTTCGCGCGTCAAATCGCGCGGGCCGCATCGGTCCTCGCCTCGATATGGCTCTACGAGTGGCGTCGCGCAGGTTCGCCCGGTGCATGCGCGAGCCTGCAGAGGTAGTTCAGTAAGTCCCGCGTTCGTGGTTAGATGACAGCGTGGATTGGTGGCAAAACCGGTCGCAGAACGAAGCTCGCGCGCATCGCGCGAGCCGGCCCTCGGTCGCCGAAATCACCCGCCACCTGCTGATCGGCGAATACCCTCGTCCGGATGATATCGGATGGCTCAAAGAGTCATTCGCCGTAACCGCCGTTCACAATCTTCAGGACGATGACGACCTGCGGATCCACGGGCTCGACCTCACGGCGGTGCGCGCCGAATGCGACGCCAACGATATTCGTTTCGTGCGCACTCCGATTCAGGATGGCAGCGCCGATGCGATGGCTGAGCGGTTACGCGTTGGTCTTGAAGCGCTGCATTCGCTGATCGCCGCCGGCGGACGCGTCTATCTTCATTGCAACGCCGGACTCAATCGCGCGCCGACACTGGCGATCGGCTATCTGCGCGCGCACGAGAAAATGTCGCTCGATGAAGCGGTCGCGCACGTCAAGAAGCGTCGCGCGTGCGGGCCTTTCATGACGATTCTCGAAGACTACTTCGGCCCGCGCCATATCAAGCCCAAATGAAAGCGCGCGCAGTACCGGCAACGGCAATCGCCGAGACCAATGGCAGCCGCCTGTTTTTGCTTGCCTGCGCATGGGGCGTACATCTGTACACCGCGCTGGGAGCGGTGTTCGGCGTGCTCGCGATTCATTACGCGGGCGTCGGCGACTATCGCGCCTCGTTCATCGCGATGGCGGTGACGATCGCGATCGACTCCAGCGACGGCACCCTCGCGCGCTTCTTCAATGTGAAATCCCGCGTGCCGGGTTTCGATGGCGCGCTGCTCGACAATATCGTCGACTACCTGACTTACGTGGTCGCGCCGGTATACCTGACGATCCGCGCAGGCCTCGCAGTTGGCACCGTCGGTTTTGCGGTCGCGGGCTTCGTCCTGATCGCGAGCGCGTATCAATTTTGCCAAGCGGAGGCGAAGACACCCGACAACTTTTTCCTGGGCTTTCCCTCATACTGGAACCTGGTCGTGTTCTACCTCTACTGCCTGAACTGGGGGACGATTGTGAATGAAGCCATCCTCACGATGTTTGCGGTGATGGTGTTCATTCCGATCAAGTACATCTATCCGAGCCGGACGCGGCCGTTGCGTCCGCTCACGGTCACGCTTGGAATCATATGGGGCGTGATCACGATCGCGATGCTGCCGTCGCTGCCGTCGGTCAATCCGATATTGCTGTATCTCTCGCTCGCATACATCGCGTACTATTTCGTTGCATCGTTCGCGCTTCACGCGCGCACGGTGATGGCGCATCAGGCCTCATGAGTGAGATCGCAAAATCCGTGGACGCCGCGTCCGCACGGTGGCTGGAAATCATCGATGGCGATGCGCCAATTCTTCTGATTGCTCCTCACGGTGGGCGCGCCGGTCAGGCGACCCGCTCATTGCTCAATCCCAAGGTGAACGATCTTCATACCGCTGCGATCACGCGGGAACTGTCGACCCTTCTCGGCGCGCCCGCCCTGATCAACGCGGCGATGGATCGCAATCATCTCGACCTCAATCGTCTTTCGCAGGTCAGCGCGGGCGCGCCGTGGTTTCTGGAGATGATCCTCGAGCGGTTGGAAGGCATCGTCGCACGCCACCATCATGCGACGATTCTGGTCGTGCACGGTTGGAATATCATTCAGGCTCGAGTCGATCTGGGCCTCGGGCTGCGGCGGCATGGAGATCAGTTGCGGCCGCCGGGCGCGGCGCGAGTCTCGGCATCGGATGCTTTCATTCACGGTTCGATCGGCGACCTGGTAAAGCAACTCGAGGGGCATGGAATTCTCGCCAGCTTCGGGCTCCGCTATCCCGGCGGCGGAGCGCAAAACCTGCTGCAGGCCTTTACCGATCGGCACCTCGAGAGCGCGGTCCCGGCGCTGCGCGAATTATCGGCGATGGCCGCACGCAATCAGATCGATGCGTTACAATTGGAGCTTTCGGTCGCAGTGCGGATGCCCGGTGAACTTCGCCGGCGATGTATCTCAACCATCGGCGAGGTTTTCAGCAACCGCACGCTGGACACACTCGCCGGCGCGCGCGTCAGTAAGCTGGCGGTATCGCGCTCGCCCATGCCGAAAGTACCGACCTCGGTCGCGCGTGCGACGCTACCGGCGATGCCGACGCGGGTTGGCGTCGAATTGTTCGATCCAGCTGCGAAAATCGGTGCGATGGCCAGCTTCGATCTCGGAGCAGGCGGCGTGGGCGCGCGAATCATGATGCTGCTCTCCGGGGGCCGTGTCGCGCTGTTCACCGGCGAGGGCAAACCGCGGCGCGACGGCAATCGCCTGAGCCTCGGACCGCTCGCCCTCGAATCAGATCGCGACGGACTCGTGGTGAGCTTCCGCGGCCACGCGGTGATCGTGCCCGACGCGACGCACTATCTCCGTATCGAGCGCGCGCTCGCGTCCGGATGGCTCGACGAATCTTTGGAGGTCGCGATCCGCTTGCAGGCGAGCGCGGGCAGCGCCGGCATCGACCTCGAACAACTATTCGAAGCGCGCGACGACACCAGCCGCGACGGCTCGATCGCGGCATTCGGAACACTGAGCGGCTCGGTGCGCATCGACGGCGTCGCAACGGAAATCACCGGCGTCGGACGCAGCGGCCTCTCGTTCACCGGCCTCGGTCCGCAACGCTTCAACTCGCGCCGAATGATCTGGGCATGCTTCGATGATGCCGCCGCTCCGACCGCGATCGAATTGCGCGCAGTCGCCGGCGATGACGGAGAGCAACGAAGCGGGCGAATCCTGAGCAGCTCCGGATGGACGCAATGTCCGGTCGGCAACGTCGAGGTCGAGGCTCCTTCCGTCTCGATGCCGCCGACACGAGTGTCGGCCGATTTTGGCGATCGCGAGAGCCGGCTGATGCAGATTGGGAGCATCGAGAATTTCATTCCGCTCTCGCGTCCAGGCCCCGACGGTACTCGAATCTTCACCGCGCTCGGCTTCGCGCGCTTCCGACTCGGCGACTCGGAGGGCGCAGGAATGTTCGAATGCTCGCGTCGCGCCGAGGCATTGCCGGATTCTGCCGCCGATGAAGATGCGGAAGACTAGCCGGAAGACTAACCGAGGATTGCCGCGCTATTCCTGACGAAACGCCAGCGGAGCCGGCACTTCTACGGCCGTTGCCGCTTTGCGAATCCTGGCGGTAAGGATGGCATCGATCTGACGGGCCATCTCGATCAGTTGCTTCGCGATCGGCGTCTCGGAAGATTCATTAGCGAAAATCCTGCCGCGATCGGCCGATTCCGCGAAACGTGGATCGAACGGCAGCCGCGCAACAGTTGGAATGCCGGCCCCTCGCGCGACGGCGCCGGTTTCACCATGAGGGAACAGCGGACGCACCGAGCGGCAGTTGTCGCATCCGAAGGCAACCATATTCTCGATCGTTCCGGCGATTGGCGCGCGCAGTTCCTTGTTCATATCCAGCAGGTGACGGAGCGCCGCCGCTCCACTCCCCGAAGCATGCGTCACTACCATCACGCCCGTCGGGGTGAAGATTCGCATCAGCCGCTGTAACTCTTCGACGCCGGGCGCGAGATCGATGATGAGCAGATCGAGCGGTCCAAAACGAGTCTGACTCAGCATGCGACGCAGCGCCTGCGAATGACTGACCTTGACGGGCGCGATCGCCACCGGAGGAGGCGGCGTCTCGTCATCGAGAAAACTCATCGCGGGACGCTGCGACTCAGTCAACAGCTCGGCCGAGATGACGCGAATTCCCATCTGCGCAGCGGCCGGCTCGATGCCCTCGCTCGAAAGAAAACGCAGTGGCGGCTTGGTCCCCAACATCGGCAAGATGCTGGGCGAGTTCAGGTCCGCATCCATGATGCCGACTTTCTTGCCGGCGTGCGCGAGCGCCCCCGCGATGTTCACCGTAAGCAGACTTTTGCCGGTGCCGCCCTTGGCGCTGGCCAAAACCAGCGTGGCTTTTACGGACGCGAGGTTTCGCTGTATCGGCTCCGAATCGTGGAGGAGACCTTCGCCGGTGCCGTTTCTGGCCTGATCCTCAAAGTCGCTGAAAACACGCATCAAAAAGTTACGCCGCTGTTCGAATCGAGCGCCCCATGCAAACAGAAGTGCCGGATGTGTTCCGGCACCTTGATAGGATGCCGTGTTTGGCCGTCATGGTAAAGGTCGTTGGGGTCAAAGGTTTTCTTCGTCGGCGTCGGTCGAGCCGACTTTGCGATAGCCGCGATCCTCGCTGTCGTAATTGCGTTGCGATTTGGCTTCGCGCTCGCGATCCTGCTGGCAGTCGCGGCATACGCGCGTGAAGGGCAACGCATCCAGCCGCTCCTCTCCAATCTCGAGTCCGCATGATTCGCAGATGCCGTAGCTGCTGTCCGCAAGGCGCGCCAGCGCGTCGTCGATCTCCTTGATTTTCGCGCGCTCGCGATCCGACAGGATGAAATTGATCTCGCGATCCCGTTCCTCGGACGCGAGGTCGTAGGCATCCATGCCCTCGTCCTTGTTCCCCTCGCGCTGCGCCTTCGAGCTCAGTCTCCATTTCCTCGAGCAGTCTCGCTTTGGTCTCGAGCAGATGGTCCCGAACCTTGTTCAGAAATTTGATACGGCTCGCCGCAACTTTTTTAGGCATGACTGGCCACCCCCTCTTCGATATCCGCGCCGATCACTTTCCCGCTGAGGTCGTAGGTCAAAGCCTTGTCGATCCGAACCCGCACGAACTCACCGGGCGCGGCCTCACCTTTGAAAAAGACCGAGCCGTCGATTTCGGGCGCCTGCGCGCTGCTTCGCCCGCGCATTCGGGTTGCGCGCGCCGGCATCGCACCTTCAACTAATACCTCGAGTTCCTGACCCACGAGGGCGCGATTCTTCTTATGTGAAATCTCCCCCTGAATCTCCATCAGCCGCGCCCGCCGCGCACGCTTGACGCGCTCCGGTACCTGGTTCGGCAGATCGAAGGCGCCGGTGTTCTCCTCCAAAGAGTAGGTAAACACGCCGACGCGATCGAACTCCTGCTCCTTAATGAAATCCGCGAGCCGTTCAAACGCCTCATCACTTTCGCCGGGAAAGCCCGCGATGAAGGAGCTGCGCAGCGCGACGCCCGGGATGCGCTTGCGGATGCGATCGAGGATCTTGCGCAACGCATCGCCCGAGCGCTCGCGGCGCATTGCGCGCAGGATGGCGTCGTCGGCGTGCTGCAACGGCATATCGATGTACTTCGTTACCTTGGGCAGTGTCGCGATCGCGTCGAGGAGTTCATCGGTCACGAAGTTGGGATAGCAGTAAAGCAGCCTAATCCATGGATGCCGTCGACATCGTTCAACGCGTAGAGCAATTGCGCCAGCGACGATCGCGGCTCGAGGTCGCGGCCGTAGGCGGTCAGATCCTGCGCGATCAGATTCAGCTCGCGCACACCGCTGTCAGCGAGCATGCGCGCTTCAGCGACCACATCGGGAATCGCACGGCTCTCGTGACGCCCGCGAATTTTCGGAATGATGCAGAACGCGCACTTGTGATCGCATCCTTCGGAAATCTTCAGATAGGAGGTGAAATAGTCTCCCGTCTTGATGCGCGGCGCCGAATGCGAAGGGAGCAGATGCGCCGCACCCACATAAGGAATCGGCCGCGATTCGACGTCTTCGGTACGCCGCAGCAGTTCCGGAATCTCGAGGAAATTTCCGGTGCCGACGAAAACATCCACCTCGGGAAGCTGCTCGCGAAGCTCGGCGCCGTAGCGTTGCGCCATGCATCCCGCGACGACCAGCCGTTTGCCCTGGCCGTGGCGCTTGACCTCGGCCGCCTCCATGATGGCGTCGAGCGATTCCTTCTTCGCGCTCTCGATGAAAGCGCAGGTGTTCACCACCAGGACCTGCGCCGCGTCGGGATCGAGCGTGATCTCGAAGCCGGCATTGACCAGCGCGCCGAGCATCAGTTCGCTGTCGGCGAGATTTTTGGGACAGCCCAAACTGAGAAGGTGAACTTTTTCCATCGCGCGGAAATCTCTGCGGCTACTACCTGTACTCGCGGCGCCAACGCGAGGCAATTGTGCGTATTATCGATGCTGTTTCGTTCACTGGGAATTCGGTTGCTGCGGAGCGTTTACGATATCAGCACCGGCAGGCGGGATGAAAGTGAACAGCTTGGCGTCGAGCGGCGCGTCGCTATTGATATCCGAGAACGCCAGTTCCGTGATGTCGCCAAGCGCATCGGTAAGCCGCAAGCTCTTGAGGTCCAGCGTTTTTGGATCGACGCCCATCTCGAAAGAGTCGCTGCCGTTTTTCGGCTTCAGCACGATATGCTTGAGGCCGTCGGCAGGCGCCGTCGCAGGCATCGAGGCGTCGAAGTCGCGCTGGACATTTCCGATTCCGAGAAGAAATGCCGCCGTGCTCGAAGATTTGAACGCCTGTTCCAATGGCGTCTCGATCACCTGGTTGAGGTCCGGCTCATAGCTGTACAACTGCTTGCCGTCGCTCACGATGATTTCGTTGTCGTCGCCCGCAAATTCCCATCGCATCTGCCCGGGTTTGCGATAATAGACCGTGCCCTCGCGCTCCCGTTTCGCACCACCGGCGGGAACGATCTCCTCGGTGAACTTCGCGGAAAAAGACGTGGTCTGCTGATAATGCTTCTGCAGGCGATCGAGCAGCGTTTTGAGTGTTTTGAGTTGCGCTGATGACTGCGCGGAATCGGCGCGAACCGGCATGGCCATCGCTAGCAACGCAATGGTTACCGTGACGAACTTTCCAACACCGAACTTTTTCCCGCGCAATATTTATCTCTGTCTGATCCCCCTTCCCTCAAGGGAAGGGGTTAGGGGTTAGGTCATTTGATCTTGCGCAGACGCACTTCGCGCGGACGCGCGCCGTCGGGAGGATTGACGATACCCTCGCGCTCCATCTGCTCGACCATCCGAGCCGCGCGGTTGTAGCCGATTCGCAAGCGCCGTTGGATCATCGAGATCGACGCCTGCCCGGTCTCCATCACGATGTTCACGGCTTCGTCGTAGTTCTCGTCGCGCTCATAGTCCTCGCTCATCTCCTCGGCCGGCGGCTTGGTGTCGAGGATTTCCATTCGATAATCGGGTGTGCCCTGCGCGCGGAGAAAATCCGCCAGCTTGCGCGTTTCGATTTCCGATACGAAGGGACCGTGCAGGCGCACCAGCTTCGCACTTCCCGGTGGCATGAACAGCATGTCGCCCGCGCCGAGCAGACGTTCCGCGCCGATCGAATCGAGAATCGTGCGCGAATCGACGCGCGAGGTCACCTGCAGCGAGATGCGCGCGGGCAGGTTGGCCTTGATTAGCCCGGTAATGACGTCGACCGACGGCCGCTGGGTCGCGAGGATCAGATGAATTCCGGCCGCGCGTGCTTTCTGCGCGAGCCGCGTGATATCGCGCTCGACCGTCTTGCCCTCGCTCAGCAGCAGATCGGCCAACTCATCGATGATGATGACGATCTTCGGCAGCTTGCGATGCTCGATTTTCGGCGGCGCCTCGGCGGGATCGATGGGAGGCTCGACGCCGTCGCTGATTTGATGAGCCGCCTTCAGTTCGATCACCGGCGCGCCAGAACTGAGCGCGCGATTGTAGCCGTCGATATTGCGCACCCCGAGGTCGCGCATCATCGCGTAGCGCGTCTCCATTTCCTGCGTCGCCCACAGCAGCGACGACGCGGCTTTGTCGGGATCTACCACCACCGGCACCAGCAGGTGCGGAATGTTCTCGTAGGTCGAAAGCTCCAGCATCTTGGGATCGATCAGGATGAAGCGCACGTCGTCGGCGGTCGCGTTGAACAGCACCGACGCGATCATGGTGTGCAGTGAAACCGATTTACCGGTGCCGGTCGCTCCCGCGATCAGCAGATGCGGCATCTTGGCGAGGTCGGCCGCCATCGGACGTCCCGCGATGTCTTTGCCGAGCGCGATGGTGAGCTGGCTTTGCGCGCCAGCGAACTCGTCGGATTCGAGAATCTCGCGCAGATAAATCATCTCGCGCTTGCGATTAGGGACCTCGATACCGACCACGGCTTCATTCGGAACCGGTGCCTGGATACGGACCGCTGCGGCTCGGAGAGCCATCGAAAGGTCGTCGGCGAGGTTCACGATCTGGCTCACCTTAATTCCGGAGCCGGGCTCGAATTTGTACATCGTAACGACCGGACCGGGCTGCACCTCGACCACGCGCCCATCGACACCGAAATCCGCCAGCTTCTGTTCGAGCACGCGCGCGCTCCGCTCCAGCGCGGCCTCATCGATTTGGGCATGCTCGGCCGGCGGAATATCGAGCAGCGAGAGTGGAGGCAGCTTGAAGCTTCCGCGACTGCGCGGCTTGGAATCGTTCTTATCCTGCTTATCGCGCGAGCTGTCGCGCGGCTCGATGCGTCGCACCTTGAGCGGCACCGGACCGAAGGGCCGCGCCGGTTTGCTGATATCGCCATCAGGAGAGGTGGAACCGTTAGCGTCGGCGAGTTCGCCTACCGGTTCGCTCTCCGGCTCGAGGCCAAACGGCATCGAGGGTTTCAGCTTCCGTGCGGCTGCCGACGCAAGTTCCGTCGGCGCGCGTTTCAGCATCAGCGCGATCCCGCAGATCAGAGTGAAGCCCACTGCGAGATATCCGCCTCCGATGTTGAGTGAACCGCGAAGCGTTCCCGCGATATGCGTGCCGATAGTTCCCGCGGTCACGATGCCCGCCGGCCGCCATAGCCCCAACGTCGCATCCAGCGCGATCACGACAATTGCGCCGGCACCGGCCTCACGCGCGAGGTCCTGCCATTCGCCGTTCGCCCAGATTCGCGCACCGAGCATCACCACCAGCGCAATCAGAGGATACGCTGCGTAGCCGAAGAGCCAACTTAGTCCTCGTGCGAGCGCGCCACCTGCCGGTCCGCCGAGATTCGTCGAACTCGCGTCATGCGTCAGGTGCAGCGAGAGCAGACTGATCGTCGCGAACGCAGCTATCGCAATCAGCGCGAGCGCGCCGAGCTCGCGTGCGATGCGAGGTAAGCCGCCCGCGGCGGATTCCACCTCCGCAACGCTGCTCTGCGCGAGCTCGATCGGCGCTGTTTTGGCTGGCCGCGCGATGGCTACGGAACCTCCATCACATGCACCATGATGAACGGACGTTTACCTACATTATGGATGAAATAATGACGGAGTGTATGTACCACCTCATCCTTGATGCGCGCGTCGTCCGGATGATACGGGCGCGGAATCGTCTCGAGACGTTGGCGCACTTCTTCGCGTCCGCGCCGCAGATGCGCCGAGGTTCCATTGCCGGAAACGAATCCGCGCGAGAAGAGATCCGGACCGCCCACGATGGTTCCGCTGCTCGCCGAGACCGCAATTACCGCCATCACGGTGCCATCATGCGCGAGGCTGCGGCGCTCACCGATCAGCGCGATGTCTTCGATCTCGCCCGCCTCCATCAGGATGCGCCCGGTGTGCGCCTTCTTGCTGCGATATGCATCGGCGCCGGTCAGCACCAGCGAGTCGCCGTCTTCGAGCAGGAAGCAGTTGCGTACGGGAACTCCCGCCGCAGCGGCGAGCGCGAAATGACGGCTCAGATGACGATACTCACCATGGATCGGAACGAAATACTGCGGCTTCACCAGCGCGATCATGTCCGCGAGTTCATCGCGACTGGCGTGGCCGGACACATGCACCGGCGCGACCGCGTCATAGATCACTTCGGCACCGAGCTTGTAGAGCTGATTGACGAGATTGTTGATTGAGCGCTCATTGCCGGGGATGAAGCGCGAGGAGAGCACCACAACGTCGCCGCTCTCGACATGCACCCGCGGATGAGTATCGATCGCGAGTTTCGCCAGCGCCGAAAACGGCTCGCCCTGGCTGCCACTCGCGAGGAAGGTAATCTTGCGCGGCTCGAGGAATTCGGCTTCTTCAGGCTCGACGAACATTCCCGGTGCGAATGAGAGCTGGCCGGTCTCGATGCCGAGCCGCACGCTTTCGGCCATCCGGCGGCCGAGTGGAAGCACGCGGCGGCCCACTTCTTTCGATACCTCGGCAACCTGCCTGATGCGATGGATGTGCGAGGAAAATGCCGACAGGAAAAATCGATTCCTGGTGCGCGAGATCAGCTCGCGTAGAATCGGTTTCAGCGAGCTCTCCGACCCGGAGCGCCCTGCCCTCTCGACGTTGGTGGAATCCGAGAGCAGCAGCGCGACGCCTTCGTTGCCGAGCGCCGCGAATGCCTCGGTATCGAATTTCTGACCATCTACCGGCGCATCGTCGATCTTGAAATCGCCGCTATGCACGATGATGCCGGCGGGCGTGCGAATCGCGAGCGCGATCGAGTCGGGCGTCGAATGCGTCACCCGCAGCGGCTCGATCGAAAACGGACCGACCTCGAAGGTCTTGCGCGGCTCGATCCTGTGCAGGTCCTTCTCGGTATCGCGCATGCCGTTTTCTTCGAGGCGTCGGCGCACGAATGCAAGCGTGATCGCGGGCCCATAAACCGGGACCTGAAATTTACGCAACAGGTACGGCAGCGCGCCGATGTGATCCTCGTGCGCGTGCGTCAGCACGACCGCGTCGATCGGGATGTGCTTTTCGGTCAGCTCGGAAAAATCGGGAACGTAGACGCCGTTGCCGAGCAGACGGTCCTCGGGAAACATCACGCCGCAGTCGACCACGAGACCGTGCCCGGCGCATTCGAGCACCATCAGGTTGAGGCCGATCTCACCCAAGCCGCCAAGAGCAAACAGCTTTACGGGAGTCGTTCTGGAGTTTCCTGCCCCCATCTTCACCGCCGCGACAGAAGTTCAGTATACAAATCACCAAGTGGAGGCGAAAGATCGACCATTTGTAGGGTCTGATGCCGTAAGGTCACATCCATTTGGCTATCAATATGTGAAATATGTAGCATTTCTGGGGGTTTAATGGGTTTGTTTTGTCGTTTTTCACTTACGCAGTCCGCGGTTGCCCTCGAACAGGCATCACTTATCACGCGACCCAACCTTCCATTATTCCGCAAACGCGAGAGCAGGACTACGCTTGGGGATATTGATGGCGCGTTTTCCACAGGATCGGCTTGCGCTCATAATTGCCTGCCGATAGGTTCGCCCTCGGAGGTGGCGGAAGATGTCAGTTAATAAGGTGATTTTGGTCGGAAACCTGGGACGCGATCCCGAGGTGCGTCATCTCCCAACCGGAATGAAGGTCGCCAACTTTTCTCTCGCGACCAGCATGAAACGTAAGACCGGCGAGCAGACCGAATGGCATAACATCGTCGCGTTCGATCGCCTGGCCGACCTCGCCGAGAAGTACCTGCGCAAGGGCAAGCAGATCTATCTCGAAGGGCGCTTGCAGACGCGGCAGTGGGAAGCCAAGGACGGCAGCGGCAAACGCCAACGCACAGAGATCATTATGAGCGAGATGCAGTTCCTGGGCGGACGCGGCGAAGGCGGCGGCGACTATGCGGGAGCGGGTGCGAGCGGCGCGGGCGGCGGCGCTGACATGCCGAACGCGCCCATCGACGACGAGGATATTCCCTTCTAGCTGATGCGGCGGAGTTTTGGGGGCGCCGGAGTCGCACCTCCGTTCAGCGCCACGGTGAAGAACGTCTTGAGCGCATCGCGCAACTCGCCGAGCGCGATTCCCATATGCTCGGCGGGAAGATGATCGAGTTTCGCCGACGACTTACTATATAGCGATGCGGCGCCGGTCAAATTGCCGCGCTGCGCGTGAAGGATCGCGACCGCGGCCTGAATGATGCCTTGATAGAAGAGCTTCGCGTCGCCGTCGCTGCGCTTCCAGACCTCTTCCCATGCCTCGTGGCATTCGAAGAAGCGGCCGGCATTGAAGAGATCGATGCCGTCTTCGAAGTAATCAGTGGCCGATTTTGGCATCGTCGAATCGCTGCGCGTAGATCCTTCGCTTCGCTCAGGATGACAGAGAGGGAAGGAGTCGCTACAAAATGATGTGCTCGGTCGTGACGATGAACTTCGCGTTCTCCGCGAGGAAGTTCGGCTCATCCGCGATCACCGCCCGATACTCCGGGCTCTGCGGGGCGGAGCCCATCGCCTCCTCGCTGTCGAACCATACCTCCGCGACGCCATCCCAAAGCGGCGTCCGGCCGTTGGTGTATGAGGACACGAGCGGATGGCATTGCACATAACGGCGCCCACCCGGCACTGCGCGTCCTAGTTTGCCGTGGACCGAGTTCCAATGATCCTGAAAAGCCTCGACCGAGAGGTCAGGACGCTTCTTTTCGAAGGCCACCATTTTTGGCGCGCCCGGCTCGATAGGATTTTCCTTCTGCACCCGCTCCTTCGTCAGGATGAAGGCGAACTTCGACATGTCGAGGAACTTTTCGTTGTCGGCAAGCGTCTCGCGGCTGATCGAAGTTCCCGCGGTCTTGCGCATGTCGTCGAGGCTCTCGTACCACAACTCCGCGAGGCCGTCGTAGATCGGCTCGTGATCGCGATATCCGGAATCTGTGGTGTGCGACTGCACGTACTTCACGAGGCCCGGAACCGTGAGCACCAACGCCGCGTGCTCGGTGAGCCAGTATTTGCGGAAATCCTCGAGCGTCATGCCTGGTTTTCGTTTGATGAAGTAGATTGCTTTGATCATTACATTTCCCTCGACTCCGCTTCGCTCCGCCTCGGGAGCGCCTGCGGCGCGGCGCTTCGCGCCCACTTCGTGTCTCATCCTTGAATGCCTGACAAAACCTGATGGCGCTCTTCCCCGCCCTCGCCCGCTGCTTATTCGCTCACACGCGAAAACGCAACTGAAAGAAAAAGCCCGCCGAAAATTCCGACGGGCTTTTATCATCACTGTCGCTTCGCGACTACGCGGCGCCGTGACGCAGCAGGCGGCCGGACATATTTCCGGTCTCCTTGCCATGCTCCATCGTCATCTGGCCGTTGACGAAGATATAACTGTAGCCCTCGGCCTTCTGCACGCGACGCCATTCGCCGCCGGGGAAATCATGGGCGAGCTCGATCGGACCCATCGCGAGCTTGTCGAAGTCGTACACCACGATGTCGGCCGGCGCGCCCTCGCGCAGAGTGCCGCGATCGCGGAAACCCGCGCATAGGGAAGGGAGCGTCGAAAGCCGCCAATGCGCTTCTTCGAGCGGCAACATCCGATGCTCGCGGACCAGCTTGGTCAGGAATTCGGTCGGATAGCGTCCGCCGGTGAAAAACTTGGTGTGCGCGCCGCCGTCGGAGACGCCCGGAATCAGCCAGGTGTAGTCGAGCATCTCCTTCATGTAGTCCATGTTCTGATTGGGGCCGGGCGCGTAGAACTCGGTGCGCAGATCGTCGGCCACCGCGAGATCGAGCATCACATCCACCGGATGCTTGCCGGTCTTCTCCGACGCCTCGCGCAACGTGAGGCCTTCGAGATCCTTCATGTCATCCATATCTTGGCGCACGACGCGGGTGATGAAAATCTTGTCGAACTCCTCGGTGATGATGCGCGGAATGTGCGCGCGCAGTCCTTCGCGCCGCGCAGGATCGCCGAGCTTCGCCTTGCGCTCCTCGGTCGTGCCGGTGGTCGCGTCGCACCACGCCTGGCATTCATCGAAAAGATTCCAGTCGGTGAAGGTGAAGGTCATATTGGTGTCGCTGGTGACCCCCTGGCCGTACACGCGCAAGCCTCGCTGACGGCACGAATCCAGCCACGCGATGGTCCCGCGATGAATGAACGGCATCGAGTCGCGCGGCTGCACGACGTTGAACAGAATCGGGCGTCCGCTGATGTCGGCCAGCTTCTCGAAGTGCGCGGGATCCTTGCTCGGATCGGCGGACACCAGCGTCATCTGCATGAAGCCCTCGTTGCGGCGGCCGAGCACGCGCGCGAGCGCATAGCAGGTGTCGTCGGTCATCAGGTCGGAGACCATCGGCGTGCCGTCGTAGTCGCGCTGCACGCATGCGGGACCATTCGGATCGAGCCGCTGCGCGGACCATCCGCACGCGCCGGCATCCATCGCCTCGTCGAGGAGTCGGCAAATCTCGCGCTCCTCGCGCTCGGTCGGCGGACGCGTCTTGGCATCCTCGATTCCCATCACCTAGGTGAGCAGCGGCGAGACCGAGACATACGGCAGGATGTTCACCGCCTTGGGCCGGCCGATCGATGCTGTCGAGGAATTCCGGAAAGGTCGTCCAATCCCAGGGCATCCCGGCTTTCATCGCAGCGTAGGGAATCGCCTCGACGCGCGTCATCGTGAGCATCGCGCGCTCGCGTGCCTCGGGATGCACCGGCGCGAAGCCGAAGCCGCAGTTGCCGATGACGATCGAAGTCACGCCGTGCCAACTCGAAATCGAGCAGTAGGGATCCCAGAAAAGTTGCGCGTCGTAATGGGTATGGAGATCGACAAAGCCGGGCGCGACGATGTGCCCCGAAGCATCGACGGTCTTCGCGGCGTCGCTCGCGCGCAGCCGTCCAATCTTCGCGATGCGTCCGTTCTTGATTGCAACATCGCCACGAAAGCGCGGCATCCGCGTTCCATCGATGACCATTCCATCTTTGATGATGAGATCGTATTCCGGCATGGCGTCCCTCCTCTTCGCGTCACCCCGACGCTGGATGAGGCTTCGCATCAAGAAACTCTGCTGTCAAGGATTAGGTGCGCTTACAAGAATCCGTCAGGTCTTCGTGACGCCAGGTTCGACCTCGACGCCGAGGGGAACCAGGATGCGCACCACCATATTGTAGAATGCTACATTCTGTACAACTTCCATCAGCCGGCGGGTATCGAGCGATTTGCGCAACGCCTCGAAGGTCGCGGCGCTGACCGCGACATTCATGGTGGCCTCGAGAGCGTAGCGCATCACGATGCGCTCCTGATCGCTGAACAGCGCAGACGTTTCGAATTCATCGAGATGCTCGAGTTGTTCGCGCGAGACGCCGACGCGCCGCGCGAGGTTCCAATGATGCGTGAACTCATACTCGGCGCCGGTGAGCCGCCCGACCGTCATCAGCGCGAGCTCCCGCAGTTTCGGATCGAGTGCGGTGCCCCCTCGAAGCTCGCCGCCGAGCGCGAGGAAGCGCCGCAGCAAATTGGGCGTATGCGCAAGCATCCGGAAGATGTTGCCGACCGGAGTTTTGCGCTCCTCGACGAGGCGGTCGAAAATCTCGCGGTCCGCTTCGGGAAGGTCTTCACGGTTAAGATAAGGCAGTCGCGCCATAAGATGACTCCTGTACGATCGAACGAGTGGTGATTGTTCTTACCACAACGACGAAGAAACCTCGCGCTCGCAATTGTTCAACGAGCGATGAAACATCTGCCAATCGAATGGCGCCTCCAAGCCGTTTGGCAAGCCTACAACGAGTTACGTCAACTCACGACGGTCGAACCGGACGGAAGACAATGGCGCGCGGCTTGCTCCCCACCTATTTCCAGCACGTGGGGTGCATTAATGAGTCGCAGTTTTCGTTCGTACCTGGTTTCAGCATCGCTATTACTAGCACTGGTCTCGTTTTCCGCGATCGCGCGCAGTCAGATGTCCAATACGCCGGCATCGCGGCCATCTTCGTCATCCGGAACAACCTCGTGGGGTCTTCATCCCGCTTCTTTCCCACCCTGGTTCGAATTCGAAAATCCTGCAATCGTCAACCGGTGGATCGACCAGCGCAACACGCTAGCGATGACGTTTCATGCGTGGAGGTTGTGGGCGGCGCTGTCCAGTCTCACTCCTGAGAATTTTCGCGGTGCCAGTGCACCGGTCTTCATGACATGGTGGCCGCAGGAGGACACCTTTTCGGCGCCGACGCAATCATCGAGCGCACGCGCCGCAGCGCTCGGACCCGCAATCCGCTTCAGCCGCCCGCATGTGTCGACGAATCGCTTCGCTGCGGCCTCGCGGCAGCCGGCCCCTGCGGCTACCGGGACCGCGCTGCCTGGCAGCAATAATCCTGTGACCGTCACGGTGCAGTACGACAACGATGTTTATGTGCAGGTGCAGACGAATCAGTATTACAGCCCGACGGTGCTGAACAATATCAACAACGGATGGGGTAACACGCCGCTGGCGATTCAAAGCATCCAGAATTTCCCTAACACGTCGGTAGCGCTCAAACCGACGTACCTGTTCGCATATGCCAATCAGCCGACGCAGCTCCAATACTGGACCGGCGCGGTCAACAGCACTACGCCCGAGACGCCGCAATACGGAACCTGGACGGATTGGCTATGGGTGGTGCCGCCGGGCGTTAATCCTACGACGTTCAAGAATCAGCAGAATGACAGCCACGAAGTTGTCTCGGTGAATGACTTCTACCATTTTCCATTGACCGCGGCGGATTTCACCGTCAGCAACGATCCACTTAACGGCAGCGTGGTGTTCCCGAATAATCCGATGAGCCAAAGCGGGTTTGCGCCCGGCGACTTCGCGATCCTGGTCGCGATGCATGTAGCCTCGCGCGAGGTGCCGAACTGGACCTGGCAGACATTCTGGTGGACGAGCGATACGCCGCAGATTCCCGCGCCGATCAAATCAAGAATCAAGGCGCCGTTCGATCACTATCAGACGTCGGTCGCATACTCGTTCACGCAGGATGGCTACAACAGTCCGACCTCGTTGTCCACGCTATGCTTCAATCCATTTCTGGAAACGACCGAAGGCAACAGTGTCTTTGTGTATCCGGGTCAGCTTGGGATCGAGAGCAACCGCATCAGTTGTCATCGCGCGGCGGTGTGGCCCGCGATTCCGCCCTCGAGCGTGCCCTCGGGATCCGTCAATCCCGGTTACGTGGCGAATGGTGTGATCAATCCGGCCGATCCGTACTTATTTAGCGGCCAGACCAAAACCGACTTCCTATGGGGTCCGCAAAATAACGTCCCGACGCCGTAGAGAGATGACACGACTCTCACATTGTTAGCGATGGGGAAGTCGCTGCGCTACGCAAACAGCATTTCGGACATGCCACCGCCCGGCGGTATCATCGGCATTACCGCTTCCTCCTTCGGGATCACGACGTCGATCAGCACGGGGCCGGGGGTCGCGAACGCGTCCTTCATCGTCTTCGCGAGGTCCTTTGTCTTCTCGACGCGGAAGCCGTGCGCCCCGTATGCTTCCGCGAGCTTGACGAAGTTCGGCACCGACATCGCCGAGTAGGAATAGCGCTCCTGGTAGAAGCGCTCCTGCCACTGGCGCACCATCCCGAGGAAATAGTTGTTCAGGATGATCACCTTGATGTCGACGTTGTACTGCACCGCGGTGCCGAGTTCCTGGATGTTCATCTGGATCGAGCCGTCGCCGGACACCACCACGACCTTGCGATCGGGCGCGGCAAAGGTCGCACCTATTCCCGCCGGCAAGCCGTAGCCCATCGTGCCGAGGCCGCCCGAGGTCAGCCACGAGCGCGGTTTGGCGAAGGGAAACATCTGTGCGACCCACATCTGATGCTGTCCGACGTCGGTCGCGATGATCGCGTCGCCCTTGGTCAGATTTGCCATCTCCTCGATGACGTGCTGCGGGCTGATGTTCTCGGTCTTCTTGTTATTCTCGTAGAGCGGCTTGTCCTTCTGCCACTTGAGGATCTGCTGATGCCACTTGGCCCATACGGCGCGCCGCTTGCCGATACTCTCGCGCCCCTTCACCACCTCGAGCATGTCGGTGAGCACGCTTTTGATATCGCCGACGATCGGAACATCGACTTTGACATTTTTCGAAATCGAGGACGGATCGATATCGATGTGGATGATGGTCTCAGCTTTGGGCGCGAAATCCTTGATACGTCCGGTGACGCGATCGTCGAAGCGCGCGCCCACCGCGATCAGGCAATCGGTGTTGCACACCGCGGTGTTGGTCCCGTACGAGCCGTGCATACCGAGCATCCCGAGCCGCAGCGAATCGGATGCCGGGATCGAGCCGAGCGCCATCAGCGTCTCGGTGACCGGGATGCCCAGGCCTTTGACGAGCTGCTGAAGCAGCGCGGCTGCGCCCGACCATTGCACCCCGCCGCCGACATAGAAGAGCGGCTTCTCGCTTTTTTCGATGGCCTCGATCGCGCGCTCGATCTGACGCGGATTACCCTTGAAGGTGGGTTTGTATCCGCGCAGATCAGCCTTATCGGACAACTTGAATGTGTGCTCGGCTTGCTGGATATCCTTGGGCAAATCGACCAGCACCGGACCCGGCCGGCCGCTCCCCGCGATATAAAACGCCTCGCGAATCACGCGCGAAATGTCGGCGACGTCCTTGACCAGAAAATTGTGCTTGGTGCACGGCCGCGTGATGCCGACGATATCGACTTCCTGAAACGCGTCGTTGCCGATCATGCTGGTCGGAACCTGCCCCGTCAGCACCACCATCGGCGTCGAGTCCATGTACGCATCGGCGATGCCGGTAACCGCATTCGTCGCGCCCGGTCCCGAACGTCACGAGCACTACACCTGGACGTCCGCTGACGCGCGCATAGCCTTCCGCCATGTGCGTGGCGCCTTGCTCGTGACGGACGAGTATGTGCTTGATTTTGGAATCGAGCAGCGCGTCATAGGTGGGCAGGATCGCGCCTCCCGGGTAACCGAAGATCACATCGACGCCTTCGGCGATCAGAGTCTCGATAACGATTTGTGCTCCGCTAAGTTTCTTCACAGCCTTCCATTCCGGCGGGAGTTGTGCGCGGGACGATTATGCAATCGCTGCGCTGCCGCTGGTTGTTTTGGGTTTCCCTAGAAGGTATATCAGCCGCGAGCAGCGGTAAAATGGCTTCGCTCAGGGAGGCGATTTGGCGGGCTTGGTGGCAAGCGTCAACTCATCGATTTCATCGAAGAATCGCACCGATTCCGGCATCGGCCCCTTAAGCTTCATCGCAATGATGCCGGGTTGCGCGGCGTCCCATGCCGCGCGGCTCTCCCATCGCCCGACGCCATAGAAGTGTTGCCGATTCTTCGCGCTGCGCAGCATCATACTGCCGTACGAGCCGGCGAATGCTTCGCGGATGCGGCGCGTGCCCGCATCCCAGTTGCGGATGAATTCGTCCTCGTGGCCGGGCTCGATAGTCCATCGATACATCACGCGAATCATCTGGAAGACCTCGTGTACGTTCAGGGGTGTCTTGTTCACGCGCGAGGCATCGCGCTCAGTCACAAGTAACGCACGATCATCAATAATGCTGCTCGGGGGTGTTCTGCTCGACGTTCATCACTTCGAAGGTTCGGTCCAATGGCGCGAACATTCCCTGCACCGTCACGGTTTGACCGGGCTGAATTTTGGCGAAGGTATCGGCATCCTGACCCTGCACGACGAAGTTAGGATTGAACTGCTCGACGTATTCCCAGATGTCCGGCCACTTCACCCTGAGATGATTGGTCGTTCCATCCTTGAGAATGAATTTGTAAATCTTGTCGCCGACGCCCAGCGTGATCGTTTGCTTATTGCCGTAGATTTCGCCGGGCGCAGGCTTGGTCACCACGATGGTGGTGGGGATCGGCGGTCCCATCCGCGGGAGACCGGCGGCGTTCGCATGATGCGTCGAGGCGAAGAGCACAAGCGCGAGCGAAAATATCGCGACGGCGGAAAATCGGGTTGTCACGGTGTGGTTCTCCTGGGGTGAGTTATTTCGAGTTCTACGAGCTATGGCGCCGCACGCCCAATAATCAATTTACACCTGCGACCTAACTACTGTACGATAGGCTGAAATAAACGTTTTGCGGAGGACTTTGATGGATAAGCTGCGCGCGCTCGCGCTCTTGCTGGTCGGCTCTCTCATGTTTTGCGGCAGCGCTGCGTTTGCTGCGGTGAAGCCAGGTGATGTCATTACCCCGAATAACGCGGCCCAAGTCCAGGATCTGGTTAGTCCCGGCAACTATATTCTCGTGCAACATGGAATGGAGATGAACATCGTCCCCACCAGCAAACTTGATTGGCCGCCTCCCTTCAAGACCGCCACTGAAAAATACTCCCCGCAGGTTGTTCTCAATCCTGACGGCACGCTCAAAAACTATGTCGCCGGGCAGCCATTTCCACTGCTCGATCCCAATGATCCACAGATGGCGACCAAGCTGATGTGGAATTTCAGTTTTCGTCCGCTCTATACCGATGACGCGGATTTGCGCTACCCCGAAATCGCCAGCTACGTCGGAATCTCGAAAGACCTCGAGCCGCTAAGCTACTTTACCGTCGGTCACTTTGCGTTTTACAACAACATCGGACGAATCGAGGTCCCTCCGGTGCCCGTCGATCCTGACTTCAATGCCAGCGGTGTGCGCTACAAATTCGCGTTCTATCCTTTTCTGGAGCCGGGAGACTTACGCGGTTACGGCCTAATCCGTTACAGGCACATGAATCCGAAGGAAGAGGATAACTCCTGGGTGTTCAATCCACAGACCCGCCGATTGCGCCGTCAATCGCCGGAGATCCTCGCCGACGCGATCGGCGGACTGCCGGGTTTTTCGGGCGGCGGCGGTGGCGGATACGGCGGCGGCGTGGGTGTCTCGGGCGGCGGCTCCAATGTGAGCACGATCGACCCCGATTCGTATTTCGGCTTCGCCGCCAAAATCGAGGATTTCACCTACAAGTTCCTGGGCGAAAAACAGATGCTGGCCTGCGTGCATGCCAAGTACTCGCCCGAAACACCCTGCGCCACCGATGGCGGGCATACGATTTGTCGGGAAGACTGGGAGATGCGCCACATGTATATCGTCGAGGCGAACGAGAAGCCCGGCCACTCATACTCCATTCCGCGACGCATTTTCTATATCGATTCCGAAGGGTGGCTGATTACCGCTTCCGATCAGTACGGCATCGACGGCAAACTCTGGAAGACGCTGGTCCTCTACAACACCTACCGCGATCGCCCGGTGCCCGATGCGCAGGTCGCGATCTATCCGTACAAACGCATCTTCCAACTCGGCCTGGTTGACGCCAACATTCAGTCGGGCGCTTCGACGGTGGTGTTTATGCCCGGAAGACATTCGCCGGAACGCGAATGCTGGTACATCGATATGGGAACCGTCGATCAGGGCTTCTTCAACCCGGACAAGCTGGAAGCCGCGGGCCACTAAGAGCATCGAGCGGCGGCGATCCTCGCGCGAGGATCGCCGCTTCGCGTCAGCCGTGAAAGTTCACCATCTCACCGTAGTAGCTTTGATGGGATGGTATTTGATGATCCCGCCGCGCGCCGCGAGCGCGCCCAATGAATTCGACGATCGAGCGCCGCTCTCGCGATGGTTCGTCTACAGCTCGCATGATGCGGCGCACGAATGCGAGGGCGCCAAGTTCCTCGATCGCGAAGGTCACAAGGACACCGCCGACGCGATGCATCACGCATTCGAGCAAGCGCAATGCATCGCAAGCGACGACCCGCGTCTGGCGAAATGACGTTCCGCGCGAACGCTACTGTCGCCGCAGATCCTGGATAATCTCCTTCAGCACGCCGCGATCATGATCGTTGCGCACCGGCATGTCGAAGCCGAGCCGATTCACGCCGGCGAAGCGCTTCTTCATGACCGATGCGATCTCGTCATAGGTTCCGACGGCCGCAAAAGCGTGAACCATTTCCTCGTTTACAAGTTGCGCCATCTCGCGCCACTTCTGCTGCACTGACAGCTTGTGCAGATGGTCCGCGGTGTCGCCCCATCCGTCGAGCTCGAAACTGGATCGGTAGGAGCGCGTCGATCCGTAGAACGCGATGGTCGATTTGAGACCCTCGACCGCCTTCGCGAGCGCGTCTTTGTTGGGCGCGGCGCACAAAAATCCGCCGCCGCCGATTTGAAAATTCGCCCATTCCGATTGCGGCCGCCCGCTTTTCGCGAATCCCTTCTTGAGATTCGGGAATGCGATCTGATCCAGATATTTGCGCGTGACGATTCCGTGCAGACGAACTCCTTCGCACACTTCGCCCGCCACCTGCAGCATCCGCTCCTGCACCGCCGCTATCAGCACCGGAATGTTGGGATTGCTCACCGGCGGAGGCGCGAAGTTGGGCGTCATCAATGACAAATTGTAATGCTCGCTCTGAAAACTCAGCGGCTCTCCCGTCTGCCAGCTCTTCCACACCGCGCGCATCGCGCCGACGTAATCCTTCATGCGCTGGGCGGGCTTGCTCCACGGCATCCCAAAGCGCCGCATCACGTGGCCCTTCACCTGCGAACCGAGGCCGAGCACGAGGCGTCCGCCGCTCATCCGCTGCAAATCCCACGTGGTGTATGCTGTCGCGACCGGGCTCTTGGTAAATGCCAGCGCGATGCCAGTACCGAGCTCGACTTTCGCCGGCTCCTGCGCCGCGATCGCGAGCATCAGGTAGGGGTCATCCTGCGTCTCGACCGCGATGACGGTGTCGTAGCCGATCGCCTCGGCCTCGCGCACCTGATCGCGCAGCGTCGACCAGGTCGGCTCATGTTTCTTGCCCTGCTGCATGTCGGGCGTGTAGGCAACGCCCAGATTCAGTCCGCGCTCAACTTTGATGTTAGCCATGCGGCGGTTATCGCGTCCGCCGTGCGGTGATGTCAAGGTTCCGATGCACCGCGCGAGGCTGCGTTCGCCGAAGCGACTTCGACGGACGCGAGCACGATCTCACCAGGGATTGCGGGAAACTCGTATAGCGGCTGTCGGTGACCGGATCGATTCGGCATCAGTTCCAGGTACCCGAGCCGTCGCGCCCCGGCCAGGCACGCGACACCGACAATCGCCAACAGCACGATCGACAAGGCGTTTTCGAGGCGGGGGATCGCCAACGCAACGACGCAGAACGACGCGCCTACGCCATAAAGGAGCAGGACCGCGCTGCGATGACTGAAGCCGAGGCCGAGCAGGCGATGATGGATGTGATCGCGATCGGCGGCAAATATCGGCGTCGCGCGCAACATCCGGCGGGTCGCGGTGAACGCGAGTTCGATCAGTGGCAGACCGAGCGGAAACAGTGCGCCCATAAATTCCCCCACGCCCGCCCTCTCGTGCGAGGTTGAAATCGCACCCACGCCAATCACAAAGCCGAGCAGCAGTGCGCCCGAATCACCAAGGAAGATTCTCGCCGGATGAAGATTGTACGGTAGAAATCCAACCAGCGCTCCACATAGGGCGAACAGCATGAGCGGAGGAGTTCGTCCCCGCGAGAGCAAAAGCAGTGTCAGGCCGATCATCAGAGATAAGCCGGCGGCGAGACCATCAAGACCATCGACGAGATTGATCGCATTCGTAGATGCGACGATGAAAAACATACTGAGCGGAAACGACATCAAACCGGGGTGATATGACCATCCGCCACACACGACGATGGCAGCCGCGCAGATCTCCACGAACAATTTGGTGACGGGTCTCTGGGGGCGAACATCGTCGATTGCTCCCACCATCATTACGATGAAGGCGCCGAGCGCGACCGCCAAGGGGCTGGGCCATTGCGCGCGCATCATCGCCCCGATGCCGCGATCGAGCAGTGATGCAAGGAGAAGTGCGAGGACCATCGCTCCCAGGATCGCGGGACCGCCAAGGCGCGGCGTCGCCACCATATGGACGCGACGTTCGCCCGGATTGTCGACGGCGCCGATACGCAGCGCGAGGCGCCGTGACAGCGGCGTCAGCATGAGCGCGAACGCGACTCCGGATAGAAGTGCGATACTCGATATCACCTTCAGTTCGCGAGCTGTCAACTAAACGTTATGCGCGCGAGTCTGATCGAGAAGGATGTTGCCGTCAAGATGACTGGATGTAATAGGCAAAATTTGTGTGCCTCGGACAGTATCGTAGCGTCGTGAAGCTATCAGGCACCCGACGGTTGCCGAGATTCAGCTGGCGCTCAGCGGCAGGGCGATCATTACCGTGGTGCCTTCGCCTACACGGCTTTCGATGCTCAAACTTCCATGATGGAGCTGCACGATGTGTTTGACGATCGCCAGCCCAAGACCGGTGCCCCCGAGTTCGCGCGAGCGCGCGCGATCCACGCGATAGAAGCGCTCGGTCAGGCGCGGGATGTCCGACGCGGGAATGCCCTCGCCAGTATCCGCGACGATCATTTCCACAGTCGGAGCGGGACGATTGGCGACGCGTGCCACGAGAGTTACGCGTCCGCCGCGCGGGGTGTATTTGATCGCGTTGTCGATGAGATTGAGGAACACCTGATGCATCTTGTCGCGATCGACATGCATCGGCGGCATTTCCGCAGGAACTTCGATCACCAGCGACACGCCGCCGCGCTCGGCCCGCTCGCGCATCAGTTCCGCGGCATCCTCCAGGACCGATCGCGGCGCGACTTCTTCCAGCTTCAGCGGCGACAGGCCGCGCTCGAGATTCGATAACGAGAGAAGATCATCCACCAGCCGCGCGAGGCGTTTCGCCTGCCGCTCGATGATGCCGAGGAAGCGCTTCGCGGTTTCCGGATCCTCGACGCCATGCTCCAGCGTTTCCGCGTATCCGTACAGCGCCGATAGCGGTGTGCGAATCTCGTGCGTGAGGTTGGCGACGAAATCGGCGCGCATCGTCTCGTAGGTCTTGAGTTGCGTGATGTCATGGAACACGAATAGTCGCGCGATTCCGCTTCCGCTCCCACGCTTCACGGGCGCGGCGCTGACGGCAAGGTATCGTGGCGACGGATTCTGGATATGCACTTCGGCGGTGGTGATTTCGCCGTTGGCCGAGCCGGTCGAGCCTGCGACGAACTCCTGAAGGCGTGGATCGCGGCATAGCTCGACGAAGTCGCGCCCCTGATAGTTCGCCTCAGCATTCAATGCGAAGGTCTTGCGCGCCTGGCCATTGAGCAGGATGACCTCGCCGCGCGCGCCGGTAAGCACCACCGCTTCCGTCATGCTGCGCAGGATGGCCTCGAGTTCATCACGCTGCTCGGTCAGCGCGCCGATTTCGGAAATCACCGTGTCCGCGGCTTGAAGAAGGCTCCGCTCGGCGCGACCCGCTATGTCGCCGTCGTCGGGGATGACATGACCCGGCGCGCGATGATCGCGTAGTGCGGCCGCAAGCGCTTCGATTCGTTCAGCGCGTCCGGTGATCGAATTAGCGATCGCAACCGCCGCTATGCCGCCCGCGATCACACCCGCGCCAATCGCGATTAGCGCCCACGCCGGGTAGAACGCGCCGGTCGACATCATGATGACGAGCGCCAGCGCTGGAGGAAGGAATCCGGCCGCCACCGCGGCGGCCATCCGGAAGATAACCGACCTAGTCAAGCGCCTCGGGGTTGAAGCGATACCCGACGCTGCGCACGGTAAGGATCAACTCGGGATTCGCGTCGTCCTTCTCGATGTGTTGACGCAGCCGCCGCACGTGAACATCGACAGTGCGCGGCTCGACGAACGTATCGCGCCCCCATACGAGGTCGAGCAACTGCTCGCGCGAGTAGACGCGCATCGGATGCTCGACGAAGAAGCGCAGCAGTTCAAATTCACGCAGCGCCAGCTCGTGCCGTTTGCCGTCGACGAATACCTGATAGGTATCGAAATCCATTTTGAGGCGCCCGCGTTCCCAGATTCCAGACTTCGGTGCGGCGACATCGGGATTCGCGCGCCGCAGTACCGCCTTCACGCGCGCAATCAACTCGCGCGGGCTGAAAGGTTTGACGACGTAATCATCCGCGCCCATCTCGAGACCGAGCACCTTGTCCACCTCGGTGCCTTTGGCGGTGACGATGAGAATCGGCAACGTCGAGGTCTCCTTGGCGCTGCGCAGAACGCGGCAAATTTCCAGTCCCGGCATTCCCGGCAGCATCAGGTCGAGCAGGACGAGGTCCGGCTGGCGGCGTTTGATCCGCTCGAGGCCTTCGGCGCCCGTCGCCGCCTCCTCGACGGCGTAGCCGTCCTGTTCGAGGTTGAACTTGATCAGCTCGCGGATGTCGGTGTCGTCCTCGATGATGAGGACCTTCTGGCGAGGACCACGACTGGTTTGCGCTTGTGCTGCAGCTTCGGCCATAGGCGTGTCACTCGTGAGTGCGGTCTTTTTTATCCATGTGTTTGATCATCTTGCCCTTCACCATGAAGGTCACCATCTCGGCAATATTCTCGGCATGGTCGGCGATCCGCTCCAGATATTTGGAGATGAAGAGAATCCGCGTGGCGCGCCCGATTAGCCGCGGATCTTCCGCCATGTAGCTGAGCAGCTCGCGATAGACTTGACGATTGAGGCCATCGACCTCATCGTCGCGCGTGCACACCTCGTTGGCGAGCGTGACATCCTGCCGCATGAAGGCATCGATGCTGTCCTTGACCATCGATTGCGCGATCGACGCCATCCGCGGAATGTCGATGTAGGGTTTGATTTGCGGCTCCTCGTTCAACTCCAGCACGCGCTCCGCGATATTCACCGCATTGTCGCCGATGCGCTCAAGGTCGGTGGTAATCTTGAGTCCGGTGGTGATGAAGCGGAGATCGCTGCCCGCCGGCTGATGCAGCGCGAGCAACCGGATGCAGGTTTCGTCGGTATCGATGTCCATTCGGTTAACTTCCTTGTCGTCGGCGATGACTTGCTTGGCCAACTCGGTGTCCCGATTGACCAGCGCATCGATCGCCTCGGCGATCTGGCGTTCGACCAGCCCGCCCATTTTCAGCAGCGTCGCGCGCAGACCTCGAAGCTCTTCTTCGTAGCGCAAATTGGTGTGCAGCGGTTGCGGCTGATCCATAACATTCCTCACAGGGCGCTCATCCGAAGCGCCCGGTTATATAGTCTTCTGTCTCCCGTCGGTTGGGGTTGGTGAAGATTTGCCGGGTTTCGCCAAACTCGATCAGCTCTCCGGCGTAGAGAAAGGCGGTCATGTCAGCCGTGCGTGCCGCCTGCTGCATGTTGTGCGTCACTATCACGATAGTGTAGTTCGCCTTCAGCTCTATCAATAGCTCCTCGATGCGCGCGGTCGAGATCGGATCGAGCGCGGAGCACGGCTCGTCCATCAGCAATACCTCGGGCTCGACCGCAAGCGCGCGCGCGACGCAGAGGCGCTGCTGTTGTCCGCCGGAAAGACTCCCACCGGCCGCGCGCAGGCGATCCTTCACCTCTTCCCATAGCGCCGCCTGCTTGAGGCATCGCTCGACCAGTTGATCCTTTTCCGCGCGGCTGAGGTTCACGCCGTTGAGCTTCAGCCCGGCCGCGACGTTGTCCTCGATCGACATCGTGGGAAACGGCGTCGGCTTCTGGAACACCATCCCGATGCGACGCCGGACCTGCACCGGATCGACCTCGGGCGCGTAGATGTCCTCGCCGTCGAGCATGACCTCGCCCTCGGCGCGCGCGCCGGGGATCACCTCGTGCATCCGATTGAGGCAGCGCACGAAGGTCGACTTGCCGCATCCCGACGGTCCGATGATCGCGGTGATGTTATTCGTCTGGATGTTCATAGCTGATGTCGTGAACGGCGCGCACCGCGCCGAACCATGCCGTCAGCTGATGAACCAGTATCTTGTCTGCCATCTCAGCGCGGCGTCTTGGCCTGCCCTCCTGTTACCGCCCTGACCCCCAATTCCAGCGCCAGCACGATCGCGGTCAGCACCAGCGCGCCCGCCCAGGCCTGGCGCTGCCAATCGGCGAATGGCGAAATCGCGTAGGTATAAACCTGCACCGGCAGCGACGCGACCGGCCCCTCCAGCGACGTCGACCAGAAGTGATTCCCGAAGGCGGTGAACAGCAGCGGCGCGGTCTCGCCCGCGATACGCGCGCGTCGCGAGGATGACGCCGGTGGCGATACCGCCCATCGCGGTGCGCGCGACCACCGATATCGTCGTGCGCCATCGCGGCACGCCCAGCGCGAGCGACGCCTCGCGCAACTCATGCGGCACCAGCAGGATCATCTCTTCGGTGGTACGCGTGACCAGTGGAATCATGATGGTGGCGAGCGCGACCGCGCCGGCGAAGCGCCGAGAAGCCGCCCATAGGGCGGACGACTACCGCATACGCGAAGATGCCGACGACGATCGACGGCACGCCCATCATCACGTCGGCGGCGAAGCGGACAGCGGTACGAGCCGCGTGCCGCGATGCTCGGCGAGATAGATTCCCGCGCCGACGCCGATCGGCACGCCCATCAGATCCCGCCAGCAGCACCAGCTCGAAGGTCCCGACGATCGCATTCGCCATACCGCCGCCGACCTCGCCGACCGGCGCGGGCACCGCGTGAAGAATGCCAGGTTGATGCTCGCGGCGCCTTTGTAGAGAGATATCCGAGCACCAGGAACAGCGGCGTCAGAGTGACGACGGTGGCGAAAATCGTCAACCCCATCATCACAAGGTTCTTGGCCTTGCGATACTGATAGTGCCGCGCAGCGCGAGGGTTGTCGCCGCCATCACTCACCCCCGCCCGACGGCGCTGACGCCGACCACCAGCAGCCGCGCCATCATGTTGAGCACGATCGCGACCGCCATCAGCACCAGTCCCGAGCTCGATCAGCGGCCGCCTGATACAGGTCTGGTCGTCGCTTCCGCGAATTCATTGGCGATGACGCTGGCGAGCGTGGCCGCCGGCGCGAACAACGAAGCCGATATATTCGGCGAATTGCCGATGATCATCGCAACCGCGATAGTTTCGCCGAGCGCGCGGCCCAGTCCCAGGATGACCGCGCCGACCACGCCCGAGGTCGAAGGCGGCAGGACCGACAACCGCACCATCTCCCACTTCGTCGCGCCCAATGCTAACGCGGCCTCTCGCTGACTCTGCGGCACCACGGCGAAAACATCGGTGCAGACCGACGAGATGTACGGAATCACCATCACGGCCAGGATGACGCCCGCCGACAGCATGCTCACTGAGGTGCGCGGTCCCTGAAACAGCGGCAGAAATCCGAGCGCGCTATGCAAAATCGGCTCGACGTGATCGCGCAGCCACGGACCGAGCACGAAGATCGCCCACAAGCCGTAGACGACGCTCGGAATCGCCGCGAGCAACTCAACGAGGAATGCGATCGGGCGCTTGAGCCATACCGGCGCGAGTTCACTGAGGCATAGCGCCACGCCAAGGCTGAGTGGGACGGCAATTGTCAATGCCAAAGCCGATGATACCGCGGTGCCATAGATGAAAGGCAGCGCGCCGTAGACGTTGTTGACAGGATCCCATTCGGAGCTGATCAGGAAGTGCAATCCGAACTGACGCAGCGCCGGCATCGATGCCTGAACCAGCACGATCGCGAGCGCGATGATCAGCGCCAGCACGACCAGCGCCAATCCCAGTGTGCTCAGGCCGAAAATTCGATCGCCGAACAGCCGCTCGCGAAAGCGACGGCGACGCGGATGGTCACCGACTACGGCGGCGTCGTGGATTGCGATTTCTGCGTGTTCCGCCACCGTAACTTCGCGCGAAAAAGCCGCCTCCTCCACCGATCCTATAGGCACAGATCCGCCCAAAGGAGATCCTCCAGACGAAATCTTTAACAAGCGATTGTTAAGGAATTGTTACGAAGTCGCCAAGACGGGATGAAAGCAACTGGCTGGAGCCTTTCGATGCGAAAAGAATGATCAACGACCCTAACGTTTGCTTATTCGCTCCAAACCACCCATATAGGGCCGCAGCCTCCGCCGGAATCGTGATGCTGCCGTCCTCGTTCTGATAATTTTCCATCACCGCGATGAGCGTCCGCGGCAGGCCGAGCCCCGAGCCGTTGAGAGTGTGGGCCAACTCCGGCTTACCGCCCTTCTCGCGAAAGCGAATCTGCGCGCGACGCGCCTGGAAGTCGGTGCAGTTCGAGCACGATGACACCTCGAGCCATTCCTCGACTCCGGGCGCCCACATCTCGACATCATACTTGCCCGCCGCCGAAAATCCGAGATCTCCGGTACACATCTGCACGACGCGAAATGGAATCTCGAGCCGCCGGCAAATCTCGCATGCATCCTCTACCAGCTTGTCCAGCTCCTCGATCCGATGTGGACGGATGTACCACCTTGACCATCTCGACCTTATCGAACTGATGGCCGCGCTTGATGCCGCGCACGTCGCGTCCCGCCGACATCTTCTCGCGCCGGAAGCAAGGCGTATATGCGGTCAGATAAATCGGTAGCCGGTCGGCCTCAAGGATCTCGCGCGCGTACATGTTCGTCAGGGGCAACTCGGCGGTCGGGATGAACCAGAAATCTTCCTGGTAGTCGCGATACATCGTGTCCTCGAACTTTGGCAAATGCGCGCTGCCGAGCGCGGCCGACGTGTTCACCATCATCGGCGGCGCGACTTCGAGGTAGCCCTGCTCCAGCGTCTTCACATCGAGCATCCATGCGATAAGCGCGCGCTCCAGCCGCGCGCCCGCGCCGACCAGGAAATGAAATCGCGTGCCGGAAATTTTCACCCCGCGCTCGAAATCGATGATGCCGAGCGCCTCGCCGAGTTCCCAATGCGGCTTGGCTTTGAACGAGGTGAACTTTTGCGGCGTGCCTTCGCTGCGCGCAATCTTGTTCTCGCTCTCGTCCTTGCCGATAGGAACCCAATCGCGCGGCAGATTCGGCAACATGAGCATGAGGCGTTCGCATTCTTCCTCGAGTGCGGTCAACTCTTTTTCGCCCGCCGAGATTTCCTCGCCGAGGCTACGCATCGCGCCGCGCTTCTTCTCGCGCTCCTCGGGCGACGCCTTACCCAGCTCCTTCGATTCGCGAGCCCGCAGCGCGCGCTTGTCATCGAGTTCATGCTGCATCTTGCGCCGGCGCGCGTCGGCTTCGAGCACGCGCTCGACCTCGGCAGGATCGACGCCGGTCTGCGTGAGCTTGGTGCGGACCAGATCGGGCTGTTCGCGAATCAGTTTGATGTCGAGCATTGAAGGAACAGTTTAGAAGGCATCCTTGAGATGTTCCACCTTGCGCCCGCGTCCGTCGCCGCTGATCGCGACCACATCGAAGCGCATCGGAGGTTCGTTGCCATTATATCGGCTGGCGAAAATCTCCGCCGCGCGTCGTATTCGATACTGCTTGCGATCATCCACCTGCAACTCCGGTGGCCCGAAGCCGTCGCGCATCCGCGCCTTCACTTCGACGAATACAATCGTCTCGCGGTCCTTCGCGATGATATCGATTTCGGCGCCGGCGGCGCGAAAATTCCGCGCGATTATCTTATAGCCACGCCATTTCAGATGCCGTGTCGCGAGATGCTCGCTGCGTTCGCCATAGAGCAACCCGCGTCCGGTGCCGGGAATGGTATCGCGAATCCACATCCGCAGGTCATACATGGTGCGAGCGATACCGCCCTTGGGCCTCGCGCGGACACCCATTTGAGTCGCCTCGACGGATGAAGGTAAGCGCCCTCGCGAGTCGGAGCAAGCACCTTGCCGATCTCTCCTTCCCACCCTCGCCCATCGGACGAGGTTGAAGACGAATCGCTTCGCGGAGGTCCCTCGGCTCGGGAGCCTCGCTCGGGATGACACAAAAGGAACGGTCGTTCCCTGCCGCCCCGCGCTCCCTGACTTGATATCCCTCGAATGCTACGATGCTGCCCTTATGGCCGAATCCAAAATTACCCTGGAGCAGGTCCGCCATGTCGCCTTACTCGCGAGGCTGCGCCTTAGCCTCGAGGAAGAAACGCGCCTGCAAGCCGATATGTCCAGCATGCTCGGCTATGTCGAAAAGCTGAACGAGCTGGATACCGCGAATGTTCCGCCCACTGCGCAGGTCGGCGAGCCCGGCACCCCGATGCGCGATGACGTTGTCACCAATCATCCTGCGCCCGAGGACATGCTGGCCAATGCGCCCGCGCGCAGCGGCGGATTTTTCAAGGTTCCCAAAATCATCGAGTAGCGATTCTCTATAATGAGTGAACCGACCAAACTCACGATCGCGGAGGCGCAGACGAAACTGCGCAAGCGCGAAATCTCCGCGCGCGAACTCACCCGCGCATGCCTCGATCGCATCGCCGCGGTCGAGCCGAAACTTAATGCCTTCATCACGGTGACGGAGGCTGAGGCGCTCGCGCAGGCCGACGCCGCCGATGCTCGCCTTGCGAAGGACGACGCGCCGCCGCTGTGCGGGATCCCGCTCGGCATCAAGGACATCTATGCGACGCGCGGCGTGAAGACGACGTGCGCGTCGAAGATTCTGGAAAACTTCGTACCGCCCTTCGACGCGACCGTGATCGCGAAACTGCGTGCCGAGGGTGCGGTCTTCGTCGGCAAGGCCAACATGGACGAATTCGCGATGGGCTCGTCGACCGAGAATTCCGCGTTCGGGCCGACGCGCAATCCGCATGACCTAGAGCGCGTCGCCGGCGGTTCTTCCGGAGGATCAGCGGCCGCGGTCGCCGCGTACGAATGCCTCGGGTCGCTGGGCACCGACACCGGAGGCTCGATTCGCGAGCCCGCCTCGTTTTGCGGCGTGGTGGGAATCAAGCCGACTTACAGCCGCGTCAGCCGCTATGGCGTCATCGCCTATGCCTCGTCGCTCGATCAGGTCGGTCCGTTCGCACGCACCGTCCGCGATGCGGCGATCATGATGCGCTCGCTGGCGGGCATTGATCCGAATGATTCGACCTGTTCCGCGCGCGAGGTCCCGGATTACGAGCGCGCGCTGACCGGCGACGTGAAGGGCGTGCGCATCGGCGTACCGAAGGACTTTTTCGTCGAGGGGATGCAACCCGAAGTAGAGAAATCCGTCCGCGAGGCGCTCGCGAATCTGCAAAAGGCCGGCGCGCGCACTGTCGATATTTCATTGCCGCACACGCCATATGCGGTCGCGGCGTATTATCTGATCGCGACTGCAGAAGCGTCGGCCAACCTCGCGCGCTACGACGGTATCCGCTTCGGTCTGCGCGTGCCCGCCGAGAACAATATCGAGCTGTATGAAAAATCGCGCGCGCAAGGTTTCGGCGCCGAGGTCAAGCGGCGCATCATGCTCGGCACCTTCGCGCTCTCGGCCGGCTACTACGATGCGTACTATCTCAAGGGCCAGAAGGTGCGCACGCTGATTCGCCGCGACTTCGAGCGCGCGTTCGAAAGCTGCGATGTCGTGATGGCGCCGGTCGCGCCAACGACGGCATTCAAGCTCGGCGAAAAAACCGACGACCCGCTGACGATGTATCTCTCGGACATCTTCACCATCTCGGTGAACCTCGCCGGGCTGCCCGGCATGTCGATACCATGCGGCTACGACATCGCGGGGCTGCCGATCGGATTGCAAATCATCGGCGCGCCATTTAGCGAGGAAACGATCTTTCGCGTCGGCGACGCATACGAGAAACTCGGCGCATTCAAACCGCGCGAACTGAAAAATATGAACCTGGAAAAATACGAAGCGGTAATCGGCCTCGAAGTCCATGCGCATCTTTCGACCAAGTCGAAGATGTTCTGCGGATGCTCTACGGCGTTCGGCGCACAGCCCAATGAAAACGTCTGCCCGCGATGCATGGGGATGCCGGGCATGCTGCCGGTGCTGAATCGCGAGGCGGTCGAGCTCGCGGTGCGCGCGGGCCTCGCGGCGCATTGCGAGATCGCGCGCGAATCGATTTTCGATCGCAAGAGTTACTTCTATCCCGACCTGCCCAAGGGCTATCAGATCAGCCAGTACGAAACGCCGGTGTGCAAGGGCGGCTATATCGAAATCGCGCTCAAGAGCGGCGAGACCAAGCGCGTGCGCCTGACGCGAATCCATCTCGAGGAAGACGCGGGCAAGAACATCCATGAGGCGGACGGCTCGCTGGTCGATTTCAATCGCTCAGGCGTGCCGCTGGTCGAGATCGTCAGCGAGCCCGACATGCGCACCGCCGAGGACGCGGGCGCGTACCTGCGCGCGCTGCATGCGATCCTGCGCTACGCCGACGTTTCCGACGCGCGGATGGAAGAAGGCAGCATGCGATGCGACGTGAACATTTCCGTTCGCCCGCGCGGCACTGAGAAATTCGGCGTCAAGACCGAGATCAAGAACCTCAACTCGTTCCGCTTCGTCGAGAAAGCGATTGAGTTCGAGGTCGGGCGGCAAATCGAAGTCCTCGAAGCCGGGCGGCAAGGTGCAGCAGGAGACGCATCTGTGGGATCCCGGTGCGCGAGGAAACGCGTCCGATGCGCTCCAAGGAGTTCGCCAACGACTATCGCTACTTCCCCGAGCCGGACCTGCCGCCGCTGCGCGTCCCGCCCGACCTGGTCGAGAAAGTTCGCACCGAGATGCCGGAGCTGCCGGATGCGCGCCGCGCCCGCTACATCGCGCAAATACGGGCTGACAGCATACGAGGCTGGCGTCATCATCGACGAGCGTGAGGTCGCGGACTATTTCGAGGCGACGCTGCCCGGATTGAAAAATCGGAAAGCAGCGGCGAATTGGGTGATGACCGAAGTTCTGCGCGTCGTGCACGAAAGCGGAAAATCGATCGGCGACGCGGTTCCACCTGCGAAAGAAGTCGGCGCGCTATTGAAGATGGTCGAGGATGCGAAGGTCAGCCTCAATGCGGCGAAGACCGCGTTCGCCGCGATGTGCACCTCGGGCAAAGGCGCGGAGGCGACCATCGCCGAACTCGGCCTCGCGCAGGTTTCCGATGAAGGCGCGATCGCAGCGGCATGCGACAAAGTGATCGCATCGGAGCCCGCGAAGCTCGCGGAGTATCGCGCGGGACGCGACAAGTTGTTCGGATTTTTCGTCGGCCAGGTAATGAAGGCGATGGGCGGCAAGGCGAATCCGAAGGTCATCAACGACATCCTAAAGCAGAAGCTCGCGGGATAACCGTTTCTGATTCCCCTTCCCCTTTAGGGGAAGGGGCCAGGGGTTAGGTCTGCTCTACCCATTGGGCGCTTCGAACCACACCACCGCCAGCGGAGGTAGCGTCGCCGAGATGGATTGTGGATAGCCGAACCATTCGATCGGCTGAGTGTTGATGCCGCCGCCGTTGCCTAGATTGCTCCCGCCGTAAAATTCGGAATCGGTGTTGAGAATCTCGCGATAGTAGCCCGCGCGCGGCACCCCAATCCGATACGCGGTGCGCGGGACCGGCGAAAAGTTGCACGCGCAAATCACGGAGCGGCCACTCGACGGCGCGATGCGCATGAAGATGATGACGTTGTCGTCCGCGTTGTCCGGCGCGATCCATCGAAAGCCCGACGGCTCGACATCGGCCTCGTATAGCGCCGGCTCCGCGCGATAGAGGCGATTGAGATCGCGCACCAGGCGCTGCAACCCGCGATGCTCGTCGTACTGCGCAAGGTGCCAGTCGAGGCTCTCGTCGTGATTCCATTCGCGCCACTGGCCGAACTCGCTGCCCATGAAGATGAGCTTCTTGCCGCATCGCGCCCACATGTAGCCGAAGAGCGAGCGCACGTTGGCGAACTGCTGCCATCGATCGCCCGGCATCTTGGAGAGCAGCGCGCGTTTTCCATGCACCACCTCGTCATGCGAGATCGGCAGCACGAAGTTTTCGCTCCACGCGTAGAGCATCCCGAAGGTCAGGTTGCGATGGTGATACTTGCGATGGATCGGATCGAGCGCGAAGTACTGCAGCGTATCGTGCATCCATCCCATGTCCCATTTGAGGCCGAAGCCGAGACCGCCCGCGAAGGTCGGACGGCTGACGGCAGGCCACGAGGTCGATTCCTCCGCGATCATTACCGCGCCGGGATTCTGCCCGTAGGCGCGCTCATTGAGCATGCGGATGAAATCGATCGCCTCGATGTTTTCTTTTCCGCCATACTGATTGGGCACCCATTCGCCCTCGCGGCGCGCGTAGTCGAGATAAATCATCGACGCGACCGCATCGACGCGCAGCCCATCGACGTGGCATTCGCCGAGCCAGTAGAGCGCGCTCGCGATGAGGAAGCTGCGGACCTCGCTGCGGCCGTAGTTGAAGATGTAAGTGTTCCACTCCGGATGGTAACCCTTTGCGCGGATCGAGATGCTCGAACAGCGCGGTGCCGTCGAAGCGCCCGAGGCTGAACTCGTCGGTCGGAAAATGCGCGGGCACCCAATCGAGAATCACGCCGATGCCGCGCCGATGCATCTCGTCGACGAAGTAGCGGAAGTCGTCGGGCGAGCCGTAGCGCGAGGTCGGCGCGAAATAGCCGCTGACCTGATATCCCCATGAGCCGCCAAACGGATGCTCCATCACCGGCATCAGCTCGATGTGCGTGAAGCCCATGTCCGCGACGTAGTCGCCCAGCTCGCTCGCGAGCTCGCGATAGTTGAGCGAGCGATGATTCTCGTCGGGCCTGCGCCGCCACGAGCCGAGATGCACCTCGTAAATCGAGACCGGAGTTTTGAGGATATCGCGCGATGCGCGCGCGTCCATCCATTCGCGATCGCGGAACTGATAGCGCGGTTGGCATACGACGGATGCGGTGCGCGGGCGGCACTTCCATCAGCGTCGCGAACGGATCGGATTTGAGCAGCAGGTCGCCGTCGCGGGTGCGAATCTCGTATTTGTACTTGGTCCCCTCGCCCACTTCGGGAACGAAAATCTCCCACACGCCCGAGCTGCCGAGCGTGCGCATCATGTGCAGCCGCCCGTCCCACCCGTTGAAATCGCCGATGACGCTGACGCCGCGCGCATTCGGCGCCCACACCGCGAACGCGACGCCATGGGCGCCGCGCATCTCGCGCAGATGCGCGCCCGAGCTTGTCATACACGCGCTCGTGCTTGCTCTCGGCCCATAGATGCAGATCGAGATCGCCGATGGTCGGCAAATAGGAATAAGGATCGAGAATCGGGTGTTGTGCGCCCCTCCGGATAAGTGAATCTCCAAACGGTAGGAAATTATGTCAGGCCGATCGATCGTGGCTTCGAAGATGCCGGCGTCGTGGCTGCGCGTCATCGGAACCCGCGTGCCGTCATCCACGATGACCATGATCCCTATCAGCATTCGGGCGATATGCGCGGACTATCATGCCCGTACCCGCGCGATGCGCGCCGAGAAACGTATGCGGGTCGGGATGTTCCAGCGCGAGTATGCGATCGATCTCCGACTCGATGACGCGTCGCGCCCATTTCGCGCGCGCGTCCGCATGCTCGATGGGTATCGTGCGAGTTGTAGCTAATGTTCTTATCCTTCAGGGCTTGGCGATGTCTGGTGCCATCTGGTCTTCCTTGTTTTGTGATGTTCTTGGCTGTCGGATAGCCGCGCTCATCTCGATGCACGAGCGCGTCCGCGAGATCCGCCATCCAATTGTAGAAGATCACGCAGCGGCGGCGGCGACATGGCACGTTATCGTCAGTATAGCGGCTCGGCTCTGTTAGAGTCGGCGCCAGGAGAAATGGAGTTCGACTATGGGAGCAGCGCCGCGGGCGATTCATCTTCCGGCGGAGTCGATGAATTCGATCCAATGATGGGCCGGCTCGAGGTCATCGAGCCCGGCATCGCGATGTTCCACGGCTTCGCCAACGTCGCATTCGCATACGGCGGCGGCGAAATGCTCGCCATCGACACCAGCTCGGCGCGGATGGGAGCGCTCGCGGTCAAGGCGATTCGCGAGGTCACCGTCGAGCCGTTCGCCTTCCTCATCTATACGCATGGTCACGGCGATCACGCCTTCGGTACCGAGGCGTTCATCAATGACAATCTCTCGCGTGGCTATCCGCGTCCGAAGATCTGGGCGCATGAGGATGTCGACGGCGCGATTCGAGCGCTACCGGCGAACGCGCGGATGGCAAACGCACATCAACCGCATTCAGTTCGGCGTGCGCACCCGTCGATCGCAACATTCGCGGATAGCGCCTTCACCCTGCCCGACCTCACCTATCGCGACATGCAGATGCTCGAACTCGAACGCGAGCCGGTCGAGTTGCGCCATGCGATGGGCGAAACCGACGACGCGACCTGGGTCTGGATGCCGCGCCGGCGCCTCGCGATGGTCGGCGATCTGATCGTGTCGTCGCTGCCCAACACCGGCAATCCCAATAAGGTGCAGCGCTACACGCTCGAATGGGCCGAGGCACTGGAGCAGATCGCCGCGCGCAAACCGCGCATCGTGCTGCCCGGCCATGGTCCCGCCTATCAGGGCGAGGATGTTTGCCATGAGCTGCTGACCGAGACAGCGCGCGCGCTGCGCTTCATTCATGATGAGGTCGTAGCGCGCCTCAATCGCGGCGAATGGCCCGTCGACCTCATCGAGGCCGAGATCAAGCTGCCCGATCACCTCGCATCGAAGCCGTTTCTGCGCCCGGTCTACGGATGCGTACCGTTCGTCGTCCGCGACGTCATTCGGCGCTATGCGGGATGGTGGTCGGGACAGCCATCGCAGATGTTTCCGGCGAAACGCAGCGAGGTTGCGGCGGAAATTCTCGGACTATGCGGACGCGATCAGATTCTCGCACGCGCGCGAACGCTGAAGGATAGCGGCGAGTTGAAGCAGGCGCTGGCGCTCGCCGAGATGGCGTTGGATGCGAACGCCTCCGATGCGGCGCGATCGCGCTGAATGCCGAAATCCTCGATGACGATGGCTGCGGCCGAGCGGTCCTTCATCGCGCGCAATTTCTTCGTCGCAGCGGCGCGCGATTTGCGCGCGGCTCGACTTCTGAAGTAACCGCGGAGGCGGCCATTATGATGACCACCGGCAAGGCGAAACAGTTGACGATTTACCTCGGCGAAACCGATCAGCTTCATCATCGCGCGCTCTACATGGCGATCATCGAGTGGCTGCGCGAGAAGAAGATTGCCGGCGCGACGGCGACGCGCGGCATCGCAGGATACGGCGCGACGAGCCATCTGCATACCGCGAATATCCTTCGCCTTTCGATGGACATGCCAATCACGATCACCGTCGTCGATGCGCCGGCGACGATCGATTCGATAATCGAGCCGCTCGGCGCGATGGCGCCCAATGCGATGTTTACGGTTCATGAGGTTGAAGTGGTGCGCCCCGCGGTCGGCGTCACGCGAAAATAAGGCGAAAGGATTGACGATGGCGATCTGGTGGGTCGGCTTGGGCGGATTCCTCGGCGCGAACGCGCGCTATCTTTTGGGCGGATTTATTTCGGAGCGATGGGGCGCGGTATTCCCGCTACGGCACGTTCGTCATCAACGTCACCGGCAGCTTCATCTTGGGATTTTTCATGGCCTACGCGCAGGATCGGCCCGTGGGTGGAGCCGGGCGCGCGGCTGCCTTCGCGGTCGGCTTTGTTGGCGCCTATACGACGTTCTCGACTTTCGAATACGAAACCATGCGGCTCATCCAGGAGCGCGAGATCATCCTCGCGATGCTGAATATCTTCGGCAGCCTGCTGACGGGCATCGTCGCGGTGTTCGGCGGCTTCGCGCTCGGCGAATGGGTTTGACGGTGATCAACTTTCCTCGCGGGAGAATTTCGCTCTCTCTACTTCTTGTTACGATCGCCCTGGCGCTCTCGACCGTAAGCGCGATGGCCGAGCCAACGCCGCCAGGCCGTGAGAACTACGTCAGGGCGCAACTAAACGATGGACGCGTGCTTTTCGCCGCGGGCGCCGACGACAATGGCAACGCGATCAAACGCGCGGCAATCTTTGATCCATCGAACAACAAATTTCGTCCTACCGGCGCGATGATCGTGCCGCGATGCGGTCCAACGGCGACTATGCTGCCTAACGGCAGCGTGCTCATCGCGGGAGGCGCGACCTGCTCCGAGGAGCCCGCGCCGATCAAGACGCTGGAAGTTTTCGACCCCGCGAGTGGAGCGTTTCATCACGCCGCCGATCTCACCTTTCCTCGCTTTGATCTGAACGCGATGCTCCTCAAGAACGGCAAAGTGCTAATTGCACAAGGCTACAATGCCGCGCGCTATCTCATCGCGCCGGCGGAGATTTTCGATCCTGTCCTCGCGATTGTGCAGCCGGCCGGTTCGATGATGACGCCGCGATGCTTCGGCTCCGAGACGCAGTTGCCGAGCGGCCAGGTCTTGATCGCGGGCGGCGTGCGATGCGACGAGCCCGAGCGCGAGGCAATCAACGCGGCGGAAATCTACGATCCGGCAGGACAATTCGGCAGAGTCGGCGCGATGAGCGTCGCGCGCGTATGCCACAGCGCTACCATCATGAAAAATGGCAAGGTTTTGATCGCCGGCGGCGCGAGCGCGCTGGCTAATGGCGGCGCGCTCAACTCGGCCGAAATTTACGATCCCGACAAAGCGATATTTTCCCCGACCGGCTCGATGACGAAAGCGCGCGCATGTCCATCTGCCACGGCGCGCGATGACGGCACTGTCGTCATCAAAGGTGGGCATTCGCAGAGTGCGCCGGGTACGCCTCAGGTCGATCTCACCGACAGCGAGATTTACGATCCGACGACGGGCAAGTTCACCGCCGCATCGCTCGCGCAGTAACGGAAAAAGATTCACCAAAGAGGCGCAGAGACACTGAGGTCGGACAGGAGGAAAATCCGACCATTTGAAATGTTAGGCGAGCGGCTTGCGAGACGTTCGCCCTCTTCTCCTACCTTTGTGTCTCTGTGCCTCTGTGGTTTCTCTGCCTTCTGCGCTGCTCGCTAGGACCTCAGGAACTCGGCGAGGCGGGCGGTGAATTCGCTACGCGACAAAGTCTGATCGAAGCCGGCCTCGCGCGCTGCCCGTAGGGGTTTCAGATCGATGTGCGAGGCGAACCCAATCAGCTTCGCATCGGGCGCGACTTCCCGAATTTTCAGCGCGGTGTCGGCGGCCGGAAATGACGCATCGGAAAGATCCGCGAACACGACCGACGGCTTTTTCTCGGTCGCGCGCCGCGCCGCGTTCGCGAGGTCCGACGCGTAAACAATCTCCGCATCCAGCGACGCCGCGACCGCATCAAGTTTGGAGCGGAAGAACAAATCGCGAATCAGTCCAAGTGCGATGATGGCCATCGTCCGACCTCACGCCACCGACTTGTGTTTGATCGGCGCCTTCACCACGCCACGCTGAAAACGTGCGGGTGCAAATGGAGCCAGATCGATCTTCGGCGATCGCCCTTTCACCAAATCGGCGATGAGCTCGCCGGTCAGCGACGACAACAGGATGCCGCTGCGGAAGTGCCCGCACGCGTAGAACACATTCGGCACCGATGGCGACGGGCCGAGTACCGGCATCAAATCGTCGACCGCGGGGCGAAGTCCCACCCACGCCTCGCGAAACGGCAGTTCTGATAGGCTCGGCACCAATTCGTGCACAGCGCGCAGGATGTGGGTCATGCCGCCGAGGGTCAGCGTCTTGTTGAACCCCGCTTCCTCGAAGATGGAGCCGGCGATGAGGCGACCATCGCGGCGCGGCACCAGGATTCCGCGCGTCGAGAATAGCGACGGCTCGATGAGGCCGGGGCGCGCCTCGAAACACAGAATTTGCCCGCGCACCGGGAAGAATCGGATCTTGTCGGCTTCCAGCCCGCGCAGCTCGCTCGCCCACGATCCGGCGGCATTGATGATGATATCGCCCGCCATGGTTTGGCCGTCATGCGCGACGGCGCCCGCGGCGCGGCCATTTTTCATCGCGATCGCATCGATACGCATGCCCTCGCGAAACTCGGCGCCCGCGTTGACAGCCGCGGCGACGTAGGCCTGCGTCAGTTTGCGATTATCGGTGCGCCAGTTGGTCGGCAGGTGCAGCGCGTACGTGATCTTCGACGACAACATCGGCGCCAGCGCGAGCGCCTGCGCGGTCGTGAGGTCTTCGGCTACGGCGCCCGCTTCCCGCTGCCATCGCGCACGGTTGGTGAGGTCCGCGCGCTCATGCTCCGAGAACGCGACATAGAGCATGCCCATGCGATCGTATTCGGGATCGACGCCACTTTCCTTCGTGAGGCGATCGACCGATCGATCGAACGACTCTTTGCCGGCCATGCAGATGTCGAAAAACGGCCCGGGCTGGTCGGCCTCGCCCTGCGGCCCGATGAGTCCGGCGGCTGCCCACGAGGCTTCCTGTCCCAGCCGTCCTCGCTCGAGAACGGTGACCGCAATGCCTTCCGAGGCGAGCCGCCACGCGCACGACGCGCCGATGATTCCTCCGCCGACAATGAGCGCTTTCACGATCCTTTCAGTCTATACGCAAAGTCGCGTGCTAGTGCACGATATCCGCGGCTACATCGTCAATACGGAGACACGCGATGGCGCGACTGATCAAGGGCATCGAGAGCAAGCTGATTCATAGCGGCGAGCCGGACCCGCTCATCGAGGGCGCGGTCACCACGCCCATCTTCCAGTCCTCGACCTTCGAATCGGCTGATGCGAAGAGCTATCACGATCTCCGATACATCCGGCTGAGCAACACGCCAAATCATGACGTGTTGCATCGCAAGCTCGCGGCACTCGAAAATGCCGAAGCCGCGTTGGTCGCGGGCAGTGGGATGGCGGCAATCTCCGCAACGCTGATGACGACGCTCGGCGCGAGCGGTCATCTGCTCGCGCAGAATTGCCTGTACGGCGGCACCTTCGATCTTCTCACTCAGGATTTTCCCGAACTGGGATATCAAGCCGACCTGATCGACGCGGACGAGCCCGCGTCATGGCGCGAACTGATTCGACCGAACACGCGCGCGATTTATGTCGAGACGATTTCGAATCCGCTGCTGCAAGTGCCGGATCTGCAGGCGGTGGTGGATTTTGCGCGGCGTCACGGGCTGATATCGATCGTCGACAACACTTTCGCGAGCCCCATCAACTTCCGGCCCGCTGAGCTTGGCTTCGATCTGTCGATTCATAGCGCGACCAAGTATCTCAACGGGCATACGGATATCGTCGCGGGCGCAGTGATCGGACAGCGAGAGCAGATCGATCGTATCAGGCGCAAGCTGAATCATCTCGGCGGCGCACTCGATCCTCACGCGTGCTTTTTGCTCAGCCGTGGGATGAAGACGCTCGCGGTGCGCGTGCGATATCAGAACGAAAGCGCGCTTAAGATCGCGCGATTTCTCGAGCAGCATCCGCAAGTCGCGAGGGTCAATTATCCCGGCCTCGAGGGTCATCCTAATCATCTGCGGGCGTGCGAGCTGTTCGATGGCTTCGGCGGGGTACTCAGCTTCGAGCTGATCGGAGGCCTCTCGGCAGCGGAAGCGTTCATCGCGAACACGAGCATCCCGATCTCGGCGCCGAGCCTCGGCGGTATCGAGTCGCTCATCACGCGGCCCGCGGCCACTTCGCACGCAGGGATGTCACCCGAGGATCGCGCCGCGGTGGGCATCAGCGATGGCCTGGTCCGGTTGTCGGTTGGCCTCGAAACGACCGAGGATCTCATCGAAGACTTCGAAGCCGCGCTGCGGCAGGCGGGTTAGGCGCTGTGCGAGGCCAAGACTAGCGTTATCGCTCGTATGCAATCAACATAAGCATCTCATAGCGACGATAAAAGCTGCATAGCCATTTTATAGTTGCAGTTGAGTGACATTTGTCGGGCACTCCAATTGCTTCCCTTCCGTAGTGATCGTCTGCTGAGGGGGAGCGTTGGCTGCAGCACCTAAACTGACCCACGACGGGTCTCAGTCGCATAACGCACAGGCTCGTCACTCCGAGGCGCCGCCCGCACCGGCTTTCCGCTCGCGCGATGGCTCGTCCTCGACCGCAAGTTGGTCCGCGAACGATCAGCTCAGTACCAACCGGACCGGTTTGCTTCGTGCTGGCGCTATTCTGATTGTCCTGTTTCAGATGGCGTATGCGGCGGAGCACCTGATCGCATCTCCAGCGAACTTCCAGGACACGGAGCTATTTCATTTTTTAAACATCGCAATCGGCCTGATTGCGTTCCTTGTGACCTTCACACCGTTGGTACCGCGATTCTGGCGCGAGGCCTGCGTGGCGGTGTGCGCCGGTCTGATGATCTCGACTACCAGAATCGATATCGCCGCCGGCACCTTCGAACCGCTGTTCATCTCGATCGTCGGGCTGGTGATTGGAGTGGGAACGCTGGCGCCATGGGAGGCGGGGTGGCAGGCGCTGATCGGATGGATCGGAATCTTGTGTTTTTACGTGCTCGAATCATCGCAGCCGGGCCTCGATCCAAATGCCTTCATGCACTGGCTCGGATTGTTCACCGTAGTATCGCTGGCCCAGGCGAGCACGCGGCTGCAGAAAAATTATCGGGTGCTGATCGCAGACAAAATCGCGGCGCTCGAGATGCATCATCGTGAACTCCGGCATCAGATCACGATTAGCGAGAACCTTTCGATCGAGCGCGAGTCGGCCCTGAAGCTGCTGGCGGAACGCGAGGCCACGCTGCGTCAAATTTACGACTCCGCGCTCGATGTCATCGCGGTTACCCGTTTCTCCGATGGAGCTTATGTGCGGGTCAACCAACAGTTTTCGCGATTCACCGGCTATTCGGCAGAGGAAGTGATCGGCGTTCCAGCATCTGAATTGGGATTTTGGACCAGCGACGAACAGCGCGCCGAGTTCCTTCGCCAGCTCGAAACCAACGGCTGCGTGAGGAACTTCGAGCAGAACTTCAAGCTCAAGGACGGGACGATCGTGCCCTTCCTGCTCAGCGCGGTGTCGATCGATATCGACGGCGAGCGATGCGTGCTGACCACTTCCCGCGACATCGGCGATATTAAGGAAACCGAGCGTCGCCTAAGCGACAGCGAAGAAAAATTCCGCCAGATTTTCGAGAAGAGCTCCGACGCGATCGTAGTGACCAGCCTCGATAGCCAAAAAATCCTTGAGGTCAACGAAGAATTCGTGCGCCGCACCGGTGTCACCCGCGAGCAGGCGGTAGGCAGTAACGCGGTGGAACTCGGGTTTCTCGATGGCACGGTACGCGACGCGGTCTTCAAGCAAGTACGTGATCAGGGGTTTGTCGGAAACCTCGAGGTTCAACTGCGGCTCGCAGGATCGGAAAGTCCGGTTCCCGCGCTGATATCTTCGGTACGGGTCGTTATCAGCGGTCAAAATTGCGTCATCAACGTCGTACGCTTCATTTCCGACCTTAAGCAGGCCGAGCGCAGGCTGCGCGAGAGCGAGGCGACTCTACGCAAGATCCTCGAATCCAGCCCCGACGCCGTATGCATTCACGACAAGCGCGGGCGCTATGTCTACGTCAACGAGGAATTCATTAGGCTGACCGGTTTCAGCCGCGAGGATTGCATCGGCAAGGCGTTTTGGGAATTGGGCATCTGGCCCGACCGCCAAACCTCCGACGAGTTCGCGGCCGCAGTGTTCAAGAACGGCGAGGCGCGCAACATGCAGGCCATCTTCCGAGCCAAGGGCGGCGCATTGGTCCCCAGCCTGATTTCCGGAGTGATGGTCGATCTCGACGGGCAGCAGTGCTTCATGACCATCAGCCGCGACATCTCGGATTTGAAGGATGCCCAGCTCAAGCTTCAGGAGAGCGAGGCGAGCCTGCGCAAAATTTTCGAATCAGGCCTCGATCCGATGGCGATCATGGACATAACCACCGGCACCTGGACCGACGTGAATCCGGAATTCTGCCGGTTTCATGGACTCACCAAGGAAGAAATCATCGGGCGGTCCGACCTCGACACGGGCATATGGGCGGATCTCGCGCAGCGCGAGGAATTCCTGCGCCGGATTAAGGCGGGTGGCGTCCGCAACATGAACGTCATGGTGCAAACGCGCGACGGCCGCAAGATTCCCAGTTTGATCTCAGCGGTGGTGGTCGAACTCAGCGGGCGCCCGTGCTGCGTTGCGATGGCGCGCGACATTTCCGATCTGCTCGAAGCCGAGCGCCTTCTGCGCGAAAGTCAGGCGACCCTGCGCAAGATTTTCGATTCGATCGCCGACCCGCTGTACGTCATCGACATCTCGGATGGCAGCTATCTCGACGTCAATGACGCCTTCCTCAAGGTCTTCGGCTACGCGCGTGAGGAAGTTCTCGGAAAACATGTCTGGGAAGTTCCGCACACCAAACGCTCCCGCGACCCGATGGATGATGTCGTCGATCTCTATACTCGCGATGAAGTCCGCAATTCGGAAGCCGCAGTGCTCACCCGCGATGGGCGCGAAATCCCCTGCCTCATTTCCACCGTGGTACTGGAACTCAACGGGATGCAATGCGGGTTGACCATTGCGCGCGACATCTCGGAACGCAAGCAACAGGAGCTCAAACTCCAGCAGAGCGAGGAATATTTCCGCAATGTAATCGGAGCTTCGTCCGATGTCATCCTGGTTCTCGATTACGCGGGAAAGATAGTTTTAACCGGTGGCGCCGGACGCGAAGAACTCGGCTATGCGCCTGGGAGTATGACCGGAACCACCCCATTCCACCTGGTCCATCCCGACAATCTGATGGAGCAAGCGGAACTCACACGCTACGCGTTCCAGAATCCCGAAAAGGTCGTCAGATCCGAAGCACGCATCCTGGCCGCGGACGGGCGCTGGGTGGAATGCGAATTCATGGGCCGCGCCACCACCGATCCGAGCGGCAGCCCCATCTTTATCAGCACCATGCGAAATATCACCGAGCGCAAGCGCGCCGAGCAGGAACTCGCCAACGCGCGCGATGCGGCGCTCGCGGCCTCGAAGGCCAAATCGGAATTCCTCTCCAGCATGTCGCACGAGATCCGCACCCCGATGAACGCGATCCTCGGGATGTCGGACCTGATGTCGGAGACCGAACTGACGGCCGAGCAGAGGCGATGCCTCGATACGGTCATCGGCAACGGCACCGCGCTACTGGAGTTGATCAACAGCATCCTCGATCTGGCGAAAGTCGAAAGCGGGCGGCTGAGCCTCGAGAAAGTCGAGTTCGATGTAGTCGAGTTGACGGAAAAAATCGCCGATACGTTGGCGGTGCGCGCGCATGGAAAAGGACTGGAACTCGCGCTGCGCTTTGCGCCGACATTGCCGAGCGTGGTGATTGGCGACCCGCTGCGCATCCGCCAGGTCCTCACCAATCTCATCGGTAACGCGATCAAGTTCACCGATCAGGGTCAGGTGCTGATCGAAGTCGAGCCCAATCCGGACTCGACGGTACACGGTAACCTCAAATTTTCCGTATGCGACACCGGCATCGGCATCGAAGACGACAAACTCGAGCACATCTTCTCCGCCTTCACGCAGGCCGATTCATCGACCACGCGCCGCTACGGCGGCAGCGGACTCGGCCTCGCGATCGTCGAGCGGCTGGTCACGCTGATGGGCGGCGACGTCCGCGCGGAAAGCGTTCCGGGCCGGGGCAGCGTTTTCTCCTTCACGGTCCAGCTGAGCGTCCCCGAAGCTCCCAGCCTCGCGCTTCGTCCCATCGCCGACCCGAAGATCGAGGGATTGCGCGTGCTGTTGGTTGACGATAGCGCGACCAGCCGGGCGATCGCGCGCGCGATGCTCGAAGCGAAAGGCGCCATCGTCACCGAGGCTGACTCGGTCCGCTCGGGCCTGCACTCCTTCGAGGCCGCAACTAAACAAGGAAAGCCGTTCGGATTGCTGCTGGTCGATTCCGACATGCCGGACCTGGACGGCTTCGAAATGCTCAACCGTCTTGAACAGAGCAATGGCGCCAGAACGCCAATCATCGTGATGATGAATTCAACCGGGTTGGCCGGCAAACTACCTCCCTCCAATGGATTGGACCCGATGAACTACCTGGTCAAACCGCTGAAGCAGCGGGAACTTTATGGCACGGTACAGGAGATACTCGGAGTCGGAGAGCCGCAGGAAATGGCCGCCAATTCACAGCTCCGCAATCCTCCTGCGCCCGGCGAAGCCGAGATCGTCGCGCGTCCGCTGCGTGTCCTGCTTGCTGATGACTCGCCTGACAACCGGATGTTGATCCGCGCATACCTCAAGAAGACGCCATACGCGCTGGACGAAGCCGAGAATGGGCAGCTGGCCTACGATCGGTACATCGCGGGGGCATACGACGTCGTGCTCATGGACATCCAGATGCCGGTGCTCGACGGCTATACGGCGGTGCGAATGATTCGCGATTTCGAACGAGATCAACGTCGCAAGCGCACTCCGATCATCGCGCTTACCGCCTCGGCGCTGGACGACGCGGTGCGCCGTGCCAAGGACGCCGGATGCGACATGCATGTCAGCAAGCCGGTGAAGAAAACCACCCTGCTCGAGGCGATCGCCAATTCCATTGAGTCGGCCGAAGCTGTAATGAGATAGGGATGGGCGCCGAGTGGAAGACCATGCAACGCGTGACAGTCAAAGTCGATCCGGATCTGATCGACCTGATCCCCGAGTTCCTTACCCGCAAGCGCGCCGACCTGCAGATGCTGAAGGGCGCAGTGGAAAGCGGCGACCTCGCCACTATCGCGTCGCTGGGCCACAAGATTAAGGGCGAAGGCGGCAGCTTCGGCTTCGACGCGATGAGCGAAATCGGCGCCGCTCTGGAAGCGTGCGGCAAAAGAGGCGATCGCGATTCCGCGCGTATACTTGTTGGCGATCTATCCGATTACCTTGAAAAAATTGAAGTGATCGAAGGCCCGCCGGTCGACTAGAGCTCGCTGCCTTTGAGCTGCGCGCCATACGGCATCAGCCCATCGAAGCTAAGTCCTTCGAATGGCGCCTCGGACGACGCCATCTGAGCAAACATAGAAGCAGCATCTGAAGGACGATCTTTTCCATCGATCGCGTGCCCGAGGCGCGCGATCGCCTCGATGCCCGTCAGCGCCTCTCCCGGCGGAGGGAAAGCCTGCGAGATTCGCTGCACGCGTCCTTCGAAGTTGGTGAAAGTGCCGTCGGTCTCCGGATACGTGCCGATTGGCAGTACGTGGTTGGCCATCCGCACCAACTCGTTCGCATCGGTGTCGAGCACCATCAGAAAGTCCAACGCGCCAAAAGCTTTGACGAACTCGGCCTCGCCCATCACGCGAACCAAATCCGCGCGCATCACGATCAGCATCTTGAGTTCGCCGTCCGCGACCGCCTTGGCCAATGCGCCGAGCTGATTGGCCGGAAGTCCCAGCGCCTCGAGGCCGCGGGTATTGGGATTCTTGTTCGCGCGAATGAGGAAGTTATCCTCGCCGCTCGCGCCGATCGGCGTGAAACTAACCATCGCGATTCGATCGGAGCCGATGGTGTCGCGCATCAGGCGCTTGAGCGCGAAGGCTTCCTCGTTGGTCGCCTGCGCGCCGACGACCGCGCCAATCGCGCGCGGGCCGTACGCCTTTTTGACCGTCTCGATATTTGCGGCGATGCGACGCGCCGCGACGCCCCACTCTTCCGGCATCAGGCGGTCGCGATCCTGGTAAAGCGGCGCGGTCAACCGCGTCTCGGTTTGCAGCTTGACGAAGTCGTGCCGGCCCTCATCGCACATCCAGTAGGAATTTACGTCCGGATTGTAACGCGGCTTGTAACGATAGATGCGCGCGCGCTGATGATGGATATCGATCGCGCATCCGCGCTCGCATCCGGCGCAAACCGATTGCGCACGATGCAGGTACCATACGCGCATGCGGAAGCGAAAATCCTTTTCGGTCAGCGCGCCGACCGGGCAAATATCGATCACGTTGCCGGCGTATTTGTTGGCCACCGGCTTGCCCGGATAGATGTCGATTTCGTCGTGATCGCCGCGATTGAAAATCGCCAGCTCGCTGGTATGCGTGACCTCGTCGAAGAAACGCGTGCATCGCGCGCACAGCACGCAGCGCTCTTGATCGAGCATCACATCGGAGCCGATGTCGATCGCCTTACCCTTGCGCACTTTCTTGCCGAGCGGAAAGCGCGAGGGTTGCTCATCGAACTCCATGTAGTAGTCCTGCAGCTTGCACTCGCCCGCCTGATCGCAGACCGGGCAATCGATCGGATGATTGATGAGCAGAAACTCCAGCACCGCCTTCTGCGCGGCCTTGGTCTTGGCGCTTTGAGTATGCACCACCATGCCTTCAGCGACGCGCGTGTTGCATCCGATCTGAAGCTTGGGCGCCTTCTCGACCTCGACCAGGCACATCCGGCAATTGCCGACGATGGTCAGCGCGGGATGATAGCAGTAATGCGGGATTTCGATTCCGAGCCGCTCGGCGGCCTGGATTAGATTGATCCCGTCGGGCGCGTCGACTTCCTTGCCGTCGATGGTGAGCTTCGGCATCTAACTGTCCTGAATTTCTGTTACGCCGCAGCCTTCGCAGCGCTGGCGTTGCGATCCTTAAATGGACAACGTCCGAGCCGCACGTGATCCTCGAACTCGCTGCGGAACTTCGGCACGAAGCTCTTCACCGGCATCGAGAGGCTGTCAGCGAGCACGCAAATGGTATTGCCTTCCATGTTGCTCGAGACATCGATGAGCAACTGCAGGTCTTCCATCTTGCCGCGTCCGTCTTCGAGGTCGGTCAGCAACTTTTCGATCCAGCCACATCCTTCGCGGCACGGCGTGCACTGCCCGCATGACTCATGATGATAGAAGTGCGCGACAGTATTCAGCACATCGACCATGCACGTCTCATCGTGCATCGCCATCTCGCCCGCGGTACCCATCAGCGATCCGGCCGGCACACCGAATCGAAATCCATGTTGACCTTGAGCGCCTCATCGGCGGTGAAAACCGGAAACGATGATCCTCCAGGGATCACCGCTTTGAGCTTGCTTGCCGCCGAGGATACCGCCGCCGACACCGTAGATGAGATCCTTCAGCGGAAAGCCCATCGGCAACTCATACAGGCCGGGCAGATTGACATGGCCCGAAAGGCAGAACAGCTTCGGCCCCGGGCTCTTCTCCGGGCCGATGCTCTTA
>CAWBJR010000001.1:0-171617 GCA_963789085.1 uncultured delta proteobacterium | reverse complement strand
AATTCGCATATGGCACATTGCAGTGAGTTTTTACTAACTCGTATGCGCCGCCACTTACGCTAATCCGGTCAGCGCGATAGATTGCGTCGCAATTTGGCACTCGCTTAAGCAGTAAGAACCGTCCGGGAAATGGTCGCAATGTACACATTGATATGATCGCGTCTTGCTCCGGCGGCATTAAGGGGCATGGCTCTGACGGGCACATCTTGTTTCGTGGCGGCCCGGTCCTCGGTTTGTGGCTGTTCCATGTGACGGCGTTGCTTGGGACGACCTCGGCTGCGGCAGACGAGCTTCGCGGATGCGTCGCTCGATCACTCGCTGTTCGCGATCCTCGAGTTCAGTCTGCACCAGCGTTTCGAGAAAGCCGAGTGGGTGCGCCGTTCACCACTGCCTGCTCCGCGAGTTACAGGCGGCATCGCGCGTTAACCAGCCAGCTTGCGGACCCGCTCTAGCCCTTCTTACCGGTTGATTGAATAGAAAAGTCATACCATGCGTCGAATTGCCGGTAGACACGCGACATTGGCAAAACGAATAGTAAAAATGACGAGGCTGGAGACTCCCTAGCGGATTTTTTCCGTAACTTTGCTTCGAAGCCTCGCTTCTTCACTTGCCTGCAAACGGGACGGGATGCGGATGCCGCCAATGAAGGAAGAACGGCTGACCATTTCTAAGCTTGCTCACGAATACATCAAGATTCGCAGGACTCGATGGTTGAGAGCATCTCCCGAAAGCGTCTTCGATGCTTGGCTGGATGTCGACCATGCAAGAGAGTGGCTGTTCTCCACTGCCAGCGGCCAGATGATATGGCTTCAAATCGACCCTCGGGTAGGAGGACTATTTCTCGCTGTAGAACGTCGCGATGGTGTGGACATCGAGCGCCTTGGACAATATCTGGAGATAGAACGCCCGCGCCGCCTTGTTTTCACGCTGGCGGTTCCGCAAGAGTCGCTCCGGGCTACCAGAGTGACCGTCCAGCTAAAGCGGGTCAAAAGAGGATGCAAGCTGAGACTTATCCACGAGGGTATCATTCCTGAATCGATCAGGCGCACCGAGACGGGTTGGAGCCGGATACTTGACGGTCTCGGCGTCGAGGCTTCGCGAGTGGGCTCCAGGCGAGGCCTTCCTTCGCCGCCTATCTTGACTTCGTTCGAACTGCTTCGACCGGCGCCGCGACAAACTGACGAAGTCGTGGTAGCTGAAACAGATCAGTCCAATCGCTCAGTACGTACGCTAGGCCACTTGGCTGGAATGGTGTCCATTCTGTTAGGGACCGCCAAGGCCGCTGTCGGGCCACCGTCCTGGCTAAAGCGCCGCACAGGCGGCTCAGCCATAGGCTGATTTTGGCGATGACTTTCGCTGCTCACGATTGATGCATGTGGAACCTGAGAGGAGATTTTTCCACACGCGCGGAATCTCCTCCGCCCAGACCCCGCCGGACCGCGTATGTCCCCGAGGATTCAGATTCAGCGACGGCTGGTTACTTGAATGGAAAACCTCGCAGGCCGTGCTCACAACGCACTACAGAAGGACCTTTCGGACGGTTAGGTGAACTACTGGCGCGAACAGAACTATTGCCAAATGATTTGGCTTCATTTTCCAGATTCGTTTTTCCACGAGGAGCGGATCCAGACAATTCTGATCAGAACTGGGCTATCCTTCGCGGACAAAGGAGCGGCCAACGGTGCCCGCATTTGTCCCACCGATCTCAAGACCGCACAATTGTTAGCGTGAGTTTCAGTCAGTTATCTCGGTGACAGTTTTGAAACGATAATCATTTGACGGAACGTTTGACTAGAACCTAGTCTAATATCAGAAACGGAATTCCGTCTCCAAGGTGGCTCATGCAAATCCTCATCTCGCCGCCAAAGAGTCTCGATCCCGCCTACGCGGTTCATGTCGAACTGCAGAAGGCATTCCAGATACTAAACGCGGCATTGATTCCACTCATAGGTGGTGAAGTAGTCAACGGGGATCCAATGTTCGGCGTGATTCGGCTGAAATTCGCAGCCGACCTATCTCGCTCTTTACGGCTACTTGATCAAGGCGGAATACAATCTGGTTCATGGACCACCTCAGTACAGCGTGGCCATCTAAGTGTGGTCGTGAGGCGAGTCTCAAGGGTTATCTGACCGCGCACACCGCATCGCACGTACAGGGATACTTCGCACTTAGGGTTCTGGGTGAAATGGAGATCAAAGGTGTCGCCCGTACATAGCTCGTGCGCCATGTTAACTTGTCCTTACAATAATCCCATCGGGAGCGCAATTTGAGCAGCAGCAAGGCTTGCTAGCGAATTGGCGCGAGAAGTGAAACCGGCTGTTATGTCAATTTCGGATGGGTCCGGCCCTGCTCGAGATCGAAACCCACCAAACAGAAATCATGAGATGAGGCGTGCCGAGCCGACGGGCGTCAAACCATTCGCAAAGGCCTCGTGAAGATCCTCGAGGGCCAGCTTCAGGTTGTGATGAGCCAAGGCCACGCCGAGCTCGTACGCGCGCTGGATCCACTGGCCGAGGATGGCGCCGTTGCACGGTTCCTTCGCAGTCTTCGGGAGGAGCTGAAAGGGGCCGATCACGATCGCGCGAAGCAACTGTCGGCGGCGCTTGCAGCTCTCGACGCAAATGACGAAGACTCGCTTCTCAGCCGCCTGGTGCGGGAGACGCATCACGCGCGCCAAGAGGTCTTGGCGGCGGTGAATCCGGACGCTCCCGATTCCCCGATGGCAATCTTGAAGGCGAGCCTGAAGAAGCTACTTCAAGAGCACGCCGCGACACAGACCGAGTTCGCGAAACAGCAGGAGGTGCGCCAGACGGAGTTCGAGAAAGAAGTGCGCGAGGCGCTCGCGCGGATAGAGACCAAGCGTAGCCGGATTTGAAGAGCACGCGAGGAGGCCTCGACTTCGAGGACGCGGTCATTTCCTTCGTTCGCGCTGCCACGCAGGGGGCGCTCTGCGTGTTCGATATCGGATTTACCTGGGGGAGGTGGTCCACAGGGATCAAAGCTATCGGGGTGAGCACGCTGCCGTTATCGAGCCGGATCTTTGGGATCAGGTCGAGCAAGTATTCGCCGCCAACCGCAGCGGCGAAATGAACGGGAAACACCACGCGTCAGGTTCGCTGCTCAAGGGGCTGATCTTCGATGACGCCGGAAACCGGATGAGCCCCCTTCACGCCAACAAGGACGGGCGAAGGTATCGCTACTATGTAAGCCGGGCGGTGCTCCGGCAACGCGACGAAGCGCCTGGGAGTCTGGCGCGGATTCCGGCGCACGAACTCGAGCATCTGGTCGCCGACCAGGCGCTCGCGGCGCTCGCTGCGGATAGCCGAACTAAGGCTATCGTGGCAGATGCCCAAAACGGTGAAGACCAAGATCGCTACGCCCTACTACGAAGAGTTCTCAAGCGGGTCGAGCTTTCGGAAGGACTGGTTCGCATTCGTTTCGACGCCAGCGCCCTTCGTTCGTCCGACGATGAGCGTGAAACGAACTCGCCGCCATCTAGGACAGAGAAGAAACAGGCAATCGAGATCCCATTTCACACGCGCACCGCTCGCAGCGGAACGCAGGTGGTCCTCGGTCGAGAAGAAGCCAACAACTCCGGCGCCGGGCTCAACACAGAACTGATCAGAGCCGTGGTTCTGGGCCACCATTGGCGCAACGAATTGCTCAGCGGCAGGGCAAAAACCGTGACCGAGATCGCCCAGCGGGCCGGGGTCAGGAGCCGTTACGCACGCCGCATCTTGCGAGCAGCTTTCCTAGCTCCCGACATTGTTGAGGCCATCCTCGATGGAAGGCAGCCCCGAGACCTTTCGGTCCTTGAGCTGCGCAAGCCGATCGCCGACTGGAGCAAGCAACGACGGCTGTTCGGGTTTTCGGCGGCTTGATCGGATTCATCGTCGGAGTAGTGCGGCAGCTTTGGAATTCTTCCGATTACCCGGTACCCGGAAGTGCGCTAACATCGCTACCGATAGACGTTCTCCACCGGCCTCTAATGTTGCGAAAGGGTCTCGCAGGAATCGTGAGCAGAGAAAAGCGCGTCCATTTGGGCAATAGGGCGCAAATATCCTTTCTCCCGGATCCCTGATGCGACCGTAAATTCGCGCAAAAGGCCCGCAAAAGCGCCCTTTCTGCAAGGCCGGTCGAGGAGAGGCCAGAACCCAGCGACTGGTTGATGTGATGGACCCAGCCCGGGTTCAACGGCTTCAAAATGAGCCAGCGATGGTTTAGTCACTACCATCGTTACGAACAGCGGGAGGGTCCAAAATGAAAGTTACCAGAATCGGTCTCGATATCGCCAAGCAGATCTTTGAGTTGCACGGGGTCGACCAACGCGAGCGAGCGGTGCTGCGCAAGACACTTAAGCGCGACCGTGTGCTGGAGTATTTCGCCCAGCTCGAACCCTGCACGGTAGCGTTGGAGGCTTGTGGCGGTGCGCACTATTGGTATCGCGAGATCAGCAAGCTCGGTCACACCGTGCGGCTGTTGCCGACCAACAAGGTCAAGCCCTATCTCGACGGCAACAAGAACAACGCCAACGATGCGGCAGCGATCTGTGAAGCGAGCGGTCGGCCCAGCATGCGCTTCGTTGAGCCCAAGACTGGGGTACAACAGGATCTCCAGGCGCTCCACCGGGTACGGCAGGTAAACGTCCGCCACTGCACGCTGCTGGCCAATCAGATCCGCGGGCTATTGCTGGAATACGGCATTACGATCGCACGCGGGTTAGCTGCGTTGAACCGTGCGCTACCCGAGCTGCTCGAATACGACGAGCAACGGCTTAGCTCTTTGCTCAAGCAGCTGATCGCCGCTCAGTGGCGCATGCTCAAACTATATCGGCGGGAAATCGAGGTTTACGACCGCCGCATCGCCGGCATCGCAAAAAATGATGCGAGCTGTCGCGCTCTGCTCAAGATTGAAGGTATCGGTCCGATAACTGCCACTGCTTTGGTAGCGGCCACGGGAAAAGGCCATCAGTTCAAAAACGGCCGCCACCTCAGCGCCTATCTGGGACTGGTTCCAGGTCACAGCAACACGGGTAACAAGACCGTGATGTTGCCGATCACCAAACGCGGCAACCGCTATCTGCGCACCTTGTTGATCCACGGTGCGCGCTCCGCGCTGTACGCTGCGCGCAACAAAGATGACTCGCGCAGCCTTTGGTTACAGCGCCTTCAATCGAGGCGCGGCAACAACATCGCGGCGGTAGCGCTGGCTAACAAAAATGCTCGCGTGGCCTGGGCGGTGTTGCGCTTCGGCCAAACTTACCGTCCCGATATGGGCCACGCTCGACAGTCGAGCGCGACGCCGCCCCAGCAGCTTCAGCGCCAGCCTCAAGGCCGACTGACACTGAAGCCGCACGGCGCGCCGTCGCGAGTTCAGAATCGGCATTTTCCCGGCCCGCCCCCAAGCGGTGAAGGGCGGGCCGGAAAAATGCTTTAAGGTAAAAAGCCACAGTTCACACCAACGAGTTGCGAAGGGTTACTTACTCAGAGGATTGATGGCATTCCGGTTTGACCGGCACCTGGCAACGCTGATCTCCGCCACGGCCCAAAGTTTAGAGGCCTTCTCGTTGACGAGCTCCAGGTGCGCGGCTCACACATCATGGCTCGGGCGACAATCCGAAGTCGCCCACTAAGAAGCCGAATATATGGCCGCAACCGGAAGTCCAGAAATTTTCGGGGCTAGGTGCTTGCAAAGCGGCTGGGTCCATATATGGCGGAGAGGGAGGGATTCGAACCCCCGGAGCCGTTAGGCTCACCTGATTTCGAGTCAGGCCGGTTAAACCAAACTCCCGAACCTCTCCGCGCGAGGCATTCAGCATTTCCGTTCCATCGCGTGCAGTCAAGCAAACCTGCGGCTGGCCTGCGCCGCGCGATGTTGCCATAAGCTAGTCGCGTGCTCGACCGAAGATGCCTGTGCTTCGTGACCATCGTTTGCGTGCTCGCGCTCGCGACGCACGCAAGTGCCGATACCGCCGACCTCGACCGCAACCTCGGCTACTTCGCGAAGCCCAGGTATATCGGCAGCGCCTACTGCTATGCGTGCCATGCCGATCTCTCGGGCGAATTTGCCAAAACCAAAATGGGCCGGCTGTTTCAGGTCAAACCGGAAAACGACCTCGAACGGCGCGGATGCGAAGGATGCCACGGGCCGGGCAGCAATCACGCCATCATGGGCGGCGGCGTTTCGATGGGTGGGCTGGTCGAGTTTCGCATCGATCGCGGGCAATCGATCGAGGTCGCCAACCGCGCCTGCATGCAATGTCATGACGAAGCGTTCTGGCATGGTAGCCTCCACGGCGCGCGCCGACTGGCATGCTTCGATTGTCATCTGGTGATGACGCGCATGAGCCGCAGCGCGCAGCTTACGCCGCCTTACGTCGCGCCGTGGAACAATCGCCATACGTGGGGCGTCGCGATAGGCACGGGCATCATTGCGGGAATTTTCACCGGCGCGATTTTTCGCCGCCGTCGCCTCCCGCGCGAAGACGCTCGCGCAAAGGTTCAAGCCGAGGTTCAAAATGGACGCGCTTGATTTCGCGCGCGGCCCCGGCCTGCATTGGGCGCTGGTGATCATGGTGGCCGGATCGTTCTGTCGCGCCGCCGATTTCGCGCTGCGTCGCGGCGAGCGCGACCTGCATTGGGCGCGCAAAGGACTTCACGTTCCCGATCGAAGATGGCAACTCGACAGCTACGCGATGCACGGCGGATTGCTCATCGTAATGTTTGGCTTCGCACCGCACGTGCTCTTCATCGGCGCGCTCACCGGATTGCAATGGCCCACGCTGCCCATCGCGATCGTTCTCGTCGCCGCGATCGTTTCCCTCGCGTCGATGGTCGCGGTCCTCATCCATCGCATGACGACGCGCGAGCCGAGCATCTTCTCGGCCTTCGATGACTACTTCACGTGGAGCGCGGTCTTCGTCGCGATGATTACCGGGCTGATGTGCTATCCGCATCTGGGCGGCGCGCCGGCATTGGGTCCATACGCGATGCTTCTCACGGCGCATCTGATGGCAGTCGAGTTGCTGATGATCTGGCTACCGTTCGGAAAATTGATCCACGTCGCATTCATGCCTCTGCTGCAAGTTGCAGCGATTACCCGGCGTTTCGTAAAAGAACAACTTGATTAGGAAGTATTGCAGATCGTAAGCGGGAGGTGCAGCATTAATTTGCCGAAGCACCAGAAGGCGCGAACATGAAGGCCTTCGTGCTCAAACCACCGGAGCCTATGAGCATGCATCAACCTGCCACCCCTCGCATTGTTCTATCCCTTTTCCTCTTAACCTTCGCGTCAGTTGCAGGAGCGTTCGCATTCGGGTCGAATGAATCCCCGGATGCGATTGTGCCGGACGCGCGTCCCACCCCCGACTTCGGTCGTCTGACCGTTGCGCCCCTTGGGCTTGTCTTTCGCGGGTTGAACTTTAAGGCGCGAAAGCCGCCTGTGCTTCCCGACACGAGAACTTTTATCGTCGAGAACAGCGGCCGCAGCACCAACGCCCTGACGGTGGACGTGGACCCGATTAGCGGACCGCAGGCGGCGGAATTCTCGATTAGTCCGCCTTCCGGTTCATATATATTACAACCCGGAAAGGCATCCGCGATGACCTTCACGGTGACGTTCGCTCCCGTCGTTGATGGGCGCGCGACCGCAGAAATTGTTGTCTCCTCGATCTCCGACCCTGCCGGCATCCGCGGCGTCGCGACCCGTACCGTTCGTCTGGTAGGAGTGACGGTGGGACCAATCCCCAGCCCAACCGCTACCGCTACTACGGTCGGTCCTACGGCTACGGCGACCGCGACGGCCACTGCGACCGGAAGCGCGGCAGGAACGCCAACGGCCACTTCCACTTCGAGCGCCTCGCCAACCGCGACTTCCAGTCCCGGCGCCACCGATCGGAATTCGGCCAATGCGCTGGGCGTATTTATCAGTGGCACAACGACGGTCAACGCCTTTGTGCCGGAGGGTAGCGACAACTTGAGCAACACCGGCACCTACCAGGTGGTGATCGAGAGCGCCGCGAGCCCATTGCCGTCGCCGACTCTGATCACAACTGATCGAGTGAACTCCTGCGCGCCGTCGGTAACCGGCCAAGTGGTTTGCTCGGGTCAGACTGGCACCGTTGACCTGGTTCCGGCTGCCGCCACCAGCCCGACTATCCAGTCGATATCGCCCCTACCCAACAGCGTTAACTACGCGGACGGCGATTGCATCGCATGCGGCGCGATGGTGGACGACGTGCTGGGCTTGAGCATCGTCTCGACCGGCTCAGGATTCCTGCCGGTTACTCTGTCGAACGGTACCCTCGGCAGTCTGATCGCTACCAACACCAACTCGGCCACCGGTCCCGATCCGAACGAAGTACCTGGTATGGATTTCGGCTACGACGCGATGCATCACCGGATCCTGTCGGCCAACTTCCAGGTGACCAGCGTGTCAATGGGCTTTATGACCTCAGCTCCGCACTTCCAAATCATCGATATTTCGACTCCTGCGAGCCCGGTGGTTTACGACCTCACCAACGACTTCAACATCTTTGAGGGCAATAGCCGAACCTGTGGAAGCCCTCCGTCTCCCAGCGACGATCTGCCCGATACGACGGCTTATGATACGTCGACTCAGATCGCGTACGTGAGCTTCCACAACAAGGCGACTTGCAACGCCACGCCACCCGACGACATCGCGATGTTCGATATGTCGCAGGCGACCTTCAACGCCACGACGCATGAGTGGACCACGCCTTCGTTCCTCATCCAGTCCATCACCGGCACCGCCCTGAATGGGATCGACTCAATTAGTGTCGAGTCAAAGAACCATCTGGCGATGCTGAGCGGCGGCGACAATAACATCGGCGTGTTGCAACTGCCGGCCGCCTCGGGAGGCAACAGTGCCAGCCTCGCAGTAACCGATTGGGTGAATGCGAACATGCCGAACGATCCAGACGGTGTGGCATGGAGCGGATGGGGTGAGCCCAACGGTGTGGCGACCTACGTCAGCCCCAACACCGGCAAGGTGATCGGCGTGCTGATGAACAATCCGGCTGGCGGCGGAGGTTCTACCTATCTGGCGCTGATTGACATGGAGGCGCTGCTCGCCGCACCGCGTGACACTCCGCCTCATCAGATCCTTACGCCGATTTCGAGTCCGATTGTGACGTTCGTCAAGATCAAGTAGTCCGCGAAGCACGCGCAGCGCCTCATCGCGATGATGGGGCGCTGCGCGCGTCGGTGGAGACTCATACAGCCTTTTTGATGCACTCCCGATGTGATGCAATAGCTCCTGCTAACTCCTTCGGTTTGTGGAATGCGTCATTAGTCGAGAAGTTTTTTCAAACATCTTCCATTCTCAGCGCTCCGGAGTTGCGCCGGCTCAGCAAATTTTAGCCGTCGGCGGAGTTCAGGATGCGAATTGAGCTCGTGTCGCACGCTTCTGTTCTGATTGGTTCCGGCGACTGCGTTATTTGGACGGATCCTTGGCTTGACGGAAAGGCGTTCAACAATTCGTGGGCGCTGCTACCAAAGGCACATTTCGATCATGCCAGACTCGACCAAATTGACTACCTATGGATTTCTCATGAACATCCGGACCACTTTCACAATCCCACCTTGCGGGCCCTGCCGGACAGTTTCAAACAAAGGGTTACGGTCCTTTATCAGAAGCTGAATTCGGAAAAGATGATTGCGAGGTTCAAGCAGCTGGGTTTCCGAAACATCCGTCTGCTTCCGCATCGCCAAACTATTCCTCTAACCGATCGAACCGTGGTCTACTCGTATTACGTTGGCGTCATGGACTCATGCCTCGCGGTGAAGGCGCGGGGGTGTGACACGATACTGAATGCCAATGACGCGCAGATATTGGGCCGCGACTGTCAAATCATTCGTGGCGACGTGGGCGACATTGCGACCTTGCTCAGCCAGTTCTCGATCGCCTTCTACAGCGGTCTACCGAATCCGGATGATCGTCTGCGACGAATGGCGCAAGGAATCCTTCAGCGGATTTCGGGCAACCATCGCGACCTCCGCGTAAATCGGACGATTCCGTTCGCGAGTTTCATCTACTACTGCTCCGAAGAGAATCGCTACATCAACCCCTACCACAACACCCCTCGTGTCGTGAGGGATTACTTCGCGGCGCGGAATCAGGAGGTTGCAGTGCTTTATCCGGGTGATGTTTTCGACAGTTCCGAGCCTTACGACTCCGGTGAGGCGTTACGACGCTACGACCAACTCTATTCGAATGCGGATCAACTCGCCTACGATTCGCCTGGTCACGTGGATTTTCATCTGTTGAGAGAGTCTTTTTTGCGTTTTTGTGATGGTCTGCGAGAGCGTTATCCTTCGATCCTGCTAAAGATCTTGCGGCCCGTAACGGTCAGAATTCCCGATTTGGGTAAGACGGCCGTTTTGTCGCTGGGCAGGCATTCCTTCGTGGAAAGTTCCGACTCTCTGGTCCCCGATTTGACGATTAATTCGCAAGCGCTGCACTTCTGCTTCGCGAATCCGTACGGATTTCAAACCCTCGGCGTATCAGGTCGAGGACAGCTTCGCGAGGACACCATCAATTGGCGGATGCATCACCTCCTGTTCGTATTGAACAATGCGGAAATATCGCTGCGCCCGACGCGACTCTTCTCGTCCAACAATCTCAGCTTTCTGCGCGAGCGTTCGTCCGGAGGATTGAACCTGTTGTCGTACGTTGGAAGGCGAATGCGCCGGATTTCGCCGCTTGAAGCTTCAGAGGCGCCGCGCGACGGGAGCACCATCTCTACCCGATCGTGAAAAATTTGCCCCTACCTGAACTCACGAACTACCGAAGGAAAGTGCCGCGGACAATCGGCATCGGATCCTTGCGTTGATTTCGAGTCCGATTGTGGCGTTCTCAAGATCAAGTAGCCCGATCTAACCCGCTGATGCTCTGGCTTTCTCGGCGCGCGCGATCGACTTAAGGACCATCTCGTGTGCATGCTCCGCGCTCATCCATCGCGTGACGCGAACCCACTTACCCTGTTCCAGTTCCTTGTAGTGGCGGAAGAAATGCGCGATCTGCTCCCGCAGCATCGATGGCAAGTCGGTATAGTTTTCGACGTTGGAATAATAGGGGTTCAGCTTTTGGACCGGGACTGAGATGATTTTTTCGTCGGGTCCCATCTCGTCTTCCATCATCAGCACGCCGATGGGACGGCACCTGATGATCGCCGTCGCCATCACGGGAACCTGCGTGACCACCAGCACGTCGCAAGGGTCGCCGTCCTCCGAAAGCGTATGCGGGATGAAGCCGTAGTTGGCCGGATACACCATCGAGGTATGCAGGAAGCGATCGACGAACAGCGTGCCCGCCTCCTTGTCGAGTTCGTACTTGATCGGCAGCCCGCCCTGCGGAATTTCGATGATCGCGTTGAGATCGAAGGGAGGATTATGGCCGACCGGGATTTTGCTGATGTCCATGCCGACAGCTTAGGCCGTAGCCATTCGACACGCGACCGCTGCGCTGTCACGTGCAGTGAATCGCGACCGCCTGCAGCAGTTCGTTGATATCGACCGGCTTGTGTAAAATCTTGACCGCGTCGATGCCGGCGGTGGCGCCAATCGCGGTGACGACCAACACCGGGATGTTCGCCAGTTCCGGATCTTCTTTCTGACGCATGCGGAATTCCCATCCGTCCATCACCGGCATTAGAAGATCGAGGATGACGAGGCTAGGGCAGGGCCGCGTCTGCTGCAGATACTCGAGCGCCTGCAATCCGTTGCGCGCGCGCTCCACGTGATAGCCCTCGTATTCGAGGATGTCGCTAAGCGCTTCCATCGCGCCGCGATCGTCGTCGACGACCAGAATGGTCGAGTTATGTCGGTCGTTGGACATTTATGCGGAAGGAGCCATCGCGCCGGTCACGTGCGCTTTCGGCAATTCGACTGTAAACGTCGAGCCCTGGCCGAGCCGGCTGGAGACGGCGATGGTGCCATGCATCGCGCCGACGACCTCGCGCGAGATCCATAGTCCCAACCCGAAGCGCACGTTCGGACTGTCCTTGCCGAGTTTTGCGAAGCGCTCAAAGATTCGCTCGCGATCCTCATCGGCAATCCCGATGCCGTGGTCGATGACGACGAGGCGGATGGTGGCGTCATCGCTGCCGAGACGGATCTCGATCGGTTTCTGATCGCCATATTGGATCGCATTGGAAAGCAGGTTCGACGCCACTTGAGCGAAACGGACGCGATCGCATTGCATGACGAGCGAGACCGGCATCGAGACGGAAATCTGCGCGGGCTCAGCTTGCTCTTTCATCCGCTCGATGACCTCGTTGAGAATCGCGACGGCATCGAATTCCTCGTTCTGAAACTGGAAGCGCCCTGACGAAATACGGCTTACGTCGAGCATGTCGTCCACCAGCTTCGAGAGCCGCATGACCTGGGTGGAGGCGCGATTGATACGCGCGACAACCTGATCGGGCGGCATCGGCGTCTTGCTGCTTTGCGCGCGAATGAGTCCGGCCAAGGTAAGATGAAGAGCGTTAAGCGGATTGCGCAGCTCGTGCGCGACGGTCGAGAAGAACTCGTCGCGCAGCTTCAGTTCCGCTTCCAGCGCCCCCTGGGTCGGCTCTTTCACAATGGATCCTCGGCGTAGGTACGTTCGATGTGTTCGTGGACGATTCGAGACATCCGGGAATTCAGTATAGCACCGGAATTTTGCCCGTCAGATGGTCGAAATTTGTTTATTTCTCCGCTTTTTTTTCGCTGCCGATCAGCGATCGCACCAGAAACGATTCGCGCTTGAAAAATCCCATCGTGTGATAGGAATCCTCCAGCTTCAGATGTGAATAGTCGAGGTAATGGCAGAGCTCGTGTAGCAGCGTGCGAATGAAGGTCCGCGGCTTCACGACTTCATGACGTTGCGCGGTGCGCATCCATAATAGAATCTCCGGCGGATTGCTCAGCCGGAACAGCCCGTGAAGTTCCCCGCGCGTGTTATGCGGTCTGACCCCGCGCACCTCGACCCGGATGCGCGCCACCCGGAATACGCGGCATAGCTCGCCCATCAGCGCCGCCACGCAATCCTGCACCGCGCGCAAGGTCCCGGATTGCAAGGCGTTTTGTAAATCGGCCAGCCGCGCTCTCACTACCGCATCGGGCGCGAAGCCCTCGAACTGCGCGATCGAGTCGCTGCGCAGATAGCATCGCTGCGCCCGGAGCGGCAGTTTATAGAAAAACGCCGGCAACGGGCGCTTGGGTGCCTCGCGCGGCAGTCCTGGAACTTTTGCGTAGTCGTCGATCGGAAAACTCGCCTCGATGCTCATCTTCATTAGCACGATGCGGCGCTTTTCTGACAGGTAGGCACTTCTTCGCGCGCCCGATGCGCATCGCCGATGAACTTCGATGAACTTCGGGCGAAACCACTTCGTCCTCTATCGATGAGGAACCCAGATCGCATCGCGATGCTGAGTTTCCTCGCAAACTAACCAACTGGAGGTGCTCTATGCCAAATCCGAACGACAAATGTCCGTGCGGGTCGGGAAAAGCCTACAAGGATTGCTGCGGTAAGCAGCAGCACAAATAGGATTTTCCGGCCCAAGAGCGCCTCGATGAAGGCGCTATCTCCGCGTAAGCGAAGAGCCTGCGCGCATCGATGATGCGCGGGGCGATTGGTTCGGCGGGCCGTTTAATGGTCGGTCCGCCGAACTTTTTTTTGGGTTCGTCCGTTCCCAATCCCCGAAAAATGAACCGATTCATCAATTGTTGCGCCGCGATGACGATGTACGGAATCTGCCTCGCGTGGGGGCTCGCGTTCGTAACCAATGAAGAGATCACCGTCGAAGCGATGCGGCGCGGCATCACCGGCGCCATTCGGCTGATCGTCCGCGGGCTGCTTCCCCGCGCATAAGTAAGGAGAACCTCATGATTGGCATGGCGATCATTCCGCTTGGGCTCCCAGTGGGCTTTGACAGGCTGCGACACGCGTGGAATTGACAACGGTTACTCTGCCAACCGCATATTTTAGAGATGCAAAAAATGCTAGAGCAAGGCGTTATGGAAAAGGAATCATTCGATCGCGCACAGGCGAGCGCGATGGCCCGCCAAGTCGGTATTGATTTCGGAGCTTCCCTCACCGTGGCGCTGGCATATATCGGCGATCGCCTCGGGGTTTTTAAGTTGATGGCGTCCGGTGAACCATTGACCTCGCGGCAAATCGCAGATCGTACCGGACTCAATGAGCGTTATATCCGCGAATGGGCTTCAACCATGGCCGCGGCAGGGTATATCGAATATCAGCCCGCCGCCGAGACTTTCCGAATGAATCGGGAGCAGGCAATGGTGCTGACGCGCGAGGATAACACCTTCTTTACCGGCGGAGCCTTTCAATATGCGGTCACATGCTATCGGCAGATCGGCAAGCTGATGGATGCCTTTCGCATTGGTGGCGGCGTGCCTTTCAGTGATTTTGGACCTGAGATTGTCGAAGCGATTGAACGCCTGTTCCATGCGGGCTATGAGGCCTGGGTAGCGGAGCAATGGCTTCCAGCCGTGCCCGGTCTTGAAGCCCGGCTTCATGCTGGTATCGAAGTCGCCGAGGTCGGGTGCGGAGCCGGGCAATGCATCGTGCCGGTCGCGGCCGCCTTTCCGAATTCACGTTTCACCGGCTATGACGTTGATGCTGCTTCGATCGCACGGGGGCTGACCAAGGCGGCAGGAGCCGGAGTTTCAAATCGTCTAGTTTTTGAACAGGTCGCCGCCGAGGGCATTCCTGCTGCTGATAGGTTCGATCTAGTGCTCGCCTTCAACTGCATCCACGACATGGCCCATCCGCGGGCAGCCTTGGCCGGTATCCGGCGTGCGCTCAAACCCGGCGGCGTCTTGCTGTGGTCCGAGGCCGACGCCTCGGATCGTCTCGAAGAAAATCTCAACCCAGTTGGACGGACAATGTACGGTGCCAGCACCATGCATTGCATGACGGTGTCACTGGCTCATGGAGGCGAGGGCTTGGGTTCAGTGATTGGTGAGAAGCTCGCGCGCGAGCTGGCGCAAGAAGCGGGTTTCAGGAATTTCGAGCGCTTAGCGGTCAAGAATCCGTATCACCAGATTTTCGTTATGCGCAAATAGTTAAGTTGGTTATCTTTACGAAATGCGCGAAATATTAAACTCTTTGGACCGGGTGAAGCTGGAGACCGAACTCGGAGCAATTTATGTTGCGCCAATGGGTGGCCAGTCGCTGCGAATGCCTGCTCCTCATCTCACGGTTGATGGAGCGCCGCTGCAATTCTCTACGAACCTGACGGCTGGTCCTGACCTTCAGAGTTGGGACTTTATGCACATCATCGATGTTCGTACCCAGCGCAGTGGCATCGCGACACAACTAATTACCACCCGGTTGGTAGCTGGGCGCGACGCCGATCTTGTGACACTCGGAAAGATTGCCCAGTTGTGATTCCAGCGGTTCGCAAACTCGCCGGCACGAACCAAGGCCTTTTTCTCGAAGCCGAGCGCCGAAATCTGAACAACGAAATTTGTCATCTGGAACACGACATCGAGAAGACGCGCGCGAAGATCGAAGAGAAAGAAAAGGAACTATCCAAGATCGCGGCGCGATTGCCCTGATCTTTATCCCGGATGAACGGTCTTTTCGCTCTCACCTCTCCATCTTTTACGAAGGAATTGTGGCCACGGATTCGATTTGCTTGCGTGAGCACCGTCGGTATTTTACCGAGCGATCTACCTCCCAAATCCACGAGCCGAGATTTCGAGTCGAACAGCATTAGTGCAACGTGTCCTCGACACCCTGGCTGCGGCCTATACTGAGAATGGCGACTTTGCACCTGCTATCGAGCTAGAGACCCAAGCTATCGCACTTAGAAAGCCCGAAGACGATGGAATGAAAGACTCACTCAGTCTCCTCGACCTTTACCGGCACCATCAACGCTATCGCGAAAAAGCGGAATGAAGTCATGTCAGTTCGATCGTTACCCGGCGTCCCAATATCGCAGCGGCGCGTTGCAGGCTCGATAGCGTGATGTCGCTTTTCGCATTCAGCAGACGGTCCACCTGCGTACGGCTGGTTTTGAGCATGGTCGCCATCCGCGCTTTGGAAATTTTCCTCTTTTTCATGGCTTGCGTGAGTTGCCACGCGACGACCTCTTTAATCGCCTCCGCATGAGCCTCTTCAAAGATACCTTCCTCGTTGAGGAAGTCATCGATACTCGAACCGAGATGCTTTTTGTTCGTCGCGCGCGACGGTGACTTCATAGCAACTACTCGATCCCGTAGCGCTTGCGCTTGCGCCAGAGCGTCGTGGCGTTGATGCCGAGCGTCGCTGCCGCCTCATCCAGCGTGGCGCTGTCGCCCAGTACCCGCGCGATGTGCTCGCGCTCCATCTCCTCCAGGCTCGCCGAATGGGAAATTCCCGCGAGAGTTTCGGTGCTGTCGCGGAAGAGAGAATCGGGAAGGTCATCCGGCTGGATGACTTCTCCGCGAGTGAGTACCGCCGCGCGCTCCAGCGAGTTGCGCAACTCGCGCACGTTCCCCGGCCATCGATATTTGCTGATCGCGGCCGCGGCGCCCGGTGAGAGCGTCATCCGTGAGCGGTGATTTCTGATGCTGGCGGATTTCAACATCCACTCCGCCAGCGGCAGGATGTCTTCGCGCCGCTCGCGCAGCGACGGTACGCGCAGAGTGATCACATTGAGGCGATAGAAGAGATCGTCGCGGAAATGATGCGCCGCGACTTCTGCTTCGAGGTCGCGATTGGACGCCGCGATGATGCGCGCATCGACGCGAATCACGCGATCGCCGCCGACGCGTTCAAAACTTTGCTCCTGCACGAAGCGCAGGAACTTGGTCTGCAGTTGGCCGGATAGGTCCGCGATCTCATCGAGGAAGACGGTGCCGCCATCTGCTGCTTCCAGCCGTCCGGGCTTGTCCTTGATCGCGCCGGTGAATGCGCCGCGGACATGCCCGAATAACTCGCTCTCGAGCAACTCCTCCGACAGCGTGGTGCAATTGACCACGACGAACACGCGATCGTGGCGCATACTCCAGCGATGAATCTGCCGCGCGAGGACATTCTTGCCGGTGCCGCTTTCGCCCGTCAGCAGGATCGTCGCGTCACTCGCCGCGGCCTGTTTCGCTGTCTCCAGCAGACGAAGCATCGTGGCGCTCTGCGACTCCAGCAACGGCAAGTCATCCATCGTATCGCGCAAGGCCTGGTTCTCCGCCTTCAGACCCTGCAACTGGATCGCGCGCTCGACGATGAGCTGAATTTCCTCCAGCGTGAACGGCTTGGTGATGTAGTCGTAGGCGCCGGCCTTCATCGCGGCGACCGCGTTTTCAACCGTCGCGTACGCGGTCATCAGGATGACGAGGATGTCGGGATGAATCCGGCGCGCTTCCTTGAGCAGCTCGAGCCCATTCATCTCGGCCATCCGGAAATCCGTCAGCACCAAATCGAAACGCGACTCCGCCAGCATCGTGCGCGCCTGCGCGCCGTTCTCCGCCTCGCTCACCTGATGCCCCAGCGATCCAAAAAACCGCACCAGGCTGAGCCGGATGTTCTTTTCGTCGTCGACGATGAGGAGTCTTGCCATCAGGATTGCTCGCCTGCCGGAAGTTGTACGATGAAACGGCTGCCGTGGCCATCGTTGCTCTCGACAAAGATACGGCCGCCGTGCGCCTCGACGATGTCCTTGACGATCGCCAGGCCGAGTCCGGCCGATCCGGGTGCGTAGCCGTTGGCGCCATACTGCGCGAAGCGCTCGAAGACGTGGTCGCGAATCTCCGGCGCGATGCCGGGACCCGAATCGGTCACCTCCAGATTGGCGAAATTATCGCCTGATGGGCGGGCAGCGACTACGATGATTCCGCCCTCGGGCGTGTAGCGCAGCGCGTTGCCGATGAGATTGGAGACTACCCACGACAGCTTCACCGGATCACCTTTCATCTCCGGCAGCTTCGCGATGTGAGTCTGGATGCGAATCTTTTTTTCCCGCGCCTGGATGCCGAAACGATTCGTTACATCTTGCACGATCTTCGCCAGATCGAGCGGAACGCGCTGCACCGCGATCAGCGGAATCTGCCCTCGCGCGAGGTTGAGGAGATTATCGGACAACTGTTTCATCCGCGAAGTCTCCTCGAGCACCGCGCGCAGAATTTCGCGCTGCTTGGGCGTGAGGGACTCTTCCTCGCGGCGCAGAAGCTCCGCCAGCAGCGCCAGCGAGGTGAGCGGCGTGCGCAGCTCGTGCGACAAGGTCGCAACCAGGTTGGTGCGCGCGCGATCCTGATCGCGCAGGTAAGTCACGTCCTGCAGGATCAGCAGGGTGCCGAGCGCGCGGCCCTCCTGCCTCAAGGGCACCGGCTTGAGTACATAGGTATGATCGCGGCCGCGAATGTGCAGTTGCACCTCGACGCGCTGCAACTCCGAATCGGCCTTGCTCAGATTGCGAATCGAGTCGCGCACCCGGATGTAATGCGGATGGTTGCTGCTCAAATCATCGAAGCGGCTGCCCAGCGCGTCGGCCGGTTCGATCCCCATGATCAGCGCGGCGACCTCGTTGATGTGCGCGACGATGCCGTCGGAATCGATCAGCACCACGCCGTCTTCGAGGCTTTCGATGATCGCTTCGGTCTTGCTTTTCTCGTAGACGATGCGCTCGACGTTCATGCGATCGTAATTTTCCAGGCGCTCGGCCATCTGGTTGAATTCGCGCGCGACCTCATCGAGTTCGGCCAGCGTTTGCGGTCCGAGGCGCACATGGCTCTTGCGTTGGCTGATGCCGCGCAGCCGCTCCGTCAATTCGGTGAGCGGCCGCGATAGCGCCCATCCCATCCAAATCGAGAGCGCGGCGCCGACCAGCAGAAGGATCGCGAACCCGGCGGCGACTTCATAAGTGAGATGGGTCCCCAGTCGAGTCGCGCGGCTGTCGGCGCGGAACATCGCAGCCTTGTTGAGGGCGATCAGATCGTCAATCCGCGCGTGAAGCTCGTCGAATTCCCGATCATGGCGGGCGCCGGGCGGCGAGTTCGCGATGTCATCGAAAAGCTTGTTGCCGCGCGCCTCGATATCGGCGGCAATTTGCGGTTCACCGACTTCGGTGATGTCGTGCTTCTCGATGTCCATCCAATGCATGAAGGTGTCGCGCGCGGCCGGCAATGCCTCGCGGGCTTTGCCGTCGCGCTCCGCCAGCTCAAGATTGCGCAGTGCCGCATGCTGATGCTGCCCGACCTCGATGCTGATGTAGTTGCGGTAGAGCGTCTCGCGAATCGCCCCGCCGAGGGCGTTCAGGCGCGGCAAAGCATAGGCGCCCAGTACAATCACCAGTGCCAGCAACAGCAGGGTGCCGTTGCGGATCCGGCTGCGAAGTGAGGAAGTCATGGCTTGCTCTCCTCGAGACCTTCGTCGCCCACGATTTCGATGTCGAGGTCTTTTCCTTCCGCCAAAAAGCGTTCGGTTACGTCCTTGCGCAACCAGCGCCGCCAGAACGGCTGATGGGTGCGGCCCACGATGATTTTTTCCACTCCGTGCTCATGTGCGAAATCGAGCATCGCTTTGACCGGATCGGCCGCCTTGAGCCATACCGTCTCGGCGCCGAGCTCGCCGGCCAGATTGATGTTATCGAGCAGCGCGACGAAATTGCGGGTATCGATTTTTCGCACCGACTCCGCGGGCGTCTCGACATGCACCGCGATACCAGTCCGCGTTGAGCTGCCCCGCGATGCGCGCGGCCTTTTGCAGCAGCCGCTTCGCCGTCTTCCGGGTTGGAGGAAAGCCCCGACCATCACGCGCTCGAAGACCTGGGTCCTGCGCCGTCCGCCTTCCCTTCGTATGGCCTCCTGCTCTTCGCGCTGGCGATTGATCCCGCGCGCGACCTCGCGCAGCGTGAGTTCGCGCAGCGAGGTCAGGTTACTGGGCTTGAAAAAATTCTTGAGCGCGTGCTCGACCTGCGCCGCCGGATAGATTTTTCCCTCGCGCAGGCGCTCGCGCAGTTGTTCGACGGTCACATCGATATTGACGATCTGGTCCGCCTTGGCGATGAAGGAATCGGGCACCGTCTCGCGCACCTCGATGCCGGTGATGCGCCTCATCAGCGGATTGAGGCTCTCGATTGCTGAATGTTGATCGCGGTGATGACACTGATGCCGTTGGCGATCAGCTCCTCGATATCCTGGTAGCGCTTGTCATGTCTGGACCCGGGCGCGTTGGTATGCGCGAGTTCGTCGACGATCGCGACTTCGGGTTTGCGCGCGATGATCGCGTCGAGGTCCATCTCGGTCAGGTTGATGCCGCGATACTGAAGGTGCGGCGTGGAATGACCTCGAGGTCGCCGACTTTTCTCAGCCGTTTCGACGCGGCCGTGGGTTTCCACGATACCGATCACCACATCATACCCTTGGCGCGCAGCTGATGCGCCTCTTCCAGCATTCTGTAGGTTTTCCCTACACCGGCAGCGGCGCCGATATAGATCTTCAGCCGCCCTTTCAGCGGTTGAGCGACCAGATCGAGAAACGACTCGGGCTCGGGGCGTTGGTCATCCTTCATGCGATGGTGTGCAACGCCCCGAGCATATCATTTTTCCGCGTGCGCTTGCGCTTTCGGCGGCGACATTTTGTCCAGCGCGAGGTTGAGCGCCAGCACGTTGACCCGGGCTCGCCCAGCACGCCCAGCCGACGCGCGCGGCGTGTTCTGCCGGATCAGCAGCCGCACGTCGTCCTCGCCGAGCCCGCGCGCCTTGGCGACGCGCGCGACCTGGAACTCCGCGGCGGCCGGGCTGATCTCGGGATCGAGTCCGCTGCCGGAGGCGGTCACCAGATCGATCGGCACCTGGCTGCGCGTCGATGCCGGGATTCGCTTCGATCGCATCCTTGACGCGCTGCTGCACGGTCGAGATCAAGGTCTTGTTGGTCGGGCCGAGGTTCGAGCCGCTCGAGTTGGACGCATCGTAGCCCTTGTCGCCCGCGGCCGAGGGACGGCCGTGGAAATATCCCGGCGCGGCGAAATTCTGGCCGATGAGCTCGGAGCCGACGACCTTGCCGTCGCGCTCAATCAGACTGCCCTGCGCCTGATGCGGAAAAATGACGTTCGCGCATCCCGGTCATCGCGAGCGGATAGATTATGCCCGGTCAGGATCGTCAGCACCATGGTCATCTTGATCGATGTCATTAGTGCGCGCATTGCGATGCTCCTAGGCGAGACGCAGCGCTTCGACGATGATGTCGATCGCCTTGATGCCGATGAACGGAACGATGACGCCGCCGACGCCATAGATCAGCAGGTTGCGGGTCAGAATCGCGGCCGCGCCGAGCGGACGATACGCCACGCCGCGCAGCGCGAGCGGAATCAGCGCGATGATGATCAGCGCGTTGAAAATGACCGCCGACAGAATCGCGCTCTGCGGGCGTCGCCAGATGCATGATGTTGAGCGCCTGCAACTGCGGGATAGCCGAGCACGAACATCGCCGGGATGATCGCGAAGTACTTGGCGACGTCGTTGGCGATCGAGAAGGTGGTCAGCGCGCCGCGCGTGATCAGCAACTGCTTGCCGATCTCGACCACTTCCATGATCTTGGTCGGATTGGAATCGAGGTCGACCATGTTGCCGGCTTCGCGCGCGGCCTGGGTGCCCGCGTTCATCGCGATGCCGACGTCGGCCTGCGCCAGCGCGGGCGCGTCGTTGGTGCCGTCGCCGATCATCGCGACCAGCTTGCCCTGCGCCTGCTCTTCGCGAATGATGCGCAGCTTGGTTTCCGGCGTCGCCTCGGCGACGAAAGTCGTCGACGCCGGATTCCTGCGCGATCGCAGCGGCAGTCAGCGGATTGTCGCCGGTGATCATCACGGTGCGCAGCCCCATCGCACGCAGACGCGCGAAGCGCTCGCGGATGCCCTGCTTGATGATGTCCTTCAGATAGATCACGCCCAGCACCTTGCCGCTGTCGGCCACCACCAGCGGCGTTCCGCCCGCGCGCGCGATCTTCTGCACGATGCCGTCGAGTTCGGCGGGTATCTGCGCCGCCGTTCTCGCGCACGAACTTGACGATCGGTTCGCCGGCGCCCTTGCGGATCTTGCGCCCGTCGATATCGACGCCGCTCATGCGGGTCAGGGCCGAAAACGCAATGAACTGCGCATTGGTTTCCGCCAGTTCGCGGCCGCGCAGATTGTATTCGCGCTTGGCCAGCACGACGATCGAGCGGCCTTCGGGAGTTTCATCGGCCAGCGAGGCGAGTTGGGCCGCATCGGCGAGTTCCTCGACGCTCAACGCCCTCGACGGGAATGAACTCGGTCGCCATGCGATTGCCGAGCGTGATGGTGCCGGTTTTGTCGAGCAGCAGCGTATCGACGTCGCCGGCCGCCTCGACCGCGCGGCCCGACATCGCAAGCACGTTGTGCTGCACCAGACGATCCATGCCGGCGATTCCGATCGCCGAAAGCAGTCCGCCGATGGTGGTCGGAATCAGGCAGACCAGCAGCGCGACCAGCACCGGCAGCGAGAGCGCGGTGCCGCCATACAGCGCGAAAGGATAGAGGCTCACGCACACCAGCATAAAGATGATCGTGAGGCCGGCGAGCAGGATGCTCAGCGCGATCTCGTTGGGGGTCTTCTGACGCTGCGCGCCTTCGACCAGCGCGATCATGCGATCGAGGAAGGTCTCGCCCGGATTGGCGGTGATCTTCACTTTGATCCAATCCGAGATGACGGTGGTGCCGCCGGTGACGGCGCTGCGATCGCCGCCGCTCTCGCGAATGACCGGCGCCGATTCTCCGGTGATCGCGGCCTCGTTGACCGCCGCGACGCCTTCGACCACTTCGCCGTCGCCGGGGATCACCTCGCCGGCGCGAACCAGGACGATATCGCCGCGCCGCAGCGCGGTGGCGGCAACCATCTGCTCGTTGCCGTCCTTGAGCAGCCGGGCCTGAGTCTCGGTGCGGGTCTTGCGCAGATTATCGGCCTGAGCCTTGCCGCGCCCTTCCGCCATCGCTTCGGCGAAATTCGCGAATCCGACGGTGAACCACAGCCAGATCGCGATTTGAAATTCGAAGCCGACGAACTTGCTGTGACCGGCGATAGATGTTCTGCAGAAGAATGATGGTGACGGCCAGCGCGGTCACCTCGACCACGAACATGACCGGATTTTTCACCTGAATGCGCGGATCGAACTTCCAAATCGAATCGACCAGCGCGCGGCTGACGATGTCTTTGTCCCACAGACTTGCGTGCTTTACGTTGTTCTGGCATGAGGGCAGCCTCTTGGTTCTTTGGTAGCGTTCCGCGAATCAGTAAAGAATCTTGTCGCGCCATCGAGAGATGCTCGACGATCGGGCCCAGCGCGTCGGCCGGGAAGAAAGTCAGCGCGGCGACGATGATGATCACGCCGATCAGCAGGACCACGAAGATCGGTCCATCAGTCGGGAAAGTCCCGGCACTCGGCGGCACGGACTTCTTCGCGACCAGCGAGCCGGCCAGCGCCAGGACGGGAACCTTCATCATGAAGCGCCCGAACAGCATCACGAACGCCAGCGTGAAGTTGTAGAAGGGGGTGTTGGCGTTGAGTCCGCCGAAGGCCGATCCGTTGTTCGCGCTCGCTTCGGTGTACGCGTAGAGAATTTGCGAAAAACCATGCGGACCCGGATTGGAGATTCCCGCCAATCCGGCTTTGGTGACCATCGCGACGCCGGCCGGCAGCAGAATCACCGCCGGGAAGATCAGGATGAACAGCATCGCGAGCTTCATCTCGCGCGCCTCGATCTTTTTACCGAGGTATTCCGGCGTGCGACCCACCATCAGTCCCGCGATGAAGACGGACAGCACCGCCATCACCAGCATCCCGTAGAGGCCGGAACCGACGCCGCCGAAGATGATCTCGCCGATCTGCATGTTGACCAGCGGGACCAGACCGCCCAGCGGCGTGAAGCTGTCGTGCATCGCGTTGACCGCGCCGCATGAAGTATCGGTGGTGACGGTCGCCCATAGTGCGGAGTTGACGATGCCGAAGCGGACTTCCTTGCCCTCCATGTTGCCGCCGGACTGGGTGGCCGAATGATCTGATTAAGCCCCATCGCGGCGAACTGGGGATTGCCGCGCTGCTCGGCCCAGATCGCGGGCGTCGACACCCATGAAAAACAGAAGTCCCATGGCGGCGAATAGCGCCCACCCCTGGCGACGATCGCCAGCCATCTTGCCGAAGGTATGAGTTAGCGCCGGCACCAATCACGAAGATCGCAACCATCTCGAGCAAGTTGGTCAGTGGGGTAGGGTTCTCATAAGGATGGGACGAGTTGGCATTGAAGAAGCCGCCGCCGTTGGTGCCTAGCTCCTTGATGATCTCTTGCGAGGCGACGGGCCCTTGCGCGATGACCTGGTCTGCGCCTTCCAGAGTCTTGGCATGTGTGTAGGGACTCAAGTTGTCCGGCACGCCCTGCCATACCAGCACCAATGCGAACACGACGCTGATCGGGAGCAGAACCCATAGCGTCGCGCGGGTGAGGTCGAACCAGAAGTTGCCGATTGTCTTGGCAGTCTTGCGCACGAAGCCGCGAATCACCGCGATAGCTATCGCGATACCGGCCGCGGCGGAGACAAAGTTATGGAACGCCAGTCCACCCATCTGGGTCAGGTAGCTCATCGTCGATTCGCCGCCGTAAGCCTGCCAATTGGTATTGGTGGTGAAGCTGGCCGCGGTATTGAACGCGAGGTCCGGCGCGACAGCTCCCATAGCTTGAGGATTGAACGGCAGGAGCTGCTGGAGGCGCTGGATCGCGTAGAGCAGAAGCATTCCCGACATGCTGAACAGCAGCATCGAGATGGCGTACTCGAACCAGGTCATTTCGGTTGCGGGACGGATTCCAGAAACCCGGTAGATCAACCGCTCGAGCGGCCTCAGGACCGGATCCAGAAAAGTTCTTTCATCATTGAAGACGCGCGCCATGTACAAGCCCAACGGCACGCTGAGGAGCGCGACGATGATGAAGAACAGTCCAACCTGGACAATTGCATTCGTCATTAGAAATGTTCCTCGGGACTCGGAGTCAGAATTTTTCGGGCCGAAGTAGGGCGTATACCAGGTAGACAGTCAGTCCGGTCGCCATCACGGCGCCCATTATGAGTTCCCACATGCTCATAGCTTTTCGCATCCTCTTACATAAGCCAGCGCCACCAGAAAGAAGATGACGGTGGCAGATACACAAATGACGTCCAACATGTCGCCTCTCACATTGCGCGCGCATCACGCGCGGTTTTCGCTGATCGACTTTCGCGTCGCAGCGGAATCACATTTTCCGGCAGTTCTTTCGGCAGGCGGATTTCCTGATGGCCCGGGCAAGGCCCGTCGGCGAAAGTGGCGACCCGACGCAACTCTTCTTCACGGGTCAGCTCTCCGGCCTCGTCGGCGGCGCACCGGAGTGAGCCGCGGCGCTCATCGTTGATCATGAAGGCCCATTTGCAACGCAAGCATCGATACATATAGCGCTGGGGTTTGAACCATCCGGGCCGCCGGCCCATAACCCAGATCGCAAAGTTATGTTTTAGGGTGCTCTCAGTGCCGATTAGCATCACGATTAGCTCCTGTCGACCTCAAGTCGAGGAGAGCATCGTGCATGCCAGAAAAAGAGCCGCGATTATCTATGACATTTCAGGTTGAACGACCCCGAGGTTTCAAAATGCATCCGACCTAATCCTGCATTGTGCAACGAATGTGGGTTTCATTTTGTCGCGAGGATCAGCGGCGAGGGCGCCACGGGAGTCTTCAGCGCTTTGACGGTCCTGAAGCCCGCCTCCTTTAGCCATGCGCGATATTCCTTCATCGTGAACACGTCGCCCGCAGGTGTATGCAATGCCATGTTGAGGCCGAACAGCATCGGCAGTGGGGGTCCGCTGCGGTCATCGTTGGGGATGAATTCGGCGATGAGAAGCATGCCGCGAGCGCGCAAGGCTTCGGCGCATCGTGCGATGAGTCGGCGCCCCAGTTCGCGCCCTTCGCCATGGATGATGTGCCCCAGGAGAACCAGGTCGTAGCGCTCCTTGCCGAACTCGACCTCGCGCAAGTCCCCTTCGACATAGTCGTATTGGTCGGCGACGCCGAACCGAGTGACATACTCGCGCGTCACCTGCGTGACCTGCGGCATATCCACCACGGTCACCTTTGCCGCGCGATTGTCTTGCGCAAAAGGAATCGACCACGCTCCGGCGCCCGCTCCTATGTCGAGGATGTTTTTGATGCGCGTGCGGACTGCGCGAGGCACACGAGCGAGAGCCTCTTTAGCGGGGACGAAGCCGGCCGAGAAAATGCATTTGACCAGCATCGCGAAGAAAGCCGCTTCGCCGCCTTCGGGGCGAGGAAGCGGCGCTCCGCTCTTGACGACCTCCGCCAACTGGAACCAACCCATCATCTGACCGGTGGCGAAGCGGTCGATCCCCTCCATATAAAATTCGCTGCCGCGTACCAGGAATGTGGCCGAGGCCGGGGTGAGCGCGTAACGGTCGCCCTTGCGAGTGAGATACTTCAGCGCCACCAACACATCGAGCAGCCGACGCATCATGGCTTCGTTGGCCGATGCTTCTCCGGCGACTTCGCGCGCAGTTGCCTTGCCGGAGGCTATCGCCGTGAAAACATCGAGGTTCACCGCTGCGGCGACGGCGCAGGTGCTCCATCCGCCCCACAACAGGTCCATCGCGACCGGAAGTGCGGAGGGTAATTTCTTCGCTTGCTTTGCCATGGCATCACCTTCCTTACGGGAGCCGTATCGATAGAGGCGGACAGCGCAGACGTTTCTGCGATGGCTATATAGCGGTTCGGGGATTTTTCCAACCGCTCTTTGCGCCTAGCCGAGCAACTCGCTTTCGAACAATTCGCGCGCGATGGCGCCGCGATTGACCTTAATCATCAGATGATCGCCATGCGGGGAGCAAATTTACCGATCGACTAACCATCTGTCGCGATGATCGACGATTGCGATGGTTTGCCGTCGCTAAGGACTAATTTGGCCAATTTTGACCGTTGGCAAGCCTCAAAAAAAGATGAAAGGATTAGTTGACTATATGTCGATATCTAGGGTCTGACTGCGTAGTGCTCGAAGTATACAACTATCTCTGAAGTGTCTGGGGAGCAGTGTCGGGGTATGGAAAACCGGGAGAAGCGCCTTCTTACCGTGAAGGAATTAGCTGACTACCTTCAGGTTAATCAGACCACGATCTACCGCTTGGTACGGAGATCGGAAATTCCGGCCTTTAAAGTCGGAGGCGATTGGCGATTCAACATCGAATCCATCGATGCGTGGCGCCTTTCTGCCGATGCACGATCGACTGCGGCTCCAGAATCGCGATTGGAGATAGTCCCCTCGGATATTCCAGGCGCTCTGGTGCGGCTGTCCCAAACCATAAGCCAGATGATCGCGCCGATTACTGAGCTGCAAGCGATGCTTCCGATCATCAAACGCATCGCGGAGGCGCTCGAGGATCGACGCGACGCTTCGGCCGATATCGCTAAACTTTATGAGGGCGGGGAGATCAACTTTCGCAGTCATTCAGAAAACCTGCTCAAATTCGTGCCCGTCCCATTTGCGACTGCGGACGCGAGACGCCGCTTGGTGAGCTTTAACGATGCTTATTGCCGGCTCCTGGGTTTCCCTCGCAAGCAATTGCGAAACATGCCGTTGATGGATTTGGTCCACCACGAGGACCTCGATCGCTTCATGGCACTCAATGACCGGTTATGGCGGAAAGAGACCAAGGCCGGCCGATTCGTGGGGCGAAGGCTCACGGCCCGCGGCGAAGCGATACCAACCCGATCAACTGCATGGCCGATACGCCTCAAACCCACTGGCGCGCCCCAATACATCGGGGCCGTTCTGGAGCGGGTCGCCGATCAAAAAGAAGCGGCGGCTTTGTTCACTCGAAGCGCCGAGCGACTTTCCGATCGACGCGAGAGCTTGCTGCGGCGGAGCTAAGGAACTTCTCGATCGGCGCCTTGGTCGGCTTCGCGGTGCGTAGCAGGAATCCAGGAGTGAAATTGCCGACTAGTGGCCTGTAACAGTGACATTGGTATCGGATTAGTGTATCGTTAAGGAATGCCTGATGGAGAGCTTGGATTGGCCCCGAGCGAGCGCAAGGAACTGAGGGATAGAGTGCGCTCGCGCACCCTGCCAGCCGAGGATGTGCGCCGGGCGCGGCTGATCCTGCTGCTGGCGCATGGCGAGTCCTACCTGACGATTCGCCAGCTGCTCGGTTGCAACCCGAACTATATCAGTCGCTGGAAGGGGCGGTTCGAGGCTGAGCGGTTGGCCGGGCTGTACTCGCGCCATGGTGGACGGACGGTGGAAAAACGGACTCCGGCACTGGAAGCGAAGATTCTGGAATGGACCCGCAGACCTGCGGCCGACGGCTCCACCCACTGGAGTAGCCGCAAGTTGGCCCGCCACCTGGGCGTTAGCCATATGATGGTCGCGCGGGTGTGGCAGCGGGCCGGACTCAAGCCTCATCGGATCGAACGCTACATGGCCTCCGACGACCCTAATTTCGAACTCAAGGCGGCTGATATTATCGGGCTGTACGTCAAACCGCCGCAGCATGCGGCAGTGTTTTGCGTGGACGAAAAGACCGCCATTCAAGCCTTGGACCGGCTCGATCCGGTGCTGCCGTTGTCGCCCGGGCGGCTGGAGCGCCACGGCTTTGAGTATTACCGGCACGGGACACTTTCGCTGTACGCCGCGCTTAACACCAAAAGCGGCGAGGTGGTGGGCAAAACTGCCGCGCATCACACCAGCCAGGAGTTTGTGGCCTTCCTCGCCGATCTGGTCGCCAACCAGCCGCGCGGCAAAGAGATCCACATTATCGCGGACAACCTCTCGGCGCATAAGACCAGGCGGGTTGAGCAATTCCTCGCGGCTCACCCCAAGCTCCACCTCCACTACACGCCGACCTACTCCTCTTGGCTCAACCAGGTAGAAAACTGGTTCGCCAAGATCGAGCGCGATGTCATTGCTCGCGGAGTCTTCACCTCGGTCAAGGACCTCGCGCGCAAGCTGATGCGCTACATCCGCTACTACAACCGCGCTCCGAAACCCATCAAGTGGACCTATCGCGACCTCAACCATCGTATTTATGCCGATACCACTTCACTTGTTACAGGCCACTAGATGTCAATTTGTTCGCGGCAAAATTCGGGCGCATCGGCAACACTATGTTGTTATGGCAACCAAAACTGGTGTCGAGTTATTCACAATACGGTCGAGGGGCCTCTGGTTTTTCAAGGATTTTCGCCCACCGCGGGTTGGTACTACTGCTGCTAACCAACAGTGAGACGCAAATCCCAAAAAAAGGATTCTACGATGACACCGAATGCGCAGCTCAGCACTGTTCGAGCCGAAAAGCGGCCGCGATCCGCGACGCTTCCCGATATCAGCCCTGCGACCGAACGGTCATGGTTCGAATTCGACCGCATCGCAGTCCTGCGCCAACTTGACGAGCTCAACGGCGCGATCGAGGCAAACGCCAACGACCTCGGGATGGTCGCGGTCGAAGGTGTATTCGACCAGTCACTATCGGACGAGTTGCGGCGGACTTCGCGATCGTTGCTAACGATTGCGAAGGACATAGGCACGCTGCGCGGACAAATGCGGCGCGCGAATGGTTATCCCAAGGGAATCCGCAAGCTGACCTAGCATCGGCAGCCCGGGAATTTTCCCGGCCAGCTATAGGGCGCGCTTGGCTCTGTGGCCGACCACGCTGAGATGCGGATAGATCGCGATGGCCGGATTAGCCAGCGCCATCACCTCGGCGCGCTCGAACCGAAGCGCGCGTCCAACCTTAAGCGGATGAAGCGTTCCACGCCGGATTAGGCGCAGCACTGTCACTCGGCGGCAACGAAGTAGCCCGGTTACTTCGTTCACGGTCATTAGAGCATTGGGGCACGTGCCAGCCTCATACTACAGCGACCGCCCTGAAGCGAATCATCGCATTGCAAAGAGTAACGTTATTAGACCTGAGTCCAGTTCTCACTATTGTGATAAGATGAAGGCCCGGCATATGGGGCCGGTAACCCGGTCGCGTTTTGATATCGCGAAATTGACAAAACGAAGCCAAAAACATGAGGCGAATGCTGGAGTTGCCCGGGTTTCGTGGATAGTAAGGGAGTTGGGCAGGAAGAGGAGAGGCCACGATGTGACACGCACAAACGATACGCGCCGGAGTATCGGCAACGGATGGTGGAGCTGGTGCGGGCGGGACGCCACGCTGAAGAATTGGCCCGCGAGTTCCAGACCACTTCGCAATCGATTCGCAACTGGGTGGCGCAGGCCGATCGCGACGAGGGTCGGCGCAGCGATGGACTCACCACTGCGGAGCGCCAGGAACTTACCCGGCTCAGGCGTGAAAACCGCATCTTGCGCGAAGAGCGCGAGATCTTGTCAAAAGCCGCGGCCTGGTTCGCGACGGAGACCGGCTCGCTGCCGTCACGGCGTTCCAATTCGTGAGTGCGAATCAGGCCAGTTATGGGATCGCGACGATGTGCCGAGTACTGGGTGTCTCCCCCAGCGGCTTCTATGCATGGCAAAAGCGGCCGCCGTCGGCGCGCAGCCGAACCGACGCGCAACTCAGCCTTCGGGTGTGCGCGATTCATCAACACTCGCACGCCACCTACGGCGCGCCACGGGTTCACGCCGAACTTAGAGCAGCGGGCATTAAAGTGGGACGCGAGCGAGTGGCGCGGCTGTTGAAAAAGGCCGGTTTGGTCGGCGCCAGCCGGCGCAAGTGGATCCACACCACCGTGCGCGATCGCAATGCGCGCCCGGCGCCGGATCTGGTGGAACGCAACTTTGGCGCACCCCAACCTAATCGCCTGTGGGTCGCCGATATTACCTATATCCCGACCTGGGCCGGGTTCCTCTATCTCGCGGTGGTGCTCGATGTGTTCAGCCGCAAGATCGTGGGCTGGGCGATGGAGACTCATCTGCGCACCGAGCTGGTGCTCGAGGCGCTCGACCTGGCGTTGTGGCAACGCCGCCCGGCCACCGTCATCCATCACTCCGATCAGGGCACCCAGTACACCTCGATCCAGTTCGGCGCGCGTTGCCGCGAAGCCGGGGTGCGCCCCTCGATGGGCTCGGTCGGCGATCGCTTCGACAACGCGATGTGCGAAAGCTTCTTCGCCACGCTGGAATGCGAGCTGCTCGCGCAGCATCGCTTCAAGACCCCAGCCGAGGCGCGCATGGCGGTGTTCGAGTTCATTGAGGGCTGGTACAACCCGCATCGGCGTCACTCTGCGCTCGACTATCTGTCGCCGATCAACTACGAAAGGTCGCATCACTTACAACCATTAAACCCAAACTCCTCACCCTCCACCGAAATGGCGTAACTCCACCCCGAGACTGGCGTAAAGCCTTCGCAAAATTGCAAAAACAAACCCACTTACGTGGCTTATCGACATTACGTCGGTAAGCGCGCGAGAAACCCTGCCCTCCTAATCCTCACCCGATGGGCGAGGTTGCCCGCGAGGCTTTGCGAGCGGGCTGGTGTGGGACCTTAGTCAGCGCGCGGCTTCGCGCGCGATTCAGGAATTCTGCTGCAGCCTCTCGGCGAATAGCGCAGTTCCAGCATCGGTCCAGGATTCAGATTTCCATAATCGCGCGAGGACGCGCTGCATAAGGTCCCGCTCCAGGTTCCTCGCAGACTCGGAACCAACTTTTAGTTGCGCTTCGGTCTCCGCTTCGCTCCGCCTCAGCGGCTTCGCGACCCATCGGGTGAGGGTTTAGGAAATCGGGCAAAGGGGTTACGCCGGCAATGCGTAACCGATCGAGGCCTCGATCGCGATGGTCCGCTGCACCGCCGGGCGCGCCATCATCCGATCGTAATGCGCATTCAGATGCGGAAACTCACCCGGGCCCGGCTTGAGCGAATCACGGAAGCGCCAGAACAACCGAAACAAATGGATGTCAGCGATCGAGTATCGTCCGCCGACCGTCCACTCACGATTTCCCAGGCGCTGTTCCGCCAACTCCCACACCGTTCGCGCATGCTCGAGGCCCTGGCGGCGCGCCGGATGGATCGTCGCGGCGACGAACGACATCCATGAGATGACTTGCGCCTCCGCTTCAATGTCGCCATGAGGCAGCAGGTTCGCCTCCGGAAATCGCTTCGCGAGGTAGAAGAGAATCGCGGCGACCTCCGTCATTGGACGTCCATCGACCAGCAGCGTCGGGACCTTGCCTTCCGGATTGATCGCGAGGAACGCGGGCTCGCGATTTTCCTTCTTCGCGAGCGAGATCGGACGGCTCTCGAATGGCGCGCCGATCTCATGCAGCGCGATGTGCGGCGCCATCGAACTTGACCCAGGACAAAAATACAGCGTCAACATGATGTCACTCATTAGTCGTGATGCCGCCTGTGTTGCCCGCGCCCGCGCAGATGCCGCCATCGACCACCAGCGCATGACCCGTCACGAACGACGCATCATCTGATGCCAGGAACAGCACAGCTTTCGCGATCTCGACCGGCTTGCCCATTCGCCCGAGCGGATGAAAGCGATGCATGCTCTCGCGAATCTCCTCCGTATGTCCAAACGCGCGCGCCACCAGCGGCGTGTCGATGATGCCGGGGCATACGCAATTCACCCGCACACCGAACGGCGCGAACTCGAGCGCCGCGTTGCGGGTGAGGCCGACCACGCCGTGCTTCGCCGCATTGTATGCCGATAGCCCGACGCTGCCGCGGATGCCCGCGACCGACGCGGTATTGATGATTGCGCCGCGCTTCTGCGCGGTCATCACCTTGCCCGCGTAGCGAAGCCCCCAGAACACGCCATCGAGATCGATGCGGATGGTCTTCATATAGAGTTCATCGGTATGTTCGAGCAGCGGCGAGGTCACCCCGATACCGGCGTTGTTGTACATGATGTCGAGCCGGCCGAACTTGTCGACCGCCGCTCGCACCAGCCGCTCGACTTGCTTCGGATCGCTCACATCGGTTGCGACGAAAGTTCCGCCGATGTCCTTGGCGATCTTCTCGCCTTCGCTCTCCGGCAGATCGCCGATGACGACCTTCGCGCCTTCATTCGCGAAGACTTCCACCGTTGCCTTGCCGATTCCCGATGCTCCCCCGGTGACTATCGCGATGCGATCCGCGATTCTTCCTTGCGCCATTTGCCGTCCTCCCTGAAACGAACACAACTCGTCAGCGTCCCTATCGCATGGAAGTTCGTCCGAATGCCAGCGCCGCGCGCGGTTGACGCCTCGACGCCTTTCCCTCTATCACTTGGGCGATATCGGCATTTCCCGAATCGAGGCTTTACACATGTCCATCGACTTCATGATGCCCGCCAACGTACTCGAAGTGCGCGACAAGATCCGCGCGTTTATCAAGGACGAAATCGATCCGGCCGAGAAAGAGATTCGTAAGACGCAGCGCTGGCGCGAGGGCATTCGCGATTTGCGGCGTAAGGCGAGAGAGCGCGGGCTATGGTGCCCGCATATGCCGCCGGAGTTCGGCGGGATGGGACTCGGGCCGCTGGCGATGGCGATGGTGTCGGCGGAATGCGGCCGCAGTCGCCTCGCCTCGTTCATTCTCAACGCGCAGGCGCCCGACGAAGGCAACATGCATACGATGCTGCACTTCGCGACGCCGGGGCAAAAGGAAAAATATCTGCGTCCGCTATGCGACGGGAAAATCCGCTCGTGCTTCGCGATGACCGAGCCCGAAGCCGCGGGCTCGGATCCGACGCAAATCAAAACTCATGCGGAGAAGGTCGGCGACAACTGGGTCATCAATGGCCACAAATGGTTTATCTCTGGCGCGCACGGCGCGAAGTTCGCCATTGTGATCGCGAAGACCGATCCCGATGCCGATCCACCGCAGGCGCGCAACTCCGCCTTCATCGTCGATTTGCCCAACGAAGGTTTCAAGATCGTGCGCGACATCGACACGATGGCGGGGAAGGGGAATCACTGCGAGATCAGCCTCGAGAACGTCACGGTGCCGGCCGATTCGATGCTGGGTGGTCGCGGCGAAGGGCACAAGCTCGGTCAGGTGCGCCTCGGGCCGGCGCGCCTCGCCCATTGCATGCGGTGGATCGGCAACGCGGAAGTTGCGCTCGAGATGACGGCGAAGCGCGCGCTGGAGCGGAAGGTTCAGGGCGGCATGCTGTCCGAGAAGCAGGGCATCCAGTTCATGATGTCGCAGTCGGCGCTCGAGCTGTATCAGGCGAAGCTGATGGTGCTCCACGCGGCGTATCTCATCGAGAACAACCTGCCGTTCCGTCATGAAGTCTCGATGACGAAGTATCACGTCGCGAACATGCTGTGGCGCATTCTCGATCGCGCGATCCAGGTTCACGGCGCGCTCGGATTTTCCTCCGACACGCCGCTGGAGGACATGTTCCGTCACGCACGTTCGGCGCGTCTGGTCGATGGCGCCGACGAGGTGCATCTATCGCTCATCGCGCGCAACTTGCTCGACTGGTACAAGCGCGACGGCAGCACCCGCGCCGCAACCGGTGGAACCGAATTGTTGTAATTGCCCTTGCCTGATTCCCCTTCCCTAAAGGGAAGGGGCTAGGGGTTAGGTCTGAAGAATTAGGGGTTAGGTCTCATGGGTGGAATCGAACCCTTTCGAATCGAAGTATCAGATGCCGTCCTCAATGATTTGCAGGAACGTCTCGCGCACACGCGCCTGCCCGATGAAGTGCCGGATACCGCGTGGGAGTACGGCGCCAATCTCGCTTACATGCGCGAGCTGCTCGACTACTGGCGCAACAAGTATGACTGGCGCAAGCACGAGGCCGAACTGAACCGCTTCAAGCATTTCACGACGACAATCGACGGCCTCAAGGTCCACTTCATTCGCGAGGAAGGCCGCGGCTCGAGTCCCAAGCCGCTGCTGCTCGTGCACGGATGGCCGGGCTCCATCTACGAGTTCATGGAAATCATTCCGATGCTGACCGATCCGGTCGCGCATGGCGGCGACGCGCGCGATTCATTTACCGTGATCGCGCCTTCGCTTCCCGGCTACGGATTTTCGGGACATCCGACCGCGCGCGCGATGAACGTTCCGGCGATCGCCGACATCTTTCATAAGCTGATGACGCAGGTGCTCGGCTACCAGCGCTATGCGGCGCAAGGCGGCGACTGGGGATCGGCGATCGTGTCGCGCATGGGCGAGGCGTTTCAGCCGTATCTGTTCGGGATTCATCTGAACATGGTCGCCGCCGGCCCGTCCGAGGGACGCAGCGCGCCGGACCTGACGCCGGAGGAAAAAGTCTTTCTCGGCGACATCGAAAAATTCCGCCAGGCCGAAACCGGCTATCAATGGATTCAGGGAACCAAGCCGCAGACCCTCGCGTACGGCCTCAATGATTCGCCGGCCGGGCTATGCGCGTGGATCGTCGAGAAGTTTCGCACCTGGAGCGATTGTCACGGCGTGGTCGAGAACAGCTTTACGAAGGATCAGTTGCTCACCAACGTGATGATCTACTGGATCACGCAGACGATAAATTCCTCGACGCGGTTATATTACGAATCGCGCCATCATCCGTGGCGGCTCAAGCCCGGCACCCGCATCGAGACTCCTACCGCGATGGCGATGTTTCCGGGCGAGTTGGTGCGTCCGCCGCGTCATTGGGCGGAGCGCATTTACAACGTCAAGCGATGGACCGTGATGCCGAAGGGCGGCCATTTCGCGGCGATGGAAGAACCGGAATTGCTTGCGAATGACATCCGCGCCTACTTCCGCGAGATGAACTGAGCGCGCTACACCGCCTGATGGGCGGGCATCGAGCCGATGGGGCCGGTGGCGTTCGCCTGAGGGATGAAGCAGTGACGGACCCCAAGGTTGAACCATTCGAAGCCCGGAAGTCGCGCAATCATCGTGTCCATCTCCATCAGGCGCGCGAGGCCCTCGTCGCCGGGGAACAGAAACGCGCAGATGCGATGCGCGTCGGCGTCGCCACGCACCGGACTTCCGACCGGCGTCCAGAAGTTACGCACGATGAAGGACACGATGCGCCGCGCCGCAGGGTCCTGCAGCATCCGGCGAGCCTGGTTGAAATAAAATGAGAAATGCCGACGCTCATCCTTGATGATGCGGGTCAGCACGGTCGTCACCATCGGATGGCGCGTGCGATCGATCAGCGCATGATAGCCGGTCAGCGTCGAGAGTTCATTGATCGCGCCCCAGGTCATATGCACTGCGGGAAAATGGCGCGTCAGATGCGACGCCATGCCCGCGATCTTCTCAGCGAATCTCCGCGAGGCCTTGCGCCGCCGCAGCTCGGTGAAGCGCGCATCCTCGATCGTCAAGCCCTGGCTTTCGAGCAGGCGCTTGAGCACTTGCGAATGGAAAAATTCCTCGTACACCCAGCATGAAAGGAACGCCGTGATCGATGGATCCTCGGCGACCGAGGTCGACAGCAGCTCCTTCATATAGATGACGGTGTGCGATTCGATGTCCATCATGTAGCCGAGGCAGAAGAGCGCTTCCTCATCGAGGCGCGGGCCGGGATCGGACCAGTCGAACGACTCGGGTCGCGTGGCGCCGGAGATGCGCAGATATTTTTCGAGATCGAAATGCTCGTTGAATTCGTTCATGACTCAATCACGTCGTAGTTAATACGACCAGCTGCATACTCCGCATTGCGATGGGTAGCTATTCGCGCTCCGGTGACCCCTTCAGATACATAACTCCCGTCGGCTTCGGAACTCCGCCCGAGGGCTCGAGGGTGACCGCACTCGCCATCACGCGATCCCCGGCCGGCGGCGCATCCACCTTCGCGATATCTTCATTGTCCGCATCGGTCGCGAACGTCCCTGCCGGCACCGGTCCTTTCTGTTTCGTAATCCACCATAGCTCGTAAATCTTTCCGGCCGGTGGCGGTTCGAGTCCGGTTACACGCAGTACTGCGTCGCCCGACGTCTTGCTCACCGCGACCAGTGCACGCGCTTGGGGAGCCGGCCCCAGCGGCGCGAGCCGGGTGACTTGCAGGTCGGGAGCATCGAGGACGTGCTCGAGGCGGACGCGATCGGAAAGAATTTTCGAGAGCGCGTCGATCTTTTCCTCGGACTGCTTCGCCTCCTGTTCAAGTGTGGTGAAGCGATTTTGCAGGTAAGCGAGTTTGTTGCCGCGTTCATCGTATGCGTACTTCAAATCCACCAAGCGCGAGGTGACGACCGCGCCATAGATCGCGAGGACGATGGCGGCGGCGATTGCGAGCCGCGGAACCAGCCGGCTGCGAGGGCGAGGTTCCGGTTCCACGAAGCGATCCGGTTCGCGAGATGGTGTCGGCGCTGGACGCGGCGGCGCGGCAATGGGAGCCGGCGCAGCGAGACGCGCTTCGAGCTTGCGCGTCACGCGCTCTTCAGTTGCAGGTGCATCGATTGCGAGCGCCAGCATCGAAAGGACGTGCTCGAACTCGCGCAACTCGGCGTCGCATTCGGCGCATCCTGCCAGATGCTCGCGCAGAGCCGTGATCTCGTCTGGCTCAAGCCGTTCGAGAGCGGCAAGCGGCAGCAGCGCTTTGAGTTCGTCGTGCGTCATGACGTTATCGCAGCCGCCTCAGTCCGTCGCGCAGCTTGATGAGCGCGGTTCGCATCCGGGTTTTGACCGTGCCCAGGGGGAGGCCGACTCGTTCGGCGATTTCGGTCTGTGAGAGATCCGAGAAATACGCGAGTTCGAGCAGTTGGCGCTCCTTCGGCTCGAGTTCGCCAACCGCGGTCTTGACGATTTTTGCGCGTTCGCCGGCTTCCAGATTGGCCAGCGCATCGGGCACCGGTGGCGGTTGCGGCTCGGGATTTTCCGGCGGACGGCGCGAGCGAGCGGCGCGGAACCTGTCGATGGCGCGGCTCCTGCCGAGCATCACCAGCCATGCACTCACGGAACTGCGAGCAGGATCGAATGATCGGGCCTCGCGCCATGCTTGCCACAGCGCGTCGGCAGCGATCTCCTCGGCGTCCGATTCATCCTGAACGAAGCGGTATGCCAGCGCGCCTAGCATGCGGGCATAGCGCGTACTGAGCGCGCGCAACGCGTCGGCATCGCCGCGCGCCATCGCAGCGACGAGTTCGCGGTCCGAGGTTTTTTGTCCGATTGTTTTCCCCACGTCACGCCCTAGGTACGAAGGGCAGTGGTAGTCGGATTTCGTGTGGGAGACAATACACGCTTGGCGGCGTTTTCTTATCCAGCGTAGCGTGTCAGCGATGATGGTCGATAGCGTGCTAGAGCGGAGCGGAAGGGGCTTCGGCTTCGATTTTTTCCAGCTCCGCGTAGAGCCGTTCGACCTCGCGTTCGAGCTGCTGATAGCGCGCGATGAGTTCGTCGGCGTCCTTGCGCTTTAGGTAAAAGTTGGGGTCGTTCATCTCGACCGCGAGACCGGCACGCTCGGCTTCCTTCCCCTCGATACTCGCCTCGAGCTGCTGACGGCGCTTCTGCATCTGATCGCGACGTCGCTTCGTCTCCGCGATCATCGACGCGCTTGGGTTGTTCCGCATTTTTGTGAGGCTTCGGATGCGCGCCATTAAGCTCGGACTGCGCGATGCCGCTGGTCGACGCGAGCATGGGCGCCTTCGGCGACGGTTTGGCCGTGGTGAGCCTCGTTGCGGCGCTCGCCAGCTCCATCTCGGCTTTCTTGCGCAGGTAATCGTCGTAATTGCCGAGGTAGCGAATCGCGTGGCCGCGGCCGACCTCGACCACTTCATTGACAAGCTCATTGAGGATGAAGCGGTCGTGGCTCACGAGCAGAACGGTTCCCGGAAATGCTTTGAGCGCGTCGAGCAGCGTGTCCTTGGCGACGATATCGAGGTTGTTGGTCGGCTCGTCGAGCAGCAGCGTGTTGTTGCGATGCGCCAGGACCTTCGACAGCGCTAGCCGCGCGCGCTCGCCGCCGGACAGCACCGAGACTTTTTTCTCCACGTCGTCGCCGGAGAACAGCATCGCGCCGAGGAGCGTGCGAATCTCGCGACTGCTCATCGCATCGGTGGCGTCGCTCAGCTCGCCGTATACCGTCTTCGTGTAGTCCAGCGTGTCGGCGAGATTCTGGGCAAAGTATCCAATCGCGACGTTGCCCCCGACCGTTCGATGGCCCCCGGTTATCGGCTCGATGCCGGCGAGCAGCTTCATCATGGTGGACTTGCCGGCGCCGTTGGGACCGACCAGCGCGATTCGCGAGCCGCGCTCGATAACCAAATCGACGCCGTCATAGACGGTGAGGTCACCGTACTTCTTGACCGCGCCTTTGAGTTCGAAAACCCGCCGCGCGCTGCGCTCGCAATTCGGAAAATGAATCGCGGGAGGCTTCTCGCTTCCGGCGGGCGGTTCGAGGCGAACGACTTTGTCGAGCTGTTTGATGCGCGACTGGACCAGCTTGGCCTTGCTCGCCTGATAGCGGAAGCGGCTGATGAAGGCCTCCATATGCGCGATTTCTTCGCGCTGATTCTCGTACGCCTGCATCTCGAGCTGAAAGCGTTCCTCGCGCTGGACGAGGTAACGGGAATATCCGCCGACGTATTCGGTCAGCTTGCCGCGCGACACCTCGACGGTCTTCTTGGTGATGCGATCGAGGAAGTATCGATCGTGCGAGACGACGATGATTCCGCCGGCATATGACGACAGGTAATCTTCCAGCCAGTTGCGCGCCTCGATATCGAGATGGTTGGTCGGCTCGTCCAGCATCATGAACTCGGGCTGATCGAGCAGCAGCTTGGCGAGCGCGATACGCATCCGGATGCCGCCGGAGAATTCCGCGACATCGCGATGCAGGTCGCTGTCGGCGAAGCCCAGCCCGAACAGAACCGATTCGGCGCGGCTCTCCGCGGTGTAAAAATCGCGATGCTCGAGCTCGCTGAGCACGTCGCCATATTCGTTCATAGCGGCGTCGTGCGCAGGCCCCTCATTCGACTGCGCGAGGATCTTCTCCAGCTCGTGGCGGCGGCGGTCGAGTTCCTGCAGTCTCGTCAGCGCGGACAGCGTCTCGGCGAGCACCGAGCGGCCGCCCATATCCGGCGACTCCTGGTGCAAATATGCCACCCGCGCACGTTGCGGCAATGAAATCCGGCCGGAGTCTGGGGGCGTCTCTCCACCGATGATCTTCAGCAAAGTGGACTTCCCGGCGCCATTAAGTCCGACCAGGCCGACCCTGCCGTCATCAGCCATCGACCAGCTTACGTCGGCAAGAATTTTGCGTGCGCCGAAGGACTTGGAGATGTTGTCGAGACTAAGCACGTTGAAACGAGCATCGTAGCAGCCACGGAAGATGGAACAAACCTCGCTCTCGATGGGCTCGAAAATCTCCGCCGTCGCGGTGAGGCCGTTGGCTGCCGATGAGGGCAGAAGGTCATATATCCTACAAAAAGTTGCATAACAGCCCTTCTAGTATATCTACCATCATGTTAGGATTCTCTACTATATGACACATTTTGGGCCGCCCTATGCCTTGCCGCGCAATGCCGAGGAACTCCGACGGTTGTGCCTCAAGCTGCTGCGGCGGCATTGGCAAATGCCGGGTTTGGAGCGTTTCCAGGAAGCCGGCGATCGCCAACTCGGAATCGATTTGCTGGAAGTCAGTGGGCGGCCGCGGCTGTCGGCGGCCCGCGTCGATTTGCGCGAGCTGCGCGAGCCGCCCAGCCTCGCGGAACTGCGTGAAGCCGTCGAGCGCGCCGCAAGCCTTTCGCTTCCGATCGGACATTTCACCATCGCCACCACGGCATGGCGTTCCAAAACGCTGAAACGCGCGGTCTTCGAGTTGAACCTCGAAAATCGCGCTAACGGTCTTTTCTCGGTCGGAGTTCTCTGTTGGGAAGACATCGAGGAACTCCTCGATGAGTATCCCGACGTACTCACCGAATTCGAATCGAGCCCCAAGCGTCAGGCGTTGACCAGGGCCAACTCGCAGTTCCGGTTGGAGCCGCATTGGCCGGCGCTCGCACCCGCGCAGGCGGACGACGAAATTGCCCGCGAAATCGACGACGCGGTCGCCCTCATCGATCAACGCCATTTCCAGATGGCCCGGCTCAACCTGATGCAGTTGCGCGAGCAGGGATGGGAACAGCTCAGCATCGAACAGCGGATGATGGTGCTCGCGAACCTCGCCCGCGCATGGCTGCGCGAGGGCGAGATTCGCAAAGCCTCGAGGCTATTCATCGCGGCGCGCTCGATTCGTCCCGACGACGAGGACGCGTGCACCAACGAAGTGCTTGCCTACGAACTGCTCGGCGAGCGGGAGCGCGCGTGCACGATGGCGGAGGCGGTGTGCGCCAAATTTCCTCGCAGCGGGCGCGCCCACGCGCTGTGGCTCAGCAGCATGCCGCCCGCGACGCCGCTCTCGGAGCTGGAGCGTAAGACCCCGCCGCTGGTCAAGATGGATCCGGAAGTCGCGATGGTGATGACGCGTCGCTCGATCGCGGAGAAGGACTACGCTCGCGCCGAGCGCTTTGCGCGGAAGGCCACCGAGGCGATGACCGAAAAGTCCGATCCGTGGCTGCTATTGGGTCAATCGATCCTGCTATGCGAGATCGAGAGCAACTCGGGTCCCATACGCGAGGACCGCGTCCACGAGGCCGAGGCCTGCCTGTCGCGCGCGATCGCATTGGCGCAAGAGGAAGCATCGACCGCCAACGAGGTGCAGGCGCTGCTGGCGCGCGCTCAAGCGCGGATCGCCGTCCATGAAATCGAGGGCGCCGGCCGCGACATCGAAAATGCTCATTCGCTCGAACGCGACGACACCAACGGACTGTGCGAGTATGCGATCCTGCTGCGCAGCCGCGGCAACCTGACCAGCGCGGTGGATATTTTCCGTCGCGCGGTGAAAATCGGCGGCCGCGATGACGCGGAATTTCACCTCGGCATCACGCTGCGCGAGCGCGATCTGCCCGGCGACCTGCATGAGTCCGCGGACATCCTGCTCCGCGCGGTCCACAATCCGGCGACGATTCCGAGTGGCGACTATCTCTTCGCCGTAGGATGCACCGTCGATGTGCTTTCGCGCCTTGAGCGATGGCATCAGGCGGAGGCGCTACTGGCAGAACTTCCGGCCGAGCGGATTCCCGCCGCGGCGCGCTTTACCCTGCATGGCCGCCTCGAACTCTCGCGCGGTGACGCTGCCAAAGCATCGCAACTTGGCGACGCCGCACTAGGCGAGCTACGACCCGAGACCACCGCCGACGAACGGCGCAATCTCGCTGCTCTGCTGCACGATCTCGGCCGCTACGGCGAGGCGCTCGTGATTTGGGAATCGATCATCCAGATTCGCGGCTTCGCGATGCAGGGCGACACCGCGCAGGTGGGCGCGACCGCCAGCGACACGCGCCGCCTGCTCGAATGCGCATCGCGCCTCGGCCGTCATGAGGTGGTCCTCGAAGTATGCCGCAAGATGCGCACCGACGGTGCGCTGCTCGAAGGCGCGTTCGAGTTCGAGCTGGAAATCCTGGAGCGCCACGACCTCACTTCCGCGATCCGACTGCTCGACGAATATCTCGAAGTCCATACCGGCGATCGAGTCATGCGTCTGCGCCGCTCGGCAGCCGCGCGCGCGATCGGCCATCGTGATCAAGCCGCGACCGATCCCGATTCGATGCCGACGCCGCGCGAGGTACTGCCGTCGCTGGGCCGCGTCGCCGTCAGCCTGATGCGTGAGGGGGGCCGTCCCAACGAGGCGCTCGCTTATGCCTACGAGCTGCTCCGCCGCCGTCCCGATGATCCCTATGCGCATCGAGCGTTTCTGTCGGCGCTCGGTCCATTTGGGCCGATGCCGGCGGTGCCGGATTTCGAAACCGCGCAGCTCGGATGCGCGGTCTGCTTCGTCGAGCAAGAGACCAATATCGAATCGTGGGCGATTCTGGAGGATGCGCCGGATGCGGATGAGGCGGTCGGCGAGTACGGGCCGTCGTCGTCGTTGATGAAGCAACTGCGCGGACGCCGGCTCGGCGACAAATTCCAACTTCCCGAGGGACGCGTCAGCCGCAAGACCGCGGTGGTCAAGCAACTGATTTCCAAATACGCCTACCGCTACCAGGACTGCCTGTATCAGTGGGCGCGACGCTTCCCGGGACTTCCCGAAATCGAAATGATGCGCGCGGATCCGAAGGCGGAGGCGGAGGTCCCCTACAACCTCGGCGCGGTCGCGCGCGGCATGAGCAGTGAAGAGGTTCGCGACAATGCGCACAAGTTCTACGCGCTGACGCCCATCTCGATTCATGGCTATGCGGAGCGGGTGGGGCTGAACGATCTGCATGGCGCGCTTTCGCTGGCCGCGCGTCCCGACGCGATTATCAAATGCTGCCTGGGCTCCGAGGACGAGATGGAGGCGGCGCTGACCTCCTACACGCGGGCCCATTCGATCGTGCTCGATCTGACGGCGATCGCTACGCTGAGTCTGCTCGGCAGGCTCGACCTTTTAAAGAATTGGGCGCGACGCTTCATCGTCTCACAAGCGACGATGCAGGAGTTGCGCCGATTTCAATTCGAACCTAATGCGGCTTTGGGCGCATCCTCGAATCGCAGCGGCTCAGATCTCGCGACGGTAGATCTGGAACTGCGCGGACTCGCCGATAAAATCGCCGCAACCTGCACCATCATCGATGGCGCGGTGTTGTCGACGTTGACAGCGAACCAGCGCGAGGAACTCGTCGGCCACTTCGGACTTCACGGCGCGGAAAGCATCATGTTGGCATCGACGCCCGGCCACGTGCTGTGGACCGATGATCGGGTCGTCGCGAATGTTGCCCGCAACGACTTCGGCGTCCGCCGCATATGGACGCAGTCGGCATTCATGGCGCGCGTGCAGGAGGGCAGCCTCGATCCCGCGGTCCTCGCAACCGCGGGCACCAAGCTCGCCGGATGGGGCTACACCTTCACCTCGCCAAGCCTGGAAAATCTGATGCGGGCGGGTGCGGTATCGTACTGGGATCCCGATCAGTTCCCGCTCAAGCAGGCGCTCGATCAGTTCGCGACCGACAGCGTCAGGATGGCCGATGCGGTCACCCTGGCCGCCGAGTTGATCGTGAACATCTATGCCGATTCGCACTTGCGCGCGACGCGCGAACCGGTCATCGCGCGCTTGCTGGATCGCCTCGCCGCCCGGCGCGGTGGGCGCGAAGCTATCGAAGCGTTACCGCGATCGTTGCCGATTCGGTTCGGGCTGGATTTGATCGGCGCGCGCGAGTTGGCCGACGCGATTCGAGGATGGATGGCTGCAAATGTCGATGACGCTGGGGAAGGTTCCGCCGAAAACGGCGTCGCCCTCGAGAACGCCACCATCGTTTGATCAGCGGGCCCAGCGGCTGCCCAATTGCCTCGCGCAGGGTTTGACGTAAAATCATCGCAATCGCGTCAGCGGGGACGGAGGGCGGCACGATGGCGATATTCAGCGACGGCGACCGGATCCTGGTCGTCGATAAGCGTCTGTTCAAGGATGACAACACGCGGCTGTTCGTTGGTGCGGTCGAGGAATTCGCCGGCGACGTGCTGCGTGCGCGCGGCTTCTCCTTTCACGTCAGCCCTTACGAGGTGAGCGGCGCGGAACGTCGCGGTGAGGAGCGCGTGCGGGTTATCACGCTGGCTGCCGGCGACATCATCTTCGTGCTCCCGCGCGATCAGGACCTCACGCGTTTGCAGCTCAAACGCTCGCCCAAATCGATGCAACTTACCGATGGCGTCTTCGCGATGGACCTGAGCGACTTCATGCTGCGCGCGTAGGAAAGAATCCAGACAAACCACAGAGGCGCGGAGACACAAAGCTAGTGGGAGGCTTCTTCTCCGTGTCTCTGTGCCTCTGTCTTTATTCTGCTCCGATTCTTCTCTCTTCCACGAACGCTGCGATGGCTGCCGTTGTCGCTTCGGGATTATCCAGCGGCACGTGATGAAACGCGCGCGGGATTACCTTGAAGACGGAGCCCTTCACCTTGCGATGCATACTCTGCGCGTGACGCGCCCCGACCAGCGTGCTCTCCGCGCCGCGCAGGATCAGCGTCGGGAGATTGACCAGCTTCAGATTCGGGCGCTGCATCCGACCCTTGTGCTTGCGCCACGCGCGGGTTTCCGGATCGAAGCGGTACGCCCAATGTCCATTGGGTAGTTGCAGCGCGCCCTTGAGCGCGAGTTGCTCGAGCTGTTCCTGCGTCAGATAGGTTCCCGGCGGTGAGAGGCGGAACTTGCGGATGATGTCGTCGGCCGAGCGCAGTTCGGGACGCTTGCCGCCGCGCGCGCGACGCCGCCATCGCCATTGCAAGCGCCTCAGTAGCGGAGGCGGACCTGCGGGAGAATCGACGACGATCAATGCCGAGAGCTTTTCAGGAAACGTGACCGCACACCACTGCGCGACCGCGCCACCCATCGAATGCCCGACCAGCACCACCTTCGTATCGACATAATCGACGAGCGCGCGGACATCGTGAACGTACGAGGGCGGGCCGTAGTCGGCGTCCTTCGACCATTCGCTGCGGCCATGCCCGCGAAAATCCAGCGCAACGACGTGACCGTACGCGCTCAGCTCCGTCGCGACATAATCCCACCAGTGCGCGTGCGCACCGCCGCCATGCAGCAGCAGGAAGGTGCGCAGTTTGGGATCGCCGCCCCAATCGAGATAATGAAGTTTGAGACCCGTATCGGATTGGAAAAAGCAATTGGTCGGCTCCGTCGCGACGGTAGCCGCGTGTTCATGCGCCATAATGGGCATCCTATCAGGATGTTCGATGATTAAGGAATTACGGATGAGGATCGCGGGCCGTTGGAGCTTGTCGTCCCCTCATGGTAACAACCGTTCAGACAGGAGTGTGCGAAAACCATGGCCCTGAGACTCGAAAACAAAAGTGCATTGATTACTGGCGGCGCGAGCGGCATCGGGCGCGCCACCGCGATCCGATTCGCTGAAGAGGGCGCCCACGTTGCGGTCGCCGATCGCAACCTCGCCGCAGCCGAAAGCGTCGCCGCGGAAGTTCGAAAACTCGGACGCAAAGCAATTGCGATACAGGTCGACACCAGCGATGAAGCGCAGGTCGATGCGATGGTCGCCCGCGCCGTCCGCGAACTCGGCGGTGTCGATATTCTGGTTGCCGCGGCCGGCGTCTCGCACGCACGCTATGGCGAAGAAGGCGCCGGCAATCCTGCTCCGCTCACCGGGAAAACATTCGCTGATTGGAAGAAGGTGCTGAGCATCAATCTCGACGGCGTGTTCCTATGCGACCGGGCGGTCGCGCGCGAGATGGTCAAGGCCGGCAAGGGCGGCAGGATCGTCAATATCGCATCGGGCGCGGCGAAACTGCCGACCCCGGGCGCGGGCGAATATGCGGTTAGTAAGGCCGGAGTGTGGATGCTGAGCAAAGTCCTCGCGGTCGAACTCGCGCCGAGCAAAATCACCGTCAACGCGATCGGGCCCGGTTTCATCAATACTCCGATGACGGCCGACATTCAGAAGGCCACCGGCTTCATGAAGCGTCTTATCGAGCGCGTGCCGCTTGGCAACATCGGCGAACCGGTGGACGTTGCGAATACCGCTCTGTTCCTCGCCAGCGAGGAGGGCCGCTATTACACCGGCTCAATTTTGCATCCTGACGGCGGCGTCGTAATGCAGTGAGAAGTTCCAGGTTGCTCGCCTGCGCGATGGCGGCTTTCGTCATCGGCGCCACATGTCGTATCGCGAGGGGACAAGAGATGGCGATGCCGAATGCGAGTCCAACCGCGGCCGGCCGCATGATGATTCCCGAGCCGTTGCTGGTCACACTGCAGGCGGTTCCGGGATATGGCCCCGCGCCGCTGCTGGTGGGATTCCTGGTAAATGCGGTCGATCCCTCAGGCGCGGATATCGTCTCCTACAACTGGAATTTTGGCGATGGCCATTCTTCGATCGCGCCTCCAACACTCGCGTACAATACTTATTCGATTGCCGGAAACTATGTGGCATCGGTCACGATAACCACCGCGGATGGGCGCTCGGCGACCGGTTTTACAGGCATCATCGTGAAACCGGCTCTGGGCGCGACAATGGAGCAGCGTCAGCAGAACCAATAGCCTGACGACTATCGCCAATTGGGCGGATTGGATCCCGTCGATCAAAAAACCACGAGCGCGAAAGCTGCGTCATTCGCGCGAATTCCGGCTCGTCCGCCTCGGTCGCCGGCGCACCGCATCGCCGTCGCGATCGCCGGAATCACACTGCTCACCGCGGTTGGCACCTTCGGCTACGTCGTGATCGAGAAGATGTCGTTCCTCGACGCGCTCTACATGACGGTGATCACGATCTCCACGGTCGGCTATGGCGAAGTGAAACCGCTCGACGATCACGGCCGCATCTTCACCATCGGGTTGATCATTCTCGGCGTCGGCACCGCTTTCTATCTGTTCGCGACGATGACCGAGGTCATCATCGAAGGACAACTGCGCGACTACCTGGGAGCGAAAGGCATGCTGCGAAAAATCCACAACCTCGAGAATCACGTCATCATATGCGGCTTCGGACGGTTTGGGCGCGCTGTCGCAGAGGAACTCGCGCGGCATAAGGTGCCGATGGTGATCATCGATTTGCAGGCGGGCTCAGCGGAAGATCTGACCCGCCTCGATATCCCACATCTGATTGGCGACGCGATGCACGATGAGGTGCTGGAAGATGCGGGCATCCGCGCGGCGCGCGCGATCGTCGCCGCGACTGCCTCGGACGCGGATAACGTTTACATCACGCTGGCGGCGCGCGAAAAAAATCCCGCCATTTCGATTCATGCTCGCGGCGAAGGCGAGGTGGGCCTGCGCCGCCTCAAGCTGGCGGGCGCGGACCAGGTGATCTCAGCCTATCAGTACGGCGGCTATCGCGTCGCGTCGACCATCGTGCGCCCGTCGGTAGTGGATTTTATCGAATTGTTTACTTCGGGACGCGGCGAGGAAATCGACCTCGAGGAAATTCGCATCCCCGCCGGCAGCAGGATGGTCGGCAAGACCGTGGTGGAAATCGAAGACTCGCTTGGCAAGCTGAGGATCGTAGCGCTCAGGCGCAATGACGATCCGATCCGGTTAATTCCTAAACCCAGCACCACCGTGAATGCGGGCGATTTGATCGTGGCGATCGGCGATCGCAGCGGTCTCGAGGCCCTCATCAAGGCCGAATGAGCTTCGTGCTAACCGGCGTCGCGCTTGAGCAACGCATCGACGATGCGCTCGGTGCCGATGCCGCGCGAGCCCTTGACCAGCACTACATCGCCCGTGCGCACCAGGCCGCCGATGAGGTTCGCGCCCTCTTCGCTGTCCGCGCACAATCGCAAATCGCAATCGTGCGAGCGGGGCCGCACCGCGCTCGCCGCCGCGCAGGTCTCCTCGCCAATCGCCAGAAAGACCGCGGGCTTCGACGCTAGTACATCCTGCACCGCGACGGCATGCGCCGGCTTCGCGAGCGGCCCAAGTTCCAGCATGTCGCCCAGTGCGATCACCAGCCGAGCGCCGAGGCGATGCGCCGTTTCGCGCGCGGCTTCCAATCCGATTCGGACCGAAGGCGGCTGCGCGTTGTAAGAATCATCGATGATGACGAGGCCGCCGGCGTTCCTCAGCGCGAGGCGACCGGCCAACGGCTGGATTTCAGCGAGCGCCGCTTCCATCGCGCGCAAATGTTCAAGGCGAAGTGGCCTCGGCGATGCTGCGGCGATCGCGGCGACGGCGGCCGCGCAGTTCATCGCGCCGGAACGCCCGATCAATGCGATCTCCGCGCGAACTACGGGATCGACTGCGATCGCCATCGAGGGGTCGAGCCGAACCGATATCGCGGTGCGCCCATCCGCACTTGTCGCGCGATCGAACAACCGCACGGTCGCATCCTGTTCGGAACCGAAGGTGATCGTGCGCAGATTCGATGGCGCCCGGCGCGTGAGCCTCGCATCGTCGGCGGGAATCACCGCTGCGCGTTTGGTATGCGCGAAAATGGCAGTTTCCTCATCGGCAATATCCTCGATGCTGCCGAGGCCCTCGGTATGTTCGAGGTCCACGTTGAGGACCACCGCGACATCGGGCTCGACCATCACCGCCAGCCGTGGAATTTCGCCGCGCGTGTTGGTGCCACATTCGATGACCATGGCGCGATGCTCGTCGGTGAGCATCAGCAGCGTCATCGGCACGCCGATGAGATTGTTGAGATTGCCGGGCGTGGAAAGCGTCGCGCCGAAAACCGCGTGCGCCAGGGTCGCGGTGATTTCCTTGGTGGTAGTTTTGCCGGCCGCACCGCCGATCGAGATCAATGGAATCCGATGTGCCGCGCGAATTCGCTGCACATGATGGCGCGCGAGATTGCCGAGTGCGGTGAGCGTATCGTCGACCTCGACGCATGCGAGGTTCGCGATGCGCCGCCCGCGCTCGACGATCGCAGCCCCGGCGCCGCGCTGTGCAGCTTGCGGTAGGAAATTGTGTCCATCGGTAACGCCTCGCAGCGCGACGAACATTGCGCCCGCCGCGAGGTTGCGCGTATCGATGCTGACGCCGCGCACCTTGACGGCGCCGTCGCCGAAAGCCTCGCCGGCGGTAGCGCGGGCGATTTCAGCGAGGCTGAACTCGGCGGCATTGGAGGGAATCGGGGTAGCCATCGCAAACTCGCGCCCAATTTTGCCCGATTGCGACGAGGTTGGATACTCCGCGCGAGCTGACGTAGCATCAGCACCAAGGAGACGTTTTGCGATGGCGGATTCCAGCGGCAAACCCATGGTCGGCGTGATCATGGGCAGCAAGAGCGATTATGAATTCATGTTGGCGGCGTGCGAGGTCATGAGCGAACTTCAAGTACCGCATGAGGTTCGAGTGATGTCCGCGCATCGCACGCCGGACGTGGTTCTGGACTATTCGGCAACCGCGCGCGAGCGCGGTTTGCGGGTGATAATTGCGGGCGCGGGCGGCGCGGCGCATCTCGCGGGCGTCGTCGCATCGAAGACCACGCTGCCGGTTATCGGGGTGCCGATGCAGAGCGCGCTGAACGGACTCGACTCGCTGCTTTCAATCGTGCAGATGCCCAAAGGCGTGCCGGTCGCGACGATGGCGATCGGAAAGGGCGGCGCCGCAAATGCCGGACTCTTCGCGGCCGCGATCCTCGCGTTGAGCGACGATCAACTGGCCGACCGGCTCACGAAGTGGCGTGCCGCGCGCGCGCAGGAAGTGCTCAACACCAAGCTTCCCTAAGAGAACCATGCGCAAGAACGATATCGATACTCCCGCGCTGCTGCTTGATCTTGACGTGATGGAGGAGAACCTGCGTTCGATGGCGGCGTTCTTCGCCAATCGTCCGCAAAAGTTGCGACCACACTTCAAGACGCCCAAAACGCCGGAAATCGCACGACGTCAGCTTGAGGCGGGAGCGATCGGAATCACCGCATCGAAGTTGGGCGAGGTCGAGGTGCTCGCGCGCGCGGGCCTGGGGCCGATCCTCCTTGCGAATCAGATCGTCGGGGCGAAAAAAATCGAGCGTCTGTTCGCCTTGCCCGCCAAGCCGGAAATTATCGTCACGGTGGAAAGCGAATTGAATGTTCGCGAGCTGGAGCAGGAAGCCAAGCGCTCAGGCCGTGCGCTCGATGCGATCATCGAAGTGGATACCGGGATGCATCGATGCGGCACCGTGACGCCGGAGGAAACCGTGACGCTCGCGCGGCGTATAAACGAGGGGCCACTGCGCTATCGCGGTATCATGGGCTACGAAGGTCACGCCGTTCTGGTGCCAGATAAGGAGAAGCGCGAACGCGTCGCGCGCGAGGCGCTCACCGAGCTAAGTCGTCATGTCGAGGCGCTGCGCAGCGCGGGCCTCGCGCCCGAGATCGTGAGCGCGGGCGGCACCGGTACCTACGATATCACCGGTTCGTGGCCCGACGTGACGGAAGTGCAGGCCGGCTCGTATGTTTTAATGGATGGCGCCTATCGCATCGTGCGTCCGGACCTCGGGCGTCCCGCGCTGACGCTGCTGACCACTGTGATTTCGCGCCGCGGCGATCGTGCGATCGTCGATGCGGGGATGAAGTCGCTTACCAACGAATTCGGCGCGCCTGCGGTCAAGGACCTGCCCATCAAGGTATCGAGGCTCTCTGAAGAGCATGGGCACCTCGACGCATCGGGAACCGAAATCGATGCGGGCATGAAGATCGAAATCGTGCCCAGTCACAACGATACGACGATCAATCTGCACAGCGAATATTATGTGATGCGCGGCGATGAGGTCGTTACGATCTGGCCGATCGAGGCGGCGCGAGCTTATCGTTAGTGCGGCATGGCGATGAGGTCGACAGTTTTTCAAATTCGATGTTCGGTGGCGCTGCTCGCGCTGGTGGCGATTTCCGGCGCCGTCGCCATTGCGAGCGAGGTTCAGACCGACGGCAAAATCTCGGTGCCGGAGACCGCGCCATTATTCGCCGTATGCACCGATCCGGTGGTGCAGCAGACGCTGGAGCAGGATTTTCGCGGCGCGCATCGCGGAACCGATAGCGGCGGCACCGGGTCGCCAGTCACTGTCACCGTCATCGTGAATGAAAAACTGCTCAAACCCGGCATCGTGCTGGCAGATTTCGGACCCGGTGATCCGTGGGAGTTGGCGAGACTGATGCGCGCGGCGGGTGAGGAACCTCCGCCGATTGGCGATACGGGAGACAAACACCTCGATCCCTATAGCGAGGCGGCGCGAAAGGAGCTCATGGATCCCGACGATCCCGATGGTCGGGCTGCACAACTACCAGAATTTCCGAAACGAGGCGCAGCGGCCCGAAGGGCCGAGCTTCGGTCCCAACGGCAACGCCAGCGACGAGCAAATTTACGACCGCGTCATTGTTGCGCGCGCTTCGGTTGCGGGCTCGCCGGATCAGATGATGGCAGTGATCGTGGTCCATCCGAGCGAGGACGTGCACTCCGCGAAGGAGTTAGTGGCGGAAGAAATCGCCAACTCGATTTTGCACTGACAAGCGAACAGTTTGGATCGAGCTAGCGGTTTGGAAGACCGTTAGCTTCGGACGCGCCGGCCGATTTCGAAGTTGACGACGTTGACAGCCTGCGCTTGGGTGCACTGGGCTTGGCTCGCGGAATCGCCGATTCCGCCGGACACGATGCCAGGTTCCCGAACTTGGCCGGCAGCGAGGTTGCGAACAGGAGGCGCCTCCGGAGCCCTATCGTCGCGGGCTCGGCTTTTCAGCACCTCGCGAGAGCTCCGGTGGGCGGTCCTTGCGGTAGGCCGCTGCGGACGACTTGCTCGGCGGCGCTCGATGGAGCGGTCGGCGATTTTCGGGCAGGAAGTGCTGATATCGCGAACCATCCGATCGCGATGGCGACGATCGCCCCCCCGGCTCACCAGAAGAACCGTGCTCCACGGGAAAGTCTTCCGATCGGCAATCATCACGATCGGCTCGGAGACGCGGCCCGGGTTCATATCGGCGCGTTGGACATCGCGGATGAAACGGCTGGCGACCTCTTCCGGCTCGAGCCCGACGAAAGTCGCATAGCGACGGAGAAACGGCAGCAGGTAAAGTTGATCCGCGATCGACGAGTAGTCGTCGCTTTCGATCATGGTCAGGTAGTAGCCGGGGATGTTGGATGACTTGGCGGCCTGCTCGCGCGTCAAACCGCGATTCTCACGCGCCATCGACATGATCTTGCCGAGTGAATGATCGTTCGACAGCACCGATGGAATCGCCGGCGCAGCGGGCGTGGTCGGCTTTTCCATTGGCGCTTCGGGTTTGCTGTCAGCCACTGTCTCTACATTCCAATTTTCCGACATCCTACCTCAATCCCCCAGATTGGGTCGTTTGCCGGGCGGGAGGTAAGGATGGATACCGCCGGACTCGACCTTAAGCAATTCCTTGCGCGCGTCAACCACGTAAGCGGGGTCAGGCTTGCCTTCGAGGCTGGCAGCCTTGTCGCCGTAGTCGATCGCGTGCTGCCAATCGTGTTGCTGTGACGCGATCATCCCCATGTAATCCCACGCCATCGAGTAAGTGGGCTCATAGGCGGTCGCGCGCTGGAAGTCCTCGGCGCCGCGGAAATCATCTCCCCGTTCTGGTACTCTTGCACTCCGCGTCGAGTGAAGATGTCGGCGGCTAGTTTCTTGAGTTCCGGATTGTCGGGGTCGTGAGCGAGGGCGGTCTGGATGTCATTGGCGGCGATGTCGAGCTGTCCGGCGGCAAGCGCGTTCTTGTGCGGCACTCTGGTTGACCTGGGCAACGCATCCGGCGACCGAGAAAATCGCGACGCTCGCGACGAGAAAAATCCTCAGCTTCTCCATACCCACCACCAAACAGCAACGTACCGTCTGGACCAATTCAAACCAAGTGCCCATCCATGTCGCATCAATGCGTTTCGTCGCCACAATCAACATTAGCACGCGCATCCTGACGGTTGATGAGCGCGACCTTCTTCCCTTCGCATCCGACAATAACCGGCGCCGGCGTGAGGTTTTTCAGCGCGTCCAGATCCTTTCGATTCGCGATTAGCGCGAAGCATTCCGACGCTGACCACAGGCGGCGCATTTCGGCATCGCTGTTGATAAAACTTCCGGCCGCATCGGGACTGTCGCCAAACGGAGCCAGCTCGCCGCGATAAGAGACCAGCGCCTCGCGAAACCCGGTGTAAAAGGGGATGGAGTGCACGTCGTGCCGATACGATCCGACGACGCATCCTGGTCGCAAGTGCAGCCGACAACTGCTGCGCCAGATTGCGATAGGAAACTTCGGGCGCTGCGTCATTGCGCGCCCGCGACGCAATGCCCATGACGAGGATCATTCCGAGTGCGAGTGCCATCACAAATGCTCCCGGCCGTTTACCCTCGCGATTTACGATGAAAGCTCCGATCGCCATCGCGCCGAGCAGAGCGGCGATCAGGAACGCGTCGAGCGTCAGCGCGCGCGAAATTTTTCCTTGCGCGATTGCCGTGGCGATCGCGGCTGCGACCGCGGCGAGCATCGTAAGGGCCGAAAATCCAGAAACGATGCGCCGCACTCGTCCAGGGTCGAGGTTCCACAGCCGATAGATCCCCACTGCCAGCGAGTATCGAGAGAGCGGGCAGCGCGGGCAGGACGTAGGAGCCAAGCTTCGCGCGCGGAATCGAGAAGAACATGAAAATCGCGAGGAACCAGACGACCAGGAAGCGCCCTTCCGATCGATGCGAGGCCGACGAAATCGTTTGATCTCGTCCGCGAATCTCGCAGTCCCAGCGGCGGCGAAAAAAAACCACGGCCACGTGCCTCCGATCACAATGGGGATAAAGAACCACGGACCCCATCCATGCTCGGTGTTCGCCAGGTACCGCTGCACATGCTCATGCGATGAAGAAGAAGCGCAGGAAATCCGCATTGCGATGCGCCGCCAGCACGAACCATGGAACTCGCGATCGCGCCATAGACGCCGATTGCCGGGAGCCACGCCATCCGAAGAATTTCGCCGCCGCGTCGTTCGATGATTATCCAGATGAGCGCGATGGCGCCGCATAGAACCGGCGCGACAGGTCCCTTGGTCAGCGTGCCCAACGCGAGGAGCGCCGCCGCAGCGACGAACCATCGGCGTCCATCGCGGCTCGTGAAATCGCTCGCGCGCGCCGCCATGTAAAATGCGCCGAGCGCCGCGCTCATGAAAAACGCGAGTGCGGGATCCGAGGTGGCGAAGCGAGCGAAGCCGAAGAACAAGGGACTGGCGGCGAGCGCGATCGCGGCAAGAATCCCGACCGCTTCGCCGAACATCACCTCGGCAATCGCCTCCGTAACGACGACCTGAGCCACGCTGAAAAGCGCGGCCGGAAGCCTGACCGCAAATTCATTTGTACCGAAAATCTTTATCGCCGCAGCCTCGGCACCAATAGACCAGCGGCGGCTTCTCGAAGTAGCGCACGAAGTCGTCGCGCGGCGTGACATAATCACCGCTCAGATACATCTCGCGCGCGATTTCGGCGTAGCGGCCCTCGTCAGGCTCCCACAATGCGGGCCGACCGAGGCCGGGCAAGTACAGAATCAGGGCTGCGGTTGCGATGAGTAAGGAGACGTACGCGCTGACTGTCGGTTGGCATTCGCCATGACGATGCAGTGTTAGGTGCCGGTCGCTTCTGGTCAACTAGTGTCATCGCTCGGCTGGGCGTCATCGTCGAGCGCGACCGACTGGAGAAACTGCTCTTCCTCTGTCGACGGTGGAGGCGTGGCGTAAGGCGTTGTCGCCGCGACGATCGGCGGATGATACGCCCGCGCTTCTTCGTCGGCCTCTTCGGCCTCGCGCGCTTTGCGAACTGCGTCGGAAGCGATCTCATTGCGCAATGTCTCGGACGGCGGGATCCGGATCACCAGCTCGCGCGCGACTTCCTCTTCGGCGCGTGCCAGCTCGACGTTACGGAGCTGGAGCAGCGATTCAGCGGAATTGATGGCGATGTCCTCGGCATCGAGCGCCGGCATCACGTTGAGCGAGTATCGAGCGCCTTCTCCGCGCATCAAAGTTTCGCCATCGTGAGTCGAAACCATCCGAGCGTCGACCCCAACGACGAAGCCGGAAACCAGGGCGAAGTAGTACGCGTCGTAGTCCTCGACTGTCCCGTACATCACGGCGTCGCAATGAAACCATTTGCCTAGCGTCATCACGCTGACCTTCTCGAGCTCCTCCTCGTTATCGATGCCGTGGGATTTAAGCACCGCATCGACTGCGATAGGATTGACGACAACGAACTCGCGCTCCGAGAAGTAGGCGACGAAAGCTTTCCGCAGCCGCTGCGAGTCGGTCCACGCCCATTCATTGCGCTCCTGCTTGTTGCGGAAGCTGAGGGGGATCTTGTCGACTACATACTGCGCAGTCCCTCGATCGCTGAACGGCAGCACGGCGATGGTCGCCGGCGCATGCTCCTCGTAGTCGTTGGCCATCGTGACATCGAGGCCACCGGGATCGGTCTCGACGATCCGATCGAACAAGGTTTTTTTGCCGTGGGTCTCGGTCGCAATTTCTTTCTGATAGAACGGACGGGTCTCGTAATTCTGATTCGAACACCCGGCTAGAGGAAGGAGGCAGAAGGGGAGGAAAAGCAGGTAAGCGAGCCGCCTGGCATCCATAATGATGTTGGACGATTGAGGCGCAGGAGTTATTTAAATCTCGCGACGGCAATTCTCAAAGTATCCAGCAGAAATGGACGGTTAAAGAATCATCTGACGGCTTTCGCAAGCCGAATCGGTCTGTGAGAATGCTAAAAAGCGCTACCATGATGGAAACTACATTGATCCGGTGATGAGCACTACAAGCAACCTTGTTCCATTGAACGGGATATCGGCCCAGGATGCCGAAATGATCTCGATCGTTATCCCGGTCTACAACGAGGCCGCGAACCTTCCCGATTTATGGAAGCGCCTCGCGACGGCCATGAAGGAAACCGGGCGGCCCTGGGAAGTGGTTTTCGTCGACGACGGTTCGGCAGATGACTCCCTTAAACTTGCTCCGACGATTCCGCCGATCAAGCGCCTCGCCATGTGCGCGTTGTCGAGCTGGCGCGCAACTTCGGGCAGCATTCGGCAATCCTCGCGGGATTCAAACAGGCGCGCGGCGACATCATCGTGACGCTCGATGCCGACCTGCAAAATCCTCCCGAGGAGATTCCGCGACTCATCCAGGCGATCGACGACGGCAATGACGTGGTCGGCGGATGGCGCGAGGAGCGGCAGGATCAGGCCTTTCGCCGCATCGCGTCGCGGTATCACAACAAGCTCACCTCGGCGATCGTCGGCGTCCCGATGCATGACTACGGATGCATGCTGCGCGCGTATCGGCGGCACATCGTCGATGCGATCGTACAATGCGACGAGAAGGCGGCGTTTGTTCCCGCGCTCGCGAACTCCTTTGCCAAGCGCGTCGCGGAAATCCCGGTCGGTCATGCCGAGCGCGCGGCGGGCAGTTCCAAGTACAACCTCCTGCGGTTGGCGACGCTGAGCCTTAACCTGATTACGGGATTTTCGCCGATCGCGATCCAGCTCGCGACACTTTTCGGAATCGGGATCTTCCTCCTCGATGCGCTGGTAGTGCTCGCGCTAATCGCGCATCGCGTGATTTACGGCCCGCAGGAAGAAGGCGCGATGTGGGTATTGTTCACCGTGCTGTTCGCCTTCGTCGGCGTGATTTTTCTGGTGCTGGGCCTGCTCGGAGAGTTCATCTACCGCATCTATCTGGAAGTTCGTCGACGTCCCACTTACCTCGTGCGCAAGGTCCACGGCGACGAGGCCACGACGAAGTAAGAAACCATCTTCGCGACTAGTGGTCGATTCGAAATCCATCGACGCGGCGGTGAAAAGTACCCGATGCGTCCTGTTCGCCTATCACGACACCGGGTATGCCGTCCTTGAGGCGCTGCTCGCGCTCGGCGCGCCGATCGATGCGTTGTTCACGCATCAGGATGATCCGCACGAGGAAATCTGGTGGCGATCGTGCGCTGACCTTGCTGCCCGTTATTCGATTCCCGTCTTTGCACCCGAGCACGTCGATGCCGACGTTATTGCGCGCGTTGGGTCGCTTCATCCCGATGTCATCTATTCGGTCTACTATCGCTATCTACTTCCTGACGCGATTTTGAACTCCGCAAAGATCGGCGCGTTCAATCTTCATGGCTCGCTGCTGCCGAAGTATCGCGGGCGGGCGCCGGTGAACTGGATGATCGTCAATGGCGAGCGCGAGGCGGGCCTGACGCTTCATCATATGGTGGCGCGCGCGGACGCCGGCGATATCGTGGCGCAGCGCTCCTGCGCGATCGACGACAGCGACACCGCACTCACGTTGTATCGCAAGTTGGTGCCCCTCGGAGCGGCGATCGTGCGCGAGATTCATCCGCTGATCGTCACCGGCCTCGCTCCGCGGAAAAAGCAGGACCTTGCCCGCGGAAGTTATTTTGGACGCCGGCGCCCCGCAGATGGCCGCATCGATTGGCGATGGCCGGCGCGACGCATCTTCAATCTGGTTCGAGCGGTCACACATCCGTATCCAGGCGCGTTTTGCTACTCAGCGGGCACAAAACTCTTCATTTGGGAGGCGCGCATCGCATCCGAAAATGGAATGCGCGGAAGGCCCGGCGAGATCATCGGCGAGAAGGATGATGGACTCGAAGTTGCGACGGGGCAAGGGAGTCTCATCGTCATACGAGCGCAATTGGAAGGTGGCGCGGAAACTGAAGCATCCGCCGTTCTGGATGCCGGCAAGTCGCGTCCTCGCGCGCTGCTATAGAGTCGTCATTCGCTTATAATGCTGGGGTCTCAGACGGAGGATAAATGAAGGTTCTCATCACCGGAGGTGCGGGATTCCTCGGCTCGCACGTCTCCGACGCATTCATCGCGCGCGGCGACGAGGTTTTCGTGCTCGATACCGGAGCGATCGGCAAGGTTCGCCATCTCCTGAACAATCCGCGCTTCCATTACATCCACGATTCGATTTTCAATCTCGAACTGATCGACAGTCTGTCCGCGAAGGCCGACCTTATTTATCATCTCGCCGCAGTGGTGGGCGTTGAACATTATGTAGGCGATCCCTACGAAACGTTAAACGTTAACGTCAACGGGACCCAGAACATCCTCAAAGCCGCATACAAATACAACAAGAGGGTCGTGTTCAGCTCGACCTCCGAGGTCTACGGACGCAATCCCAAGGTGCCGTGGCGCGAGGACGACGATCGCGTACTCGGCGCCACGACCATCGATCGGTGGTGTTACTCAACCTCGAAAGCGGTGGGCGAGCATTTCTGCTTCGCGTATCACAAGCTCGGACTGCCGGTCACCGTGGTTCGATTTTTCAACGTCTATGGTCCGCGCCTCGACAAGGTTGACGTCGGCAGATTGTTCACCATCTTCATGGGGCAACTTCTGCGCGGCGCCGATCTTACTGTCATCGGCGACGGCAGCCAGACGCGATGCTTCACGTACGTCACCGATGCGGTCGCGGCGATCGTCGCCGCAGGGATGAAACCGGAGGCCGACGGACAGGCAATCAACATCGGCATCGAAGTGGAAACCTCGGTGCTGGAATTCGCGAAGCTAATGCTCGAGCTCTTCGGTGAAACCAGATCGAAAATCAAATTCGTCGGTCAGGAAGAAGTGTACGGCAACAGCTACGAGGACATTCCGCGCCGCGTCCCAGACACCACCAAAATGCGCACGCTGCTCGGCGTGACGCCGAAAGTCTCGCTGCGGGAAGGCACCGCGCTCTCGATGGAGTGGTTCCGCCAGGAACAAAACCGCTGAGGGAGCAGAAATCACACAGAGGCACAGAGACACAAAGGTGAAGGAGAAGATCGCGAGTCACGAGAACAAGAGATCCCTAAGGAGTTTTTTGGCTGCTCCTCCTGTGCCTCCGTGCCTCTGTGGTTTCCTCTGATTCTTCCCGCGTGAGAGTCGCCCTCAAAATCGATGTTGACACGCATCAGGGGCTCGGCCTCGGAGTGCCGCGCCTCGCCGCGATGCTGAAGCGCGAAGGCGTCGCCGCGTCATTTTACATCACGATGGGTTCCGACAATTCCGGACGCGCCCTCATCCGCGTCTTTCGCAATCCCGGCTTCCTCTCGAAAATGTTTCGGACCAAGGCCGTCTCGATGTATGGATTGCGTACCGTTTTGTCGGGCACGCTGTTGCCCTCGCGTCCCATCGCGCTCGCATTTCCCGAAGCGATGCGCGATCTCAAGCGCTCGGGCTTCGAGGTCGGCGTCCATGGCTACGATCACGTGCGATGGCAGGATCAGATCGATCGCATCGGCGAGGAAGCCATCCGCCTTGAACTCGCCGACGCGTTCGAGGCATATCGCGCGATTCTCGGACAACCGGCGCGGAGCTTCGCCGCGCCCGGATGGCGCACCAACGATGCTGCCTTACTCGCGCTCGAGGAGGCCAATCTCGCATATCGCAGCGACACGCGCGGCCACGCACCCTATCGATGTATCGTCGCGGGCCGCGTGCTGAAGACTATTGAGATTCCCACCACGCTGCCGACGCTGGACGAGGTGATGGGACGTTCCGGAAGTTCCCGACGCTGACGCCGCGATGCGGTTCTACCTCGCGCAGTTCAAGGACGACGCGCTCAACGTCCACACCATCCACGCCGAGACCGAAGGGATGGGGCAACTCGAGATGTTCACCTCGCTGGTGTGTGCGCTAAAGGAGCGCGGCGCGGATTTCGTACGCCTCGAAGAAGTCGCATCGAGCCTCAACGTCGCGGAGCTGCCGGTCTGTCCTGTGATACGTTCGACCTTGCCCGGCCGCGCTGGTTGGATCTCCGCGCAAGGCGAACCGGCCGCGACCGACGCTTAAATTGAAAATGCAACGGGCTGGTTGAGGAGGACGGCTCCAGCGCGCGTGATCGATCCTTCGCCGACCGCGGCGTGCTGGGTCAACGTATGGATGTCGCGCAGGCATCGCTGCAGTGGCGACGAATCATAAAGCGCGGTTCCGCCGCCCGCCGTGTAGCACGCGTCGACGATCGAGGCCGCGGTATGCGCGACCCACGCAGCCGTCCCAATCACACGCATCGAATCATTCGGAATCAGGGAGGTTCCCGCCACCGCGTTGCTCCAGATGTTTTGCGATTCCTCCATCAGGAGGGCGCGCGCCGCGCGCAGCGTCGCCTCAGCATGTCCGACCCGATACTGGAATAGTGGAGTTTCGGCCATCGATGTTGCGGTATAGAGGCGTTTCTTGCTGGTCGCTGCCAGTGCGATGATCTCGCGCACCGCGCGACGCGCGATTCCGACTCCGACCGCCGCGATGTGCAGCACGAAGTACGCGAGATGGGCGGCATAGAGCGGTCCCGGTATCGAGGAGTGGCCGAAGAAAATGTCGAGGCTGTCGTCGGCCCGCACGCGCAGATTCTCGACCGCGATATCATGGCTGCCGGTCCCGCGAAGGCCATTGACTGACCACGTATCGATGATCTTCGCTGCATCGCGCGGAAACAGCATCGCGCGAATTTCCAGCGTTCCAGGAAGGAAGCCGGCGCGAGGCTTTCCGTTCTCCGTCACGACGCAGTTGCCGACCAGCCATTTGCTATGTTGGCATCCGCTCGCGAAGGCCCAGCGCCCGGTGACGAGATAATCACCGCCACGCAGTTCCGCCGTTCCGCGCGGTGCAAAGCCCCCGCCCATGATCAGGTCGGGGCCGTTGGCATAGAGCTGATCGAATCGATGGCGCGGCAGCAACGCGAGAAGTTGTGGCGTCTCCGAGCCGATCATCACGGTCCATCCGGTGGCGCCGTCCGCCTCGGCGATCGTTTCGATGATCTCCATGCTGCTGGGAAAGTCGATCTCCATCCCGCCATGACTCCTGGGCGCAAGCATCCGAAAGAGACCCGCCGCGATGAGATCGGCTAGCAAGTCCGGCGGCAGTCTGCGGCCCGTTTCGATCTCCATCGATCGCGCGCTGATTTTCGGCGCCAGCTCGCGCACCGCATTGAGAAGTGTTTCCGCTTGAGTCGCCATCGATGCCTCCCAAAGACGCCATCCAATATCACGCCGGCGCGCTGGGGCACACGGCGCTTGACGCGCGGCCATCGCCGGTGTCATTCCCTCATCAGCAGGCGAGGAGGCATCACATGAAAGTCGGCGGCGCGGTATTCTTTCAGAACTTCAAGTACGGCGGCATGCCGCTGGAAGAGGCGCAGTGCAACGTGCGGTTGTTCGCGCAAAAGGTGCTTCCTGTCATCCAGGCGGAGGACGCCAGCAACGATTATCAAGCGGCCGCCTCGGCGCGCTAAAACGATCCGCAGATCACAAGGAGAACATCGCGATGCCTAATCAGCAATTTTTCGTCGACAGTCCCAAAGATGTTGGACTCGACCCCGCCAAGGTGCAGGCGCTCCTCGATCGCGCCGAGCGCGAAGTTAAGGAAGGCCTGCTGCCGTCCACGCAGGTTGCGATCGCGCGCAATGGAAAAATCGCCGCGATGCGCACCATCGGCAGTGCGGTGCAGGGCGGTACCAGCAAGCCGGCCACCAACGACACCTTCTATGTGATCTTCTCGTGCACCAAGGCGATCATCTCGTCGGCGATCTGGATTCTCATCGGCGAGGGCAAGCTGAAGGTCAGCGAGAAAGTCGCCGACATCGTTCCTGAGTTTGGCACCAACGGAAAAGATGTCATCACGGTCGAGCAGGTGCTGCTGCACATTGGCGGATTTCCCAACGCGCCGTACCCGCAGGGTGACTGGGGCGATCGCAGCAAGCGGTTGGAGCGCTTCAAGACGTGGCGCCTCGAATGGCCGGTCGCCAGCCAATTCATGTATCACCCGACCTCGGGCTTCTGGGTGCTTGCGGAAATCCTCGAGCGCCGCAGCGGCAAGGAGTTCCGCCAGTTCGTCCGCGAGCGCATCGCCGAGCCGCTCGGCATTCCCGATCTGCGCGTCGGATGTCCAATGGACCTGCAAAATCGCGTCGCCGACGTGATCCACGTAAGCCAGGCGCTCTCTAACGACGAGCGCAAGAAGATGGGATTTCCGCCGCTGCCGGAAACCGAGGTGACCGAGGACGCCATCAACGGATTCAACAATCCGAAAGTGCGTGAGGCGGGCGTGCCGGGCGGCGGTGGCGTGACGACGGCGGCCGATCTCGCGCTGTTCTATCAAGGACTTCTGCACAATCGCAGCACCGACGGAAAACAGATCTGGAATCCCGAGGCGCTTGCGGATGCGATCCGACCGCGCTCGGGCGATTACAAAGATCCAATCATGGGCGTGAAGTGCAATCGAGGATTGGGCGTCGTGGTGGCGGGCGCTGATGGCAAAGCGAACTTGCGCGGCTTCGGCAAAACCAACACCGCGAATGCATTCGGGCACGGCGGCGCAGGCGGTCAAATCGGATGGGCCGATCCGGGCACCGGCATCTCGCTGGGATACTGCACCAACGGCTTCGATCGCAACGATATACGCCAAGGCCGCCGCGGCGTCGCTCTCTCGAGCCTCGCAGCGGACTGCCTCGCGAAGTAGTAGGGCCTTCTCCCCCGTCTTTCTGTGCCTCCCCCGTTGATCGGGGGAGGTGCCCCAGCGCGATTTTCGCTTTGGCTGCGAGCGAAAATCATGATGGGGCGGAGAGGGACCTCAGCGCCGGATTCTGTTGCCTGTTGCTCAGCTGAGGCCGGGCTCGATGAGTTCGAGAATCGTCCCGTCCGGATCGTAGAAACACGCGAACAATGCCTTGCCTGCCCCCGTCCGAATCACCACGGGTTCTGAAATAAAGTTCACACCTTCGCTCTTGAGCCGCTGATACTCCTCGCGCAACCCCTTGGTGAAGAGCGCGATCCGCGCGATGCCGAGGTGATTCAGGCGCGCGTAGGGTTTGTCAGCATCACGAGGTTTCTTCCATTCGATCAGATCGAGGCGCGTCGCGTGCGGATCATCGCTGAGCGTCATGATCGCCGCGCGCGCATTTGAATCTGGAAGGCCCAGCCCGCGCCCCGTATCGGAATTGGCAACACCCTCGGTGACTGCGGGAATATCGAGCGCAACTTTGAAGCCGAGCATCTGGTAGAATCGCAGCGACCGCTCGAAGTTCGAGCAATTGACGTTCACATGGAACAGCGACTTGATCATGATGACCTCCCGCGGATTCCGACCTTCGCGCGAGAAAGACTCGCGATCAAGCCCGGAACAGAATTTTCAGCGCCAGTAAACTACCCGTTTTTACCGGCTTGCCAACTGGAGCTCTCGCGTGCCACGGTGCGAAACAAATCAGAGGGCTATGGATGCTGTTCTGCACGAAGTGCGGTCACAAAGTTCACGAGGCGGCTCCTTCGTGTCCCGGTTGCGGAGCACCAAGATACACCGGTACTCAGCCCGCGCAGGCGACATCACGAAATGTTTCGCAACCTACGCCGAGGGCTCGCGGCGGCGGTGTTTGTCAAAATTGCGGGCGCTCGTTCGGTGAAGGGCGTTCGTGCCAGTTTTGTAAACAGGTTGAGGGACTCGTAACCGGAGTAACAATCGCCACACCTGCAAAACGTTTATTCGCTTTCGCTATAGAATACGTCACAACCGCGGGTTTCTTGTTGCTGATCCTGGTAGTGCTCCTGGCAACCGGAGGAATTGCGCAGGCGGCGAATGGAGGGGTGGCTGCACTGGCAATCGTTGCTTTGTCCATCGGCCTATTCATCTGGTCGCTCGGTCTGTTCATCTGGTCGCTATCGTTGTTCGCAAGAGGCCAAACCGTGGGAAAGTATTTTCTCGGCTTACGCGTTCTCGACGTGGATCGAGGCCGGGCTGCGAGTTTTGGGATGATGCTGATGCGCGAGGTGGTGGCCAAGCCCGTAATCATGGTGCTGAGTTCAATGACGCTCGGCATCGTCAATTTCTGGCTAGTCTGGGATCGTGATTCCCAAGAGTTGTGGGACAAAGTGGTCAATACGGTAGTGGTTCAAGATCCGGAGGGGCGCACAATTCTGACGAACTGAGCACTCGATAATTGCGCAGCTTGCCGGTCCAAGGGACGACAGCGCGATTAGGCCTGGAACGGATTCTTCACGACGATAGTTGCGTCCCGGGAGGCGCCGACGCCGACCATCGCGACTGGTACGCCGCATAGCTCCGCGAGGCGCTCGATGTAGCGGCGCGAGTTCGCGGGAAGCTCATCTATCGTGCGAGCGGCATCCGGCTTCTCGTCCCATCCCGCGATTTCCTCGTAGACCGGCTTTGCCTTCGCGAGCGCGTTGCGACCGGGCGGCATCGTGTCGTATGAGTCCTTGCCGATTTTGTAGCCGACGCAAATCTTGAGCGGGTTGATGCCAGTGAGAACGTCGAGCTTCGTCAGCGCGAGGCCCCATAGTCCATTGACGCGAATCGCGTAGCGTGCGAGGGCGGCATCGAACCATCCGATGCGCCGCGGCCTGCCCGTCGCGCTACCGAACTCAGCGCCTTCTTCGCGCAGCGCGTCGCCGAGCGCGCCGCGAATCTCGGTCGGGAACGGACCCGCACCTACGCGCGTAGTGTAGGCCTTACTGATGCCGAGCACGGCGTCGAGCTTTCCCGGCGGGACCCCGCCGCCCGCATAGACAGCGCTAGCGATGCAATTCGACGACGTCACAAACGGATAGGTGCCGTAGTCGATATCGAGCATGGTGCCGTGTGCGCCCTCGAAGAGAATCTTTTTACCATCGCGGATCGCGCGCGCCACGTAGGCCGAAGTGTCAGTGATGTATGGGAGTAGGAGGCGGCGCAACTTCTGCAACTCGGTGAGGAGAGCCTTGCCGTCGATCGGTTTGGCCTTCAGCACCGCCTTTAAGTAAAGATTTTTCTCCTTGATGTTTCGCTCGAGCTTGTCCTTGAACGATGCCCAGTCGATGAGGTCGTCGAAGCGCAGGCCCTGGCGTGACATCTTGTCTTCGTAAGTCGGCCCGATGCCGAAGCCGGTCGTGCCAATCGCGCGTTTGCCCAGATGCTTCTCGCGCGCGCGATCGATGGCGATGTGATACGGCATCACGAGATGCGCATCGAAGCTGACCAGCAGGCGCTTCTCGAGGTCGACGCCGCGCTTTTTCAGATTCTGGATTTCCTCCCATAACGCGAACGGATTGACGACCATCCCGCCGCCGATGATGCATATCGTCGAGCGGTTGAGCGCGCCCGAAGGCACCAGGCGCAGGATGAATTTCTCTCCGCCGATGACCAGCGTATGCGCCGCGTTGTTGCCACCCTGAAAGCGCACCACGATTTCCGCGTCGCCGGCGAGCAGATCGACGATTTTGCCCTTGCCCTCGTCACCCCATTGAGTTCCCACTACCGCAACGGTGTTCATGCTTCTTCACTCGGTCGTTTCATTTCACACGCACGCCCGCGCCGCCCGCGAGGGCGGTTGGTTAGGTTTTCGCAATGTCAGAGTTTCAGCAGGCTCGCGGAAATAATCGCGGGCATCGACTTTAACTGGTCGAGCACTGCGCCCGGCACCGGGCCGTCGACCGCGAACAGACTGAGCGCCATCCCACCCGCGCGATCGCGACCAAGTTCCAGCCCCGCGATGTTTACCTGCGCCTGGCCGAGCAGCGTGCCGACGGTGCCGACGACGCCCGGAACGTCGCGATTGCGGAGCATCAGGAAATATCCCTCGGGTACCGACTCGACGCGGAAACCATCGATACGAATCAGGCGCATCGCGCGATTGCCCAGCACCGCGCCCGCGACCTCATGCTCACCCTTCGCGGTCTTCACGGTGACGCTGAGCGTGTTGACGAAGTCAGTTGTCTCGCGCGAGCGAGTTTCCTTGATCGCGACGCCGCGCTCGCGTGCGATGAACGGCGCGTTGACGTAGTTGAGCGCCTCATCGAGGAAGCCGCTGAGCAGCCCCTTCACCACCGCGGCGGTGATGGGCTCGGCCTTGAGATTGGCGGCCTCGCCACCCAGGCCGATCGTCACTTCGGTGGGAGTTTCGCTGATGAGCTGCGCCGCGAGACGGCCCAAACGCTCGCCCAGCGTCAGATGTGGTCCGAGAACTTCCAATTCTTTCGGCGATACTGCGGGGATGTTGACGGCCTGCCGCACCGTGCCTTCGAGCAGGAAATCCGCCACTTGCTGCGCGATATCGATAGCGACCTGCACCTGCGCCTCTTCGGTCGCGGCGCCGAGGTGCGGTGTGACGACGACGCTATCGAGCTTGAGCAGCGGATGGTCGACCGGTGGCGGCTCCTCGACGAACACATCGAGCGCGGCGCCGGCGACCTTTCCCGACTTTAACGCCTCGGTGAGCGCGGCCTCGTCGACGATACCGCCGCGCGCGCAATTGATGATGCGCACACCCTTCTTCATTTTTTCGAACGCGGCGCTGCCGACCAGCCCGCGCGTGTCGTCGGTGAGCGGTGTATGTACGGTAATGAAATCGGCGCGCGCGAAAATTTCATCGAGACCGACCAACTCGATGCCGAGCCGATCGGAGGCATCTCGCGTCATGATCGGATCGAAGCCAATCACCTTCATCTTCAGGCCCTGCGCGCGATCGGCGACGATCCTGCCGATGTTGCCAAGACCTACGACGCCGAGAACTTTGCCGCAAATCTCCGCGCCGGTGAAGTTCTTGCGGTCCCAGATGCCGGCCTTGAGGCTGGCGTTGGCCGCCGGGATTTTGCGCGCAAGCGCCATCATCATAGAGATCGCGTGCTCCGCGGTAGTGACGCTGTTGCCATGTGGGCTGTTCATCACCACGATGCCGCGGCGAGTCGCGGCTTCGAGATCCACATTGTCGACGCCGACTCCGGCGCGTCCGATCACCTTGAGTGAATCGGCGCGCTCGATGATTTCGCGCGTGACGGTGGTCGAGCTGCGAATCAGCAGCGCATCGTACGGCGCGATCATCGCGGCCAGTTCGGCAGATCGCAGACCGGTCTTGATGTCGACTTGCAGCTCCGGATGCCGTTTGAGTATGTCTACACCCTGTGAAGAAAGAGAATCGCTGAGTAGGACGCGGAATTTTCCCGCCGACATGTTGTTATGAGCCGCCATCAGGTCAGACGCTTCGCCCGATGCGCGCCTGCACTGCGGCGACGCCCGCGCCCATCCGCACTTCCATCCCTACGAACTTGAGCGCCATCTCCAGCGCGCTGACCGCGATCAGCATGTCGAACGGACTCACGTCGCCCATGTGTCCGATGCGCACCAGCCTGCCCTTCATCTGATCCTGACCGCCCTGGATTGATACACCGAGTTGATCGCGCATATGCTTCACGACTTTGCCGGTGTCGATGCCGTCAGGTGCGAGAAGGCCGGTGACGCTCGGCGCAGGATTCTCCGGCGCGATCAGATTGAGGCCGAGCGCGGTGCCGGCCTCGCGCGTGGCCTGCGCCATCAGCGCGTGGCGCGCGTACACGCGCTCGAGTCCTTCGGCATGAATCATCTCAAGCGATTTGTTGAGGCCAAACACGAGGGAGACGGCGGCCGTCCACGCCGTCGTATGCTCATCGCGCTGCGCCTTCAGCTCGCGATTCAGATCGAAGTAGAAGCGCGGCGTCTTGATGGTCTTCGCGCGATCCCATGCGCGTTGCGAGAGCGCGATCATTCCTAGCCCCGGCGGCAGCATCAGCGCCTTCTGGCTGCCGGTCACTAGCGCATCAATGCCCCACGCGTCCATCTTCTGCTCGAAGACGCCGACCGAAGTGATGCCGTCGACGATGAGCATCAGGTTGCGGCGCTTCGCGATCTCGCCGATTGTTGAAATCGGATGCACCGCGCAGGTCGAGGTCTCGCTGGCCTGTACAAAAATCCCGCGCGACTCCGGATGCTGCTTGAGCGCATCCTCGATTTGCTCGGGACGCACGGCGCGGCCCCATTCGACCTTTACCTCGTGCCCCACCATGCCGTAGGTCGCGAGCAGCTTGCCCCATCGCTCGCCGAACTTGCCACCGTTGACGAAGATGGCGTGCTCGCCGGGAGCGAGCAGGTTGGTGACCGCGGCCTCCATCGCGCCGGTGCCGCTGGAGGCGAGGAGGATGACCTCTTCCTTGGTGCCGAAGAGCGGCTTTAAGCGCTCGCGCGCCTCGTCCAGCGTCCTGGAGAACTCTGGGGTGCGATGGTGAATGACGGGGCGCGCCATCTCGAGGAGAACCTCGGGCGGAACCGGCGCGGGCCCCGGTGTGAACAAGTATTTTTTTGTTGCTGGCACAATAATGTTCGATCGGGGGCGTCCGACCGGAAAAAAAGGCCGACCGGCAAAAAAAAGGCTGGTGTCCGCGGATGCGGAACGCCAGACCCCGAATATGAAATCCCAAGCCCTGTTCGGGCCCCCGTCCTACGCTACAGGGATAAATGACGCATCGAGTCTAGTCAAGGCATCGATACTTGCAGAGTTGGCGGCCCTTCACAAATTTTGGGCAATCGCTATCGCCGCGGCGGCTTGTTATTTTTTCCTACAATGAATTCGGGCCGCGCTTTGCGAAATTCGGCGTTGGTACTGCTGATGCTGACGATGTGGGCCACGTCGTCGCGCGCGCAGGCGAATGCCCCGGCTCATCCTCATGTGGAGCTGGAAGCGAGGCCGCCGGACGAACCATCATCCGAATCGTCGCCGGATTCGACGCCGAACGTCGAGTCGGCTCCCGATGCCGCACCTCCGCCGTCCTCTACTGAATCAAACGGAGCACCGATCGATGCCAACGCGGTCGCGCTGCCACCGGAAATCGTGACCTACGTGGTTCCGGTGTATCCGCCGAAAGCGCGCGCGCAACGTATTCAGGGGCGGGTGATGCTGTCGATCGTCATCGACGAGTCGGGCAAGGTTGAGGATGACGTTGAGGTGGTTGATTCGATTCCGATGCTGGACGGGGCGGCGATCGATGCGGTGCGTCAGTGGAGCTTCACACCCGGGCGCGATGAGAAGGGGCATCCGGTGCGGGTGCAGTTGCAAGTGCCGGTCCCCTTCGTGCTGAGGTAAATCCGAGCGAACTGTCGTCATCACCGTGCTGATCCACGCATAGACACTGTGTATAAACTGACAGACAAATCGACTTCGTTCTGTCATCCTGAGCGAAGCGAAGGATCTCCGCGCAGCGATTCAACGATGGTGCAAGGACGAAAATGCATCGAGACTATTACATCTACTTCATGACCAACCGGACCCGGACGCTATACGTCGGGGTGACGAATGACTTGCTTCGTCGCGTCGATGAACATCGCCGCGGCACTACGGGAGGCTTCACTAGCCGCTATAAGCTGAATCGCTTGGTCTATTTCGAGCACTTCGACTACATCAACGATGCGATCGCGCGAGAAAAGGAGATCAAAGGATGGGTACGGCGAAAGAAGATCGCGCTGATCGAAGCCGAGAATCCGAAGTGGTCGGATTTGTGCCGCGAGTTGCCATCGGAATATGAGAACTAGGATGATCGCTTCGGTGCCATCGCAAAAGACGCCGGCGCGGGCTGCGCCGCGCAGGCGCATCGCTGCGCGTAGATCCTTCGCTGCGGCAGCCTCGCTCAGGATGACAGGAGAAAGGCCGTGCGTTTTCAGAAACGGACGAACAATTCAAAAAGGGCCTGATTAAGAGCATGAGCGAGGCGTGTGCCCGCGCGGAAGGGAAACCGATCATCGCGCGCATTCATCGGGTCGAAGTAGGAGCGTCCTCGCCATGCGGCAAGGCCCGCGTGATACCGCAGATTCGTGATATTCTGCAGGTGACCCTCGCTTTAGATTCCACGCCTCCCTCGCTAAAATCCCTCACCTTATGACCGAGCGCCTTACCGAAACTCTCGACTGGCTCTATTCCCTCGAAGCGCGAGGAGAAATTTACAAGCTCGAGCGGATGGACCATGCGCTCGCGCTCATCGGCAATCCCCATCTGCGGCTGCGCGCGGTCCATATCGCAGGCACCAAGGGCAAAGGCTCCGTCTCCGCGATGCTCGATAGCTGCCTGCGCGCCGCCGGTCTGCGCGTTGGGCTCTATACCAAGCCGCACCTGGTCAATCTTTCGGAGCGCACCCGCGTCGATGGCGCCGAGATCTCCTCGCGCCGGATGCTGGATTACATCGAGAAGCTGCGCGCCATCTATGAGGACGCGGGCCTCGCACTGACGTTTTTCGAATTCACCGTCGCGCTGATGTTCCAATATTTTGCCGACGAGAACGTCGATGTTGCGGTGATCGAGACCGGTCTCGGTGGGCGTCTAGACTCCACCAACGTGGTGCGCCCGTTTCTGAGCGTGATTACGCCGATCGGTTTCGATCACATGGAATATCTCGGCTACACGATTCCTGCGATCGCGGCGGAGAAGGGCGGTATCATCAAGCCGGAGATTCCAGTGGTGATCGGGTCGCGCGACGCCGAAGCGCGCGAGGTCCTCACCTCGATGGCGGCGCAGCGGCGTAGTCCTTCGCGGTTGATGGATCGCGATTTCACTTTTGAGTCGCATGCCCCGGCGCATCGGCTCGACTACCAGGGGCTCGCGCTCAATCTGAAGGATGTGGAACTTTCGCTCGCGGGACCATTTCAACATGAGAATGCCGCCATCGCGATCGCCGCGCTCGAAGCCATGCGCGCACTCGGTTGGAAAATCGATGAAGATGCGATTCGGCGTGGCCTGAAGTCCGTTTACTGGCCCGGCCGTTTCGATATTGTCTCGCGCAGGCCGCTGGTGGTGCTCGACTGCGCGCACAACGAACTCAGCATCCATGCACTGCTTGATACGATTGCTGTCGAGCTGGGTAGCGACGTGAAGCCGCGGCTGGTTTTCGGGTGTCAGGAGACCAAGACCTGGGAGCAAATGGCCGCGATGCTGGCGCCGCGCGTGCGCGGCGTCACGTTAACGATGGCGAAGCCGAAGCGTCCGCTGGAGCCGGAGAATCTCGTGCCGGTTTTCTCGCGGCACGGGGTCCCCACTCGCGTCGAGCGCGACCCGATGCGCGCGATCGAAATGGTGATGGGGGAGAGCGCGCCGCAAGACATGGTGCTTGTGACGGGTTCCGTGTATCTTATCGGCGAAATTTATCAATATTTTCTGGCTCGCGAGGGCCGAAGTAGTCTCTTTCCTGAAGCCGCGACTTAAATCTTTCCGGATCGCGCTCTGCTGCGTCGCGCTGCTGGCCATCGCGACGGCAGCGCGCGCAGCGGCCCGCAAAGAAAAACTTCCTCCCGCCGTGATCGAGCAGCATCACGGGCCAGTCGATATCACCGGCGAAAAATCGATTTACGATTCCAAGAACGATTCCTTCACCGTGATCGGAAATGCGGTGATGACGCAAGGCGGCACGGTGCTCAAGGCCGACCAGATCACGATGATGCGCAAGCAGCATATCGCGCACGCGCGCGGCCACGTGCATCTGATCGATCCGGAAGTCGAAATTTGGGCGACGAGGCCGATATCGACCTCGAGAAGGAGACGCTGGAACTCGAGAACGCGAAAATCCTCGCCAAGCGCAACACGTATCATCTGGAAGGCAAGCGCATCCGTAAAATTGCGGGGCAAAAATACACCGTCCTGAAGGGCTTCTTCACCACCTGCGGATGCGAACCCGGCACCCCCGACTGGAGCGTCAGTGCCGACTCGATGGACGTCAACATGGGGCAGACCGGATATGCGAAGAACGCGACCTTCTCGGTCCTGGGACATCCCCTGATCCCATTGCCGTACGCAGAATTTCCCGCCGATACTGACCGTCATAGCGGCCTCCTCACCGGGCGCGAGGGGGAATCCGGACTGCGAGGGTTTCAGTATCTGCAACCGTATTACTTCGCGATCAATAAAAGTTCGGACGCGACGGCGGCGTTCGATGTCGAGACTTCGGAGCGCATCGGCTTACTTGGCGAATATCGCCTGACCAACGGCGTCGATGATTATTTCTGGGCCAATGCGGCGTATTACAACGAAAGCATCCGTTCGGAGGCCAATCGTCTTGGCGACATCGTCGATAACCAAATCGCCGACACCAATATTCCCGTCAATCGATTCGGCATAATCGGCATGATGCGCGAGCATCTGAGCCAGGATCCGGATCTGACGTTGTTCGGCAATGGGATGACGGTCAGCGACGATTTGTACCTGAGAGAAGTGGACGTGTGGACGCTCTCGCGCGGATATGGGAACAACTTCGGATCGCTTCGAGACGCGCAGTCACATCTGGGGCTACTCGATGAGTGGGAGGATGGCTTCGCGCGACTGCAAGGAACCTGGAACCAGGATCTCATACAGTCGCAGCCGTTCGAGCTTCAGCAATTGCCCGATTTATGGGTCGACGGACGCCGCCAGGTGCTCGGCAACCTCGCATACCTTGATTACGACCTCGATGCGGTCAATTACTGGCGTCAAAAGGGGCTGAGCGGCACGCGCCTAAGCCTCAACCCTCGCCTCACCCTACCATGGCGTCTCGGCGACTATGCCAACGGATTCGTGACCGGAGGTTTATGGAGTAACGTGTACGATGCGTCCGGTCACAACCTCACGATCATTCCGGTCGGGCAGAGCGCGCTCTTCGACATCGGCGGAGTAACCAAATTTCAGAAGCTCACTTACAATAACTTCCTCGAGCAGGGTCCGCTGGCCGACGGCGGCGTCAACGCGCGATTGATTCCCTTCTTCGAGACCGGAGCAGGCACTGAACTCGAGCGGGTTTATGACGTCAATTGGAAGTACATCGACAAGCTGAAAAACACCATCGAGCCTTTCGTCAACTATGACCTATGTGCCGGCTATCTCGCAGAGCGCGGTGCCGTTGTTCGATGAGCGCGACCGCATCAACGGACGCTCGCTGATCGTCTATGGTTTCACTTCGCGCCTCTATGCGAAGATGGCGCCCTCATCGAGCACGCCCGAAGTCCCAGAAAATGCCGAAGGTGAATCCGGCGCGGTGCTATCCGCCGATGCAGGTCAGGGTCCCGGCAATAGCGATGATGGCGGCCTCTTCGACACTACCAATTCGGCCGAGAGCCATGGCTCATCCGGAGACACCACACGCGAATTGATTTCGCTGACCTTGATGCAGGCTTACGATACCCAATACTCGGTCCAGCCGGGCCAGATCGCCCTGTCGGATGTCGAAGGAAGATTCACCCTGTTCCCGACCTCGGTGGTGTCGTTTGGATCGCAGTTCGCCTATGACCCGCGCAACAATCCCGGCATCAGCCTGGCAACCATCGAAATGAACCTGCAACCCCCATGGAACAAGAATGTTCAGACGCTCTATATGGGCAAGGCGCTGACGGGGTCCTTCATGCAGGTCTCCTATAACTACGTGCGCAGCGCGAATACGGTCGAATTTGTAGGCACCTCGCGCAATGCAAGCCAGTCTTTTACGATGCGAGCCTACTATGATTTTCTGGATCGGATCGGACTGTACTTCGCGCCGAATTACGACATCGCGGCCGGGCGGATGCTCTCCGCGCAGTATGGGGTGCGCCTCAAGTCGCCCTGCGATTGCTGGGCTTTCGACGTCGGCATCACGAATTCCTACAATCCCAACGAGGTACAGGTGCAGGTCCAGGCGACCCTCGGCGGGCTCGGCTCGATCGGACAAAGTCCATTCGGCCGCAATCCTTTCGCGGTCATGGGGCTGGTCGGGTCCCCGACCGGCGTGCTCCCGAACTATTAATGTCTTACGGCGCGGTACTGGCGCGCTTCTAGAAGTACAAAAGAACGATCTCGCTCAGAACCCATAGCGTCATACAGATGAGCAGTGGGCGATCCTCGAGCAGCAATCGCGCCGGATCGCCGCCCTCATTCTGCTTATCGACCAGATAAAGATAACGCAGGATTCCGAAGGCCACGAACGGCACCGTCAACACCGCCAGGTGATGATAACGTGCGCCGAACTTCGCCTCGATTTCGAACGATGCGGTGTAGGTCATGTATCCGACCAGCGTGGTCCCTGCGACGATCGCCAGCATCTGATCGATGAGGCGCACGTTGTAGTGCGCCAGCGCGCCGCGATGAGCCGCCGCACCGCCGCCGAGAATCGTGAGTTCGTGACGCCGCCGCGCCAATGCGAGAAACAACGCAAGCGAAAAAGTAATGAACACCAGCCACGGTGAAACGTCTACATGGATCGCCACGCCGCCCGCATAGGCACGGATGACGAATCCGGCCGACACGGCGATAACATCGAGGATCACGATGCGCTTGGCCCATAGCGAATACGCGAACTGGAGCGCGAGATAAGCGAGCGCGATCAACAGGAACGCGCCGCCAATCGCGCAACTGATCGCGATACCCACCGCGGCCAACACGAAAGCGAATCGCGTCGCCGTCGCGATGCTCACCGCGCCTGATGCGATCGGACGATCGCGCTTTTCGGGATTCAGGCGATCGGCCTCGCGATCGATAATGTCGTTGAGCGCGTATGCGAAACTTGCCATCGCGCAAAATCCCACCACCCCCAGCAACACCATCGCGGTGTCGTGAAGAATAAACAGATGCCGGCTGAAGATCAGCGGCGCGAGCAGCAGTAAATTTTTCGTCCATTGATGTGGCCGCGCGAGCCGCAACAGTGGAGATTTATTCCGCATTTCTTTTTTTAGCTCGTCCGGTTGTACCGCAGCCATGGGGACATTTTGTACGAACATCGCACCGCATAACGCAAGCAGACTCGTCGCGGCGCGTGCAGAGTTGCATCGTCATAACAGGTATCGCTGTAGGCTAATTTTACTTATTGTAGGGGGGCTTGACTGGTTTTGTTACAAAACGTAGAGTTCAGGTCGGCGGTGGTTAAAAGATGCAACACAGTAGCAGCAAGAACAAAAGCCATCAGTCAAAGGTGACCGGAGGATGTCCTATGCCGACTAGACCCGTCACCTGGGAACTCGATATTCCACCAGAAAGCCTGCTTGAGCCGGCCAAACAATCCCCACCTATCGGCGATGTACCAAGCCTCAAGAAGCTTCGCAACTCGCTGATGGGGACCCGCTTCGAATTGCTCAAGATTTCCGCCTTTGCGGCCTTTCTACTGGGTTTTGTCGGGGTTTCTATCCATGGATCGCACCTGAACAACCCGGACAACCAGTTCGTGGCCAATACGGGTGCGGCATTCAGGGGATTCACCACGGCGTTTTCCGGTCACGCCGCCGCATTGCGCGACAAGACGGAAATGCTAGCGCTTGCGATGGAGCATAAAGTGACCGGTCACCACGCCGGCGCTTCCGGGGTAATGATTGCCAAGGCCGACCTGACTCATACGCATGCGCACCGTAAGGCGGCTACGCAACAGTCGGCATCGGTTGAGGTCGCCTCGATCGAGCCGCAACATCGTACGCATCGCCCGCGCCACCACCAAGAGCCGGTTGAGGTCGCGTCGGCCGAAATGTCGAGCAATGCGCAATGGAGTGGCAACCTGATCGATCTTCCCGATTTCGTCACCGCCAAGAGCAGCGAGGCCGGTCATAAGCTGGTCGACGTGGTGCAGGGCGGAATCGAACTCGGCAGCGTGCCCCAACTGCGCAGCAAGGGCCGGCATGCGGCTGAAGCATTCGGCAGTCACTTCGATGTGACCAATCCGCAAAGCCTGACGATGCGCGATCCATCGTCGATCCTCGAGGGCCTGATCAGTCCCGACAGCATGGTCGCGGCGATGGCGGCGCTGTTGCTCTATATGATCTTCGTGGTAGTGCTGGTTCAGATTCGCGGCGGACTGCGCGCACTTGGCGGTAATCACGTCGCGGTCTAGCTTTCTTCCCAACGCTTCTCATAAGGACGCGCCCGCATCGATGTGCGGGCGCGTTGCTTTTCGCTAACATCGCAGCGACAACATTTATATAGCGCCTTGTCCGGCTTGCGCACTTTGAAGCAGTAGGGTTATAGCCACGGGCGGGTTCACGTGTCCGCCGTCATTGTTTCGGAGAAAAATCGAATAATGAGCAATTCGAACGTCGAGAAAACTGGTCCCAACGCAACCGTCGATATCGCGGGACTGCGCAATTTCATTCGCGATCGCAAACTCGGCGACCCGAATGATTTGCGTATCGGAGAATATCTCCTTCGGCCATTCCAATGAAGTTCATCTGGTCCATTTCCAGGGTAAATCGTGGGCGCTGCGCCGGCCTCCGCGCGGACCGCTGCTGCCGACCGCGCATGATGTGATGCGCGAATATCGCGTGCTGAAAGCGCTGCAGAATACCGACGTGCCGGTGCCGCGCGTCTATGCGGCTTGCGATGATCCCGAGTACATCGGCGCGCCGTTTTACCTGATGGAGTATATGCGCGGCGAGTGTCATCCGCGCCGACGGGAAAAGTTTCGCCACCACGCCTGCACGACGCCGCGCGGTCAGCGAAGGCATGATCGATTTGCTCGTCGCATTGCAGAATGTTGACTGGCGCGCCGCCGGCCTCGAAGGCTTCGGGCGTCCCGACGGATACCTCCCGCGCCAGCTCAAGCGATGGGTCGATCAGCTCGAACGCACGATTCCTCATACGCGTCCGCTGCCGGTCATGAATCAGGTGCGCGACTGGCTGCAGGCGCATATTCCCGAGTCGCCTCCTGCGACCATCGTGCACGGCGACTACAAGCTCGACAATGTGATGTGGAATCCCTACCGATCCGCCCAAGCCGATCGCGATCTTCGATTGGGAGATGTCCACCATCGGCGATCCGCTCGCCGACCTCGGCTGGCTGTGCAGCTACTGGCCCGATCCACGGCGATCCTCCAACCAGCGGCAGCATGTCTACGATGGCTCCGGAGCCTGGATATCTGACGCGGCGCGAGATGCTCGATCGCTACGAGGCGAAGACCGGCCGCAAGATGACGTCATTTTCCCTTCTACCAGGCGTTCGCGATTTTCAAACTCGCGATCATCATGGAAGGAAGCTACAGCCGCTTCGTGCTGGGGCAGACCGACGATCCGCTCTTCATACAAATGAAGGAACGCGTGCCGGCGCTGGCCGACAGCGCATGGAAGGTATGTCAGGCCGCGAAATAGGCGAGGCCGTCATGCGAGGCGATTATGAGTGACTACAAATTCATCCAGGTCGAGGATCCCGAAGCAGGAATCCGGCGCATCGCGCTTAACCGTCCGGATAAGCGCAACGCGCTATCCAACGGACTCCGCGCCGAATTGTTCGATGCGCTGCGCAAGGCCGACGTCGATCCGGAAATCGGCGCGATCATCATTCGTGGCAATGGCAAATGCTTCAGCGCCGGATACGACCTCTCGCAGGCGCCGGGCGAGCCGCTCCCGCGCCACATCTCGCCGGGCGAGGGCATGTGGCCGCGCCATCTCGTCGACGGATGGTTCGAGATGTGGGACATGGCGACGCCCGTCATCGCCCAAGTGCACGGCTATTGCCTCGCGGGAGGAACCGAGCTCGCGACCGCATGCGATCTCGTCTATGTCGCGGAGGACGCGCAGATTGGCTATCCGCCCGTGCGTTCGATGTCGACGCCCGACACCGCATATCATCCGTGGCTGATGGGCATGCGGCGCGCGATGGAGCTGATGCTGACCGGCGACTCGATCTCGGGCATCGAGGCGGTGCAGTACGGCTTCGCCAATCGCGCGTTCCCTGCCGACAAGCTCGAAGAGGAAGTGCTGAACTGGGCGCGCCGCGTCGCGAAGATTCCGCGCGACCTGCAGGCGCTCAACAAGCGCGTGGTGCATCGCGCGATGGAGATCATGGGTGCGCGCGCCGCGATTCGCTCTGCCACGGAGATTCAGGCGCTATGCTTTCATCAGCCATCGTCGCGCGAGTACATGAAGAAGATGCGCGAGGGCGTCACCAAGGCGCTGGACGAGCGCGACTCCAAGTTCGGCGACTATCGCACCGCCGAACGCAAGAAGTAGGAGACGGCGTGGACGCTTAAAGAGGCGGAGCTGGAAAGCCTCGGATGCGGCGCCGACATCTATCTCGCCAAGCCGATCAGAAAGGCGAAGCTGCTGGAGGTACTCGCTCACGCATCGTTCGCATATCAAGCGCCTCACTCGGTCCATAGCCGTCGAGCTTTACCGTTCAGTAGCTCTCCGAGCCTGAACTCGACGTAAAACCTGGTTCGGCGGATACTTGATGGGTCGCTTCCTCAACTTGTTGATCCGCAGGAGCAGTCCGATGCAGGAAAAAATCGCAGTAGGATTCCAGGCATACGTTTCCGATGGCGGTGAGGAGTTCGGCGCGGTGCGTCGAGTCTCGCCACACGATCTGACTATCTACGTCGAGAACGGCGGCGACTTCACGGTCCCGATGAGCGCAGTCGAGTCGGTGCATTCGGAGAAGGTGGTCTTGAATTGCGCGAAGCTGGACAAGCGACTGCGTCAGGCAATCGGGCATGCGCACGATAAGGAAGAGCCCGGCGCGTGAGTCAGGCAGCAGGGGAACCACAGAGGCACAGAGACACTAAGTAGCAGCCACAGAAAATCCGGAACCCGTTCTCTGGTCCTCGGTACCTCCGTGCCTCTGTGGTGAAGTGCTCTAGTCCGATGCGGATGTCCGTGTATGACGCCGCGAGGACACCGCCGCGAGAAGGCGGCGCTCGTTTCGTGCTCTATTGATCGGCGCGACCCGTGCCCTCATTTCCTCGAGCATAGCGATCTTCTGACCGAACCAAAGTGCGGCGAAGCGCTTCCGGCCTTCGGCTTTCCGAAGAAGAATGTCAGATATGCTGGGGTAGTTACGTCGATTCATCGAAATCTGGTAATCCGAGATTTTGCCCAGGTTTCCAGTAAATCGTGCCGCTTGAAGACATCCCTTAGTACTTCCAAATCTACCACTTGCTCTTCGATAAAACGAAGTTCCCGGTCGCGGTCTTCGCTTCGCCGATTTTGTAGCGGGAAAGGTCCGCGCGGATGCTGATGGCCGATGACTTCTTCGTTCCGCGTCCGCGCTTCGTCGCCGGTGTGCGTGACGCTTTTGCTCTCGTGCTCTCTTTGGTCATGGTCTCGTACCTCCATTTCCAAAAAAGCACGGAGAAAATATTTCGCACAATTATTTGTAGGAATTCTCTACACTATGAAGGAGAAGAACGATGACGGTTTTTTCCAAAAGGTAGGCGCACGTTGGAAGAGGGAACCTTCTCTTTCGACTTCGCTCGGAAGCAGATAAACAACCTTCGATGCAGAATTCCAAGGACCCACTCAGCTTTACAAACCAAGACGTTCATCAACGCTTGCGGGAGTACGAGAAGAAAAAAATCCCGGAGGCATCTTCGATCGCGTTGACGCTTGGTGGACACTTGCTGACCGAAGTAATGGACAGAAGCGGCCAAATTGATACTAAGGGCCTAAACATCCTCGGTTGGAGCGCGGCCCTACTGGCTTTTCTCTTGGTCAAAGGTCCTGAAATATTCTTCGGAGGATCATGCGTTGTCGCAGCCCTCGGAGCGGTTGCCTCCGCCTGCGCCTTTCTAGCGGCTTTTGCCGGAGCGTGGTCCGCACGCATTCAAAAATGGCGCGGGATAAGTGACCAAATCTGGTTCCCGGACCCCGCCAAACTAGTAGACGCTGAACATTTGCGCCAACACTACGTCGAGAGTTCCACGAGTCGCGTGAAGCGTGGAATGGTGTTTGTGAAGGAAAAGTTTTCTGGCTGAATCTCGGGCAAAATTTTCTGTCACTCGCAGCTTTCTTGACCGCACTGATGCTTTTGTACCTACTTGCGACCTCCCGAACCACCACCGCCTTTTTGAACAATCGTTGATTCACGAGGAATCTGTGGGCGGGGATCGGCGGCGGGATTAGCTGGCTTAGACGGTGCCGCTGGTTTCTGGGTAGAACCCTTATTGCTCATGGAGAAAGTTCCTTCGAAGAGGCAGGCTCTATTTCTTCTTTTTCATCGGCAACCACAAGGGCCGCCGTTCCATGGGAGGGCGTGGATCATCCTCCAAACCCTTCGTTGCTTGAGGTGACTGACGCGGGCTAGGGTGGCTTCGCCTCTGTGACTTGCCTTGTGTTCGTTTCTGCTTATTTGTCACGTTCGACATACGTTCGCCGATAGTCTACTCGTGCCCGTAGTGAGTGTGAAGCGGTTTCGCGTCAGGCACTTTCTCTCGCTCGTCTCGCGTCTTTGTGACACTCCTTACAGCGGCAGTGCCTCCCGCCCTGCGAGGGGCCGTGGGTACGATCTTTTGGAAAATCGTCGAGCCGTTTCCAGTCTCGACAATGCGAGCAAACCTTGCCTTCGATCCCGTTGCGAACGACTATTGCCACATACTCCTCCGCTTCGAAGCAGGAGCGTAGAGAATCATTTGGCCAAAAGGCCCTCCCGCTCCAGCGTCCTGCGGATTTCCTCAAAGGCTATCACCACCTTGCCCCGTGGAAACCGAATCTGTGTAAGGCCTTCGATATTCGAAAATTGTTCGCAGTTCTCTTCCAGCAAGATAATCGCGCGGCGAAAACCAAGCCGCCCTTGGAATAGCCCAGCCTCATGAACCACGTTCTCTCTCGCGTGTTGCTTCCCATCTCCGTGTTCGTCTTCCGCCGTCATCACAATAAGTGCGAAGGTGCTTTGTTCAAGCATTTTTTGGAGTATTTCGGCCGTGTGTATCCCGGCCGTCGGTTCTCGATTGAACTCGTCATATTCCAACTTCAAGCGGTCAACAACAAAATCCTTCACCTCGCGCCAAGTGTTGTCGCCACCATGGCCGATGAATACGCGGCCGCGGGCGATCTGGGTGATCTCTGCTGAGACAGCCGGGATCGACGAGAGTTCTACCGGTTGTGGGGATTTAGCCATTTTCGCCTCGTCAACCCGATGTTCGGAATCTTGTCCATCGCGCGCAATCAATTCCTCGTTCGGATCGGCAGTCATGCTTCCTGTCTCCCCGAGAACAGTGATAGCGGCGTCCGGACTCTTTGACTCCGAGGAAACGAGAGCATTGTCGGCGCTTAGCCGTCCCGCTCCAAACATCGGCGCAAGTCCTCCCATCGTTCATCAAATCTGTATCTTGGATTGGTGCGAGATCGGAGATCGCCCTTTGTCCTTATCACCTCGTCCAACAGTTCGGTGATCTGGTCTGTACTGCCATCATTCAGACCGTGATTCAGCGCTCCGTCAACGCCTCCCCAGTAGTCGGGTTGAAAGTCGAGGCCATATTTTTCGCACAAAACCGTTAGAAATCCGCGTTCGAGCAGGGCCAAGAGCTGACACAGGGACCGTTTGGAGCGCGTGCTAAGCATTCGTTGTTTCCGTCCCCTCCAAGTTCATCACAAGAAGCCAACGCACGGAGTGTACCATTTTTCGATAGGTCGATTCCGCGCCGCCGAAGCTCTTTGGGCCTTCCTACCGCGTGCACGTGTCGGGACTCCGGAGCATAGGGAGCTCGCCCTCGACCGCCTCCCGTGGCCATCGTCGTGGCAGGGCGATATCGTCCCGAGGCGGCAGACCCACCCCGCTCTCTCTAACGGCTGTTAGGGAAAGAATACCCCCCACTGGGAGTCAGTGCGGGGAGTCAGCAGGCCTTCTCGATGTATTCGGAGTGCACGAAGACCCGCGTGGGAACGTGGCGCGCCTTGAGGGATTTGAACCCCCGACCCTCAGATCCGTAGTCTGATGCTCTAATCCGCTGAGCTAAAGGCGCGCATCTTCGTAACTTTGGTGCGTGGTGGAACGATCACTTTAGAAGATGCGCCATCCGTTCGCAATTGGCGCTCGAGGAGCCAGGCAGAAGAAATAACCAAAGGGGCACAGAGACACAAAGTTGCAGCCAAAGAAAATTCGGAGACCCATTCTCTGGCCCTCTGTGTCTCCGTGCCTCTGTGGTGAAATTCTTTGCTTCAGTCCGAGGCGGTGCGGTGTGCGCCTTCGCCGCTTAGCGCATCGTTGATCGATGCGAGGCGTCGGCGGAGTTCGGCCGGCACTGTCGCGCCGATCTTGTCGAAGAACTCGCTCGCCGACTGCGTCTCGATTTTCCATTCCTCGGGCTTTATCGCGAGCGCCTCGCGCAGATCGTCGGGTGCGATTTCGAGGCCGCTCAGATCGAGATCGGTGACGTCGGGAACGCTACCAACGGCGGTTTTGCGAGCCGGAATGCGATCGTTGATCCGATCGAGCATCCACTTTAGCACGCGGAGATTTTCGCCATAGCCGGGCCACAGGAACTTGCCGGCTTCGCCTTTGCGGAACCAATTCACCATGAAAATTTTCGGCGGATTCTTGATGGCGTCGCGCATCCGCAGCCAATGCGCCCAATACTCGCCCATGTTGTAGCCGCAGAACGGCAGCATCGCCATCGGATCGCGCCGCACCACGCCAACCTTGCCGGCCGCGGCCGCGGTGGTTTCCGATCCCATCGTTGCGCCCATGTAGACGCCGTCGTTCCAGTCCGATGATTCCAGCACCAGCGGCATCGTGGTGGCGCGCCGCCCGCCGAACACGATCGCCGATATCGGCACGCCTTGCGGATCGTCGGCCTTCGGCGAGAGCACCGGATTGTTCGTCATGGGAGTGGTGAAGCGGCTGTTCGGATGCGCGGCCTTGGCGCCCGATTTCGGATCGAAGAGCTTGCCTTGCCAATCGATGAGACCCTCGGGCGCGGGCACATCCATCCCTTCCCACCACACGTCGCCGTCGGGAGTCGTCGCGACGTTGGTGAAGATGGAGTCGTGCTCCAGCATCTTCATCGCGTTGTAATTCGATTTGGCGCTGGTGCCCGGCGCGACGCCGAAAAATCCATTCTCCGGATTGATCGCCCACAGCCGCCCATCGGGTCCGACGCGCAGCCATGCGATGTCGTCGCCGAGGGTGAAAACTTTCCATCCCTGCTTCGCGAGTGCCGGTGGAGGTTGCAGCATCGCGAGGTTTGTCTTGCCGCATGCGCTAGGGAACGCCGCCGCGATGTAGGTCGTCTCGCCGCTCGGATCCTGCACTCCGAGGATCAGCATGTGCTCGGCGAACCATCCTTCGGTCTTGCCGGTCCAGCTCGCAATGCGCAGGGCGAAGCACTTCTTGCTCAGCAGCGCGTTGCCACCGTATCCACTGCCGGAGGACCAAATCGTGTTGTCCTGCGGAAAATGACAAATCAGGCGCCGCTCGGGATTCAGATCGAGCGTGCAATGAAGTCCCTTGTTGAAGTCATCTGATGCGCCGAGCTGTTCGAGCGCCGCGCGGCCCATCCGCGTCATGATGCGCATGCTGAGCGCGACGTAGATGCTATCGGAAATTTCGACGCCGACTTTCGAAAGCGGCGAGCCGAGCGGGCCCATCACATAGGGAATCACGAACATCGTGCGCCCGCGCATCGAGCCCTCAAACCATTTGCGCATCTTCGCGTAGGTCTCGGCGGGGTCGCTCCAGTTGTTGGTCGGACCGGCTTCCGCCATGGTCGGCGTACATACGAAGGTGAGCTGTTCGGTGCGTGCGACATCGTTGGGATTGGAACGATGCAGATAGCAGTTAGGACGCTTTTCCTGATTGAGCGGGATGAGCACGCCTTCCGCAACGGCCTGCGCGGTGAAGCGCTCACGTTCGGCCTCGGAGCCGTCGCACCATACGATGCGGTCGGGCTGCATCAGCTGCGCGCATTCGGCGACCCACTTCGCCAATGCGGCGCTTTTAGTGTGAGAGGTACCGTTCAGGGTTTCAGGCATCTTTCGTTTCCTTGGGGCGCGACCAGTAGCGCACGGCAAGTCCCCACGCGCCAGCCCCATTGGCGTAGGGGAAACTTACCCCACAACAGGCAAAAAGTGTAACATTAAAATTAATAATCCTGCAACTGTCGGAATCGTTCTATAAGGCTGGCTTCTTTAGTGGAGCATAGGGAAGCTATAGAAAAGATAAGGCCGGTCAAACGACCGGCCTTAAATTCTTCTAGTATGACGCCCCTAGTATGCCGCGCTCTTGCGTGCCGATTCGACTAAGCGTTGGATCTCCTCCTCGGTGAAGCCCGCCAACATCCGCGCTTCCTTCGCGATCGTCAGCAGCATGCCGTCGTCGACCTTGAGGTCCTCAGCCGCGCGCCGTCCGCCGCGGAAGTTGAACACTTCGTCGACCATCTCCTGGAACGCGAGCGCGCGCGAAAGCCGTTCCGGATCTCCCTCGGTCAGCTTACGCATCCACTTCGATCCCATCCGCACATGCGTGATCTCATCGGCGAGGACGTAATCGACCGCCTGTTCGATAACCTTGTCGCCGTTGCGCTGCGCGATGCGGATGAGCTGATCGAACACGTCGCACGCGAGGCCCTCGAGACCGCGATTGATGCCCGCGACGCGCGCCGCCGGATCCTCGGCCTGGGTGCATCGCCAGAGGATTTCCGTCTCGACGTAGTCGCCCGCCTCGCCGCCCATGTATTCAAGGAGGCGCTTGAAAATCTCCACGTGACGCGATTCGTCCCAGACCTGGCGCGCCATGTCGAGCTGGAATTCCCACGGTGCATCTGGAAAGTCGAACAGCGTGCGGCCGGCGGCCTCCATCGCCTGGAACTCGCCGGTCATGATGCCGTGCAGACGCGAGCGCAGCGTCTCTTCGTCGAAGGGCAGGGGACGTCCTTCGAGGCCTTGTTCCTCGCGAATCTCGCGCACCTGCTTGCCGCGCATCACGACGAAGTTATCCGGCCTCGCGAGTTTGTCGACTGGAATAAACTTTTGCATGAGAGTTGTCTCCTAAATTTCCCTCGACTCCGCTTCGCTCCGCCTCGGGAGCGCCTGCGGCGCGGCGCTTCGCGCCCCCTTCGAGCCGCATTCGAATAGTATTCTCAATAGGCGGCGCTCTTGCCCATTCCTTTTATCAGGCGCTCGATCTCTTCTTCAGTAAATCCCGCCAGCAGGCGCGCGTCCTTTGCGATGGTCAAGGTCGCATCGAACTCGACATCTTTGTCGCCCAACTTCTGATGAATCTGCTTCGCGTCTTCCTGCGTCGTGCGGCCGCCCTGAAAGTTGAACAGATTGTCGATGTTCTCCTGGAACGCCTGCGCCTTGGCAAGCCGCGCGGGATCGCCTTCCGTCAGCTTGCGCATCCACTTCGACCCCATTCGCACATGCGTGATCTCATCGGCGAGGACGTAATCGACGGCGCGCTCAATAACCGGATCGCCCATCTTCTGCGCGAGCCGGATGAGCTGCTCGAAGACATCACACGCAAGGCCCTCGAGCCCGCGATTGATGCCCGCGACGCGGCAGGCCGGGTCATCGATTTGCGTGCACGACCAAAGAACCTCGGTCTCGGGAAATTCGCCGAGATACGAGCCGACGTAGTCGAGCAACTTCATGTAGATTTCGGCGTGACGCGATTCGTCCCAAACCTGGCGCGCCATGTCGAGCTGGAATTCCCACGGCGCATCGGGGAAGTCGAAGAGCGTGCGGCCCGCGGCCTCCATCGCCTGCAATTCGCCGACGCAGATGCCGTGCAGTCTCGCGCGGAGGAAATCATCTTCGTATGGCATCGCATTGAAGGGTGTGAGGCCCTGATCGACGCGCGCTCGGCGCATTTTTTCCATCGAAACCAAAATGTGGCCTTCAGGTCTCGCGAGCTTATCGACTGGAATGCATTTTTCCATGAAGTGGTCTCCTACCTAGTCCAGGCAGAACGTGCGTCTGACAAATTCGACGCTTCCCAGATGAGCCATCGATCGCCATCGGGGCCCATGCGAAACTGCACCGTCAGCGGCTTCGCATCGGGGCCGGTCAGTTTCGCCTTGATCCAGTAATGCTCGTTGGTCCGCGCCGTCGCCACGATGCTCTTATCATTATAGACGCCCGCTTTGACCGACGAAGCAAGGCTCGCGGTTTCGCCTTTCGCGGTGTCGACCGCCATCGCCGACACCTCGCCGCCCTTTCCATTCGCGAGCAGGTCGAGAACGTGGCGGACCGTTTTCAAAAGCGATTCAGGAATCGACTTGCGCTGCGCGATGGGTTGCGGGCCCATCACATTATCGCGATATCCCATGTCTGGCATGATGTTACTTCGACCCCGGCGCAGCGCCGTTCGCCGATCGCAATGCTTCGGGAATCTCGATGTCGCTCCACGGCGAGCGCTTGCCGCTAAGGTCCTCGCTATCTGCGATGCGCCACGTGCCGTTTTCCTCGCGCCATCGATTTACCATCAGCAGCGGTTCGCCATCGGTGATGAAGCGAACCTTCGACATATGTTGCATGCCGATGCGTGCGCGGCCGAGTTTGATGAAGCTTTTGATGCTGCCTTTTTCGATCTTCGAAACGAACTCATCGTGCGACCGATTCGCGGCGGACGAAAGAAATGCTTTCGCAGCGGAGCGATCGCCTTCCACGATCGCATGCGCGTGACGATCGATCGCATCTTCTAATTCTGGGAATTCTGCGTGTCCTTTCATGACAATCTCTAACTTCGTCCGACTTTGCGCTGCTCGATCTCATCCTCGCTCGCAGGAAACCCGGTCACGCCGCCGGCAGCCGCGAGCAATTCCTCCAGATGCCCCTGCCATTCCATCGCGCGATGATGCTTCTCGCGCGTGTCGAGCAAATCATTGAGCAGCACCTGCCCGCGCTCGACGTGCAACTTCTCCTCCTCGACCAGCCGCTGCAAAATCCGCGTGGTCGGCGGCTCATAGACAGGATTGGTGGTCGCGACGTGAGCGCTGTAATGCGAAATCAGATGCGGCTTGAGCACGCGATAAATCCCGACTAGCCGCTCGATGGTTTCCTCCCACTCCTCTTTGTCCTCGATCGCATTCATGAAGGTCACGAACTCGGCATTGGGCGGTTTCGATGCGATCTGCGCGCGCAGCTCGGGCAGCCGTTTGCCGAGCGCGTCGGTGTGCAGCGCGTCTTCATAAACCTGGCGCGCCATTTCGAGCTTGACCTCGATTTGCGGCGTCAGCGCGATCCATCCCGCCATCATCCGCATCATGCGCTCTTCGGCGTAGCGATAGTTGGTGATGTAAATCGCGCCCTGGCGCACGCTATATACGCCGTCCATCGTACGCCGATCGTAAAATGCCATTTCAATTCTCCCTTGCGGATGGGGTCGCGAGTCCGTTCGATTGGTTCATCGGTTCGAAGAAGCGGCCTTCGATCATCGCCGCGATCTCGCGCCAGTAGGCGTCCTTGTCGATGTGCTTCAGTGCGTTGGCGCCGGTCGCCCATCCCGCGCATAGCATGTGGATAGCGTGCACGACGCTGCGCAGATCCTCGAAATGAATCGTGCCCGCGGTGCGTCCGCGCTCCAGCACGTCGGCCACCGCGCCGTGATACTCGTCGGTGATCTTGCCAAGCGCGCGGCGATGCTCGGGGCGGCGCGCGAGGTAGCGCACCTCGTGATTCATCACCGCGAACGCCTCTCTATATCGATCGATCACATCGAGAATCGTGCGCATGATTTCCAGCAGCTCGCGGCGCGGCTCACCGTCAGTTCGCGCGCGAATCGCCGGCAGCGCCTCGACCAGCTCGGCAACCATCGACTCGGCGATCAAGATGAGGATGTCTTCCTTGCTATTGAGGTAGACATAGATCGAGCCGGCGGCGAGACCGGCTTCGAGCGCGAGTTCCTTGACGCTGGCCTCGTGAAAGGATTTGCGCGCGAGCACGCGGCATGCGGCGAGGAAAATCTGCCGCCGCCGAGTCTTCACCAGCGCGTCATCCTGAGGTTGTGTCCTAAGTGCTTCGGGCATGATCCATGGACCGTCCGGACATCGCCGAAGCTATTGAATGAACGTTCATTTGTCAAGCGCGGTGCTCTGCCGGCGACACTATGGTATTATCTCGATAGGTGGACCCGCATGAAGTCGCAGAAGAAATCCAAGTCCAGCGCCCGGCCTCGTCAAGCGTCGAAGAAGCCGGCGAGGAGACGCGCAAAAAGCTCCGGAGACGCCATCAATCTGATTCGTCATCGCGAGGTTGAGGAGCGCTTCATCGGCGAACATCCGGAGGAATTCGATTCGTATGTGGGGGAATGGGTGGCCTTGGACGGGGCGGCGATAATAGCGCATGGCGACAACTATTCGAGTGTCGCAGAGGATGCGCGACGGCACTCCAATAGTCCCTACATGTTTCGTGTAATACCGAGGCGGAAACCTAACGAGGGCTATCTTTTCTGAAAATTGATAACCATCGGCTATCAGTATCGAGTTCCATACCTGCGGCGCCAGGACGGTTCATTGTTTCCGGGTTTGATGGTCGAATTGCAAAATCCCGCAACGGGTGAAAGAACCACCGAGATAAGGGCCGAACTTGACTCAGGTGCCGAATACTCGCTGTTCGAGGGCCAGTTAGCGGTTTCAATCGGGATAAATATCTTCGCGGGTGAGCCGTTTGCTTTTCGGCTCGCCAATGGCACGGGGCTCGAAACACGAGTACTTCCGGTGCTAGTTTTGCACCCAGAACTCGGCGCTGTTCCCCTTCGAATTCGATTCACTACTGGTCCCTCGCCCATAAACATCCTCGGGTGGGATTTCTTCGATTTTGTCCTGGTTGGATTCGATGAGCATCATTCGGAGGTCTACTTGAGCCTTCGACAATGATCATGGAAAGTGCAAAAACAAACCCATTAAGAAGGCGCGGCGAGAACACGAAATTGACGAAACGAAGCCAAATAATCGAGGAAATTAGGGCACTTTCCTAAAAACCATCGTTCACAAAAATGGCCAATTCGGATCCCAAACCGCATTTTCTGAAGCCGTCCGCGATGGATCGTTTCTTCGGCAATGCGTTCGCGACGTTGCTCAAAGTGGGCATCGGATTCAAGCATAACTTCATATTAGAAGTCCGCGGGCGGAAGAGCGGGAAAGTGTTTACCACGCCGGTCAATCTGCTGTTCCTCAATGGCAGGACTTATCTGTGTGCGGTGCGCGGCGATACCCAATGGGTGCGCAATGCGAGGGCGGCCGGACGGGTCACATTGACGAAGGGATCGCAGCGCGAGGACTATGCGGTACGAGAGCTGCCCGTAGTCGAGCGCCCCGAACCGCTCAAGGAATTCCTCGATCGGTTTGCGATGAGCGTTCAGCGCTTCTATCCGGTGAAGAAGGGCGCGCCGGTCAGCGAATTCGGGGAATGCGCGAAAATCATGTCGGTGTTCGAGTTGACCAAGGCGTCCAATTGAGTATCGAATGACTAATCAATTAGTATTAGATTGACTATTTGCTCATTACTAACTTGATTAGCTAGTTGATACTCAGTGTGATTTCCACGAATTCTTTCCTGGCGTCATCCCACACGAACGCGGCCGCGCGATTGAACTTGCCCCCCATAATCGACATCACCACGTAAGCTGTCTCAGGATAGTCAGGATAGTCGGGATCGAATGAACATGCCTGACGGCGGTCGGTCGCGGAGAAGTATGCTTCGTGGTCCGGATGCGAATGGTAAACGATCTTGAGTGCGAGCTTGCGATCGTCGATCTCGCGCATCACCGCCAGATGCTCCTTCGGGTCCATCAGGAATGCAGTGCGCGCATCGCGCGGAAATGCGCTGGGGTCCTTCGCATGTTGCGCGTTCTGGATGTTGGTGATCGGCCGAACTTTTTCGGACGAGCTATCGCCGATGATGAAGCCGCAGCATTCGTAGGGAAATTCGCGCTCGGCCTGCGCGACGATGCGATCCATATTCGAGCGTCTGATGCCTGGGGGTGTCACGCCGGCTCCTTGCGCCACATCCGCTCGCGCGCGCAGATGAGATGCGTCAGCATCCTGTTGGTGTCGGCCCGGAGTCCCACGCGCCCAGCGAGTTCGACCACCTTGCCGTTCATCTCCATGATATCGGTGCGCCCGCGCTGTTCGAGATCGTAGAGCATCGTGGGACGATGATTGGAAGTCGCGGGCACCAGCTTCGTGTAGAAGAGCGCGCGGTATGCTTCGGCAGTTTGATAGGGCAGGGGAACGTCCAGCGCAGTGGCAACGGCGAACGCTTCCTCGATTACCTCGTCCATGATGGTGCGCAGATCGGGATCTGCCGCTAGCGCGCCGTAGTTCAGTCGCAGCATCGCTCCGAGTGGATTGAGCGCGGCGTTATAGAAGAGCTTCATCCATAGCAGCGGCGCGATGTCGTTCACCGCTTCGGACGCGAGGCCTGCCGCGGTCAGCATCGCGGCGAGATCGCGCGCGCGATCGAACAGCCGCGCGCAGTCCTCGCGATTCGACGGCGGCGACGGCCCGAACGCGAGCGGCTCTCCATATACCGTGGCGTGCGCATGGCCGGGAGCACGAAGCTCCGCACCCAACATCACGCGGGCGCCGATCGCGCGCGAGGTCCCGAAGCGCTCGACCAGAACGTCGAGGTTGCCGACGCCGTTCTGCATCGCGACGATGAGTCCGTCAGGCGCGAGCAGATGCGCGATGCGATCGGCCATCGGTGCGGTGTCGTACGCTTTGACCGCGAGCAGAATCAGATCGAACCGACCATCGAGGCGCGCGGGATCGCTCGCGAGGCGGAAACCCGTTACAAGATGATCGCCGAAGAGGCCGCTGACGCGCAGGCCGTCGCGGGCGATCGCGTCGAGGTGATTCGCGCGCCCGAGTAGCGTGACCGCGTGCCCGGCGCGGCGCAGCATCGCGCCGACGATCGAGCCGATCGCGCCCGCGCCGGCGATCAGAATTGGCCGCTCGCTCATCGAAAGAACAATAGCGATGGCCACCGATGCATGGAATGCCTCATCCGCTTGCGGGCGTGCGCGCCGCGAAGTAGGAACTAGCGGATGGAACGCACGAGCATTCGGCTGGGCGGAATCGAAGTCAATTCGTCGGTGATGAACGCGTCGGGGCCGCGCTCGGCGGAACGCGGCGAACTGTACGAACTGAGCGCGGTGCATCGCGGCGCAGTGGTGTTCAAATCGTGCAACATCGCGGGCCTCGAGCAGCCCGATAACCTCAAGAACAACGGGGTCGAGTACTTCGCGGCGATTGCGCGCGATTTGCGCGCGCGCAACAAAATCATCGTCGGCAGCGTGGTCGGCAATACTGAGGATGAAATCGTGAAGGTGGCGACGACGCTCGATCGCGCGGGCGCGAATATCCTCGAACTCAACCTCGCCGATGATTACGTGATGAACTCGGTTGCGCCGTTCGCATCGTTCGAACGGCTCAAGGCGCTGATCGGGCGTGTGCGCGGCGAGACCTCGGCGGTGCTGGCGGTGAAACTTCCGCCTAAGGGCCTCAGCTTCACGCCTCGCGCAATCGCCGATCTTATGAAGTCGCTGCGCGTGTCGATCCTTGTATGTGCGAATGATTTGCCGAAGGACCTCGATATCGACATCAAGAGTGGCGTGGTCAAGGGCGCCGATCGCGCGCTCTCACAGGTCAATGCGTATTTCCGCGAGGCCGAATCGCTCCTCGATATTGTTGCCGTCGGTGGCGTCAATACGGGACGCGACGCCTACATCGCGCACCTTACCGGCGCGAAGGCGGTGCAGATCGGCTCGGCGCTGATCAAGGAAGGAGCGGGCGCGCTCGGCCGCATCGATCGCGAGCTCGATGCGCTCCTCGCCGAGCATGGGCATGCTTCGGTCTCCGAGATCATCGGGAAAGCGACCTTCGCAGGTTAGCGACGCGCGATGCTTTTGCCTCGGCGGGGCGAGGCGCGCATACTTGCCGATGCTCGCGGCGCACGATAGCCTCGCGAGTTCGGCCTTCCACGAGCGTCCCCATCGTCTAGCTCGGCCTAGGACACCGGCCTTTCACGTCGGTAACACGGGTTCAAATCCCGTTGGGGACGCCACCCATCTTTGCCCTAGCCAAACGATCTACTCTGGCGATAATTTGCATATAGATGAGGTCAGCATCGGCGCGTTTTCAGCGCAGTGTGGAGCGGGAGAATTTCGCACATGGCCAGGAGTCGCAAGTTTGACCATCGAAAATCGGGCGGCACTCAAGCAGGCATCGGCGAGGGCGCGAGGATACTAGCGTTCGATCCGACGCGCCGAAGTCTCCGCGATCCTGTTGCACCCATTCCGAAACGTCCCGATAAGCCTGGTGCGCCGACCTCTAATTCGCGCCGTCCGATTCGCCGCGCGATCGCATTCCTGCTGGGAATATTCCGCGCCCTCAGGTCGCAATCGCGAGGCGCTGAATCATCGGGAAAGCGCCGCGCCTGAAGGTTTCCCGCGCCTCTCGATACGGTTCTACGCAGCGGTTTGGCGATGCTAAGATCGTGGCCGAGCCAATGGATACTGCGCATAGCTGGGACCGCGAAGCCGTCCAATCGATCGCATCGTCGCTCAAGGACAAGCCGGGAGCGCTGATGCTGATCCTGCGCCGCGTGCAGGACACGCTCGGATGGGTTCCCGCCTGATGCGGTTCCGCATCATCGCGAAGATCCTCAATCTCTCGCGCGCCGAAGTCCATGGCGTCGTGACCTTCTACCACGACTTCCGTCATCGAGCCGCCGGGGAAAAACGTCATCAAGGTATGCCGCGCCGAGTCGTGCCAGGCGATGGGTGCGGTCGCGCTCGCCGAACACGTCAAGCAGCGCCTGGGCTGCGACTTCGGCCAGACCAGCTCCCGACGGCGCATTCACCCTCGATGCGGTTTACTGCTTCGGCAATTGCGCGTGCTCACCGGCGGTGATGGTGAATGGCAAACTGATCGGGCGCGTGACCGCCGAGCCGTTTCGATGAGGCGCTTGCGAAGGCGGCCGCTCGATGAGCACCACGGTCTACATCCCGCGCGACTCGAGCGCCGTCTCGATGGGCGCCGACGAGGTCGCCGAGCGCGCTCGCAGCGCGAGGCGCAGCAGCTCGGCATCGAGATGCGCATCGTGCGCAACGGATCGCGCGGGCTGTATTGGCTGGAGCCGATGATCGAAGTCGAGACGCCCGCAGGCCGCATCGCTTATGGACCGGTGCAGCCGGAAGACGCCGCATCATTTTTCGAGCCGGAATTTCTGCTCAGCGGCGAACATCGCCTGCGCCTCGGCCCGACCGATGAAATTCCTTATCTGAAAAACCAGGAGCGGCTGACTTTCGCGCGCGTCGGAATCACCGATCCCGTTTCGCTCGACGATTACCTCGCGCATGGCGGCTATCGCGGACTCGATCGCGCGCTCGCGATGAGCGGGGCGCAGATCGTCGAGGAAGTGACGACCTCAGGCCTGCGCGGACGCGGCGGCGCGGGCTTTCCCGCCGGCATCAAATGGAAGACCGTGCTCGGCATCGAGGCGAAGCAGAAATACGTCGTGTGCAACGCCGACGAGGGCGACTCGGGCACCTTTTCCGATCGCATGATCATGGAAGGCGACCCGCTGCGTGCTCATCGAGGGGATGACCATCGCGGCGATCGCGGTCGGCGCTACTCGAGGTTACATTTACCTACGCTCGGAATACCCCGACGCGCTCGTCACGCTGAACGAGGCGCTCGAAGCGGCGCGACGCGGCGGCTACCTCGGCGACAACGTTCGCGGTAGCGGCAAAGCCTTCGATATCGAGGTTGTCGTCGGCGCGGGCGCCTACATCTGCGGCGAGGAAACCGCGATGCTGGAAAGCCTCGAAGGCAAGCGCGGGATGGTGCGCTTCAAGCCGCCGCTGCCGGCGATCGCGGGGCTGTTCGGCCAGCCGACCATCATCAACAACGTCATCACGCTCGCGTCGGTGCCGATCATCCTCGATCGCGGCGGCGAATTCTACAAAAACTATGGGATGGGCCGTTCGCGCGGCACGATTCCGATCCAACTCGCCGGCAACGTGAAGCGCCCGGGCCTGATCGAGAAGGCATTCGGCGTAACGCTGCGCGACATCATCTATGAATACGGCGGCGGCACCGCGAGCGGACGGCCGGTGCGCGCGGTCCAGGTCGGCGGCCCGCTCGGCGCATACTTTCCCGAATCGATGCTCGATGTCGCGGTGGATTATGAAGCCATCGCGGCGAAGGGCGGTATCCTCGGCCACGGCGGCATCGTGGTATTCGACGACACGGTCGACCTGGCGCAGCAGGCGCGCTATGCGATGGAATTCTGCGCGATCGAATCATGCGGCAAATGCACGCCGTGCCGCATCGGATCGACGCGCGGGATCGAGACGATCGATCGCATCATCGCGACGCGCGGCGCGGAGAAAACGGAGAGCGTGGAGCTTTTGCGCGACCTCTGCGACACGATGACGGCCGGCTCGCTGTGCGCATTGGGCGGCCTGACGCCGCTTCCGGTGACGAGCGCACTGCGCCACTTTCCCGAGGATTTCGGGTTGGACCGCGACGCGAAAACCTGATCAAATTGAGGTATAGGTAGGAGGTAGCCGTGTTAGCCATCGATGACAAAGACCTCGGGACGCCAGCATCCGAATCGACGAAGCTCGTCACCCTCGAGATCGACGGCAATCGTGTCAGCGTGCCCGAAGGCACCTCGGTTTTGCGCGCGGCTGCGATCGCCGGCGTTGCGATTCCCAAATTGTGCGCGACCGATTCGATGGCGGCCTTCGGCTCCTGCCGCGTTATGCCTCATCGAGGTCGAAGGACGCAACGGATGTCCCGCCTCATGCACCACGCCGGTCGAAGCCGGCATCAAGGTGCGCACGCACAGCGAGAAGCTCGAGAAGCTGCGGCGCGGCGTGATGGAACTCTACATGTCGGACCATCCGCTCGATGCGTCCGCGTGCAAGGCCGACGGCAATTGCGAGCTGCATCGGATGGCGCGCGAGGTCGGCCTCGATCGCGTGCGCTACAATCACGGCGCGCGCACTCATCTCGATCTGCCGGTCGATGATTCCAATCCGTATTTCTCCTTCGACCCGACGCGATGCATCCTGTGCTCGCGATGCGTGCGCGCGTGCGACGACATCCAGGGGACCTTCGCGCTCACCATCGATGGCCGCGGCTTCAATTCGCTGATGTCGCCGGGCCAGCATCAGCACTACCTCGACTCCGAATGCGTTTCGTGCGGCGCTTGCGTGCAGGCGTGCCCGACCGACGCGCTGATGGAAAAAACCGTGCTGGAGAAGGGCGTCGGCGATCGCGCCGATCGTCACCACCTGCGGCTACTGCGGTGTCGGATGCTCGTTCAAGGCCGAGGTGCGCGGCGACGAAGTGGTGCGCATGGTGCCCAACAAGAACGGCATGCCGAATCACGGCCACTCGTGCGTGAAGGGGCGCTTCGCGTGGGGTTACGCGACGCATCCGGATCGCGTGCGCGCGCCGATGATTCGCGAGCGCATCCAGGATCCGTGGCGCGAGGTTTCATGGGACGAGGCGATCGGATTCGCCGCGCGCGAGCTCAAGCGCGTGCAGACGAAGTATGGCCGCGGCTCGCTCGGCGGAATTACCTCGTCGCGATGCACCAACGAAGAGGCTTACCTGGTGCAGAAGCTGGTGCGCGCGGCGTTCGGCAACAATAACGTCGATACCTGCGCGCGCGTTTGTCATTCGCCGACCGGCTATGGCCTCAAGACCGCGTTCGGCACGCCCGCCGGCACCAACGATTTCGATTCGATTCTCGAGTCCGATGTCATCGTCGTCATCGGCGCGAATCCGACCGAGGGCCATCCGGTCTTCTCGTCGATTCTGAAGCGGCGCGTGCGCGAGGGCGCGCGGCTGATCGTCGCGGATCCGCGCCAGATCGAACTCGTGCGCATGCCGCATGTCGAGGCCGACTACTTCCTGCAGCTCACGCCTGGCACGAACGTCGCGCTCTTCAATGCGATGGCGCATGTCGATCGTGACCGAGGGGCTCGCGAACGAAAACTTCATCACGGAGCGATGCGACGCCGCGGGAGTATCGCTCGCTGGCGCGATTTCATCGTCGAGGAGCGCAACTCGCCCGAAGCCGTCGAGAAAATCACCGGCGTCGCCGGCGGACAAAATTCGCGGCGCCGCGCGGCTCTATGCGAATGGCCCGAACTCCGCGATTTATTACGGCCTCGGCGTCACCGAGCATAGCCAGGGCAGCACCGCAGTGCTCGCGATGGCGAACCTCGCGATGATTACCGGCAACGTCGGGCGCGCGGGTGTCGGCGTTAATCCGCTGCGCGGGCAGAACAACGTGCAAGGCTCCAACGATGTCGGTTCATTTCCGCATGAGCTGACGGGCTATCGCCATGTTTCCGATCCGAAGCTGCGCGCTGAGTTCGAAAGCGAATGGCACGTGACGCTCGACCCCGAGCCCGGTTTGCGCATCCCGAACATGTTCGATGCCGCGCTCGATGGCAGCTTCAAGGGAATCTATATCGAGGGCGAAGACATCGCGCAGTCCGATCCGAATTCGCAGCACGTGGCCGCGGCGCTGCAAGCGATGGAAATCGTCATCGTGCAGGACATCTTCCTGAACGAGACCGCGAAGTTCGCGCACGTCTTTCTGCCGGGCTCGTCGTTCCTCGAAAAGAACGGCACCTTCACCAACGCGGAGCGGCGGATTTCGCCGGTGCGCAAAGTTTTGCATCCGCTCGCGGGCAAGGAAGATTGGGAAGTGACGTGCATGCTGTCCAACGCGCTCGGCTATCCGATGAAGTATGAGCATCCCTCGGAAATCATGGATGAGATCGCGCGGCTGACGCCGACCTTCGCAGGTGTCAGCTACGAGAAGCTCGATCGCATTGGCAGCGCTCAGTGGCCATGCAACGACGCTGCGCCCGAGGGCACCCAGGTGATGCACGTCGGCGAGTTCGTGCGCGGCAAGGGCCGCTTGCTCGCGACCGAATATGTCCCGACCGATGAGCGCACGACGCAGCGCTATCCGCTGATTCTGACGACCGGCAGAATTCTCACGCAATACAATGTGGGCACGCAGACGCGCCGCACGCAAGAACGTCGTCTGGCATGCGGAGGACGTGCTGGAGATTCATCCGCACGATGCCGAACAGCGCTGACTTCGCGAGGGCGACTGGGTCGAGGTGACGCAGCCGCGAGGGATCGATATTCCTGCGCGCGCAGCTCACCGAGCGGGTCGCAGCCCGGCGTCGTTTACACGACCTTCCATCATCCGGATACCGGCGCGAACGTCGTCACCACCGAGAACTCCGACTGGGCGACCAATTGCCCCGAGTACAAGGTGACTGCGGTGCAGGTGATGCCGACCTCGCGCCGTCCGGAGCGCACTCCGCCGGAACGAATCGTCCGCGACGCCCTGACCGCGAAGCGGTCCATTCCGATGACTGTCAAGCCGTGACGGTCCGCGATGGACATTCACCACCTGGTCAAGATGGCCAACGAGATCGGCACCTTCTTCGAGAGCGCGGCCGATCGCAAAGAGGCCGTGACATCGATTGCGACCCACCTGCGGAATTTCTGGGAGCCTCGCATGCGCGCGCAGGCTCATCGAATATGCACGGCAATCCGATGGCGAGCTGCACTCCATGGTGAAGGAAGCCGTGCTGAGCCTCGAGCGCCGATAAACACTGATTCGAACTGACTCCGATCGCGACACCGAATCCTGCTGCTGTTCGCAACAGTCTGGCAAAAACATCGTTTGCTCCGCGATTGGCTGCTTGAGAAAAACCGCGGCGATCGCATGGCACGACGAATGCGTTTGTTAGTTTGCAGAATCCATATCAGCCCCAAGGAGAGGAGCAATGTCAGAGGAGTTCATCGATACCCTTACCGAGGAGCATCGGCAATTGCGCGTCGTGCTGCTCGAATTGATCGACGCTTTTGAAAATGGCGACAGCGAGCGCGCGTCACTAGCAATCGAAGCGATGGCGGCGCTGGCGGCCCCGCATTTTCATTATGAGCAGGAGTCGCTCTATCCCGCGCTCGCGGAAGTACATGGAGACGAGCAAGTCGAGCAGCTTCTCGAGGAACATGGCGAGGCGGTCGAAGCCGCCCGGCAGCTCGCCGAACTGGCTGAGCAAGAGGAATTCGACGAACAGGCTGCGGCCTACGGCGCTGAGCTGGCGCGCCAGCTTCTTCCTCACGTCAGCAATGGCAACGAGCTCATGGTGATGGTCGGCGGCCTGGAGCCGCAAACGATCAAGAGAATTCACAAGGCGCAGAAGCAATCGAAGAAGAGCGGCGCCACGCTGGCTGGCCTCGCGAAAGGCGCCGCGAAAAAGGTGGCGAAGAAAAAGATCGTGCGCAAAGCCGCGCCCAAGCGCAGCGCGAAGCCGGTTCGCCCGAGCACCAAGAAACCACGCGTCCGCACGTCAGCCGCGGGCGCGACGCACCGACGGAAGTAAATCGGGAGGTGCCGCCAATGGATACTCTCACAAAATTGTTCCGCAATATTCTTTGCCCGCTTGACTTCGACGCTAATTCGCCAGGCGCATTGGAGTACGCCGGAAAAATCGCGCAGGAAACCGGCGGTAAGATCTACCTCCTCCACGTAGTGCCGTGGACCGTCGCTGCGGTTCCCATTGATGCTTCCGAGGTGCTGGCCGAACTCAAACAAGCGGCCACGACGCGGCTGCGGCAACTCGCCAAGGAAAAACTCGATGGCAGGGTTGTCAGTGAAATCGTCGTGACGGTCGCCAGCGATCCGGGCGCCGAAGTGGTTCGCATCGCGAAGGAACTGAAGGCGGACGCCATCATCATGGCGACCCACGGGCGCAAAGGTCTGAGCCATCTTGTGCTCGGCAGCGTGGCCGAGCGGGTGGTGCGCGAGTCTTCGTGCCCGGTGCTGACGGTGCGCGCCGTCGGGTAGTCTTGTCACGCTCACGCCGCGTGCCTATGGTGCGGCATGAGCGAGCTACCGGAACATGTCCGCCGCAACCGCGCGATGTGGGATGAGTACGCGGAACGATACGCTGCTGCAGGCGAGCGCGCATGGGCACAGAAAGATCCAACCTGGGGACTCTGGAGCGTTCCTGAATCCGAAGTGCGGATGCTGCCCGACGAACTCGCCGGCAAGGACGTCATCGAACTCGGATGCGGTACTGCCTACGTATCGTCGTGGATGGCCCGGCGCGGCGCGCGGGTGGTAGGAATTGATAACTCGCAGGAGCAACTCGCTACTGCGAGGCGGCTTCAGAACCAGCATGGTCTCGACTTCCCGCTCATCCACGGCAATGCCGAAGAGGTGCCGTATCCCAACGGCAGCTTCGACTTCGCGATCTCCGAATATGGCGCGTGTCTGTGGGCGGACCCATATCGATGGGTCCCGGAGGCGGCGCGCTTGCTGCGTCCCGCCGGCCGGCTCAACTTCCTCAGCAATTCGTTCCTCCTTACTTTGTGCGTGCCGGATGAAGATGATGTGCCCGCGACCGATCGGCTGCTGAGAACCGCATTCGATGTCTGTCGCGTCGAGTATCCGAACGATCCCGGCGTCGAGTTTCACCTATCGCATGGCGACTGGATTCGCCTGCTGCGCCGATGTGGATTCGAGATCGAAGATCTGGTCGAGGTTCGACCGCCTCCCGATGCCACAACGCAGTACAAACACGTGACGTTGGAGTGGGCGCGCAACTGGCCGTGCGAGGAAGTGTGGAAAGCGCGCAAGCGCGCGTGAATTCGATCACCGCCGCGGGCGTCCCATCGACATGGCAGCGAACATCAAACAGAAGCCTGGTCGCCGCATAAAAACCTCGAGCGAGAGCCGCGACAACGTCGTGATGGGCGTGATGATCTCGAAGCCCGACAAGGCGCTGTGGCCCGATGGCGGCGATGGCAAGCCGGTCACGAAGCTCGACCTCGCGCACTACTACGAGGCAGTCGGTCCGTGGATGATGACGCATCTGAAGGGGCGGCCGTGCTCGATCATTCGCGCGCCCGACGGCATTGCCGGTGAGCATTTCTTCCAGCGTCACGCGATGAAGGGGACCTCGGACGCTTTCACTCTCGTCAAGGCGACCAGCGCGCACGAGCCGTACGTGCAAATCGATCGCGTCGAGGCTTTGGCCGCGGTCGCGCAGATCGCGGGCGTCGAGTTGCATCCGTGGAATTGCCAACCGGGCAGGCCCGAGGTGCCCGGACGCCTCGTGTTCGATCTCGATCCCGCGCCGGATGTCGAATTTTCTACAACCATTGAAGCTGCGTATGAGGTCCGGGATCGCCTCGACGCGCTCGGTCTGATCAGCTTTTGCAAAACAACTGGTGGCAAAGGCCTCCACGTTGTGACGCCGCTTGCGACGAAAAAGGGCGAGGTGTCCTGGCCCGAAGCGAAGGCATTCGCGCGCGATGTATGCGCGAAAATGGCGACTGATCATCCCGATCGATATCTCATCACGATGACCAAGAAGGATCGCACGGGGAAAATCTACCTCGACTATCTGCGCAACGATTTCGTGTCGTCCTCGGTCGCGCCACTTTCGCCGCGTGCGCGCGAGGGTGCGCCGGTGTCGATGCCGCTCTCATGGAATCAGGTGCGCGCGGGCCTCGATCCAAAACGCTTCACGATTCGTACCGCGCCGGCGCTCATCGCGAAGAGCGCCGTGTGGAAGGAATACTGCGACTCCGAGCGTCCACTGAAACCGGCGATCGAGCGCTTGCGCAAAGCCGCGGCTCCGAAATAGAAAGCCATCAAGATGATGAAGACGCGCGTCACTGAACTGTTAGGAATCGAATATCCGATCGTATCGGCCGGGATGGGCGGCGTTGCGCTCGCCGAACTCGCCGCGGCAGTTTCGAACGCCGGCGGCATCGGCACCATCGCGCTCGCGGGCTTCACTCCCGAGGCGACTCAGAATGAGATCGCCGCCGCGCGCAAGCTCACCAGCAAGCCGCTCTTGGTGAATCTGCTGGTGCCGTTCCTGCGCCCCGGTATCATCGAAACGATCATGAAGGAACCGATCCAGGGCGTGACGTTTTTCTGGGGCGATCCTGGGCAGTACGTTCCCATCGCAAAAAAATCCGGCCTCAAAGTGATTTGGCAATGCGGTTCGGTAACGGAAGCGGTCGCCGCGCGCGATGCCGGCGCTGACGTCATCATGGCGCAAGGCTTCGAGGCCGGAGGCCACGTGCGCGGTATCGTCACCAGCCTCGCGCTGATTCCTTCCGTGCGCGACGCCGTAGGTCCGGAGGTTCCCATCATAGCCTCAGGAGGCTTCGCTGATGGGCGTGGGCTGGCCGCAGCGCTCGCGCTAGGCGCTGACGCCGCGGTGTTCGGCACCCGCTTCCTCGCCTCCAACGAGGTCGCGGCCGATGTGAAATATCAGCAGCGCATTCTCGATGCCAACGCCGAGGAGACCGTGCACACCGAACTGTACGACATCGGATGGCCCAACGCGCCGCATCGCGTGTTGCGCACCAAGGTCGTGGAAGAATGGGAGCGCGCGGGCCGTCCCGCGACCGGTGCGCGTCCCGAAGAAGGCAAGAGCATCGGCACGATGACGCGCGGCGGCGCAGAAGTTCCGATGGTCAAGTATTCGGTGATGGCGCCGACGAATTCCTTCGATGGCGACATCGAGGAGCTGCCGTTCTATGCCGGCATGTCGGTGAGTCTGGTGCGCGAGAAGTTACCGGCGGGCGAAATCGTCAAACGCATTGCGGCAGAGGCGCGCGAGGTGATCGCGGGCCGACTCTCGTCAATCGCGCGTTAGGATTTCTCGGCTGCGCGCGCAAACATCGCGGCGGTTTCCTTACCCTCAATGACCGGAACGACCTCGAACTCCATGAGGTCGGACCACTGCGCGATCCATTGCTGGAACTTTGGGACGTCATCGGATGACATCAGTTGGAAGCAGCGACCGAGATCCGCGGCGACCCAACTGTTGATGAACGCGAGACCTTCCGGCATCATCCGGCCCTTTTCGCGCAGGCGTCGATAAATCGCGTCAGCGTTTTGATCGCGGAATTTTTCGATCACCATGAACAACATGATGAAAGGTCAGGCGCAGCCGTAAACCTTCATCACATTGTCGCCCAGCACTTTTCTGCGCGCATCGGGCGTGAGCTTCTCGGCCATCTCCTCAACTTCCTCGATGTAGTTGCCGGCGTGATCGGGATGTGGAAAATCGCTGGCCCAGAAAAACTTGTCGGCGCCGACCAGATCGACCATTGCGGGCAGCGCGCGCTCGTCGGGATCGGCCGAGATCCACACCTGCCGATCGAAGTAGAAACTCGGCTTCTCCTTCAACGCGATGGTGCGCCCGATACCGCTGTTGAATACCGCATCGAGGCGATCGAGCCAGTACGCGATCCAGCTCGCGCCCGCTTCGAGCAACACCAGCTTGAGCTGCGGAAATTTGTCGAAGGTGCCGTATTGAAAGAAGCTGGTGAACGCATGCCGAATGGAATCGGCCGCGACCACATTGTTGAAGAAGAACTGCCCGCGCAGATAGCTCCAGTCGTAGCGCCCCGACATCGCCCATACCGGCTCGAGCGAAGGATGAATGCCGAACGGCACGCCGAGTTCCTGCGCCTTCGCGAAGACGACGTCATGATCCGGATGCGCATGAGGCTTGCGCGTCATCACGAACTGGCATACCCACGCGCCCTTGCATCCGTCCTTGATCGCGCGCTCCAGCTCGTTCGCGGCCGCTTGCGGATCTCCCAATGACAGATGCGCGACCGGCAGCAGCTTGCCGCCGCTGCCTTTGCAGAAATCCACAATGTAGCGATTGTATGCCCGGGTGTAGGCCTGCGCCATTTCGGGATCGGTGGTCTCAACTTCGTAGAGCAGGCTGAGCGTCGGATAGAGGAACGCAGCCTTGAGGTTTTCCTGCTCGATGCGCTTCAGGCGCTCGGCGGGATCCATTGCGCCGAGCGGCGCCATGCCGCCGTAGTCCGCGTTGTTGCGCGCCATCTCGCGCGTGTTCCCCATAGCGGACAGTCCTGCGAACATACCGCCGGAGAGGAACTTCGAGGGCCGGCCCTCGATTTCCATGTACTCCAGGCCCGCGCGATCGCGTTTGAGCCGCAGCGCTTTCGGCTTGTACCTGGCCTCGAGGTAGTTCTCCCACAGGTTCTTGTCTTCGAGGATATGGCCGTCCGCATCGACGCCGCCCTCGAACTTGAGTGCGCGAATGTCATCGCTCATGGGCGTGAGCTAATCGCAGGCCGAAGTGATGGTCAAGGGAATGCTGCCGAGTTAGTTAGATGTAACCGGAGACTGGCCGATCCGTATCCATAGGTAGAGAATGATCCGAATGGATTATCGCGAGGATATCAAAGTTGCGACGTAATCATAAGATGGCCACCAGGTTTGGAGTCGCCGCGATTGCCGCTCTGGCGGTGTTTTTCGTGACATTGTCAGGTCAGGCATTCGCCCAGGGTTTCAGCCTCGGTCAACTCCTCGGCGGAGGAGGAAGCGGCGGAGGCAATGGAAGCAGTGGTGGTGGCGGAGGCGGTGGAGGCGACGGTGGTTTGTCCCAGCTTTTCGGAGGGGGTAGCGGCGGCGGAGGGTCACGCCATCAAAGGTCGGACGGCGCCGGCGTGAGCGTCGATCGCGGTTCGCCGCCATTCACCGGCAAGTTCAGCGGTAAGCAGAATGATCAAGGCGCCGAGACCACGATGACAACGCAGTTCGCATGTTATCCGGCGAGCGACTCCGACATTCCACAGGCCAGAACATTCGTGTGCTACACCGGAGGCTCGAACGGCGGCGGCGCACCAGGCGCCGGCGGCGGTCCACCGCAGTATGGTTCATCGAATGGCGGACCACCACCGTATGGACCTCCGCCGTATGGATCGCCCGGCGGCGGTTCTGCTTATGGTCCTACGGGCGGAGGTCCTCCGAACGGCCCGCCTCCCGGAATCGAATGACCTTTAGAAACTGGCGTGCTTGAAGATGCGCTCGGGGATCGCGCGCACCACCGCCATGATCGGGCGCCAGAACGACGGCACGTAAACCACATCGCGCTTCTTGCGCCATGCCTCGAAGATGAGGTCAGCGGCGCGCTCGGGCGGCACCGTGAACAGCGTGCCCTCGCGTCCCCACGTCATGCGCGTGTCGACGGTGCCGAGGATCACCGTCATAACGTGAACCTTCGTTTTCGATAGCCGCGCGCGCAGGCCCTGCACGAACAGATGCAGCGCGCCCTTCGCGGAGCCATAGACATAGTTGCGTTTGCGCCCGCGATCGCCGGCGACTGAGCCGATCACGATGATGAAGCCCGTTCCTTGCGCCTCGAGCTTGTGCGCCGCGATGGTGAGGATCGAAACCGCGCCGGTGAAGTTTTGATGAATCGTCGCTAGCGCCTCACTCGCATCGACCTGCGCCTGGTCCTCGTTGCCAAGCGTGCCGAAGCATAGCACGATGCCATCGAGGCCGCCGAGTTCTTTGCTCGCGCGTTCGATCAATTCTGCGTGCGAGGCGAAATCGCTCGCATCGAATTTTCCGGCGACCGCGGAAACACCCGATCGCACCTTGATGTCGCTCGCGATGCGATCGCCTTCGGCCGCGTCACGCGAGGCTATATAGAGATGCGCGCCGATCGAGGCGAACTTGATCGCGAGCAATCGCGCAATCGGGGACGTTCCGCCGAGGATTAGAACCTTCACGCGGGATCCATCTGCAAGCGGCGCGAGAGCGTCGATGAGAAATGATTGTTTGGGTCGGCCTGCGCTTTCGCCGCGCGCCATTCATCGAGCTTGGGATACATCGCGCGAAAAGTGTCGGGCCGCATCCGCGCATCCTTCGCGAGGTAAACTCGCCCGCCGCGCTTGAGCACCATCTCATCGAGGCGATCGAGGAATTCGAGCAGGCCGTCGGTGACGGGAAAATCCAGCGCGAGCGTATATCCGGGCATCGGGAACGACAGTCATGCCCTCTTGCGCGCCGAACTTCTTCAGCACCGCGAGAAACGATGCGCGCCCGCTGCCGCTGATTGCCTCCAGCGTTTCGATAAGTCCCGCGCGGCTCTCCTCGAGCGGCCACACGCATTGATACTGCACGAAACCCCGCTTGCCGTAGATGCGGTTCCAGTTGTGGATCGAATCGAGCGGAAAGAAGAACACGTCGTAGGGCGTGACGGATTCGTTCCGATTGCGATGAATCGCGTAGTAGCCGACGTTGAATGCGCGCATGCTGAGCGAGTTGAGCGCGAAATTCGGGAGATTGAACGGAACCGGCGGCGAGGTTTTTTCCTTCGCGTGCAACGGCTCGGTGCGAAGATTCGCGGGCAGCGCATCGCGCGAGGCGAAGTCGCCGACGTGCAGCACCGAACGGCCGAGCGAGCCTCCCGTGCTGATGCAATCGATCCACGCCGCCGAGCATCCATACTGCTGGTCGGTGCGTTCGAAATTCTCGATCGCTTCATCGACGTTCGCGACGCGGATGATTTCCCCCTTGATGTATGCGCTCTCAACGCGGCGCAGGCGCAGCGCAACTTCGAGGATGACGCCGGTGAGACCCATTCCTCCGACCGTCGCCCAGAAGAGGTCTCCGTTTTCCTCGCGCGAGCAACGTCGCACTTCGCCCGACGCAAGCATCAGATCGAACCACAGCACCTGCGTGGCGAGTGAGGACTCGCGATGGTGACTCTTGCCGTGGATGTCGGCGGCGAGCGATCCGCCTAACGTGACATAGCGCGTGCCGGGGACCACGGCGGGAAAAAATCCGCGTGGAAGGAACACATGAATGATTTCATCGAGTGTCACGCCCGCTTCGGCATGGAGGATTCCGGTTTCGGCATCGAAGTCCAGCATGCGGTTGAGGCGCTGCAGATCGACGACGCGGCTATCGGCATTCAGCGCCGCATCGCCATATGCGCGTCCGGCGCCGCGCGCGATCAGCTTGTGCGAGTTGACGGAAACGATCGCGGCGAGTTCGGCGAATTTCTCCGGACGAAAGACGTCGCTCTCCCAGATGGGATAGCGGCCCCATCCGCTGAGCGCGATGTGCTTGCTCGCGGGCATCGAAGATGCGCGCGGCGCGCCATTTGATCCGGCATCGTTCATGATGATGCGAGTAATAGTAACGGGAAGAGCGGCGTCATCGTAGACCTAACCCCTAGCCCCTTCCCCTAAAGTGGAAGGGGAACCAAACAGCGCATTTTGCAGGCGGGGCGCGCAATGCCGTAGGATTGGCGCGAGGTAGAAGTGCACATGTCCTGGCAGGCGGAACTCGACGAAATCAAGCGCCGCATCAAACTCGCCGAACAGATGGGCGGCGCGGATAACATCAAGCGTCAGCACGACGGCGGCAAGCTGACGGTGCGCGAGCGCATCGCGCATCTGCTCGACCCCGGAAGCTTTCACGAATACGGCGCGCTCGCCGGCGCGGTGAAATACGAGAACGATAAGATGGTCGAGTTTCGTCCCGCCAACTTCGTGCTCGGCACCGGCCGGATCCACGGACGCCTCGTGGTTGTCGGCGGCGATGATTTCACGGTACGCGGCGGCGCGGCGGACGCATCGATCGGCAACAAGCACGGCTATGCCGAACGCATCGCGCAGGATTTGCACATCCCGATAATCAGGCTGGTGGACGGCACGGGCGGCGGCGGCAGCGTGCGCAGCTTCGAAACATTGAAGCGCACCTATGTCCCCGAGATGGCGACCTTCGAGGTCATCGTGAAAGTGCTCGGCGAGGTCCCCGTCATCGCCGGATGCATGGGATCGGTTGCGGGCATCGGCGCGGCGCGCGTCGCGGCCTCGCATTTTTCGGTGATGGTGCGCGGCACCAGCCAGCTCTTCGTCGCGGGTCCACCGCTCGTCAAATGGGGAACCGGCGAGGAGCTTACGAAGGAGGAACTCGGCGGCTCCGAGATTCATGTGCACGGGAGTGGCGCCGTCGATAATGAAGTCGAGAACGAGGAAGAGGCATTCGCGCAGATTCGCCGCTATCTTTCGTATTTCCCGCAGAACATTTGGCAGGTCCCGCCGTATGCGAAACCGGACGACAAGCCGGATCGCCGCGAGGAGGAGCTGCTGAGCATCATCCCGCGCAATCGGCGTCAGGGTTACGATGCGCGGCACATGCTGGAGCTGATTCTCGACCGCGACTCGTTTTTCGAAATGGCGCCCTTTTTCGGGCCGTCACTCATCACCGGTTTCGCGCGCATCGACGGTTTTCCGGTCGGCGTGATGGCGAACGATCCCTACTTCATCGCGGGCTCACTGGATGCCGACGCGTCCGACAAGATGGCAAAGTTCGTCGACCTCTGCGACACGTTTCATCTGCCGGTTGCGAACTTCGTCGATCAGCCGGGCTTCCTCATCGGGCGCGAGGCCGAGATGCGCGGCACCATTCGCCACGGCGCTCGCGCGCTCTATGCAGTCTTTCAGGCGACGACGCCGTGGGTTGCGATTATCGTGCGCAAGGCGTTCGGCGTCGCGGGCGCGGGGCATGGCAACACCTCGATGGTGAATCTTCGCTATGCGTGGCCCTCGGCGGATTGGGGTTCGCTTCCGATCGAGGGCGGTATCGAGGCAGCGTACAAGCGCGACCTCGCGGCGTCGCCGAATCCGGAGAAGCTGCGCGCGGAACTCGAGGAAAAATTCAACGCGGCGCGCTCGCCGATTCGGACCGCGGAGGCATTCGACATCAAGGAGATCATCGATCCTCGCGACACGCGGCCGCTGCTATGCGAATGGGTGCATCAGGCGTACGAAGTCATCCCAACGCAACTCGGCCCCCGCCTCCGCGCGATGCGCCCGTAGTTGGATGAAATAAACGATTCGGAGGAATGCACCAATGGCCCTGTTACCCTACCTCGACGAAAAGGACGCTTCTCCGGAAGTTCTCAAGATTCTGAAATCCGGCCGCGTCGTGCTCAACGTGCAAAAGATGACCGCCAATGCGCAGAGCATATTTCTTCACCGCAGCCGTTTGAGTAATGCGCTCTTCACGCAGATCAAAATCGATCCGAAGCTGAGGGAAATCGCGATCCTGCGCACTGCGAAGGATTGCCATTCGGTCTACGAATGGACTCAGCACGTCCCGGCTGCGAAGCACGTCGGCGTCAGCGAGGAGCAGATCGCGGCGATCGAAAACTGGCAGAACGCCAAGTGCTTCAACGAGGTCGAGCGCCTTGTGCTGCAGTTCACCGACGAGGTGAATGCGAACGTTAAGGCGAGTCGCGCAACTCTCGAATCGCTCAAGCAGCATCTCAGTCCGGGAGAGATCATCGAACTGCTGATTATCATTGGACATTGGCGCCAGACCGCCAGCATCCTCGAAACAACGGAAGTCGAGCTCGAGGACTTCGCCGGCAAAGTCGACATCCTCGTCGGCATGACGCCCAAGAAGTAATTACAAGATCGATTGTGAGGTTCCAATTTCATGAGACTCCAGAGCAAAGTGGCGGTTATCACGGGCGGCGCGAGCGGAATGGGTCACGCGACCACGATGCGCTTCCTTCAGGAGGGCGCATCGGTGGTGGTCGCCGACTACAATGAGGATACCGGCAAGCAGACTCTCGCAATCGCAGCGGAACGCGGATTTCGCGAGCAGGTCCGCTTCATACGAACTGACGTTGCCCGGGAGCCGGAGATCGCTGCGATGATCGACTTGGCGGTCTCCGATTTCGGCCGGCTCGATATCGTATTCAACAACGCCGGCGTCGGCGGTGCGCTCGGTCCGATTTGGGATGTGGAAGTAGGAGAGTGGGACTACACCTTCGATGTGCTCGCGAAGGGCGTCTTCCTCGGCATCAAGCACGCCGCCAAGGCCATGAAGCGTCTGAATCGCGGTGGTTCCATCATCAATACCGCCTCGATCGCTGGACTGAGCGGCGGAGGCGGACCGCTCGTCTACTCAGCCGCCAAGGCGGCCGTGATCAATCTCACGAAGGGAGCCGCGCTCCAACTTGCCGCCGACCGCATCCGCGTCAATGCGATCTGTCCCGGAGGCGTGCTCACGCCGCTCACCGATCGCGGCGATCCCGCTGCGGCCGCGACACGAATGGACCAAATGCAGCCGTGGCCGCAGCACGGAAGGCCCGAGGACATCGCTGGCGCCGCGTTGTTTCTGGCCAGTGATGATTCCGCATTCGTCACCGGCGAGGCGCTCGTTGTGGATGGTGGCTTGACCGCCGCGGGTCCGGACATCTGGCGAAGGCTTGGAGCATCGCGCGAAGCCCAGCTCTCGCAGGTAGGCTTGAATCGGGGCAGTACGGGAGCGGCCAGCACTCGCCGTCCGGCGCGTAAGATCTGAATCTCTACGCGGTGGCGGGTTGGGGTTTGGCCTTCGGTTTTGCCGCGGGAGCGCGCGAGGGTGCCTTGCCCGGATGCGAGAAGAACATCGCGACGCCGAACAGCACGAATGCCACGAGCGAGAACTTCAGCCACGTAGCCCATCCATATTTGCCCGCGACGATGACCATCACCGGGATCGAGATCGCCAGCCATGCGCGCGTCGCCAGTCCGTAGAATGCCCATCCGGTCGCTTGGATAGCGGGCGAAATCTCCTCGAGCGATTCGGAATACTGCGCCGCCCACGGCACCGTTAGGATTGCCAGGCAGCATCCGAGCAGCGTCGCGACGATGCGCATTTCGCCGCGTGGCAACGCCTCGCCGAAAGTCGGAATCCACCACATCAGCAGGAGGCAAGTCAGGATGGTGCCGAAAATTGAGATCGGTTTGCGCAGTTGCACGCCGTCAGAAATTATCCCGACGATGACCAGCGCGATGATGTTGCCGCCCCAGAACCACGAGCACATTGCGGCCGCGTCGCCCGGCGTATAGTGGAACGATTCAGTGAAGATCAGCGGCCCGAACGCCTGGACCGCGATGTACAACGACAGGCTGATCGTGAATGGCCATACCATCAGCCATGGCTCGAAATGCTTGAGCAACGATGCGAATGCCTCGCGCGCAGAGGCGGGAAGTTCCGCCGCACTGGGCGCGCGTCCGCTCGCCTCCAGCTCGGCGACCTCCGACTGGTAGATGCGCATCCGCAATTGCGGACCTAGATCCTTCAGAAACACGAAGATCGGGATGTACATGACGATCGCGGAGAAACCCATGATCCACATCTGCGACTGCCAGGTCTGATAGATCGGCAGCGTCATGCCCGCGATCGAGGTTGCGAGATAGTTGGAACCGACCGGGCCGATCGTCAGCAATCCGAATGCGAGCGCGCGCGAGAGGCGCGGCGACATATCGCGCACCAGCGCCGCAAGCGCACCGGCCATCAATCCGGCCACCACCGACATCGTGATACGAATGAGGAGGAAGGATTTGAGCCCGACGATGAGCAGGTTCGCGAAAACCATCGCGGTGACGACGAGCAGGCATCCATCGATGATGACCACGCGTCCGTAGCGATCCGCCAGCGGGCCGCCGAAGAATGCCGACCCGGCCGAAATCAGTAGCGCCGCCGACACGAAGTAGCCATAGCCGAGCTTGCTCAGGTGCAGGAATGGCAGCAGATATGGCAGCAGCGGCGCGAGCTGGAATTCATATGAGACCAGAATCGCGGCCAGCACGGTGAGCAGCAGCAATGTCCATCGATACTGCCCGGTCGGATATTCATTAAGCGTGCGTCGCTGCTTGAAAGAATTCAGCCAGCTTCCACTTGATTCATTCATGCCATCGCCCTGCGCTGAGGTTGTGCGGCCGTTACCGTATGGACTGAGCGATGCGGCCGCGTCAGCAGCATCGCGACTATATAGATGACCATTCCGCCGACCGATACTTTGATCCACGCTTCCCATCCGGTGTGCGCGGCGACGGTCAGCGCCATCGGCGCGGAAATCGCGACCCATCCGCGCGCGACAAAACCGAAGAACGCCCATCCGGTGGCCTGCAACGCGGGCGATACGTCTTCGAGCGTTTCGGAAAATTGTGCCGCCCACGGCACGTATCCGATCGCGAGGAAGGCTCCGAGCAGCGTCGCCACGATTTTCATCTCGCCGGCCGGCATGTGATGCCCGAATGACGGGATCCACCAAATCAGCAATCCGATCGCGAGGATCTGGCCGACAATCGCGATCGGTTTACGCATCTGCAGATAGTCCGACACGATTCCCGTCAGGATGAGCACGAAGATATTGCCGCCCCAGAAAAACGCGTTGAGGCTCGCCGCCTCGGCCGTGCTGTAGTGGAACGACTGCACGAACATCAGCACGCCGAACGGCTGAATGGTGAAATATAATGTGAGGTTGGCAACCACGCCGAAGGTGAGCAGCCATACTTCGCTGTGCTGGAGCAATTTGTAGAACGCATCGCGCGTGCTCGACGGCAACTCCGATGCGGCGGGAGCGCGATGCCCCTGTGCCTCCAGTGCGGCGATCTCGCTTTTGAAAATTTGCATCCGCAGCTGCGGGCTCAGGTCCCTGAGGAAAAACAGGATCGGCAGGAACATCGCGATCGCGAGGATGCCGGTGATCCAAATCTGCGACTGCCAGGTGTGATAGATCGGCAGCGTCTCGCCCGCGATAAAGTTGGCGAGGAAGTTCGCGCCGACCGGACCGATGGTGAACAAGCCGAACGCGAGCGCGCGCGAGAGTCGCGGCGACATATCGCGCACCAGCGCCGCGCCGGCGCCCGCCATCAAGCCGCCCACGATGCTCATCAACGTTCGTACGACTATGAATGTCGGAACGTTGACAATCAGGAGGTTACAGAACACCAGCACCGTCACCGCGGCAAGGCAGGCATCGATGATAAGCACGCGTCCGTAGCGATCGGCGAGCGGTCCGCCGAATGCCGCCGAGCATGCCGCAATCGCAACCGAGAACGTGATGAAGTAGCCGTAGCCGATTTGGCTCAGGTGGATGGCGGGCAAGAGCAGGGGAAGCAGCGGCGAGAGCTGGAATTCATACGAGGCGAGGATGGTGGCGAGCACGGTGAGCAGGAGCAGCGTCCATCGATGCGCCCCGCGAGGATACTCGTGCAGCACTCGCCGCTCGGAAAAAGTCATCGTGCCTCCGGAAACGCGAATGCCCCACGCCTCGCGCGATTCACATCTACAACCAAACCGCGCGCGGTTACAACAGAAAATTTCTAACCCGCTGGCGCGCGCACATCGCGCGTTGCTAATAACCTAGAGGCGAAATTTTGCGAGGTCTGGATGGAGATCAAGAGTCCTTCGGTCGGTAAGGTATTGCGGTTGTCGGTCGAGGCAGGCGCGCAAGTCGCGCGCGGCGCCGAGCTGATGGTGATCGAATCGATGAAGGTAGAGATTCCGATCAAGGCGAATGCGGCGGGGCGGCTGAAGGAGTTCCGCGTCAAGCCGGGGGATCAGATTCAGCGCAACGCCGTCTTGGCGGTGATCGAAACCTAACCCCTAGCCCCTTCCCCTAAAGTGGAAGGGGAACCAGAAGATTAGTTTCGAACGTATTCTTGAAAATTTTCACTGAAGAAGCGATCGCGCGTCGATTCCGGATGCTGCGCGAGGCTCACCTCAAAACGTCCGATCGGATCGCGGCCGCCTTCGGCATGCGGATAATCGGTCGAGAACATATACAGCCGATCGTCTGAATACCGAATCAGCTCGCCAACGTCTTCGAAGGGGTAGGGCGTGAAGCGCAACTGCTCGTCCATCTGCTGCGATGGCTTGCGACGCATCTCGCGTAGATGCGGCTCCGGCTTCGCCCACACTTCGACGATATGGTCGAGGCGGCGTCGCATCGAAGGAACCCATCCGGCGCCGAGTTCGATGCATGCGCCGCGCAGCTCGCGATATCGCTCCAGCACGCCATCGAGGATCAAGACGGACAAGTAGCGTTCCGCCGAATGAAAAATCGACGTCATGTCCTTCGAGCCGACGACCTCGGCGCCGCCGCGCGCGGTTTTCCGCTCCGGATGCCCGTCGTTCATCCATGGAGGATCGATCGAGAGGCTGCTGCTGCCGACGTGGATGACGAACGTTCCGCGCGCCTCGGCGAGCCGCGCCCAAATCGCGTCGTGCGAGGGATGTCCGGGCGAGCGGCCGCATGAATCGGTGGGAATCATGAAGAGGCGCATGCCGTCGGCGAGCGCGCGATCGACTTCAGCGGCCGAGCGCTCGGGGTCATCGAACACCATCAGGCCGACGCCGACCAGGCGCGGATCATCGGCGACGAATTCCTTCATCGCGCGATTGAACGCGCGCACGCCGCCATAGCGAACGTCGAGGTTTTTGATCCCGAACACGACGCCCGACGCGAACGAGGAAAAGATCACCTGGCGCTTGAGGCCCAGCATATCGAGCATCGCGCCGCGCTCCGCGCAGTTGAAGGCGCCGAGCGCCTCGTACCATTTGGGACCGCGCAGGATGCGATCCCCGAGCGTCTTCAGCTCCGCGACCTTCGCCGCCGGATGCGCACGGCTGCCATCGCGCGGAAGCCCTACCAGGCTTGGGTCGAGGCGCCCATAGGGCAAAATCGGCGGAAGTTTTTCGCGTATCGATGGGTCAGCATGCGCGGTGAGAAAATCCGGCAGCTCCATGATGTGGCTATCGGCATCGTACAAAGCGCGAGGCGTCATGGCTCACTTCTAACGCCGCCAGACCATCGGGACAAGCAGCCCCGAGGAAGGAAGGTATGCGCGGACAGCACCGTGATTACCGGCACTGTCCGCTTCCTGACTAGCCTACCGGCTGTTCGACGTACATCGCCGAACTGACCAGGTCTGCAGCCGGCTCACGCTCGCCGGAAACCTGGGTGACAAACGCGCGCCACTCCGGGTCCGCTTCGAGTTTCGCGGCGTATTCTCCGAAGCTCTTGTAATTGGCGGTTTCGACGCCGATCACGATGGTTCCGGGCTCACCGCCGTTAGCCGTGTTCCATTGTCGGATCTTTCCGCCGTCACGGGTTACGATTTTGCTGGCGCGTTCCACGTCTTTCATGAAACGAGAAAGCTGCCCGGGACGGGCACGATAGACGAAGGTTTGAAGAATAGTCGACATAACATAGTCTCCCGCCTCAAGCATGTAGCTTGAAGCAATCCAGTAAATGAGGGGTTGATCCAGCAGGAGACGCTCTGAGAGGCGCACGGTCAGGCAGGCTCAAGTCGGACTCGATCCTTATTGCGATCCCGACGCTCTGACCGTGTGCTCAATCGGCGGCGAAGTCAACTCACACGAATCGGAGTGGCGCGAGGCGTGATGTCTTCTGCTAACGCCACCATCTTGTGTCGGGACAAGGATGAAGCAACAGCGAACAAAGATTTTTATGGGTCGTTCGCGAACGCCCCGTTGCCACGGTGCGCGATGCTGGGAATACTCATCGAATGGCTATTTCGACGAATCCCACCATCGATCTGGTAAGCGCCTCCTCATTTGCCCATGGCCAGCCACATGAGCAATTCCGATGGCTGCGCGAGAATGACCCGGTGCATTGGCATGAGCAAAAAAACGCGCGCGGATTCTGGGCCGTCACGCGCTATGCGGATGTGTGGGCCATCGGGCGTGACGCAAAAACCTACTCCTCGTATGCCGGTGGAATCATGCTCGACGATCCCGACGCGTTCTCGCTGCAGCAGTCGCGCAGCATGATGCTGCACATGGACCCGCCCGCCCACACGCGCTACCGCACGCTAGTGAGCAAGGAGTTCATTCCGCGCAGCGCGACTGCGATGGCGCCCCGCATTCAGGAACTCGCCAAGAAGATCATCGACGATGTCATCGAGCGCGGTGAATGCGACCTGATGCCGGATATCGCGGGTGTGCTGCCGTCATATGTTATCGCGGAGTTGATGGGCATACCGCTCGAAGATGGTAAACGCTTGTACTCGCTCACTGAAAAAATGCATTCGGCGCACGAGGCGGTCGCGATGGAAGAGCGCGCGGCGGCCGGCATGGAGATGCTGAGCTATGCGCTGAATCTTGCGGAAGAGAAGCGCAAGCATCCTGGGAACGACATCGCGACCAAGCTGCTCAATGCCGAAATCGATGGCGACCGGCTGACGCAGCCCGAGTACAGCTTCTTTTTTCTGCTGCTCATCAATGCCGGCGGCGACACCACGCGCAATCTGCTCGGCGGCGGGATGCTCGCGCTGTTCAACAATCCCGACGAGCGACGGCGCCTGCTGAGCAACCTCGATGCGCTGTTGCCGACCGCGGTCGAGGAGATGCTGCGCTACATCAGCCCGGTCATCTATATGCGCCGCACGGCGATGTGCGATACGGAGCTGGGTGGGAAGAAAATTCGCGAGGGCGACAAGGTCGTGATGTACTACGGCGCGGCGAATCGCGACGCCGCGATGTTTCCCGAGCCCGACAAATTCGATGTCGGCCGCACGCCCAACGAGCACATCGCATTCGGCGGCGGCACGCATTTCTGTTTGGGCTCACACATCGCGCGGGTGGAGATTGGGGTGATGTTGCGCGAGATCCTGACGCGGCTGCCCGACATCGAGCAGGCTGGCCCGGCAGAATTCCTCGCGTCGAATTTCATCTCGGGCCCATCGAAGCTGCCGGTGCGGTTCACGCCGCGGAAGTAAGGACCAAGACGACGAAGATTCTTAGCGGGGTGTTCGCGAACCGCCCCTACCAGAAAATTCGGAAGCTACTGAACCGCAGTTGATGTTGGCGATGTTTGCGCGAGGAGCGCCTGCAGGCGATCGATGTCGACCGGCTTCACGAGGTGCTGATCGAAGCCTGCCGCTAGCGCGCGGCGGCGATCCTCTTCCTGCCCGTAGCCCGTCAATGCGATGAGACGCATCGCGCGGCATTCAGGCAGCGCTCGGATGCGCGCGGCGAGGGCATAGCCGTCCATCGCGGGAAGTCCAATGTCCACCAGAATCGCGTCGAAGCTGTGTTCGGCGAGAATGTCCAGCGCGCGGAAACCATCCTCGGCGACGCGCACCTGATGGCCGAGCAGTTCGAGAAGCATTTGCATGCTGTCGGCCGCGTCAGAGTTGTCTTCCACGATAAGGATGCGCGAGCTGGCGTGCATAGCTGGTCCGGTCGCGGCCGGTTGGTCGAGCGCAGAATCATTAAGGATTGGAAGCGCGATCTCGAACTCGCTGCCTTTGCCCAGGCCGGCGCTGCGCGCTTCCACACTTCCGCCATGCATCGCGACGAGTTGCCTGACCAGTGTTAGTCCGATACCCAGCCCGCCCTGTGCGCGATCGATCGCGACGTTGCCTTGAGCGAAGAGGTCGAACACGCGCGGAAGCATTTCCGGAGCGATGCCGATGCCGGTGTCGCGCACGCGAATAGCAACTTCATTGCCGTGGCGGCGCAAAGAAACCTCGATACGACCGCGCGACTGCGTGAACTTGATAGCATTGTGGACCAGATTACTGATGCTCTGCTGCATCCGCGCGGGATCCACATCGACCCGGATGCTGTGGGTATCGGTCGGCGCGATCACGACGAGGCGTTGATTGCGCAGCTCGGCGGCCGCGCGGCTTTCCTCGATCGAGCGCTCGACCAGGCTCATCACGCCGATAGGTTCCTTGCGCAGTGAGATGCGTCCCTGCGTAATGCGCGCGACATCGAGCAGGTCGTCGACCAGCCGCGCGAGCTGAACCGTTTGCCGGCGCGCGATGTTGATCGCGCGATCGCGCGACGTCTCGTCGAGGTCAGCGGCAGTGATTGCATTGAGCATCGCGGATAGCGGATTGCGCAGCTCATGACCAAGCATAGCGAGGAATTCATTCTTGCGCCGATCGCTTTCCGCCAGCTCCGCGATCTTGTTGCGCAGTTGTTCCTCGACCTTCGTGCGCACCGCCATCTCGGATTCGAGCAACGCGGCTTTCTGCTGCAGATACGTGATGGTGCGTTCACGCTCATCAGCTTTGGTCAGCGCGGTAAAGCTTTCGGCGGGAACGACGTGCGAATGCTCGGCGCACACTTTGGCCAGGTAGTCGCTATCCAATGCGGATGAGAATGTGTTTATTGGATAGGCGCAGCACAGCGAGAATTTCATCCGCTGATTAAGGTCATTCCACAGCGCCTCGAGCCGCAGCGCTGCATCGCGTCGACCTTGTGACCATAGGATGGCGACCATTTCCCCGAAGGCGCGGGTGAAGCGGCTCGGGCTCGCATTGCTGGTCGCGAAAACCGCCTTCGCGATTACATCGTCGAAGCGCTCGGCGTTGGGGAATCCATCGATGGAGATTTTCGCTAATGTTTCGCTCGCATCGAAGGAGAGGAAGCGGTTTCGCCGAGCCAGTGCCGACAAGTCGAAGCCATTTCCGTTAAGTCGTTCCTCAATCGCCTCGCGATGAGGTCCGGTGGCGATGATAACGGAGCCATCACCGGATTGGAGGCTGTCGCGTAAGTGGCGCGCCACCGATTCGACCATAAAACGGTCGTCTTCGTAGAATTGAACCAGATGCGATGAGTTATCGCGCCCGCGATCCAGATTCGCGAATGTCAAATTGTCCGAGAAAAGACCAGCACTCATGAACTTAAGCGGCTCTCCCCATCCCTAATGAAAGGACGGGGCGTGCCGCTCATTATTCAGGCTTCGAGCCATCGGATGCATCGACTGAGACTACTCGCAAACCCAGCAAAGTCGAATCCCTCGACGTATTAGACTTTCGCGCGATGTTCCGGGGGACAGTCCCACCGACTGGACCTTTGCGCTAAAATGACGCCGTGGCGACGGTAAATACTCAGTCAAATACTCCCGCGCAGGCTCCCGCACGGCCCGGCACCCGCGCGGCAACGCAGCTGCTGGAAATCTTCGAATCGGGACGCCCGCTCATCTATATCCGCTCGACCGAAGAGGGGCGGGTGGCTGATCTCCTGCGCGAGACGAGCCGTCATCTGCGTTCCTCGACACCGCTGCCGCTCTGGACCTGGAGCATGACCGAAGGGATGACACGCGAGGGTGCGGATGGGAAGGCGACCGCGCTCGGGGAATCGGCACCCGCAACGATGGATGCGCGCGAGGCGCTGGACTTTATCGCCGCGCACGAGCAGCCCGCGATCTTTCATCTGAAGGATTTCCATGAGCCGTTGCGCGATTCCGCGAGCGTCCGGCGGCGGATCCGCGACCTCTATCGGATCTGCCTGGACAAGGAAAAGTTCATCGTCATCAGTTCGCCGTTGCGATACATTCCGGAAGAACTCGAGCGCAGTTTTGTGGTTATGGACCTGCCGCCGCCGGACATGATCGAGCTGATGGAATTCCTGCGCGCGGAAGGCAGCCGGATTTCATCGCATGAGGGGAACGGCGCCGCGAGCGAAGAAACTCTGCAACAACTCGCGCAAGCGCTGCAGGGCCTCAGCATCGATGAGGCGCGTCATGCGGTGCGGCGCGCGCTCTCTGCGAACCCGACGCTGGGCACGCAATCGCTGCCGGCGTTGTTCGAAGAAAAGAAAGTCCTTATCAATCGCAGCGGCGTGATCGAGTTCATCTCCGACAGCACCAATATCGGACAGGTTGGCGGCCTCGAGATGCTCAAGACCTGGCTGATGGAACGCCGCAAGCTGTTTAACCAGCGCGACACTTTGAACGCCGACATCGTGCCCAAGGGCGTGCTCGTGATGGGCATCCCTGGATGCGGTAAGAGCCTGTGCGTGCGAGCGATCGCATCATGCTTCGATCTGCCGCTTTATCGCATCGATATGATCGACATTTTTTCGGGACGCCATGGCGAGGCGGAGGGCGCGTTCGTGCAGGCGTGCCGCACGCTGGAAAGCCTCGCACCTGCGGTCGTGTGGTTCGACGAGATCGAGATGGGCATCACGTCGTCCGAGAGCGGCGGGCAACAGGGGCGCATCTTCGCATTCTTCCTCACCTGGATGCAGGACAAGGCGCCCGGGCTGTTCGTCGCCGCGACCGCCAACCGCATCGACCTGCTGCCCGCCGAGATGATCCGCAAAGGACGTTTCGATGAGGTCTTCTTCGTGGACCTGCCGCACGATCAGGAGCGCGAGGCGATTTTCAAAATTCACCTCGCGCGGCGCGGCGTTGATGCTTCCAAATTCAACTTCACGCTGATTGTCGAATCGACGCGCGACTGGACCGGCGCCGAGATCGAGCAATGCGTGGTATCGGCGCTGACGCGGGCGCGCATCAAGGAGCGCGACCTGACCGAGGACGACCTCATCGACGGCGCGGCGAGCGCGGTTCCGCTGGCGCGCGCGATGAAGGAGCAGGTCAACCACATCCGGCAGTGGGCCTTCCAGCGAGCGGTGCGAGCGTCATTGGTGCCCTACGCGCGGTGAGGGGGAAAGTGCAGAAACAAACCCACTTCTCGGCATCGCCGAGAAGTGGTCCTGAGCGCTTCGCGAAGGACCTCGCATGCCACATCCGCCGTATGCGAAACCGCAAAAACAAACCCACTGCGAGTATCGCGAGCAGTGGTCCTGAGGCTCGGCGAAGGACCTCGCACGCCAGGTCGCCGTATGCGAACCGCAAAAACAAACCCATTACGATCGCGAATATCAACGAAACGAAGCCAAATGATCCTTGTAAATGCTACACATTTGTCGGCGAGTGGTGGTCAATAGCTGACGTGTAGGGACGCCTTACCGTTCTTGTATATTGAGCGTGATGCCGAAGGAGCGTCCTGCAGTTAGCGGCTCTAGATCCTCCGTGCGCCAGACCGGAACTTGAGAGCTTTTGACGGAAATGGGAAATTTACTTCCGCCACTGATTCCACGCGACGTGCTGCTTGGAAGCCCGAAGCGATGGCAGCCGACTATCTCGCCAGACGGTGCGAAGCTCGCCTATCTCGCGCCCGATGATCGCGACGTTCCTGCAGATTTGGGTGCGCACTCTCGGGAAGGACGATGACCGATGCGTGAGCAACGCTAGACGGACGGTCTCCTCTTACGGCTGGAGGTGGGATTCGAAGAGTATTTTCTACTTCCCGGACATCGACGGCGACGAGAACTGGCATGTTCACGCGATCGAACTCGATACAAAGAACGTTCGCGACCTTACGCCGTGGCGGGGGGTGCGATGCTATCCCGAGCTCACGATCACCCGTCCTGTGCGGCCGAATGAGATGCTCGCGCCGCTGAATGTCCGCGACCGCGCGCAGATGGATCTTTGGCGGATTGATCTGAGCACCGGCGTGGCGGTGCTCGAAGTCGAAAATCCTGGCGACGTGGCATGGTGGCTCGCCGACGACGAAATGGTCGTGCGCTGCAGTTTCGGATGGACGCCGCAAGGCGGCTCCGAGATCCGCGTGCGCTCAGACGCGAGGGCTCCGTGGCGAACTCTCGTCCGAACGCCGCCCGAAGAAGAAGTGATTCCCCTCAGCTTCAGCAAAGATGGGAAAGAACTCTTTTTCAGGTCGTCGGCTGGCCGCGACACTATGTGCGTGGTCGTGATGGATATCGAGTCAGGGCGCGAGCGGGAAATCGCTGCGATGGACGGCTTCGATGCCGAGGAGGTGCTAATTCATCCCGTGCGGCGAGAGCTTGATGCGGTTGCCTACGCACCGGAACGCCGCGAGTGGATCGTTAGCAATGTCGCGCTGCGCGCGGACTTCGAGGCTTTGGCTCGAATCGATGACGGTGATCTCAGTGTCGTCAGCCGCGACCTCTTGGACGGCAACTGGATTGTAGCATTCACGGCGCCTCACCGACCGATCCGCTATCATGTCTGGCACCGCGAATCGAAATCGTTGGAGTTTCTTTTCAGTGATCGACCGGAACTGGAGACGTACGAGCTCGCTGAGGTGCGACCGATCAAATACAGGGCGCGCGACGGGCTGGAAATCCACGGCTTCCTGACCATCCCGGGCGGGGTCGAGCCGCGGAACCTCCCGCTTGTCATCAATCCGCACGGCGGACCATGGGCCCGCAATTACTGGGAATTCGACGCCGAGATTCAATTGGTCGCTAATCGCGGCTACGCAGTGCTTCAACCGAATTTCCGGGGCTCCACCGGTTATGGCAGGAAACATCTTCGAGCCGGCTACCGCCAATTCGGTCTTGCGATGCAGGACGATCTGACCGACGCGGTCAAGTGGGCAGTTGATGAGAGGATCGCTGATCCCGACCGCGTTGCGATTTTCGGCGGCTCGTTTGGCGGCTATGCCGCGCTTGCAGGCGCAGCCTTCACGCCCGACCTTTATAAATGCGCGATCAACCTGAACGGAGCGGCAAGCGTATTCAGCATGCTGAAGTACGCGCCTCTCTTTGCAGGAATACGTGCGATATCGAATTCCCGCATTGGAAATCCAGACGACCTGCTGACAATGAGCTTTTAATCAAAGGCTCGCCGCTATTCGCGGCCGATAAGATCAAAATTCCGCTGCTGCTTGTTCTAGGCGGCAGCGATCCGCGCGGCAGACAGGCCGAGTACGAACAGATGGTCGCGGCGATCGAGAAAAATGGGCGGTCAGTGATCTATGTGCAGTATCCCGACGAGGGCCACGTCCTCGTTCGCCCCGCGAACAATCAGGATTTCATGACACGTGTCGAGAAATTTCTCGCCGAACATCTCGGCGGCCGCTATGAACCCTTGGAAGACGAGCGAATCGAAGGTTCTTCGGCAGTGGTCAGGGTGATCGGTTCGAGCTCAGGGTAAGGCGCTGACTCAGTATTGGATATGCGGTTAATGATGACAAATCCCGAGAAGCGAGGTCCTGAGGTCTGCGATGGACCTTAGACACCGGGTCGCCATATGCAAAGATCGAAACAAACCCATTAGAGAGGTTCGGCAATTCGGTATCGATCTCGAAATTGACGAAACGAAGCCAAGAACATCAGGTGGATGCTGGAGTTTTTCCGATGACGACGGCAAATCGGCGCGATCCCGATGGCATCACGACAACGGCCGCAACTACATAAAGGAACCCACCGCGTGCGTATTAGAATGCGCTTCCGCAGCATGGATGATCGCAAAAACAAACCCACTACGGAACAGATGAGATATTATCGACATTCTGTCGATAATATCTCAAGTAACACATTCAATAATTAAGGTTCGCCCCGAAGTCGGGGGTCTGCCCGCTTTCGATGGTTCCCGACCACGCCGTCAGCTTCTCATGCCCCATCTTCCAAAAGCCTCGGCACTCGCCAAGAAACTCCAACACGACGTTGCGTTCGCCGGAAGTTAACAGCTCCTTCGCCAGCCGCATGTCCGGCCCGAAGCTCAGTAGCGTCGGCGAGCCGGGATTGTTGCGCGCCGAATCCAGGAGGTAGCCGTCGGCGCGCGAGAGGTTGTGGTCGCGCGTCATCGCCACCAATCCAAGGATGGTGTTCCCGCCGAAAATCGCATCGCCATATGCCCAATCGCGCCGGAAGTTAGGCGCACTGCTCAGCAACTCATCCGCATAGGTCTGCGCCTTGGTCATGTCGCCCGCGTCGTATGCCGCTCGTGCCAGCAGCGCGAGCCGATGGAATCTGCCCAGAGGAGAATCGGGGATGGTCTTCTCCAGATTCGCGAGGGTCTCCTGCGCGGCAGACTGCGCCGATGCGTCCTGCTGCGCCGATGAGATCGCGATCCATCCGAGACAGACCAACGCCGTGCCGACGATCAGCGCGACCAACTTATTCCTTTGCTCGCGCGACACGCTCACCAGTTTCCCTTCCCTTGCGCCTTCAGCTCCTGCCCGGACTGCTCTGCGAGTTGCATGATGATCGGGTCGGGCATCTCGAAGCGCAGATACGACGACGCCCACAACACGCACGCCTCGGGGCGATTATCATTGGAGCTGGCGACGGCTAGCACCCGCAGCACGTCGGACCGTTGCGGGAATAATTCGTTCGCGCGCAGAGCGGCGCGCAGCGCATTTTTGTAATCGGTGACCTGAACGTATGCCTCCGCGAGCCGCAAATATGCATTCCAGTATTCGCCGCCGACCTTCAGGGCCTGCTTGTAGCTGTTGATGGCGTCATACCATTGCCGGTTGTCGCCATAGCCGTCGCCCTCATCCATCGGCAACCATGCGTTGACGAAGCGGATCGCGGGATTCTCCTCGACGTATTCCATCGAGTCGCCGGCGACCTTTTCCATCGCGTCGCGCGAGCCGCCCCATCGCGGCATCGCCGCAACCATGATCTGCTCGCGCACCGCGAAGCTGGCCGGCACGCGCTGCAACGCGATCGCTGCCTCGTTCGCAACGTCATCATCGGCGGTACCGGCCACGCGGGCGGCTTTGATCCGCAGCGCATATGCGACCGCGAGATTGGGATCGATTGCGAGCGCCGCGTTTTCCTGTTGGACCGCGTCATTGTAATAGAGTTCCATCTGATGCAGACGTTGCGGCGGCGTATTGTCGATGGTCGCCTCGCCGCGCCATGAACCTGCGATCGAAGTCAACGCCTCCGCGTAGGCCAATTTCGCCGCGTACGAATGGGGCTGGGCCTTGCACCAATCCTTGAGCAAGTCGGCGATCGCGCTCTGCGAGCTAAAGAACGCGCCGAACGCTACCAGCGCGTTCATCTCATAATGCGGATCGGCCTCGGCCTTTTTTTCATACGCCATCATTTCCGAATTGAGCGTGTCGAATTGATGCGCGAAGAGCTTCTTGATGACCTCGGTGCGATCGACGGTAACCTTCGGAAGCGAATTGGTATCGGCAGGCGGCCCGGAAAAACCGGCAATCGGCGTTACGACTACATACGCGGCGATGAGTGTGGCGACGGACAGCGCAGTACGCGCGCGGTCGCGAATCAGCCTCGATGGCATCGGAAAGGCCCCCTCTCGAACGCCAATTGTTGCGAGTTCTACAAAATGAAGCAAATCGCAACTTGCGGTTCAGTGGCGCGGCGGCTATGGTTTGCACGAGAACGGTGCGATTGCGGGCGGTGCGAAATGGGGGCGGAGGTCGAGCGATGAAAAAGATCAGTGATATCGGGGAAGCGTCCAAACCAAAGAATCTCGACAACGCCGCGATTTATCAGAAGCTAAATCGAATCATGAAAGCCGCCGAGGAGATCAATCGCGAGGTCGACGAGCTCCTCGCGATGGCTCGCAGCCAACCCGCGACTTGATCGGAGGCTATGACTGCGGCACCGATTCCTTGCGCGCGCCCCACTTCTCCCAGAACGTGACCGATAGCGCGGGCTTGCGCTCCGGACGGGCCCAGCGTCCCTTCGGATATCCCATCGGAATCAGCGCGATGTTCGCGTACTCCTTCGGCACGCCCAGCTTCCCATCGATCTCATCGGCGAACATCATATGAAGTCCCGTGATCGAAGTGCCGAGACCATAACCGCGCGCTGCGAGGCATAGGTTCTGGATCGCGGGGAACATCGCGTTTTGCATAGGCTGTCCGATGCGGTTGCGATCGTTGTAGCGCTTGACGCAGGTGAAGATGAGCACGGGCGCCTCGCCGACATGCTCCGCGAGGTACCTGGCCGAGCGCAGAATGCGGCCGCGCGGGCTGGTCGGATCTTTCGCGACGATTTCGCGCGCGGCGGGCGTGAAGTAACGCTCCCATGCTGCGCGATATCGCACCGCGATGAAGTCCTTCATTTCCTGATCGCGCACCACTATGAAAATCCACGGCTGACGATTGCTGCCGCTGGGGCCCATCGTCGCGGCCTCGATCACCTTGACGATGAGTTCCGGCGGGACCGGATCGGGTTTGAGGCGGCGCATCGATCGCGTGGTGTAGATCGCCTCGTACAGGTCGAATGGCGGATGTCCATACATGCGCGCGAAGCTACAACGCTAATGTTCGGTCGGCAATGGATCACAGGCCGAAGCCTGTGCCACGAAGATTATTTCTGCTCGTACCACTGGATTGCGCCGCGCAGTCCGCGGTCCTTCTGGATCGCGCGAATCTCTTCGTTGCCCGGGCCGAAATGGAAAATCGCATCGAACTCGGCGCCGGCCAGCACCGAGGTCCGAAATCCCATGATGTCCATCGCGCGATTGATGGCGAGCTTCTCCAGGCGCAGTTTCTGTGCGGGCACCTTCGCAACTCGTCGCGCGTAGTCGCACGTCTCTTGTTCGAGAGTCTCGGCCGGGAACGCGCGCGTCGCGAAGCCGATCGCCTCGGCTTCCTTGCCGCTGATACGACTGCCGGGCAGGAACGCCATGTACTTGGTGCGATGCGGCCCGACCATCCAGTTCCAGAACGAGCTGACGTAGCCGGCGCCCGCGGGAATCGACGGAAAACCGATGCTCGCATTCTCGGCCACGAAAATGATGTCGGTCGAGATCGCGAGTTGCGAACCGCCCGCGAGGCAGTAGCCATGCACCATCGAGATGACCGGCTTGGGCAGGTCGCGCAAGCGCAGCCAATGCTCCACATAGCGCTGCAACGAATGTTGATCATCATCGAGCGTGTAGCGCTGTCCGCTGCCATCGCTCAGCCCGACCGTCAGATCGTAGCCGGTGCAGAATGCTCGCCCGGCGCCGCGCACGACGACCACCTTGATGTCGCGATCCTTCTCGATTTCCGTCATCGCCTCGCCCATCTCCGCGATGAGCGTCGGCGTCATCGCATTTAACTTCTCAGGCCGGTTTAGTATGAGAGTTCCGATGAGGTCGCGCTTCTCCAGCGCAATATTCGTGAATGCCATAATGCCTTTCTCCGTATGCGCGTATAGTTTGCGTCGTGCTTCAGCGCTCTCTCTATCATCCGATCGCTTGAATCTGCGAACTGGAAAAGCATCAATTGTGGTGGAGGAAACCGTCGATATGGACGATCAGAATTCGACCGCACAGGATGCAATCTCTCGATGGCGTGCAGCGACGGTGGTTCTTGTGACGCTGCTAGCTGCGGGATGTACGCATAATCCGATGCTCGGAAAGTGGAGTATCACCAAGCGGGAGAAAGAAACGCCCGCCTCCTACCTGGATGAGCTAACCACGAACGTTCAAAGTTCCAGCGGCGCGACCGAAATCGATTTTCAGAAAGACTCGATCGTAATCACCAGTGCCTCCAGCCGGCACGAAGAAACCGGCGTCGAATACAGCATCCAGGAGCTCGAGGGCGGCGCGACCGATGTTCGTATCCTGCAGCCGCGCAAGGGCGACACCGTCAAGGACATCGACGTTTGCCATATCGATTCAAGCGGCCAACGCGCGCAACTGGAGTCCGCCACCGAGGTGGTCGATCTCGCGCGCATCGAGCAGTGATAGATGCATCGACGAATCGCCGGTGCGTTCGGTCTGAAGTAGCCGCCAAATAATCGCGTTTCGATTCGCTTGACAGCAGTGCCCGCATGTTGCTGGTCTGGCCGCATCGCCGTCGCTATCGTGCGGCGGAATTGCGGAGGATTCGATCATGGCAACTCTACGCGGCGAACAGATCATCGCGCAGTGCTTCAAGCGCGAAGGCGTCGACACGATTTTCTTCATGATGGGCGGACCCACTGGTGGCACCGCCGGCGCATGCCTCGAGCTCGGCATGAAGGGAATCTACGTGCGCCACGAGCAGGCCGCCGCGATGATGGCGCATGCGTATTCGCGCGTCACCGGCAAGCCTGGCATCTGCATCGCGCCGATGGGCCCGGGCGTCGTCAACCTGATGACCGGGCTCGGCAACGCGTGGGCCGACGCGTCGCCGGTGATCGCGATCGGCGGTTCCGCGCCGATGCGCGGCACCACGCTCGATACTTTCCAGGAGATGGATCAGGTTCCGATGATGAAGCCGATCGTCAAGGCGGCGTATCGCATCGATCTCGGCTATCGCATTCCCGAATACATCAGCATCGCGTTTCGCGAGGCGCTCGACGGCAAGCGCGGGCCGGTCTACCTCGACCTTCCCGGCGACATTCTCTCCGGCAAAGTCGAGGAAGAGAAGATTCATTGGGTCGAGGGCAACTACGCGCACCGATGCGCGTCCGGCCGGCGATCCCGGCGCTGATTCGCAAAGCCGTCGAGCTCCTCACCAATGCGCGAAAGCCGCTGATCCTCACCGGCAGCGGCGTGCTGTGGTCGCGCGCGGAAGACGCATTGCAGCAACTTCGTCGAGGCCACCGGCATCCCATTTTTCACGACGCCACAAGGCCGCGGCGTCATTGCCGAAGATCATCCGCGCTCGTTCCCCGCGGCGCGCTCGACCGCGTTTCGCGAGGCCGATGTGGTGCTCGTCATCGGCGCGCGCGCCAATTCGATGCTGTCATTCCTGCGTGCGCCGCGCTTTTCGCCCGACGCCAAATTCATCAACGTCAATGTCGACGGCAAAGAGATCGGCCACAATCGCGCCGTCGAAGTCGGCATCATCGGCGATGCGAGGCTGGTCCTGGAGCAGCTCCGCGCCGAATCGGCGGGCAAATTCAATCCGCAAGCGAAGAAAGCCAATGGGTCGTCGCAGCTCGCCGCGAAGCATCGCTCGAATCTGGAGCGCTCCGCGCCGCTGCTCCATTCGAACAAGATGCCGATTCATCCACTGCGCCTGTGCAATGAAGTCAAAGACGTCATCACGCGCGACACGATCCTGGTCGTCGATGGCCACGAGATTCTGAACTTCGCGCGCCAGTCGATTCCCATCTATCAGGCGCGATGCAGCCTCAACGCCGGTCCGCACGGATGCATGGGCGTCGGCATTCCGTTCGGCATCGGCGCGAAGGTCGCGCGCCCCGATCTGCCGGTCGTAGTGCTTAGCGGCGACGGCGCGTTCGGCTGGAACGGGATGGAGATGGACACCGCGATTCGCCATAAGCTGCCGATCGTGGTGGTGGTGTCGAACAACGGCGGCTTTACCTCGCGCAAGACCGGCGGCAACGTCGGCCGCGACCTCGGCTTTCAGCGCTACGACAAGATGGTCGAGGCGCTCGGCGGCTATGGCGAATTCGTCGAGCAGCCCGACGAGATCCGGCCCGGCGATCGAGCGCGCGATCAAGAGCGGCAAGACCGCGCTGGTCAACGTCTGCACCGATCCCGATGCGCAGGCGACGACCGATATGGGCTTCGCGGGATACTGATAAACTGACGCGGCAATCAGCCGCAACGGAGCAACAACATGATCGAGCTACATTTCTGGCCAACCCCGAACGGAAAGAAGGTCACCATCCTGCTCGAGGAAGCGGGAATCCCGTACACCATCAAGGCGGTCAACATCGGACGGGGCGATCAGCTGACGCCCGCATTCCTCAGGATGTCGCCCAACGGCCGGATGCCGGCCATCGTCGATCATGAGCCGAAGGGCGGCGGCGCGCCGATCACGATTTTCGAATCGGGCGCGATCATGGAGTACCTCGCGGAAAAAGTCGGCAAGTTTTTTCCGCAGGAGCCGCATCATAAGGCCGAAGTCCTCCAATGGATGTACTGGCAGATGGCGAACCAGGGACCGAAGATGGGCGAGCAGGGGCACTTCCGGCGCGCCAGCTCCAATCCGAAGAACGGCGATTTGGCTTACGCGCTGTTGCGCTTCGACAACGAGGTGCATCGCATCTTCGGCGTGATGAATCTCGGCCTGCACCAGAAGCGCTACCTCGCCGCGGGCCAGTACACTATCGCGGACATGATTTGCTATCCGTGGGCGGCGACGTGGAAGGGACGTCAATTCGAGATCGACGAATTCCCGCACGTAAAGAGCTGGCTCGATGAGATCGGCGAGCGGCCTGCGGTGAAAAAGGCGATGGCCGCCGGCCCCGAGTATCGCGAGGATCCCGCGACGGTCAGCGCGGAGGAGCAAGCGCGCCGTGCGAAGATGCTTACGCATCAGCGCGCACAGCCAGTTCCGAAGGAATGGGCATAACGGACATAAGCGGCGCGATCCTCAAATGAATCGGGGCGCCTGAGGCCTCAAGCGAGCAGGCTGTTGAAGGACTTTTTCAGCAGCCTGCTATTATTTGAGCGCTCGCGAACGTAACGCTCGAATCCAACCGGATGGAATCGGAAACAACACTCACGGCCGCGCCCGCGCCATCGATCGAGGTGATGGGCGACGTGACCTTGGAACATCCGCAGCCGCACAAATGGCTGGTTGCGGCGGCGGTGTTGCTCGGCGCGATTCTTACCATTCTCGACGGATCGATCGTCAACGTCGCGCTGCCATATATGCAGCGAAGCTTTAGCGTGGGCGTCGATCGGATTAGTTGGGTGGTTACCAGTTACCTCGCCGCGGTCAGCGTTATGATTCCGATGAGTGGATGGATCGCGGTGCGGATGGGACGTTGGCGCTATATGCTGATCTCGGTCGTGCTGTTCGTGGCCGCCTCGGCGCTGTGCGGGCAAGCGCAGAGCATCGGCCAGATGGTGGTGTTCCGCGTGCTCCAGGGTGCGGCCGGCGCGGCGATGATGCCGCTGTCACAGGCGATTCTGCTCGAGACCTTCCCGGTCGAGGAGCATACGCTCGCGATGACCACCTTCGGGATCGGCATGATGGCCGCGCCGGTGATTGGCCCGACCTTGGGAGGCTGGATTACCGAGACCTGGAGCTGGCGGTGGAACTTCTACATCAACGTGCCGACCGGCGCGTTCGCCGCGCTGATGGTCTATGCATACGTGCACGATCCGGGATATCTGCGCGAGCAACGCGGCAGCGGCAAGGTTGACTATCTCGGCATTTTGCTCATTGTCGCGTCGCTCGGACTGTTCGAGATCGTGCTTGGTCGCGGTGGACATGACGGTTGGTTTGCGGCTCCATGGGTCAGGTACGGAGCCGCACTCTCGGCGCTGTCGATGGTCGCGCTGATTATTCATGAGCTGCGCTTTCCGGAGCCGATCGTGGACCTGCGGCTGTTCGGCATCGTGGGATTCTCCATCGCGGTGGTGTTGATGTCGCTTCAGGGCCTCGCGCTGTGGACCGTCAACCTTCTGAATCCGCTGTTCCTCGAGAACGTTCTGCACTACGACGCATGGAGGGCAGGGCTCGCGGTCGCTCCACGCGGACTCGGGGTGGTGGTCGCTCTGCTCACGGTGGGACAGTTGTCGCGACGCCAATTCGATATGCGTCCACTGGTATGCGCCGGCTTCGTGGTGGGAGCATACGAAGCGTACCGAATGTCGCAATGGACCATCGGCGTGCACGAGAGCGAAGTGCTGCTGCCTATTTTTCTCTTCGGGGTCGGGCTAGGCGCGATTTTTCCGATCGTTACCGCACTCGGCATCGGACAGATTAGCCGTGAACGGATGGGCTTCGCATCGAGTCTGTTCTCCGTGATGATCAACACCGGCGCAGCCGCGGGAATCGCGGTCGCGACCAATCTCCTGACCTCGGGCCATCGGCGGCACGAAGCGCAGATCCTCGCGACGCTATCTTCGCCCAATCAGCTGACGAGCACCCTGAAGTCGCAGGCCTGGCTATTCGCATATAACGATGTGTACCGCGTGACTGCGGTCATGCTTTTGCTTCTCGCCCCGTGGGCGCTCCTGCTCAAGCGTGCGCAGGTCGATACCAATGCGGCTATCGGCCTGGAGTAACAACCCTCGTCATCACCTTCGCTGTTTTGCATGAGCCGACGCGTCCGGGTTCGCGACGCGAATCGGTTTGCCGTCTGCGAAGGCGACGACGGCGTCCAGCGTGTCGGTATAGAAGGCGCGCAGCGTCTCGTGCGTAACGTATCCGAGATGCGGCAGGACCGTGACATTGTCCATCGTGCGAAAGGGATGGTCGGCGGGAGGCGGCTCGACATCGAAGACATCGATTCCCGCGCCGGCGATGCGATGACTACGCAGTGCCGCAATCAGATCGGCTTCGACCACGATCGGTCCACGCGAAGTGTTGATGAGATACGCCTCGGGCTTCATCAGCGCGAGTTCGCGCGCGGTCACGAGGCCGCGGGTGCGATCGCTTAGCTGGACGTGGATCGAGACCACATCGGAAAGGCGGAACAAATCGTCCTTTTCGACGCGGCGCGCACCAACCGAGGCCGCAGTTTCATCGGTCAGATTCTGGCTCCACGCGATCACCTTCATATCGAAGGCGCGGGCGTAGGTGGCCATCCGCTTGCCGATGCGTCCGAGGCCGAGCAGTCCGAGCGTGCGGCCCGCAAGGATGGTTCCCATCGTGGTCTGCCACTTGCCTTCGCGCATCTGCCGGCCCGCGAGGCCGAAGTCGCGAACGACCGCGATCATCAGTCCCCACGTTAGTTCCGGCGTCGCATTGAAGATGCCGGCATAAATCGGATTGGCGAAATTCGAATGCGAGACGATCACGCCATGCTCGGTGGCCGCTGCCATATCCAGATTGGGCAGCGACATGCCAATGATGGTGACGAGCTTGAGGTTTGGCAGCCGCGCGAACAAACTGCGCGGCAGACTCATCCGCTCGCGAATCGTGCAGATGACATCGAAGGGGCGAAGTTGCGCCGCCGCCTCGTCCTCCGACAGATGCCGATCGAAGACGGTCAGTTCAGCCTTGCCCCGAAGCGTCGACCAGTCCGCCGATTTCAGCGCGACCTTCGCGTAGTCGTCGAGGATGGCGACCTTCAGCATTATGCGGCGGCGCTCTGAACGCGTTTCGCCTCGTCGGCCGCAGTCGGTTCGCTGACGTTGTACAGCTTCTGCGCGTTGCCCCACAGAATCTTGCGCCGAACCGAATCCTCGCAATCTGAAAGTCCACTCTTGATGCGCGCGTGAACCTCGTCGCCATAGAGCGAGGTCGGATGCGGGAAGTCGGTCTCGAAGAGCACGTTGTCGATGCCGACCTTATCGAGCAGGCGGCGCGGCGCGGTCTGCTCGAACCAGTAACAGGCGTAGACATTGCGCGCGAAGTATTCCGACGGCAGCATCTTGTAGTCGGGATTCTCCTCGCGAACGCTGTTGCCCATGAACTGGTAGTCCATCGCCTCGAGCGCGAACGGTATCCATCCGATGCCGCTCTCAACCGACACGAATTTGATCTTCGGATGTCGCACCAGCACGCCCGACATCAGCAGGTCGTTCAGTTGGAGGCCGTTGTGCAGGAAGATATCGACCGCGAGTTCCGTGAAGGCCGCCATCCTGCCGTAGGTTTCAACGCGCGCCTTCGCGAGACCTTCTTGCATGTCGCCCGAACCGATATGGAAACTGATCGGAAGGTCGCACTCGACCGCGACTTCCCACAGCGGATTCCAATGCGGATCGCCGAGCAGCGGCTTGCCGTAATACTGCGGCTCGCCGGTGAAGAGAATTCCCTTATGACCCTTCTTCGCGCATCGACGAACTTCTTTCACCGCGGCATCGACATCCCAAAACGGAATCGACGTGATCGGTAGCAAGCGGCGCGAATCGGCCGACGCCCATTCGGTCTGCCAGTCATTGTAAATCTGCACGCAAGTGATCATGAGTTCCGGATCGTTCAGCTTCAGGAATTGCTGCGCGCCGAAGCCGCCGACGTTGGGATACATCACCATCGCCCAGATGCCCATGTCGTCCATGTACTTGAGGCGCGCGTTCGCATCGTATGCACCGGGATGCATTCCTTCGTAATTCTTCGGCGGATGCTTGAACGTCCCGCGCCCTGCGGTAGCCGTCATTCCGACGCTCGCCAGAGGCCGCCCATCGCCCACCTTCCATCGCTGGACACCGCGCGAATCGGTCTCCACGAACGGCACGCGATCGCGCATGCTCGCGGGCGCGCGGCTGGTCCACAGGTCGGGAGTTTCGGTGACGTGCGTATCGGCATCAATGATTGTGTAACCGCTCATGGCATTTCCTCGTTCGTTTGGTAGTCGGTTCACTTAAGTCTGATCGTTTATAGATCGAATCGGCCTCCGTGCAAATGAACCCACAACTCGCGATCGGTCTAGCGCGTGTGCGCGCGTACGAAGGCGACCATCTTGTCCAGGGTTCGCGAGGCCGTGGAAGATGCCGCGTCGCGCTGGTATCCGGCGCCGAGAGCCGGCGAAGGATTGCGCGGCGCGAACGCATCGGCTGCGCCTTCGGACAATTCCAGATCCACATCGCCACCCGCCTTGCGATACAACTCGACAAAACGATCGAGCTGCGCGCGCGGATGCACGATGTCGCGCGAATCCTGGATATAGAGTACCGGCGGCACCTCCACGCGCTCGCCGCGTTCCAGCATCTGCAAGGGACTGCCCTCGCTCATCGCTTCCTCGGTCTTCCAGTATTTGTCATGCAGCGGAAGAACCATGTCGACGAACGGCGGAGGGTTGCCTTTTTCCTTCAGCCCCTTGGCATAGCGATAACGTCCGATCGGATCGATGACGGGTGCGCCGAGAATCACGCCGCGCACACTCGCATCGCCGGAAAGCGGAATCGCAGCATAGCGAGAATCGCGCGGGCGCATCCCGAGCAGCATTGCCTGATGGCCTCCGCTGGAAATTCCGAAAGTGCAAATCATATCGGGGCGAGTGTTGAGCTTGGCGGCCTGCGACTTAAGCCATCGGATGCCGTAGTTGATGTCTGCGACCGACGCGGGATAGGACGCCGTCGGCGGGACGCGGAAATCGAGCGCTGCCACGAGGATGCCACTGCGCGCGAGCTTCTCGTTGATGGTGTCGTCGTTCAGCCGATCGCCCATACACCACGCGCCGCCGTGCAATTCGACGATCGCGGGGAAGGGTCCTTGTCCGCGCGGCTTGAACAGCTTCGCCAGCAGGGGAGTATCGCCGTGGCGGAGATATTCCACATCTTCGATGTCGATCTCGTGCTCAAAATTTTTCGGTGCTGCAGTTGCCATAAGGATGTCCTCCTGCGTTCCGGGTGAAACTTGCGCCTTCATCGCGCGTCTTAATGTATAGGTGTGAGATCAACATATATGAAGATGTTTATCATGGCAGGACTGGTGTTTGCCGCAGATGTCGGTGCAGTGGTTTTGATTGTTCTTTCACTCTGGCTTGAGAATTGGTTTGGTTTGCATGGCGGCGTCATCCTGGACTTCATTTTCATCGCCGCAATTTGCTACGGCATTGCGGGCTGGATTGTAGGCAAGCTCATCATGCTTGAATTCCCTTCTCGCAAGCAGCGTGAGACGATTCGCAGCGCAATCGAACATCCTGCCCATTAGTCTCGATTCCGAGCGTCTACGGAATCAACAGCACGCGGCCGACCGCTTGCCTGCTTTCAATGTAGGCGTGCGCGGCCGCGGCCTCCTTCAGCGGGAAGGTCTTGTCGATCACCACTTTGTACTCGCCGCGCGCGGCCTCATCGACGAGGCGCTGGATCATGTTGTGCGCGCGATCGGTGCCGATCTCGGCGCCGAGGAACACGCCCGTCAGCGAACGATTTCCCGCCATCAGCGAGGAGACATCGACGGTCATCGGCTCGCGTCCTGCCGCGCCGACCATCGATAGCCGGCCGCGATACGCGAGCGAAAGAAGGCTGCTCTGCAACGTCGAGCCGCCAACCGGATCGACGACGAGATCGACGCCCTTGCGGTCGGTCAGCTTCATCACTTCCTTGACGACATTGCCGGTGCGGTAGTTGATGCCGTGATCCATGCCGAGCGGCTTCAAGCGCTCCAGCCGCTCGTCACTCGATGCGGTTGCGAACACGGTCGCTCCGGCGCGCTTCGCCAACTGAATCGCGGCGACGCCCACACCGCTCGCGCCCGCCTGCACCAGCACCGTCTCGCCTTTCTTCAGATGGCCGAACTCGAACAGGCAATCGTCGGCGGTGCCGAATGGAACGGGAATCGCGGACGCCAGCTTGATATCGAATCCGGCGGGAACCGGCCATGCGTTGGGCGCCGGCACCGCTCGCAATGCCGCATGCGATCCGGCGCCGAAAACGGTCGTGACCTTCTGCCCGACCTTCAGGTCTTTCACATCGGAACCGACTTCGACGATCTCGCCGCCAGCCTGATATCCGACGATGTGCGGCTTGGAGGTCAACGCCCCGTGGAATCGATTCAGCGTATCGCCACCCTCGATACTCACCGCCTCGACGCGAATGATGACGCCCTTGGGATGGCATACGGGATCGGGCACGTCCTCATACTTGAGAACCTCGGGGCCTCCATTCTCGTAATAGACGGCAGCTTTCATCTCGATGGTTCCTCCATGTACTTGTATGCAACTCATGCACGGTAGCGCGAGAACGTCAAACGCTCGCTGGTGGCCTGCGATTTCGTCGACGATGGTTGAGGGATTCCAAGCGTGAAAGCGAAACCAAAACGTCTTCTATCGTTGGTCCTGCTGCTTATAGGATGTCTCTTCATCATGGCGCCGACTGCTAACAGCGACGATACGAAGGGATGCGTGCTGGTTCTTGGCGGCGGCGGCCCGGTGGGAGAGGCGTGGGAATCCGGCATCATCGCAGGACTGAAAGAAAAAGGAATCGATCTGGCGCGCGCAGATCGGATCATCGGAACTTCCGCAGGCTCGATCGTCGGCGCGCGACTCGCCAGCAAAATGTCCGATGCGGACTTCGTCAACGCGGCGCTCGACCCCGCTGATGACGGGCCGAAGCGCCAAGCGCGCAGCGCGTCTACAGGGGTAATGTCGCAAAAGCCGCCGGACCTTTCGTTCCTCGCTACCAAGCTTGTGGAAATGAATACCGGCAAACGGCCGCGGCAGGATATCCGCGCTGAGATCGGCGCATGGGCGATGCGCGTGCATCCGGTGATTACGGAAACCGAATTCGTTTCCGGCTATCAGCGGCGATTTCCGCAAAGCAAATGGCCAGACCCGCGCTACGAAGCCATCAGCGTCGACGCCACAGATGGTTCGCTGCGTATGTGGAATGAGTCCTCGGGCATTCCGCTGGCAATGGCGGTTGCGGCGAGTTGCGCGCTTCCGGGCGTCTTCGCGCCGGTCACCATCGACGGGCATCGCTACATGGACGGAGGAGTTCGCTCAGTAACCAACGCCGATCTCGCGAAGGGTTGCAAAACCGCGCTCGTGCTGGCGCCTACCGCGGGCTTGAACGATCCGCTCGCGAAGGACTTCACTTTCTTCCTCGATGATGAATTGAGGACGCTGCGCGCGAGTGGCTGCACAGTCGAATTGATCACCCCCGATGCCGCAAGTATCAAAGCCTTTGGCGCATCTATAGGAGACGAGCATCATCGCGCTGCGCCACTGGAAGCGGGCCGCGCACAAGGGCGTAGCAAAGCCAACGAGATCACCGAGCTTTGGCGAGGATAACGGAGTTCGGCGCGTCGCTACTTCAAGTTGTAAAGTGTGGCGGCGTTGTCATGCGTCAGCTTCTTGCGCATGTCGGCGCTCAGGTGCGCCATCTGGCGATCGATCGCGGCGCGTGAGTTCGGCCAGATGCTGTCGGGATGCGGATAGTCCGACGCCCACAGCACGTGCCCATCGCCGTAGAACGGCAGTAGCGCCATCGCCACGTGGTCTTCCTGAAAGGTGGCGTAGACCTGCCGCTTGAAAATCTCCGATGGTTTCATCTCGAGGCCGCGAAGTCCGCGCTCCTGCCAATAATCCTTCGACTCCCAGAGCCGCCAATGCCGATAGTCCAGTTCCTCGATCACCCACGGCAGCCATCCGAGCCCGCTCTCGCCCATCACCAATTTGATCTTCGGATGGCGCTCGAGAATTCCCCATGCGAAGAGGTCCACAAACGGATCGAGGAACTGACTGATGAAAGCCTTGGTCGCCATGAAGACGCTCGCGGGCTTTCCCACCGCGCGTTCGGGAATTCCCTCGATGAACACCGTCACGTGAAACGAGAGGATGAGGCCGGTCTCCTCGACCGCATTCCAAAACGGCTCCCATGCGGGATCATCGATGCGCGGCGTGACGGTCGCGATCTGCAGATTGACCTGCCGATAGCCGCCGATGCCGGCGAGCCGATGGAGTTCCGCGAGTGCGCTGTCGGGCGCGGGCGGCAGCATCGCGACGCCGATCAACCTGTCAGGCGCGGCGGAGCAGAACTCCGCGAGCCAGTCGTTGTAGGCGCGATAGCAAGCATCGCGAAGGTCCGGATCATCGACGACGATGGAGAATACGGGACCGAACATCACCTGCGCTTGCACGCCATCGCGATCCATATCGCAGAGGCGATGTGCGGCTACCGCGGGACGGCGCTGGCTCCGATCCAGCTCGCCGCCACGCGTGAGCGCATCGACGAACGGCATCTTCGGACGCGGACGATTGGGATCAGGCGGCTGACCGGCCCACGCGCCCCAGACTTTGCCTTCGCACACCCACATTGCATTGCCGCCGCGCTCTTCGATGTGCGGCGCGCGCGACTGCATCGCGCGAGGAAGTCGCGCGCTCCACAGATCGGAGGGCAGCCATGCGAGGTCGAGATGGTCGTCGGATGAAATCATCTTGTAGTCCACGGCCGGCGCCTCCATCGACGGTATGCCTACGTGCACTGATGCACGGCGCGCCTCGAATCGTCAACGCCCGCGAACTTCGGATTTTGTGGGGTTTGTGCGGGTTTATGATGGGGGCGATAGGCTTGCCTGACCATAGCTTCCGATCCAGTTGACTCGCTGTGAAGGCTCAAGGAGTTTGGTTGTCAGGGGGGCACTGGATTGATTCTTCGGATTCGCGGAATCCGCGCCAATCGCTGCATCGATCGCGCTAGCATTCGGCGGACACGGACCTATCCGGTGATGCGGATTCTCGCGTCGGTCGGATTGATCGTGCTGTCGATGGCGCCCGTGCCTCGCGCGGAAGCCGCGACCATCAACGTCCCCGCCAATCAGCCTACCATCCAGGACGCCGTCAACGTCGCCGCGAGTGGCGATACCATTATGGTGGCGGCGGGAACCTATAACGAAAACGTCACTATCGCGGGTACGACGCTTCAGGTCATCAGTGTAAGCGGGCCGCAAGTCACGACCATCAATGGCGGCCAGAACGGCTCAGTCGTGACGATCTCGGGATGTGGTCCCGGCACGCAGTTGACGGGCTTCACGATTACGAACGGATACAACAACGGTGCTGGAGCTGGCGGCGGCGGCGTACTTATCAAGAATTCGACCGCGCTGATATCCGGCAACATCATCACGCAGAACCAGGCACTATACGCCGGCGGCGGGATCGAAATTTTTTCGGGCTCGCCCACCATTCAGTCGAATGTGATCAGCGACAACAGCCAGAAGGGCGGGACTGGCGGCCTGGGCGGCGGCGGCATCCAGATCAGCAACTCCAGCACTACGATGGTGCTGTCGAACACCATCACCGGCAACTCATGGGGCAGCGGCAACGGCGGCGGCATCGCGCTCGACAACGGCGGGCAGTCGGTGATCATGGACAACCTCATTTCCGGCAATACCGCCAGCGGCGTCTTCAATGAGGAAGGTCAGCCTGCCGCGGCGGGCGGCGCCATCGCGACTGAAAACGAATCTGAGCCGCTGATTATCCAGAATCTGATCTTCAGCAACACCGCGGACCTGGGCGGAGGCGTCTACATCTCGCCGCCGAGCGAGGAAGGCGGGACGCTGCTGGTCAACAACACCATCGCCAACAACACCAGCACGCAGAATCAGGGTTCCGCATTTTATGCCGAGGGATATGCGGGTCCGTCGGAGCTGTTCAATAATCTGCTCATCGGATCGGGCACCCAGAATGCCGTCTACTGCGACGGCAGCTTCAGCACTGTTCCGCCGGTGTTCGAGAACAACGACGCCTACAGCTCCGGCTCCGCGCCGTCTGCCGGAATCTGCGGCGGATCGAATGGGAACTACGGCAACATTTCCGCCAATCCGCTTTTCATGAATGCAGCCTCGGGCGACTTTCATCTGACCAGCGGCTCTCCCGCGATCGATGCGGGACAGAACGATGCGCCGAGCATTCCGGCGACCGATTATTACGGCAATCCGCGCGTGGTGGCAGGGAAGGCGGGCGACGAAGCGATCATCGACATCGGCGCCGCGGAATTTCAGCCTCCTTCGCCGATCCCGCCGGTGCCGACCGCATCGCCCACGCCGATTCCAAATGTGATTCGGGTTCCGATCGATCAGTCGACCATCCAGGACGCGATCGATGCGGCGTCCGGCGGTGAGATGATTCAGGTTGCGCCCGGGACTTACTTCGAAGCGATCAACTTTATGGGCAAGGCCATCCAGGTTTCGAGCACTGGAGGCGCGGCGAACACCATCATCGACGCTCATGGCCTCGGTATCGCGGTGAGCTTCGTCAACGGCGAAACAACCGCATCGGTGCTGTCCGGCTTCACCATCACGGGCGGACTCAACACCGAACAGTCTGGCGCCGGCATCATGATTCAGGGGGCGTCGCCGATCATCAGCAGCAACGTCATCACCGGCAACGAATCGTGCGGCGGGGGCACGGGTATTTTGATCGCGACCGGATCGCCGGTCATCACCAACAATGTCATCACGAACAACACGCAATTCGGCAATGACTTCGGCACTTGTGGCGGCGGCAGCGGCGGTGGAATTTTGATCTCCGGAACGGGCGCCGCGCAAATCGTCTCGAACACGATTTCCGACAATTCGTGGGGCAGCGGCAACGGCGGCGGGATGTCGCTGGTCTTCGCCGGTAGCCCGCTCATCATGAACAACGAAATTTCGAACAACCTCGCGACCGGCGTTTTCGGCGCGCTGCAAGGCATACCGACCGATCCGAACAACGATGCGATTGCGACCGGTGGAGGAATTACGATTGACAATAATTCCACGCCGATACTGGTCCAGAACGTGATCATCAACAATCAGGCGGACGTTGGTGGGGGTGTGTTCGTGACTACGCCACGCAACGCGAGCTCGCCGGTCTTTGTAAACAACACCATCGCGGGCAATGCCTCGACGCGTAACATCGGCGCGGGACTGGTCGCGGCCGGCGCGAGCGCGTTCACTGCGGCCACGGGATTTTTCAACAACATCATAGAGCAGCCGAACGGGCAGAATGCCTTCTACTGTTCTTCCGGCGCTCCGACTTTTGAAAATAACGACGTCTTCGCCGAGTTCGACATGGCCTACGGCGGCGGATGCGATATCGCGAGCGGGGCCGGAAATATTTCCGCAGCCCCGCTGTTCGTGTCGGCGTCGGCGGACAACTATCGCCTCTCGATGGGTTCGCCCGGGATCGATGCCGGCACCAACTCCGCGCCGGACCTTCCCGCCACCGATTACTACGGCCAGCCTCGCACCGTGGCCGGCACTCCGGGAGGCCCAGCGGTGGTAGACATCGGCATTGCGGAATTTCAGCCGTGTACCTCGAATTGCCCGACCCCGACCAGTACCGCGACGGCTACTGCAACTGCTACGCCTAAACCGACTCCGAAGCCGAAGCCAACTCCGAAACCGGTCAGGCTGACTGTTGCGCCGGCCGCGCTGGCATTCGGCCGGATCGCAGTGAACGCCACCAGTAATCTAAAAGCGATGGCGGTGATCAATTGGCGCAAGAATCCCGCCACGATGGTTTCAGTCACCGATGCGGCGTCGCCATCGGAATTCCAAATCACCAACACCTGCATCGAAGAACTACAGCCGGGCGCTAGATGCAACGTCTATGTCGATTTCAAGCCGACCGCGGACGGCAGGGTGCTGGATACGCTGACGATCGGCGGCGTGCCCAACGCGCCGAATACCGAAGTCAGGGTGAGCGGTGTGGGGTACACGCCGAAGTGATGGGAAGCCATCTGGCGCGCCCGATGATGAGCATATAGAAGATCTCTGCGACTCGCATCGAGGAGAATCGTCGTGGCGGAAATCATTCTGCATCAATACGTGAACTCGCCTTTCTCAGAAAAAATCCGCAAAATCTTCGCGCATAAGAAGGTCGCCTGGCGCGCGGTCGAGCAGCCGGTCATCATGCCAAAGCCGAAGCTGATTCCGCTCACCGGCGGCTACCGGCGAATCCCCGTCCTACAGATTGGCGCGGATGTCTACTGCGATACCGGCATCATCATCCGCAAGATCGATGAGCTGTTTCCCGAGCCGACGCTCTATCCGCACGGCCTGGAGGGCGCCGCGCATCAGATGAACATCTTCGCCGATCGCCGGATGTTCTGGTCGACCACGCCGGTCATCTTCGAGAAGCTCGCCGCAGTAGTGCCCCCGGAGTTCATCGCGGATCGCAGCAAGATGATGCAGGGCGCGGACTTCGGGCAGATCCCCGCGCAGGCGCCCGATGCGCGCAATCAACTTCGCGCGTATCTCGACATGATGGATCGCCAACTCGAGCAGACCACCTACATGCTCGGGGAATCGTTCAGCCTCGCCGATGCGGCGCTATATCATCCGGTGTGGTTTCTGCAGTCGGAGCCAACTTCGTTCGCGCTCGCGCAGAAGTTTTCCAACCTGATGCGATGGTTCAAGCGCATCGACGCGATGGGTCATGGCGCGATGAGGGGGATGGATCCGGACGAGGCGCTGAAGATCGCGCGAGAGAGCACGCCCGCTACGCGCGAGGATGAAGACGTCGACGATCCCAATGGCCTCAAGGTCGGCGCGAAGGTGGCAGTGACGCCGGACGATTACGGATTCGATCCGGTAGTCGGCAATGTCGTGGCGTCATCGATCTATGAGATCGCGATCGAGCGCGAAGAGCCGAGCCTCGGCAAAATCGTGAATCACTTCCCTAAGGTCGGCTTCCGCATCAGTCCGGCAAGCTGAAGCTGGCCGAGGGCGCATCGGAGCCTGGCATCTTCTGGCCTCGTCGAGCATGTTTAGGCTTTTCCGCTCCATAGCTGCTAACCCTTAGTCGCTGCCTCGATATCTCATTGTCTCAAGCGCGATTCCCTCGCATGATGTCTCATCATTTTTTGCGACTAAGGGAGGCATGTGCGATCGCGGTCCGTCCACTTACGCAGAGCCGTGCCCGCGGCGGTACTGCTTGTCGTCAGCATCGTTAGCATGTTGGTGGCTCATCTCGATGCCGATTCCTTAAAGCCGGATGGCGTGCACGGAAATGACGCGCTGGCGCGCGCACCGTATGCGAATTATCTAGCAAGCCGACGCGGCATCGAATTTGGAGTTCCTCACGGCGCTTACGAGAACGCGGTCGCATCGATGCGCGCGATGGAGCATCGGGCTAATGGGGCCGCGCCTGCGGCCACTGCGACACCGCAATGGACCGCGCTCGGCCCGGTTCCGATCGAAAATGAGACGCCGGTATTCGGCGGCGATCCCATCGGAGGGCCGCTGGCGAGCGCGAGCGGCAAGGTGACTGCGATCGCCGTCGATCCAACGACCGTGGGACGGCTGTTCATCGGAACCTCGGGCGGTGGCGTCTGGATGAGCACCAACGGCGGCACGAACTTCACCTCGCTCTTCGACTCGGAACCGACGCTCGCAATCGGTTCCTTAGCGCTGGATCCGACGACGACGCCGCCCACGATTTACGCGGGCACCGGCGAAGGAGATAACACCGTCGATTCCTACTTCGGTCTCGGCATCTTCGTATCGACCGACCTCGGGAATACCTGGGCGCAAAATACCGGAGGCGGAAGTTTCCTCGATTCCTCAATCGCGCGGATTGCGATCGATACGACGCAAACACCACGCGTCATCTACGCGGCGGTATCGACCGGGTCGAGTTCGAATCGCGCGGGAGTCAATTTCATCGTTAACAACATCAGCGACAATGGATTGTGGGAATCGCTCGACGGTGGGATGACATGGTCGATGGTGCCGTTGGTGCCGCTGTCTACGCAGAACGCCTGTCCAAGCTTCGGCGGCTTCTGCCCCGCCGAAGATGTCGAGATCGATCCGATTCATCCGAACAACGTATACGCCGCGATCTATCAATCGGGCGTGTTCGTCTCCAGCAACAGCGGCAGTACCTGGCAAGCGATGAGCTTCCCCGGCCTGACTAATCCGCAGATCGGTCGTGCGACTATCGCGGCGCGCAACAACAGCGCGTACTTCTCGCTGGGAGCGATCGACGGCAATGAGTACCTCGCATTCTTCAGAGCGACCTCACAACAGGTAGTGCCCTCCGCGGATCTACCTACCGCGACCATCGACGGAACCGCTTCGACGAATGTCTCCGGCGCTGATTACAATCAGGCTTTGCTTATCGATCCATCCGATGGGAGCGCCTCGACCGTGCTGTTTGGGGGAACAGGAATCTATCGCTCCACGAATGGCGGCTCCAACTGGACATTCATCGGGCAAAATGGGGGCGTACCCGCTAATCAGCATGCGATCGCCGCGGACCCCTTCAATCCGGGAAACTTCTTTGTGGGGAACGATGGAGGCTTGTTCTCCTACAATTCGTCGTCGGGTAATTGGACCGCGCTCAATACCAACTTATCGACTGCGTTGCTGCAGGGTCTCGGTCCGCATCCATCGAACAACAACGTGATGATTGCGGGCGCGGCGGGCAACGGCACCGTGATGTTCAATGGCGCCGTGACGCCACAGCCGTGGAATGCGGTCGACCCCGGCGACAGCGGCATCGCGATCTATGATCGAGTCAATCCAGGGTTCGCCTATCACAGCTTCATGACGACCGACGGCTCGCCCTCAATCTCACGCTCGACCGATGGCGGCATGACGTGGAATTCGGCCCAGGCGACCTTCACGCTTCAATCGGCGCTGGCTGCCGCGAATGATGCCGGCGCCGGCTACTTCCCGCCGCTCGCAGGCGATCCGCTAATCGCGAAACGGGTCTTTTTCGGCGCGCATTCGGTTTACGTTTCGACGGATGCGGGACTCACGTGGACATCGCAGACCAAGCAGGATCTTACGGGTGGATGTTCTAACGGGGCGTGCGCGATCCAGGACCTTGAGTTCGCGCCCTCGATGCATAATGTCGCGTATGCTTTGTCGACCCAAACCTTTGAGACCGGAGTGCCGACGCCGTTTACGATCTTTCAAACCTCGCAGGCGAATGTGCAAGTCACTAGCTCAAGCCCCGCCGGCGGCGCGTGGACCGATGTCAGCGTCAATCTCCCGTTCGACCCGACCCAAACCCAGGCAACCGGAATCGCAGTGAGTCCCTACAATCCGGCCGTCGCTTTTCTGGGAATTTCCGGGTTCACGGCCAAAACCGGTGTCGGGCACGTCTATCTAACCAACAATTCCGGCGCAAATTGGTTTAGAGCCGACGGCAATCCGCAGAATGTGAATCCTCCGCCGTCGACCGCGATACCCGATATCCCGGTGCTGCGCCTGCTCGTCGATGCTAACGATCGTTCCGGGCAGACCGTGCTCGCCGGAACCGACATCGGAGTATTTCAGAGCACCAACCTGGGATTGACCTGGACGCCCTTCAATCTCGGCGTGATTCCTGTGGTTCCGGTTTTCGACCTCGAACAGAATCTTAACGGAGTGACGTTCGCGGGGACACACGGTAGCGGCGCCTTCGAGCTCTCCGGCGCGGCCGGACCGATACCTACACCGACCGCGATGGGAACGATGTCGGGAACGATGCCGACTCCGACCCCGACTCGGACCGCGACTCCGACCCGGACTGCCACGGCGACTCGGACTGCGACACCAACTGCAACCGCCACCGCTACTCCAACCTCGACGCCTACAATGACCGCAACGCTCACCGCGACGCCGACCGCGACCATTACGCCGGTATCCAGTAACTTGGCCATCGCGCCGAAGGCGAGGCGATTCGGCAACGTGATCTTTGGAAATGTCGGCGCAACCTCGAAGACGGAGATCATTACCCTCGTCAACGATGGCACCGCCACGGTCACGATTCTCGGGCAAAGCTTCAATGGACCGGCGGAAGCGAACTATCAGATCGTCGCCGAAGGCACGACCTGCGGCGCGACGCTGGGTCCGCGTAAGCGATGTAACTTTGCGTTGGCCTTTCGGCCGTCCGCTCTCGGCGCAGGCAATGCCTTCATGGTAATTTCCGACAACGCGGCGAACAGTCCGCAGAGCGCGACCCTTACCGGCGACGGTATCGCGGGTCCGGTTGTGATTGCGCCGCGCGCGCTATCGTTCGGCGCGGTTGCGGTTGGTGCCTCGCTTCAGAAATCATTCGCGATTACCAACAGGAACGCCGTCGCGCTGACGATATCCACTATCGCTTCGACGAGTTCCGATTTCACCGCGAGTTCCGCATGCGTCGGTCCCCTGAATGCCGGCGCGACTTGCGAGGTCGAGGTGACCTTCGCACCGGCCGCCGGCGCCAGGGTGCGCAGCGGCTCCATCCAGGTCTTCGATAATGCCGCGAAGAGTCCGCAGGTCGTGCGCGTCCTGGGGGACGCAGGCTAACGAGGCCTACCAGGTTTTCGCAGCCTCGCGATATTCGCGCTCGAGGATCGCCATCACGATTCCGTCGCAATATTTGCCTTCGAGAAAACGATCTTCGCGCAGCACGCCCTCGCGGCGAAATCCGCACTTCTCGTAGCATCGGATGCCGCGCTCGTTGAACGCCAGCACCTTGAGCCACATCCTGTTCAGCCCCATCGTGTCGAAGCCCATCCGCAGGATGACGCGCATCGCATCGGTGCCGTAGCCCTTGCCCCAATAGGTTTTATCGCCGATCGCGATGCCGATTTCAGCTTGCCGATCGAACCAGTTGATGCCGCGCACGTCGATTCCGCCGATGTACTTACGCTCGGCAAGCGTTTCGATCGCGAAAATTTTGTTAGTCGGGTCGACGCCCGATCGCGCTGCCAACTCGAGAAACTTTTCCTCCTGCGATCGCGAGACCGGAAAGCTGAGGACCCCGCCGCCGAGGTTGCGTGTGACCTCCTCATCGTTGACCCACGCCAGTACGGCGTCGAGATCGGATTTTTCGTACGCCCGAATGCGCACCAGCTTTCCTTCCATCGTTCGTCTCCATTACTTGAAACGATTCCAAACAAAAAAGGGCGACCGCTGTAGGCCGCCCTTTTGGAGGATCTATCTACTAAGCGATCATCCTTTGGGCAGCCCCATCACGCGTTCGCCGATGATGTTATGCTGAATCTCGCTGGTGCCGCCGGCGATGGTAAGTGCGCGCGATGCGAGCATTCGATACGACCACTTGCCCTTGTCGAACGCGAACGGCGCCTTGAAGTCCATCTGACTATAGGGCCCGAGCAGTTCCATCGCGAATTTGTTCATCCGCAAATTGAGTTCGCTGACCGTCAGCTTGAGCACCGAGCCCTCGGGACCCGGCGGCAAACCCTTGAGCCGCCGCGTGATTTGGCGAAAGCCGGTGTACTTGATCGCGGCCGCCTCGCACGCGAACTGCGAAATCTTCTGCCGCACGTCGGAGTTGTCCCACGCCGTCGAGCCGTTATGCCGCACCGACTGCGCGAGGTTCCTAAGCTCCTTCACCGCGCCGAGCATGTCGCGCCCGCCGCCGATGCCCGAGCGCTCGAACATCAGCGTAGTGATTGCAACCTGCCATCCCTGATTCTTCTCGCCGATAAGATTTCTCTTCGGCACCTTGACGTCTTCGAAGAAAACCTCGTTGAAATTCGCATCGCCGGTGATTTGAACCAGCGGCCGCACCGTCACGCCCGGACTATGCATATCGACCAGGATGTAGCTGATACCCTTGTGCTTGGGCGCCGACGGATCAGTGCGCACCAGCAGGATGCACATATCGGCGTGATGCGCATCTGACGTCCAGACCTTCTGCCCGTTGACGATGAAGTAGTCGCCGTCCTCGACCGCGCGCGTCTGCAGCGAGGCCACATCGGAACCGGAGCCGGGCTCCGAATATCCCTGGCACCAGATTTCCTCGCCCGATAGGATCTTCGGCACGTAGCGTTTCTTCTGTTCCTCAGTCCCCCAATGAATGATGGTCGGGCCGACCAGCATGATGCCGAGCCCGTTGACGAGCATCGGCGCATTCGCCCGCGCCATTTCTTCGTTATAGATGATCTGCTGAACGAGGTTGGCGCCGCGTCCTCCGAACTCTTTGGGCCAGCTGATACCGACCCATCCGGCTGCGTGCGCCTTCTTATGCCACTCCAGTCGGCGTTTCCATTCGCCGCCTTCCTCGTGCATCATGCCGAGATCGTTGTCGCCGCGATTGCCTTTGGGCAGGTTGGCGTCGAGCCAGCTTCGCAGCTCGTGACGGAAAGCCTCGTCCTCGGGGCTCCAATTGAAATCCATGTCTTCCTCCGCTTTGGATGGAAGCAGCGCTTCCTAACAACTGTTATATAAGCCGCGGTTTGGAAATGGCGCAAGCATCTAGCTTGCAGATCGGCGAATGTGCCCGCGAACCAGTTCGGCGAGGCGTTGTGGATCGCGAATAGTGCTGCTCTCCAACGCGTCGAGCATCGCGACTTGATCCTCGGACGGGCGATTCTGACCGAACTTGAATTTGCCTTCGATGCGATCGATCGGCATCTCGAATCCAACGATCGCCTTCAACAGATTGGCTTTGAATTCGGCGGGCACCTCACGCGCGGACCACGGACGCGGCATCGCTTCCTCATGGATCGTGACGAGTCGATCGACGATCGCCTCAACACGCTGCGGATCTTCGATGACGCGCGGAATTCCGTATGCATGTACCGTCGCGTAATTCCAGGTCGGCACTGCCGGCGCAGTCGCGTACCATCGCGGCGAGACGTACGCATGAGGACCGTCGAACATCGCGAGCGCCTTCGCGACGCCATCGAAACTTCTCCAATGCGGATTCGCGCGTGCGACATGACCAATCAATGTTCCGTGCGCTCCCGCATCGCGGTCCAGCAGCATCGGCAGTCGCGTCGCGAACGGTGCGCCATCGAAGGTGGTGACAAGCGTCGCGAAGCTGTAAGCCTCGATGAACGCATGCAGCGCCTCGCCGTCCGTGATCGCAAATGCCTTAGGGATGTACATCCTACTTCGCGCCCGCGCTCGTGCGCTGATAGATGTTGGGATCGCTACGTTCCATCTGGCGCTCGGGATATCGAGGCTCCGCGAAGCCATACTTTCGATACAGCCCGTGAGCATCGGCGGTTCCCAGCGTGAATCGCCGCAGACCCTGAAGATGAGGATGCGAAATAACCGCGGCCATCAGCGCTTTCGACAGGCTGCGACCTCGATACGCCTCGATGATGAACACATCGGCGAGGTACGCGAACGTCGCATAGTCGGAAATCACGCGCGCGAAGCCGACCTGCGTCGCGCCATCATAGACGCCGAAGCAGAGCGAATTCGGAATCGAGCGCGCGACGACCTCGCGCGGCACGCCTTCTGCCCAATACGACTTAGTCGAGAGAAAATCGTGGATGACGTCGAGGTCCAGTCGCGCGGCATCGGTGCTGATAAGGAATCCATCGATCATGCGCTCGAACGGCGCGCCATCATGCGCGAAGCCGGTGACCCGGGCATCGGGGGCGCGATATTCGGAAATGTGCGGCGGCATCGTGATCGTTGGCGTCAGTCGCGAATCCGCAATCGGAAGCAGCGCATCGGTGCGCAGCGGAATCACGCCGGCCCAGTGGGGCAGGGCGTAATCCTCCTCATCATCGAGCGGTCCGCCGGTGCGCACCTTCGCTGACGCCTCGGTGATTGAAAGCTCGAGAATGGAGGTCGCGGCGAGTTCCTTCGGATTCGGCTGGCGCGAGCTTTCCCATCTTCCCGGCGCTATATGCTCGACCAGCGCGCGCATCGCGGCCAGCTTGCGCTCCGGATCCGTGACTTCCGTCGCGATACCGAAGATCACCGCCGAGCGATAATTCACCGAATGATGAAACGCCGAGCGCGCCATCACCAGACCGTCGATCAGCGTCGCGGTCAGGCAAATTTCGATGCCCTCGGCCGCCGCACCGAGCATGCGATTGCTTGCGGCGCCGTGGATGTACACGCGATCGTCAATGCGAGCGTGGAGCGTCGGCAATACCCGTGGCGCGCCATCGACGGTCACGCCCACGTGGCAAACCAGCGAGCGGTCCAGAATCGCGTGGATCACTTCGCGATCGTAGGTGCCGCGTTTACGCATCCGATTGACGGTGGTTCGAGGCGTCGGCTTGATCTCTTCCATTTGCGCCGTCCTTATGTAACAGTACAAAGCAATGAATGTGACAGCACATTCGTATCAGATCGGTGGGAAGTCGGGCAACCAGATTTCCGCCAGCATCGAGGAACTGATCCGCAGCGGCAAGCTCACCGCGGGAACTCTATTGCCGCCGATTCGCGCGCTGGCCGATCAGCTTCAGGTTAGCCCGACCACGGTCGCCGCGGCTTACCGCTCGCTGCGGGTGCGCGGGCTAGTACGCGCGGGAGGACGACGCGGCACCGTCGTGAATCGGCGGCCGCCGCTGGTGACGCCGGCTGGGCCGATCGCGCCGGCCGGTGCGGTCAATCTTGCCGACGGCAATCCCGATCCGGGGTTGCTGCCCGCGTTGCATCCCATCCTCGCGAAGATAGCCGGTGAGCATCAGCTTTACGGAGGTGATACCAATCGCCGTAGGCTCATCGAGTTGGCGCGTCGTTCCTTCCGGCGCGATCACGTTCCCGCCCATGAAATCGCGGTCGTAAGCGGCGCCATCGATGGCATCGAGCGCGCACTGCAAGCCCATCTGTCACCCGGCGATGTCGTCGCAGTCGAGGATCCCAGCTACACAGGCGTGCTTGATCTTATCGCGGCGCTGGGAATGATCGCCGAGCCAGTCGCGCTCGACGAATTCGGTATGCGCCCCAATTCGCTCGCAGCGGCCATCCGCGCCGATGCGAAAGCCGTGATACTTACGCCGCGCGCGCAGAATCCGACCGGCGCCGCCATCGACAGGAAACGCGCGGCAGAATTGCGCGCCGTCGTGGCGAAGGCGCCCAACACTTTGCTCATCGAGGATGATTTCGCTGGTCCGGTTTCCGGCGTTCCCGCGATCACAGTGGCGGAGTCGCGGCTGCTGCGATGGGCGGTGATCCGTTCAGTCTCGAAAGCGCTCGGGCCCGATCTTCGTCTTGCGGTCGTCGCTGGAGATGAACTGACAATCGCGCGCGTCGAAGGACGTCAGCGCCTCGGTCCGCGATGGGTCAGCCACATCCTTCAGGATGCTGTCACGGCGATGTGGTCGGATGCGAAAACGATGCGCCAGGTCGAGCGCGCATCGTACTCATATGCGCTCCGGCGAAATTCGCTGATCGAGGAACTCGCGAAAGTCGGCATCGCGGCGCAAGGTCGTTCGGGCCTCAATGTCTGGATTCCGGTCGTTGATGAAAACGCGATCGTCCAGTCGCTGCTCGAAGACGGATGGGCGGTGCGGCCGGGCGCGGCCTATCGCGTTCGCAGCGCGTCCGGCATCCGGGTGACGATTTCCGCGCTGAAGCCGGTCGATGCGCATCGTTTCGCCGCTGACTTCGCGCGCTCTCTCCGCCCTCGGGCCTCCACCAACGTGGCATAGCCGAAAATAAAGCGGCGACATACATCGTATGTCGCCGCTACTGACTAATGCACTGAGTAATGACTGACTATTAGCCTTTAGGCAATCCCAATACTCTTTCGCCGATGATGTTGTGCTGAATCTGGTTAGTGCCCGCATATATAGTCGGGCCGCGCGCCGCCAACATCCGGAATGACCATTTGCCGTGATCGATCGCATACGGCGCGTTGTTCTCGATTTGACTATATGGCCCGAGCAGCTCCATCGCATACGTCGCCATTCGCAGGCGCAGTTCGGTGCTGCACAGCTTCATCATCGAGCCTTCGGGGCCCGGTGGAATACCCTTGAGCTGGCGCGTGAGTTGACGATAGCCGGTGTACTTTAGCGCCTCGGCGTCGCACGCGAATTCGATGATCTTCTGGCGCACGCTCGCGTCCTTCCACGCATTGCTGCCGTTGCGAGGAAGTCGTTTTGCGAGGTCTGCGAGCTCGTGCACTTCACGAATCGGAACTTCGCCGCTGCCGCCCGAGCGCTCGAACATCAGGGTGGTGATGGCGACCTGCCATCCCTGATTCAACTCGCCGACAATATTCTTCTTCGGCACGCGCACGTCTTCGAAGAAAACTTCGTTGAAGCCCTTACCTCCGGTGATCTGCACGAGAGGACGCACGGTAACACCGGGGCTGTGCATATCGACCAGCAAATAGCTGATGCCCTTGTGCTTGGGCGCGTTGGGGTCCGTGCGCACCAGCAGAAAAATCCAGTCGGCGTGCTGCGCGATCGAGGTCCAAACTTTTTGTCCGTTGACGACGAAGTAGTCGCCGTCTTCGACCGCGCGCGTCTGCAGCGAGGCGAGGTCGGAGCCCGAGTTGGGTTCCGAATATCCCTGGCACCAGATTTCCTCGCCCGCGAGGATTTTCGGCAGGTGGCGTTTCTTCTGCTCCTCGTTTCCCCAGTGAATCAGCGTGGGGCCGAGCAGGCTGATGCCCATACCGGTGAATGGAACGCTGGTGCCGGCGCGCTCGAGCTCCTCATAGTAGATGACGTTCTGCAGTACTCCTGCGCCGCGCCCGCCGTACTCTTTCGGCCAGCCGATGCCGATCCACTTTCCTTCGTTGAGTTTCTTGTGCCACGCGACGGCTTCCTTCCAGGTATCGCCCTCTTCCGCCAGCAATTCGCGCGATGGTGGAACGCTCGCGCGATTCGCCGCGAGCCATCCGCGAAACTCTTTGCGAAACGCTTCGTCCTCGGAACTATAGTTGAAATCCATTTTGAGTATATTTCATATTATATTTCGAACTATACTTCGATTAGCCTTTCGGTAATCCGAGGACGCGCTCGCCGATGATGTTATGTTGAATCTGATTGGTCCCCGCCGCGATGGTTCCGCCGCGCACCGCAAGCATCTTCATTAGCCACTTGCCATTCTCCATCGCAAAGGGACCTTCCGGTTCCATCTGACTATATGGCCCCAGCAGTTCCATTGCGAAGTATGCCACTTTGAGCGATAGCTCGGTGCTGACCAGCTTCATCATCGAGCCCTCGGGGCCCGGCGGCAGCCCCTTGAGGCGACGGGTGAGCTGGCGAAAGCCGGTGTACTTGAGCGCCTCGCCCTCGGAGTAAAACTCCGCGATTTTCTGCCGCACGCTGGAATCGTCCCATGCGGTGGCGCCGTTGCGCGGAATCTTTTTCGCCAGCCGCGCGAGGTCGCGAATCTGTCCGGTGCCGGGAGCGCCCGCGCCGCGCCGCTCGAACATCAGCGTGGTGATGGCGACCTGCCAGCCCTGATTCTTTTCGCCGACGAGATTTTTCTTTGGCACGCGGACATCATCGAAGAAAACTTCGTTGAAGCCGCGCGCGCCGGTCATCTGGACCAGCGGGCGCACCGTGATGCCCGGGCTTTTCATGTCGACCAGCAGATAGCTGATGCCCTTATGCTTCGGCGCTTCGGGATCGGTGCGCACCAGCAGGAAAATCCAGTCGGCGTGCTGCGCGGTGGAGGTCCAGATTTTCTGCCCGTTGACGACGAAGTAATCGCCGTCTTCGACCGCCTTGGTCTGTAACGAAGCGAGATCGGATCCCGAGTTTGGCTCGGAATATCCCTGGCACCAGATTTCCTCGCCCGCGAGGATTTTCGAGAGATGGGCGCGCTTCTGCTCCTCGTTGCCCCAATGCATCAAGGTCGGTGCCACCAGCGATGCGCCCTGTCCGATGAATGGAAGCGGCGCCTTCGCGCGGGCGAGTTCCTGATGATAGACGATGGTCTGGAGAACGGTGGCGCCGCGCCCGCCGAATTCCTTGGGCCAATCGATTCCGACCCATCCGCCCTGATGCAGCTTTTTGTACCATCCGATGCGCCGGCCCCATTCGTCGGTGTCGTCGGCTTCGTCGCCGAACGAATCCGAATTCTCCATCCCCTTGGGCGCGTTGACCTCGAGCCACGCACGCAGGTCTTTGCGAAACGCTTCGTCTTCGGGACTGAAATTGAAATCCATCTGCTTCTCCGCTTGTTAGCCCTTCGGAAGTCCGAGCACGCGCTCGCCGATGATATTATGTTGAATCTGATTGCTACCCGCGGCGATGGTACCGCCGCGCGCGGCGAGCATTCTGAATGACCATTTACCGTGGTCGACTGAGTAATCGGACTCGTATTCGAACTGACTATATGGCCCGAGCAACTCCATTGCGTAAAGCGCGATGCGAATGTTCAGTTCACTGCTGTAGAGCTTCATCATCGAGCCCTCGGGGCCGGGCGGCAGACCTTTGAGGCGACGCGTCAATTGGCGCAGTCCGGTGTACTTTAACGCATGGGCTTCGCAGGCGAACTCCGCGATCTTCTGACGTACATCGGCGCTCTCCAATGCGGGTTTGCCGTCGCGGCGCACGGCTTTGGCGAGGTCTACCAGCTCCTCGATGATGGCGGTATTGCTGCGATCGCCGCCTCCGCCTCCCGACCGTTCGAACATCAGAGTGGTGATCGCGACCTGCCAGCCCTGATTCTTCTCGCCGACCAGATTTTTCTTCGGTACGCGCACGTCCTCGAAGAAAACTTCGTTGAAGCCTTTCGCACCGGTCATCTGCACCAACGGCCGTACCGTCACGCCCGGGCTATGCATATCGACCAGCAAGTAGCTAATGCCCTTGTGCTTGGGAGCTTCGGGATCGGTGCGCACGAGGAGGAAAATATAGTCGGCGAATTGCGCGAGTGAGGTCCAAACTTTCTGGCCATTGACTACAAAGTAGTCGCCATCTTCGACCGCGCGAGTTTGTAACGAGGCAAGATCGGATCCGGAACCGGGTTCCGAATAACCCTGGCACCAAACCTCCTCGCCGGAAATGATTTTCGGGATGTAGCGCTTCTTCTGCTCATCGGTGCCCCAATGCATCAGGGTGGGACCGAGCAGGCTGGGGCCGAATCCGATCGCCGGAACTGGAGCGCCCACTCGCGCGAGTTCCTGGTTGTACACGATCGTTTGCAGGATGCTCGCGCCGCGCCCGCCGTACTCCTTCGGCCAGTTGATGCAGGTCCAGCCGCCCGACGCGAGCTTCTTGTACCATGCGACACGCCGCTGCCATTCGCTGCGGCCCGCTTCGAACATGAAGTCGGATGACGGCGCATCGCTTTTCGGCGCATTGATGTCCAGCCACGCGCGAAATTCCTTGCGGAAGACTTCGTCCTCGGGCGAGAAATTGAAATCCATCGTCTTCCCTCCGCGCCCCGATGCGCTCGCTAGCCCTTGGGCAGGCCGAGCACGCGCTCGCCGATGATGTTGTGCTGAATTTGATTGGTACCCGCGAAAATCGTCGGACCGCGCGCCGACAGCATCCGATACGACCAACGCCCGCGATCGATGGAATGGTCGGCATTGTACTCGAACTGGCTGAACGGCCCGAGCAGCTCCATCGCGTAGAGCGAGACTTTCAGATTCAGCTCAGTGGAACATAGCTTCAGCATCGAGCCTTCGGGGCCCGGCGGCAGACCCTTGAGGCGCTTGGTGAGCTGACGCAGGCCGGTGTACTTGATGGCGGTCGCCTCGCATGCGAACTCGGCGATCTTCTGGCGCACGTCGGCGCTCTCCCACGCGGACTTCCCGTTGCGAGGAATCTTCTTCGCGAGCTCGACGAGGTCCTCGATCATTCCGCCCGCGCCGCGATCGTTGCCCGCGCCGCCGGAGCGCTCGAACATCAGCGTGGTGATGGCGACCTGCCATCCCTGGTTTTTTTCGCCGACAAGATTTTTCTTGGGCACGCGCACGTCTTCGAAGAAAACCTCGTTGAAGCCGCGCCCTCCCGTCATCTGCACCAGCGGCCGCACCGTGATGCCGGGGCTGTGCATGTCGACCAGCAGATAGCTGATGCCCTTATGCTTCGGCGCGTTGGGGTCGGTACGCACCAGCAGGAAAATGAAATCCGCGAATTGCGCGATCGAGGTCCACACCTTCTGCCCGTTGACGACGAAGTAATCGCCCTCGTCGACGGCGCGCGTCTGCAGCGAGGCAAGGTCCGAGCCGGAGCCGGGCTCCGAGTATCCCTGGCACCAGATTTCCTCGCCCTGCACGATCTTCGGAAGATAGCGTTTCTTCTGTTCCTCGTTGCCCCAGTGAATCAGCGTCGGACCGAGGAGGGTAGGGCCCATACCGACCAGCGGCGCCGGCGCGCCGATGCGCGACAGCTCCTGGTTGTAGACGATATTCTGCAGGATGCCGGCGCCGCGCCCGCCATACTCCTTCGGCCAGCTGATGCAGGTCCATCCGCCCGAGGCGAGTTTGCGAAACCATTTGACGCGGCGTTGAAAGTCGCCCTGCTCGCCGTCGGCGAGAATCTCGCTGACGCTTTCGCGATCCGCGGGCGCGTTCTTATCGAGCCACGCGCGAAACTCGGCGCGGAACGCTTCGTCCTCGGGCGAAAAATTGAAATCCATAGTCGTTTTTCCCTGTGACCTAAGTTCGCATATAGATGAGGGAATCGTAAAGCATCGGATAATTGACATTGCACCGGCGATTGTCGAAAGTCGTGACAAAGATGATTCATCTTGATTTGGATATTCCGGCCGACATTTTCGATGCCGAATTTTCTCTGGCGGCGTTCGCCGCGCGGATGCGCGAGGTTGCCATCCTCGAGCTGGTGCGGTGCAAGAGGATGCATGAGCACGAGGCGTTGGAGCTGCTCGGCCTCGAACGTCGCGAGCTGCTGGTGAAGATGAAAGCATGCGGTATCGTGCCGACCGAGAACGCATTCGAGGAGATCAAAGGCGAACTCGACAAAGCGATCAGAACACGCGCCAAAAAGTAGGGCGCATCAAACCGAAATCAAACGGCGAGGACTGAGCCATGCAACTGCTGCACACCATGATTCGCGTCAACGACCTCAACGAGTCGCTGAAGTTCTACTGCGAGCAGCTCGGGATGAAGCTGCTGCGCAAACAGGATTTTCCCGGTGGAAAGTTCACTCTCGCATTTGTCGGCTATGGCGACGAAAAAGATCACACGGTGGTCGAGCTGACCCATAACTGGGACACAAAGAGCTACGAGCAGGGCAATGCGTTCGGCCATCTCGCGATTGGGGTTCCCGACGCATACAAAGCGTGCGCGGATTTGAAGGCGAAGGGCGTGAAGGTGGTGCGCGAGGCTGGCCCGATGGCGCATGGCACCACCGTCATCGCATTCATCGAGGATCCCAACGGCTACAAGATCGAACTGATCGAACAGAAGCACCACTGATGAAAGCCGCCGCATTCAAAAAACAAAATGAAGTCGGCATCATCGATGCGCCGGTGCCGAAAGCCGAGCGCGGGCGAGGTGGTCCTCAAGGTCCACAACTGCGGCATCTGCGGATCGGACCTGCACGCGGTGCAGTTCGGCACGATAAGGCCTGATCGATCCTCGGCCATGAATTTTGCGGCGAGATAATCGAGGTCGGCGCGGGCGTGCGCGACTTTCGCGTCGGAGAGCGCGTCGCCGCGCTGCCGTGGATCACGTGCGGCGAATGCGAGGCGTGAGCGCGTGGCGAGGGCTATCATTGCCGGCGCAATCGGGTGCTCGGACTCGGGCAGCTTCCGGGCGGCTATGCCGAATTCGTGATGTGCGGTGAGCGCAGTCTGCTCAAGGTGCCGGACAACGTTTCCTCGCGCGAGGGCGCGCTGGTCGAGCCGCTCTCGGTCGGGCTGCATGGCGTCAATCGGGCGAACATCAAGCCTGGTACGGGATGCGTCGTGATGGGCGCGGGACCGATCGGCCTCGCGGCGCTGACGTGGTGCAAGGCAAAGGGCGCGAACCCCATCATCGTATCGGAGCTGGCGGTCGGCCGCGGCGAACTAGCGAGGAAGCTCGGCGCGACCGAAGTGGTGAATCCTACGGAACGCAAACCCGCCGATCGGATGCGCGAGCTGACCGGGCGCCCGCCCGAACTGGTGATCGAATGCATCGGGGTGAAGGGCACCTTGGCGCCGCCATCGATATCGCTGGAACGCACGGGCGCGTGGTCGTAATCGGTGCGTGCCTCGAGCCGGATACCATCGTGCCGATGAAGTGCCTGGCGAAGGAAATCTCGGTCGAGTTCGCGATCGGCTACACGAAGGCGGAGTTCGAGGAGACCATCGCGGCGCTCGCAGGCGGCAAGCTCAACGCGAAACCGTTGATCACCGACATCATCGGCCTCGACGAGGTACCCGCGATGATCAATACGCTGCGCTCGCCGGGCACCCACGCCAAGGTGCTCATCGAGTTCCCGCATTAATAAGAGGGCTCGGCTAGACCGAGTCGCGAGGAACTTACGGATCGCGGCGAGCGATTCGGGTTCGATGAGCGAGGGCGCGTGGCCGACGCCCGGGACCTCCACCGATTCGACGTTGCGGATCACCGTCTTCATCCTCTCCACGGTGCGCGCCGCGAGGATGTCGCTGTCGGCGCCGCGGATCACCAGCACCGGCGCCTCGATACGCGCGAACGGCACCCACAAGTCCATCGGACGTGCCGCGGTACGCATGGGCTTGCGGACTTGAGGATCCATCTTCCACGTAAGCTTGCCATTGTCCGCTGGCTTCACCGACCACTTCACCTGCTCGACTAGCTGCGCATCGGGGATATTACGCATCGCAGGATAATGCTCCCGATAGTAGGCTGCGACCTCTGGCAAGTTGTTGAATTCGATCGGAGCCTCGCCGACGTAGCTGCCGATGCGCGCGATGCCGACCGGATCGACGTCGGGCCCGATGTCATTGAGGATCACTTTCGCGACCCGATGCGGATAGCCACCGGCGAAGAGAATCGAGATCATGCCGCCCATCGAGGTACCGATAAGCGTCACGCGATCGATCTTCAATTCATCGAGCAGTCCCGCCAGATCGGTCGCATAATTCTGCGGCGTATATTCGGCGCCCGGCGTCCATCCGCTGTCGCCGCGCCCACGCACGTCGACCGATCGCACGTGGAAATTTGGGTTTAGATGCGGAGCGAGAGCGTCGAACGCATGCGCGTTGCTGGTCAAGCCGTGGATGCATACCAGCGGCGGCTTACCGTCCGTTCCGTGATCCAGGTAGTGGAGCCGAAGACCGTTTAGCGTGATGAATTTGCTGACCGACATTCGCGATGCTCCGTTGGAATCCCTCCTGCGCGGCGAGCAGTTCCTCGCCCTTGCGCAGCAGCTTATGCGGCACGATTATCATCCGGCGCCCGTCACGGATCAGCGCCCGTTCGTTTTCGAATTCCTTGAGTTGGACGGTGGTCCGCTGACGCGACGCGCCGACCAGGTCTGCCAAATCTTCATGCGTAAGTTTGAGCGTCAATAGCACGCCGCGCGAATCTTCGACACCGAACTTGGTGCCGACCTCGAGCAGCGCACCCGCGAGCCGCTCGCGCAGTCCAAGGCCAACGAAGTTAGCGTACCGAATGAGCATCATCCACCAGCGACCCACCGTCGCGTCAAGCACGCGGCTTAGAAGTTCGCGCGAGATACCGAGCGTGGTGTCGACGAAAACCTCCGGCTGCACGATAGCGACGGTGCAATCGGTAAACGCATCGCATCGGAAGGGGCGGATCGCATTGGGCAACAGCGACGATACGCCGAAGACCTCGCCCGGTCCGACCAGGCCGACCAGCACGCGCTCCTCACGATTGAGGATCGACAGCTTCGCGACGCCCGACAGCATGATGTAGACGCGATTGGAAGACTGCCCCTCGGCGAAGATGGTGTGAGGACGCCGGACGCGAAGGGCCTCGGCGCCGTTCGCGAGCTGCGCCAGTTGATCGAGGCTCATCCACGAGAGCGTCCGCAGCCGCTTCATCACCTTCGGGTCCAATGGATCTTCGCGCAGCACTTCCCCTTAGGTACCACATGCGGACGCAGTCCCCAAAAGGCGCATTAGACGAGCCAGGATGGCGAAAACGAAAGCCTAATGCAGGCGACTCGGCGGCAGGTAAATCGTGAATTCGGTCCGATGCTGAAGCATCACGCTGTAGGGGCGATGCTGATCCTCGAAGCGAACCAGACCGAGCCTATCCAGCAATCCGAAGCGCGCATGACGATAGATTCCGGCGCGAAGCGCGAGGCGATCGTGCCACACCTTGTAGGATCCCAAAGCGCTGTCGCGACGGCGATAAAAGCCGGTCAGCGGATGCGTGAGGATCAGTATACCTGTCTCGAGGTCGGGAAATCCGTCGAGATGATCTACCGGTGCGCCGGTATCTTCGAGCGCGAGCTGTACCGGCGCCCATGTGCTTCGGGTCGTCATCTCGTAGCGACGATAGATGTCGCCGTCGAGTTCGCATGAGAAGCGGATGCTTCCGCGATGCCATGGAAGCTTCCACACATAGCGCGGCACCGTCACCGTGACGGAATCGAGCGTAGTGCCGAAAAACCATACGGAGTGAAGACCGGTCTCGCGATCCTGAACTTAGGCGCGATAGTTGGTCTGGCCGAAGCTCAGATGTGGCGAAAGAAAACGCGCAGCGCGAAAATCGCGATCGTGAAAGGGAACCACTGAAACCAAGGCGCGGATACTTCCGTCATTAAGCCTGATGCAGGCCGGCTCGAAGCGCGGCGCGAGATGGCGTGCGAGGCTTTCCGGCGTGACCGCGTATGTAATGATGGCGAAATGTTCGGGCGTCGTGACCACATCGATGCCGCTCACGGCGGGTCGGATCAGATGCTCGGGCGTAAAGCGCAGCGGCTCTGCGATCAGCATCGCAATGTTTTGTGCGCGCGGCGCTGCATTGATAAGAAAAGAGCAGGGGAGTGATGCATATGCAGCTTCGGATTGTACCGCTTTCACCGACCGTCGGCGCCGAGATCGGCGGCATCAATCTCGCGCTTCCGCTCGATGGCGCGACGTACGACGAACTGCATCGCGCGCTGCTCAAGCACAAGGTGATTTTCTTTCGCGATCAGGACATCACGCCCGATCAGCACATCGCGTTCGCGCGGCGCTTCGGCGATCTAGAGGTGCATCCGTTCGCGCCGCGCGGCGAGCATCCGGAGCTGCTGGTGATCGCGCATGACGAGAACAATCGCGGCAAGGAAAACAGCTGGCATAGCGACGTCACGTGGCGCCTCAAGCCCTCGCTCGGCTCGATCTTGCGCGCGCTCGAAGTGCCGCCGGTCGGAGGCGATACGCTCTTCGCCGATATGCACGCGGCATACGAGGAGCTGGGCGATTCGATGAAGCAAGCGCTCAGCGGTCTTACCGCGATCCACGATTTCTCGCGGGTGTTCGGCCGCAACCTGCCGCCGGAGAAAATGGCGGCGATGAAGAAGGAGTATCCGCCCGCGCGGCATCCGGTCGTGCGCACCCATCCGGAGACCGGCGAGAAATCGCTCTACGTCAATCGCGCGTTCACCTCGCATATCGTCGGGATGAAGCCGGACGAGAGCGAGCGGATGCTCGAGTTCCTTTACAGCCGCGCATCGATTCCGGAATACCAATGCCGCTTCCGGTGGCGCAAAAACTCGATCGCGTTCTGGGACAATCGCGCGGTGCAGCACTATGCGGTATCGGATTATTTTCCGCATCGACGCGAGATGCATCGCGTCACGGTCATCGGGGACACGCCGGTTTAGCGCACGACTCCGATAGTCGCTGCGAGCATTAGTCCACAACGCAGACAGCGACTTTAATCGTCACTCGAAGTCCCATTTGACCATCTGATTACAAAAGCGCGCGGAATTCTCGTCACCTAGGCGACGTTTGGCGGCCCTCGAGGCGGATTTTTCGCCATTTCGTCACACGCGCGACAATCGTAAGTAACACTAATCATTGCACTAGGCCCATCATTAGTTCATCTTACAGAACGTAGCGAACATGAATGACCCAATTTTCGAGTTGCACGATACGAGCGAAGGGGACGCCCGGCAAATGAGCAAGTGGCCTCCCGATGCGCATCGGTTGAGCAGCGAAACCGCTCGGAGAATTGCCGAGGTGGACCTAGACGCATTTTTTAGCGTCGGTGGTAGGGCACCGACCTTGCACTGATGGCCCGCAAGGTGGGTCGCGGAGCTTAGACGGGAGGATTTTTTAATGAGCCAGCCAAAATCAGAACTCAAGACCGGTCTCCTCGCGCTTGCCGAAGTCGCGTTGATCGACCTGCCCGCGGCAGTCACACTGCGGGCGTTCAAAGCCGAGACCGATGGTGATCTATACAAAGCAGGATGGAAAGCCTACGAAGCGGCGACCGGTGTGGTCACGGATCTCACCAATCGCGCGTATGCGAACCGCAGCGTCGCCAAGGTCGGTGCGCGGATGCTCGAGAACGGACTTAGGACCCAACGCTTCGTCGACGCGCTCTCGGGCGCGTTCTTCTCGGCGTTGTGGCCGAGCGTAGGCCTGCCGCTGGCGTCCGATATCGAGGCATTGCGCCGTGACGTCAAGGCGCTGCGCGAGGAAGTTCGCACCATCGCCTACGACCGCGAGGCCGCATCCGAAAACGAGACCGACGATGTCAGCCGCGAGGCCGAAGTGGCCCGCGAGACTGCGCTTCGCGAGGCCGCCGTCGGTGCCCGCGTGCATCCGGAATTCGATAACGCATCGTGGGTCGGATGGCGCGCGCTGCCGGCTGTGGAGGTAAGAAACCGTGTCCGTCGTTAGTGAAGTAGCCGGATTCTGGGGTGAGGGCGCGCTGCGTACGCTCAATGCGTTTCGGCGCGGCTTCGGTGCTCCCATCAATGACCCGCCTATAGTGACGCCTTACACCGTCATCTATGAAGGCGGCAAAGTCAGCCTGCGCTACTATGCGGCGCGCGGCCCGATTCGTCATAAGACGCCGCTGCTGCTGGTCTATGCGCTCATCAAGCGTCCGTTCATCCTCGATCTTGCAGAAAGGGACGCAGCGCGATCGAGAACCTGATCAATCAGGGCTTCGATGTATATTTCATCGACTGGATTCCGCCGGGGTCTGACGATACCTGGCGCGGCTTCGAGGCCTACGTCAACGGCGACGTCGCCAATGCGGTCACTGCGGTGCAGATTCATAGCGGCGTCGAGCGCATCAACCTGCTGGGCTACTGCTTCGGCGCGTTGCTCTCGCTTGATGTACACCGCGCTGCATCAGCGCAACATCAAGAATCTGATCACGTTCACGATTCCGTTCGACATGAGCAATCGCGATCTGCCGATCACGAACTTCGCCGATGCGATGAATCCCGCGATCGCGGATACCATCACGGCGATTTACGGCAACTGCCCGGCCTGGATGATGAACTCGTTCTTCACCGCGATGAACCCGATGCATCACGCGCTCGACAAGTATGTCGGCGCCTACAAGAACAAGTCGCGTGAGAACTACGCCGAGACTTTCGATCTGTTTGAAAAGTGGATGGCGAGCGATGTGCCGCTGGCGGGACAAATCTTCCGCGAGCTGACCAAAGACCTCGCGCGCGAGAACAAGCTGTATCGCGGCCTGATGAAGATTGGCGAAGAGATCGTCAACCTCAAGAACATCACCGTGCCGCTGCTCAACATGATCGCGGATCACGATGACGTGGTGCATCCCAACGCGAGTAAGCCGCTTCCGGAATTTGTCGCATCCGAGGACAAGCGCAACCTGCATTTCCCCACCGGCCATATCGGCGCGGCGGTAAGTTCTCCGGCATTAAAGAAGTTATGGCCAGAAATCGGCAAATGGCTCGGCGATCGCGACTAATTGCGCGCGATACAACCGGCGGATTTCGTCGCATGCGTGACGAAATGCCGCGCGCCCCAGCGCGATCGATGGTTACGTTTGAGGCAACATTAGGCGGGGAGAAATCCGCGAATAAAATCGTCAGTTATCGGAGGATCGAAGTGGAAGGAAAAGCAAAGGAACACAAAGCAGCCGAAACCCTTGGTGGCCAGTTCTTCAGCACTGATGGCATCAAGAAGGTAGCCGCATGGTACATCGATACCAGCGAGAAGGTCGCCAATGGCGTCCTCGACTATCAGGCCACCGCGACCGAGTGGGCCAAGTCGACTGCGCTCGCGCCGATTTTCGAGGCGCAGCATGACCTCGGCACCAAGTTCGTGAAGCGCTCGGCGGAAGTCGCGCGCAAGCTCTGGCAAATCGAAGGCTAATCGCTCTCCCTCTCTCTATCGAGAGACATTGCGATAACGCGGGCGCATCTGATGCGCCCGCGTTTTTATTTGATGCGCCACTCCGCGCCGCGTGCGGCTTGCCACAGATTTGGCGCCGGAATAGCTTCGCCATCAGCACATCCTTCGAGGCGGAGGCATACGATGGCTATCCACGACGATCCGATGCAGGCCCGCGAAGACGTCGAGGCCTTCGACCAAGACGAGGAAAATCTCGAATTGACGCAGCTCGGCTCCGCCCTCCTGCGCGAGACACTCAAGGACGCGCTCTCCAATGCCGGCTTGATTCTCGATGAACAGACGCACGCTGGAGGACGCTCTGCGCGAGATGCGCGAGCATCGCCAGGGATGCGTCCTGGTGACGCGCGAGGGCAAGCTCACCGGCATCTTCACCGAGCGCGACGTGCTGATGAAGGTGGTCGGCACCGATATCGATCTCGCGCGCACTCCGATTCGTCCCTACATGACGCGCGATCCGGTGCGCCTGCCCGAGGATGCGATCGTCGCGTACGCGCTCAACAAGATGTGCCTCGAGGGCTTTCGCCATGTGCCGCTGACCGATGCCGAGGGCCGTCCGGTCGGCGTTGTTTCGATGCGCGACATCATCGAATATCTAAGCGGCTTCTTTCCCAAGGACGTGTTGAACCTGCCGCCGGAGCCGACCAACGGTTTTCGCAATCGCGAAGGCGCCTAGCGCGGAGCGCGCCCCGAAAGAGTATAATCGTCCGCGGATTCTAAGCCCACTCAGACCGCATCCGAGGGATTATGAAAATCGTAGTGGATCGCCATGCCTGCGAGGGCAACGCCCGCTGCTCCCAGGTCGCGCCGGAAATTTTCGAAGTGCGCGACGACGACAAGGCCTACGTCAAAATCGAAAATCCTCCCGCCACGATGCATGGAGAAACTCAAGCTCGCGGTGCGGCTGTGCCCGCGTCAGGCAATCAGCCTCGAAGACTGAGGCAAAACTATGGAAGCTCCCAACATCGAATCGCTCAGCTCGACACACTCGAAATCGTTTCCGGACCGCATTTCGAGAAGAACGGCTATCCCCACGCGGAGTGGACATATCTGCGCAAGCACGCGCCGGTCTATTGGTACGATCGTCCCAATGTCGATCCGTTCTGGGCAATCACCAAGCATGCCGATATCGTCGAAGTCGCACGCCAGCCGAAAATTTTCCTCAATGGCCCCCGGCTGCTGGTCGCTACCAAGGATACCTACATCGAAGGCGGCGACATGCTCTTTCGCCATCTGCTCAACATGGATCCGCCCGAGCATGCGAAGTATCGCGACCTCGTAAATCGACGCTTCACTCCGCGCGCGGTCAGGTCGCTTGAGCAAGAGGTCCAGGAAATCGCCAGCGAGGTAATGGACGAGCTTGCGGCGACGCATCGCAACGGCGGCTCGATGATTGAATGCGATTTCGTGACCGACGTGTCGGCGAAGGTGCCGCTCGACGTCATCGCGGCGCTGCTCGGCGTTCCCAAGCAGGATCGTCCGCAGCTTTTCCGCTGGACCAATGAGACGATTGGTTCGAGCGATCCTGAGTTCAATCAGGGCGGCACGGCAGCGGAAACCCTTGCAGCGCGCGCGCGAAGGCCTCTTCACCTACTTCAGCAATCTCGTCGAGCAGCGGCGCAAGGATCCCAAAGACGATCTGACCAGTGCGCTCGGCGCGAGCAAACTGGACGGACAGCCGCTGCCGATTTTCGAGATGCTCTCGTACTTCCTGCTGCTGGTGGTGGCCGGCAACGAGACCACGCGCAATGCGACGTCGGGCGGGGTGCAGGCGCTCATCGACAATCCCGATCAATGGCGAATGCTGCAAAACGATCCTGCGCTCCTGCGTCCGGCGGTCGAGGAAATCGTGCGATGGATCAGCCCCGTCATCCAGTTCGCGCGCACCGCGAGCGAGGACTACACGCTGCGTGGGCAGAAGATTAAGCAGGGCGAATCACTGGCGCTCTATTATCCATCGGCGAATCGCGACGAAGATGTTTTCGAAGAGCCGTTCAAGTTCGACATCACGCGCGACCCCAACCCGCACATCGCATTCGGCATCGGCGAGCACTTCTGCCTCGGCGCCAACATCGCGCGCCTCGAACTCGAGGTGATCTTCCGCGAGCTGATGAAGCGCGTGGAATATATCGAATCGACGGGGCCGCTGGAGCGCCTGCGTTCGGGCTTCGTCGGCGGTATCAAGCACATGCCGGTGCGGATGAAGCTTCGTCCCCGTCCTTTGTGATAGGATTTTCATCCCACCTTTCCTTTTTCCTCTCCCTCGCGTCTCGCGGGGGAGAGGTTTTTTTGAATGAATGCAGATGACGCGCGCGATGGCGGCGCGTTTCGATTTTCGCCGCTGCGCATCGCGAGTTCGCTTCTCCTCGTGGCGATTGCGATTGTGCTGTGGATCGCGTCGCGCAGTCCTTCGTCCGAGCGATCATCGAGCGGTGAGTTTGGCTTCAATGGCGCGCCGATCGAGGAGTTCCATTGTCTCCCCACGGGCAGCGGACGGCATCCGGCGGTGATTCTCCTTCATGGCGCGGGATATCGCGGCATGAATCACGACGAGTTCGATACGATGTGCGGCGCGCTCGCCGATCGCGGATACTACGCCGAGTTCATCGAGTACTACGACGCCACGCCGAATTCCGATCCGACCACCGATCCGATGGAGAACTTCAAAACCTGGACCGCCGCGATCCATTCAGCAATTGAATCGCTCGCGCGCAACCCCGCGATCGATCCGAAACGCATCGCGCTGATGGGATTCTCGCAAGGCGCGTATCTCGCGGTCGGCACCGCCTCGCAATTTCCCGATGAGGTTGCTGCCGTCGTCGAATACTACGGGGGTCTGATTCCCACGCTTCGCGACAAGGCCGCATCGATGCCGCCGACGCTGATCATTCATGGCGAGGCGGACACGGTCATTCCCGTATCCGAGGCCAAGGATCTCGACGCGATGTTGACCAAGGCGAACCGGCCGCACGAGATGCATCTGTATTCGGGCGTCGACCATGGCTTCAACTTCCGTCGCCCGAGCAATTTCTACAATCGCGACGCCGCCGCCGACGCATGGCATCGCTCGCTCGACTTTCTCGATCGCACCCTGAAATGAGTTTCTGGTTCCCCTTCCACTTTAGGGGAAGGGGCTAGGGGTTAGGTCTGCCGCTACCGATTTTCTTTCATCGTGATAGTCTCTGCCGGAAATAAAACCTCGCACCCCGATGGAGTTTTCATGGCAACGACGAGAGACTACGCAACCACCAAAGATGGAGTGAAGCTGCGCTACGAGATTCGCGGCAACGGCGATCCGCTCGCGCTGATTATGGGATTTAGCGGCTCGGGACGCGGATGGGGCGAGCCGTTTCTGAGCGGCATCGAGAAGCGATATCGCACCGTCGTCATCGACAATCGCGGCACCGGCGAGAGCGACAAGCCCGATGCGCCGTGGACGGTGACCACCATGGCGGATGACATCGCGGCGGTGCTCGACCATGCGAAGATCCCTCGTGCACATATCTACGGCATCTCGATGGGCGGGATGATCGCGCAGGAGTTCGCCTTGAAGCATGCCTCGCGCGTGCGCGGCTTGGTGCTCGGATGCACCGCGTGCGGCATGCAGCATTCCGCGCCTACAAATCCCGAGAACATCTCGAAGCTGATGCCGGACCCGAAGTTGTCCCCCGAAGAGCAGGCGCGAGGCGCGTTTTCGGTCGCATGCGGCACAGCATTTTTGAATTCGAAGCACGGCCAGGATTTCATCAATCAGCAGATCGCGGACATGGGCAAATATCCCATCACGCCGACGCATACGTACACGCGGCAATTCGAAGCGATCACGGGATGGGATTCCTTCGAGCAGCTTGGTCAGATCAAAGCGCCGACGCTGATCATTCATGGCGACGACGATCGCCTCCTGCCGCATGCCAACGCGGACATCCTGCACAAAAGAATTCCGGGCTCGAAGGTGCATATTCTGAAAGGGATAGGGCATATGTTTTTCTGGGAAGCGCCCGAAGAATCGGTGCGCGTTCCTGCGGATTTCGTCGCGTCGGCAAAAGAACCCTCGAAGAACTCTGGCGGGAGAAAACAAAATGGCGAATTTTGAAAAATACGATATTCACCATGCCAGAAGGGAACGAAGACAGAAATCGTCCGCCTGACGATCAATCGCCCCGAGAAGCTCAACGCGCTCTCGCCCTGCGACGCCGAGCAAGCAGCCACCCGCGCCCACCGCCCATGCCAACGGGATCGACATCGAATACATCACGGAGGGGATCCGGCCGACCCTCCGCTCTTCCTCGTCATGGGGCTCGGCGCTCAGCTGATCACCTGGCCCCAAGGGTTTGTCGACGGGTTGCGAACACGCGGGTACTTCGTTATCCGCTTCGACAACCGTGACAGCGGGCTCTCGACCAAGTTCGAGGGTCAGCCCGATCTCGGCCTCATTCTGGGCGGCGACCCCTCATCGTCGATCTACTTCATCGAGGACATGGCTGATGACGCCGCGCACTGCTCGACGAGCTGGGAATCTAGCGTTGTCACGTGCTCGGGCGCATCGATGGGCGGCATGATCACCCAGGCCCTGGTCATCCGTCGCCCGGAGCTCTTGGCCTCCCGCCTGCTCGGTGATGTCGACGACCGGGGACCGCCAGTGGGCGCCCCGACGGGCGAGGCCCTCGCCGCGTCTCCTGCGTCCAGTGGCCACCAGCCGGAGGAGGCCATCGAGGCCAGCATGGACGGAAGCCGGGTCATCGGCTCGCCGAAGTACCCCACCGACGAGATCCTCCTGCGCGAGCGAGCTGTGGCCGCGTACGACCGCAGTCCTACTGCCCCGAGGGTACGGTGCGCCAGCTGGGCGCCATCCTCGCTTCGCCCGACCGCACGGAGGGCCTGCGCGGCGCTCGCCTGCCCGTTCCTCGTCATTCACGGCGAGGAGGATCCCCTTGTGACGTTGAGCGGCGGGCAGGCCACCGCGGCGGCGGTGCCGGGGGCCAAGCTCATCACCATTCCAGGGATGGGTCACGACCTGCCGCAACCGCTCTGGGGCGAAATCACCGACGCCATCGTGGCCAACATGGAGCGCGCCGACGTCTGAGCGCCGGTCTCAGGCCTCCAGCGCGTTCGCCGCGGCGACCGAAGCCAGCCACGCCGCGCTGGGCTTGGCCGTGCGGGCGAAGGTCTCGCGGTCGACGCTCAACGATGCCGAAGTGGGGTCGATAGCCCATGGCCCATTCGAAGTTGTCGAGCAGCGACCAGTACGTGTACCCGCGCACGTCAACTCCCTGGTCGATGGCGTCGAGGACGCCCGAAGGGCATGGCGCACGTAGTCGATGCGTTGCGCGTCGTCGTCGTGCCCGATGCCGTTCTCGGTGACGAGCAGGGGGAAGGCGCCGCGGTGTAGTCCCAGGCCCGGCGGAGGCAGTTCCCGAGAGACGCCGGATAGAACTCGTAGCCCATGTCGAGCACGGGGACCCCGTCTTCGTAGCCGGCCCAGCCGTCGGGTCCGATTCTCATCCGCGTGTAGACCTGCACGCCCAGGAAGTCGTCACCCGCTGGTCGCGTCGAGAAACACGTCCTCGGCGTGGTGCCGGATGCTCTCGAGCCGCTCCTCGCCACCCGGACCGCCTGGTAGTCGGTCATCGAGAGCGTGAGCCCTACCGGGACGCCAGGAGCAGCGGCGCGGATGGCCTCGACCGCCACCCGGTGCGCGTCCGCCAGACTGCCGTCCCACCTCACGCGACAGCTCGGCGTCCCGTCTTGCCGGGGGGGAACATCCCGGCGTGCCAACCCATGGTCGCCACGATGTTGGGTTCGTTGACCGTGCAGGCCCTGACCATGACGTCACCCAGTGATTCGGCCACGACGGTGCAAAACCGACCGAATCGCTCGACCGCGACCTCCGCGTCTCCCATCCGCCCTGGTCGGCTAGCCAGCGTGGGCGTCGTGAAGTGGTGGAAGGTCACGACGGGGTCGACGCCCCGCGCCCGCAGCCCGAGACATTGCCGGCGATAGTGCTCGAGGGTGGCACGGGAGAACTCGCCCTCGGCCGGCTCGATCCGGCTCCACTCCACCGAGAAGCGGTAGTTGTCCAAGCCCAAGGCGGCGACGAGGTCGGCGTCTTCCTCCCAGCGGTCCCAGGAGTCGCACGCGTCGCCCGACGGCTCGGCGCATCCCGAACCCTCGAGGTGTTCGAAAGCCCACCAGTCGTTGTTTGTGTTGCCCCCTTCGATCTGGTGGGCCGCCGTGGCGGTGCCCCAGGTGAACCCGTCCGGAAATCTCCGCCCTGTCCTTCGCCGCCATTGCGCCCCCTTGCCGGCCATGAAGTCGGCCCTCTGGGAGCACGGTATCGTTACCTGACAATGACGTCACATTCCTCGCCGACGACTGACGTCCCCGAATCGGAGCGGAACGGGGACGGCGCGCCCACGGCCGGGGTCCACCTCCCGCGCCCATGGTCGAGGCCCATGGTCTCGTGAAGCGCTTCGGCGACTTCGTCGCCGTCGACGGCATCGACTTCACCATTCGCAAGGGCGAGTCCTTCGGGTTCCTCGGTCCCAACGGCGCCGGCAAGACGTCCACGATGCGGATGATCTCGTGCATCAGTCCGCTCGAGCGGGGGCAGCCTGCGGGTGCTCGGCATGGACCCGGCGTCCGACGGCCCGCAGATCCGGTCTCGCATGGGTCTCGTCCCCCAGGAAGACTCGCTGGATCTCGAGCTGACAGTGATCGACAACCTCATGATCTACGGGCGCTACTTCGACATGCCGCGGCAAGGTCATTCGAGAGCGAGCGCGATCAGTTGTTGGAGTTCGCCCAGCTGACCGAGCGAGCCAACGACCGAGTCGATCCGTTCTCAGGTGGCATGAAGCGACGTCTCACCATTGCCCGAGCGCTGATCTCGGATCCCGACCTGCTGATTCTCGACGAGCCGACGACCGGGCTCGACCCCCAGGCACGCCACCTCGCTGTGGGACCGGCTCTACCGGCTCAAGCAGCGAGGGCGTGACCCTCGTCATCACGACGCACTACATGGACGAGGCCGAGCAGCTCTGCGATCGGCTGGTCGTGATGGACAAGGGCAGGTTCGCCGCGCGAAGGCTCGCCTCGGCAGCTCATCGAGCGAGTACTCGACGCGCGAGGTGGTCGAGCTGCGCTTCGCCCCGGGCGCGCACGCAGAGGTGGCGCCCTCTTGGCCGATCTGGCCGAGCGGCTGGAGATCCTGCCCGACCGCATCCTCCTGTACACCGACGACGGTGACGCTGCTCTGGCCGAGGTGGCGCGGATGGGCCATGTCGCCGAGAGCACGCTGGTCCGGCGTTCGACCCTCGAGGACGTGTTCCTGCGGCTGACCGGTCGCACCCTGGTCGACTGACCATGGCGGTGATGGGGGACGGGATGTCACAAGGGACGGCGCGCTCTTCGCCTCTGACGGGGAGGAAGCGCGGGCAAGGTTCGCCATGCCGGCCTGTGGCGGGCGGCGGGCTATTGGGCGTACCAGTACAAGCGAACCTGGCGCAGCTCGGTGGCGACGAGCTTCCTCATCCCCGTGCTCTACCTGGCCGCGATGGGGGTGGCGCTGGGTTCGCTCATCGACAAGCACTCCCACGGGGTGGGCGGCGTGACCTACGTTGCCTTTCTCGCGCCCGGGCTGCTGGCGGGCACGACGATGCAGATCGGCACGAACGATGCCTCCTACCCGGTCATGGGAGCCATCAAGTGGATGCGGACCTACCTGGCCCAGCTGGCCAGTCCGCTCAGTGTCTACGACGTGTGGCTGGGCCATCTGGCCTGGATGGCGGCGCGCCTCAGCATTGTGGTCAGCATCTACCTTGCCATCATGGCCGCGTTCGGTGTCGTCTATTCGCCCTGGGCCATCCTGGCTCTGCCCGCCGGAGTGCTCACGGGCATGGCGTTCGCTGCCCCGGTTGGCGCCTACGCCGCAACGTTGGACAAGGACGCACCGATCTCCACGCTCTATCGATTCGTGATCATCCCGCTGTTCCTCTTCTCGGGTCTCTTCTTCCCCATCTCCCAACTGCCACGGGTCATCGAGGTTGGCCTACATCTCTCCGCTCTACCACGGGGTCGCGTTGTGCCGTGACCTCACCCTCGGTCAGGTCAAGTGGTGGGTCGACCTCGGTCACGCCGCCTATCTGGCGGTCTGGTTCGGGGTTGGCTACGCCGTGGGTCGCCGCACGTTCGCCAAGCGACTGGTTGTGTGATGACTTCGACCACCGCCCTCGATACCCGACCCCCAGGTATTGCCACGCGGATCACGCCGTTGGCCTTCCTCGGGGGGCGTCACGCCTCGCGGGTGCTCGAACGCAACGTTCTCGTCTATCGGCGTTCCTGGATCTTCCTCGTCTCCGGGTTCTTCGAGCCACTCTTCTACCTGCTTTCAATCGGGATCGGCCTGTCTCACCTGGTCGGCCCATTCCGGTCGACGGGAAGCTCATTCCTACACGTCGTTCGTGGCGCCGGGGTTGCTCGCCTCTTCTGCGATGAACGGCGCCATGATCGACTCGACATTCCAGGTCTTCTTCAAGCTGAAGATCGCGAAGACCTATGACGCCATGCTGGCGACACCCCTCGGAGTGGGAGATGTGGCTCTGGGCGAGTTGAGCTGGTGCGTGATCCGCTGTGCCCTCTACTCGGGTGCGTTTCTCGTCATCATGGCCATCCTGGGGTACATCGTCTCGCCCTGGGCCGTGTTGTGCTGGCCGGCTGCCATCCTGACCGGGGTGGCCTTCGCCGCCGCCGGTATGGCGGGAACCACCTACATGCGCACGTGGCAGGACTTTGACATGGTCTCGCTGGCCTTCATCCCGCTCTTCTTGTTCTCGGCGACGTTCTACCCCCTCACGGTCTATCCCGGCTGGCTCCAGCTCGTGGTCCGCTGTACGCCGCTCTACCAAGGCGTGGTCCTGGCTCGGGCCGCTGATCTCGGCATCTGGAGCTGGGTCCTGCTGGGCCACGTGGCCTACCTGACGGTCATGGCGATCGCCGGAGTCCTCATCGTCCGCCGCCGGCTCGGCCAGCTCCTCCTACCGTGATCCGGAGCGGGACCGGCGACCGGTACCGTATGCCCCGACATCCGCGAAGCAAGAGGACCCTGCGCAATGAACATCGTGGTGAGCAACGTCAAGGGCGGGGTGGGGAAGACCACCACCTCCGTATACCTGGCCGCGGTGGCAGCCCGCCGCGGCAAGGGCCCGGTGCTGCTGGTCGATGCCGATCCCCAGGGATCCTCGGCCGAATGGTATGAAACCGACCCCTTCGAAGGTGTGGAGCTGATCGAGGGTCCTTCGGTGCGCACGGTGACCAAGGCCATGAGCCGGGAGGACGGCACGGTCGTGGTCGACACCCCGCCCGGCGAGGGCAACGTGGTGCAGGCTGCGCTCGGGCGGGCCGATGCTGTTGTGATTCCGACCAGGGCGGGCGGGGTCGAGCCGAACCGGGTCGTGTC